>CAVZMW010000006.1:0-1616179 GCA_963776495.1 uncultured Acidobacteriota bacterium | reverse complement strand
TCCTAAACCGGGGGTCGCGTGTTCGAGTCACGCCGGGCGCACCAACCTTCGCTCACGCTTGCCAGGGTGCGCGTGAGCTTCGGTTGGCAAGCCACGCGACGGTGAAGGCCCGAGAGCGCCCCTCAGCCGACCGGCTTCGCCACGACGTCGCCTGCCGCCGTCCCGGCCTCGTCCCGGGCCGTCTCGTCCTGCGGACTCCAATCGTGGCGCGCCCACCGGGCTTCCTTCTTCATGATCACGGTCTGGATGACCTGGCCCGTCGGGGTGCCCGCGGCGACGTGCGTCGCGATCTCGAAACCCTGCGCGTCGAGTTTCGCCAGCTCTCTCTCCAGCCAGTCGCCTCCGGAGCCTCCAGTGATGACGCGATACTGCCAGGCCATCGTGCCTCCTCGCTCTCGAGTAGCCTCCAGCGGTTCGATTCAGGGGCGCGGGCCCCGGTGGTTCTCTTCGCTCCGCGGACACAGTCTGGCACAGTCTCTCGACTTTGACGTCAACCGGACCGGGTGACGCGGCCCCTGCTTCAGAAAGTCTTCAGTTTCGCCGCCCCGGCCAGGGTGGTAGAGTCCCGCGGGATGAAGGGGATTCGCACGCTCTACCTCGAAGAACTCAAGGCGACCATGCGCGGCCGGTTCGCCTGGCTCGGTGCCGCCGTCATCCTGCTTGCCGTCGGCGGCCTCGCTACCGTCGGAACCCAGGACACGTGGCTCGACGGTTACGGCATCATCGCCTACTGCCTCGTGCCGCTCGGCTTCATCCCGTTCGCCGCCGGCACGATCGCCAGTCCCCGCGCCAACCGCTTCCTCGAAAGCGTGTTCACCGCGCCCGTGGAGCGAAGCCACTGGCTGGCCGCCAAGACGCTCGTGCTGCTCACCTTCGCCGCGGCCTACTACGTGGCGCTCCTGCCGATGCTGCTCGTCTACACGTATCACGTCGGCCTCCCGCTGCTCCTGGGCAGGTTCCTCGTGTGGGCGCCGGGCCTGCTGGTCGCGAGCATCGCGGTGGGGACGCTGGTCGGCGTCCTGTTCATTGGCCGCAACATCGCGCCCCCCGCGGCGACCGGCATGGGTGTCCTCCTGGCCTACGGCGGGCTCCTGCCGCTGCAGGAACTGATGGTGGCGCAGGGCAACGGCGCGACCCGCACCGGCCACCTGGCCCTGGCAAGCCCCGCGGCGCTCCTGAAGAACGCGCTCGGGTTCACGCTGGTGGCGGGCAGCCTGCCGGCCACGACCACGATGACGTGGGTCAGCCTCGGCGTGGTGGTCGTCGGCGCCTACGTGCTGGCCGCGTGGGTGTTCCTGAGAGCGCAGGGCGTCGAGACGTGGGAAACCACGCGCCGGCAGCGATGGACGATCGCCGCAGGCATCACGATCATCGCGCTCTTCCCGGCGGTGTTCGCCGACACGAACTACGACCGGGCGGCCCCGCGCCCCAACAACGCGCCCGCCATCCGCGGGCTGTATTCGCGGGGCGGCAGCAGCCTGGGCCTCACGCGGCCGGGCGGCCAGCTTCCGGGGCGGTGCTGCAGCACGATTCTCAACCGCGAGGAGTGGCCGCCGCTCTCGACCGATGAATCGACCACGCGCGACCTGCACCTGCTCCTCCCGGTGGACGCCTCGCAGACGATCACCGACCTGCGCATCCAGGTGACCGGGGAGAACGGCCTGGTCGCGGCCGCCGATCAGGCTGCGATTGACGGCGCGATCCAGCGCCTCGAAACGCGCGCCTATCCCAACGACCTCGGCCCCGCGGCGCCGGACGGCCACCACGTCGCAACCGGGTGGGTGGTCCGCGTCCCGATGACGCTCACGCCAACCAGGCCTTGGGATATCGGCGGTCTGCGGTACCCTCTCGCGGTCACGGCGACCTACCAGGTGGCCGGCGACACCCAGCCGCGCACGTTCAAGGCGCGGGGCGCAGTCGACGCGCAAGTGGGGCCGGCGATCTACCAAATGGGGTTCGCCTCCGCGCTCCTGCCGCTCTTCTGCCTGGGCGCGGCGCTGACCAGGTGGAGGCGCACGCGATGAACCCCACGACCGCTTACGCCGTCGAGACCGAGAATCTCACGCGCCGGTTCGGAGACTTCACGGCGGTGGACCGCGTCACGCTGAAAATCCCGAAAGGGCAGCTCTACGGCTTCCTCGGTCTCAACGGTGCCGGGAAGACGACGACGATCCGGGTGCTCACCACGCTCCTCCCGCCGAGTTCCGGGACCGCCAGGCTCTGGGGGCACGACGTCGCCAGGGAACCCCTGGCCGTCCGGCGGCTGGTGGGCCTGGTCAGCGACGAAACGAGCGAGAGCCAATCGACGTGGACAGGGCGGGAGTACCTCGCCTACTTCGCCCGCATCCGCCATTTGCCGGGCCCGGCGGCCGAAGTGGAGCGGATCCTCGACGACGTCGGGCTGCCGGTGGCGTTCCGGGGCAAGCTGATCGGGACCTACAGCACGGGCATGAAGCGCCGGGTCGAGATCGCCCGGGCGCTGATGGGCCACCCGAAGGTGCTGTTCCTGGACGAGCCGACGCGCGGACTCGACCTGCCCGCCAAGCACGACATGTGGAACCTCTTGCGGCGCCTGGCGGCGACCGAGGAAGTCACGACGTTCCTCAGCAGCCACGACGCGCAGGAGATCCGCAGCCTGTGCAGCGAGATCAGCGTGATCGCCAGCGGCAAGCTCGTCTTCACCGGAGCCACGCGCGACCTCGGCGACGACCTCGACGCCTTCGAGGTGCGCCTGATCGAGCTGCTGAGACAGGGAAGGTGAACGTGCGGATCCCGGCATCGAGCCGGCGGCGCATGCGCGACAATCGACTCACGACAGCAAACGCGACTCCAGGTTCACTTGCGAGGAAGCCTATGAAGAAATGCCTGATCACCGTGTTGTTCGTCTTCGTCGTCGCCGGCCTTGGCCTGCCGCGGGCCGCCTCGGCGCAGACCTTCAAGGTCGAGAAGTTCGACATCAAGGGCGACGGCGGCACCGATTACGTGGCCGTCGAAGCCGCCACCGGGCGCGTCTTCGTCTCGCGCTCGAGCCACATGATGGTCGTCGAGGGCGCCACCGGCAAGGTGCTCGGCGACATCCCGAACACGCCGGGCGTGCACGGCGCCGGCTTGGTCACCAAGTACAACCACGGCTTCACGACCAACAGCGGGGACCAGACGGTCACGATGTTCGACTTGAAGACGCTCGCCGTGATCAAGCAGATCAAGGTCGGCCCGGGCCTCGACGGGATCATGTACGACGAGCCCGACGATTTGGTCATCCTCACCAACCACAGCCGGCCGATTGGCACGCTGACCGCGATCGACCCCAAGAGCGGCGACATCGTCGCGACGGTGGAACTCGAGGACACCGCGCCGGAAGGCGCGGCCGCCGACGGCAAGGGCCATATCTTCGTCAACAACGAGGGGAAGAACACCATCCAGGTCATCGACGTGAAGACCTGGAAGGCGACCGCGTCGTGGCCGCTGGCGCCGTGCGAGGGACCCACCGGCATCGCCTACGACAAGGCGACGAACCGGATCTTCTCGGGCTGCAGCGGCACCTCGGTCGTCCTCGACGCGGCCACCGGCAAGGTCGTGGCGTCCATCAAGAACGGGACCCGCGTCGATGCGCTCGGGTGGGACCCCGCAAAGAAGCTCATCTTCATCCCGAACGGCGGGGAGGGGAACGTGACCGTCGTCCACCAGGATTCGGCTGACAAGTACTCGGTGCTCACGACGGTGGACACATTCAAGGGCGCCAAGACGATCTGCGTCGATCCGAAGACGCACAACGTCTACCTGTTCCAGCCCGAGTTCGGGCCGGCTCCGCCGCCCGATCCGAATGCGCCGCCGCCGACCGCCGGTCAGCGCGGGCGAGGGGCGCGGGGCCCAATCATCGCGTCCTGGTTCATCGTGATGAAGCCGCTCTAATCGAACCCTCGCTGACGCTCGTCAATCGGGACTGACGATGATCAATCGGAGCTGACGCGGATCAATCGGGACTGACGATGATCAATCGGGACTGACGATGATCAATCGGAGCTGACGCTGTCAATCGGGACTGACGCGGATCAATCGGGGCAGGTGTTCGTCGACCGATCCGCCCGTCGTTCGATTGACTTCCGGTCCGCCGATTGATCCCCCGTCTCCCGATTGATTCGCCCGGCCTCCGATTGATCCGCCCGGCTCCCGATTGATCCGCCCGGCTCCCGATTGATCCGCCCGGCCTCCGATTGATTCGCCCGGCCTCCGATTGATCCGCCCGGCCTCCGATTGATCCGCCCGGCCTCCGATTGACGAGCCCGTCCCTCCGACTCTCCGACATCCCCGGTCGTCTGAGGTAGCATACGTAACGGAGGTTCATCCTGTGATCGCTGCACTCCTGCACCGGCGCGCCGGTTCGTCCCGGGAACGTCGAAGGCCCGGCCCGGTCCCACTCGTGTGTGTGCTCGCCGCCGCCGTGCTGGCGCTGCCCTGCGGCGCCGGTGCGATGGCCCCGTCAGCCGGTTCCGCGCGAGCGGCACAACAGCCGGCGGCCGCTGCGCAGAAGCCCGCCCTGACGCCAGACGCCGTGAAGGCGCTGGCGCAGAAGGCCACGCTCGGCGACGCCACCGCCGAATTCCGCCTCGGCCAGCTTTACCATGCCGGCGACGGCGTCACCAAAGACGACGCCGAAGCGCTGAACTGGTACCGCAAGGCGGCCGATCAGGGCCTCGTCGAGGCGCAGAAGGCCCTCGGCGAAGCCTACGCCAAGGGGTTCGGCGTGACCCGGGACGAAGCGCAGGCGGTGCAGTGGTTCCGCAAGGCCGCCGAAAAGGGCGATACGGAGGCGCAGCGCACGCTCGGCTTCGCGTACACCCGCGGCTGGGGTGTGACGCAGGATGACGGCGCGGCGGCCACCTGGTACCGGAAGGCGGCGGACCAGGGCCTGGCCGGGGCTCAGTGCGACCTCGGCATCGCGTACGCGCTGGGTCGCGGCGTGCCGAAGGACTATGCGGAGGCGAACACGTGGTTCCGCAAGGCCGCGGACCAGGGCTACGCCGAGGCGGAGACGAATCTCGGCTACTCCTACCTGAACGGCCGGGGCGTGAAGCAGGATTTCGCCGCGGCGGTCGAGTGGCTCCGCAAGGCCGCCGACCAGGGCGTCACGCAGGTCCAGTACACGCTCGGCGCCATGTACGCCGCGGGCCAGGGCGTCCCGCAGGACGACACGCAGGCGGTCTACTGGTGGCGCAAGGCGGCCGACCAGGGCGACGTGCAGTCGCAGGGCAACCTCGGATCCATGTACGACATGGGGCGCGGCGTGCCGCAGGACCCGGCCCAGGCCGCGCAGTGGTGGCGCAAGGCGGCCGACCAGGGCGACGCGAAGTCGCAGAACAACCTGGGCACGTTGTACCAGGAAGGCCGCGGGGTGCCCCGGGACGACAAACGGGCCGTCGAGTGGCTTCGGAAGGCGGCGGACCAGGGTCATGTGAGAGCCCAGACCAACCTCGGCGTGATCTACGCCACCGGCCGGGGCGTCCCGCGCGACGACGTCGAAGCGGCCAAGTGGTACACGCAGGCGGCGGAACAGGGGTACCCGAAAGCCCTGTACTCGCTGGCCGGGTGTTATGAAGCCGGTCGCGGCGTCGTCAAGGACAGTGTCGAGGCCCACAAGTGGTACTTGCTGGCAGCGATCCTGGGAACCGACGATGTCAAGGCGGCTGCGATCAAGGACGGGGACCGCGTGGGCGCGGCGTTGACCGGCGCCGAGATGACCGAGTCCAGCAGGCGGGCGAAGATGTGGCTGGAAGCCTTCCAGGCCAAGGCGAAGCAGTAGCGCCCGTCCCGTCCCGCGAAATCGGCGGTGCCGGCGGCGGGGGCGGGTGAACTATAATTTGCAGCTATGAAGAGAACCGAACGCCATCGCCTGAAGGAAAACGAGGTCGCCTCCACCGTCGTGCGCGCCAGGGAGTTCCTCGAGAGTTATCACACGCCCATCCTGGCCGCGGGCATCGGCCTCCTCGTCGTCGTCATCGGCGTGGCGGCCTACGTGATGTACCGCTCCCGGATCGACAGCCGGTCCCGGGAGATGCTGGCCGGCGCCATGACGGTGGCGCAGACGCAGGTGGCGCCGGCCCCGGTGCCCGGCGCGGCGCCCGCGCCCAGGCCCGCGGGCGGCTTCCCGAACGCTCAGGTGCGCGACGAGGCGGCGCTCGCCGCGTTCATGGCCGTGGCCGACCAGTATCCGACGAGCGCGGCCGGCATCGAGGCGAGGTATCACGCGGCGGCCACGCTGACCGCCCTCGGGCGCTACCCCCAGGCCGTGCAGATCTACCAGGACGTCATCGCCCGGGCGGGCAACTCGATCTTCGGCGTGATGGCGAAACTCGGAATCGCCGATGCCGAGGCGGCCTCCGGGAAGTACGACGCGGCGATCGCCACCTACCGCGAAATGGCGGCCGCGCCGGCGGACGACCTGCCTGTTGACGGCATCCTCATGCAGCTCGGCCACGCGTGCCAGGCGGCCGGCAAGACGGCCGATGCCCGGCAGGCGTTCAAGCGGATCGTAGACGAGTTCCCACAGTCGCCGTACGCGGCCGACGCCAAGCGGCTCATGGACGCCATGAAGGGTTAGCGGACGGACGTAGTCGTCAGTGGCCGGTTGTCAGTTGTCAGTCGATCACGCGTGACACACTGGCCACTGGCCACCGGCAACTGGCCACTGACAACTACACGCTTGCAGCAAAGCGGTAGCTGAGGATCTTGTAGATCAGCTTCGCGCAGAGGAAGTTCGGCGCCACCATGCCCGGCAGCGGGCACAGCTCGACGAGGTCGCACCCGACCAGGTGGCGCTTGCTGGCGACCGCTCGCAGCAGCGCCATCGTCTCGTGCCAGGACAGGCCGCCCGGCTCCGGGGTGCCGGTCGCGGGCATGATGGCCGGGTCGAGACCGTCCACATCGACCGTCAGGTAGACGTTCCCGGTCAGCGACGCCACGACCTTCCCGATCCAGTCCGGGTCGCGCCGCATGTCGTGGTCCCAGAACACCCGGGTCCTGAGCCCGGGGATGGCCTCGGACTCCTCCTTGCACAGGCTGCGGATGGCCACCTGCACGCACGGCACGTGCTCCACGATGCGCCGCATGGCGCACGCGTGGCTGTACGGGCTCCCCTGGTAGGACTCGCGCTGGTCGGCGTGCGCGTCGATTTGCAGCACCGACAGGTTCGGCGTCCGGGCGGCCAGCGCCTCCACGATCGGCACGCTCACCGAGTGCTCGCCGCCCAGCACGACCAGGAACTTGTCGCGCTCGACGAGCGATGCCGCCACGCGCCCGATCTCGTCGAGGGCCCCGCGCATGTCCGGGGAGGCCGGCTCGAGTTCCGGCAGCGTGAAGATGCCCTGATCGAAGGCTTCCGACCGGGTCTCTTCGTCCCACAGCTCCACCTGGTTCGACGCGAGCAGGATCTCGCGGGGACCGTTGCGCGTGCCGGCCACGTAGCTGGTCGTCCTCTCGAACGGCACCGGCAGCACGACGACCTTCGAGTCGTCGAAGCTGCGCAGGTGCTCGAATCCCCCGAAGTTGAGCGGCGCGTGATGGTCGTAGTCGGGCTGGTACGGCATCGATGTCCCCTGTCACTCCTGCGCGTCCCGCTTGAGCTCGGCGAGCAGGGCGATTGCCTCGAGCGGCGTCATCGAATTCGGGTCGGCCGCGCGCAAGCGCTCGATGACGCGCTCGCCGGCCGGCGGGAGCGACTGGAAGAGCCCCAGCTGCTGCTGCGGCTCGGTCGCGGTGCGCGTGAGCGAGGGCCGCCCGCCGCGCGCCAGCTCGTCGTGCTCGAGCGCGCCGAGGATCTCGCGCGCGCGGTCCACCACCGCGCGGGGCAGGCCGGCCAGCTGCGCGACCTGGATGCCGTAGCTCCGGTCCGAACGGCCGGCGACGACCTTGCGGAGGAAGATGATGTCGTCGTGCCACTCGCGCGCGTCCACGTGGTAGTTCACCACGCCGGCGATGCCGTCGGCGAGGTCGGTCAGCTCGTGGTAGTGCGTGGCGAAGATCGTCTTCGGCCGGGCGCGCGCGCTGGTGGCCAGGTGCTCGGCCACCGCCCAGGCGATGCTCAGGCCGTCGAACGTCGCCGTCCCCCGGCCGATCTCGTCGAGGATGACCAGGCTCCGCGAGGTGGAGGAGTGGAGGATGTTCGCCGTCTCCTGCATCTCCACCATGAAGGTGGACTGCCCGCGGGCGATGTTGTCGGACGCGCCGACGCGCGTGAAGATCCGATCGACCAGGGCCAGCTTCGCCTGGCGCGCGGGGACGAACGACCCCGCCTGCGCCAGCAGGCAGATGAGCGCCACCTGCCGCAGGTAGGTGGACTTGCCCCCCATGTTCGGCCCGGTGAGGATCACCAGCTGGTGCGTGGTGGCGTTGAGCAGCGTGTCGTTGGGGACGAACGCCTCCGACGACCGCCGCTCGACCACCGGGTGGCGGCCGTCCACGATCTGGATCTCGTCGCCCTCGTGGACGTGCGGCTTGGTGTAGTTGGCCACGGTCGCCGTCTCGGCCAGCGCCGCCAGGGCGTCGAGCGACGCCACGGCCCGCGCCGAGTCCTGGATTTGCGGCGCGTGGGCCGCCACTTGCGCGCGCAGCCGCTCGAAGATCTCGATCTCGCGCTCGAGGATCTTCTCGTCGGCACCGAGGACCTTCTCCTCGTACTCCTTCAGCTCGGGCGTGATGTACCGCTCGCCGCCGACGATGGTCTGCTTGCGGTGGTAGTCGGGGGGCACGGCGTGCAGGTTCGACTTCGACACCTCGATGTAGTAGCCGAAGACACGGTTGTAGCGGACCTTGAGGGAGGGGATCCCGGTCCGCGCCCGTTCCTGCTCCTCCATCCTGGCGATGACCTGCTTGCCCGAGCGGCTGATGTCGCGCAGTTCGTCGAGCCCCGCGTCGAAGCCGTCGCGCACGTAGCCGCCGTCGCGCGCGAGCGCGGCCGGCTCGTCCACGATCGCCGCCTCGATGGCCGATCGGACGTCGGGCACGTCGTCCAGCTCGGCGACCAGGCTCTGGATCAGGGGGGCCTGCAGCGTCTCGTGCAGCATCCGGATGCGGGGAATCGCGCCGAGCGACTGCTTGAGCGCCACCAGGTCGCGCGGGCCGGCCGAACCGAGCGCGGTGCGCGAGACGAGGCGCTCGAGGTCCTGGACCGACTTGAGCGTGTCGCGGAACTTGCCCCGCTCCGACGTCTTGAAGGCGTATTCCTCCACCGCGTCGAGCCGGTCGCGCACGCGCTCGAGCGCGAGCAGCGGCCGCAGGATCCACTGGCGCAGCAGCCGGCCGCCCATCGAGGTGACGGTCCGGTCGATCTCGTCGAGCAGCGAGCCCGCCCGGCCGCCGCCCGAGGCCTCGACGACCTCGAGGTGCCCGAGCGTGATCGGATCGACGACCAGCGTCTCGGCCGCCTGCCGGAAGCTCGCCGCGCGCACGTGCGCCAGGTCCACCTTCTGCGTGTCGCGAAGGTACCGGACCAGCGCGCCGCCGGCCCGGACGGCGAGCGGGTGCGACTCGAGGCCGAACCCGTCGAGCGACTGCGTGCGGAACTGCTCGAGCAGGCACGAGCGGGCCGCCTCCTGCTCGAACCCCCACGCGTCCACCGTCGTCGTCGGAATCCCGAGCGCGGCCACGGCCGGCAACAGGTCGGCCACCGCGAACGCCGCCGGCACGACCAGCTCGCGCGGGCGGAGCACGCGCATCTCGTCGGCCAGGGCCAGGACGCCCGCCTCGCCGCGATACTCGGCCGAGAGGAACTCGCCGGTGGACAGGTCGATGAGCGCGACGCCGAGCCCGTCGAGCGCGGGCGGCTCCTCGCCGGCGTCCGAGCGCCTCGGGGCGCCGAGCGACGGCGCCAGCGCCATCAGGAAGGCCGGCTCGCGGGCGTCGAGGTAGGCGGCGTCCACGAGCGTCCCCGGCGACACGACGCGCACCACCTCGCGGCGCACCAGCCCCTTCGCCTTCTTCGGATCCTCGACCTGCTCGCAGATGGCGACGCGGAAGCCCTTCTTCACGAGCCGGGCGAGGTAGCCGTCCACGGCGTGATAGGGCACGCCGCACATCGGGATGCTGCCGCCGCTGGCGTCCTTGCTGCGCGAGGTCAGCGTCAGGTCGAGGGCGCGGGCGGCGACCAGGGCGTCTTCGTAGAACATCTCGTAGAAGTCGCCCATGCGGAAGAAGACGATCGCGTCGCGGTACTGGCGCTTGGCCTCGAAATACTGCCGCATGGCGGGCGTCGCCGTGGCGGCCGCGGAGCGGCTGTCGGTCGCAGGTCCCCCGTTGGACTGGTCAGACGGCATCCCGTGCATTGTGCCATGAAGACGGGGCGGTCTACGTACCGAGGCGACCCGGCTGACGGCCGACGGCGGACGGCCGAGGATCGCGTGACGCCGCCGTCAGTCGTCAGTCGTCGGCCGGCGGTCGGTGGCCGATCAGGATCGCACGCGCCGCAGGCCCGCATTTCGCGCAAGCCGAGGCGAGAAATGCCCTTGCCCAGACTTCATCAGGGCGGGAGAATGCCGGCGTACGCGTGGGCGCGAACGCCGAAGGGGGATTGACGATGCCTCGACAGAGAGTCTTCGAGATGAAGTTCGCGAACGTGTATCCGTTGTACGTCGCGAAAGCAGAACGCAAGAACCGGACGAGACAAGAAGTTGACCGAATCATCTGCTGGCTGACGGGCTACGACCAGGCCGGATTGCGGCAGCAAATCGAACAGCGAAGCGATCTCGAGACCTTCTTTGCTCAGGCCCCGGCCATTCATCCGAACAGTTCGCTCATCAAGGGCGTCGTGTGCGGGATTCGCGTAGAGGAAATCGACGATCCGCTGATGCAGAAGATTCGCTACCTGGACAAGCTGATCGATGAACTCGCCAAAGGAAGGACGATGGAGAAGATCCTGCGGCCGTGATTCGCCATGGCGCAAGGCGCAAGGCGTAAGGCGCAAGACCGTCTACAATAGACCGTTGTCCCGATGCTGATTCTCGCGCTCGATACGACCACACGGGCCGGCAGCCTGGCGCTCCTTCGCGACGGCCGGCTGCTCGAACTCGCCGAAGGGGACCCGGGCCTGACGCACGCGGCCCGACTCCCCGGCGGCATCCTCGACGCCCTGGCCCGCCACCGCCTCGCGCTCGGCGACATCGACCTCTACGGCGTCGCCGCGGGGCCGGGTTCGTTCACCGGCCTGCGGATCGGCATCGCGACGATCCAGGGGCTGGCCTTCGCGCACGGCCGGCGCGTGGTCGGCGTGTCGGCGCTCGACGCGCTGGCCGAGGCGGCCGGCCCGGCGGCCGCGGACGTCGATGGCGGGCCGGTACTTCGCGCGTCCTGGATGGACGCGCAGCGCGGCGAGGTGTACGGGCGGCTCTTTCGCCCGGCGGGCGCGGCCTGGCAGCCCATGACCGAGCCGATGGTCGCCGTGCCGTCCTCGATGCTGGACGCCTGGGCGGACGCCCTGGGCCGCGCGCCCGTCGAGTTCACGGGGGATGGAGCCGTGGCCTACCGGGAACGAATCGCGGAGATCCTCGGCGCGCGGGCGCGGCCTGCCGGCGCGGTGCCCCCGCTCGCCGCGGCCATCGCGCGCATCGCGGCACGCGATGCGGAAGCCGGCCTCGCGGTGACGCCGGAGGCGATCCACCCACTCTACGTGCGGCGCCCGGACGCCGAGCTGGCGCGCGACCGGAACGCGCAGGGGCGGCGATGATCGATCCGTCGGATTCCCCGAACAACCCGCGGCCGGAGGGAGCGGGCCGACCCCTTCCCGAGGGCTGGACGGTCGCCACGCTCCAGGAGTCCGACCTCGACGCCGTGCTGGCCATCGAGGCCGCGTCGTTCTCCAACCCGTGGACGCGCGACATGTTCCTCCGCGAGATCGCCAACGCCGGCGTGTCGTACGGCTACGTGCTGCGCGGCCCGGATGGACGGGCCGCCGCGTTCTGCACGATCTGGGTCGTCGTGGACGAGGTCCACATCAACAACATCGCGGTCGATCCGGCGTGGCGCGGCCACGGACTCGGGCAGTCGCTGCTCGAGTTCGTCCTCCGGCTCTGGTCGGACCTCGGGGCCGAGCGGGCCACGCTCGAGGTGCGGCGGTCGAACGAGGCGGCCATCCAGCTTTACGTCAAGCTCGGCTTCACGGTGGCCGGAACCCGCCGCGACTACTACACGCAGCCGGTCGAGGACGCGCTGATCCTGTGGCGCGAACGCGAGGGGGGCAAACCCCTCCGTGGCGCCGATGAGTAGCTTGAATCGGGGGGTACGATGTGGTAGCGTGCCCTTAGGCTGACGGACGGACGGTCCGCCAGTCAATTATGTGACGCATATCTGAACTCTCCTGACCCGCGGGTGCAGCCGGAGCTGCAGATCGGGCCCATCGAAGGAGGCGAAGCATGCCAGACTCACTGGACTTGAAGCCCCTGCTGCTCGAAACCGACGAGGAGTTCCGCCGTCTCGCCGTGAAGCACCACGAACTGGATCAGCGCCTGCACGAACTCGCCGCAAAATCGTATCTTTCCGAACCCGAGCAAGTCGAAGAAGTCACCCTGAAGAAGCGCAAGCTGCAGCTCAAGGACAAGATGGAGACGATCGCCCGGCGGCACCGCGATCGGACTCCGCCGGCGGCGATCGCGGCGCGGGGCTGACCCCGCGGCGCGTTCCCGCGTCGTGAACCACGAGAGCCGGTCGGATGGCCGGCTCTCGATGTCTTCGGTCCATCCTGTCCCGGTCCGTGTGCCGATGAAGATCGATCGAGCCGGCATTCCGTTCGTCGCCGCCGCCGCCCTCCCGTCGCTGGTCCTGGCGGCTGTCGGGTTGCTGGTGCCGGCCGCGGCGCTGCTGATCCTGGCGGCGGCGCTGGCCCTGTTCTTCCGCGACCCCGAGCGTCACCCGCCGGCCGGCCACGACCTGGTCCTCTCGCCGGCCGACGGCCGCGTGATGATCGCCGGTCCCTCGGACGTCGCGGCGGCCCCGGCGGGGAAGTGGACGCAGGTCAGCGTCTTCCTTTCGCCCCTGGACGTGCACGTCAACCGGGTCCCGGTCACGGGGAAGGTCACGCGGGTCGAGTACCGGCCGGGAAGCTATCGGGCGGCGTACCGCCCGGAGGCGACATCGGAAAACGAGCGGTCCGAGGTCTGGATCGACGACGGGAGCCGCACGGTCGTCTGCCGGCAGATTACCGGCGTGCTGGTCCGGCGGGTGGTCTGCCGGCTCCAGCCCGGCGAGCAGGTCCGGGCCGGCGATCGGCTCGGGGTGATGAAGTTCGGGTCGCGCATCGACCTGTTCCTGCCGACGGGGACGTGCCTGCGGGCGGCCGTCGGCGACCGGGTGAGGGGCGGCGAGACGATCATCGCCGAGCTGCCCTCCTCGGCGGCTCCTGATGGCGGTCGGGCCGGTACCCGATAAAGGCATCCGATGTTCTCTGCGCAGGAGCCCAATCGTCGTCCCGTGGTCTTCAACCCGCTCAGGCGACGATCCGACCAGCACCCCCGCCGATTCAGGCGCGGCGTCTACCTGCTGCCCAGCCTGTTCACGATCGGGAACATGTTCTGCGGCTACGCGTGCGTGGCGTACGCCATGCACGGCGATCTCGAGACGGCCGCCCCGTTCATCGGCATCGCCGTCGTCCTCGACATGCTCGACGGCCGGATCGCCCGCCTGACGGGCAGCACGAGCGCGTTCGGGCGGGAGTTCGACTCGCTGGCCGACGTCGTGTCGTTCGGGATGGCCCCGGCGCTGCTCGTGTTCAGGTGGGGGCTCGAACCGCTGGGGCGCCTGGGCTGGGCCGCCGGATTCGTGTTCGTCTCGGCGGGGGCCATTCGCCTCGCGCGCTTCAACATCCAGACGAGCACCGACAAGCGGTACTTCGTGGGCCTGCCGATCCCCGCGGCCGCCGCGGTGCCCGCCGCCACGGTCTACCTCTATCCCGACGGCCTGCACGACTACGCCAGCGCGCTGCCGGCCCTCGCCCTGATGCTCATCCCCGCGGTCCTGATGGTGAGCACGATCCGGTACCGCAGCTTCAAGACGATCGACCTGCGAGCCCGCCGCTCGTACAAGATCCTGCTCGCGGTGACGATCCTCTTCTTCGCCATCGCCGCGAAGGCGCACTGGACGCTGCTGGCCATCGCCTACGGCTACCTCCTGTCGGCCTTCGTCGGCCTGGCCCGGTCCCGCCTGCGCAGACGCGGGGCGCCGGCCGTTCCGCCGGCCGAAGGCGGGGGCGCCGTCCCGCCCGACCCGCCGTCCGGCGACGAGCAGGGCTGAAGAGCCTTGCTCCAACACGTCAAGAGCCCTGCTTTGAGGCCGGACCCTCGATCGGCAACGTGATCGTCACCCTCGTGCCCCGGCCGCGCTCGCTGGTCACCGCGATCGTGCCCCGGTTGAGCTCGACGTTGCGGCGCGCGATCGACAGCCCCAGCCCCGTCCCCACGGCCTTGGTCGAGAAGTACGGCTCGAACAGCCGGGCCAGCGCGGCCTCGTCCATGCCGACGCCGGTATCGGTCAGCGTGAGCTCGGCCAACGTCTCGTCGGCCCGGCGGGCGGCGACCGTCAGCGTGCCCCCTTCCGGCATCGCGTGCAGCGCGTTGTCGATGATGTTGGTGAGCGCCCGGCCGATGAGCGCGCGGTCCGCCAGCACCGGCGGGAGCGACGCCTCGAAGGCGCGGCGGAAGTGCCACCGCTCGCTGGAGCCGATCTCGTAGGGCTGGATCACTTCCTCGACGAGCGCGACCAGGTCGGCTGGGGCGATTCGCGGCGTCGGCTGCGCGGCGAAGCTCGAGAACTCCGAGGCGATCTGGCGGAGCAGGCGCACCTGCGACAGGATCGAATCGATGCACCCGTCGAGCACCGGGCCCAGCGGCCGGCCCCGGTCGGCGTGCACGCGCCGCAGGTGCTCGGCCGAGAGCTGGATCGGCGTCAACGGGTTCTTGATGTCGTGCGCCACCTGCCTCGCCATCTCCGCCCAGGCTTCCAGCCGGTGCGTCCGCTCGAGTTCCTTCCGATAGCGAAGCAGCTCGGCGGACATGTGGTTGAACGCCTCGACCAGCCGGCGCAGCTCGTCCGACGAGGTCGCGGCGACGCGCGCGTCGAAGTCCCCCCGGGCGATCCGCCGCGTCGCGCGCATGAGGCGGTTGACCGGGTCCGCGATCCGCTCGGCCATCGGGTAGCCGATCGCGGCGCCGAACAGGATGAAGAGCATCGCCGCGAGCACGAGCCGCCGGTTCAGGTTGTCGATCTCCCGCTCGATCTCGCGCTGGCGCAGGGTGAGCGGGATGGTGAGCACCGAGTCGCGGTCGGCCGCGCGAAGCGGCGCCGCGGCCAGCATGTACGAGAAGCCGGCCGCCTGCTCCTCGGTGATGACGTTCGGCATCCGGTCGATCACGATCGCCCGGTACACGTCGGCGGGGGTCCGCGCGGGCAGGCGGCCGGAGGCGAACAGGTAGCGCTCGCTGGTGGACTCGAGGCGGGCGCCGTTGAAGATGTTGACGTCCTGCCCGATCGCCCGGCTGAGGCCGACCATCGCGTCGTCGTTCAGGCGGGCGCTCGACTGGACCCGGTAGTCCTCGATGATCTGCCGCGCGATCGTCGTCGTCTTGTGGGCCGCCGACTCGACGTCGCCGCGGAGGCGCTCGGCGATGTAGACCCGGGTCACCAGGGCGAGGGCGACCACCGGGATGACCGACGCGGCCACGAACGCCAGGAACAGCTTGCGGTAGAAGCTCTCGCGGATCTCCCGGAGCAGCGCCCGGCCCGACCGGATCCGCCGCACGCCGGCGGCGCGGAAGACGACCGCGCCGAGCAGCAGCAGGAGGTAGCCGAAGCTGACGAGCGCGGACAGCTCGGCCAGGTTGATGCAGTGCCCCATGAGCGACACCGTCGGGTACCCGAGCGCGTAGATGCCCGACCGGTCGTTCTCGAAGTAGACGAGGTAGTCGACCCCGCTCAGCGTCAGGCGCGTCCAGAAGGGGCGGCGGGACGCGTAGATCCGGTCGAACAGCGCGTCGTCGAGCGGCCAGGCCGAGTCGCCAGACACGTAGAGCGGCGTGCGGCTCCACCCGTACACCACGAAGCTGACGTCCCGCCCATGAATCTGGTCCCGGCGGCCGTCGGGCTGCCCGCGCATCAGTTCCCGGTAGGGGCTCTGCGTCGTGAGGAACGACAGGGAGCTGTAGTCGAGGATGACGTGGATGACGATGGTCCCCAGCCGCTCGCCGGTCGGGCTGCAGACATTGCGCCCGGCGTGCAGCAGCTGCCGCTCGTGCGAGCCGAACGGGCTCACCTCGCCGAAGGTCCGCCAGGTGCAGTCCTCCTCGTGCCAGCGCTGGCCGACGGTCTCCTCGGGCAGATTGAACGGGAACCGGCTGACCAGCGTCTCGTCGCGGTTGTAGAGCTCGATGGCCGACGACACGCGGTACCGCTCGAGCGCGGTGCCCTGCCAGATCAGGAACGCGCTGTCGGTGCGCACCGGCGAGCCCGGCGGCGGCGCCGGCACCGAGACGTAGGACTCGAGCGCCGTCTCGCGGCCGTCGATCTCCGCCTGCGCGGCGCGCAGGCGGTCCCGCAGGTTCTCGCGCTGATCCAGCACCTCGGGACCGAAGTCGGACTCGACAATCCGGCGCTCGGCCCCTGCCTGGAAGAACACCAGCGACGGGTACATCATCGCGGCCGGGACGAGCAGCGCGACCAGCGTGACGATCAGCCGGTACCCCTGAGAGGCGTGGCGGAGCCGGCCGAGCCCTCTCGGCCCCGGGTAGGCCGCCGCCGCCACGACGCCGACCACGACCAGGGCTTCGACGCGCGGGAGGCCGGCGAGCGCGCCCTGCCAGTTCAGCGTCCACACCAGTCCGACCGGGATGCCCCAGGCCGCCACCAGCACCGCGGCAACGCGGGCGTCGCCCCGGCGGAAGCGCCACCGGGCCAGCAGCAGCCTCAGGCCCAGGACCAGGCCCCAGGCGAACGCGGCGTTGAAGCAGATCAGGCCGAGCGCCACCGCCATCCGCTCGCTCTCCCACGGGTGCGGCGAGAAGCGCAGGATGTCCACCGTCGATCGGCGGAACGTCTCCCCGAGGAACCGCTCGTACCCGATGACCGCGACCGCCAGCAGCGCGGCACCCGCCGCCTGGACCAGGACGAACAGCGCGCCCGGCCCGGCGCCCGCCAGCGGGTCGTGCCGCGAGCCGTGGAACATCTGCCGCCGCCGCTCGACCGGTCCTGCCAGCAGGGTGACCAGCGCGAGCGCCGCGAGGCCCGACAGGAGGAAATCCGCCGGGTGCCTGGCCAGCGACCCGAGCCGGGCCCAGTGGTAGACGTCCGGGTTCAGCACCGCCGCGCCGCCCGGCGGCAGCGCGATGACGAACAGCCACCGGGCGGCGACCACCAGCCCGGCGGCCGCCAGCGTCGCCCAGAAGTAGGGCCAGGTCGTCCGGGACAGCTGGCGCCAGTCGAGGCACGGACCGACCAGCAGCAGCAGGGTCAGGGCGAGCACCGCGACCATCAGCGAGGCCACGACCGTCCGGTGGGCGCGGCGGGCCTGGTCGAGCGCGGCGGGATCGACGTAGGCCTCCACCAGCGTCTCGCCGGACGGCGAGGTGACGACGAAACTGTACGGGCTCGGGCGGTCGCCGGCCCCTTCGAATCGGGTCCTGAGGACCACGGGCACGATGCTGGTGTCGATGCTGAAGCGCTCGCTGGAGGTCGCGCCCGGCGCCTCGCGCTCGGGGAAGATGTGCTCGGCGGCCACCCCGCCCAGCAGGACCGGGTTGCGCGTCGCGGCCGCCACGATCGCCTCGACCCGCACCAGCCTGAATCCGAGCGGGCCCGGCACGATGAACAGGGGAGGCGCCGAACCGGCGCGGCCGAGGCCGGGGGAGGAGAGCCGCGGGATGACGCTCAGTTCCGACGGCCGGCCGGCCCAGGCGATCGGCGCGCCGCCGATGTCGTAGACGGTAATCGCCAGCTGCTGCGAGGGATCGCGGGCCACCTCGGCGGCGGCGCTCGCAAACAGCGGCCGCAGGTCGCGATCGTCGGCGGCCTGCTGCAGGATCGGGGCGGCGATCGTCGCCTCTTCCCGGGACATGCGCGTCAGCGTGAGCGCCATCCGGTCGAACTCGGACTTGACCTCGATCTCGACCTTCGCGTAGGCCGACTCGCGGTTCGGACCGAGGCGCTGGCGCTCGACCGCCCACCCTCCCAGGCCCACGAGGAGCGAGCAGGCGACGCCGAGCGTCGAGATCCGGAAGAAGGGCCGCAGCCGCGGATCGACGTGCATGTGTTGTGGTCAGGATACGTCAGTCGCCGGGCGGGGAAAAGGGCCGGGTTCGGTGTTATAGTGGGCGAGCGGCCCGGCTCGTGACGGTCGAAGCGCCGCGGCGCCGGTTCGGACCCGATCCCCGCTCATGATGCATCCCGGGAAAGCACGGACGGCACTCAAACGTGGCGCCCTGGTCGCCGCCGCCAACTGGCAGGTGGTCGCCATCCAGTCGGTGGCCGACACGACGTTCAAGCTCCTCCTCCTCGTACCCGTCGTCGGCGGCGGATTCCTCGTCACGATGCTCCTCGGCCGCGACCTGCGCGACGTGCTCACGGGCAGCCTGCGGGAGATGCTCTTCGGCATCAGCGGCACGCTCATGGCCAGGCCGCTCGCGCTCGCGTCCTACCTGTTCGGGTTCCTGCTGGTGCTCCTCGGTGGCGTGCTGCTGCTGTTCGTCGTGAAGGGCGGCACCGTCTCGGTCCTGGAGATCGCGGACGGCGCGGCCGGACCGATCGAGCGGCCGCCGCTGCGCGTGGCGGGATTCCGGAGGGCGATGGCGTTCTCGATCGAGGCGTTCACCGGCGGCGCGACGCGGCTGTTCCGCCGCTACCTGCTGCTCGGCGCCGTGCTCGGCCTGGTGTACGTCCTCGCGGCGCTGCTGTGCCTGTCGGCCGCCTTCGGCCTCTACCGCCTCGGCGGAGAGAGCCGGCTGCTCTTCGGGTCGGTCGCGGCGCTCGGCATCGTGCTGTTCGTCGCGCTGGTGACCGTCGTCAACGTGATGTACCTGCTGACCCAACTCGTGGTGGCCGTTGACGACTGCGGCGTGGGCGCGGGCCTGCGCGGGGTGACCCGCTTCATCCGGGTCGAGTTCTCCAGGCTGTCGAGGGTGTTCGGCTTCACCGTGCTGCTCCTGCTGCTGGCGACGCTGCTGTCGGTGGCGGCGACGTGGGGCTTCTACCTGATCGCGTACGTGCCGGTGGCGGGCGTGATCGTGCTCCCGCTCCAGCTGGTCGCGTGGCTGCTCCGCAACCTGGTCTTCCAGTACGTCGGCCTGACCGCGCTGTCGGCCTACCTGTCCCTGTACCGAGGCTTCGCGCGCGAGGGCGCGCCGGCCGCCGGCGTCCTCTCGTCCCGGTGAGCGACATCATGATCAACTACGACCGTTTCTTCTCGAAGGCCGCGCTCAAATCCCAGGGGTCCGCGATCCGCAAGATGGGCGTGATGGCCGTTCGCGTGCCCGACATGATCTCCTTCGCCCCGGGCTACCCGGATCCCGAGGTGTACGCCTGGGACGAGTTCCGCGACATCGCGGCGGCGCTGCTGACCGGCCACGAAAGCTCGGCCCTGCAGTACGGGCCGACGCGCGGCTACAGGCCGCTCGTCGAGGCCTGCGTCGAGATCCTCGCGGGCCGCGGCATCACCGCGGGCGCCGACCAGGTGATCATCACGACCGGTTCGCAGCAGGGGATCGACCTGGTCGGCAAGGCGATGCTCGACCCCGGCGACGTCGTCCTCGTGGAACTGCCGGCCTACACCGGCGCGATCAGCGCGTGGCGCAACGCCGGCGCGGCGCTGGTCGGCGTTCGGCAGCAGCCCGACGGGATCGATCTCGAGGATCTCGATCGCGTGCTCGCCCGGGAGCGGGCCGCGGGCCGGCCGGTCCGGTTCCTCTACCTCGTCCCGAACTTCCAGAACCCGACGGGGCTCCTGCTCTCGCTCGCCAAGCGCAAGGCCTTGCTCGAATGGGCGTCCCGCGTGGACCTGCTCATCGTCGAGGACGACCCGTACGGGGCGCTCTATTTCGACGACGCGGCCGCCGAGGCCGACACGCGTCCCATGAAGGCGGACGACACCGAGGGCCGGGTCGTCTACCTGAGCAGCTTCTCGAAGACGCTGGCCCCCGGCTTCCGCGTCGCGTGGATTGCCGCCCCGGAGCCGGTGGTCGAGAAGCTCGACGCGTTCAAGCAGACGCAGGACCTGATGACGCCGGCCCTCGATCAGCGGATCGTCTGCGAGGCCTACCGGCGCGGCGTGCTGCTGGGGCGGCTGCCGATGCTGCGGAAGTTCTACCAGGACAAGCGCACGGTCATGCAGACGGCGCTCAAGGCGACGCTCGGCGACCTGCTGTCCTGGCCGGAGCCGAAGGGCGGCTTCTTCCTGTGGGTGACGCTGCCGCCCGGGTTCAGCGGCGACCGGATGCTGCCTCGCGCGATCGAGCAGAAGGTCATCTACGTGGCCGGGAGCGCGTTCTTTGTCGACGGCACCGGGGACAACACGATCCGGTTGTCGTTCTCGCTGCCCTCACCGGAGCGGATCACGCAGGGCGTGAACCGGCTGGCGAAGGTGCTGCACGAGGAGCTGGCCCTTCACCGGTAACCGCCGTCCGGCTGGCCTGTCCGCACCAGGCCCTTGACGTCGGGAAGCCCCAGCGGCAAGGGCGGGATCGCCTTCGACGGCAACGGGGGCGGGCCGGGCACGAGCCACTGCGCCTGCCCGTCGCCGCTGACGACGAACGCGCCTTCCAGCGACCCGGAGGGCGAGAAGCGCAGCGCGGGGGCGGCCGCCGGGTCGCCCGCCAGCGGCGAGACGACGATCGCGCTGCCGTCCACCGTCTGAAAGGCCGACACCTCGGCCGCGATCCCGGGCACCCACAGCAGCCGCTCCGCGAGGAACACGCCGCCCAGCGGCCTGTGCGGGAGCGGCGCCTTCCACGCCTGCTGGCCGTGGCCGCGATCGAGCGACCGCAGCACGTTGTCGAGCGCGACGAAGTACACGTGGTGCCGGTCGGTGGCCACGGGGCCCACCGGCGCGGCACCGGCCCGCCACCGCCACTTCCTCTTCCCCCGGTCCGCCGAGAAGCAGTAGAGGTACTTGTCCGTGTCGCCGACGAACAGGCTTCCGCCGGACTCGTCGGCCGTGGTGGGCGGGGAGGGGAGCCGCGTCTCCCAGGCGGCCCGGCCGGTCGCGGCGTCCAGCGCCGACACGCGACCGTCGTCGAGCGCGACGTAGATCCGCTTGTCGTCGGCGGCAGGCTGAATCCGCGCCGCCGCGCCGAGGTCACGCGACCAGAGCGCGTCGCCCGTCGCCGGGCCCAGCACCGTGACACCGCGCTCGGTGGGGACGACCAGCCGGCTCCCGGCCAGGAGCAGCGGGGCGGAGACCGGCGCGGCGACGCCGGCGCGCCAGCGCCGTTCCCCCGTGTCCCGATCGAGGGCTTCGACCTCGCCCGTGTGCGCCACGAACACGAGGCCATCGCCGGCCGCCGGCGGCCCGACGACGGCGTCGGTCGTCACGCTCCACGAGACGGCGCCGGTTTCGAGGCTCACGGCCACCAGCGCGGAGGAACGGAGCGCGACGTAGCCGCGAGTGCGATCAACGGCGGCGCCGGGATACGGCGGGGACGGCAGGTCGGCGGTCCACGCCGGCAGCAGCATGCGCGGCGGCGCCTTGCGGGCGTCGAGCCTGGCGTTCGCGGGCCGGGCCACGGCCCCGGCAGCGCCAGCCGGCTGCGCCCCGGCAGGCAGCGCCTGCGGGCCGGCGCCTGCCGGCCCGGCCAGCGCCCCGAGGAGCGCAATCGCGCCCGAAAGGAGTCGGAGGTGCCGCGCCATCTTCACGCCGGTATAATACCGTCTGGCGCTTCTCCCCGTCCCCGGGCATTGGCGAGACACCATCTCGATGGCCGAGTTCATACATCTGCACCTTCACACCGAGTACTCGCTGCTCGACGGCGCGTGCCGGGTGGGCGAACTCATCGAGCACGCGTCGCGCGAGAAGATCCCCGCGCTCGCGGTCACCGAGCACGGCAACCTGTTCTCGTCGGTGGTCTTCCACGACAAGGCCCGCAAGGCGGGAATCAAGCCCATTCTCGGGTGCGAAACCTACGTGGCGCCCGGCAGCCGTCTCGTCAGGAAGGGCTCGCCCGGTGAGAGCAACAACCACCTCGTCCTGCTGGCCGAGAACGCGCAGGGCTACAGCAACCTCATCCAGCTGGTGTCCGCCGCCTACACGGAGGGGTTCTACTACCGGCCCCGGATCGACAAGGCGCTGCTGGCGCAGCACTCGACCGGCCTGATCGGGCTCAGCAGCTGCCTGAAGGGAGAGGTCGCCTCCCACCTGCGCGCGGACCAGGAAGCGCGGGCGATCGCCGCGGCGGGGGAGTACCGCGAGATCCTCGGGCCGGGCAACTTCTTCCTCGAGATGCAGGACCAGGGCATCCCCGAGCAGAAGGTCGTCAACGCCGGGCTGCTGAAACTGGCCCGCACGCTCGACCTGCCGCTGGTGTGCACCAACGACGTGCACTACCTCAGGCGCGACGACTTCCGGGCGCACGACGTCCTGCTGTGCATCGGCACGGGCAAGACGGTGCAGGATGTCGAGCGGATGCGCTACCACGGCGACCAGTTCTACCTGAAGTCGCCCGACGAGATGGCGCAGGTGTTCGGCGACGTCCCGGGCGCGCTCTCCAACACGGTGCTCATCGCCGAGCGCTGCAACGTCGACTTCGGGGAGACCGTCAACCACCTGCCGAACTTCGCCGTGCCCGAGGGATCGACGCTCGACGCCTACTTCGAGCGCATGGTCTGGGAGGGGTTCGCGCGCCGGCTGCCGCGCCTCGAGGCGCTGGCCGCGGCCGGCGAGCTGCGCCACACGATCGAGGAATACCGCGAGCGCGTCCGGTACGAGATCGCGGTGATCGCCCAGATGGCGTACGCCGGGTACTTCCTGATCGTGTGGGACTTCATCCACTATGCGCGCGAGCAGGGGATCCCGGTCGGCCCCGGCCGCGGCTCGGCCGCCGGCAGCGTGGTCGCCTACTGCCTGAACATCACCGACGTGGACCCGCTGCACTTCGACCTCATCTTCGAGCGGTTCCTCAATCCCGAGCGCGTCTCGATGCCGGATATCGACATCGACTTCTGCGAGCGGCGCCGGGGCGAGGTCATCGAGTACGTCACGCGCAAGTACGGCCGCGAGAACGTGGCGCAGATCATCACCTTCGGGACGATGAAGGCCCGCGCCGTCGTGCGCGACGTGGGCCGCGCCATGGACATCCCGTATGCCGACGTGGACAAGGTCGCCAAGCAGATCCCGGCCGCGCTCGACATGACGCTCGACAAGGCGCTCGCCGAGAACCCCGCGCTGAAGGATCTCGAGACCGGCGACCCGCGCGTGAAGGACCTGCTCGAGGTGGCCCGGCGGCTCGAGGGCCTGTCGCGCCACGCGTCGGTCCACGCGGCTGGCGTCGTCATCGCGCCGAAGCCGATCACCGAGTTCGCGCCGCTGCACAAGGGGTCTCACGACGAGATCACGACGCAGTGGGGGATGAAGGAGATCGAGCGGATCGGCCTGCTGAAGATGGATTTCCTCGGCTTGAGCACGCTTACCCTGCTCGACGACGCGGTGAAGGAGATCAAGCGGACGGCGGGCGTGGCGATCGATCTCGCGGCGCTGCCGGATGGCGACCCGAAGACCTACGAGCTGTTCGCCGACGGCCGCACGCTCGGCGTGTTCCAGTTCGAGAGCAGCGGCATGCGGGAGATCCTGCGCAAGGCGAAGCCGCAGCACCTCGAGGACCTGATCGCGCTCAACGCGCTCTACCGGCCGGGGCCGCTCCGGGGCGGGATGGTGGACGACTACATCGCCCGGCGGCACGGGCGCGTGGAGGTGACCTACGACCTGCCGCAGCTCGAGCCGGTGCTGCGCGAGACCTACGGCGTCATCGCCTACCAGGAACAGGTCATGCGCATCGCCAACGAGGTGGCGGGTTTCACGCTCGGGCAGGCCGACCTGCTCCGCAAGGCGATGGGCAAGAAGAACCCCGCGGTCATGCAGGCGCAGCGCCAGAAGTTCCTCGACGGCGCCAGGGCCCGGAAGGTCGATCCGAGGAAGGCCGCCGCGCTGTTCGACCTGATGGAGAAGTTCGCTGGGTACGGGTTCAACAAGTCCCACGCGACCACCTACGCCTGGGTGGCCTACCAGACGGCGTACCTCAAGGCGAACTACCCGGCCCACTTCATGGCCGCGCTGCTGACGATCGAGTCGCAGAACACGCCGAAGCTGGCGATGTATCTCGGGGAGTGCCGCGAGATGGGCGTCACCGTGCTGCCGCCCGACGTCAACGCGAGCGAGCTGGCGTTCACCGTGACGCCCGAGGGGGTGCGGTTCGGGCTCGGCGCGGTGAAGAACGTCGGCGAGTCGGCCGTGCTCGCCCTGATCGACGTGCGCCGGCGCGAGGGACGGATCGGATCGCTCTACCAGCTGTGCGAGCAGCTGGACTCGCGCCAGATGAACCGCCGCGTGCTCGAGAGCCTGGTCAAGGCCGGCGCGCTGGACTCGCTGGCCGAGGGGGCGCCGGCGCTGTCGGCGCTGCCCGCCGCCGCCCTGCGCGCCCGGCTGTTCGCGGCGGTGGAGGGGGCCATCGAGTACGGCAACCGCGCCCGGCGCGACCGCGACCAGGGGCAGGCCCAGCTGTTCGGGGGCGCCGAGGCCGGGGCCGGCGCCGGCGTCCCGATCGAGGCCGAACTGCCCGAGGCGCCGTCGTGGACCGAGGCGCAGCAGTTGTCGGGCGAGAAGGAATCGCTGGGCCTCTACTGGAGCGGCCACCCGATCGAGCGCTACGCCGACGAACTGAAGAAGGTCGGCGCCAGGCCGATCGCGGAACTGCTGGCCGACAGCGACGCCGCGGGCGAGGAGGAGAACGGCACGCCCCAGGACGCGGCGCCGCGCTCCTTCGAGGCCACCGTCGGCGGCATCATCGTCGCGGTCCGCCCGCTCAAGACGCGGAAGGGCGCGCGGATGGCGGCCTTCACGATCGAGGACCCGCAGGGCAGCCTCGAGGTCATCGTGTTCCCGGACGCCTTCGAGAAGGCGGTGTCGCTCATCCAGACCGACTGCATGGTGCTCGTCAAGGGCACCTTCGAACGCGAGGACGACAAGGCCAAGCTGAAGGCGAACGAGATCGTCTCGATCGACGCGGTCCGGGAGCGCGCGGCCCGGTCGGTCGCGGTGCGCCTGGCGATGCCCCCGCACGACCGCGCCACCGTCGAGGCCGTGCTCGCGGCCCTGACGCGCCACAAGGGCGACCGGCGCGTCGTCCTCGAGATCGAACTGCGGGGCGGGCCCGAGCCGCTCCGCGTGCGCGCGGACCTCCAGGGGCCGACGCGCGTCAGGCCGTCGGCCGACCTGCTGGCCGAGCTCGAGCGCATCTGCGGCCCGGGCGGCGCGGTCTTGCGGTGAGGCCTGGCGAGCCGCGCTTCGCACACGTGGGGTGAAGCGTCACGTCCGGAGCGCGGCCCGCCAGGCCGAGGGACGCTGTTGGCTGGCCCCGCGCGTGCGCGGGGCTCTGGACGTCTCGAACGGCGCAGGAGACGTCGACCGCAGCTCGACTGATTCGTGACGACTTTCGCCGTTCGAGACATCCAGGAGCGACATGTCCAAGCCGACCGACGTGCTCGAGTTCGAAGCGCCTCTCGCCGTGCTGCGAAAGGAAGTGGAAGCGCTGTCGATGATGCCGCGCACCGACCAGCGCGACCGCGACATCGAGCAGCTGCAGCGCCGCATCGAGTCGATCCAGCGGGAGATCTACGCGAACCTCAAGCCGTGGCAGCGCGTCCAGCTCGCCCGCCACCCCGCGCGGCCGTGCATGCTCGACTACGTCGCCCGGCTGTTCACCGACTTCGCCGAGATCCACGGCGACCGGCGCTTCGCCGACGACCACGCGATCGTGGCGGGCATGGCGCGCTACCACGGCGAGCCGGTGCTCGTCGTCGGCCACCAGAAGGGCGGGGCGGACACCAAGCAGAAGATTTACCGGAACTTCGGCTACGCCAAGCCGGAGGGCTACCGCAAGGCGCTGCGGGCGATGCGGCTCGCCGAGAAGTTCGGCCGCCCCGTCCTCGTGATCGTGGACACGCCGGCGGCCTTTCCCGGCATCGAGTCGGAGGAGCGGGGCGTCGCCGAGGCCATCGCCTTCAACCTGCGCGAGATGGCCGTGCTCAACGTGCCGATCATCGTGTCGATCTGCGGCGAGGGCGGGAGCGGCGGCGCGCTCGGCCTGGCGATCGGCGATCGGATCCTCATCCAGGAGTTCGCCATCTACAGCGTCATCCCGCCCGAGGGGTGCGCCGCCATCCTGTGGCGCGACTCGGGGCGGAAGGTCCAGGCGGCCGAAGCCCTCAAGCTGACGGCGCCCGACATGCTGCGCCTCGGCATCGTCGACTCGATCGTTCCCGAGCCGGTGGGCGGCGCGCACAACGACCCGGAGTCGGCCGCCGGCCTGCTCGACCGGGCGATCAGCAGCGCCCTGGCCGCTGTGCAGACGCTGTCGCCCGAGGCCCGGACCGCCGAGCGCTACCAGAAGTTCCGGCAGATGGGCCGCCCGGGCATCGACTTCATCGAGACCGCGGGGTAGGCGCGGGTCGTTCCATGGCTCCATTGCTCTGGGATCTCCAGCCTTCCGACGAGCGCGCGGCGGCCGCGCTGTCGGCGTCGATGGGCATCGACCCGGTCACGGCGCGGCTGCTGTGCCAGCGCGGCGTGACGACGCCGGAGCAGGCGGCCCGGTTCCTGAAGCCCTCGCTCGACGACCTGCACGACCCCTACCTGCTGGCCGGCATGGCGGAGGCGGTCGATCGCATCCTGGCGGCCATCGCCCGCCGCGAGCGCATCGTCATCCACGGCGACTACGACGCCGACGGCATCACCTCGACGGTGATCCTCGAGCGGGTCATCGAGGGGCTGGGCGGGAACGTCGGGCACGTCATCCCCGAACGGATACGGGACGGCTACGGCCTCATGCCCGCGTCGATCGACCGGATCCACGCGGACGGCGCGCGGCTGATCGTGTCGGTCGACTGCGGCATCCGCAGCGTGGACGCCGGCCGCCGCGCCGCCGAACTCGGCATCGATCTCATCATCACCGATCACCACGAGCCAGACGGGGAGCCGCCGCGGGCGGTGGCCGTCCTCAACCCGAAGCGGCCCGGCTGCGGGTACCCGGACAAGAACCTGGCCGGCGCGGGCGTCGCCCTCAAGCTGGTGCAGGCGCTGTGCGGCCGGTCGGGCCGGGACCACTGGCTGCCGGGGTTCGTCAAGATCGCCGCGATCGGCACGCTGGCCGACGTGGTGCCGCTGACGGGCGAGAACCGGGTCATCGCGAAGATCGGCCTCGAGCTGCTGTCACGCGGCCCGCACAAGGTCGGCCTCCGCGCGCTGCTCGACGCGTCGGGCCTCAGCGGGAAGCCGATCGACAGCTACCACGTGTCGTTCATCCTGGCGCCCCGCGTCAACGCCGCCGGCCGGATGGCCACGCCGGACATCGCCGCGCGGCTGCTGCTCGCCACCGACGACTCGATGGCCGGGGAGGCGCGGCAGCTGGCGGCCCAGCTCAACGACGAGAACCTCCGGCGGCAGCAGCAGGAGCTGGAGATCCTGGCCGCGGCGCGCAAGGTGGTCGACACGGACCCCGACGTGGGCGCCCACGCGGTCCTCGTGGTGTCGGGCGCCGACTGGCACCGCGGCGTCATCGGCATCGTGGCCTCGAAGCTGGTCGAGGCGTTCGCGCGGCCGGCGGTCGTCATCTCGATCGAGGACGGCCTCGCGCACGGCTCGTGCCGCAGCATCCCGGCGTTCGACATGCTCGCCGGCCTCGAGGCCTGCAGCCGCCACCTGGTGAGATTCGGCGGCCACCGCATGGCCGCGGGACTCACGCTCGACACCGCGGCCATCAGGCCGTTCCGCACGGCGTTCCAGACCTACGCCGACGATCGCCTCGGCCCCGACGACCTCCGGCCGCGGCTGCGCGTGGACGGCCGGCTCGCCCTCGACGCCATCAAGGGGCGCCTGGTCGAGGAATTGCGGTCGCTGGCGCCGTTCGGCCTCGGCAACCCGAGGCCGGTGTTCTGCGCGGGCCCGGTGGAGATCGTCGACGGCCCGCGCCGCATCAAGGAGCGGCACCTGAAGATGTCGGTGCGGCAGCACGGCCGGATCTTCCGCGCCATCGCGTGGCGCGCGGCCGAGCGCGAGGGTTTCCTCGTGGCCAACCGCGGGGCGCTCGACCTGGCCTTCTCGCTCACCGAGAACACGTTCAACGGCGAAACCTACACCGAGCTGACGCTGGCCGACATGCGCGCCCCGGAGGCGGCTGCGGCCGCGACCGGGTCATGACCCGCTGGCAGCGGCGGGCCCGCCTCGGCCTCGCCCTCTTCATCGCCGGCCTGGCGGTGACCATCGTCGTCTCGCTGCGGCCGTGGAAAGCGACGCCCCCTCCGCCGATCCTGGTCCCCCGCGCCGATCCGAACGTGGTCGCCGAAAGCACGTCCGGCCGGTCGGTGCGCGTGCTGGGCGGCAAGCCCGATATCACCGTCGAGCACTACGACAAGATGGTGCAGTACGCCGACGGCCGCACGCAGTTGACCGGCGTGCGATTCAAGGTGCTGCAGCGCCGGGGCCGCGACTTCGCCATCACGGCGGCCACCGCGGACGTGGTGGGGAAGTCGCCCGACGAGGACGTTCGGCTCGCCGGGCACGTCGAGATCGTCTCCAGCGACGGGCTGGTCGTGCGGACCGACGAGGCCTCGTACGACCACGCGCAGGGGATGGTGCGCGCCCCCGGACCGGTGCGGTTCTCCCGCGGCGCCCTCGAGGGCTCGGCGGTCGGTCTCCGCTACGAGCGGGCAGCCGAACGGCTGTCGCTCCTCGACCGCGTCGTCATCCATCGGGCGCCGGACGCCACCGGCGACGGCGCGCTCGACGTCGAAGCCGGCTCGGCCAGCTTCGCCCGCGGCGAGAAAGTGGTGCGGTTCACGCGGGGCGTGCGCCTCCTGCGCCCCGGAGAGACGATGTCGGCCGATGCGATCGTCGCGACGCTCGACCGGGAGGGCGAGCGCGTGCAGGAGCTTGCGCTGAGCGGGACCTCCCGCGTGGCGGGCTCGCCGAAGGCCGGCGGAGGCGTGAAAGCGCTCCAGGCGCGCGACATCGACCTCGCCTACGCGGACGACGGGAAGACGCTCCGGCACACGGTGCTGACCGGCGACGCCGTCGTCGAACTGGCCGGGAGCGCCGGCGCGCCCGGGCGCCGGCTGTCCGGCCAGTTCATCGATATCGCCGTCGCCGGCGACGGCACGACGCCGGCCTCGATCCTCGCGCAGAAGGACGTCGTGCTCGAGCTGCCGGCGGACGCCTCGACGCCGGCGCGCACGATCCGATTGGGCGTTCTCCAGGCGGCCGCCACCGGGCGCGGCGGGATCGACGCCGCCGCGTTCGGCGAGGGCGTCGACTTCCGCGAGACGCCTCCGGCGCCATCGTCGCCGCGAGCGGCGAGGTCGGCGACGCTGGCGCTCACGCTCGGCGAGGGTTTCGGCCGCGTCCGGTCGGCCGGGTTCGGCGGGGGCGTCGTGTTCACGCAGGGGGCCCTGACGGCGCTGGCCCGCGACGCGCAGTACGGGGTCGACGCGGGCACGCTCCACCTGTCGGGCCGCGACGGGAAGACGGGTCGCGCCCCGCAGGTGCTCGACGAGTGGGCCACGATCGAAGGCGACACGGTGGACGTCCGCCTCGACGGGCGGACGATCACGGCCGCCGGTTCGGTGAAGACCGAGATGCGCGCCGGCGGCGATTGCCCGGCGACGGGCGGAGGCCCGCGGGCGGGCGGTGGCGCCGAGACTCGCGTGCCGGCGATGCTGCAGGCCGACAAGCCGGTTCGCGCGGCCGCCGGCCGCCTGGAGTACGACGGCGTCGCGCAGCTTGCCACCTACAGCGGCGGCGTCGATTTGTGGCAGGACCGGGTGTCGATCAAGGCCGACACCGTCGCCCTGGACGAACGCCACGGCGGCCTGCTGGCCACCGGCGGCGTCGTGTCGCGGCAGACGTTCGACCAGGCGGACGAGGCCGCCAGCGGGCCGGACACGCCAACGATGGTCGTCACGTCCGTCCAGATGGCGTACGACGACGAGACGCGCCGAGTGCTCTACACGGGGAAGGTGCACCTGAACGGCGCGGCGGGGGACCTCTCGGCCGACCGGGTCGCGGTGTTCCTGCGCGCCGGGTCGCGCGACGTGGAGCGGCTGGAGGCAGACGGCGCGGTGGCGCTGCGCGCGGCCGACGGCCGCCGGGCCGTCGGCGGGCGGTTGGTCTACCGCGCGGGCGCCGGGCAGTACGACATCACGGGCGCGCCCGCGACGCTCGACGACACCTTCGGCGAAACGACCGGCCGGCTTTTGACTTTCTTCAGATCGACTGCTAGGATCGTCATCGACGGCAAAGAGCAGAAACGCACCGAATTACGGCGTGAAATCAAGCGCTGACCGCCGGCGCGTCCACTGAATGGCCACCCTCCGGACCCACCAGCTCACCAAGTCGTACGGCGGCCGCACCGTGGTGCGCGGCGTGAGCCTCGACGTCGCGTCCGGCGAGGTGGTGGGCCTGCTCGGGCCCAACGGCGCCGGCAAGACGACCACCTTCTACATGACCGTCGGGCTCACCGCCCCGGACTCGGGGCGCGTGCTGCTCGACGGCATCGACGTGACCGACGACCCGATGTACGTCCGGGCGCGGAAGGGCATCGGCTACCTGCCGCAGGAACCGTCGATCTTCCGGGGCCTGACGGTCGCGCAGAACATCCTGGCGATCCTCGAGACGCTGCCCCTCGACGGGAAGGCGCGGCGGGCGCGGCTGCCGGAACTGCTCGCCGAGCTCGGCCTGACGCCGCTCGCGTCGGCGCCGGCCTACACGCTGTCGGGCGGCGAGCGCCGGCGGGTCGAGATCACCCGGGCGCTGGCCGTCTCGCCGCTGTTCATCCTGCTCGACGAGCCGTTCGCCGGCATCGACCCGATCGCGGTCGCCGACCTCCAGAAGATCATCGCGCACCTGAAGGCGCGCGGCATCGGCGTCCTCATCACCGATCACAACGTGCGCGAGACGCTCCGGATCACCGACCGGGCCTACATCGTGCGCGACGGGGCCATCCTGCGGAGCGGCACGCCCGCCAGCCTGGCGGCCGACGAGGACGTGCGGCGGATTTACCTCGGGACCGACTTCAGGTTGGACTAATATGGATCACGGCCCGCGTCGGGCGGGCCACGAGACCATGCCGATCCAGCAGAAACTTCACACGAAGCTCGTTCAGAAGCTCATTCTGACGCCGTCGCTCCAGCAGGCGATCAAGCTGCTGCCGATGTCCACGCTCGAGCTTGGCGAGCTGCTCACGCAGGAGATGGTCGAGAACCCGATGCTCGAGGAGGTGCCGTCCGAGGACCTCCAGGCGAGCGAGGCGGCGGCCGCCGCCGAGAAGCCGGAGGAGCCGCCGAAGGACCCGAAGAGCGACGCGTGGGACGACCAGGACTACGAGTACTTCTTCGGCGACTACCTCGACGAGGGCTACCGCCCGCGGGCGCAGCAGGAAATCAAGGAGCTGCCCCCGATCGAGAACACCCTGTCGACGTCCACCTCGCTGTCCGATCACCTCTTCTGGCAGCTGTCGATCCAGACCAACGACGACACGCTGCGCGAGATCGGCGCCGCGATCGTCGGCAACCTCAACGACGACGGCTACCTGGTGGCGTCGGTGGACGAGATCGCGGCCATGGGCACCTGGCCCGTCGCCTCGGTCGAGAAGGCGCTGGCGCTGGTCCAGAGCTTCGACCCGATCGGCGTCGCCGCGCGCGACCTCCAGGAATGCCTGTGGCTGCAGGTCCGCCACCTGGGCCTCGAGGGAACGGCCACCGAGAAGATCATCACCGAGCACCTGCGGTTGCTGCAGAACCACCAGGTGCCGGAACTGGCGCGCAAGCTCGGGCTGTCGGTCGAGGAGCTGAAGGAACACATCGCCATCATCCAGCACCTCGACCCGAAGCCGGGGAGCCGCTACAACCGGCCGCAGTCGCAGTACGTCACGCCCGACGTCACCGTCGTCAAGGTGGAGGACCAGTACGTCGTCCTGCTGAACGAGGAGGGGCTGCCGCAGCTCCGCATCAGCCCGGCCTACCGGCGCCTGCTCGACAAGGGGAGCGACAACACCGAGGAGACCCGGGCCTACGTCAAGGACAAGTTCCGCTCGGCGCTGTGGCTCATCAAGTCGGTCGAGCAGCGGCAGAAGACGATCTACAAGGTCGCCACGAGCATCGTGAACTTCCAGCGGGACTTCCTCGACCACGGGATCGAGCACCTGCGGCCGCTGGTGCTGCGCGACGTCGCCAACGACATCGGGATGCACGAGTCGACGGTGAGCCGCGTGGTGACCAACAAGTACATGCACACGCCCCAGGGCGTGTTCGAGATGAAGTTCTTCTTCCACAGCGGGATCAGCAGCTCCTACGGCGAGAGCGTGTCGTCGGTGACCATCAAGCAGCGGATCCGGAAGATCATCGACGCCGAGGACGCGCGCCGCCCGCTGAGCGACTCGAAGATCGTCAGCCTGCTGCAGCAGGAGGGGCTGGTGCTCGCGCGCCGCACGATCGCGAAGTACCGCGAGGAGCTGAAGATTCCCACGTCCAACCAGCGCAAGGTCCTCTACTGACGACTGCCCATGCGACTCGAACTGACAGGCCGCCACGTCGAGATCACCCCCGAGCTCCGCACCCTGGTCGACAAGCGGCTCGCCAAGCTGGACCGGCTGCTCACCGGCGGGATCGTGTCCGTGCAGGCGGTGCTGACGCTCGAGAAGTACCGGCACCGGTCGGAGTTCACGGTCCACACCCGCGGCGACCGCTTCCTCCACGGGCTCGGGAACACCGGCGCGTGGGAGTCGTCGATCACGGCCGCCCTCGACAAGATCACGCAGCAGCTGGCGAAGGTGAAGGGGAAGTGGCAGGAACGGAAGCGGCGCGCCGCCCCGGTGCGCGTCGCGCGGGCAGAGATCGCGGCGCCGGCCGCGGCCGAACCCGTGCCCAAGGCGCGCCGCGTCCGCCGCGTCGCGTCGTACCCGGTCAAGCCGATGACGGTCGACGAGGCCGCGGTCGCCCTCGAGTCGGGCGGCGACGCGTTCCTCGTGTTCCGCAACGCCGCCAACGACCAGATCGGGGTGATCTACCGGCGCAAGAACGGGCAGCTGGGCCTGATCGAACCTGAACGCTGAACCCTCCCGGCGGGCGGTCATACGATGAGCACCACGATCCCTGGCGTGAGCGTCGGCGCCCTGCTCAGGAGCCGCCCCGAGGCGGTCGGGCTCCCGCTCACCCTGGTCGCCGGGGCCTCGGGTCTCGACCGCCAGATCACCACGCCGCACATCCAGAAGACCGGGCTCGCGCTGGCGGGATTCGACGCCTACCTGTCGCCGGGGCGCATCCTGATCTTCGGCGAGAGCGAGATCCGCTACCTCGAGAGCATGGCCTCCTCCTCGCGGGTGGACGCGCTGCGCCGCACGTTCGCGCACGACATCCCCGCCGTGCTCGTGACCAACAGCCTGCCGTCGCCGGCCGAGCTGCGCCTGGAATCGGAGCGGGCGGGCGTCCCGCTGCTCGCGACCAGCGTCCCGACCGCCTACGCGATCGCCAAGGTGAGCGCGATCCTCGAGGACTCGCTGGCCGAGCGGACGATCATGCACGCCGTCCTGATGGACATCCTCGGCCTCGGCGTCCTGATCGTGGGGGAGAGCGGCATCGGGAAGAGCGAGTGCGCGCTGGACCTGGTCGTGCGCGGGCACCGGCTCATCGCCGACGACACGGTCGAGATCCGCTGCCGCGCCGAGAGCGTGCTGATCGGCACCTGTCCGGACCTCACGCGCCACCACATGGAGGTCCGCGGCCTCGGCCTCATCAACATCAAGGACCTGTTCGGCGTCGCCGCGACGCGCTCGTCCAAGCGCGTCGAGCTGGTCGTGCAGCTCGAGCGGTGGGAGCCGGGCCGGGAGTACGAGCGGCTGGGCCTCGACGATCTGCACTACGAGATCCTCGGCCTCCACGTGCCGCTGCTGCGGATGCCGGTCGCCCCGGGGCGCAACGTCTCGATCCTCGTCGAGGTCGCGGCGCGCAACCAGCTGCTGCGATCCCGCGGCCACCACGCCGCCCGCAAGCTGGCCGCCCGCCTCGAGCGGCAGCTGCGCGAGCCGGAGGCCGACGCGACCGACGCCCTGCTCCCCGAGCGGCCCGAGGAGGACTCGTGAGCGCGGCGGCCGCCCGCGCCCGCGCCGCCGCCTCGCCGGGCGACGTCCGCTTCATCGTGATCACCGGGCTGTCGGGCGCGGGCAAGTCGCAGGTGATCCACGCCCTGGAGGACCTCGGCTACTTCTGCGTGGACAACCTGCCGATCGCGCTCACGCCCACGCTGGCCGGCCTGGCCGGCCGCGCCGGCAGCGAGCTGAAGCGCGTCGCGATCGTCGTGGACGTCCGCGGCGGCGCGATGCTCGCCCGCTTCCCGTCGGTCCTCAGCGAACTGCGCGCGATGCGCCGGCTCGACCCGGTGCTCATCTTCCTCGAGGCGAGCGACGCCGCCCTCGTGCGCCGCTTCAGCGAGACGCGCCGCCCGCACCCGCTCGCGCACGATCGCCCGGTGCTCGAGGGGATCAAGGAGGAGCGCCGGCGCCTCGCGCCGATCCGCAAGCTCGCCGACCGGATCCTCGACACGACGGACCTGACGGTGCACGAGCTGCGCAAGACGTTCATGGCGCTCTCGAGCGGCCGCCGCGGCCGCGCGCGCATGCTGGTCACCTTCACGAGCTTCGGCTTCAAGCACGGCGTGCCGTCGGAGGCCGACCTGGTCTTCGACGTGCGGTGCCTGCCGAACCCGCACTTCGTGCCCGAGTTGCGGATGCACACGGGCCGCCACCGGCAGGTCGTCCAGTTCATGGAGTCGCACCAGGTGACGCGGGACTTCGTGACGCGCATCGCCGACTTCCTGCGCTTCGTGATCCCGCACTACGTGACAGAGGGCAAGAGCTACCTGACCGTCGCGATCGGCTGCACGGGCGGCCGCCACCGGTCGGTCATGATGGCCGAGGCGCTCCGGCGCGCGGTCGCCGACCTCGACGGCGTGCGGCTCCGCGTGCGGCACCGGGACATCACCGCCGGCAACGAGTAGGAGGCGGGCCGCCGGGCCCGACCCGGGGGGCCGTCGGAGCGGGAACGTCAGCAGCAGGCCGGCGCCGGGGCCGGCGCAGGAGCACGCGGATGATCGGTGTAGTCGTCGTCACCCACGGGCAGCTGGCCGCCGAGCTGGTGAACGCGGCCGAGACGATCGTCGGCGACCTGCCGCAGTTCGCGGCGGTGTCGATCGGCTGGCACGACGACGTGGACGACGCCCGGGAGGAGATCAAGCAGTCGATCGCCAGGGTGCAGGGGGCCGAAGGCGTGCTGATCCTGACCGACATGTTCGGCGGCACGCCGGCCAACCTGGCGCTCACCTTCCTCGAGGCCGACCGCGTCGAGGTGATCACCGGCGTCAACCTGCCGATGCTCATCAAGCTCGCCGGCGCGCTGAAGGCGTCGGACCTCCTGGCCGTCGCCCGCGAGATGCGGGAGCACGGACGCAACGCCATCTGGGTCGCCTCGGACCTGCTCAGGGCCGACACGAAGGGCGAAGGATAGGGTCCTATGGTCTCCCGCACCGTCACCGTCCGCAATCAGCTCGGGATGCACGCCCGCGCCGCGGCCCGCTTCGTCCACACCGCGGGGGCGTTCGAGTCCCGCGTGCGGGTGGGGCGCGGCAGCCGCGTCATGGACGGCAAGAGCATCATGGGCGTCCTGCTGCTCGCCGCGGCGCGCGGGTCGGAGATCGTCATCTCGGCCGACGGCACCGACGAGGCCGCGGCGCTCGAGGCCCTGTGCCAGCTGGTCGAATCCGGGTTCGGTGAGGAGCCGTGTACCGCCTGACGGGCATCGGCGTCTCCCCGGGCGTGGTGGTCGGCCGCGCCGTCCTGCTGCTGCAGAACCCGCTGGTGATCCGTTTTCCCGTGCGATTCGCGCAGGTCCCCGTGGAGCTGGCGCGCCTCGACGAAGCCCGCGAGCGCTCCCGCCGCGAGATCCTCGACATCAAGTCGCGCATCAGCCGCACCTCCGCCCCCGACCTCGGCTACCTGTTCGAGGCGCAGCTGCTGATGATCGACGACCCGATGCTCGTGGCCCGGGCGCGCGACCTCATCTCCGCCCAGCAGGTGAACGCCGAGTGGGCCGTGCAGCGGGCGTTCGAGGAGCTGTCGGCGGTCTTCGACCAGGCGGAGGACGCCTACCTGCGCGAGCGCCGCGGCGACGTGGCCGACGTCGTCGGCCGGCTGCGGATGAACCTCGGCCGCCTCCGCGGCCCCGGCGACCTGTTCGCCGAGGTCGACGCCGGGACGGTGCTCATCGCCGACGAGCTCACCCCGTCGATGGCCGCGCAGGTGGACTGGCAGAAGATCCAGGGCTACGCGAGCGACGGCGGCAGCCCGACCCACCACACGGCCATCCTCGCCCGGTCGCTGCACGTCCCGGCCGTCGTGGGACTCGGCTCGATCAGCGCCCGCATCCAGCCCGGCGTCACGGTCGCGATCGACGGCACGAGCGGCGTGGTCCTGGTCGATCCCCCCGCGGACGTCCTCGAGGACGCGAAGAGCAGGACGACGCCCAGGGTCCGGGCGGGAGGGCAGGACGCCAGGCGCAAGGCCTCGCCGGCGGTGACCGCCGACGGCACCGCCATCGCCCTCGAGGCCAACATCGAGCTGCCCGCCGACATGGCGGCGGCCCGGTCGGCCGGCGCCACCGGCATCGGCCTCTACCGCTCGGAGTACCTGCTCGCCACCACGTCGGCCGCCGCGCTCACCGAGGAGGCGCAGTACCGAGGCGTACCGTGCGCTGCTCGACGGGATGGCGCCCGCCGCCGTCACCGTCCGGACGTTCGACGTCGACGACAGCCAGCTGCAGCCGTGGGCGACCGGAACCGGGGCCGTGCTGGGCGCGCCGCGCGGACCCCGCGCCGGCGGAGCGCTTGGGCTGCGAGCCCTGCGACTGAGCCTCGTGATGCCCGAGCTGTTCAAGGTGCAGCTGCGGGCGCTTCTGCGCGCCAGCCGCCACGGCCGACTCCGGATCATGTTCCCGTTCGTCTCCGGCGTCGAGGACCTCCGGACGGCGCGGGAGGCCTTGCGCCAGGTGGCCGTCGAACTCGCGGCGCGCGGCGAACCGGTCGAGGCGCTGCCGCCGGTCGGCGTGATGATCGAGATCCCCTCCGCCGCGGTCACGGCCGACCTGCTGGCCCGCGAGGCGGACTTCTTCAGCATCGGCACGAACGATCTCATCCAGTACGTGCTGGCCGTCGATCGCACCGACGCGCGCGTGTCGCGGCTGTTCGAGCCGCTGCACCCCGCGGTCCTGCGGTTGCTCCGCCAGGTCATCCGAGCCGCCGCCCGCCGGCGGATTCCCGTCTCGCTGTGCGGGGAGATGGCCGCCGACCCCGTCATCCTGCCGGTGCTCATCGGCCTGGGACTGACGAGCTTCAGCATGAGCCCGGCGGCGATCGCGGTCGCGCGGGAGGTGGTGGAACGGCTCGACACCGCGGCGGCCGCCCGGCTGGCCGCCCGCGTCATGCGGCAGCCGACGGTGGCCGGCGTCGAGCGGTGCCTGGCCCGGGAGAGCGGGCAGGGGGTGGCCGGAACCCGGAAACCCGGCATGGGAGGCGCGAGTGAGTCACGCTGATTACGTGAAAGTGGAGAAGCCCTGGGGCTACGAGCTGCACTGGGCGAAGACCGACCGCTACGTCGGCAAGATCCTGCACGTCAACGCCGGGCATGCGCTGAGCCTGCAGTACCACAATCGCAAGGAGGAGACGATCCTCTTGTGGTCGGGGCGGCTCCTGTTCGAGATCGAGAAGGGGAGCGAGCTGGCGCGGATCGAGATGAAGCCGCTCGATCGGGTGCACGTCGCGCCGAAGACGGTCCACCGGATGACCGCCATCGAGGATTGCGACATCTTCGAGGTCTCCACGCCGGAGCTCGACGACGTCGTGCGCCTCGAGGATCGGTACGGGAGGGAAGACGCGCAGCGGTGAGGCCGACGGAGGATTCGGGAATCGGGGCGGCCCTGCCGACCGAGGCGCAACCCCTGAATCCTGATTCCTGAATCCTGATTCCCGAATCCTGATGCCTGATGCCTGGTCCCCTTCGGGTCCGGGGGATCACTTGCCAGCGCGAGTGATGAACCGGTCGATGGCGCCCAGCAACGGGTCTCCGAATGGCTCGCCCGTCATCGCCCCGCCGAACCTCAGCACCCCCGACGCCACGAGATAGGTCATCAGCAACCCAGCGGGAGTCAACGCGGCGAATGCGAGCATGGAGACGAGCAGAAGGATGACCCCAAGCTCCCGCCCCACACCGTGAACGGCCTGCGCGGTGCGCTGGAGGTAGGCGAAGAACCAGACCCACCCGATCGCCAGCCCCGCGAAGGCCGTCACGATCCCGGACACGGCGGACATCGCCTCGACCGGGAGCCCGGGAAACCTGTGCCAAAGACGCCTGGGCACCAGTCCCACCGGAATGGCCGCGAGCGCGGCCGCCGCGGACTTCACGCCGGTCGCGACGGCCACGAGCGCCGCCGCCACGACCGTCACCATGCCGCGCCCGTCGGCGCTTCGTCGCTGATGTCGTTTCATGAACACCGACGCAGAAAGCCGTGTCCTGAACTCACTGTTGGCCTCCTGAATGAGAGACCGCGATTCGGACGGTGCAACGACTTGTTAGGCCGTCGTGGCCGGTGGTGACACACCCTTCATCGACATATTCGGATTCGCGCGCTCTAGACGTCGGGCTTCACCGCCGAGAGTGCCACGACTGGTCGGCCATGGCGCCCGCGACTGGGCGTGCAGCGACATTGTTGCGCCGCGATGAGATTCGAGCAAGTGCTCGGCGATGGCGTTGCCACACACGCGTGGCTCTCTCGGATTGGTCTCTTGAGAAATTCGTGCGGGATGCGGAGTGCGCGCAGGTGATCGACTCGCTGCGGCGGGTTCCGTGCTTCAGGTTCCGTGCTTCAGGCTTCGGGCTTCGGGTTTCGGGTTTCGGAAGTTGGAGGTCGCCTCATCCAGCGCGACGGCCCCGCTCCCCGATCCCTGAGCCCTATCGGTTCACGTCCGTGAGCGTGCGAAGCTTCGCCAGCAGGTTCTGGACGGGCACTCCTCGCGGGACGTCACGGAAAAGGGGACCGCTGTCTTCGTTCGTGTCCACGCCGGTCTTGCCCCACCAGAAGCGATACACGCGCCCGTCGACGACCGCCAGGGTATCGCGCCACACGGCAAACCGCTCCGAGCTCGGTTGCCAGGTCAGGAAAGCCACGAGCTCGGTTCCCACCGAATAGGGATCGGCGCCTCGGAGCACGTGGCCATCTTCCTCCCACACGCCCGCGGATTCCTGGAGCAGGTTGAAACGTTCGCCCGCAGGCCCGTGGGCCTTGTCCGCCTTGAGGACTTCGAGGATCGCGGCTTCGTGCTCCGTGCACAACTGCCGGCCACCGTCGGACTGTCGCTGCGGCTGGGCGGGGAGAGCTCGCATGATGCGGAGATGGACGATGGCATCCGCGTGCTGCCACACCTCCGCAAGCGGGGACGGCTCGCTCGAGAGGTACACGACGTCGGAGATTACATAGACCGGCACCTTCCCGACAACGTCCGTCGTGATCTGCGCCCGCACCGGCGATTCCAGCTCCGGCACGATCTTGAAGACGTCAACTTGGTGATCGGTGACGCCGTCGAGCCACGGGCACGAGGCGACGGAGTCCTCCCTGGCCTCGAACCGGATGCGACAGCCGCCTGCCGGCTCGATCTTGACCATCAGGAAGCGCTGCCCCTTCTTGATGACGAACGGTGGCTTCCCGCTGACGTACAGCACACCTTTCGGCTGCCGCGTTCCCTGAGTCGTCTCCAGCGGAACGTCTTTCAGCACCTCGATAGTGACCGGAAGGCGCCACTTCGTCTGAGCCGCACCAACCGCGGCGACTGAGGCCACCGCCAACACACAGGCAGCACCGACCAAGAGCATCTTTCTCAAGGCTCCTCCGACGGGGCACGTCCACGGAATCGAGGTTCTTGGCGCCGCACCAGATATCGTTGCCATTCCAGCCTCGCACCTGCCACCTGCCAAAGGCGTTCGGCTCCAGTGCCGGGCTTCACCGCCGAGAGTGCGACGACTGGTTCGCCACGGCGTCCGCATCCGAGCGTACGGCGTCATTGTTACGCCGCGATGGGGTATGAGCAAGGGTTCCTGTCGCCAGGGTCTCCCGGCCGGTCGGGAATGAATGAGGGGGAGTGGAGGCCGCCGACCGTCGACCGTCAGCCGGGTCTGAAGACCCGGCGTACAGAGATCCGCGTGACAGGAAGCCGTCGGCCGTCAGTCGTCAGCCGCCAGCCGGGTCTAAAGACCCGGCCCACACATCCCCCCGTCCCTGAGCCTTGAGCCCCGAGCCTTGAGCCTTCTTAGAACGGCACCTCGTCGTCGCCGGGCATGGCCACGTTCGCGTCGGCGCCCGACGCCGGCTCGCGGACCGAGTCGTCGCGATCCGCGCTGTCGCGCCGCGGACCGCCCCCGAGCAGGACGAGGCGGTTCGCGATGATCTCGGTCGTCGTCCGCTTGTTGCCTTCCTTGTCCTGCCACTCGCGGGTGCGAAGCCGCCCCTCGACGTAGACCTGCTTGCCCTTGACCAGGTAGTCGGCGACCGACTCGGCCTGCTTGCCCATCAGCGCCACCCGGTGCCACTCGGTCTCCTCTTTGCGCTGGCCCTCGCGGTCCTTGAAGACCTCGGTCGTCGCCAGGCTGAAGTTGGCGACGGCGGTGCCCGCGCCCGTCCGGCGGAGTTCGGCGTCGCGGCCCAGATTGCCGACCAGGATCACCCGGTTCACGGTACCCATTGGAACGTCCTTTTCTGTGTCGACCCTCAGTCGACGGGAAGCGGGGCGGAAGACAGATCGCGCTTGGTGATCTGGGCGAGCGCCTGGCGGGCGAGCCCCCCGGCGGCCGAGTTGGGGAACGTCTTCACGACGTACTCCCAGCTCGCCTTCGCGCGGTCGACGATGCCGAGCGCGTTGAAGGCCATCCCGCGCTTGTAGTACATGTCGGGGACCTTCTGGCTGTTGGGGTAGCCGGTGATCCCCTCGTCGTAGGCCGCGGCGGCCTCCTTGAACATCCCCTGCTGGTAGTAGCACTCGCCGATGAAATACTGCGCGTCGCCCGCCTGCTCGGAGCGCGGGAAGGTCCGGATGTAGTTCTCGAACCCCGAGGTCGCCAGGTTGTACTGGGCGGCCACGTAGTCGGCCCAGGCCGTGTCGTAGAGCCGCTGCGGCGACTGCGCGGGCATCGCCGCGGGCGGTCCCGCCGGCGCCGCCGGCTGGGCGCCGGCCGGGTTGGCGGCGTCGGTGCCCGTCGGCGCCGCGGCCGGCGGGGTGCCCTGCGCGATGGCGGTGCGGATCGCCTCGAGCTCCTGCGACAGCGAGTTCACCCGCACGTTGTTGTCGTCGACCTTCTCGCGGACGACCCGCAGGTTGTCGCCGATGGTGTCGATCGACAGCTTCTGGTCGGCCATGGCCTTGCGCGCCACCCCCGACTGCTCGTCCAGCTTGCTGCCGAGCGCGCGCAGGGTGTCGTTGAGCGCGGCCAGCTGCGCCCGGAGGAGCGCCGTCTGCTCCTGCAGCATCCGGATCTCGGCCATCATCTGGAGGTGTTCCTTGTTGGCGGCCGAGGCGACGCCCGCCGCCGCCGGCGTCAGCGCCGCGACCAGGACGAACCCGAGCACCCGTTGTCGCACCATACCTCTTGCTCCGCGTTCTTGGCTGTCGTCGCCCCGGCGGCCATTATCCCATCGTCCGGCGCGGCGCCGCCTATTTCTGCGTGACCACGAAATGGGCCCGGCGGTTCCTCGCCCAAGCCGCCTCGTCGTGCCCCGGGTCGAAGGGAAACTCCTTGCCGTAGCTCACCGTGCGCAGGCGGTCGGCGGGAATCCCGAGCGACACCAGGTAGGCGCGCGCCGCGTTCGCGCGCCGCTCGCCGAGGGCGAGGTTGTACTCGGCGGTGCCGCGCTCGTCGCAGTGCCCCTCGATGGTGACGATCCACCCCGGGTTGCGCTTGAGCACGTCCGCGTTCGCGTCGAGCGCCTTCTGCCCCTCGGCGGAGACGTCCGACTGGTCGTAGCCGAAGAAGACCGGCTTGAGCGGCGAGTTCCGGTTGATCTCGTCCAGGCTCGCCGAGCTGACCTTGTCTTCGACGATCGGCGCCGGCGCGGCCACCACCGGCTCCTTCACGGGCTCGGGCGGCGCCGGGGGCTTGCCCGGCGCGGCCAGCGTGGGCCCGGGGGTCGCCGCCGCCGGCGGGGGCGCCGGGTTCTCGACCGGCGGAACGCTCTTGTGGCACGCGCCGGCCGACAGGACGACGAGTGCCGCGAGAACGACGGTGCCGACCAGGCCGCTGTGATGTCGCATCTCTCTCTCCCTCCGCGTCGCTACTTCGACCAGTCCGGCGTCTGGTTGTTGCCGATCCTGGTCAGTTGCCGCACGTCCCGGCCCGTGCGATCGATCGTGTAGATCTCGCGCCGGCCGGTCCGCGTCGAGCTGAAGACCAGGTGGCGCCCGTTGGCCGCGTAGGCCGGACTCTCGTTGCTCCCCTCGCCGAACGTCAGCTGGCGGCTCTCGCCGGTCGCCAGGTCGAGCACCTTGATGTCGAGTCCCCGCCCCGTCCGGGACGCGTAGGCGATCTCATTGTACGGCGCCGGCGACCAGGTCGGGCGGTCGCAGTACCGACTCGTGCGTCAGCATCCGCAGGTTCAGCCCGTCGGCGTCCACGACGTAGATCTGCGGGGAGCCCGACCGGTCCGACGTGAACGCGATCTGCTTGCCGGTCGGCGACCAGGTCGGCGTCGAGTCGAGCGCCGGGTTGTTGGTGATCCGCCGGATCCCGGACCCGTCGCGGTTCATCACGTAGATCTCGGCGTGGCCGTCGCGGTTGGACTGGAACGCGATCTTCGTCCCGTCGGGCGACCAGACGGGCAGGAAGTTCTCCTCGCCCCGGCTGTGGAGCGGGTTCTCCGGGACCGTCCCCGCGTAGATGTTCGCGATGAAGATGTCGGGCACGCCGCGCCGGTACGAGGTGTAGGCGATCGACCGCCCGTCGGGCGACCAGGCCGGGTTGATGTTGAGCGTCCGGTTGACGGTCAGCCGCCGCTGGTTCGCGCCGTCGTAATCGCAGATGTAGATCTCCTTGACCACGCGCGACTCGACCGTGCCCGCCAGGCGCTCGCCGTCGCGGTCCGACACGAACGCGATCTTGGTCCGGGCCACGCCGCGCAGCGCGAGCTGCGACTGGAAGATCTCGTCCGACGCCGTGTGCGCGATGAAGCGGGGGTTCACCGCCGGCGCCACGTACTCGCGCCCGAAGGCCGACTGCCGCTCCTTGACGCCGAACAACCGCACGTCCACCCGGAACGTGTCCCCCTGCTTCTGCACCGTGCCGATGACCAGGCCGTCGGCGCCGATCTCGCGCCACCGGTCGAACGGGATGGCGGAGAGCGAGCGGGCGGCCGGGATCGACGCGTAGGTGTCGCGCGGGATCATGTCGAACTCGCGCTCGAAGGCGAGGTCGGCGAACAGCACCTCGCCGATCGTCTTCGCGGCCGCCACCGTCTCGGCGTCGGCCGACAGCGGGATGAAATCCGGCACCGCGTAGTGGGGCAGGGCCCCCGACTCTCCCGTGATGGTGAGCGACACGGCCGCCGGCGGCTGTTGCGGCGGTGGCTGGGGCGCCTGCGCGCCCGGCGCGATCGCCATCAGCGCCACGCACGCGGCGGCGGCTCCCCACGGCCCGACGAGGTTGGTTCGTGTCATCAGCGTATGTAGTCGAACTTGAGATAAACGGTCAGCGTCTGGTTCGGGTACGCCGCCGGCAGCGGCGGCAGCTGGCGGAGCATCTGCAGCGCCCGCTGGGCCGCGAGGTCCAGCACGTAGCCGGCCGACTGCTCGACGGCGATGTCGGTGATCCGCCCGTTCCGCTGGATCGTGAACTGCATCACCGCCGTCGCCACCACCCCCTGGCGGTAGTTCCAGTTCTCCTTGATCCGCCGCACCATCGTGGCCAGGTAGTCCGGGCAGCAGAAGCTGCCGACGTCCAGGCTCCCGCCGGCGCCCGCGCCGCCGGTCGCCAGGCCCAGCCCGATGCCGGTCACCCCCGTGTCGGCGAAGCTCGACCCCGATTTCACCTCGGGCCCCGTCGTCGGCGTGCTCCCGAGCGCCTCGGGAGACCCGAAGGCGGGCTCGGCCGGTCGCGCCGGCTGCGGCGCCTTCGAGGGCGTCTTCGGCGCCGGCACGCTCATCAGCGGCGCCTTCGCCGCCGGCGGCCTGAGCGGCTGCGGCCGTTTCTCGACGGCCTTCGCCACCTGCTGCACCGGCCGCCCGCCCAGCGGATTCGCCCCGCCATTCGCCGGGCCGCTCGACCCGCCGAGGCTCACCGACATGACGACCCGCGGCGCCCGAGCCCCGCTGGCCGGCATCAACCCGACCGGGCCGAACACGATCGCCGCCAGCGCCAGCGCGTGCGCCGCGAGCGAGCAGGCCACCATCGGCCGGAGCCGATGGCCGGCGGATTGGCGATCGAGCAGGACGGCGGTCACGGCTTCCATGGCGACTTGGGGGCCCGTCAGCGCGACTCGGGGAACTTCGCGACGATCCCGACGTTGCCGACGCCGGCCTCCTTGAGCCGATCCATCACGTCCATCATGTCCTGGACGTTCAGCGCGGCGTCGAGCTGCAGGTAGACGTCCTTGTCCGACCGCCACCGGAGCGCCTGCCGCACGCGCTCGCCGAGCGCGGCCAGCGGCACGGTGTCCTCGCCGATCTTCACGCGACGGTCCCGGTGGAACGCCAGCGGCACGGTGATGTAGACGCGCTGCGCGTCGATCTCCTGCGCGCGGCGCGACTCCGGCAGCGCCACGTCGATGCCGCGCTGCATCATCGGCGCGGTGACCATGAAGATGATGAGCAGCACGAGCATCACGTCGACCAGCGGCACGACGTTGATCTCGCTGAGCGCGCTGACGACGCGCCGCGACCGCGCGCGCCCGCCGCCGCCCGTCTCGATCGGCTGCACCTTCGGCATCGGGTCCCGCCGTCCTAGGTGAAGTTCCGCTCGGCGATGTTGAGGAACTCGAGCGAGAAGTCGTCCATCTCGGTGGCGAACACCTTCACCTGCTGCGCCAGCCGGTTGTAGAAGTAGACGGCCGGGATCGCCGCGAACAGGCCCGCGGCCGTCGCGATGAGCGCCTCGGCGATGCCGGGCGCGACCACGGCGAGCGAGGTCGACGCCGTCTGCCCGATGCTGTCGAACGCGTTGATGATCCCCCAGACCGTCCCGAACAGCCCGATGAACGGCGTTATGCTCGCCGTCGTCGCCAGGAACGGCACGCGGTCCTCCAGCTTGCCGACCTCGAGCGCCGTCGCGCGGAGCAGCGCGCGGTCGAGCGCCTGCAGGCTGCGCAGCACCGGGCGCGGCCCCGCGCCCTCGACCGCGCCGGCCTGCCGCAGTTGCGCGTTCAGCTCGGCGTAGCCGGCCTGGAAGATCCCGACGAGCGGGCTGTCGCCGAGCGACTTGCACACGGCCTGCACTTCCGAGAACCGGTTGCTCTTGCGGAAGACGTCGAGGAAGGTCGCCGACTGACGCGCCGCGCGCCGGAACGTCCACAGCTTGTACAGCGTGACGCCCCAGGAAACGACCGAGAACAGGGCCAGGATCAGGAGGACGAACTTCGCGACCGGGCTCGACCGCAGGACCAGCCCGAGGAGACCGCCACCCACCCCGCCCTCGGGTGGGACCGCGCCAGACACCTGCAGTGCCAGCGCCATGTATCCGAGCGTGCGCAAAACTGCCTCCGCTTCATGAATCGCGCGCCGCTGGGACAGCGCATCTTCTTGAGCCTAGCATGCAGCAGGATCGCTGTCAAACGTATGATATCATTGCGGTTCCGGGATTTCTGACCCCGTCCTCGCAGGGACGAGCATGCTCCGATTCCTCTCCATCCAGAACCTCGCGGTCATCGAGGAAGTCGAGGTCGACTTCGACACCGGGCTGAGCGTCCTCACGGGCGAGACCGGCGCGGGCAAGTCGATCCTCGTCGAGGCGGTGGGCCTGCTGCTCGGCGGGCGCGCGTCCCCCGAGCTCGTGCGCACCGGCGAGGAGTCCGCCGTCGTCCAGGCGATGTTCGACGACGGGGACGGGGGAGAGACGCTCGTGCGGCGCGAGGTCACGTCGCAGGGCCGCAGCCGCGCGTTCGTCAACGGCGCGCTCGTCACCGCCGCCGCCCTGCGCGAACTCGGCTCGCGCCTGGTGGACCTGCACGGCCAGCACGAGCACCAGGCGCTGCTCGACCCCGAGACGCACCTCGACCTGCTCGACCGCTTCGCCGGCTTCGACGCGCGGCGCCGCGAGGTCGCCGCGGCGTTCGACGCCTGGCGCTCCGCCCGCGCGGCCCGCGACGAGATGGAGCAGCTCTCGCGGCAGCGCGCCGCGCGGCTCGAGCTCATCGAGTTCCAGCTGGCCGAGCTCGACCGCGTCCAGCCGCGCGACGGGGAGGACGAGGAGCTGTCGGCCCTGCGCACCCTGCTCTCGAGCGCCGAGCGCGTGCGCCGGCTCGCCGACGAGAGCTACGAGATCCTCTACGACCGCGACGACGCGGTGCTGGCCGGCCTCGGGCAGGTATGGCGGCGGGTGGGGGAGCTGGCCGCGCTCGACGCGCGCTTCGCGCCCTACGTCGACGCGCGGGACGGCGTGAAGGCCCAGCTCGAGGATCTCGCGGTCTTCCTCCGCGGCTACGCCGCCAGCATCGACGCGTCGCCGGCGAGGCTGCAGGAGGTCGAGGACCGCCTCGCCGCGCTCGACCGGCTCAAGCGCAAGCATGGCCCGACGCTCGCCGACGTCCTCGCGAAGCACCGCGCCCTGCGCGCCGAGCAGTCCGGCCTCGAGTCGGTGACCGAGCGGCTCGCCGGCGCCGAGGCCGAGTGCGCGCGCTCGGCCGGGGTCTACCTCGCCGCCGCGCGCGCGCTGTCCGCGGAGCGCCGCCAGGCGGCCGCGAGGTTCTCGAAGGCGCTGGTGGCGCAGCTGCGCGACCTGGCCATGGAGCACACCCGCTTCGACGTCCGGTTCGCCGACGGGTGGCCGCCGCCGCCGGAGCGGTGGACGGCCCGGGGGACCGACGCGGGCGAGTTCTACGTCTCGCCCAATCCCGGCGAGGAGCTCCGGCCGCTGTCCCGCATCGTCTCGGGCGGCGAGATGTCGCGCGTGATGCTGGGGATCAAGAGCCTCGCCTCGATCGACGCGGCGGGGAAGACGCTGGTGTTCGACGAGGTGGATGCGGGCATCGGCGGCCGCGTGGCCGACGCCGTGGGCACCAAGCTGCAGGCACTCGGAAGGAACTTCCAGGTCCTGTGCATCACCCACCTGCCGCAGATCGCCGCGTGCGGCCGGCACCACTACCGGATCAGCAAGAGCGTCGAAGCCGGACGGACGCTGACCGGGGTCGAACGGCTCGACCGTACCGAGAGGGAAGTAGAGCTCGCCCGGATGCTGGGCGGCGCCCAGGTCACCGCCGCGACGCGAACGACCGCAAAAGAGATGCTGGCCCGCCGGCAGGGCGAAAGCGAACATACTACGAAAGGCGAAAGCGAAAGGTCGGATACGAAGGCCCGCCGCTGAGACCCCCATGACACGGAAGTACCTGATCGAGACGTTCGGCTGCCAGATGAACGTCCACGACTCCGAGCGGTTCGCCGGCCTCCTCGAGCAGGCCGGTTACGAGGCCGCGGGCGACCTGTCCGAGGCCGATCTCGTCGTCATCAACACGTGCAGCGTCCGCGAGCACGCGGCCGAGAAGCTGTTTTCGCGCCTGGGCGAGGTCCGGCTCGCCGCCCGGGCGGATGGGAGCCGTCCGGTGATCGCGGTCGCCGGGTGCGTCGCCCAGCAGGAGGGGCGGGCCATCCTCCGGCGCGCCCCCTACGTGGACGTCATCGTCGGCACGCAGGCCGCCAGGCAGCTGCCCGCGCTGGTCGAACGGGCGCTGGCGTCGGGCCGCGCCGAGCTCGATCTCGACCGCTACGAGGACGTGAGCTTCCCCCTCGGCGTCGCGCGCCGCTCCGACACGGTGAAGGCGTCGGTCACCATCCTCGAGGGCTGCAACGACCATTGTGCCTTTTGCGTCGTCCCCTCGACGAGAGGCCGCGAGCGGATGCGCGCGAAGGCCGAGATCCTGGCCGAGGTCGAAGACGCCGTCGCCGCGGGGCGCCGGGAGATCCTGCTCCTGGGCCAGATCGTCAACCACTACCAGGCGCCCGACGACCCGGCGTGCGATTTCCCCGCGCTGCTCGCGGCGGTGGACGGCGTGCGGGGCGTCGAACGCATCCGATTCGCGAGCCCGCACCCCCGGCACGCGTCGGAGCGGCTCGTCGAGGCCATTCGAGACCTGCCGCACGTCTGCAAGCACGTGCACCTGCCGGTTCAGTCCGGCTCGACGCGCGTGCTGGACCTGATGCGGCGCCGCCACACCCGCGAGGACTACCTGCGCCTGGTCGAGGCCCTCCGGAAGGCCGTCCCGACCGTCGCGATTTCGACCGACATGATCGTCGGATTCCCGGGCGAGACGCCCGAGGACTTCGAGGCGACGCTCTCGCTCACCGCCGCCGCGCGGTTCACCTACATGTTCTCCTTCAAGTACTCGGAGCGCCCGGGCACGCTCGCCGCGCGCCGCATGCCCGACGACGTGGACGAGGAGGAGAAGGGGAGACGGCTCGCGGCGTTGCAGGACCTGCAGCGCCGCATCCAGTTCGAAGGCCACGAGGCGGCGGTCGGCGGGGTGTACGACGTCCTGGTGGACTCGGTGAGCCGCCGGCGGGCGCACGAAGTGTCGGGCCGGACGACGGGCAACGTGGTGGTGAACCTGCCGGGCCCGAGGGAGTGGCTTGGCCGGACGGTCCGGGCGCGGATCGTGGGAGCGGGCCCGAACAGCCTTCGTGGCGAGGCGGCCGAGGTTCGCGATTGACAGCGCCGCCGCGGGCCCCTACCTTTGTAGGAGGGCACGCGCCATCGCGCGCAGCCGGCCGCCGGTCGGGGGACATCGATGCAGATTGAGATGGCGATCAAGGGGCTGATGGTGGACCCGATCACCAACATGCCGATCATCATCCTGCGGGACCGGGACGGCCAGCGGGTGCTCCCGATCTGGGTGGGGATTTTCGAGGCGAACGCGATCGCGCTGCAGATGGAGAACGTGTCCACGCCGCGGCCGATGACGCACGACCTGCTGCGCAACGTCATCGAGGACTTGAAGGGCCAGGTCACGAAGATTTTGATATCGGATCTCAAGGACAACACTTTCTACGCGCTGATCTACGTCGAGGCGTCGGGCGACATGGTCGCGATCGACGCCCGGCCGAGCGACGCGATCGCGCTGGCCCTGCGCACGCAGGCGCCGATCTTCGTCGAGGAGACCGTCATCGACAACGCCAAGGGGATCGACTTCGGCGGCGACAAGACCGACTCGGACCGCCTGCAAAAATGGCTCGAGAGCCTCGACCCCGAGGAGCTCGGCAAGTACAAGATGTAGGCGCGGCGCCGGCCCCTGGATTTTCCCGCCCGCGAACCACCCCGTTTTTGCGCCACAATTCCGCACGCGTCGCCGCGCGATTGACACCGCGTATCTCGCTCCCTAGAATAGCGGAGCCTGCCGCGTCACTCCGGTCCGAGCGCTTGCCATGATCCTTGCTATCGCGAACCAGAAGGGCGGAGTCGGGAAGACGACCACCGCGATCAACCTCAGCGCGGCGCTCGCGATGCGCGGGCATCGCACGGTCCTCATCGACCTCGACCCGCAAGCCAACAGCACGATGTCGTATGTCGATCGCACGGGTCTCTCGAGGAGCGTGTACGACCTGCTCACCGAGCCCTCCTGCGCGGCGTGCGACCTTCTCGTGGCGACGCCGGTCGAAGGGCTCTCGATCGTCCCGTCGCGCATCGGCCTCGCCAAGCTCGAGGCGAAGCTGGTGGGCGAGATGGACGCACACTTCCGGCTCAAGGACAAGATCGAGCCGATCACCAAGTCGCACGATCTCGTGGTCATCGACTGCCCGCCGGCGCTCGGCCTGCTCACCGTCAACGCCCTGGTGGCCGCCACACACCTGTTGATCCCGATCCAGTCCTCCTACTTCGCCCTCGAGGGGACCGACGACCTGCTCGAGACGGTGGAGAAGGTGCGCAGCCGCGCGAATCCCGGCCTCCAGATCATGGGTGTGCTCATCACGATGCACGACCGGCGGACGTCGATCGCGCGCGACATCCGCCAGCAGATCCAGAAGGTCTTCGGGGCGAAGGTGTTCAACACCGTCATCACGAAGAGCGTGCGCCTCGAGGAGAGCCCGGCCTACAAGGAGTCGATCTTCACCTTCGCGCCGGACTCGAGCGGGGCGAGCGAGTATTACACGCTGTCAGAGGAGGTCATGGATCGTGCCTAGACGCGGCTTGCCTGAAACAGTTCGGATGCGCCACGACGTCCATTACGTCGAGGCGCTCGCGGCATCGGCGGGAGCGCCAGTCGGACGGATGGTGTCGATCGAATCGATCGATCCGAACCCGACGCAGCCCCGCCAGATGATGGGCGACCTCTCCGAACTCATCGCCTCCATCACCGAAAAAGGCATCCTCGAACCGCTCGTCGTCCGCCAGCGTGGGGACCGCTACGAGATCATCGCGGGGGAGCGGCGGTACCAGGCCGCCGTCCAGGCCGGCCTCCAGGAACTCCCGGTGGTCCTTCGGGACGTTGACGACACCGAGATCATCGAACTGGCCCTGGTCGAAAACCTGCAGCGGAAGGACCTGACCCCCTTCGAAGAAGCGGACGCGCTCCAGGGCCTTGCGACGCGCTGCGGCTACACCCACGAAGAGCTGGCCAAGAAGCTGAGCCGCTCGCGGACTTCGATCACCGAGTCGCTGACGCTCACCAAGATCCCCGACGGGGTTCGAAACCTGTGTCGGCTGGCCGACATTTCATCTAAGTCATTGCTTTTAGAGATAGTTAGGCAGTCAGATACGCAGAAAATGACGGCCCTCGTCGAGCGGATTGTGTCCGGGCACGCCACCCGCGAAACGGTGCGCCGCGAAGCGAGGCGACCCGGGCCGGCGGCCCTCGGAAGGCCGCGTGCGTACGTCTTCAATTACCGTCCCACGACCAAGGCGTTCACGCTCAAGCTGCAGTTCCGAAAAGGCAGCGTGGAGCGCGAGGAGATCATCGAAACGCTCGAGGGCATCCTGGCCGAGTTGCGGCAGGCGTGAGCGGCGGAGCCGCGATGATTGCTTCTGGAACGTCCGCACGCTGAATCCCGAGAACAACCGAACGCGCGGCTGCGTATCCCGACCGGGGGAGCGCAGCCTGGGGGCGGGGGGCTTCAGGCCTGAGTCGCGTGCCGCCCGGGAGTCCTTGCGGCCTGGTTCGCCGCCTGCCAGAACCCCGTCCATACTTGTTAGTTAACATAACATACATTATCAGACACGATAGAAATACCGTTCAAATCACCCCTGTGGAAATTCTGCGGATGCTCCCGGACCCTCCCCGGGCCCCCGGCCGCCCCGGCCCTTCCGCCGACCTCACCCCGGATCCCGAGCCTCCGGACCCCGGCCACCCGGCCGGTCCTGTGCTATCGTTGGTGCCGCCGCATGACCCGCATCCTCGACCGCTACGTGCTCCGCGAGATCGTCCCCCCGTTCCTCCTGGCGCTGGTCGTCTTCACCTTCATGCTGATGATGCAGCCCATCGACCGCAACGCGCAGGCGCTGCTCGAGAAAGGGGTCTCGGTCCCCGTCATCGCCCGGATGCTGGCCCTGCTCGTGCCGCAGGCCCTCGCCGTCACGATCCCCATGGCCTTCCTCATGGGCTTGCTCGTCGCCTTCGGCCGGCTCTCGGCCGACAGCGAGTGGGTCGCCCTCCAGGCCTGCGGCGTCGCGCTCGGCCGCCTGCTCCGTCCCGTGTTGGTGCTGGCGCTGGTCGCCTGGGCGGCCACCCAGTGGGTCCTCCTCGACCTGGTCCCGCGGAGCAACCAGGCGTTCCGCGAGATGGAATACAGCGTGGTGGCCGCCCGTGTGGAGGGCGAGATCAAGCCGCGGGTCTTCTACGAGGACTTCCCGAACCTCGTCTTCTACGCGCGCGACACGACGGCCGACGGCCCGCTGGAAGGACGTGTTCGTGGCCGACACCGGCCAGGGACCCGCGCCCCAGGTCTCGGTCGCCGCCCGCGGAAGCCTGCTCCTCGACCGGGCGAGCCGGACGGTCCGCCTGGTGCTCGATGACCGCGTGAGCTACCGGATGGGTACCGACGCGGCCGGGCGGGCGGTGTTCGAGGCCAACCCGTCGCGGACGCTGTCCACCGAGCTCGACCCCGAGCAGGTCTTCCCCAAGGCCGTCCCGATGAAAGGCGAACCCGAGAAGACGGTCGCCGAGCTGCGCCAGTCGGTCGCCGACCTGCGCCGGCAGGGCCTGCCGGCCGATCGCCCCGAGTACTACATCCACCTGAAATTCTCGATCCCGGCGGCCTGCTTCGTGTTCGCGCTCCTCGGGCTCGGATTCGGCGCCAGTCCGCATCGCGGGGGCAAGCTGGCGGCCTTCGCGCTGGGCAGCGGCGTCATCTTCGCCTACTACCTGGTGATGTACCAGGCGCGCTCGCTCTCGCTCGGAGGCCGCTTCCCCGCCGCCCTCGCGGCCTGGCTCCCCAACATCGTCCTCGGCCCGGTCGGGGCAGCCGTGGCGTGGCGCAGGGCCCGGTCGTCGGGCCGCGGCCTCGGGCTCGAGGTCCCTGGCGTCGGCCGCCTGGTTCGATGGGGCCTCGATCGCGCGTCCCGCGTGCGGGCCGCCACGCCCGGCGGAACGGCTGGAACGCGCCCGCGGCTCCGCTGGGGCCGGCTCCCGCAGCCCGGCATCCTGGACCGCTACATCGCGACGACCTACCTGCGGCTGCAGGTGCTCACCTTCGCCAGCCTGCTCGGGATCTTCTACATCTCCGAGTTCATCGACCTCTCGGACAAGCTGTTCCGGGGCTCGACGTCGGCCGGCCGGCTGCTGCGGTACTTCGCCCTCGAGACGCCGCAGCTCGTGTACTACATCATCCCCATCTCGGTGCTGCTCGCGACGCTGGTGACCGTCGGCGTGCTGACGCGCACGAGCGAGCTGATCGTGATGCGCGCCTGCGGGGTGAGCCTCTACCGGACGGCGCTGCCGCTGCTCGCGCTGGCGGCCGCCTCGAGCGTGCTGATGTTCGGCCTCGAGGAGTACGTGCTCGCGTCCTCGAACAGCCGCGCAGCCGACCTCGAGCACCGGATCCGGTTCGGCAGCCCGCGCGCGGTCAGCGTGCTGGGCCGCCAGTGGACGGCGGGCCGCAACGGCGACATCTACCACTACGATTTCTTCGACCCCCGCCGCGGCGAGCTGAGGAACTTCTGGCTCTACCAGTTCGACCGTCAGCACTGGCGGATCACGCGGATCGTTTACGCCGCCTCGGCGAGGTTCGACGCCGCCTCGGCGCGCGCCGGGCAGGACGCCGGCACCTGGACGTGCCGGCAGGGCTGGGTTCGCACGCTGACGCCGGCGGGCGGCGCCGACTACTCCGCCTTCTCCACCAGCACGGTGACGATGGAGCCGGCCGGCTACTTCGGGACCGAACCGCCCGACGCCGCCTCCATGACCTTCGCCGAGCTGCGGACCTACATCGAGAGCATGCGCGGCTCGGGCCTCAACGTGCTGCCGCAGCTCGTGGACCTGCACCGCAAGCTCGCCTTTCCGCTGGTCACGGTCGTGATGACGCTGCTGGCCGTGCCGTTCGCGGTCCTCACGGGCCGGCGCGGCGCGCTCTACGGGATCGGCGTCGGCATCGTCTTCGCCATCGTCTACTGGACGGCGAACAACGCCTTCGGCGCGGTCGGGGCCGCCGGACTGATGGCGCCGGCGCTGGCGGCCTGGGCGCCCAACCTGCTGTTCGGCGCGGGCGCCGGCTTCCTGCTGCTGACCGCGCGCACGTGACGACCGCGGGTTGACGGGCGGGGCGCGCCGGGCGCGCTAGCCCGGATCATTCATGAATGCCTGAATGATCCGCCCTTCGGGCTTCGACTCGGGCCCGATTCCCGGGCCCTCGCTCAGGGCTGGCGAGGCGACACGAAGCGGATGTGGTCGAGGGTGACCAGGCCCGAGCTGCCGGGCCGCGTGTTGGCGGTGTCCACCACGAACAACAGCGCGCGCAGGCCGGGGACCGAGGGGTGCCCCGGCGCGGCCGAACCCGCCGGGCGCATGTCGTCGAAGGGGACAACCACCTCGCGCGGCGTCTCGTCGACGTAGACCGATCGCTGCCAGCGGGGGCCTTCCGCGCCCGGCGTCGTTCGTACCTGCACAAAGATCCGCATCGGGCGATCGGCGCGGCCGACGAACGCGAGGCCGGTCGCCCGCGGGTCGATGGCGGCCCTCGACACCAGCGCCGCTGACGGCGCAGGCGCCCGGTTGGCGGCGAGCGCGTAGTGCAGCGCAATCTGCTGCGCGGTTCGCTCGAGCGTCGCGCCGGAGCCGGGGCCGCGTTCGACGTCCCACGATGCACTGTCGGTCGCAACCGGGAACACGGGCCCGCCCGTGTCGATCGCCGGCGGCCCCGCCGACGCCTCGCGCGTGCCGACGAACACGGGGTTGCCGACGATCCAGGGCCTCGGGCGACCCTCCCGCGGGGACTCGAGCCAGACCTCGGCCCGGTAGACGCCCCGCCGATTGCTCGCGTACACGAGGCTGTCCTGGGACGCGCGGGCGATCTCGCCTCCATCGTGGAAGAGGACGATGCATCCGCCCGGCGGCACGTTCGCGCGGACGAGGACCGTCACCGTGTCGCCGAGCGGGAGCCGGTCCCCTTCGGTGGCCGTGACTCCCCCGCTCGACACCCGGAACTCGAACGCGCCCGGAGCCGCCAGGCCGCCGACGACCGTGTGCACGTGGCCGGCGCGAATGGCGCCGACGACGGCGTCGGCATCCGCCGCGGCGTCGCCCGTGAGCGGCTGCGCCGGCCGGACGCCGAGCGAGGCCACCTCGAACGCGGTCTCGTACGACGGCAGTCGCAGGAACCACCGGCTGCGGTCCGCGCCTGAAGCGGGCCGAGCGCCGAGCCGCGCATGCGCGTCCACGCCGGCCATCAAGACGACAGGATGCCGCTCCAGCACGCCGTCGATCCGGTCGAGCGCTGCCGGCCGCTCGTAGAGCATCGCCAGCGAGGCGACGGGGCGAAAGGCGAAAGTCCATGCGGCCCGCGCGAGGCGTAAACGCGGAGCGTCGCGCCAGGCGCTGTCGCCGTTCAGCCACTCGATCCCGTCGAACGGCGCGTTCCAGTCCTGCCACGCCAGGCCCGGCTTCGGCGACAAGGGATGGGTCGCGATGCCGAATCCGCCGAGGCGCCGGACGTCCTCCACGACGTCGCGAGGCTCGCCGGCCAGAGGATAGGGCGTCTGACCTAGCCCAAGTGCTGCGTAGTGACCACCGCTGGTGCTGATCTCGACCGCATCGATGCAGAGCACGCCATGGCGGTACGCCGGGGGGACCGGTCGCCTGGTCCCGTTGCCGTGATCGGTGACGATCACGAAACGCAGCCCGGCCCGGGCGGCGGCTTCCGCCACCTCGTCGATCGTGCCGCTGCCGTCGGACTGCAGCGTGTGAATGTGGTAGACGCCGCGGACGTCGGGCGCGACGGGACGCCAGGCCGGCCCCGCCGCCGTGCGCGGGGCCGGAGGCAGGGCGACCAGGGTGGCGGCCGCCACCGCGACGGCCGCCGCCGCGATCCTCCGCGCCGGTGTTCGAAGAAGTCCCATCGTCCGCGCCCGGTGGTCGCGCCCCTACAGGCCGGCGTCGCTGCTGAGCGCGGCGGCCAGGTCGAGGCGTTCCCAGGTGAAGTCCGGATCGGTTCGCCCGAAGTGTCCGAAGGCGGCGGTCTTGCGGTAGATCGGGCGCCGCAGGTCGAGCTGTTCCATGATCCCGCGCGGGGTGAGCTTGAAGTGCGCGCGGACCAGCTCGACGATGCGCGCGTCCGGGATCCGCCCGGTGCCGTAGGCGTCCACCATCACCGACACGGGGTCGGCGACGCCGATGGCGTAGGCGAGCTGCACGAGCAGCCGGTCGGCCAGCCCGGCGGCCACGCAGTTCTTGGCGATGTAGCGCGCCATGTAGCACGCCGAGCGATCGACCTTGGTCGGGTCCTTGCCGGAGAAGGCTCCCCCGCCGTGCGGCGCGGCGCCGCCGTAGGTGTCGACGATGATCTTGCGGCCCGTGACGCCGGCGTCCCCCTGCGGCCCGCCGATGACGAAGCGGCCCGTCGGGTTCACGTAGATCCGGGTCGCGTCGTCGATCAGGCCCGCGGGGATCACCGGCTTGATCACCTTCTCGAGGATCCCCTCGCGCAGCGTCTCCTTGTCGACCAGCGCGCTGTGCTGGCTCGAGAGCACGACGGCATCGACGCGCAGCGGCTTGCCGTTCTCGTACTCGACGGTCACCTGGGACTTGCCGTCCGGGCGCAGGTAGTCGAGCGCGCCGTCGCGCCGGGCCGAGGAGAGCCGCATGCAGAGCCGGTGCGCGAGCATGATCGGCAACGGCATCAGCTCGTCGGTCTCCCGGCACGCGAAGCCGAACATCAGGCCCTGGTCGCCGGCCCCCCCGGGATCGACGCCCATCGCGATGTCGGGCGACTGCTCGTGGATCGACGACAGCACGGCGCAGGTGTCCGAGTCGAAGCCGTACTTCGCGCGCGTGTAGCCGATCTCGCGGATCGTCTCGCGGACGATCTTCGGGAAGTCGACGTAGCAGCTGGTCGTGATCTCGCCGGCGATCATCGCCAGGCCGGTGGTGACCAGCGTCTCGCAGGCGACGCGGCCGACGGGGTCCTGGGCGAGGATCGCGTCGAGGATGGCGTCGGAGATCTGGTCGGCGATCTTGTCAGGGTGGCCCTCGGTGACCGACTCGGACGTGAACAAGTGGCGGCCGTCACGACTCATGGGCTGAAATCCTCCGTTGTCTTGTGCGCGCGGGGAGTGCGGATGGATTCGACTCTAGCGTTCATTCGCCGCGCCGGTCAAGGCCGCGGGTGGAACCGGTCGTACACCGCGCGCATGCGGGCGTCGAGCACGTGCGTGTAGATCTGGGTGGTGGACAGGTCGGCGTGGCCGAGCATCATCTGGATCGCCCGCAGGTCCGCGCCGCGGTCGAGCAGGTGGGTGGCGAACGAGTGGCGCAGGACGTGCGGGCTCAGGCCGCGCGGGAGCCCCGCCTTCAGGCCGTGCGCCCGCAGCAGCTTCCAGAAGCCGACGCGCGACAGGCTGCCGCCGCGGGCGTTGACGAACAGGCGTGCCGAGGCCCGCTGCTTGAGCAGCGCCGGCCGGCCGTCGCGGAGGTAGCGGCGCACCCACGCAATCGCCTGGTCCCCCATCGGCACGAGCCGCTGCTTGTCGCCCTTGCCGGTGCAGGTCAGGTAGCCGGCCTCGAGGTTGAGGTCCGGGGCGCGCAGGCCGACCAGCTCCGAGACGCGGAGCCCCGTGGCGTAGAGCAGCTCGACCATCGCGCGGTCCCGGAGGCCGCGCGGGGTCGAGACGTCCGGCGCCGCGATCAGGCGATCGACTTCCTCGATCGAGAGGCACCTGGGCAGCGCGGGCCAGGCGCGCGGCGCCCGCAGGTCGTCGGCGGGGCTCGACTCGAGCCGGCGGCTCAGCACGAGGTAGCGGTAGAGGCCACGGACGCAGGCCACCGCGCGGGCCGTCGAGCGCGGCGAGAGACCCGAGGACATCAGGCCGCGGACGAACGCCTCGAGGTCCTGGCGGGAGAGCCGTTCGACCGGCAGGCCCGCGGCGTCGGCAAACCGGCCGAGCGCCGCCAGGTCGCGGCTGTAGCTCTCGATGGTCAGCGGCGCGAGCCGCCGCTCCACGCGGAGGTGATCGAGGTAGTCGTCGGTGGCTTCGGCCGAACCGGTCCCGGGCATCGGACGCTAGCTTGGAGCGTGGGCGCGGCCGGAGTCAAGCGCGGCCGGCGACACAGCGGATCACGGCTGTGCCCGTCGCCTGTAGCCCGTCGCCCGTTGGCCGTTGCGCCGGACTCGAAGGCGGGCTAGTATTCCTGTTTCGTTGTTGGGACGGACCTCATCATGGTTGTGCACTCGAAGTGGCAGCTGCTTCCCACCGAAGCGATCAACCCGGCCTCTCTCGCCATCGACAAGCTCACGCCGGCGGGGATCATCGACCTGATGCTCGACGAGGACCGCAAGATGGTCGCGTCGGTCGCGCGCGAGAAGGATCGCATCGCGCTCGGCGTGGACATCATCAGCGCGGCGCTCAAGAAGGGCGGCCGGCTGGTCTTCATCGGCGCGGGCACCAGCGGGCGCCTCGGCACGCTCGAGGCCGCCGAGATCCCGCCGACCTTCGGCACGGCGCCGACCATGGTGCGCGCGATCATGGCGGGCGGCCACCGCGCGCTCGTCCGCGCGCGCGAGGGGGTCGAGGACGACTACGCGGAGGGCGCCCGCGCGGTCGCGCGCCTGCGCCCGACGTCGAAGGACGTGGTGGTCGGCGTGTCGGCGAGCGGGATGACGCCGTTCGTGCGCGGCGGCCTGAACCGCGCGCGGCGCGCGGGGGCGAAGACCGTCTTCGTCACCTGCTACCCGCAGACCGAGCTGCAGGCGTTCGTCGATCTCACCATCGCCCCGGCCGTGGGCCCCGAGGTGATCGCCGGCTCGACGCGCCTCAAGGCCGGCACGGCGACGAAGATGGTGCTCAACATGCTGACGACGGCGGCCATGGTGCGCGTGGGCAAGACCTACGGCAACCTCATGGTCGACGTGCAGACGACGTCCGAGAAGCTCAAGGATCGCGCCCGCCGCATCCTGACGACCGTCGGCGGCGTCGAGTACGCCGACGCGGAGCGCCTGCTCAAACGCGCGCACTGGAACGTGAAGGCGGCGATCGTGATGCAGAAGACCGGCCTCGGCTACCGGCCGGCGCTGGCGAAGCTGAGGAAGGCCGACGACCGGGTGCGCGAGGCCATCGGCGAGGACATCGAGCCGCGGCTGCGCAGCCTGATCGGCCAGGCGGACCCGCCGAAGACGCCGCCGAGGCCGTAGCCGCGCCTCAGAGCGGGCGCGGGAGGTTCGCCCCGCCCGCGAGTTCCTCCAGCGCGAGCCGGACGGCGCCGGCGGCTGGAGGGTTGGCCAGCCGGCTCACCCGCGCGCGCGGCGCCACGTCGGCCAGCCGCCGCGCCATCTCGTCGGCCAGCGCCGGGACGGCGAAGATCCCGCCCGACAGCAAGCCCGGGAACTCCGCCCCTTCCATGTCCAGCCGGTGGATCACGGCGGCGGCCGCGAGGCACAGTTCCTCCGCCGCGCGGGCGACGATCCCGGCGGCGAGGCGATCTCCCGCCTCCGCCGCCCGGCCGACCAGCGGCGCGAGGGCCGCGATCGAGGCGAGCGGCAGCTCCCCGTGATAGACCCTGGGCCCGATGTCGGCCGGCCGCTCGAGTCCCAGTTCGGACAGGATGAGCGGCGTGAGCGAGGTCGCGGGCCCCCGGCGGTCGTACTCGCGCATGACGGCCGTGAGCGCCTGGCGCCCGATCCAGTAGCCGCTCCCCTCGTCGGCGAGCACGTAGCCCCAGCCGCCGGCTCTCGCCGACCGGTTGTCGCGGTCCCGGCCGAACGCGATCGAGCCGGTGCCGGCGATGACCACCACCCCGGCGCCGTCGCCCGCGCCGGCCACGAGTGCGACGAGCGCGTCGTGCGTCACCACGGTCCTGGTGCCCCTGGCAATCCGGTGCAGGATCGCCCGCACGATCCGGTGATCGTCGGCCCGGTCGGCACCCGCCATCCCGACCGCGATCGCCGCCGGCGCGACGTCGCGCTCGGCGAGCAGCCGGTCGATCACCTCGTGGAGCGCCTTCTCGACGGCGAGTTCCCCGCCGGTGCTGATGTTGGCGCCCGGCCCCACCGCCTCGCCGACCACCCGCCCCGACTCGTCGGCCAGCAGGCCGTGCGTCTTCGTCCCGCCCGCGTCAACGCCGATGACGTACTGCATGGTGGACACTCTCCGGCACGGCACGAGCTTACAGGCTCAGGGCTCGGGGCTCAAGGCTCAGGCCCGGAGGCTCAGGACTCAAGGCTCACGACTCAAGGCGTGAGGCGTGAGGCGTAAGGCGTAAGGCGCGAGGCGAGTGTCCGCGCCCTTTTGACTTCCCCGGTGGCCCTTGGTAGTGTGGAGTGCTTTCATGCCCGAGATTCATACCGTGCCCGCACTTCGCCATCGTGTCTCGACCGCCATCCTCGCCGTCGCCGTGCTGCCGGCTCTCCTTCTCGCCGTCCCGCCGGCCGTCCCGCGCAAGCCCGCGAGCACCGAGGTGCGGGCCCTCTGGGTCAGGAGCACGTCGCTCACCAGCCCGGCCGCGATCGCCGCGATGGTCAAGTCGGCCCAGGTCGGCCGGTTCAACACCCTGCTGGTGCAGGTTCGCGCGCGCGGCGACGCCTACTTCGACAGCCGCCTCGAGCCGAGGGCCGCGGCGCTCGCCGCCCAGCCCGACGCGTTCGACCCGCTGGCCGTCACGCTGAAGCTCGCGCACGCGCAGGGGATCCGCGTGCACGCCTGGTTCGACATCGGCCTCGTGTCGAGCGCCGTGCAGCTGCCGGCCTCGCGCGCCCACGTCGTCTACCGGCACCCCGAATGGCTGATGGTGCCGCGCGAGCTGGCCCGCGACATGTCGCTGCTCGACGCCAGGAGCCAGCTCTATCTCGACAAGCTGACGCGGTGGACGCGCGCGCAGAGCGGCGAGGTCGAAGGGCTGTACGTTTCGCCGATCCCCGAGGAGTCCGCCGACGCGACGGTGGCGATCGTGGCGGACGTGGCGGCGCGCTACCCGGTGGACGGCGTGCATCTCGACTACGTCCGCTACCCGAGCGACGAGTTCGATTACAGCCTCGCCACGCTGCAGGCGTTCCGGGCCGACATCCTGCGAGGTCTCGACCCGGCGGCGAGGCGGCTGAGGGAACGGGAGACGGGTTCGGAGCTCGCGGCATGGCCCGAGGCGTATCCCGATCGGTGGCGCGAGTTCCGGCGCGAGCGGCTGACCAGGCTGGTCACGCGCATCCGCGACGCGGTCAAGGCCCGGCGGCAGGACATCATCGTGTCGGCGGCCGTGCTGCCCGACGCGGCCGACGCGGCCAGCCGCCGGCTGCAGGACTGGGGCCTGTGGGTGCGGCAGGGGCTGCTCGACGTCGTGTGCCCCATGGCCTACGCGACCGACCGGGCGGCCTTCACCCAGCAGGTGACCCAGGCGACGCAGATGGCGGCGCCCCGGCCGGTGTGGGCCGGCATCGGCGCCTACCGCCTCTCGTCCTCCGACACGATCGAGAACATCCGCATCGCCCGCAGCCTCGGCGCCACGGGGATCGTCCTGTTCTCCTACGACGCCCTCATCAGTCTGCCACGCGGGCTCGAGTACCTCGCGCAGGTCTCGCGCGCCGCGTTCGCCAGGTAGGCGCGACATGCCCGCCTTCCGCGCCGCGCGGCAGGTCCTCTTCGACGCGGCGGCCGCGCGTGTCTTTCCCTGCGCCGTCGTCGAGGTCGGCGACCGGTCGGGCGTGCTCTGGCGCGAAGCGTGCGGCAGGCTGACGTTCGACGACGACGCGCCGGCGGCGACCGGGCGGACGATCTTCGACCTCGCCTCGCTGACAAAGGTGCTTGCGACGAGCCTGATCGCCATGCGGATGGTCGATCGCGCGGCCCTGCGCCTGGACCGGCGGGCGGCCGACATCCTCCCCTCCTGGAAGCGGCCGGACCGCCTGGACGTCCGGGTGGCGGACCTGCTGGCGCACGCCTCGGGGCTGCCCGCGCACAGGCCGTACCACGAGTCGATCGCGGGACGGCCTGCCTACGACGCGGCCATCGCCGCCGAGCCTCTCGAGTACCGGCCGGGGGCGCGAAGCGTCTACAGCGACCTCGGGTTCATCGCGCTCGGCTTCGCGCTCGAGGACCTCGCGGGCGAGCCGCTCGACGTCCAGTTCGCACGGCTCCGCGGCCTGGTGGAATCGGGGGAAGCCGCCCTCGCGGGCGACGCGCCGGCGGTCGAAATCGGGTTCGGGCCGTGGGCCGCGGCCGCGGAACGAGTGGCGCCGACGCGGGGACCGGATCGGGCGCGCGGCCTGGTGCACGACGAGAACGCGGCGGCGCTCGGCGGCGTGGCCGGGCACGCGGGCTTGTTCGGGACGGCGGGCGCCGTCGGGACGCTCGCGCGCTGGGTGCTGCGCTCGGTCGCGGGAACGACGCCGGGTGCCGCGCTGGTGACGCAGGCGACGGCGGCCAGGTTCGTGTCGAAGGCCGGCGTCCCCGGGAGTTCGCGCGCCCTCGGGTGGGACACGATGCTGCCCACCTCCTCGTGCGGCGCGCGCCTCACGGCCCGCGCCTTCGGCCACACGGGGCACACCGGCACGTCGCTGTGGATCGATCCCGACGCGGGGCTCTACGTGGTGCAACTGACCAACCGCGTCTACCCCGGTGGAGGGAGCGCGGAGGACATCACGCGCTTCAGGCGCGCGATCCACGACGCGGTGATGGCGGACTTCAGGTCGTCCAACCAGGGAAGCTGACCACGCGTCCATACCAGTGGATGCGTGCGCACCTGATGCTACTGCCCGGGACCGCGGCCGCCTGGGAAGCCGGGACCTCCGCGTGGCCCTCCGGGGCCGCCGCGCCCGCCGCCTCGGCCCGGACCGCCTCCCCTGCCGGGACCCATCCCACCTCCGGGACCGGGGCCCCCGCCTCCGGGACCGGGCCGCGCCTGCCCTCGCCCCCCGATGTTGGCCGGCAGGAACACGAACAGCCACTCGTTGTAATGCGTCGCGCCGTTGTAGATCCGGAGCGACTCGTCGGTGTTCTTGCTGCGCACCCCGATGACGCCGCCCCGCGGGCCCCCGACGCCGCTGACGACACGGCCGGGCTGCATCCCCTGCGAGATGGCGCCGGTGCCGGAATCGAACGTCACCGTGCCCGAGAACGTGCTGCGCTGTCCGCCCGCCTGGCCGCCGCGCTGCCCGCCCCTCTGGCCCCCCGGACCGAAGGCCGGCGTGAGGTTGAGCGCGATCTGGCTGCCCTGGTAGATGATCTCGAACTCCCCGTCCGCGACCATGGGGTCCGTGTACTTCTTGCGGAGGAACTTCAGGTTGACCAGCGTGTCCACGTCGGGCGGGTAGGCGCCCACGAACCTCCGCTGATAGAGCTGCAGGGCCCGGACGTATTGCCGGCCGCGGAAGACCAGTTCGGCTTCTTTCTCGCGCCGGACGGCCGTCCGCCACGCCGGCAGCAGGACCGTCATCGCGACGGTCATCACCGCCACGGCGACCAGCAGGGCCGCCATCGCGTATCCGTCCGAATGCTTCCCCGTTTGACCGGTCCGGTTCATGAAGGTAAACTGCTAGGCGAAATCCATGATACCAGAGTCATCTTCCCGTGGATTACTCATGATGGTGAGACATTCTGCCCGCAGCCGCACGGCGGCCGTGCTCGTGGCGCTCACCGCGCTGACGGTCCTGGGGGGCTGTCAGAAGAGCCCGCTGTTCGCCCCGACCGGCGCCACGATCACCCTGTCGAGCAACTCGCTGATCATGCCGGTCAACGGCACGGCGCAGATCACGGCGACGGTGGTCGAAAGCGGCGGCACCGCGGTCTCGAACGGGACGACGGTCACCTTCACGACGACCCTCGGCTCCTTCGTGTCGAACACGGCCACGACCAACGCGGGCCGGGCCGTCGTGACCTTCAACGCGGGGAGCCAGTCGGGCACGGCCACCATCACGGCGTTCTCGGGGGCGGCCGGGACGGCCGGAGGAACGGGCGCCGCCTCTACCACGTCGCTGTCGATCGCGATCGGCGCCGCGTCGGTGTCGAGCCTGGTGGTGACGGCGAACCCTGCCAACGTGTCGCAGTTCCCTCCGCCGCTGGGTAACAACCAGTCAACCGTCACAGCGACGGTACTCGACACCAACAACAACGGCATCCCCGGTGTGTCGGTGGCGTTCTCGACCGACCAGGGCCAGCTGTCCACTGTCACCGCAACGACGAATTCGCTCGGCGTGGCGACCACGACGCTCACGACATCGCAGGCGGCGACGGTCACGGCGACAGTGGGTGGAAAGACCGGAACGGCCAAGGTGTCGGTCTTCGCGGCGCCCACGGTCACCATCATGGCGCCATCGAACGCCACGGCCCTTGCTCTGGCGACCTTCGTTGTGGGCATTTCTCCCGGAGCCGGCGCGGCGCCCATTACCGACGTTACCGTCAATTTTGGAGACGGGACGACAGGGGCGACGGATGACTTAGGTGCGGTCAGCGGGACCGGCCTGAATCTCTCGTGGGTCTATGCCGACAGCGGTCATTACACGTTCACGGTCACCGTCAAGGACGGGACCGGCCAGACGGTCACCGCCTCGGCGCCGATCACGGTCTTCCCTGCGCTCCCCTTCACGTTGACGGTCTCCGCCGCACCGGCTACCGCGTCGGTCCAGGCGAAGACTGAGGTCGTGTTCACGGCGACGCCCAATGCCGGCGCACCGACCACGATCACGAGTTACCTGTGGAATTTCGGCGACGGCTCCCCGTTAGTTTCGACGCCCACGCCGTCGGTGTCCCATCCCTATAACGTGGTGCCTGGCGGCGGCACCACCGCGCAGATCCTGGTTACGGTTACGGCGACCCCCTTGGCCCCGGACACCCGGCTCGGTTATGGGAGCATAACGGTGACCGTGACGCAGTAGCGAGTCGGGTTCAACGCGCTCGGTCGAGTTGAACGTCGAAAGGCGGCCTCGGGGCCGCCTCTTCTCTTGTACGGGATTCCCTGGAAAGACCGCGGCCTCGGCCGACGCGTGCGCGGACGCCCGGCGGGCGGGGCTGCGTCAGAACTCGACGTAGGGGCGGCCGTCGAGCGAGGTCCCCTCGGCCCCGCTCTTGACGTCCACGATGCCGATGTCGCCGGTGGGGTCGGACGGGTCCGGCTCGGACGCCACGGTCTGCCACGTGTCGGTCTTCTCGCTGATCGGATCCTTGGGGATCGCCCTGAGGTAGCCGTCGGCCACCAGGACGTCGAGGCTGGCCGGGTACTTCGCCTTGTCGGCGTAGTACTGGTCGATGGCGTCCCGCATCCGGAACAGGTCCTCGCTGAGGACGGCCTCTTTGGTCCGCAGCACCGCGTTCTGGTACTGGGCGACGCCCATGGCGGCGAGCACCGAGATGAGCGCCAGCACGACCATCAGCTCGATGAGGGTGAAGCCGCCGGCCGCGCGACGCCGACCGATTGAGGCGGATGGCTGCATCGGGATCACCAGTCCTTGTACTTCGTGCCGTCGAGCCCCGTGCCGCCGCTCCTGGTGTACACGTCGAACACGCTCTGCCCGCCCCAGCTCGTCGCGTCCGCGTCGTCCTGGTAGGAGCGCAGGCCCCAGTCGGTGCTCTTGGTCATCGGGTCGATCGGGATGCGGCGGAGGAACTTCAGCTTCCGCCCCGACGCGTCGTTGACCACGCTCACGCCCTCGACCAGCACCTCGAGGCTGGGCGGGTATCCCTCGGCGCCGGCCTTGAGGTCGGTCCCGCCGATCATCCCCTGGTCGGCCGCGTCCTTGTACTTGTCGATGGCCAGGCGGATCTCGCGCAGCGCGCGGTGCAGCTCCACCTCGCGCTGCCGCTGGATCGTCACCCTGGCGAGCGGCAGGATCGCCGACGCCAGGATCAGGAGCATGGTGCTGACGACCAGCAGTTCCACGAACGTGTAACCGGGGCACGCGGCGAGGCCGGAACGCCGGCCCGGCCACCGCGGCGCCCTGTCTGGCTGCATCACTTCACCGTCACCGCCGCCGGCACGAACTGCAGCGGCACCGTGCCGCTCGGGCCGCTCGCGACGCCGCTCACGCGGAAGTTCACCGCGCCCGGCGCGACCGCCTCGAAGATGACGGCAGCCAGCGTGCCCGTCCCGGCCGCCCCGATCACGTCACCGGTGCGCGTGATGGTCAGGTCGATCCGGCCCGCGGCCAGGTCCTCCTGGTGGGCGAACGAGGTCGAGGGCACGCCCGACCGCATGAAACTCCCCTCCTGCAGCGATCGGACCTTCACCGCGCTGGGGTTGTAAGTCAGCGTCAGGCTGATCGTCGAGACGCGGCCGAGGTTCACTCCCGACAGCGCCACCGTGTACGGGCCCTGGCCGACGCGCCAGTCGGCGCTGGGCACCGACACGACCACCTGGTTCATGACCGGGGCCTGCGGCGCGCCCGTCGCCGGAGCCGCCGCCGGTGGCGTTGCGGGCGCCGCCGCGGCGCCGGCGGGCTGGCCGACCTGTTGGGCCGGCGGTTGCGCAGGCGCAGCGGCCTGCTGCACCGGCTGGGCAGGCGGGGCCGCCTGCGCCGGCGCGGGCGGCACTATCACCGTGCCCGGGATCGGCGACGCGCCCGGCGGCTGTGAGGGGGTCTGCGCGGGCGGCACCATCACCGTGCCAGGAATGGGCGAAGCCCCCGGGGGCACCACCGGCGTGCCCTGCGGCGTCGCGACGCCGGCCGGGGCGCCGCTCACCGGGGCCGCGCCCGCCGCGCCGTACGGCCGCGTCGAGATGGGTGCTCCGGCGGGCTGCGCGGCCGCGGGCGTCTCGGTCGTGTCGGGGGTGGACGCGAGCAGCGGCGGCGTGCCGCCGAGCACCGGGTTCTGCGCCGAGCCGATGTAGATGCCCTGCAGGTTCCGCTCCGTGATCCCCTGCGAACGGATGATGTGCGGCGTCAGCAGCATCACGATGTCGGTCTGGGAGACCTGGATGTCGTTGGCCGAGAACAGGTCCTTGATGACCGGCACGTGAATCCCGCCCGGGAATCCGGCGAGCGACTTCCGCTCGTCGTCGCGAAGCAATCCGGCCAGCAGGTTCGACTCTCCGTCGCGCAGCCGCATCGTCGTCGTCACCTTGCGCGAGCCGAACGACGGCAGGTTCTGCCCGGCCACGTTGACGTCGGTCCCCTTGGTGCTGCTCTCGACGGTGAGATCGAGGATGATGTCGCCCTCGAGCGTGACCCGCGGCGTGACCTCGACGTTGACGCCGACGTCCTTGTAGTTGAACGACGTGTAGGGATTCATCGCCGTCCCGCCCGTCAGCACCGGGACGAAGGTGGTGGACGGCACCGGGATCTGGTCGCCGAGGTTCGCCGTGAGCTTCTTGCCCTCGGCCCCGCGGAGCGACGGCTTGGCGATCAGCTTCGTCTGCGAGTCGGCCTCGAGGAACTTCACCACCGCCTGCGGCACCGACGCGTAGAAGTCGGACGAGCTGATGCCGTGCAGGAGCGTGTTCAGGTTGAACTGCCCCGTGCTCGTCGTGCCCGTCGTGCCCGTGCTGGCGGCCGGCGCCCCCTCGGGCGAGAACTGCAGCCCGATCTGGTAGTTCGACAGGTTGAGGCCGTACTGCTTCACGCGCGTCCGGTTCACCTCGAGGATCTCGACGTCGATGACCACCTCGGCGCGCGGCCTGTCGTTGTTCTCGACGATCCGGCCGGCGATCGCCACGAGCGACGCGGGCCCCCTGACGGTGACGCTGTTGGCGTCCTTGTTGGCCATGACCTGGGGCCGGCTCGCCCCGCCGGTCTGCGCGACGAGCAGGCCCATCAGCAGCGTCTGCATCGCCTGCGCGTCGGCGTTGGACAGGTAGAAGGTCTGGATGACCTGGTCCTCGTACTTCAACCTGTTCGGAGGCGAGTCCACGATCACCAGGATCGTCGTCGGGTTCAGCACCTTGTAGAACAGGTTGGCCGCCGTCATCACCAGGTTCAGCCCCTGTTCGAGCGTCACGCCGTCGAGGCGGATCGGGGACTTGATCTGGGTCGTGTCGTTGTAGGTGTTCTCGAAGATCACGTTGATGCCGCTGACCTGGCCGATGAACTCGAGGACCTGCTTGGCGTTGATCCCGGCGGCAAACGTGAAGACGAGCGGAATGCGCGAGGCCGGGTTGAGCGCCGGCTCGGTGGCCTGTTTCGCCCGCTCCTTCATCTGTTCGAACTGCGGTTTCGGCCGCGCGGCCTCCGCCTTCTCCCGGGCCTTCTGCTCGAGTTCCTGGGCTTTCGACGCGGCCAGGCGGTTGGTGGGATCGAACGTCGCGGCCCGCTGGAACTCGCTGGCGGCGCCCTCGAGATCGCCCTTGTCCTCGAGCTCGCGGGCCCTGTCGAGGTGACCGCGCGAGGCCGCCAACTGCGCCCGCTGCAAGCCGATCTTGTAGACGGCGGAACCCGGCTCGGCCTGTACCGCCTCGCTGTAGTACTGGACGGCCGCGTCCCAGTCGCCCGCTCGCGCGGCCTTCTCGGCCCGGCTGTACGCGCGGCCCGCCGCGCACCCCGCGACGGCCGCCAGGGCCAGCACCAGCGCTGCTGTCTTCCAGAGATCCGCTTTCAAGCCAGGCCTCCAATCGATCCATCGCGGCGGCTGACTGCCCCGGCGACGCGCCCCGCCCCGAGTCACCTCGTCAGGCCGATGCGTCGCTGCCCGCGTCCGTCCACGTACGAAATATCGATGCTTTCGACGTTGACCTTGATGATCCTGTAGCGCCCCTCGACGATGTCGCCTTCCCGGCCGTAGAAGACGTCGCGGTTGTCCTCGGTGGCCAGGCCCACGAGGGGGCGACCGGCGCCCCGAACGATCGCCACCAGCCTGAGCGTGATCGGCGGCGGCGGCAGAGGCGGCGGGGGACCCGGGGGCGCGACGACGGTGCCGGGCGCCAGGCGGCCTGGAAGCACCGGCGGGGCCACCGGCTTCTCGCGGAACGGGTTGCGGCCGACCGTCGGTGCCGGCATGGCGGCGAGCGCATGCAGGGCCGAGAGCTTCAGCTCGGGAACCGCCGACGCGCGGTCGCGAGCGGTCGCCACTCGTGACGACTCCCGCCTCGCCTGCGCCGGATTGCCGGCCCCTCCGGGGGCGCCGCCGAAGTTCCTCATCTGGTAGATCACGACCACCACCAGGAGCACCAGCAGCACGCCAAGCGCGATCGCTTCCTTCGCGGGAGTCCTACTTGGCATCGTTCGCCATCCGGTAGTAGGTTGACAGGCGCAGCGAGAGCACGAGCGCGTCCTGCGCCCGGGCCTGGTCGATCGTCAGGTCGTCGATCACGAGGAACGTCGGGGCCTGCTCGATGTCGTAGATGAATCGCCGGAGGTTCTGGTACTGCCCTTCGGCCACCATGCCGATATCCAGCCGGCCGAAGCCGCTGTCCCTCTGGTGGCCCGCCGCCTCGCTTCGACGCGCCACCGTGAGGTTGTTCTTCCGGGCCAGCACCGCGAGGTCCAGGTAGGTCGGCCTTGTGCGCGGCGTCGAGGTCGGCCGGCAGCACGTCCCGGTAGAAGGTCGTCAGTTCCGCCTCCGTCCGCTCGCGGCTGCGGGCGATGCCGGTGGCGGCGTCGAGTTCGCGTCGGGCCTCCAGCCGCGACCGGGCGGCGAGGGCGGCGCGGTTGTCGGCGTCGGCGACGCGCGAGAACAGGGGATAGATTACGCCCGCGCAGACACCCACGTTGACCGCCAGGGCCGCCAGCAGGACGCCTAAGAACCGCCGATGCTCGTTCACGACTCGTCGCATCACGGTGGTCAGTCCTTCCGTCCGACGGCGGGGGGGCCTGGGCGGCCGGCCTGGCGGGCGCGTTCGGCCTGGCCGCTGCGGCTGCGGCCGGTTTGGACGATGCCTGCTTGATCGGCGCGGGCGGCTTGGCCGCCCCGGCCGGCGCCGCCGCCGCCGGCACGGGCGGCGCGCCCGGCAAGTACTGCCCCTCGAGCGCGACCTGGAGGAGGCCCTGCGGGTCCGTCGTTTCGTTTCGCGAAACCAGGCCGCGGAACGCCCCGGTCGCCCCGAGTCGATCGACGAACTGCTGGATGTCCTCGGCCTGCCGGCCCACCGCGGCGATGATGACGGTCAGGTTCCCCTCGCGGTCGGTCGAGGGCCGAAGGGAGACCACGCGCACGTTGGGCGGCACGGTCGCCTCGAGGCGGTCGAGCAAGACGGTCCACGAGAAGACGCGCCGGTCGATCAGGTCGTTCGCCTCGAGCGCGGCCGCCGCCACCCGGTCGAGTTCGTCCCGGTTCAGGTTGCGGCGCTCCCGCTCGGCGCCGCTCCGCATCGTCGCCGCCGCGCGCTCGTCGCCGCTCACCCTGGCGATGACCGCGGCGTGGCGGGCGGACAGCACCCGCCACTCCACGACGTTGAAGACCGTGAAGGCCGCCACCAGCAGGGCGGCGCCCCCCAGCGCGAACTGCGCCGCGCGCTCGTTGTAGAACGGCCTGGTCGAGAGATTCGTGTGCAGCATCCGCGTCACGCTACGCGCCCGCGCCCGGTGCGGCGGCCATGCCGACGAGCGGCGCCAACGCGTTCAGCGCCGCAGGGGGGGCGTCAACCCGCTCCGAGAACCGCACGATCCGCCGCGGGTCCACCGTCTCGGTCCGCAGTCCCAGCCGCGCGTCCACCTGCCGGCGCACCTCGTCGAAACCGCCCGGCACCGCGCCGTCGCCGCCGGTGATGAGCACCCGCGCGAACCCGCGCCCCTCCAGCCGGTCCTCGTAATACATGGCCGTCTGGTGCACCAGGTCGGGCAGCGTGTCGTCGCTGCCCTCGACGCGGGTCCTGAAGAAGATCAGGTCGCCGTCCCGGAGAATCGCGATGCTCCCCGACCCGGGCCCGACATGGACGACGAGCCAGTCCCCCGTCGCGACCCGGTCCGACGCCAGCACCGCGTTGATGAGGCCGAACGTCGCGAGATCGACCAGGCCGGCGTGGGCGCCCGCCCCCTCGCACACGCTCTCGTACTCGCGGACCACGTCGCGCCGCGCGACGGCCACCACGAACTCGCGCCCGCCCTCGGCCAGCGCCGCGCCGGCCGTGAAGGCCACCTGCGCCTCCTCGAGCGGGAACGGGGCCGACTTGCGGACGTGCCACTGGATCAACTGCTCGCGGTCCTGCGCGTGCGGGGGCACGGCGCTCAGTCGAACCAGCGACACCTTGGCCACGCTGTCGGGCACGACGACGGCGACGCGGCGGTGCCGGCCGCCGAGCTGCCCGAGCACGTGCGCCACCGCCCGCCCGACGGCCGCCCGGTCGGCGATGTTCTGACCGGTCAGCGCCGGGGCCAGTGCGCCGGGCCGCAGCGTCTCCGACGCGACCGCGGTCACGACGGGCACGCCCCCCTGCCGGCTGAAGGCGACGCCCGACACCTGGTCCGGCCCGATCGCGAGGGCGGCCGAGGGCGCCGGTGTGGTGAGGAACGATGGCAGCTTCATTCGACGAACGTCACCTTGTTGATCTCGCGCAGCGTGGTCACCCCGGCGAGCACGCGCTCGACAGCGCATTCTCTCAGGAAACGCATCCCTTCGTCACGGGCCGCCTTCTTGATCTCGGACGTCGGCTTGCGGGCCATGATCATCTCGCGGATCCGGTCCGACAGGTCGAGCAGCTCGCAGATCGCCTGCCGCCCCTTGTAGCCGGTGCCGCCGCACTCGATGCAGCCCTTCCCCTCGTAGAAGGTGTGCGTGTGCTCGAGTTGGGGGTCCATGCCCGACTCCTCGAGCACGAAGCCGGGTCGCCTTCACCGGCCGCTTGCAGTGCGGGCAGATGGTGCGGACCAGCCGCTGCGCCAGCACGCAGTTGAGCGCCGACACGAACTGGTAGGCCTCGACGCCCATGTTCAGGAACCGCCCGAGCACGTCCAGCACGTTGTTGGCGTGCACGGTCGTGAAGACCAGGTGGCCGGTGAGCGCCGACTGGATGGCGATCTGCGCCGTCTCCGGGTCGCGGATCTCGCCCACCATGATCTTGTCGGGGTCGTGCCGCAGGATCGACCGCAGGCCGCGCGCGAAGGTCAGCCCCTTCTTCTCGTTGATCGGGATCTGCGTGATCCCCTGGAGCTGGTACTCGACCGGGTCCTCGATGGTGACGATCTTGTCCTCGGGCGACTTGATCTCCGACAGCGCCGCGTAGAGCGTGGTGGTCTTGCCGCTGCCGGTCGGCCCGGTGACGAGCACCATGCCGTAGGGCTCGGCGATGTACTTGCGGAACCGCTTCAGCTCGCTCTCCGGGAACCCGAGGATGTCGAGGCGCAGCTCGGAGAACTGCTCGCTGATCGACTGCTTGTCGAGGATCCGGATGACCGCGTCCTCGCCGTGGACGCTCGGCATGATCGACACGCGGAAGTCGATCGTCTTGCCCGGCACGCGCAGCCGGAAGCGCCCGTCCTGCGGGACGCGCTTCTCGGCGATGTCGAGCTCGGCCATGACCTTGATGCGCGAGACGATGGCGCTGTGGAAGTGCTTGGCGATCGGCCGCATCGCCGGCTGCAGGACGCCGTCGATCCGGTACTTGACGATGACGGCGTCGTCCTGCGTCTCGATGTGGATGTCGCTCGCCCGCCGCTGGATGGCGGTGAACACGGTCGAGTCCACGAGCCGGATGATCGGGCTGGTGTCGCTCGTCAGCTTCTCGACCGTCAGGCTCTCGTCGCCGTTGTCCTCGTCGCGCACGACCTGGAGCTGGAACCCCTCGGTCGCCTCCTCGAGGACGCGCTGCGAACTCTCGCTCTTCTTGAGGATCGACTCGATCGCCGACCGCGCCCCGACCGTCACCCTCAACGGCGACGCCAGCAGCACGCCCAGCTCGTCGATCATCGGCAGGTCGGTCGGGTCCGAGACGACGATGACCAGGGACCGGCCGTCGCGGCGGTACGGGACGAACCCGTAGCGCAGCATCAGGTCGGCCGGGATGGTGCGGAACAGCTCGTGGTCGATCCGGAACTGCTCGAAGTCCACGAACTCGAGGCCGTAGCGTTCGGCCAGGCGCCGGGCCTGCGCGGCTTCCTCGGCGTAGTCCGGGGAGGCCGCCTCCTCGCCCTCGGCGTAGAGAGGCTGCAGGCCCGCCGGCGGCGCCGGCGGCACCGGCGGCCTGGCCGCCGCACCCGCCACGATTCCCGTCACTTTCGGTTCCACGCGTGTCCCCTTCACCGACCCGACGCCGGCAACCCTTAGACCACGTTCGACATCTGGAACAGCGGCGTATACAGGGCCAGCAGCAGCCCCGCCACCACGATCCCCATCACTACCAGGAGTATCGGCTCGACCAGCGTCACGAAGCGGCCCAGGTCGGTCTCAATCTCCTCGTCGTAGAAATCCGCGAGGCTGTTGAGCATGTCCTGCAGCGCGCCGGTCGCCTCGCCAACCTCGGCCATCTTCACCGCGACGTCCGGGAAGACGCCGCGGTCGGCCATCGCCGCCGCGAACGACTCGCCCTCCCGCACGCTCTGTCCGACCCCCGCCATCGCCGAGGCCATCGATCGGTTCCCGATCGACCGGCTCGCGATGTCGATCGAATCGACGAGCGGAATCCCCCCGCCGAGCAGCGTGGCCAGGGTCCGCGCCAGTTGTGACGTCGCGAACTTCCTCGCGGTTGGGCCAATTCCCGGCAGCGCGAGCAGCCAGCGGTCGAACCGTTCACCCTGGCCCGGGCGGCGAATCCAGGCGTTGAGCCCGACAACCAGCGCCACCACCGCCACGACGATGACGAGCGCGTTCGACCGGGCGACCGACGACACCACCAGGATGACGCGGGTGATGAGCGGCAACTCGTGACCGAACTGCCCGTAGAAATCCGAGAACGCGGGCACCACCTTCAGGATGATGATGCTGACGACGACCAGCGCCAGCACGAGCAGGACCGCGGGATAGATGAGCGCCGACATCGTGCGGCGCCTCACCCCGGCGATCACCTTGACGTGGCTGACGTAGCGCCGGAGCACGGGCTCGAGGCTGCCGCTCTTCTCGCCCGCCATCAGCGACGCCGTGTACACGCCGGGAAACAGATCGCCGTGCGAAGCGAACGCCTCCGACAGCGAGGTGCCGGCGCTGACCTGCCGGTGGATGTCGTCGAGCACGACTTTGAACGACGGGTTCGCCATCCGCCCGCGCAAGATGTCGAGCGACTGGACGAGCGGCATCCCGGCCTTCAGCAGCGTCGCCAGTTCCTGGTTGAACACGAGGAAGTCGCGCATCGGGAGGGTCCGGCGCACGGGCAGCCGCGGCGCCCAGCCGGCCAGCGCGTACCGGGGGCGGAGCGCGAGCACGCACAGCCCCTTCTGCTCGAGTTCGTGGCGCAGGCGCGCCTCGCTCTCGGCGACGTAAACGCCCTCGCTGATTTCGCCGCCCGGCGTCGACAGCCTACAGCGGAATTCCATGGCAACCCATTGCGAGATCGGACATTGTCCTCGGTCAGCCGCCCGCGATTATACCAATTTTTCGCCCCGGCCCGGGGGCTCGCCAACGGCAGATGCACCGGTGGGGTCCGGTCGGACTCGTGCGCGGAGCCCGGATCCCGGCTATCGGGCGACGGTCAGTTCCACAAGACGCATGACCTGGCGGACGTAGCTCTGCGTCTCCGGGAACGGGGGAATGCCGCCGAACCGGTCGACGGCGGCCTCGCCGGCGTTGTACGCGGCCAGCGCGAGCGGGAGCTGCACGTAACGGTCGATCAACATCTTGAGGTGCTTGATCCCGGCCGCGATGTTGGTGCGCGGATCGTAGGGATTGGCCACGGCGTAGCGCCGCGCGGTGTCCGGCATCAGCTGCATCAGCCCCGCCGCCCCCTTCGGGGAACGGGCCTTCGCCTGGTAGGCCGATTCGACCTGGATGACGGCCCGCACCAGGCGCGGGTCCACGCCTTCGCGGGCGGCGGTCCGCTCGATGAGTTCCACGTAGGGCGCGGCCGGGTCGAGCCCGTCGGCGGCCGGCTGGGCGGAAGGGTCGCGGATCGGGACCTCGTCGGGATCGATGCGGTCCACCAGGGCCGCGTCGCACGTCACCTCCCCGCCCCCGACCAGCGACAGCACCATCCGGCCGCCTTCCAGCCGATGCGACCGAACGGTCATCGTCCGGCCGCTCGTGAAGATCAGCATCTCGGCGGCGGACACGCCAGCGAGCGCGAGCCACGCAAGCAGGCTCGCCGAAGCCACGAGGGCTCCCCTCCGAAGGTAGCGGCAGGCGCAATCCATCGTGCCTCCCATGGTATCGCAGGTGTCAAAGTCCACCCGGCGGCGGCGGCGCCGGCGCCCCACACTTGTGCCGTTTGTTCGCTTCACGCTGATGCGGAAGGACTTGCCGGTGCCAGACCGTTGACCGGGCCCGTCGAGCAATGGTATCGTTCCGCGACTCGGGCGCCGCTAGACGTCTTGAAGGGCCAAAGTCGTGGCGAATGAGTCAAGATCTTATCGAAGTCACTCGCGCCCTTCAAGACGTCTAAAACCCCGCGCACGCGCGGGGCCAGCCAACAGCGTTGCTATGCCTAGCGAGGCGGGCATGCTTGACGGTCTGAGGCCCGCCTCGCTAGGCATCCGTCGATTGGAATCGCCGCCCGGCATCGGGAGCCGGGAAGGCCGTGGAGTCCGAATGGGTGTTGCCCACTGGCGGTCCGCGATCGCACTGGCAGGGCTGGCCCTGGCGCTGGGGGGATGTTCCGCCCGCTCCCAGGCGCCGCTGAGCGTGCCCTCGCCAACACCCGCCCGGACCCAGGCGCCCGTAGTTTCCCCGCTGGCCGCCCCGCCCGCCGACCCTATCGCCGCGCTGCTCGCGGAATCCCAACGGCACTTCGAAGCCGGACAAGCCGAGTTGTCCATCGGCCACCTCGAGCGTGCGCGCAGGGAGTTCGACCGGGCGATTGACGTGGTCGCGGAGTCGCCTTACGGCGCGCGGTACGACCAGCGGCTCCGCGAGCACTTCGACCAGCTCATCGACCGCATCAGCGCTTACGAGGCGCGGGCGCTCGCCGAAGGCGACGGGTTCACCGAGAAGCGCTCCGATCCGGCGTCGATCGACACCCTGCTCGAGCCGTCCGCCACGGCGCCCGCCACGGCCTCGGCCGCGACGACCGAGACGGTGTCCTCCGACCTGAAGAGCACCGAGCACGACGTGCCGATTCCGCTCAACCAGAACGTGCTCGCCTACATCGAGCTGTTCCAGGGACGCCTGCACGACTGGTTCGCGACCGGGCTCCAGCGCGGGGCCCGCTACCTCCCGATGATCCAGGACGTGTTCCGCGCCGAAGGGCTCCCGCTCGACCTGGCCTACGTCCCGCTCGTCGAGAGCGCGTTCAACCCGAACGCCGTGTCGCGCGCCAAGGCGCAGGGCGTGTGGCAGTTCATGGCGGGCACCGCCAGCGAGCACGGCCTCAAGCGCGACTGGTACATCGACGAGCGGTCGGACCCGGAGAAGGCCACCCGCGCCGCCGCCACCTACCTGCAGACGCTGGTCGGCGCGTTCGACGGCGACTGGCACCTGGCGCTCGCCTCCTACAACGGCGGGCCCAATCTCGTGCTTCGCGCGCTCAAGCGGGCGGGGCTGTCGGACTTCTGGGACCTGGTGGAGAAGCGGCCGGCCTACCTGCCGCGCGAGACGCGCGAATACGTGCCGATGATCCTCGCGGCGATGGTCATCGCGCGCAACCCGACGCAGTACCGGCTTCGAGGCGCCGAGCGAGTCGCCGCTCGAGTACGAGAAGGTCAAGGTGCCCGGCCCGGTGGACCTCCGGCGGATCGCGGAGTGGGCCGGCACGGGCGTCGCCCAGATCCAGGACCTGAACCCTGAACTGCTGCGCTGGACGACGCCGGTGCGGTACCAGGGGGGCTACGAGATCAAGGTGCCGAAAGGCACCGCCGCCACGATCGAGGCCAGGCTGGCCGAAGCGACACCCGCCGACACGGCATCGCTGAAGTGGTACACCGTCAAGCGCGGCGACACGCTCTCGACGATCGCCGCCAAGCTGGGCGTCAACCGGACGACGCTCGCGGCCGCCAACTACCTGCCGGCCAGATCGCTCGTCCAGGCGGGCCAGAACCTCGTCATCCCGATCGACCCGGCGCAGATGCTGGCCGGGCGGCCCGAGCGCCCGGTGCCGGCCGCGGAAACGAGGCTCGCGGCGGCGCCCAAGGCCGCGCCACCCAAGCCGCAGGCGGCGGCATCTTCCGGCGCGGTGAAGGTCACGTACCAGGTGAAACGGGGTGACACGCTGTACGGCGTCGCGCAGCTCTACCATATCTCGGTGGCGACGCTGAAGGCCTGGAACGGCCTGAGCAGCGACGCTCTCACGCCGGGCGTCCGCCTGACAATCTTCGCGCCCAAGACCGACCGCTAGGCTCAGGGCCAAAGGCTCAGGGGTCAGGCCAAGAGGCTCACGGCTCAAGGCTCAAGGCTCAAGGCTCAAGGCTCAAGGCCGTGAGGCGTCAGACGTCGGGCGTAGGCCGTGCAGATCCTGCCCGTACCCGCGCCTTCCGCGTGGCAGGTTCAGACATGCTGCCGCGCGGCCGCGCCCCAATCCCCAGAATTCCCTGCGAATCCGCGAGGCGCGCGACGGGCCGCGAGTTTGCAGCGTCTCCCCCGTGCTTGCGTGTCTTCGCAGCGCCGCCGTGTTCGGCATCGAAGCGCTCCCGGTGCACGTGGAGGTGGACGTCTCCTTCGGACTGCCCTCCTTCACGATGGTGGGACTGCCCGACCCGAGCGTGCGCGAGAGCCGCGACCGCGTGCGCAGCGCCATTCGCAACTCCGGGTTCGAGTTCCCCGCGCACCGCATCACCGTCAACCTGGCCCCGGCCGACGTGCGCAAGGCCGGCTCCTCGTTCGACCTGCCCATCGCGCTCGGCGTCCTCGCGGCCACCGGCGTGGTCGAACGTCGCCAGGCGGACGAGACGGTGCTGCTCGGCGAACTGTCGCTCGACGGCGGGATCCAGGCAACGCGCGGCGTGCTGCCGATCGCGGCGGCGGCCAGGCGCGACGGCGTGACGACGATCCTCCTGCCGTCGGGGAACGCGGTCGAGGCGGCGATGGTCGAGCATCTCGGCGTCATCCCGGTCGATTCCCTGGCCGAAGCGGTCGCCGCCCTGAACGCGCCCGACGCGGCGGTCCGGACCATCCTCATGCCTCCCGCCAGGCCGCGCAGTGGGCCCGCGGTGGACTTCTCCGAGATTCGCGGGCAGGTGGTCGCGCGCCGCGCCATCGAGATCGCCGCGGCGGGCGGGCACAACCTGCTGCTCGTCGGCCCTCCCGGCGCGGGCAAGACGATGATGGCGAGGCGGGTGCCCGGGATCCTGCCGGACCTCACGCTCGAGGAAGCGCTCGAGTGCACCTCGATTCACTCGGTGTGCGGGTTGCTCCCGCCCGGCACGGGATTGCTTCGCGAGCGTCCGTTCCGGGCGCCGCACCACACCGTCTCCGACGTGGCACTGGTCGGCGGCGGGTCGATCCCGAGGCCCGGCGAGATCAGCCTGGCGCACAACGGCGTGCTGTTCATGGACGAGATGCCGGAGTTCGACCGGCGGGTGCTCGAGGTCCTCCGGCAGCCGCTCGAGGAGGGCGCCGTCACCATCGCCCGCGCGGCGCGGACGGCGGTGTTCCCCGCCCGGTTCATGCTGATTGCCGCGATGAACCCGTGCCCGTGCGGCTACCTCGGCGACCCGACGCGCGTCTGCCGATGCACGCCGGCCGACGTGTCGCGCTACCGCGGCCGGTTGTCGGGGCCGCTTCGCGACCGCCTCGATCTCATCGTCGAGGTTCCCGCCGTGCCGGGCGCGGCACTCACCGACGAGGCGTCGGGCGAGCCGACCTCCGCCATCCACGAACGCGTCGTCCGGGCCCGGGGGCGACAGCAGGCCCGCCGCCACGGCAGCGGCGTGCGACTCAACGCCGAACTCCAGGGGCGGTCGGTGTGGCGCGAGTGCCGGCCCGACGCGGCGGCCCGGCGGCTGCTGCTGCAGGCGGTCGAGCGGCTGGGGCTGAGCGCCCGCGGCTACGATCGGGTCCTCAAGGTGGCACGGACGATCGCCGACCTCTCCGACGCGGACATCGTCTCCGGCGAGCACATCGCCGAGGCGCTGCAGTACCGGGTCAATGACGACGCCCGGGAGGTGGAGCGGTTGTAGACGGCTTTCGGCTTTCGGCGGTGCCCGGCGCGCGACTTGCAGCCAAGCCCCGGCGCGCCCTGTCCTCGCCCCTAGGCCTTCAGGCCCGGCGGGCTGGGTTCGGGCGAGCGGTGCAGTAACCGCTTTCGTAGGGCTTTGCGGAGTCCTAGACTCATCTCACGCGGGAGTCAGATTGGGGGGGGGACGCTCGGGCGGAGCGGCCACGGGAGGGGGCCATGCGATGACGGTCGTGCAGTTCATCTTCGGTTGGCCTCTGGCTTTCGTGAGCCTCTGTCTGATGGCGGGAGCCATCCTGTTGCGGTCGCCATGGATGGGAGCGGCCGGCGCGGCGGCGGGTGTGCCGTTCCTGCTCTATGTGTCCGCGTTCAGCCCCACCTGAATCGTGGTGGCGTTGGGCGTCCTTGCCGCGAACGTCGGATGTGTCGTTGCGCTGAAGGTCCGGAGGTGCCTGTTTGCGGCCGCGCTGCTGATTCCGGACGAGTGCCTGTTGCTCTGCCTCGCTCGTGTGGCGGCCGGACAGTCCCTGGATTGAACAGGCCGCAGGTCGCAGGCCGGCGGCCATCAGTCGTCAGCCGTCAGTCGTCAGCCGTCGGCTTGGTGTCGTCGCCGAGTGCGGCAGCCAGGATCTGTTCGAGCCGCGGGAAGTGGGAGCCCTTCCAGTAGACGCGGTGGCAGTCCGGGCAGCGCAGGAACTCGGTGAAGTGCTCGCGGCTTCTCGCCGGCACACCGGCCTCGACGTCGGGCGGGTCCGCCGCCTCCAGCTCGCCGTTGCACATGGTGCAGCGCGAGAACGGGCGCACCAGCCGGCGGAGGTCGAACCGCGATACCACTTCCGCGAGCTGGCGGGAGGGCACCGTCGATCGGACGCAGTAGCCGTGCGTGACGGCGCGGCGCTTGAGCAGCCCCTGGTCGCGCGTGAGGACGACCCGGTGCTCGGCGAACGACCGTTCCGCCAGGTGCTCGTCGGTGGCGTCCCTGTCGTAGAGCGTGTCGAACCCGGCGAGCCGGAGGTAGCGGGCCAAACGGCCGAGGTGGACGTCGAGCACGAACCGGATCACGCGGAGCGGCTCGGGCCTGACCCGGGTCACGGCCGCCACGTCGAGCGCTTCGAAGACCGGATAGGCGGCCACCCGGTCGCCATCGGCCAGGCGCCGGGAGAAGTCCGCCGATTCGCCGTTGACGAGCACCAGGTCGATCTCGGTGTGCGGCACGCCGCGCGCCTCGACGAAGTCCTTCACGGTCGCGCCCCGATCGAACGGCAGGGCGAGCGCCGCCTGCCGGTCGGCTGGCGGGAGGAAGTCGTTCAATTCGCCGTAGACGCGCAGCGTCGCGAGCACGAGCGGAGTGTAGCACCGCCGCCGAGGGGGCCGACGACCGGCGGCGTGGACCGGCGGCGTGGAGTGCCCGGGCGTGAAGTCCTTCCTGTTGAGCCATGGTTCGCCCTTGTTTCGCCTCATCGATCTTCCCCCTATGGGTGCCCTCCGGCCGTGTGATAGAGTCTGGCGATTGTCTTCGGGCGGCGTCCTGTCCCGGCTGATTCAGCCGACGCCGCGCAGTCAGTTCCCCATGGAGGGCGGCAGCCACGTGAAGTCGAAGCGTTACACGGTAGTCGTCGCGGACCGCACGACGGGCGTCGTGCGACGGTTTACGCTGAGCCTGCGCCCGACGCTGACCGCGATCGCGCTCCTGTTCAGCTTGCCGGTGCTCATCGGGCTCGGAGCCCGCTGGAGTGCCCTCGCTGAGGTGCGCGTCATCCGGGCCAACGCGACGGCGTTGCAGCAGCAGAACGAGAGCTTCCGCGCGATGACCGCCGAACTGACCAAGCAGGTGGAAAGCGTCCAGACCGCCGTCAGCGACCTCGCCCAGCAGGCCCCGCTCGACCCGGATTCGGCCCGCGCTCTCGCGAAGCTGCCCGCCTCGGTGCGCACGCGAGCCATGGGCGGCGGCACGACCACCACCCCGATCTCCCGTTCGGTCCTCTCCCCGACGCTCGCGTCCCCCGAGGACACGTTCGGCACGCTGCGCGACCTGCTGGGCCGGCTGACCAGCCGCCTGGAAGTGGCCCAGGTCGACCTCGACAACCGCGCCGAGTTGCTGGGCGCGACGCCGTCGATCTGGCCGGCGCACGGGGCCCTCACCGCGACGTTCGGGGAGCGCCAGGATCCGTTCGGCGCCGATCGGAGCGAGTGGCACACCGGGATCGACATCTCGGCCGACCGCGGGCAGCCGGTCTACGCCACCGCGGACGGCACGGTGGATTCGGCGGGGTGGAACGGCGACTACGGCAACATGGTGGTCCTCAACCACAAGTTCGGCATGTCCACCCGGTACGGCCACCTGTCGTCGTTCTCGGTCCGGCCGGGCGAGCACGTCGAACGCGGCGAGGTGATCGGGCAGATCGGCTCGACCGGCCGCACGACGGGGCCGCACCTGCACTTCGAGCTGATCGTCAACGGGCAGCTCACCAACCCGCTCGATCTGCTGACGCGCGAGCCCCGGCCCTGACGGCCCGGCGTTCCGGCACTGTTCCTTGACCGATCGCGCGAGCGTCTCCTACAATCGGTGGATACTTCTGTATTCACGGACCCTCTCCTTACATGCTTGGTGCTCTCCTCGCCAAAGTCTTCGGTACCCAGAACGAGCGCGATCTGAAGCGCATCGCGCCGCTCGTGGTGGCGGTCAACAGCTTCGAGGCGTCGATCCGTCAGCTCGGTGACGACGCGCTCAGGGCGAAGACCGCGGAGTTCCGCGGGCGCGTCGCGCGCGGCGAATCGCTCGACGACCTGCTGCCCGAGGCCTTCGCCGTCGTGCGCGAGTCGGGCCGGCGGACGCTGAACATGCGGCACTTCGACGTGCAGCTGGTCGGCGGCGTCGTGCTCCACCAGGGAAAGATCGCCGAGATGAAGACGGGCGAAGGCAAGACGCTCGTCGCGACGCTCCCCGCCTATCTGAACGCGCTCGCGGGCAAGGGGGTCCACGTCGTCACGGTGAACGACTACCTGGCCCGGCGCGACTCGGAGTGGATGGGCCGCGTGTACCGGTTCCTCGGCCTCACCGTGGGCGTCATCCAGCACGAGCTGACCGACGTGGAGCGCCAGGTCGCCTACGGCTGCGACATCACCTACGGGACCAACAACGAGTTCGGGTTCGACTACCTCCGCGACAACATGAAGTTCGAGCTGGCGCACTACGTCCAGCGCGGGCACCACTTCGCGATCGTGGACGAAGTGGACAGCATCCTCATCGACGAGGCGCGGACGCCGCTCATCATCTCGGGCCCCGCCGAGGAGTCCACCGAGCTCTACTACGAGGTGGACCGCCTCATCCCCCGCCTCAAGGCTGGCGCGGTCACGCACGGCGAGACGAAGGCCGAGGACCGCGACGCGCTCGAGGCGACCGGCGACTACATCGTCGACGAGAAGCACAAGACGGTCACGCTGACCGAGAGCGGGATGGCCCAGGCCGAGAAGATGCTCGGCGGCCGGCTCCAGCCGGGCGGGCTCTACGACCCGGCGAACATGCCCCTGCTCCACCACGTCAACCAGGCCCTGCGGGCGCACACGCTCTTCCGCCGCGACGTGGACTACATGGTCAAGGACGGCCAGGTGGTCATCGTGGACGAGTTCACGGGGCGGCTGATGGAGGGACGGCGCTGGAGCGACGGCCTGCACCAGGCGGTCGAGGCCAAGGAGAAGGTGAAGATCGAGCGCGAGAACCAGACGCTCGCGACGATCACCTTCCAGAACTACTTCCGCAAGTACGCGAAGCTCGCCGGCATGACCGGCACCGCGGAGACCGAGGCCGAGGAGTTCGCGAAGATCTACAACCTCGACGTGATGGTGATCCCGCCCAACCAGCCGCTCCGGCGGCTCGAGGAGCCGGACGTCATCTACCGGACCGAGCCCGAGAAGTTCGACGCCATCGTCACCGACGTCACCGAGAAGCAGGCGTCGGGGCGCCCCGTCCTCGTGGGCACGATTTCGATCGAGAAGTCCGAGCGCCTCTCGACGATGCTCAAGCGGCGCGGGGTCAAGCACGTGGTGCTCAACGCGAAGTACCACGCGCAGGAAGCGGAGATCGTCGCGCAGGCGGGCCGCAAGGGGACGGTGACGATCGCCACCAACATGGCCGGCCGCGGCACCGACATCCTGCTCGGCGGCAACGCCGAGTTCATGGCGCGGCAGCAGTGCCTGGCCGACGAGCTGGCCGAGAAGCTGCCGAAGGGCCAGGAGCGGTTCGTCGACGACGAGGAGAACGTCTACTTCTACCACCTGGAGTACTTCTACCGGGTCGGGCGGAAGGACTGGGACCGGATCTTCGCGCACTTCAGGCGCCAGACCGACGCCGAGCACGAGGAGGTCGTCTCGATCGGCGGACTCCACATCGTCGGCACCGAGCGCCACGAGGCGCGGCGCATCGACAACCAGCTGCGCGGCCGCGCGGGCCGCCAGGGCGACCCGGGCTCCTCGCGCTTCTACCTGTCGCTCGAGGACGACCTGATGCGGATCTTCGGGTCCGACCGCATCGCGGGCCTCATGCAGCGGCTGGGGATGGAAGAGGGGGTGCCCATCGAGCACGGGATGGTCACCCGCGCGATCGAGCGCGCCCAGAAGCAGGTCGAGGCGCAGAACTTCTCCGTCCGCAAGCACCTGCTCGAGTACGACGACGTGATGAACAAGCAGCGGGAGAGCATCTACTCGCTGCGGCGCGAGATCCTCGAGGGCCGGATCACCCTCGACGGCGAGACGATCACCGCGCACGAGTACCTGATGGATCTCGGCCAGGAACTGCTCGACGCGACCGTCGAGCGGTTCTGCGGCAAGCAGGTGGACCCCGAGGATTGGGACCTCGAGGCGTTCAGGCGCGAGCTGACGAGGCTGTTCGCCCTCGACGGGGGCGACTTCGCGATCGTCGGTTTCGAGCCCGGCCGCCCGATCGACGAGATCCGCGACCGGCTGTGGGAGCGGATCCAGAAGCGCTACACCGACAAGGAACAGCTGGTCGACGCCGATCTGCTCCGGCGGGTCGAGCGCGACATCATGCTGCAGATCGTCGACGTCCAGTGGAAGGACCACCTCTACAGCCTCGATCACCTGAAGGAGGGGATCGGGCTGCGGGGATACGGCCAGCGCGACCCGCTCGTCGAGTACAAGCGGGAGAGCTACGAGCTCTTCCAGGACATGAAGGACCGCGTCGACGAGGAGATGACGCGCTACCTGTGGTGGCTGCGGCCCGCGGCCTCGGAGGAGGCGCCCCCCGTGCGGCGCACCGCCCGGCGCGCGGCCCCCGTCACGCTGAGCGCGGGCGACAACGCGGCGTCGGTGTTCGGGTCGGCGCCGGCCGGCGGCCGCAAGCCGGAGCGCACCGGGGGCGACGACGTCGTCAAGACGGTGCGGCGCGACGAGCCGAAGGTCGGGCGCAACGATCCGTGCCCGTGCGGGAGCGGCAAGAAGTACAAGAAGTGCCACGGGGCGGGACAGTAGGCACCGGAGGACCCTCGAAATGGAGTTGAAGACCGCGACGCCGTCCATGCTGCAGGGAGGGACCGAGATCTCCACCGCCCTGACGTTCGACGATGTGCTGCTGGTGCCGCGCCATTCGCAGGTGCTGCCGACCAGCGTGGACGTCGCCACGCGCCTGACGCGGAACATCCGCCTGAACGTGCCGCTGCTCAGCGCCGCCATGGACACGGTGACCGAGTCGGGGCTGGCGATCGCGATGGCGCAGCACGGCGGCCTCGGGATCATCCACAAGAACCTGTCGATCGAGGAGCAGGCCACCGAGGTGGACCGGGTGAAGCGGTCGGAGAGCGGCATGATCGTGAACCCGATCACGCTCGCCCCCTCGAACCGGATCTACGAGGCGCTGGCGCTGATGAAGAAGTACCGGATCTCGGGCGTGCCCATCACCGAGGACGGCAGCAAGGAAGGGCGGCTGGTCGGGATCCTCACCAACCGGGACCTGCGGTTCGAGGTCAACGTCGATCGGTTCATCTCCGAGATCATGACGCACGAGAACCTCATCACGGTTCCCGTGGGGACGACGCTCGACCAGGCGCGCGCGATCCTGCACCGCCACAAGATCGAGAAGCTGCTGGTGGTGGACCAGCAGTTCCGGCTGAAGGGCCTGATCACCGTCAAGGACATCCAGAAGGTGATCAAGTACCCGGCGGCGTGCAAGGACACGCTGGGCCGGCTGCGCGTCGGCGCGGCGGTGGGCGTCGGCAAGGACGCCCTCGCGCGGGCCGAGGCGCTGGTGGCCGCGCACGTGGACGTCCTCGTGATCGACACGGCGCACGGCCACTCGCAGAAGGTGCTCGACGCGGTCAAGGAGATGCGCCAGCGCTTCGCCGAGGTGGACCTCGTCGCCGGCAACGTGGCCACGGCCGAGGCGACCGAGGACCTCATCAAGCGCGGCGTGGACGCGGTGAAGGTCGGGATCGGCGCCGGGTCGATCTGCACGACCCGCGTCATCGCCGGCATCGGCGTGCCGATGATCACCGCGGTGCTCGACTGCGCGCGCGCCGCGGCGCGGCACAACGTCCCGGTCATCGCCGACGGCGGCATCCGGTTCTCGGGCGACATCACCAAGGCGATCGCCGTCGGCGCCAGCTCGGTGATGATCGGCAGCCTGTTCGCCGGCACCGACGAGAGCCCGGGCGAGGTGGTCCTCTACCAGGGCCGGAGCTTCAAGGAATACCGCGGCATGGGGTCGATCGGGGCGATGCGGCGCGGCAGTCGCGACCGGTACTTCCAGGACGAGTTCGAGCTCGAGGCGCCGAGTCAGGAGACGGGCGAGAAGCTGGTGCCGGAAGGGATCGAGGGGCGCGTGGCCTACAAGGGCACGGTCGCCGCGATGGTCCACCAGCTGGTCGGCGGCCTGCGCGCCGGCATGGGCTACTGCGGCTGCGCCAACATCGCCGAGCTGCAGCAGGAGGCGCGGCTGGTGCGCATCACGCCGGCCGGCATGCGCGAGAGCCACGTGCACGACGTGATCATCACGAAGGAAGCGCCGAACTACCGATCGGAGTGACGATCGGCCGTCGGCTGACGGCCGACGGCCGACGGGCGTGATCCGCTGCGGGCTGTCTACGGCTTGCCGGGCACCGTGATCCGGATCTCCCGCGAATCCCCGCCGAGATCGACGATCTCCACCATGACGGCATCGGTTGGGCGGTCGCGGAGCTTCTCGGCCCACTCGATGGCCACGATGGCGCCCGCCGTGCCCAGTTCCTCCAGCCCCAGGTCGTCGATCTCCGCCCCCTCGAGTCGATAGAGATCGACGTGCGCCAGGAGCCGGACGCCGCGTCGGCCGGCACCGGCGGGGCCGCCCGCTCCTGCCGCCGTCCTGTACTCCTGGATCAGCGTGAACGTCGGGCTGCTGATGTCCTCGGGGTCGATACCCAGGCCCTCGGCCATCCCCCGGACGAAGGCGGTCTTGCCCGCGCCGAGGTCCCCGGTCAGCAGCACGACCGTACCCGTCTCGAGCGACGCCGCCAGCCGGGCGCCCACGACGGCCGTGCCGGCCTCGGACCCGGTCCGGACGACCTCCGTCATGCCAGCGCTCCCCCTCGCGCCGGCGCCATGAGCTGGAGCACGCCGTCGCCGATTCGGCCGAGCAGGTCGCCCGCGATCATCGAGGTTTCCCCTTCGTCGCCGGCCGCGAGGTCGCCGGCCGCGCCGTGCAGGTAGACGGCCAGCCGGCAGGCGCTCTCCGCGTCGCCCAGCTGCGCCAGCCACCCCGCGATCATGCCGGTGAGGACGTCACCGGTGCCGCCGGTGGCCATGCCGGGATTCCCGGTCGGGTTGACGTGGACGCGACCGGACGGCGTCGCGATCACGGTGCGATGTCCCTTGAGCACCACGAACAGGCCGGCGCCCCTCGCCAGTTCGCGCGCCACCTCGACCCGGCGACCTTGCACGTTGGCGGCCGAGACGCCTACCAGGCGGGCCATCTCGCCCGGGTGCGGCGTGATGACGATCGTCTGGCCCGGCCGCGCCTTCAGCCGGTCCGGCCGGCCGGCAAAGACATTGAGGGCGTCCGCGTCGAGGACGACCGGCCTGTCGGCGCGGGCGACGAGCCCCTGGACGAACGAGGTGACGCCGCCGCTCGTGCCCAGCCCGGGCCCGGCCGCGAACACCGTCGCCGGATGGGCGAGGACGGCGCCCAGCGCCGATGCGGCGACCGTGCCCTCGGGGCCCTCCTCGAGCCGCTCGGTCATGTACTCGGCGCCGAGCGCCGCCACGACCTGCTGGCAGGACCGCGGCGTGGCGGCCGTCACCAGGCCGGCGCCCGACCGGAGCGCGGCCATGGCCGCCAGGTAAGCGGCGCCGGTCTTGCCGGGCGACCCGGCCACGACCAGCACGTGCCCGAACGACCCCTTGTGTGCGTCCCGGCGGCGCAGGGGCAGCAGCGGCCGCAGCGCCGCGGGCGTCACCAGGCGGAGGTCCGGCGGCTCCATGGTCTCGATGACGTCGGCAGGGATCCCGATGTCGGCGATGACCACCTCGCCCGCCATCTCGAGCGCGGGCGGCAGCGCCAGTGGCAGCTTCGGCGCCGCGAGCGTGACGGTCAGGGACGCACGGATGCACGGCCCGATCACCTCGGCCGTGTCGGCCGACAGCCCGCTCGGCAGGTCGATTGACACGACGGGGGCCGGCAGCGCGTTCACGTCCTCGACGATCCGCCGGGCCAGCCCGGCGAGCGGCGACGACAGCCCCGTGCCGAACAGGGCGTCCACGATGAGATCCCGGGCGCCGACCGCGGGCAACCGCCGTTCCCAGTCGGACTCGTCGGCGATCTCGACCACCGGCAGGGCGAGATGCGCGAGCTTCTCGAGGTTCGCGCGGGCGTCGCCCTTCACGTCGGCGACGCGGCCGGCGAGAAAGACGGCGACGTCGATGTTCCGCTGGCGCAGCGTCCGGGCCACGACCAGGCCGTCACCGCCGTTGTTGCCGCGCCCGCAGAGGACCGCCACGCGCCGCCCGGCCAGGCTGCCGAACGCGGTGTCCATGGCGGCGACCACCTGCAGGCCGGCGTTCTCCATCAGGAGCAGCGACGGGACGCCCAGGTCCTCGATCGTGCGCCGGTCGGCCTCTCGCATCTGCTTTGCAGTGAGGATTCTCATCGGGGTGCATCTTCGTCCGGCGCTCTCGGCTTTGTCAACCAGACGGTCGGGAGCGAACCTCCCCCGTCAGATCGTGCGATCGGACGATGGGGCGATCTTGCGATCTGGTGAGCGAGCGAGGTACGCTTGGCAGGTCGGCCGGCCGCTCCCCCGGGCCGGTCGGTCGCTCAGCCGCACCGTGATGCCGAACCAGGACATCGAACGACTCCTCCAGGATCCACGCTCGGCGCTGCCCTACCGCATCGGGATCGCGGGCGGGATGGGCCCGCTGGCGGGCGTCTACCTCCAGCAGCTCGTCATCGAGGCCACGCCGGCCGCGAGGGACCAGGACCATTTCCAGGTCGTCTGCTTCACCAACCCGCACGTCCCGGAGCGGATGCGATCGCTGGTGGAGGACGGCGGCCGCCGGTACGCCGACTCGGTCCGCGCGACGGCGCTGCTGCTCGCGGCCGCCGGCGCGACGCACATCGTGATCCCGTGCAACACGGCGCACGCGCGGCTGCCCGAGATCCAGCGCGGCGTGGACGTGCCGATCGTGAACATGGTGGAACTGGCCGTCCGCGACCTGCTCCGGCGCCACGGCGGCGGGCGCCGGGTCGGGCTGCTGGCGACGATCGGGACCAGGAACGAGCGCGTCTACGAGAAGGCGGTCCCCGACGCGCCGATCGAGTGGCTCGTGCCCGAAGACGACGACCAGCGGCGCGTCTCGGACGCGATCCTGGCCGTGAAGGTGAACGAGGGCGGCCGCGTGGCGGGCGCGCTGCTCGACGTCGCGCGGACGCTCGTGCGCAAGGGCGCCGACGTGCTCATGGTGGGGTGCACGGAACTGTCGATGTGCCTCGACGCCCTGGAGCCGGCCGGCGTGCCGCTGGTCGATCCGCTGCGCATCGTCGCGAGGCATCTCGTGGACATCGGGCTCGAGCGCCGGAACGGGCAGGACGCTCGGCTGTAGGGTTCAGACACCCGCTCCTGGAGAGACGCAAATGGCAGCCACGATCTACGTCAACGGCCGCATCAGCGGCGAGCGGGACGCGGTCATCCCGGTGCTCGACCACGGCTTCCTCTACGGCGAGGGCGTCTACGAGGTCCTGCGGACCTACAACGGCAAGCCGTTCCTCTACGGCCCGCACATGGAGCGCCTGCGCCAGTCGGCGGCCATGATCAACCTCCGGGTGCCCTTCACCGACGCGGAGCTGCTCGGCCGCATCGGGGAGACGACCAGAGCCTTCTTCGACGGACAGCCCGGCGGCGGCCGCGGCGTCGAGACCTACGTCCGCGTGCTGCTCACGCGCGGCGTCGGGCTGATGACTTACGACACCGACGCGTGTCCCGAGCCCACGCTGGTCATCATCGTCAAGGCGCAGGTCGATCCGCCCGCCGAGGCCTACGAGAAGGGCGTCAAGGTCATCCTCGTCCCCGTCGTCCGCAATCACCCGTTCTCGATCAACCCGCTCATCAAGTCGAACAACCTGCTCAACAACGCCCTGGCGTCGCAGTACGCGATGAAACAGGGCGGGTTCGAGGCGATCATGCGGAACTACCGGAGCGAAATCTCCGAGTGCTCGCAGTCGAACCTGTTCGTCGTGAAGGACGGGGTCGTGCGGACGCCGCCGATCGAGGCGGGGCTGCTGGCGGGAATCACGCGCCGCTTCGTCTTCGACATCGGCCGCGCGGCGGGCGTCGAGGTCCGCGAGGCGACGATGAACGACGCGGACCTGTTCGGCGCCGACGAGATGTTCCTGACGAGCACGACGCGGGAGATCGTGCCAATCGTGACGGTGAACGACACGCGCATCGGCGCCGGGGTCCCGGGACCGGTCACCCGGCGCCTCCACGCGGAGTTCCGCCGCCAGGCGGCCGACCTGTCGCGTTGAGAGCCGAAGGGGTCGGAGCGGTTTTTCCGCGCTTACAGAATTGAATGACAGATCTGATCGCGCGGAAAAACCGCTCCGACCCCTGCCGGCTAGAGACCCGGCTTCCAGCGCAGGATCGGCTTGCGCGCCGCCGTCACCTCGTCGAACCGGCTGCGCCGGGTGGTGATGGGCGCCCTCTTGAGCAGATCGGGATTGCTCTCCGCCTCATCGGCGATCTGCCGCATCGCGTCGATGAACCGATCCATCTCGGCCAGCCCTTCCGACTCGGTCGGCTCCACCATCAGCGCCCCGTGGACGATCAGCGGGAAGTAGATCGTCGGCGGGTGGAACCCGAGGTCGATCAGCCGCTTCGCGATGTCGAGCGTCGTCACGCCGAACGCGTTCTGCTTGTGGTCCGAGAAGATCACCTCGTGCATGTTGAGGCGGTCGTACGGCACCTCGTACCGGTCGCGCAGCCGCGCCCGGATGTAGTTCGCGTTGAGCACGGCGTTGTCGGCGGTCTCGCGGATCCCCTGCGGCCCGAGCGAGCGAATGTAGGCGTAGGCGCGGAGCAGCATCCCGAAATTCCCCTGGAACGCCTTGACGCGCCCGATTGACAGCGGCCGGTCGTCGTCGAGCTTCATGCCACCGGGCGTGGCCACGACGACCGGCGCCGGCAGGTACGGCTCGAGATCCTTGACCGCCACGACGGGACCCGAACCCGGCCCTCCCCCGCCGTGCGGCGTCGAAAAGGTCTTGTGGAGGTTCAGGTGCATCAGGTCCATGCCGAAGTCGCCCGGCCTGGCCCTGCCGATGAGCGCGTTCATGTTCGCGCCGTCGCAGTACACCAGCCCGCCCTTGGCGTGGACGATGCGCGCGGCCTCGCAGATGTCGGACTCGAACATGCCGAGCGTGTTCGGGTTGGTGAGCATCAGCGCGGCCACGTCCGGCGTCATGGCCGCGGCCAGCTCGTCGAGCGACAGCAGGCCCCGCTCGCACGACTTGATCTGCCGCACGTCGTAGCCGCAGAAGTGCGCGCTCGACGGGTTGGTGCCGTGCGCCGAGTCGGGGATGAGCACCGTCTTCCGGGGATTCCCGTCCCGCGTGATGAGGTGCTTGCGGATGAGCATCATCCCGGTCAGCTCGCCGTGCGCGCCGGCGGCCGGCTGCAGCGTGACGGCCGGCAGGCCCGTGATCTCGCCGAGCATCCCGGCCAGGGCGTGCATGAGGCCGAGCGCGCCCTGCGAGACTTCGTCCGGCGCCAACGGGTGAAGCTGGGCGAACCCGGCGATCCGGGCGGCCGCCTCGTTCAGCTTCGGGTTGTACTTCATCGTGCAGGAACCGAGCGGATACATCCCGGTGTCCACGCCGTAATTCCAGGTGGACAGCCGCGTGAAGTGGCGCACGAGCCCCACCTCGCCGACCTCGGGAAACCCGTCGATGCCGTGCCGCACCAAACCGTCCGGGACGGCCCCCTCGAGGGGGCACGACGGCACGTCGTGCGCGGGCAGCGAGTACCCCTTCTGCCCGGGCGCGCTCAGTTCGAAGACCAGCTGGTCGCGACGATCGGATGTTGTCATGTCTTTCGGTCCCCCCGCCGCTACCCGGCCAGCCCGGCCGCCAGGCGGTCGATGTCCTCGGCGCGGTTGAGCTCGGTGGCGCACACGAGGAGCGAATCGTTCAGCTCCGGGTAGTACCGCCCGAGCGGCACGCCGGCAATGAGCCCCTGGCCGAGCAGCCGCTTCTGCACGGCCCTGGCGTCGCCCAGGCCGCCGACGACGAACTCGTTGAAGAACGGGGCGGCGAACCGCGGCCGCGCGCCGGCGCGGGAGGCGGCGCGGCCGATCTCGGCCTGCGCGTAGTGCGCCTTGTCGAAGTTCATCCGGGCCAGCTCCGGCAGCCCTTCCTTCCCGTAGGCGGCCATGCACATCGTCGCCGCCAGGGCCATCAAGCCCGAGTTGGTGCAGATGTTGGACGTCGCCTTCTCGCGCCGGATGTGCTGCTCGCGCGTCGCGAGCGTGAGGACGAAGCCGGGACGGCCCTCGGTATCGCTGGTCATGCCCACGAACCGCCCCGGCATCTGCCGCATGCAGTGCTCGGATGCGGCGAGCACGCCGCAGTAGGGACCGCCGTACCCGACCGGCACGCCGAACGACTGCAACTCCGCGGCGACGATGTCCACGCCGAGGCTTCCGGGCGGGGTCAGCAGGCCCATCGCCACCGGCTCGGTCACCACCGCCACGCTCATCGCGCCGGCGGCCTTCGCCAGCTCGACGACGGGTCGCGGGTCCTCGATGACGCCAAAGAAGTTCGGATACTGGAAGATGAGGGCGGCCGCGTCCTTCGATGCCGCGGCAAGCTCGTCCCGGTCGATCGCGCCGTCGGGCCCGTAGCCGACTTCGACGATCGCGAGCCCGAGGTTCTGCGCATAGGTGGCGAGCACCTCGCGGTAGTGCGGGTGCACGTTGCGCCCGACGACGACCCGCTCGCGCCTGGTGAGGCGGCACGCCATCATGGCGGCCTCGGTCATCGCGGTACTGCCGTCGTACATCGAGGCGTTGGCCAGGTCGGTGCCCATCAGCTGGGCGACCAGCGTCTGGAACTCGAAGATCGCCTGCAGCGTCCCCTGCGCGATCTCGGGCTGGTACGGCGTGTAGGCCGTGTAGAACTCGGAGCGCAGCAGGAGCTGGTCGATGAAGCTCGGCGCGAAGTGGCGGTAGGCGCCGGCGCCGAGGAACGACGCCGTCGTGGACGAATCGGCGTTCTGGCTCGCGAGGGCGCCCAGGTGCGCCATCAGGTCGGGCTCGGAGAGCGCCGGCGGCAGGTCCAGGTCGCGCTGGAGCCGGACGGCCGCGGGAACCGGTTCGAACAGCGCGTCGAGGCTCGGGACCCCGATGGCCTCGAGCATCCGGCGCGCGTCCTCGGTCGTGTTGGGGATGTAGCGGTGTGTCACTTGGTCAACTCGGAGTACTGGGCCGCGTCGAGCAGCTGCTGCGCCTCGGCCGGGTCCGCCGGCTTGATGACGACCATCCAGCTGCCGTGGGCGTCCTGGTTGATGACTTCCGGCTTCTCGGCGAGGGCGGTGTTCACGCCGGTGACGGTCCCGGACATCGGCGCGAAGACCTCGGAGACGGCCTTGACCGATTCGACCGAGCCGATCTGCTCGCCCTTCTTCACGGTGCGGCCGATCTCGGGCAACTCGAGAAAGACGATGTCGCCGAGCTGGTGCTGGGCGTAGTCGGTGATGCCCATGCGGCCGGTTGCGATCTCGAACCACTCGTGGTCGTTGGTGTACTTGTAGGTGTCCGGATACATCACTCACCTCTCTGGTCGGTGGTAGAACGGCAACGTGACAACGCGCGCCCTCGCCCGGCGGCCCTCGACATCCACTTCGAACGCCGTGCCCGGCGCCGCGTGGGCGGCGGGCAGGCAGGCGAACCCGATCGGCTTCCTGAGGAACGGCGTTGCCGCGCCGCTCGTCACGGCCCCGGCCGCGGCGCCCTCGACGAGCACGGTCCGCCCCCGGCCGGCGACGATCGGGTCGATCATCTCGAAGCCCACGACGCGGCGGGCGACGCCACCCGCCTTCTGCGAGACCAGGGCCTCGCGGCCCACGAACTCGCCCTTGTCCCACGCCACGAGGTCCTCGAGCTCCGCTTCGAGCACCGTCGTCGTCTCGTCGATGTCGGTGCCCATCAGGCGGATGCCCGCTTCGAGCCGGAGCGTCTCCTGCGCGAGAAGGCCCACGGGGACCACGTCCTCGGGGCCGCCTTCCTGCAGGATCGCCGTCCACAGCCTCGGCGCGGCCTGCGGCGGCGCCAGCATCTCGTAGCCGTTCTCTCCGGCCCGGCCCGTGCGCGAGATCGTGACCCTGACGCCGGCGACTTCGCCGTGCATGAACGCGCCGGGCTCGAGGTCGCCGAGCACCAGGCTCGTCAGGCCCTGAAGCACGTCCTCCGCCAGTGGCCCCTGGAGCGATACGCCCGCGTAGCGGGGGCTGGTGTCGAGGACCGCGACATCGCCGCACGCCTTCACCCGGTCGGCGATCCACGCGACGTCGCAACCGGCTCCCGCCGCGCCGACGACGAACAGGAAGTGACTGCCGCCCAGCCGATGGACGACGACCAGGTCCATCAGGGTGCCCGACGGCGTCGTGAGCGCGGACCGCTCGGTCTCGCCGGCCTTCAGCCGGGAGGCGTCGTTGCTCGTGACGAGCTGCACCGCGGCCAGCGCGTCCCGTCCGGCCACTTCCACCTGGCCCAGGTGGCTGATGTCCAACAGGCCGGCGCGCGTGCGAACGGCCAGGTGCTCGTCCACGGCGCCGCCGAATTCCTCCGGCAGTTCCCACCCGGCGAACGCGCCCATCCGGCCGCCGTTGGCCCGATGCCAGCCGTTCAGCGCCGTCTTACGCAGGGCCGGGATGGGCTGAGACATCGGGTGGTCAGGCACGAGGGGCGGACACGCGATAATTGCCTAACACTACTATGCGGTCGGGCGGGGGTCAAGACGCGCCGGCGGCCTTTACGGCCGGCGGGCGGGCACGCGACGCGGGCCGGGCGAGGCGCGCGGAGAGCAGGCTCGCGGCAGCCGACGGCGGGCGGCAGTCGCGTGCCGCCGCCCGCCGCCGCGGCCGTTCATGTCACGGCATCTCGAGCGCGAAGTAGACGAGCAAGAAGCCGGCGCCGGCCACGCGAAGCAGTTCGGCCTGCGCCTCCTCCGGAGGCACGCGGCCGATGCGCCGCACCGCGCGAACGAGAGCCGCCACGTAGAGGACGAACGACAGCACCCAGAAGATGCTGACGTGCAGGGCGCCGGGCGAGGCGGCCAGCGCTCTCAGCGCCTTCGGCACGAACGCCACCAGCGCGAGCGAGGCGAAGGCCGCGCACCAGAGTCTCGAGCCGTTCAGGCGATAGCCTCCTGACCCGGGCAGACCATGTCGTAGAGCATCGACAGCGCCTCGGCGATGAGCGCGCACATGATCGCGCTGATGCCCAACCCGAACAGACCCAGGATGCCGCCGCCGATCGCCATCAAGTGGATGAGGAGCTTGAGGTCGCTGCACGACAGCTGCGGCTCGGGCTGCGGGCCGTAGAGAAGGAAATCGTCGCCGGCCTTCTGCCCGGCGATCCGGGTGACGGCGCCCTGCTGCTGGCGAGCCCGGTCGATGCCCGCGGCCAGCCTGGCGAGCGCTGGTGCGGCACGCTGGAAGACGGGCACCAGGCCCAGGCGCTGTGCCACGTCGAGGGCCGAGCCCATCTCCGGGACGTCGAGCCGCACCCGGTTCGCGAGCCCGTGCCTCTCGGCAGTCTCTGCGATCACCTCGGCCTGGCGCATCATCAACGCGCGCGCGAACCCGTCGCGCCCCGACCGGCTGACCTCCTCCTTCAGCCTGGCGTCGAGCCGGTGGTGGTGGCCCCTTTCCACCATGTGCGCCGCCAGGAGGTCGAGGTTGGCGGCGAGTGCCCGGACGTGCTCGCCCCGCACGCCCTGGACGCCCTGCATCCCCTTGCACACCTTCAACAGCTCGCGGTTGATGTGGTCCACGATCGCGTCGGTCTCCCCCGCCTGCGCCGGTGCCGCGACCGGCCACGCCGCGGCGCCGCGGCCCACCGTCGCCCCCGCCAGCAGTGGGACCACGCAGGCGACCCCGGTGTGGAGGAATCGACGACGGTCGATCGCGGGAGGTGCCAGCCGCGCGTCGGGCTGGCTGCTCGGTCGTGCGTGCGCCATGGCACACCTCCGGTCCCGCAGGCCGCCCGCTTCCCCGGCGGGGGCCTGCCTGTCGGTGTGCGACCTCGCTGGTGACCCAGCCTGCCTCACCGGGATATCGAGCCGGAGGCACCCGGCACGCGCAGACCGCCCTGCGCCGGCCGACCTCGCTTCCTGCCTGCTACCCGCACAGCGTGTGTTGCAGTCCCCGTCCCTCCGCCGCGCTCCCGGTACAGGGGCTCCTCTCGTGGACCGACTCGGTCCACGGCCGCGGCGGCGGCGGATCGCGGCGCGGCTTCCAGCGGAGGTAGGCCATCAGGGTGTGATAGCTGATTTCGAGCACGTCGCAGGTCCGGCGTTTGTTCCGGTCGCACCGATCGAGCACCAGGCGCGCGTAGCGCGCGCCCCACGCCCGCATGGAGTCCTGCCGCTCGAGCGAATCCTGCAGGGCCTCGACCGACTCGCCCCGCAACGCCAGCGGCAGGTCGCGGACGGTGATCGAACCGGTCGCCGTCAACGTCACCGCGCCCTCGATCATCCGCTCGAGTTCGCGCACGTTGCCCGGCCAGTCGTAGAGCTGGATGGCCTGCGCCGCTTCGGGGCTCAAGGTCACCGGCCGCGGCGTCTTGTAGCGCGAGAGGAAGTAAGCGCACAGATCCGGGATGTCCTGGCGCCTGGCCCTCAGCGGGGGCACGTGCAATTCGACGCCGGAGAGCCGGTAGAACAGGTCCTCCCGGAACTGACCGGACGCCACCAGCTCGCGCAGGCTCCGGTTGGTCGCCACGACGATCCGCGTATCGACCTTGCGGACGCCGTGACCGCCGACACGCTCGACGCTCAGTTCCTGGATCGCGCGCAGCAGCTTGGCCTGCGCCGCCGGCGCGAGGTCCGACACTTCGTCGAGGAACAAGGTGCCGCCGTCGGCGTGCTCGAACTTGCCGCGCCGCCCGCGCACGCCGGTGGCCGTCCGGTCCTCGATGCCGAACAGTTCGGCCTCGAGCAGCGATTCGACGATCGCGGCGCAGTTCACGGCGACGAACGGCCCGTGGCTCCGGTGGCTCAACTCGTGAAGCTGGCAGGCCACGAGTTCCTTGCCGGTTCCCGACTCGCCTTCTATCAGAACGATGAAGTCGGTTTCGGCGACCCGGGCGATGTTCTCGCGAAGAGACACCATCGCCGGACTGGCGCCGATGAGCGATGGCGGTGCCGAGTCCGGACGGCGGGTCACCGCGGCGGTGCGCGCGCCACCGACCCGCTCCCGTTCCAGTTCCAGGACCAGCGAAGCAAGCTGCGCCGCGACACCCAGCAAGTGGGCGTCCCAGCCGTCCCGTGAGTCGCGCTCGCTCAACATGATCTCGAGGACGACCGGCGGCGCGCCCTCCGGGGTCGGTACATGCATCGCGATCCGGCGCATCGCTTCCGGGGACCCGGCGATCCGCGGCCCGCCCGCCGACGAGGGCTCGCGAAGACGCACGCGGGGCACGCCGAGCGCCTCCTGCAGCGCCCCCTCGACGCGCGCGCGCAGCGAGCCGCCTTCACTCGCCGATCGCACCGCGTGGGCCACGCGCTCGATCATCCGGACGAGCGTCGCCTGGCTGTCCCGAACGCGGATGGCGGCGCGCGGACTCGACACACCCGATGTTCCCAAGGTGCCCTGCTCCGGTAGTGCCATCGCGACCTCCACCCGTTCGGGTTCAACCGGTACGAGAGCCATCATCAAGTTCGATGCCACACCTGCAAGGCCGACGCGTGCCGGATATGCTGTCGATTTGAAGGTCGTCCCGCGGCAGCACCGGGTCTTTGGGTAGCTACTGCCCATTCGGTGAATCCCGCGACTACCCGTTGAGTAGCGACTACCCGCCGGCCAGCAGGGGCAATGCCGTTCCCGCACCAAGTCCTTCATTCACTACGGGCGTAACGAACTCGAGGCCGGCCCGGTATCGGACTTTCTGCTCTCGCGGGAGCGCCGAGACGTGACAGCGGAGCACCTGCGCCTCGCCCTGCCACTGCCAGTCGGAAAGCGTCAGCCGAATGGCGACCGGGTGACCGGGGCGCAGGGGTGACAGCGCCTCCACGCAAGCGCCACCTCGCGAGAGGTTCACGACGAGGACCTCGCGTCCCGGGCGCAGACGTGCCACCGGCGACCCGGGACCCTCTGCGGGCACCACGCGTGGATATCGTCGCCGCTCCGCCCCGCTTCCCGGCGCAACCCTCATCGCACACTCCACTGACGGGTGCCGAAGTTGAACAACCAGGTGCGGATTCGGCCGGTGCCCCCCAGCACGCGCACCGCGAGTTGTCGACGCCCCTTGCCGCGCAGGTACACCGTCCCGCTGCTCGACGTGCCGGTCGGACTGAACGACACCATCCGCGAGGTTCCGAACCTGATCGGATTCGCGTTCTCGGTCCACGCCTCCCCGTCGAGGTCGGGCACGTCGTCTTCGAACCCGAATCGAACGCCCGGGAACTGTTGGCCGAGGCGTTCGCGCGGCCGCTGAAGCACGTCCGCGCCGCTCGCGATGTCGGCGCTGCGGACGCCGTTGCCGTTGCCGTCCACGTAGCAGGCCAGCAGGTAGTCGTCGCCGTCGGCCTCGAACCGGACCGCGACCTGCGCGTTCCGGCGGAGAGCCTCCATCCGGGCCCCGCGCAGTTCGCTCACCAGGAAGCTTGCCGCGCCGTCTGCCCGCACGTCGTCTCTCGCGGCGAGGAGCGTCGGCATTCCCGCGCCGCACAGCAGGAGGACCAGAGCCAGGACCACGAGCAGTTCGACGACGGAATAGGCTCGCGTCACCTCGCGCCTCCCTTCCTGCCGGGTCCCGGCGCGCGGCGGCTCGGGACAAAGGGCACCCAGAGGCACGGCCGGCGGGCGACAGAAGCGCAGGCCCCACGGTGGACCGGGGACCATTCAGCGGCCCTGCGTCCGGCGGTGCCCGTCCCGGAACCGTCGCGAACCGGTAACCAGGCCCTCGCTCGAAGGGTCGCCGCCGTTCAGTCGTGCTGCGTGCCCTTCTCGGCCTTCGGCTGGCCGAGCGTGATGAGCGGCTTCAGCTTGAGGAAGTTCTTCTCCCCGATGCCCTGCACGTTCATCAGGTCTTCGATCTTCTTGAAGCCGCCGTTCTTCTGGCGGTAGTCGATGATCCTCGCCGCGAGCTTGGCGCCCACGCCCGGCAGGACGTCGAGCTGCTCGGCGGTGGCGGTGTTGATGTTGACCACGGTGGCGGGCGTGGCCTTCGCAGGCGGCGTCGCCTGCCCCGCCGAGATCATGGGGGCGGCGAACAGGACGGCCAGGACCAGGGCGACTCCGATCGTCAGTCTTCGCATGGTGCCTCCTTGGCAGGGCCGGGCGGTGGTGCGCCCGGCAGTGACCCCGGTCGGCCGCCCGGCGACTGGTTCGAGGTCGGGCACCACCGCCACGACGTCCGCCGGGGTCGCCATCTCTCAGGCAAAGTGACTGCCGCCCGTCCCGGATCGGATTCGTGTTCGCAAGTCGTTCGCGCGATGGATGGTTCGAGGGCCGCGCCTGTCGCGTGGCCGTTTGGTGGCGGCGGCAGTCGCGTGAAACGACACCAGCGGTTGTCGGGGCGGGCCGGGGTTGGATAGATCGGCGCGAGATCGCGGTGGGACGAGGCGACAACCGCGGGAGCCGGCCGGGAAACGGCGGTTGCGCGGCCACGAAGGGGCCCTGCCCCGGCAGCCGATGGTGACGACGCGCACGTCTCGGCGCCGCACTCATGCGCTCGCCGTCCGGGCTCGACGATTTTCCGTGCAACCGGCGTCTTCCCGGCTCGCGGGATTCCTATACTCTGAGTGAACTCACCACAAGCTGGGTCCCGGCAAATGCGGCGGCCCTGCTGGCGGCTGTCTGTCTCTCGATCCTCGGCCTGCACACCGGCGTTTGCAGACCGATCCGCTGCCTGTCGTGAAGGCGCGCAGGCTTGACAAGGACGCGTTGGCGTTCCTGGTCACCTATGCCCTGCCCATGATCACGTCGTCAGGCAAGGACACCAACCTTCCGGCGCTCGTGGTCTTCATGGCCATCGTCGGTGTCGTGCTCGTGCAGCTGCACGTCCTCTACGTCAACCCTCTGCTCGGGATCCTGGGGTACCACTTCTACGAAGTCGAGAATGCGGACGGCGATGTCGCGCTCGTGCTATCGAGGTCGGTCCAGGCGCCACGAACGGGAGCCACCGGCCAGCGCCTCGCACCCGGCCTCTGGATTGTCGCTGGCGACGACTGACGTCGGCATGTCGAGGAACGTCATCATGAACTTCTTTGCACTCCGGGGCGCTCGAGAGAGCGCAACGCGGCTCGCGTTCACGCTGGACAAGCCGAGCCAGGCCCAGCTCGGCCAGCTCCTCCAGCCCCTCGCGGAGCGGATCGCGGCAAGCGACCGCGTGAAGTTCGACCCCGGATACTCGGCCAGCGCCGGGGAGGTCGTCGAGATCTCTCCCTACGAACTGCCGGCGGCGTTCGCGGTCCTCGCAGACCCGTCGGCCGTCGCCGCCATACCGCAACTCGGTGAAGAGCACGTGACACAGGGGGGAATTCGGGGCCTCGTCGCCGCTGAATGGACGGGCAAGCGGCTCCAGTTCCTCGCGTTTCAGCGCCTCGACGCTCACTTCCTGCTCAAGCCCGAGGCCTGGAGACTGATGTTCGCCGGCGGCAGATTCGTTCGCGACGATCGGGCCGGGGTCGAGGTTTCCGATCGGGTCGATGGACTGTTCCTCGACGGGTCGCTGCTGGTCGAGTCGTGGTCGAGGACACACGCGATGTTAGACCTCTCGGCGTGGATGCGGGAGGCCACCCTCTCGGAAGCGCAGGAGTTCGTCACCAATACCCGTTTCACCAGGGAAGCCGGCTTCGACCTCGACGTCGTATCCGACTCCTGGACCCGCCGGAAGATCGCGTCCATCAGCGCAAGCGGGGTCCTCCACCGCTGCAAGCCGGCCGTCCTGCGAGCCTACGCGGCCAAGTTCGAACTCTCCCTCGAGGTGTCAAAAGGGAAGATCATCCTCACGGTCGACAAGAAGCAGTTCAAGGAAGTGCTCAGCCTGCTCGACGAGGACTACCTGGCGTTCGAGCCCACGGGTGAGCGTTGGGTCGTCAACTCCAAGCGCCGCGCCACACAGTAGGCCGGCCTCGTCACCCTGGCGAGGACTCTGGACGCTGCGCGTTGGCCAGACGTCCTGCCAGAGATCGGGCCCCCTCTACTGCAGCTTCTGCCAGAGGAACACGTAGCCCAGCGCCCGGAAGTGCGCCGACTGCTTGTTGTCGGCGCCCGATCCGTGCCCGCCCTCGGTGTTCTCGAAGAAGCGCACGTCGTAGCCCATGTCCTTCATCTCCGCCATCATCTTCCGCGCGTGCCCCGGGTGCACCCGATCGTCCCGGGTCGTCGTCATGAACAGGACGGGCGGGTACTGCACGTTCGGCTTCACGTTCTGATACGGCGAGAACGTCTTGATGAACTCCCACTCGGCCGGCTTGTCGGGATCGCCGTATTCCTCGATCCACGACGCGCCCGCCGACAGGTGCGTGTAGCGCCGCATGTCGAGCAGCGGCACCTCGCACACGACCGCGCCGATCAGGCTCGGGTACATGGTCAGCATGTTGCCGACGAGCAGGCCGCCGTTGCTGCCGCCCTCGATGCCGAGGTGCCTGACCGAGGTGACCTTCCGCGCCACCAGGTCCCCGGCGACGGCCGCGAAGTCCTCGTAGGCCCGCAGCCGGTTCTTCTTGAGCGCCGCCTGGTGCCACGCCGGCCCGTACTCGCCCCCGCCGCGGATGTTGGCCACCACGAGCACGCCGCCCTTGCTGAGCCAGGCCATTCCCTCCACGCCGTCGTACTGCGGGACCAGTGACACCTCGAACCCGCCGTAGCCGGTGAGCAAGGTCGGGTGCGTCCCATCCAGCTTCAGCCCCTTCCGAGCCACCTGGAAGTACGGCACGCGCGTGCCGTCCCTGGAGGCGGTAAAGTGCTGGGAGATCTCCATATTCGAAGCGTCGAAGAACGACGGGGCGGACTTGAGCTTCTCGGGCGCCTTGCCGATCTCGCCCATGTAAAGCGCGGTCGGGGTGAGGAAGTCGGTGACGGTCATGAAATACGCGTCCGACTCCTCCTGGTCGATCGCGCCGGCCGACACGCTGCCGAACGCGGGGGCGCCCACTAAGGCCTCGCGCTTCCACGCGCCGCTCTGCGGCGTCAGCACGTACAGGCGGTTCTTCACGTCGTCGAGGACGTTGAGGATGACGTAGTGGCGCGTCCAGCCGTAGGTGTCGAGAGAAGCGGTCTTGGTCGGCTCGAACAGCACCGTGATGTCGCGTCTGCCGGCCATGAAGTCGTCGAACCGCGCCGCGAGCAACGAACCGGCCGGGTAGGTCTTGCCACCCACCGTCCACGGCGTCCGCGGACGAATCGTCAGCCACTCCCGGTCCACGCTCGAATCGGCGTCGTCGGGAACCTCGATCTTCCGAAGCTGCCCGTTCTGGTCGAGCAGGAACGTCTCGTTCGTGAAGAACGACGGCGTGCGGACGATGAAATCGCGCTCGAAGCCCTTGGTGTAGTCGTGAAAGGCGCTGACAGCCAGGTCGGCCGGCTTGCCCTCGTAGACGAGCTTCGCCTCGGACAGCGGCGTGCCGCGCTTCCAGATCTTCGCGACGCGGGGATAGCCGGACGTCGTCATCGAGCCCGGCCCGAAGTCGGTGCCGACGAAGACGGTGTCGATATCAATCCAGCTCAATCGGCTCTTGGCCTCGGGCAGCTGGAACCCGTCGTTGACGAACGATTTCGTCTCGACGTCGAACTCCCGCGTCGCGCTCGCGTCAGCGCCGCCCCGGGAGAGAGAGACCAGGCACCGGCGGTAGCCGGGGCGAAGGAACTGCGCACCTTGAAAGACCCAGCTCTGCTTCTCGGCGGCGCCGAGCGCGTCCACGTCCAACACCGTCTCCCACTTGGGGGTGGGCTTCCGGTACTCCTCGATTGTCGTCCTGCGCCAGACGCCGCGCGGGTTCTTCGCGTCGCGCCAAACGTTGTAGTAGTAGGCGCCGTTCTTCGAGACGTAGGGAATGCGGGCGTCGGAGTCGAGGATCTTGAGGATGTCGGCCTGGAGCGTCGTGAAGGTGTTGCCGACTTCCAGTTCCTTGGCCGACTCGGCGTTCCGGGCGCGGACCCACGCCATCGCCTTCTCGCCGCTGACGTCTTCGAGCCATGCGTAGGGATCGCCGGCCGTAGTTGCCGGCGCCACCGGCTTCTGCGGTTGTGCGTGGAGCGCCAGGCCTCCGAAGAGCGCGGCGCCGGTCACGAGCAGAGCAAGTCGTAGCTTCATTCGTGTACCTCTCATGATCGCGGCATTTTACGCCAAGAGGGGGTGAAAGCAGGGCCGGGGCCCCGCCGAGGGCCCGCGTCGAGGACCCGCTCCTGTCGACTCTGGCGAGCATCCCCGCCGTCAGCGATCGCGTAGAATGTGGCCCATCTCGAAACCTGGATGCGGTCGGAGGACGTGATGAACGAGGCATCGGCTGCAGGCGTTTCCGCGCCGGGAGTGGCGCGGCGGGTCTGGTGGGCGGTTCGCAGGTCGGGGCACCGCGCCTGGCTGGCCGCGCAGCCTGGCTCCGTGGCGCGCCGGGGCGCAACCTGGGCGCTCGCGCTTGCGGCGGCCGTCGCCGGCGGCTTCGTCACCGTGACGTGGAAGCCGGGCTTCGGCGCCGTCCTCGACGTCCTCTTCTCGCTCGCGCTGGCGCTCGTCGCTCTCCTGCTCACGTTCCTGGCGACGCTCATCGTCGGCCGGCTCGTGGGCCTCGTGCGGCGCTTCCTGACGTGGGTGGGCATCGGCATGGCGGGAGCGTTCCTGCTGGCCCTGACGGGATGGGGGCTGACTGAGCTCGGCCCGGCCGGCATCCTGCTCACCGTCGGACTCCTCGTCATCGAGGCGATGCTCGGCGGATCGCTGGCGCTCATCTTCACCGGCGCACTGCGGACCGCGCGCTGGCCAAAGAGAATCTGGCTGGCGGCGATCGTGCTCCTCGCCGTCGCGGCGAACGTCTCCGTGGCCGGCTGGCTCGTCTGGCCCGGCACCGACCGTGATCTCGTTCGGCCGCCGCGCGATCGCGCGCTCGTCGACCCCTTGAAGCTTCCGGATCCGTCGAGGGTCGGCCCCTTCCGCGTCCTGACGCTCGCGTACGGGTCAGGCACGGACCGGTGGCGGCCGGAATTCGGAACTGGCGCGCGCCTGAAGACGACCGCCGTGGACGCCACGCCGTTCGTGAAGAGATCCGAAGGGTGGCGCATGACGCTCCGCCAGTGGTACTGGGGCTTCGACTTCAAGCACTTCCCCGTCAATGGCCGCGTCTGGTATCCGGACGGCCCCGGGCCGTTCCCCCTCGTGCTCATCGTCCACGGCAACCATTCCATGGAGGAGTACTCCGACCCGGGCTACGCCTACCTCGGCGAACATCTCGCGAGCCGGGGTTTCATCTTCGTCTCGGTGGACGAGAACTTCTTCAACGGCAGCTTCCGCGGGTCGCTCACCCGCGAGAACGACGGGCGCGGCTGGATGCTGCTCCAGCACCTGAAGGCGTGGCAGCGATGGAACGGGACCGACGGGAACCCGTTCCGCGGCCGCGTGGCGATGGACCGCATCGCGCTCATCGGGCACTCGCGCGGCGGCGAGGCCGTTGCGGTCGCCGGCGCGTTCAACCGACTCCGTTATTTCCCCGACGACGGCCGCGTCGAGATGCCCTCCGGCTTCGGCATCCGCACCATCGTCGCCATCGCCCCGGTCGACGGCCAGTACTCGCCGGCCGGCCGCGCCACACCCCTCGAGAACGTGAACTACCTGACGCTCCAGGGGGCGCACGACGCCGACGTCTCCAGCTTCGACGGAATCCGCCAGTGGGCCCGCGTGAGGTTCACCGACGAGGCCTACCACGTCAAGGCGGCGGTCTACACCTACCGCGCGAACCACGGCCAGTTCAACACCGTGTGGGGCAACAACGATGCGGGCTTCCCCGCGGGTCTGTTCCTCGACCATCGGGCGCTGATGGCCGGCGAGGCCCAGCGCCAGGTGGCCAAGGTGTTCATCACGGCGTTTCTCGAGGCGACGCTCCTCGACCGTACCGAGGAACTGGCGATCCTGAAGGACGAGCGGCGGGCGCGCCAGTGGCTGCCCGACGACATCTTCGTGACCCGGTTTGCCGACAGCACGGCCCGAACGATCGCGAACTACGAAGAAGACGTGGACCTGACGACCGCGACGCTGCCCGGGGCGCGGATTGAGCAGCACGGCCTTTCGCTCTGGCGGGAGCAGTACCTGCCGTTCAAGAGCGGCAACACCCGTGACACCGTCGTCTATCTCGGCTGGAAGGAACCGGACAAGGACGCGACGAAGCGCGGGGCCCGCACCACCGGACCGGCGTTGTACACGATTGCCTTGCCCGCCGGGCTCGGCAGCGAGTGGGCCCTGGCCGGCGACGCAGAGGTGCGGTTCGCGATGGCACAGGTCGACGAGAAGCCGTCGGACGATGAATCGGCGGAAGCAGGCCTGAAAGGTGCCGCTGCGAAGTCGGCGACCGGCGCGAAGGGGGCGAAGAAGGAGGAGAAGCGGACCGACCCCACCCGTCCCGTGCCGCTCGATCTGACGGTGGAGCTGACCTCGGCCAGCGGGGTGGCGGTGCGGTTGCCGCTGAGTCGCTTCCGCGCCATCCCGGTGATCCTCAAGGCGCGGATGACGAAGTTCTGGGACGAGAGCGGCTTCTACGAGAAATCATCCGAACCGGTGCTGCAGTCGTTCGCCCTGCCGCTCCAGGCGTTCGCGCAAGCCGACGCCCGCTTCGACCCGGCCACGGTCGCGAGCGTCAGGTTCGTGTTCGATCGATCCCCTGCAGGCGTCGTGGCGCTCGACGACGTGGCGATCGCCCCCGGCCAGAACGCCGGACGAGAGGCTACCCCGCCACGGCGTTAGCGGACTTGTACCACGCCAGCGTGCGTTCGAGGCCTTCACGCAGATCGACGGTCGGCCCGTACCCGGTCAAGCGCTTCGCTCGACTGATGTCGGCCTGGGAATCGCGCACGTCCCCGGCGCGCGCTTCGCGGTAGATCGCCTTCGTGCTCACGCCGAGAATCGAGGCCAGCGTGGAGAGCAGCTCGTTGAGGCTGATCCGCCCGCCGGTCGCGACGTTCATCATCCGGCCGCCGATCCCCTCCGCGTGGCACGCGCGCAGCACGCCGTCCACGACGTTGGCGACGTAGGTGAAGTCGCGCGTCTGCTCGCCGTCGCCGTAGATGATCGGCTGGCGGCCGTCCACGAGCGCGCTGATGAAGAGCGAGATGACGCCCGAGTAAGGCGAGGACGGGTCCTGCCGCGGTCCGAACACGTTGAAGTACCGCGTCGTGACGGTGTCGAGGCCGTAGAGCGAGTGGAACATCGCGAGGTACTGCTCGCCGACCAGCTTCTGCAGCGCGTAGGGCGAGAGCGGCTGCGTCGGCATGTCCTCGCGCTTGGGCAGGGTCGGCGTGTCGCCGTAGGCCGCCGACGAGCCGGCGTAGACCACGCGCTTGACGCCGGCGTCACGGGCCGCCACCAGCACGTTGAGCGTCGCGTCGATGTTCGCGCGGTTCGAGGTGACCGGGTCGCTCACCGAGCGCGGCACCGAGGGGATGGCTGCCTGGTGCAGGACGTAGTCCGCCCCCTCGACCGCCCGGCGGGCGACGTCGAGATCCGCGAGATCTCCCTCGAGGAATTCCACGGCCGGCAGGTGCGCAAGGTTCGCGCGCTTGCCGGTCACGAGGTTGTCCACCACACGAACGCGTTCGCCGCGGCGGACGAGTTCCTCGGACAGATGAGAGCCGATGAAGCCGGCGCCGCCGGTGACGAGATAGAGGGACATAGGAGTCAGGAGTCAGGAATCGGGATTCAGGATCAGGGATCAGGGATCAGGGATCAGCATACAGGAGCCGGGACGAAAAGCGCCGCAGAGAAGCCGTAAGCCGAATTCTGTCCTCCTTCGCTCCGCCTCCGCCCACTTTCGCGGACGTCGGCTGAGCTACGGCGGGACGACCATTCCTCTAGCCCCGCCATCGCTGGCGGGATCAAGCGACCTACCCGGAGGCTTCGGACGGGCCGTCCTGATAGCGCCTCCCTATTTGGTCTTGCTCCGTGCGGGGTTTTGCGTGCCACCGATGTTGCCACCGGCGCGGTGCGCTCTTACCGCACCTTTTCACCCTTACCTCTCGACTCACCCCTTCGGGGTTCGCTCGAGGCAAGCCCACCGGGCCTGCCCTGAGCGAGCCCCGGAGGGGCGAGTCGAAGGGCGGTATATTTTCTGTGCCACTGTCCTTCAGGTCACCCTGACCGGGCGTTACCCGGCGCACTGCCCTGCGGAGTTCGGACTTTCCTCCCCGCTGCGGGGTCTCCCTCGGGGCGCACCCGTCGGGACCACCGCGGCGCGGCGATCGTCTGGCTTCCTGCGGCTGGTTGTCAAAGATCCGGCCCACCTCTACCCGTCGGTCTCCTGGCTGATCTTGTAGAACTCGAGCTTCTTGTAGAGATTGCTGCGCGGCGTCCCGATCACCTCGGCGGTGCGCGAGATGTTCCACGCGTTCTCCCGCAGCTTCTGCACCAGGAAACTCCGCTCGGAGGATTCCTTGAACGCGCGCAGCGTCGCCGCGGGCGTCTCCTTTGCCTCCGCTCCATTATCCGGGGGCTCGGGCCGCGCGTCAAACCGCAGGGCTTCGGGCAGATCCGCGACGTCGATCGTCTCGCCCGGGGCCATGATGAGGCACCGCTCGAGCGTGTTCCTCAGCTCCCGCACGTTCCCCTTCCAGCGGAAGCGTTGCAGCGCCTCCATCGCGCGCGGCGTCAGGCGGCGGTGATGGAAGTTGTTCTCGCTCACGAGCCGGTCGAGGAAGTACTGCACGAGCACCGGGATGTCGGTGGTCCGCTCGCGCAGCGGCGGCACGAAGATCGGGATGACGCTCAGGCGGAAGAAGAGATCCTCGCGGAACGTCCCCTTCTCGATCTCCGTCTCGAGGTGCTTGTTGGTCGCGGCGATGACGCGCACGTCCACGCGGATCGTCCGCGCCGACCCGACGCGCTCGACTTCGCCCTCCTGCAGCACGCGCAGCACCTTCGCCTGCGTCTTCAGGCTCATGTCCCCGACTTCGTCCAGGAAGATCGTCCCCTTGTCGGCCTGCTCGAACTTGCCGATCTGTTTCTCGGTCGCGCCGGTGAAGGACCCCTTCTCGTGGCCGAACAGCTCCGACTCGATCAGCTCCTCCGGGATCGCCGCGCAGTTGACCTGCACGAAGCGCTCGCGGCTCCGCAGGCTGTTGCGGTGGATGGCGCGCGCCACCAGTTCCTTGCCGACGCCGCTCTCCCCCTGGATGAGGACCGTGGCGTTGGTCGGCGCCGCGCGCCGCACGTCGTCCATCACCTGGCGGAACTCGGCCGACTCCCCCACCATCTCGTGCTTCACCTCGACGGCACGCCGGAGCTGGCGGACCTCGGTCGTGATCCGGCTGCGCTCGAGCGCGTTGCGGATGGTGACGAGCAGCCGGTCGGTGTCGGGCGGTTTGTCGATGAAGTCGAACGCGCCGCGGCGGACGGCGTCCGCGCCGGTCGAGCCGGTCCCGTGCCCGGAGATCATGACGATCGGGACGTCGGACATCGCCTTGAGCCGTTCCAGCACGTCGAAGCCGTCCATGCCGGGCATCTTGATGTCGAGGAAGATGAGGTCGGGCGATTCCTTCTCGAACAGGGCGATCCCCTCGGGGCCCGACGCCGCGCCGAGGAACTCGTACCCTTCGTACTCGATGATCATTCGCAGCGAGTCCCGGATCGCCGCCTCGTCATCTATCACCAGGATGCGAGCTTTCATACGCCTCACGCCTTACGCCTTACGGCTTGCGTCCACAGAACCGAGCAGGGCGAGCAACGCCCCTTCGTCGAGGATCGCCACGCCCAGCGCCCGCGCCTTCTCCAGCTTACTCCCTGGCTCGGCGCCGGCGACGACGAAGTCGGTCTTCTTGCTGACCGAACCGGTCACCCGGCCGCCCGCCGCCTCGATGGCCGCCTTCGCGTCGTCCCTCGACAGGCCGGCGAGCGTGCCGGTCAGCACGAACGTCTTGCCGGAGACCGGGCTCGCCACGTCCGGCCGGGCGGTCGCGCCGCCCGACGTCCTGACGCCCGCCGCCTTCAGCCGCGCCAGGAGTGCCCGGTTCCTCGGCTCGTCGAAGTACTCGCGCACCGACGCGGCCACCACCGGGCCGATGTCCTCGACCACCTGGAGGCGCTCGACCGACGCCGTCTCGAGCGCCTCGATCGACCCGAAGGCGCCGATGAGCGCCTGCGCGGCCCGCTCGCCCACGTGCCGGATGCCGAGGCCGAACAGCAGGTGCCAGGGGTCGAGCCGCCGGCTGCCGTCGATCTCGCCGACGAGATTCTCGGCCGACTTCGGGCCCATCCGATCGAGCGTCTCGAGCTCGGCGGCCGTCAAGCCGTACAAGTCGGCGAAGTCCTTGACCAGGCCCGTCCGCACGACCTGGTCTACCAGCGCCTCGCCGAGCCCCTCGATGTTCATCGCGCGCCGGCCCGCGAAGTGCTCGAGGCTGCGCCGCAGCCGAGCCGGGCACCCCGTGTTCACGCACCGCCAGACCGCCTCGTCCTCGGGACGATGCAGCCGGCTGCCGCAGCTGGGACATTCCTCGGGCATCTTCCACGGCACGACGCCGGGCCCGCGCCGCGAGAGCACCGGCTTGACGACCTTCGGGATGACTTCCCCGCCCTTCTCGATGATGACGTAGTCGCCCTCGCGAATGTCGCGCCGGGCGACCTCCTGGTCGTTGTGGAGCGTCGCCATCTGGATCGTGGATCCCGACAACCGCACCGGCTCCAGGACGGCGAACGGCGTCACCGCTCCGGTGCGCCCGACGGCCACGTCGATCTTCACGAGCCTCGTCGTCGCCTGCTCGGCCGGGAACTTGAACGCGACGGCCCAGCGGGGGAACTTCGCCGTCGCGCCGGCCTTCTCCCGGAGCGCCAGGTCGTCGAGCTTGACGACCACGCCGTCGGTGTCGAACGGGAGCGCGTGGCGCCCCTCGCGCCACCGGTCGCAGTACGCGAGCACGTCGCCGACGCCCCGGCACCGCGCCCAGTGCGGCTCGACCGGGAACCCCCACTCGCGCAGCCGCGACAGCGTTCCGGACTGCGTGGGCGCGACCACCGCCGGAGGGCCGATCACCTGGTACATGAACGCCGACAGCCCCCGGCGCGAGACCTCGCCCGGGTCCAGGATCCGCATCGTCCCCGCCGCGGCATTGCGCGGGTTGGCGAACACCGCCTCTTCGCGCGCCTCGCGCTCGCGGTTGATCCGGTCGAACGCCGCCCGCGGCAGGTAGACCTCGCCCCGCACCTCGATGCGCCCCGGGACCGGCCCGGCGAGGCGCAGCGGAATCGCCCGGATCGTCCTCACGTTGGACGTCACGTCCTCGCCGCGGAAGCCGTCGCCCCGCGTGACGCCGCGCTGAAGCCGCCCGTCCTCGTAGGCGAGCGAGATGCTCAGGCCGTCGATCTTCAGCTCGGCGACGTACTCGGCCGCGGGCGTCTCGACCCCGCCGTCGGCCAGCGCGCGGCGCAGCCGCTCGTCGAACGCGGCCACCTCCTGCTCGTCGTAGGTGTTGTCGAGCGAGAGCATCGGCACGTCGTGCTCGACGCTCGCGAACCCCTCGACGGGCCGGCCGCCGACGCGCCGGGTCGGCGAGTCGGGGGTGACCAGCTCCGGGTGCTCGCGCTCGAGCGCCTGCAGTTCCGCCATCAACGCGTCGAACTCGGCGTCGGAGATCTCGGGGTCGTTGAGGACGTAGTAGCGCTCTTCGTGGTGCCTGATTCGAGCGCGAAGGTCGGCGAGGCGATCGGTGGGTGTCACGTGGCTCATGCAGACGGGGTTCCCGGTCGGCCGCGAACGCCGGGCGGCGTCAGCGGTCGCGCGAGAGCACGTAGTCGGACAGCGCCATCAGCCCGTCGCGCTCCGGGCCGGCGGGCAGCGGGGCCAGGCTGGCCTTGGCGCGCGCGCCGAACTCGGTGGCCCGCCCGTAGGCATAGTCGAGCGAACGGCACCCGGCGAGGCCCGCCGAGATCGCCTGCCACCGGTCCGGCGTGAGCTGCCGGTCCCGGACCACGTCGGTCACGGCGACCCGGGCGCCGTTGTCGCCGTGCTGCATCAGGTGGATGACGGGCAGCGTCAGCTTGCCTTCGCGCAGGTCGCTCGCGATGGGCTTCCCGAGGACCTCTTCGCGGCCGGTCAGATCGAGCAGGTCGTCGACGAGCTGGAACGCCACGCCGAGGTTGAAGCCGTAGTCGCGGAGCGCCTGGCGCCGATCCGCGCCGACCTTCCCGAGGATGCCGCCGATCTCCGCGCAGCCGCCGAACAGGTCGGCCGTCTTGCGCTGGACGATCTCGAAGTAGTCTCCCTCGGGAATGTCCACGTCGCCGTTCTTCGAGAGCTGGAACAACTCGCCCTCGATCATGCGCAGCGTGACGTCGCACAGGACGTGGAGCACGTCGAGCGACTCCTGCGAGAGCGCGAGCGACATCGACTTGATGTAGAGGTAGTCGCCGAGAAGGACGGTGACGTCGTTCCCCCACTTGGAATGGACCGACTGCCTGCCGCGCCTGAGCGTCGAGTCGTCGACGATGTCGTCGTGGACGAGACTGGCGGTGTGGATGAACTCGACCGCCGACGCGTAGAGGACCGCGAGGCCCCCGGTGTACCCGGACAGCCGCGCCGCCATCAGCAGCACCGCCGGCCGCACGCGCTTGCCGCCCGCATCCTGGATGTAGCGGCCGATCTCCGGAATGAGTCCGATGTGCGAGTCCACCTGGTGGCTGAACTCGAGTTCGACCTGCTCGAGGTCGTGGCGCACGGGCTCGAAGATGTTGGTGAGCGTCACAGCGGCCTTGTTAGAGAGTGCCAAACCCCAGTGATCACACCATACTTGCGCGAGAGGTGTCAACGCGCCTCCCGCGCGGTTCCGCGCCCCGCCGCGGCCCTCGGCGGGCGCGTTATCCCCCGAACAACCGGGCGAAATTCGCGGCCACCGTCGCCTCGAGGTCCGCGATCCCCACGCCGCGCAACTCCGCCAGCTTCGCCGCGGTCCGCACGACCAGCGCCGGCTCGTTGCGTTGCCCGCGCATCGGCACGGGCGCGAGATACGGGCAGTCGGTCTCGACCAGCAGGCGGTCGGCCGGGATCGAGGCCGCCACCGCCCTTTGCTCGTCGGCCTTCGGGAAGGTCAGAATCCCCGAGAACGACACCATGAACCCGAGGTCGAGCGCCCGGGCGGCGAGCGCGGCGGTGCCCGAGAAGCAGTGGAACACGCCCCGCACCCGGCCCGCCCCCGCTTCCTGCAGGATCGCCACCGTGTCGTCGTCCGCTTCCCGGGTGTGGACGACCACCGGGAGCCCGGTCTCGCGGGCGAGCGCGACCTGCGAGCGGAACACGCGGCGCTGCACCTCGCGGGGCGAGAAGTCGTAGTGGTAGTCGAGCCCGATTTCGCCGATCGCGCAGACGTCCCGCGTGCTGCCGAGCGAGGCCCGCACGAGTTCCGGCACGTCGACCTCGCCGGCCGCGATCCGGCTTGCCTCGTGCGGGTGGACGCCGACCGCGAAGCGCAGGCCGGGCCACAGCGAGCGGACGCGCCGGGCGGCCGCCTCTTCGGCCGGATCGCCGCAGGCCACGATGCAGAGGCCGTCCGACACGCCGGCCTCCCGCGCCCGCCCCACGACCTCCTCGAGGTCGTCGGCGAAGACCACGTCGGCCAGGTGGCAGTGGCTGTCGATCACTTGATTCGGCTTCCGGGCGGCGGCGGGTTCTCGAACCCGAGCAGGGCGGGCAGCCCGCCCTCGGGGCTCGCCGCCAGCACCATCCCGTTCGACTCGATTCCCATCAGCTTCGCCGGCTTGAGGTTCGCCACGATCACGACCGAGCGGCCCACGAGCGCCTCCGGTTCGTACGCCTCCGCGATGCCGGCGACGATCGTCCGCTGCTCGACGCCGACGTCGATCTGCATCTTGATGAGCTTCTTCGACCCCTTGACTCTCTCGGCCGCGAGGATCTTCGCCACGCGCAGGTCGATCTTCACGAACTCGTCGATGCCAATCCTGTCGCCCGCGGCGGGCGCCGCGGCCGTAACCGGGGCTGCCGGCGCGACAGGTGCGGCCGGTGCGGCCGGCGCCGCCTCCGGCGCGGGAACGGGGTGTCCGACAACTGGCTGGTCACTCATCGTCTTCTCCTCGGTTCGTGGTGCGGCCGCCGGCGCGGGAGCCGGCGCGGCCTCGAGGCGGGGCCACAGCGGTTCGCTGCGGATGACGGTCCGCTCGCCGGCGGCTCGCCACGCCGCGTCCGGCTCGATCCGCAGTTCGCGCGGCGCGCGCGTATCGCCCATCCGGCGCAGAATCTCGGCGGCCGACCCGGGCATGATCGGCAGCAGCAGCAGGGCCGCGATGCGCACGGCCTCGACCTCGTCGCAGAGGACCTGCGTCAGCCGGCCCTGCTCTCCCCGCCTGGCGAGCGACCACGGCTCGGTTTCGGCGATGTACTCGTTGGCGGCGTCGACCAGGCTGAAGGCGGCCGCTGCTCCCTCGTGCAGCGCGTAGGCGTCCATCGCGCGACGGTAGCGGCGCACGGCCTCCTCGGCCACGCCCGCCAGCCGTCCCGGCGCGCCCGGCGCCGCCGGCAGCCGCCCCTGCCGGTACTTCTCCGTCATGACCGCGAGGCGGTTGACGAGGTTCCCCAGGTTGTTGGCGAGATCGACGTTGTACCGCTCCTCGAAGCGCTCCCACGAGAAATCGCCGTCCTGCCCGTAGGCAATCTCCTTCACCAAGTACAGCCGCAGCGGGTCCGGGCCGAACCGGTCGGCCGTGTCGATCGGGTCGAGCACGGTCCCGAGCGACTTGCTCATCTTCTGGCCCTTGAAGAGCACGAACCCGTGACCGAACACCTGCCTCGGCAGCGGCAGGCCCGCGCTCATCAGCATCGCCGGCCAGATGACGCAGTGGAACCGGGTGATGTCCTTGCCGATGACGTGCAGGTCGGCCGGCCACCAGCGCCCGAACTCCGCCTCGTCGCGGCCGTAGCCCACCGCCGACGCGTAGTTGATGAGCGCGTCGAACCAGACGTACACGACGCTCGAGCGGTCGAACGGGAGGGGGATCCCCCAGAGCTGCCCCGCGCGGCTGATCGAGATGTCCTCGAGGCCCCCCTCGAGCAGCCGCAGGATCTCGTTGCGGCGCACGTCGGGCTGAAGAAACGCCGGCTGCGCCTCGAAGTGCGCGAGCAGCGCATCGCGATAGTTCGAGAGGCGGAAGAAGTGGTTCTTCTCCTTGATCCAGTCGGGCCGGGTCCCGTGGACCGGGCAGAGGCCGTCGACCAGGTCCTTCTCCGGCTTGAACGCCTCGCACGAGACGCAGTAGGGCCCCTCGTAGTACGCGTCGTAGAGATCGCCGCGGTCGGCGATCTTCTGCACCATCGCGCTCACGCCCTCCCGGTGCCGCTCCTCGGTCGTGCGGATGAAATCGTCGAAGGAGATCTCGAGCCGCCCCCAGACGTCCCTGAACTCCCGCTCCATCTGGTTGCAGTAGACGAGGGGGTCGAGACCGCGCTCGACCGCGCGGCGGTAGACGTTCTGCGAGTGCTCGTCGTTGCCCATCAGGAAGTGCGTCTCGACGCCGCAGAGACGCTGGTAGCGGGCAATGACATCGGCCGTGATCTTCTCGTAGGCGGTCCCGAGGTGCGGCCGGCTGTTGACGTAGTCGATGGCGGTGGTCAGGTAGAAGCGGGACATACGGGTGCGTGCAGCTCCGACGTTCGAGGTGACGAACTAGGTCCGGCGCAAGCGCCAGTAGGCTTCGACGGCCAGCGCCTGCACCTGCTTGACCGGCAGCGACCTCTCGGCGGCCAGGCGGGCGCAATCGTCGAACTCGGGCGCGGCATTCAGCACGTCGGCTCCCTGGCGGGCGATCTTGAACCGCACCGGGCCGAGGGCGGTCTCGACGACGACGACTTCCCGCTCCAGGCAGGCGCGCGCGACTTCCTGATAGCGTAGCCCAATCGTCGTGGTTTCGCGAAAGACGAGCGCGGTCAGTTCCTCGCGGGCCTCGGGCGCGCCGACGACGGTCAGCAGGGTGCCCGGCCGGTTCTTCTTCATCTGGACCGCAGTGTAGAAGACCTCCAGGGCGCCGGCGGCGTACAGGCGGTCCATCACGGCGCCGAAGATCTGCGGGTTCATGTCGTCGATCTCGCACTCGAGGACGACGACCCGCTGCCCCTTCGCTCCGGCGGCATCGTCGCCCACCACGATCCGCAGGACGTTGGGCGTCTCGGGCAGGTCGCGGTCCCCCGCCCCGTAGCCGACGCGCTCGACCTTCATCGGCGGCAGCGGGCCGTAGCCGGTCGCGTGGCCCGTGACGAGCAGCGCGCCGGTCGGCGTGACGGTCTCCATCTGCACGCCGCTCGAGAAGACGGGCACGCCCTCGAGCAGGCGCAGCGTGGCCGGCGCCGGCACCGGGAAGACGCCGTGCGCCGAGCGCACCATCCCGCCGCCGACGTTGAGCGGCGAGGCCAGGATCCGGTCGGCGCCGACCCACTCGAGGCCGAATACGGAACCGACGATGTCGACGATCGAATCGAGGGCGCCGACTTCGTGCAGGTGCACCCGGTCGACCGGCACCTGGTGGATCGCGGCCTCCGCCTCCGCCAGCCGGCGGAAGAGGTCGGCAGCGCGGCGGCGGGCCGCGGGCGACAGGGCCGAACCGTCGATGAGCGACAGGATCTCGGCGAGCGACCGGTGGTCGCCGTGCGCGTGGGGACGGGCTGTGTCGCCATGCGAGTGAGGGCCAGCCTCGTGGGGGTGCGAATGGGCTCGACCGGGATGACCGGGCTCGTGCGCGTGGGCGGCTGCGTGCGCCGCGCCGCGGCCCTCTCCCTCGTCCAGGCGGAACTTGGTGGCCGACAGCCCCGACCGCAAGACGCGGTCGGCCGAGAGGTGGAAGCCCGGGATCATGAGGCTGCCCAGCGCGGCCTCCAGGTCGGCCAGCGGGAGCCCCAGGTCGAGGAGCGCGCCGAGCACCATGTCGCCCGAAGCGCCGGCGAAGCAGTCGAAGTACAGGATCTTGGCCATGTCTACAGGTACCCGGACTCCTTCAGGCTGCAGTAGCGCCCATCGCCCAGCACGACGTGGTCGATGACGCCGACGCCGAGCAGCACCCCGGCCGCGACCATCCGGCGCGTGAGGCCCACGTCCTCGGCGCTCGGCTGGGGGTCGCCCGACGGGTGGTTGTGAAACAGCACGACCGCCGCCGCCGACGCCATCAGCGCCTGCCTGAACACCTCTCGCGGCTGCGCCGCCGCGCCGTCCAGCGACCCGATGCTCAGCACCGTCGTCCGCATCACGCGGTGGCGCGTGTCGAGCAGCAGGAGGCCGAAATGCTCCACCGGCCGCGCGCTGAACTCCGGCATCAGGATCTCGGCCGCGTCGCGCGGCGAGACGACCTGGCGCCGCTCGTGCGGCCGGCTCGCCAGCACCCGGCGGCCGATCTCGATGGCGGCCAGCACCTGCGCCGACCGGGCCTCGCCGAGGCCCTTCACCTGCAGCAGCTCGTCGCGGCTCGTGCGCAGCAGGCCGTGGAGGCCACCGCGGGCCGCGAGCAGCGAGGTGGCCAGGCCGAGAGCCCCCGTGCCGGCGGTCCCGCTGCCGATCACGATCGCGAGCAGCTCGTTGTCGCCGAGCGCGGACGGTCCGAGCCTCGCGAGCTTCTCGCGCGGGCGGTCGCCGCGGCCGGCCGGAACAGCACTCGCCCCTGTCTTCATTGTATACGCCAGCTGGTCCGTGCTCGCGCGCGAAGGCGAGGCCACGGGGCCTCGTCCCGCCGCTGCAAGAACCGGGCGAGGCCGGCACTGGCGGGTTTGGCGCAGACCCTGGCGGCGGCGCGCCGCAGCAGGCAGGAACTGCAGCGCCGGCGGAGACGAAGTACGCGAACTCTACCGACCGGGCTACCGGGTCCACTCCCCGCGGACGACGATCTCCGCCCAGCCGGTCAGGTACAACCCGTCCTCGCGCCACTCGACGCGCTGGGTGCCGCCGGGCGAGACCACGCGGACGTCCCGGCTGGCGCCGCCGTGAAGGGCCGCGGCGACCGCGGCGGCGCAGGCCCCGGTGCCGGATGCCCGCGTCGGGCCGACGCCGCGCTCCCAGATGAGGATGCGGACGAGGTCGGGCGCCTCGACCGCGGCCAGTTCGACGTTGGTCCCGTCGGGAAACGCCTGGTGGCGCTCGAGCGCGGGACCCAGCCGGTGCAGCCGGTCTTCGCGCAGCGGCGACTCGAGACGGACGCATTGTGGGTTCCCGACGCTCAGCGTGACGACGCCAAGCGCTTCGCCGGCCACGTCGAGCGTCTGCCTGGTCACCCCCTCCGGCTGGCCCATCGCCGCGCGGAATACCGGGCGGCGGCCCTCGCGGCCGACGAGCACGAGCGTCTTCTCCCCGGCGTCCGTCTGGATCCGGACGGCGTCGTCGGGGCAGACGACACCCAGAAGGTCGATGAGAACCGCGGCCAGGCCGCGCACGCCGTTGCCCGACACCTCGGCATGGCTGCCGTCGGCGTTCAGCAGGCGCATGGCGGCGCCACCTGGTGTCCGGCGAAAGAGGATCAGGCCGTCGGCACCGAGGCCCGTGTGGCGCTCGCAGAGCTCCCGGGCCAGGCCGACGCGGTCGCGCTCGAGCGCGTCGCGTTCCTCGACGTACAGGAAGTCGTTCCCGTAGGCGTGCGCCTTGATGACGGGGATCACCGGTCCCTCGCGGTGTCGAGCAGGAGCGTGACCGGGCCGTCGTTGACCAGTTCGACCTGCATGTGGGTCTGGAAGACCCCGGTAGCCGTGCAGACGCCAAGCGTCCGCAGTTCGGCCACGAAGTGCTCGTAGAGCGACCGCGCCTGCTCGAGGCCGGCAGCGGCGGCAAACGACGGCCGGCGCCCCTTCCGGCAATCGCCGTAAAGGGTGAACTGTGAGACGGCCAGCAGCGAGCCCCCGACGTCGGCCAGCGAGAGGTTCATCTTGCCGTCGGCGTCCTCGAAGATCCGCAGGCCGGCAATCCTGACCGCGAGGTGAGCGGCGTCCTCCGCCTTGTCGTCGTGCGTGACGCCCAGCAGGACGAGGAGGCCGGCATCGATGGCGCCGACCACCTGGCCGCCCACCAGGACGCGGGCCGAAGCCACCCGCTGGACGACGGCCCGCATCAGGTCGGGCTCCCCTGTTCCAGCTTCACCCTGGCGCGGAGGGCGGCGGGCGGGTTCAGGCGGGCGTCGAGCAGGTGCGTCGGCGCGACGTTGCGGAGCGCGGCGAGCATCGAGTTCTTGAGCCCGGGGTGCTCGCGCTCGAGGTCGAGCAGCAGCCGCTTGACCCGCTGGCGCTGCAGGCTGAGGTTCCCGCACGAGGGGCAGCAGCAGCCGACCAGGGGCAGTTCGCACTCCTTCGCGTAGGCCCGGGCCTCGGCCTCGCTCACGTAGACCAGCGGGCGGATGACGACGTGCGCCCCGTTGTCGGAGACGAGACGGGCCGGCATCGACTTGAGGTTGCCCTCGAAGAAGAGGTTGAGGAGCAGCGTCTCGATGCAGTCGTCGGCGTGGTGGCCGAGCGCGATCTTGGAGGCGCCAAGCTCTGTGGCCACGCGGTACAGGACGCCCCGCCTCAGCTTGCCGCACAGCGAGCAGGGAGTGTCGCCGACGTCGAGCAGATCGTCCATGACCTCGCCGATCGTGGTGTGCTCGATGCGGCATTCCCAGCCCCGCTCCTCGCAGGCGCGCGAGATGAGGCCGTGGTCGTATTCGGCGTAGCCCGAGTCGACGTTGACGGCGACCAGGGTGAACTTCTTCTTCGACCGGCGCCGGAGGACATCGAGGATTTGCAGCAGCGCCCAGCTGTCCTTGCCCCCCGAGAGGCCGACGAGGACCCGGTCGCCTTCTTCGATCATCTCGAAGTCGCACAGCGCCTGGGTCGTCTTCTTGGCGATACGGGTCTCGAGCGGGGATCGGTACGGCATTTGCACCACCATCACGCGGATTGCCCAATTCGTTCGATTATACCCACAGGGGTCGAGTTGTGAGATCCGGATTACGAAATTGAAATCCACCACTCTACGTCCGGATAAACCGCTCCGACCCCTGGAGAAGAGGTGAGGTCCGGTGGACTTACCGAAGACCCCGTGGTACGCTGTTCGCTTCCAGTTGCATCCGGGAGCGACCGCGCGAATGCCCGGGACAGCCGTGTGACGATGGATTCAGAAGCCCTGACTCCCGACGCCGACATGGAGTTCGAGCCCGCCCGCGCGCGGACCCGACGGGCCCTCGTCACCGCCCTCAAACTGCTCGTCAGCCTTGGTTTGCTGGGCATCCTCTTCGCGCGAACCGACCTGACCAGCCTGTGGAGGAGCGTCCGGACGGCGTCGCTGCCGTGGGCGATGGCGGCGCTCGGCCTCTACCTCGCCCAGATGCTGGTCGGGGCCTGGCGCTGGGGGCTCCTGCTCGACGCGCAGCACGTCAGCGTGCGCCTTCGCGGCCTGCTGAGTTCGTACCTGGTCGCGACGTTCTTCAACAACTTCCTGCCGAGCAACATCGGTGGCGACGTGATCCGGATTCGCGACACCTCGGGGCCGGCGCAATCCAAGACGCTCGCGGCCACGGTGGTGCTGGTGGACCGCGGCATCGGCCTGCTGGGCCTGGCGCTGGTGGCGGCGACCGGCGCGACGGCAGCCGTCGGCGCGGGTGGCTCGCGGGCGGTGCCCGTGCTGCCCTCGTGGCTCTGGACCGGCTTCCTGCTCGCCGCGCTGGTCTCGGCGCCCGCCGTGCTGGCGCCGGCCGGCGTCGGGCGGCTGCTCCAGCCGCTGAAGGTGTTCCACCCCGAGTGGGTCGGCGGCATGATCTCGAGGCTGACCGATATCTTGGGGCGGTTCCGCGAGCGTCCCGCGTCGCTGCTCCACGCCTTTGCCGGAGCGGTGGTCGTGCAGGGGTTGCTGGTGCTCTTCTACGCGGCCGTGGCGCGCAGCCTGAACATCCCGGTCGCCCTGCCCCACCTGGCGGTCATCGTCCCGGTGTCGTTCGTCGTGCAGATGCTGCCGGTGTCGGTGAACGGGTTCGGCGTCCGCGAGGCGGCCTTTTCGTTCTACTTCGCCCGGATCGGCCTGCCGCTCGAGTCGGCCATGGCGCTCTCGCTCGGATCGACCGCGCTCGTGATGCTCTTCTCGCTCTCGGGCGCCGTCGTCTACGTGACGAGGCGTCACCCGCACCGGCACTAACACCGCCCGCCCCTCTCAGCGCTCCCCTGCCGGCTTGCGCCGCTGCCACCAGACCACGGCCACGCCGGCCACCAGCACCAGCAGCGCCGCCACCAGCGCCGCCATCTTCCCGTGGTCGTTGATGTACCGCAGCGCCATGTCGCCGTACCACACCGCCAGCAGGCCCTCGACCAGGTAGCGCAGGCCGCGGCCGATGCCGATGGCCGCCACGAAGCTGAGCGGACGAATGCGAACGACGCCCGCCAGGATGACGAAGATCTTGAACGGGGCCGGCGGCGGCAGCATCGACGGCACGAGCAGCGCCAGCAGGCCGTAACGGCGGACGGTCGCGAGGCCTCGCTCGACGCCGGCCGAGCCGAAGCGGCGGCGGACGAAGGCTTCGCCGCCTTTGTAGGCCAGCCCGTAGATCGCCAGGCATCCGGCAACCGACCCCAGCGTCGACATGGTCACGTAGTAGAGCAGGCGGTCCTTGTGCTGGGTGACCATCCAGACGACGAGGATGTCGTTGATCTCGGGCAGCGAGAGGAACGACGAATCGAGGAAGCCGACGACGAACAGGCCCCACCCGCCGAAGGCCACGACGAGGCCCTGGGCCCAGAGGATCAGGCTCTTCATGCGCGGCCCCTCTCGCGGCCGCGGCCTTGCCCGCGCCACCCGCCCGTCACGAAGCGAAGTACAATACCGTGGGACTTCAAGATCCCTTGATTATAGCCGACACCAACTCAACGCCCGACCGCCGACGCGACTGGACTCCCCGCGCCGCCGCCCTTGCGGCCGTGGCGCTCGGCACCTACGCCGCCTGGTTCTACGCGCGCGCCGGTCTCACCCTGAGCCATTACGACGCCAAGGCCCACCTGGTCGTGGCGCGCCGGGTCTTCGACAGCCTCACGCCGGGCTGGATCCAGCTCGGCGCCGTGTGGCTCCCGCTGCCCCACCTGCTGAACCTGATCCCCGTGCAGGTGGACGCGCTCTACCGCACCGGGGCGTCCGCCGTCGCGATCTCCATCGTGTCGTTCGGCCTGCTCGCCTACGCCTGCGCCAGGCTGATCCTCGCCGCGACGGGCTCGCGGACGGCCGTCGCCGCCGGCCTGTCGGTCCTCGTGCTCAACCCGGACGTGCTCTACCTCCAGGCCACGCCGATGACCGAACCGCTCCTGCTCGCGCTGACGACGCTATCGCTCGCGGCGCTGGCCCGGTGGGTGGACGAGGATGGGACGCGCGGCCTGGGCGGCGCGGGCCTGCTGATGGCCGCCGCGTGCCTGACGCGCTACGAGGCCTGGCCGCTGACCGCCGGCGCCCTGGCCGTGGCCGTCGCGGCCCTCTGTCGGCGGGGCGTGCCGTTCGCGGTCGCCTTGCGGCGCACCGCGTACCTGGCGGCGTACCCGGCGATCGCGGTCGCGGCCTTCATGCTGCAGAGCAGGCTCTCGATCGGGCACTGGTTCGTGACCGACGGCTTCTACGTCGTGGACAACCCGGACATGGGCCGCCCGTTCAAGACGATCGGCTCCATCTGGTGGGCCAGCCATCACCTGAACGGCTACGGCGTGCTGCTGTGCGCGGTGGCCGGCGCGGCGGCCGCGCTCGTCAACGGCCTCCGGGACCGGCGGCAGGCACACTCGCTCGTGGTCCTGGCCATGGCCGCGAGCGCCGCGCTGCCCTGGTATGCCTTCTTCATCGGGCATCCATTCCGCTTCCGGTACATGGTCCCGCTCGTGCCGGCGTTCGCGGTGTGGGCCGGGATCGGCGTGGGACTCACCCGCCGGTTCCGCGTTCTGGCCGCCGCGGCGCTCATCGCGCTGGTTCTCGTCGAAACCCGCCCCTTTGACGGCGCGGCGCCGATGGTCCAGGAAGCGCAGCTCGATCGCCAGCACAGCGTCCAGCGGCGCGTGATGACCGACTACCTGCGGCAGCACTGGCGGCACGAGAAGATCCTGGTCAGCCTCGGGTCGCTGTCACACTACGTCCAGGAGTTGTCGGCCATCGGCGTGCAGGTGCGGGACATCGTCCACGAAGGGAACGGCCTGCTCTGGTCCGCGGCCGTTGACGCGCCGAGGTTCCACGTCGGCTGGATCCTGATGGATGAACTGTCGGAGGGCGGGGACGTGCTGGCCGAGCGCGCCCGCGAATACCCGGAGTTCCTGCGCGGCTTCACGCGGGTGGGCGAAGGAGGCGGCGTCGTGCTCTACCGGCGGGCCGAGGAGCCGGCGGCGATCCCGCCGCCCGGCTCCCCTTCTCCCGGATCCTAGATTCAGAACTTGATGTTGAACGTGGCCAGGTAGCTGATGCCGCCGAGGTCGAGCCGGTCCCCAAGGAACCCGACCGTCGGGTCGAGCGACGTGTTGGCGTCCAGGTACCGGACTTCCCCGCCGAGGGAGAAGGCGCGGGTGACGGGCACACGAATCCCGGCCATCGCCGTCCACCCGATAGCCACCCCGGAGTCGTGGTAGTCGGCCGTGTAAATGTTCTGCGCGGTGTCGACGAAATCCCCGACTTCGGAGTACCGCCAGGGGATCACGCTCACGCCGAAGCCGGCGTACGGCTGAACGGGGAATCGGCGGCCGAACGGAAGGAAGCGGAGCGAGGCGGTGATCGGAACCTCCCGCAACCTGAGATTCTGCGTGATGTCGGCGCCGTTGGTGTCGGTCAGCGAAGCATAGAAACTGGGCACGGTCTTCGCGTAGTAGTTCACACCGATCCCGCCCTCGAAGAAGTCCCCGATCGGAAACAGCCAATCCCCGCCGAACGTGGTGTTGTCGAAATCGGAGACGCGATAGGCCAGCGAGTAGTCGATGGGTGAGGTGGGGATCAGGTTCTGCACGATCGTGTCGCCAGGGACCCTGTCCCCCGCTCCCCGCAAGGTGAGCCATCCGACGTTCAGCGACAGCGTCTGCTGCTGCGCCGCCGCGGGCACCGCGCCGATTCCGATCACGAGCAACGTAGCGGCCAGGACTTTGGTCCGGAACATGATGCGGTCTCCTTCGGCCGGTCGGCGGGCCACGGAAGGTCCCTCCCGTGCCTGCGTCGGCCACGACGGCGTTACTAGCAGAATCGATGCCAAATCGACTAGTGCGAAAACACGCTTGAATCGAGCGGAGCCGCGGGTTCGACGACCTCGGCGGAGGTCAGTCCCCGGAGGTCTCCGACTGCCCGCGATGCCAGGCGCGGACGACCTCGAGCAGCGCGGAATGCAGCCAGCCGTTGGACGCCATCACCTGGGCGCGGCGCACGTCGAAGGGGGAGCCGTCGAACGCGGTGATCGTCCCGCCGGCCTCGGTCAGCATCAGCGCGCCGGCCGCCACGTCCCAGGGCTTGAGGTGCTGCTCCCAGAACCCGTCCATCCGCCCGGCGGCGACGTAACACAGATCGAGCGCGGCGGACCCGAGGCGCCGGACGGCCTGCGCCTTCGAGAGGAAGGTCGAGAACAGGCTGACCAGTTCGTCGCGCGACTGGTGGATCGTGTACGGGAACCCGGTGACCAGCATCGCGTCGACCAGCGTCGCGACCGACGAGACACGCATCGGCACGCCGTTCAGATACGCGCCGCCGCCCAGCGTCGCCGTGAACAGTTCGCGCCGCGTCGGGTCGTAGATGGCGCCGACGCTGACGACGCCGTCGATCTCGAGCGCGAGCGAGGAGGCGAACACCGGCAGGCCGTGGGCGTAATTGGTGGTGCCGTCGAGCGGGTCGAAGATCCAGCAGTGCCCGCCCGTCGTCGGCCCCGGGCCGCCGAGTTCCTCGGCGAGCACGACGTGGTCCGGGAACCGATCGGCCACCATCGCGCGGAACATGCGCTCGACGGCCAGGTCCACCTCGGTCACCAGGTCGATAGCGCCCTTCTTGTCCACGCGGAAACCGGTGCCGAGGCGGGCCATCTGCAGGTCGCCGGCCGCGAGGACGGCCTCGACCGCGGTCGCGGTGAACAGGGGATCGATCACGACCGGGTGAACCGCTTGCGCATGTAGACGACCATGCCCCCGCCCTGCGCCGGCTCGATCCGCACCTCGTCCATGAAGCTGCGCATGAAGAAAATGCCCCGGCCGCTCGCTTTGAGCATGTTCTCGGGGGCGAGCGGGTCGGGCAGCGAGGCGGGGTCGAAGCCGTGTCCGTGGTCCCTGATGCGCACGCGCAGTTCGGTGGGTTCCGCCGCGGGGACCATCGTGAAGTCGAGTTCCACGGTCTTCGACGGATCGTGGTGGTTGCCGTGCTTGATGGCGTTGATGACCGATTCGCGAACCGCGACCTCGACCCAGTGCTGCGAGTCCTCGTCGACCCGGAGCATCTGACCCAGTTGTTCCACGATCGCCTGGACGAGATCGAGCATTTCGACCAGGCTCGGGAACTCGATGCGGATGTTGTGACCGGTGTCGGACATTCGGCAAATGGTCAGACGACGACGGGCCAACGGTTGGCACAAAGTAACACGGCCGACGAAAACGGTCCAGCCCTTGATCCGGCTCGCGACTCGCGAGCCGCGACTTGCGGCCCGTCCACGTTCGTCGAGCCGAACACCGCCGCCGGCCGCCAGTCGCCGGCCGCGGGCCGGCGCACGCGACCCTTCGACAAGCTCAGGGTCGCCCTGAGCGAGCGCAGCGAGTCGAATGGGCGACTGATGCTATAGTGCCGGCATGGCGCGCCCCGGGTCGGTCATCGTGCCGCCAGCCCACACGCTCAGGGGACGCCTGCGCGTGCCGGGCGACAAGTCCATCGCGCACCGTTACGCTCTGCTCGCCGCGCTGGCGCGCGGCACGTCGGTCATCCGCGGCTACGCGCCTGGCGCCGACTGCCGCTCCACGCTCCGATGCCTCGACGCCCTCGGCATTCCCATCGAGCGGTCGGGCGACTCAATCACCCTCATCGGACGTGGTTTGCGCCCGTTTGGTTCCCCGGCCGCCCCGCTCGACGCCGGCAACTCGGGCACCACCACGAGGCTGCTGGCCGGCGTGCTGGCGTTCCAGCCGCTGTCGGTCACGCTGACCGGCGACGCCTCGCTCTCGCGCCGCCCCATGCGCCGCGTCATCGACCCGCTCGAGAAGATGGGCGCGCGCATCGAGTCGATCGACGGGCGGCTGCCCATGACGATCCAGGGCGGCGACCTTCACGCCATCGACCACCGGACCGCGGTGCCGAGTGCGCAGGTGAAGAGCGCGGTGCTGCTGGCCGGCCTCGGTGCGCGGGGGACCACCCGGGTCACCGAGGCGCACCAGACGCGCAACCACACCGAGCTCGCTCTCCGCCGTTTCGGCGTCGCGGTCGAGGTCGAGGGCCCCACGATTTCATTATGCGGCGAACAGGCCCTCGCGCCGATCGAAGCGGCCGTTCCCGGCGATTTTTCGTCGGCGGCGTTCTGGTCGGTGGCGGCCGCCGGACTCCCGGGGTCCGACCTGGTCATCGAAGGCGTCGGCCTCAATCCCACGCGCACGGGGCTGCTCGACGTCCTCAGGCGAGCCGGCGCCGTGGTTGACGCGGCGGTCGAGGACCGCTCCGACGAACCCGTGGGTGTCCTGCGCGTCCGCCACGGGGCGCCCGTGCCCTTCGTGGTCTCGCCGGGCGAAGTTCCCGGCCTGATCGACGAACTGCCCGCGCTGGCGGCGCTCGCCACCTTTGGCGGCGGGATGAAGGTGACCGGCGCGGGAGAGCTGCGCGTCAAGGAAAGCGACCGGGTCTCGGCCCTCGTCACGGGCCTCCGCGCCCTGGGCGCCGAGGTCGAGGAGTTCGCCGACGGCTTCGAGGTGTCCGGCGCGCGCAGGCTCTCCGGGGGCGTGGCCGACGCCGCGGGCGACCACCGGCTGGCGATGGCCTTCGCCGTCGCGGCGCTGGGCGCCGACGGCCCGAGCACGATCCTCGACGCTGTCGCGGTTGACGTGTCGTACCCGGGGTTCTTCGCGACGCTGGAGTCGGTGACGGGATGAGAACCGACAAGCTGTACCTCGTGGGGTTCATGGGCGCCGGGAAGACGACGCTGGCGAGGGCCCTCGGCCGGCGGCTCGACTGGCGCGTCGAGGACCTCGACGAACTCGTCGAGGCGCGGGAGCGCTGCACGGTGGCCGACCTCTTCGCGCGGCGGGGCGAGCCGTACTTCCGAGGCGTCGAACGCGACGTGCTGCGCCGGTTGCTGCCGGTTCGGCCCGCGGTCATCGCGACGGGCGGCGGGACGTACGCCGACGCCGACAACCGCGCGTTGATCACCGACAACGGGCTCTCGATCTGGCTGGACCTGCCGCTCGAGGTGGCGCGCTCCCGCGTGCCGTCCGACGGCCGGCGCCCGCTGGCCGCCGACCGCGCGCAGTTCGAAGCCCTCTATCACCAGCGGCGCCTGGCCTATCAACTCGCCCACTTGCGGCTCGACGCCTCGTCGCCGGTCGAGGAACTTGTTGAACGGGTCCTCGACTGGCTGGGATACTAAGCCCCGTGCGCTACCTGATCCTGAGCGACATCCACTCGAACATCGACGCGCTCGACGCGGTGCTCGACGCCGCGCGGGAGGTCCCGACCGACGGCATCCTCGTGCTCGGCGACCTGGTGGGCTACGGCGCCGAGCCGGAACTGGTGGTGGAGCGGATCCGCGCGCTGAATCCGGTCGCCATCGTGAGGGGCAACCACGACAAGGTGGTCGCCGGCGTCGAGAGCGACGACGGGTTCAATCCCCTGGCGAAGATCTCGGCGGCGCTCACGAGGCGGGCGCTGACGCAGGCCTCGCTCGACTACCTGGTCGCGCTGCCCAAGGGACCGCTCCAGGTGGACACGGTCGTCGAAGTCTGCCACGGCTCCCCGTTCGACGAGGACTGGTACATCCACCAGGAGATGGACGTGGTGGAGGCGATCGCGGCGTCGCAGCGCCCGGTGTGCCTGTTCGGCCACACGCACATCCCGCTGGCCGCGACGTCTGCGGGAGAAGGCGGCGCGGAGATCCTGCTCGCGGGGGACGGCGACGGAAAGGAAATCCCGATCGGCGGGGACCGCCGCTACGTCGTCAATCCCGGCTCGGTCGGCCAGCCGCGCGACGGCGATCCGCGGGCCGCGTACGCCGTCCTCGACACCGAGAGGCTGACGGTCGCCTTCCGCCGCATGGCGTACCCGGTCGAGCAAGCCCGCGATCGCATCTTCGCCGCCGGGTTCCCGAGGGCGCTCGGCCAAAGGCTCATGGTGGGACGGTAGGCTCAGGGCTCAGGGCTCAAGCCCGGAGGCTCAAGGCTCAAGGCGCAGACCGTGTCACGCGTTCCTCGGTGGCCGCTACTTCTTCACATTCCCGCACTGGGGTTCTGGGGGTGCCTTCACCCCTATTCGAGATAGCGCTAGCCTGGATTTCCACGGACGAGAATTTGCCTAAGACGACGCCGTCTCGGTCGGGCCATTGTACGTCGTGAGCCGGAGTCGGCGCCCACCCCACCAGGGGACTGCGACCGGTTTGTCCATGAGCCCCGAAGCCAGGACGATTGGCAGGTGGGCGCGTCGGTGGAAGCTCACCTTCACCTCGTCGTTCGTGATTGCGACCGTCGGCGGCATGTCGACGAGGTCGCGAAAGATCTGGCGGGCCTGGGCGTCGTCGTAGCCGCGCATGCGTCGGGCGATCAGGCGGTAGAGGCCGCTGGCGACGACGAGCAGCGCCATGTCGAAGTCGACCTTCAAGCCGACCGAGGAGGAGAAGCGCGTCCATGTGGAAGAAGCGCACGGCGTCGGAGAGCGCGTTCTCGATGAGCATGCGCTGGGCGTAGCGGGTGATGAGGGCCTTCGGCGAGGTCCGCGGATTCGTTGGTGAGCAGGATCGTGGGCTCCTCGTGGCCGAGGTCCTGGATGATAGAGCTGGCGGAAGCGCCGCCCGGCCAGCGTGACGGCCTGCTCGATAGTACGCGCGGCGTGCGGTACTTGCGGGTCGGCACGTCGAGTTCGACCGTGCGCCAGGCGGACCGGGGCAGCAGCACGATCTCCTTGAGCAGCCTGGACGAGCGGCGGCGCAGGGTGATGAAGGCGATCTGCAGCTCATCGAGCCGCGCGAGCCCGCGATAGGTGGTGAGCTTGGAATCGAAGACCAGGTGCGGCGGCAAGCGTGCCGTGCGTGCGCTTCCAGAAGTCGATGAAGCGGAAGACCTCCTCGGCCTCCTCGCCCTTGCGGATGTCGGCATTCGCGTAGCAGAACACGTGGCTGTCGGCATCCTGGGCGAGGAAGGCGAGCATGCTCGGCTGGCGCCGGCTGCGCATGGAGACGTAGTGCTTCTCGACGAGCGGATGCTCGCCGAAGTAGGGCACGGAGTGGAAATCGAGGTTGAAGGACTGCCCGGGAAAGATCGACTCGCCGCGGACGTGGGCATGCCAGGCGGCCAGCAGGCGCATGATCTTCGGGTGATCGATGCGGCGAGGAGTATTCGGAGAGAAAGCTCTTCTTCGGCATGGCGTTCAGGCCGGCAAACAGCGCCAGACCCGTCGTCGGCCAGTAAGGCCATGACGTGGCTCTTGCGTTCGATGGACCAGAGCTTCAGGGCCAGCGAGGCGCGCAGCGGCATGGGCGGCCGGGATCATCTTCGAGCCGGGCAGCTTGGCGTCCTGGCATGGCGCCGTCGAGATCGAGCCGGACCAGATCCGGCACGAAGAGGAAGAGGCCCCCGCAGGCCGTCGTAAACCGGCGCGGGGCGAGCGAGAAGCCGCGGACATCGGCGACCGGCTCGACCGTGGGGCGCGGCCGCGCCGGGCGCTCCTCGTCGAAGCGCCGGGGCAGCGGGGCAAAGCCCTCGGCCTTCAGGACCTCGCGGACGGCCGTGGGGCTCAGCGGCTGCTGCTGCGCCTTGAGGTGCTCGCTGATCTCGTAGACGGAGTAGTTGCGCTTGCGCAGATCGACGATCAGCTCGCGCGCGGCCGACTTCTTCGGCTGCGATCGCGGGCCCGTGTCGTGGCGTGACAAAGAAGACGGGGTGCGCCTGGCGGCGGAAGTGGTGGCAGAGGACGCGGAACGCGGACACCGAGTAGCCGAAGGCGCGGGCGGCCTCCTCGGAGGCGCGCCCCTCGACGAAGTAGGCGCGCAGCGCCTCGTACTGGCGCTGCTTCGGCGACTGCGGGTCGAGGAAGAACCGGCGAACGTCGCTTATGTCTTTAGGTGCTCCGTTCTGCACGATGCAACGGTATCACCTACCGCCTCTGGCGTCAAGCCCGGCCTCCGTACACCACGGCGTGTGGCGTCGGATCCCTTGCCAGAGGCGGCTCTTGCGCACTCGCTGGCTCGGGAGCATGCGGACCCGTCTGCTGTGTATTGCCGTGAGACTGTTTCTATCAGACGACCATTACGGTAAGCACCAACGCGGCACCGAGAACCGCCGCGACGGCTCCGGCGGCGGAATCAGCGGCTCACGCAGGCATACAGGCCCGACCAGTCGGGCCCCGATTAGGCAAATGGTGGTCCGTGGAAATCCAGGCTAGCCGGATGGCTGGTGCCGAGCTCAACGACTTGAAAGTACAATTCTCCACTTCATGCAAGATGGCCAGGAGCTTGGGAATGGCAGGTCGTGCACGAGGACCCAGATTTCCAAGCGAGGCTGCTACCCACCCGCGCACCGACTCGTCGGTCGTATCCAAGAGCGAATTCAAATCCGCAAGGGTCGCATCATCCACCTCTTTCGGCGAGGCCCTTCGCGTCAATGATTCGAGATGCTGTACCGCTTTGTCCCTGGCCCTTGTTAGCGGTGCGAGAGTCCGTACTTCCTTGATGGCGTCCTTGAGCTGTCCCACCAGCACTGACTGTCCCGAAACGGACCCAACTCCAGTGGCGACGATGAAAATGGCAGCACACAGTCCAGTACACAACCAGCAACCCAGCCTTCGTTGCATCGCTGTGCCACCTCGCTTTCAGGAGCATCGTCGCGGGCTCGGCAACCTCGCCGATCCGTGCCTGGAGCCCGAAGCCTGGAGCCTCGCGCCCTGAGCCTACGCGCGCTTCTCCTTGAGCCTCTCGGCCAGCGCCTTCATTTCGCGCTCGACCTTCAGGAGACGGCGCCAGACCGTCCAGACGTAGACCAGCAGCACCGCCCACAAGAACACGTAGGCCACCATCACGAGCGTCCGGGCCGGCAGCTGCTCGGACGGCGCCGGCGGCAGCGACTTGACGGGAACGAACTGGTCCTGCGGGTTCTGGGGCGCCTGCGCCGCCGGGGCCGACGGGCTCGGAGCCTGGGCGTCCGATTGCGCCGCCAGCGCGGCCGCGTGGCCGCACAGCAGCCAGGCCGCCACGACCACCGCCATCAACGCCGACCTGCGATTCCTGTTCATCGTCAATCCCCTCGTTCGACCGCCCCCGACTGGTTCGCCGTCGCTACTCGTCATCGGCCAGCAGGTAGAGGTGCTCGACGTCGGCGCGGCGCTGCTCCAGGCGCGCCCGCAGCGCGAGCAGCAGGCCGAAGAGCAGCACGAACGACAGCACGCAGAACCAGAACACGCCGCGCATCCCCGGCGCGAGCGTCGGGATGACCTGCGTCGTGGGGTGGATGGTCCGCCAGATGTTGACCGACACGTACACGAACGGCACGTTGGCCATGCCGAACACGGCCATCGCCGCCGACAGCTTCTCGGCCCCCGGCCCGCCGAAGCGGCGCACCAGCAGGTAGGCCATGAAGATCATCCACAGCAGCAGCGTGGAGGTCAGCCGCGCGTCCCACTGCCACCAGACCCCCCAGGCCATGCGGGCCCAGATCGGGCCGGTCACCAGCACGATGATGCCGAACACCACCACCAGCTCGCCGGCCGCGGCGGCCAGCAGATCGGCGGCCGGCTTCTTCTTGAAGAGATAGACGGCGCTCGAGATCCCGCACACGAACGCGGCGAGGAACATCACCATCGCCGACGGCACGTGGTAGTAGAAGATCTTGTAGGAGAGGAGCACGCCCGGCGTCGCGTTGGCGACCTGGATGTCCGGCGCGCCCATCAGCCGGAACGGCGCCACGGCGAACATCACGATCGCCAGGATCACCGCCGGCAGGTAGAGTCGCTTGATCACGGCCTGGCCTTCCCTTCCGTCCCGTGAAACAACCTCGCCGCCCCGCCCGAAGTCCGAGGCCTGAAGCCCGACGCCTGGCTTGTCGCCGCCGCTCACTCGGTCATCAACGGCTCGAACGTCCAGAGCGAGAGCGTGACGAACACGATATCAAAGAACACCAGCAGCGCCATCCACATCTGGGCGAGGTCCACGGCCGGCTCCGCCTCGAACAGCGCGGCCGTGCCCCGCACGCCCGCGATGATGACCGGAATGGTGATGGGATACAGGAGGATCGGGAGCATCACGTCGCGGCTGCGCGCCCGCACCAGCATCGCGGCGAACAGCGTCCCCACGGCCGAGAACCCGATGGTCCCGAACACCAGCAGCGCCGCCAGCTCCAGCGGCCGGCTCGCGATCGGAGCGTGGAACAGCAGGCCGACGAGCGGCACGAGCACGGCCTCGACGACGAGCAGGAGCAGGACGATCCCGAGCAGCTTGCCCACGTAGATGGCCGGCCGGCTCGCGGGCGCCAGCATCAGCGCTCTCAACGTCTCCGAATGGCGCTCCCGCTCGAACGTGCGCCCGAGGGCCAGCGTCCCCGCGAAGGCCACCGAGATCCACATGATGCCGGCGGCGGCGTCCTCGAGCGGCTGCCCCTCCCGCACGAGGGCGAAGGCGAACACGAGCACGCAGGCGACCGCGAAGAAGATGGTGGTGTAGATCACCTCGCGGCTGCGCACCTCGACGGTGAAGTCCTTCCGCATCACGAGCCACGCGACCTTCAGGAACATCGGCACCCCTTGCCCGCCCTTCCTCCACCCGCCGTCCCCGCTCAGACCCTCTGCTCCGCCACGTGCGCCCGGTAGTGCTCGCGGATCCGCCCGCGCGCGTCGTCGAACGCGGCCAGGCGGCCGTCCTTCAGCACGGCCACCTTGTCGAGCAGCTGCTCGGCCACGTCGAGGTCGTGCGTGACGACGACGACGATCCGCCCGGCGCCGCGCAGCTCCCGCAGCCTCGCCACCAGCGCCGCCACCGACGCGTCGTCGAGGCCGGTGAACGGCTCGTCGAGCAGCAGCAGCCGCGGGTCGTGCAGCAGCGCGCGCTCGAGCGCCAGGCGCTGCCGCATCCCGCGCGAGAACCCCGACACCACGTCGTCGCGGCGCGAGACCAGGCCGGCGCGCTCCAGGGCGGCGCCCACGCGGGCTTCGACCCCGGCGACGCCGTACAGCTGCGCGAAGAAGCGGAGGTTCTCCCCGGCCGTCAACTCGGGGTACAGGTGCAGGTCGTGCGAGAGCAGGCCGAGGCAGGCGCGCAGCGCGGGGCCGGCTTCGGCGGCCGTCTTCGCCCCGTAGCGGACGTCACCCGAGGACGGGGCGAGCAGCGTGGCGAGGATCGACAGCAGCGTCGACTTCCCCGCTCCGTTGGGACCCAGGAGCCCGAGCACCTCGCCCGCCCGGCACGCGAGCGACACGCGGGTGAGCGCCCGGCGGCGGCCGTAGTTGCGCGAGACCTCCCGAACGGTCACCTCGCCGAAGTCGAAGCTCACGCGCCGAGTCCTTCCGTGCCCGAGGCGCCGGCCGACGCCGTGTCCAGCTCGCCGTAGATCCGCTCGAGTTCGCCCATGAGCTGCTCGCGGCGCTCGTCGGCCTCGGCGCGGCCGACCTCGCCGGCCTGCCGGCGCGCGTCGAGCGCCAGCAGTTCGTCGAATACCCGGTCGCGCCGCGACTCGAGGTGCTGCCGCTCCGTCGTCTCGGCCGACCGGCCGAGGGTGCGCGAGGCTCCCCAGGCGCCGCCGGCCAGCGTCAGGAACCCGAGCGCCAGGGCCGTGTCACGCGGCCAGGTGGCCGGGTGCGGCAGCCCGTCGATCTCCATCGTCAGCAGTCCGCCCGCCGGAAGGCCGGGGCCGGTACCGATCACGAATTGCTTGCCGCTGTTGTTCCCCCCCTGGATCGTCGTCAGCTGGGGCGAACTCAGCACGACCGCGCCGACCTTCTCCACCATCACCGCCACCTGGTCCATCGCGACCGGCAGCTTCAGCCGAATCGACACGGAACCGGACGGCGGCATCGAGAAGGCGATCTGGACACTGGTGACGCCGGGCGGGAACGGACCGGGGACGACGACGCTCGAGCCCCTGACGGCGGCGGTGGGCGACGACCCCTCGAGCAGCGCCGGGCTGCCAGCGCCCGGCGGCAGATCGAAGACGAGCGGCTCGCGGGTCCTCACCGGCACCTGCCCCGCGTTGACGATGTCGAACAGGTAGTAGACCTGGAGTTCTTCGTCCTCGAAGGCCGTCACGAGCCGCGACTGGCCACCGATGGTCACCGTGCCTTCGACCGCCGCCGTCGCCGCGGACCCTGACTGGGCGCCTGCCACGAGCAGGAGGACCATGCCTCCCTGCGCGGGCATGCGGAACTCCTGCGAATCGATCCGCTCGCTCCCCATCGTCGCAACCGCGCGGACCATCGCGCCCGCCGGAAGCCCGTTGAGCACGGCGTGTCCCGTCTCGTCGGTAGTCGCGTTCTGCGACTTGCCGTCGACGATGAACTCCACCGGGAAGCCGACGACCAGATTCGTGAGCTGCCCGCGGACCAGGCGCACCGACACGGTGCCGTCCGGCAGCGACGGGTCAGGGCGCGGGATTCCCGACATGGCCCGGGCATCGGGCATGCCCGCAGAGAGGCCGGCCCCGCCCATCTGCGCGCGGGCCGGCGCCGAGGTCAGCACGCCGCCGGCGAGCGCGAGGACGAGGATCAGCGGCGCCACGCCGCCGCCGGGTGACGACGAGCGTCCGCCGCCGGCCGCCTTCCGGGCTTTCAGCTCGCCTTCGATCAGGTCGCGGTAGGCGGCGCCCCCGCTGTCGAGCTGGCCCACGATCCGGATGGCGCGGTTCCGGAGCCGCGCGGTCATCTCCTGCCAATCCGATTCGGAGATCTTCCCCATGGCCCGATCGAATTCCAGTTCCTGGATCGCCCGCAGCAGGAGGGCCTTCTCGCGCTCGAGCGCCGCGCGGGTCTGGCCGCCGAGCATCTCGGGCGACTCCACCGACTCCGGCTGCGCCAGCGGCCAGACGGTCCGATAGACGGCCCACGCCGCCAACCCCGCCGACGCGACGGTCAGGCAGATGAAGACGACGTTGGCGGGGCTGGTTCCGCGGACCGCCACCGCGGCAGCCGCCGTGGCCAGCAGCGTCATGATCAGGAACAGCTGCCAGGGCTGCATGCCGGCCTCGGTGCCGGCGGCCGGCGCGGCCGGCTGCTCACCCGCTTGGTCGAGGTCTGTGCGCTCATCGTCCGCCCTGGCCTCCACGCCCACGGTCCACCGCGCCCGGCGACGGGACCGGCACGGTCACCGCGGCCATCTTCGCCGGCTCGAAGCCGAACAGCTCCTCCGGCAGCAGCGCCATCAGCGTGCCGAGCCCGAGGAGCAGGAAGCCCACCCAGATCCAGTCCACGAGCGGGTTGATCACGACCTGCAGGGTCGCCGACTGGTTCTGCAGGTCGAAGTCGGGCATCACGATGTACAGGTCCTCGGCGATGCCGCGCCGGATCGCCACCTGGCTGACCGGCTCCTGCTCGTGCTGGCGATAGAGCCACTTGCCCGGGTAGGCCTTGTCGATCTCCCGCCCGTCGCGAAACACCGTGAGGTGCGCGGTGATCATCTGCTTCTGTCCGTCGTCGGTGACGCGGATGCCGTCGTTGCGGACGACGTAGTGGCCGACCGTCGCCTGCTGGCCGAGCTTCAACAGCAACTGCTGCTCGACCTTGAACGCCTCGCCCGTGAAGCCGACGAACATCAGCACGATCCCGAGGTGCACGAGGTAGCCCCCGTAGCGCCGCTTCGAGCGCGCGACGAGGGTCGCCAGCGCGACGACGTAGTTCGCCCCGGTCGCGCGCCGCCGCACCGCCGCGCCGCGGGCGAACTCCTGCACGATCGTGACGGCGACGAAGGCGCACAGCGCGAAGCACACCCCGACCGGCCAGGCGGGCACCCCGGCTATGGCCAGCGCGATCGGCGTCGCCACGGCCACGACGACCGGGGCCGTGAACTGCGCCTTCAGGTTCGCGGAGGTCGTGTGGCGCCAGGAGAGCAGCGGCCCGACGCCGGTCAGGAACAGCAGCGCCAGCCCGATGGGCAGCATCCACGTGTTGAAGAACGGCGGCCCGACCGTCATCCGCTGGCCTGCCAGCGCCTCGCTGAGCGTGGGGAACATCGTGGCGAAGAGCAGGAAGAAGGCGGCGAAGAGCATCAGCCAGTTGTTCGCCCGCACGGCTCCCTCGCGCGACAGCCACGAATCGATCTCGTGCCGGCTGCGCAGCAGCCCGAACCGGCGGATCACGAAGCCGAAGCTGACCGCCAGCACGAGCACCATGAAGACGGTGAACATGATCGCCATCGTCCGGTCCTCACCGAAGGCGTGCACCGACTGCACGACGCCGGAGCGCGTCATGAAGGTGCCGAAGATGGTGAGGAAGAAGGTGACGATGACGAGCGTCACGTTCCAGGCGCGCAGCATGCCGCGCCGCTCCTGGACGAGCGCCGAGTGCAGGAACGCGGTGGCGGTGAACCAGGGAAGCAGGCCGGCGTTCTCGACGGGGTCCCAGCCCCAGTAGCCGCCCCAGCCCAGCACCTCGTAGGCCCAGATCATCCCGAGCGCCAGCCCGAAGGACAGGAAGAGCCAGCTCACGATCGTCCAGCGGCGCACGGCCCGCAGCCACGAGTCGTCCAGGTGCCCGGTGATGAGCGCCGCCATGCCGAACGCGTACGGGATGGTCATCGCGACGAAGCCGACGTACAGGGCCGGCGGGTGGATGACCATGTACGGGTTCTGGAGCAGCGGGCTCATCCCGCGCCCGTTGCCCGGCACGGAGACGAGGAAGGTGTCGAAGGGGTTCTTGTGCGCCACCATCAGGAACAGGAAGAACATCTCGACCAGCGAGATGACGGCCACGACGTACGGCGTCAACTCGCGCTGCCGCTCCCGGTTCACGTGGATGGCGATCGAGCCAAAGACCGCCAGCAGGAAGACCCAGAACATGATCGAGCCGTCGAGGCCGCCCCAGTAGGCGGTCAGCTTGTAGACGATCGGCTGGAAGCTGTCCGAGTAGTGCTGGACGTACTTGATCGAGTAGTCGTCGACGACGAACGCGTGCACGATCACCGCGGTCGCGACGGTCAGCAGTGCCGTGACCAGGTAGAACGCCCCGATCGCACTCGAGACGAGGCTGCGGGAGGCGCGGCGGGCGCCCACGATCGCGGCGGCCGCGGCGTAGGCCGAGACGACGAACGCGGCGAGGAGCGTGAAGGTTCCCAGGGAGGCCATGGTCTACTCGCTGAATGCGCGCAACTCCGGCGTGGCGGTGCGACGGCGCCCGTCGCATCGGGCCGGTGGAAGCGGCAGGTCACGGGTTCGGGAATGCAAGGAGCGTCGGGACGCGTGACGGCACGCGGCGCGCCGCCCGGTCAGTCGCCGGGCGAGCCTGCCGCAGTCTTCTTCGCTTCGTATTTCGAGGGACATTTCGCCACGACACCGTTCGGCGCCACGTGGAAGCCGTCGGCCTCGAGCTTGCCCTTCAGCACGACCTCGGCGTCGTCCGCAAACGTGTCCGGCACGATGCCGCTGTAATGGGCCGACACCACGCGGACGTCGTCGCCAACCTTGGCGGTCACCTTGAACCGGTAGTCGAGCGAATCACGCTTCCGGAGGACCGAGTCCCGGACGACGTATCCGTGAAGCTGGAGGTTCTTGCCCTGCCACGCCGCGGGGTTCGCCAGCACCTCGTCCACTTGCTTGAAGTACTCGGTCCCCTCCCGCAGCGTCGCGCGGAGCAAGCCGCCCAGCGCCAGCGCCAGCACGACGACCGTGAGCCCGATCTTGACGGCTTTATTGGACATAGCCCCTTGTCGCGGATCGTTACCCTCCAGAATACCGCCTCACCCCGCGACGGTCAATCGCCGGCGGCCGCCCGGCCAGCCGCCGGGGGCGTTTTACTGCCCCGTTTCGAGCGTGGCCAGCAACCGCCATACGGTCGCCACCGGGAGGCCGACGACGTTGGAGTAGGACCCGTCGATGCGGTCGATGAACCGGGAGGCCAGTCCCTGGACGGCGTAGGCCCCGGCCTTGTCGGCCGACTCGCCGGTGCCCACGTACCAGGCGATGTCGTCCTCGCTGAGCGGGGAGAAGGTCACCGCCGTCGATTCGACCGCCGCCACTTCCCTCTCGCCTCTGCGGAGGACCACGCCGGTCAGAACCAGGTGCGCGCGCCCGCCGAGAAGCCGGAGCATGCCCGCGGCGTCAACCGCGTCTGCCGGCTTGCCCAGGATCTGCGGCCCGACGATGACGGCGGTGTCGGCGGCCAGCACGACCGCGTCGCCGACCGCCGGGCACGCCCGAGCCTTGTCGGTCGCGACCCGGAGCACGTAGTCCCGCGGCGGCTCGCCCTCGCGCGGCCGCTCGTCGACATCGACCGGGCAAGTGGTGAACCGAATGCCCGCCGCCGTCAGCAGTTCGGCGCGCCGGGGCGAGGCGGAGGCGAGGACCAGCGAAGGCGGGTCGGATGCGGGGCGCACATCTCGATCTTACATGAGAGAATAGGGGATCGTGGAACCGCTCAAGGCCTCGATCCCGTCGGTCGTGCGCGCCCTGCTCCGGAGCGGCCCGATGTCTCCGGGCAAGATCGCGGCGGCGTGGCGCCTGGCGGTCGGCACCGCCATCGACCGGGCGACCTCGGTCGGGCTGCGCGACGACGGCACGCTCGAGGTGGCTGCCGTCGAGCTGGCATGGCGGCGCGAGGTCAGGCGGTCGCAGGACCTGGTCCTGTCGCGGCTCCGGGAGCTGCTCGGCCCCGACCCGGTCAGGAAGATCAAGGTGGTGGCCCGCCTGTCGGATGCTGCCACCCCGGCGCCTGAACGCGCTGGAGATTCTGCAGGGCCGGGGACTCGCTGAATCGGCAAGGCGAAAGTCAACATCGCTGTAACCAGTGCGTTTACATATTCTTAGGCAGATACTGCTATTGCCTTTCGCTTGACTTTCGGGACGGCACGCCTCTAGAATGCCGTAACTCGAGCAGATACATCTGAGAGGAGTCCGAATGCCCGCCGACGACCGTAGCGAACGCAGCAAGGCGCTGGATGTTGCCGTCAGCCAGATCGAGAAGCAGTTCGGGAAAGGCTCGATCATGCGGCTCGGCACGCATGGCGCCGTCGCGGCTGTCGATGCCATCCCGACCGGATCGATCAGCCTCGATTTCGCCCTCGGGATCGGCGGCGTGCCCCGCGGCCGAGTGGTGGAGATCTTCGGCCCGGAGTCGTCGGGCAAGACGACGCTCGCCCTCCAGGTGATCGCGCAGGCGCAGAAGCTGGGCGGCATGGCGGCGTTCGTGGACGCGGAGCACGCGCTCGACGCCGGCTACGCCAAGAAGCTCGGCGTGGACATCGACAACCTGCTGGTGTCGCAGCCCGACAACGGGGAGCAGGCGCTCGAGATCGTCGAGGTGCTGGTGCGGTCGGGCGGGGTGGACGTCGTGGTGGTCGACTCGGTGGCTGCGCTGGTGCCGCGGGCCGAGATCGAGGGGGAGATGGGCGAGGCGCAGATGGGGCTGCAGGCGCGGCTGATGTCGCAGGCGCTGCGCAAGCTGACCGGCGTCGTGTCGAAGTCGAAGACCTGCCTCGTCTTCATCAACCAGCTGCGCGAGAAGATCGGCGTCATGTTCGGCAACCCGGAGACGACGACCGGCGGGCGCGCGCTCAAGTTCTACGCGTCGGTGCGCCTCGACATCCGGCGCATCGCCAGCATCAAGGACGGCGACGCCATCGTCGGCGGTCGCACGCGGGTGAAGGTGGTCAAGAACAAGGTCGCGCCGCCGTTCCGCGAGGCCGAGTTCGACATCCTCTACGGCGAGGGCATCTCGCGCGAAGGCGACCTGCTCGACCTCGCGGTCGAGCGCAAGATCGTCGACAAGAGCGGCACGTGGTTCGCCTACAGCGGCGATCGTCTCGGCCAGGGCCGCGAGAACGCGAAGCAGTTCCTGCGCGACAACCCGGACACGACGCAGGCGATCGAGGATCGGCTGCGGAAGGAGATGGGCCTCACGCGCGAAGCGGCCGAAGCCTAAGGGGATGGACTCCGGGATCCTCGGCTGGATCGCGGCGCACCGGACGGGGTGGTTCGACGCTCTCATGTGGGCGCTGACCGCCGCCGGAGGCGGGGGCGCCGTCTGGATTGCGGGGGCCGTCGCGACGGCCCTCGCCGACCGACGCCGCCGGATGGCCGCCTGGCAGGCGGGGCTCGCCGTCCTGCTGGCCTGGACGGTGTCGGACGGCGTGATCAAGCCGCTCGTGCACCGCGACAGGCCCGACGTTCGCTTCGAGGCGTCGTCGGTCGTGGCCCGGCCTCCGTCGAGCTGGTCGTTCCCGTCCGGGCACGCGTCGAGCTCGGCGGCCGGCGCGCTCATGCTGGCCTCGGCGTGGCCTTCGGCGCGCGTCGCTTTCTGGCTGCTCGCCGTCGGCATCTCCGCCTCGCGCGTCTACCTCGGCGTGCACTACCCCTCCGACGTCCTCGCCGGATTCCTGGTCGGACTGATCGCGGCCTGGTTCGTCCGCGGGCGAACCACCTGGAGCCTCTCCACCGAACGGGGCGCGCGGTGACCTCGGTCTGCGTGTTCTGCGGGTCGAGCGTCGGCGCCCGGCCCGCGTACGGCGCCGCCGCGCGCGCCCTGGGCCAGGCGCTGGCCGAGCGGGGGCTCACGCTGGTCTACGGCGGCAGCAACGCCGGGATGATGCGCGAGCTGGCCGACGCGGCGATGAAGGCCGGCGGGCGCGTCATCGGCGTCATCCCCGAGCACCTGGTCGGCGGGGAGCGCGCGCACCGCGGCGTGACCGAGCTTCGCGTCGTCGGGTCGATGCACGAGCGGAAGGCGCTCATGATCGCGCTGAGCGATGCCTTCATCGCGATGCCCGGAGGCGTCGGCACGCTCGACGAGTTGTTCGAGGTGCTGACGTGGGCGCAACTGGGGCTGCACCGCAAGCCGTGCGCGCTGCTCGACGTCGAAGGGTACTTCGACGACCTCGTGCGCCTGATCGAGCGGGCCCGCGAGGACGGGTTCCTCTACGGCACGGCGGCCATCCCGATGCTCGACCGGGATCCCGCGCACCTGCTGGACCGAATCGTCGAAGCGGAAAGAGCCGCCGCGGTCTCGACAACCGGGGCCGACCCACAGTAAAATCTCTTCTCTTGCGGGTGGCCAGGTAGCTCAGCTGGTAGAGCACTCGGCTGAAAACCGGGGTGTCCCCAGTTCAATTCTGGGCCTGGCCACCACCTAACCCCTCATCAATTCAAGACGTTACCGGGAGCCTCCGGCGAGGCCTGAGCGCCGGCCTCGGTCGTTTGTGGCACGTTTGTGCCACTTCTTCCGGCCTCGGCCCGGTCGAGCCGGTCGATCGCCTTCTCCAAGCTCAGCGCCGACGCCCGCAGGTACCGGCTCGTCGTCGAGATGTTCGCGTGCCCCAGGAATTCCCGGGCATCGTGGAGCCCGGCGCCCGACTCGATGAGGCGACACCCGAATTCCCGCCGGAGATCGTGGAAGTGGAGGCCCGCGACCCCGGCCCGCCGACAGGCGACGTCCCACGCTTTCGCGATCGACGCGATCGGCTCCCCCGTCACCTCCCCGAAGACGGCCGCCGTCGCCGGGTAGTCTTCCCCGTCCGGATCGTGCCGTCGCATCTCCAGCTCGGCCCGGAGTCGAGCCCCAACCGGGATCACCCGGTTCCGGTTCGTCTTCGTCTTGGCCGCCGGAAGCACCAACTGCCGCGCCTGGCCCTTCGCATCGCGGCGCACCTGGCCCCACGTGAGCGTGAGCAGCTCCCCAAGCCGGCAGCCGGTGGAGAGCGCCGCCACGATGAGGCCCCGCAGCCGCGGCCCCGCGTGCGCGAGCAGCGCGTCCTCTTCGCCCGGCTCGAGGCGCCGCGTCCGTTCCGTCTCCATCTCCATCGCCAGCTTGACGACGGTCACGCCGTGGCGCTTGAAGGGTGTCGAGTCCGTGTAGCCCTCCGCGATCGCCCACGTGAACACGTGCCGCAACACGCCGAGCAAGCGGTTGATCCCGACTTCCCCACCTTTCGAGCCCGGCGCCAGTCGCGGCTTGGGCCGCCCCACCAGCGCCGCCGCCCGTTCCTCGCCGACCACGGAGCGCCAGCCGAGGCGTGCGTCGGTCCGCGTCTTCAGTTCCCGCGCGACCGCCGCGTCTCGCTCCGCTTCCCACGTGAGCCGAGCATCCACCATCGCTTGATGTTCCCGGCGCCGCCAGGTTCGCACCGCTTCAACGTCCGCCTTCGTGATCGACGCGATCGGCTTGTCGCCGAGGGCCATCATCGCGCCGTTGCCGGCCGGGACGGGCGCCCGTCGCAAGAGCCCCACGTGCCAGCCCATCGCCTCCTGCGCCGACTCGCGACGGCCCGGGGCCTTCACGTGCTTGTCATCGTAGGCCGTGAGCACGGCGCCGAACGTCAGGCCCGGCGTCGGCGTGTCGTGTGGAACGTCCCGCCGCGAATTGCGATCCGGATCGTCTCCGCGTACTCGTCCGCCTTCGTCTTCGAGCCGATCGGCTCGTGGCGTTCTCTGTCCAGGCTCACCCGATACCGCTTGCCGCGCCACTGATAGGCCAGGTGCCACGGATGCGGACACTTCGCCCACGCGCGCCGCGGACAGTCGCACCGCTTCCGCACGCCGCCGCGCCGCCCTGTCGGTGTCGCCGTTGCGGGTTGGTTGTGGTCCTCCGCCATACTTGCCTCTCTTGTGAGACGTAAGGGACGTTCTCAGACCTACGCGAGCGCCGCCGCGACCACGTCCACGAGCTGCCGGTGCGTGGCCTCTCGATCCCGGTCGTCGCGGTAGATCAGCATCGTCGCCAGCGCCTTGTGCCGCGAGAACGTGCGGATCTGGTCGAGGCCGACGCCGGCCTTCTGGCCGTCGACGATCGCCGCGGTGATACCGGCGTGCCTCAGCCCGTGCGGCCAGACGTGCCCGACCCCGGCCCGTTGCCCCACGTCGGCCACCAGGCGCGCCACGGAACGCGGGAGCAGCCGCCGGCTCGCGTCACGCCCGGGCCGATGCGACCGACTGACAAAGAGCGGCCCCTGGCCGATCGCGCCGCGGTGCGCGAGATACCGGCGGAGCGCCGCGACGACGACGGCGGGGAGCGGCACGAGTTCCTTCTCGCGGCGTCCCTTGCCCGTGATCCACGCGGTGGCCCGCGCGAGGTCGGTCTCCTCGAGGTTGAGCCCGCAGAGTTCCGAGACGCGGAGCCCCAGGCAGAACAGCGTCGCAACGATCGCGTAGTCGCGGGTCGCCGTCTCCGTGTCGCCGGCCGTCGCCTCGAGCATCCGGCGCACGTCCTCCACCGACGGCCCGCGCGTGTCTCGGCGCCGCTCGGCCTTCACGCCGGGCACTTCGAGATACCAGGCCCCATGCACGAGGCCGAGCATCCGGGCCAGCTTCGAGACGCTCCGCAGCGTGGCCAGCGCCCGGTTGATGGTGGCCGGCGCCAGGTTCGCGCGGAGCATGGCCGCGCGCCAGCTCAACACGATCCCGTGCGCGTTCGCGCTGTCTTCTCGACAGAGGCGATCGAGCGCCGCCTCCACGGTGAGCGCCGACACAACGCCGAGGCCCGCCGAGAGGAACCGCGCGAACTTCTGCAGGTCCGACTCGTAGGAGCGGAGCGTGTGCGGTGTCTTCCCGGCCCGCCAGGCGTCGAGGATGCTCCGCGCGGTCGCGTGGCGGCCGGCGCCGACGAAGAGGAGATCCGGCGGGATCACGTCGACACGCTGCAAGACGGTGATGTTCGGCAAGGCGGCCTCCACGATGAGAGGCCGGCGGGTCTGCGGGTAGAATACCCGGAGGTCTGCCGGTCAGGTTGACGCTGAGCGGTTGGCTTAGGAGCGCTTGCGGGTGTCCGCCCGCTTGCGCTCCGCCTTGTGCGTCACGACGATCCCGCGCTTCTCGAGATACTCCGCAATCCCCCGCCGGATCGCCTCGCCCTCGGCTATGCCGTCGCGAGCCTTGAGCGCCTTGAGTCCGTCGCCGAGTGCCGGGTCCAGGAAGAGCTCGTTCGCCGTTTCGCCACGGCCCCGATAGTAGCGCTACCGACATACATTGTCAACCCCCTAGCAGCTCGCGGTCAGTTCCGCTCGATCCACCACTTCCCGATCGACCGCCCGCTGATACGCCTCGCCATTCCAGACGGGCGCCAGCGCCTCCGTGAACAGCGTACGCAAGGTGTCCGGCGGGAGCGCGTCGAGTTCGACTTGTACCAGGGCTCCATGCCGGCGGACGAAGCCGGCGGCCCGGCTGTCGGTGTCCTTGCCGAGCGCGGGCGGGAGCTGGTAGGCGTCGACCTGCTCCACGGACAGCGCCACGCGAACCACGCGCGCCCAACAGGCCGATCGCGCCACGAAGTCCCGATCGATGTCTTCGCCGCTCGGATCGAAGTCGCCCGCGTAGAGCAGCACGGCCGGGCGGCCCGTCTCCGTCACGTGGCGCCGCACGTCGGACACGTAGGACTGCGACGTGTAGCCGCCGAGGGCGAGCACGGCCACGCCAAGATCCCCGAACCACGCTTGCAGTTGCGACACGAGGCCGGCTTTCTCCACGCCGAGATAGACGGACCACGCTTGCCCCTCGGTCCGATCGCGCCGGTACACGTCGGCCAGCCAGTCGCGGGCCGCGTCGGGGCCGGGCCAGTGCCGATACTGGCAAATCAGCCGGCCGCGATCGATCAGGTCGGGGAACGCGCCCGCACGTCGCGCCCGCGCCGTCTGATCGGACAGCGCACTGTAGGCGGCCCGGGTGTTCTGGAGCGTGCCGTCCGCCACGAGCCGATAGAACAACTGCCGCAACGTCACGCCGGTATCGTAGGACGCGACGATCGCCGCCGCGTGCTCGAGGATCGCCGGCCAGGCGCGTGAACGGGACACGTCAGGACCTCCCCGCTACCCGGGCCAGCTCCCCGATGAGCGCCTCGAGCTTCCGCACGCGGGCCGCCGCGCGGTCGCGACTCGCCGCGGCGCGACAGCGCGCGGAACAGTACCGCCGGTCGATCCGGCCTTCGGAGAACGGCGCGCCGCACCGCTCGCACGCTAGACCGCCCGCCAAAGGCGCACGTGCGGCATTTGAGCCGGGCTGTTCCGCGTCAACGCACATCGGAGCCTCCGTGTTGGGGAATCGCCCTGTGGCCCGGCAGGGCCGTTTGACAGCCGGAGAGCCGCGGGTCTACGCTGAGCGCCGTCTATGTCGCCCGCCCCGATCACTCCGGCGAAGGGCGCTAACGAGCCCGCCCCAGCGGACACGCCGGAACCCTCGCCGGCCGAGACGCTGCGCTCCGCGACGCCGAAAACGGGGAAGGACATCGCGGCGGTCGTGCTCCTGGTGGACGTGCTCCTCCGCGAACCCTCCACGGACGGCCCACCCTTGAGGCCCTGCTAACCGCGCCCGTGGTCCCCGTTTCCGTGCTCGCGAGCCCTACATCGCGTAGCTGCCGCGCGCGTACATCTCGATCTCGCTGAGCGTCTCCTTCGTCGTCACCCAGGCGTTGACGATGACGGAGGGGCTCGTGCCGCCCAGCACGTAGCGCACCCCCACCCATCGCTTCGTCAGCGTGCCCGAGGGGAACGGCAGGAAGATGAGTTTGTTCCCCATCGGGTCGAGCACCAGGTCGGCCGCGAGCACCGTGCGGGCGTTCAGCACGTCGGGGCTACTCAGGTCCGCGTTGTCGGACTGCACGAGCTGGAAGGTGTAGGTTCCCGTCGCGACGGCGTTCTGCACGACCTGCACCGCGACGCCGGCGCCCTCCGGGGCCGGGCTCGTCGGGTTGGGCGACAGGACACCCGGGCCCACCTCCACGGCGTAGTCGGAGTTGCACGTCGCGGTGAGTTCCTGGCCCCACGAGAATCCGAAGTTGAGCGTCGATGAACATGTCTGGCTCCTTGGTGGTTGCTGCTGATAACAGTCGTTCTCCGAACTACGGCGCGCCGAGCAGTGAGGCCCCGCGCGGCCTCGCCGTGTTCTCGCTCGGGGCCGGCGCCGCCACAGGGGCCGACGCCGGCACAGCCGCGGGCCGAGCCGCCACGGGCGGAGCGGGGCGCGGGAGGTACCGGGACGGGTCCGGCGGGACCGGAGCCTTGAGCGTCGCCCGCGGACCCGGAGGCGTCCGCGGCTTCAGGTAGTCCCGCAGGGGGTCGAACGCCCGCGGCGCGGCCGGTGGCCTCGGCGCAAACGGCCCCGTCGTCGGTGCGGTGAAGTGCCCGTACCGCAACGCCGTGAGTTCATCGACGGGCGACGGGGCCGGCAGAAAGCGTGTGGCTCTCATCGTCGGACCTCAGAGGCCGAGGCCGTTGCGCCGGACGTGCTCGAGGATCGCCTTGAAGTGCTTGGACGAGCCAAGTCCGTGACTGGCGAGAATCGTCGCGAGGCCCGGGACCGTGGCAATGTACTGCTCGGTTCGCCGGAGCAGCGCCTCGGCGCCCGCCGGGGTGTGCTCGGCCGCCAGCGTCGCCCGCAGTTCCCGTCTCGCCGTCGCGGTCTGCTGCTGCATGGCGGTCGCGTACGCGGTCGGGTCCGCGGCCTGTGCCGCCTCGCCGTTGATGAACGACTCGGCCAGGCCATTGACAACGAAAGCCGGTACGCCTGCCCGGGCAAGACCGACGAACGTGTTGGCGATCTCCGCCCGTTGCGTTGACGTCGCGCCGAGCGTGGCGAACATCTCCCCGTCTTTCTGGTCCAGGGTCCGCCGGACTTCGACGTCGGCGGGGTACAGCGCCGCGATCGCCTGTTCGTCGGTGACGGCGGCCGTCGCCGGGCGCGGCGAGGTGTCGGTGTTCGTCGGGCGCGGCGAAGTCTTGCCGAAGAGCGCGTTGGCCATCTGTTCGTCTGTCTGCATGATCTCTGCTCCTTTGAAGCAACGGTTAGTCGAACGGGTCGAAGTCGATCTCCACTTCCGGTTCGTCGTCCTCACGCACGGTTTCCACGACGCGCACCGGCCGGCCTCATGTTGGCTAACAGGGCCGTCACCGGCCCCGTTACGAACCGGCGGCGTCGGTGCTCATGGTCTGTCTCCTTTACGGTTTGAACGGATCGAAGTCAATCAACGCTTCCGGTTCGTCGTCCTCACGCACGGTTTCCACGGCGCGCACCGGCCCCAACGCGCCGCACAGGTCATGGAGCCGGTCGATCGCGTCCTGTGCGCTACTCGTGTGCTCCGGCTCCTGGTCCCACGCGCGGACAAGCCACCTCGGGTTGTAGTCCTCGCCTCGGGTGAGGGTGAACACGTCGCCCTCTCGCCGGAGCACGCCCGCATACTGGCCGCGGCGCAGCGCACGGACCCTGAGGCTCATCGGGCACGCTCCGCGTAGGGATCTGAATTCCGTCACGCACTGGCCCGGCGCCCGCCGGCCGCCCGCGGTGGTGAGTTCGCGCGGCATGTCGGGCAACCTGAAGGTCATCGCCAAGGCGTCGGCCAGGTCAGGCGAGCGCCCGAGTCGGGCCTTGACGTGCTCTTTCGGCTCCATCTGGAATTTGCCGTTGAGGAACGTGTATTCCGGCGTCGTCAGCTCGCCGATGAGATCCGGCTCGTTCGGGAGCCAGCCGCCTTTCTTCACCCACTCGGCCATCGAAAACCACAGTTGCGCGCGGAGGTTCGCATACCGCTGGTCGGACGCGGGCGCGTGAAACTGACACTCGATCACCTGAATCCCGCCCGCCCGGAGCACGTCGACGGCGCCCGCCGCCCATCCTCCGGTCGCATCGAAGAACGTCGCGTCAACCCCCCACTGCGCGATCGCCTTGGCGACGCGGGCGGCGATGTCCGTGGAGACCGACGATCCCCGCGCGTGGCGCATCTGCACGGGCTTCACCGCCCACAACCCTTGCCGGCCGAAGATTGCCGTCCGGTCATCGCCGTACCTCGCCACGTCGACGCCGAGCCGCTTCTGTGACCAGGTGTAGGCCTCGGGGCGGAGCTGCCGGCCCATCGCCTCTTGCACGTCCTCCGGGCCGAGCAAGGCGTTGAGGCTCGTCTCGGGGAATTCTCCGAAGACGTTTACGCGGGTCCACGGCGACTCCGCCCCGTAGGCTTCCACTTGGTTCTGCGCCCACTCCACCGACACGCGAGAGGATCGCTTCGGGTCATCAGGGGCGCCGCTGATATGGAACGTCGCCCACTGCTGCCGATGCGTCACGTAGGCCGCATACAGCGGGCCGGTGCGAGACGTCGGGTTGCCGGCGATGAGCAGCCGGCACTCGCGCCCGCTCGAGAGCGCGGCTTGCGCCGTCGCCAAGAGGCTCATCGGCATGGAGCCCGACTCGTCGAGGATGAAGAGCACCCGCTCGGCGTGCAGACCGGCCAGGGCCTCGCTCTGCTGCTGCGCGTCCGCGCTCCGGCTCCACTGCCGGGCCGAGGCCCACCACGTCGCCGGATACTGCCGGTGGACGATCCGCGTCTGCTGCCACTCGAACATCGCCGAGAGCACGGGGGAGACTGCGAGCCACTTCGCGCACTCCTTCCACAGCGAGTCGCGCAACAATTGGCGCTCACGGAGGTCGCCGCGATGTTGGCGTTCGGGCGCGTCGTCAGGAACCACAAGAGCACCCACGCAAGCACCGTCGTCTTGCCCGTGCCCTTCGAGCCGACAAGCGCGGTCTGTGGCGAGCGGGGCACCGCGGCGAGCACGTCCTGCTGGTACGGCTCCGGCTCCGCGCCCAAGGCTTCGCGGACGAACCGGATCGGGTCCCGAAACCATCCCGCCAGGACGCCCACGGCCGCCTGCTCGCGTGCGTCAGTCATGGCCAGGCCCTTCCACCGTCCGCGCCGCGGCGAGCACGAGGCCGAGGAAGTCGACGCCGCCGGCCAGCTCGACGTGCTGCTGAGGCTTGCCCGCGAGATAGGCGAGCAGCAGCTCCACGGCGTTGAGCGCCACGCGCTCATCCTCCGACCGTGAGAGTTCTTCGAGGCGCGCGATCAACTGGCGGCCATCCGTCCCGTACCGCGCCGTCAGGGCTTCGCGCAAGCCCCGGGCCGCCGCCGGGCGGCCGGCGGGGTTGCCGCTGGTGCCCTTGGCCCACGGCTTCAGCCCGCGCATCCGGGCGATCGCTGATCGGTCACTCTTGGCACTGTTCGGTGGCTTGCTCATCCTCGTGCCTCGCCGTGTGTCTGAGGTTCGGCCTTATCGGCCTCAACCGGCCGGCGCGCGGCGTCGAGCGTCGCGGCCAGGCCGTCACTGACGCGGGCCGTCCACGCCAAGTCGTCGCGGCTGGTGGCCCGGTGGTTCCCGAAGCGGTTGACGGCGCGGAGCAACCCCATGAGCCGGCGCTCGAGTGCGGGGCGGCCCTTCACGCGACGCAACACGTCACGGTTGAGCAGTTCACGCATGGTCGCCACCGCTGAAGAGGTCCGGCTCTGGCCGTGGTGCCCGGCAGGACGGCCGGCAATACACCTGCCCTGGTCGCACGGGGACGAAGCGACTCCCGCACCCGGCGCACCTCGGGAGTAGCGCCCCGAGTGCCTCCGCCAGCGTCCCGCCGTTCCCTTTTCTCATCTCCATACGGCCCCTCCGGTCTCTGTCGCAGAACCCATGTCGCACGCGGGGGGCTCTACTAGCCCCCCCGCGCGAGTGCGACACCCGCGCGACAACCAATGCGACACCGTGCGACACCCGCATAAACACGGTGCGACAGTCACGCGACACGACGCGAAACCCAATGCGAAACCTCGTGCGACACGGGGGGTGTTGTCGCATCGATTCATGCGACACCCCGTGCGGTCCGGTATCGCTGGCCGTCTTGCGCGACTAACCCGCGCATTTTCAACACGTTCAGCGCCCGGTAGATCGTGGCGCGGTTCAGTTTGGGGATCGTGGCGTCCAATTGCGCGACCGAGACGGGCTCCGCCACGTCCGCCAGCGCCCGCAACACCTGATGCTGTGCCGGGGTGAAGGGCTCATCGTTCGCAAACGAGGCCGGCAGGATGGAGTCGGCCAGGTACACGGCGCAACTGTCGGTGCCCTCGACTGGCACGAGCCGGATACGCATCGAGTCGAAGGGTTCGGCGTCCCGTTGCTTGTCGCACGTCAGCGTGAGCAGGTCGTCGGTCTTCGAGAGCATCAACACCGTGTCGCAACTCGCGCGGAGGTTGTACTCCCGCGTTCCCGGCTGTCGTTCGCGTTGGTGTGGTGGACCCACCACGCCGCGGCGCCCGTCCGCGCGCGGATCTGGTCTGTGTGCGCGACGACGATCGCCGTCTCGGTCTTCGAGTTCTCCTCGCCGCTCATGCACCGGCTGAGCGTATCGATCACCACGAGACGGGGCTTCAGGGTCACGATCCGGTCGATGAAGGGCTGCACCTGGTCCGACTCCGACAGGTTGACGGGCATCGGCAGGATGTAGAGGCCGATCGGCACGTCGAGCGGGAGACCGGCGGCCAGCTTCGCCGCGGAGATGCGCCCTCTCAGTTTCGCGGCCTCTGTCAGCACGTAGACGACGGGGCCGGGATTTCGCACCGCGGCGCCGAGCCAGGGCGTGCCGCTGGCGATCGCGACGGCCTTTCCGATCTCGACAAACGTCTTGCCAGCGCCGGAGGGTCCCGCGGTCATGCCATGCGAGCCGGCCACGAGGCGTCCATCGATGATGTAGTCGGGCTCGGGGCGTGAGAGGATTGCCACGTCATCGAAGAGCACGAGCCCGTGCGGGCTCTCGACGGTCGGATTGTGTCTGCCGATGCTCCGCGCGATGCCGGCGACTTCGCGATCACCAAGTGGCGGATCGCAGCGTTCCCGATTTTCCTGCACGAGCGCCGCGGTCATCGCGTCCACCGACAGGCCGAGACGCCGGAGCTGGCCGGCGCGCGCCGTCAGTGCGGCGTTGCGCTGGCCCTCGGGGATCGTGCCGGTGCCGCGGGAGGGCAGGTTGGGACAAGTCCCATCCTCGGGTCGGCTCAGCCAGGCAGGGTCGAACACGGGCAGGGCGTCGATCGCGGGCCAGTCGCCGAGCCGTTGATACGTCGCGCCGCTCGCGTGCAGGGAGCCGGGGCCGACGACAAAGCCACCGTCGCCTCGCACGTCGATCTTGACGGCGGGATCGCCCGTGTCGATCCGGGCACGATTGCGAACGGGGACACCGGGATGCCGATAGTAGCGGTGACGGCCCTTCGCGGTCTGCACCTGCATCGGCGTGTCAGGGAGGTGCGTCTCGGCGTACGTCTCGGCCTCGGGACTGTCGGTGTCCACCACGACGACGACGGAGACCGCGCCCGTCACGATCCCGATGTTGCGGGGCGTGCCGTTCCCGAACCAGTCGAACACCTGTTCGTCGGTCGCCCGCACCGTCTGGTAGGGTTCCCACTTGATCGACGGGTGCTTGCCGGGAGAACCACACGCCGGGTCGCCGCACGAACACACGCCAGCGATCGGGACGTGAACCGGGATCAGGCTGAAGCCGCGCGCCCAGAGGTCGGCCGCCGAGTTGAGCATGGCGCCCGTCGCCGGGGCCGGCGCAGTCATCGCGCCGCCTCAGCGATTGCCGCGGCTAGGCCGCGGGCCGCTTCGTCGCGCTTGGCGACGGCCGCGTTGAAAGCGTCTAGGTGCTCAAGTAGCGCCCGGTGTTCGTCGTCAACGAGGCTGTCGAAGTCGAGCAGGGAGTCGCGCAACGTGCGGACGCGCTCGAGGACCTCGTTTGGTGCTACGCTGGTGATATTCATCGCCGTCTCGCTTCTGACAACTGGCCGCCTGACCGCGGCCTTTGTCGTCTTCACGCCGCCGGCCGCTCTCCCGGTCGCGGTGCGTTGTCGGCGCTTGCTTCCGCCAGCCAGGCGTCTACCCATTCCGCAGAAGTGACTTTGTTGCGGCCGCACCCCACGGACGCGGCGCGGAGTTTGTTCGCGGCGATCGCCGAGTAGATCGTCCGCGTGGACAGCCCGCCCGTGTACTCCGCCGCGGCGCGCACCTTCAGCCAGCGCATGGCCTACCGCCCGTCCGCCGCGGCCGAAGTGCCACCGTGCGCCGGCTGGCGTCTTGCGGCTTCGCGGCGCCTCTGGAGGTCGAGAACATCTGCCCGTTCGAAAACACGGGTGCCGTTCGGCGTCCGCGTCGCGCGGAGGCGTCCGTCGCGCTCCCATAGGCGCACGGTTTCGGCGGCCACGCCTAGAATCCTGGCCGCCTCATTCACGAAGAGCGGGTCAGTCATGAAGAATCCTCCAACCACGAAAGGCCTTACGACTTTGCGTGTCTATGGAGGATTAGAACGCGGGGGGGTTGTCTGGTCGAACGCGGTTAGCGGGAAATGTGTACGGAGAGAGTATGGCGAGAAAGAGGCGCGGCACTAGGCTCGCGGGCCTGGCTAGGAGCTCGTCTTCCGCCGCCATGCGGCCTTTCAGCCGTCGGAGGTGCCGGTCGTCAACCAGCCCGTCAGCGATGCGTTCTTTGACTTCCGCCCTGGTAAGCGGTGCGGGACCGCGTCGATCGTGAAGGGCGCGGGCCAGGACGCGCCAGATCGCGTGAACGGCCTCCACCTGCTGAGGCGTGAACCACTCGTCTGGGACTCCCGGCCAGAGGGCCACCGTCAAGTACAGGAAGCCCGCCTCCGACTTCTCCCGGTCTATCGTCGTGACAAGAAACCGGAGGAACGTCGCCTGCGGCTTGCCGCGGCGACGAGCGCGCGCCCAAACGGGACCAGGTGGGCGGCGAGATTGGCCAGCGCGGCCGCGGATCGCGGCGTCTGTTCGCGTGCGGCCACTGCCATATTCGCGAGTTCGACCCTGAACAGGGGCACGCGTTCTGTGATCAACGCGCCCACCGCGGCCGCGTGCTCCCGGTGAAGCCGAACCGTGATCACGCCCGGCTTGGTCATCGCCGCCTCCACGCGCAGCCCACAAGAGGATCGGCGCCAGGCCGGTGTGGATGCCGGCCGTTCGGGAGCTACCCTAGGCGCCGAATCGCGTACACCCTAGCACGTACCGCGGACGGCCCGATCGACGACGCGGGTCCCGTGTGCCACTTTTTGGCATTTCTTCCCGCACAGGGGGCCTCAGCGTGCCACAAGTCCGACAGCACCACACGGAAATGCTCAGCAAACCACACGATTACACAACCTCGGATAGGCTGAAAACCGGGGTGTCCCCAGTTCAATTCTGGGCCTGGCCACCATTTTTCCCACCACGACAGAAGGCTCCCGCCGTCGCGCTTCGCGCGAAGGCGGGCTACGGCTCAGGGCTCAAGGCTCAAGGCTCAGGGCGCAAGACGCAAGGCGTCAGGCGCAAGGCGTTCAGGCGTCAGCCGCATGGCGCAGGCCCTGTCGCGTAGAATACCGGCCAGGAGACTCCCCATGAGCACAGCGGTCCCGCCGGTGGCGTCGAAGCTGCCGGATGTCGGCGTCACGATCTTCACGGTGATGACGCGGCTGGCCGTCGAGCACGGCGCCATCAACCTGGCGCAGGGCTTCCCCGACTTCGACTGCGACCCCGCACTGGTGGCGGCCGTGGCGGCGCACATGCGGCAGGGCAACAACCAGTACGCGCCGATGCCCGGCGTGCTCGCGCTGCGCGAGGCGCTGTCGGACAAGATCCTCGGGTGGCAGGGCGCGCGCTACGATCCCGAGACCGAGATCACCATCACCTCGGGGGCGACCGAGGCGCTCTTCTGCGCGATCTCGGCGTTTGTGAGACCCGGCGACGAGGTGGTCGTCGTCGAACCCTGCTACGACTCCTACGTGCCCGTCGTCCGGCTGAACGGCGGCCGGCCGGTGTTCGTCACGCTGCGCTACCCCGACTACCGGCTGGATTGGGACGAGGTGCGGCGCGCCGTATCGCCGCGAACCCGGCTGCTCATCCTGAACACGCCCCATAACCCCACGGGCCAGGTGCTCGGGCTCGACGACCTGCTGCGCCTCGCGGAGATCCTGGAAGGGACGCCGGCCATCGTGCTGAGCGACGAGGTCTACGAGCACGTCGTCTTCGACGGCCTCGAGCACTGCTCGGCGTGCCGGGTGCCGGCACTGGCCGCCCGGAGCTGCGTCGTCAGCTCCTTCGGGAAGACGTTCCACACGACCGGCTGGAAGGTCGGCTACGTGACGGCGCCCGCCCCGCTCACGGCCGAGATCCAGCGCGTCCACCAGTTCGTGACCTTCGCCTCGCACACGCCGACGCAGCTGGCCTACGCCGAGACGATCAGGGCCCGCGCCGACTACTCCGACCTCGCGGCCTTCTACCAGCGCAAGCGGGACCTGTTCCTCTCGCTCATCGAGGGCTCGCGCTTCCGCCCCGTCCCCTGCCGCGGCACCTATTTCCAGCTGCTGGACTACTCCGCCGTCTCGCGCGAAGGTGACCGCGACTTCGCGATGCGCCTGCTGCGCGAGCGGCGGGTGGCGTCGATTCCCACGTCGGCCTTCCTCTACGCGTCCCCCGCGCCGCCGGTCTTGCGCTTCTGTTTCGCCAAGCGGGACGAGACGCTCGAACAGGCGGCCGGGCGGCTGAAGCTCGTCCGATCGGCCGTATAAAACGCTTGCCTCGTTTCGAATAAACCTGACAGGATATGCAGCTATGACTCTCTCAAAGGCTCGGCTCGCGCTCGTTGTCCTCACGGTCTTCTCTGCCGTCGCGCTCGGTCTCCCCCACTCGGCGTCGGCGCAGGCTCCGGCGCAGCCCACCATGGCTGCCCAGGTTGAGAATCCGCCCGCGGATGCTCAGAAGACACCTTCTGGTCTCGCATACGTCATCGAACGGCCCGGCACCGGCACAGTGCACCCGACCGACAGCGATCTCGTGAAGGTCGCGACGTCCTTCTGGCACAAGGACTCGAAGCAGAATGTCCCCGGCTCGTTCGGCGCGCCGAACCAGCCCATGCCGATGTCCCGGCTCTTGCTCCCCGGCCTCCACGAAGCGCTCGGCCTGATGACCACGGGCGAGAAGATGCGCGTGTGGATGCCCGAGAGCCTCGCGTTCAAGGGCGCCTCGGGGTATCCCAAGGGTCCGCTGATGGTAGACCTCGTTCTCCTCGACGTGCTGCCCGCCCCAACGGCTCCCCCGGACGTGGCGGCGCCGCCGGCAGACGCGGCGAGGACCAAGTCGGGCCTGGCGAGCAAGGTGATCAAGCCCGGCACGGGCACCACGCACCCGCGGAGTTCCAGCACCGTGACGGTCCACTACACGCTCTGGAAGCCCGACGGGACGATGATCGAAAGCTCGCTCATGAGCGGCACGCCGGCCACCTTCCCTCTCGATGCCGTCATCAGGGGGTGGACCGAGGGCGTGCAGCTGATGGTGACGGGTGAAACCCGGCGCTTCTGGATCCCGGGCAAGCTGGCCTACGACGAAAGCGCGGACCCCACCAAGCCCAAGGGCCTGCTCGTGTTCGACATCCAGCTGCTGGCGATCGACGGTAATAAGTAGAGCAAGGGCGACGATGCCCTTCCTGCCTCTCGATTCACCGGCCCGGGCCGGCCGCCTGCAACTGGTGGCCACGCTCGGGCCGGCGTCCTTCGGTCGCGCCGCCGATCTCGCCGCGGCCGGAGCCACGGCCTTCAGACTGAACGCCTCCCATTTCGACCTCGACGGATTGACGGCCGCGCTCTCGGCGGTCCGGCGGTCGTGCGCCGACGCGCCCGTCGTCATCGATCTCCAGGGCGCGAAGATGCGAATCGCGCCGCCCGTTCCCCGCGACGTGGCGCCCGGCGAGGTCGTGACCTTCTCGCCCGGGCCAGGGGCGGACGTCCGCGTGCCGCACCCCGAGCTGTTCGTCCAGGCACGGGTCGGCGACACGCTCAGCGTGGACGACGGCAAGGTGAAGTTCCAGGTGGTGGGGGTGAGTCCTCGCGACATGCAGGCCCGGGCGATCGACGGTGGGCGCCTGCTGCCGAACAAGGGGCTCAACGTCGAGCAGCACCCGATCCGGCTCGACGAGCTCGGCGGGCGCGACCGCGCCGCCTGCCGGCTGGCCGCGCGCGAATCGGTGCCCGCGCTGGCCTTCTCGTTCATGATCGACGGCGCGGAGGCCGACTGGCTCCGGGCGCTGGCGCCGCGGTGCGCGGTCGTCGCCAAGGTCGAGCGCGCCGAGGCCGCGTTCGCAGCTCGAGGCCATCGCCAGCCGCGTCGACGCCGTCTGGATCTGTCGCGGCGATCTCGGGGCGCAGCTCGGCCCGGCCGCCCTCGCGCGATTCGTCGCGAGCGTCGAGCCGTCGCGGGTGCCCGTGCCGGTGCTGATGGCCGGCCAGGTCCTCGAGCACCTGACCAGCCATCCCGAGGCGACGCGCTCGGAGGTCTGCCACCTCTTCGATCTCGTCGCGCGCGGCTACGCCGGCATCGTCCTGTCGGACGAGACGGCGATTGGCCGCGACCCGGTTCACGCCGTCTCGACCGCCGCCGGGCTGCTCTCCGCCTTCCGCAGCTGACGCGCCTTCCGCAGCTTGAACACGGCCGGGTACACCAGCAGTTCCAGGATGAACGAGGTGAGCAGGCCGCCGATCATCGGCGCGGCGATCCGCTTCATCACGTCGGCGCCGGCCGAGGTGGACCACATGATCGGCAGCAGGCCCATGAAGGCCGCCGCCACGGTCATCATCTTCGGCCGCGCGCGCTTGACCGCCCCGTGCAGGATGGCCTCGTCCAGCCCCCCGGGCTCCTGCAGCCGCCCGCTCTTCCGGAACTCCTCGTAGGAGAGGTCGAGGAACAGCAGCATGAAGACGCCGGTCTCGGCGTCGAGGCCGAGCAGCGCGATCATCCCCACCCAGGCCGCGATCGACACGTTGTAGCCGAGCAGGTAGAACAGCCAGACGGCGCCGATCGCCGAGAACGGCACCGCCGCCATGACCAGCAGCGCGCTGAAGGTCGACTTCGTGTTGGCGAACAGCAGCACGAAGATGAGCCCGAGCGTCACCGGGATGATCACCTTCAGGCGCTCCCGCACCCGGATCATGTTCTCGTACTGCCCGCTCCACTGGACGACGTAGCCCGGCGGAAGCCTGAGATACTTGCGGACGGCCTCCTTGGCGTCGGCGACGTACCCGCCGACGTCACGCCCCTCGATGTCGATGTAGACGTAGCCCGCCATGAACCCGTTCTCGTCGCGGATCATGGCCGGCCCGTCGACGAGGCTGATGTCGGCCACTTCTCCGAGAGGAATCTGCGCGCCGTTCGCGACCGGGACGAGCACGCGCCGCAGCCGGTCCAGGTCGTCGCGCAGTTCCCTCGGGTACCGGAGATTCACCGGGTGGCGCTCGCGTCCCTCGACCGTGGTCGTGATGTTCTCGCCGCCCACGGCCGTCATGAGGACCTCCTGCACCTGCTCGATGGTGAGACCGTAGCGGGCGAGCTGCCCGCGCCGCGGCGTGAAGTCCACGAAGTGGCCGCCGGTGACGCGTTCGGCGAACACGCTCCTGGTGCCGCGGATCGGCCGCACGAGCCGCTCGATCTCCTGGCCGATCCGCTGGATCTCGGCCAGGTCCTGGCCGAACACCTTCACGCCGACGGGCGTCCGCACGCCCGTCGTCAGCATGTCGATCCGGCCCTTGATCGGCATCGTCCAGGCGTTGGTCTGCCCGGGGATCTGGAGCGCCCGGTCCATCTGGTCGACGAGCGCGGCCTGGGAGATGTGGTCCGGCCACACCGACCGCGCCCAGGTCTTGAACCACTCCGGCAGGGGCATCGACGAATACCACCGGTCGACGTGCCGCCACTCCGATTCCGGCTTCAGCACCACCGTCGTTTCCATCATCGACAGCGGCGCCGGGTCGGTGGATGTCTCCGCGCGTCCGGCCTTCCCCATCACGCGCACGACCTCCGGGAACGATCGCAGGATCCGGTCCTGCGTCTGAAGCAGCGCCTCCGCCTGCGACGCCGAAATCCCGGGCATCGTGGTCGGCATGTACAGGAGGACGCCCTCGTTGAGGTTCGGCATGAACTCCGAGCCGAGGCGCAGGTACGCCGGCACGGTGGCCAGGACCGCCACGACGGCCAGCGCGATCACGGTCTTCGGAAAGCGCAGCACGAACCGGCACGCCGGGTCGTAGACGGCGAAGATCGCCCGGCTGATCGGGTGGCGCTCCTCGGCGTGGTAGGTGCCGACCAGCGCCTTGGTGACGAGCCACGACAGCCAGCGGGGCCGGAAGGTGAACGGATCCATCCGGGTGAACAGCATCCGCAACGCCGGGTCGAGCGTGACGGCCAGCACGGCGGCGATGGCCATCGCGAGCGTCTTGGTGTAGGCCAGCGGCTTGAACAGGCGCCCTTCCTGGTCCACGAGCACGAAGACGGGCAGGAACGCGACGGCGATCACGAGGAGCGAGAAGAAGACCGACGGCCCGACTTCCTTGAGCGCTTCGAGCCGCACCGCGTGGAAGTCTCCCTTGCGCCCCCCCGCCTGCCACAGGTGCAGCTTGTTGTACGCGTTCTCCACCTCCACGATCGCGCCGTCCACGAGCACGCCGATCGAGATGGCGATCCCGGCGAGCGACATGATGTTGACGGTGACGCCGAGGAAGTACATCGGGATGAAGGCGAGCAGCACCGAGACCGGAATCGTCACGATCGGCACGACCGCCGACGGGATGTGCCACAGGAAGATCAGGATGACCAGCGCCACGATGATCATCTCGATCGTCAGCTCGTGCCTGAGCGTGCCGATCGCGCGCTCGATCAGGTCCGACCGGTCGTAGGTGGTGACGACGTCCACGCCCGGCGGGAGCGAGGGCTTCAGTTCCTCGAGACGGGCCTTGACCCGCTGGATCACGTTCAGGGCGTTCTCGCCCTGCCGCATGACGACGATGCCGCCGACCGTGTCGCCGAGGCCGTCGAGGTCGGACACGCCGCGGCGGATCTCCGGCCCCATCTCGACGCGCCCCAGGTCCCGCAGCAGGACCGGGGTTCCGCCGGGGCCCGCCTTGACGACGATCTGCTCGAAATCGGAGATCGAGCGCGAGTAGCCGCGGCCGCGGACCATGTACTCGCTTCCGCTGAACTCCATCAGCCCTCCGCCAACCTCGTTGTTGCTGGCGCGGATGGCGCGGACGACGTCGATGATCGGCACGCCGTAGGCGGCCAGCGCCGTCGGGTCGACGGTGACCTGGTACTGCTGCACGAACCCGCCGATCGACGCGACCTCGGCCACGCCGGGCACCGCCTGGAGCGCGTAGCGGAGCGTCCAGTCCTGGTAGGAGCGGAGCTGGTCGGGCCGCTCGGCGCCGGTCCGGTCCACCAGCGCGTACTGGAACACCCAGCCGACGCCGCTCGCGTCCGGGCCCAGCTCGGTCCGCACCCCCTCGGGCAAGCGCGCCTGGATCTTGGACAGGTACTCGAGCACGCGGGAGCGCGCCCAGTAGAGGTCCGTGCCGTCCTCGAAGATCACGTAGACGTACGAAAACCCGAAGTCCGAGTAGCCGCGCACGGCCTTGACGCCGGGCGCGCCGAGCAGGGCGCTCGTGATCGGGTAGGTGACCTGGTCCTCGATGATGTCCGGCGACCGGTCCCACCGCGAGTAGATGATGACCTGCGTGTCCGACAGGTCGGGCAGCGCGTCGAGCCGGATTTCCTGCAGGACGTACACAGCCGCCACGATGGCGGCCACCACGGCGAGCAGGACGAGGAACCGGTTGCGCGCCGAGGCTTCGATGATTCGGCCGATCATGTCAGTGGTCCTCGTTCGGCTCGCCGCCACGGCCGGTCGCGTCGCGCAGCCGCGATTCGGAATCCAGCAGGAAGTTGGCCGACACGGCGACGCGCTCCCCGGCCGCCAGCCCGGACTTGACGACGGCGCGGCCGTCGGAGCGCAGCGCCACCACCACGTCCCGGAGAACGAATCGGCCCGGCGCCGTTTCGACGAACACGACCTGCCGGGTCCCCGTGTCGATGACCGCGGAATCGGGCACGACGATGCCGGTGGCGGTGTCGGTCCCGAGCTCCACGTTGACGAACATCCCCGGCTTGAGCGCCTCGCCCGGGTTGGCGAACTCGAGCCTGAGCTTCAGCGTCCGCGTGTCGGGGTCCAGCGTCGGGTAGACCAGCCCCACCCGGCCGGACAGCGCCACCTTCGGGTTGTACGGCAGCGTGACCCGGGCCGCCCGCCCGACGCGCGCGGCCGACGTCTCGGCCTCGTAGATCTGCGCGATGACCCACACCTGCGAGAAGTCGGTCACCGTCAGCAGGTCCATGCCGGGCTCGATGCGCTGGCCCGCGACGATGTTCTTCGCCGTGACGATGCCGCCGAACGGGGCGTTGAAGACGATGGTGCGCTGCGCCTGGCCCGACTCGTCGAGCCGCTTCAGGAAGTCGTCCGGCACGTCGAACAACTCCAGCCGCCGGCGCGCGGCCTCGGCCAGTTCGGTGCCGCCCCGCCGCACCTCGGGGAGGCTCGAGCGCTGGAACTCCGCCGCGCTCCGGCGCGCCCTGAGGTACTCCTGCTGGTTGGCCAGCAGTTCCGGCGAGTAGATCTCGAACAGCGGCATGCCGGCCCGAACGGGCTGGCCCGTCGCGTTCACGTAGAGCTTCTCGATGTAGCCGCCGATCTTCGTCGTGATCTGCCGGACGCGCGTCTCGTCGATCGCCACGGTGCCGACCGCGCGAACGGTCCGCGTGACGGTTCCCGGCTCGGCCGCCGCGCTCCGCACGCCGGCCAGGCGCGCCCGGTCCACGCCGAGGTCGAGGACCGGCGGCATGGGCGCCCCGGGTGGCCGAACGGGACTCGCGGCCATGCCCGGCATCCCAGGCATCCCCGACATCTCCCCCGCCGGCTGCTCGCCCGACGCTGCGGCCGGGGCCGGGGGCGCCGCCGCCGGCTGCGATCCTGCGGGGGCCGGGGGCGCCGGCACGGCCGCCGGGATCGGCACCAGGCGCATGCCGCAGATAGGACAATCGCCCGGCTTGTCCGACACGATCTCCGGGTGCATCGGACAGTGGTACATCTGCTTGGGAGCCGCCGTCGCCTGTCGGGTGGACTCGCCCCTCCACCCCTTGCAGCCGCCCGCTCCAAGCGCCGCGACCGCGGCCAGCCCCACGAGCGCCAGGACCACGAGGATGCGCGGGCGGAAGGCAAGGCTGAAGCCTTGCGCCAACAGCTGACGGTGGGTTCGGTCGAACATCACCGCGACTCCTTTGGGGAAGGAAGATTCCTGGAGACGACGCCACCCGGCTCGCCAGGCGCGGGCGGGCTGACGAGCGCGTCGAGCTGGCTTCGGAGCACGAAGCGGCTGGCCTCGAGGCCGGCGAGCTCGACGCGGGCCTCGGTCCAGCGCCGGAACTCGTCGAGCACGGACGAGAAGTCGCCGCCGCCGGTCAGGTAGCTGGATCGCACGGCGTCGAAAGCGGCTGCCGACTGCGGCAGCAAGGCGGACCGGTATTGTTCGACCTGGCGGTCGTCCCGCTCGATGTCGGCCACGAGCCGGGCGGCCTCGGCCCGCATGCCAGCCGTCGTGTCCTCGAGGTCGAGTTTCGCGGCCTCCAGCTCGCGCTCCGACGCCGCGAGCAGCGGCAGCTGTTTCCTGCTCTTCCGCGCCGGCCACTCGACACCCAGCGTCACCGAGGCCACGCGATCGAAACCGCCCTGCCAGTACAAGCCCCCGCCGACGGTGAAGCTCGGATGAAGTTCGGCGCGCGCCAGGTCCACGCGGCGTGCGGCGGCCGAGACGTCCGCTTGCCGCACCGACACGTCAGCGGCGTGGGCGGCGGCGAGGTCGGGCAGGCGCGCCGGCGAGTCGGCGAGCGGCGGGCTCGGCAGGCTGCGCACCTCGCCGAGCGGCGTGTCGGGGGGCAGGTTCAGCAGCCGGTCGATCGACACCACGAGCGCGGTGCGCCGGGCGTCGAGGTCCACGCCCCGTTGCGAGACGCGGGTCTGTTCGACCTGCGCGCGCAGCACCGAGGCCTGGTCGGTCGCGCCGGCCGCGTAGCGGGCCATCGCGGTCTCGGCCAGCAGCCGGGCGATCTCCCGCGAGTCGTCGAGGATGGCCCGCTCCCGATCGACGGCGTAGAGCTCGGCGTAGGCCGTCCGGACGGCCGTCGCCAGGTCGGAGGCCGACTGCCCGGTTTCGGCCCGCCTCAGGTCCACGTCGGCCTCGGCCGCCGCGCGCCGAGCGGTCTTGCGTCCCTTCGTCAAGAGGGGCTGGCGGACCGACGCCCCGATCATCGACATCGGGTCCGACCCGACGGTCCACTTCGGGAAGCCGGCGTCCCGGTACTCGAACTCGACCATCGGGTCCGCCGGGGCGTCGGCGGCCTTCGCGGCGAGCCGGGAGGCCTCGAGTCGCGCGCGCCGGGCGGCGAGCGACGGGGACGCGGCGAGCGCCCTGGCGACGAGTTCCTCGACCGGGGGCGCCGCACCGGCTGGCGGCGCGCCCGACCGGCCGGCTTCGCCGGCGCTGGCCGCCCCGGCCCGGCCCGCAAGAAGAAGAAGGCACACGCCGGACAGGGCCATTGCCCGCGGGCGAGACCGAAACAGTTGAACCAGCACAATCCCTCCTGCGTTCTCGTGGGGCGACGATCGTCGAGTGGGCCGCGACCCGATCGCGGGCCTGGCACAGTCGAGCAGGGCTGAAGCCCTGCTCCGACACTCGTGAGCGCCGTGTGCTCGATCGGCGGGTCTGAAGACCACGCCCTACACACGGTTGCGCTCTACACGCGCCTCTTGCATCGAGTGGAATACACGTCCGGCGTCAGATGGACACCGATGAGGGAGGGATCAGCAGCGAAGGCCGGTGGCGGTCAGTGGCGGAGGACTCGGGCCGAATCGAATCGTTCTGGCGGTCGTCGGCCGGCCGGGCGTCGCCGGGACGAAGCCATCCTGCGCCGCGGCCACGAGCGCCGGGGCAACCGACTTCTCGGGGGACCCCGCGGCGGTTGACACGGCGGAGACCGAGTCGCCCGGCTGGGCAGGTAGCCGGCAGCCGCAGTAGCCGATCGCCGGTCCGCGCGTCTCGGCCTGGTGCCGCATGCAGCAGCTGTGGCCGCCTTCCCCGCCCGCCGCGCACGGCGACGCCGCGACGGCAGGGATGCCGCTCAGGTAGAGCGCAATGGCCAGAGTGAGAAGGAGACGCACCGCCCTCATCTTCGCCGAAGTGGCGAGTCCGACGCAAGCCTCACCCCTCGGTGTGGCTCGGGGCGGTCCTGAGCGTGTCGAGGGGCCGAGGGGTCGAAGGGCCGCGTGTTGCCGCCACCCACGCGGGCAGTTCCAGCAGGCTCGAGAGCCGCGCGGTCGCCCGGGAGAAGTCCTGGCCGGCCGTCGACGGGCACGGCACCGCCACGCACTGGATCCCGGCGGCGAATGCGGCCGACACGCCGTTGAACGAGTCCTCGACCACCAGGCACGCCTCGCGCGGCAGGTCGAGCCGTCGCACGGCTTCGACGAAGATGTCGGGCGCCGGCTTCCCTCGCTCGACCTCGTGACCCGAGACCACCAGTTCGAACATCCCGTCCAGGCCGAGGCCCGCCAGCGTCGCCCGGATGATCTCGGGCGCCGACGAGGAGGCCAGCGCCAGGCGCAGTCCCGCGTCCTTCAGCGCGCGCAGCGCGGAGGGCACGCCGGCCATCCCCTGCAACGGGCGGCCGAGCAGGGCGACCACGCGGGCGATCCAGTCCGCGGCCAGATCCGGTTCGGACGGCGCGAGGTGGTAGCGCGCCCGCAGCAGCCGGAACACGTCGCGGTCGGTGCACCCGAAGAAGTTGTCGTTGACCTCGTGCGAGTAGGTGACCGCGTGCCCGGCCAGCAGCGCGCGCGTCGCCTCGAAGTGGATCGGCTCGGAATCGACGAGCACGCCGTCCATGTCGAAGATGACGCAGGCGAGCGCGGTCGGCACGGCCACGCTACGTTCGCTTCAGCAGGCGGGAGAAGGCCGCTCCCATGGCCGTCTCGGCCGACGGACCGCGGGGAACCGCCGGCGGCGGCGCGGGCCTGGCGCGCTTCGGAGGCTTGGCGGCGGCCGCCTCGCGGGGCGGCCGCGGGGCCTGCGGCCGCGGCGCGGCCTGGGCCGGCTTCTTGTCGAACCGCATCGTCAGCGCGATCCGCTTCCGCTCGAGGTCCACCTCGAGCACCTTGACGTGCACGATGTCGCCCGACTTGACCACGTCGTGGGGATCCTTGACGAAGCGGTCCGCGAGGCGCGAGACGTGCACGAGGCCGTCCTGGTGGACGCCGATGTCGACGAACGCGCCGAAGGTGGCGACGTTGGTGACGACGCCCTCGAGCAGCATTCCCGGCTTGAGGTCCGCCAGGTCGTCGAGCCCCTCCTTGAACGCCGCGACACGGAACGGCGGCCGAGGATCCTCGCCCGGCGCGCGCAGCTCGGAGAGGATGTCGTTGAGCGTCGGCAGGCCGATCGTGTCGTCGAGGAAGTCGTCGAGCGCGATGGCCTGGAGCGCCTCCTCGTTGCCGACCAGTTCCACGACCGGCCGGCCCACCGAGGCCGCCATCCGTTCGACCAGCGGGTACAGCTCGGGGTGGATCCTCGTGGCGTCGAGCACCTGGTCTCCGCCGTGCACCCGCAGGAAGCCCGCCGCCTGCTCGAACACCCGGTCGCTCACCCCGGGAACGCTCCGCAGCGCCTCCCGGCTCTTGAACGCCCCGGCGGTCGCCCTCACGGCGACGACGTTGTCGGCCAGGCGGTGGTTGAGGCCGGCCACGCGCCCGAGCAGCGCCGAGCTGGCGGTGTTCAGGTCGGCTCCGACCTCGCACACGCAGTCCTCGATCGTCGCGACGAGCGCGCGGGAGAGGTGGGCCTGGTTGACGTCGTGCTGGTACTGCCCCACGCCGATCGTCCGCGGTTCGATCTTCACCAATTCGGCGAGCGGGTCCTGCAGCCGGTGCGCGACGTTCACCGCGGCGCGCAGCGACACCTCGAGCGTGGACAGCTCGCGTGCGGCCAGGCGCGACGAGGCGAACGAGGAGGCGCCGGCCTCCGACACGATGACCTTGGCGAACTTCAGCTCGGGATGCCGCTTCGCCACCTCGGACAGCAGGCGGTCGGTCTCGCGCGAACCCGTGCCGTTGCCGACGCCCACCAGCTCCACGCCGTGCCGGGCGACGAGGCCCGCGATTGCCTCCACCGCCGGCTCCCATTCGTTCTTCGGCTGGTGCGGGAACAGCGTCGCCGTCTCGAGCGTCGCCCCGCAGGGATCGACAACGCCCACCTTGATGCCGGTGCGCAGGCCGGGGTCGATCCCCATCACGGTCCGGCGACCGGCGGGCGCGGCCATCAACAGGTCGCGCAGGCTGCGCGCGTAGCTCTGCACCGCGTCGCGCTCGGCCTGGTCGCGCAGCCAGCCCTCGATCTCGACCTGGACGTAGGGGAAGATCTTCATCTTCCACGCGCGCCGCACGGCGTCGAGCAGCCAGAGATCGGCCGCCCGCGCCTCGTTCCGGATGCCGAAATGCTCGGCGATCATCTTCTCGGGCACCGACGGCTCGTCGCGCCGCGGCTCGGCGGCGGGCGGTTGGTCGCCGGCCGCTTCGGCGGCCGCGGGCGCGGCGGCGGGCGCCTCGGCCGGGCCTGGCAGCACGAGCGCCAGGCGCAACACGCCTTCCTTGCGGCCGCGGAAGAGGGCGAGCACGCGGTGCGACGGCAGCGAGCGGGCCGGCTCGACGAAGGTGAAGTACTCGGCGAACTTGGCGCCCTTCTCCTGCCGTCCCTCGACCACCTTCGACTGGAGCACGGCGTGGGCGAGGACGTACTGGCGCAGCGCGTCGAGCAGCCGCGGGTCCTCGGCGAAACGCTCCATCAGGATCCAGCGCGCGCCGTCGAGCGCCGCCACGCGGTCGGCTATTCCCTTCTCGGCGTCGATGAAGCGATCGCCCTCCTCGTCGGGCGTGAGGTGCGGGCTCGAGAGCAGCAGGTCGGCGAGGGCCTCGAGGCCGAGTTCGCGCGCCTGGTTGGCGCGGCTGCGGCGCTTCTGCTTGAACGGCAGATAGAGGTCCTCGAGGCGCGCGCGCGTCTCGGCCGTCGCCACGTGCGCCTGCAGGTCCGGCGTGAGGCGTCCCTGCTCGCCGACGGCCTTGAGGATGAAGGCCCGGCGCTCGTCGAGCTCGCGGACCTGCTGGAGACGGTCTTCCACCGCGCGGAGATGGGCGAGGGCCAGACCGCCGGTGGCTTCCTTTCGATAGCGCGCGAGGAACGGCGCGGTGGCCCCCTCGCTCAACAGTCTCAGGACGGCTTCGATCTGGTCTTCCCGAACCCCGAGTTCCCCGGCTATCCGACGGACGGTCGTCTCCATAACACCACGGCTCCCCGCACGCGACCTCCCATCCTAACAAACTTCGTGCCGCGCGTTCTTCGATTTTCACCCGAGACGGTATCGCACGGCCAGGAAGTAGGCCACGAGCAGCGCCGCCATGACGTAGGCGACCAGGCGGACGTCGCGCCCCCGGCCGCTCAGAAGCTTCACGACCGGGTAGGAGACGAAACCCAGCGCCAGCCCATCGGCAATCGACGCGGTCAGCGGGATGCCGGCCATCGTCAGGAACACCGGGATCGCCTCCGACGCGTCGTCCCACTGCACGCGGCGGGCGCTCTGCATCATCATCGCGCCCACGATGACCAGCGCCGGCGCGGTGAGCGGCGGGTAGCCGGCCATCATCCGCACGAGCGGCCCGAAGCACAGGGCCAGCACGAACAGGAGCCCGGTGACGACCGCCGTGAGGCCGGTCCGCCCGCCGGCCGCGACGCCGGCCGCGCTTTCGATGTAGCAGGTGATGGTGCTCGTGCCGAGGCAGGCCCCCGCGGCGATCCCGGTGGCGTCGACCGACAGGGCGCGGGTCGCGCGCGGCAGCTTGCCGCCCTCGAGCAGGCCGGCCTGTTCGGCGACGCCGACCAGCGTGCCGACGGTGTCGAAGAGCCCCATGAAGAGGAAGACGAGGACAAACGGCAGGAGCGCCGGGTCCAGCGCGCGCCGGATGTCGAGCGCGAAGGCCGCGCGGCCGTGCAGGTCGGGGAGGCCGACGATTCCGGCGTACTGGATCTTCCCGAGGACCAGCGCCAGCAGCGCCGAGCCGAGCATGCCCCAGAGCAGCGCGCCCCGGACCTTGCGCGCCAGGAGGACCCCGGCGGCGACGAGGCCGACGGCGAAGACCGCCACGTCGGCCGAGGCCAGATGGTTGGTCAGCCCCACCAGCGTGCCCGGCTTGGCCACGATCAGCCCGGCGTGCTGGAGCCCGATCGACGCGATGAACAGGCCGATGCCGGCCGCGATGGCGTTGCGCATGCTCGGACTGATGGCGTCGATCACGGCCTCGCGGACGCGCAGCCAGGTCAGCAGGATGAAGGCGAGGCCCGAGAGGAAGACCATGCCGAGCGTCGTCTGCCAGGGGTCCGGGACGCCGAGCCGGGCGAGCGCCATCACCACGGTGACGAAGAAGAAGTTCTCGCCCATGCCGGGGGCCAGCGCAATCGGGTAGTCCGCGACCAGGCCCATCAGGATCGACGCGAGCGCCGACCCGAGGCAGGTGGCGAGCAGGACCGCGCCGACGTCCATGCCGGTCGGGTGGCCGGCGAGATCGGTCGAGAGGACCGCCGGCTGCACGAAGATGATGTAGGCCATCGTGAGGAAGGTGGTGAGGCCCGCCATCACCTCGATCCGCACGCTCGTGCCGCGCGACGCCAGCCGAAAGTAGCGAGAGAGCACGTCAGCCTCCGTGTCGTCGCGCCGGCGCGACGGCCGGCGAGTCCGGGGCCCGGACCGGGGGGACGGTAGCGGAGGCGGCGAAACCGTGTCAAGCGTGGGGTGCCGCGCGGAGTGCCGGGCGGCCTCCCAGGAGCGGCCGGCAGGGGCTCAAACTGGGCCGTTTCACTGATTTGTTCTTTGCGGGTGCGCGGCCTTCTGCTACCCTAGCCGGGAGTGCACAAACCGCCTGCCAGTTACCCGAAACGCCACGAGCCGATCGAACCCGCCCGTTCATTCGCTCCTCGCAGACGTGACAGCCTGAGCAGCCAGTGTTGAGCCTCATCACCGCGGTCCGTTTCATCCGCAGGCCGAGCGGTGCCCGGCACCAGCCGGCCTCGCCCGTCAGCGAGACAAGGAGCTAGGACATGGGTCGCAAGTTGTACGTGGGGAACCTGCCGTACGAGGTGGGCGAGACGGAGTTGCAGGATCTGTTCGGACAGGCGGGCTCGGTCGAGTCGGTGCGCGTGATGCGCGACATGGCGACGGGACGCGCGCGCGGCTTCGCGTTTGTCGAGATGGCCACCGACGAAGAAGCCCAGAAGGCGGCGACGCAGTTCAACGGCCACTCGCTCGGCGGGCGCGCCCTCACGGTGAACGAGGCCAAGCCGAAGCCCGAGCATTCGGGGGGATTCGGCGGCGGCCGCGGCGGATTCGGCGGCGGCGGCGGCGGCAACGGGCGTGGCCCCCGGCGCGAGCCGCGTTGGTAACCCGGCGCATTCCCGCCCGAGCAGCGACGGGGCACGAGGGGGCGCGCGGCGTGCGTCCCCCGCGCGCAGCCTCGATCCCGACCATACACAGAGAGGTTACGTTGTGAAGACTCGTCTTGCGATGATCCTGATAGCCGTGGCCGTCGTAGCGGCCTGCAAGAAGGCCCCTGCCGAGACCCCGAAGCCGGCCGCCGGCACGGCCGGCGCGCCGGCGGCCGCCGTCAAGCCCGTGCCCGCGCAGCTGCCCGAGATCGTCGCGCGGGTGAACGGCCTCGCGATCGACCGCGGCGAGTTCGAGCGCGCCGTGAAGACCGTCGAGGGCCAGGCCGGCGGCCCGGTGCCCGCCGACCGTCGCGACGCGATCTACCGCCAGCTGCTCGACCAGCTCGTGGCCCTCAAGCTGCTCTCGCAGGAGTCGGCCGCCTTGAAGATCACGGTGCCGGACGCCGACGTGGATGGCCGCATCGCCGACATCAAGAAGCAGTTCCCCAACGAGCAGGCCTTCGTCGCCGCGCTCGCGCAGCGGCAGATGACGCCGGACCGGCTCAAGACCGAGATCCGGCAGCAGCTCGAGGCGATGAAGGTCGTCGAGACGAAGATCGGGCCGACCGCGACGGTGACCGACGCGGAGGTCACCGAGTTCTACACGAAGAACCCGGACAAGTTCCAGGAGCCCGAGGCCGTCCACGTCGCGCACATCCTGATCCGGACGCCCGAGAACGCCGACGCCGCCGCCAAGCAGAAGGCCAAGGCCGAGGCCGAGAGCGTGCTCGCCCAGATCCGGAAGGGCGGCGATTTCGCCGCGCTCGCCAAGCAGCACTCGCAGGATCCGGGCAGCGCGGCCAACGGCGGCGACCTCGGGTTCGTCCCCAAGGGCCAGACCGTGCCGGCGTTCGAGCAGGCGGCCTTCGCGCTCGGCCAGCCCGGCCAGGTGAGCGCCGTCGTCGAGTCGCCGTTCGGCTTCCACATCATCAAGATGATCGCCCGCCGCGCGGGCCGCACCGTGCCGCTGGCGGAAGTGAAGACGCAGGTCGAGCAGTTCCTCAAGCAGCAGAAGATGCAGGAGAAGACCGCCGCCTACGTCGAGCAGCTCAAGGGCAAGGGGAAGGTCGAGATCCTGATGTAGGCCGGGCGCAACGCGCCCGCCGGCGAGATCGACGAGAAGGGCAGGACCCGGGTCCTGCCCTTCTTGCTTCCGGGGGCGCACGCCGCGCCCTAGAGCGGCTCGAACCGCGCCGTGAAGTGCCGCAGCACCGTCGGCGCCGACGCGATCCGGTACCCGCGCAAGCTGTCCTTCTGGCGCGCCACCTCGATGACCCCCTCGGCCACGTAGTCGATGTGCGACTGCGTGTAGACCCGCCGCGGGATCGCCAGCCGCACCAGGTCCATCGCGCCCGGCGACTCGGTGCCGTCCGGGTGCAGGCCGAACATCACCGTGCCGATCTCGACGCCGCGGATCCCCGCCTCGACGTAGAGCGCGTTGGCCAGCGCGATGCCGGGATACTGGAGCGGCGGGATGTGCGGCAGCATCGCCCGCGCGTCCAGGTAGATCGCGTGGCCTCCCGACGGCCTGATGGCGGGCACGCCGGCCGCCGCCAGCTTGTCGCCGAGGTACTCCGTGGACCGGATGCGGTAGCGCAGGTACGGCTCCTCCACCACTTCCTCGAGCCCTCGCGCGATCGCCTCGAGGTCGTAGCCCGCCAGGCCGCCGTAGGTCGGGAACCCCTCGGTCAGGATCAGCAGGTTGCGCGCGGCCTCGGCCCAGGCGTCGTCGTTCATCGCCAGGAAGCCGCCGATGTTCGCCAGGCCGTCCTTCTTGGCCGACATCGTGCAGCCGTCGGCCAGCGAGAACATCTCCTGCGCGATCGCCTTCGGCGTGCGGTGCGACTGCCCGTCCTCCCGGATCTTGACGAAGTAGGCGTTCTCGGCGAAGCGGCACGCGTCGAGGAAGAACGGCTTCTTGTAGCGGTCGCACAGCGCCCGCACGCGCCGCAGGTTCTCGAGCGACACCGGCTGCCCCCCGCCGGAGTTGTTGGTGACGGTGACCATCACGAGCGGGATGCGGGCCCCGTCCTCCTGCAGCGTCCGCTCGAGCGCCGCCAGGTCCACGTTCCCCTTGAACGGGTGCAGCAGCGCCGGCACCTTGCCCTCGGCGATCACCAGGTCGCGCGCCTCGCACGCCTCCACCTCGATGTTCGCCCTCGTCGTGTCGAAATGGCTGTTGTTCGGCACGACCATGCCCGGCTTGAGGACGGTGTGGAACAGGATCCGCTCGGCGGCGCGCCCCTGGTGCGTCGGGATGATGTGGCGGAAGCCCGTGAGGTCGCGGACGACGGACTCGAACCGGTAGAACGACCGGCTGCCGGCGTACGACTCGTCGCCCTGCATCAGGGCGCCCCACTGCGCGGACGACATGGCGCCGGTCCCCGAGTCGGTGAGCAGGTCGATCAGCACGTCCTCCGCGCGCAGGCGGAACACGTTGAAGCCCGCCTCGCGCAGCGCCGTCTCGCGATCCTCGCGCCGCGTGAACTTGACCGACTCGACCGACTTGATGCGGAACGGTTCGATAATCGTGCGGAAATTCATGACAATCAGGCCTTTTCCCTTCTTCCCTTCCGCCGTTCTTCGTGGCGGCCCCACGCGAGCGCGGCCACGAAGATCGCGACGATGAGCCCGTAGCCGAGCCACTCGGGCACGTCCCACGACACGACACCGACCTGGTGGAGGTACTGGATCAGGAGCCGGATCCCGACCCACGTGATGATGACGAACGCCCCGTCGACCAGCGCCGGATAGCGCTCGACGACGCTGAGCAGCTGGCCGATCACCAGGCGCATCGCGATGATGCCGAGGATGCCGCCCGAGAGCACCACCCAGCCCTTCTGCGACATCGCCACGGCCACCACGATCGAGTCGACCGCGAAGACGATGTCGGTCAGCTCCACCTTCACGACCGTCGCCCAGAACGCGGACAGCCCGAGCCAGGGCCGCGCCTCGGGGATCGCCCGCCGTCCCTCCGCCGGCTTCTCGCCGAAGAAGTGGCGGAACGGCAGGTACAGGAGGTAGAGGGCCCCGGCCAGCTTCACCAGGCTGAGGCCGATCAGGTAGAGGCCGAACAACAGCGCCACCGACCGGAACGCGAACGCGCCCACGATCCCGTAGCGCAGCGCCCGCTTGCGCTGGTGCTTGGGCAGCCCGAGCGCGAGCACCGCCAGCACCATGGCGTTGTCGGCGCTCAGCAGCCCCTCGAGGACCACGAGCATGGCGATGACGACGAAGTCGTAGCCCTGGATGTTCACGCAGCCTCACGGCGGCCCGCTGTCGGCCGCGAGCATCCATTCTACCCTCCCGGGACGGCGCGGCGAGCGAACCGTCAGCAGGGCGCCGGCGGGCGCCGCACGTTGACATACGCTGTATCAATGCCTATATTCGTTCTGTAGCAGCTTCTGGCAGGGTGTCATGAGGATCACTCGGGAGTTGTACTTCATCAGCGGCGCCGCGCGCCTGCTCGGCATGCACCCGCAGACGCTCCGCAAGTACGAGCGTCTCGGCTTCGTGCAGCCCACGCGGACGGTCGGCAGCATGCGCGTCTACTCCGGCGACGAGCTGGAACGGCTGCGGCTCATCAAGCACCTGGTCGACGAGATGGGCATCAACCTCGCGGGCGTGGAGCGCCTGCTGTCGGTGGCCGACTCGGTCGAGCGGATGCGCCGGCTGGGCGGCCCGGCGGCCGCCCGCCCGGACGCCAGGCGCCGCTTCGAGCGCGAGCTCGAGCGGCTGTGCGAGATTGTCGGCCTCGGCCGCGAGGACGGGAAGGGCTGACGGCATGGAATTCAGGGACTACTACCAGACGCTCGGCCTCGCGAAGACCGCCTCCGCCAAGGAGATCAAGCAGGCCTACCGCAAGCTGGCCCGCAAGTTCCACCCGGACGTCAACCCGGGCGACAAGGCGGCCGAGTCGAAGTTCAAGGAGATCAACGAGGCCTACGAGGTGCTCGGCGACCCGGAGAAGCGGAAGAAGTACGACGAACTGGGCGCCAACTGGCGGCAGTACGAGCAGGCAGAGCAGGCGGGCCAGTCCCCCTTCGGCGACGCCCGGTGGACGGCGGGCGGCGGCGGCCCGGGCGGGTTCCGCGCGGTCGACGAAGAGGAACTGCGCAGCGTGTTCGGCGACGCCAACCCGTTCTCGGACTTCTTCCAGGCCTTCTTCGGCGGCGGGCCGACGAGCGAGCACCGCGGCCGCGCGGGCCGCGGCGCCCGCGCCCGCGTCGGCCGGGACGTCGAGGACGAGATTGAACTCTCGCTCGAGGACGCGATGCGCGGCGCGATGCGCCGCCTGTCGATCAAGCAGGAGGGGCACACGCGGTCGGTGGACGTGCGGATCCCGCCGGGCGTCGGCGACGGGTCGCGCGTCCGCGTGCCGGGTGAGGGCGAGCACGGCGCCTCGGGCGGGCGATCCGGTGATCTCTACCTCCGGGTCCGCCTGGCGCCGCACCCGGGGTTCGAGCGCCGGGGGCGCGACCTGCACACGCAGGTCACCGTGCCGGTCACGACGGCGGTGCTCGGCGGCGAGGCGGAGGTCCCGACGGTCGGCAACAAGCCGCTGCGCCTCAAGATCCCGCCGATGACGCAGAACGGCCAGGTCTTCAGGCTGAAGGGGCACGGCATGCCGGCGCTGGGCAAGCCCGCCGAGCGCGGCGACCTGTACGCCGCGGTCACCGTGGCGCTGCCCCGCCACCTGACGCCCGACCAGCGGCGGCACTACGAGGAACTGGCGAAGCTCGGTTAACAGGATCCGGACATGGACCTCAACACGTTCACGGAGAAGGCACAGGAGGCGCTGGTCGGTTCGCAGCAGCTTGCGCTGCAGATGAACCACGCGCAGGTCGATCCCGAGCACCTGCTGGTCACCTTGATCGAGCAGCCCGAGGGGATCGTGCCCGAGGTCCTGCGCAAGCTGGGCGTCGACCCGGGGCGCCTCGCCGGCGCGGCGAGGGCCGCCCTCGCGCGGCGCTCGCAGGTCCGCGGCGGCGCCACGCCCGCGCTCTCGCCCCGCCTCGCCGCGATCGTCGAGATGGCGCAGGCCGAGGCCCGGCGCATGAAGGACGAGTTCGTGAGCACCGAGCACCTGCTGCTCGCGCTGTCCGCCGGCGGCGCCGACGACGAGGCGGCGCGGCTGCTCCACGATCACGGCGTGTCGTCGGACCGCGTGCTCGAGGCGCTCGCGTCGGTCAGGGGCAGCCAGCGGGTGACGGACCAGAACCCGGAGGGCAAGTACCAGGCGCTCGAACGGTACGGGCGCGACCTGACGGAACTGGCGCGCAAGGACCGGCTGGACCCGGTCATCGGGCGCGACGAGGAAATCCGGCGCGTGATCCAGGTCCTCTCCCGCCGCACGAAGAACAACCCGGTGCTCATCGGCGAGCCCGGCGTCGGCAAGACGGCCGTCGTCGAGGGGCTGGCCCGGCGGATCGTCCGCGGCGACGTGCCCGAGGGGCTCCGCAACAAGCGGATCGTCGGCCTCGACCTCGGCGCCCTCGTGGCCGGCGCGAAGTACCGCGGGGAGTTCGAGGAGCGGCTGAAGGCGGTCCTCCAGGAGATCACCGACTCGGCCGGACAGGTCATCCTCTTCATCGACGAACTGCACACGGTCGTCGGCGCCGGCGCGGCCGAGGGGTCGATCGACGCGTCGAACATGCTCAAGCCGATGCTGGCGCGCGGCGAACTGCACACGATTGGGGCGACGACGCTCGACGAGTACCCGGAAGTACATCGAGAAGGACGCGGCCCTCGAACGCCGCTTCCAGCCGGTCCTGGTCGGCGAGCCGACCGTCGAGGACACGATCAGCATCCTGCGCGGCCTCGCCACGCGCTACGAGATCCACCACGGCGTCAGGTTCAAGGACGCCGCGCTGGTCGCCGCGGCGGTGCTCGCGCAGCGGTACATCGCGGACCGCTTCCTGCCCGACAAGGCGATCGATCTGATGGACGAAGCGGCCTCGAAGCTCCGGATGGAGATCGACTCGATGCCGGTGGAACTCGACGAGGTGGAGCGGCGGATCACGCAGCTCGAGGTCGAGGCCAACAACCTGCGCAAGGAGAAGGACAAGGCCTCGAAGGAGCGGCTCGGGCGCCTCGAGAAGGAGCTGGCCGATCTCAAGGAGGAGCGGACGACGCTCGCCAGCCACTGGAAGCAGGAGAAGGAGGCGATCCAGGCCGCGCGCACGCTGAAGGAGGAGCAGGAGCAACTCGGGCACGCGGTCGATGCCGCCGAGCGCGCGGGCGATTACGCGAAGGCGTCGGAGCTGAAGTACGGACGGATCCCCCAGGCGGCCCGGGAGATCCAGGCCGCCGAGGCCCGCCTGGCGACCCTGCAGCGCGACAAGCGGATGCTCAAGGAGGAAGTCGACGAGGAGGACATCGCCGAGGTGGTGAGCAAGTGGACCGGCATCCCGGCGAGCCGGCTCATGGAGGGCGAGGTCCAGAAGCTGGTGCACATGGAGGATCGCCTCCACGCGCGCGTCGTCGGCCAGGATGCCGCGGTCGCGGCCGTCGCCAACGCGATCAGGCGCGCGCGCGCCGGGCTCCAGGACCCGAACCGGCCGCTCGGCACCTTCGTCTTCCTCGGCCCGACCGGGGTCGGCAAGACGGAGCTGGCCCGCGCGCTCGCGGAGTTCCTGTTCGATTCCGACCAGGCCATGATCCGGATCGACATGTCCGAGTACCAGGAGAAGCACACCGTGTCGCGCCTCATCGGGGCGCCGCCGGGGTACGTGGGGTACGAGGAAGCCGGCCAGCTGACCGAGGCCGTGCGGCGGCGGCCCTACGCCGTGATCCTCTTCGACGAGATCGAGAAGGCGCACCCGGAGGTGCTGAACGTCCTCCTCCAGCTGCTCGACGACGGGCGGCTGACCGACGGGAAGGGGCGCACGGTCGACTTCAAGAACGCGGTCGTGATCATGACCTCGAACCTGGGCAGCCAGTTCATCGCCGGGCGCGCGACGCGGGAGGCGAGCGATCTCGACGAGGGGACGCGGCGGCTGGTGATGGATGCGCTCCGGGCGCACTTCCCTCCGGAGTTCCTCAACCGGATCGACGACGTCATCGTCTTCCACCCGCTCAGCCGCGAGCACCTCGCGAAGATCGTCGACATCCAGCTTCGCGGGCTGATGGCGAGGCTCGAAGCGCGCAAGATTCACGTGCGGCTGACCGACCGGGCGAAGGCCCAGCTGGTGGCCGAAGGCTACGACCCGACCTACGGCGCGCGCCCGCTCAAGCGGACGCTGCAACGGCGCCTGCTCGACCCGCTGGCGCTCGACGTGCTGCAGGGCCGGTTCGGCGAGGGGGACCAGGTCGTGGCCGACGCCGACGGCACCGGCCTCTCGTTCAGGAAGGCGTGAAGGAGCACCCGTGTCACCACTGAAGACACCCCGTCTCCCCAAACCGCGGAAGGACCCGGCCGGGGCGCGCCGGCCCGTGCCGCCGCGCCCCGTGCAGTCCACGTGGTACCTGCTCGCGCTGTTCCTGGTGCTCGCGCTCGTGCAGACGTACCTCTTCATGCCGAGCGGGCAGACGATTCCCTACAGCGAGTTCAAGACGCTGGTGGCGCAGGACAAGGTCACCGAGGTCACCGTCGGCGACCAGTCGATCCGCGGCCAGCTGAAGGAGCCCGCGGCCGACGCCAAGTCGCGCGCGTTCGTCACCACGCGCGTCGAGGACCCGAAGCTCGTCGAGGATCTCGAGGCGCACAAGATCAAGTTCACCGGCGAGGCGGCCAGCCACTGGGGGGACCTGCTCAGCTGGGTCCTGCCGCTGCTGCTCATCATCGGGGTCTCGAGCTTCTTCTTCCGCCGGATGAGCAGCGCGGAGGGCGGCGTGATGTCGTTCGCGCGCAGCCGCGGGAAGATCTACGCGGAAGACGACGTGAAGGTGATGTTCACCGACGTGGCGGGGGTGGACGAAGCCGAGGACGAGCTGAAGGAGATCGTCGAGTTCCTGAGGACGCCGCGGAAGTACACGCAGCTCGGCGGCCGGATCCCGAAGGGGGTGCTGCTCGTCGGGCCTCCGGGCACGGGCAAGACGCTGCTGGCGCGCGCCGTGGCCGGCGAGGCGCACGTGCCGTTCTTCAGCCTCAGCGGGTCGGAGTTCGTCGAGATGTTCGTCGGCGTCGGCGCGGCGCGGGTGCGCGACCTCTTCCACCAGGCCGAGGCCAAGGCGCCCTGCATCGTGTTCATCGACGAGCTCGACGCGCTCGGCAAGGCCCGCGTCCAGAGCGCGCTCGGCAGCCACGAGGAGCGCGAGCAGACGCTCAACCAGCTGCTCGCCGAGATGGACGGCTTCGACGCCCGCAAGGGCGTGATCATCATGGCCGCGACCAACCGGCCCGAGGTGCTCGACCCCGCCCTGCTCCGCCCCGGCCGGTTCGACCGGCAGGTCCTGGTCGACAAGCCCGACGTGCGGGGCCGCGAGGCGATCCTCGCGATCCACGCCCGCGGCGTCAAGATCGACCCCGCGGTCGACCTGAAGATCGTCGCCGCGCGGACGGCCGGCTTCGCCGGCGCCGATCTCGCGAACCTGGTCAACGAGGCGGCGCTGCTCGCGGCGCGCCGCAACAAGCCGCACGTCGAGATGTCAGAGTTCGACGAGGCGATCGATCGCACGATCGCGGGACTCGAGAAGAAGCGGGTGATGAACGACCGGGAACGCGAGATCATCGCCTACCACGAGTCGGGCCACGCGATCGTCGCCACCGTGATCCCCGGCCTCGACCCCGTGCACAAGATCTCGATCGTGCAGCGCGGCTTCGGCGCGCTCGGCTACACGATGCAGCTGCCGCTCGAGGACCGCTACCTGATGACCCGCACGGCGCTCCTCGACCAGATCGCGGTGCTGCTGGCGGGCCGCACCGCCGAGGAACTGGCGATGGGCGACATCTCCACGGGCGCGCAGAACGACCTGCAGCGCGCGAGCGACATCGCGCGCGCCATGGTCACCGAGTTCGGGATGTCGGAGAAGCTGGGCGCCGTCTCGTTCGACGGCCACTCGCGAAACCGGTTCCTCGACGTGCCGCTCGGCAACGAGCGGGGCCAGTACGCCGAGGACACCGCGCGGGAGATCGACGCCGAGGTCCGGCGGATCGTGGACGCGGCGCACGGGCGCGCGCGGGCGCTGCTCGGCGAGCGCCGCCAGACGCTCGACCTGGTCGCCCGCCGGCTGCTCGAGAAGGAAGTGATCGAGGGGGAGGAACTGCGGGGCCTGGTCGAACAGGGGGCTCAGGGCTCAGGGCCCAAGGCATAGCGGTACTTCACTGCGAGCCAAGCGAAGAGGCCCGTAAGCCCTTCGCGTCGGCGCACTTGCTGCGACGGCGGTGTCCTACCTACCGTGGGGCAATACCGAGGCGGTCCATCCGCCTCGACAGAAACTGAAAAGGGGCCGGCGCACGCCGCGCCCGGCCCCTCAGGTCTGTCGATCGTGAACCGCTTTCGGCGCAGGGCTAAAGCCCTGCGCTATCAAGCCCTACGCCATCAAGCCCTGCGCCATCTGAAGATCTCAGTTCGCCCGCAAGCCGCCAGTCGCGAGCCGATGGCCCTACCCCATCTTCTGCATCGCGTTGAGGAACTCGGCGTTCGACTTGGTCTTCGACATCTTGTCGAGCAGCAGTTCCATCGCCTCGACCGGCGAGAGCGGGTTGAGCACCTTGCGGAGCACCCAGACGCGGTTGAGGTCCTCGCGCGCGAGCAGCAGCTCTTCCTTCCGCGTGCCGCTCTTCTGGATGTCGATGGCCGGGAACACGCGCTTGTCCACCAGCTTGCGGTCCAGGTGGATTTCCATGTTGCCCGTCCCCTTGAACTCCTCGAAGATGACGTCGTCCATGCGCGAGCCGGTGTCGACCAGCGCCGTGGCGATGATCGTCAGCGACCCGCCCTCCTCGATGTTGCGCGCCGCGCCGAAGAACCGCTTCGGCTTCTGGAGCGCGTTCGAGTCGAGACCGCCCGAGAGCACCTTGCCCGACGGCGGGATGACGGTGTTGTAGGCGCGCGCGAGACGCGTGATCGAGTCGAGCAGGATGACCACGTCCTTCTTGTGCTCGACCAGCCGCTTGGCCTTCTCGATCACCATCTCGGCCACCTGGACGTGCCGCTGCGCCGGCTCGTCGAACGTCGAGGAGATGACCTCGCCGTCCACCGACCGCTGCATGTCCGTCACCTCTTCGGGCCGCTCGTCGATGAGCAGCACGATGAGGTACACCTCGGGGTGGTTGACCGCCACCGACTGCGCGATGCTCTGGAGCAGCATCGTCTTGCCGGTGCGCGGCGCCGCCACGATCAGGCCGCGCTGCCCCTTGCCGATCGGCGTCATCAGGTCCATGACGCGCCCCGACAGGTTGTCGCTCTGCGTTTCGAGCTTGCACATCTCCTGCGGGTAGAGCGGCGTGAGGTTCTCGAAGAACAGCTTGTCGCGCGCCTGCTCCGGCGGCTCGAAGTTGACGGCCTCGACCTTGATGAGCGCGAAGTAGCGCTCCCCTTCCTTGGGCGGCCGGATCTGACCCGAAACCGTGTCGCCCGTCTGCAGGTCGAACTTGCGGATCTGCGAGGGGGACACGTAGATGTCGTCGGGGCCGGGCAGGTAGTTGTAGTCGGGGGCGCGGAGGAACCCGAACCCGTCGGGCAGCACCTCGAGCACGCCCTCCGAGAAGATGTACCCGCTCTGCTCGGTCTGCGCTTTCAGGATCTGGAAGATCAGCTCCTGCTTGCGCATCCCGGTCGCGCCGGCGACGTTGAGATCCTTGGCGATCTGGGTGAGCTTCTGGATGCTCATGTCCTTCAGTTCGCCGATGTTGAGCCCTTCGCCAGCACGCCGGGTGGTCGTGGTGGCCGTGGTCGGAGGGGTCGGAGTGGACGGGTCCTGGGGTTCGGCCGTCGCCGGGGACTCAACCGGCACTGTCGCTGTCTGGCCGTTCGACCCGCGCGCCGACATGGGCTGGCGCTTGTTGTTGCTTGGCATAGTGTGTGATCTGCAGCTGACTCAGGAAGGTTGTGGATACTGGAACGGCGGGGTTGAAGGCCCCCGCGGGCCACGAAACGGGGAGAGGCTTATTGCCTAACAGTATAGAGAGACGGTCGCCTCTCTGTCAATAACCGGCTTGCGCCCTGCGCCTTACGCCTTACGCCTTGCGTCCAGCGCCCTACGTCTCACGGCCTTGAGCCTTGAGCCCTTCTATGAAGCGGCCTCTCGCGTCAAGCGGTGGATTTCGTCCGTTCCGCTCGTCGTGTCCTCGCGTGCGTTCCCCCCGAAGACAAACGTCCAGTGAGCGCGCGGCTCACCCCTCACCCGCGGGCGGGTGAGGCGCGCGCGCACGGCCGCCGGGGCATCCACGCCGTGGGCTCACCTGTCGAGTACGCTCGATCCGCGAGCGTGTCTCACCCTTCTATTCGTGCTCAGCATGGGCGGCCGTGGCCGCCGGCACATGAGAAGGTCCGAGAGCGGGGGCGGCGCCATCTGAGCCTCGACACTGACCGTCTGTCACGGGCTCACTCGCGCTCACCCCCGGATGACGCCCCCGGTGTCGTCGCCAAGCGTCCCCGCGAGTCGCCGGGTCTACGCCGCCAGGGCGCCCGCGTCCGTCCTCGTCCGTGGGGCGGTCCGGTCAAACGCGGTCCCATCGCGCCACATCGCATAGAGGATGCGCGCCAACCGCCGCGCCAGCGCCACCGCGGCGATCCGCTTCCCCCGGCGCGCGGCCAAGGCCACGGCCCACGTGTGGAGCGGCCAGTCCTGGGTCTCGCGGCCGCACAGGATGCCCCAGCCCGCTTGCACCAACAGCCATCGCAGACGCGACGGGCCGGCTTTACTGATATGGCCCGCGCGCCGCCGATCCCCGCTGCTGTCGTCCCTCGGCGCCAGCCCCAGATAGCTCACCACCTGCCCGGCGTGCGTAAACCGCGTCGGCGTATCCAGCGTCGCCACGAACGCCGCGCTCGTCACCGGCCCGATGCGCGGGGCCGTCTGCAGGCGTTGCATATCCGCATCCTGCGCGACGTGCGCGGCCAGTTGCGCGTCGGCGCCCGCCAGGGCGACCTCTAGCCCGTCCAGCACCATCAGCAACGGCGCCACCGTCGCCGCGAGATCCGGCGGGAGGGCCACCGCCCGCAGTCGCGCCGCAAACCCCTCCGCGGCGCCTGACGCCACCCGCAGCCCCTCCGCCCGCACCGCCGCCCGCAGCGTCGCGATCAGCCGCGTGCGCGTGCGGACCAGCGCCTCCCGCACCGTCAGCGCCTCCCGCACCACCCGCCGTCCGCGCGACACCCGATGCACGGGCCGATACGTGCCCCGCAGACTCGCCTCCGCCAACGCCGCCGCGTCCCGGGGGTCATTCTTGTGTCGCCCTCCGCGTCGACGCGGATACATCGGCGCGTAACTCGGGTCCACCACCCACACCCGATGCCCCAGCCCCTCCACCACCTGCGCCACCCACTCGCTCTCCGTGCTGGCCTCGATCAGGACCTGGCCCGGCGCCTGGTGGCCCAGCATGGCCTCAAACCGGTCCCGCCGGGTCTGGATCCGCTGCTGCCGCACCTCCCCCGTCGCGTCGTCCAGCCAGCAGATTTGACTTTCCCGTTTGTGTAGATCGATGCCAATATGCTGCACGGTCGATCTCCTCTCTGCGCCTTGAGCGCGTTACTCAACTGTGGAGCGGTCACGCTACCACGCTGAGGAGATCGGCCGCTTCATCCTATCTGAGCCTTGAGCCTTCAGTACGCTGAGGGGCTCTTCCCGATGCCGACGATGCTGCAGGCGACGATCGGGGTGAGGCCGAGTGCCTTCGCGCGCTCGACGACCTCTGGGCTGTCCGCCCCGGGATTGAGCCACACCTCGGTAACACCCTTCCTGGCGATCTCATCCAGGAGCTTCACGCCCACCGCCGGCGCGACGTACATCGTCACCATGTCGATCGGGCCGGGCACGTCGAGGACGGACTTGTAGCTCTTCTCCCCTTCGACCTCCGGCTCTTTCGGGTTGATCGGGATGACGGTATCGCCGCGGTCGCGGAACGCCCGGAGGGCCTTGTTCCCGAACTTGTGGCGATCCGACGATGCGCCGACGACGGCAACAATACGGGGCATATTCGCAGTATAGCGCGGCGCCCGGCTGCCGGCCGAAGGCTGCCGGCGGTCGGCCAAGAGAACGACAGCGTCACTCGGGAAAGATCTTCCCCGGGTTCAGGATGCCGTGGGGGTCGAAGGCCTGCTTGATCCGCTTGGAGAGCGCCACCACTTCCGGCGACAGCTCGAGCGACACGAACGGGACCTTGGTGTAGCCGATGCCGTGCTCGCCGCTGATCGACCCCTCCCGCGCCACGACGCCCTCGAACAGCCGCCGCTGCGCCTGCCGGGCCCGCTCCACCGCGGCCGCGTCCTGGCCGTCGACCATGATGTTGACGTGGATGTTGCCGTCGCCCGCGTGGCCGAAGCACGGGATCCGCACGTCGTACTCGCGGCCGAGGTCGGCGATCAGGCGGAAGAGTTCGGGCACCCGGCCGCGCGGGACCACGACGTCCTGGTTCAGCTTCATCGATGCGATCGTGCGCAAGGCCGGTGAGAGTTCGCGCCGGACGCGCCAAATAGCCTGGCGCTCTTCCTCACCCGCGGCGCGGAGCACCTCGGTGGCGCCCGCCGCCCGGCACGCCGCCTCGACCAGGCGCGCCTCGTCGGTCACGGCGTGCGGCATCCCGTCCACCTCGAGGATCAGCAGGCCCGCCGTGCCGGCCGGGGCCAACTCCTCCCCGCCGAGGTAGCGGCGCACCGCCGCCAGGCACTCGCCGTCCACCAGTTCGATCGTCGCCGGCACGACCCGCGCCTGGATCAGCGCGTCCACCGCCTCGACCGCCGCGTCGATGCTGTCGAAGGTGGCGCGCAGCGTCACGTGCGCCGGCGGCTTCGGGATGAGGCGCAGCACGGCCTGGGTGACGATCCCCAGCGTGCCTTCGGACCCCACCATCAGCTGCGTGAGGTCGTATCCGACGACGCTCTTGACCGCCTTCGAGCCGGTGCGGATCACGTCCCCGGTGGGCAGCACCACTTCGAGGCCGAGCACGTAGCGCTTCGTGGTCCCGTACTTGAACGCCCTCGGTCCGCCGGCGCACTCGGCGATGTTGCCGCCGATGACCGACTCGTCGAGGCTCGCGGGGTCGGGAGGATAGAAGAGGCCGACCTTCTCGACCTCGGCCTGGAGGCGGGCGGTCACCACGTTCGGCTCGGTCACGACCAGCAGGTTGCGCTCGTCGATCTCGAGGATGCGGTTGAACCGCTCCATCGACATCAGCACGCCGCCGCGCACCGGCACCGCGCCGCCGCTGTAGCCGGTCCCGCCGCCGCGGACGTAGAGCGGCACGTGCTGGTGGTGGCAGCTCTCGGCCACGGCCGCCACCTCGCTCGTGCTGCCCGGGATGACGACGACGTCCGGAAGCCGCGGGGCCTTGAGGCCGTCCTGGCCGTAGGCGGTCCGCGCCGCCTCGTCACGGGTGACGAAGGCGGCGCCGACAACCTGCTCGAGATCGGAGACGAACGTCGGGGGGAGCTTCACGGCTCGCGTCTCCTGCGCCGGCGACTACAGCCAGTTCCGGGTGACCGTCTTGTCGCCGATCTGGATCTCCTTCGGGGCCGCCGGATCGAGCGCCCAGCGGACCCGCTTCATGCCTTCCACCACGTCCGCCGTGCTGCCGGCGTAGCTCAGGCGCAGGTGCCCTTCGAGACCGAAGTCCTTGCCCGGCACGGTGACGACCCGCGCCTTCGAGAGCAGGAACATCGCCAGGTCGTGCGAGCCGTGCCCGATCCCGTCGCGGTAGCACCCGCTGAAATCGGGCAGGCAGTAGAAAGTGCCGGACGGCTTGACGACCTTCACGCCCGCGATCGTGCCCAGCTCGGCGACGATCAGGTCTCGGTTCTTCTCCATGCACCGGCGCAGCGATTCGACCTCGTCCTGCGGGCCGAGCAGGGCCCCTTCCGCGCCCGCCTGGCACAGGCTCGACGTGCAGGAGGTCGTCTGCGACTGGAGCGTGCCCATCGCGCCGACGATCTCCTCGCTCGCGATGGCCCAGCCGATCCGGAACCCGGTCATCCCGTACGTCTTCGCGATGCCGTTGACGACGATCAGGCTGCTGGCATTGGTCTCGCGCGTGGTGAACTCGTAGCACGAGGGCGCGGTGACGCCGTCGAACACCAGCTTGTGGTAGATGTCGTCCATGATCGCGTGGATGCCGCGCTCTTCGCAGAACTGCACTAGCGCGCCGATCATCTCGCGCGTGAAGACCATCCCCGACGGGTTGTTCGGGCTGTTGACGATGATCGCCCGCGTGCGCGGCGTCACGGCCTTCACGATCTCGTCGACCTCGGGCGTCAGCGACCCGGGGCGCGGGGTCACGACCACCGGGACGGCCCGGCACATCTTCACCATCTCCGGATAGCTCACCCAGTACGGCGCCAGCAGGATCACCTCGTCACCCGGGTCGAGAATCGTCCAGAGGGCGTTGAAGATCGCCTGCTTGGCGCCCGAGCACACGATCACGTTCTTCGGGCTGACGGTCCGGCCGTAATTCGTCTCGGTATAACGGATGATGGCTTTCTTGAACGACGGCACCCCGGTCGTCGGGGTGTATTTGATCTTGCCGGCGGCCAGCGTGGCGGACGCCGCGTCGACGGCCGTCTTCGGCGCCGCGTTCTGCGGCTCGCCAATCCCCAGGTGCACGATCGACTCGCCCTGCTCCCGCAGCACGCGCGCCCGTTCGTTCAGCGCCATCGTCGGCGATTCGGATATTCCCCGCGCGAACTGACTCACACCCATGACATTCCTCCGTGGGCCCGGTGCGGGCCCGGCTCACCGCCGCCGACGGCGGCCTTTCTCGGTCCGACGCATGCGGGTTTCGACGATCTCGGGGACCAGACCGGCGATGGGCCCGCCCAGCGCGAACACCTCCCGGATCAGCCGGGAACTGATGTAGGTGTACGCCTCGGCCGGCATCATGAACACGGTTTCGATCTCGGGCGCCAGCCGGCGGTTCATGAGCGCCATCTGGAACTCGTACTCGAAGTCCGAAATCGCCCGCAGCCCGCGGACGATGACCTGGGCGCGCTCCTGGCGGGCGAACTCGACGAGCAGCCCGCCGAAGCTCTTCACGACGACCTTCGGCTCGCGGGAGAACACCTGGCGCCCCATCTGGACGCGCTCCTCCACCGTGAAGAACGGCGCCTTCTCCTGGTTGTGCAGGATGGCGACGATGATCCGGTCGAAGATCTCCGCGCCGCGCATGATGATGTCCACGTGGCCATTGGTGATCGGATCGAACGATCCCGGGTAGATGGCCACGTGCTCGGTCGCGCGCCGCGCCGCCCTGGGGGCTGTGGAGTGTTTCATGCTGCACCGGTCCCGCCGGCTGTGGGAGCATCGGCGCTGCCGTGCCGGTAGAACGACAACGCGCTGTCGCCGGAATGCACGACCCTGGTCAAGATCAGGTGGCCGGCACTGGGGGGAGAGGTTCGGCGGCGCGCGTGTTCGAGCACCAGAACGCCCCCGGCCGCCAGCCACGGCGCCGCGCACGTGACGCACGCCAGCAGGTCGGTCTCGGCGTACGGGGGGTCGAGCACGATCACGTCGAACGGCGGCGAACCGGCCGGCCGGCTCACCCGCCCGATATCTGCGCGGATAATATCATAGCCGCCGGAGACGCCGCAGTGACGCAGGTTCTCGGCGATGAGCGCCGCCGCGCGCCGGTCGCTCTCGACGAACACGACCCCCGACGCGCCGCGGCTGAGCGCCTCGATCCCCACCGCCCCCGTGCCGGCGTAGCCGTCGAGCACGAAGGCGCCCGCGACCGGGCCGGCGAGGATGTTGAACAGCGTCTCCCGCAGCCGGTCGGACGTCGGGCGCAGCCCGTCCCAGGCGGGCGCCTTCAGCCGCCGTCCCTTCAGCGTGCCGGCGATGATCCGCATGTGCCGCCTTATCCGACGCTCATCAGGCCGAACTGGCGCGGCCACCGCGTCCGAACAAACGTCTCGAGGCGTTCGGCCTCGGGCCCGCCGCGGCCGATCCACTCGCGCGCCGCTTCGGCGGCTTCGGCCATCAGATCGCCGTCGCGCGACAGGTTGCCCACCCGCAGCGTCGGCATGCCGGCCTGGCGCGTGCCCGCGACGTCGCCCGCGCCACGCAGTTCGAGGTCCTTCTCCGCGATGGCGAACCCGTCGGTCGTCGCCGCGATCGCCCGGAGCCGGCTCCCGGCCTCTTCCGACAGCGGCGACTGGTGCAGCAGGACGCAGTGCGACTCGTGCACGCCGCGTCCCACCCGGCCGCGGAGCTGGTGCAGCTGCGAGAGGCCGAACCGCTCGGCGTGCTCGACCACCATCACGGTCATGTTCGGGACGTCGATCCCCACCTCGATGACCGTCGTCGCCACCAGCACGTGGATGTCGCCGGCGGCGAACCGGCGCATCACCTCGTCCTTCGCCTGGGGCGTCATCCGGCCGTGCAGCAGGCCGACGTGATACGCCTGGAAGACGTCCTGCGCCAGGTGGTCGGCCATGGCCGTCGCGGCCTTGAGATCGATCTTCTCCGATTCCTCGACGAGCGGGTAGACGATGCAGGCCTGGCGGCCGCGGTCCACCTGCTCCTTGACGAACTCGTGGACCTCGTCGCGCTGCGCGTCCGGACGGACGGCGGTCCTGACGGGGACGCGCCCCGGCGGCAGGTCGCGGATCGCCGAAACGTCGAGGCCGCCGTAGACCGTGAGCTGCAGCGTCCGGGGGATCGGCGTCGCCGTCATCACCAGCACGTCCGGGCTCAGCCCCTTCGCGCGCAGGGCGGCCCGCTGGACGACGCCGAAGCGGTGCTGCTCGTCCACGACGGCGAGGCCGAGCCGGGCGAATTCGACGTCGTCTTCGATGAGCGCGTGGGTGCCGACGACGATCTGCAGCGCGCCGCTGCGCAGTCCCGCGAGCGTGTCGCGGCGCTCGGCTGGCGGCGTCGAGCCGGTCAGCAGCGCCGAGCGGTAGCCGCGGATGTCGAACCACCGCGCGATCGTCTCCCGGTGCTGGGCGGCCAGGATCTCGGTCGGCACCATGACCGCGACCTGCTGGCGGTTCTCGATCGCCACCACCGCCGCGAGCAGCGCGACCGCCGTCTTCCCCGCCCCCACGTCGCCCTGCAGCAGCCGGTTCATCCGGCAGGGCCGGCGCATGTCGTCCACGATCTCCTTGAGCGCGACGCGCTGCCCCGGCGTGAGCGCGAACGGGAGGACCGCCTTCGCGGCGGCCCGGACGCGATCGTCGACGACGGGGACGAACTCCTTGCGCTCGCGATCGCCGCTGAGGCGGTGGGAGACCAGGCCGCACTGGAACAGGAAGAACTCCTCGAAGATCAGGCGTGTCTGCGCCGCGGACCGGCCCGCCTCGAGCAACGCCACCGGCGTGCCGGCCGGCGGGAAGTGGGCTTCGACGAGCGCCGTGCGGCGATCGGGGAACCCGCGGCCGGCTCTCAGCGCTTCTGGCAGCAGGTCTTCGACCTGGTCCGGCAGCCGCGTGATCAGGTCGTGGATCATCGCCCGCTGCATCCGGCTCGTCACCGATTCCATGCGCTCGTAGACGGGCACGATGCGCCGGGAATGAAGCGGCTCGCCGCCCTCCTCCTCGACGACCTCGACGTCGGGGCTGCTGAGCTGCAGCACGCCCCGGTAGCGCACGACCTGGCCGTGGAGGATGACGCGCTGGTGGGCGCGCAGGGTGTCCTGCCGGTACGGCTGGTTGGGCCAGACCGACAGCAGGCAGCCCGAGTCGTCACGCACGACGGCCTCGAAGATCTTGAAGCCCCGGCGGCCGGTCCAGCGCAGGCGGCAGTTGAGCAGCTCGCCCGCGACCGTGATCTTCTCGCCTTCCGACGCGTCCGCCACCCGCCGGAACGACGTGCGGTCCTCGTAGCGGAACGGCAGGCGCGAGATCAGGTCGCCGAAGGTCTGGAGGCCGGCGTGGGCCAGGACCCGCTCGCGCTGCGGGCCGACGCCCTTCACCTCGCGCAGCGGCGTGTCGAAGAACGGGAAGTCGTCCACGGCCCTACTGCCTGACGATCGCTTCGCCCGGACGGATGTCGATCTGGCGAATCCGCGCCGGCAGCGGGTACGGGTCGTCGAGGTTCAGGCCGCGGGGGTTGTCGGGCGTCCTGGAATAGAAGGTGACCAGCTCCTGGACCAGCATCTTCGGCACCGTGATCCCGCCGACGGTGGCCCGGTCGAGCGCGAAGCGCGCGAGGCCGTTGGAGCTGGTCAGCCGGCCGGACACGGCGACGGCGACCTTCCCCCCGAGATAGGTGAGCGGGTCGAGCCAGCTGCGCGACTGGCGCGCCTTGCGGAGCGCATCGAGGTCGATCGTCGCGGTGCCGGAGAGTTTCAGATCGGGGAGGACGGTGATGCGCGGGTCGGTGAACCCGCCGGGCAGCTCGCTCACGGCGTCGAACGCCAGGTAGGCGTTGACCTCGCGTTCGGAGACGCGCGTCACCAGGGCCGCGGGCCTGCGCGAGAGGGCGTTGCGCTCGATCGCCTCGACCTTCACCCGCAGCCGCGCCGCGTCCTCGCGCGTCGGCGGCGGCACCGCGCCGGCCGCGGACACCACCCCGCAGAGCGCGGCCGCGAGGCCGAGCAGGTGGCGTCGACTGGGAGAAGCGCGGTGGGTCTTCACTCGATCGGGGCCCTGGTCTCGGGTGCTCCCGAGTGTAGCACGCCTACTTGATGGGCGGCTGGACGACCGGGCCTCTCTCGCCCGCGAGCATGCGCGCCCGCATCAGCAGGTCGATCTTCCGGCGCTCGACCGCTTCCTCGAACAGCCTGAATCGCGCCTGCTGCCGCACGTCGAGCAGCTCGTCGATGGCGTCGCGGGCCCTCTGCAGCTCGTCGGCCGACCGGAGGTCGAGATCGTGCAGCGCCTTCAGTCGGTCCCGCACGGTGGCCTCGTCGAACGGCGTCGCCTTCATGAGCGTCGCCATCGAGGCGAGCATCTGCCGCCGCTGCTGCAGGTGCTGCCGGCGAAGTTCCTGGAGGGCCTTGAGCCGCTGCACGAACTTCGGGAACTGCGCGTCGGTCAGCTTGAGCGTGTCCTGGGCCTGGAGCAAGACGTAGGAATCGAGCCATCGCTCCAGCTCGGCCGGCGGGACGGCCGGCGCGCCGCCGGCCCGCATCCCGGCCCTCGGGCCCGCCTGCCTGCCGCCCTGGGGGCCGGCCTGCCGAGCCTCGACGGGACTGGCGGGCCACGAGACCGAGATGACCAGGCAACCGGCAAGGGCGAGTGATTTGAGATTCATGGTCCGTTCTCTGCTGTAAAAGGCCGCCCGGCTACTCCGTGGTGCCGGCCTGTCCCAATTCCGCCCGCAGCAACTCGGCCAGGCTGGCCTGCTCCCGGGCGTTCAACTGATACACCGCCTTCGCGGACCCGGCCGCCTCGGATGTGCCGAGACTGTCGCTTAGCGTATCGACGTCCATCCCGCCCGCCAGATCGACGAGCATCGACCAGGACTGGTCGTCTCCGACCGCGCCGATCGTCGTCTCCGCCGCCATTGCGGGCGCCGGCGCCGCCGGTCTTCCAACCGCCCCTCGCCCGATCCAGACAGCGAGGATCACGCCCATGACGCCGACCGCCGCCGGCACGAGCACGCGCCACCCGACACGCGGGCGAGGCGCCGCGGCCGGTTCGGCAGCCAGGCGCTCGGAGACGCGGTCCGAGAGATGCGCCCAGAACAGCGGCGACGGATCGGGGACCTCGCTCGAGCGGGCATCGCCGAGCGTGGCCCGTCCCTCGTCCACCTCGGCGCGGCAGCGCGCGCACATCGCGAGGTGCGGATGGTCCGGGGCGTCGTCCGCCTCGATGAGGGCCAGCCGTTCATCCGGCGTCAGGTGTGTCATCACTGGTCTTCCTCCAGCAGGCGTCGCAGGCTGCGCAACGCGTGAAAGAAATTCGTCTTCACCGCGCTGACGGAACTGCCCAGCACCGCCGCGATCTCCTGGTGCGACAACTCCTGGTACACGCGAAGGACGAGCGTCGCGCGCTGCGTCCTGGGCAGCCGGGCGATGGCGGCCCGCACGCGTTCGGCCCGCTCGTCGGCGAGCATCCGGCTCATGGCGTCGGGTTCGGCGGACGGTGGGAGGTGCCGATCCTCCACCGGCTCGGTGCGCGGCGCGCGCGCGCCGACCTTGTTCAGGCTCAGGTTCACCGCGATGCGGTAGAGCCACGTCGCAACCGACGCCTCGCCCTTGAACCCGCCGAGCGCGCGGAACGCCCTCAGGAACACTTCCTGGGTGAGGTCGGTGGCGTCGGCGTGGTTGGCGACGAACCGGTAGCAGAGGTGGTAGACCGATCGACGGTGGCGGACGACCAGGCGATCGAACGCCTCGCGGCGTCCGGCGCGACAGGCATCGACGAGCGCGCGGTCGTCGAGCGCGTCGAGATCCTCGGTCGGCACGGGGGCCATCGCCATCCCTTCGCGCGGCGCCGCGACGGCCGCCGGTGCCGGCCATCCGAAGCTCACGCAGGTCGTGCCCGCCCTCTCCATCGTCTGGCCTCGCGTTGGTCGCTCGGGCCGGCGTCGTGCCGGTCCCTACTGCACTTAGACCCGGGCGGGCGCTCAAGGTTAACTGCGGGCGCCCGATTCGCGCAACGGAGCCACCCTCACCCTTGACTTTCGCCTTTCCTTTGCGCACAATCATGACGCCCCCGGTCACCCTGGAGGAATCCGTGCTGCCTCTGACCAAGCGCCAGCGAGAAATCCTCGATTACCTCAACGAGTTCATCCAGCAGCACGGCTACGCACCGAGCCTCGAGGAGATCGGCCGAAGGTTCGGCCTCTCGTCGCTCGCCACGGTGCACAAGCACCTGACGAACCTCCAGGAGAAGGGCTTCATCAAGCGGGCCTGGAACCGGAGCCGGTCGGTCGAGCTGGTGCAGACGCGGCCGGGCGGCCGCGCGGTCGAGCTGCCGCTGCTCGGCTTCGTCGCCGCCGGCATGCCGATCGAGGCGATCGCCACCGCGGAGTCGATCGCGGTCCCCGAGGACCTCGTCGGGAAGCGCGACACCTACGTCCTCCGCGTGCGCGGCGAGTCGATGATCGACGAGCAGATCCGCGACGGCGACTTCGTGATCGTCGAAGACCGCAAGACGGCCGAGAACGGCGAGATGGTGATCGCGCTCGTCGGCAGCACCGACGTGACGCTCAAGAAGTTCTACCGCGAGAACGGGCACGTCCGGCTCCAGCCCGCCAACCCGTCGATGAAGCCGCTCATCATCCCCGCGGACCAGATCCAGGTCCAGGGCGTGGTGGTCGGCGTGATGCGGAAGTACTGACGCCCCCAGTCGAGGGAGTGCGAGACGCCATGGCTGACTCCAAGCAGATCAACTTCACCATCGTCCCGGGTGACCCGCCGAAGGAAGGGCGCACCTACGCGAACTTCTGCGCCATCGCGCACACCCCGTTCGACATCACGCTGACCTTCTGCGAGGTGCTGCCGCTCACCGAGCGCGACCTCCAGGCGGCCGAGGCCAACCACATCGTGCGTGCGCCGGTGCGGGCGACCGTCGCCCTTCCGCTGGCGATCGTGCCGAGCCTCATCTCGGCCCTCCAGGAGCACGTCCGCAACCTCTCCGAGCAGACGCCGCCCGACAACTGGGGCAAGGGGCCGGTGCACTGACCGGGGCGACCCACATGAAGACGCCCGACCAGGCCCGCGCCGTCCTGGAGAAGCTCGAAGGCCAGCACCCGAACGCGGACACCGAGCTCGACTACCGCAACCCGTTCGAGCTGCTCGTGGCCACGATCCTCTCCGCGCAGACGACCGACGTGCGCGTGAACCAGGTCACGCCCGCGCTATTCGCGCGGTATCCGGACGCCCGGGCGATGGCCTCGTCGGACATGGCGGAACTCGAAGGCCTCATCCGCCAGACCGGGTTCTTCCGCCAGAAGGCGCGGGCGCTCGCGGGCATGGCCGACGCCCTGGTGGGGCGTCACGGCGGCGAGGTGCCGGCCTCGATGGAGGCGCTCGTCACCCTGCCCGGCGTCGGCCGCAAGACGGCCAACGTGGTGCTCGGCCACGCGCTGGGCGTCCCGGGTCTGCCCGTCGATCGGCACGTCCTCCGCGTGACCAACCGCATCGGCCTCGTCAGTTCCGACGATCCCGAGGCGGTCGAGCAGCGGCTCTGCGAGCTGCTGCCGCGCGGGAAGTGGACGCTCGCCTCCGACACCTTCATCCTGCACGGCCGGCGGGTGTGCAAGCCGAAGCCGGAGTGCGATCGCTGCGCGGTGCGGGACGACTGTGACGCGTACCCGACGTTCGCCGCGCCGGTCCCCGGGCGCCGGGCGGCCGCGCCGAAGGCCCGACGCGCCGCGCCGGCCCGCCGCCGATCGAAGTCATGACCCGCGAGCGTTTTCGCCAGCTCGTGGCCGAAGCGATCGACACGATCCCGGCCCGGTTCCGCCGCGAGCTTCGGAACATCGCGATCGTCGTGGAAGACCGGCCTTCCCGAGCATTGCTCGAGGAGATGGAAATCGATCCGCCCGACACCCTCTTCGGCCTCTACCAGGGAACGCCGCTGACCGAGCGCCGCTGGGACCACGGCAACGTCCTGCCCGACCGGATCGCCATCTACCAGGAGCCGATCGAAGAGGTCTCCGACACCGACGACGAGGTGGTGACCGAGATCGGCGAGACGCTCATCCACGAGGTCGGCCACTACTTCGGGCTGAGCGAGGAGGAACTCGAGGCGATCGAGGACCGCTACTGGCACGCCCGTTCGGGAGAGGACGACGAGGGGCCGGAGACCGACGAGGAGCCCGGAACCGGCGACGGGCGGGGGCGATGAAGGCCCGCAAGCGGTTCGGCCAGCATTTCCTCGATCCGTCCTGGGTCGATCGGGTCGTGGAAGCCGTCCAGCCTTTGGCGACCGACTCGTTCGTCGAGATCGGGCCCGGCCGCGGCGCGCTCACGCTGGCGCTGGCCCGCCGTGTCGGCAGCATCCTCGCGGTTGAAATCGACCGGGACCTCGCGCCGGCGCTCGCGGCCCGGGTGCCGCAGAACGTCCGCGTGCTCGAAGCCGACTTCCTTCGCGTCCCGGGCGAAGCCTTGTTGAGCGGTGCGGGCGCGGTGCGCGTCGCGGGGAACCTGCCCTACAACATCTCGACGCCGATCCTCTTCCGGGTCCTGGCGCTCGCCAGGCATGGCGCCAGGATCATCGACGCCACCGTCATGCTGCAGCGCGAGGTGGCCGACCGGCTGGCGGCCGACCCCGGGTCGGGCGACTGGGGCGTGCTCTCGGCCTGCCAGCAACTGCGCGCGGCGGTCCGCCCGCTGCTCGCGCTTCCGCCGGAAGCCTTTCGCCCGGCCCCGAGGGTCCATTCGGCCGTCGTGCGGCTGACCTACCACCCGCCGGATCCGCCCGTCCGGGACGCCGAGACATTCGACGCGCTGGTGCGCTCCATCTTCCTCCATCGGCGGAAGATGCTGAGCAACGCGCTGGCGGATTTCGCCGGCTTGCGCGGCACCGACGCCGCCGGGGCGCTTCGGGCGGCCGACATCGACGGCCGCCGCCGCCCGGAGACGCTGAGCCTCACGGAACTGGGTCGCCTCGCGGACATTTTCGCTTCAGCCTAACTGCCCGCTGTGCTATAGTTTCGCCAGCTTTCCACTCTGCCGCGGCCTTCCCAGCGGCCACGGAGACAGGACCGTCTGGCGCCCGCCGGGCACCCTGTTGCGTAGTGCATCTGTGGCCCCTTGCGGGGCGACGCGCTCGGGGTCCCTTCGGGCCGGGGCGTGCCATCGCCGGCTGGGTTCATTCTTCGACCTGTCCGTGGCTCGGCACTTATGACTCTCGCAGTGCCTGGTGAGACGCGCGCGCCCGCGCTCGAGATCGTGCCGCTCGGCGGGCTGGGTGAATTCGGCATGAACATGATGGCCGTGTCGTGGGGCGACACGCTCATCCTGATCGATGCCGGCGTCATGTTCCCGGACCCGGAGCTGCCGGGCGTCGATCTCGTGATTCCGGACCTGGCCTACCTGGAGCAGCGTCAGATCAAAGCCGCCGCGCTCGTGCTGACGCACGGGCACGAGGACCATATGGGCGCCGTCGCGCACGTGCTTCGGTACGTGGACGGCCCGGTGTACGGCTCGCCGCTGACGCTGGCGCTGGCCAAGGCGAAGCTCGATCGCCACGGCCTCGCGGCGGGCGCCCGGCTGGTGCCGGTCGCGCCGCGTGATCGGGTCAAGGTCGGCGAACTCGAGATCGAGTTCCTGCGCGTCACGCACAGCATCCCCGACGCGCTCGCGCTGGCGATCAGGACCCCGGTCGGCACGGTCGTGCACACGGGGGATTTCAAGATCGACCAGACGCCGCTCGACGGCCAGCACTTCGACTTCCACCGGTTCGCCGAGCTGGGCGCGGAGGGGGTGCACGTGCTGCTGGCCGACAGCACGAACATCGAGCGGCCCGGGTTCACCGGCTCCGAGTACGACATCGTCGAGACGTTCGAGGAACTGTTTGCGAGCACGCGGGGCAAGTTGGTCGTCACGGCGTTCGCCACGAGCATCTACCGGATGCAGATCCTGGCGAACCTGGCGGTGGAGTTTGGCCGGAAGCTCGCGTTCGTCGGCCGCGGCATGATCGAGCACGCCCAGGTGGCGCAGGATCTGGGGCACCTGCAGGTGCCGCCCGGCGTGCTGATCCGCGAGGCCGACGTGCGCAGCTATCCGGCCCGCCAGGTCCTGTGCGTGACGACCGGCAGCCAGGGGGAGCCGATGGCGGCGCTGTCGCGCATCGCGCTGGCGACGCACCGGCACGTCGGCGTCGAGCACGGCGACCGGGTCGTCTTCTCGGCGCGCGCGATCCCCGGCAACGAGCGGGCGATCGACCGCGTGGTCAACCACCTGGCGCGGCGTGGGGCGGACGTCGTCACCGACGCCAGCCGGCACGTCCACGTCTCGGGGCACGGCAGCGAGGAAGAGCTGAAGCTGGTGCTCTCGCTGGTGCGACCCCGGTACCTCGTGCCGATTCACGGCGAGTTCCGCCAGCGATCGCGCTACGTGCGGCTGGCCGACCGCATCACCGGCGGAACCGGCTCGCCGACGACGACGATCATCGCCGAGAACGGCGACCTGCTCCGGTTCGACGGCACGACGGGCGGGGTCGCCGCGCGCGTGCCGACCGGCCGCGTGCTCATCGACGGACCGGGGGTCGGGGAGGTGGCCGACGAGGTGCTGCGCGACCGGCGGCACCTGGCCGAGGACGGCCTGATCGTGCCGGTGATCGCGATCAACAAGCAGACCGGGCTGGTCGAGGGGCGGCCGGACATCATCACGCGCGGCCTGGTGCTCGAGCCGAACGCGGACGAACTGCTGGCCGAGGCGGCGCGGATCGTCGGCGAGGTGTTGAGCGAGACCAGCGTCGAGGAGCGGACCGACCGCGGGCTGGTCAGCGAGAAGATTCGGGTGGAACTCCGCCGCTGCTTCAAGAAGCGCGCGGGACGGCGGCCGCTGGTGCTGCCGGTCATCATGGAGATATAGGCCTTGGCTGCTGGTTCGACCTTCTCCCGGCGCGTGAGCGAGTTCCTGGGCGTGCTCCTGCTCGCCGCGGCCCTGATCTGGCTGATCGCCCTGGTGACCTACGAGCCGACCGACCCGACCTGGTTCAACGTCGGCGCGTCGGGCCCGCCGGCGAATTTCATCGGGCGCGTCGGCGCGTTCCTCGCCGAGCTGTCCTACGAGTTGTTCGGGTACGCGGCGTTCCTCGTGCCCGTCCTGGTCTCTGTCGTCGGCTGGAACCTGTTCTGGTGCAAGCCGGTCGACGCGAAGTACACGAAGCTCGTTGGCGCCGCGCTGCTGTTCGGGTGCCTGAGCGCGCTGCTGAGTCTCACGCTCGAGACGGTGACCGTCGCGGGCGCCACGTGGTCGGGCGGCGGATGGCTGGGCCGCGTCCTGGCCAAACAGCTCGCCGACTCGCTCAACCGCACCGGCTCGATCATCGTCATCCTGACGCTGCTGCTGCTGTCGCTGATCCTGGCCACGCGCTTCTCGTTCGGCCACCTGTTCTCGTCGATCGCGCGGGCCGTGGTCGCCTGGTGGGCCGGCCTGGTGGCGCGGGTGCGCGAGCGGCGCGAGGCGAAGCGCAAGGAGAAGCAGCGGCAGGAGATCGTCAGGAAGCACACGGCCCGCAATCCCGAAGAGGTCAAGGCTGCGCAGGCGAAGGCGGCCGCCGAGAGACCGCCCTCCGCGAGGGGCGCGGAAGGCGAGGCTCGTGCCGCCGTCCCGCCGCTCCGCCCGGCGCCCGGCGGCGAGGACACGCCCGCACCGCGGCGCGTCACGCCCCAGATCGCCAAGCCGGCCGCGAGCCCGAAGCGGGGCGAGAAGGCGCCGGCGCCGCTCGCGATGGACTTCGAGTCGCGCACGCCGGCCGAGAAGAAGCGCGAGGGGTTCACGCTGCCGCCGCTCGCGCTGCTCGACGCGCCGAAGACCGAGTTCAAGATCGACGAGCGCGAGCTGATGGACTCGGCCAGGCTGCTCGAGGAGAAGTGCCACGAGTTCTCCGTCGCCGGCTCGGTCGTGCAGATCCACCCCGGCCCGGTCGTCACCACGTTCGAGTTCAAGCCGGACGCGGGCGTGAAGTACGCGAAGGTGACCGGCCTCGCCGAGGACCTGTCGCTCGCGCTCAAGGCCGAGTCGGTGCTGATCGAGCGGATCCCCGGCAAGTCCACGGTCGGCATCCAGATCCCCAACACCAACCGCGAGCAGATCTCGCTGCGCGACATGCTCGAATCCGACGTCTTCCGGCGCTCGGGCTCGAAGCTGACCGTGGCGATGGGCAAGACGATCCACGGCGAGCCGTACGTCGCCGACCTGGCCACCATGCCGCACCTGCTGGTCGCCGGGTCCACCGGCACGGGCAAATCGGTGGCGATCAACGCCATGCTCACGAGCATCCTCTACCGCGCGACGCCCGACGACGTGCGGCTCATCATGATCGACCCGAAGCGGCTCGAGCTGGGGATGTACGAGGAGATCCCGCACCTGCTGACGCCGGTCGTGGTGGACCCGAAGCAGGCGGCGAACGCGCTGGCGTGGGCCGTGCACGAGATGGAGGAGCGGTACAAGACGCTGGCGGCCGAGGGCGTCCGCAACATCGACCAGTACAACCGGAACGTGCGCCAGGCGATCGAGCAGGGACAGAAGCCCGACGAGGGCCAGGAATTCCACACGCTCCCCTACATCGTCGTCGTCATCGACGAACTGGCCGACCTGATGATGGTCGCGAGCAGCGACGTCGAGGAGTCGATCGCGCGCCTGGCGCAGATGGCCCGGGCGGTCGGCATCCACCTGATCCTGGCGACGCAGCGGCCGTCGGTGGACGTGGTCACCGGGCTCATCAAGGCCAACCTGCCGGCGCGCGTGTCGTTCCGGCTGATGTCCAAGGTCGACTCGCGCACGATCCTCGACGGCAACGGCGCCGAGCAGCTGCTGGGCCGCGGCGACATGCTCTTCCTGCCGCCCGCCTCCTCGCGCCTCATCCGCCTGCACGGCCCGTACATCTCCGAGCAGGAGAGCGCCAGGCTGGCCGCGTTCCTCCGCAAGCAGGGCAAGCCGACCTACGACGAGACGATCACGGCGGAAGCGAAGGCCGGCGATGCGGTGGCGTTCGAGAAGGACGACCTCTACGATGAGGCGGCCCGCATCGTCGTCGGGTCCGGACAGGCCTCGATCTCGTACCTGCAGCGCAGGCTGCGCATCGGGTTCAGCCGGGCAGCGAGGCTCGTGGACATGATGGAGGCCGACGGCCTGGTGTCGGCGGCCTCGGGCAGCAAGGCGCGGGAAGTGCTCGTGGACAAGGGCTATTTCGACGAGGTGGACTCCCAGCCGCGGTGATGCACGCCCTGTCGGCCACCCTGCTCGCGGCAACCCTGCTGGCCACCGGGGGCCAGGCGGGGCAAAGCGCGCCCCCGGCCACGTCGGGCGAGATCTACACGGCCGCCCACGCGCGCGAGCAGGCGCTGCGCGCCGGCACCGGCTCGCCGCCCCCCACGCTCAGGGAGTACCGCTCGATCGTCACGGCCTACGACAACCTGGTTCGGCGCTTCCCGCAGTCCGGTTATGCCGACGACGCGCTGTGGCAGGGCGGCATGCTGGCGATCGACGCGTTCGATCGGTTCGGCGAGGAGCGGGACCGGAGCACGGCGCGGCGGATGCTCCAGCTCCTCGTCGACGGGTATCCGTACAGCCCGTTTGTCGCCAGGGCGAAAGACGCGGTGAAGACGCTGGCCGAGCGCGCGGCGCCCAAAGTCGGCCCGGCGGCGACCCCGCCGGCGGCATCTTCCGCGAAACCGCCGACGCCTGCGGCGACCCCGCCGGCGAAACCGCCGACACCGCCGGCGGCCAGGCCGGCGTCACCCGCTGCGACAGGGGCCGCGGCGCTGCCGCAGCCGGCCGCACCGACGCCGGCGACGACGCCGGCGAGCGAGAAGTCCGTCATCCTGCGGTCGATCACGAGAACGGCGATGCTCGACCGCGTCCGCGTCACGCTCGACCTCGACGGGGCGACCACGCACCGCAGCGAGAGGGTCGAGGATCCCCCGCGCGTCCTGGTGGACATCCGGGATACGCAGCCGGGGCCGGCGGTGGCGTTGGGGACGATCACCCACAAGGACAGCGCCGCGAGCCAGGTGAGGGTCGGGCTCCAGCCGAATCGCGTCACCCGGGTCGTGGTCAGCCTCGACGGCGTCAGTCGCTACCGCATCTCGACGACCGACCAGCCCTATCGAATCGTGATCGACTGCGATCGCACGCAGCCGGTGGCGTCGGTGCCCGCGCCTGTCGAACCGGCCGCGGCGCCCAAGCCCCCGGCGCGCGCCCGCGTGGCTCCCGGGAAGGCCCCGACGCCCCTGCCCACTCGCGCCATCACGCCGGTGTCGCACGGCCTGCCGATGGTCGTTTCGATCGACCGGGCGCTGGTCCATCCGCCGGCGCCGGCGCCCGAACCGATCAAGGCAGCGCCAGCCACGCCGGTTGCCACGTCCCCCTCCGTCGCGCCGTCGTCCCAGCCGGCGGCCCAGAAGGCGACGACGCCGCCGGCGGCGCCGATCACGGGCGGCCGGGGGCCGTACTCGCTCAGCCGCCAGCTCGGTCTCGGTGTTTCCCGGATCGTGATCGATCCGGGCCACGGCGGGCACGACCCGGGCGCCCTCGGCACCGGCATCAGCGAAGCCGAGATCGTGCTCGATGTCTCGCTGCGGCTCGAGAAGCTCCTGAAGGACGCCGGCGTCGAGGTCGTGCTGACCCGGCGGACCGACGAGTACGTGCCGCTCGAGGAGCGGCCGGCCATCGCGAGGCGCGAGCAGGCCGACCTGTTCCTGTCGATTCACGCCAATGCCAGCCGCTCGCGCAGCGTGCGGGGCACCGAGACCTACTACCTCAATTTCTCGACCGACCCCGCTGCCGAGGAGGTCGCCGCGCGCGAGAACGCCGCCACCAACCGCACGATCAACAACCTTCCCGACATCCTGAAGGCCATCACGCTCAACAACAAGCTCGACGAATCGCGCACCTTCGCCGGGCTCATCCAGAAGGCGATGGCCGCGCAGCTCGGCAGCGCCAACAGCGGGATGCGGAATCTCGGCGTCAAGCAGGCGCCGTTCGTGGTGCTGATCGGGGCGGAGATGCCGAGCGTGCTCGTCGAGATCGCCTTCATCACCAACCCGCAAGAGGGCCGGTTGCTGAAGAGCGGCGCCTACCGCCAGAAGATCGCCCAGGCGCTGTTCGACGCGGTGCGGGGCTACCAGAAGTCGCTGAAGAGCGACCCGGTGGCCGTGAGGCATTGAGGCGGGAGAGCGCCTCACGCTCTACGCCTTACGCCGCACGGCTTACGCCGTACGCCTCACGCCACACGGTGTACGGGCGACGGCGCAGACCGGCGTGGTACAATCCGATCGTGCTTTTCGTTCAGTCCGCCCAGCCGATGACCCCGATCATCGTGAAGATGATCGACAAGCCCGCCAAGGACATCAGCGTCGCCGACATCCTGATGGGCTCGGTCGGCATCACGGGCATCTTCCTCATCGGGGCCGCGATCCTCGGGATCGTGCTCGGCGGGTTGTTCATCCTCTACCGCCGGTGGCAGGTGTCGCGCGAGGACCAGGTCGGCGACGCCTTCCAGCTCACGCAGCCGCCGAAACCGCGGTCCTGACCGGGACCGAGCAGGGCTTCAGAGCCTGTGAAACAATCGCCCGGCTCACGGCTCAGGGCTCAGGGCTCAGGGCTCAGGGTCTTTCACGCGTGGTTTCCGCGCTTGAGCCATGAGTCTTGAGCCTTGAGCCTGATTTCTTCACACACTCTTCAGCCCTGCTCCTCAGACCAGCAGACTCCTCACAACCCCGGCGCCGGTGGCTCGCCCACGTCGATCGGTTCGGCGCCGGCTGCCGGCGGCATCACAGGCGGCGGAGGCAACGCGCCGTAGCGGCCGAACCGCGTGAGCAGCGCACCGCCGAGACCAAGAGTCCACGCCGCGTACTCGATCAGCACGCCGACGACGGTCAACCCGATGGCCGCCGCCATCAAGGGCCCGCCGCCCAGGCCCACGATCCGCCCCAGCAGCGTGAAACCCCAGATGATCGCCAGTCCCACGGCCAGCGCCGCGAGCGTGCCCGACTCCGTGCCCGCCCCCCGCCGCCAGACCGCGCGCGCCAGCCCGCAGGCTGCCCCCGCGAAGCCGAGCAGGAACGCGAGCAGGAACGCGAGGATGCCGAACGGCACGAGCACGAGCAGCGGAATGCCGATGATCGAGACCGCCAGCACGACGACGGCCAGCACGAGCACCGGCACGAAGAACAGCTGCGCGAGCAGCCCGACCAGTGCGGCCTTCCAGGGCTGCGACGTCACCGCGAATTCGACGCGCTGCACCGCCCTCGGCGCCACCAGCACCACGAGGGCGGCGAGCAGGCCGAACAGGGCCATCCGCACGATCGTGCCGAACAGCCGCACCGCCGGCCACGCGCCGGCGGAGAACCACGGCCACGGCGTCCAGTGCACGCTCCAGTTCGGCCGAATCCGGATTGAGGGTGTCGAGATGCCCACTTCGTTCAGCCGGCCGCTCACGACCGCGCCGGGATCGCGCTCGATGCTGCCGCCGACGGCCGTGACGTCGCCGAGCACTTCCGCGTGCGGTCCGAGCTTGACGCTGCCGCCGACGGCCACGACGTTGTCCCTCACGCGGCCGTCCACGGTGACCGACCCGCCGACGGCCACCACCGCGCCGTTGACCTGCTCGTCGCGCGCGACGGTGATGTCGCCGAACAGGCGAACCCTGGCGTCGTACTCGCGGCGGAAGGTCCGCTCCGGCTCCGGCGGCGCCGCGGGCTCGACCGCCCCGGACGGCGCCGGCGGGACGGGCGCGGCCTCGGGCCGTGCCGCGCCGGCCGGCTGCTCGGCGGCGGGCAGCAGCATCCGCTGCTGCGTCGGCAGATCGAAGTAGGACAATTGCAGGACCGCCTCGGCGTCGCGGCCGAGCCGCGCCCGAACCTCGTCGCCGGTCACGGCGCGGCCGTTGATGGCGATCGTCCCGCCGCGGATTTCGACGCTCTCGATCCCGTCCGCCCTCGAGAGCGGCACCAGGACGATCCCGTTCTGGATCGACAGCGCCCGGTAGCGCGCCAGCACGGCGTCCCGTGTCTTTTGTTCGAACGCGTTGAGGCGCTGGGTCGCCGCGGGCGACGCCTGGCCGGCCGCGGACACGGCGGCCGCGCCCAGGACGCACGCCGCGGCCATGACGATGGCGCGGACTCCGGGTCGATGTGGACGGAGCATCAGACTTCCTCCTCCCGAACCGCCAATAGACGATTGAGACCGGCGAAGGCCCCCGCCGCGAGGGCCAGATTGACGAACACGACGAGCGCGGCGGTCCTGGTGGCCGCCAGCTCGCCAGCCGCCTGGCCGAGGCTGACGGCGATCGGCCACGCGGCCGCGCACGTGTGCCACATCGTCGAAACCGCGGCGAGAGCCGCCGAGCCTCCCGCGGACAGCGCGTACAAGGCCGCGCTGAAGGTGATGAACTGCCCGAGGATGACCGCGGCGACGCCGACGCCGAGCACCAGCATGGCCGCGCCGACCGCGCCCCTCGCCCACCAGGACGCCAGCAGGCCGGCGAGCGCCCGCGACCAGGGCGTCTCGGCGGCGCGCGGCATGGCGGCCATGATGCGCCCGGTCAGCCCGGCCGGCGCTTCTTCCAGGGGCAGCCACCGGGAGGCCACGGTCGAGAAGCTCGCGTCGGCGGCGTCCCAATCGGCGCCCGCCTCCTCGGCCTCCAGCCACCGCGACAGTTCCTGATGCCTCTCGGTCATGACACCCGTCCCTTGCCTGTTCCTACGCATCCCGTTCGCCCCGGGTTGCACCCTTCGACCCTTCGACAGGCTCAGGGTCGCCCCAGCCCCTGCTCGGCCGGTCCGAAGCCCTGCTTTCGCAGGAAATCGGCCATTTCCGCGCGTGCCCGGTGGAGGTGGCTCTTGATGGTGCCCACCGGCCAACCGGTGATGTCCGCGATTTCCTCGTAGCTCAGGTCTTCCTGGTACCGGAGCACGACCGCCTGGCGATACTCGGGCCGCAGGCGATCCATCGCCGCCCGCAGCAGCCGCCCGGCGTCCTGGCGTTCGACCATCTCCGCCGCCGCCCCGCTTTTCGGGTCCACCAGCCAGGCGTCGAGCTTCGCCTCCTCCCGCTCGCCCGGTTGGTCGAGCGAGACCTCCTGCGGCCCCCGCCGGCGCATCGCGTCGATCGCCGCGTTGTGGGCGATCTTCAGGATCCAGTTCGAGAACTTGTAGCCGGGGTCGAACGATCGCAGGTGCGTGAACGCCTTGAGGAAGGTCTCCTGCGTCAATTCCTCGGCGACGGACGGGTTGCGGAGGATGCGCGCCAGGAGGTTGTAGACACGCCGCTCGTAGCGGACCACGAGTGCGCGGAACGCGTCCTCCGACCCGCCGAGCGTCTGTTCGACCAGTTGTGAGTCAGTCACATTCGGGACGCGGCTCGGATGGCGTCCACCTCAGTCGCATCGGATGAACTGACGAGTTCGGCTGACTCGAAGTTCACGCACCGTTCCGACAGAACGTGACTCTTCGCCACGACTGCTGGTCCTTCAAGACGTCTGGTCTACCGCCAGGTACTTCTTGATGTGCTTCGCGAGGACGTCGCTGATCTCGGAGTGCCGCGGGACCGGCTGCTTCAGGCCGTTGTGCGGATTGACGTATATGTCGTGCTTCGCACCGGAGCGGGCGAGGCGGCACCCCGCCCGCTGGAGTTCCTTGATGAACTCCTTGCGCTTCATATCGCGATGGCCTTCTCCAGGTGCTTGTGGGGCACGTCTTCCATGACCATCATCCTGTAGGCGTCGCGGATGTTCTCTTCGAGCTCCTTCAGAGTCCGGCCCTGGGTCATGATCTCCGGGTGCTCGCGGAGCTTGCCGAGCCAGAACTTGCCTTCTTTCCAGTAGATCATTCTCATTTCGCTCTTCATCTGCCTCTCCCGCGGCCGGACCCCGCCTTCTGGCGCATCTTACCACGGTCGGTGCGACCGGCTTGGAGGGGCGAAGCCGACTCTGTCGCTGGCACCGCCGGCCTCCAACCGGGTGACAGGCATCACCGACTGACGGGAGTTACTGACTGACGGCTGCGTCCGCCGCGCTGATGCGTCCGTCTCTGTTCCCACCCTGGTCCGGGGTGTCGGAGAGCCAATTCGTCCAGAGCGTGCGGTGCGGTTGGTCGGTCCGGCCGCAGAGGGCGGGGCACGTGTCGCAGGGGGCGGCGCCGACCCGCTTGAACGTTATAACTGATGTGGCTACACTGACGTCATGGTCCTCGAACTCAAGCTGCGGAAGGTGGGCAACTCGGTCGGTCTCGTGCTGCCGAAAGAAGCCCTCGCATATCTCAAGGTCGGCGCGGGCGACACGGTGTGCGTGACCGAAGCGGGGGACGGCAGCCTGCGTATGAGCCCGACGTCGGCGGACGTCACCCGACAACTCGACGTCGCCCAGGGCATCATCCGTCGTTATCGAAACACGCTGCGCGAGCTGGCCAAGTGAGGCAACCCGAGTGGGTGCTGCCCGAGACGGTGGTCGCCCTCCACGAGCAGTTGCTGGCAGCCTTCGGCGGTTCCGCCGGCGTGCGTGATGCCGGCCTGCAGCAGTCCGCGCTGGCTCGCCCGGAGTACCTGCCGCTGTACGGCAGTCCCACGGTGTTCGATTCGGCGGCCTCGTACGCCTTCGGGTTGGTGAGTACCACCCCTTCGTGGATGGGAACAAGCGCACGGGTTTCGCGGTGGCAGTCTTGTTCCTGGAGCTGAATGGCCGCCGGTTCGATACGGCCGAGGCTGACGCGACGGTCCGCACGCTCGCGCTGGCGGTGGGCGACCTGAATGAGCGGGAGTTCGCCGACTGGCTCAAGGCGAATTCGCGCCGGGCGAGCCGCCGGCCGCCGACGGAGTGAATCCGTCGGATTCACCGGCAGCGCCACGCTGCCGCCCGACTCGAGCGGCGGTGCCGCAGGCCGCGCGCGAAGCGGCCGGCCAGAAGGCCGGCCCTGCCGGAATGGACGGATGGGCGCGCGCCGCCCCTGAAGGAACGGCCTACAGCAAGTGAATGTCACGCATTCGTCAGGATAACGCCGTGTTCTACCGATGGACGCGTGACTCTGCCGTACGGCGTGAGGCGTACGGCGCAGGGCGTAAGCCGCGCGTGACTAGAACCGGCGAGGCTCCCCCTCGACGATGAGCGTCGCGGCCGTGGCGGCGCGCACGGCGTCAACCGAGCTGTCCGACGCCACCTCCCGCAGGACGAGTCCGCCGGGCGTGACGTCGATGACGGCCATCTCGGTGATGATCCGGTCCACGACGCCCGGGCCGGTCAGCGGTAGCGTGCACCGCGGCAGGATCTTGGGCGACCCGTCGCGCGTCGTGTGTTCCATGGCGACGATGACGCGCTTGGCGCCGGCGACCAGATCCATCGCGCCGCCCATGCCCTTCACCATCTTGCCGGGGATCATCCAGTTGGCCAGGTTCCCCTGCTCGTCCACCTCGAACGCCCCGAGCACGGTCAGGTCGATGTGGCCGCCGCGCACCATCGCGAACGAGTCGGCGCTGCTGAAATAGCAGCACCCGGCCGTCTCGGAGATCGTCTCCTTGCCGGCGTTGATGAGGTCGGGATCGACCTCGGAGTCGAGCGGGAACGGGCCGACGCCCAGCATGCCGTTCTCCGAGTGCAGGGTGATGTGGACGCCGGGCGGCACGTTGTTCGCCACCAGCGTCGGCAGCCCGATGCCCAGGTTCACGTAGTCGCCGTCACGGAGTTCCTCCGCCACGCGGCGGACGATTCGCTCACGCCTGTCCACGCCGGCCTCCTTGCTCCCACGGCCCGCCCGCCGGGTTAAAGCCCCGGCCTACGGAAGAGGGGATCACGCCTTCCGCACCGTTCGCCGCTCGATCCGCTTCTCGTAGCCCGAGCCCTGCAGGATGTGCTGCACGAAAATGCCTGGCGTGGCGATCGCGTCGGGGGGGAGCGTGCCCGGCCCCACCAACTGCTCGACCTCGGCGATCGTGACGGCCGCCGCCGTCGCCATCATCGGGTTGAAATTGCGCGCCGTGCGGCGGTAGACCAGGTTGCCGAGGCGGTCGCCCTGGTACGCCTTGACGAACGCGAAATCGGCCTTCAGCGGCTTCTCGAACACGTAGGGGCGCCCGTCGATGACACGCGTCTCCTTCCCGTCGGCGACGACGGTGCCGTAGCCGGTCGGGGTGAAGAAGCCGCCGATGCCGGCGCCGCCCGCCCGGATGCGCTCGGCGAATGTGCCCTGCGGGACCAGTTCCAGTTCGAGTTCGCCGCTCAGGCACTGCCGCTCGAACTCCTGGTTCTCGCCGACGTAGGTCGAGACCATCTTCTTCACCTGCCGCGTCTGCAGCAGGATGCCGATCCCGAACGTGTCCACCCCCGCGTTGTTGCTGATGACGGTCAGGTCGCGCGTGCCGCGCGCGTGCAGGGCGGCAATCAGGTTCTCCGGGATGCCGCACAGCCCGAAGCCGCCCATCATGATCGTCGCGCCGTCGGGGATGAGGGCAACGGCCGCCGCCGCGTCTGCCAGGACCTTGTTCATACAGGGAACTCCCGCCTCTATGACGCCGGAAACGGCCGAGCTGTGTCAAGCGCGATCTGCGACGAGGCGCTCCCGCCACGCGCTCGCCGTCTCGAACACGCGGCCGACTTCCTCGCCCGTCGCGAGCCCGTCCCGAAGCCGCTGGAGCGCGGCGATGAGCTGGTCGAGCGCCGGGCCGATCTCGTCGGCGTTGGTCGCACAGATATCGCGCCAGATGTCGGCGGGGCTCGAGGCCAGCCGCGTCGTGTCGATGAGCCCGCGCCCCGCCAGCGCCAGCCCCTCCGCCCCCACGCCGTCGCCCACGACGGCCATCAGCGCCGAGACGGCGAGCTGCGGCAGGTGACTGAGCAGCGCGAGCAGCCGGTCGTGCTCGGCCGCCGACGCGACGACGACGGGATGGGCACCGAGGCCCTCGACAAACGCCGTCAGCTTTGCCATCGCGTCGGCCGACCCGTCCGCGCCGGGCACGAGCAGCCAGGGCCTGCCCGCGTACAGGTCGGGGCGCGCGGCCTCGAACCCTCCACGCGCCGCGCCGGCGAGGGGGTGTCCCCCGACGAAGGGCAGGCGACCGGGGAGGCTTCGCGCGGCTTCCATCACGGCGCGCTTGGTGCTGCCCACGTCGGTCACCACGGCGCCCGCTACGACGCAGTCGGACAGCCGCGGCAGCAGGCGGACGATTTCCGCGACCGGCGTCGCGAGCACCACGAGGTCGGCCTCGGAGATGATCATCAAGTCGTCGGAGGCGACGTCGATCGCGTGGCGGACCATCGCCTGTTCGAGCACGGCGTTGCGGTCCACGCCGATCACGAGCGACTGCGGCCACGCCGCGCGCGCGGCCATCGCCAGCGAGCCGCCGACGAGCCCGAGCCCGACGATCGCGATCTTCTCGAAGGGCCCCGGCGGCGGCGGATCCGACCTGGTGGGCCGGGCCTGCTGGATGACCGGGAGCTGGCGGGACGAATCTGGCATGAACTACCCTACCTCGCCCAGCCGCGCCGCGCCACCGGTTCGACGCAGATGCTCCGGCCGATGGCCGGCGCGATGATCCGCAGCTCCGCCATCAGGCGGTCGAACTGCGCGGGGAACAGCGACTGCGCGCCGTCGCTCAGCGCGTGGTCCGGGTCGCAGTGCACCTCGATGATCAGGCCGTCGGCGCCGGCCGCGACCGCCGCGCGGGCCATCGGCGCCACCTTGTCGCGGCGGCCCGTCCCGTGGCTCGGGTCCACGATGATCGGCAGGTGGCTCAGCTTCTTCACGACCGGGATCGCCGAGATGTCGAGCGTGTTCCGGGTGTAGTTCTCGAAGGTGCGGATGCCCCGCTCGCAGAGGATGACGTCGGTGTTGCCGCCGGCCAGCACGTACTCGGCCGACAGCAGCCACTCTTCGATCGTCGCCGAGATCCCGCGCTTGAGCAGCACGGGCTTCCTGAGGTGCCCCAGCTCGCGCAGCAGCGTGAAGTTCTGCATGTTGCGCGCGCCGACCTGCAGGATGTCGGCGTAGCGGGCGAGCAGATCGATCTGCGACAGGTCCATCACCTCGGAGACCACCTTGAGGCCGTGCTCGTCGCCGGCCCAACGCAGGAGCCTGAGCCCCTCTTCGCCGAGGCCCTGGAAGCTGTACGGCGAGCTGCGGGGCTTGAACGCGCCGCCGCGCAGGATCTTGGCCCCGCCGCGCTTGACGGCGGCCGCGGCCGCGCGCACCTGCGCCTCGGACTCGACCGAGCACGGGCCCGCCATGACCACGACCTCGTCGCCGCCGATGCGCACGTCCCCGACGACGACCACCGTCCCCTCGGGCTTGAAGCTGCGGCTGGCCAGCTTGAACGGCTCGGTGATCCGCACCACCTCGCGCACGCCGTCGAGCATCTCGATCAGGGCCGGCTCGGCGTGTTCGTTGCCGCCGACGGCGCCGAGGATCACCCGCGAGGCCCCGGTGGACCGGTGGACGTCGAACCCCATGGCGACCAGCTGCGCCACGACCTTCTCGACCTGCGCATCGGTCGCGCCCTCCGACATCACGACAATCACGATGTCCCCCTTCCGGGCGCCTTACGCTTGCCCGCCATAGCCCGGAGGGCGACGGCGGGCCTTACGCCTCACGCCTTGCGCAGGGCTAAAGCCCTGCGCTATCTGAAGAAAGCCCTGCGCTATCTGCAGATCTTGTCGAGATTCCCAGATAGCGCAAGCCTTCAGGCCTGCGCCACTGCCTACTGCCTACCGCCCGCTGCGCCGGGTCTAAAGACCCGGCCTACACTCGATCTTGCCGACTGCCTACTCGCTACCTCACCGCCTTCAGTTCCAGGCCGCGCGCCTCGTCGATGACGCGCTCGAACAGGCGGCCGATCGCGTCCGGCCCGAGCGGCCCGCCGGCCGCGACCGACGCCTCCTTCACCCGCCTGAGCACCGCCATTTCGCGCTCCGGCTGGTAGATCGGCAGCCCGCGCTGCTTCTTGATCTCGCCAATCTCGAGCGCGCATTGCGCCCGGGCGTTGAAGAGCCGGACCAACTGCCCGTCGATCTCGTCGATGCGGAGCCTGAGGTCCTCGATGAGGCTGCCCGGGCAATCGCTGGCCGGCCTCACGGCTCCCCCGCCCCGCTGCGTTCCGGTCCCTTCAGCCAATGGACGAACGCCTCGACGCGGCCGGCCAGGTCCGGCGAGTCGGCCGACTCCGCGATGACGCCAATGAGCGCGCTGCCGACCACCGCGGCATCGGCCCAGGCGCCGGCCTCCCGGACGTGGTCGGGCGTCGAGAGGCCGAACCCGAGCGCCACCGGCAGTGCCGTCTTTCGCCTGACCCTGGCGACGAGTTCGCGCGCGTGTTCCGGCAGCGTGGCCCGCGTCCCGGTGACGCCCAGCCGCGAGATCACGTAGAGGAACCCGCGGCCCAGCTCCGCGGCCCGCGCGATCCGTTCGTCGGTCGTCGTCGGGCTCAGCAGGAAGATCGGGTCGATGCCGACCGCCGCCAGCCTCCGGCGGAACCCGTCGGCCTCCTCCACCGGGAGGTCGAGCGCCAGGACGCCGTCCACTCCCGCGGCCTGCGCACGTTCGGCGAAGAGGCGCTCGCCCATCGCGAGCAGCGGATTGACGTAGGTGAACAGCACGATCGGCGCGCGCACGGAGGCCCGAACGCGGGCCACCAGGTCCAGCGTCGTCGAGAGCGTCCCGCCGGCCGCCCGCGCCCGCCCGGCCGCCCGCTCGATCACCGGACCGTCGGCGACGGGATCGGAGAACGGCACGCCGACTTCGATCACGTCGGCGCCTGCGCGGTCGAGCGCCTGCAGAACGACCGCCGACCGATCGAGATCGGGATCGCCGGCCGTCACGTAGGTGATGAGCCCCGTGCGGCCGCGCGCGCGCAGCGACGCAAACGTGTCGTCAAGACGCGACATCGCGGTCCGCCTCCATCATCGTCCCCATGTCCTTGTCGCCGCGGCCCGACAGGTTGATCAGCACGATGGCGCCGGGATCCAGCCCGGCGGCGATCCGCCGGCCGGCCGCCACCGCGTGGGCGGATTCGAGCGCGGGCAGGATTCCCTCGAGCCGCGCCAGCCCGATGAACGCCTCGCGCGCCTCCGCGTCGGTGGCCAGCGTGTACTCCGTGCGCCCGATGTCGCGCAGCCAGGCGTGTTCCGGGCCGACGGCCGCGTAGTCCAGGCCGGCCGACACCGAGTGGGTCGGCTCGATGTTCCCGTCGGCGTCCTGCAGGATGTAGGTGCGCGTCCCCTGGAGCACGCCCGGTGATCCGCCGGCGAACCTCGCCGCGTGGCGCCCGGGGCTGAGCGAGTCGCCGCCCGCCTCGACCCCCACCAGCCGCACGCCCGTGTCGTCGAGGAACCCGTCGAAGATGCCGATGGCGTTGCTGCCGCCACCGACCGAGGCCACCACGACGTCCGGCAGCCGGCCGACCTGCGAGAGCATCTGCCGCCGGGCCTCGGCCCCGATGACCGACTGGAACTCGCGCACCATCAGCGGATACGGGTGAGGACCGAGCGCGGAGCCGAGCAGGTAATAGGTGTCGTCCACGTTGGCGACCCAGTCGCGCATGGCCTCGTTGATCGCGTCCTTCAGCGTGCGCGAGCCGTTCTCCACCCGGCGCACACTCGCGCCCAGCCATTCCATCCGCGAGACGTTCGGCGCCTGCCTCACCATGTCCTCGGCGCCCATATAGACCTCGCACCGCAGGCCGAGCAGCGCGCACGCGGTCGCGGTCGCGACGCCGTGCTGGCCCGCGCCGGTCTCGGCGATCACCCGGGTCTTCCCCATGCGGCGCGCGAGCAGCGCCTGGCCGAGGGCATTGTTGATCTTGTGCGCGCCCGTGTGCGTGAGGTCCTCGCGCTTCAGGAAGATCCGCGCGCCCCCCGCCGACGACGACAGCCGCGCCGCCTCGCCAAGCGGCGTCGGCCTGCCCGCGTAGGTCGTGAGCAGCCTGGACAGCGCCACGGCAAACGACGGATCGGCGCGCGCCTCGAGGTAGGCCCGCTCGAGTTCCTCGACCGGCGCGACCAGCGTCTCGGGCACGAAGCGGCCGCCGAAACTTCCGAAGTAGCCGCGCGCGTCCGGGTCCCGGCGGCCGAACGCCGGCAGGCCTCCGCCGATCTCCCTGCGAACCGCGTCGAAGAACAGCCTCATCGCGGCCGCATCCTTGACGCCGGGCGCGGACTCGACGCCCGACGACACGTCCAGGCCCGCCGGGCGCACCTCGCGCATCGCCTGCGCGACGTTCGCGGCCCTCAGCCCTCCGGCCAGGAACAGCGGCCGGCGTCGAGCCATCTCGCGGGCGATGGCCCAGTCGGCCCTCGTCCCGGTACCGCCCCGCCGCTCCCCGTCCGCCGCATCCGCGAGAATCGTGACCGACAGCGGCCAGCTCCCGAGCGACGAGATCGCGGCATCGTCTGTCGAGAGCGCCTTGACGACGCGCAGGCCGAGTGTTGCGGCGGCCCCGGGCGTCTCGCGTCCGTGCAACTGGACGGCCGACAGTCCCACGGCGGCCGCCGTGCGCCGGATCACGCTGGGGTCCTCGTCCACGAACACGCCGACGACCGACACGCACGCCGGCAGACGATCGACGATCGCCCTCGCGCGCTCCGGTGCGATGTACCGCGGGCTCGCCGCGCTGAAGACGAACCCGATCGCCGACGCGCCCAGGTCCGCCGCGAGCAGCGCATCTTCCGCGCGGGTGATTCCGCAGATCTTCACGAACATGACAGCAGCTCGCTCAAGGCCCGGCCGGGGTCGGCCGCGCTCACCAGGCGTTCTCCGACCAGGAACGCGTCGAACCCCGCGGTGCGCAGCCGCAGGAGGTCTTCGTGGGTTCTCAGGCCGCTCTCCGCGACCGCGGTCACGTCGTCCGGCACCGCGTCGATCAGCCGCGCGGCCGTCGTCACGTCCACCTCGAGCGTGCCGAGATCCCGGTTGTTCACGCCGACGACGCGCGGTTCCGCGGAGAGGGCCACGTCCAGCTCTTCCCGTCGATGGACTTCCACGAGCGCCGCCAGGCCCAGTTCCCCGGCGCGCGCGTGCAGTTCCCTGAACGCCGCCGGTTCGAGCGCCGCGACGATCAGGAGCACCGCGTCCGCGCCCGCGGCCCTGGCCTCGAGCAACTGGTACCGGTCCACGATGAAGTCCTTCCTGAGCAGCGGCACGCCGACGCGCGCCCTCACCGCGCGCAGGTCGTCGAGCGAACCGTCGAAGAACGCCGGCTCGGTCACCACCGAGATGGCGGCCGCGCCCGCCGTCTCGTAGCGTTCGGCGACGGCGGCCGCGTCGTAGTCGCGCCGCAAGACGCCGCGGCTCGGCGAGCGGCGCTTGCACTCGGCGATCACGTTCAGTCGATCCGGGCGTGAGAGTTGCGCGACGAACTCGTCGGCCGACGGCCGCCTCTCGCTGGCGGCCGCCTCGAGGCGCGCGTCCGGCACGCGTGCCCGCCGAACCTCCACGGCCCGGCGGCTGGCGGCGACGATCGCGGCGAGCAGGTCGGGAGCGCCGGGCCGCCTCACGACAGCACACTCGCAGAGACAGCCGCCATCCTGGCGAGGACCGAGGCCGCGCGGCCGCTGTCGATGGCGTCGGCGGCTTTCTCGATCCCCTCGGCCATGGTCGCGACCACGCCGGCCACGAGCAGCGCGGCGGCGGCGTTCAGCAGGACGACGTCCCTCGGCGCGCCGCGGGTGCCGTCGAGCACCTCGCGCGCGATCCCGGCGTTCGTCGCCGCGTCCCCGCCGCGGATCGATTCGGGCGTCGCCCGCGGCAGGCCGTAGTCGGCCGGGTGGACGTAGAACGTGTTGACGGCTCCTTGCCGGCACTCGGACACCTTCGTGTAGCCCACCGTCGAAATCTCGTCGAGGCCGTCGGCGCCGTGCACGACCCACGCGCGCTCGGAACCGAGCAGCAACAGCGAACGGGCGATGAGCTCGGTCAACTCCGGCCGCGGCACGCCGACGACCTGGCGCCGGGGCCCGACCGGGTTGGTGAGCGGCCCCAGCAGGTTGAACGCCGTGCGAATGCCGAGCGCGCGGCGCACCGGCGCCGCGTGCCGCATCGACGGATGGAACACCGGCGCGAAGAGGAACGCCATCCCCGCATCGTCGAGCATCCGCTCCACCGCGGCCGGCGGCAACGCGGCCGACACGCCGAGCGCCTCGAAGAGGTCGGCGCTGCCGCACCGGCTCGACACCGACCGGTTGCCGTGCTTGGCGACGCGCACCCCACAGGCCGCGACGACCAGCGACGCCACCGACGAGATGTTGAACGTGCCGGCCCGGTCGCCGCCCGTGCCACAGAGGTCGGCCGCGTCTTCGTGCGGCGTCCGCAACTTCACCGACCGCTCGCGCATCGTCCTCGCCAGCCCGACGAGCTCGGCCGGGCGCTCCCCCTTCATCGCCAGCCCCATCAGGAAGGCGGCCATCGCGGCGGCGGTCGCGCGGCCGTCCATGATCTCGGTCATGGCCGCGGCGGCCTCGTCGCTCGTCAGGTCTTCTCTCCTCGCCAGCTTCTCGAGCAACTCCTGAACCATGTGGCCCTACCCGCGAAGAAAGTTGCGGAGGATCTGCCGGCCGGGCCCGGTCAGGATCGACTCCGGGTGGAACTGCACGCCATGCACCGGCCATTCCCGGTGCCGCAGCCCCATGGTCATGCCGTCGTCGGTCGCCCGGGCGCACGCCACCAGGTCCTGCGGCCACCCGTCCGACGAGACGACGAGCGAGTGATAGCGGGCCGCCTCGAACGGCGAGGCGACGCCGGCGAACACGCCGAGCCCGTCGTGCTCGACGCTGGACGTCTTGCCGTGCACCGGGACCGGCGCCCGCACGATCCGGCCGCCGAAGGCGAGACCGATCGCCTGGTGGCCCAGGCAGACGCCGAGCAGCGGGACGCTCCGGCCGAAGCGGCGGATCAGATCCACGACGATGCCCGCGTCGGCCGGATGGCCGGGCCCGGGCGAGACGACGATCCGGTCGGGCGCGATCTCCGCGACGCCGTCGAGCGTCACCTGGTCGTTGCGGCGCACGGTCGGATCGGCGCCGAGTTCGCCGAGGTACTGGACCAGGTTGAACGTGAACGAATCGTAGTTGTCGATCACGAGCACGCGCATAGGTCTAGCGAGGCGCGCCTCAGACCGGGGAGCATGGGACTGGAATGTCATCGCGCGCCTCGCTAGACCCGGAAACGCTGTTGGCTGGCCCCGCGCGCGCGCGGGGCTTCAGACGTCTTGAAGGGCATAGGTAACCTCGGCAGAACTCGACTCATTTGCAGCGACTTTGGCCCTTCAAGACGTCTAGAGCCCCTCCGACGCCAGTTCGAGCGCCCGGGTGAGCGCCCGCGCCTTGCTGCACGTCTCTTCGAACTCCGCCGCCGGGTTCGACTCGATGACGATGCCCGCGCCCGCCTGGACGCAGGCCCTGCTCCCGCTCATGACGATCGTGCGTATCGCGATGCAGAAATCGAGGTTCCCGGCAAAGTCGAGGTAGCCGACCGCGCCGGCGTAGAGCCCCCGGCGGTCCGGCTCGAGCTCGGCGATGATCTCCATCGCCCGGATCTTCGGGGCGCCCGACACCGTGCCCGCCGGGAAGCACGACACCAGCGCGTCGAGGCGGTCGCAGTCGGCGGCGAGCTTCCCCTCGACGACCGACACCAGGTGCATCACGTGCGAGTAGCGCTCGAGCCCCATGAACTGCGGCACGCGGACCGTGCCGAACTCCGAGACCCGGCCGATGTCGTTGCGCCCGAGATCGACGAGCATCACGTGCTCGGCGCGCTCCTTCCCGTCGGCCTTCAGCTCCTCGGCGAGCCGCAGGTCCTCGGCCTCGTCGCGCCCGCGCGGGCGCGTGCCGGCGATCGGGTGCGTCTGGACCAGGCCGTTCTCGACGCGCACGAGCATCTCGGGGGAGGACCCGATGATGGCGCGTGGCCCCATCCGCACGAAGAACATGTAGGGCGACGGGTTGACGTGCCGGAGCGCGCGGTAGACGGTGAAGGGCTCGGCCTCGACCTCGGCGTCGAAGCGCTGGGACAGCACGACCTGGTAGATGTCGCCGGCCGCGATGTACTCCTTGCCCTTCCTCACCGCCGACTCGAACTGCTCGCGGGTGAGGTTCGACGTGATGGCGAGCGGCGCGCCCGACGAGGGCATCGGCTCCGACAGGCTCGCCTGGAGCTCCCGCTCGAGGAACCCGATCTTCGCGCACGCGAACTGGTAGAGCGACTCGAGGTCGTCGTCGGGCCGGACGCGCGCGTTCGAGATGAGCAGCATCCGGTGACGCACGTGGTCGAAGGCGAGCACGGTATCGAAGATCATGAAGCCGGCGGCCGGGTCGGTGTCGTCCGGACCGGCGCCGGGCGCGAGCGGCACGGGCTCGAACCACGACGTGGCGTCGTAGCCGAGGAAGCCGACCGCGCCGCCGGTGAACCTTGGAAGACCCGGCACCGCCGGCGACTTGAAGTCGGCCATCAGGCGCCGGAGCGCCGGGATGAACGCCTCGGAGAGTTCGCTGGTCACGCCGGCCTGTTCGACCGTCGCCTTTCCGTCCCGGCCCGCGCGCAGCACGAGGAACGGGTCCTTCCCCAGGAACGAGTAGCGCCCGAGGTGCTCGCCGCCTTCGACGCTCTCGAGCAGGAACGCGTAATCCGCGTGCCCGGCGATCTTCAGGAAGGCCGAGACCGGCGTCAGCAGGTCGGCCATGATTTCCTTGCACACGGGCACGAACGTGCCCTGTGACGCCAACTGCTTGAACTCGGCCAACGAGGTCATCTTCATGCGATACCTGCCATCTGCCCGGAACGCGCTTCTGCCGCCGCCCTCATTGCCTCGCGAGGCGCCGCGAGACCGGTCCACCATTCGAACTGCGCGACGGCCTGGGCGACGAGCATCTCGAGGCCGCCGATCGCGACACACCCGGCGGAGCGGGCAGCTTCGAGCAGCGACGTGCGGACCGGCTTGTAGACGAGGTCGTAGACGGCGCGCCCGCCCGCGAGGGCGGCCGGCGGCACGGGGCTCGCGACGGTGTCCGGATAGCTGCCGACCGGCGTGGCGTTGACGAGCAGATCCCAGGAGCCGGCCTCCGGCAGCCCCACCCGCCCGGTTCCGCCGGCGGCCAGCGCCGCGACCGCCTCGGCGGCGCCCTCGCGCCGCCCGTAGACCGTCACGCGCGCCTGCCGGCGACCGAGCGCGCTGACCACCGCGCGCGCCGCCCCGCCGGTGCCGATGACCGCCACGCGCGTCTTGAGAAGCACGATGCCCCGTCTGTCGAGCGGCTCCAGGAAGCCGGCCATGTCGGTGTTGCGGACCTGGCGGCGGCCGCGGTCGAGACGCCAGGTGTTCGCCGCCCCGCACAGCCGCGCGCTCTCTTCCACGTCGTCTGCCTCCGAGAGCAGCGCGACCTTGAACGGCGTGGTAATGCTCGCGCCCGAGAGCCCGAACGCGCCGGCGAAGGCAGACGCGTCGGCGGCATCGCGCGCCTCGAGTGGAAGGTAGGCGCCGTCGAACCCGGTGGCGCCGAACGCGGCATTGTGGATGGCCGGCGACACGGAATGCGTGATGGGACGGCCGAACACGCCGAACAGCCGGGTCGCGGCGGTGATCTCCCGGAACCGGAACTCCGAAAGCATCCGCTCCGGGGACAACTGGCCCGGCGCGACGGCGTCGCCCGCGTAGGTCCAGCACGACCCGAACCTCGCCGCCCACACGCGGCTCGGCAGGCCAGGCGCGCCCATGGCAACCAGCGCGACCGCCTGGCCCGGCGCCGCCTCGCGCCCGATCGCGAGCAGCGGCAGGTTGTCGCCGAGCGAACGGGCGGTGACGGCGAGTTTCACGACCTCCGCGCCGGCCGCCCGCATGGCGCGGAATGTCGCCGCGAGGTCGGATGGCACGCCCGAGAAGTCGTGCGAGGACAGGACGACGCCGCGCCCGCCGCGCTCGGCGACGACCGGGCCGAAGGCCGAGTCGAACTCCACGTCCACGTAGTCGGCTCCGAGCCGCGCCGCTGCCCGGAGCAGCCCCAGTCGCTCGTCCTCGGGGCCGTCGAACGCTCCGCCCTCACGCCGCGGCCGGCACGTGACGATGACGGGCGTCCGGCGGCCGGCGAGCACCGCCGGCACATCGACATCGCGCACCCCGTCCAGGCGAAGTTCGACGAGGTCGGCCAGGGCGGCGGCCCGGTCGCGGGCCGCCAGCAGCCCGGTCATGTTCTCCGCCGACACCGTCACGCAGAGTCGAGGTGGGGTCATAAAACGCAAAAAGCCTCTTCAACCGATCTGGCTGAAGAGGCTCTCCAAAGTCACAAGCTCGAACGGCTCAGGACACAGGTTCCTCTTCATGGTGGCCGTACCACCACCAGCTGCTATACGAGGTCCCGTACACACCGATGCCGCCGCCGGTCAGGCGTTCGGCGGTCCGGCTCGTGTGCTGGCGTCCCATCATGTCTGTCATCAGTCGTCCGACCCAAGTGTCCACACGTTAACAGACCCGATGAGAGCCGTCAACCGGGACGGGCCACCGAGACAGTCCCTTCGAGAGCACGGACCCGCTCAGGGCCGATGGCCGACGGCTGATGGCTGACGGCCGTGTCCCGGTGGGCCGCGAGCCGTGAGGCGTAAGGCGCAAGCCGGCTGTTCCGCCCGGCGTGGAGTCTATAATGAGAGAGCCTTCGCCCTTAAGTCCGCCGCCAGATCGGGGAACCGCGCATGAATGCCCGGATCGCTTGTGTACTCGCCGCCGCGGCGCTGGTCCTGGTCGCCTGGCCGACCGCCGCGCCGCGCTACATGTCGGTGGAAGAGGTGCGCCCGGGCATGACCGGCGTCGGCCGGACGGTCTTCGAAGGCGACAAGGTCGAGGAGTTCACGGTCCACATCCTCGGCGTGCTCCGCAACATCAACGGGCCGCGGCGCGACATGGTGCTCGCGCGGCTCGAAGGCGGCCCGCTCGCCTCCACCGGCGTCATCGCCGGCATGAGCGGCAGCCCGGTGTACATCGACGGCCGGCTGCTCGGCGCCGTGGCGTACTCGCTCGGGCAGTTTCCGAAGGAACCCCTGGCGGGCATCACGCCGATCGACGAGATGATCCAGGCGGCGGGCCCGCAGCCGCGCCGCGCGCCGGGTGAGGCGGCGGCCAGGATCGAGCTGCCGCTGACGCAGGATCGCGTGCTGGCCTCGCTGCGCGAGGCGTTCTCGCGCTTCGGGCGCCCGTTCGCCGACAACCCGGCCGACGTGCGGTTCGACGGGCTGGGCAGCGTCGGCGCCGAGCGCGGCGCGGAACTCGGCGTCCTGATGCGTCCGATCGCGACGCCGCTCGCCGTCGGCGGTTTCTCGGGTCCCATCGCCGACCGGCTCTCCTCCACCCTCCGCGACGCCGGCTTCGCGCCCGTGCCGGATGCCGCCGTTCCGCGGCGTGGGCAGGCCGCCGGCGCGCAGGCGCCTGCCCAGCCCAGGCTGCGCCCGGGCGACGCCGTCGGCGTGAACGTCATCACGGGCGACTTCCTCATCGGCGCCACGGGCACGGTCACCGAGGTGGATGGCAACCAGGTCTACGCGTTCGGCCATCCGCTCTACAACCTGGGCGCGACCGAGTACCCGATGACGCGCGCCTACGTCTACGCGCTGCTGCCGAGTTTGCTGTCGTCGATGAAGATCGCGATGACCGGAGAGACGATCGGGACGTTCCGGCAGGACCGCGCGACGGCCATCGCCGGCACGCTCGGCCGCGGGCCCGAGATGGTTCCCGTCCGCCTCTCGCTCGACACCGAGCGCGGCCTCCACCAGGCGTTCAACTTCCAGGTGGTCAACGACCCGTTGTTCACCCCGCTGCTGGCCTACGTGGCGATCCTCAACACGCTGTCGTCCTACGAGCGGGACCTGGGCGCCGGGACGTTCACGGTGACCGGGTCGGAGACGATCCGCGGCCACGGCGAGGTGGCCCTCGACGACGTGTTCGCGGGAGACTCGCCGGGGGTCGGCGCGGCGGCCTACGTGGCGGCGCCGCTCACGCTGCTGCTCGGCAACGACGTCGGGCTGGTGCGGATCGACGGCGTGGACCTTCACATCGTGACGAGCGAGCACCCGCAGACGGCCACGCTCGAGCGCATCTGGATCGACGCCGACAAGATCCGCCCGGGCACGACCGTGCCGCTCAAGATGCTATTGCACACCTACCGTGGGGAGGATCTCACGCGCACGGTGCCGATCGACATTCCAGCCGGCGCGTCGGGGCCGCTTTCGATCTCGGTGACCGACGGCGCCCGGCTCGCGCTGACGGAAGCCAAGGACCTGAAGTCGGGACAGGTCAGGACGCTCGATCAGCTGGTCCGGCTGATCAACAAGGGCCGGAAGGGCAACCGCCTCTACGTCCGCCTGCTCCGGCCGGATTCCGGGGCGGTGGTCAACGGCGAAAGCCTGCCGGCGCTGCCGCCGTCGGTGCAGGCGGTCATGGACTCGGACCGCAATGGCGGCGGCGTCACGACGCTGCGGAATGCTTACTCTGGCGAGCGGGAGGTGGCGCTCGGCTTCGCCGTCTCGGGCTCGCGCACGCTGACCATCACCGTCCAGTGAAACGACACCATCTCCGATCCGAACCGATGTCCCACCGATATTTCACGCTTCCCCTCGCGGCGCTCCTGGCGGCGGCCGCGGTCGCGCTCACGTCGGCCTCGTCTCCGACCTTCTGGCAGGTCGCCACGCGGGCGGACCTGCTCAAGGGCGACGTCGAGAACCTGTCGATCGACAAGGACGGCCGGCTCTCGCTCGGCCCGCAGCCAGTGCTGGTCTACGACTCCGGGGCGCCGTTCCTCTGGACCGTCGTCGCCGGGACCGACGGCTCGCTCTTCATCGGCAGCGGAAACGAGGGGAAGGTCTTCCGTGTCGGCCCCGACGGCAAGGCATCGATCTTCTTCGACGCGACCGAACTCGAGATCCACGCGCTCGCGGCCGCGCCCGACGGCGGGCTCTACGTCGCGGCGTCGCCCGACGGGCAGATCTACAAGGTGGACGCCCACGGCGCCGCCAAGCCCTTCTTCAAGCCCGAGGCGAAGTACATCTGGGCGCTGGCGGTGGACGCGGCGGGCAACGTGTTCGCGGGCACCGGCGACGGCGGCGTCATCTACAAGGTCGCGCCGGACGGCAAGGGCAGCGTGTTCTACAAGACCAAGGCCGCCAATGTCGTGGCCCTCGCGTTCGACCGGTCGGGAAACCTGCTGGCGGGCACCGAGTCGCCGGGCCGCGTCTTCCGGATCGACCGGGAGGGGCACGCGTTCGTGCTGCTCGAGACGGCCTACCGCGAAGTCCACGCGCTCGAAGTCGATGAAAAGGGCGTGATTTACGCGACGGCCGTGGCGGCCAAGACTGGAGGCGCCGGAACGGAGGAACGGACGGCCGAGACGCCGTCGCCGGAACCCGTGCGGGCGGCGCCGGTCGCATCGGTCTCCGCCGAGATCACGGGGTTCACCGTCATCGACACCGGCGCCGCCGCCGCAGAGAGCAAGTCGGCAGCGGCCAAGGCCGGCGCGCGAGGCGCCAAGGGCGCCATCTACCGAATCCTGCCCGACGGCCTCTGGGACACCGTCTGGGAGTCGCTCGACGACACGCCCTACGACGTGGCGCTGTCGGCCGACGGCAGCCTGCTCGTCGCCACCGGCAACAAGGGGAAGCTCTTCCGCATCGCGGGCGATCCTCCCGAGGTCTCGCTGGTCGGCCGCGCGCCCGCCCAGCAGGTGACTCGCCTGCTCACCACCTCCAGGCGCGACGTCTACTACGTGACGTCGAACCCCGGGAAGCTGTTTCGCCTCCCCGCCGGCCACGCGGAACGCGGCACCTACGAGTCGGAGGTGCGCGACACGGAAACCGTCTCGACGTGGGGCGCGATCAGCTGGAGGGGGACGACGCCGCCGGGGACGCAAATCGAGCTGCGGACCAGGTCGGGCAACAGCCAGACACCGGACGAGACCTGGAGCCCGTGGTCGGAGCCCTACCGGAACCCGGACGGGCAGCCGATCCAGAGCCCGAAGGCGCGATACCTGCAGTGGCAGGCCACGCTGGCCGGCAAGGACAGGTCGCCGGTGCTGACGTCGGTGACCGCGGCCTACCTTCAGCGCAACCTGCGCCCGCGGGTGACGTCGATCACGGTCTACCCCCCCGGCCATGTCTTCCAGAAGCCCTACTCGACCGGCGAGTCCGAGATTGCCGGCTTCGACGAGGTATGGCCGGACACGAAGCCGTCGCCGGCGACGCTTGCCGCGGGCACGCCGGCCAACTCCAGCCTGGGTCCGAGCCCGCTCGGCCGGCGCATCTACCAGAGGGGGCTGCAGACGTTCGCGTGGAAGGGCGAGGACGACAACGACGACAAGCTCCAGTACGACCTGTTCTACCGGGCGGAGGGCGGGACCGACTGGAAGGCGCTCAAGCGGGGACTGACCGACCCGCTCTTCGTCTGGGACACGACGCTGGTCCCCGACGGCACCTACATCGTCCGGGTGGTGGCGAGCGACAGCCCGTCGAATCCGCCGGCGCTCGCGCTGTCGGGCGACGAGGAGAGCACCGCGTTCGACATCGACAACACGCCGCCGACGATCCGCGTCCTCGGCGTGCGCCGCGAGGGTGGGCACGCCATCGTCACCTTCGAGGCGTCCGACCTCCAGTCGGTCATCGCGCGCGCGGACTTCTCGTTCGACGGGGTCAAGTGGCAGCCCCTGTATCCGACCGACGGGATGTGTGATTCCCGCACCGAGCGGTTCGAGGTCACCATCGACGGAAGCGTCCCGTTCGTCATGCTCCGCGCGATGGACGCCATGAACAACATCGCCACGGCGCGGGCCGAGACCACGGTCCGCAAGCGGCCCTGAGCCGGGCGCACACACACGAAGGGCGGGTCTCCGGACCCGCCCTCGACGTTCCGAGTTCCTGTTCTAGGCGAGGCGAATGCGCGGGGCAATCGCGCGTGCCGGGATGGCGCTGCTCGACCGCGACGGCTTCGGCTGGATCTGCAGTTCCGGCATCTTGGCCTTGACCGTCAGGCTCGCGTAGAGCCAGACCATGTTCACGGCCACCGGCACCCGCGACCCGGCATAGCGGGCCGGTTCGAAGCGGGCCTTGGAAATCACGTCGAGAAGCGCCAGCACGGCCTGTCGCTCTTCGGGCGACAGCGCGGCCTGCCCGCCCCCCGGCTGGATCACCTCGAGCTTGGCGATGCGCCCCTCGCGCGTGACGACCGCGTCGAGCGCCAGCGCGAGGTCCTCCTGGTCGACGAACCCCGCCGCCGGGAAGGCGTCGTTCGACGCCGCGCTCGGCAGGCTGATCCGGGCGTTCGCCACCATCGGGTTCATGTTCGACCCGGCCGGCGAAGTGATACCGAAGTAGAAGATGGTGAAGATCAGCGCCAGGCAGGCCACCGTCGCCCCCGTGGCCCCGAGCACGGCCCACACCAGGTGCATGTCCTCGAAGAACCGGCCGGTCATCCCGCCGATCGACTGGGCGTCCTCCGCCTTCATGCGGCTGACGACCATCGAGGGCAGCGCCTGCCATTCGTCCTGGCTCACCTCGGCCGCCGCGGCTCCGGCGCGCAGGCAGGTCCCGAGATCGTCCATCTCGCGAACCTCGGCCGCGCACTCCGGGCATTCCCTCAGGTGTGCCTGGAGAGCGATCTGCGCGCTCACCGGCAGTTCGCCGTCGTGGAACGCGGACAAATGGCGCCGCATCTGCCGACAGACCCGCGGCATCATGTCCTGTCCGCCTCTCTGAGCTGGGTGCGCAGCGCTTCACGCGCCCGTGTGAGACGGGACTTCACCGTGCCGACCGCCACACCCAGGGAAAACGCGATTTCGTCGTAGCTCATCCCGTCGATCTCGCGCAGGATCATCACCGTGCGCTGATCGAACGGCAACTGGCCCAGCGCGTCCCAGATTCGCCTGGCCAGCTCGCGCTGCCCGAAAATCCGGTCCGGCCCCACCAGTTCGCTCGCCGGCAGATGGTCGCCGGATTTCTCGAGACGCTCCTCGAGCGAGACCTGCTCGGCCCGATGGCGCCGCCGCCACCACCGCTGGCGGTTGCGCGCCTGGTTGACGACGATCCGGTAGATCCAGGTCCGGAGCGCCGACTGGCCACGGAAGCGGCCGATGGTCCTGAAAACGTTGAGGAAGACTTCCTGGGAAAGATCCAGCGCTTCGTCGTGGTCTCCGAGCAGGTGAAGCCCGAGGTGGAAGACCATGCGCTGGTACTCGTTGACCAGCTCGGCACAGCCCATCTCATCACCGGCTGCACACCGGCTGATGAGCGCCGCTTCGCGGCTCCCGACCTCGGTCCAGCTGATCGCTGGCGCGCGTTTCACCGTGAGTTCCCCGGACACCTGGCCGACTCCCCTCACTATATATCAGTTTCAGCCGCGCTTGTCAGGAACACGAGGTCCGGCCGTCCAGCCCTGGAGCGGACCCGACCCCCTACACAATTAGACCCCGGTGTGGCCGGAAAGTTCCTTCTTTCGGCGGTTTGCGGGCGCCCGGGGGAATCCGCCGTCGTATACTCCCCGGAACACCTTCGTCGGCGCTTCGCGCCAAGGAACACCTGCATGCTCAGGAAGATGCTCAACCGGAAGATGCTCACGATCCTCTTCCTGGGACTCGCCTCGGGGGTCCCTTTCGGCGTCGTCATGAGCGTGCTCCAGGCCTGGATGACCAAGTCGGGGATCGACCTGAAGACGGTGGGACTGGCGGCGCTCGTCCAGGCGCCCTATACCTGGAAATTCGTCTGGTCCCCCCTGATGGACCGGTTCGTCCCCCCGTTCCTCGGGCGTCGGCGCGGCTGGATGCTGATCTCGCAACTGCTGATGTTCGCGTCGATTGCGGCGATGGGCCAGTGCGACCCGGCGCACTCCCTCTGGAAGATCCTGGCGCTCGCCACCCTCGTCGCGTTCGCAGGCGCCAGCCATGACATCGTCATCGACGCGTACCGGCGGGACGTTCTCGAGGAGTCGGAACTCGGGTTCGGCTCGGCCGTTGCGGTCAATGCCTTTCTGATCGGGTATCGATACATCGGGGTCGTGATCGGACTGTTCCTCGGCGACGTGCTGCCGTGGAGCCAGGTCTTCGTCGTGCTGGCGGCGTTCGTCCTGATCGGCGTGGCCGGCACACTGATCGCGGTCGAGCCCAAGGGGGCCGTACACGCGCCCCGGACCCTTCGTGAAGCGGTGGTCGGCCCATTCCTCGACTACTTGAAGCGCCCGGGTGCCATCGAGATCCTGCTTTTCATCGTGCTCTACAAGCTGGGCGACAATCTCGCCAGCGGCCTGCTGACGCCCTTCTACATCAAGGTCGGATTCTCGCTGACGCAGATCTCGGTCTATTACAAGCTCACCTCGTTCGGGGCCACGTTCATCGGCGGCCTGATCGGCGGCGCGATCCTCACGCGCTACAGCATCCGGAAATGCCTGATGGGATTCGGCGTGTTCCAGGGCATCACGCCGCTGGCGTTTGCGATCCTCGTCGGCACCGGACCGAACGTGCTGGCCCTCTCCTTCGTCGTCGCTCTCGAGACGTTCAGCCTCGGCATGGGCGCGACGGCGCTCACCGCGTTCATGCTCCGGCTCTGCAACCGGAAGTTCAGCGCCACGCAGTACGCGCTGCTCACGAGCTTCATGGGCGTCTCACGGATGCTCGCGGCATCGAGCACGGGCTATTTCGTGGAGCCCCTCGGCTGGGTGCGCTTCTACATCTTCTGCGTCCTCCTCGCGGTTCCGGGACTGCTGCTCATCTACTTCCGCGCGCCGAAGTGGGAGGAAGGGCTTCCGCCGGCGTAGGCCGACAGCCCACTTCAATCGGGTTCTTCGATTGTCAATCGGGTCCTGCGTTCGCCAATCGGGTCCTTCGATCGCCAATCGGGTCCTTCGATCGCCAATCGGGTCCTTCGACTGTCAATCGGGTCCTTCGATTGTCAATCGGGTCCTTCGATCGCCAATCGGGTTCTTCGATTGTCAATCGCGTCCTTCGATTGTCAATCGGGTCCTTCGATCGCCAATCGGGTTCTTCGATTGTCAATCGCGTCCTTCGATCGCCAATCGGGTTCTTCGATTGTCAATCGCGTCCTTCGATCGCCAATCGGGTCCTTCGATTGTCAATCGGGTCCTTCGATTGTCAATCGCGTCCTTCGATCGCCAATCGGGTTCTTCGATTGTCAATCGCGTCCTTCGATCGCCAATCGGGTTCTTCGATTGTCAATCGCGTCCTTCGATCGCCAATCGGAACTGGCTTGCTCCGATCGACCCGCCCGTCCTCCGATTGATCCGCCCGTCCCCCGATGGACCCACCCGTCCGTCGATCCCCAGCCTCGCCATCAGCTTGGCGAGTCCCTGGCGCGTCAGGCCCAGCTCGCCGGCCGCCTGGGCCCGGTGCCCGCCCGCCCGCGCCAGCGCGGTCCGGACGATGCCGGCCTCGAATGCCCGCCTCGCCTCGGCCATCGTCCGGGCCGCGGCCGCTCCCTGGCCCCCGAGGATCGAGGGCAGTTGCTCGGGCCCGACACTGCCCCGCCGCCCCGCCGACACGGCCAGCGCCGCCATCACGTTCTGCAGCTCCCGCACGTTGCCGGGCCAGTCGTAGCGCGCCAGCGCCGCCAGCGTCGCCGGCGCAAGCGTGCAGCGCTGCCGACCCGGGCATGTTCCCTCCTTCCGGGCATCAGGATCTCGGCAGTTGTGCCAGCGCCTTTCGCGCGGCGTCATTGCCGGGATTCAGCCGCAACACTTCCTCGAACTGCACGGCCGCGCCGCGGACGTCACCGGTGGCCGCCAGGGCCATCCCGAGAAACAGGTGGGCCTGCTCGGATTCCGGCGCGAGCTGCGTCGCGGTGACGAAGTGTGGGACCGCTTCAGCGCTTCTGCCCTGGGAGGCCAGGGCTTCCCCGATTCCGAGGTGAGCGGGCACCAGATTCGGGTCCAGGCGCAGCGCTACCTCGTAGTGTTCGAGAGCCTCCTGGTACTTCCCTTGTTGTGCGAGCGTCAGACCGAGATTGAAGTGGGCCGCGGTCAGGTCTGGTTTCGACCTGATCGCCGCTCGCAGGCAGGCCTCCGCCTCCTCGCGCTCGCCTCGCTGGCCCAGGGCGCCGCCCAGTGAGCAGAGCGCTTCCGCCGTCGGTTTGAGTCTCACCGCTTCCCGAAGTTGGGCGATGGCATCGTCGAGCCGGCCCTGCTGCAGGAGGATGATTCCGAGATTGCTCCGCGCATCGTAGAACTGCGGAGCAAGGCGGGCGGCCTCCGTGAAGTGCCGTGCCGCGAGGTCGACCTCGCCGCGCGCGTACAGCAGCCGTCCGAGCGAGTTGTGGGCGAAGTAGTTGTCGGGGACGACCTCCAGCGCATGCGTCCAGAGGGTCTCGTCGTCTTTCCAGGTCTCGGCCTGGCCGCGCGCCACGACGGCGAGCACGGCGACGACGGCGACCGCGGTGACGGCGGCGACCGCGGTGACGGCGAGGGCTCGCCGCGCCCCGGGGAGCGCCTCCACGACGCCCCACGCGATGATGACGAACAGCCCGATGAGCGGCAGGTACGTGAAACGGTCGGCCATCGCCTGGCCGCCCGACTGCAGGAGCCCGCTGACGGGCGCGAGCGAGACCAGGTACCACAGCCACCCGACGAGGACGAAGGGATGGCGGCGAAGACGGAACGCCAGGTACGACAGCCCGACGAGCAGAGCGAGGGAGAGCGCGAATCTCCGGGACCGGGACCGCCGGGTTCAACGGGTAGAACACCGTCAGTCCGGACGGCCAGATCGTCTTCCAGACGTACGTGGCGTAAGCCACGAGGGCCGTCGTCACTCGTTGCGATGGGCCAACGGCCCCAAGTTCGGCGACCGCGCCCCCCTCTTGCTGCGCGACGACGGTCACGACGCTCGCGGCGACGGCCAGGCCGAAGAGCGGCAGCTTCTCGCAGGCGGCTCGCAGCCAGGTGGTGGCGTTCGGAGACTCGGAATCGGTCGGGAACCGCTTCGACAGTCCCAGTCGGCCGAGCGGCCAGACGTCGAGCAAGAGCAGCAGCACCGGCAGCGTGACGACCATCGGCTTGGCCATCAGGCCGCACGCGAACCACGTGGCGACCATCACGAGGCGCCATGCGGACGCGGCTCGGGCGTAACTCGCGTAGGACCACAGCGTCAACATCAGGAAGAAGGTGCTCAGCACGTCCTTCCGCTCGGTGATCCACGCGACCGACTCGACGTGCAGCGGATGGATCGCGAACAACGCCGCAACGAACAGGCTGCGCCCCGTGGACCCGGTCATCCGGCGAAGCAGCCCGTACAGAAGCCACCCGTTGAGGATGTGGAAGAGAAGATTCACCAGGTGGTGTCCACCCGCGCCGGCCCCGAACACCTCCACGTCGGCCATGTAAGAGAGCCAGGTGAATGGAATCCAGTAGCCCGAGTGCGCGCCGCTGAAAGCCCAGACAACCCCACGCCACGTAAGCCCGGCACCGACGTACGCGTTCTCGCTGACGTAGGACGGGTCGTCGAACGACACGAAGCCGAACTGGTGGACGTTCCCAAACACGACGAGGTCGAGAATCAGGAGGACCGTGAGGGAGCCAAGCACGGCGATGGCGAACCGTCGTCGGTCCAGGGAGGGCTGCGCGGCTCGAGGAGCGGCGGTGGTCGGTTCAGCGGCGGAACCGCGGGCGCGGCGGTCGGGGCGACGTCGACGGGATGACATGGGGTCGATGAGAACCGATACGATACCACGTTCCAACCCCGTCTCAAGGCGTCACCCGATCCCTAGTCTCGTCATCAGCTTCGCGAGCCCCTGGCGCGTCAGGCCCAGCTCGCCGGCCGCCTGGGCCCGGTGCCCGCCCGCCCGCGCCAGCGCGGTCCGGACCATGCCGGCCTCGAATGCCCGCCTCGCCTCGGCCATCGTCCGGGCCGCGGCCGCTTCCTGGCCCCCGAGGATCGAGGGCAGTTGCTCGGGCCCGATACTGCCCCGCCGCCCCGCCGACACGGCCAGCGCCGCCATCACGTTCTGCAGCTCCCGCACGTTGCCGGGCCAGTCGTAGCGCGCCAGCGCCGCCAGCGTCGCCGGCGCGAGCGTGCAGCGGCTGCCGACCCGGGCCGTCGCCTCCCGCCAGAAGTAGCCCGCCAGCAGGGGGATGTCCTCGGCGCGCTGGCGCAGGGGCGGCACGACGATCCGCACGACCTCGATGCGGTAGAGCAGGTCGCGGCGGAACGCCCCCGATTCGACCGCCGCGCCGAGCGGCCGGTTGGTGGCCGCCACGATCCGCACGTCCACCGGGCGCGCGAAGTTCTCGCCGATTCGCCGCACCTCCCCTTCCTGGATGGCGCGCAGCAGCTTGGCTTGGGCCCGCGCCGTCAGCTCGCCGACTTCGTCGAGGACGAGGATGCCGTGGTCGGCCTCCTCGAACAGCCCCTTGCGCTCGGCGATGGCGCCGGTGAAGGCCCCGCGCGCGTGGCCGAACATCTCCGCCTCGACGAGGTCGTCGGCGAGGGCGGCGCAGTTGAGGGCGCACAGCGGACGGTCCCGGCGCGGGCCGAGGCGGTGCAGCGCGTGCGCCACCAGCTCCTTGCCGGAGCCGCTCTCGCCTTCGATGACGACGTTGAATGGCGCCGCGGCGGCGCGCAGCACCGCGCGGCGCAGATCCGCGACGGCGGCGCTTGCGCCGAGAATCCCGCCGACGGCGCTGTCGGGCTGTGACGGCGGGAGCGCGCGGAGATCGGCCACCGTCCGCACCGACGGCCCGACGGCGGCCGCCGCGGCGGTCACGATGTCGCGCACCGCGGGCCAGTCCGGCGGTTCGTCCGGTGCGAACCGACAGACGAAGGCGCCGACGACGGCCCCCGCGTACCGGATTGGCCACGCGGCTTCGAGACCCGACAGGGTTGCCGTCGGCGCGACGAGCAGCCCCGAGTCGATCGCGCGCTGCGCCAGTTCGACGCCTCGAGCCTCGCGACCGTCGGCCGCAAGCAGGCATGTGGACTCGCGCACGCGACCGAAGCAGGCCACCGACACCGCGCGCGTCCGTTCCCCGAGCGCCGCCGAAACCCGCCCCAGCACCGCCGCGTCGTCGTCGGACGACTGGCACACGCCAAGCACGTCGATGAGGGCGCTGACGAGCCCCGCAGCGGCAACCGGACCGAGAGACACCGGCCCCGCCGCCGATGGCCGGCCGCGCGGCAGCCGGCCATCGGCACCCGCTCGTGCGGCGGGTGGAGGGTCGTCGCCGCGGAGGGCGCGTTCGAGCGGCAGGGCCACCACCCGGGGCAGACGCGCCAGGTCGAGCCGGGAGAGGCGCGCCAGCCATCGCCTGGCTTCCCCCTCGCGGCCGGTCTCCTGGAGGGCCCTGGCCATGAGGATGCGCAGTCGAAGGGCTCGCAGCGGCGCATGAGCCTGCCGGGCCGCCAGCAGGCCGGCGTTCACCTCCTCCCGGACCGCGTCGGCGTCGCCGAGCGCGCAGTAGACCGCCGCCTTGGCGGCGCACGCGGCCGCCAGCCCGACGATGTCGCCGGATTGCCCGGCCCGTTCCCGCGCTTCGGCCGCGCGGCGGCCGGCCTGCTCCACCTCGCGCGTGGCGAGCGCGATGCGCGACGCGAGGCACGCGCCGGCGACGTCAAGCCCTACCTCGCCCACCGCCCACGGATCGCCGATCCATTCCGACAAGGCGCCTGCCGCTGGCGCCCCGTGCAGTCGTTCCCTGGCGCACGACACGCCCGATGGGGCAGCGTCGGGCGGCCGGTCGGGCGGCACATCGCCGAGCGGGATGCCCCACGCGTTCGCCGGCGGAGACGCCAGGCATGCCGAAGCCTCCGCCAGCCGGCCCTGCCAGTAGAGGCACCGCCCGAGGGCCAGCGTGGCCAGGCCCTCGAGGCGCGGGACCGACAGCCTCGCCGCGGTGACAGCTGCCGACCGAAGCGCGGCCTCCGCCGCGCCGAAGCGCCCGGCGTCGGTCCAGCTCAGGCCGATGAATATCGCGGCGTGGACGGCTGGACCGGCGAGTCCCGCGCGCTCGAAGCGCCCGCGCGCCTCCTCGAGCACCCGGCCGGCGCACGCGGTGCGTCCCCGGACGAGCAGCAACCGCCCGAGCGCCAGGGCGGCCTCGCCGCCGGCAGCCTCGTCGCGCCTCCTGGCGAGTCGGCCGAGGCGTTCGCGGAGAAGCCTCTCGGCCCGGGCATGTCGGCCGCTTGCGATCGCGCTGCCGATCATCGTGGCCGCGGGATCTCCGGTCCTGGCGCTGGCCGCGGACGGCACCCGGTAGATGGCCACGTTCTCCCGCACGACGGCCGGCCTGTCCGATGTGACGGCGAACATTGTCGCGCTCGGGCCAGCCGGCGCCGACGGGGAATCGAAGTTCAGCAGCACGTGGGGCCGGTCGCTCGCGAGGCCGAGCGAGAGGAAGAAGAGCGGCGCGGCACACCCGCCGTCGGGCGGATCGCCGTCGTCGAGCACGAGGACGTGACGTCCCTCGAGGAGCCGGCGCCACGCCACCGAGCGCGGCGCCTCTTCGCCTGCGTCGGCCAGCGCGCGCGCGTTCACCGGAACGTACCCGCGCAGCCGTGCCGTGCGCGCCGCCAGGTGGACGAGCACCACGCGTCGCGGACCGTGGGTCACGCGCAGGCGGGCGGCACGGGGATGCCCCGACACGGCGTGATCGAGCAGGTCCTCGAGGCCCCACACCAGGCTCTTGATCTCGGCCTCCGCCGAGGCAGACCCGCGCGAGCCCGAGGCGTCGGCGGGCAGGGGCATGGTGCGGCCTCCGCCGCGACCAGCGGACGGGGCCGATGGGGTGTCCCACGCCTCGAAGTACCGGTCGCGCCCGTCGGCGCCGAAGTCGGCGAGCGGCACGAAGCCCGGATGCCACAGGCCCGACAGCGCGCCGCACCGGGCGAGCCACGACGCCACCTCGCCGCGGTCGCCGGGCGCCACGGTGCGAATCCACACGCGGCGCGCGGTCGCGAGGTCCACCGCCTCACCGGGCCGGACACGAACGAACCGGTCCGCGAACAGCTTCGGCGCCATCACACCGGCCACACGTGCAAGATCGCGGCCGGACGCCGCACCGGCGCCAACCCCGACGTTCACGGCCGGCCATGGAGCCGGCGGGCGCCGGCCCTGCCCGGACCGCGCAGAAACTTCGGCTAGAATGAGGCTGTCATGCTGCGCTTTCTGACTGCGGGCGAATCGCACGGCGAGTCGCTGGTGGCGATCCTCGACGGGATGCCCGCCGGCCTCGCCCTGTCGGCCGAACCGATCGACCGCCTGCTGCACCGGCGGCAGCTCGGCCACGGCCGGGGCCGGCGCATGTCGATCGAATCCGACCGTGTCGAGATCCTCTCGGGCGTGCGCCGCGGGCTGACGCTCGGCACGCCGATCGCGCTCCGCATTCGCAACAAGGACTGGGTGAACTGGCAGTGGACGATGGCGGTCGAGGCCGAGCCGCCGGCGTCGGCGCTCGGGGCACGCAGGCCGCCGGTCACGCGCCCGCGCCCTGGCCACGCGGACCTGGCTGGAGCCCTCAAGTACGGCCACCACGACCTGCGCGACGTGCTCGAACGGTCCAGCGCGCGCGAGACGGCCGCCCGCGTCGCGGCCGGCGCGTGCGCCGGCGCCCTGCTCGAGCAGGTCGGCGTGCGGATCGTCGCGCACGTCACCGCGATCGGCGGGGTTCGGCTGCCCGAGTCGAGCCGCCGCACGTTCGCGGAGGCGGCCGCGCTCGACGACGACGACCCGGTGCGCTGCATCGACGCGGCGTGCCGGGACGCGATGATCGCGGCGATCGACGGCGCCCGCGCGGCAGGCGACACGCTCGGCGGCACATTCGAGGTGATCGCCCGCGGCGTGCCTGCCGGGCTCGGCAGCTACTCGCAGTGGGATCGCCGCCTCGACGGCCGCCTGGCGCAGGCGCTGATGTCGGTGCCGGCCATCAAGGCGGTCGAGATTGGCGAGGGAGTCGCGGCGGCCGCCCGACCGGGCTCTGCTGTGCACGACCCCATCCTCCCGGCCTCGGACGCGGGGCGGCCGGATCGACTCACGCGGCCGACCAACAACGCGGGCGGGCTCGAGGGCGGCGTCTCGAACGGCGAGGAGATCCGGGCCACGGCGTACATGAAGCCGATCCCGACGTTGATGACTCCCCTGGCGTCGGTGGACCTCGAGACGGGGCTCGAGATGCCGGCGTCGATCGAACGGAGCGACGTCTGCGCCGTCCCCGCCGCCTCGGTGGTCGGCGAGGCGGTGGTGGCCCTCGTGCTGGCCGACGCGCTGCTCGAGACGTTCGGCGGCGACTCGCTCCCGGATCTCACGCGCAGCATCGAAGCCTGGCGCGAGGCCCGGCGGCTGCGTTTCCCGCGGCGGGCCGGCAGCCTCCCGCCCGCGTCCGTCCCGTCCAGGTCATGATCAGGACGATCGTCAAGTACGGCGAGCCGCCGCTCCACCGCCAGGCGGAAGCGGTCCACAACGTCACGGCCGAGATCGCCGACCTCGCCCGCGACATGGTCGAGACGATGTACGCCGCGCCGGGAATCGGCCTTGCGGCGCCGCAGGTGGGTGTGCCGATCCGGCTGATCGTCATCGACCTCTCGCTCGGCCGGAGCCCGTCGGGCCTCATCACGCTCCTCAACCCCGAGTTCGTCGAACGCGAGGGCATGCAACTCGAGGAGGAAGGCTGCCTGAGCGTGCCGGGGTTCAACGCCACGGTCGCCAGGCCCGACCGCGCGACGATCAAGGGCGTCGATCTCGAGGGCCGCGAGCGCATCTACAGCGGCGAGGGGCTGCTCGCGCGGGCGTTCCAGCACGAAGTCGATCATCTCGACGGCCGGGTGTTCGTCGATCGCCTCCGCGGCCTCAAACGCGATCTCATCGTCCGCCGGATCAAGAAGCAGATCCGCACGGGCAAGTGGTGACGCCATGACGGGACTCCGGGTCGCGTTCTTCGGCACCCCCGGGTTCGCGGTGCCCACGCTGCGTGAGGTCCTGGGGCGCGGCCACGAGGTCGTCGCCGTCGTCACGCAGCCGGATCGACCGCGCGGGCGGGGACAAAAGCCGAGTCCCGGTCCCGTGGCGGCCTTCGCCGGCGCGCACCGACTCCGGCTGCTCCAGCCCGAGCGGATCAAGAACGAGGAGTTCCTGTCCGCGCTCGACGCGCTCGCCCCCGACCTCGGGATCGTGGCGGCCTACGGCAAGATCCTGCCGGCGAGACTGCTGGCCATCCCCCGTCTCGGCCTGATCAACGTCCACGCGTCGCTGCTCCCCCGCTGGCGCGGGGCCTCGCCCATCCACCGCGCCGTCATGGCGGGCGACGCCGAGACCGGCGTGTCGATCATGCGGGTGGCCGAGGCGCTCGACGCCGGCGGCGTGTTCGCCGAGACGCGCCGGCCGATTGGACGCGACGAGACGTCGGAGGACGTGGAACGCGACCTCGCCGAGCGCGGCGCGCAGCTGATCCTGCCGGTGATCGACGCGCTCGGCGCCGGCACGGCGCGCGACACGCCGCAGGACGAACGGCTGGTCACCTACGCGCCGCGGCTCACCCGCGAGGATGGCGCGATCGACTGGTACGCGCCCGCCCTCGCCATCCACAACCAGGTCAGGGGCCTGCATCCCTGGCCTCGCGCGTTCACCTCGCTTGACGGGGCGCGCGTGATCGTCCACCGCACGTCGATGGCCGCGGGCCCGGTCACGTGGCCCGATGGGGCCTCGGCCGGTGACGTCGTGGCCTCGGGCCGCGACGGCCTCGTCGTCCTCGCCGGCGACGGGAGCCCGCTCGTCCTCGTCGAGCTGCAGGCCGAGGGGCGGCGGGCCGTCAGCGCCCGTGAATTCGCGGCCGGCGCCCGGATCGGCGTCGGCGACCGGTTCGGCGCATGAAGACGGCGGCGCCGGCGCGGCGCGCGGCCTACGCGGCTCTGCGCGCGGTGTCCTCGAACCGTCGCGACCTCCCCGACGCGCTCGCGCGGGTTCGCGCCGGACTGACGGACGAGCGGGACGCGGCCTTGGCCGCCGAGATCACGACGGGAACGCTGCGCTGGATGGGCGCGATCGACGCCGTGATCGAAGCCTTCGGACGCCGCCCGCTTCCCCGCCTGGACCCGGAGGTGCTCGACATCCTGCGCCTGAGCGCCTACCAGCTCCTGCACCTCGACCGTGTCCCCGCGCGCGCGGTGGTGGACGATGCCGTGGAGCTGACGAGGGAGATGCGAAAGCGCAGCGCCGCGTCGTTCGTGAACGCGCTGCTCAGGCGGATTTCGAGAGAGCGTGACCGCCTGCCGCTGCCGGCGAGGCCGGCCGGACCGGACCGGGCGGCCGCGCTCGACTACCTTTCGACGACCTGCTCGCACCCCCGATGGCTCGCCGAGCGCTGGCTCGACCGCGAAGGGTTCGACTCGGCCGAGGCCTGGGTCCGATTCGACAACACCGCCGCTCCCCTCACGCTGCGCGCCAACACGCTGGCGATCTCGCGCGACGACCTGGCGGACCGGTTGGCGGCTGTCGGGGTGACGGTGGAACCCACGCGCTACTCCCCCGAAGGGCTGGTGGTCGTCGAGGGCAACCCGCTGGCCACGCCGCTCGAGGATCAGGGCCAGTTCTTCGTCCAGGACGAAGCGTCGCAGCTGGTGGCGCTCGTGGCCGGCGCGCGCCCGGGCGAGCGGGTCCTCGACGCCTGCGCGTCGCCGGGCGGCAAGACGGTCGCGATGGCCGGCGGCATGCGCGACAGCGGGTTGATCGTGGCCGGCGACGTGCGGGAGCGACGCGTGGATCTGCTCGAGCGCACCGTGGCGCGAAGCGGCGCGACGTGCGTGCGCGTCGTCCGCTTCGACGCGGAAGCCCTGCCCTTCGGGCCGGCGTTCGACCGGGTCCTGGTGGACGCGCCCTGCTCGGGACTGGGCACGCTTCGCCGCGATCCGGAAATTCGGTGGCGGAGGTCGGCCGCCGACCTCGCGCCGCTTGCCGCGAGGCAGCGACGAATCCTCGGCCGGGCGGCGACGACGGTGAGGCCGGGCGGACGGCTGATCTACGCGACCTGTTCGAGCGAGCCCGAGGAGAACGGCGAGGTGGTCAGGGGTTTCCTGCTCGACCACGAAGAGTTCGAGGTCGAGCCCCTCGGCGAGGCCGACACCGGAATCGTCGGGCTGGCGGCGGTGCTGACGCCGGAGGGTTTCCTGCAGACGAGCCCGCCCCGGCACGTCCTCGAGGCGTTCTTCGCCGCCAGGCTGCGGCGTCGCCGCTACTTGGTGAATCCAAAGCACTTGTAGTACAGTCGGTCAATCGATGGCACTCACCGCCCGCGTGTGGGGCGCGGGGAAATTCCTCCTCATCGTCGCCGCCTTGCTGGCGGTCTACCTGCTCTCGGCTGCGCTGGCGGCGCGGATTGCGCTGCGAGCCCGGGAGGTCACCGTTCCCTCGCTCGTCGGACAGCCGTTGAGCGCCGCCAGCGCGATCGTCGGCCGGGTCGGCCTGACGCTGCGAGTGGATGACACGCGCCGGTCGGATCCGAAGGTGGGCGCGGGCCGGATCGCGCAGCAGGACCCGCCGGCCGCCAGTGTCGCGCGGCGCGGCCGCACCGTCCGCGTCTGGCTGAGCACGGGCGGTGTCGTGGCGGCGGTGCCCGCCTTCGTGGGCCAGACCGAGCGGACCGCGCGCCTGCAGTTGCAGCAGGGCGGCCTGTCGCTCGCGACGGTCTCGGACATCCGGTCGAACGATCTGCCGGCCGACCTCGTCGTCGCGCAGGATCCGCCGGAAGGCAGCCAGGCGACGGCCGTGTCGCTGCTCGTGAACCGGAGCGATCGCGCGGCGGCCTACGTGATGCCGGACCTGATCGGCGTCAACGGCGCGCGCGCCGCCGAGGTGCTGAGGGCCGACGGCTTCCGCGTGGCGGTGGTCGGCCAGAACCCCTATCCCGGGGTCCCCGCGGGCACCGTGATCCGCCAGTCGCCGCAGGCTGGGTTCCAGGTCACGCCGGGGGACACGGTCTCTCTCGAGGTGAGCCGGTGACGATCCGCCTGGCCCCGTCGATTCTCGCCGCCGACTTCGCCGCGCTGGGCGAGGCGGTCGCCGCCGCCGAGCGCGGCGGCGCCGATCTGATTCACGTGGACGTGATGGACGGCCACTTCGTGCCGAACCTGACGGTCGGTCCTCCGGTGGTGCGGTCGCTCAAGCGGGTCGCGCGCGTGCCGCTCGACGTGCACCTGATGATCGCCGACCCCGATCGGTTCGCCGAGGCGTTTGTCGAGGCCGGCGCGGCCATGCTGTCGGTGCACGTCGAGGTGCTGCCGCACCTGAACCGCACGCTGTCGTTCATCAAGTCGCTCGGCGCGAAGGCCGGCGTGGCGATCAATCCTTCGACGCCGGTGGTGGCGCTCGAAGAAGTGATCCCCGACGTGGACTTCCTCCTCGTCATGTCGGTCAATCCCGGCTTCGGCGGGCAGGCTTTCCTGCCCCGCTCCGCGTCTAAGGTGAGAGAGCTGCGGGCGATGCTCGACCGCGCGGGGAATCCTGCGCCGATCGAGATCGACGGCGGCATCGACGTCGCGACGGTCGGCGAGGTCGTCCGGGCGGGGGCTGAGATCCTGGTGGCCGGGTCGTCGATCTTCCATTCGCCGGACGTGCCGGCGGCCGCGCGGGCCCTGCGGGAGGCCGCCGAACGGGCCGTCGCGGCGCGCGGCGACGGGACGCGGGCGTGACGGCGTTCCCGCTCGCGAGCGACCGCGTGTCGAGCGCCCGGCTCCGGGTCCGGTACGCCGAGACCGACACCATGGGCGTGGTGTACTACGCCAACTACCTCGTCTGGTTCGAGGTGGGCCGGACGGAGTGGCTGCGGACGACCGGCGCGACCTACCGGCAGCTCGAATCGGAGGGCACGATCCTCCCGGTCCTCGCGGCCCACTGCGAGTACCACCGCGCGCTCCGGTACGACGACGAGGTGGACGTACGGGCGCGCGCCACGCTGCTCTCGCCGCTCAGGCTGCGGTTCGACTACGAGGTGGTCCCGGTCGGCGCGTCCGCGCCGTCGACGACCGGCTGGACGGAACACTGCGGCGTCGGCACCGACGGCCGGCCGCGCCGCCTGCCGCCGCTCGTGAGGAGGTTGTTCGCATGAAAGCGCTCGTCACCGGCGCCGCCGGGTTCATCGGATCGACGCTCACCGGCCGCCTGCTCGCCCAGGGCGCGGCGGTGACGGGGATCGACTGCTTCACCGACTTCTACGCCCGGTCGATCAAGGAGTCGAACGTCGCCGCGAACGCGGCGCACCCGTCGTTCCGGTTCGTCGAGTCGACGATCCAGGCCGCCGACCTCGCGGCCCTGCTCGACGGCACGACGCACGTGTTCCACCTGGCCGCGCAGGCCGGCGTGCGCAAGAGCTGGGGCCGCGACTTCGAGATCTACACGACCAACAACGTCGAGGCCACGCAGGTGCTGCTCGAGGCCTGCGTGGGCGCGACGATCGAGAAGTTCGTCTACGCGTCGAGCTCGTCGGTGTACGGCGACGGCACGCCGCTGCCGATGTCGGAGACCGCCCTGCCGGCGCCGTTGTCGCCCTACGGCGTGACCAAGCTGGCCGCCGAGCACCTGTGCAACCTCTACCACGCCAATCACGGCGTGCCCTGCGTGTCGCTGCGCTATTTCACCGTGTACGGCCCGCGCCAGCGGCCGGACATGGCGTTCCACCGCTTCATCCGGGCGGCGCTCACCGGGCAGCCGATCACGCTCTACGGCGACGGCGGGCAGACGCGCGACTTCACCTTCGTCGCCGACGCGGCGGCGGCGACGGCGAACGCCGGCACGCGGGGCGTCCCCGGCCGCGTGTACAATATCGGGGGCGGGTCGCGCGTGTCGGTCACCCAGGTCCTCGACATCGTCGCCCGGCAGGCGGGCCGGCCGCTGGACATCCGGCGGGAGGGCACGCAGAAGGGCGACATGCGCGATACGTACGCGGACACGAGCCGGGCGCGGGCCGACCTCGGGTACGCGCCGACCGTGTCGATAGAACAAGGTCTGGCGGCCGAGTACGCCTGGCTGGAAGCCGCGCTGACGCGCGCGTGACGGACTCTTCATGCTCCTGATGCGATCGCTCCGTGTCCCGGCCGTGGTCTTCGTGCTCGCGCTCGCGCCGCTGATGTTCTCGGCCGGCTGCGGGGCGAAGGCCAAGAAGCCCGTTGTCACCCCCGCGGCCGACGCCGACAAGTACCTGTTCGATCAGGGCACCGACAACCTGAACAGGAAGCGGTGGATCCGGGCCTTCCAGTACTTCAAGCAGATCGTCGACAACTACCCGCAGAGCCGCTACCGGGCCGACGCCAAGTTGGGCCTCGGCGACGCGGAGCTCGGCCAGGACACGGCGGGGTCGGTCATCCTGGCCGCCAACGAGTTCCGGGAATTCATCTCCCTCTTCCCGACACACCCGCGGGCCTACTACGCGCAGTACAAGCTCGCGCTGGCCTACTACTCCCAGATGCTCGCCCCGCAGCGCGACCAGACCCAGACGAAGGAGGCCATCAAGGAGTTCGAGACCTTCGTCGAGCGGTATCCCGACAGCCCGCTCATCGGGGAAGGCCGCAAGAAGCTGCAGGAGTGCCGGGACCGGCTGAGCGACGCCGACTACCAGGTGGGCGTGTTCTACTACCGCACGAAGTGGTACCCGGGGGCGGCCGTCCGGTTGAGCGGCGTGCTGAAGGACAATCCGGGGTTCGCCAGGCGTGACGGCGTCTACTATTACCTGGCGGACACCTACGTCAAGCTGAACATGGTGCCTCAGGCCCCACCGCTGCTCGACAGGCTCGCGACCGAGTTCAAGCAGAGCGAGTTCCTGCAGAAGGGGGCCAAGCTGATGGCGGCGATCAAGGCCGGGACGGCCGCGCCGAAACCTCCCAAGGCCCAGAAGAAGCGGGTGGGCGCGTGAGCGCGCCTACGACTTGAGGTTGGCGCCGGGGACCTGGGCGCGCATGAACTTCCGGTAGTAGCCGCTCGCCGAGATGACGGCGGTGATGACCGCCACCCACAGCGCCAGCGGTCCGAGCAGGTAGAGACGACCCAGCCGCTGCCGGCCCAGGATCATCCCGAGGATGGCCACCACCTCGGCGCCCATCTTCAGCTTCCCCATCGGCGAGGCCGGCAGGCTGGTTCCCCGCGAATAGGCGATGCTGCGCAGCGCGGTGACGGCCAGTTCCCGTCCGATGATGACCGCCACCATCCAGGCCGACGCGACGCCCATCCACACCAGCGAGATGAACGCGGCCGAGGTCAGGAGCTTGTCGGCCAGCGGGTCCATCATCTGGCCGAGCGGCGTCACCTGCTGCCGCCGGCGCGCCAGGTAGCCGTCGAGCCAGTCGGTCGCCGAGGCCACGGCGAAGATCGCGGCGGCCACCAGGTCCACGTCGAGACCGAGGATGTTGCGCCCCTCGAACTTGGTCAGCAGGACGACCACCAGGAGCGGCACCAGGAAGATGCGCGAGAGCGTCAACGTGTTCGGAAGGTTCATCGGCGAAACTCTGGCCTCGGCAAACCCGGTGACATTGTAGCGCGCCGCCGCCCGTGCCAAAAGGGCGGAGATCCGCGCGGCGACTTGCGATATCATTAGCGCTCGCTATGAAAGCCATCCTTCTGGCCGGCGGCAAGGGGACGCGCCTGCGGCCCCTCACCATCCACACGCCGAAACCGATCGTCCCGATCTTCGGCCGCGCGTTCCTCCACTACCAGATCGATCTCGTCAGGAAGCTGCCCGAGATCGACGAGGTGATCCTGAGCCTCAACTACCAGCCGAGGCGGATCGAGGAGATGTTCGGCCATGGCGACGGGCTCGGGGTCCGGATCTCGTACGTGGTCGAGGCCACGCCGCTCGGCACCGGCGGCGCCATCAAGTACGCGGGCGGGTCGCTCGACGAGACGGTGGTGGTCTTCAACGGCGACGTGATGACGCAGGTGGACCTGGCCGCCGTGCTGCGCCTCCACCGGGAGCGCAAGGCGAAAGCCACCATCGTCCTCACGCCGGTCGCCAACCCGTCGGCCTACGGGCTGGTCGAGACCGACGCGGAGGGCAACGTGCGGCGGTTCCTCGAGAAGCCGAAGCCCGAAGAGATCACCTGCAACACGATCAACGCGGGGATCTACGTGCTCGAGCCGGACACGTTCGACCGGATCCCCAAGGACACCGTCTGGTCGATCGAGCGGAGCTACTTCCCCTCGCTCGTCGAGCGGCACGACGTGTTCGTCGCCTACGTCTACGACGGCTACTGGATCGACATCGGGGCCCCGGACAAGTACGCGCAGGTCCACCGCGACATCATGGACCAGAAGTTCGTGGCGCCCCCGTTCGAGGGCGCGCCGCCCGGGTTCGCGATGGTCTCGCCCGAGGCCCGCATCGAGGCCGGCGCGAAGGTCGAAGGCCCCTGCTTCATCGACGAGGGCACGGTGGTGAAGGCCGGCGCGCACGTGGCGCCCTACTCGGTCCTGGGCCGCCAGTGCCAGATCGAGGAAGAGGCGCGCATCGACGGGTCGATCGTCTGGGCCAACACGCGCGTGGGACGAGACGCCCTGGTCCGCCAGTCGATTCTCGGCCGACAATGCCACATCGGCCGCAACTCGATCCTCGACGGCGGCATCGTGCTCGGCGACAAGTCGGTCGTCACCGACTACAGCAGGCTCTAGACGCCTTACGCCTTACGCCCTGCGCCTTACGCCTTACGCCTGACGGCTGACGGCTGACGCCTGACGGCGAACCACCTACATCGACGGAGACGCGCATGAGCCCGAGACCGGTGAACCCCGACATCTTCAAGGCGTACGACATCCGGGCAACCTATCCGGACCAGATCGACGAGGGAATCGCGCGCGACATCGGCCGCGGCTTCGCGGCCTACCTCGGACCCGGACGCTTCGCCGTCAGCCGCGACATGCGCCTGTCGTCCCCGTCGCTCGCCGCGGCGTTCATCGACGGCGCCGCCGGCCAGGGCGCCAGCGTCGTGGACTACGGCCTCGCCGGCACCGACATGCTCTACTACGCCGTGGCCGCCCTCGGCTTCGACGGCGGCGCGATGATCACCGCCTCGCACAACCCGAAGCAGTACAACGGCATGAAGCTGGTCCGGGCGGCGGCGTTCCCGCTGAGCGGCGAGGCGGGGATCTCGGACATCCGCGACATGGTCGTCGGCGGCACGCTGCCCCCGCCCGCCGCGGCGCGGGGAGCGGTCACGACGGCCGACATGCTGGCCGATTACGTCAAGCACGTGATGGGCTTCATCGACCCGTCGGTCATCGAGCCGTTCGACGTGGTGCTCGACGCCGGCTGCGGCATCGGGGGGCTGGTCGCGCCGGAGCTGTTCGACCGCCTGCCTTGCCGCACGACCCGGCTCTGCTTCACGATCGACGGCAACTTCCCGACGCACGAGGCGAATCCCCTCATCGAGGAGAACCGCCGCGACATCGTCGCCGAGGTGAAACGGGGGAAGGCGGACGTCGGCATCGCCTGGGACGGCGACGCGGACCGGTGCTTCTTCATCGACGGGCAGGGGGAGTTCGTGCCGGGCGACTTCATCACCGCGCTGCTCGCCGAGGCGTTCCTCATCAAGCACCCCGGCTCGACGATCATCTACGACCTGCGGGCGAGCTACGCCGTGCGGGACGTCGTGGCGCGCTATGGCGGCACCGCGCTCATGAACCGCGTCGGCCACGCGTTCATCAAGCGGCGGATGCGCGAGGAGAACGCGATCTTCGGCGGCGAGGTCACCGGGCACTACTACTTCCGCGACAACTTCTACGCCGACAACGGCTTCATCCCGGCGCTGCTGCTGCTCGAGCTGATGTCTCGCAAGAAGCAGACGCTCGCGGAACTGCTGGCGCCGCTGCGCGCGAAGTACTTCATCTCGGGGGAGATCAACACGAAGGTCGCGAGGATGAGCGTGTGCGACGAGAAGATCGCCGCGCTGGCCGGCCGCTACGCCGACGCGAACGTCTACCGGCTCGACGGCGTGTCGGTGGAATACCCTGACTGGCACTTCAACGTGCGGGCGTCGAACACCGAGCCGCTGCTGCGGCTGAACCTCGAGGGGAAGACGCCGGAGATGATGGAAGCCCGGCGCGACGAGGTGCTTGGGATCATCCGGGGCTAGGACAGACGCCCGCATCTTGCGATCGTGCGATCTGGGAGCCTGGCGATCTGACGCCCGGTGACCTGTCTGGGTGAGAGGCCGCGATCCTGAGGCGCCAGCAGGACCGGGCGCGTCGCTCGTGGGCCGCTCCGCAGGCCGGGAAAGCTTCCTCGCGTTGCCGCGATTTCCGGCCTTCCTGCGTCGGGCTGGCGCTATTCGCGCTCGATCGACCGCACGCGCTGCGCCCGGGAAATCGCGGCACACGCTTGTCGCTTTCCGTGTCGTTGTTCGACGACCTGCTACGAAGGCCCGCTCGCGACGCATCCCGGCCCTGCCGGCGCGATTCCGAATCGCGGCCTTTCGTTTCGCTCTCGCGGGCCCAACGCAGGCTCTCCAGATCGGTAGAATCTGGCCCGGCGCTGTAATAGAATGGGGATTCGTCTCGAGCGGGGTTGGCCTATTGGTTGGGCAAGGGCTTCCCAAGCCCTCTAAACGGGTTCGATTCCCGTACCCCGCTCCATCACACGCCTCACGCCTTGCGCCCTACGGCTTAGGCGCCTGATCGGATTTGACTGATCAAGTTCGCCGAGGTCGTAATTCGTAGTTCCACTCACCGTGAAGCTCATGCGGGTACGAGCGCCTTCCCACGAGACACTCCCTTGTCCTTGGGCGTCTTGAGAATCTCATCGTAGCGAGCGGATGGCGCGAGCATCAGCGCCCGTCGCCGCGCGAAGTCGGCGGGCACGGGGGGCCGCTTGGCCATCCGCCCGGCCTTTCTGTCGGCCTAGATGGCCTCCAGCGCCGCGTAATAGCGATTGGTGGCCTGCCGCAGGAACAGCAACCCCATGATCGGCATGAAGTACTCGTTGGACGCGAGGTTCGAGTTGGCGCGGAGGGTGTCCGCGATCTTCCACAGCCCGGCCTCGAATTCCTCGAGTCCCTTCAGGTGGTCAGCAGTCATTGTCACGTTGTGGCTCGAAGTTGGTGTCGGCTCGAGTTGAAATCCTGTTCAAAACGGCTGACGACCGCAAGGATCTCGGCGAACTCCGGCGCCTCGCCGAAGAACATGGACTCGCGCATGGCGTCGTAGTCCCGTCGCCACTGCGCGCGGCGGTCGTCGGCTGGGACAAGCCGAATCGAGCCCGGCTTGAACGACGCCTGCGCGTCACGACTTCGCCGGAAGAACACCGCGCGGTGGGTTGCTACCCGGTCGAACAACTCTGTGTCGCGTGCTGCACGCTCGGCAACGCCTCGGCTGATGAGACACCACAGGTCGTAGTAGTGCCGTGCAAGGCGAGCCTTCGGAGCGGCCGAGCCCTCGCGATATGTCTCCTCGTGGAGCAGGGCCACCTTCTCCCAGAAGGTTCGCTCAGGTGCGACGGCGTGCACGGTGAACCGGGAGTCTGGCACTTCGTCGGGGAGGACCTCCAAGAGGTACGGCGCGATCTCCGGCGTGGCGGATGGCTCGGTGTCGGAGCGAGCGCCAAGCTCGATCTTCACGACTGGCCGAACGTACGCCGCGTCTCCCATGGCTGGCGGGTAGTGGAACCGCAGCGTCTGGGCGTCGGGATCGTCGGCGTCGAGTTCGAGCGTCCAGCGAGCGGTCGAGGGCAGCAGGTGTCGAATCTCCTGTTCAAGCGCCGGGCCCAGGACGTCGCGAATGTGGATCTGCGCCGCGAGTATCAGCGCTTCGAGACGCTTCACACGCTGCTTGTTGCTTGGAGCATCCCCGGGAGCGTTGGCACCGCCGAATCCCAGGAACTCGCGGCTGATGACGATGTCGATGTCCTCGGAGAAGCGGTCGATCAGCTTCCAGCCCTTGGAGAGTGACGTACCGCCTTTGAATGTCAGGTGCGGACCAGACGAAGGCAGGCGGAACAGGGCTCGCAGTGTCCAGCATACCCAGAGGTCTTTCTCCACGCTGCCAGCGCTGAGCCCGAGTCGTCGACCGGCCTCTTCGTAGATGACGCGCTGGCGTCCGGTGGGCTGCTTGAGGAAAGCATCCATCACTTCACCGAGGAGGTCACAACTCTGCGCATGACGTCGCCAACCCACGTGGGCGCGTAGCGGAGGTCCTGCTGAAGCTGGCGCTTGTCGGCGTCGGACAGCCGGCGGCGGAGTGTCGCCAGCACCCGGTCATCGACGTGGTCCCGGCCGAGCCAGCGCAGCGCCTGGATGACGGTGCCGCTGATTCGGCCGGCTGTTGCCATCTGCCGGGGCGTGGTGTGCTTCAGGATGATCTGCTGTCGGCCGAGCTGCACCCGACGTGACCGACCGTCGGTCAGGAACGTGAGCCGCACGGGCACCTGATCCGACACGCCCAGCAGGTTGGCGGCGTGCGCCCCGCTCGCCTGGAGTCGCGCGCCGTCACGCCCGGCCAGGGCCGACGCCACATCGTCCGGGGAGGGTGAGAGGTCGCCGAGGCGAGCGTCACGACGTGGCAGGCCGTAGACCCCACGGGCGAGCTTGCGGATGGTGCCGGCCCGGGCATTCCGGCTCAGGGCCAGATCGACGGCGTTGCGCGGGCCCAGGTCGGCGAAATCTGCGGGCGTGAAGACGGTCCCCGGCCCCTGTTGGCGAATCCTTGCCAGCACCTGGGAGTCGACGGAGCCGGTCTGCTTGCCCATCGTTTGACAGAAATACTGGACGTACTTCTGTCAAAAGTCCAGCACAACAGTCATCTCTGGCCTGAAGCCGAGTGCTGCGGACGAACAGGGGCCTCGATCAGCAGCACAGGAGGGTGGCGAATGGCGAACCCTCTCCTGGGTGCCGCCTGGCAGGTTGGCACATCGGCCGATACCAGTTGATCGCCGGTGTCTCAGGAATCCCTGTCCAATCTCCAACCGTTGGACGGTGAGAATGCCGGCAGAATACGCGACGGTGACGGAGTCCATCCTGTCTCGCGAAACACCCGTTTGACGAGACGCCCGCCACGGGGCGCGGTTGTTTCTCGAGGCTGCGTCCCGCCACCCTCTCCCCACTGCGATAGAATGCGCGCATCATCGGGAGGTCCCGACGTGCGCGGTGCTCCATCGGTCAGCAAGTGCCGTATCGGCGGGGAAACGCTGGGCGTTCTAGCAGAACGACGGTAGCTCGCCGGAGGGACTTTGGATAACTGCGACGAGGTCCAATCGCTTCAGGCAGGTGTCTGCCGAGTGCCCGACGTGCGGGAGCGCCTGCAAGCGGCGCGTCCGACGGAAGCCCTGAATGTCTGGGCCTCAGTGTGGGCGCCGGTCGCCGCTCAACTGGTTCACCACCTCGAGGAAGGAAACGCTTCCGAGTTCGAAGTCGCGTTTCGCCTCGTGTCTCGCGCGCTCATCGTCTGTGGACTGGAGTGCCGCCGGGCGGCGGTTGCCGAGCTGTTCGGAGATTTCACCCGTCGCGCGATCGGATATGGCGTGGATCGGACACGATTCGCCGAGTGGTTTGGGCCGCACGAACTTCTCCACGCACCGCTGGGCCGAATGCGGGGCCGGGTGCTCTACTTCAACAATGGGAAGGGGCGCGGGAAAGTACTCGGAGCTGATCGCACGGTGTATTTCGTGCATTTCGGGATGGTCGAGGGACTCGGATTTCACTCGCTCGACGGAGGACAGCTTGTCGAGTGCACTCCCGAGGTGATGGTTATCAATGGCCATGTAGGACCGGCGGCGATGTCGTGCGTTCGACTCACAGAGGGTGGCGGCACAGACGTGGACCAGCAACTTGGCTGACTCAGCTCACCCCCGCCGCCGCTCGGCCTGGTCGGGACGCGCCGCAGGCGGAGTCGAGGGCGGCCATCGGGCTGAACTCGAGAGCCGCAGCGGGCAGCTTCGGACGGTCTGAATTGGAGAGGTAGAAGTTCCGGCAAGACGTTGTCGGGTCGGACATAGGGAGGGCCGCAATGACCAGGCCATGGCCGGAGATCGATCGCTTCTACTCCGAACAGGGAGCCCATGGACCGACGATCGCCGCCATGGGCGCCCTGGTCAGGCAGATTCGTGAGTCGCGCTATGCGGCAGGGATCTACGCGTGGACATCGGCGTGGGATCTCTGCATCGTTCAAACGGAAGTCAATTACCCGTACAACGGTCCGTATTTGCGGATCTCGCCGCATCAGGGCGGAACACTCGAGTTCCGATATGTGGACACGCATCTGAAGGACAAACAGTGGGTCAGAGTCGTGCCGGCCGAGAAGGGATTCGATCGATTGTGCCGGTTCTTCAGTGAGTTGCACTGGTTCGCTGAGACTAGAGCGACGGATGAAGCCCGAACAAGTGCCGGAACCGACCGGAGGGCGTCCCACGACAAAGGAAATACGTCGAACTAGGGAGATCCGTCCGAAATTACCACCGAGTCCGTCACACTCACGCGGCGTGAAACAGGCGCGAAAGCGCGATTCCGAAGGTATCAAATCCCGTTGGGGATTCGAACCCGCGCTACTTTCCTTCCACTAGGCTGCTAGCCGGCCAGCGTCCCACCGACCTCTCCCCCACTGCGATAGAATGCGCGCATCATCGGGAGGGCTAGTCATGCGCGGCGTTCCAGTCAGAGTCGGCGGCGCTTCCGGCACGCCTCCGGTCCAGGCCGGCGTTGGTAACGTTCTCCGCGGTAATCGTCATAGACAGGCAGGGGCGAATCGACCATTGGGGGTTCCGACGGTCCAGGCGGAATCTACGCAATAGGGCATTTCAGACATGACCCACATCCCCGCCACGGTCGACGGCGCTTCCTCTCGGACGGTCTATTTCAGACTTTCGGCCGTCGCGGCTGCGGTCGTGCTTCTCGGCGTCGCAGCCATACCGATCGCCATGGCGCAGCCGACACCAGCCGTCCAGGCGGCCCCGCAGCCTGCCATCGCCCGGCTCACGGTGCCGGCCGACCCGGTGGCGCGGGGGACGCTGGCGACAATTCGCTACGAGTTGACCCGACCGGGCACCGTCACGGTGACCATCGTGGACGCGCGGGACGGGGTCGTGCGCGTGTTTGAATCACCCGCGACTGCGGGCCCCGCCGCCTTCGTGTGGGACCTTCGATTCCAAGGCCCGTCGCCTCTTGACGAGCCAGAGCCTGGCCCACTGGCGCCCGCAGGACACTACGGCGTTCGCGTCAGTTCGAATGGGGAGGTCAGGGAAGCGTCGTTCTCGGTTGCGCCAGCTCCTGGGGAAAGCGACATGACTGACGCGCAGCATGCGCAGGCCCTCGGCCTGACGCTCGAGGTCCGTCAACTCCAGAGTGCCGTGAACGTCACGCTGCTCGGCCTGCGGACCACGGAGAACAAGGCAAGGGCGCGTGCCAATCAGACATCAGGTGTCTTGAAGCGGAGCGCTCGGGCGCTCTTGAGATCGCTCGCGGAGGCTCAGGCGGAGTTTCTCGGGCTCCAGAACGTAGGCGGTTCGACACCCACCGAGGGCGGCATGCGTGCGCAATTGACGGCGCTTGCTCGGGATCTCGATCGCGTGGACGGAGCGCCGCCTCGCGAGTTGCGAGTTCGCGTCCAAGCTGCGAGGGAGCAGGTCGGGCGCCTCCGAACGCAGGCCCGCGAGCGGGTGATGCCGACGCTTCAGGATTTCAATGCGGCGACCAAGTCGCGGGGGATCGTGCCCCTGGATCTGCCCGCGAACACCTGGCTGCCTCCCGAGGCGATCTCGAGCCCGGCGAGCTCCGCAGGCGCTCCGGCTCCTGCGCTACCGACAGTCCCGTGGAACCCGACGGACATGTCTTCGCTGGGGTCCGTAACCACGGACATCCAGTTCGATTCGAACGGTGTGGAGTTTGGTTCGTGGCTGCGGAGGTTCGTGGCACAAGTGAAGCGGAACTGGATCATTCCCATTGCAGCGGTGACATTCAAGGGGCACGTCGTCGTGACCTTCGTCGTGCACAGGGACGGCACGATCACGGATATCTCCGTCGCCCGCCCGTCAGAGATCGCCGGGTTCAACAAGGCCGCCCGGGGCACGTTGATCGCATCGAACCCAACGGTTCCGCTGCCGGCCGAATACCCGGCCGAGCACTGCTCTTTCACGGTGACGTTCTACTACAACGAAACATCCCCCAAACGCTGACCGGGTAGTAGCCCTACGCCTTACCGCGTCATGCGCCGGGGCTCACCCTGGCCCATGGAAGTGATTCATGCGGAGCCCTTCGCCCTGCAGCGCGGCTGAGGGCTGACACCGCCGGCTCCGCAGCAGGCCGCGATTCGAGATCGAGCCGGCGGGGACGGGATGCGTCGCGAGCGGGCCTTCGGAGCAGGCCGTCCTGCGATGACACGGAAAGCGACGACCGCCTTCGCGCTTGGCTTCGGCGGTCCGCCGTAGCCTTGGCGGAGGCGGAGCGGTGTCGCGATTTCCCGGGCGCAGGGCGTGCGGTCGATCCAGCGCAAATAGCCCAAGCCCGACGCACGGATCCGGACATCGCGGCACCGCGAGGAAGCTTTCCCGGCCTGCGCCCTTCGACCCTTCGACAAGCTCAGGGTCGCCTCGAGCACAGTCGAGAGGCGACTGGCGCTCAGGGCGTCCCGAGCAAGGTCGAGGGGCGGAGCGGCCCACGAGCGAGGCGCCCGGCCCTGCCGGCGACTGAAAATCGCGGTCCCCGATTCAACGCCGCCGTCGAGTTCTGAGCACGCCTCGCGCCTTACCCTTGACGCCTTACGCCTTCCGGCGTCGCGCCACTGCCGCGACGAGACCGCTCAGACCCAGCAACCCGACGATGTTCGGGAACACCTGCAGGCCGTTCATCAGGTCGCCCCACGCCCAGACCGTCTCCACCTTCGCCGCCGCGCCGAAGACGATGAGCCCGCAGTAAACCCACCGGTACGGCTTGGTGACGCCGACGCCGAGGATGTACTCGAAGAACTGCTCGCCGTAGTAGGCCCACCCGATGAGCGTCGTGTAGCCGAACAGGAACGCGCAGAAGGCGACGATCCAGCCCCCGGCCACCGGGATCGCCGTGTTGAAGGCCAGCGCCACCGCCGCCGTGCTGTTGGCGCCGGTCGTCCACGCGCCAGTCAGGAGGATCGTGAGCGCGCTGATCGACGAGGTGACGAACGAGACGACGAACACCTCGATGACCGCGTTGAGCCCCTGCTGCACCGGCTCGCTGCTGCGCGCGGTGCCGTAGGCGACCGCCGCCGTGCCGTAGCCGGCCTCGTTCGCGTACACGCCGCGCGCCAGGCCGTACCGCATGCCCACCATCAGGGCCATGCCCGCCGCCGTCCCCGTCGCGGCCCGGAGCGAGAACGCCTCGTGGAAGATCGCGGAGAAGACCGCCGGCAGGCGGCCCGCGTTGACGCCGATCACGAACAGCCCGCCGGCGACGTAGAGGATCACCTTGAGCGGCGACAGCTTCTCGACGGCGCGGCCGATCGAGCTGACGCCGCCGATGATCACCAGCCAGGTCAGGACCGCGATGAGGACGCCGGAGATCCACGGGTTGAGGGAGAACTCGGCCTGGAGCGCGACCGCGATCGAGTTGGGCTGCGTGAAGGGCGTCGTCGTGAGCGCCGCCACGCCGGCGATGAGCGCGTAGGCCCACGCGAGGCGCGGCATCTTCAGGCCGTCGCGCAGGTAGTACATCGGCCCGGAGAGCACGGCCGTCCCGCGCTGCCCGCGGAACGACACGCCGAGCACCGCCTCGGCGAACTTGATCGCGGTGGCGAAGAACCCGTAGGCCCAGATCCAGAAGACGGCGCCGGGGCCGCCGGCGACGACCGCCGTGGCGACCCCCGCGATGTTCCCCGTCCCGATCGAGGCCGCCAGCGCGGTCATGAACGCCTGGAACGGCGTCAGCACCCCGCGGGCGCCCGACTGCCGGGGCACGATCGTGCGCACCGCCTCGGCGAAGCGGCGCACCTGGACGACCCGGAACCGGATCGTCAGGAACAATCCGACGCCGAGCAGCACGACGACGAGCGGCCCCGGCACCTCCCCGATCCCGGTGTGCCACGGGCCCCACACCGCGTCGCTCAGGAAGGTGATCGCCCGCGTCAGCTGCGGCATGGCCCGCCGGCTAGGCCTTCTGCTTCCGGGCGGCCCAGAGCTTCTTCATCCGCTCGGACACGGCCTTCTTCTCGGCCGCGGTCATCTTGCGGCGCTTGCGGGCCTTCTTCTTCGGCCGGGCCTCGGCGTGGCCGTCCGCCGGCCCGCCCTGCCCCCCGCGCGCGGGAGCGAACGACAGCCCCGGAAACGCCCGGAGGATGGCGCGACGCTCGGCTTCGATCTGCGCGAGACGGGCCTGCGCCCCCAATCGCGCCAGCCGCTTGAGTTCCACCTGGCTCAGTTCCTTGGCCATGACAGTCCCTCCCGACGGGCCGCGGCCCGTCACCTCGTGTCCACCGCATCGACGATCCCGACGACGATCGACCGGACCGGGCCGTCCACCGAGCCGGTGACCTGCCGGGCCCCGTTGCCCTCGTCGAGCACCAACACACGCTCCCCCACGCCCGCGCCCGCCGCGTCCACCGCCACCAGGTAGCTTCCGGTCCGCCGGCCGCCACCGTCCTCGCGCTCGACGATCAGCAGCTTCCTCGCGCGGTAGAACTCGTGCGCGATCGTCGAATGGATGGTGCCGGTCACCGTCCCCAGAATCATGGCACTTCCCGCTCGACGGCGTCCACGATGCCGATGACGGCGTGGTCCACGGGGACGAACCACGGGTCGAGCGCCATCGCCGCCTCGCGGCCACCCTCGTAGTAGACCAGCTCGCCGGGACCGGCCATGCGCGTCGCGTCGGCCGCCACCAGCACGCGCCCCTCGGGCTCCTGCCCCGCCTTGTCCAGCGGCTGCACCAGCAGCAGCGGCACCCCTTCGAGGCCGGCGTAGACCACCGCGGGCACGACCGAGCCGACGACGCGTCCGAGCAGCATCAGCCGACCTCTCCGTCCAGTTCGAGCAGCGCCGCCGACCCGAACGACGTCCCGCCGCCGATCTGCCTCGAGAGCGCCTCGTGGGGCGACGAGATGATCGTGTGCCGCACCTCACCACCCTGCTGTCGCAGGAAGTCCACGACGATGCCCACCGCCGCCTCGATGGCCGGCAGCTCGCCCTGGTAGATGCTCACGCCCTTGCCCGACAGGCCCGAATCGGCCAGGCGCAGTTCCACCAGCTCGACCTCGGTGCCCTTCAGGGCCAGCTCGGCGGCCCGGATGTTCGAGGCCACGGTGTCGGTCTCGATCACCGCCAGCGCGCCGGCGCCGGCCGAGCGGCGCCCGCCGAGCACCGCGTCGTAGACCCGCGGGTGCACGTCGGCCAGCAGGAGGTGGTCGAGCACGTTCTCCCCCGCCCGGGCGAGCCCTTCGGCGAGCGACTCCTCCACCGACGCCGTGCTCCCCCCGATGAGCGTGAGGAACCGGCCGCGGGTGATCGTGCCCGACTTGATGAAGGCGATCGGCGCCTTCTTCAGCATCGCGTCGGTGGCGTCGATCCCGGCCGGGATGTCGCGGAACTCGATCACGGCCAGGGCGGGTGCTTTCTTCATTACGTGATCCTGAAGTGGTCCACCATCACGCAGCGCCGCCAGCGCGAGAACGACCGCGGCCCGGTCAGGCCGTCGCCGGTCGGGCTCGCGATGGTGAACGAGGCGTAGCCCTCCGCGTCGAGGCCCAGCCCGGCCTGCGACCGGCCGTTCTTCACGAAGATGCTGCAGTCGCACTCGCGCGCCATCCGGCTGAGGCTGTCGATGTTGGTCGAGTGCATCACGGCGGTGTGGCGGTTCCCGCCCTCCACCCTGACGGCCAGGTCGATCGCCGAATCCACGTCCGGGACGCGGCAGATCGGCAGGATCGGCATCATCTGCTCGGTCCACAGCAGCGGATGGTGCTCGTCCACCTCGACCAGGCCGAGCCGGATCGAGTCGGGAACGTTCAGGCCGATCTGCTGCAGGATGACGCTCGCGTTCCTGCCGATCAGGGCCGGGTTGACGTGCGCGGGTTTGCCGGGCCCTTCCGTGCTCGTGAAGATCACCTGTTCGAGCTGCGCCACCATCCCCCGGTCGATCAACACCGCGCCGGCCGCGGTCATGGCCCGGATCAGCGCGTCGGCCACGCTCGAGACGACGAGCACTTCCTTCTCGTCGGTGCAGATGATGTTGTTGTCGGTCGAGGCGCCCAGCACGATGTCCCGGCCGGCCTTGTCGATGTGCGCCGTCTCGTCGACCACGACCGGGGGGTTGCCCGGCCCGGCGCAGATCGCGCGCTTGCCGCTCGCCATGGCGGCCTTCACGACCGCGCCGCCGCCGGTCACGACCACCAGGCGCACGCCCCGGTGACCCATCAGTTCCTGCGCCGTCTGGATCGTCGGGTTCGCCACGCAGGTGACGACGTCGGGCGGTCCGCCCGCCGCGCGGACGGCCCGGTTGAGCAGCGCCACGGTGGCGATCGAGCACGCCTTCGCCGAGGGGTGCACGTTGAAGACGACGGCGTTGCCCGCGGCGAGCATGCCGATCGCGTTGCAGATGATCGTGGAGGTCGGGTTGGTGACCGGCGTGATCGCGCCGATGACGCCGAACGGCGCCGGCTCGATGAGCGACAGGCCGTGATCACCGGTCACCGCGTGCGGGCGAAGGTCCTCCAGTCCCGGCGTCTTCTCGGTGACGAGGAGGTTCTTCACCACCTTGTCCTCGGCGCGGCCGAGGCCGGTCTCCTCGTGCGCGGCCTTCGCGAGCGCGGCGGCCTGCTCGATCATCGTCTCGCGGATCGAGGCGATGATCCGCGCCCGGGTCGAGAGCGGCAGGCGCACGAACACCGGCTGCGCCCGGCGCGCCGCGGCGACGGCCTCGTCCACGGTGGCGTAGGCGCCCGTCCCGGCGTCGGCCGACGGCCCTTCCGCGGCACGGCCCGCCGTGGACGCGGGCGCGCCCGCCGGCCCCGTCAGGTCGGCCACGATGCGGCGGGCGATCGTCTCGACGTCGCGGTCGGTGAGACTGGCCATGAGGCTACTTCTTGTACTTGGACTCGCCGCCGACGCTCCAGCTGTCGACGATGGCCATGACGACCGCGTCGACCGGCCGCTTGTCGGTCGCGAGCGTCTGCCGGGCCGAACTGCCCGAGGCGACGAGCACCAGCTCTTCGGGCCCGGCGCCGACGGCGTCGGCCGCGACCAGCGGCACGCCCGTCTCCAGGCCGTCCTCGGTCACCGGGCGCACGAGCAGTAGCTTGAGCCCGTCGAGGCTCGGCTCCTTGCGCGTGGCGACCACGGTGCCGACCACCTTCGCCAGCAACATACGCGGCTTCTCCAGGCCGGCCGACCGGCTACTTCTTCGTCGCCTTGGCCTCGGCCGCCCGGCCGAGTGGCATGACCAGGTCCACGTTGACGTGCGGCCGGGCGATGATGTGCACCGCGACCACCTCGCCGACGCGGCCGGCGGCGACCTGCGCCGCATCGCACGCCGCCTTCACGGCCGCCACGTCACCGCGGATGATGACCGAGACGTAGCCGCCGCCGGTCTTCTCGTAGGTCACCAGTTCCACGCGTGCCGCCTTGACCGCGGCGTCCGCGGCCTCGACGACGGCCGGAAACGACCGCGTTTCGATGATGCCAAGCGCGTCTGTCATGCTGCACTCCTGTCAATCGGTGAAGCGTGTCAATCGGTGAAGCGTGTCAATCGGTGAACAGTGTCAATCGGTGAACAGTGTCAATCGGTGAACAGTGTCAATCGATGATCCTTGTCAATCGGTGATCCCTGTCAATCGGCCTACAACTTCCCCGTCCGCCCGGCGACCTCGGCAATCGCCTGTTCCGCGGCCCGGTGGCCGACGTCGATGTCCCGCTCCTCGCCGCCCAGGTAGACGCGGCCGAAGCTGCCGAACGCCCGCACCTCGAGGATGTTGATGCGCGCGGCCTTCTCGGCCTCGTTCGCCGCGAGCGCGGCGTAGCCGGCCGGCGCCACCTCCATCACGTACAGCGACTGCCCCGGCAGGATCAGGTCGCCGTGCCGCGTCCGGTTGATGAGCTGCGTGTGGTAGTCGGTGATGTTGCGGATCACCTGGCTCGACACCAGCTCCGGCTTGATGCGGTCCTCTTCCTTCAGGCCGAGATCCTCGAGGATCGCCCGCCCGGCCTGCCGCACGTCGGCCTGGGAATCCGAGTGGATCTCCAGCATGCCGTACAGGCGCTCGATGATGAGCATGCCCGGCTTCACGTCGGTCGCCTTGAGCGCGACGTCGGTCACCCGCATGATGTCCATGCCGGGCGCGATTTCGACAAACAGCGAGGCCTGCCCGGGCACCGGCAGGAACCCCTGCGACACGGTGCCGAGGAACGAGGCGTATTGCGGCTGCAGGCTGTCGAGGAAGACGTAGCAGCGAAGTTCGGCCATGTCGGTGCGCTCCGTCGCTCCGGGGTCACTCGGTGGCGCCGGCCGCCACCGCCTCTTCGAGGATCTTCACGCTGCTGCTGCTGCCGACGCGCGTCGCGCCGGCCGCCACCATCTTCAGCAGGTCGGCGTAGCTGCGGATGCCGCCGGCCGCCTTCACGCCGAGCTTGCGCGCGGCCACGGTGCGGCTCATCAGGGCGACGTCGGCGACGGTGGCGCCGCCCGGGCCGAACCCGGTGGACGTCTTCACGTAGTCCGCGCCCGCCTTCATGCTCAGCTCGCACCCGCGGACCTTCTCCTCGTCGTTGAGGAGCGCGGTCTCGAGGATCACCTTCGACACCGCCCGGCCGTCCTTGCACGCCTCGACGACGGCCCGGATGTCCTTGAGCACGACGGCGTCCTCGCGTCCCTTGAGGGCGCCGATGTTGATGACCATGTCGATCTCGCGGGCCCCTTCGCGAATCGCGCGCCTCGCCTCGAGCGCCTTGCTCTCGGGCGGCTGGGCGCCGAGCGGGAAGCCGACCACGCAGCAGACCTTGACGCGGGTCCCGCGCAGCAGCGCGGCGGCCTGGCGCACGTTGCTCGGGTTGACGCAGACCGAGAAGAACCGGTGGCGCCGGGCCTCGTCGCACAGGCGCTGGATGTCGGTGACGGTCGCGTCGGGCTTGAGCAGCGTGTGGTCGATGAGGGCGGCGACCTGGCCGAGCGACATCGGCGCGGCCGGGCGGGCGATGCCGCCCTGCTCCTGCAGCAGCTGCCGCACGCGCTCGGCAATCCGGTTGACGTCCTCGGCCGAAAGCACAGGCCCTCCCTGGGCAGAACTGCTCATGCGTCCTCGCTCGAAGTCCCGGATCAGCTGCACCCGCGCCCGGTGCCGGTCGGCCGTGCAGCGGGTCGAGAGGAACACGTCGACGATGCCCAGGGCGGCGGCCGCGTCGGTCTGGCCCGCGCCGAGCGTCAGCAGGTTGGCGTCGTTGTGCTCGCGGCTGTTGCGCGCGAGCGTCTCGTTGTAACACGCCGCGGCCAGCACGCCGGGCACCTTGTTGGCCGCCATCGCCGACCCGATGCCGGCGCCGTCGACCATCACGCCGAACCGGCACTCGCCCGAGGCCACCAGCCGCGCGACGGCCAGGGCGATGGTCGGGTAGTCCACCGGTTCGCGGCCGTGGGTCCCGCAGTCCCGCACGAGGTGGCCGAGCGAAGACAGGTGGTCCTTGATCCGCTGCTTGAGTTCGAAGCCGCCGTGGTCGGCGCCCAACGCAATGGTTAGAGGCTCGCTCATCGCCACCCGCGGCCCGATCCGGGACCAAACCCGGTCGAACTCGCCCTGAAAGCATGGAGCATATCACGTCCGCGCGGCGCGTTTTTCCCGGCCCCGGAAATGTGCTAGTCTCGGGCCTCGTCCTCGAGGAGCCGATCGCCATGCCCGACGCCAACCCGACCACCATGCTCGCCGCCGCCGACATCGGGCGGCGCATCACCGAACTGGCCGCCGAGATCGGCCGGGACTACCCGCCCGGCGAGGATCTGCACCTGGTGGCCATCCTGAAGGGGGCGTTCCTCTTCCTCGGCGACCTGATCCGCGCGATGGACCGGCCGGTGACGATCGACTTCATGGCGGTCTCGAGCTACGCCAAGGGCACGACCTCGTCGGGCGAAGTGCGGATGATCAAGGACCTCGACTCGGGGCTCGAGGGGCGCAACGTCATCATCGTCGAGGACATCGTGGACACCGGGCTGACGCTGGCCTACCTGCAGGAGATCCTGCACGCCCGGTCGCCGAAGACGCTGCGGACCGCGTGCCTGCTGAGCAAGCCCTCGCGCCGGCAGGTGGCGGTGAAGGTCGAGTACATCGGCTTCACGATCGAGGACCGGTTCGTCGTCGGCTACGGCCTCGACTACGCGGAGAAGTACCCGGAACCTCCCCTACATCGGCGTCCTCAACGAGTAGCGGGGACGGCCTCGCGCACCTTCCGGGCGAGCGCCCGGGCGTCGGCGAGCACGACGCGCTCGTCGAGCGTGCGCATGTCGCGGTCGCGCATCAGCACCCGGCCGTTCACGATCGTGGTCCGGACGTCGGCGCCGCGCGAGACGTAAACCAGGTGCGAGACCGGGTTGTACATCGGCGTCTGCCGCGCGCCCGCCATCGACACCGTGATCAGGTCCGCCCGCTTCCCCACCTCGAGCGACCCGACCGCGCGGTCCAGCCCGAGCGCGCGCGCGCCGTCGATCGTGGCCATCTCGAGCGCCACCGAGGCCGGGATGGCCTGCGGGTTCCGCGTCGCCACCTTGTGCAGGAAGGCCGCCTGGCGCATCGCCCCGAACATGTCGAGGTCGTTGTTGCTGGCCGCGCCGTCGGTCCCGAGTCCCACGGTCACGCCCGCCGCCAGCAGTTTCGGCACCGGGGCGATCCCGCTCGCCAGCTTCATGTTGCTCTCGGGGTTGTGCGACACCGAGGCCCCGGTCCGGCGGATCGTGGCGATGTCCTCGTCGGTCAGCCACACGCCGTGGGCCATCACGACGTCGGGCGCGAGGAAACCGATCGACGCCAGCCACCCGACCGGCGTCATCTTGTGCCGCTCCCCGATGATGCGCACCTCGTCCTCGGTCTCCGCCACGTGGATGAGGATCGGCACCTTGTACCGGTCCGCCAGCGCGCGCACGGCGCGCAGGGTCGGCTCGTCCACCGTGTAGGTGGAGTGCGGCGCGGGGACCGCCGTGACGAGGTCGTCGCCGGCGAACTCGCGGATGAACGCCTCGGTGCGGGCCAGGGCGTCGGCCGGCGTCTTCGCGTCCGGCGCCGGGAACCCGATGATCGTCTCGCCGAGCACGCCGCGCAGGCCGGCCGTCCTGGCCACCCGCCCGACCTCCTCCTCGAAGTAGTACATGTCGGCGAAGGTGGTCGTCCCCGACTGGATCATCTCGAGCGCCGCCAGCCGGGTGCCGATGCGCACCATCTCGGGCGAGACGGTCTTCGCCTCGGCCGGAAAGATGTACTTCTGCAGCCAGTCCATCAGCGCCAGGTCGTCGGCCAGGCCGCGGTACATCACCATCGCCGCGTGCGTGTGCGTGTTCACGAGGCCGGGCATGATCACCTGGCCGGCCGCGTCGATGGTCTCCGACGCGCTGAAGCGCCGCGCCACCTCCTCGGGCGTGCCCACGGCGACGATGTCGCGGCCGTCCACCGCGATCGCGCCCGGTGACCACACGTGCCGCTCCCGGTCCATCGTGACGAGGTCACCTCCGGTGACGATCAGGGAGACCTGGCGCTTCCCGCTCCGGCCGCACGAGGCAGCCGCGGCGGCGAGGACGACGAGGAGCAGGAGCAAGGCGCGGCGCGCGACGCGGCGGGTGGCGGGCATATCGGGGAATCTTATCGCGAATCGGCCGCCGCGCGGCCGTTGTCCGGGCTTGCGCCTCTCGTGTATAGTGAGGCGCGTGGCCGTCCATCTTGTCGATCACCCCCTCGTCCAGGACACGCTGCTCATCTTGCGGAACGAGCGGACCGAGGCGGCCGTGTTCCGTCGCATGGCGACGCGGATCAGCGTGCTGCTGGCCGTCGAGGCCCTGCGCGATCTGCCGACGGTGCCGGCGACGGTGAACACGCCGATGGGCGAGGCCGACGGGCGGCGCATCGACGCCGACGTGGTGGTCGTGCCGGTGCTGCGGTCGGGCCTCGGCATGCTGGACGCGGTGCTGGAGCTGCTGCCGACGGCGCGCGTCGGCCACATCGGGCTGCAGCGCGACGAGGCGACCGCGGTCGCCTCCCAGTACTACGCCAAGCTGCCGCACGGCCTCCAGGACAGCTACGTCCTGATGATCGACCCGATGCTCGCCACGGGGGGCAGCGCGGTCGCGGCCCTCGAGCTGTTGCGGCGCGCGGGCGCCCGCGACATCCGCATCCTGTGCATCGTCGCGGCACCCGAGGGAATCGCCCTCATCGAGCGGCGCTTCCCCGACATCCGGATCTTCACGCCGGTGATCGATCAGGGCCTCAACGACCGCAAGTTCATCGTCCCCGGGTTGGGGGATTTCGGCGACCGGTTGTACGGCACGCTCTAGGGTGAAGCCGGTGACGCGCAGGGCTGAAGCCCTGCGCCGACGCTCTTCGCCCCGCCGCCCCGGGCGACGGGGCTTCGTGGAGACGGACATGGCCAAGAAGCGCGAAGCCCGGGCACGGGGCAGCCGCACCGCCCGGACGGCCCGGCCCGGGCCGCAGCCGGCGCTGCCCGCCGCCGACCCGGTGTGGTACAGCGCGATCACGCGCGTCCAGCCGAACGAGATCCTGGTCCGCGGCTACCCCCTCGACGAGCTGATGGGGCGCCTGACGTTCGGCGAATGCGTGTACCTGATTCTGCGGGGCGAACTGCCCTCGCCCACCATCGGCAGGCTGTTCACCGCCGCCCTGGTCGCGTCGATCGATCACGGCGTCACGCCACCGTCGACGATCGCCACGCGCAACGTGGCGACCACCGGGGCCAAGCTGCGGGTCGCGGTCGCCTCCGGCGTCCTGGGATTCGGGATGTACCACGGCGGGGACATCGAGGGCTGCATGCGGTTCCTGCAGGACGGCCTGGCCAGGGTGCGCGAGGGCGCCACCTTTGCCGAGGCGGCCCAGGACCTGGTCCGGTCGTACGTCGAGACCGGCCGGCGACCGCCCGGCTTCGGCCACCGCATCCACACCGCCGATCCGCGCGCCGCGCGGCTGCTGCAGATGGCGCACGAGCTCGAGCTCGACGGCGAGCACGTCCAGATGATCCGCACGATCGATCGGGCGGCGTCGGCGAGACCCGATGCCGCCGAGCGCCCGTGGCCGCTCAACCTCGACGGGGCGATCGCCGCGGTGTGCGGCGATCTCGGGTTCGAGCCCGAGCTGGGCAACGCCCTGTTCCTCATCGCGAGGATCCCGGGGCTGGTGGCGCACGCCAACGAGGAGCGGAGCCGCCAGAAGCCGATGCGGCAGATCGAGGCGCGCCACGCCGTCTACGACGGCCCTCCCCCGCGGCGTCTGCCGGAGACGCGGAAGTAGCGGGGACCGGTTGTCCGGCGCGGCCGACTTGGACTACACTTAGGATTCTGTCGCGACGGGCACTTAGATCAGCGGTTAGATCGCCTGCTTCACACGCAGGAGGTCACAGGTTCGAATCCTGTAGTGCCCACCACTCTTCCCTAACGAATCACATAGTCTTCGCGGTTCTTGACGATGGCGCGCTCGAGCCATATCCCTCTTCGTGCAATCTTGGTGGCGCTCTGGGGCACTTAGGCCTCCCACTTCAGCAGGAGGCCGGCGGTTCGAATCTACTCGATTCCGGGCCGCGATTCTGAGTCGCCAGCAGGGCCGGGCGCGTCGCTCGTGGGCCGCTCCGTCCCTCGACCTTGCTCGGGACGCCCTGAGCGCCAGTCGAAGGGCGCAGGCCGGGAAAGCGTCCTCGCGGTGCCGCGATTTCCGGATCGGGGCGTCGGGCTTGGGCTATTTGCGCTGGATCGACCGCACGCCCTGCGCCCGGGAAATCGCGGCACGCGCTTGTCGCTTTCCGTGTCATCGCGAAACGGCCTGCTGCGAAGGCCCGCTCGCGACGCATCCCGGCCCCGCCGGCTCAATCCCGAATCGCGGCATTCGGTATCGTGCCCACCATCAGTTCCCTGTCGATGCTCGCGTGACCAGCCAGTAGCCGAAAGCGGCCGCGTTGAGACGTCGAACTCGCCGTACCGACTCAGCCCGACTTGCCGAGCCGATCCTGCGAGCAGTCAATGTGTCATACCCCGCCTCGGGCAACGCCGACGCCTTCGCGCGAACCTGCCTTCGCTAACCGTGACAGGTCGCTGATCAAGTTCTGCGTATCGACCGTCGCGAAGTCGTCAAAGGGGTAAGGTCCCCCAACCGTCTTCTCGTAGAGGAGGCTTACGAACTCCTGAAGGAGTTGAAGGTACTTGTCATCGAGTCCGGGTGAAAACGCACCGAGACACCCCTCAGCAATAGCCGTTCGCCGGTCATTGTGCGCGATGATCTTGTTGCGTGCATTCTTCGCAACTCCTCCCAATCCCTGCAGCTCCGAGTGGATTCGCTGCAATTCGGCGCGAGTCACGTCGTCCCATCGGCCGCGACGAAGGATGAGGTCGAAACCGATCGTGATTCTGTCGCCGCAGCCCATGGGGTCGTGGAGCTTGCTGATCTGCAGCAATACATACTCCTGAGTGATCAGGCTCAAGCGGTATAGCAAGTACCCGTGGCGGTGCCGCAGGTGGGAGTCGGTGGGCAAGTTGTCTTGGAAAGCTCGATGTACGCACCACACCTCCCGGACCCATGAACAGGCGCGACAGAACACCTCCATGTCCTCGACCGTCAGCGGTTCCTCTATCGGCTCAGTCTCCTCCATGTCACTCCCCCCAGCTGGCGGAGTTCATCGTCGGGCATGTGTACCTCCTCGCCGGTTACAGCGGACCGCAACAACCGCGACAGCTGGGACAGGATACGGCCGATTCGCAGGAGACGCCGCTCTCCTCGTCGATCAGGACTTGAACGGGCAGCGGGAACCGGCGGTCCCATCGAATCCGGCCTGATCTCTCAGGCGGTTGCCGATGCTCGGTCCCAAAGCGCATGTCCCCGGTGGTCCTGCCTGACTTCTACGTCCACTGGTTGGAACTAGGAAACCGGATGGGGTGTTCCCCCCAGGGCATCGCGGCGGGAGATCAGGGAGTGATCTTCGCGGCGATGCGTTCGCTCGGAGTGCTTCACTTCCGCCGGGAGCGAAACGGCTGCCGAATGGCGCAACTGCAATTCCGAACGGATGCGGTGAGAAGGTAGGCCCTCCCCGTTCACGCGGGACCCTACAGGAGGCCACGATTGCGCAACGAGCCAGCCGGGCCGGGATGCGTCGCGAGCGGGCCTTCGTAGCAGACCGTCCAACGAAAGCACGGAAAGCGACCCGCCTCCGCTGCGCAGGATCGTGTGATGCGCAGCTTCGGCGCGGCCTGGCCGTAGCTCGCCAGATCCTTGGCGAGCGGAGGCCGACAAGCGCGTGACTCGTGTTTCCCCGGCGCAGCGCGTAGCGGTCGATCCAGGCGGATAGCGCCGGCCGGGCTCAGAGATCCGGAAGCCGAGGCACCGCGAGGAGCTTTCCCGGTCTGCGCCCTTCGACTGGCGCTCAGGGCGTCCCGAGCAAGGTCGAGGGACGGAGCGGCTCGCGAGTGACGCGCCCGGCTCGGCTGGCAGCTTGGAATCGTGGGCACTCCTTGCGTGGCAGTGCGCCCACCATTCGTCTCCCGGCCCCCTGCGTGGGCACCTTCCAGCCGGCTACAGCTTCTTGGCCTGTGCGATGAGCGCGGTGAGCATCTTGGCGTAGCGGGCGTCGGCGTCGGCGAACGCCTTGTTGTAGTCCTCTTCGCTCGCCATCCCTTTCTTTTTCCAGTCGCCGTCGAGCACGAGCGACTTGGCGTTGGCGTCGCACGTGTCGATGCGGGTCTCGTCCTGCTTGGCCTTCAGGCCGTCGGCGCCCATGTCCATCACGAGCACGAGCGTGCCCGGGATCGACGCGCTGTTGAGGTCGGTGTAGATGTCGCGATACTCCTTCTTCGCCAGCTTCTCGTTGAGGATCGGCGGCACCGAGTACCGGGCCGAGGCGACGAGCAACTGACTGCCCGGGAAGTACAGGGCCGCCACGTAGAGATCGGGCGCGGACGGATCCTTGGCCGCGATCGCTTCGAGCTTGTTCTTGTCGAGGAGAGCCGTCAGTTCCTGCGCGAGGGCCGCCGACTTCGAGTCCTGCGCGAATGCCACCGGGGGAAGAACCAGTACCGAGAGGAGAACGAGCAGAGAGCCTACCCAACGGGTCCACGTCAGTCTCATAACAACTCCCAGCGTGAGAGAAGATCAGACAGCGAGACAACGCGAGTGTGTTCTACCACCGACAGCCGCGCACGTCAATTGGCATTCGGACGCGCGGTCGCGGGGGGTCTACCGCCGGGGCGGGGGGTGGCGGGCCGGCGCAGGGGGGTGGCGAGACCGCGGCGGACGCCGGGGGGCGGCGTCCGCGCGGTCGGTCTTCAACCGATGAACAGGGGATCGTCTTCGTCCGCGCTCGCGCTGTGAGGCCGCGGACGCTGGGCGTCACGGATCACGCCGACGACCGCGCCGATGGCCGCGAGAATCGCGCGCCCCTCGCGAGCGGGGGCCAGGATGGCCCCCCGCACGAGGCGGCTCGTGTCGTCGATGCGCTGCACGAGGTCGGAGAACACCCGGTCGGCCCGTTCGACCTGGGCCAGCGCCAGCTCGCTCGCGCGCGCGGCGTTGCTGGCCACGATCGTCGCGTTGGCCACCAGCGGCCGGATGTCCTGCTCGAGCCGGGCGCCCAGTTCCTGGACCTGCCTGGCCAGGCGCAGGCCGAGCGTCACCAGCGCGATCTGGATCAAGGCCATGACCAGCGTGGCCGCGGCGATCACGCCCAGCAGCACCTCGGCCGTCGTGCTCACGCGGTCTCCTTCTCCCGGGCCTCCCGGTAGGCATCACGGCCGCGTTCGATCGCTCCGCTGATCGTCTCGCGCTGGCGCGCCAGGGCCTCTCGCGTCTGCCGGGCGGCCTCGGCGGCCTTCTCGCGCCCTTCGCGGGCCTTCTCGGTCAGGAACTCACGGGTCTCCTTGCCCGCCGCCGGCGCGAACAGCAGCGCCACCGCCGCTCCCGCCGCGGCACCGAGGACAAAGGCTGTCAGGACCTTGCCGGCACTCCCGCTCTCGTCGCTCATGACGCCCTCCTTCGAGGATTCGCACCTTCACCGGAAGGTGACCGCCTCCCCATGTCCTCATATACTCGCCCGTCTTGGCCGAACTGTCCACCCCGGCGTCACAGGAAGGCTCAAGGCTCAGGGCTCAAGGCTCAAGCCCAGAGGCTCAGGGCTCAGGGCTCAGGCCCGGCGCGCCGATCCCCAGTTCCTGCCGCTTGAGCGACTTGATCCGGTCCCGGATGGTGGCGGCCTGCTCGAAATCCAAGTTCGCCGCCGCCTCGCGCATCTGCCGCTCGAGCGTCGCCACGTGCGCGTCGAGTTCGGCCTCGGTGCGGAAGCCCGGGGCGGCCTCGAGCGCCGGCGCGCCGAGGTAGTCCCTCTCGTAGACGCTCGAGAGCACGTCGTCGATTTGCTTGACGATCGTCGCGGGGGTGATGCCGTGCGCGGCGTTGTAGGCCTCCTGCGTGGCGCGCCGCCGGTCGGTCTCGGCGATGGCCGCCCGCATCGACTCGGTCATCACGTCGGCGTACATCAGCACCCGCCCCGCCACGTTGCGCGCCGCCCGGCCGGAGGTCTGGATGAGCGACCCGGCCGACCGCAGGAACCCTTCCTTGTCGGCGTCGAGAATGGCCACCAGCGAGACTTCCGGCAGGTCGAGCCCTTCCCTGAGCAGGTTGATGCCGATGAGGACGTCGAACTCGCCCCGCCTCAGGTCGCGCAGGATCTCCACCCGCTCCAGCGTGTCGATGTCCGAGTGGAGGTAGCGCACTCTCACGCCCAGCTCCTGGTAGTACTGCGTCAGGTCTTCGGCCATCCGCTTGGTGAGCGTCGTCACCAGCACGCGCTCGTGGCGGGCCGCGCGTCCGCGGATCTCGCCCAGCAGGTCATCCACCTGCCCCTTCACCGGCCGGACCTCGATCGGCGGGTCGGTCAGCCCGGTCGGGCGGATGATCTGCTCGACGACGACGCCGCCGGCCTCCCGCAGTTCGAACGGGCCGGGCGTGGCCGACACGAAGACCACCTGGTGGGTGCGCGCCTGCCACTCGTCGAAGTCGAGCGGGCGGTTGTCGAGCGCCGACGGCAGGCGGAACCCGTACTCCACCAGCACCTGCTTGCGCGACCGGTCGCCGTGGAACATGCCCCGGATCTGCGGCACCGTCTGGTGGCTCTCGTCGACGAACACCAGCGCGTCGGCCGGGAGGTAGTCGAGCAGCGTCGGCGGCGGCTCGCCCGGCGCGCGGCCGGTGAGGTGGCGGGCGTAGTTCTCGATCCCGTGGCAGTAGCCGATCTCGCGGATCATCTCGAGGTCGAACATCGTCCGCTGGTGGAGGCGCTGGGCCTCGAGCAGCTTCCCCTCGGCTTCGAGGGCGGACCGGCGTTCGACGAGCTCCGCCTTGATCGACGCGATCGCCCGCCGCGTGTTCTCGCGCGGCGCGACGAAGTGCGACTTCGGGTAGATCGACAGCCGATCGTGGCGGCGCGAGGTCCGCCCGGTCAGCGGGTCGAAGACCACCAGCTCGTCGATCTCGTCGCCGAACAGCCCGATCCGGACCGCCTGCTCCTCGTACGACGGGAAGACCTCGACGATGTCGCCCCGCACGCGGAAGGTGCCCCGAGTGAACTCGACGTCGTTGCGCTCGTACTGGATGTCGACCAGCTTGCGCAGGATCTGCTCGCGGTCGATCCGCTGCCCGACCTCGAGCGGCAGCGTCATGCTGTAGTAGGCCTCCGGCGACCCGAGGCCGTAGATGCACGACACGCTGGCGACGATGATCACGTCGCGGCGCTCGAAGAGCGAACGGGTGGCCGAGAGGCGCAGGCGATCGATCTCGTCGTTGATCGTCGCCTCCTTCTCGATGTAGGTGTCGCTGGCCGGAACGTAGGCCTCCGGCTGGTAGTAGTCGTAGTAGCTGACGAAGTACTCGACGGCGTTCCTCGGGAAGAACCGCCGGAACTCCTGGTAGAGCTGCGCCGCCAGCGTCTTGTTGTGCACCATGACCAGCGCCGGGCGGTTCACCTGCGCGATCACCTGGGCCATGGTGAATGTCTTGCCCGACCCGGTCACGCCGAGCAGGACCTGGCGCGGGTCGCCGCGCCGGAGCCCGTCCACCAGCTCGCCGATCGCGCGCGGCTGGTCGCCGCGCCGCTCGAAGTCGCTCACCAGTTCGAAACGGTCCATCACGCCCCCGGCACGCGCGCGAACGGCCGCCGCAGCGCGAAGTACCCGGGCCGCGCGCGGACCTTGAGACCCGCGAGCCCCGGGCGGGTCACCCGGACCTGGACCTTGCGCCACTTCCCGTCGGTCTTCGTGTTGGTCGAAACGTAGCCCAGCGAGGTACCTGGGCGTCGATCTCGCCGGCCACCTGCTCGTAGGCCCGGTCGAGGTCGCGCGTGGACACCGGGAAGAACGCCTGGCCGCCGGTGACGTCCGCAATCTGCTGCAGCCGCGCGCGCAGGAGGAAGACGTCCTGGGGACGCTGGTGCTGGACCAGGCCGATGGCGTGCACCGTGACGTCGGAGGCCTTCAGCAGGTCGATCAGATCGTCGAACGGCAGGCTGCTCGACGTGTCGCCGCCGTCGGTGTAGAGGACGAGGATCTTGCGCCCCTCTTCGCGGGAGGCGGAGTCCAGGTAGACGCCGGCCGCGTCCCAGAGGGCGGTTTCTCCCTCGGCCCGGCGGCTCCGGATGCGCTCGACGAGCCGGCGGAATTCCGACTGCGTGTAGCGCGACACGCGGATCTCGGTCTCGAGCTCGACGAGCGTGAAGTCCCGGGCTTCGGGCCGCAGGCCCAGGAACTTGATCGCGGCGGTGCGGGCGAACGCGAGGTCCTCCTCCATGCTCCCGCTGATGTCGAGCAGGGCCCCGAGATGCAGCGCCCCCTGCGGTCGAGACGCGGCGGCGCCGCCCGCCTGCGCGTCGCAGGGGACGAAGAGCTGGACGGCCTGCTTCTGCCCGTCCTCGTACACCTCGAAGTCCCCTTCGCCGAGATCCGTCAAATGGGTGCCCTTCCGGTCGACGACGGTGACGCCGAAGGTCACCATGTCCACGCCGGTCCGGAACGTGCGCTGGCCGGCCCGGACCGGGAGGTCGGCCGTGGCCGCCCACGAAACGATCACGGCGGCCGCCGCGGCGAGAGTCGTCCTCATGCTCAGCCCCCGGACGAGGCGCGCCGAACGGGCGCCTCTGTTTGAGTATAATAGGAGGTTGGCGCGAATGCTCCGTTCTCTCTCTGTCGACCGGGCGACGCTGGCCGCACGATGAAGTGCCTGGGCGTGTGTCAGACCGAATTCGTCGTGCGGATGCTGGAGACGGCCATGGCCGCCAGCTTCCAGACCTCGTTCCTCGTCGAGAGCCGTCCGCTCGCGCGCCGGCTGCACGAGGCCGGGATTGACGTGTCGGCCGGCAGCCCGACGCGGGTCGACACCTACCTCAAGGCCGAGCTCTCCCCCACCGACTGCGTCATCGTCGAGGACAGCCGCCGGCCCGGGCTGAAGAAGACGCTGGCCGCGATCAGGGACGCCGGCGCCACGCTGGTCTACGTGCTCGGCCTCGACGCCGACAGCCGGCGATCGGACGAGCTGAAGAGCGGCTTCCCGGAGATCTTCTACCTGACCCTGTCGGAGCTGTTCGGCGGCCCGCTCGTCACCGAGATCGGCCGGTCGCTGACGCGGGCGCGGGTCCAGCAGTACCAGCGGTATTTCGCCGACGCCGACCGCGTCCTGATCCTGCTGCACAACGACCCGGACCCGGACGCGATGGCGAGCGGCCTCGCCCTGCGCAGCATCCTGCGCCGGACCAAGGCCACCGCGATCCTGGGCACGCTGCAGGGCGTGACCCGGCCCGAGAACCTGCGGATGGCCAGCCTGCTGGACATCCAGGTGGAGGCGGTCACGCCGGCCTCGCTCGGCGAGTTCGACCGCGTCGCGATGGTTGACGTGCAGCCGCACTACTTCGGCGAGCTGTTCGGCAAGGTCGACCTCGTGATCGACCATCACCCGCTGCGGTCCGGCTACGTGGCGGTGTTCAAGGACATCCGCCCGGACTACGGGTCGACCTCCACCATCCTGACCGAGCACCTCCGCGCGGTGGACGTCAGCATCTCCGAGCGCACGGCCACGGCGCTGCTCTACGCCATCAAGTCCGACACGCTCTTCTTCAACCGGCAGGCCAACCGCGTCGATCTCGAGGCCTTCTCGTTCCTGTACCCCCTCTCGGACGCCACGCTCATCCGGAAGATGGAAGGCACCGAGATCACCCACGAGCGCCTGGAGTTCGTGGTGAAGGCCATGGAGAACGGGCGGCGCGAAGACCAGGTGTTCTGCGCGTTCATGGGGCAGACGCCGCGCGAGGACCTGATTGCCTACGTCGCCGATTTCTTCCTGCAGATGGAGGACATCCGGTGGACGGTCGTCGGCGGGGTCGTGAACGACATGCTCGTCGTGTCGATCAGGAACCTGGGCTACTCCCGGAACGCCGGCGAGTGGGCGCGCAAGTACTTCTCGTCGATGGGCAGCGCGGGGGGACACCGGTCGATGGCCAAGGCCGTCGTGCCCGTGGGGGCGTTCCGCCAGGAATTCGGGGGGGTCGAGGGGCCGGACGTCAGCCAGCGCCTCCTCGACCTGACGGTCCACTTCCTTCGCGAGCACCAGGCGCCCGAGAAGCGGCGCGAGCCCGCCAAGGGCTAGCGACACGCGCCCCAGACCGCCGCACGCCCGCGGCCTGTCCTAACCCAACGCCTGGTCCAGGTCGGCGACGAGGTCCGCCTCGTCCTCGAGCCCGATCGACACGCGCAGCATGCCCGCGGTCACGCCCGCGCGTTCCAGGTCCTCGTCGCTGTAGTTGTAGTGCGAGGTGAGCACCGGCAGGCTGACCAGGCTGTCGACGCCGCCCAGGCTGGTCGCCCGGCGCACCACCTGGAGCCGGTCGAAGACGCGCGACGCGCCCGCCAGGCCGTCGGGCACCTCGAAGGTCACCATCCCGCCGAACCCCGTCATCTGGGCGCGCGCCACCTGGTGGTCCGGGTGCGAGGCCAGGCCCGGGTAGAAGACGCGTGTGACGCGGGGGTCGCGGTCGAGGAACCGCGCGACGGCCTCGGCGGTCCGGTTGTGGCAGGCCATCCGGATCGGCAGCGTCTTGAGGCCGCGCGAGAGGGCGAAGGCCGACTGCGGGTCCATCACCCCGCCGAGGTAGCGGCGCATCAGGTCGATCTTCTGCAGGAGCGCGCGCGGCCCGGTGACGGCGCCGCCGGTCACGTCGGAATGGCCGTTCAGGGTACTTGGTCGCGCTCTGCATGGCCAGGTCGACGCCGAGCGCGAGCGGCTGCTGGTTGATGGGGCTCGCGAACGTGTTGTCGAGCACGCTCAGGACCCCCCTCGCGCGGCAGGCCTTCGCGACGCGCGCGACGTCCACGCAGCGCAGCGTCGGGTTGATGGGCGACTCGAACCAGCACAGCCGCGTCCGGTCTCCGATGAGCGCGTCGGGCCCGGCGAGTTCCTCGATCGTCGCGAACCGCACGTCCACGCCGAACTGCCGGAGGACCTCGTTGACGAGATGGAACGTGCCGCCGTAGATCGCGGCACTGCACAGCAGCTGGTCGCCCGGCCGCAGGAACGTCCAGAGGATGGTGGACGTCGCGGCCATGCCCGAGGCAAACACCAGCGCCGCCTCGGCGCGGTCGAGCGCGGCGATCTTCTGCTCGGTCACCACGATCGTCGGGTTCGCGTACCGGGAGTACAAGTACTTCTCGACGCGGCCTTCCTGGTAGCGCTGCACCTCGTCGGCGCTCTCGAACAGGAACGTCGTCGTCTGGTAGATCGGCACGTTCACCGAGTCCGCGCGCACCGGTTCGTCCTCCCCGCGGTGAATCAACTCGGTCGCCAGTCCCCTGGTCTTCATGCGTCAGGTCCCCTCTTCACGAATGTCGCGGCGCCGGCCCATTGTCGGCCGCCGGGTTGTCGTCGGCGGCGCCGGCGCCCGGAGCGCCGCCGCGTCCCCGCCTCGCGCCGGCCATGTTCAGCCGTTCCCCGCTCGCCCCGACCACCGGGTCGATGAATTGGCGGTAGGCGTCCTGGTACCCCCGGTCCGCCAGCTCGGCGACGGTCATGATGCGGTCGGAGCGCTGGTCGTAGGTGCCATCCACGTCGAGCGGACCCAGCGGGTTGTAGGCGGGCCGGACGAGGTAGACGCCCTGGAACGCCTCGGTGGCGGCGGACGCGGATCTCAGGCCGGCGGCGTCGGCCCCGGCCAGGTAGTCGCTCACGCGGCCCCGCCAGTCGCTCCGGGGCACGGTGAGACGGTGCGGCCCGTCGAGTTCCGGGAAGGCCGACACGACGATCACCTGCTCGACGCCCGCGAGCGGGAGCTCGGACAGGATCCGGTCCACGGCGGCGGGCCGGGACGCCACGCGGTGCACCTCGCCGCACCAGTAGCTCTCCGCGGGGAACTCCATCAGCCGGAGCTCGGTCGCCACCGGCAGCGCCACGGCGGCCAGGACCGCGCCGATCAAGTGGTCGCGGCTGACGCCGGCCAGGTCGAACCCCTCGGTCAGCCGGCGGTCGCCGCCCGCCGCCTCGCTCGCGCGGAAGAAGTCGCGCCGGTAGCGGTCACCGACCAGCGCGAACACCAGGTCGCGCCGCATGTCGAGGTCGTGGACCGTCAGCAGCAGCTCGCGAAACCCCGGCTGCCCGACATTGTCGCGCAGCAGCTCGGTGTAGACGCGACTGAGCTCGACCGGGCCGGGGCGACGGGCGCCGCCCGCTCCACCCACCAGCTGCCACAGCGTGTCGAGCACCGCGCGCGCGGCGCCGGAGGAGCTGAGCGGAGCGCCGACGATCCGCCACCAGATCGGCGCCTCGTCGCGGCGCCTGCCGCCGCGCAGGAGGGCGACGAGCGCGAGCACGGCGAGCGTCGCGACGACCAGGACCAGCGAGAGCAGGAACGCGCGCGGCACCGACAGCAGGATCCCGGGGTCGAACAGGCGGTCCACCAGGGCCGCGTAATTCCGGGCCAGCGTCGTGCCGGCCGAGGCGCCGGCCAGCCGGAACAGGAACGCCACCGGGATCACGACGAGGCTGGCCACCAGCGCCGCGAGCGGCAGCAGCACGACCGACAGCGACGCGGCGAGCAGCCAGGCTCCCCAGCGGATGGCGGCGCGCACGCGGTAGTAGCGCGACGCGGTCCGCGGGCGCCACAGGCCGTCCGGACTCCAGAGCCGGCTGCCGCCGTCCACGGCGGCGAACAGCGCCGACACGGCGCCCATTTCGCTGCCGGCGACGAGGTCGATCTTGACGCCCGCTTCCTGGAGCGCGTGGAGAACGCCAGCGTGGTAGGCCCCCGCCGTCCCGCTGCCGGTCAGGACGAGCGCGGTGCGCAATTGCGGCGAGTAGGGCTGGCGGGAGGCCGCGGACGGGCCGGTCACGGGTGCGCACGACCTGTCATACGATGTCGTAAATCGTGACGAGCTTGACGATTTCGAGGTGGCGCACGCCGTTGGGCGCCTGCACGGTCACCTGGTCGCCGGGCTCCCTGTTGAGCAGGGCGCGGCCGATCGGCGAGCTCGGCGAGATGAGTCCCTTGCTCGGGTCGGCGTCCTCGGGCATCACCAGCCGGTAGGTGATCGTCTCGCCTCCGCCGTCGGTTACGTCGACGATCGAGCCCAGGCCGACCTTGTCGGTCGGCAGCTTGTCGAGGTTGAGCAGGGAGAGCTCGCCCACGCGCTTCTTGAGCATCCCAATCCGCGCCTCGACCAGCCGCTGGCGTTCCTTGGCGGACTGGTACTCGGCGTTCTCGCTCAGGTCGCCGAGTTCGCGCGCGCGGCGGATCTCCTTGGGCAGCTCGGTGCGCAGCTCGCGCTCGAGCCCCTGGATCTCGTCCTCGAACCTCTTGACCAACTCGGCCTTGATTGACATCCGGCGTCGTCCCGTTCTCCGCGCCAGGGCCGCGCGCAGGCGGGCCCATCCCGACCCGGCGCCCGATCACGCTCTGGCCCCGCGATTCCTGGCGATTCTAGCATACGGCCCGCGGTCTCCGGCTATGATGAGGGACGCCATGCGGTCACTCTCGAGCCGGCATCATCCCCTGGTGGCGACCTGCCGCGCCCTCGCGCGTGCCCGCGGCCGGGACGACCCGCGGCTGCTGCTCGACGGCGCGCACCTGGTCGCCGACGCCCTCTCCGCCGGCCTCCGGCTCGACACCGTGGTCTTCACCGCCCGCGCCCGGGCGACGCCCGACGGCGCGCGGCTGGCCGAGCGCCTGTCGGCCACACCCGCCGATCTGGTCGAGGTCTCCGAACAGGTGATGGCGGCCATGAGCCCCGTCTCGAACCCGTCCGGCATCGTCGCCATCGCGCAGGGTCCCGGCTCGTCGCTGAACCGGGTATTCGCCGCGTCGCCGGCGCTCGTCGTCGCGGCCGTGGACGTGCAGGAACCGGGAAACGTCGGCGCCGTGGTGCGCGCGGCCGAGGCCGGCGGGGCCACCGGCGCCGTCTTCTGCGGCGCGAGCGCGGATCCGTTTGGCTGGAAGGCGCTGAGAGGATCGATGGGAAGCGTCCTGCGGCTGCCGGTGGCCGGCGGGGCGGCGCTCGACGACGTGCTGGCCGCGGCGCGGGCGGCCGGCCTCCGCATCCTCGCCACCGTCCCGCGAGGCGGTTCGCCTCCCGACGCGCTCGACCTTCGCGCGCCCACGCTCCTGCTGTTCGGAAGCGAAGGGGCCGGGCTGGCCGACGAGATCCTGCGCGACGCCGATGCGCGCGTGTCGATCCCGATGCGAGCCCCCGTCGAATCGCTCAACGTCGCCGTGTCGGCGGCGCTCATCGTCTACGAGGCCGCCCGCCAGCGCCGCGCTATCTGACTCTCGCCGTCATCGCTCCGACCAGGTCGGACTTGAAGTCGTAGACCACCACCTTGACGTAGCGGGGATCGCCCGTCACCGGAACGCGAGCCGTGTAGGGGATCCCCTTCCCGTGCAGCTTGTACTGCGCGTAGGTACCGTCCTTCAGCGCCAGGTCCATCTGCTGCCACAACTCGCCCACCGTCTGGTGCTTCGAGTTCCCGCAGAACAGGCTGACCCCGAGGCGCGCCACCCGGCGGCCATCGAGGCTGGAGAACGACACGCTCCTCGGATCGATGGTGACCAGCACCTGCACTTCCCGGCGGCCCTGCCCCTCGCCCGCCACGCGCTGGGCCTTCACGGTCAGGTAGACGTCTCCCGTTCCCTGCAAGTCCCGGGCGGCCGTCGCGATGCGGTTGTACGACAGGCGTTCGCCCCCGAGATCGATGTCGGCCTGTCCCATCTCCGCGGCGCCCGGCGCGATGCTCGTGGGTTCTGCCCTGAGGATCCCGGGGGCGCCTGGCGGCGTCCCAATGACGTATTGCTTCCTCGACCTGATCGTCACGCCGGGCCGATTCACCGACACGCTGACGTTGTGGGGATTGCCGTCCCGGTCGGCCGGTTCGACGTCAACGCCGAGGAGGTACGACCCCGACAGCTCCCGCACGACGCGGTCGAATTCCGGCTGGAAGTCGGTCACCACCCGCAGCAGCGTGCCGCCCGACGCGCCGGTCACGTTCTCGAGCCCGAGCCTCTCCAGGGAATCGTCGTCGGCCGCCGTGGGCGACACGGGCCCGAGCGGCTTCCCGAACTGATACCGCTCGAGGAAGAGCGTGTACAGGTTCACCTGCCCGGCGACCATGGCCGAGGCGACACGCGTGTACTCGGTCGGGGTGACGGGCGGCGGCAGCCCGCCGCTCACGACCACGAGGGTCTTCGGCCGCGGGATCGACGACAGCAGTTCCGCCAGCCGGCGCCAGGCGTCGAGCGACCGCTGCGCCCGGTCGTGCCCGACGATCGCAATCTGCTGCGCCTCCAGCAGCACCTGCGTCCGGCACCCCGGCTTGAGCCTCGTCTCGTCGTCACTCACGGGTTCGGCCACAGGATTCTTGCTGTTGTCGACGCACTCACGCGCGACGACCTCCTTGGCGAACAGGCCATCGTTGTCGTACATCCGGAAGGCCTCGTACAGCCCTATATTGAACTGTCCAATCGACGCCCCAAGGCCGGCGTTGACGTGGGACAGCGCCGCGAACAGCTCCTGCCGGTTGTTGGTGAGGCCGATCCGGCCCGGGAGCCGCGGGATCGTCACGATCGCGATCCGGTCCGTCGGGAGGAGCTGATCCATGAACCGGCCGACCGCCTGCCTGGCCAGGAGCCCTTCGGCCGGCTCGAGGCTGTCTTCGTCCACGGCGATGATGACGTCGCGGCCGGTGCCCACGCGCTTCGGGTCGATCACGTCGGGGGCGCGCTGACCGCTTTCCACCCGCAGCATCTCGTCGATGCCCGGCGCGCGGTGCGACAGGAACTGGGCGGACAGGATCTTCCGCGGCTTCCCGTTGACGGTCACCGTGAAGTCGGTCGGCTTCAGGTCGGCCACCGGAAACGCGTTCCTGTCGACGACGCTGACGTCGATGACCACGACTTCGACGCCCGCGCGGAACGATGGCACCTGGGCCGACAGCCGCCCGGGCGTCACCGTGGCCAGCACGCAGTAGACGAGCACTGGAGCGACGAGCGCCACGCGGATTCTATGCACAGGTTCCTCCCCGGGATCCCGGCGCGGGCTGCGCCAGTCGGACCAGTATACCGTGCGCCCGCCCCGCCGGCGACGCCGCCCGGTCGGTCTGCTATGCTTTGCCCAGGCCACGGATGAGCACACCCGACCTCTTCAACGACGACAACGACCGCACCCCGACCCGCCCGGACGCGCCGCTGGCCGACCGCATGAGGCCGCGCACGTTCGAGGAACTGGTCGGCCAGGACGCCTTGCTGGCGCCCGGCCGCCCGCTCCGGGTGGCCATCGAGCGCGACCTGCTGCAGTCGATCATCCTCTGGGGGCCGCCGGGCACCGGCAAGACGACGCTCGCGCGGCTCATCGCGCACGTCACCCAGGCGCACTTCATCTCCTTCAGCGCCGTGCTGGCGGGCATCAAGGAGATCAAGGCCGTCATGGCCGAGGCCGAGCAGGCGCGGCGGCAGATGGGGCGGCGCACGATCGTCTTCGTGGACGAGATCCACCGCTTCAACAAGGCGCAGCAGGACGCCTTCCTCCCGAGGGTCGAAGCCGGGGACATCGTGCTCATCGGCGCCACGACCGAGAATCCCTCGTTCGAGGTGAACTCGGCGCTGCTGTCGAGGTCGCAGGTCTACGTCCTCGAACCGCTGACGTTCGAGGCCACGCTCGACATCCTGCACCGCGCGCTCGCCGACCCGGAGCGGGGGCTGGGCGCGGAAGCGGTGGATGTCGAGCCGGCCGCGATCGAGGCCGTGGCCACGCTCGCCAGCGGCGACGCCCGGACGGCGCTGAACGTGCTCGAGGCGGCCGTGCTGGCGGCCCCGGCCGACGCCGGCACCGGGCGCCGGCGCGTGGACACCGCGTTCGTCGAACTGGTGGCGCAGCGCCGGATGCTCCTGTACGACAAGGGCGGCGAGGAGCACTACAACCTGATCTCGGCCCTGCACAAGTCGATGCGCAACAGCGATCCCGACGCGGCGCTCTACTGGCTGGCGCGCATGGTCGAGGCCGGCGAGGACCCGCTCTACATCGCCCGCCGGCTCGTCCGCTTCGCCTCCGAGGACGTCGGCATCGCCGACCCGCAGGCGCTGGTGGTCACCGTCGCCGTCAAGGACGCGGTGCACTTCATCGGCATGCCCGAAGGGAACAACGCCCTCGCCCAGGCTGTCGTCTACCTGTCCACCGCGCCCAAGAGCAACGCGCTCTACGTGGGTTACGGGCAGGCGGCCGCCGACGCGCTCCACGACGTCGCCGAGCCCGTGCCGCTCCAGCTCCGCAACGCGCCGACCAGGCTGATGAAGGACCTCGACTACGGCAAGGGCTACCAGTACGCCCACAAGGAGCCCGACGCCGTGACGCCCATGGACTGCCTGCCCGAACGGCTCCGCGGCCGCCGCTACTACACCCCCACCGAGCGGGGATTCGAGAAGGAAATCAAGCGGAGGCTGGACGCGTGGGAGGCGATCAAGGCGAAGAGACGGAACGATCGCTGAGTCGTCGCCCGGCGTTTCCCTCAAGCCGGCCGGGCTGTCTGTCGATATACATGATGACTGCTCGTCGGCAGCGGGGTGTCGACGGCACTGCTGCCTGTTTGCACACCCCGAAGGCGCCCGCCCGGAGATTGCCGCCTGGTGCGGGCGTCACGGTATTCGTGTCGAGGTTGCGTGCATGCCCTCTCTCACGACTGCTCCCGGCGGAAGACGGGCCGTCGTCAAGGCCGCGTCGGCCGTGATCGCCCCGCTCGACCGCGCCCGGTTCGGCAAGCTGGTGCAATCGCCGCTTCGCGTCGCCCTCCTTCGCCACTTCCACGCGCACCGCGGCCAGGTGTTCGAGATCGACGCGGTCGTGCAGGTCTTCGCCCGGCTGCGGGTGGACATCGAGAACTGTGTCGAGGAACTCGCCGCGAATGGACTCCTGGCGCGGATCCCCGGTGCGCCGCCGCGCTACGTGGCGCGCGTGCCCGACGATCCGGAACCCCGCCGGATGCTCGAGGACCTTCTCGCCTCGCCCGCCGCGAACAGCAACGAGGACTCCGCCCCGTCGCTCCGCCGGCTGCGCGAGCTGGTCGGGATCGACGAGAAGATGGTCCTCGTGCTCGAGTCCATCCGGACGGTCGCGAAAACGGACATCTCCACCCTCATCCTCGGGCCCACGGGCGCCGGCAAGGAAGTCGTCGCTCGCGTGATCCACGAACTGAGCCGGCGCCGCGACCACACGTTCCAGGCCGTGAGCTGCGCGGCGCTCCCCGATTCGCTGTTCGAGTCGGAGATCTTCGGCTACGAGAAAGGGGCGTTCACCGGCGCCAGCGATCGCAAGCCCGGGCGGATGGAACTCGCGAATCGGGGCACGCTGTTTCTCGACGAGATCGGCGACCTCTCGCTGTTGGCGCAGGCCAAACTCCTGCGCGCGCTCGAGGAGCGCAGGGTCGAGCGGCTGGGCGGACGGCAGAGCATCGAGGTGAATCTCCGCCTGGTCTCGGCCACCAACCGACCGCTCGATGTGTTCATCGCCGAGAACCGCTTCCGTGAGGACCTGTACTACCGCATCAACTCCTTCACGGTGCGACTGCCCTCGCTGCGCGAACGGCCGGCCGACATCCCGATCCTCGCGGCCCGGTTCCTCGCGACCTACTGCGTGGCCCAGGGGCTGCCCGCCGACGCCAAGCTCTTCTCGCCGGGGGCGCTCGACCGGATGTCCCGGTATCCGTGGCCGGGGAACATTCGCGAGATGGTCGCCACCGTGTCCCGCACGGCCCTGTTTGCGCGGGATCGCGTGGTGCAGGGTGACGACGTGCAGTTCATGCACGCGGAGAACGAGACGGGCCCCGACCCCTCCCGCCCGCACCGGTCCGTCGCCCTGCACGAGGTGGAACGGGATCACATCCAGAAGACGCTCGAAGCGGTGTCGTGGAACAAGAAGGCGGCGGCGCGACTGCTCGAGATCAGCCGGGAGAGACTCTACCGGAAGATCCGAGCCTACCGGTTGGCCCCGCCGCGCGTCGACGCGGGCCCCGAACCTCAGGGGGGCTGATGACCGCGAGGGACGGCCGGCCGCAGCCTGCTCACACCACCGCGTCGCGGGCCGCACCGTCGGGTGCGATGGGCACCACGATCATGGCGCTCGACCCGCGGACCCGCCTGTACGTCATCGGGATCATCGCGGCGGGCGCCATCGCGTTCGCGCTGGCGCTCACCTTCGGCGACTTCAGCCAGCCGATCACGCTGATCCTCTTCCTCGTGGTCTGCGCCATCACCGGGGCGGTCAAGCAGCCGCTGCCGCTCAAGCGGGGCTCGTCGAGCGTCTCGCTGTCCTACGTGGTCGACATCGCCTCGCTGCTGTTCCTCGGGCCGTACGCGGCCACGCTCGTCGTCACGACCGGCGCGTGGAGCCAGTGCACGTTCCGGATGCGCGAGCGGAACCCGGCCCATCGGACGCTGTTCAGCATGGCCGGCCTGGCGGTGACCATGCAGATCGCGGGGCACGTGTTCACGGCCCTCCGAACGGGCGACGGCACGATCGCGCGCGACCTCGCGCTGCCGCTCGGCATCGCGGTGCTGGTCTACTTCGTCCTGAACACCATGCTGGTCGCCGTCGCCATCGCCCTGTCGACACGGCAGAGCGTCGTCCGCGTCTGGCAGGACAACTTCCAGTGGAACGCGCCGAGCTACTTCATCGGGGCCGCGTGCGCCGCCGTCTTCAAGGTGTACTACCTGCACGACCCCAGTTACTGGTGGTTCATCCTGACCATCGTCCCGGCGTACCTCACGTTCCACAGCTACCGGATCTTCATCCTGCGGGTCGAGAACGAGCAAGCCGAGGGCCGGCGGGCGTCCGAGGTCCAGATCGCGACCACCGAGGCGCTGGCGCTCGCCATCGAGGCCAAGGACCGCACCTCACAGATGCAGATTCGCAGGATGCAGGTGTACGCGTCCGGCCTCGCGCGCGCCGTGGGCATGCCCGAAGAGGAAATCCCCGGGCTGGTGACCGCCACGCTGCTCCACGACATCGGCAACCTCGCGGTCCCGGAACACATCTTCTCGAAGCCCGGCCCGCTCACCTTCGAGGAGTTCCAGAAGGTCAAGATCCACCCGCGCGTCGGCGCCGAGATCCTCAAGCACGTCCCGTTCGCATACCCGGTGACGTCGCTGATCGTCGCGCACCACGAGCACTGGAACGGGAAGGGGTACCCCGAAGGGCTGAAGGGCGAGGAGATCCCGCTCGGCGCGCGGGTCCTCGCGGTCGTGGACACGTACACCTCGCTGGCGTCCGATCGCCCGCACCGTCCCGCGCGGCCGCATCTCGAGGTGCTGGCGACGCTGCGGCGGCTCGCCGGCAGCGCCCTCGAACCACGCCTGGTCGAGACGTTCATCAACCTGCTGCCGACGCTCGAATTCCAGTTCGCCGACGACATACGGACCCGACAGCCGGCGTGGGGCCACGATCCGCCCCCCGGCACGGCACGCCTCCAGGAGGGGGGTGTGCTGGAGGACATCGCCAGCGCCCACCAGGAAGCCCGCGCGCTCTACGAGATTGCCCAGGCACTCGGCGCGAGTCTCGATGTCACCGAGACGATGGCCGTGGTGGCGGCGAGCCTGAACGACCTCGTCCCGGTCGCCTGCTCGGCGTTGTTCCTGCGGAACGAGGAGACGGGACGCTTCGAATGCCGGTGGGCGTCCGGCGTGCGAGACCAGGAGGCGCGGCGGCTGGCCGTGGCGTCGGTAGACGAGCTCGAGCGGGTCGTGCCGCTCCCTCCCGAGGCCGACGCGTCCGGGCCGGTCCTCCGGGCGGCGCTCGCGTCGCCGCTCATCGTCAACGACCGGGAGATCGGCGCCCTGGCGATCTTCCAGGTGGAAGCCGGCGCGTTCTCGCAGGACCACCGGCGCGTGTTCGACCGCGTCGCCGAGCACGCCTCGCTCGTGATTCACAACTCCATCGTCTTCGAGCGCACGCAGGAAGAGTCCTTCACCGACCACCTCACCCGGCTGCCGAATCGCCGCTACATGCTGCTCTATCTCACGCAGCAGATGGCCCGCGCCGAGCTGCGACGGTCCAAGCTCGCCGTCGTGCTCCTGGACCTCGACGGGTTCAAGGCGATCAACGACACGGTCGGCCACCAGGCGGGCGATCGCGCGCTGCACGAAGTGGCTGCGGTCCTTCGGTCCATGGTGCGCCCCTACGATCTCTGCGTGCGCTACGGTGGCGACGAGTTCATCGTCATTCTCTGGGACTGCGATGCCGAGTTCGCCGAGCGGCGGCGCTGCGAGTTGGAGAACGCGGTGGAGGCGACCTACTTCGAGGGCCGACCTGGTGAGGCCTGCCAACTCTCGGCGAGCGGGGGCGTCGCCGTCTTCCCTGAAGAGGGTCAGACGCACGAGGAACTGATCGCCCTCGCCGATCGGCGGATGTACCAGGAGAAGGCCAGGCGGAAGAAGCTCGTCGCCGACGCGGCGGTTCCGCTGCCGAAGGCCTGAATTCGGCCTCCTCCAGACCAGGGGGCCGATTCCCCGTCCGGCCTGCCACAGGTGCACCCCCGCCGACAGCCGCCCCTCTCCGCACCGAGCCTGCCTCGTCTCACGAGAGATGCCTCGTGACGAGGCATCCCCCGGAATCAGGCCTGATTCCAGCGGTCGTCGCGCTCCAGCCGGCCACCGCCAGCGCCGACGGGTCTCGAAACACCGCAACTTCCCCGGCTTCGGCTGACCGGCCGGGAGATGCCATTTCGACGCAACTGATTCAGATAAAAGGAGATCCAAGAGACGGCGCGCGTTGGCTCGGCGCTTGCTGATCAGCTCGGCAGTGGTGGAGCCTCCCATCATCATTGACGAGGGCTTCCACCGGGAGCGACCGGACTTATGACTCAGCATTCCCCGTCGTCGGCCGACCCGTTGCGCCGAACCGTCAGGTTGAGCCGCCGCGCGCCCTGCGGTCGAGCGGGCCGAGCGATGGCCCTGCTCCTGGCAGCGCTGCTCGGCGTCTGCTTGCACCCGGCGCCCGCCGATGCCGGCAAGCCCCACAAGCTCGACAAGTTCCTCGAGCAGCAGGTCGCGACCGCGTCGGACGGCCAGGGGGTCAGAGTCATCGTCACGCTGCGGCCCGGGGCGCGCCATGGCGTCCTGCAGAAGCTCGCGGCCCACGGCGCGATGGTCCGCACCAATTACCAGATCGTCGAGGCCGTGGCCGCCGAACTCCCTGCGGGCGTGCTCCGCAGCCTGGCCGAGGACCAGGACGTCGCCTCCATCTCCTACGACAGCGAGGTGACGGCTTCCGGCGTCACGAGCGCCGTCGCCGGGACGCCGCTCAACACGCCGTACTCCTTGCGCGCGACGCTCGGCCTGCCGGACCGACCGGAATACACCGGCAACAACGTGACCGTGGCCGTGATCGACTCCGGCATCTACAGTTCCGGCGCCGTGTTCGCCTCCCGCCTCGTCGCGTCCTTCGACTTCACGAACGGGCAGGGTGGCGTCGCGGTGAAAGCCGCCGATCCATACGGGCACGGCTCGCTGGTTGCCTCGGTCATTGGCGGGGCCTACCCCTCCAACAAGTCCAACGCCGGCGTGGCGACGGGCGTGAAATTCCTGAACCTCCGCGTGCTCGACGCCGATGGGTCCGGCTCGACGAGCGACGTCCTCAGCGCGATCCAGTGGGCAGTGGCCAACCGAAGCGCCTACAACATCAAGATCATCAACCTCTCGCTCGGACACCCGATCTACGAGTCGGCGGCCACCGACCCGCTCGTGGCGGCGGTGGAGTCGGCGGTGCGCGCGGGCATCGTCGTCGTGGTGGCGGCGGGCAATGTCGGCGTCAACCCCGACACCGGGCTGCCGGGCTACGGCGGCATCCTGTCGCCGGGCAACTCGCCGTCAGCCATCACCGTGGGCGCCGCCGACACGCAGCAGACCACCAGGGTCACAGACGATCTGGTGGCCACGTTCAGTTCGCGGGGGCCGACGTGGTACGACGCCTTCGCCAAGCCGGACCTGGTCGCCCCCGGGCGCGGCGTCGTGGGGGCCCTCTCCCCCTCGTCGGCCCTCTATTCGAATACCAAGGGGCCCAAGTGGTTGGTGACCTCGGCGAATGGGACGGACGGCTACGGCAGCTTCAGCGGCACCAGCCTGGCGGCCCCGACGGTGACCGGCACCGTGGCGCTGATGCTGGAAGCCAGCCGGAGTGGGTTCCGGGGCTCCGCCATCACCCCGGCCACCGTCAAGGGCCTGCTGATGCAGACCGCCTTCCCGCTGTCCGACGCCGAGGGCGTGCCGTACGACGGGCTCACGCAAGGTGCCGGCGAGTTGGACCTGCCCGGTGCGATGACCCTGGCCGAGAGCATCGATCCGCGCATGCCGCTGGGCAGCTACTGGCTCGTCAACGGCATCACCGAGTGCAGCGTGATCGACGGTGAGACGATCAGCTGGGGCCAGAACGTCGTCTGGGGCGCCAACGTCGTGTGGGGCGCTGCGATTTATACCAATAGCCAGGCCTGGGCAACCAACGTGGTCTGGGGCGCCAACGTGGTCTGGGGCGCCAACGTCGTGTGGGGCGCCAACGTGGTCTGGGGCGCCAACGTGGTCTGGGGCGCCAACGTCGTGTGGGGCGCCAACGTCGTCTGGGGTGCGACCACCGCCACGAGCGCACAGAACGTCGTGTGGGGGAGCGTGTCGCAGAGCGGGGCGATCAGCCAGTCGCTATCAGTCCTGGAGTTGCAGTAGCCGTCCGGCGCCAATGATGCCGGTCGGTGGGGACCGGCCTCAGCCGGCTCCCAGGTTCAGATCCTCTGAAAGTTCCTCTCGATCTCGCGCCGGGTCAGCCTCAGCAACACGGGACGCCCGTGCGGGCAGACGGTGGAGTACGCCGTGCGGCGCAGCTCCTCGAGGATGTGCGCCATCTTCTCCTGCGTCAGGGGCGCGTTGGCCTTGACGGCGGCGTGGCACGCGGTGGTCGCGGCGATCCGCTTCAGCGCCTCCTCGACGCTCGCCCCACAGTCGAGGCCATCGAGGTCCTCGGCCAGGGCCCGCACGGCCGCCACGCTCTCGCCTGGCGTCAGCAGGGCCGGCACGGCGCCGACCCGGACGATGTTGTGGCCGAATTCCGAGATCTCGAACCCGAACCGCTGCAGTTCGTCGGCCCGCCGCAGCATCACCTCGCACCCGCTCGCCGAGAGTTCCACCACCAGGGGCTCGAGCAGGAGCTGGCTCTCGAGGCGCCCGTCGGTCAGCCTCTGCATCACGCGCTCGAACAGCACGCGCTCGTGGGCGACGTGCTGGTCGATGATCGCGATCCCCTCGTCGTCGATGGCGATGATGAAAGTGTCGCGGAACTGGCCGAGCGGGGTCATCGGCCGGACGCCGAGCGCGGCGACCGGGCCGTCGAGCGGCGCGGCGCCCGGCGGCAGGGACTCCACCGCGCTCCCTGCCGGGGGGCCTCCGGCGGGTGCCTGCGACGAGGCGGCCGGCACCGGCCAACCGGCCACCGGGACGGTGCCGGCCTGCCCCGGGACGGGTGCCCAGCGATTGGGGTAGATGCCGCCGATCAGGCCCGGGAACGACAGGGCCACCGGCTCAGCCTGCGCGACCGACTCCCGCGTGAGCTGCAGTTCGGGCGCGGGGCCCTGCCCGAGGGCGGCGCCGAGGGCCCTCCGCACCACCTCGTGCACCGAGGACTGGTTCCGGAAGCGGACCTCCGCCTTGGTCGGGTGGACGTTCACGTCCACCTGGTCGGGGGCCATCTCGATGAACAGATGGACCTCGGGGCTGCGTTCCTTCACCGAGGCGACGGCGTAGGCCTCGATGATGGCGTGCGCCACCGTCTTGTCCTTGATGATCCGCCGGTTGACGAAGAGGTTCTGCGGACCGCGGCGGGGCCCCTGCTCCGCGAGCGCCGCGACCAGTCCGAACACCCGGATGCCGGACGCCTGCTTCCCGACTTCGACCAGGTCGTCGCGCTCGCCGTACAGCTGGTAGAACCGATCCGGGAGCGCGCGAACCGGCGGGCATTCGAGCATCCGCCGCCCGGCGCTCGTCAGCGTGAACCCGATCTCGGGGTAGGCCAGGGCGAGCTGCGTGACCATCCGCGAGATCTGGGCCGATTCCGCGCCGTCCGACTTGAGGAACTTCCGCCTCGCCGGCAGGTTGTAGAAGAGGTCCGCCACCTCGACGGTCGTGCCCTGCGGCGCGCCGACTTCGCGCACCGAGGAGAGCGTGCCGCCGCTGACGCGGATCTCGGTCGCGCTCGCGGCGTCTGCCGGGCGCGTCCTGAGCAGGAGGTGCGAGACCGAGGCGATGCTCGGGAGCGCCTCGCCGCGGAACCCGTGCGTGAGGATCGATTCGAGGTCCTCGGAGCTGGCAATCTTGCTCGTCGCGTGGCGGTCGAGTGCCAGCTGGGCGTCCTCCGGGTCCATGCCGGCCCCGTCGTCCTCGACGCGGACGAGCTTCTTGCCGCCGAGCTCGCAGGTGACCGCGATCCGGGTCGCGCCGGCATCGATCGCGTTTTCGACGAGCTCCTTGACCACCGACGCCGGGCGCTCGACGACCTCGCCGGCGGCGATCTGGTTGGCGAGTTCGGAAGAGAGGCGGTGGACTTTGCCCATGGTTCAATTCCGACAGGCTGACGGCTGACGGCCGACGGCTGACGGCTGACGGCTGACGGCTGACGGCCGACGGCCGACGGCTAACGGCTGACGGCTGACGGCCGACGGCTAACGGCTGACGGCCAGGCCGCGCCGTCACGCTGGTCAATCTTTTATCATGCCAGAAAAGACGACGGGCCAGGAAGCAGGTGCTCCCTGGCCCATCAGAGGCGTGGCCTTCGGCCTTCAGCCATCGGCCATCAGCCCAGCCTTCAGCCTTCAGCCGTCAGCCGTCAGCCGTCAGCCGTCAGCCGGTTAGTCTCCCACCTTCACGCTGAGCGCCGCGTGGGCCGCCGCCAGCCGCGCCACCGGGACGCGGTACGGCGAGCAGCTCACGTAGTTCAGCCCGACCTTCTGGAAGAAATGAATCGAGGCCGGGTCGCCGCCGTGCTCGCCGCAGACGCCCAGCTTGAGATCCGGCTTCGTCTTCCGGCCGAGCTTCGCGGCCATGTCCACCAGCTTGCCCACGCCCACCGTGTCGATGCTGGCGAACGGGTCGGCGTCGAGAATGCGGCGCTCCTGGTAGATCTTCAGGAACTTGCCGATGTCGTCGCGCGAGAACCCGCACGTCATCTGCGTGAGGTCGTTGGTGCCGAACGAGAAGAACTGCGCCTCCCCGGCGATCTCGTCGGCCGTGACGGCGCCGCGCGGCACCTCGATCATGGTGCCGATGAGGTACTTGATCTTGATCTTCTGCTCCTTCATGACCTGCTGGCAGACGCGCTCGGCGATCGTCTTCTGGTCCTTCAGCTCCTTCACGAACCCGACGAGCGGGATCATGATCTCGGGCACCACCTTCAGCCCTTCCTTGTTGAGCTGGCAGGCCGCTTCCATGATGGCGCGCGTCTGCATCTCGGTGATCTCCGGGTAGGTGATCCCGAGGCGGCAGCCGCGGTGCCCCAGCATCGGGTTGAATTCGTGGAGCTGCTCGACGCGGGCGAGCAGCGTCCGCTTCTCCGCCAGCGCCTTCGGGTCGGCGCCGGTGATCTCGAGCCGCGCGATCTCCACCATCAGGTCTTCGCGCTTGGGCAGGAACTCGTGCAGCGGCGGGTCGATCGTGCGGACGGTGACCGGCCAGCCGTGCATCGCCTTGAACACGCCGTAGAAATCGCCCCGCTGCATCGGCAGCAGTTCGCCAACGGCGGCCTTCCGGTCGGCGTCGTTGTCAGCGAGGATCATCCGGCGGACGATCGGCAGCCGGTCGTCGGCGAAGAACATGTGCTCGGTCCGGCACAGCCCGATGCCGCGCGCGCCGAACGCGTAGGCGATTTCGGCCTGGTCCGGCAGGTCCGCGTTGGCGCGGATCCCCATCGTCCGGACCGTGTCGGCCCACGAGAGCAGCTTCGCGAATCGCCGGTAGATGTCGGACTCCTCCGGCTTCATCGAGCCGTCGATCACCTGCAGGATCTCGCTCGGCTTGGTGGGCACCTTCTCGACCTTGACCTCGCCCGACAGGCCGTCGAACGCGATAAAGTCTCCCTCGTGCAGCGACCGGCCCCCGACGACGACGACCTTGTTCTCCTCGTCGACCCGGATCTCGGACGCGCCGACGATGGCCGGCTTGCCCATCTGGCGGCCGACGACCGCCGCGTGGGACGTCATCCCGCCGGTTGCGGTCAGCACGCCCTGCGACACGAACATGCCGTGGATGTCGTCCGGCGCCGTTTCCTTGCGGACGAGCACGACCTTCCGCCCCTGCTCGGTCCACCGGACCGCCTCGTCGGCGGTGAAGACCACCTGGCCCGACGCCGCGCCGGGCGAGGCCGGGAGCCCCCGGGTCGCCACCGGGATCGCCTTCCACTCCTTCGGGTCGAACACCGGCGCGAGCAGCTGGGACAGCGAGGACGGATCGACGAGCAGCAGCGCCTCGGCCGGCTTGAGCAGCCGCTCGGCCACCATGTCGGTCGCGATCACGACCGCGGCGTAGCCGGTGCGCTTGCCGGACCGCGTCTGGAGCATGAACAGCTTCTCGTTCTCGATCGTGAACTCGAAGTCCTGCACGTCCTTGTAATGCCGCTCGAGCAGCGTCGTGTGCCGGCGCAGCTCCTGGTAGGCCTTCGGCATCTCCTGCTCGAGGCGGGTGATCGGCATCGGCGTCCGGATGCCGGCGACGACGTCCTCGCCCTGCGCGTTGATGAGGAACTCGCCGTAGAACTCGTTCTTGCCGGTGGCCGGGTTGCGCGTGAAGCCGACGCCGGTCGCGGACCGGTCGCCCGAGTTGCCGAACACCATCAGCTGGACGTTGACCGCCGTGCCGATGTGGTCCGGGATGTCGTAGATCCGCCGGTACTCCTTGGCCCGCGGGTTGTTCCAGGAACGGAACACCGCGTCGCGGGCGCCGCGCAGCTGCTCCATCGGGTCGGTCGGGAACGCCTTGCGTGTCAGGCTCCGGACCACGCCCTTGTAGCGCTTGACCACCTCGCGAAGCGCCGTCTCGTCGAGGTCGGTGTCCACCTTCGCGCCGCGCTCGTGCTTGACGGCGTCGAACTCCTTCTCGAACTCCTCCTTGGGGATCTCGAGGACGACGTTGCCGAACATCTGCATGAAGCGGCGGTAGCTGTCGTAGGCGAACCGCCCGTTGCCGGTCCGCGCCTTCAGCCCTTCCACCGTCTCGTCGTTCAGCCCGAGGTTGAGGATCGTGTCCATCATCCCCGGCATCGAGAACTTCGCCCCCGACCGCACGGACACCAGCAGCGGGTTCGCCACCGACCCGAACTGCTGGCCCGCGATCTTCTGCAGCTTCCGGAGGTTCTCCTCCATCTGCTGCTCGACCTGAACCGGGACCTTCCTCCCCGCTTCGTAGTACAGGTTGCACGCCGCGGTCGTGATCGTGAACCCGGGCGGCACCGGCAGCCCGGCATTGGTCATCTCGGCGAGGCCCGAGCCCTTGCCGCCGAGCAGGTCCTTCATCGTCCGATTGCCGTCCGCCTTGCCCCCGCCGAAGAAGTACACGTACTTGGTCGCCCTGGCCTTCGCGGCCGGCGCGGCCTTCCTGACAGCCGGCGTCTTCCGAGCGGCCTTGCCCTTCGCCTTTGCTACCGTCTTCTTGGCCATGATCCTGACAACTCCGTTCGTTAGGGATGATGAAAAAGTTGGATCAGCGCTCCAACTCGCTTTGAGGAACGATTTCCGAGATATCCGCCAGCTCCTGCATCAAGTCGTGGAGACGCCAGACCAGCGTCAGCCGCTGGTCCCGGAGCGTGACGTCGTCCACCATGACGAACACGTCGGTGAAGAACCGGTCCACCGAGGGCCGGAAGCCGGCCGCCAGGCGGAACGCTTCCGGATAGTCGCGCCGCGCGGCGGCCTCCTGGACGAGGCGGCCCCGGGTGCGGAACTCCTCGGCGAGCGCGATCTCGGCCGGCTCGCTCAGCCGGTCGAGCGTCTCGACCGGATCGACCTTGAGTTCGCGCGACAGGTTCTTCACCCGCTTGAAGGCGACGGCCAGCGCCTCGAAATCCGGGGACGTCCGGACCTTCCGGAGCCCCTCGAGGCGAAGACGCACGTCGTACGGATCGTCGACGAAGCCCCTGCGGGCTCCGGCCGCCGCGTTCACCTCGTCGTACGAGAACCCGCGCTGCTGGAACAGGTACCGCAGGCGTTCGGTCAGGAACGTCGTCAGGTCGGCGTCTCCCTCGACCGTCGCCGCCGGCAGTTTCAGGCCCGGCTCGGCGCACGCCTCGAGCGTCTCGCGGGCCGCCCGGCGGAGCGCGGCCAGGCTGACGGGCGCCTCGACCCCGGTCAGCGCCGGCAGATCGACGAGGACCTTGAGCAGCCCGTGCGCCTGGCGGCGCAGGCCGTAGGGGTCGCGCGTGCCGGTCGGCCGCTCGCCCGCCGCGAACGACGAGACCAGCGTGTCCAGCTTGTCGGCCACCGACACGGCCGCCCAGGTGACGGCGGCCCGCCCCAGGTCGGCTCGGGACGGCGGCGCGTCCGCCTCGGGAGCGGCCGGCAGGTAGTGGTAGTAAATCGCGCGCCAGACCTCTTCGGCGAGCCCTTCCTCCCGGGCGTAGATGCCGCCCATCGTGCCCTGGAGCTCGGTCAGCTCGCGCACCATGTCGGTCACCAGGTCGGCCTTCGCCAGCCTGCCGGCCGTCGCCGCCGCCTCGGCCAGGTCGGGCCGCCCGAACACGTCGAGCGCGCAGTGCCGGGCCAGCCGCTCGACGCGGCTCGCCTTGCCGCCGTAGCTGCCGAGCTTCTTGTGGAACAGCACGCTCGAGAGCGCGGGCAGCCGATCGCCCAGGGGGGTCTTCCGGTCGGCCTCGAAGAAGAACTGCGCGTCGCGCAGGCGCGCCGCCAGCACCCGCTCGCAGTTGCGCGGGATGGTGCGCGAGCCGGCGGCCTCGGTGTTGGTGACGGCGAGGAACGCCGGCATCAGCTGCCCGGCCGGGTTCACCACCGGGAAGAAGTGCTGGTGGTGGATCATCGTCGTCGTGAGCACTTCGTCGGGCAGCGCGAGGAACTCGGTCGCGAACGTCCCGGCGACGACCGAGGGGTACTCCACCAGGTCGGGCACCTCCTGGAGCAGGCCGGATTGCGAGGCCGCCCCGCTCACCCGCCCGCCCAGGCGTTGCGCGTGCGCGTCGAGCTCGCGGGCGATCCGGTCGTGGCGTTCGCTCGTGTCGAGCAAAACGAAGTGCTCGGCCAACCGCGCGCGGTACTCCTCGAAGGACCGCACCTTGATGGCGCGGCCGGCGCGGCCGCTCGTCGCCAGGAAGCGATGGCCGTAGGTCACGGCCCCCGAGCGGACCTCCTGCACCAGGACCGAACGCGCCGCCTCGGTGCGGCCGATGGTGAACGGGACGACCCGGCCGCCGTAGAGGAAGAGGATCCAGCGGATGGGCCGGCCGAACGTCAGCTCGCCGCGGCCGTCGTCGAGACAGGCGTCCCAGTGCATCTGCTTGGGGAACGCCATGTCGCGCAGGACCGCGCCGAACGCCCCGGGCAGCACGTCGACGGTGGCGTGACCGCGCTGCTGTCGCCGGTAGGCGAGGTAGACGCCCTTCGGCGTCTCGACGCGTTCGAGCGAGGCCACGTCCACGCCGTGCTTGCGCGCGAAGCCCCTGGCGGCCGGCGTCGGCGTCCCGTCCGGCGCGAACGCCGCCGCCACCGCGGGACCGCTGATGATCTCCTCGAGGTCGGTCTGCCGCTCGGGCATCCTGGCGACCCGCGCGGTCAGCCGGCGCGGCGTGCTGAACGTCTCGACGGGGCCGTCCGGCGGGATGCGCAAGGCGCCGAGACGCGCCGCGAGGTGGTCCCCGAACTGCCGCGTCAACCCTGGCAGCCAGGACGCCGGCAGTTCCTCGGTTCCGATCTCGATCAGGAGCTCGCGATCCACAATAGCCGTCCGTCCTGTTGCCGAACCTAGTTGTCCGTCCCGCCGCCGTCGGCCGGCGGCGCCATCGACTCCACGTACGCCCGCGCGATGCCGACGGCGAGCTGCCGCACCTTCAGGATGTACGCCGTGCGCTCGGTGACGCCGACGCCGCCCGACGAGTCGAGCAGGTTGAAGAGATGCGAGCACTTCAGGCACTGCTCGTAGGCCGGCAGCACCAGCTTCGAATCGAGCAGCGTCCGGGCGAAGGCGTGGTGGCGCTCGAAGAGGTCGCGGTGCAGCGCCACGAACGCCTCGCGCGGCATGTCCACCTGGCCGAACGCGTATTTCGACTGCTCCACCTCGTCGCGCAGGCGCACGTCGCCGTAGCTCACCCCCGGCGCCCACTCGAGGTCGTAGACGCTGTCCACCTTCTGCAGGAACATCGCGATCCGCTCGAGCCCGTAGGTGATCTCGGCCGACACCGGCGACAGGTCGAGGCCGCCGACCTGCTGGAAGTAGGTGAACTGCGTGATTTCCTGGCCGTCCAGCATGACCTGCCAGCCGATCCCCCACGCCCCGAGCGTCGGCGATTCCCAGTTGTCCTCCTCGAAACGGATGTCGTGCTGGCGCGGGTCGATGCCGCACGCCTCCAGGCTCTCGAGGTAGATCCGCTGCACCTCGTCGGGCGACGGCTTGAGGATGACCTGGAACTGGTGGTGCTTGAACAGGCGGTTCGGGTTCTCGCCGAACCGGCCGTCGTCGGGGCGGCGCGAGGGCTGGACGTAGGCGACCGACCAGGGGCGCGGGCCGAGCACGCGCAGGAACGTCTCGACGTGGGAGGTGCCGGCGCCGACCTCCATGTCGATCGGCTGCTGGATGAGGCAGCCGTGGGACGCCCAGAACGTGGAGAGCTTGAAGATCAGGTCTTGAAACGTCATGCCACCATCCGCGACCCGGCTACCGGCGCAGTTCGCGCAGGACCCGCGTCGACCGCAGTTCCTTCTCCAGGTGCAGGCGCATCAGCGCCCGGTGGATCGCCTCGAGCTCGCGATCGACGCGCGCGCCGAGCGGCACGGTCCCCAGGCGCTGCGGGGGCATCGACTCGGCCGTCGCCAGGAACGAGAGCGCCCCGGGCGACAGCGTGACGCCGGGCTCGGCGCCGCCGCCACGACCGCTGCAGCCGTGGCACGTGAACACGTGCGCGCCCGGCTCGAGGCAGGCGCCGTCGGGCTCGCCGTCGAGCGCGGTGCCGCACCGGTGACACGCGACGTGCGGGGGATAGACGCCCTGCAGGCGCAGCAGCCAGTACTCGAAGTACCTCGCGACCGGCCCCGTCGGCACCCCGGCGGCCAGCGCCTCGAGCGTCGACGACCCCAGGCGGAACAACCGCTCGTTCGGGTCCCCCTCCTGCGCCCACTCGTCGATCAGCTCGGCGAAGTAGCCGACGTGGCTGAGCGCATCCGGCCTCGACGCGAGCAGCGGCGAACACTGCGACTCGGCGTAGCTGAGCCGGACGAGGTCCCGCTGTTCCCGCTCGTAATAGGAGAGGCCCACACGCGTCAGCGGCTCGAGCGCCCCGGCGAACCTCGACTTCGGGCGCCGCGCCCCGCTCGCCACACCGCGCTTCTTCCCGCGGTCCCTCGTCAGGAAGACGACGATTCGGTCCGCCTCCCCGAGCTTGTAGGTCCGCAGGATGAGCGCGTCGGTCTTGTAGAGGGGCATGGCGGCGCGCGCGAAAGCTCCTTACTCTACCATGAAGCGCGGGGCTGAAGCCCCGCTCCTACGGCGTCTTTGGGTCGCAGGGCTGAAGCCCTGCGCTATCCGGTTCCTGGTCCTTACTTCTGATACCGCAGGCCTTCAGGCCTGCGCCTATCGCTCCCGGCGGGGCATCCCCAGCGTGTCCAGCATCCGGTCGTTCTCGCGCCACTCCGACTCGACCTTCACGTGCAGGTCCAGGAAGACGTGCGCGTCGAAGAACCGCTCGAGGTCCCGCCGGGCCTCGGTCCCGATCCGCTTGATCATCTCACCGCCGCGACCGATCAGGATCGGCTTCTGCGACTCCCGCTCGACCACGATCGAGCAGTAGAAGCGCATGGTCCCCTTCTCGTCCGCCTCCTCGAACTGATCGACGACGACGGCGCTCGAAAACGGGATCTCGGCGTGCGTCAGCGCCAGCACCTTCTCGCGCACCGTCTCGGCCACGAAGAACCGCTCGGGCTGGTCGGTCAGGTAGTCGGTCGGGTAGATCGGGTCCCCCTCGGGCAGGTGGTCCAGGATGACCCGCTCGAGGCGGTCGACGTTCTCGCCGGTCAGCGCCGACACCGGCACGATGTCGGCGAAGGGGTGGCGCTGCGCCCACGAATCGATGAGCGGCAGGAGGACGGGCCGCCCGACGAGGTCGATCTTGTTGATGACGAGGGTGACGGGCGAGGTCGCCCGGGTCACCTGTTCCAGGATGAAGCGTTCACCCCGGCCCCTGCGGGCATCGGTCGCGTCGGTGACGAGCGCCAGCAGGTCCGCCTGGCGGATCCCCTCGACGGCGGCGTCTACCATCCGCACGTTCATGCGGTGCGTCGGCCGGTGGATCCCCGGCGTGTCGAGGAAGATCGCCTGCCCCGCGTCGTAGTTCCGCACACCCGCGATCCGGTTCCGCGTCGTCTGCGGCTTGTCGGAGACGATGGCCAGCTTGGTGCCGACCACCCGGTTGAGCAGGGTCGACTTGCCGACGTTCGGCCGCCCGATGAGTGCCACGAAACCACAGCGCATCCGTCGTCTGTCCGTTCCGGCCGCGTTACGGCCTCGTGCGTTCGATCAATCCGGCCCGCAGCCCGCCCTTGCGGCGCAGCCGCGACTCCACGCGCGCCATCGCGCCGCCGTCGCCGTGGTGGTCGTAGCCGAGCAGGTGCAGCAGCCCGTGAAGCCCCAGGACGCGCAGCTCTTCGCCGTAGGTGTGGCCGGCCTCCCGCGCCTGCCGCCGGGCCACCCCGGTGGCGATGGCGATGTCGCCGAGCCCCCCCTCGACCCCGCCCGACGGGAACGACAGCACGTCGGTGACCCGGTCGTTGCCCGCGAAGCGCCGGTTCAGCCGCCGCATCTCGGCGTCGCCGACGAGCGCGAGGACGATCGTCCCGCGGGCCCTGGCCGGCGCGACGGCGCGAAGCCAGGCCGACAGCCCCGGAGCGCGGCCCGGCCGACCCGCCCCGTCGGTGAGGATGACGCGCACGCCCTGCCGAACCGTCCGTGGCGCCATGGCCCTTTCGCCTACGTCGCTCGGCGCGGCGGGGCGTCGCCGTTCGAGAAGCTCTCGTACGCCTTCACGATCTGCTGCACGAGCTTGTGGCGCACGACGTCCCGCTCGTCGAAATACACGAACGCGATCCCGTCGATGTGCGAGACGACCTTCATCGCCTCGATGAGGCCCGAGGTGCGCCCCGTCGGCAGGTCGATCTGCGTGATGTCGCCGGTCACGACCGCCTTGGATCCGAACCCGAGGCGCGTGAGGAACATCTTCATCTGCTCGGACGTGGTGTTCTGCGCCTCGTCGAGGATCACGAACGAGTCGTTCAGCGTGCGGCCGCGCATGAAGGCGATCGGGGCGACCTCGATCGTCCCCCGGTCGAGCAGCCGCTCGACGCGCTCGACGTCGAGCATGTCGTAGAGGGCGTCGTAGAGCGGCCGCAGGTACGGATTCACCTTCTCCTGCAGGTCGCCGGGGAGGAAGCCGAGCTTCTCGCCCGCCTCGACCGCCGGCCGCGCGAGGATGATGCGCGTCACCCGCTTCGCCAGCAGGAACGACACGGCCTCGGCCATCGCGAGGTAGGTCTTGCCCGTGCCGGCCGGCCCGATCCCGAACACGATGTCGTGGCGCTCGATGGCGTCAAGATACCGCCTTTGGTTGACGCTCTTGGGCGTCACCTGCTTCTTGCCCACCGCCCGGGGCTGCGCCCCCTTCACGAAGTAGTCCCGCAGTTCCACGTCGGCGTCGTCGGCCACGAGTTGCGCGGCCAGCTTCACGTCGCCGTTGGCGAGGCGGTACCCCTCGCGCACGAGCGCCGCCAGCGCCGAGACCACGCGCTCGACCTTCTCGGTGCCGGCCTCATCGCCGTCAACCAGCAGGGCCTGGCCCTGTGTGCGGATGTGGACGTTGAGAAGAGACTCGAGGAAGCGGAGGTTCTCGTCGAAGGACCCGAACAGCGTCTCAATCCCCTCGTCGGGGACCGCAATCGTTCTCATCGAAGGCCGCAAGGCTGCGTGTATCTCCTTCCTCTACAGAGACTTAGACGAGCCATCGTACCACGCGCCCGCCAGCCGGTCAAACCCTTCGGCCCAGCGCGATGCCGAGGTCCCGCAACTGCCGCTCGTCGACCCCGGTGGGTGCGCCCGTCATCTGGTCGACGGCCGCCGCCGTCTTCGGAAACGCGATGACCTCGCGGATCGACGTCTCTCCGGCCAGCAGCGCCACGATCCGGTCGAGTCCGAGGGCGATGCCGCCGTGCGGCGGCGTGCCGTAGCGCAGCGCCTGGAGGAAGAACCCGAACCGGTGGGCCGCCTCCTCGTCGGAAAGGCCGATGGCCTTGAAGACCCGCGCCTGTACCGACGAGTCGTGGATCCGGATGCTCCCGCCGCCGATCTCGCTGCCGTTGAGCACGAGGTCGTAGGCCTGCGCGCGCACCCCCGCCGGCTCGCTCTCGAGCTTGTCGATGTCCTCGGGCCGGGGCGAGGTGAACGGGTGGTGCATGGCAGCGAAGCGCTGCCCCTCCGGGTCCCACTCGAACATCGGGAAGTCGGTCACCCACAGGAACGCGAACCGGTCGGGCTTCAGGAGCCCCTCTTCTTTCGCCACCGCCAGGCGCAGCTGGCCGAGGACGACCGACGTCTTCCCGGCCTCGCCCGCCGCGAGCAGCAGCAGGTCGCGGGGGCCGGCGCCGGCCCGTTCGAGCGCCGAGGCGAGCGCCGCTTCACCCGCGCCCTTGAGGGCGGGGCTCTTGATCCCGTCCTCGCCGCGGCGTACCCAGACCAGCCCCGACGCGCCCGCCTGCCGCGCCTGCTCGGTCAGCGTGTCGAGCTGCTTGCGGCTGTAGCGCGCGCCGTCCGGCACGACGATGCCCCGAACCGCGCCGCCCGCCGCCAGGGCGTCGTGGAACGGCGTGAACGCCGTCCCCTCGAACACCGGCGACAGGTCCCCGATCTCCATGCCGCAGCGCAGGTCCGGCTTGTCGGACCCGTAGCGTGCCATCGCCTCGGCGTACGGCATGCGGCGGAACGGCGTCGGCGCCTCGCGGCCGATCACGGCGAACACCCGCTGCATGAGCGGCTCGATCAGGTCGAAGACCAGTTGCGGGCGCGCGAACGACATCTCGACGTCCACCTGGGTGAACTCCGGCTGGCGGTCGGCGCGCAAGTCCTCGTCGCGAAAGCACTTCACGATCTGGAAGTAGCGGTCGGTGCCGGCGATCATCAGCAGCTGCTTGAACAGCTGCGGCGACTGCGGCAGCGCGTAGAACTCGCCGGGGTGAACGCGGCTCGGGACCAGGTAGTCGCGCGCCCCTTCCGGCGTCGACTTCCCGAGCACCGGCGTCTCGATCTCCCAGAATCCCTGCTCGTCGAAGTAGCGGCGGACCGCCATCGTCACCCGGTGCCGCAAACCAAGGTTGGCGGCCAGTTTCGGGCGCCGCAGGTCGAGGTAGCGATAGCGCAGCCGGAGGTCGTCCGAGGCGAGCGCCGCCTCGTCGGCGATCTGGAACGGCGGAACCGCCGCCTCGTTCAGCACGCGCATCTCGTCAACCGCGACCTCGACCTCGCCGGTCGGCATGCGGGGATTCACGGCGTCGGCCGCCCGCGCTCTCACCGTGCCCGTCACGCCGATGACGAACTCGGCGCGCAGGTGCTTGGCCGTCGCGAGGGCCGGGTGCCCCTCCGACACGACGACCTGCGTCAGGCCGTAGCGGTCGCGCACGTCGAGGAACAGCAGCGCCCCGAGGTCCCGCACCCGGTGCACCCACCCCAGCAGCGTCACCGTCCGGCCGATGTCGGCCGCCCGCAGGCCCCCGCACGTGTCGGTCCGCGTCCACTCACCGAGCTGGTCGAACATAGGTCACCTGCCGGCCTTGACAAACGCCACGGCGCTGCCGCGGGGAATCGATTCCTGGGAAGAGGATGCCATCCGGCGCACCGTGATCTCGCCGCGGGCGAGCTCGTCGTCGCCGAGGATGAAGACGAGCGGGGCGTTCAGCCGGTCGGCCCGCTTCATCTGCGACTTGAGCGACCGCCCCTCGGTACTCGACCTGCGCGTTGAGGCCGGCGCGGCGCAGGTCGCGCAGGAGCGCCAGCGACTCCTCCCGGGCCGGGTCGCCGAGGGCCGCGATGAAGACGTCCGGCCGCTTCTCCGGCAACGTCAGCGTGCCGGGCAGCGCGAGCACGAGCCGTTCGATCCCGGCGGCGAAGCCGATGCCGACCCGGTCCGGGCCGCCAAGGTGCTTGACTAGGCCGTCGTACCGCCCGCCGCCGAGCAGCGCGTTCTGCGCGCCTATCTGCCCGGCCAGGACCTCGAACGTCGTCCGGGTGTAGTAGTCGAGGCCCCTCACGAGCCGGTGCGAGAGCGCGTAAGGGATCCGGAACCGGTCGAGGTAGCGCCGGACGGCGTCGAAGTGCGCCCGGCACTCGTCGCACAGGTAGTCCACGGTGTGCGGCAAGGCGTCGATGAGCGGCTGGTCCGCCGGCACCTTGCAGTCGAAGATCCGCAGCGGGTTGGTCGCCGCGCGCCGCTGGCAGTCCCCGCACAGCTTCTTCACGTCGTCGCCAAGGGCGGCGACCAGCGCCGCCGAGAACGCCGGCCGGCACGCCTGGCATCCGACCGAGTTCACCGCCAGTTCGACGTCGGTGATCCCGAGCGCGCCGATGAGCGTCCAGGCGAGATTCGATCACTTCCCCGTCAACCGACGGGTCCTTGACGCCGAACACCTCGACGTCGAGCTGGTGGAACTGGCGGTAGCGCCCCTTCTGCGGCCGCTCGCGCCGGAACATCGGGCCGATGGTGAAGACTTTCGGCACCGCCATCGCCTGCTCGAGCGAGTGCTCGACGAAGGCGCGCACCAGGCTGGGCGTCGCCTCGGGGCGCAGCGTGATCCGCTCGCCGTCCTTGTCGGTGAACGCGTACATCTCCTTCTGGACGATGTCCGTGGTCTCGCCGGTGCCCTTGGCGAACAGCTCCTCCCGCTCGATGACGGGCGTCCGGATCTCCGCGTAGCCGTACTGCTCGAACACGCGGCAGGCCGTCGACTCGACGAACTGCCACTTGTCCACGGTCCCCGGCAGGATGTCCTGCGTCCCTCGGATGGCAGCAATCATGGCGTGAGTTCCACAGTCCGGAGCCCGGCGACCTGTCGGTCAGCGCCGGAAGAGGGCGAGCAGCAACGTGATGACCACGCTCAGCAGCACGCACGTCGTCAGGGGAAAGGCGAACGAGAACGCGCCGCGGCGCACGACGATGTCGCCGGGAAGGCGGCCGAGCGGCAGGCCGAGCCACATGGCGGCCCCCGCGGCCGCGATTGCCAGCCCGACCACTATCAGCACCTTGGCCATGCGCTGCGCACCCGTCCGGCGCTCAGATCAGTTCCATGCCCCGGAAGAAGTAGCCGATCTCGTAGGCGGCCGTGTCCGGCGCGTCGGATCCGTGTGTGGCGTTGGACCCGATCGACGTCCCGAACTCCCGGCGAAGCGTTCCCGGGGCGGCCTTCGCAGGGTCGGTCGCGCCCATCAGGTCGCGCCACTTCGAGATCGCCCCGTCGGCCTCGAGCACCATGAGCACCGCCGGCCCGGAGGACATGAACTCGGTCAGGCCGCCGAAGAACGGCTTCTCGCGGTGGACGGCATAGAACCCCTCGGCCTCGCGCCTGGTGAGGTGGGCCAGGCGCATCGCCCGGATCCGGAAGCCCGCCTGTTCGATACGTCCGACGATCGGTCCGACCAGCTGCCGGCCGACGGCGTCGGGCTTGATGATGGCCAATGTGCGTTCCATGGAGCCTTCGATTGTACACCAGCCCGGCTGCCGCGCCGGAGCCGACGATTCACCCGGCAATAGCCAGTTGTCAGTTGCCAGTCGATCACACGTGACAGACTGCCCACTGGCCACTGGCAACCGGCCACCACGGATTACGCTAACGCCCGGTTGATGGCGTCGAGCGCCTCGCGCGACGGGCGCACCCGGTCGGATGGCAGCTCCGCCAGCGGCTGGTCCACGAGGTTGAGCAGTATGAGGAAGTCCGGCCGGTTCGGCTCGACGTAGATGAGGCCGGTCGCGAACTCGCCTCGCGCGGCCGACTCGGCGATCACCCGCCGCGCCATCGCCTTGTTGGTCGGGTCGTAGTCGCCGGCGAGCTTCTTGAGCAGCACCTTCGACCCGTCGTGAAGGGCGACCTCCTGCACGGTCCCCGGCTCGTAGTCGACCGAGATGTCCTCGAAGAAGGGGACGAAGCTGATCTCCTCGAGCGGCTCGTCGTGGTCCTTCACATACGAGTAGCTCTTGGTCGAGCCCTCGTGGTCGTTGAAGGTCACGCACGGCGAGATGACGTCGAGCATAGCCGTGCCCTGGTGCGAGATCGCGGCCTTGAGCAGCGACAGCATCTGCTTCTTGTCGCCCGAGAACGACCGGGCGACGAAGCTGGCGCCGAGGTCCAACGCCAGCCCGCACAGGTCGATGGGCGGCAGGTCGTTCACCACCCCGTTCTTGAGCGTGGAGCCGACGTCGGCCGTCGGCGACAGCTGCCCCTTGGTGAGCCCGTAGCAGCCGTTGTTCTCGACGATGTAGATCATCGGCACGTTGCGGCGCATCAGGTGGACGAACTGGCCGATGCCGATCGCCCCGGTGTCGCCGTCGCCGCTGACGCCGATGGCCCGCATGGTCCGGTTGGCCAGCATCGCCCCGGTCGCCACCGACGGCATCCGCCCGTGGACGGAGTTGATCCCGTGCGCCTGGCCGAGGAAGTACGCCGGGCTCTTGCTCGAGCAGCCGATCCCCGACAGCTTGATCACCCGGCCGCTCTCGACGCCCATCTCGTAGAAGGCCTCGATGATGCGCTCCGAGATGGCGTTGTGCCCGCAGCCGGCGCACAGCGTGCTCTTGCCGCCGCGGTAGGCGGCCATCTCGAGACCGATCCGGTTCACCTTCCGGCCGGCGGCCGGGGCGGGACCTGCCGTCGCGGTCATCGCCGCACCTCCGCCGCCGTCGCGGCTTCCTGTCTCAGGATCTCGTCGGCGATCGACCTCGCGTCGATCGGCAGGCCGTCGTAGTGCAGCACGTGGCGCAGCTTCGGCGAGAGCGCGGCCCCGACGTCCAGCATGACGAGCGATCCCATCTGCCCATCCCGGTTCTGTTCGACGATGTAGACCCGGTCGTGCGCCGCGATGAAGGCTTCGAGCCGGGCGTCGAACGGGAACGCGCGCAGCCGGAGGTACGAGGTCTCCAGGCCTGCCTCGTCGCGCAGCTGGTCCCGGCACTCCACGATGGCCCAGTGGCTGGTCCCGTACCCGATGACGCCGACGCGCGCGCCCTCGACCCGTTCGACGACCGGCGGCGGCACTAGGGCGCGCGCCTGCGTGAACTTCCGGTCGATCCGGTCGAGGTTGGCGGTGTAGTCGGCCGGCCGCTCGCTGTACTGCGCGCGGTCGTTGTGGCCCGACCCGCGGCAGAAGTAGGGCGGCAGCCCGTCGCCCGCGACCGTGCGGTACGGGATGCCGTCGCCGTCCACGTCGCGGTAGCGTCCCCAGTCGCCCAGCTCACTCAGCTTCTCGGGCGTCAGGCGCTTGCCCCGGTCGACCGGCGTCTCGGGATACGGAAACGGGTCCGACATCCACGTGTTCATGCCCAGGTCGAGGTCGCTCATCACGAACACCGGCGTCTGCAGCCGCTCGGCCAGGTCGAATGCCGCGATCGCCATCTCGTAGGCCTCGCGCGGCGACGAGGGCAGGAGCATCGGGTGGCGCGTGTCGCCGTGCGAGAGGAACGCGGTCGACAGGATATCGCCCTGCGCCGTCCGCGTCGGCAGGCCGGTGGACGGCCCGGCGCGCTGGATGTCGAAGACGACCGCCGGGAGCTCGGCGTAGTAGCCGAGGCCGGCGAACTCCGCCATCAGGGAGATGCCCGGGCCGGAGGTTGCCGTCATCGACCGGGCGCCCATCCAGCCGGCGCCGAGCGCCATGCCGAGGGCGCTCAGCTCGTCCTCCGCCTGCACGACCGCGAAGGTGGCCTTGCCGGTCGCCGGGTCCATGCGGTACTTCCGCAGGTAGCCGGTCAGCGTCTCGCACAACGAGGAGGACGGCGTGATCGGGTACCAGGTCACCACGGTCACGCCGGCCATCATGGCGCCGATGGCCGCCGCCGCGTTGCCGTCGACGAGAATGCGCCCCGGCGTGGCCGCCATCGGTTCGGCGAGGAACCCGTCCCGCTTCTCGAGGTTCGCGCCGGCGAACTCGAACCCCGCCTCGAGGGCCGCCTGGTTGAGGGCCAGCGCCTTGGGCTTCCTCCCGAACTGCTTGGCGAGCGCCCGCTCCATCTCGGCGAGATCGATGCCGAGCAGGCGCGAGAGCACGCCGTCGTAAATCATGTTCCGCACCAGCTTGCGCAGCTTGGCGTCGGGACAGATCGGGGCCACCAGCTTGTCGAACGGCACCGGGTAGAACGTCAGGTCGTCGCGGAGGGCGGCCAGCCGCAGCGGCTCGTCGTAGAGCGCGACCGCGCCGGGCTCGAGGCCGAGCACGTCCTCGCGCGCCGTCTCGGGATTCATCGCGACCAGGATGTCGGTGCGCTTCTTGCGCCCGATGTAGCCGCGCCGGCTCGCGCGGATGGTGAACCAGGTCGGCAGACCCGCGATGTTCGACGGGAACAGGTTCTTCCCCGACACCGGCACGCCCGACTGGAACAGGGACCTGAGCAGCACCAGGTTGGCCGTCTGGCTGCCGGAGCCGTTGACGGTCGCCACCTCGATGCTGAAATCGTTGACGACCGGCCCGGCCGCTGGTCCCGAGGCCGTACGGCGTGGGAGTTCTGCCAGCGTCATGCGTGCTCCCCGGATGTCGAGGGCGCCGGGCGCCTCGACCGGCGCGCCGGCAGATTAAACGAGGAAACGACTCCAGTATAGCATTCGGTGTGCTGCGCCCGGGCTGGCGCAGCCGGCAGGTGGGAACGTCGGGAGAGAGTGGCTAGCCTGGATTTCCACGGACGAGAATTTGCCTAAGACGACGCCGTCTCGGTCGGGCCATTGTACGTCGTGAGCCGGAGTCGGCGCCCACCCCACCAGGGGACAGCGACCGGGTGGTCCATGAGCCCCGAAGCCATGACGATCGGCAGGTGTGAGCGTCGGTGGAAGCTGACCTCCACGTCGTCGTTCGTGATTGTGACCGTCGCCGGCATGGCGACGAGGTCGCGAAAGATCTGGCGGGCCTGGGCATCGTGGTACCCGCGCATGCGTCCCGCGAGCAGGCGGTAGAGGCCGCTGGCGACGACGAGCAGCGTCATGTCGAAGTCGACCTTCAAGCCGACCGCGGAGGACAAGGCGTCCATGTGGAAGAAGCGGACGGCATCGGAGAGCGCGTTCTCGATGAGCATGCGCTGCGCGTAGCGCGTGATGAGGGCCTTCGGCGAGGTCCGGGATTCGTTGGTCAGCAGAATCGTGGGGTCCTCGTGGCCGAGGTCCTGCACATAGAGCTGGCGGAAGCGCCGCCCGGCCAGCGTGACGGCCTGCTCGACGTACCGCGGTGTGCGGTACTTGCGGGTCGGCACGTCCAATTCCACCGTGCGCCAGGCCGACCGGGGCAGCAGCACGATCTCCTTGAGGAGCGTGGACGAGCGGCGTCGGAGCGTGATGAAGTCGATCTGCAGATCATCAATCCGCGCCAGCCCGCGATGGGTCGTGAGCTTCGAATCGAAGACCAGGTGCGGCGGCAAGGTGCCGTGCGTGCGCTTCCAGAAGTCGATGAAGCGGAAGACCTCATCGGGCTCGTCGCCCTTCCGGAGATCGGCATTCGCATAGCAGAACGCGTGGGTGTCGGCATCCTGGGCGAGGAAGACGAGCACGCTCGGCTGGCGCCGGCTGCGCATGGAGACGAAGTGCTTCTGGACGGTCGGATGCTCTCCGTAGTAGGGCACCGAATGAAAATCCAGATTGAAGGACTGCCCGGGAAAGATCGACTCGCCGCGGACGTGGGCATGCCAGGCGGCCAGCAGGCGCATGGTCCTCAGGTGATCGATGCGACTCGAGTACTCGGAGAGAAAGCTCTTCTTCGGAAAGACGTTGAGGCCGGCAAACAGCCCAAACCCGTCGTCGGCCAGTAAGGCCATCACGTGGCTCTTGCGTTCGATGGACCAGAGCTTCAAGGCCAGCGACGCTCGCGCGGCATGGCCGGCCGGGATCATCTTCGAGCCTGGCAGCCGGGCGTCCTGGATGGCGCCGTCGAGATTGAGCCGGACCAAGTCCGGCACAAAGAGGAAGAGGCCCCCGCAGGCCGTCGTAAACCGGCGCGGGGCGAGCGAGAAGCCCCGGACATCGGCGACCGGCTCCACCGTGGGCCGCGGCCGCGCCGGGCGCTCGTCGTCCAAGCGCCGGGGCAGCGCGGCAAACCCCTCGGCCTTCAGGACCTCGCGGACGGCCGTCGGGCTCAGCGGCTGCTGCTGCGCCTTGAGGTGCTCGCTGATCTCGTAGACGGAGTAATTCCGCTTGCGCAGATCGACGATCAGATCCCGCGCGGCCGACTTCTTCGGCTGCGATCGCGGGCCGTGTCGTGGCGTGACAAAGAAGACGGGGTCCACCTGGCGACGGAAGTGGTGACACAAGACGTGGAACGCGGACACCGAGTAGCCGAAGGCGCGGGCGGCCTCCTGGGAGGCCCGCCCCTCCACGAAGTAGGCGCGCAGCGCCTCGTACTGGCGCTGCTTCGGCGACTGCGGGTCGAGGAAGAACCGGCGAACGGCGCTTATGTCTTTAGGTGCTCCGTTCTGCACGATGCAACGGTATCACCTACCGCCTCTGGCGTCAAGCCAGGCCTCCGTACACCACGGCGTGTGGCGTCGGATCCCTTGCCAGAGGCGGCTCTTGCGCACTCGCTGGCTCGGGAGCATGCGGACCCGTATGCTGTGTATTGCCGTGAGACTGTTTCTATCAGACGACCATTACGGTAAGCACCAACGCGGCACCGAGAACCGCCGCGACGGCTCCGGCGGCGGAATCAGCGGCTCACGCAGGCATACAGGCCCGACCAGTCGGGCCCCGATTAGGCAAATGGTGGTCCGTGGAAATCCAGGCTAGTGGCTAGTGGCTGGACGATCACGCGTGACGCACTAGCCACTGACCACTGGCCACGACCCGGACTACTTCAACACCAACTTGACCGCCGCGCCGATCTCGGCCGGGCTCTTCACGACATGCACGCCCGCCGCGGTCAGCGCCGCCATCTTCTCGGCGGCCGTCCCCTTTCCGCCGGCGATGATCGCGCCCGCGTGGCCCATCCGGCGTCCCGGCGGAGCCGTCTGCCCGGCGATGAAGCTGACGACCGGCTTGGTGAACTCGCGCCGGATGAAGTCGGCGGCCTCCTCCTCGGCCGTGCCGCCGATCTCGCCGATCATGACGACCGCCTCGGTCTCCGGGTCGGCGTTGAAGAGCCCGAGCGCGTCGACGAAGGTGGTCCCGATGATCGGGTCGCCCCCGATCCCGATGCACGTCGTCTGGCCGTAGCCGAGCTGCGTCGTCTGCTGGATCGCCTCGTAGGTCAGCGTCCCGCTGCGCGACACGATCCCGACGCGGCCCTCGCGACAGATGTGGCCCGGGATGATGCCGGCCTTCGCCTTGCCGGGCGAGATGAGGCCCGGGCAGTTCGGCCCGATGAGCCTGACCTGCCGGCCGCGCATGAAGGTGACCACGCGCATCATGTCGAGCGTGGGGATCCCCTCGGTGATGCACACGACGAGCGGCAGCCCCGCGTCCACCGCTTCCATGATCGTGTCGGCCCCCGCGGCCGGCGGCACGAAGATGAGCGACGCGTTGGCGCCGGTCGCGGCCTTCGCGTCCTGCACGGTGTTGAAGATCGGCCAGCCCTCGTGGGTCGTCCCCCCCTTGCCCGGGGTCACGCCGCCGACGATGGTCGTGCCGTAGGAAGCCGCCGCCTTCGCGTGGAACGTCCCCTCGCGGCCGGTGAGCCCCTGGACGAGCAGCCGTGTGGACTTGTCGAGTAGCACTGCCATTAGCGACCTCCCGCAAGCGCAACGACGGCCGCGGCCGCCTCGTCCACCGCGTCGGCCGTGGTGAAGTTCAGCCCGCTGTCGCGCAGCATCCGTTTGCCCGTGTCGACGTTGGTCCCCTCCATCCGGATGACGATCGGGAGGGAAACGTGCAGTTCCTTGACCGCCGCCACCAGCCCCTCGGCCAGGATGTCGCAGCGCAGGATGCCGCCGAAGATGTTGACGAACACCGCCCGCACGTTGCGGTCGGAGGTCAGGATCCGGACCGCGTTCCTGATCTGCTCGGCCGTCGCCCCGCCGCCGACGTCGAGGAAGTTGGCCGGCTCGCCGCCCGCCAGCTTGATGACGTCCATGGTGGCCATGGCCAGGCCCGCGCCGTTGACCATGCAGCCGATGTTGCCGTCGAGGCGGATGTAGTTGAGCGAGGTACTTCGAGGCCTCGATCTCGAGCGGGTCCTCTTCGTCGAAGTCGCGGAGGTCCTTGATGTCCGGGTGCCGGAACAGCGCGTTGTCGTCGAAGTTCATCTTCGCGTCGAGCGCCAGCAGGTCGCCGGACGCGGTGACGATGAGCGGGTTGATCTCGATGAGCGACGCGTCGGTCGCCATGAAGGCCTCGAAGACCTGCGCCATCACCTTCGCCGCCTTCGCGACGGCCGCCCCCTCGAGCCCGAGGCTGAACGCGAGCCCGCGCGCCTGGAACGGCAGCAACCCGGTGGCCGGGTCGATGTGCGCCTTGAAGATCAGGTGCGGCGTCTCGGCCGCCACCTTCTCGATCTCCATGCCGCCCGCCGGGCTGACCATCAGCACCGGGCGCTCGGCCGCGCGGTCGATCACGAGGCCGAGGTACAGCTCGCGCGCGATCTGCAGGCCTTCCTCGACGAGCAGGCGCTTGACGATGCGCCCTTCGGGACCGGTCTGGTGCGTCGTGAGACGCATGCCGATCATCTGCGTGGCCAGCGCCTCGGCCTCGACGGCCGACGTGGCCAGCTTCACCCCGCCGCCCTTGCCGCGGCCGCCGGCATGGATCTGCGCCTTGACGACGACGGTGCCGCCCAGCCGCCGGGCGATGTCACCGGCGTCCGACGGCGTGTGCGCCACTTCACCGCGAGGCACGGGGACGCCGTGTCTCGCGAGAATGGCCTTCGCCTGGTATTCGTGAATCTTCACAAGTCTTGCCCCTCGGTGAGAATGAAACAGCTTACGGTGGAAGTTCAGCCATGCTATCGCCCAACACGGATCGACGCAACCTCGTTTGCCACGACGTGAGCCCCGAGCGATCGCGCGTCACGCCTGATGGAGCCTAAAGACGTCGTTAGGTCAGAGCCCCGTGTGAGCCTCGCGCGCTTTCAACAGGATCTGTGGATAACTCTGTTGAAAAGCCGGGCACGATCCGCAGTTTCCGCAACACAGAGGCGCGATTCTTCAGTTTGCACCATCCTGGGGCAATTCGTGGCCGCGTCGACCGGCCGCGCGCGACACTGTCGAGACGTGTCGTCGACAACGGGTTGCATCATCGTCGTCCGCGCGATAAGATGCGCGCTACCTGTCGAAAGCGTAACCGCGGATTTCATCCCCGCGTTCCCACTCCGCCCTGTTGCGCGGACTTCACGTTTTTGACGTGCAAGGAGGTCTGGATGGCTCAAAGCCTGACCCACGACGTACTCATTCTTGGCGCGGGACTCGCCGGCCTGCGCGCGGCCGTCGAGATTTGCTCCCGCCTGGATGGCCGCGTGGATGTCGGCATCGTGTCGAAGGTGCAGTTGATGCGCGCGCACTCGGTCTGCGCCGAGGGCGGCACCGCCGCTGCCCTGCGAACCGAGGAAGGCGACTCGGTCGACCTGCATGCGTGGGACACCGTGAAGGGGTCCGACTTCCTCGCCGACCAAGATGTCGTTCGCCGCTTCGCGCAGACGATCCCGGACGAGATCCGGCGGCTCGACCACTGGGGCATCCCGTGGACGCGCGACGAGCACGGGCGGATCGCGCAGCGGCCCTTCGGCGGCCACTCGTTCCCGCGGGCGACGCTGGCGGCCGACAAGACCGGCTTCTTCGAGATGCAGACGCTGTACGACCAGCTGGTGCGCTACAAGAGCTTCACGCGGTACGACGAGTTCTTCGTCACCGACCTGCTGGTCGAAGGGGGACGGTTCGCCGGCCTGCTCGGCATCCACGCGCCCAGCGGCGAGACGGTCGTGCTTCGCGGCAAGGCCCTGCTCATCGCCACCGGCGGCGGCGGCACCCTCTACGGCTTCACGACCTACTCGGAGACGGTGACGGGCGACGGGATGGCGATGGCGTACCGGGCCGGCCTGCCGCTCGAGGACATGGAGTTCCTCCAGTTCCACCCGACCGGCCTCGTGCCGAACGGCATCCTCATGACCGAGGCGTGCCGCGGCGAAGGCGGGTACCTGCGCAACGCGTCGGGCGAACGGTTCATGGAGCGCCACGCGCCGAGCAAGCTGGAGCTGGCGCCCCGCGACATGGTGTCGCGCGCCGAGCAGACCGAGATCGAGGCGGGCCGCGGTCTGGTCGGCTCGGACGGCCTCCCCACCATCAACCTGGACCTCACGCACCTCGGCGCCGAGCGGATCAACACGCGCCTCCCGCTCATCCGCGAGGTGTGCATCAAGTTCATCGGCGTCGATCCGATCACGCAGATGATCCCCATCCGCCCGGTGGCGCACTACTCGATGGGCGGGATCGAGACCGACATCGACGGCCTCACGCGCATCCCGGGCGTCTGGGCGGCGGGCGAAGCCGCGGCGGTGTCGCTGCACGGCGCCAACCGCCTGGGCTCCAACTCGACCGGCGAGTGCCTGGTCTGGGGCGGCATCACCGGAGCCGAGATCGTCAAGGCGCTGCCGAAGCTCGGCGCGCCGGCCCCCGTGCCCGAGCGCCTGGTCGCGGACCGGCAGGCGCGCGTCAAGGACCTGCTCGCGCGGCAGGGATCCGAGAACATCTACGCGCTCAAGCGCGAAGCCCGCGCGACGATGGACCGGGAGGTGGGGGTCTTCCGCACCGGCCCCGAGCTCGAGCGGGGGCTGCAGGTGATCCGCGACGTTCGCGAGCGTTCGAAGAAGGCCCCCGTCGCCGACAAGGGGGCGCTCTACAACTCGAACCTCTTCCACGCCATCGAGCTCGAGAACCTGCTCGACCTGGCCGAGGTGACCATCGTCGGCGCCATCGCCCGCCAGGAGTCGCGCGGCGCGCACTCGCGGCGCGACTTCCCGACGCGCGACGACGAGAAGTGGCTGAAGCACACGCTGGCCTGGTATACGGGCGGCGCCCCGCGGCTCGACTACAAGCCGGTGGTGATCGATCAGTGGAAGCCGGTGGAGCGGAAGTACTGACCAGGAAGTGAGGCGAGCCATGATTGAGAACAAGGGACGTCCGAACCGCCTCGGGATGACGGGCTGGCTGGGCGGCGGGCGCTGGGGGTTCGAACGCTACATGTACACGCTGCACCGGGTGACGGGCCTCGGGCTGCTGCTCTACTTCCTCCTGCACATCGGCGTGACCTCGGCCCGGGCGTTCGGGGAGCAGGCATGGAAGACGGCCATGGGCGCCGTGCACGGACCCGTTTTCACCGTCGGTGAGTACCTGGTCTTCGCCGCGTTCGCCTTCCACGCGGTGAACGGCATCCGCCTGGTGCTGGCCGAGCTGGGGTTCGCCATCGGCGCGCCGATCGAGCCGGTCTACCCGTACCGGACCTCGGTGAACGAGCAGCGCCCGCTGGCCGTCGGCGTGATGATCGTCGCCGCGGCCCTGGCGGTCGTGGGCGGCATCGCATTCCTGAAGAAGTAGGAGGAGACGTGCGCGATCAAAGTCTGTGGACGTGGCATCTGGCCGCCGGGGTCGTCATCCTGCTGCTGCTCGGGTTGCACATGGTGATCATGCACCTCGACGCGATCCTGCCGCTGGCGGCGTCGGCGCCGCAGGGCGGCGACCCGATCGACTGGGCGAACGTCGTCGTGCGGGCGAAGAGCGTGTTCTTCATGGTCACCTACGTGCTGCTGCTCGGCGCGGCGCTGTTCCACGGGCTCTACGGCCTGCGGAACATCCTCTTCGAGCTCAACCCCGGGACCGGGACCAAGAAGGCGCTCTCCGGCCTCATCCTGGCGGTTGGCATCGTCCTGTTCGCCGTCGGGACGTGGGCGGCGTGGGCGGGATTCACCGTGGCGCGCGGCGCCTAGGCGGGGGAAGAACACATGGCAGACACTACAGTCCAGACCGAGGTGGTCTTTCGCGTCCGCAGGTTCGACCCGACGACCGACGCCGAACCGCACTTCGAGGACTACCGGATCCCGAACCCGCCGGGCATGACGGTGCTCGAGGGCATCAAGCGGATCAAGGAGACGCTGTCGCCGACGATCGCGTGGCGCTCGTCGTGCCGCATGGGCGTGTGCGGGTCGTGCGGGATGCTCATCAACGGCCGGGCCCGCCTGGCCTGCAACACGCAGGTCTCCGAGCTCGGGGGCGGCGTGGTCACGGTGGCCCCGCTGCCGAACTTCAAGATCATCAGGGACCTGGTGCCCGACCTGATGCCGATGATCGACACGCACGTCACGATGCAGCCCTACCTCATCCGCGACGACGTCGCCGAGCAGCAGAACCCGACCGGCGAGTTCTGGCAGACGTCCCACCAGCTGGAGCAGTTCCTGCAGTTCTGGTACTGCATCAAGTGCGGGTGCTGCATGGCGGCCTGCCCGACCTGCGCGACCGACCCGCTCTACGCGGGGCCGATGCCGCTCGCCCAGGCGCACCGCTACAACAACGACAGCCGTGACGGCGGGTTCGCGGCGCGCAAGGCGGTGCTCTCGGGGGAGCGCGGCCCGTGGCGCTGCCATTTCGCCGGGGAGTGCTCGCGCGTCTGCCCGAAGGGGGTCGACCCGGCGCGCGCGATCCAGTTGATGAAGCGGCAGCTCGTCTTCGACTATCTCAAGCTCTGGAAGCAGCCCTGCCCGGCGAAGCTCGCCAAGTCGCCGGCAGGCCTGAAGCGCCGCGAGGGGATTCCCGACGCGCCGGCCCGCACGATTTGAGGACGAGGCGCTCCGCCTCTGCAGGGGTCGGAGCGGTTTTCTCCCGATGACGATTTTGAATTTCGAAATCGTGATCCCGAGAAAACCGCTCCGACCCCTGTCGTGTACACAGGGCGCGGCGGATCTGTTGTCGGGCGCCGCCCCTCGGTCGGCCGCCCGCGCGACGTGTGCTATGATTCGCCGTGCACCCTGATCGGGACCCCAGGCACATCCGCTCCCTCGCCCACGCACGCCGCGTCGCCGTGATTCCCGCGCGATACCATTCGTCCCGCCTCCCGGGCAAGCCGCTCGTCGAGATTGCCGGCCGGCCGATGATCGAGCACGTGTACCGCCGCGCGGCGGCCTCGCCGGCGGTTGACGCCGTCGTCGTGGCCACCGACGACCGGCGGGTCGCGGAGGCGGTGGAGGCGTTCGGCGGCCTGGCGGTGATGACGCGGGCCGACCACGCGAGCGGCAGCGACCGGGTGGCCGAGGTGGCCGCCTGGCTCTCGTGCGACCTGGTCGTCAACGTCCAGGGGGACGAACCGCTGCTCGCCACCGAGAGCATCGCCGAGGCCCTCGCGCCGCTCGACGCCGATCCGTCGATCCCGATGGGCACGCTCTGCCGGCGCCTCGCCGGGGCCGGCGAGCTCGAGAGCCCGGACGTGGTGAAGGTCGTCATCGACAGGGCCGGGTTCGCGCTGTACTTCTCCCGCGCGCCGATTCCGTACGTGCGCGAGGCGGGCGGCGGGCGCGACGCCCGACGCGCGTTCCGGCACATCGGGCTGTACGTCTACCGGCGCACGTTCCTGCTCGACTTCGCGCGTCTCGAACCGACGCCGCTCGAACGGGCCGAATCGCTCGAGCAACTGCGGGCCCTCGAACACGGGGTCCGCGTCCGCGTCGTCGAGACGCTTCACGAATCCGTCGGGGTCGATACGGAAGCCGACCTCGAGCGCGTCCGGCGCCTGACGGCGCCGTCGCTTCCGGCCTGAACGCTTATGCAGAACAAGGACGGTCGACCGGTCAAGTTCATCTTCGTCACCGGCGGCGTGGTGTCGTCGCTCGGCAAGGGCCTCGCCGCCGCCTCGATCGGAGCGCTGCTCGAGGGCCACGGCTACCGGGTCACCCTGCAGAAGTTCGATCCGTACATCAACGTCGATCCGGGCACGATGAGCCCGTACCAGCACGGCGAAGTCTACGTGACCGACGACGGGACGGAGACCGACCTCGACCTCGGCCACTACGAACGGTTCACCAACACCGTCACCACGCGCGCCCACAACTGGACGACCGGCAAGATCTACCTCTCGGTCATCCAGAAGGAGCGCCGGGGCGACTACCTCGGGCGGACGGTCCAGGTCATCCCCCACATCACCAACGAGATCAAGGAGTGCCTGCGCGCGACGGCCAAGGACGTCGACTTCGTCCTCGTCGAGATCGGCGGCACGGTCGGCGACATCGAGAGCCAGCCGTTCCTCGAGGCGATCCGCCAGTTCCGCCAGGACATCGGGCGCGAGCACACGCTCTACATCCACCTGACGCTCGTGCCGTTCATCGGCACGGCCGGCGAGCTCAAGACCAAGCCGACCCAGCACAGCGTGCGCGACCTCCGGTCGCTCGGCATCCAGCCCGACATCCTCCTCTGCCGCACCGACCGGTTCCTGCCGCAGGACATCAAGCGGAAGATCGCCCTCTTCTGCGACGTCAACGAGGAAGCGGTGATCACGGCGAAGGACGTGTCGTCGATCTACGAGGTCCCGCTGATGCTGGCCGCCGAGGGCGCCGACGCCATCATCCTCAAGTACCTCCACCTGCCCGAGAGCAAGGCCCGGCTGGACACGTGGCAGCACCTGGTGGACCGCATCCGCCGCCCCTCCGACGAGATCACGATCCACGTCGTCGGCAAGTACGTCGAGTACGAGGATTCCTACAAGAGCCTGAACGAGGCGATGACGCACGGCGGGTTCCCGCACGGGCTCAAGGTGAACTTCCGCTGGGTGGAGGCCGAGGCGCTCGAGGAGCCGGAGGGCGCCGGCCTGCTCGACGGGGCCGACGGCATCCTGGTGCCCGGCGGGTTCGGCACGCGGGGGACGCGCGGGATGATGCGGGCCGCGGAAGTCGCCCGGCTGCAGGGCATCCCGTTCTTCGGCATCTGCTACGGGTTCCAGTGGGCGATGGTCGAATTCGCCCGCCACGTGGCGGGGCTCGCCGACGCCGACTCGACCGAGTGCAACGAGCAGGCGCCCCACAAGGTGATCTACAAACTGCGCGACCTGCTGGGCGTCGACGACCTCGGCGGGACGATGCGGCTCGGGCAGTACCCGTGCGCGCTCTCGCCGGGTTCGCTCGCCGAGCAGTTGTACGGCACCGACCTCATCTCCGAGCGCCACCGCCACCGCTACGAGTTCAACCCGGCCTACGAGCCGGCGCTGACCTCGCACGGCCTGCGCATCTCCGGCAAGTCGCCGGACGGCAAGTTCGTCGAGATCGCGGAACTGCCCGGCCACCCGTGGTTCATCGCCGTGCAGTTCCATCCCGAGTTCAAGTCGAAGCCGCTGCGCCCGCATCCGCTCTTCGCCGGGTTCGTGGGCGCAAGCTATCGCCACAAGGTGGCCCGTCTGGGCGCGAAGACGGAGGCCGGAACGGTAGTCTAGCCACTGACAACTGCCCGTTCCCCGCTGACGGCTCCCTGTATAATGTCCGGCGTGCGCACCGTCGAGATCGGATCGGTTCGCCTGGGGGGCGGCCTTCCGCTCGTGCTCGTCGCGGGCCCCTGCGTCATCGAGAGCGAGGCGCACGCGACGGCCCTCGCTGCCGCCATTCGTGACATCGCCGTCCGCCGGGGGATGCCGTTCATCTTCAAGGCGTCCTACGACAAGGCCAACCGGACGTCGATCGCGTCGTACCGGGGGCCGGGCCTCGCGGAGGGACTGCGGATCCTCGGCCGGATCCGGGCCGACCTCGGCGTCCCGATCCTCACCGACATCCACGAACCCGCGCACGCGGCGCCGGCGGCCGAGGTCGCCGACGTGCTGCAGATCCCGGCGTTCCTCTGCCGCCAGACCGACCTGCTGCTGGCCGCCGCGGCCACCGGGCGGGCCGTCAACATCAAGAAGGGCCAGTTCCTCGCGCCCGACGACGTGCGCCACGCGGTGGCGAAGGTGACCGGCGCCGGCAACGAGCGCGTGATCGTCACCGAGCGCGGCACGGCGTTCGGGTATCACGATCTCGTCGTCGACATGCGCGCGCTGCCGATGATGCGGGCCCTCGGGTTCCCCGTCCTCTTCGACGTCACGCACAGCCTGCAGCGGCCCGGCGGCGGCAACGGCGTCACCTCGGGCCTCGCGGAGTACATCGAGCCGCTGGGCTCGGCGGGCGTGGCCGCGGGCGTCGACGGCATCTTCCTCGAGGTGCACGACGAACCGGCGAACGCTCGGAGCGACGCGCAGAACGCGCTGAAGCTGGACCGGCTCGACGCGCTGCTCGACCGCCTGGCGCGGATCGACGCGGTCGTCAAGGCGCCGCGATGACCGCCGGATTGGGGGGTGAGGCCACCGTGGTTCCACACGACGCGCCGACCGAACTCGAACTGGCCCGCAAGGTCCTCCGCATCGAGGCGGGCGCGATCCTCGGCCTCGTCGGCCGCATCGACGCGGCCTTCACCGCCGCCGTCGACCTGCTGTGCGAGTGCCGCGGCCGCGTGCTGCTGACCGGGATGGGCAAGTCGGGCCTCATCGGCCGGAAGATCGCGGCCACGCTCTCGAGCACCGGCACGTCGGCGTTCTTCCTCCACCCCGCCGATGCCATCCACGGGGACCTCGGGGCGCTCCAGCCCGACGACGTCGTCGTCGCCGTGTCGGTACTCGGGCGAGACGGGCGAGATCCGGCGGCTGCTCGAGACCATCCGCCGCGTGGGCGCCCGGATGGTGACGATCACCGGCTTCCCCGCCTCCACGCTCGGCGAGACGGCCGACGTCACGCTCGACTGCCACGTCGGCGAGGAGGCGTGCCCGCTGAACCTCGCGCCGACGGCCAGCACGACGGCCGCGCTCGCGCTGGGCGACGCCCTCGCCATGGCGCTGCTCGTGCGCAAGGGCTTCGGGCAGGAGGATTTCGCGAGCCGCCACCCCGGCGGCAAGATCAAGCGGCTCATGCGCCTCGAGCAGTTGATGCACGCGGGGGAGGATCTGCCCCGGGTCGAGGAGCAGACGGGCATGCGCGCGGTCATCGAGGAGATGTCGCGCAAGGGCCTGGGGATGACGTGCGTCGTCGACGGGCAGGGGCGGCTCGCCGGCATCATCACCGACGGCGACCTGCGCCGGCACATGACCGACGCCCGCGTGCTCGAGCTCGCGGCCCGGGACGTGATGACCAGGACGCCGGTGACCGTCAGCCGCGCGCTGCTGGCCGTCGAGGGGCTGAACCTGATGGAGCGCCGGAAGATCACCTCGATCGTCGTCGTCGCGCCCGACGGGCGGGCGGAAGGCGTCGTCCACCTCCACGACCTGTGGCGCACAGAGCTGTTCTGATGCCCTGCGACCCCGACGATCTCGCGCGCAAGGCCGCCCGCGTCCGGCTGCTGCTGTTCGACGTGGACGGCGTGCTGACCGACGGGCGGATCCTGGTCCAGGCCGACGGCACCGAATCCAAGCAGTTCAGCATCCGCGACGGGACCGGCGTGGTCTGGGCCCAGCGCGCCGGGCTGAAGGTGGGCCTGCTGTCGGGCCGGCACTCCCCCGCCACGACGCTGCGCGCGGCCCAGCTCGGCATCGCCATCGTCCGCCAACTGGCGGTGGACAAGCTGCAGGTCTTCACCGAGGTGCTCGGCCAGGAGCACCTGGAGGCGGACCAGGTGGCCTTCATGGGGGACGATCTGCTGGACCTGCCGGTGCTCGCGCGCGCGGGGCTGTCCGCCGCGCCCGCCGACGCCGTGCCGGAAGTCGTCGCGCGCGTGGATTGGGTCAGCCGCCGTGACGGCGGGGCCGGCGCGGCGCGCGAACTGATCGAGGTGGTGCTGAGGGCGCAAGGAAAGTGGGACGAGCTCGTCGCGGGATACCTGCCGCAGGACGGAACGTAGCAGGCTCGCGACCCGCGACCTGCGGCTGGATCACGCGTCGTTCGTGACCTGGCCGCAAGTCGCAAGTCGATGGCCGGGGGCCGGCCTTCTCTCTTCCTACTTGCCGAACGTCTCGAACGCGAGCCAGATCGTCGGAATGAACGCCACGATCGCCACCACCAGGATCGGAAGGTGGACCCTGGCCCGTGCCGGCGTCGTCGCCGGGTCCGCCAGCCGGCTGCGCCGCCATCCGAACCCGCCGTAGATCAGCAGGCCGATCTCCATCCAGATGATCAGCCGCAGCCACGTGTCTTTGGGCAGGCCACCCATGACGTAGAGGCACGCGGCCGCGCCGGCCATGCCGACGATCCACGCGCCGGCCATGCCGCCGGGGACCTTGAACGGGCGATCGATCGTCTTGTTCGTCACCCGCAGGATCGGAACGCCGATGCAGACGAGGACGAAGGCCAGCAGCGTGCCGATCGACACCAGCTCGCCCACCAGGCTCATCGGCATCACGCCGCCGCACACGGCGACGAAGAGACCCGTCAGCATCGTCGCCACGTACGGGGTGCCGTGCTCCTTGTGGACGGCGCCGAACCACGGCAGCAGCCCGTCCTTGCTCATCGCGTAGAAGATGCGTGTCTGGCCCATCATCATGACGAGGATGACGGAGGTCAGCCCGCACAGGGCGCCCAGCTTGATGACGAACGTGAAGACCGTCTGCGCAACCGGGGACCAGCCGCGCAGGGCCACGATTCGGTCGATGCCCACCGCGATCGGGTCCGGCACGCCCAACTGCTTGAAATTGACCACGCCGGTGAGCGTGACCGCCACCAGGATGTAGAGAATGGTGCAGATGACGAGGGAGCCCAGGATCCCGATTGGCATGTCGCGCGCTGGGTTCTTCGCCTCCTGTGCCGTCGTGGAGACGGCGTCGAAGCCGATGTAGGCGAAGAAGACCACGCCGGCCCCGGTCAGCACCCCGTTGAGGCCCCACCCGTAGGCCATCACCTCGCGCCCGTTGATCGTCATCAGTTCCTTGGCCGGCACCAGGGCGGCCAGGCCGTGCGCCGCGTGGTTCACGAACAGGTTGTCCGCGGAGATGACGCTGATGCCGAGGCCGATGAACACCAGGACGATCGTGACCTTGACGACCACGATGAGGTTGTTGACGAACGCGCTCTCGCGCATGCCGCGATAGAGGATCGCGGCCACGGCCAGGCCGATGAAGCTGGCCGGCACGTTCCAGAGGCCGAAGGCGTGCGTGACGCCGTCGTTGAGCAGCACCTGCTCCCACGGCCCCTTGGTCAGCCGCAGCATCGTGTCGGTCACCGGGACGTTCAGCGTCTTGTGCATCAGGCTGAGGAAATAGCCCGACCACGACGTGCTGACCGTCACCGCGCCGAACGCGTACTCCAGCACCAGGTCCCAGCCGATGATCCAGGCGATGAACTCGCCCATCGTGGCGTAACTGTACGCGTAGGCCGATCCCGCGACCGGGATCATCGACGCCATTTCCGCGTAGCACACCCCGGCGAGCGCGCAGAGCACGCCGCCAATCATGAAGCTGTACACGATCCCCGGTCCGGCATAATAGGCGGACGCCGTGCCGGTGAGCGAGAAGATCCCGGCCCCGATGATGGCGCCGATGCCGAGCATCGTCAGGTTGAACGCCGTGAGCGTCCGCTTGAGCTGGCCACCCGCGTGAGCGCCGTGGACCGCTTCGCCGGCGAGCGGGTCGTTCGCGTCGGCAATCAGTTTCGCCAGGTCCTTCTTGATGAACAAACCTGCCATGTGATGCGCCTCCGAACCTGTATTGGCAGCTAGATTGACGATTCCGGGAGGGGCTCGAGCGGGCACGGCCCCGGCACCGCGCGTGTCAGGTGAGGGGCATTATAGGCCGAAAGTCGAGCCGTCGGTCGCTTCTTCGTCCATCTTCCTGCAGACCGCGTCCACCTGGGCATCGGTGGCCTCGACCGTGCCCCCGGTGTCGATGACGTCGGTCGCCAGCGCAGCCTTCCTGGCGGCCGACCACTGCGCGGCCAGCCGGGCCCGCGCAGCCGCCTCGTCGGACCCGTCCCGCGCCACCACGCGCCGCACCTGCTCGTCCGGGGAGCACACGGTCGCGATGACGCGGTCGAAGTCCCGCTCGTGCCCGGTCTCGAACAGCAGGGGGATGTCGGCCAGGACCCAGCGCGCGCCGGAGCGGGCCTGCAGGGACGCCCAGGCCTCGATCCCGGCGTAGACCCTGGGATGGAGGATCGCCTCGAGATCGTGGCGCGCGGTGGCGTCCGCGAAGACCAGGGTGGCGAGGACCCGGCGATCCACGGCGCCGTCGCCGCCGCGCAGGCGTTCGCCAAACCGGCGCACGACCTCGGCGGTCGCCTCGGTGTCAGCCCCGAGCAGCTCGTGCACCAGCGCGTCGGCGTCCACCGTCGGCACGCCGCGCGCGGCCACGCGCGCCCGGACGTAGCTCTTCCCCGTCGCGATGCCCCCGGTCAGCGCGACCCTGAGCACCGGGCCTCCGCCGCCTTCAGCGTGTTGGAGAGGAGCATCGCGATGGTGAGCGGGCCGACGCCGCCGGGCACCGGCGTCATCGCCCCCGCCACCGCTTCCACCGCCGGATGGACGTCGCCGACGAGGATCGACCCGCGCCGCTCGAAGTCGGCGCGGCGCCGGCTCCCCTCGGGGAAGATCCGGCCGACCAGTGCCGCGTCCTCGACGCGGTTGATCCCGACGTCCACGACGGTGGCGCCCGGCCTGACGAAGTCCGGCGTCACGAACGCGGGCCGCCCGATGGCGGCGACCAGCAGATCGGCCGACGCGCACACGCCCGGGAGGTCCCTGGTCCGCGAGTGGCAGATCGTCACCGTCGCGTTCCGGTGCATCAGCAGCAGCGCGATCGGCTTGCCGACGATGTCGCTGCGGCCGAGGACGACGGCGCGCGCGCCGTCGAGCGCGATCCCGGACCGGTCGAGGATCTCCATGATGCCGAGCGGCGTGCAAGCCACGAGCGACGGCCGCTTCTGCACCAGCCGGCCGACGTTCTCGGGATGGAACCCGTCCACGTCCTTCCGCGGGTCGATCGCGTCGAAGACCACCTGCTCGGCCGTCGGCCCGAGCGAGGCCGGCAGCGGCGACTGGACCAGGGTCCCGTCGCAGTCCGGCCGGGCGTTGAGGCCGGCGACGACGGCCAGCACCTCGCCGAGCGCGGCCGTCGCCGGCAGGCGGAACAGCTCGGCGCGCAGCCCCGACTCCGCCGCCGACTTCAGCTTGTTGCGGACGTAGATCTCCGACGACGGGTCCTCGCCCACGAGCACGATGCCGAGCCCCGGCGGCCGCCCCTGCGAGGCGGTGAAGGCCACGACGCGGTCGTGGAGCTCCCGGCGAATCTGGCCGGCGACGGCCGTGCCGTCGAGGATGCGTGCGGACATACGGCGCCTTCCCGGCCCACCAGTGCCCTGGAGGGGCAGAGGGGAGAATCTGACCATCCTGCGATCGTGCGAAGTTCGAGGTTCGACGTATGAAGTACCGACGCCGTCGCCACCTTGCCACCATCGCCGTCAACTCACACTTCCTGCTTCCTACCTCGTACTTCGCACTTCCTACTTCTTACTTCTTACTTCTCACCGGGCGGCGGCCTCGAGCCCCTTCAGCTGCTCGGGCCGGCCGAGCACGACGAGCTGGTCGCCGGCCAGCATCACGGCATCGGACGGCGGATTGAACTCCATCCGGCCGCTGCCCCGGCGAATGCCGATGACGATGACGCCGAAGCGCTGCCGCACATTCGCCTCGAGGATCGTGCGGGCGGTGAGTTCGGACCCCTCCGCGATGTCCACCTGCTCCATCGCCAGCTCGAGGTGCTCGGAGCTGGTGGCCAGTTCCACGAAGTCCACGACGGCCGGGCGCAGCGCGGTCTGCGCCATCTGGACCGCGCCGATCAGGTAGGGGGAAATGACCCGGTCGGCGCCGGCCCGCATCATGTTCCGCCTCCCGTCGTCGGAATCGGCGCGCGCGATGATGAAGAGGTCCGGCTTGAGGCCCCGCGCCGTCATGATCGTGTAGACGTTCTCGGCGTCGCTGCCGAGCGCCGCGATCAGGCCGCGGGCCGTGTCGACGCGCAGGCGCTCGAGGATCCCGTCCCGGCTCGCGTCGGCCTCGACCGCGAGGTCGCCGCGCTCGATCACCGCGTGCACGGCGTCGGGGTCCCGGTCGATGACGACGAACGGGACGTGCTGGCGGCGGAACTCGTCGGCGATGATGAGCCCGATGCGGCCCGCGCCGCACAGGATGAAGTGGTCGGTGAGTCGGTCGATCATGCGCGCCCTCCGCCTCTCCTGGACGCGTGGATGCACGCGCGATTCGATGATGCCGGCAGCGAGGAGCGTGATGGTGTAGAACACCGCGCCGACGCCGGTGATGAGCAAGCCGACGGTGAACGCCTGGCCGGCGCGCGAGAGGTCGTGCACCTCGCGGTAGCCGACCGTCGTCACGCTGATGATCGTCATGTAGAACGCGTCCCACGCGCTCCACCCCTCGATCACCACGTAGCCGAGGGTCCCGACGGCGACCACGGTGACCAGCGCGGCAACAGCCAGCTCGAGTTGCCGGCCGCCGGGCAAGCCGTCGCCTGTGCTGATCATCGTCTTCCGTCCCGGGGGCGCACGGTCCGGGCTCAGACCGCCTTGGCCAGCGACCCGGCCGGCCGCGGGGCCGCCAGAAAGCGGTTCATGAACGCCGTGTTCAGCCGGCCGGCCCCGAAGTCGGCCTCGGCGAGGATCTTCAGGTGCAGGGGCACGTTGGTCTTGATCCCCTCGATCACCGTCATCTCGAGCGTCCGGCGCATCCGCGCGATCGCCTCCTGGCGGTCGCGCCCGTGCGCCATCACCTTGGCGATCATCGAGTCGTAGTAGGGCGAGATGAGGCACTCGGAGTGGCACGCCGTGTCCACGCGGACCCCCGGCCCGCCCGGCAGCGCGAACACGTGCACGGTGCCCGGCGAGGGCGCGAAGGTCTCGGGGTCCTCCGCGTTGATGCGGCACTCGATGGCGTGGCCGGTGAAGGTCACCTCGCTCTGGCGGAACGACAGCCGCTCGCCCGCCGCGATCCGGATCTGCTCCTTCACGATGTCCACGCCGGTCACCATCTCGGTCACCCCGTGCTCGACCTGCAGCCGGGTGTTCGCCTCCATGAAGTAGAACTTCCCGTCCTTGTCGAGCAGGAACTCGAACGTCCCGGCGTTGGCGTACTGGACCGCCTTCGCGGCGTCGACGACGACGCCGCCCATCTTCCGGCGCATCTTGTCGCCCAGGGCCGGCGAGAGCGACTCCTCGACCAGCTTCTGGTGGCGGCGCTGGATCGAGCACTCGCGCTCGCCGAGGTGCACGACGGTGCCGTGGTGGTCGCCGAGGATCTGGAACTCGATGTGCCGCGGCGCGTCGATGTACTTCTCGAGGTAGACGTCCTTCACGCCGAAGGCCGCCTCGGCCTCGCGCTGCGCGGTCTTGAACGCCTGGCCGAAGTCGGCCGGGCCGGTCGCCACGCGCATGCCGCGCCCGCCGCCGCCGGCGGTGGCCTTGATGAGCACCGGGTACCCGATCTCCTTCGCGATCCGGAGCGCCTTCTCCTCGCTGTCGACGATCCCCTCGCTGCCCGGGAGCACCGGGACGCCGGCCTTCTTCATCACGCGCCGGGCGCGCGCCTTGTCGCCCATCAGCCGGATCACCCGCGGGTCGGGCCCGATGAACTTGATGTGGCACGCCTCGCAGACCTCGGCGAGGTAGGCGCTCTCGGACAGGAAGCCGTAGCCCGGGTGGATCGCGTCCGCGCCGGTCACCTCGGCCGCGCTGATGACGGCCGGCACGCTCAGGTAGCTCTGCGCGGCGCGGGCGGGCCCGATGCACACGTCCTCGTCGGCGAACCGGACGTGCAGCGAGTTGGCGTCGGCCTCCGAGTACACGGCCACCGTCTTGATGCCCAGCTCGCGGCAGGCGTGGATGACCCGCAGCGCGACGTCCCCGCGGTTGGCGATCAGGATCTTCTTGAACACAGGCGGGCGCCCCCTAGCGCTTGATGGCGAACAACCGCTCGCCGAACTGCACCGGCTGGCCGTTCTCCACGAACACCTTGACCACCGTGCCCTCGTACTCCGAGTCGATGTTATTCATCATCTTCATCGCCTCGATGATGCACAGCGTCTGCCCCGGCTTGACCTGGTCGCCCGGCCGGACGAACGGCGGCGCGTTCGGCTCGGGCGCCCGGTAGAAGGTGCCCACGATGGGCGAGGTCACGAAGGCCAGCTCGACGTCCGCGTCGAGGTCGGCGGGCCCGGCCACGGCCGCGGGAGGCGGCGGGGTCGGCGGCGGCGCGATCGGGGCGGCGGCCGCGGGAGCCGCCTGCACGACGACCTGGCCGCCCTTTCGAATCCTCAACTTGATACCTTCGGCCTCGAACTCGAACTCGCTCAGCTCGTGGTCGCGGACGAGGTCCAGGATCTGCTTGAGCTCGTCGACGTTGATCATCGGTACTCCACCTCGTCCGCCCGGAGGCTAGCGAGGCGCGCATCAGGCCACCGAGCCTGAGGAGGCGGATTCATGGCGCGCCTTGCTAGCCCCGGGAACGCTGTTGGCTGGCCCCGCGCGTGCGCGGGGCTCTCGACGTCTTGAAAGGCATGATTGACCTCGCCATCACCCGGCTCATGCGCAACCACTTTGGCCTTTCAAGACATCTAGAGGGCCCGAGGTCAGCGGGGTTCGACTCAAACCTGAAACGCCTATCCTATCAAAACCTGGGGAGGATATCCCGGTCCAGTATGGTCGGAGATGTCCGGCGGGTCTGTCAATCCTGCCGCTCGCGCTCGGCGAGGATCGCGTCGAGCCAGCGTCCCAGCGCTTCGATCTGGTGCGCGGCCGGGGTCGGGACGGCCTCGACGGGCGCGTCCGGGGGGGCCGCCGGGCTGGCCGACGCCTCCGCTGGCGCCGGCGTCGTCGCCGGGACGGACGCCGGGGCGGGCGTCTCGTCCGGCCCGGGTTCGGCCGGGGGCGCGGGGCTCGGGGGCGCCTCGAGACCGGCCGCGAGACGGGAGACGGTTTCCTCGAGCTCCGGGTCGTGCGGGGCCAGGGTGAGCGCGCGGCGGAACTGCTCGAGCGCCTCCCCCTGCCGCCCCCGCCGCTGATGGATCTCGGCCAGCCCGCGGATGGCAGCGAGGTTCTCTGGCGCCGACGCCAGTACCTGCTTGAATTCGGTCTCCGCGTCCTCCAGGTCGCCCTTCTCGATGAGGGCGCGGCCCAGCGTGACGTGGGCCGAGGAGTACGTGGGATGGTGGACGAGACCGGCGCGGCAGGCCTCGATGGCCTCGTCGATGGCGCCGGTCCGGCGCAGCGCCTCGGCCAGCTGCGCGAAGGCAATCGACGACGGGTCCTGTTCGACTCGCCGCCGGAGTTCGTCTATGCGGAAATGTTCAGCCACGACTCGTCCCACCGTCCACCGGTCGCTCGAGCTGCCGTGTCGACTTCATCGTCCGCCCGGGGCCGGGTGCGGCTAGGACACGAAGGTGACGCTGATGGTGGCCGACACCGACACCGCGTGGCCCGCCTGGTCGTGGCCGCGCATGGTGACGGTGGCGACCGTGGCGAGCGGGAGCGCCAGCCCCGCGGCCTGGCTCTTCGTCGCCGCCCCCACGAGGACGAACGACACCGTCGTGTCGCTGGTCCCGATGGTCGCGGTCAGCGCGCCGTCGAACGACGACGGCACGGCCAGGCCGGGCGGGTTCGACACGAAGTCGACGTGATAGCCGGTGATCGTGATCGTGTTGGTATCGGTCGGCGTCACGTCGGTGGACGGGTCCTTCATCGTCATCCGCAACGTGATCTGCCCGGGGGCGTCGGTCCCGGACGAGACGCTGGTCTGGATCATGCTCGCGTAGACGGGAGGCGTGCCGGATCCGGCCTGAAGGTTCGAGACGATGAGGTACGACGATCCGCTCCCCTGCTGCATCATGCTCTTGCCGCACGACGCACTGAAGGCCAGCACCGCGAGCGCGAGCGCGGCCGCCGCGGCCCGCCGGGAGACGAACGAGAGAGACCTGGTCACCTTCTGCCTCCTGCCGTTACTTGACTCGCATCACGCGCGGCGTGATGAAGATCAGGAGTTCCTCGTCCGAGTCGTTGGTCGTCTCGGACTTGAACAGCCACTTGAGCAGCGGGATTCGCGCCAGCCCGGGCGTCCGGTAGTCGGTCCGGTTGCGCGTCGAGCCGGTGATGCCGCCGATGACCGTCGTCGCGCCGTTCTGGACGAGCACGGTGGTCGTGGCGCGCTGGGTGTTGATCGCGATGTTCCCGTTCGCCTGCACCTCGCCCGCCGACCCGTTGTCCACGTCCACCTGCAGCAGAATCGTGTCGGACGGCGTGATGCGGGGCGTCACCTCGAGCGTCAGGGCGGCGGTCTTGAACTGCACCGTCGGCATCGGCTGCTGCACCACCACCCCCTGCGAGCCGCCGGTGGGCGGCGCGATGGTGGTGGTGTACGGGATTTCCTGCCCCCTGGCGACGCGCGCCTTCACGTTGTTCTGCGTCACCACGCGCGGCTGCAGCAGCACCTTGATGCGGCCCTCGTTCTCGAGCGCCTGCAGCGTCGCGTTGAGGTTGAGCCCCCCGTTCACGCTGCCAAGCACCAGGCTGGCGACGTTGGGCAGCGTCGTCGTGCTCCCCGACGGGTTGACCGCGATGTTGCCGGTGATCGTGTTGGGGAACGACGCGCCGGTCGTGTTCCCGAGTTCCGGCGTCGCCTGCCCGAGGAAGCCCCACTTCACGCCGAGCTGGTGGGCGAAGGTCTTCGACGTCGAGACGATGCGCGCCTCGATCTCCACCTGGCCCTCCGACTGGTCGAGCGAGTTGAGCAGCGCCTCCGCCTTCGCGAGGTACAGCGGCAGGTCGTTCATCACCACCGTGTTGGTGCGCTTGTCGACGGCGACCGAGCCGCGCTTGGAGAGGGCGTTGTCCTTGAGCAGCGGCGCGAGGTCCTCCGCCTGCGCGTAGTTGAGCGCCTTGGTGACCACCCGCAGCTCGCCCGACAGCGCCTGCTCCTCGGAGAGCTTGCGTCGGTTGGCCTCCTCCTCGGAGAGGACGGTGATCGGCGCGATGCGGACGATGGTGCCGTCGACGACGTAGCCGAGCTTGTTGGCGCGGAGGATGCTGTCGAGCGCCTGGTCCCACGGCACATCGCGCAGCGCCACGTCCACGGTGCCCTGCACGGCGGGGTCGATGACGATGTTGAGCTCGCTGATCTCGGAGAAGGTGCGCAGCACGGCCCTGAGGTCCGCGCCCTGGAAGTCGAGGGTGACCGGGTGACCGACGTACCGACGCTGCGTCCCGGCCTGCAGCTGCGCCAGCGTCCCCTGCGTGCCGGCGACCTGTCCGGGGGGCGGCGCGGTCTGGACGCCGCCGCCCTGGATGGCGCCGGCCATCGGGGCGGACTGCGGCCCGGCGTCGGTCGCTGGTGCGGCCGGCGCCTGGAGCGCCGGGCTCGCGACCTCGGGCGCGTCGCCGTCGGCGAAGTTCACGTGCAGCTCGTTGCCCACCGTGTTGAGGGTGTACGGCACCGGGCGCGCGAGGTCGAACACGACGCGCGTCACCTGCGGACTGGCGCTGTAGGAGGCCACGCGGACCCGCTCCACCGCGCCTCTCGCCACCGGGATCGCCGCCGGCACGGCGGGCGTGACGCCCGCGAAGTCGAGGATCAGCCGGTGGGGAGACGACTGCATGAGGTCGACCGAGCTGGCGACGAGCACGCCGTTGCCGGACAGCGTCACGTCAACCGAGCGCCCGCCGGCGTTGGTCCGCACCGCCTCGAGGCGCGTGGCCGCCGGACCCGCTGGCCTGGCCGCGTTCGGCGCGGGCGCCGGAGCCGACGCCGGTCCGGTCAGGCGCACGACGGGCGCCCCGTCGTCGGGCATGACGTCCACCTCGATCGTGTTCCGATCGCTGTGGACCGTGTGCCGCGCCGGCGAGGCGAGCAGCACGCGCACCCGCGCCACCGCCGCGCCGTCCGACCCGACGGCGTCCTCCACCGTGACGGCGGCGACCGGCCCGGCCGGTGACGCCGCGACGCGGTTGGCGACGCCCGACGCCGTCGCGTCCCGCAGGTCCACGAGGACGGTCAGCGGGTCGGGCCGGCTGGTCACGTACGCGACCGGCTCGGAGGCCTCGAGGACCACCGACGCGCCGCGTGCGCTGGCCTTCGCCGAGATGCTGTTCAGCCGGGCGTGGGGACGCACCGGCTCGACAGCCGCGAACGCGACCATCACCGCACAGGCCGCCAGGGCCGCTACCAGCCCCGCCCGGACGCCGGCGGCGTGACCGGCCCTCGGGTTCCCGTCCTTCAGCCCCGCCGCTTCTCGGAAAGTCGAGTTGTGCCGCATCTACTTGACCTCTTCGACGGCCCGCAGCGTTTTGCGAACCTCCCGTTGCTTGGCGAGCGACAACGGGTCGCTCACCTCCTGGAGAATCAGCACGCTGTCGGCGGTGATCGCCTTCACGACCCCGTCAGCCAACCGATCGTTCGTGTGCAGGATGTACTGGCGCTTGGCGTCCGGGCCCAGCACGATGGCCACGAACTTGCCGTTGCTCTGCAGGATTCCCTTGACGACGAGATCGACCGTATACACGCCGGCGATGCCCTCGACCCTGGTGCGCTGGCGGACGCCGGCGCCGGAGCTCCAGAGACTCACGAACGGGTCGCGCCGACCTTCCGAGCGATAACTGTAACCGGTCTGGCCCTGGGCGTCCGGCGTCGCCGGGGGCTGCTCGGCGGCCGGCGGCGGCGCCGGCGTCGAGGGCTTCTGCACCGGAGGCGCGGCCGGGCGCGCCGGTGCGGGCTTCTGCGCCGGGGGCGCGCCCGGCGTCGAGGGTTTCTGCGCCGTCGGGGGTGGCGCCGAGGGCTTCTCGGCGCCTGGAGGCCGGACCGGGGACGGCTTCACGGCGGCCGGGGTCGAGGGTTTCTGCGCCGCCGGGGGCGGAACCGTCTTCGCCGGCGTCGCGGTCTGCCCGGCGGCCGGGCGCGCGCCGCCGGACTGGGCCGGGGCGAGCGCGGCGAACGCGAGCGCGGCCAGCAGCGCCGCCGCGCGGAACGGAAGTTGACGCGTCATGGGCGCACGCCTCCGCGAGATGCCGCGGGCGCCGGCCGCCCTGGCGGTGTGGCGGGCGTCTTCTGCCCGGGGATCGCGACCGGTGCCTTGTTCTCGAGCAGGATGAAGGTCGTCGCCACGCAGGCGGTCGAGATCGTCGAGTCCGGCTCCTGCTTGTCCTTCGCCTTGATGTCGACCGCGCTGATGTGGATGATGCGCGGGAACTTGCTCACCCGGTCGAAGAAGAGCGCCAGGTTGTTGTACGACCCGTCGAGTTCGAGCTGGATCGGGACCTCGGCGTGCAGCTCCTTGACGACCAGCGTGGGCGAGGGCTTGAAGCGCCGGATGGTCAGGTTCGACCGCACGGCCAGCATCTGCAGCCGCCTGAGCAGGTCGGCCATGTCCTTTTCTTCCGGCAGCACGTTCTTCAGCGTCTCGAGCCTCGCCTCGAGCTCGGCCACGTCGGCGCGGAACTGCGGCAGGCGCCGGGCGATCGCCTGGCCCTTGCGGATGTCGTTCTGCAAGGCGTCGAGCTTCTTCTGCCGCTGGGCCATTTCGACCTGCATCGGCGACGCGTAGAAGTAGAAGAACGAAGCCAGACCGGCGACGGACAGGCCGACGAAGGCCCCCACCTGCCCGTACCACGGCAGCTTGCTCAATGTGCCAGCCACGTCTCCCTTTCCTCCGCGGCCACGGCCGCCTGGTGTCCCCGGCGCGACCGCCCCGCGCCGTCTTCACGATGTCCCCGGGCCGGAACGTGCCTAGGTGCCCGGCGGGACGAACGTCGCCTTGATCGAGAACTTGTTGGGCACCGGCCCGCCGCCGGCCGGGGCCGACTCCGCCTGGCTCTCGACGATCTCCACCGGCTTGAAGTACCCGCCCGCCTTCAGGTTGTCGGCGAAGTCCGACAGCGCGGTGAGCGAGGTGCACCGGCCGGAGATGAGCAGGTCGGCGCCGGTCTGCTTGATCTCGGTGAGCCACAGCAGGTTCGGGACGGCGCGGCTGATCTCGTCGAGCATGTGGACGGGCGCCTCGCGGCCCTTCCGCAGATCCTCGATCAGGGTCACCCGCAGCTGCAGCTGCCCGCGCCGCGCCTCGTAGCCCTGGACCTGCTGGATGAGCTCGCGCAGCCGCGCGGTCTCCTTCTGGCTGGTCACGATGTCGGCTTCGATCTGGTGGCTGTGGCGGGCGAGGGACACGTACCACAGGCCGACGCCCAGCGCCGTGACGAGCAGGATCGCGGCGCACGCGAGCGTGGTCTTGCGCTGCGTTGCCTCCAGGCCGAGCCCGGTGCCGAAGGCGCGGCGTCGGGCGCGGTCGCGGTCACCGGCGATCAGGTTGATGCGAATCATCGGTCGCCTGCCCGTCTGAGTGCGAGCCCCACGGCGACGGCCACGGTCGAGGCCACGTCGTCGTGGACCCCGAACCGGCCGCCGTCGAACTCGATCCGCCGGAACGGGTCGAGCCAGTCCACCGGCGTGCCGAACCGCTCCGAGAGCCGCTCGACGAATCCGTCCACGCGCGACGCGCCGCCGCTGACCAGCATGCGGTCAATCCGGTCCGACGCCGCCGTCGCCTTGAAGAAGTCCAGCGTCTTCTGGACCTCGAGCAGCAGGTTCTCGGTCACCGTGCGCAGGACCGGCGCGACGTCGGCCGCCTCGATCCCGTCGACCGGCTCCAGCTTCTTCGCGCGCTCGGCGCGGTCGAACGAGAGGCCGAGTTCCTTCTGGAGCGCCTCGGTGAAGGCGTTGCCGCCCATCGAGATGTCGCGGGTGAACAGCGACTGTCCGCCCGAGACGACGTTCATGTTGACCGCGCTCGCACCCGCGTTCAGCAGCGCGACCACGGCGCCCGGTTCGACGTCGTAGTTCGCCTCGTAGACGTTCTGCACCGCGAACCCGTCGACGTCGACCACGACCGGCGTCCGGCCGGCCTGCCTGATGACGTCCGTGTAATCGGCGATCTTGTCCTTCTTGGCCGCGACGAGCAGGACCTCCATGTTCCCCTTGGCGCCGGCGGGCGGCGACGAGAGGATCTGGTAGTCGAGGTTGACGTCCTGGATGTCGAAGGGGATGTACTGCTCGGCCTCCCACTGGATCGACTCGGACAGCTCGGCCTCGGTCATCACCGGCAGCGTGATCTTCTTGACGATCACCGAGTTGCCGGAGAGCGACGCGGCCACCTCGCGCGTCTTGACCTTGGCGGCGCCGAAGAGCCGGTCGAGCGCGCCGGCCACGGCCGTCGCGTCGATGATCGCCCCATCGACGATGGCGTCGCCGGGTACCGGCTCGGTCCCGAAGGCGACCACCTTGTAGGAGCGGCCGGAGGGGCGGAGTTCCACCACCTTCACCGCACTCGACCCGATGTCGAGACCTGCGACAGGTTTGTATCTCGAGAACACGCCATGCCCTCTTCGTCGAATCCGGCCGCGGGCGAGCGGACGGTCACCTCAGCAGCAGCGCAAGCCCGGTGCCAAGCGGGCACCGGCCGGGGCCGAGCGTCGTCGGCCCGGATTCACTGCGAAAATCGTCAAACCCAGGCTCCAGCTGCGTCGTCCGCCCAGCTGGTCGTCGTCCCGCCGATCACGGTTCCGTTAGTGGACAATACCATTTCGCACGTCGCGTCACCGGCGCCAACCGGGCGGATTGCCGCCGATGGACCCGGACGGCGCCGGGGTCGAGCCGACCGGAGTCGCCGGACCCGGCCCGGCTGAGCCACAACCCGACCCGAGTCGGTTCGCGGTCGCGAGCGGGAGCCCGCGCCCGCCCGGCAGACTTTACCACGGGCCGTGTCTCAACGTTGCACACTTCCTGTGGGGCTGCCCCTGAGGCTTGACAGTGCGGCCGGGGCTGGCTATCATTTGGGTTTGCCGTGGTTTCGGGAACACCCACAGGGAACGGTGCGATGCGGACGTTTACGCCAAGCGCGAACAAGATCGACAGACAGTGGCACGTGATTGACGCCGGGGACCAGGTGCTCGGGCGGGTCGCGTCGGTGGCGGCGAAGCTGCTCCAGGGCAAGCACAAGGCCTCCTACACGCCGTTCCTCGATACCGGCGACCACGTCGTCGTGATCAACGCGGCGCAAGTCAAGCTCACCGGCCGCAAGGAAGAACAGAAACTCTACCGCTACCACAGCGGCTACGAGGGCGGCCTCCGCGAAGAGCGAGCGAAGGACGTCCGGCAGAAGAGCCCGGTGCGGATGGTGGAAGAGGCGATCCGCGGCATGCTGCCGAAGTCGAAGCTCGGCGACGCCATGTATCGCAAGCTCAAGGTCTACCGCGGGGCGGACCATCCGCACACCGCGCAGAAGCCAACCCAGTTCAAGGTAGCCTAACGTGTCAGTCATCCAGTATTACGGCACCGGCCGTCGCAAGACCTCGGCCGCGCGCGTCTTCCTGCGGCCCGGCAACGGCGGCATCAGCGTCAACCGCAGGCAGTTCGAGAACTACTTCCCCACCGAGGCGCTGCGCGTGCAGGTGCGCCAGCCGCTGCTGCTCACCGAGACGGCGGACAAGTTCGACATCCTTGCGACCGTCGCGGGCGGGGGCGTGGCCGGCCAGGCGGGCGCGATCCGGCTCGGCATCACCCGGGCGCTCTGCGAGTACAACGCGGAGTTCCGGGGGCGGCTGAAGAAGGAAGGGCTGCTGACGCGCGACTCGCGCGCCAAGGAACGGAAGAAGTACGGCATGGCTGGCGCGCGCAAGCGTTTCCAGTTCAGCAAACGTTAACTGTCTCATTTCGCACCGAAGGTGGAGGGCGCTTGTCCGGGATCGCCATGAAAGAGTTGCTGGAAGCCGGGGTCCACTTCGGCCACCAGACCAAACGCTGGAACCCCAAGATGAAGGAATTCATCTTCGGGCAACGGAACGGGATCTACATCATCGACCTCGGGAAGACGGCGAAGCTGTTCCGGGAGGCCGAGGAGTTCGTTTCGCGCCTCGCGTCGGAGGGCGGCACGGTCCTGTTCGTCGGCACCAAGCGGCAGGCGCAGGACGCCATCGCCGAGGAAGCGCAGCGCAGCGGCATGTTCTTCGTGAACCAGCGCTGGCTGGGCGGCCTGTTGACCAACTTCTCCACCATCCAGAAGAGCCTCGGCCGGCTGCGGGAGCTGGAGGCGATGGCGACCGACGGGCGCTACGACTCGCTGTCGAAGAAGGAGGTCGCGCGGCTCGAGAAGGAGAAGCGCAAGCTCCAGAAGAACCTCGACGGCATCCGCCTGATGGCGAAGCTGCCCGACGCGGTCTTCGTGGTCGACACCCACAAGGAGAAGATCGCGGTCGACGAGGCGCGGAAGCTGAAGATCCCGGTGATCGGCGTCGTCGACACCAACAGCGATCCCGACGAGGTCGACTTCGTGATCCCCGGCAACGACGACGCGCTGCGGGCGATCCGGCTGTTCGCCTCGCGCCTGGCCGACGCGATCGTCAGCGGCCGCGGCTTCCGCGAGGCCGCGCACGCCGAGGCGGCGGGCGACGCGGACGCGGCGGCCGACGCCCAGCGCGGCGCGCGCAACGTGCGCCGGCCGCGGCCGGAACACCCCCAGGCCCCGACCACGGTCCCGGCCTAGGACGCGGGTCGAGCAGAGTCACCGTGTAGGGGTGGGTTCGGCAGCCCGCCCCTACAATTTTTTTGTACGGAGCGACGGAAAGGAACGCGATGGCTATCACCGCAGAACAGGTCAAGGTGCTGCGCGACAAGACCGGCGCAGGCATGATGGAATGCAAGGCGGCCCTCACCGAGGCGAACGGCGACGTCGAGGAGGCGGTCACCGTGCTGCGCAAGCGCGGCCTGGCCAAGGCCGCGTCGCGGAGCGGCCGCGCCACCAGGCAGGGCGCCGTCGGCACCTACATCCACATGCCGATCGCCGACGGAGCCGGGCCGTTCGGGTTCGCCAAGCTCGGCGTGCTCGTCGAGGTCAACTGCGAGTCCGACTTCGTCGCCAAGACCGACGACTTCAAGACGCTCGTCAAGGAACTGGCGATGCAGGTGGCGGCCGCCGACCCGAAGTGGGTCAGCCGCGAGCAGGTGCCGGCCGGCGACGTCGAGAAGGAGAAGGAAATCTACCGCGCGCAGATGGCCGACTCGGGCAAGCCCGCCCCGGTCGTCGAGAAGATCGTCGAGGGGAAGCTCGGCAGCTTCTACGAGCGCGTCTGCCTCCTCGACCAGGTGTCGGTGCGCGACGCCTCGATGAAGGTCTCGCAGCTCGTCGCCGCGGCGGTGGCCAAGACGGGCGAGAACATCACCGTCTCCCGCTTCGCGCGCTTCAAGCTCGGCGACAGCGAGTAAGGCTCCGGGCCTGAGGCTCAGGGCTCATGCGCGGAGGCCCAAGGCGCAAGACTCAGGACTCAAGACACAAGGCGATTACCGAATGCCGGGCCGATGGGGTGCCATCGCCCGGCATTTTCTTTGTCTTCTGTTCTATAATCCTAGCCTGTATGCCAGCCTCGCCCGCCACCCCCGCCTACAAACGCATTCTCCTCAAGTTGTCCGGCGAAGCGCTCCTGGGCGGGCAGGCCTACGGGATCGACCCGTCGGTCGCCATCCGGATCGCCCGCGACGTCGCCGAGGTCCGCGCGCTCGGCGTCGAGGTGGCGATCGTCATCGGCGGCGGCAACATCTTCCGGGGCGTGGCCGCCAGCACGCGCGGCACCGACCGCGCGACGGCGGACTACATGGGGATGCTGGCCACCTGCATCAACGCGCTGGCGCTGCAGGACGCGCTCGAGCGCCAGGGCGTGACGACGCGGACGCTCACCGCGATCGAGATGCGCCAGATCGCCGAGCCGTTCATCCGGCGCCGCGCCATGCGCCACCTCGAGAAGGGCCGCGTCGTGATCTTCGCGGCCGGCACGGGCAACCCGTACTTCACCACCGACACGGCCGCCGCCCTGCGCGCGATGGAGATCAAGGCCGACGTCCTGATGAAGGCCACCAAGGTCGACGGCATCTACGCGGCCGACCCGGTGAAGGTCCCCGACGCGCAGCGGTTCGACACGATCTCCTACCTCGACGTCGTCGTCCGGGGCCTCGAGGTGATGGACACCACGGCGATCTCGCTGTGCAAGGACAACCGGATGCCGATCATCGTCTTCAACCTGCGCACCGAGGGGCACCTGAAGCGGGCCGTGCTCGGCGAGCGCGTCGGGTCGCTGGTCACGGCGGACTGAGTCGCGCGACTCGCATCCCCACGTTCACCTGTCGGAGCTGACACATGGAAGTGAACGATCTCAAGAGCCTGAACGCGGAAGTGAAGAAGCGGATGGCGGGCGCCATCGATCACCTGCGCCACGAGCTGGCCGGCGTGCGGACCGGCCGCGCCAGCACCGGGATCCTCGACCCGGTGCACGTCGAGGCCTACGGCACGCGGATGCCGCTCAACCAGGTGGCGTCGCTGTCGGTGCCCGAGCCCACGATGATCGTCGCGCAGCCGTTCGACCCGACGCTCATGGGCGCCATCGAGAAGGCCATCCGCGCGTCCGATCTCGGGTTGAACCCGAACAACGACGGCAAGGTGATCCGGATCCCGGTGCCGCCGCTGACCGAGGACCGACGGAAGGAGCTCTCGCGCCACGTCCACAAGATGGCCGAGGAAGCGAGGAACGCGATCCGCACGGTGCGCCGCGACGCCAACGACCGGCTGAAGAAGCTGGCCAAGGACAAGAAGGTCTCCGAGGACGACGAGAAGCGCGGCCTCGACGACGTGCAGCGGATCACCGACCAGGAGATCGCGCAGGTCGACGATTTGCAGAAGAAGAAGGACGAGGAACTGCTGTCCCGCTGAGCACCGAACACCCACGGCCCCGGGACGCCGGCCTTCGGGCCGCTCGACCCGGGGCTGCTTCACGCGCCGCTTCCCCGCCTCCCATCCGGTCGTCGCGCCCCAAGGGCCAACCCCGAACAGGGAACGTGCAGCGGCCGGCCACGACCTTGAACCGGACCACGATCCCGTCGGACTCGCCATGCTGACAGACATCCGTCGCCCCGTCCTCGCACTCCTCGTCTCGTGCCTGCCGCTCGCCGCCTGCTCGCCGTCGTCCGGCGCCGGCGACGCCGCGCCGCCCGGTGGGCGCGCCGGAGGGCGCGCGGGCGGTGGCCCGGTCCCGATCGTGTCCGCGCGCGTCGAGCGGAGGCCGATGCCGGTGACGCTCTCCGCTGTCGGCGCCGTCGAGACGATCGCCAGCGTCCAGGTCCGCTCGCGGGTCTCCGGGCAGGTGGGCGCCATCCACTTCGTCGAGGGCCAGGACGTCGAGAAAGGACAGCCGCTGTTCAGCATCGACGCGAGGCCGTTCGAAGCCGCCCTCCACCAGGCCGAGGCGGTGCTCGCCCGCGACACGGCGACCTGGCAGAACGCGCAGGCCCAGCAGTCGCGCCTCGAGAACCTGTTCAACCGGGGACTGGTCTCCCGCGACCAGTACGAAGCCCAGCGCGCCAGCGCGGGGGCCCTCGCGGGCACGGTCGCCGCGGACCAGGCCGCGATCGAGAGCGCGCGGCTGAATCTCCAGTTCACCGAGATCAAGGCGCCCCTCGCCGGCCGCACCGGCTCGCTCGGCGTCCACGAAGGGGACCTCGTCTCGTCCGCCGACACCACGGCGCTCGTGGTGATCAACCAGCTCTCGCCCGTCTACGTGGCGTTCTCGGTCCCCGGGCTCTACCTCGCGAAGGTCCGGCAGTACCAGGGCGAGCGGCCGCTCCAGGTCTCGGCGGTCCTCCCGCCCGGCGCGGACCAGTCGGCCACGGCGCCCCCCGGCCAGGCGCCGGCCACGCTCACGGCGCGGGACCGGGGCACGGTGACCTTCATCGACAACAGCGTGGACCCGGCGGCCGGCACCATCCGGCTGAAGGCGACGTTCGCGAACGCGGGGCACCTGCTGTGGCCGGGCGCCTTCGTCCAGGTGGTCCTCGACCTGACGAGCGACCCCAACGCCCTGGTGGTCCCCGCGGTGGCGGTGCAGACGTCGCAGGACGGACAGTACGTCTACGTGGTGAGGAGCGACCGCACGGTCGAGATGCGGCCCGTGAAGGTCGATCGCCAGCAGGGAGACCAGGTGGTCGTCGAGAGCGGCGTCAGCGCCGGGGAGACCGTCGTCACCGACGGGCACCTGCGGCTCACGCCCGGCGCCCGCGTGGTCGAGCGGGGCGAGGCGGCGCCCGGTCGCGCCGGCCCCGGCGAGCCGCGCGGCCAGGGTTCCCGCGGCGGCCGGTAGGCGGGAGACCCCATCATGAACTTCGCCGAACCGTTCATCCGCCGCCCCGTCGCCACCACGCTGCTCGTCCTGTCGATCCTGATCTTCGGCATCATGGGCTACCGGCTCCTGCCGGTGAACGACCTCCCCACGATCGACTTCCCGACGATCCAGGTCAACGCGGGCCTGCCGGGCGCGAGCCCGGAGACGATGGCGGCGTCGGTCGCGACGCCGCTCGAGAAGCAGTTCTCGACCATCGCCGGCGTCAGCTCGATCAGCTCGAGCAACACGCAGGGCTCGACCAGCATCACGCTGCAGTTCGACCTGAGCCGGTCGATCGACGCTGCCGCGCAGGACGTGCAGTCGATGATCGCCCGCGCGCAGCGCCAGCTGCCGCCCGGGATGCCCGCGCCGCCGTCCTACCAGAAGGTCAACCCGGCCGACTCCCCGGTGCTCTTCCTGACGCTGAGCTCCCCGACCCTGCCGCTGTCGCAGCTCGACCGCTACGCGCAGAACCTGCTGGCCCAGCGCCTGTCGATGATCACGGGCGTCGCCCAGGTGAGCGTGTACGGGTCGCAGAAGTTCGCCGTGCGCGTGGACGTCGATCCGATGCAGCTCGCGTCGCGGCTGATCGGCATCGACCAGGTGGCGTCGGCCATCACGTCGGCGAACGTGAACACCCCGACCGGCACGCTGTTCGGACCCGACCGCAACTTCGTCATCCAGGCGTCCGGGCAGCTCATGGCGGCCGAGGACTACAAGCGGATCGTCGTGGCGTGGCGCAAGGGCAGCCCCGTCCGCCTGGGCGACGTCGCCCACGTTTACGACGGCGTCGAGAACGAGCGGAACGCGGGCTGGTACAACGGCGCGCGCACGATCTACCTCGCGATCCAGCGGCAGCCCGGGACCAACACCGTCGAGGTGGTCGACCGGATCAAGGCGGTGCTGCCGCAGCTCGAGGGGCAACTCCCGGCGTCGGTGCTCCTGCGCGTCCGCAGCGATCGATCGGTCCCGATCCGCGAATCGGTGGGCGACGTCAAGTTCACCCTGCAGCTGACGATCGCGCTCGTCGTGCTCGTGATCTTCCTGTTCCTCCGGAACTTCTCAGCGACGATCATCCCCAGCCTCGCGCTGCCCTTCTCGATCGTCGGCACGTTCGCCGTGATGTACCTGCTCGGGTACAGCCTCGACAACCTGTCGCTGATGGCCCTCACGCTCTCGGTGGGCTTCGTCGTCGACGACGCGATCGTCATGCTCGAGAACATCGTCCGGCACATGGAGATGGGCAAGCCGCGGCTGCAGGCGGCGCTCGACGGGTCGAAGGAGATCGCCTTCACGATCGTGTCGATGACGCTGTCGCTCGCCGCGGTGTTCATCCCGGTGCTGTTCATGGGCGGCGTCGTCGGCCGGCTGATGCACGAGTTCGCGGTCACCATCGGCGCGGCCATCCTCGTCTCCGGCCTCGTCTCGCTGACGCTGACGCCGATGCTCTGCAGCCGGTTCCTCCAGTCGCCGCACGCGGTCCGGCACGGCTGGTTCTACAACGTCATGGAGCGGATGTTCGAGGCGTGGCTGCAGGGCTACTCGTGGTCGCTGCGCCAGACGATCCGGTTCAAGGGCACCACCATGGGGGTGTCGGCCCTGCTGCTGGCCGGCACGGTCTACCTGTTCACGCTCATCCCGATGGGCTTCATCCCGAGCGTGGACACCGGGCAGCTCAGCGGCCAGGTCGAGACGCTCCAGGGGCTCGGGTTCGACGCCACGGTGGCCCGCGTCAAGGACGTGATGAACGTCCTCGCGCACGACGACAACGTGGCCGGCTACACGGCCAACGTCGGCGGCGCCGGCGGCCGCTTGAACGTCGACCTCAAGCCGCGCGACCAGCGTCCGCTCACGGCGGACCAGGTGATCGAGGCGATCCGCCCGAAGCTCGCGCGGATCCCGGGCATCAGGGTCTTCCTCGTCAATCCCCCGGCCATCCGGATCGGCGGGATGATGACGCGGAGCCAGTACCAGTTCACGCTGCAGGACCCGGACACCGACGAGCTGTACAAGGCGGCGCCGCAGTTCGAGACGGCCCTGCGCGCGGTCGAGGGCATCGAGGACGTCACCTCGGACCTGCAGATCCGCAACCCGCAGCTCAACGTGGACCTGGACCGCGACCAGATCGCCGCGCTCGGCCTGACGGTCGACCATGTCGAATCGGCGCTGAACTCCTCGTACGGGTCCGAGCAGGTGTCGCAGATCTACGCGCCCGACGATCAGTACCAGGTCATCCTGCAGGTCGCGCCGCCCTACCAGCGCGATCCGGCCGCGCTGTCGCTGCTCTACCTCACCTCGCCGGCCGGCACGCTGGTGCCGCTCTCGGCGGTCGTGCGGACGCGCCAGACCGCGGGCCCGCTCTCGGTGAACCACACCGGGCAGCTGCCGTCGGTCACCCTGTCGTTCAACCTCAAGCCGGGCGTCGCGCTCGGCGACGCCGTGGCGAAGGTCCAGACGGTCGCCCGCGACACGCTCCCGGCGACGATCTCCGGGAGCTTCCAGGGCACGGCGCAGGCGTTCCAGGATTCGATGACGGGCCTGGGCTGGGTGCTCGCCCTCGCCATCTTCGTGATCTACGTGGTGCTGGGCATCCTCTACGAGAGCTTCATCCACCCGCTGACGATTCTCTCCGGCTTGCCGTCGGCCGGCTTCGGCGCCCTGCTGACGCTCTACCTCTTCAAGTACGACCTGAACATCTACGCGTTTGTCGGCATCATCATGCTCGTCGGCCTGGTGAAGAAGAACGGCATCATGATGATCGACTTCGCGATCGAGGCCCGCCGGCGGGGGAACCTCACCGCGCCGGAGGCGATCTACGAAGCCTGCCGGGTCCGGTTCCGCCCGATCATGATGACGACGATGGCGGCGCTGATGGGCACGCTGCCGATCGCGCTGGGCTGGGGCGCGGGCTCGGAGGCGCGGCGTCCGCTCGGGCTCTCGGTGGTGGGCGGCCTGATCGTGTCGCAGACGCTGACGCTCTACGTCACGCCGATCTTCTACATCTACATGGAGCAGCTGCAGGAGTGGCTGGCGCGACGCAAGGCGGCCAGGCAGCCCGCCCTCGATTCGGCCGCGGCCGAGTGACCGTTCACGCGGGGCGCGCGGCGCCGCAACTCCAGGGTCGATTGGCGCCCCCCGGCGCGCGGGTCAGTCGGCGCGCCGGAGCGGGGCCTTCGCCATCGGCTTGTAGCGCACCACGGCCACGGTGATGTCGTCTTCCTGCGGGGCGCCGCCCGCGAACGCCTCGACCGCCCGGAAGACGCCGTCGACGAGGGAGGCCGAGTGCTGCCGGCCGACCGCGCGCAGGTGCCGCTCGAGGCCGGCGGTGCCGAAGCGGCTCCCGTCCGGGCCGACCGCATCGCAGACGCCGTCGGTGTAGAGGAAGAGCCCGTCACCCGGCTCGAGGACGACCCCGGTCACGGGAAACGCGACGTCCGCCATCACGCCGAGCGCCAGCGCGTTGCGCGCCGCGAGCAGCTCGACGCTGCCGTCCCGACGAAGCAGATACGGCAGGTTGTGGCCGGCGTTGGCCAACTCGAGCCGCCCGGTCCCCAGGTCCAGGCATCCGGCCAGCGCGGTGACGAACATCGCCCGCTCGTTGTCGCGCGCGAGTTCCCCGTTGAGCCGGGCGACGGCGTCGCCGAGCGGCAGCCGGAGCGCGGCGATCGCGCGAAAGAGCGCCTGCGACATCGCCATCGTCAGTGCCGCCGCCATCCCCTTGCCCGCCACGTCGGCGACGACGAACCACAGCCGGTCGGCGTCCACGACGAACTCGTAGAAGTCGCCACCGACCTGCCGGGCCGTCTCCTGCCGCGCGGCCACGTCCACCTCGTCGCGCCCGAGGGGCCGGCGCCGGAGCATCGCCATCTGGATCTCGCGCGCCAGGGCCAGTTCGCGATCGACGGCCCGGCGCTCGGCTTCCTGCTCGGCCAGCTCGATGTTCCGCACGCGCAGCGCGGCCGCCGAGGCGAGCGAGACGAGCAACTCCAGGTCCTGCTCCGAGAACAGGCGGGCCGCGGCGTTCGAGTACAGCGCGATCATGCCGAGGCAACCCCCGGCATCGCTCAACGGCGCGGCGAGGATGCTGCGGACGCCCGACATGATGACGCTCTCGGCCGCCGCGAACCGCTCGTCGACCCGCGCGTCGAGCACCAGCGCCGCCGCCCCCTTGCCCGCGACCTCCTCGGCCAGCCGCCGCGACACCAGCAACGGGCCCGGCGACCGGGGGGAGCGGCGTTCGGCTGCCTTCTCGAGCGTTCCGTCCGCGGCCTTCAGGAACACGGCCCCGTCCTCGGGTTCGAGCGCCGCGAACGCGCGGTCGAGAATCAAGCGGAGCAGGTCGTCGCGCGAGATGGGCGTCGCGAGCGCCCGGTGCACCTCGTTGAGCAGGCGCAGGCGCGAGGAAGCCGCGGCATCGTCGGCGGGCCGGCCGAGCAGCTCCGAGGCGGGCTTGAGCACCGAGAACAGCGCCTCGTCGACCGCCATCGCCGCCGTCGGGGCGGCCGGAGGCTCGGCGCCCGCCGCGACCACCCGCAGCCTCGTGTCCCCCACCTGGAGGACGTCACCGCCCTTGACGCCGACCGCCGCGGTGATCGGGAGCCCGTTCAGCCGCGACCCGTTGCGCGACTGGAGATCCTCGACGAACCACTCCCCCTTCGCGGCGAACAGCCTGGCGTGCCGGCGGGAGACGCTGACGTCGTCGACGACGATGTCGGCGCCGGCCTTTCGGCCGATCACGAGCGACTCGGCGTCGAAGGTCCTCGCGACCGGCGCGCCACCCGCGGACTCTATGCGCAGTTCGAGCACGGCCACGACGGTCCGGCCTTTCTCCCAGCCCGGGCTAGGCGTCCGACCCGCAGCGTGTCACGGCCTGCTCCCGGGTCGGTTCGACGATGAAGAGCGACAGGAAGCCGGCGAGCTCGAACACCTGGCGCACGGCGTCGCCCAGGACGCAGAGCACCAGCGTGCCCCGGCGCTCCCGCATCCGCCTGGCGGCGACGAGCAGCGCGCGCAAGCCGAGGCTGCTGATGTAGTCCACGCCGCCGAAGTCGATGACGACATGGCGCTCCCCGCCCCCGTGCGCCGCCGTCAACGCCTGCTCGAGCGCATCCGTGGTCGTGGAGTCGAGGCGGCCGGCTGGCGCGATGACCAGCACCTGGCCGAGGCGTTCCTGGTGGATGTCCATTCGTTCAGTCCCTCTCGCGGTCCGGCGAACCGGCCGGCCGGGCACGGTGGGCGATGACGAGCCAGTTGCGTTCCCCGCGGCGCGCGTATGCCACCTTGTCCATCAGGTGCCTGACCAGGTGGATGCCGAGTCCGCCCGCACGGCGCACGTCGAGCGGCGACGCGAGATCGGGTTCCGGCACCTGCAGGGGATCGAATTCCGGCCCGTCGTCGACGACGGTCACCTCGACGCCCCCGCTGTCGGCGCGGGTGAACGTGACGTCGATGAGCGGCACGCTTCCGGCGGCCCCTCCATGGCGCACGATGTTCGACAGGACTTCGTCGAGCGCCACGTGGACCGGCCAGGCCGAGCCCGGGTCGAGCCCGGCTTCCGCCCAGAACCGATCGAGGCGGTCGGCCGCCAAGGCGATCCCGGCTGGATCGGGGGCGACGCGCACGGTGGCTCGAGGCGTCGAGGACATTGGCGTCGGCGAAAACGCGATCATGATACCACCCGAGATCGTGGTATATGTATGCCGCCTGCCGCATCGGGTCGCGCCTTCTCGGCCAACTATTCCGGGGGGCTCCGTGTCATTGCCTATAGGTGAGGACGACGACATCGTCCTCGTCGAACGGGTCCTCGGGGGGATCGGGCGGCCTACCGGCCGCTCGTGGAACGCCACCAGCGGGTGCTGTTCGGCGTCGCCATCCGCCTGCTCGGCGACGGCGACCAGGCGGCCGACGCCGTCCAGGACGCGTTCGTCCGCGCCTACCGGAAACTCCAGACGTTCGACCGAAGGCACAAGTTCTTCAGCTGGGTCTACCGCATCCTCGTGAACGAGTGCCTGAACGTCCGGCGGTCGCGCCGGGCGCTGGAGCCGCTCGACGCGAGGCTGGCGGCGCGGGAGGATCCCCACCGGGACGCCGAGCGAGCGGAGTTGCGGGCCGACGTGCAGGCCGCCCTCCTGCGGCTGCCATCGATCTCGCGCGAGGTCATCGTGTTGCGCCACTATGCGAACCTGTCGGTACGTCGAGATCGCCGGCGTGCTCGGGGTCCCCGAGAAGAAGGTGAAATCGCGGCTCTACTCGGCGCGGCAGCGGCTTGGGGAGGATCTCCTGTCATGGAAAAGGACAAGATGATCGCGCCTCGCGACGAGGAATTCCTGCACCGTGCGCTCGACGGGACGCTCTCGGACGAGGAGGCTGCGGTCCTGCGCGCCCGCCTGGTCGAGGATCCGGCGCTCCGGGCACGGGCGGACAGCCTCGAACAACTGGCGGCGCTGCTCGGGGCGCCAGGACGGCCGTCTCCCCCGACGGCGCTCGCCGAGCGGGTGATGGCCGCGGTGGCCGAGTCCCCGCCCCCTCGCCGCGGGTGGCGCGAACGGGTCGGCGCGTTGGCAGGCGGCATGGGCCACCAACTTTTCGACGGGTTCCCGCATCATTCCGAGCAGGACAAGGCTCACGTGGAGTCGTACCGCAAGGCCGGCATGGCCGGAGGAGGTGTGATCGTGGCAAAGAAGGCGCTGTGGGGGATCGCCGGACTCGCGGTCATCGTCGTTCTCGCGGTCGTGTACTTCAACGGCACCCGGTCGGTCGACCAGGGCGCCCAGGGCACGATTGGGGCCGCCGATCGCTACCGCGGAGCGCAACCGTCTTCGAAGGACGTCGTGCTCGACAACGCCGAAGTGCAGGCGTTCTTGCAGAGCGACTCCTTCGACCGGCTGCTCAAGGACAAGAACGTGCGTGCGCTGCTGGGCAACGCGGCGCTTTGCAAGGCGCTCGCCGACCCGGCCGTCGCGAAGGCGTTCGCCGACCCCGCAATCGCGAAGGCGTTTGCGGACCCGGCTGTCTCGAAGGCGTTCGCAGATCCGGCCGTCGCGAAGGCGTTTGCGGACCCGGCCGTCGCGAAGGCGTTTGCGGACCCGGCCGTCGCGAAGGCGTTTGCGGACCCGGCCGTCGCGAAGGCGTTTGCGGACCCGGCCGTCGCCAAGGCGTTCGCGGATCCGGCTGTCGCCAAGGCGTTCGCGGATCCGGCTGTCGCGAAGGCGTTTGCGGATCCGGCTGTCGCCAAGGCGTTCGCGGACCCGGCCGTCGCCAAGGCGTTCGCGGACCCGGCCGTCGCCAAGGCGTTCGCGGATCCGGCTGTCGCGAAGGCGTTTGCGGATCCGGCCGTCGCCAAGGCGCTCAACAAACCGGCAGTCTCGAAAGCGTTCGCCGACCCCGCAATCGCGAAGGCGTTTGCGGATCCGGCCGTCGCCAAGGCGTTCGCCGACCCCGCGGTCGCGAAGGCGTTCGCGGATCCGGCCGTCTCGAAGGCGTTCGCGGACCCGGCCGTCTCGAAAGCGTTCGCGGACCCGGCCGTCTCGAAAGCGTTCGCGGATCCGGCCGTCTCGAAGGCGTTCGCGGATCCGGCCGTCGCGAAAGCGTTCACGGATCCGGCCGTCGCGAAGGCGTTCGCGGATCCGGCCGTCTCGAAGGCGTTCGCGGACCCGGCCGTCGCCAAGGCGTTCGCGGACCCGGCCGTCTCGAAGGCGTTCGCGGACCCGGCCGTCTCGAAGGCGTTCGCGGATCCGGCCATCTCGAAGGCGTTCGCGGATCCGGCCATCTCGAAGGCGTTCGCCGACCCGGCCATCTCGAAGGCGTTCGCCGACCCGGCCATCTCCAAAGCGTTCGACAACCCGGACCTCACGAAGGCGTTCACCAACGCGGCGTTCCGACAGGCGCTGCAGAACCCGTCGGTGTTCTCGGCGAGCCTCCTGCGGCGGTAGCGCCGCTCCTCGGCAAGACAGAGCGCCCGGCAGCCTCCTGCGTGGAGACCGCCGGGCGGTTCTGCGTTCATGGCCGCCCGGCCGCGAACGGAGTGGGCGACCGTCGGTGCGCGAAGCCAACGTGGAGGGGATTCGATGGCCTTGTCATCCGCCGGCCGGCCCGCCCGCCCCCTGACGGTTCGTCGCGTCCTGGCTCGCGTCCTCCCGGCGCTTGCGCTCCTCGCGGCGGGCGCGCCGGCCTCCGCGCAGATGGGCGAACTCAACGTGGACTCGCTGCGACTGATCTACTTCGAAGGCAGCGAATCGTATCTCGTGCCCCACGCCGCGCGCGCCTTCCTCACCTCCCTGGCGTTCCAGCGGCGCCTGTGGAACTACGAGCCGTGGGAGAAGGTCACGGTGCTGCTCGCCGATTTCTCCGACACGGGGGACGCGAGCGCCGGCACGGTGCCTCGCGACACGCTGCAGATCCAGATCTCGCCGCTCAACTACTCGTTCGAGACGCTCGCCGCCAATGATCGCGTGATCGTGATCATGAATCACGAACTGGTCCACGTGGCGACGATGGACGGAGCGGCCGGGCCGGACCGCGTCTTCCGCCGCCTGTTCCAGGGGAAGGTGACGCCGATCGCCGACCAGCCGGAGACCATCCTGTACTTCTATCTCACGTCGCCGCGGGTGGCCGCGCCGCGCTGGTACCACGAGGGCTCGGCCGTCTTCACCGACACCTGGATGGCGGGCGGCATCGGCCGCGCGCAGGGCGGCTACGACGAGATGGTCTTCCGGTCGAAGGTCCGCGACCAGGCCCGCTTCTACGACCCGCTGGGCCTGGCCTCCGAGGGGACCAAGATCGATTTCCAGCTGCAGATCAACTCCTATCTCTACGGCGAGCGGTTCATGACGTGGCTCGCCTACCGCTACTCGCCCGAGAAGTTCGTCGAGTGGCTGTCACGCACGCCCGGCAGCCGCGCGTACTACGCGACCCAGTTCAAGAAGGTCTACGGCCGCTCGATCGAGGACGCGTGGGCCGAGTGGGTGGCGTTCGAGCACTCGTTCCAGCAGAAGAACCTCGAGGCGATCCGGAAGTACCCGGTGACCGCCACGCACGACATTTCGCCGCGAGCGCTCGGGTCGATTTCGAGGTCCTACTACGATCGCTCGACGCGAACGATCTACGGCGCCTTCAACTACCAGGGCGCCGTCGCCCACGTGGGCGCGATCTCGCTCGACTCCGGCAGGGTCGAGCGGCTGGCGGACATCAAGGACCCGGTCATCTACACCGTCACGTCGCTCGCGTGGGACCCGGGATCGCGCACGCTGTTCTACACCAACGACAACACGGCCTTCCGCGACCTGGTCGCCCTCGATCCGGCGACGAAGAAGACACGCCTGCTGATGAAGGACGCGCGGATCGGCGACCTGGCCTTCGACCAGGCGGACGGGTCGCTGTGGGGCATCCGCCACCTGAACGGCCTCTGCACCATCGTCCGGATCCCGCGGCCCTACACCGAGTGGAACCAGGTGAAGACGTTTCCGTACGGGACGGTGCCGTACGACCTCGATGTGTCGCGCGACGGCCGCTACCTCTCCGCGTCGTTCGGCGAGGTCGACGGGCAGCAGACCGTGCGCGTGTTCGAACTCGCGAAGCTGCTCGAGGGCGATGTCACGCCGGTCGCGCAGTTCGGCTTCGGCGCGTCGGTGCCCCAGGGCTTCGTCTTCTCGGCAGACGGCCGCTACCTGTACGGCAGCTCGTATTCGACGGGCGTGTCCAACATCTTCCGCTACGACCTGTCCGCCGGGAAGGTCGAGGCGCTGACCAACGCGGAAACCGGGTTCTTCCGCCCGATCCCGCTCGAGGGGGACGACCTGCTCGTCTTCCGGTACTCGGGGAATGGCTTCGTGCCCACCCGCATCACGGTGCAGCCGCTCACCGACATCAACCCGATCACGTTCCTGGGGCAACAGGTCATCGAGAAATACCCGGTCCTGCAGCAATGGCAGGTCCCGCCGCCATCCAAGGTTCCGTACGACACGATGCCCAAGCGGCAAGGGCCGTACCGTCTCACCTCCGGCATCGCGCTGGAGTCGGTCTACCCGATCGTCCAGGGCTACAAGGACACGCAGGCGGTCGGCATCCGCGTCAACCTGTCGGACCCGCTCCAACTGGCGCACCTCGGCGTGTCGGTCAGCTACTCGCCGGCGGGAGGCCTCCGTGACAGCGAACGGGTGCACCTGCGCGCCGACCTCTCGCGATACAGCATCAACAGGTTCCTGCCCGGCGTCTGGAAGGCGAGGGCGGAGCTGAACAACGCCGATTTCTACGATCTCTTCGGCCCGACGAAGAAGGGGCGCAAGGGATACGTCTTCGGAGCCGGGCACACGCGCACGCTCATCTACGACGAGCCCCGGAAGCTGGACCTGAATATCGATGCGAGCGTCTCGGGGAATCTCGATCGCCTGCCCGACTACCAGAACGTGCCGGTGTCGGTGACCAAGCTCGCCTCGGCCCAGGTCGATCTCACCTACAGCAACGTGCGCTGGTCGCTCGGCCACGTGGACGACGAGAAGGGAACGCGGGCGAAACTGGTGGCGCAGGCCGACTACGTCGGCGGTCAGGCCTACCCGCATTTCTACGCCACCTTCGACGAGGGCCTGGCGCTGCCGGGCGGCCACCACTGGTCGTTGTGGCTGCTGAACGCCGCCGGGTTCTCGCCCCGGCCGGCCGACACCGTCTTCTCGAATTTCTACTTCGGCGGCTTTGGCAACAACTGGGTGGACCACGGGAGCGAGAAGCGGTACCGCGAGCGGTACAGCTTTCCCGGCGCGAATCTGAACGAGGTCGGCGGGCGGAACTTCGTGAAATCGGTGCTGGAGTGGGACCTCCCGCCGGTCCGGTTCAGCCGCGCGGGGCGGCCCGGCTTCTACGTCTCCTGGATGCGCCCGGCGCTCTTCGCCGGCGGGCTGGCCACCAACGTCGATTCCCGGTCCGTGCGGCACGTGCTGGCCGATGTCGGCGGTCAGCTGGACTTCCAGTTCACCATCCTGTCCACCCTCGACATGATGTTCTCGGTAGGCGGCGCGGTCGCCTTCGAGAAGGATCACTCGCCCCGGCGGGAAGCGATGGTCTCGCTGAAGGTCCTCAGGTAGAATTCGGGCCGTGCCGATCAGCGTCGCGGCGGCCCTCCTCCCGGTGCTCGTCTTCCTGGGCGTCCTGCTCCTGATGGACAGCTTCAAGCTGGTGCCGTTCAGGGCGCTCGCCCTGGCGATCCTGGCCGGCGCGGCGAGCGCCGTGGCGGCGCTGACCATCGAGAAGGGGCTGCGGGCGGCGGGCCTCCTGCCGCCGGGACTGTTCGACCTGGTGCTCCCGCGCTACCTGGCGCCGCTCATCGAAGAGCCGCTCAAGGCCGTTTACGTGGTCGTCCTGCTCAGACGGCGGCGCCTGGCGTTCCTCGTGGACGCGGCGCTCGTCGGGTTCGCCGTCGGCACCGGGTTCGCGCTCGTCGAGAACGTCTACTACCTGCAAGCGCTGCCCCACGCGCGCGTCGCGCTGTGGCTCGTGCGCGGCTTCGGACCGGCCATCCTGCACGGGGCGCTGACCAGCCTGTTCGCCATGCTCGCGCGAGGTCTCATCGAGCGGCATCCGGGGCGCGGGATGCTGATGCCGGCGGCCGCCCTCGGTCTGCCGGTCGTGCTCCATTCGGTGTTCAACCACTTCCCCATGCCGCCGGTCGTGCAGACGTGCGTGCTGCTGATCGCGCTGCCGGTGGTCGTCACCTTCGCGTTCGAGCGGAGCGAACGGGCGACGCGCGAGTGGGTCGGAGAAGGGCTGGACCTCGACGTGGAACTGCTGCACCTGGTCACGTCTCCCAGCTTCGGCCAGACCCGGCTGGGTCAGTACCTCGTCGAACTCCGTGACCATTTCCCCGGCCCGGTGGTGGCCGACATGTTCTGCCTGCTTCGGGTCGAGCTGGAGCTGGCCATCCGCGCCAAGGGGATGCTGATGGCCCGCGAGACAGGGCTCGCGGTCGAACCCGGCCCGGACCTGAGGGCGAAACTGGACGAACTGCGCTACCTCCGCCGCTCGATCGGCCCGACGGGACTGCTGGCCCTGGCCCCGCTGCGCGTCACGAGCGAACGCGACGACTGGCACACCTACCTGCTCGAGGAAGCTGGCGAACGCGCCCGGGGCCCGTTTGGGCGGGCCCGGGGGTTCGTGCTGCGGTGGTTCCGGGCCCGTCCGTAGGGAGTCCGGCCGACCGGGGTGCGGAGCGGCTCACGCCGCGTCGTGGGCCGTTCGGACGAGCGCCGGCGCCGGCTCGCGCCCGCGCGCGGCCGTCGGCGCGGCGCACGCCGACACCCAGCGTTCGAGCAGCCCCGTCAGCGAACCGTTGGCCCGCGTCAGGCGGCGCCGCTGCTCGGCCAGGCACGCAAACCGGAACGGTGACCGGGATTCGAGTCCCCGGAGGTAGGGGACTCCGTAGAGCCGGGGGAACGACGCGGCCGCGTCCGCGATCGTGCACTGGAGGCTGCGCGCCATGATGTCGCGGACCGGCGCGGCCCGTGGCGAGTCGAAGCAGGACAGGCGCTCCAGCACGCCGGCGCCGACGGCCAGCGCGCGCGCGGTGGGTTCGTCGAGCCGGTCGGCCCGGTGGACCGAGAACACCGTCGTGACGCCGGCCGCCCCGTCGTCGTGCACATCCTCGAGGTCGTCGCGCAGCTGCAGGAAGGCCCCGATGCCGAAGATGCACTCCACCTCGCGCGACGTCAGCGACTCCGACACGAGGTAGCCGTCCGCCATCACGGAGGTGCCGCCCTTCTCGACGGCGATCTCGACGAGCGTCCGTGCGTCGGGCGGCGCCGCGCCCGCCATCAGCGCCAGGCTGCGCAGCTGCGCGTCGTGGATGGCGAGAAGACTCTCGTAGACGTGCGGGTTCCGCGCCCGCGGATGCTGTCCCTCGATCATCCCGACGAGATCGAAGATGCGCCCCTCGCGGGGATCGGCCGGCGCGACCGGGCGGCCGCGCAGCCGGTCGGCCAGCCGCTCGCCGAAGGCCAGCTTCGCCGAGACGTCCAGGCGCGGGTCGTCGATGAGGTTGTCGGTATACGGGTACAGCAGGCTGTACCCGAGGACGGCGGGCGTCGGCTCGACGGGCACCCCGAGAAGGCTCTGCAGGCAGTGCATCGTGAGCGCGTTGCGCGCCGCCTGGTAGATGTCCGCGGCCGACAGCCGCGGGTCGAACCGGCGCGCCCGCACGGGGAACGCGCGCAGCGCCTCGCGAAACGCCCTGGCCTCGGTGCCCTCGAGGTACTCGCGCTTCCACCCGAGCGCGCCCTTCGCGAGCGTCGCAAACGCGGCGCGCACGCGCCGCTCGCCGTCCTCGCTCGAGAGCGCCCGCCGGCGCGCGCGGCGCGATTCGGATTCGAGCACGTCGACGAAGTCCCGGAGTTGGCGCTCGTTGCGCCCGTGCGCGGCGGCCGTGTAGACCGGGCCGTCGATGGTAGTCTCCGGGTCCGCCGCGTTCCAGAGGCCCACGAACGTGTCGCGCAGCCGCGCCGTCTGCTCGGTCATCGAGGTCCCCGATCCCCCCATCGGGCGCGCACGGCCGCCCGCCGGCCGATCCCCCCACAGCGATCTACGTGCGCGGCACCCGAGAGGTTGCGGGACGGGCGCGGCCCCGGAGCCGCCGCCCCCAGCACGACCAGCGCAGGCCCGATCGATGAGGGAAACGATGAGAGTTCTCTGGTACGATGAGCGGGATTCATCGCCTGGCACGTCTTCCCGGAGGCTCGTCATGGGCAGCGAACGCACCCGGCTGGAACTGAACCGGCTCCGCATCTTCCTCGAGGCCACGCGCAGCGGCAACTACACGGCCGCGGGGCGGCGCCTGCACATCACCCCCTCGGCCGTCAGCCACGCGATCCGCACGCTCGAAGACGCCGCGGGGCGGCGCCTGGTCGAGTGGCGGCACCGTCGGCTCACGCTGACCGACGACGGCGATTACGTTCGCGAGGTGTGCGAGCGGGTCTTCCAGGACATCGACCAGGCCGAGCACGTGCTGTCGACCAGGTCCCCGGGCGGCACGCAGGCCATCACCGTCGGCGCCACCGTCGAATTCGGGACGACGGTGCTCATCCGCAAGCTGCGGCCGCTCGTCGACGCCGTCCCCTGGCTCCGCGTCAACTTCCGGTTCCGCGACGACCTCGAGTCGCCGCTGCTCGCCGACGAGATCGACATCGCCGTGGACTGCGCGGCCCACACGCACCCGTCGCTGACGGTGACGCGGCTCTTCCGCGAGAAGTACCTGATCGTCGCCTCGCCGGACTTCCTCCGCGCGCACCGCATCCGGCAGCCGCTCGACCTCGAACGGGTGCCGGTCATCTCGATCGACCGGGACGGGGCCTGGTGGGCCAACGCGCTGCGGTCGATTCCCGGCCGCCGCCGCCCGGTGCTGCGGCAGGTCATCGAGGTCAACCAGGTCCGGGGGATGGTCCACGCCGCGCTCGAGGGATACGGCGTCGCCCTGCTCCCGAAGTACACGGCCGTCGGCAAGGTCGCCCGGCGGGAGTTGACGACGCTCTTCCCCCGGCTGCGCCTGCTCGAAGACTGGTTCTCGATCTCGCAGAAGCGCACGAGCGTCATGCGCCAGAAGAACCGCGTGGTCACCGACTACCTGCTCCACATGGACGTCACCGAGTTCGGCGACGCCATCAGCGGGCCGGCGCGCTGAGCGGGCCTTGCAGCCTCGCCAGCAGCTCGATCGTCTGCGGGTCGGCCCCGGCCGGCAGCGAGCGCGCGACCTCCGCCAGGTCCACGCGACCGAGCGTGAGCGACAGGAAGCCGGCGGCGGCGGCGGCCAGCCTCGGCAGTTCGCCCATGCCGCCCGACAGGATGATCTCCCGGGCCCGGGCCACCCGCCCCTCGCCCAGCGCGTCGAGCACGCCGAGGTACTTCTGGTGCTGCACCCACTCGTTGAGGAGGAAGCCGATCGCCTGCGCCGAGAAACCCTGCCAGAACGCGGCCGGGGCCCGCGGATCGAGCAGGCTGCCGATGACGAACGCCCCGGCGTGGTAGCCCGACAGGCCGCGGCGCGCGCACGCCGCCGCCGCCAGCTGGAAGAGCCGCACCTTCCGGTCCGCGGTCAGCATCGCGAAGGCCGTCAGGTTGACCAGGTGCATGCCGAGCGTGGTGTTCAGCAGGCGCTCGACCAGCCCGTCGGCCCGCGCGTCGAAGCAGCGGTTGACGAACTCCTCGGCGCGGACCGGGTCGTCGCGCAGTTCCCCGTACCTGATGGCGTGGCCGAGGTCCTCGAAGCTCTCGAAGCCCGACGCGTCGACGCGCTCCAGGATCCGCCGGTAGCCGCGGTAGTAGTCCGCCAGGCGTTCGAACCGCGGGCGTTCGTCCGCCCCCAGTTCGACCGGCTCGCCCGCCATGAATCGCAGCAGCCTCGCCGACGCGAAGACCGCGCGCCCGGCGTACAGCGTGCGGTGGCGGCTCGAGATCGTCACCCAGTCGCCCTCCCGGATCTCGCGGCCGGCGGCGTTCACCAGGCGGCGGCCGGCCAGGTCGATGCGGACGCCCTCCGCCTCGAGGTTGAGCAGCGCAGGAATCCCGAGGTTCTGCGCCGTCGTCACGACGTGGATCGCCGCGGGGCTGAGGCTGCAGATGCCGCGCACCCGCTGCATGTCCATGGCGTCCTGCGGCGTGAACCGGTCCTTCGCCAGGATCGTCAGCGAGGGGTCCGCGCCGTCGGCCGCACCGTCGGCCGCCGCCGAGAGCGACAGCCGGCCCGTCGCCACGCTCCGCGGCAGGACCGCGACGCCCCGGGCGAACGGCTCCAGCGTGTGGATCGACGCCGGGTCGATCGCGTCGGATTCGATCTGGCGGACGTGGCATGGCCTGATGACCTCGCGGACGCGCGCGGCGCCGATCCGCCCGGTCCGGTGCAGGTCCATGACCGCCGTCAGCATCGCCGACCCGGTCATCTCGGCGGCGTTCACCTGCAGGATCGTGAACGTGCCGTGCACGCCGGTGAACTCCACCATCACCGGGGCCTCGAAGATGTCCTCGAGCTGGAACAGCCGATCCCAGAAGTGGTACACTGCCGGGAATAGCGGCCTCGCCTCGTCGCGCGTCGAGAAGCGAACCTCCTGCGGCACCAACCGCCCGGTCATCAGGTCCTCACCGAAGACCGCCCTCGCGTATTGCAGGAACACGCCCTTCCCCGTCGCCGGATCGCGGCTGTAGAGCATGCCGGCGTACGACCGGTCGTCGATCACCGAACAGACCATCCGTTGGAAGATCACGGCCGGGTAGTGCGTCTCCCGGCGCATGAAGTTCCCCAGGACGTCGAGATGATCCGCGTAGTAGCGATAGGCGCTCTCCAGGAAGAACCGGATCTGCGCGAACGCGTCGGTCAGCAGTTCCGGCGCGCGCACGGCGATCAGCCCTTCCACCTCGTCGGCGAGGCGCCCGGCGTCGGCGCGGGTCAGGTCCGGGCGGAACTCGTCCTCCAGGGAGCGGTACTCGGCCGGATCGAGCGTCTCGAGGATCGTCTTGCGGTTGTTCAGCCGGATGCGCACGGCCCCGTCGGGACCGTACCGGGCCGGGAGGCCGGGCAGGAGATCCGGCGTCAGCCCGACGTTGAGATAGGTCGGCATGAAGCCCGGGATGTACTCCGGCACGGCCGACCGCATCGCGATGAGCAGCGGATTGCGCGCGTCGCCCAGGCGCCGGCCGGTGAGCACTTCGAGGTTGCCAACCACCTCGCGCACGGCCCGCTCGCGATCGGCCGGCGGCAGCCGGAACGCGTCGGCCGACAACAGGTTGAAGTCCGCCGTCGCGAACCCCCTCCGCGAGAGGTCCATGAGGATCGAGCCCTTGTGGCTGATCGCCTCCTCGCCGAACGTGCGGGACGACGTGTAGGGGATGACGACGTCACTCTCGACGAGGGCGCGCCCGGCGAACCGCCGCGAGATCGACTCCCCGAGCGCTTCCGTCCGGCGGTTGAGTTCGCCCGCGGCCGCCAGGTCCCCGCGCCTCGCGCGGTGGATCAGATCCACGTGGCCGGTCGCCTGCTGGCCCGGCACCCGGTCGAGGTACCGGACGTCGCTGTCGCGGACCGCGATCCGATGCGACGACCCGTCGTGCAGGAGGTAGTCGATTTCGGGGGCGGCGTAGCCGGGGGGTCTCCGCAGCACGGTTCGCCGCAGGCGATGCTCGATGTTGGCCGCGATCAGCCTGGCGCTCGTGTACTCCGAGCGCACCTCGCTCGCGCTGCGAACGAGACAGGGGTGGTCGGAGGACGGGCCGGAACGCGGGGAACCACCGGGCGGCTGCATCGCAGCTCTCCGCGGGGGCGGGACGGGCGGCCGAGTCTTGCGCGGGAAGGGCTCCCGGCCGGGCCTGATTATAGCGCGCCCGTGGCGCCGGACCTCGCCGCGCGGTCCGTTCCGGCGGTTCGCCGCGCGTTCGCTCCTGACGCCGCCTCGTCCGGCCGATACGACACGAAAGCCCCGCCCGCGCATCGCCGGGCGGCTGTCACAGATATGTCATCCCCTCGTCTCATGCCGGTCATCCTAATCGGGTCAAATTGCCAATGATGTGGCGGACACTGTCTCTACCCCTCCTGTTGTGCGTGATGGCCGTCGTGCCGGCCGCCGCCCAGGAACATCCCGATTCCGCCACCTCGCCGGCCGCGGCCCCGCCAGCCGCGGACCTGCCGGGCGTGTCGCGTCCGCCGGCGGCCATCGACGTCGACGACCTCTGGCGCCTGCTCCGGCACGGCGGGCTCGCCGCCGCTGATGAGGGGTCGGGCAGCCAACGGTTCTTCGTGCTCGCGCCGACCGTCGGGTCGAAGCCCTCGACCGGCTTCACCGGCGGGCTCTCCGGCAACGTCGCGTTCTTCGCGGGCGACCCGTCCACGACCCACATCTCGACCGTCATCGGCGGCACGAAGGTGTCGCAACTCGGCCAGGTGCTCTTCGGCGGCCGGATGGCGTGGTTCACGAACGACGACGCCTGGTTCATCCTGGCCGAAGGCCGGATGTCGTGGACCTCGCAGAGCTCGTTCGCGCTGGGCACCAACGCGCTGGCCGCCTCGGGCACCAATTCGAGGCTCGACGTGATGAGGTTCTACGAAACGACGTACCGGAACGTCGCGCCCGGCCTCTTCGTCGGCGCCGGCATCAACGTCAGTTCCCATTTCAATATCCGGCCGGGCACGACGAGCCCCGACGTGTGGAACCAGGCGGCGTTTGTCGACTACAACGAGGCGCACGGCTTCGCCTCCGATCACCAGGCCTCGAGCGGCCTCAACGTCGCCGTCCGCTACGACACGCGCGACAACGGCATCAACCCGGGCGGCGGCGCGCTCGCGAGCGCCACCTACCGGACGTTCTTCGCCCACTTTCTCGGCGGCGACTCGACCTGGCAGGAGTTGTCGCTCGACGCCCGCACGTATTGGAAGCTCACCCCCAGCGGGCGACAGAAGCTGGCCGTCTGGTTCCTCGGCGACCTGGTGACCGGCGGCACCGCGCCCTTCTGGGACCTGCCGTCGACGTCGATGGACGGCCGGTCCGCGCGCGGCTACGGCGAAGGGCGGTTTCGCGGAGAGCAACTGCTCTACTGGGAAGCCGAGTATCGGGCTTCGCTGACGAGCAACGGCCTGCTGGGTGCCGTCGTGTTCGCGAACCTGACCACCGTCGGCAGCGTGGAGACCGGCGAGCGGCTCTTCGAGTCCTACGCGCCCGCCGCCGGGTTCGGCTTGCGGGTCCTGCTCAACAAGCGCTCGCGCACCAACCTGTGCGCGGACTGGGGCTGGGGCAAGGACGGGTCGCGCGGGTTCTACCTCGCCATCCAAGAAACGTTCTAACGAGACCCGCCTCAGACCGTCCTGGTCTCCGACGAGATCACAACATGCTCGACGATCTGAGGCAGGGCCTCGTCAGACATCTTCCAGGTCTTGACTCGACATTCGCGCCGAGCGGAGAGAGAATCTGTGGGCCGTCCGCGGTCTCGCCCCCCGGGTCGGGTCGTTCGGATCAAGGGGCCGACTCGGCGCCGAGCCTCTCCGGGAGCACACCAGGCATGAAGCACAGCGACCCGCCCGTCCGGATCGTCATCGCCGACGACCACGCGATTGTCAGGGATGGTCTCCGCAAGCTGCTCGAGTTGCAGGCGGGACTGACGGTCGTGGGGGAAGCCGCCGACGGGGAGGAGGCCGTTCAGCGGACGCGCCAGCTCAAGCCGGACGTCCTGCTGCTCGACCTGGCCATGCCGCGGCTCGACGGCCTCGGCGCGCTCAGGGAACTCGCGGGCACGGTTCCCGGGCTGCGGATCGTGCTGCTCACGGCGGCCATCGACCGGCAGGAGACGGTGGAAGCGCTGCGGCTCGGCGCGCGCGGCGTCGTGCTGAAGGAATCGGCCACGCAGATGCTCTACAAGTGCATTCGCGCGGTCATGTCCGGCGTGCTCTGGGTCGGACACGACACGCTGGACGACCTGTTGGCGAGCCTGCGGCATCCCGAACCGGCGGGGGCCCGATCCGCCACACCCGCGGCGACGCTGACGCCCCGCGAGATCCAGGTCGTCGCCGCCATCGTGGGCGGCGCCACCAACAAGGACATCGGCGCCCAGTTCGGCCTGTCCGAGCAGACGGTGAAGAACCACGTCTCCCACATCTTCGACAAGCTCGGCGTCTCCAACCGCCTCGAACTCGGGCTTTACGCGGTCCACCACCGGCTGCTCGAGAGCTTCGACCCGGGTGCGGCGCGCGGGCCGGCCGGCCCGCAGAGCCCGTCCCGTCCGCGCGCGCGCTAGCCCGGATTCTTCATGAAGTCCCGAATAGTCCCCACTGCGCACTAGCCGGCGCGTCGGCGAGCCCGTGCCCGCCTGACCAGTCGTACCACGCCCGCCAGTACCTGAAGTACCACTCCCGTCGGGACCATTGGGTCATTGTCCAGCCGCCCGGCTGACGCAAGAATCCAGACTCATGCAGGCATCCTGTCGAGTTGCGTCTCGCCCGTCGTCCACCGCAGGGCCGAGGCACGGCTGAATCATGGTCCAGCTGGAGGTTCGATCGCGCGCTCGGCGATACCCGATCGTCACGACGCTCAGCTTCCGGCAGCGGGAGGACGAGGCGTGGCGTCCCGCGTGGACCCTGGACATGAGCCGCACCGGCGTGCGGTTCAGCCACGAGGGCTCGGCGCCAGAGACGGAGACCGGCATCGAGTTCGTGCTCGCGCTGCCGGTTTTCGAGGGGCCGATGGGCTCGCAGGTGCGCTGCAGGGGACGCGTGGCCCGCGTCGAGCAGGCGGGCCCTCGCAACGGAAGCTGGACGGTGGCGGTGACGATCGACCGGTACGAGTTCCTGGCGGGGAGGCAGCAGTGATCGGATTGGGTGACCGACGCGCGGCTCATGAACGGCCGTCGATCGCCTTCGGCGGCGGGTATGGATTCGGTGATTCGGATTCGAAGCGTCGGCGGATCGGTTCGCTGACAACTTCGGGGAGGACCAGCACGCGCTGGTCGTGAAGGAGGCAGAGCATGGTCAGGTGGAAACTCGCACGGCGAACGGCGTTGGCGCTGGCCCTCCTGGCGGTCGCCCTCATCTGGACGACCGGACAGGGGATCAGCGCGTCCTCGTCGAACCGCACAAGCAGCACCGCGGCGTCATCCGCGGGCAGTGGGAGCGCGACGGCTCCCGCGACGCCGGCGGGGGCCGCGGCCCCGGCAGCTGGACCCCAGAGACCGCAGGGACCGCAGAACACGACGTCGTGCGTCGTGAACGGTCAGACACTCAACCCGTGTCCTCCGGGCATCCTGAAGCACCTCAAACGGCAGGCTGCCAGAAAGGGCGCGGCGAAACAGCGCACCGGCGTCTCTCGGCAGATCGCCGGCGTCAGCCCCTCGACAGCGGCGATCAGCCCGCTGGCGACGCTGGGCGCGGGCCCGACGGCGCTCGCCCTGACCAACTTCGGCCCGCCCGACTACTTCGGCGTGGCCAACTGGATGAACAGCCCGCTCCCCACGGTGACCGCGGGCGTGGTTTCCGGCGGCATGCAGAAGTTCGTGGACGGCCTGCCCGGCCTGGGATCGACCAATGCCAATAATCTCGGTAATTACATCCCCCTGGCGGTCGCCGACACCACGACGTTCGCGAACAGCGATTACTACCAGATCGGCCTGAAGGAGTACAAGCAGATCTTCCATAGCGCGTTCCAGGCCACCGGCGGCTCCGACGTGCGCGGCTACTTCGACATGGGGAATCCGGCCGACCCGAACCCCCACTACCTCGGCCCGATCATCCTCGCGACGCGCGGTCGGGCGACCCGCGTCCTGTTCAACAACCAGATCACGACCGACCTCGCCATCCCAATGGACAGCACCTACATGGGCGCTGGGATGGTGAGCGACGGCACCACCTCCTTGATGTCTTCGCCCAAGCGCGCCACCATCCACCTCCACGGCGGCAACACGCCGTGGATCAGTGATGGAACGCCACACACGTGGATCACTCCGGTGGGAGGCGACGGGCAGCCTGCGCTTCCGGGCTTCGCCAAGGGCCTGAGCTTCATGAACGTGCCGGACATGACCGGGGTCATTCCAGGCGGAGGGACGAGCGAAACCGACGGCTACGCCACCTACTACTACACCAACCAGCAGAGCGGTCGCCTGCTCTTCTACCACGACCATGCCTACGGCACCACGCGTCTCAACGTGTACGCCGGCGAGGCCGCGGGTTATCTGATCGTCGATCCGGCGCAGGAAACGGCGCTGGCAGGCTGGGGCGTCCCGGGCACGATCGTGACCAACCCCACCACGGGCGCCATCGTGTCAGCCGACCTGGGGCACATGTACCCGTTGGTGCTCCAGGACAAGACCTTCGTGCCGGACGGCGGCGGCGCCGGCACCCAGTCGGCCGCGACCGATCCCACGTGGGACTTCGCCAGCTGGGGCGGGTTCGGCAATCTCTGGTTCCCGCACGTCTACTCGCCGAACCAGAACCCGGCCGACCTCACCGGCGCGAACCCTTACGGCCGTTACGACTGGGGCCCGTGGTTCTGGCCGCCGCAGACCCCCGCGAGCCTGCTGCTCCCGGCCTACCCGTGCACGAGCGCCGCATATCCCGGCGGCCTGGGAATCGCGTTCCCGCCGCTGATGTGCCCGGGGGTTCCCGACCCGTCGCAGCCGGCCCCGGCGAATTCCCCGGCCTCGACGCCTGAAGCGTTCATGGACACGCCGGTCGTCAATGGCACGGCCTACCCGAATCTGGTGGTCGCACCGGCGGCCTACCGGTTCCAGATCCTGAACGCGGCGAATGACCGCACCTGGAATCTCGGCCTCTACGTGGCCGAACCGTTGTCGCTGAGCCCGGTGATCACCAATCCCGGCGCCAACTACACGGCTCCGGTCGTGACCATCGGCGGCTGCACCGGCGGCACCGCCATCGCGACGGTCGGCAGCGGGACCTTCGGTGGCGTCGCGTACACCAACGGCATCGTGGACATCACCATGCTGAGCCAGCCCTCAGCGTGCGCGGGCCCGAGCCCAACGTTCATCATCAGCGACACCGGCGTCGGCGCCGGCGCCACTGCCGTCGCGGTGATGTCCCAGAATACGGAGGTGAAGATGGTGCCGGCCCTCCCGGCGATGTCGGGCCGGACGCTCCCGAACTGCGCCGTCTCGAGCGCGCTGACGCTGAACGGCGGCGGCCAGGTCACCACGACGATCACGACGACGAAGACGGGGCTGCCGGCTAACTGCTGGCCGCAGTATTACTCGCCGCAGGGCTTCACGGCCGGGACGTTCGGCGAGAAAGGTGTTCTCAGCTGGGGTAACTCAGACGCCAGGGCGGGCGGCGTGCCCGACCCGTTGACGGCCGGGCCGCCCATCATCCAGATCGCGTCCGAGGGCGGCCTGCTGCCGCAGGTGGCGGTCATCCCGTCCACGCCGGTCAGCTACGACTACAACAAGAGAAGCATCACGGTGCTGAACGTCCTCAACCACGGGCTCCTGCTGGGCGGCGCGGAGAGGGCGGACATCGTGGTCGACTTCTCGCAGTTCGCCGGCCAGACGCTGCTCCTCTACAACGACGCGCCGGCCCCCGTTCCGGCGGGTGACCCGCGCCTCGACTACTACACGAACGACCCCGACCAGTCGTCGTCCGGCGGCGCGCCGATGACGCTGGCGGGCTACGGGCCCAACACGCGGACCATCATGCGCATCCAGGTGACCGGGTCCAACCCGAACACGACGCCGCTCAACCTGGCGGCGCTGCAGGCTGGCCTGCCCGGCCTGTTCGCGACCACGCAGGACCAGGTCATCGTCCCGGAGGCCGTGTATCCGGTGGGGAACGGCAACGGGATCAACACCTACGTGAAGATCCAGGATACGGGCCTCAACCTGACGCCCAGTGGCCTGTCGGCCCTCACGCTGACGACCAGCGGGAGCGGGTACACGTCGGCGCCGGCCGTCGCGATCACGGCGCCCGCATCCGGGGTGACGGCCACGGCGACGGCGACTCTGGCGCCGGTCGCGGTGGCGAATCTGGCGCTCACAAACGGCGGAACCGGGTACACCTCGGCGCCTAGCGTCGTCTTCTCGGGCGGCACCGGCACCGGCGCGGCAGCCACCGCCGTGTTGGCGACCACCGGCGTCGCCAGCGTCTCGCTGAGCAGCGGCGGCAGCTACACGGCGATTCCCACCGTCGGGTTCAACGGCGGCGGCGGGTCCGGGACGGTGGCCACCGCCGTGTTGGCGACCACCGGCGTCGCCAGCGTCTCGCTGACCAGCGCTGGATCCGGCTACACATCGGTCCCCGCGGTGACGTTGACGGGCGGCGGCGGGTCCGGCGCTACGGCCGTCGCCACCATGTCGGCTGGCGGCGTCTCGAGCCTCGCGCTCACCGCCGGCGGATCCGGTTACACGTCAGCCCCCATCGTTGCCCTTACCGGCGGCGGCGGGAGCGGGGCGACGGCGACGGCACGGCTTGCGGTCAATACCGTCACTCGTCACCGCCGGCGGTACCGGCTACACGTCCGCACCCACCGTCACCTTCACCGGCGGCGGCGGCACGGGCGCGGCGGCGACGGCGGCATTGACGCCGACCGCCGTTGGGACCCTCACGCTCAACGCGGCCGGCGCGGGCTACACCACGGCTCCGACCGTCGTCTTCACGGGCGGAGGCGGTACCGGGGCGAGTGCGACGGCAACCGTCCGACTCGGGCGGATCAGCCGTCTTACGCTCAACAGCGGCGGCACGGGCTACACCTCGGCTCCGACCGTCTCCTTCACGGGTGGCGGCGGCGGCACCGGGGCCAGGGCCACGGCAACGCTGAGGGCGACCTCGGTGGCCAGTGTCACGGTCACGGCCGCTGGCTCCGGCTACACGTCGAGGCCGACGATCGGCTTCACGGGCGGCGGCGGGCGAAACGCGGCCGCAACCGCCGTGATGAAGGTCGGCTCGCTGACGTTGACCGCTGGCGGGACGGGCTACTTGACCGCTCCGACGGTCGGCTTCACGGGCGGCGGCGGTTCCGGCGCTGCGGCGACCGCGACGGTCAGCGCCAGCGGAATCACCGGCGTGACGGTCACTTCGCCAGGGGCCGGGTACTCGTCCGCGCCCACGGTGTCGTTCACGGGCGGCGGCGGGTCTGGAGCCGGCGCGACCGCGGTGCTCAGTCCGCGCGCCGTGGCCGGCGTGACGGTCACGACGCCAGGGACCGGGTACACGTCCGCGCCCACCGTATCGTTCACGGGCGGCGGTAGCGGCGCGGTCGCAACAGCCGCGCTCCAGCCGGCCGCGATCGCCAGCCTCTCGCTGAAAAGCGGAGGCAGCGGTTACACGACGGCGCCTCTGGTCTCCTTCTCCGGAGGTACTGGATCGGGGGCGGCAGCGACGGCGACGCTCAACCCGAGCACGGTCGCCGGCCTGAGCCTCACCAACGCCGGCAGCGGCTACCTGGCGGTTCCGGCCGTCAGCTTCTCCGGCAGCGGCGGAACTGGCGCGTCCGCGACGGCCACGCTGGCCGCGGCTACGGTCATTCCGCTTCTGCCGAAGGCCATCCAGGAACTGTTCACGCTCGACTACGGTCGCATGAACGCGACGCTGGGCGTGGAGGTGCCGTTCACCAACTTCCTCACGCAGACGACGATTCCCTACGGCTACATCGACCCGCCCACGGAGATCTTCAAGGACGGCGAGACGCAGATCTGGAAGATCACGCACAACGGCGTCGACACTCACTTCATGCACTTCCACCTGTTCACCGTGCAGGTCCTCAACCGCGTCGGATGGGACGGCGCCATCAAGCCGCCCGATCCGAACGAGGTCGGTCTCAAGGACACCGTGCGCATGAACCCGCTGGAAGACGTCATCGTCGCCCTGCGGCCGTACAAGCAGACACTGCCGTTCGCGGTGCCCAGCAGCTGGCGGCCGATGGATCCGACCAAACCGATCGGGTTCCAGTCCACGGCGGAGTTCACCAACATCGATCCGAACAACAACCCGGCGACGGTCACCAACACGAAGATCAACTTCGGGTGGGAGTACGTGTGGCACTGCCACATCCTGGGCCACGAAGAGAACGACATGATGAGGGCGATGATCCTCGCGGTCGCTCCGAGCGTGCCCACGGCATCGGCAGCCAGCCTCGCGACCGGCTCCATCACCCTGACGCTCTCGACCGCGGCGGCCACGCCGAACGTCGCGGATCCGACGGGCTTCAGCATCTATCGCAGCACGTCGCCCACAGGCCCGTTCGTTCTCGTCGGGAGCGTGCCGGCGACCCTCAGCGGCACGACGGCCACTGGGTCGTACACGGATCCGGGTCTGACGTCCGGGACCACCTACTACTACCAGGTTGTCGCGAACAACGTGGTGGGCTACACGGAGGTGTTTGCCATCGGCGGATATCCGAGCACCTCGGCTGACTCGGCGCCGTCGGCAGTCGTCTCCGGCATCGCGCAGTAGGCGCTCGTTCGGGTTCGGTCGGGGGGAGGGAGCAATCCTTCCCCCCTTCTTCTTGTCGGTTCGAAGCCATCCGTTTCAAGCCCCCATTGGTTGCTGCGCCCGGCCGCCGGCCGGTCCCGGGAGGGTCCCGGGGCCGCATCGGGGCCGGGCGGTTTTCGACGAGGCACACGATGAACGCCAGGTGGATCGCGGCACTGTCGCTCGGGGTCGTCCTTGTTCTTCCGCACGCCGGCACGGCCGGGCCGCAGCAGAAACCGCAGCAGAAGGAGCAAGGGCCGCCGCCGAGCCAGGCGCCCAAGACCGAGAAGGACCAGCGCAGTTACGCGCTGGGCGTGGATCTCGGGGGCCAACTCCGCAAGCTGGCGGTCGACGTGGACCCGTCCGCTTTTGCCAGGGGCCTCTCCGACGGCCTCTCGGGAGGCAAGACGCTGATGACCGAAGACGAAGTCAAACAAGCCATCGCCCGGCTGCAGGCGGAGTTGAAGAGCCGGCAGATGCTGCCAGGCGGCACGACCGCCCCGCCGCAGGCCGAGGCCAACCGGAAGGCCGGCGAGGCGTTCCTTGCGGCCAACGCGCACAAGGACGGCGTGGTCACGCTCGCAAGCGGCCTGCAATACACGGTCCTGACGGCGGGAACCGGCAGGAAGCCGGGGCTCGGCGACACCGTGGTCTGTCAGTACCGCGGCACGCTCGTCGACGGGACGGAGTTCGACAGTTCCTACGCGCGCAACATGCCGGCGACCTTCCCGGTCAACGGGGTGATCCCCGGGTGGACCGAGGCGCTGCAGATGATGCCGGTGGGCTCGAAATGGCAGCTGTTCATCCCCTCGGCGCTCGCGTACGGCGAGCGGGGGGCGGGCGACAAGATCGGGCCGAACGCGACGCTCGTGTTCGAAATCGAACTGGTCTCGATCAAGTAGGCGCCGGCGGCCGCCATCGAGAGAAGCGCGCCGTTCGCTCTCCGACCCGTTGACGGCGGTGGTAGTGTCATACGGGTCGGTGGACGAGCTGAACTCAGGTCCCTGCAGCCATGAAGAAAAGCGCCATCGTCCTCATCTCCCTCCTCGGGCTCGGCCTCGCGTTCTTCGCGGGGGCGTGGGTGAGCCGGTCACCGTCGGCGGGCGCCAGGTCCGCGCCGCAGGCGGTGACCGTCTATACCTGCCCGATGCACCCGTCCTACCGGTCCGATCGCCCGGGCGACTGCCCCATCTGCGGCATGCGCCTGGTGCCGGTCGCGGCCGGCGGCGCCGGCGGCGAAGCCACGGTGGCCGAGATGCCGGACGGCATCAGGATCGACACGGACAAGCAGCAACTGATCGGCGTGCGCACCGACGTGGTGCCGCCGGCTTCGGCCGCGCACCTCGCGCTGCGCGTGCCCGGCCGGGTGGCGGTTGACGAGCAGCGGCTCTACCGGATCACCGCGGCGGTCGACGGCTGGATACGGAAGCTGGGGCCCAACCCGGCCGGTGCATTCGTCCGAAAGGGCGAGGTGCTGACGACCTATTACACCCAGAACCTGATCGGCTCCGCGCAGTCGCTGGTGTACGCGATGCAGACCAGTGCGGGGTCCCAGGCGGGCGATGCGTCGATCGGCTACCAGCGCCAGCCGATCCAGCTCAGCTTGCAGGTCGCCTTCGACTCGCTGCGCGCGCTGGGGATGAGCGAGACGCAGATCCAGGAGATCGGGCGGAGCCACGTCTCCCCGACCGAGGTCCTGGTCTACGCCCCGGCCGACGGCTTCGTGATCGCGCGGAACATCTCCCCCGAGCAGCGGTTCGACAAGGGCACGGAGTTCTACCGCATTTCGGACATCAGCCACGTCTGGCTGCTGGCCGAGATCTTCGAGAAGGACAGGGACTTCCTGAAGCCGGGCACGCGGGCGACGGTGATCTACCAGGGGCGCCGGCTCGAGGCGCGCATGAGCGATTCGCTGCCGCAGTTCGATCCCCAGACCCGCACGCTCAAGACCCGCTTCGAGCTCGACAATCCCGGCAACCTGCTGCGGCCGGACATGTTCGTGGACGTCGAGATCGGGGCGGACATGCCGGTGGCGGTGACCGTGCCGGCCGACGCGGTCGTCGATTCCGGGCTCCGCAAGACGGTGTTCGTCGATCGCGGCAACGGGTACTTCGAGCCGCGCCGCGTCGAGACCGGCTGGCGTGTCGGCGACCGGGTGCAGGTCACCCAGGGGCTGATGCCGGGCGAGCGGATCGTCATCGCCGGGACGTTCCTCATCGACTCCGAAAGCCGGATGAAGGCGGCCGCGATGGCCATGGCCGGGCCGGCGGTCAAGGACCCGGTCTGCGGCATGGACGTGGACCGGAAGAACGCCGCGGCCGCCGGCCGGACGTCGGACTACAAGGGCGAGCCGTACTTCTTCTGCTCGGACGACTGCAAGAAGAAGTTCGAGCAGGAGCCGGCGAAGTACCTGGTGAAGTGACGGCGGGTCTGAAGACCCGCTCTGCCGCCGGCATGTAGCGGCACCCTGGTCCCTGACCCCTGACCCCTGATCCCTGACCCCTGGTGTCCTGGCATGATCAGCCGCATCATCGACTTCTCGGTCAAGAACAAGTTCCTGGTCCTGCTGCTGGTCTTCGCGGCAGCGGCGGCCGGCGCGTGGTCGCTCCGGAGCGTCCCGCTCGACGCCATCCCCGATCTGTCCGACACGCAGGTCATCATCTACTCCCGGTGGGACCGGAGCCCCGACATCGTCGAAGCGCAGGTCACCTACCCGATCGTCAGCGCCATGCTCGGCGCGCCGAAGGTGCGCGCCGTCCGCGGCTTCTCGGACTTCGGCTACTCCTTCGTCTACGTCATCTTCGAGGACGGGACCGACATCTACTGGGCGAGGACGCGCACGCTCGAGTACCTCTCGGGGGTGCTGGGCCGGCTGCCCCAGGACGCCCGGACCGAGCTGGGCCCCGATGCCACCGGCCTCGGCTGGGTCTACCAGTACGCGCTGGTGGACAAGTCCGGCCAGCACAGTCTCGCGGACCTGCGGTCGTACCAGGACTGGACGCTGCGGTACTACCTCAAGGCGGTGCCCGGCGTCGCCGAGGTCGCCTCGCTCGGCGGCTTCGGCCGGCAGTACCAGGTCAACGTCGACCCCAACAAGCTGCGCAACTACGGCCTGCCCATCCAGCGGGTAGTGGACGCCGTCCGCGGCGGCAATATCGAGACCGGCGGACGGCTGATCGAGTTCGGCGGCACGGAGTACATGGTCCGCGGCCGGGGCTACGCGCGCTCGGTCGCCGACTTCGAAAACATCGTCGTCGCGGCGAGCGAAGGAGGCACGCCCATCCGCGTGCGCGACATCGGCCAGGTGGTGCTCGGCCCGGACCTGCGGCGCGGCGTCGCGGACCTCGACGGCACGGGCGAGGCCGTCTCCGGGATCGTCGTGATGCGCCAGGGCGAGAACGCGCTGGAGGTCATCAACCGCGTCAAGGCGAAGATCCACCAGATCGAACCCGGCATGCCGAAGGGCATGACGATCGTCCCGGTCTACGACCGCTCCGAGCTCATCACCAAGGCCATCGGCAACCTGAAGTGGACGCTGGTCGAGGTGATGCTGACCGTCGCGGTGGTGATCCTGCTGTTCCTCTGGCACGTCCCGAGCGCCCTCATCCCGCTCATCACGATCCCCCTCGCGGTCCTCATCTCGTTCGCGCCGTTCCGGGCGATGGGCATCACGGCCAACATCATGTCGCTCGGCGGCATCGCGATCGCGATCGGCGCCCTGGTGGACGCGTCCATCGTCGTCGTCGAGCAGACGCACAAGAAGCTCGAGGAGTGGGCCCACACGGACCGCTCGCAGGATTACCGCGAGGCGATCGTGGCGGCGGTCAAGGAGGTCGGCGGGCCGAGCTTCTTCGCGCTGCTGGTCATCGCCGTCTCGTTCCTGCCCGTCCTGGCGCTCGAGGCGCAGGAGGGGCGGCTGTTCAAGCCGCTCGCCTACACCAAGAACCTGTCGATGATCGTCGCGGCGTGCCTGGCGATCACGCTCGACCCGGCGCTGCGCCTGCTCTTCACGCACGTGAGGACGTTCGACTTCCGCCCGGCGTGGCTGGCGCGGCTCGCCACCCGCGTGCTCGTCGGCACCATCCACGACGAATCACGTCACCCGATCAGCCGGTTCCTCATCAGGCTCTACAAGCCGGCCGCCACGTGGGCGCTGAACCGCAAGTGGACCGTCGTCGCCGTCGCCGTCGCGCTGATGATCGCCACCGTCCCGGCCTTCTTCCGGATCGGATCCGAGTTCATGCCGCCGCTCGACGAGGGTTCGCTGTTCTACATGCCCTCGACGATGCCCGGGATCTCGATCACCGAGGCGCAGTCGCTGCTCCAGGTGAGCGACCGGGTCATCAAGCAGTTCCCCGAAGTGGACCGCGTCTTCGGCAAGGCCGGGAGGGCGGAAACCAGCACCGATCCCGCGCCGCTGTCGATGCTCGAGACGGTGATCACGCTCAAGCCGAAGTCCGAGTGGCGCCGCGTGCCGACCTGGTACTCGAGCTGGGCGCCGGGGTGGCTCACCCCCGTCCTCACGCACGTCACCTCCGATCGGATCTCGACCGAGGAACTGACCGGCCAGCTCGACGCGGCGCTCAAGCTGCCCGGCGTGTCCAATGCCTGGACGATGCCGATCAAGGCGCGGACCGACATGCTGACGACCGGCATCCGCACGCCGCTGGGGCTCAAGATCACGGGCGACGACCTGGAGAAGATCGAGCAGATCGGCACCCAGATCGAGGCGATCCTCCCGGCCGTGAGGGGATCGCGGAACGTGTTCGCCGAGCGGACCAGCGGCGGCTTCTTCCTCGACGTCGAGTGGAATCGCGACGAGCTGGCGCGCTACGGCCTGAGCATCGAGGAGGCCCAGGCGGTGGTGCAGAACGCGATCGGCGGCGACAACGTCACCACGACGGTCGAAGGGCGCGAGCGCTACCCGGTGAACGTGCGCTACATGCGCGACTTCCGGTCGGATCTCGACGCGCTCGGCCGCGTGCTGGTCCCGGCGTCCGAAGGCGAGCGGCAGATCCCGCTCGCGCAGCTGGCGACGATCAAGATCGCGAGCGGCCCGGCGATGATCCGCGACGAGGACGGCCTGCTGACCGGCTACGTCTTCGTCGACGTGGACGGGCGCGACCTGAAGAGCTACGTGACGGAGGCCGACCGGCTGATCCGCGACAAGGTGAGAGTGCCGCCCGGCTACGCGTGGCAGTGGAGCGGCCAGTTCGAAGCGATGCAGCGCGTCTCGCAGCGGCTCGCGGTGGTGGTGCCGTTCACGCTGTTCCTGATCTTCCTGCTGCTCTACTTCAACACGCGGTCGGTCGTGAAGACGCTGATCGTCTTGCTCGCCGTGCCGTTCTCGGCGATCGGCGCGGTCTGGTTCCTGTACCTGCTCGGCTACAACATGAGCGTGGGCGTCTGGGTCGGCCTGATCGCGCTGCTCGGCGTGGACGCCGAGACGGGCGTGTTCATGCTGCTCTACCTCGACCTGTCGTACAACCGCGCGAAGGCCGAGGGGCGGCTCCGAAGCCTCGCCGACCTGCGCGAGGCGATCCTCCACGGCGCGGTCAGCCGCCTAAGGCCGAAGTTCATGACGGTGGCCACGACGTTCGTCGGCCTCGTGCCGATCATGTGGGCCGTCGGCACCGGCGCCGACGTCATGAAGCGCATCGCCGCGCCGATGGTCGGCGGCATCTTCACGTCGTTCCTGCTCGAGCTGCTGGTCTACCCGGTCATCTACGAGATCTGGAAGTGGCACTTCGAGCTCAAGCGCGCCCTGAGCCCTGAGCCTTGAGCCTCTGGGCTTGAGCCCCGAGCCTGGCTTTTGACCGCATAGGGGTCGGAGCGGTTTTCTCGGCTGACAGTCTTGTATGACAGGATTGTCATCGAAGAAAAACCGCTCCGACCCCTAAGAGAGCTTTACGCGGGCCCTGTACCCTGAGGACCGTCGTGCCCCCCTTGGGCACGCTCACCTCGAACCGCGCCGCGAAGGCGCCGGTCTTCGTCCAGGGCTGGGTCGCGGAGAGCATCTCCCAGTCGCCCCCGATTGGCTCGTTCACCTCGACGGTGACGGCCGCGTCCTTGTGATTGCGGAGCGTGATCTCGAACTCGGTTTCCGAGAGGGCGTTCGAGAGACGCTTGAAATCGGTCTGCTTTCGCTCGCACACCACGTCGAACGCGTTGCCGGTGTGCACGTCGAGCGTTTCGTCCTTCGGCGTGTGCCCGATTCGGTCCTCGCCGGCAAACTGCACGCCGCCGCCCGAATCGGCCTGGTAGACGCGGACGATGCCGGCGGGCATGGGCACGCCGAGGCCGGCCCGCTGGTCGTTCCTGAAGCGGTAGAAGACCTTGACGTCGCACTTCACCGGCGCACCCGGCGGCATCGGAGCCCGGTAGAAGAACGGCTCGCCGTCGACGACGAACCGCTTTTCGACCGGGACCGACGGCGAGGCGAGCAGCGCGATCTGCTTGGTCTCGTTGTCGAGGACCGACGTGCGGCGCTGGAGCGTGTAGAGGTGGTACTCGGAGAAGGCCTCCTGCTGCATCGCCGGCGCGCCCGCCGCCATGGCCATCTTGTTCCGCATGAGGCTCTCGGGCGCGACGCGACCCTCGGTGACCCGGTTGACCTCACCGGCAATGAACTGCAGCTTCGCGTTCCGGTAACTGGTGCCGCTTTCGTTCTTCAGCGTCACCCACCCCGCCAAATCCGCCGAGGTGTCGTCCCGCCCGACCGTCAGCACGTAGTCCGCATTCCAGGACAGGCCGCCCGACAGGTACGACGCCTCGACCCGGTGTCGGGCGGCGCCTGCGTTCTCGAGCAGCCACACGAGCGTGGGATGGCTGAACAGGTTGTCCGGCAGTTCCGGGAAGCGGTACTGGTCCACGCGAAGGCCGGTGACGATGTCGCCGCCGATCTTCCAGACCGGGCCGTTGTTGTCGGCGAGCAGCAGCGCCTTCACCTCCTCCGCTCTCGTCGTCCCGCCCTCCTGCCGGTCGTGGACGATCGTGATCTCGCGGCCCACGTACTTGCGCAGCAGCTTCTCCGGGTCGAGCAGGTCGTACTCGTAGTTCTGCTCGAGCACGGCCAGCGCGGCCGGCTCGGTCAGCGACCGGAAGTGCACGGTGGCCGGGTTGACGCGCGCCGCGACGTCGGCGAACCGCAGCGTCGAGGTGCCGGAGGCCAGCGCGATCTGGCGGACGTCGCGGACGAGCGCCAGGTCCGAGTTGTAGACGGTCAGCGACAGGTCCACCTGGTCGCTGAGCGTGCTGGTCGGCGCGATTCCCGCCGGGCGGGCGGTCGCCGCCGGCGGCTGCGCGGCCTGGCGAACCCCGCCTTCGCACAAAGGCTTCGGCGCGGCAAGCCCGCCTTCGCACAAAGGCCTCGGCGAGGCAAGCATAGCGACCGGCAGCAACGCGGCACCGACGAGCGCGGCCGGAACGACGAACCGTGAGAAGCGGACCGGCATGTCGATTCCTCCCAAGGTGGGGCCGGCCTCCTGGCCGGCCAGGTCCGCGACTCTCGCGCGGAACACCCTGCTCTTTGAACGAAGGCGTCCGAGGAGCTTGCGCAGCGGCCTCATGCCGTCTGCCAGAGCCTCAAGGCCCGTTCCCTGTTCGCCACGAGGTCGCTCAGCTCGCGGTGCATGTCCGCGCTGATCTCCGCCGCGTGCGGCAGGATGTAGGTTCGCGTCTCGCGCAGGTAGCGCTCGACGAACTCGCGGTCGTTCACGAACCCGAGGGAGATGAGATTGCTGATGCGGTCGGCCAGCTTCAGGCGCTTCGCGCGGTCGCTGCCGCTGAGGATGACCCTCTCCAGGTACTGCGACTTCGGCTCCTTCACGCCGTCGACAATCCGAATCGTCATCTCCTGGACCAGGGCGTAGACGGCCGGCCCGTCGGCGTCGATGCACTCGATGTCCTCGCGCGTCACCCCGGGCAGGCCGGCCGCCGCCTCGAACAGGTCGTGAATGACGGACGCTTTCAACAGCACCGGGTCGATGATCTTGTAGTCGATCAGGATCGCCAGCGTGCTCATCTGGTGGCGGAACATGTTGCTGGCGGCCCGGCGCGGCACGTCGATCAGCAGCATGGCGCGGACGATGTAGGGCGCAAGCGTGACTTGCGCCAACCGGGCCTGCAGTTCGCCGAGGTCCATGAGTTCCGCTCCTTCCCGTCACATGGTGAAGGCCACCGGCCGACTGGTCGCGCACGCGGCCCGCTATCGGTCCCGCCGGTCCCCTTTCGCTCCACTCCCCGCGGTCGACTCAGCGCGAGGGTAAGACATCCGGCCGACCGCATTCGGCATCGCCCCACCGCGCGCCCGCGGGCGGCTCGCGATCCCGGAAGCCTCGTGGACGGTGACCTCCTGCGGGTGCAGGCGCGCCATTCGGCCGGACGGCGTCAGGTGCAGCATATCGTAGCGCCCTCTCAGCCGCACGGCATCGTCGGGATCCAGGACGGTCCGCGACTTGGCCCTGGACGGAATCCGGAAGGCGGCGCGAACCGGGAGAGTGGCTTTGATGAGACTCGTCATGACGGCCGGCGTGGGGTGAGTGGCGGCGGCGACCTCTTGACGCAGATGCCACCCGCCGCGACGTCGCGATCGACGGCCTTCGCTGGCGTGAAGCCGCGCGGGTCGGTCGACGGCGGCCACTGCCCCGCCTGCGAGGCCTCGTAGACCAGGCACGTTCAAGCGCGCACGGCTCGCCCTGGCGGGTCAGCGGATGGCCGCGGCCTCCAGCGCCGCCCCATCCACCGCCGACCCACCCGCCTCGCCTGCCCCTACCAGATCTTCACGCGCTGGTCGGGCGGGATGTACAGTTTGTCGCCCGGCTTGACGTCGAACGCCGCGTAGAACTCCGGCACGTCGCCGAGCGGCCCGTTGGCCCGGCACTTCGACGGCGCGTGCACGTTGGTCAGCACCTGCTGGCGCAGCGACGCCTCGCGCTCCTTCGAGCGCCAGACCTGCGCCCAGCCCATGAAGAAGCGCTGGTCGCCGGTCAGGCCGTCGATGACGGGCGCCGGCTTGCCCGCGAGCGCCACGTGGTAGGCGCGGTACGAGATGGTCAGCCCCGTCAGGTCGCCGATGTTCTCGCCGAGCGTCAGCTCGCCGTTCACCTTGAGGCCCGGCAGCACCTCGTAGCCCGAGAACTGGGCGACCAGCCGCGCGGTCTTCTGCTGGTACGCCTTGCTATCGGCCTCGGTCCACCAGTCGCGCATCGTGCCGGTGCCGTCGAAGCGGCGGCCCTGGTCGTCGAAGCCGTGCCCCATCTCGTGGCCGATCACCGCGCCGATCGCGCCGTAGTTCACCGCGTCGTCGGCGGCCATGTTGAAGAAGGGCGGCTGGAGGATCGCCGCCGGGAAGACCACCTCGTTGCGGACGGGGTTGTAGTAGGCGTTGATCGTCTGGGGCGTCATCCCCCACTCTTCGCGGTCGATCGGCTTGCCGGCCTTCGCGATCTGGAACTCGAACTCGGCCGCCTGCGCCCGCATCATGTTGCCGACCAGGTCGTCGCGCACCACCTGGACCTTCGAGTAGTCGCGCCACTTGTTCGGGTAGCCGATCTTCGGCGTGAAGGCCGCGAGCTTGGCCTGCGCCTGCTTCCTGGTCTCGGGGCTCATCCAGTCGAGCTTGTCGATCCCGTCCTTGTAGGCCCGCTGCAGGTTGGCGACCAGCCGCTCCATGCGGAGCTTCGCCTGCGGAGGGAAACAACGGGCGACGTACAGCTTGCCGAGCATCTCGCCGAGGTTGCCGTCGATGGCCGCGACCGCCCGCTTCCAGCGCGGGCGCTGCTCGGGGGTGCCGCTGAGCGTTCGTCCGTAGAAGTCGAAGCGGGCGTCCACGAACGCCTTCGACAGGTAGGGCGCGTAACCGCGGATGAGCGACGACTTCAGGTACGGCTTCCACCTCTCCACCGGCCAGTCGTTGACCGCGGCCGCGAACGCCTTCACGTAGCTCGGCTGCGCCACGACGAGCGCGGGCAGCGAGGCGATTGTCAGCTCGTCCCTCCAGGCGACCCAGTCGAAGCCGGGGAACTGCATCGCGAGATCGGCGGCCGCGACCTTGTTGTACATCTTCCCCATGTCGCGGGTCTCGACGTTGGTCCACTGGTTCTTCGCCAGGTGGGTTTCGACCGCCATGATGTCGGTGGCCGTCGCCTCCGGCGCCGGCAGGCCACCGAGCCTCTGCATCTTCGCCAGGAAGGCGACGTACTTCGTCCGGGTACTCGGCGAGCTTCGGATCGTCCTTGGTGTAGTAGTCACGGTCCGGAAGCCCGAGACCGCTCTGGTAGACGAAGAGGGCCGTCGTCTTCGGGTCCTTGAAATCCCCTTCGGTGAACGCGGCGAGTGGCGCGTCGCACCCGAGCTTCAGCATGCGGGCGAAGGCCCGCGCCAGGTCCGACTTCGTCCTGATGGCGTCGATCGCGGCCAGTTCCCCGGCGAGCGGCTTCAGCCCGAGCGACTCGACGCGCGACTGGTCCATGAAGCTCGCGTAGAAGTCGCCGATCTTGCGGGCATCCGAACCCGGCGCGCCGCCGGCCTTGCCGGCGTCTTCGACGATCGCGCGAAGATCGGTCTCGGTCTTGTCGTAGAGCGCTTCGAAGCTGCCGTAGGACGGCCGGTCGGCCGGGATGGCCGTCTTGTCGAGCCAGGTCCCGTTCACGTAGCGGAAGAAATCATCCTGCGGGCGTACCGATTTGTCGAGCGCCGCGAGATCGATGCCCGACACCGGCGGCCTGGCGCCGGGCGCCTGCGCGGAAACGAAGGCCACCGCCGCGGCGGCGACCAGCAGACACGAGACGATGACGCGCTTCATCACTACTGCCCTCCACGTGTGACCGCGCCGGCCAGGTGCCGGGCGGGACAACACACGGAATGTTACCTCAATCGCTCCGCGTGACCTTGCCGGGAGCCTGCAGTCTCGGCCAGACGATCAGGACCTGCTGGCCCCCGGGGTCATCCGCCGAGCAACCGCCTCAGCAGCGGCTCGAGGTCCGGCCACACGTTGAACGGCGCGGTGATCACGTGAACGAGTCCGAAAATGACCGCGCTGACAGCGACCTGGAGCTGCGGGACGAACAGCACGAGGGCCAGGATGATGAGCAGGCCGAATTGCTCGATCCGGCGGTAGAGATCGAGGGCTTCGCCGGAGAGGGCGTACTGGACGACCCGCGAACCGTCGAGCGGCGGAATCGGGATGAGGTTGAAGACGGCGAGCAGCACGTTCAGGAAGATCCCGACGGCCAGGATTTCCACCAGGCTCGACGACTGGCTGGCCAGGCCGAGCACGGTCGCCGCTGACAGCAGCACGGTGAGGCCGACCGCGATGAGGAGGTTCATCGCCGGACCGGCCGCTCCCACCAGCGCCCAGTCGCGCCGGGGGTGCCGGAGCCGGGACACCGACACCGGCACCGGCTTGGCGCCGCCGAAGATGACGCCCGCGTGCGAGATAACGAGGAACAGCGGCAAGAGGATGGTGAAGAACAGGTCGATGTGCGGGACGGGATTCAACGTCAGCCGGCCGCGTTCGCGCGCCGTGGGATCGCCGAGGCGGTCGGCCACGAACCCGTGGGCCGCCTCGTGACTGGTGATGGACGCGATGGCCACGCCCACCACACCAACCAGCGTGACAGGGTTCATCAAGCCTCCTTGCCGGGCGCCCCCGCGGCGGCCCGGTCCACCCACCAGACCACGACGCCCTGGGCCGCCCGCACTCCCGCCGCCGGGCAATCGTTCGGGTCGCACGTTCCCGTGAGCACTTCGTGCAGCGCGACCGCCTTGTCCGTCCCGGTCACCAGAAAGTACGTGGTCGCGGATCGCACGAACACCGGCAAGGTGAGCGTCAGGCGAGAGGCCGGGATGGCGGAGACCGTCACGGCACGCACCCACCGTGTCTGCTCCCCGAGCGCCGGGGATCCCGGGAAGAGGGATGCCGTGTGGCCCTCCGGGCCGAGGCCGAGAAGCACCAGGTCGAAGCGCGGCCATTCGCCGGCGAACTCGCGCCTGAGCGTCGCTTCGTAGTCTCGGGCCGCCGCCTCCGGATCGGCGAACTGCGTCGGCATCGGGTGAACGTTCGCGGCCGGACACGGCACGTGATCGAGGAGCGTCTCGCGCGCCATCCGGTAGTTGCTCTGCGGATCGTCGGGTGGTACGTACCGCTCGTCTCCCCAGAACACGTGCACGTCGGCCCACGGCACCCGGTCGCGGAACCGGGACGCCAGCGCCTCGTAGAGCGCACGCGGCGTGTGCCCGCCCGCCAGCACGAGGGCACACCTCCCTGCCCCCGCCACGGCGTCCGAGATCACCCTGGCCGCGGCCTCGGCCGCGTGGAGACCAACCTCGGGGCCGTCGCGGAACATCCGCACGTCGGGCGTCATGGCGAGGTCTTCTCCACGTGGCCGCCGAACTGGTAGCGCATCGCCGACAGGAGCCGATCGGCGAAGTCGGCCTGGCCGCGCGAACTGAATCGTTCGTAGAGGGCCGCGCTCAGGACCTGCGCGGGCACGCCCTCGTCGATGGCCGCGGCGATCGTCCAGCGTCCTTCGCCCGAATCGGAGACCCGTCCGGCGAACGTCTCGAGACCGGGGTCGGCAACCAGCGCCTGCGCCGTCAGGTCCAGGAGCCATGACGCGATGACACTGCCGCGGCGCCAGACCTCGGCGACCTCCGGAAGGTCGAAGTCGTACCGATACAGTTCCGGGTTCCGCAGCGGCGTCGTTTCGGCGTCCACACCCCGGGCCTGCGAGCCGGCGTTTGCGTGGCGCAGGATGTTGATGCCCTCCGCGTACGCCGCCATGATTCCGTATTCGATGCCGTTGTGGACCATCTTGACGAAATGGCCGGCGCCGTTGGGCCCGCAGTGCAGGTACCCGTGCTCGGCGGTCCCGCCCGGCTTCCGCTCCCGGCCGGGCGTCGGCGATGCGGAATCGACCGCGGGCGCCAGCGTCGCAAACAGCGGGTCGAGGTGCTTCACGACCTCGGCCTCGCCGCCGATCATCTGGCAGAAGCCGCGCTCGAGCCCCCACACGCCGCCGCTCGTACCCGCATCCACGTAGTGAATGCCCTGTTCGGCCAGCACGGCGGAGCGCCGGATGTCGTCGATGTAGTGGGAGTTGCCGCCGTCCACGAGGATGTCGCCCTTCGTGAAATGGCGCGATACCTCGCCGACGGTCTGCTCGACGACCGCGGCCGGCACCATCATCCACGCCGCGCGCGGCGGCTTCAGCGCGCCGGCGAACGCCTCGAGCGACGGCGTGCCGATCGCGCCTTCACTGGCCACCCGTGCGACCGCGGCGGGGCTGACGTCGTAGACGACACACTCGTGCCCCCCGCGCATCAGGCGGCGCACCATGCTCGCACCCATCCGTCCGAGACCGATCATGCCCATCTGCATTGGCGTTGCTCCAAAGCTGGTTCGGTAACAGTGCGGCCGCTCACGTCTCCCGCTCGTGAGCGCCGCCCGTGGCACGGGCGCCCCTCAGCGCGCGGGGCTCACGGAGGGGACGGCCCCGACGGCATCGAGCACCCGATACGCCCCCCGCTTGACGAGATCGTTGACGAGGAACCACGCCAGGGCGTAGCCCCACACGAACAGCGCCCAGTTCCATCCGAGCGGAGTCATGAACACGCCGTACACCGCGATCAGCGTCGCCACCAGTTGAGTCCCGCACACGGCGGCCAGCAGGATCCGGGCCGGGCGAATCGACCAGAACGGGCCACGCGTGCGGGTGACGAAGATGGTGAGATGCCCCGCCACCGACAGTTTCAGGTACATCAGCGTCTGGATGTGCACCCGATCGAGGTGGAATACCCGCTCGCCGAGATAGAACAAGCCGAACGTCGAGACGACGCCGGTCACGCCCAGCACCGTGGCCATGCCCAGCACCATCGGCATGTTCCACGCCTCGGGCTGGTGCTTGTAACGCACGTTGTCGTAGGCGATCGAGAGGATGGCACCGTCGTTGAGCAGCGCCAGGATCACGATCATCACCGCCGTGACCGGGTAGAAGTTGAAGATCAGGATCGACAGCGTCATGAACAACAGGACGCGCAGCGTTTCGGCGATGCGGTAGATGGCGTAGCTGTTCATCCGCTGGAAGATCTTGCGGCTCTCCTTGACCGCGTCGATGATGACCGACAGCCCGGACGTCAGCAGGACGATCGAGGCCGCCGCCCGCGCCGCGTCGGTCGCGTCGGACACGGCGATGCCGCAGTCCGCCTTCTTCAGCGCCGGAGCGTCGTTCACGCCGTCCCCGGTCATGCCGACGATGTGGCCGCGGCGCTGCAGGACCTCCACGATGTGGAACTTGTGCTCGGGGAAGACCTGGGCGAAGCCGTCGGCCTGCTCGATCGCCTCGGCCAGCTGCGCCGTCTCAAGGTGCTTCACGTCACCGAAGCCGCTGGCATCGAGGATGTTCGTGCCCAGCCCCAGCTTGGCCGCGGTCTCCCGGGCGATGGCCATCTGGTCGCCCGTGACCATCTTCACGTTCACCCCCATCTGGCGGGCGGTCGCGATGGTCGCCCTGGCTTCGTCCCGGGGCGGGTCGAAGAGCGGCAGCACGCCCAGGAACCGCCAGGGGCCTTCGCCCTCCGCGCGCGCCACGCCGAGCGAACGAAAGCCGCGGGCCGCGAACTCGCCGACCGCCCGGTCGACCGCCGACGCGACCTCGCCGGCGTTGCCCGACAACGCCTGGATCACCTGCGGCGCGCCCTTGGTCACCCTGAACCGGGCCCCGTCCGCGCCGCGCACGCTGGCTTCCGTGCGCTTGTGCACCGGGTCGAACGGCTGGAAATGCAGGACCTGGTAGCCCTTCAGCGCATCCACGTCCTCGAGCCCGCCGAGCACGGCCAGGTCGATGGTGTCCGCGTTCTCCGCGCGGGAGGCCAGCGCGGCGCTGAGGATGACCTCGCCGGCCGTGACGCCCTCGACGCTGAACGGCGCGCCCAGGCTCAGCTTGTTCTGCGTGAGCGTGCCCGTCTTGTCCGAGCACAGCACGTCAACGCCGGCCAGCTCCTCGATCGCCGCCAGCCGGGTCACGATCGCCTCTCTGCGGGCCAGCAGACGAGCGCCGACGGCCATGGTCACCGACAGCACCGTGGGCATCGCCACCGGAATGGCGGCCACCGTCAAGACCAGGGCGAACTGCAGCGTGGTGAGCATCGGGTCGCCGCGGTAGAACGCCACGCCGAGGATCACCACCACCAGGGTCACGGCGAGGACGATCAGGTAGTCGCCGATCTTCAGGACCGCGCGCTGGAAATGGCTGACGGTGTGCGCCTCCTGCACCAGCTGCGCCGTCTTGCCGAAGTAGGTGTTCTGGCCGGTCGCGTACACCAGCGCCTCGATTTCGCCCATGCGCACGATCGACCCCGAGAACACCGCCTCCCCGGATTGTCGCGGCGCCGGCAGCGACTCGCCCGTCAGCGCCGACTGATCCACTTCGATCGGGTCGCCCGCCAGCAGTCTCGCGTCCGCCGGCACGATGTCGCCGAGCCGCAGCCGGATGACGTCACCCGGTACCAGCTCGCGCGCCGCCGGCGTGCTCCACGCTCCGTCGCGCTTCACCCTAGCCCTGATCGCCAGCTTGGCCTTCAGCGCGGCGATGGCGTTGCCCGCCTGGTGCTCCTCCCAGAATCCGACCACGGCGTTGGCTACGAGCAGGAGCAGGATGATGCCGAAGTCCGGCCAATGCCTGGCGACGGCCGAAAGGACCACCGCCGCTTCGATCATCCACGGAATGGGGCCCCAGAAATATGTGAGAAATGCCAGGATCGGATTGGTCTGCTTCTCCTCGATCTCGTTGGGCCCGTACTGGCTCAGCCGTCTCTGCGCCTCGGCACGGGTGAGGCCGTCCGGCGACGACCCCAGCAGCTTCTCCACGTCCGGCAGCGGCAGGGACCTCAAGTCGTCTCCGGCGCCGGGCTTCGGTCCGGGTTTCGGAGCGGACCTGGTCGGATGGTCCGCATCCGGATCCTTCGTCATGCGTCGCCCCATTTCCAGTCGCGCACTTCCGGCATGTCCTCGCCGTGCCTGGCGATGTACTGCTTGTGCTCGATCAGCTTGTCCTGCAGTTGCTGTTTCAGGTAAACGCCCCTGTCGCCGGCCTGCGGCAGGCGGTCGACGGCGTCCATCACGAGATGGAAGCGGTCCAGGTCGTTCATGACCGTCATGTCGAAGGGCGTCGTGATGGTGCCCTCCTCCTTGTAGCCGCGGACGTGGATGTTGTCGTGGTTGGTCCGGCGGTAGGTCAGCCGGTGGATCAGCCACGGATAGCCGTGGAAGGCGAAGATGACCGGTTTGTCCCTGGTGAAGAGGTCGTCGAAATCGACGTCGCTCAGCCCGTGCGGGTGCTCGGACTGCGGCTGCAGCTTCATGAGGTCCACGACGTTGACCACGCGGATCCTCAACGCCGGCAGGTGCTCGCGCATGATGGACACGGCGGCGAGCGTCTCCAGCGTGGGCACGTCGCCGCAGCAGGCCATGACGAGGTCGGGCGCGACGCCCCGGTCGTTGCTGGCCCACGGCCAGATGCCGATGCCCTTGGTGCAGTGCCTGACGGCCTCATCCATCGCCAGCCACTGCGGCGCCGGGTGTTTGCCCGCGACGACCACGTTGACGTAATGGCGGCTGCGCAGGCAGTGGTCCATCACCGAGAGGAGGCAGTTCGCGTCTGGCGGCAGGTAGACGCGCACGATCTCCGCCTTCTTGTTGACGACGTGGTCGATGAACCCGGGGTCCTGGTGCGTGAAGCCGTTGTGATCCTGCCGCCAGACGTGCGAGGCCAGCAGGTAGTTCAGCGAGGCGATCTTCGCCCGCCACGGCAGGCGCGAGGTGACCTTCAGCCACTTCGCGTGCTGGTTGAACATCGAATCGACGATGTGGATGAACGCCTCGTAGCAGTTGAACAGCCCGTGACGGCCGGTGAGCAGGTAGCCTTCCAGCCAGCCTTCGCACTGGTGCTCGCTGAGCATTTCCATCACCCGGCCGGAGCGGGCGAGCGACTCGTCGTTCGGCACCGTTGCCGCGTCCCATTGGCGTGCGGTCACCTCGAACAGGGCCTCCAGTCCGTTCGAGAGCGTCTCGTCAGGACCGAAGACGCGGAAGTTCCGCTGCTCCCCGTTCAGCTTCGCCACGTCGCGCAGGAAGCGCCCGAACACGTGCGTGTCGCCGATACCGCGCGTGCCGGGCGCAGGCACGTCCACCGCGTAGTCGCGGAAATCGGGCATCCGCAGGTCGCGGAGCAGCAGGCCGCCGTTCGCGTGCGGATTCGCGCCCATGCGTCGTGCCCCCCGGGGCGCCAGTTCCGCCAGTTCCGGCTTCAGGCGGCCCCGATCGTCGAAGAGTTCGTCCGGCTTGTAACTCCTCAGCCACTGTTCCAGCAACTCGAGGTGGCCGGGATGGGTGGCCGGGTCCGAGATCGGCACCTGGTGGGAGTGGAAGGTGCCTTCGATCTGCACGCCGTCGACCACCTTCGGACCCGTCCAGCCCTTGGGCGAATCGAGGACGACCATCGGCCAGCGCGGGCGGGTGACCTGGCCGCGCCCGCGCGCGTCCTGCTGGATCGTCCTGATCTCGTCGACGGCCCGGTCGAGGGCCGCCGCCATGGCCTGGTGCATCATCTCCGGCTCGTGCCCCGCGACGAAGTACGGCGTCCAGCCGCAGCCACGCAGGAACTGCTCGAGTTCCTCGCGCCCGATGCGGGCCAGCACCGTCGGGTTGCTGATCTTGTAGCCGTTGAGGTGCAGGATCGGCAGCACCGCGCCGTCGGTGACCGGGTCGAGAAACTTGTTCGAATGCCACGCGGTGGCGAGCGGACCGGTCTCCGCCTCGCCGTCACCGACGACGCAGGCGACGACGAGGTCGGGATTGTCGAACGCTGCCCCGAACGAGTGACTGAGCGAGTACCCCAGCTCGCCGCCCTCGTGAATCGAGCCCGGGCACTCCGGCGAGACGTGGCTCGGAATCCCCCCCGGGAACGAGAACTGCGTAAAGAGCTTCCGCAGGCCGGCCTCGTCCTGGCTGATATCGGGATACACCTCGCTGTAGGTGCCTTCGAGATAGGTGTGGCCCACGACCGCCGGGCCGCCGTGCCCGGGGCCCGAGACGTAGATCATGTCGAGGTCGTACTTCTTGATGACCCGGTTCAGGTGCACGTAGATGAAGTTCTGCCCGGGCGTCGTGCCCCAGTGCCCCAGCAGCATGCGCTTCACGTCGGCGACCGCCAGCGGCCGCCTCAGCAGCGGATTGTCGCAAAGGAAGATCTGCCCGACCGAGAGGTAGTTGGCGGCGCGCCAATACGCGTCCATCCGGCGCAACAGGTCCGCAGTCAGGGCCTTCTCGCTCGCGCTCATCGCTCGCACTCCTTCTTCAGGACGCCAGTGCATCAGTGACGATCGTCTGGGCCTCCTCCAGGATGCGGCCCAGGTGATCCGTGCCGCTGAAGCTCTCCGCGTAGATCTTGTAGATGTCTTCGGTCCCCGACGGACGAGCCGCGAACCACCCGCTCTCCGCGCTGACCTTCACGCCGCCGATGGGCGCGCCGTTGCCGGGAGCGTCGGTCACGATGGCCTGGATCTTCTCGCCGGCCAGGTCGGCCGATCGGACCTGACGGGGAGAGAGTTTCTTCAGGACTTCCTTTTGCGCCGGGGTCGCTCGCGCCTCCACGCGGTCGTAGGCGGGCTCTCCGAATTCCCGCGTCAGCTCGCGGTAGATCTCGCCGGGGTCGCGACCCAGCCGAGCCGTGATTTCGGCCGACAGCAGGGCCGGCACGATCCCGTCCTTGTCGGTCGTCCAGACGCTGCCATCCAGGCGGCTGAACGACGCGCCGGCGCTCTCTTCCCCGCCGAAGCCCAGCGAACCGTCGAGCAGTCCGTCCACGAACCACTTGAAGCCCACGGGCACCTCGTAGAGCTTCCGCCCGATCTTCGCCGCGACGCGGTCGATCATCCCGCTGCTGACGACCGTCTTGCCGACCGCCGCGGACGCGCCCCAGGCCGGCCGGTGCTGAAAGAGGTAGAAGATGGCCGCGGAGAGGTAGTGATTGGGCGGCAGCAATCCCGCGCTCCGCGTGACAATCCCATGCCGGTCGTGGTCGGTGTCGCACGCGAACGCGATGTCGAACCGATCCTTCAGGTCGATCAGTCCCCGCATGGCGTAGGGCGATGACGGGTCCATGCGAATCCGTCCATCCCAGTCCACCGTCATGAACCGGAAGGTCGGATCGACGGCGTCGTTCACGACGGTCAGGTCGAGGCCGTAGCGCTCGGCGATCCGGGCCCAGGTACCGGACCCCGGCGCCGCCGAGGGGATCGACCCCCATCCGGATCGTCGCGCCTCGAATCGCGTCCATGTCGAGGACGCGGCCGAGGTCGCTCACGTAGGCGCCGAGGTAGTCGTGCCGATGCGTGGTCCCGGCACGGACGGCCTGCTCGAACGGGACTCGCCTCACACCTTCGAGACCGCTTTCGAGCAGATCGTTGGCCCTGGCCTGGATCCACCCGGTCACGTCCGTGTCGGCCGGCCCGCCATTCGGCGGGTTGTACTTGAAGCCGCCGTCGCGCGGCGGATTGTGGGACGGCGTGATGACGATGCCGTCGGCCGGTCCCTTCGCGCGCCCCCGGTTGTAGGTGAGGATGGCGTGCGACACCGCGGGGGTGGGCGTGTACTCGTCGTGCTCCGCGACCATGACGTCCACGCCGTTTGCCGCCAGCACCTCGAGCGCGCTCGCGGCCGCCGGCACCGACAGCGCGTGCGTGTCGATGCCAAGGAACAGCGGACCGTCGATCTCCCGCCGTTTCCGGTATTGACAGATCGCCTGCGTGATGGCCTGGACGTGCCGCTCGTTGAACGTCTTGTCGAACGCCGAGCCGCGATGCCCCGAGGTGCCGAACGCGACCCTCTGGGCCGGGATCGACGGGTCCGGGATCTCGGTGTAAAAGGCCGTGACGAGCCTGGCGACGTCCACCAGCATCGCCGGGTCGGCCGGCTTTCCTGCCCGAGGGTCGATTGTCATCGCCATCTCTCCCGCGCGACTCGAGGCCCGGCCGAGCCCTGTCCGTCAGGGCTTCGGATCGTCCTTCCTCTTGAGCCGGCGGTAGCGCCGGATGAGCGCGTTGGTCGAACTGTCGTGCGCCAGCGCCGGCTCGTCCGCGCTTTCGAGTTCCGGGATGGCGCGCTTCGCCAGGACCTTTCCCAGTTCGACGCCCCACTGGTCGAACGGGTCGATGTTCCAGATCGTCGCCTGGGTGAAGACGCTGTGCTCGTAGAGCGCCACCAGGAGGCCGAGCGTCTCCGGCGTCAGGCGTTCGGCGAGAATCGTGTTCGTCGGGCGGTTGCCCTCGAACGCGCGGTGCGGCGCCAGCCAGCCCGGTGTTCCGTCGGCTCTGACTTCGTCCTCCGTCCTGCCGAAGGCCAGCGCCTCGGTCTGCGCGAACAGGTTCGCCATCAGCAGGTCGTGCTGGTCGCCGAGCGGATTCAACGTCCGGCAGAACCCGATGAAATCGCACGGGATGAGCCGGGTGCCCTGGTGGATCAACTGGTAGAAGGAGTGCTGCCCGTTCGTGCCCGGTTCGCCCCAGTAGACGGGCGAGGTCGCGTGCCCGACCCGCGCGCCGTCGAGCGTGACGTGCTTGCCGTTGCTCTCCATCGTCAGTTGCTGCAGGTACGCCGGGAACCGCTTGAGGTACTGGTCGTAGGGCAGCACGGCAACCGTCTGGGCGCCGAAGAAGTTGTTGTACCAGACGGCGAGCAGCCCCATCAGGACCGGCAGGTTGCGGTCGAACGGCGCCGTGCGGAAGTGCTGGTCCATCGCGCGGAAGCCCGCCAGCATCGCCCGGAAGTTCTGGGGCCCCACCGCCAGCATCGTCGAGAGCCCGATGGCCGAGTCCATCGAATAGCGCCCGCCGACCCAGTCCCAGAAGCCGAACATGTTCGCGGTGTCGATCCCGAACTCCGCGACTTCGTCGGCGTTGGTCGAGACGGCGACGAAGTGCTGTCGCACGGCCCGCTCGTGGCCCAGCGCGCGCACCGTCCAGGCGCGCGCCGCGCGGGCGTTGGTCAGCGTTTCGAGCGTCGTGAAGGTCTTCGAACAGATGACGAACAGCGTCTCATCGGGCTCGACCTCGCGCGTCGCCTCGACGAAGTCGGTACCGTCCACGTTCGACACGAAGCGGAAGGTCATGTCGCGCTGGCTGTAATGACGCAGCGCTTCGTAGGCCATCACCGGCCCGAGGTCGGAGCCGCCGATGCCGATGTTGACGACGTGGCGGATCCGCTTGCCGGTGTAGCCCCGCCACTCTCCGTCGCGCACCCGGCGCGCGAAGGCGGCCATGCGGTCGAGCACGGCGTGCACCTCGGGCACGACGTCCACGCCGTCCACGACGAACCGGTCCCCGTCGGCGGCGCGCAGGGCGGCGTGGAGCGCGGCACGATCTTCGGTGGCGTTGATCTTCTCGCCGCCGAACATCGCGTCGATGCGCCGGCGCAGGCCGCACTCCTCGGCCAGGCGCACCAGCAGCGGGATCGTCTCGGCGGTGATGCGGTTCTTCGAGTAGTCGAGGTAGAGGCCGGCGGCTTCGACCGCGAATCGCTCGCCGCGCCCCGGATCGTCGGCGAACAGTTGGCGCAGGTGCGCGTGGCGCGTCGCGTGGAAATGCGCCTCCAGCGCCTTCCAGGCCAGGCGGGCGGTCAGCGGCTGTGCCGGCGACGACGGACTGGTACTCACGCTCACATCTCCTCCGGGCGAGGCGCGTCCTTCAGCAGGGCGCTCTTCGACGCGATGCACTCCATCAGGTCGTTCCACGACTTCGCAAACGACAACGTACCCTCGCGCTGGAGGACGCCGGCGAGCGCCGCCTCGTCCACCCCGGCCGTCGCGAACTCGGCGAGCACCGCGGCGGCGTCCCCGCCGTCGGCCGGCAGTTCGCCGCCGAGGCGTCCGTGATCGGCGAAGGCGAGCAGCGTGCTGTCGGGCATCGTGTTGATGGTGGCCGGCGCCGCGAGCGCTTCGACGTAGAGCGTGTCCGGGGCGCCCGGGTCCTTGGTCCCGGTGCTGGCCCACAGCAGGCGCTGCGGCCGGGCACCGGCGCCGGCGAGGGCGACCCAGCGAGGCGAGGCCAGCGTCTCGAGATACGCCTGGTAAGTGCGCTCGGCGACCGCGATCCCAAGACGATTGCGCAGTGCCGGGGGAACCGTGTCCTTCACCGCCACGTCCCAGCGACTGACGAAGATCGAGGCCACCGAGGCGACGTTCGGGTCGAGGCCGGCGGCCATGCGCCGTTCGATGCCACGCATGTACGCACCGGCGGCGGCGAGGTACTGCTCGCGCGAGAAGAGCAGCGTGACGTTCACCGGCACGCCCGCGAACACGGTCTCCTCGATCGCCGGCAGGCCCTCGGGCGTGCCCGGGATCTTGATGAAGAGATTGGGACGGCCCGCCCGTCGATGCAGTTGCGCCGCGGTCCTGATGGTGCCGGCTGTGTCGGCCGACAGCAGCGGGGACACCTCGAGCGAGACCCAGCCGTCGATCCCGCCGCTGGCCTCGTGGACCGGGCGCAGCAGGTCGGCGGCACGCGTCAGGTCCTCGAGCGCCAGCTCGAAGAACAGCCCGTCGCCGGACCGGCCCGCGCGGGCCAGCCGCTGGATGGTGTCGTCGTAGGCGCCCGCCTCCCTGATGGCCTTGTCGAAGATCGTGGGGTTGGACGTCAGGCCGGTGACGGAGTACTCGGCGATGTACCGGCTCAACGTGCCACTCGTCAGCAACCGGCGGGTGATGTTGTCGAGCCACAGACGCTGGCCGAGATCGTGAAGTCGTTGTGTCGCCCTCATGGCGTCTCCTGTTTCGCCCGACCGGCCTCCACGTCGCCGACGAGCGCCCGGCGATCGAGCCCGGCGAGATCGCCGATGCGGTCGATGGCGATGTCGGCCGGCGGATACTCCGCGGCGATCTTCGGGTCGAGCGCGTAATGCCCCTGGCGCGGGAACACCGTCGTCAGCCGGTCCCGCCAGCGGTCCTTCATCGCCGCCAGGATGCGCAACTTGTCGTCCACCATGACGTAATGTCGGGCCGGGTAGCACCGCGCGACGCTGTCGAGCATCTGCTCCTTGTGGATGTAAATCAGCACCCGCCCCTCGACCGCGTCCCACAGACCCGAGCGCCGCACCTTCCGCGGCTGGAAGACGACGTCGCCGTCCGACAGGATGACGGTCGGGCCCCACGCGCGCAGGCGCGCGACGGCGTCGAGCGCGCCGGGATAGAGCCGCGCCTCGAACGGGTAATCCACCAGGAACGACGACATCAGCAGCAGCCGTGGGTCGTTCAGGTCCTCCAGCCGGTAGCGTTGCAGGGCGCCCAGGTAGTCGGCGTAGCCCAGCTCGGCCCGCAGCGCCTCGAAGATCGCCCAGTACCGGTCCCGGATCCCCGGTCCGAACTCGCGCGTGAGGTGATCCCGGAGATCGACCAGCACGCGGTCGTTGTCGAGCAGCGTGTTGTCCACGTCCAGGAGAAAGACGACCTCGTGCGGCGCTAGCATGGTCGTGCCCGCTCGGGCAACGGGTTGTGCCAGAACCCGTCCGGGGCGATGAGCGCGTCGGCCTCGGCAGGGCCCCAGCTCCCTCGACCGTATGGGATGACCGCCGAGTGGGTGGCGAGGACCGGGTCGACGACTTCCCACGCCGCCTCGACGGCGTCCTCGCGGGTGAAGAGCGCTCCGTTCCCGGCCATCGCGTCCTCGAGCAACCGCTCGTAGGGTGCCTCTTCGCCCGGTTGCTGCTCGACCAGGTAGAGCTCCCGCTGGTCGCCGACGAATTCCTTCCCCGCGCACTTCACCCGGGCGGCGAGGGCCACGGCGGAACTCGGGGACAGCCTGAATCGCAGGTAATTGGTCCGCCCGGTCGCCGGCGCCGAATCGGCGAACAGCTTCTGCGGCGGCGGTTTGAGTTGCACCAGGACCTCGGCCGCGGTCTCGGCCAGGAACTTGCCGGACCGGAGGTACCACGGCACCCCTTCCCAGCGCCACGAGTCGATGAACAACCGCACGGCGCAATAGGTCTCGACGTCCGAGTCGCTCGCCACGCCAGGTTCCTGCCGGTAGCCGGCGTACTGCCCGCGCACGACGTCCTCGGACCGCAGCGGCCGCATGCCCTGGAACACCTTGGCCTTCTCGGAATGGACGGCGCCGAACCCCCGGTAGGACGGCGGCTCCATCGCCAACAGGGCGACGATCTGGAACAGGTGGTTCTCGATGACGTCGCGCAGGCAGCCCGCGGTCTCGTAGAAGGCGCCCCGGCTCCCGACGCCGAAATTCTCCGACAGCGTGACCTGCACGCTGGCGATCGTGTTGCGATTCCAGATCGGCTCGAGGAACGAGTTCGCGAACCGGAAGTACAGGATGTTCATGATCGCTTCCTTGCCGAGGAAGTGATCGATGCGGAAGATCGAGTCCTCCGGGAACACCGCCTGCGCGATGCGATTGAGCTCGCGCGCGGACGCCAGGTCGCGCCCGAACGGTTTCTCGACGACCACCCGCGCCCCGTTGGCCAGGCCCGGGGCGCCGAGCCCCTGGATGACCGTCGAGAACAGCGCCGGCGGGATCGCGAGGTAGTAGAGGGGTCGGGACGCGCTGCCGAGCGCCTGCTTCAGCTGCTGGAAGGTCTCCGGGTCGCGGTAGTCGCCGTTGACCAGCTGGAGGTGCGCCACGAGCCTGCCAAACGCGTCGGGGTCTACGCCCCCATGCTGGGCGAGACTCTCGTGCGCGCGGGTGCGGAGGCCGGCCAAATCGATGGTCGATTTCGCCACCCCGACGATCGGAACGTCCCACGCGGTCCGGCGGATGATCGCCTGGAGCGCCGGGAAGATCTGCCGGTAGGCCAGGTCTCCCGTGGCGCCAAAGAACACCAGGGCATCTGATTGAAGGTCCGACACGTGGCCCATCCCTTCGATCTGGAGATGTTTCCGCGCTTGCCCTTCGTCACATCAGAATAGCGCATCTGGCGCGACTCGACTGCCGGCCCCGGGAGAGACCCCGCCGTCGGCCGTTCTCGGCGCCGTGCGCAGTCCCGAAGAACCGCGGTAACATGAAACGATCGACCAAGCAAGGAGGTGACCCGTGGCGATGGCGATGACCGACGCCCGCGCGCTGCTCGTCGAACGGAGGGAGCGGGTCGAGGGCCTGATCGCGCGAAGCGGGCCGGCCCCCCAACTCGAAGACGTCCTGAGCCAGATCGACGACGCGCTCGCCCGATTCGCGGCCGGCACGTACGGCCTCTGTGAAGTCTGCCACGACACGATCGAGCCGGACCGCCTCGAGGCGGACCCCCTCACCCGATTCTGCCTGGACCACCTCTCGCCATCCGAATCGCGCGCGCTCCAACGCGACCTGGACCTGGCGACCCGGGTCCAGGCGGCGCTGCTGCCGCCGGCGGCGATGACCGTCGGCGGCTGGCAGGTCGCCTACCAGTACGACCCGCTCTCGAGCGTCAGCGGCGATTACGTGGACGTCATCCGCCCGGCCGGCGGGAGCGACGCCGACCTGATCTTCCTGGTCGGCGACATTTCCGGCAAGGGCGTGGCGGCGTCGATGCTCATGGCGCACCTGCACGCGAGCATGCGCACGCTGGCCGACCTCGGTCTCTCCCTCGGCCAGATGATGGCCCGGGCCAACCGCGTGTTCTGCGAGAGCACGATGTCGAGCCACTACGCCACGCTGGTCTGCGGCCGCCTCGGGGCGGCCGGCGAGGTGGAAATCCTGAACGCCGGGCATTGCCCGCCCGTATTGTTGCACGACGCGCGGCCGACGACGATCGAAGCCACGAGCCTGCCGGTGGGCATGTTCTGCGTCGAGGAGTTCGCCTCCCGCCGGGCGACGCTCGCGCCCGGAGATTCGCTCCTGCTCTACACCGACGGCTTGAGCGAGGCGACCGGCGACGAGGGGAACCAGTACGGGGCGGACCGGGTGATGGCGACCGCGCTCGCGCACGCCGGCGAGACGCCGGGCGGGCTCGTCGCCGCCTGTCTCGCCGACCTCGCGGCCTTCAGGGGCGCGGGGCGGCGGGAGGACGACCTCACGATCATGGCCATCAGGAGGCTGACGTGACCGGCCGACGCGACCGGTTTCCGGGGGCCCGGCCGGTTCCGTTGTCATTCCCGCACCAGTTCGGTAGGATGAGGACTTGGGCCCAAGCTGAGTTGACGACAGTCTGTTGAGTGTCCGCGGTCCCGATTCTGAAGGGGCCAGGCCGAGGCATCAGTGGACGTCACCACATATCCGGCGCGATTGCAGGGTGGACGCAGGGCAAGGTATCTTCCCGAGTTCGCGCTGGTTCTCGTCGCCTACTTCCTGGCGGGGCGGATCGGACTCGCCGTCCCGTTCACCAGCGGCAATGTCTCGCCCATCTGGCCCCCGGCCGGCATCGCGCTGGCCGCCACGCTGCTCATCGGCTACCGCGTCTGGCCGGCCATCGCGATCGGCGCCTTCCTCGTCAATTTCCTGAGCCCGGTCCCCCACCTCGCGTCGGTCGGCATGGCCCTGGGAAACGCGGGCGGGCCGTTGGTGGGCGCCTGGTTGCTGCGGCGCCTCCCCGGCTTCGACGTGTCTCTCGCGCGCCTTCGGGATGCGATGGTGTTCGTCGTCCTGGGCGCGCTGGGCGGCACCGCGATCAGCGCGACCGTCGGCGTCTCCGTCCTGTATTTCACAAGGGTCGATGCCTGGTCGAGTCTCGGGTCGGCGTGGGTGATGTGGTGGCTTGGCGACGCCATGGGGGTCCTCATCGTCGCGCCGCTGGTCTTGACGTTCGGCCAGTTGCTGAGGGTTCGCGAACGCCTTCGACTCCTGGAACTGGCCGGCCTGTCGTTCGGCGCCATTATCGTCTGCGCCCTGATCTTCGAAGGGCGACTGGGCCTCAATGCCGGCGGCGACGTGCTGGCCCTGGGTGTCCTGCCGTTCGTCATCTGGGGAGCGATTAGGTTCGAGACGGCCGGGGCGGCATCGGTGGCCCTGTTCATCACCGGCATCGCCGTGTGGGAAACCGCCCGCGGCTCGGGACCGTTCGTCCTGACCACTCCCCTGCGGAACGCGGCCCTGCTGCAGTCCTTTCTCGGCGTGATCGCCGTCTCCGGATTGTCGGTCGCCGCCCTGGTGAGCGAGCGGACCGAACTCATCCGGAGCGAGGTGGAGCGCGAGGCGCGCCGGGAGGGGGAGCAGCGCTACCGCGACATCGCCGACACCGCGACCGAAGGCATCTGGATGCTGGACTCGGACCTGCTCACGTGTTTCGTCAATCGACGGATGGCGGAGATGCTGGGCTTGACCGTTGGCGAGATGCTGGGCAGGCCGGTGCTCGACTTCCTGTTCGAGCAGGACGTGGAGCGGAAGCGCGCCGTCCTGGCCCGCCGGAAACGCGGCGTCAGCGAGGTCATCGAGGACCGGTTTCGCAGGAAGGACGGCTCCGAGCTGTGGGTGCGCGTGTGCACCACGCCGTCGTTCAAGGCCGATGGGAGCTTCGGCGGCGTGCTCGCCATGGTCAACGACATCACCGAGCAGCGCCGCGCGGAAGCCGAGCGGCGCGATGCCCTCGACCGGATCGCGCTCCTCTCCCGGGCCGTGGAGCAGACCGCCGACGGCGTCATGGTCGCCGACCGGGACGGGATCATCGAGTACGTCAATCCCGCGTTCGAGGTCACGACCGGCTACACCTGGGACGAGGCCGTCGGCCAGACGCCGCGGATCCTCAAGTCGGGACAGCACCCGCCGGAGTTCTACAAGGCGCTCTGGGAGGAGATCCTCGCCGGCCGCCCGTACCGGGGAACGCTCGTGAACCGGAGGAAGTCGGGGGAGATCTACTGGGCCTCGCAAACGATCACGCCGATCACGGCCGACGACGGGACCATCGCCCACTTCGTCTCGGTGCTCAGGGACACCACCGAAGTGCGCCGGCAGCACGAGCGGGAGGTGCACGTCCGCCTGGCCCGCGAAGTCCAGCAGCAGTTCTACAAGGTGGGCCTGTCGGTGCCGGGCCTCGACATCGCCGCCGCCGCGCATCCGGCCGCCGAGACCGGGGGCGACTACTTCGACTTCATCTCGGCGCCCGGCGGTGGTTTCTACGTCGCCATCGGCGACGCGAGCGGGCACGGTCTGGGCTCGGCCCTGGTCATGACGATGACGCGGGCCTACGTGCGCTCGTTCGCCGCGATGGAACTGGACGTCGGCCAGATACTGACCCGCGTCAACGCCATGCTGGCGTCCGACCTCGAGGGCAATCGCTTCGTGACGCTGCTGCTCCTGCGGATCGCTCCGGACGCCAGGGCGCTCACCTACGCGAGCGCCGGCCACGTGCCCGGGTTCGTGCTGAACGAGCGCGGCGCGGTGGACTTCCCGATGGGCGCCACCGGCCCGCCGATGGGGCTCTTCCCGAGTTGCGAGTTCACCAGCGCGGGCGTCAACCTGGCGCCGGGATCGCTCATCATGCTGGTCACCGACGGCGTGACCGAGACCAGCACGACGGCCGACGAGCCGTACGGGACGGAGAGGGTCATCGAGTGCGTGAGTGCCCGCATGGGGGACTCTGCCTGCCATGTCGCCGAGAGCATCTTCCGGTGCGCGCGCGCGTTCGCCGGCGAGGAGCCCCAGCACGACGACATCACGGCCGTGGTCGTCAAGGTGGAGTCCGCGGGCCAGGTCACCGCGGCGTCTTCTTGACCTCGGGGTCCGACTGGCGGGCGGCCTGGTTGGCGCGATCGAGCGCCGCCAGCTCGGCCGCGATTTCGGCCTGGATCTTCTTGACCTTCTTCTGGCGTGAGTTCGAGACGGTCTGGTGAACCAGGTTGGCAACGCCCTGAAAGGCCAGGGCGAAGCCGACGCTGGAGGCCGCGGCCATCACCCGGTCCTTGTTGCCCGGCGCCGTGTTGTACGGGAACCCGAGGTTCCGGTAGGTCATGCCCAGGAACTCGTCGTTCCAGGTCACGGCGCCACCGACTTTCCACAAGGGCTGGCAGACGATCACGAGCTGCGAGCAGGGGCGGGACGTCACCTGCTGGGTATCGACGGCAAGACGATACCGGGAGATCTGACGCTCGACCGGACCGGGCTCGACCGACGGGCGCGCCGGGCGCGACGCAGCCTTCCTGACCCCGTCCAGAGAGTACGGCGGACTGGCGTCGGGAGCGGCCGGCTGCTGGTCGGACGCCGGGACAAGGATGGCGAGAGAGATCAGCGCAGCGCTCAGCACCAAGGCGGACCTCCGTCCTCGATAGGATATGACGGATCGGCGGCCGGCGGTTACCGCCGGCCGCGGACGGCGGCAAGGGCGCACGACGCCGAGGGGCCGCCCGGAGACGAACAGGCAGTGTCCGATGGCGGGATGTCGGGCCGGCGCGACGGGCATCCACGACGCGCGGTCGCGAGGTTTTCGGCCCCTTTTCGGCTCATCCGTGCTGGCACGAGTTTGTCATACTACCTTGCAGGAGACTTGTATGAACAGGACGATTCGGGCCGACGAACAGGAACTGGCCGACGCCATCCGGCGAGGGGCCCGGCGCCGGCACGAGCAGATGTTCGGCGCCTACTTCGAGGGGAGCGATCGCTCGGACGCGCTCGGGTCGGCCTACGAAGGCCTCTACCGTCTGCCCACCGACGCGACCGGGATCCGCCCGAAAGGGATCTACAAGTTCTTCGCCTGCCTCGACGACCGCGTTCGCAGGTGCCCGGAGCCGGGGTGCATCAAGCGGCACTTCCTCGACACCCTGATCATCCACCTGAACGACGACCACCTGTGGAGCCGGGAGCGAATCGCGGCGTACATCGACGGGGAGTTGGACGGCGCGGGGCCGGCCGCCGCGGCAGACCAGGGCTAGCCCGGGCGACGCCCTGCCCATTGCGCGCGGGTGGACCTTGTGGCACGCTTCGGGTGGGCGTTGCCACCGGCGGGACTCCGATGTCCACCACCACCAGACGCGAGAACGGTCCGCTCGTCGCCGAGCCGGCACCCTCGATCGCCGGCGCCTGGCCGTCGCTGCCCGACGAGCAGTTGCTCGACATCAGGATGTGCGACCTGGGACTGAGCCTGGAGTCCTCCCCGTGGCTGCGCGAGATGCTCGATGCGCTGCTGGAGGACCTGGAGGCACACCAGATCCGGTTCCGGCCGCACTTCTGGCTCTCCGACGAGTGGTTCACGCCGGATGGCGAACCGGGAATCGCCGTGCCGTTCTACCTGTCCCACCCTCGACTGGCCAAGCTCGAAGAGAACCAGATGCTCGACGTCGAAGGCGGCACGCCGGAATGGTGCCTTCGGATCCTGCGCCACGAGACCGGCCACGCCATCGACAACGCGTACCACTTGCAGCGGCGCAGGCGCCGCCAGGCCCTGTTCGGCAGCTCCGCCGAACCGTACCCCGAGGACTACACGCCGCGCCCCTACAGCCGGAGTTTCGTGGTGCACCTCGAGTCGTGGTACGCGCAGAGCCATCCCGCCGAGGACTTCGCCGAGACGTTCGCGGTGTGGCTGACGCCCGGTTCCCAGTGGCGCCAGCGCTACGAGGGCTGGCCGGCGCTCCGGAAGCTCGAGTACATGGATGACCTGATGCGCGAGATCGGGCCCCGCGATCCGATCGTCGCGCCGGGCAAGCCGGTCGATCCCCTGTCGCGCATCCGGCGCACGCTCAGGACGCACTACCAGCGCAAGCGGGCGAAGTACGGCGTGGACTACCCGGACTTCTTCGACCGGGACCTGAGACGGCTGTTCTCGGACGGCCCGGAGTTCGGCTCGAACCCCACGGCGGCGGCGTTCATCGCGCGGTTCCGCAGGGAGGTCCGGCGGCGGGTCGCCCGCTACACGGGTGAGAAGCAGTACACGATCGATCAGGTCATCACCAACATCATCAGGCGCAGCGAGGAACTCGGCCTGCGCGTCGCGGGCCCGGAAGATCGCGCGCAGCTGGACTTCACCGCCCTGCTGACCGCCCAGACCGTGAATCACCTGCACAGCGGCAGGCACAGGCTGGCCCTATGAAACCGCTCCGGGTCCTCGCCCTGATGCACGACTACCTGATGCCGCCGGACGACACCGACGGGCTCGACGTGATCAACGTCCCCTGGAAGATGGAGTTCGACGTCGTCTCGCACCTCGAGGGCATGGGCCATCTGGTGCGAAAGGTGGGCGTCAAGGACGAACTCGGCGTCGTCCGGCAGGCGTTCCTGGACTTCGAGCCGCAGATCGTCTTCAACCTGATGGAGAGCTTCAGCGAGATCGGCGTGTTCGACCAGCACGTGGTGAGCTACCTGGAGTTGATGAAGGCGCCGTACACCGGCTGCAACCCGCGCGGCCTCATGCTGGCGCGCGACAAAGCGCTGGCGAGGACGCTGCTCGCCTACCACCGCATCCCGGCGCCGGACTTCGCCGTCGTCCGCATCGGCCGGGTGCCCCGGATCCAGAAACGGCTGCAGTTCCCTCTCATCGTCAAGTCGCTCACCGAGGAGGCCTCGATCGGGATCTCGCAGGCGTCGGTCGTGGACGACACCGACGCGCTGCGGGAGCGCGTCAAGTTCATCCACCGGAGTATCGGCACCGACGCGATCGTCGAACGCTACATCGACGGCCGCGAACTGTACGTCGGCGTGATGGGGAACTTCAGGCTGACGGTCTTTCCCGTCTGGGAGATGAACTTCGCCCAGATGCCGGAGCGCGGGTACCGCATCGCCAGCGCGCGGGTGAAGTGGAACGACGCCTACCGCGAGAAGTACGGCATCATGACGGGCCCGGCCGACCTGCCGGCCGACACGGCCCAGCGCATCCAGCGTCTCTGCAAGCGGGTGTTCCGCACGCTCGACCTGAGCGGGTACGCGCGGATCGATCTCCGGCTCGACGCCGGCGGGCGGGTCTACGTGCTCGAAGCCAACCCCAACCCCCAGCTGGCGTACGGCGAGGACTTCGCGGAGGCGGCCGAGCACGCGAGCGTCTCGTACCGAGGAACTGCTCCAGCGGATTCTCAACCTCGGGCTCGGCTGGCGGCCGGGGACGGCGGTTCGCAGATGACGAATGCGATCGTCGACACACGCAACGCTCTCCGGGAGGGCCGGCGTCCACCAAAGGGGTTCGGCACCCCTCACAACTTCTGGACTCGGAAGTTGATCGTCCCGCTCGCGTGGGTGAGCGTAACGGTGATGCTCCAGCTCCCGGCGGCGCCGGAGGGACTCGTCGTGACCGTGCCGCTGGAGGCCAGCGCGCCCGAGTACACCAGCGTACCGGCGGAGTCCCTGATCGTCAGGGTTGCGGTGCCGGCGGTGATCGCGGAGGCGTGATTGATGCTGGCCAAGAGTCCGCTGTTCGACCATGTGTAGTGGAGTTCCTGCGTGATGTTGGCGATGCCGGTGGTCTGAAACTGGAAGTTGTCGGCTACATTCGCGACCTGCGGCTGGAATTGCGGGGCGAGGGCGTTGCCGCCGCAGCCGGACATCGCGAGGACTGCCATCAGGCACAGGGCCGAGACGACGTTGAATCTCCTGGCCATGCTCCCTCCCGTGATTCATCCGCTCGAACGACTGTTGGGCGGGTGAAGATACCAAGCCGCGTCAGGGAATCGATGGGCCGCGCGGAGGGACGGGCCACGAGGCGATGCGCCGCCGCCCGACCCGCTACAGGCTACGCTGGGAGAAGCCGGGACGCAAGGCGAACGGGTGGCGAACGGGACGTGCGGGCGGATCGAGCGCCGCTCTGCTGAGGAAGATGTTGGCTTGCCAGCCGTAGCTCGTTCGCTGGCGAAGGAAAGTCCACCTTTGCAATGCTCCGGCTCGATCTTCTCCTCGCCTTGCTACGGCGGACAGCCTTCGCCTGCATTCATGAGCGAAGGCTGGCTTGCGAACCGTAGCTCACCGAGCACGCGCGTGAGGGACGCGCAGGTGAGCGAAGGTTGGTGGACGGCACAGGGCTCGAACCTGCGACCTCCGCGTTGCGAACGCGGCGCTCTCCCAGCTGAGCTAGCCGCCCACTCTGTAGAAATCCCGTCGGTGCCCCGACAAGACTTTAGATTCTAACATGCCCTCCTCGGCGCGAGCAATTCGAGTGCGGGCCGCTTGGCGGCGGACTTGGCCTTCAGCCGTCGGCCGTCCGCCGTCGGCCCCAGGAGGCGCCCCCCGGAGCTTGACTGTGCCAGCGCGCCGCGGGGACAATACCGCATGCCTGTTCCCCGCATCACCAAGGAAGAACTCAAGCTGCGGCTCGAGAGCGAGGACCCCTCCGCCCGGCCGACGATTCTCGACGTCCGCCTCAAGTACCTGGTACGAACACAGCACGGTGACGCTGCCGGGAGCCCTGCGCATGATGGCGGGCGCGGTCGACGCCGCGAAACTGCCGCGTGACCGCGATGTCGTCGTCTACGACTCGGATCCGAACGAGATCACCGGCTCCGGCGTGGCCGTCGATCTCATCGGCCGCGGCTTCAAGGTGGCGGTGCTCAAGGGCGGCATCGCCGACTGGGCCGGCGCCAACTTCCCCGTCGACACCAAGAGCGCGCCGAAGGCGGCGCCGCCTCCGGCCAAGGCCTGACCTCACGAACCGAACCGTGCTCTTTGCCCGCGCGCGCGTCGTGGCCGCCGTGCTCCTGGCGGCCGTCGCCTTCTGCGTCTACTTCGAGACGCTGCTCCCCGGCCAGGAACTCGGCGACACGGCGTCGTTCGAGACGATCTCGGGCGAGCGCGCGCTCGTCCCGCGCCAGGGCTACCCGCTCTACTACGCGCTGAACGGGTCGCTGGTCCACCTGCTGCCCGTCGAACCCGCGCGCGCCGTCAACCTCGGATTGGCCATCGCGGCCGCACTGGCGGCCGGCCTCGTGGTGCTCGTCGGCGCGGAACTGGGAGGCACGCTCATCGCGGGCCTCGTGGCGGGGCTCCTCCTCGCCGGTTCGTACACGTTCTGGTCGCAGGCCATCATCGCCGAGGTGTACGCGCTGCACCTGCTGGTGGCGAGCGCCTGCCTGCTGGCGCTGCTGGCCTGGCGCCGCCGCCCGACGCTTCCCCGCCTCGTCCTCTTCTTCGCGGTCTACGCGCTGGGCTTCGGCAACCACCTGCAGATGATCCTGCTGCTGCCAGGGTTCGCGCTGTTCGTCCTGCTGGCCGCCCCGGGCGGCCCGACGACGGTGCTGCGCCCGCGCGTGATCGGTCTCGCGCTCGCCGTCGCGGCGCTCTTCGCGCTGCAGTACGCCTGGAACATGGCGTTCCTCGTGTTCGATTCGCCTGGCGGGACCTGGACCGGCTACCTCCGCACGTTCTGGTTCGACGTCACCAAGGCCGACTGGCGCGCCACGATGGTGGACGGGATCACGTGGTCCATGCTGCCGGACCGGTTCGCGATGTCGTGGTTCGACCTGCGGCAGCAGTTCGGCATCCCGGGCATCCTCGCCGGCGCGGCCGGCTTCGCGTGGCTGCTGTGGCGCCGCTGGCGGCTGGGCCTGGTGCTCTTCGTCCTGTGGCTGGTCAACTGGGCCTTCGCGTTCACCTACAACGTCGGCGACACGCACGTCTTCTACCTGCCCGCGCACTGGGCGTTCGCGCTGGCCGCCGGCTGCGGGGCGGGATGGCTCGCCTGGGCGATGCGGATTCACGGGCGACGGCCGGCCGCCGCGTGGCTCGTAGGCCTTGCGCTTCTCGCCTACCCTGCCTGGCGGGCCTACGACACCTTCCCGGCGATGGATCGGAGCCGCGACAGGGAGCCGACAGAGTTCTACGACCGGATCACCGCGGGCATGGACGGCGGGCGCGAGATCCTCGGCACCGACATGGAGTGGGAACTGCACAACGGCTTCGACTACTACATGAAGTACACGCGGCCGGACCTGGTCGTCTTCGACCTCCCCGACGCGCTGCTCTACTTCCCGATCCTCGTCTCGCGCAACGCCGAACTGGGAAGAACCGTGCTGCTCACCGAGGGTGCCGCCGGGATGGTTCGGCAGTTGTACGGCGGCCTCTACACGGTCGAGCAGGATCCCCGCGTGCCCGTGCCGTCCCTCGCCGACCGCGTCGCCGCGCTAGCGCCGGGCACGCGTTACGTGCTGACCGTCATGGAGCCCTACCCGGGCTGGCCTTTCGACCGGGCGGATCTCGACGCGGCCGCCCGGCGGCTGGGCCTCGCCGCCGGCGCCCTTCCGCGCGGCCGGTTCGTCGTCGTCGCCGGCCGTGTCGGCGAGGCCCCGCTGCTGCGCCAGGCGGGCAGGTTCCCGTTCCGCGCCAGCGCGGCCATCGGCGGGGAGGACGTCGATGTCAGGTTCGAGTGCTGGCTGCCCGACGACACGATCCGCCGCGCGGGATTCGGCCACGTGATTGTCAACCGGCGCCACGAGATGACACTCGACCGCGGCGTGTCGCTCGTCGCGCTCGACGGCCAGGGCCGCGCCACGCTCCGCGCGTGGTCCGGGGGCCTGTTCGCGCCGCAACCGCGGTTCGTCGTGCGCGCGGCGGCCGGCCGGTGATCGGCGGGCTCGGAGAGCCGGCCGCAAGCCGCGGGCCGCGAGCCGTGCTATCGTGGAGCCAGAGACCACCGATGCCCGCTGTGATCGCCCTTCTCGTCGTGCTTTCTGCGGCCCCGCTCTCGAGTTGGCAGCCACCTGCCACCGCCGCCGATCTCGCGCGCGATCTCCAGCGGCGCTACGAGCGGATCCGCGACTTCTCCGCCGACTTCGAGCACCTCTACGAAGGCGGCGTGCTCGGCAAGAAACTCGTCGAGCGCGGGACGCTGCTCGTCAAGAAGCCGGGCATGATGCGGTGGGTCTACGAGAGCCCCGAGAAGAAGGAGTTCGTGTCGGACGGCCGGACGCTCTGGTCGGTACGTCCCCGAAGATCGCCAGGTCGTCGTCAGCCAGGTGGTCGCGGCGGACGACGCGAGCAGCCCGGCGCTGTTCCTCGCGGGCAAGGGGAACATCCTCCGCGATTTCGCGCCCTCGCTCCCCGCGGCTCCCGCGGTCGCCCCCACGGAGGTCGCGCTGAAGCTGGTGCCGACCAGGCCGCAGCGCGACTACGACTGGATCATCCTGGTGCTCGACCGCGCGAGTCTTCAGATCAGGAGCCTCGTCACGACCGACTCGCAGGGCGGGACCTCGACGTTCGTGTTCACGCGGATGCGCGAGAACGTCGGCATACCGGACAAGGACTTCACCTTCAAGGTGCCGCGCGGCGTCGACGTCGTGACCGATTCGACGAAACGGTGAGGGGCGAACGCCTCGCGCCTCACGCCTTACGCCTTACGCCTTACGCCGCACGCCGCACGCCTTACGCCGCACGCCTCGCGCAGGGCTAAAGCCCTGCGGTATCTGGGTATCTCTTCAGATAGCGCAGGCCTTTAGGCCTGCGCCTGCTGCCTACGCCTCGCGACTGACCTGCGCGCCGAGGGCCTGGAGGTGCGCGGTGAGGTCGGCGTAGCCCCGCTCGACCGTCTCGAGCGGCCCGAGGCGGCTCTGCCCCTGGGCCGCGAGGGCCGCAGCCGCCAGCGCCATGCCCGACCGCAGGTCGCGCGTGTCGAGCGTGCGGCCGCGCAGCCGGCGCGGGCCGGTCACGATGATCCGGTGCGGGTCGCAGAGGAAGAGGTCCGCCCCCATCCCGCTCAACTGCTCCAGCGCGAACAGCCGCAACTCGTACATCCAGTCGTGGAGCAGCGTCCGGCCGGCCGCCTGAGTGGCCAGCACGGTGATGAGGCTGATGAGGTCGCTCGGCACGCCGGGCCACAGTCCCGTGACGATCCGCGAGCCGCCGGCCGGCGTGGACGCGTCCACCCTCAGTCTCGAGTCGTCGAACTCGCAGCGCACCTGCATCCGCTGCAGCACCGACGCGACGACCTCGATGTCCTCCGCACGCGCCCCCTCGACGTCGATCGTTCCGCCGGTCACCGCCGCGACGACCGCCCAACTCCCGGCCTCGATGTAGTCGCCGTTCAGCCTGTGGGCGGCGCCCTTCAGCCGCGCCGCGCCCTCCACGCGGATCGTGTGCGTCCCTTCGCCCGAGACCGAGGCGCCCATCTTCCGCAGGAACCCGCACAACTCGACGACGTGGGGCTCGCACGCCGCGTGACGGATTTCGGTGACGCCGGTGGCGGCAGCCGCGGCCAGCAGGGCCGTCTCCGTCCCCGTGACCGAGGCTTCTTCGAGATACATCGAAGCCCCGGACAGCCCCTTGGGCGTTTCGAGCACGTGCCCCTCGCCCTCGAGCTCCTGCGCCCCCATCGCGCGCAATGCGCCCAGGTGCATCGCGATCGTGCGGCGCGCCGGGAAGTCCCCTCCCGGGGGCGCCAGCCTCGCGCGGCCCCGCCGCGCGAGCAGCGGTCCGAGCAGCAGCACCGAACCCCGCAGGCGCCCGACGAGGCCGCTCTGGGGCTCGTCCCGCTCGACGCGCTCGCACCGGATGCGCAGCGTATCGGTGCCGATTCCCTCCACCGTCGCGCCGAGATCGGCCAGCAGGCGCGCCATCACCTCGACGTCGCTGATGCGCGGCACGTTGGTCAGGACGCATTCCTCGTCGGTGAGCAGGCACGCCGCGATGAGCGGAAGCGCCGCGTTCTTGTTGCCGCCGACGACGACGCGCCCGGCCAGCGGCCGGCCGCCCTCGATGAGTAGTGTGGACACAGGCCTCCCCCACGCATGCACGCTCACTGGGCGCCCGCGCGCCCAACTCGCCAGTTACCACCCGAGCAGCCGAATCTCCTCGCGAAGCGTCACCCCGAACCGCGCCCGCACCACGTCGCGGCACCTGTCGATCAGGCGGCGGACGTCGGACGCCGAGGCGCCTCCCTCGTTGACGATGAAATTGGCGTGCGTGGGCGACACGCGCGCGCCTCCGATCGCCGCTCCCTTGAGCCCCGCCCGGTCGATGAGCGCCCCGGCCGAGGGCGGGATTCCCTCCGGCACGCGGTCGACGGCCGGGTCGGGATTCCGAAACACGCAGCCGGCGCTCGGGAGGCCGAGCGGCTGCGTGCGCTGACGATGGGCGAGCGACCGCCGCGCCGCTTCGCGCAGCGTCGCCGGCTCCGCGCCGGGAGTCAGCTCGAACGACACCGACAGCACCGTCTCGCCGCTCTCCTGAACCCGGCTCCGGCCGTGGGTAAACGCCATCCCGGCCGCCGGCACATCGACGATCCGCCGTTCCGCCGAGCGCAGCCTGACCGTGCGCACCCGCTCGGCGATCGACAGCCCGCCGTAGTGCGCGTTGCCCGAGACCGCGCCGCCGACCGACCCGGGCGTGCCCGCGAACACCTCGAGCCCGGCAAGCCCGCGCGAGATCGTCCAGCGTATCAGGCCGTTCAGCCGCACGCCCGCGTCCGCCCGGGCGACCGATTCCCCTTCGACCACCGTCTCGCCGCCGTGCGCGTGCACGACGACGCCTCGGACGCCCGCGTCGCTGACGAGGACGTTGGACCCGCCGCCCAGCACCGTGGCCGCCGCTCCCAGTTCCGCCGCGAGGTCGAGGGCCGCCGCCAGTTCCCGCGAGTTGCGCACCTCGACCAGGCAGTCCGCGGGACCGCCGACCCTGAACGTCGTCAGCGGCGCGAGCGGGGCGTCGCGGCGCACCCGCTCGGCGCCGAATGCCTCGACGAAGCGATCGAACGGGTCATACGCCATCTGACGCCTTGTGCCTCACGCCTCGCGCAGGGCTGAAGCTCTGGACTATCTGCAGATCTTGTCGGGATTCCCAGATAGCGCAGGCCTTCAGGCCTGCGCTACCGCCTGTCCGCCGTAGCCCGAAGGGCGACGGCGGACAAGCTGCCTCCTGCCGACCCTTCGACTCGCCGCGCTCGCTCAGGGCAAGCTGCCTACTTCTCCGCCGCCGCCAGCGCGTCCAGCAGCTTGCCGTGGATGCCCCCGAAGGCGCCGTTCGACATCACGACGACATGGTCGTCGTCGCGGCGTTCGGCCACCAAGAGGTCCACGATCTCGGGCACGGTCGGCACGTAGCGCGCGCGCATCCCGCCGCGCTTGAGGTCGGCCACCAACTGCTCGGCCGACAGCCGCTCGGCTTCCGGCAGGTTCGCCCTGAACACCGCGGCGATGATCACGTCGTCGGCCGCCCGGAACGCGCCGGCGAACTGGTCCTGGAAGACCCTGCGGCAGGACGAGGCCGAGCGCGGCTCGAAGACGGCGCGGATCCGGCCGCGCGGATGGGCCGCCCGCATCGCGGCCAGCGTTTCGGCGATGGCCGTGGGGTGGTGAGCGAAGTCGTCGTAGACGGTGACGCCGGCCACCGTGCCGAGCGCCTCGAGGCGCCGCTTGACCCCCTTGAAGCTCGCCAGCCCTTCGGCAATCCGGTGGGTGTCCACGCCCACCTCGTGCGCCACCGCCATCGAGGCCAGCGCGTTCCGCACGTTGTGCGCGCCCGGCATCGGAACCGTGAAGCGCCCGACGCCCCGGCCGGCGTGGCGCACGGCGAACGACGTCCCCTCGGCTGTCACGCGGAGGTCGTAGGCGTGCCAGTCCGCCTCGTCCGCGAGGCCGAAGGTGACAACGGGCGAGCGCGCGCACGCCCGCATGGCCGCCGCCTCGGGGCTGTCCGTCCCGAGCACGAGGCGGCCGCCGCCGGGCACGAGGTTCACCAGCCGCCTGAAGGCCAGGCGGATCTCGTCGAGGTCGGCGTAGATGTCGGCGTGGTCGAACTCGATGTTGCCGATGACCGCGATGTCGGGCAGGTACTTCAGGAACTTCGCCGTCTTGTCGAAGAACGCGCTGTCGTACTCGTCGCCCTCGATGACGAACTCGCGGCCGTGGCCGATCCGGTAGCTCGACCCGTCGTCGCCGAAGTTGGCGGCGATGCCGCCGACGAGCAGGCTCGGGTCGAGGCCGGCCGAGGTCAACAGCCACGCCGTCATGGCCGTCGTCGTGGTCTTGCCGTGCGTGCCGGCGATCACGATCGACCGCGCGCCCCAGAGGAACTCCTCCCGCACCGCCTCGGGCAGGGAGCGATGGTGGATTTTCCGGTCGAGCATCGCCTCGACCTCGGGATTGCCCCGCGAGACGGCGTTGCCGACGATGACCAGGTCGACGTCCGCCGTGATGTGGCGCGCGTCGTAGCCGGCAAACGGCTCGATGCCCTCTTCCGCCAGGAACAGGCTCATCGGCGGGTAGACGGCGAGGTCCGACCCGCCGACTTCGTGTCCCTTCCGCTTCAACATGGCCGCCAGCGTGGCCATGGCGGTGCCGCCGATGCCAATCAGGTGGATTTTCACGTTCACTCCTCGGAGACGGCCGCTTCTTCGATCGCGACTGCGGGGCGGCTGCCGGCGACCACCCGCGCGCGAACGCCGAGCGGCAGCGTCACGGCCGCGCCCGGCGTGTGCCCGGAAGGGAGCCCGAAGAGCACCGGGCCCGGGAACTCGCGCGTCAGCGCCGTCAGCGTCTCGCGCGCCCGCAGATCTTCGCCCGGCTCGTCGCACCCCGGGAACTCGCCGAACAGGATCGCCGACGCCCGGCGGACGATCCCGGCGTAGAGGAGCTGCGTCCACAGGCGATCCAGCCTGTAGGGCCGCTCGTTGACGTCCTCCAGGAACAGCACGCAGCCATCCGGCGGATCGAAGGCGTAGGGCGTCCCGAGCGACGCGGCCAGCAGCGCGAGGTTGCCGCCCGCCAGCGGCCCGGCCGCCTCGCCCGCTCGCCAGGCCTCGAGCCCGGGCAGCGCCAGCTCACCGAGCGGTTCGGCGCGCGTGAGCAGGCCGACGAGCGTCGCCCGATCGTAGCCCTCCTCCCCGCGCTCGAGGCGCCCCGTCACCGTGGGCCCGTGGAACGCCACCAGGCCGCACGGACCGGTGATGTACGTGAGCAGCGACGTCAGGTCGCTGTAGCCGACAAACGGCTTCCTGGCGCGCCGCACCTCGCCAGGATCGAGCAGCGGCAGGACGTGCACGCTGCCGTATCCCCCGCGGACACCCATCACGGCGCCGACCGACTCGTCGGCCAGGGCGCGCGAGAGGGCGCGGGCGCGCGTCTCGGCCGATCCGGCCTCGTAGCCTCTCCGGTCGAACACGGTCCGGTCGAAGACGGGCTCGAACCCCAGGCGCTCGATCTCCGCCAGGCCGGCCTCGAACGCCTCCGCCGGGAACGGGCTGGACGGCGCGACGACGGCCACGCGGTCGCCGGGCCTGAGCGCGCGGGGCTTGATCATGCGAACCGCCGCATTTCTTCGGCGACCCGCTGGTGGGCCGGGCAGCCGACGATCGCCCGCAGTTCGCGCGAGGGCCTCGGCCGCCAGTCGCGGCCGAGGCTCGATCCCTTCATCGCCCCGAAGCGCGCCTTCGCGCGCCGCTGCCGCGCCACCGAGTCGTCCACCCGCGCGTGCGGGATGTCCTCCCGCTCGACGGCGCGGACCAGCGCCTCGAGCGCCGACGCGTGGCCGGCGCAGTCGGTGCCGCACATCAGCACGACATCGCACCCGGCCGAGATCGCCGACACGACGGCGAGCTCTCGCGTCATCCGGCCGGAGATCGCCTTCATGTCGAGGTCGTCGGTGAACACGAGGCCGCCGAACCCCAGTTCCTCGCGCAGCAGACCGGTGACGATCCGCCGCGACAGCGTCGCGGGACTCGCCTCGTCGAAGGCCGGCACCAGCAGATGCGCCGTCATCACCCCGGTGACGCCGGCGTCGATCGCCGCCCGAAACGGCGCGAAGTCGATCTCGCGCAGCCGTTCAGGGGGGTGCTCGACAATCGGCAGGTCGAGGTGCGAATCGACCGTCGTATCGCCGTGCCCTGGAAAGTGCTTCCCGCACGCGGCCACGCCGCCGTCCTGCAGGGCCCGGACGATGGCGGCGCCCAGCCGCGCGACGACCTCCGGCCGCCCGCCGATCGAACGGTCGCCGATGGCCGGGTTGCTCGCCGTCGTCAGGACGTCGAGCACGGGCGCGAAATCGATCGAGATGCCGACCGCGCCCATCTCGCGCGCGAGCGCCGCCCCGAACCGGCCGGCCAGGGCCTCGTCGTCGGCCCGCCCCAGCGTCAGCATCGGCGGCCACTCGGTCAGCGGGCGCTTCATCCTGGCGACGCGCCCGCCTTCCTGGTCGATCCCGACCCACAGCGGCAGGTCCCGGGCGAGCTGTTGCGCCTGCGCAGCCAGGTCGGCCACCTGCTCCGGCGATTCCACGTTTCTCGCGAAGAGGATGATCCCCCCGAGGTCGAACTCGCGCGCCAGCGCGCGGATCTCGGCCCCGAGCGACGTCCCGTCGAAGCCGACGAGGGCGAGCTGGCCGATCCGGCGGTGTAGGGCGGCAGGCACCCCGCAATTATAATGACTTGTGCGCATCGAATCCTCGGCACCCACCCGAATCGATCTGGCCGGCGGCACCATCGACATCTGGCCCCTGTACCTGTTCCACGACCACGCGCAGACGCTGAACGTCGCGATCGACCTGCGCGCGCGGGCCGCGATCGAGTCGCGCGAGGACGGCCGGATCGCCATCCGGTCGATGGACACCGGCCGCGAGGTCGAGGCCGACGACTGGCGCGCCCTGGCGCTGGACGGCGACCTGAGCCTGCTGCGGTGGCTCCTGCACTTCTTCAAGGCCGAGGGCCTGACGCTCACGACACGCGCCGAATCGCCCGCAGGCGCCGGCATCGCGGGGTCGTCGGCGCTCAACATCGCCGTGTGCGGCGCGATGTCGCGCTGGACGGGCGCCGACTACGACGCGGAGACGCTGCTTCGGATCGCGATGAACGTCGAGGCCCAGGCGATCGCCGTGCCGACCGGCGTGCAGGACTACCGCCCGGCCCTCTACGGCGGCGTCTCGGCGGTGGAACTCGGGGTGGCCGGCGTCACGCGGGTGCCGATCGACGTGGACGGCCGCGAGCTCGAGCGCCGGATCGTGCTCGCCTACACGGGCGTGCCGCGCAACTCGGGCACCAACAACTGGGAGGTGACCCGGCGGCACATCGACGGCGACCGCGGCGTGTTCGACTGCTTCGAGCGGATTCGCGACACGGCGGCCGCGATGCGCGAGGCGCTCGTCCGGGAGGACTGGGACGAGGTGGGGCGCCAGGTGGCGGCCGAGTGGGAGAACCGCAAGCGCCTCGCCCCCGGCGTCACCACGCCCGGGATCGACGCGCTCGTCGAGCGGGCGCGGGCCGCAGGCGCCCAGGGCGCCAAGGTGTGCGGCGCCGGCGGCGGCGGGTGCATCTTCTTCTTCAGCCGGCCGGCCGACGCGCCGGCCGTGCGCGAGGCGGTCGCGGCCTTCGGCGCCAGGCTCCTCGACTACCGGGTCGACGCCGAAGGCTTGCGGGTCGGCTGATCGGCGCTCCACTCCGAGCGCATCTGGGACAGCCCGTCCATGTAGACGGCCGCCCGCTCCCGCTCCTCCTCCGTCTCGAGCTGCTTGAGCAGGTCGATCGCCCGTGCCAGGTCGCGCGTGATCGTCGTCCGCGTCGCGTGCTGGTAGATCTTCCGGATTTCGGACACGGGATCCATCACTGCCTCCGTGAGGTACTCCGCAGGTTGAGCTTCCGCGCGGTGAGGCGGACCGGCTCGGGAATGTTCCGATCGGCCGCCAGCATCTTCACGTCGCGCTCGGTGAGCCGGGGAAGCAGGGCCAGGGTCACGCCGATGGGGGTCTTCGCGTTGCGCGCGAGCGCCGCCATCACGGCGTAGTTCCTGATCCACGACCGGTTCGCCGCGATCTGCCGCAGCACGTCGTCGGACACGTTGGTCATCCGCGCGATCGTCTCGACGTCGCCCTCGCTGAGCTTCGGACTGCTCAGCACGGCCGAGGTCACGACGCGGTTCGGGTCGCGGATGAGGATGTTGCGCTCCTCCCGGGTGCCCTGGATCGCCGCCTTGATCCGCCCCGCCACCGTCATCAGGGACAGCCGGCGCGCGGCCCCCGCGTGTTCGGTCAGGGAATCGACCGCGACCGGATCCTGTTCCCCAGCCGGTTGCGCGTCGCCGCCCGGTTCGGCCGGTATCTCCGCGCGCGTCTCCGCCGCAGCTGCCGCCGGGTCGTCCTCCGCCTCGGCGTCCAGCGCGTCCTCCGCCCCGTCGGCCTCGTTCAACGCCTCGACTGCCGCCGCGCCGGTCGTGCCCGCGGGGCGGCCTGCGAAGAAGTGCCGCACCTCCTCCGGCACGTCCGGACCGGCCAGGAACTCGTCGAGAGAATTCCGAGGGAGGCGCGCGATCGTCCCCTCCGCACGCGCGGCGACCGCGGGATCGGGATCGGACACGAGGAGGATGAGCAAGGCGATCTGTTCGGGGACTCGCAGGGCGAGAGCGCCCCGGGCCGCCAGCAGGCGGACGTCGCGCGGCACTTCGCCTCGCTCGAAGCACTCGACCAGCGGTGTGCGTGACAGGTCCACGGGTTCAGCGCGACACGAGGAACGTGTTCAGGTTCTCGACGTTCAACCGCCACGTCACCACTTCGCCTTCGCCGCCGAGCGGACGGGCCGGTTTGCCGTTGAGCGCGACGTCGATGACGGCGGCGTTCCCGACCGTGACGCTCACCTGGCCCCCGACCGTCAGGTCCTGGCGCTCCCCCGGGTTCATCGTGCCGGCGTAGACGATCTTCGCGTCGCTCCTGACCATGACCCAGCAGCGCCCGCGGGAGGACAGCGTGACCTGGAACTGCCCTGCTGCCGGCGCCGCGCCCGCGGTCTCGGCGGGCTTGGGCGCCTCACCGGCGCGAGCCGGCGGCTCGGCCACCGGGGCACCGGCCGGGGCACCCGTCGCCGGCACGGCAGGCGTCGCGCCCTCGCCGGCCGCGCCGGCGGTCGTGGGCGCCGGCGACGGCGGGGCCACCGGCGTCGTCAGCACCGGAGCCGGCGCCGTCGACGATGGTTCGGCCTGCGTCTCGGCGCGAGCGGCCGGGGGCGGCGGGGCCGACTTGCGCCACCTGGTCAGGCTGCCGCCGAACCCGAAGTACACGATGACGAGCACGAGCGGCAGGCTCCACCCGACGATTCGCCACAACCGGCCGGCCGCCGGCTGGTCGTCGACGACGATCTTTTCCGGGTTGGAGATGTAGGGCGTCGGCGTCTCCTCGACCGACGCGTCCGGGAAGCGCGTGACGAAGCGGCGGACCGCCTCCTCGGGGTCGAGGCCCACCTCCCTCGCGTAGGAGCGGATGAAGGACCTCAGGAAGATCCCGCCGGGCAGGCGCGAGACGTCGTCTCGCTCCAGCGCCTCGAGCGTCTGCACCGGGATCTTCGTTCGGTCCGAGATCGCCCGCACCGAGAACCCGGCCCGCTCGCGGGCCTCGCGCAGGAAAGCGCCAACACCGGAAGTCGCGTCGTCAGACATGGATCGCCAAACATCGAGGAGGTCGAGCCGTCGCGGCAGGAGCGTGCGTCGTGCGATCTTACCTCATCGCCGTCGCGACGAGAATATCGAAAGCAGTTCCGACAATCCTGCGGCCACGTTCACCAGCCCGAGGCCGGACACGGCCCCGCGCACGAAGAAATTACCAGTGATCTCGCCGATCTGCGGCACGGCCTGCGCAAAGTAATTGTGCTCCCAGAAGCCGGACCACGGCACGACGAAGAGCAGCAGGCCGACCTCGACGAAGTAGGCGACCAGGAGCAAGCGGGTCAACAGGGCACGCCCTCACGACTTCTGCGACAGCCGAGCCACCTGCTGGGCCACGTCGCGATAATCTGGAACGTCGGCCTGGAGTTCGAGCAGCACGGCCAGTGCCCGCTCGGTCTCCCCGGCCTCGGCCAGCAACAGTCCCAGATCATAAAGCAGTTCGTGGCTTTCTTCAGTCCCCGCGAGCGAAGATTCCGCCGCCTGCTCCAGCCACTCGATCGACTCCTTGGTGTTCCCCAGCCGGCGGTGGATCCGCGCCAGCTCGCTCGCGGCGCGCTGCCGGTGGCGCGGCGACCGCGCGGCCCGCTCGAACATGCGGATCGCCTTGTCGGTCTTGCCGGCCTCCTCGAGCGTCAGGGCCTGCTGGAGCTGCGCCGCCGCGTCCTGCACGCCGTGCCGGACCGCTTCCTCGCGAAACCCCTCGAACACCCGCTCGAGCCCCGCCAGGCCGCCCGGGACGTCTTCGATCGCGGACTCGGGCCCGAGGCTCGTGTCTCCCCACGCGCCGAACGTCTCGCCGAGGTCGATCTCGATCGCGCCGTCGTCGGTGTCGGCGCTGACGGCGCCAGCGGCCGCGGCGGCCGGGCGCTCGACCGCCGCTCGGCCCCGCCGGCCCGTCGCGGGGACCGGCACCGGCCGGGCCTCGCTCGTCTCGACCGCGGGCGGCGGGATCGACGCCGGCTGGCCCGCCACCGCCTCCTCTGCGGACTTCGCGTCCGGCGTCACGGCCTCGGCCGGGGCCGGGTCGGGCGCGGCCCGGTCGGAGGGGTTGGCCAGCTCGTTGAAGCTGAAGTCGAGCATCAGGTCGGTGCTCGTGAACGGCGAGTCTCCGCTCAGCCGGTCGGCGATGACGGCGTCGGGGTCGGGCTCGCCGAGCAGCGTCAGCGCCTTGCGGAAGCGCTCGCTGTTGGCCGGCTCCCACGGCTCGCGGGCGAACAGGTCCTCGGCGATGACGCGGGCCTCGAGGGCGAGGCCGCGCTCGAGGTAGGCATCGGCGAGCTGCGCCTGCGCCACGTACATCGCCGCCCCGAGCCCGCCGTCGACGCACACCTCGACCAGTTTCATCAGCGCCGGGACGTGGCGCGGCACAAGGGCGACGAAGTCGTTCAGCTCGGAGGCTGCGGCCTGGAAGTCGTGCTCCGCGACGGCGGCGTCAGTCGCGACGTCCACGCACTCGAAGCCGGCCTCGCCGTCGGCCTCCGCCACGCGCAGGCCGAGTTGCATCACCTCGTCGCGCCGGTCGGGTTCCGCGGCGAGGAGTCGGGCCGCCGCGTCGCGGCCTTCCTGGCGGCGCCCGGTTCGCAGGTTGATCTCCGCCAGCTCCATCAGCAGTTCGGAATCGGCGCCGACGCCCTCGAGCACGGCCCGGGCGCGCTCGAGTTCGTTCCTGCCGACGTAGCTCCGCACGAGCTGACGCCGGGTCTCGGCGTCCGACGGATCCTGGTCGAGCGCCCACTGCAGAACCTGCAGCGCCTCGTCGCCGCGGCCCCTCGCGTAGTAGGCGGCGGCGATGGCCTTGAATTCGGGAGCCGTGGACGCGTATTCGATCGCGCGCTCGAGCGTCCCCGCCTCGATCAGCCGGCGCGAGAGCTCCCCGCGGACGTCGCGGTTTCCCGGCTCGAGCGCGATCGCCTCGCTCAGGACGCTCATGGCCTCGTCGGGCTTGTCGAGACGCTGGTACTCGCCCGCCAGCTGAAGCAGTCGGTCGACGGCCCCCCGCAGGTTGCCCAGTTCGGCGGCGGCCTTGGCGGCCGCCACGGCGGCGCCGAGGTCGCTCGGGTCGAGCGACCCGAGCTTCAGGTGGATTTCCGCGGCGCCGGTCCGGTCGCCCCGGCGGAGCCGGCGCGCGGCGACCTGCGTGAGCGCCGTCTTGGCATCGGCCACCAACCCCTGGCGCTCGGCGATCTCGGCCGTCCGGAGGGCGGCGTGGTCGTTGTCGGGTGAGAGCTTGAGGATCTTCTTGTAGACCGCGGCGGCCTTCGGGTGAAACCCCTCGTCGAAGAGGTGGTCCCCGATGCGCGTGAAGTGCTCGATGCCGCTCTCGGTCTGGCCGGCCCGGACGAGCAGGTCACCGACCGCGTTGACCGTGCTCCAGTCGTCCGGCTGGACCTGGAGGATCTGGTGGTACTCGGCGATTGCCTGGTCGAGACGGCCCTGGCGCAGGAACTTCTCGGCCTTTCGCAGCGTTCCGTCGCGATCGATTGCCACTGTGCCCTCGACTGATGTTGACACCCCGGGGTACGCACACACCGGCTCACAGTGTGCTATCGGCCGAAACGGGGCTTTTCGCCAGTCCCCTCCACCCCATCCAGGGCGTCGGGGAGCGAGGGGACGCGGAACGATCGCCGGTGGGCCGGGGAGTGGCCGAATCTCGCGAGGGCGAGGGCGTGTTCGGGCGTGGGGTATCCCTTGTGGCGGTCGAAGCCGTACCGCGGGTCCAGCTCGTGGAGGCGGGCCATCAGCCGGTCACGGGTGACCTTGGCCACGATTGAGGCCGCGGCGATGGCCGCGCACTTCGCATCGCCGTGCACGATTCCCCGTTGCGCGATCGGCAGGTCGGGGATCCGGAAGGCGTCGACGAGCACGAAGTCCGGGAGAGGCGCCAGCGCCAGGACGGCGTTGCGCATCGCGACGAGCGAGGCCTGGCGGATGTTGATCCGGTCGATCTCGGCGGCCTCGACGGCGGCGACGGCCCAGCCGAGCGCGTGGCGGGTAATCTCGCCGTAGAGACGCTCGCGCGAGGCCGGCGAGAGCAGCTTGGAGTCGCGAAGCCCTGGGATACGGCGGTCGGGGTCGAGCACGACGGCCCCGGCCATGACCGGCCCCGCCAGGCAGCCCCGCCCCACCTCGTCCGCGCCGGCGATTCGGACGAACCCCAACCGGCGCAGGCCGTTCTCGATCGTGCGATCGGCGCGGGGACGAGGCATGAGTATCGACCAACGGCCGTGTCACGCGTGACTCGGCCGCAAGCCGCAAGGCGCGGGCCGCGCGCCGGTTACGCCGTCCGCTTGGCTTCCTTCATGCGGGCGGCCTTGCCCTTCAGGTCGCGCAGGTAGTAGAGCTTCGCGCGCCGCACCTGGGCCGACCGGACGACGTCCACGTGGTCGATGATCGGCGAGTGCAGCGGGAAGATGCGTTCCACGCCCTGGCCGAAGGAGACCTTGCGAACCGTGAAGGTCGCGCGGGCGCCGCCGCGGTGCATGCCGATGACGATCCCCTCGAACACCTGGATCCGTTCCTTGTCGCCCTCACGCACCTTCACGTGCACGCGAACCGTGTCGCCCGACTTCATCTGGGGCCGTGGCTTGACCTGCGCGTTCTCAACCGCTTCAATCGCCCGCATCGTCAGTCTCCTTCTCTCGTGCCTCAATCAGCTCGCGCACGATGGCGCGCTCTTCGTCGTCCAGTTCCGCCGCGGCCACCAGGTCCGGCCGTCTCGCCAGCGTCCGGGCCACCGCCTGCCGCTTCCGCCAGCGCCTCACCTGCTCGTGGTGCCCCGAGAGCAGCACGTCGGGCACCTTGAGGCTCCGGTACTCCGCCGGCCTCGTGTAGTGCGGGTAGTCGAGCAGCCCGCGCGTGAACGAATCCAGCTCCACCGACTGCTCGTCCCCCACCGCGCCGGGCAGCAGCCGCGTCACGGCGTCGAGCATGACCAGCGCCGGCAGTTCCCCGCCCGAGAGCACGTAGTCGCCGATCGAGATCTCCTCGGTCGCCAGGGCGTCGCGCACGCGCTCGTCCACCCCCTCGTAACGCCCGCACAGCAGCACGACGTGTCCGCACCGGCTGAAGCGCACCGCGTCGGCCTGGCAGAAGGGCCGGCCCTGCGGCGAAGTCAGCACGATCGCCGCCGGCGCCCCCCTCGTCTCGCGCACGTGCTCGACGGCCTTGAACAGCGGCTCCGGCTTCAGCACCATGCCGGGCCCGCCGCCGTACGCCACGTCGTCCACCGTGCGGTGACGGTCGTCGGTGAAGTCCCGGAGGTCGACGACCTTCAGGTCCACCAGCCCCCGTTCGATGGCGCGGCCCAGGATCCCCTCCCTGGTCGGCCCGTCGAACATCCGGGGAAAGATCGTGACGATGTCGAACTTCACGGTCGGCGATTCAAGTCCAGCAGCCCTTCCGGTGGATCGACCACGATCCGCCGGGCCGCAATATCGATACCGACGCAGATCGCCTGCGCCAGCGGGACGAGCACGTCCCCGAACGGCGCCTTCACCACCAGCCGGCTCGTGCCGAGCTCCCCGTCGACCGAGGCGACCACCCCGACCTCCGCCCCGCCCGTCGTCTCGACCCGGCAGCCGACCAGGTCGTGTCGGTAGAACATCCCCTCGGGCAGCGGCGCCAGATCGCCGACCCTCACGCGGAACTCGACGCCCGCCATCGCCTCCGCGTCGTTGGTCGTCGCGACGGCGTCGAGCGCGACGATTGGACGCCCGAGGTGGACGCGCATCGCCGTCACCCGCATGCGCTCGACGCGCCCGCCGCGCCGGGCCAGCAACTCGGCCCCCACCCGGAACCGGTCCTCGACGAAATCGGTCTCCGGGTTCACGATCACGCGGCCGGCGATCCCGTGGGCGCGGGCCACGCGGCCGACGACCGCGCACTCGTCCCACTCGGCGTCGGTCATCACCGATCCCGGTGGCGCCGCGGCCTCCGTCATGCCGGCTCCCGGACCTCCAGCATGGCGTCGAAGTCGTGGAAGTCCGCCGTGACGTCCACCAGCGTCCGCAGCGCCGAGACGGTGCGCCCCTGGCGGCCGATCACGCGGCCGAGGTCGCCGGGATCGACGTACAGCTCGATCACCGCCACGCCGCGGTGGTCGGTCTCGGTCACCCGGACGGCCTCCGGCACGTCGACCAGCGCCCGCGCGATCACGTCGATGACGTCGCGCGCCTGGCTCACTGGGCGCCTGCCTGCGGCGCCTCCGCGGGCGCCGCGACCGGCGTGTTGGTCACGTGGCCCGCCAGCAGCGTGCGGACGGTCCCGGACGGGCGCGCGCCGGCCTTGAGCCAGTGCGCGATCCGCTCGTGGTCCACGATCATGGTGGCCGGCACGGTGCGCGGGTTGTAGTGCCCCACGACCTCGACCACCGCGCCCTCGGCGCCCCGCTTCGAGTCGCACACGACCACGCGGTAGTGCGCCTGCTTCTTCATCCCGGTCCTGGTCAAACGAATCACCAGCATCGAACTCCCCTTCGCTATCGCCGCTCCTGGAACGACCCTTCAGTGAATGTTGCCCATCCGCCGCAACCGCTTCATCGCGCCCTTGCCGCCGCCGCCCAGGCTGCCGAGCGACTTGAGCATCTTCCGCATCTGCTGGAACTGGCGGAGGAGGCGGTTGATCTCCTCGACCGACGTCCCGCTCCCCTTCGCGATCCGCCGGCGCCGGCTGCCGTCGATCACCCGGTAGTCGGCACGCTCGCGGGGCGTCATCGAGTTGATGATCGCCTCGATGCGCGTCAGCTGGCGCTCGTCCGGCTTGTTCTCGGCGAGCGCCTTCAGATTGCCCATCCCGGGAATCATCCCCAGCACGCTCTCGAGCGGCCCCATCTTCCGCAGCGTGCGGAGTTGGTCCCGGAAGTCCTCGAGCGTGAAGTCGTCCCGCCGAATCTTCTGCTCGAGCCGCGCGGCGTCCTTCTGGTCGATGGCCTGCTCGGCCTTCTCGATGAGCGAGAGCACGTCGCCCATGCCGAGCAGCCTCGACACCAGGCGGTCGGGATGGAACGGCTCGAGGTCCTCGAGCCGCTCGCCGCTCCCGACAAACGCGATCGGCACGCCGACGACGGCCACGACCGAGAGCGCCGCGCCGCCGCGCGCGTCGCCGTCGAGCTTGCTCAGCATCACGCCGGTGACGCCGATCCGGCGGTTGAACTCGCCCGCGCTCTTGATCGCGTCCTGGCCCGTCATCGCGTCGGCCACGTAGATCAGGTCGGACGGCGAGACGGCAGCCTTGATCGCCTGCAGCTCGTTCATCAGGTCGTCGTCGATGTGGAGCCGGCCGGCGGTGTCCACGATCACGACGTCGAACCCGAGGTTCTTCGCTTCGACCAGCGCATCGGCGGCGCGCCGCACCGGGTCCATCTGGCCCGCCGGGTCGAACACCCGGATCGACGCCTTCTGGCCGAGCACGTTCAGCTGCTGGAGCGCCGCCGGCCGCCTGACGTCGGTCGACACCAGGAGCGGGTGCTTCCCCTGCCTGGTCAGCCACGTCCCGAGCTTCCCCGCCGTCGTCGTCTTGCCCGAGCCCTGCAGGCCGAGCAGCAGGATGACGCGCGGCGAGGTCGACGAGGGCCGCAGCCCGCCGCCGGCGTCGCCGAACAGCGCCACCATCTCGTCGCGGACGATGCGCAGGACCTGCTGCGCGGGCGTCAGGCTGCGGAGGACGTCTGCGCCCATGGCGCGGTCGCGGACGCGGTCCACGAACGCCTTGACCACCTTGAAGTTGACGTCCGCCTCGAGCAGCGCCATGCGGATTTCCCGCAGCGCCGTCTCGATGGTCGCCTCCGTCAGGCGCGCCTCTCCCCGGAGAGACTTGAAGACGTCCTGGAGGCGATCACTGAGCGTATCGAACATGACGCCGGCCGCCGAGACACACGTGCCCTAACCCCATGTCGGGCAAACTCTTATCGTAGCTTGGGCGCGCAGCTCTGTCAATCGCCACTCGAGGTCGCACGACAGGCTGACGGCCGGCGGCGGACGGCTGAAGGCCGGATCGCGCTGTCACGCATGGCGATGCCGTCGGTCGTCAGCCGTCAGTCATCCGCCTCCCCACCCCGGGCCAAACCGGGTCCGCGCCGATTCTCCTTGCCCCGAACCGGCCGGATCCGTAGGATCCGGAACGAAGTCACCCAGAACCTGGAGCGTCCATGGCGCGATGGAGCGATGCGGTCGTGGCCCTGATCGAGGAACAGGGCATCACCCAGGTCGAGTTGGCCCGCCTTGCGGGCCTGCACCCCGACACGGTCAGCCACGTCATCCACGGCGGTCACTGCTCCACCGAAACGCTCGAGAAACTGTCCGCCGCGCTCGACGTGGACATCGGGGAGCTGTTCGGGCCGCCGGCCGACGAGCGCACAGCCGCCCTCCAGCGTGATCGGATCGTCGGCGCGGTGTTGCGGGAACTGTCGTCCGCGGTGTCGAACGCCGTGTCCCAGGAACTCGCCGAGCGCCAGAAGCGCCGGGGGCCGAAGAAGCGGGACATCGAGGTGAAGCTGCCATTCTCGGACGGGGTCTGACCCGCCCCACGCCTTACGCCTCACGCCCTACGCCTCACGCCTTACGGCATACGGCTTACGGCCTTCCGGCGTGACTTGCGTGGTCGACTCGCCACTAGCCACCAGCCACTACACTGCCTACTGCCTACCATTTCTCTTCGAAGAGCGCGTCGACGTACTCCCTGGCCGAGAACGGCACGAGGTCGTCGATCGCCTCGCCCACGCCGACGAAGCGGATCGGCAACCCGAGGTCGTGCGCGATCGCGACGGCCACTCCCCCCTTGGCCGTGCCGTCCAGCTTGGCCAGCACGATTCCGTTCACCCCCGCCACGCTCGTGAACTCGCGCGCCTGCGACAGCCCGTTCTGGCCCACCGTCGCGTCGAGCACGAGCAGCACGTCGTGCGGCGCGCCCGGCACCTCCCGCGCCGCGACGCGACGGATCTTCTCGAGCTCGTTCATCAGGTTCACCCGCGTGTGGATGCGCCCCGCCGTGTCGATCAGGATTGGGTCGCGTCCCCGGGCCTTGCCCGACGCCACCGCGTCGAAGACGACCGCCGCCGGGTCGGCGCCTTCCTTCGCGCGGACGATGTCCACGCCGGCGCGCCGGGCCCAGATCTCGAGTTGCTCGACGGCGGCGGCGCGGAACGTGTCGGCCGCGCACACGAGCGGCGTCGCGCCGGCCTGCTTGTAGTAGTTCGCCAGCTTGCCGACGGTGGTCGTCTTCCCCGTGCCGTTGACGCCGACGATCAGCACGACGCGAGGGGACGGGGGCTCGGCCGGCGGCAGCGCCCGGCCCTCCACGCTGTCGAAGACCGACGTGATTTCCTGCTTCACGAGGTCGCGCAGGCTCTCGCCGTGTCGCGCGCGGGCCTTGACGGCCGAGACGATCCGGCTCGTGGCGGGAAGGCCGACGTCGGCGGAGATCAGCAACTCTTCGAGCGCGTCGAGCGTCGCGACGTCGACCTCGCGCATGCGGCGATCGGGCGCGTCGGCGCGCTGGACGATGGCATCGAACCGCTCGACGATCTGCCTGGTGGTGCGGGAGAGACTGTCACGGATCCGGCCGAACACGCTCATCCCGAAATCTTATCATCGACCGTCGACCTCGACCCGCTGCGGGCGCAGCATCAGGTCCTCGGCCGCCGCGCGCGGGTCCTTGCCCTCCTCGAGCACCTCGGCCATCTGCGCCGCGATCGGCAGTTCGACGCCGTGGCGCGCCCCGAGCGCGAGGGCGGCGCCGGTCGTCTTCACCCCTTCGGCCACCATCGTCATCGCGCCGAGGATCTCGTGCGGGCTCCGGCCGCGTCCGAGTTCGATGCCGAACTGCCGGTTGCGGCTCAGGCTCCCCGTGCAGGTGAGGACGAGGTCGCCGAGGCCCGACAGCCCGGCCAGCGTCTCCCGGCGCCCGCCAAGGGCGTGCGCGAGGCGCGAGATCTCGGCCAGGCCGCGCGTGATCAGGCCGGCCATCGCGTTGTGGCCGAGCCCGAGGCCCTCGACCACGCCCGCCGCGATCGCGATGACGTTCTTGAGCGCGGCGCCGGTCTCGACGCCGACCACGTCGTCGGTGGTGTAGAGGCGGAAGGCGCGCCCGCGGAACTCGGACTGCACGAGTTCGGCCGCCGCGTGATCGGTGGACGCCGCGCAGACCGCGGTCGGCAGGCCGAGCGCGACCTCCCGCGCGAAGCTCGGGCCCGACAGCACCACGACCGGGCGGCGCGGGCCGAGCTCCTGGCCGATCACCTCGGACGGGCGCAGGAGCGTCTCGACCTCGAGCCCCTTGGTCGCGCTGACGATCGTCGCGGTCTCGGCGATGGCCGGCGCCGCCTGGCGCAAGACGCCGCGCGTCCCGTGCGAGGGGGTGACCACGACCACGAGATCGACCCCCGCGACCGACGCGTCGATCGCGTCGAAGGGGGTCACCGTCTCCGGCAGGCGGATCCCGGGCAGGAACAGCCGGTTGACCCGCTCGGCCCGGATCCCGGCGACCACGTCGGCCTCGCGGGCCCACAGCCGCACGTGGTGGCCGGCCCGAGCCAGGTGCACGGCGAGGGCGGTGCCCCAACTGCCCGAACCGAGGACGGCGATCTCGCTCATGAGGGCTGATGATACCCGAGCCGGGCCGTGGCGATCACGGAATAGGTCGCGCCGCGGGGCGACAAGCGGCTTTCGAACAGCGTGAGGTGATCGACCTGGCAGCGCGCCTCGCGAACGGCCGGCACGTCGGCGAAGGCCTCACGCAGCCGCGGACCGACGGGAGACTTGACGCGGCCGAGTGTGAGATGCGCGCTGAACGGACGGCGCTCGATTGGAACGCCCACCCCCTCGAGGCGGCGGCCGACCTCGCCGTGCACGTCCGCCAGTTCGCGGGCTCCGTCCGACACGCCGAGCCAGATGACTCGCGGCGGGCCGGCGGCCGGAAACGTCCCGAGACCCGCGAGGGCGAGTTCGAACGGCGGCACGGCCAGCGGCGGGCTCACCGCGTCGATGACGGCGCGGGCCGTCGGTGCGTCCACCTCGCCGAGGAAGTGCAGGGTGAAGTGCAGGTTCGCCGGCCCCACCCAGCCGATGCCGTGCCGGATCCCCCGGCGCTCGAGCGCGGCCGCGAGCGTCCGCGCCGCGTCGGCTGCCGCCCGGCGCGCCGCGTCGTCGAGTTCGACGGCGAGAAACAGGCGCACGACGCTCCTCCGGATCGAACGGCGAATCAGGCGCCGGGCGCGGGCAGGAACTCGTCGAGCGCCCGCCGTACCATGTCGAGCGCGGCCTGCGAGGCCTGGAACTTCACCTGGGCGCGCCCGCCGAGAAAGAGGAACCGGCGCACGCGCGTGCCGCCCGGGAATGCGACCGCCACGACCACGGTGCCGACGGGCTTCTGCTCGGAGCCCCCGCCGGGTCCGGCGATCCCCGTCACCGCGACGGCCACCTCGACGCCCGACTCCTCGCGCATGCCGACGGCCATCTCGATACCGACTTCCTCGCTGACCGCCCCGTGCTGCCGGAGGGTCGCCTCGGGCACGCCCAGCAGGGCCGTTTTCGCCCGGTTGCTGTAACAGACGACGCCGCGCTCGACGTAGTCGGAGCTTCCGGCGATGTCGGTCAGGCGCGAGGCCACCAGGCCGCCGGTGCACGACTCGGCGGTGGCGATGCGCCAGAACCTGGCCCGCAGCATCTCGCCGACCACCTGCTCGAGCGGGCGCCCGTCGGTGCTGAACACGTCGGTGCCGAGCACGGGGAGCACCTCGGCGACGGCGCGCTCGAGCACGGCCCTCCCCTCGTCCTCGCTCGAGGCTCGCACCGACAAGTGCAGTTCGATCTGCCCCGGCGCCGCGAGGATGCTGGTGGAGATCGGCGGGTCCCACGCCGCCCACGTCGCGTAGACCGGCTGCGCCACCTGCTCGACCTGCGACTCGGCGCGGCCCGCGATGCCGATCACGCGGCGGTACACGCGCGCGTCGCCGCACAGCGGCGCCAGCCGCTCGTCGAGCGCGGCGACGAGCATCGGCTGCATCTCGCGCGGCGGACCGGGAAGCAGCACGATGACGGTGCCCGCATGCTCGATCCACTGGCCGGGCGCCGTGCCGTTCGGGTTGGCCAGCACCGTCGCGCCGGCGAGCACCTGCGCCTGCACGCGGTTCACGGCCGGCATCTCGAGATTCCGCCGCGCGAAGCGCTCGCGGATCCGCTCGACGATCGAGGGTTCCTCTCGGAGCGCCACGCCCAGGGCATCGGACACGGCCTGGCGCGTCACGTCGTCGTCGGTCGGACCCAGCCCGCCGGTGAGCACGAGCACGTCCGCCCGGGCCAGGTTCTCGCGGATGGCGGCCGAGAGCGCGTCGCGCCGATCACCGACGATCAGCTTGGCGACCACCTCGATCCCGAGCTCGTTGAGCCGGGCGGTGACGAACAGGGAGTTGGTGTCGGTCCGCAGCGGCGTGAGCAGTTCGCTGCCCACGGCGATGATGACGGCGCGGCGGGGCGGGGATACAGACATCGTCGCTCCCGGCTTCGGGCTTCAGGCCTCAGGCGCGATCACGCGTGTCACGTCGTGGCAGGGCCCGCAGCCTGCAGCCCGCAGCCCGTAGCCGGTTCCCTAACGCAGAACCGGTACGATCCAGATTATCAGCCGCAGGGCCACATTCCCGTACACACCCGCGACCGCATCGTCGGCCATGATCCCGAGACCGCCATGGAGACGCTCGCACTGCCTCGCCGGAAACGGCTTCACGATGTCGAAGGCCCGGAACAGCAGGAACCCGACGAGGGCGCCCTTCCAGGTCAGCGCGGGGACGAACCACCAGAGCGTCATCAGCATGCCGATGACCTCGTCGACGACGACGGCACCGGGGTCGGTGCGGCCGTAGTGCCGCTCGGCCACCGTGCCGGCCCAGCAGCCCGCGGCGAAGAGCAGCGCGATCACGGCCAGGTCGACGGCCGGGGGCAGACCGGCGTAGCGGAGGGCGGCGTAGAGCACCAGCGCGGCGGCCGAACCGGCCGTGCCGGGCGCGATCGGGACGTGGCCGACGTACCCGAAGGTCGCCAGCAGCAGCGCGAGTCGCGTCATGGCGTGGAGCCCAGCCTCCCTTCGGGCCTACGGCGTGCCGGCGTGCACGACGCGCGTCCCGGACAGGCGGTCGTGGAGTCCGCGGTGAGTCGGGCCGAAGGCCACGGGCAGCAAGAGGAGACCGGCGGGCAGCGCGCTCACCAGGAAGGAGAGCACTCGCAGGAGCGAGCGCCCGACGGTCAGCGGCGAGTCGCCCGTCGACACGACCCTCAGGTGGAACGCCATCTTGCCCAGCGTCTGGCCGCCGGCGGCGGTGAACATCGCGAGGTAGCCGCCGTTGAGCAGCAGCAGGAACGCGACGAGCGGCGCCGCGGGCAGCAGCCGGAACTCGCCGGTCTGCAGGCGGCTGACGCGGAGCGTGAAATAGACGACCACCAGGTCGAGGCCGACCAGCAGCAGCCAGTCGAGCACGGCCGCCCCGAGCCGGGCGCCCACGCCCGCCACCTCGCCCTCGCCCGCGTCATCCACCCACTCCTGGGCCTGGGCCGACGCCCCGCCCGAGAGGCCGAGCGCCGTGAACACGGGCGACCCGAGCGGCAACGAGGGGTCCGGACCGGGCTCGGCCGCGCGCGGCGCGATCGGCCCGCGGGGGCGCGACGGCACGGGAGTCGATCGGCGCACCGAGAGCGGCGCGGTCGGTGTGGTCGAGCGCACGAGCGGCTTCTCGCCGAAGAAGACCTCCCCGAACAGCGGCATTTCGCTTGGCGTGGCGGGCGGAACGCCGGGGTCGAAGGCCGGGTCCCGCACCCGGTCGTTCGCCGGTGGAACCCCGGTGCCGCGGGGCGGGCGCTTGGCCGAGCCGAGATCGAAATCCGCCAGCGGCGCCGCCGGCTCCGGCGGGCGCAGCGGCAGGTCGGAGTCGGACTCGGACTCGACCGCCCGCGCCAGCGAGAAATCGAATCCACAGTTGCGGCAGCGGACCGTGGAGTCAAACGCGATGTAGTTGCACTTCGGACATTTCATGGGTCGCCGTCAGCAGACCAGCCGGAGCGGGTTCGACCGCGCGCGACCGGATGGGTGTTGACCCACCGGATTATCGAGCAAACACGGGGGCCAGTCAAACGCGCCGCGCCACGCGCCGCGCGATCATTCACCCGCGTCGAGCAGCTCTTCGATTTGCTTGCGGAACTCGCCCACGTCGCGGAAGTTCCTGTAGACCGACGCGAAGCGTACGTAGGCGACTTCGTCGAGGACCTTGAGCGCCTGCATGACGAAGAGCCCGACCTCGGCGGTGGCGATTTCCTTCTCGGGCCGCTCCTGCAGGGTCGCCTCCACGCGGTCGGCGATCTTCTCGAGGGCGGAGACGCTGACCGGCCGCTTCTCGCACGCCTTGAGCATGCCCGCGACGAGCTTCTGGCGCTCGAACCGTTCGCGGCTCCCGTCCTTCTTCACCACCATGTACGGGATCTCGTCGATCCGCTCGTAGCTGGTGAAGCGCCGGCCGCAATCGAGGCATTCCCGGCGGCGTCGGATGACCTCGCCTTCCTTGCTCTCGCGCGAATCCACCACCTTGTCGCCCAGATGGCTGCAGTAGGGACACTTCACCGCGTCTCCTCCTCCGCCGCGCCCGGCGGTTCCGCCAGGCGCCGCATCCTGCCGAGAGTCAGCCCTTCCCGGACCATGAACGCCACGCCGAGCAGCGTCACCGGCACGAACGAAATCGCGTGCAGCACGATGCCCGCGCCGACCGCCTTCTCCGTCGACGCGTGGAAGAACGACGTGACGGCGATCCGGTAGAACTCGTGGAACCCGCCGATCGCGCCCGGCGTCGGCACCGCCACGCCGACCACGAGCAGCGTCATCACCAGGAACGACCCCACATACCCCACGTCGACCGTGAAGGCGCGCGACACGAGCCAGATCCCGCACGCAATCGACAGCCAGAGCGGGAACGAGAGCGCGAAGACCATCAGCCACTGCCTGGGGCGCCGCATCGCGCCAAGCCCCACGACGAAGGTCTGGGCCAGCCCCTCGATGCGCGTCGCGAGGCGCGCCGGCAGGCGGCGCTCCACCGCCGCCGAGATCCGCCCGATCGCCTCCGGGCGCCCGGCGAGCAGGTAGAAGCCGGCGAGCAGCGCGAGCGTCGCGCCCGCGGCCGACAGGCCGCCCACCTGCACGGCGCGAAAGACCGCCGGGGCGGATCGCGAGAACCCGGCGTCGGCCGTCAACAGGAAGACGGCGAACAGCACGAGCACGGCCGCCATGTCGAACACGCGCTCGAGGACGACGGTGGCGAACGCCGCCGTCGCCTTCACGTTCTCGTGCTGCGAGAGCACGTAGGGGCGGATGAGCTCCCCCGCGCGCGCGGGCAACAGGAAGTTCGCGGCGAAGCCGATCACCGTCGCCCGGAACGCGTTGGTGAAGCGCGTCGGCCCGAGACCGGCGAGCAGGTACTGCCACCGCAGCGTTCGCAGGACGTAGGTCAGCACCGTGATGCCGACGGCGAGCACCAACAGGCCGAGACGCCCGCGCGCGAGCTCGGCGCGAACCCCGGCGAGATTTACGCCGCGCACGAACCAGGCGAGCAGGATCAGCGCGAGCGCGAAGACGAGGATGGTCCGCAGGTGCGCACGCATCTCAGGGGACCGCACTCTACTATAAGATCCGGCCCAAGTCTATGGCGCAGCGTCACTTACTGCCGGGAAGGCGGGCCCCGCGCCCGGCCCCCGGCCCCGCGCCCTTGCGGGCGGGGCTGCCGGCCCGTTAATATGGCTCCCCCGCTCCCCGGCGGCCGCCATTCGACCCGTGCCCGGCACGGGATGAGGAACCTCCAATGACGATGCCCGCGCCGCTTCTCGTCACGTCGTTTCCCGGTCTCGCTCCCCTGCGCAGCGGCAAGGTCCGCGACCTCTACGAAGCCGGGGAGAACCTCCTCATCGTCGCCACCGACCGCATCTCGGCGTTCGACTACGTGCTGGGGTCAGGCATCCCCGACAAAGGGAAGGTGCTGACGCAACTGTCGGCCTTCTGGTTCGACCAGACGCGCGACGTGGTGCCGAATCACGTGCGGTCGATCGACCCGGCGGACTTCCCCCCGGCCCTCCGGCGCCACGCCGACGTGCTCCGCGGGCGGTCGATGCTGGTCCGGCGAACTTCGCCGGTGCCGATCGAATGCGTCGTGCGCGGCTATCTCGTCGGGTCCGGGTGGGCCGAGTACCGGGAGACCGGCGCGGTCTGCGGGATTCGGCTCCCGGCTGGGCTTCGCGAGGCCGACCGGCTCCCCGAGCCGATCTTCACGCCGTCGACGAAGGCCGAGAGCGGGCACGACGCCAACATCAGCGAAGAGGAGGCCGGGCGCCTGGTGGGCCGCGACCTGATCGCGACGCTCAAGCGCCTGTCGCTCGCCGTCTACCGGCGCGGCGCCGCGCACGCCGAGACACGCGGCATCATCGTGGCCGACACGAAGTTCGAGTTCGGCCTGGTCGACGAGGGGGGACGGCCGCAGGTCCTGCTCATCGACGAGGTCCTCACGCCGGACTCGTCGCGGTTCTGGCCGGCCGACCAGTACAAGCCGGGGGGCAGCCAGCCGAGCTTCGACAAGCAGTTCGTGCGCGACTACCTCGTCGGAATCAGGTGGAACAAGCAGCCGCCGGTGCCGTCACTGCCCGACGAGGTGATCGCCCGGACGCGCGAGAAATACGTGGAGGCGCTGCGGCGGCTGGCCGGCCACGGCGTGGACGAGCGGGGTTGATGTGCGCGAACGTCTCGAACGCCTGATCGGCGACATGGTCGAAGGCGGCATCCTGTTCGACGACGCGGTGGGCGCGTTCGAGCGCGCCTTCATCATCAAGGTCCTCGACCGCGCCGGCGGCAACGTCACCGCCGCCGCCAAAGAGCTGCGGATTCACAGGAACACGCTGAGCAGGAAGATGGTCGAACTGAAGATCCGCAGGTAAGAAGTAAGAAATACGAGGTAGGAAGTGGGAATTCCGCCCCGCGTGACCCACGACCTGCCAGTCGACTGGTGACCTCACACTTCGTACTTTTTACTTCTTACTTCGTACTTCCTATTTCCCTGCTCGCTTCCATCTCACCGTCCCGTCCTTCTTGTCTTCGAGCGCGATCCCCCTCGCCTTGAGCGCATCGCGCAGGCGGTCGGCCTCCGCCCAGTTCCTGGCGGCCTTGGCCTTCCTGCGGGCCTCGATGAGCGCCTCGATCTCCGCGTCCGGTGCTTCGCGCGCCTGGCGCGGCCACGCGGCGAAGATCCGGTCGGCCTCGTCGAGCAGCGCGAGAACCTCGTCGCGGTCCGCCCGCGTCAGCGGCCGGTCGTCGTCGCGGGCGTTGATGTCGGTGACGAGCGTGAGGATGGCCGCGAGCGCTTCCGGCGTGTTGAGGTCGTCGGTCATCGCCCGCCAGAACTCGTCGCGGGCCTGCGCGACGCGGAGGCGCGGGTCGGTCTCCGACCCGGGAGCCCCTTCGCGCGGCAGCCCGGGCTCCTCTTCCATGCGGTTGCGGAAGGTCCGCAGCCGCTCGAGCGTGGCCCTGGCGGCGTGCAGGCCTTCGAAGCTGAAGTTGTACAGCTTCCGGTAGTGGTTGCTCTGGATGGCGAACCGGAAGGCGATCGGGTCCACGCCCTTCGCCACCAGGTCGCGCAGGGTGAAGAAGTTGCCCAGGCTCTTGGACATCTTCTCCCCCTCGACCATCAGGAATTCGCCGTGGACCCAGACGTTCACCCACGGGCTGCCGAGCGCGCCCTCGCTCTGGGCGATCTCGTTCTCGTGGTGCGGGAAGACGAGATCCACGCCGCCGGTATGGATGTCGAGGCGCGGGCCGAACACGTCGAGCGCCATCGCCGAGCACTCGATGTGCCATCCCGGGCGGCCCCGGCCCCACGGGCTCTCCCACCACGGCTCGCCGTCCTTGGTCCCCTTCCAGAGCACGAAGTCGCTCGCCGAGTCGCGGTCGTACTCGTCGGCGTCCACGCTCGCGCCGGGCTGCATCCCGCTGCGATCGATGTGCGACAGGCAGCCGTAGGTCGGCAGCTCGGCCACGCGGAAGTAGACGCTGCCGTCGCGCTGGTAGGCCAGGCCGCGCCGCTCGAGCGTTTCGATGAGGCGGATCATCTGCTCCAGGTAGTCGGTGGCACGGGGCATGACCGTCGGTCGGGCCACCCGCAGCGCGTCCATGTCCTCGAGGAACGCCCGCTCGTAGGTGTCGGTGAACGCCCGCATCGCCTGCAGGCGCGCCTCGTTCGAAGCGCCGGCCGGCAGGGCTTTCTGGCTGTCGCGGATGATCTTGTCGTCCACGTCGGTCAGGTTCATGCACGACCGGACGCGGTAGCCGGCCGCCTCGAACGTGCGCCTGAGTAGATCCTGGAAGAGGAACGTGCGCAGGTTGCCGATGTGGACGTAGTTGTAGATCGTCGGCCCGCAGTTGTAGATCGTCATCTCGCCCGCGACGAGCGGCGCCACCGGTTCGACGCGGCGGGTGAGCGTGTTGAAGAGCGAGATGGCGCGCAGGTCGGTCATGGGATCAGCTTCTCATTTTTCCGGAAGTCAGCACCATTCCGGCAACGACCCGCTCTATCGCCTGAACTGGTCGAGCAGTGCCGCGATCGACCCGAGGGCCCGATCCAGAACGTCCGGCGCGGGCAGCGGCACTCGCAGGTAGTGCTCACCGGTCCGGGCGTCGCGCTGGACGAGGCTCAACCCGCTGCGCGGCGTCGTGCCAGCCTCCGGGCTCGGGGTGCGCGCCGCCGTCGCCAGCTGTTCGAGCAACGAAAGACCAGCCTGAAGGAGCGCCGGCCATCCCTCGGCGCCCGCGACCGGGGCCGGTCTGACACCGGACGACGCGGCCACGTGGTCCACCCTCGGCTTCGCCGGCGCCGGCGGACGATCGACCGCGGGCGCGTCGCCTGCAGTCGCCGTCGATGTCGCATCGATCGCCGACGTGGTCTTCTCGACCGTCTCCATGAAGCGATTCAAGCGGCTGCCGCCAAGGAACACTTCCCGCTCCCCGCCATCGAGCACGCCGGCGAACAGGGATTTCTTGAACTTCAGGACCGACAGCATCCCCTCTTCGATCGTGCCCTGCGCGATGAAGTTGACGACCTGGACGGGCCGACGCTGCCCGAGACGATGCACGCGGCCGATGCGCTGCTCGAGAACGGCCGGGTTCCAGGGCAGATCCATGTTGACGACCACCGACGCGTGCTGGAGGTTCAATCCCACGCCGCCAGCGTCGGTCGAGAGAAACGCCCGGCAGCGCGGGTCGTCGCGGAACCGATCGACGAGCGCCTTCCGCTGAACGCCCGGCACCTGGCCGTTGAACAGCACGTGGCCGAACTTCTTCCTGGCCAGACGACGGACGAGCACCTCGTGCATCCGCACCCACTGGCTGAACACCACGACCTTGGCGTCCGGCTGCTCGAGCAGTTCGTCCAGCAGGGTGGCCAGTTCGTCGGCCTTGGTGCCGAAGTCGGTCTCGTGGTCCAGCAGGTACGTGCTGTCGCAACTCATCCGCATGTTCTGGAGCGCGATCATCAGGCGCCGCTGGTCGGCTTCCGACAGGAACTTGTAGCGGCGCCACTTGGCGACGATCCGCGCGACGACTTCGCGATTCTCCTCGTGGTGCGTGAGCTGCTGCGGCGTCATCGCCACGAAGAAGTTCTTGTCGAGCCGCCCGGGCAGTTCGGTGAGCACCTGCGCCTTGGTGCGGCGCAGGAGGATCGGCGCGAGCGTCTGCCCAATCCGGTCGAGGTGCCGGTAGCCCACCACCTTTCCCGTCTCATCGTCCCGCACCTGGTGGTCCGCCAGGAAGCGGAACGTGGGGCCGAGCCTGTGCTTGTCCACGAACTCGACGATCGACATCAGCTCTTCGAGGCGGTTCTCGAGCGGCGTGCCGGTCAAGACGATCGCGTACGGTGAGGCGATCCGCTTGACGCTGCGCGCCGTCCGCGTGTTCCAGTTCTTGATCCGCTGGGCCTCGTCGAGGATCACCAGGTCGGGCGACCATGCGGAAATCAGGTCCAGGTCGGCGTGCACGGTGTCGTAGTTGGTGATCTTGTAGAAGGGACCGGGCTCAGCAAAGTGCTGCTCGCGGCGGGCGCGGAGGCCGGAGACGACCAGCGTCGGGCGCGACGCGAACCGGGCGATTTCACGCTCCCATTGGTGCTTCAGCGACGTCGGGCACACGACGAGCACGCGTTCCACGCCGAACTGGCGGGCCATGATCTCGGCGGCGGCCAGCGCCTGGATGGTCTTGCCAAGCCCCATCTCGTCGCCAATGAGGCAGCGCCCGGCGCGGGCCGCGAACAGCGCCCCCTCGCGCTGATAGCCGTACAGGTCGGCTCGGAGCAGAGGCCGCAGCGCCGGATCCTCGACGCCACCTGGAAAGGCCGCCCCGATGCGCGCCTCCCGCCGCGCCCGGTCCCGCACCTCCGCGACGAAGGCCAGCACGTCGTCGTAGCAGCGTAGATCGTGATCGACACGCGCCGCGTCCGACAGAAACGACTCGAACCTGGCGAACGCGTCGGCGCGCAGGAGACCGTCAGGGCCGAAATACCGCTGGACCTGCCTGGTCAGAACGGCCGGGCAGGCCTGGCCTGGCCTGAAGCGGACCGTCCGCTGCGCGCCGTACTGGAGGACGATTTCGCTGTAGGGGGGCTTGAATCCGCGCCTCAGCATCGGCCGCGTCCGGCGGCCGCGCTCCAGCCGGCCGAGCACGAACTCCAGGTGCTTGCACGTGCCGAGGGCGTTGGTGGCGAAGTCGGGGCAACTGCAGTAGTTGTCGCCCGGCGCCGCGCCGCGAATGGCGACGCGATAGGTCGAGTGGCTCTGCGGGTTGGTGACCTGGAAGTCCGAGAACACCGGTTCTTCGCCCACGTTCTGGGACACGAACGCCTGCTCGCGACCGAACTGTCGGCGCAGCTCCCGCTGCCAGGTTTCGAGCGGCAAGTCGTCGGGCTTGTGGAGGCGCGAGAGCTTTCGCGGCGCAGCCTTCGGCATGACGGTATCTCGTGAATCCGGCGGCCCGGTGCGGACCGAGGATTCGTCAGGGTACCACAGGAAAGCCACTCCCCCGGCCAGCTCCTTCTCCCTCGCTCACGGGTGCCGCCGGAACGACCTGTCGCGCGAACGCCCGTAGCGGTAGACGAGAAAGTGCCCGTCGAACGCGAAGGCGTCCTCGATACCCAGGCGCTCCATCACCGCGAACGACGTGCAGTCGGTCACGCTGGAGTCCTGATCGGGAAAGACCTGCGCCAGACGCCACGCCGCTTCGAGATCCGCGGAATCGACAGCCGCCACATCGATCCGCGCCTCGCGGAGCGCGTCCCAGAACCTGAGGGCCGCGGCCCGTCCCAGGCGGGCGGAAATCAGCGTGAAGGTCTCGGCCAGGACGAGGCTCGACGTCACAAACTGTGCGCGCCCGGCCTGCGCCAGGTAGAAGGCGGACGCCGCTTCGTGGTGCCGATCGGACGTGTCGGCCAGCGCGTACCACGCGCCGGTGTCAACGAAGATGGTCACGGATGAGCGCTTCCGCGATCTGACAGTCGTGGTCGTCACTGCCGTCGGGGCTGCCGCTCGCCCCGAGGCCGACGATGTGGGCGTACACCTCGGCGGAGGGGCTGGCGACGGCGGATGCCCCGCCCAAGTACTCGCGGATCAGACGCCGGACCAGCTCGGTGGCCGAGATCCGCTGCGCCCGGGCGCGCGCTTTCAGGCCCTCGAGTTGATCGGTCGGCAGATAGATGATCGTCTTGGCCATCACAACGTAGATATTATCATATCGATATCATGATGTCACACTAATCTCACCCGGCTGGATGCACTTTTCCAGCCTTTCAGATATCCGAAACTCGGAAGCCTCTCATGACCTCGTCGCCAAGGTGGTTGATCACCTTGACCGCTCCCTCGGCGCCGCCCGCTTGACACGATTCGCGCCTGGGCTATACTTAGCAGTCAGGCACAACGAGTGCTAACAGTTGCATGGGGCCGGCTGCTAACCGCCGTCTCCTGCGAGTGCTCACGCCGCCGCGCGGACGGGTCCGTCGGCGGCCCCATCAACACTGTCAGCGTGGGGGTGATACCAGATGAAAGCCAGACCGCTGCACGACCGGATTCTCGTCAAGCGCATCGATGAGGGCGAACAGAAAGTTGGCGGGATCATCATCCCGGACACCGCCAAGGAGAAGCCGCAGCAGGGCAAGGTTGTCGCGGTGGGCGCCGGGAAGGTCAAGGACGACGGCGGGCGCATCAACCTGGACGTCAAGGCCGGCGACACGATCCTGTTCGGCAAGTACTCGGGTCAGGAAATCAAGCTCGACGGCGAGGAGTTCCTGATCATGCGCGAAGAGGAAGTCCTGGCGATCCTGGACTAGTCGCGTACCCGCACAACCTGAGTTCCATACGGAGCAGATAACGATGGCAAAGCAGATCATCTACGGCGAGCAGTCCCGCCAGGCAATCCTCCGCGGGGTGAACGCCCTGGCCGACGCGGTGAAAGTGACGCTGGGCCCGAAGGGCCGCAACGTGGTTCTCGACAAGAAGTTCGGCTCACCGCTCATCACCAAGGACGGCGTGACGGTGGCCAAGGAAATCGACCTCAAGAACCCGCAGGAGAACATGGGCGCGCAGATGGTGCGCGAGGTCGCGAGCAAGACGTCGGACATCGCCGGCGACGGCACGACGACGGCGACGGTGCTGGCCCAGGCGATCTACCGCGAGGGCTCGAAGAACGTGGCGGCCGGCGCCAACCCGATGGAGCTCAAGCGCGGGATCGAGCGGGCGGTCGAGGTCGTAGTCGAGTCGATCAAGAAGCTGTCCAAGCCGGTCAAGGGCAACATGATCGCGCAGGTGGGCACGATCTCGGCGAACAACGACAAGACGATCGGCACGATCATCGCCGAGGCGATGGAGAAGGTCGGCAAGGACGGCGTCATCACGGTCGAAGAGGCGAAGACGCTCGAGACCTCGCTCGAGGTGGTCGAGGGGATGCAGTTCGACCGCGGCTACCTGTCGCCCTACTTCGTGACCGACCCCGAGCGCATGGAAGTGGTGCTCGAGAACCCGGTCATCCTGATCCACGAGAAGAAGATCAGCTCGATGAAGGACCTCCTCCCGGTCCTCGAGCAGGTCGCCCGCATGGGCAAGCCGCTGCTCATCATCGCGGAAGACGTCGATGGCGAGGCCCTGGCCACCCTCGTGGTCAACAAGCTGCGCGGCACGCTGTCGGCCGCCGCGGTGAAGGCGCCGGGCTTCGGTGACCGCCGCAAGGCCATGCTCGAGGACATCGCGATCCTCACCGGCGGCCGCGCCATCACGGAAGACCTCGGGATCAAGCTCGAGAACATCCGCATCGAGGACCTCGGCCAGGCCAAGAAGGTCACGATCAACAAGGACGACACGACGATCGTGGAAGGCAACGGCACCAGCCAGGCGATCGAGGGCCGCGTCAAGCAGATCCGCGCGCAGGTCGAGGACACCACCTCGGACTACGACCGCGAGAAGCTGCAGGAGCGGCTGGCGAAGATCGTCGGCGGCGTGGCGGTGATCAAGGTCGGCGCCGCGACCGAGACCGAGATGAAGGAGAAGAAGGCCCGCGTCGAGGACGCGATGCACGCCACCAAGGCGGCCGTCGAAGAGGGGATCGTCCCGGGCGGCGGCGTGGCGCTGCTGCGCGGCGTGAAGGCGCTCAACACGCTGAAGCTCGAGGGCGACCAGCAGATCGGCGTCAACCTCGTCAAGCGCGCCATCGAGGACCCGATGCGCTGGATCGCCAACAACGCCGGCGTCGAGGGCTCGATCGTCGTCCAGAAGGTGCTCGAGAGCAAGGACGAGGAGTGGGGCTTCAACGCGCAGGAAGAGAAGTACGAGAACCTGGTGCAGGCGGGCGTCATCGACCCGGCCAAGGTCGTGCGCACGGCGCTCCAGAACGCCTCGTCGATCGCCTCGCTCCTGCTGACGACCGAAGCGATGGTCTACGACATCCCCGAGGACAAGAAGGAACCCGCGATGCCGGGCGGCATGGGCGGCGGCATGGGCGGAATGTATTAAGAAGGCTCAGGGCTCACCCCTCGACGGTGCTCGGGGTGCCCTGAGCGAGGGCGCTGTGCGCCCGAGTCGAAGGGCAGGGCTCAGGGCTGAGACACGGAGGGCCCGGCGGGCGGAAACGCCCGCCGGGCCTTTTCGTTTGGGACGGCGCAGGGCTGAAGCCCTGCGCTATCTGATTCGCGACTCCGCGCGCCCTGATTCGCGACTCCGCGCTATCTGATTCGCGACTCCGCGCGCCCTGATTCGCGACTCTATTGCCGGACGGCGCCCCCTTCTCCAGATAGCGCACGGCTTCAGCCGTGCGCCCTTCAGTACCCCATCTCCTTCAGCAGCGCCTTCGCCCTGGTCCGCGCCTCGGGCGAGAGCGGCAACTTGTCGACGGCGACCTTGAGGTCGGCGAGCTTCGTCGCGAAGCGACCGAACTCGGCCGGCGCCGAGACCGGATCGATCGACAATCGGTTCCCCGTCTGGACGAGGTTCAACAGCACCTCCGGCGGCGCAACGCCGGGCCAGCCTCCATTAACGACGTTCAGCAAGTCGTGAAGCCGGCGCACCGTCCCCGCGAAGCCGGACCAGGCCTGCTCCACCATGCTCGTCGCGCGCACCTGGGCCTCGCCGGTCGCCGGACCTGTGTCCACCTCCACTCGAATCTCCGTCGCCACCGACACGGGGCCCGGCGGAACCGCGACCACGATGGTCGCCGTCTCGCCGTCGTACCACCACTCCGGCCTCGCCGGCGGCAGTCCGGCCAGCGTACGCCGGTCGCGCTCAGCGGCCGGTGCGAACACCGCTGCCCGGCCGTTGACGGTGGCCACCTGCGGCGGCGGCAGGTTGCGCAGCCGGACCTCGTAGCCGCGCGCCGCCGGCATGCCGGGATACTGGCCCTGCGTCGGCTCGATCCGCACGGCCCGCGATCGCCCGTCCTGCGATGCGCGCACGGTCGTCCAGGCGCCCTCTCCAGCCTGGTAGGCCGTCGATTCCCCCTGGTCCTCGTACACCCGCATCGCCGTGGTCCCGGATGTCGCAGCCCCCGGCGTCGTCGCGTCGCGCCGTTCTTCGTAGATGCGAGTGGCGACCGTTCCCATCGGGAACACCTCCAGGACGAGCGGATCGGCCGTGGGGTGCGCGCCCGCGCGCTCGACCGGGTGCTGCATCGGGATGACCGAACCGCCCTTCACGTAGACGGGAATCTCGCCGATCGCGAAGTTCCGCGCGAAGGTCGCCGGCCCTTCGAGCACGCGGCCCGTCGCCCACTCGACCCACTGGCCTGCCGGCAGCCACACCGACCGGGCAGCCAGGCCGGTCTGCTTGTCCCTCGGCGCGACAATCGGCGCCACCAGCAGGCTGTCGCCGAACAGGTACTCGTCCTTGTTCACGTACGCTTCGACCGCTTCGGGTGAGTCCCAGTAGAGCGGGCGCAGGAACGGCACGCCGGTGTCGTAGGTCTCGCGCGAGGCGGTGTAGATGTACGGAATCAGCGACGAGCGCAGCAGGAACGCCTCGCGCATCGGATCGGAGAACTCGGGCGGGTACGCCCAGATCCGGCGCTCCGCGCCGGGGTTCTTCGTGGTGTGCGTGCGGAGGATCGGGCTGAACACGCCAAACTGGATCCACCGCGTGTACAGCTCCGGATCGACCGGCCCGTTCATGTGGCCGCCGATGTCGTGGCTCCAGTAGCCGAACCCGACATTCGCGGCCGTCGCCGTGAAGTACGGCTGGTAGGCCAGCGACGGCCACGTCGAGGAGGTGTCGCCCGAGAACCCGATCTCGTACCGGTGATTGCCGAGACCTCCCCACCGGTGGAAGATGAGCGGCCTGTGGGTCCCCTGCCGCTCCATGTCGGTGAAGAACGCGTAGTTCAGCCACCAGGTCGGGTTGATCCCTTCGAGCGACGTCTTGTCGCTCTGCTGCCAGTCGAGCCACCAGAAATCGACGCCCTGACGCTCGAGCGGATGGATGACCAGGTCGAAGAAGTTCGACGCGAACTTCTTGTCCACGATGTCGAACGGCACGTACTTCTGCGAGGCCGGGTCGATGCCCATCGCCTTCGCCATCGCCGGGTACTGGGATTCCCACGGCTGGATCCCCGACGCCGGGTGCAGGTTCAGCGGCGTGCGGAGACCGTGGATGCCGGTCCAGTCGAGAAACCCCGCCGGGTCCGGGAAGTAGTTCGGGTCCCACGTGAACCCGGTCCATCCCTTGGTGTGCCCCGACGCGTCCTTCGTGTTGTCGTCCCACGTGATCCCGAACGTCAAGTGCCAGTCCATGTCGACGACGAGCACGTCGAGCGGCAGCGTGCGCGCCTCGAAATCGCGCACGAGCTGCTCGAACTCCACGTCGGTGTACGCCCAGTAGCGTGACCACCAGATCCCGAACGCGAAGCGCGGCGGCATCGGGATCCGCCCCGCCACCTTCGTGAAATCGGCGAGCGCGCCGCGGTAGTCGTGGCCGTGGCCGAAGAAGTAGAGGTCCTGGCGCTTCCCCGCCGGCCGCGGCGTCACCCACGGCCAGTCGCTGCCGTCGTAGAGCAGCCGCGCGGTGTCGTCGACGACCACCCAGCCGTCGCGCGAAATCAGGCCGGGCTCGAGCCTGGTCGCCGGGCCGTTGACGCCGTCGAGCGTCCGGGTCGTCCCCAGGAGGTTGCCCGTGTCCTCGAGGCCGGGATGCCACGCGACCGGCGCGCCGTTGAGCGTGAAGCGGACTTCGAGGTTGGCGGCAGTGAACGCGCCGCTGCCGGTCTTGTAGCGCAGGGTGACCTTGTCGGTCGCGACCGTCAGCCAGCCGCCCTTCACCGCGGACGTGAACGGCGGCACCGGCTGCCGGCGGTCGATGAACACGAGCGAGGCGCGGTCCTCGAACTCGGAGGTGGCCGACCACTCCATCCGGATGAGCCGGGGCGTCAACACCGTGAAGCGCGCCTGGCCGGAGACCACCACGGCCTTCGCGTCGGCCACCGGCGCCATCGTCTCCGCCCGCGCGGGAAGCGCGGACAGGGCGATCAGCACCGCGCAGGCTGCCGCCGACGACCACCGGAGACCACGCCGGTCGCTCGTCGCTCGCATGATCGTTCCTCCCTGAGCGTCGGAGAGTCCTCTCGTCGGAGCAGGGCGCGACGGCCCGACCTACCGGTAGGCGGCGTGGAACGCGGCCAGGCGCTCCACGACGATCTCTGATCTTGCGCATCGGCGGCAGGATCGTCGTCCGGAAGTGCGCCGTCCCCGGGATCTGCCCGAAGCCCGTGCCGGGTACGACGCAGACACCCGTCTGTTCCAGCAGGTCCATGCAGTACTGCTCGTCGGTCCGGCCCGCCGGCAGCGTGATCCTCGGAAAGGCGTACATCGCGCCGGCCACCACGTTGCACTGGATCCCCGGGATACGGTTGATCCCCTCGGCCAGCACCACCGCGCGCGCCTTCAGTTCGCCGAGGACCCCGTCGCGCTCCTGCGTGTACCGCTCGAAGGAAGGCTCTCCCGGCGCGGGCGGCCGCACCATGCAGTAGGTGGCCACCTGGCCGGTCAGGTTCGCGCAGAGCGACACCGACTGCAGCTTGGTGATCTGCGCCACGACATCCGCCGGCACGTTCCGCACTTCCATGTACCCGCCGCGCTGGCCGCACTCGCCCAGGAACCCCTTCGAGCAGGAGTGGAAGCTGAACAGGCTCACGTCGGTCTCGCCGCTCTCGACCATTACCTTCGCGAACGACACGAACCGGTCGCCTTGCAGGTACACGTTCTCCTGGTAGACCTCGTCGGCGAGGATCGACAGGTCGTGCGACTTCGCGAACCCGATCAGCATCCGGATGTTGTCGCGGTCGAGCACCGACCCGGTCGGGTTCCCCGGGTTGAGGACGCAGATCGCCTTCACCTTCACGCCGTAGCGGCGCGCCTCCTGGAGACTCTCTTCGAGCATCGCCTGGCTCAGCTTCCAGTCGTGCCCCTCGTCGAGGTAGTAGCCGACCTGCTTCCCCTCGTAGAGCGTGATGGTCGCGCTGTAGAGCGGGTACTGCGGGATCGGGATCATGATCCCGTCGTGGGGCCCGCTGATGAGCATGCGCAACGCCGTCTGCACGCCCTTCGAGGCGCCGTCGGTCAGGTAGATCGCCTCCGGGTCGGTCTCGATGCCGTCGCGCCCCCTGATGAACGAGGCCACCGCCTCGCGCACGAACCGCACGCCCTTGCTGTCGGAATAGGCGCCGAGCCCGTACCGGGTCCCCTCGAGAATCCGCCGGGCCGTGTCTCGCACGTCGGCCGGGAACAGGTCGGCGCCGCGCTCGATGAGATCGGGGTACTGGCACAGGGCGAGCACCTGCCGCAGGTAGGTCATCGGCTTCTGCTCGAGCGCCTGGGGGTTGCCGATGTTGCAGTAGATGATCTCGCGCCCCTGCCGTTCGAGCTGCTGCGCCCGGGCGACGATGGGGCCGCGCACGGCGTACTCGGTTTCGATCACCGCCTTGCCGAGGTCCTGTATCCGGATCGACATCTTCGGTCCTTTCGCCGGGGGCCGCAGGGGTCGGAGCGGTTTTCCAGCGATTACAGATCTGAGTTACGAATTTGGCTGACTCGGAAAACCGCTCCGACCCCTCACGGGCGCTGCCGCACCAGAGATTCTTGCGAAAACGCGTCGCCGAATCAATCTCCGAGGCGAATCGGCCCGAGGAAGACGTGGGTCGGCGCCGTCACCCGCGACGCAAACAGGATGATCTGCCGGATGTGGCGCATGTCCATCTGGCGCCGGTCGGGTGCCCGGCGCACGTCGTCGAGCGGGATGACGATGCGGTTGAAGCCGGGCTGGACGATCAGGCGCCGGTTGAACCGGTCCGCGGTCCTGTTGTCGTGCCTGTCGTCGTGCACGCGAATGACCAGCGGGAGCGGTCCGTCGAGGTCGGACACGAACGTCAGTTCGAGGGTGCGCGCGCCCCGCCAGTCGGGGTACGGCTCGTCGAGGACGACGCCCGAATAGGAGCCCGGGGTGAGGTCGAGCCGCGCCAACGGCCCGTCGAACGGGACCGCGAGGTTCGCCGGCCGCGCCCGCCATGTGATCCGGCCGTGGCGTGTCTCGAGGAAGGAGCGTTCCCACAACGACCCGTCGGCCGCGAACAGGGTCGGGAACGCCAGGTCGCGCTCGCCGTACTTGGCCACCGTCACCGCGAGATTGAACCCGGACGCGGAGAGCATCGCCACGACGGCGAACGCGACCAGCACGCGCCGCCGGGCCGATCGGATCAGGCTGCCGTGGCCCCCCGTCCACCCCACCGTCGCGAGGACCAGCAGGAACGACGCGGAGCCCGCCACGTTGCGCAGGAAGTGCCAGCCCGAGGGGTCGCGGCCAGGCTGGAACATCTGGAGGCTCTCGGTCACCGCGCCGAGCGCCACGCTCGCCGCGAAGGCCGTCCACCAGGACCGCGGCCTGGCGAGCGACACGCCGAAGCCGCGAAGCAGACCGAGGATCGAGACCGCGACCAGCCCGAAAAGCGGTACGTGTCCCGCGTGGTAGAACGCCTCCCAGAACCGCGTCCGGTCCGGTGCCTCGCCGAACAGCATGAACAGCAGCAGGCCGACGAGCAGCGCGGCAGACGCGATGGTGCTGGCCAGCCTGCGCGATCGGTCGTCGTCGGTGATGTCGGTCATGCCGCGGGGCCGGCGCGGGCGTCAGCGAAGCGTGAAGTCGAGCGCGATGTTGATCCACACGGCGACGGGCTGTCCGAGCCGCCTGCCGGGGCGGAACCGCCACTGTCGAGCCGCCTTGATCGCCTCCAGGTCGAGGCCGAACACCGGGTCGAGCGACCTGATGACCTTCACGTTGGTGACCGTGCCGTCGGGCTGCACGATGCACTCGACGACCACGGTGCCCTGGATCTTCGCGCGCATCGCGTCGGCGGTGTACTGCGGTTTGACTTCGGTGAGGGCCTCCGGTGGCGTGACGCCGTTGCCCGGCTGGTAGGCGCCGCCGCCGGTGCCGCCGCCCCAGCCGGGCCCGAGGCCCGACCCGCTGCCCGGGCCGATGCCCGTGCCGGTGCCCGTGCCGTAGCCGCCGCCGCTCCCCGGCCCGCGCGAGAGGGAGTCGCCAGTCGTGTCCGCCCCAGGGATGACCATGACCGCGTCGGTCGGCTTCGCCGGGAGGTCGAGGGCCGGCGGCGGGTCCGCAGGCTTGGCCATCGGGATGGGCGTCGGCGCGGCCTTCGCCACGGGGATCAACGCCTCGGCCTTCTTCGACGGGAATTTCATCCTGTTGCCGCCGCCACCGCCGCCGCCACCCGGACCCGGCTTGTCGAGCCAGACGATCTGGTGGAAGGGGATCGACTCCATCGGCTCCGAGATCATGCTGCCCGCGGGGGTGTACTTGAGGACCGCCACGATCGCGAGAATCCCGAGCAGATGGAAGCCGACGGCTCCAAGGAACCGCTCGAAGGATGCCTGTTTCGACGTCGGGCCGAGGCCGCTATAGGTACTGGAGAACAGCGACGGCGGCCCGCCGGCGCGCGTCACTTCAGGCGGCCCCTTCCTGGCGCCCGCACCGGATTCGACGCTGACGTTGGTGTCTGACATGACTGGAGCCGGTCCAACGGTATATTGCAAATGACGTGCCTGCGAGCACCTCGCACGACACGCAGTGATCTGGCCGTTTCCCTATAACTACGCCAGATCACGCTCCAACGTTTCCCCGGTCGGTCCTCCGGTTGAGTCAGATCCGACCTGTCCAGGCTCCAATCGCCGCGTTTCCGCCCCCGTAGCAGTGAAGCGTGGACAGCGCGTCGGCGGCCCGAGGTTCGCTGCGCACGGCCACGAGCACGCCGCCCCGGCCCGTGAGGGTCTCGAATATCCGGCCGTCGTGCGTCTGGAATCCGACGCGGGTCAGGCATGCTGCGAGTCCCGACCCCGCCGCTTCGGCACTGGCCGGTTCGAGCAGCGCGACCAGGCTGCCGCTGCCGATGCTCGGCCCGATCCCTGGCAGGTCGATCTTGTCCGGAGTTCGTCCAAACACCTTCTGGAGCAAACCCGACGTGTCCGGGCTCTCTTTCGCCAGCACGGTGAGGGCCTCGGCCGGAAACCCTTGTTTCTTCAACGCTTCGATCCCTCGGTCGGCCGACGCCGCGTCCTTGAAGACCCCGATTGTGTACCGTCCGGTTTCCACCTCAGCCACGCCACACCTCGTTGGAGAAGATCTTGCTGTGCGAGGCCCCCCGCTCCGGGCGGCCGACACCATCTTACTTTAAGCCCGAAGTACGCTCGCATCAAGACTGCCGACCAGCAGCCCATGACTCGCGTCGACGTGGCCGTCGTCGGCTCCGGATCGGCGGAAAGCTCGGCCGTCCGTGTCGCGGCCGTCCTGGTCACGGGCGTCGCCTCGAGCCCGCGGCTCGGTGCTACAATGCACCGATCCCGCGCCGTATTCCGGCCGCGAGCCAGAGGGGTTGACGCATGGGGCGGATTGGCCTTCCCGAACTGATCTTGATCGTGTTCATCCTGATGCTGGTCTTCGGGGCCAACCGTCTGCCGGAACTGGGCCGCGGGCTCGGCAAGGCCATCAAGGGATTCAAGGAAGCCGCCGACGAGGCTGGGCGCAAAGACGAACAGCCTCGGGAATAGCGAGTGGCTAGTGGCTGGCGTGTCACGCGTGATTGACTAGCCCCTGGCCAGTAGTCACTCCCGACCGTCAGACCAACACCCTCGCTTCCCCGACCCTCCTCGTCAGCCGCTCCCTGTCCAGGTACTCGAGCAGCGGAATGGCGTACTTGCGCGAGACGCCGTAGCGCGTCTTGAAGGTGCCCACGTCTATCCGCGCGGCCGCATCCGTCGCAGCGGCCTTCAGCGCCCGCACGTCCTGCTTGAGTCGATCGAGCGCCGACTGGTGGAAGTACACCGTGTCGAGCCTCACCAGGACTTTCTGCCGGACGAGCAGTTGCACGACGCGCTCCATGACCTCGGGCGGAATGCCGCGAGCCGCGGCCACCTCCTTCGGGTCCGGCGGGCGGAGACCCGCCTCCAGGAACGCGGCCTCGCACGCCGCGCGGGCGGTCTCCTCGGCCGGCGAGAGCGAGACGCGGTGCGACGCCAGCGCGATGCGCTCTCTCCCCGAAATCCTGCGGGCTTCCTGCAGGCCTGCCATCACGTGCTCGAACACGCCGTCGCCCGCCCTGGCGAACTCCCGCTCGCGCAGTTCCTCCCTCGGCATGCCCTCGGCCAGCGGCTGGCCACGGTGGTGATCGCCCAGGCGCTGCAGCACCCGCCGGCCGAGTGCTTCGAGCACGGGCGGCGGCACGAGCGTCAGCCCGACGCGGGTCACCTCGCCGGACCGGGTCACCTCGCCGAGCAGGGCCTCGACCTCGGCGGGATCGACGCCGGCACGGCTGACGAGGGCGGACACCGGGAGTCCCCCCGCGCCCCGCTCGCCCACCATCGTCGCCACGGCCCGGCGAACGGCGTCGCGGGAAGAGGGGTCGCTCGCGTCGAGGCTGGCGAAGCGCGTCAGCGATGACGGCGTGCGGATGGCGCCCCGTGACGGATGCGGATCGAGCACGAGGCCGCCCGCGATCGTGGACGGCGGCGAGTAGGCGCGCAGGATGAACCGGTCGCCGCGGGACAGCACGGCGGGCCCCTCGAAGCGAAGCCGGACGTAAGCCGACCGGCCTCCCGGGATCTCGGCGGCCGGCGCCGCGGCGGGCGATGCGCCGCCAGGCTCCCCGCCACCCGGCCGGAGCGCGGCGAGCGCCACCCGCCCCAGGATCTCGCTGGTCCCCTGGTGGAACCGGACGCGGGCGCCGTGGCGCAGCGCGCGCACCGAGGACACGACCTCGATGCGGGCGTCGATCATCCGGCTCGGCTCGAGCGTCGCCGGCGTCAGCAGCGTATCGCCGCGGCCGATCTCGGCGAGGTCGATCCCGCCGAGATTCAGCGCCGCGCGCTGCCCGGCGCGCGCCATCTCGGCGGGCTCGCCGTGCACCTGCACGCCGCGCACCTTCACGTGCCGTTCGCCCGGCAACCGCACCAGCTCGTCGTCGATCCGCACCGAGCCCGAGAGCAGCGTGCCGGTGACGACGGTGCCGAATCCCTTCACCGAGAAGACGCGGTCGATCGGCAGGCGCGCCGCTCCCGCGCCGGCGCGCTCGGGCACTCGCCGCGCGACGGCGACCAGCGCCTGCTTCAAGAGGTCGAGGCCGTCGCCGGTCTTCGACGAGACGGCCACCATCGGGGCGCCTTCGAGGAACGAGCCCGCCGCCAGTTCGCGCACTTCCATCCTGACCAGGTCGATCGTGTCCGCGTCGGCGAGGTCCGACTTGGTGATCGCCACCAGGCCGTGACCGACGCCGAGCAGGCGGCAGATCTCGAAGTGCTCGCGCGTCTGCGGCATCACCGACTCGTCGGCGGCCACGACCAGCACGACCGCGTCGATCCCGCCGACGCCCGCCAGCATGTTCTTGACGAAACGCTCGTGGCCGGGCACGTCCACGAACGAGAAGACGAACTCCCCGGTCGCCCAATGGGCGAACCCGAGGTCGATCGTGATCCCGCGCGCCTTCTCTTCCTTGAGGCGGTCGGGGTCCGTGCCGGTGAGCGCCAGCACCAGGGCGCTCTTGCCGTGGTCGATGTGGCCGGCGGTGCCGATGATGACGTGGCGAGGCATGGGCGGGTTGACGCTCACCGGCGGCCGCGCGCGCGCAGGCGGCTGTTCCGGCCCGGGCGCGGGGCCCGGCGGCGCGGCTCCGGCCTGGCAGTCTGCTTCGTCCGATCGGTGGCGCGGGCGTGCGCGCCGCGCCGGACGGCGTCGAGGATCTCGACCAGGCCCAGTTCGATCTGACGGCGGTCGAGGTCCACGCGCAGGACCTGCACCCGCACGCGGTCGCCGAGGCGGTACACCTTCCCCGTGTTCTCGCCGCGGAGCGCGTGCGTGGCGTCGAGGAACCGGTAGTAGTCGTCGGCCATCGTGGAGACGTGCACCAGGCCGTCCACCACGTGCTCGGCCAGTTGCACGAACAGGCCGAAGGAGGCGGCGCCGGTCACGTACCCGTCGAACTCGTCGCCGACCTTGTCGTGCATGAACCGGACCTTCTTCCACTGGACCAGTTCCCGCTCGGCCTCGTCGGCCCGCCGCTCGCGGTCCGACGCGAGGCGCGCCGTCTCGGGCAGCCGCGCCTCCCACCGCTCGCGGTCCGCGTCGGCGCCCGCCACGCCCCGGGCCGCGCGCAGCAGGCGGTGGACCACCAGGTCCGGATAGCGGCGTATCGGCGAGGTGAAGTGCGTGTAGTGCTCGAACGCCAGGCCGAAATGCCCCAGGTTCTCCGTCGCGTAGCGGGCCTTCTGCATCGTCCGCAGCATGAGCACCGCGACGGCCCGCTCGGCCGGCGTGTCGTGGATCTTCTCGAGCAGCGCCTGGAAGTGCCGCGGGCGGACGGCGCCCGCCGGCGCCCCGAGCGTCAGCCCCAGTCCCGAGACGAACGCCTCGAACTGCTCGACCTTCAGCGGGTCGGGCTGCTCGTGCACGCGGTAGAGGCCGGGGACGTCGCTCGACGCCAGGAACTCGGCCACCGTCTCGTTGGCGAGCAGCATGAATTCCTCGACGATCCGGTGGGCGATGTTCCGCTCCGCCGCGACGATCGCCTCCACCTGCCCGGCCTCGTCGAGCACGATCTCCGCCTCGTCGAAGTCGAAGTCGATGGCGCCGAGGCGCCGCCGCCGGGCGTTCAGGATCCGGAACAGCTCCCGCATCCGCTCGAACATCGGCAGCAGCGGCGCGTAGCGGGCCGACACGGCCAGGTCGCCGCCTGTCAGGACCGCGTTGACGTCGGTGTAGGTCATCCGCTCCCGTGTGCGAATGATGCCGTCGTGGAACTCGCGCCGCAGCACCGCGCCGTGGCGGTCCACCTCCATGAGGCACGACTGCACGAGGCGATCGACCTGCGGGTTCAGGCTGCACAGCCCCGTCGCCAGGTCCGACGGGAACATGTGCAGCGCGCGGTCGGGGAAGTAGACCGACGTCCCCCGCTCGTAGGCCTCGGCGTCGAGGGCGCTGCCCTCGCGCACGTAGTGGGAGACGTCGGCGATGTGGACGCCGAGATGGAAGTGCCCGTTCTCCAGCGTCTCGATCGAGATCGCGTCGTCGAAATCGCGGGCGTGCTCGCCGTCGATCGTGACGATGTCGAGGCCGCGGAAGTCGGTGCGGCCCGTGAGGTCGTGCCGCCGGGCGTGCATCGTGCGCGGGGTGTCCTGCCCCGCCACCAGGCGCCTCGCTTCGGCCACCGCCTCTTCGCCGTGCGCGTCGGGCAGCCCGTACTTGCGGACGATGATGGTGGTGTCGACGCCCGGGTCGTCGATGCGCCCCAGTACCTCGACGACGCGGCCGATCGGCCCGCGCGTGGCCGTGGGCCAGCGGGTGATCTCGACGATGACCATCTGGCCGGCCTCGGCGCCGCCGAGGTTCCCCGGGGCCACCGCGACATCCGTGTTCAGGCGCTGGTCGAACGGGGTAACGAAGCCGAGGCCCTCGCTGTCGATGTCGAACTGCCCGACGACGGTCTGGTTGGCGCGGTGGAGGATCTGGACGATGCGGCCCTCCGGGCGGTCGCCGGCCCGGTGGCGCTCGATGCGCACGACGACGCGGTCGCCGTGCATGGCCTCCTCACGGTTCGCCGCGGCGACGAAGACGTCCCCGCCGCCGTCCGCGCGCGGGGCGTCGGCCACGACGAACGCCGATCCCCCGGCGATCGCCTGGAGGCGGCCGACGACGAGGTCCATCTTCTCGGCCACCCCGTAACGCCGGCCGCGGACTTCGACGAGGGCCCCGTCGGCGGCCAGCGCCCGCAGCTGGCGCCTGAAACCCGCCCGCTGCTCCCGCGGGATCTGCAGCAACTGGACCAGCTCGCGCGCCGATGCGGGGTGCTGGGCCCGTTCACGCACCAGGCGAACGATTTCTTCGGGCTTGAGCATGGTGTTGGTCAAAGTGTAACTCTGTACCGGCTGACGGCTGACGGCTGACGGCTGACGGCTGACGGCTGACGGCTGACGGCTGGCGGCCGCGCCACGCCTCCCCCTGTAGGGCGGGCCTTTAGGCCTGCCGGCCTGCGGCAAGGCTGAAGCCTCGCCCTACAGATCCCGCCAGCAGCCGGGCCAAACGAGCAGGATCACGATATCCCCGACGTTGGTGCCGGTCGGCCCGGTGACGACAAGGTCGCCCAGCGCCTCGAAGAAGCGGTAGGCGTCGTTGTCGTCGAGATACGCGTCGGCCGTCTTCAGCCCCGCGCGCCGGGCCCGTTCGATTGTCGCGGTGTCGCAGAGGGCCCCCGCGGCATCGGTCGGCCCGTCGATCCCGTCGGTGCCGCCGCTGAGCAGCGCGGCCGCCGCGCCGAGGCCCGGGAGCCGCGACGCCGCCGACAGCGCGACTTCCTGGTTGCGTCCTCCGCGGCCCGACCCGCTCACCCGGACCGTCGTCTCGCCGGTGGCGATGACGCACGCCGGCGCCTCCACCGGACCGAGCGCGAGCATCGCGTCGGCAACGAACCGCGGGCCGGCTTCGCGAGCCGGGCCGACGACCGGCTCCGCGCGCACGAACGTGCGGTAGCCAAGCGACTCGGCCGTCGCGGCCGCCCCGGCCGCCGCGGTGTTCCGCGAACCGACGACACGCGCCGCCTGCCTGGCGAGCCGCGGGTCGCCGGGCTTCGGCGTCTCCGGCAGATCCCCGCGAGCGCCCGCCCGAAGCACCTCGACCACCTCGGGCGGGAACGTCCCGACGCCGCCGAAGCGCGCGAGCAGCGCCAGCGCGTCGCCGAAGCGGCTCGGGTCGCCGACGGTGGGGCCCGACCCGATCAGGCTGAGATCGTCACCGACGACGTCCGAGACCGCCAGTGTGAGCACGGGCGCCGCGGTCGCCGCCGCCAGTTGCCCACCCTTGATCGCGGAGAGGTGCTTGCGCACCGTGTTCAGCGCGTCGATGTCGGCGCCGGCGAGCAGGAGGCGGCGGGTGGTCTCGCGCTTGGCCGCGAGCGTGAGGCCCGGCACGGGCACCGCCATCAGCGAGGACGCGCCGCCCGAGAGCAGGACGAGGAGCCGGCCGTCGGCGGGTACGCCGCGGACGAAGGCGAGCGCCCGCCGCCCGGCCTCGACGCTGCGCTCGTCCGGTACCGGATGGGCGCCTTCACACCACGCCATGCCTGGCGGCAGCGCCGGACCGTGCCCCGGCCCGATCACGAGTCCCGACGCCAGCGTCACCGAGGGCGTGCGCGCGAGCGCGGCCGCCATTGGCGCCGAAGCCTTGCCCACGCCGAGGACATGGACCGGGCGCGAGAGAAACGTCCGATGCTCCGGGGATGAGAGCGCGGATGCCACCAGGCGGGTGGCGTGCGACGCGTCGAGCGATGCGCGGAAGATCGCGACCAGGTCGCGACGGAGGCGGGCGGTGACGACGGTCAGTTCGCCGTTCGCGGGTTGGACCACGCGGACAGATTCGTGACCACGTCGAATTGCTTCAGCAGGTGCACCATCAGCCGGTCGGCATCCTTGCACCGGCAGACCTTGTCGAGATTCTCGAGCAAGCGAACGAGCGCCTGTTCGGCCGAGGTGTACGCGCGTTCCGAGTAGTACTCGCGCTGATACCGCAGGCAGCGCTGGTGCCTGATCAGTTCCTGCCGATAGAAATCGACGTGTACACGTGCATGGAGCGCACTGGATGGCCACTGGCCAGTCATGACGCGGTGCATGCGGCTCCCTCGAGAAACGGAAGAAAACCGGTAGGCACCGACCAGTTTATTGATGGTTCGCCGCGCTGTCAACGGCGACCAAATCGCTCCGGGCACTTGTCGTCAACTGGATCGGAACGATCTTCAATTCCGGGAACTCGCCCCAGCGACTCAACCCTGGCGCGCTCGCCGCGAGGCCACCAGTCCGCCGAGGCACCCCACGGCCATGCCGCCGACGAGCAGCCCCGCGATCCACGGGCCTGACAGGAACCCGACGCGCCCGACGTCGAACAGCCCCGCGGCCAGCGCCGCCAGCCGCGGCACGGCCAGCGCCAGCGCAACGCGGAGCAGGACGAGGGCAACGAGGGCGCCGAGCCCGCCCTGGAACATCCCCTCGAACACGAAGGGGCCGCGGATGAACGAGTGCGGCGCCCCGACGAGCTCCATGATTTCGATCTCGTCGCGCCGCGCGTGCAGCGAGAGCCGGACGACGTTGGTCACCGTGAACGCGGCCGCCAGCACGAGCACCGCGGCCAGCAGCAGGCCGGTCCAGCGCACGAGGCTTCCGATCGACTCCAGCCGGTCGAGCCACTGGCGGTCGTACCTCACGTCGGCCACGCCCGGCATCCGCAACACGCGGGCCGACAACCGCTCGAGGGAGGCGGCGGACTGGCCGGACCCGAGGCGGACCTCGAAGGAGGCCGGCAGCGGGTTGTCCTCCGCCGGATCGACGGCGGACGCGAGGTCGGGGAAGGTCTTCCGGAACCGCGCGAGCGCCTCGCCCTGCGACACGAACTCGATCCCGGCGACCGACGGCGCCGCGCGAAGCGCGCCCTGGACGGCGGCCCGCTGCTCGCCGGTCGCCTCGTCGCGGAGGTAGACCGACAACTCGGCCGAGCGGCTCCACTGGTCCACCGTGCGCTGCACGTGGCCCGCCACGAGCAGGAACAGGCCGAGCACGAACGTCGCAATCGCGATGGTGAGGACCGACAGCACCGCGGCGGCGCGGCCGCGCCAGAGGCTGATCCACGCCTCGGTCGCGAAGTAGGTCAGGCCGGCGATCATCGCGGGCTCCCGCCGTTCATGCCGGCTCCGCCAGGGTCCCGTGGTCGAGGGCGATGGCCCGCCGCCCGACGTGATGAATCAGTTCGCGGTCGTGCGTCGCGACCAGCACGGTCGTCCCGCCGGCGTTCATCTCGCGGAACAGGTTCATGATCTCGAGCGCGAGGTCGGGGTCGAGGTTCCCGGTCGGTTCGTCGGCGAGCACGAGCACCGGCTCGTTGACCAGGGCGCGCGCGATCGCCACCCGCTGCTGCTCTCCGCCGGACAGTTCCATCGGGTAGGCGTTGGCCCGGTGCTGCAGGCCCACCCACTTGAGCACCTGGAAGGTCCGCCGGCGCTGCTGCACGTCGGGCACGCCGAGGATGCGCAGGGCGAAGATGACGTTCTCGAACACCGTCTTGCGCGGGACGAGCTTGAAGTCCTGGAACACGAACCCGACATTGCGGCGGTACCGCTGGACGTCGGCCGGCCCGAGCGCGGCAAGGTCGTGGCCGTCGACGATCGCGCGTCCGGAGGTGGGCACCTCCTGCCTGAGCAGGATGCGCAGCAGCGTGGACTTCCCCGCGCCGCTGGGACCGGTGAGGAAGGCAAACTCCCCCCGCCCGACGCGCATGGTGACGTCGTGGAGGGCGAAGACCTCGCGAGCGTAGCGCTTGGACAGTCTGTCTAGTTCGATCACAGGGTTCGGCCGTGCGGTCCCGGACGGCGCGCCGGCGCCGGCGCGGCCGCCGCCGGCGAGTATAGCACCGCGAGGTTTACACGCGTTCGAGCTCGCGGCGCACGAGCGCGTTGACCAGTTCGGGGTCCGCCTGGCCCCGCGTCGCCTTCATCACCTGCCCGACGAAGAAGCCGAACACGAGCGTCTTGCCGCCCTTGTACCGGGCCACCGGCTTCGGGTTGGCCGCCACCACCTCGCGCACGATCGCCTCGAGGCCGTCGGCGTCGACGATCCGCGCCAGCGCGTCGGCCTCGATAATCTCGGCGGCGCGACGGCCGCTGCCCCACATCTTGTCGAACACCTGCCTGGCGAGGCTCGTGCTGATGGCGCCGGCATCGACGATCGCGACGAGCTCGGCCAGCGCCTCGGCGCTGACGCCGGCCCCCTCGATCCCCGTCCCGGCCTCCTTCAGCCGGCGGGCCACCTCGCCGGTCATCCAGTTGGCGGCGGCCTTGGGATTGCGCGACCGCGTCGCCACCTCTTCGAAGAACCGCGCGCCGGCGGGCGTCGCGCCGACCTGGCTCGCGTCGTACTCGGACAACCCGTAGGCGGCGACGAGCCGCCCGCGCCTGGCGTCGGGAAGCTCCGGCAGGCGGGCCCTGATCGCGTCGATCCGCTCGAGCGAGACGGTCAACGGCGGCAGATCGGGCTCGGGGAAGTACCGGTAATCGTCCGCCTGCTCCTTGCTGCGCATGACGACGGTCCGCGAGGCGGAGACGTCCCACAGCCGCGTCTCGCGCGCCACGCGCCCGCCCCGCTCGAGCACCTCCGCCTGTCGTTCGATCTCGTGGTCGAGGGCCCGTTCGACGTAGCGGAACGAGTTGAGGTTCTTGACCTCGACCGGCGCGCCGAATGCCGCGTCGCCGGGCCGGCGGAGCGACACGTTCGCGTCGCAGCGCAGGTGGCCTTCTTCGAGGTTGCCGCCGTTCACCCGCAGCTCCACGAGGATCCCGCGCAGCCGCTCGAAGAACCCGGCGGCTGCCGCCGCGCTGCGCAGGTCGGGGCGCGTCACGATCTCGACGAGCGGGACGCCGCTGCGGTTGAAATCGACGTAGCTGTGGTCCGCCGAATCCGCGAACCCCTCGTGCATCGACTTGCCCGCATCCTCCTCGAGATGGAGCCGGACGATGCCCACGCGCGTCGTCGTGCCCCGCTCGGCCCATTCGAGGCAGCCGCCGAGGGCCAGCGGCCGGTCGGTACTGGGAAATCTGGTAGCCCTTCGGCAGGTCGGGATAGAAGTAGTTCTTGCGGGCGAACACCGAGACCGGCTGCACGCGGCAGCCGAGCGCGACGGCCGCGAGGATCGCGAAATCGACCGCCCGCGCGTTCGCCACCGGCAGCGCCCCGGGCAGGCCGAGGCACACGGGGCACACGAGGGTGTTCGGCGGCGCGCCCGTGCGGACGGCGCACCCGCAGAACATTTTCGTGTCGGTAGCGAGCTGGGCGTGTATCTCCAGCCCGATGACCGGCTCCCACGTCATCGCCGTATGGTAGCAGACCGCCTGTTGACGTGGGAGGCTCGCCGGGTCAGGATCTCGGGGTTCACGACGTGACGCGACGACTCCTTCTCCTCGCCGTCGGCCTGGCGCTCGGCGCCGTCCTCGTCCAGGCATGCGCCCGCCGCGTGCCGGCGCCCCCGCCGGTCACGGTTCCCACGCGACCGCCGGCGGCCGGGGCGTTGCGCGTGCGTGTCGATCAGCGGATCGAGACCGTCGCGCTCGAGGACTACGTGGCCGGATGCGTGGCCGCCGAACTGGGCTCGCTCGACCTCACGCCGCCCGCGGCCGCCCGGGCGCGCGACGTTCAAGCGATTCTGTGCCGAAGCTACGGGGCGGCCAGCGTCGGCCGGCACGCCGCCGAGGGATTCGACGTCTGCTCGACGACGCACTGTCAGCTCTACCGGCCCGTGCCCGCCACGGTGATCGGCCGGCTCTGTCGCGAGGCGGCGGTCAGGACGGCCGGCCAGGTCCTGCTGGTCGCCGGTCGGCCGGTGAGGCCCGCGTACCACGCCGATTGCGGCGGCCACACGACGACGCCGGGCGAGGTCTGGGGAGGCGATTCCCCGTCCTTCTTCGTCTCGGCCCCGGACGACGCGTGCCCCCGGCGTCCGGCGTGGCGGCTCGAGGTCTCGCTGGCCCGGCTCGGCGAGGTCCTCCGCGTCTCGTCCGGCATCGCGCTCGAGGGGCCCCTTCGCGAGGTGGCGGTGGACCGCCGCGACTCGTCGGGCCGCGCCGCATGGGTTCGCCTGACCGGCCGGCAGGCGGTCGTCATCCGCGGGAACGACTTCCGGGCGGCCGTCATCCGCGTGCTCGGCCCCTCGTCGCTGCCGAGCACGCTGTTCGACGTGACCGCGCGGGCGGGAACGGTCCGGTTCGAGGGCCACGGCAGCGGACACGGCGTGGGCCTGTGCGAGGCGGGCATGATCGTCCGGGCCGCCCGCGGCGAGAGCCCCGCGGCGATCCTGGCCCACTACTTTCCCGGCACGGCCATCGGGGCCCGATAGTCCTCTGGGTTCGGATGGCCGGTCTGGCCGGAGATCGATCGATTCGACCGCCTCCCTGGAAGATCCTGTAGAATAGGGGGGTTAGGGTTGGGCCGGCCGGCCGCGGGATCCCCCGTGTAAACGTTTTGCCGGGCCCAGCGTAGTTCATGGTAGGACGCGATCCGAACTCGAGAGATCCAGGAATGCCCACTGCAGCGGCCGACAGGGGCCTGTCCGACGTGCCGGAAGAGACGCTCCCGGTGTCGCTGCCGGATTTGCCGCGCCCTGACGAGGAATCCCGGCTGGCGCGCGAGATCAAGCGGCTGGTCCGGGAGGGAGACCTGCCAGGCGCCCGCGAGCGGTTCGCGGCCCTGGTCCGGCGCCAGCAGCGCCGCGCGTCGAGGATTGCGTATCACTTCCTGCGCGACGCGGCCGACGCGGACGAAGCGGTGCAGGACGCCTTCATCAAGGTGTTCTCGCACATCGAGTCGTTCCGGGACGAATTGCCGTTCGAGGTTTGGTTCACGCGGATCCTGATCAACGGCTGCCTCGACCGGCAGAAGGCGCGGCGGCGGCGGGCGCGCTGGATCATCGCGGCGCCGGACGTGGAGCCGGGCGAGCGGTCGTGGGTGGAATCGGTGCCGGCCACCGGCGCGTCGCCGGAAGAGGCGCTGCTGCTCCGCGAGCGCCGCGCGCAGATCGCCACCGCGGTCGGCAAGCTCCCGGAACGGCAACGGACGATCTTCCTGCTGTGCCACTACGAGGGGTGCTCGTCGCGGGAGGTCAGCACGATCACCGGCCTGAACGAATCGACGGTGCGCGTGCACCTGTTTCGCGCGGTTCGCAAGTTGCGCTCGCTGCTCGGAGGGAACCTGTGAAAATGGATCGCTTTCACCCCGCGGACGACCGGCTCATCGCGGTCTACTTCGGCGACGAAGAGGCTCGCGACGACGACCGGCGATCCGTGCGGCAGCACCTCCACGGATGCGAGACGTGCACGTGGCGCTACACCGAGCTGACGGCCCCGCTCGAACGGCTGCGCCGTGACGCGGCCAGCGAGGCGGACGAGGTCTTCACCCACGCGCGTCTGGACGCGCAGTCGGCGAAGATCCTGGACCGTCTGGAAGACCGGGCCCAGGCCTCCCGCGTCGTGCCGTTCCCGAGCGTATCGACCCGCCTGGGCCGGCCGGTCATCCACCGCCCGGCCATGCGCTGGGTGGCGGCCGCCGCGGCCGCCGGGCTGCTGGTGGGCGTGATGGCCGGGCGCATGCTCGAGCTCGACAAATTCCGTACGAGCCAGACGGCGGCCGCGACGCGGGCGACCCAGGCCGGGCGCGTCGTGCCCCGCCTGACCAGCGCCGGCCCGGTCGCGACCGACTCGGTCGAATCCGACGAAGCGATGATCACCGAGATCGAGCTTGCCGCGCGCAGCCAGCGGATTCCCGCGCTGGCGGTCCTCGATCAGATGACGCCGCACCTGCGCCCGGACGCCGTGCTCGTCCGCGCGATGCGCTGAGGTCGGCCCGCCCCCCCCATGGCTGACCTGGTCTTCCGGAAGGGCTTTGCGCTTGGAAAGGCGGTGGCCGGAGAACTGTCCGCCGATTATCACAGCGCGCTGGTCCAGGACATCAAGGCGGCCGGCTTCCGGTACGAGCGCGGCCGGCTCACCGTTCACCTCGCCCACCAGTTCGGGTTCTGCTACGGCGTCGACCGCGCGGTCGATTACGCGTACCAGACCCGCCGACGCTTCCCGGACCAGGCGGTGTTCCTGACGGGCGAGATTATCCACAACCCCAGCGTCAACCAGAACCTGCGCCGGCTCGGGATCCGCTTCCTGTCGGACCCGGATTGCTCGGCCGCGACCCCGGGCCCAGGCGACGTGGTCATCCTGCCGGCCTTCGGCGTCCCGGTCCGGCTGCTGGAGCAGTTCCAGCGTCAGGGATGCACGCTCGTCGACACCACCTGCGGGTCGGTGCTCAACGTCTGGAAGAACGTCCGACGCTACGCCGCCGACGGCTTCACGTCGGTCATCCACGGGAAGATCCACCACGAGGAGACGCTGGCGACTGCTTCGCAGGCCACCGACCAGCCGGACGGCCGCTACCTGGTGGTGCTGAACCGCGCCGAGGCGGCTGCCGTGTGCGGCTACATCGAGCGTGGCGGCGACCGGCGGGCGTTCCTCGACCGGTTCGGGGCCGCGGCGTCGGCCGGTTTCGATCCCGACCGGGACCTGGCCAGGATCGGGCTCGCCAACCAGACCACGATGCTGATGTCCGAGTCGCTGGAGATCGCCGAGATGTTCCGGCGGGCCATGGCGGCGCGCTTCGGGGAGGCCTCCCTCGCCGAACGGTTCAGGGCCTTCGAGACCATCTGTAGCGCCACGCAGGATCGTCAGGACGCCGTCGTCGCCCTGCTCGACGCCCACAGGCTCGACCTGATGGTGGTCATCGGCGGCTACAACAGCAGCAACACGACGAACCTCGCGAAGATCTGCGCCAGGCGCCTGCCGACCTACCACATCGCGGACGTGCCGGCGCTGATCTCGGAGACGGCGATCCGGCACCGCCCGGTCGCCGGCCCGGGGGAAATCGTCCAGACCGGCTGGCTGCCCGCCTCGGGCCCTCTCGCCATCGGCATGACGGCCGGCGCCTCGACTCCGGACCACATCGTCGGCCTGGTCGTGGAGAGACTGGCGAACCTGGCCAACGGGTAAACGACCTCCCGGCTCCCGTCGTAAGTGGCAGTGAGGTGAAGGAGTGTGTCGACGGTGATGCTCAGGCAGGTGTCGGCGGCGGTGCTGGCCGGCGTGTTGACGGTGGCGGGCGTGGCTGTTTCGGCCCAGCAGCACCCCCTCCAGCGCCCGGCGCCTGGTCAGGCGCACGACGATCAGCGGCCGGACGGCCGGCGCGGGACCCCCGGGGTGCCCCAGCGGGGCAAGTGGTGGCAGGATGAGAAGATGAAGGCCGACCTCCACCTGAGCGTCGAGCAGTCGGCCCGCATCGAAGAGGTGTTCCAGGCCTTCTTCGCCCAGATGAAGGGCACTGCCGACGATCTCACTCGCCGCGAAGAGCAACTGTCGAAGCTCATCAGCGCCAATGACGTCACCGAGGCCCAGCTGATGAAGGAAGTCGAACAGGTCGAGGTCCTTCGGGGGACGATCGCCAAGTCCCGCACCCTGATGTTGTTCCGGATGCGGCGGGTGCTATCCTCCGATCAGCGGACGAAGCTGGCGGAGATCCAGAAGATCCAGGAGCAGGAACGCCGGTCGGGCCGCCCGCCGGAACGCATCCAGGTCCCCTAGGTTCGCGCACCACGCCCTCTTTTCAATCCCGAACGTGGGAGGCAGATCAGTGAAGACGTTGCCCAGTCCGATTCGAACCGTGTGCATCGCGGCAGGTGTCGTGGCGGCCATCGCCGGCCAGGCGCGTGCCCAGGCCGTGTCCGAAGCGAGAGTGTCGGAACTGCTCTCGCAGGCCAGGGCCCAGGTCCAGGCGCAGGCCCCCTCGAAGGCGGCGCAGGTACCCGGGCAGGTGGCCGCGGCGATGCCGACGACCAACCTCTCCCTCGACGAGGCCGTCAAGCGCGCCCTCGATTCGAACATCGACCTGGTGGTGGGGCGGCTGAACCCCCAGATCCAGGACCTGGCCAACGCGCAGACCCGCGGCGTCTACCGGCCGACGCTCACCTCGAGCTTCGGGGACAACTGGAACCGTTCGCAGCCGACCTCCCAGTTGAGCGGCGGCACGAGCCTGACCACCGGGATCGAGACCGGGACCTACTCCTGGTCGGCCGGGGTGTCCCAGGCGCTGCAGTTCTCGGGCGGCACGGCGTCGGTGAACTGGACGAACTCGCGCAACGCCACGACCAGCAACAACGCCATCCTCAACCCGACCTACCAGAGCACGGTCCAGTTCTCGGTGACCCAGCCGCTCATCAAGAACTTCAAGATCGACAGCAACCGCCAGTCGCTCGCCACCGGGCTCATCGCGCTCGAGAACGCCAACACGACGGTCCGGGCGCTGGTCATCAACACGGTCGCCAACACCAAGAACGCCTACTGGGACTTCGTTTACGCGGTGCAGGCGGTGGACGCGGCGCGCATGTCGGTGGATCTGGCGCAGAAGCTGGTCGATGACAACAAGGTGCGCGTCGAGATCGGCACGCTGGCGCCGCTCGACGTCGTCACCGCGCAGGCCGAGGCGGCTTCGAGGCAGCAGACGCTCGTGTCGACGATCGCCAACCGGCGGACCTCCGAGATGGCGCTCAAGCGGCTCATCGTGAGCGGCACGGCCGATCCGCTCTGGAACGCGACGCTCAACCCGACCGACCGCCCGCCGACCGACTTCGGCGAGAAGATCGACCTCGAGGGGGCGCTCCGCTACGCGCTCGACAAGCGGACCGACCTGGTCGTCGCGCGCAAGAACCTCGACAGCAGCAACATCTCGCTGAAGTACCTGCACAACCAGATCCTCCCGCAGGTGGACCTGTCGGCGTCCTACGCGGGCAACGGCACCGGCGGCACCTACCTGCAGAGGGACCAGTCGCTCGGCGGCGCCGTCATCGGGACGATCCCGGGCGGGTTCACCGACGCGCTGTCCATCATGCGCCGGTTCAGCTACCCACGGTGGAGCGTGGCGCTCAACCTCACCTACCCGCTCGGCATGAGTGCGGCCGACGCCAGCCTCGCCCGGGCCCAGGTGCAGTATCAGCAGTCGGTCCAGCAGTTGAAGTCGCTCGAGCTCTCGGTGGCGACCGACCTGACCACGCAGGCCCTGACCGTGCAAAGCAGCCTTGAAGCCGTGCAGGCCGCCACGGTGGCCCGCCAGCTGTCGAAGCAGTCGCTCGACGCCGAGCAGAGCAAGTTCGAGGTCGGCATGTCGACCAACTACAACGTGGTGCTCGCGCAGCGCAATTTCGTGGACGCGCAGAACTCGGAACTGCGGGCGATCCTGAACTACCGGAAGGCGCTGGTCGACTTCCAGCGCAAGCAGGAAACCTCATCGTCTGGCGGAGGCGGCGGCACGAGCATCGGCTCGTAGGCGGCGTCTGACGGGACTGGAGCGGATCAGCAGGGCAAGCCGAAGACTCTTATGAAAAAGACAATCATTACGCTCGTGGTCATCGCCGCCATCGCAGCCAGCGTCGGCGGGTACTACTATACGCGGCCGGGGCCCGAACCGAAGGTCTCGACGGCGCAGGTCGGCCGCGGCGACATCACCGAGGTCGTCGCCGCCACCGGCACGCTCGATGCGGTGACCGCGGTCACCGTCGGGTCGCAGGTGGGCGGCATCATCCAGGAGATCCCGGTCGACTTCAACAAGATCGTCAAGAAGGGCGACGTCCTGCTGAAGATCAACCCCGACAACATCAACACCCAGATCGAGCAGGCCAAGGCGACGCTGGTGCAGCGCGAGGCCGACCTCGAGCGGAACAAGGTCAGCGTCGAGGACGCGCGGATCAAGCAGAAGCGGACGAAGGAACTCTTCGCCAAGCAGCTCGCGACGCAGGCCGACCTCGACTCCGCCGACGTGACGATGAAGTCGGCCGTGGCGTCGCAGAAGTCGTCGGAAGCCGCGCTGACCCAGGCCCAGGCCAATCTCGACCAGCAGAAGGTCAACCTCTCCAACACGATCATCACGTCGCCGATCGACGGGATCATCATCAATCGCGCCGTCGACGTGGGCCAGACCGTGCAGGCGAACTACCAGTCGCCCCTCCTCTTCCTCGTGGCGGCTGACCTGTACAAGATGAAGTGCACGGCCAACATCGACGAATCCGACGTGGGCAAGATCCGCCCCGGGCAGAACGTGCGGTTCCGGATCGACGCGTACCCGACCGATTCGTTCACCGGCACGGTGACGCAGGTTCGGCTGCAGCCGATCGTGGTGCAGAACGTCGTCACCTATGGGACGGTGATCGAGGTGCCGAATCCCGACCTGAAGCTCAAGCCGGGGATGACCGCCAACGTGTCGATCGAGATCGCGAAGAAGACCGACGTCATTCGCGTGCCGAACACCGCGATCCGCTTCCGGCCGACCGAGGAGATCTTCCAGGCGTTCAACCAGGAGATGCCGGCCGAGTTGCAGCCGCGCGCGCGCGGCGCACGCGGCGGCGCGATGGCGGGAGGTGCGGGCAACGGCGGCGCCACGGCCGGTCAGGCCCAGGGGCAGAACGCCCGGGCCGGCGCGCCGGGCGCGGCCGCGACCACGCCGGGCGCCACGGCGCGCGGCGGCGGCGACCGGACGGCAGGCGGCCCTCCGCAAATGGGATTCAGCCGCCAGGGCGGTTCCGGCGGCGGCCAGTTCGCGCGCGGGGGCGGCGACCGGCAGGGCCAGGGCGGCGGAGGCCGCGGCTTCGACCCGAACGACCCGCAGGCCCGCCAGAGGATGATCGACCGCTACCAGCAGATGCCGGCCGACCAGCGCGGGCAGTTCGCGACGCGCATGAAGGAGCGCGGCATCGACATCGAGGCGCTCGTCAAGTCGAACGGCAAGTCGCCGGCCGCCTCGCCGGCCGCGTCTCTGACGATGGCCTCGACGCCCGGAGGGACGATCGACGCGCTGTTCGGGGCCCTGCCGGCCAGGGTATCGACCGGCCGCGTGTTCGTCTGGGTGCCGAGCGAGAAGAAGCTGAAGCTCGTGCAGGTGCGGCTCGGCATCACCGACCAGCAGTACACCGAGCTGCTCAGCGGCGAACTGCAGCCGGGGATGGAACTGGTGACGGCCGTCATGCTGGGCACCGAGTCGGCCAACCGGAACCCGTCGCAATCATCCAACCCGCTGATGCAGCAGCAGCGCGGCGGCCCGGGAATGGGCGGCGGCCGAGGCCGGTAGACGACGTCGTGAGCGCGGACGGGACGGCGGACCGCGACGGTCCGCCGCCCGCCGGCGCATCCAGGAGACTTGGGGCGCGGCCCGACGGGTTGCGCCCCCCAGTGACTGCTCTATGCCTGTCATCTCCGTTCGCGATCTGAAGAAGACCTACATCGTCGGCGACATCGAGGTGCGCGCGCTGCGGCACGTGAGCCTCGACGTCGAGAAGGGCGAGTTCCTTTCCGTCACCGGGCCGTCGGGGTCGGGCAAGTCGACCTTCATGCACATCCTCGGGTGCCTGGACCGGCCGACCTCGGGCCAGTACTTCCTCGACGGCCACGACGTGTCGAGGCTGTCGAAGAACGATCTGGCCCGCATCCGGAACCACCAGATTGGGTTCGTGTTCCAGGGGTTCAACCTGCTGTCGCGCACCACGGCGCTCGAGAACGTCGAGCTGCCGCTGCTCTACAACAGCGGCGCCTCGAAGGGATCCGAGCGGCGGCGGCGGGCGATGGAATCGCTCAAGCTGGTGGGCCTCGAGCAGCGGTTCCACCACCTTCCCAACCAGCTCTCGGGCGGCCAGCAGCAGCGCGTGGCGATCGCGCGCGCCCTCATCAACAACCCCTCGATCCTTCTGGCCGACGAGCCCACGGGCAACCTCGACACGAAGACGTCGATCGAGGTCATGGACGTGTTCCAGACGCTCAACAAGGAGCGCGGGATCACCGTGCTCCTCATCACGCACGAACGTGACATCGCGGAGTACGGCACGCGCATCGTCGCCTTCCGCGACGGCGTGATCAAGGCCGACGAGCAGATCACCAAGCGTCGCCTCGCCAGCGCGGAGCTGGCCGCGCTGCCGCCGGCGCCGACGGACTAGGAGAGCCATGTCGATACTGATGACGTTCCGGATCGCCCTCAAGGCGCTGAACCGGAACAAGATGCGGACGGCGCTCACGATGCTCGGCATGATCATCGGCGTCGGCGCCGTGATCACGATGGTGGCGCTCGGCAACGGCGCGCAGGTGTCGATCGAGCAGCAGATCCAGTCGGCCGGCACCAACGTCATCATGGTGAGCGCCGGCAACTTCAGTTCCGGCGGCGTCCGGCAGGGCCAGGGCATGTCCAACACCCTGACCCCGGACGATGCCGTCGCGGTCCGGGAAGTGCCGGGCGTGCAGTACCTCGTGGAGACGGTGAGGAACCGCGGCGGCCAGGTGGTCTTCGGCAACCAGAACTGGAACACCAGCGTCGAAGGGACGAACGTCGACTTGCCGCTCATCAAGTCCTGGGCGCTCGACTCCGGGACGTTCCTCACCCCCGCCGACATCGTGAGTTCCTCGAAGGTCTGCGTGATCGGCACGACGGTGAAGAGCATGCTCTTCCCGGAGGGCAACGACCCGGTCGGCGAGATCATCCGGATCGGCAAGCACCCGTTCAAGATCGTCGGCGTGCTGAGCAGCAAGGGCCAGTCGTCGGTCGGCCAGGACCAGGACGACGTCATTTACGCGCCGTTCACGACGGTCCAGAAGAAGATGCGGGGCATCACCTACATCGAGGGGATGACCGTGTCGGCCGCCTCGGCCGACAACATCAAGCAGACGGCCGACGCCATCTCCGCCGTGCTCCGCATCCGGCACAAGATCCAGCCGGGCGACAACGACGACTTCATGGTGCGGACGCTCGAGGACATCGCGGCCGTCCGGACCGAGACCACGCGGACGATGACCGCCCTGCTGGCGTCGATCGCGGGCGTGTCGCTGCTCGTCGGCGGCATCGGGATCATGAACATCATGCTGGTGTCGGTCACCGAGCGCACGCGCGAGATCGGCCTCCGGCTGGCCATCGGCGCCCGCGGCGGCGACGTGCTCCTGCAGTTCCTCGTGGAAGCGGTGGTCCTCAGTCTGCTCGGCGGGTCGATCGGCATCGGGCTGGGCTACGCGCTCTCTCAGAGCCTCACCCAGTTCCTGCAGTGGCCGACCTACGTGTCTCCGCAGGCGGTCCTGGTGGCGTTCGGCTTCGCGGCGGGGATCGGGATTTTCTTCGGGTTCTATCCGGCGCGCAAGGCCTCGGGCCTCGACCCGATCGAGGCGCTGAGATACGAGTAGGACGGCAGGTCAAACGTTCAGTGGAGGACAGATGAAGAAGATTGCATTGCTCGTGGTGGTGATGGCGGTGGCGGTGGCTGGCCTGACGTTCGCGCAGGCCAAGCCCGACTTCTCCGGCAAATGGGCACCGCAGGCAGCGGCCGCCCCGGCTGGCGGCGGCGGTCGTGGCGGCGGCATGGCCGGCCCGGTCACGATCAAGCAGACCGCGACCGAACTGACCCAGGAACGGACCATGGGCGAGAACACGATGACCACCGTGTACAAGCTCGATGGCACCGAGTCGGTCAACAAGACGCAGCGCGGCGAGTCGAAGAGCACCGCGAAGTTCGACGGCGCCAAGCTCGTCATCAAGACCACGTCGGAAGGTCCGAACGGCCCGACCGAGACGACGGCGACCTGGAGCCTGAGCGCGGACGGCAAGGAGCTTACGATCGTCTCGACGACGTCGCGCGGCGAGCGCACGACGGTGTACACCAAGCAGTAGTCGACGCCGTGCGTGTCCGCGGGCCGGAAGGCTCGCGACACGGGCGACGCGGGAGGGCCGGCACCGTTGCCGGCCCTTTCGTTTGTACAGGAGCTACAGCCGCGGGAGCCGATTGAACAGGTCGCGCACGGTCAGGCCGGTCACCGGGTCGCGCCAGTCGGGCGCCACCTCGGCCAGCGGCTCGAGCACGAACCGGCGCTCGCGGAATCGAGGATGCGGCACGACCAGGGCCGGCGTCTCGACCCGCTCGTCGCCGAAGAAGATGAGGTCGAGGTCCAGGGTCCTCGACGCGCCGGGGTGCGGGCGCTCGCGGCCCCGCTCGCGCTCGACGTCAAGCAGCTCGGCGAGCAGCCCCGCGGCGGTTCCGTCGAAGACGCCCGTCGCCGCCGCGTTCAGGAACATCGGCTGCGGGCCCGCCATGCCGACCGGCTCGGTTTCGTGGAAGCGGGAGATGCGGAGATCGGAGCAGAACGATCGCAGCCTGGCGACGGCGGCCTCGAGATGGGCCCGGCGGTCCCCGAGGTTGCTGCCCAGGGCGACCGCGACCCGCGGCACTACTCCACCCAGCGAGTCGGCAGGTACCCGAGCCGGCGAGCCGAGCGCCACCGGTCCGGCGGCCGAGCAGGTCGAGACGCCCGGCGGCGGCCTGGTGAAACAGCCGGGCCTGCTCCTGGGTCTCGCCGAGCATCCGGTCCAGCATCAGGCGGTGGCGGGCGTTCGTGATGGCCGCGATGCGCGGGCGCCACGCCTCGACGAACCCGTCGAGCTCCTGCGCGTCTTCACCGACCACGAGGCGGACGGCCGGCTCGCCCTTGACCGGCGCCAGCGCCGGCGGCGAGACGGGCTCGGGCGCCGTGCCGCCGAGATCGCCCACCGCGTCGGCGAGCCACCTCAGGTGCTGGTCCTCACGCGCGATCACGTACTGGTAGGTGTTGTTGATGTCGTACTGCCCGACGATGCGGGCGACGGCCTCGTGACGGCACCGGAGCGCCGCCTTGCCCACGTAGGCGCCGAGCAGCTCGTGGAGGGTCTCGGTCGGCTTCACGCGTTCTGCTTTTCCTTGCAGCCCTTGCACACACGCGTCCAGGGGATCGCATCGAGGCGGGCCGGGGCGATGCCCTCGCCGCAGTCGCGGCAAACGCCGTAGGTGCCCTTCTCGATCCGCACCAGTGCTTCTTCGATCGCCTGCAGGATCTTCGCGTCGGTCTGCTTCAGCTTCAGCTGGATGTGGACCTCGTTGTTGCCGCTGGCCTGATCCGCCAGGTCTCCCTGCCGGCTGTTGGTCTCGTTCTGCAGCGGCTTGATGCCGCCCGACGCCAGGATCTCCGAACGCTTCCGGACCAACGCGTCCTTGTACTGCTCCAGGTCCATGCCCGTCTCCTCACACCGCTGTGTCGTGAATCCCTAATCATAGCACGAGCTGGAGCGCCGGGCCGGGGGCGGCCGCCCCGCGCGGCTACTCCGACCGCAGCGTGCCCAGCGGCCGGCGCCGGAGGATGTCGACGCTGGCCAGCAGGCCGACGGCGCACACGAGCAGCGTCGTGAGCGCCATGCCGGCGAGGGTGATCGCGGGATAAGGGGACCAGCCGATGCCGAGCACGTACCGCGTGACGTTGTAGGTGAGCGCCATCGCCGCCGTCGATCCGATCACGCCGGCCAGCAGGCCCAGCACGCCGTACTCGATCGCCGTCATGGCCGTGAGCAGGCGCGTGCCCGCGCCGAGGGTCCGGAAGATGGCCACCTCGTACATCCGCTGGAAGCGGGTCATCGACACCGACCCGACCAGGATCAGGCCGCCGACCAGGAGCACCAGCCCTCCGACGATGCTGACGCCGAGCGCCACGCGCGACAGGACGCGCTCGACGTTCTGGAGAATCTCGCGCAGGTCGATGACCGACACGCTGGGGAAACGGTCCACCAGTTCACGCTCCAGCCGGGCGCGAGCCAGCGGGTCGACCGGACCGCGAAGCGGCGCCACGTAAGTGGCCGGCGCCTTGTCGAGCGGCCCGGGCCGGAACACGAACATGAAGCCGCCCTGCCGGGCGTCCCGCCAGTCCACGGCCCTCACGCTGGTGACCCGGGCCCGGATTTGCCGGCCGAGCACGTCGAAGTCGACGAGGTCCCCCACCTGCAGGCGCGACCGGTCGCGCAGGCTCTGCTCGATGGACACCTCCGCCACGTCGGACCGCCCCGGCGGCCAGAACCGTCCCTCGACCACGTGCTCGTTCGGCTGCAGGCGATCGCGCCATGTCACGGTGAACTCGCGCCCGAGGCCCCCTCGCCGGCGGACGGCCTCCGTATCGCCCAGCTTCGTCTCGCGCCCGAACACGCCAGTGACGCGCGCCCGCAGGACCGGGATCGCCGGCATCAGTTGGATCCCCTGCCGGCCGGCGAGCGCGCGCTCGAGGACCGGGACCTGGTCCGGCTGCAGGTTGATGAGGAACATGTCCGCGGCGCCGGCGTTGAGCGTCAGCGATACCTGCGCGAGCAGGTTCGCCTGCATCGACCGGACGCCGACGATGAAGAACGCGCCGAGCCCGACCGAGAGCAGCACCGCGCGCGTCTGGTTGCCCGGGCGGCTCAGCCGCAGCACCGCGTGCCGTATGGCCACCGAGCGCGACGCGGCGAGCGGCCTGATGGCGCGGATGAGCCCGGCGCTCACGAGGTTCAGCAGCGCGGCCACCGCGGCCAGTCCGACCGACACCGTCAGGCCGACGCGCAGCGAGGCGGCCTGCCAGCTGGCGACGAGCACCAGCGAGGCCAGGAGCACGACGATGGCCGCCCATCGCACCCAGTCGCGCTCGCGCGCGGTCCCTGACTCGCGCAGCAGCAGCGACGGCTTGACGCGGCGCACGTCGAGCAGCGGCACCACCGAGAAGAGCACCGCCACGAGCAGCCCGATGCCCACGCCCTGGACGACGGCCGACGCGGTCATGTCGTTGGGCACCATCGCGAACGCCGGCTGATCGGCGAAGAACCCCGGCAGCGCGGCGAGCGCCGCGGCGGCCAGACCCACGCCGAGCACGCACCCGGCCGCGCCGAGCAGGACGGCCTGCGCGAGGTAGGCCGCGAACACCTGCCGGCTGGTCGCGCCAAGGCACTTGAGGACCGCGATCGAGCGGACCTTCTGCTGCACGAACACGCGCGTCACGCTCCAGACCCCGATGCCCCCCAGGATCACGATGACCAGGCCGATCAGGCTCAGGTAGTTCTCGGTCCGCGCCAGCTCCTCCCCCACGTGGTCCTCGTTGCCCCGCATCGTCCGCACGCTGACGAACTGCCCGCGAAGCGACGCGCGCAAGGACGACGCGACCGGCTCGATCTGGGCGTCGGGCAGCTTCAACTGGATGTCGCGCGACACGCGGCTGCCGAAACCGAGCAGCCCCGTGCCCTCCATGTCGGCCGCGTCGACCAGGATCCGGGGGCCGAAGCTGAAGCCCGCCACTCGCCGCCCGGGCTCCGACACCAGGACGCCGCGGATGGTGAACCGTGCCGAGCCGATCAGGATCTCGTCCCCCACCCGGGACTCGAGCTGCACGAGCAACTCGGGCCGCACGAGCGCCCCGTGGTTGGCGAGAAGGGCGTGGGAGTAGCGCCGCCCGTCCTGGAGTTCCACGGTGCCGTACAGCGGGAACCCGGCCTGGACGCCGCGCACCTCCGCCATCTTCGCGACGGGGCGGCCCGGGTCAGCCGGCCGCACCATCGTGCTGACTTCGATCCCCTCGGTCTGCGCTGCCCCGCGCACGGCCGAGAGCCGCTCGTCGATGAGGGCCCTCGCCTTCGGGTCCCAGGGCCGGCTCGTCGTGAGCGTCACGTCGGCGGCGGCCAGGCTGCGCGCGTCCCGCGTGATGGCGGTTCGCACGTCCTGCACGACCGACCGCAGCAGGACGATGCCGCCGACGCCGACGGCGATGCAGACGAAGAAGAGCAACAGCCGGCGCCACGACGACCGGAGTTCGCGCGCCGCCATCCGAAGCACGAATCGCATCAGCGCCCGTCCTGCTTTCCGTCCCGCAGCGCCAGCCGCTGCCGGGCCATGCCGGCCAGGCCGGGGTCGTGCGTCGCGAGCACGAGCGTCGTCCCGCGGCGCTCGTTGACCTCGCGGAGCAGGTCCATGATGTGACGGCCGTTGGCCGTGTCCAGGTTGCCGGTCGGCTCGTCGGCCAGCAGGATCGGCGGGTCGTTGGCGAGCGCGCGCGCCAGGGCGATCCGCTGCTGCTCGCCGCCCGAGAGCTGCGACGGGTAATGGTGGCCGCGGCCGGTGAGGCCGACCTCGGACAGCAGCGCCGACGCCCGGGCCGGCGCATCGGCGCGCCCGGCGATCTCCATCGGGACCATCACGTTCTCGAAGGCGGTCAGCGACGGGACGAGGTGGAAGAACTGGAAGACGAAGCCGACCTTCTGGCCGCGGAGCCTGGCGAGGCGGTCCTCGTCGAGCGCCGTGATGTCGGCGCCGTCGATCAGGACCTGCCCGCCCGACGGCGCGTCGAGCCCGGCGATGAGCCCGAGCAGCGTGGACTTGCCGCTGCCGGACGGCCCGGTCACTGCCAGGAACTGCCCCGCCGGCACGACGAGATCCAGCGGGTAGAGGATCGTCAGCGGCTCCGAGCCGCTCATGACGGTTTTCGAGACGTTTCTGAGTTCGATCATCGTGATGCCGCCCGCACCATCGGCTCCAGGACGCGCCAGACGTGGTCGGCCACGATCCGCGCGCCTTCGGCCGTCGGATGGATCCCGTCGCGCTGGTTGAGCTCCGGGCGCCCGGCCACGTCCTGGAGCAGGAACGGAAGAAAGGCCGTCTTGTACTCGCGCGCGAGCGACGGGAACACGTCGTGGAACTGCCGCTGGTAGTCCGGTCCCATGCTGGTCGGCGACTCCATGCCGGCCAGCAGCACCTCGATGCGCCGCGCGCGCGCGCGCCGGATGATCTCGCCGAGGTTCTTCTCCATCTCATCGGGCGGCAACCCGCGCAGCCCGTCGTTGCCGCCGAGCGCCACGACGAGGATCCGGACGTCGCCGTCGAGCGACCAGTCGAGCCGCCCCAGGCCGCCCGCGCTCGTATCGCCCGACACGCCCGCGTTGACCACCTCGAAGCGGAGGCCGGCGGCGTCGAGCCGCTCCTGCAGCCGGACCGGATAGGCCTCGTTCTGCGCGAGGCCCAGTCCCGCCGTCAGACTGTCGCCGAGGACGACGATCTTCGGCCGGGTGTCCGCGGGGCGCGCGTCTGGCGCGGGGGCCCCCGCCGCTTCAGGCGCGGGCGCGGGGCGGGTCGATCTCACCGGCTCTCTCGAGCGGCACGACGCGCCGCCCGCGACGAGCGCCAGCGCCGCGAGGATCGACACCCAGTGAACGCGCCGCAGGAATCGTGAATTCACGGCGCTTCCATTATACTGGCGCGGCCCTGCGCTTCCCCGTGCCGTAGCCGTGCCTGCGATCCTGACCGTCTGCCTGCTCGTCCTGCTCGCGCTCGGCATCGCCGAGCGCCTGGCGCGCGACCGTGCGCTCGCCGCCGTCCCGATCCGGATCCACGTCAACGGCACGCGCGCCAAGTCGACGGTGACGCGCCTCATCTGGTCCGCCCTGCTGGAGGCCGGCATCCCGGCGGTGGCCAAGACGACCGGCACCGCGCCGCGCCTGCTGCTGCCCGACCGCCGGGAGCTCGAACTCCGCCGTCACGGCCCGGCCAACGTCCGCGAGCAGCTCGCGCTGGCCCGCCGTGCCCGCCGGCTCGGCGCCCGCGCCGTCGTCGCCGAGTGCATGGCGATCGAACCAACCTTGCAATACGTCACCGAACGGCAAATGGTTCGGGCGACCATCGGCGTCATCACCAACGTCCGCCTCGACCACACCGAGGCCATGGGCGGAGACCTCGCGGCGATCGCCGAATCCCTCGCCAACACGGTGCCGGAACGCGGCGTGCTCGTGGTCTCCGACTCGCCGTTCGTGCCGCGGTTGCGGACCCGGGCGTCCGGTCTCGGCACCCGGCTCGTCGTCGCCGCCCCCCCGCCGACGGGATCGCCGGACCCGGCGACGATCGCCGCTGGCTTGCCGAGGACATCTCGCTGGCGCTCGCCGTGACGAGACAACTCGGGATCGACGACGACGTGGCGCGGGCGGGATTCGCGCGCGCCCCGCGGGATCCCGGCGAAGCGCGGCAGGGTGTGGGAACACTCCGGCACGGCGGCGTTCGGTGGCTCGATGCGACGGCCGCCAACGACCCCGAGTCGCTCGAGATCCTGCTCGAGCAGTTCGACCCGTGGCGACATCGGTCGCCCGGGAACGGCGACACGCCCGCGGCGATTCTCGTCTACCACCACCGCGAGGATCGCGCGCCAAGACTGGACGGCTTCGCCCGCTACGGCGGCGCGTTCGCGACGGCCGATCGTCTCGTCGTCACCGGCGCGCGCCCCCCGCTGTCGGTCTGGAGGGTGCTGGCCGCCCGGCGGGCCCCGGGCACGACGACGTTCGTCGCGAGCGGCCGCCTGGCCGGGTGGCTCGCGGCGAACGCGGGCGGCGCCGCCGTGGTCGTCTGCGGCAACACGCGGGGCCTCGACGTCCCGCGCCTGGTCGAGGAGGCGGCTTCCCGTGATTGAACTCGCGATCGGCATCGGCCTCACCGTCAGCCTGATCGTCTCCGAGGTCTTCGGCGTGGCCTCGGCCGGGCTCGTCGTACCGGGCTACCTGGCGCTCTATCTCGACCAGCCCTGGCGCCTCGCCGCGACCTTCGTCGTCGCGCTGGCGACGCTGGCCATCGTCCGCTACGGAATCGGTCGGCTGGTGATCTTGTACGGGCGCCGCCGGTTCGGCGTCACCGTGCTCGTCGGGTTCCTGCTCAACGCCGCTCTCGAGCAGTTCGTCTTCGTCCTGCCGCCGGAGGCCGCGCCCCTGCGCGCCGTCGGCTACATCGTCCCCGGCCTCATCGCCAACGCCGCCATCCAGCAAGGCGTGGGCGTGACGGTCGGACTCACGCTCCTGGTGGCCGGGGTGGTGCGCCTGATCCTGATGGGGCTCGCGCGTGTCTGAGGCGTTCCGCCCGCATCGCGGCCGGGTCAGGGTTCGCGGCGCGACGCTCGCCGTGATGGGCCTGGCCGCGACGGCATTCGTGCTGCTCTTCCCGTCGTGGTTCCGGATCGGGCCCGCCGCGGCCTCGCGGCTGACAGCCGCGATCAACAGGCCCGGCGGTCTCGAGGCGAAGGCGGACGCGGCCGCGCGGGTGATGCGGCGGGCCGAGGCCCTCATCCGCCGGGCCAAGGCGGACGCCGCCGTCCCCGCCGAAGCGAGCGGAGACGTGTCCGGCCTGGTGGGCAGCGAGTGGACGCCGCTCGTCACCACGATGGGAACCCTCGAGGCGAAGCGGACGGCCACCGACCCGTTGTGGGCGTCGGTCCTGACCAGGCGCCTGGCGGCCGAAGGGATCGGGCGGGGCGATGTGATCGCGGCAGGATTCTCGGGGTCGTTCCCGGGGCTGAACCTGGCCGTGATGGCGGCGGCCCACGAACTCGGCGCCGACCTGGTGGCCGTCTCGTCGGTCACGGCATCCACGTGGGGCGCCAATCAGCCAGGCTTCACGTGGCCCGAGATCGAGTGCCGCGTGGCCGGGAGCGGCATTCTCCCGCCGGCGTCGGCGGCGGTCACGGCGGGCGGCGAGGACGACGACGGGCTGGGGCTGGAGCGGGACGGGAGGGCGCTCGCGGCGCGCATCAGGGACCGCGCGGCGGCGTGTCTTGGCGCGGCGGCGCTCCGGCCGGCAGGCTTCCGCGAAGCCGTCGGCGAGCGGCTCTCGCTCTACCGGCGGGCGGCCGGCGGGCGGCCCATTGCGCTGTATGTCAACGTGGGCGGCACGTCGGCGAGCCTGGGCCGGTCGCCTGCCGTGCTTCGACTGCGAAGCGGCTTCCTCCCCGGCGTGTCGTTCGACCGGTCGGAGGACCGCGGCGTGATGGCCAGGTTCGCCGAGCAGCACGTCCGCCTCCTCACGCTGCTCAACATCCGCGACCTCGCGCTTCGCTGGGGCATCCCGCTGGGTGGCGAGGCGAGGTGAGGTGCGGTGCAGTGACGTGAGGTGAGGTGAGGTGAGGTGAGGTGAGGTGAGCCGGCGCCCGGCGCTCAGATCCGGCCGAGCCGCTCGTCGATGTCGGCGATCGCGTGCCGGAGCATCGCCCGATGCGCCTCGGTCGTCGCCCGCTCGAGGTCGGCGACCGACCTGGCCCGCGCCAGTTCGAGCGTCCGGCGCTGCTGCTGCCGGGCGCGTTCCTGCGGCGTCGCCTGGCGCCCGGCCCGGCCTCTCCCGCCGGAGGCTTCCTCCTGCTGCGCCTCGATCGACTTGCTCTCCCATCCCCTGGCCATGACTCGATCCTAACCCGGACTGCCGGACTGTCGGAGGACTGTCGGAGGATGGAGCGTGCTGCCGCGGGCTGTTATACTCTCGCCGTGCCCGCCGAGTCCTTCCAGCCGTCGATGGCGCGCGCCGCCGCCGCACTGCAGCGCGGCCGGGGCGCCGAGGCCCTCGATGCGCTCGCGCAGGCGCTGAACTCGCCGGGACTTCGACGCGAGGACGAGCTGGCCGTCCGCTCGGCGATGGCCGAAGCCTGGCTCCTCCGCGACGACGTCACGCAGGCGGCCACGGTCCTCGGCCGGCCTCCCGACGTCACGCGCGAGCGGATCTCGCCCGCGCGCCTCTCGGTTCTCTGGCGGCTTCACGGCCGTCTGGCCGCGTTGCGCGGCGACCAGTCGCGGGCGATCGCCCTGCTCGGCCGCGCCCTCAAGCAGGCGGAACTCGCGCTCGACTCGCGGGGCATCGGCCTGGCGCACTACGCACTCGGCGTGTGCTACCGGCAGGTGGGCGACCCGGGGATCGTGCGGGAAGAGGCCACCAAGGCGATCTCGGCCCTCAACGCCGCGGGCGACCGCCGCCACCTCGCGCTCTGCCACTCGCTCATCGGCGTCGTGGCGGCGCAGTCGGGGCAGTTCGACGAGGCGATGGCGGCGCTGCGTCAGGCCGAGCGCCTGGCCACCGCGGCGCACGCCGAGGACGTGATGGCGCTCGTGTGCGGGAACCAGGCCAACGTCGCCCTCATGCGCCACCGCCACGACCAGGCGCTGGCGTTGGCCGAGCGCGCCCTCTCGCTGCACGAGCACGCGGGCTCGGTGCACGGCCTGGCCGTCGCGCTCGCCTCGCTCGGGCAGATCTGCGTCCGGCTCGGCGACCTCGCGCGCGCCGAGCAGGTGCTCCGGCGCGCGCTCGAGATCCGGACCCCGGTGCAGCTGCACGAGACGACCGGCGCCGTCTTCGACACGCTCGCCCAGATCCATCTCGTGCGGGGCGAGTACGACGACGCCGAGGAGTGCCTGCAGAAGGCCTCCGAGGCGTACGGCACCTATGGCCTCGAGGCCAACCGCTGGTACGAGTGGTCGGTCCGCCTGCTGACCGGGAGGTTGGCGCTGCGCCGTGGCCTTCGCGCCGACGCGTTGCGCCTCGCCGTGGACATCGCCGCCACGCCCGGGGTTCCGTCGGCCGACGCCATCCAGGCCGAACTGCTCGCCGCCGAGGCTCTCATCGGCGACGGCGAGGTGGCGGAGGCTGAACGGCGGCTCAGTCTCGCCCTCGCGCACCTCGACCCCCGGGCGACGCCCGGGGCGTGGGGCGACTATCTCCGGCTGCGCGCGCAGGTGCACCTGCGGCACGGCCACGCGACCGACGCCTACCACGACCTCGCGCAGAGCGCGAGCGTGTTCGACCTGCTCGGGGAACGCTACCAGGCGGCGCTCAGCCGCCTCGCCCTCGGCCGGCTGATCGCCGAGGTGGGGGCCCGGTCGACCGCCGAGCGCTACCTGCTCGAGGCGATCACGGTGTTCGAGGCGCTCGGCGCGGCGCCGGACCTCGAGGAGGCCCGGGCCAGCGCCCGGCTCCGTCCGCCGGCCCAGACCACCGGCGAGTACCTGACTGCGCCCGGGGAGGCCGACGACGTGATCGTCCGCCGCCTGGTCGATGCCGCGGTGATGCCGGACCTGCTCGCGCTCGAGACCGCATCGGCGTTCTCCGAGGCCGCCTCGGGCGACCCGGCCGTCGTGTTCCTGCGGGCCGGCGGCGACGAGACCCGCGTCGTGTCCTCGACCGGCTGCGACGCCGAAACGGCCGCGTCGCTCGCGCGCGCCGCCGCGCGCGGAAACGGCCAAGGCCGCGCCGAGCTCCTCGTCGAGCCGATCGGCCACGAAGGCGAAGACGAACGGCTGGCGCTTCTCGCCTCGACGCGCCCGATCGGCCAGGCCACCTCCCGGCGCCTCCGGATGATCGCCGCCGTGGCCCGCCAGGGCTTTGCCCTCTGCGGCACCCGCGAGCGAGTGGCGCAGCCGCGCGACGCGAAGGCCCTCCGGACGCTGGACGCGGCGCTGCCCGGCTTCGTCTGCGCGAGCGCCGCCATGTCGCGCGTCGTGGAGCAGATCGAACGGATGCAGGCCAACGACCTCACGGTGCTCATCACGGGCGAGAGCGGCACCGGCAAGGAACTGGTCGCGAAAGCCATCCACCTCGGCTCGCCGCGCGGCGGCGGCCTGCTGCTGCCCTTCAACTGCACGACGACGACGCGCGACCTGGCCGACAGCCAGCTGTTCGGCCACCGGCGCGGGTCGTTCACCGGAGCCGTCAACGACAACGCCGGCCTGATCCGCTCGGCGGCGGGCGGCAGCCTCTTCCTCGACGAGATTGGCGACCTGCCGCTCGAGGTCCAGCCCAAGTTGCTCCGATTCCTCGAGCAGGGCGAGATCATGCCGGTCGGCGAGTCGCGCCCCCAGCGCGTGGACGTCCGCGTCATCGCAGCGACCAATGCCGACCTCGAACAGCGCGTGGCGGAGGGCAAGTTCCGGGAAGACCTCTACTACCGGCTCACCGTCATCCGCATCCACGTGCCGCCGCTGCGCGAACGGCGGGAGGAGATCCCACACCTCTGCGCGCTGTTCCTGCGCGAGGCGTGCGAGCGGCTCGGCAAGCCGGACGTGCAGCTGAACGCCGACGCCCTCGATCTCTTCTCCCAGCACTGGTGGCCGGGGAACGTCCGCCAGTTGAAGAACGAAATCCAGCGGGCGGTGGCCTTGAGCGGCCCAGACGGCCTCGTCGGCCCCGAGCACCTCTCGCCCGAATTCGCCGCCAGGCGCGACCACGCGCCGACCCCGGGGCTGCCAGCCGACGACCCGTCGGCGGCGCGTCTGCCCCTCAGCCTGGCCGTGGAATGCCTGGAGCGCGACATGATCCGGAACGCGCTCGACCGCAGTGCCGGCAACATCTCCGAGACCGCCCGCGCGCTCGGCCTGACCCGACGCGGCCTCTACCTCAAAATGAAACGGCTGGGGCTGGATGAACCTGCCCGAGACTGACTACCAAGTATCCATTCAGTGGCTCTACTGTAACCTTGGTATACACATTCCACGCAGGCCCAATCACGGTTCAATTACCATAAGTCTTGTTATTGCAGCTATTTAATCAAGCCATCGGCCGACCGGCCAATGGCTTGGCCACATGGACCAGAACTTGATACTGGTCTATGGCATGAACCGCAACTTCGCGACGCTTTCTTCCAGCCAGATTTCCGGTGAACAGCGGGCGTCGGCCCGGCAGCCGCTCGGGATCAGCGGGCGGGTGGTGTGGAAGGACGGGCGCGGGACGACCCGCTTCAACAGCGTGGTGATCCGGGACGTCAGCGAGACCGGGGCATATATCGAGAGCGTGAGCGGTTCGGCCATTCCTCGCTTCCGCCTGGTCTCCCTCCAGGTCGAGCGCACCGACCAGACCGACAGCGTGCCGACGACGCTCAGGAACGGACGCGTGTTGTCGGCTGTCTACCGCGTGGGGCCGTCGCGCCAGTCGACCGGCGTGCCCGAGGGGTACGGCCTGCGGCTGCTCGTCGAGCCGCGCCGCCGCGCCGCCGCGCTGGCGCCACGTCCCGTGTTGGCGTTCGCAACCGCCTAGACCGGTCCCCAGCTCCCCCTCGCCTCCATCGGTCGAGTAGCGGCGGCTCGTCCGCACCCCTTTTATCCTCGCATCGGCGGCCCGGAGGTTCTAACATTACAGGTTGCGCAGCGCAGGGTGGGGCCAACTGCCGCGCTTGTCGTGTCGAGTGCGGGGCTTGTTGTCCCGGACGGCCGTTGCGGCCGGCGCCGGTGCCTCTCCGGCGGCCGGGCCGATCGGGAGCGCCTTCCGCCCTCCAGTCTCAGCCCGTCCCAACCGCCATCGCACGCTGACCGTTCAGTTCAACCCGGATGTCACTCGGAGAATGCCATCATATGACACGTCCTCACATCACCATTGACGGGAATGAGGCCGCCGCCTCGGTCGCCCACCGGACGAACGAGGTGATCGCCATCTACCCCATCACGCCGTCGTCCAACATGGGCGAATGGGCGGATGAGTGGTCGGCGAAGGGCCGGAAGAACATCTGGGGCACCGTCCCGTCGGTCTCCGAGATGCAGTCGGAGGGCGGCGCGGCGGGCGCGGTGCACGGCGCGCTTCAGGCCGGCGCGCTGACGACGACCTTCACAGCGTCGCAGGGCCTCCTGCTGATGATCCCCAACATGTACAAGATCGCGGGCGAGCTGACCTCGTTCTGCATGCACGTGTCGGCGCGCACGGTGGCGACGCACGCGCTGTCGATTTTCGGGGACCACTCCGACGTCATGGCGTGCCGGCAGACCGGGTTCGCGATGCTCTGCTCCGGCTCGGTGCAGGAGGCCCACGACTTGGCCGCCATCGGCCAGCGGGCCACGCTCCGCTCGCGCGTGCCGGTGCTGCACTTCTTCGACGGGTTCCGGACCTCGCACGAGGTCGCGAAGATCGAGCAACTGCTCGACGACGACCTGCGCGGGATGATCACCGAGGACATGGTGGCGGCCCACCGGTCGCGGGCGCTGACGCCCGAGAAGCCGGTGCTCCGCGGCACCGCGCAGAATCCCGACGCCTTCTTCCAGGCCCGCGAGGCCTGCAACCTCTTCTACACGGCGGCCCCCGCCTGCTTCCAGGAGGCGATGGACCAGTTCGCGACGATCGTGGGCCGCCAGTACCACCTCTTCGACTACGTGGGCCACCCCGAGGCCGACCGCGTCATCGTGATGATGGGCTCGGGCGCCGAGGTGACGCACGAGCAGGTCGAGTGGATGGTGGCCCGCGGCGAGAAGGTCGGCCTGCTCAAGCTGCGGCTCTTCCGGCCCTTCTCGATCGAGCACTTCGTCGCGGCGTTGCCGAAGACGGTCCGCCGGATTGCGGTGCTGGATCGGACGAAGGAACCGGGCTCGGTGGGCGAGCCGCTCTACCAGGACGTAGTCACGGCGCTCTCGGAAGCCGGCAAGTCCGACATCACCGTCGTCGGCGGCCGCTACGGCCTCTCCTCCAAGGAGTACACGCCCGCGCAGGCCCGCGCGGTGTTCGAGAACCTGGCCTCCGCCGCGCCGAGGAACCACTTCACCGTCGGCATCGTCGACGACGTGACGCACCTGTCGCTCCCGGTCGACCCCGAGTTCGACATCGAGCCCGATGACGTCGTGCGCGGCGTGTTCTTCGGCCTCGGCGCGGACGGCACGGTCGGCGCCAACAAGAACTCGATCAAGATCATCGGCGAGGAGACCGACAACTACGGCAACGGCTACTTCGTGTACGACTCGAAGAAGTCGGGGGCCGTCACGATCTCGCACCTGCGGTTCGGCCCGCGGCCGATCCGGTCGTCCTACCTGGTCAAGCGCGCCAACTTCGTCGCGTGCCACCAGTACGTGTTCCTCGACAAGTACGACGTCCTCTCCTACGCCGGCCCCGGCGCGGTGTTCCTGCTGAACAGCCCGTTCCCGGCCGACCAGGCGTGGGGCGAGCTGCCCCGCGAGGTGCAGGAGCAGATCATCGAGAAGCGCCTGAAGTTCTACGTGATCGACGCCTACGAGGTGGCGAAGGCCACCGGCATGGGCACGCGCATCAACACGATCATGCAGACGTGCTTCTTCGCGATCTCGGGCGTGCTGCCCCGCGAGGAGGCGATCGAGCAGATCAAGAAGGCCATCAAGAAGACCTACGGCAAGCGCGGCGAGGACGTGGTGCAGAAGAACTTCGCCGCCGTCGACCAGACGCTGGCCAACCTGCACCAGGTCACGGTGCCCGCGACCGCGACGGCCACGCACCGCCGGCCGCCGATGGTGTCGGACAAGGCGCCGGACTTCGTCAAGCGGGTGACGGCGCTGATGCTGGCCAACCAGGGGGACCTGTTGCCGGTCAGCGCGTTCCCGGTGGACGGCACCTGGCCGACCGACACGGCGCGGTGGGAGAAGCGGAACATCGCCCTCGAGATCCCGGTGTGGGACGCGAAGATCTGCATCCAGTGCAACAAGTGCGCGATGGTCTGTCCGCACGCCGCGATCCGCGCGAAGGTCTACGAGCCGGCGGAACTGGCCAAGGCGCCCGAGGCGTTCAAGTCGATCGACTTCAAGGGCGGCGAGTTCACGGGGATGAAGTACACCATCCAGGTGGCCCCCGAGGACTGCACGGGCTGCTCGATCTGCGTGTCGGTCTGCCCGGCCAAGGACAAGACCAACCCGAAGCACAAGTCGATCGACATGATGCCCCAGCGCCCGCTGCGCGAGGCCGAGGTCCTCAACTACGACTTCTTCCTCAACCTGCCCGAGGTGGATCGGGCCAAGGTGAAGGCGGACGTCAAGGGGACGCAGTTCTTCCAGCCGCTGTTCGAGTACCTCGGGCGCCTGCGCGGCGTGCGGCGAGACGCCGTACGTCAAGCTGCTCACCCAGCTCTACGGCGACCGGCTGCTCGTCGCCAACGCGACGGGCTGCTCGTCGATTTACGGCGGCAACCTGCCGACCACGCCGTACGCGCAGAACCGCGACGGCCGCGGCCCGGCCTGGTCGAACTCGCTGTTCGAGGACAACGCCGAGTTCGGCTACGGCTACCGGCTCGCGATCGACAAGAACCTCGAGCAGGCGACCGAGATGCTGCACCGGATGGCCGGGCAGATCGGCCAGCCGCTGGTGGACGCGCTCGTCTCGGCCGATCAGACGACCGAGGCCGGCATCGCCGCCCAGCGCGCCCGGGTCACGGACCTGCGCCGGGCGCTCGCGCCGATCGGGTCGGGCGAGGCCCGGTGGCTCGAGCGGATCGCCGACTACCTGGTGCGCAAGAGCGTCTGGATCGTCGGCGGCGACGGCTGGGCGTACGACATCGGGTACGGCGGCCTCGACCACGTCATCGCGCAGAGCCGCAACGTCAACCTGCTCGTGCTCGACACCGAGGTCTACTCGAACACCGGCGGCCAGGCGTCGAAGGCGACGCCGATCGGCGCGTCGGCCAAGTTCGCCATGGCCGGCAACGCCCGGCCCAAGAAGGACCTCGGCATGCTCGCCATGGCGTACGGCAGCGTGTACGTCGCCCACGTCGCGTTCGGCGCCAAGGACGCGCAGACGGTGAAGGCGTTCCAGGAAGCCGACGCCTACGACGGCCCGTCGATCATCATCGCGTTCAGCCACTGCATCGCGCACGGGTACGACCTCGAGCGCGGCCTCGACCAGCAGAAGCTGGCGGTGGACAGCGGCTACTGGCCGCTCTACCGGTTCGACCCACGGCGCCTGGCGCGCGGCGAGAACCCGCTCATGATGGATTCGCCGGCGCCCAAGGCGGACGTCGGGCTGTTCATGGCGAACGAAACGCGCTTCCGGGTGGTGCAGCAGCAGAATCCCGCCCGCTACCAGATGCTGCTGGAGGCCGCGCGGCGTGAAGCGTCCCTGAGATACGGCATCTACGAGCAGCTCGCCAAGCTGGCCATTCCCACGACCAAGCCGTCCGGCTCGGCCGAGTAACGGAGGATTCGATGGACCTCTCAACCAACTACCTTGGCCTTCGTCTCGCGCACCCGCTGATGCCGGGCGCCTCGCCCCTCGCCGACTCGCTCGACACGGTGAAGCGGCTCGAGGACGCCGGCGCCGCGGCGATCGTGCTCCGCTCGCTGTTCGAGGAGCAGATCACCCGCGAGCGCGACGGTCTCGTCCACAACATCGAGGTCACGGCCAACACGTCGGCCGAGGCGCTCGCCTACTTCCCGAAGCCGGACGACTTCGTCTTCCAGACGCACGAGTACCTGGAGCAGATCCGCCGGATCAAGGCCGCGGTGCGCGTGCCGGTCATCGCCTCGCTCAACGGCACGACCAACGAGGGGTGGCTGACCTACGCGAAGACGATCCAGGAGGCCGGCGCCGACGCGCTCGAGCTGAACGTCTACTTCATCCCGACCGACCCGAAGGAGCCGGGGGTCGAGGTCGAGCGCCGCACCGTCGAGATCCTGCGGGCGGTGAAGAAGGCGGTCACCATCCCGGTGGCCATGAAGCTCTCGCCGTTCTACTCGTCGGTGACGCACCTCGCCCACCAGCTCGACGCGGCGGGGGCGGACGGCCTCATCGTGTTCAACCGGTTCTACCAGCCCGACATCGACGTCGACGCGCTCGAGGCGGTGCCCAGCCTGCACCTCTCGGATTCCTCGGAGCTGCTCCTGCGGCTCCACTGGCTCGCCATCCTGTGCGGCCAGGTGAAGGCCTCGCTCGGCGCGAGCGGCGGCGTCCACACCGGCGTCGACGCCGTGAAGGCGGTGATGGCGGGCGCGTCCGCCGTCCAGGTCGTGTCGCGGCTGCTCGAGGACGGGCCCGAGCGGCTGCTCACCCTCATCCAGGGCATGAAGCACTGGATGGAGGAGCACGACTACGAGTCGATCGCGCAGATGCGCGGCAGCATGAGCCTGCAGAAGAGCCCGGACCCGGCGGCGTTCGAGCGCGGCAACTACATGAAGGTGCTGCGCAGCTGGAGGGTCGGCGCGTAAACGGAGGGAGCGGGCGGGGCGGCGCGGGCCGTCCCGCCTCCCCTGTTCCATCTATGGCACAACAGCAGACGTCGTCCACCACCTGGGCCGTGATCGCCGTGGCGTGCCTCGTGCTGGGGCTCGCCGTCGGGTACGTGGTCTTCGGCGGCCGCTCGCCGGCCGCTCCCGTCGGCGCCCCGCTCACTCAGGACCCGGCCCCCGCGGCGGGAAGTCAGCGGGTCGCGCTGTTCGACGAGCAGGCGGCGCAGGCCCTGCGGAACATCCTCGCGCGCGACCCGCGGAACGTGCAGGCCAACACCCAGCTCGGCAACCTGTTCTACGACGCCGGGCGCTACACCGAGGCGATCGGCCCCTACCAGAAGGCGTTCGAGATCGACTCCCGGAACGCGAATCTCAGCACGGACCTCGGGACGGCGCTCTGGTACGCGGGCAGGACGGACGAGGCGATCGCCCAGCTCGACCGGTCGCTTGCGATCGAGCCGAATCACCCGCAAACGCTCTTCAACATGGGGATCGTCAAGCGGGACGGCAAGAAGGACCTCGCCGGCGCCGTGCAGGCGTGGGAGCGGCTGCTCGCGAGCAACCCCGCCTACCCCGATCGGGAGAAGGCTCAGCAGTTGCTCGACCAGGCCAGGCAGCAACTGCGAGCGACACCAATCGCCCCGGTTCGCTCGACCAAGTAGCCAGAGTCCGGCGCCCGCCAGCCGCGCGCCGTCAGCGCCTGGCCTTGGCCTTGCGGCTCACAGGCCCAGGCCGGGCGGGAGCCTCGGCCGGCTTCTTCACCACCAGCCAGAGACCGAGCACCACCAGCGCCACCGAGAACAACTGTGCGGTCGTCAGGCCGGCGAAGACCACCTGGTTGACGCGGACGGTCTCGATAAGGAACCGCATCCCGCCCGCGAGCACCAGGTACCAGGCCACCACGGTCCGGTCGGGCGTTCCCCGCCGCCGCAGCCGCACGAGGATCACGGCGATGACCGACAGCAGCACGAACTCGTACAGCTGCGTCGGGTGGACGCGGGCGGTCGTCGGGGGAAGTCCCTGCGGGAAGGCGATCCCCCAGGGCAGACTCGTCGCGCGCCCGTAGTCGTCGCCGACCAGGAAGCAGCCGATGCGGCCGATGGCCTGGCCGAGCGCCAGCGCCGGCGTGGCGGCCGACAGCACGGCCATCAGCGGCAGCCGCGAGTAGGCCACCATCGCCAGGCCGGCCAGCACGCCGCCGGTGAGGCCGCCGAACCAGCTCATGCCGCCGCGGCTCAGCAGCGTGTCGCTCAGCGGCTCGGCCCAGTGTTCGATCACATACAGCAGCTTCGCCCCGGCCAGGCCGCCGAGCACCCCCACCAGCGCGGCGTCGATCCCCTTGCCCCCGTCGAGCCCGGACCGCACCATCTCGTGGCGGAGCAGCAGGATCCCGGCGATCGCGCCGAGGGCGACCATCGCGCCGAAGCTGGTGATGTCGAACGTGCCGATGCGGAACAGGACTGGGTACATCGATCTCTTTTCCCCGCGCGGGACGAGGCGCGGTCGGCCTCAGCGGGCCCTGGACTTCGGTCTCGGGGTCTGGCGGAGCAGCTCGGCGACGCGGGCCTTCGCCCGCTGCCTCACCGCCCGCGGGAGCGCCGGCCTTCCCTCTTCGTGGCAGGCCGCGACGGTGAACTTGAGGCTCTCGAACACCTCTTCGCAGCACGGGCAGTCGCGCAGGTGCCGTTCGATGGCGCCGCGCTCGGCTTCCGGCAGGTCGTCGTCCAGGTACCGCGACAGCCGCTCGAGGAAGTCGGCGCACCGATGATCGTGGTCCGGACTGGTCATGACGTTTCCAGGTGCTCGCGCAGCAGGTGGCGCGCGCGATGGAGCCGAGTCTTCACGTTCGCCTCCGAGATCCCGATCACGTCGGCCACCTCCCGCGTCGACAGTCCCTCGATCTCTCGGAGCACGACGACGACGCGGTACTCGCGCGGGACGGCGGCCAGCGCCTGCCTCAGCCGCGACCGGAGGCCCGAGTTGATCGCCTGGTCCTCGGGGCCGCGCCCCGGGTCCACCGCGTCGATCTGGTGCTCGCGGCCGTCGATGTCGCTGCCCGTGTCGTCGAGCGACGCGATGTGATCCGGCTCGTTCGCCCGTTTCCGTCGCCCGATCAAGCAGGCGTTGCGCACCGTTCGGTACAGCCACGCGCGGAACGCCTCGGGCTCGCGGATCCGGGCCGCGTAGCGATAGGTCTTGAGCAGCGCCTCCTGCATGGCGTCGTCGGCGTCGTCGGCGCGGCCGCAGACGAGCAGGCTGAAGCGGTAGGCCACTTCCTGCGCCCGCATGAGGAGCGTCTCCATGGCCCGCTGGTCGCCGCCCTGGACCGCCCGCACGAGGTCCGCGTAGGCGGCTCCCTCCCGGGAGGCGCGCGTGTCCTCTTCCTGAAGATTCGCGCTGCGTGATTTGGTCACAACCCTCTGACCCCGCCCGTGTGACGCTTTGCCGGGGGCGTGAATCATACACCAGAGCAAGCCGATTTGACCGCCCGGGCTGACCGGCACCTCGATCCGCGGGGCGTCCAGGCGTAAGCTCTGGCTCATGGAGACCGAAGGACCGCGAATGGCTTCTATGGTACCCCGAGTCGCCACTGTCGTGACCATTCTCTTCGCGCTGCTGCCCCGTTTGGCAGCGGCGCAGGAGACGCTGACGATCGACCAGGCGGTGTCAGCCGCGCTGGCGAACAACGCGATGATGCGGGCCGCCAGGGCGGGAGAACGCGAGGCCGCCGCGCACGTCGAAGAGGCCCGCGCGGGCTACCTGCCCCGCGTGGACTACGTCGAGTCGTGGCAGCGCGGCAACGACCCGGTCTACGTGTTCGGATCGCTCCTGACCGAGCAGCGCTTCACCGCCGCCAACTTCGACCTCGGCGCCCTCAACCACCCCGATCCCCTGACCAACCACCAGGGGATGTTCGTCGTCCAGCAGCCGATCTTCGACAGCGCCAGGCTGGCGGGCATCCGCTCCGCCGGCCTCGGCAGCCGGCTCGCGCAGCAGATGACGGCCGAGGGGCGGGCGGACCTTGCACTGGGCGTGACGCGCGTCTACGGCGTGGTCCTGCAGGCCGAGGCCGGGCGGAAGGCCGCCGACGCGGCGGTCAACGCGGCGAAGGACGACCTGGCCCGCACCGAGCAGCGGCGCGACGCCGGGTTGGTCACCGAGGCGGACGTCCTGTCGCTGAAGGTGTTCCTGGCCCAGATGCAGGAGCGGCAGATCCGGGCCGCGAGCGGCGAGGCGATCGCCAGGGCCCAGCTCAACCAGCTGATGGGCGTGTCGCTCGACAAGCCCTTCGCGCTGGTCGAGCCGCCCCCGCCCTCCGCGGCCGCGACGACCGCGGCCTCCGGCGACGAGGGGGCCGCGCTCAAGGAGCGCGCGGTGGTCCATCGCGCCGACACGCAGCTCGCCCTGGCCGACACGGCGCGCACCGCCGCCAAGGCCGCGTTCCTCCCGCAGGTGTACTTCCAGGGGATGTACGAGCTCAACGGCAACACGTTCGGGAACCGCGCGTCGGCGTGGATGGTGTCGGGCCAGCTGCGGTTCAACCTGTTCGCCGGCGGAGGCGACGCGGCCCGCCTGAAGGCGGCCTCGGCCGCCGAGGCCCGCGCCAGGGCGGAGCGCGACAACGTCCTCGACACGGTTCGCCTCGAAGTCCGCACGGCGCGCGCCGAGTACGACGCCGCGCTGGCGCGCGAGGCCGTTGGCCGGGCGGCGGTGCTGCAGGCGCGGGAAAGCCAGCGCATCATCCGGGACCGCTACGACTCCGGCCTGGCGGGCGTCACCGACGTCCTGCGGGCCGCCACGTCTCTTCTCGACGCGGAGACGCTGAGGATCGGCTCGATCGTCGACGTCATGGTCAGCCGGGCCGCGCTCGACAAGGCGGTCGGCCGCCCGCAGTAGCCGGGCACGGCGGGACTGCCCGACCGTGGCGTCGGGCCCCAGAGAATTGACACGATGCTTCAGGTGAGTTCAACGATGTTCACGCACAAGATTCCCGTGGCGGCCGTGCTGGCCGCCTCGCTGGCCATGGCCGCGTGCTCGGGCACGCGCGAGGCTTCCGCTCCCGATACCCGGACCCCCGTCGAGGTGGCCGTCCAGGTCGCCAGGCTCGAACCGGCGGTGCAGCCGTTCGAGGCCGGCGGCGTCGTCCGGGCCAGGACGACGGCCACGCTGGTCAGCCGCATCTTCGCCGACGTGAACCAGATCCTGGTCACGCCGGGCGACCGCGTTCGCGCGGGGCAGGTCCTCGTCCGCCTCGACGCGCGCGACCTGCAGGCCCAGCGCGCGGGCGCCGAGGCGTCGCTCGCGGCCGCCGAGCAGGGCGTCAAGGCGGCCACCACCAATCGCGACGCGGCGCTGGCCGGGCTCGCCCTGGCCACGGCCACGCACAAGCGGGTGGCGGAACTGCGCGCCAAGAACTCGGCAACGCCCAACGAGCTCGACCAGGCGGTGAGCGGCCTGCGCGAAGCGGGGGCGAGAGCGGCGGGCGCCGAAGCGGTCATTCGCCAGGCCCAGGCCGGGGCCGAGGCGGCACGGGCCGGCCTCCGCGGGGCAACCGTCGGCGCGTCATACGCCGACATCACGGCCCCGTTCGACGGCGTCGTCACCGAGAAGCGGGTCGAGGTCGGCAACATGGCGACGCCGGGCGCCCCCCTGCTGGTCGTCGAGGATACGCGGGCCTTCAGGCTCGAAGTCCGGCTCGACGAATCGCGCGTCGCGGCGCTCGATTGGTCGAAGCCGGTCGCGGTCGTGATCGACTCGCTCGACGGCGACCGGGTGGGCTCGGCCGGGTGGCCGGCGACGATCGCCGAGGTCGACCGCGCGCTCGACCCCGGCTCCCACGCGTTCGTGGTCAAGCTCGACCTGCCGCAGCACGCCGAACTGCGCTCGGGGATGTACGGGCGCGCCAGGTTCGCCGGGAGCATCCAGCAGGCGCTCCTCGTGCGGTCCTCCGCCGTCGTCCACCGCGGCCAGCTGACCTCGGTGTTCGTGGTCGGGTCGGACAACCGGGCGCGGCTGCGCCTCGTGCAGGTCGGCCCCCCGGTGGACGGACGCGTGAGCGTGGCGGCCGGCCTCGAACCGGGCGAATCGGTCGTCGTGGAGCCGCCCTTCTCGCTGGTGGACGGGAGCCCGGTCCGCGTAGCGGCCCGATCGGCCAGCGCCGGCGGGACGCCGACGGCGGCCGGGGAGGTCCGTCAATGAGCCGCCCGTACGGGATTGCCGGCCGGCTGGCGGCCGCCTTCATTCACTCGAAGCTGACGCCGCTCATCGTCATCGGCGCGCTGGCCCTCGGGGCCCTGGCGATCGTCGCGCTGCCCCGCGAGGAGGAGCCGCAAATCATCGTCCCGATGATCGACGTGTTCGTGCAGATGCCGGGCGCGTCGCCGGCGGAGGTCGAGCAGCGCGTCACCCGGCCGATGGAGAACCTGCTCTGGGAGATCCCCGGCGTCGAGTACGTCTACTCGACGTCGAGCCCGGGGATGTCGATGGTGATCGTCCGGTTCCGCGTCGGCGAGCAGGAAGAGCCGGCGCTGGTCCGCCTCAACCAGAAGCTGGCCTCGCACTTCGACGTCATCCCGCCGGGGGCCTCGATGCCCCTGGTCAAGCCTCGGTCGATCGACGACGTGCCGATCATGGCGCTGACGCTGTGGAGCCCGCGCTACAGCGACTACCAGCTGCGGCTGGTCGCCGCGCAGCTCCACGGCGCCCTCAAGGACGTGCCCGACGTCTCGGGCGTCGAGATCATCGGCGGGCGCACGCGGCAGGTCGGCGTCGAAATCGACCCGGCCCGGCTGTCCGCCTACAATCTCGACCCGACGGCCGTCGCCGGGGCGCTCCAGGGCGCCAACATGAGGCCGCCGTCGACCGCCGTCGTCAGCGGCAACGAGAGCCGCCTCGTGCAGTCGGGATCCTGGCTGACCAGCGCCGAGGCGGTCGGCCACGTGGTGGTCGGCGCCCGCCAGAACGTGCCGATCTTCGTCTCCGACGTGGCGACGGTCCGCGACGGCGACGCCGAGCCGACCAGTTACGTGACGTTCCAGGGGCGCGACGGGCGGGCCTACCCCGCGGTGACGCTGGCCATCTCGAAGCGAAAGGGCACCAACGCCATCGAGATCACCCGCCGGGTGGACGCGGAGATGGCCCGGCTCCGCGGCAGCCTCCTGCCGTCGGACCTGCACGTCACCGTCACCCGCAACTACGGCGAGACGGCCGAGCGCAAGTCGAACGAGCTGCTCTGGCACATGTTCATCGCCGTCTTCTCGGTCGCGATCCTGATCTGGCTGACGCTCGGCCGGCGTGAGGCGGCCGTCGTGCTCGTCGCCGTGCCGGTCACGCTCGCGCTCACGCTGTTCGTGTTCTACATCTACGGCTACACGCTCAACCGGATCACGCTGTTCGCGCTCATCTTCTCGATCGGCATCCTCGTCGACGACGCCATCGTGGTCGTCGAGAACATCGTGCGCCACTCGCGGCTGGCCGGCGGCTCCGACATGCCGTTCGCCGCGCTGACGGCGCGCGCCGTCGACGAGGTGGGCAATCCGACGATCCTGGCCACGCTGACCGTCGTCGCGGCGATCCTGCCGATGGCGTTCGTGGGCGGGCTGATGGGGCCCTACATGCGGCCGATCCCGGTCGGCGCCACCGCGGCGATGATGTTCTCGCTCGTCATCGCCTTCGTCGTCACCCCCTGGACGGCGGCCTGGCTGATGAAGGGCGCCGCGTCCCACGGCCACGCCGGGGAGGACCGGTTCACGGCGCTCTACCGACGTGTGATGGGGCACCTGGTCGGGCGCAGGAGGGTCCGCGTCACGTTCCTCGCGGGCGTCGCGGTGCTCCTGCTGGCGTCGGTCGCCCTGGTGCCGCTCGGCCTGGTGCGCGTCAAGATGCTTCCGTTCGACAACAAGGCGGAGTTCCAGGTCATCATCAACATGCCCGAGGGCACCCCGCTCGAGCAGACCGCGCGGGTGGCCGGCGAACTAGCACGCGAAGCGCTGAAGCAGCCGTCGGTCGTCAACGTGCAGAGCTACGTCGGCACCTCGTCGCCCTACAACTTCAACGGGCTCGTCCGCCACTACTTCATGCGGCAGATGCCGAACCAGGCCGACCTCCAGGTCAACCTGGTGCCCAAGGAGGACCGGTCCGAGCAGAGTCACGCCATCGCCAAGCAGGTGCGCGAGATGCTCCTGCCGGTGGCGAAGAAGTACAAGGCCCGCATCCAGGTCGCCGAGGTGCCGCCCGGCCCGCCCGTGCTCCAGACGCTGGTGGCGGAGGTGTACGGGCCTGACGCCGACCGGCGCGTCGCGCTCGCGGCCGAGGTCAAGCGGACGTTCGAGCAGACGCCTGGCGTGGTGGACACGGAGTGGTACGTCGAGCGCGAGCAGCCGAAAGACCTGCTGGAAGTCGATCAGGAGAAGGCGGCGGAGGCCGGCCTGCCGCCGTCGGCCGTCGCGGCCGTCGTCCGGATGGCCGGCGGCGGCGCGGTCGCCGGGTTGCTCCACGACGAGCACGCGCGCGAGGACGTGCCGATCGTGCTGCGGCTGCCGCGCGACGTCCGGTCGAGCACCGAGGCCGTGCGGTCGATCCGGCTCGGCGGCGGCGGCGTCGCGATTGGCGAACTGACGCGCGTCGCGCGCACGGTCGAGCCCTACAGCATCTACCACAAGAACCTCCGGCCGGTGACCTACGTCACGGCCGACGTGGCCGGCGCCATCGAGAGCCCCGTGTACGCGATCCTCGCGATGGACCGCGTGCTCTCGCGCGTGAAGCTCCCCGAGCACTACACGTTCGAGATCTACAACACGCGGCAGCCCGACGACCCCTCGCGCTACGCCATGAAGTGGGACGGCGAGTGGCACATCACCTACGAGGTGTTCCGCGACCTCGGCATCGCCTTCGCGGCGGTGCTGCTGCTCATCTACATCCTGGTGGTCGGCTGGTTCCAGTCGTTCCTGACGCCGCTGACGATCATGACGGTCATCCCGTTCTCGCTCATCGGAATCCTGCCGGCGCACGCGCTGCTCGGCGCCTTCTTCACGGCGACGTCCACGATCGGCTTCATCGCCGGCGCCGGGATCGTCGTGCGGAACTCGATCATCCTCGTGGACTTCATCGAGCTGCGCCTGCGGGAGGGGATCCCGCTGGCGCAGGCGGTCGTCGACGCAGGCGCGGTGCGCTTCAGGCCGATCGCCCTCACGGCCGCCGCCGTCATCGTGGGCTCGGCCGTGATCCTCTTCGACCCGATCTTCCAAGGCCTCGCCATTTCGCTGATGGCCGGCGGCGTCGCGTCGCTGCTGCTGTCGCCGCTGACGGTGCCCATCCTCTACTTCATGATGAACGAGCGGGCCGCCCGCCGCGGCACGCCGATGACGGCCGCCGGGACGCCGGCCACGTCGGGAGAATAGGACGATGTGGAGCTTTCCGCCGTCGAAGATCCTGGTGCCAGTCGATTTCGGCGACGCCTCGGCTCGGGCCGTGTCGGTGGCGGCCGCGCTGGCGGCCCGCGCCGGCGGCCGGCTGCACCTGCTGCACGTCGAAGCGCTCGACGTGCCGGCGTACTTCACCGAGGACCAGGTCCGCGGGCTGGAGCACGAACGGCAGGTGGCGCGGGCGCGAGCCCGCGAATTCCTGCGCGAGTTCGGCGTGAGGCACGGGGCCTCGCAGTTCACCTCGCACATCGACGAGGGACTGCCGTCGTCGGCCATCGCGGACGAGGCGGCCGCGGCCGACCTGGTGGTGATGGGCACGCACGGCCGGCGCGGTCCCGCGCGCTGGTGGATGGGTTCGGTCGCCGAACGCGTCATCCGCCAGTCGACGGTCCCCGTCCTGGTGGTCAGGGCCGGGCAGGAGGATGTCCCGGCCGCGTCGGTGTTCGCCCACCCGGTGATCGTCGCCGCGTCGCCGGCCGACGACGCGGCCTCGCGGCGGGTGGCGGCCGGGCTGGCCGAGGCGTTCGGCGGGAGCGTGGCCGACCGGCCCGCGGCGTGCGAGGCGGACCTCGCGCGGGAACCGGGAGCCTCGCTGGTCGTGGTGCCGGGCGTGGCGCGCCAGGGGGTGGTGCACGCTCATCCGGGCGAGCACTGGCTCAGCCACTGCGCGCTGCCGACGTTGTTCCTGCCGGATCCTGTATCCAAGACGCCCCGATCTGAATCTCTATGAGCGGAACCCAGCCACACCACCAAGGAGACGCACGATGACGATCGATCGCTACGTTCGCCTGGTCGCCGGCCTGTTCGTCGTGGCCAGCGTCGCGCTCGGCGTGACGGTGAGCCCCTATTTCTACTGGTTTACCGCCTTCGTCGGCCTGAACCTGTTCCAGTCGGCGTTCACCAACTGGTGTCCGTTGATTTCAATCCTGAAGGCGGCGGGCGTGCGGGCCTGACGGCTGCCACGCCCGATCTGTTACGCTGATGCGGGAGGTCCGAAAGTGGAAGAGACACGCTACGGCCTGCGGGTCGAGTTGCCGGTGGCTTACGAAGACGCCATCGAGCGCACGACGGCCGCGCTCAAGACCGAGGGGTTCGGCGTGCTGACGACGATCGACGTCAAGCAGACCATCAAGCAGAAGCTCGACCGCGATTTCCGGAAGTACTCGATCCTCGGCGCCTGCAACCCGCCGATTGCCTTCCAGGCGCTCAGTGCCGAGATCGAGCTGGGACTCCTGCTCCCCTGCAATCTGGTGGTGTACGAGACGGACCCGGGCCGCAGCGTCGTCGCGGCGGTGGCGCCGCTCGTGACGATGGGCCACGTCGGCAACGCCTCGCTGGCGCCGCTCGGCGAGCAGGTTGACGGCAAGCTCCGCCGGGTGCTCGCCGCGCTCGAAGCCGGAGCCGGAGCCGGCCGGTGATGGACTACCTCTGGCCGCTCCTCGCCATCGGCGTCTGGATCCTGCTGCAGACGTGGCTGCTGCCTCGTCTCGGCGTGCCCACTTGAATGAGCGCCACATGTGGCGTCGAGGATCGACGCACGAAGTCGGGGAAGGCAGGCAACACAAGGCAGGGTGGACAAATCGAAGGTTCAGAGGAAGAAGTACGAAGTACGACGTACGAAGTACGAAGTAAGAAGTGACAGCTGATCACGCGTGACACGCAGCCTACTTCCTACTTCGTACTTCGTACTTCTTACTTTCCGTCCGTTTCCTGAAACGCCACCGCGTTGTCGAGCAGCGGCTCGTAGGTGCAGAAGGGCTCCTCGGCCAGGTAGTCGCCGTTGTCGGAGAACGCCCTCGCGCGGCATCCGCCGCAGATCCCCTCGTACTTGCAGATCCCGCATTTGCCGGTGAGCGCCGACGAGTCGCGCAGCCGTTCGAAGACGGGCGACCGGCGCCAGATCTCGCCGAACCGCTGCTGCCTCACGTTGCCCGCGCTGACCGGCAGGTAGCCGCACGGATAGATCTCGCCGGCGTTCGACACGAAACAGACGGCCGTGCCGGCGAGGCATCCGCGCGTCATCGACGACAGCGGCCGGCCGCCGGCGGGATCCGGAGCCGCATGCATCTGCGTCCCCAGCGCCACGAACGGCGTGCTGCGGTCCCCCTGCTTGCGCTCCTCGACGATCCGCTGCGCGCGGACCCTGAAGTAGTGCGGCGCGCAGGTGGCCTTGAGATCGATCGTCACGCCCTTCGACTGGTCGTAGAACCAGTTCAGCACCCGTTCGTACTCGTCGGCCGGGAGCATTTCCCGGTCGGCGATGCTGACGCCGCACCCGACCGGCACCAGCATGAAGATGTGGAGCGCGTCGGCGCCGAGCGACAGCGCGAGGTCGAGCATCGCCGGCAATTCCGCCACGTTGTGCCTGGCGACGGTGGAATTGATCTGAATCGACACCCCGGCCTCGCGCAGCAGGCGGAGCGCGTCAACGGCGCGCGCGTGCGAGCCGGGAATGCCGCGGAACGCGTCGTGCGTCGCCGCGACGGCGCCGTCGAGGCTGATGGCGACGCGCGAGAACCCGGTCGACTGGATCCGCCCGGCCACCGCCCGGTCGATCAGCGTCCCGTTGGTCGCCAGCGCCATCCGGAATCCCTTGCTGCGCCCGTAGGCCCCGATGTCGAAGATGTCCGACCGGTAGAGGGGCTCGCCTCCCGACAGGATCAACACCGGCTTGGCGACCTCGGCGATCTGATCGATCAGGCCGAACGACTCTTCGGTGGTCAACTCGACGTGGGAGCGCTCGGCTTCGGGCACCGCCCGGCAGTGCTGGCATCGCAGGTTGCAGGCCTTGGTCGTCTCCCAGAACATCAGGCGCAGCGGGGGCGCCGCCATCGGAACCGTCATCGACAGATATCCTCTCCTCGCGGCAGCCGGAGGCTACCGCCCAAGCGCACGGGTCGTCTTCTCGTCAGTCTCGTCCGGCTTCCGCCCGCTCCCTGATGGACGGCCAGTCGGTGGCCGCTTCGCCGGTCTTCTCGCCGAAGGCAACGGCCGCCTTCACCTGACCGAAGGCGAAGTAGTCGAGTTCCTTCGCCCGGTCGTCCACCTGTCCCTTCACGAAGACGGCCGTCTCCACCGGGATCAGCTGGCCGGTCGGGTAGTCGGTCACGAACATCGTGCCGGGCGTCTTGCCGTGATCTTCCAGGTAGCGCGCCATGTGCGAGACCGTGCGGAACTTCAGCACCGGCCCACCGCCCGGAGGCACGATCTCCGCGGCGATCTTCACGTTCGCAATCGGCTGCCCGGTTTCCGCACCGATGTCTCCCGACCGGATCGCCACCGGGCCCACCGACGAACACGCCACGACCGCTGACAACAGCAGCCCAACGCCGAGCGCAGCCGCTGCTCTCATATCACCCTCCCGCAGGAACGAGCAGTCGCGAGAGTGGCCGCGCTGGAGCTGCGTCCACTCCGCGCGCCGCCCGGCCTGCCTCTTCGGCGCCCCGTTCCCTTTCCTGCGGCCGCCGCGCCCCGGGGCGTCAGTTCGAGCCGACCGCGATCCGCTGGCGGATCGCCGGCCAGTCGGTGGCGCTGCCGCCGCTCTGCTTGCCGAACTCGACGGCCGCCCGCACGTCACCGAAGGCGAAGTAGTCGAGTTCCTTCGTGTTGGGGTTGATCTCGCTCTTCACGAACACCGCCGACCGGGCCTGGATGAACCGGCCGGTCGAGTAGTCGGTCACGAAGACCTCGCCCTGCGTGCTGCCGTGCTCGTGCAGGTAGCGGGCCATGCACGAGACCGTCCGGAACTTCAGCGGCAACTGCCCGGCCGGCGGCACGATTTCCGCCGCGATCTTCACGTTCTCGATCGGCCGGCGGCACGAGTCACAGACGTCTCCCGCCCGGATCTCGACCGGCCTCACAGACGAGCAGCCGACGGCGAACGCCAGGATGAAACCCGCCACGAGCGCACCCGCTCTTCTCATATGACCCTCCCGTGAAGACGAACCCCCGAGAGATTGGCCACGCCAGAGATGCGTTCTCACGCCCGCGCCACCCGGCTCACCGGCTCGACGACCCGTCCCCTTCCACCAGGATGGCACGAGCGACCGATGGCTCGACAGCCAGTTCCGTCTGGTCGCACTCGAACACGAATCCCGGAAACCGCTGCAACAGCCGCACCCGCGCGCCGGGCGTCACCCCGAGCGCCTTGAGCCGCTCGGCGCGCTCCGGGTTGTCGCGGAGCACGCGGACGACGACGCCGCGCTCCCCCACGTCGAGCGCCGTGAGGCGGCGGCCCCGCTCAAAACTCGACACCGAGGACCCGAAAGGCATAGTGCATGCCCGCGCCCGTCGCCAACGCGACCGTCGTGACGAACACCAGGATGGAGATCGCCGCCTTCGGCCCCTGCTCCTTGATGATCATCAGGAAGTTCGCAACGCAGGGGATGAACAGCGTCATCACCGTGAGCGCCACCACGGCCTGCGTGCCGCTCAGCTTCCCGGCGTGGGCCAGCTGGAACAGTCCCGCCGCGCCGTAATCCCGCCGCAGGAAGCCCATGATGAACACCTGCGCCGTTTCGCTCGGCAGCCCCAGCATGCCGGTCACCACCGGGCGGCTCGCGGCGACGACCCGGGCCAGCAGGCCGGTCCGGTCCAGGACAAATAATAGCGCCGTTCCAACCAGGAAGATCGGCACGGCCTCCCAGAGGTACCACCGCACCCGGAGCATCGTCTTCGACAGCAGGTTCCGCAGCGTGGGCAGCCGCATCGGCGGCAGCTCCATGATGAAGTCCGAGCGCTCCCCGGGCAGGACCCGGGCCGCGAGGAACCCCACCAGGAACATCTGCAGCACGACCACGCCGAACAGCGTCAGCAGCGCCGCGAAGGAGATGCCGCCCAGGATCCCGAGAATCGTGGCCAGCTGTGCCGAGCACGGGATGCCGAGCGCCAGCAGCAGCACCGCGATCAGCCGCTCCTTCCGCGTCCCGAGAATCCGCGTCGTCATCGTCGCCATCGTGTCGCAGCCGAGGCCGAGCACCATCGGCAGCACGGCCTTGCCGTTGAGCCCCATGACCCGGAAGATCCGGTCGGCGAAGATCGCCAGGCGCGGGATGTAGCCGCTGTCCTCGAGCCACCCGAAGATGAGGAAGAAGGTGGTGACGACCGGCAGGACGATGGCCAGCGAATAGGTCAGGCCCATCGTGATGATGCCGTACGGACCGACGAGGAAGTCGTGAGCCGGACCCCACGGGACGAAGCGCCCGGCGAGGCTGACGGCCACCGGATTGAGCACGCGCCCGAACAGGCGGTGCTCCATCAGGTTGACCAGCGTCTGCGCGCCGAACACCCCGACGAACAAGTAGACCACGTAGAGGACCGCCGCGAGAATCGGGAGCCCCGTCACCGGCTCTCGCACCGCGCGGCCGATGTACTCCTGGAAGCGGCCGATCGACGGTGCCCGGGCCAGCCGGAACCGCTCGGCCGCGTCGTTCGCCCACGCCGCATGGTCACCCGCCGCCTCGAACGGCAGTCGCGGCGGCGAGGCCAGCGGCAGCGCCTGCCTCAACTGGTCGAGCCCTCGGCCCTCCACGGCCACGGTCTCGATGACGGGCACGCCCAGCTCGGCGGCGAGCCGGGCGGCGTCCACTTCCATGCCGTGACGCCGGGCCTCGTCGACCATGTTGAGCACGAGCACCATCGGCAGGCCGAACGTCCCGATCTGGGCCGTCAGCATCAGGGCGCGCCGCAGGTTGCGGGCGTCGGCCACCTGCACGACGACCTCGGCCTGCCGGTTGGCGAGCAGGCGCCGCGTGACGTGCTCGTCCTCGCTCAGGATCCCCTCGAGCGCGTTGACGCCTGGGCTGTCCACCAGGTCGCAGACCTCGGCGCCGATCCTCGCGCGTCCGGTCGAGATGCCGACGGTCGTGCCGGGGTAATTCGAGACGGTGGCGTAGCGGCCGGTCAGGCGGCCGAAGATGACGCTCTTCCCCACGTTCGGGTTGCCGACCAGCACGACCTTGAGCGGATGAGCCCGGAGGCGGAGGACGGGGGCGGCCGCGGCGCGTTCGGCGGCGACGTGACAGGACATGATAGGAAACGGGACCAGGGCCACGCCAGCGCAACTAATCTTGCGACTGTATCTCAAGTTTACAGGAGTTCTGACCCTGGCGGTACAGAATTCAGGCGGTCGAGCGGCGGGGCCGGACCCGCCGCTACTCGATCGTGTGGCAGAGGTCGCAGTCCTGCTTGATCACGCGGCCGTCGGCCGTCTTCTTCGCGTCGTCGTGGCACCGGAAGCAGCCGGGGGAATCGGTGTGCCCGATGTTGTTCGCGTAGGTGCCCCAGCCGACCCTCATCGAGGGGAAGATGTTCCGCGCGTAGAGCGCCTGCGTCTCGGCGATCGCCCGGTCGATCTCGGCCTTCCGGCCGGCGGCCTGCGCGCCGAGTTGCTGCTCGAAGAACGAGGACAGGCGTTTCGCGATGCCGGCCGCCGCGGCGTCCTGCGTCGGGTAGACGGTCTTCAGCGCGGCCACCACCTCGCGGCGCACGAACGGGAGCGTGCGCGAGATGTAGCCGTCGGCCAGCGCGTTGTCGACCGCGTGCTCCGGCGTGGCGTCGAACTTGTGGCTCGGCCGGTTGTGGCAGTCCATGCAGTCCATCTGGCGGCGCTCGCCCCCCCGGAGCTGCTCGTCGGTCACCCCCGGGGCGCGGAACGTGCGGACGCCGGTCCTGTCGGCCACCTCGACCCAGACGATCGTCTGCCGCTTGGGGTCGGTCGTGATGTAGGTCACGCGCGTCGACGGCGACATGTGCCAGTGGATCCCGTGGGCGCCCATGCTGCCGCTGCCGCTCCCGATGTGCAGCCGCAGGGTCGTCGGCGACGGTGTGTTCGCCTCGTCGTCGCCGAACTGGGGCAACTGCTTGACGACGTCGCCGGTGAACCTCTCGGGCCAGTGGCACTGCTCGCACGTGTCGCGGGCGGGCCGGAGGTTCTCGACCGGGGACGGGATCGGCCGGGGGTAGGTGTTGAGCGCCACGGCGAACAGCTGCCTCGTGCCCGACAGCTTCGACTTCACGAACCACGGGGCGCCAGGGCCGATGTGGCAGGCCACGCAGGGGACGCGCGCGTGCGGGCCGTTCTGGTAGGCCGTGAACTCGGGCTGCATCACCGTGTGGCACACCTGCCCGCAGAACTGCGGCGAGTCCATGTACTCGACGCCGCGGAACGCCGCCAGCGAGATGACGATGATGTTGACGAAGGTCAGGACGACGAGGACCGCCGCGATGTTCCGGGTGTGCGACAGGTTCAGGTCGATGACGGGCCACGCGAGGACGGCCGCGGGCTTGGCGAGGCGCTCGCGCCGGTGCGCCAGGTAGACCCCGACCGGAACGAGGACGAGGCCGAAGACGAACGCGCTCGGCAGGACGAGGAACGCGATGATCCCCATGTAGGGGTTCATCGGCAGGCCGAAGAGGTTGGCGAAGAAGACGACGAGGAACAGGGCCGCGCTGACCGTCGTCAGCCAGCCGCCGAACATCGTCAGCGGGTTGCGTAAGTAGCGGAACTTCGATTCTGGCGCCATCGTCTCGTGTCTCCGTCGAACCCTTCGGACCCTGACCTGCCGATCCGCGCCGGCCACCTACAGCCGCGCGAACAGCACCGCGTAGAGGATCAGGCCGACCATCGCCAGGCCCAGCGTGACGGCCACGACCGCCACGCCCTTGGCGAGACTGCCGACCCACGCCGGCGCCGGGCCGACCTCGAATTCCTCGAGCGTGCGCGCCGCCGACAGCCGCTCGTACTCGAGCGAACGCTCTTCCATCAGCTCGTGCCCGGTCACCCGGCCGGTGAAGATTACCGGATCCATCGGGAACTTGTCGGGCCGGAGATGGCTGTTGAAGAAGTGGATGGTGAAGATGAAGCCGACGGCGAGCAGCCCCTCTTCGCCGTGCACCAGCAGCGCGATGTTGAACCACGACCCGGGCAGCAGCCGCGAGAAGAACACCGGGAACCACAGCACGAGGCCGGAGCCGCCGATGATCCCCATCCCCCAGAACACCGCCCAGTAGTCGAACTTCTCCCAGTAGGTGAAGTGGTCGAACCGGGGCCGCGGCCCGAGGCGCAGGAACCAGCGGAGGTGCGCGATGAGCTCGGCGAGGTCGCGCGGCTGCGGCGTCATCGACGCCGGCCCCCAGAGCACCTCGAGCTCTTTCTTCACGAAGAGCCGGTGCATCAGGCGCCAGACGTGCAGGACGAAGCAGCCGATGAGCAGCGACGCGAAGACCCGGTGCAGGAGGCCGGCCCCATGGCCGCCGCCGAACACCGACGCGAGTCGGACCGCCCAGGGCGCGTCGTTGAACAGCAGGGGCATGCCGGTGAAGGCCAGCCCCAGGAAGCTGAACATCAGGACGCCGTGGAGGAGTCTGTGATATCGATCGAACCGCTGGTAGTGCACCGGCTCTCCGGCGGCGTGAGTGGTGGCCATCCTGCTACTCCTCGGAACGCGGGCCGCCGTCGGGCCTCGAAGACCGCGCCTCGCCGGGCTTCACCGCGCGCGACGCCCAGAGCGCGGTGTGAATCCCGAAGAACGCGAACACGCCGATGAGCAGCGCCTCCATGAACTTCGACGCGTAGAAGAGCAACGGGTTGCGCGCGTAGTTGCGGCGGTCGGCGTGGGGGTCGTACTTCACGAAGCTCGCGCTGGCGCCGGGGTGGCACTTCCGGCAGGTGGACACCAGGCGCGCGGGCGACACGGTGGACCGCGCGTCGCGCTGGGGGAAGATGTCGTGCGCGCCGTGGCAGTCGGCGCACGTCGCCACCCGCATGAACCCGAGCTGCGTTTCCTGCCCGTGGAATGTGTCGCGGTAGGTGCGGATCGACTCCGGGTGGCACGAGCCGCACTCGGCCAGCACCTGTGCCTTCCACGTGGCGCCTTCGGTGCGCTGGATGCGGTGCGCCGTGTGACAGTTGACGCAGACCGGCGCGTCCGGCCGCCCCTTGGCGAGCGCCTCGCCGTGCACGCCGGTCAGGTAGCGCCGCTCCACCCCTTCGTGGCACTTCCCGCACGTGGCCGGCACGTTCGCCCTGAACACCGGGCTCGACGGATCGGACCGGCGCTTGATGTCGTGCGCGCGGTGGCAGTCCTTGCAGTCGGGCGCCACGGTCAGGCCGCTCTTGAACAGCGCCTGCCCGTGGATGCTGTCCTGGAACTGGACCACGACATTGCCGATCGCGATCCGCCCGCGCCGGATGATGTCGGCGTTGCCGTGGCAGCGCCCGCACGTCGCCGGAAGGTTGAAATGGTAGGTCAACGAATCCGGATTCGACGAGGGGAGAATGTCGTGCGTGCCGTGACAGTCCTTGCACGCCGCGGCGACGCTGGTCGCCGAGGCCCGGCGGGCCTGCGCGTGCACGCTCTGGTCGTACTGCGCGGAGGCGGCCTCGTGGCACCTGGCGCACGCGACCGGCGCCAGTTTCTCGGCGTGCGGAAAGTCGGCCGTCTTCTCGAGGTCCGCGTGGCAGCCCACGCAGGCGACCCCGGCCTGGCCGTGGATCGAGGCCCCGAACGTGTCGGCCGACACCGCGACCGAGCGACCCGAGGCCCCGGTGGCCGACGCGTCGCCATGGCAGGCGAGGCAATCGTCATTGGTCGGCGGCTTCGGGGCGGCCGGCTTCTGGGCCGCCGCCGTCACGGCCAGGATCATCACGAACAGCACAGCGAACGCGGAACGCAGGCGCATAGGAATCATGGGCGCGGACACACGCAACACTCGTTGAGAGAGCCCGCATTGTACCGACCGGGCGGGCTCGACGCAATGGTCGAGTACGGTACCCTTGGCGAATGGAACCCGGACCCTCGAACCGGCGACGCGGGATGCGGCCTTTTCAGCCGCCCCCCGCCTCGCTTGCCCTCTGAATCTGTGGCCCGGTTAGGCCGCCCTGTGGAAGAAGGGTCTGGAAGGATGAAGTAATGCAGTGCGACACGACCGGCCGTTTCATGGGCTGACCGGCCGCGGCAGGTCTATAGTGGATACAGACGCGCGACCTCACCGGGCACAGATCCTCGCAAATTGCGAGCAAGCTCTGACAGGCGCCCACGCCTGTCTCGCTGAATCTACTCGCAAACCAGATGCCAGTTCTTTTTCCTGGGAACGCTGGCAAAATCCAATGAAGTTTCGGGGATTCTTCCGGTAGGGCGGCAGTTTCCTGCCGGGGATGCCGAAAAGCCGGCACGCCGTCAGGCCGAGGGACCACGCTTCCGGAACACGCGGAACTGGCCGCCGATCTGCGACTGCTCGGCGAGGTAGCAGATTTCGCCGCACTGGGCGGAGAAGTGGTAGCCGAACTCCGGTTCGTGTTCGGTGACGTCTTCCCACTCGTCGTCGAGGCCGACGATCGCGTTGGCGGCCGCTGCGACTTGCTCCGGCGTCGCGCCAGGAAAACGCCTGTGGAGAACCGCCAGCACTTTCTCACGGTCGATCATAGGGCGGTCACCGAGGCAAAACGGTCGTGAAAGCGAAAAGTCGGTGCCGCCGGGCGTCTCGAACGCATGCGGGCCCCCATCCGCATACATCCGGGTTCGACCGACGACACCGACCAGCGCTATCTGCATACGCAAGCCCGGTGCCACTCAGCGAAATCGCGAAAACACGAACGAAACAGGCCTAGTCCGGTCGGCCGTCGCCGGCCATCCCGGCCGTTCCTGGCGGGATTTCGCCAGTCGCGCCGGGAAATCGTCGTGGCTGAGGTCGCATCTTCCGCGCGAACAACGGGCGCCCGAGCGCCCGGATCGCTCGCCGGTAGGCCTCGAAGACGTAGAATCCCGGCCCTCGCGGCGCGAGCAGCGCCGCGTCGTCCGGATTGACGACGATGCTCACCTCGATGTTGGGCGCCGCGCCGATCGGGATCCAGTTGCGCCGGCAGGCCTCGTAGACGTGGGCCATCACCCGCCGCATGTCGTCGAAGCTCGGCGATGGCCAGCGCTCCATGTCGGCGCCCACGGTGGGGCGGAAGATGCACACCGTCGGGAACGCCCCGTGGTCGGCGATCCAGTCGATGCCCCTGAGCGTCGCCTCGACGGGCTCGACGCCGGCGATGATCTCCCCGGAAACCGCGCCCTTCGGCATCCGTCGGGCGCAGTACTCGATCGAATCGAAGAAGATCTGCTGGCCCAGCACCCGCTCCTTCCCCGGGCAGATCTTCGCGAACCACTCGGGGTCCATGAACTCGAGGCAGAAGGAGACGTGGTCGACGCCGAGCGCGATCAGGCGGTCGTAGTGACTGAAGTCCTTCTGCGGCGCGAGCTGCGCGCCGACCAGCACGCCGACCCGCTCCTTGAGCGCCGCGATGTACGGCTCGGCGAACTGCACGCCGCGCGTGCCCTGGAACCCGGCGTTGAGGTGAACGAAGGTGACGCCCGACTCCTCCTTCGCCGCCCGCGCCACTTCGACGACGTCCTCGACCGCCTTGTCGACGACCTCGTGCTCGCCCACGTTGTTGCCGGTCGTGCAGAAGCGGCAGTTGAGCGACGGGGTGTAGTTCCAGAACGTGCAGACCATGTTGATGTAGATGCCGAGGTAGGTCCCCTGCAGCACACCAATGCGGTTCATCGGGATCCCGCGCGTCGTGCTCCGCCCGTACCAGGCCGGCTCAGGCGGGATCTCGACGGCGTAGCGAACCTGCGTGCGGTCGTCGCGGATGCGGTATCCCTCCCGCGGCGACCCCTCGAGCACGTACGGGGACTGCCGGGCGAACGACTCTTCGACCGGCACGTTCACCCAGACCCGGTCCTTCAGCCACGAGCCCCCGGGGATCACCAGCTCGAGCCCGGACCCGAGGCCAGCCCGCGTGCGGGAAATCCCCCTCGCCCCGTCGAGCGCCACCTCGTCGGGCACGCGAAGGCCCCGGCAGAACAGGTCGATTTCGAGTTCGCACGCATTCAGTGCCATCGACGGGTCTCCAGGCGCGGCGCGGGTCGGCCCGGTCCCGGGCCAACACCGGACAGTCTATCGCAGGGTGCTGCGCTGGGCTAAAGCCCTGCGCCTACGACGCCCTGCGCCGGCAAGGCTGTGCGCCGAGCCTTGCTCTACACCGGATGGTCCAGCGCCTGGCGGACCGTGCTGGCCAGCGCGCCGGAGGTGAAGGGCTTCTGGAGCAGCGGCACGTCCGGATCGAGTTCCTGGTGACGCATGGTGGCGTCGTTGGCGTAGCCCGACAGGTAGACCACGCGCTCGACGGGGCGGACCGCGCTCGCCTTCGCGATGAACGACGGCCCGTCGAGCCGAGGCATCAGGACGTCGGTGAGCACCAGGTCCACGCGCCGGGACTGGTCGGCCCAGATGGCCAGCGCCTCCTCCCCGTCCGACGCCTCGATGACCGAATAGCCGAGCCGCTCGAGGATGGCGCGCAGCAGCCGCCGCACGGCTTCCTCGTCCTCGACGACGAGGATGGTCTCGTGGCCCCCGGCCTGTTCGAGCCGTCCGGGGACCTCGGGCGGATCGTCGGCGCCGGCTTCGACGCTCGGCAGGCAGACGACGAACCTCGTCCCCTCGCCCGGGCGGCTGGTGACGGCGATGGCTCCTCCGCTCTGCTGGACGATGCCGTAGACGGTCGAGAGGCCGAGACCGGTGCCCTGGCCACGCCCCTTGGTGGTGAAAAACGGCTCGAACAGTCGCGCCCGGGTCGCCTCGTCCATGCCGACGCCGGTGTCGGCGACGCTGAAGGTCGCGTACTCGCCGGCCGGCACGCCGTGAGCGGGGGCTTCCGCCTCGTCGAACGCCACGCGGCCGGTCTCGACCGTGAGCGTCCCGCCGCCCGGCATCGCGTCCCTGGCGTTCAACACCAGGTTGACGACCACCTGCTCCACCTGCGACGGGTCGGCCTTCACGTGGCCCGCCGACCCGGTCTTCAGCCGGAAGTCGACGTCGTCCCCGGTCAGGCGGCGAAGGATCGGCGCGAGTTCCTGGAGGACGCGGTCGAGATCGAACACGCTGGGGGTCAGCACCTGCCTGCGGCTGAAGGCGAGCAACTTGCGCGTCAGGCTGGCCGCGCGTTCGCCCGCACGGCGGATTTCCTCCACCCTCCGGGCCGTCGGGTCGTCCGGCCCGAGCTTGTTCAGCACGAGATCGGAATAGCCCAGGATCGCCGTGAGCAGGTTGTTGAAGTCGTGGGCGATGCTGCCGGCGAGCCGCCCGACCGCCTCCATCTTCTGCGCCTGGCGGAGCTGCCCGGTGCTCCGCTCCAGGTCCTCCTCGGTGCGCTTGCGGTCGGTGATGTCCGACACGAAGCCTTCGAGCGTGACCGGCTGACCGGCCGACGACTGTCCGACGCGCCCCTGCTCCCACACCCACCGCGTCTGCCCGCTCGCATGCCGGATCCGGTAGGTGAGCCGGTAGGGCCGCCCTTGGGCGACCGCCTCGCGCAGGCTGGCGAAGACGGTGTCGCAATCGTCGTCGTGGATCAGGCTGGCGTAAGACAGCCGGCGGTTGCCGACCAGGTCGAACGCCGGATAGCCCGTCAGTCCGACGCACCCTTCGCTGACGAACAGGAGCGTGCGCTCGGGGTCGTCGCAGCACTGGTAGGCCATGCCCGGCAGGTTGCTCAGCAGCGTGGCGAGCATCCGCTGGCTCTCGCGGCTGGCCTGCTCGGCGCGGCGGCGGGCCGTCGTGTCCACGGCGTTGATGAGCAGGCAGTCCTCGCCCGAAACCGTCAGCGGCACGATCGAGACCAGCCCCTCGAAGATGCCGCCGGACCGGCGACGCAGGCGCACTTCGAGGTTGTGGGCCACGCCCTGGCGGCCCACCACGGCCAGCGCGTCGGCGTCCGGAGGATCCACCCGCAGGTTCAGCTCCTCGATCGTGCGGCCGATGACGGCTTCGCGGGTGTAGCCGAACTCGCGGAGGAATACGTCGTTGACGTCGAGGAACCGGCCGTCCGACCGCCGGGTGATCCCCATCAGCCCCGGCGCCGACCGGAAGATCCGCTCGAACCGGGCCTCCGACTCGCGGAGCGCGCCCTCGACGCGCAGCCGGCCGGTGATGTCCATGGCCGACACCAGGATTCGGGACCACGTGTGCTCGGCGCCCGGCGCGACCGACCACTGCAGGGCGAGGCGGATCGGGTCGCCGTCGAGCGTGTAGTTGGTCCCCTCGCTCTCCCAGGAGGCTTCCCCTCTCGCCAGCGCGAGAATCGAGCGCCGGAACACCTGGCGCCCCTCGTCGCCGACGATCCGGTCGAGGCCCGCGAGCAGCTGCGACCGGCTGTCGGCGCCGTAGAGCGCGAGCGTGGCGCGATTGACGTCGACCACCCGCACCGACTCGACGCAGTCGGCCAGCTCGTCGGGGTTCGCGGTGAAGTGGTCGTCGAGGTCGGTGACGCCGAGCGCGCGGAGCCGCTCGATGTAGCGCCTGATCCCGGAGAAATCCTCCTCCCAGAGCGACACGGGGCTCTCGGCGAACAGGGTGCGATAGCGCGACTCGCTCTCGCGCAGGCGCGCCTCGGCGACCCGGGCCTCGGTGATGTCGTGCAGCGCGCAGTGCACGCGGATCTCGCCGTTCGCGTCCTGGCCGCGCCGCCCGTCCAGCGTCACGGTGACGAGCGACTGGTCGCCGCGCACCAGCGTCACTTCGAGGTCGTGGACGTCGGCAGCGGCGATCCGCTTCGTGAACCGTTCGTCGTAGACGGCCGCGCTCTCCCGCGTCAGCAGGTCCGCGAACCGCCGCCCGATCGCCCGGCCGCGCGTGAGGCCGGTCAGCGCCAGCCACGCGTCGTTCACCATCACGACCGTGCCGTGCTCGGAGACCGAGTGGTAGGCCAGCGGCAGGTACTGGTAGAGCAGCCTGAACCGCTCCTCGCTCTCGCGCAGCGCCTGCTCCGCCTCGTGGCGCGTCGACACGTCGCGGACGATCGCCTGCACGCCGGCGTTCTCGAACGGCCGGGCGCTGACCTCGACGTGCCGCACGCTCCCGTCCTTCCGGCGCACGCGGCGCTCGGTGACGACGGTCTGCCCCGCGCGAATCGCGTCGCGCGAGGCCGCGAGCGTCTTCACGTCGTCGGGCACGAGCACGTCGGCGACGTTCCGCCCCAGCAACTCGTCGCGCGTGTAGCCGGTGATCCGGCAGACGGCGTCGTTGACTTCGAGGAACCGGAGGTCGGCATCCGCGATGACGATGCCGTCCCACGCCTGGTCGACCAGCTGCGTGTAGCGCCGCTCGGCCCGCGCGAGCTGCGCCTGGATTTGCCGCCACTCGGTCAGGTCGAACGCCAGCGTGGCGGCCAGCAGCTGCCCGCCCGCCTCGGCCAGCGGGAAGGTGACCCTGAGCCAGTACCGCTCGCGCCCGTCGGCGAGCACCACCGTGTCGACCGACTCCTCCGGCACGCCGCCGCCCAGCACCTGGGCGTCGTCGCGCTCGAGCCGCCCGGCCAGCTCCGGCGACCAGAACCGCGCCGAACCCTGGCCGCGCCAGCCGCCGCGCCCGAGGTCGAAGTACCGCTCCAGCGTGGCGTTGGCGTAGACCATCTCGCCCGCGCCGGTCCTGACAAACGCCAGCGCCGGGCTGTTGTCCATGAAGGCGCGGAACCGCTCCTCGCTCTCGCGAAGCGCCTGCTCCGCCCGGTCCCGCTCGGCCTGCCGCACCTGGAGGGCTGCGGCCATCTCGTCGAATGCCCTGGCGAGGTCGCTCAGCTCGCCGTGGTCGTACGGCAGCCGGGTGCGCGCGGCCGGGTCGCCCGCGGCCAGCTTGCGCGTCGCGTCGAGCAGCGACGACACGCGCCGCAGCACGAACCGCTCGGCGGCAAACCAGGCCGCCCCCAGCGTGAGCACGGTCACCATGAAGAGGACGAGCAGGTGCCGTTCCTGCGCCCGGTTCACCGCGCCGTAGGCGACCTCGATCGGCACGCCGACCGCCATGCGCAGGCCGGTCTGGACGCGTCCGCCGACCGGCGTGAACGCGTAGACCCGCGCCACGCCGTCCTCGCCCGTCAGCTCGACGGTGCCTTCGTCCTCCTGCCGCATGCTCTCGAGCAGCGCCGCTTCGGGGAATCCGCGGCCCAGCACCCCGGCGGCCTCCGGGTAGCGCGCCACGATGACGCCGCGCCGGTCGACGAGCGCCAGGACGGCGCCGCTCGGCAGCTGCGCCGTGGCGGCGATCTGGTTCAGCCAGGTGACGTCGAGACCGGCCGCCAGCACCGAGACGACACGGCCCTGCTCGTCCACGACGGGCCAGGCCGCCACCACGACGCGCTTGCCGGTCAGTTGCCCGGTCTGGTAGTCACCGACGGCGAAGGTCTTCGTCGAGAGCGCCTGCTCGAACCAGACGCGCGTCGAGAAGTTCGTGGGGCGGTCGGCCGCCGGCAGGCTGACCAGCACGGCGCCGTCGGGGGCGATCACCGCGAAGCTCGTGTACCCGTGATAGAGCTTCATCAGGACGGCGAAGTAGGTGCGGGAGCGCTCGGGGTCGCCCGCCCGCACCTCGGGTATCGCGGCCAGGTCGGAGAGCACCAGCCGGGTCCCGTCGATCGCGCGCTCCTGGTCGTTGGCGACGATCCGCGCGAAGGCCACCGTGTCGGCGGCCACGTTCGCGCGTTGCTGTTGGCGGTCTTCCCACCCGGTGTACCAAGTGAGCGCGAAGGCCGGGAGGACGGCCAGCAGGACGAGCAGGATCAGTCGGCCCCGGAGGCCCGACAGGAATGGACGCGGCACTCTGGCTCCTGGACGGCGCGGTTCGACCGCCGGACCGGCCCGCGGCACGGGAGCGGCCTGGGGGCGGCCCGAGACCGCTCATTGTAGGGCGAGGTCGCGAAAAATCAAACGATCACGAGGGGAATATCTTCTCGAACCAGCTGCCGGCGCACCCGGCCGCGACCTGGAGAAAGCCGCGCACGCGGAGCAGGTGCTCGGCCGTCGCGGCGCGCGGCAGCAGCACGAGGCGCCGGCCGCCGCCGGCCAGGCACGTCACCTCGAGCGCCTCGAGCAGGACGGAGGCGATCTCGTCCATCCGGCACGGCGCCGAGTCGTCGACGCCGAACTCGTGGACGCGCAGATCGGCATCGGCTCGCTCGTAGGCCGCCAGGCCGACCACCCGCTTGCCGCAGGCCGCCACGACGCGGCCGCTGTTGCGCAGCCGGGCGCGACGTGCCGGCGTCAGGTGCCGCCCGTGGAACAGCCGCCGGAGGTCACCCATGGTCAGGCTGGCCGCATCGGGACCTAACACTCGAACTTGGACGGGGGCTACCTGGAGGGTCGGGGCGTGCTCAGCAGCAGACTGCACGGAACCCAATGGAGCAACGGTGATGCCAAACCCGGAAGAGCCAACGGATTCTAGCGCTTACCGGGATCCCGATGGGACCCCGCCGAATATTCGCCGGCAATCCGGCATCTCGGAGCCGAGGGGTCCGTTGCCAGTGGCTGTGGTCAGTGGCCAGCGGATCCCGTGGCACACTGGCCCCTGATGACTAGGAACTCGCCTCGACGGGCGACGAAACCCGCCTATCGGAGCGCACCCGGCCGTCCACCAACTCGATGACCCGGTCGCAGCGCGCCGCCAGGCGGGGGTCGTGCGTCACCACGAGGAAGGCGGTTCCCCGCTCGCGGTTGAACTCGCGCAGCAGGGCGAACACCTGGTCGCCGCTCTCGGTGTCGAGATTCCCCGTCGGCTCGTCGGCCAGGACGAGCGCCGGTCCCATCGACAGCGCCCGCGCCACCGCGACGCGCTGCTGCTCGCCGCCCGAGAGGTCCGTCGCCCGGTAGTGCAGGCGGTCGGCGAGCCCGACGCGCTCGAGCAGTTCGACCGCGCGCCGCCGCATGTCGGCGTCGGGACGGCCTCGATCGGCCAGCGCCGGCATCATCACGTTCTCGAGCGCCGTGAACGCCGGCAGGAGGTGGTGGAACTGGAACACGAAGCCGAGCGTGCGGCCGCGGAACGCCCCGAGCGCCCGCGGCCGGAGGTCCGCCGTGTCGCGGCCGCGGAGCACGATCCGCCCGCCGGTCGGCCGGTCGAGCAGGCCGAGCAGGTGCAGCAGCGTGCTCTTTCCCGAGCCGGACGGCCCGACCAGCGCGGTGAACTCGCCCGCGGCCAGCCGGAACGACACCCCGTGCAGCACCCGGGTAACCACGCGCTCGCCGTACTGCTTGGTGACCTGGTCGGCCCGCAGCAGGCCGTCATCCATACCGGATCACCTCCACCGGGTCGAGGAGCGCCGCCCGGTGGGCCGGGGCGGCGGCGGCGAGAATGCCGGTCGCCGTCGCGATGCAGGCCGACCGGACGTACAGCGCGAGCGTCAGGTTGACCGGAAAGGTGGGCGACCCGTCGGGGTTGACCCTCAGGCCGGCGAAGAACAATGCCAGGGCCGTGCCGAGCGCGAGGCCGAGCAGCGACCCGCTCAGCCCCACCAGCGCCCCCTCGATGAGGAACACGCGGATGATTCGCCTGGTGGGCGTGCCCATCGCCTTCAGGATCCCGATCTCGCGCGACTTCTGGACCACCGACACCACCAGCACGCTCGCGATGCCGAGCGCCACGGCGATGATGACGAACACCTGGATCATGACGCTGGACTGGCTCTGCGACCGCAGGCCGACCAGCAGCTGCGTGTTCGTCCTCATCCAGCTGTCGGCCTGGAGCCCGGTCGCCGCCGTCAGCTGCACCGCCACCGGCTCGGCCGAGAAGAGGTCGGCCACGCGGACCTCGATCGTCGACACGCCGCCAGGCAGGTCGAGCAGCGCCTGGGCCGATCTCAGCGACACGAATACCCAGCGCTCGTTGGCGTCCTTGTTGCCGATGTCGAAGATGCCCCGAACGGTGACGACGTCGCCGCGGTCGTCGGGGGCGACGATCCGCAGCTTGTCGCCCACCGTCAGGCCGAGGGCGCCGGCCAGCTCGACGCCGATGACGGCGTCGGCCGCCGTCACGTCGAACCGCCCCGAGACGATCCGCGCGCCGATGTCGATGATCCGCTGGAACGAGGCCGGGTCCACCCCCCGCAGCAGGACGGCGCGGTTGGCCGTGCCCTGGCGCGCGAACGCCGACCCGGTGACCGTCGGCGTGACGGCCGTCACGCCGGGCACCCGGCCGACCCTGTCCATCACCTGCTGCCACTGGAGGACCGAGCGCAGGCGCTGGGCGGGGCGCTCGACGCGGGCCGTCACGCCGACGGCCCCGTCCCGGTCGATGAGCGCCCTCGGCATCTCGTCCGGCCGCTTGAGGACGATGTGCGCCTGGGTGCCGAGCGTACGCTGGATCAGGCTGTCCTGCAGGCCCCCGATGAGGGCCGAGAGAAAGACGATGACGCCGACGCCGACCGCGACGCCCGCCAGGATCAGCAGCGACTGCGCTCGTCCTTCGCGGAGGTACCGCAGCGCCACCATCCACTCGAAGGGCACGCTCACCTCCCCCCGACGATCGGGGTGACGCGCGTGCCCGGGGCCGGCGCGCCGGCCGAGGCGGGCACGACGAATTCGCCGTCGCCGACCCCGCTCGCGATCTCGACGAACGCGTCGCCGCGCAGGCCGATGCGCACGGCGCGGCGTTCGACGACCCCGTCGCGCACGACGAGCACCCACGGCGCCTGCCCGGTGACGTCGCGGACGCAGTCGGCCGGCACGGCCAGCGCCTCGCGCCGCCGCCCGGCCTCGAGCTCGATCGAGACGGTCATGTCGGGCCGGATCGTCGGCGGGGGGTCGGACACCGAGAGCCGCACTTCGACGGTGCCGCGCTGGGGGTCGACGGCCGCGCCGATGAAGCTCACCCGGGCCCGGAACGTCTGCCCCGGGTAGGCGTCGGCCGACGCCACCGCGTCCTGCCCTATCGAGATCGCGGAGAGGTTGCGCTCGTCCGGGTCCATCGTGAGCGTCGTCGGGCCGTCCACGGCGAGCACGAGCAGGGCGCGGCCCGGCTGGACGACGTCGCCGGCCTCGACGTCGCGGCCGATGATCACGCCGTTGCCGCTGGCCCGCACGACGAGCAGGGCGAGCCGCGCCTCGGCAGCCGCCTGGGCCGCGCTGGCCTCATCGAGCGCCGCCCGCGCGACGCGCTCCTCCACCCCGCTGGCGCCAGTCGAGGCCTGCTGCACGACCGCCGCCTCGAGCTGGCTGTGCGCGAACGCGGCGTTCTTCCTGACGTCGTCGAGGGCCGTCTCGGTCACCAGGCCGTCGGCGGCGAGCCGCTCGGTGCGCCGGAGCTCGCGCTCGGCGCGCTCGAAGGTGAGCCGGGCCTGCGTCGCGGCCTCTGCGGCGAGCGGGAGCGTGACCCGGCCGAGCTGCTCGAGGCGGACCGCCGCCTGGCGGGCGCCCGCGGCGGCCTGGGCCGCCGCCGCCCGGGCCTCGTCGTCGTCGAGCCGCAGCAGCGGCTCGCCTTCGCGGACGCGCTGGCCGACCTCCACGAGGCGGCGCCGGACGGTGCCGGTCACCACGACGCCGAGGTTGACGCGCACGGGCGGCAGGACCCGGCCGCTCACGACGAGCGTCTGGGTCAGCGGCCGGCGGGCGGCGCGGGCCACCGCCACGCGGGCCGGCCGGACGGCAGCCGCGACGCCGAACACCACGGCGGCGGCCGCCACGACCGCTCCGGCCGACAGGAGCCTCGCCGTCGTCCTGGTCACCGCGCCCTCCGCTGCCCGTGGTAGAATGAACTTAGAGGTCCGACTTTGAACCTATGGTGTCAATTGTGAATCTATGAGTTCAGAAAGTCAAGCCGGGCGCCCGGCGCCCCGCGTCGCCCGCCGGCGCGCCCTGACGCGCGAGCGGATCGTCGCCACGGCCGCCCGCCAGTTCGCCGCGGCCGGCCCGGACGCGGTCCGCCTCGACGAGGTGGCCGACGCCGCCGACGTCGCCCGGGGCACGCTCTACAGCCACTTCCGGACCAAGGACGACCTGCTCTGCGCGATCGTCGAGCCGGTGCTGCACGCGGCGATCGGCCGGACGCGCGCGCTCGGCCGGGCGACGGCGCGCGACGGGGTCGAGCGGCTGTTGCGCCTGTACCTCGATCTCTGGCACGCCTCCCCCGACGCGCTGCGCATCGCCTACAAGGCGCAGGACCGGCCGATCGGCGACCTCGGCCGGCTGCACCGCGCGTTCACGGCGGGCGTGCTCCGGGTGTTCGGCCGGGCCCGGGAGGCCGGGATCCTGAGGTCGGGGGACCCGCGGCTCGCGGGGCACGTGATGCGCCAGGTGGCGGTGCCGCTGCTCGAGCTGTACGGCGGCCACCCGGACGGCGACCGGTGGTTCGTGGAAGGGATGCGGGCGCTGCTGCTGACCGGCCCGCCCGAGGCGGACCGGGCCGCGATCAGTTCTCGCCGGTCTCGAGGTGGGACAGGCCGAGCTTCTTGATCCGGTCGCCGAGCGTCGACCGCTTGATCTTCAGCATGTCGGCGGCCTTGGACTTGTTCCCGTTGCTCACCCGGAGCGCCCACTTGATCAGGCTGGTCTCGAGGTCCTCGAGCCGGTCCTCGAGCGACACGGCCGACGGGTGGGCGTGCGTTTCGACGATCGGCTGGCGGTCCTCGGCGTACTTGTGGAACAGGACGCTGATCGGCACGCACCCGAGGCGCACCGTCTCGCACGTGCACGTCTGGGCGATCCGCTCGCACGCGTTCTCGAGTTCGCGCACGTTGCCCGGCCACGGGTAGCGCATGAACGCCTGCAGGACGGCCTCCGACACCGGCCGCACCTCTTCGCCGCGCTCCCGGAAGTACCGCTTGATGAAGTGGTCCACCAGGAGCGGGATGTCCTCGCGCCGGTCGCGCAGCGGCGGCAGGTTCACGGGGATGACGTTGAGCCGGTAGAAGAGGTCCTCGCGGAACTTCCCCTCGGCCGTCAGCCCGCGCAGGTCCCGCTTGCTGCCGGTGATGACCCGGACGTCCACCGGGATCTGGCGCGTCCCGCCCAGCCGCTCGACCACCCGGTTCTGGAGCACGCGCAGCAGCTTCACCTGCATGCTGAGCGGCACGTCGTCGATGTCGTCGAGGAAGATCGTGCCCCCCTGCGCGAGCTCGAACCGGCCCGGCCGGTCCTTGATCGCGCCCGTGAAGGCGCCGCGCTCGTGGCCGAACAGCTCCGACTCGATCAGCGTCTCGGAGAGGATGGCGCAGCTGACGGCGACAAACGGCTTGCTCCGCCGCGCGCTGGACTGGTGGATGAGGTTGGCGACCAGTTCCTTGCCGGTGCCCGTCTCGCCGGTGACCAGTACGCTGCTGTCGCTGTCGGCGATGACCTTGACGAAGTCGAACACCGCCCGCATACGTGCGCTGCGACCGGGGACGACCGAATCAATCGTGAACGGGGCATTCGACATGAGGGATGGAGCCTGGGGACAATTCTACCAGATGTCGGAAACCGGCGCGGTATACTGGAATCTCTCCCCGGCGACGCCGCGCCCGGCTGGTCCGTGCGGGTGTCCCGGGGTCCCGGCGGTCCGGCCGAGCGAGGGGCAGATCATGGTTTCGCGCGAGCGCGTGCAGGCGGTGATCGAGCGGATCCGACCGCTCATCCAGAGCGACGGCGGCGACATCGAGCTGCTCGACGTCGTGGACAATTCGGCCACCGTCCGGCTGACCGGCAACTGCGTCGGCTGCCCGAGCGCCCAGATGACGCTCTTCATGGGCGTCGAGATGGCCATCAAGGAAGAGATCCCCGAGTTCGAAGCCCTCAACGTCGTCTAGGCCGTTCCGGCATCTGCCTATCCTGCAATGGCGCGAGCCCGGCCGCCGGCCGACGACCGACGACCAGGTCACGCCGTCACGCGCGACGACGCCGGCAGCCGTCAGTCGGCAGCCGTCGTTGAATCGGCCTGCCCCCGCGTCCTATGATGGCCCCTCCTGCAGCCGCCCCGTCTAGGAGTTCACCCGTGACCCTGAAGACCTGGAACGTGGCCGTGGTCGGTGCCGCCGGCATGGTCGGCACCGAGATGATCGCGACGCTCGAGCGCCGCCGGTTCCCCGTGAACCTGCTCCGCCCGCTCGACGTGGCGGAGGTTGCCGGCACCCCGGTGCGGTTCGCCGGCCGTGACTACCGCTGCGCCGAGGCGACCGAGGCCGGCTTCGCCGGGATCGACATCGCCCTCTTCTCGGCCGGCGCCGAGGCGAGCCTCGACCTGGCCCCCAAGGCGGTCCGCCAGGGCGCGGTGGTCATCGACAACAGCTCGGCCTGGCGCATGGACCCCGCGTGCCCGCTGGTCGTCCCCGAGGTGAACCCTGACGACCTCGCCTGGCACAAAGGGATCGTCGCCAACCCGAACTGCTCGACGATCCAGATGGTCGTGGCCCTCAAGCCGCTGCACGACCGGGCGCGGATCAGGCGCGTCGTCGTGTCCACCTACCAGGCGGCGGCCGGCGCCGGCAAGGCCGGCCTCGACGAGCTCGTGCGGCAGGCGCGCGAGATTCTCGAACACGGCGCGTGCGGCGCCCCGCGCGTCTTCCAGTACCAGCTCGCCTTCAACCTGATCCCCCAGATCGACGTCTTCCAGGAGGGCGGCTACACCAAGGAAGAATGGAAGATGGTCCACGAGACGGTGAAGATCCTCGGCGACCCGGCCGTCCGGGTGACGGCCACCGCCGTGCGCGTCCCGGTGCTCATCGGTCACTCGGAGTCGGTGAATATCGAAACGGAGCGGAAGCTCACCGCCGGCGAGGCCCGGGCGATCCTCGCCGCGGCGCCCGGCGTGACGGTGGTGGACGACCCGTCGAGCCTCGCGTACCCGATGCCCGCGCCGGCGGCGCACACCGACGACGTGCTCGTCGGACGGATCCGGGAGGACAGCACGATCGAGCGCGGGCTGAACCTGTGGATCGTCTCGGACAACGTGCGAAAGGGCGCCGCGCTGAACGCCGTCCAGATCGCGGAAGAGCTGGCGGCCCGGCAGTGGGTGCGGATCCCATGAGCCGCGCGCCCGTCCTGGTCCAGAAGTTCGGCGGCACGTCGGTCTCCACGCCCGAGCGGCGGGCGCTGGTCGTCGGGCACGTGCGCCGCGCGCGCGCCGAGGGGTTCGCCGTCGCCGTCGTGGTCTCGGCGATGGGGCGCCGCGGCGAGCCCTACGCGACCGACACGCTGCTCGACCTGCTGCGCGCCGACGGCGGCCCGGTGGCGCCGGCCGACCACGACCTGATTTTCACGTGCGGCGAGGCGATCGCCGTGGCGGTGGTGTCGCAGACGCTCAAGCGCGCCGGCATTCCCGCCGTCGGCATGACGTCGGCGCAGGCGCGCATCTTCACCGACGGGCTGCACGTCGAGGCCAGCATCACCGAGATCGACACCTCGCGCCTCGTGTCGCTCATGGCCTCCGGCCAGGTGCCCGTCGTCACCGGCGGGCAGGGCGTGGTGCCGGCCACGCTCGACTTCACGACGCTCGGCCGGGGCGGGAGCGACACGTCCGGCGTCGCCCTCGGCGCGGCGCTCGGGGCGGAGCGCGTGGAGATCTTCACCGACGTGGACGGCGTGGCGGTCGTCGATCCGCGGATCGTCCCCGGGGCTCGGTTCCTGTCCCGGGTGAGCTATGCGGCGATGCACGAACTGGCGCGCTTCGGGGCCAAGGTCGTCCACCCGCGCGCGCTCGCCGCGGCCTGGGCGAGCCGGCTGCCGGTCGTCGTGCGCTCGACCTTCTCGGACGCGCCGGGCACGTTCGTCAGCGAGGTCGACGACGAGGCGCCGCTGGTCGGACTGGCGACGCTGCCGCCGATGGACACGGTCGTGCTGCCGGCCGGCTCGGCCGATGAGACGACGCGGGGGGCGTGGGAGCAGTTGCGGCTCGTCATGAGCCTCGCCGACGGCGCGGGGGCGGGCTTGCTGGTCGGCGCAGGCGACGGCAAGATCCCGGAGATGGCGGCGGCGCTGGCGGAGTGGGGGCTGCAGCCGCTCCGCCGGGCCGGGCGCTGCTGCTGGCTGTCGGTGGTCGGCGACCCGGCGGCGGTCGCGGCGCATCACCCGCGGTTCATGGCGCGCTTCGCGGAGTACGACATCGCGCCGCTCGGCTTCGAACTGATCCGACGCCGGTGCACCTACGTCGTCCCGGAGGACGAGCGGACCCTCGCCTCCTCGCTCGTCTACGAGGCGTTCGAAAGGGCCTGACGCTTCCGCCAGTACCGCGCCAGCCCCTGCCAGCAGTGGTCCACGGGGACCGCCGTCGTATAGCGCTGCACCCACTCGTCGTCGGGCAGGCGTTCGGCAAAGATCGCCCTGAGGCGCTCGCCGAACCGCGGTGCCCGCTGCGCGTCGTCGAGCGAGGAATCGGCCAGCAGGTCCCGCACCCACCCGGCCATCTCCGCCAGGTGCCGTTCGAGGTCGTCCAGGTGGTCGAGCGGACGCTCGTGGCGTCCGAAGTGCGCCAGGAACAGGGCATCGGGCGCCCACGCGCGGATCCGGCCGAGACTCACGGCCCAGGCCTCGAGGTCGATGTCCGGCGGCGGCGTCGGCGGGATCACGAGCAGCGGCTCGCCGACCCGGATGCCGCCCGTGTCGCCGACAAACGCGGTGCCGCTCGCGGCGTCCAGGTAGCTCACGTGGTGCGACGCGTGCCCCAGCGTCTCCGCGACGCGCACGTCGAGGCCCGCGGGCCGGATCGCTTCCCCGCCGTCGAGCGGGTGCACGCTGGCCCGATCGACCGGCGCCACCTCGCCCCACAACCGGTCCATCGCGTCGCCGTAGAGGCGCCTCGCGCTCGCCACCAGCTTCGACGGATCGACGATGTGCGGCGCGCCGCGCCGGTGCACATAGACCTGGACGCGCGGGTTCGACCGGGCGATGACGCCGACGCCCCCGGAGTGGTCGAGGTGGATGTGGGTCACCAGCACGGCCGCCACTTCGTCCAGCCGGCGGCCGCGGGCGGCGAGCTCGGCCCGCAGCGTGTCGAGGCAGGCGGCCGGCCCGGGATCGACGAGCACCAGCCCCTCGGGGCCCTCGAGCAGGCCGACCGCGATGACACCCTGCCGCCCCTGGAACCTCAAGTCGAGCGTCGCGACCATGGCCTATTCTCCCACGATCGGTCCCGGGCTCTCGTGATGCCGCGGCTTCCTCATCACGAAGACGAGCGGGACCATCACGACGAACACCACCGCGAGCAGCATGAACGCGTGCAGGAACGAGATCATCGCGGCCTGCTGTTGCACCATGCCGAACAGCGCCGCGTCCGCGCGGCGGGTCGCGGTCACCGCGTCGCTGCCGCGGGCGACGAACGCGGCGCGCAGGCCGTCGAACATCGCCCGCGTGGACGCCCCGTAGGCGGTGACGTGGGCGCCGAGGATGTTGATGTGCGCCTGGCGATCCCGCGCGAGCGCGGTCTCGGTGAGCGCGATCCCGACCGACCCGCCGATGTTGCGGAGCAGGTTGAACAGGCTCGCAGCCTGCCCCATGTCCCGCTGCGAGATCCGGTCCATGGCCACCGTGGTGAGCGGCACGAACAGCATCCCCATCCCGACGCCCTGGACGAACTGCGGCCAGAAGATGTCCCAGTAGCCGGCGTCGAGGTTCAGCCCCGACATCCAGTACATCGTGAGCCCGTTCACCAGGAACCCGATGGCCAGCATCCGCCGCGGGTCCACGCGGTTCATCAGCAGCCCGATGATCGGCATCGCGACCAGCGACCCGAGGCCGCGAGGCGCCATCGCGTAGCCGGCCTGCAGGGACGGGTAGCCGAGCAGCGTCTGCAGCAGCACCGGCATCAGCACGAGGCTGCCGTAGAGCCCGACGCCCATGGCGGTGATGAGCGCCACGCCGGTCGCGAAGGTCGGCTCCTTGAACAGGCGCAGATCGACCACCGGGTCGCGGACCGTCAGCGAGTGCGCGACGAACACGACCAGCCCCACGACGGAAAGGACCGCCAGCGTGACGATCAGGTTCGAGGAGAACCAGTCCGCCTGCTGACCCTGGTCGAGCCCGATCTGAAGCGCGGCGATGCCGAGGGCGAGCAGGCCGATTCCCCAGTAGTCGATCCGGGCCGTCCCGCGCCTGATGTACGGCGGGTCGAAGACGTAGGCGCGGAGCATCATGAAGGCGGCGATGCCGACGGGCAGGTTGACGTAGAACACCCAGCGCCACGAGTAGTTGTCGGTCAGCCAGCCGCCGAGCACCGGGCCGAGCACCGGCGCCACGACGACGCCGACGCCGAAGAAGGCCATGGCCTTCCCGCGATCCTTCGGCTCGAACACCTCGAGCATGATCGCCTGCGACAGCGGCTGCAGCACCCCGCCGGTCACGCCCTGGACGATGCGCCAGCCCACGAGCACGGTGAGGCTGGTGGACAGGCCGCAGAGCAGCGACGCGCCGGTGAAGCCGGCCACCGACAGCAGCAGCAGCCGGCGGCGGCCGAAGTAATTGGCCAGCCACCCGGTGATGGGCAGGATGATCGCGTTGGCCGCCAGGTAGGCGGTGAGCGTCCAGGTGGATTCCTCGATGCTCGCCGAGAGGTTGCCGGCGATGTGCGGCAGCGACACGTTCACGATGGTGGTGTCGAGCACCACCATGAACGTGCCGAGCATCACCGCCACCGACACGATCCAGGGGCTGGGGGCCGGCCGGGTCTCTGTCTCCGTCGCCGAATCGGTCACCGCGCTACCTCGTGTGCACCGTGGGCACCACCGACATGCCCGGGCGCAGCAGGTGCTGCGGGTCCTGGCCCTTGTCGAGCACGATCTTGACGGGGATGCGCTGGACGACCTTCACGTAGTTGCCGGTGGCGTTCTCGGGCGGGAGCAGGCTGAACCGCGCGCCGGTTGCGGCGGCGATGCTGTCGATGTGGCCTTCGTAGCTGCGGCCGAACGCGTCCACCGACACGGAGGCCCGCTGTCCCGGGCGCATGTCCTTGAGCTGGGTCTCCTTGAAGTTCGCCGTGATCCAGATGTCCTCGAGCGGCACGATGGCGAGCAGCGGCTGCCCCGGCTGGATCACCTGGCCCGGTTCGACGCTCTTCTTGCTGACGCGGCCGGCCGTCGGCGCCGTCACCGTCGTGTAGGCGAGATTGAGGGCGGCCTGGTCGAGCACGGCCTTGGCCTGGAGCACGCGCGCCGCCGCCGATTCGGCGCGCGCCCTGGTCACCGTCACCTGCTCGGGGCCGGTCCGGGCCGCCCTGAGTTCGGCCTGGGCCTGCGTCAGCGCGTTGAGCGCCTGCGCCCGCCGGCTTTCCGCCACCGACACCGCCTGCGCCGCCTCGTTCACCGACGCCTGGGCCGACTCCACCGTGGCCCTCGCGGCGTCGGCCGCCGCGACGAAGGCGTCGTACTGCTGCTGCGAGACCTCGTCCTTGGCGATGAGCTGCTTCATCCGCTCGAGGTCGCGCGAGGCGCGGGTGGCGTTGGCCTGGGCCTCCCGGAACCGAGCCTGGATGGAAGCGAGCCGGGCCCGGGACGCGTCGACGTCCCCCGTCGCCGCGTCGGCGCCGGACCTGGCGCGCTCGACGTTCGCGCCGGCCGAGCTCATCTGGCTGGCCGTGGTGGTCGAGGTGATCGGCACGCCGGCCTGCGCGGCCGCCAGCGCGGCCTGCGCGTCCGCGTAGTCGGCCCGGGCGCGCCCGAGCGCCGTGAGGTAGTCCCGCTGGTCGATCTGCACGAGGACCGCGCCGGCCTCGACCTCCCGGTTGTCGTCGACCCTCACGTCGGCCACGGTCCCGCCCACGCGAGCCGCGATCGGCACGATGTGGCCGTCCACCTGGGCGTCGTCGGTCGATTCATGGCCGCCCAGGTACCACCAGACGCCGGCGAAGATCACCAGAGCCAGCACGCCGCCCGAGACCAGCCAGCGGCGCCTGCGCCCGTCGCGCAGGTAGCCCCCGACGCCGCCGCCCGAAGGGTGTTCGGCCGGCGCGCCGGCCCGCGTTGTCTCGCTCATGGTCGCCTTCTCCCGTTCTTCAACACGGTCCGCCATCAGTCGGTGCCTCCGAGAAACTGCCGCGCGCGCGCTTCGGAGAGGCCGACGGCGCGGGCCAGCGAGATCTTGGCCAGGTTGTGCGCGTAAAGGGCGGACAGGTAGTTGTCGGTGGCCGTCGCCACCGCCTCCTGCGCCTGCACGACCTCGATGTTGCTCGTGACGCCGGCCGCGAACCGGTCCTGGGCCTGCGCGAGCTGCGCGGTGGCCAGGTCGGCCGCGCTCCTGGCGACGCGGACGCGGTCGTCCGACGCCTGCACGTCGAGCAGCGCCGAGCGCACTTCGTATTCGATCCTCGCGCGCAGGTCGTCCACCTGCGCCTGCTGCTGCTTGAGCTGGGCGTCGGCCTGCTCGACCTTGCCCCGCACCCGCCCGCCCTGGAAGATCGGGACGGTGATCGTGCCCTGGACCGCGTAGGTCCCCTTGAGCGAATCCCATCCGAACGAGCTGCGGCCGATGTCGGCCAGCAGGTGCGCCGACGGAAGCGCCTCGCCGACGGCCGACTGCCGGGCGGCCCGGGCGGCGTCGACCAGGGCCTGCGCGCTCTGCAGGTCCTCCCGGGACGCGTAGGCCTGCTTCAGGCTCTCGTCGAGCGTCTGCGCCGCGAGCGCGGCGTACGGCATCCGGTCGGTCAGGTCGATCGGCTGGCCGAGCGGGACCCCGATGGCCCGGGCCAGCGCCAGCTTCTGCTTGGCGAACTCGTTCTCGAAGAAGATGACGCGCTCGTGCTGCGACTGCAGCTGGACCTCGGCCCGCAGCACCTCGATGCCGGCGATGACGCCGGCCTGCTTCTGGACGACGGCCCGGTCGTAGAGCGCCTGGGCGGTGGCGAGCTGGGCGCGCGCGGCCTCGATCCGGCTCGCGCCGGTGACCGCCTGGAGGTAGAGGTTCGCCGTCACGAAGACCACCATGTCCCGCACGTCGCGGAAGGTGTGCGTCGCGGCCGTCGCCGCGTCGGCGCCCGCCCTCGCCCGCTGGAGCGCCGCGTAGTCGAAGATCGGCGCCGTGGCCGTGAGGTGGATCGACGACACGTTGAAGGGGCCGATGATCGGCGACTGCCCGGGCGCCACGGGAAAGCCGTACTCCTCGAGGTTGATTTCCTCGCGCGCCTGGCCGACCGTCACCCCGGCGTTCGGCAGCAAGCCGCTCAGCGCCTGCCAGCGCGTGCCGTGGGCCGACCGGACCGACTGCTCGCCCAGCACGACGCCCAGGTTCTGCTTGAGCCCCCTGGCGATGGCGTCGGAGAGCGAGAGCGGCATGACGCCCGCCGTCGCCTGCCCCGACGGCACGCCGCCCATGAGGGCGGCCGGCGAGATGACCAGCGCGCTCGACGCCGCGGGGAGCGGCGTGCCCCCCTGCCGCGGCAATTGCGGCTCTCCGACCGGCCCCTGCCCGCGACCGGTGCCGGCCAGCGCGACCAGCCCGGCCATGGTGAGCACGGCCACCCGTCGCCCCCTGCCCGTCAGCCTCGTGTTCATCGGTGTCCGATTCCTTTCCACGTCAGGTCGAACGCGAACTCGATGTCTTCGTCGAGCGTGGCCTTGCCCGCGCCGCGCAGGCGCTCGGTCACGATGCTTCGCGTCAGGTCGAAGATCGCCGAGGCGGCCGCCTCGGTGCGGATCGCCCGGATCGCCCTGCGCCGCACCGCCTGCTGCAGGATCTGGTCGAGCAGCTTCACCTGCTCGAGGCGCACCTCGTCCACGTGCCTCGCGTGCTGGCCGCGCCCGCAGGCCGGGTAGCCGAACTCCCGCTCCACGATGCGGAAGAAGTCCCGGTGCTCCTCGAAGTACCGCAGCTTGGTCTCGATGAACGCCCGGATCTTCTCGGCGACCGTGCGGCCGCCGCCGAGCGCCGCCCGCGTGCGCGCGTCCACGTCCACGACGCTCCGCCGGAGCGCCGCGTCGTAGATGTCCTGCTTCGAGGGGTAGTAGAGGTAGAGCGTGCCCTTCGCCACGCCGGCGGCGGCCGCGATCTCCGCCATGGTCGCCTGCTCGAAGCCCCGCTCGGCGAACACCCGGTGGGCGGCGTCGAGGATCTCGGCCCTGCGGAACTCGGCGACGACGTCCTTCTTGGTCCGGGCCATAGGCGTGGGTCGGCTCCTCTCGCCGCCGGGCGTGTGGCCCGTCGGGTCAGTTGAATGACTGAAAGGTCAGTATACCGTACGCGGGGAGCGCCCCGCCCGCCTGCGCCCCGAAACCGGGAAGGCTTATACTGAAGGCACTTGTCCCACGGTCCATCTCGGAGGATGACCGGCGCGGCGGCGGGCCGCGCCTGGTGAACGGATGCCGGATCAACGCCCAGCGCGCGGCACGGAAGTCATCGAGCGGCCCGAGCAGGAGGTGCGCCAGTCCTCCCTGTTCCGGGTCGTGCTCCACAACGACGACTACACGACGATGGACTTCGTCGTCTCGGTGCTCGAGACGGTCTTCCTGATGCAGCCGGCCGAGGCGTACGGCGTGATGATGGAGGTGCACTGCCACGGGCGGGGCACCGCCGGCATCTACCCCCACGAGATCGCCGAGACCAAGGTCGGCCTCGTGCACGGCCTGGCCCGCGAGCGCGGGTTCCCGCTGAGGGCGAGCATCGAAGAGGCCTAGCGAGGCGCGCCTCGGACCGCCGAGAGCGTGGAGCGGCGGTTTCGTGGCGCCCCTCGCCAGGCCCAGGAACGCTGTTGGCTGGCCCCGCGCGTGCGCGGGGCTACAGACGTCTTGAAGGGCACGAGTGATCGCGAAAGAACCTGACCCATTCGCAACGACTTTGGCCCTTCAAGACGTCTAGTCCCCCTGGTCGAGGGGTCGAGGAGTCCCATGTTCAGCGCCGCCGTCGAGATGCTGCTGCACATTGCCTACCGGGAGGCGGTCTCCCGCCGGCACACCACGCTGACGCTCGAGCACCTGCTCTACGTCCTCACGCACGACATGGACGGCGAGCGGATCCTCGCCGCGTGCGGCACGGACTTGCCGCGGCTCCGCCGCGAGCTCGACGCCTTCCTGGCGAACTCGGTCGAGCAGTACCCCCGCGGCCTCGAGAAGGAGCCGGAACAGACGCGCGCCTTCCGCCGCGTGCTCCAGACGGCCGTGCTCCACGTCCAGAGCGCCGGGAAGCCCGAGGTCAGCGCCGGCGACATCATCGCGGCCATCCTCCAGCAGACCAACTCGTACGCCTGCCAGTTGCTCGAGGCGCAGAGCGTGACGCGGCTCGACGTGCTGAACTTCATCTCCCACGGCATCGCGAAGGTGCCGCCGCCGGCCCTCCCGGGCGACGACGCGCGCCGGCGGTCCGCGGCCTCGCCCGCCGGCGAGGCGCCGCAGGCCCAGCGCGACCCGCTCGGGACCTTCGCGGCGAACCTGACCGAGCGCGCCCGCGCCGGCGTGCTCGACCCGCTCATCGGCCGGACCGTCGAGCTGCAGCGCACGCTCGAGATCCTCTGCCGCCGGCGCAAGAACAACCCGGTGTTCGTCGGCGACGCTGGCGTCGGCAAGACCGCGCTCGCCGAGGGGCTCGCGATCCGCCTGCTCGACGACGACGTGCCCGAGATCCTGAAGGGGGCCGAGATCTTCAGCCTCGACACGGCCGCCCTGCTGGCGGGCACGAGGTTCCGCGGCGACTTCGAGGAGCGCTTCAAGACGGTGTTGGCCGCGCTCAAGAGCCGCCGCCTGCCGATCCTGTTCATCGACGAGATCCACGCCACCATCGGCGCCGGCGCTACCACCGGCGGCACGATGGACCTGGCGACGCTCATCAAGCCGGTGCTCACCGCCGGCGAGCTGCGCATTGTCGGTTCCACGACGTTCGAGGAGTTCAAGCAGATCGAGAAGGACCGCGCCCTGGCGCGGCGGCTGCAGAAGGTGGTGGTCGAGGAACCGTCGGTCGAGGAGACGATCAAGATCCTCCAGGGGCTGCGCGCGCGGTACGAGGAGCACCACCAGGTGGACTACTCGGACTCCGCGCTCGAGGTGGCCGCGAAGCTCGCCAAGCGGTTCCTGCGCGACTACCGGCTGCCCGACAGCGCCATCGACATCCTGGACGAGGCGGGGGCGATGCTGAGGCTGCAGCCGGCGGCGGAGCCCGCCGGGACCGGCGACGCGGCGGCGACGCCGGCGCCGCGGCGCGTGGTGACGCCGGCCGAGGTCGAGCGGATCGTGGGGCGGATGGCTCGCATCCCCGACAAGCAGGCGACCGCGTCCGACAAGGAGCGGCTGCGGACGCTCGAGGAGTCGCTCCGGCGCGTGGTCTTCGGCCAGGACGAGGCGGTGCACATCGTCACCGGCGCCATCAAGCGGTCGCGCGCCGGGCTGTCGCAGCCCGACCGCCCCGCCGGCTGCTTCCTCTTCACCGGGCCGACCGGCGTCGGCAAGACGGAGCTCGCCAAGCAGCTCGCCATCCACCTCGGGAACGAGTTCCTGCGCTACGACATGAGCGAGTACATGGAGAAGCACGCCGTGTCGCGGCTGATCGGCGCCCCGCCGGGGTACGTCGGCTTCGAGCAGGGCGGCCTGCTCGTGGACGCCGTGCGGACGCATCCCTACAGCGTGGTGCTGCTCGACGAGATCGAGAAGGCGCACCCCGACATCTTCAACATCCTCCTGCAGGTGATGGACCACGCGACGCTGACCGACAACAACGGGCGGCGCGCCGACTTCCGCCAGGTGGTCGTCATCATGACCTCCAACGCGGGGTCGCGCGAGATGAGCACGGGCGCGATCGGCTTCAGCCCGACCGGCCTCTCGGGCGAGTTCAGCGAGGCGCTCGACCTGCGCGGGCAGACGGCGAAGAGCCGCGCCAAGTCGGCCATCGACCGGATGTTCAGCCCCGAGTTCCGCAACCGCCTCGACGCGATCGTCAACTTCGCCCCGCTCAGCCCGTCGGTGATGGAGACGATCGTCGAGAAGTTCATCCTCCAGCTCGAATCGCAGCTGGCCGAGCGGAAGATCGCGATCACGCTCGAGCCGTCGGCGCGCGCGTGGCTGGCCGTCCGCGGCTTCGACCCGGTGTACGGGGCCCGTCCGCTCGCGCGCGTCGTGCAGGCCGAGGTGCGCGACCGGCTGACCGACGAGATCCTGTTCGGGCAACTCGAGCACGGCGGCACGGTGTCGATCGGGCTCGAGCAGGACCGCCTGACGTTCGGCTTCAAGGCCGCAACACCGGTGGCGTGATCCGCCGCACCGACGCCATGGACAGAGACGACACGCACGACACGAACCCCGACGGCCCGGTCAAGGTGGTCGATCGTCGCTGGTGGACGCACGGCGACACCGGCGTGACCGCCGAGGCCGGGCGGCCCCGGAAGCCGAGCTACCTCGAAGACCTGGAGCAGCAGCTTGCCGAGAAGGACAAGGCCATCCAGGCCCACGCGCAGCGGTACCGCGACAGCGCGACGGAGTTCGAGCAGGTCCGCGCGCGCCTCCGCCGCGACGTGGACAAGGAGGTCGACCGGGCCCGCAGGGCGCTGCTGGACGACCTGCTGGACGTGGCCGACAACCTCGACCGCGCCATCGCCGCCGGGGCGTCTGCGGCGGCCGGCGACCCGGGTCTCCTCAAAGGGGTGGTACTGGTCCGCGATCTGTTCCTCTCGAAGCTAGCCTCGTACCAGGTCGTCCGCTTTACCGACGACGGCGCGCCGTTCGACCCGCGGCGGCACGAAGCCGTTTCGATCGTCCCGGTGACCGACCCGGCGCTCGACGATCGCGTGGTCAGCGTGATCCGCTCCGGCTACACGATCGGCGACGACGTCCTGCGGCCGGCCACGGTGGCCGTGGGGCGGATCGCCCCCTGACCGCTTCCCGGCTCGCGGCCCGCGACGTGCGACTTGCGGCCGTTCCCGGCGTGGGACGCGTGACGCGGCCTCCAGTCGCGAGCCGCCAACCGCGAGCCTTCAACCCTCAGCCGTCGGCCGTCAGCCGTCGGCCCCCGTGATCACTGTATCGGCGCCGCCGCGGCCGGCGCGCCCACCAGCGTGACCGCCAGCGTGGCCGGCGGGTCGGCCGTGGACTGGTAGATCGTGCCACCCTGGTTGGTGCCGAAGCGCCGCGTCCCGGTCGAGTTGGCGACGAGCGGGTCCGCGGCCACGAAGTAGGCCTGCGCGAGCGACGAAGGGCTGTTGCACCCCGTCACCCCACCGGCAGCCGCATCCCCGGCCGACATCGTCAGCGTGTAGCCGCTCTTGGTGGCCGGGTCGTTCGTCAGGTCGGGCCCGATGAACCCCTCCGACCCGGCCTGCGGCGGCTTGCCCAGGTCCGCCAGCGTGCCCGCGTAGGCTCCCTGGCCGCAGCTCGAGGCGTAGCTCGCCTCGGCGGCGTTGATGGCGCGCAGCGATCCGATGGCCGACGCCTCGTTTCCGGCCATCCGGGCCCGCATCAGGCCCGGCACGGCGATCGCGGCGATGATGCCGATGATCGCGACGACGATGAGCAGCTCGATGAGCGTGAAGCCGCCTGGCGCCCGTCCATGCATTGTCGCCTCCCCCCGACCTCACGGGAGGGGTGGTTTGCAATCGTGCTGCCACCGGAACACGGGGAGTTATCGCAAAGATAACCGGTTCGTTTTCAATGGCTTCTGGCGCCCTGAGCCTTCGCATGGCGCGCCATCACTCGCCTGGCGTGCACTGGTTGCCAGGGTCGGCGCCGGGCGGTGCGGCAACTTCAGCCAACCACTTCGTCACCCGCCGCAACCACTGCGCCATTGTGCTGCCCTTCCGAACACGGTACGCTTTGACGTTCCATGGACCTCGGCAAGCTCGGCCAGCGGATCAAGCAGCAGCGCGAGCGCAGGCAGCTGCGCCAGTCGGATATTGCGAGCGCGCTGCGCCTGACGTCTCAGGCCGTGTCGAAGTGGGAACGGGGCGAGAACGCGCCCGACATCGCGGTGCTGCTGGACCTGGCGCGCCTGCTGGGCGTCAGCGTGGAGTGGATCCTCACGGGACGGCAGGAGGCGCCCGGGACGTTTCCCGCGGTCGTGCTCTGCACCAGCCTGAACGGGTTCGCCGAGCGGGCGGCGCGGATGGCGCCTGCCGACCTCGCGGCCTGGTCGAATACGATCCATTACGCGGTGACCGAGGCGGTGCTGCGGTTCGACGGGGTGCCGGTGAAGTGCGTGGGCGACGGCTTTCTCGGCTTCTTCGCCGGGCCCGGGAAGGCCGACCGCGCGCTGAACGCGGCCCGGCAGGCCAAGCAGCTCTTCGAGGTGCCCGAACTGGTTGTCGTGCTGCACGGCGGCGAGATCTTCCTCGGATCCGCCGGCCATCCCGAGTACGCGCGCACCGACATCATCGGGCAGACGGTGAACACGGCGTTCCTCACGATGCCGTTCGTGGCGGCTCACTGTCGTGGCGGGATCGGCATCACGGGGCCCGTGGTCGAAGAGCTGTCGGAAGGCGCCGCGGGCGCCGAGTGCGGACGGGTAATGGTGGCCGGCATGAGTGACGCATTGACGATCTACGAGCCAAGGAGACCAGAGTGAAAGCTACTGCTTCGATACAGGACTTCGCCGTCAGGGACCTCGCCCTCGCCGACTTCGGGCGGAAGGAAATCGCGCTGGCCGAGCACGAGATGCCGGGCCTGATGTCGACGCGGCGGAAGTACGGCCCCGAGAAGCCGCTCTCCGGCGCCCGCATCACGGGCTCGCTGCACATGACGATCCAGACCGCCGTCCTGATCGAGACGCTGAAGGAACTGGGCGCCGACGTGCGGTGGGCGTCGTGCAACATCTTCTCGACGCAGGACCACGCGGCCGCCGCGATGGCCGCCGCCGGGATCCCGGTGTTCGCGTTCAAGGGCGAGAGCCTCGAGGAGTACTGGGAGTTCACCTTGCGCGCGCTGACCTGGCCGGACGGCGGCGGGCCCCAGATCATCGTGGACGACGGCGGCGACGCCACGCTGCTCATCCATCGCGGGTACGCCGCCGAGGAGAACGCCGCGGTGCTCGACGAGCCCACCGACAACAAGGAACTCCAGATCGTCAACGCCCTGCTGAAGCGGACGCTCGCCTCGCGCCGCGGGTTCTTCCACGCCGTGGTCAAGGGGCTCAAGGGCGTCTCCGAGGAGACGACGACCGGCGTGCACCGGCTCTACCAGCTGCACGAGCAGGGCAAGCTGCTCTTCCCCGCCATCAACGTCAACGACTCGGTCACCAAGTCGAAGTTCGACAACGTCTACGGCTGCCGCGAGTCGCTCGTGGACGGCATCCGCCGCGCGACCGACCTCATGCTGGCGGGCAAGGTGGCCGTCGTCTGCGGCTTCGGCGACGTGGGCAAGGGATCGGCGCAGTCGCTCGCCTCGTCGAAGATGCGCGTCGAGGTCACCGAGATCGACCCGATCTGCGCGCTGCAGGCCTGCATGGCGGGCTACGCGGTGACCACCGTCGAGGACGCCCTGCCCTACGCCGACCTGTTCGTGACGACCACCGGCTGCTGCGACGTCATCACGGCCGCGCACATGGCGAAGATGAAGAACAACGCCGTCGTGTGCAACATCGGCCACTTCGACAACGAGATCCAGGTCGAGAAGCTGATGGACTACCCCGGCGTCACGCGGACGACGATCAAGCCGCAGGTGGACCTGTTCACCTTCCCCGACGGCCACTCGATCCTCCTGCTGGCCGAGGGGCGGCTGGTGAACCTCGGCTGCGCCACGGGCCACCCGAGCTTCGTGATGTCGAACAGCTTCACCAACCAGACGCTCGCCCAGATGAAGCTCTGGAAGGAGAAGCACGAGATCGCGGTCTACACGCTCGACAAGAAGCTGGACGAGGAGGTGGCGCGGCTGCACCTCGATCACCTCGGCGCGAAGCTCACGACGCTCACGCCGGCGCAGGCGGCCTACATCAACGTGCCGGTCGAGGGGCCGTACAAGGCGGACCACTATCGGTACTGACGATTGCTCGGCTCCAGGCTCCAGGCTCCGGACTTCAGGCTTCAGGCGGTGTCACGCATGTCACGCTGCACCTCGTACGTAGGCCGGGGCTTCAGCCCCGGCGCGAGGTCAGACGTCGTACCGCCCGACGCTTGTAGTCCGGAACCCGTGGCCCCGAGCGGCGGGGAGGACATGCGATGACGACGCAGGAACGGCGGGGGCAGGGATTCTGGCGGCTTGGGGGCGTCGTTCTTGCCGGAGCGACAACCGTGCTCCTGGCGACCGCCGCGCCCGACCTGCGGGCGCAGGCTCAACCGCAGCGCCCCGCCTCGCCGGCCGCGCTCGGGAGCGAGACGCCGGCGAAGTTCGCCCCGGTCACGACCTCGTTCGACTACGTCCGTCGCGAGGTCATGGTCCCGATGCGCGACGGCGTGCGGCTGCACACCGTGATCCTCGTGCCCCGGGGCGCGGCGCATGCGCCCATCCTGCTCACCCGCACGCCATACAACGCGACCGCCCTGACGAGCCACGCCAATAGCTCGCACCTCGGCCCGGTGCTCGACGGCTACGACAACGCCGTGGACGTCATCGTGGACGGCGGCTACATCCGCGTCGTGCAGGACGTGCGCGGCAAGTACGGCTCCGAGGGCGACTACGTGATGAACCGCCCCCTGCGTGGCCCGCTCAACCCGACCGCCGTCGATCACGCCACCGACACCTACGACACCATCGACTGGCTGGTGAAGAACGTCCCGGAGACCAACGGCAAGGTCGGGATTCTCGGCATCTCGTACGACGGGTTCCTGCCGCTGATGGCGCTCGTCAACCCGCACCCGGCGCTCAAGGTGTCGGTCCCGATGAACCCGATGGTGGACGGCTGGCGCGGCGACGACTGGTTCCACAACGGCGCATTCCGGCAGCAGAATCTCCCCTACATCTACGGTCAGGAAGCGACACGGGATTCGTCGGCGCAGTGGTGGTCGTCCTGTTACGACGACTACGACGAGTACCTGAAGGCCGGCTCGGCCGGCGAACTCGGGCGCCAGCACGGGATGGAGCAGCTTGGCTTCTGGCGCAAGCTGACGGAGCACCCCGCCTACGACGCCTTCTGGCAGCAGCAGGCGATGGACAAGGTGCTGGCCGCGCAGCCGCTGAGCGTACCGGTGATGCTGGTCGCCGGGCTCTGGGACCAGGAGGACATGTACGGCGCGCCCGCCGTCTACAAGGCGATCGAGCCGAAGGACACGGCGAACGACAAGGTGTTCCTCGTGCTCGGTCCCTGGTATCACGGGCAGGAGATCCACGACGGCAGCGCGCTCGGCCCGGTCAAGTTCGACGCGGACACGGCGCTGCAGTTCCGGCGCGACATCCTGGCGCCGTTCCTGGCGCAGTACCTGAAGGACGGCGCGCCGAAGGCCGACGTCGCGCCGGTGACGGCGTTCGAGACGGGCACCAATACCTGGCGCAGGCTCACCGCGTGGCCGGCGGGGTGCGCCGCCGGGTGCTCCATCGTGCCGACGCCGCTCTATCTGGGCGCCGGCCTGACGGCCGGCTTCACCGCGCCGAAGGCGGGCGACTCCCCGTTCGACGAGTACGTCTCCGACCCGTCGAAGCCGGTGCCCTACACGCCGCGGCCCAACCGGCCGTCGAGCGGCCCGCGGTGGTCGGAATGGCTCACGACGGACCAGCGCGAGGCGTCGGGCCGCACCGACGTGCTGACGTTCGTCTCGGACACGCTGACGGCGCCGGTGAAGCTGAGCGGCGAGCCGGTCGTCAACCTGGTCGCCTCGACGACCGGCACCGACTCGGACTGGGTGGTGAAGCTCATCGACGTGTACCCGGACGAGGTGCCGATGCAGCCGGCGATGGGCGGGTATCAGCTGGCCGTCGCGATGGACATCTTCCGCGGCCGGTACCGCGAGAGTTTCGAGACGCCGAAGGCGATCACGCCCGACGTGCCGCTGAACTACACGTTCGCCCTCCCGAACGTCAACCACGTCTTCCTGCCCGGCCATCGCATCATGGTGCAGGTGCAGTCGAGCTGGTTCCCGCTCTACGACAGGAATCCGCAGACGTTCGTCCCGAACATCTTCTGGGCGAAGCCGGGGGACTACAAGAAGGCGGTCCAGCGCATCTACCACGCGCCTGGCGAGGCGAGCTTCGTGGAGTTGCCCCTGGTGAAGTGAAGGGCGGCGCTCATTCCCGCCGCCGCTCACGATGACACGTGCGCCGGTCGGGTGCAGCGCGTCCGCGCGCACTGTCCTCTTCACATCACCACAGCTCATCCGCCATCTGCTTGCGTCGGGCCAACTCCCTCTCGCTCGGCTCGGCACTCGCAAACGAACCGGGCTGGATATCGCCGCCTGGTACATGGGTACTCATCACCACGCCGGTGGGCGACACCTGAGAGCGAACGAGTCGCAGCGCCGATGGCCTGGCAGTTTCGCTGAAGAGGCGCTTGCCCCGCCCGAGTACCACTGGAAACGTCCACACGTTGTACTCGTCGATCAGCGAGGCGGCCTGAAGCGTGTGTGAATCAGATCGCCGCTGCCAATCAGTTGCAGGTCGGGGCCCGGTTGGCCCTTGAGAGCGTTGATTGCCGAGACGACATCGCCGTGGAGCAGGGTCGAGTTGTTCCAATGGAGCATCGTCAACGTGCGCGACGCCACATACTTCTTCGCGGCATTCAGCGTCTTCGCGATCGGGTGGTCGTCCGGCTGATAGGGCCAGTACGCCTCGAATATCTGATAGGTCCGGCGCCCGAGCACCAATTCGCGGTCCTTGCCGTCGAAACCCGATGCGGAGATGTCCATGCTCTCGTCCGCGTAGCCGAACATCCACCCGCCAAGGGCAAACCCGCCAGTGGGGTCTTCTTCCGGTCCGCCGGGTGCTTGCATGATTCCGTCAAGCGACGCGAACGTCGATACGATGAGTTTCCTCATGGACGCACTCCTCTCGTGAGGCGGGTCTCGGTCATGCGCGCGAACGAATGCGGTTCAGCCGCGGCCGCGCGGCGTCAGAATCCGGCGGCCGTCGGGCGCAGCCGTTGGTTGGGAGGCTACTTGCAGCGTAGAATCGTCCCATGACCAGAGCAGCACAGGCCGTGCTGGCAGAGGCCCTCAAGCTCGAGGTCGATGCCCGCGCCGAGCTGGCGGCAGAACTCCTGGCGAGCCTTGACGGCCCCGGCGATCCCGGCGCGGAAGCTGCGTGGGCGCAGGAGATTGAACGTCGGGTTGCCGAAATCGAGGAAGGCACTGCCCAACTCGAGCCTTGGGAAGAGGTCAAACGACGGGTCGAGCGAGGCCTCGGCCGCCAGTGACACGAACGCTTCGTATTCACGCAGACGCCTCGGAGGAACTTGCCGAGGCGGTCGAATGGTACGAGGCTCGGCGTCGGGGATTGGGGCGCGAGTTGTTCGAAGCCGTCGTGGAGTCCATTGAGAGCCTGCCCACGACCGCCGAGATGGGGACTCCGCTTTCGGCCGACCGTCGGACCCGTCGCCTGTTGTTGCCTCGCTTCCCCTACCAGATCGTCTACCGATCAGCGCCGGCCGAGATCATTGTCGTCGCCGTGGCGCATACCAAGCGGCGTCCGGGTTACTGGAGGCGTCGGCGCTAGTTGTGTCCGCCCAACGGTATGGCGTTCAGCGGGGGCGCGCAAGCGCCGTCCGCTGCAACGCCTTGTTCGGCGTCACCTCTCCCCCGGTGGCACTGGCTGCGGATAGATCGAGATCTCGATGCCCAATCCTAGGTTGCCAGCGGCGGCTAGGAAGTCAGGGTTGAAGTACTTGCAGTCGATGGCCACGTCAGCGTGTTCAACTGCGAAGTCAAGCGTCGCCCATTCCACTCCGGGAAACGCCATCGCGCTCTGCAACTGGGATCGATTCGCACCTAGAAAATCCATGGCGTCCTTGATCTGGTTCCCAAGCTTGTCGAAGCCAGCGGAACTCACGTCGACGTGGACGGACGACTTGGTCATCGGCCCACGGCTCTTGATCCGGTCTATTTCACCTTTCCGGTCGACTCGATACGCGGAGAGACCGGAGGCTTCGAGCAAGGCATCCGGGTCGAGGTCTATTCCGCCTATTCGAATAACGCATGACATGGTGTACGCCCAACGCCTTGCCGTTAAGCGGTGGACGGCCGTCTGCGGCCGACCATCCGCTTCAACGGCATGTTAGACGCCACCGTCGGTTTCATCAGCATAGAAGTACAAGTCGAAGTCAATTCCAGCTCCAATTCCCCCGACCGCGTTCAGGAGCTCCGGGGAAAGCCCGAAACCACGATTCCAGCCAGCGGTGTGGATTCCAACCCGAATGGAAACGCGAAACTTGGCGACAATCGGCTGCCACAACTCGGAAGTTGCTGGGAACCGAGCAAGAAGCGCCGAGATTGCCTCCTGCGGTCCCTTCGGAGACTTTGTCTCTACCGTCAGCAGCCAGGCCCCAGTCTCAAATGGCGGCGACGTGGGGCTCTTGCGATCACCCTGCCTGTGCGCGTGGGAAGGCGAACAGCCAAGTATGCCGGACACAGCATCGGGACTCAGGTCAGCACCGTAGATCGCCAGCGTCGCGCGACACTCGTCGACCGGGCCGCCAGCCTCCATGAGGGATTCCGCTTTTCGGATCGGAGTGATCTCGTCTTCCATCGTGTGCGTCTAACGATCGCGCTCACCCGCCGGCGCTCCCCACAGCGCCTGCGCCGGTCGGGTGCAGCGCGGTGTTAGCCTGCGTCGGATTCACTCCGCGAACATCTCCTGCAGAACACGTAAGACTTCGTTCACGGTTTCTGGATCGAGATTCCCCAGGCGCTTCACGAGACGCTCGGTATCGACCGTACGAAGCTGATCGACCGCCACATAACCGGCGCGACGCTGGAAGCGGCACGGCACCCGCCATGGGTACGCATGGCCCCCCGTCGTCATCGGGGCGACGATGACGGTGCGGAGGTGCTGGTTCAGTTCGTTCGGGGACACGATGAGGCAGGGTCTGGTCTTGCGGATCTCGCTGCCCTTGGTCGGATCGAGGGCAACCAGGTGGACTGCGCCGCGCGCGAACAGGGAGCGCGCTATCGCCATTCCCAGTCCTCTGTGTCAAAACGATTCCCGCCTGCGGGGTCGAGCGGCGAATCATCGCCGCGCGCGTGCATCTGCGCTGCGGCCGCCGTCCAGCCAGCCCGCGTGCGGCGAGCAGCGCGCACAATCAGCCGCCCCGGCTCGGCCTGCAATTCCACCTCTTCGGGCAGTTGCGCCTGCTCGAGCAACGCCTTAGGAACGCGAATACCGCGGGAGTTCCCGATCCGGACGATTCGTGCTGTCGTAGCCATAGTGACTACATTGTAATCACGATGCTCGCATCGGGCAAGGCTGTCACTCCGCTGGCTAACGTTGCGGCTCACCCGCGGCCGCTCACGTTGTTGCCGCCCGTCGGGTGCAGCCGCGTGTTAGACCGCGTGTCGTGCCTCGAGTCGTGCTGCTCACCAACGAATGAGCCATCGGCCGCCTTGATGAAGCTCCTCGTGATTGGAACGAACGCGCGCCAGCCGCCATCGTCAATCGAGCCCATCACCCGAACGTGACCACCACGATTCCCGTCCCAGAAGAACTGAATCTCCAGTTGATACTTCCGGCCGCCGGTCCCGGGGCGGTCACACACAACCGGTGGGAGATCGATCCGACCCGTCAACTCCGCGTACGACTCCCGTCGGAGCAGATCCAACTCCCGCTCCAAGATCTCGATTGCTTCCAGATTGTCCATCGACGAATCTCAATGCCGGTTCAGCGGTCTAACGTCCGGCTTGAGCCGCGCGCTTCGGCGACATGATCGCACAGGACCCTGGGCGCGACGACTCCAAGCCGAGGTTAGACAGCACCTTCTTATAGGGCTTGGTGTCGCATGCGAATGAATGGCGGTTCAACGCTTGTTACCTCGAACCCAAGTCGCTCGTAGAGACGCTTGGCGCCGGAATTGGCTGGAACGACCGAGAGCGTGACAGGAAGCGTGCGCCGAGCGCCTTGCTCGAGAACGCCTTTGACGACTGCCGTGCCGAGGCCCTTGCCCTGGAATTCCGGTAGGATCTGGATCTCGTGGATGTACAAGGAGTCTGGTTTCCATTCAAGCCAAAGGCTTCCCGCAGCGCGATTTTTGGTTTCGATGATCGATACCATGTATGCAGCAAGGCGCCTCTCGAAGTCTGTTCGTTGCCACGCCTCGTCCCAGCCCCATGTCTTCTCGATAACCTCGCGCATGGTCGTGCCATGAAGCGCGTACAGGAAATCGCGATCCGACGCTGAGGCCGATCGAAGGTGCCATTCCACGGAAAGTGTCTCTTCTTCGTCTGTCTAACGTGCCGTTTCAGCCGCGGCGGCTCATGATTGCACCAGCCGCCGTCGGCTGCAAACGCTTGTTCGGCGGCCGCAGCCCCCCGCACGCCACGATCAGTGCCGCCAGCGCCGCTTCCGCGCTCACTTCGGCGATGAACGGGATCCCGATGCCGCCGCAGTAGTTCGCCATGGTGTGAACCAGGATCATGGCGAACAGGTCACCCATGGTTCGAAGGTACAGCCAGGTCATCACGATGCTGAGCGCCAAGCTGTTCACGAAGAAGAGCGGGATCGAAAGCTGGCTCTGCGACAGCGTCGAGATGAAGAACGTGGGCAAGTGCCAGGCGAACCAGATGGCGCCAAGGATCAACGCAGCGTTCAGCGGGCGCCAGCGATTGAGCAACCGCGGCAGAGCGAATCCCCGCCATCCGAACTCTTCTCCAAGCGGCCCCGTGTCGGCGACGAAGGTGAGTGGCAGGAGCCAGAGGAGCCGATCCCACGATGGAAGTCTCGTGAGGGCGTCCGATCCGAAGAGCCAAGTGGCCACGAAGTTCGCGGCTGGAAACCCTGCGAGCACGACGACGTACCACGGCACGCCGGCCCAGGTCGGAATGACGCGGGCGACGAGGTGCCGGACGCCAGCCCAGCCCCGGGTGACCGCCGCCATGATGACGCCGGCGATGGAGGGGCCGAAAGCGGCGACGTAGTGGAGCGGGTGCAGCGGCCGACCCGCCACACCCGGCCGGAAGGCGCCGGCGAGCAGCGCCAGGCCGCCGGCGCCCCACGTGATCCCGAACGCAAGCCACAGGTAGATCCGGAGCGGGCGGTCCATAGGTCTTTCAGATCGTGCGCTTAGTCGTGTGGTCTGTCATGGCCTCTGCGTCGCGCTCAGTCCGCCGAACATCGCGATTCAGCCGCGACGGCCCATGGTTCACCATCCGCCGTCGGCTGCAATCGCCGGTTAGGCGGCAGGCTCTGAACGTTCATTCGGCTGAGCGTACTCGTCCCATGGCGCAAACCCAGTGAACGGCTTCAGGTGTTCCAATACTCGATTGTGGGAGCACACCGAAAGGCGAATCAGGAACATGCCGGCTCGCCACACATCACGCTTCTTGACTGCTTTGGCGGCGCACACCCGATGCGCGATGGAACCACGAAGGGCCACAAGTTCGCGCAATGTGGTTGCTCCCCGCGAAGGCGAGCTCCGCGGCCATTTCCAGGACTGCGACAGGCTGCGAAGGCCGAGGAGATCCTCGAACAGTGTATCGATCTGTTCAGGCTTTGGCGTATTGAAAGAGCTTAGATGGCGCTTCAATGTTTCTCTGCGATGCCGTTTCAGAACTTCCTTCCACCCGTCGCCGGCGAGCTCCCAAACGCGGCGGTCATCCGATGATGACTTCAACTCTGCTGAGGCTTGCGTCTGTAGTTTCGGCGGCAACGTCGCGGGGTCCGACACGTGCTCGAGAAGAGCATCGAACGCTGCTTCAGCCAAGTCCTCAATGAACGCCTCCCAGCAGGCGACAAGCAACACGATGCCGCTCTTGTTGAGGACCTCGACATTGTGCTTCCGGCCCTTGCTGCCGCCCGCAATCTCCCGGTGGATTGCCAGCAATCGTTCCACGTCGGCTAGGTTCGCCTCGAAGCGCCCCATGTGTGCCGCTTCGACAGCCTTGCGACCCGGTGTTCCAGCAGTTGGCATATCAGATGCCCTTCGATGCACCGCCTAACGATGCGCTTCACCCGCGGCGCCTGACCAACGCAGCGAGCGCCGTCGGGTGCAAGCGCTTGTTAGGCCGCGCCCTTCTTGGGTTCGACCCATTGCATTGTCGGACGACGCCTCGATGCCGCGCAGTCGCGCAAGTACCAGTTGATCAGCGTTTGATACGGAATCCCGGTTTCCGTTCCGAGCTCCTTGAAGTACGCGACAGTCGCTTGGTCGAGGCGAATCGTCACGGGCCGTTTGAGCCGTTTCGCATACGGATTTGGTCGTGCACGGCTGAAGTCATATTCCTTCCTCATCGGAACCTCTTCACGTAGCCGACCCGCTCCGCCCTGCTGGCCTTGCGAGCCGAGATAATCCGAATTGTGTCGGGAGCCGAACGGTGGGCATGCACGACAACGAGGATCCGAGCGGCGGCGCTCAGACCCAACAGAACGAACCTCGTCTCGGCTTCCGAATGTTCGGGGTCGTCAATCACGAGAGCCAAATCGTCGAAGAACGCAGTCTGCGCTTCTTCGAAGGTCACGCCGTGCTTGCGGGCGTTCGCGGCCGCTTTCGCCGGGTCCCACTCAAACCGGATGTCGCGCATCGCAGTAATAAGTATGCACGCTGTATTTACAGAACGCAATGCATCACGTTCGACGGCCTAACATCCAATAGGTAGAACGCGGGAACCGCAGGTTCCAGGTGGGCAATCGCAGTTTCCATGCGACGCCGGACACGCCTGGCGAGGGGGATTCTCCTGCGAGGGAGCCCGAGAAGCAAGTGCCTTTCTGAAGAAGACGTTGCGAGGGGCGGATGTCGTCGGGACGCCGGAATCGCGCCGGCGGCCCAGTGCGCCAGTTGCCGTCGTTGGCCAGTCGGCGGCTATTGCACGGTCGCCTTGCAATTGGAGTTGGCGCTCCGCCCTCGTCGCAACGGGAGGCGCGCGCGCCTCATCTGCTGCCCTGCGACACAACCCTTGTGCGGACAGGGGCCTGGGCGATCGGATGAGGGGCGGCCGCCAGTCTGCACAGCATCTGGCTGACGGGTCGCCGTGCGGGAAACCGAGTCGCAACTGCAGCAGTTCGCCGAGTTCCTCCTGAAGCGCCAGTTGGCGCGTCCAAGTGCCGCACCCTACTTCGTCCGGTGGGTACGGCAGTTCCTCTCTCGTCAGGCCGTGGACGAGCCAGTCGCCGACCAGGTGCGCCACTTCTGCGACGACCTGGAGCGGTCGGGAGCGGTTCCCGACTGGCAGGTCCAACAAGCCGAACAGGCGCTCCGGGTTTACTTCGTCAACTTCCTCCAGCGAACCGACTGGCACCGACAGACGGCGCGCGACGCCGCGGCCGGGCCGGCGCACGCCGGTCCACTCGCCATGCTGGAGCAGATGCGGTCGCGCATCCGGGCCCGGCACTACTCCTACCGGACGGAGTGCACTTACATCGACTGGGCGCGCCGTTTTCTCGACTACCTCGGCGGCCAGCAGCACAGCCCCCAGCCGCAGATCCTCCCGGAAGGAGCTCGCGATTTCCTCACCCACCTCGCGACACACCGGCACGTCTCGGCCAGCACGCAAAACCAGGCCATGTGCGCCGTCTTGTTCCTCTGCCGGGAGGTCGTCGGACTGACCCCCGAAGGGCTCTCGCTCACGCCACGGGCAAAACGCGGCGACCGCCTGCCCGTCGTGCTGAGCGTCCCCGAAACCGCGGCCTTGCTGCAGGCGATGCGAGGCATCCCACAAATCATGGCCGGGCTGATCTACGGCGGCGGCCTCCGCGTGTCGGAGTGTTGTGAACTCCGGGTAAAGGACGTCGACTTCGATCAGGGACTGGTGTTCGTGCGCGCGGGGAAGGGCGACAAGGACCGGTCGACGCTCCTCGCCCAGGCCGGCCGGGAGCCCCTCCGCGCCCACCTGCGCGCCAACGAATCGCTCCACCGGGCCGATCGCAAGGCCGGCCTGGCAGGCGTGTGGATGCCGGAAGCCCTTGACCGGAAGTACCCGAACGCCAGCCGCGAATGGGGGTGGTTCTGGGTCTTTCCGAGCCAGACGCTGTCAACAGACCCGCGGGCCGGAGTGGTGCGCCGCCATCACCTGTCCGAATCCGTTCTCCAGAAGGCGGTCAAGGCCGCCGCCGCTCGGGCGAGACTCCACAAGCCGGTGTCCGTCCACACTCTGCGACACTGTTTCGCGACGCACCTGCTCCTGAGCGGTGTCGATATCCGCCAGATCCAGGAATACCTCGGCCACGCAAACGTCGAGACGACGATGATCTACACGCACGTCGTCAAGGAGTTGCGCAATCCGCCGCGAAGCCCGCTCGACATGCTCCACCGTGCCGGGCCGGATGGCAGAACCTCGCCAAGCGACGACCTCTGAGGCGGCGCCGGAGCGGAAGAACGGGTGATGTGAAAACGGCCGCCGGCGGGTTGCTACCGGCGGCCGCAAGTCGTGAGGCGTGAGTCGTAAGCCGTGAGCCCTGAGTCTTGAGCCTCCGGGCTTGAGTCCTGAGCCTTGAGCCCTGCCCGCCTTCGCCCCGCCACAGCCCGAAGGGCGACGGCGGGCTCCGGCGGGTCCGCCGTAGCCTTGGCGGAGGCGGAAGCCCTGAGCGCGGCCTACGCCGACACCAGCGCCGCCTGCGCCCCCAGATCGAGCGCCTGCAGGTTCAGATCCAGCAGCGCCGCCTTCTTGCCCGACAGCTCCTTGTTCAGCGCCTTGATGACCGCGTCGCGGCTCACCAGTCCCACGCGGCCCACCAGCCCGCCGAGCGCCACGATGTTGGCCAGCCGGGGGTTGCCCAGCTCGCCCGCGATGCCCGTCATCTCCAGGTAGGTCACCGTGACGTCCTGGCGCGTGTGCGGGATCTCGATGAGCGTCTTGTTGATGAACAGGTGGCCGCCCGGCTCCATCTTCGACTCGAACTTCTCGAGCGACGGCCGGTTCATCGCCACCAGCACGTTCGGGTGACTGACGACCGGCGTGCCGATCCGCCGGTCGGAGACGACGACCGAGCAGTTCGCCGTGCCGCCGCGCATCTCGGGACCGTAGGATGGGATCCACGAGACTTCCTTGCCGTCGACCATGCCGGCGAGCGCGATCATCTTCCCGAGGAAGAGAATGCCCTGGCCGCCGAAGCCCGCGAGCACGATGTCGTAGGTCATCACTTCACCTCCGCCGCCGTCACATCGCGGAACACGCCCAGCGGGAACTCCGGCATCAGGCTCGACTCCATCCAGTCGATCGCCTCGTTCGGGTCCACGCCCCAGTTGGTCGGGCAGGGCGACAGCACCTCGACGAAGGTGAATCCCTGGCCCTTGTTCTGGAGATCGAGCGCCTTCTTGATGGCCCTCTTGGTCCGGCTCAGGTTGGCCACGTTGTTGAGCGAGGTCCGCTCGATGTAGCGCGGCGCCTTGAGCGTGGCGAGCATCTCGCTCACGTGCACCGGGTACCCGGCGAACTTCGGGTCGCGCCCGTACGGCGAGGTCGAGCTCATCTGGCCCACGAGCGTCGTCGGCGCCATCTGGCCGCCGGTCATCCCGTAGATCGCGTTGTTGATGAAGATGACGGTGAAGTTCTCGCCGCGGGCGGCCGCGTGGATGATCTCCGCGGTGCCCGACGAGGCGAGGTCGCCGTCGCCCTGGTAGCTGATGACGATCGAGTCCGGGTTGGCGCGCTTGAGGCCCGTGCCGACCGCCGGCGCGCGCCCGTGCGCCGCCTGCACGTTGTCGGTCTCGAAATACCAGTACGCGAACACCGAGCACCCGACCGGCGAGATCATGACGGTCCGGTCGAACAGACCGAGTTCGTCGATCGCCTCAGCGACCATGCGGTGGACGATCCCGTGGCCGCAGCCGGGGCAGTAGTGAAATGGCTTGTCGTTGAGCGACTTGGGCCGCTCGAATACCTTCTGCATCGGTTCCCCCTACATCCGCTGCTTGACGGCCGCCACGATCTCCGAGGGCGCCGGGACGTTGCCGCCGGACCTGCCGTAGAAGTAGACCGGACGCTGCCCGTTGACGGCGAGCCGGACGTCCTCGACCATCTGCCCCATCGACATCTCGGATGCCAGGAAGAACTTCGCCTGGCCCGCGAGCCGTTGCAGCACCGCCGAGGGATACGGCCACAGGGTGATCGGGCGGACCATCCCGGCCTTGATGCCCTCCGCGCGCAGCTCCTCGACGGCCGACCGGACGACGCGCGAGACGATCCCGTAGGCGACGATCACCACTTCGGCGTCGGCGGTCAGAAACTCCTCGTACCGCGTCTCGGTGCGCTCGATCTCGCCGTACTTCACGTAGAGCTTCTTGATGTAGTCCTCCATCTCGTCGGCGTCGAGGTAAATGGAGGTGATCGTGTGCCCCTTCCGGTCCTTCGCGCCCGTGAGCGCCCACGACGAGTGGTCGTGGGTGTTCGGGTAGCTCTCCTGCAGATCGACCGGCTCCATCATCTGGCCGAGGTTGCCGTCGGCGGCCACCATGACCGGGTTCCGGGTACTTGTCGGCCAGATCGAAGGCGAGCACCGTCAGGTCGGCCATCTCCTGCACCGAGGCCGGGGCGAGGACGATCATCCGGTAGCTGCCGTGGCCGCCGCCCTTGGTGGCCTGGAAGTAGTCGGCCTGCTCGGGGTTGATGTTCCCGAGGCCCGGTCCGCCCCGCATGATGCTGACCACCACGGCCGGCAGCTCCGCGCCGGCCAGGTAGGAGATGCCTTCCTGCATCAGGCTGATCCCGGGCGACGACGAGCTGGTCAGCGCCCGCCGCCCCGCGGAGGCCGCGCCGTAGACCATGTTGATCGACGCCACCTCGGTCTCGGCCTGGATGTAGGCGCCACCCGGGATCGTCGGCAGGCGCCGCGACATGTACTCGCCGACTTCGTTCTGCGGGGTGATCGGATACCCGAAGTACAGCGTGGCCCCGGCGCGGATCGCCGCCTCCGACAGGGCCTCGTTCCCCTTCATCAGCACTTTCATATGAGTGCCACTCCATGGGCCCAGGGCCCAGGGCTCACGGCTCAAGCACAAGGTCGACAACCCATCGTGCCTGAGCCTTCAGCCCTGAGCCATGAACCATTACCTGAAGATCTCGATGCAGATATCGGGGCAGATCAACCCGCACGCCTTGCAGGCCGTGCACTTCCCCCCGGTATAGGCCGCCGCGTAGAACCCCTTCACGTTCAGCTTCTTCCCGATCTCGATCACGTGCGTGGGACAGACGCGGACGCACAGCGCGCACCCCTTGCACCTGTCCTCGTTGATTGCGATCATGGGCATCGCTTCCCCCTTTTTCCGGCCATCATGATACCTCCAGGTTCCCACGGCTGTTTCATCTGCTTGCCGATCACCAGCACGGGCACGCCGAGGTCGTCGAACGCCCCCTCGCGATAGTACTCGTCCATCACCGCCAGCGAGACCAGCGGATACCGCGTGATCGCCCTCACCCGCGCGAACCCCTCGCGGATGATCTCGGGTGTCGTCTCGGTCATCATGTGCGGGTTCGCGATCATCCCCGTGATCGGCAGGCGCGAGCGCGCCGCGATCATCTCGGCCATCTCGATCGTCGCCTCGGCCGTCTGGTTGAACGGCCGGTAGGGGTTGACGACCAGCCAGTGGCGCGTCGGTTCGCCGGCGAACCCCCGGTGCAGGTAGGCCGCGACGGTCCCGCCGAGGTCGCTGCCGCCGAGGTCGAACACCACCGGGCCGTCCTTCCGATCGAAGCAGGCGTTGATCGCGGGCGAGAGCGCCGGCAGGTCGGCGTTCTCCATCCCTTCAACGCTCGACACCACCCGGATCCCCTTCTGCTCGAGCTCGTACGCCTTCTGCCGCGACCGGAAGTACAGGTTCACGATGTCGAGATCGACGAGGGTGACGGGGTCGGCCCCCGCCTCGCGCAGCTTCAGGGCGAGGTTGATCGCGATCTCGGTCTTGCCGGTGCCGAAGGCGCCGCTGATGACCGTGAGCCGCGGGCCGCCGTCGAGCGTCGCCTTCACGAAATCGCCGCCGCCAGCGCGATCGAGTTGAACTTCGTCTCGTCCGAGTCGGCCCGCGACGTCAGCACCACGGGCGCGCTCGCCCCGACGATGACGGCCGCGAGCGGGCACCTGGCCACCAGGCCAATCGCCTTGTAGAGCACGTTGCCGGCCTCGATGTCCGGCAGCAGCAGCACGTCCGCCACGCCGGCCACCGGGCTGACGATCCCCTTGTGACGCGCCGCCTCGACCGACAGGGCGTTGTCGAGCGCGAGCGGCCCGTCCACCACGCAGCCCTTGATCTGGCCCCGGTCCGCCATCTTGGCCAACGCCGCCGCGTCGAGCGTGGCGGGCATGTCGGCGTTGACCGTCTCGACGGCCGCGATGACCGCGACTTTCGGCTTGTCGATCCCGAGCCGCCGCGCCAGGCCGACGGCGTTCTCGAGGATCTGCCTCTTCTGGTCGAGGTCGGGGGCGATGTTCATCGCGACGTCGGTGAACAGGACCAGCCGCTCGGGGTCGGCGGCCTCGAACACCGCCACGTGGCTCAGCAGCGGGCGGTCCCTGAGGCCGAGCTCCTTGTTGAGGATGCCCTTGAGGAAGGTGCCGCTCGACACCATTCCCTTCATCAGCATCTGGGCTTCGCCGCTCCGCACCGCGCCGACCGCCAGTCCCACTGCGGCCGCATCGTCGGGGCATTCGACGATCTCGGGCTTGAACGCGTCGAGGTGGAGCTTCGCGCACAGCGACTCGATGAGGGCGCGGCGGCCGAAGAGCAGCGGGCGCACCACACCGGCCTTGGTCGCTCTGTCCAGCGACAGCAGGACGTCATCGTCGTGCGGGCAGACCACCGCGATCGTGCGCGGGGTGCCCTGCTTCGCCAGATCGTGGACTTGACGGATGGTGGTCACAGGTGACATTTCAGCGGTCCGTCAGTCGGATGAAACCACGGACGCGCCTCGGGCGGCCAGCTTGCCCAGGAAAGCCGGCGATCCGTTCGGCGGTTGACTCCGGGGAACTCGCCGTGGCGCGCGTGGCAGGGGCACGAAAACAGGGCGATCTAGTCTCTCTCGGCAGGTCTGCACTGTCAAGGCGGAGACACTCCTGCTCGGCTGGCGACTTGCGACTCGCGGCTGGCGGCGCGGATGGGCTTTGGGCGACCGGCGAGCGGCTGTCGACCGCCGGCTGTCAGCCCTTCAGCCCCCGGTTCAGCCGCGAGTCCTGTGCCGGGCGCTCATCTTGGGGTTGTTCCAGACCGCTGTCTACTTCTCAGGAGCGTCTCGATAGCTTCACCCGCGGAACCTCGGCTGGCTGTAGTTGGCCGGAGCCTCGTTCGAACTCGGCAGGTGAAATGGATTGAAGGTCAGGTCAAACCAGTGGAAGGACATGAATGCGAGCCCCACCACAATGCCCGCAATCGCCATCTTCCGCGCCAGGCCCGATCTATGTGATGCCTTCGGTTCCATGACCATGCACATACTCCGTCGTCAGCAACGTGCACACTCAGCCACCACCATCCTGAAGCGAAGGCCGACGGAGGTTACCACGTCGAGGAGAATCGCTCGCCTCTGCGCGGAGGGAGGACGAGCGAGGCGCCCGGCCCTGTTGACGCCGCAGACTCGTGGCCCCCGGGGCGGCAACGGGCAGTGTATGGCACCGCCGGCGCTACTTGGCGGACCCGGCCTGGTCTTTGAATGTGAACAGCACGTCCGCAATCGGCGTGGGCTCCCGCTTCCGGTCGAGGTCGCCAGTCTCGGCGTTGAATCCGTACCATCCGGTGATCGAGCTGACGTATACGGAGGCCGGCTTCGAGAAGGTTCCGCCTCTGCCGAGATTGAGTTCGGCGTGACACGCCAGGTAGCCCTCGGCGAAGCCGCGCTGTTCAAGCTCGGGTCCGCCCCTGGCGCTGATCTCCCGCCAGTAGAGCCCGTCGTGGCGCCCGTGCGGCTCCTTCGAGTGCCCGCCGTAGCGATCGATCGCGACCGGCGGCGAGGTATCGCGGAGTCGGTGTAGTGGATTCGAGACCGGGAGGTCCCGTTCAGCCGCCGAGCCGTTCTGGTAGAACTCGGTGATCGCAGTCCGGTAGGTCGTCGCCAGGCTCGTGTAGCGGTCCGGCCCCTCGAACTCGTGGGTATAGCAGTCGAAGAAGCCGTTCAGGAAGCCGAAGCGCTCGTCCCCGCCGGCCGACAACCACCAGTGGCCGTCGTAGCTGGCGCCCGGACCCCGCTGTTGTCCCGCCGCCAGGAGAACAGGAAGAAGCAACAGGCAGAAGAACCACGGAGTCGCGACGTGCGGTCGCAGTGTTCTCATGGTAACCCGGCCGGCGGGCCTGAAGGCCCGCCCTACGACGACAGATGGCCACCCGGCCGGCGGGCCTGAAGGCCCGCCCTACGAGGACGGATTATGGCGACGATTGAGGACCGCAGCAACAGCGATGGACCGTGCCGCCGTCGGCCGCCAGTCGCGGGTCGATTCGGTTATGATGTTAGGCAACCATCGGAGGCCTTATCCATGACCGCGCCTAATCAGATTCTCGACATCCTGCGGAAGGCGTACCAGATCGAGGTGGACGGCTACACGTTCTACTCGATGACCGCCGACCGCGCCGACAAGCCCGCCGTCCAGGACCTGTTCGGCAAGCTCGCGCAGGACGAGGTGCAGCACCAGGCGTTCCTGCGCAGCGTCCTCAAGAACTACCACGACAAGGGGGTCGAAGCCTTCTCGGTGGGCATCGTCGTGCCCGACCTCCGCGCCTTCTCCAACAAGCTCTTCACCGACCGGTTCCGCGAGCAGGCCGAGGGCGCCGCCTTCGAGATGGCCGCGCTCTCGGTGGGCATGACGCTCGAGAAGAATGCCGTCGCCCACTTCTCCGGCGCCGCGCGGACGGCCGACGAAGCCCAGGTTCGCGGCTTCTACGAATTCCTCGCCAACTGGGAGCAGCAGCACCTCGACGCGCTGCAGGCGCTCTCCGACACGATCCGCGGCGACTTCTGGGAGAAGAGCGGATTTTCGCCGTTCTAGGACCGGCTGACGACTGACGGCTGACGACCGTCGGCCGCCAGCCGTCGGCCGTCGGCCGGATATGACCTACAACTTCGACCCCGACAAGTGGCTCGAGAACGAGCGCCTGCGCGTGGAGATGCAGCGGCGGACCGGCGAGCTGGCGCCGGACGCCGCCGACAAGGCCGTCGAAGAACTCGAGCGCCGCTACGACGCCATGCTGGCCAGGCTCGACGGGACGTTCCCGGTCGCCGGCCGGAACGTCCCGAAGTAGCATCCCGTCCATGACCTCACGCGAGCGCGTCCTCGCCGCCCTGGCGCACGAACGGCCCGACCGCGTCCCCATCGTCATCGGCACCAGCAACACCACCGGCATCAAGATGGGCGCCTATCGCGCGCTGAAGGCGCACCTGGGCGTCACGGCGCCCGACCGCTACATCTACGACTGGCCGGAACTCGGCACCGCGGCGCTGGACGAGGAGACGCTCCGGCAGCTCGGCAGCGACGCCCGCGGCGTGCTGGACCGCTACCCCGCCGACGTGTACCGCCGCAACCAGGCCCGGCCGCCGCACGACCCGTTCGTGGACGACTGGGGCACGGGGCAGGTGGAGGTCTCGCCGGGCTCGTGGTTCCCCGGCGTGCACCCGATGAAGGACGCGCGAACGCTCGACGACATCGAGCGCTACCCGTGGCCCGACATGGACGCCCCCTCGCGCGTGGCCCACGTGCGCGCCGAGGCGGCGCAGCTGCGCGGCGAGAACGAGTTCGCCGTCATCGGGACGCCATGGCTGCTCTTCCCGCTCGAGCGGGCCTTCGCCCTGCAGGGCATGGACGCGTTCCTGATGCGGCTGGTGCTCGCGCCCGATTTCGCGCGCGCCCTGCTCGAGCGGATCGCGGCGCTCTGCAAGCGGCTCATGGGCCACTTCCTCCACGAGTGCGGCGACCTGCTCGACGTCATCAAGATCGGCGACGACCTCGGCACGCAGGACCGGCTGCTCATGTCGCCGACGATGTACCGGTCGGTCCTCAAGCCGATCCACGCCGACTACATCGCCTTCATCCGCGAGCGCACGAAGGCGCGCGTGTTCTTTCACACCGACGGCGACGTCTTCGATCTTCTCGACGACTTCGTCGAGATCGGCGTCGACATCCTGAACCCGGTCCAGACTTCAGCGGGGCGAATGGCCGACCTCCCCGCGCTCAAGCGCCGCTACGGCTCGCGGCTCTCCTTCTGCGGCGCCATCGACACGCACCGCGTCCTGCCGTCCGGCACCCCCGCCGAGGTGCGGGAGGAAGTGCGGCGCGTCATCGAGATCATGGGCCCGGGCGGCGGCTACCTGGTCTCCTCGGTCCACACGATGATGGACGACGTCCCGCCCGAGAACATCGTCGCCATGGTGGACGCGGTCGAGGAGTTCGGGCGGCGTCAGCGGTAGAAAAGCAGGCCGCAGGCGGCGGCCCCGAGGATCACCCAGACGGGATTGACGCTGGTGAAGGTGAGGATCGCGAACGACGCCAGGGCCAGCAGCACGCCGTCCCAGCGCGCGGCGAGGGCGGCGGTCCAGCCGACCTTGCCCGCCCCGAACACGGACCGCGCCATGTCGTAGGCCGTCCAGATCAGCAGGCCGATGACGACCGGCCGAACGGCGGTGAGCATCGACCTGACGAGCGGCGCGTCCTTCACGGCGAAGAACACCACCACCATCACGAGCATCAGGACCGTGGTCGGGAGGACCGTGCCCGAGGCGGCGGCAATCGCCCCGGGCGTCCCCGCCAGCTTGTAGCCTACGTAGGCCGACACCTGCGGCGCAATCGGACCGGGCAAGGCGTTGCCGAGCGCCACCGCGTCGGCGAACTCCGAGGCCGTGGTCCAGCGGTGGCCGGTCACCTCGCGCTGCATGAGCGCCAGCGACGCGGGACCGCCCCCCCACGAGAAGAGCGCGACGCGCGTGAAGACGAAGAAGATGTCCCAGAGCAACATGGGACGGCAGCCTTAGCTGCAGCCTCCCTTGAGCGCCGCCTCCCCGCTCATCCCGGGAATCGGCACCGCCTTGCGCTGGCCGGCCGGCACGTACTCGCGCTCGGTCTGCCCCACGTAAACCTGGCGCGGCCGGTAGATCCGGGTCTCGCCTTCCCACACTTCCTTCCAGTTGGCGATCCAGCCCGGCATCCGGCCGATCGCGAACATGACGGTGAACATCTCGACCGGGATCCCGATGGCCCTCAAGATGATCCCGGAGTAGAAGTCCACGTTCGGGTAGAGCTTCTTCTCCTTGAAGTAGTCGTCGCTGAGCGCGGCCTCTTCGAGCGCGCGGGCGAGGTCGAGCATCGGGTCGTGAATCTGCAGCTTGTTGAGCACCCGGTCGGCCGCCTGCTTGATGATCCGCGCGCGCGGATCGTAGTTCTTGTAGACGCGGTGACCGAACCCCATCAGCTTGATGTGCGACGACTTGTCCTTCACCTTCGCGACATAATCCTTCACCGTCATGCCGCTGTCGTGGATGTACTTCAGCATGTCGATGACCGCCGCGTTGGCGCCGCCGTGCAGCGGCCCCCACAGCGCGCACACACCCGCCGCGCAGCTCGCGAACAGGTTCGCGCCCGACGAGGCCACCATGCGGACGGTGCTGGTCGAGCAGTTCTGCTCGTGATCGGCGTGGAGGACGAGGATGAGCTGCAGCGCGTTCACGATGTCCGGGTCCGGCTCGTACTCCTTGAACGGGATCGAGAACATCATGTGCAGGAAGTTCGAGCAATAGTCCAGGTCGGGCTTCGGGTAGACCAGCGGCTGGCCGATCGACGTCTTGTAGGCGGCCGCCGCGATCGTCCGCGTCTTGCTCAGCAGCCGCGCCGCCGCGCTCTGGAACGTCTCCGGGCTCTCGATCTTGATGACGTCCGGGTCGTAGCAGCTCACCGCGTTCACCATCGCGGAGAGGATCGCCATCGGGTGCCCCTGCGACGGGAACCCGTCGTAGTGCTTGTAGAGCCCCTCGTGCAGCATCTCGTGGCGGGTGAGCATGCTGCTCCAGCACGCCAGCTGGTCGGACGTCGGCAGCTCGCCATAGATGAGCAGCCACGCCGTCTCGAGGAAGGTGCTGTGCTCGGCGATCTGCTCGATCGGGATGCCGCGGTACCGCAGGATCCCGCGCTCGCCGTCAATGAAGGTGATCGACGACTTGCACGATCCGGTATTGCTGTAGCCGTCGTCGAGGGTGATGACACCAGACTCGGCCCGGAGCTTGGAGATGTTGACCGCTACCTCGTTCTCCGTCCCGATCACGATCGGCAGGTTGTATGTCTTGCCCTGCACCTGGAGTGTCGCCGTCTCGGACATAGAGTGCTTCCCCTTCGCTAAGATTGTCCCCGGCCCTTTGGGTGAACCCGTTCATTCTAAATCGAAAACGGCCGCCCCGGCCCACGCCGATTGGGGTTCCGCGCCACGCCGCCGCCCGTTCAGAGCCCGAACGACCGCCTCGCCATGCCGGCAATCGTCTCGCCGATGCTGATCGAGGCCGTGGCCGCCGGGGAGGGGGCGTTGAGCACGTGGACCATCCGGTCCGCCTCGACGATGCGGAAGTCGTCGAGCAGGGCGCCGTGGGGGTCGAGCGCCTGGGCCCTGACCCCCGCCCCGCTCCGGTGCACGTCCTCGCCACGCAGTTCCGGGACCAGTCCCCGCAGCGCCTTGACGAACGCCCGCTTGCTGAACGACCGGTGCCACTCGCCGATGGCCATCGGCCAATACCTGGCCGCCATCCGCCAGAACCCCGGGTAGGTGAACATCTCGGCCGAATCCGACGCCGAGAAGCTGGTCCGGGTGTAGCCTTCCCGCTTGAAGGCCAGCACGGCATTCGGCCCGGCCTCGACCCCGCCGGCGATCATCCGCGTGAAATGCACGCCCAGGAACGGGAACCGCGGGTCGGGCACCGGGTAGATCAGGTTCCGCACGAGCTTCTGGCGCTCGGGCACCAGCTCGTAGTACTCGCCGCGGAACGGCACGATCTGGACGCCCGGCTCGACGCCGCACATCCGCGCCACCCGGTCCGACTGCAGCCCCGCGCAGTTGATGAGCGCCCGCGCCTCGACCGGCCCCTGGAGCGTCTCGAGGACCAGTCCCCCGTTGTTCGACGTCACGCGGGACACGCGCGCCGAGGTCCACACCTCGCCGCCCGCGTCGGACACGATGCGGGCGAACGCCTGCGTGACCGCCGTGTAGTCCACGATCCCGGTCTGGGGGACGAGGAGCCCGGCCACGCCGGCGACGGCCGGCTCGTAGTCCTTCAGTTCTTCCGCCCGCAGGCGCCGAAGGCCCGCCAGGCCGTTGGCGTGGCCCCGCCGCTCGAGTTCGTCGAGCGCGGCGAGTTGCGCCGGCCCGGCGGCCACCACCAGCTTGCCGCAGCGGTCGTGGGCGATCCCGTGCTCCTCGCAGAACCGGTACATCGCCTGCCGCCCCTCGACGCAGTTGGTCGCCTTGAGGGAACCCGGCTTGTAGTAGAGACCCGAGTGGATGACGCCGCTGTTGTGCCCCGTCTGGTGCGCCGCCAGCTCCGGCTCGGCTTCGAGGATGACCACGCGCACGCCCGGCCGGCTCACGAGAGCCTTCCCCGTCGCCGCCCCGACGATGCCGCCGCCGATGATCGCGACGTCGAACGTGTGGCTCATGAGCGGAGCGGGCCTTCCTCGTCGCCCGCCGCCTGCCTCTGCAGGTGGTCGGCGACGGTCACCGGGCCCGGGAGACCGCAGTCGGCGCCGATCTTCCGAAGCGAGTCCAGGACGTTGGACGCCAGCGGGATCCCGGACCGCTCGTGGAGCCCGGCCCGCGTCTGCTCCTTCTCGCCGTGGATGTAGATGGTGGACCGGTCGAGGGCCTTCGGCGAGTCCTTGAGCATCCGGGCCAGCTCGGCCAACCGCTCGCGGAACTCGGCGACCGGCATGAACGGGGCGATGTCCATCGCCAGGAAGAAGTGGCCGACGCGCGGCGCGACCGTCTCGCCGGGCCGCGGCGTCCGCTGCAGGTTGCTCACGTCGAGACCGAACGCCGATCCCGAGAGCACGCCGCACAGCACGTCCACCATCAGCGCCAGGCCGTAGCCCTTGTGGCCGCTGAACTCCTCGCCGCGCCCGCCAAGCGGGAGGATGCCGCCGCCGGCCCGCTTCAGGAGGTTCGCCAGCACCAGGCCGGGGTTCTTCGAATCGTAGCCGTGCTCGTCCACCGCCCAGCCGGTCGGCATCTGCTTCCGGTTCCGGTCGTACACCTCCAACTTGCCCCGCGGCACGACACTGGTGGCCATGTCGAGCAGGAAGTCGAGCCCGCCCGCGCCCGGCGCGCCGAACGCGATCGGGTTGGTGCCCAGGATGGCGTCGGCCCCGTTGGTCGGCACGACCAGGGGGGCCGCGTTGGTCATGCAGATCCCCACCATCCCGGCGTCGATGGCCTTCTGCACGTAGTAGCCGGCGATCCCGAAGTGGTTGCTGTTCCTGACCGTCACGACGCCGACGCCGTTCGCCTTCGCCTTCGAGACGGCGAGGTCCATGGCGAACTCGCTCACGACCTGCCCGATGCCGTTCCGCGCGTCGATGACGCCGATGGCCGGGATCGGCTCACGGACGTCGGCGCGCACGCCGGGCACGATGTAGCCGGCCTTCAGCCCCTTGACGTAGCGGCCGAGGCGCGCGACGCCGTGGCTGGCGATGCCGCGAAGGTCGGCCGACACCAGGACGCGGGCCGTGACGGCGCCCTCCTGCTCGGAGACGCCGTGCCGCGCCAGCACGCCGATCACGAACCGTTCGAGGTCGGCCCGCATGACCTTGCTCTCGACCTCACAGCCGAGGCAGTCCGCGCACCGGACCTCATGCAACCACTCGGCGCCTCGGGCCTCGCACTCGACGAGTTCCTTCGAGATCTGCGGCACGTGTTCCGGCATGAGCGGTCCCCCTCCCAATACTGTGGCATATTCGCCGGCCCTTCTACCACGGCCTTGGTAAGGGGGGAGTTCGGCGCAATAATGGCGGGCGCCGGGACAAGTAAGAAGTTGCGACGTACGAAGTGCGAAGTACCGAAGTGGCGGACGCGACCCACGGGGGCTGTATGACGAGTCTTGCGGCGCACCGTTTGTCGTCAGCCGTCATGGCGGCGCTGGCCTTTGTCCTCCTCGACGGCTCTGCCCGCGCGCAGGCCCGAACACCTCCTGACTCCCCGCTGACCTGCGGGGCGTACGAGGCGGTGCCGAGCCGGATCGAGCCCGCCGATCCGTCGGGCGACTGGAGCACTTACTGGCCAAACCGGCTGAGAATCGAGAGACAGGGCCGCGTCCTGCGCGAGATCGCCGATTGGGGGATCACGCGAGTGGAATGCGCGGACCTCAACGGGGACAAGACCTTCGAACTCCTGGTGAGTTCGTACAGCGGCGCAGCGCATTGCTGCGAGACCCTGCACGTCTGGACGATGGACGCAGCCGAGCCCCGCGAGATTCTGGTGTACCAGGCTGGCGACGCCAGCGGCTTCGAACTGCGAGATCTTGGCGGCGACCGACGCAAGGAACTCGTGCTGGGCGACCCATCTTTCGCCTACTACCACGATATCTGCTTTGCCTGCTCGCCGATCTTGCCGATCGTTGCGTGTCTCTCCAACAAGGGTTTCCAGGACTGCACCGTCAGGTTCCCCACGTACCTCCGTCGCGAGATGTCGCGTTTCCAGGATCAGTTGAAAGTGGAACTGCGAATGCACCCTCGCACGTTGGATTACGCCAAGGGCTCGGCTCTCGGTGTCTTCGCACTCGCGTCGCTGCTGGGTGACGAAGACCAGGCGCTCGAGACGATCCGCCGAACGGTGAAGAACGACGAGGTCATGACCTGGCTCGCCCGTGCGCGGCCGGACGTCCGCGAGTGGATGCTGCGGCGAGGACAGCGGATCGAGGATGCGAACCGGTGAGCGTCGTGACAAACGCGGCGACCGGAAGGGTCGAAACGCGCCAAGTAAGAAATACGAAGTACAGAGTACGACGTAAGAAGTAAGAAGTGCGAATGACGGCGTGGACGAGGGACTGGACGTCGTACTTCGTACTTCACACTTCGTACTTCGTACTTCGTACTTCGCAAGATGTCTCTATGGGCTTCTCCTCCATCGACTACGCCGTCCTGATCGTCTACCTGGTGGGCATCACCGTCTTCGGGACGCTGTTCCGCAAGTCCCACCACTCGGTGAAGGACTACTTCGTCGGCGCGCGGCGGACGCACTGGCTGGTCATCAGCCTGTCGATCGTCGCGACCGAGACCAGCACGCTGACGCTCATCGGCGTGCCGGCGCTGGCCTATACGGTCTACGCCCGGCCGGAACAGGGCGGCGCGTTCACCTACCTCCAGGTCGTCCTCGGCTACATCGTCGCGCGATTCGTTATCAGCCTGCTGTTCATCCCCGCCTACTTCCAGGGGGAGATGCTGACGGCCTACGCGCTGCTCGCCCGGCGCTTCGGCGAGACCACCAAGCACTTCGCGGCCTCGCTGTTCCTGACGATGAGGGCGCTCGCCGAGGGGGTGCGGGTGTTCGCGGCCTCGCTCGTGCTGGCGGCGGTCATCAGTTCGAGCCTGCCCGGCCTGCCGAACCTGTGGCTGTGGTCGATCGTGCTGGTCGGCCTGCTCACCCTCGTCTACACGTTCGAAGGGGGGATCGCGGCCGTCATCTGGACCGACCTGATCCAGCTGGTGATCTACATCGGCGGATCGCTGCTCGCCGCCTGGCAACTGCTGCACATGGTGCCGGGCGGGTGGCCGGCGATCGCCGCGCACGCGGAGGCCGCGCACAAGTTCGAGTGGCTGTCGTTCTCGTGGGACCCGCGGCTGCCGTTCACCTTCTGGGCCGGCCTCATCGGCGGCACGTTCCTGACGATGGCCTCGCACGGCACCGATCAACTGCTCGTGCAGCGCCTGCTCACCTGCCGCAACCAGCGGGACAGCCAGAAGGCGCTCATCACGAGCGGCTTCATCGTGCTGTTCCAGTTCGCGCTGTTCCTGACCATCGGCGTGATGCTCTACGCCTACTACCAGCACGCGCCGCTGCCCCCCATCACGACCAACGACGAGATCTTCCCCGTCTTCATCGTCCACAGCCTGCCGCGCGGGATCGCGGGCCTCGTGATCGCCGCCGTCTTCGCGGCCGCGATGTCGAACCTGAGCGGGTCGCTCAACTCGCTGGCCTCGACGACCGTGCTCGACTTCTACCGGCCGCTGGCGGGCGCCGGTCGCACCGAGGCGCAGTTGCTGGCGCTTTCGCGCTGGTGCACGGCCGGCTGGGGCGTCGTGCTCATCGGGATCGCGATCGTGGCGCGCGGCTGGGGGTCGGTGTTCACGGCGGGCCTGTCGATCGCCTCGCTCGTCTACGGCCCGATGCTCGGGGCCTTCCTGCTGGGCATCCTGACCAGGCGCGCGAACCAGACCGGGGCGGTGGCCGGGATCGGCGTCTCGCTCGTCTGCATGCTGCTCGTCAAGGCGTACACGCCGCTCGCCTGGACGTGGTACGTGCTGGCCGGCACCATCGTCTGCGTGGCCGTCGGGTACGGCACGAGCCTGATCTTCCCGGGCCCGGGCCAACCGAAGGCTGAAGGCGGAGGGCTGACGGCCGAAGGCTGACGGCTGAAGGCCGCGTCAGGCGTGCCGGCGGAAGGGGTCCGCACATTACCTCTTGACGCCCTGGCGGCGTGATGTTAGTTTTATAACGTTCTGCTACTGAGCTAACACATGCCGACCACCCCGCACGCCGCCCTGACCCGCCGCGAACGCCAGATCATGGACATCCTCTACCGCCGCGGGCGGGCGACCGCCGCCGAGGTGATGGGCGAGATGCCCGGCGACCCGCACTACTCGACCGTCCGCACGCAGCTCCGCGTCCTCGAGGAGAAGGGGCACGTCCGGCACGAGGAACAAGGGTTGCGCTACGTTTACACCCCGGCCGTCCCCCGGCACTCGGCGCGCAAGTCGGCGCTCAAGCACCTGGTGGACACCTTCTACGACGGGTCGCCCGAGCAGGTGGTGGTCGCGCTGCTCGGCGGCGACACCTCGCGCCTGTCCGACGACGACCTGGCGCGGATCGAGGACCTCGTCGCCAAGGCCCGGAAGGACGGCCGGCGATGATCAAGGGCACCGTCGTCCTCTGCCTCGCGCTGGTTGCCGTCCTGCTTCTCCGCCGGCGCTCGGCCGCGCTGCGCCATCGGATCCTCGCGGCGGCCATCGGCTGCGCCGCGCTGGTGCCGCTCGCCGAACCCCTGGTGCCCGCCTGGCACGTGCCGGTCTTCGAGGCGCCCCGCGTGGGACCCGCGACGCCTCTCGCGCTGACCGAGGCGGCGGACCAGTCCGGCCGGCCGACGGCCGTGTCGGCGGAGGCGAACCGGACGACCCTCGCCCGGCTGGTCTCCAGCCTTCCGACGGCCTGGGGCCTCGGCGCCGGCGCCAGCCTGTTGATCCTGGCCGTCGGCCTGGCGCGGGTGGTGCGGATCGCGCGCGCGGCCCGTCCGGTCGGCGACGCGCGATGGGCCAACGTGGCGGCCGACCTCGCCGCCCGCTGCGGGCTCGGCAGACCGCCGGCCATCCTGGAGACGACCCACCCGTCGCTGTTGTTCACCTGGGGACTTCGGCGCCCGATGGTGCTGCTGCCCGCCGGGGCGGGCGCGTGGTCCGAGGAACGCATCCGCGTCGTCCTCGGCCACGAACTGGCGCACATCGCCCGCGGCGATTGGGCCGTGCACCTGGTGGCCGAGTGCGTCCGATCGGTCTACTGGTTCAATCCCCTCGCGTGGTTCGCGTGTCACCGCCTCCGCCTGGAGAGCGAACACGCGTGCGACGACGCCGTGCTGAGCCTTGGGGTGGCGGCGCCGGCCTACGCCACCGAGTTGCTCGACCTCGCGCGGCTGTTTCGGCGTAGCCGCCGCGCCCTGCTTCCCGCGCCGGCGATGGCGCGCTCATCCGATCTCGAACGGAGGATCCGCATCATGTTGACCCCTCAACTGGATCGTTCCCCGGTCGGCCGCATTCCCGCACTCATCGTGCTCCTGGCCTGCGTCGCCCTGACGGTCACCCTGGCCGGGCTTTCGCTCACCGCGGCGAGCGTGCCGCAGGCCGGCCCGGCCATTCCGGCGGCCTCGGCGTCGCCGAGCCCGGCAGCCGCCACTGCCGCCACTCCCGCGCCTTCGCCCGTACCGGTCACGGCTGCGCCAGCGAGCGCCGGACCGGCGCCCAGACAGGTGGCCGTCGCGGCGCCGCGGTCAACGTCGCCCAGCCCGCAGGCGGGTGGGCCCGCCGGGATTGTCGTCACGGTCGTGGACCAGCTCGGACGGACCGTGCCGAAGGCGGCCGTCGCCCTGTCGAACACCGCCACCGGTCTCAACGCCGAAGGACGCACGGGAGGAGACGGCCAGTTCTCGGCCTCGGGCCTGGCGGCTGGCGCGTACACCGTCTCGGTCAGCAAGCCGGGATTCAAGACGGCTCGCGTGGCCATGCCGCTCGAGGCGGGCAATCCGTCGGAAGTGCGGGCGGTGCTGGCCCTTGGCTCACTGCAGGAAGTCGTGGCGGTCACCGCGGCGGCCGGCGTGGCGCCGCCCGGCCCGACGGCCCCGGTGCCCCGGCAGGTCGGCCAGCCGCCGGCGAGCGATCCGTGCGCTGACTCCCAGGAAGGCGGCTGCGTGACGCCGCCGCGGAAGCTGGTCGATGCGGCGCCCCGCTACCCGGCGGCGTCCGCTGCGGCAGGCGTCTCGGGCTCCGTGGTCATCCACGCGCGCGTGCTCGCCGACGGCTCGGTCGGCGACCTGCAGCCCGAACCGGGCGCGGACGCGGACCTGTCGGCCGCCGCGATCGACGCGATTCGGCTCTGGCGGTTCTCCCCGGTGCGCCTCGATGGCGTGGCGGTCCCGGTGGACATGACGGTGACGGTGAAGTTCGAGATCGCCCGGCAGCTGTAATCCGGGCTCCAGGCTCAAGGCTTCGGGCTTCAGGCTCTTGGCGGTGTCGCGGGCGAGTGTTGGCGTGACGCTCGTCGCACCGCCGGGGGCCGCGAGCCGCCTTCCGTGCGGTCTGCCTCAAACGCTTCGTCGCGGCGCATCGTGCCCTGTCGCCGCCCTTTACCACGGCAGTCCTGTGTTGAGTGCGCTGTCTTCAATGGAGACCCTTCGGTGAACACGAAGCTCCTCGCGACAGCAGTATTGTAAGCGGTAAGCGAGCTACAGGTCGCGGGCCGGCTGCCAGTGGGCTGGCATGAGCGTCCTGATGTCGGTGATCTTCGTGGTGGGCAGCCGCCGCAAGATATCCGTCAGGTAGTCCTGCGGGTTGATCCCGCGCCGACGACAGCTGACGATGAGCGTGTAGGCGACGGCACTGCGCCAGCCGGCATCCGGATGGCCGATGAAGAGCCACCGTTTTCGGCCCACGGCCGTGGGCCGGATGTCATTCTCCACCAGGTTGTTGTCGATCTCGAACCGGCCGTCGCGCAGATAGCCGGTCAGCGCGTCGTATTCGTCGAGCAGGTACGACAGGGCCTTGCCCAGCGAGCTCTGGGGCAGGACGCTGGGCTGCAGGCCGGCCGCCTTCGTGCGCAGCGCCGCCCAGAGCGCGGGCGCTCGGTCCTGGCGGAGCGCGTGGCGCGCGCCCGGGCTGAGCGGGCGTCCCTCGTCCTCGATCCGATAGAGCCGCCGGATCTCGCCGATGAACCAGACGGCCTCGGGGACGTGATCCGCCAGCGCGGCGTAGAACCGCCGGCGCAGATGCGCGAGGCACCCGATGCGGGCGAGGCCCGTTTCGCGACGCGCCAGGGCCTGATACACCTGGTAGGCGTCGGTCTGGATCGTGCCGGTGAAGCCCGCGAGGCGGCGGCCCACCGGCTCGAGACTGCGGTGGCGGTCGAACTCGAGGAAGACGTCGCCGCCGGGCACGGCGTAGAACCAGAGGTAGCCGCGCGCCGCCTTGCCCGTGACGTCGGGGTCGAGCACGCGCACGGGCGTCTCATCGACCTGGAGGTAGCCGGTGGCCCGCATCTGGGTCCACATGGCGTCGGTGATCGGGCGGAGCCAGTCGGCGAGGTGCTCGACCCACTGCACCATCTGCTGGCGCGGGACGCGGACGTGGTGCCGCTCGCGGAACTGCTGCTCGAGGCGATAGAACGAGAGATGGTCGTCGTAGCGCGTCAACAGGATGTGGACGGCCAAGCCCAACCCGAGGGTACTCTGGGGAATCAGGCGCGGCGGGAGCGTGGCGATGGCGACGCCGGCCGTGCCGCACGTGCAGGCGTATTTCGGCCGCACGATCCGACGCCGAATCAGCTTCGCCGGGACGAGGTCGATCTCTTCGGTGACCTCCTCGCCGATGCGCCGACTCGGCTGCCCGCAGCCCGGGCACCGCGTGTCGTCGGGCTCGAGCACGACGGTTTCCGTCTCGAGATGGTCGGGCACCGGCTGTCGGGCGCGCCGCGGCGGCCGCGTGCGCTCGACGGGCCGGTCCTCCGTGAGGACCTCATCGCTGGTCGGGCGCGGTCGCTGGACCTGGTCGACGACGTCCCGCTGCAGGGCCAGGAGCTGGGCTTCCTGCTCAGGCGTGAGCCGATCGGCCTTCGCGCCAAACAGCTGGCGCTGCAAGCCGGCGATGACGGCGTGCGCCTCGGCCAGCGCCGCCTGCAGGCGCGCATTCTCCCTGCGCAGTACGGCGGTCTCGGCCTGGAGCGCCGTGGCCTCCGCCTGCAGTCTCGCGAACTCGGCCGGCGGCGCCGCCGCCGCCTCGGACGCCGCGTGGCGATCGCGCGCGCCGCTCATGCCGCGAGGACCTCCCGGAAGTCGGCGGCCAGCGGATAGACATAGACGTCTTTGACCGGTACGTGGAGCGTCGTGTACCGATCCTGCCGACTGCGCCCGGTGGTCGAGCCGACCACCTGCCAATTCGCGGCGCGATAGCTCGTGCCGGCGAAGCGGTCGCGCTCGACAAACGTCTCGACGAGGACAATCGGGTGTCCGTATTTGCGCTGCCAGTCCGCGGCGAGACGGCGCAACACGCGTCCCTGGATCCAACTCGCCAGGTGCGGCACGCGCACCCAGGGCAGGATCAGGAATCGCGTGTTATTCGTCACCCAGGCGAGCCGGGCGGCCCGCTGCTCGCGTGCCCAGCCAATGAACGTGTCCCGCGGCCGACAGGCCCAGGCGGCGGCGCCAAACAGCAGGCAGGCCACGAGCCGCCCCTGCGCGTCGCGCACGGTGTATTGCAGATTCTCGCCGACCGGGCCGCGGTAGCCGAGGTAATGCCACGCGGCGAGCGCCGCCCCGAACTCGGCGCGGGCCGTGCGGTCGCCACTCACCTCGGCGAGCGTGAGCGGACCGAGCGCGGCCAACGGCGCGGCGATCGGCGCGCGATCCCAGGCCCGCGCCGCCGGCTCGCGTCGCGCCATCCGATTCGAGGCCACGCGTCGCCGCGGCGGGAGCTGGAGCAGGCCCTGCGCCTCGAGCTTCAGCAGCAGGGCCCGCGTGGCCATGTCCTTGAGTCGGCCCGCACTCGTGCGCCAGTCCCAGTCCGCACAGAGGACCTCGGACAGATGGCGCCGACTCCACGCGGGATGGTCGGTGATCAGCGCGCGGATGTGCGCGAGGTCGACGGCGGTCACGTGGCGGCCCTGCACACACCGCGAGTCTGTCATGGCCGTCAGTGTGCCTGAACGCGCGCATGGAGTCCAGTGAAAAGTACGCCGCGCTCACCGTCGATACCAGTGGGCTCGCGGGCGCCCCTCCCAGCCGTGCAGCAGCAGGGTCAACTCCTCGGGACGCAGCGTGCGGCTCGCGCCGTCGCCGCCGGGCCAGCCGAATCGGCCCCGCTCCAGGCGTTTCGCATAGACCACCAACCCGGTGCCGTCCCAGTAGATCGCCTTGACGCGCGTCTTCCGCCGATTGGTGAACACGAAGAGATGGCCGCTCAGGACATCCTGCGCCAGCACCGCCTGCACCGCGGCGGACAGGCCATTGAACGATTGCCGCATGTCCACCGGCTCGATCGCGACGAAGATGCGCGTCGCGGGCGACAGGCTCAGCATCGCCGGCCGCGGAGCAGGGCGCCCACCGCCGCCGGCCGTAGCGGCTCACGCAGCCGGACCGTGACCCCCGCCGCCGTCACGATCTCGACGGCCCACTCCGGACCGATCGCGCGAGCCGGCTGCGCCATCGCCGGGATCGTGATTTCGGCGAACGCGACGGGCCGGGCCGCGACGGCCTCGCGCCGCACTCGGGACAGCCACCACTGCAGGGTCGAGACAGGAAGGCCGATCTGCTCGCAGAAGGCGCGCTGCGTCAAGCCGCTCTGGCGAAACTGGGACAGTGTCTCCTGGGGCGATTCGTCACGGCGGCGGCGCGCAGGGAGCGACGAGGACGTGTCAGCGATAGGCATGAGCGCCAGCCTATCCGGCTCTCGCGGCCCGCGCCAGATGCACCTGGCTTACCGCTTACGCAGTATTGGCCGTGTCGACCCTGTCCTGTATTTGGCCGGTTGAGGTTCAGACCGCTGCGATGGTGCAGGCGGTTGGTGACCAGCAGGTCAAGACCGGCGACACCATCTTCGGCATTACGGCGGCCAACGACGTTCAGGCGGTTTTGGCAGCCGCCAGGCGCGCGTTGGGCGGGCGAGACCGCCTTCAGCGAGTGCGGTCGATCCACGTGAAGGGCACCCTCACAATCGGCGGGATTCCAAACGACTCACTGGAGCGCCTGCTGCTCCTGCCCGACTCCTTCAAGGAAATCCGCGGTGGCATCACGTTCACGCTCGCGGGAAGGGACTACTGGCAACGCCCCGAGCCGACTCTTCCGATAAGGGAGAGGGCCCACAAGGCCACGAGGTCGACATTCATCGAGATCTGCCTCGTTTGGTTGATGCGGGCTCCCGCGGAATATCCCCTAAAGGCGTCTTGGGCCGCCGACGCTGCTCCTGGCACGCAGGAGGTCCTCTTCGAGGGACCGGACGGCTTCAGGCGGGTCGTGGTCTTCGACCCCGTTACCCACCGACCGCTTGAGTACCCGATCGACCACCGTGCTCACGCAGGGCGCCACGACGATTGGCCAGAGCACACGGCGGGTCTCGATCGATGACTACCGTGAGCTGGATGGGCTACGTCTTCCCCGCCGCCTCACCATGCGTCAAGTGGGGATGCATGGGGACTTCGTATACGAGTTCCAGGACACGCGGGTGAACGAAGGGGTCGGACCCGCTGACTTCGTGCAGCGATAGCCGGTCGCTCCCCGGACCATGTTGATGCCAATCGATCTTCGGCTCGCCGTCCGGTTCCTTCGTCGTCGGTGGCTGTCGTCGCTGGCCGTGGCGGGAACGCTGGCTGTCGGCTTGGCCATCACGGCGGGGCTCTTTGTGATCGCGGACGGCGTCCTGCTCAGGGAGTATCCGGTCCGTCAGCCCGAGCAACTCTTCGTCGTCGGGCCCCGATCGGTCGTCGTGCCAAACCGACCCGGCACGATCGCCTCTGACCAGTTCGAGCAGTTGTCGGAGCTCTCGGGGGTGCGGTCGGCGGCCGCCTATACCGAGGGCGGCTTCTTCGAGCGGCGATTCAGCGAAGCGGAAGCGCTCCGCCCGACAGCGGTCACCGCTCGGTTCTTCCAAACGTTAGGGGTCGCTGCTCAAGCTGGTCGAACCCTCGCGAAGACTGACGCGCTCGCCGTCGATCCGTACCCCGTCGTCATAAGCGATGCACTCTGGGGCGCTCGGTTCGGCCGATCGAGAGACGTGGTTGGCAAGACACTTCTGCTGGGCGGACGGTCAGTGCAGGTCGTTGGTGTCGCACCGCGCGGTTTCGACCTGCCCAGGGGCACGAACGTGTGGGTTCCAGATACGCCGCACCCCGCGGCCGGTCTGCACATGGAGTATCTGCAGGCAATCGTTCGAGTCGACCGCACAGCGCCCCTGTTCTTGCCAGGTCCGCCAGCCGTCTCGCTGCTCGCAAGCCCACTGCGGCAGTACTTCCGGCCCTCGGGTACGGGAGGGGTGGTAGCGCTATTCATCGCCACAGCCCTGACGCTCCTTATCGGGTGGGTGCACCTCGCCGCACTGCAGACCGCCCAAGCCGGAGACTCCTGGCGGAGCCTCACTCTCCGAGCGGCTCTCGGGGCAGGTCAACGGCGTCTTGCGCTCTGCTGGCTGTTTCAGACCTCCCTCCTGAGCGCGGGCGCAGCTCTGATTGCGCTGGTCGTCCTCGAACCTGCCGTGCGAATCTTTGCTCGCCTGCTCCCGCCGGAAGTCACACGTGGCCAGCCTATCGTGGTCGACCATCGCGCCGTCCTCTACCTGGGGGCGTTGACCGTCGCCGGCTCTGCCTGTCTGGCTGCGGGTCCGCTGCTGCTCCTCCGGCGGCACGACCTGATGGCAGGCCTGAGGGGACGACTCCCCGTCGTGGGTGGGCTCAGCTACTCCGGGCTCCGCTCGGCGATGCTCGTCGCGCAGGTCGCCCTGGTAGGCGGGTTGCTGTACTTGGCGGCTGTCACCGTTCACGCGTTGGCAGATGCGAAGGCTCTCGACATCGGCATCGATACGGAACAGGTGGTGGGGGTAGCGCTTCCGACTGACGTACGGCGCTTCGGCCCGAGCGATTTCGAGTTGATGAGACGAGGCCTGGGACAGATGCCGTTCGTCGTGGATGTCGCTCGGGGTGATGTGCCGGTCGGGGTCGGCAAGGCCGTTGTGTCGGTTCTGGCGCACGCTCCCAGGAACCTAGACGAGATGCGGGATTGCAACGGCGTTGAGCTTGAAGTTTCACGAGGTTACTTCCGGACCGTCGGATGTCGCATTCTGTCTGGCAGTGACGAGGAGCTCGCGACCCAGCGCAACGTTGTCCTGTTGAGCCTCCGACTGTCCCAGATGCTGGGCATCGATCGCTCCAGCGCGGTGGGAACCAGTGTCTACGTGAACGGGGTGCGCGCCTCGGTCATCGGGATTGTTTCCAATATCTGGGGCGATGGCCCAGGGGCGGCTGGTCCCACACCTTACATTTACAGGCCTGACCGCGAGAACCTGTCCTCGGTAGTCGTGCGCACCCCACATTCAGCCGGCTCGAAGATTCGGGCGATTGTTGACGTCATACGACGGACAACCGGCGTAAAGGGCCCACTGCAAGTCACGCTCGCACGTGAGCGGTATTCCGAGACGACGGCGCAGGTTCGCTCGCAGGCAACGCTACTGACCCTCCTCTCCCTGTCCAGCTTCTGTCTCGGCACTTTCGGGGTGTTCTGCCTGACAAGTGAGAGCGTCCGTCGAGGTGCCCGCGATGCCGCGGTCCGCGCCACGCTGGGCGCTTCACCGCAGGTGCTCGTCGTGGGCGTCGTGATGACGACTGTTCGCCGCGTAGCCGTCGGCGGCGCGGTCGGACTGGGTTTCGGCGTGGCCACTGCGAAGCTCGCGGCAGCACTCGTGACGGGTGTTCGACCCATCGACTGGATGGCCGCGCTGAGCGTCATGGGTATATTGACGGCCGCTGGTGCGATTTCGTCGTTCATTCCGGCAAGAGCGGCCGGGCGGGCGGATGTTCTGATGCTGCTGCGTGAGGAGTGAGCCGGCCCGAAGCCGGGAGCCCGAAGCCCGAAGCCGGGAGCCCGAAGCCGGCTCGCGAGCATTGATTTCGGCGCGCCCTGCAGCTACGCTGCGGGGATGAAGCACCTCCTCGCAGCGCTGTCTTTCGCCGTTGCCCTGTCCGCCGGTGTCGGCTCCGCCCAGGCCCAGCCGGCGCCTGCCGCGCGGCCCGCGCCGGTGGCCGGCGATTTCGTCATCCACGACTTCCACCTCACGACCGGCGAGACGCTGCCGGAGCTGAAGCTCCACTACGTCACGCTCGGCGAGCCCCGGCGCGATGCCAGCGGCGTCGTCCGGAACGCCGTGATCATCCTCCACGGCACCGGCGGGACCGGGCAGCAGTTCCTGAGCCGGAACTTCGCTGACGTGCTGTTCGGGCCCGGGCAGCTGCTCGACGCGCGGACGCACTACCTGATCCTGCCCGACGGGATCGGCCACGGCAAGAGCAGCAAGCCGAGCGACGGCCTGCACGCTCATTTCCCTCGCTACACCTACGCCGACATGGTGACGGCGCAGTACCGGCTGGTGACCGAGGGGCTGAAGGTCAACCACCTCGAGCTCGTGATGGGCACGTCGATGGGCGGCATGCAGACGTGGATGTGGGGCGAGGCCTACCCGGACTTCATGGACGGCCTGGTGCCGCTCGCGAGCGTGCCCACGCAGATCGCGGGCCGCAACCGGATGTGGCGCAAGATGCTCATGGACGCTGTCCGCAACGACCCGGCGTGGAACGGCGGCGACTACACGGCCCAGCCGCCCGGCCTCCAGTGCGCGGTCAAGATCCTCACCCTGATGGCCGGCTCCACCGTGCAGGCGCAGAAGGACGCGCCCACCCGCGACGCCGCCGACGCGCTCCTCGTCCAGCAGCTCCGATCGCGAGGCAACGGCGTGGACGCCAACGACATGCTCTACCAGTTCGACTCGTCACGGGAGTACGACCCGTCGGTCGCGCTCGAGAAGATCACGGCGCCGCTTCTCGCCATCAACTCGGCAGACGACCTCATCAACCCGCCGGAGCTCGGCCTGATGGAGAAGCTGATGCCGCGCGTCGCGCGCGGCAAGTACGTGCTGCTGCCCATCACGTCCGAAACGCGCGGCCACGGCACGCACTCGTGGCCCGCGATCTGGCAGGGGTATCTGAAGGACTTTCTCGCGGGGATCGAGAAGACACACGCGCCCCAGCACCGCTAGACGTCTTGAACGGCCACCGTCGTTGCGAATGGGTCACGTGTCGATTGTCGACGAGCCGTTCCAGACGTCTCCAGCCCCGCGCGCGCCCCTGCCCACCTCGGACACCGTCCCGTGCGGCGCCAGGTATCGGAGCGCCAGCATGGTGATGTCGTCGGCCTGGGGCGCGTCACCCACGAAGGCCGCGACCTCCTCGCCGACGGCGCGGATGACCTGGTCGAGGTCGAGCCGGCCGCACCGCCCCAGGCACTGCTGCAGGCGGACGAGCGTGAACTCCTCCTCCGCGAGATTCGAGGCTTCGGTGACGCCGTCCGTGTAGGCGAAGAGTCCATCGCCGGCCGCGAGATCGAGGTGGCCGGCCTCGTAGGGCGTCTGCTCGAAGAGCCCGACGACCGTCCCGCCCGTCTGGGCGAGCGGCGTCACCGACCCGTCGGCGCGCAGCACGCACGGCGGATTGTGCCCGGCGTTGCAGTACGCCACGTGGCCGGTGCGCGTGTCGAGCACGCCGTAGAACACCGTGACGTACATGCTCGGCACCGCCTCCGAGGCCAGCACTCGGTTCACCCGCTCGATGCAGATCTCCGGCGAGACCGCCGTGCGGGCGGTCGCCTTGATGAGCGTCCGGCTGACCGCCATGAAGAGCGCCGCGGGGATGCCCTTGCCGGACACGTCGCCGATGACGAAGCCCAGGCGGTCCCCGTCGAGCAGGAAACAGTCGTAGAAGTCGCCGCCGACCACCCTTGCCGGCGTCATGCTGGCGTGCACGGCGAACTCGACCCGATCGGAAAAGGTCGGAAACGTGCTCGGCACCATCGCCCGCTGGATCCGGCTGGCGACCTCGAGCTCCTTGCGCAGCGCGGCCAGCCGTTCGCGGTCGCGCGCCGCCTGCACGGTCCGCGCGAACAGCTGAGCGTTCTCGACGGCCGACGCGGCCTGCAGCGCGAGCGTGTTGAGCAGCTTGAGGTCGGCCGCCGCGTAGGTCACCGGCGTCGAGCTGGCAAGCGCGATCAGCCCCGCGACGCGCTCCTTCACCCTGAGCGGCGTGCAGATCATCGACGCGACCGGCCGCCCACCGCCCGCGCCGAGCCCGTCAGCGCGCACGTCGTTGACGATCTCCCCCTGCCCGCCGGCCGCGATCGAGGCCAGCAGGCCGTCGAGCGCGGAGGTCGCGAACGCGTCACCGAACGCCGCCACCTGCCGAAGCGGCGCGGCCGCGTCGTCGATCACCATGACCGCGCCGTCGGTCGCGGCGATCAGGTGCCGCGCCTCATCGAGCGTCAGCCACGCCACCTTCTCGACGTCCAGCGTCGCGGCCAGCTTCTCGGAGAAGCGGTAGATCAGGTTGATCTCGCGATACTGGTGCAGGACCTCGTTGGCGAGCGTCCTGCGCTCGGCCTCCGCCGCCGCCAGGTGCCCGAGCAGGGCGGCCACCACCGTCGCCAGGGCCCCGCCGAGCACCCACCCGAGCGGCTCGCCGTCGAGCGTCACGGCGACGCGCGACCCCCCGTTCCGCTCGCCCAGCAGGAGCTGGCCGTTGGCATCCTCGATGGCGATCCCGGCGTCGATCCCGCGGACGAGCGACCCGACCACCGAGGCGACGTCCTGCCGCTTCCGCATCAGCGTGCCGAGGGTCGTTCTCGTCATGCCGGCCTCACAGCCCCAGCACCAACCTGGCCTTGGCCAGCAGTGCGTCCGGGTCGAACGGCTTGGTCATGTACTGGTCGGCGCCGACCTCCGCTCCCTTCTGCTTGTCGAACTCCTGGCCCTTCGCCGTGAGCAGGACGACGTGCACGTCCTTCAGCCCGAGCGTTCTCTTCACGCGGCGGCACACGTCGAACCCGCTCAGCTTGGGCATCATCACGTCGAGGAACACGAGCTGCGGCATGCCGGCCTGGATGGCGGCGAGCGCCTCCTCACCGTCGGCCGCCGTCAGCAACTCGACGCCTTCGTCCTCCAGTTCCTCCAGCGTCTGCCGGATGAGCATCCGCAGGTGCGCTTCGTCGTCCACGATCAGGATTCTCTGGGGCATCCGACCCTCCCTCGGGAAACGCGCGCGATCGGCGACGCGGCTATGGGTCGCGGAGCTGGCGGACGACGAGGTCGATCGCCGGCGGCCCCTTCCCGGCGGCCGGCTGCGCCTGCGCCGGCAGCAGGAACGAGAACGTGCTGCCTCTGCCCAGCTCGCTCTCCACCCAGAGGCACCCGCCGTGGTGCTCGACGATCTCCTTGCAGATGGGCAGGCCGAGCCCCGTGCCCTTCGGCTTGTCGGTGAGCGTGTCGCCCACCTGCTTGAACTTCTCGAACACCTTCGGCTGATCGGCCGCCGCGATGCCAGACCCGGTGTCGATCACGCTGACGACGATTCCGTCTTCCCGCAGCCTGGCGCGGCAGGTCACCGACCCGGCGTCGGTGAACTTCACCGAGTTCGAGATCAGGTTGATGACCACCTGCAGCAGCCGGTCGGCGTCGCCGACGACGGCGGGCAGGCCCGGGGCGACGTCCTTGACGAGCGCGAACGCCTTCTGCTCGAACAGCGACGAGGTGACCGCGGCGGCGCGGTCGATGATGTCCGCGATCGCGACGTTCTCCATGTGCCACTCGAGTTTCCCCGCGTCGATCTTCGCGAGGTCGAGGACGTCGTCGATGAGATGGGTGAGCCGCTCCCCCTCGCTGACGACGACGTCCAGGTTCTCGCCGATCTGCCGGATCGTCTGCCGCAGCCTCGCGTCGTCGGTGGCCACGGCCTTGAAGACGCGGTCGTCGAGCCGCTTCCTGATGACCTTCGCAAAGCCGAGGACCGAGGTGAGCGGCGTGCGCAGCTCGTGGCTGACGGTCGAGAGGAAGGCGCTCTTGGCGGCGTCGGCTTCCTCGGCCGCGGCCCTGGCCGTCCGAGTCTCCTCGAACAACCGCGCGTTGTGAATCGCCACGCCGACGTTGGCGGCGATCGTCGTGAGGAGCCGGAGATCGGCCTCGGTGAACCGCCCCTCGGCCTCGGTGCTCTGGACGCTGAGCACGCCGATGACCTCGGTGCCGACCGGGATGGGCACCCCGAGGTACGACTTGGCCGCGGCCCCCGTGCGCTGGATGTTCAGCTGCGCGGCGCGCGCGCCGAGGTCCTCGTTGATGAGCAGCGGCTCGCCCGTCTGGATGATCCGCGACGTCATGCCGACGCCGAGCGGCAGGGAGGGGAACTCGTCCCCGTACCCGTATGGGAAGCAGATCGTGCTCGTCGCCTTGTCGTAGATCGCCACGTAGGCGATTTGCGCGTCGAACACCCGCCGGACCTGGTCGCCGACGAGCGGAATCAGCGCGCCGACCTCCAGCTCGGAGGCGAGGGCGCGGCTGATGTTGTCGATCGTGGCCAGCTCGGCCGCCCGCTGCCGGATCTCGCGCGCCTGCTCGTTCAGCTGCCGGTAGGCGCCGGCGTTGTCGAGCGCGATGCTCGTGTAGGCCGCCAGGTTCTGCAGCAGGTTGAGGTGGTACTCGGTGTAGGCGTGCCGCCTGAAGCTCTGAACCGTAATGACGCCCATCACCCGGTCCTGGCTCATGAGCGGCAGGCAGATGAGCGAGGCCGGGGCGCGCGACATCGAACCGTCCTCGAGCGGGCGCTGGGCGTCGTCGCGCCGCGACAGGTACCGCGAGGTACTCGGTGGCCACGTCGTTGACGAACACCGGCCTGCGGTGCTCGATGCACCATACCGGGAACTGGTCCTTGTCGGCCATGTCCCGCGTGTAGGGCGCGTAGTGCTTTCCGTCCTCGATCGCGAGGCGGTAGTCGATGACCTGCCTTCCCTCGTCGTAGAGGCCGACGCCGAACACGGCGGCGTCGGCGAACTGGTTCACCCACTCGTAGAGCCGGAGGAAGATCGTGTCGAAGTCGAGCGACGCGGTGATCTCCTTGCCGATCTCGCTCAGCAACTCGACGTTGCGGGTGCGCTCCCCTTCGGCCCGCGCCAGCGCCTCGGCGGAGTCGGCGCGCAGTTGGGCCTCGCGCAGGTCCGCGCGGTCGCGTTCGCGCTTGATGAGCCGCCGCCGCTGCAGGCGGTCGACGCCGAAGACTCCGAGGGCGAACGCGAGGACATAGAACCCGTAGGCCGTCCAGGTGCGGTACCAAGGGGGAGGATCGTGAAGGAATACACCGCCTCGCGCCCGACCTGGTCGTAGACGTTCCGCGCCCGCACGCGAAAGCGGTAGTCGCCCGGCGGCAGGTTGGTGTAGTCGCGGCTGGTTTCGAGTCCCCACGCGGACCACCCCGTCTCGAGGCCTTCGAGGTAGTACCTGGAACCGGTTGTCGGCATCGTCGTCGAAGCTCGGCGCGGCGAACTCGATGCGAACCGCGTCGTCCTTGTACTTCAACCGGGGAACGCCGCCCGGTCCGGCGGCCACGGGCGGGGCGCCGACACGGCTGACGACGATGCGCCGGATCAGCGTGGAGAAGTTCGCGGCGTCAGCCCTGTGCACGGCGGGGTCGTAGCGGACGATCCCGTCGCGGCCACCGAACCAGGCGACGCCGTCGGCGTCGGCATAGTTGTCCTCGGTCTCGATGCCCGCCAGCCGCAGGAACGGCTGCTTCTCCAGCTTGTAGGTGCCGTCGGGCTGTCGCCGTTCGAGCGCCCACTCGCCCCCGAAGCCGACCCACACGTTTCCCTGCGCGTCCTCCGAGAGATTGCCGCCGTAGCCGGTTGGATTGACGCTCACGAGCTTGAACGTGTCATCGCGCACGAAGCGGCTGGTCGAAGACTCGAAGCGGTAGAAGCTCTCTTCCGAGGCGAAGTACTGCCTGCCGGCCGCCGTCGAGACCATGATGCCCGTGGGCGGCAGGCCGCTCGCGGCACCGAAGCGCTCGACGCGGGGATTCGGCCGCAGGGCGCCGCTTCGATCGCCGGCTGCGGGCGCGCGGAAGGTGAGCCGCAGGACACCGTTGGCCGCCGTCCCCAGCCACAGCCGGCCGTCGCCCGCGTCTGCAATCGTGCGGATCTCGTCGCCGACGCCCGCAATCCTCCCCTCGAAGACCCACCTGCCGCCCGCGAAGCGCATCGACGCGAGGCCATCGAACAACCCGACGAAGACCCGGCTGGGATTCGTCTTCGAGACGTACAGGGCTCCGGCCTGAAGCGATCCGTCGACCGACCGGCGAATGGGGACCGCCACGTGCCCGTCGATGCGGTACACGCCGTCGCTGGTCGCCGCCAGAAGCTGCGGCGGCGTCCGCCCGGACGGATCGTCGAAGGTGAGCAGCCACCACGACTGCACGTTCGACCCGATGCCGTCGACCGGGACGAAGCCCGCGGTCGTCCGCCGCGCGCCGGTCGGGCCCAGTGTGGATCCCGCCGGCGCCAGGTAGAACACGCCCTTGGTCGTCGCCGCGTACAGCGTGCCGCGGTGACGGCGGATGAACCCCACCGTGCCGACCAGACCGGACGTCCGGTCGAAGACGGAGAAGGGCGAAGGCGTTTCGACCCTGGCGATCCCGTCGTCGAGGGCCAGCCACAACGCGCCCTGCCGGTCGGCCGTGACGTAGTAGGCCTGCTGCTCCAGCCCCGTGGACGCATTGAGGGCCTGCTGCAACCGCCCCTGCCGATCGATGATCGCGATGCCGCCGCTGGTGCTCGAGAGCGCGTAGGTCCCATCCGGCAGAGCGGCTCCGCGATACAGATTCATCGTGCGCAGCCACTCGTCGATCTCGGTCGGGAACGGCGTTGCCGAGGTGTCGCCGAGGAGGAAGAGGCCGTTGGCGTGCGTGCCGACGAGGACCTTGCCGCCGTCGTAGGGCAGGATGACAGGGTAGCCCTCATCGACGAACGGCCTGCCGCCGGGGACCGCCCGCAGCGTGTCGCCAACCATCCGCATCAGTCCGGTCTCGGGTTCGCCGATGTAGAGCACGCCGTGCGCGACGCCGGCCCGGTAGAAGCGCGTCCGCGGCTTCCAGACGCGGACCCCGCCGTCCGCCCAGCGAAACAGGTACTGCTGCGACTGGAAATAGACGCCCTCCGGCGTCAGCAGCGTGCGCCAGACGTCGCCGAAGGCGCGGTTCCCGGCCGGCACGTGCGAGAGCAGCGAGACGAAATGCGTCCGGCCGGAGGCGTCCTGCTGCAGGTAGCCGAATTCACCGACCGCGCCCACGTAGATGCGGCCATGAGCGTCCTTCGCCAGCGAGCGCACGACCGATTCGTTGGGTACCTTGATGAGCCGCCACGTCACCCCGTCGTATTCGAGCACACCGAGGTTGTTGCCGACGTACATGACCCCGCGATCGTCCTGCGCGACGGCCCAGTTCTGCTCCCTCGCGCCGTAATCACTCGGCGTATAGAAGCGGATGAAGGGACGTCCTGCCTCACGGGCGCGCGCCAGCGGGGCGGGCATCGGCGATGGCGAACGCCCCGGCCCGGACGAAAGCCCGGACGGGCGTCGCGGTTGGGCCGCGACGACGGCCACCGTCAGCAGGGCGACGAGCAGGGCGGGAACGCGCGTCTTCACATGGCTCAGCCTGTCGGCGCGAAGCCAGCGGAATACGAGCCCGCAGCGCGGTCGATCGGAGCACGCCCCTGACCGACACGGGACGCGCTCAAACGACCCGCTCGTGCCCGAGCCAACGCTCTGGCCACGAGTGGGGGCTCGCACTCTTGAGGTACTTTCGATTGTAAAGGGATACGAGGGCCGTTCGGCCCAGAAATCGCCCCCTGGCCGCCCGCCCAACTGACGAGCTGGTCGGGACGGATGGTTCGCGTCGGCACGCCGACCGGGCAGGCCGTTCTTCCCGGCCGGCGCCCTTCGACATGCTCAGGGCACCGCGACCGTCGTCGAGGGGTGAAGCCGTGCCCCACCGGTGGACACGTGGCACGACCGAAAGTCGAGAGCCGATCGCCGAAGGTCGATAGCCGAAGGCCGATCGCCGCGGCGACTACATGACCGAAACGTCGCCGCGTCGCCCCGACCGCCACGGCGGCAGCAGCTTCACGAGCACGTAGAGGATCCCGAGCGGCAGGATCATCAGGAAGATGGCCGGCAGCAGCCCCTCGCGCGTCGCCCACGTCATCTTGTACGCCGTGTAGCCGAGGAAGCTCTTCGAGAACAGCTGCCCGCCGATGACGACGTTCCAGCGCATCGCGAAGATGCCGATGAGCGTCAGCGTGCCGGCCACGGCGTAGATCCGCCGCCTGACCGTCTCGCTCATCCGGAGCAGCTGCACCGCGCCGAGCATGAAGATCGGCACGAGCGTGCCCACCAGGATCTGCACGATCACCTGCGACACCCACAGCTGGGTGTGCACCATGAAGTCGAGCGCGCGGAACGACTCGTCGGCCTCGTAGATGCGGTGGATGAGGTCGAGCATCTCGAGCGAGAAGTCGATGACGAACGCGTAGAACAGGTACCGCCCGATCGTGTCGAGGCACGCCATGTCGAACCGGCGCTCGCGCCACCAGGCCGTCACCATGTAGACGAGCATGACGGCCGCGATGCCCGACACGATGGCCGAGAACAGGAAGACGATCGGCATCAGCGGCGTGGACCACCACGGGTTCGCCTTGATCGACCCGAAGATGAACCCGACGTAGCCGTGCAGCATGAACGCCGACGGGATCCCGATGACGGTGATCGCCTTGCCCACCCGGTCGTCGATCGCGAGCGCCTCGGGGCTGATGTTGTCGTACCAGAGGGCCATCGCCCCGTAGAGCGCGCGCTTCGCGCCGCGCGACTCGCGCCAGGTCAGCACGATCTCCTTCCGGTAGTCGAGCCAGATCTCGAGGACGAGCACGACCATCAGGTACCAGAGGTACACGAAGCCGAACATCGCCATCGCCGACGTGGTGTGCGGCGTCAGGTACATCTCGAGCGACCGCTCCGGGTGGCCGAGGTGCAGCTGCAGCGGCAGCGGCGCCACCAGGAGGAACGCCAGGGCGGTCAGCAGCGCCAGGCGGTAGGTCGGCTTGACCGCCTCGACGTTGAAGACGCGCTCGAGCGACGCCAGGATGAACGCGCCCGCGACGAGGCCCGTGATGTACGGGTAGAGCACGATGAGGACGCTCCACTGGAGCTCCACCTCGTTGGGGTACATGAACCCCTGGACCGCCGGCAACACGCTTCCCATCGGTGTCCTCCGCCTCCTACCTCACCGAGCCGTCGAGGCCGTTGTAGTAGATCTTGGCGCCCGTCGCCATCTGCGGCTTCAGCACGAGCACGTGGTGCTCGCGCAGGAACCTGTGGATCGGGTCCTTCGGATTCTTCAGGTCGCCGAGCTGACGCGCGCCGGTCGGGCAGGTCTCGCAGCACGCGGTCGTCAGTCCCCTGGTGATGCGCTGGTAGCACAGCGTGCACTTGTCGGCCGTCTCGGTCCTCGGGTCGATGAACCGGCAGCCGTACGGGCACGCCTGCACGCAGTAGCGGCAGCCCAGGCAGTATTCCCGGTCGATCAGCACGACGCCGTCGGGGCTCATGAAGGTGGCGCCGACCGGGCAGACCTGCGTGCACGGCGACTCCGCGCAGTGGTTGCACAGCTTGGGCACGAAGAAGTGCTTCGCGGTCGGATCGGCGTCGGCGCCCCCCTTGTCGGGGAACCCGTCGTAGCCGCCGTTCGGCGAATCCACGGTCGGGTGCTCGAGATCCTCCGGCACCACGCGGTACCGCTCCACCCACGTCCGGAAGAACCGGGGGTCGAGGGGCACGCCGTTCTCGGCCTTGCACGCGCGCACGCAGTTGCCGCAGCCGATGCACTGCTCGATGTCGACGACCATGCCCCACCAGTGGTCGGTCATCGTGTAGTTGGGCGCCGTCTCGGGCGTGCCGGCGAGGATGGCCTCCCACGCCACCGACGCCGAGGCCGTGAGGACGAGGAGCTTGCCGGTGTCGAACAGGAACTTCCGTCGGTCGGGATTCATGGCTGCTCCGGGCTCAGGAGATCTTCGGCGCGTGCGCCTTGTGGCACGCGGTGCAGGGTCCCTCGGGGCTGTGCTCGGCCACCACGACCTGCGGGAACCCCTTCGGCTTCCACGGGCTGGCGGCATGGCACCGCGGACACAGCACGCGGGTATCGGGCAGCGCCGGCTTCTTCTCGCCGCCGGCCTCCACGTGCGCCAGCAGCGGCCCGTGGCAGGCCTCGCAGCCGATCCGCTCGTGCCGGCTTCCCTTGCGCTGGGCGACGATGTCGGCGTGGCAGTCCTCGCAGGCGGCGCGCCCGGCGTAGTGCATCGGCCGCGCGCGGATGTCGTCGAGCGCCGCGGCCCGGTAATGGCCGTAGGTGCCGAAACTGGCCGGCACCATCCACCACCTGAGGACCAGGAACGCCACGATGCCGACGACGAACAGCCCCGCCATGCGGGCGAGGTGCCCCTTGTTCTTGAGCGCACCGCTCATCGAGAATTCCTCCACCGACGCCCGGAAGACGACCGGGCGTCCGGATGGTCACGGGACGGCTGGTCCAGCTGGATGCCGAGAATGTAATGAAGTCCGACAGCACTTGCAAGCAATCACGTTGCCAGCGACCGGCCCGCGCGAGAATCCGTGGATAATCCAGCCCAATTCAGCGGATCGCCGCCGGCCGGGCTGGCTGGACCGGCCCGCGGCGCACGATCGCTGCCGGATTTCCGGCGGTGGACGGCGCCATCAACCGCCGGTGCGCGCTCGAGGAACTGGGAGCGCGCGTCGCCAGGCCTTGCGGTATGATGCCGCCTAATATCAGTTGCCAACCGAGCGTTGTCTCTCTACCGAAAGGGCCAATCGATGACTCCACGATTGCGTATCCGCTTGCTCGTGGCCACCGCCTCGTGCCTCGCCCTGTTCTGGGTGGGGACCGCGGCGCAGGCCCCGCAGCGTCCGACACAGGCGCCGCCGACCGCACAGGCCGCGGCGCCCGCACAGGCCGCGCCCGCCGCCCGCCCGGTGATCAACCAGTCGGACGACCCGCTGCTCAAGGCGTTCAGGTTCCGTTCGATCGGCCCCGCCAGCATGGGCGGGCGCATCGACGACTTCGCGGTGGTCGAGTCGGACCCCTCGACCATCTACATCGGCTTCGCCACCGGCGGCGTCTGGAAGACCACCAACAACGGCACCACGTGGACGCCGATCTTCGACACCTACCCGGTCTGCTCGATCGGCGCGCTCGCCGTCGATCAGCGCAACCCGGACATCCTGTGGGTCGGCACCGGTGAGGCGAACAACCGCCAGAGCTCGTCGTTCGGCGACGGCATCTACAAGTCGGTCGACGGCGGCAAGACGTTCGCCCACATGGGCCTCGAGGACTCGCAGTCGATCGCCCGCATCGTCATCGACCCGAAGGACTCGAACATCGTCTACGTCGCGGTCCTCGGCCACCTGTTCGGGCCGAACCCCGAGCGGGGCGTCTACAAGACGGTCGACGGCGGCAAGACGTGGACCGCGGTCAAGGTGATCGACGCCGACACGGGGTTCACCGACATCGTGATCGACCCGTTCGACTCGAAGACGCTGTACGCCGCGTCCTACCAGCGGCGCCGCGTGCCGTGGGGCTTCAACGGCGGCGGCCCGGGCAGCGGCGTGTGGAAGAGCGCGGACGCCGGCAAGTCCTGGACGCGGATCGCCGGCAACGGCTTCCCCGAGGGGATGCTCGGGCGGATCGGCCTCTCGGCGGCCCGCTCGAAGGCCGGCGTGCTCTACGCGCAGATCGAGGTCGGCGCCTCGCCCGGCACCGGCGCGAACGTCGGGCCCGACGGCAAGGAAGCGGTGGCCGGCGCGCGCGGCGGCGGCGGTGGTGGTGGGGGCGGCGGCCAGCGCGGCGCCGCAGCCGGCCAGCCGCCTCCGCCTCCCGACCCCAAGAAGAGCGGCGTGTGGCGGTCGGACGATCGGGGCAAGACCTGGAAGCTGATGAGCAACAACAACGATCGGCCGATGTATTACAGCCAGATTCGGGTCGACCCGACCAACGACCAGATCGTCTACACGTGCGGCGCGCCCTTCCACAAGTCGGTTGACGGCGGCAAGACGTTCAAGGTGGTGCAGGGGATCGCACACACCGACCACCACGCCCTGTGGATCGATCCGAAGAACCCGAAGCACATCATCATCGGCAACGACGGCGGCCTCGACGTCAGCTACGACCAGGCCGACACCTGGGAGTTCGTCAACACGGTGCCGGTCGGCCAGTTCTACGCCATCAGCGCCGACATGCGGAAGCCGTACTACGTGTACGGCGGCCTGCAGGACAACGGCACGTGGGGCGGCCCGAGCGCCACGCGAAGCAGCGAGGGGATCACCAACGCCGAGTGGTTCCGCGTCGGCGGCGGCGACGGATTCTACACGCAGGCGGACCCGACCGACTGGTCGACGATCTACGTCGAGTCGCAGGACGGCGCCGTGCAGCGCGTCGACCTGCGCGGCGGGCGGCCGACCAGCATCAAGCCGCGCGCGGCCGCGGCAGCACGGCCGCCGCAGGGCCAGCGCGGCCAGGCGGGAGGCGCCGCGACAGCCGGTCAGGCCCCGGCCGTCGCACCGGCCGGCCCGGCGACGGCGGCGTTCGCCATGGCGCAGCGCGGGAACATCCTGCCCGCGCCGCCCGAAGGCACGCAGTACCGGTTCTTCTGGAACACGCCGATCCTCCTGTCGCCGTTCAACCCCAGGACGGTCTACATCGGCGCCAACGAGTTGTTCCGGTCGTACGACCGGGGCGACACCTACCTGGGCTCGCCCGACCTGACGAAGAACATCAGCCGCTTCGTGCGGCCGATCATGGGCGTCCCCGGCGACGCGCCGATGGCGTCCAAGCACGACGGCGCCGGCGCCTTCAGCAGCATAGTCACGATCAGCGAGTCGGCGGCCATGCCCGGCGTGATCTGGGTCGGCACCAACGACGGCAACGTCCAGGTGTCGCGCGACGGCGGCCAGACGTGGAAGAACGTGGTCGACAACGTGCCCGGCGTGCCCAAGGAGACCCACGTTTCGCGCGTGGAGGCCTCGCACTTCGACGCCGCCACCTGCTACGTCTCCTTCGACGGCCACCGGACCGACGACATGAAGCCCTACGTCTTCGTGACGCGCGACTACGGGCAGACGTGGAAGGCGCTCGCGAGCAACCTGCCGGCGGTCGGCAACGTCAACGTCATCAAGGAAGACCCGAAGAGCAAGAACCTGCTCTACCTGGGCACCGAGTACGGCTTCTACGTCTCGCTGAACGGCGGCGCCGAGTGGAAGCGGTTCATGAACGGGATGCCCACCGTCCGCATCGACGACGTCATGGTGCACCCGAGGGACAACGACCTCATCGTCGCGACCCACGGGCGGAGCATCTACATCCTCGACGACATCACGGCGCTCCAGGATCTCAGCGACGAGGTGATGAAGGAGGACGCCCACCTGTTCGACGTGCGGCCGGGGACCGAGTGGAAGACCGACATCACGCTGAGCCGGTCGATCGGCGGCGCGAAGAATTTCGCCGGCGAGAACCCGGCCCCGGGCGTGGCCATCAGCTACTACCTGAAGGCCGCGGCGGCCGGCGACGTCAAGCTCACCATCAGCGATTACTCCGGCAAGGTGATCAGGACGTTCGAGGCCCCGAAGACCGCCGGCCTCAACCGCGTGCAGTGGGACTTCCGCCTCACCCCGGTCGCCGGCGGCCAGGGGCGCGGAGGCGGCGGCGGGCGCGGAGGGTTCGGCGGGCAGGTCGTCGAGCCGGGGGCCTATCTCGCCACGCTGTCGGTGGGCGGGAAGACCTACGCCACGAAGGTCGAGGTGCTCGAGGATGAGTTTGGACAGTAGTCAGCGGTCAGCGGATCACGGTCCGTAGTCGGGGACCGGGATGGTTGACAGCGGATTTCACCTTCGGGGGCAGCCGGCGGGAATCACCTGCTGGCTGCCCTTCCGCTGCCAGTTGCCAGCTAACGGCCGGTTTGAGGCGCCGTGCCGCGGTTGCGCACGAGCGCGACGACGGACCGCGCGCGGACCGGGCAGGTCATCGACTTCATCCTGGCGGCCTGGTCCTCGGGCACGATGTCCTGCGGCGAGGGCTGCGCGGTGTCCACGACGCGCACCCACTCGGCCGCGCTTCCCTCCTGCACCCGGAACTTCAGGTCCGCGGCGCCGGCGTTGAACATCACGTAGAGGTCGCGGTCCCCCTGCGACGCCCCGTGCAGGCAGCAGGCGAGCTGGCGCGACTCGTCGCTCCAGTCCACCTTGGGCCCGACGCCGTACCAGCTGATGTCGTCGCGCCAGAAACGGCTCCGTCCGATCGACGGGTGCGCCTTGCGGAACGCGATCATCATCTTGAAGAAGCGGTAGACGTCCGCGTGGCGTTCGAGCCTGGACCAGTCGAGCCAGGTGGTCTCGTTGTCCTGGTTGTAGGGGTTGTTGTTGCCGCCCTGCGTCTGCATGAACTCGTCGCCGGCGAGGAGCATCGGCGTGCCGTTCGAGAGGAACAGCAGCGCGCAGAAGTTCTTCACCTGCTGCCGGCGCAGCGCCAGCACCTCGGGGGGCGCTCCCTCGTCGCCCTCGTGACCGCAGTTCCAGCTCAGGTTGTTCTTCGCCCCGTCGGCGTTCTCCTCGCCGTTGGCCAGGTTGTGCTTCTCGTTGTACGACACGAGGTCGTACAGGCAGAACCCGTCGTGGGCCGTGACGAAGTTCACGCTCTGGTAGGCGTGGTAGGCGTCGAGCAACCCGTCCGGGAACTGGTCGGCGCTGCCGTAGAGCCGTGTCATGAGGTTGCCGACCGTGCCGCGGTCCCCGCGGACGAAGGCCCGCACCTCGTCGCGGAACCGGTCGTTCCACTGGTACCACCCGACGCCGGGGAAGCGCCGCCCGAGCTGGTAGCTCTCGAGGTCCCACGCCTCGGCGATCAGCCGCAGTTCGCGGAAGTCCGGATCGGCGTTGATGGAGGAGATCATCGGCGGGTCGTGCAGGTCGATCGACCCGTCGGTCCGCCGGGTGAAGATCGACGCGAGGTCGAAGCGGAACCCGTCGACGTGCATCTCGCGCGCCCAGAACCGCATGCTGTCGACCACCATCTTGCGGACCGCCATGTTCGCCGTGTGCAGCACGTTCCCGGTCCCGGCGTCGTTGCGGTACTGGCTGCGATCGACCTGCATCAGGTAGTACGCGAGGTTGTCGATCCCGCGGTAGCTGTAGGTCGGCCCGTGCTCGTTTCCTTCCACGGTATGGTTGTAGACGACGTCGAGGACGACTTCGATGCCGGCCTCGTGCAACGCGCCGACCATCTCCCGCATCTCGTCGATTGCCGCTTCCGGCGTGCCGGCGGCCGCGTACTGCGCGTGCGGGACGAAGAAGCTGAGGGGCATGTAGCCCCAGTAGTTTCGTTCCTGGGGATCGCGCTGGAAGACGGGCAGCAACTCGACGACCGTCACGCCGAGGTCCAGCAGGTAGGGGATCTTGTCGATGACGCCGGCGAACGTCCCGCGGCGCTCGGGCGCCACACCCGAGTTCGCCCGCCGCGTGAAGCCGCGGACGTGCATCTCGTAGATCACCGTGTCCCAGGCGTGGCGCGGACGGCAGCCCTCCGTCCAGCCGTTGGAGTGCCGGCTGGCCTCGAGCACGCCGAGCGGCGCGCGCCCCGCGGTGCTGCCCGGCCGCCGGGCGGCCTCGCGGTCGAAGTCCGGCGGGAAGAAGACGGCTCGCGCGTAAGGGTCGAGCAGCACCTTGTCCGGATCGAAGCGGAGCCCGGCCCACGGCTCGCGGGGGCCGTCCACCGAGTAGGCGTAGTAGACCGCGCCCTGGAGATCGGCCTCCGGGATCCAGCAGTGCCAGACGCGGCCCGACTTGTTGGCGATCGGATCGAACCGGACGCGGCGCACCGGCTCGGCGACCTGGCCGGGCGCGTAGAGCAGCAGCGTGACCGACGTCGCGTGCTTGGAATAGAGCGCGAAGTTCCACGCGCGGGCGCGCTCGTTCCACGACGCGCCCAGCGGCGACGGAAGCCCTTCGGCCATCGCCCAGGCGCTCGGCGGGCAGTTGGAAATCGCCATCGACAGGTCGTCTCCTTCCCTACTGCCCCAGCACGTCCTTCAGGCCGCCCGAAACGGCCTGCTGCACGCGCGCCTCGCCAAGGGCGGCCTTGACGAGCACCGGCAGGTCGGCGTCCACCACGACGCGGTCGTCGGTCACCTCGAGCGTGCCGCGAATGGTCGTGCCAAACCCCCCCTTCGAGGCCGTGAACGAGAACCGCATCCGGTTGTCGTCCCACTCGGTGACGATGTTCCCGATCTCCGCGCCGCCGGGCGGGTCCTTGACCAGGGCGTCGAGCAGGTGATCGAGCCGGGACATGGCTTCCTGTCGGCCCAGCGCGTGGGGATGTTCGATGTGCATCGTGCTCGCCTTTCAGAGACCGTCGGGGTGCAACCTCGCCTTACTGTAACATCTCCCCGCGCCTTGCAGTGCCCGGCCGTAATGCGGCACGATGAGGCTCGGGGGTCGGGGCTCAGGACTCAAGACTCAAGGCTCAGGACTCAGGCTCGAGGGAGGCGTCGGCATGAAGGTGCTGGTGATCGGCGGAACGGGAACGGTCGGTTCGGCGGTGGTGGCGAAACTCCTCGCGCGGGGACACGAGCCGTGCGTGATGACGCGCTCGGCAGACAAGGCCCGCCGGCTCCCGCCGGGCGTCGCGCACGTCGTCGCCGATCTCGAGAACCCCGCCACGCTGCCCGCGGCCTTCCGCGGGGCGGACGGGGTGTTCCTGCTCGTCCCGGTCGTCCAGAACGAAACGGCCCAGGGGCTGGCCGCCGTCGATGCGGCCAGGGCTGCCCGCACCGGCCGTCTGGTCTACATGTCGGTCGCCATGGCTCCCGGCTGCGAGGCGATCCCGCATTTCGCCTCGAAGGTGCCGGTCGAGCAGGCGGTGCAGGCCTCGGGGGCGGCGTGGACCATCCTCCGGCCGAACAACTTCTTCCAGAACGACGCCTGGTCGCGCGAGGCGATCACGAAGTTCGGCGTCTACCCGCAGCCGATCGGTCCGCGCGGGCTCAATCGGGTGGACGTGCGCGACATCGCCGAAGCGGCCGTGAACGCCTTCTCGCGCGGCGGCGGCGCGGGGATCGTCCCGCTCCACGGACCGCGCGGACTCACGGGCGACGACACGGCGCGCGTCTACAGCGAGGCGCTCGGCCGCACGATCCGGTACGGCGGCGACGATCTCGACGTCTGGGCGCGGCAGGTGGCGTCGGTCTACCCGGCCTGGATGCTCGAGGACTTCCGGATCATGTACGACTACTTCATCCGGTTCGGGCTGCACGCGAGCGGCCGGGACTTCGCCGCGCAGGAGGCCCTGCTCGGCCACGCGCCCCGGGGCTTTGAGGCCTACGCGGCCGAGCTCGTGCAGGAGTGGCGGGCCTGAAGGCCGCGCCCTACAGAACGGGCTGAAGGCTGAGGACCGACGGCTGAAGGCGGTGTCAGACGTGCACGGCCATCAGCCTTCGGCCATCGGCCGTCAGCCGGCCCCGCTTCCCGTCTAGCTCTTCCCCATCAGCCTCAACAGCCCGAGCGACATCGCGTCGACGTAGGTGATGAGCAGCACGCCGATCGCGAGAATGATCAGGAACGGGATCACGTGGCGGTACAGCTTCGGCAGCGACGTGCCGAACCGCGACGAAGACAGGAAGAGGTTCAGCCCGACCGGCGGGAACAGGAACCCCAGTTCCAGGTTCGACAGGAAGATTACGCCCAGGTGGATCGGGTTCACGCCGTAGGCGATCCCCAGCGGCACGACGAGCGGCGCCAGGATCACGATCGCCGCGTAGATTTCGACCACGCTGCCCACCACGAGCAGGAACACGTTGAGCGCCAGCAGGAACACTTCCTTCGAGTGGATGTGCGCCTGCACCCACGCGAGCACCAGGTCGGGGACCTGCGCGTCCACGAGGTAGTTGGTCAACCCCATCGCGATGCTGAGCAGAATGAGCACCGCGCCCATCAGGCCCGCCGCCTTCAGCAGCACCCCCGGCAGCGTCTTGAACACGTGCAGGTCGCGCGTGATGAAGCACTCGACGATGACCGTGTAGGCCACGGCCGCCGCCGCCGTCTCCAGCATCGTGAGCCAGCCGCTGGCGTACATGCCGATGACGACGAAGGGGAGGGCCAGTTCCCACTTGGCCTTCCACGTGGCGACGAACAGTTCCTTCCACTTGAAGGCCTGCCGCGCGCGGGCGACGTGCCGGCCGACGAGGATTCCGTACGCCGCCGTCAGGACGACGAGGAGGAGGCCCGGCAGGAACCCGGCGATGTAGAGCTGGTCGAGCCCGACCACCTGGTCGCGCGAGCTGGCGACGACCGAGTAGAGCACCACCGGCAGGCTCGGCGGGAACAGCAGGCCGAGCGATCCGGCCGCGGTGACCAGGCCGAGCGAGAAGCCTTCCGAGTACCCGTCCTTGCGGAGGATCGGGTAGACCAGCCCGCCGAGCGCGATGATCGTCACGCCCGACCCGCCCGTGAAGGTCGTGAACAGCGCGCAGACGGCGGCCACCATGACGGCGAGGCCGCCCGGCATCCAGCCGAACACCGAGCGGAAGAAGCGCACGAGCCGCTCGGCCGCGGCGCTCTCGGCCAGCACGTAGCCGGCGACCGTCAGCAGCGGGATGGCCGGCAGCGTCGGCGACGCGATCAGGTCGTACACCCGGCGCGTGACGGCCGACACCGGCGTCCCCTCGGTGAAGAACAGCACGGCCGCGATGCCGCCCATCGCGACGAACACCGGCGCGCCGACCAGCGCCGCGAGGAGCACGACCAGCGTGAGGGGCCAGACGTGGGCGGCCATGCTCTGGGGCAACAGCCCCAGCGAGAACGCCGTCGGGATCGCCAGGACGGCCACCAGCCGGCCCCACCAGCGATTCGACGCCTGGTAGGCGAAGGTGAGCGCCATCAGCCCGAGCGCCAGCGGCATGATCGACTCGGAGACCCACTCCGGGATGCCGATGGGCATCGCCCCGGTGTCGGGGAACGTGCGGTTCACGAGCACGATGTCGAGCGCGCCCTTGGCGAGAACGGCCACGACGGCCGCCGCCACCGAGAACGCGAACAGGCGCGTGAGGCGCCGCGCCAGGCCGTCGCCGAAGAACTCCGAGGTCGACAGCGTCAGGTGCTTGCCCTGCCTCGCCGCGGCCAGACCGCCGACGAACGCCAGCCAGAGCGTCAGCTGCTTGACGTACTCGTCCTTGCCGGGAATGTGAATGCCGCCCACCAGGCGACCGATGGGATCGAAGAGCAGGAGCACGGTCACCAGCGCGAGGGTCGCCGTGAGGATCGTCTCCTCGGTGAAGTTGGCGAGCCTGGTGAGCCATCCGCCCCCGGCGGCGGTCGGTTCCGGAGTGGTTTCGATCATGGCGGCGGCCCGGCTACTTCTTCGGAGCGGTGGCGTGCGCCTTCCGGTACTCGTCGCGGTACTTCATCGCCTCGTCGAACGCGTCGGCCGGCACGAACTCGCCGCGGATCTTCCCGTAGGCGCTCTCCGCCGTCTTCAGCCACAGCGCCTTCGTCTTCGCGTCCACCGGCACGACCGTCAACCCGGCGCCCTTCATGGCGACGAGATCCTTCTCGCCGCTCTGCCGGATGTCGGCCTGCAGCTTCGTACCGGCTTCCTGCATCGCCTTCAGCAGCGCCGGCTTGATGTCGGCCGGCACCTGCGCCCAGGTCTCGTTCTTGATCACCGTCGCGCCGAGCAGCAGCGCCCACTGCACGTCGGTCATGAACTTCGCCCGCTCGTAGTAGCGCCCGATCTGCGCCACCTGCGGAGACAGCGCGCACGCCTGGAACAGGCCCGTGGACAGGCCCATCGGCAGGTCGCTCAGCGCGGCGGGGCGCACCTTGAAGCCGGCCGTCTTCCAGATCTCGAGCGACTTGGCGTCGCCCGCCCACTGGAACAGCGTCAGCTTCTTCAGGTCGTCCGGCGTCGTCACCGGGCTCGTGGTGAAGAACCTGAGCCAGCCCCCGTCGGCCCAGTTGAGCACGACGAACCCCTTGGACGCGATCGACGCCTCGAGCCGCGGCTTCATCTTGTCGAGGACGTAGTAGACCTCGTCGTACGAGTCGTAGGCCATCGGGATGCTGAGCGCGTACACCGATGGGTCGATCTGCGCGATCCCCACCGAGCTCAGGACCGCCCCCTGCAACTCGCCCAGCCGCATCGCCTGCACGACTTCCGGGTCGTCGCCCTTGGTCCCGCCCCCGTAGAGGATCACCCGCACGCGGCCGTTCGACAGCTTGTTCCACTTGTCGGCGACCTCTTTGAGCACGAGGAACCACGACGAGTTGGTCGGCACGACCGTGGCCATCTTGATCGTTACCGTCTGCGCGGCGGCGGTCGCCGGGAACGCGCACACGGCGGCGACAAGTGACAAGGCAAGGGTGAGCGCGACCCAGCGCGGACGACGCGTAGCTGCTTGCGACATCATGATTCGCTATCTCCATTGCCGGGCCTGAAGGCCCGGCCTACGTACTCCAGCTGTAGGCCGTCCCCTTCACCCCTCGGCGTCGCTCGGGGTGCCCTGAGCTTGTCGACGGGCAGGGGCGGCGCGCCGCCTAGAACAGCTCGTCCACCCGCGACAGCAGCCACTTGGCGCGGCGCTGCGCCAGCACGTTGGCCAGCGTCTGCTCGGGCGGCGTCTTGCTCAGGTCGACGGCCAGCGCCCCCTTCAACAGTGTCTCGAACTCCTGCTTCTTCTGCTCCGGCACGAGCACCGATTCGGCGTAGGTCACCATGGGCGACACGCGCGCGCCGGCCGAGATCTGCATCGCGCGGGAGTAGTGCTCGCGGGCCTTCTCCATCGACCCGCCGGCCGACGCGTGGCCCGCCTCCCACGAGATGAAGAAATCGTGCAAAGATCCCAGCTCCCACGTCTCGTCGAGCGCGAGCGCCCGGCGCATCATCTTCTCCATCGCCGTCTGGTGGACCGACAGGTCCGAGTCGGTCACGTCGATGGCGAAGGCCGCGGCCCACGCGGCGCCGGTGTAGTAGAGCAACGGCACGTGCTTCTTCGTCGTCTTCGCCAGCGCGGCATCCGGGTCCTTGCGGATCTCGTCGCGGAACCCCTTGATCTCCTCGTCCAGCCCGCGCATGCCGTAACCGACCGCGCGCAGGTAGAGCTTCTTCGCCCGCTCCCGCATCGCGGTGGCCTTCTGCAGGTCCTGCGCCTCGACGTAGTCGGCCTCCTGCTGGACGAACGCGTACGAGAACTGCGTGAATCCGCTGCAGGCGGCGAAGAGCAGCCCCTTGTGGTGCGGCGAGTCGGCGAGCAGCGACTCGTACATCTTCAGGCCGAACGGGACGGCCGCCGCGATGAGCTCCGGGTCGTTGTCGCTGGCGAAGGTCGAGCCGGACTCCGCCAGCGTATTGCCGACCATGTTGATGGCCCGGTGCTTGATGAGCGAGCAGCCGGTCAGCGGCGCGGCGAGCAGCGCGACGGCCAGGGCGCGAGCGACGATGTTCCGTGGCATATCCATCGGCAAAGGGGACCCTCCATTGTAGCTCATCCCCACGTGCGCCCCCCTCTAACCCGTTGCGGAATGCCCGCTTGCATCATCCTGACGGAAAGCGGCCGGGAGGTTACACGCGGCTGACGACCGACGGCTGACGACCGACGGCTGACGACCGACGGCTGACGACCGACGGCTGACGGCTGCCGGCAGAGTCGCCGCGCCGCCGTCAGCGCTCGGCGGCGTACAGCACGGAATTGAACACCACCCTGAAGGTCCCGAACGACTGGTCGCGCCACTGCGGCCGGAACCCCAGCAGCACGACGTGGCCGCGGTCGAGCGCGACGTCCACGGCGGCCGCCTTCCCCTGGAGGTACTTCTCGCCGATGAGGTAACCGGAAAGCAGCGGCGACCCGCTGTCGGGATACCGCGCGAGCACCGTTCCGCTGAAGCCCTCCGTCGTCTCGAACACCGGGCTGCCGTCCACGAAGACCGCGGCGCGCGCCGGCATGCCGGCCATCACCGGGTGCGAGAGGTCGGGTCGGACCTCGACAATCGACCCGCGCAGGAAGAACTCCTCGGGCTTGAGCTTGAGCTCCGGGATGATGTTCTTCACCGGCAGCTTGAGCTGCTGGATCGCGAAGCCGGTGGCGCTGTTGAAGCAGACCAGCGTGCCGCCGCCGCGGACGAACGCCTCGAAGGCCTGGAGGTCCGCCGCCGTCAGCGTGTAGGCGTACTCCGGCCGAACGGCGCGGCCTTCCCCGCCCCGCTGACCGCCGCCGGCCGGAGGCGTCCCGGCCGCCGCGGCTGCAGGCGGCGCCCCCGCAGGCGCCGCTCCTCCCGTCTGCCCGCGCGTGCCGCCGCGCCCTCCACCCCCGCCCGCCATCGGGATCCGGGCGTCGTCGGCCAGCAGCAGCACGTCCACGCGGTCGCGGAGCGGCGTCTTGAAGTCCTCCGGGTGGACGAGCACGAACTCGAACCCGTACTGCTCCAGCAGCCACTTGGTCCAGCCTTCGTCCATGCTGCCGGTCCACGGCTCGAAGAGCCCGATCCGCGGCTTCGCGAGCTTCTCGCCGGCCGCGCTCCCCCGCTGAGCCGTCAGCGCGAGGTCCTTGACGATCGCCGCCTGCGCGGTTTCGCCGAGCCCGCTGATGGCGAAGCGCCGCCCCGCCCCGTCCGACGCGCGCACCACGCCGACGGTTGCCCCCTGCTTCCATGCCCGGTTGACCGCGCGGTAGGCGTTGTTCTCGGCCGGGTCCACGATGAGCACCGGCCCCGTACCGGCGATGGCGCCGGGCAGCGGGACGATGGCCGCCGCCGCCGGGTTGGAGTCGAAGCCGATGCCCGGGACGCTGTCGAACGGCGCCGCGTCCCCCGACTCGGTCATGTTGTACGGCGTAACCCTGGCCCGTGCCGGCGGCGCGGCGCCGAGCGGCGCCAGCTTCGCCCGCACGTCGTCGCCGAGCGGCTTCGACACGTACGCCACCTCCACGCCCATCTGCAGCGGCAGCGTCCAGCCGGCCGCGTCGTACGGCCGCAGCGGCGGCCCGCCCGGATACTGGCGCAGGTCCGGGTACCGCTGCACGTCGAGCACCTCGCGCGCCATCGCCGCGAACTCCTGGTCGGTCGGCACGACCCAGGTGCCCGCGGGGTATTCGACGCCGTCGATCGTCGCGGCCGCGGTGAGTCGCGACACGCGGACGCCGCCGAAGGCGAGTCGCCGCAGCATCTCGACCGGCGCGACCGGGTCGCGCTGCTTCTGCGGAATCACGTAGGCGTAGGGCGCCGTAGTCTGGCCCTTCGCGATCTGGTCCCGCCCCGCCTGGTAGCGGTTGTAGAGGAGCGCGTCCTTGTACTTCGCCGCGTACTCCAGCGTCGAGAGCGCGGCCGTCTCGTCGTAGCCCACCGCGTCGGCGAGCCGCCACCAGCCGGCCGGCCACGGGCTCGAGTAGAGGCTCTGCGGCCGCAGGTCGCGGTATCCCTCGGGTAGCTGGTTGATCGTGTACTCGCGGGGCGCGGCCTGGTTGCCCGCCGTCTCGGTCCAGAACGCGGGGATGTTCTTGAAGGCCGGCGCGTAATCGACGTAGCCCGGGTACCACGCGTCGAAGGAGGTGCCCATGTGGGTCGCGCCGACCTGGCCGCGCTCGTCGAGCCCCTGAGCGATCGCCATCCCGATCATGTTGATCTCGCGCGACACGATGGGCGGCGCGTGCAACCCGACGGGCTCGGAGAACGGCGGCAGCCAGATCCGGGTCGGGAACGGCGCGGTCTGGTGGAACACGTAGATGATGTCCGGCTCCCACTGGCGCCAGACGTGCTCGAGCACGCGCGACTCGATCATGTTGACCATGTACCCGTCGCGGTTGTTGTCGTGGCCGACGTACTCCTGGTAGAGGCGCGGCAGCGGCGACTGCTCGTACGGCGTGCCGGCGTTCTTCAAGAGCCACTCGGCCACCATCTGCTGGCCGTCGGGGTTCATCGTCGGCCACAGCATCACCACGTCGTCGGCCAGGATCTGGCGGACGACCGGGTCGTTCGCGCGCGTGACCAGGTCGTAGGCGAGCTGCGGGATCATCTGGGCGCCGGCGACCTCGGTGGCGTGGCAGCCGCCGTCGAGGTGCACGAACGCCTTGCCCTCCCGCGCGAGCGCCCGGGCCTGCGCGTCGGTCAGCCCCTGCGGGTGCGCCAGCCGCTGGGCGATCTCGCGGAGCCGGTCGAGGTTGGCGAGGTTCGCCGGGCTCGACACGAGGGCGAAGTACATCGTCCGCCCCTCGGTGGTCCGCCCGGCCTCGACGATCTTGATCGACGGGCTCGCGGCCGCGAGCTTCTTGAGATACGCGATCGACTGGTCGTAGGTGGCGAGCTTGTTGTCGGCGCCGAGCTTGAACCCGAGCACCGACTCGGGCGTCGGCACGACCTGGGCCGCGGCGAGGAGCATCACCTGGCCGGCGAGGGCCAGGACGAGGATCGCGTGCACCGTCTTGCGCATCGGGAACTCCAGGGACGTGAGCAGGCAGTTTGTCCCCGCGCCGCCAACGGGGCCGGGGTGTGCTTACTATATCGCCGCCGGTCCCCGGTTTGGAGGGATCGGTTACCATAGGGCGCCTATGAGCCTGATATTCGAGGTCTGCGTGGACTCGGCCGAAGCGGCCATGGCCGCCGAGGAAGGGGGCGCGCACCGCGTGGAGCTGTGCAGCGACCTGCTCGAGGGCGGGCTGACACCGAGCCATGGGACCATTCGCGTCGCGCGCGAGCGCCTGCGGATCGGCATCATGGCGATGGTGCGGCCGCGGGGCGGCGACTTCTCCTACACCGACACCGAGTTCGCCGTGATGCGCGAGGACCTGCTCGCGGCGAAGGCGATGGGGGTGAACGGCGTCGTGTTCGGGCTGCTGAATCCCGACGGCACCGTGGACCGCGAGCGGACGGCCGAGCTCGTCGCCCTCACCCGCCCGCTGCCGGTTACCTTCCACCGGGCGTTCGACGTCACGCGCGACCCGTTCGAGGCGCTCGACACCTTGATCGGGCTCGGCGTGGAACGGGTGCTCACCTCCGGGCAGGAGCCGAGCGTGCTCGAGGGAATCGATCTCGTCGCCCGGCTGGTCAGGAAGGCGGCCGGCCGGATCATCGTGATGCCGGGCGGCGGCATCACCGAGCGGAACGCCGGGCGCATCCGCGCGGCGTCGGGGGCGGGCGAGCTCCACTTCGCCAGCCTCGAGCCGCGCGAAGGACGCATGCTCTACCGCAATTCGCGCGTGTTCATGGGCGGCACGCTCAGGCCGCCGGAGTACTCCCAGGACGTGACGCGCCCCGAGTCGGTGGCCGCCGTCATCGCGGCAGCGTTGGGGCGCGCCTGAGCGCGGCGCGCGCGGTTTTCGGCTCACGCCTTAGGCCTCACGCCTTACGGCTCACGACGATGCGCGGTGCCAATGACTTTCGGAGATAGAAGACGACTGATGCGGGGCTGGCTCCGGGTGGTGACGACGGCGGCCGGCGGCCTGCTGCTCGGCGCCGGGCTGCTCGGGGCCGATCGGCCAGCCGTCGCGCAGGCCCCGGCGCCGTCCCACGTGCTGACAGTCGCGGTCTTCTTCGAGCCCGGCTTCCCTTCGGTGGACATCGCGGAGATCGGCCAGGGCGCGCTCGGCGAGTCGCTCGCCGGCCTCGACGTCGAGTGGCTCGACGCGGATCGCCTGTCCCGGGATCTCGACGGCGGGCGATACGACGTGCTGGTGATGCCGTTCGGCAGCGCCTATCCCGAAGCCGCGTGGCCGGCGATCAGGCGCTTTCTCGAAGCCGGCGGCAACTGGGCGAACCTCGGCGGGCGGCCGTTCTCCATCCCGGTCGCGCGCGAGGGCGGCCGCTGGATCGCGACACCCTTCTCCCCTGCCGCCTTCAAGGTGCTGGGCTTCACGCACAGCTTCGAGGTGCCGGCGTCGTCGGTGACGACGTGGGCGACCTCGCCGGCGTCACCCGCGGTGCCGGAGTCTGTCGCCGCCGGCATCCGGGCGGACGTCGTGTACGAAATGGACGTGCGGCTGGCCAACACGAAGACGTTTCCGGACGAGGACGGCTCGGACGGCCTGCGCGAGGGGCGCGAGCAGGCGCTGGTGGTCGGGCGCGACGCGGACAGCCGGGCCGTGGCCGCCCCCGTCATCCGCATCGACCGCCTGGCGGGCCGCTTCAGCGGCGGGGCCTGGGTGCTCGCGCCGTTCAAGGGCTCGCTCACGCCCGCGGCCATTCGCGCGCTGGTGGACGCGGCCGCGACCGGCGCCGTCGAGTTCACCGTCGCGCCGACCTTCGCAGGCTATCGTCCGGACGAGACGCCCGCCGTCGACATCGCGCTCCGCCGGCCCGGTGCCGATTCCCAGGACACGGCACCGCTCGAAGCGCGGCTGACGCTCTCGGGTCCCGACGGCCGCGACGTCGGGACGACGACGGTCGGATTGTCGGGGACGGGCGCGTATTCGACGGGGCGCATCGCCTGGGCGGACGTGAAGCGCCCGCTCGCGCGGGGACTCTACGAGGTGCGCGCGACGCTCCAGCTGCAATCGCGCACGCCGGGAGCGCCGCCCGCACGGATCGAGGCCACGACCGGGTTCTGGGTCTACGACGCGACCATGCTCGGAGGCGGCACGCCCCTCGTCGCGTCCGCGGACGGCTTCACGCGCGGCGGCCGGCCGTTTGTTCCCACCGGCACGACCTACATGGCGTCCGACGTGCACCGCCGTTTCCTGCTCGAGCCGAATCCCCGCGTGTGGGATCGGGACTTCGCGGCGATGAAGGCGGCGGGCGTGAACCTGCTGCGCACCGGCATCTGGACGGGCTGGACGCTCTACATGCCCGACGGCGGTCGCGTCGACGAATCGGCGCTGCGCGCGCTCGACGTCTTCCTGCTGACCGCGCGCCGCTACGACATCCCCGTCATCTTCACCCTGTTCGCGTTCCTTCCCGAGTCGTGGGGCGGCGAGAACCCGTATCTCGACCCGCGTTCGCTCGACGCGCAGCGGACCTTCGTCGGCACGCTGGCCGGGCGCTACTCCGGCGTCTCCGACCTGGTCTGGGACCTCATCAACGAGCCGTCGTTCAGCTCGCCCACCCACTTGTGGGAAACGCGTCCGAACGGCGACCGGTTCGAGGCGGAAGCTTGGGAGGGGTTTCTGCGCACCCGCTACGGCAGGGACGGCCGCGACTTCAGGGCCGCCGCCCTGCGCGCCTGGGGCGCACCGCCGGACGACGACCTGACGGTGCCTGCGCTCGACGACTTCGCGGACCGCACGCTGACCGGGTCGCGCCTGCCGCGGAAGGCGGCCGATTTCAACCGCTTCGCCCAGGACGTGTTCGCCGGGTGGGTCCGGCGGATGGTCGAGACGATTCGCGGCCGCGGCGCCACCGCCCAGCTCGTCACCGTCGGCCAGGACGAGGGTGGGCTCGAGCAGATGCCGAATTCTCTGGAGTACGGGCGCCTGGTCGACTTCACCTCCATCCACAACTGGTGGAACAACGACGCGCTCGCGTGGGACGGAATCCTCTCGCGGCTGCCCGACCGCCCGCTGCTCACCGAGGAGACCGGCCTCATGCGCTACGAGCAGGTGGACGGCACGCCGTGGCGCAGCGAGCGGCAGGCGGCCGACCTGCTCGAACGGAAACTCGCCATCGCCGTCGGCACCGGCAGCTCGGGGTTCGTCCAGTGGATCTGGAACACCAACCCCTACATGCCGAGTGACAACGAGGCGGGGATCGGCTTGCTGCGCGCCGACGGCACGGCGAGGCCGGAGCTGGCGCCGTTTGTCCGCCTGTCGCGGTTCCTCGGCGGCCAGGCGGGGCGGCTGCGCGGGCGGCAGGTCGAGGAGATCGTGCTGCTCGTACCGCGCTCGCAACTGGCTTCGCCGCGCAGCCAGGCGATCGACGCCACCAGGCGCGCCGTGCGCGTGCTGACGAGCCACCTGCACGCGCCGGTGCGCGCCGTGTCCGAGCTCGACCTCGAGGCGAGCCTCGGCAGTCCCCGGCTCATCGTCGCCCCGGCGCCGCGTGTGCTGACCGACGCGGCCTGGCGCCAGCTGCTGGCGGCCGTCGAGCGCGGCGCGACGCTGCTCGTCACCGGCCCGATCGACGCCGACGAGCAGTGGCGCCCCGCCGAGCGGACGAAGGCCCTGGGCCTCTCGTCCGCCACCCGGCCTGTCGCCAGCCAGGAGCGGACGGTGATCGGCGGCAGGCCGTTCGTCGTGGGCTTCCGGGGCCAGCAGCTCGAGCGCGTCGAGACGGCCGTCGTCACGGGCGAGCAGGCGGCGACCGTCCACCGCGTCGGCAGGGGAAAGGGCGCGCTTCTCTGGATGCCGGTGCCGGTCGAGGTCTCCGATTCCGGGGACGCGACGGTGGCGCTCTACCGCGAGGCGTTCGCGCAGGCGGGAATCCGGCCGGAGGTTGTCGTCGAGCCGTCAGACGGGAGCGTGTTCGCCGGTGTCGAGCGGTTTGCCGACGTCGTGCTCGTCGCGCTGGTGTCGGAGTCGGGGGCGGATTGCGACCTCACCGTCGGCCTGCCCGGCCGCGCGCCCTCGCACCTGCGACTTCCCGCCGGCCGGGCCGCGCTTCTCCTCTTCAACAGGAAGACCGGCGCGCTGGTGGCTCGGAGCGATCGCTAGCCGGGGCTGAAGCCCCGGCCTACGTACGGAGGCCGGCGCCTACCCACGTCACGACGCGCGACGCACGGCACGGCGTGGTCCCTTCGTACGCGCGCCGGAACAGACCATGACGTCGTCGCTCCGGACGTAGGCCGGCCCTTCAGGGCCGGCGCGCGTCCCGGATGGCTCGTTCCATCCGCTCCAGCGCCTCGGTCAGCGTCGCCCGCGGACACGCGAGGTTGATCCGCTCGAAGCCGGCCGATTCCTCGCCGAACCACGCCCCGCTGTCGAAGTACACCCGCGCCTTCCGCAGGAAGAACTCGTCCAGCTCCTGCTGCGGCACCCCCAGCCCCCGGCAGTCGATGAGCGCGAGGTAGGTGCCCTCGGGCCGGACGAAGCGGAGGCACGGCAGCCGCTCGCCGATGAACCGTTCGGCGAGGTCCACGTTGGCCGCGAGGTAGGCGAGCAGGTCGTCGAGCCACCCGGCGCCGTGCCGGTAGGCCGCCTCGAGCGCGACCGTGCCGAACAGGCTGGCGATGATCAGGCCGGCGGCGTCGAACGCCGTCTCGTAGCGCGCGAGCAGCGCGGGGTTGGCGGCCACGACGAGCGACATGTTCAGGCTGGCGACGTTGAAGGTCTTGCTCGGCGCGAGCAGAGTAATGGTCCGCTCGGCCAGGGCCGGCGACACCGTCGCGAGCGGCACGTGCCGGTGACCCGGCAGCGCCAGGTCCATGTGGATCTCGTCGGAGATCACGAGCAGGTCTCGCCGCTCGCAGATCTCGCCGAGCGCGGCGAGTTCCTCGCGCGTCCAGACCCGCCCGACCGGGTTGTGCGGGCTGCACAGGATCAGCAGGCGTGTGTGCGCGTCGATCCGCCGGTCGAGATCGTCCAGGTCCATCCGGTAGCGGCCGCCGTCGGCCACGAGCGGGTTCCTCAGGAGGCGCCGGCTGTTCCGCTCGACCGCGTGGAAGAACGGGTAGTAGACCGGCGTCTGGACGACGACGCCGTCACCGGGCCGGGTGAAGGCCTCGACGCAGAGGTTGAGGGCGGGCACGACGCCGGGCGCGCGCGCGAGCCACGCGCGATCGACGGTCCACCCGTGGCGGGTCCGCAGCCAGTCGATCGCCGACGCCCACATCGACTCCGGCACCGACGCGTAGCCGTAGGCCCCGTGCGCGGCGCGGCGCGTGACGGCCTCGACGACCGCCGGCGGCGCGGCGAAGTCCATGTCCGCGACCCACATCGGGATCACGTCGTCGAGGCCGAAATCCACGAGGCAGCGGTCCCACTTGAGCGAGTGCGTCCCGCGCCGGTCCAGGACGGTGTCGAAGTCGTGCGGCATCCCGAGGATTATATCGGCTCAGGGCTCAGGGCCCAGGACTCAGGCTCTTGCGTGAGCCTTGAGCCTCGAGCCTGGCCCGCTTCGGCGGGCCGGGCCAGCTCCTGCAGTCCCTGCCGGACGATCGACACGATGAGATCGATCTCCTCGCGCGTGATGTCGAAGGCGGGCGTGAACCGGAGGCCGCACTCGCCGCCGTGGATCATCTCGATGCCGTGGATGCGGAGGTACTGCTCGAACCCTCCCTCGCCGAGCACCCGGTAGCGGGCGGGGTTCAGCATGGCGCTGACCATGAGGCCGGTCCCGACGACCCGGTCGATGGCGCCGGGGCACTCGGCCGCAAGGGTTTCGAAGGCGCGAACCAGGTCGGCGCCGCGCTCGCGGATGTTCGCGCGCAGGTCGTCCGTGATCGCGTCCATGACCGCGCACGCCGCCTCCATCGCGCGCGGGTTCCCCGTCATCGTGTTGCCGTAGAGTCCCGTGACGTACTTCGCGGCCGCTTCGTCGGTCAGGGCGACGACCGACAGCGGGTACTGGCCGGCGTTGAGCGCCTTCGAGTACGTCTCCATGTCGGGCGCGACCGACGACTCGAACCCCGGGTAGTCCACGATCGACAGGCACCCCTGGGCGCGGAACCCCGCCTGCACCGAATCGACCACGAGCAGCGAGCCCGACGCCACGGTGAGCGCGCGGGCCGCGTCGTAGAACTCGCGGGTCAGCGCGAGGCCCGGCACCCCCTCCCCCATCACCGGCTCGACGAACACCGACTCGACGAACGCCCCCTCGCGCGCCGCCCGGTCGAACGCCCCGGCGAGCGCCGCCACGTCGTTCACGGGCGCGAACAGCAGGCGGTCGCCGCCGCGGAACGAGGCGAGGTGCCGCTCGTAGGCCGGCCGGCAGGAATGCGACAGACGCGCCGGCCCCTCGGTCCGGCCGTGGAAGCCGTCGGCGACCGCGACCCGCACGATGTCCTGGCCGGCGTATCGCCCGCCCGCGCCGGTCATCGTCCCGGCGTGGATGTCGGCCACCCGGCAAGCGAAGGTGACCGCCTCGGATCCGCTGTTGAGGAACACGAAGCGGCCGAACGGGCACGCGCCCCGGCTCCGCCCGATCTCCCTGGTCAGCCGCCCGGTGAGCTTGAACTGGCTGAACGACGGCGTCATCACGTTGGCCATCGGCAGCGGCCGCTCCATCGCCTCGAGCACCGCGGCCGGGGCGTGGCCGAGGCCCAGCATGCCGTAGCCGCCGGAATCGTGCACGACCGCCCCGTGCGAGGTCACGATCCAGGGCCCGATCGCCGCGAGCGGCACGTACGGATTGACGCTCGGCTCGGGGTAGAAGTTCAGGATGCGCGACTGCAGGCGGCGGCAGAGATCGGGCTCGGCCGACTCGAACAGCTCAGCGTGCGCCGCGGCCAGCTCCGCGCGCGCGCCGGCCGCCGCCGCGATCGCCCGGGGCAGCCTCGGGTCGCGCGCCGCGAAGCGCAGCACCACCTCGTCGGCCAGGCCGCGCGTGCGCGCCGGGCCGGCCGCGGACCGGATCGACCACAGTTGCTCGAGACAGGGAGACACCTTCATCGACGGACCTCCGCGGGGATCGGATCGCGTGAGAGAATAAGTATACATAGACGTGCATGGTTATGCACGCTGCGCGCGGCGCCCGCCGGGAGCCTGTGGCCTGGAGCCTGTTGGCGCCGGGCTTCAGAGTGTGTGAAGAAATCAGGCTCAAGGCTCAAGACTCATGGCTCAAGCGCGGAAACCACGCGTGAAAGACCCTGAGCCCTGAGCCGTGAGCCCTGAGCCGGGCGGTTGTTTCACAGGCTCTTCAGCCCTGCGCGATCTCGATCAGGGAGGGGTCGTAGTCGTCCGGCTTCCCGAATCCGAGCAGCGCGAGCAGTGTGGCCGCGACATGGCTCAGGCCGGGGGCCGGGACGGCGGAGAGCGCCCACCGGTTGGCGCCCGAGAAGTCCTTCACGATGCACGGCACCGGGTTGAGCGTGTGCGCCACCATCGTCTCCCGCCTGCCGTTCTTCACCGTGAACATGCAGTCGGCGTTGCCGTGGTCCGCCGTCACCACCAGCACGCCGCCGGCCGCGCGCACCACCGGCGCGATCCGCCGCAGGCCCAGGTCCACCGACTCGACCGCGATGCGTATCGCCGGCACGATGCCGGTGTGGCCGACCATGTCGCCGTTGGCGTAGTTGAGGCGGATGAACTTGTGCCGCCCGGAGCGGACCGCCGAGATCACCGAATCGGTGATCTCCGCCGACTTCATCCAGGGCCGCTGGTCGAAGACGACCGTGTCGGACGGGATCTCGACGTAGGTCTCGAGGCGCTCGTCCACGTAGCCCGAGTTGTTCCCGTTCCAGAAGTAGGTGACGTGGCCGAACTTCTGCGTCTCCGAGATCGCGTACGACGTCACGCCGGCCGCGCAGAGGTACTGCGAGATCGTCCGGTCGATCGCCGGCGGCTCGACGAGGAACCGCGACGGGATCTTCGCGTCGCCGTCGTACTGCATCAGCCCGGCGTAGAGCACGTCGGGGCGCCGCACGCGGTCGAACTCGCGGAAGTCGCGCTCCTCGAACGCCCGCGAGATCTCGATCGCCCGGTCGCCGCGGAAGTTGAAGAAGACGACGCCGTCGCCGTCCTCGATCGGGCCCACCGGCCGTCCGCCCGCCGCGACGACGAAGCTCGGCAGGTACTGGTCCGTGCTCGCCGGGTCCTCGCGGTAGAACGTCTCCACCGCGTCGCGCGCCGACGCGAACTGCCGCCCGAGACCCAGCACGTGCGCCTTCCACCCCCGCTCCACCACCGACCAGTCGGCGCCGTAGCGGTCCATCGTCGTGACCATCCGGCCGCCGCCCGACGCGATCCGGTAGTCGCGCCCGCCGCCCGCGTTCAGGCGCGAGAGTTCGGCCTCGAGCGCGTCGAGGTAGGTCAGCGCGCTGCGCTCGCCGACGTCGCGCCCGTCGAGCAGCACGTGCACGCGCACCCGCCGCACGCCGTCCGCGGAGCAGCGGTCGAGCAGCGCGAACAGGTGGCGGATGTGGCTGTGCACGTTGCCGTCCGAGAGCAGGCCGATGAAGTGGATCGTGCCTCCCCCCTGCGCCCGCGCCACGACCGCCCGCCACGCCGCGCCGCGGAAGATCTCGCCGGACTCGATCGCGCGGTTGACCAGCTGGGCGCCCTGCGCGAAGACGCGGCCGGCCCCGAGCGCGTTGTGGCCCACCTCCGAGTTCCCCATGTCCTCGTCCGACGGCAGCCCGACCGCCTTGCCGTGCGCCTTGAGCGTCGTGACGAGCGGTTCGGCCAGCAACGCATCGAGCTCGGGAGTATTGGCCAGGAAGACGCCGTCCGATTCGTCGCGCCGGCCGAGGCCGACGCCGTCCATGATGACGAGGACGATCGGGCCGCCGAAGGGGCGGTAGCCGGGGAGGGGTTCGAGTGTCAGCGTGCTCACGGGCGGGCAACTCCTTCCTGTCGGGGCGGGCCGTTCGCGCGGCCCAACAGTAACAGTAGCCCATTCCCCTCCCGGGGAACAGCCGCGCGGCCGGCCGCCGCGGCTGCCGGACTTCACGCGCCGCCAGGCGGGCTCTTCACCGGCGGGGCCGGGATCGGGAATAATGCCGCTCAGCGTATGCAGACATCGGGTCGAATCGGCGCCTGGACGGTTCATCTGACGGCCGGGACCGCCGTCATCATGGCCCTGGGGTACTTCGGGATCGCGCGGCCGGTCGGCATGCGCTGGGGGGCGACCGACGTCGAGGTCGCCCGGCCGATGCCCGGGGACCGCGTCGTCGGCAGCGCCGATTTCGTCGCCACCCGCGCGGTGACCGTCGAGGCTCCGCGCGAGCTGGTGTGGCCGTGGATCGTGCAGATGGGCCAGCGCGACGCGCGCTTCGTCAAGGGGTTCGAGGCCAATCGCTACATGCTCTGGCTGACGCGCTCGGCCCCGCGACTGACCTGGTGCTGGCAGCTCGAAGAGGTGGGGGCCGGGCGGACGCGCCTGGTGACGCGCGTCCGGTTCCGGCATTCCTGGCTGACGAAGGCGGCCCTCGGGTCCCTCACCGCGGACTTCGGAGACATCCTGACCGTCCGCCGCGCGATGCTCGACGTCAAGGCCCGGGCCGAGGCGGCCGCGAAGACCTGGCGCCGCGGGTCCTGACCGCAGGCGGCTTACGCCGCGTCGGACTTCGGCGCGTCGTCGGGCCGCTGGACCGGCGGCGCGTCCACTCCGGCCGGGGCGACGCGTTCGACCTCGATGGTGCAGTGGGTCAGCAGCGCGGCCAGCGCGCCCACGGCCGCCAGGACCGGCGCCGCCACGGTCCCGACCACGCCGACGGTCAGCGGGAACTCGGCGACCGGCCGCTCGGCGTCGCCCTGGCGAACGACGATCCGCCGGACGTTTCCCTCCCGGATGAGGCCTTTGACCTTCTCGAGCATGTCGCCGCCCTCGACCTTCATCGACTCCCACCAGGTGCGTTCCTCGGGCATGATGGTCTCCCTCTCACCTGATCAGCAGAGACGAGAGTCGGGGCGGCGAAGTTCGACTACCCCGCCTTCCTGGTGGCCGTCCACCTGGCACTGGTCGAGCCGGTGGTCGCCGTCCCCTCGATCGTCGTGCCGTTCACCTGGCCGGTGTAGGTCGTCGAGCCGGCCGTGAAGCTGATCTGGTCGCCGCGCAACCGGCCGCCGGTGACCTCGACCGTGCCGCCGCCGTTCTGCAGCGTGCCCGACAGCATCTGGAACGTCTGCGTCAGCGCCAGCTCTCCGCCCGGCCACGACCACACGCCGGCGGCCTTCGCGGGGACGATCCACAGCAGCGCGGTGCACCAGGACGTGCAGTCCCCTCCGACCGAAGCCGTCTCGTCCGCGACCCAGTCGTCCATCGTGAAGCTGTTCGAGACGATGCGCGTTCCCGGCTTCAGCTCCAGCAGCTTCGGACGGAGCTTCAGGTTGATGTCGGGCAGCAGGAACAGCGTGATGACGCTGGCCTTCGACAGGTCGGTCTCGAACAGGTCGGCCTTCATGAACTCGGCGCGATCGCTCACGCCGGCCTTGGCCGCGTTCTCCTTCGAGAGCTCCACCATGTCGGGGTTGTATTCGATCCCGAGCGCGCGGGCGCCGCGCTTGGCCGCGGTGATGACCGTGCGCCCGTCGCCCGAGCCGAGGTCCATCAGGAAGTCCTGGGGCGTCAGCTGCGCCATGTCCAGCATCTTGTCGACCAGCGCCTGCGGAGTCGGGACCCAGACCACGTCCTTTCCGCGCTGGCCGACCTGCGGCTGGAACTGCGGCTGTTTGACCTCTTGCGGCGTTTGAGCCAACAGCGGGACGGCGAGGGCGAGCAGGCCGAGGACGAGCACCGATCGGCGAACACGAGACACAAGGCGCATGGCAGGTCTCCTCGAAAGGTTCGTGGAATGCGACCGACAGCCCCGGATGCCGGCGATTATACCGCCGGCGCGCGCGAATCCGCTTGACCCGCACCGGGACCCGGCATACAAACCGGTCGAGAGTCCGGTGCCATCACGCCGCCGCGCCGTCACCCGGAGCCACGCCATGTCCACTCGCATCGTCCGGCGCTCGTTCGCCCTCCTGCTCGTCGCCGTCGCCGTCGTCGCGGCGATGCCGGCGCCCGCCCGCGCCGACTCGTACCCGCGCCAGCCGGGCGTCGACGTCGTGGCCTACCTCTTCCGCCTCGAACTCAACGACGGCACCTCCGCCATTTCAGGCGAGGCGGTCATCGACATCGCGTTCAGGGCCGACGCCGTCCGCGAGGTCTGGCTGGACCTGGTGGGCCCGTCGGCAGACGGAAAGACCGGCATGACGGTCGGGGGCGTGACGAGCGATAGAGGTGCCCTCGCCTTCTCGCAGGAGCGCGACCGGGTTCGCATCGCGCTCGGCGACCCGCCGAAGGCCGGGGAGCACCGCCGGCTGACCGTCCAATACGCCGGCAGGCCGGCCGACGGCCTCATCGTCGGGCGCAACCGGGACGGCGACCCGGTGTTCTTCGGCGACAACTTCCCCGACCGCGCGCGGCACTGGCTGCCGACGATCGACCACCCGTCCGACAAGGCGGCGTGCGAGTTCGACGTGACGGCCCCCGAGACCTACCAGGTCGTCGCGCCCGGCGCGCTCGTCGAAACGACGAGCCTCCCCGGCGCCCGCCGCCTCACGCGCTACCGCGAGGAGGTGCCGATCACGACCTACTGCATGGTCATCGGCGTCGCGCGCTTCGCCGTCGAGACGATCGGCCAGGTGGGTGGCGCGCCGGTGCAGAGCTGGGTGTACGCCTCGGAGCGCACCCCCGGCTTCTCGGACTTCCGCCTCGCCCTCGCGCCCGCGCAGTTCTACGCGAAGACGATCGGCCCCTACCCGTACGAAAAGCTCGCCAACGTCCAGTCGAAGACGCGCTACGGCGGGATGGAGAACGCGAGCGCGATCTTCTACGCGGAGCGCGCGGTGACCGGCCAGGGACGCAACGGGGACCTGTTCGCGCACGAGATCGCGCACCAGTGGTTCGGCGATTCGGTCACCGAGTCGGACTGGGACCACACGTGGCTCAGCGAGGGCTTCGCCACCTACCTGACGCATCTCTACGACGAGAGCACGGGCGGCCGCGACGCGCTGGCGCAGGGCATGCGCCGCGACCGCGACGCCGTCGTCCGCTACTACGAGAGCCACCGGACCGCCGCCGTCGTCTCGCCGTCGAGCCCGTCGCTCGACAACATTTTGTCCACCAACAGCTATCAGAAGGGCGGTTGGGTGCTGCACATGCTGCGCCGGGAGGTGGGCGACGCGGCATTCTGGAAGGGGCTCGCGGCCTACTACACGCGGTTCCGGGACGGGAACGCGCTGACCGACGACTTCAGGCGCGTGATGGAGGAGGTGTCGGGCCGTCGGCTCGAGACCTTCTTCCGCCAGTGGGTCTACACGCCGGGCCAGCCGCGCGTCGAGGGCCGCTGGTCGTACGCGAATGGCGTTCTGACGGTCAGCCTGGAGGAGACCCAGACGCAAGGCCCCGTCTTCGCCACGCCGATCGACATCGGCGTCGTGACCGAGCCGTCGGCCGCCCCCCGCGTGCAGACCGTGTCGCTCACCGAACGCGCGCACGTCTTCACGTTTCGGACGGACCGGGAACCCGTCGACGTCGTCCTCGATCCGAACACGTGGCTGCTGGCGACGTTCGGCGCGGTCGAGCACCAGCGCAAGTGATGAGCAGGGCTGAAGCCCCGCTCCCTACCGCCCCTGGATCATACGACCGTGCCGAGCAGCTTGAGGAAGTCCTCGTACGGCAGCGCCTGCCAGCTCTCGGCCGTCACCGCGCCTTCGGCGCGCGAGATGATCGAGACCTTGTGCGCGGTCTCGATGTCCGGCGCCTCGTAGATGTCCATGAAGTCGTAGGGCCCAAGAATGGCGTAGTGAGCCTTCCACTCGACGCGCGGACACGACTCCTTGACCTTCGTCAGCCACTCCTTGCCCATCGCGCGGCGCCCCCGCGCGTCGTGCATCATCTCGGGTGCGAGCCTCGTCATCAGCACGAACATCGGCATCTCACACCTCCATGGCCAGTGAATGCGGGCGGTTCCCGACGCGCTTCCAGAATAGCGCCGAATCGGACCCGCCGTCGCAACAGACCGCCGGGGGGCTACGACGCGTTCCGGATGTAGACGCAGAAGCCGTCGGCCCTGATGCACGGGCCGTATCCCTGGGCGACCAGCGCCCGCAGCGGCGGGTAGCGGTCGAGCGTGAAGGCGGAATGCTCGGGGGTGTCGTCGACGATCAGCTTCGGCCGCGCGGCCTGCAGGTCGGCCATCAGGACGGGCCACAACTCCTTGACCGCGGCCCCCCACGCCGACTCCGCGGTCGCCGTCGCCAGGCGATGGCGCGTGCCGTACATCCGGCCCACCAGGAAGTCGTTCGAGGTGAAGCGCGTCGCGTACGTCCGGTCCACCGCCGGCAGCAGGTGCGTCTTCGTCGTCCAGACGAAGATCCGGTCGGCCTTCGTCGTGTGCTCCCGGACGATGCGCGCGAGGTTCTCGTACTGCGGCTCGGCCGGCCGCGAGGCGAGGTAGAAGGAGTTCGCCACGAAGAACAGGGCGGCCTGCGCCGCAAGGCAGGGGATCGCATACCGCTCGTAGCGGTGGATGGCGCGGCGCAGCGGGCTCGACGCCGGTTGTCCGTTCGGCGGACTCGACAGCCTCGCCGCGGCGAGCAGCGCCAGCGGCGGGATCGACGCGATGAGATAGTGCCCGAAGAAGCGGCTTCCGAGGCAGAACGTCAGCAGCGAGAGGCCGAAGTAGGCCAGCAGGAAGACGTTCTGCGGGGAGAACAGCCGGCGGCGGACGACGCCCGCGACGTCGAGGCCCGCGAGCAGCAGCAACTGGAAGACCGTCGCCACGCCCGTCAGCAGGCGCAGGCCGGCTGACGGCCAGTAAATCTCCGCGCCGCGCATGTAATAGACGACGTACTTGACGTGCAGCAGGAGACCGTCGAGGGCGCCGACCGCCGCGGCGTAGGCGACGATTGCCGCGACGGGGACGAGGAACCCGGCGCCGACCGTCGCGAGACGGGGCACGACGTTCCGAAGCTGCCGCCTCTGGATCACGAGCAGGATGGCGTATGCCGCCAGCGGCGCCGCCGCATGGTAGCGGTAGAGGAACGCGAGGCCGAAGCTGGCGCCGGCCAGCACGAGGCGCCCGGGCCGGAACGCGAAGCCGTCGCCGGCCAGTCCCCAGATACCGAGCAGGATGAACAGGTTCGCCGGGATCTCGGTGCTGCTCGAGAGGAAGTCGCCGCCCCACCCTCCGAAGCTCGCCAGCACGAACAGCACGACGACGAGATCGGCGCGGCGAGACCCCGGGAACAGCGCCGAGTGAACGCGGCCGAGGACCAGCGCCGAGGCGATGAGCATGCCGACGGTGACGGCCTTGACGGCCGCGAGGTTCATCGCGCCGGCGAGCCAAAAGACGAGCGCGTACTCGAGCACGATCAGCGGCGGCTTGGTGTCGAGCGTGTCGCGGAAGAGCACGCCCCCGCGCAGCAGCTTGTCGGCCGGCTGCGCGTACGCGTCCATGTCGGTCAGGAAGCCCGTGAAGAACGCGGGCAGGCTGAGCACGCAGATCATCGCCAGCGCCACCAGCAGCCGGCGATTCACGGTCGATCTCGTGCGCGGTGTCTCGATCGGCGTCTCCACGGATGTCGACGCTATCTTACGTCACCGGGCGGGGGCTTCGGCGGACCTGGAGGCGGCCGGCCATTCCCCGCCGGGTCCCCTTTCGGCTAGGATGGCTGAAGGCACCCTCTGCTTGACCGGAGAAGGCTCATGCATTCGAGAGCGGGCAGGACCATCTCGACCTTGCTGGCGGCAGCGCTCTGCCTCCTGAACGTGCCGGCCGCGCGGGCGCAGGCGCCGGCGCCGGGCGGCATCGTCGCCGGCACGATTACGGTGGTGTCCGGCGCACCGGTCGCCAAGGCGACGGTGATCGTCAGGAACCTGGCCACCAACCAGTCGGTCACGACGACGACGACTGCCGCGGGCGCGTACAGCGTCGCGGACCTGCCGCCCGGCGAGTACGAAGTGAAGGTGTCGGCTGAGGGCCTCGAGCCGAAGACCGTCAAGGTCTCGGTCGGCGCGGCCGCCGCGCAGGTGGTGGACGTCACCCTCGCACCTGCGACGCCGCCGGCGTTGTCGCTCACCGACCTCGGCTTCTCGCCGCAACAGCTCACCGGCAGTCCCGAGGAACAGGCGCGGCTCGACCGCCGGTCGCACATGCTGAAGATCCACCAGCGGCTCGGGCTCTACACGACGGTGCCGCTCGCCGCGACCGTGGTCGCGAGCCTGTTTGCCGGCGGCAGGCAGGAGAGCCGGACCGGGCGCAACGTGCACGCGGCGCTCGGCGGGGTGACGGAGGGGATGTACTGGACGGCCGCGTCGTTTGCGATCTTCGCGCCGAAAGTGCCGGGGAGCCGCTCGAGCGGCGGGACCCGGGTCCACAAGATGCTGGCGTGGGTGCACGGCGCCGGCATGGTGCTGACTCCCCTGCTCGGGGCGATGGCCTACCACCAGCTCAGCCAGGGTCAGCGGGTGCACGGGATCGCCAGTTATCACGGTGCCGCAGGGGTGGTGACGCTCGGCGCGTACGCGGCGGCCATCATGTCGGTGTCGATCAAGTTCTGAGCCATGAAACGGATCGTGTGCCTGTGCCTCGTGCTGCTGGCTCGTCCGTTGGCGGCGGCGGCTGACGACCAGTGGACGCTCGTGCGCTCCACGCTCACCTACCACGTCTCGCATCCGCTGCACCAGATGGAGGGCGTCAGCCACGCGGCCCGCGGCAGGGCCGTCTGCACGGCGGGCGAATGCGAGATCCTGGTGGCGGTCCCGGTGCGGTCGTTCGACGCGGGCGACACCAACCGCGACCTGCACATGCAGCAGGCCGCCCGGGGTGCGCAGTTCCCTATGGTGACGGTCCGGACGCGGGTGCCGGAGAACGGCGCGGCGGCGGGCACGATCCACGCGGACCTCGACGTCGAGTTCGCCGGCCAGACGGCGCACTACAGGCAGGTCCCGTTCGACGTGAAGACGACGGGGGACGAGACGCGGATTACGGGGACGATTCCGGCGACGCTTGCCGACTTCACGATCGACCCGCCTTCGCTGCTGACGATGCCGATCAGGAACCAGATCCCGGTGACCGTCGATCTGGCGTGGAAGAAGGGCGGGTAGATCGCCCTGCCCCGCCGCGACGGCATCACTCGTCGAAGAGGGTCAGCCGAGGGGGGCAGGCGGACGGTCGGTCGCGATCACTGCAGGAGGCGCCGGCGCGACTGCGTGTGCCTCTTCAGCCACGTGCGGAGGAGCGACTCGACGTGGGGCGGCGACTGCCTGTCCCTTCCCACCGTGATCGCCTCGGCGATCTGTCCCCAGCGGATGCTGATGAGCCAGTCGGCGTGGTTCTCGCACGGCTTCAGCTCCGCCCGCGTGATCCAGGTCGCGGGAGCGAGGATGCGCTCGACTGTGGAATGGAACGCCCCGTCCCGGTCGGGAACCTCGACGGTGATGACGGCGGACACTATGGAATCTCCAGTTCTGGCTCGACATGGGCCCACGACATTCTCTTGCATCCCCCGCGCGATGTCACGGGGTATGTCGAAAGACGAAGCGCGGCTATCTCCAGAACATGAACTTCTCGACCGAGGCGATTCGAGTGAGGTCGTTGTAGACGACCGTGGCCATGAGCGCCATCAGCACGGCGAAACCGGCAAGCAACACGCTTTCCTTCGCCTTGATGCTGAACGTCCGGCGCGCCAGCCCTTCCAGCGCCAGGATGAAGATGTGTCCGCCGTCGAGAATGGGTATCGGCAGCAGGTTGAAGATGCCGAGGTTCAGGCTGATCGTGGCCATCAAGCCGAGGAGCGCGATCCATCCGAGCGCCGCCGCATCGCCGGAGAGCTGCGCGATGCCCAGGGGACCCGTCAGCGTCTTCGGCGACGTTTCGCCCATCAGCAAGCCGGCCAGCATCCGGAAGATGTCGCCGCCGGACTCGTAGTTGCGCTTCAGGCTCAGGGTGGCAGCCTCCCACGGTCCGCGCTGCACGAGGACGACGTCGTCGCTGAGGCTGATGCCGACCCGGCCCGCCGTGCCCTGCCGCATCGTCGTCACCGGGATCGCCTTCCGCTCGCTCCCCCGCTGCACGTCGAAGACCACCACCTGGTTCGGGTGCTTCGCGATGGCCTCGATCAACTGCCGCATGTAGGTGATCGTCCGGCCATTGAAGGCGAGGACGACGTCGCCCGGCTTCAGACCGCCCCTCTCGGCGGCTTCTCCGGCCGAGACCTGCACAATCGCCGGATGCACGTCGGGGAACACGCCGATCTCACCGAACTCGTACTTCGGCTGCGCGTCCGGCGTTACCGTGAGCGGCACGGTCCGACCGTCTCGGAGGACCTCGATCGCCACCTCCCGCCTGGCCTTCGTGCCGATGGCCATCGAGAACTGCTCCCAGGTGCCGACCCGGCGCCCGGCGACGGTGGCGACGACGTCGCCGGGGCGCATGCCCCCGCGCTCGGCCGGTGACCCGGTGGCCACGGCGCCTAGCCTCGGCGCCTTGTGCAGGAACGAGAACTCGCGGTCGCCGTGCATCAGCACGACCCACATCAGGACGACGGCGAGCAGGATGTTCATCACCGGCCCCATGATGAGCACCTGGAACCGCTGCCATTTCGTCTTCGACGAGAACTCGTCGGCCTCTCCGGTCCGCAGGTCGTCGGGCGCTTCACCGGCCATCTTGACGTAACCGCCCAGCGGGATGGCGCAGACGCAGGTACTCGGTGTCGCCCCGCGTGAAGCCAACGACCTTCGGCCCGAACCCGAGCGAGAAGGTGATGACACGCACGCCTACCCGCCGGGCCATCAAGAAGTGGCCGAGTTCATGGACGAAGATCAGGACGCCCAGAACGAAGACGAACGCGGCAATGGTCAGCAGCATGGGAGTCTCTCAATCGCCCGATCTTAGCTGACGAGTTACCCCCGGCACCAACGCGATCGAGTCGGGGGCCAGAAACCCCTCCAGGTACGCCCGCGGGGCGTTGCACAGAATCTTCTGCCGCCCCCTCCCCCTCCGCAGCCCGCGGGCGCAAAATGTTGCCGAACGTCGGTTCCACGCTCTGCGCCGCAGGCGAAGCACGGTTGCCGGGCGCGCTGATTCGACTCAGGACCCCCGAAGGACCAGATGAACCCGGACCGGATCGACTACGACGGGCTGTGGCGGGCGACCGCCGGGCTGGAGGCCGACGAGGCGCTCCGGTATTTCGCGCATCATCTGCCGTTCCTCTGTGGCGATGCCTACCGCGCCAGAAGCCATCGACCGGCCGTCATCGTACGGATCCAGCACGGCACCTTCGAGTACGTGTTCGACCACTACACCTCGCTGGAGGCGATCGGCGCGGTGCCCTACAGCCCCACCGACGAGAACCGCCTGGTCGTCGCCCACGGCCGATCCGCGCCGTGGGGAGGCCTTCGCGACGACTACCGGTTGCGGGGCGGTGCGGGCCCGACCGGCGGCGCCTTCGGGGGCGGCTGGGACAAGGGGCATTACATCGCCCACTCCCTCGGCGGCGCCGTGAATGGGCTGGAGGCGAATGTCTTCGTTCAACGCCGGGAGTTGAGCCGCGGGTGGTCAGCCGCCGGCCAGCGGTTCCGGGCGATGGAGGGGTATTGTCTCGAGCATCCGGGTACGCTCTGCTTCGCCCGACCGATCTACCTCGACGGTACGGCGCGACCCGGCTGGCTCGAGTATGGGATCGTGTACGCCGATTCCGGACCCGAGGTGGCCTGCTTCGACAACAGGTCGCCCGCTGACGCGGTCGCAGGGGAAGCCGAACCCACCGTCGGCGCGGTCCCGATCGCCAGCCGGTAAGCGCCTCCGCCCGCCTTCGCTCGCCGGAGCATGCGACGAACCCGGCCATGCGAAGGCGAGCGACGGCGGGCATGCCGCGGGTGGGGGCGAACCCACATGACCCGTAAGGGTCCCAGGATTGTCAGTCTCCAATATCAAGAGACTCACTGAGTATTTGGCGCAATAATACCGACACATACCGCAGAACAAGGCGACGGATCGCGTCACACGGGCGACTTGGACAGCATCTCGATCGCATGCTCGACCGACCGTTTCAGCGCGGCAACGTGGTAACGACACGCAGGTCAGTGCGTCTCGGCTCTATACTGACAGGCAATGGACGCGAAGCCCTTTCTCGTCGCGATCGGACGCGCGCTGAAGGATGCCGGCCTCGAGGCCGTCCTGATCGGAAATGCGGGCGCCGCGCTCCAGGGTGCTCCGGTCACGACCGTTGATTTCGACTTCCTGTTCCGCAAGACGCCTCGCAACCTGGCGAAGCTGAAGGTGTTTGCTGCGGCCCTCCATGCGACCGTGCTCCGGCCGTACTACCCGGCGTCGGATCTCTACCGCGTCGTGCGCGACGATGACGGCCTGCAGGTGGACTTCATGGCGATCGTCCACGGCCTGCGCTCGTACGAGGGCGTGCGCGCGCGGGCCACGATCGTGGCGGTCGAAGGCGTGCCCATCAGCGTTGCGGCGCTGGCTGACATCGTGAAGAGTAAACGGGCGGCCGGCCGGCCACGCGACAAGGCGGTGCTGGAGATCCTGGAGAAGTCCCTTGAAGAAGCGAACCGGTCGAAATGAGAAGCTGGCGGCGCTCAGGAAAGAGAGCGAGGCGAACCTGCGCGAGATGATCCGCCGGTGGCAGGCGCTGCCGCCCGAACGCCGCACGCACTTCCTGCGCAAGCGGGTGTCGATTCACGCGACCGCGGCGTAGACGTTCGATCCCGTCGAGACTGACCCCGTCCGCCAGGTAGCCGTCGCCCCACCGCTGTCCGGCCGTGAGCCTTGAGCCGTGAGCCTCGTGGCTTGAGCCCTGAGTCCTGAGCCCTGAGCCTGCCCGCCTTCGCTCGCCGGAACATGCAACGAACCCGTCCATCCGAAGGCGAGCTACGGCGGGCATGCCGGGGGTGGGGGTCGAACCCACACGCTCCTTGCGGAGCCCAGGATTTTAAGTCCTGTGCGTCTGCCAGTTCCGCCACCCCGGCCCGTCTGGTTTCAACAGCTTACCGCCTCCGGCGAAGAGCTCCTCCCGGAATTTCGCGCCGGCCGCTCCCCACCGGCCGCTCCGCGTCTTGCGTTTCCCCGGCCGCTTCATCTAATCTCGTCCCCTGAAAGTCACCAGCGCGCGGCGGCACGGGCGTCCCGCTCGGCCCACGCCGCACAGGGACGATACCCTATGAGCAGCGAGCCGAGCCGAATCGAGTCGGCGGTGACGCCGACGCAGCCAGGCAACCCGCCGGGCGAGGCGGCGTGGGTGAGCCGGCTGGCCGGGGCGTTTGTCCTCGCGTTGCTCGCCGCGATCGTCTCCTGCCGGCTGGCGGGGCTCAACGATGTCTACCACCACGACGCCCTCAGGCTCGTCCTGAGCTCCACATTCTACACACTGGTGGCCCTCGGCACGCTCCTGCTCGTCGCGCGGAGCTTCCTGGCCTCCGGCGCGGCCGGGTTGCTGCTGCTCGAGTGCGGTGTCGTGCTCTGGAGCCTCTCCGGCACGGTCGGTGACTTCGTCTTCCACGGCGACGCCAACGCCGACATCACGATCTTCAACCTCGGCATCCTCCTGGCGGCGATCTGCCATCTGGCCGGCGCCGTCCTGATGACGCGGCCTCACCATCCGCTCCGCGCGAGGGCTTGGTGGCTCACGCTGGCGATCGCGATCGTGCTGGTCGTACTGGCCCTGCTGACGTGGGCGACGTTGACGGGCCGGCTGCCGGTCTTCTTCGTCCAGGGCCAGGGTGGCACGCCGGTGCGCTACGGCGTGCTCGCCGCGGCCATCGCCATGTTCCTGGGCTCGGCGGTCCTGCTGCGAGCCGGCGGGCGCGGGCGCTTGAAGTTCGTGTCCTGGTACGCCCTCGCCCTCCTCGCGATGTCGGTGGGCCTGTTCGGGATCATGATCCAGACCACGCTCGGCGGGATCGTGAACTGGCTGAGCCGCGCGGCGCAGTGGCTCGGCGGGGTCTACCTGCTGGCCGCGGCGATCACCTCCGTGCGCGAGACCGGAGCCTGGAATCTCGAACTCGACGCCATGGAGCTCGACGAGCCGGTGTCGAAGTGGGACGACCGGATCCTCCGGGCGTTCGCGCCGAGCCGCCTCTGGTCCCTTCCGGCGGCCTGGCGCTACGGGACGGCCGTCGTCATCGTCGTCACCTCCACGGCCCTTCGCTGGGCGTTGCTCCCGTGGATGGGGACCACGGCGGCCTACAACCTCGCCTTCGCGGCGAACGTGGTCACGACGCTGCTCGCCGGCATCGGTCCCGGGCTGCTGTCGGTGCCGCTGGGTGAGCTTGGCGTCGAACTGTTCGTGTTGGGATCGAGACCGGGGCCGCTCGCGGCGGAGACGACGCTGAGGCTGGCCATCGGCGGGGCCATCGGCGGGGCCATCGTCCTGGTCTTTCACGCGATCCGCACGGCGCAACTCACCTCGCGCCGAAACGAGGCCAGGCTCTCTGCCCTGGCCGCCGCGACGTTCGAGGGCATTGCGGAGAGCGAGGCCGGGCGGATCGTGGACTGCAACGAGCAGTTCGCACAGATGGCCGGGTACGCGCCGTCGGAACTGAAGGGGATGTTCCTGTTGGATCTGATCGTCCCCGGGGACCGGGACCGGGCGGCGGCCACCATCCGGGAGAACCGCGAGTCGGTCGGGGAGTACATCGCGCGGCGCAAGGACGGCGTGCGGATCGTCATCGAGGCCCGCGGCCGCCCCTCCGCGCCGAACAGCCCGCGCCGCTACACCGCGGTCCGTGACGTCACGGCCCGCAGGGAGATGGAATCCGAGCGGGTGCGAAGCGCCGAGCGGCATCAGCTGGCCCTGGACGCGGCCCGCATGGGATGGTGGCATTACGACCCGGTCGCGCGAACCGCGACCTGGGACGATCGCTACGCCGAGATCTTCGGCGTCTCCGGTCAGACCCGCCCGATTGACGAGCTCCTCGCGCAGATCATCCACCCGGACGATCTGCCCGGCCTCTGGAAGGAGGTCGAGGCGGCCCTCGACCCGGCCGCGCCGCGGCTGTTCGCGACCGAGTACCGCATCAACCGGCCCGACGGCGCGACGCGCTGGATCGAAGCCCACGGACTCGCGTCCTTCGAAGGCGAGGGGGCCGGGCGGCACGCGACGAGTCTCGTCGGCACGGTCGCCGACATCACCGACCGCAAGCGCGCCGAGGAGGCGCTTGCGAAGGAGCGGGAGAACCTGCAGCGGATCTTCGACGTCGTCAACGTCGGCCTGCTGCTGGTGGACGAGAACGGAGCCGTCGCGCGGGTCAACGACACGGTGTCCAAGTGGGTCGGAACCGACCTGGCGGCGTCGCTCGGCGCGCAGCCCGGCCACGTCATCGGGTGCGTCCACGCGCTCTCGAGCCCGGCCGGCTGCGGTCACACCAATCATTGCCGTTCGTGCCCCATCCGCAACACCTTCTCGTCCGTCCTGCGAACGGACCGGCCGGTCCACGGGGTCGAGACGGAGGCGAGCCTCTTCGTCGGGGGCCGGACGGCCAACCTCTGGCTCAGCGTGAGCGCCGACCCGCTGACGCTGGAGGGCCGAAGACACGTCCTGCTGTCGATGAACGACATCACCGGCCGCAGGCGGGCCGAGGAGGCGCTGCGCGAGAGCGAGGCGAAGTACCGCCGGCTGTTCATGAACATGACCGAGGAGGTGCACTTCTGGAAGGTCGTCCGCGACGGCCAGGGACGCATCGAGACGTGGAGGCTGGTTGACGCCAATCCACCCGCGCTCAAGACCTGGAGCCGGAGCTCGGTGGACGACATACGCGGGAAGACGACCGACGAGATCTTCGGCCCGGGCTCGACCGATCACTTCCTGCCCGTCGTCCAGAAGGTGATGGACGAGGGCGTTCCCCATGTGTACGAGGACTTCTTCTCCCCCCTCGGCAAGTACTTTCGGTTCACGACGGTCCCGCTCGGCGAGTACTTCATCACCACCGGCAGCGACATCACCGAGATCAAGAAGGCCGAAGAGTCGCTTCGGCGGCTCAACGCGGAACTGGAGCAGAGGGTCGCCGATCGGACCGCGGACGTGGTGGCAGCCGGCGAGAAGATCCTGGCCGAGCGGCAGCGGTTGCTCGACGTGCTCGATACGCTGCCGGTGATCGTCGACATCATCCGGCCGGACCACCGCGTCGAATGGGCCAATCGCGCGTACCGCGAGGCGTTCGGGAACAACCAGGGGTGCCTGTGCTTCGCCAGCCAGTTCGGCCGCACCACCCCCTGCGAGGAATGCGAGGCGTTCACGCCCCTCGCGACAGGCCGGCCGCACCATTGGGAATGGACGCTCGCCAACGGCCGGACGTTCGACATCTACAACTTCCCGTTCGCCGACAGCGCCGGGGCGCCCATGGTCCTCGAGATGGACCTGGACATCACCGAGCAGCGGCAGGCGGAGGCTGTCCTGCGCCGGGCCAGCACCTACAACCGCAGCCTGATCGAAGCCAGCGTCGACCCGATCGTGACCATCGGCTCGAACGGCAAGATCACCGACGTGAACGTCGCTACCGAGACGGCCACCGGGCACTCGCGCGACGCGCTGATCGGGACGGACTTCTCGGATTACTTCAGCGAGCCGGAGCAGGCGCGCGCGGGCTACCAGCAGGCCTTCCGTGACGGCATCGTGCGCGATTACCCGCTGGAGATCCGGTCCCGCGACGGGCGCCTGACGTCGGTGCTCTACAACGCCACGGTCTATCGCGACCAGGGCGGACTGGTGACCGGCGTGTTCGCCGCGGCGCGCGACGTGACCGAGCGCCTGCGCGGCGAGCGCGCGCTGGCCGAGCGCACCGCCCTGGTCGAACGCCAGGCCGATCAACTCCGCGCGCTGGCGACGGAACTGACCCAGACCGAACAGCGCGAGCGGCAGCGCCTCGCGAAGATCCTGCACGACAACATCCAGCAGTTGCTCGTCGCGGCCCAGATCCAGCTGAACCTGATCGAACGGGCGGATCGCAAGAGCCTTCCGTCCACGACGGAGGGCATGGGGAGCATCCTGGCCGAGACGCTCGAGGCCTCCCGCTCGCTGACCGTCGAGCTGTGCCCGCCCGTCCTGCACCAGTCGGGCCTGGCGGCGGCCCTGGCGTGGCTGGCCGCGCGACTGCACGAGAAGCAGCAGTTCACCGTGCGCCTCCGCGCCGACAGCGCAGCCGAGCCGGCCAGCCCCGACGTGCGCGCGTTCCTGTTCGAAGCGACACGCGAGATCCTGCTGAACGCCGCCAAGCATTCCGGCTCGCGCGAAACGCAGGTGACGATGATGCGGACCGGGGACGAATGCTGCCGCCTCATCGTCGAAGACGAGGGCCAGGGGTTCGACCCGACGTCCGTCAAGCCCGGCCCCAGCGGCGGGTTCGGCCTGTTCTCCATCCAGCAGCGCCTGCTCTACATGGGCGGCTCGCTGGAGATCGAAAGCGCCCCCGGCCGGGGCACACGGGCCGTGCTGACCATCCCGATCCGCCGCCATGCCGCCCTGGAAGCCGTGCCGGCCGCGGTGTCGCCCGGAGGCGTCGCGCTCCCGGTGTCGTTCAGACAGAAGGCCCAGAAGATCAGCGTCCTCCTGGTGGACGACCACAAGATCATGCGCCAGGGCCTGTTGTCCCTGCTGCAATTCGAGAACGACATCGACATCGTCGCCGAGGCGGAGAACGGCGAACAGGCCCTGGCGGCGGCGCGCCAGCACAAGCCCGACATCGTCATCATGGACGTGAACATGCCGGTGATGAACGGCATCGATGCGACGAGGATCCTCGTGAAGGAGATGCCCGGCACCAGGGTCATCGCGCTGTCGATGCACCTCGAGGTCGAGGCCGCAAGCGCCATGCGAGAGGCGGGGGCCGTGGCCTATCTCACCAAGGGCGGACCGTCAGAAGACCTGGTGGCCGCCATCCGCGAACACGCGCCGGCGGCGGATGGGAGGGGGGAGCCCTGAGGGTTACTTCCTCCGCAGGCCCAGCACGCGCGCCGGCAGCAGCACCACGGCGCGCAGCAGGTCGAACACCCCTTCGACGGCGATGCCGACCACACGGAACGGCAGCAGGATCAGCCACACCAGCGGATAGAGCACCAGCGCCAGCAGCGCCAGCGGCCAGCACAGGACCAGCAGGATCAGCCACAACAGGAACTTGATCATCGAGCCCTCGCTGTCCTATTGGACGACGATGCGAAGCCGCCGGTTCGACCGTCCGACCGGCGGCGCCGGCGGGTCTGAAGACCCGCCCTACACGAACCAGGATGTAGGCCGGCCCTTCAGGGCCGGCGCGTCATCGCCGCCGCCAGTTCCCTCGGGTCCGTCGTCGGCGAGTCGCACGCGAAGTTCCGGCACACGTAGGCCGTGGGCCGCCCGCCCGTCATCGCGTACGCGCCGACCCACGGCAGGAGCGCCAGCAGCTTCGAGGCTTCCCCGCTGCCGGGATCGATCGGCACGACCGTCGCGAATGGCTGGTAGGACCGATTCACCGCTCCCAGCAGCGCGGCCGTTGCCGCGTCGCCGCGCGGCCCCACCACCACGACCTCCGACATCCCGGCGTGCCAGGCGGAGAGCGCCGCCGACATCATCGGCACCGCCCGCGGCACCGTCTTCAGGCGCGGGGCGAACAGGCCGAACGTTCGCTCGACCCTCGCACTCGCGTTCTCCGGCAGCGCGCCGAGATGCGAGAGCGCGAGCAGGTTGAACACCGACACGGAACTCGCCGCGGGCTCGGCGCCGTCGTATTCCTCCTTGAGCCGCAGCAGCAGGCTGGCATCCCGCCCGGTCGTGCTGAACCAGCCGCCTCCGCTTTCGTCCCAGAACAACTCGTCCTGGCGCCGCTGCAGGTCGAGCGCCCAGGAGAGCCAGTCGGGGTCGCCGTCTGCCTGGAACAGCTCGAGGAGCCCGGATATCACGCACGCGTAGTCTTCGGCGTAGGCGTCGATCGCCGCCTCGCCGTTGCGGAAGCGGCGAAGCAGGCGGCCGGACGCCGCGTCCCACATGTGCGAGCGGATGAAGGCGGCCGCGCGGCGGGCGGACTCCAGGTACGGCGCCGGCGGCCCAAGAACGCGGCTGGCGCGGGCGAACGCGCCTATCATCAGACCGTTCCAGGCGGCGAGGATCTTGTCGTCGCGAAGCGGCCGCGGGCGCTCGGCGCGCGCCCGCCGCAACTGCTCGCGAGACCGCCGCAGAGACGCTTCCACGTCGCCGACCGGGAGCCCGCACACCGCCGCCACGTCGCCAACCGGGCGGGCCTCGTACAGGATGTTGCGCCCCGCGAACTCGCCGTGGGCGTCGTTCAACGCGTTGCCCTCGGCGCGTACGCCGTAGCGCGCGCAGAACACGCGCGCGTCCGGCCCGAGCCGCTCATCGAGTTCCGCCGCCGTCCACAGGTAGAACGCGCCCTCCGAGGCGTGGGCCGGAGGCGCGGCACTGGCCGGGATGCTGTCGGCATCCTCCGCGGAGTAGAAGCCGCCTTCCCGGTCGGTCATGTCGCGCCGCACGTAGTCCAGCGTGTCCACGGCGACGTCGAGCCACGACGAGTCGCCGGTGGCTTGCGCCGTCTCCAGCAGCGCGACGACCAGCTGCGCCTGGTCGTAGAGCATCTTCTCGAAGTGCGGCACGCGCCACTGCGCGTCCACCGAGTAGCGGTGGAACCCGCCGCCCACGTGGTCGCGCATGCCCCCGGCCGCCATCGCGCCGAGCGTGCGCGCCACGGCGTCGAGCGATGCCCGGTCGCCGGTCCGGCGGTGCTCCCGGAGCAGGAACAGGAGTTCGGAGGGGCGCGGGAACTTCGGCGCCCCGCCAAAGCCGCCGTCGCGCGCATCGTGGCTGGCCAGCAGGTCCTGCCGCGCCGCGTCGAGCACGCCGGCCTCCGGCACGCCGCTGTCGCCCGCCGCCGCGGCGGCTGCCGCCAGGTGCTCGGTCACCCCGGCCGCCGCCTGCTCCACACGTCCACGCTCCTCCCGCCACAGCCTCGCCAGCTCGCGCAGGAGGTCGGCAAATCCCGGTCTTCCCCGCTGCGGCCTCGGCGGGAAGTACGTTCCGCCGCAAAAGGGCCGCCCGTCCGGCAGCAGCCACACGCTCATCGGCCAGCCGCCGCTCCCCGTCGTCGCCTGCACGAACGCCATGTAGACGCGGTCCACGTCCGGCCGCTCCTCGCGGTCGACCTTGACGGGGACGAACGCCTCGTTCAGGACGGCCGCCACCTCCGCGTCCTCGAACGACTCGTGCGCCATCACGTGGCACCAATGGCAGGTGCTGTAGCCGACCGAGAGGAAGATCGGCTTGTCCTCGCGCCGGGCCGCCGCGAACGCCTCGGCGCCCCACGGGTACCAGTTCACCGGGTTATCCGCGTGCTGGAGCAGGTAGGGGCTCTTCTCGGACGAAAGCCGATTCATGGAGACACCATCTCTCTCGAGCCGTGCCCGGCGAGTCTAAAGACCCGCCCCACACAGAGTGAGGCAGGCCGGCCCTACGACGCCGTCTCGCGGTTCGGGCGGCCGCGCCGCAGCCGCGCGTAGGTGGCCGTGAACTCCACGCCGTAGAGCAGGATGACCGACGAGGTGTAGATCCAGAGGAGGAAGACGACGACGGCGGCCACCGAGCCGTGGATCAGGTTGAAGCGGCTCATGTCGCGCATGTAGAACGAGAACGCCTCGAGCGCGATCTGCCACAGCAGCCCGGTCAGCACCGCGCCCGGCCACACGTCGCGGAACCGCACCGGCGCGTTCGGCACGAAGTAGAAGACGAGGCCGACGACGACCGTGAAGAGGAAGAGGGCGATGTAGCGGAAGAAGAAGCTGCCGAGCACGCCGAGGGCGGGAAACCGGGCCACCAAGTCGGCCACCCACAAGGGGTGTCCCATGTGGAAGACGCTGCCGACGAGCAGCGCGAGCATCAGCATGAGCCCGGCCGCGAGCAGCATGAGGAACGAGAACAGCTTGTGCCCCAGGTAGCTGCGCGGCTTCTCGGCGCGCCACGCGTAGTTGACCGCGGAGCTGATGGCGCTGAAGAAGCCGAGCGCGGCCCACACGAGCGCCAACGCGCCGCCGACACCGAGGCGCACGCGCGTGTGCTGCAGCGCGTCGAGCTGGGCCGACAGGAAGTCGACGTGCGTCGGGAACGCCCGCATCAGGAAGCCGACCACCGCCGCGTGCCGGTTCTCGCGCGCGGTCAGCAGGCCCAGGATCGAGAAGAGCAGCAGGAAGAACGGGAACACCGACAGCAGCGCGTAGTACGCCACCGAGGCGGCGTAGGTCAGGTCCTCGGAGTTGTAGAAGTTGACCGACCCGCGCCAGAGCGCCCGCCCGACCAGGTCGAACCCCGCGACGGCCCGGATCGAGGCCCGGCGCACCTTCGACGCCGGGCGCGACGGTCTTCGGGTGGTGGGCGGCACGGCCCCATTCTCTCACGGCCCGCGGCGCAAAAGTATGCACGCGGGACCACGGCGTTCTGGAATAATGGGATGGGCATTCACCATGATGGACGTGATCGAGACGCACCTCGAGACCGGTTCCGACCTGTATCGCGAGAACCGGGCGCAGATGGAACGGGTGGTCGCGGAACTCCGCGAGCGGACCGCCCGGGTCCGCGCGGGTGGCGGCCCCCGCGCCGTCGCGCGGCATCGCCAGCAGGGGAAGCTCCCGGTGCGCGAGCGCGTGGACCGGCTGCTCGACCCCGGGTCTCCCTTCCTGGAGCTGTCGCCGCTGGCCGGCTGGGGGATGTTCGACGGCGACGCCCCGGCGGCGGGCCTGGTCACCGGCATCGGCCGCGTCGGCGGGCGCGAGGTGGTGGTGGTGGCCAACGACGCCACCGTCAAGGGCGGGACCTACTTCCCCATCACCGTCAAGAAGCACCTCCGGGCGCAGCAGGTGGCCCTCGAGAACCGCCTCGCCTGCATCTACCTGGTGGACTCGGGCGGGGCGTTCCTGCCGCTGCAGGCCGAGGTCTTCCCCGACCGCGAGCACTTCGGCCGCATCTTCTACAACCAGGCGCGCATGTCCGCGCTCGGCGTCCCGCAGGTCGCGGTGGTCATGGGCTCGTGCACGGCGGGCGGCGCCTACGTCCCGGCGATGTCGGACGAGACGATCATCGTGCAGAAGACCGGCACGATCTTTCTCGCCGGCCCGCCGCTCGTGAAGGCGGCCACGGGCGAGGAAGTCACGGCCGAGGAACTGGGCGGCGCCGACGTGCACACGCGCCTCTCGGGCGTCGCCGACTACCTCGCCGAGGACGACGACCACGCGCTGCACCTGGCGCGCACGATTGTCTCGACGCTGCACACGGTGAAGCCGGCCGCGCTCGACGTGAGCGCGCCCGAGGGTCCGCGCTACGACCCGGCGGAGCTTTACGGCGTCATCAACGCCGACATCCGCGTCCCCTACGACGTGCGCGAGGTGATCGCGCGGATGGTGGACGGCTCGCGCTTCGACGAGTTCAAGCTGCGCTACGCCCCCACCGTGGTCACCGGCTTCGCGCGCATCCACGGCTACCTCGTGGGGATCATCGCCAACAACGGCGTGCTGTTCTCCGAGTCGGCGCTCAAGGCGACCCACTTCATCGAGATGTGCAACCTGCGCGGGATCCCGCTCGTCTTCCTGCAGAACATCACCGGGTTCATGGTGGGGCGCGAGTACGAGCGGATGGGAATCGCCAAGGACGGCGCGAAAATGGTGCACGCGGTGGCCAACTCGGTGGTGCCCAGGTTCACCGTCATCATCGGCGGCTCGTTCGGCGCCGGCAACTACGGCATGTGCGGCCGCGCCTACGAGCCCCGGCTGCTGTGGATGTGGCCGAACGCCAGGATCTCGGTGATGGGCGGCGAGCAGGCGGCGTCGGTGCTGGTCACGGTCAAGCGCGACCAGCTCGCCCGCGAGCAGAAGCCCTTCGGCCTCGACGAGGAGGCTGCCATCCGCAAGCCGATCCTCGAGAAGTACGAGCACGAGGGATCGCCCTACTACTCGACGGCGCGGCTCTGGGACGACGGGATTCTCGACCCGGTCCAGACGCGGGACGCCCTGGGGCTCGGACTGTCGGCCGCGGCCAACGCCCCGGTGCCGGACGCGAAGTTCGGCGTCTTCCGGATGTGAGGCCGCCGGGAAAGGCACGAGCGAGATGACCAGCCACGCAGTCGAGTACCGACCATCTCCTGGTCCGGCGCGAGGGGCCGGTCGAGCACGTCGTGCTCAACAGGCCCGACGTGCGCAACGCGTTCAACCCGGTGCTCGTGCGCTCGCTCCGGGAGTGGGCCGCCTCGGTCTCGTTGTCCACCGGCGTCCGGGCCGTCGTCCTGTCGGGGGTCGGGCGGACCTTCTGTGCGGGCGGGGATCTCGCGGCCATGGCCGCCACGATCGACGCCTCGCGCGAGGACAACGTGGCCGACGCGGCGCGGCTGACGGCGATGTTCGAGGCGCTCGACACGCTGCCCGTCCCTCTCGTCTGCCGGGTCCACGGCGCGGCGCTGGCCGGCGGCTTCGGGCTGGCGGCCGTGGCCGACATCGTGGTCGCCGCCGACGACGCGGTGTTCGGCCTCACCGAAGTCAGGCTGGGGCTCATCCCGAGCGTCATTTCGCCCTACGTCCTCGCCAAGATCGGCCGCTCGGCGGCCCGCGAGCTGTTCCTGACCGGCGCCCGCTTCGGCGCCGGCCGGGCGAAGGAGATCGGCCTCGTGCACGCCGTCGTGCCGGCCGGCGGGCTCGACGCGGAGGTCGCGCGCTACGTCGGCGACGTCCTGGCGTCGGGGCCGCAGGCCGTGCGCGGGGCGAAGGCGCTCATCCGCGAAGTGTCCGGCCGGCCGCCGGCCGAGGTCGTCCGGCTGACGACCGAGACGCTGGCCGACCGCCGCGTGTCGGCCGAGGGGCAGGAAGGCATGCGGGCGTTTCTCGAGAAGCGGCCGCCGCGGTGGGTGCCCCAGTGATCCGCCGGCTGCTCATCGCCAACCGCGGCGAGATCGCCGTCCGCATCATCCGCGCCTGCCGCGAGCTCGGCGTCGAGACGGTGGCGGTCTACTCGGAGGCCGATCGCGACGCGCGGCACGTGTCGCTGGCCGACGTCGCCCTGCCGATTGGCCCCGCCCCCGCGGTCGAGAGCTACCTGGTCGTCTCGCGCCTGCTCGACGCCGCCCGGCGCGCCGGCGCCGACGCGATTCACCCGGGCTACGGGTTCCTCGCCGAGAACGCGGGCTTCGCCGCCGCGTGCGACGAGGCGGGCCTGATCTTCGTCGGCCCGCCCGCCGCGGTCATCGCGCAGATGGGGTCGAAGATCGAGGCGAGGGCGCGCGCGGTCGAGGCCGGGCTGCCGGTGGTGCCGGGCGCCACGCCCGACGGCCAGGACGACGGGGCGCTTCGCGCGGCGGCCGGCCGGGTCGGCTACCCGCTGCTCGTGAAGGCGTCGGCCGGGGGCGGCGGCAAGGGGATGCGCATCGTGCGCGACGCGGCCGGTCTCGCCGAGGCCTGCGCCTCGGCCCGGCACGAGGCGGGCGCGGCCTTCGGCGACTCCACGATCTACCTCGAGCGCCTGATTGACCGGCCGCGCCACGTCGAGGTCCAGGTGCTCGGCGACGCGCACGGCCACGTCGTGCACCTGTTCGAGCGCGACTGCTCCATCCAGCGCCGGCACCAGAAGATCGTCGAGGAGACGCCGTCGCCGTGGATCGGATCCGATCTGCGCCGGCGGATGACGGAGGCGGCCGTCGCGCTCGCCCGCCACATCGGCTACCGGAACGCGGGCACGGTGGAGTTCCTCGTGGAGGGCCGGGGCGAGAGCGCGCGTTTCTACTTCCTCGAGGCCAATACCCGGCTGCAGGTCGAGCACCCGGTCACCGAGGCGGTCGTCGGCGTCGACCTGGTGCACGCGCAGCTCCGGGTGGCCTCGGGCGAACCGGTCCCGTGGAGCCAGGACCAGCTGGCGCAGCGCGGCCACGCGATCGAGTGCCGGGTGTACGCGGAAGACCCCGCGCAGGACTTCCTGCCCCAGGCCGGCCCGCTCTCGCTCTACCGCGAGCCGCAGGCGCCGGGGATCCGCGTGGACAGCGGCGTCGCGGAGGGCCAGGAGGTGAGCGTCTACTACGACCCGCTCCTCGCCAAGCTGGTGGCCCGCGCGGAGACCCGCGAGGCCGCGCGCCGCCGTCTCGTCGCGGCGCTCCGGCAGTTCGCGATCCTCGGCATTCGCACCAACGTCCCGTTCCTCATCCGCGTGCTCGAGCACCCGCGCTTCGGCGAAGGCGGGATCGACACGTCGTTCCTCGACGAGGAGGGGCGGACGCTGCGCGAGCCGGTGGACGGCCCCGGCCTTTCGGCCGCGCTCGCGGTCGCGGCCGCGCACGAGCCGCCGGCGGCCGGGCGCGGCGCGGCCGTCGCCACGCCGGACCCGTGGGAGCGGCTGCAGGGGTGGAGGAACGGTTGAACGTTGGGGCGCGGTCCGGCGCAGGGCTGAAGCCCTGCGCTATCTGGTGAGCGGTGCCCGCCAACTGCCGAATCAGATAGCGCAGGGCTGCAGCCCTGCGCCAACTGCCCCGAGGAAAGCGACCCGATGAGAACTGGCACATTCACCGTCCGGCGGGGAGACGAAGAGCATCGGGTGACGGTGTCGGCGACCGGCGAGGCGCGCGTCGACGACGCCACGCCGCTGACCGTCACCGCCGAGGGCCCGTCCGCCTACCGCGTGCTCGAAGGCGGGCTTGCGCGCCATAGCCCGCAGGGCGAAGGCGAGCTTGCGCGCCATAGCCCGCAGGGCGAAGGCGAGCTTGCGCGCCATAGCCCGCAGGGCGAAGGCGAGCCGGCGCGCCAGGCAATGGTCGTCGCCACGGGGAGCCTGCGCCAGGTGTTCGTCGACGGCGAGGTCTACGAGTTCACCGTGGACGCCGGCGCCGCGCCGCGTCCGCAGGGCGCCCGTCACACACAGGACGCGGTCACCGCGCCGATGCCCGCCAAGGTCACCGTCATCCTCGTCGAGCCCGGCCAGCACGTCGGCAAGGGCGACGTGCTGCTGAAGCTCGAGGCGATGAAGATGGAGCTTCCCGTGCGGGCTCCGCACGAGGGCACGGTCAAGGCCGTGCTGTGTCGCGCCGGCGAGCTCGTGCAGCCCGGCGTGGTGCTGGTCGAGCTGGCATGACCGACTACCCTCCTCCCGGCGCCGCCGTGCGCATCGTCGAGGTCGGTCCGAGGGACGGCCTGCAGAACGAGCGCGCGGTGGTGACGGTCGAGGACAAGATCGCGTTCATCGACCGCCTCTCGGCCGCGGGCCTGTCGGCCATCGAGGTGGCGGCGTTCGTCAGCCCGCGCCGGGTGCCCCAGATGGCCGACGCCGACGCCGTCGTGGCCGGGCTCGGGCGCCACCTCGGCACGTCCTACTCGGCGCTCGTCCCCAACCTCGCCGGGCTGAAGCGCGCGCTGGCGGCCGGCCTCGACGAGATCGCCATCTTCGCCGCCGCATCCGAGACGTTCAGCCGTCACAACCTCAACCGGGGCATCGAAGAGTCGCTGGCCGAGTACCGCGACGTGGTCGAGATCGCCCTGGCGTCCCACCTGCACGTGCGGGGGTATCTCTCGACCTGCTTCGGCTGCCCCTACGAGGGCGACGTCCCGGCCTCGCGCGTCGCCACCCTCGCCGGGCGACTCCTCTCGTTCGGCGTGTACGAGGTCGTGCTGAGCGACACGATCGGCATCGCCCACCCGGGCCAGGTCCGCGCGGTGCTGGAGACGGTGCGGGATGCGGTTCCCGTCGGCGCGACCGCGCTGCATTTCCACGACACGCGGGGGACGGGGCTGGCCAACGTGCTGATGGGGTTGTCGATGGGCGTGGCGACATTCGACGCGTCGGCGGGCGGCCTGGGCGGATGTCCGTTCGCCCCGGGCGCGGCCGGCAATCTCGCCACCGAGGACCTCGTCTACCTGCTCGACGGCCTCGGCGTGCGCACCGGCGTCGACCTCGCGCGCCTGGTCTCGGCCTCGCGCTTCATCGAAGAGCGGCTCGACCACCGGCTGCCGTCGAGGGTCTACCAGGCCGAGCGCCGGAAGCCCATGGGATAATGATCCCAATGATGCGCGGCGCGATTTTCGATCTCGATGGCACCATCGTCGACAACATGACGGTCCACATGGAGGCGTTCGCGGTCTTCTGCGAGCGGCACGGGCTCGAGCCCCTGACGGTGGACGACCGCAAGCGGCTGGACGGACGCCGCAACCGGGACATCTTCCCGGACCTCTTCGGACGGGCGCTGACCGACGACGAGCAGCGGGCGTTCGCGGAGGAGAAGGAGGCGCTCTACCGGCAGTTGTCGGCGGGCCGCCTGCGGCCGGTCGGCGGGTTCGTCGACCTGCTCGACCGACTGGAAGCCGGCGGGATTGGGGTGGCCGTGGCGACGTCGGCGCCTCCCGAGAACGTGAGCCACACGCTGGCGGAACTGGGGCTCGCCGAACGCCTGACGTGCGTCGTGCGAGGCGACCAAGTGGCGCACGGCAAGCCGTTCCCGGACGTGTTCCTGGAGGCGGCCGCGCGCCTCGGCGTGCCCCCGGCCGACTGCGTCGCCTTCGAGGACGCGCCGATCGGCATCGTGGCCGCCCGCGCGGCGGGCATGCACACGGTCGCGATCTCGAACAGCTTCGCGGCCGAGGTCTTCCTGGCACCCGCCGTCGGCGCCGACGAGGTGGTCTGCGACTTCACCGACTACCTCGCGCGCCACGGAAGGGGTCGGAGCGGTTTTCGTCTCAACACGCAGTCCGCCTGACAGCGAGCGACGAAAACCGCTCCGACCCCTTCCGCCCGTCACGACTCCTGCGGCTCGACGGGCGCGGCCGGCACCGGCACCCCGACCGGGACGGCTGGCTCGCGCCTGGCGGCCTTCCGCCAGAGCTTGAGGATCGCGTCGCTGATCTTCGCCTCCCGCAACCCGTCGAAGTACCAGGTACACGACCGGCGTCACGAGCAGCGTCAGCAGCAGGCAGAGCATCTGCCCGCCGATGATCGTCACCGCCATCGACGCGCGCGAGCCCGCCCCGGCGCCCCGCCCGAAGGCGATCGGCAGCATCCCGGCGACGATCGAGATCGTCGTCATCAGGATGGGCCGCAGCCGGACGTGGTTGGCCTGGATGATCGCCTGGTGGCGGTCGAGCCCCTCGGCCCTCAGCGTGTTGGTGTAGTCCACCTGCAGGATCGAGTTCTTCTTCACGATCCCGAAGAGCATCATCAGGCCGATCGCGCTGTAGACGTTGATCGTCATGCCGAACGCCATGAGCGCCAGCAGGCCCGCCGGCAGGCTCAGCGGCAGCGCGGTCATGATGGTCAGCGGGTGGACGAAGCTGTTGAACTGCGAGGCGAGCACCATGTAGATGAACAGCACCGACAGGATGATGGCCAGCACGAAGTCGCTGCCGGCCTCGCTGAGCGTCTTCGCGCTCCCGCCCCAGGTCACCTGGTAGCCCGCCTTCAGGTCCAGCTCGGCCACCTTCTCCTTCGCCTTGGCGATGGCTTCGCCGAGCGTGATCTTCGAGCGGTCCAGGTTCGCGTTGACCGAGATCTGGCGCATCCGGTTGTAGCGATCGATCGAGGCCGGCGCGTTGCCGAGCGTCAGGGTGGCCACGTCGGTCACCCGCGCCAGGCGCCCGCCCCCGGCCGGCACGAACAGGTCGCCCATCGTGCTCGGGTCGTTCCGGAACTGGTCGTCCATCCGCAGCTGCACGGAGTACTGCTCGTCGCCGTCCTTGAACTTCGAGACCTCCTCGCCGCCGATCAGGGTCCGCATGGTGGACGAGAGCGTGTCGAGCGGCACGCCGATGTCGGCCGCCCGCTGCCGGTCGATGGTGATCCGCAGCTCGGGCTGCGTCGGGTCGAAGCTCGTGTCCGAGTCGGTCACGCCGTCGATCTGGCGGATCTTCGCGAGCAGCGACGCCTCGCCGGGCTGCTGGATCGTCCCCTTCAGGTCGTCGCCGGCGTACGAGAGCTTCTGCAGTTCCTCGACGTCCGGCCCCTGGAGGATCATCGTCAGCCGGTTGGTGCTGCCGCCGCCACCGCGGCCTCCCGCGCTGGACGCGCCCGAGATGTCGGTGCCGCCCGACACGCTGGTGCGCGCGTTGCGGTACTTGCCCAGCACCCGGCGCGCGACCCCCATCAGCTCGAGCTGCGACGCCTTGCGGTCCTCGATCGGCGTGAGCTGCACCGAGTAGTTGGCGCTGCCGTTCGAGATCGACACCATCAGCGCCTCGAGGTTGTCCCCCATCGCCTGGCGCAGCTCCCCCTCGAGCGGCGTGACGTACTCCAGCGTCCGCGCGAAGCTCGTGCCCCTCGGCAGCCGCAGGTTCGCGCTGAACTCGCTCTGGTCGTCGTCGGGCACCAGTTCCTTGCCGACGTACGGGTAGAGGAGCACGGCCGACAGCGTCACGCCGCCGGCGATCGCGAGCATCAGCGCCCGGTGGGCCATCGACCACTCGAGCATCACGCCGTACTGCCGGTCCATCCACGCGTAGGCGCCGCGCTGCTTGCTCTGGGTGTGGTGCCCCTGCCTCGCGTCCGACGCGCGCAGCCAGTAGGCGCAGAGCGCCGGCGTCAGCGTGAAGGACACGAACATCGACAGCATGATCGCCGTCGCCGACGTGATCCCGAAGCTGTAGAAGTAGCGGCCGACCTGGCCGGTCATGAACGCGACCGGCAGGAAGATGACGACCAGCGAGAGGGTCGTCGCCATGACGGCCAGGCCGATCTCGCCGGTCGCCTTCATCGCCGCTTCCTTCGGCGTGGCGCCCTTCTCCTCGATGTACCGGAAGATGTTCTCGAGGACGACGATCGCGTCGTCGATGACGATGCCGGTCGCGAGCGAGAGCGACAGCATGGTCATGTTGTTGAGCGTGAAGCCGAGCGCCTTCATCACCGTGAAGGTGCCGATGATCGACGTCGGAATCGCGAGGGCGGCGATGAGCGTCACGCGGAAGTTCCGGATGAACAGGAACACCACGAACGCCGCGAGCAGGCCGCCGACGATCAGGTGGAGCTGGATCTCCTCGAACGACTTCCGGATGAACCGCGACTGGTCGCGCGTCGGCCGGATGCTGATGTCGGAGGGCAGCCCCGCCTGGATCCGCTCGACGCGCGCGAGCACGCGGTCCACGACCTCGACCGTGTTGGTGCCCGACTGCTTGCGGATCGAGAGCGAAATCGCGTTGACGCCCGGCGCGTCCCTGCCCATCGACGATTCCCACAGCCGCGTCTGGCTGCGGACCTCCTCGTTCGAGTCGGTCACCCGGGCCACGTCGCTCAGCCGCACCACCGACCCCGCGTTGTAGGAGAGGACGATGTCGTCGAAGTCGCGCACGTCCTTCAGCCGGCCCAGCGTGCGCATCGCGATCTCGGCCGGCCCGGCGATGAAGGTCCCGCCCGGCGTCTCGATGTTCTGCTGGGACACGGCGCTGAACACGCGCGCGGTCGTCAGGCCGTAGGCCGTCAGCCGCGTCGGGTCGAGGCGGACCGTGATCTCGCGCCGGCGGTCGCCCGACAGCGTCACCTCGCCGACGTCCTGCACCGTCTCGAGCACCTGCTTGATCTGCTTGTCCGCGATCTGCGTCAGCTCCTTCGGCGCCCGCGGCGCGTACACGACGAGGGTCAGGACCGGCGCCGAGTCCGGGTCCATCTTGCTGACGGTCGGAGGCTGGGTGTCGCGCGGGAAGTGGACGGCCGCCACCTTGTCGCGCACGTCCTGCGTCGCCGCCTCGATCTCGCGCTCGAGCACGAAGGTGATCGTGCAGCGCGCGTTGCCCTGGCTCGAGCTGCAGCGCAGCTCGTCGATGCCGTTGATCGTGTTGACGGCCGCCTCGATCGGCTTGGTGACCGTCGTCTCGATCTCCTCGGCGCTCGCGCCGGGCAGCGACGCGCTCACGTTGACGGTCGGGTAGTCGGTCTTCGGCATCAGGTCGAGCCCCAGGGTGCGGTACGAGAACCACCCCAGGACGAGGAGCGCCGCGCTCATCATCACGGCGAAGACCGGCCGCCGGACGCTGACATCTGCGAGTTTCATTACTCGCCTCCCCGCCGGCCGCCCTGTCCGCGCCGGCTGCCGCTCCGGGGCCCGCCGCTCCCCGGCCCGGATCCCGCCCCGGATCCCGATCCGGAGCCCACCCGCACGGCCGTGCCGGTCGCCAGCTCGTTGAGGCGCCGGTTGGCGAGCGTCTCGTCGCCCTTCAGCCCGTCGGTGACCTCCCAGAGGTCGCCCTGCCGAACGCCCAGTGTCACCTGCTGCTGCACGACGCGGTTGTTCCGGATCACGTAGACCGACGACACGCCGGCCAGCGTGGAGACGGCCGTGTCCGGCACCGCCATGACGTGCTCGTCCTTGACCGTCAGGATGACGCCCTTCGCGAAGAAGCCGGGCTTGAGTCGCGCGTTGGCGTTGTCGACCAGCGCTTCCATCTGGAACGTCCTCATCGTCTGGTCGATCGCCGGGCTGACGTAGGCCACCTTGCCGCCGAAGACCTCGTCGCCGAACGACGCGACCCTGAACTGGACCGGCTGCCCGGGCCTGACGACTCCGGCGTGGCGCTCCTGGACGCCCGTCCTCAGCTTCAGGGGATGGATCTGCACGACGGTGGCGACCGCGGTTCGCTCCGAGATGAACTCGCCCGGCTGGACGTAGCGGTCCACGACCGTGCCGGCGATGGGGGACTTGACGATCGTGTCGGCCACCTTCTTCTGCGCCAGCTCGAACGAGGCGCGGCGGTCCTGCAGTTGCGCCTTGAGGCTGCGCACGTTGTCGAGCGCGGACTGGTAGCCGGCCTCGGCCACCTTGAGCCGGGTTTCCGCCGACTGCCGATCGACCGGGGAGAGGATGCCGCGGTTCGCGAGGGCTTCGGCGCGCGTCATCGCCGCCTTCGCGTCGTCGAGGGTGGCGATCGCCGTCCTGACCGAGGCCACCTGCTCGTCGGGCGGCGGCGGGGCGTCGAGGGCGACCGTGTTGTGCATCCCGAGCTGCGCGTAGGTCTGGCGGAGCGCGCTCTCGGCGCGCGCGAGGGCGAGGTCCAGTTCCCTCGGCTCCAGCCGCACGAGCGGCTGGCCCGCCCGGACCTCGGTGCCGATTTCGACCATGACCGCGCGGACGACGCCGGCGACCTCGCAGCTGACCTTCGCCTGGTCCGGCGAATTCAGCGTCCCGGAGAGATCGACCGAGCGCTGGATGCTCATCCGCTGGACGGATGTCACCGAGATCTCGACCGCCGGCCCGCCTCCCCTTCGGCCGCCGCCAGGCCCGTTGGCCGACGCGCCAGCCCCCGAAGTCCCCTGGCTGCCGCCGCATCCTGCGGCCACGGCCGCCACGGCCACCGCGGCAACGACTGTAACCAAATGACGATAAACGAGTTCTGCTCTCACAAGCATGTGGCAACTTCCGAATGATGTTGACGGTGGGAGCGACACGAAACTCAACCCGGGGATTGCCGCCGGAGGGCTGGTCACAGTTTTGACATATATTACGACGGAGCCTAGCACATCGCTTATCCCCAAGTCCTCTTCCCTTCGGTAAGCGTTCCGAGGGGGTGCGCCGTATATGGTAGGTGGACCCGAAGTTACCCACCTCCTTGGGGGCCTCACGAGATGAGGCCCCTTTTTTTGTCTTCGCGGTAACATCTGCCGGACGGTCCTTCAGGTAGCCCCAGACACAAGCAGGTCGCCGGTGAAAAGGGGGACGGAATGGTCATCCTGTTTCTCGCGGTGATTGGACTGCTGCTGTGGGTGGCGCGGCTGCACATGCGGCTGTCGAACCTCGAGACGCGCGATGCGGCGCACACCGACACGGAGGCCTCGCTCCGCGCGCGGGTCGCCGACCTCGCCCGGGCGCAGAAACAGGCGACGGCCGTTTCCCCCTCGCCGGTGGCGACAACGCCGGTGGTCGCGCCTCCACTGCCGTCTCGTGCATCGGTGACGCCGCCGCGACCCATTCCGCCGCCGCCCGTGCGAACCGCCGAACCCGTGCTGAAACCGGCGCCGGCCTCTCCCCCTTCGAAGCCGTTCGACTGGGAGGAACTCATCGGCGTCCGCCTGTTCTCCTGGGCCGCAGGCATCATGCTGGCCGGCACCGCGATCTTCTTCCTCGGCTACGGCATCCAGCAGGGATGGCTGCAGCCGCCCGTCCGCCTGGCCATCGGGATCGTCGTGGGCCTCGGCCTGCTGGTCGGCTGCGAGCTGAAATCGGCGCGGCGCTACCCGGTGACGGCCAACGCGCTCGACGGCTCGGCCATCGTAATTCTCTTCTCGTCCTTTTACGCGGCCTATCGGCTGTGGCACCTGACAGGGCCGCTCGCCGCCTTCGCGCTGCTGGCCGCGGTCGCCGTGACGGCCGTGGCCCTGTCCATCCGTCGGGACTCGGTGTTCATCGCCCTGCTGGGCCTCGTGGGCGGGTTCGCGACGCCGGCGCTGCTCGCGACCGGCCAGGACGATCCGCCCAGCCTCTTCGGCTACCTGCTGCTGCTCAACGCGGGTCTCGGCTGGGTCGCCTACCGCAAACGCTGGCCGGTGCTGTCTGCGCTGAGCCTGCTCTTCACGACCGTCTACCAGTGGGGCTGGGTGGCCACCTTCATGAGGCCGGGCCGCGTGCCCACCGCCGCCGCGATCTTCCTGGCCTTCCCGCTGCTGGCCGTGGTGACACTCGGGCTCGCCGGCCGCGCCGGACTGCTGGCCACGAGCGCCGACGCCCGCGAGAAGCGCAACTGGTTCGAGGAGGTCGCGGGCGTCAGCGCGGCACTGCCCCTGCTGTTCGCGCTCTACCTCGCAACGTCGCAAGCCTACGGCGACTCTCCCGCGCTGATGTTCGGATTCCTGTTCGTCGTCGACGCCGGCCTGTTCGCCGTCGCGCTCTGGCGCGGCCGGCCGTGGCTGCACGGCCTCGGCGCGCTGACGACGGTGGTGGTGGCGGCCGCGTGGGCGACATCGACCTACGGGAACGGGGCGACGCACGCCGCGGCCTACACGACCGTACTCGCCTTCGTCGGTCTCTTCGTCGCCTTCTTCCTCGCGACCGGGCTGACCGCCAGGCACGGTTCCCTCCGCCTGGACGGCCCGGGCCGGCAGGCCGTCTACGCGGCGCCGCTGCTGCTGTTCCTGTTCCCGGCCTTCGCCGCCTCCGAGACCGCGGCGGCGGCCCCCGCCCTCCCCTTCGCCACGCTGCTGGTGCTGCTCGCGGCGTGCGCGGCGTTCGCGGTCGTCGAGCGGGAGGGGCTCGTCTACTTCATCGCGTCGTTCCTCGCGGTGGCCGCCGAGGCGACCTGGTCGGCGCGCTCCCTCACGCCGGACCGCCTGGTCGGCGCGCTCGTCGTCTACGCGGCGTTCGGCCTGCTGTTCCTGGCCGTCCCCGTCGTGGCGAGGCGGCGGCGGACGCCGCTCGAACCCGCATGGATCGGTACCGGCCTGCTGCTGGTCAGCATGGTGCTGCTCGTGTTCCTGTCGGGCGAATCGGTGGCGCCGTCGTCGCTCTGGGGGCTGGCCATCCTCATCGGGCTGCTCAACCTCGCGGTGATGGTCGAGACGCGCGGCGGCGGGCGCCGGATCTTCGTCCTGGCCGGCGGTGTCATCTCGTGGCTGGTACTGGCGCGCTGGTGGTTCAGCGGCGCGCTGACGGCGCAGCTCGTCCCGGCGGTCGCGGTGGTGACCGGCTTCGCGCTGCTGACCCTGTCGGGTCACCTGTGGTCGGCGGGCGGCCAGGCGGAGTCTGCCAGCGACGACACGCAGTCGGGCCTGGCGCTGGCGCTGGTGGGCCACGCCTTCCTGATCTCGGTCGCCCTCCAGCCGTCGCTCGCGCTGCCGCCCTGGCCGATGCTCGGCGCGCTGTTCGTCCTCGATGCGGCGATCGCGGCGGCCGCGCTCTACGCCCGGCGCGCGGAGCTCCTCGCGGGGGCGTTGGGCTTGTCGCAGGTGGTCCTCGTCGTGTGGGAGGCAACCTCCGCCGTCCCGCCGTGGCCGACCGTGGCCATGGCGGCCGGCACCCTGGTGGGGGCCATCGGCGTGGTCGTGTTGGCGCTCTCGTCCAGGCGGGTGGCCGAACCCGATTGGCGCGACGGTTTCTTCGCCGCCGCCGTGGCGCCCCTGTTGCTCGGCCAGGTCCTGCTCATCGTCGCGGCCGGGTGCAAGGGTAGCCCCAATGCGGCCGCGCTCGCCGGCTTCCACGTGCTCTTCATCGCGTGCCTGCTCGCGCTGGCGGCGGTGCGCGGGTGGCAGCTCGTGGGCGTGGCGGCCTGCGCGATCGCGAGCGTGGCGACGCTGCTCTACGCGGACTCGCCCGCCACCTGGCAGCAGGCCCTGCTCCTGGCGACGCCGATCTACCTGGCCTTCATGGCCAATCCGCTCGCCCTCGGACGCCGCGTCGGACGGGATCTCTACCCGCATCTCGCGGCGGTGATCGCGAGCGCGTCGTTCTTCCAGGTCGCGCGCGTGAGTCTCACAACCGGCGGCTTCGGCCGGGTGATCGGCCTGCTGCCGGTCGCGCAGGCCGGGCTGGTGGGCGTCCTCCTCGCCGCGCTGCTGAAGCTCGAGCCGCCGACCGACCGCACGCTCGGCCGGCTGGCGATGGTGGCGGCCGCGGTGCTCGCCCTCGTCACCGTGGCGATCCCGCTGCAACTCGACAAGGCGTGGCTGACGGTCGGCTGGGCGCTCGAGGGGGCGGCGCTCGCGTGGCTGTTCCGGCGGATCCCGCACCGCGGCCTGTTCTGGTGGGGGGTCGCGCTGCTGGCGGCGGTGTTCGTCCGACTGGTCTTCAACCCCGAGGTGCTGGTGTACCAGACGCGCAGCGAGGTCAGGATCTTCAACTGGTATCTCTACACCTACCTGGCCTGCGCGGGCGCGATGTACGCCGCGTCGTGGCTGTTCCTGAAGGTGCGCGACGAGATGGCGGGCTGGCTGACCGGCTCCCGACTGGCCGCGGTCGGCGGCACGATCCTGCTGTTCGTGCTGCTGAACATCGAGATCGCCGACTACTTCGCGACCGGCGACACGATCGCCTTCAAGCTGTCGGCCGGCCTGGCGCAGAACCTGACCTACACGCTGGGCTGGGCGATTTTCGCCGTGTCGCTCCTGACCGGCGGGATCCTGCTGCGCTCGCACGAGGCGCGGCTGTCGGCCATCCTGCTGCTGACGGTGGCGCTGCTGAAAGGGTTCCTGTCGGACGTCTCGCGGCTGCCCGGTCTCTACCGGGTGATGTCGTTCGCCGGACTGGCGGTCTGCCTGGCGCTCGTGGCGGTGATGCTGCAGCGGTTCGTGCTCGCGCCCGCGAAAAGGGCTGAACGCGACCTATCGTAGGCACGGGATCGCGAGTCGGAGTCGCACCAAGAACGTGGGGCGGGCCTTCAGGCCCGCCTGCCGGGGCTGAAGCCCCGGCCTACGTACGAAGGCGGCTCCGACTCGCGGCTTCTCGGCCAGACCCTACTGTCCTCTGCGTCCGCCGCCCGCGCCGGGCGCCGGCAGCGGCTTGCGCGGGATCATCGCGTCCCGGTTGGCCGCGAGGTACGCGAACCCCGCGACGATCGTGGACATCTTGACGACGTCGTTCGGCTGCAGCCGCTCGTAGGTGTCCATGTTCGAGTGGTGCGTGACGCCGTTGTACTCGATCTCGTCCTGGATGAACTGGAACCCGGGCAGGCCGACGCCGTCGAACGACTGGTGATCGGTGCCGCCGGTGTTCCGGATCGTCACCGCCGTCATGCCGAGGCTGCGGAACGGCTCCATCCACTCGCGGAAGATCGGGCCGGCCGCATCGTTCCCCTGCAGGTAGATGCCGCGCAGCGCGCCGGTGCCGTTGTCGATGTTGAAGTAGACCGACAGCTTGTCGTAGTCGGGCTTCTTCTCGAGGGGGCCCTGGGCGCCGCCGCGCCCCCCAGCCGGCGGACCGCCCGCGGCCGGCTGGGCGGCCGGCTGCGCCGGCGGCAGCGCCTGGCGCGTCGCGTAGTGCGCCGCGACGTACTCGCGCGAGCCGAGCAGCCCCTGCTCCTCGCCCTCCCAGAAGCCGACGCGGACCGTCCGGCGCAGCTTGACGCCGGTCACCTTCAGGATCCGGACCGCTTCCATCATCGCCGCCACGCCGACGCCGTCGTCGGCCGCGCCGGTGGCCGAGTGCCAGGTGTCGATGTGGGCGCCGAGCAGCACGACCTCGTCCGCCTTGTCGGTCCCCGGGATTTCGCCGACGACGTTGAAGACGGGCGGGTTCGGGTAGAACGTGTTCTTGATGTCGGCCGCGATGGTGACCGGGATCTTCTTGGCGAGGATCCGCGCGATGCGGTTGTAGTGCTCGGCGGCGATGGAGACCGCCGGCAGCGTGGTGGCCGGGTCGGCCGCCCGGTTGCCGCTGATCTGGTAGAGGCCGTGTCCGATCGCGACCGTCGTCAGCGTGCCGAGCGCGCCTTCAGCCCGCAGGAAGTCGGCGCGGACGGTCGGGAAGTTCCGGCCCTGCTGCCCGGGCCCGCCGGCCCGCTGACCCGGAGCGGCCGGCGCCGCCGCGGGCGCGCCGCCGCGCTGTCCCGGCGGCGTCACGCCGAATTCGAGCGCCGGGGGAGGCGGCTGCAGTTCGAGCGTGGACAACTGGTCCTCGCTGTAGCGCTTGGCGCGGGCGTCCCAGAACGCGGCCACGTCGGGCGGCGCCACCAGCAGCACCCACTTCCCCCGCAGCGTGCCCTTGTACTGCGCCAGGTCCGCTTCGTTGGCCGCGGTGACGAGCGCGGCTTCGCCGCTCACCAGCCCGTTGGTGCCGGGCGTCCATCCCGTGGGGGTGCCCGGGATCGAGAAGTGTTCCGGCGAGGTCACCTCCATGTAGAACTTGTCGTTGGTCCAGCCGCGGTCGAAGCCGTTCCGGTTCACCCACGGCTCGACGGCGACCTTGACGAGCCCCCAGCCCTTGAGCGTCGTGACGACCCACTCGGCCGCCTTCATCGCCGCCGGCGATCCCGTCAGGCGGGGCGCGTAGACGTCCGCCAGGTAGCTGTTGAGCTCCATGGCCTGCGAGTGCTGCAGGCCTTCGGCCTTGATCTTGTTGAGGTCGACGTAGTTGAGGTTTTCGCTGCCGGCGCGCAGGACGGGACCGGCCAGCACCACCGCGCACGCCACGGTCAGCGCGCACGCGAGCCACAAGACGCGTTTCTTCATGTTGTTCTCCGCGAGGCTGAAACGACGGCGGCGGCCGCCGACGGCGGCGCCGCACCCGACATGGCCCGCGTTTCTATCACGGTCCGGCGGGAGAGACAAGCAACTTGTCGCGGCGTGACGCGGCGGCAGGCTGGCGCCGCCGGGATGGAGGAGCCGCGTCGGCGGCCCCCGGCGGAGAGCACGGGTGACTCCCGGGCCGGTCAGCGGGCCCGGAAGGTGATGATGCCGCGCACCATGTCGTAGGGGGACACGCTGACGGTGACGCGGTCGCCCGTGACGACCTTGATGCGGAAGCGGCGCATGCGGCCGCTGAGTTGCGCGAGCACCTCGTGCCCGGCGTCGGCCTGCACGCGGTAGAGCCCGCCGCCGTGGATCGAGGTCACGATGCCCTGGATGTCGAGAAGATCGTCTTTGCTCAAAGTCTCAAGCCTCTGTCAGCTGAAGCCCCGGCGTGCCGGGGACGGGTGAGAGGCGACGGCGCGGGAGGCCGTATCACGTGGCCGCCCGCGCGCCGCCCTCTCGGGCGATATCGCCAGGGATAAGTGCCGATGTCCGCTACCAGCGGGGCTCGCGCCGCCGGTTGCCGCCGCCGCCGCCGCCGAACCCGCCCGACCGCTCGGGACGCGGCTTGGCTTCGTTCACCGTCAGGTTGCGGCCGCCGAGTTCGCGGTTGTTGAGCTGCGCGATCGCGTTCTGCGCATCCGCGTCAGAGGCCATCTCGACGAACCCGAACCCGCGGGCGCGGCCCGTCGCCGTATCCCGCATGACGGTGACCGAGGCGACCTGGCCGGCGGTTTCGAACAGGGCCTGGAGTTCCTGCTCGGTGGTGTTGAACGAGAGGTTGCCGACGTAAAGTCTCATGCCCATCTGACGTGCTCCTCGCGATCTGCGGCTCTGGCGGCCGGCTCGCGGCCGCGCTCGGTTGGTGAAGTCGAGGCCGAAGGCCCCGACGCAGCGGCTGACCATGGAAAACGTCGCAAGAGAGAGGAGCGAGTCCAGGCGACTCGTTTCAGCTCGTTTCGCGGGCTTTCGGAGGTTGGCTACTGCCATAGTGTAGCGCGTTCCGGGTAAAAACGACACCCGGCGCCTCAGCGTGCCGGCGGGTCCGGCGGCCCGCCCCGCAGACGGTCCTTGCTTCGGCCGGCGGAAGGCGATACTGTTTGAAGAACCCGAAACGCTTGGCACTCCCAGTTTCCCGAGGTGATCATGGCATCGTTCAAGATCGGTGATCGCGTCATGCAGGCGAACTACGGCGCCGGGACGATCACTGGTGCGGACGACCACCATACCGTGATCAACTTCGACGAACACGGCGTCAAGACGTTCGCCACCGGGCTGGTCGTGCTGGAGCGGACGGCGTCGCCCGCCCCCCAGAAGGCCGCCAAAGCCCGCCGCTCGACGAAGGCCAGCGCAAAGGCGTAGCGTCCCGATCTACAATTCCCCGCTCCCTGGATCGCCCGGCGCCCGCCGCCGGCCGTGCACAACTATGAAAACACGACTCTCGCTCCTGCTGTGCCTCTTCGTCAGCGCCACCGCCGCGGCCCAGACGAGCCCGGAGTGGATGCGCTACCCGGCGATCTCGCCCGACGGCAAGACGATCGCCTTCACCTACAAGGGCGACATCTACCGCGTCCCGGCCGCCGGCGGCACCGCCGTGCCCCTGACGCTCAGCGACGCCCAGGACTTCATGCCGGTCTGGAGCCGCGACGGCCGGCAGATCGCCTTCGCCAGCGACCGGTTCGGCAACTTCGACATCTTCATCATGCCGGCCGAGGGCGGCGAGGCGCGCCGCCTGACGTTCCACTCGGCGCCGGAATACCCCTACGCCTTCAGCCCCGACGACAAGTACATCCTGTTCGGCGCCGCGCGGATGGACACGGCCGCCAACCGGATGTACCCCACCGGCTCGCAGCCCGAGCTCTACCGGGTGCCGGTCGCCGGCGGCCGCGTCGAGCAGGTGCTGACCACGCCGGCCGAGGACGTCAAGGTGAGCCGCACGGGGCAGTTCCTGCTCTACCACGACAAGAAGGGCGGCGAGAACGCCTGGCGCAAGCACCACACCTCGTCGATCGCGCGCGACATCTGGCTGTACGACACCAGGACCGGCACGCACCGCAAGATCACGACCTTCGCCGGCGAGGATCGGAACCCCGTCTTTACCGACAACGACCAGGCCTTCTACTACCTCAGCGAGGAGAGCGGCACGTTCAACGTGCAGAAGATGAGCCTGCAGGGCGGCAAGTCGCAGCTCGTCACGACGTTCAAGAAGGTGCCGGTGCGGTTCCTCAGCATCTCCGACGCCGGGACGCTCTCGTTCGGCTACGACGGCCAGCTCTACACGATGAAGCCGGCGGGGCAGCCCCAGAAGGTCAACGTCACCATCGCCATCGACGCGCGCGCGACCAACGAGCGGGTCGTGCCGGTGACCGGCGGCGCGCGCGAGCTCGCCGTGTCGCCCTCCGGCAAGGAGGTCGCGTTCGTGTTCCGCGGCGAGGTGTTCGTCACCGCCGTCGAAGGCAGCGCCACCAAGCGGATCACCAACACGCCCGAACAGGAGCGGGGCGTGAGCTTCACGCCCGACGGCAAGGCGCTCGTCTACGCCTCGGAGCGCGACGGCAAGTGGGGGATCTACGAGGCCCGGAAGACGCGCGACGAGGAGCCGTACTTCTACGCCGCCACGGTCCTCAAGGAGACCCCGCTCATCGTCACCGCGCACCAGGAGACGCAGGCCAAGTACTCGCCCGACGGCAAGGAAGTCGCCTACGTCGAGGACCGCGCGACGATCAAGATCCTCAACCTCGAGAGCAAGCAGAGCCGGACGGTCCTGACGACCAAGGAGATCGACGAGGGCGAGCAGCAGTTCGAGTGGAGCCCCGACAGCAAGTGGATCCTCTTCGACTACTCGGTGCCCGGCTTCGCGCCGGGCGAGGTCGGCCTCGTGCGCGCCGACGGCAAGAGCGCGGCCGTCAACCTGACCCAGAGCGGCTTCAACGACGGCCGCGGGCGCTGGATCATGGGCGGCAAGGCGATGCTCTGGTTCAGCAACCGCGACGGCCTGAAGGCGGTCGCCCAGGGCGGCGGCGCGCAATCGGACGCGTACGCCATGTTCTTCACGCAGGACGCGTGGGACCGGTACCGCCTGAGCAAGGAGGACTACGCGCTCGTCAAGGAGGCCGACGACAAGAAGGACAAGGACAAGCCGAAGGACGCCAAGGACGCGCCGAAGGACGCCAAGGTCGAGGACCTCGTGTTCGACCTCGACAACGTCTTCCAGCACAAGGCGCGGCTCACGATCCACTCCTCCTCGCTCGGTGACGCGATGGTCAGCAAGGACGGCGAGACGCTCTACTACCTCGCGCGGTTCGAGAAGGGCATGAACCTCTGGTCCACCAACCTCCGCACGAAGGAGACCAAGATGGCGCTGGCGCTCAACGCGTCGAGCGGCTCCCTCGCGTGGGACAAGGACCAGAAGGCGCTCTTCCTGCTCGCCGACGGCGCCATCTCGAAGATCGACCCGGCCTCGGCCAAGCGCGAGCCCGTCGGCATCAGCGGCGAGATGGTGGTCAGCCTGGCCGCCGAGCGCCAGCAGGCGTTCGACCACGTCTGGCAGACGGTCAAGGACTCGTTCTACACCGCCGGCTACCACGGCGCCGACTGGGACGGCCTCCGGCCGATCTACCAGAAGTACCTGCCGCACGTCGGCAACAACTACGAGTTCGCCGAGATGCTGGCCGAGATGCTCGGCGAGCTGAACATCAGCCACAGCGGCGCCACCTACCGGCCGCAGGTGGTCAACCAGGACGACACGGCCTCGCTCGGCGTCTTCCCCGACCCGGCCTGGACCGGCGTCGGCATCAAGGTCGTCGAGGTGATCAAGGACGGCCCGCTCGACAAGTCCGGGATCGCCGTCAAGCCCGGCATGATCATCGAGGCGATCGACGGCGAGACGGTCGCCGCCGACAAGGATCCCGCGCAGTTCCTCAACCGCAAGGCCGGCCGGAAGACGCTGCTCCGCGTCGCCGACGGCGACCGGCGCTTCGACGTCGTCGTCAAGCCGATCACGCTCGGCGAGGAGAGCCGGTTGCTCTACGCGCGGTGGGTGCGCCGCAACGAAGAGGACGTCGACCGCCTGAGCCAGGGGCAGCTCGGCTACGTCCACGTGCCCGGGATGAACGACGGCGCCTACCGGTCCACCTACGAAGAGGTCCTGGGCAAGTTCGCCACGCGCAAGGGCGTCGTGATCGACACGCGCTTCAACGGCGGCGGCGACCTGGTGGCCGACCTGGCGATGTTCCTCAGCGGCAAGAAGTTCTTCGAGTACACGAGCGACCGCCGCTCGTCCGGCTACGAGCCGAACTTCCGCTGGACCAAGCCCAGCATCTCGATGGCCAACGAGGCGAACTACAGCGACGGCCACTGCTACGCTTACACGGTGAAGGCGCTGAACCTCGGGAAGCTGGTCGGCATGCCGACGCCGGGCACGTGCACGTTCGCCGGGTGGGAAAGCCTGGCGGACGGCATCCAGTGGGGCGTGCCGCACAGCGGCGTCAAGGACTCGACGACGGGCAAGTACCTCGAGAACCAGCAGACCGAGCCGGACATCAAGGTGATGAATGATTACGCCGTGGTGATCACCGGCAAGGATCAGCAGCTCGAGGCGGCGGTCGCCGCGCTGCTGAAGGAGATCAAGTAGGAGGATTACCGGACGCCGGCCCGGTCACGGTAGAGCGCCAGCCAGCGCTCGACCACGGCGTCCCACGAATACTGTCGGGCCAGCTTCGCGCCGCGTGCCGAGAGATCGGCGCGCAGCGCGCGGCTGGCCGCCAGTTCCCTCAGGGCTTCGGCCAGCGCGGCCTCGTCCCCCGGTGGCACGAGCCGCACCGAGCCTTCCATCCAGCCCGCATACCCCGCGATTCCCGACGCGACGACCGGACGCTGGTGCGCCATGGCTTCGAGCGGCACCAGGCCGAAGCTCTCGCCGCCGATCGATGGAACGGCCACGATGTCGGCCTCGGCGTAGGCCCGCCCCAGCCCCTGGTCGACGACCTCGCCCTCGAAACGCACCGGCAGGCCCGCGGCTTCATCCCGCCACTGTTCGACGCCGCGGCCGATGACCGTCGCGGTCAGCGTGCCCGGCGCCCCGGCCTCGACGAGCCTGATGGCCCGCAGGAACACGCCGAATCCCTTGCGCGGCTCGTCCAGCCGGCCGACGAACAGGACGCGCGGCGGGCCCGTTCTCTCGGGCAGCGGCGGAGGCGACGCCGGCAGCGCGACCGCGTTCGGGATGATCTCGAACTCGGAGCGGTGGAAGCGCGTGGCGAATTCCCGGGCCGCCTCGGACACCGCCACCCTCACGTGGAGCCTCGACCAGACAGCCTGGACGTAGGGCCACGTCCAAAGATAGCCGCGGCCGTTCTCGGAATAGGTGTGGAAGGTGCCGACGCGAAGGGCCCGGCGCGGCGCCAGCCACAGCAGCGCGGCGCACGGCAGCGGGCTCACCGGCTCCTGCACGTGCACGACGTCGGGATCGAAATCGCGCACCAGGCGGCGCAGCCGAACGACGATGCGCGGGTCCGACGCGACGCGGCTCGTCGCGCCGTTGAACGGCAGGTGCGACACGCGGCCGGCCACCAGCACGCGCGGGTCCGCGCCGCCGACCTCGCGCGACGACGGGCCGACCAGGCGCGCGTCGACACCCCGCCCCGTCAGCGCGTCCAGCAGCCCGAAGCTCTGGCTGTTGACGCCCCCGGGCACGGTCAGGTCGTACGGCGTGGCCAGCAGGACTCGCAGGTTCATCGTTCGGAGACTCAGCAACCACTCAGGATATTGCAGTGTCGTGGCGAAGAAAAGGCCGAACCACTCGCGCGCGCGAGACCGGCGCAGGCCTGAAGGCCTGCGCTATCTGAAGAGAGTACCCAGATAGCGCAGGGCTTCAGCCCTGCGCGAGTCGGCCCGCAAGGCGTAAGGGGTAGGGCGTAAGGCGATGACCTGCCCGCCTACTGCCCCGCCCCGTGCGCCATCGACAGCACGACCCGTAGCAGGAACGGGTGCGACACGATCTGATTCAGCGCCGACGGCGCGACGCGGGGGTGCTGGAACAGCCAGCGCGCGGTGGTTCCGAAACGCAGGCGCGGATGGTAGCGCTGCCGCCAGATCGCGTTGTACCGGTCGGTCATCGGGCGCGGAGACTCCTCGAGCCCGCCGCGCCCGAGCGCCGCGGCCAGCGCGGGCCCGGTCCCGAGCGCGCGGCTGATCCCCTCGCCCATGTACGGATCGCCGACCGCCGCCGCGTCGCCCGCGACGAGCGGCCCGTCGGCCGCCCACATGCGCCTCGAGAACGGCAGCGGGCCGACGCCGCGGAACGGGTCCGTCCTCGTCGCGTTCCGCAGCAGCGCCGAGAGCGCCGGCTGCCCGTCAATCGCCGCGGCCAGCACGTCCTCCCACGGCGTGGCGACCGAGCCGTCGCGGCGTGTCAGGCCGCACACGTTCGTGACGCCGTCGGCGAAGGTGATGACGCCGACATAGCCGTCGCGGCCGAAATGGAGCGACAGGGCGCCGGGCGGCTGGTCGATCCCGGTGAACGACGCGTTCCACCCGAACCAGCCGGCGCGCGCCTTCGACACGCGCCGCCCCGAGAGCGACGAGAAGCGGCCGTCGGCCACGACGAGCCACGGCGCGACCAGCCGGTCGTGCGCGGCTCCGGACATCACGTCCAGCGCCCATCTCCTCCCCTGCCGCTCGGCGCCGATGACGCGCGTGTCCCAGCGCACCGTGCCGCCCAGCGCGCAGAGGTGCTCCGCCATCGCGCGTTCGAGCACGGGCCGCGGCACCGCCAGCCCGGCACGGGCGCCGCGCGCGATCGGCACCCGCGCGTGCCCGCCTCCCGGCCAGGTCAGCGTGGCGTCTGTCACGGACGCCGCCGCGGCGGCGAGTCCCGGCAGGACTCCGAGCGCCTCGAGGTGCGCGACCCCCTCCGGATTGACGAACGCCCCGCACACGCGCGGCGGCGGCGACGCGTGCTGCTCGAGCACGACGACTTCGACGCCGGCCGTCCGGAGCGCGATGGCCGCGCTCAATCCTGCCGGCCCGGCCCCGACGACGAGCGCGTCAGGCGGCGCCATGCTTCTCTCCCGACAGGCTGACGCGGAAGGGGCCTTCACCCCTGGCGGTGAGGTAGCCCAGGCCGCATGCCGACGCGAGCTGGCGCAGGTCGTCCACGGTGAACGCCCGCCGGACGGACAGCGGGCCGTCGTGGCGGACGACCGCATTGCCCGCGACGCAGGAGAGCAGGCCGACGCCCGCCAGCGCCAGCGCCGACCGCCTGAGGTCGCTGACGATGACGCCCCGCCGGGCCAGCCGGTCGAGCGACGCGAGCGCGTCGGCCGTGCGGTCGGGTGGCACGTGGTGCAGGACCAGGCACGCGGTGACGTAGTCGAACCGGCGCCCCGACGCGGTGAGGTCGGCGAGGCTGGCCAGCTCGATGGAGAGTCCGCCGACGCCGCGCGCCCGCTCGCGGGCCGCCGCCGCCACGTCGGGCGCGCTATCGATGGCGGTGATCGCGAGGTCGAGGCCTTCGGCCCGCGCCCAGGCGAGAATCGCGCGCGGGATGTCGGCGGCACCGGTGCCCACGTCGAGCAGGCTCACGGGCTGCCCCGCCGGCCAACCGACCCGCCATCGCTCGAGCGTCCGGAGCACGATGGCCGCACCGCCGAATCGCCGGTTGGTCAGTTCCAGGAACCGCAGCGTCCGGTCGACGACCGGCGCGGACAGCGGCTCGGTGTCCATGATCTCGTGTGCCGACGAGCGGCGGTCGAGGCCGAGCGTCCTGGCCAGCGCGTGCCAGGCCATGACGTCAGTACTCCACGAGCGCGGCGTGCGCCGCGAACCCGGCGCCGAACGCGCTGACGATCCCCAGGTCGCCGGCCGCCGGCGGCCGGCGCCGCTGCTCCTCGTCGAGCACGAAGAGCACGGTGGGCGACGAGAGGTTGCCCGCGTCGTGCAGGACCGCGCGCGCCGCCTCGAGCGCCGCGGCCGGCAGTTCGAGCGCGCGCTCGAGCGCGTCGAGCACGAGCCGCCCGCCCGCGTGCATCACCCAGTGGCTGACCGCCTCCATGCCGACGCCGTGCTCGCCCAGCAATTCGAGCACCAGTCGCCGGCACGCGACGCCCGCCCGGATCGGCACGTCGCGGCTGAGGACGTTCCTCAGGTGCCCGCCCTCGGTCCGGAACCGCAGCGTGTCACGCCACTCGGGCAGCGTGAGCGAGCGGAATCCGAGAAACGTCGGGCAACGGGCGCCGTCGAGGGAGTCCGGCAGGCGGTCCGATCGTCTCAGGATGGCCGCCGCCGAACCGTCGCCGAAGATGGTGTTGGAGATCACGAGCTCGGGTGCGTCGCCGAGGAACACGGCCGCGCTGCAGATCTCGGTGCTCACCACCGCCGCGGTGCCGTCGGGGTGCGCGGCCAGGAAGTGACACGCCTGTTCGAGGGCGGGCAGCGCCGCGCCGCACCCCATGCCCACCAGGTCGGCCCGGCGGACGTCGGGGCGAAGCGCCGCGCGCTCCATCACGTAGGAAGTCAGACCGGGACAGAGATAGCCGGTGCAGGTGGTGGCGGCCAGGAAATCGACCGACCGCGCCTCGACGCCCGCGGCCTCGAGCGCCCGGCCGAGCGAGCGCGCCGACAGCTCTCCCGCCCACCGTTCGAACCGGGCCAGGACGGCGTCGTGGTCGGTCTCGAGGATCTCGGACAGATCGTCCACCGCCAGGTGGCGCGTGGCGATGCCGGGATCGCCCAGCACCCTTTCGTAGAGATCCCGTGTCGCTGGCGCGAGCGGGATGGCTCGAAGGCCCCACGCCAGGGTTTCGGCCTGCGTCACGCGCCGCGGAGGAAGGGCGGTGCCGATCGCCGCGATCGACACCGCCGGAATGCAGGCTTCGACGGCGCTGGGACGAGCCCTCATCTTTCGATTATAGGCCCGGCTCCCTCTTACCCCAGCCCTGGTCCTTCGCCGTCTTCATGTCGTTCACGAGCTGATCGGGGAGCTTTTCGTTCAACTTCGGCCGGGTGGCCGAGTTCCCCAGCGTCCAGCTCACCGCGTAGAACGTCTTCGACACGGCTTCGACCTTGTCGTAGTCGATCTTCTCGGCGCTGTCGGTCACGCGGTGGTAGTCCACGTGCAGGCCGTCGCTGAAGAAGGCGATCGGGATCCCCATCTTCACGAAGTTGTAGTGATCGCTGCGGTAGAAAATCCGCTGGCCCGATGCGCTCGGCCCGAGGTTGTCGTGCGTCGCGTCGGGCGCGGTCGTGTCGTAGAAGTCGTTGAACTTCAGCTTCAGGTACGACCCGTTCACCTGCTGCAGGATTTTCCCCAGCTCGTCGCTCGCCACCCGCGGTCCGACGACGAAGACCTCGTTGGGCTCGGCGAGCTTGTAGGAGGCGGGATCCACGTAGCCGGGCGTCTTGCTGCGGCCGATCATGTCCATGTTGAGATCGGCGACCACCTTCGTGATGTCCACCGGCGGGAACTGGTTGAAGTACTGGGAGCCCCAGAGCCCCTTCTCCTCGCCGGCGACCCACAGGAAGATCATCGTCCGCCTGGGCCGCATGCCCTTGGCCGCGCCCGTCTGGTAGGCGTGCGCGGTCGCCATCAGCGCCGCGCAGCCGGACGCGTCGTCGTCGGCGCCGTTGTTGATCCCGTCGCCGTCCGCGTTGGGCTGGGAAAGGCCGATGTGATCGAGGTGGGCGCTCATCACGACGTACTCGTTCCTGAGCGCGGGGTCGCGCCCCTCGAGCATCGCCATGACGTTGTAGGCGTGGTTCTTCTGGCTGGCGACGGCGATCGTCAGGGAGATCGACTTGGCCGGCGTCAGGTCGAACGACGCGACCGGCGTGCTGGCCGACGCGGCGGTGAACACCTGCGAGCCGTTCACCTTCTCGCCCTGGAACAACGCGTTGATGAGGTCGATGCCGGCCGTGATCGTCGGCACCGAGGCGGGCCGGTTGGCCATGAACTTCACGACCTGGTACGACGGGCCGTTGAGCGACGCGCGCGGCGCCGCCGGGCTGGCCATCGCCGACAGCTGCTGGAAGTTCGGGATCGTGATGATCCCGGCCGCGCCGTTCTTGGCCGCGTAGGTCTGCGGCGTCACGAAGTCGGTGTTCTCGACGCCGAGCGGGTTGGGGCCCCCGCGCGCGCCGCCGCGGGCTCCGGCGGCCGCGGCCGCCAGTTCGGCCGGTGACCCGGCGACGATCATCACCTTGCCGCGCACGTCGATCCCCTCGTAGGGGTTGGCCTTGGTCTTGTTGATGATGTACCCGTTGCCGACGAAGACGAGCTTCGCGCCGCGGATCCCGGCCGCCGACGTGGCGCCGCCGCGGCCGCCGCCGCCGGCCGTCCAGTCCTTCCCGTACTCGAAGGCGCGCGCCACGGGGGCCTGCGCGGCCGGTGCCGCCGCCCCGCCGCCCGCGCCGCCGCGGCCGCCGCGGCCCGCCGCCGGTGGAGCGGTGAGCGACAGCTGCATCTTGGGCGCGTCGAGCTGGGTGCTCACCAGTTCGAAGGGAATCAGGTACGGCTGGAGCGGGCCTTCGGCCGGCGTGGCCGAGCCGCCCGGCTTGAGACCCCATTCCTTCAGGTGGCTGGCGATGTAGAGCGCCGCCGCGTCGAAGGAAGGCGACGGCAGGTTGCGGCCCTGCAGCGCGTCCGCGGAGAGGAAGTACTCGTAGGTCTTCAGTTCGTCCTGCGTGATGGCGTCGGCGTTGCCGAACGCCCGGCCTGACGCCTTGATGTACGGCGACGTCGCCTGCTGCGCGGACACGGCCGTCCACAGCAGCAGCGACATGACGCCGACCAGAATGGAGACGGAACCAGTGATTCGACGCATCTCGACCTCGGTGGTGAAAGTGTGTGATCCGGCCGCACACGGGCCGGGTCCGGGGAGGATATCACGTATCAGCGGCCGACCAACTCAGCCAGCACGCGCCACTCCTCGGTGGACGGAGCGCCGGCCGGCCACGCGGGGTGCTGCCCCGACATCGCCTGGCGGACCCAGGCGACCAGCCGCGGGTCGGGCCGGCCGTCGAGCCAGGGGGCCAGGATCCGCTCGGCGTCGGACGGCTGGCCGAGCGAGTCGGCCGCGAGCGCGGCCACGATGCGCCCGACGCCCGGCCTGGCCCGGCCGTTCAGGGCCAGCTTCCCGAGCAGCGCGTCCGACTCGGCCGTCCTGCCCTGCCTGGCGAGACACTGCGCAGCGAGGTAGTCCTCCAGGCGCTCGTCGGTGTCGGCAGGATAGGGCTTGCCGACGCCGAGCCGTTCGGGCCACTCGCGGGCCTCGGCAACCCGCTGCAGCGCGGCGTCGAAGCCGCCGGCCTTCATGTGCTCGACCGCCGCCATCAAATGCGCTTCGCGGTACAGCCCGCGGGCCTCGGTGGCGCCTTCGTGCGGAAGGACGTTCAGCCGGCCCAGCAGGTCGATCGCGTCGGTGAATCGCCGCGTGAGCAGCAGCGTCCTGACGTGCAGCAGGCCGAGGATCGAGTTCTCCGGCGACGCCGCGGAGTACCTTCCGGCGAGCGCGAGCGCCTCGTCGTAGGCGTGATCCTCGATCGCGCGCTCCGCAAGCAGCCGGCCGTAGCGCCACTCGGCGGGCTCGAGGCTGGCGGCGCGCCGCAGGTCCACGAGCGCCCGGTCCCGCGACGACACTTCTTCGAGCTTCGCGCGGGCGGCGAAGAAGGGCGCGAAGTCGGGCGTGTCGCCGCATGCATTGAGCAGATCGAGCGCGCGCTTCGTCTCGCCCCGGTCCCACAGGATCAGAGCAAGGTAGTACCGCGGCCGCCAGTTCGACGTACGCTTGATGGCCCACTCGAACACCGGGGCGCTCTCGGATCGGAACGGGAAGACGAGGCGGGCGGAAGCGGCGTCCGCCCGGCGAAGCGTGTCGGCCGCAGCGGGACCGTGGAGCGAGTCCTGCAGGAAGGCGAGCCAGTAGAGCACTTCATCGTTTGCCGGCCCCGCCTCGAGCAGGCTCCGCGCGTCGTCCAGCCGGCCCACCCCCAGGTACCACGCGGCCAGTTCGAGGAAGGTCTCGTCGGGCAACTCGTTCCGAACGCCATCGACGAGCGCCCGCTGGAATGGCGGAGTGCGCTGGGCGAGATAGGCCTCGGCCCGCCAGAAATGGTCGAGCGGGTTGAGATCGAAGATCCGTCTCGACGCGACCTCGGCTTCAGGCGCGTTGTCAGCGATGCGGGCCACGACGGCCAGGACGCGGTACCCTCCGAGATTCATCGGGTCGGCGTCGACGCTGCGCCACGCGTACTCCTCCGCACTGGGTGCGTCACCCTTCGCCAGATAGATCTTCGCCAATTCGGTCCAGGCGGCCGCCCGCACCTCCGGCGATTGGGAGGCAACCTCGAACCCGTCCCTCGCGTCGGCAGTCCGGCCAAGGCGGGCCGATGCCAAGCCGTAGTAGTAGTTCGACGCCGGGTCGTAAGTGTCGACGGCCAGCCCCCGGCGCGCCAGGTTCCACGCGCCCTGGTAGTCCAGCGCCCGGTAGCGCAGCATCGCGAGGTCCGCGAGGGCCGGCACGAAGTTCTGGTCCTTCTTCAGGCAGGCTTCGAGTGCGGCCTGCGCCTGGCCGTACTCGCGCTGCCGCAGCCACTCCTTGCCCTTCAGGTGCAGCGCTTGAACCGACGTCCAGTCGAAGTCCTTCGGTGACTCGAGCGGCCGCGACAACTCGTCGGCGACGACAGGACGGTAGTCGATCAGGTTGCCAATCCGGACGCGCAGGTGCTCGGCCGGGATGCGGAGATCGAGCGCTTGCGTCCAGGTCTGCATCGGCTTCAGCGCGAGCGGCGTCGCGAAGACGACACGCTCGCCGTCGAACACTTCGAGCGTCGTGTCCACCGGCTGGAGCGGTGAAAAGCGAAGCTCGAGGGCCGTCGCCTTCGCCGGCAGTGCCCCGCGCCCGACGCTGGGGCGCACCGTCCCCGGCAACACGACGTTCAGCGCACCGTGCTCGTTGGCCTTCACGAAGCCGCCCGTCCCCTTCACTGGGAACCAGTACCTCCGTCCAGGTGTCGCTCGAGTGCGGCTCGAACCCTCGGTGCTTGAACGGCGTGAAGGTGCTCTGCTCGGCGGCCTGGTTGAACAGGCGACCCGACTGCACCTCGACGTACTGCCCGTCGGTGTCGGTCAGGAGCTTCTCCCAGATCATCCCCTGCCGCGACAGGCCCCAGATCCAGGCCTTCTTCCCCAGCTTGTCGTCGCGCGGCGCGTAGTGCCCCATCCCGAAGTCGTCGTCGTGCCAGTAGGCGCCGAAGAAGTCGGTCTCGCGCCCGACGACGTGGTACGACTTGTAGGAGCCGAAGTCGTTCTGCTCGTAGAATGCCAGGTTCTTCCCGTTGTCCGGATTGATCGGCCACGGGAAGACCTCCCCGCCGTGCCCGATGTAGTTCGTGCCCGGGTAGATGAGCTCAAGGTCGCCACCTGCCTTGATCCCCGCATTCATCCACGAGTAATAGGGCTGCTCAAGTGGCGTCGGGTTGTACCAGATGGAGCGCGTGGTGAAGTAGGCCTTGTCGTTGGGCAGGGCGACGATGAGCCGCCAGTACGTCCGCGTGAGCAGGTCGAGGGCGCCGAGAATGACCTGCGCTCCCTCGGGCGTGAGGCTCGCCTCGTAGTCGACCGGCGTCGCGCAGTTGGGCGTGTGGCCGATGATGCCGTAGTTCGCCTCGATGCCGCCGCTCGTCCACGGGCCGCGCATGGCGATGTCACGGAACTTGACGACGTGGTTGTCGTACATGAACGAGCGGCCGGTGGACTTCTCGACCGCCGACCAGATCTTGCCGCCGATCTCGGGCAGGATGGTGACGCGCAGGTAGTCGTTCTCGAGTTCGACGACGGTCCACTCCTTGTCGACGGCCCGGTCGGTGTAGCCGTCGAACCGGTAGTAGGGGTAGATGCGCCCCATCTGCGGGATCGGATTGGGGTCCGAGAACGGATACGTGCGGATGACCTTTCGGTACTCTCGCACGGTGGCCCGGCCGGGGGCGGCGCCCGCCGCGACCGCCGACGCGACCACCAGGCAGGTTGTCATCCACACCCCACGTCGCCACGTCGTCATAGTGGGGCATTCTATCTCGGCGGCCGGCAGGCCTGAATACCCGCCCCACTCACGGTCCTGTCCGGCTGACGGCCGACGACTGAAGGCTGACGGCGGAGTCACGCATGTTCCGCCGCAGCGCGCCGTCCGTGCTCCGACCGTCGGTCGTCAGCCGTCGGCCGTCAGCCCGCTTGACGCCGAACCGTCTCGCGAATGAACATCCTCCCCACAGGAGGCGCATGCACACCAGGCTCGCGTTCGCCGTGGCGGTCGCTCCCATACTGGTGCTCGTCGGCGGGCTGCCGCTCGCGAACCGCGTCGATCCGGTTGTCTTCGGCCTGCCGTTCCTCCTGTTCTGGATCGTCGGCTGGGTGATGGCGGCGCCGCTCTTCCTCGGGGCGGCGTACCTGATCGTGCGCGGCGCCGAGGATCGCCCGTCCGCGGGAGACGGCCTGTGACCGTCCCCCTGCTCGTCATCCTCGCCTTCATCGTCGTCTCGGCCATCGTGGGCGTCATCGGCCGCGGCCGCGGCGAGATGAGCCTCGAGCGCTGGAGCGTCGGCGGGCGCCGCTTCGGCGTCCTCCTCGTCTGGCTGCTGATGGCCGGCGAGATCTACACGACGTTCACCTTCCTGGGCGCGAGCGGCTGGGCGTACTCGCGCGGCGCCCCGGCCTTCTACATCCTCGTCTACGGCACCCTCGGCTACGTCGTCTCGTTCTTCCTGCTGCCGCCGATCTGGCGGATGGCCAAGCGGCGCGGCCTCCACACGCAGCCCGACTTCTTCCTGGCCCGGTACGACAGCCCCGCGCTCGCGGGCATGGTCGCGCTCGTCGGCGTCGTGTCGATCGTCCCCTACCTGCAACTGCAGCTGGCCGGCCTCGGGATGATCGTCGAGATCGCCAGCGGCGGCGCCTTCTCGTCCACCGCGGCCATCCTCACCGCGTTCGCCCTGACGTGCGTGTTCGTCTATACCAGCGGCCTCAAAGGCATCGCCTGGGTCGCGATCGTCAAGGACATCACGATGATCGTGGCGGTGGTCGTCATCGGCTTCGGCCTGCCGTCGATGTACTTCGGCGGCATCGGCCCGATGCTGCGCGAGCTGATGCGCGTGCACCCGGCTCACCTGACGTTCCCCGGCCATACGACGACGATGGGCGTGAGGTGGGTGGTCAGCACGATCCTGCTGACCGGCCTCGGGTTCTACTGCTGGCCGCACATGTTCGCCTCGGCCTTCTCGGCCCGCGACGACCGCACGATCCGCCGCAACGCCGTGATCATGCCGCTCTACCAGCTGCCGATCCTGCTGATCTTCTTCGTGGGGTTCACGGCGCTGCTCGTCATTCCCGGCCTCAAGAACCCGGACACGGCGCTGCTCGCGCTCGTCACGCGCAGCTACCCGGCCTGGTTCGCGGGGTTCGTCGGGGGCGCGGGCGCGGTGACCGCGATGGTGCCGGCGTCGATGCTGCTGCTCGTGGCGGCGACGCTGACGGCGAAGAACATCTACCGGCCGCTCACCGGGCGCGACATCGGCGACGACGAGCTGATGGGCGTGTCGCGCGCGTTCATGCTGGTCATCGCGCTGGCGGCGCTCGCGCTGGCGCTCTGGTCGCCGAAGGAGCTGGTCAACCTGCTCATCTTCGGCTACGACGGCGTCGCGCAGTTCTTTCCCGGCATCGCGCTCGGCGTGTTCGTCCCGCGCGCCCGGGCCCGCCACATCATGGCGGGCCTGGTGACCGGCGAGATCGTGGTGGTGAGCCTCATCTGGAGCGGCCACGATCCGTTCCTGGGCATGAACGCCGGCTTCGTCGGCCTGGCCGCCAACGCGGCGGTCACGGCGCTCGCGATCGCGCTGCTGTCGGACCGCTCGCCAAATGGATCGGCGCGATTCGGAATTGTCTCTAATTCGTAGGCCGGGGCTTCAGCCCCGGCAGGCGGGCCTGAAGGCCCGCCCCACGTTCTTGGTGCGACGAGGGCACGATTATGACGACTTTGGCAGCGGACGTTGACGCGATCGCCCCGGCGCTGGTCGAGTGGCGGCGCGACTTTCACCGGCATCCCGAGATCGCGTACGCGGAACGGCGGACGCAGCAGGTCGTGCGCGCGTTTCTCGAGTCGCTGGGCGTCGAGGTCCGGACGTGCGCCAGGACCGGCCTGCGCGGCGTGCTCCGCGGCGGGCGGCCCGGGCGGACCGTGGCCTTGCGCGCCGACATGGACGCGCTGCCGGTGGCCGAAATCGCCGACCACGGCTACCAGTCGCAGAACCCGGGATTCATGCACGCCTGCGGCCACGACGGCCACCTGGCGATCCTGATGGGAACCGCGCGCGTCCTGGCCGCGCGGCGCGACACGCTCGCCGGCACCGTCGTGTTCCTCTTCCAGCCGTCGGAGGAGGACCCCCCGGGTGGCGCGCCGCTCATGATCGAAGAGGGCGCGCTCGACGGCGTCGATGCCATCTTCGGCCTGCACCTGTGGCAGCCGCTCCCGACCGGCGTCGTCGGCCTCAGGGCCGGCGCGTCGATGGCCCAGGCCGACGAGTTCGAGGTCACGGTCCACGGGCGCGGCGGCCATGCCTCGCAGCCCAACGTCACCGTCGACCCGGTCGTCGTCGCCTCGCACATCGTCGTGGCGGCCCAGACGATCGTGAGCCGGTTCGTCAACCCGCTCGAGCCGGCCGTCGTGTCGTTCACGACCATCCACGGCGGGCGGATCCACAACATCATCCCGGACACGGTGACGATGACCGGCACGGTCCGGACGCTCGACCTGGCGACCCAGGGCGCGATCAAGCAGCGGCTTGGCGAGGTCTGCGCGGCGACGTGCCGGACGTTCGGCGCGACCGCCGAGTTCAAGTACGACGACGGGTATCCGCCCGTCGTCAACGACGCGGCGTCGGTGGACCTGGTGGCGCGCGTCGCGGCGCGCGAGCTGGGCGAGGCCAACGTCAGGACGATCGCCCCGGTCATGGGCGGCGAGGATTTCGCCTACTACCTGCAGCGCGTGCCGGGCGCGTTCGCCAAGCTGGGGTCGGGCGACGGCTGCCCGTACCCGCACCACAACGCGCGCTTCGACATCGACGAGCGCGTCCTGCCCGTCGGCGTCCGGCTGATGACCGCCGTCGCGCTCGAGATGCTGGAGCCGAAGTGACCGCCGCTCGGGGATTCTCATGCGATTGACCAACATGATCACCGCCGTCGATCTTCACGCCGGCGGCGAGCCGGGGCGCGTGATCGTCGGCGGCGTGCGCGACGTGCCGGGCCGGACGATGTTCGAGAAGATGAAGCACCTCGAGCGTCATCACGACGACCTGCGGAAGCGGATGCTGCGCGAGCCGCGCGGCTTCCCCGCCGTCTGCTGCAACCTGATCCTCCCGCCGACGAGGCCCGAGGCCGACGCCGGCTTCGTCATCATGGAGCAGGTGGAGTACCCGGCGATGTCTGGGACCAACACCATCTGCGTGGCGACCGCGCTGCTCGAAACCGGCATGGTGCCGATGCGCGAGCCGGTGACCGACCTCGTGCTCGAGGCGCCGGCGGGGCTGGTGGGTGTGCGCGCCGAGTGCTCGAACGGCAAGGTGACGAAGGTGACGTTCCGCAACGTGCCCGCCTTCGCCGTGCACGTCGGCAGGACCATCGAGGTGCCGCATCTCGGCCCCGTGACCGTGGACGTCGCCTGGGGCGGCATGTTCTACGTCATCGCGGACGCGGCGCCGCTCGGTCTCGCGATCACGCCGGACGAGGGGCGCGACATCGTGCGGATCGGGGAGATGATCAAGGCGGCGACGCAGGAGCAGCTCCCGGTCGTCCACCCGGAGAACCCTGAGATTTCCGGCGTCAGCATCGCGCAGCTTTCCGGCGCGCCGACCGCGCCCGGCGCGCACCGCAAGAACGCGGTGATCGTGTCGAGCGGCAAGCTCGACTGGAACCGGCCGGCCACGTGGACCGGCGTCATCGACCGCTCGCCCTGCGGCACCGGCACGTGCGCCAAGATGGCCGTGATGCACGCGCGGGACGAGCTGGGACTCGACCAGGATTTCCACCACGAAGGGATCCTCGGGACCATCTTCACGGGCCGGCTGATCGAGGAGACGACCGTCGGCCCCTACCGTGCGGTCGTCCCCACCATCAGCGGCCGGGCCTGGATCACCGGCTTCGCCCAATACGTCGTGGACGCCGAGGATCCGTTTCCCGAGGGGTTCACCGTCGGGGACATCTGGGCGGGCGGCACGACGTAGCGCGGGGCGGGACGACGGGCCCGCGCCAGTCGGTTCACGGCTCACGGCTCAGGACTCAAGACTCAGAACTCAAAACTCAGAACTTCACACAATTCCCATTGACATCGGTCTTACATTTAGTAAGACTACCGGCATGACAGCAGAGTCTGTTCCCACCCTGCCCGACAAGGAGCGGCTGATCCTGGAGCTGCTCGTGTCGGGCGGCCCCATGTTCGGCCTGCAGCTGGTCGAGGCGTCGCGAGGGCGCGTGAAGCGCGGCACGGTCTACGTCACCCTCGGGCGCATGGAAGAGAAGGGCTACGTCGAGTCCGAGCAGGAACCCCGGACGCCCGGTGCCATCGGCCTGCCGAGACGCATCTACCGGCCGACCGGGCTTGGAGAACGGGCGCTGCGCGCGTGGTCGGCGCTGGCGAGGGAACTCTCGTGGGAGGCGCGGCCATGAACCTCCCGGGAACCTGGCTGCTCGCTCCGCTCACTCGCCATCTCGACGAAAAGACCGTCGAGTCGATCGTGGTGCCCACGATCGCGGACCTCCAGCACGAGACGCTCGCGGCCGGGACGAGTGTCCCCCGCCGCTGGTTTGCGATCGCCCGCGGGTACGTCGCGATTCTGCGACTGCTGGTTCGGCACGGTCTCCTGTGGAGGTCGTCAATGCGAAGGTTGATCGCCGTCCTGGGCCTCGGTGGCGCCGCCGGGGCGATGGTGCTCCTTCTCGACTGGGTGGCCGACGCGCGTGCCGGGCTTGGTGCCCTGTTCTTCATCGTCATGGCCGCGTCGGTCGCGTTCCGCCTCCTGAAGGTGGGCGGCAGTTACCGGCAAGCCTTCGTGAACTGCCTCGGCGTGAGCCTGATCGGCGCCACGACGCTGTTCGGATGGATCGTCGTCCTGGAGGGCCTCTCGCCCCGACCGTGGCGTTCGTACGCGCTGCTCTACCTGATCATGACGGGCTGGAGCGGGCTGGCCAGCGCGCTGGCTGCGACCGTGGCCTGGCGACCTGCGCGGGACGCGGAGCCCGTGTACCGTCGGAGACTGCTCCAGGTGGCGAAAGCATCCGCAGCGTTCGCAGCGTGCTGGACCGTCGCGGGGCTGCTCCCGGTGGCCGGCCGCGGCCCGCGCCCGTTCTCAATCGAGAGCCTCACGACCACCGCGCTCTTCGCGGCCTACGTGGCGTTCTACTTTGCCGCCATCGCGCTCGTCGTGTACCTGCCCGTCATGGCCGGCGCGCGACGAGCCGCGCCACGCCTCGGGGCGAGGCTTCCGCTTGCCGCGATCGGCGCGGCACTCTTCCCGATTCCGCTGATTGCGGTTCCGCTCCTGCAGCCCGACCCGGCGTTCCCCTGGGTCTATTTTCAGGTCCCGAGCCTCCTGCTCACGTGGGCGGGCCCTTATATCGCCGGCGGCGCGGTGCTGGGCTGGCTCGTGGCCGAACGGTCACGCCAGCCGGCCGCGGCGGCCTCGTAGAGACGGAGAAGCCGGTGAACGCCACCCGCAGGCGGCCTCCACCGGCCTCTTCACACCTGGTACTTCGCAAGATCGCACGATCGCAAGATGAGTAGATTCATCCCGCACTTCGTACTTCTCACTTCGTACTTCTCACTTCGTACTTCTCACTTCGTACTTCCGATTACTTGCCCGCCTCGGTCGCCCGAATGAAAGCCGCCACGTCGTCGTGGAACTGCCTCAGCACGTCCACGTTCACGTACACCATGTGCCCCGACTGGTAGTACTTGTAACTGATGTTCGCCTGCAGCTTCTCGGGCATGGGCAGGTGGTGCATCTCGTACTTCCCCTCGAGGAATGGCGTGGCCAGGTCGAAGTAGCCGCCGGCCACCATGACGCGCATCCTCGGGTTGGACTTCATGGCGAACGCGAGGTCGGGCATCACGTTGGGCGCGCCCTCGCCGAAGGAGAACCGCATGCCCGGCTGCTGGTGCTTCATGTCCCACTGGAAGTGCCCGTCGCTGTACAGGCTGGGCTTGTAGGTCAGGTTGCGCCCGTATTTCAACTCGTTGCGCAGGTAGTCGTTGATCGCCGTCGTGTAGGCCGACGAAATCGCGTTCGACTGCGGGTCGTACTCGGCCGATTCCGACAGCGGATCCATGTCCGGTCCCTGGTAGCGCGTGTCGAGCCGGCCGGTGGACATTCCCTCGGGGTCCTCCAGCATCTTCGAGAACATCCCGCCATCGACGCGGAGGTTCGCCTTCAGCAAGTAGGCGACGGGGAGGCCGGTGTAGTCGTGCAGCTTCTCGGCGATCGCCTGCCGCCGGGCGTCCGGCAGCTGCGATCCCTGCAGGAGCGCCGACATGTAGTCGCCGAGCGCGAAGTTCTCGACCTCGGTGAGGAACGGCTCGAGCGAAGCCGGCGGCTTCGGCAGTTTCTTGTGGTAGAAGGCCGTGGCCGCGTAGGTCGGCAGCGCCAGCGCGTACGCCTGATCGACGCCCGGGTTGAAGCGCGGCCCGTCCACCGAGTTGTCGAAGCTCAGGATCGTCGACAGCAGGACGACGCCGTTGAGGTCCACGTTCTGGAGCATGCCGCTCAGCACGGCCGATCGCGGCGTGCCGTAGGACTCGCCGAAGAGGTACTTGGGCGAGTTCCACCGGTCCCACTTGGTCAGGAATCGGCGGATGAAGCGCTCGAACGCGTGCGCGTCCTGGTCGATCCCGTAGAAGTCCTTATCCGCGTTCTTGCCCATGATGCGGCTGAAGCCGGTGCCGGGCGCGTCGATGAACACGAGGTCGGTCGCGTCGAGCAGGCTGTACGGGTTCTCGACGAGGGAATACGGGGCGCCCTCCTTGTGCTCGGTGTCCGGCGTCACGATGCGCCGGGGCCCGAACGAGCCCATGTGCAGCCACATGGTCGAGGAGCCGGGGCCGCCGTTGTAGAGGAGCATCACCGGGCGGGTGTCCGGGGTCGCGTCCTTCTTGAAGTAGGCGACGTAGAACATGCGCGCGGTCGCCGGCGCCTGGTCCGGCTTGGCGGGGTCGGGCGGGGTCATCTCACCGTCGGACAGCCAGCGGCCGTCGAGGCCGAGCATGGCGTCGATCGAGTCGGTCGAGCCGACGGTGATCGTGCCGGCCACGGCGCGGTAGGCGATCTTCTGGCCTCCGACGGTGACCGCGCCTTCGGTAATCGAATCCGGCTCAGCCGGTGATGCGGCCGGTTCGGCCGCCTTGACCGGGGCCGCGGTCTTCTCGGCCGCCTTCATCTTCTCCTGCTGACCCGGGGACTGCGCCAGGGCAGGCCCCGGCATGACAAACCCCAACAGGACCGCGCCAAGGGCCAGCGCTCCGAGGGTCTTCGCCACGTGATGCATGACGTGCTCTCCTTCTCTTGAACGCGCGGTCACGGCTCCCGAATACGACGCGCGCCACCGCCCGCCGGATCGCCGCTCGCCGCGCATCCTCGGTGGGGCCGGCGGCAGAAGGCCGAAAGCCCCCTCCTCTTCTTATAAGACGTCCGGGCAGAGCTCGGCAACTCACGCCGGCCCGAGATTTCTCAGGACGAGAAGCGCGAGAAGCGCGGACTACCCGGCTCAGGTGTCCTCTGGCATACTGCGAACAGGGGGCTTCCCCGGTTCCAATGTGATCGAAGTTGGTTCCATCCGGAGGAACACATGACAACTCTGCGAAGCGCTTTCGCGTGGGTTCTTCCTTCGTTCGGGGTTGTGCTGCTTTTCGGTGCGGCCTCGGTTGCGGCGGCTCAAGTCAACGGTCCGGCCAATCCCTGCGCGCCAGGAGGCGGGCCCGGACGGACGATCTACGACGGCAATCAAGGCGTCTGTTGGCTGGCTGACGCCAACCTGGCTGGCGACCCGGCCGCACGGGCGGCACTGGGCGTCGCCGGAGTCGATCCGAACGGCACGATGGATTTCGCGACCGCGCAGAAGTGGGTGGCCGCGCTGAACGCCTACAACAACGGTGCGGGCTACCTCGGCCACAACAACTGGCAGCTTCCCGTCGCGCCCCTGGAGGACCACACCTGCGCCGCCGAAGGCCCTGGAGGCGGGTCCTTTGGTCCCGAGTGCACGGGCAGCGCCATGGGGAACTTGTACTACGTGGGACTGGATCGAAGTTACCCGGACAGTGTCGCGCCTCCGGGGTTTGGCGCCCGGGTCGCGCCGCTCCTCGGCGTGAGGCTTTCGTACTACTGGGCGTTCAGTTCCAGCAACGGCAACCAGGATGTGTTCTCGTTTGCCAATGGGATCCAGGGCGGAGTGACGACGAAATACCCCGACTACTACGTGCTGCCGATGGTGGCCGGGGCGATTGGCCAGCCGCCTTCGTGCCCTCCCGGTTCCGGGGTCGTGCCGTACCGGCACGGACCCGCCGCGGGCAAGGCCGTTTACGATTGTGTCACCGGATACACTTGGCCGACGGATGCGAACCTGGCCGCCCGGCACAACTTCGGTGTCACGGGCAGCACCACGATCGTGGGTCTGAACAACACGGTTGTGACGCCGCCGCTGATCGACGACGGCAGGATGTTGTTCGACACGGCGGGCCCGTGGATCCAGGCCCTGAACGACGGCCAGTATCTGGGTTCCGCCAACTGGCAGCTGCCGGAAGCCGCTGCCGACCTGAAGACGCTATTCCAGGATCTCGGCCTGGCGAAGGGCGATTCCAGGGTTGTGCGAACGGGTCATACCGGCCCGTTTCAAGATCTCCAGCCGTTCTACTATTGGGGCTGCCAACGAGATCAGTCGGGTAGCAGCCGGTCGCCCTGCACGGGCTACGCCCCCGGCGGGTTGCAGTGGACGTTCAATTTCGACGACGGATTCCAGGGGACCGCGGAGACCATCCAGAGGTTCTTTGTGATGGTCTACTACCCGGCTCCGTACTAGACATCTTCCAGGGCCTGGATCGTGACGAATGAAGCAAGTTTCGCGTCTGGCCCCGGAAGCTGTCTAAGGGGCTCCGCCAGGATTCCAGGCCCTGGAAGATGTCGATGACGACGCCGGAGGCGTCGTCCAGAATCAGAGTATGCCAGCAAAGCGAGCCTCGGCGGTTTGAGGCGCAGCTTCACTGGCTGCCGAGCGGAGTTGCCCGCGCGCGGGCAACTCCGCAAGAGTTCGCGTTCGAACTCGTTGGAACGCGTCGTGTAGTCACAAATTCGATCGCTGGTTGGCCGTCATCTGAAGGCAGCCAAGGGAACGACGCCAGTTATCGCGGAATGATGGAGGCGCCGTCCGGATTTGAACCGGAGATGGAGGTTTTGCAGACCTCTGCCTTACCACTTGGCTACGGCGCCCCGGCGTGACCGCCGGCCGTGGCCGGCCGGCGCGGACAAAAAACGCGCGGCAAGCGACCGCGCGGCAGCGAGGAAGAAGATGGAGCGGGAAACGGGATTCGAACCCGCGACTTCGACCTTGGCAAGGTCGCACTCTACCACTGAGTTATTCCCGCTCAGCGAAATCTGAAAGTACCACACGAGGCGCGTTCTAGGCAAGAGCCGGCCACGCCGCCCCAAGATCGGTGGGGCGAAATACCCGCAGATCGTCGAACCGATCGAAGTCCGAGTCCGCCGTCGCGATCGCCGTCATCCCCTCGTCTCTCATCGTCGCCAGCAGGACCGAATCGTTGGTCAGCAGGCCCGTCGATTCCCGCAAGGCCGCCGCGCGGAGGCACCGCCCGAGGTCCACGGGCAGCACGTCGATGCCCCATGCCGGCACGCACTGCATCTGCACGGCGTGGAGCCGCAACTGACAGGCGAGATCAGGCCGCCGACGCAACTTCCGCAGCACATTCCCGGTAGACACGACGCCCGACTGCACGGCCTCCAGTATCAGCAAGCGGTGCGACGCCTCGTTGAATGCGACGACCGACGTGAAGCCGGCCACCTCCCGTTGCTCGCAGCGTTTGAGGAGCCGGCGGCACTGCGAGGAGCGCTCCGAGAAGTGATAGATGAAGATCGACGCGTCGAGAAAGACCCGCGCGCCGCCCGGCACGTCGTCAAGACTCGCCGTACTCATCGTCCTCCTCTTCCATCACGTGTCTGACCAGCTCTGCGGAGGCCGCCATGGCTCCCCAGGTTTCATCGACGGACCGGTAGCCGGGTGGGCGGACGGGCGGGCGATCGAAGTACCGCTCCAGCGCCTCTTCGAGGATCGCCGCCAGGGGACGACCCTGCCGGGCGGCCTCCAGTTTCGCCCGGCGAAACAGCGATTCGTCCATGATGGTGCTCACCTTGCGCCTCATGTCATAACTATATCATGATTTCATGATTGCGTCATGACCAGGACGGTAATCGGTGGATTTCGCGCCAGTGCACCGGGGTTGACTGCCCGGGCGTGGTTCGCCATATCCTTTAGGGGAAGAGGCGAACAAACAATGGTCACGATACTCGGCGCGGGCGGCCCGATCGGCAACGAACTCGCCCGGATCCTGGCCGCGAAGAGCGTCCCCTTCCGGCTCGTCAGCCGGACTCCCCGCCCCACCGGCGGCGCCGAAGCCCTTCGGGCCGATCTGACCGACCGCGAGCAGACGATCCGCGCGGTTGCGGGGTCCGCCGTCGTGCACCTGGTCGTGGGCCTGAAGTACGACCTGCGGACCTGGCAGGAGTCGTGGCCGCGGATCATGGCGAACGTCATCGAGGCCTGCAAGCGCGCGCGGGCACGGCTCGCGTTCTTCGACAACGTCTACATGTACGGCAGGGTTGACGGCCCGATGACCGAGAGCACGCCTTACGCCCCCTGCTCGAAGAAGGGCGAGATCCGCGCGCGAATCGCCACGTCGCTGATGGACGAGGTGAAGTCCGGCGGCCTGACGGCGATGATCGCGCGCTCGGCCGACTTCTACGGCCCGGGCAACGCGCACAGCGTGCCGAACGCGCTGGTCCTCGAGGCCCTGGCGAAGGGACGAAAGCCCTCGTGGCTGATCGACGCCTCGGTTCCCCACTCGCTCACCTTCACGCCCGACGCGGCGCGCGGCGTCGCGATGCTCGCCGAGCGCGAGACGGCCTGGAACCAGGTGTGGCACCTCCCCGCCGCGCCCGACCCGCCCACCGGGGCGCAGTTCATCGCGCTGGCGGCCCGCGAGTTCGGCGCGGCGCCGCGCCACCGGGTGCTGAGCCGGCCGACGCTCCGGGCGGTCGGGTGGTTCAGCTCCGACGTGCGCGAATCGTACGAGATGCTCTACCAGCACGATTCGCCGTACATCTTCGACTCGTCGAAGTTCGCCAGGGAATTCGGCTTCGCCGGCACCTCCTACGAGGATGGCGTTCGCGTCGCCGCCAACTCGTACAAGCCGAGGGCTTGAGCCGGCCTTGGCGGCGGCCCGGTCCGTCCCCACGGCGGCCCGCTCCCCCCGCTACGCCGCCTGGAACGCGTCCTGGAACACCTCCACCACCGGCTGCCTGTCCGCGCCGAACGAGATGGCGACGACGTCGAAGCGACAGCGCACGTGGCGCAGTCGGTGCCGCGCCAGGTAATCCTCGGCGATCGCCGTGACGCGCGTCTGCTTGTGGAGCGTCACCGCCTCGGCCGGCTCGCCGAAGCGGCTGCTCGTCCGCGCCTTGACCTCGACGAAGACGACGGTCTCGCCCTCCCGGGCGACGATGTCAATTTCGCCAAGGCGGGAACGATAGCGGCGGGCAAGAATTGCGTAGCCGCGGCGCTCGAGCTCGCGGCAGGCGCAGTCTTCGCCGGCTTTTCCGAGCGAGATACGATCGAGGAGGGGCATACGACGGACACCGGGTGCAAGACAAGGACCAGCACCCGCGGCCGGCTTCAGGCGACAGGCTTCAGGCTACGGGCTTCAGGCTACAGGCTACAGGCCGGAGGATGCGTGCCGTGCGAAGTAGGCGCGGACGTGGGCGCAGTCGGCGGCGATGTGCGCCTTGAGGTCCTCGACGCTCGAGAAGGTCAGCTCCTCGCGGATGCGCTGCAGGAACTCGACGCGCAGGCGCTTCCCGTACAGGTCGCGCTCGACGTCGAGCAGGTAGGTCTCGATGACCGTCGCCGACGGTTCGTGGAACGTCGGCCGCACGCCGATGCTCGTCACCGACGGATACACGACATCGTCCACGGTCGAGCGCGTCGTGTACACGCCGTAGGGCGGGGTCAGCTCGTTCGCGCTGTTGAGGTTCGCGGTGGGGTATCCCAGCTGCCGCCCGCGCTGGAGGCCGTGCACGACGGTGCCGTCCATGAAGTAGGGGCGGCCGAGCAGTTCTGCCGCTTCCGTCATCCTTCCCTCGGTCACCAGGCTCCGCACGCGCGAGCTCGACACCACCGACTCCTTGAACAGCACCGGCTCGATCTTCCGGGCATCGAATCCGTAGCGCGTGCCGAGCTCGCGCAGCTTCGAGAAGTCTCCCGACCGGTCGTGGCCGAAGAGAAAGCCGGCGCCCACCCACACTTCGGACACGTGGAGCCAGTCGAAGAGCACGAGCCGGACGAACGTCTCGGGATCCCAGCTCGCCACGTCGTAGTTGAACCTGACGACGGCCGCCCCTTCGATCCCGGCCCGCCCGGCCACTTCGAGCTTCTGCCTGAGCGTCATCAGCAGCGGCGGCGCGTGCTCGGGGCGGACGACGCGCGTCGGGTGCGGGTCGAAGGTGAGCAGCAGCGGCGTCGCGGCGTGCTCGCGGGCGGTCTGGACGACCTGCTCGACGATCCTGAGGTGGCCGAGGTGGAGGCCGTCGAAATTCCCGAGCGCGAGCACGGGCCGCTGCCAGCGCGCGGGACGGGGATCGTCGGGGTAGTGGATGACGTCCATTGGAGTCGTCGCGGACAGTTCAGACGGGCTGACGGCCGCGTCACGCTGTCACGTGTGACCGTGCCGTCGGCCGTCGGTCGTCAGCCGTCGGCCAGCAGAGCGGATTAGCGCACTTCGACTATCAACCCATCATATGCCAGCTCGACGCCCGGCGGCAGGTGCGCGGACGTCTCCGCATGGCCGAGGTCGTGCGCGATGTGCGTGAGCAGCGTGCGTTCGGCCCCGACCCGCGCCGCCACCTCGAGCGCCTGCGCGACGGTCAGGTGCGTCGGGTGCGGCCGGTGGCGCAGCGCGTCGACCACGAGCGTGCGGACCCCCTCGAGCAGCCGCCACGACGCGTCGGGCACGGCGCTGCAGTCGGTCAGGTACGCGAACGCCCCGACGCGGTACCCGTAGATCGGCAGATCCCCGTGCATGATCGGCACCGGCGTGATCGTCGTGGCGCCGATCGTGAACGGCCCCGTGACTGCGTGCAGCTCGAGGCGCGGCACGCCGCCGCCCTGCTGCCGCGGCTCGAAGGCGTAGGCGAAGACCCGCCGCACCTCGGCGACGGTGGCCGGGTTGCCGTAGCACGGGATGGCGCATCCCTGCAGCGTGTTGAAGCGGCGCGTCTCGTCGAGGCCGAGGATGTGGTCGGCGTGCGGATGGGTGAACAGGATCGCGTCCAGGCGGACGACGCCGAACCGAAGCGCCTGCGCGCGCAGGTCCGGCGGCGTGTCGACGAGCAGCGACCCGCCGTCGCCGGGCTCGATCAGGATGGAGGTGCGCAGCCGGTTGTCGCGCGGGTCGGTGGACCCGCAGACGGCGCACCGGCAGCCGATCATCGGGACGCCGTGCGAGGTCCCCGTGCCGAGGAAGGTCACCCGCGCGCGTTCGCCGCTCAAGGTTGGACCGCCTGCTTTGCCGCGGCCGACACCTCGACGTAGCGCATCCGGAGGTCGTAGAGGACGGCCTCGATCAGCCGCTCCTCCGACTCCTCCAGGTTGCCCGCCGTCTTCTCCTTGAGCATCGCGATCACTTCGATGAGATGCGCGGCCTCCGTCAGATTGACCGGGGCGGCCTTGTCGGTGCCGGGAACCGCGAGCTGGCCGAGGTGGATCTCGGCGCTGGCGGAGAGCGAGAGCACGAAGAGGCTGAAGGTGATCTCGGGGGTGTCAGTCATGATCGTTGCCCAACACGCCGCGGCTCGAGCCCTGAGCCTTGAGTCCTGAGCCGGCCAACGGCCCTGCGGGCCCTTGAGAGCCCGCAGGGCCGAAATGTTAGCATACGGCTCATGCTCTACACCGCCGGTTCCGCCTTCGAACGCCTCGTCGAGATCGTGGCCCGCCTGCGCGCGCCGGACGGCTGCCCGTGGGACCGCGAGCAGACGCTCGAGACGCTGCGGCCGTTCGTGCTCGAGGAGACTTACGAGGTCCTCGAGGCGATCGACGAGGGCAACCTCGAGGCGCTCATGGAGGAGATCGGCGATCTCATCTTCGAAGGGGTGCTGCTGGCCCAGCTGTGCGCCGAGCGCCGGCAGTTCACCGTCACCGACTCGCTCGGCTCGATCGCCGACAAGCTGGTCCGCCGCCACCCGCACGTCTTCGGCGACGACGCGAAGGCGAAGAGCGCGGACGAGGTGCTGGGGAAATGGGAGGAGGCCAAGCGGCGCGAGCGCGCGGCCTCTCCGGAAGGCGGCAAGCCGAAGACGATCCTCGGCGGCGTGCCGCGGGCGCTGCCGGCGCTGCTGCGCGCGCACGAGATGAGCACGCGGGCCGCGGCGGTCGGCTTCGACTGGGACCGGCCGGCCGACGTGCTGGCGAAGATCGAGGAGGAGGTGGCCGAGCTGCGCGAGGCGGTCGAGCGCTCGGGCAGCCTGGGCGCCGGCGCGCCGGCCGACGACTCCGACGCCGCGCGCGCCGCCCGGCGGCACGTCGAAGAGGAGATGGGCGACCTGCTCTTCGCCCTCGCCAACCTGTCCCGCAAGCTGGGCGTCGAGCCCGAGGCGGCGCTCCGGCGGTCGGACGACAAGTTCGCGAAGCGGTTCACCGCGCTCGAGCAGCGCTTCACCTCGCGCGGCGAGTCGCTGCGCGAGGCCGGGCTGGCGAGGATGGAGGAGGAGTGGCAGCGGATTAAGACCGGGGAGGAGTAGTGGCTAGTGGCCAGTGGCCAGTGTGTCTCGCGTGGCTGACTAGCCGCTGATCACTAGCTACTGATCACTGACGGCCTACTGCCTGCTTCTGAACACTGCCCTGTCCCCCGTGAACGTCGTCACGACCACCTGGCGTCCGTCGGTGTCGATCGTGATCGCCCCGTGGACGTCGGTGCGGTAGAGCGTGGCGCCCGCCTCCTGGTAGCGCCGCAGCACCTCCTCGCTCACCCTCGTCGTCTGCCCGGCGCTGAGCAGCGCGACGCGCGGCCTCAGTGCCGCCACGAACCCCGCGCTGCTGGAGGTGGCGCTGCCGTGGTGAGGCACCTTCATCACCCGGATCGCCGCCGGCTCGAACTGCCTGCTCAGCGTCCGCTCCACCTCCGAACCGATATCGCCGGTCAGCACGATCGAAACCTCCCCGTAGCGCAGCTCGACGACCATCGAGTCGTCGTTGCGCACCTTCCGGCGCTCCCAGTCGGGCGGTGGCGGATGAAGGATCCGCAGCCGCACCTCTCCCATCACCCGCGTCTCGCCGGCGCGGCGCCAGACCCATGGCACGCGGGCCGCGGCGGCCATCGCCCGGAGCCGGTCGGTAACCGCGAGGTTCGGCACCGCGACGCCCTCCCAGATGGCGCGGGGGCGGAAGTCCCGGAAGACCGAGGCCGCACCGCCCGCGTGGTCCGGGTCGCCGTGCGTGAGCACGAGCGCGTCCAGTCTTCGCGTGCCTCGCGCCCAGAGGACGGGCGCGACGATCCGGCCGCCGATGTCGAAGCGGCTGCCGCTCAGCGATCCGCCCGTATCGACCAGCAGGCTGCGGCGGTCGGGCAACTGGACGAGGATCGCATCGCCGTGCGCCACGTCGAGGACCGTCAGCCGGAGGCGGCCGCGCACGCCAGGTGCCAGCAGGCTCACCGGTTCGACCAGGATCCAGATGCCGCTCACGACGACCATCGCGATGCCGGCCCTGCGCGCGGCCGAGTGCACGGCAACGGCCCGGCTGCCGGGTGTTCCCGGCCGGCGGGCCCAGAGCCAGGCCGCGCATCCCGTGTAGTAGCCGGCCACCGCGACCCAGTGCGGCGGCGGCAGGCGGTAAGAGAGCCAGGGCACGAGGTCCACGAGGGCGGCGCTGCGCACGAGGCCCCAGGCGCCGACGTGCGCCACGTAGCCGCACGCGTCCGCCGCGTGCGGCCACACGTAGGCCAGCGGAACGGTGATCATCCCCGCGATCTGGGCGACGCCCATCATCGGGATCGCGACGAAGTTCAGCAGCAGGCCCGCGAAGGTGACGCGCGAGAACGCGCGCGCCGCCACCGGGAGCAGCGCCAGTTCCGCGCACAGCGACGTCAGCAGCAGCGCGGCCGGCGCCCGAAGCCACGGCGCGCGGGGCAGCCGCCTGCCCGCCAGCCCGACGCCGGCCAGGATGCCGAGCGTCGCGCCGAAGGTGAGCCAGAACGCGAGATCGGCAACCGCGTCCGGCGTCGCCAGCAGGAGCGCCGCGCAGGTCACGGCCAGCGCGTTGACCGGCGCGCTGCGATGGCCCGCCTGCCGCGCCACCAGGTAGATCACCGCCATCACCGTCGCCCGCACGACCGACGCGCCCCCGCCCACGACCTCGGCGTACCCGACCAGCACGGCGGCGGTCGCCCAGCTCGACGCGCGGTGCCCGACGCCCGCCACGCGGAGCAGCCAGAGCATCAGCCCCGCGAGGATGGCGATGTTGCCGCCGGAGATGGCGATGACGTGATACGTCCCCGCCTCCTGCAGCCGGCGCTGCACCTCGTCGTCGAGGCCGACGCGGTCGCCGATGAGGATGGCGACGACGATGGCCGCCGACTGCGGGTCGAAACGGGCGACGTGGCGCTCGACGGCCGCGCGCGCGAGGGCCCGCACGGTCGCACAGGACTCGGCCATCGCGCTGCCGCGGGCTCTCACCTCGACGAGCGCTCCGCTCTTGACGCTGCCGATGAGGGCGATGCCCCGCCGGCCGAGGGCGAGCCGGCCGTCGGGGACGCCCGGATCCTGGTACCGGCCGGGCACGCGCAGCGTCGCCGGCACGCGCACCAGCCGCCCCGCACGCCACTCGCCGACTCTCTCCAGGCCGAGCGCGCCGCCGACGGTCAGCCGCACGCCCCCGGACGCGGCGTGCGGCTCGCTCCCGGCGGTCCAGCGCTCGACGTCCACCACGAGCGCGACGCCTGTTTCACCCGGCGCCGCGTCTTCGCGAAGCCGGCCCTCGAGCGCGATCGGCCCGGACGACAGCGCGTCGGCGAGCGCGGCCCTGAGCGGCGGCGCCGCCGCCGCGCGCGTGGCACGCGCCGACAGCAGCCACGCGGCCCACAGGAACACGGTGGCCGCGCCGAGGGCGAACGCGCGCCGACGGCCGAGCGCGAAGCCCGCGCCGGTGGCGATCCACGCGCACACGAGGACCGCGACGGCGAGGCCGCGCGGCACGTCGCCGGAGATCGTCCCGGCCGCCGCGCCGATGACGACGGCGGCCGCGGGGAGGGCGGCTGGGACGGACACGTGAAGGAGAGAGCAAAGGGAATGCCGACGCCGGCTGGCGGCTCGCGGCTGACGGCTGACGGCCTCGTCACGCGAGCCACGTCAAGGCAACCCTAAAGGGTCGCCCTCCGGATTGACTGCCCGGCCGGCGAGAACGCCGGCCCTACCAACGCATCCGGTAGCGCGGGCCTCCTGGCCCGCGGAGATGGCCGGCCAGGAGGCCGGCCCTGCCGACGTGGTGGTACTCGCAGATTCCGCCGAACCGCCAGAGGGTTCAGCGCGCAGTTCCTGCGTAGTAGTCCTGGAGGGCGCGGACCTCGGACACCTCGGTCCGCATCGCGCGGATGGCGCTCACCGCGGCCGACGCGCCGGTCAGCGTCGTGATGCACGGCACGCCGTGCGTCATCGCCGCGCGCCGCAGCGCCCGGTCGTCGAAGAACGAGGCCCGGCCGAGCGGCGTGTTGATGACGAGCGCGATGCGGCCGTTGACCACCGCGTCGGCGATGTTCGGGCGCCCCTCGTTCACCTTGTAGACCACCTCCGCCGCGAGGCCGTGCGCCGCCAGGAATGCCGCCGTCCCGCGCGTCGCCGCCAGCCGGAAGCCGAGCGCCACCAGGTCCTTCGCGACCGGCAGCACGGTCGGCTTGTCGTGGTCGTTCACCGAGATGAACGCGGTCCCGCCGTCGGGCAGCCCTTGCCCGGCCGCGGTCTGGGCCTTGGCGAACGCGACCCCGAAGGTGGAGCCGCACCCCATCGCCTCGCCGGTGGACTTCATCTCCGGCCCGAGCAGGATGTCCACGCCCTGGAACCGGATGAACGGGAAGACCGGCGTCTTCACGAACACGCCCGCGACGCCGAGGTCCTCGGTGAGGCCGATGTCGGCCAGCGTCCGCCCGAGCATCACGCGCGCCGCCGCCTTGGCGAGCGGCACGCCGGTCGCCTTCGACAGGAACGGCACGGTCCGCGAGGCCCTCGGGTTCACCTCCAGCACGTACACCACGTCGTCCTTGATGGCGAACTGGATGTTCATCAGGCCGACGACGTGGAGCGCCCTCGCGATGCGGCGCGTCCAGTCGCGGATGGTGTCGAGATGGCGCTCGGCGACGAGGTACGACGGCAGCACGCACGAGCTGTCGCCCGAGTGGATCCCCGCCTCCTCGATGTGCTCCATGATGCCGCCGATGACCACCGCCCCGGTCGCGTCGGCGACGGCGTCCACGTCCAGCTCGAACGCGTCCTCCAGGAAGCGGTCGATGAGCACGGGATGCGCGGGCGAGGCGTCGACCGCGCCGGTCATGTAGCGGTCGAGCGCGGCCTGCTCGTAGACGATGGCCATGCCGCGCCCGCCGAGCACGTACGAGGGGCGCACGACGACGGGATAGCCGACCGACTCGGCCGCCGCGCGCGCCTCGTCGCGGGACGTGGCGGTGCCGCTCGCCGGCTGGTCGATCCCCAGTTCGACGAGCAGCGCCGAGAAGCGCTTGCGATCCTCGGCCAGGTCGATCGAGTCGGCGGAGGTGCCGATGAGCGGGACGCCCGCCTCGTGCAGCGCGAGCGCGAGCTTCAGCGGCGTCTGGCCGCCGAACTGCACGAGGCACGAGACGCGCCCGCCCCCCTGCCGCTCGCGGTCGATGATGGCCAGCACGTCCTCGAGCGTGAGCGGCTCGAAGTAGAGCCGGTCGGCGGTGTCGTAGTCGGTCGAGACGGTCTCCGGGTTGCAGTTGACCATCACCGTCTCGACGCCCTCCTCGCGCAGCGCGAACGCGGCGTGACAGCAGCAGTAGTCGAACTCGATCCCCTGGCCGATCCGGTTCGGCCCGGACCCGAGGATGACGACCTTGTCGCGCGCGGTCGGCTGGGCCTCGCACTCGTCGGCGAAGGTGCTGTAGAGGTACGGCGTGTACGACTCGAACTCGGCGGCGCAGGTGTCGATGCGCTTGAAGGCGCGCGTGAGCCCGGCTGCCCGGACGGCGGCGGCCACGTCCGGCTCGGGCTGGCCCGAGAGCCGCGCGATTTGCCGGTTGCTGAAGCCGGCGTGCTTGAGTCGCGTCAGCGCCTCGGGCGAGCACGCCTCCGCCCCGCCCGCCTTCAGCGCCGCGGCCATCCCGGTCAGCTCCTCGAACTGCGCGAGGAACCACCGGTCGATCCCGGTGATCTCGTGGAGCCGGTCGATGCTCCAGCCGCGCTCGAGCGCGCAGAACACGCGCCAGATCCGCCGCTCGTCGGCCACCGCCAGCCGCCGCGCGAGCAGGTCCTCTCCTTCGTCGGCCTCGTCGGACCGCCACAGCCAGGCCGAGCGCCCCAGTTCGAGCGAGCGCAGCCCCTTGAGAAACGCCTCCTTGAACGTCCCGCCGATCGCCATCGCCTCCCCCACCGACTTCATCTGCGTGGTGAGCGTGCGGTCGGCGTCGGGGAATTTCTCGAAGTTCCAGCGCGGCACCTTGACGACGACGTAGTCGATCGAGGGCTCGAAGGACGCCGGGGTGACGCGGGTGATGTCGTTCGGGATCTCGTCGAGGTGGTAGCCGAGCGCCAGCTTGGCGGCGATCTTCGCGATCGGGAAGCCGGTGGCCTTCGAGGCGAGCGCCGACGACCGGGAGACGCGCGGGTTCATCTCGATCGCCACCACGCGCCCGTCGTCCGGGTTGACGGCGAACTGGATGTTGGAGCCGCCCGTCTCGACGCCGACGCGGCTGATGATCCGCCGGGCCAGGTCGCGCAGCCGCTGGTACTCCTTGTCGCTCAGCGTCATCGCCGGCGCCACCGTGATCGAGTCGCCGGTGTGGATCCCCATCGGGTCGATGTTCTCGATCGAGCAGATGACGACGAAATTGTCGGCGACGTCGCGCATCACCTCGAGCTCGTATTCCTTCCACCCGAGGACCGACTGCTCCACCAGCACCTGGTGGACGGGGCTCATCGAGAGACCGCGGGAGGCGAGGTCGCGGAACTCGTCGAGGTTGTAGGCGATGCCGCCGCCGACGCCGCCGAGCGTGAACGAGGGGCGGATGACGGCCGGGTAGCCCACCCGGTCCACGAGCGCGAGCGCCTCGGCGAGGGTGTGCGCCACGCCGCTGTCCGGGACGTCGATCCCGATCGAGGTCATCGCCTCGCGGAACATCAGGCGGTCCTCGGCGACCTTGATCGACTCGAGCGACGCGCCGATGAGCTCGACGCCGAAGCGTTCGAGCACGCCCGCCTCGGCCAGTTCGACGGCGAGGTTGAGCGCGGTCTGTCCGCCGACCGTCGGGAGCAGCGCGTCCGGCCGCTCGCGCTCGATGATCGCGGCGAGCGCGGCCACGGTGAGCGGCTCGACGTAGGTGCGGTCGGCCAGCTCGGGGTCGGTCATGATCGTCGCCGGGTTCGAGTTCACCAGCACGATCTCGAGCCCCTCGGCCCTGAGCGCCTTGCACGCCTGCGTGCCCGAGTAGTCGAACTCGCAGGCCTGGCCGATGACGATCGGGCCGGACCCGATGACGAGGACGCGGTGGAGGTCGGAACGACGGGGCATAGCGCAGGATCCGGGACTCGGGGTTCGGGATTCGGGATTCGGGTTCTACACGTCGTCCGCAGCGCGCGCAGGGCTGAAGCCCTGCGCTATCTGGCTCGAAGCTGGCCGCAAGTCGCCAGTCGCAAGCCGCAGGCCGGTCACTGCCGCATCGCAGCGACGAACCGCTGGAACAGGTAGTCCGCGTCGTGCGGGCCGGGAGACGCCTCCGGGTGGTACTGCACCGAGAAGACCGGCGCGTCGGTCGCGCGGAGCCCCTCGATCGTGCCGTCGTAGAGGCTCTCGTGCGTCACCACGACGCCGCGGGGCAGCGAGCCGGCCTCGACGGCGAACCCGTGGTTCTGCGCCGTGATCTCGACGCGCCCGGTCTCGCGGTCCTTGACCGGGTGATTCCCGCCTCGGTGCCCGAACTTGAGCTTGAACGTCTTCCCGCCCAGCGCGAGCGCCAGCAGCTGGTGGCCCAGGCAGATGCCGAACATCGGGAGCCCGGCGTCGACGAGCGCCCGCACGCTGTCGACGATCCGCGGGAGGGCGGCGGGGTCGCCGGGGCCGTTGCTGAGGAAGACGCCGGCCGGGCGCGCCGCCAGCACCTGGCGCGCGGGCGTCGCGGCCGGAAAGACGCGGACCGAGCAGCCGCAGGCGGTGAGACGCCTGAGGATGTTCCACTTCATCCCGAAGTCGTAGGCCGCGACGAGCGGCCGTCCGGTCTCGCTCTCGGCGGGCGCCCCGGGCGCGCAACCGGGCAGCACGAAGCCGCGGTCGGTGATGATCCCGGACTCGTCGGGGAGCGGGGCGGCGTGCGATCGGCCGAAGTCGAACGGATCCGCGCAGGTCACCTCGGTGACCAGGTCGCGCCCGGCCATTTGCGGCGTCCGGCGCGCGCGGGCGGCCAGTTCGTCGACGCCGACCTCGCCGGTGCCGATGGCGCCGCGCACCACGCCTCCCGACCGCAGCCGGCGCGTGAGCGCGCGGGTGTCGATCCCGGCGAGCGCGACGATCCCGTGCGCCCGCAGGTAGTCCTCGAGCGTGGCCGACGCGCGCCAGTTGCTGGCGATCGGCGAGCACTCGCGCACGACGAAGCCGGCGATCGACGGGCGGCGGGACTCGGCGTCGAACAGGGTGGTGCCGTAGTTCCCGATTTCCGGGCACGTCATCGTGACGATCTGGCCGGCGTATGAGGGATCGGTCAGGACTTCCTGGTAGCCGGTCATGCTCGTGTTGAACACGACCTCGCCGGAGGCGACGCCGTCGGCACCGCAGGCCACGCCATCGAACCAGCTCCCGTCCTCGAGGACCAACCGGGCGCGGGCCCGCGTCAACGGTCCCATGCTCCTATCCTCCAGGGCGCCGCTCGAGCGACGCCGCGATCTTCCGTTGCCGCCCGGCGGCGATCCGCACGGTGGACGCCCACGGGCGATACCCGCCGAGTTCGAGCCTGACCTTGCGCGAACCCGGCTTGACGTCGCGCAGCGTCAGCGGCGTCTTGCCGGCGTCGCGCCCGTCGACGAAGACGCGCGCGCCGGATGGCCTGGATGCCACCACGAGCGTGCCCAGCGCCGCTCTGGCGGGAGCCGGAGGCTCCGCCGCGGGTGGGGGCGCGGCCGTCGCCATGGCGGGCGGCAGGGATGCCGGCGAAGGGCGTGCCGCGCCAGGGTCCGAAGCGCGAAGGCCGGCGGCCGGTGCGGCGACGGGCCCGGGCGCGCCGCGGGGCGCAGCCAGGTAGCCGAGGCCGAATCCCACGACGAGGCCAATCACCAGCATGCCCATCCGCGAAGCGAGACGTCTCATGGGTGCCCTGACGCCGTGTTCCGCTCGTCCCTCGTGCACGTACGCGGAGAACATCGGTTCCTCCGACTCTCCAGCCTCGAACGTCGATCGCCCGGACACGGCCAACATCGGTTCGGCCGCGGGCTCCTCCACGGACTCCTCGGCGGACTCCTCCGCTGGCTGCTCCGGCGGCTCTTCTGCTGGCCTGCGGGTCGCGTACCTCGATCGGCGCGAACCGGCCCCGGCCCACGTCGGGAGCAGCGGGCTCGGCGATGGGAAGCTCGAACGGGTCCGCCTCGGTCAACGGCTCGGGCGCGACAACGACGATGGAATCCGTCACCGCGGCATCCGGTTCGATTTCGGCGACGACGGCCGCCGCCGACACCGCGACGGGCCCCGGCTCGTCGAGAGGAATCTCGATCGGCTCGGTGAGCTGCTCGGCCGGCTCCTCCACCGAAAGGGCCGGCATCTCCATCGGCGCGTCGGGCGGAGGCTCTTCGACGGTCAGCGCGATCGGCGCGGGTCCGGCCGGCGGCACGTCAGCCGGAGGTTCCTCGACGACCATCGCGACCGGCATGGGTTCGGTGGGCGGCGCGCCAACAGGGGTCTCCTCGATCGCCATGGCGGCGGGAGCGGGTTCGCTCGGCAGTGCCGGCGGTTCCTCGTCGAACGGCAGCACCGCCACCTTCCGCGCGCGCGGCGCGCGTCGAGGTTTCGGCGGCTCGACTTCGGCCCCGACCTGGAGCGGCGCGCCGGTGAGGGCGTGCTTGAGGGCCGCGGCGAACTCCAGCGCCGACGGGTGGCGGTCCTCGGGGCTCGGGCTCAGCACGCGCGCGAACACCTCCGACAGCGCCTGCGCGTCGGCAGCCTGGATCCCCGACGTGTCTACCGTCACGATGTCGCCGGACGGCAGCGGGCGGCGACCGGTGAGCAGCTCGAACGAGAGGCACGCGAGCGAGAAGACGTCCGACGCGCGCGTCACCGGCTGGCCCGTCATCCGCTCGGGGGCGGCGTAGGGGCGGCGCGGCGGCGGGCGGTATCCCACGCGCTCGAGGGCCGGCACCACCCCGAGGCCGGTCAGCCGCATTTCCTTCGGCGCCACCAGCACGTCGCGCAGGTGCAGCGCCCCGTGGTGCAGGCCGACCTCCGCGGCCGCGTCGAGCGCGCCGGCCAGCTGCCCGATGAGCCGCAGCGCGTCCGGCACCGGCGGCGGGCCGTACTGCTTGAGCGCCACGTCGGCCGAGTCGGCGACGAAGTACTCCTGGACGAGGAACGCGATGGACCCCTCGGAGCCCCCGGCGAAGGGCGAGATGATGAACGCGTGAGGGATCTTGAGGGCGGGCAGCCGGTCGAATTCGACCGCCAGGTCGGCCGCCTGCTCGGGGGTCACATCGAGGAAGCAGGCCTTGATGGCCACGACCCGGTTCTGGTCGGGGTCGTAGCCGCGAAACACCGGGCCCAGCACGCCGACACCCACCTGGTGAACGACGCGATATCGGCCGAAGGCAGACGGGGTCGGGAAGCTGGCCGAGGAATCTCTGGGCAGCGCGTCGTACTCCTCGAATGAAGGTTCGTTCGATGCTAACACCAAATCCCTGAGGGGTCGGAGCGGTTTTTCCCGGAAGGCCCGTTTCAAATACCGATTTGTAATTGCCCGCGAGGTACCTCGGGGCAATTACATTTCTGGTGACGATCCCGGGCCGTCCGGAAAAACCGCTCCGACCCCTGGAGCTGGACGGAGGCGGGTTGACAGTGCCGGAACGCTTTGAGAGAGTTACGTTACCGGTGCAGCCCGATCCATCCACTCCCGCTTCGTCAGACCTGAGGCTCGCCGTAGACGTCCGGCGCTTCCCCTGGGTCAGGCGGCTCTCGGCCGACTACGCGCACGATTTCGATCGCCTCGCCCCGTTCTTCTCGGGCGACCCGGCCGGGACGGACGCCTGGGCCGCCGCCATCGCGCGGACGCAGGCCTACCCGCGCGACCGCCGGCGCCTCGTCGAGATCCTGGGGGCGCAGCAGGAACGTCGCGGCGCCCCGGCCGAGGCCCGCGCGGCCGCCGCCAGGCTCGCCGACCCCCGGGCCGTTGCCGTCGTTACCGGCCAGCAAGCCGGCCTGTTCGGCGGGCCGCTGTACACGCTGCTCAAGGCGCTCACGGCCGTCGCGGTCGCCGAGCGCGTCACGCGCGAGCACGGCGTCGCGGCCGTCCCGATCTTCTGGATCGAGTCGGAGGACCACGACTGGCAGGAAGTGAACGCGTGCACGGTACTCGACCACGACATGCACGTGCGCACGCTCACGCTCGGCACGCCGCCGGGCGCCGGCGAAGAGCCGGTGTCGTCGGTCCGGCTCGACCCGTCGGTGTTCGCCGCCTTGGCCGTCCTGCGCGAGACGCTACCGCCAACCGAGTTCACCGCCGCGACCATCGACGCGCTCTCGCAGGCCTACCGGCCGGGCGCCGGCATGTCGGAAGCGTTCGGCCGGTGGCTCTCGTCGCTCGTCGGCCGCCTGGGTCTCGTGGTCCACGACTCGTCGGAGCCCGCGGCCAAGGCGCTGGTCGGCGAGATCTTCACCCGGGAACTGGAGCAGCCTCGCGTGACGACGGCGCTGGCCGCCGAGCAGGGCCGCGCGCTCACGGAGGCCGGCTACCACGCGCAGGTGGTCCCCCAGCCGGACCACGTCGCGCTCTTCAAGCTCGACGGCATTCGCCAGCCGGTGCACTACCGGGACGGCGCATTCGTCGTCGGCGACGCCGTCGTGGCGGCGCCCGACCTCATCGGCGAATCGCGCAGCCACCCCGAACGATTCAGCCCGAACGTCCTGCTGCGGCCGATCGTCCAGGACGCGCTCTTCCCCACCTGCTGTTACGTGGCCGGGCCGAACGAGCTGGCCTACCTCGCCCAGTTGCGGCCGATCTACGCGCACTTCGGCGTGCCGCAGCCGCTGTTCGTCCCGCGGACGAGCGTGACGCTCCTCGACGCGGCGGCGGCCAAGTTCGTGGCCAGGCACGACGTGGCGCTCGAGGCGCTGCAGGCCGACAGCGAGTCGACGCTCAACCACCTGCTCGAGCGTCAGCTGCCGAAGTCGGTGGAGGACGCCTTCGAGGACGTGTCGCGCACGGTCGAAGCGGGGATGGCGACGCTGGTCGATGCGCTGCCCGCCATCGATCCCACGCTCGCCGGCGCGGCCCGGGGCGCGCTCGGCCGGATGCAGCACGACCTGACCACGCTCCACGGTAAGATCATCCAGGCCGCCAAGCGTCGCGACGAGACGCTGCGGCGGCAGTTCGCCCGCGTCCGCGCGCAGGCGTTCCCCGACGGCCACCCACAGGAACGGGCGGTCGGATTCGTGTACTTCCTGAACCGGTGCGGCCCCGCGCTCATCGATCGCCTGCACGACGATGTGCCGCTCGACATGGGGACGCACTGGGTCTTGACCGTCTGAGTGACCCTGTGACACCGAAAGGTCCCGCTCCGAAAGCCAGGACGGCCCGCCGCCCGAAGCGATCGCATCGCTGGTGGAAGATCCTGGCGGTCCTCGTGCTCCTGCCCGTCCTGGCGGGCGCCGCGATCTTCGCGTACTCGTACCTCCGCTTCGCCAGCCTCATCGACGAGCGGCTGCACGGGCAGCGCGAACACTCGCTGCCGCGGATCTACGCCCGCCCGCTGGAACTCAGGCGGGGCCAGTGGCTCGGCGAGCGGCAACTGGTCGATCGGCTGAACGACCTGGGTTACGCCGAGCGCGAGAAGGCCCTGAAACCGGGCGAGTTCTCGGCCGCGCCGCGCCTGGTCACGCTCGTGCCGCGCACGGGCGAGCTCGCGGGGCAGGTCGTGCGGGCCCGCTTCAACCTCCCGCCCGCCGTCAAGGCGGACACGCCGCCGCCGCCCGGTGCCGAACGGATCGAACGACTCGACGTCGGGTCGTCGGGGCCGGCGGAAACCGTGCTGCTCGGCCCCCCGCTCCTGACCTCGCTGATGACCGGCGAGCGCGAGAAGCGCAGGCAGGTGCGGCTCGCCCGGATCCCGAAGCACGTCATCGACGCGGTGCTGGCGATCGAGGACCGCCGGTTCTACGAGCACCCGGGCGTGGATCCGATCCGGATGGTCGGCGCGCTCGTCACCAACCTCAGCGGCGACCGGTCGTACCTCGTCGGCGGTAGCACGATCACGCAGCAACTGGTCCGGAACATCTTCCTGTCCTCGGTCATCGCCAACCCGACCGAGAAGTCGATGCGCCGCAAGATCACCGAGCAGATGATGGCGGTCGTGCTCGAGCGGCGCGCATCGAAGGACGAGATCCTCGAGTTCTACCTGAACGAGGTCTACCTCGGCCAGCGCGGGTCGTTCGCCATCCACGGCGTGGCCGAGGGGGCGCGGCTGTTCTTCGGCAAGGACGTGAGCAACGTCAGCCTGGCCGAGGCGGCCACGATGGCGGGCGTCATCCACTCCCCGCACAACCTCTCGCCGTTCACCTCGCCCACCCGGGCCCGCGATCGCCGCAACGTGGTGCTGCAGGAAATGGTGCAGGCGCGGTTCGTCACCGCCGAGGCCGCCCAGGCCGCCGCGCGCGAGCCGCTCACCACCGTGCCGCGTGCGCTCGACGCCGAGGCGCCGTACTTCGTCGACATGGTCGGCCAGCAGCTCGCCGAGCGCTTCCCCGACATCATGCGGACGACGCAGCGGATCGACGTCTACACGTCGCTCGACCTCAACCTCCAGCGGGTGGCGCAGGACGCCGTGCGCCAGGGGCTCGCGCAGGTCGAGACCATGCTGTCGCGGCGCAAGCGGACGCAGACCGTGCAGGCGGCGCTCATCGCGGTCGATCCGCGCTCGGGGGAGATCCTCGCCTGGGTGGGCGGCCGCAGCTACAACCAGTCCCAGTACAACCGCGTGCTGACGGCGCGGCGGCAACCCGGCTCGGTGTTCAAGCCGTTCGTGTACCTGGCCGCGTTCGAGAAGGCCGCCGAGGAGGGCCGCACCGACCTCACGCCGGCCACGGTCGTCGACGACGACCAGACGACGTTCTGGTTCGCCGACCAGGCGTACGAGCCGAGGGACTACGAGAACACCTACGAGGGACCGATCACGCTGCGGCGGGCGCTGGCGCACTCCCGGAACATCGTCGCGGTCAAGGTCGCCGAGATGGTCGGCTACGACACGGTGGCCGCGCTGTGGAAGCGGATGGGCACGTCGACGGTGCCCAAGCCGTACCCGTCGATCGCGCTCGGCGCATTCGAGGCGACGCCGTTCGAGATCGCCACGGCCTTCACCGTGTTCCCCAACCTGGGACGCCTGCGGCCCCTCCACGCCATCCAGCAGATCAACACCGACTACCACGAGGCGGCAAAGCCCGCGTGGCCGGCCACCAAGCCGATCACGAGGCCCGAGACGGCGTTCCTGGTCGAGAACATGATGCGCAGCGTCATCAACGAGGGGACCGCGGCGTCGGTGAGAGGCTACGGGTTCGCGCTCGACGCCGCCGGCAAGACCGGGACGACCAACGACCTCCGCGACGCCTGGTTCGTCGGGTTCACGCCCGAACTGCTGACGGTGGTCTGGGTCGGGTTCGACGACAACACGGCGCTCGGCCTGAGCGGCGCCCAGGCGGCGCTGCCCATCTGGACCTCGTTCATGACCAGCGCCCTCTCCGGGCACCCGAACCTGCCGCTGCCCCAGCCTGACGGCATCGTGTTCGCCGACATCGACACCGACACCGGCAAGCTGGCGGGACCGGGCTGCCCGCGCGTGATTCGCGAGGGGTTCCTGCCGGGCACGGTGCCCACCGAAGTCTGCGATCTGCACAAGTATTGAGCCGACACCATGAGTGAAGCGGTGTTCCGGGCGGTCGTGCGGGCGATCGAAACGGGCGAGCGCGCGGCGCTCGTCACCATCGTGGCGACGGGCGGATCGACGCCGCAGCGCGTCGGCGCCAAGATGCTCGTCTACGAGGACGGCCGCACGCTCGGCACGATCGGCGGCGGCTGCTACGAGAACGACGCGGCGGGCAAGGCGCGGGAGGCCATCCGGAGCCGCCAGCCGCAGCTCGCGCACTACGCGCTCAACGACGACCTGGCCGGCGAGTCCGGGCTCATCTGCGGAGGTCAGATGGACGTCTACATCGAGCCGATCGAGCAGGCCCCGGACCTCTACCTGGTGGGCGCCGGGCACGTGTCGGTCGAGGTGGCGCGCATCGCGCAGGCGGCCGGATTCCGCGTGCACGTCCTCGACGACCGCGAGAAGTTCGCCAACGCCGAGCGGTTCCCCGGCGCCGAGGCGATCGTCGACGACATCCCCGGCTGGCTCAAGCGCGCCGCGTTCCCCCCCGGCGCGTTCGTGGTGGTGGTGACGCGCGGCCACCGGCAGGACTTCGAGGCGATGCGGGAACTCATCGGCCGCCCGCTCCGCTACCTCGGCCTCATCGGAAGCCGGGCCAAGGTGGCGCGAGTGTTCGACGCGCTGGCGGGCGAAGGCGCCGACGCCGGGCGCCTGGCCACCGTCCACGCGCCGATCGGCCTCGACATCGGCGCCGTCACGCCGGCCGAGATCGGCGTCTCGATCGTGGCCGAACTGATAGCCGTCCGCTCCGGAAGGATGGCCGAACCGCACGTGGCGGCGGCAGCGCTCCGCGCGTCGCTGCCGCGGTAGGCGGCGTCCGGGCGGGCGCCGCGACTGGCGCCGCGGGCTGTTAGTCCTTGCGAGTCTTGCGCTTAGGTGGAGACTGGCGGCCGATCGTGTATAATAGCGCTTAGCACTCTCAGCGGCTGACTGCTAAAGCCGCGGGAGGCGGGGCGCATGGCCATCTCACGGCTCTCCGATCGCTCGCGACGCATCCTGGCGGCCCTGGTCGGCGAATACGTCGAAACGGGCGAGCCGGTGGCGTCCGCCACGCTGGCCCGGCTGGGCGGCTTCGGCCTCTCGTCGGCGACCGTGCGCCACGTGCTGGCGGCGCTCGAGGAGCAGGGCTACCTGTATCAGCCGCACACCTCGGCCGGCCGCGTCCCCACCGATCTCGGCTACCGGTGCTACGTCGACATGCTGCTCGAGATGAAGCGGCCGGGGCGCTCGCCCGGCGTCGAGGCGCAGCTCCTGGCGCACACGCCGGGCCCGGCGCTGATGGGCGACGCCCTGACGACGGTGTCGCACGTGCTGTCGGAGGCCTCGCACTACGTGGGCTTCGCCGTCCCGCCGCAGGGCGAGGACACGGCGTTCCAGCGGATCGACTTCGTGCCGATCTCCGACACCCGGGTGCTCGTCGTGGTCGTGATGGAAGGCGGCCAGGTGTCGAACAAGGTCGTCGACATCGACACGCCGCTCGAAACGTCGGACCTCTACCAGGCCGCCAACTACCTGAACGACGAGTTCTCGGGGCGGCCGCTGTCCGAGGTCCGCGCGGCCGTCGCCGCGCGCATGGCCGAGGAGCGGACGCTCTACGACACGCTGCTCTCCCGCGCGCTGCGCCTGGCCACGTCGACCTTCGCCGGCCTGAACGAGCCGCAGGTGTTGTTCATCGAGGGAACCGCCTCGCTCGTCGAGGAGAACGACGAGGGCGGGCGCGTCTCGCTCGGAACGCTGCGGACGCTGCTCAGGATGATCGAGGAGAAGCACCGCCTGGTGCGCCTCCTGACCGAGTACATGGAAGGCCCGGGGCTGACGGTCATCATCGGCACCGAGCACGCGGCGGCCGACCTCCGCGAGGTCAGCCTGGTCGCCTCCACCTACACCGATGGCGACCGGCTCGGGGCGATCGGCGTGATCGGCCCGACGCGGATGAAGTATTCGCGCGCCATTTCCATCGTCGACAGCGCCGGCCACGCGGTGACGCGCCTGCTGCAGCAGGGCGGCTGGCACCATTCGTGACACCATGACCCAGGACAACGACGACAGGGACGGCCAGGCGCCTCCCGAGGGCAGCCCGGACGGGGACGGCGAGGGCGCGGCCGCGCCGGCCGCCGAAGACGAACTGGCCGAAGCTCGCCGCGAGCGCGACGAGCTCCACGATCTCCTGCTCAGGAAAACGGCGGAATTCGACAACTACCGGAAACGCGTCGATCGCGAGCGCCGCGACTCGGCGAAGTACGCCGCCGGCGACCTGCTCGAGGCGCTGCTGCCGATCGTGGACGACTTCGAGCGCGCGCTCCAGGCCGACTCCCGCGCCGACGCCGACGCGTACCGCCAGGGCGTTCAACTCATCTACAAACAGCTGCAGGACCTGCTCGCCCGGCGCGGCGTGACGCCGGTCGAAGCCGTCGGGCTTCAGTTCGACCCGCACGTCCACCAGGCGATCACCTACGAGTCGAGCCCGGGACGCGCCGAGGGCGAGGTCATCGAGGAAGTGCGCCGGGGGTACAGGCTCGGCGACCGGCTGCTGCGTCCCGCGATGGTGAAGGTGGCGAAGGCGTGACAAAGCGAGACTACTACGAGGTGCTCGGCGTGTCGCGGGACGCGTCGGACCAGGACATCAAGAGCGCGTACCGCAAGCTCGCGCTCAAGCACCACCCCGACCGCAACCCGGGCAGCGCCGAGGCCGAGGAGAAGTTCAAGGAGGCGGCCGAGGCCTACGCCGTCCTCGCCGACGCCGACAAGCGCGCGGCCTACGACCGGTTCGGCCACGCCGGCGTGAGCGCGGCCGGCGGGCCGGGGGGCTTCGATCCCGACGATCTTCGCCGACTTCGGCGACATCTTTGGCGGCCTGCGCGACATCTTCGGGTTCGGCGATTTCTTCGGCGGCGGCGGCGGCGGTCGGCGCGGCGGACCGCAGCGCGGCTCGGACCTGCGCTACGACCTCGAGATCTCGTTCGAGGAGTCGGCGAACGGGCTGGAGACCAGCATCCAGATCCCGAGACAGGAGACGTGCGAGACCTGCCGGGGGTCGGGCGCCGCGCCGGGCACCTCTCCCACCGTCTGCCCGCAGTGTGGCGGGCGGGGCCAGATCCGCTACCAGCAGGGATTCTTCACCGTCGCGCAGACCTGCCGCCAGTGCGGCGGCGAGGGGCGCGTCATCACCAAGGCGTGCCCCGAGTGCCGCGGCCACGGCCACGTGGCCAGGCAGCGCAAGCTCACCGTCCGCATCCCGGCCGGGATCGCCAACGGCCAGCGCCTCCGCCTCTACGGCGAGGGCGAGGCTGGACCCAGCGGCGGCCCCACCGGCGACCTCTACGTCGTCGTCCACGTGCAGGAGCACGAGATGTTCCGCCGCGAGGGAGACGACCTTTACTGCCGCGTACCAGTCACGTTTCCGATCCTGGCCCTGGGCGGCGAGATCAGCGTGCCGACGCTGGCCGGGCACGAGAAGCTCACCGTTCCCGAGGGCACCACCAACGGCCACGTGTTCCGGCTGCGCGGCAAGGGGATGCCGAGCGTGTCGGGCCGCGGGCGCGGCGACCTCCACGTCGTCGTCAACGTGGTCACGCCGAAGAAGTTGACCAAGGAACAGCGCCACCTGCTCGAGCAGCTCGCCAAGACGATGCCGGTCGAGAAGTTGAAGGCGGTCAAGCCGGCGGAGGAAGAAGAGGACCGCACGGTGTTCGACCGGGTCAAGGACATCTTCAGTTAGTCCGCCAGGGGTCGGAGCGGTTTTTCCCGATTACATTTTTCGCGTGGCGAACAGATAAGGCAGAAAAACCGCTCCGACCCCTTGGCATTGAGTTGTATGAAGACCTGGCCCGCGCTCTCGATCCACTTCGCGCCCGGCGGCGGCGAACCGCGGGGCGACGCCCGCGATCTGCTCCTCGTGGCGCTCGACGAGGCGCGCGCGACGGCGATCCAGGAGTTCGACGACCGGTGGATCGCTTTCTTCGCGACTGCCGCCGATCGGGACCTGGCGGCCACGGCGCTGCCGGGGTCGGCGCCCGAAATCGCGATGATCGAGGCCATGGACGTGGCCGACGACGACTGGGCGCGCCGCAGCCAGCGCAGCCTGACGCCCGTCCGCGTCGGCCGCATCGTCGTCACGCCGCCGTGGGCGTCCGGAGCCGAACCGGCCGAGACGCCTGCCGGCGATCGCACGATCACCATCGTCATCCAGCCGTCGATGGGATTCGGCACCGGTCACCACGCGACCACCCGCCTCTGCCTTGACCTGCTGCAGCGGATCGACGTCGCCGGCAAGCGGGTGCTCGACGTCGGCACCGGCTCGGGAGTCCTCGCGCTGGCGGCCCGCGCGCTCGGCGCGCGCGGCGTCGTCGCCGTTGACGACGACGCGGACGCGATCGCGTCGGCCCGGGAGAACCTGGGACTGAACGGCGTCACCGAGGGGATCGACCTGCACCTGGGCGATTTCAGGGGGATGCCGAGCGGCGGCGGCGGGTGGGACGTGGTGACCGCGAACCTGACCGGCGGCCTGCTCGTGCGCGGCGCGGAGGTGCTCTCGGCGGCGCTGGCCCCCGGCGGCGCGCTGATTGTCAGCGGCGTGACGCTCGACGAGGAGGCCGGCGTGCTGGCCGCGTTCGCGCCGCGGGTGAAGCCGGTCGCGCGCGTCGCCGAGCAGGAGTGGGTCGGGTCAGTCCTTCGATGATCTTCCGGTGCCGGGGGAACGCCCTCAGCAGCGCCCGCCGATCGCCAAGCTCGAAATCCTCACCTCGTCCGAGCGCAGGCGGTGGAGCGCGGACGTCTCGTTGCCGGGGAGCAGGAAGTAGATGGCGGTCGAGCAGGCGCGCGGGCCCTGGTAGCGCAGCGGGAGCGCGCCCGCGTCGAGAGTCTCGGGAGAGCGGTAGGTCTCGGCGAAGTAGCCGCCCTCGGGATGGCACTGGAGGCCCAGCTTCGCGATCCAGTAAGTCGCGGTCATGGCATTCTAGGGCTGACGGCTGACGGCTGACGGCTGACGGCTGACGGCCGCGGGTTCGAGCAGGGCTGAAGCCCGGCTCCGACACCCCACACAGGATGTCCCCAAGCGTCCGCTGCCAGCTACCCCAGTTCTCCCCAGATTGTCTGCAGCGCCGCGATCCCGACCAGCGCCGCGGCGTCGGCGCGCAGCGTGCGCCCGCCCAGCGTCAGCGCCACGCAGCCGTGCTGCCCGGCGAGCGCGGCCTCGGCCTCCGTCCACCCGCCCTCGGGCCCGACGATGAGCAGGGCCGAACCGGGCGCGGGAAGCGAGCGGAGGCCCGCGACGCCTGACGGAACCACCGCCGTCAGCCCGGGCTCGGTCAGGAAGTAGCGGCGCTCGGCGGGGAACTCGAGGAGGCAGCCCGCGAGCGTGCGCGGCTCGTGGACGGCCGGCACCACGGCGCGCCCGCACTGCTTGACCGATGCCACGGCAATTCGCTGCCACCGCGCGACGCGACCCGAGGCCTGGATCCGCTTGTCGGTGACCTCCGCCCGCTCCGAGACGAGCGGCACGACGCCCGCCACGCCCATCATGACCGCGTCGCGGACGATCTGGTCCATCGCGTCCCCTTTGGGCACGGACTGGACGAGTGTCAGCGACACGGCCGGCTCAGGCGCGGGCGTCACGGTCTCGCCGATTTCGACCGACACGCGGACGCCCTGGACGAGGTGCACGCGGCCGCGATACTCGCGCCCCCGGCCGTCGAACACCCGGACCTCCGCGCCCGCCCGCAGCCGGAGGACGCGGCTGAGGTGCGCGGCTTCGTCGGGCGGCAGATCGACGACACGATCGCCCGTCGTCAGGGCGGGGACGTGGAACCTGGCATGCACGGGCCGAGATTATAAAGGAGTTGAGTGTATACTGCGCTTCGATGTTCTTTCGCGGCCAGACCATCGGGAAATACCGCATCATCTCGTCGCTCGGCAGCGGCGGGTTCGGGGCGGTCTATCTCGCCGAGGACACCTGGATCCACAAGAAGGTGGCCATCAAGGTCCCCCACCGCCAGAACATCGACTTCGGCGAGATGCTGCGCGAACCCAGGCTCCTCGCCAGCCTCAGCCATCCGAACATCGTGGCCCTGCTGACGGCCGAGAAGCAGGAGAACGTCTTCTTCATCGTGATGGAGTACGTGCCGGGCGAGACGCTCGAGGCCATCATCGAGCGCGAGGGAAGCCTCGACCTGGTGCCCGCGCTCGATCTCACCTGCCAGATCTGCAACGCCGTCGATCACGCCCACGCCCAGAACGTGCTGCACCGCGACCTGCGGCCGGCCAACGTGCTGGTCTCGGAGAGCGGCGTCGTCAAGGTCGCCGATTTCGGCACGTCGCGGTTCCTCGAGGTCGCCGCGCTGGGGACGACGGTGATCGGCAGCCCGCCGTACATGGCGCCCGAGCAGTTCCACGGGCAGGCGACGTTCGCCTCGGACATCTACTCGCTCGGCGTCACGATGTACCAGATGCTGACCGGGACGCTGCCCTACAACACGCCGTCGCCCGCCGACCTGCAGCGGCTCATGCGAGGTGACCTGGTGGCGCCGCCGCGGTCGCGGAACGCCCGTATCCCCAAGGAGCTGAACGACATCGTGCTGCGGGCGATGGCCCCCGCCGTGGGCGAGCGCTACCAGCGCGCGGGCGAACTGCTCGACGACCTGCTGGCCGCGCGCAGCAAGTGGGCCGGCCGGGCGACGGCCCGCGCCAGCGAGGGCCAGCCGGCCTCGCGCCCCCAGCCCGCGACGGCCAACCTGCAGGAGATCCAGGGACGGCTGCGCGCGCGCGAGACGCCGGCGGCGCGTTTCTGCTGGCACTGCCGCAAGCCGCTGCACTCGCGCACCGACAGCTGCCCTTTTTGCGGCGAAGCGCAGTAGTGCTAAGATCCGGGTTGCCCTCCGGTCGACTCATTCCTGGCCGACAATCAAGGCGTATCGAGGTATCTCATGGGATTTCCTAGCACCGGCAAGATCTGGATGAACGGGTCGCTCGTGGAGTGGGCCGACGCCAAGATTCACGTCGCGTCCCACGTGGTCCATTACGGCAGCGCGGTTTTCGAGGGGGAACGCTGCTACGGCACGCCCAAGGGGTCGGCCTGCTTCAGGCTCGACGCGCACACGGCGCGGATTTACAACTCGGCCAAGATCTACAGGATGGACGTGCCGATCGGCCCGGCGGCGATGGACCAGGCGATTATCGACACGATCAAGGCGAATGGCTTCACGTCCTGCTACATCCGCCCGATCATCTACCGCGGCTACGGCGAGCCGGGCGTGAGCCCCTTCGGCTCCCCGGTGGACGTCGCGATCCTGTGCTGGGAGTGGGGCGCGTATCTCGGCGCCGAGGCGCTCGAGAAAGGGGTGGCGGTCCGCGTCAGTTCGTGGACGCGGGTCGCGCCGAACACGCTCCCGACGATGGCGAAGTGCAGCGCGAACTACGCCGCGAGCCAGCTCATCAAGATGGAGGCGATTGCCGACGGGTACGCCGAGGGGATCGCGCTCGACGTGAACGGTTTCGTCAGCGAGGGCAGCGCCCAGAACCTGTTCCTGGTGCGGGGCGGGGTCCTCTACACGCCGCCGCTGCACGCCTCGGTGCTGCCGGGCATCACGCGCGACTCGATCATCGCCATCGCCCGGGACCTCGGCTTCCAGGTGCGCGAGGAGCTCATCCAGCGCGAGGCGCTCTACATCGCGGACGAGCTGTTCTTCTGCGGCACGGCCGCCGAGGTCACGCCGATCACGTCGGTGGACCGGGTGGTCATCGGCTCCGGGAAGTGCGGCACGGTGACGCGCTCGATCCAGAAGCGCTTCTTCGAGATCGTCAACGGCGAGGTCCCCGACAGCCACGGCTGGCTCCGCTACATCTAGCTCATCGCCGGGAGGGGTCGGCGACCCCTCCCGACCCGTTCGACCCCTCCCGAGCACACCTCCTCGTTCCCTAAACCTTGGAGCGACGAGCGCCGAGAACTCCCGTAGGGGGTTGGTGCGCCCATGCACGTCAACGAGCTGCTGAAGATCGCCGTCGAGAAAGGCGCGTCGGACCTGCATCTGAAGGTCGGGAGCTTCCCGATGATGCGCGTCCATGGCACGCTCATGCCCGCCATGGAGGACCGCCGGCTCACGCACGAGGACACGGTGGCGATGGCCGCCTCGGTGATGTCGGCACCCCAGCGGCAGGCCTTCAAGGACCAGCAGGAAGTGGACCTGGCCTACAGCATCCCCTCGCTGGGCCGGTTCCGCTGCAACGTCTTCCAGCAGCGCGGGACGATCGGCATCGTCCTGCGCGTCATCCCGATGCGGATCCGGACGATCGAGGAGCTGGGGCTGCCCGCCATCCTGGGCCGGATCGCGGACGAGGACCGCGGCCTGGTGCTCGTCACCGGCACGACCGGGTCGGGCAAGAGCACGACGCTCGCGGCGCTGGTGGACCACATCAACGCCACGCGCTGCGTCCACGTGATGACGATCGAGGACCCGATCGAGTTCCTCCACCGCGACAACCGCTCGGTGGTCAACCAGCGCGAGGTGGCGGTGGACACGCGGTCGTTCGCCTTCGCGCTGCGCAGCGCCCTGCGCCAGGACCCCGACGTCATCCTGGTCGGCGAGATGCGCGACTTCGAGACGATCGAGACCTCGCTCGTCGCCGCCGAGACCGGGCACCTGGTCTTCTCGACGCTGCACACGCTCGACGCGACCGAGACGATCAACCGCATCATCGCCGTCTTCCCGCCGCACCAGCAGAAGCAGATCCGGCTGCAACTGGCGGCCGTGCTGAAGGCGGTCATCTCGCAGCGCCTCATCCCGCGCGCCGACGGCCACGGCCGCGCGGCGGCGATCGAGGTGATGATCTCCACCCCCTTCATCCGCGACTGCGTCGTGGACAAGGAGAAGACGCACCTCATCCCGGCGGCCATCGCCGCCGGCACGTCGCAGTACGGGATGCAGACGTTCGACCAGTCCATCTTCACGCTCTTCCAGCGGGGGGACATCTCCTACGAGGAAGCGCTGCACTGGGCGTCGAACATCGACGAGTTCAAGCTGCGCGTGCAGGGCATCTCGATGACCTCCGACGCCGCGCGCCAGGAGATGGAACGGGCCGGCATGGCGAGCGACGTGGACATCCAGCGGTTCGGCAGGTAGCGGCGGCCTGAGGGGCGGCCACCGTCCATTCGCCTGCCGGGCCACCGCCCGACTCCTCCCCCCTGATCCGCGCGCGGCGCTATGATGGGCGGCAGCAGAGGCCCGCTCATGAATCGCCGAACCAAGACCTCCCTATTCCTTGTTTGCCTCCTTCTGGCGGGCGTGGGCTTCGGCCTGTATCGTTTTCACCAACCGGGCGTCACGAAGGGAGGCGTCGGTCCCATCGGGACAGATGCCCACGTGATCCTCCGAGGTGAGCGGAATCAGATCCAATGGCAGGAGGGCGACATCATCCACCACTGGGTGGGCAAACCCCGTGCGCAGCCGGAGACAGTCTGTTTCGACGGGCGCCAGGTTCGCCCCGCTTCGTGGGAAGGCGTGTTCTCTCGGAGAGGGTTCCTGATTCGATTCCTGCCGAATCGTGTCGATGTCATCGACCTGGAGAGGCTGAAGGGCTGGTACTATTCAGTTCGCAAGGACTGATCTCACGACCTGCGCGTGTGAAGCGGCGGGCCCCGAGCGGCGCGGTCCCGGCAACCGGGCGCCCATCGATGGTCATCTTCTCGCGGGAAGAGAGGCGAATCATGACGGCTGAAGTCAAGGCGCTGGAACGACTCGGACGGCGCGCGCTCTCGGGCGAAGGTGCTCATGTCGAAACCAAGGACATCTTCGCCGGCCTCGACTGGAAGATCGCAGGGGCGAAGCCGGACGGCGCCACCCACACCGTCTACCAGCTCCTGAAGCACATGAGCTACTGGCAGGAGTGGGTTGTCGCGTGGTCGGAGGGCAAGAGCCCAAAGGCTCCCCGGCACGCATCCGGAAGCTGGCCTCGCGAAGCCGGCCCCGCCACTCGGAGCGACTGGAGCAAGGCCCTGCAGCAGTTTCGTGCCGGACTCCGGCAACTGGAGCGCGCCTGCCGCGGCGCCGATCTCTCGTCCGCGCGGGGGACGAAGAGCCGCCTCGAGATGATCCTGGCGATCGGCGCGCACAACAGCTACCACGCGGGCCAGGTCGTGTCGCTGAGGCAGGTTCTCGGCAAGTGGCCGCCGCCGTCGGGAGGGTTGACGTGGTAGCCGTGACGGAGCCGGGAGATACGCCGGCAGGGATCGATGGCCGATGGGGCAACAGCGCTGGGTGATCTACCTCGTCGTGGTCTCGCTGTCGTTCGTGATCCCGGCGGCGCTCTGTACGGCGGTCGCGATGGTCGGTGTCTCGTCGGTGGCCGGCCTGATCACCGGATGCCTGGCCGCCGCCGCATGGATGAGCCTCCTGGCTCTCGTGAACTGGTGGGAGTTCACGAGCCGGTGGCTCCGATGGGTGTGGCTGGCGGCCCTTGTCATGGGGATGGCCCTGCGGGCTCACGAGGCTCGCGCCCTCCCACTCATCTCACCGACGGGGTTGGGTTTCGCGGTGGCTGCCGTGCTCGCGGCGGTCGCGCTGTGGCTCCTCGCGGCCGCCCTTGCGGCGCGGCGGTGCGGCGGCGACGGTGCACGCAGCTTCCTGATGAACTACCACTACGGGTTCGGACAACACCGCGCATCGGGCGTGAACCGGTCGATGCGCTATGCCATGGACGTCGTCGAGGTGGGGTGCGCGGGTGGCGAATCCGACGGGTTGCTTCCACGTCGCAACGACGCGTACCGAATCTGGGAGAGGCCGCACCTGCACATGCAGGCGATGCGCAGCGCGGACGGGGACTGGTGGCACGGTGAACCCCTGGCGCTCCGCTTCGGCGGGCGCTTCGTCGTGCGGAATCAACTGGTTCGGAGTTGATGCCTGTTGCGCGGGACGCCGCTTGGTGCCATCGTGATTCGACATGAGTGACCCCGTTCGTTCGGCGTACGCGGCCGGCCTGGCCATGATCGCCCGGCGCGAGTTGTCCGAGGCTCAGATCCGGGAACGGCTGCGCCGCAAGGAGTTCGAGCCGGAGGTCATCGAGGCGGCGGTCACGCGCCTGCGCGAGGTCAGGGCGCTCGACGACCGCCGGGTCGCCGTGAGCCTGGCGCGCACCGAGACGCTGATCCGCACGCGCGGGCGGGGCTATGTCATGCGGCGGCTCCAGTCGATCGGGATCGCGCCAGAGGTGGCCAAAGACGCGGCCGACGAGGTGTTCGGCGCGCTCGACGAACCGGCGCTGCTCGAGCGGGCGCTCGCCCGCCGGCTGCGCGGCCCGGGCGCCAAGATCCAGGACCAGGCGCAGTTCCGCCGGCTGCTGAACCAGCTGGTCCGGCAGGGGTTCCAGCCCTCCGCCGTGATTTCCGCGCTCAAGGCGCGCGCGCGCCGCGACGCGGTGGCGGACGAAGAGGCGGACGGCTGAGAGTCGCTGTCGCCACTCTCACACAGCATCGACCTCGCAGCCGCCATGCGGGCCAAGCTGGCGCGCAACGAGGAACGCTACCCCGTCGACAAGGCCAGGGGATCGAACGCCAAGTACAATGAACTGTGAGCGAAGCCTCATCGACGCCTCACCGCCGTCGTCCACGCTACTCCGGCAAGTACCCGCGCCGCTTCGAGGAGAAGTACAAGGAGCTCGCGCCCGAGACGTACCCCGACACCGTCGCGAAGGTCCTGGCCTCGGGCAAGACCCCCGCCGGCATTCACGTCCCCATCCTGGTCGCCGAGATCCTCGAGGCACTCGACCCGCGCCCCGGAGAGATTGCCGTGGACTGCACCCTCGGCTACGGCGGTCACGCGCGCGAACTGTTGCCCCGGTTGCAGCCTGGCGGTTTCCTGCTCGGCCTCGATGTCGATCCGCTGGTGTTGCCGGCAACCGAGGCGAGGATGCGCCAACTCGGCTTCGGTCCGGACGTCTTCCGCGCCCGTCGCTCGAACTTCGCGGGCCTGCCGAAGGCCCTCGCCGCCGAGGAGTTGGCCGGCGTGGACCTGGTCCTGGCCGACCTCGGCCTCTCCTCGATGCAGCTCGACAACCCCTCGCGCGGCTTCTCGATCAAGGCACCCGGTCCGCTCGACATGCGGATGAACCCGAAGCGCGGCCAACCCGCGTCGGTGCTCCTTGGCCGAATTGCGCCCCGTGATCTCGCCGCGCTGCTCGCCGAGGCCGACGAGCCGCACGCCGAGCGTCTGGCGGATGCGCTAGCCGGTCAGGCCATCGAGCAGACGACGGCACTGGCCGCCAGGGTGCGCGACACGCTGCGCGGCGTGCCCGACCAGGAGCGGGAGACGAGCGTCCGCCGCGTGTTTCTCGCGCTTCGCATCGCGGTGAACGAGGAGTTCACCGCGCTCGAGGCGCTGCTGCGGGCCCTGCCGCGGTTGGTGAACCCGGGCGGGCGCGTGGCGATCGTGACGTTTCATTCCGGCGAAGATCGGCGGGTGAAGAAGGCGTTTCAGGCAGGACTGCGGGACGGCGACTACGCGACGACCGCCGACCGCGTCACGCGACCGGGCCCCGAGGAGTGCCGCGCCAACCCGCGCGCCACCTCCGCGAAGCTCCGCTGGGCCAGCCGGTAGCAGCGGGACGAGCGTGCACCGCCCAGGCAGCACGCAACGCCGCGGCCGGTGACAGCGATCCAGCCTGCCGGAATCGCCTGGGAGAGCGGGTCGGTCAGACAGCCCGCAGGCTCGCGGGCGCTTGCGACACTGGGGGCGTGAGCAGCGGAACGCCAATGGGTCGTAGCGGACGAACGGGATGCCATCCTGGCTCCTCTGCTCGTTCGCGCAGCGTGAACCTGCAGGTCAGCGCTTGCGCATGACGACGAGATAGAGACGATTCGGCAACGGATTCATGGTCAGATCGTGATGAAACCCCGCCGCCGTCAACTCGGCGACAAGCACGGGCGGGTCGATGCCGTCCCCCCCGCGAGAGGCAGACACGTTCCGCGGGACCCGGCGTATCGGGGTGAGCGGTTGCTCGATGACGACCAGTCTTCCGCCCGGCCGCAGCGTCCTGAAGAGGCTTGCCGCCATGTCGGCGGGCTGCGCGAAGTGGTGGTAGGTCCGCCGCAGGACGATCGCGTCGCAGCTCTCGGCGGGGAGGTTCGTATCGTAGGCCAGCCCTTCGACGACGCTGACGCCGCCCGCACCCTCGCGTCTGAGGCCGTTCCACAAGAGGGTCACGGCCGGGCGGCCGAGCTCGGTCGCGACGACCTTCACGCGCCCGCCGACTTCGCCGGCCAGCGCCGCCGTGAAGTGCCCGTTTCCGGCGCCGATGTCGGCAACCGTCGCGCCGCTGCGGAGCCCGAGGAGGCCCGCGACCTGTTTCGCCTCCACGGCCTCGGGATCGTGCCGGCAGGCGCACACCGCCGCGGCCAGCAGGAGCGGCAGCATCGCACGTGGGAGCTTCATGGCGAGATGATAACTCCCCGCGCGCGATGGCGTTCGCCTGCCCGGGGCGAGCCGGTCTACTTGCCGCGCATTTCCTTCAGCGCGTCTGCGAACGGCTTGTCCTTCATGAATCTCGCGAAGGAGTCGTCGGTCGCCGGGTCCGGCAGTGTTTCCCCTGGCAGCATGTTCTCCCGGAACTCGAACGCCCGACGCAGAGAAGCGATGGCCTCGTCGCGCTTTCCCATCTCGGCGAAGGCGCAGGCCATGTAGTCCTGCTGCCTGAACAGCCGCGTGCCGTCCGCGACGTACTTCATCACCCGCGCGGCGGTCTCGGCCGGGTCGAGGTTCAGCAGCCTGTCGGCCGGCGGCAGGGCGTCCGTAGGCCCGCAGGCCAGCGTCTTGTCGAACGTCTCGAACAGGCCCGCGTCCTTCTCGCCGGGTTCCACGTACGAGATGTGGACGTCGATCCACTTGCCCTGGCGCGCGATGTAGTAGTTGACGTGCCGCTGCCGGACCTTCTTCCCGGACATCTCCGCGGCGACGTCGTATTGCACCCGCACGTAGCCGGCGGTTTCCTTCACCTGGATCGAGGCCGCGTCGATCAGGGGGTTCCGGCTGGCCATCGGCCAGTCGTGCTGGTAGCAGTCCGTGTGCGTCTCACCCTTGCCCTGCGGCAGCTCGACGAAGAGGGACAGGTTGAACAGGCCGGAGTTCGCACGGAACGCGAAGTTCCCGTCACGCGTCGATTCCTGGCCGCCGAGCAGCGCCGGCGATTCGAACGCGATCGCCCACGTCTCCCCCGGGATCCTGATGACCGCCCTCTCGGCGCGCGCGGCAACCGGGAGGAGCAGCACCAGGAACGCGATGGGGGCCAGGCGGTTGGCGATTCTCGATGTCATCATGGCGGACCTCTGAGGGCGGCGGTTCCGGGAGCGGCGACCAACGCGGCGCGAATTCTATCAGGACGGCCGAGAGGCAGCGAGACGTGGCGGGGTTGGCGGCCTCACGGATCGGGGAGGCCTTACTTCTTCGCCGGTGCGATCGCCAGGTCCGTCGTCACCCGGAACTGCCGGAACTTCGAGTACGTCGCCTTCCCGATGATCGTCACGGTGCGCTGCTCGTAACGCTCCTCCATCGTCACCGGCAGCCACAGCCCCGCCACCTCGTCGCGCGGGCCGTAGTTCACCGTGATCGTGGCCATCGACGCCGTGAGCAGGGTGCGGTGGATGCGCCCGTTGACCGGCTCGACCCAGATGCGCCCTTTGGCGATCAGGTCGGCGCCCTCGGGCGTCTTGATGAAGGTGGGATGCACGGTCTCGGTGAACCCGATCACCCACACGCGCGTGCCCGCCAGCGTCTCCTCGCCGGCTTTGACGAACGCGAAGCGGCGCAGGCTCTGCGACTCGAGGAACCAGAGCGGCAGCAGCGGCGCGTTGATAGTCCGGCGAATGCCGCCGATGTTGTAGCGCGCGCTCTCCTGCCAGACCTGGTTCGCGCGCTCGAGCGCCACCGGGGCCGACGGCGCCTCGAGGAACAGCTTCACGAGCCGGTCCTGGCGATCGCGCACTGGCGTGCCGTCCACCGCGAAGACGTCGCGGAAGGGGAGCCACCCCTCGAGGCCGGCGATTTTCACGAGCAGGTAGTCGGAAGTCAGAGTGACCTTCTTCGGACCCGACGGCACCTGGCCGTCGCTCACGACGCCGCCGTGGACCTCCTGGGTGTAGGTCTCCTCGGCGACGATGGAGGTGAGGGCCTCCCCGTAGTCGAAGACGTACTGCGACACGCGCGCCAGCACGCCGTCGAGCCCGGCATCCTTCGAGACCGGTCGGGCGACCGGGATCTCTCCGCCACCCGGCCCCGGCGCCAAGGGAGACCGCGGGGGCGGCGCGGCCTGGGGCGACAGCAACGCGGTCAGGTCACCGGCGCTCACGCGGCCCGGAGCCACCTGCGCCGGCGCGAGCACGGTGAGGTTGTGCCGACCGGGCACGGCGACTCGCACCGTGTGGGGATCGGGACCGGCGTCACCCGGCTGGGGAGACAGGATGAGCAGGTAGGAGAACGCCAGCTGACCCGCCATCCGCAGCAGGGCCGTTTCGGGCTTGCCGACCGGCGGAATGACGAAGCCGCCGGTGTCGCGCGCCAGGAGTTCGAGGTCGCGGCTGCCCACCTCGCTGAACGGCTTGGCTGCAGGAACCTCGAGCACCGAGATGCGCACTTGGGCGCGGGCGGCCTCGGCGGCAATCGCGTGCGCGTCCGCCCGGGCGCCCGAGGCGACGAGTCCGGCTGACAGGAGGAAGACCGTCTTGCCGCCCGGGACGGCCCGAAGCCCCGCCAGGACCTGCCGGAGGCCGCTCAGCGTCGAGATCGCGTGAGCCTGGTCGCGCGCAACGGCCTCGGAGCCCGCTGCCGAGGTGCTCCCGCCGGTCCCCTCCCCCTCACTCGCGTCGGTGGCCCCGAGCGCATCGGCGCTGGCCAGCCGCAACGCGCGGACGCCGCGAATCGACCTCTCGACGTCGGCCCGCTCGAACGAGACGGGCGCCGCCTCGGGCGGCGTCGGCAACATGATCACCGCCACCCGGTCGGAGAGCCCCACCATGCCGAGCCAGGTCTCGGCAAGCGAGCGGGCGCGAGCTTCGTCACCCGGCGCGAAGCTCGCCTGGTCGACCACGAGCACCATCACGCGGCTCGGTTCGGAGATCGGCGCCACCTCCCCCGGTTTGGTCGTCGTCCGCGACGAGGCGAGCAACGCGGCGCCGGGGCCGCGATAGAGCCGGGCCAGCGCCACGCCCCCGCGCCGCTGGCCGTCTACGCTCACCTCGAAATCGCGGGCGCGCAGGTCCTCGACCGGGGCGCCTTTCTTGTCGGCGACGACGACTTCGACGACGAGCGAGGGGGAAGCGCCGAGCGTCACGGGTGGCAATGTCGGGCTGGCGGCGGAGGCTCCGGCGGCCGCCGCCGCGGCGACCAGGGCGGCGCAGAGGAGGCCAGGCCACGCGTGAAGGATCACGGCGACTATTCTAGTCCCAGGCAACCCTGCCCTTCGACTCGGGCGCTTCGCGCCCTCGCTCAGGGCACCCCGAGCAACATCGAGGGGTGAAGGGTCGCCCGACGGCGCAGGGCTGAAGCCCTGCGCTCTCTGCTGACCCCCGGCAGTCCGAAGAGCGCCCTTTGGACGGTTCTGTTCCGCCCTTGGTCCCTCGTCCCTGGTACAATGCCCGGATATGACGTCGAACGAGATCCGCGCCTCCTTCCTGGACTACTTCGCCCAGCGGGGCCACCGCATCGTGGCGAGTTCGCCGCTGGTCCCGGGCAACGACCCGACGCTGCTGTTCACCAACGCCGGGATGAACCAGTTCAAGGACGCGTTCCTGGGCCTCGAGCGGCGCGACTACGCGCGCGCCACCAGCTCGCAGAAGTGCATGCGGGTCAGCGGCAAGCACAACGACCTCGAGAACGTCGGGCCGTCGCTGCGCCACCACACCTTCTTCGAGATGCTCGGCAACTTCTCGTTCGGCGACTACTTCAAGACCGACGCCGTGGCCTTCGCGTGGGAACTGCTGACGAAGGTCTGGAACCTGCCGCCCGAGCGCCTGCACGCGACGGTGTTCAAGGGCGACGCGGCGGTGCCCCGCGACGAGGAGGCGTACGCGCTCTGGCGCGCGTTCCTGCCGGCCGGCCAGATCAGCGAGCTCGGCGACGACAACTTCTGGGCGATGGGGGACACCGGGCCGTGCGGGCGCTGCTCGGAAGTCCACTACTTCCGCGGCAACGACCTCCCCTGCTCCGAGCCCGTCTGCCTGGGCGTCGCCTGCTCGTGCGACCGCTACGTCGAGATCTGGAACAACGTGTTCATGGAGTTCAACCGGCAGGCGGACGGCACGCTGAACCCGCTCCCGGCGCCGTCAATCGACACCGGCATGGGCCTCGAGCGGATCACGGCCGTCCTGCAGGGGGTGCTGTCCAACTACGACACCGACCTGTTCACGCCGCTGCTCGCGACCATCGGCGACATGACCGGCGCCCGCTACACCGGGTCGATGTCCCCCACCGACGTGTCGATGCGCGTCGTGGCCGACCACGCGCGGGCGGCCACCTTCCTCATCGCCGACGCGGTGGTCCCGTCCAACGAGTGGCGCGGCTACGTGCTGCGCAAGATCATGCGGCGCGCCATGCGCCACGGCAAGCGCCTCGGCATGACCGAACCGTTCCTGCACCGCCTGGTGGACGTGCTCGTCCGCGAGATGGGCGGCGCCTACCCCGACCTGGTCCGGCAGCGCGACTACGTCGTCCGGATGATCCTCGCCGAGGAAGAGCGCTTCGAATCGGTGCTGACGAGCGGCCTGCCGAAGCTGGAGGAGGAACTCGACCTGGCGGCCGCGTCGTCGCGCGTGCTGTCGGGGGACGCGGCGTTCAAGCTGTACGACACGTTCGGCGTGCCGCTGGACTTCATCGAGGACATGGCGGCGGAGCGCAAGGTGTCGCTCGACCACGACGCGTTCGAGCGGGCCATGGAGGCGCAGCGGGAGAAGGCCCGGGCCGGCCATGGCTTCGGCACGATCAAGGCCGAGGGGCTGGAGTTCGACGCGGCGACCGAGTCGCTCCGGGGCAAGGCCGACACCTTCGACGGCTACACGGCCATGCGCGTCGAGGGGATTCCGGTCCTCGCCGCGATCGACGAAGAGGGCCACCGCCTCGAGGCGTTGACCGAGGGGCAGGTCGGCTATCTCGCGCTCGAGCGGACGCCGTTCTACATCGAGTCGGGCGGCCAGGTGTCGGATACCGGCACGATCGCGGCCCCGGCGGGCCAGGCAAGGGTGGACGGCCTGGTGCGCGCCGGCGCCGACAGGCCCCGGCTGCACCGCGTCCGCGTCACGCGAGGCGTCATCCGCGAGGGGGACCGGATCACCGCCGCCGTGGACGACGAGGCGAGGGACGCGACACGGCGGAACCACACGGCCACTCACCTGCTCCACGCGGCGCTGAGGCAGGTCCTCGGAATCCCACGTCAAGCAGGCCGGGTCGCTGGTGGCGCCGGACCGGCTCCGATTCGACGTCGTTCACTTCGCGGCGATGACGCAGGCCGAGATCGAGGAGGTCGAGCGGATCGTCAACGCGCAGATCTGCCGCAACCAGCCGGTCGTCACCGAAGTGCGCTCGACCGACGAGGCGATCGCCGCCGGCGCCATGGCGCTGTTCGGCGAGAAGTACGGCTCCTCGGTGCGCGTCGTCTCGGTGCCCGGCTTCAGCATGGAGCTGTGCGGGGGGACGCACGTCCGCGCCACCGGCGACATCGGCCTCTTCTCGATCGTCCAGGAGGGCGGCGTCGCGGCCGGCGCCCGCCGCATCGAGGCGGTGACCGGGTTGAACTCGGTCCGCCTGCACCAGGAGCAGCGGCGATCGCTCGGGGCCGTGCTCGAGACGCTCAAGACGCCGGCCGATCACGCGGTCGCGGCGATCGAACGCCTGCAGGCAGACGCCAGGCGGCTCGCGCGCGAGAACGGCGAGCTGAAGCTGAAGGTGGCGATGGGCGACGGTCCGGCCGGCGCCCCTGGCGACGACGGCGTGGATGCGGGCGGCGTGAAGCTGGTGACGCGGCGCGTCGCCGGCCTCGACAAGAACGGCCTGGGCCAGCTGGCCGATGCCCTCAAGAGCACGCTCGCGAGCGGCGTCATCGTGCTGGCTTCGGAGAACGAGGGCCGGGTCTCGGTCGTCGTGTCGGTGACCAAGGACCTGACGCCGGCGGTCCACGCCGGGAACATCGTCAAGAAGATCGCGCCGCTGGTGGGCGGCGGCGGCGGCGGACGGCCCGATTTCGCCGAGGCCGGCGGGAAGGATCCGGCCGGCATCGACCGGATGCTCGAGGAAGCCCGCGCGGTCGTCGCGGGGATGGCGGCGGCGAAGAAATAGCGACAGTCGGGGTATCGGGGCTAAAGGACCGGAGTGTCCTGCCGATAAACCGAATTGTGAGGATCCTCGCCCGCTCCGCCTCGATCTTCCTGGGTGCCCTGACAGTCCTGGCGGCGGCGGCAACGGCCAGCGCGCAGATCTACAGCTGGCGCGACGCCAGCGGGTCGCTGGTGCTCTCGGACCAGGCGCCGCGCGAACACGTTGCCGGCGTCCGGACATTCCGGGTGCCGCATTCGAACGGCGACGTCCTCTCCACCAAGCCGACCTCGTCCGGCTTCACGGAAACCTACGACAAGCTCATCGCCCAGCATGCGGAGGCCCGCGGGCTGCGGCCGGACCTCGTGCGGGCGGTCGTCCAGGTGGAGTCGGGCTACAACCCGCGGGCGGTGTCGTCAAAGGGCGCGCTGGGGCTGATGCAGTTGATGCCGTCCACGGCGGTGGAACTCGGCGTTCACTCCCCGTTCGACCCGGAGGAGAACATCCGCGGCGGAACTCTCTACTTGAGACAGCTCCTCGACCGATTCGGCGGCAACGAGGAACTGGCGCTCGCCGCCTACAACGCGGGGCCGACGGCTGTCGATCGATACGGCAACCGGATTCCGCCCTACGCCGAAACGCGGGATTACGTCAGGAAGGTCCAGAACCAGACGACGACACCGATGGTGCCCTCGGGAGCGGCCGCCAAAGCGGCACCCGATCCGCCGCCGGTGCGCCATGTCTGCTACAAGATCACCGAGACGATCGACGGCCGGTCCGTCGTCCGCTACTCGGACATCCCGCCAACATCGGGGGCGTACCAGATCATTCGCTGAACTCATCGGCTGACGACTGACGGCTGACGGCCGACGGCTGGATCACGCGTGACACGCGTGGCACAACCGTCAGTCGTCAGCCGTCAGCCGTCAGCCGGATCGCAAGATATAGACGTAAGTTCATCCAGATTCTTCGGAACGGGGTCTAATCTCTCGACCGCAGCGTATACTCCACAGCCAAGGAGTCTCCGTGCGCCCGAGAACCCTTCTGCATCAAGCCATTGCCGCGATCGCGGTCGCCGCCGTTCTGCTCGTCGCGCCCTCGCGTCCCGCCGCCCAGCAGCCGACCGGCACGGCGAAACCCGCCCCGGTGCTGGCCGCGGACGAGGCGCGGCGCGTCTTCACCGACGTTCTCCGCCGGTATTACGAGGCCTATGCCCGGCAGGATCTCGCCGGCCTGGCCGCCGAGTGGCATCCGGCGGGCCCGGCCCCCTACCGGCGCAACATCATCGTCGTCGAATTCGAGATGCGGCGGACGTCGCTCGCCGCATTTCTCCTCCGGAGCGCCTCCTCGGACGCGGGCGGCGGACGCGCGCGAGTGGTCGTCGATTTCGCCGTGACCGACAAGAAGTCCGGCAAGGAGTCGCACGAGCGGCGGGTCCGCGATTTCACGCTGATGCCGGACGCGTCCGGCGCCTGGAAGATCTGGAACGAGGGGACGGTCAACGCCGAGTTGGCGCGGCGGCTGCTCGCGGTCCCCGAGGCGGATCGCGAAGGCGCCCTGGCGTCGGACCCCGAGCTGGCATCCTCCGACACGATTTCCGGGCTGTCGGTCGAGGCGGGACGGCTGCAGCAACAGCAGCGGTGGAGAGACTCGATTGACGTGCTGCGCGCCGAGACGCTGCTGGCCCGGACGCTCGGCGACACGAATGCCGTCGCCCGGAGCCTGATGCAAACGGGATCGCTGCAGATGATGACGGGGCGGCGCCCGGAGGCGCTCGAAGCCCTCACCGCGGCGCGCGAGATCTTCGTCGCCGAAGGCAGTGCCGCCGACATCGCCGCCGCCGATGCCAACATGGCGAACCTCGCCTACACATCGGGCAGGCTCCCCGAGGCCGCCGAGCTCTATCAGCGCGCCTACGACGAGTTCGACCGTCTGAAGGACGACGTGGGCATGGCCAGCTCGATCCACGGCCTCGGGAACGCCCTCTACATGCAGACCGAGTTCACCCGCGCCCTCGAGTGCTACACGAACGCGCTCGCGATGGCCGAGAAGCTGAAGGACACCTACCGCCAGTCGAGCGTCTACCAGGCGATCGCCATGGTGAACAAGGAGCTGGGCGACTACGGCCCGGCCATCGATGCGTGGCGCAAGAGCATGGCGCTGTCGGAATCCGGCGGCGACGTCGCGGGCTCGGCCAAGGCGCTCGCCGGACTTGGAGACCTCTACCGCCTCCAGGGGGACCTCGGCCGCGCCCTCCAGTTCCAGGCCCAGGCGCTGCAACGGTGGGAGCAGCTCAAGAACCCCGGCGAGTCGGCAACCGCGAATTACGCGGTCGGTCAGATCCGGGCGCTCCAGCGAAACCTCCCGGGCGCCGTCGAGTCGTACACCAGGGCGCTCGAGATCGACCGGTCGATCACCGACGACGCGAAGACGTCCGAGTCGGGCCAGGCGAGAGACCTCGGCGGCCTCGGCGGCGCGCATTTCGTGCTCGGCCAGTTCGACACGGCACTCGCCGAGTACCAGCAGAGTCTCGTCTTGCGCGAGAAGCAGAACGATCAACCCGGGGTGATGTGGACGCTCGTGCACATGGGAATCCTCCACGCGTCGCAGAAGCGGACCGAGGAGGCGGGCAAGGCCTACGCGCGCGCGCTCGGGATTGCGGAAGCGGCGAATGACGTGAACGCCCAGTCCACGGTCCTCGCCCTGCGCGGGCGGCTGGAGATGGACCAGGACCAGGTGGACGCCGCGCTGGCGTCCGCATCGCGGGCGGTGGAACTCGCGACGCCGATCGAGCACTTCGACACGGTCTCCTACGCCCAGGTCGTGACCGGTCGCGCGCAGCAGAAGGCCGGGAAGCTGGCCGAGGCGCGAGCGGCCTTCGAAGGTGCCGTCGCGGCGCTCGCCAAGGTACCCACCGGCCCGGCGGCCGACACCTTCTTCGACGATCGCAGCACTCCTTACGCGGCGCTCGTCGATTTACTGGCGAACCAGGGCGAGACCGCCGAGGCGTTCCGCTGGTCCGAGCGGGGCCGGCAGCGCGAACTGGCTGACCTGCTCGGCGGCGACGGCTCGATCGTGACGCGAGGCATGACGGCGGATGAAGTGCAGGCCGAGCGCACCGTGGAGCGCGACGTGCGGACGCTCGCGGTGAAGGTCCGGCGGGAGCGGGCGCGAAAGTCGCCAAACGAAGCGAAGATCGCCGACCTGCAGAAGGCGCTGGCCGCCCGCCAGTCCGACCGGGAGGCGCTCCGGCAGAAGATCTATGCCGCACATCCCGCGCTGCAAGCCCTTCGCGCCCAGGGCGATGCGGTTGGCCCCGACGCCGCGTCGGCGCTCGGCACGCCGTCGGCCGTGGTCCTCTCGTTCGTCATCGGGGAGAACCGCACGTGGGTCTTCGCGATCGCCGCCGGGCCGGGAACCGAGCCGTGGGCGGTGCAGAAGGCCGCGGCGATCGACGTCAAGGCGTTGGACCTCGCGCAGCAGGTCCGGAAGCTCCGCGAGGCGATCGCCACGAAGGACGACAAGGTCACCGACCTCGCGCGCGAGCTGCACACGCTGCTCGTCGCGCCGGTCGCCGGCGTGGTCTCGAAGAAGGCGCGGCTCGTCGTCATCCCCGACGGGTGCCTGTGGGGGCTGCCATTCGAGGCGCTCCAGGGCGGCGACGGTCGCTTCGTCGTCGAGGACGTGGCGGTCGGCTACGCGCCCTCGCTGACGGCGCTGGCGGCAATCGAAGCCGTCAAGGCCGACCCGGCGGCCAGACGCGGGCTGGTCGCGTTCGGCCGGCCGAGGATCTCGGCGGCGGACGCCGACCGGCTGGCGGTGGTGCGAGTGGCCGCGCCGGTGCCGCAGGCCGCGCCAGCGCCGCAGGCCGCACCGGCCCCGCCGTCCCGCGAAATCGAGGACGTCGCCGCGCTGTTCGGGCCCGCCCGAAGCCGGATCTTCGTCGGCGACAAGGCGCAGGCGGAACAGCTGGCGCAGGGCGTGCCTCCGGGCACCATCCTCCACCTCGGCGTGCCGACGGTGATGACCGACGCGACGCCGCTCTACTCGCTGTTCGGATTCGCCAACGCGGGGACGGCCGAGACCGGCACCGGCCTGCTCGAGGTCGGGGCGGTGATGAGCTGGAACCTGCCCGCGGAGGCTACGGTCGCCTCGCAGGCGGAGTTCGTGCAGGCGATCGGCGACGGCGGGGCGCTGACGGCGCTTTCGTGGTCGCTCTTCGTGGCGGGCTCGCCGACGCTGGTGATCGACCGGTGGATTCCGCCGGCGGCTGGACCGAACCTCACGACCAGGTTCTACCGCGCGCACCTGGCGCCGCTCGCCGCGGGCGCGCGCCGGCCTCTCGCGGCCGAGTCGTTGCGAAAGACGATGAAAGGCATCCTCGCGCAGCCCGCCACGCGACACCCGTTTTACTGGGCCGGAGCGATGGTTATCGGACGGTAGTATCGGCTGACGGCCGATGGCTGACGGCTGAAGGCCGGATCACGGCCGTCAGTCGTCGGTCGTCGATCGTCAGCCGCCGTGATTACCAGCCCGTGATGGTGCCGGGTTCTTCGCGGTAGGTCGGCGTCCAGGGCGTGGTCGCCGTTTCGAGGACGTGCGCGCTCGGACGGGTGTCGGGACGGCTGATCTCCGGCGTCCGGCTCGCCACGGCCTCGAGGACCGATTTCGGGATCGACATCAGGCCGCTGACCACCCACGGGCAGTAGGCCTCGCGGGCCAGCAGCGCCCGGGCCGCGTCGATCGACAGGGCGGCACGGTAGGCGCGCGGGCTGGTGAGCGCGTCGAACGCGTCCATCACGCTGATGATGCGGACCGTCCACGGGATCGAGGGGCCGTTGAGCCCGTCGGGGTAGCCGCTCGAGTCGTTGCGCTCGTGGTGGTAGAGGATGATGTCGAGGATGGCCGATTCGAACCCGAGGCGCTCGGCCATGTCGAAGCCGGTACTCGGGGTGATTCTGCAGCGCCCGCCACTCCTGCTCGGTCAACCGGCCCGGCTTGGTCAGGATGTCGGGCGACACCATCATCTTGCCGACGTCGTGCAGCAGGCCGCCCACGCGGATGGTCTCCACCATCTCCTCCGGCAGGCCGTATTGGCGCGCGAGCTGCACACCGTAAGCCGCCACGCGGCGACAGTGCGACGCGACACTCGGCTGCTGGGTGTCCATGACGTCCACGATGGTGTCGACGTCACGAACGAGCGGGCTGGAAACAAAAGGATTGCTCATCCGGTCCCTGCGGGGGAACGTGCCTGCTGATGGGTGTATCGGCCGATGCGGGCCGGAACTGTAGGCCCCTTCCCCGCAAGACCTGTGCTATCATATCAGTTTCCGGCCGAACCCGCAGAGCCGACAGACGACCGCACGAAGGGGACGATACACGTGGCCAGTCACGAATCCGCACTGAAGGCGCACCGCCAGAGCGTGGTCCGCCGTGAGAAGAACCGCCAGTTCCGCTCGAAGCTGCGCTCGGCGCTCAAGACGATCCGCGCCGCCATCAGCGCGAACGAACTCGAGAAGGCCAGGGGCCAGATGTCCGAGACCGCGTCGCTCATCGACAAGATGGCGAGCAAGGGAATCATCCACGACAACGCCGCCGCCCGGTACAAGTCGCGGATCCAGCTCGGCCTTGACAAGGCGTCGACGCCCGGCGCCTAGCCGCCGTTACTCCCTTCCGGTCGCACACAACTCCACGATCAGCCGTTCGAGGAGCACCTGCGGATCTCCGCCAGTCATCTTGATGGCGAGATCCGTGCGGAGCAGGAGGTCGAGCGCCTGCGGCAGCTCCCGGGGAGCCGTGCTTCGCTCGACCGCCGACCGCAGCAAGCCCAGCAGCATGTAGGGTGAGGCTCCCTCGGCCAGTTCCAGCCGCAGTTCCTTGAGGGCGGCCGCGGCCTTGTGGTTGGCCACCTCCGTCCACAGCTGCTTGGCCCCCCGGGCGGCCGCCGGCCGGGAGACGACCTCCTTCACCTGTTCGACCCCGACTTCCGTCCGCCCGGCCGCGTACAGCGCCACCCGCTCCACGTCGTCGCGAAGCCGGGCCACGTCCGCGCCGGCCCGCTCGCGCAGGACTTGCCGGGCCGGCCCGTCGAACCGGACGCCGTATTCCCGTTCGAGACCGGCCAGCGCGTCCAGCGGGGCGTCGCACGCCACCACTGCCGCCTTCTTCGCGAGGGCGCCGAACTGGCGGTGGAGCCCGTGGCCGACGAGCGCCACGACGGCGTGGGCGTAGGGCCGCTCCGCGTAGTCCTTGAGCAGCGAGAGGTCCGAACTCTTGCCGGAGCCCGAACCCTCCGTCGCCTCGGAGTCCTCGTCGGACTCAACCGCCTTCGCCTTCTTCCCGGTGAGCGGGACCTGGGCCTGCATCAACAGCACGACCCGGCGCGAACTGAGCAGGGGAAAGGTGCCGGCGGCGTCGAGCACGCCCGCCAGCGTGACGCCAGAATCGGTGCCGTAGAACCGTTGGACGTTGAAGGCGCGAAGCTCCTCCTCCACCGAATCGGCCAGCGCTGAGGCCAGCGCGCTCATCTCCGCGTCGTCGTCACCGGTGACGAGGTAGAGCGGTTCCAGTTCGCCCCGGGCGATCTGGTCGCGGACCTGCTTGGGCGTCATGGAGCCTGGCATGATGTCTCAGAACGCCTCGAGAATGGCGCTGACGACCGTCCGCGCGAAGTCGGTGGCCATGCGATCGACGGCGTTCGACCCCTGGCCGAAGAAGGTGGCGGCGTCGAGCACGCCGCCGCCGGACGCGAGCTGGTACTCCTCGCGGAAGACCTGGTTCTGGTTCTCCCAGAGGACCTTGCCGTCGGAGGCCTGGACCATCTGGATGCTGAGCACGACGGAGATGGCGTACCGGGTCGCCTGCTGGCTGCTGTTGAAGGCCGAGGGCGCGAGCGAGATGCTGTTGATCTGCGCCTTCAGCACCGCGTCCACGCCGGTGTCCTGCGGCAGGATCTTGTACTTGCCGCGGCCGATGAACTCGGTACGGACTCGCTGCGACAGCGTCTGGCCGACGTCGTAGTAGGGCGTGCGGTTGACGAAGTCGGGAATGCCGATCGTCTTCACCGTCTCGGGCAGGAACGTGCCCCTGCCCGCCAGCGTATAGCCGCAGGAGAGCGACGCCAGCGTCAGCGGCAGCAGCGCGATCGCGAGCAGACTTGCGACCATGGCGACCATTCCAGCCAACCGCGAGCCGTAGTGGGCACTTGCCGGCCGCCACGCGTGATCGTACTGGCGCACTGACCCACTGGCAACCAGCCGCGATCACAAGTCGTTACTTGACGACGATGTTGACCAACTTGCCCTTCGCCACGATCACCTTCGCCACCGTCTTCCCCGCCGTGTGGACCCTCACGGCCGCGTCGGCAAGGGCCAATGCCTTCAGCGCCTCTTCGGTCACGTCGGCCGGCACGGTCAGCCGGGCGCGCAGCTTACCGTTCACCTGCACGGGGACCACGACCTCGCTCGACTGCGCGATCACCGGGTCGTAGGACGGCCAGGCCGCGGCCGAGAGGCCGCCGCCGTGGCCGAGCATTTCCCACAACTCCTCGGCGGTGTGCGGCGCGAACGGCGACAGCATCAGCACGAGCGCGTCGAGCGATTCCTTCAGCACCGCGAGCGTCTCGGGACGCTCCTCGACCGGGGCCATCTCCCCCTTCGTCCGCCGCCCCGGCACGCCCGTCCCGGTGTGGTTCTCCGAGAAGGCGTACAGCTCGTTGACCAGCTCCATCAACGCCGACACCACGGTGTTCAGGTGCACGCGCGGGTCGAGGTCGTGCGTCACGCGGCGGACCGTGTCGTGTGTCACGCGACGCACGTTCTGCTCCGCGTCGGAGAGCGTCAATCCCGACGGCGCCGGCACCGCCCGGCCCTGGAACGCGTCGCACCACTGGTCGGCCAGGCGCCAGATCCGGGCCAGGAACCGCGCGCTGCCCTCGAGCCCCGCGTCGGTCCACTCGATCTCGTTCTCGGGCGGCGCGACGAACATGACGTAGAGCCGCAGCGCGTCGGCCCCGTAGCGGGCCAGCATGTCGTCGGGGTCCACCACGTTCCCCTTCGACTTCGACATCGCGCTGCCGTCCTTGAGGACCATCCCCTGCGTCAGCAGGCGCGTGAACGGCTCGTCGTGGTCCACCATCCCGAGGTCGCGGAACACCCGGCAGAAGAAGCGCGAGTAGATGAGGTGCAGGATCGCGTGCTCGACGCCCCCGCTGTAGAAGTCGACCGGGCACCAGTACTTCACTGCCGCCGGGGCGAACGGCTGCTCGTCGTTGCGCGGGTCGCAATAACGGTAGAAGTACCAGGACGAATCGACGAACGTGTCCATCGTGTCCGTCTCGCGCCGCGCGGGGCGGCCGCACGTCGGGCACGAGACGTTGACCCACTCCTCCACCTGCGCCAGCGGCGAGTCGCCGCGGCCGGTGAACTCGGTGACCGCCGGCAGCACGACGGGGAGCTGGTCGTCCGGGACGGGAATCACGCCGCAGTGCTCGCAGTAAATCATCGGGATCGGCGTGCCCCAGTAGCGCTGGCGCGAGATCCCCCAGTCCTTCAGCCGGAACTGCACGGTCCGCTCGCCGATGCCGCGCGCCTCGGCGGCCTCGGCCATCGTGCCGATGGCGTCGGGCGACCAGAGGCCGTCGAACCCTCCCGAGCCGACCACGCGCCCCGGTTCGACGTAGGCCTCGGTCATCGTCCCGGCCGAGAGCGCGGGCTTCCCTTCCGGCTGGATGACGACGACGATCGGCAGGGTGTACTTCGTGGCGAACTCGAAGTCGCGCTGGTCGTGCGCGGGCACGGCCATGACGGCGCCGGTGCCGTACTCGCCGAGGACGAAGTTGGCGACCCACAGGGGCACGGCGCACCCGGTGAACGGGTTGACGGCGTAGCGGCCGGTGAAGAAGCCTTCCTTCTCGATTTCGCCCGTCAGGCGCTTGGTGCGGTCCTGCGCGCGGAACCGCTGGACCTGGCCGCGGAACGCCGCGGGGTCGGCCGACTCGTCCGCGAACCGCTCGATCCAGTCGTGCTCGGGGGCGAGCAGGACGAACGTCGCGCCGTAGATCGTGTCGATTCGCGTCGTGAACACCTCGACGGCCGGCGCGTCGGCCGCGGGCGGCGCCGGAGGCGCGGCGTCTGCACCGGGAGGCAGCAGCGCGAACTTCACCCGGGCGCCTTCCGACCGCCCGATCCAGTTCCGCTGCATCGTCAGCACCTTCTCGGGCCACTCGGTGAGCCGGTCGGTGGCGTCGAGCAGTTCCTGCGCGTAGCGGGTGATGCGCAGGAACCACTGCTCGAGCGTGCGGCTGGTGACGAGGGTGCCGCAACGCCAGCAGCCGCCGTCAACGACCTGCTCGTTGGCGAGCACGGTCTGGCAGCTCGGGCACCAGTTCACCGTCGAGCGCTTGCGGTAGGCCAGGCCGCGCTCGAACATCCGGATGAACAGCCACTGGTTCCACTTGTAGTACTCGGGCAGGCAGGTGGCGATCTCGCGGTTCCACGCGTAGCTGATCCCGAGGCGCTGGAGCTGCCCCTTCATGTGGGCGATGTTGGCCAGCGTTGACTGCTCGGGGTGGATCCCCTGCTTGATGGCGGCGTTCTCGGCCGGCAGGCCGAACGCGTCCCACCCGAACGGGTGGAGCACGTTGAACCCGCGCATCCGCTTCTGGCGCGCCATCACGTCGCCGATCATGTAGTTGCGAACGTGGCCGACGTGGGCGTACCCGGACGGGTAGGCAAACATCTCGAGGCAGTAGAACTTCGGCTTCGACGGATCTTCGGTCACCTCGAAGGCGCCGGTCTCCTGCCAACGGGCCTGCCACTTGCGGTCGAGCGTCTGCGGAGTGTATTCGCGCACAATCTGCCAATTATATCGATTCGACTTGCGGCCCGCGACTGGCGGCTCGCGGCGAGCGACGAGCGGCGAGCGGCTGGCGGCTCGAGGCGAGCGGCGAGCGGCCGTGTCCGGTGCGCAGGGCTGAAGCCCTGCGCTATCTGGAGACTGTGTACGATCCGCAGATAGCGCAGGCCTTCAGGCCTGCGCCACTGCCTACGAAGAGAGAAGAGTCACCGCCCGGCCCTCGAGATCCGCGAGTCGCCGCTCGAGCTCGACCCGCTTCGACTCCATCGTCGTCTCGTCCGCGTCGGCGGGCACGTCGAGCGGCGCGCCGATCACCATCGCCAACCGGCTCCAGGGCTTCGGGATCTGCGCGCGGTCCCAGCTGCGCGCGGTCCAGCAGGGCGCGGCCTCGACGTGGAACGGCACGATCGGGTTGCCGGTGACCTTCGCCAGCCACACGGCCCCTGGCTGCGCCTGGTAGGCCGGCCCGCGCGGGCCGTCGACGGTGAAAGCCGTCGTCATCCCTTCCGCCATGTCGCGGGTCAGCTGGAGCAGGGCCCTTCCCCCTCCCCGCGACGTCGATCCGCGCGCCTGCAGGTAGCCGAACCGCCGCATGATGCGGGCGATCCACTCTCCGTCGAAGTTCTGGCTGGTGATGGCGACGACGCCGCGGTCGCGAAAGTAGATCGTGGCGGCGAGGATGCGCCCGTGCCATAGCGCGAGGATCGGCTGGCGGCCGGAGGCGAGAACCGACTGGAGGCAGTCGGCGCCTTCTTCGCGCCAGCGAAGCGTGCGGCCGAGCGCCGCGAGGACCGGGTAGCCGAAGGCGGCGATGGCCGCGACCTCCACTCGCTTGAGGCGCGACGCCCGCCAGTCGGCGTCGCTCACGGCGTCGCCTGCCGCCCGACCGGCCGCGCGGGCGAGGTCGCCGCCGCGTCGGCCGCCTTCAACCGGCCGTCCACGTAGGTCATCATGTCGACGATCTCGACCGGCGCATTCGCGCTCGCCTGCGCTCCCTTGAGCATGATCGTGCAGAAGGGGCAGGCGGTGACGATCGTCGCCGCGCCCGTCGCCTGGAGCTGTTCGAGTCGGCGCTCGCTGATGCGGGTTCCCTCCTCGTGCTCCTCGAACAGCAGGCCGCCGCCGGCGCCGCAGCAGAACGGGTTATGGTGCGAGCGGACCGGGTCCTTCACGACGGCCCCGACGCGCGCGAGCAGGTCGCGCGGCTCCTCGGTGTGCCCGGCGTAGCGGGCGAGGTAGCACGGGTCGTGCAGCGTGACCTCGTCGGGCGCGCCGGCGGGCCGGCCGCCGACCAGCTTCGAGACCATCACCGACGAGTGCTCGATCTCGACCGAGAACCCGAATGTCTGGTAGTCCTCGCCGATCGTCTTCAGGCAGTGCGGGCACGAGGTCAGGATCTTCTTCACCCCAGCGGCCTTGAAGTCGGCGATGTTCGCCGCGGCCAGCTCCTGGAAGAGATACTCGTTCCCGGTGCGCTTGGCCGGATCGCCCGTGCACCGTTCCTTCGCCAGCACGCCGAAGGTCACCTTCCGCGCGCGCAGGATGTCGGCCAGCGCGCGAAGGGATTTCTGGAAGTCCGCCTCGTACGACCCCGCGCAACCCAGCCAGAGCAGGTACTCGTGGCGCGCCGGGTCGAACGTCTCGAAGCCGGCCGACTCGACGAATTTCTGGCGGGTGTCGGAGGTCAGCCCCCAGATGTTGCCGCGCCGCTCGAGGTGGTTGTACATCGCGCCCAGCGCGCCGGGGGCCTCGCCGTTCGAAACCAATCCGCGGCGGGCGCCGATGATGAGCGGCAGGTGCTCGATACCGACGGGGCACTGGTTCTCGCACGCACCGCACGTCGTGCACTGCCACAGCACGCCCGAGTCGTACACCTCGACCAGCTTCGCGTCCATCCGGCCGGCGAGGAGCGCCGTCTCGTTCTGGAGGACGAGCTTCTTCGGGTTGAGCGCCTTCCCGGTCGCGTAGGCCGGGCAGTTCATCTGGCACCGGCCGCACTCGACGCAGGTGAACGCGTCGAGCACCTGCTTCTTCTCGAGCTGGGCGAGCGTCTCGGTGCCGACTTCCTCTTTCTCGAAGTCCAGGTTCCGCACCTCGCCGAGCGTCGGCGACTCGAGGAACACGGTCGCCGGCGAGAGGACCAGGTGGAAGTGTTTCGAATTCGGGATGAGCGCGAGGAAGACGAGGATGATTCCCTCGTGCACCCACCAGTCCACCTCGGCCGCGGGCCCGGGCTCCAGCCGGAAGTCCAGGAGGAAGGTGACCATCAGCGCCGCGATGAAGGCGCCGATGAGCACCGACTCCCACGAGAGCGGCCCGAGCGCCTCGGGCCGGACCACCACGCGCCGGACGAGCAGGAACAGGATGCCGCCGAGGACGCCCAGCGCGAAGGGCACCAGCACGACGGCGTAGAGGTGGAAGAACGCCGTCCCCGTCAGGTCGACGACCCTGAGGCCCTTGAGGAACTGGGTGGCGCTGTAGCCGGCGAAGGTGACGAAGCCCCAGAAGACCAAAGCGTGGGCGATGCCGACGAGCGGCTTCTCCGCGATGACCTTCGACTGGAACAGGACTTCCCACACGAAGCGCTTCGTCCGCTCGATCTCGCGGTCGGTCCGGAGCGTCCCCGGCGCGCGCCGTACGAGGCGGAGGCGGGTCCACACCTGCGCCACGAACAGCCCGACGAAGACGACGACGAGCAGGGCCAGGACCGCGGCGGAGCGCACTACTTCTGGAGCTCCTTGATGAGCGCCGGCACGACGTCGAAGATGTCGCCGACGATGCCGTAGTCGGCCAGCTCGAAGATCGGCGCCTCGGCATCCTTGTTGATGGCCACGATCGTCTTCGAGGCCTTCATGCCGACGGCGTGCTGGATCGCGCCCGACACGCCGAGCGCGAGGTAGAGCTTCGGCGAGACGGTCTGGCCGGAACTGCCCACCTGGCGCTCGGGCGGGAGCCACCCGGCGTCGCAGATCGGCCGCGAGGCGGCCAGTTCCGCGCCGAGCAGCTTCGCCAACTCCTCGGCCAGCGGCAGCTTGTCCTGTGCGCGGATGCCGCGCCCGACGGCGACGATCCGCGCGGCCTGCGACAGGTCCACGGCCTGCTTGGCCTCGCGGAACGGCGCCTCCGGCTTCTGCCTGATCGCGGCGGCGTCGACCTCGGCTGCGACGACGGACACGGGAGCCGGCGCGGCGCCGCGCTCGAGGCTGTCGATCGCGAACGCGCCCGCCTGGCAGCTGACGAGGTAGGGCGGGTTCCCGTCCGGCAGCACGTCGGCGGCGAGCTTGCCCTGGAAGACGAGCCGCGTGAAGGCCGGTCGCCCCTCGGCGTCGGTCAGGCCGACGACGTCGGTGACGAGCGCCGCATCGAGCCGGGCGGCGAGCTTGGGCACGAAGTCGCGCGCCTGGTAAGTATGGGCGAAGATCACGTAGGTCGGCGCGAGGCTCGTGACCAGGGGCACGAGCGCGCCGACGAACCCGTCGGCCGTGTACTGCTCGAGCGCCGCGTGCTCGACGGCCAGCACCCCGGCCACCGAGGCGGCGGAGAGTTCCGCCGCGGCCTCGCCGACGGCGGATCCGAGCACGGCCACCTTGACCGGCATGCCGCCGACCTTGGCGGCGAGACGCTGCCCGGCGACGATCGCCTCCCAGCTCGCGCGGTTCAACCGGCCATCACGCTGTTCGGCAACGACGAGAATCATAGGTCTCTCTCCGCCTTACGCCTTGCGCCTTACGCCTCACGGGCTGACGGCTGACGGCGGCTCACGGCCAGGCCGTCGGTCGTCGGCCGGCTGTCAGTCTATGGCCCTCGCCTCGTCCCGCAGCCGCTTCACGAGTTCCTTCGCCGCCTCGGCGGCCGAGCCGCCGATGATCTGCGCCTGCTTGGTTCGCTTCGGCGCGTAGAGGTTCACGATCCGCTGGCGCGACGGGTGGTTCGAGGCGGCGACCTTGCGGATTTCCTTCTTCTTCGCGGCCATGATCCCCTTGAGCGTGGCGTAGCGCAGCTGGTTGATCCCGCTCTGGATCGTGAGCACCGCGGGCAGCGGCATGGCCACCCACTGGAACCAGCCGCCCTCGAGCTCGCGCTTGACGCGCAGGGCGCCGTCCTCCACCTTCACGTCCATGATGATCGTCGCGTGCGCCACGCCGAGCCGCTCGGCGAGCGCGACGCCCACCTGCGCCAGCCCCTGGTCGTCGGACTGGAGGCCGGTCAGCACGAGGTCGAACGCTTCGTCGCGCATCGCGTCGGCGAGGACGCCGGACACGGCCGACCCGTCGGCCGAGGCGAGACCGTCGGCCTCGACGTGGATGGCGCGGTCCGCCCCGCGGGCGAGCGCCTCGCGGATGACCTGGCTGACGCGCGCCGGCCCGGCCGAGCAGACGACGACCTCCCCGCCGTGGCGCTCCTTCAAGCGCAGGCCCTCCTCGAGCGCGTAGGCATCCGGCTCGTTCATCTCGAAGGCCGCCTCCCCGTCCCGCACCCACGTCTTCGACTCGTCGACGCGCGGCTGCCAGTCGCGAGAAGGCACCTGCTTGATACAGACGGCAATCTTCATACAGGTCACCGAAACCGAGAACTCCGCCTCGTCTGAACGCGCCTTACGGCCTACGCCGTCCGCCCTACGCCTTGCGCCCTACGTCTCCGGAATGCACCCGTCACGCGTGACACGGGCGTAAGACGTGAGGCGTAAGACGTACGCCGATTTCCGAACACGCCCCCTACTGCTCGAACCGCTTCAAGAGGAGCACGGCGTTGGTGCCGCCGAAACCGAACGAGTTCGACATCGCGTATGTGATCGCCACCGGGCGGGCGACGTTGGGCACGTAGTCGAGGTCGCAGTCGGGGTCCGGGTGCTCGAGGTTGACCGTCGGCGGCACCAGCTGGTGGTGGATCGCCAGGGCGGTGATGCCGCCCTCGAGCGCGCCGGCGGCGCCGAGCGCGTGGCCGGTCATCGACTTGGTCGAGGAGATGGCCACCCGGCCGGCGTGGTCGCCGAAGCACCGCTTGATCGCCCGCGTCTCGATCCGGTCGTTGTGCGGGGTCGAGGTCCCGTGGGCGTTGATGTAGTCGACCACGGACGGGTCGATCCCGCCGAGCGCCGCCTGCATGGCGCGGACAGCGCCGTCGCCGTCCTCGCAGGGGGCGGTGATGTGGAAGGCGTCGGCCGAGGCGCCGTAGCCGACCATCTCGGCGTAGATCCGGGCTCCGCGGGCGAGCGCGGCGCCGAGTTCCTCGATCACCAGCACGCCCGATCCCTCGCCGATCACGAAGCCGTCCCGCTCGGCGTCGAACGGCCGGCTGGCCTTCTCGGGCTCGTCGTTGCGCGTCGAGAGGGCGCGCATCGCGGCGAAGCCGCCGACGCCCATCGGCGTGATGGCGGCTTCCGAGCCGCCGGCGATCATCGCGTCGGCGTCGCCGCGGCGGATAATCGCGCAGGCCTCCCCGAGGGCGTGCGCCGAGGCGGAGCACGCCGTGCAGGTGGCCAGGTTGGGCCCCTTGGCGCCGAAACGGATCGACACGTGGCCGGCGGCGAGGTTGACGATCGAGGCGGGGATGAAGAACGGGGAGATCCGGCCCGGGCCGCCCTCGAGCAGCTTGCTGTGCTCGCGCTCGATCGTGGCGAACCCGCCGATGCCGGACGCGATGAAGACGCCGACGCGGCCCGCGTTGGCGGGCCCGATCGCGAGACCGGCGTCGTCCATGGCGAACTGCGAGGCCGCGATCGCGTACTGGATGAAGACGTCGATCTTCTTGACTTCCTTCTTCTCGACGAACTGGAGCGGGTCGAACCCCTTGACCTCGGCGGCGATCTGCGCGTCGAAGCCGGCGGGGTCGAACCGGGTGATGCGGGCCACGCCGCTGCGCCCCTCGACGAGGTTCCGCCAGCAGGTTTCCGTTCCGATCCCGACCGACGAGACGAGGCCGATCCCCGTGATGACGACTCGCCTGCTCACGCACCCTCCATCGAGGCGGCCGCGCCGCGCGAGGCCGCGCGCCGGCCGACACCGCTGCCGCGGGCACGCCCGCCGCCGGGCGGGCCCGCCGTTCCCCGACGCCCCGCCGGCCGCCTACTTCTTGGCCTTGGCGTGGGCGTCGATGTAGTCCACCGCGTCCTTGACGCGCGTGATCTTCTCGGCGTCCTCGTCGGGGATCTCGATGCCGAACTCCTCTTCGAAGGCCATGACGAGTTCGACGGTGTCGAGCGAGTCGGCGCCCAGGTCGTCCACGAACGACGCCTCCGGGGTCACTTCCTCTTCGTCCACGCCCAGCTGTTCCACGATGATGCTCTTGACCTTGTCAGCAACCGCGGCCATTCATCCTCCTAGGTGTACATCGCGCCATTGACGGCGAGGACCTGCCCCGAGATATAGGACGCCTCGTCGGTCGCCAGGAAACAAACGGCCGAGGCGACGTCCTCCGCGGTGCCGAGCCTGCCGAGCGGAACCATCGACGCCCACTCGTTCCGCACGTTCTCCGGCAACCCGCGGGTCATGTCGGTGTCGATTAGCCCGGGGGCCACCACGTTCACGGTGATGCCGCGCACGGCCAGCTCGCGCGCCATCGACTTGCTGAAGCCGATGATGCCCGCCTTGGACGCGGCGTAGTTCGACTGCCCGGCGTTGCCCATCTGGCCCACCACCGAGCTGATGCTGATGATCCGCCCGCCGTGCTGGCGCATCATCGTGCGCAGGACGGCCTGCGTGCAGGTGAAGGTGCCCGTCAGGTTCACCTTCAGCACCAGGTCCCAGTCCTCGCGCTTGAGCCGGAGCGCGACCATGTCGCGGACGATCCCGGCGTTGTTGACGAGGATGTCGATCCGGCCGTGCCGCTCGACGATCGACGCGACGGTCGCCTGCACGCCCTCCGCGCTGGTGACGTCCATCGTGTACCCCTCGGCCTTGAAGCCCGAGGCCACGATCTCGTGCGCCGACTGGACGGCCGCGTCGCCGAGGACGTCGGTCATGGCCACCAGCGCGCCCTGGCGCGCCAGCGCCTCGCTGATCGCGCGCCCGATGCCCCGCGACGCGCCCGTGACGACTGCCACCTTCCCGGTCAGATCGAACATCATCTCTCCGCTCCCCGACCCGACGGCGAACCGGACGACCGCGCATGCCCTCCGGGGGAACGCCGCGGACCGGCTCTACGCGAACAGGGCGGCCACCTTCTCGAGGCCGGCAGGGTCCTCGAAGCTCGCGAACGACGCGTCCCGGTCGATCTTCCTTCCGAGGCCGCACAGCACCGTGCCCGGACCCACTTCAACATACTTGCGGACGCCCTCGGATGCAAGCCGCCGCATCACGTCCTCCCACCGGACGGGCGACGACACCTGCCGCACCAGCGCGTCGATGGCCGACGCCGCGTCTCGCTTCGGCTGGGCGTCGACGTTGGCGACGACCGGCACCCGGGGGTCGCGCGCCGCGAGGGCGCGCAGCTCGGGGGCCAGGCGATCCTCGGCCGGCTTCATGAGCGCGCAGTGGAAGGGGGCGCTCACGCTCAGCGGCACCACCCGCTTGGCGCCGAGGGCCTTGGCCCGCTCCCCGGCCCGCGCCACGGCCTCGGTGGTCCCGGCGATGACCACCTGCCCCGGCATGTTCATGTTGGCCGGGCTCACCACGTCGCCCTCGGCGGCGTCCGCGCACGCGCGGGCCACGTCCCCGGCATCGAGGCCCATCACCGCCGCCATCGCGCCGCGGCCGACCGGCACCGCCTCCTGCATGAACCGGCCGCGCCGGCGCACGATCCGGACGGCGTCGGCGAAGTCGAACGTGCCGGCGCACACGTGCGCCGAGTACTCGCCCAGGCTGTGTCCGGCCACGAACGCCGGCTGGAACCCGCGCGAGGCGAGCAACCGGCTGGCGGCGACGCTCACCGTCAGGATGGCGGGCTGCGTGTTCTCGGTCAGGCGAAGCTGGTCCTCGGGTCCCTCGAAGATCAGGCGGCTGAGCGGCTCGCCGAGGGCGGCATCCGCCTCGGCGAACGTCTCGCGGCAGACGTCGAACGCGTCCGCGAGCGCCTTTCCCATGCCGACCGCCTGCGAGCCCTGTCCCGGGAAGATGAATCCGATCACCGGTGCGATACTCCTGCTGACGCCAGCTCCTGCTCGAGCCGGCCGATGAATCCTTCCGACGCGAATCGCCCGGCCGCCAGGATTCCCTGGCGCACCGCCTTCGCCGACGAGCGGCCGTGCCCGATCAGCGCGAGCCCCGCGACGCCGAGCAGCGGCACCGCGCCGTATTCCGCGTCGTCCACCCGGTGCTCGAACCGGTCGAACAGCACCGGCCCGACCGCCCCCGCCAACTCGGGACCGAGCCTCGCCACGCCGTCGCGCAGCAGCTCCCCCATCAGCTCGACGAGCCCCTCGCACACCTTGAGGGCGATGTTCCCGGTGAACCCGTCGCAGACGATGACGTCGGCGCCGCCGGCGTACACCTGCCGGGCCTCGACGTTGCCGACGAACTCGAGGCTGCCCGCCTTCAACAGCCGGTGGGCTTCCCGGGTGAGATCGTTGCCCTTGGTTTCTTCCTCGCCGATCGACAGCAGCCCCACCCGGGGCCGCGCGACGCCGAGCGCGAGGTGCGCGTAGACCGCCCCCATCGCCGCGAACTGCACGAGGTGCTGGGGACGGCACTCGACGTTGGCGCCCACGTCGAGCAGGACGGCCGACGACCGCCGGGTCGGCACGATCGCCGCCAGCGCGGGACGGTCGGCCCCGCCGAGCATGCCGAACGCCGCATGCGCGGCCATCACGGTGGCCCCGGTGTTGCCGGCGCTGAACAGCGCCGCCGAGCGGCCCGACGCCACGTCGGCCGCCGCCACACGGATTGACGCCTCCGGGCGCCGGCGAAGGGCGGCGGTCGGCGGCTCGCCCATGCCCACCGCGTCGGCGGCGTGGAGGATGTCGATGTCGAGCGGACCGGGGTCGAACCGGCTCGCGAGCAAGCCCCGGAGAAGCGGCTCGTCGCCGACGAGGGAGAGCGACAGGCCGCCCTCCCGCGCCGCGTCGAGCGCGCCCTCGAGGATAGTCGCGGGCCCGCGATCGCCGCCCATCACGTCGACGGCTATCCGGATCATCGCGCAGCCTCCGGTGCCCGACGCCGGCTACCCTTCCTTGACTTCGCGGACCTGCCGGCCCCGATAGAACCCGCAGTGCGGGCACACCTGGTGCGAGAGCTTGGCCTCATGGCACTGCGGGCATTCGGCCAGCGCGACCGGGCTGAGGGCGTCGTGCGTGCGGCGCTTTCGGCCGCGCGCCTTGGAGTGTCGTCTCTTTGGATTTGGCATGCTATCCCGCCTGTCTGCTGTCGTCTGGAAAGAGGATTTTGTACCCTGCGCCGCCCCCCGGAGTCAAACCTTCGGGTCGTCCTTGTCCAGGAGCGATTTGAGGCCGTCGAGCCTCGGATCGGTCCAGGCGTGCTCGCAGGAACAGGTGGCCGTGTTGAGGTTGGTCCCGCACTCGGGGCACAGGCCGCGGCAGGACTCGCGGCACAGCGGCTTCATCGGGAGCGCGAGCAGGAACTGCTCCACGACGAGCTGCCCCAGGTCGATCTCGTCGTCCCGGTAGAAGGCGGTCGTCAGGTCGTCGTCCTCGACCTCGGCTTCGCCCTCGCCGGCGTTCTCGCGGTGCGGGAGGTAGAGCAAGTCGAACGGCAGGTCCACCGGGAGCGTCATCTCCTCGAGGCAGCGCCCGCAGGTCAGCCTGAGGGCCGACTCGACCCGCCCGACCAGGTGGAACTGGCTGCCATCCTTGAAGATCTCGAACGCCAGGTGCACCGGCGCCGCGACCGAGAATTCGGCCGGGTCGGCCATCGGCAGCGCCGACGGATCGAGGGTTCGGTCGACGCGCTCGCGCGCCTCCCGCATGCGGCTCAGGTCGAGAAGTAGGTCAGGCATCCAGCGTACAAACGTCCGTCAGGGACAGACTTACGATAATACCACGGTTGCATGGCTGACGGCTGACGGCTGACGGCTGACGGCTGACGGCTGACGGCTGACGGCTCGCAGCCGGAGGGAAGCAGAGTAGCTGACAGCGGCCGCGACCGGATGTAGGGCGTGGCCTTCACCCCTCGACGATGCTCGCGGTGCCCTGAGCGAGGCCGCGAGGCGACCGAGTGGATTTGCCGGCCTGCCAGCCCAGGCCGTGGAGCCAGAGGCTCAAGACGGAATGACCGCCTCCAAGGGGACAGAGTCTTCTCCAGATGGAGGCCGCGGCGGAACGGCGGATTGCTGCTCCGGCGATGTCGGCTTGGAAATGGTGCCGCCAGGTCGTTGCCCACGTCACGTCGCGCGGCTCGGGGGGATGACGTCTAGCGTCGTCTAGCGTGGAGTCTTCATCAGACTTCTCACAGCAGACGAGAGGTCGCCGAGCGCTGCACCATCCGGATAGTCGGCAGGCGCAACAGTGCTGTCGGCATACACGCGTCCGTCGCGTACTACGATCAACGGCCTTGCAGTCATGATGAGACGCGATGCTGTCTGGTCCCACTCCAGGAACGCAACGGCTTCGGTACCTTCCAAGTACGGGTCCCGAGACGCCGTGGACGTTCTGCCGTTGACCGTCACGGCCCCAACGTACGGCTGGAGGAAGTCAACAGAGCTGCCGATCGGCCCACCGGGTAATGGCGCTCTTAGCACCTCAACCACTTTCGTGTTGTACTCGGTGCACACGACCCTGCCCAATTCGGTTTCCTGCACTCTGCCCGTTCCTTTGCCCAGTACGACGTGGAGCACCGCGTCAGACTGCTCGACCCACGACCGCAAGGGAAAAGGCGGGGCCGGCCCGTCTGGCGTCACGTCCATGTCCATGATAACGGGAACGTCTCCGGTGGCTGTGGCGATGTAATCGGTGGCGTCCAACAGCAAGACGAAATCCGTTGTCGTGGGCGATGCTCCGATTGTCACGCCCTTGGATATACGCTTGAAGCCGGGCGAAGTCACGGTCACCTGGTAGGTCCCCGGCCGCACCTTGGCAAACTTGTACTGCCCCGTCTTGTCACTCTTGGCAGTGACGTCGACCCCGTGGCCCGTCAATCTCACGGACGCATTCGCAACGGCGGCTCCAGCCGCGTCCTGCACACGCCCGTTGACCGGTCCGGCGAAAGTCCGGGACGCCGCCAGCAGCGCAACAAAGACAACCACGACAACCGCGCGCTCTTGAACTGATGCCATATTGCGCCACCGACGATGTTAAGACCTCAGCGCGGCGACGATCACAGGCTGACGGAACTCAACCGACGGACTCGCCTCGCCACGGCCCTCCGGCGCGGCCGTCAGTCGTCAGCCGTCAGCCGAGATCGCCCGATCGCAAGATGGAAAGATACCGCCGGTTCGGTGCCGTCAGTCGCGCTGCCACGCGCCGGCCGGTTCGACCCACGGCCGGGGGATGAACAGCCGCTCGAACAGACCCACCGCGTACCGATCGGTCATCCCGGCGAGGAAGTCGCGCGCCGCCGCGTCGATGCCGTCGCGCTCGATCGTCCGCTTCTCCAGGAACTCGTCGGGGCGCTGGTGGACCTTCTCCCAGAGGAGGCCCAGGATGTCCGCCGCCTTCCGGAACTCGGACGTCGAGGCCCCCTTCTCGTAGACCGCGCCGAACAGGAACGCGCGCAGCTCGAGGGTGGCCGACGTCACCGCGTCGCTCATGCGAATCCGGTCGAGGCCGGCCTCGCGCGTGGTCAGGACGACGTCGCGCACCATCCGGCCGATCCGTTCGGACGGCGACCGGCCGAGCCGCTGCACGGCCGACGCCGGCAGGGACTCCTCGACGAGCAGCCCCGCCCGGATCGCATCGTCGGTGTCGTGGTTGACGTAGGCAATGAGGTCCGACACGCGGATCGACTGCCCCTCGAGCGTCGCGGCCAGCTCGTCGCCGCCGGTCGGCGAGCCCGACTTCCCCTTCGAGTGGCGGGCGATGCCGTTGCGCACCTCCCACGTGAGGTTGAGGCCCTGCCCGTCGCGCTCGAGCAGGTCCACGACACGAAGGCTCTGGGCGGTGTGCGTGAAGCCGCCGGTCATCAGCTTGTCGAGGACGCGCTCGCCCCAGTGGCCGAACGGGGTGTGCCCGAGGTCGTGGCCGAGGGCGATCGCCTCGGTCAGGTCCTCGTTCAGGTGGAGCGACTTGGCGACGGTCCGGGCGATCTGCGACACCTCGAGCGTGTGCGTGAGGCGCGTGCGGTAATGGTCCCCCTCGGGCGAGAAGAAGACCTGCGTCTTGTGCTTGAGGCGGCGGAACGACTTGCAGTGGAGGATCCGGTCGCGGTCGTGCTGGAAGGCCGGCCGCATGTCGTCCTCGGGCTCGGGCCGCAGCCGGCCCCGCGTTCGGGCGCTGAGCGCCGCCTCGGGGGCGAGGAACTGCCGTTCGCGCGCTTCCAGATCTTCGCGGATCGTCATGGGGCAGCGTCAGCCAATCTCGGCCAGGAAGCTCGTCCCGTGCGCGAGCGGGCCCACGCCGAACACCTCGGCCAGCGTCTGGCCGAGATCGGCGAACGTCGACCGCGTGCCGAGGTCGACGCCGGCCTTCACCCTCGCGCCGCAGACGAGCAGCGGCACGTGTTCGCGCGAATGGTCGGTGCTGGGCGTCGTCGGGTCGTTGCCGTGATCGGCCGTCAGCACCAGCAGGTCGTCCGGCCGAAGGCGCGGCAGCAGTTCGGAGAGCCGCGCGTCGAACCGCTCCAGGTTCATCGCGTAGCCCTCGACGTTGTTCCGGTGGCCGTACACCGTGTCGAAGTCCACGAGGTTGGCGAAGACGAGGCCGCGAGGCCGCTCGGCGCACGCCTGCTCGACCTGGTCCATGCCGTCGTCGTCCGACACGGTGTGCACCGACGCGGCGACGCCCTGCCCGGCGAAGAGGTCGACGATCTTGCCGATCGCGAACGTGGGCACACCGGCGGCGGCCAGGCGATCGAGCAGCGTCTCGCCGATCGGCGGCATCGCGTAGTCGTGGCGGTTCGACGTCCGGTGGAACGACCCAGGGATGCCGACGAACGGCCGCGCGATGACGCGGCCGAGCCCGTGGCCCTTCACCATGATGTCGTAGGCGATCTCACACTCGCGGTACAGCTCGGGGACCGGGATGATCTCCTCGTGCGCCGCAATCTGGAAGACGCTGTCGGCCGACGTGTAGACGATCGGCGAGCCGGTGCGCATGTGCTCGGGGCCGAGCTCGTCGATGATGACCGTGCCCGACGCGACGAGGTTGCCGATCGACCGGCGGCCGATCCGGTGCTCGAACTCGCGGATGATCTCGTCGGGGAAGCCGTGCGGGTACACCGGGAACGGGCGGTCCATGGTGAGACCCATCAGCTCCCAGTGGCCGGTGACCGAGTCCTTCCCGGGCGACCGCTCGGCCATCCGGCCGAACGCGGCGGCGGGGTCCGCCACCGGGGGCGCGCCGGGCAGGTCCACGATGCGCGAGAGCCCGAGCCCGCGCAGCGCCGGGATCTCGAGCCTCACCCGGCGGGCGATGTTCCCGAGCGTGTTGCTGCCCTGGTCGCCGTAGTCCGCGGCGTCGGCCATCTCGCCGACGCCGAGGCTGTCGAGCACGATGACGATGACGCGCGAGAAGGTCGCCGTGGTCACTGGGCTGGGTGGTTGTAGTAGCTGGTGACCGCGCGCGACGCCGTGATGGTCGCGATGGCGTGCTTGAAGATCAGCTGGTCGGCGCCGTCCCGCTCCACGATGACCGCGAAGCGGTCGAAGTTCTTGATGCGCCCCTCGAACTCGGAGCCGTCGATCAGGCGGAAGCGCACGGCCGACCGGTCGCGCCGCGCGTGGTTGAGGAACGCGTCCTGGATGTTCGGCGTCGTGACCGCCGGCTTCGTATCTGACGATGATGGCATTACGAGATCTCCTCGCCGCGGGCGTCCAACGCGCACAGGGCCCGGTCGAGCACTCGCGTCGCGGTCTCCAGCGCCTCGTCACGATCGCCCGGGCCGGGTATCGTGTGTAGGTTAGGCTCTTTGCGGAACCAGATCAACTGACGGCGGGCGTAGTGCCGCGTCTCGCGCGCGATGAGTTCGCGCGTCTCCGCCTCGTCGCGCAGTCCGCGCACGAGCTCGAGCGCCTGGCGGTAGCCGAGGCTGCCGAACGGCCGGGCGGCCGGCGGCACGCCGGCGGTGAGGAGCGCCCGCACCTCGTCGACGAGCCCGCGCCTGAACTGCTCGTCCACGCGCCGGGCGATCCGCTCGTTCAGCACCGGCGCCGGCACGTCGATCAGGAGACCGACCGTGCGCATCCCGGGCAAGGGCGACACGGTGGCCGCGAAGTGGGCCGTGAGCGGTTTGCCGGTGAGGAAGTACACCTCGAGCGCGCGGACGAGCCGGACGAGGTCGCGCGGCTGGATGCGCTCGGCCGACGCCGGGTCGACGCGCGCGACCATGCGGTGCAGGAAGGGCGAGCCGCGGCGGGCGGCGACCGCGCCGAGCCGGTCGCGCAGCGCCTGGTCCCGCGCCGGGCCGGGAAACAGCCCGCGGGTGAGCGCGCGGAAGTAGAAGCCGGTCCCCCCGGCGAGCACCGGCAACCGGCCCCGCGCGAGGATGTCCCGCACGGCCGCCGCGGCGTCGCGGCCGAAGCGCGCGGCCGTGTAGTCGTCGGTGGGATCGGCGACGTCGATCAGGTGGTGCGGGATCCCCCGCCGCTCCGCGAACGACACCTTGTCGGTGCCGATGTCGAACCGGCGGTAGACGGCAGCCGAGTCGCAGCTGATGATCTCGCCGCCGTAGCGCGCGGCGAGCGCGATCGCGAGCGCGCTCTTGCCGCTCGCCGTCGGGCCGAGCACGGCGATGAGAGGTCGGGAAGGGACAGTCACGGCGTCAGCCGAGCAGCAGGCGGCCGATCACGTAGAGCACGAGGAGCGAGGCGAGCGTCAGCAGGCCGCCCTGCTCGGTGCGAGTCATAGAAAGGCTCAAGGCTCAGGGCTCAAGGCTCAGGGGGCTCAGGGCCGTCAGCGATACGGCGGCGTCTCGTTGTAGTAGAACGTCACCGTGAAGAAGCAGTGCTCGACCGGGTATTCGGCCGGCAGCGGCTGCGTCGGGTTCGACGCGATGAGCGCCCCCTGCGCGGCGCGGTTGAAGGCCTGGACCGGGCAGGGGCCCGGCACGTCGATCTCGGTGATGCTGCCGTCCTTGTGGACGTTGAAGGTCACCACCACGTGCCCCTTCATCGTCATGGCCGCCATCGGGATCAGCCAGTTGCGCTTGATCTGGGCGATGAAGCGGCGCAGCCACGGCCCGAACTCGACGCCCTTCGAATCGAACTGGATGTCGGCCTGCGGCTCGCCCCCGGTCCCGCCGGGGTTGTTGAACACGTCGCCGGGCGCGTAGCGGAAGGGGTTGGCCACGGCGGCCGACAGCGGACCCGGGGCGCCCGCCGCGCCGGGGCCGCCGTCGCGCGGCGCGCCGAGCGGCTGGCCCAGCAGGCTCGTCAGCGGCGACCCGTTCTGGCCGTTCTCGCCGTTCTGGCCCGGCCGCTGAGACGGGTCCTGGCCCGGCTGGGTCCTGGCCACCTGCGGCGGCGTCATGAACGACCGCTGCTCCACCATCTCGGGCGTGTTGCCGCGGGAGAACGGCATGTCGTTGGTCGGCTTGGGGGCGCGCTCGCGCGAGGCGGCCCGGCGGTTGATGTCCGACGCGGCCGCGCGGGAGGACGCGTCGCGGGACGCGCGGTCCATAGCCGGCGCCATGAACACGAAGCGCGGGTTCGGCTCGCGCTGCGCCGCGAGCATCGCGGCCCGCTTGGCCGCGTCGCTCGGCGGCAGTGACGCGAGGTAGACCATCGCGATGATGGCGACGATGTCCATGAACACGGCCACCGCCACCGCGATGATCAGGTGAAGGAGGTCCTCCAACCGAGCGTATTCGCGGCTCAGCGCCTCGTAGTCCGGGCGATCGTCGTAGAAGTCGAAGTACATCGGGGACCACAACCTATCGCGCGCCGGCGTCGAAGGACCGCCGGGGCTGGCAGGCGCTGGCAGGACCTTTCCCCATTATAGACGCCACCCGGTCCGCTTTGGCCTCCCGGCCGCCGAATTCCCTCACTTCTCGGCCGTGTAGAGCATCACGATGCCCAACGACAGCGGCGTCGCCGACACCCGGACGAACCCGCACGCCCGGAGGTAGTCGAGCATCGTCTCCGGCGCGATGAAGCTGCCGACCGACGCCGGCAGGTAGGTGTACGCCGACCCGTGTCCGGACACCAGGCCACCAACCCGGGGCAGCACGTGGCGGAAGTACGGCAGGTAGACGGCACGCACGAGCCGGAACGCCGGGATGGAGAACTCGAGGATCGCCAGCCGCCCACCCGGCCGGAGCACGCGGCGCATCTCGGCCAGCCCCCGCTCGGGCTGCTCGACGTTGCGGATGCCGAAGGCGACCGTCGCCGCGTCCATCGACGAGGACGGCAGCGGCAGCTTCGTCGCGTCGCCGCGGGCGAGAAGGATTCGTCCGGCCCCGCCGCGCGCCCGCACCTTCTCGCCGCCAAGACGCAGCATCTCGGCCGAGAAGTCGATGCCGACCACGCGCGACGCTCCCGGACGCGCGTCGATCGCCGCCAGGGCGACGTCGCCGGTGCCCGTGCACACGTCGACCACCCGCTCGCCGCCAGTGAGCCGAAGCGACCGGATCGCACGCTGCCGCCACCGCCGGTCGAGCCCGGCGCTCAGGAGATGGTTCAGCAGGTCGTATCGGGCCGCGATGGCGTCGAACATCGCCGCGACGCGTGCGGGGCGCTTGTCGATCGACATCGCCGTCAGGCTCCCGCCGCCATGCGGCCCGCGACGCGCTCGGCCAGCTCCAGCGCGCGGCGGCCGTCCCGGCCCGTGACGAGCGGCGGGCGGCCATCCCGCACGGCGCCCACGAAATCCGCCAGTTCGCGCGCCAGCGGCTCTTCGCGGGTCACTTCGAGCCGCCCCCCCTCGATCGTCGGCTGGTCGCCGCCGCCCCGGACCAGCCGATACATCTCGACCTCCTGGGCCGCGTAGTCGATCGACACGTAGGCGTCGGCCTGGAAGAACCGGATCTTCCGCACCCGCTCGCGGCTGATCCGGCTCGCCGTGATGTTGGCGACGCACCCGTTCCCGAACCGCAGGCGCGCGTTGGCGATGTCGACCCGACCGGTCAGCACCGGGACCCCCACCGCCTCGACCGACTCGACCTCGGTTCCTGCGAGGGAGAGGACGATGTCGAGGTCGTGGATCATCAGGTCGAAGACCACGTCGATGTCGAGGCTGCGTTCGGGGAAGGTGCCGAGGCGGTGGACTTCGACGAACCGGGGGTCGCGCACGTGGCGCGACGCGACGGCCACCGCCGGGTTGAACCGCTCGGTGTGGCCGACGGCGAGCACCGCGCCCCGCGCCTCGGCCGCGGCGATCAGCCGGTCCGCGTCCCCGACCGACCGCGCCAGCGGCTTCTCGACGAGCACCGGGATGCCCCGTTCGAGGAACGGCAGCGCCGTCTCGAGATGCGCCGCCGTGGGCACGGCGATCGACACCGCGTCCACCTCGCCGTAGACGTCCTCGGCGCGGGTGAACGGCCGCGACCCGCACGCCGCCGCCACTTCGGCGGCCCGTTCCGCCTTCACGTCGACGACGCCGACCAGCGCCACGCCGGGCAGACCGGCCAGGATGCGGGCGTGGTGGCGGCCGAGGTAGCCGACGCCGATGGCGGCGACGCGCAGCGCGGATGGCGCGTTCATCGCGCCCGCCCGACAATCGCGATGCCGGCCCGCTCGGCGGCCGTCACCAGCTCGGCCCGATCGAAGAGCAGCGTCCGGCCCGCGTCGACCGACAGCGCGGTGGCGCCGGCCTCGCGCATCGCCTCGACGGTCGGCAGGCCGACCACCGGCACGTCGAACCGCATGTCCTGCGCGGGCTTGGCCACCTTCACGACGCGGGTGCCCGCACCCGCCAGGCGCCCGGCCCGCGCGATGACCTCGTCGGTGCCCTCCATGGCCTCCACCGCCACGACGGCCCTGTCCTTGACGACGACCGTCTGGCCGACGTCGAGGCCGGCCACCGCGTCCGCGATCCGGCACCCGAACTCGAGATCGGCCCGCTCACCTTCGGTCGGGGGCCGCCCGGCAATCGGCCCCGGTCCGGCGAGGAGCGGCGCGAGGAACGCGGTCGAGTCGAGCAGCTCGATGCCGTGGTCGCCGAGCACGCCGGCGACGGCCGAGATGAGGGCGTCGGTGTTCCTGGATCGCAGCCGGAGCAGCGCCGCGAGCAGGAGGGGGTCCGGCACGATGCCGGAGAAGATCCTGGCGTGGCGGACCTGGCCGGCCATCACGGCGCGGGTGACGCCGGCCCCGCGCAGCGTGTCGATGCAGCGGCTGAGCTCGCCGAGCGACAGCCAGGCGATCTCGGCCCGCGGTTCCCTCGCCGCCGCCTCGTCCAGTTCCGGCGACGCCTCCTCCCGGATGGCGACGATGGTGACCTCGTGGCCCAGCCGGCGGGCCGCGTCGAGCACCAGAAACGGAAACCGGCCGTTGCCGGCGATGAGGCCGATGCGCATGGCGGTGTGGTCCGTCCCGCGTCGCGGGCTATTCTTCGACCTCAGGCTCGTCGGTCCGGTGCGTCGGCCGGCGCAGCAGCACGCCGCGGTTCGACCCCCGGATGAACTCGGTCAGGTACTCGACCTCGGGGCAGACCAGCGACGGGTCGGAACGGATCCGGTTGACGGCCATCGTGGTGTTCAGCTTCGAGACGAGCAGGTACCGGTACGCGCGCTTCAGCCTGGCGATCGTCTCGGGCGGGAAGCCGCGGCGCTCGAGGCCGATCGTGTTGACGCCGTAGATGCGCGCGCGGTTGCCCACCGTCTTGGCAAACGGCATCGCGTCCTTGGTGACGACCGAGTAGCCGCCGATGAAGGCATGGCGGCCGACGCGGCAGAACTGGTGCACGCCCGAGAAGGCGCTGATGTTGGCGAAGTCCTCGACGTGCACGTGGCCGCCAAGGGTGGCGGCGTTGCCCAGGATCGTCTCGTTCCCGACGCGGCAGTCGTGGGCGACGTGCACGTAGGCCATGAGCAGGTTGCGATCGCCGATCCGGGTCAGCCCGGCCCCCTCCGCCGTCCCGCGGTGGATGGTGACGAACTCGCGGATGATGTTCCCCGTCCCGATCAGGACGCGCGTCGGCTGGCCGGCGTACCGCAGGTGCTGCGGCGCGAGGCCGATGGACACGAACGGCGCGATCTCGTTGTCGTCCCCGATCTCGGTCCAGCCGTCGATCACGGTGGAGGCGCCGATGCGGCAGCGCCGGCCGATGCGGACGTTGGGCCCGACGACCACGTGCTGCGCGATCGTCGTGCCCTCGCCGACGACCGCGCCGGGGCTGACGATCGCCGTCGGATCGATCGACGCCGGGTCGGGCTCGACGGCCATGAACAGGTCGGCCTCGATCACGAGGTGCCCGCCGACGTGCGCCGAGCCGCGGAGCAGCGACACCGGGCCGCGGGTCCTGCGCCGCACGACCTCGACACGGACCCGGTCGCCCGGCACCACCTGCCGCCGGAACTTGGCGTCGTTGACGCCGCGCAGCATCGCCCGGGAGTCCGGCCGGCCGCTGGCGCGGTGCAGGAGGAGGTAGGCGGCCACCTGGGCCAGCGTCTCGACCATCAGGACGCCGGGCATCAGCGGCGTGTCGGGGAAATGGCCCTGGAAGTAGACCTCGTCGACGGCGACGTTCTTGACGGCGACCACGCGTTCGCCCGGCACGTGCTCGGTCACGGCGTCGATGAGGAGCGAGGGATACCGGTAGCGGAGCCGGTCAACGAGCAGCGGAATGGTGTCGGCGTGCACGAGTGTCGTCACCCTCAGTCAACCGGAGGACGGGAACCCGGCGACACGCGGCCCGGGCGCGGCGGCGCGGGCCCGCGGGCCCCGGCGCTCCCGCCGCCCGCGCGCACGTTCTACCGAGGCGCGACTCAGACCGGCGGGCAGCGGCCCGGTCGTCCGAGAGGGTGCCTGCTACTTGGCGGCGCCCGCCGTGGCGGCGTCGAACCGCTTGATGAGCTCGGGCGTCAAGTCGAGACCCGGGTCGGCCCACACGATGCCGCCCTCGAGGCTCAGCAGCATGTGCAGCCCCTTCTCGACGCAGATCTGCTGGATGATGGGCGACAGCTTGCGCTGGAAGTCTCCCTGAAGCTGCTGCTGCAGTTCCTGCAGTTCGGCGTCGGCGTCCTGCTGGAGGCGCTGGATCTCGACCTGGATCTTCTCGGCTTCCTTCTGCGTGGCCGCACGAGCTTCTTCGCTGAGCAGGCCGCCGCTGCTCAGCTTCTGCTGGGCGGTCTCGAGCGCCTTGTTCTTGACGTTCAGCTCGGCAAGCTTCTTCTCCTGAAGCGCCTTGACCTTCGCCGTCGAGGCCTTGCCCTCGGACGACTCGGCCGCAATGCGGGGGATGTTGATGTACGCGATCTTCGCCCCCTCGGGGAACGGTTTCGCCGGCTGCGGCGCGGCCTGCGGGGCTGCCGGCGGGGTGGCCGGCTTCTGCGCCGGAGCCGTCGTCTGCGTCGCCGGCTTCTGGGTGGCGGTCGCAGGCGTCGTCGGCTTGGCCTGGGCGATTGCGAGTGTCGGTACTGCAGCTCCCAGCACCAAGCTGAGTCCCACGGCAACGGTGAAGCGTCTCATCACTAGAGTCCCTTTCTCTCTCATGCTCGGTTGACGGTCGTCGACGCGCATCCTCGGCGGTCACTCCCTAGAAGGTCGAACCCACGGCGAACTTGAACGCGAACGCGCTCTGCGGCTGGAGCGTGCTGTCCAGGATGAAGGCGCGGCGCGGGTTGTAGGCGAAGATCAGCCGGAACGGCACGTTCAGCACCGGCATGAAGAACCGCACCTCCGCGCCGGTGGACGTCCTGAACTCGCTCGCCGCGAACTTCTGGCCGAAATCACGCACCTGGCCGGCGTCGTAGAAGAACACCAGGCGCACCGGGCCCGCGATCGAAATCAGGTACTCCGCGTTGAACAGCAGCAGCTTGTTGCCACCGATGACCAGCCCCGAGTCGACCTGGTAGGAATCGAGCGGGACGACGTTGGGCATCAGGGGCGGCAGGAGCGTCAGCTGGTTGTAGGTCGGCGGGATGGTCTGGAGCGCCCGCGGGCCAATCGTGCGCAGGTCGAAGCCGCGGACGCTGTACTCGCCGCCCGCGTAGAGCAGCTCGGTGATCGGCAGCGGCTTGCTGCCGCTGAACGGCGAGATGTACTGCGCCTGCGCGTGGAGGCCGATCGAGGTGCGCCGGGTCTGCTGCATGTACCACGTGGCCTCGACGCTCGGCTTCCAGAAGTTGGTGTCGCCGCCCAGGCCCGCCAAGTCCACCGACAGGCTGAGCTTCTTGCCCGTCGTCGGGGCCAGGGGATTGTCGATGGTGTTGTAGACGACGCTCGGGACGACCTTGCTGATCGTCCGGGTGCCGCCCGCGCCGAGCAGCAGCAGGTCGTTCAGGGACGGGTTGTTCGGACCGAGCGACGGATCCAGGTAGATCGGGTTGAGGTTGCTGACCTGCGTGTTCTCGTAGCTGTAGGCGAGGAACAGCCGCGTGAAGTCGTGGAGCGGGAACCCGAAGATGATGTTGCTGCCCCACGAGCTCTGCGTGAACTGCGACTGGTAGTCGAGCTTCCGCTTGAACAGGTCGATGCCGCCGGTGATCGCGCGGTCGAACAGGTACGGCTCGGTGAAGGCCACCTGGTAGTTCTGGGCCAGCGTGCCCGCCTGCACGTTCACGCTGAACGTCTCGCCGCGGCCGAGGAAGTTGGCCGTCTGGAAGCCGAGGGTGCCGAAGAACCCTTCGTACTGGGACACGCCGGCGCCGAACTGGATCTGGTTCCGGTTCTGCTCCTCCAGCTTCAGCGTGATGTTCATCTTGTTGTCGGCGGTCGGCGATTCCTTGACGTCGACTTCCTTGGTCCCCTCGAGCTGCTTGAAGTAGGCGAGCTGGTTGATCCGCTTGATCGAGAACTTCAGCGCCTCGGTGTTGAAGACCCCTTCCTCGTAGATCCGGATCTCGCGGCGGATGACCGTGTCGCGCGTCGTCGTGTTCCCGGTGAACGTGATCCGGTCGATGAAGTACTGTTTGCCTTCGTCGACCTGCAGCACGACATCGACCATCGGCGCGTCGGCCGGGAGCTTCTGGGTCCGGCCCGCCTTCTTCGCGGGCGGGGCGGCCTGCGCGGCCTTTTTGTCATCGGCCTGCGCCGACGGGCCGCCGACCGTCTCCGCCGCGGCCGCCGTCAGGTCGCCGCCCTTGGGCGCGTCGGGCGCGGCGCCCGCCGCCTCGTGCGGCTTGGTCATGGGGACCAGGTTGAACTGGTAGTAGCCGCCGGCGCCGTACAAGTCGCGGGCCTTCTCGTAACCCTTCCGGATCGCCTTGTCGCTGTACCAGTCGCCTGCCTTGACCTTGAACAGCGGCCGCAGCGCCTCGGACTTCACGACCTTGTTGCCCTCGAACCCGAAGCTGGCGATGCGGTAGCGCTCGCCCTCGGTGACCTCGACGCGCAGTTCCACCCAGCGCGAGCGCCGGTCGGCCGAGTCCTCGATGTAGCGGAACGACGGTTCGGACACCCGCGCGGCGATGTACCCCCGGTCGCGGTAGTAGGCCATCACCGCGTCGGCGTCCTCCTCGAACTTCCCTTCCTGGTAGGGTGACCCGCCGGTGATGAACGAGAAGAGGCCCCGCCCCTTGTTGTTCTTCATCTGGCGCCTGAGCGTGGTGCCGGGGATCGCCTTGTTGCCGACGAAGATGACGTCGCGGATCTTGACCTGCGGCCCCTCGTCGACCGAGAAGGTCAGGTTCACCAGTTTCGGCCCGCCGGGCAACGCCTTGATCTCGGGCGTCACCGACGCGAACTGGTAGCCCTTCTCGGCCAGCATGTCCAGCACGACCTTCTTCACCTTGCGGACCGTGCCCGGATCGATGAACGTGTCGAGCCGGACCTCGGCGTTCTCTTCCTTCAGCTTCTCGTCGATCTTCGACTGCTCGAGGTGCTTGGCGCCGATGTAGTCGACGATCTTGACGCGCTGGCGCTCCTCCATGTTGAAGGCCACCAGCTTGCCGACGACGCCGTTGGCGAACGGGAAGTCGGTGACCTCGATCGACAGGTTGTCGAGGAACTTCGTCCCCCACAACTGCTGGAAGTCCTCCCGCAGGGACGCGGACGAGGTCGTCTCGTTCCAGGGAGTCCAGACACCGGCCGACGGACGGCTCGTCTTGGTGTGGATGTAGTAGAGATAAGTCTCGGGGTCGATGACCGAGACGCCGCCCTGGTCGGGGAAGCACACACCGAGCTGGTAGATGACGGGCCCGGAGCCGGCCGGCGGCAGCTGATTGGCTGGAGGCGGCGCGATCTCCTGGCCGCACCACAAGACGCGGCCGGGGGCCGCTTTCTGTTCCTTCTCGGGCGCGGGCGTCTGCGCCGCCGCCGGCTTCTGCCCGGTGGGCGGTTTCTGCTCGGTAGTCGGTTTCTGCCCGGTAGGCGGCTGCTGCTCGGGTGTCGGCTTCTGGCCCGCCGCCGGCTCGGCGAGCCGGCCGGGTGCCGCGACGGATGTGGCGGGCGTCACCGACGGCGGGATCGGAGCCTGCGCCGACGCCTGGCGGCCAACTTGAACCGCGGGCGCCGCACCGAGGCCCCTCCCGGCGCCGATCAGGATCAGCGCCCACAACACGAAGCAATAACGAGACTTGGGCATGAACTCGTCTGGAAACAGTCTGACCGCGCGCCCGGGCTCCCGGGCGCGCCCCCGAGGGAGGCGCTTCGGTGCCCACACGAACACCCTAGTTTACAGGGTATTAGACGTTTCAGACCAGTGGCTGGCCTGAGGTGGCGTCCCCAACCGCCACGAAGCTCAACCGGCCCCCCTCCAGCCTCACCTCGATGAAGCCTCCCCGAAGGGCGCCCCGGATGATCTCCTCCGACAGGGGATCCTCCACGTACCGCTGGATGGCGCGGCGCAGCGGCCGCGCGCCGAACGACCGATTCTGGCAGGTTTGCCCGATGATCCAGTCGATCGCCTCGCGCCGCAGCGTCACGGCGAGGTGCCGGCCGAGCAGGTGCTCGTTCAGCTCTTCGACGAGCAGCCCGAGGATCCGCCGCAGGTCTTCGTCGGTCAGCGGGTCGAAGACGATGATGTCGTCGATCCGGTTGAGGAACTCCGGGTTGAAGGTGCGCCGGACCTCGCCGAGAACCAGGTCGGTGAGGTTGCGGCGGGTCTCGGTCGCATCGTGCGAGAGGAACCCGGGGGCGTCCTGTCTCTGGATGTGCCGCGCCCCGATGTTCGACGTCATGATGACGATCGTGTTCTTGAAGTTGACGCGGTTGCCGAGCCCGTCGGTCAGGTGGCCGTCCTCGAACACCTGGAGCAGCAGGTTGAACACGTCGGAGTGGGCCTTCTCGATCTCGTCGAGCAGGACGACCGAGTAGGGGTGGCGCTTCACCTGCCCGGTGAGCTGGCCGCCCTCGTCGTAGCCGACGTAGCCGGGCGGCGACCCGATCAGCTTCGACACCGAGTGCTTCTCCATGAACTCGGACATGTCGAACCGGACGAGCGCGGTGTCGCTGCCGAAGAGGTACGCGGCCAGCGCGCGCGCCAGCTCGGTCTTGCCGACGCCGGTCGGCCCGAGAAAGATGAAGCTGCCGACGGGCCGGCCGGGGTGCTTCAGGCCGGCGCGCGACCGGCGGATGGCGCGGGAGAGCGCCGAGATCGCCTGGTCCTGGCTGACGATGCGCCGGTGGAGGTGCTCCTCCATCCGCAGCAAGCGCTCGCCCTCGTCGCGGGTGATGGAGTCGAGCGGCACGCCCGCCCACTTCGACACCACCTCGTCGATCTCCGCCTTGTCCACGACGTACGGCCGGCGCTCGGCCGCCGCCGCCTCTGGCTCCTCGACCGCGGTCGCCGTCGCCCCCGACGACGCGTCCCGGTACTGCCGGGCGCGCTCCAGGTCCCTCACGACCACGGCGTCGTCCCCGCCGCGGGGCCCGGAGGACGGCCCGCCGGCCATCGCCTCCGCCTCGGGAAGGGCCGCGGCCCGCCGGAGCTTGACCCTGGCGCCCGCCTCGTCGATGAGATCGATCGCCTTGTCGGGGAGGAACCGGTCGGTGATGTAGCGGGCCGACTGGCGCACCGCCGCTTCGATCGCCCCGCGCGTGTACTCGACGTCGTGGAACTCCTCGTACCGCGACTTGATGCCGAGCAAGACGTCGATCGTCTCGTCCTCCGATGGCGGGTCGACGGTGATCGCCTGGAACCGCCGCTCGAGCGACCGGTCCTTCTCGATGTACTTGCGGTAGTCGGCCGGCGTGGCGGCGCCGATGCAGCGGATCTCGCCCCGGGAGAGCGCGGGCTTGAGGATGTTGGCCGCGTCGAGCGACCCTTCGGCCGAACCCGCCCCTACCAGCGTCTGCAGCTCGTCGAAGAAGACGATGATGCTGGGGTTGTCGGTCAGCTCCTTCATGATCGCCTTGAGGCGCTCCTCGAACTGGCCGCGGTACTTCGTGCCGGCGACGATGAGCGAGATGTCGAGGGCGAGCAGCCGCTTGTCGGCCAGGCAGTCGGGCACGTCGCCCTCGGCGATCCGCTGCGCCAGCCCCTCGACGATGGCCGTCTTCCCCACCCCGGGCTCGCCGATGAGCACGGCGTTGTTCTTGGTGCGCCGGCAGAGGACCTGCTGGAGGCGCTCGACCTCGCGCTCGCGTCCGACCAGCGGGTCGAGCTGGTTGGAGGCGGCGGCCTCGGTCAGGTCGCGGCTGAACTCGGCGAGCAGCGGCGTCTCCTTCGTGCGCGCCGTCGCCGTCTTCTCGGCGAGCAGCTGGACGACGTCCTCGCGCACGGCGGCGAGGCGCATGCCGCGGGCGCCGAGGATCGACGCCGCCGCCGAGCGCTCCTCGCGGAGGATCCCGAGCAGCAGGTGCTCGGTGCCGATGTAGGCGTGGCGCAGGCGGTCGGCCTCCTCGGCGGCCAGCCCGAGGACCCGCTTGGCCTCGGCGCCGAAGGGGACCTCGTGCGGGACCGCGGCCTCGTTGCGCGACGTGGCCCGGCTCTCGACTTCCTGCCGCACGCTCTCGAACGACAGGCGCGAGCGGGCGAAGAGCCGGCTGGTCAGCCCCTTGCCCTCCCGGATCAGGCCGAGCAGCAGGTGCTCGCTCTCGATGGAGGCGCTCCCGAGCTGGTTGGCCTCGTATCGGGCGAAGAAGAGCACCCGCCTCGCTCGTTCGGTGTAGCGTTCGAACATCCGGCACACCCGCGGCGGCAGACGCGACGTATTGTGGTAGCCCTGATTGGATTATACGGCAACCCCGCCGGGGTCCGCGGCAGGACGGACGCCATGTCTGGCGCGCGGGCGGAAGGGGTCGTTCCGGCTCAGGACAGCCGCCCGCCTTCCAGGCGCAGGATCCGGTCGCAGCGCCCGGCCAGACGCATGTTGTGGGTCGCGATGATGGAGGTGAGCCCGTGCTCGCGGTGCATGCCGCACAGCAGCTCGTGCAGCGCGTCGGCCGTCTGCTCGTCGAGGTCGCCGGTCGGCTCGTCGGCGATCAGCAGTTGCGGCTCGGTGACCAGCGCGCGGGCCACGGCGACCCGCTGCTGCTCCCCGCCCGAGAGGATGCCTGGCCGGTGGTGCAGGCGGTCGGCGAGGCCGACGCGGCCGAGCAGCGACTCGGCCCGGCGCCGCGCCTCCGCCAGCGGCTGCCGCGCGATCCGGAGCGGCATCTCGGCGTTCTCGACCGCGTCGAACTCGGGCAGCAGGTGGTGGAACTGGAAGACGAACCCGATGTGCCGGTTGCGGAAGGCGACGCGCTCGGCGTCGGTCATGCTCGAAAGCCTCGCCTCTCCGATCTGGATCGTGCCCGACTCGAAGACGTCGAGACCGCCGAGCACGTGCAGCAGCGTGCTCTTGCCGACGCCCGACGCGCCGACGATCGCCACCATCTCTCCCCGCTCCACCGACAGGTCGAGCCCCCGGAGGACGCGGATCGTCTCCGTCGCGGAGCGGTAGGACTTCTCGAGGGCGGTCACGGTGACGAACGGCATGCTCGTGGTCCAGATCCGGCTTACGGCTCGCGGCCCGTGGCGCAGGGCTGAAGCCCTGCGCTATCTGCAGGTCCTGCGGAGATTCCCAGATAGCGCAGGCCTTCAGGCCTGAGCGGCTGCCTAGCGCCGACCTCGGTACCTTCTCGTACTTCTTACTTCGTACTCTCTCGTACTCTCGTACTTCCAGCCTATCCGTATCTCAACGCCTCCGCCGGGTCCAGCTTCGACGCCTGGCGCGACGGGTAAAGCGTGGCCACGAAACAGATCGCGATCGCCGACGCCACCACGAGCGCGAAATCGAGCGGCAGCACGACGAACGGCACGTAGGACACCTGGTAGACGTCGATCGGGACGTGGATCACCCGGTACCGATCGAGCAGGGTCGACACCGACCATCCCGCCGCCGCGCCCAACGCCGTGCCCACCAGCCCGATGATCATCCCCTGCAGCATGAACACCAGCATGATGCTGCGCGAGGAGGCGCCCATCGTCTTGAGGATGGCGATGTCGCGGTTCTTCTCCATCACGAGCAGGATGAGCGACGCGACGATGTTCAGCGCGGCGACCATGACGATGAGGCCGATGGTGATCGAGATCGCCATCTTCTCGAGCCAGAGCGCGCCGAACAGCGACTGGTTCAGCTTCGTCCAGTCCTCGGTCAGGTACACCCCGGCCGACTGGTCCGTGATCTCGCGCGCCACTTCCGGCGCGCGGTAGATGTCGTCCACGCGCAGCTCGATAAGCTCCGGCTTGTCCTTGCCGACCAGGCGCTCGGCCACCGGAAGGGTCACGAAGCCGTACGCCGAATCGAACTCGAAGAGGCCGAGCGCGAAGACGCCCGCGACGTCGAGGGTCCGCGTGCGCGGCAGCATGCCCATCGGCGACAGCGTGCCGTCGGGCGTCAGCAGCTGCACCCGGTCGCCGACGCGCACGCCGAGCGTCTTGACCAGGTCGGCGCCGAGCAGGATGCCGGGCCGGCCGTCGTCGGTCGTCCGCGAGAGGGCGGCGACGCTCCCCTGCCGCATCGACCGCCCGAGGTCGGTCACGCTCGCCTCGAGCGACGGGTCGATCCCCTTGATGGTGATGAACGCCCGCCCCTGGGGACTGGTGATGAGGGCCTTGCCGAGGATCGCCGGGGCCGCGCCGGTCACGTGGGGAAACGTCCGGAGACGGGCGACGTCGGCGCGGTAGTTGGTGAGCCCGTCGCCCTTCCAGACGTACACGTGGGCCGTCGAGCCGAGGATCTTGTCGCGCAGCTGGTCCTGGAGGCCGGTCATCAGGGCGAGGGCGATGACGAGCGCCATCACGCCGACCATCACGCCGATCGTCGAGATGAGCGAGATGACCGAGATGAGCGCCTGCCGGCGGCGGGCCAGCAGGTAGCGGAGCGCGATGTGCAGCTCGAAGGGGAGGTTCATCGCGAACGGTTTCTAATCCTTCCTGGCCCGCATGAGCGGGAACAGGATCACGTCGCGGATCGAGTGGCTGTCGGTCAGCAGCATCACCAGGCGATCCACGCCCACGCCCTCGCCGCCGGCGGGCGGCATGCCGTACTCGAGCGCGCGGACGTAGTCCTCGTCCATCTCGTGCGCCTCGACGTTGCCCTTCTGGCGGTCGGCGAGCTGCTCCTCGAACCGGCGCCGCTGCTCGGCCGGGTCGTTCAGCTCGCTGAACGCGTTGGCGAGCTCGAAGCCGCCGGCGTAGAGTTCGAACCGCTCGACGGTGTCCGGGTCGCCGGGCTTCTGCTTGGAGAGCGGCGACACCTCGGTCGGGAAATCGTAGACGAACGTCGGCTGCACGAGCGACCGCTCCCACAGCGCCTCGAACACGGCCGCCGTGATCTTGCCCGGCCCCATGCCCGGCTCGAGCTCCACGCCCAGCTGCCGCGCCAGGGCACGCGCCGAGGCGAGGTCGCGCAGTTCGGCCTCGCCGACCTCGCGCCCCAGCCGGCGCGACGCCTCCTCGGCGACCGCCGGCCGCATCGACAGCCGGCGGAACGGCGCGGCGAACGAGAGCGTGTCGTCGCCGAACCTCACCTGGTCGCTGCCCGTCACCTGCCGCGCCACCTCCGACAGCATCTCCTCGGTCATCGTCATCAGCTCGAGGTAGTGCGTGTACGCCTGGTAGAACTCGAGCATCGTGAACTCGGGGTTGTGCTGGGTCGAGATCCCCTCGTTGCGGAAGTTCCGGTTGATCTCGTAGACGCGCTCCATGCCGCCGACCAGCAGCCGCTTCAGGTACAGCTCCGGGGCGATGCGGAGGTAGAGCCGCATGTCGAGCGCGTTGTGATGCGTGACGAACGGGCGGGCCAGGGCGCCGCCGGCGATCGGCTGCATCATCGGCGTCTCGACCTCGAGGAACCCGCGCGCGTCGAGGAAGCCGCGCAGGGCGGCCAGGGCGCGGCTGCGCGCCTGGAACACGCGGACCGTGTCCGGCGTGACGATGAGGTCGAGGTAGCGCTGGCGGTACCGGGTCTCGATGTCCTGCAGCCCGTGCCACTTCTCGGGCAGCGGGACCAGGCACTTGGCGAGGAAGGTGAGGCCCGACGCCCAGACGGTCAGCTCGTTGGTCTTCGTGCGGAACAGGTGGCCGCCGACGCCGACGAAGTCGCCGACGTCGAGCCGGCCGAAGATCTCGAAGTCGAGGTCGGGCAGCGAGTCCTTCCGGACGTAGACCTGGAGGCGCGCGCGGCCGTCGCTGACCACGAGAAAGTTCGCCTTGCCGAAGCTGCGGATGGCGAGGATCCGGCCGCACGTGCGCGTCTCGATCCTCGTCGCGTCGAGGTCCTCCCTGGACGCCGCGCCGTGGGCGTCCACCAGGCGGCTCACCGTGTCGGTGCGATCGAAGGTGCGCGGGTAGAGATCGACGCCGAGGCCGGCGAGCGCCTCCATGTTGGCCCGGCGCTGAAGGAGCAGGTCGTTGTCCTGTGCCATATCGGGTATCGGGTCCGGCGCGGCCGGATCACTGCGGCCCGGCGCCGGCGTCCAGCTTGCGCCTGACGGCGTCGAGCACGCCGTTCACGAACCGGCCGGACTCCTCGCCGCCGAAGCGGCGCGCCAGCTCGATCGCCTCGTTGATGACGACGCTCGGCGGCACGTCCGGCACGTAGCGAAGCTGGTACACGGCCATCCGGAGGATCAGGCGATCGATCGTCGCCATCCGCTCGGGCCGCCAGTGCTCGGCGCTCGCCGCGACGACCGGGTCGAGCTCCTCGGCGTGCTCGACGGTGCCGGTGACCAGCAGCGCCGCGAAGCGCTCGGCCTGCGGCGACTCGAGGCGCGTGGCCTGCTCGATCTCGCCGTGCGCCGCGATCGCCTCGCCGGCCGACACGTGTCCCACCTCGCAGTGGTAGAGCATCTGGAGCGCGGCTTCGCGCGCGCGCCGCCTCGCGCGGAACTCCTCGCTCGCGGGCTCGGCGCCTGGTCTGCTGGTCATCGGCCGGTGAAGATCGCGATGCGCTTCTCGAGGAACGCGCGCGTGCCCTCTCGCATGTCGGCGGTCGAGAAGGTGAGGCCGAACAGCGTCGCCTCGAGGAACTCCGCCTCGGTGAACGCCATCTCGAGGCCGCGGTTGACCGCCTCGATGATCGACCGCATCGCCACCGGCGGCAGCGCCGCCAGCGCCGAGGCGAGCGTCTTCGCCGCCGCCATCAGCTCGGCGGCGGGCACCACGCGGGTGACCAGGCCGATGGCCAGCGCCTCCTGCGCGTCGGCCGTGCGCCCGGTGAGCAACAGGTCGAGCGCCCGCCCCTTGCCCACCAGCCGCGGCAGCCGCTGCGTCCCGGCGAACCCGGGCGTGACGCCGAGCTTCACCTCGGGCTGCCCGAAGCGCGCCGTCTCGGCCGCCACGCGCAGCGTGCAGGCCATCGCCAGCTCGCAGCCGCCGCCGAGCGCGAACCCGTTCACCGCGGCGACCACCGGCTTGCCGAGGTGCTCGACGAGGTCGAACACGTGCTGGCCGGCGAGCGCGTACGCCTCGGCCTCGGTCGGCGACAGGCGCTCGAGCTCGTGGATGTCGGCGCCGGCCACGAAGGCCTTCTCGCCTGCGCCGGTGAGGATCACCGAGCGGACGCCGCCGTCGTGCCGCAGCTCGAGGAAGGCCACGCGGAGCTGGTCGAGCGTCGCGCGGTCGAGGGCGTTCAGCACCGGGCGGCGGTCGATCGTGACGACCGTGACGGCGCCGTCATGCTCGATCCGGAGGTTTTCGAACGACATCGCGGGACCTCCACCGTTCAGAAGGGGAACATCAGCCACCCGAGCGCCAGGGCGCTCAGGACGAACCCGCCGAAGACGACGGCGCCGAACCGCAGCTGCTCGCGCGGCTGGTCCCGCATCAGGAACGCGAACACCACCGCGACCATCAGCGAGAAGACGACCATCAGCAGGAAGTGGCTCGTCACAACCCCTCACTTGCGCCCGACGGCCGTGTCGAAGGCGTCGAGCACGACCAGCATGTTGAGCAGGCCCGCCACGATCATGAACGCGTTGGCGTACTCGAAGGTAACCGCCGCCACCTGGCCCTGGTCGAAGCCGATCGCGCGCGCGAGGAAATACGGCAGCCCCATCGCCAGGTTGGCAATCGCGGCCAGGAAGACGAGCGGCTCGGACGAGTCGAACGGGAAGATCCGCCCCTGGAGGGCCAGGCCGAAGGCGAACATCGCGGTCAGCGTGACGAGGAACACCAGGCCCTTTTGCCGCCGGCCCAGCCACACGTGGCCGCTGCCCGGCACCAGCCAGGCGGCGAGCGCCAGCAGCACGAGGCCGCTCCGATCTAGTCGCTTCGTCGCGTCGGGTCGCATCCGTTTAGTCTACTCCGAAAGCCCGAGAACTCGGCCAGCAGCAGTCCCGCCACGACGCCTGCCGGCACCGCGGCGAGCGCGCGCACGGCCTTCGACGTGGCCGCCGGCCACCACCACTCGACGGCGAGCGTCGCGACGGTCGGCAGCGCGGCCAGCACGAGCGGGCCCCGCCACGACCGCCCGCGCGCGGACGGGGCCGGCCAGCCTCGCCACCGGGCGACGATCACGCCGACCGCGCCCGACACGTAAAGCCCGGTGCACCGCGCGCACACCGGCAACTGGGCGCCCGCCAGGTGGAACGACCGCTCGGGCCGCTGGTGGCAGACGAGCGAGCCCAGAGTGTAGGCCGCCGCCGACAGCCAGGCCGTGCCGCGACCGCCCGCGGCGCCCGACCCGAGCCAGGGCGCGAGCAGGATGAGGACGGGCCACGCCACGGCCAACACGGGCAGCGCCCGCGCGAGCAGGCGTTGGATTGGGGTCGCGGGCACGGGGTATTCTACATCGTGAGATCTTGCGATCTTGCGAAGTACGAAGTTCGAAGTAGGAAGTTCGAACGACGGGGTGCGGCGGCGTAGCTACCGGGCCGCCACCGACGCGCCTTCACACCTCGTACTTCGTACTTCTGACTTCGCACGATCGCACGATGACCAGCTTCTCAGATCGCGAGTGGCCCGAAATGCCTGGCGTAACGGGCCCTGAATTCTTCGAGGCTGTATGTGTGGCTCGACCCGCCCATGTGCTCGAGGGCGTAGGCGGCGGCCACGCTGCCCATCCGGCCGCACACCTCGTAGTCGGCGCCCATCGCGAGTCCCTTCATGAACCCGCCGCGGAACGCGTCGCCGACCCCGGTCGGGTCGACCATCGCCGTCGGCGCCACCGCGGGCACGTCGATCGTCCGGTCGCGGAGCGTGATCGCGGCGCCCTTCTCCCCCCTGGTCACCACGACGGCGGCGGCGTGCTCGAGCATCGCGGCCACGTCCATCCCGGTCTTCTCGCGGATGATCTCGTACTCGTAGTCGTTGCAGATGACGATGTGGGCGCCGACCAGGCCCCCGCGGAGGTCGTCGCCGCCCATGCGCGCCACCTGCTGGCTCGGGTCGTAGATGTACTTGATCCCGAGCTCGCGGCACTCGCGGCCGTACTGCACCATCGCGGCCGGATCGTTGGGCGAGATGATGGTGAGGTCGCACGGCCCCGCCTCGGCGAAGCTCAGCTCCGCGGCGTGCGCCATGGCGCCGGTGTAGAAGGAGGCGATCTGGTTGCCGTCGCGGTCGGTGCTGCAGAAGAAGGACGCGGTGAACTTCCCCGGCACCTGCCTGACGAGCGAGCTGTCGACGCCGGCCGACTCGAGCCAGTGCCGGTACTCGTCGAAGTCCTGCCCCGCCGTGCCCATCAGCCGCGGCCGCTCGCCGAGCAGCGCCAGCGTGTAGGCGATGTTGGGAGCGCAGCCGCCCCGCCGCTTGTCCATCGAGTCCACGAGGAAGCTGAGGCTGACCCGCTTCAGGTGATCGGGCAGCAGGTGCTCGCTGAAGCTCCCCGGGAACGACATCAGGTAGTCGTAGGCGATCGATCCGGTGACGATGATGCGCATGTCAGAGGTACTTCCCGACGATCGGCGCCAGGTCGGCCCGCGTCTGGGCCGGGATGGCGTCGCGGCTGGTGATGATCGCGCTCGCGAGCGCGGTCGCGCAGGGGCACGTGCGCGCGGCGTCGAGGCGGCCGACGGTTTCGGCGATGATCGCCTGCGCCGTCTTCGCGTTCTGGATCAGGTTGGCGACGATCATCTCGACCGTCACCGAGTCGTGCTCGGGATGCCAGCAGTCGTAGTCGGTGACCAGGGCGAGCGTCGCGTAGCAGATCTCCGCCTCGCGGGCGAGCTTCGCCTCCTGGAGGTTCGTCATCCCGATCACGTCCATCCCCCACGTCCGGTAGAGCTGCGACTCGGCGAGCGTCGAGAACTGCGGCCCTTCCATGCACACGTAGGTGCCGCCGAGGTGCGCGCGCGCGCCGACCGACACCGCCGCCTCGTGCGCCGTGCGCGAGAGGTGACCGCACACCGGGTGCGCGAACGACACGTGCGCCACCAGCCCGCGGCCGAAGAACGTGCTGACGCGCCCCCGGGTCCGGTCGAAGAACTGGTCGGGGATGACGATGGTCTGCGGCGGGTACTCCATCTTCAGGCTGCCGACGGCGCTGGCCGACACGATCCGCTCGACGCCGAGCGTCTTGAAGCCATAGACGTTCGCCCGGAAGTTCAGCTCGCTCGGCAGCAGCCGGTGGCCGAGGCCGTGGCGGGCCAGGAACGCCACGCGCCGGCCGCGAAGCGTGCCCAGGACGTACGGGCCCGACGGCTCGCCGAACGGCGTGCGGACAACGACCTCTTCGCGGTCGGTCAGGTCGGCCATGTCGTACAGGCCGCTGCCGCCGATGATGCCAACCTGGGCCGCCATAACCCTCCTCCCGTCCGCGGCACGGCGGACAAGAGCCGGAATTATATAAGGAGTTCCCTGGCGATGACCAACCGCTGGATCTCGCTCGTCCCCTCGCCGATGGTCGTCAGCTTCACGTCGCGGAAGTACTTCTCGGCCGGGTAGTCCTTGACGAAGCCGTACCCGCCGTGGATCTGGACGCCGTTCTCGGCGGCCCGCACGGCGGCCTCGCTGGCGAACAGCTTGGCCATCGCCGACTCGCGCGTGGTCCGCACGGCGCCGGCGTCCTGCAACGCCGCCGCCCGGTAGGTCAGCAGCCGCGCGGCGTCGATTGCCGTCGCGTCGTCGGCCAGCTTCCACTGGATGGCCTGGTAGGACGAGATCGTCCGGCCGAACTGCTGCCGCTGCTTCGCGTACTTCAGCGCGGCCTCGTGGGCGCCCTGCGCGAGGCCGACGGCGAGCGCCGCGATCCCGATGCGCCCGGCGTCGAGCACGCGCATCGCGTTGAGGAATCCCTCCCCTGCCTTCCCGAGCCGCTGCCCGTCGTCGACGTGGCAGTCGGTGAAGACGACCTCGCTCGTGTCGCTCGCGCGCATCCCGAGCTTGTTCTCCTTGCGCCCGGGCGCCATGCCGGGGGTGCCGCGCTCGACGATGAACGCCGAGATGCCGTGGCGGCCGGCGGCGCGGTCGGTGACGGCCATCGCGACCATGACGTGACCGACGCGGCCGTGGGTGGTGAACGCCTTGGAGCCGTTGATCACCCAGCCGCCCGGCGTGCGGACGGCGCGCGTCTGGACCGCGCCGGCGTCGCTGCCGGCCTGCGGCTCGGTGAGTCCCCACGCGCCGATCTGCTCGCCGCGCGCGAGCGGCCCCACGTAACGGCGCTTCTGCGCCTCGGTCCCGAACATGAAGATGTGCGCCGTGCACAAGCCGTTGTGCGCGGCCACCGACAGCGCCACCGACGGGTCGACGCGGGCCAGTTCCTCGATGCAGATGCAGTAGTCGACGGCCGACATCCCGGCGCCGCCGTACTCCTCCGGGATCTCGATGCCCATCAGGCCGAGCGCCCCCAGGCGGGGCACGAGCTCGACGGGAAAGTGCTGCGCCTCGTCCCACGTCATCACGTGAGGCCGGATCTCGGCCTCGGCGAACTCGCGCACGGTTCGGCGAAGGATGTCCTGCTGCTCGCTGGTCCGAAAGTCCATGGTCGACGTCCCGTTCGGCTGCGGGCCCGCTCACGGGACGGCGGATTGGCGGTCACCGCCCGGCGCACGAGCCCAGTGTGGAGTGGAATACCGCGTTCACTATAGCACCGCCGGCCTCGGCGGGCGGGCGTTCGCCTGTCGGGCGGAGCGCCGGGCCCGGAACGTGGCGTCGGCGCGAAGGTGACGTTCCATGGGAAGAGCCGTACAGGAAAACGGGGGGCGACTGCCCGCCCCCCGACCTCCGGATCCAGCGTGCGCCAGCTGCATGCGAGGCGGCGGACGCTCGGTCCGGTGCCCCGGCCGTCCGCGCGACGTCTACTGGAACTTCATGACCTGCGCGAGATCGATGATCGTCGGCTGCGCCGGCGTGGCCATCTTGACGTCCTGCCACTTCGCGAAGAGGGCCTGCGCGTCTGCCGGATAGGCCTTGTAGAGGATCGACAGGAACCAGTACTCGATGTCCTTCACGACCGGATCGGCGAAGAGCACGTACTGGGCCATCGACGGGACCGCCGCCGTGTTCTTGTAGAGCTTCATGCTGGCGGCCTGCTGCTTGGCCTCGGGCGCGTCCGACTTCGCGAGCGCCTCCTTCAGCTTGTTCATCATGTCTTCGAAGTCGGCCGTCTTGTCAGGCTTGATGTAGAAGATGATCAACCCGGCATCGTGCTGGAACGTCAGCGCCGGCTTCTCGGCGGCAGGGGCCTGCGCGGGGGCCGCCTGTGCGAACGACGCGCTCGCCGTGCCGAGGACGAAGGCGAGCACCAGGCCGGCCAGAACGGGGCGGCGAAGGGAACCGAACGTGATCCAAGTCAGTCGCATGCAGGCCTCCTTGGCCAATCAGGTCGGAAGGACGGTTACTTTACCGTACTGCCCGCCTCGAGGAAAGCGCTCATTACGTCATTCGCCAGCAGCATGCCGCGCCGCGTCAGCCGAAGCCGCCGTTCGTCCAGCTCCAGCAGCCCGGCCTCCTCGAACTCCGCGAGCCGGGGCCCCCACCGAGCCGCCACGTCCACGCCATACTCGGCTCGAATCCGCGCGAGCGCCACGCCCCGGGTGAGGCGCAGGCCCATGAACATCGCCTCTTCCAGCCTCTCGCGCGCCGTCCGGCGCCGTCGCTCGGCCACCGGCGACCTGCCGTCTTCGACCAGCGCCAAGTATTCGGGAACCGAGAGGTACATTGTTCCACCGCTCGTCCCCCACTGTCGAGTGGGCGCCGCAGCCGAACCCCGCCCACGCGCCGTCGCTCCAGTACTTGAGATTGTGCCTCGACGCCCGGCCCGGCCGCGCGAGGTTGGAGAGTTCGTACTGCTCGTAGCCGGCCGCCTCGAGGCTGGCCATCGTCTCCAGATACATGTCCGCCGCGTCGTCGTCGGACACGCGGATCCACTGCTGCCGATCGATCTCGGCGGCGAGCGGCGACTGCGGGTAGATCTCGAGCAGGTAGACCGACGCGTGCTCGGGCGCGAGGCCGGCGAGCGCGCGGACCGACACGCGGAGGTCGGCGAGTGACTGGCCCGGGAGCCCCAGCATCAGGTCGAGGCTGATATTGTCGAAGCCGGCCCGGCGGGCGTCGTCGAACGCCCGGCGCGCGCGCGCCTGGTCGTGGATCCGGCCGAGGCGCGAGAGTTCCGCGTCGAGGAACGACTGCACGCCGAGGCTCAGCCGGTTGACGCCGGCCTCGCGGTAGCCGGCCAGCCGGTCGAGCGTCACCGTCTCGGGATTCGCCTCGAGCGTGATCTCCGCGCCCGCGTCCACGTCGAACGTGTCCCGGCAGGCGCGGACGATCGATGCGATGTCGGACGGATCGAGCAGCGACGGGGTGCCGCCGCCGAAGTAGATCGTGTCGGCCGCGCGGGGCGGCCCGGCGGGCGCATCGGCGAGGGCCAGGCCGGCCCGGATCTCCCGGGCGAGCGCCGCGACGTAGCGGCGCTCGAGGCCGGTGTCGGTGACGCATCGGGTGAAGGTGCAGTACCGGCAGAGCGCGGCGCAGAAGGGGACGTGCAGGTAGAGGCCGAGGCGCGCGGAGCCGCCGCCCGTCAGTGCCCGCTCCCCGCTCGGCCTCCGGGCCACGCGACGTCGGCCTTCGGGTCGGGACGCCGCAGTTGCGCGCGCGCCGTGCCGCCGGTGCGGCGCGGCAGCCCCGCGGGCCGGCCCTGGAGCTTCCACATGTCGAGCAGGTCCTCGGGGCCGCCGTTCGGCGGCAGCAGTCGGTAGTCCGCGCCCGTATAGTCGACGAAGTCGCACATCTCGAAGAGCCGCGAGTGCATCCGGAATCCGACTCGCGCCTGCAGCGAGTCCGGGTCGGAGCTGTCTTCCTTCACTTCGTAGTTCGACGTGAAGATCGTGAGACGCCGCTCGTTGTACCGCGTGGAGACGATGAGGTTCAGCGTCTCCTCGACCCACTCCGACGTCTTCTCCGCGCCGATGTCGTCGAGGACGAGCAATTCGGCGGCCATTACCGGCCGCAGGACGTCGAACTCGGTCGCCTTCACCACCGGGTTGTACGTGCTGCGAATGACCTTCAGCAACTCCCGCACGTCGTAGAACAGCCCGTGAGCGCCGCGGGTGAGGATCACCTGCCGGAGAGCCGCCACGGCCAGGTGGCTCTTTCCCACTCCGGGAGGCCCGATGAGGAACAACCCCTTGTCGACGACCGGAAACGCCTGGGCGAAACGCCGTGCGCAGGCCAGCGCCCCCAGGAGCTTCTCATTCGGGTACTGGACGAAGTTCTCGAAACTGCAGTGCAGGTAGCGCCTCGGGATGCGCGAGTCGGCCATCAGCCGATCGACGGTCGCCGCACGCCAGCAGTCGCAGCGCGCGGCCCGCCGCACGCCGTCGCGTTCCACGATCTTCCAGCGGGTGTCGTGACAGATCGGGCAGGACATCGTGGGTGTATTGTGCCCGACTTCGGGCAGGAAGGAAACCGCCGCGTCGCCGCTCCTCCGCCGAGCGCTACGGCCGGCGCGGCGCCGCGACTTTCGGCTCGGCCGCCGCCGGCCCGGCCGCCGGCGCGGCGGGGCGCGCCGGCCCGGCGGCGCGCACCAGGTCGGTCGGCGACGACTTGACCAGCGCCGTGTTCAGCCGCTGCTCCCAGTCGTCGAGGCCGCGCGCGAGCTCGTGCTTCACGTACTCCATGAACTCGTTGACCTCGTGCTGCATCCGCTCGATCTTGCGCCGCATGTTGAGGATGATCTCGACGCCGGCGAGGTTCACGCCGAGGTCGCGCGTGAGCGAGAGGATCGTGTCGAGCTGCTCGAGGTCCTCGTCGGAGTAGAGGCGCGTGTTCCCCTCGGTGCGCGACGGCTTCAGCAGTCCCTCGCGCTCGTAGAGGCGCAGCGTCTGCGGGTGGATGTTGTACTTCTGCGCCACCGCGCTGATCATGTAGTAGGCCTGGCCGGCCTTCTTGGTCACCATGGAGAGGCCCTCACTCGCTCCGGGCCCACAGGCCCCGGCGCACGTCCTCGCCGTTGATCCGTCCGAACTCGCGGAGGATCTCCTTCGACCGCTCGTCGAGCAGTTCGGGCAGCACCAGCTTCACTTCGACGATGAGGTCGCCGCGCGTCCCGGTGCGCAGCGACGGCGCCCCGCGCTCGCGCAGCCGCAGGCGCTGGCCGGGCTGCGTGCCGGGCGGGATCCGGAGCCGCACCGGCCCCTCGAACGTCGGGATCTCGACCTTCGCGCCGAGCGCCGCCTCGTGCAGCGCCACCGGCACGACCATGTGCAGGTCGTCGCCGTCCCGCGCGACCAGCGGGTGCGACTCGACGCGCACCGACAGGACGAGGTCGCCGGCCCTCCCGCCGCGCCGGCCGGCGTGGCCGCGCCCGGGCACGCGCACCTGCGCCCCGTCGCTCACCCCGGCCGGGACGTGGACGTGCAGGCTCTCGGCCGACGCTTCGACCCCCTCGCCCCGGCACGACCGGCAGGCCGCCTCGCGCCGCTGGCCGGTGCCGCGGCACGCGTCGCACGCCTTGGTGAACACCATGTGCCCGCGCGCCGCGCGCACGTGGCCCCGTCCCTGGCAGACGCCGCACGTCACCGGGTCCACCGCGACCACCCCGCTGCCGCCGCAGGCGCGGCACGGCACCTGGCGCGAGATCGGCACGTACCGCTCGGCCCCGGTCATCGACTCGACAAACGACACGGTGAGCGCGGAATGGAGGTCCGCGCCCGACTCCTCCCCGGCCGCCGCGCCGGGCCCGGCCGCCCGCGTAAGGATGTCGCCGAACAGATCGCCGAACGTCGTCGCGGTCGCCGACGTCGAGGCGACCTGCACCGAGAAGTCGAACCCCTCGAACCCGAACGTGGCCCGCTCCGCACCCGGGCCGTCCGCCTCGCCCCGGTCGTAGCGCTGCCGCCGCTCGGGGTCGTCGAGCGTCTCGAACGCCGAGGTGATCTGCTCGAAGCGGGCGCGCGCCTCCGGGTCGCCCGGGTTGACCCCGGGATGGTACAGGCGCGCGAGGCGCCGGTAGGCGCGGCGGATGTCGGCCTCACCGGCGTCGTGCGCCACCCCGAGGATGTCGTAAAGGTCCATCACAGCGCCTTACGCCTTACGCCATACGCCATACGCCTTGCGCCTTACGCCATACGCCTTGCGCCTTACACTTTCCGCCGTACTTCGTACTTCCTACTTCGTACTTCTCACTTCTTCTCGTCGTCCACCACTTCGGCGTCGATGACGTCACCGGCCGCGCCGCCGCCCGGCCCGGCCTGGCTGCCCGCGCCCGCGCCGCCCGCCGCCGGGTCGCCGGCCTTCGGGCCGCTCTGCGCCTGCGCGTAGAGCGCCTCGGCCATCGCGTGCGAGGCCTTCTGCAGTTCGTCCATCCCCTTGAGGATCGCGGCCGCGTCCTCTCCTTCCGACGCCTTCTTGAGGGCGGCGACGGCCGCCTCGATGCGGCTCGCGTCGGCCGCCGGCACCTTCTCCTTGTTCTCGGCCAGCGTCTTCTCGATCTGGTAGATCAGCCCGTCGGCCTGGTTGCGCGCGTCGGTCAGCTCGCGCCGCTTCTTGTCCTCGTCGGCGTGCGACTCCGCCTCGCGCATCATCCGGTCGACCTCGGACTTGCTCAGGCCGCTCGACGAGGTGATCGTGATCTTCTGCTCCTTCGCGGTGGCCTTGTCCTTCGCCGACACGTTGACGATGCCGTTGGCGTCGATGTCGAAGGTGACCTCGATCTGCGGCATGCCGCGCGGCGCCGACGGGAGCCCGACCAGGTTGAACCGGCCCAGCGTGCGGTTGTCGCGGGCGAACTGCCGTTCGCCCTGCAGCACGTGGACCTCGACCTGCGTCTGGTTGTCGGCCGCGGTCGAGAACACGTCGCTCTTGCGCGTCGGGATGGTCGTGTTGCGCGGGATGAGCGTCGTCATGACGCCGCCCAGCGTCTCGATGCCGAGCGAGAGCGGCGTGACGTCGAGCAAGAGCAGGTCCTTGACCTCGCCCGCGAGCACGCCGGCCTGGATGGCCGCGCCGACGGCCACCACCTCGTCCGGGTTGACCCCCTTGTGCGGCTCCTTGCCGAACAGCTCGCGCACCACCTGCTGCACGCGCGGGATGCGCGTCGACCCGCCGACGAGCACCACCTCGTCGATCTTCGCGAGGTCGACGCCCCCGTCGGCGAGCGCGCGCCGGGTCGGGCCGACCGTCCGCTGGATCAGGTCCTCGACCAGTTGCTCGAACTTCGACCGCGACAGCTTGAGCGACAGGTGCTTCGGCCCGGCGGCGTCGGCGGTGATGAAGGGGAGGTTGATGTCGGTCTCGGTGACCGTCGACAGCTCCATCTTCGCCTTCTCCGCCGCCTCCTTCAGCCGCTGCAGCGCCATGCGGTCCTTGCCGAGGTCGATGCCGTCGGTCTTCTTGAACTCGGCGATGATCCAGTCGATCACCCGCTGGTCGAGGTTGTCGCCGCCGAGGTGCGTGTCGCCGTTGGTGGCCTTCACCTCGACGACGCCCTCGCCGACCTCGAGGATCGAGATGTCGAAGGTGCCGCCGCCGAAGTCGTAGACCGCGATCGTCTCGTCCTTCTTCTTGTCGAGGCCGTAGGCGAGCGCCGCCGCGGTGGGCTCGTTGACGATCCGCTTCACCTCGAGACCGGCGATCTGGCCGGCGTCCTTGGTGGCCTGCCGCTGCGCGTCGTTGAAGTAGGCGGGCACGGTGATGACCGCCTCCGTGACCGGCTGGCCGAGGTGCTCCTCGGCGGCCTGCTTCAGCTTCTGCAGCACCATGGCCGAGATCTCGGGCGGCGTGTACATCTTGCCCTGCGCGTTGACGCGCACGTCCCCGTTCGGACCCGCCACCACCTGGTAGGGGACCATCGTCATCTCCTCGGTCACCTCGTCGTAGCGGCGTCCCATGAACCGCTTGATCGAGAAGATCGTGTTCTCGGGATTGGTGACCGCCTGGCGCTTGGCCACCTGGCCGACCGGCCGCTCGCCCGTCTTGGTGAAGGCGACCACCGACGGCGTCAGGCGGCCGCCCTCGGGATTGGTGATGACCGTCGGCTCGCCGCCTTCCATGACGGCCACGACCGAGTTGGTGGTGCCCAGATCGATTCCGATGATTTTGCTCATATGCGATCTACCTCTGTCTTCCGCGGTCCTTGGTCAATAGGTCGCCTCAAATGTCTTAGGCTCTCGTTACTATAAAATATGAGCCTTCAACTGTCAACGCTGGCCGGCAGAGCCAGAGGCCGGGCACCCCGACAACTCGCATCGGCCGGGCGGTTGGCGCGCGCGTCCGCCTCGGCGACCGCGTGGACGCCGGCGGCGAACGATCGCACGACGGTGAAACCGCGCACAAGGTAGAATCCCCTCGTGGCCCACGTCGTCATTCGTGTCGCCCGGCATGCCGGGCTCGTCGCGCTCTTCCTCCTCGTCGCGGTGCTCGGAATCGTCAGCGGCATCCTGTTCGCCTACGGCGGCGACCTGCCGCAGATCGAGGCGCTCGACGACTACGCGCCGAACACCATCACCCGCGTCTACGCGGCGAACGGCCAGGTGATCGGCGAGTTCGCGACCGAGCGGCGCGTGGTGGTGAACTACGACGACATCTCGCCAAGGCTCCACCAGGCGATCCTCTCCGCCGAAGACGCGGACTTCGAGCGCCACTTCGGCATCAGCGTGTCGCGCATCGTCATCACGGCGGCCGAGGACCTGATACACCGCCGCCTCGCGGGCGCCAGCACGCTCACCCAGCAGCTCGCGCGCAAGCTGTTCCTCACCGACGAGAAGACGTGGGAGCGGAAGATCAAGGAGGCGCTGCTCGCCATCCAGATCGAGCGCCGCTACACCAAGCGCGAGATCTTCACCCTCTACTGCAACCAGATCTACTTCGGCCACGGCGCCTACGGGGTCGAGGCGGCCTCGCGGCTCTACTTCGGCAAGCGCGCGAAGGACCTCTCGCTCGAAGAGGCGGCCCTCATCGCGGGGATCATCCAGACGCCGGAGCGGCAGAGCCCGTTCGTGGACATGCGCCGGGCGCTCAGGCGACGCAATTACGTGCTCCAGCGGATGGCCGAGGAGGGCTACATCACCAGGGCCGCGGCGGCCGCGGCGGAGGGGAAGCCGATCGAGCTGCGCGGGCAGCCGACCAGCGAGGCGTCGGTCGCCCCGTACTTCGTCGAGGAAGTGCGGAAGTACCTCGAGCGGAAGTACGGCGCCAAGCAGCTCTACGAGAACGGCCTGTCGGTCTCCACGTCGCTCGACGTGGACCTGCAGGCCGCGGCCACGCGCGCCCTCGACGACGGCCTCCGCGCGCTCGACAAGCGCCGGGGGTTCCGGAAGCCGCGCCGCAACCTCGTCGCCGAGGGACGGGCGATCGACAAATACCGCGACGACGCGTGGGAGCGCCCGATCACGGTCGGCGAGGTGGTGCCGGCCGTCGTCGTCTCCGTTGGCGGGGCCCGGGGCACGGCGCGGCTGCGCATCGGCCGCTACACGGCCGACCTCGGGCGCGAGGGGATCCGGTGGACGGGCCGCGCCTCCCCGACCGGCATCTTCTCGCCGGGCGACCTCGTCGAGGCGCGGGTGACCAAGGTCGACGAGGCGGCCGGCGTGCTCGGCGTGACGCTCGAGCAGCAGCCGCAGGTCAACGGCGCCGTGCTGGCGCTCGACAACCGGACCGGCCAGATCGTCGCCATGGTGGGCGGGCTGAGCTTCGACCGCAGCAAGTTCAACCGCGCGGTCCAGGCCTACCGCCAGATGGGCTCGGGCTTCAAGCCGATCGTCTACACGGCCGCCATCGACCGCGGCCTGACGCCGGCGACGATCGTGATCGACGAGCCGGTCGCCTACCCGGCGGGGCCCGGCCAGCCGCCCTACTCGCCCCACGACTACGACGGGAAGTTCGAGGGCCCGATCACGCTGCGCCACGCGCTGGAGGAATCGCGCAACGTCCCCGCGGTGCGGACGATGGAGGAGATCGGACCGAAACAGGTGGTGGCGTACGCGCGGCTCTTCGGCTTCGAGGGCCCGATCGAGCCGTATCTCTCCACGGCGCTCGGGGCGGCCGACGCCAGCCTGCTCGAGGTCACCGCCGCCTACTCGGTCTTCCCCAACCAGGGCGTGCTGATGAAGCCGTACGAGATCCTCCGGATCGTCGATCGGGAGGGGAACCTGCTCGAGCAGAACCGGCCCCAGCCGCGCGAGGCGATCCGCGCCGACACCGCGTTCGTGATGACCAACCTGATGCGCGGCGTCATCGCGCGCGGGACGGGCGCCGCCGCGGCCTCGCTCGACTGGCCGCTCGGCGGGAAGACGGGGACGACCAACGAGTTCAGCGACGCGTGGTTCACCGGGTTCGACCCGAAGATCACCGTCGGCGTCTGGGTCGGCCACGACGACCGGAAGCCGCTCGGACCGTCCGAGACGGGCGCGGAAGCGGCCCTGCCGATCTGGATGGAGTTCATGAAGGCGTACATCGATCGGTACGGGGACCGGGAACACCCGCCGGTGTTCGAGGCGCCGGGCAACATCGTCTTCATGAGCGTGGACCGGCTGACGGGCCAGCCGGCGGCGGACAACGCGCCGGGCTCGATCAGCGAGGCGTTCATCGCCGGCACGCAGCCGGGCGGCATCAGACAGTAGGAACGATCGAACGGCTTTCGGCGCTCGGCGCTGATCCCGGCTACGCGGTGAAGATCCTCATGTCCGTGGGCCGGACAAACACCTCGCCGCCGACGTCGAGCGCGAGCGCGCGGCAGCGCTCCTGCGAAACCTCGACGCGCACCGGATCTCCCCACTCCGCCACCAGGTCGACCTTCACGAGCGGGCCCGCCGTGTTGACGCGCGCGACGCGGGCGCGGAACTGCCGCTCCCCGAGGTCGACCCGGTCGATCTCGAGCTGGTGCGGCCGGATGTAGAGCGTCGCGATCCGGGCCTCGCGGCCCGCGTGTCCGGGCGCCTCGAACGCGAGCGGACCGAGGTAGGCCTTTCCCTGCTCGACCCGCCCGTGGAACAGGTTCACGTCGCCAAGGAAGTCGTAGACGAACGGGCTGGCCGGGTGCGCGTACACTTCGGGCGGCGTGCCGGCCTGCTCCACCCGTCCCTGGTTCATCACCACGACGCGGTCCGCCGCCTCGAGGGCCTCCTCCTGGTCGTGCGTCACGAAGAGGCTGGCGACGTGCAGCTCGTCGTGCAGGCGCCGGAGCCAGCGGCGGAGTTCCTTGCGCACCTTCGCGTCGAGCGCGCCGAAGGGCTCGTCGAGCAGCAGGACGCTCGGCTCGACGGCCAGCGCCCGGGCCAGGGCCACGCGCTGCCGCTGGCCCCCGGAAAGCTGCGCCGGCAGCCGGTCGGCCATCGCCCCGAGCTGCACCAGTTCGAGCAGGCGGCGCACCCGCCGGCCGATTTCGGCCTCGGGCGGCCGCGTCTCGCGCGGCCGGACGCGCAGGCCGAAGGCGATGTTCTCGGCGACCGACATGTGCCGGAACAGCGCGTAGTGCTGGAAGACGAAGCCCACGCGGCGGTCGGCGAGTCGGCGCCCGTCGGACGCCTTGCCGTCGAACAGCACGCTCCCCCGGTCCGGGATCTCCAGGCCGGCAATCACGCGCAGCAGCGTCGTCTTCCCCGAGCCGGACGGGCCGAGCAGCGCCACCAGCTCTCCCGTTTCGACGCGCAGCGACACGTCGTCCACTGCGACGAACGGCCCGAATCGCCTGGTGACCCCGACGACCTCGATGCTCACGCGTCACGTCCCATCGTGGACCCCCGCCGTCAGCGGGCGACGCGCCGGCCGAGCGCGCTCTTGGCGGCCAGCGTCGCCAGCGCCATCAGCGCCAGCACGGAGGCGACCGCGAAGGCGGCCGCGAAGTTGTACTCGTTGTAGAGGATCTCCACGTGCAGCGGGGCCGTGTCGGTCAGCCCGCGGATGTGGCCGGAGACCACCGACACGGCGCCGAACTCGCCGATGGCGCGCGCGTTCAGCAGGACGACCCCGTAGAGCAGCCCCCAGCGGATGTTGGGCAGCGTGACGCGCCTGAACATCTGCCACCCGCTCGCGCCGAGCGCGAGCGCGGCCTGCTCCTCTTCCGATCCCTGCTCTTCCATCAGCGGCACCAGCTCGCGGGCCACGAACGGCACGGTCACGAACATGGTGGCGAGCAGGATGCCCGGCACGGCGAAGATGATCCGGATCCCGTGCGCGGTGAGCCACGGCCCGAGCAGCCCCTGCGCGCCGAACATCAGGACGAAGACCAGCCCCGAGACGACTGGGGAGATCGCAAACGGCAGGTCGATCAGCGTGACGAGCAGGCCGCGGCCCGGGAAGCGGAACCGCGCCAGCGCCCACGCGGCGGCGAGTCCGAACAGCGTGTTGAGCGGGACGGCCACCAGCGCCGTCAGCGCCGTCAGGCGGAGCGAGGAGAGCGCGGATGGCTCGAGGAGCGACGCCGCGTAGTGGCGCGCCCCGCCGGCGAACGCCTCGACGAACACGACGGCCAGGGGCACGAACAGCAAGCACGCCAGGAAGCCGAGCGCCAGGACGACGAGTCCCGCGCGCACGACAACCGGCTCGGTCCGCCGGCCCGATGGGGTCCTCATGCGGCCGCCTCCCTGCGCCGGCTCCACGCCTGCACGGCGTTCACCGTCAGCAGCAGCGCGAACGAGACGGCGAGCATCGCGGCCGCGATCGCCGTGGCCCCCTCGTAGTCGAACTGCTCCAGCCGGGCGACGATGAGCAGCGGGACCACCTCGGTGCGCATCGGGAGGTTCCCCGAGATGAACACGACCGAGCCGTACTCGCCGAGGGCGCGCGCAAACGCCAGCGTGAACCCGGTGAGCAGGGCCGGCGCGATCGACGGGAGCAGCACCCGGCGAAACGCCTGCCACCGGTTCGCGCCGAGGCTGGCCGCCGCCTCCTCGATCTCGGGGTCCACGTCCTCGAGCACCGGCTGCACGGCGCGGACGACGAACGGGAGGCCGATGAAGGTGAGCGCGACGACGACGCCGAGCCGCGTGAAGGCGACCTGGATCCCGAGCGGCGCCAGTTGGCGGCCCAGCCAGCCGGCCGGCGAGTAGACGGCGGTCAGCGCGATGCCGGCCACCGCGGTCGGCAGCGCGAAGGGCAGATCCACGCAGGCGTCCACCAGGCGGCGGCCGGGGAACGGGTACCGGACGAGCACCCACGCCACGAGCAGGCCGACGAAGACGTTGACCAGGGCGGCGGTGAACGCGGCGCCGACGGTCAACTCGAACGCCGCCACCGCGCGCGCGCTCGAGATCGCCGCGACGAAGCCCGTCCACGTCATGCGCCGCGCGGTCAGCGCGACGCCGCTGAGGGGCAGCAGCACGAGCAGGCACAGGTAGGACACGGTGAAGCCGAGCGCGAGCCCGAAGCCGGGCAGGACGTGACGGCGGCGGCGGGGCGGTCTCATGGACTACTGCCGTCCCTCGACGATCCGGTCGAACGTGCCGCCGTCGTCGAAATGCGTCTTCTGGGCGGCCGCCCAGCCGCCGAAGTCGCGGTCGATCGTCAGGACGCGCACATCGGGAAACTGCGCGCGGTGCCGCGCCAGCACCTCCGGGTTCCGGGGCCGGTAATAGTGCCGCGCGGCCAGTTCCTGGCCTTCGGGCGTGTAGAGGAAGTCGAGGTAGGCCTGCGCCTCGCGCCGCGTGCCCCGGCGATCCACGACCGCGTCCACGATCGCGACCGGCGGCTCGGCCTGGATGGTGATCGAGGGCAGCACGATCGACACCCGGTCCGTCCCCATCTTCTCGAGGGCGAGCCTCGCTTCGCTCTCCCAGGTCACCAGCACGTCGCCGATGCCGCGCTGGACGAACGTCGTCGTCGCCGCGCGCGCGCCGGCATCGAGCACGGGCACGTTCCGGAGGACCTTCGCGAGAAACGCGCGGGCCGAATCGTCGGTCGCCCCCGGCCGCGAACGGGCGTAGCCCCAGGCCGCGAGGTAGTTCCAGCGCGCGCCGCCGGACGTCTTCGGGTTCGGCGTGATGACGACCGTGCCGGGCCGGGCGAGGTCCGCCCAATCGCGGATCCCCTTGGGATTGCCCTTGCGGACCAGGAACACGACGACCGACGTGCAGGGGGTGGCGTTGTCGGGCAGGCGCTTCCGCCAGCCGCTCCGGATGAGGCCGCGCGTCGCGATCGCGTCGATGTCGTAGGCCAGCGCCAGGGTGACCACGTCCGCCTCGAGGCCGTCGATGACCGACCGGGCCTGCTTTCCCGACCCGCCGTGCGATTGGCGGACGGTCACCGGCGGCAGGCCGCGCGCCGCGCGGGATCGGTTGAACGCCGAGTTGACGTCCTGGTAGAACTCGCGCGTGGGGTCGTAGGACACGTTGAGCAGGGTGACCGGCGGCGCCTGGGCGCGCACGATCCCCGGGGCGGCAGCCGCGAGCGCCAGACCGAGGGCCGCCACGGCGGGCCACTGCGTCGCCCGACCGCCAGATCGCACGGCCGCACGGTCGCCAGATCGCACGGTGGTCCTACTTCCCCGCCCGCCGCGGCGCGGGACGGCGTCGCCCGATCCGGTCCACCGCGGCATTGACCCCGGAGAGCGTCGCCCCCTCGAGGATGCGGGCCGTCTCGTCGCGCACCCGCTTCATGATCAGCCGGATGCCGCACCGCCGCTCGTCGGCGCATTCCTCGCACCGGTGGTACGCGGTCTGGCTCACGCAGGGGGTCAGGGCGAGCGGTCCCTCGAGCGTCCGGATCACCTCCCCGACGTTGACGGCGGACGGGTCGCGGGCCAGGCGGTAGCCGCCGCCCTGGCCGCGCCGGCTGCTCACGATGCCCCGCCGCCTGAGGTCGAGCAGGATCCCCTGGAGGAACTTCTCGGGGATCCCCTCGCGCGAGGCCACCTCGGAGGCGAGGATGGGGCCGCGGTCGTGTTCGCGGGCCAGGAAGAGGAGGGCCTTGAGGCCGTACTTGGATTGGCGCGTCAGCACGCGGCGGATTGTCTATCAACTTACTAGACAATGTCAACGGGCTGACGGCCGACGGCTGAAGGCCGAGGGCCGCACCACGCTCTCACGCGTGATCACGCCGTCCGTCGTCAGCCATCAGCCGTCAGCCCGTTCTACTCGGTGTCGGCGGCCGCGCCCTGTCCCAGCGTGCCGGCGGCCTTCTGCTTCAGGTAGGTCTTGATGAAGACGTCGATGTCGCCGTCGAGGACGCGGTTGATGTCGCCGACCTCTTCCTTCGTCCGGTGGTCCTTCACCATCTGGTAGGGATGGAGGACGTAGCTCCTGATCTGGCTGCCGAAGGCGATGTCGCGCTTCTCGCCGCCGAGCTGGTCGAGCTTCGCCTGCTGCTCCTTCATCTTGAGGTCGTAGAGCCGCGCGCGCAGCACCTTCATCGCCGAGTCGCGGTTGCGCCCCTGCGACCGCTCGTTCTGGCAGGTGACGACGATTCCCGTGGGCAGGTGCGTGATCCGGATCGCGGAGTCGGTGACGTTGAGGTGCTGACCGCCGCACCCGCTCGACCGGTAGGTGTCGATCCGGAGGTCCTTCTCGTCGATCTCCACCTCGACGTCGTCGGGCAGCTCGGGCCAGACGTAGACCGACGCGAACGACGTGTGGCGGCGGGCGGCCTGGTCGAACGGCGAGATCCGGACGAGCCGGTGCACGCCGGCCTCGGCCGACAGCAGCCCGTAGGCGTAGTCGCCGCTGACCGTGAACGTCACGCTCTTGAGGCCCGCCTCGTCGCCGGGCTGGTATTCCATCAGCTCGCGGCGCAGCCCGCGGCGCTCCGCCCACCGCAGGTACATGCGCATCAGCATCTCGGCCCAGTCCTGCGACTCGGTGCCGCCCGCGCCCGGATGGATGGTGACGATGGCGTTCTTCTGGTCGTGCTCGCCGCCGAGGATCTTCTTCGTCTCCGCGGCGTCGACCTCGCGGCCGAGCGCGTCGAGCCCCTCGGCGAGATCGCGCGAGACGTCCTCGCCCGCCGCCGCCCACTCGACGAGGACCGACAGGTCGTCCTCACGCCGCTTCAGGGCGTCGACCATCTCGACTTCCTGCCCGAGGCGGCGGCGCCGCTGCAGGATCTTCTGGGCTTCGGCCTGGTCCTTCCAGAAATCGGGGCGCGCAATCTCGGTCTCGAGCCGGCTCAATTCCTCGCGGGGGGCAGAACGGTCAAAGATAACTCCGCAGTTCCAACGACCGCTTCGCCAGGTCCTGGTACCGCCGCACCAACTCGTCGAGCACGATCGCCACGCGCCACCTCCGGCCCACTCGGCCTCAACCGTTCACGATCACTCAGGCCCGCGCCCGTTCCCTTAGTATCGCACCTTCCTCCGCCAGGTCGCCAGGAGCGCCGCCAGCGTGGCCAGCGCGCACGCGTAGACGAAGACGTCGCCCGTCCGCCCGTAGACGGTCAGCCCGGTGAGGAACCGGACGTCGCCCACGACCACCTGCCGATCGAACAGCTGGGTGCGCGCGAGGACGCGTCCGTAGGGATCGACGATGCCGCTGATGCCGGTGTTGGCCGCGCGCACGAGGTACCGCCCCTGCTCGATCGCCCGGAGCGAGGCCATCTCGAAGTGCTGCCATGGCGCCGACGAGCGCCCGAACCACGCGTCGTTGGTGATCGTCGTCAGCAGCTCGCTGCCCGACAGCACCGCGTCGCGGGCGAGGTTCGGGTAGACCACCTCGTAGCAGATCGCGGTGCTCGCCCGGTGCCCCGCCACCGGGAGCATCACGATGCGGTCCCCTTCCGAGAAGTCCGACACGGCCTGGACGAGCGGCGCCGCGAAGAAGAGCAGGCGCTTCAGCGGGACGTACTCCCCGAACGGCACCAGGTGCACCTTGCGGTAGACGGCCGCGACCGTGCCGTCGGGATCCATCAGGAACGCCGCGTTGTAATAGCGCGTCGGCGTGCCCCGTTCGACCTGGTCGCTGCCGAACAGGATCCAGGCGTGCGTCGCGAACGCGAGCCTGCGGACGGCGTCGCCCGCGAGCGGATCGTCCTCGAAGAAGAACGGCAGCGCCGACTCGGGCCACACGATGAACCGCGCGCCGCGGCCGGCAGCCTGCCGGCTGAGGTCGAGGTAGCTCTGCAGGATGTCCGAAGCGCGCGCGCTGTCCCACTTCTCGTCCTGGGCCACGTTTCCCTGGATGAGGCCGACCCTGATCGGCGTCCCCTCGCGCGTCAGCGCGTTCTCTTGCATCCGCGCGCCGCCCCACGCGACCGACGCGACCAGTGCCGCCACCGAGAAGGTCGCCATCCACCACCGCGTGGAGGTCCGGTCGAAGACGAGCAGCACCAGCGCGGTCCCGACCAGCGCGACCAGCGCCGACAGGCCGTAGACGCCGATCAGGCTGGCGATCTGCGCGACCGGCAGCACGGTCGCCTGGCTGTAGCCGAGCAGTTCCCACGGGAACCCGGTGAAGAGGTAGCCGCGGCCGAGCTCGGTCGTCACCCACACCGCGGGGGCGAGGCACAGGCCGCGGACGCCGATGCGCCCGACGAGCCGATCGACGATCACGGCGAAGAGCGCGGGGTACAGCGCCAGGTAGGCGGCCAGCGCCAGCATCAGCAGCGTGGCCACGGGCGCCGGCAGATCGCCGTATTGGCGCACCACCAAGCCGGTCCAGTAAATGCTGCCGACAAAGCCCGTCACGCCGGTCAGCAGGCCCATCAGGAACGGGCAGAGCGGCCCCGCGCCGTTCGCGGATCGGGACAGCCGCCGTGCGAGCAGGCCGGCCAGGAGCGGCGAGAGGGCGACCCACGCGACCGCCGGGTGGCCGAAACGGGGAACGCTCAGCGCCAGCAGGACGCCGGACAAGAGGGCTAGCGCGTAATTAATGGCTTGAACTGCTCTTCCTTCTCGAGACGTCGCTTGGCCGCCTCGGCGTCCGCGCGCGCCTTGAACTTGCCGACGCGAACGCTATAGAGCGGCGCGCCCTTGCCGGCGACGGTCACCACGTAAGCGGCGTACCCCTTCGCGACCAGCCGCGCGGCCAGCGCGCTGGACTGCCCCTTGTCGCGGTAGGCGGCGATCTTGACCACGTAGCCGGGACCCGGCGGGTCGGATCCTCCGGCGGCCTCGGCCGCCGGCTTGGCCGCCGGCGCGCCAGCCGTTCTCGGCGGGGCGGCCGCGGTCGGCTTCGGCGCCGGCGGGGCCACGGCCTTTTGCGGCGGCGGGGCCGGCGAGCCCGTCCTGGCGGGCGGGGTGGCGGTCTTGGGCGCGGGCGGCGTCGCGACGGGAGCGGCCGCCTGGCGCGGCGCGGGTTCCACCGGCTTGGCGGAGGTCCCCTCGCGCGCGGCGCGCGCGGCGGGCTTCGCCGACCCGGGAGCCGCCGGCTTTCCGTCCAGGCGCGAGTAATAGCTGAGTTCCTCCTCGGGCACCGGGGGCGGCGTGGCCGCCGCGGGCGCAGGCGCCTGCACGGGCGTCTTCGCCACCGGCTGCAGCGGCACCGGCGGAGCGGTCGGGTCCTCGGCCGCCGCCGAGGTGGAAGCCGCCGAGCCCGGCGTCACCGCGGCCTCCTTCTGGGACCGAACCCCCCGGCCGACCAGCACGCCGCAGAGAAAGGTAGACACCAGCAAGAACGCGCTGAGCATGAACAAGGAGACCAGGTGCTTGCCCCTCAGCTGGATTTCGCGCAGTCCCTCGTCGGCCATGACGCGCTGCTACCTCTTGTCCTGCGATCCCGCCGCGGCGCCTCCCCCGTTGGACCAATGGCCCAACAGGTTCAGCATCTCGATCGGCAGCGGGAAGATGATGGTCGAATTCTTCTCCGACGCGATCTCGGTGAGCGTCTGAAGGTAACGAAGAGTAATCGTGACGGGCTCGACGGCGATGACCTTGGCGGCCTGCGCAAGCTTCTCGGACGCCTCCAGCTCGCCGGCGGCGTGGATGATCTTAGCACGTTTCTCGCGCTCGGCTTCGGCCTGGCGCGCCATCGCCCGCTGCATGTTCTCGGGCAGATCGACGTGCTTCACCTCGACGGCCGACACCTTGATCCCCCACGACTCGGTGTGCTCGTCGAGGATCTTCTGGAGTTGCTGGTTGAGCCGGTCGCGCTGCGACAGCAGGTCGTCGAGTTCGCACTGCCCCAGCACGCTCCGGAGCGTCGTCTGCGACAGCTGCGAGGTGGCGTAGTGGTAGTTCTCCACCTCGACGATCGCGCGCCGCGGGTCCATCACGCGGAAGTAGACGACGGCGTTCACCTTCACCGACACGTTGTCGCGCGTGATGACGTCCTGCGGCGGCACGTCCATGACGATCGTCCGGAGGCTCACACGGACGATGCGGTCGATGGGGGCGAAGACGAAGATGACGCCGGGGCCCTTCGGGGCCGGAAGCAGCTTGCCGAGCCTGAAGATCACGCCCCGCTCGTACTCGGTCAGGATCTTGATCGAGGCCAGCAGGTAGAGCACGACGATGAAGGCGGCGAGGAAGGGAGCCATCGAGTATTCAGCCATGTGGGACACCTTTCAAGAGCTGACAGTAGGCAGTAGGCAGCTTGCCCTGAGCGAGCGAAGCGAGTCGAAGGGTGGGCGATGGCTTCAAGCCGTACGCCGCAGGCCACCTCCCGTCACGAGGGGGAACGCTTGCGGCTCACGCGCAGCGTCAAGCCCTCGACGGCCACGACCACCACTTCTTCACCCTCGGCCACGGGCCCGTCGGCCGTCGCCGTCCAGATCTCGCCGTGCGTGGCCACGCGGCCCGGCGCGCCCGGGGCGATCGGGCTCATCACCCTGGCCGTCCCGCCGATCATCCCCGCGGCGCCCGTCGTGGGCTGCCGGCGGAGCGACGCGACGCCCAGCCGCACGAGCAGGAAGAGGATGGCGGAGAGCCCGAAGACGACGGGCAGGATCACGGCGACGCTCACCCTCATCTCCGGCGCCGGCGTGTCCATCAGCATCATCGACCCGAACAGCAGGCTGAGGACCCCGCCGACGCTCAGGGCGCCATGGCTTGGCACCTTCACTTCCAGGGCGAAGAGCCCGACGCCGAACAGGATCAGCGCGACCCCGACGTAGTTGACCGGCAGCACCTGCATGGTGAAGAACGCGAGCAGCAGGCACAAGCCGCCGGTCACGCCGGGCACGATGGCGCCGGGGTGCCACAACTCGACGACCAGGCCGAGCGTGCCGAGCGTGAGCAGCAGGTAGGCGATGTTCGGATGCGCCAGCGCGCTCAGCAGCTTCTGCCGCCAGTCCATCTCGAGCGGGACGACGCGCGCCCCGGCGGTGTGCAGGACGACGGTGCGGCCGTCGAAGCGCCGGATGGTGCGGCCGTCGAGCCTGGCCAGCAAGTCGGGGACGTCGGTCGCCACCAGGTCGATGAGCGGAGGGTTCGCGCCGATGGCCTCGGTCTCGGTGAACGAGCGGCTCTCCTGGACCGCTTCGTCTGCCAGCTGCACGTTGCGCCCGCGTCCGGCCGCCCAGCTCCTGGCCGCCGCCGCCAGGTCGGAGGCCAGCTTCTTCGCCTCGATCGGATCGAGCGTCTGCCCGCTCCCCTCGACCGGGTGGGCCGCCCCGATGTGCGTACCCGGGGCCATCGCGGCCACATCGGCGGCGATCGTGATGAGGAAGCCCGCCGACGCGGCCCGAGCGCCAGAGGGTCCCACCCACACGGCCACCGGCGTCCTGGCGGCCAGCATGCGGGTCACGATCGCGTGGGTGGAATCGAGCAGGCCGCCCGGCGTGCGAAGCGTGATGACGAGGAGCTCGGCGCCGTCGCGATCGGCCCGATTCATGGCGTCCACCATGAACTCGGCCGACACGGGCTGGATGAGGGCGTCGACGACGGCCGAGTAGACCAGCGGCGTCGGCGGGCGCGACCAGGCCCGGCCTGCCGCCAGCGCCACGAGCAGCACCGCGAAGCCGACGAGAAAGGAGCCCGGATTCGGGTGAAGCCGGGCGAAGCTCGCGCGCGCCGGGTGCAGCATGGTCACCTACCCGGGCGGATTATAGCTCACCGTGACGGTCTTCCCGTCACCGGACACCGAGCGCCGAGGCGAGGCCCTTCACGTCCGGGTCGTTCGGGTCGCGCTGCTGCGCCTTCTGCAACTCCGCGCGGGCCCGCGCGGGATCCCCGGCCGCGAGGTACGCCTGGCCGAGCACGGCGTGGACGGCGGCGGAGTCCGCGCTCCACAGCGAGATCTTGAGGGCCTCGATCGCCTCGGTCCGGCGACCGGTCTGCAGGTAGATGCGGCCGAGCAGCAAGTGGACGTCGGCCTGGTAGGGCGACGCGTACAGCGAGCGCTTCAACTCGTCGATCGCCTCGGCGTCCTGCCGCTGCTCGAACAGGCGCCGGCCGCGGTCGGCATGATAGGCCGCCAGGTCCTGCTGGTCCTTCTGCTCGGTCGGCGCGAGGGTCGTGTCCACCAGGCCGAGCCGCGGCGCGTCGAGGTCGTCGCGCACCCGTTCCCGACCGCGGGGAACCGGCTCGGCCGCGGCGTTGGGCCGCCGCTCCCACTCGGCGAAGACCGACGAGAGCTGCCGGGCGAGGTCTCGCTCGCGCTCGGCCTCGACCTCGGCTCCCTTCGCGTGGAGCGCGGCCGCGAGGACGGCGTGCGCCTCGGCGTCCGCCGGGTTGCGCCGGACGGCCTCGCCCAGCCAGAAGGCCGCCGCCGGCGGATCGCGCTCGAACCAGTAGGCGTAGCCCAGGTTGAAGGCGTAATCGGGATCGTGCGGGTCGCCCTCGGCAGCCTTCGTGAGGTAATAGGTGGCCCGCCCGGTCTGCGGCGTCGCGCCCCGCCGGAGCTGGATGACGCCGAGGTTGTTGTAGAGCGCGGGCGTGGGCGCCACGTCGGCGAGCGCCTTCAGGATCTGGAAGGCCTCGTCGTACTGCTTCAGGTGGATCCTGGAGAGCGCGGCGAGGAACTGCGCCCGCCGGCGGGCGCGAGACACGGCCGGCACCCCCAGCGCCGCCGCCGCGGCCCGCGCGTGGTCCCCCTGCGCGGTGTACACCTGCCAGAGCGCGATCCGGGCCGGCGCGAAGTCCGGCGCCAGCCTGACGCAGCTCGCGAGCAGCCGGACCTGGGCGGCGGGCGTCGCGGCCATCAGCCCTTTCACGTAGGTTTCGAAGACCGGCAGGCTGCCGTGTTCGACGTCGATACGTCCCGCCTCGGAGAGTCCCGGCGGCAGGAGCTGGCGCGCGAGGCGCTCGGTCACGCCGAACAGGTCCGAGAGCCGGCCGGTCTCGACGGCTGGCGCCCGCATCCGCCCGCTGTCCAGCCTGATGGCGCGCGCCTTGACGGTGATCTGCCCTTCCTGCGTCTCGAAACTGCCGATGACCACCTGCGCGGCGCCCATGACCTGGCCGAGCCGGATGAGCGTCGCCTCGCTCAGGACGGCGAACGGCGGGAGCTGCAGCCGCTCGCAGGCCTTCAGCCGCTCCTCGCGCGAGATCGTCCCCACGCCGAGCGCGTCCAGGTCGCCGGCGAGCAGGATGGCCGTCGCCTCGGAGATCCACGAGAAGTGCCCGTCACGCTGCACGTTCTCGAACGGCACGACGAGCAGGCGCTCGGCGACCGGCGGCGGCGCACCGGCCGCGGCGGGCGCGGGCGCCATCGCCAGGCAGGACAGGGCGAGCGCCGCGCAGGCCAGGCCGGGTCTCATTCGGGCGACGTCACGCTGGCCACGCGCGACGGGCGGGGGGAGTGGAGGGTGACCGTGATCACGCACGACGGGTCTCCGACGGCACGGCAGTGATCGAGCCGGACCTCGCCCGGCACCGCGTACAATTCGAGGAGCCGCGCGACGGCGGCCGCGTGGAACGCGCAGAGCGGCTCGCGCACGAGGTCGCGCACGCCGCAGAAGATCGAATCCTCGACGTCGAACGTGCCCTCGCCATGGCGGACCCGCAGCCGAACGTGGTGTCCGGCGTGCATCCCCGCGATGGCGCGCCTGGCCAGGCGCAGCACCGAGCGGGATCGGACCCACAGCGGCATCGATTGGATCATGGTGCGCCGTACCGGCGACCGCGAGGCCACGGTCCAGTCGGCGGCGTACTGGCCGGCCCGCCGCGTCACCTGCTGGTACGGCTCTCCCTCCTGCCGGAGGAAGCTGAGCACGGCCAGGACCGGCGCCACGCCGATCGTGCCGTAGCGAAGGCCGTCGGGGTTCAGCCAGTTCTCGTAGAATTCGAGCCGCGCGGGCAGCAGGTCGCTGATGCCCTGGTGCAGGCTGGCAACGAGGATTCGTCCGATTCCCGGTTCGTTCATTTTCTGCTAAGGTAGAAACGCCAGTGGACGTCGCCATTCTCGCAGGTGGACGCGCGCGCCGGTTCGGCGGCGTCGACAAGAGCGCGCTCGAAATCGGCTCGGTGTCGATCTTCGAGCGGCAACTGGCGGCGCTCGAGGGCCTGGCGGACCGGATCGTCGTGATCGGCGGCGGGCCGGATCGCGTTGCCGCACGGCCGGTGCGGGTCGTCCCCGACCGGGTGCCTCGTGCCGGCGCGCTGGGCGGCCTGTACACGGCGCTGTGTGAAGCGGCGACGCCCTACGTGCTCGTCATCGCGTGCGATCTGCCGTTCGTGAGCGCGCGCGTGCTGGAGCGGCTGGCGGCGCTGGCCGACGGGACAGCCGACGCGGTGGTGCCGCGAACCGCCGACGGCGTGCAGCCGCTCTGCGCGGTCTACGCGCGGCGCCTGCGATACCGGGTCCGCCGACACATCGAATCGGGTCACTTGAAGGTCCAGGATCTGCTGGCGGCCGTCCGTGTCCGGGAAGTGGGGCCGGACGACCTCGCGTCGCTCGATCCGACCGGACACTCGTTTTTCAACGTCAACACGCCGGGCGATTTGGGCCAGGCCGTCCGTTTTGCCGCACGCCCCGACAGGCGCACCCGCCGCTGACAGCCACGATTATGGCACGCGCACGGGGCGGCGAACCAGCTGCGACAACCGAGCCACGACAATCGAGCGATGATACTCCCAGTCCACGACCTCGTTCGCGAACGGATCACGGCCACGCTGGCACGCCACTACGGATTCGCCGACGGCGAGCGGCCCGCCGTCGTGATCGACTACCCGCCGACGCGCGAGCTCGGTGACCTCGCGCTGCCGGTGGCCTTCGAGCTGGCGCGGCGGCTGCGGATGGCGCCCCGGCTCATCGCCGAGGAGATCGCCGGCGCGCTCGGCGAGATCCCGGGCGTCTCGCGCGTCCAGGCCACCGGCGGTTACCTCAACCTGTTCCTCGACCGGAAGGCGTTCCTCACCGACCGGCTCGCCGCGGAACCGGCCGGCGCGGCGCCCAGGCCGGCACCGGGAGCGACGAAGACGATCGTCGAGCACACGGCGATCAACCCGAACAAGGCGGCCCACATCGGGCACCTGCGGAACTCGGCGCTCGGCGACACGCTCGTCCGCGCCCTCCGATTCCGGGGCGTCCCGGTGGAGGTGCAGAACTACATCGACGACACCGGCGTGCAGGTGGCCGACGTGGTGGTCGGGTTCCGCGAGCTCGAGCACCTGGACCTCCCGGACATCCGCGCCATCGCCGACAGCGCGCGGTTCGATTTCTACTGCTGGGACCTCTACGCCCGCGTCGCCGACTGGTACGCGGAAGACAAGGCGCGGCTCGCGACGCGGCTCGCGACGCTGCACGCCATCGAGCGCGGCGGCAACGAGACGGCCGAGATGGCCGCCTTCATCGCCGACCGCATCGTCCGCTGCCACCTGAAGACCATGGCGCGGATGAACGTCGACTACGACCTGCTCTCCTGGGAGGGCGACATCCTGCATCTGCACTTCTGGGCGCGGGCCTTCGAGATCCTCAAGGAGAAGGGGGCCGTCTTCCTGCAGACCGAGGGGCGGCTCGCCGGGTGCTGGGTGATGCGGATCGAAGAGGAGGGCGGGACGGCCGACGCCGGTGCGGAAGACGCCGACGAGAACGAGGACCGCGAGAAGGTCATCGTCCGCTCCAACGGGACCGTCACCTACGTCGGCAAGGACATGGCGAACCAGTTCTGGAAGTTCGGCGTCCTCGGGCGGGACTTCCACTACCGGGTCTTCGACCGCCGCGAGGACGGCTCGCCGATCTGGGCGACCTGCCGCGAGGAGGTCCCCGGCACGCCGGCGCACCCGCCGTTCGGCGGCGCGGGCGCCGTGTACAACGTCATCGACGTCCGGCAGGCGTACCTGCAGAAACTCCTGAAGCAGGCGCTCGTCGCCATCGGCCATCCCGGCGAGGCGGAACGGTCGGTCCACTTCTCCTACGAGATGGTGGCGCTCACGCACAACACGGCCCGCCAGCTCGGCTACACGCTGTCGGCCGAGGACGCGGCTCGCCCGTTCGTCGAGGTGTCGGGTCGCAAGGGCCTGGGCGTCAAGGCCGACGACTTGCTGGACGTGCTGACGAAGAAGGCGGGCGAAGAGGTAGCGAAACGCAACCCCGACTTCTCGCCCGAGGACGCGCGGCGCATCGCGGAGGCGATCGCCGTCGGCGCCGTCCGCTACTTCATGATCCGGTTCTCGCGCGGCAAGGTGATCGCCTTCGACATCGACGAGGCGCTCAATTTCGAAGGTGAAAGCGGCCCCTATTTACAGTATGCTGTCGTCCGCGCGAACAACATCTTCCAGAAGCTCCACGATCGGGAGGAAGTTGGCGAAGCGGAATTCCTGAGCCCCCTCGGCGGCATGCCGACAGAGGAACTGGACGGCGGATCCGGCGGGCACGACCTCTGGGCCCTCGTACTGGAAGCGGCGCGACTCGACGAAGTGGCGGAACAGGCGGTCCGAACGCTGGAGTTCTCGGTCCTCGCGAAGTACGCGTTCGGCCTGGCGCAGACGTTCAACGCGTTCTATCACCGGTTCCCGATCCTGAACGAGCCGCGCGACGACGCGCGCCGGTGGCGCGCCGCGGCCGTCAGCTACTTCCGGAACCAGCTGACCGGAGCCCTCGGCCTGATGGGCATCCCGGTCCCGCCCCGCATGTAGCGGGGTGGCATCCCCGCTCCGCGCGGGATTCGCCCGGCCGGCCCTCCCCCACGGCCGGGCGGCCGACCGTGCGGTCCGGCCGGTTCGAAGTTCGAGGGGTCATATGTCTCCGATCATCGGCGTTGCCCCGTGCCGCTGTCTTCCCGATTACGTGGAATCGGTCCGCCGCGTGGGCGGCGAGCCGCGCGTGCTCGACCCGAAGCAGGACCAGCCGTCGGCGATCGTCGGCGAGGTGCACGGGCTGCTGTTGACCGGGGGCGTCGACATCGACCCGATCCTGTACGGCGAGGAGCGGCACGCGACGGTCACGGCGATCGAGCCGGAGCGCGACGTCTTCGAGTTCGCCCTCCTGCGCGCGGCGCGGGAGGCGCGGCTGCCGATCTTCGGCATCTGCCGGGGAGTCCAGGTGATGAACGTCGCCTTCGGCGGCACCCTCGTGCAGGACCTCGAGTCGCAGGCGGCCGGCATCCTGCCGCACAACGTGGCGTCGCCTCCCTTCGCCATCGCGCACGAGGTCTGGATCAGCAAGGGCAGCCGGCTCTGGACGCTGATGCAGGAGAAGATGGTGGACGCCGACACCTGCTCGGTCAACAGCCGGCATCACCAGGCGATCAAGCAGCTCGCCGCGGGGTTCGAGGTCACCGCGACGGCGCCCGACGGCGTCATCGAGGCGATCGAGTGCCCCAACGCCACCTTCTGCCTCGGCGTGCAGTGGCACCCGGAGAACTTCTGGCGGACCGGCGAGTTCCGGCCGCTCTTCGAGGGGTTCATCGAGGCGTGCCGGCAGTAGACGGCTCAAGGCTCAGGGCTCAAGATGGTCCGGCTGTGGGCTGAGGGCGGACGACTGACGACAGACGGCCGACGGCAAGATGACGTTGTCACGCGATCATCTGTTGGCCGGCCCTTTAGGGCTGGCGCAAGTTCAGGTCACCAGATCACCCGATCGCAAGATCGCGAAATCGCAAGGTCCCTAGGTTCGCTCGAACACTCCCAACGCTTCTACGTGCGCGGTGTTCGGAAACAGGTCGAACGCCTCGATGTGCGCGAGGCGGTATCCCGCGTCGGTCAGCCTCCGCGCGTCCCGGGCGAATGTCGCCACATCACACGACACGTAGACCAGCCGGCCGGCCTTCTGGGCCGCCACGGCCGACGACGCTTCCCTCGACATGCCAGTCCGGGGCGGGTCGATCACGATGGCGGCATCGGGCCTGACCGGTCGGGCGACCAGGTAGGCCTCGACCGCCATTTCCACGGGCTCGAGGGCGGACCCGAACGGCGCCGCATTCGCCCTGAGGTCGGCCGCGCCGGCGCGATCGCCTTCGACGGCGATGACGGCCTTCCACCCGGACGCGGCCAGTGCCGCCGAGAAGAGTCCCACTCCCGCATAGAGATCGACGACGGGCCCCTCGGGCACGAGCGACACGACGCGCGAAGCCAGCCGCGAGAGCAGGAAGCGGTTCGCCTGGAAGAAGGCCTGGACGTGGTGCCGCAGGTGCACCTGCGCGGGCGGCGCGTCGGAACGTTCGATCTCCAGCGTGTCTGCGACCGACGGCTCCCCGCCCGCGGTCAGCGTCCGCCGGACCGGTCCCTGGCGCTCGGGCCCCGGGCCGGTGAACGACGCGCTGACGCCGGTCACCGACGGCAGCGTCGCGAGCGCCGCCAGGCCGCGCGGGGCGCGCGGCACGTTCAGTTCGAGGTGCAGCGCCCGCTCGGTGGCCGGCACGTTCTCGGCGAGTTCGATCTCGGTGACGCCCTCGAGCGCGCCGTCGAGCAGTTGGTCGGCCAGCGACTTCACCAGCTCGCAGGTCGCGGGCAGGAGCTGCCGCGTCGTGGACGGGTCGCACAGGCCGTGCGTGCCCTCCCTGAAGAAGCCGAGCGTCCGGCCGCGCGCGTGGAGACGGGCGCGCATCCGGTAGCCCTCTTCGGGCGACGGCATCACTTCGATCGGCGTCTCCAGATGGATCTTCCCGATCCGCGCGAGGGCGTCGGCCACGACTTCCGCCTTCAGCGCGAGCTGTCTCGAGTAGGCCACGTGGATGTAGACGTTCCCGCCGCACGCCCAGTCGCGCACGCCCACCCGTCGGTCGGGTGACGCTTCCAGCACGTCGATGGCGGTGGCGTAGACGACCCCCTGGCCGGTGCGCTCGACGACCGCCCGGACACGCTCGCCGGGTATCGCCGCGTGCACGAGCACCACGCGGCCCTCGTGGCGGGCGATCATCCGGCCGCCCGCGGCGGGCTTTTCGACGGTCAGCTCGACGATCGACCCGGGGGAGAACATAGAGATTCTGCCGGAACAGCGCAGGGCTAAAGCCCTGCGCTATCTGAGCAAAGTACTCCAACCGATCAAAGTACCCCAGATAGCGCACGGCTTCAGCCGTGCGCCGCGGGGCTTCAGCCGTGCGCCGCGGGGCTTCAGCCGTGCTGGTACCTGATGTCGGGCAGCTTGAGCCGGTCTCGGAGCAGGCGAAACGCTCCGGCCTCGACGGCCCGCGCGTAATCGTCGGCGGGCATCCGCGCCCGGAATGCGACCACGTCTTGTTCCGCCTCGCGCCTGAGCGCTTCGCGGGCGTCGGCCGGCGTCGCGGCCCACGCCGCCGCCATCACGTCGCCGTCGAGAACCTGCAGGCGGTCCACCAGCGCCGCGCGCGCCTCGCCCCTCGCGCTTCGGCTGGCCGCGCGCGCCTCGCCCAGCTCGCCGATGGCGCGCTCGACGACCGCTTCGAGCGGGCCCGGGAGCGACCCGTCGGTCACCCGGTCGGTCAGGCGGGTGACGACGCGGTCGAGGTGCGCGCGCAACGAGTGGCCCGGTTTCGCCCGTTCGCCCTCCGCCGTCGCCGCCGCAGACTCGTCGGGCCGCTGCGTCCCGCCCCCTCCGGCCGTGCCGAGGCCCACGGCGCGGCTCCACTCGTCGAACGCGTCGAGCACGTCGGCCTCGCAGAACTCCACGCGAAGCGGCCTGCGGGCCGGGCCCTTGGCCGCGCGCCGTTCCACCGTCCGGTCGATGCCGCGGCACGCGACCTTGAGCGGGATCCCGCGCTCCGCCCACCCAGCCACCATCTGGAAGGCGGGACCGACCACTCGCACGAGGTGGCCGGCGTTCTTCCGGCACAGGTGCGCCTCAATCTCCCGGCAATAGGCGTCGGCGTCCACTACCTCGTCGCCCCCTGGTTCCGGTTCCAGATGATTCGGAGCCCGTGCAGCGTGAGGTCTCTGTCCACCTCGTCGATCGCCGGCGTCTCCGGCGCGATCATCTCGGCCAGTCCTCCGGTCGCCACGCAAGCGGTCTTCTCGCCGAGTTCCCGGCGCATGCGCCCGACGATCCCTTCGACCAGGCCGACGTAGCCGTAGAAGAGCCCCGACTGGATCGATCCGACGGTCGTCCGGCCGATGACCGCGTCCGGCCGGCGGAAATCCACGCGCGGCAGCCGAGCCGCCCGTTCGAACAACGCGTCGGCGGAAATGTTCACGCCCGGGCAGATGAGGCCGCCCAGGTAGTCCCCGGTCTTCGAGATCGCGTCGAACGTCGTGGCCGTGCCGAAGTCGACGACGACCAGCGGGCGGCCCTTCGGGCGGCCGTAACGCTCGAACGCGGCGACGCCGTTGACAATCCGGTCGGCGCCAACTTCCGCGGGGGCGCCGTAGAGGTTCGGCATGCCGGTATCCACCGTCCCGTCCACGACCAGCGGTTCGTGTTCGAAGTACCGCCGCGCCATGTCGATGGTGGGCCTCGTCAGCGTCGGCACGACCGACGCCGCCACGACGGCGTCGATGTCGCGCGGGACGAGCCCGCCGTGATGGAACAGCTGCAGCACCCACATCGCCATCTCGTCCGCCGTGCGCTGCCGCTGCGTCGAGAGCCTCCAGCTGTGCAGGAGCTGGTCGCCGCGAAACACGCCGACGACGATGTTGGTGTTGCCGATGTCAAGCGCGAGGAGCATGGCTTTCCTCCGTGCCGCGGCCGGCCGGCGCGCCCCAGCGCACCTCGCCGGCGATCACGCGGCGCAGCGAACCTTCGATCTGCACGACGAGCGCGCCGTCGCGGTCGATGCCGGACGTGACGGCGTCGATCCATCCGCCCGCTGTCGAGATCTGGACCCGGGTGCCGACGCTCGACGGCGCGAGCGCCCGCCACGCGTCGAGGACGGCGCCGAACCCGCCGGCCGAGATCTCGCGCAACCGCTCGGCGAGGCACGCGAGCGACTCGGCGAACACCGCTCCCCGATCCACGGGCCGTCCCAGTTCCGCCTCGATCGACGTGGCCCGGTCCGCGATCTCGGGCGGGTACGCCGAGGACAGCACGTTCACGCCGAACCCGAGGATCACGTGGCGAAGGGCCTCCCCGGTGGCGGCGCCCTCGGCCAGGATTCCGCACACCTTCCGCGGCCCGATGACGAGGTCGTTCGGCCACTTGATCGCCGCCGGCAGTCCGGTGGCGTTCCTGAGGGCGTCGGCCAGCGCCACGCCGGCGGTCAGCGTCACGCGCGAAGCCGCCGCCGCCGAGCCCCGCGCGACCGGGTCGGCGAACGACTCCGGCCTCAGCACGACCGAGACGTACAGGCCGGCGCCCGGCGGCGAATGCCAGGCGCGCCCCATGCGACCCCGTCCGCTCAACTGGGCGTCGGCCGCGACGACCGCGCCGTGCGCGGCGCCGCCCGTCGCCAGATGGTCCGCCACGTCGTTGGTGGACGACAGGCTGTCGTACCACACGACGCGCGACGCCAGGCCGTTGAGCCGCCCGGCGCGTCGGGCGAGTGCCTCGGCGAAATCCGGCGGCAAGTTTCCCGGCCGCTCGTCCCCCGTCACCCTCTTACGCCCCCACCTCGCCGATCGTGTGGCGGATCTTCTGCAACTGCACCTCGAGCGCCTGGCGGCGGGCCCGGGTGTCGTCGACCAGCTTCGCCGGCGCGCGCGAGACAAACCGCTCGTTGGCCAGCTTGGCGTCGATCGACGCCGCCTCGCGCTCGGTGTCGGCCAGCTGCTTCCGCAGCTTGTCGATCTCGGCGCCGCGGTCGGCCCGCGGCATCTCGATGTGCACGCGGAGGTGATTGCAGACGCGCGTCACGATCTCGGCGTCCGACGCCTGCGCCGCCGGGGCGTGGCCGAACCCGAGCGACGTCAGGCCGGCCAGCGCCAGGATGTAGCCCTCCTGCCTGGCCAGCACGACCGCCTGCTCGGCCGTGGCGCCCTCGATCGTCGCGGCGATCCGCTCCGACGGCTTCACCGTTCGCTCGGCCCTCGCCGTTCGAATCGTCGTGACCACTTCCTGCAGCAGTTCGATCTCCCCGGCCACCCCGGCGTCCACCCAGTCGGCCCGGGGCTCCGGGTAGGCGGCCAGCGTGATCGTCCGGCCGTCGGCCGCGCGCCGCGGCAGGTGCTGCCACAGCTCCTCGGTCACGAACGGGATGATCGGATGCAGCAGCCGCAGGACGCGGTCGTGCACCTCGACCAGCACCGCGCGGGCCGTGGCGCGCTCGGCGCCCTCGGCCTGCAGGTGCTGCTTGGTCATCTCGATGTACCAGTCGGCGTACTCGTGCCAGAAGAAGTGGTAGAGCCGGTCGGCCGCCACGTCGAAGCGGTAGGCCGAGAAGGCCTCCTTCACCTCGCCGGTCACGACGTTCAGCCGGTGGAGGATCCAACGGTGCGCCGGACCGAGCGTCGCGGCCTCGGGCACCTCTCCGCGCGTCTCGTCGTCGCCCAGGTTCATCAGCACGAACCGCGACGCGTTCCAGATCTTGTTGATGAACTGGCGGTAGCCCAACATCCGCCCTTCCGCCAGCGGGATGTCCATCCCGGGCGCCGCCATCGCGGTCAGCGTGAACCGCAGCGCGTCGGCGCCGTGCTCGTCCATCACATCGAGCGGATCGACGACGTTCCCCATGGTCTTCGACATCTTCGCGCCGCGCTCGTCGCGCACGAGGCCGGTGATGTAGACGTCGCGGAAGGGCACCTCGCCGGTGAACTTCACGCCCGCCATGATCATCCGCGCGACCCAGAAGAAGATGATGTCGAACGCGGTCAGCATCAGGTTGGTCGGGTAGTAGCGGGCCAGCTCCGGCGTCCGGTCCGGCCATCCCATCGTGCTGAACGGCCACAGCTGCGAGCTGAACCAGGTGTCGAGGACGTCGCTGTCCTGCTTGAGGGCGCCGCCGCACGCGCAGCGCTCCGGCGTCTGCTCGGCGACGATCATCTGTCCGCACGCCTCGCAGTACCACGCCGGGATCCGGTGGCCCCACCACAGCTGCCGCGAGATGCACCAGTCGTGGATGTTGTACATCCACTCGTAGTAGGTCTTCGTCCAGTTCTCGGGCAGGAAGCGGATCTTCCCCTCTTCGACGACGCGAATCGCCTCCCTGGCGAGCGGCTCGATCTTCACGAACCACTGCGTGGAGATGAGCGGCTCGACCACCGTACTGCAGCGCTGGCAGGTGCCGACGGCGTGCTGGTGGTCGGCCACCTTCTCGAGCAGTCCCTCCTGCTCGAGCTGCTCGACGATGCGCGCGCGGGCCTTGAACCGGTCGAGGCCGGCGAACCGACCGCCGGCGGCCGTGATCTTCCCGTCCTCGTCGATGACGGCGATCTCGGCGAGCTGGTGCCGCTTCCCCATCTGGAAGTCGTTCGGGTCGTGCGCCGGCGTCACCTTCACCGCGCCGGTACCGAACGCGGGGTCCACGAACTCGTCGCCGACGATCGTGAGCTCGCGCCCGATGATCGGCAGGCGCACCTTCGCGCCGATGCGCCCGTGGTACCTCGAGTCGTCCGGATTCACGGCAATCGCCGTGTCGCCGAGCATCGTCTCGGGGCGGGTGGTGGCCACCGTCACGCCCTCGCCGCCGTCCGCGCCGGGGTACCGCACGTACCACAGCTTCCCGGTCGTGTCCTTGTGGACGACCTCGAGGTCGGAGAGCGCCGTGCGACAGCGCGGGCACCAGTTGACGATGTAGGCGCCGCGGTAGACGAGTCCCTCGTTGTAGAGCGACACGAACACGCGGCGCACCGCGCGCGACAGCTGCTCGTCGAGCGTGAACCGCTCGCGGCTCCAGTCCACCGACTCGCCGAGCTTGCGCATTTGGCCGGTGATGGTGCCGTGGCTCTTCTTCACCCACTCCCACACGCGCGCCTCGAACGCCTCGCGGCCGAGGTCGTGCCGGGTCTTCCCTTCCTGCGCGAGCTGCTTTTCGACCACGTTCTGCGTGGCGATGCCGGCGTGGTCCGTGCCGGGCAGCCACAGCACGTCGTAGCCCTGCATGCGCTTCCAGCGCGCGATGATGTCGGGCAGCGTGTGGTTGAGCGCGTGGCCCATGTGCAGCGAGCCGGTGACGTTCGGCGGCGGGATGACCATGCTGAACGGCGGCTTGCCTGAGGCGGGGTCGGCGCGAAACGCGCCGATCTCCTCCCAGAACGTGTACCAGCGGGGATCGACCTCGGCATGTTCGAAGGCTTTGGAGAGTTCACGCATAGATCCGTTAATCGTAACAGGATTCGGGATTCGGGATTCAGGAGTCGGGGATCGATCGGGGATCGGGGATCGGGGATCAGGGATCAGAGATCGGGGGTCGGGGATCGGGGATCGGGGATCGGGGACGAGTGATGAGGGAGGGAGGAACCAGAGACGGGAAAGTTGTGAAATGAGAAGTACAGAGTACGAAGTAGGAAGTAGGCGCTTGCCACAGGCAACCGCCCGCCCGCCAGTACTTCGTACTTCTTACTTCGTACTTCTTACTTGATGGAATTCTTGATTCTCTCGATCTCCCCGCGAATCAGCCGCTCGGCCGTCGCCGACACCACCTGCGCCACCGATTCGCGCACGGAGGCCTCGCCGAGCCGCTCGGCCACGCGACGGGCCACCTCGTCGATGAAGGCGTCGTCGATCGCCGGCGCCGCGGGAGCGGCCGCCGGCCCAGCCTGCGCCTCGCGGGCGCCCTCGGGGCCGAGCATCTGCTCGGCGTCGAGCAGGGCTGCGAACGCGTCGGACACCGGCACGCCGCCCGAGCCGGGAGCCTGCGAGGCCGGAGCGGACGCGACGCCCGGTGCCGGCGACTCGGCCGCCGCCGCGTCGAGCGCCGCCGGCGCGCCCGTCAGGTGGGCGAACGCGGCATCGAGCCGATCGAAGTAGTCGTCGAGCGAGGTCTGCTCGTTGACCGGTTGCCCCTCCTGGGGCGCCAGCGACGAGAGATCCAGCGGCAGATCGACCGGGGTCGTCGCCGGCTCCGGAACCGCGAACTCGTCCACCACCGGTCCTCCTGGCTCTCGCGCATCGGCGGGCGGGGCCGCCGGCCGGGCGAGCAGACCCTTGACGCGGGCGATCAGCACCTGCGGATCGAACGGCTTCGGGAGGACGCCGTCGCAGCGGACGGCGCGGGCGCGCGCTTCGTCAACCGGTTCGAAGGCCCCGGTGAGCAGCAGGACCGGGATGTTCCCCAGTTCCGGGTCGTTCTTGACGAACGACGCGACGTCGTAGCCGTCGCGCCTCGGCAAGTCCACGTCGGCGAGGATGATGTCGGGCGGGTCGGCGACGATACGGCGCACCGCCTCCTGGCCGTCACCGACGGCGATCACAGCGATGTCTTCGTCGGCAAACGTCAGTTCGATCACCCGCTGAATGGTGACGCTGTCGTCGGCGAGCAGGAGTCTGTACGGCATGCCTTCCCCATTCGGTCTCAACAGAAGAGGCTACACATCGTGGTATCGGCGCCTCGGCGCCCGCCCTGCAGGGGGCCACGCGGACCCGCGCCGGCGCTCACGCGTCGGCGCGGGTTCGCACGTTCCCGTTGATGAACTCCACGATCTCGGCCATCGCGCTCCCCGGCCTGAAGATGCCCTTGATGCCGATCGCCTCGAGCGCGGGCACGTCCGCGTCCGGGATGATGCCCCCGAGGACGACCAGCACGTCGTCGAGCGCCTGCTGGCGCACCAGTTCCATCACTCGGGGGCAGATCTGGGTGTGGGCGCCCGAGAGGATCGACAAGCCGATGACGTCGGCGTCTTCCTGGAGGGCCGCCGTCACGATCTGCTCCGGCGTCTGCCGCAGGCCCGTATAGATGACCTCCATCCCCGCGTCGCGCAGCGCCCGCGCGATGACCTTGGCGCCCCGGTCGTGCCCGTCGAGGCCGGGCTTGGCAATCACCACTCTGATCTTTCGCATGATCCCCTCCGGCCCGCAGCTAGTCACTCCCGGCTGACGACTGGCGGCTGACGACTGACGGCATCGTCTCGCGCGACGGCGTCCGCATTCCGTCGGCCGTCAGCCGTCGGCCGTTAGCCATTCAGGGCCTTCCTACACGATGGGCACTTCCTCGTACTCGCCCCACACGTCGCGCAGCGCGTCGCACATCTCCCCGACGGTGGCGTAGGCGCGGACCGCGTCCAGGATCGGTTCCATCGTGTTCCCCGACCCGGCGGCCGTCTCGCGCAGCCGGTCGAGGGCCCGGGCGACGCGGTCGGCGTCCCGATCGCGGCGAACCCGCTCGAGCTTCGCCAACTGCCGTTCGGCCGACCGCTCGTCGATGTAGAGCGTCGGCACCGGCTCCTCGGTCTCGGCGATGAAGTCGTTCACGCCGACGATCACCCGCTCGTGCCGATCGACCGCCTGCTGGAAGCGGTAGGCGCTCTCGGCGATCTCCTGCTGCGGGAACCCTCGCTCGATGGCCGGCACCATCCCGCCCATCCCGTCGATCGCGCGGAAGATCTCGAACGTCCGGCGCTCCATGTCGGAGGTGAGCGATTCGACGAAGTACGACCCGCCCAGCGGGTCGGCGACGCTGGCCACGCCGCTCTCGTGCGCGATGATCTGCTGCGTCCGGAGGGCGATGGTCACCGCCTCGCTGGTCGGCAGCGCCAGCGCCTCGTCGAGCGAGTTGGTGTGCAGCGACTGCGTGCCCCCGAGCACCGCGCTGAGCGCCTGGAGCGTCGTCCGGACCACGTTGTTGTACGGCTGCTGCGCGGTCAGCGAGGCCCCGGCCGTCTGCGAGTGGAAGCGCAGCTTGAGCGACCGCTCGTCGGAGGCGTGGAACCGCTCCTTCATCACGTGCGCCCAGATCCGGCGCGCGGCGCGGTACTTGGCGATCTCCTCGAAGAAATCGCTGTGCGCGTTGAAGAAGAACGAGATGCGCGGGACGAACTCGTCCACGCTCAGCCCGGCGTCGACGCCGTACTGGACGTACTCGATCCCGTCGCGCAGCGTGAAGGCCAGCTCCTGGAGGGCCGTCGCCCCGGCCTCCCGAATGTGGTAGCCGCTGACCGAGATCGTGTTCCAGCGCGGCACCTGCCCGGCGCAGAAGGCGAACACGTCGGTGATGAGCCGCATCGACGGCCGCGGCGGGTAGATGTACTCCTTCTGGGCGATGAACTCCTTGAGGATGTCGTTCTGGATCGTGCCCGAGATCTTCCGCCAGTCGGCCCCCTGCCGTTCGGCCACGACCAGGTACATCGCGAAGATCATCGACGCCGGCGAGTTGATCGTCATCGACGTCGTGATGTCGGCGAGGGAGATCCCGTCGAACAGCGTCTCCATGTCGGCCAGCGACGCCACCGACACGCCGCACTTGCCCACCTCGCCGAGCGACAGCGCGTGGTCGGGGTCGCGGCCCATCAGCGTCGGCAGGTCGAACGCCACGCTCAGGCCGGTGCCGCCGTTGCGCAGCAACTCCTTGTAGCGGGCGTTGGTGTCCTCCGGCGTGCCGAACCCGGCGAACTGGCGCATCGTCCACAGCTTGCCGCGGTAGCCCGTCGGGTGGATGCCGCGGGTGTACGGAAAGCCGCCCGGGTCATTCAAGTCTTTCGTGTAATCGAGCCCGGCGACGTCCGGCGGCCCGTAGAGCGGCGCGACCGGCTGAGCCGAACTGGTGGCGTGCGAGGCGGACCCGCGGGTCCGTGAGGGGGCCCCTGTTGTGGACGGCATGGCCCTATTATATGTAGGCGCGGGCCGGCGGACTGATGAGAATCACCACAATCCACTCGAGGCCCGCGGGAATCGATATACAGAGATTGTGCAACTGCGCTACAATCTCGCCCCAAGGGCCCCCTCTTTGCGCCTCGACAGAAGGAGCACACATGAAACGAATTCTCGTCGTCTTGTCCGTAATCGCCCTCGCCGCCTTCATGACCGGTGTCGCCTCTGCCCAGGTGAAGGCGCCGGATACGGTCATCCTGAAGGGCAACCCGATGGGTGGAGTGAAGTTCCCCCACGCGGCCCATAGCAAGATGGCCGGCGTCACCTGCGTGACGTGCCACCACGCGTCGAAGCCGCAGCACCCGGCAAAGGCGCCGCAGGAGAATTGCCAGGACTGCCACACCAAGACGGCGACGCCGCCGATGACGACCAACACGCAGGCGGCGTTCCACAAGCCGATGGCCAAGGGCGGCCTCTGTATCGACTGCCACTTGAAGGAAGCGGCGGCGGGCAAGAAGACACCGACCGCCAAGTGCGCGGACTGCCACAAGAAGGAAAACGTCTAGCGTGACCGGGGCCCGGTGCTCTCCGGGCCCCATCCACTTTCCCCTCCCGGCGACCCCTCCCTCCCCGCGCGTGTCAAGTTCGCGCGCCGAAGCCAACCAGATCGTGAATACTAGCGTCCAAACCGAGGCCGCCCCGGGTCCCGCTCCCGGGCCGGCGCACGGTGGCGGTCGATTTCGTGGAACTTCCCGCGGCGCCAAATCCAATATGTCAAAAGGCACACCGACCCGGCCGGTGCGTCGGCGGCGGCGGTGCCCGGGCGTGCGGGTGGAGGATGCTCACATGATGAAGAGAAGCGTGCCGGTCGGGTTGGCCGTGGTCCTGGCGGCGGCGCTCGTGGCGCGGGCGCAGGTCGGTGACGTCAAGCAGATCCTGGCCGACGCCAGGGCCGCGCTCGGCGGCGACAAGAAGCTCGACGCTGTCAAGACGCTGACGTTCACCGGGCAGTCGGTCCGGACGACGCCGAGCGGCACCACCACCGGGAGCGACGTGGAGCTCGCCTTCGCCCTGCCGGACAAGTTCATGCGCCGCGAGGCGATCCTGAACATGGGCAACATGAGCATCTACCGCATGACGGGCTTCAACGGCGACGGGCTCATCAACGAGACCGACACGCCGCCCCAGCTCGGCGCGGGCGGCGGCCAGGTGGTGATGTTCCGGATGGCCGGCCCCGGCGGGGTCGTGACCGGTCCCGGCATGCCCCAGCCGACGCCCGAACAGCAGGAGGCGGTGCGGAAGACGATGCTGACCAGCGCGAAGCAGGATTTCACCCGGCTGACGCTCGGCCTGTTCGCCGCGTCGTTCCCCGTCGTCCCGCTCACCCTGACTTACGCGGGCCAGGCCGAGTCGCCCGACGGCAAGGCCGACGTCATCGACGTCAAGGGCGACGGCGACTTCGCGGTCCGGCTCTTCATCGACACCAAGACGCATCTGCCGCTGATGCTCAGCTGGATGGCCAAGGAGCCGATGCAGATCGTCCGCCAGGCCGGCGGTCCGGGGGGCGGCCAGACCGTCGTCGCCGGCGGCGCCACGGTCCAGGCCCCGGCCGGGAAGCTGACTCCGGAAGAGCAGCAGAAGTTCATGGCGCAGCTGGCGGCGCAGAGGAAGGAAGCCGAGGCCAAGCTTCGCGTAGTCGAGTACAGGCTGTTCTACGCCGACTACCGGGATGTCGACGGTGTCATGGTGCCGTTCCGCCTGGAGCGGTCGATCGACGGCAAGCCGGTCGAGGAAGTGACCTTCGAGAGCGTCAAGGTCAACCCGAAGATCGACGCGAAGAAGTTCGCGGTGTCGAAGTAGGCGGGGGGCGGAACGAACATGGCGCCGCGCAGGTCGTCTTTCTTCGTCTCGCTGCTGGTGTCGGTCGGCGTTCTGGCGTCGCCGGTCGCGGACGCACAGACCGCGTCCGGTCGCGCGCGGCTGCTCGTCACGGTCCTCGACCAGACCGGCGCCGTGCTGCCCGGCGCCGTCCTCGTCGTGGCGGGCCAGGATGACGCCCTTTCCGGCGTGCACCAGGACCTGCGCGCCTCGGGCACGGGGGTTGCCGTCGCCGAGAACCTGGCGCCGGGCCGGTACACGGTCCGGGTCGAGTTCCCGGGGTTCCAGACGGCCGAGGTCCGCGACGTGCGTCTCCGCGCCGGCGACAACCGGCGCACGGTCACACTCTCGCTCAAGAAGCTCGACCAGGACGTCACGGTCACGCGCGACAAGCAGAGCGAGGCGTTCGATCCGCGCGGCTCGGCGTTCAGCACCGTCCTCACGCGGGAGCAGATCGAGTCGCTGCCCGACGACCCGGACGAGATGGAGGCCGTGCTCAAGGGCATGGCCCCGCCGGGCGCGACGATCCGCGTGGACGGGTTCAGCGGCGGCCGCCTGCCGCCCAAGTCGCAGATCCGATCGATTCGCCTCCCCCGGCTCGACATGTTCGCCGCCCAGAACCACGGCGGCATGAGCGGCGCGCTCTTCATCGACATCATGACGATGCCGGGCGCCGGGCCGCTGCGCGGCAGCACCGACTTCACGTTCTTCGACGACGCGCTCGAGGCGCGCAACCCGATGACGCCGGTCAAGCCGGAGGAGCAGCTGCGCCAGGGCAACTTCTCGCTGTCGGGCACGATCACGCCCAACAGGACGTCGTTCTCGATGTCGGCCGGCGTGACCTCGCAGGATCTCGCGTCGAACGTGTTCGCCACTCTGCCCGACAACCGCACGTTCGCGGGGTCCTACCAGCAGCCGCTGAAGCGCTGGAACCTGAGCGCGCGGATCGACCACGTGTACAAGAAGGACCACGCGCTGAGGTTGAGCTTCGATCGGACGAGTTCCGAACAGCAGAACCTCGGCGTCGGCGACGTCAACCTCGTCGAACGGGGGTATTCGAGCACGGCCGCGACCAACATGGTCCGGCTCTCCGAGAACGGGCCGCTCGGCCGCCGGTTCTTCACCGAGTCGCGGCTGCAGGTGCGGTGGTCGGACACCTCGTACGCGTCGAACAGCGAGGCGGTCGCGCTGCAGGTCAACGGCTACTTCAACTCTGGCGGCGCCCAGATGCGCGGCGGGCGCCGGGATGTCACGTTCGAGGCAGCGTCCGACCTGGATTACGTCCGGGGGAACCACTCGTGGCGGACCGGCGTGCTGCTCGAAGGGGGGCGCTACACCTCCGACGACACGTCGAACTACCTCGGCACCTACACGTTCGCGCCGATTCCCGACCCCCTCGACCCGAAGACCGCCCTCGACGCATACAACGCGGGAATCCCGGCGCTCTACACGCGCCGCATCGGCAATCCGTACGTGCAGTACGCGCAGGTGCAGGCCGCGGGTTACGTCCAGGACGACTGGCGTCTCCGGCGCAGCCTGCTGCTCTCGTTCGGCGTGCGCTACGGCCTCGAGACGCACGTCTCCGACGCGTGGAACCTCTCGCCGAGGGTGAGCGCCGCCTGGTCGCCCCGGCGCGACGGGTCGCTCACCTTCCGCGCGAGCTACGGGTACTTCTACGACTGGATCGCGACCGACACCTACAAGCAGACGCTGCTCGTGGACGGGTCCCACCTCCGCGAGGTGAGCATCGCCAACCCGGCCTACCCCGACCCGGGCGCGCTGACCGCGAGGGCCACCAACCGCTATCTCTGGTCGGACGGCGTCGCCCTGCCGAATGCGCACCGCCTCAGCGTGGCGGTGGACCGGGTGCTGACGCCGAACTCGAGGCTGACGGTGGGCTACACGGCGGGCTTCGGCGCGGGCCTGCTCCGTTCTCGCGACATCAACATCCCGGTGACGGGGGTGCGCCCGGACCCGGCGTATGCGGACGAGTACGTGCTGGTCTCGGACGCCGCCTCACGGTCGCACGCGCTCAACGTCGCCTGGAACCTCAACAAGATGAACTGGCACCGGCTGCTCCTCTTCGCGACCTACACGCTGTCGAGCAGCCGGACCGACACGGGCGGCGCGTCTTCGACCCCGACGGTCGCCGACGATCTCGCCGCCGACTGGGGCCCGTCGAGCGGCGACTCGCGGCATCGGCTCGGCGGGATGATCAACGTCCAGCCGGTCAGCAACCTCACCGTCGCGTTCACCGTGAGCGCCCGGTCGGCGCTGCCCTACAACATCACGACCGGGGGAGACGACAACCTCGACGGCGTGTTCAACGACCGGCCGGCCGGCTACTCGCGCAACTCGGCGCGCGGATCGGCGATGGTGGACGTCGGCGGGCGGATCTGGTACGGCTGGGGCTTCGGCCCCGCGCGGTCGGGCGGCGGCGGGGGCGGCACGCAGGTCACCGTCGTCAGCGGCGGCGTTGGCGGAGGGGCGATGGCGGCAGGGTTCGCAGGGGGCCCGAGCGACCGCCGGTTCCGGATCGACGTCTACCTGTCGGGGCAGAATCTGTTCAATCGCACGAACTACACGAGCTACGGCGGCGTGCTCGGGTCGCTGGTGTTTGGCCAACCGACCAGCGCCGGCACGGCGCGGCGCGTGCAGACCGGGGTCCGCTTCAGTTTCTGATGCCTCCGCGTCCGCCGGCGGCGGGTACCGTCGCGGGCAACTCCGCGAGCGCCTTGCGCCCGTCGTTCCCGAGCGGCGCCGGGCGCGGCAGCGTCGTCTCGGCGACGCCAGCCGCCGCCGCCGCGAGACGGCGAATATCCACGTCGAGCGGCGAGTCGGATTCCTGCCACTGCCCCTTCGCGACGTTGGTCGCGTCGTTTCCCTCGAAGCCGAGATACGAGTACTTGCCGTAATGCGGCAGCTTGCGGCCGAGTGCAGGCAGGGCGGCGACCGAGTCGGCGAGCAGCAGCCCCACCGCCTTCTCCACGTTGCCCGGATGGCGGGCGGTGAGCACGATGGCGCTCTTCGCCAGTTCGAGCGACATCCCGTCGATCGCGACGGCCGACTCGCCCACCGTGAGTCCGCGCGGCCCCGTGGCCAGCGCCCGCGACGCCCACCGATTGGTCCGGCCCGCCACCCACACCGCCCGGTCGGCTGGCAACTCCGCCACCTCGGTGTCGAGCTTCACCTCGATGGCGTGACTGCCGCTCTGCCACCCGCGAAACAACTCGCGCCACGCGGCGATCTCGGCCGCCGGGGCCTCCGAGGGCAGCACCGCCAGCACGCGCGGCTCCCCGAAGATCTGGCTGACCGACGGCGGCGTCTCGCGCGGGTCCAGCTTGCGGAACACGTCGAACCACGGATCGACGTGCACCATCAGCGGCACGCCGGGAGAGGACACGGTGAAACGTTCGGCTGAAGACGCAAGGCGCACGACGTGGCGGACCGATCCGGTGGCGGTCTGGACGACGACGGGCACGTCCACGGCGAACGGCTCGCCTCCCTGCGTCTGGCGAAGCGTGCCTTCGACGACGAATCCCGCACCCGCGCGCGAGGTGTCGGGCCGCACCGCGGTCACCTCGACCGCCAACACGGGGGCGCCCGCGCGCCCGACCCAATCCCTGAAGAACCGGCTGAGGTCCCGGCCGGCCACCGTCTCCGCCGTCTTCTCGATGTCTGAGAACGAGGCGCGGCGGCCCTCGAAGTCCTGGTAGAAACGCCGCAGCACCTGGCGGAACTGGCTGTCGCCGATCTCCATCCGCAGCATGTGGAAGGCCATCAGCGCCTTGCCGTAACCGACCGCCTCGGTCGAGGCGCTCTCGCGCGAGCGGAACGCGGTCAGCGGGAAGTCGCTCCCGGCCCGCACGTAGTCGCGGTACTTCTGCAGCGTGGAACGGCGGTACTCGTCGCCGCCGCCTCGCTGCTCGGCCAGGAGATGGTCGGCGAGGTAGGCCGTCAGCCCCTCGCACCAGTTGCCCGACGAGTAGTCCACGAACACCGAGTTCCCCCACCAGTTGTGCAGGATCTCGTGCGGGTACGACGAGGTGATGATGAACGGGAACCTGATGATGTCGTGGCCGAGCAGCGTGAAGGTCGGCATGCCGTAGCCCGTCTCCCAGAAGTTCTCGACCAGCGCGAACTTGCGGTACGGATACGGGCCGACGAGTTCCCGGTACATCTCCAGGTACTGCGCCGTCGCCGCCAGGTACTTCGCGGCCAGCGCATCGTCCCGGTCGTGGAGGTAGACGAGCGTCTCGACCGGCCCGGCCGCCCCGCGCCAGACCTGGAGCGGACCGCCGACCAGGTCGATCTCGTCCATCGGCCCGCCCGATTCCCACCGCGAGCCGCCGCGCGGGTCGCGCGAGGTGCCGTTGCCCTGTGAAACGACGTGCCAGTCGGGCGGCTGCGCGACCGTCAGGTCGAAGTCGACGAGCCCCTGGTCGAACGAGGGATACCAGTAGCTCGCGCCGGTCAGGTAGATCCCCTCCGGTCCGAGCATGCCGGCCGACTCGCGGAAGCCGCGCGTGTACTCTTCCTTCTGATCGGAGAGGCCGAATTCCATCGCACCGCGATACGTGATCGACAGCGACGCCTGCCCCGGGGCGAGCCTGGCCCGGTAGCGCTTGACGCCAATCTGGCGGGAGGCCGCGTCGCCCGAGCCGTTGATGCCGAAGAGGGCCGAGGCGGAGCCGAGCGGCACTTCGACGACGGCCGGCGTGCTGCTCGCGACTTTCAACGCCGAGTTCAGCACGAAGTCGATGACGCCGCCCGCCGGACGCGACGCGAGCTGCACCCGATCGGTCACCGTCAGCGTGTGTGATGGCGGGTCGATGCCGACCGTCATCGCGTGCCGCACGCGGCCTTCGGCGGGGGCGGGCGCGGGAACGGCGGGCAAGACGGATGCCACGAACGCGGCAAGACACGGGACGGCGAGGCGGAGCGTCGAGATCGGCATTCGACGATTCTACAGGCTTCACGCCTCGGACCTGAGGCTTCGGGCGGTGTCGGGCTGGTCACGCCGTGCCAGCCCGGCTGCCCGAATCTGGCTGCCTCTCCACATGGTGTTTCCCCTCTTGACATGAAAAATAAATTCAGTTAACAGAACTTGTCTGTTGTTCATTTGCCACAGACGCCTATCAGATGTATATTTTTCACAGCAGCATCGGGGCTTGCAGACCGGCCAGCAGCCGAGTCCCCCCAGGTACCAGCCGGTAGACGGCCGGAACCCACGTGATAGAATTTTTGGTCGTTCGCGTGAAGGCGAGGGTTTTACTACCGCCTCCATCGAGGCGGATACGCAGCAGAGAGAGGGGATAATCCGTGAACAAGAAGGCATTCAACCCGTTCGAAATGGCGCAGGCCCAGTTCGACAAGGTTGCCGACGTCATCAATCTCGACGCCGCGACCAGGGAGCTGCTCCGCAACCCGATCCGCGAGTACTCCTTCGCCATCCCGGTGCGCATGGACGACGGCACCATGAAGGTGTTCCGCGGGTTCCGCGTCCAGCACAACGACGCGCGCGGCCCGGCCAAGGGCGGCATCCGCTTCCATCCGCACGAGACGCTCGACACGGTCCGCGCCCTCGCGACCTGGATGACCTGGAAGTGCTCGGTGGTCGACATCCCGCTCGGCGGCGGCAAGGGCGGCGTGATCTGCGATCCGCACAACCTGAGCCAGCACGAGCAGCAGGCGATCTGCCGCGGCTGGATCCGCCAGATGGCGAAGAACGTCGGCCCGGTCAACGACGTGCCCGCGCCCGACGTGATGACCAATCCGCAGCACATGCTGTGGATGCTGGACGAGTTCGAAGCGATCCACGGCGGCCGCTACCCGGGCTTCATCACCGGCAAGCCGGTGGGCATGGGCGGCTCGCTCGGGCGCACCGAGGCGACCGGCTTCGGGTTGATCTTCACCGTCCGCGAGGCGCTGCGCGAGATGGGTCTCAAGGTGGCCGACTGCACCGCGGCGGTCCAGGGCTTCGGCAACGTGTCGCAGTACGCCGTGCGCCTGTTCCGGCAGCTCGGCGGCAAGGTCGTGTGCGTGTCGTGCTGGGACCAGGAAGACCAGGTCTGGTACACGTTCCGCAAGACGTCCGGCCTCGACCCCGACGAGCTGATCGGGTTCACCGATCCGTTCGGCGGAATCGACAAGGCGAAGGCGCGGAAGGCCGGCTACGAAGTGCTCCCCGGCGACGCCTGGATCGAGCAGGAAGTGGACGTCCTGCTGCCGGCGGCCATCGAGAACCAGATCACCGGCGAGACCGTGGGCAAGATTCACGGCAAGGTGAAGCTCATTGGCGAGGGCGCCAACGGTCCGACGACGCCCGAGGCCGACAAGGTCATCGCCGAGCGCGGCATCTTCGTCATTCCGGACTTCCTGGCCAACGCCGGCGGCGTGACCTGCAGCTACTTCGAGCAGGTTCAGGGGAACATGAACTACTACTGGGAACGCGACGAAGTACTGGGCAAGCTCGACGTCAAGATGACGGCTGCCTTCAACGCCGTGAGCGAACTGGCCCGCAAGCAGAAGCTCTACATGCGCGATGCCGCCTACGTCATCGCCGTGAACCGCGTCGCGAAAGCGTGCAAGGATCGCGGCTGGGTCTAGACGAATCGGAGCTGACGTTCGTCAATCGGGACGGACGCAGGTCAATCGGAACTGACGCTCGTCAATCGGAACTGACGCGAGTCAATCGGAACTGACGCTGTGTAATCAAGGGGCGGCTCGAAAGGGCCGCCCTTTCTTTGTACCTGAGCCGCCCCACACCCCACGCCCCAGCCTCCGCCCTGGCCGTCAGCCGTCAGCCGTCAGCCGCCAGCCGCCAGCCGCCAGCCGCCAGCCGCCAGCCGCCAGCCAGCGAATGTAAAGCACACTCGACATTAGGAACAGCCTCCTTTACATTCTGCGCGGAGGCGCACGTGCTCCAGCCCGATTCATCCGCCCGTTCGGCTCATGTCGGCGTGGCCTGGTTTCTCGTCGCCGCCGTCGCGCTCTTCAGCCGGCTCCTCGCCAGGACCGATGAACTTCAGCGGCACATTTACATCGACGGGGCCGCCATGGGCTACGCCCTCTTCGAGCGGTGGCTCCCGGCGTTGCGCGCGCAGTCGGTCACGATGTCGCTGCTGCTGTTCTGGTGGGTGGGCTGGCAGATCGCGGCTCTCCGGTATCGGTAGCTGGATCGCCATGAAGAACACCCTGCGCGTCCTTCGTGCCGAGCGTCGCTGGTCCCAGGCCGACCTGGCGGAGCGGCTGGGCGTGTCGCGCCAGACGATCATCGCCATCGGGACCGGCCGCTACGATCCCAGCCTGCCGCTCGCCTTCTCGAACGGCCGACTGTTCGGCCAGGCTCTCGAGCGCATCTTCGACGCGGACGCCGAGAACGACTAAATGAGCAGCCGCGCTTCTGATTCGCCAGTAGGGCCGGGCGCGTTGCTCGTGGGCCGCTCGCGACGCATCCCGTCCCTGCTGGCGGTGTTCTGGATCGCGGCCTCCTGTGTAGCGCGCGCACGTCACCGACGGAGACGACGATGGGAGAATCAGGCGCTCTTCGAGTCGAGGGCATCACCAAGCGCTTCGGCAGCCAGGTCGCCGTCGACGGCTTGTCGTTCTCGGTCGCACCCGGCGAAATCGTCGGTTTCGTTGGGCCGAACGGCGCCGGCAAATCGACGACGCTCCGGATTGTCACCGGCTTGATTGCGCCCGACTCCGGGCGGGTCCTGTTGGACGGGGTGGACCAGCGCCGCGACCCGATCGGCTTCCGGTCGCGGGTTGGCGCCTTGATCGAGTCGCCGGCGATCTACCCGATGCTCACCGCGTTCGACCACCTCGCTTACGTCGCCAGGCTGCGCGGCACGTGCGACAAGGTCGCCATCGACAGCGCGCTCGGCGACGTGGGGTTGGCGCCGGAATCGAGGAAGCGCGTCGGCAAGTTCTCGCTGGGGATGAAGCAGCGGCTCGGGATCGCGATGGCCCTGTTCACACAGCCGTCGCTGCTCGTTCTCGACGAACCGATGAACGGCCTCGATCCGTCGGGCATCGCCGAACTGCGGAACTTCCTGCGCGAACTTCCCGGCCGGACCGGCGCCAGCATTCTCATGTCGAGCCACCTGCTCGGCGAGATCGAGCAGACGTGCCACCGGGTCGTCTTCATCCGCCGGGGGAAGCTGCTCGCGGAAACGGACCTCGCCGGCGATCGGCCCGACGGCCTCGTGCGTTACTGGCTGCGGACCGGCGACGACTCGAAGGCCGCGGCTGCGCTGCAGGCATTGCCGTTCGTCGCGGAGATCTCCCACGAGACGGTCGGCATCACGTGCCAAGTGGCTGCGGACCGTGCGGCCGAGCTGGCGCCGCTCCTGGTCGCGGCGAAGATCGACCTCCTCGAGATGACGTCCCGGCGGCGCCGCCTCGAGGACACCTACATGGCTCGCTACGGAGACGACGAAACGAGGCTTCAATGAAGCGTGCCGTGCCGTTCAGCATCCAGCGCTGCGCCGCGGTGGCCCGCGCGGAGTTTCTGAAGATCTGGGCCTCGAAGATACCGCTCGTGATCCTCGTCGCCCTGCCTGTTGGAACCTACTTGTTCGTTCTCGAGCTGTACCACGTGGAGCGGGCGGGTGAACGCCTGGCGTTCGAGAATGCAATCCAGGCGCTTCTTCTCACGTTCAAGGCGACCTGGACGTCGCTCCTGTTTCAGGCGGCGATACTGACGTTCGCGGCGTTCTGGACGACGGTGGACGGCCAATACGGGATGGTCCGGGTGGGGTGCTGCCAGCCGCTCACGCGCCTCGAGTACCTCCTCGGCAAGTGGACAGGGATCGGCGCACACATCGTGATCTTCACGACGGCGCTCGTCGCATCCGAGCTGGCCTGGACGGGACTCTATTCGGGATTCCGCGGCATTCGCGCGGCTGACGTCGCGCCGGTCGCACGGTACACCTTCGACCTGGCCGTGCTCATGCTCGCCATCAGCGTCGTCGCCATGGCTGCTGCCAGCTGCCGCCGCACCGTCGGCTCCGGAATGGCAGCGGCCCTGATGGCGTTCCTCCTGCTGGCGTTCATGACGATGCTCCCCTTCGACCTCGTGTCCCCCCGGTTCATCCTGCTTCGTTACTTCTTCTACCCTCTCCAGGATCTTCCGGCGCGGCTGTCCCAGGGTGGCGATTCGCCCTTCCTGCGACCGCCGTTCTTGACGTCCTTCTACCCGGTCGCCCTGGCCACATCGGGGCTGTTCGCCGTGCCCGCGGCCTGGTACTTCCGAATGAGGGACATCGCGGAGTGAAGCAGGCTTCGGGCTACAGGCTTCCGGCTACAGGCTTCCGGCCGATCCGGTGCCGGTGATTCCTCGGCCCGGCCTCCGATTCCCCATCGTTCCGCCTTCGTCGCTGTCGCGACTTCGGCGGACAAGCAGTTCCGATTGACAGGCGTCCCGCCTTCGCCCCTGACGCGGCTTCGGCGAGGCAGGCAGTCCCGATTGACCAGCGAAGAACCCGATTCGCGATCGAAGGACCCGATTGACTGCGTCAGTCCCCGATTGACAAGCCCGTCCTCCGATTTCGCGGATATCGTAAGATAAGCGTGCGCCCATCCGGAGCCGCCCCAGATGACGACAACCCTCACCAAGCCCGACGTGCCCCAGTTCGACCGTCGGTTCTTCGACGGCACCGAGCGATTCACGCGCATCGGCTCGGGTTCGTTTGGCGGGAAGGCCCACAGCCTGCTCGGCGCCAGGGACCTGCTCGCGGCCGGGCTCGACGAGAGGCTCGGCCCCCGCGACGCCGCGCGGCTCCGGGGGCGATTCGACGTGCACGTCCCGACGCTGACCGTCGTCACGACCGACTGCTTCGAGGCGTTCATGGACGGCAATCGGCTCTGGGATCTCGCACACTCGGGCGAGAGCGACTACCGGATCGCCCAGGCGTTCCAGGCGGCCGATCTGCCCGTCGAGCTGCTCGGCGACCTCTACGCCCTGGTTCGCCAGGTCCACACGCCGCTGGCCGTGCGCTCGTCGAGCCTGCTCGAGGACGCCCTGAACCAGCCGTTCGCCGGCGTCTACGGCACCAAGATGATCCCCAACAACCAGCACGACGCGGAGAGCCGCTTCCACCGGCTGGTCGAGGCGATCAAGTTCGTCTACGCGTCCACCTTCTTCGAGAACGCGCGCAATTACCGCCGGCTGGTCGGCCAGGCGAACGACGACCGGATGGCAGTCATCCTCCAGGAGATCGTCGGCCGCCGGTACCGCGACCGGTTCTACCCGGACCTGTCCGGCGTGGGGCGCTCGTACAGTTTCTATCGTTCCGGGCGCACGCGGCCCGAGGACGGCGTGGTCAACCTCGCGTTCGGCCTCGGCAAGACGATCGTCGACGGCGGGCTCACCTGGAGCTACTCGCCGGCCCAGCCCTGCGCGACGCCGCCCTACGCGTCGGTCCGCGACCTGCTGCGCCAGACGCAGGTGGCCTTCTGGGCCGTCAACATGGGCAAGCCGCCGGTTTACGATCCCGTCGAGGAGGCCGAGTACCTGGTGCGCCTCCCCGTCGCCGACGCCGAGGAGGACGGCACGCTGCGGCTGGTCGCCTCGACCTACGACGGGCGGTCGGACCGGCTGTCGAGCGGCGTGGGGATCCGCGGGCCGCGGGCGCTCACCTTCGCCCCGATGCTGGTCATCGAGGAGTACCCGCTCAACGACCTGCTGAAGGCGGTCCTCCGCATCTGCCAGGACGCGCTCGGCGCGCCGGTCGAGATCGAGTTCGCCGCGACGTTCCCGCCCGAGGGGGACGACGGGCCCGCGCGGTTCGGCTTCCTGCAGGTCCGGCCGATGGCCGTCTCGGAGGACGTCGTCGACGTCGATCTGGACGCGCTCGACCGCGGGAGCGTGCTGGCCGCCTCGGAGCGCGTGATGGGCAACGGCGTCGTCACCGGCGTGCGCGACGTGGTCTACGTGAAGCCCGAGACGTTCGAGGCCGTTCACTCGCGGGCGGTCGGCGAGGAGATCGCGCGCATCAACCTGGACCTGGTCGAGCGGGGCGTGCCCTACCTGCTCATCGGCTTCGGCCGCTGGGGCAGTTCCGATCCGTGGCTGGGCATTCCGGTCGCCTGGTCGCAGATCGGCGGCGCCCGGGCGATCGTGGAAGCGACGCTGCCGGCCATGAACGTGGATCTCAGCCAGGGCTCGCACTTCTTCCACAACATCTCGAGCTTCGGCGTCAGCTATTTCTCGGTGCCCTTCGACGGGGACTTCCCGATCGACTGGGCCGGTCTCGCGCGCCACGCCGCGGTCGCCGAGACCGAGTTCGTCCGGCACGTGCGCCTGCCGCGCCCGTTGCGGATCAGTGTCGACGGCCGCCAGGGACGCGGCGCGATCCAGTGGTCCTGAGGCCCGCCAACCCGCTATGAACCTGCCCAATCTCCCGGTCAACAACATCATCGAGCAGCTCCAGGAACGCGCCAAGGAGCTGCACACGCTCTACAAGGTCCACGAGCTCATCAACCAGCCCGACACGTCGATCGACGAGGTTTGCCGCGCGCTGACCGAGGTGCTGCCGGCCGGCTGGCAGTACCCGAGCGTCTGCTGGGCCAAGATCACGCTCGACGCCTCGGTGTACCAGCCGCCGCGGATGGTCGAGACCCCCTGGGTCCAGCGGGCCGACATCGTGCTGCAGGGCGAGAAGATCGGCGCGATCGAAGTCTTCTACACGCGCCAGATGCCGCGCGCCGACGAGGGGCCGTTTCTCAAGGAGGAGCGGAAGCTCATCGACACGATCGCCGAGCGCCTGAGCCACTTCCTGATGCAGCGGCGGCTGCAGGCCACGCTGCGCAACTGGCAGTCGGCGATCGAGAACCTGTCCTCGCCCGAGAAGCGCGAGTGGTGGGTCATCATCGAGTTCCTCCGGAAGACCGACCAGCACCTGCTGATGCGGATCTCGCGCCGGATGCTGAACTACCTGTGCTGGAACGGCATCGACGAGGCGCAGCAGCTGCTCCACCGCTTCGCGGCCGACTTCGCCCCCGAGGCCGACGGGTTCGAGGACAACACGCCGCTGAGGCGCAAGAGCATCGAGGACCTGCTCGCGCTCACCGAGGACGCGTTCCGCATCGCCGCCTCGCACCTGAGCGAGGGCGAGATCATCTCGTGCATCCAGAAGTGGATCAAGGACGACAAGTCCGGGTTCCTCGTGGAGGCGGTCGAGAACCAGTGCACGTCGCTGACCGACATCGGCCAGGCGCTCGAGCGGTACCACCAGCTCGCCGTGCAGGACGAGGAGCTGTCGCGGTCGGTGCAGATCGGGCTGCGCGTTTCGCTCGCGCGGCGCTTCTTCACCGAGGACCTCGAGTTCATCAACACGGCGAAGAACTACATCGAGATCGGCGATTTCTACGAGCTGGTCAACCACATCATCAGCCCGCCGGCGAGCCACGGGAAGCTCGGGGGGAAGAGCGCCGGCATGCTGCTCGCGGCGCAGATCCTCCGCAAGTGCGGCGAGTACTCGGACCTGCTGTCCGACATCAAGGTGCCGAAGACGTGGTACATCGCCTCCGACGGCCTGATGAGCTTCGTCGAGTCCAACCAGCTCGAAGACGTCTACAACCGGAAGTACCTCGAGATCGAGCAGATCCGGCGCGAGTACCCGCACATCGTGCAGGTGTTCAAGAACTCCCGCTTCGCCCCGGAGATCCTCAAGGGGCTGTCGCAGGCCCTTGACGACCTCGAGGGCAAGCCGCTCATCGTCCGCAGCTCGAGCCTGCTCGAGGACCGGATGGGCGCCGCCTTCTCGGGGAAGTACAAGAGCCTGTTCATCCCGAACATCGGGACCAAGAGCGAGCGGCTCAGCGCGCTGACCGACGCCATCGCCGAGGTCTACGCCTCGCTGTTCGGCGCCGACCCGATCGAGTACCGGGCCGAGCGCAACCTGCTCGATCTCCACGAGGAGATGGGGATCATGATCCAGGAGGTGGTCGGCTCGCGGATCGGCCCCTATTTCCTGCCGTCGTACGCCGGCGTGGCGTTCAGCAACAACGAGTTCCGCTGGTCGCCGCGGATCAAGCGCGAGGACGGCCTGGTCCGCCTCGTGCCGGGGCTCGGGACGCGCGCGGTCGACCGGGTGGGCGACGACTACCCGATCCTCGTCGCCCCGGGACAGCCGGGGCTGCGGGTGAACGTGACGACCGACGAGATGCTGCGCTACGCCCCACGGAAGATCGACGTCATCAACCTCGAGGCGAAGCGCTTCGAGACGGTGGAGGCCGCCGACCTGTTCCGGGAGTACGGGCGCGAGTTCCCGGCGCTCGACCAGATCGCCTCGGTCTACGACGGCGAGGGCATTCACCGACCCGTCGGGTTCGGCTGGGACCCGGCCGAGGCGCACACCGTCGTCACCTTCGACGGCCTGGTCAGCAGCACGCCGTTCATGGCGAAGATGCGCACGATGCTGAAGCTGCTGCGCGAGCGCATCGGGTCGCCGGTGGACGTCGAGTTCGCCTCCGACGGCCGGGACCTCTACCTGCTGCAGTGCCGGCCGCAGAGCTTCTCGAGCGACGCGGTGGCTTCGGCGATCCCGCGCGACCTGCCGCTCGACCGCATCGTGTTCGCCGCGAACCGGTACGTCTCCAACGGCCGCGTGCCCGATATCACCCACATCGTGTACGTCGATCCCGAGGAGTACGACCGGCTCGAGAGCCTCGACGACCTCAAGGACGTCGGGCGGGTCATCGGCCGGCTGAACAAGATGCTGCCGAAGCGGCAGTTCATCCTGATGGGCCCGGGGCGCTGGGGCAGCCGCGGCGACATCAAGCTGGGCGTCAGCGTCACCTACTCGGACATCAACAACACCGCGGTCCTCATGGAAATCGCGGCGAAGAAAGGCAACTACACGCCCGACCTGTCGTTCGGCACCCACTTCTTCCAGGACCTGGTCGAGGCGGGTATCCGCTACCTGCCGTTGTTCCCGGGCGAAGAGGGCCAGGTCTGCAACGAGCTGTTCCTGAGGCGCGCCCCGAACATCCTCGCCGAGCTGGCGCCCGAGTACGCCCATCTCTCGGACGTGGTGCACGTCATCGACGTGCCGACGGCGATGGACGGCCAGATCCTGCAGGTGCTGATGAACGCCGACCTCGACGAGGCGGTCGGCTGCTTCGCGCCCGCGACGCAGACGCGGGGCGCCGCGCCCGAGCGGCGCACCGACGCGCACGCCCTCACCGAGGACCACTGGCGCTGGCGGCTGCGGATGGCCGAGCACATCGCGTCCGAGGTGGACCCGGCGCGGTTCGGCATCAAGGGGATGTACGTCTTCGGCAGCACGAAGAACGCGACGGCCGGCCCGGGCAGCGACATCGACCTCATCGTCCACGTCAACGCCGACGACGAGGCGCGGCGGCAGCTGGAAGTGTGGCTCGAGGGCTGGAGCCTCTGCCTGAGCGAGATGAACTACCTCCGGACCGGGTACAAGACCGACGGGCTGCTCGACGTGAAGATCGTCACCGACGCCGACTTCGCGACGTCCTCGAGCTTCGCCTCGAAGATCGGCGCCATCACGGACCCCGCGCGGGCGCTGACGCTCAGGAAGACACAATAGCCGGCTGACGACGGACGGCTGACGGCTGACGGCTTGGCCCGAGTGGCACGCGTGATACGACCGTCAGCCTTCAGCCGTCGGCCGTCGGCCGTCGGCCGTCAGCCGTCAGCCGTCAGCCGATCAGATGAGCGCCCTCGTCGCCAGGTCGGGCGCGTCCGGATCGAACCTGACCAGCGCCAGCTCCGGGCCGTCGTGCGCGGCCGAGTAGGCATCGGTTCCGCCCATCCGCGCGCGCCAGTGCCCGGTCAGCCGCGCCGACTCGTGCACGTGGCCGTGCAGCGTGATGCGCGGCTGACGGCGCTCGATGAATCGCTGGATCGCGATGCTGCCGACGTGCACGTCGAGGGGGACGAATTCGATCGTGCGGCCGTCCAGCGCCGCCCGGTCGAGCGCCGTCTTGTAGGGCGGCGCGTGGAACAGCATGATCGCCCGCTCGAGCGACCGGTCACCGGCGAGCCCATCGAGATCCTGCTGGATCGTCCCGTAGCGAATCTCCGACGGCGGCACCGGCACCGTGCGCCAGCCCTCCTCGGGCGACACGCACCCCGGGTCCACGTAGCGGGACACGTCGTAACGCTCCCAGTCCTTCAGCCGGAACGGCGTGGGCGGCACGCACGCGTAGCCGGTCACCAGGTAGCCTCGCCAGTCGATCCGCCGATCGTGCGCGTAGTGCCAGAGGCCGCGCGTCGCCACGTCGAGCATCGCCGCTTCCTCGATCCGCGGATCGTCGTTGCCCAGGATGGCAAACACGCTCGGATAGGCGTCGCCCAGCTGCCCGCGCAGCCCGGCCAACGCCGGCGCGAGAAACCCGTTGATGAAATCGAGGTGCGCGGGGTCGAACGAACTCGCCAGGCCGAAGCCGGACGGGAGCAGGTCTCCGCCGAGAAACACGGCCGCGGGCCGCTCGGACGCGATCGACGCGAACAGCTTCCGGTACCGGTCGACGCGGCCGTGCAGGTCGGAGGCGAAGAAACAGGCAGGCATTCGGGCTGTCGGTATTCTACTCCGCCTCGAGCCGTCAGTCGTCAGCCGTCAGTCGTCAGCCCGCCTAGAGGTCCCTGAGCCTCAGCACGCTGCGGACGAGGTCGAAGTCCACGCGATAGCGTCCGAGGAGGCGGTAGCCGAGCACGCCGCCGACCTCGTAGCCCAGCAGCACGCTGGGCGCGCGAAGGTCGAGCACGACGACCGGCTGGTTCGGCAGCCGCAGCGGGCCGAACGAGAGGTCGAGACCCGGCAGCAGGTAGGCGTCCTGCTCGTAGCCCGACGCGCCGTACACCTGCAGCTTGATCCGATGCCGGTCGGCCGGCGTGAACAGCCCCCGCGCCGCGCTCGCGCTCACGAGGATCCCCTCGCCCCCGGTATCGACGACGAAGCTCATCGGGGTGTCGTTCACGCGCCCCTCGACCGTCGCCAGCCGGGTGAAGCGAAGCGGCAGCTCGCGCGCCGGCGCCCGGTCGGCGGCGATCTCGCCGAGGTAGACCTTGCGGGTGCGGTAGTCAACCGTCATCGACAGCCCGAGCGCGAGCGGAGAGAACCCGTCGGTCGTGTCCACGGGCAGCCCCGGCATCGACGGCGTCTTGAGGAGGCAGGGCACGTTCCAAATCCTGAGCGTCCCGAGCTCGAGCGACCGAATCTTGGCCAGCATCTGCCCGCGCAGGCCGATGTCGCCGACGCCGGCCGTCAGCGCCTCGGCGATCGGCCACACGCCGAACCGGGCCGCCGTCTTCTCGCTGATCGCCGTGTGCTCGGCCCCGGTGTCGAGCGTGAGATCGATCGACCGGCCGCCGTTGATCTTCCCCTTGATCACCACCTTGCCGTTGACCAGTCGGAAGTCGAGGACGTGCCGCGCCACCTGGCGTGTCGGTTCCATCTCGAACGGCACGGACCCGTCGAACGACCGGAGGAACAGGATGTGGCTGCGGGCCCACTGGGCCTGCTCCGGGTGGTCGCCGCCCCGGATCGCGCTCAGATACGCGAGGTAGGCGGAGGCGGCTTCGTCGTAACGGTGCATCCGCTCGTAGATCGACCCGAGCGTGTGGCGGATGTCCGGGTCGCCGGGCGCGCCGCCGAGCGCCGCCTGGATCTCGTCCAGCGCCCGATCCATCTGGTTCCTGGAGGCGAACGCCTTGGCCATCCCCAACCGGGCTCGAGGGCTGGCCGGGTCGAGCCGCAGCGCGTCGCGGTAGGCGGCCTCCCCCTCGTCGAAGCGCCCCGACGCCCAGAGCGCGTCCCCGGCGAGCGCCAGCGTGGCCGGATCGGCCGCGCCCGGTCCGCCGAGGCCGGCCAGCTGCGTCATCGCGACGCCGAACTCGGCGATGCGCAGCGCCGACCGCACGGTCCCGGCGCGCGCGCGGTCGCGCACCGCGGCGTCCTCGCAGTCGGTCGCCGCCATGTACACGTGCATGGCCGACCGGTAGTCCGCCTGATCGTAGAGGAGGTCGGCCGCCGCGATCTGCAGCTTCGCCGTCGCGGCGCTCACCTTCCGTCCCGACGCGACGACGGACCAGGTCAACAGGCACACGCACGCCAGCGCAACAGCGACGCGGGTGCGGACGGTCATAGCGTCTTCTCCCTCCGGTGCCGCGGCGGCCCGCCGCGGCACGTTCCGGTCCCCGTCAGCGCGTGTACCGTTCGATCGGCACGCCGTCGTACATCTGGTCGATGCGCAGGATCTGCTCCTGCCGGCTGTAGACGCCGAGCTCGTAGTCCTCGCTCATGATGAGCGCCTTGATCGGCTTGGTCGGGCAGGCTTCCGCGCACAGTCCGCAGAAGCTGCAGCGCGAGAGGTTGAAGTCGAAGTAGTCGAGCGCCTTCAGCTTCTGCCCCGGCTCGCGGTGGCCGCCGAGCGAGATCAGGTCGTCCGGGCAGGCCTTCGCGCACTGGTCGCACACGATGCACACCTGGGCCCCGGTCCCGGGCTCCACCTGGAGGCGCAGCACGCCGCGGAATCTCGGCGCGGTCGGCCTGCGCTCGCGCGGGTACTGGAAGGTGAAGGCCGGCTCGGGCGTGTAGGTCAGCGTGAGCCAGAGCCCCTTCAACAGGTCGACGAGGAAGATCTTGCGAAGCAGTGAGGTCATCGCCCTACCCTTCCACCAGCACCGGCTCCGACGCGCCGGACTTGATCACCCGCTCCTTGCGCAGCACGGTGCCTTCCTTGCGGATCTTGTCCTGCAGCCGCATCAGGCCGTACAGCAGCGCTTCCGGCCGCGGCGGGCACCCGGAGATGTACACGTCGACCGGCACCACCTTGTCGACCCCCTGCAGCACGCTGTAGGTCGGGAACGGCCCGCCCGCGTTCGCGCAGCTGCCCATCGAGATGACCCACTTCGGCTCGGGCATCTGGTCGTACAGCCGCCGGAGCACCGGCGCCATCTTCTTGGTCACCGTGCCGGCGACGATCATGAGGTCGGCCTGGCGCGGGGAGGCGCGGAACACCTCGGCGCCGAACCGGGCGATGTCGAACCGGGAGCCGCCCGTCGCCATCATCTCGATCGCGCAGCAGGCGAGGCCGAATCCCATCGGCCAGAGCGACGACTGCCGCGCCCAGTTGAGTACCGCGTCCACGTTGGTCGTGATGATGTTGTCTTGGAACCTATGGTCGATTAAGCCCATCTCCCCTGCCCCCCATCCGGCTGACGGCCGGCGGCTGACGGCCGATGGCCTAGCCCTGCGCCGCCGCCAGCCATCAGCCTTCAGCCGTCAGCCAACGGCGGCTATGACCGCCCCCTACTTCTGGAAATGCTCAGCGTTGATCTGGATGAACTTCGCCCACTTCTCCGGCACCTCGTCGAGTGGGAAGATCGCCTCGACCGGGCAGGCCGGCACGCACGCGCCGCAGTCGATGCACTCGTCGGGGTGGATGTACAGCAACTCCGCGGTCGAGAACGCGTCCTCGTTCTTCCGCGGGTGGATGCAGTCCACCGGGCAGACATCCACGCAGGCGGTGTCCTTGGTGCCGATGCAGGGCTCACAAATCACGTACGCCATTGTCGCTTCCTCCTGGTTCCCTCGCGTCGCCGCGCCCAACAACCCGCCTCATGCCCTGCCCTTCGACTCGGGCGTTCTGAGCCCTCGCTCAGGACACCCCGAGCAACGTCGAGGGGTGAGCCCTGAGCCTCTTGGCCTGAGCCCTGAGCCATAAGCCCTGAGCCTCAGGCCACGCCCATCGCCACCGCCGAGAGGAACCCGAGGCGCAGCGACAGGTGGCGGGCCAGTTCCCAGGCGCCCCGATTGTGCACCCCCGCGAGCGCCCGGTCGTCGTTCGCGTGGAAGAACACCCCCACGCGCGCCACCTCGCGCCCCGTGTAGTCGAAAACCGGCGCGCAAGTGCAGCACAGCCGCTCCGCGCCGCCGGACGTCCCTGCGGGGTCACGGTCGAACCCCAGGTGCCACACCGCCTCGGCGCCCCTGGTCACCTCGCGCGACTCGGTCAGCCGCAGGCAGGACAGGCACCGGCCCGCGCGCTGCCCGTCGCCTTCGAAGTACAGCGAGCAGTGGCCCGGCATCTCCTTGCCGTACGCCGTCCGCATCGCCGGGTCCCCTCCCTCCGGCCGCCAGATGTAGGTGACCTCGCCGGCCGACGGCACCGCGAGAAAGACGTGAGCGCCCGACGTGGCGGCGTAATCCCGCAGAACGGGATAGGCGTGCAGCCGCAGTTCCGAACGCCCCAGCGACCGGTACGACAACTCGAGCATCTTGATGCCGAGGCTGTAGCGCTGCGTCTCTTCGTCCTGGCGCACGTACCCCCGCCGCTTGAGCACGGTCAGCAGCCGGTGGACGCTCGGTCGCGGCTGTTTCAGCGTGCGCGCCAGGTCGGATAGACTCATTCCACCGGGTTCGTGCGACAGCGCCTCGCACACGTCGAATGCCTTGTCCACCGAGGTCATTTGACCGTGGACGGCAACCTGACCCGGCGATGGCGTCGAGAGCAACGAGTCCACTATGTGGAATCCGGTTTCGCTTTTCAAACAGGTACCTGCCGTCGAAATGGCCTGTCAAGCTGGTACTACAGACCCCCGGCTGCGCTTCGACTCGTCGCCTTCGGCGCCCTCACGACCGCCATCGGCTTCCTGCCCCTCGATGCCGCGAGCGGCCCCGACATCCCGCTGCCGGGCGCGGCAGCTCCCGCGCTGGCCAGGCTGTTCACCCCGCCGCACGTCCCCGAGGGCACCTACCAGGTGGCCGTGCTGGACGAGGGGATCGTGGCGGCGCTGCGCCGCGTCAGGGAGGCACTGCCGCCGGGGGTGCGAACGGGCAATCCTCCAGGCGCCTGGCGGGCCGAGTCGCTCGACCCGCTCGACGCCTTCGGCAGGGCCGGCACCTACGACCGCGCGAAGCTGGCGCAGCTCTACTGGGGGCGCCACGTGACGGTGGTCCGCGGTCCGATCGAGCGCGACGGGCGCGTGGTCGGCGCGCTCACGCTCGTCTCGCCCCACCCCGACCCGACGTTGACGCGCCTCGAGCCGGGCACCCTGGCGATCCTGCTGAGAACAGGCGGGTAGCGGCGCTCCGCCGGCCGGCCGCCAGCCGGCCGCGTGATATGATCTGGCTGTTCGACTTTGCTGCATGACGACCTCTGTCGATCGTCCCATCGTCTTCATCCGGCCCCGCGAGCAGAAGCCGTCCTGGTTGAAGGTCAAAGCGCCGGGATCGCCCGAGTACATCCGCCTCAAGCGGTTGATGGGTGAGTTCCACCTGAACACGGTGTGCGAAGAGGCGCACTGCCCCAACATCGGCGAGTGCTGGCACCACGGGACGGCCACCTTCATGATCCTCGGCGACGTCTGCACGAGGAACTGCCCCTATTGCGCCGTCGCACACGGCCGTCCGGCCGGCCTCGACACGGCCGAGCCGGTCAGGGTGGCCGAGGCGGTCGAGCGGCTGCAGCTTCGCTACGTCGTCATCACCTCGGTCGACCGCGACGACCTCGCCGACGGGGGCGCCTCGATCTTCGCCGGTACCATCGCCGAGATCCGCAAGCGCGTGCCCTCCTGCCGGATCGAGGTGCTCATCCCCGACTTCCAGGGGAAGGAAGCGCCCCTGCGCGCGGTGCTCGACGCCGGCCCGGACATCCTCAATCACAACACCGAGACGGTGCCCCGGCTCTACCGGACGGCCCGGCCCGGCGGACGCTATCCGCGGACGCTCGAACTGCTCGACCGGGCGCGCCGCTACGCGCCGCGGATCCCGACCAAGTCCGGCCTGATGGTCGGTCTCGGCGAGACGTGGGACGAACTGGTCGCCACGCTGGCGGACCTGCGGTCGGTCGGCTGCGCCATCCTCACGATCGGCCAGTACCTGAGCCCGTCGGCCGCCCACCTGCCGGTCGCGCGCTACTACCACCCGGAGGAGTTCGACATGCTGAAGTCCACGGCGCTCAGCATGGGCTTCGGGCACGTCGAGTCGGGCCCGCTCGTGCGCTCGTCTTACCACGCGCACGAGCAGGCGGACGCCTACGACGAGACGATATGTCCAACGCGCTCTTGAGCGAAGAGCCGGTCATGCTGTCCGACGACGCGCAGGTGGACCTGCTGCGGCGCATGCTCCTCGGCCGCCGGTTCGAGGAGCGGTGCGCCGAGATGTACTCACTCCAGAAGATCGGCGGGTTCTGTCACCTGCAGATCGGCCAGGAGGCGGTGTCGATCGGCTCGATGTCCTCGCTCGAGCCCGACGACTACATCTTCTCCTCCTACCGCGACCACGTGCACGCCATCACCAAGGGCAGCGACCCCCGCCGCGTGATGGCCGAGCTGTTCGGGCGCGACACGGGCGTCTCGCGCGGCAAGGGCGGGTCGATGCACCTGTTCGACCGCGAGCACCGCATGCTCGGCGGTCACGCGATCGTGGGCGGGCACATCCCGCTGGCGACCGGCGTCGCCTTCGCGCTGAAGTACGAGGAGCGGCCGGAGGTCGTGCTCTGCTTCTTCGGCGAGGCGGCCGTCAACATCGGCGCCTTCCACGAGTCGCTCAACATGGCGGCCCTCTGGAAGCTGCCCTGCGTCTACATCGTCGAGAACAACCGGTACGGGATGGGCACGGCGATCGAGCGGGCCTCGGCGATCTACGACGTGGCGGCGCGGGCGTGCGCCTACGACATGGCGAGCGAGACGGTGGACGGCATGGACGTCCTCGCCGTGCGCGAGGCGGTCGGCCGGGCGGTGAAACTGGCGCGCACCGAGCACCTGCCGACGCTCATCGAGGCGCGCTGCTACCGGTTCATGGGCCACTCCATGTCCGACCCGGTGCACGGGCACTATCGCACCAAGGAAGAGGTCGAGGAGCAGAAGCTGAAGGATCCGATCCGGCGCTACTTCAAGCGATTGTCCGACCGCGGGCTGCTCGATCAGGCGGGACTCGAGCGGATGGACGCCGAGGCTCGCGCGATCGTCGACGCCGCCGTCGAGTTCGCCGACGCGAGCCCGGAGCCGTCGGCCGGGGCGCTGTACGAGGACGTGTACAGCCGGCCGTACGGGCCGTACACGTTGAGCAAATAGACTGACGGCTGACGACTGACGACCGACGGTCGGACCGTGGGCCGCCGTCAGCCGTCAGCCGTCGGCCGTCAGCCCATCACTATGGCTACCATCACCTACCGCGACGCCCTGACCCAGGCGCTTCGAGAAGAGATGCGGCGCGATCCGAAGGTCTTCCTCATGGGCGAGGAAGTCGGGATCTACCAGGGCGCCTACAAGGTCAGCCGGGGCCTGCTCCAGGAATTCGGGGAGCGCCGCGTCATCGACACGCCCATCACCGAGGAAGGCTTCGCGGGCGTCGGCGTCGGCGCGGCCATGGTCGGCCTGCGGCCGGTCATCGAGATGATGACGTGGAACTTCTCGATGCTGGCGATGGACCAGATCATCAACGGCGCCGCCAAGATGTTCTACATGTCGGGCGGCCAGTTCAGGATCCCGATCGTCGTCCGCGGCCCTGGCGGGGCCGCCCACCAGCTGGCGGCGCAGCATTCGCAGTCGATCGAGTCGTGGTTCGCCCACGTGCCGGGGCTGAAGGTGGTGGCGCCCTCGACCCGTACGACGCGAAGGGGCTGCTCAAGTCGGCCATCCGGGACGACGACCCGGTCATCTTCTTCGAAGGCGAGACGCTGTACGGCTCGAAGGGCGAGGTGCCCGACGGCGAGTACCTCGTGCCGCTCGGCGTGGCCGACGTGAAGCGCGAGGGCACCGACGTCACCATCGTCGCCTGGTCGAAGATGGTGAACGTGGCGCTCAAGGCGGCCGACAGCCTCGCGGCCGAGGGGGTGTCGTGCGAGGTCATCGACCCGCGCACGCTGCGTCCGCTCGACGAGGCCCCGATCCTCGCCTCGGTGCGCAAGACGAACCGGTGCGTCGTCGTCGAGGAGGGCTGGGAGTACAGCGGCATCGGCGCGCAGCTCTCGCACCTGATCCAGCGCGAGGCCTTCGGCGACCTCGACGCGCCGGTGACCCGCGTCACCGGCGCCGACGTGCCGATGCCGTACGCGAAGAACCTGGAGCACATGGCCATGCCCTCTCCCGCCCGCGTCGTGCAGGCGGTCAGGGAAGTGCTCTACTTGATTTGAGCGGGCTCCGGGCTACAGGCTCCGGGCTCCGGGCCTGAAGCCTGAAGCCTGAAGCCCGAACCCGAAGGTGTATCCTATGGCTTCCCGCGTGGTCATGCCGAAGCTGAGCGACACGATGGAGGAGGGCCGGATCCTCCGCTGGCTCAAGCAGGAGGGCGACCTGGTCGAGACCGGCCAGGCGCTCGCCGAAGTGGAGACCGACAAGGCCACCGTCGAGATGGAGGCCTACACGAACGGCGTGCTCCGCAAGCTGGTCGCCTCGCCGGGAGAGACGGTCCAGGTCGGCGCGCTCATCGCCGTCATCGGCGGCAAGGACGAGGACATCTCGGCCCTGCTCGCGACAGCCGGCGCCCCGGCGCCCGCGAAACCCGCGGCGCCGGTGGAGGCGGCCCCGCCGCCCGCACGGCCCGCACCGGCCGCCCCTGCCCAGGCACGCGCGGCCGCGCCGGCGCCGGCCGCCGCGCAACAGACCGGCGGCCGGGCGTTCCGCGCCTCGCCGCTCGCGCTGCGAATGGCCGCCGAATCGGGAGTCGCGCTTGGCGCCCTCCAGGGTTCCGGCCCGCAGGGACGGGTGATCAAGCGCGACGTCGAGGCCGCCCTGGCCCGCGCGCAGGCGGTCGCGCCCGCCGCGGTGCCCGCCGGCGAGACGCGCGAGGTCGAGCTGACGTCGATGCGGCGCACGATCGCCAGGCGCCTGGTGCAGAGCAAGGCGCCGGTCCCCCACTTCTACCTGACGGTGGACGTGGCGGCCGACCGGCTGTGGGACGCCTACCGCGCGCTGCGCGAGGAGAACTACCCGATCTCCCTGAACGACGTCGTCATCAAGGCGTCGGCCGCGGCGCTGAAGCGCCACCCGGAGATCAACGCGTCGTTCGGCGGCGATCACGTCACGTATTTCTCGCGGGTGCACATCGGCCTCGCCGTCGCGATCGACGACGGCCTCATCACGCCGGTCATCCGCGACGCCGACACCAAGTCGTTGGCCGATATCGCGGCCGAGGCCAAGGCGCTGGCCGACCGGGCCCGCGACCGCCGGCTCCAGCCGGACGAGTACACCGGCGCGACCTTCTCCATCTCGAACCTCGGGATGATGGGCATCGAGGAGTTCTCGGCGATCATCAACCCGCCCGAGGCGGCGATCCTGGCCGTCGGCGCGGTGCGGGAGGTTCCGGTGGTCGAGGCCGGCGAGGTGAAGGTCGGCCGGCGCATGAAGCTCACCCTGTCGGTGGACCATCGGGTGGCCGACGGCGCGCAGGGGGCGCGGTTCCTCGGCACGCTGAAGCGCATGCTGGAGAATCCGCTGCTCATTGGCTGACCGACGGCTGACGACCGACGGCTGGCGGCGCGCATACGCCTTACGCCTCACGGCCCTCGACTCGCGGCTTGCGGCCGATCCACGGCGTGACACGCGTGGCACCGCCGTCCATCGTCAGCCGTCAGCCGTCCGTCGTCAGCCGTCAGCCGTCCGTCGTCAGCCGTCAGCCGTCAGCCGTCAGCCGTCCGTCGTCAGCCGTCAGCCGTCAGCCGTCAGCCGTCCGTCGTTTCTTTCAATGTAAGATAGTCCGCCCCCCTCGGAGTCCACCTTGACCCTGGTCGTGTATTCGGCGGTATCCGCGGCTGCTGTCGTCTTCGTCCTCGCCAGCCTCGCGCGGGCGGTTCAGTACGCCCGGGCACCGCTGCACCTGCGCTGGGAGGTCTACCCGGTCCCGCACGAGGCCCCGGAGCGTGTCGCGCACGGCGGCTCGTACTTCGAGCAGAGCGAGTGGTGGCGCCGGCCGAGGACGCGCCACCTGCTCGGCGAACTGCGCGTGATGGTCCCGGAGATCCTGTTCCTCCACGCGCTTCGCACGAACAACCGGCCGCTCTGGTACCGATCGTTTCCGTTCCACTTCGGTCTCTACCTGCTGGCGTGGACGACGGTGCTCGTGTTCGGCGCGGCGTTCGCCGCGCGCCTCGTCCCGGGCATCGCCGGCGGCGCGGCCTGGCAGGCGGTCCGCCTCGCCGCCGACGGGACCGCGGCGGCTGGAGTCGTGCTGGGCGTCGCCGGCGCGCTCGGCCTGCTCCACCGCCGCCTGACCGACGCCGCGCTTCGCGTCTCCACGACGCCCGGCGACATCTTCAACCTGGTCTTCTTCGTCGTGGCGCTGTCGCTCGCCGGCCTCGGCTACCTGGTACGCCCGGCCGGCGCCGCGGGCCTCCTGCAGATCGCCGCGGGCCTGGTCGGCTGGGACACGGGCCTGGCGCTGTCGCCGCTGCTCGCCGCCGGCCTCGTCGCCCTCGCGCTGCTGGCCGCCTACATCCCGCTGACCCACATGTCGCATTTCGTCGCGAAGTACTTCACCTATCACGCGGTGCGGTGGGACGACGAGCCGATGGACACCGCCGGCCGGCGCGCCGCGGCACTGGCCGAGTACCTCACCTACCGGCCAACCTGGTCGGCCGGCCACATCCAGCACCCCGGCGAGACAGCGACCTGGGCCGAGGTCGTCGCGTCGAATCCGGCCCAGGAGCCCCGCCGATGAGCGACCGCACGAGGCTCTCGGATCTGTCCCGGCGATCGCGCGACCCGCTGCTCCGCCTTCAGCGCGAGGATCTGACCCCGCTGCCGCTCGCCAGTTCAGATAGCGCAGGCCTTCAGGCCTGCGCCCTTCAGGCCTGCGCTGCTACCGCGGGACCGGTGTTCGCCCCGCGCCCCACGACCGCCGACTACCCGCTCGACGACACGCGGGTGCTGAGCCTGCCGACTCCTGCCTCGCCCGAGGAGGAGCGGGAACTCGTGTCGCGGTTCCTTTCGGGCCTCGAGAAGCTCTTCTCGCGCGAGAACAACTGGACCTTCCTCCAGCCCCTGCTGCTGACGGTCGAGCACTGCGCGCGCTGCCAGACCTGCTCGGATTCGTGTCACGTCTTCGAGGCGAGTGGCGGTGCGGAGATCTACCGCCCGACCTACCGCGCCGAGATCCTGCGCCGCCTCTACTTCCAGCACGTCAAGGGCGGCGGCCTGCTCTCGGCCTGGCAGCACGGCACGGTCGACCTGAACTGGCCGATGGTGGCCCGCCTGGCCGAACTCGCCTACCGGTGCAACCTCTGTCGCCGCTGCGCCCAGGCCTGCCCGCTCGGCGCCGACAACGGCCTGGTCGCGCACGAGATCCGGAAGCTGTTCAGCCAGGAAATGGGCATCGCGGCCAAGGAGCTGCACGCGTCGGGCTCGATGCTGCAGCTTCGGTCGGGGTCCTCCACCGGCATGAACCCGGCCGCCGTGCGCGACAACGTGCAGTTCATCGACGAGGAAATGTCGGAAAAGACCGGCCTGGCTGTCGAGACGCCGTGGGACGTCGAGGGGGCCGACATCCTGCTGGTCCACAACGCCGGCGAGATCCTCGCGTGGCCGGAGAACCCGGGCGCCTTCGCCGTCATCCTCAACGCCGCCGGCGTCTCCTGGACGATGTCGTCCGATCTGGCCGGGTACGACTCGGTCAACTACGGCCTGTGGTACGACGACGCGCAGTTCGCGCGGGTGGCGGTGCGGCACGCGGAGGCGGCCCGCCGGCTCAAAGTGAAGAAGATCGTCGTCGGCGAGTGCGGGCACGCGCACAAGTCGCTGCTCGTGGTGGCCGATCGCCTGCTCACCGGCGACCTCGCGATCCCGCGCGAGAGCTTCCTGACCGTGCTCAGGGACATCGTGCTCGACGGCCGGATCGCGCTCGACCCGGCCCGCAACGACTTCCCCGTCACGCTCCACGATCCCTGCAACTACGTCCGGCTGATGGGCATCGTCGAGCCGCAGCGGGAGATCGTCCGGCGCGTGTGCCCCGGGTTCAGGGAGATGCACCCGCACGGCGTGGACAACTACTGCTGCGGCGGCGGCAGCGGCTTCGCCATCATGAGCGGCGGCAATTTCCCGGACTGGCGGGCGCAAGTGTCCGGGCGGAAGAAGCTGCAGCAGATTCTCGGCGCCTTCGCCGACTGCCCCGACCCGTCGGTCGCGAAGTACGTGTGCGCGCCGTGCAGCAACTGCAAGGGGCAGATCCGCGATTTGCTCGCGTATCACCACATCTGGGAGACTCACCGGATACAATACGGCGGCCTGGTCGAACTCGTGGTGAACGCGATGACGGCGGTCAGGCCCGGTTTCATCGAATGGGAATGGCGGTAATCACTCTATGGACCTCATCTACCTCGACAACGCGGCCACCTCGTTTCCGAAGCCCGAAGACACGTACGTGTTCATGGACCGGTTCTACCGGACGCACGGGGTGAACCCCGGCCGGTCGGGCTTCGATCTCTGCATGGAAACGGGGCAGATGGTCGACGACACGCGGAAGCAGCTCTGCCGGTTCTTCGGCGGCACCAACTCGGACCGCCTGGTGTTCTCCTACAACTCGACCGACGCGCTGAACCTGGCGCTGTTCGGCCTGCTGAACGAAGGCGACCACGCCATCACCACGACGGTCGAGCACAACGCCGTGCTTCGGCCGCTCTACCACCTGGCCACCCGCGGCGGCGTCGAGGTCGATCACGTGCCGTTCGACGGCCGCGGCTTCGTGGACCCCGCGGCCATTGCCGCGCGCTTCAGGAAGAACACGAAGGTGGTGGCGGTCAACCACGCCTCGAACGTGATCGGCACGGTGCAGCCGGTCGGCGAGATCGGGCGGCTGTGCCGCGAGCGCGGCATCCGCCTCGTCGTCGACGCCTCGCAGACGGCCGGGAAGATCCCCATCGACGTGCAGGCCATGTGCATTGACGTGCTCTGCTTCACCGGCCACAAGTCGCTGATGGGGCCGACCGGGATCGGCGGCATGTACGTCGCCGACGGCGTCGAGATCCGCCACACGCGCGCCGGTGGCACGGGGGTTCGGTCCGCGCAGCGCGCGCACCTCGACGAGTACCCGTGGCGGATGGAATACGGCACGCCGAACGTGATCGGCATCGCGGGGCTGCACGCCGGCGTGCAGTGGCTCGAGCAGCAGGGGCTGCACGCCATCGAGGCGCACGAGATGTCGTTGATGCGCCGGCTGGCGGACGGCCTGCGGGGAGTGCCGGGCGTGACGATGTACTGCCAGGACGACCTCGCCGGTCACATCGCGGTGATGCTGTTCAACATCGACGGCTTCGAGGCGGGCAACACGGGGACGATCCTCGACGTCGACCACAACATCGCGTGCCGCACCGGCCTGCACTGCGCGCCGACGGTGCACGAGCAACTCGGCACCGACAAGCTGCACGGCGGCGTGCGGTTCGGCATCGGGCCGTTCAACACCGAGGCGCACATCGACGCCGCGATCGCCGGGGTTACCGAGATCGCGGCGGCGCGGGGCCAGAAGCGTTAGCCCTCAGTGGATCGCCTTGGACGCGATGCGCGCGGGCACCGGGTGCACGAGACTCACGAAGTCGGCGAACCTGATCCGCATCGCGTCCACGTGCGTGCCGGCGTGGAACGTGATCTCGGGGTCGCGCGCGAGCGCCTCGTCCACGTACACCGTCTGCCCGTAGAGCGGCCCGAACGGGGCCACCGCACCCACCTCGGACTCGGGGTAGAAGCGGCCCAGTTCGTTCTCGGTGGCGAGCCGGAGCGTGTGGGCTCCGATCGCCACGCGCAGCGCCTCCAGGTCCACGCGCGCCTGCGCCGGAAGCAGCGCCAGGACCGCCGTCCCGTCGGCGATGCAGACCACGGTCTTCGCCCACTCCCGGCCGGGCACGTGCGTGACGGCGGCTTCTTCCTGGGCGGTGAACGCGGGGCGGTGTGGGATGGCGGTGAAGCTGACGCCGTGGGACTCGACGAACTGGCGGATGACGGCTGGGATGGCCATATCGCACCTCGTCTCTGTCGGGGGCTCAGGTCGATCTTGGACCCCCGGGCGCCGTTGTCAAGAACTGATGCGGGTCGCTCGCGCCCGGCGGGGGCACGGCGGCAGCATCAGCCCCTCGTCGAGCAGCGTGCCGTCCTCGACGCAATCGGCGGGATCGCAGCAGGTGTGGCACACCCGCTTGTAGGCGCCGAAGCCGGCGAGGTCGATCGCGGGCGACAGGAAGCCGTCCCGCACCGGCTCCTCGCGGAGCAGGTCCGTGCTGAGGTACTTCTTGTTGTCGTCGGGAAACACCGTCACCACGACCGCGTCCGGGCCCAGCCGGTCCTGCACCTGCACCGCCCCGAGGAAGTTCGCGCCCGAGGAGATCCCGACGGCCAGGCCGAGCCGTGCGGCGAGTTTCTGCGCCATCAGGATCGCGTCCCCGTCGTCGACCGAGACGACCGCGTCGAGGAACCCGAGGTCCACGATCGACGGGATGAACTCGTCCGAGATGCCCTGGATCCGATGCTTGCCGACCTTGTGCCCCGTCGTGAGCGTGGGCGAGTTGGCCGGCTCGAGCGGGTGGATCTCCACCGTCGGGCACTGGCTCTTCAGGTACCGGCCGGTCCCCATCACCGTTCCGCCCGTGCCCACGCCGGCGACGAACGCGTCGGGCTGGAGCCCGCGAAACCGCAACTGCCAGTAGATCTCGGGGCCCGTGGTCGACTCGTGCGCCGCCACGTTGTCCTCGTTCGAGAACTGCCGCGGCAGGAAGCCGCCCGCCTCGCGCGCCGCCTCCTCGGCCAGGCGAATGCTGCCGAGAAAGCCGCCCTCGTCGCGCGACACGAGCCTGATCGTGGCTCCGAGGCTTCGGATGAGGTCGATGCGCTCGCGGCTCATCCAGTCGGGCATGAAGATCGTCACCGGGTGCCCCAATGCCCGGCCGATGGCGCAGAAGGAAATCCCCGTGTTGCCGCTCGTCGCCTCGAACATCGGCATGCCCTCGCCGAGCAGCCGCCGCTGGTAGGCCTGGCCGACGATGTAGAGCGCCATCCGGTCCTTGATGCTGCCGGTCATGTTCAAGTTCTCGGCCTTGGCGTAAATCACGCGCCGACGGTCTCCGCGCCTGAACTGGATGGCGAGCAGCGGCGTGTTCCCGACGAGATGGCCCAGCTGGCGGATGCGATCCTGCACTTCGGGCTCGATCATGGAATGTCCTCGGTTGTCTGGTGAAGCGGTGACGCGATTCTATCAGAAGCTGACGAGCAGGGCCTCACCCCTCGACATTGCTCGGGGGACCTTGAGCGAGCCCTCGACCTTGACGAGGGCGAGTCGAAGGGCAGCCCTGCTCCGCGATCCACTCCGCCACCGTCCTTACCGCGACGTCCGGCCGGTCGGTGATGAGCGCGCTCACGCCCCAGTCGAGCAGGCGCCGGATGTCGTCCGCGCCATCCACGATCCAGACCTGGATCGGAACGCCCGCCCGGCGCGCGGCGCGCACGAACCGCGGCGTCACCACGCGCATCCCCTCGCGCCCCTCGGGAACCTGCAACGCCTGGTATCGCCTGAACGGCGGCAGCCAGCCGACCCGGGCCCACAGGATCGCGTGCAGGACCTCATGGCGCGATCCGCTGCTCGCCGCCGCCGGAGCGAGCCGGCGCGCGTGCCGCAGCACGCCGGAGGAGAACGATCCGAAGCAGACCCGCCCCAGGGCCCCCGCGTCCCGCACGACGCCGACCGTCGCCTCGGCCATGGCGAGCGAGTCGTCCTTCATCTCGACGATGACCGGGTGAACGGGAAACCGCGCGAGCACCTCGCGAAGCGACGGCACGCCGATGCCAAGGCCCCTGAACGGGTGGGTCCCGTCGGGAGCGGTGAAGCGGTAGCCCGCGTCCACGCGGGCGAGTTCGGCCGCGGAGAGGTCCGCGACGGCGCCGCTTCTGGCGCACGTGCGGTCGAGCCGCGCGTCGTGGCAGACGACGACGTCTCCGTCGCGCGAGAGCCGCACGTCGAGCTCGAGGCCATCCACCCCCTCGGCGACCGCCCGGTCGAAGGCCGCGACCGTATTCTCCGGAGCGAGCCGGCTTCCGCCCCGGTGTCCGAAGACCAGCGGCCGGTCGATGGGAATCCAGGTCATGTGGTGGTTGATCCCAGTCCACTGGCCTGGTCGGACTGGATCCGCGCCAATCCCCGCTGCGCCGCCGCCACGCGGTGCGGCTCGCCCACCTTTCGCGCCCGCCAGAGCAGGTTGTGGGGCGTGACCGTGGCACCGACGAACTCGACCACTTCGGTTTCGAAACCTGCGGCTTCGAGACGCCACGTCCGCTCGGCGTCCACCACCGCCTGGATGAACCGACGCCGGACGGGCGCGTGCCTCGGGATCCCGGCCGCCGTCGCCCGCGCCTCGGCACGGGCGGCCGCCGCCACCGCGCGGCTCGTGCAGCACGGCACGAGCAGCAGTTCGCGGCAGTTCGAGGCGATCGCCCGTTCGATGATCTCGTCGGCGGCTTCGCCGCACGCGTGGAGCGCCGTCACGATCGACGGCCGGTCGGGCCACGCCGAGGAGTCCGACACCTCGGCCTGCCGGCACTCGATGGGGATGGAGGTCCCGAGCCGTTCGACGGCCAGCCGGCTGATCGCCACGCGCGACGCCTCGCGTTCGATGGTGACGACGCGCGCCGGAAGGCCCTGCGGCTCGAACACCAGCCGGGCCGCCAGCAGGCCGACGTAAGACTTGCCCGCGGCGGCGTCGACGAGCACCAGCGGCGAGCGGCGCGGCATCCGGCTGGCGGCGCGCTCGATCTCGTCGAGCATGGCGGCGACCTCGCGGGCCTTGCGCCGGTCTTCGTCGCGCAAGCCCGCGCCCTCGGCCGCGATGTAAAGCCGGTCGAGCCAGGTTTCGACGTCGGCGAGACGCATGGATGGCAGGCTCGGTTCCTCCCTCGGCCCGGAGCCTCCTATTCTATGCTCGCGCGCACGCGGCGGCCGCCCGCGGCGTCCGGAGAGCAGGCGCGAAGGGGCTAGAGACCCACCCGGGAGAGGAGGAGGCGGAACTTCTCGGATCGTTGTTTTGCGGAGCCTGCGCCCACGCACACGGCGAAGGCGACCGCGATCAGGCACCAGGCGAGCGCTTCGCGACCGAGAACCGGCCGCAAGGCGAAGGCGATGATCTGCAGCAACAGGCGGTGAAGGACGAAGATGAGCAGCGCCGCGCGACCGAGCACCAGCAGCGACCGTCTGAGCACGCCGAGTCCTGGCAGGCTCATCAACACGCCCACGCCCCCCAGCGCCGCGAGGAAGATGCCGACCTGGGCGAGAAACGGTGCCTCGCCGCCGGGCGCCACCGGCAGGACGAACCAGAGCAATGCGCTCGCGATCACCGCCGGCGCGACCCAGGCTCGCGACTGCTGGTGCAGCCTCACCGCGACGCAGCCGAGGGCGAACGTGCACGTCGCCAGCAGCACGAAGTGGAGCACCGGGATCCCAAACGGCCCCGTTTCACTGGCGATCCCCGCCAGCGAGATCTGGGTCCCGTCCGAGAGCGGAAAGAGGAGCTTGCCTTCGGCGATCATTCCCAGCGCGAGCGTCCCAAATAGCAGGGAGACCGGGTGGACCCGGTGTGCGACATTCAACAGGACGGGAGTCAGGATTACCGTCAGGGCGACCGGGACCAGGCAGCCTGATATCGACCAGGGTTCGCGCAGCGTCGCCACTCCCAGAAGATAGGACCCCGTGAAGCCCCCGCCGATCACCGCGGTGATCGTCTTGGACGCCAGGTTGCTGAGATAGGCAATAGCCAGGAGCTGCAGTGCCCGCCGGTGGGCCCACTGCGCCACCTGCGCGCGGGTGGCCGTTCGCCTCAAGTGCACGGCCGCCAGGCCGAACCCGGTGAGCATCACGAAGCAAATCGTCGCCCAGCCTCTGGGGCGCAGATGCTGCATCCAATGCCCGGTCGGAATGTCCGCGAGGGTGAGCGAGTGGGCGACGAGCATCCACGTGACGAACAGTCCCCTCGCCGCGTCGATGTACTCGAGCCGTTCCGTTTCCCGGTGCGGTGACGATGGCATCTGAGACATGCCGCTCGGGAACCTCCAACAAGGCCGGCGTCGGCGTACAGGACGATACCCGTCCGGATCCGCGCCCGGACGAGGCTCCGACGCTCTCACCGAACGGCGTGGCCGGTCGGCATGTATTTGTTATCGGCCGGGAGGGCCAGGCAAATAGCGGTTTGGAGAAAGCCTGCTGCGGACGTGTTCAAGAAACGAACACCGGATGGGGCGGACGGGCCAGGCCCCCCCTGCTCGAGCAGCGGGTTTCCGGCCGGCGCGCGGCGGCCGACTTGCCGTGACGGGCTCACCGCCCGAGCCGGCCTGCGACGAGCGCCACCACCTTCTCGCCGTGCAGGCGGCCGTTCTCGATGAAGACCGGCGCCGTCTCTCGGCCGACCACGACGCCGCCGGCCAGGAAGAGGCCGGGCACCCCGGTTTCCATGGTCTCCGGGTCGTAGCGCGGCGCACCCGATTCCAGGTCGAACGTCACGCCGCAGCGGCGGAGGAAATCCCTGTCCGTGTGGTAGCCGGTGAGCAGCAGCACCGCGTCGGCCGCGATCTCCTCGCGCGCCCCGCCGCACTCCACCGACACCGCACCTGGCGCGATCGCCAGCACACGGGCGCCGAAGCGGACCGCTATGGCCCCTTCCCTGACCCGGTTCTGGATGTCCGGCAGCACCCAGTACTTGATGCTCGGGCTGAGCGCCTCCCGGCGATGGACGAGCGTCACCTTCGCGCCGGCCCGGTACAACTCGAGCGCGGCTTCGGCCGCGGAATTGGCGCCGCCCACGACGAGCACCCGCTGCCGGAAGTACGGGTGCGCCTCCTTGTAGAAGTGGCGAACGTGCGGCAGGTCCTCTCCGGCGACGTCGAGCCGGTTCGGCTGGTCGTAATATCCCGTCGCGAGGATGACGGTCCGCGACGACCTGACTCGCTCCGCGCCCCCTGCCCGAGAACGCACGTCGAACACCGCCGCGCCGGCATCCTCCCGGCGGCGCACCGACTCGACGTCCTCGCCGGTCGACAGCCGCAGGCGGAGCGTCTCGGCGACGCGACGGTAGTAGCGGAGGGCCTCGAGGCGCGTCGGCTTCTCGTAGGGGCTGACAAACGGCAGGCCGCCGATCTCGAGCAGCTCGGGCGTCGTGAAGAAGACCATGTCGGTCGGAAAGCGGTAGATCGAATCGACCAGCACGCCCCGCTCGAGCACTTCGTAGTCGAGGCCGCGCCGCTCGCAGGCGATGGCCGCCGCGAGTCCGGACGGCCCCGCGCCGACGATGAGCACGTCGCGAAGAGACATCGACGGTCATTGTACTTGACGCCAGGGGAGACGGTAATCGGAGGCCGGGCGGATCAATCGGAGGACGGGCGGATCAATCGGAGGACGGGCGGATCAATCGGAGGACGGGCGGATCAATCGGAGGACGGACAGATCAATCGGAGGACGGGCGGATCAATCGGGGGACGGGCGGAGCAATCGGAGGAAGGACAGATCAATCGGAGGACGGGCGGATCAATCGGGGGACGGGCGGATCAATCGGGGGACGGGCGGAGCAATCGGAGGAAGGACAGATCAATCGGAGGACGGGCGGATCAATCGGAGGACGGGCGGAGCAATCGGGGACCGGGCGGATCAATCGGAGGACGGGCGGATCAATCGGGGGACGGGCGGATCAATCGGGGGACGGGCGGAGCAATCGGAGGAAGGACAGATCAATCGGAGGACGGGCGGATCAATCGGGGGACGGGCGGAGCAATCGGGGACCGGGCGGAGCAATCGGAGGAAGGACAGATCAATCGGAGGACGGGCGGATCAATCGGGGGACGGGAGGATCAATCGGAGGCCGGGCGGATCAATCGGAGGCCGGGCGGATCAATCGGGGGACGAGTCAGGCCCGATCCCTGGTCGAAGCCCCCGATTGTCGATCGCCAGCTCCGATTCCTCAGCGAAGTCCCCGATTGTCGAGCGTCAGTTCCGATTGATCGTCGTCAGTCCCGATTGATCATCGTCAGTCCCGATTGATCATCGTCAGTTCCGATTGATCATCGTCAGTTCCGATTGATCATCGTCAGTTCCGATTGATCATCGTCAGTTCCGATTGATCATCATCAGTTCCGATTGATCATCGTCATCTCCGATTGTCCACCGTGAGTTCCGAATTCTGCGACCGGACCGTTTTGGTCGCCTATCCAGGTCGCTGTGTGTATTGCCCGCTCGCCCCGCGGGTCGGCCCGTCCACCGGAATGTTCGGGTCCCGGCCGGATCCGGGCGATATGATTCCGAGGATCCGACAGGTGGGATCAGGGTGGCCGAGGGCCGCCGCGCCGCCGGAGAAGCCGCCGGGCTGTTACTCAAGGAGAAGTCGATGCACGCGCCGATCAAGTACGTCGAAAAGGGATGCTCGATCGCAGCCAACGGGCTGTGGAGCGTGTTCCAGCTGGCGTATCGCCTCAAGCAGAATCCGTCGTTCACGCCGGCGTGGTCCGACCAGCCGCTGCTGAAGTCGTACGAGAAGACCAAGCCGACGCTGGGCTGGCCGCGCGAGACCGACTCGCTCTGCCCGGTCTGCACGCGCGAGGCGCGCCAGGACATCATCGACGGCAGGAAGGACGTGTCGATCCTCCTCAAGGAGAAGGTGGGCGAGATCAAGGCCACCATCCTCGAGCGCGACGGCAAGGTGATGATCGTCAAGGACTGCCCGGTCCACGGCCACTTCGAGGACGTGCTGTCGACCGACCCGGCCTTCTACCGGCACCTCGAGGAGTCATTCCCCGGGCGCGACATCCGCGCGCACAACGACGCGACGCTGCACAACCACGGCAGCAGCACGGTGCTCCACGGCCGCGGCGCGGTGCTGACGGTCGATCTCACCAACCGCTGCAACATGATGTGCGACCCCTGCTTCACCGACGCCAACCAGGTGGGGTTCGTGCACGAGCTCGGCTGGGGCGAGATCAAGACCATCCTCGACAACGCGATCACGGTGAAGCCGAAGCGCCAGATGTCGGTGCAGTTCTCGGGCGGCGAGCCGACGCTCTCGCCCTACTTCCTCGACGCGGTCCGCTACTGCAAGCAGGTCGGCTTCAACAGCGTGCAGGCGGCGACCAACGGCATCGAGTTCGCCCGCAGCTCCGAGTTCTGCCGCCAGGCGGCCGAGGCCGGCCTGCGCTACGTCTACCTGCAGTTCGACGGGGTCGGCAACGCGCCCAACTCGCACCGCCACGTCGGCAACCTGTTCGACGTCAAGCTGCGGGCGATCGAGAACCTGCACGCCGCCGGCGTCGACATCGTCCTCGTGATCACGCTCATCAACGGCGTGAACAACGAGCAGGTCGGGCGGATCATCGAGTTCGCGATCAACAACCCCAAGAAGATTTCGTTCCTCTCGTTCCAGCCGGTGTCGTTCACCGGGCGCGACGAGCTGGTGTCGGACGAGCGGCGGGCCGCGCAGCGCTACACGCTGGCGAACCTGGCGCACGACGTCAAGGACCAGACCGGTCTCGGCGAGCCGCTGCGCGACTGGTTCCCCATCTCGCTGATGAGCACCTTCTCCGACTGGGCGGACCTGATGCACGGGCCGGAGCGCGGATGGGGCGCGCTCTCGTGCGGCTGCCACCCGAACTGCGGCACGGGCATGGCGCTGATGATCGACAAGGAGACCAGGGAGGCGGTGCCGATCACCGCGTTCCTCGACGCCGACCAGCTGCCGAAGGACGTCGCGCTCATCAACGACGCGGCGCGCGGCCGGTTCCTGACGGTCGCCGGCATGGCGCTGGCGCTGATGCGCAACTACGACCCGTTCGCCGCGCCGAAGTCGTTCCGCGTTCTCGACCTGCTCAAGAAGTTCGACAAGACGTTCAACGCCACCGGCCGCGACTACGGCCAGGTGACGGGCGGCACGCGGCTCCAGGACGTCGAGCGGCGGCGGGCGGACCGCTGGAACTTCCTGTTCATCGCGGGGATGTGGTTCCAGGACCTGTTCACCTACGACTTCCGCCGCACCGAGATGTGCATCATCCCCTACGGGACGCAGGAGGGCGAGATCTCCTTCTGCGCCTACAACACCGGCATCGGCTGGCGCCAGATCGTCGAGAAGATGCACATGACGGCGACGCTCACCCGGTGGTACGAGGAGCGGGGCCGGCACCAGATTTACGCCGGCAACAAGCAGGTGCCGCTCGAGAGCGTCCAGCACTCGCTCATCCTGAACCCGGAGGCGGTGGCCGCGGCGGCGCAGACCGACCTCGACGAGGCCGGGATCGCGAAGACGGCCCGCGAGGAGAAGCTGGCGGCCCGCGAGCGGGCGAAGGCGCAGCCCGGGACCCAGGACGAGGAGATGGCCAGGCTCTACCGGCAGCATGTCCTCGGCGAGGAGCCGGTCATCCAGATCCAGGGCCTGAGGTCGAAGACCGCCGAACCGTCGAAGACCGACGCTCCCGCTGGCGCGTAGCGGCGGGCGCGGATTCGTGAAAGCCCCCGGGGCCTGGGACGCGCGTCCCAGGCCCCGTTCGTTGTACGCCTTGCGCCTTGCGCTTCACGCCCGACGCCTTGCGCCTCACGCCGTCGGCCGTCGGCCGTCGGCCGTCGGCCCGTGTGTTGTACACTGAAGAACCATGCAGGACCTGATACGCCGGCTGCTGGCCGATCTCGGTGAGGACCCGGGTCGCGAGGGGCTCCTCGATACCCCGAAGCGCGTGGAACTGTCGCTGAAGTTCCTGACGAGCGGATACCAGACCGACGTCGACAAGGTGCTCAACAACGCCTTCTTCACCGTCGACTACAGCGAGATGGTCATCGTCAAGGACATCGACTTCTTCAGTCTCTGCGAGCACCACTTGCTGCCCTTCTTCGGCAAGTGCCACATCGCCTACATCCCGAGCACCCGCGTCATCGGCTTGAGCAAGATCCCGCGCCTGGTCGACGTGTTCAGCCGGCGCCTCCAGGTGCAGGAGCGGCTGACCAACCAGATCGCGCAGACAATCGACGAGAAGATCGATCCGCTCGGCGTCGCCGTCGTCATGGAGGCGACGCACCTGTGCATGGCCATGCGGGGGGTCGAGAAGCAGCGTTCGCGCGCGGTGACGAGCGCGATGCTCGGCGCCTTCCGCAACAGCTCGCGCACCCGGATGGAGTTCCTCGATCTCATCAACCAGCGCGGGGCCATCTCCGGGGGCACGATGCCCGTGACCGGCTTCGAGCCGGTCGAGGAGTGACCGGCATGGCGCGTGGGCTCATGGCGGCGGCCATCGTCCTCGCCCTGGCCGCGCCTGCCGCGTCGCAGACGGCGGCGCCGAAGAGGCCGGCGCCCCGCCAGGCCGCGAAGCCGGCCGCGCCAAGCCGCGTCACCGAGCCCGCCGACGTCTCCTGCCCGAACCTGCTCGGCGTTGGCGTCGCGAGCCAGCTCCAGTTCTGCGACGTGCTCACCGGCCGGAACCCCGCCGAAGGGGTGATCGTCCACCTGCCGCCGCACCGAGGCGTCCTTACCCTCACCTTCGACCTGCACAACCGACACACCTACTCGGAAGAGGCAGTCAGGGCCGGCAAGGCCTACGCGAACTACACGGCCACGATCGGGGTGCTGACGATGGACGGCACGCTGCTCTCGCGCGCCGTGGTGCGCAGCGAGTTCCGATCGGCGAATGACCTGCTCGATCGGATCTCCGGCGGCGCCGGGCCCAAAGGCCTGAAGGCCGTCGCGCCGGTCGGCACCGAGCGGATCTCGATCGACGTTCCCGAGAACGTGGATGCGGTCAGCCTGCTCGGCGAGAAGCTCACCGTGCTCGGGCGGAACGGCACTGAGACGTTCGTCGCGGTCCAGCGGCCGATCGCCGCCGTCAGCAACTTCACCGTCGACTACCGGCCGGCCGCCAAGGGGCCCGCCAAGCCGCCCGCGAAGCCCCCGGTCAAGAAGAAATAGCCCGCCGCGCCCGGCGTGCACCATGTCATTGTTGCGCGCCCGTCCGCGTCGGCCACCGGCCGCACCCCGGCAGCCGACCTGCCCCGAATGTCCAACTGTCAGCCACACCATGTGGCAGATTTGTGCGCATGGGAACTGTCCGCGGCCGAGGTCAGCCGGGATCTCCGGGGAGTCGCCGCCCAACATCGCGCCTGAAATGTCCCATGTACGTCACGTGCCAGCGGGGCCGTCCACTGGCCCGCTTCTTGCGTAGCAGATGGGCATGAGGGGGTCGACCATGAGAGAACGACTCAGAGAATCGACCGAGGTGCGAACCGGGCGCGCGACGCAGAACGTCGTGGTCGTCAACGGCACGCCCGAAGTGTTCGATCTGATCGAGTCCGTCCTCGATGGCGGGCATTACGACATGGTGTTCGTCGCTGACGTCGACCACGCGTACTCGCAGATCAAGCAGGGCCGTCCGGACCTGGTGGTGGTGTGCCTCGGGTTCGACGACCCGACCGGCTTCCAGGTGTTGTCGATGCTCAAGCTGGACCCCGAGACCCGGCACATCCCGCTGCTGACGTGCGCCAGCCCGTTCGGGTCGGAGACCGGCGGCCGGCAGGCCGAGGGCAGCGAGGTCGGCGACCCGCTGCCGATGGCGGCGCGGGCGATGCCGATGAACTGACGGTTGGAAGAGGCGGAGGCCGGGCGCGACTGAGCGGACTGTGCTATAGTTCGCCCCCATGACCGACGACGAGTCTCCGGACCGTCGGGCTCCCCGAATCGAGATCCTGGGCGAGCTCCAGGGCGAGGTGATGGTCTACGAGCCGATGACCATCACCGACATCAGCCGTACGGGCGCGCGGATCGAGACCACGTTCCCGCTGCGCATCAACTCACTCCACGATTTCCGGCTGGTGCTCGGCGACCGCTCCATCGTCGTCAAGGCGCGCATCGTCCACGCGCACGTCTGCGACGTCGAGGACCAGACGACGGTCTACCGCGCCGGGATCGAGTTCATCCAGCCCTCGGCGCGCGTCGCCGAGGCGATCGCCGAGTTCGTGGACGAGATCGTCTGCCGGCGCGGCCCGGCCTGACGCCAGCCGCGGGCGCGGCCTACCGGCGCGGCAGGTTCACGTACACCGAGACGAGGCTTTCGTTGCCGTCCGGCCCGATGGCGGCGACGCCGAAGATGTAGTCGTCGATCGACATGGCCGGCAGGACGTACTCGGTGACGTTCCCCACGCGGATCTCGTGCTGCCAGTCCGGCGTCCACGCCTCGCGCCAGAACACCTTGTAGCCCACCGCCCCCGGCGAAGCCTTCCAGCGCAGGTTCGCGTCGTAGCCGCTCGGCTGGCGGCCGAGCGTGGGCTGCCCGCGATCGCTCGTCACCACCGGCGAGGGCGGCGCCAGCGCGAGCGACGCCATGGCGGCCGCGCTCAGCTTCACGTTGCGCACGAAGTAGGGCACGTTCACCCCCTCGAACGTGTCGAGCGCGGTGTGCTGCCGCTCGTAGTTCTCCACCGACTCGGTGATGCGGACGGCCGTGAATCCCCGCTGGTTGAACGGCGTGTGGTCGCCGCCGCGGCCGAACCGGTCGTAGCGCGCCACGAGCGTCACCTGGTCGGTCGGCACGTAGGCCGCCCCGGCGCGGACGATGTAGCGGGCGAGCTGGCGGGAGGGGGAATCCTCGGGCCCTTCCGAGAAGACGCGGACGTGGATCGAGTCCTGGAGACCGTCGCCCCCCTGCACGTTGCCGATCATGTCGTTGTTGAGCACGGCGTCGATCACGACCTTGTCGGCCGCCGCCTTCTCGGCGTGGCGGGTCGCGCCGATGAGCCCCTGCTCCTCCCCGGCGAACGCGACGAAAACCAGCGTGGCGTCGAAGTCGACGCCGCTCTCGCCGAACACCCGCGCGAGCTCCATCACGAGCGCTGTCCCGGTCCCGTCGTCGTTCACGCCGGGGGCGAGGTTGTCGACCGGGGGCGCCGCGGCGGCCTGCCCGGCCGCGGGCGGCGTCGCGCCGGGGGCGGCGGCGCCGGCCTGGCGCGGCGCGCTGCCGGCCGCCGGCCGCACGGCGGCGAACGAGTCGTAGTGGCCGCTGACGTAGATCCGCCGCGCGCTCTTGCCCGGCAGCACGGCGACGACGTTGCGCAGTTCGATGTCGCGGGTAATCCGGCCGCCCTTCGGCACCTGGTAGGTGTCGAAGCTGACCTGGAGCCGGCTGCTCGACTTCTTCATCTCGTCGAAGATCCATTGGCGCGCCGCGCCGATGCCGGTCGTGGTCGAGTCGGTGGACGACAGCGTGTTGCGGGTGCCGAACGACCCGAGCTTCTGGAGGATGCCGGCGAGCCGCTGCTCGGAGATCTGCGAGAGAATCTTCTCGACCCGCGGGTCGAGACCGGTCGGATCGGCCGGATCGGCAAGCGCCGGCCGCGGAGCGAGGCCCGCGACGAGCGCCATGAACACGACGAAACCGAATCGACGAAGCAGTGGTTGATGCATAGGGATTGTGGAATCGTGGGAGGGACCGGCTTTCGACTCTCGGCGTTCGGCCTTCGCCCGCGCACGCGTGACGCCGCCGTCAGCCGTCAGCCGTCAGCCGTCAGCCGTCAGCCGTCAGCCGTCAGCCGATGTGATCCTACCTGACCTTCAAGTACTCGAGGTAATCGCCCGACGTGATCCGCTCGGCGCGGCCGAGCGGGGCATTGTAGAAATAGACCCACGCGTCGCCCGTCGTGCCGTCCTCGTAGGCCACCGGCATTTCCTGGCGATTGTACAGGCTCACTTCGGGCATCGTGGGGCTGTGCCCCTCGATCTCGTCGAGCCCCGCGAGCACCTTGTCGATGTCCAAGGCGCGATAGACTTCGCCCCACACGACGCCGTCGGGGTCGGGCACCGCCGCCGGGTAGATGCCGAGGTCGAACAGCGCGGCCCGGATCGTCCCGCGGCCGACCCAGTCCAGCATCGAGTCGATGCCGGTGCGCCGCCGGCGATCGAATCCCGTCATGAGCGTGCCGTAGAAGAAGACCCGGTCAGTCATCGATGCTCACCCCTGCCCGCGCGCCGACCGGTGCCAGGCTCCGGCCTGGCCCGATTCCGCCATTCCTGTTCGAGGATCACGAACAGCTCCTGGTCGTGGTACCCGCCGTCCTTGAAGAACGATTCGCGGAGCCGGCCTTCGCGCCGGGCGCCGAGCCGCTTGAACGCGTGGCGGGACCGGTGGTTGTCCACCGAGATCCGCGCCTCGACGCGGTGCAGCTCGAGCGTGCCGAACGCGAAGTCGAGCAGCAACTGCTTGGCCTCCGCGTTGACGCCGAGGCCCCAGAAGCCCCGCGCCACCCACGTGCCGACCTGCGCCGTCCGCAGCGGCCGGTCGAGGTGCCGCAGGCCGATCACGCCCATCGGCCGGTCGGTGGCCACGTCCGCGATCACGAACACGTACTCGCGGTCCTGGAGACGGTGCTCGTGACACTTCTCGATGAAGAACCGCGTGTCGTCAGGGCTGGCTGGGGGATCGAAGGCCAGGAACCGGGTCACCTCGGGGTCGCGCGTGAACTCGTAGAGTTGCACGGCATCGTCCTCGCGGGGTTCCCGGAGCAGCACACGCCGCCCGATCAGGACCGGTAACGAGTCCTGCATGACACAGTTCGACACATCCTCCATGAATCGGTCGTCAGACTCTGTGTATGGACCAGAGTCTAGCGAGGCGGGCCTCAAACCGTCAAGCATTCCCGCCTCGCTGAACCCGGCGTACAGCGAAAAAGGGGCGCCTTGCGGCGCCCCTTGACATTCCGGCCCGGCTCGTTGCGCGAGGGGCGGGTCTACTTCGCCACGGCCTTCTTCGAGGCAGCCGCCTTCAGCGCCTCGAGGGCGGCCGGCGGCACGTCGAACGACACCGACACGGTGTTGTCGCCCGCGTTCGCGCTGAGCGTGATCGACTGCAGCAGCGCGTTCAGCTCGGGCCGCGAACCGGCCTGCATCCTGGCGAGGGCGATGAACCCTCCCACCACCTGCTGCAGGTTGGTAGCCGCCTCCTGGTCGCGAGCCTGGACGCTCAGCGACCCGCTCACGCCCCCGTTCACGTGGCCGCTCGCGCTGAACCAGGTGAGCTGCGGGAGCTGGCGCTGAACCTCCACCGGCAGGTGCGCCTCGCTGGTGAGCGCGTCGAACCGGCCGACCACCCAGGCGTTGCCCGACTCGACGCCGCCAATCATCTTCATCATCTCGCGGTTGGCGGTCACGGCGGGCGTCGTCCCGGCGCTGACGTCGATCGCCTTGTGCAGCGCCTCGACCGTGCCGAGCGCGACGACGGCGGGCTCGACGAAGGTCATCGCCAGCGGGTGGTCGTTCCTGGCCGGCGTCTCTCCGGAGCCCGTGACCGGGTGGACGAAGAGCGTCCGCCCCTTGTACTGCTCTTCGACGCCGCCCTTGCTGCGGATGAACGCCTCGATCCGCGGCTTGTCGAACCTGCCGTGAGCGACCACGTAGCCGCTCCGGCCTTCGTTCCCGGGACCCGACGAGCCGGCGAGGAGGCAGCCGACCACGTAGTCGATGTCCTTCTCGACGTCGATCCCGACGGTGTTCCGGAGCTCGTTCTGGCCTTGCTGCTGCTCCGGCGCCCCGAGGTCCTTCATCTGCTGGCGGAACTGCGAGGCCATCAGCTCCCGGACGTTCGCGTAGGCCACGACGGCGGCATCACTCGGCACCAGGGCCAGTTCACCCGGCCCCGACTGCCGGGCCAGACCCCGAATACCGCCGTAATACGCCGCCAGCCCGACCGTAAGGCCGATGATGAGCAGTCCGACAGTCCCGAACATGAAGTAGCGTGTGCCTTTGGTCATACACCCCACCCCTTATGCCTGTGTATACGACATTGCCCGGCCGGAGGTTCCGACATCGGCTGACGACTGAAGGCTGACGGCCGTGCCGCGCGCTCCAAACCGCCGGCCGACTCCTCCAACGGCAGCCTCGGCCGGGCTCAGCCATCAACGGAAGGCGCCGTCGGCCGGCAGCCGTCGGCCAGCCGTCTACTGTTCCAACACGTACTCCCGCCTTTCGACCGTCCAGGCCGCCAGCACCAGGAAGGCGCCCCATATCGCCGCCAGGCAGGCGAGCGACACCGGCACCGACAGCGAATCACGCGCCACGACGCGGAGGATGCTCAGCGCCGAGTCGTCCTGCGGCATGGCATGAGGCACCAGGCCCTGCAGGTAGTAGGCGATTGTCAGCCGCTTGAGGTAGCCGGGGATGAGCATGATCGCCTGTTCCCACCCGAAGGCGAACACCAGCCCCGTGACCAGGGGGTACTTGAACCGGCAGCCGACCCACGCGAACAGGGAGCCGTAGGCCGCGAGGCCGATGCCGAGCAGCCCGAGGTCCTCGACGAGCGCCGGGAAGGTGGCCGCAACCGACCCGCCCCCGAGCGGGACGACCAGGAAGTAGAGCACCATCACCGACGGCAGCACCACCAGCACGGTGGCGGCCAGGTAGGCCAGGTACTTGCCTACCAGGACCGCTCCCCGGGGGATCGGCCGGGTGAACAGGTAGGTGATCGTCTTGTCCTCGACCTCGTCAGCGATGAGCGCGGTGCCGTAGAAGACGCCCAGCACGGGGATGATGAAGCGGAGGTAGAGCAGCCAGATGAACAGGCCGAAGATCGAGGGACCGGAGACGATGGCCCCGCCCCCGAGCCGCACCGAGCCGCCGACGCCCGACGCGGACAGCACGCGGACGATCAGGCCGAGGAGCATGGGTGCGCTCACGACCAGGGCCAGGAAGATCGTCCGCCGCGACCAGAGCATCTGCCCCAGGCTGAGGTCGAAGATGCGAAGTGTCGATCGGGCGAACGAGGGCACCCGAGCGGCGGGCTGCAGGGCGGCGGGCAAGGGTTGCTCAGCCACGTTACTTCACCAAGTACTCGAAGACGGCCTGGAGGTTGTCGTCGGGCGACGTCACTTCGGCGATCTCGCCGGCCTCGCCCGACGCCGCCAGCTCGGTCAGCCGCGAGTAGAAGTAGTCGGGCGCCGCCGTCTGCACCACGACCGCCCCCTCCTCGAACCTCAGGCTGATCACGTCGTCGCTCGCGAGGAGGAGCCGGGCCAGGCGCCGCGGGTCCGGCGCGCGGACGTACACCGTGTGCGGGTGCGAGTCGATCAGCCCCCGGATCTGGTGGACGTTCCCCTCGGCGAGAATCCGCCCGTGGTTGATGAGGAGGATGTTCGACGTCATCGCCTCGATCTCGTGCAGGATGTGGCTCGAGACGATGACCGTCTTGCCGGAGCGGGCCCATTCCTTGATGAGCCGGATCGTCTTGCGCCGCCCCAGCGGGTCCATGCCCGCGAGCGGCTCGTCGAGGACCAGCAGTTCGGGGTCGTGCACCACGGCCTGGGCCAGCTTGACCCGCTGGCGCATCCCCTTGCTGTAGCTCCCGATCTTCCGGTCCGCGGCGTCGAGCAGATCGACCGTCTCGAGCGCCCGGCGCGCGGCGGCCACCGCTTCGACGTCGCCGAACCCGTTCAGCCGGACCAGCGCCGCAACCCACTCGAGCCCCGTCATCCGGTCGTAGAACGCGTCCTGCTCGGGGCAGAAGCCGATGCGGAAGTACGCCCCCGGATTCCCCCAGACCGGCTTGCCGAGGACGGTGATCGAACCCTTGCTCGGCTTGAGCTGGCCGGTCATCAGCTTCATGAACGTCGACTTGCCGGCGCCGTTGGGCCCGAGCAGGCCCGTGACGCCCGTCGGCACGCTGACCGTCACGTCGTTGAGGCCGATGACCTGGCCGTACCACTTCGACAGCGTGGCGGTCTGGACGGCGGCGCTCACGATACCACCTCCACGCCGCGGACGCGGCGTTCGAGCACCCAGATCGAGAGCCCGACGATCGCGAGCAGGACGAACAGCGACACGAGCGGCGGCGTCGAGTAGCGCGGCTGCAGGCGGAACACGAAGTCGCCCACCTGGTTGAAGTTGGCCGGCAGCGAGATCCACGAGAGCCGCGAACTGCCCGTCACCGCGAAGACGACGCCGAACACCGCGTGGCTGAAGAAATAGGCGCCGGCATACAGGATGGCCACGTAGCGGCTGCTCTTGCTCAGCGACGAGAAGGCCAGCATCAGGAACGCCGAGACCAGCACCTGCAGGCCCGAGAACACGGTCACCGCCGGGAAGAGATAGAGGTTCTCCCGCAGGAACGTCAGGCTGCCGGTAAAGGCCATGTGCAGCACCAGCAGGAGGATGGCCGGCAGCCAGGTGACCAGCAGCAGGAACGTGCACAGGATCACCAGCTTGCCGGCGATGTACTCGGTGCGCGTCAGCGGCTTGGAGAGGTAGAGTTGCAGCGCGTTGGCGCGCTTGTCGTTGGCGATGAGGCCGGCGCCGACCCACACCGTAATGACGAAGACGAAGAAGTCCTGCGTGTTGAGGAAGTCGCGAAACCGCTGCGCGGTCATCGCCAGCATGGTGAACTGGGGGAAGTTGGCCCTCAGGTACGCGATCACCGCGCCGACGACGAACGGGATCCAGGCGAGCAGGAGCAGGCCGATGAACAGGCGCTTGCGCACGATGGTGCCGATGCCGTTGCGCGCAATCACCATCCAGGCCGTCCCGGCGGATTCCCGGTCGCCCCCGTATCGCCGGTAGCTTTGATCGTGTATTGGCATTCGATCGCCTTACGCCCCACGCCTTACGCCCTGCGCCTTGTGGCTCGCGACCCTTCGACGTTGCTCAGGGTCGCCCTGAGCCTGCCGAAGGGCGACTGGCGGCTTGCGGCGGCCTACCGCCTACTGCCCACTACTCTTCCCCAACCGCCTTCGCGAACACGTCCTCGAGCGTCGGTACGCTCGGCTTGAGATGGCGGACCTGCACGTGCTCGCGGGCGGCCACGGCGAACAGCGCTCGCGCCCCTTGCTCGTCCGGCACGAAGACCCGCATCACGTCCTCGTCGGACTGGTGGCACTCGAAGCCGGAGTCGGCGAGCACGGCGGCGAACGCGGCGCGATCGCCCTTGATGCGCAGCTCGAAGACCTGGAGGCGCGATCCCTTCAGCGTGTCGATCGCCCCTTGCGCGACCACGGTCCCCTTGTCGAGGACGACGACCCGGTCGCAGGCAAGCTCGACGTCGGGCAACAGGTGCGAGGAGAGGATCAGGTTGATCTGCTTCTCGTGGGCGAGGTCTCGGACGAGCGCCAGCATCTCGTCGCGCCCCTTCGGATCCATCCCGTTGGTCGGCTCGTCGAGGAACAGCAGGTCGGGGTCGTGCACCAGTGCCTGCGCCAGTTTGATCCGCTGCTTCATCCCGGTCGAGTAGGTCTCGACGTTGCGATAGCGCGCCTCGCCGAGGCCGACGTAGAAGAGCACCTCGTGGGCGCGCTGCATCGCGTCGGTCGCCGGGAGGCCGGCCAGCTGGCCGCAGTAGGCCACGAAGGCCACCGCGCTCATCCCCGGGATGTGCCCGTCGGTCTCGGGCATGTAGCCGATCCGCCGGCGGATGTCGAGGGCCGAATGCGCCACGTCGAGGCCGAGCACGGTCAGGCGGCCGGAGGTGGGGACGAGGAAGCCGAGCAGCGACTTGAGGAGGGTGCTCTTCCCCGCGCCGTTCGGACCGAGCAGGCCGGTGGCCCCGGGCGCGAAGGCGGCGGTCACGTCCTTCAGGGCGGCCCGATTCCCATAGGCCACGCTGACCGACTCGAGCGTCACGACGGCGGCAGGGTCCGGCTGGGCCATCTTGGTTAGGGAATACGTCAAAACGTGTCGGATAGTTCGGGACGCCGGCTGAAGGCTGACGGCCGAAGGCCGACGGCCTGGTCTTCGGCCCCCGGCCCTGAGCCTTGAGCCCTAAGCCTCTTGGCCTGAGCCCTGAGTCTACAGTGTTCCCTTGAGCCCCAGCGCCTCCGCGTGTTCGCGCATCCCCATGATGACGTTGGTGATGTGGTCGGCGAGCGGCAGCCCGAGTTCCTCCGCGCCCTTCCTGAGGTCGTCGCGGTTGATCGCGCGCGCGAAGGCCTTGTCCTTCATCCGCTTGATGACCGACGTGGCCTCGAGGTCGAGGACGCTCTTCGACGGCCGGACGAGCGACGCGGCCGTGACGAAGCCCGCCATCTCGTCGCAGGCGAACAGCGTGTGCTCGAGCCGGGTCCCGCGCGGGGTGTTCGTGTGGTCGGCGTGCGACAGCACCGCCCGGATCACCCACTCGGGCCAGCCCTGCTCCCGGAGGAACTCCGCACCCCGGAACGGGTGGTTCTCGAGCGTCGGGTACCGCTCGTAGTCGAAGTCGTGCAGCAGCGCGACGACGCTCCACTCCTCGGCGTTCTCGCCGAAGTTCCGGGCGTAGTAGGTCACGGCCGATTCGACGGCCAGCGCGTGCTTGCGCAGCGCGTCGCTCTGGGTCCACTCGCACAGCAACGACCAGGCGGAATCTCGGGTGATCGTGGTCATATCGGGCTTCAGGCTTCAGGCTTCGGGCTTCGGGCTTCGGGCTCCAGGCTGCCTACACCAAACGTCGAACTTCGTACTTCAGATCTTGGCACTTCCCTCTCTGATCCGCTGTCAGCGGCCCGCTGCCATGATATATTCCCCGACCAGTTCCCGCCAACCGGCAGTCGGAAGGGGCCGGCCCCGCGGAGGTGACTGTGATTGCTGTCCTGTTCGTCGCGCTGGCGGTCATGACGGTGGCTTTCGTCGCGCTCTGGATCTACGAGACGCGCAAGCATCCCGATACGCCGGACGCAGGCCGTCCGAACGCCGAGCGAGTCGCCGTCGGGTTCTTCGCCAACTTCTTCGACGCCCTCGGCATCGGCAGCTTCGCCACATCGACCACGTACTTCCGCCTGCGAAAGCTGGTGCGCGACGAACTCATCCCCGGCACGCTCAACGTCGGCCACTGCCTGCCGACCGTCACGCAGGCCTTCATCGGCATCGCCGTCATCGCGGTGGACCCGTCGATGCTGGTGCTCATGATCGCAACCGCCGTCGCCGGCGCCTGGTTCGGGGCCGGCATCGTGTCTCGGCTGCCGAGAAGGGCCGTCCAGGTCGGCATGGGCATCGCCCTGCTCGTCGCCGCCGGCTTCCTGTTCGCCAAGGTGACCGGCATGATGCCATCGGATCGGGTGGCCGTCGGGCCGCAGCCGGCCGTCTTGCGCGCGGACAAGTCGGACACCTCCTCACCCGTGGTCACGCTCGCGCCCGATGCGCCGCTCGAGTTGGTCATCGCGGGGAAGGACTGGTCCGAGGTCAAGGCGACCGTCGCCGGGGTCGATTACGAGGGCTTCATCCAGACATCGGCCGCCAAGGGCATCGTTCTCGGCGTGGGCGGCGTGAAGCTGGTGCTGGCGCTCGCCGGCAGCTTCTTCCTCGGCGCCATCATGCCGCTCGGCATCGGCTACTACGCCCCGTGCATGGTGCTCATCGCCCTGCTCGGCATGAGCCCGAGCGCGGCGTTCCCGATCATGATGGGCGCCTGCGCGTTCCTGATGCCGGTGGCGAGCGCGCAGTTCGTGCGGCGGATGCGCTACAGCCTGCGGGCGGCGGCGGGGCTGGCCGCGGGGGGCATCTTCGGCTCGGCGCTGGCGCTGCTCGTCGTGAAGCACCTGCCGCTCCACTACGTCATGTGGCTCGTCATCGTCGTGGTGATCTACACCGCGGTGTCCCTGCTGCGCACGGCGGCGCTCGAGCGGCGCAGCGGGATGGCCGCATAACAGCTGCGCCGTGGAGTGACTGGTGGCTAGTGGTCAGTGGATCACGCGTGATCTAGCCACTCGCCACTAGTCACTGACTGCTACGCGTGAGGCCGGCCCCTACTCCCCCATCACCTTCACGATCACCCTCTTCTTCCGCTGCCCGTCGAACTCGGCGTAGAAGACCTGCTCCCACGGGCCGAGGTCGAGCTTGCCGGCGGTAATCGGCAGGACGACCTGGTGGCCGATGACCGTCCGCTTGAGGTGAGCGTCGGCGTTGTCCTCGCCGGTCTGGTGATGCCGGTAGGGGCGGCCGGCCGGCGCCAGCTTCTCCAGCCACTCGCCGAAGTCCTCGATGAGGCCGTTCTCCCAGTCGTTGACGTAGACGCCGGCGGTGATGTGCATCGCCGACACGAGAGCCATCCCCTCGCGAATGCCGCTGCGCCGGACGATGGCGGCCACCTCGTCGGTGATGCGGACCATCTCGCGGCGCTCGCGAGTGTTGAAGAAGAGGTACTCGGTGAAGGTCTTCATAGACGGTCTCCGGCTTACGCCCCACGCCCTACGCCTTACGACTTGCAGCGGTGTCACACCGTCAAGCCCTCCTGGCCCTCAGCCTTCGGCCGTCAGCCGTCAGCCGTCAGCCGTCAGCCGTAAGGCGTACGGCGTAAGCCGGTCTAGAGCTTCAGCGAAGCGTCGGCGTTCAGGTCCCAGCCCGCCGTCACTCCGGCGCGAAGACGCCTGAGGCCGGCCGCGGCGATCATCGCCGCGTTGTCGGTCGACAGCGCCAGCGTCGGCAGGAAGACGGGCAGGCCAAGCGCCTCGCCGCGCGCGGTGGCGTCCTGCCGCAGGCGCCGGTTCGCCGAGACGCCGCCCGCGATGCCCACGCTCCGCGCGCCGAAGCGCCACGCCGCCTCGAACAGCCGGTCCACGAGCGTCTCGACGACGACGCGCTGGAAGCTCGCGCAGATGTCGGCGATCTCGGCGGGCGAGAAGGGCGGCGGCGCAGCACCGGGCTGAAGCCCTGTGCCCACCGAAGATCCTTGGCCACCGCGTCCGTGCCCGTCCGAGACCGCGGCGCCTGAGCCCTGAGCCGTGAGCTCTGTCCTTCGACTCGGGCGTTCTGAGCCCTCGCTCAGGGCACCCCGAGCGAAGTCGAGGGGTGAGCCTCCGGGCCTGAGCCCTGGGCCCCCGGCCTGCCGGACGTGCCGAAGCACCGCCGTCTTGATCCCGCTGAAGCTGAAGTCGAGTTGGCCGGCCAGGTCGGGCGCATTCCGGTCGCGGTGGGTGATCCGTGTCATCGGAAAGGGGATCGCCCTGTCGTTTCCCTCGGCGGCCAGCTTGTCGATGATCGGCCCGCCGGGGTAGCCGAGCCCCAGCAGCTTCGCCACCTTGTCGTACGCCTCCCCGGCCGCGTCGTCTCTCGTGCGGGAGAGGAGGCGATAAACGCCCGGCTCGGGCACCAGGTACAGGCTGGTGTGGCCGCCCGACACCACCAGCACCACGCCCGGCAGCGGTAGCGGCCCGTTGTGCAGGAAGAGCGACTCGATGTGGCCGGCGAGGTGGTGGACCGGGACGAGCGGCCTGCCGATCGACGCGGCCAGGGACTTGGCGAACTGGAGGCCGACGAGCAGCGAGCCGACCAGCCCGGGCCCCTGCGTCACCGCCACGGCGTCGATCGCGTCGTGGAACAGACTGACCCGGTCCTCCAGATAGCGCAGGCCTTCAGGCCTGCGCCACACGATCCCCGCCTCGGTCAGTGCCTTCTCAACCACGCCGCAGATATCCCGGAGATGCTGGCGCGAGGCGAGTTCCGGGACCACGCCGCCCCACTCGCGGTGGATCGCCACCTGGGACGCCACCACGCTCGAGCGGATGTGCCACGGCCGCGACGGGTCGTCCACCTCGGCGACCACCGCCGCCGCCGTCTCGTCGCACGAACTCTCGATGCCCAGGATGACCATAATCGGAACTGACGATGGAAAATCGGAGCTAACGATGGAGAATCGGAACTGACGATGGCAGATCGGTTCCGACGATGAAGAATCGGGACTCACGGCGGGGAATCGGAACTGACGCGCAGTAGTCCGACTGTTAATGCCGGCCTCCGATTCTCTCTCCCGGCCTCCGATTCCTCACTCCGTCGTCCGATTTGTCTTCCCGGCCTCCGATTGCGTCGCCACCCGGAGTGAGTCGCTGTAGGGTGGCCACCACACGCCGCGCTCGGTGATGATCGCCGTGACGAAGCGAGCCGGCGTCACGTCGAACGCCGGGTTGCGGATCTTCGCCTGGACGGGCGTCAGGCGGGTCGTGCCGACGTGCGTCACCTCGCGAGCGGGCCGCTCCTCGATCGGGATCTCCGCGCCGCTCGGCGTCGCCGGGTCGAGCGTCGAGCTGGGGGCGGCCACGTAGAACGGCAGCCCGTGCTCCCTGGCGAGCACGGCGACACCGTAGGTGCCGACCTTGTTCGCCACGTCCCCGTTGGCCGCGATCCGGTCGGCGCCGACGACGACCAGGTCGATCATCCCCTGCCGCATGAACGTCGCCGCCATGTTGTCGGTGATGACCGTCGTGTCGATCCCGTCGTGGACGAGTTCCCACGCCGTGAGCCGGGCGCCTTGCAGGAACGGCCGCGTCTCGTCGGCGTAGACGCTCACCTGCTTGCCGAGCTCGATGGCGCCGCGGATGACGCCGAGCGCGGTGCCGTACCCGGCCGTCGCCAGCGCACCGGCGTTGCAGTGGGTCAGGATCCGCGCCTTGTCCGGCACCAGCTCGCCGCCGAAGCGCCCGATGGCGCGGCAGGATGCGACATCCTCGGCGTCGATGGCGCGCGCCTCGGCTTCCAGCCGGACCTTGATCTCGTCGACCGACGCCCCCGACTGGGCCGCGGCGCCGAAGCACCGCTTCATCCGGGCGATCGCCCAGAAGAGGTTGACGGCCGTCGGCCGGGTGGACGCGAGCAGGTCGCACGTCTTCTGGAACTCGGATGCGAGCTTCGTCGTGCCGGTCGCCTTGCTGCCCTTCACCGCGAGCGCCAGCCCCAGCGCCGCCGTCACGCCGATCGCCGGGGCCCCCCGCACCACCATCGTCTTGATGGCCCGCGCCACCTCGACGGCCGTGCGGCACGTCACATACACCTCGGCGCCCGGGAGCTTGCGCTGATCGATCATCACGACGCCGTCGTCGTTCCAGTCAACGGTTGGAAGCATAGACACCGATCATAACAGGCTCAAGGCTTCCGCCTCCGCCAAGGCTACGGCGGACCCGCCGAAGCGTTCCGCGCGAAGGCGGGCAGGGCTCGAGGCCAGAACGACCAGGGGCTCACGGCCGCGGCCGGCGCCTCACGAGCCGGCCGCAGGTTGCGAGCCGACGACTATTCCCTCGTGAGAAGCCGCGCGTCGAAGGGCAGCGGGAGGAGTTCGCTCAGGCGGTAGCGTCCCGTCTCGGCCTGGAGGTTGGCGAGGATGATCTCGATGTCTCCGGCAAACTCCCAGAGGATCTGGCGGCACGGCCCGCACGGCGGCGTCGGCGCCTTGGTGTCGGCCACGACGGCAATGCGGCGGAAGGAATCGAGGCCGTCGGAAACCGCCTTGAACAGCGCGACACGTTCGGCGCACAGGGTCAGCCCGTAAGTGGCGTTCTCGATGTTGCAGCCGGTGATGATCCGGCCGTCGGTTGTCTCGAGCGCCGCGCCGACCTTGAAGTGCGAGAACGTGGCGCGGGCCCTTTCGCGGGCCTCCCGGGCGGCAGCGACCAGGGGATCATTCATAAGGCTCAAGGCTCACTCCAGGCTTCGGACTTCATACCTCGGACCGCGTCGCACCGTCAACCTGCAGACCTGAAGACCGCATCCAAGGGGTCGGAGCGGTTTTTCGGACAGGCTGCTTTCGGGTAACAGAACTGTAATCGGCATCGAATGCACTCGGCCAATTACGATCTTGAAACCGGAACCCGTGGTCCCGGAAAAACCGCTCCGACCCCTGAAGGCAGTTAGAGGCGCGCGATGGTGCCTTCGACGAGCGCGATGAACTGGTCCTTCACCCGCGCCGCCGTCGTCATCACCTCGGTGTGGTCGAGCGGCGCGTCGAGCACGCCGGCGGCCATGTTGGTGATGCACGAAACGGCCAGCACTTCGATCCCCATGTGGCGCGCCACGATGGTCTCGGGCGCCGTGGACATGCCGACGGCGTCGGCGCCGATCGTCCGGAGGTAGCGGATCTCGGCCGGCGTCTCGTAGCTCGGCCCGTGCAGCGCCGCGTACACGCCGTGCGCCAGCCCGATGCCCCGCTCGGCGGCGACCGCGTCGGCCAGCGCCCGCAGGCGCTTCGAGTACGCGTCGGTCATGTCGGGGAACCGCGGGCCGAACCGCTCGTCGTTGGGGCCGATGAGCGGGTTGGTGCCGAACAGGTTGATGTGGTCGTCGATGACCATCAGGGCGCCCGACTCGAACGACGTGTTGATGCCGCCGGCCGCGTTGGTCAGGATGACGGTCTTCACGCCGAGCAGGCCCATCACGCGGACGCCGAACGTCGACCGCAGCAGCGAGTGCCCCTCGTAGTAGTGCGCGCGCCCGGACAGGACGGCCACGCGCCGGCCCGCCAGGTCCCCGAGCACCAGTTGGCCGGCGTGGCCGACGACGCCCGACGGGGGCCAGTTGGGGATGTCGGCGTAGGCGAGCGTCAGCGCGCCCGTCACGCGGCCGGACAGTTCGCCGAGCCCTGAGCCGAGCACGACGGCGACGTCGGGAACCCGACCGACCCGGCCCCGGATGAACTCCGCGGCCTCGGATACCTGGTCGTAGTAGGTCATGGCGCACCTCGTAGGATTCGGGATTCGGGATTCAGGATTCAGGGCGCAGCGTGACGTGCCGAATCCTGATTCCCGATTCCTGAATCCTCCATCCCTACAGTAAGAACCCCGCAATCGTCGCCGTCACGAAGTTGGCGAGCGTGCCCGCAAGCATCGCGCGCAGGCCGAGGCGCGCCAGGTCGTGGCGGCGGTTCGGCGCCAGGGCGCCGATGCCGCCGATCTGGATGCCGATCGAGCTGAAGTTGGCGAAGCCGCACAGCGCGAAGGTCGCGATGGTGAACGACTTCGGATCCATCTTCCCGAACAGCGGGCCGGCGGCGTGCGCCGCGGTGGCGCCGGCGTACTTGCCGAGTTCCGCGTAGGCGACGAATTCGTTCAGCGCCATGCGCGTGCCGAGCAGATTGCCCACCGTCGCCGCGTCCTTCCACGCCACCCCCATCGCCCACGCGACCGGCGAGAACACCCAGCCGAAGATCCGGCCCAGGCTCAGCGGCCCGCCGAGCAGCGGGATGTGCGCGAGGACGGCGTTGACGAGCGCGATCAGCGCGATGAACGAGATGAGCATCGCCCCGACGTTGAGCGCCAGGTGGAGACCCTCACTGGTGCCGCGACCCGCCGCGTCGATCACGTTCACGTCCGTCCTCGGCACGTCGAGCTTCACCGTGCCCATCGTCTTCGGCAACTCGGTCTCCGGCACGAACATCTTGGCCATCATGATCGTGCCGGGCGCGGTCATGATCACGGCCGTGAGCAGGTTCTCGGCCTTGATGCCGAACAGGATGTAGGCGGCCATGATGCCGCCCGAGATGTGCGCCATCCCGGCCGTCATCACCGTCATCAGCTCGGACTGGGTCATCTCGGGGAGGTACGGCCTGATGGTCAGCGGCGCCTCGGTCTGCCCCATGAAGATGCTCGCGGCCACGTTGAGCGATTCCGCGCCGCTCGCCCGCATCACCCGGTTCATCGCCACGGCGAAGATCCGGACGACGACCTGCATGATCCCGAAGTAATAGAGGATGGCGAACAGCGCGGCGATGAAGATGATCGTCGGCAGCACCTGGAAGGCGAAGATCACCGCGTACTGCGCCCCCGTCGGGCCGAAGACCCGCGTCATCGCGTCGCCCCACACGCCGGAGTCGCCGAGCGGGCCGAAGACGAACGCCGCGCCGACGCCGGCGAAGCCGAGCAGCCGCGTGATGTAATGCCCGAGCGTCGTGAAAACGACCTGGCCCGCCGACGTCTTCAGCACGAGGATGGCGAAGACGATCTGGAGCCCGAGCCCCCAGGCGACGGTGCGCAGGTCGATCGCCCGCCGGTTGGCCGAGAGCGCGTAGGCAATCCCGAGGATCACCACGAGGCCGACGATCGATTGCGCCTTCGGGACTCCACCGAACTGCGCCAGCAGGGCCGCCACGACGGCGACGACGACCGCGCCCGCGACCACCATGTACTCGGTCCTTCGCGAGGTGGAACTCGACGGCGATGATGCAGGTGCGTTCACGGGCGCTCCTTCAGGACGGCTGACGACTGACGGCTGACGGCTGACGGCTGACGGCTGACGGCTGACGACTGACGGCTGACGGCTGACGGCTGACGGCTGACGGCTGACGACTGACGGCTCCTCCGGTTCGCGGCGGTCACGGCTTGCCGCGTGACTCGGCCGGCAGCCGTCGGCCGCGCAGGAAGACTACCTGACCTGTTCCACGAACAGCGGCAGCAGGACCGGCGGCTCGTCGGCGATTTCGATCGCGCGGCCGACCAGTTCGACGGCCGCGGCGAGGTCCCGCTCGCGGCGGTAGTGCAGTTCGACGACCGGGTCGCCCGCGCGCAGCTCGTCGCCCGGGTGCGCCAGGATCGTCGCGCCCACGGCCGGGTCCACCGCGTCGTCCACGGTGGCGCGGCCCGCGCCGAGCGCGACGGCGGCGCGGCCGACCAGTTCCGCGTCGAGCACCGAGAGATACCCCGCCCGCGGCGCCGTCACCAGGTGGCGGGTCTCGACCGACGGCATCAGGCGATAGTCGTCGACCGTCCGCGGGTCGCCCCCCTGTTGCGCCACGATCTCCCGCCACTTCTCCAGGCCGGCGCCGGACGTCAGGGCGCGGCGGACCGTCGCCTCGGCGTCGGCCGGCGTGGACGCCAGGCCGGCGGCGAGCACCATCCGCGCGGCCAGCCAGACCGACAGCGACTCGAGGTCATTCGGCCCGCGCCCCTTGAGCGTCTCGACGCACTCGACGACCTCGACGGCGTTGCCGACGGCCCGGCCGAGCGGGGCATCCATCGCGGTGATGACCGCCTCGGTGCGGACACCCGACCGGTTGCCGGTGTCGACGAGCGAGCGGGCGAGCCGCCGCGAGTCCTCCACCGTCTTCATGAAGGCGCCGCGCCCGGTCTTGACGTCGAGGACCAGGGCGTCGATCCCCTCGGCGATCTTCTTGCTCATGATCGACGCGGTGATGAGCGGGATGCTCTCCACCGTGCCGGTGACGTCCCGCAGCGCGTAGAGCTTCTTGTCGGCCGGCGCGATCTGCGACGTCTGGCCGAGCATCGCCACGCCGGTCTTCTCGAGCGCCACCTTCAGCTGGTCGAGGGACAGGTCGACGCGGAATCCGGCGATCGACTGCAGCTTGTCGAGCGTGCCGCCGGTGTGGCCGAGGCCGCGTCCCGACATCATCGGCACCTTGACCCCGCACGCGGCCGCCAGCGGCGCCAGCACGAGCGACGCCTTGTCGCCGACGCCGCCGGTACTGTGCTTGTCCACCTTGACGCCGGGAATTGACGAGAGGTCGACGGTGACCCCGGATCTCACCATGGCGCCGGTCAGCCAGGCGGTTTCCTCCGCCGTCATCCCTCGCAGGACGATGGCCATCAGCAGCGCCGAGGCCTGGTAGTCGGGCAGCGACCCGTCGGTCACGCCGGAGACGAAGAACTCGACGGCCTCTCGGCTGAGGGCCAGCCCGTCGCGCTTGGCACGGATGATGTCGGTCGCGCGCATAGGGACGAAGTATAGCGCAGACGGCTTCAGGCTTCGGGCTTCAGGCTCGAGGCGGTGTGGCCGGCCCGGTCCTGTCCTGCCGTCGGGCTCCGGCCGATAATCCGGTTGCGACCCGTGCATGTCATGGCCGACATCCAGCTCGACCCGCTGCCGCCACACATTGCCGCCCGCCTGACGGCATTCGCGCGCGCTTGCAAGGGCGCGGCCCGGGCGGCCATGCTCTACCCGCCGGAGCACCCGGCCGTGGCCGAGGCCCTCGACCGGCTGACCGAGGCCGCCGGCACGGTGACCGAGGCCGGGCCGCTCACGATGCTGGTCATCCCGGACAACCTGTTGGTGGACGGCTGCTTGCTCGACCGCCAGGACCTCGCCGTCGCCGACATGGCCGCGCTCCTGCACGCGCACCGGGTCGGCGAAATCACGGTCCAGCCCGGCGTGCCCCCCTCGGCGTGGCGGACGCTGGTCACCCTGCTCGGCCACGACCCCGACAGGTTGCACCTCTGCGGCGGCCTGGGCCGCGCGCTGACGACCGAAGGCGCAATCGGCATCACGGTCACCGAGATCGACTACGCGAGCCTGTTCGACTCGGACGGCGCCGGTTCGCGGAACCTGGTCGCCCCGGGCTCGGCGAGCGCGGCCACCGACACGGCCGCGGCCGCCGCCTGGGCCGCCATCGTCGCGCGCTGCATCGAGGGCCGCGCTCCCGACCTCGACGAGGCGACGCTGCGCCTGCTGGGCGCGATCGCGCACGACCCGGCCCGCCTCGCGGCGTTCTTCGAGGGGGTCGAGGGGCAGCCGGGCGCCAAGTCGGTCCAGGAACTGGGCGCCGCACTGCTCGGCACGATGCAGCAGGTCATCGACTACCTGGCGCGCGAAGAGCCGGACGGCCTCGACGCGGCGATGGGCAACATGGCGTCGGCCTTCGCCCGGCTCTCTCCCGAACTCGTCCTCGAGATCGCCGGCACCGGCGGCGCCGAGGGTTCCGCGCACGCCCCGCTCGTCGCCGAGGTGATCGGCCGCATCGACGATCGGACGCTGGCGCGGTTCATCTCCCGCTCGGTGGCCCACGACCGGCACGCCTCCGCGCGCCTGGCCGAGGCCGTCCGCCTGCTCGCGCCCGAGCCGTCACGCCGGAAGTCGATCGCGCCGCTGGTGCACGAGGAACTGGCCCGCACCCAGGCGTGCGAAGACACGAGCTTCGATTCGCTCTGGTCGCAGGTGGCCGACATGCTGACCACCTACAGCGACACGGCCTACGTGCCCCCGTCCTACGACCACGAGCTGACCGCGGCCAGGCAGCGCGCGGCCGACCTCACCCAGGCCACCGACGACCCGCCCGACCGGATCATCGCGTGGCTGAAGACGGTGAGCGACGGGGCGGTCCGCGAGCTGGACCTCAAGCTGCTGGCCGACCTGCTCGCCGTCCAGCACGTGGACGACCGGCGCCGCGACGCGCTCGACCTGGTGATGACCCAGATGGGGGATCTCGTGGACCTCGGCGACTTCGACGCCGCGAGGCAACTGGCCGACGCCGCGATCGGCCAGAGCCGGGCGCTCAAGGCGGCGGGGCTCTCCGACGACATCCGCGAGGCGCTCGACGAGATGGCGCGCGGCTCGTTCCTGACGCGGGTGGCCTCCCACCTCCAGGCGGCGCGCGACAGCGAGTTCGAGCAGATCAAGGCGCTGTGCACCGCCGTCGGCCCGGCGCTGGTGCCCCGGCTGGCCGAGGCGCTGTCGATCGAGGACCGGCCCCGCGCGCGCCGACGGCTCGCGGACCTGATGGTCGGGTTCGGCGAGCACGGCCGCGAATCGGTCCAGCAGCTGGTCGAGTCGCCCCACGCGGGGGTCCGCAAGACGGCGGTCCAGCTGCTGCGCCTGCGCGGCGGGTCGGAAGCGGCCCCTGGCCTCGGGCAGCTCGCCGCCGACACGGACGCCGACGTGCGGCACGAAGCGGTGCGGGCGATCATCGGCCTCGGCGTGGACGAGTCGTTCGACACGCTCTGCGAGATCCTCCACGACACCGGCCACCCGGGCCGGATGGCCATGATCGACCAGCTGGCGACGACGCGCGAGCACCGGGCGGTGCCGCTGCTCTGCCACATCGTGCAGCACCTCGAGTGCCGGGGCGAGCTCAAGCCGGTCTACCTGCGGTCGCTCGCGCGGCTGGGCGTGCTCGGCGGGCCGGACGCGGTCGATGCGCTCGCCGACATCCTGAACCGCGGCGGCTTGTGGTCGCCGTTCCGCACGCGCGAGGTCCGGACCGCGGCGGCCGCCGCGCTCGCCCAGATGACCCTGCCGTCGGCCCGCGAGGCGCTCGAACGGGCGTCCGAGTCCAGGTCGTTCGGCGTCCGCGCGGCCGCGCGGAAGTACCTGAGGCGCGCATGACCCCACCGCTCTCCCGCCGCCAGCCGCTCGTCGACGAACTGCTCCGGCGCTTCGGCGCCGCCCTGCGGGGGTCGCAGCTCTACGCGCCGGGACACCCGCTGGTCACGCGCAACACGGCCGCGTTCACCGAGGCGCTGCTCGAGCTGCTGGCCGGAACGCCACAGCTGTCGATCGGCTTCCTCGACGACGAGGTCATCGTCGGCGACCAGCCGATGCCGCGGGGCGCGGCCGCGCTCGGCGACCTGTTCGGCCGGCTCAAGGCGCGGGGGGTGGAGCGCATCACCTTCGAGCGCGGGGTCACCGCCGAGGAACTGCTGGCCACGGTCGAAGCGCTTTGCCGCTGTCTCGGCGCCGTCGCCGCCGACGAGGTCACCGCCCTCGACCTGCCGCACGTGCACGTGGGGGTCCTGCGCACCGACAAGCGCGCGGTGGCGCGCCCGGCCGACATGGCGATGGTCCGCACGCTGCACGAGCAGGTGACGAGCACCATGCGGTCCGTCTGGAACCGCGCGTGGCAGGAAGGGACGGTCGACGCGTCGGTGACGAGCGGCGCGGTGGACGAGCTCGCGAAAGTGATGGGCCAGAACCGCGAGGCGCTCATCGCGCTGACCGCCATCCGCAACTCCGACGACTACACGTTCACGCACATGGTGAACGTGGCGATCCTGACGATGATCCAAGCGCAGGGCCTCGGCATCGAGGGGCCGCTGCTCCGCGAGTTCGGCGTCGCCGGATTGATGCACGACATCGGCAAGGTGCACACGCCGCCGGCCATACTCAGCAAGTCCACCAGGCTCGACCACGACGAGATGGCCCTGGTCCGCCGGCACCCGATCGACGGCGCCCAGATCCTGCGACGGACCATGGAACTGACGCCGCTCGCCGCCGTCGTGGCCTTCGAGCACCACCTGCGCCTCGACGGCACGGGCTACCCGTCCGCCGTCAAGCGCGACTCGCTCAACCTGGCCACGATGCTGTGCGCGATCGGGGACGTCTACGACGCGATGCGGTCGAAGCGGCACTACCAGGACGCGTTCCCGGCCGACCGGATCCTGGAGGTCCTCAGGCGCGGCGAGGGCCGGGCCTTCGAGAGCCACCTGGTCCGGCGGTTCGTGCAGCTGATGGGACTCTACCCGGTCGGGTCGCTGGTCCGCCTCAACACGGGCGCCTACGCGGTGGTGCTTCGTCCCTGGCCCGGGGACCCGCGCCGGCCGCGCGTGCGCGTGGTCTACTCCCCCGACGGGCACCGCCTCGAAGTGCCCTACGACGTCGACCTGTGGGACGTGGAGCCGGACCCGCACCGCTCGTCGTCGGTCACCGGGCCGGTCGCGGCGCCGGACGCGGAATTCGATCCACTGACGGTGATGTAGAGTAGAACGACACAAGCCGACGCATGAGACTCCGTCACCTGGCCCTGCCGCTCGTTATACTGGGAACGTTCTGGATCGCGGGCTGCGGCTCGAGTTCGTCCGCGACCACACCGCCCTGCACGGGCAACTCCGCCCTCGTGGCCTGGGACTCTCCGCTGGACGGCGGGAATACCGCCGTCGACCAGACGATCACGGGCTTTTACGTCTACGTCGGGACCGGCTCGCAAACCTACGACCACAAGATCCGCGTCGATGTCACGGCCCCGGTCGTCACGTCCTACCAGCAGGAGGTGTCGGGGCTGGGCCTGGGGACCTACCACTTCACCGTCACGGCGTTCAACGGTTTCGGGGAGAGCATTCCCGGCAACGTCGTGTCGTGGAGTTTCTCCGAGTGCGGCGTCCGGGCCCTCGGACTGCTCGGCGGCCAGTAGCGGGGACCGCGCGGTGGGCGAACCGCGGGCTAGCTCCCGCTGTCGGTACCCGCCGCGATGGCGTTCCGGATCGTCTCGAGCAGGGCGGCGCGGGTGACCGGCTTGACGAGAAACGCGGCGCCCGAACGGGTGGCTTCCTCGCGCAGCGTCGGGTCCTCGTACCCGGTCAGCACGACGACGGGGAGCCCGGGGTGATGGTCGCGCGCGAAGAAGGCGAGCTGAAGGCCGTTGAACGCGCCGAGGCGGATATCGGTGAGCAGCAGCGCCGGACGCGTGGTGGCGAGCAGCGCCTTGGCGTCCTGGAACCGGCTGCACGTCAGCGTGTCGAAGCCGGCGTCCTGCAGGATCTCGGTCAGGTACCGCAGCACCTGCCGGTCGTCGTCGATGACGAGGATCTGGTCCACGGCGATCACGCTTCCACCCGGCGCCGGTCCTCTTCGGCCTGCGCCCCCTCGGACGCCGCCGCGGTCCCGTCGAGCCGCGCTGGCAGGTTCCGGAACCGCTGGAACGGCATCTGGCACTCGTGCTTGCGCAGGAAGTTCAGGAACCGCTTGTAGTCGGCGTCCGTCATGTTGAACAGCTGCACGAGGATCCGGTAGCTCCCGCGCGTCTGCTCGAGGCCGCGACTGATGAGGGCGCGCAGGTCGTCGCGCGTCATGTCGCGCAGCATGAACGGCTCGTAGACCACCGTCCAGAACGATTCGTGCCGGTTCACCATCCGATCGTACATTCGATCGAGCATCGACGAGCGGGCCGTCTCGCGAATCGGCGGTTGGGCCGGCGGCGCGATCTCGACCGGCAGGTCGGCGGGCAGGATCACGCCGTTGCGCGCGCGAAGCACCAGCCGCTCGACGAAGTTCCTCAGCTCGCGCACGTTGCCCGGCCAGCCGTAGGCGACCAGCTGCGCCATCGCCTCGGGGGTCACCTGCGGCGCCGGCATCGAGTGGCGCGCGGAGTAGTAGGCGTTGAAGTGGTAGAGCAGCTCGGGAATGTCGTCGCGGCGGTCGCGGAGCGCCGGCACGGTGAGATGGATGACGTTGAGGCGGTAGTAGAGGTCCTCGCGGAAGTCCTTCGACGCGATCCGCTCGATGAGGTTCCGGTTGGTCGCCGCCATCACGCGCACGTTGACGCGGGCCTGCGCGCGCTCGGCGCCGACGCGCTGGATCTCCCCGCTCTCGAGGAAGCGCAGCAGGAGGGCCTGCATCCGCAGGCTCATCTCGCCGACCTCGTCCATGAAGATCGTGCCGTTGTGGGCCGTCTCGAGCAGCCCCGGCTTGTCGCGGTAGGCGCCGGTGAACGAGCCCCGGACGTGGCCGAACAGCTCGGATTCGAGCAGCGAGTCGGGCAGCCCCGCGCAGTTGATCGTCACCAGCGGCGCGTGCGCTCTCGTGGAGTGCCGGTGGATGAGGCGGGCGAGCACCTCCTTGCCGACGCCGCTCTCGCCGGTGATGAGCACCTTGGCGTCGGACCTCGCCGCGTACTCGAGTTCCCCGCGAAGTTCGGTGATGATCGCGCTGTGTCCGAGGAGCTGATCGGTGTCGTCTTGCATGGCTTTACGAGCCGGCCGCGGGCGCGTCACGCCCCGTAATCATCTTATCGGTCGAACTTAGTCAACCTGTGCAGGGTGTTCAGACTAGCTCCGGAATAAAGTTCCGTCAACCGCTGAGTTTATTCCGGACCCCCGGCGAGCCTGACGCAGTTCTTCCCCGCCGCCTTGGCGGCGTACAGCGCGCGGTCGGCGCGTCCGAGCAGGTCGTGCACCGAGTGATCGCCGTTGAGCACGGCCACGCCGATGCTGATCGTCGGGTGCCGCGCCGTCGGGATCGCCAGGTACTCGAACCGGTACTGCTCGATGCGCTGGCGGATGCGCTCGGCGCTCTGCAGCGCGCTCGTCGCGTTGCTGCCCGGCATGAGGATCGCGAACTCCTCGCCCCCGAAGCGCGTGCACACGTCGAACGCGCGGACCGAGCGGCGCAGGGTATCGGAAATCGCGCGCAGGACCTGGTCGCCGACCAGGTGCCCGAATTGGTCGTTGAAGCTCTTGAAGTCGTCGGCGTCGATGACGAGCAGCGCGAGATCGAGGGCGTAGCGGCGCGCGCGCTGGATTTCCTCGTCGATGCGGGTCTCGAAATAGCGACGGTTGAACAGCGAGGTCAGCGGGTCGACGGCCGCTGCGTGCGCCAGCCCCTTGTTCTCCCTCGCCAGGCGCGCCGTCGTCAGCGCGAGGGCCGCCGGCGCCGCCAGCGCGCGCGCCATCGTCAGGTCGCCGCGCGTGAACGGCTGGCGGTCGGCCCGGTCGGTCATCGCGACCACACCCAGGCCGCGCGCCTCGGTCGCGAGCGGGACTGCAATGAACGAGTCGGTGAGGTAGCGCCGCCGCCGCGGCTCCCTCCGCAACTCGCGCCCCGCGTCGACAACCAGCCGCGGCTGCCTCGACACGAACACCTCCCCGATGACGCCGCTGCCGGGCGCGATGCGGAGGTCCTCGACGAGCACGGCCGGGTAGCCGCGCGTCGCTACGATGGCCAGCCGGCCGGTGGCCTCTTCGTACAGGGCGATGGACGCCTGCCCGGCGCCGAGCCGCTCGGCCATCGTGTCGAGCACGAGCCGGGCGAGCGAGACCAGGTCATCGACCTGCCCCAGGCGCCGCGAGAATGCGTAGAGGTCCCCCATCAGGCGCTCGCAGTGCCGGCGGCCGGCCAGCCAGCCGGTGGTTTCCGACACCAGCAGGTCGGCGGCGGCTCGCTCGTCGCGGGCGGCCTGAATGACGGGCCAGAGATCGCCCAGTCGCCGGAGGTCGGATTCGGTCAGGTTCACACGCTGCACGAAGTTCCTGTTCGCCCTCACGGGTGGATGTACATATCCCGCCGAGAGATGCGGTGGCATCTTTCATACCAGTCGGGTCTCGTGAGGTTTCTGGCCAGAATGTTGAGAAATGGGCGAGTCTACGGCCAACAAAAGTCGCTTCGCATGGCGCCTAAAGGTTTCTTTTCCACGATTTCACTCTTTTCCCTCTGGCGGCGAACTGAACGAGTTTATTCTGCTTTACGGTGGACTTGTGCCCAGTATCGAGACGCCTTTCGCCCTGTTTTGCGCCTGTTTTGCCCGAACAGCCACAAGGAATGGTGTTTGCACGCCGGGAGGGTGTCACGTGCGCCGTCGCGTCAGGGACCTTATGGAAATCCACTTGGTGTCGTCACTCACGCCCGATGATGAGAGCCGGCTCGCGCCGCAGGTCCTGGCCGCCATCGGGAGCGTGCTGGACGGCCTCCCGGTGTCCTACTCGGTCCGGATCGAAACGGCTCTGGGCGACGCCATCCACCACAATCGCAAGGCCGTGCGGGTGCTCACGCGCGAGGATCAGCTCCAGGAACCGCAATCCATGGGGGAGGTTCGCGGCGCCCGCGCCTGACGCGTTCCTCTCGTCCGTCCGACAAACAGATCCATGAGACGTACTCTCCCGCTCCTGGGCCTCATGGCTCTGGCGGCCGTCCGCCCCGCCTTCACCCAGACCGCCGACAACGTCCTGCTCATCGTCAACCAGGCGTCGGCCGACTCGGTGCGCGTGGCCGAACGATACGCCCGCGTCCGGGGCGTCCCGCAGGCGCAGGTGCTGCGCCTGAAGGTTGACGCCACGGCCGACGAGGTCGACCGGGAGGTCTTCGACAGGGACATCCAGGCGCCCATCGCCGCCTGGCTGCAGCGCAATACGGCCCAGGACCGCATCCTCTACCTGGTTCTGACCAAGGGGGTCCCGCTGCGCGTGCGCGGAACGCCCGGCCGGAACGGCACGGTGGCGAGCGTCGATTCCGAACTCACGCTGCTCTACCGCCGCCTCACGGGCGAGGACCCCCTGCTGGCCGGCCCGCTCCCCAACCCGTACTACCTTGGCGGCGCGCCGCTCGCGGAGGCGAAGTTCTTCAGCCGACCGGCCTTCGACCTCTATCTGGTCACCCGCCTCGACGGCTATACCGTGGACGATGTGCTGCGGCTCATCGACCGGGGAGCCGCCCCGGTCCGTGACGGCCGGATCGTGCTCGACCAGCGGGCCTCGCTCGACACCGTCGGGGGAAACGCCTGGTTGAAGGCGGCGGCCGACTGGCTGACGGACCACGGCTTCGGCGACCGCGTCCTCCTCGAGACGACGAGCCGCGCCCTCGTTGGAGAGAAGCACGTGCTCGGCTACTACTCGTGGGGCTCGAACGACCCGGCCATCACCGGCAGGACGTCCGGTCTGAGCTTCGTGCCGGGAGCCATCGCGGCGATGTTCGTCAGCACCGATGCCCGGACGTTCAAAGAGCCGCCGGCAGGTTGGATGACCGGACCGTGGACCGACCGGTCGAAGTTCTTCGCCGACTCGCCGCAGTCGCTGACGGGAGACCTGATCCGCGAGGGGGTCACCGGCACGGCAGGCCATGTCGCCGAACCGTTTCTGGACGCGACCATCCGGCCGGACATCCTCTTCCCCGCTTATCTCTCTGGCTTCAACCTGGCCGAGACCTTCTACCTGGCCATGCCTTACGTCAGCTGGCAGACCGTCGTCATCGGCGACCCGCTCTGCGGGCCCTTTCCGCGAAAAGCGCTGCGGCCGTCCGAGATCGACGCCGGGATCGACAGCAGCACGGAGATGCCGTCGCATTTCTCGGCTCGTCGCCTGAAGGTGCTGGCCGCACGCGGCTTGAAACCCGACGCGGCCAGGCCGTTCCTTCGGTCGGAGGCCCGGATGGCGAAGGACGATCGGGCGGGGGCCCAGGCGGCGCTCGAGGAGGCCTCGGCGCTCGAACCCCGCTTCGTGACGGCCCACATGCAGCTCGCGCAGGTTTACGAGCAGAACAAGGAGTACGACAAGGCGATCGACCGCTACCGGCGGGTCCTGTCGTTGAACCCGAACGAGATGACCGCGCTCAATAATCTGGCTTATGCCCTAGCGGTGCGGAAAGGCCAAGCCTCTGAAGCGCTCGGATTTGCCGAGCGTGCAAACCGGGTGGCGCCCGGCAATCCGACGGTCATCGACACCCTCGCCTGGGTCCAGCACCTGCTGGGCCGGGACGCGGAGGCGGCGCGGCTGCTTCCTGGTGTCGTCAGGGCGCTTCCGGGGAATGCCGACGTGCGCCTGCACGCGGCCGTGGTTTACGCGGCCGTGGGGATGGTGGACCAGGCCGCGGCGGAATTACGGGAAGTCCTGCGGATCGACCCGTCGCTGGCCGACAGTGAGGACGCGAAGGGGTTGCGGAAGAAGCTGGGAGAGGGCAAGAAGACTGCGTAGGTAAGCCCACAAAAGGTCACCATAGTTGACTTGGAAGATAAAAGTCAGCCTATTAGGCGCCTTCGAGTTTACCCCACCGACATCGATTATCACTCCGCTGCTTTGTTTTCAATAATTTAGGTCACTTTTCCACCCCCTCGAGAGCGCCTTGAGGCCATGGCATAGCCGTTGCTCTATGACTGGCATCGCCGGAGGGCGGCACTCAGGCACTCGGATTTCTCGCGACGGACCGCGGGGGAGGAAGCTAGATGAAGAGATCGGTCGTCGTTCTGCTCGCCTTGGCGGTGTTTGGCTTCGGGCCGACTGCCCAGGCTATCCCGGTGACGCTGGACCTGAACTGCGCGTCGTCCGGTCGAACCTGCACCAAGCCGCTGCCGCCCTCAGCAATTCCGGAGTCGGCGAGCTTGACGCTGCTCGGCACGGGGCTGTTCGGTCTGGCGGCCGCGATGCGCCGCCGCCCGCAGAGGTAGGACCACGGACGCCTATTGCGAGTGAGTTCAACGCGGACCTCAAGACGTAGGGTCGATACGCGAAGAGTTAATTGGAGGCAGAAATGAAGAGATTCCTGTTCGGGTTGGTGTTGGCGGTCGCGGTCCTCGCAGCTGGGTCGGCCCAGGCCAACACCCTCATTGATTTCGGAACCGGCACGGGCGAAGGCGGACTGCTCAACCTGACCAGCGGCACGGTCTACTCGGGTCGTTACATCGCGATCCCGCTCATGCAGGTCCTCAACGCCCCGCAGAACAACAACGAGTTGGGCTGGAACACGACCGCCTACCTGGACTTCGACTACGACGTCGCCGGTGGAGTCAACTGGGTACAGATCAACGGCACGGTCCCCGCGGCGGGCATCAACTCGCCCTCCTGGACGAACCTGATGTCGGGATGGGTCACCAGTTTCTCGGTGGATCAGACCACCAACGGGATCACGATCCACCTGAGCGGCGAAGACCTCATGAGTCCGGAGATGGCGGCCTGGCTGAATCTCGACCCCGGAACGCCGTGGGTGTTCGACGGCTGGACGATGGGCACCGAGCCCTACCCTGGCACCTGGAACGGTTACTCGACCGACATGTCCAACACGGCGATTCCCGAACCCAGCTCGATGCTGTTGCTCGGCACCGGCCTGTTCGGCCTGGCTGGCGCGATTCGTCGCCGGGTGAAGAAGTAGACGTCAGCACGAGTGAAGTGGCGGCCTGCGGATCGGGCCGCCCTTCCATCTCCCCCACTCCCCCCGGCGCCCGATGGTGCCGGGGGTTTTTCGTGTACGGCGGTGAAGGTCGGAGGCGTTCGGACCGAGAAGACAGGGCATGCAGCGGTCTGCCCGCGTGGTGGTGACCCTCGTCCTCGTTGCCGTCGGATTTGCCGTCCTCTACCAGCACGTCCTGGTGAAGCTGGCCGGGGACTGGGCCAGCGACGGGAACTACTCGCACGGCTTCCTCATCGCCCCCATGGCGGCTTACCTCGTCTGGGAACGGAGGGCACGGCTGGCGGCGGCGGTGCTCCGCCCGTCCTGGCTCGGCCTGGTGGTCGTCGTCTCGAGCGTCGCGGTTCTCGCCGCCGGCGTGCTCGGCGCCGAGCTGTTCCTGGCGCGGGTCTCGATGCTGGGCGTCCTGGCCGGCGCGGTCGTGTTCATCGGCGGCTGGCAGGTATTGCGTATCCTGGCGTTTCCCATCGGCTTCCTGCTGCTCGCCATCCCGATCCCGGCCATCCTCTTCAACCAGATCGCCTTCCCGCTGCAGCTTCTCGCGTCCCGGTTCGGCGAGTTCGCGCTCGTCGTGGCCGGCGTGCCCGTCCTGCGCGAAGGCAACGTCATCACGCTGAGCAACACCACGCTCGAAGTGGCCGAGGCGTGCAGCGGTATCCGCTCCCTCGTCTCGCTGCTCACGCTGGCCATCGTCTACGGCTACGTCATGGACCGCCGGACCTGGGCTCGCGTCGCCCTGGCTCTTGCGTCGATCCCGGTCGCCATCGCGGCCAACGGGATCCGCGTCGCCGGCACCGGGATCGCCGCGCACTACATCGGTCCGGCTGCCGCTGAGGGGTTCTTCCACGAGTTCTCCGGCTGGCTGGTGTTCATCGTGGCCTTTCTCCTGCTCTTCGCCGTCCAGCGGGCGATCGCGTGGACGGGCCGGTCCCGTAAGGCCGGACCGGGGAGCCCGTCGGCTCCGGAGGCCAGGCCATGACCATCCGTGCGCTCGTCGTCTCGCTCGCGCTCGTTGCCGGCGCGATCCTCATCGGCCACGCCTCGAAAAGCGAACCCGTGCTCCTGCGGACGCCGCTCGACACGTTCCCGCTGCAGGTCGCGGGGTGGGAAGGGAGGCCGACCGAGCGGTTCGACCAGCGGATTCTCACGGTGCTGGGCGTGGACGAGTACGTCAACCGGAGCTACCGGGCTCCCGACGGCACCGCCCTCGGCCTGTACGTCGGCTACTACAGGAGCCAGCGCGAGGGCGACACGATGCACTCCCCGCTCAACTGCCTGCCGGGAGCCGGCTGGCAGCCGGTCAAGCAGGAGCGCACGACGATTGCCGTCGCCACCGGCATCGACGCCGCCACCGGGCAGCCCTCCGGGCGCCGCGAGATCCTGGTGAACCGGTTCGTGATCGAGAAGGGACTCGACCGGCAGGTGGTCGTCTACTGGTACCAGAGTCACGGCCGCGTGGTCGCGAGCGAGTACTGGGGCAAGGTCTACACGGTGGTCGATGCCATCCGGACCAATCGAACAGACGCCGCGCTGGTGCGCGTCGTCTGTCCGGTCTCGTCGGGCGACGAGGCCGGGGTCGAGCGGGCCGAACGGGCCGCCACGTCGTTCGTGCAGGCGTTCTTCCCGCTGCTCGGGAAGTACCTCGGGGACTAGAAGGCTCAAGGCGCAGGGCTCAAGGCTCACCCCTCGACGGTGCTCGGGGTGCCCTGAGCGAGGGCGCCGTGCGCCCGAGTCGAAGGGCAGGGCTCAGGGTTCAGGGTTGGAGAGCACGGAGGGGTTGACGTGATGTCGTGGCGCGGGTCCATCATCGTGCTCTCGCTGGCCTTGTCCGCCGTCAGCGGCTGCCGAAGTGCCGAGCGGCACTTCGACAGCGGTAACCGGTACGCCGCGCAGGGCAAGCTCGCCGAAGCGGTCATCGAGTACCGGAGCGCGACGGTGAAGGACCCGCGGTTCGGCCTCGCGCATTTCAAGCTGGCGGAGACCTACTCCCGGCTCGGCCAGCCGGCCAACGCGTTCAAGGAGTACATCTACGCCGCCGATCTGCTTCCGGACAGCGCGGACGCGCAACTGAAGGCGGGAGCATCGCTCCTGCTGGCCCGCCGCTTCGAGGACGCCAGGGCCAGGGCCGAGCGCGTGCTGGCGCGCGACCCGAAGAACCTCGAGGCCCTTCTCCTGCGCGGCAACGCCACCTACGGCCTCAAGGACATCGACGGCGCCGTGAAGCAGGTCGAAGAGGCGATCCAGGTGGACCCGAAGATGGGCCGGTCGTTCACGATGCTGGGCGCCCTCGAGGCCGCCAGGGGCGACGCGTCGGCAGCCGAGAAGGCCTACCGCCAGGCGGTCGACGTCGATCCGAAATCGGCCCCCGCCCAGGTCGCGCTCGGACAGTTCCTCGCGGGGAACGGCCGCCAGGCTGAAGCCGAAACGGCGTTCAAGGCAGCCTGCCGGCTCGACCCGGAGGACCCGGTCCCGTCGCGCATGCTCGCCTCGTTCTACCTCGCGTCGAATCGCGCCGCCGAGGCCGAGCCCTACTTGAGAACCCTCGCCGACCGCTCGAACGAGCCGGGCCCCAAGCTGGCGCTGGCCGACTACTACGCGATGACGCGCCACGAGAACGACGCGGTGGCGCTGCTCACGAAAATCGCGGCGACCAAGGCGGGCCACCTCGACGCGACGCTTCGCCTGGCGTCGATCCAGTACAGCATGGGCAGGACGGCGGAGGCTCACAAGACGATCGACTCGCTGCTCGTCGAGTTTCCCAAGAACCCTGGCGCGCTGCTCGTGAAGGTGCGGTTCCTGCTGGCCGAGCAGAAGCTGGACGAGGCGCTCGCGAAGGCGAGGCTCGCCGTCGATGCCGATCCCCGGTCGGCGCCCGCCCGGTACTGGCTTGGCAGGGTTTACGTCGCCAAGCACCGGAACGACGATGCGATCGCGGCGTTCGAGGAGGTGCTGAAGATCAACCCGCGCGTGGTGGCGGCCGAGATCCAGTTGAGCCGTCTCCAGATGGCGCGGGGCGCGGTGGAGCCGGCGCTCGAGATGGCCGAGGCGGCGGCCGCCGCGCGGCCCGACAGTCCGTCCGCCCACCTGGCGCTCGTGCGCTCGCTGGTCGCCGGCGGCCAGCTCGATCGCGCCGAGTCCGAACTGAAGGGACTCCTCGAGGCGTACCCGAAGGCCGCGCCGGTGCGGACGACCCAGGGGGCCCTCCTGCTCGCCAGAAAAGACCCGGCGGGCGCCCGCCGGGCGTTCGAGGAGGCGATTCGCCTCGACGGCGGGTCGGTCGAAGCGCTCACGGGCCTCGTCATGCTCGACCTGGCGTCGAAGCGTTTCGCCGAGGCCGGGTCACGTGTCGAATCCAGGCTCGCGCGGACGCCCTACGACCCGGCAGTGCTCGTGCTGGCGGCCCGGACCTACGCGAACCTCGGCGACTGGCAGAAGTCCGAGGCCATGCTGGTCAGGACGCTCAACGTCGCTCCGGATTCGCTCGAGGCCTACGGCCTGCTCGCCCAGGTCTATCTCGCCCAGAACAAGCTGGACGCGGCGCGCGAGAAGCTGGGCGAAGTGGCCGCGCGCCAGACGAAACCCGTCTCGGCGGAGACGATGATCGGGCTCATCTTCGAGGTCCAGGGACGGAAGGCGGAGGCCCAGCGGCAGTACCAGAAGGTCCTCGCCATCGACCCTCGGGCCCCGGTGGCCGCGAACAACCTCGCGTGGATGTACGCCGACTCGGGGGAGAACCTGGATGTCGCGCTCCAGCTCGCGCAGACGGCCAAGGCGGGCCTGCCCGCCGCGCCCGAAACGGCCGACACGCTCGGCTGGGTCTACTACAAGAAGGAACTGCCGGCGCAGGCGATCCCCTACCTGCGCGACAGCGTTGACAAGGATCCGCAGAAGCCCGATTACGTCTACCACCTCGGCATGGCCCAGGTGAAATCTGGAGACGTCGTCAGCGGCAGGCGCTCGCTCGAGCAGGCGCTCAAGCTCGGCCGCTCGTTCCCGGGCGCCGACGAGGCGCGCCGGATGCTGGCGTCGCTGAAATGACGGCCCATGTCCCGTTGCAAGGAGTGACTCTCATGCTCCGTTCACGTCTGTCAGCCGTCATCCTGCTCGCCGTGGCGCTCGCCGCCTGCGGACGCGATCCGCAGTCGATGGCCGCGCGAGGCGACAAGTTCGTCGCGGCCAAGCAGTATCGCGATGCGATTCTCCAGTACAAGAGGGCGCTGCAGAAGGATCCCACTCTCGGCGAGGTCCACATGAAGCTCGCCGACGCCTACGCGCAGGTCGGCGACCTCGGGAACGCCGTTCGCGAGTGCCAGCGGAGCGCCGACCTGCAGCCGAACAACCTGGCGGTCCAGCTCAAAGCGGGCCAGGTCCTGCTGCTGGCCGGTCGGTTCGAGGAAGCCCGGGCGCGGGCGCGCAAGGTGCTCGACAAGAACCCGAAGCACGTCGAGGCGCAGACCCTCTTCGCCAACGCGCTCGCGGGCATGCGGGACCTCGACGGCGCGCTCCGGGAGATCGAGGCGGCGGTGGCGCTCGATCCCCGGAGAAGCATCTCGTACCTGAACCTCGGCACCATCCTCTACTCCAGGGGGGACAGGGAACCGGCGGAAACGGCGTTCCGGAACGCGGTGGCGATGGATGAGAAGTCGGTGGTGGCCCGCCTCGCCCTGGCCAACTTCCTCTCGGCGACGGACCGGCAGCCCGAGGCCGAGACACTGCTGAAGGAGGCCCTCGCGCTCGAGCCGAAGCACTTCGTGGCCAACCGGGCGCTCGCCACGCTGCTCGTCAACTCCGGCCGCGCGTCCGAGGCCGAGCCCTACCTGAAGACGGTCGCCGAATCGTCCAACACGGCCAACATGTGGATCGTGCTGGCCGATTACTACCTGTCTCAGGACAAGATCGACGACGCGGTCCGGGTGCTGCGCGAGGCGGCGAAACGGCCCGACGGTTACGCCGCGGCCGAGGCGCGCCTCGCGTCGGTCCTCTACGACCAGGGGAAGAAGAGCGACGCGCACAAGACCATCGACGCCGTGCTCGCGAAACTCCCGGGCGACGCGCCAGCCCTGACGACCAAGGGGCGGTTCCTGATGGGCGACGGCAAACGCGAAGAGGCGCTCGTCAAGATCAAAGCGGCCATAGCCGCCAGCGGCCAGTACGCCCCCGCATATTACCTGCTGGGCCTGCTGTCGCTTCCGAACGACCCGGCCGCCGCCATCAGTGCCTTCAACAACGCGGTGAGGTACGAGCCGGCCATGGTGGCGGCGCGGCTGGATCTGGCCCGAACGACATTGCTGACCGGCGATGGCGCGACCGCGGTGCAGGCGGCTGGCGAGGCGGTCCGCTACGAGCCCAACAACCCGGCCGGACACGAACTGCTCGGGCGTTCGCTGCTCGCGCAGCGGCAGCCTGAACTCGCCTCCAAGGAGGCGACGTGGCTGCAGGACAACCTGCCCTCCAAGCCCCAGGGCTTCGTCCTGGCGGCGGGCGTGGCCATGGCCAAGGGCGACGCCAACGGCGCGGTCAAGGCGTTCGAGAAGGCCCTGGCCGTCGATCCGGGAGCGATGGAGGCCACCACCGGTCTGGTGGCGCTCGACCTGGCGGCAGGCCGAAGGGGCGAGGCCAAGGCGCGGGCGCAGGCCGCTGTCGCGCGCGACCCGAAGGACAGCCGGACGCACATGCTCCTGGCGCAGGTCGCGGCGGCGATACACGACAAGGCCGGGGTCGAGGCGGGGCTCCGGGCGGCCATCGACGCCGACCCGTCCGCTCTCGGCGCCTACCAGGAGCTGGGACGTTTCTACGCCATGGACAACCGGCTGGCCGAGGCCCAGAGGGAGTTCGATGCCCTTGCCTCCCGCCAGCCGAATTCGGTCGCCGCGCACACCTTCGTCGCCATGGCCATGCAGGCGCAGGGCAAGGTGGCGGAGGCCAGAAAGCGCTACGAGCGCATCCTGGCCATCGACCCGCACGCCCCGATTGCGGCCAACAACCTCGCCGTCATCGTGATGGACCAGGGCGGCAGCCTCGAGACGGCCCTGCAGCTCGCGCAGACGGCCAAGGCAGGCCTCCCCGACAATCCGGCGGTCAACGACACGCTGGGGTGGATCTACTACAGGAAGGGCCTGACGACGCTCGCGCTCGGGCCGCTGTTCCAGGCGGTGGACAAGGCGCCCAAGGTGGCCGTCTACCAAATTCACCTGGGGATGGCGCTCGCGAAGAACGGCGAGAAAGACAAGGCCAGGACCACGCTCGACGCCGGTCTCCGGCTGGATCCGAACGTCGAAGGAGCGGCCGACGCGCGGCAGGCGCTGGCGTCTTTGAGGTAGGAGGAAGCCCGCGCGCGGCGCGGCGCTGTCACATATGATCACGGTCGCGATCTGCACCTGGAATCGTGCGGCGACGCTGGACGCCGTGCTAAGCCGCCTCTCGACCGCGGTCCGCCTGAACCGCGACGAACACGAGGTGCTCGTCATCGACAACAACTCCACCGACGACACGGCGGCGGTGGTGGACCGGTTCCGGGAGCGGCTGCCGATCAGGCGGGTGCTCGAGCCCCGGCAGGGCATCGCCCACGCCCGTAATCGCGCCGGCGTCGAGGCTGCCGGGGAGTGGCTCCTCTTCCTCGACGACGACGTCCTCGTCACGCCCGAGTGGTTCGCCAGGTACCAGTTGGCCCTGCGCGAGTGGCCCCAGGCGGACTTCTTCGGCGGCCCGATCGAGCCGATCTTCGAGAGCGAACCGCCGCGGTGGCTGCACCGTTTCCACCCGGTCTGGCCTCTCCTCTTCGGCCTGATCGACTACGGGCCCGACATTCGCCCGATCCAGGGCCGCGAGACCTGTTTCGGGGCGAACATGGCCTTCCGCAGCAGTCTCCTCCGCGGGGGGCGATTCGACGGCCGGTTGGGGCACGCCGGCGGGGAACTGATATTGGGAGAAGAGACCACGCTCGTGTCGGAGCTGCGGAAGAGCGGTTCCCTGGGTATCTGGGTCGGAGGGGCGCGGGTAGGCCACCTCGTGCCCAGCCGCTATCTCACCAAGGACTACTTCCGGCGGCGACTGGTCGGCTGCGGCCGGACCTCGGCCCGAGTCGAGGAGTTGCCCGCGGACCGCACGGCATTCGGCTTTCCACTGTGGCTCCTGAGGCAGTACGTGGAGGAGGTGCTGACCAAGACCGCTCTGTCGCCGGTCCGAAACGACCGCTGGGCGGCTGCCTGCGCGAGCGCCTTGATCGACCGGGGAAGGCTGGCCGAGTGGCGGAAGCAGCACGCGAGCGGAGATCAGCCCCAGTAGAAGCCGTCCGGCCGTGAGGGGTCCTGGGCTCTCAGCCCCGGCGGTCCGGCGCCGCGGCCTGTTCGATCAGATCGTCGAGCGGCCTCAGCTTCGTCTCCCAGCCGAGATCGGTCATCGTGCACCGTTCGACGAGCGCCCGCCGCTCGGACGACGTCGAGCGCAGCAGCCGCACGATGGCGGCCGCAAAGGCCGCGGCGTCGTCGGCCAGCACGCAGGCCGGCAGGACCTCTCCCGGCAGCCCCTGGTGGACCGCCGGCGTCACGACCGTCGGCAATCCCGCCGCAACCGCCTCCAGCACCTTGTTCTGCACGCCGCGGGCGACCTGGAGCGGTGCGGCCGCCACGGCCGCACCCCACAGGTGCGGACGGACGTCCGGGACGGGGCCGGTGACCAGGATTCCCTGCTCGGCCGACTCGAGCGCCTGCACCCGCGCGGTCGGCCTCGCGCCGACCAGCGCCAGGGCGGCATCCGGAACGGCCTGCCTGACGTGCGGCCAGACGTCGCGAGCCAGCCAGACCGCCCCGGCTTCGTTCGGCGCGTAGTCCATGACCCCGCAGAAGACGACGGTCCGCGACCTGGGGACGGGACCGGCCGGCGTGTAGTAGGCGAGGTCGATGCCGTTCTCGATCACGTGGACCGGCTTCCCCGCCCCAAGCGCGGCCAGCGCGTCGCGCTCGCGCGCGTTCACCACGAAGGTCGATCGGGCCAGCCCGACCGCGCGCGTCTCGAACGCCCCCAGCAGGCGCGCCTCGCGGGCGTAGATCCAACGCATCGGGGGGGCGGCGTGGCGCGAGAGGTCGGCCCACTTGGCCGAGTCCACGTCGACCATGTCGATGACGGTCGGCGTCGTGTCGAGAGGCGGCGCGAGCGCGAACCTGGCCATGCTCGAACAGAAGGCCAGCACGACGTCCGGCGGGCGGTCGCGGACCAGCCGCTCGAGCGCGGGTCGCATGGCCGGCGAATCGAGCAGCACGTGGGTGAGCGGCCGGCGGCCCGGCAGCGCGAGCAGGGCCCGGCCCCGGTTCCGGAGATGCGGGATCCGCGCGACCACGGTTTCGGCCGCCACCGAGTCGAGATCGCCCGCGTGGGAAGCCTCTTCGGCGTCGTGGGCGAGCGACACGACGGTGACCTCGTGGCGGCGCGCGAGGAACCGGAGCTCCTGCAGCGCACGTATGCGATCGCCCCGATTGGGAGCGTAAGGGAGGCGCTGCGTCAGGAAGAGGATCCGCATCGGTTGCTTTCGAACGCCCATCATCCTACCAGTGGCGGACGGTCGCTGCCAGCCTCGCCCCGCGCCCGCGGACGCGGGTCGGGCCAAGGGTGAAGAAAGTCGCCCCTTGAACCGATATCATGGGGGGACGTTCCGTACCTGGCGTGTGCCGGGGGTGGCCTCCTCGATTCAGGGAGATCGGACGACCGTGAGCCGACTACTCGCCGACGTGCGCGAAATGGTCTGGGAGCAGGTTCACTACCGGGAACTGCTCTACCAGATGACACGCAGAGACCTCCTCCTGCGGTACAAGCAGACGGTGATGGGGTTCGGCTGGGCGGTCTTCATGCCGCTGCTCAACACGGCCGTCTTCTCCGTCGTCTTCACGCGGGTGGCGCCCATCAAGACGCCGGTGCCGTACCCGATCTTCGCGTATTGCGGCCTCCTGTTCTGGAACTTCTTCGCCTCGTCGCTGCGGTTCTCGGTCGGATCCCTCGTCACCAACCCGGGCCTGGTCACGAAGGTGTACTTCCCGCGCGAGATCTTTCCGCTCTCGAGCGTGGTCGTCTGCCTCATCGACTCGCTGGTCGGAAGCGTGGTGCTGGCGCTGCTGATGCTGTACTACCGCATCCCGGTCGGACCGGCCCTGCTGCTGCTGCCGGTCGTCCTGCTGGTTCACCTCGCGTTCACGGCCGCGCTCGCGCTGCTCATCGCGATGGCGAACCTGTTCTACCGGGACGTCAAGTACCTCTTCGAGATCATCCTCACGGTGTGGATGTTCATGACGTCGGTGCTCTATCCGACCGACCTGGTGACCGGGCGGCTCAGGCTGGCCCTCGAGTTGAACCCGATGACGTCCATCATCGACGCCTACCGGGCGGTCCTGCTGTACAACCGCCCCCCGGACGCGGTGTCGTTCGGCCTCACGGCCGCCCTGTCGATCGTCCTCCTGGTCGTCTGCTGGCTCACGTTCCACAGGGCCGAGTTCACGTTCGCGGAGAACATCTAGTGGGCACCCCTGTCATCGTCTTCGACGGCGTGTGGAAGAAGTTCCGGCGCGGCGAGCGCCACGACAGCCTGCGGGACCTCGTGCCGGCCACGGCCCGGGCGATCTTCCGGCGCACCCGGCGGCAGGAACTCGAGGAGCAGGAATTCTGGGCCGTCCGTGACGCGTCGTTCGAGGTGAAGGCCGGCGAGGCGATCGGCATCATCGGCCCGAACGGCGCCGGCAAATCGACGGCGCTGAAGCTGCTCACGCGCATCCTGAAGCCCACGCGCGGCACCTGCTTCGTCCGAGGGCGCGCCGGCGCGCTGATCGAGGTCGCCGCGGGGTTCCACCCCGACCTGACGGGGCGGGAGAACATCTACCTGCAGGGCGCGATCATGGGGATGAAGCAGGCCGAGATTGGGAGGCGGTTCGACGAAATCGTGGACTTCGCCGGCGTCGCCGCCTTCATCGACACTCCGGTCAAACGGTACTCGAGCGGGATGAACGCCCGGCTCGGCTTCGCGATCGCGGCTCACCTGGACCCCGAGGCGTTGATCATCGACGAGGTCCTGAGCGTCGGCGACACCGCCTTCCAGGAGAAGTGCGTCGCCCGGATGACCGAGTTCAAGCGCCAGGGCGTGGCCATCGCGTTCGTCTCGCACAACCTCCAGGCCGTGACCAGCCTCTGCGACCAGGCGCTGTACATCAAGTCGTCGGTCCAGGCGGTCGGGAGAGTCGGTGACGTGCTGGAGAAGTACCTGTCGGACTCGGACCGGTCCAACGCGAAACAGGGCTCCGGCGCGCTGGTCCCGGTGAACTCCGAGCTGGTTGACGAGGCCGGCCGTCCCGTCTCCGACGTGTCGCCGGGAATGGCCCTGCGGTTGAGGGTCGTGTATCGCGCCATGGAGCCGGTGTCGGATTACCACGTGGCGTTCGACACTTACCGGTCCACCGACGGGCTGCTCGTCTACGACGGAAACTGGACGGGGGAGGAGCTCGGCCAGCCCGCCCTCGAGGCCGGCGCGCAGTTGACGGTGGACTTCAGGTTCCGCGCCCACTTGACCCGCGGGCATTATCACCTGGCCTCCCACGTCTACCACAACGCCACGCAGGCGCTCCTGGCCGACATCCGGCCCGCGGCCCTGTTCGCCGTCAGCGAGACCCGGACGTGGGCCGGCGTGGCGGACATGGCCGTCGAACCGAGTTCGGCCGTCGAACGCGTCGCCGAGCCGGTCTAGTTCGATGCGGGTCCACGTCCTCTCGGGCCGCGCGGACAACTTCGGCGGGGGGAACGTCTACACCCGCCAGTTCGTCGAGGCCCTGACGCGCGAGGGCGTGGAGGTCACGCTCATCTGCACGGCGCCGGGCGACCCGCCTCCGGACGTCCGCCACATCGCCATCGTGCCCAAGGGCAACTACCTGCGGGTGCCGGCCCTCTGGCGCGCCGACGACCTGCTCTCGTTCCTGCAGCACTGGCGCGACGTCGGGCGCCTGGACCTCGAGACGCCCGACATCGTGGTGGACATGATCGCGACGGTGGGCTACTGGCACCGCCGGCGATTTCCCAACGCCCCTCGCGTGTACTGCCCGCACTCGCTGGTCACGCCGGTCGAGTTCTTCGACAATCAGCCGAAGGGCTCCTTCGAAGCCCAGATCACGCTGCGACTCTGGCGTCACGTCGAGAGACAGGCCCTGCGCTCCTCGGCCGCGACCGTGCGCTTCACCGAGTTCGGGGCGCGGGCGATGACCGACTACTACTCGTCGCGGAACATCCGCCGGATCGCGGTGCTGCCCGCGCCCGTGCCGGTGCCGTCCGGGCCGATCCTCGCGAGGACGGGCCGGCGACCGCTGCGACTCCTCTCGGTCGGGCGCCTGGTCGGCACCAAGAACGTCGCCTTCACGATCGACGCGCTCAACCGGCAGCAGTCGCAGGCCGACTGGACGCTCGACGTCGTCGGCACCGGGGAGGAACAGCCCGCGCTCGACGCGCAGGTCCGCCGCCTCGGCCTGGACGGGAAGGTCCGGTTCCGGGGCCACCAGACGGACATGGCCGCGGTCTACCGCGAGGCCGACCTCCTGCTCTTCCCGTCGAAGCTCGAAAGCGCCGGCCTCGTCCTCCTGGAAGCGGCGGGCCACGGCGTGCCGACGATCGTCGTCGGACCGACCGCTGAAGGGTACCGGTCGGCCTCGCCGGAACTGATCGTGGACGGCGTCACCGGCTTCGTCGCGCGCGACGAGGCCGACTTCGTCCGCCTGCTGACCGAACTGCTCGGCCGCCCCGCGCGCCTGGCCGAGGCCGGAAAGGCCGCGCGCGAGAAGGTGCTGGCCGACCACACCTGGAAGCGCCACATCGGCCTGTGGCTCGACCTGTTCTCGGACATCCTCGAGCGCCGCGGCGCAGCCGCCGGGCACTGAACCGACCGCCTGGTCGGGGAGATTACGCGGTCCGCACCGCGTCGGCGTCGGCGCGCCGCCGCCTGAATCCCGCCAGGTACAACAGCCAGTGCCAGACGGCGCTCGCGCGGGCGCGCAGGCCGATCGCCAGGTACCGCCAGTTGCTCGCCGACGGGCGGCGCAGCGCGGAGAGGATGCCGACGTCCTCGACGAACATCAGGCGCAGCGCGGCGGCGCGCTTGCCGAACGGGCCGTAGTGCTTGAGGTAGAGGTAGATCGTGTTCCGGATGGCGTTGATCTTCCAGCGGGCCGACACCTCGCTCATGTCCGGCCGCGGCTTGGCGAGGTGACGGGCGACCATGCGCGGGTTGTAGACGACCTTCAGCCCCTGCTCACGGATCGTGAGGCAGTGGTCGGTCTCGATCCGGTTGCCGCTGCTGTAGGGCTGCGCCAGCAGGACGGTGTCGTTCAGCCCGGCGCGGCGAATGGCCTCGCGCGTGAACACGTAGCAGAACCCGTAGACGTGCTCCACCTCGATCGGCTGGCCGCAGTCGAGGTTGAAGTTGGCCACGACCTCGCCCGACGCGTCGATGCGCCCGATCCCTTCACCGACATTCTTGTAACCGGCCTCGATCGCCCGGCAGCCGACGCAGCCAATCGCCGGGTCGGCGATGAGCAGCGCGTCGCATTCCCTCAGCAGGTCCTGGGCGGGACGGGCATCGTCGTTCAGGAGCAGGATTGCGTCGCCCCGCGCCTCGCCGATGCCGCGGTTGACCGAGTAGCCGTAGCCCCGGTTCTCGGGGTTCACCAGGTAGCGGAGCGACAGCCGCCCGACAAACGGGGCGGCCGCAGCCTGGCTGTTCTCCGCGTCTCCGCCGTTGTCGATGACGACGACCTCGAGGCGGTCGAGCGGGTAGTCGAGCGCGAGAACCGATTCCAGGCACTCGGCGAGCTGGTCCGGCCTGCGAAAGGTGGGGATCACGATCGAATAGGCGGGAGCGCCGATCACGCGGCCCCCTTGTCGCAACCCAGCCGTTCCCGCCACCAGGCGATCGTCCGGTTGAGCCCCTCATCGAGATCGACGCCGGGCCGCCATCCGAGTTCCGAGGAGAGCCGCGTCACGTCGGCGACGACCAGCGGCTTGTCGGTCGGCGCGGAGGGGATCGCGCCGAAGTCGATCCGGTCGCGAAGGCCCAGCAGGTCGCCGGCCCGGCTGGCCAGCTCGCGCAGCGTCACCGCGCGGCCGGACGCGATATTCACGGGCCCGGTCAGCTCGCTCTCGAGCAGCGTCACGAGCGCGTCGGCGACGTCGCCCGCATACAGGTAGTCCCGAACCTGCATGCCGTGCGAGCAGCGGGCGCGCTCCCCGTTCAGCAGCGAACGGATGACGTAGGCGATCAGCCGGTCGGGGTGTTCCCACGGCCCGAAGAGGAAGAAGATCCGGCCCCACGCCACCGAGAGGCCCGATTCCTTCGCGTACCCTTCGACCAGCAGCCGCAGCGCGTGCTTGGCGATGCCGTACAGCGTGTGCGGCTGGCACGGGGTCAGCCGCTCGGAGCAGAAGCCGTAGTCCCAGTCGTACTCGAGGCACGAGCCCGCGGCCAGCATGCGCCGGCCGCCCCGCTCGCGGAACGCGCGGGCGAGCCCGAGGCTGGCCGTGACCCAGTCGAGGTTCTCAGGGGAGCGCGCCCACTGGCCGGGCGCGATGTACCAGGCGAGGTGAAGCAGCGCCTCCGCGTCGGCTTCGTCCACGACCCGCCGGACGTCGGCGGGGTCGAGCAGGTTCGCCCGGTGCCAGACCGGCCCGGGCAGGTCCGCGGGCGCTTCGCGGATGTCGGCCGCGTGCACCTCCCACCCGCGGGCGAGGAGTAGCGGCACGGCCTGGCGGCCCACGCACCCGCCGGCGCCGGTGACGAGCACGCGTTTCACAGGGCCTCCGGCTTCACGTCGGGCCACCGCCGGTCCTTCTCGGACAGGTGGACCGGAGGGAGCGGCCAGGCGATTCGGAACGTCGGGTCGTCCCACCGGACGCCGCGCTCCGCCTCCGGCACGTAGAACGCCGACACGGGGTAGAGCACCTCGGCGTCGTCGGTCAGCGTCTGGTAGCCGTGAGCGCAGCCGGCGGGCACGTAGAGCGACCGCCGGTTGTCGGCCGACAGCTCGACGCCGAACCAGCGGAGGAAGGTCGGAGAGGCCGGGCGCATGTCCGCGATCGCGTCGAACACGGCGCCGCCGATGCAGCGCATGAGCTTCACCTCGCCGTGCGGCTCGGCCTGGTAGTGCAGGCCCCGCAGCGTGCCGCGGTCCCGGCTGAACGAGTTGTTGCACTGCACGAACCTGGCCGTCAGCCCGCGCGCGCCGAACTCCCGCTCGCACCAGGCCCGGGCGAAGAAGCCCCTCTCGTCGCCCCTGGGTTCCGGCGCGATCAGGAAGGCACCCGCGATCGGCGTCTCGGTGAAGATCATGATGCAGCGTCGCCGGGCGATCAGCCGAGGAAACGACGATACCAGGCCACCGTGCGCGCCAGTCCGTCTTCGAGCGTGAACGCGGACTTCCACCCGAGGACGCGCGCGGCCTTCGAGGCATCCAGGAACTGGTCCCGAATCTCGGCCTTCACCTGGTCGAGGATGACCGGCTCGAGATCCATCCGCCCCATGATCCGCCTGAGCGCGTTGACGATCTCGATGACCTGCACCTGCGTCTCGGGGCTGAAGTTGAACGCCTGGCCCCGGACCTCGGCGCGCTCCGCCGCCACGCCCAGCGCGAGGTAGGCCTCGACGACGTCCTCGACGTAGATGTAGTCGCGGACGAAGCGGCCGTCGCTCCGGATGATGGGGCGCTCGCCGGCGAGCAGGCTCCTGATCGTGCCCGGCACGATCCGGCTCCAGTTCAGGTCTCCCCCGCCGTAGATGTTGCCGCAGCGCGCGATCACCACCGGGAGACCGTACGTGTGCGCGTAGGTCATCGCCAGCAGGTCGGTGCAGCTCTTGCTGACGTCGTAGGGGTGGCGGCCGTTGACCGGCATCTCCTCCGTGTACGGCAGCACGGGCACGTCCCCGTAGGCCTTGTCGCTGCTCGCGACGACGACCCGCTTGACGAGACCGGCGTGAACCCGGCACGCCTCGAGCACGTTCCAGGTGCCGCGGATGTTGGCGTCGAACGTCGGCAGCGGGTTGCGCAGCGCGGTGCTCACGATCGGCTGCGCGCCGAGGTGGAAGACCGTGTCCACCTCGTGCTCGTTGATCGCGCGCTCCTGCGTGGCGTAGTCCTCGAGCGCCCCGGCGACGGCCGACACGCGGCTGATCGTGCCGGAGCGGACCAGCTCGCTCTGCGGATCGCCGTCGTGAACGAGGGCGACGACGTAGGCCCCCTCGTGGACGAGCCGGTTGACGAGCCACGACCCGACGATCCCGGAGGCGCCGGTCACGTAGACGCGCGACGAGTTCCAGTTCATCGATCCACCCACACCTTCCACGGCGCCTTGCCGGCGCTCCAGAGGTCCTCGAGCAGCCGCTTCTCGCGCAGCGTGTCCATCGGCTGGAAGAAACCTTCGTGGCGGAACGCCATCAGCTGGCCGTCCCGGGCCAGGCGCTCGAGCGGCTCGCGCTCCCACAGCGTGGCGTCGCCGTCGATGTACTCGAGCACCCTGCGATCGAGCACGAAGAACCCGCCGTTGATCCAGCCCTCGCCCACCTGCGGCTTCTCGGTGAACTGGGCGACGCGGTCCCCTTCGAACACGATGCCGCCGAAGCGCGCGGGCGGGCGCACGGTGGTCACCGTCGCCAGCTTGCCGTGGCTCTCGTGGAACTTGGCCAGGGCGCGGACGTCCACGTCGGCGACGCCGTCGCCGTAGGTCAGCATGAAGGTCCGGTCGTCGCCGAGCCACCTGGCCAGCCGCTTGACGCGGCCGCCGGTCTGGGTCGTCGCGCCGGTGTCCACCAGGTGCACGCGCCAGCGCGGCTGGTTGCCCTCGTGGACCTTCGTCTGCCCGCTGGCCAGGTCGAAGGAGATGTTGTTGTTGAGCGAGTAGAAGTTGAGGAAGTACTCCTTGACGACCTCGCCCCGGTAGCCGAGGGCGACGATGAACTCGTCCACGCCGTAAGAGGCGTAGATGTTCATGATGTGCCAGAGGATCGGCTTGCCGCCGATTTCGACCATCGGCTTCGGCTTGAGGACGGTCTCCTCGGAAAGCCGTGAACCGAGGCCGCCTGCGAGAATGATCGCCTTCATAGTCCTGGAGACTCCTGGGCTGGCGCAGGCGACCGCCGCCCGGGCGGGACACAGCGGTGCCGCTCTAGGAAGCTATCGGCCCCTGGCGGGCCGAACAGCAGACCTTCGGCGTCATTATGGCGGGAACCCCTCGCCGTGGCGAGCGCTGTCTGGTCCCGGTTACGAGACGGAATACGCGTGGACGGCCGTCGTCCCGTAAGATCCGCCCGGTCCCCCGAACCGAATGGCGATGTAGAGACGGAGCGTCGTCTGGTCGAATGCCACGCCGGAGACCATGTAGGGCGGGAGGTCCTGCCACGGGTCGATCGGGTAGGACACGCCGGGATAGCTCACCGGGGCCCTCTCGGCGGCCTGGATCTCCCAGGACTTTTTGGAACCCTTGGCGACGGCGCCGAGGTCGGCGGGGTCGTAGATGTACCACCAGTGCGCCGCACCGGACGCCTTGATGGTCGAGGTCTGGTAGTAGCAGCGGCCCGTGCTCAGCAGCGGGGCCATGAGCAGCCCCGACTTGGTCGGGGTGTCGATCCAGACGCCGAACTGGCTGGCCCAGTCGGACCAGGTCCAGTAGCCGATGCCGTTCTTGATCACCCAGCCGTCGAACTCCTCGTTGAAGTTGGTGTCGCGATGACACCGGTCCGGCGGGCCGTAGATGACGCTGGTCCACGGATAGGCCAGCAGCACGGTGTTGGCGAGCGAGGCGCCGTCGGATTCGTTGCCGGTCGGCGCGGCGATCGCATTGAGCGCCGGACCCACGGAAACCGGCCCGGTGCTGATGATCGACTGGTAGCCGCCGAACCCGGCGCCCAGCCGTTTTCCCGGGCAATAGAGGTTCTGGAACCAGGTCGGGATCGGGGTGATGCCGCAGTTGGCCTGCTTGCACCCGCCGGTCGCCAGGCGGTAGTAGTGACCAGCCGTCGCGCTCGACGTGCCGTTGAAGGTCGAGTAGCCGAACACCGGGTCGTTGCCGTCGGTCGCGTTGTAGGCGTTGGCGTAGGACCAATAGAGACGCTGGTCGGGCTCGTCCCAGTAGAGGCCCCAGATCGACGTGTTGCCGTCGGGGACGGCGGTCACCCGCTTGTTGCCGTAGACGTTCCCCCAGTTCTTGACGAGCGGCGCCTCGGCCATGCTGCTCTTGCTCAACGCCGGGGCAGAGACCTCGAAGAGGTTCCCGTTGTCGAAGGTCGAGAAGAAGTGCAACTGGCCGCCGACATAGCGGAGGGCGAGAGTCTGACCGAAGCCGGGATCCGCGCCGCCCACGTCGGCGGGCAGATGAAACGCGCCCAGGTATGACAGGTCGGTGCTCTTCAGGACGGGCCTCATCCCGACCCGCACGTTGGTCGGCGGCGCCGGGCTCTGCGGGGCGCCGAATCCGAGCCGCGAGGCGGCCGCCCAGGCCGGAACGGCCAGTCCGGCGGAAATGAACTGGCGTCGTGAGAACCCGCGGTGTCGCTTCACTGGCTTCTCCTCCACATCGCAGACAGACCTGCCACATCCACTAACCAAACGCCGTGCCAGGCGGAATCGTTGGGAAACCGTCCATTTGCAACCTACTCTCACGGCTGAGAACGACCGATATTGTCATTGAATTACAGTAAGGTGTCCACTTGCGGCACACCTCGACTCGCGGCGCTTTCAGTCTGGCGGTCCGATGCACCTCATCTTCTACAAACGCCGTTTCGCCTGGCCGAGGTCGTCGGGGCACGACGTCCACACCTTCAACATGATGAAGGCCCTGAACGAACTGGGCTGCAAGGTGTCGCTCGCCACGATGGAGGATCCGCCCCCCGAATCCATCGCTGGCCTCGACCTCGAGCGGTGCGTCGTCCTGCCCGGGAACGGGTCGCCTTCGCCCGGCGCCTTCCGCACGACGAGGGCCGAGGAACGGTACAGGTCGGTACTGGGGTGTGCCGACGGCGACGGTCGCCGGGTTCGCCGCGGCGGCCAGGGACGTCCGCGCCGATGTCGTGGTCGTGTCCGGTCTCGACGTGCTGCCGATGCTGTGCGGGATCGACGGGGCGCTCCGTGTCTGGTATGCGGCTGACGAGTGGTTCTGGCACCATTGCTCGCAGGTCCAGGTGACCAGGCCCTCCACGTGGTCCGAGTTGAAGACGGCAACCGTCAAGGGGCTCTACGAGCGCGCCCACCGGCGACGACTCGATCGCGTCTGGGTCGTGTCGGCCCCCGATGCGACCGCCATGCGGTGGGTCGCCGGTGTCCGCAACGTGGACATCCTGCCCAACGGCGTCGATACGGAACTCTATGGCGCGGCCGACGCCGAGGTTGCGCCCGAGACATGCGTGTTCTGGGGCCGCCTGGACTTCGGGCCGAACATCCAGGCGCTCGAATGGTTCTGCCGCCACGTCTGGCCCGACGTCCGGGCGCGGCACCCGCAGGCGACGTTCACGATCATCGGGTTCCAGCCGGGAGAAGAGATCCGGCGCCTCGTCAGCTTGCCGGGGGTTCGCCTGCAGGCCAATGTGCCGGACATTCGCGCGGCCGTGGCCAGCCAGGCCGTGGTCGTGCTGCCGTTGGTGTCGGGCGGCGGGATCAAGAACAAGCTCCTCGAGGCCGCGGCGATGGCCAAGGCCATCGTCTGCACGCCGAGGACGTTGGGCGGTCTGCTCGGACAGCCGCCGGTACGCGTGGCGCACTCGCCCGCGGACTGGTGCGGCGCCATCGAGTCGTTCTGGAGCGATCCGCGGACGCGGATCCAGGCCGGCCTCGACGCGCGGGAGTGGGTCGTCGCCGAGCACACGTGGGTGGCCGCGGCACGGAAGGCGCTCGACCGGCTGCGGCAGTCGGTCGGCCAGGGAGCCCGGGCGTGAAACAGACGCTGTTCATGGTCGTGCTGACCGCGATCGGGGTTGGCGGGGTATTCGTCGCCGGTCCCTTCGTACCGGTCGCCGTCTACTACCTGTTCGCGGTCCTCCGACCCCAGTATCTCTGGCAGTGGGCGCTGCCGGGCGGGATCCAGTGGTCCCTGTGGGTGGCCCTCGCCGCCATCCTGGGCACGCCGGCGCTCCTGATGGGCATGGTCACGCCCGCAGGCGATCGCGAGGACTTCGGTGGCCTGTCGCGCACGCACTGGCTCGTCCTGCTGTTCGGCATCTGGGTCTGCCTGAGCTACTTCACCGCGCAGAACCGCGAGGTGGCGTGGCCCTGGTTCATCGAGTACCTGAAGATCTTCACGATGTTCACCGTGGCCGCGATTGTCGTGAGACGACCCAGGCAGGTCTGGGTGCTCTACACGCTCGCCGGCCTGTCGCTGGCCTACATTGCCTACGAGGTCAACTACGTCTATCTCGTCCAGGGCCGGCTGGACATCTTCCACAGCGGCTACGGAGGCCTCGACAACAACGGCGCGGGGCTGATGCTCGCCATGGGCGTGCCGATCTGCATTTATGCGTGGGAGGCGGTGCGCCGGTGGTGGCGCTGGGCGTTCGCGATCGCCGTGCCGCTGCTCCTCCACGCCGTGCTGATGAGCTACTCGCGCGGCGCCATGGTGTCGCTGATCGTCGCCTCGCCGCTGTTCGTCCTGCGGAGCCGCCGGCGATGGCAGGCCGCCGCGTTCGCCATCGCGCTGCTGTCGCTGGTGCCGATCCTGGCGGGGACCGAGATCAGGCAGCGGTTCTTCACGTTGTCCTCGTACCAGTCGGACGCGAGCGCGAACAGCCGGTTCGCGAGCTGGAAGGCCGCCATTGCCATCGCCAACTCGCGTCCGATCACGGGGGCGGGGATCCGCAACTCGAACCTGTCGTCCTACGAGTACGGCGCCGACCTGCAAGGGCGCACCATTCACAGCCAGTACCTACAGACCCTCGCCGACAGCGGCTACCCGGCCCTGGTGTTGTATCTGTGCGCCATCGGATCGTCCTTCCTGTCGCTGAGGAGGACGCGCCGGCGCGTCAGGCCACGCACCGATCCGGACTCCTGGCGGATCTACTGCATGGCCGCCGGCGTCGAGGGCGCGTTGCTCGTGTTCTGCGTCGGGGCCTTCTTCCTGTCCCTCGAGGTCTTCGAGCTGCCGTATCTCCTGCTGCTGATCGGCGCGCAGCTGGGCGTGTTGACCCGGGAGCACGCGGCGGTCGCCGGGGCCGTTGCGGCGCCGGCCGCCGCCGGCATTCCTGAGGTGCGGGCATGACGGCCGCAGGCAGCGCCCGTGTCAAGGTCGGCTTCGTCCTCCACGTGATGCAGGTCGCGGGCGCGGAGATGCTCGTCGCCGAGACAATTTTGCGGCTGCGGGCGCGCATCGACCCGGTGGTGCTGTGTCTCGACGGCGTCGGCCAGCTTGGCGAGCGGATGCAGGCCGACGGTGTCCCGGTCGTCGCCCTCGGGCGCCGCCCGGGCCTCGACTGGGCCGTGGCGATGCGCCTGGCGCGCGAGGTCCGCGAACGCGGCGTCGAAATCGTCCACGCGCACCAGTACACCCCGTTCTTCTATTCGGCGCTGGCCAAGATGCGGAACATGGGGCGCTTCCACCTCATGTTCACCGAGCACGGCCGGCACTACCCGGACGTCGTCACGCCGCGCCGCAGGCTGCTGAACCACATGGTGCTCTCGCGCCTGGCCGACGAGGTCAACGGGGTCTGCGGCTTCAGCGTGCGGAGCCTGGCCGAGAAGGACGGCTTCGACGGCCGGCCGATGGAGGTCATCGAGAACGGGATCGACGTCGAGCGCTACCGGCCGGACGCCGACAGGCGCGCCGCGCGGGCGGCCCTGGGCCTGCCTGCGGACCGACGCCTGGTCATCTGCGTGGCTCGGTTCCACCCGGTGAAGGACCACCGGATGCTCCTCGAGGCGTTCGCGGCGCTGGCCACGACCCGCCCGGACGTCGATCTCTGCGCTCGCCGGCGACGGGCCGCTCCGGGCCGAACTCGAGGCGAAGACGGCATCGCTCGGCCTGGCCGGCCGGGTGCGCTTCCTGGGCGTCCGCACCGACGTGCCGGCCCTTCTCCAGGCGGCCGACGTGTTCGCGCTGACCTCGGTGAGCGAGGCGGCCTCCATCACCCTCCTGGAGGCGATGGCCACCGGCTTGCCCGTGGTCGTCACCGAGGTCGGCGGCAACCCGGATATCGTCCGGCAGGGCGTCGATGGCGTGCTGGTGCCGAGAGGAGACCACGGGGCCGCGGCCGACGCGATGGGCCGCCTGCTCGACGCCCCGGCCGACGCGGCCGCGATGGGCCGGGCCGGCCGCCGCCGCGTCGAGGACACGTTCCGCCTCGACGACACGGTTCGGAAGTACTGGAACCGCTACGCGGCCGCCGCCAGTCGTCGCGGCGTCGCTCCAGCCGGGGATGCCCGGTGAGCGCCGCGGCTCCGGCGTCGCCCGGTGGCGGGGAACGCCCGTCGGTGACGGTCGTCATCCCCGTGAGGGACGACGCGGCACGCCTGGCCCGCTGCCTCGAGTCGGTGGCGCGCGATCCCTACCCGGGAAGCCGGCAGGTCCTGGTCGCCGACAACGGTTCGCGCGACGACTCGGCGGAGGTGGCGCGCCGCTCCGGCGCGCGGGTGCTCGACCTGCCGGGCCTCTCGGTGGCGCAGCTTCGCAACCGGGCGGCGCAGGAGGCGACGACCGACATCCTCGCCTTCATCGACGCGGACCATGCCATCGCGAGCGGCTGGCTGACGGCGGCGGCCTCGTCGCTGTCGCTCGACGGGGTTGGAGCTGCCGGCCTGGCCTACGTCGCGCCGGAACGCGCCACGTGGGTTCAGCGAGCCTACGACCGCTTCCGCCCCAGGCTCCGCGGCATCGTGGACACCGACTGGCTCGGAAGCGGGAACCTGGCCGTCTGGAAGCACGCGTTCGACCGCGTCGGCGGCTTCGACACCATGCTCGAGACCTGCGAGGACGTCGATCTCTGCAACCGGCTTCGGCTGGCCGGGTACCGGCTCCTGAGCGACGACCGGATGCGAAGCGTGCACTTCGGGGATCCGGCGACGCTCACGGCCGTGTTCGCCGGCGAGCTGTGGCGGGGACGCGACAACATCCGCGTGACCCTGCGCGGACCGCTCGGCCTCGGAGCCCTGCCGAGCCTCGTCATCCCGGTCGTGAACCTCGCCTGCCTCGTGGGAGCCCTGGCGGGCGTTCCGGGAGCCGCGTGGGGAGGGTTGCGCGTGAGCGCCGCGTGCCTCGTGCTGATGGCGGCGAGCGTCGCCCTCCGGGCGGCGCGGATGACCCGCCGCGACGGGGCGCAATCGGGATGGCGATCTCTTCCGCAGAACGCGGCCGTGGCGTGTGCGTACGAACTGGGACGGGCGCTGGCTCTCGTCGTCGCGGGCCACGCACCGGACACGCCGGGAGAGCGCTGGAGCCTGAGATGACGACTGTTGGCCGTCCCATCCGTGTCCTCGAACTCCGCAGCGTCCGCGGCACCGGCGGCGGCCCGGAGAAGACGATCCTGCTCGGCAGCGCCCGGACCGACGCGTCGCGCTACGCCGTCACCGTCTGCTACATCCGCGACCAGCGGGACGAGACGTTCCACATCGACCAGCGGGCGAACGGCCTTCCGGTCGACTACGTCGAGATTCGCGAACGCCGGTCCCTCGACCCCGCCATCTGGTCGCCGCTCAGGCAGCTGGTGCGCGACCGGCAGATCGACATCGTCCACGCGCACGAGTACAAGACGGACCTGCTGGCGTACCTGCTGGCCAGGGCGGACGGGATCATCCCCCTGGCGACGGCGCACGGTTGGACCGGGCACAGCCTTCGGGAGCGCCGGGTCTACTACCCCGGCGACCGCTGGGTGCTCGCCCGCTACCCGCGCGTGATCGCGGTCTCGTCGGAGATCAAGCGCACGCTCGTCGCGGCCGGCGCGCGCGACGACCGCGTCACGGTGGTCCTGAACGGCATCGACCACGAGGCGTTCCGGCGCGACCGCGCCAGGGAAGCCGAGGCGCGGGCCTCGTTCGGCCTGCCGGACGACGCCGTCGTTCTCGGCAGCGTCGGCCGGCTGGAACCGCAGAAGAACTTCCCCATGCTCGTGCGCGCGTTCGCGCGGGTGGCGCCGGACTTCCCGCATGCGACGCTGGTCATCGCCGGGGAGGGCAGCGCCCGCGCCGCCATCGAAGCGCAGGCCGCGGCCGCCGGTCTCGGGGATCGCTTCAAGCTGCTGGGGCACGTGCGCGACGTCGCCCGGCTGCACCACGCGATGGACCTCTTCGTCCAGGCCAGCGACTACGAAGGAACGCCGAACTCCGTTCTCGAGGCGATGGCGTTCGAGACGCCGATCGTCGCCACCGAGGCGGGCGGCACCGCGGAGCTGGCGCGCCACGGGCGGGAAGCGCTGATCGTCGCCATCGGCGACGAAGGTGGCCTGGCAGGCGCCATCCAGGAGGCCCTGGGCAAACCGGAGACCACCCGCGAGCGCGCGTCGTCGGCCAGGCGCCGCGTCGAGGGCGAGTTGTCGTTCGCGAACCGGATGCGCAAAGTCGAAGCGGTGTACGACGAGCTGGTGGCCGGGCGGCTTCGGTCGATGTCCCCCGCCATCGAGTCCGGCAGGTGAACCGATGAGAGACCTCCTGAAGTCGGCCGCGCGGGCGGCGGCCTTCCTGGTCGTCCTGCCCCGAATCCTGTCCTTCAAGTTCTGGTCCGCGCTCGTCGGCCGGGACCGGGCGCTCGAGGGCGCCACGCAGTCGCTCGCCCGCATCCCCGGAATCCGGGGCCAGTACCTGCGGCGGGCCTTTCTCGCGCACGCCATCGCCGGTTGCCACCCGACGGCGGCCATCTGCTGGGGCACGGTCTTCTCGAAGGCCGGGGCGAGGATCGACGAGAACGCGTACGTGGGCCCCGGCTGTCACCTGGGCCTGGTCCACCTCGGCCGCAACGTCCTGCTGGCCGCCGGCGTTCACGTGCCGAGCGGCATGCAGACGCACGGGACCGGCGACGTCGAGACCCCCATCCGCGACCAGGCCGGCACGCTCACGCTCATCGAGATCGGCGAAGGGAGCTGGGTCGGGAGCGCGGCTGTCGTGATGGCGGATATCGGACGGGATTCGGTGGTCGGCGCCGGGTCGGTCGTGACCAAGCCGATCCCGGAGCGCGCGATCGCCGCGGGCGTGCCGGCCCGGGTCATCCGCAACCGTTGATCGTCAGAAGATCAGCCAGGCCACCAGTCCTGCCGCACCGGCCAGCGCGATCAGCGCCGCCGCGGCCACCATCATCTTCGCCCGCGTCATCGCCCTGACCTTCTGCGGCACGAAGGGCACCCGGGGCGGGACGTTCACCCTCGTCGCGACCGGGCCCGGAGCCGACGCGTCGGGATGCGCCGCGAACCACGCCCGCGAGTGGCCGTACGAGAGCAGCAGCACGACCGGGCGTGCCAGCGTTCGCGTCGGCATGCCGGACAGCGTCCGGACCACGTCGTCGAAGAAGAACGCCGCGCGCTCGGCGAGCAGCCGCCGCTCGTCCGCCTCGGCGTGGCGTGACGCCGCCTGGAACACCTCGCACTTCCGCATGTCCTGCGCGGGCCACGTCTCGGTGGGGTAGTCCAGGATCTCGGGCTTCTCGAGGAACGGGTACTCGTGCGCGGCCATCCAGCGCGCGTAGTGCAGCAGCGTCACGCGGCCGTAGGCGTAGGCTTCGTCGAGCTGGCCGAGCTGCGCCTTGTGGTCCAGGTACTTCGCGAGCGCCTGGAGGAACATCGTGTAGAACCAGCGGTTCTCGGCGTCCAGCAGGTGCAGCGATTCGATGTCGTCGTCCGGGTGCACGCACCGGCGGACGATCTCCTCCGCCTTGTCGAGGAACCGGCGGTCGCCGGTCAGGCGGTGGCCGTCCACGAGCGCGTTGAGCGAGTTGCCGGACCCGCGGCCGGGGCCGTGGTAGAGCGGCGTCCGCGAGGCGCTGGCCAGGCCCGTGGCACCGCGGGCGAGCCACCGGAACACCGACTGGCTGCCGTCGTCCATGTCGATGACGAACCGCGCCAGGCCGACGGCTGCCTCACGGCAGGCCTCGTCGCCGGTCATCAGGTAGTGCAGGGCCAGGCCGGACGGGTAGTTCTGCTCGGATGCCGGTCCCCCGCCGTTCGAACCCTTCGCTCGCGGGTAGGTCCGGTGGGTGGCCCTTCCGGCGTCCACGTAGTGCACCGTGTGCCAGAAGAGGCCGTGGTTGTACGCGGCCTTGTCCTCGTCGGTGTGGTAGAGGTCGATGTCCACCACGTGCCGGGCCAGCTCGCCGCACTGGCTCCACCAGCGCAGGTCGCCGCTGCGCATGAACTGAGCGGCGAAGCCGCCGACCGGATCGTACTGGTTGTTGTAGTGCGAGACCAGTGGCCAGCGCACCGGCGTGACGGGGTAAACGGCCTCGTGATCGCCGTAGATGTCGCCGAAGTGGCGCCAGCCGTATTCGTCCACCTTCTCGCGCTTGGCGAAGAAGGTGTCGGCGCCGTCGATGGCCGCGTTGACCAGTGCCACGTAGGCCCGGTTCGGGTCGTCGCAAGCGGGCGTGAGGTACGGGACCGCCTCGGCTTCCGCGTACCACTCGGGTGACGCGTGCGCCACCAGTCGCCGGCGGCACCAGTCGAGCGGCACGTCGGAGACCGGGTCGGGCCCGAACGCGAGATAGCACTCGTGCGTCTTCTGCTCGCCGCCCTGCAGTTCGTGGGGGCTCGCGTACTCGCGCGGCCAGAACCCGACCCGCAGCTGCGACGGATCGGCTTCGACGACCCGAGGGAAGTTCTCCCAGAACGCCGGAACGGCGACGCCGACCTCCGGCGCTCCCCCGCTGCCGTCGAGGAGCACGACCGGCGTCGCGCGCAGCCCGCCGGACTGGACGCCGTCGAGTTCGAGCCTGTACCCGCGGAAGGCGTTCGGCACGACGCCGTCGCGGTTCACGTGGTTCCGGCTCTGCCAGTTCTCGCCGCCGCTCGAGTCCTGGTAGGCGTGGACGCGCTTCACCGCCCGCGCGGGCGGCAGGTGCGGCTCGGCCGAACAGCGGACGGCCTCCACTGGCGCGGACGGCAGCACCGCCAGGCTGAGGTCCTGGAGGAGGACCGAGCCCCGATCACCCAGTTCCCAGTAGCCGCCCGGATGTTCGGCGCGCCGCGGATTCCTGACCGTGAGGAGCACGCGAACGACGGGCGACCCGGCGTGGAAGTGGCATCGGAGCGTGAGGTCGATCGCGCTTCCGTCGGCCATCTTCCCGGTCCCCTTCACGCGCACCGACGTGCGGACCGGACCCTCTTCCTCGAGCGACGCGCCCAGCCAGGTCACTGGCACCGGGGCGCCGCTCGCGTCGCTCGCCCGGAGTTCGACGCGGGCGCCCGGGCCGGCGGGTGCGCCGGGACCGACGGCCTCGAACGGGACGGCCGCGCCGGGCGCGAACCGGAAGACGCGCGGGCCGGTGTGGACGATGAGATTCGTTCCCTCGTTCGATGTCGAGAGGGGCTGCGGGCCGCCGGGACTCTGTCCGGGCTTTCCGTCGAATCGCACGTCCACCGAGCCGGGAATCTCCCGCACGTCGGCGTGAAAGTCCACGAGCGTCCAGCGGATGCTGCCGTCGCCCCAGCGGTCGAGCACTCTGAACTGCGCGGGAATCCCGCGGCCGTCCTGTCCGCGAATCCACCACGATTCGGTTGATTGCTGCAGGCCTCGCGGCAGCGGGACACCGACGGTGATGGGCTCTCCGCGCCGGGCGCCGACGCCCGGCCCGGGAGCCGCGAGGAACAGCGGGACCGATCTCGGGGTCGATTGGCTCATGGGATGTTCCGCACGATCCGCGGCCCCAGCGCGCCTGCCACGGCCAGGGGGAGCTTCTGCCACGCGGAGACGGCCAGCGAGAACCTGGCGCTCTTCGGGCTGAGGTCCGGCAGCGTCCCGCCCGACTGCAGGATGTACTCCCAGCAGAACGGGCTCTCGACGGCTCCCCACTGCTTCTTGAACTGGTAGGTGCCTTCATTGGGAGTGGAGCGCCCGAAGTCGAACACGCGGAACCCGCGCGCCATCGAGTCCTGCAGCATCGTCCAGTAGAGCAGCATGTTCGGGTTGAGCGACCGGTACTCACGCAGCGACGAGGCCCACGGGTTCTCCACCGACCTGCGGTAGCCGATGGTCAGGCCGGCCGCGACCGGCGAGCCATTCAGGCGGACGACGAAGGCGCGCGACTCCGGGATGGTCCCGAGGACCTCCTCGAACAGGCGCCTCGGGTAGACCGGCGTGCCGAGGTCGCGCATGTTGCGCGCAAAGACCGTGAAGAAATCGCCGGCGAGTTCGGCGCCGCCCGCCGCGGTGGTGAAGCCGCTCTTCTCGGCCTTCCTGACCTGGTTCCTGACCTTGTTGTCGAATCCTTTCCACGCCGTCTCGGCGTCGCCCGGCAGGGCCAGCGTCATCGCGACCTTGTGCTGCTTGACGGGCAGGTCCGGGAACAGGCGGCGCGTGTGGCGCAGTTCGACCGAGGCGGCCCCGCGGCGCGCCGCTTCGACGCGCGCGGCCTCGGCCAGGGCCCGCGCCGCCTCGTCGTCGCTCGCCAGCACGCCGCCGTAGTTCACGAACGGGAGGGACACCAGGAACCTGCCGAACAGCAGGCTCCTGAAGCTGACGAGAGGGAGGACGCCGACGATTCGGCGCGGGCACCTCGCCCTCGGCAAGGCTGAAGCCTCGCCCTACCGATTCCGCGCGGCCTCGCCCTACCGATGGCACACCGTTCGCCCCGCGCCTCGCGGCGAGGTAGATGGTCTCGTGGCCGAAGACGCGTTCGAACAGGCCTCGCCAGCACCAGTGGTGGTACCCGCTGGCGTCGGGATGGGCCGCGACGTACGCATCCCACTCGGCGGCGCGCGCCTCGGAAACCGCCTCGACTCGCAACGCGCCGCCGGCAGCAGCATTCGACACGGCAGTGACTCCGTCCGCGCCCTAGGAGACGACCGGGATCGGAACCGGAGCCGGAGCCAGCCCGCGCCCCATGGCCACGTAGTAGAACCCGAGAGCCCTCACCGCCTCCGGGTCGAGCACGTTGCGCGCGTCCACGATGACCGGCCGCCTGAGAAGCCCCTTCAGCCTCGCGAGGTCGAGCGTCCTGAACTCGTTCCACTCGGTCATCACGAGCAGCGCGTCCGCGGACGTGGCCGCATCGTAGGCGTCCCTGGCGTAGTGGACGGCCGGGCCCAGGCGGGACAGCACGTGCGACGCCTCCTCGGACGCCACCGGGTCGAACCCCCTGACCGAGCCGCCGGCCGCGACGATCCGCTTGCAGAGGTGCAGCGCGGGCGACTCGCGGACGTCGCTCGTGTTGGGCTTGAACGCCAGGCCGAGCACGCCGATCACCTTGCCGTCGAGATCGCCGACCGCCCACCGGAGCTTCGCCAGCACGGTGTCCCGCTGCCGCTCGTTCACGGCAATGGCGGTCTCGACGATCTGTTGTGCGACACCGTGGCTCGCGCCGATGGCCGCCAGCGCCCGCGTGTCCTTCGGGAAGCACGACCCGCCGTAGCCGGGTCCGGGGTGCAGGAACTTCGACCCGATCCGCTTGTCGAGCCCCATGCCCTTCGCCACGACGTGGACGTCGGCGCCGGTCTTGTCGCAGAGATTGGCGATTTCGTTGATGAAGCTGATCTTGACGGCGAGGAACGCATTCGACGCGTACTTGATCGTCTCCGACGTCTCGACCGCCGTCATGATGACCGGCGTCTCGATCAGGTAGAGGGGCCGGTAGATCTCCCGCATGATCGCCGCCGCCTGGTCGCTGCTCGTCCCGATGACGACGCGGTCCGGCCGCATGAAGTCGTTGATCGCCGACCCTTCCCGGAGGAACTCCGGGTTCGACACCACGTCGAACGCCACGGGTCGCGGCAGGCTCGCGGAGATGATCTCCCGGAGCCGCGCGCCGGTGCCGACCGGCACCGTGCTCTTGGTCACGATCACCCGGTAGCCGTCCATGTGCGTGGCGATCTCGCTGGCCGCCGCATCCACCTGGGACAGGTCGGCGTCGCCGGTCTCGCTCTCCGGCGTGCCCACGGCCAGGAAGATCACCAGGGAGTTCGCGACCGCCTCGGCCAGGCTCGTCGTGAAGGTGAGCCGGCCGGCCGCGGCGTTGCGCTGGACGATCTCGGCCAGCCCGGGCTCGTAGAAGGGCACCTCGCCGCGCTTGAGGCGCTCCACGCGCGCCGCGTCGAGGTCCACGCAGACGACCGAGTGGCCGAAGTCCGCGAAGCAGGCCCCGCTGACCAGGCCGACGTATCCACTGCCAATGACTCCCAGATTCACGACGTCCTCCCCGGCCGGGGCTCAGGCCCGGCCCGACAACTACGCTTTCACCACGGTCGTCTTCGAACCCACCGGGAGCTTCACGACGTTGCGGCTGTCGACGACGATTCCCACCCCCTCGTAGAGGGCCGGGTCCTTGAACTGCTGGTGACCGGTGGACAGCACCGCGGCGTCGAAGCGCGCGAACGCGTCCGCCGTGCATGGGATCGAGGACATCTCGAGCTTGTGCTTCCGGCCGGGCCGGGCCTTCGGAAAGTAGGGGTCGCAGTACGCGACCCGGGCGCCCGCCTCCTGCAGCAGCTCGATGATCTCGTAGGACGGCGACTCGCGGTCGTCGTCGATGTCCTCTTTGTAGGCGAGGCCGAGCACCACGACCTTCGCGTCCCGGATGCTCTTCCCCGCCGCGTTCAGCGCCTTCACGGTCTTCTCGACGACGTACCGCGGCATGTGGGTGTTGATCTCGCCGGCCAGCTCGATGAAGCGGGCCCAGATGCCGTACTCGGCCGCCTTCCACGAGAGGTAGAACGGGTCCAGCGGGATGCAGTGGCCGCCGAGGCCGGGCCCCGGGTAGAACGGCTTGAAGCCGAACGGCTTGGTCCTGGCCGCCTCGATGACCTCCCACACGTCGATCCCCATCTGGTCGAACGTCATCTTCAGCTCGTTGACCAGCGCGATGTTGACCGATCGGAAGATGTTCTCGAGCAGCTTCGACGCCTCGGCCACGCGTGCCGAGGACGTGGGGACCACGGTGTCGATGGCGGCCCGATAGAGCGCGGTCGCCGCCTCGGTGGAGGCCGCGTTCACGCCCCCCACCACCTTCGGGATGGTCTTCGTGTGGAACTCGGGGTTGCCCGGGTCTTCGCGCTCCGGCGAGAAGGCCAGCAGGAAGTCGTCAGGGGTCTTGAGCCCCGTCGCCTCGAGGATCGGCAGGCATTCCTCGTCGGTGGTTCCCGGGTACGTCGTCGACTCGAGGACGACCAACTGGCCCGCGTGCAGGCGCGCCGCCACGGCCCTGGTGCTGTCGATGACGAAGGAGAGGTCGGGCTCGCGGTGAGCGCCGAGCGGCGTCGGCACGCAGATGAGCACGGCGTCGCACGCCTTCAGACCGTCGAGGTCGGTGCTCGCCCGGAAGCGTCCGGTCTCGACCGCCGACGCCACGCGCTGGGCGCCGATGTGCTTGATGTAAGAGACTCCGCGGTTGAGCGCGTCGACCTTGACGGGATCGAGGTCGAACCCCACCACCCGGAACCCGGCTTCCGAGAACACGAGCGCCAGCGGCAGACCCACGTAGCCCTGTCCCACGATGCCGACGACGGCCTGCCGCGTGCGGATACGGTCGAAGAAAGTCACGTGCAAGATGAGTGGTCCTCCAGGAACGGCCCGGCCCGACGGCCCGGCCAGGGTCACGCCGCCTTCGGAACGGGAGCGCGGACAGCCTCGACCAGCGGGCCGAACGTGAAATCGGCCAGCAGCCGGCGCAGGCGGCTCTCGGTCTTCGCCAGGTTGCGGTAATGCCTGAATCGGCTGAGGCGCGAGCCCTGCAGCCGCGGTTGCCCCGGGTCCACCTCCCACGGGTGCATGTAGAACACGGCGGGCTTCCCCTCCGTCCCGTTCAGGCGGCGGATGCCGAAGCGCGTCCACCAGTAGGGCAGCAGCCGGAAGTAGCCGCCGCCGGCCACCGGCAGGTTGGCGCCGAACAGGCGGATCGTCGAACCTGGAATCTCGAGGATCCCCTGATGGTCCCCGGCAGAACGGTGGGCGATCCAGTAGGGGTGCCGCGGGGCGTCGGGGATCCCGTAGCGGTCGTGCCGGATCGGGAAGATGCTCGTGTCGTACGTGTAGCCCTCCTCGATCAGCACGTCCAGCGCCCACATCGACCTGCCGGTGACCGAGAAGCTCGGGGCGCGGTAGCCGACCACCGGCTGCCCGGAAGCCTCCTGCAGGATCTGGCGGGCGCGGCGCACGTCTTCGCGAAACACGGCCGGCTGCTGATCGTATATCAGCCGATGCCCGTAGCCGTGCGACGCCACCTCGTGCCCGGCCGCGGCGATCCGGCGGACGATCGACGGGTCGCGCTCGGCCACCCACCCGAGGACGAAGAACGTCGCCCGCACGTTGAACTCGTCGAAGACCCCGAGCAGGCGGTCGGTATTGGCGGCGACACGGCTCTCGTACTCGTGCCAGCGATCGCGCGCCACCACCCGCTCGAACGCCGACACCTGGTAGTAGTCCTCGACGTCCACCGTCAGGGCATTGAGGATGGCCGGGCCCTGAGCCTTGAGCCTTCGAGGGCGCTGGTGAGCCACCTAAGACCCCCGTCTCATGAGGACCGTCTTGATGGTCTCGACGATGATATAGAGATCGAGCGCCATCGAGAGGTTCTTGATGTAGAACAGGTCGTACTGCAGCTTCTCCATCGAGTCCTCGACGCTCGCACCGTAGGCGTAGCGCACCTGGGCCCAGCCGGTCAGCCCGGGCTTGACGACGTGCCGCTGCCCGTAGAACGGGATCTGCACCGTCAGGTCCTTCACGAACTCCGGGCGTTCCGGGCGCGGCCCGACCAGGCTCATGTCGCCGACCAGGACGTTCCAGAGCTGCGGGATCTCGTCGAGGCGGGTCCGCCGGAGAATCCGCCCCACCGTGGTGACCCGCGGGTCGTCGCCGGCCTTCGCCCAGACGGCGCCCGTCGCGGCCTCCGCGTCCTGGCGCATCGACCGGAACTTGTGGACGTTGAAGTCCCGGCCGTGCTGGCCCACGCGGACCTGGTGGTAGAGCGCCGGTCCGGCGGAAGTCAGCTTGACCATCGCGGCGCAAATCAGCACGAACGGCGAGGCCAGCAGGAGGCCAACGCTGGCGGCCGCGATGTCCGTGGCCCGCTTGATCGAGGAGATCGCCCGCGACTTCCGGAACCCCTCCGAGAAGATCAGCCAGCTCGGGCGCAGGTTCTCGACGGCGATCTTCCCCGTGTACTCCTCGTACACCGTCGCCAGGTGGTCGAACCGCACGCCGGCCAGTTTCATCTCGAGCAGCCGGTCCATCGGCAGCTTCCCGCGCGCCTCGGCCAGGCTGACGACGACGCGGTCCACCTCGCGGTCGCGCACGATCGCGGGGATGTCGTCCACCGACCCGATGATGTCCACGCCGACGAGCGGAGGCCCCACCCGGACGGGCTCGGCGTCGACGAACCCGACGATGTCCACGCCGAGCTCCTCCCGCCGCCCGTGCAGCTCGCGCGCGAGGTCGGCGGCCGCGACGCCGGTGCCGACCAGCAGCAGCCGCTCGACGGGGCGGGCCCGGCCCGCCAGCCACTTGAAGGCCACGCGCCAGCCGACGATGATGCTCACCACGAACGCGGCGGCGATCAGGAACACGCCCCGGCCGAGCGCGAGATCGAGGTTGATGTAGTAGAGGAGGGCCAGGATGAGGGACGCCGCGCCGAGCGACTGCAGGGCGCGGACGAACAGCTCGCGGCGGTCCGCGACCACGCGCAGGTCGTAGAGGTCGGAATAGTAGAGACACATCTGGCAGACGGCCGCGATGAGCGCCGCCTTCCACCAGCCGTGCTGGTTGGCCATCAGGTCCCACGCCGCGTCCTGGAGACGGATCCAGGCCGCGAAGACGACGGCCTCGACGATCAGCGCGCTCTCGCAGCCGATGAGCAGCAGCATCCGCCACGAGACGCGGTGACGCAGGATCTTTGCCATACGAACGGACGGTCAGTGTCCCCCAGCTCCGGTCAGCGTGCCAGGGCCCCGGTGGTGTCCTTCGAGTACGAATCGTAATACTTGTAGTAGTGATAGCCCCCCGTGGCCACATCGAGATCGGCGCGGTTGAGCACCACGCCGAAGATCCGATCGCGGCCGATCGAGTCGATCGCCCGGCGGATGAACGGGTACGGCGTCTTCGTCGCGTTGATGACGAGCAGCGTCGTGTCGGCCATCTCCGCGAGCAGCCGGGCATCGGGCAACAGCCCGATGGGCGGCGTGTCGATGATGATCCACTCGAACCGCGTGGCCGCCTCGTCGATCACCCGGCGCATGCGTTCCGAGGTGAGGCCGCTCATCGGGTCGGGGTCCGGCCGGCCCGCGGTGAGCAGCGTCAGCCGCGGCGACACCTGCACCAGCGTGAGCTTCTCCTCCTTCTCGGCGCGGAGACCGTCGCCGAGCCCCGACGTGTTCGGCACCTGGAACGTCTCGTGCAGCGTCGGGCGACGCAGGTCGCCGTCGATGAGCAGCACGTTCCGCCGATAGGACTCCGAGAAGGTCAGCGAGAGGTTCGTGGCCGTCAGGCTCTTCCCCTCGCCCGCCAGCGCGCTGGTCACCATCACGACCTTGATGTTCGTGCCGAGCTGCTGGTGGTGAAGCATGCCGGCCAGCTTGCGGTACTGCTCGACGAAGGCCGGGCGGATGTCCGCGGTGGAGACGATCTTCTCGGCGACGCTCGGATCGAACCCCTGGAAGAGCGCCATCGTGGGCCCTGAGGCCGCCGGCGTGTCCGGCGTCGCCGGCTCCGGCTGCTTTGGCTCTGGCACGGTCTCGATCGGCGCCGTCCGCACCGGCGCCGTCTGCACCGGCGCGGGCGGCGGCAGCGGCGGCGCCGTCTGCACCGGCGCGGGCGGCGGCGGCATTGGAGCCGATTGTACCGGCTGGGGCGGTGGCAGCGGCGGCGCGGCCTGCACCGGCGCGGCCCCGGCGGTGGCATCGGGGCCGGTTGTACCGGCGCGGGCGGCGGCATTGGAGCCGATCGCACCGGTTGGGGCGGTGGCAGCGGCGGCGCGGCCTGCACCGGCGGCGGCACCGGCGGCGGCGGCATCGACCTGGGTGGCGGCGGCGCCACATCCTCCAGGCGTGCTTCGCGGAATGCGACGTCCCCGACATGCGCCATCGGTTCCGGCGGCGCAGCCGCGACCGTGTCCGCTTCGACCTCGTCAGCGACGGCCCACGGGTCGCGGAACACGTCCGCTGTCGGGTCCGGCGCGGACCCCGTTGGCGCCGGGCCGCCCGTGTTGCCAGCCGCGCGTTTGAGCGCTTCCTCGATTCGGCTCATTGGTCGTCACCCATCCTTGCACACCGATTCACTGCGGCGACCGTCCGCCGCCCGATTGCTACCCGAAGAAGGAGAACCGCCGCTTCTTCTTCGCGTAATAGCTGAACAAGCCGTGCGCGCGCGGGTGCTCGAGCGGCTCGTCGTCGGCCGTTTCGCTCCCGGGCGCGGCGGGGATCAGCACGTTCGCCGTTCGGGGGCCCGAACCGTTCGATGGCCTCGGCGCCCCCGCGCCGTCCGACCCCGTCGCGTGAGGCGCCGGCGCGGCCGGCGCGAGTTCGGTGGTCTTGAATTGCGGCAGCCTGAAATCCCGGCAGACCTCGAGCACCAGGGAAGCCCCGACGGGCCTCACCCCGGCGGCGAACCCGCTGACCAGCGCGTTGTCGCAAATGACGCTGATGGTCCTCGGGATCCCGGCCGACCGCTCGTAGATCACCTGCACCGCCTCGCGCGTGAAGATCCGGGCGCTGTCGCCGCCGGCAATCGCGATCCGGCCCGCGATGTAGGACGCGGTCTCGCGGATGTCGAGCGCCGAGAGGTCGCACCTGAGCGCCACGCGCTGCTTGAGCTGCCGCAGGGCCTCGTGCTCGAGCCGCGAGGCCAGCTCGGGCTGCCCGGCGAGGACCACCGGCAGCAGTTTCTCGGTCTCGGTCTCGAAGTTGGCCAGCAGCCGGACCTCCTCGAGCAGTTCGTGCGGAAGGCTCTGGGCCTCGTCGATGACGAGCGCCGTCACGCCGCCGGCCCGGTGGCGGTCCAGCACGCTCTCCTCGAGCTCGAACAGGAACCGCGCCTTCGAGGCCTCCGCCTGGGCGCTCAGCCCGAACTTCTGCGCCAGGAACTCGTAGAACTCCGCCCGCGTCAGCACGGGGTTGCTCACGTAGACGCAGCGCACCGACGGACCGGCCACCGCGTCGAGCGCGGCGCGCACGACCGTCGTCTTCCCGGTGCCCGCCTCGCCGACGAGCAGCGTCATGCCCCGTCGCCCGACGATGCCGTACTGCAGGTTGCTCAGCGCCTCCCGGTGCCCGGCCGTCAGGTACAGGTACCGCGGGTTCGGCGTGAGGTCGAACGGGCGCTCGCGAAGGCCGAAGAATCGTTCGTACATGGCCTAGAACCGCCACCACAAGAAGAGGTAGGCCCCGACGGCCACCAGTCCCACCACCACCGTCGTCGTCGCCGCGCCGACCAGCATCCGCCGCCTCCGGAGCGTGCGACGCTCGGTCGAGTTCAGCATCAGCGGAATGACGGCCACCACGGGCAGCGACAGCACGCTGACCACGTCGTCGTCGGTCCGGAAGCTGGTGTCGCGGTACTCGAGCAGCGCCACCAGCGCCAGGCCCAGGCCCAGCCCCGCCATCGCGCCGAGCAGGTCGATCATCGGCCGGTTCGGGCTGATCGGTTTCTCGGGAAGCCGCGCCGGGTCGAGCGTGCGGAACTGCTCGCCGATCTGCCGGCGTTCGAGGTTGGCCGCCACCTTGGAGTCCTGCTGCTTGGTGAGCAGCGTCTCGTAGGTGCGGCGGATCGTGTCGTAGTCCCGCATCAGGCTGGTCAGCTCGGATTCGCGGGCCGGCGTCGCCTCGATCCGCCCCTGGTAGGCGGTGATGAGGCCCCGCAGCCGTTTCTCCTCCGCCTGCTTTGCCGCGATCTGGCGGTCGAGGTTGTCGCGCTCCCCCTGGGCGTCCTTGAGGCGAACCATGCGGGCGGCCTCCGCGGGCGTCGCCGGCCCCGCCGACCCTCCCGAGACCGGGCGCTGGAGCGACTCGGCCTGCAGTTTCGCCTCGAGGTCGCGGATGACGCGCTTCATGCGCTTCACGTCCGGGTGGTCGGGCGTGTAGCGGAGTTCGAGAATGCGCAGCGAGGCCTTCGCCCCCTCGATCTGGTCGGCCGTCGAGCCGCCGGCCACGCTGGTCGGGTCGTCGCCGGAGATGGTGACCGTCGTCGCCGACGACGGGACGGTCGAGAGCTCGCCGACGGTCTTGTCCACCTGGTAGCGACGATCCTTGTCGCGGTTCACCGATTCGATGACCGCCTGCACCTGCATCTGCAGGTTGTTGATCGTCTGCATGTTGGAGTCGCGCTCGGTGGGCAGCTCGCCGGCGTGCTGCACCTTGTAGGTGGCCAGCTTCCGCTCGTGCTCCTCGAGGTTGCGCCGGGCGTCCTCGAGCTGCGTCTCGAGGAAGCTGCTCGTCGATTCGGCCAGGACCGTCCGATCGGTGAGGCTCTCGTCGATGAAGGCCGTCGCCAGCCTGTCGGCCACCTTCATGGCCAGCCGGGGATTGGCCGACACGTAGCTCACACGGAAGGCGTCGCCCTTGATCACCTGGACCTCGATGTCCCGGTTCTTCATCTGGTCGACGACGTCCTCCATCGTGTAGCGCCGGCGCTCCTGCGGGTAGAGATTGAACTCCTGGATGATCCGCTCGAGGCGCGTGCGGCTGAGGATCTGCTGGCTGATCGACGACAGCCGCTCCTCGATGCTCGTCGTCACCGTGGACCTGACGTAGGACTCGGGGACCCGCTGCGGCACCACCAGGATGAGCGTGTCGGAGCGGTACCGGTCCGGGAGGAACCAGGCGACCAGGATCGTGGCGGCCGTGACGGCGACGAACGGCAGCAGGATCAGCCATTTCCGACGCCAGACGATTCGGAGGATGTCCTCGGGAGCGTACTTCTTGCCTGGCAGCACAGGAACCTCGCTATTGGCTCGAGCCCTTGGGCTCGAGGAACTACCTCACCAACGGCAACCAGAAACTCAAGCCGACGCGCACGCTCTGCCGGTTCAGCCCGCGGTTGAGTCCCGTCGGCAACGGGACCGCGTCGGCGAACCAGTAGCGGTAGTAGGTGTAATTGGCCGACAAGGCCATGTACGAGCTCAGGGCGTACTGGTAGTCGGCCGTCGCGTTATAGGACCGATAGTTCTGGCCCGACAACGCGATCCCCACCTGGCCGTTGCTGTACGACGCGCCGAAGCTCAGACGCTGCCGAAGCCCCGCGTAGCCGTCGAGGCTGGCGGAGACGGTGTCGGCATTGAACGGACTCCCGAACCCGGGAACAAACTGCACGCCGCGCTCGAACCGGAGGCGGCCGGACCAACTGCGGCCCATCTGCCGCGTGAGATACGCGTTGCCGTTCAACAGGTAGTGCGTCTGGTAGACCCCGTCGGTGCCGGGCACGCCCCCGCTCGGCGAGAAACTGCGGAAGATGGACGTCCCGGTCGCGAAGCCGACCTTCGTCTTGCGGGAGAACGACAGCGCGCGGCTGTAGTCGATGCCCACGTCGAGGTCGTGCCCCACGACCGGCTCCTGCGCGTAGTAGAACGGGCTGGTGCTGCGGCGGTAGTGGTAGCCGAATCGGGCCGACGCGTTGGTGGACAGCTGGTAGCCGACCTGGGAGCCGGCCGTCCACGTCTCGAGCGCCTGGCTCTGAACCCGGTAGTTCGTGTATTGCAGCGCGTAGTCGGCGGTCCACGACAGGCGCGGCGTCAGGCGGTGCTCGAAGGAGGCCATGGAGGAGAGCCCGACGGCGGCATTCGACACCAGCGGGGCGTCCGGCGTGGTGGGGGCGACATCGCCCGGGACCGGCGTCACGGCGCCGGGGACCCCGAAGGAGAAGAACGGCGAATAGCTCGCGCTCTCGGTGGCCCGGACGACCGTCCGCGACGACAGCTTCACGATCACCCCCGCGCTCGCGAAGGTGTCCGTCCCGTCGAGCTGCCGGAGGGAGGGGTAATACCGATAGGTCGTGCCTCCCGAGAAGTCGAAGGTGACGCGGCCCGTGCGGCGGGTGTAGTCGAGCGAGGCTGTGCCGGCCTCGTAGTTCCCGCTCTGCTCGAATCGCGGGTCGATGCCGACCTGCGATCGGTCGGAGAGGACGTTGTCGTCGTAGGCGCCGAGCAGCGACACGTTCAGGTCGAGCTGCTGCGCGCTGTTCGGGTTGGCGCCGTTGCCGCCGAAGAGGCCCCGGTAGGGCCGGTCCGGACGCGGCCGCTGCGCCGCGGCCGGCGCGGCGCACACGAGGAGCGCCACGAGCGGCATCACGAGCGCGCGAGTTCGACGTTCGATCATCGGTGTCCCTGACCGCCTCACGCCTTACGCACTACGCCTACGCACTACGCCTTACGCCTTACGCACAACTGCCTACTGCCTACCCGCCTTCGCCCATCGGGCTTCGGCGGGCAAGCTGCCTACGACCCCCGTCAGGGGACGATCACCGTGTCGCCGGGCTTGAGCTCGATGTTCTGCCGCAGGTTCTTCCGCCTGGCGACGTCCTTGTAGTTGAACAGGTAGCTCATCGTCACGCCGTTCTCGACGCGCATGATCGTGATCTTCTTCTGGTCGGCGAACTCGGTCAGCCCGCCCGCCATCGCGATGAGTTGCAGCACGGTGGTCGGCGCCGTCAGCAGGTACGGCCCCGGCTTGGCGATGCCGCCCGTGATGTAGACCCTCCGGCTGTTGATCGTCTTGATCGTGATGGTGACGTTCGGGTCCTCGAAGTACTTGGTCGCCAGCTCGTTCACCTTGTCGCGAAGCTGCTCGGGCGTCAGTCCTTGAGCTTTCACGTCGTTCAACAGCGGCAGGGAGATCATGCCGTCCGGCCTGACGGTCACCTCGGCCGACACGTCTTTTTCCCGCCAGTAGAGGACCTGCAGCACATCGTCCGGCCCGATGACGTAGCCGGGCGGCGGCGTGACCGGAGGCGCGGCCACGATCGGCGTCGGCGGCGCGGGAACCGACGTCGCCTTCTGCGTCTTGGCCGCGGGTTTCGGTGTCCCGGCGATCTGGGGAGCAGGCTCGGACGCGGCCGCAGTCGGTGACTGCGAAGCCGGCTTGGCCTGCGTGGAGGCCCCGTCGCTCACCGAAGCAGTCCGGGACTGCGAGGGCGACTGGGCCTGCACGACAACAGTCGACAGGCCGAACAGCACGCCTGTCACCACGGTTACGAAGGTTAGATTTCGCTTCATCGGCGTCCCACACCTCATGCTAAGGGTTCTATCGGACAGTTCCTGTCTCAGCTTTGGTGCCTGGCGGCGATTTTTGTCAGAATGCGACAATCCGGGCGTCGAACGTCGAAATCCGGGGCGATTTTCGGACTCCGAGCGTTCGCAGGATAGGACACCGGGCACAGGTTCACCGTCCCTGAGCCCTGAGTCCTGAGCCTTTCTACCGGTATTCCTTGAACGGCAGCTGGCAGTCGTGCTTGCGGAGGAAGTTGAGGAACTTCTTGTAGTCGCGGATGTCCATGTTGAACAGCCGCGTGACGATCTTGTAGTTGCCGCGCGACTCCTCGAGTCCCTTGCGGACGAGGTCGCGGACGTTGGCGCGCGTGATCTCGCGCTGCATGTAGAGCGGGTACACCACGGTCCAGAACGACTCGTGTCCGTCGACCACGCGCCGGTACAGATCGTCGGCCACCGTGCGCCGGCGCTCGCGCTTCGGGCGGATCATCACCGTGTGCTGGGCGCGCAGCTCGACCGGCAGATCGTCCACCGCGATGACCTCGTTCCGCCCCGTCACCACGAGGCGCTCGAGCACGTTCTCGAGTTCGCGGACGTTGCCCGGCCAGCTGTACTCGACCAGGGCCGCGATCGCCTCGGGCGCAATCGTCTTGGCGGGATAGAGCCCGTCGCGCGTGAAGTGGTGCAGGAACGCGTCGGCCAGCAGCGGGATGTCGTCCTTGCGCTCGCGCAGCGGCGGCACGTGCAGGTGGATGACGTTGAGGCGGTAGTAGAGATCCTCGCGGAACGTGCCCTGGGCGACCATCTCGGCCAGGTTGCGGTTGGTGGCGGCGATCACGCGCACGTCCACGGACCCGGCCGCATGGTCGGCGCCGATCTTCTGCAGCTCGCCCGTCTCGAGGAATCGCAGCAGCAGCCCCTGCAGCCGGGGCGTCATCTCGCCGACTTCGTCGAGGAACACCGTGCCCTGCTCGGCGGTCTCGAGCTTGCCCGCCTTGTCGCGGTAGGCGCCGGTGAAGCTGCCCTTGACGTGGCCGAACAGCTCCGATTCGAGCAGGGTCTCGGGGAGGCCGGCGCAATTGACGGCCACGAACGGCTTCGCGGCCCGGTTGCTGCCGGTATGGATCGCGGCCGCGACCAGCTCCTTCCCCGTGCCGCTCTCGCCCGTCACCAGCACCTTCGCATCCGATCGGGCGATGCGATCGATCTCGGCCTTCAGATCGAGGATCGGAAGGCTGGTGCCGATCAGTTGCGCCTGCCCGTTTCGTCTCATCGTCTCGCTGCCTCTGTCCCGTGTCCCTCGAGCTCGCCGTGCCCTCGTCGGTGGCGATGCCGCGCCCGGCCGGGATCAGCCACTCGCGCGGCGGGCCGGATGCACCCTACTGCACGTCACCGCTCAGGAAATGCCGGACGCTCCGGCTGGACGCCGCGTCCATCCCGGTGAACACCGCCCCGATGCGGAAGCCCCCGCGGGTCCCGGTCTCCACCCCGCTCTCCGCCACGCGCCGGACTTCGATATCGGCATTGAGCGGGTCGTTCCCCAGCATCGTGCGGAGCCGGGCCTTCTGCCCGACCCGCAGTCTTTGCGGCGACGAGATCAGCACTCCTGCCGTGCTGATGTCAACGAGCCGGACGGTCAACGCCGACGGCACGTCGACGGTATGGCTACCGTTCATCGGCACCCTTGCCTCGCAGCGCCGTTCGAGGAAGGCCTCAGACATGGACTTACGCCTCCGGTGCCGACTTGATCTCGGCCAGGCGAGCCTCGACGATCCGTTCGATCTGCTCGAGGGCCGCGGCGCTCGGGTCGACGAACTCGAGGCCGACAAGATAGCGCTCCCCGCCGGCCGTCTTGCACGGCGTGACGTGGCGCACGTGAACCTTGATTTCCTGCGTCTTCCCGTTGACGCCGAACCTGACGGCACGGAACGAGTCGGGAGTGGGTGCGGTACTCGCTTCGACCAGCGCTCCGCTGCGTGTGAGGTTGCGGAGCGGGACGGCATCCACCGTCTCGAGCGCCCCCCACAATTGCCCGATGATCTCGAAGCGCAAGTCGGTGCGCCTGTCGCCCAGTCGCGGCTGGAATGCCATCGGTTCGCCCTCGTCTCAACCAAACTAGCTGAACATCAGACCCGCTTGCTTCCGCCCCCGCGCGACCAGGTCCCCGGGAGTCCCCCACTGCCCCGCGCGGTAGAGCGCGTGGCCGAGCACCACCGGCGGGATTTCGTGCGCCCGGGCCAGCGCGTCCAGGCGCTGCCGCACCCGCTCGGCCGCCCTCGCGACCCCGTCCGAGTTGGTCCGCACCAGGACCGCCGCGATGTCACCCCCCTCCAGCTGTCCCAGGAGATCGAGCGACCTCAACTCGGCGCGGATGGTGTGGATGACCGTCGACATCACCTGCGGGTTCGGCCCCTTGCCGCCGGGGACGCTGGCCACCAGGACGCCGCCGGTCAGGCTGAGCCGCCTCGCCCGTGCCAGTTCGTCCCGCATCGCGTCCTCGAATGCGGGTGTCGCCGCGGCCGCCGCCGCGCCGGTCGGCGCGGTCACCCGCGTCTCGCCCACCGAGACGCCCGCCATCCAGACACCGAGCACTTCCAGCCCCGCCGCCGCCGTGACCGCGCGCTCCGAGGTGAACGGCCGGGCCGGGGGGGCGAGCAATTCGACGACGCCGGCGTGGTCGCCCCAGGCGAAGCCGAGCGCGATGTGCCCGGGGCTCGTGTCGGCGGCGCCCGGTCCCACCTTCGGCACCGGCGAGGTGGCCCATGCCTGCGCGCCCGTCGCGAACAGCACGGTCAGCGGCTGCCCGGGGCGAAGCAGCACGACGCGCACGGCGGCGCCGTCCACCGCCGCGACGTACTCGCGCATCACGCCGTCGAGGCAGTCCTTGAACGCGCCGGTCGCCGAGGCCGCGCGCGCCAGCCGCGTGCGCACGTCGCGGCCGCGCCGCTCGGCGAGGCGCTCGAGCACCGCGCCGGCCGCCCGGCACACCACCATGAGCGCCGACTCGACCTCCTCGTCCACCGATCCGGCCACGGCCAGGCACCGCTGGACGACGCCGCCGACCACCAGGGGCAGCAGCAGCACCTCGCCCTGGACCGACTGCCACCCGAACTGCTCCAGCTCGTTGATCGACGAGATGCGCGTCGAAACGGCCGAAGACGCCAGCGCCGCCCCGTCCATCTCCCTCGGGCCCAGGGTGAGGTCCGCGCCCGGCAGCCAGGCTTCGAGCACGAAGTGCCCCGTCAACTCGCGCCGGTACGCTCGCGCGTCGAGGTCGTACCACACCGCCCCGGCCTGGACCAGCGAGGACATCAGCTCGAGTTCGCTGGCCGACTCGCGCAAGTGGTCGAGAAAGCGTGTCACGGCGGCCCGACGGCGGAGTTCCTCCGCTTCATCTTTGTCGCGTGACGGCTGCACAAGTCCCCCTGGGCGCCAGATGATTGCACCGTCCTGCCCTGCCTGTCAGGGCACACGGTAAGGGTCAATTCTGACCTCAGCCTTGCAAAGTGATGGCCACTGGGCGCTTATTCGCACACCGTCGCTGGCAATCGATGCAACACACCGTTAATCAGCAATTTACAGCCCCAAGCCGCCGAAAGAACCAGGAACGAAGAGTCTGCTTATCCTCGCTGAGGGCGACAAAAATCTACCACGATCCGCCAACCGTGGAAAACAGAAAGCTGCGGCTGGACGCAATTCCTTGATTGGACGGATGATGCGGCCGCGGCCACTTCCGCCCCGGGGCCCCGTGCGCCGACCGACGGACCCGCTTCCAATCGCCCTCGCGCTCGCGCTGTCGGCCTGGCCGTGGCGGTCGTTCGGGCCAGGCTCCCCGCCTCGTCCGGCGGCATCTCCGGTCCGTTGTGGAGGAACTGGGAAGACGGACCGATAACCTGAGTAGACAACGTGCATCCGGCCGACAGAAGAGCCGCAGGCGAGGCCGGCACTGGCCTGCGAGGGTTCCATGAGCGCACCGACGACTCGCGATGTCTTGACACATCCGGTGAAGGGGCCAGGCCTCATCTACCGGGGACACATCCTCGAGCTGGATGCCTTCCGCGCGTTCGGCATCGTGGTCGTCATCGCGGCCCACTTCTGGCCCCAGAACCGCTCCTACAAGCTGTGGGAGGTCCTGCAAATGGGCTGGGCGCTGATGGACACCTTCTTCGTCGTCTCCGGGTTCCTGATCGTGGGAATCCTGATGGATAGCCGGGAACGCCCGGACTACTACCGCACCTATTACATCCGCCGAACGCTGCGGGTGTTCCCCATCTACTACCTCATGCTTGCGGCGCTCTTCTGCGCGATGGCGCTCGGCTCGTCCGGCGCTTATACCCAGACGCTCGCGACGTGGGGCTCGCTGGCCTGGTTCGTCGTCTATCTCGGAAACATCCCCAGCGCGGCGACAGGCCGGTGGCCGGCGGCGGCGCTCGACAACTCCTTCACCCCCATGTGGTCCCTCCAGGTCGAGGAACAGTTCTACCTGCTGGTGCCATTCCTCATTCGCCGGTTGTCGGTCAAGGCGATGACGCGGCTGCTCTGGGTGCTGGTCTTCGTCAGCCCCGCGATCCGCATCGCCTGCTACTTCGCCAGTCCGTCCAACACCCTGATCCAGTACGTCCTGCTCCCCTGTCACATGGACGGACTGGCCCTCGGCGCCCTGCTCGCCATCCGCTTCCGCTCGGGGCCTTGGGAGGTCTCGAAGACCCGGCTCTCGGCGCTGACTCTCGCCTGCATCGCGTTCACCTTCGTCTTCGGCGTCGCGGCGGGCTTCACGCATGAGCAGCCGCTGATCCGGACGGTCGGCTTCTCGCTCTCCTCGTTCACGAGCGCCTTGGTCGTCCTGTGGCTGATCCTCTATCGAGGGTCGCGCATCACTGCCGTCCTCAGGACTGGTCCCGTGCAGCACATGGGCAAGATCTCCTATGGGCTATACCTGGTGCACCTCCCTGTCGGGTTCGCGCTCACCGCAATCTGGACGTCACTGTTCGGCGCGCACCTCCATGGGCTCACGAAGCTGGTTCTGGTGTTCATCGTCTCGGTCGGCCTGAGCTCCCTGTCGTGGCGGTACTTCGAAGCGCCTCTGCTCGGCCTCAAGGATCGGCTGTCTGCCAGCAAGGTTCGGACTCGAAACCGAGACCGCGGGAACGTCCCGGCCCCGCTGGTCGCATCCCCGCTCGAGCCTGCTGCGATCGCGTCCGATCGGGAATCAGTCCCAGGCATGTAGTGGCCCAATCCCCTGGCCGATAACTCGGAGGACCGCCGCCGGTCGGCGGAGGCGCGCGGCGTCGGCTTTTGGGGGACTGGTACACGAGCGGACAGGCTCCGCGAGAAGGAGTGGCACATCCCGTGAAGGTCCACGACGCAATCTACCGCGGGCACATCCCCGAATTGGACGCATTCCGGGCCTTCGGGATCACCATGATGGTTGCCGGCCACTTCTGGCCGGTGGAAAGCTATCGCGTATGGAAGGCCCTGCTGCTGTGCTGGGCGCTGATGGATACGTTCTTCGTGATTAGCGGCTTCCTGATCGTCGGGATCCTGATCGACAGCCGCGAGCGGCCCGAGTACTACCGGTCTTATTACATCCGGCGCACGCTGCGGATATTCCCCATCTACTATCTCGTGCTGATCGTGATGACCGCCGCGACGCTGATCTGGGGACCTGCAGGCTACGCCTACACGCTGGCGAATTGGGGTTCGCTCGCGTGGTTCTTCGTCTATGCAGGGAACATCCCCAGCGCGACGACCGGCATTTGGCCGACCGCGGCGGGCGGGTCCTATACCCCCCTGTGGTCGCTTCAGGTCGAGGAACAGTTCTACCTTCTGACGCCTTTCCTGATCAGGCAGCTGTCGGTCAAGACGATGACCCGGCTGCTCTGGGCTTTTGTCTTCATCAGCCCGGCACTGCGAATCGCGTTCTATTTCTGGAACCCGGCGAACACTCTGGCCCAGTACGTCCTGCTCCCCTGCCACATGGACGGGTTGGCGCTCGGGGGGCTCATTGCCATCCGATTCCGCTCGGGCCCATGGAAGATTGCGAAGGGTCCCCTGACGGCGGCGACGATCGGCGGCATCGTTCTCACCGTCGCGTTCTGCTCGTGGGCGGGGTTCGCTCACGACCAGCCGTTGAATCGAACCGTCGGCTATTCGCTCGCGTCGTTCGCCAGTGCCCTGATCGTATTGTGGCTCGTCACCTTTCGCGGGTCGCGAGTCACGGCGTTGCTCAGAATCCGGCCCGTGCAGCACCTGGGTAAAGTTTCGTACGGCATGTACCTGATGCACTACCCGGTCGGCGTCACCCTCGTTGCTCTGTGGCCTCTTCTGCTCGGCTACAAGTTGCCCGGGTTGGCCAGGGTCCCCTTGATTTTCGTCGTCACGCTGGCCCTGGGCTCCCTGTCGTGGCGTTATTTCGAAGCCCCTGTCAACGGTCTCAGGGACCGGCTCAGTGTGAAGAGAGTCCCGGCTGGAACGCTCGCGAGCCGCGGTCTCCAAGGGGTCTGACCTCGCCGGGTTCCGATCGGTTCGGCCCGATGCGTGACGAGTCCCTCGGGAGAGGCGGGCGCTGGCGCCAACGCGAGAACAAGTGGATCTGGAACGCCTCGTGCGACTGAAAGGGCTGACCCGCTCGTCCGCGCGCTTCCCGCTTCGTGCCGCGGCCGCGCTGACGATCTGCGTCGCCGCCGGGATGGCCGCGGTGTTTTCGTGGGGGTATTACTTCGGCGCCTCCAACAACGAGTTCCACTTCCCCATCGTCTCGTCGATCGCGGAGGGGCAGCTCTGGCGCGGAGACGCGATGGTGGCCACCCTCGCCGGTTTCGCCTCACCGTTCTGGTGGCTCGTGGGAACGGTGGGACTCCTCGCCGGATCCGAACCGGTCTTCTTCTGGTTCTTCTTGGCCGCGCGGATCCTGCTCGCGTGCGGCATGGCGTCCCTCCTCGCCAGTATCCTCGGCGACGACGTTCGCGGAGTCAGGGTCGCCGCCGCGGCGGGCCTGCTGACCTTGTTGCCGGGTCTCCTGGTGGGGCTGCCGCTCGGCGCAGACCCTGTTTTCGACCGCTTCCTGTCCCAGACGTTCGTGTCAATCGGGCTCTCCCTCTTCGCCCTGGCCCTGACGTTGAGGTCTCGATACGGCGCGGCGGGCCTGGTCCTGGGACTCGTGTTCAGCGTCAACCTGATGCACGGATTCTTCGTGGCCGGCGTCATCGCGGCCATCCTGCTCCTGGGAGAGGAATGGACGGGCCTCCGCGCCGGCATCGAGCGGCGGGCGGGCACGGCGGGATGGCTGCTCGCCGGGCTGGTCCTGGGCGCGCTCCCCCTGGTCTGGTTTCTGCTTCACCGGGACACGCTGCCCGCCTACGGCCACCCCATGGCGCCAGCCGACCTGGCCGGTTTCGTGAAGTTCTACTTCCCGGACCATTACTTCTGGTCCGTGAAGTCCGCCTACCAGAGACGCCAGGGTGTGGCCCTCCTGGTGGCGCTGCTGCTGGCGTGCGTCACCTATTACCACTGGCGTCCCGCGGTCGGGCGACGACTCGTCGCGGCGGCGGTGGCGCTCTGCGGATACCTGGGTCTCGGCCTGCTGCTGGACGTGTACCCGGCAAGGCTGCTGTTCCAGGCGCATTTCTTCCGCAGCGACACGGTCGCTTACCTGCTGCTGCTGGCCGTGCTGGCGGCACAGGTCGCCATCAATTGGAGGGAGCGTCGCCCGGAGTCGCTGCTCGCCGCGGTCTCGCTCGCCGCGGCCTCCTGTCACGCGTTCACGCTCGCCGCCATCCTCTGCGGTGGGGCCGCCTACCTTGGTCGCCGGCATCGTCGGCCGCGACGCTGGCCGCAAGCACGTGGCGGTGGCGTTTGCCGTGTTGTCCATCGCGATGCTGGCCAAGCCGGGCCTCTCGGAGATGACCTGGATGCTCCCTGCCCTCGGCGCCTGCGCGCTGCATTGGGAGCGCCGGCAACTGGCGGGCGGTCTGGCCCTGGCGGGCATTCTCACCGTGGCGGTGGCGCTCAATGTCAGGCTGGCTGCCTCGGTAGTGGCGAACGAGCAGGTCACCGCCCCGTTGGCCCCGCTGGCCCGGATCGGCAGCGACGTGCAGCGGACCCTGCCGCGAGATGCCGTCCTGGCCGTCCCTCCGGGCATCGAGAGCGCGAGGCCGTTCCTGAGACGCTCCATCTACGTCACACTGAAGGACGGCGCCGCGTACCTGTGGAACCCCGGCTACGAGGTCGAGTACCTTCGGCGACTCTCAGTCCTGCATGTGCCCTATACGCCAGGCCGTCGCCCGGACCTCCGGAGCGCCGACCGCGAGTTCGTGCGGTACCTTCCGGAGAGCCTCCCGGTGCTCGAGGCCGAGGGTGTGACTCATGTGCTGCTGCGAACGGCGGACGTTCCACCGGGGGCGACATGCTCCCCTCGCACCGCCGATTACTGCGTCCTCGGTATCACCGAGGCGCGGCGGGTCTTTCCGTCGGGCGTCGTCAGCTCCGTCCTACCAGGAACACCCCGGCGCAGATGAGCGCCACGCCGGTCAGCCGCGGAAGGGTCACGTGTTCTCCCACCATGAACCCCACGGCAGCGGTCATCACGAAGCCCAGCCCCACCAGCGGATAGGCCTTGCTGACGTCCGCCTTGGAGAGCACCCTCAGCCAGATCACCGCGCCGGCGCCATAGAGCAGGAAGCCGCCGAGCAAGTAGCGGTCTGTGAGGATGGTGAGGATCAGCTGTAGCGGGTATGGCTGAGCCATCGCCTCCCGGGCCCGCTCGCCGGACATCCCCGCCTTCAAGGAGAACTGCGCGGCGACCGAGAGGGCCACGCTGAGGATCGCAACGAAGAACATATTCATAGCGCCGGCCCCCAGGCCAGGAAGTGCGCGGCCAGCATCACCACCACCATGCCGAACATGGTCACGCGACTGCCCCGGTCCTTGATGGCGTAGACCAGGGGATCGTCGTGCATCTCGCCGCGTGAGGTTTTGATCCAGAGCCGCGCCAGCCAGTAGACGAGCCCGACGGCAACCAGCCACAGCAACCGCGGCGACGCGTAGCGGGCCTCGGTTTCCGGGCCGCTGATGAACAAGCCGAACACGACGACGGCCGACAGGGCCGCGCCCACGCCGAGCGGCCACAGGACCGCCAGGTCGGTTACCCGGTAATCCCGGCCGCGCGTGGCCGCCGTCCCGTTCTGCGCGAGCGACACCAGTTCGGCGCAGCGCTTCACCAGCGCCAGGCTGAGGAACATGAAGACCGAGAAGGCCAGCAGCCAGGAGCTGGTGGCGACCCCGATCGCCACCGAGCCGGCCAGGATGCGGAGCGTGTAGAGCAGCGAGAGCATGACGACGTCGATGAGGACGTAGGCCTTCAGCATCCAGCTGTAGGTCGTCGTCGCGACCACGTAGATCGCCGAGCATCAGCGCGAAGCCCCGGGACACGGCGAACGCCAGGACGAAGGCCAGGACCAGCCCGCCGGCGGCCGCGGCCAGGCCGTGCAGGATCGGGAGCCTGGCGCTCGCGAACGGGCGGAGACGCTTGCGAGGGTGAGCCCTGTCGGCGTCGAGGTCCCACAGGTCGTTGAGGAGGTAGGTGGCGGAGGCCGCCAGCGAGAACGACAGGAAGGCCATTCCCGTCGCGGTCAGCGCCCCGCGGCTCGTGAACGAGAAGGCGGTCAGCAAGGGCACGAAGAGGAGCAGGTTCTTCATCCACTGGTGCACCCTCAGCGCCCGCAGCCAGACCTTCGGTCCTGCCGACTCCGCCTCGAATTCCCGCTCGACCGCCACGTCACGCTGGACGGCGGCCGCCGTGGCGGGGGACACGCCGACCAGCACCGCCGCTTCGGACGCTCTCCAGATGGGCAGATCGGCGTGGCTGTCGCCGGCGTAGACGAACGCGCGGCCCACGCCCTCCCGGATGGCCTCCAGTTTCGCTTCGCCCTTCAAGTTGTCGCCGCCGCCGGTGGCCAGCACCGTGTCGAACAGGCCCAGGTGACCGGCGACCGCGTCCGCGATCGAACGATGGGCGGCCGTCGCCAGCACGATCCGGCGCCCCTTGGCCTTCTGCTCGCGCAGGTAGGCCACGACGGGTTCACGGTACGGCAGCGTGGCCGCGACAATCCCGGCCCGTGCCGCGACGGATTCCTTGAAGCCGGCGCGGCCCTTGAGGAGCCACAGCGGCACGCGCAGCAGGTTCAGCGGGGACTGGCGGATCGCCGCGACGAGCGATTCGACCAGCGTGTCGGCCGGCGTCAGCGTGCCGTCGAGGTCCACGACGAGAGGCGCGTTCGTTGCGGTGAGCACTGGTCCCCTTTGTGGCATCACTCGGCGTGCTGCGCGGTTGGTCGCGGGTGCGGCTTCGCCATTGTCCCTGCTTGAGTTTCGGCACCTCACCCCCCGCGGATTAGCCCGACGCGTCCGCCAACCGCCATGGGCCCGCCCTCTTCCGAGAATTCCCTCGTCGGCGCGACCAGGCAGACAAAGGGCTCCGAGCGAGAGAACTATTGTTAGCCAATCAGGAAGTCGCGGCAGCGGCAGACCACGGACTCCGCATCGCGCACGGCCCCCGAATACAAGCCAAAAACGCTCCACAACTCATCGCCGCGAGCCGTCGTCAGCCGGTCGTGTGGGTGAAATCGCGGCCAATCACCTGAGGCGCGATCCTTGCACAACCGGGGGTGATAGGACCGGTGTACGACCGGCCGACGTATCGGCCGGGTTGTCGGCAGGGTGATTGGAGCCGAGTTCGGATCGGTACGCCACAACGCGGGTCCGGACGGGCCATGACGCGAGGGCACCGTCCGGCGTGGAGACGACGGGAACCTGGCGTGCCGTGCGAGAGATGGTCGTGCGGGCCGTCGTCGCGTTGACGACGGCCGGCGACGCGAGTGCTGACGTGCGCCTGTGCGGGCTCACGGAGCAGAACGTGAACGTCCTTGATCGCAGGGAGTGGTCCGGGCCAGAGCCAGCGAGCGCCCCCTATTGTGAGGAGTTTCGGTCATGAGAACAGCGACGCTTCGGGCTGCCATCGGTGTTCTGCTCGTCCTCGGACTGAGCGGACCTGTTTTCGCGCAGCACAATGTGACCAAGTGGCCGGATAACAAGGCGGCGACGGTGTCGACTGACGTTCGACGACGCCTATCTCGTCCCAGTTGACGCTGGCGGTCCCCCTGCTCGACGCGTACGGGGTCAAAGGCACGTTCTTCCTGATCACTAATGTGGTGACCGCCAATGGCCAGTGGGATGCCTGGCGCGCTGCCGCCGCGGAAGGTCACGAGATGGGCAGCCATACGCTGAGCCATCCCGATCTGACGTCGATTTCAGCCGCCGCCCTCGATGCGGAAGTCGGGCAGTCGAAGGCGATCATTGAGGCACAGATCCCCGACCAGAAGTGCATCTCTGTTCGCCTATCCCTTCGGCGCGTACAACACCGCCGTGAAGGGGGCCGTCGGGAAGTACTACCAGGCAGCGCGGGGCATCACCTGGGACATCAACTACAACTACTACTTCAACTGGTGGGGCCTGTACGCCAGGGGCGACGACCCGGGGTCCACGGTGGCCGACATGCTCTACACCGTCGATCGAGCCGTCACCAACGGGGCGTGGATGATCTGGTACATGCACGACCTGTCCGGCGTCAGTTACGGGGTCTGGACCCCCGCGATGCTGAAGAGCTACCTCGACGGACTGATGACCCGCAACGTCTGGATCGGCCCGATGGGCGCGGTCTTCAGGTACGTGCGGGAGACGGGACAACTCCTCGTTGTCGCTGGTGTCGAGCAGCTCGAGTCAGATCGTGCTGAACCTGCAGAACACGCTCGACAACACGATCTTCAACCAGCCGCTGACCATCCGGAGCCAGGTGCCCGCCACCTGGTCAACCGTCAACGTGCTGCAGAACGGCACCCTCGTCCAGGTCGGAACGGTCGTCGAAAGCGGCACGACGGTCGCCTACTACCACGCGGTGCCGAACCTCGGCACGATCACCCTGACCAGCGCCAGCGCGCCGCTGCCCTCGTTGTCGGCGGTCAGCCTGAACCCGACGAGCGTGACGGGCGGGACGCCGTCCACCGGGACGGTGGCCCTCGGCAGCGCGGCACCGTCGGGCGGCGTGGTCGTGACGCTCACGAGCAGCAATACCACCGTGGCCACCGTCCCGACGTCGGTTACGGTCTCGGGCGGCAGCTCGAGCGCGACGTTCACGGTCTCGACGATCGCGCCCGCGACGACGGCGACGAGCACGATCACCGCGAGCTACAACGGCACGAGCAAGATGGCCACGCTGACCGTCGCGCCGCTGGCCCTCACCGGCGCCAGCGTGAGCCCGACCAGCGTCCAGGGCGGATCCCCCGCGGCCGGAACGGTGACGCTCAACGGCGTCGCGCCGTCGGCCGGCGTGGTCGTGTCGCTGACGAGCAGCAATACTTCTGCGGCGACCGTGCCTGCCTCGGTCACGGTTCCGGCGGGCGCTTCCGCCGGTCTGTTCACGGTCACCACCCTGGCGGTCGGCTCGACGGCCACGAGCACGATCACGGCGACCTACAGCGGCGCGAGCCAGACGGCCACGCTGACCGTCACCCCGCCTCCGCCGACACTGACCGGCGTCAGCGTGAGCCCGACCAGCGTCGCGGGCGGCTCGCCCTCGACCGGAACGGTGACGCTCAGCACCGCGGCGCCGGCCGGCGGCGTGGTGGTCGGCCTGACGGACAACAGCGCGGCGCTGACAGTGCCGGCCTCGGTCACGGTGGCGGCCGGCAGCACGAGCGCGACATTCACGGTCTCGACGGTGGCGGTCGGCTCGACGACGACCGGCACGATTACGGGGACCTACAGCGGGACCAGCCAGACGGCCACGCTGACGGTCACGGCGCCGACCGTGACCGGCGTCAGCCTGAACCCGACGAGCGTCGTCGGGGGGCACGTCGTCGGCCGGGACGGTGACGATCGGCAGCGCGGCCCCGACTGGCGGCCTGGTCGTCGGCCTGACCAGCAGCAACACGTCTGCGGCCACCGTGCCGGCGTCGGTGACGGTCCCCGCAGGCAGCACCAGCGCGACGTTCACGGTCTCGACGCTCGCGGTGGCGGCGACCTCCACGAGCACGATCACGGCAACCTTCAACGGCACGAGCAAGACGGCCACGCTGACCGTCACGCCCACGACGCTGACCGGTCTCGGCCTGACCCCGACCAGCGTCGCGGGCGGCTCGCCGTCCACCGGGACGGTGACGATCGCCAGCGCGGCCCCCGCAGGCGGCCTGGTCGTCGGCCTCACCAGCAGCAATACTCCGGCGGCAACCGTGCCGGCCTCGGTGACGGTCCCCGCCGGGAGCACCAGTGCGACGCTTCACGGCGACGACCTTCGCCGTGGCCGCGACGGCCACGAGCACGATCACGGCAACCTTCAACGGCACGAGCAAGACGGCCACGCTGACCGTCACCGCGCCGACCGTGACCGGAGTCAGCGGTGAACCCGACCAGCGTCGTGGGCGGCTCGTCCTCGATGGGGACGGTGACGATCGGCAGCGCGGCCCCCACCGGCGGCCTGGTCGTCGGCCTGACCAGCAGCAATACTCCCGCGGCGACCGTGCCGGCCTCGGTGACGGTCCCCGCCGGGAGCACCAGTGCGACCTTCACGGCGACGACCTTCGCCGTGGCGACGACGGCCACGAGCACGATCACGGCGACCTCCAACGGCACGAGCAAGACGGCCACGCTGACCGTCACCGCGCCGACCGTGACCGGAGTCACGGTGAACCCGACGAGCGTCGTGGGCGGGTCGTCCTCGGTGGGGACGGTGACGATCAGCAGCGCGGCGCCGACCGGCGGCCTGGTCGTCGGCCTGACCAGCAGCAACACGTCCGCGGCCACCGTGCCGGCCTCGGTGACGGTCCCGGCCGGCAGCACCAGCGCGACGTTCACGGTCGCGACCCTCGCGGTCACGGCGACCTCCACCAGCACGATCACGGGGACCCTCAACGGCATCGGCCAGACCGCGAGCCTGACGGTCACGGCGCCTCCGCCGACCCTCACGGGCGTCAGCCTGAACCCGGCGATCGTGGCGGGCGGTTCGTCCTCGACCGGGACGGTGACGTTGAGCAGCGCGGCGCCGGCGGGCGGCGTGGTCGTCAGCCTCTCGGACGACAGCGCAGCGGTGACGGTGCCGGCCTCGGTGACGGTGGCGGCCGGCAGCGCGAGCGCGACCTTCACGGTCTCGACGGTGGCGGTCGCCTCGACGACGACCGGCACGATTGGCGCGACCTACGGCGGAACGAGCCAGACGGCCACGCTGACCGTCACGGTGCCCCCGCCGACGGTGACCGGGGCGAGCCTGAACCCGACGAGCGTGGCGGGCGGAACGTCCTCGACGGGGACGGTCACGTTGAGCGGCGCGGCGCCGACCGGCGGCGCGGTGGTGACGCTCACGAGCAGCAACGCGTCGGCGGCGACGGTGCCGGCGTCGGTCACGGTGCCGGCGGGCAGCACGAGCGCGACGTTCACCGTGACGACGCTGGCGGTGACGACGACGGCCACGAGCACGATCACGGCAACCTCCAACGGCACTAGCAAGACGGCCACGCTGACCGTCACGGTGCCCCCGCCGACGCTGACCGGCGTCAGCCTGAACCCGACGAGCGTCACCGGCGGCACGTCGTCCACGGGGACGGTGACGCTCAGCGGTGCCGCGCCGACCGGCGGCGTGGTGGTGAGCCTCACGAGCAGCAATACGTCGTCGGCAACCGTGCCGGCGTCGGTCACCGTGCCGGCGGGCAGCGCCAGCGCGACGTTCACGGTCGCGACCCTCGCGGTCACGGCGACCTCCACCAGCACGATCACGGGGACCCTCAACGGCATCGGCCAGACCGCGAGCCTGACGGTCACGGCGCCTCCGCCGACCCTCACGGGCGTCAGCCTGAACCCGGCGGTCGTGGCGGGCGGCTCGCTCTCGACGGGGACGGTGACGTTGAGCCGCGCGGCGCCGGCGGGCGGCGTGGTCGTCAGCCTCTCGGACGACAGCGCAGCGGTGACGGTGCCGGCCTCGGTGACGGTGGCGGCCGGCAGCGCGAGCGCGACCTTCACGGTCTCGACGGTGGCGGTCGCCTCGACGACGACCGGCACGATTACCGCGACCTACGGCGGCACGAGCCAGACGGCCACGCTGACCGTCACGGTGCCCCCGCCGACGCTGACCGCCGTCAGCCTGAACCCGACGAGCGTCACCGGCGGCACGTCGTCCACGGGGACGGTGACGCTCAGCGGTGCCGCGCCGACCGGCGGCGCGGTGGTGACGCTCACGAGCAGCAACGCGTCGGCGGCGACGGTGCCGGCGTCGGTCACGGTGCCGGCGGGCAGCACCAGCGCGACGTTCACGGTCTCGACCGTCACCGTGATGACCACGGCGACGAGCACGATCACCGCGACCTACAGCGGCGTCAGCCGGAGCGCGACGCTGACGGTGGCGCCGACCGGCGCGGCGCCGGTGAACCTGGCGTTGACAGCGGCGGGGGGAGACCAATCCTCCGAGAGCGCATCGACCGGCCAGTTCGGCTGGAAGGTGGCCGATGGCGTCGTGGACGGCTTCCCCGGAGACTACACGAAGGAGTGGGCGACGAGCGGGGAACTGGCTGGCGCGTGGGTCCGGCTGGACTGGATGACGCCCGTGCAGATCACCCAGGTGGTCCTGCACGACCGTCCTAACTTGTCCGACCAGGTTTTGGCCGGCACGCTCCTCTTCAGTGACGGTTCGAGCATCGCGGTCGGCGCGCTCCCGAACGACGGAACCGGCCTGAGCATCACGTTTGCCGCGAAGACGGTGATGTGGGTTCGCTTCAACATCGACCAGGCGGTGGGCTTCAACATCGGCCTCGCGGAGTTCGAGGTGTGGGGCACGCCCACCGGGGCAACCGGTCCGACGCTCAGCGGTGTGAGCCTGGCTCCGGCGACCGTCGCGGGCGGCACCACGTCGACAGCGACGGTGACATTGACGGCTCCGGCGCCGAGCGGCGGCCTGGCGGTCGCGCTGAGGAGCAGCAACACGACGGTCGCGACGGTGCCCCTGTCGGTGATGGTGCCGGCGGGGAGCACGACGGCGACGTTCACCGTATCGACGCCGGCACGCTCGGCCACGGCGACGGCCACGATCACGGCGGCCTGCGGCGTGAGCCAGTCGGCGACGCTGACCGTGACCAAGTAGCGGCCAGAGTACAGGCCATCCCCGGGGGCGGCCGGCAGGCGCCGGAAGCCAGGGGCCGGGGTTCGTGACAGCGACCGTGACTACCGGGCGGACGTCAGCGCGTTGACGTTCGCCCCGGACGTCCCACGAGAAGTCAGCCAGGAGCGTGTCCGCGCCCAACCCGGACACGTTCCTGGCGCAACGATGCGGCAGGCGGCGCCGGCCGGGAGCGCGACGTCACGGTCTCGACGCGTACGTGGACGTCGAAATCAGACGTCGAACCCGATTCTGCTCGGGCCGAGATGCTGCCGGGCGCCCCATGCGGTGAGACGCCGCAAACACCCGATTGAGAATTCCCGAGAGTTCGCGACCAGGCGGACAAAGGACTGCCTAACCTCGAACTGTATTCGTCCACTCAGAAGACAACCCCGCGGAAGACCAAAGGCTTACAAATGGGGAAACTCCTCGGAATTATTGTCAAAACAGCCAGCAGGAGGCGCCCCATTTGGCCCGCGTTTGCGCTCGTAGCGGCGCCCGACAGACGCGTTCGCCCTAATGCCTCGGGGCATGGGACTTGCAGCCTCATTCCATTGCGGTTTCGCTCCAGCGCGATACGGATTTGCCTCCGGTTGTCGTGATGCGTTTCGGGTCCGGCTTCATCCGACCGTTGGTCGTTGCCGGCGCATCGTGCGTGTCGTCGGGACGCGGCAGATTCGAGGTGGTTCTCCGGCGACGGCCGTCCGTGATGGTCGGCCGGTTCTTCGCGCCGACGATGCAGTCGGCGCCTGATTCGGGCCCCGGAAGGCGGTCGGTCGGTATCCGAGCGCTGCAAGACGGCGCCAACGTCTAGGAGACTTGCCATGAGTAGGTTTCTGCTTCGGACAGTCGCAGCTCTGGTAGTTGTCGTGGGCTTGGCCGCGACGGCCTTCGCTCAGCACAGCGTGACCTACTGGCCCGACAACAAGGCCGCGGCCGTCTCGCTGACCTTCGACGACGGCTACGCGTCCCAGTTGACGCTGGTCGTCCCCCAGCTCGACTCGCACGGGGTGAAGGGCACCTTCTTCATCATCACGAATGACGCGACCACGAACGGCCTCTGGGACTCCTGGCGTGCCGTCGCCGCCGCGGGCCACGAGATCGGCAGCCATACCCTGGACCATCCCTACCTGACGCAGCTGTCAGCGTCCGCTGTCGACACGGAGCTCAAGCAGTCGCAGGCGGTGATCAACGCGCAGATCACCAGCCAGAAATGCATCACCTTCGCCTACCCGTACGGCGACCAGAACAGCACCGTGCAGGCGGCGGCCGCGAAGTACTACCTCGCGGCACGAGGCGTCACGTGGGACGTGAACTACGCCCCTTATCCCTTCTACCTGCTCGAGGCCAGGGGCGACGACCCTTCGTCCACGGTGAGCGGCATGACCGCCACGGTCGATCAGGCGATCAGCGCCGGGGCGTGGATGATCTCGTACATGCACGACCTGGCCGGCCAGTACTACGGAGTCTGGACCCCCAGCATGCTGGGCAGCTACCTTGACGCCCTCATGACCCGCAACGTGTGGATCGCCCCGATGGGGGCCGTCGTGAAGTTCACGCGCGAGAGAGACTCCTCCACGTTGTCGGTGGTGTCGAGCACCTCCTCTCAGATCGTTCTCAACCTCCACGATACGCTCGACAACACGGTCTACAACCAGCCGCTGACCCTCCGGAGCCAGGTGCCCAGCACCTGGACAACCGTCAACGTGCTGCAGAACGGCAGCAACGTCCAGGTCGCAACGGTCCTCGAAAGCGGCGTGAGGGTCGCCTACTACCACGCGGTGCCCGACCTCGGCACGATCACCCTGACCAGCGGCACGGTGCCGATGCCCTCGCTGTCGGGTGTCAGCCTCAGCCCGACGAGCGTCGTGGCCGCCAGCCCCTCGACCGGGACGGTAACCCTCAGCAGCGTGGCGCCCCCGGGCGGCGTGGTCGTGACGCTGACCAGCAGCAATACCTCGGTCGCGACCGTCCCGACCTCGGTCACGGTCCCGGCCAGCAGTACCAGCGCGACGTTCACGGTCTCGACGGCCGCGCGCACGACGACGGCGACGAGCACGATTACCGCGACCTTCAACGGCACGAGCAAGACCGCCACGCTGACCGTCACGCCGCTGACGCTCACCAGCGTCGGCGTGAGCCCGACCAGCGTCACGGGCGGGAGCGTCGCGGCCGGAACGGCGACGCTCACCGGTCCGGCGCCCTCGGGTGGCGTGGTCGTCACGCTGACCAGCAGCAATACCTCCGCGGCGACAGTGCCGGCCTCGGTGACGGTGCCGGCCGGCGCCTCCGCCGGATTGTTCACGGTCACCACCCTCGCGGTCGGCTCGACGGCCACCAGCACGATCACGGCCACCTACAGCGGCACCAGTCGGACGACGACCCTGACGGTGACATCCTCGCCGTCGCCCGTCATCACGACGAGCGCCCTCGCGGTAGGGACCGTCGGCGTTGCCTACAGCCAGACGCTGGCCGCCACCGGGGGCATGACGCCCTACTCGTGGTCGGCGACCGGGGTTCCGAGCGGCTTGTCGCTGAGCACGGCCGGCGTGCTGAGCGGGACGCCGACCGCGGCGGGGACGTTCACCGTAGCGATCACCGTGACCGACGCCGCGGCCAGGACGGCATCGACGTCTTTGAGCCTCACCGTCGGGACGACGCCCCCGCCCACGTCGCTGGCGATCGACGTCACGGCGTATGGCGACGGGGATGGCAGCGGGACGGCCGCCATCACGACTTCAACGTTGACGACGACGGCCGCCAACGAACTGCTCGTCGCCTTCATCGGGTCGGCCGATGGCTCAGCGGGCAACGTGACCGTGTCCGGCCTCGGCCTGACGTGGGCGATGGCCGTGTCGAAGGCGGGCAACGGGGATACGGAGATCTGGTGGGCCTACGCGACCGGTACGGTCAGTGGCACGGTGACGGCGACCATCACCCAAAACTGCTCGCGCTCGCTCACGGTCGTGGCGTTCAAGGGCACGGCCGTCGGGGCCGATGCGATTGGGGCGACGGCGGGCGTGGCCCGGACCGGCGCGCCAACGGCCTCGCTCGTGACGACGCGGGCGAACTCCTGGGTCTTCGCGACCGGCAACGAGTACCTGGGGTGCCCTCACTGTGACCGTCGGGTCGAACCAGACACTGGTTCGGCAGTATCTGTCCACCGCCACCGGGGACACCTACTGGGTGCAGCGCCAGACCAACGTGACCGCGGCGGCCGGAACGACCGTCACGGTCAACGCCACCGCCCCGAAGGGGGTCGGGAACCTGAGTCTCATCGAGATTCGGCCGGCTACCGCGACGGCGGCGTTGAGCAGCGTGAGCGTGAACCCGACGAGCGTGGTGGGTGGCGTCTCGGCGACCGGCACCGTCACCCTCAGTAGTGCGGCGCCGACGGGCGGCGTGGCGGTCGGCCTGGCCGACGACAGCGCCTCGGTCACGGTGCCGGCGTCGGTCACGGTGGCCGCCGGCAGCACGACGGCAACATTCACCGTCTCGACCACCGCCGTGACGACAACGGCGACGGGCACCATCACGGCCACCTACGGCGGCACGAGCAGGACGGCCACGCTGACCGTCACCGCGCCGCTGCCGACGGTGACCGGCGTCAGCCTGAATCCGACGAGCGTGGCGGGCGGGACGCCATCGACGGGGACGGTGACGCTGAGCGGCGCGGCGCCGACCGGCGGCGCGGTGGTCAGCCTGGCGAGCGGCAACACCTCCGCGGCGACGGTGCCGGCGTCGGTGACCGTCTCGGCTGGCAACAGCAGCGCCACCTTCACCGTGACGACCGTCGCGGTGGCGGCGACGGCGACGAGCACGATCACGGCGACCTACAACGCGACGAGCCAGAACGCGACGCTGACCGTCACCGCGCTGCCGCCGACGCTGGTTGGCGTGAGCGTGAACCCGACGAGCGTGATGGGGGGCTCGCCTTCGACCGGGACCGTGACCCTGAGCGGCGTGGCGCCGACGGGCGGCGTGGCGGTCGGCCTGACGAGCAGCAACACGGCGGCGGCCACGGTGCCGGCATCGGTGACCGTCGCGGCCGGCAACGCGAGCGCGACGTTCACCGTGACGACCGTTGCGGTGGTGGCGACGACCACGAGCACGATCACGGCGACCTACAGCGGCACCAGTCGGACGGCGACCCTGACGGTGGCGGCCCTGGCGCCGCCCGTCATCACGACGACCTCTCTCGCGACAGGGACCGTCGGCGCCGCCTACAGCCAGGCGCTGGCCGCCACCGGGGGCATGACGCCCTACACATGGTCGGCGACCGGGGTCCCGGCCGGCCTGTCCCTGAGCACCGCCGGCGTGCTGAGCGGGACGCCGACCTCGGCGGGGACGTTCACCGTGGCGGTGACCGTGACCGACGCCGCGGCGATATCGGCATCGACATCCCTGGGCCTCACGATCGGCACCGCGCCGACGATTCCGGCGATCGACGTCACGGCTTATGTCGATGAGGCTGGAAGCGCAGCAACGTCCATCACGACGTCAACGCTGACGACGACGGGCCCCAACGAACTGCTCGTGGCCTTCATCGGCTCGGCCGACAGCACGGCGAGCAACGTGAGCGTCTCCGGTCTCGGCCTGACGTGGACGAAGGCCGTGTCGAAGGCGGGCAACGGGGACACCGAGATCTGGTGGGCGTATGCGACCGGCACGGTGAGCGGCACCGTGACGGCGACCGCCGGTCAGTACTGCTCGCGCTCGCTCACGGTCGTCGCGTTCAAGGGCACGGCCGTCGGGGCCGACGCGATTGGGGCGACGGCGAGCGTGGCCCGGACCGGTGCGCCGACCGACACGCTCGTGACGACGCGGGCGAACTCCTGGGTCTTCGGCATGGGCAACGAATACTGGGGCGCCCTGAACGTGACCGTCGGCTCGAACCAGACCCTGGTTCGGCAGTACCTGTCCACCACGACGGGGGACACTTACTGGGTGCAGCGCCAGACCAACGTGACCGCGGCGGCCGGAACGACCGTCACGATCAACGCCACCGCCCCGAAGGGGGTCGGGAACCTGAGTCTCATCGAGATTCGCCCGTCTGCCCAGTGACCGTGACGGCCGGGCGCCCGTGGTCGGGCACCCGGCTCACCTGGTGACTAGGGAATCCAGGGGCGGACGTCGCCGCGTTGGCGTCCGCCCCGATTGCGCGTCTGCCGATTCACCGCATTGCAAGCGCGCCTGGTTCGAGGTGGAATGCCCCGAAGGGGCGCCCGTGCCGACTTCGTGCGTTCGGACGGTTCAGCACGACAAGGAGACTCGGCCATGCGGTCAATCGCTCATCGCGCCATCGTCGCTCTACTCGTCGTCCTGGGCTTTGGCGCGTCGAGTTACGCGCAGCATACCGTGACATTCTGGCCCGATAACAAGGCCGCGGCCGTCTCGCTGACCTTCGACGACGGCTACCCTTCCCAGTTGACGCTGGCGATCCCCCAGCTCGACTTGCGCGGGGTCAAGGCCACCTTCTACGTCATCACAGATGAAGCGACCGCGAACGGCCTGTGGGGCTCCTGGAGGGCTGCCGCCGCCAAAGGCCATGAGATCGGCAGCCACACGCTGGACCATCTCTATCTGACGGAGGTGTCGGCCACCACCCTCGACAGCGAACTCCGGCAGTCGAAATCCGTGATCGAGACGCAGATCCCTACCCAGAAGTGCGTCTCGTTCGCCTACCCCGGCGGCGCCAACGACGGCGACGTGCAGGCGGCGGCCGCGAAATACTACCTGTCGGCACGCGGCATCGAGTGGGACATCAACACGGCCCCCTACGACTACTACCTGCTCTCGGCCAGAGGAGACACCCCGATCTCGGTGAGCGACATACTCGCCCAGGTCGATCAGACGGTCAGCGTCAAGGGCTGGTTCATGTCGTACATGCACGACCTCGGCCAGACCGACGGGCTCTGGACCCCCAGCCTGCTGGGCAGCTACCTTGACGCCCTCATGACCCGGAACGTGTGGGTCGCCACGGTGGGGGCGGTCGTGAAGTTCACGCGCGAGCGGGACTCCTCCAGCCTCACGGTGGTGTCGAGCACCAGCAGCCAGATCGTGCTGAATCTCCACGACACGCTCGACAACACGGTCTACAACCAGCCGCTGACCATCCGGAGCCAGGTGCCCGGCACCTGGACGACCGTCAACGTGCTGCAGAATGGCAGCTACGTCCGGGTTGCAACGGTCCTCGAAAGCGGTGTGAGGGTCGCCTACTACCGCGCCGTGCCCGACCTCGGCACGATCACCCTGACCAGCGGCACGGTGCCCCTGCCCTCGCTGTCGGCGGTCAGCCTCAGCCCGACGAGCGTCGTGGCCGCCAGCCCCTCGACCGGCACGGTGACGCTCACCAGCGTGGCGCCGGCGGGCGGAACGGCCGTGGCGCTGACCAGCAGCAATACCTCGGTCGCGACCGTCCCGACCTCGGTCACGGTCCCGGCCGGCAGTACCAGCGCGACGTTCACGGTTTCGACGGCCGCACGCACCTCGACGGCGACGAGCACGATCACGGCGACCTACAGCGGCACGAGCAAGACGGCCACGCTGACCGTCACGCCGCTGACGCTGACCGGCGTCAGCGTGAGCCCGACGAGCGTCACGGGCGGCGGCGTTGCCGCCGGAACGGCGACCCTCACTGGTCCGGCGCCCTCGGGCGGGGTGGTCGTCATCCTGACCAGCAGCAATACCTCTGCGGCAACCGTGCCGGCCTCGGTGACGGTGCCGGCCGGCGCCTCCGCCGGGCTGTTCACGGTCACCACCCTCGCGGTCGGCTCGACGGCCACCAGCACGATCACGGCGACCTACAGCGGCACCAGTCGGACGACGACGTTGACGGTGACGCCCGCGACGACACCCGTTATCACCACCACCTCCCTTGCGGCAGGGACCGTCGGCATCGCCTACAGCCAGGCGCTGGCCGCCACCGGGGGCAAGACGCCCTACTCGTGGTCGGCGACCGGGGTTCCGAGCGGCCTGTCGCTGAGCACGGCCGGCGTGCTGAGCGGGACGCCGACCGCGGCGGGAACCTTCACCGTGGCAATCACCATGACGGACGCCGCGGCGAGGACGGCATCGAAGTCCTTGAGCCTCACGATCGGGACGACGCCCCCGCCCACGTCGCTCGCGATCGACGTCACGGCGTACGTCGATGAGGCTGGAAGTGCGGCGGCGTCCATCACGACGTCAACACTGACGACGACAGGCCCCAACGAGCTGCTCGTCGCCTTCATCGGCTCGGCCGACAGCGCCGCGAGCAACGTGACCGTCTCCGGTCTCGGGTTGACGTGGACGAAGGCCGTGTCGAAGACGAGCAACGGCGATACCGAGATCTGGTGGGCCTACGCGGCCGGCACGGTCAGCGGCGCGGTGACGGCGACCGCCGGCCAGAACTGCTCGCGCTCGCTCACGGTCGTCGCGTTCAAGGGCACGGCCGTGGGGGCCGATGCGATCGGGGCGACGGCGGGTGTGAGCCGAACTGGCGCGCCAACCGCGTCGCTGGCGACGACTCGCGCGAACTCCTGGGTCTTCGCGACCGGCAACGAGTACCTGGGGTGCCCTGAACGTGACCGTCGGGTCGAACCAGACCCTGGTGCGGCAGTACCTCTCCAGCGCGACCGGAGACACCTACTGGGTGCAGCGCCAGACGAACCTGACCTCGACGGCAGGGACGACCGTCACGATCAACGCCACCGCTCCGAAGGGGACCGGGACCCTCAGCCTCATCGAGATTCGCTCTCCCACAGCGACCGCGACGTTGAGCAGCGTGAGCGTGAATCCGACGAGCGTGGTGGGTGGCGGCTCGGCGACCGGCACCGTCGCGCTCAGTAGTGCGGCGCCGACCGGCGGCGTGGCGGTCGGCCTGACGAGCAGCAACACGGCGGCGGCCACGGTGCCGGCATCGGTGACCGTCGCGGCCGGCAACGCGAGCGTGACCTTCACCGTGACGACCGTTGCGGTGGTGGCGACGACCACGAGCACGATCACGGCGACCTACAGCGGCACCAGCCGGACGGCGACCCTGACGGTGGCGGCCCTGGCGCCGCCCGTCATCACGACTACCTCTCTCGCGACAGGGACCGTCGGCGCCGCCTACAGCCAGACGCTGGCTGCCACCGGGGGCACGACGCCTTACACCTGGACGGCGACCGGGGTCCCGGCCGGCCTGTCCCTGAGCACGGCCGGAGTACTGAGCGGGACGCCGACCTCGGCGGGGACGTTCACCGTGGCAATCGCCGTGACCGACGCCGCGGCGAAAACGGCATCGACAGCCTTGAGCCTCACCATCGGCACCGCGCCGGCGATTCCGACGATCGACGTCACGGCGTCTGTCGATGATGCTGGAAGTGCGGCGGCGTCCATCACGACGTCAACGCTGACGACGACGGGCCCCAACGAACTGCTCGTGGCCTTCATCGGCTCGGCCGACAGCACGGCGAGCAACGTGAGCGTCTCCGGTCTCGGCCTGACGTGGACGAAGGCCGTGTCGAAGGCGGGCAACGGGGATACCGAGATCTGGTGGGCCTACGCGATCGGCACGGTGAGCGGCACCGTGACGGCGACTGCCGGCCAGAACTGCTCGCGCTCGCTCACGGTCGTCGCGTTCAAGGGGACGGCCGTCGGGGCCGATGCGATCGGGGCGACGGCGGGCGTGGCCCGGACCGGCGCGCCGACCGACACGCTCGTGACGACGCGGGCGAACTCCTGGGTCTTCGCGATCGGCAACGAGTACTGGGGCGCCCTGAACGTGACCGTCGGGTCGAACCAGACCCTGGTGCGGCAGTACCTCTCCACCGCCACCGGGGACACCTACTGGGTGCAGCGCCAGACCAACGTGACCGCGGCGGCCGGAACGACCGTCACAATCAGCGCCACGGCCCCGAAGGGGGTCGGGAACCTGGGTCTCATCGAGATTCGCCCTGGCTCGTAGGCACCGGCGATTACCGAGGATCCGGAAGCCGCCTTCCGGTTCCTCCTCGCCTTACGCCGCACGCCTTACGCCTTACTGCGTCATGAGCCGGGGCTCACCCTGGTCCATGAAAATGCCTTCTGCGGAACCCGGCGCCGCGCGGCGGCCGCGAGTCGGGATCGAGCCGGCCGGGCCGGGATGCCTCGCGAGTGCGGCCTTCGGAGCGGACCGTCCCTCGGCGACACGGAAAGCGACGACCGCCTTCGCGCCCGGCGTCGGCGGTCCGCCGGAGCCTTGGCGGAGGCGGAGCGGTGCCGCGATTTCCCGGGCGCAGCCCGTGCGGTCGATCCAGCGCGAATAGGGCCAGCCCGACGCAGAGATCCGGAAATCGCGGCACCGCGAGGACGCTTTCCCGGCCCGCGGAGCGGCCGACGAGCGAGGCGCCCGACCCGGCTGGCGACCCAGAATCGCGGCCTCGGCACTTCTTCCCGGCGCCATTTTCTGAGCACTTACGCCGCACGCCCTACGCCCCCGTCCTTCATGTAATATCTGCATTGCGATGGCTGGAATTGCGAGCGCCTCCGCGTTCGCCGCGGCCGTGCTCCGCGTCACCCGCCGCATCCCGCCCGGACGCGTGGCGACCTACGGCGACGTGGCGGCGATGGCCGGCCGGCCGCGGGCCGCGCGCGCGGTGGGCAACCTCATGCGGACCTGCGGCGACCGAACCGTCCCCTGCCACCGGGTGGTCGGGGCGGGCGGGGCGCTCGGCGGCTACGGCGGCGAGGAGTCGCTGAAGCGCGCGCTCCTCCGCGTGGAAGGGGTTGCGGTCGTCGGCCGGCGGATCCGGGCGTTCGCCGCCGTGCGCTGGCCGGCGAGCGGGGGACGGCCGTCAGCCGTCGGCCGTCAGCCGTCGGTCGTCAGCCGTCACCCGTCGGACGTCAGCCGTCAGCCGGTCCAGGAACATTCACCAGCCTTGCGCCGTCTATGGGGTCAGGCTCCGGCCGGGCCCAGGCAACGCCCGGGAAGCCCCGGACCGTCTAATGGTATGAGCGAGATTGGGATCGGTGACCGGGAGTTGGCGGCCAGATGCCTGGCGGGCGACGGGGAGGCGTTCGAGAGCCTCTACCGGCAGCACGCCAACCGGCTGTACAACCTGGCCTACCGGATGGCGGGCCCGACGATGGCGGAGGACCTGCTGCAGGACGTCTTCCTGCAGGCCTTCCGGAAGCTGGGCACTTACAAGGGCGATTCCTCGCTCGGCACCTGGTTGTACCGACTGACGTTGAATCTCTGCCTGGACTACCTGCGAAGCCGGCAGGGGCAGATGGGGCACGTCACCGACTCGCTCGACGAGGACGACGCCGCCCCGGTGGCGGCGCCGGGGAGGCCGGCCGAGGCCAACCAGGCCCGGCTGGACCTCGAGCGGGCCATCGAACAGTTGCCGCCGAGCTACCGGGCGGCGTTCGTGCTGCACGACGTCGAGGGCTACCAGCACGACGAGATTGCCCGGCTGTTGGGGATCGCGGAGGGAAGTTCGAAATCGCTGCTGCACAAGGCGCGGCTCCGTTTGCGCCTGTTGCTGGCAGCGTGAGGCTGACAACCGATGGAATGCCGTGAGGTTCGCCCGGCGCTCTCGGAACTGGTGGACGGGACCATCGCCCGCGATGTCCGGCCGCAGGTCGAGGCGCATCTCCAGGGGTGCGCCGGCTGTCGCGGCCTGCTCGCCGACCTCCGGCGCGTGCGCGAGGCCGCGCGCGCGCTGCCGAAGGCGGCGGCGCCCGAGACACTCTGGCCGAAGGTCCGCGCCGATTTCGCGGCCGCGGCCGGCCAGGTGGATCGCCTGGCGCCTGCGCCGCCCGGAGGCGGCGAGGATCGGGAATCGGCGCCGCGGTCCAGGCTCCTTCGCTTCCTGCCGCGACGTCCCGCCGTGATCACGGGACTGGCGGCCGCGGCGGTGTTCGCGCTGGCCGTCTCGGCGGGCGTCTTCCTGATGTCCCGGCGCGCGGCCGCTCCGCCCACTGCCCAGCCGGAAGCGACCGCGGCGACCGCGTCCGGCCAGGGGACCGCCTCGGTCGAAACCGAGCTCGACCTGGCCGACGCGCACTACCAGAAGGCCATCGTCGCGCTCGAGCAGGCCGCGAAGGAAGGGCAGACCGCCCTCGACCCCCAGACGGCAGCCGTGCTGCAGAAGAACATGGGCGTGGTCGATCAGGCGATCCGCGAGAGCCGCGCCGCCCTGCGGTCGGAGCCGACGAGCGACGCGGCGCAGTCCAGCTTGTTCGAGGCGCTGCAGCGCAAGGTCGGATTGCTTCGCGACACGATCTCGCTCATCAACGAAATGCGCAAGGGTGACGCGGCGGGAGCGGCGCAGGTGGCGGGGTCGCTGGGGAAGAGTTAGCGGCTAGTGGCTGGTGGCCGGTGGCCAGTCGAACACGGATCTCACGCGTGGTGGCCTGAAGCCCGAAGCCTGGAGCCTGAAGCCGGTACGAGGTCAGTCATGTATCGCATGCTCATTCGTCTCGCCGCCGTCGCCATCGTCGCGTCGCTGCCCTTCCCGCTGTCCGCGGCATCGCCGGGCGAGCGGCCGCAGCCGCGCTGGCGGGCCATGAGTTGGCAGCAGAGCCACGACACCCGCCAGGGGCCCGAGACGACCGAGAAGATCGTGCGCCAGTTCAAGGTCGGCCCGAACGGCACGCTCGACATCAGCAACGTCTCGGGGCGGATCGTCGTCACCGCCGGCGGCGCCGACACGATCGTCGTCGACGCGATGAAGCGGGTCCGCAGCCGGGAGTCGGACGTGAAGGGACAGCTCGAGCGCGCCGTCGTCAGCATGGTCGAGCACGGCGGGCGCGTCGAGGTCAGGACCACGTACACCGGCCGCAACTCCCGCGTCTCGGTCGACTACGCGGTCACCGCGCCGGCCGGCACGTCGGTCTACGCGCACTCGATCTCGGGCGACATCAAGATCACCAACATCAAGGGCGAAGTCAGGGCCGACGCGATCAGCGGCGACGTCGACGCCGTCGCGGCGGCGGGCGCGACGCTGGTGCGAACGGTGTCGGGCAACGCGAGCGCCAGCGGCGTGGCGAACCCGAACGAGTTGCGCGTCTCGAGCGTGAGCGGCGCGGTGCGGGTGAACGGCGCGAAGGTGCGGAGCCTGGACGCCGACTCGATCAGCGGCGACGTGGATCTGCGCGGAACCTCGTGCGAGCGGCTGTCGGCCCGGTCGATCAGCGGCAACCTGACGTTCGAGGGAGCGCTCGAGAGCGGCGGGCGCTACGAGTTCCGGTCGCAGTCGGGCGACATTCACCTCGCGCTCGCCGGCGCGACCGGGTTCGAGGTGGACGCCAGCACGTTCAGCGGCAACGTGCGCTCCGACCTGCCGGTGACGTTGCGCCCGGCGGAGGGCAGCTCCGGCCGTCCCTCGCGCCACAGCGTCCACGGCGTGTTCGGCAACGGCAGCGCGCAGCTGGCGCTGAGGTCGTTCAGCGGGGACATCACGATTGCGAAGAAGTAGCCGGCCTGTCGCCGGGGCTGAAGCCCCGGCCTACGTGCAGGGCCGGCGCTGGAGAGCCAGGCGCGGATCGGGTCGGCGCAAAGGGCGAATTTGGCGAGGTCCGCCGAGCTGAGCCCGGCGCGACGAACCGGGCCACGACTGGCGCCTCACCAGCCGGCCAGAATCACCGTCAGAGCGCCATGACGTCGAACTGCTCGTGGTGCAGCAGGGGGTCGGCCTTGAGGCGCACCTGCTTGCGCAGCGTGTCCTTCAGGTCCTTCAGCACGCCCGCTTCCTCTTCCTTGAGCACGCGCGCGATCTCGGGGTTCACGCGCAGCACGAGGCCCGGCCCTTCGATCTCGGCGCCGAGCTTCCTCACCTGGTCCAGGATCTCGTAGCAGATGGTCGAGCTCGACTTGATCACGCCCGAGCCCGAGCAGTACGGGCAGGGCTCGGTCAGCACGCGCTCGAGGCTCTGCTTGACCCGCTTGCGGGTGATGATGATGAGGCCGAATTCCGACACCTGGATCGCCTTGGACGGCGACCGGTCCTTCTTGAGCTCGAGCTCGACCGCCTGGAACAGCTTCTGGCGGTTCTTCTTCTCCTCCATGTCGATGAAGTCGAGCACGACGATCCCGCCCAGGTCCCTCAGCCGCACCTGCCGGACGATCTCCTTCACCGCCTCGAGGTTCGTCTTGACGATCGTGTCCTCGAGCCGCCCGCTCTTCTTGCCGACGTAGCGGCCGGTGTTCACGTCGATGGCCACCAGCGCCTCGGTCTGGTTGACGACGATGTAGCCGCCCGACTTCAGCCAGACCTTGCTCTTGAGCGCCTTCTCGATCTCGGACTGGACGCCGTACTCCTCGAAGATGGGGAACGGCTTGTCGTAGAGCTTCACGCGCGGGGTGAGCGCGGGCATGACCCGCTGCACCATCTCGAGCACGTGCTGGTACTCCTCCCGGTCGTCGATCCGGATCGCGGAGTAGTCCTCGGTCAGCAGGTCGCGCAGCAGCTTGGTGACCAGCCCCTGCTCGCGGTAGATGACGGCGGGCGGGCGGGCCGACTCGGCGCGCTGCCGCACCTCGCCCCAGATGCGCTGGAAGTAGGTCAGGTCGTCGATGAGGTCCTGCTCGGGCCGGCCCGCGGTGGCCGTCCGGATGATGACGCCGCCGGTGAAGCCGTGGGCCTCGCGGAAGGTGCGCACGATGCCGCGCAGGCGCGAGCGCTCCTCGCGCGACTCGATCTTGCGCGAGACGCCGACGTGATCGACCGTCGGCATGAAGACGAGGAACCGCCCGGCCAGCGTCGCGTGGCACGTCAGCCGGGCGCCCTTGGTGCCGAGCGGCTCCTTCGCCACCTGGACGATGACGTCCTGCCCCCCGCGCAGCAGGTCCTCGATCTTCGGCTGGTCGGCCGGCTCCCGCTTGCCGCGCTCTTCCCCCTCCTCCTCGTCGTCGCCCGACTCGAGGCGCTCGAACTCCTCGAGCGTGTTGACCACGTCGGAGACGTAGAGGAAGCCGTCCCGCTCGAGGCCGATGTCGACGAAGGCCGACTGCATCCCGGGCAGCACCTTCGACACGCGCCCCTTGTAGACGTTGCCGACGACGCCCCGCTGGCGCTCGCGCTCGACGAAGACTTCGCTCACCAGGTCGTCCTCGAGGATGGCCACCATCGTCTGGTGGCCGTTCGAGGTGACGATCATTTCCTTGTTCATGAACCCTCTTCCGGCTGACGGCTGACGGCTGACGGCTGACGACTGACGGCTGACGACTGACGACTGACGGCTGACGGCTGACGGCTGACGGCTGACGACTGACGGCTGACGGCTGACGGTCTTCCACGCTGCCGTCCGCCAGTGTCGCTCGCCGCGCGCCGTGAGCTGAGAGCCATCAGCCGTCGGCCGTCAGCCGTCGGCCGAGAGCGATCAGTTCGAAAACCTCCTCATCCGCACGTTGAGGATGAGGCCGAAACCGGCCAGCGTCGCGATCATCGACGACCCCCCGGAGCTCATCAGGGGCAGCGTGAACCCCCGGACCGGGACCAGTCCCGCCGACATCGTGACGTTGTAGAGCGCCTGGAACATGAACGCCGACAGGAACCCCGTCACCAGGTAGGCGCCCAGCCGGTCCTTGGCGATGCGGGCCGTCGTGAGCGACCTGACGATGACGAACAGGTACAGCGCGAGCGCGACGATCACGCCCACCAGCCCCTGCTCCTCGGCGAACACGGAGAACACGAAATCGTTCCACGCCACCGGCAGGAACCGCAGCTGTCCCTGCGTGCCTTTCAGGAATCCCTTGCCCCAGACGCCGCCCGACCCGACGCTGATGCGCGCCTGGATCTGCTGGTAGCCGGCGCCGCGCGGGTCGAGCTCCGGGTCGACGAACGTCGAGAGCCGGCTCTTCTGGTAATCCCGCAGCGCGTAGCGCCAGACCAGCGGCGACACCAGGACCGCCGCCACGAGCAGGATCATGACGAGCTTCATGCGCAGCCCGGCGACGAACGCGATCCCGAGCAGGATCGTCACCAGGGTGAGCGCCGTGCCCAGGTCCGGCTCCTTCGCGATGAGCAGGAACGGCACGGCCGTGATCCCGGCGCCGATCGCCAGGTCCGTCATCGACGGGCTCGAGCGGCGCACGCCGTCGAAGAACTTGGCGAGCAGCAGCGCGACGGTGATCTTCGCGAATTCCGACGGCTGCAGCGCGAAGAACGGGAGCGGGATCCAGCGCCTGGCGCCACCGCCCGACTTGCCGAACAGCAGGACCACGACGAGCAGCAGGAGCACCAGCACGTACAGCGTCACCGCGTGGTCGGCCAGCACGCGGTAATCGATCATCATGCAGACGAAGAGCGCCCCCAGGCCGATGGCGATGGTGTACAACTGCCGGATGTAGAGCCCCGAGTTCGGCCCGTCGTGCGTCGTGCTGAAGATCATCGCCACGCCGATCGCGCAGAGCACGACCAGGGCCGCGATGGTCAGCCAGTCGACGTGGAAGAAGAGACGGCGCTCGAACATATCATTCGGCTGACGGCTGACGGCTGACGGCTGACGGCTGACGGCTGACGACTGACGGCTGACGGCTGACGGCTGACGGCTGACGGCTGACGACTGACGACTGACGGCTGACGACTGACGGCTGACGACTGACGGCGCAGGGCTGAAGCCCTGCGCTATCTGGGCACTCACTTCAGATACCGCAGGCCTTCAGGCCTGCGCCTCACGCCTAGCGCACTCCCGTCCCCGTCCCGGTGACCGTCGCGGCGGGCTTCGGCGCCGGCGGCTGCCCGGGCACGACGAGCTCGGGCAGCGGCCGATGCTCCCGCTTGGCGAAGAACGTCTCCATGATGTGGCGCGCGATGTACGCGGCATTGGTGCCGTGCAGCCCGTGCTCGGTAAACACCACGCCGGCGATCTGCGGGTTGTCCCGCGGCGCGAAGAAGACGAACCAGCCGTTGTCGCGCAGGTCCAGGTCGGTCCGCCCCCTGAGCGCCCGCAACCCCTCGTTCGAGATCACCTGGGCCGTCCCGGTCTTGCCCGACACGTCGTAACCCGGCAGGCGCGCATTCGGAGCGGTGCCGCCGGCGTTGACGACCATCCAGAGCCCGTCGTGGATGGCGGCCATCCACTCAGGCTTCAGCGGCACCTGCTCCCCCTCCGGCTCGGGCACCGTCTGCCACCCGTGCCCGTCGTCCACGGCGCGGAGCAGGTGGGGCGTCACCCGGCGTCCGCCGTTGGCGAGCGTCGCCATGTAGACGGCCATCGACACCGGCGTCACCGACACCTGGCCCTGCCCGATCGCGACCGAGATCGTCTCCCCCGGGTACCATTTCTCGCCCGTCTTCGCCTGCTTCCACTCGGTGGACGGCACGAGGCCGGTCAACTCGTTCGGCAGGTCGATCCCGCTCTTGACGCCGAGGCCCAGGCGCGTCGCCCACTTGTTGATGGCGTCCACGCCCACCATCTTGCCGACCGTGTAGAAGTACACGTCGCACGACTGCTCGATCGCGTGCCGCAGGTCCACCCGGCCGTGGCCCCCCGCCTTCCAGCACTTGAACACGCGGCCGTAGAAGTTCTGGCCCCCGTGGCAGTCCACGGTGAAGTCGGGCGTGATGACCCCTTCCTCGAGCGCGGCGAGCGCGACGGCCATCTTGAAGGTCGAGCCGGGCGAGTAGCGTCCCTGGATCGCCCGGTCCTGCAGCGGCTTCAGCACGTCGGTCGTGAGCGTGGCCCACGTCGTCCGGTCGATGCCCGCGGCGAACGCGTTCGGGTCGTAGGCCGGGACGCTCGCGTAGGCCAGCACCTCGCCGTTGGTCGGGTCGAGCACGACCGCGGCGCCGGCGTGGCCGAACCTGGCGAATCCCTCCTCGGCGGCGCGCTGCACGTCGCTGTCGATGGTCAGTTCCAGGCGCGGCCCGCCGGACGGCGGCATTTCGTCGAGCGTCCGGATCTCGCGGCCGAGGCTGTTGACGACCACCCGGCGCGCGCCGTCCACGCCCATCAGGAGCCGGTTGTAGAGCCGCTCGACGCCGGCCTGCCCCACGATGTCGCCCGCGTGGAACCCGTCGTGGGCCAGCTGCGCCTCGGTCGCCTCGCTCACGTAGCCGAACACGTGCGCGGCGAGCGAGTTGGAGGGGTAGCGCCGGGCGGGCACGCGCTCGACGATCACCTGCGACAGCTCGGGGTCGAGGCGGTGCACGGTCACCGCGGCCACCTGCGCCAGCGTCGCGTCGGTGACGATCGGGATCGGCCGGTAGTCGGGCTCGTTCCGGTGCCGGCGGACGATCTCGCGCACGGTGTCCTCGGGGACGCCCACGACCTCGGCGAGCCGCTTGATGGTGCGGTCGAGGTCGCGGCTGTGCTCGCGCACGATCGAGATCACCATCGAGTCGCGGTTCTCGACGAGCACCCCCTTGTCGCGGTCGTAGATCACCCCGCGCGGCGCCCGCAGCGCGAGCGTGCGCTGGTGGTTGTTCTCGGCCATCTCGCGGAAGCGGTCGTGCTGGACGACCTGGAAGTACCAGAAGGCGAAGGCGAGCGCGGCGAACACCGCGGCCACCACGTACTGCACGACGAGCAGCCGCGTGACGAGCTTCCGGCGCTTCTGCGGCGAGGCCACCTCGGTCGAGCCGGCGTCGGGGTGAAAGGCCATACGCTAGCGCCCCTCCCGCCGCCGCTCGAGGGCCCGCGGCACGCTCTCGGCCACCTGGAAGAGGACGACGCCGACCAGCGAGTTGCCGAACGCCTGCGCCACGACCGCCCCGACCGGCACGGCCTGCGGGCCGGGTTCGAGCACGAGGTGGAAGATCGTGATGATGGTCATCTCGACGACCGTCGCCGTGAAGAACACGAGGAACCGGGGCAGCGGCTGCGCGACGATGAACGCGCGCCCGAGGATGCCCGCCAGGTAGCCGACCACCGACTTGCCGAGGCCGCCGATGCCCACGATGCCGGTGGTCAGCGCGTCCTGCGCGAGGCCGGCCACCGTGCCCGACAGGATGCCCGCCACCGGCCCCGTCCTGAGGCTCAGGTACACGACGGCCACCAGCACCAGGTCGACGCCGATCGATCCTCTCACCAGGAAGCGGGCGAGCGTCGTCTGGATGACGAGAGCGGCGGCGAGGAGCCCCAGCAGCTTCAGCGCCCTCACGGGTGCTTCTCCCCCGCCGCGCCCGCCGCCGGCCGCGCCATCACCACCAGGACCTGCTCGAGCGTCGAGAAGTTCACGGCCGGGCGCACCCGGATCGACCGGAACGAGCCGCCGAGCCGCTCGATCCCCTGGACCCACCCGACGGTGAAGCCGGGCGGGTAGACGCCGTCGATGCCCGAGGTCACGACCGCGTCGCCCTCGACGAGGTCGGCCGACCCCGGCACGTACTCGAGCCGCAGCAGGTTCTCGCCGCTGCCCATCGCGATCGCCTGGACGCGCGACCGCTCGATCATCACGGCCACCGCCGCGTTCCGGTCCACCAGCAACTGCACCTTCGCGGCGTGGCGCGAGGGGGTGGTGACCACGCGGCCCACGGCGCCGGCCGGCGCCACGACGGCCATGTCGGCGGCGACGCCGTCGCCCGTCCCCAGGTTGATCGTCAGCGTCCGGAAGTCCGCCGTCGGGCTCGACCCCACGATCTCGGCCGCGCGCGTCGGCACCGTCGTGCTGTCGCGCAGGGCCAGCAGCTGCCGCAGTTGCCGGCTCTCGGCGGCCAGCGCGCGCTCGCGCTGCAGCGCGACCGACAGGTCGCGCACGCGGGCGGCGAGCACCGCGTTCTCCTCGCGCACGCCGCGCAGCGCCACGTACCCGTTCCACACGCCGCGCGTCCCCTGCACGGCCGCGCCCGTCGCCCGCTGCACCTCGGCGAAGGCGCCGAACACCGTCGCCCGCAGCAGCGACACCCCGGAACGCGCGTTCACCTGCGCGGAGATCAGGATGATCTGGCCGACAACGACGGCCAGGAGGAGGTAGCCGCTTCGCTGCCGGATGTTGGGAAGGGCCATGGAACGGACTGCGTATCTTGCGATCGTGCGATCTAAGAATCTTGCGATCTAGGAACCCTGCGATCGCGCGACCTGCTGACCGCAGAAGAACTTCGCAAGATCGCACGATCGCGCGATCGCAAGATTCACTAATCGATCGAAATCTTCCGGAGCAGGTTGAAGTCCGACAGCATCTTGCCGGCGCCGAGCACGACCGAGGACAGCGGGTCCTCGGCCATCGCCAGGGGCAGCCCGGTCTCTTCGCGCAGCCGCTTGTCGAGGTTCTTCAGCATCGATCCGCCCCCGGTGAGCACGATGCCGCGATCGACGATGTCGGCCGACAGCTCGGGCGGCGTCCGCTCGAGCGCGACGCGCACGGCGTCCACGATGACGTTGACGGTCTCGGTCAGCGCTTCCCGGATCTCCTCGTCGGTGATGGTGATCGTCTTCGGCACCCCCTCGATGAGGTGCCGCCCCTTGATCTCCATCGTCAGCCGGTGGTCGAGCGGGTAGGCGGAGCCGATCTCCATCTTGATCGCCTCGGCCGTCCGCTCGCCGATGAGCAGGTTGTACGTCTTCTTGATGTACTGGATGATCGCCTCGTCCATCTCGTTGCCGGCGACCCGCACCGCCTTGCTGTAGACGATGCCCGCCAGCGAGATGACCGCGATGTCGGTGGTGCCGCCGCCGATGTCGACGATCATGTTGCCCGACGGCTCGGTGATCGGCATCCCGGCGCCGATGGCGGCGGCCATCGCCTCCTCGACCAGGTGCACCTCGCTCGCCTTGGCCCGGTAGGCGCTGTCCTTCACCGCCCGCTTCTCCACCTGCGTGATCTCCGACGGCACGCCGATGATGATGCGCGGGCGGACCCACATGTTGCGGTTGTGGGCCTTCTTGATGAAGTAGGTCAGCATCTTCTCGGTGAGGTCGAAGTCGGCGATCACGCCGTCCTTCATCGGCTTGCTGGCCACGATGTTCCCGGGCGTGCGGCCCAGCATCTCCTTGGCTTCCTTGCCGACCGCCTCCACCCGGCCGGTGACCTTGTTGATGGCCACGATCGACGGCTCGTTGACGACGATGCCTTTCCCGCGCGCATACACGCAGGTGTTGGCGGTGCCAAGGTCGATGGCGAGGTCGCTGGAGAAGAGCGAGAAAATCGAACGCAGGCTCAACGGACTCTCCTATCCCTGCTGCGACGGCAGGACCAGGTCCGCCATCGCGAATCCATTCTTGCCGCGGCTCTTGACGCGGTACATCGCCGAGTCGGCCGCCGCGAGCAGCGCTTCCGGCGTCCCGCCGCCCGGTGGCAGCGTGGCCGCCCCGACCGACGCGGTCAGCGGGAAGTCGATTCCCGCGGCCGAGAGGAACGGCGTCCCGGCCACCCGGTCGCGGACGCGCCGCGCCACCAGCATCGCCCCGTCGCGGTCCGCGTCCGGGAGGATGATGGCGAACTCGTCGCCCCCGAACCGCGCGACGACGTCGGTCTCGCGCGCCGCCGACGCGATCCGGCCGGCGGCCTCCACCAGCGCCCGGCTGCCGTAGAGATGCCCGTAGCGGTCGTTGATCCCCTTGAAGCCGTCGAGGTCGACGAAGAGCAACGAGAGCGGCCGGCCGGTGCGAATCGACCGCTTCACCTCACGGCGCAGCGCGCCGTTGAGAAACCGCGAGTTGTACAGCCCGGTCAGGTCGTCGGTCGTCGACAGCGCGTTGGCCCTCTGGAGCCGCATCGCGGTGTCGAGCGCCCCAGCTACGCTATCGGTCAGATCCGCGAGCGGGGCCAGCGCCGCGCGGTCGGGCAGGCGGCCGCCGTCGCCCTCGACGCCCAGTTCCAATCCGACCAGGACCGCGACCGGCCGGCCGTGGCTTCGCACGGGGATCGCCACCAGGCGCGCCGCCGCCGGCGCGCCCGCGGCCGCCGGGGACGAGCCCTCGGTGGACCAGGCGATCGCGCCGAGGTGGATCGCGCGCTCGGCCGCCGCGGCCATCGCCGCCCGGCGCGCGCGCGGCACCCCGCGGTCGGCCAGCCACTGCAGGCCGCGGCCCTCGTGGACCGCCAGGACGCCCCAGCCCTCGCCGCCGAGCCACTCGACGACCAGGTCGAGCAGGTTCACGGCCATGCGGTCGGGCACCCGCGTGGTGCCCGTGGCGCTCATCAGCGCGGCCAGCACGTCGGCCCGGCGCCCGGGGCGAGCGAGCCCCCGGACGAACTCCCGGAGCGCGAGCACGAGCCTCGCGGTCTCGCGGCGGCGCGGCGCCCGACGGGCCGGCCGCCCGGCCCTGGCGGCCGGGAGGGACCGGATCTTCGAGCGCCGTGTGGCCTCAGTCATCGCCCAGGCTCCTCCGGCACGACGTTAAGTCCTTCGTTGCCACGCAAATATACCACACGCCGCGCGGCGGGCCTCCGCGGGGACCGGCGGATTTTTGCAATTCGTCGGCTGCCGGGTATCATTAGAGATTCTGTCGGCCGATCGGGCTCTCGCCGGCAGGGCCTTACAGGAATCAGGATTCAGGAATCAGGAGTCAGGGACCGCCCTGAATCCCGAATCCTGAGTCCCGAATCCTGGTGCGGTTACTCTCGAGAGGCGATTTCAACCATGACCATGCTGGACCGGATGCGTCGTCACAAGAGCTGGCTCAAGTGGAGCCTGCTCCTGGTGGTGGTGGCATTCATCATCTTCTATGTCCCCGCGTTCCTGGGCCAGGACGACAACGGCCAGACCGGTTCGCCGACCGACCTGGTGGCCAGCGTGGACGGCCGCCGGATCACGGTGGCCGACTTCCGGCGCGCCTACCAGGCGCAGATCGACGCCTACCGGACCGCCTACGGCGGCAATCTCAGCGAGCAGATGCTGAAGCAGCTCGGGCTCGATCGCCAGATCCTCCAGCAGCTGGTCGACAACGAAGCGGAGCTGTCGGAGGCGAAGCGCCTCAAGATCAGCGTGTCCGACGACGAGCTGGCGCAGTACATCCTGACCACCCCGGCGTTCCAGGAGAACGGCCGGTTCATCGGCGAGGCGCGCTTCGCGGCGCTGCTGCGGATGCAGCGCCCCCCGATGACCGTGGACCAGTTCCAGGAGAGCCTGCGCAACGACCGGGTGATCAAGAAGCTCTACGCCGCCGTCACCGACTGGATCACGGTGCCCGATCCGGAGGTCGCACGGGAGTTCGAGCGGCGCAACGAGAAGGTCAAGCTCGAGCTGGTGAGCGTCCCCGTCGACAAGTTCCGGTCCGCGGTGACGGTGACCGACGCGGATCTCGCCTCCTGGTTCGAGTCGCACAAGGAGCAGTACCGCATCGGCGAGCGGCGCAGGATCCGCTACCTGCTGCTCGACGTGGACTCCCTGCGCGCCTCGTCGCCGCCCTCGCCGCGCGAGGTGGAGCGCAACTACACCGACAACCTCGAGCTCTACTCGACGCCCGAGCAGGTCCGCGCGAGCGAGATCCTCTTCAAGACGGCCGACAAGAAGGACGACGAGGTGAAGGCGAAGGCCGAGCAGGTGCTCAAGGAGATCAAGGCGGGCGGCGACTTCGCGGCGCTGGCGAAGAAGTACTCCGACGACGCGGCGTCGGCCAAGCAGGGCGGCGATCTCGACTTCTTCCCGAAGGGGAAGCTGGCGCCCGCGCTCGACGACGTGGCGTTCACGCTGAACCCGGGTGAGGTCAGCGGCGTCGTCAAGCTGGCCGACGGCTACGCGATTCTCAAGGTCACCGACAAGAAGCCGGCCGCGACGCGGCCCCTCGACGAGGTGCGCGCGCAGATCGCCGACCAGCTCGCCTGGGAGAAGGCGAGCGCGAAGGCGGCCGACCTGGCGGTGGCGATGGAGAAGGAAATCACGAAGCCCGCGGACCTCGACAAGGCGGCGGCCGCCCACGGCCTGAAGGTGCAGGAGTCGGGCTTCTTCACGCGCGACGAGCCGGTCCTCGGCCTCGGCCCCTCCCCGCAGGCCACCGCGGAGGCGTTCTCGCTGAAGGTCGGCGAGGTGAGCCCCGGCATCCAGGTGTCGCGAGGCTACGTGTTCCTGACGCCGACCAGCGTCGAGGCCCCGCGCCTGCCGACGCTGGACGAGGTCAAGGAGCGCGTGAAGGAGGACGTCACCAAGGAGAAGGCGAAGGCGCTCGCGCGCGAGAAGGCCGCGGCCCTGGTGGCGTCGCTCAAGGGCTCGACCGACCTGGCGAAGGCGGCCAAGGCGGCCGGCTTCGACCTGAAGACGACCGACCTCATCACGCGCGAGTCCCCGCTGCCCGAGATCGGCGTCAGCCCGCAGGTGGACGGCGTGGCGTTCGCGCTGCCGGCCGGCGCGGTGGGCGGCCCCGTCGACACCGACAACGCGGTGGTGGTCCTGAAGGTGCTCGAGAGCAAGCAGCCGACGCCGTTCGAGCTGGCCGCCGGCCGCGAGCAGCTGCGCAACGACATGACGACCGATCGCCGCGACCGGTTCTTCGCCGCCTACATGCAGAAGGTGCGCCAGGGGATGAAGATCGAAGTGAACCGGGAGAACCTGCAGAAGGTGTTGGGGCAGTAGCGCAGGCCTGAAGGCCTGCGGTATCGGAGCAGCAAGCAGCGCAGGCCTGAAGGCCTGCGCTGCCAGGTCACAGCAGATAGCGCAGGGCTTCAGCCCTGCGCTGCCAGGTCACAGCAGATCACGCAGGGCTTCAGCCCTGCGCTACCGAATCAGCCCGAACGGCATCAGCGCGAGGGCTTCGCCCTTCCTGAACAGCGTCCAGGGCGCCGTGATGCGGCCGAGGGCACGGCGCTCCGCGATCCCCAGCAGCGCCGCCAGGCGCGCCTGCTCGTCCGACCCGCTGAACTGCGACGTCAGGATCTCGTAGAGCGACTTGCGCGCCGGGTAGATCACCAGCTCGACCTCCGTGCCCGGCAGCCGGGCCTTCTGCTGGATCACGGCGACCGCCCGCTCGAGGCCGCCGATGGCGTCCACCAGCCCGTTCTGCTTCGCCTGGCGCCCGGTCCACACGCGCCCCTGCGCGAGGGCGTCCACGTGCTCGGGCGTCATGTGCCGCGAGACCGCGGCGCGCTCGACGAACTGATCGTAGAAGGCCTGGAGCTGCTGCCCCATCTTCGCCCGCTCGGCGTCGGTGTAGGGCCGCGTGGGCGAGTTCATGTCGGCGTGCGCCCCGCGGCTCACCCCTTCGATGTTGGCGCCCACCTTCGCGTACACGCCGCCGGTGACGAACTTGCCGCCGAAGATCCCGATCGAGCCGGTCAGCGTGCCGGGCTCGGCGACGATCTCGGGCGCGGCCATCGCCATGTAGTAGCCGCCCGAGGCCGCCAGGTCCGACATCGACACGACGAACGGGCGGTCCGGCTTCGCGTCGCGCATGAGCACCAGCTCGCGCCAGATGGCGTCGGACGCGGCAGCCGAGCCTCCCGGGCTGTCGATCCGCAGGATGACCCCCTTGATGTCGCGCGCGTCGCGGACCTTGCGGATGTAGTCGATCAGGGTGTCCGACCCGAGGACCGCGCCGTTGAGCGGGTCGTACCCGCTGCGGCCCGACACGATCGTGCCCGAGGCGTAGATGACCGCGATGCGCGGCCCCCGGCCGATGCCGAGCGACGCGGGACTGACCCGGTCGTACTCGTCGAGGTCGAGCGTCCTGCCCGGGCCGTACGGGATCTTCCCCTTGTCGCCGAGCTGATCCTCGTACGCCACGTCGTCGATCAGGCCGGCGCCGAGCGCGTCCTCAGGCAGGTAGGGCCCCTCGTCGATCAGCCTACGGACGTCCGCCTCGCTCCGCTTCCGGCCGTCGGCGATCGCCTTCACGAGCTGGTCGTAGCTCTCGTCGTTGAGCGACTCCGCCATCTCGCGGTGCGCTGCCGTGAACGTCTTCTCGGTCAGCTGGTTCATCGCGGTCTTGTACGCGCCGATGTGCATCAGGTCGGGGTAGGCGCCGACCTTGTCGAGCGTGCCGCGCAGGAAGAGATCGTAGCTGGCCGACCCGACCAGCTGGAGCGGGCTCGACGGCAGCAGGAAGATCCGGTCGCACGCCGTCGCCAGGTAGTAGTCGATCTGCTCGCCGTCCTCGAGGAAGGCCACCGCCGGCTTGCCCGAGCGCCGGAAGTCGAGGATCGCGTCGCGCAGTTCCTGGATCTTGGCGGTGTAGGGCGAGGAGAGCCCGGACGGGCGCACGACCATCGCGGCCACGCGCCGGTCAACCTTCGCCTTGCGGACGTTCTCGACGAGCATCCGGATGCTGCGAGCCCGGCGCACCGGCAGGAATTGCGCGAACCCGTCGTCGGGGCCGCCTTCGACCGGGTCGCCGTCGATGCGCAGGACGAGCGTCGAGCGCGACGGGATGGTCGGCTCGCCGCCGACGGCGACCCAGATGGCGAGCAGGCCGCCGAAGGAGACGAGGCAGGCGAGGACGACCAGCACGAGAACGAGTCCGACTCCGCGTCTGATGGCCACGGGGGACCTCCGGGGAAAGAATGGCTCAAGGCTCAGGCTTGCCCGCCGTAGCCGCGAAGGGCGAAGGCGGGGCTCAGGTCTGCCCGCCGTCGGCCGTCGGCCGTCAGCCGTCAGCCGTCAGCCGTCAGCCGTCAGCCGTCAGCCGTCAGCCGTCAGCCGTCAGCCGTCAGCCGTCAGCCGAACTAGTAGTGTACCACCTCGAGCGTGAACGCCTCGGTGACGCCGGAGGGGATGTGGTTGAAGCTATCTTTGATGGCCACGCAGAGGCTGGTCGCCGCGGTCGCCAGGGCGTCCACCGTGCCGCCCACGCTGATCGTGTCGCTGCCCGACGCCGGCTGGCACGAATCTGTGTAGGCGTCGTAGACGCCGACCGCCATCGTCAACTGCAGCGGCGGCGTCGGATTGGGTGAGAGCGCCGACAGCTTCGCGGTCACCTTGCCGGCCTGCCCGGGGAAGCTGAAGAAGGTGTAGAGGCCCGTGGTGATCGTGCCGGAGAAGGTCTCCGTCGTCAGTGTCGGCTCGGTCGGCGTAACCGGCGTGTTCGACGCGCAGCCCGCCACCGCCGCCACGACCAGCGCGACCAGCAGCAGCGAACCAAAACCCGACCACTTCATCTGGCTCTCCCATCGACGGACGCCGAGCCCGGCCGGCGCGGGCCGGGATGGCGCTCATCCGACAAGCCCCCATGATATCAGCCGCTCCGCCGGGCTGTCGTTACATTTCCGCCGGATCGAGGGCTCGGGCGTCCGCCGGCGGCGGCTGGACCGGACCGACGGTCCAGAATGTCATTGAGACGACGGCGAGGGCCAATTGGACGGCCACCACCAGCGCCACGCAGGCCGGCCATCCCCAGCGCGCCCAGAACAGCGCCGGCAGCGAGCCGCCCACGCTGCCGCCGACGTAGTAGCACGTCGCGTAGAGGCCGACGGCCAGGCCGCGGTCCCGCGACGCCGCGGCGCCGACGAAACTGCTGGCCGCCGCCTGGGCGATGAACACGCCGGTCGAGCAGAGCGCGAGGCCGGCCAGGATGACCGGCAACCGGCCTCCGAGCGTCGTCAGCGCCCCGGCGATCCCGAACGCGACGGCGACCGCCATGCCGCAGCGGTGCCCGTATCGGTCGATGACCGGGCCGACGAACGGGGTGATGGCGGCGCCGATCAGGTAGACGAAGAAGACCGAGCCGAGGGCGACCGTGCTGAGGTTGTAGGGGGGCGCGGCCAGGAGGAACGTCACGTAGGTGAACATCGCCACCAGCGAGAACAGCACGCCGAAGCCGGCCGCGTAGGCGCTCGAGAGCTGCGGGTTCCCGATGAGGCCGAGCACGGCCTGGACGCGCGAGCCGCCGGTGCGCGCGCGCCCGACGTGCCGGTCGGCGGGCAGGCGTGCGGCGATGAGACAGGCCGCGGCGGCGTTGATCGCGCCGAGCACGAGGAACGCCGCGCGCCAGCTGGCGTCGGCCACGACGATGCCGGCGATGAGGCGTCCCGAGAAGCCGCCGACGACGGTGCCGCTGACGTAGCCGGCCGTGGCGGCGCCGGCCTTCGACGGCGGCCACTGCTCGTGGATGTAGGCGATGGTGACGGCGAACACGCCGGGCGTGAGCAGGCCCTGGACGAAGCGCCAGGCGACGAGCTGCCACAGCGAGGTGGCGGTGGCCGCCAGCAGCGTCGCGGCCGCCAGGCCGAAGGCGGCGCCGACGATGACCCGCTTGCGCCCGACGCGGTCGGCCAGCCGGCCGGCGACAGGCGCGGCGACGGCCACGCCGAACGTGCCGGCTGTCAGCGTCAGGGTCACCTCGAACGTCGTCGCCTGGAAGGTGCGCGCGAGAAAGGGCAGCAGGGGCTGGGTGGCGTACAGGTCGAGGAAGGCGGCCGCGCCGGCAAGGACGACGGGCGAAAGACGGGGGGAGGGGCGAGGGCTCAAGGCTCAGGGCTCATGGCTCAAGCTCGGAGGCTCAGGACTCACGGCTCAGGGCCCTGAGCGAGGCCGCGAACCGGTGCCGCGCACTCGACTGAGGTGCGCGTTTTGGCTATACTACCTGTTCCTGCCGGGCGAGATCCTCTCCCACTGTGCGGAAGTGGCGGAACTGGCAGACGCGCTAGCCTCAGGAGCTAGTGGGCGCAAGCCCATCGGGGTTCAAATCCCCGCTTCCGCACCAGACTTCGCTCACCTCCGGCTTGCACTCCTCCTCGGTGAACTACGTCTGGCAAGCCAACCTTCACGCGAAGTCTGTCTCGCCGTAGCCAGGCGAGGACCTGGATTCGTCCGCAGCCTGGCGAAGGCGGACTGGCAAGCCAACCTTCACGCGAAGTCTGTCTCGCCGTAGCCAGGCGAGGACCTGGATTCGTCCGCAGCCTGGCGAAGGCGGACGGCCAGGCCATCAACCACGTGAAGTCCGCCAGGGCGATTCCTGAAACAATCCCCGGCGGGGCTGGCATGTCCGCCGTCCAATCCGATAAGGGAATAAGGGATGCCGTAGGGACAGGTCCGCATTCCCGCCTTGAACGGGCACGCCGCAACCGCTGAATGGAGGTTCAGATGCGCTCAATCTTGGTCGCAATCGCCGCTCTGTTGTTGCTGTCGGTTCCCGTGCTCGCGCAACAGCAGTGCCTGCACGGTCCGAATGAGGACGCTGCCCAGAAGGCGCGACGGCAGGCGGGCTTGACGCTGGTCCGGGCCATCAACACGGCGGAAGCCAACGAGGGGGCGGTGAAGGCGAAGAAGTACCTTCCGCTCGCGGAGTTGACCGTGGACCTCACGAAGGCGCAGGGGTTTGCGGTGCAGTTCACGACGGATGGCAGGGCGTACTCGTTCATTCTCAAGGACACCACGGACCCGTGTGGTTTCGCGTATTCGAGCGACCAGAACGGCGTCATCTTCCAGGGCTACCCGATTAACTGGGGCGTTCAACCAGTCGGCCAGAGCGCGACAAGATAGCGGCGTCGGACGCGCCGAGACGCCCGAGTCGCGAAGGCGACTCCGGCGCCCTGCTGGACGGTCATCCCGATTCGTCCGGCCCCTCCGCCACGAGCTACGGGTGGCCAGCCAGGGAAGGTCGGCCGCCGTAGCCGTGCTCCCCCCGACGGTCGCCCTTGACATACTGTGTACGACAATGTAACGTACTCAGCATGGTAAAGGGTCACACACGGTCAGGCCCCTCCCCCGCCGCCCTTCGCGAGAACCTGTCGATGGAGCTGCGGCGCGGCGCGCTGGTGCTGGCCGTGCTGACCCAGCTCCGCCACGAGGAGTACGGCTACTCGCTCAAGAAGCTGCTGGCGGGCCGAGGCCTCGAGATCGAGGAGGGGACCCTGTATCCCCTGCTGCGGCGGCTCGAGGGACAGGGGTTGCTGCTGAGCGCGTGGCGCCTCGAGGACGGCCGGCCCCGGCGCTACTACCGCATCGCCGCCGCGGGCGAGCGGTTCCGCGACGAACTGGCCGCCGAGTGGACCGAGCTCTCCGGGGTCATCGACGGCCTGCTTCGCTGACGAAGGAAGGACCGACAGCCATGGAACTCATCGACCGGTACGTGCACGAAGTGGGTCGGAACCTCCCCGGGGGGCTGCGGGCCGATGTCGAGGCCGAACTGCGTTCGCTGCTCGGCGAGGCGCTCGAGGAGCGCGCGCGCGCGGCCGGGCGGCCGCCCGACGAGGCGCTCGCGGCCGACGTGATCCGGGGATTCGGCAGGCCGCGGGACGTCGCGCAACGCTACGCGCCGGAGCCCCAGTACCTGATCGGCCCGGGTCTCTACCCGATCTACATCCGGATCCTCAAGATCATGATTCCAGCCTTCGCCGTGGTCGCGCTGGTCATGCTGGCGCTCGGCGCGTACCGCGAGCCGGGGCATCAGCCCACGCTCGGCGTCCTGCTGCGCGCGACGGAGAGCTTCCTGTCGGGCGCCGTCTTCAACCTCGGTGTCGTGACACTCGTCTTCGCGCTGGTGGAACGGTCGGTCCAGCGGCGTGAGCGGGCGACGGTGGCGTGGGACCCGTCCAGGCTGCCGCCGGTGGACGACCCGGATCGGGTCTCGGTACTTCGGCCGGATCTTCTCGCTCTACCTCATGGCGGCAGTCGCGATCGTCTTCAACTTCTTCCCGGACTGGGTTGGCGTCGTCATGGTCAACGACGGCGAGGTTCGCGTCGTCCGCCTCCTCCAGCCGGAGTTCTCGCGCTACCTGCCGCTGCTCGACGCGTGGTGGGCTGTCGCGTTCGTACTCGGCCTGATGGTCCTCCGCGAGGGGCGGTGGACGCGGGCGACGCGATGGGTCGAGTTCGCCCTCGAACTGGCGAACGCGGCCATCCTCGCGGTGATCCTCGTCGGGCCTCCGGTCTTCGAGTACGACGCGCTGGTGAAGCTGATCCTCCCGTGGTTCCTGGTGGTGGTCGTCATCAGGGCAGGCGTGCAGTTCTACAGGCTCCTGACGCGGCGGGCGGCAGAGCCCTGGCGTAAGGCGTGAGGGGCGTGAGGCGCAGGCCTAAAGGCGTGAGGCGCAGGCCTGAAGGCCTGCGGTATCTGAAGTGAGTACCCAGATAGCGCAGGGCTTCAGCCCTGCGCCGTAAGCCGTAAGCCGTAAGGCGTGGGGCGTGAGGCGTGAGTCGTGGGGCGTGACGCGTGAGGCGTGAGTCGTGGGGCGTGACGCGTGAGGCGTGAGTCGTGGGGCGTGAGGCGCAGGCCTGAAGGCCTGCGGTATCTGAAGTGAGTACCCAGATAGCGCAGGGCTTCAGCCCTGCGCCGTCAGGCGTGAGGCGTAAGGCGTGAGTCGTGGGGCGTGACGCTGAGGCGTGAGTCGTGGGGCGTGAGGCGCAGGCCTGAAGGCCTGCGGTATCTGAAGTGAGTACCCAGATAGCGCAGGGCTTCAGCCCTGCGCCGTCAGGCGTGAGGGCGTAAGGTGTAAGGCGTGAGTCGTGGGGCGTGACGCGGCGTGAGCTGCGTGAGGCGCGGCCTAAAGGCGTGAGGCGCAGGCCTGAAGGCGTGAGGCGCAGGCCTGAAGGCCTGCGGTATCTGAAGTGAGTACCCAGATAGCGCAGGGCTTCAGCCCTGCGCCGTCAGGCGTGAAGGCGTGAGGCGTGAGGCGTGGCGTGAGCGTGGGGCGTGACGCGCGGGACCGGCGGCCCGGCGCCGGCGAGGCGCTCGAATCGGTTATCGTTGAGAAATGGGATCTCCAGAGAAGCCGTCCTCAGGACTCCGGTCGGTCTCGGACACGGCGCTCCTCGTCGCCTGGCATCGGGCGATGGAGACACAGCGGCCGGATCGGCTTTTCGACGACCCGCTGGCCGTCCGCCTCAGCGCGGGGCGCGGCGAGGACGTCGCGCGGAAGCTCCGGGGCGGCCGCTCGATGGCCTGGACCACCGTCGTCCGCACGGTGCTCGTTGACGAGATTGTCGGGCGCCTGGTCGCCGAAGGCGCGGACACCGTGGTCAACCTGGCCGCGGGCCTCGACGCACGCCCCTACCGCCTGCCCCTGCCCGCCACGCTGCGATGGATCGAGGTGGACCTCCCCGACATGATTCGCGACAAGGAGGAGGCGCTCTCGGGCGAGACGCCGGCGTGCCGCGTCGAGCGCGTGGCGCTCGACATCGGCCGGCGCGACGCCCGGCGTGAGTGCCTGGCCCGGCTGACGGCCGGCTCGCGCCGCACGCTGGCCCTGTCCGAAGGCCTGCTCGTCTACCTGCCGCCAGCCGTCGTGGGCGAACTGGCGGACGATCTGCTGGCCGCCACGCCCGTCGCCGACTGGGTGATCGATCTGGCGACGCCGGCGATCGCGCGGCGAGTCCGGCGAGCGTGGGGCAAGCAGCTCGAGCGCGCGGGGACCGCCTACCAGTTCGCGCCCGAGGAAGGCACGGCGTTCTTCGCCCCCCACGGCTGGCGCGAGGACGAGTTCCACACGCTGTTCGAACACGCCTGGCGGCTGAACCGGAAGATGCCGGGCGCCTGGATGTTCGACCTGTGGAGGCGCGTGGCGCCGAGGCGCGCGGCGCGCACGGCGCAGAAGTGGCGCGCCGGAGTCGTCAGACTCCGACGCGCCGGCTGACACCGCACGCGTCAACGGGGGTTCCTGCTACCGCCGCGGCTGTCAGCGCCAGTGCCCGTCCACCATGTACCAGCCATCCCGACCGTGGCGAGCCCAGTGGGCCGGCTCCCAGCGCGCCCCCCGCCGCGGCGGGCGGTCCCAGCGGCCCGGGACCCAGGCATACCGGCCGCCGTTCCACTGATAGAAGCCCGACACCCACACGAAATCGGGGCCGGGCGCAACGGTCCGAACCTCGACCATCGGCGGCGGCGGATCCGCGTCAACGTACAGCCGCCCCCTGGCGGACACCTCGCAAGCCGATCCGACGCCGATCGCGGACGCCAGCAGCGCCGCGCCGGCGAGCACTCTCGCGAAACCCGACAGCGTGAAGCGTCCTTTCATGGCTGCTCCTTTCCTGCATCGGGCACACACGGCAATCTTGCAAGTCGTGGGCCAGACCGGCGCCCCACGGCAACTTCAGCGACGGGTTGCATTTGCAGGCGGAGTCCAATCTGAGCCATTCGCCCGGCGGTATGTAGGAGGGACAGTTGGCGGGAGCAGCTCGACTGTTCGTTCGTTCTCCGAACCCCAGGAGGCGGCGGGCGCAAGCTCGTCGGCGGCGGGCGAGCCGAGAGGGAGTCGAGGAGCTGGCCTAACGCGAGGTTCTGGCGATCCCGTTCGTCTCGCCGAGCCCAGGCGAGGACCGGATTCTCCCCCGCGGCCTTGCGAAGGCGAACCGCTCACCTCCGGCTTGGACTCATCCTTGGTGAACTTCGTCTAGGCAGGTCCAGTCACAGACGAGGGTAGAGCCCCCGCATCTTCTTGCGACCGGGGCTGTGGTTCGCCCGTCAGATGGGCGCATGTGCGATTGTAGGCGTTCACGGCGAACCCGCGCACCGGCCGCGATCGAGCGGATCAAGCCGGCGCTCGTCAGCGTCGCGGTGGGATCGTGCCCCGTTACCTATCGCCCACCGAGTCATCGTCCCCGTGCTCTCTGTTGGTGCAGGCATCGAGGATAGACGGCGGGACCGTGTAATCGTCGAACCAGCGGCCGCCGAAGGGGCGCTCGGTCGGAATGATCTGGTCCGAGGAGTATCCGAGAATCGTGCGATTGTACTGCCGGACGACATCCCGAAGGCCTCCCGTGATCCGGCCGTCCCGTTTCACGCACGCGTCGACCTCGAGCAGCAGGGCTTCGGTTTCCTGGATCTTCCCGAGCACGGTGGCCGCGAGCGATCGTGGCAGGAACCCGCAGTTCGCCTTGGCCTGGACGAGCCGAGCGATTGCGCGATAGCTGACGTGCTGAAGGTCGCGCCGGGACATCCATACGGTCTCGTAGTTGAGTCGCTTCTCCCATGTCGGCTCGACCATCGCGGCGCGGTGTTCGTCGAACGTCCTGTGGAAGATCCGATAGCCGTGCGTCTCCGGTTCCTCGAAGAAGCGTGACCCGGGGTCGAGAAATGGCACCATCGGGCACAGCAGCGGCAGCACCTTCTGATCCGGGAATTTCGCCATCAGCCGCTCGCAGTAGTCCACTGTCTGCATCACGGAATCGGGTGTTTGCTTACGCATACCGATGAAGAACCAGACCACGACGAGCCTGACGCCCGCGTCCCACGCGCGTGGGAGCCATGCTTCCATCTCCTCCATCGAGTAGGTCCCACGCCCGGCGAGCCGGCTGATTTCGGGATCGTGCGACTCAGGAGACAGCATGATATACGGCTGTGTGGACCGCCCCATCTCGTCGAGGAGGTCGGGTTCGGTCAGCTGGAATTGCTCGAAGTGAACGCTTCGGACCTTCGCCTCGCGCACGGCCGCGAGGTAGTCGCTCATGCGGGCCTTCGATTCAGAGTAGCACTGGAGCGCGTAGATCGAGGTCTTCGGTCCCAGCGAACCCAGCGTTCCAAGCTCGCTCGTGATCCGGCCGATGTCCTTGTAGACGAGGGTCTTCGTGACGCCCATCAGGTGCTGGTAGGCGTACCGCGACCCTCCGCACCAGTTGCAATCGTAAGCGCAGCCGGTGTTGGGCAGCGTCATAATCTGACGGTTCGTCATGCCGCTGCTTGCCGCGTCGAAGAAGCTCCAGTCGACCGTCGAATCGTTGTAGTTCGCCTGCGGCTTGTGGATGAAGGGCGTGACTTGCACAGCCCGTCCCGGTCCATCTCGATAGACCAGGTTCGGGATCCGGGAGTAGTCGTCGCTACCGCGTTTGACCGTCTCGACGAGTTGTCGCACGGGCTCGAGGGTGTCGTACCCCTTGACGATGACGTCGACGGCGTCGTGCCGGGCAATCTGCTCTGCGAAGTAAGTCGCCGATATTCCCCCGACAACCACCTTGGAGCCGGGATGGACCCGCTTCAACAGGCGCGCGACCTCGATGGCACCCTGGCAATGAGGCATCCAATGCACGTCAATGCCGAACACCGGCGCGCAGAGCCGGCCCAGGAGTTTCGGCACGTCCAGGTCCGGGTGCTGAAGCATGAGCGACGCGAGGTTCACCACCTCGACCTTCAGCCCGTGGGCGGCAAGGTGGCCCTTGAGCGAGAAAAAGCCCAAAGGGAACATCTCGTAAATCCCGGTGACGTTGACACTGTCCGAATCGCTCAGGTAGGCGAAGAGCAGGTCGTCCCGTTCGCGAAAATCGAACACGCTCGGCGCGTGCAGCAGGATAAGGTCTGCTTCGAGTCGATCCACATTGGCCATGCCACACCTGATAGATGGGGAGTCAACGGATAGCCGGTCCGCGCGAGTTCAGGGCGCCTGCGAGAATGTGCCGAAGCGGCCGTGACCGGGACTCGGCGTATGGGAGCTTTCGGGCCAGATGATACCACGGGCCCCCGCCAGCAAAGGCCCGAACCGTACCGCTCACGAAGACCGCCATCTCGAGGTCCGGAATTGCGGCGCCCAGCCGCCCCTCCCCTGCCGCCACTCCCCTTGACATTCTAGGTATTCACGCCTACTCTCCCTATGACGGTCTAGTGAGGGAGCCGATGGCTGGCACGGAGTTCCTGCAGGGCACGCTCGACATGATGGTCCTCAAGACGCTCGCGCTCGAGCCGCTGCACGGGTACGCCATCGCGCGGCGGATTCGCCAGGCGTCGTCGGACGTGCTCGTCGTGGAGGAGGGCTCGCTGTACCCGGCGCTCTATCGGCTCGAAGAGCGCGGCCTGGTGACCGCCGACTGGGGTGTGTCCGAGAACAACCGGCGTGCGAAGTACTACCGGCTGACGCGCGCCGGCCGGAAGCAGCTCGACGCGGCGACAGAGTCGTGGGCAAAGCTCGCGCTGGCGGTGTCGAAGGTCATGCAGACGACGTAACTGGAGCCGGAGTGGTCGATGAGGAACGCTGTGGAATCCCCATCCTGGCTGGTGAGGGTGCGGCGCTACGCGCCGGATGCCCTCCGCGGCCGTCGGCTCGCCACCGAGATCGACGAGGAACTGCAGTCGCACGTGGAGGCGCTCGTTGACGAGCTCACCGCCCGCGGGCTCGCCCCGGATGAAGCGCGCAGGCAGGCGCGGCGCCGTTTCGGCCCGCTCGAGCGCGTCCGCGACGGGGCGCGCCACGCGATGGGCGTCGGGCTCGTCGATGGCCTGCGGCAGGACGTGCGGTCGGGCCTGCGGCACGTTCTGCAGGAGCCTGGATTCGCCGCGGCTGTCATCGCGGTCTTCGCGGTCGGGATCGGCACCAACGCCGCGATGTTCAGCCTGCTCGACGCGACGGTCCTGAAGCCGCTGCTGTTTCCCCGCGCCGAGCAGTTGTTCGACATCCAGGAAGTCCAGCGCGAAGGCACGGCGGAGGCGACCTACTACACGGGGATGACCCGCACCCGGCTCGAGGACTGGCGCGCGCAGAAGTAGGTGTTCGACGCCATCGAACCGTACAAGTCTCCACGCCGGTTGACGCTGGCCGACGGACAATCGACCGTGCTGGCCGCGCGGGTCGGACCCGGGCTGTTCCGGCTCCTCGGTCTCTCTCCCCGCGTCGGCCGCGGCTTCCTCCCTCAAAACGCCGATCGCGGCGGCGTTGTCGTCATCAGTGACAGCCTGTGGCGGCGGGCGTTCGGCGCGGACCCGCAGGATCTCGGCCGCCAACTTTGCTTGAAAGATCGGACGGCCACCGTCGTCGGCGTCATGCCGCGCGGCCTGGCGTTCCCATTCGCCGACCCGGCGGTCGAGGCCTGGTTCCCGCTTGGCCGGACTCCCGAGCCCGGCGACTCGCCGATCGTGCACGTCGTGGCGCGGCTGCGGCCCGGATTGACGGCGGCGTCGGCCCAGCCGCTGCTCGACGGCGCCGCCAAAGGGATTCAGAAGGCGCGGCCGGCCCGGGTTCCCTGGGGCGCCACCCTTGACCCCATCGACCCGCGCCGCTGGAGTCGCGCCGACCACTCGATGGTCTTCGTGGCATTTGGCGCCGTCGGCTTCGTGCCGCTGGCCGCGCGTGGAAAGCGGCCTGCTCGTCGGACTCGGCGGCGCGACGGCCATCCTGCCGGCGTTCTGGCTCGTCCCGCTGATTCGAGCGGTGGTGCCGCCGGGTCTCGTACGATTCCCCGTCCACGATATGCAGATCGACTGGCGAGTGCTCGCGTTCGCGTCCGCCGTCTCGGGTGCGGTGGCGCTGGCGAGCGGGGCGCTGCCCGCGATCCGCGGCACCGGGCGCGGGGCGCCGACACTGCTGACGACCACGGGCCGCGTGATGAGCCGCACGGGCGACCATCGCCGGACGCGCGACGCGTTCATCGCCGTGCAGGTGGCCTTTGCGATGGTGCTGCTGATGGCGTCGGGCCTGCTCGTGACGAGCTACGCTCGAATCGCAGGCTCCGATCCCGGGTACGAGACGCGGAGCCTGCTGGTCGTGTCCACGACGCTGCCGCAGCGGGGCTACGAAGACCTCGCGCGCCGGCGCGCCTTCTTCGATCGGGCTCTCGACGCCGTTCGTGAGATGCCCGGGATTCCGCGCCGCGGCATCGGGCAGGCCGCCTGCCGTCGACCTGGGCGGCAACCTGGTCGCCGAGGGAGAGGAGCAGAACCCCGATGGCGGTGGGCCCGCGGCCGTCCTGCGGGCCGGGCCCGACTATTTTCGCGTCCTCGGCATCCGGCTCGTCGCGGGGCGCCAGTTCTCGAGCGCCGACCGTGGAGGCACTCTCGCCGTCTGCATCGTGGACGAACGGGCTGCCCGGCGCTTCTGGCCCGGGCAATCGCCGCTCGGCAAGCGGGTGCGATACAGCCCGCTGGTACCTTGGCTCACGGTTGTCGGTGTGGCCGGCAACGTCAAGACGAGCGGCGTCGGGCGCGCCACCGAACAGCTCGCGATCTACCTGCCGCAATCACAGGACGAGCAACTGTGGGCCGCCACCCTGCTCTTCAGATCCAGCCGTGGCCGCGAGCGGAGCCCTTGCCGGTGTTCGCGCGAGGATCGTCACGCTCGAGCCCAAGGCGCAGATCGCCTACGCGGGACCGGTTGACGGGTTGTACGCCGAGCAATAGGCGAACCCGCGATTCGCTGCGTCCGTGCTGTCGATCTTCGCCGCCCTCGCGCTGTTGACCGCGGCGGTGGGACTGTACGCCATGCTCCGGTATGCCGTCGCGCAGTGAGACACCGAAATCGGCGTCCGCCTGGCGCTGGGTGCCCGTCCGATGAGCCTGACCGGCCTCGTCGTGGCCGACTCGCTGAGGCCGTGGGCATCGGGATCGCGGCAGGCCTGGCCAGACGTCAGCGCGTGCCGCTTGCGAGCCTGTTCAGGCGAAACGTGCGGAGGCCGAGGCCTATCAGCGCTCCCAGGGAACCGGAGACGACAGCCCAGCTCAAGACGACTCGAAACCCGAACAACGACACCAGGCTCGTGCTCGTGCCGATGAAACGCCCAAGCACGGCACCCGCCGCCAGCAGCAGCCACGTCCCGGTGCGAACCGGCACGGTGAAGGAGCGGGCCACCAACGCGCCCAATCCCCCAAACGCGCAAACGGTAATCAGGGTTCCGACCGCATCTGCGCCCATCGCTGGGTCTCCTTCCCTGTGAACAGCGGTGTCGTCGCGCGGATTCTACACCCGTGCGGCCTTGTCGTCTCTTGCTGGATCGTCACGTCGCGCCCTCATTGCTTCGAAGTCGCCGTGAGAGGAAGACGGCAGCCCATTGGCCAGGCAAGCCGCGTCCTCGGCCACGGGCGGGGTTCTGGTTGACCGGCACGAGATGGGCGCCTGAGCTATCATAGGGCCCAGAGGCCGAACGATGAGTCCACACCTGCCGATCGATCCGGAAGCCGTATCGGCGTTCTGCAGGCGGCATCACATCGCGAGACTCGCGCTGTTTGGGTCCGTGCTGCGGGATGACTTCCGACCCGAAAGCGACGTGGATGTCCTGGTGGAGTTCCTCCCCGGTCATGTTCCCGGGTTGCGCTTCGTGACGATCGAGCGGGAGTTCTCTGAACTGCTGCACGGTCGACGGGTCGACCTGGTCACGCCGAAGTTCCTGAGCCCGCGCATTCGAGACCGCGTCCTGAGTACCGCCGAGCCGTTGTATGTCGCCGCGTGACCTTGTCTACGTCGGACACATGCTCGACATGGCGAGGAAGGCCGTCGGCAAAGTGAGCGGCCTCTCGCACGACGCCTTCGAAGCTGACGAGAACCTGCGCCTGGCGCTGACCCATCTCGTTCAGGTCATCGGCGAGGCCGGAAGTCGAATCACCCCTGACTTTGGCAAGAAACATCCCGAAATCCCGTGGCAGGAGATCGTCGGCATGCGCCACAAGGTGGTGCACGACTATCTGGGCGTCGATGAAGACATCGTCTGGCAGGTGGTCATCGAGGATCTGCCGCCGCTGATCGTCGCGCTCGAGAAGATCCTGGCCATCCCCTCCGACGCCGGCATGTAGGCGCGCAAGAGTGGCGCGCCGGAGTCGTCAGACTCCGACGCGCCGGCTGACACCGCACGCGTCAACGGGGGTTCTTGCTACCGCCGCGGCTGTCAGCGCCAGTGCCCGTCCACCATGTACCAGCCATCCCGACCGTGGCGAGCCCAGTGGGCCGGCTCCCAGCGCGCTCCCCTCCGCGGCGGGCGGTCCCAGCGGCCCGGGACCCAGGCATACCGGCCGCCGTTCCACTGATAGAAGCCCGACACCCACACGAAATCGGGGCCGGGCGCAACGGTTCGAACCTCGACCATCGGCGGCGGCGGATCCGCGTCAACGTACAGCCGCCCCCTGGCGGACACCTCGCAAGCCGATCCGACGCCGATCGCGGACGCCAGCAGCGCCGCGCCGGCGAGCACTCTCGCGAAACCCGACAGCGTGAAGCGTCCTTTCATGGCTGCTCCTTTCCTGCATCGGCCATATGCGGGATCGGTTGCAAGTCGCGGACCAAGCCGACACCCCACGGCAACTTCAGCGACGGGTTGCATTTGCAGGCGGAGTCCAATCTGAGCCATTCGCCCGGCGGTATGTAGGAGGGACAGTTGGCGGGAACAGCTCGACTGTTCGTTCGTTCTCCGAACCCCAGGAGGTGGCGGGCGCAAGCTCGTCGGCAGCGGGGGTGGAGGCGCCCGGGTCACGGCGGACCGCTACCCGGTGGACGGCGTGGTCTGCGTCAAAGGCCGGGGCATGAAGGACGCGTGGTGTCTGATGAAGCAGGAACAACTGGAGCCCTTGATGCAACGCTTCGGCGGTCCGCCGGAGCCTTGGCGGAGGCGGAGCGGCCCACGAGCGAGGCGCCCGGTCCTGCTGGCAGCTCAGAATCCCGGCCTCTCACGAAAATGAGGGGATGGCTCAGGGCTCGGACGCCTTCCGGCACCCGCTCCCGTTGCCGCCTTGGAATCGCCGCCGTCTACCTGGCCGGCACAGCCTCCGAGCCACCGGTCACCCTGCCCAGCGCGTCGCGCAGCAGCGCCGTGTTCCTGGCGAGCGCGGCCTGCAGCTTCGCGGCCTGCTCGCGCGCCGTCTTCCAGTCCTGTTTCTCGACGGCCTCGGTGATGCCGGGCAGCTCCAGGTGGGCGTAGGTGTAGCGCGCCGCGTAGAGCATGTGCTTGAACCAGGGACGCCCGGGGATCCCCTCCGGCGACAGCCAGTTCGACTCGACGTCCAGGATGTGGCGGTCGAGCGCCGCGGCGTCCTTCGCGTCGATCCGGCCGGCGGCGAGCGCGGCCTCGACGGCCTGCTTCAACTCCCGCCCCGCCGTGGCGAACTCGGCGGCCGACGCGACGGCCGGACCGAGATCCACCTCTCCGGCCCGGCACACCCCCGCCGGCGCATCGCCCGCCGCCGGCGCACTCCCTCCCGTCGCCGGAGCCGCGCCGCCCCCGCCGCACAGCTCCTTCAGGAACGTCCCGATGTCGCGGCCGTAGAAGGCGAAGTCGAAGGGCAGGACGTCGGCGTTGGCCAGGCGCAGCGCGAGCACGCCCCACAGCCTGGACATCAGCGTGTGGTAGCGGTAGCCGGGATCGCCGATGTGGTTGATCCAGTAGTAGTCGTCGTACACCGAGTGATACACGCCGTACGGCCCGTCGAACGAGAGGGCGACGACCGGCCGCCCGAGCGCGTTCAGGAACACGGTGTGATCGGACCCGCTGCCGATGCGCGTGTCCACGAGCGAGTCGTCGTCCACCGCGGCCTTGCGGTCGCCGCCTCCCGTCGCGGCGAAGCGCTCCGTGTCCGCGGCGGCCGACTTCTTCCACGCCTCGTAGAGCGAGGTGCCCGACGGGTCGTCGAGCGACCGGCTGACCTCGACGAGCAGCGGCGCGAGCGATCCGACCGCGCTGCCCTGGAAGTTCGGCCCCGAGGCCGACGAGTCCACGTTGATGTAGGCGACCAGCTTGCGCGAGAGATCGGCGGCGAACTGCTCGCCCCACTCGGTGGAGCCGGTGAGGCCGACCTCCTCGCCGTCCCAGCTGCACACGACCAGCGTGCGCCGCGGCCGCATCCCCTGCTTCGCCATCGCGCCGAGCGCCCGGGTCAGCTCCAGCATCGACGCCGTGCCGCTCGACGGATCCACGCCGCCGAACTCCCACGCGTCCCGGTGATTGCCGAGCAGCACCCACTCGTCCGGCCGCTCGGTGCCGCGCAGGCGGGCCTCGACCACGTAGTTCGGCTTGACGCTGTTGTCCATGTCCACCTTCAGGTGGACCTTCACCCGCCCGCCGCCGAGCCGGTAAGTGATCGGCAGCCCTCCCTGCCAGTCCTTCGGGGCCTCGGGGCCGTCCATCTGCTCGAGCAGCGGCTTGGCGTCGTGCCACGACATCACCGCCGCCATGATCTTCGGCACCGTCTGCGACTCTTCGGGCTTGATGCGCCGCGCTCCCTCGACCGACGCCCAGCCGGGCGTGAGCGGGTCGCCGGGGACGATGAAGTCGTAGGTGATCGCGCCGCGCTGGAAGTGCGTCTCGGGGCCCCAGGGACCGTCGGGGAACACCGCGCCCTGCGAGTAGCCGTCCTCCGCCGGGTCGGAGTAGATGATGAGCCCCGCGGCGCCGTGACGCTCCGCCGTCAGCGCCTTGAACCCGCGGTAGCTGTAGGGATTCGAGTAGCGGACGATGACGATCTTGCCGCGGACGTCGATGCCGTTCTTCGCGAGCAGGTCGTAGTCCCCCGGGTTGCCGCCGCGCGCGTACACGAGCGGCGCGGTCACCTCTCCCGAAGCCGACATGCTGAGGTAGCCGCGGCTGACGCGCGGGTTCTTCGTGTCCGGATCGACGTCGTAGGCGGCCTCGCGCAGCCCCGCGACGTAGCGCACGGGCTCCACCATCTCCACCGTGACCTCGCGGGGCATGGACGTGTAGACGTCGTACCGGTGGATGGTGACGTCCTGCCATCCCTGGCGCTTCCACTCCCGGGCGACGTACTGCGCGAGCACGTGGTTTCGCGCCGACCCCGCCGGGTGCGGCTCGGCCGTGAGGAACCGGTGGAACGTCCGCACCTGCTCCGGCGACGGCAGCGCCTTCAGCGTCTTCTCGATCGCCCGTTCCCTGTCGGCCGAAGCCGTGGTGTACCCGGTGAGGCGCTGCGCCGGGGCGGAGGCGGCGACGAGCGCGCAGGCCAGAAGCGCGGCGATCGTTCTCATGGGTGCCTTCCTCGATCCGTCACTTGCCGCTGCCGGAAGCGTCGCGCAGCGGGAGCGCGACGGGTTTGCCGTGCGCCAGGCGCGTGCGTTCGTGCAGATCTCTCAGGACCCTCAACTCGTCGTCGGTCGGCGGGGACACGACGTCAACGCGGTCGGCGATCTTCAGGCGCCAGCCCGTGGCCTTCACGGCCTGCTCGACCGTGGTGTGCTCGTAGCGGGCGACGAGCTGCAGTTCCTCGCTCCCCGCTTCCGGCCTCAGCAGGCCGAGGTCGGTGATGACCACCTGGGGCCCCGCGCCGCGAGCTCCGGAGCGGCCGCGCGCCCCGTGGCCGGTGAGGAAGCCGCCGCTGCTCTGGAAGTCGAGCCGATCGACGAACGAGCGCGGGGATTGCTTCAGCACGACGAACACCTGCTTCGCGCTCGCCGCGATCTCGGGCGCGCCGCCGGCTCCCGGCAGGCGCGTCGTCGGCCTCGCATAGTCGCCGATGACCGTGCTGTTGAGATTCGCGAACCGGTCGATCTGCGCCGCACCCAGGAAGCCGACGTCGATGCGGCCGCCCTGGAGCCAGTACGCGAACACCTCGGGCAGCGGCACGATGGCGGTGGCCGTGGCGGCCAGCTCGCCGTCGCCGATCGAGAGCGGCAGGACGTCGGGCCGCGTGCCGACGGTGCCGGACTCGTAAATGAGCACGATCTCCGGCGCGTGCGTGTGGCGCGCCAGGTTGGCTGCGGCCGACGGCAGCCCGATCCCCACGAAGCAGACGCACCCGTTCCACAGCAGCCGCGCCGCGGCCACCGTCATCATCTCGTCGGATGTCCACGGCGGGCTCATCGGATCTCCCCGGCTTTCGGCTGACGGCTGACGACTGACGGCTGACGGCCTGCGACTGGCGGCGAGGCCTGCGCGGCGTCCGATGGCGCGATGCCAAGGCTCCGCAGGAACGACGCGTGGTCCGGTACCCCGAAGACGTGGGCGTCCATCCACTGGCGGAACCGCCCCCGATCGCGGGCGATCTCGTCCCACGCGAGGTAGAACGCGTTGTCGCGCGAGTAGTAGCCCTGGGCGTACGAGGGATACGCGCCGCCCGGCACGCACGCGATCGCCGCGACCACCCAGTGCGGGAGCACGACGGCGTTCATCGGGGCGTCCAGCTCGTCCACGATCTCCTCGACCGTGACCATGAGCGTGGCCGCCGCCAGGCCGGCCTCCTTCTGCGCGCCGACGATGCCGCGCAGGAGCACGTTGCCGCGTCGATCCGCCTTCTGGGCGTGCAGGATCGTCACGTCCGGGTTCAGCGCCGGCACGGTGGCGATGACCTCGCCGGTATAGGGACAGCTCACGCTCCGAATCGACGGGTTGTGCCGCGCGAGGTCGGTGCCGATGTACCCACGCAGCATGCCGAACGGCAGGCGCGACGCGCCGGCGGTGTAGGCCGCGGCCATGCCGGCATGGGAATGCTCCGTGATCGCAAGCGGTGCGGGCCAGCCGTGCTCGACCGCGTCGCGCAGCCGGTGGAGCGAACCGACCCCCGGGTTGCCGCCCCACGAAAAGGTGAGCGCGCGGGCGCAGCCGGCGCCGATCATCTGGTCGTAGACGAGGTCCGGCGTCATGCGGATCAGGTGGAGGTCGCGCCTTCCCTGCCGGATGAGTTCGTGGCCCGCCGCGAACGGGATCAGGTGCGTGAAGCCCTCGAGCGCGACGCTCTGCCCGTCCCGGACGAGCAGCGCGAGGGCCTCGCCGAGACCGAGAATGGGCATGACTACTCCACCAGCGTCTGGGACTGCTCGCGCATGTATTGGGGCAGGTAGTAGTGCGAGCCGATGGCCTTGCCGGTCGAACCCGATCCCTTCCAGCCGCCGAACGCCTGGTAGCCGGGCCACGCCCCGGTCGTCGCCCCCTGCGGCCGGTTCACGTAGGTGACGCCGGCCTCGATGCGATCGAGGAACGTGGCCACTTCCGCCTCGTTCCCGTACACGCCCGCGGTGAGGCCGAGCGTCGTGTCGTTGGCGCGCGCGAGCGCCTCGCCGAGATCCTGCACGCGGCCGACCATGAGAATCGGCTGGAACTTCTCCTCCCTGAAGAGCGGGTGGTCGCCCGGCGCTTCGGCCACCGTGGGCGCGACGAAGCAGCCGTGCGCCAGATCTCCATCCGTCAGGCGCGTCCCCCCGGTGAGGATGCGCGCGCCGCCCTGTCGCAGTCCCTCACAGTACCACTCGAAGGCGCCGGCGGCCCGTTCCGAGATCACCGGGCCCATCCAGTTTTCGCGCCGCGTGGGATCGCCGACGCGCAGGGCCCTGGTCTTCTCGACGACGCGCTCGAGCAGGGCGTCGGCCACGCGGGAGTCCACGTACACACGCGAGAGCGCCGAGCACTTCTGGCCGCTCATCGAGAAGGCGGAGCGGACGATGCCAATCGCGGCGCGGTCGAGGTCGCCGTGCGCGGTGACGATGCAGGCGTTGTTCCCGCCCATCTCCGCGATGCACGGGCGCGGCCAGGCCCCGGCGCCCATCAGGCGGACGATCTTCATGCCCACTTCGGCCGAGCCGGTGACGGTGATCCCGGCGAGGTCGGGGTGGTTGACGATCGCCTCCCCCACCACCGAGCCGGGGCCGCTCACGTAGTTGAAGACGCCGGGCGGGAATCCGGCGTCCCGCAGGCAGTCGGCCAGCAGGCGGCCGGCCCACGGCGTGTCGGTGGCGCCCTTGAGCACGACGGTGTTGCCGGTGACGAGGGCCGCGGCCACCGGGCCGCCCGCCAGCGCGAGCGGGTAGTTGAACGGCGTGATCACCGCCCAGACGCCGTGCGGCTTGAGGACGCTGCGGTTGCGGGAACGGAAGCCGGGAAGCGGGTCGTCCGGCATCGCGCGGTCGAAGCCCCCGTTCCGCTCGAACTCGTCCGCGTAGCCCCGGAAGAAGTCCACCGTCTCCTGCGCCTCGCCGAGCGACTCCATCCGGTTCTTGCCGACTTCGAGGGCGATGGCGGCGCCGATGGCGTAGACGCGCTCCTCGATCAATGCCGCGGCCCTGCGGACCAGCGCCAGCCGGTCGGCCGCCGGCGTGGTCCGCCAGCCGTCGAAGGCGCGCCTGGCGGCCGCCATCGCCCGCTCGACATCGGCGGCATCGCCGAGCGGGAACCGACCGAGCAGCACGCGGTCGTCGATCGGGCTTCGCGTCTCGTAACTCCGCGCGGCCGCGACATCGCGCCCGTCGATCAGCAGCGCGTGCGTCGCGCCGAGGTGCGCCCGCACTTCGTCGAGCGCCGACTCGAAGCGCTCGTGCATCTCTTCGGGCGGGTCGAACATCGTCGAGTAGGTGAGCTTGAACGTCATGTCCAGTCCGATTCGGCGATGAGCCGATCCAGCAGGGCGAGCGCGTCGTCGAGTTCCTTCTCCGTGATGACCAGCGGCGGCGCGAGGAGGATGAGGTTGCCGCGGACCGCGAACGACACGCCCGCGGCCAGGCCCCGGTCCACGAGCGACTTCAGCGCGGGATGGACCTCGGGCCACGGGCGCAGCGGCTCCCGCGTCGCACGGTCCCTGACCAGTTCGACGACCGCGTAGAGGCCGTGGCCGCCGCGCACGTCGCCGATGACCGGGCGCCACTGCCGCATGGCCTCGAGCTTGTCGAACATCCAGACGCCGAGGGTGTGCGATCGGGCGATCAGCCGCTCGTCCTCGTAGGCCTGGATCGCCGCGAGGCCCGCGGCGCACGCGAGGGGATGACCGCAGTAGGTGAGTCCGGTGAGGAGCACCTGGTGCTCGAGCTTCGCCGCCACTTCGGCGGACATCACGACCGCGCCGAGCGGGACGTGGGCGCCGGTGAGCCCTTTCGCGAGCGCCATCAGGTCGGGGCGCCCGGCCTCGCCGTAACGCTGCCACGCGAACCACTCGCCGCAGCGGCCGAAGCCGCTCATCACTTCGTCGGCGATGAGATAAACGCCGCGCGCCCTGGTCTCCTCCCTCAGCGCGGGCCAGAAGGTGTCCGGAGCCACGATGCCGTTGGTGCCGGCGTCCGGCTCCATCAGCACGGCCGAGACGGCGCGGTGGTCGTCGAGGGTCCGCCCGACCCGCTCCGCCGCCATGGTGCCGCACTCGGCGTCCGACGAGGAGCCGAACGGACAACGGTAGGCGTACGGCGGCGGCACGCGGATCACGCCGTAGCGTTCGGGGTCCGCCTGCGACGCCGTGCGGCTGTCGCCGCTGAAGGCCATGGCCGCGTAGCTGGCGCCGTGGTAGCTGCGGTCGCGCGTGACCACCAGCCCGCCGGGTCGTCCCGACGCCTGGCGCGCGAACTTCACCGCGTGCTCGACCGCGTCGGCGCCGCCGAGCGTGAAGAAGACCCGCCCGCCCTCGAACCCGGACTTCTCGAGCAGGCGTTCCGCCAGGCGGGCCCGCGGCTCGGCGCCCCATGCGGAGGTCGTGAAACACAGCGCCGCGGCCTGGGCCTGGATGGCCTTGACGAGCCCGGGGTGCTGATGCCCGAGGTTCATGCACTCGGACAGGCTGCTCATGTCCACGTAGGTGCGGCCCGACGCGTCCCAGAACCGCGCGCCCTGCCCGCCGACGATGGTGGGGGCGTCCCAGTCGGCCTGGACGCACCAGCTATGCAGGACGCTCTTCCGCTCGGCGCACATCGTAGACGTCTCCGTGATCGTCCGACGGGGGGACGTGGACCGGGATGGCGAACGCGACTAAGATCCCCCCAGCTTCACTTCTTGTCAACGCCCGATGCCGGGCCTTCGAGGAGATGTGATGACGGGCGTCTACCTGTGCGCCGCTCTCCGCACGCCGTTCGGCCGGTATGGAGGAGCCCTGGCCCCGGTCCGCACCGACGACCTGGCGGCCCTGCCCCTCGCGGCGATCCTTCGCGGACTGCCGAACCTGGATCCCGGCGCGATCGACGAGGTGATCCTCGGGTGCGCGAACCAGTCCGGGGAGGACAACCGGAACGTGGCCCGCATGGCGCTGCTGCTCGCGGGGCTCCCGCCATCGGTCCCGGGCGTCACCGTCAACCGTCTCTGCGCGTCGGGCCTGGAGGCCGTCGGCCAGGGCGCCCGCATGATCCGCTGCGGGGAAGCCGACCTGGTGCTCGCCGGCGGCGTCGAGAGCATGACCCGCTCGCCGCTCGTGATGAGCAAGCCGGGCGCGCCCTGGGGCCGCGACCAGCGGCTCGAAGACACCACCCTGGGCTGGCGCTTCGTGAACCCGAGGATGAAGGCCGTCTACGGCGTGGACACCATGGCGCAGACGGCCGAGAACCTCGCGCGCGAGAGGAACATCTCGCGCGGGGACCAGGATGCCTACGCGCTCCGCAGCCAGCGGCGCGCGGCGCGGGCCCGGACCGAGGGGTTCTTCGCGTCCGAACTGCTGCCCGTCGACGTGAAGGCGGGCACGGAGACGATCAGGGTGGAGGCCGACGAGCACCCGCGCCCCAGGACGACGCTCGACCGGCTCGCGCGCCTGGACCCGATCCTGGGGCCCGGCACGACGATCACCGCGGGCAACGCCTCGGGCATCAACGACGGCGCCGGCGCGGTGCTGCTCGCGTCGGAGGCGGCCGTGAGGCGCCACGACCTCCAGCCGATCGCGCGGGTGACCGGGATGGCGAGCGCCGGCGTCGCCCCGCGCGAGATGGGCCTCGGCCCGGTGTCCGCGATCCGCACGCTCATGGCCCGCGCGGGCACGCGGCTCGCCGACTACGATCTCGTCGAGATCAACGAGGCGTTCGCCGCCCAGGTGCTCGCGTGCACCCGGGAGCTGCGCCTGGCCGACGACGCGGCGCACGTCAACCCGAACGGCGGGGCCATCGCGCTCGGTCACCCCCTGGGCGCCAGCGGCGTGCGGCTCGCCATGACCGCCGCCTACGAACTCCGCCGACGGCGGATGCGGCGCGCCCTGGTCAGCCTCTGCGTCGGCGTGGGACAGGGCCTCGCGCTCGGCCTCGAATCGGTCGGCCGGGAGTCGGCGTGAGCGCGGTCCCGTCGCCGCGCAAGCTGGGCTTCTGGATGGCGGTGGCGCTGGTCATGGGCAACATGATCGGGTCCGGCGCCTTCCTGCTGCCGGCCTCGCTCGCCCCGTACGGCCTGAACAGCGTCGTCGGCTGGGTCTTCACGGCGGCAGGCGGCATCGCCCTCGCGGCCGTCTTCTCGCGCCTGAGCCGGGCGTTCCCCGCGGGCGGCGGGCCGTACGCCTACACGCACGCCGCGTTCGGTCCGCTCCCGGCGTTCCTGATCGCCTGGGGCTACTGGATCAGCGTCTGGGTGGGCAACGCCGCGATCGCGACCGGCGGGGTCAGCTACCTCGCGCCCTTCATCCCGGCCGTCGCCGCCAACCCGCACGTCAGCGCGGCCATCGTCCTGTTCTTCGTCTGGCTCCTGACGGCGGTGAACTGCCTCGGCGTGCGCTCGGCGGGGTGGGTCCAGGGCGTGACCACGGTGATGAAGGTGATCCCGCTGCTGGCGATCGCGGTGGTGGGGCTCTTCGCCGTGAAGCTCGAGAGCCTGACGATCAACGCGGGCGTCCCCTTCTCGATCGGCGCCGTGACCGCGTCGGCCACGCTGACGCTGTGGGCGATGCTGGGCCTGGAGTCGGCCACGATCCCGGACGCCAAGGTCGAGAACCCGGAGCGCACGATCCCGCGCGCCACCATGCTGGGCACCGTGTTCACGGCGCTCGTCTACGTCGTCACGTGCAGCACGGTGCTGATCCTCGTGCCGACCCGGCAGCTGGCGGCCTCGAATGCGCCGTTCGCCGACGTGGCCCGGATGTTCTGGGGCAACGCCGGGGCGATGCTGGTGGCGGCGGCCGGCGCGGTCAGCGCCTTCGGCGCCCTCGCGGGCTGGATCCTGCTCCAGGGCGAAGTGCCGCACGTCATGGCGAAGGACGGCGTGTTCCCGCAGGTGTTCGCCCGGGCCTCGCGCCGCGACACGCCCGTCTTCGCGCTCGTCTTCGGCAGCGTCCTGGTGACGATCCTCGTGCTGCTGAACGTGAACCAGGCGACGGTGAAGGTCTTCACCTTCATGGTGCTGCTTTCGACGTCGGCCTGCCTGGTGATGTACCTGGTGTGCTGCCTGGCCCTGCTGCGCCTGCAGTGGCAGGGACGGCTCGGCCAGGCGCGGCGCGGCACGCCGGGTCTCGCCGTGGTCGGCCTCGGCGCCGGCCTCTACGCGCTCTGGGCCATCTTCGGCGCCGGAAAGGAGGCCGCGCTCTGGGGCCTCGTGCTGTTCGCGCTGGGCGGACCGGTGTATTGGGGAATGCGGCGACGCGTGCCGGCCCGGCCGGAGATCGGGGACGGGCCGGGCTAATCTTCTTCTTGCGGCGGCTGGGGTCCGAGGCGGATGCCGGCGATATCCGGGTCTTCGCCGTCGATCGCGGTGGGCGCCGTGGCCTTGCGGGCGCTGGTTTCGGCGCGGCGCGCCTGCTTCTGCTGCTGGCGCTCGCGCTTCGCCTTCTCGCGCTCGCGCTTGAGGAACGTGGGTCTCGATCTGTTCATAGGCTGGCGGGCTCCCTGGCCCGAAATGTCGCGAAGCCGGGTGCCCCGTGCACCCGGCTTCGCGGCTGGAACCGCTTACCAGCGGGGCTCGGAACGACGCCGGCTGCCGCCGCCGCCGGCGCCGAACCCGCCGGACCGCTCCGGCTTCGGACGCGCTTCGTTCACCGTGAGGTTGCGCCCGCCGAGCGAATGCTCGTTGAACTGGCTGATCGCCTTCTGCGCCTCTTCGTCCGTGCTCATCTCGACGAACGCGAACCCGCGCGCGCGGCCGGTGGCCATGTCGCGCATCACGTTCACCGTCTCGACGTTGCCGGCGGCGGCGAACAGCTGCTGAAGATCGGCTTCGCCGATTTCATACGGAAGGTTGCCGACGTAGAGTTTTCTTCCCATTGGCTCTGTCTCCTCCCCGCTTCTGCGGGAGGCTTTGATGGCGGGCCGTCAACGCCCGTTCATCGTCTACTAGCGTTCGGGGTCCACATCCGGATCCCGAGCGGGATGGAGAAAAGCCCTTCCAGGAAATGACGCTGCGGGAAGCGAGGCTGAAAGTCTCGGATCGTTCGCGCGGCAAAGCGGAAATGCGGTTATCCAACCTGACGCGAATAGTATAACACACACGCCATTTCAGGCCCGGAACGGCCCCTCTGGAACCCGCGAGCCCCGCGGTGCGTCCCTACCTGTGGCGGGTCTGCGGCCGCGAGCGAGGCGCCCACGCCGCCGGCCGCCCGGCGGGCCCGGGCAACGCCGCCATCCCGTTCTCCGTCCAAACACCGTGGAGGGTGCCGTCGCCATGAAACCTGGACCTTCGCTTCGCCGGATCTGCCCGGCCGCCGTTCCACTCGCCGTTGCCTGTCTCCTCCAGGCCGTGCCCGTGTCGGCCCAGGGGCGAGAGGGCTCGTTCGACCGGACGCTGAAGGTGACCGGCGCGGTGGACCTGAGCGTCCAGGCCGGCTCGGGCCGGATCCACGTCCAGCCCGGCGCGGCTGGCACGGTGAGGATCGCGGCGCGTCTTCGCGCGGGCAACAGCTGGTTCGCGACACGCGACGTCGAGGCCCGGATCCGGAAGATCGAACAGAACCCGCCCATCGAGCAGCAGGGCAACACCATCCGGATCGGCCGGTTCGCCGACCAGGACCTGGCGCGCGACATTTCGATCAGCTACGACGTGACCGTGCCTGGCGACACCAAGGTGCTCGCCCGCAACGGTTCCGGCAGCATCGTCGTCGGCGCCGTGAAGGGCGCGGTTGACGCCAGCAACGGGTCGGGCGGCATCGAGGTGGACGGCGCGGCGAGCCTCGAGGCGCGCACCGGCAGCGGCTCGATCCGCGCGACGGCGATCGCGGGGCCGATCTCCGCCCACAGCGGGTCCGGCGGCATCACGGTGGCGCAGACGGGCCCGGGCGAGGTCTCCGCGTCGGCCGGCTCGGGGTCGATCAGGGTGACCGGCGTGAACGGCCCGGCGCGCATCAGCACCGGAAGCGGCGGCATCGACGTCGAGGGCCGGCCGGCAGGACCGTGGTCGGTGAACGCCGCGTCGGGCAGCGTGACGGTCGCGCTGCCTCCCGATGCCGCGTTCGACGTGGACGTCCACACCAGCTCGGGCTCGGTCTCGTCGGCTCACCCGGTGACGATGGTCGGGAGCGTCGAGCGGCACAGGCTGGCGGGCAAGGTGCGGGGCGGCGGTCCGTTGGTGAAGATCTCGACCGCGTCGGGCAGCGTCCATATCAGGTAGAGGGCGCCCTGCGCTATCTGGGTACTCACTTCAGATACCGCAGGCCTTTAGGCCTGCGCCTCACCGCCTTCAGGCCTGCGCCTCACGCCTCACGCCTTGCGCTTGCCCGCCATAGCCCGGAGGGCGACGGCGGGCCTCACGCCTCACGGCGCAGGGCTGAAGCCTCACGGCGCAGGGCTGAAGCCCTGCGCTATCTGAGTACCCACTACATCTGAGTACTCACTACAGATACCGCAGGCCTTTAGGCCTGCGCCTCACCGCCTTCAGGCCTGCGCCTCACGCCTCACGCCTTGCGCTTGCCCGCCATAGCCCGGAGGGCGACGGCGGGCCTCACGACCGGCACTGGCGAACGCCGTCGCGGTGCCGTTCCCGACAGTCTCCGGGTCAGGGCGCGCGCGACACCGACGCCTCGAGCTGATCGAGCGTCAGCGTCCATCCCGCGCGGGCGTCGTCGAGGCCGACCTCGCCCTGGAAGGCCTGGTGCACGCGAAGCCGGGTCTTGCCGCCCTCGTCGTCGAGCGCGACGGTGGTGAGGATGCGGCTCGGCTCCATCCCGTCGATGGTAGCCTCGAAGACGAGGCGATCCGGCGCCTGGATCCGGATGTAGCGGGCGCGCATGGTCTGCGCCCCGCCGTCGGGCCGCACCATCTCGTGCACCCACTCCCCTCCCCGCACGAAATCCACCTGGCACACGCCGGTCGTGAGCGGCTTGGGCGTGAACCACTCGCGCACACGCCTGGCGCTGCCCCAGGCGGCGAAGACCGCCTCCACGGGCGCGTCGATCAGGCGCTCGATGTGAAGGTCGTACGACATACGGCGCTCCTTGCCTCGCCGAATGGGTAGACGCGCTGCCTGCCGCGCCATCCCATCCGGACTGCGGAGTGATCTGGCTCGCCGCCGTCGCGAATCGACAATGTGAGTGGAACGATTCTGATTATACGTCCGCGCCCACCTGCGTGATATCCTTCGCGGCTGAAGGAGCGATTCGCCATGCACGTCAGATACGGGATTCGGCTGGCCCTCGGTGCGGCCGTGGTTGTCGTTGCGCTGGCCGGGGCCGGGTGCTCGAGGAGCGCCCAGAGCCACCTGGACCGTGGCAACGCCTATCTCAAGGACGGCAAGGTGGACGCGGCCGTCCTCGAGCTCCGCAGCGCGGTGACGAAGGACCCGATGCTGGCCCAGGCGCACCTGAAGCTCGCCGACGCCTACCTGCGCCAGGGGAACCCCGGGCGCGCGCTCGGCGAATACGTGCGAGCGGCCGACCTGATGCCGAAGGACGCCGACGTCCAGATCAAGGCCGGGTCGCTGCTGCTCCTGGCCGGCAGGGCCGCGGACGCGAAGGCCCGGGCCGACAAGGCGCTCGCGGCCAACCCGAAGAAGGTCGATGCGCTCGTGCTGCGCGCCAACGCGATGGCCGGCCTCAAGGACCTCGACGGCGCGCTCGAGCAGATGCAGCAGGCGCTGCAGCTCGAACCGCGATCGACCATCCAGACCAACCTGGGGGCCCTCGAAGCCGTCCGGGGCAACCTCCCGGAGGCCGAGGCCGCGTTCCGCCAGGCGGTGGCGACCGACGCCAAGTCGGTGCCGGCCCGGCTGGCGCTGGGGCAGTTCCTCTGGGGCACCGGCAAGCCGGCCGACGCCGAGGCGGAGTTCAAGGGCGCGCTCGCGCTCAATGCCGCCGACGTCGCGGCGAACCGCGCGCTGGCGTTCTTCTACCTGCGGACCGGCCGCGCCGCCGAGGCCGAGCCCTACTTCAAGAAGGCGTCGGAGGCGGCGGGCACCGCCGACGCGAAGCTCGCGCTCTCGGACTACTACGTCGCGATCGGGCGCCCGGCCGACGCCACCGCCGTGCTCGAGGGGCTGAGCAAGGAGGCGCGCTACTGGGCGCTGGCCAGGGCGAAGATCGCCGGCATCCAGTACTCCGAAGGGAAGACGGCCGACGCCCTTCGCACGGTGGACGAGGTGATCACGAAGCAGCCGGCGCTGGCGCCGGCGCGCGTCGTGCGCGGCCGCCTGCTGCTGGCCGCCGGCCGCATCGACGAGGCCCTGCGCGACGCGCAGGAGGCCGTGAAGGTGGATCCGAGGAGCGCCGAGGGGCATTTCCTGCTCGGCACCGTCTACCAGGCGAAGCGCGACCTGGACGCGGCGGCGAAGTCGTTCGCCGAGGTGCTGAAGCTGAACCCGCGCGCCGCCTCCGCGCAGGTGCAGCTCGCGATGATCGAGATGCAGCGCAATTCCCTGCCCTCGGCCACGCAGCTCGCCGAGCAGGCGGCCGCCCAGCAACCGGGCAACCTGACGGCGCAGCTCGTGCTGGCCCGCAGCCTGCTCGCCCGCGGCGACCTCGACCGCGCGACGGTGGTCACCCAGCGGCTTCTCGACGCGGCGCCCCAGGCGGCGCCGGTCCAGAACCAGGCCGGCGTGCTCGCGCTGGCCAAGGGCGACACGGCGGGCGCGCGGGCGGCGTTCGAAAAGGCGCTGTCGCTCGACGACCGTCTGGTGGAGCCCCTGTCGGCCCTCGTCGCGCTGGACGTCGCGGAGAAGAAACCGGATCGCGGTCGGGCGCGGGTTAACGAGCGCCTGAAGAAGACGCCGAACTCCAGCCCGTTGCTCGCCCTGGCCGGGCGGACGTTCGCGGCGACGGGCGACCCCGCGAAGGGCGAGGAGTTCCTGCGCCGCGCCATCGAGGTCGATCCCCTGAACTTCGAGGCCTACTCGTGGCTGGGCAGCCTCTACATGTCCGAGCGGAAGCTCGACCAGGCCCTCGTCGAGTTCGACAAGCTCGCCGCGCAGCAGCCCAAGGCGGCGGGGCCGGCGACGATGGCGGCGCTGGTCGTGCAGGCGCAGGGCAAAGAGGACGAGGCCCGCAAGCGGTACGAGGGGATCGTCGGGAAGGACGCGCACGCGGCGGTGGCGTCGAACAACCTGGCGTGGATGTATGCCAGCCGCGGGGAGCAGCTCGACCGGGCGCTGGCGCTGGCGCAGGCGGCGGTGGCCGAGGTGCCGGAGCACCCGGAGTTCAACGACACGCTGGCGTTCGTGTACCTGAAGAAGCAGCTGCCGTCGCTGGCGATCCCGCCGCTGCGGCTGGCGGTCGAGAAGGATCCGGGAAATGCGTCGTTCCAGTACCACCTGGGCCAGGCGTACTCGCAGACGGGCGACAAGGCGGCGGCGCGTCAGGCGCTGGAGCGGGCGCTGAAGATCAAGCCGGACTTCGACGGCGCCGACGACGCGCGGAGGATTCTGAAGACCCTCGGGTGAGAGCGGACCGCGGACCACGGACGCTGGCAGCGGGCAGCGGAAGGGGTCGGGGCCGTTTTCGTCAGGCGTTCGAGCGTAGCAGCTGACGAAAACCGCCCCGACCCCTTCCGGCCCTATTTCCGTCGCCGCGATCGAGAAAGACCCTACCCGCGGAACCTGCGGCGCAGGGCGCCGAGACCCACGAGCGCACAACCCAGCAGCGTGAGCGTGGCGCCGCCGTCGGGAACCGCCGACAACGGACCCGCGTAGCCGGCGCCAACGTTGTTTGCCAGCAACCCGTCGTCGCCGTACCCGCCAAAGAAATCTGCCTCCCAGGCTCCAGTGGCCACCGAGTAACGGCTGCCTGACGATCCGCCCTCTGATCCAATTCGAGTGGCGCCGCGGCGAACTGGAGTCGTCGGAGAGGTTGACGCAGTCAGCCGTTCAGCTGGTGATCGTGGGTTCGGCGAACATGCCGGGCGTCCACTTTGCACTGCGTCAGCGCCGAGAACGCCGAGCGTCGGAGGAACTTACGGTTTCCCAGCCAGACGCCGGTGTCCTGTTACCGGTCACAGTCTCCCAAACACCTGCGCAAGTTGCGGTTAAGTCTCTCGTCCACCCGGGCACAACGCCGGCGAGCTGCTGGCATGGGATTGGCTCGTGTGAGGGCGCAGGACCGGGTTTGACTGCTGACGAATTCGGCAGCCAGCGACACCAGAGGTTAACTGGAGGGGCTTGACGATGAGACGGACAGTTCTGTTATTGAGTGTGGCGGCGATCCTGGGCGGTTTGGCGTTGCCGGCGACGGCGGGGCCGATCATGCCGAGCTTCGCTGGAGTGCCTGCCGGTTGGGTGACAGACCGCTACCAACCGACCGTGTTCGCCAATGTCGGGACGTATCAAGGCCGTGCCGACGTCCTGGCAATCGGAATCACATCCGCGGGCTCCTATACAAATCGCCCGGCTGCTTACCAGTCCACTTTCTACAACACTCAGGGCATGCAGTACACGCTAACCGGCGGAGCCGGTTCAGTGTTGTCAGCAGATCTTTGGATTCCGCAGGAGTGGAGCGATCCGGCAGCCAACGGGACTGTCAGGACGGACATGTGGGGAGTGATGACCGACGGAACGACCGTCACCGACTACCCCATCATCGGCTTCACCAACTACGGCGGCGACCCGCGCTTCCGCGTGTGGGATGAGAATCTGGACGGCGGCGCGGGCGCATGGGTGGACCTGTCAACGCCAGTGGCGTACGACGCCTGGACCTCATTCAGCATCCAGTTCACCGGGACCGAGTACGTCTACACGATCAACGGGATCCCCGTTTACACCGACTCGACCGTTAACGGGAGCACGGGTTTCAGCGCGACAATCATGCAGGCCTACAACTTCGGCGGCGACCCGTCCATTCCCGGTGCCAACCCGCAGGACTACACGGCCCATTGGTCCAACACGGTCCCCGACGGCGGTGCCACGCTGACCCTGCTGGGCTGCGCCCTCGTTGGTCTGGGCACGCTGCGCCGGAGATTCCGCAGCTAGTCGTTCTCTCCCGTCACCGCGTCACGAAAGGGCCGGAGCATTCCGGCCCTTCGTCTTCCACTAGGTCTGCCCTCGAGAGGAGTCGTCTCTGTGAAGAAGTTTTCCGGTCGCATCGCTATTGGGTTCTCCTTGGTCGTTCTAGGGTCTCTGGCTCTCGCAACAACCGGGTCAGCCGGCACGGTCACCTTCGTGCCCGGGTCGCCCAACGTCGGCTCGGCGATCAACTCCGACGGGTTCTTCGTGTCCTCGGATACGTACGGTCTGTTCGGAAACTACGCCTGGACGTCGGATTTCAGCCTGCATGCGGGTGGCGCTGCCTACTCCGACGCCGGGCTGATCTTGTTCCAGGATGGGAGCCTGACACTCGGGCAGCTGGGCAGCGTATCCGTGGTCAGCACGGGCGCCCAGCTCGCGGTCAACCTGTGGCTGGACACCGGCGGTGACGGGAAGTTCTTCGTCTATGCCACTGACGGCTCCGGTCTCTTCACGGGGCTGAACGGTGACAGCTACGCAGGGTGCGGCGCCCCGACGGTCAACGGGCCGTCTTCGTGTTACGTGCTGGGCGGCAACGGCGCGGGTGGCACCTTCACGTTGGCGCAGTTGCAGGCCGGGGCCGTGGCCGGGATCGGCGCCGGTACGCCGACCGCTCTATGGATCGGTGTCGTTGGCGGCTCCCAGACGTATGGGACGGTCGCTGACATCAGCAGCATCACCGTGACAACCGTCAATCCAGTTCCCGACGGCGGCGCGACCCTGCTCCTGCTGGGAATGGGTTTCACTGGACTCGGTCTGCTGCGCCGGAGAATCCGCTAGCAGCCTCGAACGCGGCAATTCGTGAGGGGGGTGACTGCCGGAGTCACCCCCCTTTTTCCGTCCCCGCCAAGACTGACATCCTCTCCGCATTCCCGCAAGGCGGGCGACCGGCCCCCGATCACTGCCGGGTGGTGGTGCGGTCTTTAGGCGCGCCATCTCCCGAAGGCCGCCAGGCCGACGAGTCCCATGCCGAGCAGGAGCAGGCTCGAGGCGGCGTCTGGCACCGGCGAACTGGCCGGCACACTGACGTCGAGACCGAAACTATCCGGCAGCGTGAACGTATCCCCGGGGAGCAGGCCACCGACGGTGAGGCTCATGTAGATCCCGGTCACGGGGCCATTGAATTGCGGGCCCTGGGACCAGGTCGCATCGAAAGCCCCACTGGGGATCTGCAGAAGCGATCCCCCAAACGTGTAGACGAGCGACCCGTATGGGTTCGGCGAATACCCACTGGTGGCCCACATGGTCGTCGTCGCCCAGAGGCCATCGGGGTTCGACGTCGAGGCCGTTCCGTCGAGAGTCAAGGACGCGCCGGTGGCGTCGTAGCTGAACGGCGCGTCACTCCGGAGAATGAGGGTATAGCTGGAGGGAGTGTCGGCGCGAGTACCCGACGCCGGTGAGCGTGAGGCCCGTAATCGTGAACCGCGAACCGTCCTGAAGGATTGTAGCCCCGCCAAATCCTCCAGCCACGGGAGCCGTCAGCGGAGCGACCAGCGGGTCCCCACTGACCGACCCGAGAACGCTCTCGACGCTCCCGACCCAGGTGAAAGTGACCTGGCCGGCACGCGCGTTACCCCCGGTAGACACGACGATGAGTACGACAAGCGGTGCGATCCAAGCCCACGCAGAACTTCGGGTGCTCGACATCATTGCGCGTCACTCCTTCCGCCAGTAGGCCACTCCCTGGTCGTCCGCCTCGGGCCGGAACTCTGTGACGGCTTCGTTCCGACCTCACCCCGCGATGACGCCGTGGCCGGTCGGCCAGGGGTTCCCGACTCAAGGTCCCCGGAGAACTTGTACCGCCCAGTCACTTTCCAAGACGCTTTTGCGCTCGCCTATCTGCGTCCCGCGACGCCGCGCGGGCCATGCATGCCGCTCACATGAGGAGGGCCGGATTGCTCCGGCCCTTCGTCTACCGTCGCGATCGAGGAGACCGCTACCCGCGGAACTTCCGGCGCAGGGCGCCGAGGCCGACCAGGGCGCAGCCCAGGAGAGTCAGCGTGGCTCCGCCGTCAGGCACGACATCGACGTCGATCGCGGCCTGGCCAAGGAGGTGCGCTCCACTAGACGTAAGTGCGCGCAGCGCGATGGTGTACTCGCCGGTCGCGTTTCCGTCGAACGGGGAGAAGGTCGGAGTGGCGACGTAGCCGGTCACAGGCGTCGCGAGAGAAGCGAAGTAGAGGTTCTCGCTGTCCTGGAGGGGCAAGGCGAGTCCGTACGACACAGCGAAGTTGGTCAGGTTGATGTGACCGAGGGCAGAAGCGTCCGTCCCTGTGCCCGGATCGAAGTCGTACAGCAGGTCAAACTTGTAGTCGGCGATATTGCCGGCAAGGCCCGCGCTGGTCTTCACGTCAACGTAGAAGCCGAAGTCCCACGTCGTCCCCAGAGGCTGACCTCCCAACCCATCATTCACGCCCGGGGTCGCGAAGAACGTGCCGGCGCCGTTGTCGCCCAGCGCCGGGTTGGAGTAGCGACCGAAGGCCGTGAGTCCGAGCGTGATGACGTCTCCGTTCAGGCCGTTGAACGTCGCGATCGCGACCTTGTCATTCGGGATGCCGGTTCCCCCGAAGGTGGCGCCCGCCAACGTGCCGAACGTCGTGAAGGTCGGGAGAATGGGGCCGGCATATGCGCTCGATGCTACGGCGACGGCGATCATCATAACCAGGGTCGCGACGAGTAGTCTCTTCATGTGGGTCTCCTTGCTTTCCTCTTTGAGCAACACCCGCGCCAGCTGCGTATCCGTTCTGCGACCCCGTCCACGAGATGACCATCAACGCGTTGCGGGCTTGTCATTTACGAGTACGCGCACAGGCCGCGGCACGATGCCGGCGGTTTCGGTTGTCTGCTCCGGGACGTAAACGATTCCGACGCCCTGCGATGCGATACGGCGGATATACGAAGAGGGCCGGGCCGCTCCGCCCCTTCGTCTTGCGCGGCGCTCCAGGAGAACGCTTCCCGCCGAACCTCCGACGCAGCAGACCGAGGCCAATCACCAAGACGAGTGTGGCGTCGGAAGACTTTACGAATTCACTCGGCAGGCCGGCCGGTGAACGAGGCTGTGATTGGACGATTGCTGGTGGTCCAAATCCCTGACACTAAAGAGCGTGTGGCGCGATTCGCGAACGTGGCCGTGCCAGGCACGCAGGGTGGCACGATTCTGGCGGGCCACATCATAGATGTGCAACGGCGTCGGCAATCGAGCCGGCAACGAGGGAGTCAGCGATGAGAACCAGAATCGGTACTAGCTCTTGCTATCGGGCTAGTCCTGGGTTGCGGAGCCCCGGCTTCAGCCGGAATGGTCTACAACTTCACGTACACCAACGGCGGCATCAGTGCCACAGGCACTCTGGACGTGACGGGAGGCGTCGCGACGAGCGGATTCATCTCAATTACGGGGGCGGCTATACCGGATGGCACCTATAGCCTGGGTACTCCATCGGTTATTCGAAGTATTGTTGGTGACGATGAGATTTTTGACAATCTCGTCAATCCGGCTGGTCCACAGTTCATCGTGAGCACCGATGGGTTGGGCTTTTCCAGTCCTATTCTGGACGGCTTCCCTCATGCCTTTTACATTCTGAACATCTGGGGCAACAGCCCGACGAACTACGCGATATATGACGCAGGCGCGGCTGATAAGTACGGAACTGGGAGGGTCTATCAGGTTGTCGGCGGCGGCTCATTTACCCTGACGGAGGCAGTCCCCGACGGTGGCGCGACGCTGGCGCTGTTCGGGTGTGCACTGTTCGGGCTGGGCGCCCTCCACCGGAGGTTCAGCGCGTAGCGCGTTCTCGCCACACCCGACTTGAATTCATGACGAACAACGCGAGCGACTCGACGCTCAGACCCATTAGAATCGCCGCCAAACGACCCCGTGCCGTCGGAACCTCTTGCGATAGACAGGGCAGGCGCGCCGGCCTGAAACTCCGCCCAATCCCGCCTCAGCTCTTCGCCAGAGACCCGTTTGCAGACTCCTGAGTCGCAGTGCGTTAGACCGTGTGAGAACGGTACCGCGAACCCGGACCGCCTTCCTTGAGTGGAGTCGACTACCCTTGGTCGAGCTCCCATTACAAGGGAAGGGATTGGGGTGCGTCAGGCCGCCTTACGGTTCGCAGAGGCTCGGCCGCTCCCCGCCACTGATGGCCACGCTCGCCACATCTCAGCCAAACCACTGAGTACTTGGCACTTGAAGCCATCTTCCGATCCCAAGGGATCGGCTCGAAGAAATTGGCATTACTTTCGCTTGAACTGCGGGTGGAATCGCGGGGTTGGCGAGTTCCGCTCTCCCCGGTTTCCGGTCTGGGATCACCCAGGAGGTGTCGGTCATGAAAAGACTGCTTCTCTTCGTGGCGCTGGCTGTCTGCCTCGCGTACGGGGCTCCGGCCAGCGCCGGTCCAGTGGGGTTGCCGGTTGTCGCCCCAGGCAGCAGCTGGGTCGTCGTCTGGACCGATGGAAACTACTCGGTCACCCCATTCGACAAAGTCGAGTTCTTCATCACAGCCGGCGGTGCCACATTTGATGCGGCTGCCGACATCAGCGGAGTGGCAGGGGTGCTTGTGAACCCCGAGTACACGGTCGTCACCAACCCTGGTGGTTGGACTGGTAACACTGTGATGACGCTCAGTTTCTCTGGAATCCAGACCGATTATTCCGGCGTACAGATCAACGTGGAGTATTGGGCCGGTACCACATTGTTGACCGGGACGGGATTTCATTGGCAGTGGCTGAATCTCCCGGGCAATCAGTCAATTACTGAAGGCGATGGCTGGAAGTATATCTCGGGTACTCCTGATTACGACCGCACTGTTCCAGATGGTGGGATGACCATCATGCTTCTGGGCATGTCCTTGGCCGGGCTTGGATACGCACGCAGATTCGTGAAGTAGTTCTGGCCTGCCGCCGGTTTCCAGTAGCCGCCGAGGGAACCTCGGCGGCTGTTTTGTTTTGTGGGCGCAGCATGGCGCACAGCGCCGACGGTCTCTGCTGCCGTCGGTCCGTCGGCGGGCACGCCCATCGTCACAAGCACAGCCCCCCGCACGCGGCGCTCGCCTGGCGGCAGTTCGGGATACCAGCCGTCCAGCACCAGATAGCGGATCGAATCGTCGGTCAGGTCGCGCTGCTGCCCGACTCGAAATCGGCAGCCAGGCACGCGACCGCATTCTTCGACACCGGCGCGCCGCGCGACAGCGGCGCCAGCGCCCCGCCGATGCGTGGGCTGTTGCCGGCGGTCAGATACACGCCGAGGATCGCTTGGTCCACACGCGCCGTCCGCCGCTGACACCGCGGGAACGTCTCGCTACGCCGCTCCACCATCCGGGCGCACACACGCAGTTCCCGGATGCGCTGCCACATCACGACCTCGAGAGTCTCCGGATTCCACGTCACGTTCGCTTCCGCCTCGGCCTGCTTCCTGGTATCGTAGCCGTCGCATCACCCTCCGGCACCCGCTGCCAGGAGCCGGGCGCATTGTTCTGAGCGCAGCGCCCGGATGATGACGCGTCTTCTACCTCTCCGCCACTATCGATACACTACCAGCCCGCCTGCAGAAAGTGACTCGGCTCCCTCAGCGACGGCCGTCTGCTCCGGGATGTATGCGTCTCCCACGTCTTGCCAGGCGATGCTGCAGAAATACGAAAAGGGCCGGATTGCTCCGGCCCTTCGTCTTTCGCCGCGATCGAGGAGAACGCTCTATCCGCGGAACTTCCGGCGCAGCGCGCCAATACCCACCAGCGCACCACCGAGCAGCATCAGTGTCGTGCCGCCGTCGGGAACCGTCTCGACCCGCAACACCTCCGGCAGGCCGTTCGCTGAAACGTAAACCAACTTGAAGTTCCCGGCAGGCAGTGAGTACGGTGTCGCGATGTCACTCGTCGGTGCGGGCGAACCGGCGATGACCGTAGCGCCCTGATACAAGGTCATGCCGTCATCGTGCCAGATGGTGCCGGATACTCCCGCGGTCGTCCCAGTGATGACAAACACCGTGGTAAGGGCGAAGGGGGCGGAGCTCAGTTGCAGGGAAGAAATCCCTGATTTATTGTAAAGAGACGTCCCGCCAGCGTTGCCGAGGAAAGCTCCGATCGTGTTCGTGCCACCGTCTGCGAAGTCGAGGGCACCAGTGTAATAATCTGTCCCGACCAGATAGGTTGCGTTGATGAGCGGATTAGTCGAGACGGCCTGCTCCTGGGGATCACTGCTATTGCCGGCACCGTACCCCTGGTAGATAGTGATCGTGAAGCTACCAGTCAGTATCCCGGCGCTTGCGGTCCCGGCCATCAATCCCAAGGCCAGCAGAGCGACGACGAAGGTGCGTCTGAACATGTCCATCCTCCTCATAGCTTAGACTGACCTCGTTTAAGCAAACCTCGCGCCACGCAGCGCCGTTCGATGACGAACCGCCCAAAGAGCCATCGCGCTGAGGCTTACCAGGCACCATCGGCGAGCGCGGCGGCGGACCAACGCGCGCAGTTGTAAGGGAAACCGACGTCGCGTCATGGGATGCCACGAGCGACCGAGCTCACGCATCGTCTGGCCGTGGAAGCGCCCGATTCCACAAGACGTTGACAGACACGGGTTTGGGGCCGGTGCGACAAAGAAAAAGGGCCGGATTGCTCCGGCCCTTTCCCGTTCCTGGAGTCGTGTAAAGCGGCTATACCCTGAACTTACGCCGCAGCGCGCCAATACCCACGAGCGCCCCGCCCAGCAGCATCAGCGTCGCGCCGCCGTCGGGAACGTACACCAGCTGGCTCTGGCAGTTCGGCCCAGAGTAGCCACCTGCACAGGTATCGGCGGTCAGGTTCAGCGCGTAGACTCCGTAGTTGTTCGTGCCGGCGTCGTACTTCACCGTGGTGTCATTCAGCCCCAGAGCAGTCTCGGCAGCCAGTACGAAGCTGTTCTTGGCACCACCTTCGCCCTCCAGCCACCAGATCGCGTTTTGAAGGGCGGCGGCCGACGTAGTCCTGCCGGCACCGTAGTCATAGCCGGCCAACGTGCCCGTCGCGAACTGGCTGTAAAGCCACGCCGTGCCGACCGAAATCGGGTCGGAAGGACCGCCGGTAATCCCACCCAACACGGCGCTGTCGCTCAGCGCCACGTTATAGGTGTAGCCCTGCTGGATGTACTCGTTCGCCTCCAGGCAGAAGGTCTGGAACGAAGGGGTCGCGCCGATATTGCTGGTCAGGGTGCTGTAATGGGAGATGTCCAGGCTGCCGCCGTTCACCGTGAAGGTGAACTCGCCGCCGACCCCCGAGGCGTAGGTGCTCCCGGAGAACGTGACGGTGCCCGCCGTCGCCGGCGACGCCACCGCAGCTACCAGCAATAGCATGAACCCAAGCTTTTTCATGACTTTCTCCCTATTAGAATTGCGGTCGGCGCGACTGTCCAAGGGCCTTCATAGCGCTAGCCGAACACTTGCAGACTCAATGCCAGAGTTGGCCGCCAGTTCCTCGACTGGCTCGAGCCACGGCCAGACGACTTCGTAAACGACTGATAGCGAACCAGTTACGCGATGAGAGCCACCGGACGAACCACCCCACAATGTGTTTGCGCAACAGGCTACGGCACAATCCCTGGATCGCATTTGTAAAGAAAACAGACAGTCATCGGCGGCATGAAGACCCAAATGCCTTCCGATGCACCGAGGCCTTCAACATCACCAGCGTGAGCCACCGTTTCTCGCCGTTCGTCCCGCGAATCCTCCGGAAGGCCTTGATACCAGGCCGATTTGTGGCACCTCGCTCGAGTTGCGGGGATAGTTCTCTTGTGTTACGGTCATCGCACCATCGGGCGAGAGCCGTGCGGAACCCCGCCCGACCGCCAGGGAACCAAGATGCGTGACCGGTCGCTGATAATCGTTCTGGTTTGCCTGCTCGCGGCCGTTGCCTCCGCCTGCGGCGGCAGCCAGTCATCGGGAGACGGAGCGCAGAGGATCACGGGGCGAGAGCACCTCTGGTGGAGCCAGTTAGTGGCTGACGGCGACGAACTGAGTGATTACTCTTTCGTACTGTATGTCGACGGTATCCCGGTCGTCCTGGGCTCTGCGACGTGCGGCGCGCCGGCAGGTGACGGTCCGAGCGCCGCCTGTTCGTCGCCGCTGCCTGCTCTGTCGTTGGGCCGGCACACACTGGAACTTGCGACCCGCCTCACCTGGGGTGCCAGAGTCCTCGAAAGCCCCCGGGGCGCACCGCTCGTCGTGACGGTCACCGGTTAGTATCTTCCTACCCCCTCGCTACCCCCAGCTTCTCCATCAACTCGTACAGCGTCGGCCGGCTGATGCCGAGTTCCACGGCGGCCGACGTGATGTTGCCCCCGTGGCGCCGCAGCGCATGCTGGACCAGGTCCCTTTCCACCGTCTCCCGCGCTTCCTTCAACGTGTGGGGCGGCTGGGCCTTCAGGCCATCCGCCAGCTCCAGGTCGCCGGCCCCGACGCGCTTCCCTTCCGCCATGATGGCCGCCCGCTGCACCCGGTTCTGCAGCTCGCGGACGTTTCCCGGCCAGGCGTGGGTATTGAGCGCGCGCAGCGCGTCGGGCGCGAACGTCAGCCCCGGCTTGCCGTGCTGGGCCCCGTAGCGCCGCAGGAACTCCTTCCCGAGCAGGGGGATGTCGTCGCCCCGCTCTCGCAGGGCGGGCAGCGTGACGACGAGCACGGCCAGGCGGAAGTAGAGGTCCTCGCGGAACTTCCCGCCCGCGACCGATTCCTTCAGGTTCAGGTTCGTCGCGGCGACGACCCGGGCGTCGCTCTGGATCTCCTGCCGGCCGCCGACGCGCTGGAAGGTCTTCTCCTGGAGGTAGCGCAGCAGCTTGACCTGCAGCGGCGCCGGCAGCTCGCCGATCTCGTCGAGAAAGAGCGTGCCCCCCGCGGCCGTTTCGATGAGCCCCCGGCGCTGGACGTGCGCGCCGGTGAACGAGCCCTTCTCGTGGCCGAACAGCTCCGACTCGAGCAGGTTCTCCGGGATCGCGTTGCAGTTGATGGCGACGAACGGGCCGGCCTGCTGCCGGCTCCGGCGGTGCAGCGCCCGCGCCACCATTTCCTTGCCCGTCCCGTTCTCGCCGAGGATCAGGACCGGGGCGCTGGTGGTGGCCACCTTGCGGACGAACGCGAAGACGGTCTGCATCTGGGGGCTCGCGCCCAGCATGTCCTCGAAGGCCTCCGGCCGCGCGCCCTCCTGCATCGCCCGGTATTCGCGCTCGAGGTCGGCCACGTAGACCGCGCGCTGCAGCACGAGCTTGAGCTCGTCCACGTCCACCGGCTTGCAGAGGAAATCGTAGGCGCCCGCGCCGACCGCGCGCAGCGCGTTCTGCTTGTCGCCCTGGCCCGAGACCACGATCACCTTGGCCAGCCTGTCCAGGACGAGCAGCCCCGAGAGCACCGCCAGCCCCTCGTCCGGGTCGTTGGGACACGGCGGCAGCCCCAGGTCGAGCAGCGTCACGGTGGGCCGCTCGGCGGTGAACGCCGCGACCGCCGCCGGCCGGTCGCCGGCCATCAGCACCTCGTAGTCGCTGCCGAGCGCCCACTTCATCTGGACGCGGATGTCCTCGTCGTCGTCCACGACAAGCAGCTTGGACTTCGTCATCGTCAGCGCTTCGCCGGCGTCTTCGGGATGAGGCATCGGACATTGGTCCTGGTGAAATCGCGGTCGAGCGTGAGGATGGCGTCGTTCTCCGCGACGGCCAGCGCGTAGGCGAAGCAGTCCCCGAGGTTCAGCGGATACTCGAGGCGCGCGGCGGAGGCAATCCGCGCCTGCTCGGCGTCGGGAGCGACGAACACGATCCCGCTCGTGAGGATCTGCGCCTCGAGCTGGCCGTACAGTGTCGGCTGCCGGTCCCTAATGAGAACCAGCGCCTCGGCGAGATTTACCGTGCTCATCTTCACCCGGCCGACGTGCTCGGTGAGCCTCGCGGCGACCCACCGTGCGCGTGGTTCGTCGAAGAGGACGGCGATGAGCGCCGAGGTGTCCAGCACCATGGCTCACTTCCACAGATCGTCGTGGCCGGCGAATCGAGGAGACGGGTTCAGCGGCGCCCTGAGCGCCGCGCCGACCCAGGGGGAGAAGTCCTCGACAGGCGCCGCCCCGCTCGCGCGGTCCGCGCTCTCGGCGACGGCCTCGCGAATCGCCTCGGACTTGCTGCGGATCCCGCGAAGGCGCATGAGCCGGACGAGCGCCGCTTCGAACGCCGGCGTCACGTTGATGTTGATCTGTCCCATCGGGCTACCTCATATACAGGATTATATACAGGCCTTCGCCCACGGTCAAGGACGCCCAGGACCGCGGCGGGGCGGGGCCGGATGTTCTTCGAGCCATCAACGCGCAACGCCACCCGACTCGAGAGGCAGCGCCATCCACGTCACCAGGTCCGGCGAGGCGCTCCCCAGAATCAGGAAGCGGGCCGCCGGGCCAGGCCCAACGGGTCGTCGAGGTCGAAGCTGGCCTCTGGCCGGACCGCAAATGTCCTGGCCAAGGTCGAGACGATCCGCTCGTCACGGACTACCGTTTGAACTCTGGAATCGCCCGCACCATGAACTCGTCGAACAGCGGCACCGTGAACGCCATATCACCGTGCGCCGGACTGTAGACCATCCCCTTCTTGATCAGCTTGGCGCGCACCGGCCCGAGGCTTGTCACCTTCACACCCAATGTCGCGGCGATGTCTCCGGTGCGCTGGGCGCCAGGTCCGAGCTCGGCCATTGCCCGGAGGAAGTTCTTCTCGCTCGGCGTCACGCGGTCGAAGCGGACCCGAAAGAAATTCCGGTCCAGCCGGGAGATGACTGTCCCGGTAGCCTTTTCTACGACCTGCAAAGAAATCGGGGTGCTGACCGCCAGGTTCCAGGATTGGTAGCCCCACTCCTGGAGAAAATACGGATAGCCCTTCGTCAGTCGAAAGACCTCTTGCAACGCCTCGGCCGAGAACCCGACTCCGGCGGCCTTCGCCGGGTCGTCCAGGGCTTTCGCAGTCTCCTGTTCCGACAGCGCTCCAACATCCGGGAAGCTGAACAGCCGCTCGGCATACGATTTCGATTCTCCCGCCAACCCGGGAAGGATCGGCAGGCCTGCGCCGAGCAGTACGAACGGAAGCTGGCGTTGCTGCATCCTGTGCATCGCCATGATCAGGGCGCCGAGTTCCTGTCGAGTGAAATACTGGATTTCATCGATGAGGATGGCCACCGCACTCTTCCGCTCCTCTGCCGCCTCGGCGACCGCGACGAACAGATTGGGCAGGTCGATCTCCAGGTCGCCGCTGTCGGCCGATCCCTGCTCGGGATCGACATCCAGGCCGATGCTGACGTCCTGGTAGGTGACGTTCAGGATTCCCAGGAAACTGCGTAGCACCCGCAGTCCTCGCTTCACCTTGTCTCCCGCACCCGCGACCCGATCCAGTTCGTAGAGAAGACTTCGCAGATGTGGCGCCAGGAGTGGGCCCAGTGGTTTGTCCTCGTGCGCTTCGATGACGATCGTTCGGTAACCGTCGGCTTTCGCCAACCGCTCGATTTCGTTGAGCAACACGGTCTTTCCAACGCCCCGAAGCCCGGTGAGCAGCATGCTCTTCTCGGGCCGCTTCTCTTTGATTCTGCCAAGAAGAATGCGCGCCTGTTCGAGGATGGGATCTCGACCGACCAGTTCAGGAGGCGGGGAACCGGCGCCGGGTGAGAAAGGGTTCTTGATTGGGTCCATTTATACCATTTTATACCATGTTATACTCGAAAGCGGCAATACATAGATATAAATACGACATGCCCGACACGCTCGAGCTCAGGGCTCAACCGGCAGGCTCACGCCTACCGTGGTGCCCTTGGCGTCTTCGGAATGAGGCCCTTCAGACCATCTCCTTCGCCGACACGAGCCAGGCCCCGTTGGCGCGGGCCCATGCTTCGACCGGCGGAGTGAACCCGTGGGGTGAGAACAGGGCGAGCCGGATCTGCCCGGCCCGGTCGGGCCACAGGGCCTGGACCTTCTGCTGCAGCCCCTTCCCCGCCTCCAGGCCGACAGGCCGGTTCGACCACTTGCACTCGCCGGCGAGCACGACGCGGCCGTCCTCATCGACCGCGACGACGTCCACCTCGGCATGCCGGTCCCAGAACCGTCCGACCTTCACGCCGCCCAACTGCACGAGCGCGTCCTCCGCGTGCTGGCGACAGGCCCGCTCGAACGCCCACGCCACCTGGCGAGCCAGTCGTTCCTGCATCAGCGTTTCGACCTGTTCGACCCGTCCGAACTCCAGCAAGCTCTCGAATGAGACGACGCAGCCGAACCAGAGGCGGAGGAAGGCATCGTCGAGCTGGTAGAGGCCGCGCTTGCTCTTCTCTGGAGCCCGCTCGGTCACCGGCACGTCACGCGTGACCAGGCCGAGGTCTGACAGCGCAGCGAGATAGCGCGTGAGCTGGTTGGCCGGCACGCCCACCCGGCCCGCGATCTCGCTGATGCGGTTCGCGCCGCTCGACACCGCGCGGAGGATGCTCCAGTAGACGTTGGGGGTCGAGACCTCGTCCTGCAGCAGGAACCGCGCCTCGGGGTAGAGCGGACCGTCCTTGGCGAGCACCGACGTCCGCAGCGCGTCCGACAAGCTCACGCAGGAGGACGTGAGTTCCGCGTAGCGCGGCACGCCTCCCGTGAGGGCCCACAGCTCCAGCTGGGTGACGGGGTCCAGCGACGCGTGAAACGCGCACACGTCCTTGAAGCGCATCGGCTCGAGAAGCCACTGCCCGGTCCGCCGCCCGTAGAGGGGACTCGATCGGGCCAGCGTCTCGTTGTACATCATCGACACGACCGACCCGCACAGCACCACCATCAACTGTGCGGTGCGCCACGTCGCGTCCCAATGCCGCTGCAGGATGCTCGACAGCGCGGGCTGCACCTCGCACAGGTATTGGTACTCGTCGAGGATGAGGTAGCACTTGGTCCGTGGCCGGGCGCGGTCGAACGCCGTCAACAGGTCGTCGAAGGTGCGGTATTCGGGGTCGGCGAATGCCCGGTCACCCAGGCCTGCGGCGATGGACCGGGCGAGCAGGTGAATGGAGTCGCGCTCGGCGGAGCGGTCGGCCATGTGGTAGACGCCGGGCCGCCCCTCGGCGAAGCGGCGCAGGAGGGTCGTCTTCCCGAGGCGCCGCCGGCCGTACAGCACGTAGAGAGACGGACTGTCGCCGTCGAACGACCGGCCGAGAGACGCCAGCTCCTCGGCGCGATCGGTGAACGTATTCATATCAGAAGTATAATACTCCTGATTGTAATTTATTCTGATTCTCGATGCCGAGGGATCGAAGGTCGGTCAGCGTCAGGCCTCATCCCGCCGGCGCGCATCCTCACAGCCGCGCCGGGAGCGCCATCCTCGTCACCAGGTCCCCGGCGTGCCGCAGCCCCAGCACGTGAATGCGGTCGTCGAGTGCGTAGTCGGTCGCTCCCGGGTAGATCACGAACAGGCGTTCCAGCCTCAGGTCGTTCAGCGCCGCGCGCATGGACTTGGTCGTGCGCGGCGCGTCCGCGTACTTGAACTCGAAGCCCCATCGCTGACCGCCGCGGACCAGCAACAGGTCCAGCTCGGCCCCCCCGTGGGTGCCCCAGTGGAACGCTTCGCCTGGCTCGGCCCGGAGGACGCGCAGCACGTGTTCGAGCGCCAGACCTTCCCAGGATGCGCCGAGCTTGGGGTGGGCCTGGAGCTCCGACAGCGACGAGATGCGCTGCAGCGCGTGGAACAGGCCGCTGTCACGCAGGTAGATCTTCGGAGCCTTGCGCACGCGTTTGCCCACGTTCTCGGTCCAGGTGGGCAACGACCGGATCATGAAGGAGCCGGTGAGGACGTCCAGGTAGTGCTGCGCCGTTTTGTAGTTGACCCCGAGCGAGCCGGCGATCTCCGAGGCGTTCCAGGACTGGCCATGATAGTGGGCGATCATGAGCCAGAAGCGGTAGAGCTGCTCGGATGGAATGGCGATGCCCAACTGCGGGATGTCCCGGGCGAGAAAGGTGCGGATGAACTGCTGCCGCCAGCGCAGACTCGCCTCGTCGGATTCGCTCAGAAACGACTCCGGGAATCCGCCGCGAAGCCACAAGGCGTCCAGGTGGTCGAAACCCACCTCGGTGGCGTCGAACCCGCTCAGGTCGACGAATCCCACCCGGCCGGCCAGCGACTCGGACACGCCCTTCACCAGGTCCAGCGAGGCGCTGCCCAGAATCAGGAAGCGGGCCGGCGGCCCGGGACGGTCCGCCAGGACCCTCAACAGCGGGAACAGGTCGGGCCGGCGCTGAATCTCGTCGATGACCACCAGTCCGGTCAGCGCCCCAAGCGTCTGACGAGGCGCGTCCAGGCGGGCCAGGTCCAACGGGTCTTCGAGGTCGAAGCAGGCTTCTGGCCGGACCGCAAAGGTCCTGGCCAGGGTGGTCTTGCCGCACTGGCGGGGCCCAAGCAGGGCTGTGATCCGGAAGCTGGCCAGGGAGTCCTGAACCTGCCGATGGTAACCGCGTCGTTCGACGATCATAATACGTGAATAATAGTATTACATACACTATTTTTCACGCAATACAATCGCTCCCGGAGTGGTCGGCTCCCCGGTCTAGGACGCCGAACACCGCGGCGGGGCCTGGCCGGGCGGGCTGCGACCCGTGGTATGATAACAATTCGTAAAGGGTTGTTATCATGATTCGAACCCAGATCAGCCTCCGCGAGGATGAGTATCACGCGGCCAAGCGCGAGGCGGCGCGGCTGGGGTTGTCGCTCGCCGAACTGCTGCGCCGTGCGCTTCGCGTCATCCTGCCCGCCGACGCCTCGAAACCGTGGATGCGGTACGCCGGCATGATCGAGACGGGCGACACGGAATCGTCGGCTCATATCGACGATGTGGTGTATGGCGAGAAACCCTGAGGCCTACGTCGATACGTCGGCGCTGATCGCGTTTGCCGATCGCTCGGACAGCTACCACGCCCTGTTTGCGCGCCTGTTTGCCGACCCGCCGAGGCTCGTGACCACTGCGCTCGTCGTGGCCGAGGGCCAGGGTTGGTTCCTGCGCAGATACGACCAGACTCGAGCCTTGATGTTCCTGGCGCTGGTCGAAGACCTCCAGCCGCTGTCGATCGCCGAAGTGGGCGCCGAAGAGGTGGCGGCCGCCACCGCGCTGCTTCGGCGCTTCAGCGATCAGCGGCTCACCCTGGCGGATGCGCTCGGCCTTCACGTCATGTCGGCCCGCCGGATTCAGACCTGCTGGTCCACGGACCGCCACCTCGGCCTGACCGGCGTCCCGTTGGCGATCGGCTGACTGGCAGTAGCGCGGCCCCCCTGCACTTCGAACCCGAGGGTGACGGCGGCGCATTCCGGCTTCGCTATTCGTATCATCGGTGATATGATTGCATTCGCGTGGCAACGACGAAGTTGACGGTCCGCGAATACGTCACGGCTGATGGCGAGAGCCCGTTCCGGACCTGGCTTGGGCGCCTGGACACGCGAGTCCGGGCGCGGCTGCAGGCTCGCGTCCTGCGATTCGAGGCCGGCAACCTGGGCGACCATCGCGGCGTCGGTCAGGGGGTGTGGGAAGCCCGCTGCGATTTCGGCCCCGGGTATCGGATGTACTTCGCACAGCCGGGAAGGACGATCGTCCTGCTGCTGGTCGGTGGGGACAAGACCTCCCAACGAGCGGATATCGGCCGAGCCCAGGAGTACTGGGCTGACTACCAGGAGGCAACACACCGTGGCACGTCGAAGTAGGGACTGGAATGTGGGGCTGGCCGAGGACCTGCGAGACGTCGAGTTCGCCCGCGAGTTCCTGCTCGCCGCGATCGACGAGGGAGTGTCGGTGCAGCGAGCCCTCGCCAAGGTCGTCCGCGCGATGGGCGTGCAGGAGTTCGCCGCGGTGGTACGCATGGCCGGGCCGAATGTCCTTCGAGCCATCAACCCGCAACACAACCCGACTCAAGAGACGCTGAATCGGCTGCTGCGCCCCTTCCGGTTGCGGCTCAGCCTGGCCCCCATCACCGAACGGCGAACCCGCAGCGCCGCGTAGTTCGTCTCGAGCTCCGGGTTTCGCCCTTCGACCAGACTCAGGGCTTCACCGGCAGGCTCACGCGCACCGTGGTGCCCTTGCCCGCCTCGCTCTCCACCTGGATGGTGCCGCCGTGCGCCTCGACGACCATCCGGGACTGGAACATCCCGATGCCGAGCCCCTTCTTCTTCGTGGTCTGGAAGGGGCGGAACAGGGAGTCCTTCAGGAACTCCGGGCTCATGCCGCAGCCGTTGTCGGCCACCGACAGGACGACGCGCCCACCGCGGTGGTCCGTCCGCACCTCGATGCGGCCGCCCTCCGCTCGCTCACCACAGACGGCGTCGCGCGCGTTGAGCAGCAGGTTGGTCACCACGCTCTGGATCTGCTCGCGGTCGGCCATGATTGCCGGCAGCGGCCTGAAGCTCCTTCGTCAGTTCCACCTGCGGCATGACGTCGAGCCTGTCGAGGCTATCGCTCACGAGCTGGTTCAGGTCGGATTCGACCGGCTTGAAGTCGGGCCGCTGCCGCAACGCGCTCAGCCGGGCGATCATCCCGTCGATCCGCCGCGCCGTGTTGCCGACGCCGCGCAGCGCGTCCTCGCGGAACGCCGGGTCGTCGAAGTGCACCGGCAGGTTCTTCAGCATCAGGTTGAGCGACGCGGCCGCGTTCTTCAGGTCGTGCACGAAGAACGCCGACATCGTCCGGAACGCCTCGAGTTCCCTGGCCCGGGCCACCTCGTTCGCCAGCCGGAGGTTGAGCAGCACCGACGTCACCTGGTCGGCGATGCACTGCAGCAGCTCCAGCTCCTCGATCGAGTAGGCCGCCCCGTTCACCCGGTCGGCCAGGACGAGGACGCCCACGATCTCTTCCCCGCTCCGCAGCGGAACGCACCAGCGGTGGCCGCCGTTCGGGAACGACGACGGATTGAGCTGCCGCAGCTCCTCGGCCCAGGCCTCGCCCACCGGTTCGAGGTCGAACGGCGACGGCGGCATCAGTGTCATCCCCGCCGCAACCGCACTCGACGCCAACGCGGGAGGCTCGCCGGCGACCGTCTCGTCCGGTCGGCGCGTCGTCGAGGCGCCGGCGACGAGCTGCTCCTTCTGCTCGTCCAGCAGCCAGATGGTGACCGACAGCACCTCGAACGTCTCGGAGATCAGCCTGGCGGACGCCGCGCAGAGGCCGGCCCGGTCGCTCACGCTGGCCAGCCGCCGCGAGAACTCCGTCCAGATCCCGACCGAATCGTGCTGGGCCTTCAGGAAGTGGCGGCCGACGAAGCCGCGAATCCGCTGCCGGAGGCGGTCGGACAGCAGCATCACCGCCAGGCCGGCCATTCCCACGAGCACGACGAGGACCTGGAACTGGAAGTTCTCCGCCCCGCCGTACCGCCTCACGATCTGGGCGAGGACGCCGACGATGAAGAGGTAGCCGCCGACGACGAGCACCGTCAGCGACGAGCGCAGGACCGCCCGCGAGGGGTAGACGTCGATCTCGGCGAACCCGGTGCGCGCGTAGGCCAGGGCCAGGAAGAGACACCCAACCAGGAGGCCGCTCGACTCGACGCCCGACAGGGCCAGGTCGTAGGCCGAGAAGAGAATCGCCTGGCTTCCGACGTAGAGCTGGGCGCCGAAGATCACCGCCAGGCCCAGGACGACGTACTTGATTCGCCAGCGCATCGTCCCGACGGCCGCCCGGAACGTCTGCTCGAGGTTCATCAGGATCAGCACCGACGCCACGAGGAGCATGACGTTCAGCGCCGTCCCGATCGTGCCGAAGCGGAGCTGCAGCACCTGGCCGGCCGGGCCGACCGTCACCACCCGAAGGAGGTCGTCCCGGAAGCCGAGCGACAGCACGACGGGCAGCACGGCGGCGACGGCCAGCGGGATCCTCCAGCCGGCCAGGGACTCGCGGTAGTCCCCGCGCGAGTACGTCAGGCTGAATCCAAGCCAGGCCGCGGGCAGGAAGGACCTGGCGACGAGCGCCAGCGTCAGCCAGCGGAGCACTTCGGGCAGCTCGGGTGGCCCGCAGGCTCATGCCGGTGCACAGGCTGCCGGTCGCGAGCACCGCCATCCCGACGAAGAAGCACCACGTAGCCGGCGAGGGCTTCTTCCGCACCACGCTCGCGAAGCCCAGGAGCAGGCTGAGCACCGCCGCCACGAACGGCAGGAAGGTAAAGAGAGTCATTATCCTGTGGGCGTTCTTTCGTAGGCCGGGGCTTCAGCCCCGGCGCTGCTGCCCTGCTCCCCGTGCCGCAACCACCACGCCAGCCCCAGCAGCGGCACCAGCGACAGCGCGAAGAATATCGGCCCCCCGCGGTGATGGATGGGGCTGTCGATCATCTCCGGCCCGACGTGCACGCAGAGCAGGCCGATGACGAGGATTCGGAACCCGTTCCGCAGGATCCCGAGCGGAATCACGAAGGCCACCAGCACGAGCCGTCGCCAGGGGCTCCGGAGGAACATGTGGGACGCCAGCAGGCTGGTGATGACGAGCACCCAACTCGAGCGGATCCCGCTGCACTCCTGGGCGACCTGCATGACGATGCCAGGCAGTTCGAAGACCGTGCCGTGACGGACGAGCGCGGTCCCCGCGATGCCAAAGTACATGGCGGCGGCCTCGGCGGAGGCGAGCACCGAGGCGTGCTCGAGCCAGCTCACCGCGGCATCGGGGAGCGGAACCAGGAAGATCAGGAATGAGACGGGAAACGCCGCGGCGGCCATCCACTTCGTTCCGAGGAACAGGAACCCGCCGGCGGCGACGAAGCTCACGTAGGCGAGAGCCATCAGGGCGAGGTGGTCGTTGAGGCTGAGGCTCCCCTTCCAGGCGAGCGCGGCCGCCAGCGCCGCGAGGCCCGACGCCGCCGAGCGTCGCCGTCCCGACGATCGATCGGCGATGAACCGTCGGCAGCCGCCCCCGCTGGATGTACAGCAGGTAACCGGCGACCAGCGGCACCAGCAGGATGTAGGAATCCAGGTTGCTGCCGGCCGCGTAGATCGTCAGCCTCGCGAGCGGCTGGATGAAGAGCAGCGTCAACAGAACGATGTAGGCGATCAATCCTGATCCTGCATGTATGATCGGGCCGTGCCCGAATCCCCCAAGGCGCTCACGCTGGACGCGACACTTCGTCTACCGCGCGGAGCATACCAGAACCACGTGGAAGCTCCGGCTCGGGCTGCTCGCGCTCGTCGTCCTCACGCTGTGGCTGACGAGCGGGTGGTGGACCGCGGCGATCGCCCGCAGCCTCGTGTGCGACGCCAGCCTCGCGCCGAGCGATGCCATCCTCGTCGAGAACTTCGACCCGGACTACCTGCTGTTCGAGCGGGCGAGGCAACTGCGCGAGGCGGGGCTCGCCGCGCGCGTGCTGGTGCCCGTTGCGGTTGACCGGGGCACCGAGGAGCCGAACGACGTAAGCCGCGGCTTTGTGGACGTGATGGCGCGGATCTCACGAATCGGCGACATCGAGATCATCCCCATCCGCGAGGCCGAGCCGATCACCCTGAACGCGGCCCGCGACGTGCAGCGCTTCCTCGAACGGGAGCACATCCGCTCGGTGATCGTCGTCACGCCACTGTTCCGAAGCCGCCGGTCCGCGCTCGTCTATGGCGCCACGCTCGGCCGCGCCGGCATCGCGGTCCGGTACCAGCCCGTTGGGGGATCCCGGGGGGTGAACACCTGGACCAGGAGTTGGCACGGGGTCCAGGATGTGCTGGAGCAGTGGCTCAAGCTGCAGTACCTACCGTCTGTACGTGCTGCCGTTCAAAGCTCAGGACCTGTTGCCCAGGTAAGCGAATGCGTCGAGGATGCCGGCGGCGGCCCTGTCGTAGTTGAACTCTTTCACGGTCCGGCGGGCGCAATCCGAGAAGGACCCCCACTTGGGCTCGTTCGAGAGCAAGTCTGACGCCGCCGATGCCCAGGCCTGCACGTCGAGAGGCAGGACGTACCCATTGCGCTCGTGCAGCACCAGCTCGCCAGCCGCGGCTGTCCATTCGGTCGTGATGACCGGTGCACCGGCGAGCATCGCCTCGTTGATGACCACGCCCCAGCAATCCCCCGACGTGGGCAGCAGCAGCAGGCGGCCCTGGGCGTAGTAGTCCGGCAGGCTGGCGTGAGGGATGAAGCCGGCAAACTCGCAGGAGACGCCGCGTGCTTCGAAGATGCGCCGCATCTCCGCCTTGAGAGCCTCCTCTCCTTCCCCCATGACGAGCACGCGGCATCGCCCCAGCCGCGTCTTGATGCCCGCGCACACTTCCGCAAAGAACGCAGGGTTCTTCACCTTCACTATCCGGCCGGAGAACATCACGTCGAAACGCCGCTCCAACTGCCGGCCTGCGAGTCGGCTCTCGAAATAGTCGTTGTCCGCCACCAGGTGGCTGAGAAAACACTGCTCGTCCAGGATCCGGCTGTTGTAGTGCCTGAACAACGCGAGCGTCTGCCGGCTGGCTCCCACGAACGCGTCGCCAAACCGCTTGTACACGAGCTGCCGTGCCGCACCGCTGCAGCCGGCCGACTCCCTGGTCCCGTCCGAGCCAGGTGTCGTCCAGCAGCGCCACCTTCGTTCCGAGCAGCCGGCACAGGCCCATCGCCAGCCAGCCGCTGGGGTCCTTGATGGAAGCAACACACCAGGGCCACGCGGGGGCGTCGCCGCAGCAGGAATGGCACGATCCCGGGATTGAGGAAGCGTTCCGTGTCGCCGGTGGTCAGCGTGATGGCCTTCAGGATCGTCTTCGGGTGCTCCCCATCTTGAACGTCCAAAGACGACGCTTTTCGTTGTTCTTGAAGTAGACGACTTCAAGGTCGCCCCCGAGCTTCTCGTAGACCCGCTCGAACACGGGCTCGCGCCACGGCGTCGGGATGTCGTTGATGATCAGGTAGTTCACGAGTCGCATTCCGCGGGCGGTCCGGAGGTCGGGCGCTTTGACGCTAGGCTTTCGGCATCTGCTGGAAGATGGCGTCCATGATTCGCGCCGTTCGGCGGATCTCCGCCATGGGAATCGGGTCGGGCGCACCTTCCCGAATCGCACGATAGAACAGCTCCATCAGCTTCCTCATGCCGAAGTCCATCTGGAACTCCTTCCGCGCGAACTGTCGCACGTTGACGACGGAGTTCCGCGCCTGCTCTCGGGCATGAGCCAGCGGCGCCAGGAAGTAGCGCAGGTAGCTCTTGTGGTGCGACGGCGGGACGCGAAGAACGGTGCGATATGTGTTGTCCAGCACGAGGTTGCCGGATTTCCCAAAGAGGCGAAGTTCCTGGGAGCCGGCGCCGAACTGGGTCGTGAAGAGGAAGAACGCCGTCGTCCCCCGCTCGTCCCGAAGCACGGCCCGCACTTCGTCCACGATGTCCGCGTGGCCGTGCTGGACCAGGTACGGACTCGAGAAACTGATGGACACGAGCGTCGGCGAATCACCGTCGAGGAACTCGGCGATCTTGGAGACGCCGTGGCTGATCGAGATTGTGCAGCAGCGAGCCCGGCAGGTCGACGGACCCAGTGGTTCGGGTCGCCAGGACCGCTCTGCCGTAGGTCGGATCGTCGTGCGAGTAGCACTGGATGCAGTCCACGTGGACAGGCGGGCCGCCGAGGAACCCCTCCTGAACAAGCCGGCGCATGCGCAGGGCCTCCGGGCTGAACTGGAGGTTGTGACCGACGGTAATGCGAAGGCCCTTGGCCTGCGCCAGGTCGAGCAGTTCGTCGGCCTCACCGGCGGTCACGGTGAACGGCTTCTCCATGTAGACGTGGCAGCCCGACTCGAGACACATCCGGCCCAACGCAAAGTGCGGCTGCGCGTGCGTCGTGATGTGCACGGCGTCCACCATGTTCGCCCGGAGCATCTCGGCCGCGTCTGTGAATACGTGCGGGACGTGAAAGCGGTCGGCGAGTTGCCGGGCCATCAACTCGTCCGTGTCGCACGCGGCGACCAGTTCGCAGTCCGGCAGGTAGCGCAGTTGGTCGGCGTGCTGGTCGGCGATCATGCCGCAGCCGACAATCGCCACCCGGGTCTTTCGTGGTTCAGCCATTCTTCTGATACTCGAAGTAGCGCTGCAATGCCTCCTGCATCGGCACGCGGCACTGCCAGCCCAGGTCCTCTTTCAGTTTCCGGTTCGAGTACCGGTTTCCCTTCCACGCAAACGCGCACATGCGGCGGTTGAATACCGGCGGCAACTGCCCCTCCGACCGATTGGCATACCATTCCCACAGCGCGCACAGGGCGTAGCCCGCAGGATAGGGAACCGGCACGGACCAGAACCTGCCGACCTTCCGCTTGTAGGCCCGGAGAAACGCCCTGCTGGTTGGCAGCTGCGTCGTCCACCACGTTGAACACCTCGCCTTCCACTCCCATCACGAGTCCGGCGAGGACGATGGCCTCCGCGCAATTGTCAACGTAGGTCAGGGGAAGGCGCCCGCCCCGCCCATGTGCATGAAGAAACCAAACGTGTCCATGCCGACGAAGCCGGGAATCGCCTTCTTGCCCGGGCCGATCACGATGCCCGGCCGGACGATGGTGAACGGCACGTCGAAGCGCTGGTGATAGTCCTGGACCAGTTCGTCCTGCTTCAGCTTGCCATACACGTAGGCGTCATGGCGCTCCTCGAGATTGCTCTCGAGGGGACATGTCTCGTCCCACACTGCACCGCGCCGCAGGTCGAAATTGGAATAGACGGCGAACGAGCTGACGTTGACGAACCGCTTCAGGTGCCCGTGCTCGACGAGGGCATCCAGCAGATTCCGGGTGGAGATGACCGACCCTTGAAAGCAGGCCGGGAAGGACTTGCCCCGGCCGGCGACCAGGTGATAGACGACCTCGGCGTCCGCAGCCACCCGGTGGCAGTCCTCCCGGGAAAGCAGGTTGGCCTCAACAATCTGGCAGCGGTTCGCCTGTTCCGGCGGGATCGCTGCTCGCAGCAGGCCCAGGTCACTCGCTGTCTTACGCTGCACACTATGCGTTCGAAGCCCATCCGCAACAAGGCTCCGACCACCCTGGAACCCACGAATCCTGCGGCCCCGGTGACAAGCACGGACACACTTCGATCCACAATCCAGCTCTTCTCGGCGCTGCGCTCAGGAAGCATGGGCAGGGTTCTTGGGAATGAAGAAGGAAGAACGCAGGCGCGAGGCCCAGGAAGTCGACGGCCGTCAGCGGATTATGACGTTAACCGGCGCAATCGGTGCTTCAGCTCCGACCTCGCTCGCTCCCGGATCAGGGCCAGCGCCGGCAAGCACCTTCGCACCATCGGATTTCCTGTATAGCCAGATTGGAGCCTTGTCGTTCCATGACACTGGCGATGCCAGAGTGATCGTGTTCGTGGAGTAGTTGATGCTGCTGATGCGCACCACGTTGGTCACCGTCCCTATGGCTATCCAATCAGGGAAAAAGGTGACCCCTCTGGCGAGATCAGACCCCCAGGTGCCGTCCTGAAAATACATCGCGTCCGCCACGACGAGCGTCGTCGAGCGCGACCCGGCCCCGCTCGCCTGGGTCAGATTGGTTCCCTTGTCTATCGCTGGAGACGACGACTGGAGGGTCAGGTCTGGAAGGGTGGCGCTCGTCGGATCGGAAATGCCCGGATTGACGAACTTGAGGTCACCATTTGGCGTCTTCCAGTTGCCGGCTTCTATCACGCTATTGGGGTAGTCGGCGGGATTCTTACCCGAATCCACCGTGATGTCGTAGCCATAGAGTGTGTAGGAGTAGTTGTCGTAAGCGATGTTGTTCTTGACGACAACGTTCAATGCACCGGAGTAAACGTTTATTCCAGCGAGCTTCCCCGGGCATGTACGACATCCTGGTCGAGTAGACTGCATATATGGATAGGTCTGACCGTTCCAGAATGTCGTATTGTTGTAGATACGGATGTTGTAAGGTCCAGTTCCTCCCTGACCCCGATGGGCCAGAGCATCCGCCTGATTCGGATACGCCGAGTACCACTTGGTTCCAATCCCCGTCTGGTGGGCGCCGAACGAGTAGTTGTAACGAACGATCGTCGCAGAACTCGACAGCGCCAGGTTGGCATCACCTGGGTTATTGGGATTGGCAGAACTGAAACCGAACCTGTTGCCTTCCACCAACACGTATTGGTTCGCCCGTGCGTAGTCCTCGCTCGTTTGCATTCCACGATGACCGGACTTGCCGTTCGGCATCGGGGGGAACGAGCAGGTGCCACCCGAGTAGTCCGCAATCCACGGGTCGTTGTGGAAGAGGTTTCCGCGGATCACATTGGACCCACCATAGGTGTCAAGCAAGGTGTGTCCGGCGTACTCGACCAGGTTGTATTCAATAGTGTTGTAGTCGTCCTTTTCCGTCGAGTTGTCGTTCGCACTGTCACCCGTCGGATACCCCGATCCGATCCGAATGCCATCGGCCCCCTCGTGGCACGCTTGGTTCCCGTACTCGTGCGCCTTAGAGAGGGTGTTGTGGTGGACCCAGTTGTGTTTGCTGTAGCAAGTGTAACTGGTGCCCCCACAGTAGCTATTGATAGCGAGGCCAGCCGCGCCAGCGTAGTCTTCACCCGTGTCGCTGTAGAAGTGACAGTGGTCGATCTCGTTGTAACTTGCGTAGTGGTACAGGCTGGCCCACACCGGCAGGTTATGGACCGTGATCCCTGTCACGCGAATGTAGGTGCCGGTCGCGTCCACCCCTTGCCCGATCGTGATCCCGGTCGTGTACGTCGGGGCGGTGCCATCCGTCGTCAGCACCGGCACTTCGTTCTCGTACGCCGAAAACACAATCCTCGCGGAGATCGTCCCGCGATTCTTCGGGAAGATCCCGCAGGTATAGTTGTTTCCGCACCCGCTCGCGCTCGTGTAGGTGTACGTGCCACCGCGCAGATAGACCGTATCGCCTGCCACCGCGTTGTTGTTTGCGGTCGATAGGGCGCAGGCCGCCGTTCCCGAGAGCGCCGTTGCACTCTGGCAGCTCGCCCATGTCGCGGCCCCTGTCGGGCTGACCCAATAGGTTCCAGCGAAGGCGGAACCTTGCAGCGCGAGGCAGGCGCAGAACAGAAGCGTCGCACGGATGCGTGAAGCGGTGACAGTTGTCGACATGGCCGCACCTGCTGGACGGTCTAGTGACCTCCACATGGCATGATTCCGACGGGTCGGGGCTCGGGCCCGGCAGGCGCGTGGGCCAAGCCACAGCAGGGCCCACGGAACAGCGGGCAAGATCCGGCCCACCGATGGCATCCAGGCCAGAAATGCCAAACTCCTCAATCAGTCACGTCTGCCACGGTTTCAAGAGGCTATCACGGCGGTCGGCCACCGGCCAAGTCTGGCGGCGGAATTACAAATCCGTAAGACCCCAAAGACGTTCAGCTGCCAGGCGTACCGCAGGCTATTCGACGATCGGCTCCGGAAGCTCAATCAGTCGCGCCAACTCCCGCTGGGCTACGTCCGTGTAGCCCAAGTCAATACATCCGTTCGGCGTAAATGTCATTTCGCCTATGACAGCCCGCCCTCCGACACTGTAGAAATCCATGCGCACGAATGGAAAGGGCTTCGACAGCGCTTCAGCTGCAGCGAGCATGTCTTGGTAGGCGGCCGGTTCCGGGACCGACCTGTTCGCGAGCAAGCTGGACCTGGAGTAAGGCAGTTTTGTCCTCCACGACCTGTCGTAGAAATCGAACTTCGTGACTCCGCTTGCGCGTTCCGTGCAGGCCATCGTGCAGTGCGCGTTTCCGCCAAAGCAGTAGATCTTGTAGTCACTCGGGGGCCCGCCCGCTCCATCGTCGAGGAAGCGCTCAGCAATGATGCGCCGTTCGATGAGGGAGTAGTGGACCTCGCCCGCGACCTTGCTGTAGTCACGGCGCATCCACCGGTCTAAGCGACGCTGCGCTTCGCTGCAGTCCAAGGCGCTCTTCGCTCCGCAGATGATGTTGCTCCCAGAGCCGTGAGTGCACTTGAGAACAAATCGATCAGGGAGCGTCTCGAACTCAATTTCAGCGCTGCTTTCGTAAACGCCGAGAAGCTCTGGCAACAGGTCGCCGAAGCCGTGCTCTTCGACGTAGGAGCGCATCGCATACTTGTCGGCACAACGGGTCTTCAACCGGTGACGCCAGAAGAGCATCAACCACAGTAGCTTCTCATCAAACGTCTGCGGGCTCTTCAGGTCCGGCCACCGGCCGCTTTGCTTGCGATAATTGAACCTCGCGAGCCACTCCGGCGACAAGCTGTACAGGTACGACCTGAATGCGATATCAACCTGGTCGCGCCAGCCCGTCAGTGTCCGACTCCGCTTCAGGCCCGATATGACGCTCATTCTTGATAATTGGAATGAATAGAGGACAGATCCGCTACCCGGTCTCTCAATCTCTCGGGGGCGTCATACTGATGCGGCGTGCCCCGGGGGACGTCTTCACAGCTCTCCGGTAGACCCGCTTGACAAGGCCTCCCAGTATGACCGATCGACGTCCTTGAGGAACCGCGTGCGCTCGTGCCGGCGGATGCAAGAGGTCAAGGCCTTGCGAAGAGCTCGGCTCCCCGTCCGCAGGGCGAGGTCGTAGTTCTCTTTGAAGAAGATCATCTCGATGTCGCTCGCGATGTGCATTCTCTGGATTCTGGAGAGCGACGGAAATGGAGGAAAGGCGGGAGTGGACACGCCGAGCAACTGGAGAGGGACCATGGTTCGAAGACACTTTTCGCACTCGCCGCAATTGCGGACCACGTCATGCGCGCAGACCAGCACGTTCGCCAGCGCCGATGGGTCTTCGGCGATCCTGATAATATTGTCCACTCTTCGGACTTCGGCTCCCTCATGGACAATCTCGATTCCCTCGGTCGACCACAGAGGGTCCGTGAGGGGATGCGAACCCAGAGGAATGAGTTGGCTATAAGAGTAGGCCGACGACACGTAGGCGCGCGGGAATCCAAGGAGAAGGGCGATGCTGGCCAGGGCGCTTCCCTGGGTGAGCAAGATACTCAAGTTGTGATGATAGCCAAAGGCATTGGAATTCGTCCCGACTGGGATCACCGTCTTGCCCGAGCTTCGCACGAAGGATGTGGTGCGCTCGACAGCCGCATGGAAGCTCGCATCGTCGACGCGGAAATCAAAACCCCGGATGTAGACCACGTGGCTGAGCTCGTCCCGGCGTTTCAGGAAGGTGAACATGCTGTCCACGCCCCCCGAGAAGAACGCCATGGCCCCATCGTTGAGCCGGACCGTCGGCGTGGTCGCTGCCTCGATGCGGACGATTTTCAGTTCAGGATTCCAGCAATGATGGACGTGCTGGAACACCGCGAGGTTCTTCAGGAGCCTCGGGGAGACGGTCAGGCCCGGGTCCACCTGGAGTGTTTCCCCTTTGGCCATTGCCGGGAGCAGGGCGGCGGCGACGAACGGGTCGCCGGTCGTCGAGATCCGGTGGGTCGTCGGGAATCGGTACCAAAGGCGGAAGTCGTCGATCTGCGCGGAGACTTCCCTGACCTCCTGCTGCTCTTTCATTTCCCAATGATGGATGCGCATCTCTGTTCCGTCCCTTCAGTCGGCCCGGCGCGTCGCATCGGGATGAGCCGGCTGCTTGAGCTTGAGATGCCAGTTGTCAGGCTCGATGAAATCCAGGTCGGGCGTCATCGTGTCATAATCGCGCGCCACGTCGCTTGTATTCCACTGAGGACAGTTCGACACAACGCCGATGGGTCCTTCATGAAAGAGCCATTCTTCTCTCCGGGCATTCTTCAAGAGCGGAATCCTCCCGTAGTCGAAACCCATCAACCTCGTCGCCGTCAGATCGACAGCGCAGGGGTTGAACCCTCCCAAGACTATTCCCGCGGGCTTCTTCAGGCAATACAGGGGGCCGTTCTTATCACCGCCGACAATGCCGTCGATGACGTTGAAGACCCGGCGCTGCAGGCTGCTTCCCATCACTCCATACTTGTCCGCGAACAACATGATCCTATTCAGATCGAGAGCCACGCGCCAGATGGTGTCATTTCCCTCCCAAGCGCCATGACAGGGCTTAACCCGCCGATACGTGGTCTCGATCCGACGAACAACACCCGGCCTATCGCCGGCGACATTCGACCACAGATACAGGAGCCTGCGTATCAGGCGGTCTTCGTACCGCCTCATCTGGCTTGTGGCTCTCTCCATGAACGTGCTCTCCGGAACCTCGTCCCCGTTTCTGCTGGGCGCTCCTTTTCGGTGGTGGGGAACATACGCTTTGTTCGTAACGGTGCCGACAAGGTTTTTCAACGCGAGCGTGACCCCCGCCTTGTAATGCGTCTTCAGCTTGGGGACATTGACGACCACGTCCGCTTCCAAGAGCTCTCTGGCAATTCGGTATTTATTCGCATTACGATTGTGCACCCTGGCCATGAAGGAATTGTCTTCATTGAGGTACGTGAGATTCTCGAGCTCCCTGTCACTCAGAGGTTCCAAAAACGAGCCCCGCCTCAGATCAATCTCGATTCCCAGATCGTCGAATTCGTAGAATTCCTCTTCACGCCCTCTACCAAAGCTCAGATTAATGAGCTTGATACGGAATCCGTCACTTCGATAGAGATTGCTTAGATAGCCGACCGTGGGCTGTAGCTGGTTCTTGTTGGTTACCACCTGGAAATTGGCCTCTGGGACCGGCGCATCGCCGATAACGACTTCTCCGCGCCCTTCAAGCGCCAAGTGAACATAGTCAATGATCGGCCTGATGACGCTGGCATGGGTAACCATGCAGTTCATATCCTGACCGATTCCATTACGCTCCAAGACCAAATTCGGCTTGATGAAGACCTTGTTTCCGGGAACGATCAATCCCGAAAGGGGGTTCCATGTCGCGCTATCAACGTGTTCGTTGTCCAAATGAAGGGCGATGAAGAGCTGTCTGATGGAATCGTGATCGGATTGAAGTCGCTTAGCCCAGTGTTCCGCGTGCCCAGAAACTCTGGATAGGACGTCGGGGGATGAAATGGGACCTTGACATCATAGTGGTCGATGGTCCTGATTACGGCGACGTGATTGCTGTAGAACAGCTCGTTCATACCCCCCCCGATTGTCACGCTTGAGAACCCATGGTATCGATTCGATTGAACCCGGCTGTGCCTCCAGCGCCCGTTCGATGGACACGCTTGATCACGCCGCCCAAGATCGCTCGGTCGAAGTCCTTGAGTAGTTCTAGATGCTGATGCCGTCTGAGGCATGCTTGGAGCGCGTGTCGCAACTTGACTCTCCGGAGTTCAGGGCGAGGTCCAAGTTGTCGTGAAAGAAGGACTCTTCGATCGCGCCAGCGATGCGCATTGTTCGGATGACTTTATCAGACGGAGAGGGGGGAACGGACCCGGCCCGGCCTGCAGTAGTTGCAGCGGAATCATGGTGCGCAGACATTTTAGACACTTGCCGCAATTGATATTCATGTCGTTGAAGCAGACCCTCAGATTGGCCAGCGCAAGAGGTTCTTTCGCGATCTCCTGAATCTTGTCGACCCGTCGGGCTTCCGCTCCGTCGTGGACGATCTCCATACCGTCGTTTGCCCAGAGGGGGTCGGTCAGCGGATGCGAGCCTAGAGGGAAGAGCTGGTCGTAGGAAAACGAGGACGGCACGAAGACGCGGGGGAATCCCAGGATCAGGGCTGCGCTGGCCAGGGCCCCGCCCTGGCTCAGGTTTCTACTCAAGTTATAGCGATAGCCAAAAGCAAAGTGATTGGTGATAACCGGAATCAGGACTTTGTCGAAGCTCCGGGCAAAACTCGCGTTACGTGCGATGGAGGTGTGATGTATCGAGGTGTCTCGCCTGCCTAATTCCAAGGGGTACGCGTCCTCCAGAAGCAGTCGATTCAGCCTCGGGACGCTCTCCGCGTTCGAGACGTAATCCAACACTTGGCGTGTCTCCGGCCGCAATTCGACACGGGCAAATCGCTGCTGCTGGTAGATTGGCGGTCCGGCGATCATCTTCTGCATGTCCGCGGCCAAGGCCTGTTCCAACGCCCCTGCGTCCGAGCCCGATTCCCGGTATCTCGACAGCGCCGCCCGGGCCGCATCCGATAATAGGGTCCTGACGAGGCGGAGACCGGGTCTGTCGCCACGTCGAGTTTGTAGGCAATCTGCGAGAGGTCGCTGATGTCGGCCGCCGTGAAGGACAGCCCGTCCCCGGTTCCGGCAAAGAAATCGAAGCCCTGTATGAAAACGAGGTGGCTAATGTCCTCCCTGTGTTTGATGAATGTGAACGTGCTGTCCACACCACCGGAAAAGAAGGACATCACTCCCGTGTTGAGCGGCTCGGCCGTTCTGCTCGCGGCCTTGACGGGGATGACCTTGAACGGGATTCAGCAGTGATGAATTTCTGGAGGCGCCCCAGATTCTGCAGCAGCTTCGGCGAAACGGGCAAGGCCGGGTCGACCTGCAGCGGCTCTCCCTTCAGCATCGCCGGAAGTAGCGCCGCCGCCACGAATGGGTCGCCGCCCCTGGAGACGGCGAAGGATTTGGATATGTACCACAGGCGGAAGCCGTCCATCGAGGCGGACACCTCCACGCTGGCGCCCAGGTTCCTGGCTTCCCAGTCGGTAATCAGCATCTCGGACCTCCTTGCGGCAGATCGGTTGTCGGGCTAGGAGACCGGCTTCCGATTCGCGACCATGGCCGCCCCGTCTCCACCCGCTCGCGACGGTGGTCCGATGTGAGCGTAGGGGTAATCCGCACTGCGCTGCTGAAAGCGAATGATGTTCGGGTTCTCGATGATGCCGCGCTTAATCTCGATGGCCTTCTTCATGGTCGGCTCGGCGTCCCAACCTGCTTCACCGCCGGCCACGATGCCAAGATACGGAAGGAGGGCCTTGGAGATTTCGCGCGATGTGGCGTTCCAGAGGTAGCTGGGAGTGTGGTCTACCGAATAGTAGGTTATCGCGTCACCCACTTGAAAGGTCGGATCTCTAAAACTCGTTGGACGCGCAAAGGCGAATCCCATGCCCGAGTCGCAGCTGATGTCGATGATCAAGGATCTCGGACGCAGCCGGGGGACCTCGGATTCTGCGACGAACATCAGCGGGTTGTTGGTGTCCTGCAACACGCCGTTGCAGATCAGATCGGCTTCGGCCAACTCGTCGATCAGCGGGCGTTCGCTCCCATCAGGCGCTTGGGACATCAGGCAACCGGTAGGCCCGGGATAGTAGTGGCCGTGGTACACGTCTGGGTTCTGGTCGGCCACTAGATGGGGGGGGCGTCGCGTGAAGACATGGATGTTATTGAAGCCCCGGCCCTGCAGTGCATAGATTGCGCCCCGACTCACGGAGCCGTAACTGAGGACGACGGCCTTTCTGCGGGGCCCATAGTGCCCGTCGACGCCGAGCAACTGCAAGCAATGCAGTACGGCCGCATAACCCGCAATCTCGTTGTTCTTGTAGAAGATGTGCAACTGCTTTTCACCGGACGCGCTCCAGGAGTGCATCGCCTCCCACGCGATCAACGTTAGCTTGCGGTCAATCGCCGCTTGCGCGATGGCCCGCTGCTGCACGCAATGGAGCCACCCAAACAGGACCTGACCTGGGGCCATCTGCTGAAGGTCTTCGGGCATCGGCTTGGGTAGGACGATCAGTTCGCAATCTGCAAACAGAGTCTCTCGTGGCCCAACGGCGGCGCCGTACCGCCGGATGTAGTCGTCGGAAAACCCAAAGTTGGCCCCGTAACCCTGCTCGAAGAGCATCCGTAAGCGCAGGTCTTCCGGAATCCTGGACAAGTGCTCAGGATAGATGGGAACACGCCGCTCGTCTTCCTTAAGGGATGTTCTTAAGATGGCGATTGTAGCAGGCATCTCAGATGTCCTGTGCCGTCGCTTCACGGCGGGCTGTGGAAGGCGAAGTGGGAATCACCGCCGACAACCGGCTCAGAAACTACGTTCTAGCAGGCCGTCACGAAGCTGTGCCACGCTGAGTGGCCCTTCTCGCTTGAGCACCGCGCGCCCGACGAGGAGAATCAACGCGAGGTTCATCACGCCTCCCAGTGCGGAGAAGAGGGCGATGCTCTGGAGCGCTGTCAAATAGAGCCCGCCGACTACCAGCGTAAGTACCCGCACGGCGAGTACGATCGAATTGAAGAAGAACAGTGTGCGCTGGATGCGGATAAGCCGGGCGAACAAGACGGCCGGCAGGTTGCAGAATGCGAACAGGAGCCAGAAGACAAGGTAACGGGCGAACTCACCCGCCGTGTGCCATTGCTTTCCGAACACCCAGGCGAACAGTTGGGGGGACCAGATGCAGAGAACGATGGCTGGCAGGACGCCCAAGCCGAACAGCCCCAAGGTGCTCTTCAGAAACAACGCTGAGAGCTTGCGCTCCTGGTGCTGCATCTCGCCGCCCTTTTGAAAGAGCACCTGCCGAACGGCGCCAGAGACCAGGCTCATGGGCGTGTTGAGCAGGCGCCCGGCGAAGGCGTAGGCGCCCGCAACCGCGATGCCGAAGAAGTGGGTAAGCAGGAGAACCGGCAGGCCGATCGAAAGCGCGTTCAACAGGTTCTGCGTCGCTGAATAGAGGGGGAAATCACCGTATCTGCCGCCAGGCGTTTCAGGCGTTGCCAGCGAACGCCGGCGAGAAACGCGGGCAGATCGGCGCGTGTCAGGCGCACGAGGTTGAGGCTGGCCAGGACGTCCGCCAGCACGCTGCTGATGATCAGACCCGGCGCGCCAGCGTGGGCCAAGCCGAAGCCTATCTGCAGGCCATTCGAGGACAGCCCGCGCACAACCTGCGACGCGGCGGTGTGCTGGAACGCCTTCACCCGCACGCACCACGCTTGGAACGAGGCGTTGAACCCTGCAGCCATGACGGCGAGGGCAAGGAGCGCGAGCAGCCATCTGCTACGGGCATTCAAAAGCCCCGTCACCCAGCCCGGGAACAGAAGGCACACGGTTGCGCACAGCGCAGTCACGGCAAGCGTGGCGAGACAGGAGAGCACAAAGACCTGTCCCGCGTCTTCCCTGTGCCTGGGCAGCATGACTGCTAGCGAGTAATCGAGCGTCACGATGGCCCCAAACACGCCGGTGACCGCGCCGAAGGAGCCGAACACCCCGAAGTCGGCAGGCGTGAACAGCCGGCTGATGATTGGGGACAGAGCAAAGCCGACAGCCTGACCTACGGCCGAACCGGTCATGACCACGAAGACGTTCCTGAGAAACGACGCCTTCGTCAGCCTGCCGAGAAGTGCCGTCGCCTGGCCGACCACGATTGCCGGCCCGACACGCCGTTTGTTCCAGAACGCAGCGATCGAATTCACGGCTAGAAATCCCGCCTCTTCCACAGCTCGATTCCGAATGCCCCGCATGCCCGGCTGAGGTGATAGCACCCCTTCTCCAGGCAAATGATCAGGCGGTGATCGGCCGAGGACGGCGCAGAATGGAAGCGCAGCACCGTAGATTGCCACCCCCACCGCGGATTTGAACGTCACGACGGCTTGCCGCCCCATGCTCGTTCCCGCCGATGCGTATCTCCGTGCGTTGAAGCCGTTAACCAGCGCCCGCTTGACCCAGTACTTGCGGGTCCAGCGTACGGGTGGTATGAGCTCATAACACCGGGGCTTCCTTGATAGCGACGAACTTACACCCCCGCATCATCGCCTGCCTGAAGAACTCCTGGTCCGAGCCACCGGTGCGAAAGCGAAGATCGAACGCGAGGCCGTTCCTGTCGAACACGTCTTTCTTGACCAGCGCATTATTGGTGAAGGTCTGGCTCCAATGCAGTAACGTGCCCGTTCGGTGCACCGGCGACTCACATATGCCGGACTTCACCAGCCAGGAGGGCGGTGCAGTTGCGAAGCACGGGTAGACCGGTCCCAGAACGCCGTCGACGTCAAAGGTCTGAAGCCCTCGTACATCCGGAGCAGCCAGTCGGGAGCCGGGAACTCGTCGTCGTCGATGATCCCGATGTAGTTGCCGCGGGCCAGGCGCAGTGCGTGGTTCCGCGCTGCCGGAATTGTGTGCTCGGGCTCGATCGAGTACGTGATGTCAAGATCCAGTTCCGCCTGAACCCTGGCGACCGTTTCGTGCGCGCGCCCATCCGCGTCGTTGTCCACGACGACGATCGAGTATCCGAACAGCCCAACGGTTCTTTGCAGGGCCAGGTTGCGGAGCAGCCGTTCCAGCATTTCGTTGCGACGGAACGTGCAGACGCACACCGAGATCTGATCGGTTGGGGGCACGGATCGGTTCATACGGCACCACCAGGGACGCCATGGCCATCACCGCGGTCATTTGCTCACCCAGGCTCCCGAGCGCTGACTCGGTGACGTTGTAAACGACCACCATGAGCAGAAAACATATCGCGAGGCTGCCCCAGTCGTAATCCCCCGCGAGTGCGCCGTGGAACTTGCGCGCGCAGGACAGCAGCCAGGCGGCGTAGAAGGCAAGCCCCACCGCACCCAGTTCCAGCAGGATGTCCAGATACCCGTTGTGACCGTAGCTCATCTCGTAGAACTGCCGCCGCGCGGTGGTCCAGAAGCTCCCGAACCCTGAGCCGAGCAGCGGCTGACGCTTCACCACGGGCACCAGTTCCGCCCAGGTCTCCGTGCGGCCGGTCAGCGTCTCCGTGCGACCCAACGTGGAGCTGAAGGCGGCAACGTTTGAGCCCCCCAGAAACGGTGCCGACACCCCGAAACCGATTAGGAAGATGATCAGGGCAAGCAGACCGGATTGTGGGACCGGGAGCTTGAGCTTCCGAAACCAAGCCAGGCCCAGAAAAGAGGCAATACCTACAGCTAGGGTGCCGAGCGACGTCGCAGAGTAGGCGCCCGCATCGCCCTTCAGGAGAAACAGCGCAATCAGCAGAACGGACACGTCGGCCCATGCTTGGTAACGCTCGCCCCCCGGTGCGCCGTCCCGCCAACGGCGATAGAGCGCCCAGAGGAGGAAGAATGCGCTGACCACGCATAAGCGACCCAAGGTGTTCTTCTGAACCGTGACCCCGATCCACATTTGCATGCCGGACCATCGGGCGTAGTCGACACCCAGTGACGGGTAGTACTTAGCCAGCATCAGCGAGAACGGGATGAGAATGTAGGTCGACCGGCGCAGGAGGCTCTCTAGGGCCTCCCGCGGATTGCCCTCCGACATGATGACCAGCGCCATGATCACGACAATCGCGTCGCGCACCCACCGTTTGAGCGCTATCAACGTGATGTCGGACCACAAGGTGCTGACGAGCATATATGCCAGCAGGCCCAGCAGCCATCCGTGCCGGCGCAGTGCGTCAGACCAGTCATAACGGCGGCGGACCAGCACGGCGATACCCGCGGCACCCAGGGCAGACAGCAGGACCCGGTCGGGCAGGCTACCGGATTCGTTGTCCCCGGCCATACCGAACCAGATGGCCAGCGGCTTGCTCGCAATGGCTAGCATCCACACGGTCGGTATCCATACGGCGGCGGAAACACCGCCCGACTCGCGCCGTTCCAGCCGGAGCAGGAGCAGCACGAACGCCGTGCAGAGAAAGAGAGCGAGCTGACGTGGCATCAGAGCGAGACCGGCTGCCCCAACCCCGTGCGCAACGAGTCGAGAATCGCAAAGGTGGCGGCGCTGGTCAGGGCCAGCGAGCGAACCGCAATCGGGGACGGACGCCCGTCGCGGATGGCCTGCAGGAACGCCTCGACCTCCTCCGGGTAGCCCTTGCCCGGTAGTTTGAGTCTCCGGCAGGAACCGCCCGTGTAATGTTCACCCACCCGGAAGTCGTCGATGACAAAGCTCTGGCCGCCGCCGAAGATTTCGATCCGCTCCTTGCCGAGCAACTTGTGGCCGCATGCCAGGTAGCAGATCTGGCCCACGGAGCCATTTCGAAAGCGGAGGGAGATGACGACGTTGTCCTGGTCGGGCATCTGGATATTGTCGGCGGAGACGGCCACAGCGTAGACATCCACCGGCTCCGAAGCGGTGAGAAACTGCATCAGGTCGACGAAGTGACACACCTCGCCGAGGATTCGCCCGCCACCCTGTCCCGAGTGTATCCAGTGGTCCTTTGGGAGGAGGCCCGCGTTGACGCGGTAGTTGATGAGCACGGGGCCGGTCACCCGCTCGAAAACTTCTCTGGCCCGGCGCGCCAAGGGCGAGAAACGCCGGTTGTAGCCGACCATCAGGCGGCAGTCGCTTCGTCGCCTGGCGCCTTCGAGGATCAGGGCACACTCGTCTTCATGAATCGCCAGCGGCTTCTCGACGAACACGTTCTTCCCCGCCTCAAGGGCGGCCGTCGCGAACGCGGCATGCGTGTCGTGCCGGGTGGCAATGAACACCGCGTTCACCTCCGGGTTCCCGACGACGTCGCGCGCGTCGGTCGAGTGCGAACGGAAACGGAACTTCTCGCCCACGCTCTTCGCGGTGACCCCACGCGACGTCGCCACCGAAATCAGCTCGCCGCTTTGCCGTGCGGACCCGATCAGGAACTTCTGCGCGAAACTGCCTGCCCCGATGAAGCCGATGCCGACACGAGCGGAAGAGCCGGGCGCCGCGTGCGGCGCCTCTTCTACTGCACGGGTCGCCGTTGCCTCGGGATACTCGAGAAGGATGCCCAAGTGAGCTTCGTTGATCTTGCCGGTCACGATGTCGTATGCCTTCCCGGCGTCCTCGATAGGAAACACGTGCGTAATCAGAGGCTGCACATCCAGGCTCCGGTCCTCGAGCAGCCGCACGAACGCTCCCATGTTACGGTTCTCCGTCCACCGACATAGCCGTACGGGTAATCCTGCCCTCCCTCCTCGTACGTCGGGTCGTAGCGCCCGGGCCCGTACGAACAGGAGATCTTCAACTCCAGCTCCTTCTTGTAGAAATGCGGCTCGCGCGGGATGTTCATAGGAACGGCGCCGACGACGACGATGACGCCTTTCTGCCGCAGGATGGTCGTCGCCAGTTCGACGGGGTCCGTGGATTGCGTGGCCGCCGTGATGATTACCGCGTCGAACCCATGTCCCCCCGTGAAGGCGGCCAAGGCCGATTCCAGGCCAGCGTCCGACCGGGACCGCGCAGCGTGACAACTGGCCTTCACGGCAAGCGCCACCATGGGCTCGGCGGTGTCCACGCCGAAGACCTGGCATCCGTTAGCCCGCAGGATTTGGGCAGCGATCTGGCCGAGCAGCCCCAGGCCGATCACGCACACGAACTCGCCCAGCCGAGGATTGGCCTGGCGGACGCCCTGCATGGCAATCGCCCCCAGCGTGGTGAAGGCGGCCGCGTCCAGGCCCACTGCTTCGGGCGCCTTGACAACGAGATTCTGAGGCACGGTCACGATGCCGGCGTGCGAAGCGTAGCCGCCTCCGCCGCACGCCACCCGGTCGCCAGGTTTGAACCGACCGTCGGTGTCCATGGAGGCGAGAACCGTGCCGGCGGAGCTGTAGCCCAGTTCCTTCAGCGTTTCGAGCTTCGTCCGCACGCGGTTCAGCGTGGAGGCGAGGCCATCGACGCGGAGGCTGTCGAGCACCTGCCTGACAAGATCTGGCCGCTGCCGGGCCTTCCCCAGGAGGGACGCCTGGGCCGTCGAGACCGTGGAGCGCTCCGTCCCGGCGCTGATCAGCGAGAAGGCGTTGCGCACCAGGACGAATCCCCTCGCCAGAGCTGGCGGCACGACCTCGGCGACCGAAAGCTCGCCCGTCTTGAAGTTCTGAATGACTTGTTTCATGAGAAATAATGCGGGCTCACGTTTCCCTACTAGCGTCCAGTGTCGTGCCGGCTCGGCGGCCACCAATCTCGTGCCCAAGCCGCGGTTGACGCAGGTAGCGATCCGCTCGACGTCGGCGGCCTCGAGCGCGTGATTACAGGGAATCACCATGACCGTTCTGGCAATGTGTTCGGCTCGAGGGCAATCGCCGGTGTAGCCGTAGTGTGCTGCCGCGACCGCCGCAATGTCCTTGTAGGGCCTGGCGGTACTGATCTGTTCTCCCGCAAATGCGTCAGCCAGCCGCTCACATTGCTCTGAGGTCGGAACGAGCAGCGGGTACTGAAGGCGGTTGTAGAAGGCGCCTGGCGTCTCCGAACAGACATGCCAGCGTCCACCTCCAGATTCCGCGAGTAGTAGTCGGCGTTGAATCGCTGTCTCTCGATGCACGAGTCCAGCAGCGGCAGACGTCGAATGGTCGTCTGCCCGGTCGGTCTCATAGTCTGCGCCACCACGAGCGGGGACTGGGACGTGTAGCTGACTCTCTCCCGTAGGCCTCCCACAGCCGTTCCCGATCACTCCCCACAGCGGCCTGCTGCGAAGTAACGACCGTATGTACGTGGTGCCGACGTGAACACACTCCTCCAGGCGGCCCGGGCTGGGAAGCCCGGCGACGAATTCCGACAGACGAGCCGTGGAGACTGGCATCGGGTCGCGTAGATGGCGCCGCCCTCCCCCACTGATACGTACTTCCCGAGTGGAAACTGAACGCAGCGATGTCCCCGAAGGAACCGGCAGGGCGACCCTCGAGGCGCGAGCCCAACGCCTGCGCACAATCTTCAATGAACGGCTTACCCGGTGCCGCGTCCCGCAAGCGGGGCATGTCACTGACATTCCCGAACATGTGGACCGCAATGACTGCTTGACCTGTCGCTCTTGGCAGCCAGGTCGCTCACAGATAGGCAGTAGGTATTCGGATCGACGTCGATGAAGCGAGGCTCGCAGCCAGCCGCCTTGATCGCCTTGAACACGATCGGGCAGCAATACAGAGGGACGCCGACACCGGCACCTGGCGGCAACGCCAGCGCCCTCAGCGCCATAACAATCGCCGCTCTGGCGGATCGGATCGGGAGGCACGACCCCAGCCCGGGGAGGCAGAGCGCTAGCTGCGCATCGGCGTGTCGGACAGATAGGGCCGTACAGATGTTCCCGGGCCAGGTCCCTGCCGGTGTAGTTCCAATGTTCGTTGGGAAGGAGGCTCAGCATACTTCGTGCTTACAGCGAATTCTCATGGGCTCCGGATGCCGGGTCACTGTCTCCATGGGCGGTCGCCAGAGCTGAGTTGTGTCGCACCGGTCCAAGACCGCGGTCGCCGACTAGCGCCCGCGCACCTTCTGCGAACCGGTGGGAGCGGGTGGGTTGATTGACCACTCAATCTGCCGCACACGGATCACCGACCACTCGCAGCGCCACCCGCACCTCGCCAAGCCACTTGCCCAACCCCGTTTCAAGTTGCCAAGAGACACTTGAACTGGAAGGACGGCCGGCCCCGTCACCTCGTCATCCACACTTCGACCGGCTTCGCAGGAGATGCGGATTCCAGCTCGACCTGTGACGCCGACGGCATAGTGACACGCGAGTAGTACAGAACGTCGTCCGCTCGAGTGACGAATCGGAAGCCTCGCGCAAGCAAGATTGACTCGACGCTCTTTCTGTCGGATTCCGTGCACGCCTCGACCAGAACGCGGTCGGTTCGCTCAAGAGCCGTTAGCGCCCCTTTGAGGACCCGGGTTTCGTACCCTTCAGCATCTACCTTCAGAAGGTCAATCTTCTGTATGTGACTCAAAGACGAATCGAGGGTGACACACGGGACCGCACAAGTGCCTTCTTCCCCGGACTTGGCGACCCGGCAATTGATGGACATAGGCCGCTCCAGGAATTGTCCAGGTCCCAGAACAATCCCCGACTGCCGCGTTGATGGCTTCCACGTTGCTGAGTCTGTTCAGTTTCACGTTATGGTTCAGACGCATGAACACGCTCGGGGCCGGCTCAAACGCGATCACGCGCTTACCCCGCTTCTTGATCGCTTGGTACAAGCTGAACACCCCGATGTTCGCGCCAACATCAACTACGCACTCGGCACCGTCAACCGAGAACTCAGGCACGCGGTCGTAGCAGTGCTCTCGCCAGATTTCCAGATAAGGAATGATCTCAACTCGTGAGGGATCAACTAAGAGTTGCAGTTCGCCCAGGTTGATGGTCCCTTCCTGTGGCCTCCCACGTCGCCCGAACTTCGCGCGTGCCCACCCGAGCACACACCGCAATGCGGTGACCTTTGATGGGAGGCCACGAGAATCAGATAGCAGACGGAGAACTCTCGGTATAACCCGTCTCGGTCGGAAGGCAAAGTGGCTGCCCATTGACTCCTCCTAGAGCACAGCTTCGTCCATCGGTTGCGACCACAGCACGCTCCCCACGAGGGCACACGGGCCATGCCGCCCTCTCTGATCCCGCCGGTCAACCCGTGCTTGCGGTGTGTATTCCGGGAGCGGCACCCGACCTTTTTACGAGACCCACCAACATCAGGGGCAACCGTTGCTTCGTCGACCGCCGTTCGACGCTTCGCCGGTCTTTCGAGGATAACCACCGCCTCCCGGACGGGTTCATTTGAACGTGCCATACGGTGCCTGTCACTGACCCTCTGCCACCGACGCTGAAAGCGCGGAACTGGACATGCCGCTTCTCCCGCCGACGGACAGCGCAGCAATCGGTCGGCGGGAAGACCGCCTGAGAATCTTCCAGCTCGGACAGCCAAGATGGTTGCCACATCAGTTCCGACCCTGCGTTACTCCGCCGAAGGGCGGACGCCGTTCAGTTTGTGGCGTTCGACGTCCACAATATCGCCGCCTCGAAGAATGCGGACCCCGACAGAGTATGCGTAAGCGCCAAGAGGCCGGAGAGGCAGCTTCCACATGAACCCTTGCTTGAGTTGTCCTCCAAACCGTTGCTTGAAGGTCATGATTCCCTCTTGTTTTGAACCTTTCGCCGGGTCGATCCGCCCGCCCATGAAATCGAAGCGCTTGGCGCCGCGCCGCTTGAAGTGCAGCATGGCCTCCCAGTTGAGCAGATTCATTGCGCCTGGATCTGCCACCGGAAGGCGACCGCCATACATCGAATACGCACTGTGGTCACTAAAAGGAAACACGGTGCAGCCCTCAATCGTTCCCCGGCGATCAGCGACGAATAGCTCCACATTGTCGCCGAGGCCCTCCACCACGCGCTTGAACGATGCGTGGCTCATGAATCCCATGGACGACCGTCTTAACGTGGCGCGGATGATCTCGTGCAGGCGGGATCCAGGTAGCTGGCGCCCCTCAGGATTTGAACCCCGTTCTTCTGGCAGCGGCGGATCTTCTTTCGGTACACGGCATTTAGCTAATTTAGTAGATCATCTTCAGACAAAGTCAGGTCGTTGACGTAGCTGCCGTAAGGGGCCGCGTCGGCCCCGTCCGGATACGTCCTGAACAGCGTGTTTGTGGTAGCTGGGATGATAATGTGGGCGCCGCTCGCGCGGAAATACTGGACTGCGCTGTTAAAAAACGACCTTTCCTCATCCACCGGAACTCCGTCGCCCGCGGGATGGTCTCAACCTGGAAGCGGACCAAACGAAAAATGGCCTTACGAATGATTGTGTATGGCAAAACACACCGAACGCGCCCAAGCCCGTCGAATCCCCCCAGCCAACCGTACTCGTCACCCACGGCCTTGAGGGATTTCCTCTTTGGCGAACACCGGCAGACTGGGATCCCACTCGATCTTTGTGGGTTCCGCACTGATGGCCCCATGAGACAGGTCCGGCGCTGATTCAAAATTGGACATGATCTGCAGACGTCGCCCTATGGCGATGAAAGTGGTTCCCGCGAGAGCAGGCGAGAGAACGTTGTGACGACAACATCATTCAGTTTCAGTAATTCGAGAAACCGCCCGACCGCGTCGAAATCCACCAGGTCTTTGGTGTGGCCAATCGCCACGAGAGGGCCGGCGTATCCCCGGTTTGCCTGCTCTTCTCGGACAACCCCGTCGAACGCCCTCCTCATTTCATCGAAGGTCATCCTGCAGAAATCCAGCTTGCGCGGATAGCGTAAGCGGCAGAAATCCAACCACCGGCGTGGTAGTGGCGTCCCTTGGGTGCCTAGGGGCACCTTCTTCTGAAGTCTCAGGCGCTTGTGGCCCAGCATCTCCCAAAACGGCACCATCTCGGTATGAATGGGAACTTCCCAAAGATCGCCACGGGGGTCCGGCACGTTGATGTCGGCGCCAACACGCCATAGCCCACCGTTGCCAAGCGCCGGCCCGTAGTCCAGTCCCAAGTCGTGTCTCGCCCTCCCTTGAAGACCGAAGAGTCTACCCTGACACCGTGGCGCACCAGGACCTTCGCCACCACCGCAGTGGGTTGCATCACCCAGAGACCGCTCCGAAAAGTCAGCGGCGTGAAACGGGGATCTCCCAGAGCATCGCGCAGGTAACCGATCGCGCCTGAGACAATGGCCTCCACGCGGTCCGGCTTTAGCAGACAAATGTTCCGTTCGCTCCAATCCAGCCACCAGTGGCCGTTCTCATGCCGCGCGTTGGCCCACCAGGGATGGACGTGAAGCCCGATCTCATGGCCGACTGCGCGCAGTTCACGCAACTGCGTCCGGACTACGGCCGTGTCTGGATCGGATCCGGCCTCCTCAATCCTGGCGAATTCCAGAGCCTCCGGAAACACGACGAAGGGCACTCCCCAATCCTGGAACAGCCCGGCCAGTCGTGCTGTGGGCTCGAGTCCCAGATCCCGGAGTGTTCCTTCGCCGTTCCCGTAGATCTCGTAGTCCAGAGTGAAGATGCACTCGATCATCGCTGACCGTGTCTGCGCAATGTGTGTTCACCCGGCTGCGTTAGCCCGGCTGGGTGGAATCCCTCGGGCAGAGATCAGCCGAGCCAGCCTGCACCCCTTGCAGGAGCCTGGGCAGCAAACCGCCCCGACGACTGATTGACCGACGCGACGTCAGAACTGGAGGTAGATGAAAGGCGCGGCATCGCTCGCGCCCAGCGACGCAATCAAGAGGATCATGGATGCATACGCCAGAACGCGCACGGCCACCGTTTGGCGCGGGATCTCCAAAGCCCAGTTCCGGTCCTTCTCGATGAGCACATGAGCTGCGAGTACCGCGACACCTGCCGGCAGGATGTAGGGCGAGAGCATCCGCGTGCCCGTCGTCTCCCAGGCACCGATGCGGCGAGGTATTCCCATGCTCCCCGGACCGTGTCAGACCGGAACAGGATCCAGGCGACCTGGACGAGCGCGAGCGTCGCTGACATGCGAGAAGACGGTGGACACGGGCCCGCCAAGCCGGGACCGGGCGAACCTCTTGAACGGACGAAGGAGCTTCCAGCCGCGGTGCACGGCGAGCGCGATGCCGTGGAGCGTGCCCCAGAGCACGAACGTCCAGCTCGCGCCGTGCCACAGGCCGCACACCGAGAACGTCACGAGGATCGCCGCGATGTAGATGACGACGTCCACCCGCACGCCGCCGTACCTCTCCTTCGGCATCCGCCGCGACAGGCCGTAGGCCATCGGCAGGAACAGATAGTCCCGGAACCAGGAAGAGAGCGAGATGTGCCATCGGCGCCAGAAGTCGGCAATATTGGAGGCGCTGTACGGCATCTGGAGTTCTCCGGCGTGCGGTAGCCCAGGATGCGAGCTGCGCCGATGGCCATGTCCGAGTAGCCCGAGAAATCGCAGTAGATCTGCACGGCGTAGCCGACGGCCCCCTGCAGGAGCGTGAGCGCGTCGTACTGTCCCGGATTCGCGAAGATCAGGTCCGACGTGGCTGGCGACCTGGTCGGCGATCACCAGTTTCTTGATGGCGCCGAGTCCAATCTGGGCGAGTCCGGATTCAATCTCCACCAGCTGAAGCGCGCACCCGTTGCGCCAGTTGAGGCAGCAGCTCCGACGCACGGGCGATCGGGCCGGCGAGCAGTTGCGGAAAGAACGAGACGAACAGCAGGTAGTCCCTGACGCTCTCGCACGGCTGGATGGATCCGCCGGTAGACATCCAGCGTGTAGCTCATGCTCTTGAAGGTGAAGAACGAGATGCCGACCGGCAGGATGATGTCGAGTCGCCATCCGGTCGTGTCGAAACCGAGTAGCCGCGCCGGCCCATCCCGCATTCGCCACCAGGAAGTTCGTGTACTGAAGAAGCCGAGGAGCCCGAGGTTCGTGCCGATGCTGACGGCGAGCCATCGCTTCTTTCGCGCCTGACTTGGTCCGTCCGTGCGAGCCTGTCGGCCCGACGTAGAAATCGACGAGGGAGACCGCCAGGATCAAGCAGGACGCTCGGGACGCTCCAGCTCGCGTAGAAGGCGTAGCTGGCAAGCAGCAGCAGCCAGTTGTCGCTCCGAGCGGCTACGGCAGAAACTGCGGCCCGCGAGGACCAGCAGGAAGAACGCCGACGAACTCGAAGGACGCGAAGGTCATTGGCGGCCGTCCAGCCGCCGCTGGCCTTCAAGAAACTGGGCGTGGCGATGTCGACGGCCCTGCATGTTCAGATGGACGAGGTCGAAAAGACTCCGCCGATTCCAGTGGCGCGATCCGATCGAGACGCACCCACGTTGCGGCCGGCGTGCTCTGCTGCGCGTCGGCCAGCGATGCCTCGAACCGCCGATAGTCGGCCTGGCTCACCAGCTCCGCCGCGAAGGGCGGCGACACCGGCAGGACGACGACCGTCACGCGACCCTGCCGCCGCGCCTGCCGGAGGAGGCGCAGAAACGCCAGGTGTTTGGGTCCCGAGAACCCTGCCTTGCCCTGCTGGCTCCGCATTGAGGCCATCCGGCGCAGCAGGCGGTCTCTGCGGCCAGTCGCTGAGCCTGTCCTCGGGTAGTAGTCGGCCGCCACGCTCACAACTTTCCTCGCTGTCTTCGCTCTCCTCCGTTTCCTCCGACGCAGGCCGCTCGCGGCGTCACGCAGTCCGAAGACCACATGGTCGGACCGTCCCGGCCGTCGGGAAAATCGTGCGAACCCAGGTAAGCGGGTAGAGCTCGAAATCGCGCCTGCGAACGCCAGGTCCGAGCCGACTCAGCCCAGAGGTCGCGAGTGTCTGGCGAACGGAACGATGTCTGCGCGGAAATCGCAGAGCGATATCTCGTTAAGTCGTACAGCGACACGCCGACAAACGTCGTCTTCGCTTGAGGAGAGCGCCGCTGCAGTTGCTCCCACTCGGCAGGAGACGAGCCTGGAACCGGCCAGCTCTCGATGGTCACCCCGAGAAGTCGGCGACCTGTTCCAGTCGAGCCGTCGTAGGTCAGCGAAGACCCGAAAATCAAGCCCTGCGCTGTCCGATCGCCCTTGCCGAATCGCTTGTACCCAGTGGCAGCCCTGGTGGTATGTCCAGCGCCTTGACCGTGATATGCGTCCCGATGGAAGCGAGCACGAGAGCGACGCAGGCCGTGACAGCAAGGTTCAACCGGCCGCTCATGATGCAACTCGGCTGTGGAAGATTGACGCGGGCTGCGCCCTTCGAGCCGCGACTGTCAGTGCCAGCAGCATCCACGCCTGGGACCATCGCATGTACGAGGTCCGGATGGTTCCGGACCGCAGCACGCGGTAGTAGAAGAAGCCGCGCTCGTCCCACATGTGCTCCATCGCCCACGCGAGAACGGACCGGGCGAGCGGCGTCCGCGCCCGGGTCGCGCTCGCGGAACGCCATGAGCGTGATGAGGCTCTGCGCGACCGAGTGGATGTCGATCGGGTACGTCCGGTCGTGGAAGTACTTGGGCGCGCCGCTCGGCGGTGAAGAAGTGCTCCCGGTAGAAAGCGAACCCCTTCGCGAGCACGGGTTCGAACTCGTCGGTTCCGAGGTCCGCGCCGATCGATTGCAGCGCGCACAGGTTGTAGCCGGTGTGGAAGTTGTCCGCCCACTGCTGCGTGGGGCCGACGCCGTACGCCCACGAGCCGTCCTCGCGCTGGCTCCGCGCCGAGTACCGGGCAGCGCCCAGCGCGGCGTCAACCCCAGCCTTCTCGCCGGTCAGCCGCGCCAGGCGACACAGCAGCGCCGCGCCCAGGAAATTCGCGTTGTGGATCGGCACCCGGATGTCCGGCAGCGGGTACGCGAACCCGGCCTGCTGCCCGTCGTGCCAGTAGAGCTCCTTCGCGAGGTACTCACCCGCGCTCACCGCTGGACCGAGGAACTCGCTTCCGAGACCCGCATCGTATGCGTCCAGCAGGGCGTTGGCCGCGAACGTCGTGCCCACGAGGTTCGGCCCGAATCGCGGAACGAGCCGGTGACGCATCTGCCAGGGGAAGCTGTAGCCCCAGCATGAGTAGCCGGTCCCCGGCGAGCGAAGCTCCAGGAGCCGGTTCGCAAGCTGTATCGCAGTCGCGCGGCTGGCCTCGTCACCCGTTCGCGCCCGCCTGACGTAGGCCATGAGAAAGAGCGCGATCGCCTTGGGATCCTGCCGCGGCTCGATCCGAAGCCATGGCCTCAAGTTGACGGGGCTCCTCTTCAGGAACTGGGTGAACGCGAGACGTGCCACGTGGCTCTTCATCAGCGGACTGCGCGCGAACAGTTCGCTGTTCAGGGCGTCGTACGGATCGTAGCCGGCCCACTGCCGGTCTCTGCAGTACGCCTCCAGCTTGACGATCGTCTCTTCCAGGCCGGCCATCGACTCTACTTACGGAGGCTGCGACTTGGGTGCGGCGCCAGCAGGGACGGGATGCGTCGCGAGTGCGCCGCCCATCTGCCCCGCTCGGGTTGGCGACCGGATGTTCGCCGGGTGGAGACGCCTCGACGGGCGGGTGGCGCCGGGCGGGGGCCCCCCCGGCGGGCCGCAGCGCGACGCCCGTCACAAGCGCTTTGCGCGCGAGGACGCCGGGGGATCCCGGCGACAGGACCCGCCAGGCGCCAACCCGAGTCAGGCCCGACAGGGCGCATCTCCGAATCGCGGTCCCCTGTTCACTGCTGCCGCGCCGCGAGATGGCGGATGGCGTCGACGACCCGTCCGGCCGTCTTCCCGTCCCAGAACTCGATGCGTGGAGCCGGCCGCGTTCCGTCGTTCAGGATCCCGGCGACCATGGAAAGCAGTTGCCCCGCCGCGCACAGCCGGTTGGTCCCGTGCGTCACCGTCACCGGCCGCTCCGTGTTCTCCCTCAGCGTCAGGCACGGAATCCCGAGGTAGGTGGTCTCCTCCTGGATCCCGCCCGAGTCGGTGATGACCAGCCGCGCGTTGAACACCAGGTTCATGAAGGGCGTGTAGCCCAGCGGCTCCGGCAGGAACAGCCGGCCCCGGTCCTGCGCCTCGCGCAGCAGGCCGTCCCCCGCGATTCGCTGCCGGGTCCGCGGGTGGACCGGGAAGATCAGCGGAATCGACGCGGCGACGCGCTCGAGCACCCGGCACAACTCGCCGAGGACCGCCGGCTCGTCCACGTTCGAGGGCCGGTGGATGGTCACCACGCCGTAGCTGCCCCTGGTCTGCCCGTAGCCGCTGTAGGCACGCTGCCCTTCGATGCGCGCCCTGGACATCTCGAGCGAGTCGATCATGATGTTCCCGACCAGGGCGATGCGCGACGCCGGGATCCCCTCCGCCAGCAGGTTGTCCACGCGCGTCCTGCGACGGCGCCCACAGGTAATCCGCCAGCACGTCGGTCACGAGGCGATTGATCTCCTCGGGCATCCGGCGATCGCGCGACCGCAAGCCGGCCTCGAGGTGCGCGACCTTGATCCCGAGCTTCACGGCCGCGAGCGTGGCCGCCATCGTCGAGTTGACGTCGCCGACGACGACGACCAGGTCCGGCCGGCGCTCCTGGAGGACCTGCTCGTAGGCCACCAGGACCCTGGCCGTCTGCTCGGCGTGGCTTCCGCTGCCGACGCCCAGCGACACGTGCGGCTCGGGCAGGCCGAACTCCGAGAAGAACGACCCGGACATGTTGGCGTCGTAGTGCTGGCCCGTGTGCACGATGACGGGCGTCGCCCACGGCTCCTTCGAGAGCGCGTGGTAGAGCGGCGCGATCTTCATGAAGTTCGGCCGCGCGCCGCACACCAGGTGGACGAGGAAGCTACTGCCGGCCATCGGAGAGTTCCATCAGTTCGCGCGTGGCGCCGAGGATCTGCCGGAGGGCCGGCCGGTCCGCGCACCCTGGCCCCGCGCCCTTGTCACGCTTCACGGGACGGAGTTTCGCGCGGACGTCTTCCCGGCTCTCGAGGAACACCAGGCGCCCCTCCCGGGCGAGGGCGCGGTCCACGGCGCCGGACTTGCCCCGGAAGATCGTGTACACGGGCACGCCGAGCGACGCGGCCTCGCGGTTCATGGTCCCGCCGCCGCTCACGACCAGGTCCGAGAACCAGATGAGGTCGAGGCCGTCCACGGCGTGCTCGGGGACGATGATCTTCTTCTCCTCGCACCAGCGCGGCCACGTCCGGTACACGTGCTCGCGCTGGGCGCCCGCGGTCCTCGGGAGGATCACCATCCGGACGTTCGGCGTGTTGCCGAGGAGTTCGACGACCTCGACGAACAGCCCATCGGCTTCCGGGTTGTGGTAGTGCGCCTCGGTCGCCGGCGGACGGATGGTGACGAGGATCTCCCCGTCCGCCACGCCGAGGTCCGCGAGGATCGCCGGGTCGGGCCGGAACGACGCCGCGTACACGTCTTCCTTGAGCCCGTCGTAGGAGCGCAGCCCGTGCCGGAAGTCCCCGGCGAGGGCCGGATCGGCGATCGACGACGGCGCGACGCCGAGCGCGGGCTTCAGGAACGGCAGTCGCCTCGCGTGCTCGTAGTCGAACAGGAGCATGCTCGGAATCCGGAGCAACGACGGACACGATCACCAGGGGCCGCGAACCGTGCGACATCGAGATGTCGGGCTTCGCGCGCCGCACCAGCGGAACGAGCTGCGCCGCGCGCCAGAGGGTGCCCGCCACCTTCATCACCTTGTTCGCGCCGTAGTGGCGCCCGACGGTCGTGCAGGCGAGACCGTGGTACGCCGCCACCTCGCACACCTGGAACGCGTCGCGGGCCGTCACGACCACCGAGTGCCCCTCCCGCTCCAGCTCCCGGATGATCGGGAGGAAGAACGGGACGTGCGGCGTGTTGTCGAGGTCGATCCAGACCCGCTTGGGTGTCATGCCTGAACCGAGGTGAAGACGCCGATGGCTTCGGCCACCCGCCGCTGCTGGTCGCCGGTCAGCCCCGGGAACATCGGCAGCGACAGGATCTCGCTCGCCACGCGCTCGGTTACCGGCAGGCTTCCCGCCGCGTAGCCCCAGTCGCGGTAGCACTGCTGCAGGTGCACGGGCACCGGGTAGTGCAGGCCGGTGAAGATGCCCTGCGACTTCAGGTGCTCGCCCAGCGCGTCGCGGTCGTTCGTCCGGATCACGTAGAGGTGATGGATCGGGCGGCTGGTCTCGGGCTCGAACGGCACGACGACGCCCGGGATTTCCGAGAGCAGCGCCCGGTAGCGCGCCGCCGCCGCCCGGCGCCCCGCGTTCCATTCGTCCAGGTGCCGCAGCTTGATCCGCAGGAACGCCGCCTGGATCGCGTGCAGCCGGCTGTTGTACCCCTCGAGGTCGTGGTAGTACTTCTTCGCCTGCCCGTGCTCGCGCAGCATCCTCACCGTCTTCGCCACCTGCTCGTCGTCGGTCGTCACCGCCCCGCCCTCGCCGCAGGAGCCGAGGTTCTTGCCCGGGTAGAAGCTGAACGCCGCCGCCTTGCCGAAGGTGCCGGCGCGCTTCCAGCCGCCCGCCGCGGACCGGTACTCGGTGCCCTGGGCCTGCGCCGCGTCCTCGATGACCAGGAGGTTGTAGCGCGCCGCGATCGAGAGGATGGCGTCCATGTCGGCCGCCTGGCCGTAGAGGTGAACGGGCAGCACCGCCTTGATCGGAAGGCCGGTTCGCTGTCCCAGCGGCCGGCCCGGTGGCCGGGTCCTTCGCGCAGCCCTCCAGGTACGCCTCGAGCGCGTCCGGGCTCAGCGTGTACGTCCGCTCGTCGATGTCCACGAACTCCGTGGCCGCGCCGGCCTGGCTGACCGCCTCGATCGTGGCGATGAAGGTGTGCGACACGGTGACCACCGCGTCGCCCTTCCCCACCCCCGACGCCATCAGCGCGAACCGCACCGCGTCGGTGCCGTTCGCCACGCCGACGCAGTACCTGGCGCCGCAGTACTCCGCGAACTCGCGCTCGAAGGCGTCGAGTTCCTTGCCGCCCACGAACGCGGCGGAGCGGACCGCCTGGCGGAAAGCCTCGACGAGTTCCTCCTCGAGCTCGCGGTGAGGGGTGACCAGGTCGAGGAAGGGGATGGGTTGGTTGGACATGAGTGCTCCCTCAAATGAAGTTGCGGCGGGGCTAAAGCCCCACGACCGGCGGGGCTAAAGCCCCACGACCGGCGGGGCTAAAGCCCCGCCCCACGTACGAAATACTCAGCCGAGATGCTTGTAAAGCAGACGGCCGGTCAGGTCCAGCGCGGCGTCCGGAAGACGGGACATCACACCGCGCGCCGCGGCGGCCAAGGGACCCGAGCGAACGGCGGCGTGGCGCCGCGCCGGATACGTGTAGTAGCTCAGCGTCGTCCGCGCCGCGCCGAGGTGGTCCTTGAAGGCGAGGAGGCCCGGCTGGTCGAGGTCCGAGCGGCCGAGGTCGAGCGTCTCGATCCCCTCCGCCTTCGCCGCCTCGATGGCGCGCCAGAACAGGAACGGCATCCCGCCCAGGCTGTGCTGCGTGGCGTCCGACCCGCCGTACTTGTAGACCATCGTCTTCTTGAACGTGAGCGTCAGGATGCCCGCCACCGGCCGGCCGGCCTTGCTCGCCACGTGGATCGCAAGCCCTTGCCCCGAGCGAGCGAAGCGAGTCGAATGGGCCTGCCCTGAGCGAGCGAAGCGAGTCGAATGGGCGTCGCTCAGGCACGCCACGAGATCGCGGAACCAGGCGAGCGGCTGCGGCGGCAGCCCGTGCCGGCGCCGCGCCAGGCGCAGCAGCCCGTAGAAGGCCGCGAGCAGCCGGTCGGACGTCCCCGCCTCGTACGCCAGCCCCTCGCGCTCGGCGCGGCGGATGGCGCGCTGGGTGCTGGAGTGGTGGAAGCCCGCGAAGACCTCGGACGAGGGACGGGAGAGATCGAGGGTGTGGAGGCAATATTGATCGGCAACCCTAAAGGGTTGCCCCACACCCGCCCGCAGTTCGAAGGAGCGGCAGCGGCCGCTCTCGACTTCGCCACGGAGGAACTCGAGCATCTCTGACAGATCGTCCGGGCGATCGACGAGCGGATCGCAGTGATCCGAGAACGGCAGCGACACCAGCCGGCGCGAGAACAGGGTCCTGACGCGGCAGAGCGCCAGGCCGTTCTCCAGCGGCCCCCGCTCCGTCGTCGTCAGGACGATCGGCTCGTACCCGTACGTGCGCGCCAGCGCCTCGAGCCAGCCGCGCGAGTGGAACACCGACGCGCGCGGGTGGCGTTCGAGGAAATCGCTCCATCGCCTGTCCGCGATTGGATCGACCGCGAGCACGGTCATGCGGCCCGCCCCGGTCCGCCGACCTCGTAGACCACTCGCCCGCCCTCGAGTCGTGCGAAGGCGACGCGCGCCCGGTCGCTGCCCGGCCCCTCCACCCGCCACGAGTTTCCGTCCGGCACGAGCGTCATCTCGCGGCGGTTTCGCCACCACGCGTCGATCTCGGCCGGGAGCGCGATCCAGGCGCCGCGCTCCTCGCGGAGCCGGACGAGGTGGCCCAGGAGTTCCGCGTAGACGGCCCGCGCGCGCGGCTCGCGCAGGTAGTCGGGGTGCGCGATGAAGCTGACGAGGCCGTTCTGCTCGAGGATGCCGGCGATCTGCTCCCGCCACAACCTGGTCGAGTAGTCGCCCAGCACGTGGAACAGCGTGTAGTCCTGCGCCGTCGTCAGCGGCAGCTCGAGCACGCCTCCGCATGAAGTACGGCATCACCGTGCAGCAGCCGCCGCGCTGCGGCTCGAGGTGCGCGACGTTCGGGCACCGACATGTCGTACGAGAAGTCGAGGTCCGGAAACCAGTCCTGCCGGCGGTACATCGCGCCGGACCTGAACCCGCGGCTGCCGAACTCGCGCCCGCGCGCGTTGATGTCGGCCGCCCGCCGCAGGAACACGTCGCGGTTGCCGAACAGCCGGCCGTCGTGGCTCAGGTCGTGGACGTTCACCTCGAAGCCGCGGCGCTTCACCTGCTCGACCAGGTGCCTCGTGTCGCCGTTCCTGGACCACGGGGCGTCGGGAACGACCTGGAACGCCGAGCTGACGCCGAAGCTGTCGTCGAGGTCCATCAGCTCGCCGCAGAACGCCGCGCCCGAGGCGCCCTCCACGTCGTGCGTCATCATCACGCAGCCGGGCGCCCCGTCGGGCCAGAACCAGATGAAGGGGAGCTCGCCGGCGCCGCTTCTCTCGAGGACGACGCCCACCGCCCTCTTCATCAGCGTCTCGACGGTGACGTCAACGGGCCACCGGGGGAACGCGATCCGCTTCCACCCCTGCCAGCTCAGCTTCTGGATGTGCTTCCTGACGCCGACGGGCAGGAAGGGCCGGAGAAAGTAGTAGACGGCGCGCGAGGCGCCGGAGCCGGAGAGGCGCTCGACCGCCCCGAGGGCCCGGGGGTAGCGCTCGTGCCGCAGGTTGTCGAGCACCTCCGAGAGGTCGAACGGGAGGAGCACCTGCCCGTCGGCCGACGCCACGCCGCGCGAGACGTCCACCAGGATGCCGTCCGGGCGCGGCGACGGCTTCCCCACCGCCTGCCGGCCGTAGCAGATCGCCTCCCCGAACCGGAAGTAGCCCGGGTCCGCGGGCAGCGGGTCCGCCGTCGCGATCACGGCGAGGTGATCGGGGCAGCGGAGGTATTCGACCAGGGAATTCATGCAGGTGAAGAGCAGGTCGGCGGGTCTGAAGACCCGCCCCACGAAAGGCTCTACAGGGTAACGACCTTGCCGCGGGCGGAGAGGGACTGGTCGGCGGCCTCGAGGATTCTCACCACGCGCAGGCCCGCCTGGCCGTCGTTGAAGGGCGTCTTGCCGGTCGAGACGCAGTCGATGAAGTAGGCCAGCTCCGCCTTCAGCGCCTCGGTCTGGTCCACCTTCGGCGCCCACACGTCCCCCGAGCGGTAGCTCACCAGCAGGTCGTAGACGCCCTCCCGGCTCGAGACGTTGACGCCCTTGTCGTAGACCTTGATCTTCTCGTCGGCCTCGAGGTCGTTCCACACCAGCATCTTGTCGCGGGCGCCGATGAGCGTCGTCCGCACCTTCACCGGCGAGAGCCAGTTGACGTTGATGTGCGCCAGGACGTTGTTGGGGAAGTACACGGTGAGGAACACCATGTCGGCGTGGCTGTTCACGTGGCCCCCGCCCGTCGCGACGACCGCCTCCGCCTTGTCGGCGATCACGTGGTCCATGATGGACAGGTCGTGCGGCGCCAGGTCCCACAGCACGCTGACGTCGTGCTGGAACAGCCCGAGGTTGATGCGCGAGGAGTCGAAGTAGTAGAGCGGGCCGAGGACCTCCTTGTCGATCAGCTCGCGGATCTTCTTCACGGCCCCCGTGAAGAGGAACGTGTGGTCCACCATGATCCGCAGGCCCTTCCGATCGGCCAGCTCGATCAGCTCCTCGGCCTGCTGCGCCGTGGCGGTGAACGGCTTCTCGACGAACACGTGCTTGCCGTTCTCGAGGGCCGCCTTCGCCAGCTCGTAGTGCGTCCAGACGGGCGTGACGATGGCCACCGCGTCGAGGTCGGGCGCGGTCAGCACCTCGGCTCGTCGGTCGTGGTCCGGAGGCCCGGGTAGACGCGCAGCGCCTTCTGGAGCGTCGCGGGGTTCCGGTCGGCCAGCGCGGTCACCGTGCACGCGTCGAGGGCGTACAGGTTCCGGACGATGTTGGGGCCCCAGTAGCCGTAGCCGATGACGCCGACGCGGATCCGGCTCACTTGGCACCTCCCGTGTCCACCGCGATTCGCCGCAGGACCTTCGCCGGGTTCCCCCACACGATGCAGCGCGCCGGCACGTTCCGGGTGACGACGCTGCCGGCCCCGACGATGGCGTGCTCGCCGATGGTGACCCGGCACATGATGGTCGCGCCCGAGCCGATCGACGCCCCCTTGCGCACCAGCGTCTTCTCGACCTTCCAGTCGGCCTCGGTCTGGAGGCCGCCGGCCGCCGTGGTCGCGCGCGGGTAGGAGTCGTTGATGAAGGTGACGCCGTGGCCGATGAAGACGTTGTCCTCGATCGTCACCCCTTCGCAGATGAACGTGTGGCTCGAGATCTTGCACCGCCTGCCGACCACGGCGTTCTTCTGGATCTCGACGAAGGTGCCGATCTTCGTCTCGTCGCCGACCTCGCAGCCGTAGAGGTTGACGAAGCGCGCGAGCTTCACGTCCTTGCCGAGCTTCACGTCCGGGGCGATGGCCAGGTACTTGTCGTCCATCAGCAGGCGCCTCTCCCCGAGACCATGGCCCGCGGCGTCGCGGCCAGGATCCTGATGTCGGTCCACAGCGTGTGCGTCCTGGCGTACCTGGAGATCCAGGCGCACCATCTCGTCGAACGTCGTGCGGCTGCGCCCCTCGACCTGCCAGAGCCCGGTGATGCCCGGCTTCGCCTCGAGCACGCGCCGGCGGTGCCAGGGCTGGTACCGCTCGACCTCGAAGGGCAGCGGCGGCCGCGGGCCGACCAGCGACATGTCGCCCCTGAGGACGTTCCAGAACTGCGGCAGCTCGTCCAGGCTGGTCCGGCGGAGGAAGTGGCCGACCGGCGTGATGCGCGGGTCGTCGGTGAGCTTGAACACCTCGTCGCCCTTGCGCGGCTGCCGCCCGCTCGACGTGATGAACCAGTTCACGTAGTCCTGGTGGATCGCGTGGTCCGCGCCCGCGTGCATCGTGCGGAACTTGAGCATCGTGAACGGCTCTTCGCGGCGCCCGACGCGGATCTGCCTGTAGAGCACGGGGCCCGGCGACGTCCACTTCACGGCCAGCGAGACGCCCAGCAGGATCGGCGCGAAGAGGGCCAGCAGCCCGAGGCTGCCGACGATGTCGAGGCCGCGCTTGGCCGCCTCGCGCCACCGGCGGGCGCGCGGCGTGATGAACGCCTCGACCAGCAGGTCCACCGTCGGGAGGCCGTCGCCCTCGGCGTCCGACGGGTCGCCGTGGGCGTAGAGGCGGATGGAGAGGGCGGCCGGCGCGGTCTCGCCGAGGCGCCTGGCCAGCTCGCGCTGCAGTTGGCGCACCACCTTGAGGGCCCCCTTGCCGGCGGCGTCCGGCAGGAGCAGCCCCAGCACCTCGCCCTGCTCGAACCACCCCACCGCGTCCACGTCCCGCTTCACGGCCACCACCGCGCGCAGGACCGGGCTCCAGAAGTCCGCCTCGCGGGAGGCGCTGCCAGCGTCCACCAGCAGAACCGAGAACGGCGTGTCGTACCGATCGGCGCGCTTCCGCTCCCGGACGACCGCGTCCCTGAACAGCCCTTCACCGAGGATGTCCGCCTGCGCGCGGGCCCGTCGCCGGCTCGACGGCCGGGGCGCCGGGAGCATCGCCACCCGTCGCTCGCGGCCTCCGAGCCCGGGAATCATCTTCACGACCGAGAGAGTCATGTGTGGCGGTCCCCGTGGAATTCGAGGCGCTCGGATCTGCGCTCTGAGGGTTCAAACAGGCCGTGCACGCACCGGGCGAACGGCTACGACATCCGGGCCCGTCGCGGTCCGAGCTGAACGACGCGCACCCGCAGCCCGCGGGCGATCTTCGCGGGCAGACCCTGGCGAAGCCCGTCGCCGACCCGCCGCTCGATGAGTCCCGACGTCCCCGGTTCGTGCGCGTCGGGTCGGGCGGTCAGCAGGGCGCCCGCCACGTGTCCCTGCCGGTACCAGCCCACGACGTCCGTCTCGCGCAACGACTGCCGCATGCCCTCGAACAGCCGCGAGGCGCTCGCCTCCGGGATCGGCCCCGGCTTCCCGGGGGCGGATTCGACTGTCGCGAACAGCAGTCGAAGGTCCTGGTTCGAGCGCCCGGCGCGGGCTCGCTCGATGTCCAGGAAGTACTGGAAGGCGTCTTCGTCGCATGCCGTTCCGGGGGGGCAGTCCAGCATTCGGTTGGGTCCGACGCGACTCGGGTTCGACATTTCGCCAGTGCTCCCTAGCAAAGCGCACGCCAGTCCGAGTCACCTGGCCCGCCGACGCGACGGAGATCGACAAATGACGCGATTCTGTGCAATTTCGATAAAAACGGCACGGCCCGGCGGTCGAACCGGAGGCGGACAAATCCGGCCGCAGGGCGACCAAATGCCACGAAGGTGGCGTATTTCACGCGTAGTAGTCCCGGTAGTAGCCCTGGCCCCGGATCTCGACGGGATCGACCGCGTTGAGGACGAGCCCGAGAATCCGCTCGCGCCCGATTGTGTCGGCGGCCGCCTCCAGGTCGTGGAACCGGGTCACGCCGGCCCGGACGACGAGGATGGCGGCATCGACCGTCTCCGACACCAGGCGCGCGTCGGCCAGCAGCAGCACCGGGGGGGAATCGACGATCACCCATTCGAACCGGGCGCTGGCGGCCGCGACGATCTGCTTCATGCGGTCCGACGACAGGCCGCCGAGCGGGTTCGGCTCCGGGCGGCCCGCGGGAAGCAGCGTCAGCGTCTCGCTGAGCGGCACCGCCTGCACCTTCTCGTCCTCGGCGCCCTTCAGCGCGGCGGCCAGGCCGCGCGTGTTGGACAGCCCGAACACCGAGTGCAGCGACGGGCGGCGCAGGTCGGCGTCGATCAGCAGGACGCGCCGCTTGTACGACTCGCTGAGCGTCAGCGCCAGGTTGAGGGCGACGTGGCTCTTGCCGTCGCCGGGCGACGCCGACGTCACGATGACGCTCTTGAGCGGATGCTGGTGCTGGGCCTCGAACAGCGCCGCCGCGAGGCCCCGGAACTGCTCGACGAGCAGGGGAACGGCCTCGCGCGACACGACGAGCCGTTCGAGCGCGCCGGCGTCGTAGCCGTCCCACCCCGACGGCGGGCGGTCGGGCGCGGGCTCGCCCGCGGGCGCCGCGGCGGGTTCGCGGCCCCCGCCGTTGCCGTGGGGCTCGACCTGCCAGGGCGCCGGCTCCGGCGCGGGCACCGGCGCCCCCGCCACCCGGCCCACGTCCACGTTGGCGCGGCGCAGCGCGTCGTCGATCAATCCCATGGAAGAATACCCTCACGGCTGACGGCTGACGGCCGACGGCCGACGGCTGACGGCTGACGGCTGACGGCCGACGGCGGACGGCGGACGGCCGACGGCGGACGGACAGCGGCCCTACACCACGAACTTCCACAACTGGAGGACCCAGACCAGGGCCCCCGTGCCCGCCAGGACCACGACGACGGCCGCCGACACGAACCAGCGCCGGTGCCGCCGCTGGCGAAGATCCGCCGCCGTCGTCACGAACGGCGTCAGCGCCAGCACGGGCAGGTCGATCGCGCCCAGCAGGTCGGCCTCCGACCGCATCGTCGAATCCCGGAACTCGGTGAACCCCACCAGCAGCAGCCCCAGGCCGAGACCGGCGAGCGTGCCCGCGAGGTTGATCTTGATCCGGTTCGGGCTGTCGGGCTTGAGCGGCACCCGCGGCGGGTCGAGGATGCGGAACTGCTCGCCGATCTGGCGCTGCTCGAGGCTCGCCGCCATCTTCGAGTTCTCGCTCTTCGAGAGCAGCTCGCGGTAGCTCGCCGCCAGCGTGTCGTAGTCGCGCGTGAGCGCCACCCACTCCGACTCGATCCCCGGCACCGACTCGAGGCGCGACTGGTAGGCGCCGAGTTCCGCGCGCAGGCGCTTCTCCTCGCCGTCCTTGAAGGCGATCTGCCGGTCGAGGCTCTCCATCTCGGCCTTCATCTCGCGGAGCTTGTCGCGGCGGCGGGCCTCCTCCGGGGTGGCCGGCTTGTCCGGGGCCGCCTCCGGGGACAGCGGGCGCTGGAGTTCTTCGGCGGCCGCCTGCTTCTCGAGATCCGCGATGAACCGCCTGGCGCGAATCACGTCGGGGTGCTTCGGGCTCAGGTGCAGCTCCATTTGCTCCAGGACGGATCGCGCCGCCTCGAGCCGCTGCCGCGGCGTCGCGTTGGCCGGCAGCTTCGACGCGACGTCGCCGGCCTGCGACGGGACCGACGCCTGCGAGGTGGCGTCGGCCGCCGAGTCCGCCGTGGCGTCGGTGTAGAGGCGCTCGAGCATCAGCTTGCGATCCCGGTCGCGCGCCGCCGACTCGACCACGGCCTGCAGCGCCATCTGGGTGTTCTGAATCCCCTGCATGTTGGTCTGCGTCTGCGTCGGCAGGCGCCCCGAGTTGCGCTCGCGGAAGACCTTGAGCTTCGCCTCCTGCGCCTCGAGGCGCGAGCGGGCGTCGGTCAGCTGCGCCTCCAGGAACGAACTGGTCTGGTCGGCCTGCGTGCCGCGGTCCTTCGCGTTGGTGTCGATGAAGAAGCTCGCCAGCCGCTCCACCACCTTCTGCGCGACGATCGGGTCCTGGTAGGCGAACGACACGCGGAACGCCTCGGACTGGGATGCGGCCCGCGCGGTCTGGGCGCTGGCGAGCGGCTCGATGAGGACGCGCCCGGTCATCAGCTGGATGACGTCCTCCAGCGGCTGCTTGCGACGCTCGTCCGGGAAGAGATTGAACTCGTTGACCAGCTTCTCGAGCTGCGTCCGGCTGAGCACCTGCTGGGCGAGCGCCCGCAGCCGGTCTTCGACGCGCTCGGTGACGGTCGAGCTGACGTAGCTCTCGGGCACCCGCTGCGGCACCACCTGGATGACCGCGTCGGAGCGGTACAGGCTCGGCTGCCAGCGGGAGTACAGGAGTCCCCCCAGGACGCCGAGGAACAAGGGCCCGATGAAGAGCCATCGTCGCCTGACGAGCGTCCCGAGCATCGAGCCGATCGTGAGTGTCCGGCCAGGTATCATGGGCGGCGCCTCGAGCGGATTACCGTGGGGCCGGCGGCTGCGGCGTGCCCGCCAGCGGAACCCAGAACATCACCCCGACGTGGACGGCCTGGCGGTTGTACTTCGCGGGAAAGCCCGCGGGCAGGTCGCCCGGGTTCGAGTAGAACTGGTGGTAGTAGGAATAGTCCGCCGTGGCCGCCACCTTGGTGGCGATCGCGACGCGCACCTGCAGCGACGCGCCGTAGACGTTGAGCTTGTCGCTCACGCCCGAGGCGAGCGGCGTTCGCCAGTTGCTGTAGGTGCCGCTCACCATCAAGGTGGTCCGCGGGGCCACGCGCCCGCCGGTGGTCACGTAGGCGGTGTCGGTCGTGTACACCTGGTCGGTGAGGCCGCGGAGCCTGGAGAACTCGCGGGTGTAGCCGCCCCCCACCGACCACGACGAGATCCCGAGGGTGGCGCTGGCGCTCCCGACGGGGACCCAGAAGTGATAGGGCGCGTGGCTCACCGGGTCGATCGACTCGAAGTAGCTGGCGCCCGCGCCGAGCGACATCGAGAGATGACGGCGGCGCGAGAGCGTCTTCTGGACCTCCGGGCCGACCTCGATCCTGTGCTCGCGCGTCCACAGCGCGGCGTCGTCGGAGCCGGTGTACCGGGTGTCGGTGTACCGGTAGTCCGCGTGCGCCCTGACCCAGCTCGATAGCCCCCTCCGGTAGACCGCCTGCGCCGACCAGGTCGTGCCGTCCCCGAAGCCGTTGTCGGTGAACCGCTGCTCCCCGTACGAGGCGGAAAGCGACGTCCAGTTGCGCAGGCTCCAGCGGGAGTCGATCGACACGCTGCTGTTGGAGCTGAGCGAGCGGCGTTCGAAGAGCCCCGTTGCCGCCACCGTCCCGTCAACCGGAGGGGGCGACGGCGTGACGCTGGCGCCGGGCGAAAAGACACTGAAGAGCGGTTCGTAGCCGACGCGTTCCGACACCCCGATCGTCTGGTCCAGTCCAACCATCGCGCTGGCGCCCACGCTGGCGGAGCCGCCCGCCACGACGCCCTTCAGGTAACCCGGGTACGCGAGGAGGTTGCCCGTCGAATCCACCCGGAGCGTACGGCGCGCGTTTCCGCGGAAGTAGTCGAGCGTCGTGTCGAGTGACGCGGTGGACCCGCTGGCCATCGCCGCCGGCGAGGCGTTCGAGCCGGTGCCCGACCCGGCGGTCAGGTTGTCGTCGTAGCCGCCGCGCACGTTGGTCGTGACCGACATCTCCTGGCGCGTCGGTCCCGGCGCCCGCGAGGTCGGTCTCTCGTCGAACGACCCCCGGTCCGACGCGGCCGGCTGGCGCGAGGACGGGCGCGGCGACCGCGGCTTGCGCCGGCTCTGACGCCCTGCCTTGGGCGCATTCGGATCGGTCGGCTTCTGTCCCGCCTGCGGCGGGGCCGCTTGCGCCTGGGCCTGCGGCTTCGTCTCGGCCGGGGGCGGCGCGGTCGGGACTTGCGCGCGCACGTCCCCCGCGGGCGCGAGGATCAGCGCCACGGCCAGGCATCCGACCGCCCGAGCCAGTGTCATCGGGCGGCTACCGTTCGGGCACCACGACGGTGTCGCCGGGCTTGAGCACCAGGTTCTGCCGCGGCTTCTTGCCCCGGGCGACGCTCGAGTAGTCGAACGCGAACGTCGTCGTCACGCCCGCCTCGACACGGATGACCGAGATGCTCTTCGGCTTGGCGAACTCGGTGAGCCCGCCGGCGACGGCGATGAGCTGCATCACCGTCATCGACGACGAGCCGAGCGGATAGGCGCCGGGGTGCGCCACCTCGCCGGTGATGAACGCCTTGCGGCTGTTGATCTGCCGCACGACGACGGTGACCGACGCGTCGGTGACGTACTCGCGCACGGCCTCCTGGATCCGATCCGCCAGCTCGGTGGGCGTGAGGCCCGCGGCCTTGACGTCGCGGATGAGCGGCAGGGTGACCATCCCGTCGGGCCGGACCGTGACGTCGCCGGTCATCTCCTGGTCCCGCCAGAACAGGACGCCGAGCACGTCTTCGGGCCCGATGGTGAACCCGGGCTCGGTGGCGACGACCGTCCCGGCCGCCGGCGCCTTGGCCGCGGGCGTGACCGTGGCCGTCAGCGTCACCGGCGGCTTCGGCTTGGGAGGCTGCTTCGCCGGCGAACCGGTCTGGGCGAGTGCCGCGCCCGGACCGGCAAGCGCGAGCGCGAGGACGGTGATCGCAAGAGTGCGCATGGCTGAACCCCTGCCCTTTGAATCGGTGGTGGCTCGATTCCAGGGCCTAGAACAGGTCGAAGATGCGAGTCGGGTCCTTCACCGCCGGGGCCTGCGAATCGGCGGTCACGGACAATTCGGGCCGGGGCTCCGCGGGCTTCGACGAAGACCAGAAGCGGTGCCTCCGGCGCACGTGATCGATCGGCGGCGGCGCCGCGGCGACGGCCGGCTCCGGCGGCACCACGTCGCGTTCGGGAGCGCCCCCGTCGCCGAAGGCGAGGTCGAGCGCCTGGCACGCCTCGACCACCATCGACCGGACGATGGGCTTCTGCTGCGCGGCGTATCCCGCGAGCAGGGCGTTCTCGCAGACGACGCCGATGGTTCTCGGAATCCCCCGCGACGCTTCGTAGACTGCGCACACGGCGTCCTTGGTGAACACGTCGCTCGGCACGGCCCCCGCCACGCGCAGGCGCGAGGCGATGTAGGCGGAGGTGGACTCGAGGTCCAGCGGGGGCAGCGAGCAGCGCAGGACGACGCGCTGCTTGAACTGCCGCAGGGCCGGGTCGTTCAGCCGGCCCGCCAGTTCCGGCTGCCCGACGAGGACGACGTTGACCAGTTTCGCGGTCGGCGTCTCGAGGTTCGCCAGCAGCCGGACCTCCTCGAACATCTCGAGCGAGAGGCTCTGGGCTTCGTCGATCACGAGGGCCGTCAGGCCGCCCGTCAGGTGCCGCTCGAGGAGGTTGCGCTCGAAGGCCATGAGGAAGCGCCCCTTCGAGCCGCCGGCCTCGGGAAGGCCGAACTTCTCGGCGAGGATCTCGAAGAAGTCGCCGGGCGCGAGCGTGGGGTTGGCCAGCACCGCGATCCGGCGGTCCGGGCTCCACTCGGCCTGCAGCGCCGCGTGGAGCAGGGTGGTCTTGCCGGTGCCGGCGCCGCCGACGAGCAGCGTGATCCCGAGCGAGGACCTGAGCCCGTAGCAGAGCGTGGCCAGGGCCTCGCGGTGCGCGGAGTTCAGGTAGAGGAATCGCGGGTTCGGCGTGAGCTGGAACGGTCGCTCGCCAAACCCGAAGAACGCTTCATACATCGCGCGGAGGTCCTGAGTCAGCTTCGCCCCGTCAGTCCCATGCCAAACATCTGGGACATCCGTCGCGGGACTGCTACAACCGAGTGTGGTGTTACCTGACCAGCGAACCGACGGCGCTGGCCGCGAGGTCAACAATGCAAAGGCGCGGCCACTGAACTACCGACCGGAGGCACCACTCCGAAGCCATTCAAGTACCTTATTTACAATCTCTTACGGGTTTTAGCCGCGGCAGGGTGACGCGCCAGGACGGGAACTAGTCATCGCTGGGGGCGACGAAACTCTGCCACGTATCGGGTACCGGAGACCAAGACTCTACCACTCTTTTGGTTCGGTGGCACAGCTAGTATCCCGGCAGTAAAATCCCGGCCGTAGAATCCCGGCGTCCGACCGGTTGGCGGTCGGACCCGGGAACGCGTGGTGGGTGAGGGCTACTTCAGCAGCTCTTCGCGGACCGTCCGGCCGATCCGCTCGATCTCGTGGTCGGCGAGCGATTCGTACACGGGCACCTGGACCGAGGTCGCCGCCGTCTCGGCGCCCGGCATGGCCCCCCCCTTCCAGTCGAACAGGTCCATGCGCGTGCACACGTCCACGTGCATCGGCGCGACGTCGATCCCGCGCCGGATGCAGCGGCGCACCAGGTCCTCCGAGTTCGGCACGTAGGGGCAGTACCTGATAGTAGACGTGCGTCTGCCCCTCCGGGATCCTGGGGACGGTGACGCCGGGGACGTCGCCGAGCATCTCGTCGAAGACCTTCGCGTGGCGCCGCGTGCGCTCGATGAACTCGGGCAGCCGCGCAAGACCGGCGAGCCCGAGCGCGGCCTGCACGTTCGAGAACTTCCCGCCGTAGTGCGGCGGCAGCGGGTCGAGGCGCTCGACGTTCTCCCAGAGGAACCGGTCCGGCTTCGCGCCGGCAAACGAGGCCGCCCACCAGATCGGGAACCCGGAGAAGGTGAACACGGTCGGGCGGATGAACGTGCGCTGCCACCAGCCGACGCTCAGCACCTTCTCCACGCGCTTCTCGGTCGGCACAGGGCTCGGCGTCGGCATACTCCCCCACCCGCCGCGCCACCTCGGCGTCGCGCAGCCAGGCCAGGCCGCCGCCGAACGTGTTCAGCGGCTTGAACGCCTGGAAGCTGAAGAAGCTGGCGTCGCCGAGCGTGCCCACCATCCGCCCCTTGTAGGTGGAGCCGAGCGAGTGCGCGCAGTCCTCGATCACCTTCAGGCCGTGCTGGCGCGCCAGCGCCAGGATGGGATCCATGTCGCACGCGAGGCCGTAGAGATGCGTGGGCAGCACCGCGCGGGTGTTCGGGGTGATCGCGCGCTCCACGGCTTCGGGGCTCAGCGTGAACGTCGCCGGGTCGATGTCGGCGAACACCGGCTTCAGGCCCGCGACCCTGGTCATCTCCGGGACCACCCAGAAGGTCAGCGCCGGCACGATGATCTCGGAGCCGGCCGGGAGGTCGAGGGCCTTGAGAATCTTGAGCAGGGCCATCCGGCCGAACTCGAGCGAGACCGCGCGCACGTGGCCCCCGCCGAGCACGCGGGCGAACTCGGCCTCGAACTGCGCGATGTGCGGTCCCTGGACGATCTGTCCCCGTTCCCGGCACTGACGGATGATCTGCGCCGAGTCCGGGACCATCCGCATGCCGTATCTCGCGATCGCGGCCATCGTGTCGCCTGCCTTTCCGCTGTGCGCTGCCGGTGCCGGCCTCTGTCGGGCGGTGGCCCCGCCCCACGTGCCCCGGCCTGGCCCGATTCATGAATAGCAGGAGGATGTTACCAGAAACCGGCCGCCGCTCCGACCGGTCCACGGCAGGAGTAGAATCTCATTTGTACCCCGCTACGGAGAAATGGTGTCATGACTGCGAAAAAGTGTCGGACGGTGCTCGTCAGGGTGGCCAGCGTTGCGCTGGTGCTGATGCTCGGAGCCGCCACGGTTGGCGCGCAGGAACAGCAGCAGAAGGAGCCTCCGAAGAAGGCGGAGCCGCGCGGAAAGCAGGGCGAGGCCAAGGCTCCCGAGAAGCAGGCCCCGCCGCAGCAGGCCGGCAAGCCGAGGCAGGAGGCCCCGCCGCAGCAGGCCAACAAGCCGAGGCAGGAGGCCTCGCGCCGCAGCAGGCCAACAAGCCGAGGCAGGAGGCCCCGCCGCAGCAGGCCAACAAGCCGAGGCAGGAGGTCGCGCCGCCGGCGGCCGTCAGGCCCCCTCAGCAGCAACGCCAGCCGCAGGCGCCGCCGTCCGCGACGAGCCGACCGCAGCGGGAGCAGGAACAGCAGCGGCAGACACCGCCCGTCCTCCAGCGAGGACAACCGCCGGCGCAGAAACCGGCCGAGACGAGGCAGCCTCCCGCCCAACCGCAAGCCGGTCGGGCCGTCCAGCCGCAGGGTGAGAGCCGGCGCGGCGCGACCGGGTTCTGGTCGGCGATGCCGACGCCGCCCGGGCGCGTCGTCACCACGCGCGGCGGCGACACGGTGCACCGCGACCAGGCGGGCCGCGTGGCCGCGGTGCGCGTGAGAAACGGCGCGGTCGTCTACCATGCGCCGAACGGCGTTCGCCACGTCGAGGTCGTGCATCCCGGCGACCGGGTCATCGTGGCGGAGGCGCCCGGGCACGGCTACGTGCAGCGCCCGATCGTGTTTCGCGATCGGCGCTTCGTCAAGCGGACCTACTTCTACGGCGGCGTGTCGTACGCGCGGGTCTACCGGCCGGTGACCTACCGCGGCGCGTTCCTCGAGATCTACACGCCCGTCCGGTACTACCGCCCCGCGTTCTACGCCTACGCCTTCAACCCGTGGCCGACGCCCGTCGCCTGGACGTGGGGATGGGGCGGCAGCCCCTGGTACGGGTACTACGGCGGGTACTTCGTCCTGTACACCTACTACCGCAGCCCGGCCATGTGGCTGGCCGACTTCTTCATCGCGAGCACGCTGCAGGCGGCCTACCAGGAGCGGATGGCCGCCGGCGTGACGCCGATGCCGGCGGCCGAGGGCGAGGTGGTGCTGTCGCCCGAGGTCAAGGACCTCATCGCCGACGAGGTGCGGCGGCAGATCGAGCGCGAGCGGGCCGAGAGCCAGTCGGCCGCGGCCGGCTACCCGTCCGACGACACGCCGGAGTGGGCCGACAACCGGTCCCACGTGTTCGTCGCCTACACGGCGATCGGCGTGAACTCGAGCAACGGCTACTGCACCATCGGGGAGGGCGACGTGCTCCAGTTGAGCAGCATGCCGCCGCCCTACTCGCCGACGGCGGACCTCATGGTGCTGGCCAGCCGCCGGCACGACTGCCGCAGGGGCAGCATGGTGTCCGTGCAGTTGCAGGATCTGCAGGCGATGAGCAACCGCATGCGCGAGTCGGTCGAAGCCGGCCTCGGCGATCTGCAGGCGCGCCAGGGCCAGCGCGGCATCCCGCCGCTGCCGCCCGGGTCGGCCGGCGCCATCGACACGCCGCTCGCGGCCGAGGCCACTCCTGAAGTGAACGCCGGCTCCGAACTCAACCAGGCGTACCGCGACACGACGCAGGCCGAGCAGGCCGCGATCGCGCAGGCGGGCAACGATCCGACGGCGGGCACGCCGACCGTCTCGCTCGGGCAGACGATCGACCAGGTGCGGGCGGTTCTCGGCCCGCCGCAGCAGATCATGAATGCCGGGGCCAAGCAGATCTATCTTTACCAGAACGTCAAGATCACGTTCGTGAACGGGCGCGTCGCCGACATCGAGTAGCCCGCACCGCGCCGATCGAGGGGAGCCCGAACGACGCTCGCTGAGACTCCGACGACCGCATTCGTGCCCGGGGAGGTCAACGGGTTCCCCTCGACGGCAAGGACGGGGAATAGCCGGCAGGCGCCGGTTCCGCGGCAGCACATTTTCGATCGCGATCGTCACGGCTGAGCGGGCAGGAATTACACCGTTCAGGCCTCATCCGTGTCGCGTCGCGAGGATTCCCTGGGATTTTCAGGCCGTCTTCTGACGTAGTCCCGCCCGGCCCGACCCGGGCCGCTCGCGGCGGGAGTCTTGCAGCCCTTTCCGGCTTCGCAACATCCTGCAGCCACGAGTCGGCCCACGGGGCTCCCCCACCTCAACAGGCCATCGTGGCGGCCCCGTATCACCACCACAACTGTGTCGGAGAAGGGACAGATGATGAACCGAGGCACCCGTCTATCGTCGCGGCCGCGGACCGCCCTGGTGGCGCTCGCGGTCCTCGCTGGCCTGCTCGTGGCCAGCGCGCCGCACCTGTCCGGTCAGGCCGCCTCGACCGGATGGAAGGTCATTGCCTGGAACAACCTGGGCATGCACTGCATGGACGCCGATTTCAGCGTGTTCGCGATCCTCCCGCCCTATAACACCATCCAGGCGCAGGTGATCGACAACGCCGGCGTGCTGGTGACCAGCGCGAGCGGCGTGCAGCTCACCTACGAAGGGGTGGCCGATCCCACGGGATCGATCAACACCACCTCGGCGGGCAAGACCAACTTCTGGTCGGCGGTCCTGCCGATGTTCGGCGTCTCGCTGCCGGTGGACACCGGCCTGCTGGGGAACAAGATGCCCGGGGCGGCCAACACGCCGCAGTCGATGAGCTTCGACCCGACCTACAACTGGTTCATCGCCGAGGGCATCCCGCTCACGCCGTACGACAACTCCGGCGCCCGCCAGTTCTACCCGATGATGAAGGTCACGGCGCGCGACTGACCGGCGCAGCGCTGGCCTCGACCAACATCGTCCTGCCCGTCTCCGACGAGATGACGTGCACGGCCTGCCACGCGTCCGGTTCCGGGGCGGCGGCGCAGCCGAAGGCCGGGTGGGTGAACCTCGCCGACGCGCAGCACGATTACCGGTACAACATCCTCCGGCTCCACGACGACCGGCAGCTCGGCAACGCGACGTTCGTCAGCGCCCTGGCCGCCAAGGGCTACAAGAGCGCCGGCCTCGAGGCGACCGCGCTCGGGGGCACGCCGATCCTGTGCGCGACCTGCCACAAGTCCGAGGCGCTGGCCGGCAGCGGCCTGGCCGGGATTCCGCCGCTGACCACGTCGGTGCACTCGGTGCACGCGCAGGTGACCGATCCGGCCAACGGCCTCACGCTCGACTCGAGCAGCAACCGGACGGCGTGCTACAACTGCCATCCGGGATCGGTGACGCGCTGCCTGCGCGGGGCGATGGGCAACGCCGTGGCGTCCGACGGCACGCTGGCCATCCAGTGCCAGAACTGCCACGGGCCGCTCAGCTCGGTGGGCAACCCGGGCCGCACCGGCTGGCTGGACGAGCCGACGTGCCAGAACTGCCACACCGGCACGGCGACGATGAACGCCGGGCAGATCCGGTACGCCACGGTGTTCTCGTCCGCCGGGACGCCGCGCGCCGCCGGCGACATGACGTTCGCGACGAGCGCCAACACGCCCGCCGCCGGGTTCGACCTCTACCGCTTCTCGTCGGGTCACGGCGGGCTGCAGTGCTCGGCGTGCCACGGCTCGACCCACGCCATCTACCCGTCGTCGGTTCAGAACGACAACCTGCAGAGCATCGCGCTCCAGGGACACGTCGGGAAGATCGCCGAGTGCGGCGCGTGCCACGCCACGGTCCCGTCAACGACCAACGGGGGACCGCACGGGATGCACCCGGTGGGCCAGTCGTGGGTCTCGGCGCATCAGGATGCCGCCGGCAACCGGACGGCGTGCCAGGCGTGCCACGGGACCGACTACCGCGGCACGGTGCTGTCGCGGACGTTCGGAGCCCGGACGCTGTCGGCGAGCGGCACCAAGAACTGGTTCCAGGGGCAGCAGATCGGCTGCTACTCGTGCCACAACGGACCGGGTGGCAGCGGAAGCGGCCCTGCCGCGCCGGTCGCGAGCAACCTGTCGGCGTCAACGGCGGCAAACACGTCCAGGAGCGTCACGCTGACCGCCACCGACCCTGCAGGCCTTGCGCTCACCTATCGCATCGTCTCGCAGGCCGTCAACGGGACGGTGGGACTGGTCGGCGCGGTGGCGACCTACTTCCCGTCGGCGGGCTTCAGCGGCACCGACACGTTCACCTACGCGGCGTCGAACGGGTCAACCGAATCGAATCTCGCCACGGTGACGGTGACCGTCGGAGGCGGCGGAGGGGCGGCGGCGCGGTGTGCACGGTGACGTCGGCCGCGTCCGCGCCGGCGACCGGCAGGGTCGGCACGGCAGTGGCGTTCACGGGCTCGGCCACCGATCCCAACTGCACCGGCACGATCGCCTACAGCTGGAACTTCGGCGACGGCTCCGCCCTGTCCAGCTCGCAGTCGCCGAGCCACACCTACGCGGCGGCCGGCACCTTCCAGTGGACGATGACCGCGTCGGTCGCGGGCGTCGTCAGCACGAAGACCGGCTCCATCGTCATCGCCGCGTCCACCAGGACGCCGCCGCCATCAGTGTCCGGCGTGAGGGCGCTGTCGAACCCGTTCAGGCTTCAGATCAACGGAGCCGGCTTCCAGCAGGGAGTGCGGGTCTACATCGGCAGCCGCTCGACCGCCTGGTCGAGCGTGCAGCGTGTCAGTTCGTCGCAGCTCGTCCTGAGCGGTGACGGTCTGTCCTCGCTGTTCCCGAGAGGCACCGCCGTCAGGATCCGGATCGTGAACCGGGACGGACAGTCGGCGACGACAAGCTACACGAGGCCATCCTCGCGAGACTGAGGGACCGTGCACGTCGTGTTCTTCGTGAGACGTCGGGCCGGCGGGGCAACCCGCCGGCCCGTTTGTTCGTACCGGCGGCAGGGGTCGGGGAATCGGCAGGGGTCGGGGCCGTTTTCGTCAGCAACAGGCTGCACCTGACGAAAACCGCCCCGACCCCTGCCGATTCTTGATTCGCTGGCGAGGCTACAGGAGGCTCAGCAGTTTCTGGACGAGTTCGAACGCGCGCCGGGTGTCGATGTCACGCTCGTCGTCGTTGGGTGAATCGTGAAAGATCGCGAGTTGCCGCGGACCGTAGTGTTCGACGGTCTTGAACTTCTCCGTGAGGATGTCGATGGCCCCTCTGACGAGCGGATCGCCCTGGCGGAGCCGCCAATCCGTCGCGACGACCGCTATCGCGTCCGGGAACCCGTTCAGGCAATAGCAGAGGTCGTACACGTCCTTCGGCTTGTCACGGCCGCCCAGCGCGTGGGCCTTCATCACGATGAAATCCGGGAGTGACGCGACGCGCAGGCGCACGGTGTTCGGTGCGCCCGACAGCATCAGGCCCTCGAACGCTACGCTCTCCGGGTGGGTGAATGCGGCGGCGCACGCCGGAAACTGCAGGACTCGGAAGCCCTCGACGAGCTTTGGGTGGTTCTTCTTCAATCGACCTGTCGGGCAGCGTAGTCGCCTTCGAGGCGCGGTTCGGCGTTCACTGACTTGCACCGGACCACACCGGTCTCAGCCGTTCCAGAAGGATCGCGTCCGCAGCCTCCTCGCCACGCCCACCAGCGTGCGCGAGGTCGACGTAGGTCTGCACGGCGTTCGTGCAGGCCAGCCGGTCGTTGGCGGTTTCAATGCCGTAGAACACGCTGCGATCGTCTGGGATCAGGACCACGATGTTCTCGCCGGAATCGACCGGCTTCGCTTCGATGGCTGATTGGAACTCCTGTTCAACGTCCGCGTCAAGGTATAGCCACGTGCGCGGCTGTCGCACCGTGGGCGCCTGCCTGTCGGCCGCCGAGAAAACCGCGTACGCAAGACGGCCGTGGTTCTGCGCGTCCAGTCCACGGAGCTTCTCTTGCAGTGCCCGTCCTTGCAGAAGCGTGAAATAGGGGCGGCGTCTGTGACGGCCGAATCGGTACGCCTCGCGCCAGGCCCGAAGGAGTCCCTCATGGTCGCGAACCCGGAAGCCGCGATTGGTGAGCGGCTCGAGGAAGGCCTGGTCTCGCAGATGCTGGATGACCTTGTTCACCAGGGCCAGGCTCGGGGCCGGGATTGACGGGACGAGGTCCCTGAAGTGCGTCGCCAGGGATTGCTGCGTCCACCTCTGCCCGGCGTTCTCCGGAGCGAGCAGCGCACGGACGACGCGCCCGGCCTCTCGCGTGCCGAGGTTGGCCCCGGAGCGCGGCTGGGCCTTGACGGGTTCCCGACCTGTTCGCTCGATCAGCAAGACGCCAGGAATCTGGAGACGACAGTTGCCGGCGAGGTCGTACCAACTCCAGCCGCTTGCCCGGCAGAGGGCGGCCATTCGGGACGACACCCTAGGCATGGCCAGCACCCTCGAGACGTTCCTGCAACGGCCGACCTTGCAGGGGCGGTCGGAGACGCTGAGGAACTGGCTGGGTTGAAAGTGGCGCTTGCACTCGACGCAAAGCACGGCCCGGCCGCCCGTTGCGGCCGGCCCGGACGCGTAGAGGTCCCACAGGCGCCCCGGCCCCTTGGCGGATTCGACGGTCCAGCCGTGGAGCCAGGAGGCCTCCCCGATCAGGTCGCGGAGCACCTCGGCGAGCGCTCGCTCGATTTCCCCCGGGTTGGCGTCGTTGATGTTCACAAAATAAGTCATGTTCACGACATCGTGAACATAGCACACTTGGTGACTAATGCCAAAGCGGTTTAGGAATATGAGCGGTGGAGACGTTCACCCGGATCTGGCGGCTCGAGGCGCCGCGGACATGCCGGATTGTCTCCGGCACGGGCTACCCGGTCGGCGACAAGCCGTGACCTCCCCGGTCGCTTCCAACCCGCCGGCCCGTTTGTTCGTGGCAGCCCGCGGCAGGGAATCGGCAGGGGTCGGGGCCGTTTTCGTCAGCAACAGGCTGCACCTGACGAAAACCGCCCCGACCCCTGCCGATTGACGCGAGGTTTCGCTAGCGGCGCCAGGCGTAGCCGACGCCGAACCTGATCGCGGGGCTGTCGATGAGGCCCAGCTTCAACTCGGCGAAGAGGCCGCTCTTGTGCACGCCCCCGACCAGCAGGTTGAAGCCCGGCTTGGCGCTGGTCGTCGTGCCGCCCGGGAGGTCGTAGCGGAAGACGTTCAACGCCGGACCTCCCCCGACGTAAAGCGTGTACGGCTGGTTGCGGTTCGGAAACCAGTACGCGAACTCGAAATTGGCGGCGACCAACGTCTGGCTGTCGCCAAATCCAAGATTGAGATTCGGCCGGAAGCTGAGGTGCTCGACGAGGTAGCCCGTGTCGTAGTGCGCGCCGAGGAAGAATTGGTCGGGGGAGGCGCTCACGCCAACCTGTGCGCCAAACCCGCCTCCCTCTTGGGCCGACGCCCCCTGCGGGGGGAACAGGCAAACAAGCGCGAGAGCCGCCACCGCGATGATGGACACACGTCGAGTGTTCTGATGGTCAGTCATGATTCAATCATAATGCAATCGAGACGCCAGGCAGAGCTGGTGAGACAACCCCGGCGAGATGTGTCATTTACCGTGAACGACCCGGCCGCCGGCGGGCGTTCCGGCCCGTGAAGCGAGTAAGTATTTCGCTGGCGCTTCGGCCTCGGTAGCGTTTGGCGGCCGTTCGGGCGTCTACGTCCAGTTCGCCATCTCGAGCCCGGGGACTCGCCGGAAGTGCTTCGTGTTGTTGGTCACCAGAACCAGGCCACACGACAGCGCATGCGCCGCGATGAGCGTGTCGAACGTGCCGATGGGCTCGCCCCGCCTTGCCAGCGCACAGGCCACGGGCCCGAACCTGTCTGCCGCCGCCTGGTCGAACGGCAACACGGCCACCGACAGGACGAACGTGTCCACGATCGCGTGCAGCGTGCGGGACGCCTTGGCATCGGCACCGAACCGCAGTTCGGCCAGGGTGATCGAACTGATGCAGAGTTGGGACGGCCGGTGTTCGAGCACGTGGGCCGACACACCGGCGTGGCCCTTCAGGGCCCAGCTGACCGTGTCCGTGTCGAGCATGAACTCGGGCATCATGCCAGAGGATTTCGAATCGCACGCATGGGACGCTGCACCGGCCTCGGGATATCCTCGCGCCACGCGCCCAGGCACGCACGGAACTCGTCCGGCCATTCATCGGCTGGCTCGAGAATGACGCGGCGGCCCTCCCGGCGAACCAGCACCTCCTGCAAGGCCGGGAACCGGCACGCCTTGGGCAATCGAACCGCCTGGCTTCCCCCGTTCTGGAACAGCTTCGCGCGCGCACCGCTCATGACGGTAGTCTAGACGCCTGTATATACATTGTCAAGCGGCTGGTTGCGGAGCCGGCTCGCGAGCCCGAAGCGCCCGCGGTTCGGCGGGACTCGGAGCCGCGGCCGCTCGTTCAGAACGCGACGGTGGCGCTGACGCCGAGCACCTTGCGGAACACGTCGGTCGCCTGGCGCAGCTCGTCCTCGGTCCCCATCGACACGCGCGTCCAGGTGGCGAGCGGCGGGAAGGGGCGCCCGACCGACACGCCGAGTTCGCGGCACTGCTTCGCGAAGTCCTGGGCGCTGCGGCGGATGTCGGCGAACACGAAGTTGGCGTGCGACTCGGCGACCTTGAAGCCCCAGCCTTCGAACGTGCGGCGGAGGTGCTCGCGCCCGGCGCGGTTCGCCGCGCGTCCCTTCGTGACCCACGACGCGTCGTCGAGCGCCGCGATGGCCGCGCGGATCCCCAGCATGTTCATCCCGTTCCCGAGCCGCCATCCGGTCATCTTCTGGAGCGTCTCGGGCCGTCCGACGGCGTAGCCGATGCGCAGGCCGGCCAGGCCGTACACCTTCGAGAACGTGCGGCTGACGACGACCTCGGGATACTCGAGCGCGAGCGGGATGGCCGACGCGTAGCCCGGGTCCTCGACGTATTCGTGGTACGCCTCGTCCACCAGGATGACGGTGCCCGGCGAGGCCTTGCGCACCCTGGCGATGAAGTCGGCCACCTTCTTCGACCCGTGCACCGGGCCGGTCGGGTTGTTGGGGTTGCAGATGAAGACGAGGCCGGCGCCTTCCGAGGCCCTGGCTTCCATGGCGGGCAGGTCGAGCGCCAGGCCGGCGTCAACCGGCACTTCGTGGATCGGGAGCTTGAGGAACTTCGCCGTGCTCGTGCAGGTCTCGAAGGTGGGCAGCGCGGTCACGAGCGGGCGCGCCGGCGTCGCGAACGCCTGCACCGCGATCCGGAGGATCTCGCCCGACCCGCACGCGGCCAGGACGTTGGCGCGGGGCACCTGCAGCGACCGCGCGATCGCCTCGGGCAGATCGGTGCCCGCGCGGTGCGGATACAAGGAGGATTCGGGGAACGCGCGCCGGACCGCGTCCAGCGTGCCCGGGCTCGGGCCGTCGGGGTTCTCGTTGCTGTCGAGGCGAATCAGCTTCGCCGTGCCGGGCGCCGGCGACTGGCCGCCGCTCCCGGTCCAGGCTTCGGTCCCGCGGGCGCCGAACAGGTCGCGCCCGAACACGACGGCGCCGCCGACACCGACGGCGCGAACGAACGCCCGACGCGAGACGGCCATGGCATCCTCCTGGTCCTGAGGGCACAAATACGTTGCAGCATTTGTGCATCGAAGGACTCGGCTCCCGGAAACGACGAAGGCCGCCGACATACGCGGCGGCCCCGTCTGTCAACCGAGAGAGGATACAGTATTCGCCGGCGGCCTAGAAGCCGCTCAGCGTGCGGGGCGTTCCGATCCCGGTGACGAAGTCCCAGCCCGTTCCCGCCGAATACGTGCCGGCCTTGCCGGTCAGCACGTCGTAGAAATACGACGAAGCCAGGCTGTAGCTCGTCTGCAGCTGTCGCTGGCTGTCGAGCTCGAAGCCGCCGCTGCTGTTGGCGAGACCGGCCAGGCACGGCGACGAGACGCTCGTGCCGCCGAAGACCATCCAGCCGCTCATCCCCTGGCACGACGTGCTGTCGTAGACCGACACGCCCGTGGTCGGGTCGGCGACAAACGAGATGTCCGGCACCCCGCGTGTCTTCAGCGTGGCCGGCATCGTCACGATGTACTGGTAGCTCGGCCTCGCCTCGTACTTGCTCGGGCCGCCGCCGGTGCCGCTCCACCCCTTTTCGCCGACGAAGGTGGTGCCGCTGAAGACGAGCGTCGTGCCGCCGGCCGCGACGACGTTGGGCGACACGCTCGGGTAGATCGTGACGCCGCCCGTGTCGCCGCTCGAGGCGAAGTAGACCACGCCCGAGTTGAGCGGGAAGTGCGAGTCGTACGACTTCTCGGTCGAGAACTCGCTGCCGCCCCAGCTCATCGACACCTCGCCGCCGCCGGCCGCCTTCACGAGCGAGGTCGCCGTGTCCACCGCCTTGAACAGGTCGGCGTAGGAGGCGCTGGCCGCCTCGACGAGCACGATCTTCGCGCCCGGCGCCATCGCGTGCGCCCACTCGATGTCGAGCGCCGCCTCCTGCGCCCAGCCGCAGTTGGCCTGCGGCTGCCGCCCGGTCGCGTAGACCACCCGGAAGACCTTGTTGGACGAGGCCGTCGCGTTGGTGGAGGTCTCGACCGGCAGGCCGAACTGGGTCGAGAAGACGTTGAAGTCCTTGAGCGCGGTGGCGTAGTGATACGCGTCCACGATCGCGATCATCCGGCTCCCGCCGTACGGCGTCCCGGGACCGACGTAGATGTTCCAGATCGACGTCGGCGTCTGGCCGCCCGGCGCCACGCCGGTGGCCTGCGGGTTCACGTGGATCTGGTGGTTGGTGTGCGCGACCAACCCGCGGTGCCCGCCGAGTTCGATCGAGCTGTCCGGAATGTGAGTCCAGCCGCGGGGCATCTGCGACGGCCCCTGCGCCGACACGATGACGACGGCCACGGCCATGACGAAGGCGAGCGAAAGCGCGTAGGTTACTCTCCGCATGCGGCACCCCTCCACGTTCACAACCACGACCGCGTCCGCGGCCCCCTCGGAATTGGCGGGCGGCCGGGCGCGCGTCTGGTTCAGGTTTCCGTGCGATAGGGCACAGCTTACCCTCCCACCTCGGCGGTGGGCAATGTAACTTCAGTACCAGTACTTCGGGGGGGGTTGGCGTGGCGCCGGGCGGCGTGTGATCTGGTCCGGGTGGCCGGCGACGACGATCGGCGGCGCCCGTCTTCGCCGGTTGATCGCACGCCCGAAAAGTATCAGGATCGGACGTCTCGAATCCCGCGCCGCGCTCAGGCGGCCGGATCGAGCCTGCGGGGAGTCACATGCGGCACATGTCGAAAGTCCTGGGTTTCGTCCTGGTCCTCTTCGTGGCGACGGGCGCGGGCCCGCGACCGGCCGCCCAGGGAGGCGAGGCGCGGGCGCGGATGCTGGAGGGCCTCGACGCGCGGCGCGCCGAGTACACCGACGTGGCGATGAAGATTTGGAATTTCGCCGAGCTCGGCTATCTCGAGACCAGGAGCAGCGCCCTGCTCCAGCAGAAACTGGCGGCGGCCGGCTTCACCGTCAAGGCGGGGGTGGCCGACATCCCGACCGCGTTCGTGGCCAGCTATGGGAGCGGCAAGCCGGTCATCGCGTTCGTCGGCGAGTTCGACGCCCTGCCGGGGCTGTCGCAGGCCGCGGTGCCGGAGCGGAAGCCGATCGCGGAAGGGGCGCCCGGCCACGGCTGCGGCCACAACCTGCTCGGCACCGGCTCGATGGCGGCGGCCATCGCGGTGAAGGACTGGCTCGCGGCCGGCGGGCGCCCGGGCACGGTCCGCTTCTACGGGACCCCCGCCGAGGAAGGCGGCGGCGCCAAGGGCTACATGGTGCGCGCCGGCCTGTTCGACGACGTGGACGCGGCGATCTCCGTGGCACCCGGGGCAGTCGAACGACCCCAACCCGTCCACCAACCTGGCCATGGTGTCGGCCAAGTTCCGCTTCCACGGCATCGCGGCCCACGCCGCCGCCGCGCCCGACCGCGGCCGCTCCGCGCTCGACGCCGTCGAGGCGATGGACGCGATGGTCAACATGATGCGCGAGCACGTGCCGCAGGAGACGCGCATCCACTACATCATCACGCACGGCGGCGCGGCCGAGAACATCGTGCCCGACTTCGCCGAAGTGCTCGTACTTCGCGCGCCACCCGGACATGCGCGTGCTCGACGGCATCTGGCAGCGCATCGTGGACGCGGCCCGCGGCGCCGCGCTCGGCACCGGCACGACGATGGACTTCGAGATGACCAGCGCCAGCTACAACCTCCTGCCCAACGGCTACCTGGCCGAACTCGAGCGCCGGAACATGCAGGCGGTCGGCGGCGTGACCTACACGCCCGACGAGCGGGCCTTCGCCGACGCGCTGCGCAAGACGATGATCGGCCCGCTGATGCCGCTCGGCACCGAGGCCCAGGTGCAGCCGCCGGCGGAGACGTTCACGCCGGCCTCGACCGACCTCGGCGACGTCAGCTGGAAGGTGCCGACTACCGAGTTCACCACCGCCACGTGGGTGCCCGGCACGGCGGCCCACACCTGGCAGGCCGTCGCGGCCGACGGGATGTCGATCGGCGTCAAGGGGATGATGGTGGCCGCCAAGACGATGGCGCTCACCGGGATGGACCTGTTCGCCAGCCCCGACCACTTGGTCAAGGCGCGGGCCGAGTTCGACCGGCGTCGCGCGGGCGCGGTCTACGTCTTCAAGCTCGGCGACCGGAAGCCGCCGCTCGACTATCGGAAGTAGGCAGCAGGTGATAGCGCACGGCTGAAGCCGTGCGCTATCTGGAGCAATTTGATCAGATAACGCAGGGCTTCAGCCCTGCGCCTCATGCTTCAGCCCTGCGCCTTACGCCCGTCCCTTCTTCGAGAACTCCCGGATGCGGCGGACCTCGTCGGCCGGGATGTGGAGGAACTCCAGGAACTCCTGGTGCTCGTCCGGCGCCGACCGCTCGAACTCGACGTGCCAGGCGTGCATCTGGTCCTCCGAGAAGCCGCACCCCCGCATGATGGCCACCCACTTGTCCTTCGTGATCATCTGGTTCCTCCTGAATCCCCTGTTTCCGAGCAGCGCGAGGATGACGCGCTGATGGCCGCGGAGCGCCTCGATCTCCCCGTCGAGTTCCACCAGGCGTCGTTTCAGCACCGCCGCCGCGTCGCCGGCCGGAGCGCTCAGCACCGATCGGATGTCGGCGAGGCTCAGGCCCGCGTTTCGGTACGCGCGGATCTGCCGGAGCCGATCGACCTCTCGGTCGCCGTACTGCCGGTAGTTGCCTGGCGTCCGCCCGGACGCCTTCAGCAACCCGATCGATTCGTAGTACAGCACCGTGCTGCGGCTGAGACCGCAGCGCCTGGCCAGTCGAGTCACGGTCAACATGTGCTGATCCCAGGATGAACCCTGCAGTTGTAGACAGGTCAAGGGGGCGATTCAAACGCCTTGCGCGTTACGCCTTGCGCCTTGCGCGCCACGGCGCAGGGCTGAAGCCCTGCGCTATCTGGGTATTCACCAGATACCGCAGGCCTTCAGGCCTGCGCCTCACGGCCTTCAGGCCTGCGCCTCACGGCCTTCAGGCCTGCGCCTCACGGCCTTCAGACCTGCGCCTCACGGCCTTCAGGCCTGCGCCAGAGACGCTATCAAGCTTGGCGGAAGTCCGTCCACCGGGAACGGCCGGAGATCCGGTACACTCTGAGAAACATGGCCTGGATGCCGCTCATCGCCGTCGGCTGCGCCACGCTCGTGCTCAACCTGCCCTTCGGGTTCTGGCGCGCCGGCGTGCGCAAGTTCTCGCTCGCGTGGTTCGTCGCCGTGCACGCGCCGGTCCCGCTCATCGTCGCCATGCGGATCGGGGCCGGCCTGGGGTGGCGGCTCAGCACGTTCCCCGTGCTGGTCGGCGCCTTCTTCGGCGGCCAGCTGCTCGGGGGCCGGATGCGGGCGGCGATCAAGGAAAGCTGACGGCTGTCAGTGCGCAGCGGGTCACTGCCGTCAGCCGTCAGCCGTCAGCCGTCGGCCGTCAGCCGTCAGCCGTCGGCCGTCAGCCGTCAGCCGTCAGCCGTCGGCCGTCAGCCGTCAGCCGTCGGCCGTCAGTCGTCAGCCGTCGACCGCCGGCGCACGTTCAGAACGCCGGCAACCGCGTGACGTCCCACCCGCCTCCCAGCGCCTTGATGAGCAGCACGCTGGCCGTGAGCTGGCGCGCGAGGATGCCGACGGCGGCGCGTCGGTTGGTCAGCACGGCGTTCTGGGCCACGATCACCTCGAGGTAGGTGGCAATCCCCCCCTTGTAGCGGCTGTTCGACAGCTCGAGCGACCGGTCCGAGGCCGCGACGGCGGCCTGCTGGACGCCGGCCTCACGGTCGAGCACGCGCAGCGTCGCGAGCTGGTCCTCGACCTCGCGCAGCGCCGTGAGCGCGGTCGCCTGGTACTGGGCGGCGGCCTGCTCGCGGGCGGCCCTGGCCTGCGCGGAGACGGCGCGGCGGCGGCCGCCGTCCACGAGCGCCATCGCGGCGACGGGCGCGGCGGCCCAGAAGCCGCTGGCCCCCTTGACCAGGTTGACGAGCGCCGAGCTCTCGAACCCGGTGTTCGCCGTCAGCGCGATCGCCGGGTAGAAGAGCGAGTTGGCCACGCCGATCTGCGCGTTGGCCGCGGCCACGCGGCGTTCGGCGGCCGCCACGTCGGGGCGCCGCTCGAGCAGGTCGGCCGGCAGGCCGGGCGGGATCGCGGGAGGCTTCTCGACGAGCGGCGCGTAGGCCGGCTTCACGCGGCCGGGGGCCTGGCCGACCAGCGTCGCGAGGGCGTGCTCGAGCTGGGCGCGGCGCGCCTCGAGGTCCACGAGCTGCGCCCGCGTGGATTCGAGCTGCGCCTCGGCCTGGGCCACGTCCACCGCCGTGGCGACGCCGCCCCGATGGCGGTTGCGGGTCAGCTCCAGCGCCTTCTCGTACGCCGCCACGCTCGAAGCGAGCAGCTCGCGCTCCGCGTCGGTCGCGCGCAGGGCGAAGTAGTCGGCCGCGACCTCGGCGTGCAGGCTGAGGCGGACGGCCTCGAGGTCGGCCGCGCTGGCCTGCGCCGACGCGCGGCTGGCGGCCACGCTGGCCCGGACGCGGCCCCAGACGTCCACCTCGTAGGACGCGTCGAGCCGCACGAGGTAGTCCGAGTAGTTCTCGACGGCGGTGGCGCTCCAGTTGGGCGTGTTCTCGGAGTGGTCCAGCCGGCTGGCCGCCGCCGAGCCCGTCACCTGCGGCGACCGGGCCGCCCTGGCGTAGCGCAGCAGCGCGCGCGCCTGGTCGAACTGCGCCTGCGCCGCCTGCAGGGTGTAGTTGGCGGCGTCCACCTGGTCCTCGAGCGCGTCCAGCTGCGCGTCGCGGAAGATCGTCCACCACTGGCCGCGCCGCGCCTCGTCGTTCGGCCGCGCGGCCTTCCACTCCCCCGCTTCCGCGAACGACGGCGGGCTGACCGTCGCCGGGCGGACGTAGGCCGGCGCGGTCGCGCAGCCGGCCACGGCGACGAGCCCGAGCAGGACGGCCACCGCGCGCCTCACCGCGACGGCCCCTTCGGCGCGCCGGCGGCGGGCCGGTTCACGCGCACCGCCTGCTTGTCCACGAGCGAGTCGGGCGGGCTGACCACCACCACCGAGTCCGCGGCGACGCCGTCGAGCACCTCGACCTCGGTCCCGAAGTCGCGGCCGAGCGACACGCGGGTCATCGCGATGGTGGAGTCGGGCCGCACGACGGCCACCTGGACGCCGCCGGCCCTGAAGATCAGCGTGCTCACCGGCAGGGTGAAGGACGAGACGGCCCTCGGCAGCTTGAAGTGGACCTGCGCGAACGCGCCGGGCAGCAGTTCTCCGGTCGGGTTGTCCACCTCGAACTCGGCCAGCAGCGTCCGCGACGCGACGTCGATCGCCTCCGACGTGCGCACCAGCGTGCCGGCGAACCGGCGGCCCTGGTACTCGGCCAGCGTGAGGTCGGCCGTCAGCCCCTTGCGCGCGACGGGCGCGTAGCGCTCCGGCACGCTGACGAACAGGCGCAGGCGCCCGGTCGAGGAGACGTGGAACAGTTCGCGGGCGGGGCCGCCCGACGCGCCGGGGTCGATGAGCGCGCCGACGTCGGTGTTGCGGCTGGTGATGACGCCGTCGATCGGCGCGTAGATCCGCGTGTACCCCTGGAGCTGCTCGAGTCGATCCACGTTGTGGCGCGCCGATTCCAGGGCGGCCTTGCGCGCTTCGAACGCCCCGACGGCGTTGTCGGCGTCCTGCTGGGTGACCGAGTCGGTCTTGACCAGCTCCCGGTACCGGTCCGCGGTCACCTGCGCGAGGCGCAGGTTGGCGTCGGCGGTCGCCAGGTCGGCGCGCGCCTGCTGCAGCTGCTGCTCGAGTTCCGGGGCGTCGATCTCGGCCAGCAGCTGCCCGGCCTTCACGCGCGTCCCCAGGTCCACCAGCCGCCGCTTCAGGTAGCCGTTCGTCCGCGCGTAGATCGGCGCGTCGGCGTAGGCCTGCAGCGTGCCCGGCAGCACGATCTCCTCCTGCGGGGACCCGGCCTTCGGCCCGGTCACGGCAACGCTGACCCGGTTGAGCTCGCGTGTCTCCTCGGTGAGCGCGGTCATCGCCCGGGCCCGGCTCGAGATGCCCCACCCGGCGACGATCCCCGCCACGACGATCACGCCGACGAAGACGAGCAGGCCCCGCGACACGAATCCCGCCGAGGGGCCCGGATAAGACCGACGCCGCATCAGTTGCCCTCCTCCACTCCCGCGCCGCCCGGGAGCGCCACGCCGGAGGCGACCGCCCGCTTCCGCTTGTGCAGGATCGCGAACACCGACGGCACGAAGAACAGGGTCGCCAGCGTCGCCAGCGCGAGGCCGCCCATGACGGCGCGCCCGAGCGGCGCGTTCTGCTCCCCGCCCTCGCCGAAGCCGAGCGCCATCGGGATCATGCCGATGATCATCGCCGAGGCCGTCATGACGACGGGGCGGAACCGGGCGCTGCCCGCGTCGAGCGCGGCGTCCACCGGGTCGCGCCCGCGCGACACCTCGTCCTTCGCGAAGCTCACCACCAGGATGCTGTTCGCCGTGGCGACGCCCACGCACATGATCGCCCCGGTCAGCGCGGGGACGCTGATGGTCGTCCCCCACGCGAACAGCGTCCACGCGATGCCGGCCAGCGCCGCGGGCAGCGCGGAGATGATGATGAACGGGTCGAGCCACGACTGGAAGTTGACGACGATGAGCAGGTAGACGAGCACGATGGCGAAGGCGAGCCCCGCCAGCAGCGCCGTGAACGACGTGTTCATCGTCTCGATCTGGCCGCGGGTGATGATCTCCGACCCCCGCGGGAGCGAGCGGCGGGCCGCGTCGAGGATCGGGCGCATGTCGCGGGCGACGCCGCCCAGGTCGCGCCCCTGCACCGACCCGTAGATGTCCACCACCGGCTGCACGTTGTAGTGGGAGACGACCGCCATCCCGGCGCCGCGCTGCATCGCCGTCAGCCCCTGGAGCAGCTGGGGACGGGCGCCGCCCGCGCCGGCCACCGGGATGTTCCCGAGCGCCTGCAGCGAGTCGAGCTGGTACTGCGGCGTCTGCGTGGCCACCGAGTAGCTCACGCCCGTCGCCGGGTTGAGCCAGAACGTCGGCGTCGTCTGGAAGCTGCCGCTGAGCGCGATGAGCAGGCTCGTCGCCACGTCGCGCTGCGAGAACCCGGTCTCGGCCACCAGGGTGCGGTCGGACTTCAGGTGGAGCTGCGGCTGGTTGAACGCCTGGTGCACGCGCAGGTCCACCAGCCCCGGCACCTGCGAGAGCGTGTCGCGAAGCCGGGCCGCGAACGCCCGGTTCGCGTCGATGTCGCGGCCAACCACCTGCACGTCGATCGGCGCCGGCAATCCGAAGCTCAGGATCTGGCTGACGATGTCGGCCGGGATGAAGGTGAACTGGACGCCGGGAAAGCGGCGCGCCAGCTCGAGGCGCAGCGCCCGGGTGTAGCCGAACGTCGGGTGGTGGTGCTCGCCGAGCGACACGAGGATGTCGGCGTCCGACGGGCCGATCGGGGACGAGTTGGTGTAGGCCAGGTTCAGCCCGCTGTAGGGCAGGCCGATGTTGTCGATGACGCTCTCGATCTCCGGCTTCGGGATGGAGGCGCGGATCACGTCCTCGACCCGCCCGCTGAGCGCGGCGGTCTCCTCGATCCGCGTGCCGGTCGGGGCGCGCAGGTGCAGCTTGAACTGGCCGCTGTCCACGGCCGGGAAGAAGTCCTCGCCGACGAAGCCGAGCAGGCCGAGCGAGGCCACGCACGCCGCGAGGAACAGCGAGGCGAACAGGCCCCGGCGCGCCATGCAGCGCTCGAGCAGGCGGCGGTGCAGCGCCCGCAGGCGCCCGAACTGGTGTCCACGCCCGCCTGGAACCGGCGGAACAGCCCGCGCCGCCCCCCGCGCGCCGCCCGGTCCGCGTGGCTCTCGAGCATGTACTTCGCCATCGTCGGCACCAGCGTCCGCGAGAGCGCGTAGGACGCCAGCATGGCGAAGACCACCGCCTCGGCCATCGGCACGAAGAGGAAGCGGCCCACGCCGCTCAGGAAGAACATCGGGACGAACACGATGCAGATCGAGAGCGTGGAGACGAAGGTCGGCACCATGATCTGGTGCGCGCCGTCGAGGATCGCCGGCTCCAGCTCCTTGCCCTGCTCGAGGTTCCAGTTGATGTTCTCGATCGTCACCGTCGCGTCGTCCACCAGGATGCCGACGGCGAGCGCGAGGCCGCCGAGCGTCATGATGTTGATCGTCTCGCCGATCGAGCTGAGCGTGATGATCGACACGAGGATCGACAGCGGGATCGAGACGGCGACGATGAGCGTGCTGCGCCAGCTGCCGAGCAGCACGAGCACCAGCAGCGCGGTCAGCCCCGCGGCCATCAGCGCCTCGCGGATGACCCCTTCGATCGACGCGCGGACGAAGAGCGACTGGTCGGCCAGCTGGTGGACCGACAGCTCCGGCGGCAGGCCCGCCAGGATGTGCGGCAGCGCGTCCTTCACGCGCGAGATGATGTCGAGCGTCGAGGCGCTGCCGCTCTTCATCACCGACATCAGCACCGACCGCTGCCCGTTGACGTGGACGATGTTGGTCTGCGGCGGGAACCCGTTGCGGACGCTCGCCACGTCGCGGACGTAGACCGGCGCGCCCGCGACCAGCCTGATGGGCAGGTCGTTCAGCTCCGCCACCGTCTTCGGGCTGGCGTTGAGATCGACGTCGTACTCGGTGGTCCCGATCTTCGACGTGCCGGCCGGCAGGATGAGGTTCTGCGCCCCGATCGCGTTGACGACGTCCACCGGCGCCAGGCCGTGCGCCTGCAGCGCGGGCAGGTTGAGGTCCACCATGACCTGCGCCTGCTTGCCGCCGTAGGGGAGCGGGATCGACGCCCCCTGCACCGTGGCCAGCTGCACCCGCAGGAAGTTGGAGCCGAGGTCGTAGAGCTGCTGCTCCGAGAGCGTGGGCGCCGACAGCGCGAGCTGGAGCACCGGCACGGTGGACGCGTTGAAGCTGATGACGAACGGCGGCGTCGTGCCCGGCGGCATCGACCGGAGCAGCGGCTGGGCGATCGCCGTCACCTGCGCCAGCGCCATCTCGATCTTCGCGCCGGGCTGGAAGAAGATCTTGACGATCCCGACGCCGCGCAGCGTCTGCGACTCGATGTGCTCGATGTCGTTGACCGTGGTCGTCGTCCCGCGCTCGAAGCCGGTGACGATCCGGTTGGACAGCTCCTCGGCCGACATCCCCGCGTAGCTCCAGACGACGCCGACGACCGGGATGTTGATGTTGGGGAAGATGTCGGTCGGCGTCCGCAGGATCGTGAGCGGACCCGCGAGCAGGATGGCCAACGCGAGGACGACGAAGGTATACGGCCGACGGAGCGCTAGACGGACGATCCACATCTCAGGTTGACTGCCTCAGGATTTCAAGTGTCCGAGTGTATCACGCGGGGCGGGCGCGCCGCGGCCGCGCTCCGGCTGAGTTTCCCGAAGCTCTGGAGTCGGCGCCGGGCTGACCGATGGAACGCGGACCGGCCCGCCTCCGTCTATCCCCAGAGACGGGAGGGCGCCCATGTTTGCCGAAGAGACAGTCCGCGACGTTCGTGTCGGCCTCCGGATGCTGGCCAAGGAGCGGGGCTTCTGCGCGCTGGCGACGATCGTGCTGGCGCTGGGCATCGCGGCGGTCACCACGCAGTTCAGCATGGTCAACGGCATCATGCTGCGCGGCTTCTCGTTCCCGAATGCCAAGCGGCTGGCCGACGTCCGCTTCATCGACCCGACCACCCGGACCGTCTTCGGCGTCAACTCGCAGGTGTCGGCGATGGACTACGAGGAGTTCCTGCCGGCCCAGGAGTCGTTCGAGCGGATGGCCGCCTACCTCAACGGGTCCACCGTCAACATGACGGTCCACGGCGAGCCGCGGCGCTACACCGGCGCCTACGTCACCGAGGCGTTCTTCCGCTTGCTCGGCATCGCGCCGTTCAAGGGACGCGACTTCACCGCCGCCGACAACAAGCCCGGCGCCGAGAAGGTGGCGATCATCGGCTACGGCATCTGGCAGCGCGACTTCGGCGGCGCGGCCGACGTGCTGGGCATGACGGTGCGGCTCAACGGCAAGCCGACGACGATCGTCGGCATCATGCCGCAGGGGTTCGCCTTTCCCCAGAACGAGGAGCTGTGGATCCCGCTCTACAGCGAATTCCCGGTGCGGCCCCGCAACGACCCCCAGGCCACCAACCCCGCCGTCGTCGGCCTGCTGAGGCGGGGCGTGCCCTTCGACCAGGCGCAGGCCGAGTTCGATCGGTTCGCCGGCCGGTTCGCCAAGGCCTACGCCCAAACGAACAAGGCGTTCAACAAGGCCCAGGTCGAGCCCCTCATCGACCAGTTCACCGGCACGCAGCTCCGCGGCACGATGTGGACGATGCTGGCGTTCTGCGTCGGGGTGCTGATCATCGCGTGCGTGAACGTGATGAACATGCAGTTCGCGCGCGCGACGCTGCGCGCGCGGGAGCTGGCCGTGCGGTCGGCCATCGGCGCGACGCGCGGCCGCCTCATCCGGCAGATGGTGACCGAGAGCGCGCTGCTCGCCGGGGGCGGCGCCCTCATCGGCATCGGGCTGGCCTACTTCTCCCTCGACTGGCTGACCGCCACGCTGCGGAACTGGGACAACCCGCCCCCCTCGTGGATGACGTTCGACCTCGACCTGCGAGCCCTGCTGTGCACGGTCGTCGCCACCGTCGTCGCCGCCCTCATGTCGGGCCTGCTGCCGGCGTGGATGGCCTCGCGCGCGCGGGTGGTGGACGTGCTGCGCGAAGGGGGGCGCGGCAACACGGGACACGGCGCCGGCCTGGTCACGCGCGGGCTGGTGGTGCTGCAGATCGTGGTGACCTGCGTGCTGCTCATCGGGTCGCTGCTCCAGCTCCGGTCGATCCTCAACCAGCAGAACACCGATTACGGGTACGACACCGGCGGCCTGATGACGGCGCGGATGGGCCTGATGGAGGGCGACTACCCGACGCCCGATTCCCGGAAGATCTTCTACGACCGCCTGCTCCGCGACCTCCAGGGGTCCGGGCAGTTCGCTTCCGCCGCCCTGACGAGCCGGTTCCGGATGGCCTTCGCCGGCAACGCGCCGATCGAGATCGAAGGCAAGGTCTACCAGGTCAGGCGCGACCGCCCGACGACCAACTTCGAGCAGGTGACCGGCAGTTACTACGAGACGATCGGCCAGAAGCTCCTCGAGGGCCGCACCTTCACCGACGACGACCTCGACACCAGGCAGCCGGTCGCCATCGTGAACGCCGCCTTCGCGAAGAAGCACTTCGGCACGGCGAGCCCGATCGGCCGGCGGTTCCGCACCGGGGACGGCGAGACGGGCCCCTACGGCCCGTGGCGGACCATCGTGGGCGTCGTGTCCACCGTCCGCATGCAGGGGCCGTTCAACAACCCGAACGTCGACGACTCGGGCTTCTACGTCCCGTTCTGCTCGGCGCCGACCGGGCCGGTGCCGGACGCGCCCGCCGCCGCCCAGTTCGCGACCGTCGTCGTCAGGCCGCATCCCGGCCAGCAGCCCGAGAACGTGATCCCGGCGCTCCGGCGCGAGGTGGCGAAGGTCGATCCGAACCTGCCCCTCTACTTCGTGGGCACGCCGCAGAAGAACGTCGACAGCTTCCTCGCGGGCAACCGCATCCTCGCCGCGATGTTCACCGTGTTCGGCGCGGTGGCGATCGTGCTCGCCGCGGTGGGCATCTTCGGCGTGATGTCGTTCTCGGTGAACCAGCGGCGGCAGGAATTCGGCGTGCGGATGGCGCTCGGGGCCGACAGGACCCGCATCCTCGGCATGGTCCTGCGGCAGGGGTCGCGGCAGGTGGCCGTCGGCCTCCTGGCCGGCCTGGGGCTGGCGCTCACGATCGCGGCGCTCGGGCGCGACGCCATCGGCAGCATGCTCTTCGGCGTCAGCGCGCTCGATCCGTTCACCTACGCCGCCGTCACGGCGCTCGTCGTCGTCGTGTCGCTCGTCGCCGTGGTGGTGCCGGCCCGGCGGGCGACGCGCGTGGACCCGGTGGTGGCGCTGCGGGCCGAGTGACGCGCGCGCGCCGGCTAACGGCGCTCGGCCTCGAGCGGGCCCCCGGGCGTGTCGAGGCGCAGGCGGCCCGCTTCCCCGAATGCGAAGCGAACGAGCGTCGAATCCCGGTAGCTGTAATACATCCAGGTCGAGGCCGATTCGGCGACGAGCGGCACGGCCGTCGCCGGCACGCTCCGGAAGCCGAGCAGGCGGCGTGGCCCCCAGATCAGCTGAAGGATCGGCCCGCCGCGCTCGAAGCGCAGCCGCACGGTCACCGCGGGATCGCCCTGCACCACGCCGGTCCCCAGCAGCTCGAGCCGCTGGAACTCCCCGAACTCGTCCCGCCACCCGCGCCAGAACCGCGCCTGGTTGCCCTGGACCACCTCGAACGGCCGCTCGTCGTCGAAGGCTTCGAACAGCGGCCGGAAGTTCCCCTTCGACGCCTCGCCGAGGATCGCCAGCGACCGCGCCTCGCGCTCGGCGAACCGCCCCCCGGGCGGCGCGATCGCGCCGAGCGCCCCGAACAGCATCGGGTCGTCCGCCATCGCCTCCAGCCCCGCCGCCGTCGCGCGCACCGTCACGACTCCGCCACCGGCCAGCGCGTACTGCCCGGCCAGGGCTTCACGCCGGCCGGCCGGAACCGCGACGGCCACCGGCGGCACCACGACCGGAGCGTCGCCGAACACGAGGGCCTCGATTTGACGCGGAGCGAGCTGGGTGGCCGGGATGGTCGGTTCGTTGGTCATCGCGATGACGACCACTTTCTCGTCCACGTAGCGTCGAACGTCGGTGAAGAAGAACCCGTTGCCGCCGTTGTGCGTGATCACCCTGGTCCCGCGGCGCGAGGTCTGGACTCCCCACCCGTAGGCATACTGCTCGCCGCCCATCGAGGCGACGTGACCGGTCTGGAACTTCTTCACGGCGTCGGGCGGCAGCACGGTGCCCGCATCGAGGGCAAGCAGCCAGCGGTACATGTCGTCGAGCGTCGAGTGGATGCCCCCGTTGCCGCGCAGGTACCAGCCCGGCCCGTCGTCGAGCCACCCGTTCCGGTAGACGCGGCCCCACGGCTTCCCTTCGGCCGTGTAGCCGATCGGCAGGCGTGAGAGCGGCCACGCGGGGGCGAGATAGCCCGTGTCTTTCATGCCGGCGGGCAGCAGGACGTGCTCGCGAAGGTAGGTCTCGTACCCGGTCCCCGACACGCGTTCGACGATGGCCGCGGCCAGGCTGTAGCCTTCGTTGGAGTACTCGAACCGCTCGCCCGGCTTGGAGACCAGCGGCGCGGCGAGCACCTTGGCGACCAGCGCGTCGCGGCCGATCGGATCCTCGTCGCGCCCGCCGAGGTCGCCGGAGATTCCCGCGGTGTGGGTGAGCAGTTGGTGGATGGTGATGGCGGACTTGTCCGGCGGCACGCCGGGCAGGTACTTCGCGATGGGGTCCGAGACGCTCAGCTTCTTTTCCGTCTCGAGCTTCAGGATGGCCGCGGCCGTGAACTGCTTGGTGACCGAGCCGATGCACGACGCCATGTCGATGGCGTAGGGCTGCCCGGTTTCGCGGTTGGCGAGGCCGTAGGCTTTCTCGAGCAGCACGGCGCCGTCCTTCGCCACCAGCACGGCGCCCGAATAGCCGTAGGGGACGAGCCGCGACAGGTATTGGTCCAGCCGGGCGCCGATCTCGCCGCGCACGACTGCGCCGGCGGGCTCGGCGACAACCGTCCGGTCGCCGGCGCCAAGCGCGATGGCCGTAAAGACGACGACTCGAACCCACGTCCGCATCAGCACACTCCTCGAGACCGGCCACGCCGCGTCGGGCCGGTCCCGAGTGTACCAGATGCGGCCCCGCTCCATCGGAACGGCGTCGGCGCGCCGGCCGGGCTACACCGTCTCCTTCTCGGTCGCCCCGGGCTGCGCGGCCCCCTCGGCCTGCTCCGCGTCCCCGTTCTCCTCCGGTTCGGCGATCCGGTGGACCCTCGGATGGCGGACCAGGTGCATGTCCATCTCCTCGGGCTCGGGCGGGGCGGCCAGGCTCATCGAGTACCACAGCGCGAACAGCAGCACCGCCAGGACCGTCAGGCCGATGACGATGATGAGCGAGGTGCCCAGGGCGCGCACGGGTCCGAACAACTCGTCCTCGCTCTGCGAGACCGCGACCACCCAGTCGAGGTGAGGAAAGCTCGCCTTCAACTGGCTGAGCGCCACCCCGACCAGTCGGGCCCCGCCGTTCGGTCCAACGGCGCCGAACTGCAGCATGGCCGGCAGCTGTTCCTGCCCGGCGGGCGCGAGTCGCTCCCGCAACAGGTCGGTGGCGAAGAACCGGGCGTTCGGATTGGCGCTGCCCAGCGCGAAGACGACCGACCCGTCACGGTGCAGCAGGACCGCATCGCCGGTGGCGCCTATCCGGACGCCGCCGAGGACGGCGCCGATGTCCCGCACGTCCACGACGATCCGCAGGATGCCGGAGAGCTGCCCCCCGGTCTGGTCGTCAACCGGCGCCGCGATGCCCATCATGTAGGTCCGGGTGCGCGGGTCGAGCCTGACGTCGGAGACCGCGAGCCGGCCCTGGCTGCCGTCACCGAACGCCTCCTTCCACCACGGCGCGTTGTCGAAGAGATAGCCGTCGGTGGACCCCGAGGCGGCAGCGACCCGGCCGTACCGGTCCGTCAGGACCAGTTCCCGGTAGATCGGATTCTGCCGGGTCGTGTCCGCCAGGAACGCGGACACCTTGCTGTCGACGACCTCCTTCTTCTCGGGCACCGTGGCGCCCGCCCGGCGCCAGTCCCGGTCGGTCGCGGCCGCAATCACCCGGTCGAACGGGCGATGGCTTCCGGCGGAGGCCGCCTCGCGCACCTCGGGCACGTGCGACAAAACCGACGTGTCGATGACGAGCCGGAACACGTACGTGTCCACGGCCGCCGCCGTCTGGTCCGCGATCTGCCGCAGGTGCGTGCCCCCGGCATTCCGCAGGCCGGCCTGGCCGATGCCGATGACGAAGTAGCTGGCCGCGACCAGCATCAGCAGGCCGACAACAAGAAACACGGAGAAGACGCGGACGTTCAACCGAAGAGAGGCAGGACGCATGGCCGTCCCTCCTTGTGAAAGGCGCGGGACTGGGACCGAAACGTCGGCGAGGGCTTCAGTGTGGGCCTGGGCGGGACGGGTGTCAAGCGGGCTCAGTGCCCGTGTAGCGAGTACATGATTTGACCGCTCGCGAGAGCAAGTGAATTGACCGCTTCAGTCACGGACCGATACCCCGAGCAGCCGAGGAGGCGCGATGGGGTATCCCGAGTCCGAGTGGGAGCGGGTCATGCAGGTGCACGAGGTGATGATGCGGGCCCTCAGTGGGGAGATTCACTGGTTTCGGGCCGCGGACATTCTCGGCGTCAGCGCGCGGACGGTCCGCCGGTGGCGGGAGGAGTACGAGCGGCGCGGCAGTCACGGGTTCTTCGACGGCCGCCGTGCGGTCCCCTCGCCACGTCGGGTCGCGTCCGCGGAGCTCGAGCGGGTGCTGCGACTCTACCGGGAGCGGTATCGCGGATTCAATGTGCGGCATTTCCACCAGATTGTCCGGCGCGACCACCAGGTCACGGTGTCGTACACCTGGGTGAAGCACGCGTTGCAGGCGGCCGGGCTGGTGGCCACGAAGCGGCCGCGCGGGCGCCATCGGCGCCGGCGCGAGCCGCGGGCCTGCTTCGGGGAGCTCCTGCATATCGATGGCAGCACCCACGCGTGGTTCGCGCTCGCGCCCGAGGAGCGGCCGACGCTCATCGCGGTGCCGGACGATGCCACCAGCCGGGTGCTGTACGCGCAGTTCTGGGAGGCCGAAAGCACGCGCGCGGTGATGACCGCCCTGGGAGAGGTGTTTCGGACCGACGGCTTGCCCATGGCGGTGTACAGCGACCGCGCGGGGTGGGCGTTCTATACGCCGACGGCCAAGGGCCCGGTCGACAAGCGGCGATTGACCCAGGTCGGGCGGGCCCTCGCCCAGCTTGGGGTGGAGCACATCCCGGCCTACTCGCCGCAAGCCCGCGGGCGCAGCGAGCGCCTCAATCGCACCTTCCAGGATCGACTGGTCAACGAGCTGCGCGTGGCGGGCATCGCGGCGATCACCCCCGCGAATGCGTACCTGCGGGACGTGTTCCTGCCGCAGCACAACGAGACGTTCAGTCACGCGCCGCGGGATCCCGACCCGGCCTGGGTCACGATCGGCGACGTGGACCTGGACCAGATCCTCTGCCATCAGGAGACGCGCGTCGTCGCCCGCGACAATACCGTCACGATCGGGCGGGTCGTCCTGCAGGTGGCGAAGCAGCCCGGCCGCCGCACCTGTGCGGGGCTGGAGGTCGTCGTGCGGCGGCATCTCGACGGCGGCCACTCGGTGTGGCGTGGGGCACAGCGGCTGGGCCACTTCGATGCGCAGGGTCGGCCCGTGGACGCTGCCCCGGCTGTGCACGGCCGCCAGATCCGGCCGCGCACAAGCCGGTTGGACCGGCCGCACAGACCGACGGCCGGCCCACAGCGCCCACAGGCATCAATGTAGCGAAAGCGGTCAATTCACTTGTCAAACAGAAGCGGACAATTCACTTGTCAACAACAGCGGGCTCAGTGCCCGAGGGCTCAGGGCTCAGGACTTCGCACTTCGTACCTCGTACTTCAAAGTTCGAAGTACGAAGTACGAAGTTTGAAGTTCGTGCCGTCTACTTCTTCTGTCCCGCCGGTCCGGCGATCTCGGTCGCCAGCGCGTCGGCCTTGTAGACCTTCCTGAGCGCCTCGACGATGAGCCGCGAATCGACCGACACGGCGCGGTTCACGCTCTCGTCGTAATAGACGTAGCCGGGCAGCGACTGGATGTTGCCGTCGAAGATGAGCCCGACCAGCTCGCCCTTCCGGTTGACCATCGCCGACCCGCTGTTGCCGCCGACGATGTCGTTGGTGGTGACCATGTCGAACGGCGTCTTCGGGTTGAGCGACGCCTTCGCGTCGGCCCAGCGCGGCGCCAGCTCGTACGGCGTCTGGTTGTTGTGCTGCGCGGACCGCTCGTAGAGCCCCGGAATGTAGGTGTACGCCGGGATGACCTTCCCGTCCTCCTTGTAGCTCTTCACCGTCCCGTAGGACAGGCGGAGCGTGCCGGTGGCATCGGGATACGCCTTGGCGCCGTCCACGACGAACACCGCCTGGCCGACCTTCGGGTAGGCCGCCGACTGCACCGAGGTCACCTCGTCCTCATACCGCTTGGTGACGGCCTGCGAGTCGGGCTCGAGGTCGCGGGCCAGGACGATCATCGGGTCGGTGGACACGTCCACCGTCGCGCGCCCGCCGGCCCTGAGCAGGGCCACGATCTCGGGATCGGCCAGGCGGCACTTGTCGATGAGCTCGGCGGCCCGCGCGTCGGGCGTCTTGTCGCCGAGGATCCGCTTCACGATCGCGTGGTTCGCCCCGAGGTACTTCTGCATGAAGGCGAGCGACGCCGTCAGGTTGATCTTCTCACGCGCGATGTTGACCGCCGGCGCCTGCCCGCCGCGCTGACCGCCCCTGGCGCCTGCCGCCGGCGCGGCCCCGCCGCGCTGGCCGCCGCGCTGGCCGCCGCGACCGCCCTGCCCCGCGGCCGGCGGGTTGTAGGCCGCGCGCACGATCTGGCGCGCCTGGGAGAACAGCGTCGAGTTGAGGCCGGACGCGTTGACGATGAAGTTGCGATCGGCGTCGATCTGCCGCGCGACCTCGACCGACTTCTCGATGGTGTCCCACGCGTCGCCCAGCTCCTTCAGCTTGGCCGGGTTCTTCGCCAGCTCGGCGCGCAGCCGCTTCTCGGCCGCTTCCTTCTGCGCCATCAGCGTCGCGTCCTGCAGCGCCTTGAGCTGGCCGCGCTGCGACTTCAGGCTGTTCTGCACGCCGAACAGTTCCTGCGTCGTCTGGCGGGCGTTCTCGGCGCTGAGCGACGCCCACTTCTGGATGGCCGATTCCCGCATCTCGTTGCTGGCGACGGAGAACGGCAGGGCGAGGTCGCGGCGGTACTTGAGGTGCGCGACCGTGTTCAGCCGCTGCGTCGCGCCGGGGTGGCCGGTGGTGAAGACGAGGTCGCCTTCTTTCGAGCCGTTCGGCGCGAACTTCAGGTAGTTGGGCGTCTGGGCCGGCTTGTCGTTCTCGTAGAGCCGGAACATCGAGACGTCCATGCAGTAGCGCGGGTAGGTGAAGTTGTCGGGGTCGCCGCCGTAGAACCCGGTGTTGTACTCGACGCCGAACACCAGGCGCACGTCCGTGTACACCTTGAAGGTGTAGAGGTTGTAGAGGGCGCCGGCGTAGAGCGACACCACCTGCTTCGCCACGCCCGTCTGCGCCTCGCCCTGGATGGCCGCGATCGCCTTCTGGCGGGCCGCCACGGTTTCCTGCGGCGTCATGGTCGGCGTGATGGCGCCGGTCACCTGGGCGGTGACGTCCTCGATCTTCTGCAGGATGCGGAGCGTCATGCCCGGCACCTTCAGTTCGTCGGCGCGCGTGGCCGCGAGGAACCCGTTCTTCACCAGGTCCTTCTCCGGCGTGCTCAGCCGCTGCAGCGTGCTGAGCCCGATGTGATGGTTGGTCAGCACGAGGCCGTCGGGCGACACGACCGAGCCGGTGCCGCCGCCGAACTGCACGGTGGCGAGCTGGAGGTGGTTCAGCCACGCGTCGGTGACGTCGAACTTGTACTTGGCCTTGATCGCCGCCCGGGGGATGCTGTTGTAGGGCCAGAATCCTTCGTCGGCGCGCGGCGCGACGGCGAATGCGGCCACGGCGATCGCAAGCGCGAGGAGCGGAGTGAGGAGTTTTCTCGTCTTCATCGTCCAACCCTTCGACATGAATCAGTAAGAACAGGAGGCCCCCACGCCGAAAATGCGCGGGCGACCCCCGACTGTATGGCGCCCGGCCGGGGGTGTCAAGGGCCGGGCGGCTTACGCCTTGCGCCGGCGGCTGACGGCTGACGGCTGACGGCTGAGGGCCAGATCCGGCGTGGCACGCGTGAAACGGCCGTCAGCCGTCAGCCGTCAGCCGTCGGCCGTCAGCCGTCAGCCCGGGTGAGCTTCAACCATGCGAACGCGTCGGCGAGGGCCCGTTCGATGGGCGTCTGCGGGAGCCCCAGTTCCCGGATGGCCTTGCCGGAATCGTAATAATGGTCGGCCGAGGCGACGCGCGCCAGTTCGACCGGCAGCAGGGGCTCGCCGCCGGTCAGCCGCGCGGCCGCCTCCAACACACGGCCGGCCGCCAACAGGCAGGATGAGGGCACGGGCAGCAGGACCGCACGGCGGCCGAGCACGCGCAGGGCCATCGCGAACAGTTCCCGGTAGGTCATGTTGGCGTGGCCGAGGATGTAGCGTTCGCCCCGCCGGCCGACGGCCATCGCGGCCATCGTCCCGGCGACCGCGTCGCCGACGTCCACGAAGTTGTTGCCGCCGCGGCGCGGACAGGCGACCACCGGCCCGCGCGTCAGCGGCAGCAGCAGCCGGCCGCTCGACGGCTTCGGGTCGAGGGGACCGATCATGAAGCCGGGATTGACGACGACGGTCGCGACGTCGGCCGAGAGGGCGACGGCTTCCGCTTCGCGCTTGGTGACGGCGTAGGGCGTCGCGATGCGGCCGGGCGGCCAGTCGGTTGACTCGTCGGCGATCCCGCCCGGCGGCGGGAGGCCGATCGCGTCTACCGTCGAGACGTGGACGACGCGCTCGACGCGGGCCTCCGCGGCCGCGCGCAGCAGCCGGCGGGTGCCGCCGACGTTCACGTCGCGGATGGCCTCGAACCCGGCGGCGTCGCGGCACCACATCGCCGTTGACGCCGCGGCGTGGTAGACCTGCCGGCACCCCCGCGCCGCGCGCGCGAGCGCCGGCTCGTCCCTGAGGTCGCCTTCCGCGATCTCGTAGGCAAACCCGTCGAGGGCGACCGGACGGCGGCCGTCCCTCACCAGGACGCGGACGCGCTCCCCGGACTCGGCGAGCCGACGCGCCAGGTTCCCGCCGAAGAACCCGGTGGCGCCGGTGACGAGGATCGGATCTCGCGCAGGCATGGCACGGCCGTCACACGCCCATCAGGACGACGAGCCCCCAGGCCGCGACGGCCGTCAGCGCGCCGGTCAGCGCGTCGCCGGCATAGTGGTACTCGCCGACGACCGACCCGGCCATGATGCTGACCGCCACCACGACGAGCACCGCCCCCGCCGCCGGCCAGACCATGGCGACGGCCAGCGCCGCGGCCAGCGCGCCGGCCGCGTGCCCGCTCGGAAAGGTGTTGGCCTGGGTGGACGCTTCGCGGACGAGCATCAGGTTGAGCCGCCGCACCAGCACGCCCCGGCCGTCGAGCGCGTCCGTCTCGCGCAGCGCCCACGGCGGCCGCGTGCGGATCCACGGCAGGACGCCGTAGCAGGCGAGTTCGGCGACGAGCACGGTGCTCCAGTACCGGTCGGCCCCGCCCGCCTGCCCCGCGATCGTCAGCGCGATCATCCCGGCCGGCAGGACGACGTAGCAGGAGAAGTAGGCGATTTCGAGCGCCTCGAGCAGCGCCCGCGGCGCGCGGGTGGCGGCGTGCTCCGCGCCGAACCACCGGCGGGCGCGCAGGTCGAAGGCGAGGAACCGGGCCTCGAACTTCTCCTGGGGCCGGACGAAGTAGTAGCCGGAGAGCCAGTAGCAGAGGAGGACGTACGGCAGCGGCAGCCACTCGCGCAGCACCGTCGCCGCCGCCGACGCCGGCAGGCGGGAGACGAGCACCACCACGAGCGCCAGCACCGGCGCGAGGATCGCGACCGCCAGGCGGCGCGCGCGCGGGATCGGGCGGAGGGGCAGCAGCGCCACCAGGTAGCCGAGGTAGCCGAGGATGATCCACTCCGAGACGCGCACGTGACTCCCTGTTCGTTGGTGGGCGAGTGTGTAACGATATCACCATCGGGTTGGTCCGCCGAGGACGGCCCGCGGGCGCCCGAGCGCGGAGGTTCGCCGAGATGATCGAGGTCCGTCCAGTCACCGACCGCCGGACACGGCGGCTGTTCATCGACCTGCCCTACCGCAAGTACCGGGGACACCCGCACTGGATCCCGCCGGCGCGCATGACCGAGGCGCCGCAGTTCGACCCGAAGAAGAGCCCGTTCCTCGCCGAGGCCGACATGGACCTGTTCCTGGCCTGGGACGGACCCTCGCTGGTTGGCCGCGTCGCCGCCATCGACGACCATCGCCACAACGCCATCCTCGGCGACAACGTCGCCGGCTTCGGGTTCTTCGAAGCGGACTCGGCCGGGGCCGCGTCCGCCCTGCTCGCCGAGGTGGACCGCTGGGCCGTCGCGCGCGGGCGGACGACGGTGCGCGGCCCGGTGAGCCCGTCGCTCAACCACGTGGCCGGCCTGCAGATCGACGCGTTCGACGTCGATCCCGTCCTGATGCTGCCGTGCAACCCGCCCGAGTACGTGGACTACGTCGAAGCGGCGGGCTTCGCCAAGGCGAAGGACCTTCTCTGCTGGATGGTGGAGGTCGCCCGGGTGCCCATCGAGCGCTACGCGGCGGTCGCGCGCCGCACCGAGCGCCGCTACGGCGTGAAGGTCCACTCGATCAACCGCTGGCGCCTCGAGGCGGAGACCCGGAAGCTGTACGAGATCTACACGCAGGCCTGGGAGAAGAACTGGGGATTCGTCCCGCCGACGTTCGAGGAGTACTGGCACATCGTCCGGGACCTGCGCCTGCTCTGGAAGCTGAGCGGCGTGCTCATCGCCGAGATCGACGGGCGGCCGGTGGCGGCCACCACCGGCGTGCCCGACGTGAACCAGGTGCTGAAGGGCACCAGCGGCCGGCTCCTGCCGTTCGGATGGCTGCGGTTCCTGCAGATGTCGCGCCTGGTCACCAGGGTGCGCGCCGTGACGACGGGCGTCGTGCCGGATACCGCGATACCGGCATCCTGGCGGCCCTGATGTACCGCCTCGTGCTGTCGGCCCGGCACGAGGGCTTCACCCAGATCGAGCTGTCCTGGATTCTCGAGGACAACGGCCCCGCCAACACGACGATCGCGAAGGTCGGCGGGGAGGTCTACAAGACCTACCGGATGTACGAGAAGGCGCTGCCCGCGCGCCCCTGATCGCGGGCGTCGCGGCTTCGTCCGCGCCGCGGGCCGTCAGCGCGTGCGTTCGAAGTCGAGCCGAAGGTAGGACCGAAGCTGCATCTCCCACGCGAGCGGCGGAAACGGCGGCGCCAGCGCGTCGTCGGAGGCGCCCGCCGGCAGTTCCGCCCACAGCACGAAATCCCCCGAGTCGCCGCCGGGATTGACGATCCGGTAGCGCAGCTGGAACACGTCGGCCGCGTTCCTGGCGAGCCCGGCGTCCACCGCCTTGCGGCCGCGCCGGCTGTCGGACGAGATCGACGCGAGTTCGAGCTGGCGGACGGCGCCGTTGTGGGTGAAGGCGACACGCGTCGCGGCGGGCGACAGCGGCTTCGCGCGGTGGACGGCCGCCGAGCGCAGGCTGGCCTGCAGCGCGCCGAGGAAGGCGAGCGTCGGCAGCGATTGTCCGGGCGCGGCGGCCTGCGACCTCACCGACCGCGGGTCCTTCCGCTCGAGCTGCGGGCGGATGGCGGCCCAGAGGGCGGCCGGGTCGGTGGACCTCGAGTCGGTCGAGACCTGGAACACCGAGGACCGGGTCTCGAGCGGCGCCGACAGGCCGTCGATCGCTTCGTAGGTGTGGGGCTGCGGGCCGTTGGCCGCGTTGCGCGCGTCGTTGAGCGTCTTCTCGGGCCACGAGGTCATCGCCCCGAAATACGCGGTCCACTCCACGCCCGACGGCGAGAGCGCCAGCGCCTCGCGGAAGAAGCCGCAGCGGTCGAACCCCTGCGCGCGCTCGGGATCGGAGATCGAGAACAGCTCGAAGGCGCGGACCACCTGGCCCGAGTTCTCGCGGTAGTCGTGGTAGGACACGACGGCCATGCCGACGCCGGGCTTCTGCCACAGCTGGAGGGCGGTGAAGCCGAGCGGGAGGGACACGTGGGCATCGACGCGGTAGGTCACGCTCATCCCGCGCAGTTCGGGCGTGGTGCCGTCGAACGCGCGCGAGGCCTTCGACTCGATCCACGTGGAGTACGGCGTGTCGCGCTCGCCGCGCCCGGCCGGGCCCGAGGCCCCGCCCGCGACCGCGCCCGCCGCCGCCGCGATCGCGACCGCGCCCGCCGCCGCCGCGATCGCGACCGCGCACAGCCCCGCGCGCAGCCGTCCGCGCGTCATCGGCCGCGCCCCCCGGCCTGCTCGTCCTCGGGCGCGTCAACCGCGGTTCCGGCGGTCATCTCGGCCCAGGTCCGGGCGCCCCACTCGCGGATGACGGCCAGGCTCGCCGGGTCGATCCCCGGCGCGTTGTTGTCGAGGCCGACCAGGACGTAGGTGATCGTGGCGGCGGCCGCCGGCTCCCCGTTCACCTGGGCGGTCGCGGCGACGCGCGCGCCCGTCGCGCGCACCGACAGGATCTCCGCGCCGAGATCGAGCCGGCACGGCGGCCGCACCGGACGGCGGAACTCCGCCTGGTTCACCATCGCGAGCATCGGCAGCACGTCGCGGCCCGACGCGCGCTTGATCGACTGCTGGACGAGGCGGCCGCCGAGCTGCGCCATCGATTCGAGGATGAGGACGCCGGGTTCCACGGGGTAGGCGGGCATGTGGTCCCGGTAGTACTCCGCGTCGGGAGAGAGGTCGCGGTAGCCGCGCGCCCGGCGGCCCGGATCGAGCTCCACCACCTTGTCGACAAGCACGAACTTCACGGCACTCTCCGCTCGCGGCGCGACAGATCGACCCGACCCCCGGGTATCCCGCGGGATCTTGATCCTAGCACACCCAATGCATTGACTTGGGTGTTCGGGTCGGTCAGAATCTAGCGTCGACTTTGCGTGGGGCAGCCCAACTATGCCTGAACCCGATTCGCTCGACCAGCAGGTCATCGAACTCATCGCGCAGAAGAAGAAGCTTCCTCCCGAGAGCGTCACGCTCGACTCCACGTTCGTCGAGTTGGGCATCGATTCGCTCGACGGCATGGACCTCCTCTTCACGTTCGAGGAGACGTTCAAGTTGTCGATCCCGGACGAAGTGGCGCAGCAGATGAAGACCGTCCGCCAGGTCACCGAGGCGCTGCGGGCTGCGCTCGCCGCCAATCCCCAGCCTTCCGCCAACTAGCATGCGCCGCGTCGTCATCACCGGCATCGGCGCCGTCTCCGCGCTGGGCGTCGGCGTCCCGGCGTTGTGGGAAGGCCTTGCGGCTGGACGCTCGGGCATCCGCCGCGTGACCGTGTGCGATCGGGATCGGCTGACCGACCCGATTGCCGGCGAGGTCCCGTCGTTCGATCCCGCCGACCACCTCACCTCCGACCAGTTGCTCCTGCTCGATCGGTACGCCGCGTTCGCCATGGTGGCGGCGGCGGAGGCCTGGGCCGAGGCCGGCCTCGCCCTGACCGACGAGGAGCGGCCGCGGGCGGGCGCCCTCATCGGCACCGGCATGGGCGGCGTCACGCGGCAGGACGAGTGCTACCGCGACATGTACGACAGGGGCGTGAACCGGACGCACCCGTTCACGATCCCCCGCATCATGTACAACGCGGCGGCCTCCCACATCTCGATGAAGTACCGGCTCGAGGGGCCGACGCTGTGCATCTCGACGGCGTGCGCCTCGGCGTCGCACGCCATCGGCGAAGCGGCGGAACTCATCCGGGCCGGCCGGGCCGACGTGATGGTCGCGGGCGGCGCGGACGCGCCGATCGCGCCCGGCGTCGTGAAGGCCTGGGAAGGCATGCGCGTCATGGCGCCGGCCGGCGACGACCCGGCCCAGGCGTGCCGCCCGTTCTCGGCCGACCGCCAGGGGCTCGTGCTCGGCGAGGGCTCGGGCATCGTCATCCTGGAGGAACGCGAGCGGGCGATGCGGCGCGGCGCGGTCATCCACGGCGAACTGGCCGGCTACGCCGCCACCGCCGACGCGGCCCACATCACGGCGCCCGGCGTGGAATCGCCGGCGCGCGCGATCCGGCAGGCCCTCGCGCAGGCCGGCCTCAACCCGGAGCAGATCCAGTACATCAACGCCCACGGCACCGCCACGCGCCTCAACGACTCCACCGAGACGACGATCATCAAGCGGGTGTTCGGCGACTACGCGCGGAAGGTGGCGATCAGCTCGACCAAGTCGATGCACGGCCACATGATGGGCGCCTCGGGCGCGGTGGAGTTGATCGCGACGCTGATGGCGATCGAGCGGGGCGTGGTCCCGCCGACCGCCAGCTACCGGAAGCCCGACCCGGAGTGCGACCTCGACTACGTGCCCAACCAGGCGCGCGAGATGAAGGTTGACGCCGCGGTCTCGAACTCCTTCGCCTTCGGCGGGCTCAACGCCGTCCTGGTGGTCACCCGCGCTTGAGCGGAGCGCCCGCACTGGTCGTCCGGAAGGCACTTCCTACTTCGTACTTCGTACTTCCTACTTCGTACTTCGCACGATCACCAGACCCCTGCCTACGCCCGGTTCGCGAAGTCCGGATCTTCCAGCACCTTGGTCGCGTACTCGACGATGTCGGTCTCGCGCGCGGGGGGGATCGTGTCGGGATCCTCCTGCGGCAGCGGGTGGCGCGTGATGAGCGTCTCGAGGATGTCGAGCGCGGCCTGCAGGTGCGCCTTCGTGTGCGACGGCGTGACGCTCGTTCGGATGATGGCGTGGCCCTTGGGCACCGCGGGGTACATCGCGGGCGTCGTGAAGAGGCCGAGATCGAACGCCTCTCGGCAGTACTGGAACGCCCGACCCTCGGAGCCGATCCACAGCGGCACGATCGGCGTCTTCGTCCCCAGCGTGTGGTAGCCGAGCGCCTCGACGCCGCGCTTGAAGAAGGCGACGTTCTCCCACATGCGCTCGAAGATGCCGGGGTCCTTCTGCATCACGTGCAGGGCCGCCAGCGCGGCGGCCGTCGAGGTCGGCGGAAGCGCCGCCGAGAAGATCAGCGTGCGGACGTTGTGGCGGAGGTACTCGATCACCGGCTTGTCGCCCGCGACGAACCCGCCGACGCTCGCCAGCGCCTTGCTGAAGGTCGCGAACATCAGGTCCACGTCGCTCGTGAGCCCCAGGCTCTCCGCCGTCCCGCGCCCCTGCCGTCCCAGCACGCCGAAGCCGTGCGCGTCGTCGAGATAGATCCGGAAGCCGAAGCGGCGCCTGAGCGCGACCAGCCTCTGGAGGTCGATGACGCGGCCGGTCATCGAGAAGACGCCGTCCACCGCGACGATGGCGTTGGACCAGGACTGGCGGAGCGACAGCTTCCGCTCCAGGTCGTCCATGTCGTCGAAGATCGCGATGCGGCCGTGCGAGAGCCGCGCGCCGTCGAACAGGCTCGCGTGATCTTCCGAGGCGAGGAACACCACCGCGCCCTCGGACCCGCCCAGCTGGCCGAGCGTGCCGATGTTGGCGAGCACGCCCGACGAGAAGACGAGGGCCTCCTCGCGGCCGGTGAACTCCGCCAGTTCCGCTTCGAGCCGCTCGTGGAGGTCGAGGTTGCCGTTCAGAAACCGCGACCCGGTGCACGCCGACCCGTACCGGTCGATCGCCTCGTGCGCGGCCTTCACCACCTCGGGATGATGGGTGAGCCCCAGGTAGTTGTTCGAGCCGAGCATGATGACCTGGCGGCCCTCCACGGTCACGACCGGGCCGTCGGAGGACGAGATCACCCGGAAGTACGGGTAGAACCCGGTGGCCTTGCCGAGCTGCGACTCGAGGTAGTTGTAGCAGGGGGAGAAGATGTCCATCTGCGCGCTGCCTTTCCGGTGCTCGACGCGGGGGGCCCCCCGACCTCGAGATGCCTACTTGCGGCCCGTCAACTCCCGGAACATCCCGGTCGCGTGCGCCCGCATGTAGACGAGCTGCGTGTGCACGACGTGGCCGATGAGGCGCATCCGGCTCGTGACGGTCCGGGGCCGGAGCAGGACGCCGGACTCGTAGCGATGGCGGACGCGGCTCCGCTGGAGCTTCCCGCTGGTCGTCTTCGGGATCGTGCCGCCGGGCGCCACGACCACCTCGTCCACCAGCACGCCGGTCGCCTCGAGGATGCGCCCCCGGACCTGGTCGCCAAGGTCGGCACCGTGCGAGGAGTTCGAGGGTTCCACCACCACCACGATCCGCTCGCGCCCCGCGTCCACGCTCGTGCCGAACGCCACCACCCGCCCCTTGCGGACGTCGGTCACGTCGGCCGCCGCCTGCTCGATGTCCTGGGGATAGTAGTTCCGCCCGTTGACGATGATCGTATCCTTCACGCGGCCGCACACGAACAGCTCGCCGTCAGCGAGGTAGCCGAGGTCGCCCGAGTGGAGCCAGCCGCCGGCCAGCGTCTCGCGAGTCAGCGCCTCCCGGTCGAGGTAGCCGCGGAACACCGACGGCCCCTTGAGCAGGATCTGGCCGACGTGGCGCTCGGGCAGCTGGTGCCCGCGGCCGTCGGCGATGCGAAGCTCGTGGCCGGGGAACGGCCGCCCGCAGCTCACCAGCTCGGCGCGCAGCGACTGCCCGTTGGTCGGCGGGACGGCGCGGCGGTGGGCCGACAGCTGCGCGGCGTCGATCGCGTCCACGCGCGGCACGCGGTCGAGCGGCGAGAAGGTGACGGCCAGCGTGTGCTCGGCCATGCCGTAGCACGGCAGGAACGCGTCTTCGCGGAACCCGACGCCGGCGAACTTCGCCGCGAACCGGGTCAGCGTCTCGGCGCGGATCGGCTCGGCGCCGCAGCCGGCCACCCGCCAGCACGACAGGTCGAGGCCGACCATGTCGCGCGGCTGGACCCGGCGCACGCACAGGTCGTAGGCGAAGTTGGGCGCGAAGCTGATCGTCCCCCGCCGGCGGCTGATCGCCTTCAGCCACAGCCCCGGCCGCTTGAGGAAGGCCAGCGGCGAGATGAACTCGCTCCAGCAGCCGCCGTAGAGCACCGTCAGCGCCATGCCGATGAGGCCCATGTCGTGGAACAGCGGCAGCCACGACACGCCCCGGTCGGACGGCGCCAGGCACAGCCCCTGGGGCCCCGCGATCGCCGTCACGTTCTCGGCGAGATTGCGGTGCGTCAGCACGACCCCCTTCGGGTCGGAGGTCGAGCCCGAGGTGAACTGCAGGAACACCGGGTCGTCGAGTCCGACGTTCTCCGCCCTTGGCAGCGCGGCGCCGCGGAGCTTCTCGATGGCCAGGACCGTGCGCACCGACGGCACGCTGGACTGCATCGTCCCGAGCACCCGCCTCAGCGACGTCGTCGTGACGACGGCCGCCGCCCGGCTGACGCTCACCGCGGGCATCGTCTGCCGCAGGTAGGCGCCGAACTGGTCGAGACGGACCGGCGGGTAGAGCGGCGCGGGAACCAGGCCCGCGCAGGTCGCGCCGAGGAACGTGGTCAGGAAGTCGCGCGCGTCCGGCACGATGAGGGCGATCGTCTCGCCCGGCGCGAGGCCGGCCTCGCGCAGGCCGCCGGCGACCGACAGGGCCTCCCCGAGCAGGTCGGAGAACGGCTGCGTCGACGACGGCTGGCCGTTCTCGGCGAGGTATTCGAATCCCCCGTCGCCACGCGCCGCGACGGTCAGAGCCTTGGGTAGTGTGAGCAGGGCCATCAGGGATGGGCGCTCTCCGCCAGGAGCGATCGGACGCAGTCGACCGCTTCGCTGACGGTCTGGATCTGCGGCACGCGCTCGATCGGTACGACGATGTCAAACCGGTCTTCGAGTTCGGCCACCATTTCGAGCGTCTGGAGAGAATCGAACCCGAGGTCCGCCGTCAGCGCGCTGTGCGGGACCACCTCGACCGGCCGCCGGCAGACCCGTCGGATCACGGCCGCCACGTCGCGTCCGATCTCATCCACGTCCAGATGTGTCATCGCGAGATGATTGCCCCCACCGGTAAAAAATACACACTTCCCCGCCTTCCGGTCCGACCGCGCGCCGACCTGGCGGGGTGACGACTAGAGCGGGTCGGGCGACCAGGCCGCCTGGCGAATCGTCTTCCAGAGCGACCGCCCTCCCAGCAAGGCTACCACGGCCGAACCGGCCGACGTACTGAAACCGTACCGAGATCAACCGCTCCGCGGCCGTGATCGCGGCCGCGGTCGGCAGGTCAACGCCGAACGCCATCAGGCCGGCGACCAGGCCGCCTTCGACCGGCCCGAGACCGCCCAGGCTCGGCGCGAGGCCGCCGACGAGCGACACGATCGAGAGCACGGCGACCTTGGTCGGCGGCAGGCTGACGCCGAAGGCCAGCGCCGCGCACGAAATCCGCAGCACGTCCTGGAGGAAGACCAGGCCCGACAGGCCGATGGCCACCGCGAAGACGCGCAGATTCCCCCGGTTGAGCGCGAGGTGCTGGCGCCACCCCCCCTCGCTCGGCTTCGAGTGCCGAAGATGCCTGGCCGCGAACCCGGCGGCCGCCAGCGCCAGGATGATGGCCCCGAACGCGATCAACTGATGCCAGTTCGATGCCAGGTCCTTGAGCGCCAGCACGGCGAGCACGGCGAGGATCGCGATGGCCGGCACCTGCGAGAGCCGGTCCCACACCGCCGACACGGTCGCCTGCCGCCATGACACCACGCCGTGCTTCCGGACGAGCGCGATCCGGCACGCTTCCCCGCCGAGACGGCCGGACGGGAAGAGGTTGTTGACGGCGATCCCGCCGAGCGTCGCCAGCGAGGCCCGCCAGACGGCGACCTCGCCTCCGACGGACCGGACGAACCCCCGCCACCGGGCACCGACAATGAACAGACTGACGACGTACAGGGAGAGGGCGAGGAGGATATAGCCCGGCCGTGCCGTCATGAGCCGCTTCGCGGTCTCGCCAACCAGGTGCCAGATGCCCAACATGTCCTCCAGCCGCGCGCAGGCACGGTTCAGCCGCCCCGGAAACCTGCGTCAAACGAGGCTCCGCCCGGAACGCAACCCGCCGATCATATCCCGGACCCCCCAATAAATCATGTCCTAGATCGAAACCCCGTCGAAACCGGCTCCGAAAGGCTCGCACGGCCGCCTCGAGCGGCGCCGCGGCGGGGGGGAAACGCCGTGGTATAGTGCGGCAAGTGGCCAGCTCACCGAGGTTTCTTCTCCACAGACACGCTCACGCCTTCATGCTCGGGCTGGTGCTGCTGACCGGCCTGGCGCTCCGGCTGCCCACATTCGGCCGCACGCTGCTCTCGAGCGACGAAGCCTCCTACGCCACCATGGCCGAGGCGATGCAGCGCGGCGGCGTGCTCTACCGCGACACGGTCGATCACAAGCCGCCGGCCCTGTTCGACCTGTACCTCGCCAGCTTCCGGGTGCTGGGCCCCTACAACACGCAGCTGGCCCATCTGTTGGTGGTCCTCGCGGTCCTGCTCACGGCGTTCGCGCTCGCGCGCGCGGCCGGCAGGCTGTGGGGCGACGCACGGGCGGGCTGGGTGACGGCGCTCCTGTTCGTCGTTTTTTCGACGACCCTGCCGGACTTCGACGCGCTGGCGGCCAACGGAGAGCTGTTCCTGCTTGCGCCACAGGCCGTCGCCTTCGCCTGGCTTGCCGGGAGCCTGGCGAGGGACGGGAGCCCACGGTGGCAGACCTTGTTCGGCGTCGGCGTGCTCGTCGGCCTGGCGGTGGCGTTCAAGTACCAGGCGGCGACGTTCCTGGCCGTCGCCGGCGGCGCGCTGGCCCTCGAGGTAGCGGCGCGGCGGCGGACCGTGGCGTGGGCGGCGGCCGGCCTGGCGGTCACGCTGGCCGGCTGTCTCGTCGTGCCGGCAATCTACGTCGTGCGGGCCTGGCTGAACGGCGGCCTCGCCGACATGTGGTTCTGGTTCCGCTACAACTTCCTCTACATCGACGCCGGTCCCACGGGGCTCGAAGCCCTCCGGCTCGGCCTCGTGCGGACGGCGATGGTCGCGACGGCCGCCTTCCTGCCGTACGCCTTCGGCCTGACCGGGGTCTGGCGCACCCTCCGCGCCTGGTGGCGTCGGGGGGCTGCCGGCGCGAGCCGTCCGGGGTCCCAGCTGGCCGCACGCACGCTGGCGGTCGTCTGGCTGGCCGCCTCGATCGTGGCGCTCGTCCCGGGCCGCCGGTTCTTCGGACACTACTTTCATCTGCTCCTGCCCGCCTTGTGCCTGCTGGCCGCGGGCCCGCTGCTGGGATTCGCCGATCGGTTCAGGCGCCTGCGGCCGGTGCTCGTGCTGCTCGTCGTCGTACCGGCGGGGGTGGCGCTGGCGGTGGCGACGGTGTTCCACGCGGCCGTGATGGACCGACTCGACCCGCAGCCGCCCTACGCGGTGGTGGCCGCCCGCCTGCGCCAGATCAGCGGTCCGGACGACCCGGTCTTCGTGTGGGGGCATTCCGTGGAGGTCTACGTCCTGGCCAGGCGGACGGCCGGCACCCGCTTCGTGTTCTGTGATTACCTGACCGGCACGACTCCTGGGACCCGCGCCCAGTCTGGGCTCGACGACCCGACGCCGAACGTGGTCCCGGCAGCGTGGGAAATGCTGTTCGACGACCTGGACCGGCGGCAGCCGCGGTTCCTGGTGGACGTCGCGCCGGCGGCCTGGAACTGGTACGACAGGTTCCCGATGTCGCGCTACCCTCGCCTCGATGCGTACGTCCGGGCCCACTACCGGGAGCGGGAGCGCGTGGCCGGGGTCGTCATCTACGAACGCAGCCGGCCGTAGTCGCCTGCTGGTCCGCCGCAGCTGATGAGCCGATGTTACTATTAGGGTTTGGTGTGACGAGGCATGGCGAATTGACTACGCGCGCACGGCTTTACCGGCAACTCCTCGGCGTTGGCGTGTTCCTCCTCTTCGGATGGCTGCCCGCGGTCCAGGCGCTGGCGGCCCCGGCCCCCCCTCCCACGGCGATCACGGGCACGGTCAGCACCCTCGACGGCAAGATGCGCCTGCCGAACGTCACGGTGACGCTGACCACCGCCGCCGGTCAGCCGGCCGGGGAGACGGTCACCGACGAGGACGGGCATTACCGCCTCGAAGTACCCAAGGGCGGCGTCTACAAGCTGTCGGCGAACCTCGAGGGGTTCCGCAAGGCCGAGCAGCCGGTGGAGCTGACCGACGGGGTCACGCGCACGGTGGACCTGGACGTCAAGCTGCTCGAGATCGAGCAGACCGTCAACGTCACACCCGCCTCCGACACGCCGATGAACCTCGCCAAGCCGCTCTCGCCGGTCGAGAGCATCAGCGGGCGCGAGATCACCGAGTCGGCGATGAGCTCGGGCAGCGTGGCGGCCGAGCTGCGGTGGCTGCCGAGCGTGTCGGCCTACGGGCGCGAGTGGGCCATCAAGGGCGGCCGCCCGAACCAGATCGGCCTCGAGATCGAAGGGGCGCAGGTGCTCGACCCGGCGGCCGGCATCAGCCCGGTGCAGCTGCCGGGCGACGCGGTGAGCTCCATCCAGGTGATGGCCAATCCGTACGCCGTGGAGTTCGGCGACTTCTCGACCGGCATCATCGTCGTCTCGACGCGCAGCGGCGCCAACAAGTGGTCGGCGACCGTCAACGACTTCTTCCCCGCCTTCATCCTCAAGCGCGGCTCGAACAACCCGTTCAGCATCATCGCGCTCGGCTCCGAGTCCCCGCGCGTGGCCGTCGGCGGGCCGATCATCCCCAACAGGCTGTTCGTCGCCGAGAGCGTCCAGGTCCGCTACCAGTCCGACGACGTGGCCAGCCGCCCGCAGGACCAGCGGAAGACGACGAAGAACCTGAGTTCCTTCACGCGGTTCGATTACGTCGTCAGCACCAGGAACACGCTGTCGGGCACCTTCACGATGGCGCCCGAGAACTTGAACTGGGCCAACCTCGACACGTTCAACCCGCCGGAGGCGACGGCCGACCTGAAACAGCGCGTCTACCGCGCGGGCATGAGCGACACGGCGCAGCTGCCGCACGCGATGGTGCTCGAGACGCTGGTCCATTTCACCCATTACGGCACGTCGGTGGACGGCCACGGGTCGGCGACCGAGATGGTCCTGCAGCCCGAGCAGAACTCGGGCATCTACTACGCCAACCAGTCGCGCGAAGCGGAGGCGCTGCAGGCGAGCGCCTCGGTGTCGGGGTTCGTGAGCGGCCACCTGATCAAGGGGGGCGTGGACGTGCTCTACGCCACCTTCGATGGCGAGCTGCAGACGCGGCCGATCGACATCCTGCGCGAGGACGGGACGCTGACCCGGCGCCTGGTGAGCGGGCCGGTTTTCGGCGGCCGCTCGGCGACCGGCGTCGCCGCGTTCGTGCAGGACCGCTGGCACGTCAACAACAGCCTCCTGCTCGAGTACGGCGTGCGCGTGGAGCGCGACGGCGTCTTCGGCCGCGTGAACGTCATCCCGCGGTTCGGCGCCGCGGTGGCGCTCGACAAGAACCGGAACGCGACGATCCGCGGCGGGTGGGGGCTGTTCTACGAGCGCACGCCGCTGATGGCCGGCGCCTTCGGCCAGCTGTCGGACCTGACCGAGACCGCCTACGGCCCCGACGGCACGACCGTCCTCGGCACGCCCGTCGTCTACACTCACGTGCTCGCGCCGGACCCCCAAACGCCGCGCAGCTCGACGTGGAACATCGGCTACGAGCACCGGATCGCCAAGTGGGTGTCGGTGCGCGCGAACCACCTCGAGCGCCGGGGCAGCCACGAGCTGGTGCTCGACGCGTCGAGCGCCGGCGCGGCGGGCGTCATCTCGCTCGCCTCCGACGGCACGTCGCTCTACCGCGACACCGAGGTCGGCGCCCATTTCAGGCGCGGGACGATGCTCGACCTCGACCTGTCCTACACGCGCTCGTCGTCGCAGGCGAACCTGAACGACATCTACGGGTACTTCCTGAACCTGACCGCCAGCCCGATCGTCCGCGCCGACGCCTACGGCCCGACCGACACCGACACGCCCAACCGGTTCGTGGGGCGGGCGCGGATCACGATGCCGCACCACTGGATCGTCGAGGTGGCCGGCGAGGTGCGCAACGGCTACCCCTACTCGGCCGTGGACGAGCAGCTCGATTTCGTCGGCGTCCGCAACAGCCTGCGCTTCCCGATCCGCAAGACGCTCGACGCGTCGATCGAGCACCGGTTCCGGATCGGCCGGCTGCAGCCGTGGCTCGGCTTCGTGGTCATCAACGCCTTCAACACCTTCTCGCCCCTGGACGTGCAGCGGAACATCGCGTCGCCGAATTTCGGCAGCTTCTACAACTCCCCCGTCCGCCAGATCCGGTTCACCGTTCACTTCCACCCCTGATCGACGATTCGATTAGAATAGGGGGGCAACTCATGTGCCCCCCCAGGGTGCGATCATGAACGTATTCGTCCTCAATTGCGGCAGTTCCTCACTCAAGTTCCAGATCATCGAGACCGACGCCGACCTGATCGAGAAGGACGGCGACCGCCAGTTGGCCAAGGGGCTCGTCGAACGGATCGGCAGCGAAGCGATCATCACCTTCCAGGTCGGCGACCATCCGCCCGTCAAGGGCGCGATGCCGCTGCGCGACCACAAGGCGGCGCTGGCCCACGTCATCAACTGGGTCATGGCCCCCGAGACGTGCATCCCGGGCGTCTCGAGCCTCTCCGACATCCACGCGATCGGCCACCGCGTGGTGCACGGCGCGGAGCGGTTCAAGGGGTCGCACCTCATCGACAAGGCGGTCATCGCCGGCCTGCAGGAGTGCATCGAGCTGGCGCCGCTGCACAACCCGGCCAACCTGAAGGGCATCTACGCGGCCACCGAGCTGTTCGGCCCGACGATGCCGCAGGTGGCGGTGTTCGACACGGCGTTCCACTCGACGCTGCCGGAAGCGGCCTACCTCTACGCGATCCCGTACCAGCTCTACCGCCGGTTCAAGATCCGCCGGTACGGCTTCCACGGCACCTCGCACCGCTTCATCGCGTTCCGGTACCGGAAGCTGACCGGCAAGCAGCGCAAGGAAACCAACATCATCACCGTCCACCTCGGCAACGGCTGCTCGGCCTGCGCGATCAAGGGGGGCCAGTCGGTGGACACCTCGATGGGCATGACGCCGCTCGAGGGGCTGATGATGGGGACCCGCAGCGGCGACATCGACCCCACCGTCATCGAGTTCCTGATGCACAAGGAGGGGACGAGCATCGACGAGATCTTCTCGACCCTCAACAAGCGCTCCGGCCTGCTGGGCATCTCGGGGCTGACCAACGACATGCGCGATCTCGAGGGCGAGGCCGAGGAGCACCAGGACCGCCGCGCCATCCTGGCGATCGACATGTTCTGCTACCGGGTGAAGAAGTACATCGGCGCCTACATGGCCGCGATGAACGGCACCGACGCGATCTGCTTCGCCGGGGGGATCGGCGAGAACGGTCCGGCCATCCGCAAGAAGATCCTCGCCGACATGGAGTGGCTCGGCATCGAGATCGACGACGCCCGGAACAGCAAGGCCATCCGCGGACGGGAGATGCTCATCAGCTCCGACACGAGCCGGGTGCCGGTGTACGTCATCCCGACCAACGAGGAGTTGATCCTCGCCCGCGACACGGTGCGGGCGGTCAAGTCGCTGCCGTTCCCGGGCTAGGGTCGATCGGGGGTCTGGGTTCGGGGATCAGGGGTCAGGGATCACGGATCAGGAGTGCGGCCTCCGTACGTGGGGCGGGGCTTCAGCCCCGCCGACGCGCCGGGCCTGAAGGCCCGGCCTACGTACAACGTCGTACTTCGTACTCTGGTACTCTGGTACTTCCAGCTTCTTACTGCTTCCTTATGCCTGAAAACGCCTTCATCACCACCACCCGTGCCAGCGCGGCACGCCGCTGCTTCACCGTGGCCTTCCCCGACGCCGAGGACGCCCGCGTCCTGAAGGCTGCCCTCCTGCTCCGCGACGGGGCGATCGCCACGCCGGTGCTCGTCGGCGCCGCGGCGGCCATCCGCGCGTCCGCGGCCGGCGCGGGACTCGATCTCGGCGGCATCGAGATCGTCGATCCGGCCGCGAGCCCCTGGGCCGGCGAGTTCGCCGGCTTGCTGTTCGAGAAGCGAAAGGCCAAGGGGTTGACGCTCGAGCAGGCGGCCGCGCTGGTGCGGCAGCCGCTCTACTTCGCGGGGCTGATGCTCGAGACCGACCGCGTCAAGGTCGTCGTCGGCGGCAACGTCTCGTCCACCGGCGACGTCATCCGCGCCGCGATCCACACCGTGGGGGTGGCGCCGGGCATCTCGATCGTGAGCAGCTACTTCATCATGGTGCTCGCCGACGGGCGCATGCTCTGCTTCGCCGACTGCGCCGTCAACCCGGACCCGAACGAGGCGCAGCTCGCCGACATCGCGATCAGCTCGGCGAGGAACTTCCAGGCGGTGACCGGCCTCGAGCCGCGGGTAGCGATGCTCTCGTTCTCGACCAAGGGCAGCGCGACCCACCCGCTGGTCGAGAAGGTGCAGAAGGCCACCGCCATCGTCCGCGAGAAGGCGCCGGAGCTGATGGTGGACGGCGAGATGCAGGCCGACGCCGCGCTCGTCGCCTCGATCGGCGAGCGGAAGTGCAAGGGATCCCCGGTGGCCGGCCGGGCCAACGTGATGGTGTTCCCCGACCTCAACGCCGGGAACATCGGCTACAAGCTGACCGAGCGGATCGCCGGCGCCGAAGCGGTCGGGCCGATCGTCCAGGGGCTCAGGAAGCCGGTACTGCGACCTGTCCCGCGGGTGCAGCGTGGACGACATCGTCAACGTGGCCGCCATTTGCAGTCTCATGGCAGGCTGACGGCTGACGGCTGACGGCCGAAGGCGGTATCACGCCGGTCACGCGTGACACGGCCGTCGGCCGTCAGCCGTCGGCCGTCAGCCCGCCAGCAGCCCGTGCCGTGGAGGGTGCCATGCTCCGCCGTGACTGCGTGAAGTCGCTGCTCGCCGTCCCCGCCGCCGTGGCGGCCTCCTCGGCGCTCGGCCTGCGGGAGGGCGCGGCCGCGTTCCAGGAACTCCCGTCCGACGGCGAGTCGTACTGGAACCATCTTCGCTGGCAGTTCCTCATTCCCGAGGGCCAGGCCTACTTCAACACCGCCACGCTCGGCGCCTCGCCGCGGGTGGTGGTGGACGCCGTCGCCGAGCACCTTCGCTACGTCGAAGAGAGCCTGGCGGAGTGGGACTTCAGCGCCGACCGGCCCGAGCGGCTCGCCGGCTACCGGCCCGAGAAGGGCGTCCGCCAGAAACTCGCCGACTTCGTCCACTGCGCCATGGAGGAAATCGGGCTGACCGCCAACGCCACCATGGCGATGAACCTGGTGGCGAACGGGCTCGACCTGAAGGCGGGCGACGAGGTGCTCATCACCGACAAGGAGCACCCCGGCGGCCGGTCCGGCTGGGACGTCCGGCAGAAGCGCCACGGCGTCGTCGTCCGCGAGGTGCCGGTGCCGACCGGCGTGAAGGACCCGGACGAGATCGTGCGGGCCTTCGCCGCGGCGGTCACGCCGCGCACGCGGGTGCTCGCCGTGCCGCACGTCACGTCGGGCCACGGCATCGTGCTGCCGGTCGAGCGCCTCGCCGCGATGGCGCGCGAGCGCCAGATCTTCTCGGTCATCGACGGCGCGCAGGCGGTCGGCCAGCTCCACGTCAACGTGCGCGACATCGGCTGCGACGCCTACTTCTCCTCGCCGCACAAGTGGATGCTGGCGCCCAAGGGGAACGGGTTCCTCTACCTCCGCCAGGACGCGCAGGCCCGCGTGTGGACGACGCTCGCCAGCTCGCAGTGGAACAACTACGCCGACGGCATGTTCCGGCTGCAGCAGTACGGCACCCTCAACCAGAGTCTCCTGCGCGGCCTCGAGACCGCGATCGACTTCGTGGATCGCATCGGGCGCGACCGGATCGAGGCCCGCATCCGGTTCCTCGGCTCGCGCCTGCGGGAAGGGCTGGGCCGGATCCCCGGCGCCACGGTGGTGACGCCAGTCAGCCCGGAGCTCTCGGCCGGCATCACGACGTGGGGCGTCGCCGGCGTGACCGGCCGCGCGCTGCAGGACGAGCTGTGGGGGCGGAAGAAGATCCGGGTCCGCGCGTCGGGCGACGCGGCGGTGCGGCAGTCGTGCCACATCTACAACAACGCCGCCGAGGTGGACGCGACGCTGGACGTGGCCAGGGCGCTGGCGCGGGCGTGAAAGCAGGCTGGGAACCGCCTTGTACGTAGGCCGGGCCTTCAGGCCCGGCGTCACGGCGGGGCTGCCCTTCGACATGCTCAGGGCACCCCCAGCCACGTCGAGGGGTGAAGCCCCGCCCTACGTACGATTGGCCGACGGCCGCTGTCAGACGGAGGAGACCGAACCATGACGCCGCATCGAATCGCCGCCGGCCTGCTGGCGGCCACGGTCGCGCTCGCCACGACGGCCTGCTCCTCGTCGTCGCCGGTCGCGCCGACGACTCCCCCTGTTCTGCCTTCGCTCTCGGAGATGCTGGCGGAGAAGACGCTCGGCAGCGCCAGCGCGCCCGTGACGATGATCGAGTACCTCGTCGCTGGCCTGCTCCTACTGCATGTCGTTCCACGTCTCGACGTTTCCGCAGATCAAGACGACCTACATCGACACGGGCAAGGTGAAGTTCGTCTTCCGCGACTTTCCCCTGCTGCAGATCGAAGGCGAGGCGCCGATGGCCGCCGCCATGGTGGCCCGGTGCTCGGGCAGCAACTACTTCACGACCGTGGACACGCTGTTCCGGAACCAGGGCTCGTGGGCCTACTCCGCCAACTACGTCGGCGCCATCAAGAGCGTGGTCTCACGGATCGGGATCACATCCGAGTACGTCGACGCCTGCCTGGCGACCCCCGGCCTGCGCGACGGCATCCTCGCCATCGAGCAGGCGGGCATCACGCAGGGAGTCGGCGGGACGCCCACCTTCTTCGTCAACACCCAGACGATCGTCGGGGCGCAACCGTTCTCGGCCTTTGCGGCGGCCATCGATCCTTTGCTCGGGGGCTGAGGGCCGTGCTGCGCAGGGCTGAAGCCCTGCGCTATCTGAGGATCCAGCGTATGGTCATCTCAGATAGCGCACGGCTTCAGCCGTGCGCCGCGACCCACTGCCAGCCGTGCGCCGCGAGCCGCGAGCTCTGGTATTCTTGAGCCCGCATCTGGAGGTGTCATGAAGGGCGTTCCGGTGGTGATTGGCGTGGCGGGCGGGTCGGGATCCGGCAAGACGACCGTGGTCAGCCGCATCGTCGAGAGCATGGGCAACGACCACGTGCTCGTGCTCGAACACGATCGCTACTACTACGACCACCCCGAACTCCGGCTCGAGGAGCGGGCGGCGCTCAACTACGACCACCCCGATTCGCTCGAAACCGACATGATGGTCCGGCACGTCAACCAGCTGCGCGCCGGGCACCCCGTCGAACTCCCCGCCTACGACTTCGCGCGCCACGCGCGGCGGCAGACGACCGACACCGTGCAGCCCAGGCAGATCATCATCGTCGAGGGGATCCTGATCTTCGCCGACGCGGCGCTGCGCGACCTGATGGACGTGAAGGTGTTCGTTGACACCGACGACGACACGCGGTTCATCCGGCGGCTGCAGCGCGACGTGGCCGAGCGCGGCCGGACGATGGAGTCGGTGATCGATCAGTACCTGAACACCGTCAAGCCGATGCACCTGGAGTTCGTGGAGCCGACCAAGCGGTACGCCGACATCATCATCCCGCGAGGCGGCCACAACACGGTCGCCATCGACATGATGCTGACGCTCATCCGCAGCCTCGGCACGCGGTGAGCCCGGAGCGGTCACTTCACGGGCAGGTATTCGATCGCCACGGCCCGACCCTCCGTCCCGGCGGGCAGCGCGGGCTCACCCGGCGCCGCGGCGCGCGACGTGAGGTACACCTGCATGGCCCCGCCCTGGGGCCCGCACGAGACGCTGCCCTTCAGATCGTTCCGGTAGGTGATGAAGTCGATCTTGTCGAGCGAGGGCGCCCAGAACCGGTGTGAGACGGCGCCGACCCGGACGACGACCACGGCAGCCCCGGCCCGGCATTCGATCGCCGACAGCTCGCCCTGGACCCGACGCTCCCCTTCCTTGGTGTCGCGGTAGACAGGAACCACTTCCGAACCGGCCCCCCGCGTGCCGCTGGACGGCGGCCCGGGCTCCAGCGCGGGGGCGGCTGGATCCGCTGGGAGTGGTGGCGCGGCGCGCAGTTCGGCCATCCGCATCATCTCGGCTGCCTGGCCGAGCAGTTGTCGCGCCGATGCCTTCTGGGCGGGGCTCGGCGACGACGCGGCGATCGGCCCGAGCAGCGCCCGCGCCTTGGTGAACTCGTTGCGCCGCAAGTACACCTGCGCGAGGTTGAGGCGGTAGTCGTCGCGGCCCGGCAGGAACTCGATCGCCTGGAGGAGGTGTCGCTCCGCCGAGGCGAGGTCGCCTCCTCCGAACGCCTCCGCCCAGCCGAGCAGGGCGAGCGCCTCCGGGAACTGCGGGAGGAGGTCCACCGAGCGCTGGAACTCGCGCCTCGCCGTCTCCTTGCCCCCCTGCTCGCGCAGGCAATCCGCCGAGATGCACTGCAGGGCCCCGTATCCGAAGGCGAAGTGCGCCATGGCGTCCCCGTCCGCGAGTTCGGCCCCTTTCCGCAGCGCGCGCAGTCCCTCGGTGGTCAGGCCCTGCAGCGTGAAGACGAGGCCAAGCCCGGTCTGGGCCGACGCGGTCTCCGGGGCGAGCTTGATCGCCTGGTCGAACCGCGCCTTCGCCTCGTCGAACCGGCGCTGCCTGGTGAGTTCGGAGCCCAGCACGGCGATGGCCTCGGCCGGGGTCATGCGCGTCAACGTGTAGTCGGTGGCGCCCGAGACGCGATCGGTGAACGGGACCTGGCGGACCTTGATCGTCATCCGGCCGATGTAGGCCGACACCTCGGCTTCGAGCTTCTCGGACTGCGGAAACGAGTCGGTGTAGGCCCTGGCGGCCGGGACGCCGACCGCCAGTCGCTGGAGGAAGTCCTCGAACTGGCGGGCCCGGTCCGGGTTTCCGAGCATCAGGTAGTGCACCAACGCCCAGCTCTGCGCGTAGAAGAGGTCCCGATCGGCGCCGACGTTGTACAGCTTCGATCCCTCGTCGGCCGCCAGCAGTTCGGACATCGGCAGCAGCCGGTCCCGCAGCAGGCCGATCTCCTCGGGCGCCACCGGCTTCCCGAGCGTCGCGCGGCGCCCGTCTTCCGAGAGGTCGAACGTCCCGTAGAACTCGGCCAGCCCTTCCTTCAGCCACAGCGGGAGGCCATACAAGGAGTTCGAGATGAGCAGGTGCCCGTACTCGTGGTAGGCCACCGGGTAGGCCTGGTCGCTGCGCTCGACGCAGATCGCGATCGACGATCCGATCGGGCTCGTCACCGCGTAACCGGCCAGCTCGATCGGTTTGCCCTGGAACAGCAGGGACACCGACTTGAAGTCGCTGACGCGGCCGAACACCAGCACGGTGACGGGCGCCGGTGTCACCAGCTTCACCGACGGCAGCGCGCGGCCGATCACCTCGCGGAACTGCTCGAGCCGGCGCGCCACCGCCCGCAGTTCCCGCTCCCCCACGTCGCCCTCGACGGTGAAGTTCGCCGACTGCAGCCGGAGCCAGTCGGCGGCGTCCGCGTGCTGAGCCACGAACGGGAAAACGGCGAGCAGAACGACGAGCGACAGGCGACGCGACATGAGGCCCCCCCGGGAAAGACGGCGACGAAAATAGTACCACTTTCGTGGGACGACCGCGCGAGGTGTGCGAAGATCGCACGCTGGAGGGGGTGAGCGCATGTTCCGACGCACGGTCACGATCCGGTTCGACGAGGCCGACGCGCGCGGCGTCCTGTTCTACGGCCGCGTGCAGGCGCTCGCGCACCGGGTCTTCGAGGACTTCGTCGTGTCGGAACTGGTCGAGCGGTGGGAGGACTGGTTCGAGAGCGCCGCCTTCGTCGCCCCCATCAAGCACGCCGAGGCCACGTTCCATCGCCCGATGCGCCCGGGGCACCAGTACGACGTGGAGCTGTCGATCACGAAGGTCGGGCAGTCGTCGTTCGAGGTGCGGACGACGTTCGTCGATTCCGCGGGCGCGGCGCCGGTCCTCTGCGCCGAGGCCCGCATCGTCAAGGCGTTCGCGGACCCGGCGACGTGGAAGAAGATGGCGATTCCGTCAGAGATTCGCGCCCACCTGCTCGGCCACCTGGCGAGTGAGTAGCGCGCGCCGGCACTTGCCGAGGGGCGTCCTCGGGATCTCGTCGACCCAGACCACGCGGCGCACCCGCTCGAACGGCAGCAGGTGATTGCGGGAGTAGATCCCGATCGACTCCCCGATCGCCGACCGCCTGGCGGCGTCAATCGGCGCGCGGCAGGCGATCGCGAGCATGATCTGGTGGCCCAGCCGGTCGTGAGGCGGCGCGACGACGGCCAGGTCGAATCCCTCGAGCGCGCGCAGGTGCTCCTCGGTCGCCCAGCGCCAGACTTGGTCCTCGACGTACGCGAGCGATACGATCTCGCCGAGCACCTTCACCGACTCCGACAGTCGCCCGAACACCTCGACGCCGTCGGGACCGACTCGTCCCGTGTCCTCGGTCTGAAGCCAGCCGTCCTGCTTCGGATCCCACCCGCGCGCGCCCTGCTCGTCCACCTCGGCACAGCACGTCAGGAGCGACGCCGCGCGAATCGACAGCCGCTGGTCGTCGTCCGACCGGATCTCGGCATGGCCGAGCACGGGCAGCACCGTCGGACAGACCGCGACGCAGAGCGAAGACAGCGCGGCCGTCGCCACCTGGGAGCAGGTCTCGGTGAGGCCGTAGCTCGGCAGGCAGGGCCAGCCGAGCGCGCGGGCCCGTTCGTAGAGCGCGGCGTCCATTCGCCCGCCGCCGACGACGATGGCTCGCATCGACGGGGGTGAGGCGAGGCCGGCGGCCACCAGGTCGTGGACCTGTGACGGTACGAGCGCGGCGAGCGTCGCGCGCTCGCGCCCGACGATCTCGCTGAACCGGGCGGCGCTCCACTTCCCGGCGACGGCCGGCACGACGCGCGCCCCGTTCAGCCAGCCGCGCGCGAGGATGCCCAGCCCGCCGACGTGGAACGTCGGCAGCGCGTGCGCCCAGACGTCGGCGCGCGTGGCCTCGAGATGCTTGTTCACCGCACCTGCCGACGCGAGGAAGGCGGCCTTCGACAGGGCGATCCACCGCACACGCACCGGCACGAGACTGCTCGTGCCCGAGGTGGACACCCACACGTGCGCCTCGAGAGCGGGGAGACGACGCTCGATCCCGGCCAGGCCGTCCGCCTGCCGCTTCGCCCATTCGGGATTGGCGAGGACGAGCGATTCGGCGCTCTCCCAGTCGATCGGCGCGGTGTCGGGCTCGAGGTAGAACGTGCCGCTCATCGCAGGACCAGGCCCAGCGCGGCCAAGGCGCAGAAGAGGACCTGCAGCAGCGCCGTCCGGGCCAGGAAGACGTTGAACTTCCGGCTCGGCGGCTCCGTCCACACGCCGTGGACGAGCCGCGCGGCGATCGGCAGCGTGCCGAGCGGCAGCACGGCCGCCCACCAGTGGCCGGCCGCGATCCAGCCACCGCCCAGCAGGTACGGCAGCGCCACCAGCACCGCGATTTCGATGCGGGCGAATCGACCGCCGAACCGGACCGCCAGCGTGCGCTTGCCCGCGAGCACGTCGCCCTCCACGTCGCGCGTGTTGTTCACCGCGAGCAACGCCGCGCTCTGGAGCCCGACCTGCAGCGCCGCCAGTTCGGCCCAGGGCGACATCCCCGTGCCCGTCAGCACGTAGGCCGTCCCCTTCACCGCCGCGAGGCCGTAGAACAGCAGGACGAACACCTCGCCGAGGCCCAGGTACGCCAGGGGAAACGGTCCCGCGGTGTACGCGTAGCCGGCGACGATCGACAGGAGGCCGATGACGACGATCGGCACGCCGCCGGCGATCACGAGGGGGATGGCGAGGAGCGAGGCGAGCGCGAAGAACGCCGCGGCGCCGGCCATCACGTGGCGGCCGTGCAGCAGCCCGCTCTGCGTGACGCGCACCGGCCCGATGCGCTCGGCCGTGTCGGCGCCTTTCACGAAGTCCACGGCGTCGTTGACCAGGTTGCTGCCGATCTGGATGCAGAGCGCCGAGGCGAGCGCGAGCCCGGCCAGCCCGAACGGCACCGGCCGGGGCGAGCACGCCACGGCGAGGCCGGTGCCGAGCATCACGGGCGCGAGGCTGGCCGTCAGCGTCTTGGGCCGCGCGGCCAGCAGCCAGGGCGACGCGGTCCTCGCCGTCACGGAAGCCTCGGGAACTTCTTGAAGTCGGGCTTGCGCTTCTCGAGGTAGGCCTTCTTCCCTTCCTGCGCCTCCGCGCTCATGTAGTAGAGCAGCGTCGCGTTGCCCGCGAGGTCGAGCAGGCCGATCTGCCCGTCGCAGTCGGCGTTGAGCGCGGCTTTCAGGCACCGCAGCGCCAGCGGCGAATGCGCCAGCATCTCGCGCGCCCACTCGAGCGTCACCTTCTCGAGGTCCGCCAGCGGCACCACCGCGTTGACCAGCCCCATCTCGAGCGCCTGCCGCGCGTCGTACTGGCGGCAGAGATACCAGATCTCGCGCGCCTTCTTCTGGCCGACGATCCGCGCGAGGTAGCTCGACCCGAGGCCGCCGTCGAACGACCCGACCTTCGGCCCGGTCTGGCCGAAGACCGCGTTCTCGGCCGCGATCGTCAGGTCGCACACGACGTGCAGCACGTGGCCGCCGCCGATGGCGTAGCCGGCCACCATCGCGATCACCGGCTTGGGCAGCGCGCGGATCTGCTTCTGGAGATCGAGGACGTTCAGCCGCGGCACGCCGCCCTCGTCCACGTACCCCTGGTCGCCGCGGATCTTCTGGTCGCCGCCCGAGCAGAACGCCTTGTCGCCGGCGCCGGTGAGGATGACCACGCCGACCGACGGGTCGTCGCGGCACACCGCGAAGGCCTCGATCATCTCCGTCACCGTCTTCGGCCTGAAGGCGTTGCGGCGCGCCGGCCGGTTGATCACGATCTTCGCGATGCCGTCGTCGGTCTTCGAGAAGAGGATGTCCTCGTAGGTCTTGACCGTCTGCCACGACTGGGAAGTTGCGCTCATCGAGACGTCTCCATCACCTGTTCCGCCCAGGTCCGGACCGCGTGGGCGAACGCCTTCGGGTCGTCCCAGGGCACGCGGTGCCCGGCGTTCTCGCACGTCACGAAGGTCGCCGGCACGCCGGCCGACGCCAGCTCCCGCGCGCGCGCCGCGTACTTCGCGTCGAGCGCCCCGGTCACCCACAACAGCGGCGACGGCCACCGGTGGAGCCGCGGCCGGAAGTCCGGCTGCGTGGCGAGCGAGAACCGCCGGAGCGCGCCGGCCAGCGCGGTCCGCGGCGCCGGCAAGCCCTCGCGCCGGGCCGGCGTGCGGGAACTGTGGAACACCGGCTGCGCGTCCCACTCGCGCCAGATCTCCGGCTCGCGCCACTCGAGCAGGCGGCGCGACCACGTCTCGTCCACGACCCGGCGCGCCGCCCTCGCGCTCTCGTCCGCGTCGGCGAATCCGGGATTGCACGACACGAAGCAGCAGCCCCGGACGGGCGATCCCGGTGCGGCGAGCAGGTCGCTCGCGAGCGCCAGCCGCGCGCCGAACGAGTACGCGATCACGAACGCCGGCACGCCGTCGTCGCCGATCGCCGCGGCCAGGGCCCGGTCGAGCGCGTGCCCGACCGACGGCCAGTCGGCCGCCTCCGGCAGCGCCACGAGCGGCCAGAGGTCGAGCGCCGCCATCGCCGCCCCGGGGAACAGTCCGCCCAGCGGGTCCCAGTCCGACGCGCGACCCAGGAACCCGTGGAGCATCACCAGCCGGCAGCGCACGCTCACCGGCCGGCCTCCTCGGCGAACCGCGCCCAGAAGGTGTCCGTCTCCGCTTCGTCCGGGCGAACCTCGATCACGGCAGCCGGGCCGATCTCGCCGCCGGGCAGCGCGTCGTGATGCTCGGCGCCCCACATCGCCGCCCACTCCGCGAACCCGGTCCGGTGGCGATTCTGGTACCGCTCGCTCCGGTACATCTGCTGGAAGATCCGGCCGCCCCCGTTGTTGATGACGACGATGCGGAGGCGGACGCCGTCGAGATGCCGGAGGGCCCAGAGGGCCGAGAGATCGTAGAGCGCGGTGAGGTCGCCGACGACGGCCCAGTTCTCGATTCCCGGCCGCGCCCAGCCGAGGAAGCTCGCGACCTGCCCGTCGATGCCGTTGGCGCCGCGGTTCTCGCCGATGAGGAACCCGCACTCGGCGAGGGTCGCAAAGCGGGTCCACTCCCTGATCGGCAGGCTGTTGCCAAGGTACACGAACGAGCCTGCGGGGATCACCTCCGACAGGCGCCGCACCAGGCCGGGCTCGCTCCGAGGCAGGGCCGCGAGCAGGCCGTCCGCCGCGGTGGTGAGCCGTCGGTCCCACGCGAGCAGGTCCGCGACGCCGGCGGGCCGCCGGCGGATGTCCCGCACCGAGAGCGGCAGCGGCAGATTGGGCGGGACCCGCACGTGCGTGCCGCGCGTCAGGCCCCGCCAGCGCGCCCTCGACACCGACAGCACCGGCACCGACAGCGACACGTCGAGATCGCGCCAGATCCTGAACGAGGGCACCTCGCCGACCCGGATGACCGAATCGAACACGCCCCGGTCGAATCCGCGACGCGCCGCCGCGTCGCCCGAGCGGAGCAGGAACTCGAAGGTCCCGCGCCTGAAGCCGGAGCTGGCTTCGGCGATCACCGGCGCGCCCAGCGCGTGGCAGAACCGCTCCGCCGATCCCCGGTCGCCGTGAAGCTGAAAGCCCCCGAGGATGACGAGCGGCGATCGCACGTCGGCGAGGAAGGCGTCGAGGTCGGCCTGGTCGCCGGTCTCGGGCACGTCACGCGCCGGCGGCGCAGGCAGCCGCCGGGGGTCCGGCGCGAGGGCCGCGTCCCAGTCGGCAATCAGCGGCTCGGCGAAGCAGAGGTTCAGGTGCGCGGGTCCCCCGAAGGCGGGCCGCGGCCGCAGCTCGTCGGGATCGGCCGCGTCGATCGTCGACTCCGCGTAGGGGCCGAACAGGTTCACCTGTTCGATCGCCTGCGGGGCCCCCGACCCGCGGAACGCGCGCGGCCGGTCGGCGGTGACCGCCACGACCGCGACCGACGCGTAGTGCGCCTCCACCATCGCGGGCAGCAGTTCGGCGGCGGCCGTCCCGGACGTCGTGACCACGGCCACCGGCGAGCGGTCGCGCCGCGCGCGCCCGAGGGCGAAGAACCCGGCGGTGCGCTCGTCGAAGAACGACAGCACCTCGGCCGTCCCCGCAGGCATCGCGTCGAGCGCCTCGACGAGCGGCGCGTTCCGCCCGCCGGGACAGACGCAGAAGGTACGGACGCCGGCCGCGAGCAGCCGGTCGATGGCCGCCACGGCGAGCGCCTGGTTCACGGTCACACCTGCCACAGCGTCCTCACGGCCTGGATCTTGTCCAGCAGTTCCTGCCACTCGTCTTTGTACCGGCTCTGCGGCACCACGCCGCACCCGGCCCAGATCTCGAGACGGCCGTCGTGATACTGGAGCCCGCGGATCGCCACCACGCAGCGTCCCGCCCCGGAGGGCCAGCGCAGTCCGAACGGCGCGCCGAACCGGCGGCGCTCGCCGCGCGGGTCGAGCCCGGCCAGCCAGGAGGCGCCGGCGTCGCCGCGCGGGTACGCGCCCAGCGCCGGCGTCGGATGGAGCGTCCGCGCCACGGTTTCGAAGTCCGCGCCGGGACCCGCGTCCACGTGGATGTCGGCCACCAGGTGCTCGAGCGACCCGAACGATCGCACGAACGTGTTCGACGCGGTCGGGCGGCCCCAGGCCGTCAACTGCGCCACCAGGTCGTCCACCACGCTCTGGTGCTCGTCGCGATCCTTCGGACTCGACGCCAGCGCCGCCGCGGACCCGTTGGCACGCCGCGTCCCGGCGACGGCCATGGTGGACAGGCGGCCGCCCTCGTCGAGATCGAACAGCAGTTCGGGCGAGGCGCCGACCAGGAACTCGGGAGACCCGGTCCCCGTCTCCGGGGCGGGCCGGTAGAAGCCGTAGGCGAACAGCGTCCCGGGAAGGTCGGTCACGCGGCCGAGCAGGCCGTCGAACAGGACCTCGGCGTCGGCGGGATCGAGGCTGGCGGACGCCAGCGTCACCGGGACACCCTTGCGCAGGGTGCCCGCCTCGAGGCGCGCCGCGAGGCTTCGGAACCCGTCGGCGAACCTCTTCTCGTCGGGCGGTCCCCACGGCAGGGCGGACGGGCGCCGTGCGGGATCGGGGAACCGCCGCCGCCACTCGGCGCGGGACAGGACATCCACCGAGGCGGCCTCGAGCCATGGCGGGACGCCGGGCGCGAGCGAGAAGACCGGGGCGAAAAAGGCCGGGACGCCGGCCCGCGGAGCGGCCACGAGGTCGAGCGGTTCGGTGGCGCACGCCAGCGCGTCGGCGCCAAGCTGGAGGAAAGCGAGCGCGGTCTGCATCGGCAATCTCAGATTATAGCGTTCCCTCTACTGTCCCCCGGGGCCCATTTGATAGGATTGAGGGTCGGATGACCCGAACAGTCCCGATCGGTGGCGTGGAAGTCGGCGGCGACCGGTTCCTCGTGGTGGCCGGGCCGTGCGCCATCGAGTCGCACGATCAGCTGCTGACCATCGCGCGCGAGGTGCGACGGCACGGAGCGTCCGCCGTCCGCGGCGGCGTGTTCAAGATGCGCACCGACCCGCGCAGCTTCCAGGGACTCGGCGAGGCCGCCCTGCCGTTTGTGGACCAGGTCCGCGCCGAGACCGGCCTCCCCTTCATCGCCGAGATCACCTCGCCCGGGCAGATCGAGACGTTCGCGGGCCACGTGGACGTCTTCCAGGTCGGCTCGCGCAACATGCACAACACGGCGCTGCTCAAGGAACTCGGCCGGGCGCGGACGCCGGTGCTGCTCAAGCGCGGCCTGGCGGCGCGGCTCGACGAGTGGCTGCTCGCCGCCGAGTACGTCACCGCCGGCGGGAACGAGGCCATCGTCCTGTGCGAGCGCGGCATCCGCACGTTCGAGACCGAGACGCGGAACACGCTCGACCTGGCCGGGGCCGTGTGGGCCCGGCAGCGGTCGCCCTTCCCGGTGCTCGTCGATCCGTCGCACGCCACCGGCCAGCCGGACCTGGTGGCGCCGATGTGCATGGCGGCCGCGGCCGCCGGCCTCGACGGCGTCATGATCGAAGTCCACCACGAGTCGTTCCGCGCGCTCAGCGACGGCTTCCAGGCCCTGACTCTCGAGCAGTTCGGCGGCCTGGTCGCCTCGCTCGGGCCGCTGCTCGCGACGCTCGGCCGCCGCCTGTGACTCCCATGAATGCCGCGCGCCGCATGACGGACGTCCAGCCGCCGATCATCCCGATCGTCGGCGACCTGATCCGCCGCCACCCGGGGACGATCTCGCTCGGCCAGGGTGTCGTGTCCTACGGCCCCCCCGCCGCCGCGCTGAAAGCGCTGGAGTCGTTCCCGCTGACGCCGGACGATCACCGCTACGGCCCGGTCGAGGGACAGCCGGACCTGGTCGAAGCCATTCGCCGCAAGCTCGCCGAGGAGAACCGGGTCCACGTTGGCTTCGAGCGGCGCATCGTCGTCACCGCGGGCGGCAACATGGCGTTTGTGAACGCCGTGCTCGCCGTCACCGATCCGGGCGACGAGGTGATCCTCCAGGCGCCGTTCTACTTCAATCACGACATGGCGATCGTGATGGCCGGCTGCCGCACGGTGTCGGTCGCGACCGACGAGCGGTACCAGTTGCGCCTCGACGCCATCGAGGCCGCCATCACGCCGCGGACGCGCGCCGTGGTGACGATTTCCCCCAACAACCCGAGCGGCGCGGTCTACCCGGCGTCGGCGCTCGAGCGGGTCAACCGGCTCTGCGCCGCGCGCGGGCTCTATCACGTTCACGACGAGGCGTACCAGTACTTCACCTACGACGGGGCGCGACACGTGTCGCCGGCCGCGTCGGCCGGCTCGGCGCCGCACACGATCTCGCTGTTCTCGCTGTCGAAGACCTACGGGATGGCGAGCTGGCGCATCGGCTACATGGTCATCCCGGCCGACCTGTTCGAGGCGGTCAACAAGGTCCAGGACACCAACCTGATCTGCCCGCCGCTCGTGTCGCAGGCGGTGGCCTCGGCGGCGCTCGCGTCGGGGTCGGGCTATTGCCGGGCGCGCGTCGCCGAACTCGCGGCCGTGCGGTCGCTCGTCCTCGCCGCGTTCGCCCCGGTCGCCGACGTGTGCGACGTGCCGACGCCGGAGGGCGCCTTCTACTGCCTGGTCCGCGTCCACACGGCGATGGATCCGCTGGCGCTGGTCGAGCGGCTGATCGTGGATCACCGCGTCGCGGCCGTGCCCGGGACGGCGTTCGGGCTGACGAGCGGCTGCTACCTGCGCGTGTCGTACGGCGCGCTGGACAAGGACACCGTCGCCGAGGGGATGTCGCGACTGGTGGGCGGACTTCGGGCGGTCGTCAGGTAGGTCATCGTGTCCAGATGGCGCAGGGCTGAAGCCCTGCGCTATCTGAACGGAGAGGGATGGCGCAGGGCTGAAGCCCTGCGCTATCTGAACGGAGAGTGATGGCGCAGGGCTGAAGCCCTGCGCTATCTGAACGGAGAGGGATGGCGCAGGGCTGAAGCCCTGCGCTATCTGGACAGAGAGTACAGACCCGCAGATACCGCAGGCCTTCAGGCCTGCGCCCCATCGGCTAGCTGCCGTTCCTCGCTCCTCGTCCCCACTTCTCATCGACTCCCGCTGCGCGCCGTGTCGAGCACGATCTCCGCCGCGCGTCGAGAGGCCCCTTCCCCGCCCAACCTGGCCCTGACTTCACCGAGCGCGGCCTTGGTCCGGCGGCGGACGTCCGCGTCGGTCAGCAGGCGCGCCGTCTCGCTCGCCACGGCCTCGGGCGTGAAGTCGTCCTGGATCAACTCGGGCGCCACGCGGTCTCCGGCGACGAGGTTGACCATCCCGATCATGTTCACGTGCACGAACCGGCGCAGCAGGCGGTAGGTCAGCGGCGCCATCCGGTAGACGACCACCGTCGGGCAGCCGTGGACGGCGGCCTGCACGGTGGCGGTGCCCGACGCCGTGACGGCCGCGTCGGCCGACGCCAGCACGTCGTCGGTCCCGTGCTCGACGACGCGCACGGCGGCGCCAGAGCGGGCCAGCGGCGAGAACAGCGCGTCCGGGAGCCCGGGGGCGCGCGCGAGCACCACCTGGAGGCCGGGCACGCGCCCGGCGAGAGCCGGCAGCGCGGCCACCAGCGTCGGCAGGATGCGGCGGACCTCGTTCGGACGGCTGCCCGGCAGCAGGCCGAGCGTCGGCCTCGCGGGGTCGAGGCCTAGCCCGGCGAGGAACGCCCCGCGCGACGAGCCGGCGCGGGCGAGGTCCACGAGCGGGTGCCCGACGAAGGTGACCGGCGTGCCGGCCGCGCGGTAGATTTCCGGCTCGAACGGGAAGATGACGAGGATGCGATCGGCCAGCCCGGCGATCGTGCGGAGCCGGCCGCTGCGCCACGCCCAGGCCTGCGGCGGGACGTAGTAGACCACCGGAACGCCCAGCGTCCGCATCGCCGCGGCGAGGCGGAAGTTGAACTCCGGGAAGTCGATGGCGACCAGCACGTCCGGCCGATCGAGTCGCACCGCGCGCACGAGCCGCCTGTACATCGCGATCGACCGCGGCAGGACGCGCAGCGCCTCGACCAGGCCGGTGACGGCGAGGCCGTCGAAGTCGCCGACCAGCGTCGCGCCCGAGGCGCGCAGCCGCTCGCCGCCAAATCCCGTGACGCGCAGCGCCGGGTCGAGCGTCTTCAGGTGCTCGACGAGCGCGGCGGCGTACAGGTCGCCCGACGGCTCGCCGCAGGAGATGAACACGCGCGCCATCGGCGGATTATGGCACGGGGCGGCGGCCGGGTGCCCCGGCGCCTCAGGCGGCGCCGCCGAGGATCCGCTCGCAGAACCTCGGGAAGCGCGGCAGGTGGAGCCGGTCGGCGACCGACCGCACGATTCGCTCCCGCTCGGCGGGCGCCAGGCCGGCGGCCCCGGCCAGCTCGCCGAGCGGCGGGCTCTCTTCGAGGTCCCACGCCACGCGCGCCATTCCCTGCCGCGCGCCCCTGATCGACAGCACGTGACCGACGACCCGGAACGTGAAGTAGTAGCCGAGCATGTTCGGTCCCGGCAGCGGGATGAGCAGCAGCGACAGGAGGAGCAGGACGCTGTCGATCGCCAGCCAGATCACGTGGCGGCGCAGATCGGCGCGGAGGCTCAGTCCGATCGCGGCCAACGCGCCGGCCCGGTCGAGCCCGACGGGATGGAACGCGCGGACGCGGGCCTGGCCCTGCAGGCGCCAGAGCACGCGCTGCTCCGCGACGCGTTCGGCCAGCCAGCGAAGGGCCCGCGAGCGAAGGCGCGGCCACAGGCCCGGCGGGGGCGACGCCGGCGCCGTTTCGCCGGGCGCCGGATCGTGCTCCCGATCGACGAAGGCCAGCACCTGGAGGAACGCGCCGTGGAGGCGGCGCCAGACCCCGCGGCCGGCGCCGGCGGCGGACGCCGGCTGATCGCCGGCCGGTTCGCAGTAGAGCACGTGCCGATCGAGGCCCGTCGGCACCAGGTAGACGTCCATCGTCGCTACGATAACACGCGGTATCATGGCTCGTGGGATAGCGTGGACAACATCACCCATACCCTGTTTGCCCTGACGCTGGCCAACACCGGCCTGCGCCGCGCCGGCCGCGGTTCGACCGCCGCGCTGGTGATCGCCTCGAACATTCCCGACATCGAGGTCCTGACGGTGTTCACCGGGGGACGCGTCGCCTACCTGGCCGACCACCGCGGGCCGACGCATGGGCCGCTCGGGCTCGGTCTCGCCGTGGCGACGGCCGCCGCCGTGTGGCTCGCCGTGCGGGTATGGCGCCGCGGAGAGCGGTCGGCCTCCTTCCTGTCGCTGCTGGCGGTTTCGACGATCGGATTCCTCGGGCACATCGCGCTGGACCTGGCCACGTCTGTACGGCACGCGGGTCCTCAGCCCGTTCTCGGGCACCTGGTACGGCGTGGACTGGATGCCCATCGTGGACGTGTATCTCTGGGCGATCCTGGCGGCGGGCGTGGCGGCGGGCCTGGCGCGCCCGGCATGGCGCGCGCGCGCGGCGGTGGCGGCGCTGGCGCTCATGGCCGGGGACTACACGCTCCACGCGGCGGCGCACGATCTCGCGCTCCGCGACGCGGTGGCGCTCCAGGAGGCGGCCCTGCCCGGCTCGGTCGGCCCCGTGGAGCAGGCGTTCCACTACCTGGACGGCGAAGACCCGGCGGGCCTTCCGGCGGCGCTGCCGACGTTCTTCTCGCCGTTCACGTGGCGGATCGTGATGAGGTCCCCGGAGGGATTTCGCGTCGAGCAGATCGATCTGTTCCACGCCCGGACGCCCGCCGACGCGATCAGCTTTCCCGACGATCGTGGCGCCGCCATCCGGCGCGCGTCGGCCGCCCCGCTGGCGCGGATGTTCCTCGGCTTCTCGCGCTTCCCCGCCGCCGAGGCGCTGCCGCGTTCGGACGGCGGCGTGACGGTGCACTGGTACGACGTGCGATTCGCGCAGCGTCAGGACGAGCCCGGCGACAGCCGCCGGCACACGAGCCCGTTCGGGGTCTGGGTGAGGCTCTCGAAGGCCGGCGAGATTGTCGGACAGGGACTCGGGCCAGGGTGAATGGCGATGCAAGAAGAAGTAAGAAGTACGAAGTAGAGAAGGTACGAAGCAGAGAAGTACGAAGCGAGAAGTACGAAGCGAGAAGTACGAAGCGAGAAGTACGAAGTTGGAAGTCGGGCGGCGCACGATTCGCGCCCCGCGGGACCCGCATTCCGTACTTTGTACTTTGTACTTCAGAACTTCGTACTTCTCACGATCACAAGATCTTCCCGTGGTTCGTCTATGCCATTCCTTGGTTCTCACATGTCCATCGCGGGCGGGCTCCCGCTCGCCGTCGATCGGGCCGTCGCCAACGGCTGCGAGTCGCTGCAGATCTTCAGCAAGTCGTCCAACCAGTGGCGCGCGCGCGTGCTCGCCGACGACGAGGTCCGCGCCTTCCGGGAGAAGGTGGAACGGGCGTCGCTCGGCCACGTCGTCGCCCACGCCAGCTATCTCATCAACCTCGGCGCGCCCGAGCCCGCGCTCAGGCAGCGGTCGATCGACGCCTTCGGAGAGGAACTCGATCGCGCGGAGGCGCTCGGCCTGGACGGCGTCGTCATCCACCCCGGAGCCTACACGACCGGGACCGAAGCCAGGGGGCTGCGCCTCGTCGCCGGCGCCGTGGGCCGACTGCTGAGAGCGCGGCGGAAGGGGCGCACGCTCGTCATCCTCGAGCACACCGCCGGCCAGGGGACCTCGCTCGGGTGGCGCTTCGAGCACCTCGCCCGGATGCTCGAGCATCTCGACGGCCACCCGCGCGTGGCCGTCTGCCTCGACACGTGCCACCTGTGGGCCGCCGGCTACGACCTCGTGACGCGCGACGGCTATCGCGAGACCTTCGAGTCGTTCGACCGGCTCGTGGGGCTCGACCGGCTTCGCGTCTTCCACGTGAACGACTCGAAGAAGCCGCTCGGGAGCCGGCGCGACCGGCACGATCACATCGGGAAGGGCACGATTGGGCTGGAGGGGTTCAGGCGGCTGGTGAACGACCCGAGATTCGATCGCCTGCCGATGATTCTCGAGACACCGAAGACGGAATGGAAGCGGTCCACGACGGTCGAATCGGACCCGCTCGACCAGGAGAATTTCGCCACGCTTCGGAAACTGCTCGCGGATCCGGCGCCCGACGCGAATCGGCGCCGACGACCCAATCGGTAGACGGGCAGGTCAATCGGAAGACGGGCTGGTCAATCGGCGAGCGTCGGTCCCGATTGACGTTCGAAGACCCCGATTGACAATCGAAGCCCCCGATTGACAATCGAAGCCCCCGATTGACGATCGAAGCCCCCGATTGACAATCGAAGATCCCGATTACTCCGAGAACACCTCGGCCTGGAACCGGGAGATCTTCGCCCCGGTGCGCCAGGCGTCCGGCCTGAGTCCGGCCTTCAGGCAGGTGTGGGACAGGAACGCCTCGCGATCCCACTGGTGCTCGGTCGCGACCTGCGGCAGCAGCAGTCCTTTCCGGAACCCGCCCTGGGCGACCAGGCCGTCCCGGCCGATTTCGATCTCCGAGATGTCGGCGACCGGCCGGATCGGCGTCAGGACGGAGATCTCGAGTTCGAGGCCGGGCAACTCCTCGGCGGTCAGCGGCGGGAAGCGCGGGTCCTCGGTCGCGGCCGCGACGGCGCACCGTCCGACCACCTCGTCGAGCGGCTCGTCGGAGCCGGGGAACCCGATGCACCCGCGCAGTTCGCCGCCGATGCGCAGCGTGACGAACGCGCCGGCGTGGCCCCGCGGATCCTCGAGCGGCACCGGCGCGGGTGGCGACGCGGTCTTCAGGTGAGCGGCGATGGTATGGCGGGCGAACCGCAGCAGCGCGGTACGCTCGGCCGGGCTGAGCATGTGCGCCTCCCGGGAACCGGAGCCGGATCTACATCACGAACGCGGCGGCCATGTACCCGACCACGGCCTTCTTGTCGCCGGACACGTCGCCCGAATCCGCGTAGCGGAGCACGCGCCCGCCGCCGGCGCCGAGCGCGCGCGCCGCCAGCATGACCGACAGGATCGGCCCGCCGCCGCACGCGCGATCGGGCTGCTCGCGCAGCAGCGCCATCAGCCCCTCGGCGTCGAACCGCTCCACGCACTCCATGACTTCGCCGTCCACCACCGACGCCACGCGCGCGTCGAGGTAGTGCGACAGGTCGCTGCTCGCGACGAGCAGCGCGTGCCGGCCGGCGAGCACCCCCGCGAGGGCGTCGGCGAGCGACCGGATCGTCGACTCCGACTGGTAGCCCATGATCATCGGGACGATGGGCGTCGCCGGGAGGACGCGGCGCAGGAACGGCAGCTGCATCTCGAGCGAGTGCTCCGGCCCGTGCAGCGCGAAGTTCTCGGTGACGATCGGCGTCGCGTCGTTCAGCGAGGCGGCGACGTCCTCGGCCACTTCGATCGGGCCGAGCGGCGTGTCGAACGACCCGCGCGGGTAGAGGGCGACGCCCGAGAAGGCCGCCCGGTGCGACGGCCCGACCAGCACCGCCACCTCGTAGGCGCCGCCCTGGACGGCCCGGTACGACCAGGCGGCCACCGGCCCGGAGTAGATCATCCCGGCGTGCGGAGCCACCAGCCCCACCACGCTCTCGGGGGGAGGCGCGTCGGTCACCTCCGACAGGTACCGATCGACCTCGGCGGCCAGGTCCAGGGGGTCTGCCGGGTACCACGACCCGGCGACGGCAGTGGGTCGCGCAGGCTGGAGGGACATGATACCGAGCATCCTAGCACCGATGCCGGCCGTGGTAGCATCGCTCATGCCCGACGACCTGACCGCGGGCGACGTCGAGCGGATGGCCGCGCTCGCGCACCTGGCGCTGACCGACGAGGAGAAGGCGCTCTACGCGCGCCAGCTGACGCGGATCCTGGAGTACGCACGCCAGATCGCCGAGCTCGACCTCCACGACGTCCCGCCGACCTGCTCCACCGCGACCGGCCTGTCGCCGGAGCGGCCGGACCAGCCGCGCCCCTCGATCGGGCGCGACGCGGCCCTCTCGAACGCGCCGGACGCCGCCTCGGGCCTCTTCCGCGTGCCGCGGGTGCTGGGCGATGCCTGACCTGACCGCGATGACGTGCCGCGAGATTCGCGACGCCGTCGCCCGCGGCGACGTGTCGGCCGTCGAGGTGTGCCGCGCGTTCCTCTCGCGCCTCGAGCGCGGCGACCCCGCGCTCGGCGCGTTCGTCACCGTGGAGCCCGAGCGCGTGCTGGCGCGCGCCGAGGAGATCGACCGCGGCGCGCCCGGCCGGTCGGCGCAGCCGCTCGCCGGCGTGCCGATCGCCGTCAAGGACAACCTCTGCACGGCCGGCCTCAGGACCACCGCCGGGTCGCGCCTCCTCGCCTCGTTCGTCCCGCCCTACGACGCGACCGCCGTCGCCCGGCTCTCGGCCGCGGGCGCCATCGTCATCGGCAAGACCAACTGCGACGAGTTCGCCATGGGCTCGTCCACCGAGCACTCGGCGTTCGGCCCGTCGCGCAACCCGTGGTCGCCGGACCGCACGCCCGGCGGGTCGAGCGGCGGGTCGGCGGTGGCCGTGGCGGCCCGCTTCGCGCCGGCCGCGCTCGGGTCGGACACCGGCGGGTCGGTCCGCCAGCCGGCCGCCTTCTGCGGCGTGCTCGGCCTGAAGCCGACCTACGGGCGCGTGTCGCGCTACGGCCTCGTCGCCTTCGCCTCCTCGCTCGACCAGGTCGGGCCGTTCGCCCGCACCGCGTTCGACGCCGCGCTGATCCTCGACGCGATCGCCGGGGCCGACCCGGCCGACGCGACGTCGGCCGCCGTGGCGGTGCCGCGCTACGAGGACGCGCTCGCCGGCGACATCCGCGCGCTGCGCATCGGCCTGCCGGCCGCCGTCCTCGACGACGGCGTGGACGCCGGCGTGCGGCGCGCGTTCGACCTCGCCATTGACGCGCTGCGCGCCCGGGGCGCCGTCGTCAGCGACATCGAACTCCCCCACGCCCGCTACGGCATCCCGGTCTACTACCTCATCGCCACGGCCGAGGCCAGCGCCAACCTCGCCCGCTACGACGGCGTGCGCTACGGCGCGCGCGTGCCGGCCGACACGCTGGCCGCGATGTACGACCGGACGCGCGAGGACGGGTTCGGCGCCGAGGTCAAGCGCCGGATCATGCTCGGCACCTACGCCCTCAGCGCCGGGTACTACGAGGCCTACTACCTCCGGGCGCAGCAGGGGCGCACGCTCATCCGCGCCGACTTCGACGCGGCCTTCCAACGGGTTGACGTGGTGGCGATGCCCACGACGCCGGGCCCGGCCTTCAGGCTCGGCGAACGGCTCGACGATCCGCTGCAGATGTACCTGGCGGATGTCTTCACCGTGGGCGCGCCGCTGGCCGGGCTGCCGGCCCTGTCGGTGCCGTGCGGCTTCTCGGGCGAGGGACTGCCGGTCGGACTGCAGCTGGTCGGCCGCGCCTTCGACGAGGCCACGCTGCTCGCGACGGCCGACGCGTTCGAGCGGGATACGGAGTGGTGGAAGGCGGTTCCGCCGCCTGGGAACGACCTGAGCCCCGCCTTCGCCCTTCGGGCTATGGCGGGCAAGCTCGAGCCCCGCCTTCGCCCTTCGGGCTATGGCGGGCAAGCTTGAGCCGAGCCCTATGCGGCGGCCGGCCGCTTGTTCGCCCGGCTGAGGAGCCACACGATGAAGACGAGGGCCGCCAGCGGCAGCAGCGGCATGGTGACGGCGAAGAGCCCGCCGACCAGCGCCAGCACGGCGACCAGCCCGCCGGCGACCAGGATCACCGGCAGAAGGATCAACCCGAGCAGGCCGACGGCCAGCCGGAAGGGGAACATCACGACGCCGAACAGGAGACGCAGCGGCAGGAAGATGAGCAGCAGGACGCCCTTGAGAACCAAGGCGACCAGGCCGAGGACGGCCAGGACGAAGAAGGCCGCGATGAACAACCCGCCGAGCGCCATCATCCCGAACATCGTACGCCTCCAGCGCGGGCCTCGGGGCCCGCTACCGGATCCTACGTGACGGGGGCCGGGAAGGTTTCAGGAGGCGGCGCGCGTCGAGCCGGCCAGCTGATCGGAAGGCCCGCGCGGCGCATCCGCCGGCAGGTAGACGATGGCCGGCCCGACCGTCTCGTCCAGGCTCTTCACCGTCCGCGACCGCCGCGTCGGCCTGAACTTGGTCCGGTCCAGGAGCAGGCACAGCCCGATCATCAGCACCAGCAGGAACACCGTGATCCCGCCCAGGCCTACGACCGCGCCGTAGACGAGGTGCCAGAGATCGGTGAGCGTCACTGGTTTCCTCCGGAGGGCTTCGGCTCGCTCTCGGGCATGCCGTAGACGACCAGCCCTTGCCGCACCTCCTCCATGGCGATGCGTTCGGGCTTGCGCGGCTGGTCGGCGGGCGCGTCGGGCCCCGAGACCATGCCGGCGAGTCGCACGCGCGCGCCGCGTCGCAACTGCTTGGCGCGCAGCGCGGCGACGTCGACGAAGAGAAAACGGCTCTCGGGAGGCGCCACCTTGACGAACGGCTCGGCCGGCGTCTCGGGGCTCTCGAGGGGGGTGTCAGGAGTAAGGGTGTCGTCTACCACAACATTGCAGGGTACCTGCAATGGAACGGGATGTGCAAGACAAAAAGACGGCTGACGGCTGACGGCTGACGGCTGACGGCGCGGAGCCGTGACGGCCGAGTCGCGAGACCTTCGGACCTTGACCTGGATCTGCTTCGGCTTGGCTTCCTCGCGCAGCGGGAGCCGCACGGTCAGCACGCCGGACTTGTAGTCGGCGCTGACCTTCGCGGTGTCCACCGTCGCCGGGAGCGAGAACGAACGCGTGAAGCTGCCGTACTGCCGCTCGACCCGGTGGCAGTTCTCCTCCTGCACCTCCGCGTCCATCTTCTTCTCGCCGCTGATGGTGAGCGTCTGGTTCTCCACCGTCAGCTGAATGTCCTCCCGCTTCATGTCGGGCAGCTCGGCCTTGATCACCAGTTCGTGGTTGCCCCCCTCGTAAATGTCGACCGGCGGGACCCACACGCCCCGGCGCATCACGTCGTCGGCTCCGCGACGCCCGTAGAACTCGCCGAGCAGGCGCCCCATCCGGTCCTGCATGTCCGCCATCTCACGAAACGGGTCCCATCTCACGATTGCCATGACTGTGTCCTCCTTCAAGTGCGATTGGCCTTGGCGGCCGGGCTCGTTGGGCACCATCCGCCATGGCACGAACCCTAATATATGACCGTAATGAGTCGTTGTCAAGTATATAATCTGAGTGTTATATTGTCATAGTATAAACCGAACAAAATTCGGCACCAGCGACCTTCCCCGGGCGGTCTCGTGGCTCGCTGATGCCCTCCCCATCGCTTGCCCGGCCTCCCCGTTCCGCCCGTTGCGTTTCCGGTATATGCTTCTTGGGAATAGCCCCCGGCCGCGCGCGCGTCGCGGGAAGCGACGGCACCTCGCGCAGCACATGCGCAATCTCACGGTGAAGGGAGAGCAGGCGATGGGCATGACGCTCGTCCAGAAGATCCTGGCCCGGGCGACCGGGCGGCGGACGGTCGCGGTTGGCGACGTGGTGGAGCCGGCCGTCGATCTGGCGATGTCGCACGAGAACGGGGCGCTGGTGATGAACCAGTTCTTCGAGGTGTATCAAGGCACGGGCCTCGAGCCGAAGGTCTGGGACCCGTCGAAGATCGCGATCGTGCTCGACCACCGGGTGCCGGCCGAAACCGCCAAGACCGCCACCAACCAGAAGAAGATCCGCGAGTTCGTGGCCAGCCAGGGCATCACCCGCTTCCACGACATCCGCGGCGACGAAGGCGGCATCTGCCACCAGATCCTGCCCGAGCACGGCTACACCCTGCCCGGCCAGGTGATCGTCGGCACCGACAGCCACACGACGAGCCACGGCGCGGTCGGGGCGTTCGCCTTTGGCATCGGCGCCACCGAGATGGCCGGCGTCTGGGCGCTCGGCAGCGTCTTCAACGTCGAAGTCCCCGCCACCATCAAGGTCGTCGTCAAGGGCGTGCTGCCGCGCCAGGTGCTCCCCAAGGACCTCATCCTCCACCTGGTCGGCGCGCTCTCGGCCGAGGGGGCCAACTTCAAGGTGATCGAGTTCCACGGCAGCGCCATCGACTCGATGCCGATCTCGGGCCGTCTCACGCTGTGCAACATGAGCGTCGAGGCGGGCGCGACGTCCGGCATGGTGCCGGCCGACGCCGAGACCCGGCGCTACCTGCGCGAGGAAGCCGGCGTGACGGGCCCGCTCGACATGGTGGCGCCCGACGCCGACGCCGACTACGCGCGCGTCGTCGAGATCGACGCCAGCCAGCTCGCGCCGCAGGTGGCCTGCCCGCACACCGTGGACAACGTCAAGAGCGTCGGCGCGGTGGCGGGCGTCAAGATCAACCAGATCGTCATCGGCTCGTGCACCAACGGCCGCCTCGACGACCTCGAGGTCGCGGCCGGCATCCTGCGCGGCAAGCGCGTCGCCAGGGGCGTGCGCATGCTCGTCTTCCCGGCGTCCTGGCGCATCTACCGGCAGGCGCTCAAGCAGGGGTTCCTCGCCGACCTCGTCGAGGCCGGCGCGGTCGTCATGAACCCCGGCTGCGGCTGCTGCCTCGGCGTGCACGAAGGCGCGCTCGGCGACGGCGAGGTCGCGCTGTCCACGACGAACCGGAATTTCAAGGGCCGGATGGGCAACCCGAAGTCGGAGGTCTACCTCTGCTCGCCGGCGGTCGCGGCCGCGAGCGCGGTGGCCGGCGTCATCACCGACCCGAGATAATCGTGCGATCGGATGATCTTGCGATCGTGCGAAGTACGACGCCCGGTCCCTAGATCGCCAGATCGCCAGATCGCAAGATCGCAAGATTCAGTGGAGGTTCGATCATGCCCAAAGTCGTATTCACCCTCGGCGACGACGTGTCGACCGACGCGATTTATCCGGGCCGGTTCATGGCGACGGTGCTGCCGACCGAGACGCCCCAGTTCGCCTTCGCCGACTACACCGACTTCAACGCGCGTCTCAAGGCCGGCGAGGTCCCGCCGGGCAGCGTCATCGTCGCGGCCAAGAACTTCGGCTGCGGGTCGTCGCGCGAGCAGGCGGCCTCGACGCTCAAGGGCCACGAGCTGACGGTGGTCGCCAGGGGGTTCGCGCGGATCTTCCTGCAGAACTCCGCCAACCTCGGCCTGCGCACGATCATCTGTCCCGACGTCGAGGCGTCCGAGGGGGACGAGCTCGAGATCGGGCCGGCCGCGGTCGTCAACACGACGACGGGCCGGAGGTTCGCGATCGTCCCGCTGCCCAGGGCCCGCCAGGACATCATCGACGCCGGCGGCCTCATCGCGTACACGCGCAAGCGCCTGCTCGAGCGGCACGCGACGGCGTGATGAGCGACTGGCGTCGTGCGTAAGGCGTAAGCCGTGAGGCGTGAGGCCCGCCGTCGCCCTTCGGGCTATGGCGGGCAAGCTGTGAGGCGTATGGCCGACATCATCATCCACGACGTCGGGCCCCGCGACGGGCTCCAGATCGAGAAGGTCACGGTCCCCACCGGGCAGAAGATCGCCTGGATCGACGCGCTCGTCCGGTCCGGCGTGGACGTCGTGCAGGTCGGGTCGTTCGTGCACCAGCAGAAGGTGCCGCAGATGGCCGACACCGACGCGCTGTTCGCGCACTACGCGCTGCCGGGCAACAGGCCGGCGCGCACGCGCCTCTCCGGCCTCGTCCTCAACGAGAAGGGGATGGAGCGCGCCTTCACGTGCGGCGTGTCGTTCCTCTGCATGGGCGTGTCCGCCTCCGACACGCACAGCCGCAAGAACACCGGGATGGGGACGACGGAGGCCGCCGACCGGATCGTCGCGATGGCGACGGGCGCGCGCGACGCCGGCGTGACCGTGCAGGTCTCGGTGCAGTCCGCCTTCGGCTGCGGGTTCGAGGGGCCGGTCCCCGAGGCGCGCGTCCTCGACCTCGTCAAGCGGTTCGTGGACGCGGGGATGCGAAACATCAGCCTGGCCGACACCGCCGGCCACGCGAACCCCGGCCAGGTGGCGCGGCTGTTCACCGCCGTGCGCGCCGTCGATCCCGGTGTCGAGTGCGCGTGCCACCTGCACGACACCTACGGCCTCGGTCTCGCCAACGCGTACGCCGCGCTCGGCGCGGGCGTCGTGTCGTTCGAGTCGGCGTTCGCCGGCCTCGGCGGCTGTCCGTTCACCGCGATCTCCGGCGGCAACCTGTGCACCGAGGACTTCGTGCACATGCTGCAGCGGATGGACCTCAGGCCGGACATCCGGCTGGACGTGCTCATCGACCTCGCGAAGGATGCCGCGCGGTTCTTCGGGCGCGACATGGCCGGCCGTCTCTGGAAGACCGGGCCGGTGCCGAACGTCGTGCCGGCCGGGGCCTGATCACCTTTCATCGAGGCACTCATGACACTCCTGGACAAGGTTCGGGTCCTGGACATGACCAATGTCCTGGCGGGCCCCTTCGCCACGCTGCACCTCGCGCTCGCCGGCGCGGAAGTCATCAAGATCGAGAACCCGGAAGGGGGCGACCTCGCCCGCAAGCTGGGCAACGTGCCCGAGCTGAACCAGCAGCTGATGGGCACCTCCTTCCTCGCCCAGAACACCAACAAGAAGTCGCTGACGCTCAACCTCAAGGAGCCGGAAGGGAAGGAGATCTTCCGGCGGCTGCTGGCGACGTCCGACGTCCTGGTCGAGAACTTCAGGCCGGGCGTCCTCGCGCGGCTCGGCTTCCCGTGGGAGGCACTCCACGCGTCGTACCCGCGGCTCGTCTACTGCGCCATTTCCGGGTTCGGCCAGACCGGGCCCGACGCCGACAAGCCGGCCTACGATCAGATCATCCAGGGGCTGAGCGGCGTGATGGCGATCAACGGCGACGAGCGGCTGAACCCGCTCAGGGCCGGCTTCCCCGTGTGCGACACGGTCGGCGGCCTCAACGCCGCGTTTGCCATCATGGGCGCGCTCTACTACCGCGAGCGCACCGGGCGCGGCCAGATGATCGACGTCGCCATGCTCGATTCGATCATGCCCCTGCTCGGCTGGGTGGCGGCCAACTGGCTCATCGGCGGCAAGCCGCCGCAGCTGCTCGGCAACGACAACATGACCGCGGCGCCGTCGGGGTCGTTCAGGACCGCCGACGGCTACATCAACATCGCGGCCAACGAGCAGAAGCAGTGGGAGAACCTCTGCGACGTGCTCGGGCTGCCGGAACTGAAGACCGACGAGCGGTTCTCGAAGCGCGACGTGCGCAAGGCGAACCGCCGCGCGCTCACGCCGCTCATCGAGGCGAAGCTCGCCGGGCAGCCGACCGCGCACTGGGCGGAGACGCTGAACGCGAAGGGGATTCCGTCGGGCGACATCCTCACGCTGCAGGCCGCGCTCGTCCAGCCGCAGGTCGAGCACCGCGGCACGATCCAGACGATCACCGAGCCGGGGATCGGTCCGCTGCAGCTGTTCAACCTGACGGCGAAGTTCTCGGAGACGCCGGGCAGCCTCGACGCGCCGCCGCCGCGGCTGTCGGCGCACACCGAGGAGATCCTGAAGTCGGTTGGGTACGGCGCCGACGAGATCGCGGCGCTCAGGGAGAAGAAGGTGATCTAGGGGCGGAGGGCGGAAGCGCAGGGCTGAAGCCCTGCGCTATCTGCTGATCTTGCAGAGAGTCCCGGATAGCGCAGGCCTTCAGGCCTGCGCCGGCCTGCCGCCTCTTGTCCTTCCCTCTTCGCACTCCAGCTCGCCTCGCCCATCTCCCCGAGGTCGGCCGTCCCCTTCATGGCCTGGCCGTCCGCGGCGACCTCGCCGGCAAACGTCATCGTCACCGTCTGGCCCTCCGAGCCCATCACGAAGCTGAACCTGATGGCGCGGTCCTTCAGCGTCCCGTGGAGTTCGTAGCTGCCGTAGCGGCCCGTGTAGGAGCCCGAGATCGTCTCGCCGTCCTGCTTGAGGTCGAGGGCCGGCGTGGCGGTGCCCATCGACATCTCCATCGTCATCGTCCACTTGCCGGTGACGTCGATCGCCGACTTCGGTTTCTGGTCCTTCCCCTGGGCCTGCCCCGCCGATCCGAACGCGGCCACCCACGCGACGAGCACGATCGATACGGCCAACCTTCTCGTCATGAATCCTCCAGGCGCCTATTGTAGCCAGTCGGGAGGCCGGGCGGGGATCCGGCCTCCCCCTTTCCCTTGACTCTGCGGCGGACGAAGGGATAATCACCGCGATCATCCGCACGGAATCTGAGGACACGCCGCCATGCTGATCTTCGCCGCCATCGGGTTGTTCGGACTCCTCTTCCTGCTCGTGATGCTGTTCCTGGGCGGCGGCCACGACTTCCACGTCGGGGAGATGGACGGCGGCCACGACGCCGCCCACGGCGCGGACAGCGAAGGCGGGCCGTCGATCTTCAGCTCGCGGATCATCGCCTCCTTCGTCGCGGCGTTCGGGTTCGGGGGGACCTTCGGCCGGTACCTCGAATTCGGATACCCCGCGTCTTCGGCGTTCGGGATCGTGTCCGGCGTCGTGCTCGCGTCGCTGGTCTTCAAGTTCGCCGAGATCCTCTACTCGCAGCAGGCCTCGAGCGAAGTGAAGATGACGAGCCTGGTCGGCATGACCGCCGAGGTCGCGATTGCCATCCCCGAGGGCCACGTCGGCCAGATCTCGCTCTCGGCCGCCGGCGAGCGGTCGATGCACATCGCCCGGTCGGTTGACGGGAAGGCCATTCCCGAGGGCACGTCGGTCGTGATCCGCGAACTCCGCGGGGACTCTGTCCTGGTCGAGCGGATCTAGGAGGAGGAATCAGCCATGTCCGGTGTCGTGAACTTCATGCAGGCCAGCGTGGGAGCCTTCGTCGTAGCGATGGCGCTCATGCTCCTCCTCGTCGTCCTCTTCGCCGCGATGGCGCTGTACGCGCGGAACTACATCAAGGTCCCTCCGTCAGAGGTCGCGATCTTCTACGGCCGCAAGCACACGCTCGTCGACGAGAAGGGCGTCAAGTCCACCGTCGGGTTCCGCGTCGTCCGGGGCGGCGCGGCGCTGCTCATCCCGATCGTCGAGAAGGTCGCCTACCTCTCGCTGAACATCATCTCGATCCCGCTCAAGATCCAGCGGGCCTACACGAAGGAAGGCGTGCCGGTGACGGTCGAGGCGGTCGCGAACGTGAAGATCGCGGGCGACGACGTCTCGCTCAGGGCGGCGGCCGAGCGGTTCCTCGGGATGACGACCGAGCAGATCAAGAGCGTGATCTTCCAGACGCTCGAGGGCCACCTGCGCGCGATCCTCGGCACGCTGACCGTCGAGGAGATCAACGCCGACCGATCGGCCTTCGCGCAGAAGATGACCGACGAGGCCGCGGTCGACCTCAAGAAGATGGGCGTCAACATCGACATCCTGACGATCCAGCAGATCTCGGACGAGCAGGGGTACCTCGACGCCCTCGGCAAGAAGCGGACGGCGGAGGTCAAGCGCGACGCGGTCATCGGCGAGGCCGAGGCGCAGCGCGACGCGATGATCCAGTCGGCCAAGGCCGACCAGGAAGGGAAGACGAAGCGCTACGAGGCCGACGTCACCATCGCCCAGTCCCTGCGCGACAAGGAGATGAAGCAGGCGGAGTTCAACGCCGCCGTCGAGGCCAAGACCGCCGAGGCCGCCCAGGCCGGCCCGCTCGCCACGGCGACCGCCCGCCAGCGCGTGACCGAGCAGGAAACCCGCATCGACCAGGTGCGCAAGCAGCAGGAAGTGCTCGTCCAGGAGCAGGAGGCGGCGCGCAAGGAGAAGGAGCTGCTGGCGACGGTCATCCGTCCGGCCGAGGCGCAGCGGCAGGCGTCGATCGTCCAGGCCGAAGGCGAGAAGCAGGCGACGGTCATCAAGGCCGAGGGGGCGAAGCAGGCGACGGTCATCAAGGCCGAGGCGACCCAGAAGGAACTCGAGTACCGAGGGCGCGGGCGAGGCGGCGAAGATCGAGAAGATCGGGCGCGCCGAGGCCGCCAAGGTGCTGGCGATCGGCGAGGCCGAAGCGGAGGTGGTCAAGAAGAAGCTCCTGGCGGAAGCCGAAGGCCTGCAGCGGAAGGCCGAGGCGTGGAAGAACTTCAACGACGCGGCCGTCCTCAACATGATCGTCGAGAAGATGCCCGAGCTGGCGCAGGCGTTCGCCACGCAGCTGGCCGGCATCGACAAGATCAACATCATCGACATGGGCAGCGGCGACCACGCCGCGGGAGGCGTCGGACGCCTCATGGGCACCGTCGGCGGCGGCATGACGGCGATGCTGGCGATGCTCAAGGACCAGTTCGGGATCGACGTCGCGAGGCTCGTGGCGGCGAAGACCGATGCCGCCGCCGCGCAGGCCGAGGCGGGCGGCGCCGACCAGGCGCCCGCGAAGTGAGAGGCGGACGTTCATGGCCGACAGCGTCGTGTTTCAGAGCGCCGAGCCCTGGGACGGCGAGCGCCCGGAGACGCTCGTCATTTCCTGCGTGGACGGGCGCTGGCGCCCGTACATCCAGGAGTTCCTCACCGGGCACCTCGGGATCTCGCCGCACACCGACTTCATGGCCGTGCCGGGCGGCGTGGAGCCCCTCACGCTGGTCGATCTGATCCCGAAGGACTTCAACTTCTTCCGCCGGCGGATCGAGGCGCTCGTCACGGGCCACGGCACGCGCCGCATCGTGTGCATCGCGCACCAGGACTGTTCGTGGTACGCGGGGCGGAAGATCGGACCGCTCAGGCTCGACCTCCAGGCGCGGCAGCTCGCCGACCTGCGGCGCGCGGCCGCCTGGATGCGCGAGACGTTTCCGGACATCCGCGTCGAGACCTACTTCGCGCGCCGGCTCGCCGTCGCGGGCGAGCCCGAGAAGGTCGTGTTCGAGGCGGTGTAGGCGGGTGCGCCGGCGTGCCGGGCGGAGCCGCCGCTACTTCTTGCCGACTGAGGCCGCCACGTACGCCATGTTCGTTTCCGCCGCCTTCTTGCAGTCCGCCGTGGCGTCGGGTGAGGCCAGCGCTTCCTGGAGGAGCGTCCTGGCCGGGGCGAGGTCGGTCGTCGCGTCCTGCTTGTGGAGCTTGGTCAGCATGAAGGCCGCGTTGTTCTTTCCCCAGGCGACGATCTCGGGCCTGTTCAGCCCCTCGGCCTGCCGGACGTACTCGAGGTAGAACTCGTAGGCCTCTTTGAACTTCCCCCCGTCGTCGGCCGCCTTGGCGCTGTCCTTGGCCGCCCGCCAGTTCTCCCAGGAGATCGGCGAGGCCGCCTTCGGTTGATCCTGGAACGCCGCGACACCGACCACGGCCAATACCCCCAGCAGCATCACCAACGAGACGGACCTTCTCATGAGGAACCTCCTGTCGCAGTTCGGCCACCATCATAGACCGGCCCGCTGCCGGGCGGAACCGGAGAAGCCGCGCCGACCCGCGTCAGAGCGAGGCGGGCGGCGGCACCGACTCGATGTCGTGGAGTCGGCCGAGGATCGATGGCGACCCGGTCGGTGTCCGCGAGGTACATGTCGCGGAAGCGGGCACCCCACACGATGTCGGACTTGTCGTAACTGGTCTTGGCGTGGACGGTCTGCGCGAACGTCTCGTCGGCGGCGCTGATGAGGCAGACGATCTCGGGATCGGCGACGGCGAGCGACTCGGGCGTGAGCCCGCGAAGCGGGCTGGCGGCGGTGATCGGGTGGACGACCACCCAGTGCAGCGGCATGAAGATGATCGCGTCGCGCTCGAGGTCGAGCTTGTCGAACCGCCGCCGGCGCCGGCCGCCCTCCTCGACCCAGCGCGCGATCGACACCACCGCGTGCACGTCCGTCAGGTTGTGGTTCCGGAGGTTGGCCAGCCTGAACATCAGCGCCCACCCGCCCTCGTACGGGGCGACGATCGCGTTGCGGCTGAAGCTGATCCGCGCGGTCGGGCGGGTGAAGCGCGCGAACAGCAGGCCGCTCACGATGGCGAAGCCGAGCAGGCCGACCAGGGCCTCGACGGCCACCAGGATGTTGGCCGCCCGGGTGGCCGGAACCAGCCGGCCGTAGCCGATGGTGGCCAGCGTCTGGACGCTGAAGAACACGCAGCTCTCGAAGCGCCCGAGCGGCGTGGCCGCCGCGCCGGCGATCGCGCCGGGGCCGGCCAGCCAGTACAGGCTGGCGAACGACAGGTTGGTGACGGCGTAGCCGGCGACCAGGAGGGCGAGCAGGCGAGGCACCGGCAGCGAGAGCAGCGTGTGATACGCGTTGTAGGGGTGGAACGGGCCGAGGCTGTTGCGGCGCACGTTGAACGTGCCGTCGTGATTCAGGAGCCTGGCGCGGCTCCGCTCCGACAGCTTGCCGCCGAGCCCGAGGTCCTCGTTCAGCCGTTCCCGCGTGGGCAAGTCTGCCACGACCGGCATTCCTCCCGCCGTCAGCCGTGATGTGCGGATTCCCTCTCACCATCTTACACGGACGATGCGCGGCGGACTCGCGGAAGGGCGCAGGCTTCCAGCGAAGCTCCGCCTCAAACCGCCGAGGCTCGCTTCGCTGGCATACTCTGTTTCTGGACGACGCCCCGCACCCGCCCGTCCACGTCGTCATCGTGCGTACGCATCGAGCTTCACGGCGTAAACCTGGCAGTCGAACGAGAAACCCACCTTCTTGCACAGGGGGAAGAAGAGGTTCTTCCCGTCCTTCGTCCATTGCGGCGCCGTGGCCCGCCCCTCGTTGTTCGCCACCTTGACGACCCCGCTGCCGTCGGCATTCATGATGTAGATCTCGTAACTGCCTCTTCGATTCGAGGCGAACGCGATCTTCGTCCCATCCGGCGACCAGGCCGGCCATCCGTCGAACGCCGGGTCGTGGGTCAGATTGCGCGCCTCGCTGCCGTCGGCGTTTGCAAGAAACACCTCCGAGTTGCTCTCCCCCACCATCCGGCGAAAGGCCATCTTCTTCCCATCAGGGGACCACGCAGGGTAGGTGTTCACTCCGCCGTCGATGAGCTTGGTGATCTTCCGGCTGACGATGTCGATGGAGTAGATTTCCGCCGCGTTCTTCTTCGGCGGCTTCAAGTCGTCATCCGTGCAGTAGGCCAGGCTCTTGCTGTCCGGATTCCAGTTCGGATGGATCGTCTTCGCCTCCGCCGGTGTGAGCGGTTCGGCCCCGGTACCGTCGGCATTCATCAAGTAGATCTGCTCCAGGCCGTCGCGAATCATCACGAACGCGATGCGCCGGCCGTCGGGCGACCACGCCGGGTCCTCGTGGTCGGCGTCGTCGCGGGTCAACTGCACGACCTGCGTCCCGTCCAGGCGCATGCGGAACAACTGCTCCTTGCCTGCCACGACCGAGATGAACACCATCTCCTGGCCGTCGGGCGAGAACGATGGGGAGTCGTTGACCGAGTGGGTGAACTGGTACGCGATACCGATTGGGGTTCTGGGCGCCTGGGCCGAGGTCCACATCGCGCCAGACAGGACGACCATGGCGCACGTCACGGTGAGGCGAGAGAAGAGGTTGTTCATGTTCTCCTCGGACATCGGGAAGAAGGTCCAGAGGACCAGGCGCGTCCCATTTCAGTCGAGAAGCGCCGCCACGTCCTCGTCCTCCACGTCCGCCGACGCCGCCCGGCACGCTTCGTCGAGCATGTCGGGCGACAGCGTGCCGACGTCGGTCACCACGCCCGTCACGAGTCCGACCGGCACGCGCTCGAACCAGGCGTTCCGCACCACGACCCCGGAAGGCGCGTCGTCCCAGACGTCCTGCGGGTCGTGCTCGACGATGCGCAGCAGCCGTGACGCGCGGGCATCCATGAACTTGTCACGCGTGGCGACGACGTAGACCGGCACTCCGTGCTGCGCGGCGGCGGCCGCCAGCATCGACGTCCCCGTCTTGTTCAGGATCCAGCCCGGCGTGACCGCGTCGGCCCCGACGAGCACCACCGTCTCGCCCTGCCCTTCCTGTCCGAGCGCCTCGCCGAGCGCGGCGTCGCCGTAGAAGTCCACCGGGATCCCGAGCCCGGCGAGCGCGCGGGCCATCCGCCGCCCCTCGAGGCCGGGGCGCCCTTCGGCGCAGGAGACGCGCAGCGCGGCGCGGGCCGCCATCGCGCGCGCGCAGGCGACGACCGATCCGCTGAACGAGATCGTGACCACGTGGCGGATTCCGGCGCCCGGCAGGAGCAACTGGTCGAGGGCGCAGCGGACCAGGGCGCCCGACGCGCGGAGCCGGCGCTCGTCGAATCGATCGAGCGCGCCGGGCACGCGCCGGTCGCGACGCGCGGCCAGCGCGGCGTTCCAGAGCGAGGCCATCGACGGCTGCGCCCGCCCGACGGCGCGGGCAGGGTCGAGCGCCGCGTCGGGCGGGAGCGAGGCGGCCGCGCGCAGGATCTCGATCGCGTGCGGCAGCAGTTCCGACGCGCCGGACGTCGCGTCGGCCGCGAGCTGCGCGAGCTGGGCGGAGAGGGGTGTCTTCATCGCCTTACGCCTACTTCGTACTTCGTACTTCTTACTTCTTACTTTCCACTGAATTCTACCCGTCCCCCGCTGCCCTGTGCGAAGATGGGAAGACTCGAGCCGGGAACGCCGCATGCAAGATCTCCATCGCATCCTGCTGTCGTCGGAAGTGCGCGAGTTCCACGACGAGGTGGCCCACCTCTTCGAGAATCTCGAGAGCGGGGCCAATGCCGCCCACCTGTCGGTCACCGGTCACTGCACGCCGGTGCTCGACGTCCAGGAAACGGCCGAGGGCCTCGAAGTGGTGGTCGATCTGCCCGGCGTGTCGGGCGAGTTCACCCGCGTGCTGATCAAGCGGGACGTGATCGTGGTGGCGGGCCTCAAGCCCTCGCCATACCCCGGCGAGTGCGGCGGCGCCACGTTTCACGTCGTCGAGCGGGGCTTCGGCCGTTTCGTGCGCGCCGTCCAACTCGACGGGGCCTTCGACGCCGGCCGGGCCCGTGCCGTCCTGCAGTTGGGCGAACTCCGCGTGACCGTGCCGCGGATCGCCGATCGTCGCGGCCAGGAGATCCTCGTGCCGGTCACCTCAGCATGAACATCCTTTTCATCGGCGACGTCTTCGGACGACCCGGCCGGGACCTCGTCCGCAAGGGTCTCCGTCCGCTCGTGCACCGCCACGCCATCGACTTCGTGGTGGCCAACGTCGAAAACGCCGCGGGCGGTTTCGGCATCACCCGCGAGGTCGGCGACAGCCTGGCCGCGAGCGGCGTCGACGTCATGACGTCGGGCAACCACGTGTGGGACAAGAAGGAGGCGCTCGACTACGTCGCCGCCGAACCCCGCCTGCTGCGCCCGGCCAACTACCCGGCGGGCGTGCCCGGCCGCGGTTCCGTGCTCGCCCGCACCAGCGGCGGGCGCGGCGTCGGCGTCATCAACCTGATGGGGCGCGTCTTCATGCACCCGCTCGACGACCCGTTCGTCGCGGCGAGGCGCGAGGCCGAGACGTTCGCCGGGCGCACGCGCATCATCCTCGTCGATTTCCACGCCGAGGCCACCTCCGAGAAGATCGCGATGGGCTGGCATCTCGACGGCCGCGTGACCGCCGTCATCGGCACGCACACGCACGTGCAGACCGCCGACGAGAAGATCCTCCCGAACGGCACGGCCTACATCACCGACGCCGGCATGACCGGCCCGCACGCCTCGATCATCGGCACCGAGTGCCAGCCGGCGCTCGCCCGCTTCCTGACCGGCATGCCGTCGCGCTTCGAGCCGGCCACCGGCGACCCGCGCCTGCACGGCGTCGTCGTCGCGGTGGACGACGAAACCGGGAGGGCGACGTCGATCACGCGCGTGGCCTGCCCGCTCGCCGACCTCGAGCGGATGGACAGGGAAACGGCGCTAGACGGCTTGAACGGCCAAAGTCGTTGCGAATGAGTCGAGTTTCGTCGACGGCCCTCATGCCGTTCAAGCCGTCTACAGCCCCGCGCACGCGCGGGGCCAGCCGGCAGCGTTTCTCATTCTAGCGGGGCGGGCCATGCCGAGATGTGCTTGTTGGTCCGAGGCCCGCCTCGCTAGAATAGCGGCCGTGCCCACCGACGACCTGTTCGGTCTGCCCTTCGACTCCCCGTCGCCGGAAGAGGGCCCGGACGCGGACCGCCCGGCGCCCGAGGAGGAGCCGGAGCGGCGGGTCTGGACCGTCACCTCGCTCACCGCGGCGATTCGCACCACGCTCGAAACGCGTTTCGGCGAGGTCTGGCTCGAGGGCGAGCTGTCCAACTGCCGGCTCTGGCAGCAGACCGGGCACCTCTACTTCACGCTCAAGGACTCCGGCGCCCAGATCAGGGCGGTGATGTGGCGGTCGGCCGTGCGCTCGCTGCGCTTCCGGCCCGAGGACGGCCTCCTGGTGCTCGCGCGCGGACGCCTCAGCGTCTACGATCCGAAGGGCGAGTACCAGATCGTCTGCGAGCAGATGGAGCCCCAGGGGGCGGGCGCCCTGCAGCTCGCCTTCGAGCAGCTCAAGACGCGCCTCGCGGCCGAGGGCCTGTTCGCCGCCGAGCGCAAGCGGCCGCTGCCCGCGCTCCCCCGCACGATCGGCATCGTCACCTCGCTCGACGGCGCGGCGATCCGCGACATCGTCAAGGTGATCACGAGGCGCTACCCGAACGCGCACCTGGTCATCCGCCCGGCGCGAGTCCAGGGCGACGGCGCGGCCGCCGACATCGCGCGCGGGCTGCAGGCGGTGACCGCGCTCGCCGGCGTGGACGTCGTCATCGTCGGCCGCGGCGGCGGGTCGATCGAGGACCTGTGGGCGTTCAACGAGGAAGTGGTGGCGCGAGCCATCGCCGCCTCGCCGGTCCCGGTCATCTCGGCGGTCGGGCACGAGACCGACTTCACGATCGCCGACTTCGTCGCCGACCTGCGGGCGCCGACCCCGTCGGCGGCGGCCGAGATGGTGGTGGCGGCCCAGGAGGAGTTCCGCGCGCGCATCGACCGGCTGGCCGGGCGGGCGGCCGCGGCGGCGCGGCGGCGGATTCGAGCGGCTCCGCGACCTGACGCACCGGCTGTCGGGCCGGCCCGGGCTCGCCGGCTGGCCGGCGCGCGTGGCGATGGCGGGGCGCTCCCTCGCCGAGACGACGCACCAGCTCGGGCGGGCGGGACGCGCGCTGGTGGCGAAGCGGGAGCGCCGGTATCATGAGCTGCGGCTCACGCTCGAGACGTACGACCTGCGGCGGCAGATGGGCGGCGTCCGCACGCGCCTGACGCGGGCCGACGCGCGGCTTCGCGCCGCGGCGGTCGAGGCCAGGACGCGCGCCGACGCGCGCTTCAGGGATCAGGCCGCGCGCCTCGAGAGCCTGAGCCCCCTCGCCGTGCTCGGGCGCGGCTACGCGGTGTGCTGGAACGAGGACCGCACGCGCATCGTCCGCGACGCGTCGGTCGTGCGGCAGGGCGACGCGGTCCGCGTCACGCTGCACCGCGGCGAGATCTCGTGCCGCGTGGAACGGAACGACTGAGCCGGGCATGCATCCCATGGACACCACGATCAAGGATTTCGAAGCCGCCATCGCCGAGCTCGAGGGGATCGTCAAGAAGCTGGAGGAAGGCGATCTCCCGCTCGAAACCTCGCTGTCGCTCTACGAGCGCGGCGTGCAGCTCTCCCGCTTCTGCCACGCGCAGCTCGAGCAGGCCGAACGCCGCATCGAGGTCCTCGACGAACGGGGCGATATCAAGCCCGCCCCGGCCTCGCTCGCCAACGTGGCGGCCGACGACGAGCCGCGGCGGGAGCGGGGAAAGTGAGCGCACCGGCCGAGCCGCTCGGGGAGTACATCGGCGCGCAGTGCCGGCTGGTGGACGAGGCGCTGGCGCGCTTCCTGCCCGGCCCCCCGGCCTGCCCGCTGCCCCTCAGCGAGGCGATGCGCTACAGCCTGTTCGCGGGGGGCAAGCGTTTCCGGCCGGTTCTGGTGCTGGCCGCAGCCGAAGAGGTGGCCGCCAACCCGGCGCTGCAGGCTCCCCCGGGGCAGGCGACGACGCGGGACGAGGCGGTTCGGCTCGCGCTGCCGGCGGCCTGCGCGATCGAGATGATCCACACCTACTCGCTCGTCCACGACGATCTCCCGGCGATGGACGACGACACGCTGCGGCGCGGGCGGCCGACGCTGCACGTGGCGCACGGCGAGGGGACGGCGATCCTCGCGGGCGACGGCCTGCTCACCGAGGCGTTCGCGCTGCTCGCGCGCGAGCCCGACGGCGCCGAGCCGGTGCGGCTCCGGCGGCGGATGCGGACGGTCGGGGAGATCGCGCGCGCGGCCGGCGCGTGCGGCATGGTCGGCGGCCAGGCGATCGACCTGGCGGCCGCCGGGGCGGTCGCCCGGGATGGGGGCGGCGCCGCGTTTGGCGTCGAGCGCCTGCGCGAGATGCACGCGATGAAGACCGGGGCGCTCATCCGGGTGTCCGCCGTCGCCGGCGCCATCATGGCCGGCGCGACGCCCGCGGCCATCGAGGGCATTGCCGACTACGCCTCGGCGCTCGGCCTGGCGTTCCAGATCGTGGACGACATCCTCGACGTCGAGGGAACCGCCGCGGATCTCGGCAAGACGGCCGGCAAGGACGCGGCGGCGGGCAAGCCCACCTATCCCGCGATTGTCGGCCTCGAGCGTTCGCGCGAACTGGCGGCCGACGCCCATGCCGAGGCGCGCCGGGCGCTCGCGCGCGCAGGCATCGCGTCGGGACGGCTCCACGAGATCGCCGGGTGGGTGGCGGGGCGGAAGAACTGATCTCTGGCCGACGGCTGATGACCGACGGCCGGCCTTGGGTCACCGTCAGCCGTCAGTCGGCAGCCGTCAGCCGATGCGGTCGAGGCTCACTGCATGAAGACGACCCGCACCCGCCTCGACCTCTTGATCACCGAGCGGGGCCTGGCGCCGTCGCGCGAGCGGGCCCGCGCCCTGATCCTCGCCGGGCAGGTCACCGTCGACGGCCACGTGATCTCGAAGGCGGGGACGGCCGTGGCCGCCGACGCCGCGGTGGAACTGGCCCGGCCCGATCATCCGTACGTGGGGCGGGGCGGCGTGAAACTGGCGCACGCGCTCGACGCGTTCGGGATCGCGGTCGAGGGACGCGAGGCGCTCGACATCGGCGCATCGACGGGCGGGTTCACCGACGTCCTGCTGCAACGGGGCGCGGGGCGCGTGGTGGCGCTCGACGTCGGCCACGGGCAGCTCGACTGGCGCATCCGGAACGACCCGCGGGTGGTGGTGATCGAGGGCCGCAACGCGCGCTATCTTTCGCCGGAGGACCTGCCGGGCCCGGTCGACCTGGTCGTCATCGACGTGTCGTTCATCTCGCTGGCGCAGATCCTGCCGCGCGTGCCGGCGGTCGTTCGGCCCCGCGCGGACGTCGTCGCGCTGGTGAAGCCGCAGTTCGAGGCGGGGCGCGACGAGGTCGGGAAGAAAGGCGTCGTGCGCGACCCCGACGTGCACGCGCGGGTCGTCGAGCGGGTGACGGCCGCGGCGGCCGCTGTGGGCCTCGAGCGCGTGGCGATGACGCCGTCGCCCATCACCGGCGCCGAGGGGAACCGGGAGTTCCTGCTGCATCTCAGGGCGGCCGGCTGAACGGCGACCGCAACGAGGGAAGCCATGGTCAAGCGAGTTGGCATCGTCGGGAAGATCCGCCTGGAGTCGATCGCCCCTCGCCTGCTGGAAGTGGCGGCGTGGCTGGAGGCGCGCGGCGTCGAGCCGGTCTTCGAGACCGAGACGGCGGCGCTGGCCGCGATCGCCCCGCCGCGCCGCGTCGTGTCGCGCGACGAGATGCCGGACTCGGTCGACCTGCTGCTCGTGCTCGGAGGCGACGGCACGCTGCTCGCGATGGCCGATCGCATCGCCCGCGCCGGTCGCGACCTGCCGATCCTCGGCGTGAACTTCGGCCACCTCGGCTTCCTCACCGAGGTCAACTTCCCCGAGCTGTTCCCGCTGCTCGAGTCGGCGATCGCGGGCACGGCGGCGATCGAGCGGCGGCTGATGCTCTGCGCGCGGGTCCTGCGCGACGGCGAGTGCGCGGCCGAGTACATGGCGCTCAACGACGTCGTCATCACCCGGGGCGCGCTCTCGCGCATCATCGAGTTGGCCGTGACGGTGGCCGACAGCTTCGTCGCCCGCTTCCATGCCGACGGCCTGATCGTCGCCAGCCCGACCGGGTCGACCGCCTACAACCTCTCGGCCGGCGGCCCCATCCTCCACGCGGCGGTGGACGCCCTGGTCCTGACCCCCATCGCCCCGCACACGCTCAGCAACCGGCCGGTCGTCATCCCGGCTTCGTCACCGGTGCTCGTCACGCCGATGGCCCACGATCTCGACCAGGAGGTGGTGCTGACGCTCGACGGGCAGACCAGCCTCGCACTCGCGCCGGGCGACTCGGTGGAGATCGCCCGCCACGACACGCCGCTGCGGCTGGTCAAGGCGCCGACGCATTCCTACTTCGACGTGCTCCGCCAGAAGCTGAAATGGGCAGAACGCTAATCGGAGCTGACGCGGTCAATCGGAACTGACGCGGAGGAATCGGAGCTGACGCAAGCAATCGGCGGCCCTGAAGGGCCGCCCTACGTACGGAGTTCCAGGAACGCGGCGCCGCCGCAAAGCGTAGGGCGTCAGGCGCAAGGCGACGCAAGGCGTAAGGCGCTAAGGCGCAAGGCGTAAGGCGTAGGGCCCGCCGTCGCCCTGCGGGCTATGGCGGGCAAGCGTAAGGCGCCAGGCGTGTGCCGGCGGATGTCAGTGATGCGGTCCCTGCGGTCGCTTCTGGCGGAAGAAGTCCGACTGGTACCTGCGGACGTTGCGATTGTGCTCGTCGAGGGTGCGGGAGAAGACGTGGGTGCCGTCGTTGCGGCTCACGAAGTACAGGTAGTCGACTGACGGTGCGTGCGCGACGGCCTCCAGCGACGACCGGCTCGGCGAGGCGATCGGCCCCGGCGGCAGTCCCGGGTACCGGTAGGTGTTGTAGGGCGAGTTGACCTGCATGTTCTCGCGCGTCAGGTTGCCGTGGTACTGCCCCCTTGCCTCGAGCGCGTAGATGACGGTCGGGTCGCACTGCAGCGCCATTCTCACGCGGAGCCGGTGGAGGTACACGCCGGCGACGACCGGACGCTCACCGGGCTGCGCGGTCTCCTTCTCCACCAGTGACGCGAGCGTCACCGCCTCGCGGGGCGACAGGCCCCTGGCCGCCGCGGCATCGCGAAGATCGGGCGTGAACACCTGGCGGAAGCGCGCCACCATCATCCGGACCAGCTCGGTGGCGCCCGCGTGGCGGGACAGCGTGTAGGTCTCCGGGAACAGGTAGCCCTCGAGATCGCGGGCGTCCGGGTCGATGTCGCTGACGAGCGGGGCACCTGCCCGCGCCGCCTCGACGAACGAGTCGGCCGTGCCGAGGCCTCGCGCCTCGAAGATGCGCGCCATCTCGCGGACCGTCAGCCCCTCGGGAAAGGTGACGGGCCGGAGGTACACGTCGCCGCGAGCGAGCTTGGCGACGACCTCGCCCGCCGGCATCGGGTGGTCGAAGCGGTACTCGCCGGCCTTGAGACGCCGCGCGGCGCCGCTGCGCCAGAGCGCGATGCGGAACGTCCAGCGGTCCCGGACGACGCCGGCCTGGACCAGCTTCCTCGCGATCGCCGGCGTCCCGTCGCCGGGCATGAGATCGACGAACTGCTCGGTGCCCGTGTATCCCTGGAACGGCTCGCCGACGGTCCACAGCCAGACGCCGGCCGCGGCGCCGACCAGGGCGAGCGCGAGGCCGACCGCAATGACCATTCGGCGCGTTGTCTGCGTCACTCCGTGCACCTCGCCATCCGTGCCTTCAGCGGCTTTGCGCCAACGGGTCTGCGCTTCAAGCTTCGGGCTTCGGGCTTCGGGCTTCAGGCTCCAGGCTTCGGGCTTCGGGCTTCAGGCTTCAGGCCGTGTCACGCGTGATTCCCCGATCCCTGATCCCCGATCCCTGATCCCTGTCTCGTCCCCCGTCCCTCGTCCGTTTCCGCTGTCCGTGACCGAGCTTACCAGAGTTCCGCCCGCCCCTGGCCAGGCCCGGTCTCGAGTGGCTCCCGGCGCGTCTTGCCGAAGATCTGAGGTAACAACCTGAGCTTTCCCTCGTATTCTCTAGCAGGATGAACACCGCGGACTTCGGGGAGCTCTACCGGCGGCACGCGGCGGACGTCTACCGCTTCGCGCTCTACCTCACGGGGAACCCGACGGACGCGGACGACATCACGGCCGAGACGTTCGCCCGCGCCTGGTCGAGCAAGGCCGAGATTCGCGTCGGCAGCGTGAAGGCCTACCTCCTGATGATCGCGCGCAACGTCAACATCGATCGCCACCGGGGCACGCGCCAGCTGGTCGGGCTCGACGAAGACGTGCGCGACCCGGCGCGAGACTCCGAAGCGGCGGCCATCGGGCGCGACGAGATACGGGCGCTGATGGACGGACTCGCCCGGCTCGGCGAGGCCGACCGCGCGGCGCTGCTCATGCGGGCGCTCGGCGCCCTCTCGTACGACGCCATCGCGGCGGCGATTCGGGTGTCTCCCGCGGCCGCCAGGGTTCGCGTGCACCGGGCGAGGCTGCGGCTCGCCGAGCTGGTCGGTGGAGGACGATGATGAATGTCACCCGCGACGTGATCCTGGACGTGTGGCCGGCGTACGTCGCCGGCGAAGCGAGCGCCGACACGCGTGCGCTGGTCGACGAGTTCCTGCAAGGGGATCCCGCGTTCGCCGGGACGCTGACGCGCGGGCCGGACCTCGCGGCCGTCCCCGTCTCGGTGCCTCCCGACGTCGAAGCGCGGGCCTTCGCGCGCACGAGGGTCCTGGTGCGCTGGAGCGCGTGGCTCGACGCCGTCCGCGTCCTCGCCCTCGTGTTCACCGCGATGGTGGTCGTTCGCCTGTTCAGCGACAGTCCCGAGGACCGCGCGGGGCGTCTGGTCCTCACGGCGGTGGCGTGGGCGGTCTACCTCATCCTCTGGTATTGGCGTCGGCGCAAGGCGTGACGGGCGGGCGAGAGGGCCACGCCCTGCGCCTTACGCCCCACGCCTTGCGCCTTACGCCCTACGCCCTACGCCTTACGCGTTACGCCTTACTGCGTCATGAGCCGGGGCTCACCCTGGCCCATGAAAACGGCGGCCGCGACCTACGCGGGTTGGCGACGCGACCGTAGCCGGCTGGAGATCTCCCGACGGGCGGGTGGCGCCGGGCGTCCTCCGCGACCGACGCCACGCGTGGCGTCGGTGTCCGACTTGGCCGTCGCTTGGCGCTCGGCCAAGCCGGGCGCGGAGCCTCCCCCCAGCGGGCCGAGCGCGTCGCCCGTCACCAGCGCTTTGTGCGCGAGGACGCTGGGGGATCCCGGCGACCCTTCGACAGGCTCAGGGTCGCCCCGAGCAGGGTCGAGGGGCGACAGGACCCGCCAGGCGCCAACCCGTTCCTTCCCTGCGGTCACCGTCAACGAGTCGATCGCAGAACCCCGGCGCCATCTCCTGAACATGCCTTACGCTACGCCCTACGGTGTGCCGTCCCCTGAATCCCGAATCCTGACTCCCGAATCCTGCCTTGCGTCCAGGTAGTCCTGCAGGATCACCGCCGCCGCGGCCGCGTCGAGCTTCTTCTTCCGGCTGCGCCAGTCCTTGTCGCGGACGGCCAGGCGGCTCTCGGCTTCGACGCTCGACAGCCGCTCGTCCTGCAGCACGATCGGCTGCGTGATGCGCCTGGCCAGCGCCTCGACCAGCGCCTGCACCACGGCCGTTTCCGCGTTCGGCGTGCCGTCGAGGTGGCGCGGCAGCCCGACCACCACCGTGTCGAGCCCGTCGTCTTCCGCGGACAGCCGGCGGACCGTCTCGACGATCCGGTCGAGCTGCGCCGCGCCGCTGGCGTCGATGACGTCGAGCGGACGAGCCAGCGTGGCGGACGTATCGCTGATGGCGACGCCCACGCGCCGGCGGCCGGGATCGAGAGCGAGGACACGCACGCAAGGATGGTATCCGGCGCGGTGCGCGACGGGCAAGACCGCCGGAACCCGCGTGCTATACTGCGAGGCATTCCGCAAGTCTGGACCACCATGCAGAAGAGAGCGCTCTGGGTTGTCGTCGTCGCACTGGCCGCGCTCCTCCCCGTCGGCTGCGGCACGAGCGCTCCCCCGGCGAAGTTCAAGCAGAAGGTGGTCATCCTCGGGTTCGACGGGATGGATCCCCGCCTGGTCGAACAGTGGATGCAGGAAGGCAAGCTGCCGAACTTCCAGAAGCTCGCCTCCGAGGGCGGGTTCTACCGGCTGGGCACCACGACCTCGCCCGAGTCCCCCGTGTCGTGGGCGTCGTTCGCCATCGGCGGCAACGCCGGCAAGCACAACATCTTCGACTTCCTCGTGCGCGACGTGAAGACGTACGTCCCGGACCTCGGGATGGTGCGCCGCGAGATGCCCGGGTTCCTCTTCAACTACGTGCCGCTCGGGCGCCCGAACGTGACCAGCCTCCGCGGCGGCACGTCGTTCTGGGTCACCGCCGGCGAGGCCGGCGTGCGGTCGGCCATCCTCACCGTCCCGGTGACCTTCCCGCCCGAGAACGTGCCGTCGGGCGAAATGCTGTCGGGGCTGCCGCTGCCGGACATCCGGGGCACCGTCGGCACCTTCTACTATTTCGCCACCGACCTGAGCCGCTACGAGGAAGGCAACACCGAGATGGGCGGCATCCTCAAGCGGCTGTCGTTCGAAGGCGACGTCGCGCGGAGCGAGCTGACCGGTCCGCCGAACCCGATCGTCCAGGCGCAGATGGCCGAGCTCCGGAAGAAAGGGGCCGCGCTCCAGGACGCCGACCGGGCCAAGATGGCGGCGCTCGACGCCGCGCGCGACGTCCGCATCCCGTTCACCGTCCGCTGGAACCGGGACGCGAAGAGCGCAGACGTCGAGATCCAGGGCACGACGATGCACCTCGCCGAGGGCGGGTGGAGCGCGTGGGTGCCGCTCGAGTTCCGCGTCAACTTCCTGATCCGCCTCTACGGGATGGCGCAGTTCTACCTGGTGCGGGCGGGCGGCGAGCTGCAGCTCTACACCTCGCCGATCAACTGGCGCCCCGAGTCGCCCGTGATGCCCATCTCCTCCCCCGCCGGCCTGTCGAAGGACCTCTACGACAGCCTGGGCGTCTACCGCACGCTCGGCTGGGCCGAGGCGACGTGGCCGCTCAACGAGGACCGGATCGACGAGAAGACGTTCATGGACGATCTCTTCCGCGCCATGGACGACCGCTCGCGGGTGATCCTCCACGAGATCGACTCGAAGAAGTTCGACCTCGTCATCGGCGTCCTCGAGTCAACCGACCGCGTGCAGCACATGTTCTGGCGCTTCATCGACCCGACGCACCCGATGTACGACCCGGCGGCGGCGGCGAAGTACGGCGACTCGATCGAGCGCGTCTACCGGCGGTGCGATCAGCTGGTCGGCGAGGTGCTGCAGCGCATCGAGCCGGGCACGCTGGTGTTCGTCCTTTCCGACCACGGCTTCCACTCGTTCAAGTACGGCGTCAACCTGAACACGTGGCTCGTCGACAACGGCTACATCGCCCGCCAGGGCCGGCCGCTCGGCGACAAGAACCTGAACGACATGTTCGGCGGCGGCGGCCAGTTCTGGGAAGGCGTGGACTGGACGCGCACGCGGGCCTACGCGCTCGGCCTCGGCCAGATCTACTTCAACCTCCGCGGCCGCGAAGGCCAGGGCATCGTCGGCCCGGGCGACGAGTACCAGCGGCTCTCCGACGAGCTGTCGGCCAAGTTGCTGACGATGACCGACCCGAAGACCGGGAAGCGGATCGTGCGGTCGGTGTACAAGAAGTACGACGTGTATCCGGGCCGTACATGGACAACGCGCCCGACCTGCAGGTCGGCTTCGAGGACGGCTACCGCGTGTCGTGGCAGACCTCGCTCGGCGGGTCGCCGCCGGGGCTGCTCTATCCGAACATGAGGAAGTGGAGCGGCGACCACTGCTCGTTCGACTACCAGACGATCCCGGGCACGCTCATCTCGAACCGGCCGCTGAACGGCGAGCACGCGTCCATCGTCGACATCGCGCCGACCGTGCTCAAGTACTTCGGGATCGCGATCCCGAAGGCGATCGACGGGAAGCCGCTGTTCTGACTTGCGACGTGCGGCTCGCGACTGGCGGCTGGCGGGTCTGAAGACGCTGTGAAACTCCATCGAACAGCCATCGCGTTCGTGACGCTGCTCGCCCTCGCGGGCGGTCCGGCGCCCGTGACGGCGCGCCGCCAGGCCGCCGCGCCGCCGCCTTCGGGCCGCGCCGCCGATCGGCTGGCCGCGCTGCATCGCGAAGCCGACGCGCTCATGAGCCAGGAGCGCACGCTGCTCGGCGACCTCCGCCGGCTCGAGGTCGAGCGCGACCTGCACGCGGAAGAAGCCCGGCAGCTGAACGGTCAGGCCGACGCTCTCACCGCGCAGGCCGAGGAGACCACCAACCGCATCGCGCAGTACCAGCAGGCGATCGAGGCGATGCGCCCCGTGCTCGACCGGCGCCTGATCGACATCTACAAGCTGGGGCCGCCGGCCTACGCGCGCCTCCTGCTCGGCGCCGGCGATCTCCGGGAGCTGGGCCGGACGACGAGGCTGGTGACCGCGATGGCCGCGATCGACGAGCGGCGCGTGCGCGCGTACACGGCGCTCGTCTCGCGGCTGACGGCCTCGCGCAAGGCGCTCGACGCGCAGATCGCCCGTCTCGAGACGCTCCAGGCCGACGCGCAGCAGGCGGCCGACCTGGCCACCAAGGCCGTCGCCGCGCGGGCCGAGCTGATCCGCCAGATCGACGCGCGCCGCGACCTGAACGCGCAGATGGCCGGCGAGCTCGAGTCGGCGTCCACGCGCCTGCAGGAGACGATCATGGGTGCCGCCGGCGCGGCGGCGGGGTTCGCGGTCCGGTCGATCAAACCGCTGCGCGGCCAGCTCGAGTGGCCGGCGGTGACGCAGGGTCCCGCCCGGCCGGGCGTCATGGGGCCGGGACCGGCCAACACGACCGTGGCCCGCAACGGCGTGGACCTGCCCGTCGCCGACGGGCAGCCCGTGCGCTCGGTCCACGATGGCCGGGTCGTCTACGCCGGCACCTTCCCGGCGCTCGGCCAGCTGGTCATCGTCGATCATGGCGGGATGGCCTTCTCGCTGTACGGCTACCTCGGGTTGATCGCCGTCACCAAGGGGATGGCGGTCAGCACGGGCCAGATCATCGGCGCCTCCGGCCTCTCGCCGGACGGGCAGCCGGCGCTGTACTTCGAGTTGCGGATCGACGGTCAACCCGTCGATCCCTTACAATGGCTGAAGGCCCGCTGACACCACCTATGACATCGCGTACCCGCCTCATCGTCCTCGTCGTCACCGCGCCGGTGATCGCGTTTGTCGCCATCGGAGGGCTCGTCGGCCGGACGATGGCGCGCGAGGAGACGTACGAGCACCTCAAGGTCTTCGAAGACGTCGTGTCGCTCATCTCGAGCAACTACGTCGAGCCGGCCAACATGAGCCGCGTCATGCGGGGCGCGCTGCGCGGGCTCGCCGACGGGCTCGACGCCGACAGCGCGTATCTCCCGCCGGAGGAGGCCGCGCTGTACCGCGCCGCCCAGAAGCCGCCCGCGGGCGAGACCGGGATCGAACTGACGCGCCTCTACTACCTGCGCGCCATCGCCGTCCGGGACGGCTCGCCGGCCGCGAAGGCGGGGCTCCAGACCGGGGACTTCATCCGCGCGATCGACGGCAAGCCTACGCGGGACATGTCGGTCTACGAGGGGCGCCGGCTGCTCCGCGGCGCGCCCGGCACGACCGTCCAGCTGCTCGTCATCCGCGGCAACGTGGCCGACCCGCACGAGGTCACGCTCACCCGCGAGGCGATGACCGGGCCGGACGTCACCGCCCGCATGCAGGATCCGAAGACGGGCTACGTGCGCATCCTGGCGTTCGGGCCCGACGCCGCCCGGACCGTCGCGGCGCGGGTCGGCGAACTGACCAGGAGCGGCGCCACCTCGCTGCTGATCGACGTCCGCAACACCGCGACCGGCGCCTACGAGTCGGGCTTCGCCGTCGCCAGGCTGTTCGTCCCGAAGGGCACGCTCGGCTTCAAGCAGGTGCGCAACGCCGCGCGCCAGGGCGTCTCCGCCGCGGCGGGCGACGGCGCGATCGCGCTGCCCGCCGTCGTGCTCGTGGACTCGGGGACGTCGGGGGCCGCCGAGATCTTCGCCGCGGCCCTGTCGGGCAACCAGCGCGCGACGACGGTCGGCGAGCACACCGAGGGACGCGCGGCGGTCCAGCAGCTGGTGGCGCTGCCGGACGGCGCGGCGATGGTCATCTCGAACGGCTGGTACCTCACGCCGGCCGGCGATCCGATCCACGACAAGGGGCTCGCGCCGACCGTGGCCGTCGACGTCCCCGACGTCGAGTTCGGCGCGCCTCCCCCGACCGTCGATCTGATCTTGCAGAAGGCCATCGAGACGATCAAGGCAAGTAGGGGCTGACCGTCGCATCTCACGGTCGCGAGGGTGGCTGATGGCAGACGACTGACGGCTGACGGCTGGCGGCTGACGGCTGACGGTCGTATCACGCGTGACGGCGCGGAAAATTCGTCGGCCGTCGGCCGTGAGTCGTCAGCCGAGTGCCGTTTGTGACTTGACACTACCCGATCCGTCGCGTATAACCGCTGAGGCAGTCCATCCGAATGGCGTGCACCGCGACCGGCCTCGCGTCGGTTGCCGAGGAGGATTCATGAACAAGCAGGAACTGATTGCGAAGGTCGCGAAGGACACCGGCGTCAGCAAGGTCGCCGCTGCCGCCGCGCTCGAGTCGGCGATGGACGGCATCACGAAGGCGCTGAAGAAGAAGGAGTCGATCACGTTCGTCGGCTTCGGCACCTTCAAGACCGCCGAGCGCAAGGCCCGCGTGGCCCGCAACCCGCAGACCGGCGCCGAAGTGAAGATCCCGAAGCGGCGCGTCGTCCGCTTCACCGCCGGCAAGGCCCTGAAGGCTGCGGTCAACAAGTAGATCGCCGACGCGGACACCGGCGGCCGCCGCCAGGCGAGCCGCCGGTGCCGCTTCGCACACGTCGGTCCCGCCCCGCGGCGACCACGGCCGCGGGCCGGATGCGCGTTGACGCCCGCGTCCGCGCGAAGGTATACTGTCTCCTTCTGTAAGTCCCGGTTTTTCATGACTTAGGCGCGTAGCTCAGATGGTTAGAGCGCCTGCTTGACACGCAGGAGGTCGGCGGTTCGAGTCCGCCCGTGCCTACCACTTTCGATGCTGTTCCGCGCGAATACAGTCGGCTGCATGGCTGAATACACCTTCCTCGCCTCCTGATCACCTGGATGAGCCAAGTTACTGTCACGCTGCCGGATGGTTCTCGCCGCCTCGTCCCCTCGGGGACGACCGTCGCGGCATTCGCGGCCGACCTGCCGCCGCGCCTGGTGAAGTCCGCCCTGGCGGCCGTCGTCAACGACGTGACGGTGGACCTCTCGTTCCCGATCGAATCGGACGCGACGCTTCGCCTCGTGACGCCGGACTCCCCGGAAGCGCTCGACCTCTACCGCCACAGCACGGCCCACCTGATGGCCGCCGCCGTGACGGCGCTCTTCCCGGGCGCGCAGTGCGGCATCGGCCCGGCCACCGAGGACGGGTTCTACTACGACTTCGTCGTGCCGCGCCCGTTCGTGCCCGAGGACCTGGCCGCCATCGAGGCGAAGATGCGGGAGATCGCCAGGAGCGACATCCCGTACGAGCGCCGGATGATGGCCAAGGAGGAGGCGATCCGCCTGTTCGGCGAACGCGGCGAGCCGCTCAAGGTGCAGCTCATCGAGGAGAAGGGCGGCCCCGTGGTGTCGTGCTACACCATCGCCGACCTCTTCGTGGACTTCTGCCTCGGCCCGCACGTGCCCTCGACCGGCCGCCTGAAGGCCTTCAAGCTGCTGTCGGCGTCGAACGCCTACTGGAAGGGCGACGCGGCCAACCAGCCGATGCAGCGCATCCACGGCACCGCGTTCCTCAGCGAGTCGGAACTCAAGGCCTACCTCGATCGCCTCGAGGAGGCGAAGAAGCGCGACCACCGGAAGCTGGGCCGGGAACTGGGCCTGTTCATGTTCCACCCGTGGGCGCCCGGCGAGCCGTTCTGGCTCGAGAAGGGCACGCGGCTGGTGAACACGCTCACCAACTACATGCGCGCCGTGCTCGCCCCCGAGGGCTACAAGGAGATGCGCACCCCGCTCGTCTTCAACAAGGCGCTGTGGGAGACGTCCGGCCACTGGCAGCACTACCGCGAGAACATGTTCCTGTTCGAGGCGGAGGAGCAGTCGTACGGCCTCAAGCCGATGAACTGCCCCGGGCACATGCTCGTCTTCGGGAGCGAGGTCCGCAGCTACCGGGACCTGCCCTACCGGATCCACGACCAGAGCGTGCTGCACCGCTACGAGGCCTCGGGCGTGCTGTCGGGCCTGACCCGCGTGCGCGAGTTCATCATGGACGACGCGCACATCTTCCTCACCGAGGACCAGATCGGCGAGGAGGTGGAGCGGCTGCTGCGCCTGATCCAGCGCGTGTACGGCGACTTCGGCCTCTCGCCGGAGATGAAGCTCTCGACGCGCCCCGAGCAGTACCTCGGCGAGAAGGCGACGTGGGACCACGCCGAGGCCGCGCTCAAGGCGGCGCTGGCGGCCGCGGGCGTGTCGTACACGATCAACGAGGGCGACGGGGCGTTCTACGGCCCCAAGATCGACTTCTCGGTGACCGACGCGCTCGGCCGCAAGTGGCAGTGCGCGACCGTGCAGCTCGACTACCAGTTGCCGCAGCGGTTCAAGCTGAAGTACGTCGGCGCCGACAACGCCGAGCACACGCCGGTCGTCATGCACCGCGCCATCTTCGGCAGCGTCGAGCGGTTCGTCGCCTTGCTGCTCGAGCACTACGCCGGCGCGCTGCCGGTGTGGTTCGCGCCGGTGCAGGCCATCGTCCTGCCGATCGCCGACCGCCACCTGCCGTACGCGGCGGGCGTGCGCGACCGCCTGGCGGAGGCCGGGCTCTTCGTCGAGCTCGACGACCGCCAGGAGAAGATCGGCTACAAGATCCGCGAGGCGCAGTTGCAGAAGGTGCCCTACATGCTCGTCGTGGGCGACCGCGAGGCCGAGCAGGGCGCCGTGTCGGTCAGAAGCCGCGCCGGCGGCGATCTCGGGGCCCGCGCGATCGACGCGTTCATCGCCGACGTGGTCGGCGAAATCGCGCGGAAGGGCCGGTAGCCAGGGGGCACGTGACCAGAGGAGGTCCATATCGCTTTCGATCGCTCCGCTCCACGCCGTGACGACCGCACGCGGATCAACGAACGCATCCGGGTGCGGGAGATCCGTGTCATCGATGGCGAAACGCAGCTTGGCATCATGTCGCCGCAGCAGGCGCTCGTCATCGCGCGACAGAAGGGCCTGGACCTGGTCGAGGTGGCGCCGACGGCACAGCCGCCGGTCTGCCGCATCATGGACTTCGGGAAGTACCAGTACCAGGAACAGAAGCGCGCCCGCGAGGCCCGGAAGCATCAGAAGGTGATCGAGGTCAAGGAGATCAAGTTCCGTCCGAAGGTGGACGAACACGATTACCAGTTCAAGAAGAGCCACATCGAGCGGTTCCTCGCCGACGGCGACAAGGTGAAGGCCACGGTCTTCTTCCGGGGGCGCGAGATCGCGCACCCGGATATCGGCCGGCGGATTCTCGAGCGCCTGATCAAGGAGCTCATCGACGTGGCGGTGATCGAGTCGATGCCGAGGATGGAGGGCAACACGATGCACACCATCTTCAGCCACAAGCCCGGCGCCAGACCTCCGGCGCCCAAGCCGACGCCGCAGCCGGTACAGAGCGGCACATAGGGGACGAGAGATGCCGAAACTGAAGACGCACAGGGGCGCCGCCAAGCGCTTCAAGAAGACCGGGACCGGGAAGTTCACGCGCAGCATGGCGTACAAGCGTCACTTGCTGTCGAGCAAGACGACCAAGGAGAAGCGCCATCTCTCCGGCATGGTCGTCGTGTCCGACGCCGACGCGAAGAAGATCAAGAGGATGCTGCCGTACAAGTAGGATTCGGGATTCAGGATACGGGATTCAGGGCTGCACGCATGCGGCTCGCGGTCCGGCCCCGATTCCTGAATCCTGACTCCTGAATCCTGATACTGAAGGAGAGAGAAATGCCTCGAGTCAAACGCGGAATCGTCCGGCGCGCGAAGCGCAAGAAGCTGCTCGGCCTGGCGAAGGGCTACTACGCGAACAAGAGCAAGCTGTACCGCGCGGCGAAAGAAGCGGTGGACACCGCGCTCAAGTACGCGTTCGTCGGCCGGCGCGACAAGAAGCGCGAGTTCCGCCGCCTGTGGATCATTCGGATCAACGCCGCGGCCCGCCAGCAGGGCCTGAGCTACGGCCAGTTCATCAGGGGGCTGAAGGCGGCCGGCATCGGCCTCGACCGCAAGACGCTCGCCGACCTCGCGGTCAGGGAACCGGCGGCGTTCGCCCGGATCGCCAGCCAGGCGAAAGACGCCATCACGGCCCACGCCGCGTAACGGCAGGCGCGCATGCCTGACGCTGCCGACATCGAACGCCTCCGGGCGGAGTTCGAGGCCGCGCTCGACGGCGCGGCCGGCGAATCGGCCCTGCGCGAGGTGCGCGACCGCTACCTCGCGCGCAAGGGCGGCGTCATCGCCGCGCTCATGAAGGCGGTGGCCGGCGCCTCGCCCGCCGACCGCCCGGTCCTCGGCAAGCTCGCCAACCAGTTCAAGCAGGAGGTCGAGGCCGCGGTTGACGCCCGCCGCGCCTCCCTCGAGTCCGGCCGCCCGGCCGCGGGCAGCGTGGACGTCACCCTGCCGGGCCGGCAGGCGCCGCTCGGACACCTCCATCCCCTCACGCTCGTCCGCCAGCAGATCGAGTCGATCTTCGGCCGGATGGGCTACGAGATCCTCGAGGGGCCCGAGGTCGAGGACGACTACCACAATTTCGAAGCCCTCAACATGCCGCCGGAGCACCCCGCCCGCGACATGCAGGACACCTTCTTCCTCGCCGGCCCGGTGCCGCAGCGCGGCGTCGGCGCTCCGGGGACGCGGCCCAGCACACGGCCCGCTCCGCCGGACCGCCCGGCCACGCTGCTGCGCACCCACACGTCGGCGATGCAGATCCGTTACATGGAGGCCCACGAGCCGCCGGTCCGGATCGTCGCCATCGGCAAGGTGTTCCGCCGCGACAATCCCGACCTCACGCACACCCCGATGTTCCACCAGTTCGAGGGGCTGCTGGTCGACGACGGGGTGACGTTCGCGGATTTGAAGGGGACGCTGACCGCCCTCGTGCGCGAGATCTTCGCGCCGGACACGTTGGTGATGTTCCGCCCGAGTTTCTTCCCCTACACCGAGCCGAGCGCCGAGATGTTCATCGGCTGCGTGTTCTGCGGGAGCGCGGGCTGCCCGGTGTGCAAGCGCACCGGCTGGCTGGAGATCCTCGGCAGCGGCATGGTGCACCCGTCGGTGCTCGAGGCGGTGGGCTACGACGCCGAGCGCTACTCGGGCTTCGCCTTCGGCACCGGGATCGAGCGCGTCGCGATGCTCAAGTACGGCGTGGACGACATCAGGCTCTTCTACGAGAACGACCTGAGATTCCTGGAGCAGTTTTCCTTTTGAAACTCCTCGTTTCCTGGCTCCGTGAGTACGCTGACGTCCGCTCGCCGGTCGCCGAGGTGGCGTCTACCCTCTCGATGAGGGGGTTCGAGGTGGCCGGCATCGAGGCCGATGCCATCATCGACTTCGAGATCACCGCCAACCGCCCCGACTGCCTGAGCGTCTCCGGCCTGGCGCGCGAGGCCGCCACCGCGTTCGGCGTGCCGCTCCGCCTGCCCTGGACCGACCCGTCCAGCCACCCGATGACGGGCGGCGCCCTGGCTTCGCCGACGGCGTCGCGAATCGACGGGGAGCGGATCGGCGTCTCGATCGAAGCGGTTGACCTGTGCCCGCGCTACGCCGCGGCCGTGGCCGAGGTGACGATCGGGCCGTCGCCCGACTGGCTGGCCGCGCGGCTGGCCGCCGCCGGCGTCCGCCCCATCAACAACGTCGTGGACGTCACCAACTACGTCCTGCTCGAGGTCGGCCACCCGCTCCACGCGTTCGACCTCGAGCGGCTCGACGGGCGCCGGCTGTGCGCCCGGCGCGCCCGCCCCGGCGAGCGGATCCGCACACTTGACGGAGAAGTCCGCGCCCTCGACCCCGAGATGCTCGTCATCGCCGACGGCTCGACGGCCCAGGCCGTCGCCGGCGTCATGGGCGGCGCCACCTCGGAGGTCTCGTCGGCGACGCGCGTCATCGCCCTCGAGAGCGCCTACTTCAAGCCGGCCTCGGTGCGCCGGACGAGCAAGCGCCTCGGGCTGAAGACCGAGGCCTCGACGCGCTTCGAGCGCGGCACCGACATCAACGTGCCGGTCGTGGCGCTCGAACGGGCCTGTCAACTGCTCGAGCGAATCGGCGCGGGCAAGCGCATCGGCCCGCCGGTGGACGTCTACCCCTCCCCGCGCGGCCCCCTCGACCTCACGCTTCGCCGCGAACGGATCGGCTGGCTGCTCGGCGTCGGCGTGGACGATGGCGAGGTGGCGAGGATCCTGACGGGGCTGGGCTTCGGGGTGAGGGAGGTGCCCGGCGGCTGGCGCGTCTCGGTGCCGACCCGCCGCGTGGACGTCCTCCGCGAGGCCGACCTCATCGAGGAGGTCGCCCGGCATTTCGGCTACGACAAGGTGCCGTCGCACTTCCCGCCCCTGCGCGCGGCGGCGCCGCGGCCGGACCCCCGGATGGCCCGCAAGACGCTCGTGCGCCACGTCCTGACGGCGGCCGGCTTCTCCGAGGCGGTCGGGTGGACGTTCATCGACGCCAGCGACGCCGCCCGGTTCGCCGGGGCGACCGACTCGCCGGTGCCGCTCGCCTACCCGCTCTCCGAGCAGTACGCGGTCCTGCGGCCGTCGCTGCTGCCGGGTCTCGTGGACGCCGTGGCGCACAACCGCCGGCGCCAGTGCCGGGACGTGCGGCTGTTCGAGGTGGGCGCCAGCTTCTCGGCCGCCGAGGGCGAACGCCACCGGGTGGCCTTCGCGCTGACGGGCGCCGGCGTGGCCGAGCACTGGAGCGGCGGAGCGCGCCCGGTCGATTTCTTCGACGCCAAGGGCGTGGTCGAGCGCCTGGGCGAGGCGCTCGGCCTGTCACTGGCCTTCACCGCGTCGAACGCGCCCTGCCTCGTGCCTGGCCGCGCCGCGGCCGTGTCGGCCGGAGAGACGGCGGTGGGCCTGGTGGGTTTGCTCGTCCCGTCGGAGTCGGAGCGCCGGGGGCTTCCCGCGGGCGACGAGATCTTCGTGGCCGAGCTCGACCTCGACGCCCTCGATCGCCTGGCGCAGACCGCCGACACCGCGGTCCGCGCGCTGCCGCGCTTCCCGTCGATCGTCCGGGACATCTCGGTCGTCCTCGACGAGCGGTTGCGTTCGGCGCAGGTTCGCGAGACTATTCAACGTGCCGCGCCCGCGACGCTCGCGGGGTTGCGGGAATTCGACCGGTACCACGGCCAGGGGATCCCCGAGGGCCGATACAGCTTGTCCCTGCGACTGACGTTCCGCGCGCCGGACCGAACGCTGACCGACGCGGACGTGCAGGAGGCGATGGAACGGATCATGGCGGCGCTCACGAAGGAACACGGAGCGGTGCAGCGGTAGAACTGGGATCGTGTCAGTTCCCGGTTGTCAGTTCCCGGTTGTCAGTCTGTCACGCGTGGCTGACTGGCCGCTGGCGACTGACCACTGACCACTACGGTGTCGTAGATAGAGGTATACAGTGGCGAAGACGATGACGGCCGGTGACGTGGAAGCGCTCGATCGCCTCGAACAGAAGGTGCAGCTGCTCGTGAAGGAAATGGGCCGGTTGCGGGCCGAGCAGGCAACCCAGGCCCAGGAGAACCGCCGGCTCGCGGGCGAGCTGGATGCCGCCCTGACGAAGCTGGCCGATGCCGAAGGGGCCAACGCCGAGGTCGAGGCCCTGCGCCAGGAGCGCGACCAGGTCCGCTCGCGCGTGGCCGGCATCCTCGAGCACCTCGACGGACTCGACATCTGAGGACAGGCCACCAGTGAACCCGAGCGCCCGCGTCGTCTCGGTCGAGATCCTCGGCCAGCACTACTCCATCCGGAGCACGCTGTCCGAGGCCTACGTCGCCCACCTCGCGGCTTACGTGGACCAGAAGATCCGGTCGGCCGCCGACATGGCCGCGACGACCGACACCGTCCGGCTGGTCGTCCTCGCCGCCCTCAACATCGCCGACGAGCGGTTCCACGCCCAGGCCGACGAGACGGCGGACGCGGAGCCGGTCGCCGACCGGCTGGCCCGCCTCGAGCGCCTGGTGGACGAGGCGCTCTCGGCAGCCGGACAGGCCTAGGGCTCAGGGTCCAGGGCTCAAGGCTCAGGGCTCTGTCACGCGTGATCCACTAGCCACTACGCCTGTGTCTCCGTCCCCCGCCCTAATGGCGCGGGCGCCCGAGCCGATAGACCTACTAAGAAGCGTTGACGAGGGCGACAAGTGCTTGTCACACATGCACTTGGGCCGTGGCCGAACGGTTCAGTTTTCGCCTTGACCGTCCCCATGTGACGGTCTAAGATCATCGCGGATATTGAGTTCCCTGCTTTGCCCGTGATGGTGCTGGGGGCTCGCTTGAGCCAACATTACCATCAAGTGAACTGCGACGCCGCCCCGTGTGCATGCCTCCGCCGGAGGAAGCCTGACGGGCGGCGAAAAAGAGCGGTTCCACCTGCTACATGCAGGTTCATGCGACCCCCCCACACGGCAAAGCGGGGCCTTTCTTCCGTTCTTCCCTCATCAGCGGTAACCGGGGGGGCCAATCCCCCTGCGCCCCCGAACCGAGCCCCTGGCATCCAGACGGTGGGGTTCCGAAAAGGACGCGGCACATGGCCGTTTACATATCGTTGGCCGTCTCGCTCGTCGCCGCATTCGTCGCGGTCGGCGTGTTTCTCTACTGGGCGGCCTCGAGGAAGCGGATCGCGGCCGAAACGATCGGAAGGGCCGAAGAACAGGCCAGGACCCTGCTCCGGGAGTCCGAGCGGGAAGCCGAGAACCGCAAGAAGGAGGCCCTGCTCGAAGCCAAGGAGAAAGCCCACCAAATCATCGTCGAGGCCGACCGGCTGACCGAGGAGCGCCGCCAGCAGGCGACGAGACTCGAACAGGTGCTCGGCAAGAAGGAAGAGAAGGTGACCGAGCGGCTGGCCGCCGCCGAGCAGATCGACAAGGAGCTGCGCTCCCGCGAGCAGTCGATCCGCGACCGCGAGAAGACCACCGCCGCCAACGCCGCCCGGTACGAGCAGTTGATGGCCGAGCAGCAGAAGGAGCTGCAGCGGGTCGCCGGCCTGACGGCCGACGAAGCCCGCGAGATCCTGCTCCACCAGTTCGAGGCCGACGCCAGGCGCGACGCCGCCAACATGGTCAAGCGGCTCGAGTCCGAGGCGCGCGAGACGGCCGCCGCCCGGGCCAAGCAGCTCGTGACCGAGGCCATCCAGCGCAGCGCCCCCGAGCACGCCATCGAGACCACCGTCTCGGTGGTGGACCTGCCCAGCGAAGACATGAAGGGGCGGATCATCGGCCGGGAGGGGCGCAACATCCGGGCGCTCGAGATCGCGACCGGCGTCGACCTGATCGTGGACGACACGCCCGGCGCCATCATCCTCTCCGGGTTCGACCCGTACCGCCGCGAGATCGCCCGGCAGGCGATCGAGCGCCTCATCGCCGACGGCCGCATCCACCCGGCCCGGATCGAGGAGGTGGTCGAGAAGGTGAAGGCGGAACTCGAGGAGACGGTGCGCCAGGACGGCGAGGCGGCCGCCTTCGAGCTCGGCATCCACGACCTCGACGCCGAGGTCCAGCGGATGATCGGGCGCCTGAAGTACCGCACCTCCTACGGCCAGAACGTCCTGAACCACAGCAAGGAAGTGGCGTACGTCGCCGGACTGCTGGCGCGCGAGGTGGGCCTCGACCCGCACACGACCGTGCGCGCGGCCTTCCTGCACGACATCGGCAAGGCGATCGACCGCGAGATGCAGGGCACGCACGTCGAGATCGGCGTGGACTTCCTCCGCCACCACGGCGAGACCGAGGCCGTGCTGCAGGCGGTCGCCTCGCACCACATGGACATCGACTGGCCGTCGCTCGAGGCGATGCTCGTGCAGGCCGCCGACGCGGTGTCGGCCGCGCGGCCCGGCGCCCGCCGCGACATCCTCGAGTCGTACGTGAAGCGGCTCGAGCGGCTCGAGGGCATCGCCGATTCGTTCAAGGGGGTCTCCAAGGCGTTCGCGCTGCAGGCCGGCCGCGAGATCCGGATCCTGGTCGAGAGCGAGAAGGTCTCCGACGAAGAGGCGGTCTGGCTGTCGAAGGACATCGCCCGGCGCATCGAGAGCGAGCTGGAGTATCCGGGCCAGATCAAGGTGACGGTGATTCGCGAGACGCGGGCCGTCGAGTACGCGAAGTAGCCGTCCATGAGCATGACGCCGGCCGCAACCGTCGCCGATCTCGGCGAGCGCGCGATCATCGACCGGATCTTCGCCCGCCTGCCGGCGCCCCCCGCGTTCGTCACCGTCGGCATCGGCGACGACGCGGCGGTGCTCGAGGCGGAGCGGAACCGCGCCGAGGTGGTCACAACCGACGTCCTGGTCGAGGGGGTGCATTTCGACCGGGCCTACGTGCCGGCGTCGGCGATCGGGCACAAGGCGCTGGCCGTCAACCTGAGCGACCTCGCCGCGATGGGGGCCGAGCCCAGGGTCGCGCTGCTGTCGCTGGTGCTGCCGGGCTCGATGAGCGTCGCCGATCTCGACGAGATGGTCGGCGGCTTCCTGGCCGTCGCGGACCGCTACCGGGTGTCGCTGGTCGGGGGGAACGTGGCGCGGTCGCCGGGGCCGCTGGTGCTCGACGTCACGGCCATCGGGAGCGTGAAGCCGCGCCGGGTGCTCGTGCGCGGCGGGGCGAAGCCGGGCGACGGCCTGTATGTGAGCGGCGTCGTCGGGGCGGCGTACGCGGGCTTCCTGGCCAGCCGGGAGGCGGCCCGGGTGGCCGCGGCCGGCGGCGGCGCCGGCGCGCCAGCCCCCGAGGGCGGCGACATGGCCGCCTGCGTCGAGCGCTTCCTGAGGCCGGACCCGCGCGTCCGGCTCGGGCTGCTGCTCGGCAGGAACCGGGTGGCGTCGGCGTGCGTCGATCTGAGTGACGGGCTGAGCGACGCGGTCGGGCAGATCGCGGCGGCGAGCGGCGTCGGCGCGGAGATCGACGGCGACGCGGTGCCGGTGCCCGGTGAGGCGCGCCAGTGGTTCGAGCGCCGCGAGCGGCGCGACGCGCTCGAGGCCGCCCTTTCGGGCGGCGAAGATTACGAGTTGCTGTTCACGGTGCCCGCCAGGAAGCGGCGCGCCCTCTCCTCGGTGATGCGGCTGGCGCAGGGCCTGCCCTGCGCGCGCATCGGCACCATCACCGCGGACCGCCGCCTCGTCGTCGTGCGGAGGGGCGAGAGGACGCCGCTGCCCGCGGGGTTTGACCATTTCCGATGATCGCCATCACCCGCGCGCTCGTCCGCAAGTGGATGGAAGCCCTGCTCCACATCCACGACACGCCCCAGCGAACCGCGGCCGCGTTTGCCCTGGGTGTCTTCTTCGGCTTCTCGCCGTTCCTCGGGCTTCATACCGTCCTCGCGCTCAGCGTGGCCTTCGTCTTCAACCTGAACCGGGTCGCGGTCCTCATCGGCGTCTACTCGAACCTGCCGTGGATCATCGCCGCCTGGTACGCGCTGGCGACCGCCGTCGGCGCCTGGATGCTCGGCACGAACCTGCCGCCGGGGTTCGGCGAGCGGGTGGCCCAGTTGTTCACCCTCTCGCTGTTCCACGTGGACTTCTGGCGCCAGACGGCGCACGACATGCGGCCGCTGTTCTGGCCCTACTTCGTGGGCTCGCTGCTCGGCGCGGCGCTGCTCTGCGCCCTGTCGTACTTCCTGACGGCGGGATTCCTCGAGGCACGCAAGCACCACCACCTGCTGGAGGTGAGGCGGAAGCCGCGCGCATGAAGGGGATCTCTCATTCCCTCTGGCGCAAGCTGGTGGCGACGCTCCTCGTCGCGTCGGGCTTCGTCCTGGTGTACCAGGCGACCATCCGCGACTCGCGGAACGCGGCGCAGCAGGAGTTGGCGAACGAGGAGAAGGCCGACCCGGCCCCCGGCGCTCACCTGAGGTTCCAGGCGAGCGCGTACTGCAAGGGCGACGTCACCGCGTCGGGCGTGGCGCCGCGCACCGGCATCGCGGCGGCCGACCCGGACGTGCTGCCGACCGGATCGGTCATCCAGATCACGACCCTCGGCCCGCGCTACGACGGCATCTACACGATCATGGACACCGGCCCCGTGATCCGCGGCCGGCTGCTCGACCTCTACATGTGGAGTTGCGACGAGGCGCTCCAGTTCGGCCGGCGGTCGGCCCAGGTGATCGTGCTGCGCCTCGGCTGGAACCCGCGCGCCACCGAGCGGAACCTGCTGGACACGCTGCTGCCCTGGCGCGAACGCGCCGCGCCGGCCCCGGCCCCCGCGCCCGTTCCCCCGCCCGCCGCCCCGCAGGCGCCGAAACGGTAGGGAAAGGCTCAGGGCTCAGGGCTCAAGGCTCAGGGCTCAAGGCTTCAGGTACGTAGGCCGGCCCTTCAGGGCCGGCGCTGGCGAGCCTGGCCTCCTGATCCTTGTACTGCAGCTGGTAGAGCCGGTAGTAGATGCCGCGGCGCGCGAGCAGTTCCTGGTGCGCGCCGGACTCCCGCAGCTCTCCCTTGTGGAAGACCAGGATCCGGTCCATGTCCTGGATGGTAGACAGCCGGTGCGCGACGGCGATCGTCGTGCGCCCGGCCATCAGCACCTTCAGCGCGTCGCGGATGAGGAGTTCCGTCTCGGTGTCCACGCTCGACGTGGCCTCGTCCAGGATCAGCACCTGCGGGTTGAAGGCCAGCGCCCGCGCGAACGACAGCAGCTGCTTCTGCCCCACCGACAGGCTCGCGCCCCGCTCGCCCACCGGGCTCGCCAGCCCCTGCGGCAGCCGATCGACGAACGCGCCCGCGTGCACCGCGTCGGCGGCCTGCCTGACCTCGGCGTCGGGGATTGCCGCGCCCAGCCTGATGTTGCTCGCGATCGTGCCCGAGAACAGCTGCACGTCCTGGAGCACGAGGCTGAACAGCGCCCTCAGCGTCCCCAGATCCATGTCGCGGACGTCCACGCCGTCCACCAGGATCCGCCCGCGGCTGACGTCGTAGAACCGCATCAGCAGGTTGATGATCGTGGACTTCCCCGCCCCCGTCGCGCCGACGACCCCGATGCGCTGGCCGGGAGCGACCTCGAAGGAGACGTCCTTGAGGACGTAGTCCTCGCCGTTGTAGGCGAACCAGACGTGGTCGAAGCGAATGTGACCCGCCTTCGCGCCATCCTGGCGCTCCGGCGAGGCAGGCCCGGCCGACGGCTGCCTGTCCGCCGAAGCCCGTCGGGCGGAGGCGGAACGGCTGACGGCTGACAACGGCTCTCTGCTGCCTGCCGGCGAAGGCGCGCGTGACGATGTGCCGCGGCCGTCGGCCGTCGGCCGTCCGCCGTCAGCCGATGCGATGGTCACCGGCGTGTCCAGCAACGCAAATATCCGTTCCGACGACGCCATCGCCGACTGGAGGAGGTTGAACTTCTCCGAGATGTCGCTGATCGGCCGGAAGAAGCGCTGCGAGTACTGGATGAACGCCACGAGCGACCCGATCGTCAGCAGCCCCGCGATGACCTCGCCGCCGCCGTACCAGATGATGAGCGCCGTCGCCAGCGCGCTCGTCACCTCGACCGCCGGGTAGAAGACCGCGTAGTAGAAGATCGACTGGATGTTGGCGTCGCGGTGGCCGCGGTCGATCGCGTCGAAGCGCGCGAAGTTCTCCGCCTGCCGCCCGAACAGCTGCACCGTCGCCATGCCGCTGACGTTCTCTTGCAGGAACGCGTTGATCCTCGCGATCCACAACCGCACCTGCCGGTACGAGTCGCGCACGTTGCGCCGGAACCACTGCGTGATGAGGACGATGAGCGGCAGCACCGAGAAGGCGACCAGCGCCAGCCGCCAGTTCATGCTGACGAGCACGGCCATGATGCCGACCAGCGTGAACACGTCGCCGAACACCGACACCACGCCCGCCGCGAACAGGTCGTTGAGCACGTCCACGTCGGTCGTGACGCGCGTCATCAGCCGCCCGACCGGGTGGCGGTCGTAGTAGCGGACGTCCACGCGCTGCAGGTGCCCGTAGATCTGCATCCGCATGTCGAACATGATCTGCTGGCCGACGTACTGCAGGATGTAGGTCTGCAGGAACTCGAACACGAACGCGCCGACGAGGACGGCCAGGAAGCCGAGCGCCACCAGGTTCAGGCCGGCCAGGTCGTGGTCCTTGATGTACCGGTCGATGGCGATCTTCATCAGGTAGGGCTGCGCCAGCGCGAGCGCCGACCCGCCCATGAGCGCGGCGAGGGCGGCCGCCACCTGCCGCCGGTACGGGCGGAGGTAGCCCAGCAGGCGGCGCATCAGCCGCCCGTCGTACGCCTTGCCGAGGACTTCTTCTTCGGTCGCCATTTCTCTTCCCGGCTGACGACTGATGGCTGACGGCCTTGTCACGCGTGACGACGGGACTGCGCCGTCGGTCGTCGGCCGTCAGCCGTCGGCCCTCACGATGCCGCGAGCTCCTCCTCGAGCAGCTGCTTCCGATACAGCTCCGCGTAGAACCCGTCGAGCTTCACCAACTCCTCGTGCGTCCCGCGCTCGAGGATCCGCCCGCGGTCGAGCACGAGGATCAGGTCGGCGTCGCGCACGGTCGAGACCCGGTGCGAGACGATGATCGAGGTCCGCTCCCGCATGACCCCCTTCAGCCGCGCCAGGATCTCCTCTTCCGTGAACGTGTCCACCGCCGACAACGCATCGTCGAGCACGAGGATGCGCGGGTCCGCCATCAGGGCGCGCGCGATCGCCGCGCGCTGCTTCTGGCCGCCCGACAGCGTGATCCCCCGCTCGCCGACCATCGTGTCGAATCCGTCCGGGAAGGCCGCCACGTCCTTGTCGAGCCGCGCCACGCCCGCCGCCCACTCGATGCGCGCGCGGTCGGCCGCCTTGGCCCCGCCCAGCGCGAACGCGATGTTGTCGGCGATCGACTCGGAGAAGAGGAACGCCTCCTGCGGCACGAACCCGATGGCGCGCCGAAGCTGGGCGAGCGACAGCTCGCGCACGTCCACGCCGTCGAGGAAGACCGTTCCCGGCGGCGGGTCGAACAATCGGGGCAGCAGGCTGATGAGCGTGGATTTGCCCGATCCGGTCGGGCCGACCAGCGCGACGGTGAGTCCCGCGTCGATGCGGACCGACACGCGGTCGAGCACCGTCCGGCCGCCGTAGGCGAACGTCAGGTCGCGGAACTCGATCGCCCCGCGCACCTCGGGCAGCACGACCAGGCGGTCCGGCGCCGGGTCGGCGATGGCGGGCGTCGCGTCGAGCACCTCGCGCATGCGCGCCCACGAGGCGAGGCCGCGCTGCACCATGTTGGTGACCCATCCGAACGCGATCATCGGCCACGACAGCATCATCAGGTAGGCGTTGAACGCCACGAACCCGCCGAGCGTCAGCCGGCCCGAGATGACGTCGCGGCTGCCGAGCCAGAGCACGAGCAGCGCCCCGAAGCCGAGGAACAGCGACATCGTGGGGAAGAAGAGCCCCTGCAGGCGGACCAGCCCCCGGTTCCGCTCCAGGTACTCGCGGTTGGCGCGGCCGAACCGCTCCATCTCCGCGTCCTCCTGCCGGTAGGCGCGGACGACGCGCACGCCGGTGAGCGCTTCCTGGGTGACGGCGCTCAGGTCCGAGAGCTGCGCCTGGATCCGCTCGAACCGCCGGTGGATCGCGGCGCCGAAGTAGCGCACCGCCACCGACACGAACGGCAGCGGCACGAGCGCCCAGAGCGTGAGCCGCAGGTCGATCGACACCATCAGCGAGATGCCCGCCACGAACAGGATGACCGTCGTCGCCGAATACATCACCGCCGGCCCGACCGTCATGCGGACGGCGTTCAGGTCGTTGGTGGCGCGCGACATCAGGTCGCCGGTGCGCCTCGACTGGAAGTAGGAGAGCGGGAAGCTCTGCAGCCGCGCGAAGAAGTCGTTCCGGATGTCGTACTCGATCTGCCGCGAGACGCCGATGATGATGCGCCGCATGAGGTAGCGGAACGTCGCCCCGACCAGCGCGATGACGAGCAGCGCGGCCGCGTATTCGACGAGCTTGCGCCGCGTCACGCCGGCCGTGAGGTCGTCGATCGCGAGCCGGAGCACCCACGGCGCGATGAGCGACACGCCCGTCGTGACGCCGACGCAGCCGAGGCCAACGAGGAATCCGCGCTTGTAGCGCAAGAGGTAGGGGAGCAGCCGGGCGATCGCCGCGCGCATCTTCTCAAAGTATCACACGGAGTCGGGGGCTTCGCGGAGAAGTCGGGGGCTGCGCTGAGGAATCGGAACTGACGATGATCAATCGGAACTGACGATGATCAATCGGAACTGACGATGATCAATCGGAACTGACGATGATCAATCGGAACTGACGATGATCAATCGGAACTGACGATGATCAATCGGAACTGACGATGATCAATCGGAACTGACGATGATCAATCGGAACTGACGATGATCAATCGGAACTGACGATGATCAATCGGTTCTGACGATGATCAATCGGAACTGACGATGATCAATCGGTTCTGACGATGATCAATCGGTTCTGACGATGATCAATCGGAACTGACGATGATCAATCGGTTCTGACGATGATCAATCGGTTCTGACGATGATCAATCGGTTCTGACGATGATCAATCGGTTCTGACGATGATCAATCGGAACTGACGATGATCAATCGGAACTGACGATGATCAATCGGAACTGACGATGATCAATCGGAACTGACGATGATCAATCGGAACTGACGATGATCAATCGGTTCTGACGATGATCAGTCGGAACTGACGATGATCAATCGGTTCTGACGATGATCAATCGGTTCTGACGATGATCAATCGGAACTGACGATGATCAATCGGTTCTCACGATGATCAATCGGTTCTCACGATGGAGAATCGATTCCTCACGCCGGCCTTCGATTCTCCGTCCCGTCCTCCGATTGATCTGTCCTTCCTTCGATTGATCCGCCCGGCCTCCGATTGATCCGCCCGGCCTCCGATTGATCCGCCCGTCCCCCGATTGATCCGCCCGTCCCCCTATTGATCCGCCCGTCCCCCGATTGATCTGCCCTTCCTCCGATTGATCCGCCCGTCCCCCGATTGATCCGTCCTGTCCTCCGATTGATCCGCCCGTCCTCCGATTGATCCGCCCGTCCCCCGATTGATCCTCCCGTCCTCCGATTGATCCGCCCGTCCTCCGATTGATCCGCCCGTCCTCCGATTGATCCTCCCGTCCTCCGATTGATCCGCCCGTCCTCCGATTGATCCGCCCGTCCTCCGATTGATCCGCCCGTCCTCCGATTGATCCGCCCGTCCCCGATTGATCCGCCCGTCCTCCGATTGATCCGCCCGTCCTCCGATTGATCTGCCCGTCCTCCGATTGATCCGCCCGTCCTCCGATTGATCCGCCCGTCCTCCGATTGATCCTCCCGTCCTCCGATTGATCCGCCCTGCCTCCGATTGATCCGCCCTGCCTCCGATTGATCCTCCCGTCCTCCGATTGATCCGCCCTGCCTCCGATTGATCCTCCCGTCCTCCGATTGATCCGCCCTGCCTCCGATTGATCCGCCCGTCCTCCGATTGATCCGCCCGTCCTCCGATTGATCCGCCCGTCCTCCGATTGATCCTCCCGTCCTCCGATTGATCCGCCCGTCCTCCGATTGATCCGCCCGGCCTCCGATTGATCCGCCCGTCCCCCGATTGATCCGCCCGTCCCCCGATTGATCTGTCCTTCCTCCGATTGCCGCGCCACTCGCGGCAGCCTCGGCGCGGCCCTGATGTAGAATCCCCCGATGCGCGCTCTCTACGTCCTGGTCCCGGTCCTCGGCATCCTGGTCATCGGCTACCGTTACTACAGCGCCTTCATCGCCGCCCGGATCCTCGCGCTCGACGACACGCGCGTGACCCCCGCGCACACGCGCTACGACGGCCACAACTTCTACCCGACGTCGCGCTGGGTGCTGTTCGGGCACCACTTCGCGGCCATCAGCGGCGCCGGCCCGCTGGTCGGCCCGGTGCTGGCGGCGCAGTTCGGCTACGCCCCCGGCCTGCTGTGGCTCATCGCCGGCGTGGTGCTCGCCGGCGCCGTCCACGACATGATCGTGCTCTGGGCCTCGACGCGGCGCGGCGGCCGCTCGCTCGCCGAGATCGCCCGCATGGAGATGGGCACGGTCGCCGGCGTCACCACCGGCATCGCCGTCATCTTCATCGTCATCATCGCCCTGGCCGGCCTCGGCCTGGTCGTCGTCAACGCGCTCAGCGAGAGCCCCTGGGGCACCTTCACGATCGGCTCGACGATCCCGCTCGCCCTGTTCATGGGCTTCTACATGTACCGGTTCCGCAAGGGCCACATCGCCGAAGCGACCGTCATCGGCGTCGTCGGCCTGATGTGCGCGGTGATCTTCGGCAAGCCGCTCGCCGCGTCCGGCCTCGGGTGGATGTTCGCGCTCACGCACAAGCAGCTCGTCATCGCGATGGGCGTCTACGGCTTCGCCGCCTCGGTGATGCCGGTGTGGATGCTGCTGGCGCCCCGCGACTACCTCAGCTCGTTCATGAAGATCGGCACGATCGCGCTGCTCGTGACCGGCGTGATGATCGTCAACCCGCAGCTGCACATGCCGGCGATGACGAAGTTCGTCTCCGGCGGGGGGCCGATCATCCCCGGGCCGCTGTTCCCCTTCGTCTTCATCACCATCGCGTGCGGCGCCATCTCGGGCTTCCACGGGCTCATCGGGTCGGGGACGACGCCGAAGATGATCGACAAGGAGTCGGACATCCGGCCGATCGGCTACGGCGCGATGCTCATCGAGGGGCTGGTCGGGATCGTCGCCCTGATCGCGGCGACGTCGCTCTACCCGGGCGACTACTTCGCGATCAACGTGTCGCCGGCCGTGTTCGCCAACCTCGGGATTCCGACGGTCAACCTTCACGCGCTCGAGCTGGCGGTCGGCGAGTCGGTGACGGGGCGGACCGGCGGCGCCGTGTCGCTCGCGGTCGGCATGGCCCAGGTGTTCAGCAGCCTGCCGGGCATGAAGGGGCTGATGGACTACTGGTACCACTTCGCCATCATGTTCGAGGCCCTCTTCATCCTGACCACCGTCGATGCCGGCACGCGCGTGGCCCGCTTCCTCGTCCAGGAGTTCGGCGGCCTCATCTACCCGCCGTTCGCGCGCCAGGACTGGATGCCGGGCACCGTCATCTCGACCGGCCTCGTGGTGCTGGCCTGGGGGTATTTCATCTGGACCGGCAGCATCGGCACGATCTGGCCGATGTTCGGGATCAGCAACCAGCTGCTGGCGGTGATCGCGCTGCTCATCGGGACGACGATCATCATCAGGGCGGGCAAGGCGCGGCTGGCGTGGGTGACGCTCCTGCCGCTCTCCTTCCTGTCGGTGACGACGCTGACGGCGGGCTACATGAGCGTGCGGGACAATTTCTGGCCGATGGCGGTGGGCCCGAACCCGGCGCTGCGCATGCAGGGCTACGTGGACTCCGTGCTCGCCACCATCATGATGATCTGCGTGGTCATCATCATCGTGACGGCGGTGCGCGCCTGGATCGCAGCGGCCCGCGGCGGGCGGCAGGCGGTTTCCGAATCCTGAAGCCTGGAGCCCGAAGCCCGGAGCCCGAAGCCCGAAGCCCGAAGCCTGTTATCTCCCCGAGTCCCGATCAGCGTAGACTAGGCAGACCTTCGTCCATCTTCCCCGGGAGGGGCTGTCGATGCGCCTGACCGTTCGAACCCTCGTCTTCGGGCTGACTGCGCTCGCCTTCCTGGCGGCCGCGCCGGCCGGGGCGCAGTACAAGCGGTACGTCCCGCCGGCCCGCGCCACGGGCGAGTCGTGGAAGATCGAGTTCGGCGTCGGCACCTGGTCGCCGGGGCCGGTTTTCACGCTTCGCAGCACGAGCGGCGACGTGATCGGGTCCGACGTGGCCGCGCAGGGCGACCTCGGCGCGCAGGGGCGGCTGCTGAAGGAGTTCTACCTCGTCCTCAGGCCCGCGACCAAGCACAAGTTCCGGATCGCGTACGAGCCGATGTCGGTACTCGGCCAGCACGGCGCTGGCGCGTGCGATCGTCTTCGGCGGCCAGGCCTTCGCGTCGGGCGCGACGGTCGCGACCTCGGTAGACTGGAAGAGCTGGACGTTCGGCTACGAGTACGACTTCGTCTACCACCCGAGCTTCTTCGTCGGGGTCATCACCGAGGTCCGGTACGACACCATCAACGTGTCGATGACCGACACCGCGGTCACGGGCGGCTCGAGGGTGAGGACGCCGTTCCCGATGGTCGGCGGGATCGTGCGCCTCTACCCGCTGTCGGATCTCTCGCTGACGGCCGAGTTCACCGGCATGACGCTGCCCCACAGGGTGAGGGACCTGACCGGGTACGACGGCCGCGCGTACGACGTGGACCTCTACGCCACGTTCAACTTCAGCAACAACCTGGCCGTCCGCAGCGGCTACCGCTCGGCGAAGGTGTACTACGAGTGGGAAGGCAGCCACGACGACCTGGTGCGCCGCGGGCCGTATGTGATGGGGGTCGTGAGGTTTTGAGGCAATATCCGGCTGACGGCTGACGGCTGACGGCTGACGGCTGACGGCTGACGGCTGACGGCTGACGGCTGACGGCTGACGGCTGACGGCTGACGACGGTGTGACGCCGTCACGCCCGGCCTGGCCACTCCCTACTTCGCACCTCCTGCTTCGTACTTCCTACTTCCTACTTCTTACTTCGTACTTTCCCACCGCCGTCTCTTCCGCCCTGTTCAGCTCACCGTAGATTCTCCTGTAGTCCTCCATCGTGCCGATGATCCGCTTCACGTAGCCCTGCGTTTCCGGGAACGGGATGCCGTCGATGAACTCGTCGGTTTCGAGGCGCCCGCGTTCCGCGTTCCACTCGCGCACGCGCTGCTCGCCGGCGTTGTAGCTGGCGAGCGCGAAGTGCACGCCGCCCGCGCGGCTGACGACGTCGGCGAAGTAGGCGACGCCGATCTGGACGTTGATCTCGGGCCTGGTGAGCGAGGCCGTCGAGTAGCGCCGGAGGCGAAGCCGCCGCGCGTACTGCCGGCCGGTGGAGGGCATCACCTGCATCAGGCCGATGGCGCCCGCCGACGACTTGATGCGCGCGTCGAAGGCCGACTCCTGGTTGATGAGCGCCGCGATGAGGTACGGGTCGAGATGGTAGGCGGCCGCGTACTTCTGGATGAGCGGAAAGTCGTCGAGCGGGAAGATCACCTTCTGCGCCTCGACCGGCATTCGCATGCCGTCCGAGCCGATGTACTGCGGGTAGGCGCGCTTCATGGCCACGATGCCCCGCAGGTAGTCGCCCATCCTGTTGTAGACCCACCCGAGCGTCGCGCCGACCGCCGGCGAGTTGCCCCAGGTCCGCTGCGCGTACTGCAGTTCGTCCCGCGCCGGCTCGTACAGGCCGTACGACAGGAGCAGGCGAACCAGGTCCGCGGTCGGCGGGATCGTCGCGGCGGGCGCGGGCGCCATCTCCCGGCTGGCCGCGGCGCCGGCGACGATCGGCCGCCTGGACGCCAGGCGCCCGTAGTACCAGTTCAGGTAGTCCCCCATCACGAGGCGGTAGACCGACGCGGCGCCCTGCGTGTCGCCGAGTCGCTCGCGCGCGCGGGCGGACCAGTAGAGGTACAAGGGCCGGTAGTCCGAGCGGGGGAACGAGCTCGCCGCTTCCTCGTAGAATGCGATCGTCTCCTGGAAATGCCCGTGCGAGTAGGCCCACCATCCCGCGCGCCAGGCCGCGCGCTCGGCGTGCGGTCCCTTCGGGAACGTCGCGTACAGTTCGCGGAACACGGCGTCGGCCTGCTCGTCCTCGTCGGCGAGGATGAAGTGCGTCGCCAGGTTGTTGAGCGCCTCCTCGGTCCAGGGGCTGCCCGGATTGGCGGCGATGAACTCCCGGGCCAGCCGCATGTACTCGTCGCGGTCGCCGGCCTCGCGCGTGGCCGTCATGAAGAAGAAGCGGGCCTCGGCCTGGCGCGTCGCGTGCTCGAGGAGCGGCGCGAGCCGGTCGCGCGCCTGGCGGTTGCGGCGCAGGAAGTGGTCGCACTCGGCCAGGCGAAGCGCCACCAGTTCGGCCGCGTCGCCGGTGGCGGTCGGTTCGAGCGCCGCGAACGCCGCCTTCGCAGGCTGGTAGCGCTTGGCCGCGAACAGCCGCTCGGCGCGGTCGAGGTCGAGCCGGGCGCGCGCGGCGGCATCCCCCGCCGGCTGCACGTCTTTCAGCATGTCGAGCGCGGACCGCGCGTCGGCCGCCTGGTCGCTGAGCGGGTAGTCGTAGTAGAGCCGCGAGAACGCCTCGGCGGCACGCGCCCGGTTGCCCGAAGCCAGTTGTTCCTGGCCGAGCGCCAGCAGCACCGCTTCGGGATCGGCGGACTTGCGCGCCAGCAACTCGTCGTAGAGCCGGGCGGCCGCCGCGTGATCGCCGGTCGCCGCGGCCGCCTCGGCCTCGTGGCCGATCGACGCCTCGCCGACGAAGCCGGGGGGGTCGGAGGCGTGCAGCCGGGCGAACGCCGTGCGCGCCTCGGCCGGGCGCCCGAGCGCCAGCAGGCAGAGGCCGCGGTAGAAGGCGGCGTAGGGCGCGAGGGGCGACGCGGTCCGCGCGATCGGCTCGAGCCGCGGCAGGGCGCGCGCCGGCTTCGAGGCGGCGAGGTCGCGCAGCGCGGCGGCCAGCTCGGCGGCGGGTTTCGCGAGAGACGGCGAGCCGGGAGACGAGGGGACGAACCAGAACCGGGCCGGGTCGGACGGGATGGCGGGACGGGCCGGAGCGACGAGCGCCGCGGGGACCTGCCCGGCCGGCGCGCCGCCCTGGCCGGTGCGCCGCGCCTCGAGGCTAGTGCCGGCCGCCGCGACGACCCCGAGTATCAGCCACGCGCCGATCGCCCGGCGCGAACAGAACCCCTTCACCGTTCACCCTCACGTGCGCCCGGAGAAGTCCGAGTCGCTCTCGGCCGGCGGGCGCGTCGGCGCCTCGTCGCGCGGCCGCGTGGTTCCTGCCGCCGAGGTCGCGCGCGACAAGGTCAGCACCTCGAGACACCGGCTCGCGTGGCGCGCCAGGATCTCGACCAGCTCCGGCCACGTGCTCGGCACCACCGGCTCGCGGGCGCCGGCATCATCAGCATACAGGATCGCGACCGTCCTTCCGCCGACCGAGATCGGGATCGCGAGGCCGGCCGAGCCTGGCGACGCTGCGAACAGCGTGGCCAGCTCATCGCCCTCGGCGCCGACCGGCGCCTCGGCCGTGGAGACCGCATCGCCCTGCGCGAGGGCGACGCCGAAGACCGTGTAGGGCTCGATGGGCACGTCGATGGCGGCGGGGTCCGCGCTCCCGAATCCGCGGAGGACCCACCCGTGGAGGCGCGTGCCCGCGACGACCAGGACCGCCGCGCGCGCGGTCTCGGCGGCGGCGTGGTCGGCCAGGGCGTTCAGGACCTCGGTCAGCGAGCGGGCGGCGTCGAGCTGGCGGAAGGCGAGCAGCGTGCGGTCGGTGCAGGCCAGCTCCCGTTCGCGGTCGGCCGCGTGCGCGGAGAGCACGCTCTCGTCGGCGGCGGCCGCGGCCTCGCGGGCGAGGAGCGCCTCCGCGCGCGCCTCCTGGAGCGCCTGCTGGACCAGCGCCCGCTCGACCTCGGCGCGGTGCTGCTCCTGCTCGGCGTGGGCGACGGCGGCGGCGAGCCGCAGGGCCACTTCTTCGTGCCGTGCCTCGGCCGCGGACACCGCCGTCCGGACTGCCTCGTCACGGTCGTCGGTGGCGAGCCTGATCACCTCGGCCAGCACGTTCTGCAGCGCCCCTTCGATCGGGCCGCGCACTTCTTCCAGTAATGTCTCGGACAATTGCCTGATGCGATCGTCGAGCGGCATAAGCGGGTTCATCCTGATAGGGTTCGACACACTCCCGGCTCATCCCCTGTTATCGGCCGGCCTCGACCTCCTGTTTAGGGCGCCTCTCGGGCTGCTCGGGAACATCAGATAGCGCAGGGCTTCAGCCCTGCGCCGTACGAAACCTTTTCGCTCCCCCGTGACTCTATAGTGTAGCAACGCCATCATCCAAGGAGTTCAGCGTGGAAATGACCGTGACCTTCCCGGGCGGGGCCCGGGTCGATGCCCAGTTCGGCCATCATACCGTCAGGACCGATCAGCCGGCCCGCAACGGCGGCGAGGACTCGGTGCCGGCGCCGTTCTCCGTGTTCCTGGCCTCGATTGCGACCTGCGCGGGCGTCTACGTGCTCGGGTTCTGCCAGCAGCGCGGGCTGCCGACCGAGGGCATCAAGCTCGTGCAGAGGCTCGAGGTGGATCGTCAGACCGGCCTGGTGGCGAAGATCGGCATCGACATCCAGGTGCCGCCGGGCTTCCCGGAGAAGTACCACGAGGCGCTCGTGCGCGCGGCCGGCCAGTGCGCCGTCAAGAAGCACCTCGAGAAGCCGCCGGCGTTCGAGGTCCGAACCGTCGTAGCGTGACGTGACCCTTTGTGGGCCGCCCCTTCACCCCTCGACGTTGCTCGGGGTGCCCTGAGCGAGGGCGCAGAGCGCCCGAGTCGAAGGGCAGGGGCGGCGCGTGTCATAATGGATCCAGTCGGCCGTTTCTCCTGTGGGGGCGATTTGGCTTCGACGGGGGTATAGGGCCGTGGGAGGCATGCCGAGCGCCATCGACTCGTAAATCCGGTGGAAACAACCATAACTGCGAACACGCAGCTCGCTCTCGCTGCTTAAATAACAGCGACGTCCACCTTCAAGTTGCCTGCGCGCGGGGGCTGGATGTCAAACAGGCAGGCTGGCCGCTCGAGGACGTTCCGGGCCTTGGGCGGCGAGACGACACCGGGAATAACGGCTGGCGGTTTTAGCCTCTTCCCCAGGCCGGCCGTGACTCAACAGAAGAGGACACGCATGTAGATTCCTGCGGTGACGTACTCTCGGACGCGGGTTCGACTCCCGCCGCCTCCACCATTCGACTCGCCTGCCAACTTGCCATCCCGAGTCGGCAGGCTCGCTCATGGCAAGCCACCTCATGGAGAATGCCCTGAGCGAGCGGAGCGAGTCGAAGGGCACCATTCTCCCAAGCAAAGCCGTTCGCTCGCTCATGGCTGGCCACCCCGTGGAGAATCTCCTGAGCGATCCAACGTAAGAGAGCAACCCAGAGGGCGTCACACCCGTTCCGACCCCCAGCGCGTTCACCAGATTCGGATGCCAGCAGGGTCGCAGGACGCGCTACAATTGCCTCGGGGGAAGCGATGCCTGAGTTGCGTCAGAACATCACCGCCACCATTCATCGCGGCGATCAGTCCGGATTCGTCGGCGAGTGCATGGAACTGGCGGTGGTCACACAGGGCGCCACTGTTGATGAAACGCTCGAGAACCTGCGGGGAGCGGTCGCGCTCCACCTCGATGGCGAGAACCCCGCAGACTTCGGATTGCGGGAATTTCCGACGCTGCTGGTGACGATCGAAGTGCAGCCGTCGTATGCCAAGGCTTCGTAGACTTTCCGGCGACGACGTCGTCAGCGTGTTCGTCACATTCGGGTTTCGCGTCATCTCGCAGCGCGGCAGCCACGTCAAGCTCGTCCGAGAGGCACCCTCCGGCCGCCAGGTGCTGACCGTTCCTGCCCATCCGGAGTTGGACACCGGCACGCTTCGAGCCATCGTCCGACAGGCGAGTCGTTTCATCGCCCCCGACGAGCTTTATCCGCACTTCCATCGCTGAGTCTCCCTGAAGCCGGACCACACGCTCGAGCAGCAACGTCGCGCGCTGGTGAAACGCGGCACGCTCAACCAGCGCGGCGCTGGTCGCGGCGTGTGGTACGACTTGCGCTAACGTGTTGCGCCGCAGGAGTTGATAAGATCCCCTGATGGCTCCTCCCGGTGAACTCGAGCGGCGCCTCGCGCCGCCCGGCGGCCCTCGATCTCGTCCTCACGCCACACGGGCGTCTGATCCTCGAGGAGCGCGCAGACGCGGCGGACCTGGATCCTGCCGTCGCATCCCGCCTCGGCGAGGCCTTCGACGGCGGCACGGGTGGCGCCCTCCTGCAGCTCGGCGCCGGCGAGGTCCAGACGGCGCTTCCCCCGACGTTCTCCTACTGGCGCGACTTCGCGGCGCGATACGTCAACGCGCTCTGCGCCCAACCCGAGGAGGCGGGCGCACCGGGCGGAGCGTCGAGCCCTGCCGCACTTCCCTGCCCAGACGACGGGGATCTCGAGGCCGTGGCGGCGGCCGTGCCGCCGATGGTCGGGGCCGAGTACCTCGACGCGGGCGTCCTTCGGCGCCTGTGGGGCGCGATCGGCGATGCGGTTGGCGCGCGCCTTGCCGCCGCGAAGGGGTCCGTCCAGGACGCGTTGCGGGAGTTCAACCCCGCCTGGAACACCGTCGGCCGTGTGCACTTTCACCTGGCCGAGAACCGCAAGGATCCCGACGCGCCGTTCGCCTTCCTGGCCACCTACACGCACCGCCTGTCGGCGCACGCGACGCCCCAGCACCTCCCGCTCGGCCAGGCGCTGCGCGAGTACGCCGGCGCGGCCAGCAAGGCGCGGCTGCTCTCGCTGCTGCTCCCGGTCCAGCGCGCCACCGAGAGCTGCGCGTGGCTGAAGGCGATGGTGGACGCGGGCGAGATCTTCCATCCGCTTCGATGGACGCCGCCCGAGGCCCTGGCCCTGCTCCGCGATGTCCACGCGCTCGAGCAGGCCGGCATCGTCGTCCGCGTGCCTGCCGGGTGGAAGGCCGGGCGGCCGCCCAGGCCCACCGTCCAGGCCACCGTCGGCACCAAGCAGCCGGCGGGCCTCGGACTCGACGCGCTCCTCGACTTCAGGATGGACGTGACGCTCGACGGCGAGACCGCTGACGCCCGACGAGATCCGCGCGCTGCTCGAGGGCGTGGACGGCCTGGCGCTGCTGCGGGGGCGATGGGTCGAAGTGGATCGCGAGCGCCTGCGCGGCCTCATCGACGAGTTCAGGCGCGTCGAACGCGCCGCCGCGAAAGACGGCCTGACGTTCGCCGAAGCCATGCGCCTCGTGTCGGGCGTCGATGCCGGGGGCGCCGGAGACGCGGCCGACGAGGATCGCGTGTGGTCCGGCGCGGCGGCCGGCCCGTGGCTCGCCGGCGTGCTGCGCTCGCTGCGCGGCCCGGAGTCGCTCGCGGCGTCCGACCCCGGCGGCGCGCTGCGCGGCACGCTCCGGCCCTACCAGCAGGTGGGCGTGCGATGGCTCCACTTCCTGTCGGAGCTGGGCCTCGGCGCCTGCCTGGCCGACGACATGGGCCTCGGCAAGACGATCCAGGTGATTGCCCTCCTCCTGCTCGTCGATCGCGAGCGCGACTCGCGCGCGGACACCGCGCGGCGGCCGAGCCTGGTCGTCGCCCCGGCTTCGCTGCTGGCGAACTGGGCTGCCGAGGTGGCCGCTTCGCGCCGGGGCTGTCGGTCCTGGTCGCCCATCCGTCGGCGACGCCGCCCGACGCGCTGAAGGCGCTCGACGAGTCGAAGCTGAAGGGCGTCGATCTCGTCGTCACGACCTATGGCTCCGTCCGCGCGCTGCCGTGGGTGTCGGCCGTCCGCTGGAACCTCCTGGTCGTGGACGAGGCGCAGGCAATCAAGAACCCCGGGGCGAAGCAGACGCGCGCGGTGAAGGGGCTGCAGGCCCGGGCCAGGATCGCGTTGACCGGGACGCCGATCGAGAACCGCCTCGGCGACCTGTGGTCCATCTTCGATCTCATCAACCCGGGCCTCCTCGGATCGGCGAAGCAGTTCACCGCGCTCACCAAGCGGCTCGCCGCGCGGCCGCACAACGCGTACGGTCCGCTGCGCGACCTCGTGCGGCCCTACCTCCTCCGGCGGATGAAGACCGACCGCGCGGTCATCTCGGACCTGCCCGAGAAGACCGAGGTGAACGCCTACTGCCTGCTCAGCCGCACGCAGGCCGCGCTCTACGACCAGGCGGTGCGGGATCTGCGCGATCGACTGGCGGCCTCAGAGGGCATCGAGCGCCGGGGCGTGGTGCTGGCGTCGCTGATGCGGCTGAAGCAGATCTGCAACCATCCGTCGCAGTGGCTGGGCGACGGCGCGTGGCGGGCGGCGGACAGCGGCAAGTGGGCGCGGCTCGCCGAGGTGGCCGACGAGATCGCCGCGCGCCAGGAGAAGGTGCTGGTGTTCACCCAGTTCCGCGAGATCACCGAGCCGGTTGCCGCGCACCTCGGAGGCGTGTTCGGGCGGCCCGGTCTCGTGCTTCACGGCGGCACGCCGATCCGGGCGCGGCGCGACATGGTCAGGCAGTTCCAGGAGGACGAGCGCACGCCGTTCTTCGTCCTGTCGCTCAAGGCCGGGGGCAGCGGCCTCAACCTGACCGCCGCGTCGCACGTGGTACACTTCGACCGCTGGTGGAACCCCGCGGTGGAGGATCAGGCCACCGACCGCGCGTTCCGGATCGGCCAGACGCGAAACGTGATGGTGCACAAGTTCGTCTGCCGGGGCACCGTCGAGGAGCGCATCGACGAACTCATCGCGTCCAAGCGGGGCCTGGCGAGGGACGTGCTCGAGGGAGGCGCGGACCTGCTGCTCACCGAAATGAAAGACGACGACCTGCTGCGGCTCGTGGCCCTCGACCATCGCGCCGCGCTCAGCGAGGGATGATGGCGCGACGACGAAGCTACTGGTCCAGGTCCAGCCGGTTCGACGGCTACGACCGGTCGGACGGATGGGGCGGATTCGCCCCGTACGTGCCGGTCGCCGCCCGGCGCGCGCAAGCGGCGCGCGAAGCCACCCGCCTGAAGAAGTCCGGCCACGCGGTCTCCCCTGTCACGATCGCGGGCACGAAGATCGCGACGACGTTCTGGGGCAAGGCGTGGTGCGACAACCTGGAGCGCTACTCGGATTTCGCGAACCGGATTCCGCGCGGCCGGACCTACGTGCGCAACGGGTCGGTGATCGATCTGCAGATCGGCGCGGGGCGCGTGGAGGCGCTGGTGAGCGGCTCCGAGCTGTACCGCGTGGCCGTTGACGTGGCGCCGGTGCCCGCGCGTCGATGGAAGGACATTCGCGCGCGATGCGCCGGCGGCATCGAGTCGCTCGTCGAGCTGCTGCAGGGGCGGTTCTCCAAGGGCGTCATGGCGCACATCTGCGAGCAGGGCACGGGCCTGTTCCCGGCGCCGAAGGAGATTGAGTTCAACTGCTCGTGCCCCGACTCCGCCTACATGTGCAAGCACGTGGCCGCGGTGCTCTACGGCGTCGGCGCGCGCTTCGACCACCAGCCGGAGCTGCTGTTCCGGCTCCGCCAGGTGGACGAGCAGGAGCTGGTGGCGGGCGTGGCGGCCGGCGCGCCGCTGTCGCTCAACGCGCCCGGGTCCGGCAAGGTGCTGCGGGACGACGATCTGGAAGGCATCTTCGGGGTCGATCTGACGTCCGCGGAGGCCCAGGCACCGCCAACCGCGGCGGCACGGCCAGCCAAGGCGCCGCGCGGAGGCCGCGCGAAGGCGGCGACCGGCGCGGCGCCGTGAAGCGGCCCAGCGGCGCGGGCCGTGCGCGCGCGAAGATGGTTCCGGCCAAGGCGGCGGAGCCGAAGGCCAAGTCGGCAGCGCCCAAGGCGAAGCACCGCGGCCCCGAAGACGAAGGCCAGGCGCGCCCGAAGAAACGAAGGAAGATGACCGCGAAGGAGAAGGCGGCGATCTCCGAGCGCATGCGGCAATTACTGGGAGGAGCGGTCGGAAGCGGGGGTGAGATTGCCATCCGCAACTCGTTCGTTTTGCGCAGTTCGGGGGTTGCGCCAGAACAGCCGGTGCTACCATGTCGCCCATGGAAGCCGACTGTCTGCTGTGTGAGCGAATCGGCGCCGGGAGCTTCATCTCCGAGACAAGGCTTGCCGTCGCGGTCCTTGATGCTTACCCTGTGAGCCCGGGGCACACCCTGATTGTTCCGCGCCGCCACGTCGCCGATTTCTTCTCACTGACCGAGCAGGAGCAGGCCGGCCTCTGGTCGCTGCTGCTGCCAGTCACACGCATCCTCGATCGCAGCCATCACCCCGCCGCCTACAACATCGGACTGAACGCCGGCCGGGCCGCGGGCCAGACGGTGGCACACGTTCACGTCCACGTGATCCCGCGCTACGAGGGCGACGTGGCCGACCCGCGCGGCGGCGTGCGGTGGGTGATCCCCGAGCGCGCCGACTACTGGAGTTCACGGTGACCGGCGGCGACCAGGACGCCATCGCGCTCGCCGAGCGCGTGCTGGCGATTCTCGACCAGGGCGGATTCTCGGCGACCTACAAGTTCGCGCTGTTCACCGCGATTCTCGACCTGTGCATCGAGAAGACCACCGTCCACGGCACGCCGCCGGAGACGCTGACCACCCGGCAGCTCGCCGACAAGGTGGTGGCGCTCTACTGGAATCACGTCACGCCGTACCGCAGCCTCGGGACGCTCCGCCAGGGCGGAGGCCGCGGCGAGCAGGCGACGATCGTCGGGCGCATCGGGAGGGCGCGGGCGCACTGGGCGGACGGACAGACCGACACGGCGTATCGGGCGCGTCAGGCGCATCCGCTGGAGTTCAGCCAGCTCGTGGACTTCGTCGAATGGAAGCTGATCGAGATGCCTGTGCCCCGGCTGCAGGTGCTCGGCCGCCAGGAGGACCGGTTCCTCTACGAGTACAACTGGACCCAGGCCGTCCGCCGATCCGCGGTGACGGCCCATCAGCGGGGGATCGCAACGGGCTTCGACAACCGGCTGCTGCTCCGGCCCGGGGTTGCCGAGCAACTCGTCCGACTGAATGGCCTCCTGCGCCCGCTCTTCTACCGGGAGTGGGCCGTCATGGTCGCGCGCATGAACCAGTTGCCCGAGGCCGAGCTCGAACGGTTCCTGTTCGGGTCCGAGCGCGCGCCGCTCGAGGCCGTTCGCCGTCCTCTGCGCGATCTGCAGGACAACCGCTGTTTCTACTGTGAAGGCACGATCGCCGGCGCCGCCGAGGTCGACCACTTCATCCCGTGGTCACGCTATCCGGACGACGGGCTGGACAATCTCGTGGCCGCGCACCCACGGTGCAACAACAGCAAGCGTGATTTCCTCGCCGCCGCGGATCATGTCGAGCGATGGGCCGAACGCTCGCGGAGCCGGAGCACCGAACTCGCCGACCTGGCGCGCGCGGCCGGATGGCCATCCGACTCGGCCCGCAGCCGATCGGTCACAGCCGCAATCTATCTCAGGCTGCCAGCCACTGCACGGCTGTGGCGCCGGCCAAACGAGTTTGCCCCGATGGATCACGCGCGCATCGCACGTGCGCTCACCGGTTCACTGGCGCCCGTCAGCCCGCGCTCCTGACGCTGGCGTGCACGTAGCCCAAGGGCCCGAGGCGACACGCGCCAACCGACGATCCGCGGCGCGAAGGCATCATTGACGAGGGCGACGCAGACGAAGCCGCCCCACGTCGCCGGAAACGTGATGTCGGCCACTTATAGCTGGTTCGGTCGGCTCGCGTGGAGGTTGCGCGAAGGGACCTGAGGGGCGCGAGGTGAAGTGCGTGTGCGCCGAGACGCAGGCCGGGGTGGTCCACGAGGTCAGCCGGATACTGCACGGGCTGGTGCGCGAGCAAGGTGTGCCAGCGGGCGACGTCGCCGTCCTAACTGGTTCGTGGGAGGACAGCCCGCTCAAGCACGACAACCGCATTGGCTCGTTCTGGACGACGACCGACCAGGTCGTGGGACCACAAAAGGTGCTGCTCGATTCGGTGCAACGGTTCACGGGGCTGGAGCGGCCGGTGATCGTCCTCACCGGGATCGACCACCTGCCCCCGGACGATGAGAACGCGCTGCTCTACGTCGGCCTGAGCCGCGCCCGCGTCCACCTCGCCATCGTGGCTGCAGAAGCGACGCTCGAGCGGCTGGGACTGCGGGCAGGGTCCGCCGGACGCCTGGACTGATCTGACTTGCGGCAATAGAGCCGCGCGATCGATAGGTCACGACGCATCAGCAAAGTGTCCAGCAGGTCGGGCCGAGCCCGCCCCATCGTCGCCCAGCGCGGACACCTGCTTGGAGCCTCCCACGCGAATCCCTCACGATCTTGCATCCCGCGCTGGCCCGCGGCTTGCTATCATCACCACCAGCATCCAGAGTGGCCTTCGGGCCTGCCAACCGGCGATGGACAGCGCACGGTGGATTCCCACGCGCGGGAGATGTGGTCTCGCCGAAGCACCCCTTGAAACACGGTGCGAAGGCGGACAACCAACTGTCCGAAGGGGCGTCCCCCCTGCTCTGGGTGTCTTCCGGTCCTGGAGGACACCATGGCCCGCCAAGAGACGAATCCCGATCCGCAACAGGAAGAGACCACCGCGCCGCGGCAAAGCCGCCTGTCCCGTCTCGGCGCCTACGGGTTCGAGGCGCAGGAAGCGGTCATCTTCGGCGCGCTGGTCACCGGCGACCCGATCCTGCTCATCGGCAGGAGCGGCACCGGGAAGACGTTCTTGTTGAACTCGATCAGCGAGGCGCTGGGCCTCGTGCACCGCCACTACAACGCGAGCCTCATCTCGTTCGACGATCTCGTCGGCTTCCCCTACCCGGACGACGACAAGACGAGCGTGCGGTTTCTCGAGACGCCGGCGACGGTCTGGGGCGCGGAGTCGGTGCTCATCGACGAGATCAGCCGCTGCAAGCCCGAGCACCAGAACCGGCTGTTCTCGCTCGTGCACGAGCGCCAGGTGCAGGGCCTGCCCCTGCCGCATCTTCGCTACCGCTGGGCGGCGATGAACCCGTGCTCGACCGACCAGTCGTCCGCCGAGGACTAGCGAGGCGGGCCTCAGACTGTCGAGCGTGCCCGCCTCGCTAGTCCTGGAGACGCTGTTGGCTGGCCCCGCGCGGGCGCGGGGCTGTAGACGTCTTGAACGGCTGAGCGACAAGCGGACACTTGACTCATTCGCCACGACTTTGGCCGTTCAAGACGTCTACACGGGCAGCGAACCGCTCGACCCGGCGCTGGCCGACCGGTTCGCCGTGATCCTGGAAGTCGGCGACTGGGATGCCCTCAGCCCGGACGACCGCCGGCGCGTGGCCGACCCCGCCGGCGAGGGCGCCGCCACGGACGACCGCGGATGCCTCAAGAGCGAACTCGCGACGTGGCAGCGCCGGTTTGCCGCCAGCCTTCCGGCCTGCCCCCCGCCCGTCGTCGAATACGTCTGCGCGGTGACGACGGCCCTGCGCAACGCCGGCATCAGGCTCTCGCCGCGCCGCGCGCGGCTGCTGACACGCACGCTGCTGGCCGTGCTCGTGGTCGAAGGGCTCGACGACCGGGGGCCGGGCGGACGGACGGCCAAGGCGCTCTTCCTGGCCGTGCTCGAGGCCAGCCTGCCGCAGCGGGCCTGGGGCGATCGCCCCGATCCGAACAAGGTCCACGCCGCGCACGAACTGGCGTGGGGCGGCACGATGCTGGAGGGCCGCGACCAGTGGCTGCACCACTTCCACCTTTGAACGAGCGCTGGACCGCAAGGCCCGGCTCCTCGTCGAGCACTGCCCGGACCCGGATACGGGGACGGTCGCGGTCGAGCAACTGCTCGCCAATGAAAGCAAGGAGCGAGCGGCAGCCTTCGCGCTGGCTGCCTTCCCCGCCGCCGCGGCGGGCCGGCTGCCCATCGGCGCCGAGGGCGTCAACGACCTGGGCCGCGCCGCCGGGCCGCTGCTCAGCGTGAAGGGCGAGGTCTGGTGGCAGGAACGGGTAGCCAACCAAGGCTCGTCGCACCCCGAACTGACGGCCTACGCGCGCGTGATGAACGGCCTCGGAGCGGAGCGGCGGCAGCGCGCGCAGCAACTCTTCTACTACTGCGTCCTCAACGGCATCCCCGTCCGCGAGCCGCTCAAGTTCGAGCGGGAGTTCGACCGCGCGGTGACGGTGTTCGGCCGGGCGGGGGGAGCATGAACACCGAACTGGTCGCCGCATCGCTCGCATCCGGGTGGTTCGCGCCGGACGGACCGGGAGGCCGGGAGTATCTCGCGAACATGGGCGGGCCGTGCAGCCGGTCACGCACGGAACTTCTGTCTTCGACGGTGCTCGGCGACAACCCGGGCCCGATACGCTGCCCGCGCGTGCTGCGCGTCGGCATCGACTACGGGCGCAAGTCGCCGGTCCTGTGGGTGCAGCGCTGGCTTCAGGCGGCCGGGTTCGCCGACGAGGAGGAGGCCCGGTCCGCGCTGTCGCTCCCTCCCGGGCCGTGCATCTGCCGAATCGACCCCATGCTCAGGCCCGACGCGGCGGCCACGCTGACGCCGCTCGACGGCCTGCGCCTGGCGGTCGTGCTCGGCCTGTGCACACCTTATCTCTATCAGCCGCAGCGGCCGGTGCTCTGGACCGAGGCCAGCCTGACCCGGCGGCTCGTGCTCTACGACGGCGAGGGGTTCTACGCATGAACGCCAGGCAGTTCCAGAACGTCTACCGCGAGCTGATCGAGGAGAACCCGCTGGCGGTGCGCGCGGTGCTCAAGATCCTCGCCGTCGAGTTCACGTCCCACGTGGAGACACTCTCCGTCACGTGCGATACGCGGCCGCGTCTGCTCGTCAACCTCGAGTTCGTGAGCGACAACTGCCGCACCGACGCGGAGGTGAAGGGGCTCCTCTGCCACGAGTTCCTGCACGTGCTGCTCCGGCACACGGACCGGCAGGCGCCCAGGACCACCGCCGAGCACCTCGCGCTCGACGCCGTGATCAACGCCATCATCCACCGCACGCTCGGGCCGACGGCCAGCGCGCTGATGAGCCGCCATTACGCGGATGCCCGCGGCCCGTTCCGGCTGCTCAGGCCGCCCACCGACACCGATCGAGAGAACGCGCCCAGGCCGTGGTGGCGACGACCGGACCGGGCGGTGCTGGAGGCCTGGTCCGGACTGTACGAGGGACGCCTCGTGGCCGACGACATCCGCGACCTTGCCGAGACGCTCCTCCCGAAAGCCGGTCGAGGGCAGGACCGGTGGCTCGGGAAGCACGACGCCGCGCCTCTCGGAGGCGGGGGCCGCGCACCGGCCGCTCCGACGACGCCGGCCGAGGACGCGTTGCGCGACGCGCTCGACACGGCGCTCAAGTCCATGAACGGCGGCGGCGTGTTCAGAAGTCCGGGCGGGCGCGGCGTGGGCGCCGTCGCCTACACGTGCCTCGTGAGACCCGCGGACGTGGGCGTGGCACGGTGGCTGCGCGAGACGCACGCCGTCCTGAAGCGGCACCTCGCGCCCGACTCCCGCTCGAAGGCGCACTCGGCGGACTCGCGCCGCGTCGTATTGCCGGTCCTCTCCCCGGGCGACCGGCGCGCGGCCCTGCGGGCCCAGTGGAGTCCATTCCTGCCGGACGCGCACTGGAACGCCACCGCCCCGGGACGCCGCGAATCCGCCCAGGTCTATCTCGACGTCAGCGGGTCGATGAACGCGGAAATGCCGCACATCGTCCGCCTGCTGGGGCAGTTGAAGCGCTACATCCGCAACCCGTTCTGGGCGTTCAGCACGTCGGTCGCGCCCGCGCGAATCGAGGGAGGCTGCCTCGTCGCCGACACGACCGGCGGCACCAGCATGAAATGCGTGCTGGAGCACATCGCGCGCACGAAGCCGAGCGCGGCCGTGGTGGTGACCGACGGCTACATCGAGCCGCTCACCCGAGCCGCCGTGGCGGCCGCCTCGGCCACGCGCCTGCACGTCATCGTCACCCGCGACGGCAAGACCGAGCCGTTCGGGCGCGTCGGTTTGCCATACAGCCAACTGGGGAGGTTGCCGCAATGATCCGCATGAGTGAAGTCGTGTTGCCGGGGCACCCGGACAAGTTCTGCGACCAGGCCGCCGACGCGATCGTCGCCGCGTGCTACGCCGCCGACCCTCGCGCCTACTGCCAGGTGGAGATGAGTGTTTGGGCGGATCAGGTCTTCCTGACCGGCGGGATCGTCACGCAGCGCCCCCTCGAGCGGACGCTTCCCGACATCGTCAGGGCCGTCGGCCGCGAGATCGGGTACGTCGAGCCCAACGCGGTCGTCGCGGACCGCTACGTCGTCCACGACGCGGTGCTGCAGCGACGCGACGAAGCGCGCGTCTGGACCGACCGCGTCAACGACCAGTGCGTCACGGTCGGCTGGGCGGGGTACGACGCACCCGTCGCGTGGCTGCCGCCCGAGCACTTCCTGGCCCACGCGCTCGGAGCCGCGCTCGCGGAGAGCTGCCGCGCAGGGCGCCTCGAGGGACACGGCCCGGACGGCAAGCTGCTGGTGCGCCTTCGAGAGAACCCCGACGCGTGGCAGGTCGAGCACGTGCTGGTCACGATCCAGCAACGGGCGGAGACGCCGTTCATGGACGTCTGCGCCGGCGTGGCCGACGAGTTGCGCGACGCCTACGGACGCCTCCGCGCACGCGACCGGCGATGGGCGGCGCGCTTCGAGGAGATCGAGGTCCTCATCAACCCCAACGGCCCGCTGCTCAACGGCGGCAGCCTCGGCGACAACGGGCAGACGGGCAGGAAACTCGTGGTGGACTACTACGGGCCGCGGGTCGCGATTGGCGGCGGCGCGCTGTCCGGGAAGGACCTCTCGCACATCGATCGGGCGGCCGCGTACGCCGCCAGGCAGGCCGCCCTCTCGGCGGTGCGCACCGGCGCGCGCGAATGCCGGGTGACGCTCGCCTACGCGCCGAACCGCGACCTGCCGCTCGAGGTCGTGTACGAGATGGAGCGGCGCGGAGAGCGATGCCCGCCGGCCTGGTTCGCCCACTCGGCCGTGCGCGAGCGTTACACGGGCGGCGCGTTCGTGGCCGCGCTCGGCAGGGGACGGCATTTCATGGACGTTCAGCTGCCGTGGAATCGGCCGCAGGTCGATGGGACTGATGAGTCGAAAGCGCCTTGCGTCGCCCGGTCGGGGTCGTGTACTCGGAAGAGCACGAATAAGGTTCCGCCGCCCGGAGCCGCGAGTATCGGTTGAAGTGCTGGACGCGCGCCAAGTAGGAAGCGCGCATCACGGGTGACGGTGACCCCGTCTCATGGACATGCCGCGAGCCGGAAGACGGCGGGCGTTGATGGTGGCCATTCCCGGACTGGTGCCATCGGCACGCGTACGCGACCAGGCGCACGACCTACCGGTCGACGGCTAGCGAGGCGCGCCTCAGACCGGCGGGCGCGCGCCTCGCTAGACCCAGGGACGCTGTTGGCTGGCCCCGCGTGGGCGCGGGGCTCCAGACGTCTTGAAGGGCGCGAGTGACTTCGACAGAACTTGACTCATTCGCAACGACTTTGGCCCTTCAAAACGTCTAGCGGCACCGGTCAGGTTCGCGCCAGGAGGCGCCCCACCCGCGACAGGTCCTCGGTCGTGCCCTTCAGATCGAGCAGCGGGCCAAGTTCGTCGAGAATCCGTTCGGCATCCAGCCGTTTGCCCTGGCGGACGACGATGCCCTCCACGTCCAGCCAGTCCTGATCCCGTCCGGCGAAGACCTTGAGCACCACGAGGTCTTCTGCGCTGCACGTTCGTATCGTCTGCTCGTCGGACAAGGCCCACGCGGTCGCGCGGCCCACCGCGCGCTCTTCGAACGGCATGGCGCCAAGCGCAACATCGACCGGAACCTCGCCGGCCTCGATCAGCAGGACGCGGTACTGCACGGCGAACTGGCGGGCATCGACCCGGCGGCCGCGGAAGCGCCCCAGCAGGGCGTCGATGTAGCGCTCCTCGCCACCGAAGCCGGTCAGCAGGGTGAGATCGACGTCCCGGGTCAGGCGGGGCTCACCCCAGCGGATGACCGCCAGGGCGCCGATGAAGCAGAAACGCCACGCTTGGCTTTGACAATACCGTTCGACGTCGATCGCAGCCGTGAAGAGCGGGTTCACCGTGTCGCCCGGCCGTGAAAGATGGCCTGTTGACGCACGAGCCCGGATGACGTTCGGCGGCTCTCCGACACCGGGGCGAGACGGCCGAGCGACAACAGCGCGTCGGCAGCCGCCAGCGCGTCGGCGTCGGACAACGCCCTGATGTCGGCGGCTCGCTGGGCGCGGAGCGCCTCGCGCGCGCCGTGCCACTGGGCCATCCAAGCCCGCTGCTGCGCCTCGGTCGGCATGTGGGGATTATCGCCGATCCGCGGTGCGAGGCGGTAGGCGCCGGGGAAACAGGTCACTGGTGCGCAGCGCATCCAGCCGCCCCCCGAACGCGTCTCCCCGGCTAGCGCGGTCGGCGATATCGCGAAGATCAACGAGCAGGGTGGTCGCCCGCGCGTCTACTTCCGATGCCTGCCGATCGACCTCAAGATCGCATCGAGGACCATGTCCAGGTCCCTTCCGACATCTTCGGCGAGGAAACGCAATACCAGGTAGCCGTTCTCCTGCAGCAACAGGTCCTTGCGACGATCGCGGCGGTACGCGACCGGGTCCGCGAGATGTTGAGCGCCGTCCAGTTCCACCGCGACACGGCAATCGGCGCACAGGAGATCGACTTCCAGAGTGCTCAGACCGTCGAACGCGATTGGCAACGGCGTGTTGACGCTGAACCGGCCCTTGGTTTCCGACAAGGTCCCCAGGCGCCGATACAGAAACGCCTCCGTGGCGCTCCGCGACCTCGCTACGCCTTGAGCGTCCGGAGGCACGACTCGAGTCACGTGAACGAACAGGTTCGCCAGCGGAGTGTCGACGCCGTCCCGGACGAGCCTTCGCACGCTTCCCGAGTAGTCCCGTTTCCAGACCGGGTCCGACGGCAGGACCACGTCCGCCGGCCCGCCGGGTATGGCCCGCCTCCGCCGAGGCTCCGGCGAGGTCTCGCCGGAGTTCGTCTGCTTGGCCAACGGACGAAGGCGGACACTCGCCGGCAGAAGCGAGGAATGGCCTCCAACTGGGCCGCGATGGCGTGCCGCTGCTTCTTGCCCATCCCCGCGCGCAGGACCACCAGGTGCCGCACCTTCCCAAGGAGTCCGCTCTCGAGTCGGTCGAGATGATCGTTGCGCTCCGTCAGGACCAGAGGCGATCGCCCGTTCTCCACCGACTCGACGATGTCGTCACAGATGCGACGGTTGCGAGCGTCGTCATCGACCAACTCCCGGTAGAGCGACTGGAACTCCGCGCGCCGGTCGGGGTCCGGGACCCGGCTCGGCTGAAAGGACGTCGGCTGGACGAGGACGAAGTGTTCGAATGGCCGGGCTGCCGCTTGAGCTTTCGCGTTGCCGCGATAACGTACCGGCCCGCACTGCATGAAGATGACGGGATGGTGGCCGTCCTTCCGCGCCACGGTGGCCGACAGGCCCGCCACGAAACGCGCCTTGGCCTGGCGCGCCACCTGTTCGAAGCTGTGCGCTGAGAGGTGATGACACTCGTCGACGATCACCTGTCCGTACTCGGCCACGCGGTCGTCGACAGCGCCCTTACGGACGAGGCTCTGGATGATCGCGACGTCGAGCAATCCGGTGGGGCGGCTTCGTCCGCCGCCGATGCGGCCAATCAATTTCTGGAGCACGTCGAGGAACGCCGACAGCCTCTCGACCCACTGATCCAGGAGTTGGCGCCGATGCACGAGCACGAGGGTGTTCACGCCACGCTGGGCGATCAGCCAGGCGCCGATGACCGTCTTGCCAAACGCGGTCGTGGCCGCCAGCACGCCGATGTCGTGCGCCGCCATCGCGTGCGCGGCCGCCAGTTGCTCGGGGCGGAGCTCACCGTGAAAGGCCAACTCCAGCGGTCGACAGGCGCATCGCTTGTGCCCTGTAGAACTCGGGATTCTGAAACGCCGCGAGACGCAGCAGTCGATTTCGGAGGCCCGGATGCAGCCCTTCCTTGGCGACGTAGATCTGGTTGGCCAGGACCAACTCAATCGCCCCCGGCAATTCGCCCACAATCGGCGCCTCCTTGCGACGATGCGATGGTGGGGCTGTCCAGGGCTCTTCTTCTCCGTCGTCTTGCGGCGGCAGCCGTACGCCGAAGATGCGTCCGCTACGAATCCAGTCCGATGTCGGGCCGGCGTTCCATGGTCTCGGTCAGGAGATGCGAGCCAAGCCGCCGGGCCAGCGCAGCGGGAATGGCGTCCTCGAAGAAGAACCACACGTGTCCGCCTCGTCCAGACCGGGACCGTTCGAGTGCGGCGGGCACGTCAATCCGACGGCACGTCTCGAGGAACGCTGCGGCATCGTCGGACCAGCCGCCCTTGTCGAAGTCGAGAGCCAGGAAGAAGCAGGTCTCATCCAGGAGGAGCGGGTAGACATCTTCGCGCCCGCGGAAAAGCCCGCGGAAGAGCGCGATCTTCGCCGCCGACGAGGAACGCCGATCGACCGATTGTGGGTCGTGACTCATCCAGCGTCTTCGAGGGCATCGTCAAATGGAACGGCAGCAGGGGTCGGAGCGGTTTATCACAAATCCGTAATCCTGGCGTCCGCTCCGGGAGAAAACCGCTCCGACCCCTTGACGAGACAGGCGGCGGGAGATAAGCGGCGGTCGGGTCAGCGTGTCGGCCGCGCGGCCTGGGCCTCCTCGATCGTGCGGAACTTGAACACGCCGCGCGGATACACTCTTGGCGCGATGGCCCGGTATCGGCGGCAGTGGCGCAGGAATCGCTCGACGTCCGGCACCGGACGCCGCTCCATCGGCGCGCGGTTCATCTCCTCGATCGATCGGAACTTCTGGACGCCCATCTCAGTCCTCGTCCCGCAGGCCGAACCGCTCCCTCAGCGCGGCGGCATCCTGGCGATCGATGGGACGGACGGTGCCCTTCTTGAGGCGGTAGAGCGCGGCCGGTGTCGCGACGCTGACGCGGATGCCCTCGACCTCCATGACCTCCGCGTCGGTCGTCTCGAAGCGGGCCGCATCTCCAAGCCGCGACAGCACGTCGAAGTACAAATCGCCGGTGGGCGGATAGTAGCGGACAGCCGGGTAGTCGCCCAGCAGATCCTCGGCCGAGATCTCGTCGATGTGCGGGTCTGGGCCGTAGGCCTCGCGGAATGCCGCTCGCAGGCGCCCGACGTTCTCCGGCGTGGCGCGGATCAACAGGTCCACGTCCTCGGTCGCCCGAACGAGCCCGTGGAACCCCATGGCCGTCGCGCCTATCAGGACATACTCGAGACCGGACGCCTCGAAGGCCCGCAGCACCCGAAGGATTTCGTCCGAGTCCACGCGGGTAGGATAGCGTGTTGGCGGGGGGCTGTCACGCCCCCGGTGCATACGTGCGCTGTGGAGGGCTTCATCACAAGATGCGGCGGGCCAGGTCCTCCCAGGACACGGCTCCCCACGGCGTGACTCCGCAGCCGATCAGCCAGCGCCGAGCCTTCTCCGCCAGCATCTCCCACTCGGCCCGCCTGTCCGCCGCGTGCGTCTCGAGCCATGCGATGGCAATCGCGGTCGCCAGCGCTCGGCGAACAACCTGGGTGTCACCCGTGGCGCCGTGTAGCGCCGCCTCGACATCGCCGAGGTCCCTGCCGACGGCCCGCGCACACTCCGACGTGAGGTCCCAGGAGCCGTCCGCATGTTGAAGCGCGATCAGCCGGTCGTGGGGACGCACGAGGTCGGCTGTCATGGCTTTCCGTGAACGACTGAGCGAGTGGCTCGGCGGCCTGTCGATCTCGAAGACGGATCGGTCGCACGTGATAGGAAGCGGCGAGGCGGCGCCCAGGTCCAGTGCGAGCATCCAAGGCGCGCCTGCCGAAGGCGCAGCCGAGGCCATACACGCCATCACGATGTCCTGCTGGCGAAGCCTGCCCCAGCCGGATGTGAGCGCTACGGGCACCCGCCGCAACTCGGCGCGACCCGCCGCCGGGGTCTCGCGGTGTTCGATCGCCACGAATGACGTCTCGCGCGAGCACAACTGGTACTTCACGCCGAGCGCCACGATCTCGGCAGCCGCCGAGACGTTTGCGCGCCCCCGCCGCTGCCGCGACCCGCGGCTCTCGAGGTAGTCGCCCTGCTCCTCGAGGGTGCGGATGCGCTGCCGGGCCGCCAGCGTGGCGACGGTGTCGCCGGTCACGGCGCGGTCCGGGTCCACGACGACGTCGAACGTGACCGGGCGTCCCGCGAGCGTCCCGGTCAAAGTCGCGCTGGCCGCCCGGGGCGCGTCGGTCAAGGCGTAGACCGTCAGGCGCTCCCCGTCGAACACGGGCGGCACCTGGTCGGCGCACGGCGTCGAGCCCGGCTGGCGCCACTCGACCTTCACACCCGAGAGCGCCGGCGCGAACACGCGCTTGAACTGCCGCATCACCTTGGACTCGATCCGCTCGCCAGGGCTGATGAACTCCGCGGCCCCGCCGCTCGCCCGCGCGATCCCGCGCACCAGGTGCCGGCTCGCGCCGGCCCCGATGCCGAAGGTGAAGAACCGCGCCGTCGCCGCGTGTCGTCGGACGATGGCGATCACCGCGTCCGTGTTGGTGACTTGGCCGTCGGTCAGCAGGAGCAGCTGCCGCGCGAGCCCCTCGACCGGCTGCTGCCGCAGCGCGAACTCGAGTGCTGGCAGCAACTCGGTGCCGCCCATGTCGGCGTCGAGCGTGCTCACGAACGCCGCCGCTTCGCTCATCGACTGGTCGTCGTACGGCCGGCTTTCGGCAAAGAGGGCTTCGAACGTGCTCCCGAAGCTGACGATGTTGAACCTGGAGCCCGCGGTGAGAGAGCGCAGGCACAGCTGCAGCGCGTTGCGGACCTCGGCGATGGACGTGCCCCCCATCGATCCCGACCGATCGACGACGAAGACGACTTCCGCGGGCCGGGCGGACGCTTCGAACGCCGGAACGAACGACACCAGGATCGCCCCGCCCTTCTCGCCGCGCTCCACGACGGCGTGCGGCGTGTCGAGGCCTTCCGCCTCGACCACGATCACGAGGTCGCGATCCATCGCCGCGCTCCGCTGCGCCAGCCGCACCCGGGCGCCGAGACCCTCCCGCTCCACTTCTTCGATCGGGTGCGTCGGCGACGTCACGGCCCGTATCCGGCCGTTCATCGTCAGGTCCATCTCGAACGTCAGGGCGTAGGGCACGTCCATTGCCACCGGCGGATTGACCTGCTCGCCTGGGGTCGGGCTGACGCCAGCACGGTCCGAAGCCGGCGCGAAGCGCGGCGACACGGTGGTCGGGAGCGTGAATCTCGCACCCGCCCCCTCCGCGGCCAGTTCCGTGACGTAGGTGATCGACAGCACGACCTCGGCGCCCGGCGCCATGTTGCCCAGACTGGCCGTGAACACGTCGGCGCGCTCCTCGTCCAGCAGGAATCCCCCATGCCCCGCCTCGAGGGCATCGTCGTACTCCTTGAAGGCCTGGTCGCGCTCCATCGCCCGGCCCACGTAACGGATCCCGTCGACCGTCGCCTCGAACCCGCAGACGGCAGCGGCTTCGTCGAGCGGGAACACGTACACCACCTCGAGCGGCACGGCCTCCCGGTTGCGGTAGCACTGATGCACCGTGACGCGCGCGCAGAGATCGACGACGTGCGCCTCTACGCGAACGTGGTCGAGCGCAATCGGCTGGCCGTTCTCGCGCGCCAGGAGTCCCGACGCGACGGCTGGGCTGAGTGAAGGGCTCGGACTCATGCTATTCCTCGCCTTCGCTGTCGGATGAACGGTACCGGCGGCACCAGGTCGCGAGCTCGTCCAGCCGCGCGGCTGAAGGCCATCTGGCTCCGGATGCGATGTGCAATTCGACGCCGGGAGCGAGTTCGAGCCGGCGCCAGACGCTGCGCGGAACCGCGGCCGCCACGGCTGCGGCGAGGCGGCTCACGCCGGCCGGCCGGTGCGGCCGCGCGCGGATGTCGTCGAGGGAGCGCCCCGCCTCCTGCTCCGCTTTGACGTGCAGCAAGCGGCCGAGGTGTGACGAGTCGTAGTGCCTCCCCCGCCCGACGCCCAAGGGCGCCGGCAACAGCCCTTCCTGGATGTAGTAGCGGACGGTCCGGCGCGTCACGCCACCCAGGTCCGCCAGTTCGTCGATGTTGAAGCGCTTCGGCCGTCCGTCCACGGCGTACAATATAGACAGTGACTGTCACATTGTCAACTGTCATATTAACAGGTCGACCCGGGTGGCCGAACCCGTGAGGCCACGGCTATCTCCGTTCGTCGCTCTCGCCCACCAGTCCGCGCAAAGCCTCGCAGAGCGGCGCGAACTTCCGCCTTCGTCCATCCTTCGTCCTGCATCCGCTCCCACAAGCGGAAGCCCAGCGCCAGCGGCTCGAAGCCCGGCTGCGGCTCGTCGAAATAGTCATCGTCGAGGGTTCCGGCGAAGTGCCGGCAGCCGCTCGAGTCGATGAAGTCCTCGTCGATGCAGCCGTCCTCGTCCAGGCGGAAGATTACGGTCGAGCAGAACGGGCACTTGAGGTTGGTTGTCCTTTGCCGGGCCATGACGCCTCCTTCGGGTTCAACGCAGGCAGTCTACCCGGAGGCTATGACAGGTGAGGTCAGGTCACCGCCGCCAGCCTGGAGTGTCACCGGGCTGGAATCGGGCCCGGCGTTTCAGGCGCCGCAGCACTTCTTGCTCGACTCGGATATTCCAGAGTCGATTGCACTCGTGGCCGCTACCACCACGAGAGGTTTGCAATCCGGCAGAACCCAGGCGGCAGCTTCAGCAAAGCGGCACAGTGGCGAGGAGTCAAATAGTCAGGCCCAGACATCGCGTGCCATCGGCCAGTTAGAGTTACGCGACCTAAAGGCCCGCGGCACGCGTCAGGTTCGCGCCAGGAGGCGCCCCACCCGCGACAGGTCCTCGGTTCGTGCCCTTCAGATCGAGCAGCGGGCCAAGTTCGTCGAGAATCAGTTCGGCATCCAGCCGTTTGCCCTGGCGGACGACGATGCCATCGAGACCGCCAGGGGTCGGAGCGGTTTTCTTGCGGAGCGGGTGCCAGGATTACGGTTTTGTGATAAACCGCTCCGACCCCATGTCCAGTCGCTGCCTGCGCCGCCCGGTGTGCGATACCCCGGTCCAATGGATGATGGAGGACGGCTGGGATTCGATCGCGTGCCCTCACGTCGTGGCGTGGGGAACGATCGGCAACCAGGAGACCTTCTGGGAACATCCTGATTACGAGGCGCTGTTCGAGACGTCAGGCGGCGATCCCAGAGATGGGGATCGAGCCGGCCGTGGTAGACTCGCGCGCGTTCGCCGCCTCAGACGCTCATGGCCGACCACGACGACCTCCCGTTCGGGCTCTACGAGCAACTGGTCACGGCCGGCTTGAGGTCGAAGCTTCGGCTTCTCGATCGTGACCGCGCCCGCATCGTCCAGAGCGCCGTCGATCCGGCAGAGTCTTACTCCGTCCTGGCGCGGCACATCCGGGACGTCGTGGCGCACGCGTTTCGGGACTTGCCCCGGGATGAACGCGCCGATCGGCAGTCGGAACTCGCCAACCGCCTCATCGAACTGGTGGCGGAAGGTGTCGCCGATCCCGACGTCCGCGACGGCCTGATCGAGATTCCGCCAGGGCATCTCCAGGCCATCGTTCCGGTCACGGGTCTGCCGAACGACGAGCGCGCCCTGGTGGCGCCGCTTGTCGGCCTGTCAGCGTCGGATCTGCTCGTGAACGCGCGCGGCGAACCCGCTCTCGCCCACGCGCTGTCGCACGAGATCCCATCCGCCGATTCCATCGACCTCCTGTGCGCATTCGTCAGGTGGCACGGCCTCAGGATTCTCGAACAGCAGATCGAAGCACACCGCCACTCCGGCAAACCGCTGAGGGTGATCACGACCGTCTTCACCGGATCGACCGAGCGGAAGGCGCTCGACTGGCTGGTCGCGCACGGCGCGGAGGTCAAGGTGTCGTACGACACCCAGTCCACGCGTCTGCACGCGAAGGCCTGGCTCTTCCATCGGGCCACCGGCTTCTCGACGGCCTACATCGGCTCGTCGAACCTCTCGAAAGCGGCGCTCGTCGACGGCATCGAGTGGAACGTCCGCCTGTCGCAGGTCGAAACGCCCAGCATCCTGGACAAGTTCAACGCGACGTTCGAAACCTACTGGCAGAGCGCCGAATACGAGTCCTACGACCCGGCCCGCGACGCCGACCGATTCGATCGCGCGGTGGCGCCTGAGCGGGGAGACTCGTTGGACGCGCCTCTCGTCTTCCTGGACGTCGAGCCGTGGCCGCATCAGCGCGAGATGCTGGAGAAGCTGGCTGTCGAGCGCGAGCGGCACCATCGCTGGAAGAGTCTCGTGGTCGCCGCGACGGGAACCGGCAAGACGATCCTCGCGGCGCTCGACTACAAGCGACTCCGCGAGGCGTTCGGCGATCTGCGCCTGCTCTTCGTCGCGCATCGGCAGGAGATCCTGAAGCAGAGTGTCGGCGCGTTTCGCCAGGTCCTTCGTTCGGGGGAATTCGGCGAACTCTACGTGGACGGCCACCGGCCAGACGAGTGGCGGCACGTCTTTGCGTCTATCCAGTCGCTCGCGCAGGTAGACCTGGAGAAGCTCGATCCTGCCGCATTCGACATGGTGATCGTCGACGAGTTCCATCATGCGGCGGCACCCACCTACCGCCGCCTGCTCGACCACCTGTTCGTCGGCGACGCTACTCCGGGGTCGCCGTCACGCCCCCGGATCCTCCTGGGCCTGACCGCCACGCCCGAGCGCACCGACGCCGAAGACATCCTCCACTACTTCGACAACCACGTCGCGGTGGAGCTTCGGCTCTGGGACGCGCTCGAGCGCGGGTTGCTTTGCCCCTTCCAGTATTTCGGCCTTCACGACAACACCGATCTCTCGCCGGTCACCTGGACCCGAAAGGGCTACGACACCGTCGAGCTCGAACGCCTTTACACGGGCAACGACGCGCGCGTGAACCTCGTGTTGCAGCAGGTGAAGGAGAAGCACCGCGACCCGGTGACGATGCGGGCGCTGGGGTTCTGCGTCAGCATCGAACACGCTCGGTTCATGGCCCGGCGCTTCACCGATGCCGGTCTGCCCTCCCTATGCGTGTCTGCCGAAACCGACAGCGGAGCCCGCCAGGAAGCGATCGAGGCCTTGCGCGCCGGGCGGGTGCGGGCGCTGTTTGCCGTGGACCTCTTCAACGAGGGCATCGATCTCCCCGAGGTGGACACGCTGCTCTTCTTGCGCCCGACGGAGAGCGCGCTGGTGTTCCTCCAGCAGCTCGGCCGCGGCCTGCGCCGCTACGAGGGCAAAGACTGCGTGACCGTGCTCGACTTCATCGGCCAGGCGCACCGGCGGTTTCGCTTCGATCTCCGCTACCGGGCGGTGACGGGCGCGACGCGCACTGAGGTGGAGAAACAAGTCAGCCTCGGCTTCCCGTTCCTCCCCGCGGGCTGCTCGATGCAGCTCGACCGGGTGGCAACGAGCATCGTTCTCGACAACCTGAGGAGCGCGATTCCCTCACGTCGCCCGGCGATGGTCCGGGAGCTGAAAGCACTCGTCGAGAGCCGTTCAGGCGCGGCGGGCGGGCGCCCCACACTCGCGGAGTTCCTCCAAGAAACCGGGCTCGAACTGGAGGACGTGTATCGGTCGGGGTGTTGGTCCGCCCTGCAGCGAGAGGCCGGCCTCAGCGTCGCGACCGCCGGACCCCACGAGCGGGCAATCGGCGAACGCTTCGCGGGAATCCTCCACGTCGACGATCCCCTGCGCCTTGCGGCCTACCGACGGCTGGCGACGTCTCCGACAGTCGATACCCTCACCGACGCGGACCGGCGCCTCGTCACCGGCTTCCACTTCGCTGTCATGCCGTCGACGATCGCCCCGGACTCACTGGCCGAATCCGCCGCGCTCCTGCACGCCCACCCGGCCCTCGCCGAGGAACTCGCCGAGCTGCTCGACGTCCTGGAAGAGCGCTCCGAGCACCTGACCTTCCCGTTGGAGTTGAGGGTGGCCGGAGGGCCATCGCGGCAAGTCCCGCTGTCCGTGCACGCGCGCCACACCATCAACGACATCCTGAGCGCGTTTGGCATCATCGACATCGGTCGATCGGCCTGGACACAGACCGGCGTCATGCGCGATGAGCGAACGAACTCGGACCTCTTCTTCGTGACGCTCGAGAAGGCGGAGCGTGAGTATTCTCCGTCCACCCTCTACAAGGACTACGCGATCTCGCCGACGCTCTTTCACTGGGAGTCCCAGTCCACCACTTCGCAACGGTCGCCAACCGGGCAGCGCTACATTCGGCAGCGCGAGCGCGGCGGCAACATCCTGCTCTTCGTTCGCCAGCGGAAGAAGCAGGATGGCAGGACGATGCCGTATACGTGTCTCGGCCCGGCCGACTACCTGTCGCACGAGGGCGACCGCCCGATCAGCTTCGTCTGGAAACTGCGAACGGCCATGCCCGCCGATTTCTTCAGGCAGGCGAAGGTGGCCACTGCATGAGTTCGAGGAGACGCGCGGTGCCGACGCCAGCGCCGCGCGCTCCCGATCGGTGAAGAACGGCGCCTCACGTCAGACGGGGACGGCGTATACTCTGTCGCCCGAAGGTGCCGATGCCAGGCAAGACACCGACCGCCTACTTCGTCTACATGCTCCGCTGCGCGGACGCCACGCTCTACACCGGCTCGACCAACGACCTCGCCGCCCGCGAGGTCGCGCACAACGCCGGCCGGGGCGCGAAGTCCACCGCCGGGCGCCGCCCGGTCCGGATCGTGTACTCGGAAGAGCACGAATCCCGTTCCGCGGCCCAGCGCCGCGAGTATGAGTTGAAGTGCTGGACGCGCGCCAGGAAGGAAGCCCTCGTCGCGGGTGGCGGCTCGAACGGCCTCCGGCTTCTCGGCGGCTGTGAAAGGCGAGGTCCAGGCGACCCGGAGGAATCCTGGACCCCGCCCGGCGGATGAAGACGAACCGGCCTACCTGTCGATACGCAGCGTCGCCACCACGCCGGCGTGGTCGGACGGGTACGGCTCCCGAAGGCCTACCACTTCGGCGCCCAGCACCTTCAGGCCCTTCTGGAAGATGAGGTCGATCCGCTCGACCGGCGCCCCATCCGGGTAGACCCCGGCGTAGATGTCCTCCCAGTACAACGGCCACGTCAGGCCCTCGAGCGGCAGGTGGACCTTCGCCCAGGCGTCCTGGTAGCCCGCGGCGACGATCGCCGGCCCCGTTGTCGTCTGGTCGGGGCCCCTGCCCAGGCCGCTCATGTCGGAGTTGAAATCGCCGGCGAGCACCACGGGGTACGGCGAGCGGTTCATGATCGCGACGAGTTCCGCCCCCTGCGCCGGCTGAACCGGATCGCCCGGGTACAGCGGGCTGGCGAGGTGGGTCGCGAAGAAGCGCACGCTCTTTCGCCCGACCCTGGCGTCCACCGACATCCACCCGTTGACCTGCAGGAAGCTCGGAAGCGGTTCGGTGGTCGCCTGGTACTGCCCCTGCCGGACCCTCGACAGCTCCAGTTCCTCCCGGTCGTGCCCGGTCCGCGCCAGGATCACGTTCCGGTCGAGAAAGTGGAAGTTGTAGTTGGGCGCGAGCGGCAGCACGAGGTCCGTGAGCGCCTGCACGGCGACGACCCGGTAGTGCAGCCCCTGCCTGCGCAACGCCGCCTTCAGGAGTTCCAGCTGATCGGCCAGGAGCCCGATCCTCGTCCCGTCATCGGTGACGTAATCCCAGACGGTGGCCTCCTGCAGCGAGACGAGGTCCGGCTCTTCGGCGGCGATGGTCCGGGCCAGCCGCGCCGCGCGCAGATCGAACCGGGCCTGCGCGAGTTCGGCGATCGTCGCGGAATAGGCGCCGGCGATGTCACCGGGGTTCGCGAGGAAGTAGACGAAGTCGGTCCCTGCGTCCATGTTGTAGGTCATCACGTTGACGACCCGGTCGTCGCCGGCCACGCGGTGGTCTCCAGCCATCCGCTGGTTGCCGCCGGCCGAGGCCGGAGCCGCGGCGATGCCGAGCAGGAACGCCGCCGCGACCAGCAGGCCCCCGAGGGTCCGCCCGCCGCGCCGATGCGCGAGCCACGAGTACATGTGCCCTCCTTCTGGTAAGACAACGGGGGGATTTTACGACTTGCGAGGAAGAGGTTACAGGGCAGCCCGGAGCGCCCATTTCCTGGCCGACATGTTCGTGCCCTATCACGTCGTCGGAACCACACGCACGGAAGCAGAGCGGATCTGGACGGACCAGACGGTGAAACACCCCGGAACGATCAGTCTCGGCTTCTCGGTCATCGGGTCCTTCAAGCTCTCCTACCTGACGCCGATCAAGGGAGGCGATCGGAACTTCCACACCGAGTTGTCGCGCTTCGTCACCCTGACCGACCCGAGCGTGGCCGACTGGTTCGACGCCTGGTACTACAACGGCAACAGCGAGGCCCTGATGGTGAATGGCTCGAGCCACGTCGCCTGGGAGGGGGCTCCCCATTACTCGGAGTACGGTGTCCCCACCATGATCGGCGAGTACCACCGCCGCGCCGGGTCGGGGCTCGCCGGCTACGTCGAGAAGGTGGACGCCGCGTTCATGCAGAAGTCGCATCCGACCGAGTCGGGCGCGGACGGCTTGGGCAGCGCGGGAAGCACGTTCGGCGATCCCCCGCGCAGCTGGCGCATGAAGATCTCGTGGACCCCGCCGCCCCGGGTGCTCGTCCCGGGCAAGGAGGTCAATTTCACCGTCTCGGTCTCGGACGCGGGAAGCAGCGATCCCGGAGCCGGAGGCTTCGGGAGTGTCGGCGCGAACTGCCCGGACCTCAGCGCGGTGTGGTACGGGCCCGCGGCCGGTTTCGACCTCAAGGTCGGCCAGCGGAGCAAGGAGGCCAGCAAGGCCTACATGCCCCCGAACGCCCGGCCCGGAACGGTCCTGCTCATCGTCGCGGACTATGGCGTGTACAGCCGGAGACAGCAGTTCGTCTACACCTACAAGTTCACGCTGGACGCCGCGCATGCGCCCGCTCCGGTCACCGTGTCTTCCGCTCGGCCGGCGGCGCCGCCGGAGGCCCCAGCTGGTGGAGGCGACCGTCTTCGACAGCATGAACACCTTCGGCGTGGCCAATCAGCCGACGGCTGCGTCCACGTTCACCATCCGGCGTCCCCAGGTCATCACGTCGATCATGACCTACCACTGGAATTCGGGCCGCGGCACGCGCACCGGCACGATCGCGATTCGCGATGCGAGCGGGCGACTCTACGGCCCCTGGCCGGCGACCGGAGCACCGGGCCAGGGCGGCGTTCCCAATGCCAGCTGGACGTGCCAGCCGAACGTCGAAGTCCCGGCCGGCACCTATACGATCGTCGATTCGGAGCCGGCCACCTGGTCGCAGAACCCGCAGTCGGGCGGGCGCGGCATGGCGGTCGTGCGGGGCGCGTCGAAGCAGTGAACGAGGCGTGCGTCTTGCGTCGTCGTGCCGCGCCCCCTGAAGAATGCGGCGCCGAAGCAACCACTACGCGGGTCGAAGAGGATCTCGAGCACCTGCGCGTCGCCGTCGGTCCCGCCGCCGTCCTCGGGCGGGCAGGCCCGCGCTATAATCCCGTCGCCCATGCGAGATCGCCGCATCCTGTTCCGCGCGTCCGGATTGCTGATGGTGCTGACGGCCGTCGTGGCCGGCCACGTTTCCGCCGGCTCCCCCGCCCCCCCTGCGAAGCGGTTCGAAGCGGAGGTGGTCGGAATCGTCGACGGCGACACGATCGACGTCCTCGCCGGGCGCGTCAAGACGCGGATCCGCATCGAGGGGATCGACTGCCCCGAACTCGCGCAGCCATTCGGGCGGGTCGCGAAGCTGTTCACGTCGGAGCGCGTGTTCGGCAAGCGCGTGGAGGTCCTGCCCCAGTCTGCGGACCGCTACGGCCGCCTGGTCGCGCGCGTTCAGGTGGGCGGCGAGGACCTTGGGCTCGCGCTACTCAAGGCCGGTCTCGCCTGGCAGTACACGACCTACTCGCACGACCCGGTCTACGGCTCCGCCGAACGCGCCGCGCGAACGGCGCGACAGGGCCTGTGGGCGGACAAAGATCCGGTTCCACCGTGGGTTGAACGTCGCCACGCGGCGGCCCCGAAGGGGACCGCCCGTCCTGCCCCACCGCCGACGAGAGCCGGATCGGTCGCCGGTCCGTTCCACGGCAACGTCGAGTCGAAGGTCTTCCACGCCCCCGGCTGCCCGAACTACAACTGCAAGCAGTGCACCGCCGTCTTCGCGACCGCGCAGGACGCCATCGCAAAGGGGTTCCGGCCCGCCGGCGATTGCCTCGTGAAATAGGATCCCGTTGTCGCCGCCTCTCACCTGGCTCGCCTTGCTCACCCTGGGCACCGTGGACGTCCTCGTCCCGAAGATCCTGGCGGTCGGCCACGGACTCTCACGGCCCCTCGTTGCGCGTGTTATCTTACGGCCGTGAATCGTCGAACCCTCCGCGGTGGGACGCCCCCTGCCAACGAAACAGCGGTGAACCGCCGACCGTGACCTGGGCAGACGCAAGGCCTCGATCGGCCCCTGACAGGAGAAGAACACATGTCGGGCCCTGAAGAGACCACCTCTCTGTCACCCTGGTGGCGTCACTCGGCCATCCTCGTGATGATCGCGGGCTTCGCCGTCCTGTCTTACCTCACCGTCCGAACCTACGCCGACGCCCCGCCCATTCCGAATCGCGTCGAGGACGCCTCCGGCCGCACGTTGTTCGGGTCGGACGACATCCTGCGCGGGCAGGAGGTGTTCCTGAAGTACGCCCTGATGGAACACGGGACGCTCTGGGGCCACGGGGCGTATCTCGGCCCGGACTACAGCGCCGAGACGGTGCACGAGGCGGTCGAGGTCGGGCGCGACACGCTCGCGCAGGCGCGGTACGGGCGTCCGTACGCCGCTCTCGAGGAGAGCGCCGCCGCCGAGATCGCCGATGGCGTGCGCCGCACGCTGAAGGCGAATCGGTACGACCCGGCGACCGGCACGCTGCGGTTCACGGCCATCGAGGCCGCCGCGTTTGCCGCGGCCCGCCGGCACTGGGGCGACTACTTCTCGGGCCCGACGCCGGCCGCCGGTTTGCCGCTGGGGTACATCCGCGAGCGGCGCGAACTCGACGACCTGGCCACCTACTTCACCTGGGCCGCGTGGGCCGCCGTCGCCAACCGGCCGGGGAAGGACTACTCCTACACCAACAACTGGCCCTACGACCCGGCCGCTGGAAACACGCCCAGCGCCCCGACGTACCTGTGGAGCGCGTTGAGCCTCATCACCTTGCTCGGCGGGCTCGGCACCATCCTCTTTCTGTTCGGGCGTTTCGACTATCTTGGCTGGCACCAGTCCTCCACGGCGGGTCACTCGCACGACAACCGCGTGCTCGCGTGGACCTGGACCCCCAGTCAACGGGCGGTCTCGTGGTACCTCGCCGTCGTCGCGGTCCTCTTCCTGGCGCAGACCCTGCTCGGCGGGCTGATTGCCCACTACCGCGTCGAGCCGGGCGCGTTCTACGGGTTCGATCTGTCGCGCCTGCTGCCCTACACGCTGGCCCGCACGTGGCACCTCCAGCTCGCGATCTTCTGGATCGCCACCGCGTGGGTGGCGGGCGGGCTGCTGCTGGCGCCGCTCGTCGGCGGCGCGGAGCCGCGCGGACAGCGTGCCGGCGTCCTCGTGCTGCTGGCCGCCCTGGCGGTCGTCGTGTTCGGAAGCCTGTTCGGGGAGTACCTGGGCATCAACGGCCTCCTGGGCCAGGCGTGGTTCTGGCTGGGCCACCAGGGTTCCGAGTACCTGGACCTGGGGCGGTTCTGGCAGTTGCTGCTCGTGGTCGGTCTCGTGTTCTGGCTGGTCCTGTTGTTTCGGGCCCTGCGGCCCGTCATGGGCCGGGGCAGCCGGTCGGAGCTGGGCGCGCTGTTCCTGTACGCCGCCGCGGCGATTCCGATCTTCTACCTGCCGGCGCTCTTCTTCGGCCCGCGCACCAACTTCGCCGTGATCGACAACTGGCGCTTCTGGATCATCCACCTGTGGGTCGAGGGCTTTTTCGAACTGTTTGCGACCGTCCTGGTGGCGGTGATGTTCCATCTGCTCGGGCTCGTGACCGCGAAGACGGCGACCCGCGTCGTGTACCTCGACGCGATCCTCTACCTGGGCGGCGGCATCCTCGGCACCGGCCACCACTGGTATTTCACGGGCCAGGGGACGCTGAACATGGGCGTGGCCGCCTGCTTTTCGGCGATGGAGGTCGTGCCCCTCACGCTGCTGACCCTCGATGCCTGGGACTTCATCCGCCTGAGAAGCCGTCGATGCGAGGAGTGCGGGCAGGCGCTGTCGGACCGCTACCGCTGGACGATCAACTTCCTGATGGCCGTGGGCGTCTGGAACTTCGTGGGAGCGGGAATCTTCGGATTCCTGATCAACCTCCCCATCGTGTCGTATTTCGAGGTCGGCACGGTCCTGACACCCAACCACGGGCACGCGGCCCTCTTCGGCGTGTTCGGCATGCTGGCGCTCGCAGTCGTCGTGTTCGGGCTGCGCGCGCGAGCCTCCGACGCCGCATGGTCACGCGTCGAACGCCTCATCCGGCTCGGCTTCTGGGGGCTCAATGCCGGCCTGGCGCTGATGATCGTCCTGGATCTCTTCCCGGCCGGCGCCCTGCAACTGTGGGACTCGATCGCGAACGGCTACTGGCATGCCCGGCAACCGGCATTCACGATGAGCGGAACGTTCCATGCGCTGGAGTGGGTCCGCATGGTCGGGGACGGCGTCTTCCTGGTCGCGGGCGCCGTGCCGTTGGTCGCCGCAACCTTGATGGTGGTGCTCGCGCCAGGCGCGCATCGACCGGAGGGGCACGCACTGCGAACGTAATCGGTTACGCGCCCGCCGTCCCCGCGGGCAGACGCGCGGCGCACGACGTTGGCGAGACACTCGTCCTCGCCAGCATATGGGATCGGGAGGGGGGGAGGGGGCGGGCGGCCGGCGTGGCGGCCGGCCTCTTCGAACGCCGCTCCGCGGCTCGAGACGCTCAGGCGACCGACGCCTGGCTCTCGATGTGCAGCCGCTGCAGCTTGTCGATGAACGTCGTGCGGCTCAGCTGCAGCAGGCGCGCGGCCTGGCGCTTGTTCCCGCCCGTCTTCTCGAGGCAGCGCAGGATCAGGTCGCGCTCGAGCCGCGACACCATCGCCGCGAAGCACACGCCCTCGTCGGGGATGACGACCGGCGACGTGCTCGCCTCCGGCTCGCGCTCGCTGATCTCCGGCGGCAGGTCGGCGACGTCGATCTCGCCGGCGGCGTCGGACATGACCACGGCGTGCTCGATGGCGTTCTCGAGCTGCCGGATGTTGCCCGGCCACGCGTAGTCCATCAGCGTGCGGCACATGTCCTGGGTCATCGTCTTGGCGGCGAAGCCGTTCAGCCGGCACGACCGCTGCGCGAAATGCCGCGCCAGCGTCGCGATGTCCTCGCGGCGCTCGCGGAGCGGCGGCAGCGTCACGCGGATCACGTTCAGGCGGTAGTACAGGTCCTCGCGGAACGCGCCCTCCTTGACGAGCTTGCGCAGGTCCACGTTGGAGGCGGCGATCACGCGCGCGTCGAACTTGATGGGGCGCGATTCGCCGATGCGCTCGATCTCCCGCTCCTGGAGCGCGCGCAGCAGTTTCGCCTGGAGGGGCAGCGGCATCAGCCCGACTTCGTCGATGAAGAGGGTGCCGCGATGGGCGAGCTCGAAGCGGCCGACGCGGTTCGAGATGGCCCCGGTGAAGGCGCCGCGCGTGTGGCCGAACAGCTCGGCCTCGGCCAGGTGCTCGGGGATCGCCGCGGCGCTGAAGGCCACGAACTTGTGCTCGGCGCGGCTCGAGTGCTGGTGAATCGTCCGCGCGATCAACTCCTTGCCCGTCCCGGTCTCCCCCTGGATCAGGACGGTGCCGGCGAGCGGCGCGACTCGCCGGATCGTGTTGAGGACGCGCGCCATCGCGGGGCTGCTCCCGACGACGTCGCCGAACCCCTCGGGGGCGGGCCGGTCGTCGTCCGGGGACCGGTGCTCCGGGCGCCGCCGCCGGTCGAATTCGGCGCGGAGCACCCGCGCGAGGTCGGCGCTCCGAAACGGCTTCTGGAGGAACTCGACGGCCCCCCGCTTGATCGCGGCCACGGCGTCGGGCACCTCGCCGAAGCCGGTGATGACGACGGCGGAGATCGACGGATAGCGGTCGAGGGCGGATTCGAGGACGTTCATGCCGGAGCCATCCGGCAGGTGCAGATCCACGACCAGGCCGTCGTAGGCGAACTGCTCGAGCGCCGCGAGGCCATCGGCGGCCCCTCCGGCCTCCGTCACCTCGAAGCCGCTGCCATTGAGCGACTCGGCCAGCCCCTCGCGGAGGGCGGCCTCATCTTCCACAATCAGGACGTGAATCGTGTTCTGTGACATGGCGACTGGTCATGAGCGCCGGGGAGCCGCGCATTTGCGTGCCCCTCTCACCGGTTCGTCCCGCTTATCGGCACCTCAGCCGTCCACCTTAGTGGCCGCTCTCAAGAAATCCGCGAGAATGCCGATTCCCTCCTCAGGGGACCGTGCGACGCGAACGACCGGCAACCGACATGCCAACACGTTGAGCACTTGCACGCTAAATGGCGTTCGTTGCACGAAACATACAGCGCCAGACGAACCGCAGCACTTAGTGACAAGCACGTTTCATGCCAGACACCACCGGTCCTTGCTCGCATCTGTCCGTGCTCGATGTGATCGTGGACCGCATCGCCGACCGTCTCGCGCTCGAGGAGAGAAACCGCGTGCTCGGCCAGGGCCGCTCCGGCGCCTGATCCTCGCGCCCGCTGTCGGCGCCTGACCGTCGCGCCGCCGGCGCGGCTGGCCACCGGCGCGGGTGACGCCGCGCCGACCATCGCTGTCGCCCCACCGACCGGGCGCACCCTCCCCGTCCGCTGAATCCCTTCGATCTTCCCGCCTGCGGCGCGTTCCGCGATCGGGCATCACTCTTGCTCAGGCACTGGCGCGGCAGCCGGTGGCGTCCCGCCCGCTGTCTTCGGAAGAGGCGTCCATGAGTGAGATCAACGACGCGTCGATCCTCGCGGCCCTGCAGCGGCAGATGACCGTGGCGGTCGCCAGGCAGGTCGTCGCCGCGGGCAACCTCGCGAACGTCGACACGCCCGGCTACCGCGCGCGGGAGATCGAGTTCGACCGCGCGCTCGACGGCCAGCTCGGCGGATCGTTGCCGATCACGACGACCCACCACGCGCACCTCGCGCCGGGGTCCTCGGCCGCGGCGCCCGCTGAGCGCGACGCCGACGGGCTCTCTCCCCGGCGCGACGGCAACACGGTGCAGCTCGACCGCGAGCTGCTCTCGATGGCCGAGGCCTCGGGCGATTTCGCCAAGGCGCAGACGGCGCTGTCGGCCAAGTTCCGGCTGGTGCGCTACGCCATCAACGAAGGACAGTGAGCATGTCAACCCTTGGTTCAGCCATCACGGCGAGCGGGAGCGCGCTCACCGCCGAGCGCGTCCGGATCGAAGCGGCCGTCTCGAACCTGGCCAACGCCGATTCGACACGCGGGCCGGACGGGCAGCCGTACCGCCGGCGTGACGTGGTGCTCGAGTCGCATCCGGTCGACTCGTTCGACTCGATGGTCGGCCACGTCAGCGCCGCGGGGGTGCGGGTCGCGGCGGTGCTCGAAGACCAGGCGCCGTTCCAGCGCCGCTACGAGCCGTCGCACCCGGACGCCGACGCCGACGGGTTCGTGGCGGTGCCGAACGTCGACGAGGCCGAGGAGATGGTCAACATGCTGGGCGCGGCGCGCGCCTACCAGGCCAACCTCACGGCCATCTCGCTCATTCGCGATCTCGTCCAGCGCGCGCTGGACATCGGGAAGTGACCATGGCCATCGACGCAATCTCGACCGCGACCCGCGCGGTGTCAGGCCTCGGGACGAAGCCGGCCGGCGTCGCGCCGGCTGGAATCGAGCCGGCTCCGGCCTCGCCCGGCTTCGTCGATTCGCTCGGCCGGCTGGTGCTCAACACCGAGCGCGCCGGCAACGAGGCGAACACCGCCGTCGCCGGCATGCTGAACGGCTCGGCCGACGTGCACGAGGCGATGATCGCGCTGCAGCAGGCGGAAGTGGCCCTGCAGTTCACCGTGCAGGTTCGGAACAAGCTGGTGCAGGCGTACCAGGAAATCATGCGGATGCCCATTTGAGGCTCCGCCTCCTTCATTCGACACTGGCTGACCTGTGGAACCACAACAGTTCGTCACGCGCCTGAAGTCGCTCGGCTCGGCCCTCACGCCGACGCAAGTCGCGAGCCTCGCCATCACCTTCGTGGCCATCGTGGCCCTGGTCGGCGGGTCCGCCCTCTGGCTCAACTCCACCTCCTACAGTCTGCTGTTCTCGGACATGGACGCCGAGTCGGCCTCCCAGTTGGTCGCGCAGCTCAAGACGGACAAGGTCTTGTACCAACTGGACCAGGGCGGCCGATCGGTGCGCGTCCCGGCCGACCAGGTCGACGAGCTGCGGCTGAAGTACTCCGCCGAAGGGCTGCCGACCTCGGGCCGGGTCGGGTTCGAGATCTTCGACCGCACGGCCTTCGGCGCGACGGAGTTCCAGGAGCACACCAACTACCAGCGGGCGCTGCAAGGTGAGCTCGAGCGCACGATCCGGAGCATCAAGGAGGTCGCAGGCGCGAGCGTGCACCTCACGATGGCGAAGGAGTCGCTGTTCGCCGAACGCGAGCAGCCGGCGAAGGCCTCGGTGTTTCTGGCGCTCAGGAGCGCCAACCGGCCGCTGTCGCAGGCCACCGTCACGGGCATCGCGCGGCTGGTCGCCAACGCCGTCGAGGGGCTGCGGCCGGAAGCGGTCGTCATCATCGACAATTACGGCCGCCCGCTCGTCCGGCCGCAGGACGAGGGCGAGTCGGCCCTCGACGGCCTCGCGGTCGAGCGCCAGCAGCGCATCGAGCGCGACATGACGCAGCGCGTGGTCAGCCTGCTCGAACCGGTCGTCGGCGAGAGCCACGTGCGCGCGAACGTCACGGTGCGGTTGAACACCCAGAGCCAGGAGGAAACCGAGGAGCGCTGGGACCCGACGACGGTCATGCGCAGCCGGCAGACCTCGACCGAAGGGGCGCCGCTCGGCGCGGCCGCCGGGTCGGCCGGCATCGCCGGCGCGAGGAGCAACCTGCCGGCCGCCCCGGCGCCGGGGCCGGCGCCCGGGACGCCGGCCGCCGCGAAGAACGCGGCCCTGCAAGCCGCCGCGAGCACCCCGGCCGCGCCGGCGCCCGGCCTGGTCGCGGGCCGCGCGTCGGAGACGACCAACTTCGAGGTCGGCAAGACCGTGCGCCACACCGTCCGCCCCCGCGGCGACGTCGCGCGGATCTCGGTCGCGGTGCTCGTCGACAACGAGCAGGTCGAGAAGACGGGCAAGGACGGCAAGGTCACCCGGACCACCAAGACCCGGACGCCGGCGGAGCTCGAGAAGATCCAGGGCATCGTCGCCTCCGCGGTGGGACTCGACACCACGCGAGGCGACCAGTTGACGGTCGAGAACATCCCCTTCGAGACCGCGCCCGAACAAGCGATCCCGACCGTCAGCACCGTCGAGCGCTACGCCCCGCAGCTGCTTGACGTCGGCCGGATCGGCGCCGTCGCGCTGCTCGGCCTCGCCGCGCTGCTGCTGGTGATCCGCCCGGCGATCCGGCGCACGCTCGCGGCGCTGCCGGCCGGCGCGACCCCGCAGCAGCTCCCGCAGCACCTGCCGCGGACGGTGGACGATCTGCAGGGCGAGCTGGCCGCGCAGCTCGAAGGCGCCGGCGCACCGGCCATCGAGTCGCGCAAGCTGCTGGGCCGGCGCGTGGCCGCCCTCGCCCAGAAGGAACCGGAAAACGCCGCGCGGTTGATCCGCAGCTGGCTCAGTGAGGAGGAAGCCCGATGACGCCGGCCGTGGCCAAGCTCACCGGCGCCCGCAAGGCGGCCATCCTCACGCTGCTCGTCGGCGAGGAAGCGGCGAGCGGCTTCCTCAAGCACCTCCAGGAGGACGAGATCGAGCAGATCGCCCGCGAGATGTCGGCGGTCGGCGCGGTGCCGGCCGCGCTCGGCGACGAGGTGCTCGACGAGTTCCGCCAGAAGTCGGTGGATTCGAGCTACGTCACCCGCGGCGGGGCCGAGTGCGCCCAGAAGCTGGTGACCAAGGTGCTCGGCGCCGCCGGCGCCCGCCCCGTGCTCGACCGCGTGGCGCGGTCGTTCCAGTCCACGACCGGCTTCAGTTCGCTCGCCAAGGCCGACCCTCGCCAGTTGTCGAAGTTCATCCTCGCCGAACGGCCCCAGACCGTCGCGCTCATCCTCGCGCACCTCGACACGCGCCTCGCGGCCCAGGTCCTCAACCTGCTGCCCGACACGCTCCGGGTGGACGTCCTCACCCGCATGGCGACGCTGGACGAGACCGCCCCCGACGTGATCGCCCGGGTGTCGGCCGTGATCGAGCAGCGCCTGAAGACGCTCGGGGCCGCGGGCAGCCGGGAGTCGTACGGCGGCGCCCGCGCGGTCGCCGAGGTGCTCAACCACATGGACCGGGCGGTGAGCCAGCCGGTGCTCGACACGATCGCGTCCGAGCTGCCCGACCTCGCCGGGTCGATCCGCAACATGATGTTCGTCTTCGACGACCTCCTGCAGGTCGACGACAACGCGATCCGGGAGATCGTGCAGCGCGCCGACCGCAAGGTCCTGATGCTGGCCCTCAAGGGGACGACCGAGGAGATGCGCGGCCGGTTCATGAAGAACATGTCCAAGCGGGCCGGCGAGATGCTGGTCGAGGAAATCGAGATGCTGGGCGCGGTGCGGGTGCGGGACGTGGAAAAGGCCCAGCTCGAGATCGTCGGGATCGCCCGGACGCTCGAGGACGAGGGGCTGCTCAGCACCGGGACGTCGGCCGGGGAGGCGTATGTCGTCTAGGGCCAGGCGTCTCTCCGCCGGCTCGGCGGCCCGACCCTTCGACTGGGTCGAGTCGGACGTGTCTCGCGTCCCGCGGGCCGGCTCGCCGGCCGTCGAGCTCGACGGGCGGTCGCCGGCGCACCTGGCCGCGATTGAGCGCGACGCGTTCGCCAAGGGCTACGAGCAGGGCGAGCGGGCCGGACTCGAGGCGGGCGGCGCGCGCGCCCAGGCCATGCTGGGCCGCCTCGCGCAGACGATCGAGGAGCTGGCCGAGGTACGCCGCGAGATGATCCGGCAGACCGAGCGACAGATGGTGCAGCTCGCGCTCGCCATCGCCAAGCGCGTCGTGCGCCGCGAGATCGCGCTCGACCGCGACCTGACGCAGACGATGGCCCGCCTGGCGCTCGAGCGGCTCGGCGACGCCACGACGGTGACCGTGCGGCTGCACCCGGACGACTTCGCCGCGATCGGGAGCGGCCGCGACGAGTGGGATCGCTCGCACGTGACGGTCGTGGCCGACCGCGACGTCAGCCGGGGCGGCTGCCTGGTCGAATCCGACTTCGGGTTCATCGACGGGAGCATCGAGGCCCAGTTCCAGGAACTCGCGCGCGCCCTGCTGGCCGAGGAAGGCCAGGACGGCGCGGTGGTGGTGTCCCGTGCCGGGTAACGCCTTCGCCCTGGCGCCCTACTTCGACCGCCTGGCACAGGCCGACCCGATGCCGACGATGGGCCGCGTCGTGCGGACCGTCGGCGTGCTGATTGAGTCGCGCGGTCCGCACGCGCGCATCGGCGACGTGTGCGAACTGCAGGCGGGACCCGACATGCCGGCGCTGCCGGTCGAGGTCGTCGGCTTCCGGGACGGCCACCTGCTCGCCGTGCCGCTCGGCGCGACGGCCGGCATCCGGCCCGGCGCCCGCATCGTCGGCCGCGGCCGGTCGGCCACGGTGGGCGTGGGTGACGGGCTGCTCGGACGGGTGCTCGACGGTCTCGGGCGGCCGATCGACGGCCGGGGCCCGCTGCGCACGACGGCGCAGGGCGACCTCCATCCGCCGCCCCTCAACCCCCTCGAGCGCACGCCGATTGACAAACCCCTCGGGACCGGCGTCCGGGCCATCGACGCGCTGCTCGCGTGCGGCCGCGGACAGCGCCTGGGCCTGTTCGGCGGCAGCGGCGTCGGCAAGAGCACGCTGCTCGGCATGATGGCCCGGGCCACCGAGGCCGACGTGTCGGTGATCGCGCTGGTGGGCGAGCGGGGCCGCGAGGTGCGGGGGTTCATCGAGCACGACCTGGGCGCCGAGGGCCTGCGCCGCTCGGTCGTCGTGGTCTCCACCTCGGACAACCCGGCGCTGCTGCGCATGCGCGCGGCCTACACGGCCACCGCCATCGCGGAGCACTTTCGCGCCACCGGCCGCCACGTGCTGTTGATGATGGACTCGATCACCCGGTTCGCCATGGCCCAGCGCGAGATCGGGCTGGCGGTCGGGGAACCCCCGACGGCGAAGGGCTACCCGCCGTCGGTGTTCGCGCTGCTGCCCAACCTGCTCGAGCGCGCCGGCAACGTCGAGGGACACGGCAGCATCACGGGGCTCTACACGGTGCTCGTCGAGGGGGACGACCAGACCGAGCCGATCGCGGACGCGGTCCGCGCCATCCTCGACGGCCACATCGTCTTGTCGCGGCAGCTGGCCGCGAAGAACCACTATCCCCCGATCGACATCCTCCCGAGCGTCAGCCGGACCATGCCGGCCGTCACCAGCGTGGAGCACCGGCTGCGCGCGGCGCAGGTGCGCGACTGGCTGGCGCTCATCCGGGACAACGAGGATCTCGTCAGCGTCGGCGCCTACGTCCCGGGCAGCAACCCCCGGGTGGACGCGGCGTTCGCCCGGCGCGAGGCCATCGACGCGTTTCTCAAGCAGCCCGTCGACGATCTCAGCAGCGCCGCGCAGGCGATGGCGGATCTCGACGCCCTGACCACGTCTCCGCCACGCGCGGAGGGAAAGCCGTAGGTGATCCGCATGCCGTTCAGATTCCGGGCGCAATGCGCCCTCGACCTCCGCCTGCGGGAAGAGGAGAGCGCCAAGCGCGCGCTCGGCACCGCGCGGCAGGCCGTGGCCACGGCGGCCAGCGCGGTCGCCGCCGCCGAGGCGAGGCTGGCCGAGGGCCTTCGGCGCGCGCGCGACGAGCAGACCGCCGCGACGAGCACGATGATGAGCGGGTGGCTGCGCAACTGGCTGGCCGGGCAGCGCCGCGACGTCGCGGCGCTCCAGCGGGCGCTCGCCCAGCGGCGGGACGCCGAGCGCCTGGCCGCCGGGTCCCTGACCGACGCCACGCGGCGCGTGCGCGCGCTGGTCCACCTGCGGGAGCGCCTGTGGCAGGAACACGCGCTCGAAGAGCGGCGCGCGGAGCAGCGGGAGCTGAACTGGCTCGGCAGTCTCCGCTTCCTCGCCGCGCGATCGGCGGACAACCGGATGTCGCGACCGCAGGACGCGGATCGCGGCAAGGAGGTACAAGCATGACAGTGAGTGCTACAACGGGAATCGGTCAGACACCGCCAGCGTCGACCGCCACGGGGGCCGCCGGCCCGCAAGCCGACCCACTCGGGCGCGACACGTTCCTGCAGTTGCTCATCACGCAGCTGCAGCACCAGGACCCGACGCAGCCGCAAGACGACTCCCAGTTCCTGGCCCAACTCGCGCAGTTCAGCTCGCTCGAGAAGTTGACCAACATCGAGACGACGCTGAACTCGCTCAATCAACTCCTGCTCGGCGGGCAGCAGCCGACAACAACCCCGTCCACGGAAGGAAGCGTGTAATGTCCGTAGGATTTTTCGCCACCGGGCTCTCGGGCCTCAACTCGAACGCCGTCTACCTCCAGGTCATCGGCAACAACCTCGCCAACGTGAATACCGTGGGCTTCAAGGCCAGCACGGTGACCTTCATGGACCTGGTCAGCCAGACCAGCCTGGGTCCTGGAGGCAACCCGATGCAGGTCGGCCTCGGCGTGGCGACCGGCGCGATCTCGCCGGTGTTCAGCCAGGGATCGCTCGAGTACACCCAGCAATCGACCAACGCCGCGATCCAGGGCGACGGCTTCTTCGTCGTCAACGGGTCGAACGGTCTCGCGTACACGCGAGCCGGGGACTTCAGCTTCGACAACAGCGGCGCCCTGGTGACCCCCGACGGCTACCGGGTGCAGGGCTTCACGGCGATTGACCCGGCGACGGGCGAAGTGACGACGACCGGCGAAATGACCGACATCGTGGTGTCGCCCAGCGCGCTTCGGGCCCCGACCGCGACGACGCTCATGCGCAGCATGACAAACCTGGACGCCGCTTCCCCCGTGGGCACCACGTTCAACTCGACCATCGAACTCAACGACGCGCTCGGCGCCACGCACCTGGCGACGTTCACGTACCAGAAGACCGACGCCAGCACCTGGACCTACGCGGTCACGGCGCCGGGCGACGAGGTGAGCGGGGGCACGCCGGGCACACCGTTCGCGATCCCCGGGGCCTCCGGCACGCTGACCTTCGGTCCGGACGGCCAGCTGTCGGCCATCAACGGCGGGGCGCCGGCCGACGTCACCATCACCACGCCAGCCTGGGCCAACGGCGCCCAGGCGAACACCATCACCTGGGACGTCGTCGACCCGAACGGCGTGGCGACGCTCACCGGCTACGCGTCGGCGTCTGCCACCTCGTCGAAGAGCCAGAACGGGGCGGCCGCCGGGACCGTCCAGAGCATCGGCATCGCGGCCGACGGCACCATCATGGCGACGGCCGAGGACGGCAAGGCGCTCGCCATCGGCAAGATTGGCCTGGCGACGTTCAACAATCCCAAGGGCCTCACGATGCTCGGGTCGAACCGGTACGGGGCGAGCCTGTCGGCGGGCATCGCGAACGTCGGGCCGGCCGGGACGGGCGGCCGCGGGACGATTGTGGGCAGCTCCCTCGAGCAGTCGAACGTGGACCTGGCCCGCGAGTTCACGCAGATGATCCTGGCCCAGCGCGGCTACCAGGCGAACTCGAAGACCATCACCGTGTCGGACGAGTTGCTCGTCGAGACGCTCGACCTGAAACGCTGACGTACGCTCGGCGGTCGCAGCGTCGCGCGGGCTTCCGCGCGACGCTGCGGGCGCATTGTGAAGATCGACCATGACGGGAATGATCTCCGCGTCCGCGGGGCGGTCCCCGGCCTGCCAGGTGGCCGGCCGGACGACGGCCGGGGGCGCCAGCGGACACGTGTCGCCGACGGTGGCGTTCGACGACCTCGTGCAGCAGAACGCCAATCAACCGGACGCCGACGCCCTGGCCGCGGCGCGAACGCGGCCCGATGCCGCGGCCTGTACGCCCCTCGCGCCGGCCGCGTGCCCGGGCGCGACGCCCCAGACGAGCCCGCCCAGCCGAAGACGCGTCACCGACGGACCCAACGCCGGGGGATGCGCCCGCGGCCGGCCGCCCCGTCTCTCCGCACACGCCGCAGGCGGCGAACCGCGGGCGAGGCGCCCACCGCCGCGCCGAGCACCCCGGCCCGGACGGCGCAGACGAGCAGCAGCCGGCGCCTGCGGCGGAGAGCCCCGGCACCACCCCGGACACCACCCCCGGCGCCGCCCCCGCCCCCGGCACCGCCAACGTGACGGACCTCGTTGACCCCTCGGCCCGGTCCCTGCAGGAATCGTGTGGTCCGGAGCCGGCCTCGACCGCCGCTACTGCTCCCCCGCCAACTCGAGGCGTGGATCGGCCCGACGGTCCGGGCCGCGAAAGTTCCGGGTCGCCGACGAGCGGCCGGGATGGCGCGGCGATGCTTGTACGCACAAAGGGTGCGGCGCCCGGCGGCCCGGCGGCGGATCCCGTGCTGTCGGGCGATCGGGTCGTCGAGAACCCCGATCCCGCGCCTCGCGACGGCGGCGAAGCCAGTGCCGCGACGCCGTCCTCGCCCACAGGACGAGTGGCCACCCTCTCCGCCGCCCCGGCTCAGAACCCGTCACTGGCGTGGCTGGCTGACAGCGTGCCCGACGCCGGCGCGCCGGGTCGGCCCGCGCCGGCCGCCACCGGTCGCCGGTTCCCGGCCGGCGTCGCGCCCGAACCAGCCGACGCGGTCGCGATGAGAGTGCGGCTCGACAACGCCATCGCGTCGGCCGGGTCGGCGCCCGTGGCGCCTGCCGCACAGGCGGAGACACGCGACGCCGCCGTTCCAGCGGCGGCGGCGGCGGCGCCGCCGCCGCCCCCCGATCCCGGCGCCATGGCCGCCGCGAACGCCCAGATTGTCCGAGCCATGGTCCTGGCCTGGCGCGACAACGTGGGCGAGGCCCGCGTCCGCCTCGATCCCGAGTCGCTCGGCGGCCTGACGGTGGTCCTGCACGTCGAGCGGGGGGTCGTCACGGCGACGCTCGCGACCGACCTCCCGGCGGTCCGCGACGCCATCCACGCCCACGAGCGCGAACTGAGAGCGGGGCTCGCCAGCCGCGGGCTCGATCTCGGGCGCCTCGTCGTCACCGCCGATCCCGGTCGCGGGCGCCGCGAGCCGGACACCGGTCAGCGCGTAGTGCCGCGGCGGAGCCGGCATCCCGCCGCGTATCGCCCGTTCGACGTGGACGCGTAATTCCACGTGTCGGCGCGACGTCACCGCGTCCGACCGGCCGTCCCCTGCTGACGGCCGGGCCCTGAAACTCCGGCGGGTAATCCGAATCGCCGCGGATCTGCCGTCGGCACCGGTCTTGCTGTTCTCCTCGTGGTCGGGCCTGCCGCCGGGCCCGCTGAAGAGGAGACATGGCTGAAACCACACCCGTCACGACGCCGCGACGCGGGATCAAGCGGATCCTGCTCGTGGTCGTCGCCGTCCTGCTCGTCGGCGTGGCCGGCACGGCCGCGGCCCTCTGGCTGCGAAGCCGGGCGGCAGCGCCCGCCGCGGCCTCCGAGGCGCTCGCCGAGGCCACCGGCATCGTGCCGCTCGAGTCGTTCCTGGTCAACCTCGCCGATTCACAGGCGCAGCGGTTCGCGCGGGTGACCGTGCGCCTGGTGGTGGACACCAAGGAAGACGCGACCGCGATCACCACCGACCCGGTCAAGCAGGCGCGGCTGCGCTCCGCGATCCTCGAAGTCCTCACCGTGCAGTCCGCCGGCCGGCTGGTCACGCCCGACGGGAAGGCCGAACTCAAAAAAGCGATCGCCGAGCGCGGGTCGCGCGTGCTCGGGCACCAGGTGCGCGATGTCCTCTTCACCGACTTCGTCGTCCAGTAGCGCGCCGCCGCAGAAGGCCGACGCGCCGTTTGCCGCGCTGGCCGACCTCACCTGTCCCGTGGACGTGGTGCTCGGTCACGGCACCCTCTCGGTCGGCGCCTGCCTGGACCTCCACCCGCGGAGCGTCGTCCGGCTGGACGCGTCGGCCGGGGAAGACCTGCACGTGGTGGTCGGCGGGGTGCCCGTGATGCGCGGCGAGGTCGTCATGGTCGACGAGAGCGCGGCGATTCGCATCACCGAGTTCACGCCGGCGCCCGGGATCGAGGAGTGAGATGACGCTGTTGCTCCTGCATCTCGCCCCCGGCGCGGCCGAGGCCTGGCAGCCCGCGACCCCCGACTGGGTGCGAGGCCTGGTCGCGGCCGCGGTGGTGGTGGCCCTGGCCGGCGCCTGCGCCTGGCTGCTCCGGCGCGGCAAGCTGGGCCCGCTGGGGCGCCGGCGCGCGCGGCTGGTCACGGCCGAAACCGTGGCGATGCTGGGCGAGCGGCGCTCGCTCGTGATCGCGACGGTCGAAGGCCGGCGGCTCCTGCTCGGGGTCACGCCGGCCCAGATCTCGCTGGTGGCGGAACTGCACGGGTCCGCGCCGTTCGACCGCGCCCTCGACGACACGCTCGGCCGCCACGCGGAGAAGACCACGTGACACGCCGCATCGTGCTCCTCACCGGTCTCCTCGTGTTGCTGTGGACGCTCCCGGTTGGCGCCGCCCCGCAGGCTGGCGCCGCCCCGCCGCCCGGCAGCCTGAACATGACGTTCGACGGGGTCGGCACGGTGTCGGCGCCGCTGCAGGTCGTCCTGCTGCTGACGCTGCTGACCTTCGTGCCCGCGATCCTGGTGACGATGACCTCGTTCACGCGCATCGCGATCGTCTTCCACTTCCTCCGCCAGGCGCTCGGGACGCAGGAGATGCCGTCGAACCAGATCCTGATGGGGCTGTCGCTCTTCCTGACGGTGTTCGTGATGGCGCCGGTCGGCGAGCGCATCAACACGCTCGCGCTGCAGCCCGCGATGGCGGGGCAGATCGGCATCGCCGAGGCCGTCGCGCGGGCGACGCCGCCGGTTCGCGAGTTCATGCTGCGCCAGACGCGCGAAGCGGACCTGGCGCTGTTCGTGGAGCTGGCGCACGAGCCGAAGCCCGCCTCGCGCGACGACCTGTCGATGCGGGTCGTCATCCCGGCCTTCATCATCTCGGAGCTGAAGACCGGCTTCCAGATGGGATTCTTCCTCTTCATTCCGTTCGTCCTGATCGACCTGATCGTCTCGACCACCCTGCTGTCGATGGGCATGATGCAGCTGCCGCCGATGATGGTGTCGCTGCCGTTCAAGGTGCTGCTCTTCGTGATGATCGACGGCTGGAACCTGCTGGTCGGGTCGATCGTCCGCAGTTTCGCGTAGCGGGAAGGGAGACCTCGTGCCAGAAGCCCTCGTGGTCGGCATCGTGCGACAGGGAGTCGAGATCGCGATCATCGTGAGCCTGCCGATGCTCGCGGCCGGCCTGGTGGCCGGCCTCATCGTCAGCGTGTTCCAGACGCTGACGTCGGTGCAGGACAACATCCTCGCGTTCATTCCGCGGACGGCCGCGATCTTCATCACCTTCGCGCTGACGTTTCCCTGGATGCTCCGGATGCTCGGCGGCTTCTCGCGAAGCCTGCTGCAGCGCCTGCCCGAGTTGATCCGCTGATGGACCCGTGGTTCGCCTTCCGCCTCGGCGTGCTGCTCGTGCGTCCCGCGGCGCTGGTCGCGGCGGCGCCGCCCTTCGGCGCGGACTACACCCCGGCCTGGGTGAAGATCGGGCTGAGCGTCGTCCTCGCGCTGTGCGTGGCGCCGACGGTGGCCGTCCCGGACATCACGAGCGGCGCGATGCTCGCCGTCGCGGTCGGCCGCGAGCTGCTGATCGGGGTGGCGCTGGCCATGGCCGTGCGCATCCTGGTGTCGGGGGTCGAGCTGGCGGGGCAACTGGCCGGGTTCCAGCTGGGGTTCGCCTACGCGGCGGCAGTGGACCCGCAGACGGGGGCGCGCAACAACGTCATCGCCTCGCTCTACACCAACCTGTCGATCCTCAGCTACCTGGCCATCGACGGGCACCACCAGCTGCTGCGGGCGGTGGCGCGTTCGTACGCGCTGGTGCCGATCGGGCTCGGCGGCGTGGACGCGTCGCTCGGCGCGATGGTCGCGCGCGCGCTCGGCGCGATCTTCGTCCTCGGCACCCAGCTCGCGGCCCCCGTCGTCATCGTGCTGCTCATCGTCGAGCTCGGGCTCGGCCTCGTGACGCGGGCGGCGCCCGCGCTGAACATGCTGATCATCGGATTCCCCGTGCGGCTGCTCGCGGGCCTGCTCGTGCTCGCCGCCACGGTGTCGGTCGTGCCGGCCCTCACGCACGCCGCGGCCCCGGCCCTGCTCGACCTGGCGACGCGCCTCGCGCGGGCGTTCCGATAGGAAGTCCATGGCAGGCAACCAGGGCGACAAGACCGAGAAACCCACAGCACGACGGCTGCGGGAAGCCCGCAAGAAGGGGCAGATCGCGCGCAGCCGCGATCTCGGCCAGGCCGTCTCGCTGGCCGCGGCCCTCGGCGTGCTCGGCTGGTACGGGACCACCCTGGTCGAGGGCCTGAGCGCCGCGGTGAAACAGGGTCTCGAGCTGGTCGGCCGGACCCCGACGCGCGACCTGGACATCGGGGATCTCACGCCGCTCGTCTACGGCGGCCTGCGCACCATCCTGGTGCTCGTCGGGCCCCTGGCGGGCGCCGTCGCGGTGGCCGTCGTCGCCACCCACACGCTGCAGGGCGGCTGGGTCTTCGCGTCCGAATCGCTGCAATTCAACTGGTCGCGGCTCAGCCCGGCCACCAACATCAAGCGTCTCGGCCCGTCGATGGCCGGTCTCGACCTGGTCAAGATGGCGGTGGCCGTGACTGTCCTGGCGTTCCTGGCGTACCAGGTGACCGGGCACGCCGTGCAGGCGGGCGGGCAGCTGGCGCGCGTCGCCCCGTTTGCGGCCGCCCGCGCGGGCTGGGACGATCTCCTGCGCCTGCTGCGGCTGGCCACCGTCGCGCTGGTGGCGATTGGCGTCGCCGACTACGGCCTGCAGCGCTGGCGCCTGATGTCGAGCCTGAAGATGACCCGGCAGGAAGTCAAAGACGACTTCCGCCTCACCGAGGGCAGCCCCGAGATCAAGGCCCGGGTCCGGCGCGTGCAGATGACGATGGCCCGGCGGCGCATGCTGACCTCGGTGCCGCGGGCGACGGTGGTCGTGACCAACCCGACCCACTACGCGGTGGCGCTCGAGTACCGCCGCGGGGAGATGGCCGCGCCGCGCGTGCTGGCCAAGGGACGCGGGCTGATGGCGGAACGCATCAAGGCCGTCGCGCGCGCCCACGGGGTGCCGACGTTCGAGAACGTCCCGCTGGCCCAGGCGCTCTACAAGAGCGTCCAGGTCGGCGACACGATCCCGGCGGTCCTGTTCGAGGCGGTGGCCGAAGTGCTGGCGTACCTGATCCGGCTGAAGCAACTGGCGTTGTGAGAGGGAGGGCGTGACCGTGGCTGAACGTCTCCAGGTGAGCAACATGCGCCGTATGAGTTTCTGGGTCGTGCCCGCGGTGGCGATCGCGATCGTCCTGCTGATGATCGTCCCGCTGCCGCCCCTGCTGCTCGACCTGCTCCTCACCATCGACATCGGCCTGGCCGTCGTGCTGATGCTCACGGCCCTCTACGTGCGGGAGCCGGTCCAGTTCTCGGTCTTCCCCTCCCTCCTGCTGCTCCTCACCATGCTGCGCCTGGCCCTCAACGTGGCGTCCACGCGCCTGGTGCTCCTGCACGGCGCGGAGGGCGAGGGGGCCGCGGGGCACGTCATCCAGTCGTTCGGCAAGTTCGTGGTCGGCGGCAACTACGTCGTCGGCGTGGTCGTGTTCCTGGTCATCATCGCGATCCAGTACGTCGTCATCAACCACGGCGCGGTCCGCATCTCCGAGGTCACGGCGCGGTTCACGCTCGACGCGATGCCGGGGCGCCAGATGGCGATCGACGCCGACCTCAATGCCGGGCTGATCGACGACAAGGAAGCCAAGGCCCGACGCGAGAAGATCCGCCAGGAGACCGACTTCTACGGCGCGATGGACGGGGCGATCCGGTTCACCCAGCGCGACGCGATGGCCGCCATCCTCATCACCGGCGTGAACATCGTCGCCGGGCTGTTCATCGGGTGCGTGCAGCACGGGCTCGATCTCGCGACGGCCGCGCGGACCTACACGATCCTGACGGTCGGCGAGGGGCTGGTGACGGCCATCCCCTCGCTGCTCGTGTCGATGTCGGGCGGCCTGATCACCACCCGCGCGGCGTCCACCTCGCACCTGGGCGAGGACGTGGCGGTGCAACTGCTCGCCCGCGCGCGGCCGCTCGGCATCGCGGCCGGCGTCCTCATCCTGCTCGCGTTGATCCCGGGCATGCCGAAACTCCCGTTCATGGCCGTCGCCGCCGTGCTGGGCACCGCCGCCTACGCCAATCGCGCCCAGGCCGCGCAGGCGGCGCCGCCGCCGCCCGCCAACCCCGATGCCCTCGAATCGGCCATCGGCGTCGATCCGCTGAGCGTCGAGGTCGGCTACGCCCTCATCTCGCTCGTGGACGAGCGGCAGGGCGGCACGCTGCTGAGCCGCGTCCGGGCCATCCGCAAGCAGGTCGCGCTCGACTCGGGCGTCGTCGTGCCCCCGGTACACCTGGCGGACAACCTGCAGCTCGGCCCGCGGTCGTACTCGATCCTCGTCAAGGGCGTCGAAGTGGCGCGCGGGGAGCTCTATCCGGACCGGCTGCTCGCCATCAACCCGGGAACCGCGACGGCGGCGGTCGAGGGTCTGCCCACCCACGAGCCGGCGTTCGGCCTGCCGGCCTGGTGGATCGCCGCCGGGCACCGCGACCGCGCGATCGGGCTGAACTACACCGTGGTCGACCCGACGACCGCCCTGTCCACCCATCTGTCCGAGACGATTCGCACCTTCCTGCCCGACCTGCTCGGCCGCCAGCACGTGAAGGAGATGGTCGATCGCGTGGCGCAGACCTCGCCGAAGCTGATCGAGGACCTGGTGCCGAAGGTCGTCTCGCTCGCCGACATCCAGCGGGTCCTCAGGCAACTGCTGCGCGAGCGCGTGCCGGTGCGCGACCTGGCGTCGATCCTCGAGGCGCTGGGCGACGCGGCGGCGGGGTCGAAGGACACCGACGTCCTGACCGAAGCGGTCCGTTCGACGCTCGGCCGCTCCATTTGCAAGCCGTACCTGAACGACCGCGGCGAGCTGCCGGTGATCAGCCTGGCGCCGGCCCTCGAGGAACGGTTGATCGGATCGATCGTGCGGACGGACCAGGGCCCGGTGCTCGCCGTCGCCCCCGCCGATGCCCAGGAACTGGCCACGCGCATCGCCCGAACCATCGAGACCGCGGTGGCACAGCCTGTGCTACTGAGTTCACCGACGCTGCGCCCGCACCTGTGGCGGCTGTTCTCCCGGGTGCTGCCGCAGGTCGGTGTGCTGTCGCACAGCGAGGTCCCCCAACACCTTCGCCTGGCCACGTTAGCCGTGCTGGACTGAGATGCAGCTGAAACGCTATTACGCGGCGACCGTTGCAGACGCGCTGAATCTGGCCCGCGCCGAGATGGGGCCCGACGCGCTCGTGCTGTCCACGCGCCTGGCGCCCTCGCGAGGCGTCCGGGGCTGGCTGGGCCGCTGGGGCGTGGAAGTGACCGTGGCCGTCGAGCGCGACCTGTCGGAAGACCGACGCCGGCGTCCGTCGGGCCGTCACGGGAAGCCTCCCGACGAGAACCCCGTCGTCGCACAGCTCCGGGCCGGAGGGCTCGACGAGGCGTTTGCGCGCAAGGTGGCGGCGACGCTGCCCGGGAGTGCGCACCGGGGGGCGTCGCTCGCCAGCCTGCGCCGCGCCCTGGCCGCGAACCTGACCGGCGTGACCGCCGGCGACGAGCGCCACGCGCCGGTCGAGGTGTTCGTGGGCCCGCCGGGAGCCGGCAAGACCACGACCATTGCCAAGATCGGCGCGCAGGAACACGCGCACCGCGGGCGACGCATGAGCCTGCTGGCGGCCGATGCCTACCGGGCGGGCGCCATCGACCAGCCGGGGGAGTACGCGGACATCATCGCGAGCCCGTTTCTCGTCGCGCGCGCCGAGGCCGCCATCGAACAGTTGAGGATGTACGCGGACCTCATCGGGAGCCCGTTCTTCGTCGCGCGCTGCGCGAGGGATCTGGAGCGCGTGCTGGCGTCGGCCGATTCGCCGGTCCTGGTCGACACCGCCGGGCGCTCGCCCAACGACGGGCCCGCCCGCGACCTGTTTGCCGCGATCGACCGGCGACGCGACGTCCGGACGCACCTGGTCATGCCGGCTGGCACGTCGGCGGCGGACGGGGAGCGCATCCTCGACCGGTACGCGGACGCGCATCCCGACCGCGTGGTCCTCACCCGCGTGGACGAAGCCGAGACGGTGTCGCCGCTCCTGAACGTGCTGCGCGACCGGCGGCTGCCTATTTCGTACCTGGGCACCGGCCAGCGCGTGCCCAAAGACCTCTACCCCGCGACCTCGTCGTTGGTCGCCGCCTGCGTGCTCGGTGAAGGCGTTGCCGCCCTGGAGACCCTCCGATGACCATGTCCGTCGTGCAGAAACCCCCGGCCGCCGTCACGATCGCGGTCACCAGCGGCAAGGGCGGCGTCGGCAAGACGAGCGTCGTTGTCAATCTCGCCACGGCCCTCGCCCGGCTGGGCCAACGTGTCGCCATCCTCGATGCCGATTTCGGGCTGGGCAACGTCGACGTGCATCTCGGGCTGACGCCCCCCTGGCACCTGGGCCACGTGCTGACCGGGACGAAGCGCGTCGAGGACATCATCGTCCGCGGCCCCGCCGGCGTCCTGATCGTCCCCGCCGGGTCGGGCCTGAACGAGTTGACGGCCCTGACCGCCCGCCAGTGGGAGCGCCTGTCGGAAGCGCGCGCCACGGTGAGCGCCGACGTGGACTTCCTGTTGATTGACACCCCCACGGGGATCTCGAACAACGTCATCGACCTCCTGCGCGGTCTCGAGCACGTCCTGCTCGTCACCTCGATGGAGCCGAGCGCGATCGTGGACGGCTACGCGATGATGAAGGTCCTCTCCCTTTCCAACTCGGGCAAGGAGGTGGGCGTGCTCGTCAACGGCGTCCCTGACCGGCGCGAAGCCGAGACCGTCTTCCGGCAGCTCGATGTCGCGGCCAGGTACTTCCTGAACCGCCGTCCCCAGTACCACGGATACGTGCCGTTCGACCCGGCGGTGCGCGACTCCCTCCTCGTGCAGCGGACGACGATGGACTTCGCCCCGGAATGCCCCGCGAGCCGGTGTTTCCGTGCGCTGGCCGCCCGCCTGGCCCGCCTGGCGCCCGGCAGCGGACGCGGCCTGCGCCCGGTGCCCGTGCCCCGCGAGACGCCCCGCGCAGTCCTGTCGCTGGAGGCCGGGCCATGCGCATGACGACGAGCCCGGTTGACGTGGACAAACGCAACCGCCTGGTGACCGAGAACGTGGGCCTCGTGAAGGCGATGGCCTACCGCCTCATGCGCCGCGTGCCGGCCCACATCGAGCTGTCCGACCTGATCAGCGTCGGCGTGCTCGGCCTGCTCGAGGCGGCCGAGCGCTACCGTCCCTCGGTTGGCGTGCCGTTCGACGCGTTCGCGCGCCGCCGGCTGCAGGGGGCGATGCTCGATTCGCTGCGCGACATGGACTGGGCGTCGCGGTCGGCACGCAGGCAGCGCCGGCAGCTCGACCAGACGATCGCCACGCTGCGGCAGGACCTCGGGCGGGAGCCGCGCGAGGACGAGATTGCGGGCGCGCTGGGGCTCGCCGGCGAGGAATACGCGCGCGTGCTGGACAGCGTCCGGAGCCTCGAACTCGGAACGATCCGGCAGCTCGCCACGCCCGACGGGGACGGTCAGACGCTCGAAGTCGCCATCGAGTCGTCGGACGGCCCTGACCTGCAGCTCGAGCGCGCCGAACTGCGGCGCCACCTGGCCGGCGCCCTGGGCGAACTGCCCGAACGGGAGCGCCAGGTGCTGGCGCTCTACTACGAAGAGGAACTGACGTTGGCCGAAATCGGGGAGGTGATCGGGGTGAGCGAATCGCGGGTGTCGCAGATCCGGTCGCTGGCGCTGTCCCGGCTGCGCGCGAGCCTGGGGACCACGCTCGGCCTCGGGAAGGGGCGGTGAGCCGATGGCGAGCATCCTGTCGCCCGAAGAACTGAAGGCGCTGCTCCCCTCCCCTCGCAGCCTGCTGCGCGAAGGCGAGGCGGGCGACGCCCGTCACGGCGACGAGCCGGTCCCGTACGACTTCCGGCGGCCCGACCGGGTCTCGAAGGAGCAGGTCCGCTCGATCCACCTGCTGCACGACCGGTTCGCGCGCGAGCTGTCGACGTCGCTCTCGGCCTACCTGCGCATCGGCACCGAGGTCGCCCTGGTCAGGGTCGAGGCGTTCAACTACGCCGAGTTCCTGATGTCGCTGCCCGATCCCACGGTCTTCTGCTCGCTCAGCCTGGCGCCGATCGAGAGCCTGGGCGCGCTCGAGCTGAACCCGAACGTCGCCTTCGCCATGATCGACCGGATGCTCGGCGGACGGGTCGCGCCCAGCCCCACGAGCCGGGCCCTCACCGAGATCGAGCAGAACGTCGTGGACGGCGTCCTCGGGCTGATCCTCGAGGACCTGGGCACGGCCTGGCGCCGCATCCTCGACATCCAGTTCCGCATCCACGCGCGCGAAACCCGGCCGCAGATCCTGCCCGTCGCCGCTCCCGGCGACGCCATGGTCCTCGTCGTCTTCGACCTGCACGTCGGAGAGACGACGGGCACGTTGAACCTCTGCCTGCCGGCCGCGCTGTGCGCCGGCGTCCCGCAGGGGTGGCAGAGCGCGCGGCGCGATCCCTCGCCTCTCGAGTCCCGGCACCTGGCGCGGAACCTGGGACGCGTCAGCGTGCCGCTGACCGCCGTCCTGCGCACCCGGCTCGCCGCCGGCGACATCCTCGCGCTCCGGCCCGGAGACCTCGTCTCGCTCGGCCGGCCGGTCCGGGCGCCGATCGAGGTGCGGGCCTGGAACACGCCCAAGCTGCTGGTGCTGCCGACGCGCACGGCGAACGGCCTGGGGCTGGCGGTGCACTCGTGGGTCGGGGCGGCTGAAGACGAGGCGACGAGATGAACAGCACACTGACGGAGCGGGAACACCGCCTGGCGCTCGCCCTCGCCGAGGAACTGGCCCTGGTGGTCGGCACGCTCCTGAACCGCCAGGCCGCGGCCAGAGACGTTCGCGAAGCCGACGGCTCCGGCTCCGGTTCCGGCTGGCTCCTCCGGTGGCGGCTCGGCGGCGCGCTCTCGGGCAGTTTGACCGCGACGATCGACGAGAAGGCAGCCGGCGAGTTCGTCGGGCAGCTGTCCGGTCCCGCCGCGCCGAACGCCGACGAGACGGTGGCCGGCGGTCTCCGCGACCTGGCGGGCCAGGTGGCCGGCGGGTTGAACCGGAACCCGGCCGCCGAGGGCGCCTTCGTCACCTCCGACGGGTCGCCGGCGCTCGACGTGCTGGAGCCGGGGGCGACGACGATGACGTTCGACATCACGACCGCCGACGGCGTGCTGATGACCGTCACGTGCTGCGCCGCGCTGGACGAGGCGTCGAGCGGCGCGGCCGACGGGCGCCGCGCGTGGATGCCGAACGCGGCCCGCGACGCGGGGGCGCCGGCCGCCGCGCCCGCCAATCTCGGCGTCATCCTCGACCTCGACCTGCCCCTGGTCGTGCGCTTCGCGCAGACCAGCCTGACGCTGCAGGCCCTGTCGCGGCTCGGCCCGGGATTGGTCCTCGACCTCGACCGTTCGCCCGAAGACGCGGTCGACGTGCTCGTCAACGGCGTCGCGATCGCGCGCGGAGAGGTCGTGGTCGTCGGCGGCAACTACGGCGTGCGGATCACCGAGGTGATGAACGCGGTCGAACGCATCCGCGTGATGGCCTCTTGAGGGTACCGATGCCGACGCCGATCCTGTCCGTTCTCGCGGAAACCGGTCACTCGTAGGAGGCGACGATGTCAGGAGGAATGTACATCGCGTTGAGCGGGATGCGGGCGCGGACCGTGCAGCTCGATTGGGTCGCGGCCGACATCGCCAACGTCGGCACGAACGGCTACAAGGCCGAGCACGCGAGCTCCATGCCCGTCGAGCGGCCGTTCTTCCAGGGCGCGCTCGACTCGGCGGTCGACGTGGTGAGCGGGCCGGCCCAGGTGGACTTCACGCCCGGCACGCTGACCTCGACCGGCCGGGACCTCGACTGCGCGATCGACGGCCGGGGCTTCTTCGTGCTGCAGACGCCGTCGGGACCGCGCTACACGAGGAACGGCCATTTCATGCGCTCGGCGAGCGGCGACCTCGCCGCCGACGACGGCTCGTTCGTGCTCGGCCAGAACGGCGCGCGGATCGCGATCGGCGACGGCAAGGTCGACATCGCGGCCGACGGCTCGGTCAACGTGAACGGGACCACGGCCGGGCGGCTGCGCATCGTGGACTTCGCCGACACCACCGGGCTGACGCGCGAACAGGCCGAGCGCTTCGGCGGCCCGGCCCTCACCGAGGCCCGGGACACGACGGCCGAGGTGCGCGGGGGGGCGATCGAAGGGTCGAACGTGTCCACGGTGAACCGCATCGCGCAGATGACGCAGATCTCGCGCAGCTTCGAGGCGCTCAATCGCGGCATCAGCGTGCTGATGAACGACCTCGACGCCCGCGCGATCTCTCAACTGGGACCCAAGTGAGCGCACACGAGTGACCGTGCGCGCGTAGAAGGAGCAACACCATGATTCGTGCGCTCTACACGGCGGCCAGCGGCATGAACGCCCAGCAGGCCAACATCGACAACATCGCCCACAACCTGGCGAACGTCAACACGACCGGGTTCAAGAAGAGCCGCGTGGAGTTCGCCGACCTCGTCTACCAACAGACCAAGGCCGCCGGCTCGCCGACGGCGACGAGCGGTGAAGCCCCGATCGGGATCGAGACCGGCCTCGGCACCCGGATGGTCGCCACCGCCCGCGATTTCACGGCCGGCAACCTGAGGTCCACCAACGGCCCGCTCGATCTCGCCATCCAGGGCAACGGGTTCTTCCAGATCTCGATGCCGGACGGCACGGTGGGCTACACCCGCGCGGGCATGCTGCACCTGAGCGGCGACGGACAGCTCGTCACCGCCGAGGGCTATCCGCTCGAGCCGCAGATGTCGATTCCCGCCAACGCGACCTCGATCACGATCTCGCCGCAGGGCATCGTCTCGGTCGCCCTTCCCGGCCAGTCCGCGCCGCAGCAGGTGGGGACGATCGAACTGGCGTCGTTCCAGAACCCGGCCGGCCTCAGCGCGCTGGGCGGCAACCTCTTCGGGGCGACCAGCGCGTCGGGCGAACCGACGACGGGCGTGCCCGGCCTCGACGGCGTCGGCTCGATCGCCCAGGGCTTCGTCGAGGAGTCGAACGTCAGCGTCGTCGAGGAAATGGTGAACATGATTCTCGGTCAGCGCGCCTACGAAGCGAATTCGCGGGTGGTGAAGGCAGCCGATGAAATGCTCCAGCAAGTCAACAACATGGGCCAGTAGCGCCGCCGCCCTCCTGGCGGTGTGGGGAATCGGGCAGACGCCCTCCCCCGCGCCCCGGGCGGGCCAGGCCGACGAGGCCGGCGTGCGTGCGGCCATCGTCGAGGCGGTGCGCGCGCGCGTCGGCGGCGCGGCCGAGGTGCGCCTGGAAGACGTCGTGATCAAGGCGCCGCGCGCGGAGGGACGCCTGGTGGCGAAGCCCGAGCCCGGGGCCAGGCTGGGACGGCCCGTTCGCTTCTCGCTCGCCACCACGCGGAGCGACGCGCCGGCCGGGATGACCTGGGCCGCCGGGTACGCGATCGCGACCGTCCTGGTGGCGACCGACTGCGCGCGCGTGGCGCGCCCGGTGGCGGCCGGCGCGGTCCTCTCCGGCGACGACGTGGCCGCCGCGCGGACGGACCCCGGCGCCATCCTGCTGCAGCGGGTGCCCGCCGCCGCGGAACTGGTCGGGGCGAGGGCCAACCGCCGGCTCGAGCCCGGCGAACTGCTGCTGCCGGGGATGGTCACCGCGCGCCTGGTGGTCCGGAGCGGCGACAAGGTGACCATCCGCGTGAGCGGAGACGGCGTCGAGGCCGAGGGCCAGGGCGTGGCGACGCAGAGCGGCGCGGCGGGCGACACGATCCGGGTGATCAACTCCACCAGCCGACGGTCGGTCACGGCCCGCATCGTCGGCCCACTCGAAGTCGAGGTGATTCGATGAACGCGAGATCCCTGTGTCGTCGGGGCCTGCTGCTCCCGGCGCTCCTGGCGGCGCTGGCCCCCGCCGCGTGGGCGCAGAAGCGGGTGTCGCCGGACAGCTACGACGTGCTGTACCAGCGCTACCTGCAGTCGGCGCGGTCGGCGGAGACGAAGGATCCGGCGGCCTCGTTCGCGTGGATGTCCTCGCTGACCGCCGACCCGCGCGCGCACACGGTCAACGACCTGCTCACGGTGCGCGTCATCGAGAGCATCACCGCCGCCGGCACCGCGGACTCCTCGCTCACGAAGAAGACCGCCGGCAGCGCCTCGGTCGCCAAGATGTTCGGCCTCGAGAAGCTGCTGCCGAAGTCGCTCGACCCCGCCTCGCTCGCCTCGACCGCCAGCGACACCAACTTCCAGGGCAGTGGGAGCACGGCCCGGACGGGTGAACTGACGGCCACGATGACGGTGCGCGTGGCCGAGGTGCTGCCGAACGGCAACCTGGTCCTCGAGGGAGCGCGCGAAATCGACATCAACGGCGACCGGCAGATGGTCGTGCTGACGGGGGTCGTCCGGCCGGTGGACATCACCCCGCCCAACGTGGTCCTCTCGACGCAGATCGGGCAGTTGAGCATCCGGTACTTCGGGCGCGGTTTGATCAAGGACAACCTGAAGCCCGGCTGGCTCATCCGGATCCTCAACAAGCTCTTTTGACACGGAGTGTTGTCGTGGTGCTGCGAACTCTCCACGTTTCGACCGCCGCGCTGCTGTGCGCCGCGCTGGCAGGCGGCGCCGAGGTGCCCTCGTCGGTCCGGGTCAAGGACGTCGCCCGGCTCGAAGGCGTGCGCCCGGTGCCGCTCATCGGCTACGGCCTGGTCGCGGGCCTGAACAGGACCGGCGACCGCCGCCAGACGATCTTCTCGGCCCAGACGCTCGCGAACATGCTCGAGCGGTTCGGGGTGGTGGTCCCGGGCGAGCAGATCAAGATCGAGAACGTCGCCGCCGTCGTGGTCACGGCCGAGCTGTCCGCCTACGCGCGATCCGGGAGCCGCTTCGACGTGCTCGTCTCCTCGGTCGGCGACGCGCGAAGCCTGCAGGGGGGCACGCTGCTCGCCACCGTCCTGCGGGGTCCGGACGGCACGGCCTACGCCGTCGCGCAGGGGCCGATGTCGATCGGCGGGTTCGGGGGCGGCCAGGGCGGCAACAGCGTGCAGATCAACCACCTCACCGCGGGCCGCGTGCCGAGCGGAGGGTGGCTGCAGGCGAACCCTCCCAACCAGATGCCCACGGCTGAGACGCTTCGGCTGTCGCTCATCCAGCCCGACTTCACGACCGCGACGCGGCTGGCGCAGGTGATCAACCACGACCTCCAGACGACCAGCGCGCAGGCGGTGGACCCGGGCACGGTGACGATCCACGTTCCCGAGGCGTACCGGGTCTCGGTCGCCGACTTCATGGCGCGGCTGGAGGCGCTGTCGGTCGCCGTCGACTTCCCGGCCCGCGTGGTCATCAACGAGCGGACGGGCACGGTCGTCGTGGGATCGGACGTGCGAATCGGCGCGGCGGCGGTCGCCCACGGCAGCCTGTCGGTGCGCATCTCGACCAAGTATTCCGCGTCGCAGCCGTCTCCCCTCTCGAAGACCGGCGAGACGGTCGTGATCCCCGAGGAGCACGTGGACGTGACGGAAGGCAAGGCGCCGCTCATCACGCTCGAAGCGGGGACGACCCTCGAGGCGGTCGTGAGAGCGTTGAACGCCCTGGGGGCGACGCCGAGGGACATCATCGCCATCCTGCAGGCGCTGCAAGTGTCGGGCGCGCTGCGGGCGGAGATTGTGATCATCTGACGCCCGGGTGACGGGCGTCTGGAAGGCGAGGAGCGCGTGAACGACAGTACCCCGGCAATCCTCCAACAGCCGTCGCTGACCGCGTGGGTTCAGCGCGCCGTCGCCGCGCCGGCCAGCCTCGGGGTCAACGGTGCTGGCACAGAACATGCACAACCAGGTAGTCGGGCGAGCGTCGATCAGCTCGCACGCGAGTTCGAGGCGATGATGACCAACCAGGTCTTGCGGCAAATGCGGCAGTCCGAGCTGCGCGACGACGAGGACGAGGGCCTCGGCGCCGAGACGTTCACCGAGACGACAGACGCCGAACTGGCGCGTTTGCTGGCCAATGGCGGCGTCATGGGCCTGGCGAACGCGGTCAGGCGGGCGCTCGAACGGCAGACGGCGCCATCCGACGACGACAGCGCCCTGGCGCCGGCGTCCGATCTTCGGCCGCGGGGCGCCCTGGTCACCGTCCGGCCGGCCGGCCGACAGCCCGTCGACGATCCGGACGGTCCGACGGTTCCGCTGCCGCTTATCGCGCCGGTCACGTCGCATTTCGGCTGGCGGCAGGATCCGTTTGGCGCCGGCCCGCGCTTTCACAACGGCGTGGACCTGGCGGCCGCCTACGGCCGCGAGGTGGACTCGGTCGCCGACGGGCGCGTGGCGTTCGCGGGCTCGGCGCCCGGGTACGGCAACACCGTCCTCGTCGAGCACGCCGGCGGCGCCAGCACCCGCTACGCGCACCTGGGCGCGATTGACGTGCACGAGGGCGAGAACGTCCGGGCGGGCGAGGCCCTCGGCACGGTCGGACGGACCGGCCGATCGACCGGGCCCCACCTTCACTTCGAGCTGCTGCAAAACGGCCGGCCGGTGAATCCGGAGCTGGCCGCCGCCCGGCTGGCCGCGTCGCTAAAGCACGAGGTCGCGGTTGCCGATTAACAAGGCGACCGGCCTCTTCAGGAAACCCGGCGCAGGAGCGGATGATGAAGATTGACGGAAATCCAGGCCAACCCGACTGCACCCCTGTCCGCCTGGACGTCCCAGGCACGGATCGAGCGAAGGTCAGGGGGGCTGCGCCGCCGCCGGGCACGGACCGACTGAACCTCTCAACCGATGTCGAATTCGTCAACAGTGCCATGCGAGCAGCAACCGACGCACCGGAGATTCGGCAGGACGCGGTTGAGCGGGCACGTCAGAAACTGGCGGCCGGGGAGGTCGGACAGGACCTCGTCCGGCTGGCCGACCGACTCATCGACCACGTGCTGACGGTAGGCTGACAAGGCCCATCATGAGCGACTGCGAACACCTCACGGCGGCCAGGCGCATCCGCGCCGCGCTGGATCAGGCGTCCGAGGCGCTCGTCGGCGCCAGGCTCGAGGGCGTGCTCGCCGCCGAGGAGCCCCTGGCGTCTTCCGTCGCCGCGTGGCCCGCGGCCGGGACCGCCGGCGGCCCGGATCGCGAGCCGCTGCGCCGCGAGATGATTCGCCTTCGGGCCAGCCTCGACCGCTGCCGGCGGCTCGGGGCCGGGCTGGCGGCCTTCGCCGGAACGTCGTCGTCGGTGTCGGGATGGGCGCGCGGCTACGACCGGAGCGGCGCGGCGCGGGCGTGCGCCGTGCCCGGCGTGCGTGCGCTGGAAGCGAGACTGTAATGGGCGACCTCTTCGGAAACCTGTCGATGGCCGCGCGCTCCCTCGCGGCGCAGAGCACCGCCCTCTCGGTCGTCGGGCAGAACGTCGCCAACGCCAACACCCCCGGTTACGCCCGCCGCGTCGTCGACTTCGCCTCCATCGCTCCACCGGACCAGTGGAGCGCCGGCGGCGGGGTCGAGGTGGCCGGCATCCGGTCGGTACGCGATATGCTGGTCGAAGCCCGCCTCGAGCAGGAGGTGTCCTCGGAGAGCGAACAGGCGGCCCTCGCCCAGGGCCTGTCCGCGGTCGATGCCGCGGTTGGCGAGCCGGGCGCGTCGCTCGACGCCAACCTCACCGCGTTCTTCGACGCCTTCTCGCAACTGGCCGACGATCCGACGGCCTCGTCTTCCCGCCAGGGCGTGCTCTCACAGGCCGCGTCGCTGACCTCCGCGTTCCACGACATGGCCGGCCGTCTCGGCGCCGCCCGGACCGACGCGGACACGGGGATCCGGACCGCCGTCGACCAGGTCAACGCGCTGGCCCGGCAGCTCGCCTCGCTGAACGCGGCCAGTGGCAGCGCCGGCGCCCGCGACAGCACGCAGTTGCTCCAATGCCGCGACGACCAGCTGCAGGCGATCGAATCGCTCTCCGGGCTGCTCGAGGTCCACACCATCCAGCGCGCCGACGGCGGGCTCGACGTGACATTCGGGAACGGCCGGCCCCTGGTGGTCGGCTCCACCGCGGTGCCCCTCGAGACGGCGTCGTTGCCGGACGGCACGGCCGCGCTCCGCAGCCAGGGCGTTGACGTCACCTCCGAGGCGACCGGCGGCCAGATTGGCGGCCTGCGCCAGATCCGCGACGTCCTCGTGCCCGACTACCTCGCCCGGCTCGATACGCTGGCCGCTGCGGTGACCCAGCAGGTGAACGACCTGCACTCGGCCGGCTTCGACCTCAACGGGCAGGCGGGGCTCCCGTTCTTCACGCCCCTCGCGGGCGCCACCGGCGCGGCGTCGGCGATCGCGGTGAACCCGGCGCTCGCGGCCGATCCGCGCCGGATCGCCGCCGCCGGCGTGCCCTCGGTCGGCGACAACCAGACCGCCCGCGCCATCGCGGCCTTGCGCGACTCGAGGACGCTCGACGGCGGCACCGCGACGATGGTCGAGAGCTTCGGCAACCTCGCCTTTCGCGTCGGCCAGGACACGGCGACCGCCCAGCAGCAGCAGCAGAGTGCCGCCGACGCGGTGCTCCAGGTCCGCACCCTCCGCGAGACGGTGTCGGGCGTGTCAATCGACGAAGAGGCGGCGCTGATGCTGAAGTTCCAGCGCGCCTACGAGGCCAACGCCCGCTACTTCCAGTCGGTCGACGCGGCGCTCGACATCCTGATGCAGATGGTCGGAGGCTGAGCATGAGAATCTCGTCGAACAGCGACTACCTGGGCGCGATGGCCGACATCGACCGCGCGGCGGCGAACCTCTCCAAGTGGCAGGCGCAGGTCTCGTCGGGGCGCCGCCTGCAGGTCCCGAGCGACGACCCCACGGCCGCCGGGCAGGCGGTGGCCGATCACGCCGAGCTCGGGACCCTGGACCAGTACGTCCAGACGGCCGATTCGGCGACGACGCGGCTGACGGTGGTCGACAACGTGTTGTCCGACGTGGTGGACCGTCTCACCTCGGCCCGAGCCAGCGCCAGCAGCGCGGTCGGGAGCGTGGCCACCGACGCCCAGCACACGGCTCTGGCCACCGAGCTCGACGGGATCGCCGACACGCTGCTGTCCGACCTCAACACCAACTTCCGAGGCACCTACGTGTTCGCCGGCTCGGCGGCGCTGACCGCGCCCTACGCCCGGCAGGCTGACGGGTCGGTCTCCGCCTACCAGGGTGACGCGAACGGCGTGTCGCTCGACGTCGATTGGTCGCGGTCCGTGCAGGTCGGCTTCGACGGCCGGACACTCGCGCAAGGCACCGACACCCAGGACGTGTTCACCTGCCTGTCGAATCTCGCCACCGCCATCCGGAACAACGATCAGACCGGGATCACCGACGGCCTCGCCGGGCTCGACCGCGCGCTCGACCGCGCGGTGGCGTTCCAGACGAGCGTCGGCATCGATCTCGCCAGCCTCGACGACCAGCGGGCCCGCCTGGGAACGCTGAGTCAGGCCAGCCTCGCGCGCGTGTCGCAGAACGAGGACGCGAACATGGCCGAGGCGGCGACGCAGATGGCCAAGGCTGACACGGCGTACCAGGCTGCGCTCGGCGCCGTGGGCGCCCGGTCGCGGCTCACCCTGCTGGACTATCTCAAATGACGAGACGCGCGGACAAGCAGGGCGCCGACGGTCGCACCGGCGTGCGCTCTGTCACGACCGGGTTCGGGACGTTCGAGGTCAACGCGGCGGACGTCCTCACCTTCCCGCAGGGTCTGCCGGGCTTCGAGCCCTGCCACCACTTCGTCCTCATCTCGTCGAGCGAGATCGCCCCGCTGCAGTGCCTGCATGGCGTCGACGGCCCGCCGGCGTCGTTCATCGCGATCGACCCCCGGCTGGTGGTGCCCGACTACCGCTGCGTCCTCGGCGACGTGGATCGCGATCGACTCGGCGCTGCCGAGGACACGGCCCTTGTCTGGCTCGCGCTCACGACGCTCGACGGCGAGGGCCACGCGACGGTCAACCTGCGGGCGCCGGTCGTGATCGACCCCGTGCGCATGGTCGGGTGCCAGATGGTGCCGCACGACAGCCTCTACTCGTTGCGCCACGCGTTGGCGCTGGAATGAACGCGGTCGGGGCCGGTGAGCGCCACTGGATGCGGCGCCCCGCTAGCCCTGGCCGCGGCCGCGCCACAGACGCGGCGGGGGGCGTCGGTGCTGGTCTTCACCCGTAAGCGCGACGAAGCGATTGTCATCGGCGACGGAATCGAGGTGCGCGTCCTGCGCGTTGGCCGCGACGGCGTGCGCCTGGGCGTCATTGCGCCGCCGTCTGTCGCCGTGCACCGCCGCGAGGTCTACGAGCAGATCCGGTTGGAGAACGAGTCGGCGGCGGCCGCGACCGCCGGCGCACGGGCACTGGCGAGCCGGCTGCGGTCGGCGGGTCGCCCCGGGACGCTGGCACAGGCCACCCCGGAGACACCGCCCGCCGCCGGCCGGACATCGCCGGACGGGGAGAAGCGATGAGCCCGACCGACGCCTGGCGGTGCGAGGACTGGCGCGGCGCCGAGGCGGCCTCCGTCGCTCCCCTGTACCGCTCGGAGTGCCGGCGCTGGCAGGAGACGCTGGGGTGGGACTTCGCGCCCTCGTGCACCCTCATCGAGTCGGCCCGCCGGGCCGGTACCCTGCCCGGCCTGCTGGTCCGCGGGCGGAACGGCCGGGTCGCTGGCTGGTCGTTCTTCGTCCTCCACGACGATCGGCTCCAGGTCGGCGGCCTGGTGGCCGAGAGCGACTCCTCGCGCCGCGCGTTGCTGCGCGCGGCACTCGCCTCCCCCGACGCGGCGACAGCCAGCGGGGCGTCGTGCTATCTCTACCCGCAGTCGCCCGCGTTGCGGCGCACCCTCGAACAGGAGCAGTTCGTCGTCGAGTCGCACCGCTACATGGCGTGCGATCTCCCTTCGTCCGCCGAGAGTCCGATTGCGTCGTGGCCGGAGGGGTGCGCGCCGGGCCCGTTTGCCGACGGCGACGCCGGCGACGTCGTGGACCTGGTGGCGCGGGCCTACGCGGGCAGCCCGGAGGCCGCGTGCTTCGCTCCCGACCTTCGCCCGGCGCAGTGGGCGCACTACGTCGGCCAGCTGCTGCGGACCGAGGCGTGCGGCCGTTACCTCCCCGCCGCCAGCTTCGCCCTTCGCGACCCGCAGGGACATCCCGTCGCGGCGATCCTGATGACGCACATTGGCGAAGGGATCGCCCACCTGGCCCAGGTGGTGGTCGATCCGATGTGGCGAGGCCGGGCGCTGGCCCGCCACCTCGTCGTCGAGAGCGGTCGGGCGCTCGCCGGATCGGGCTATCGACGGGTGACGCTGCTCGTGGCCGACGGCAACCAGGGGGCACGCCACCTGTACCGCGGGCTCGGATTCCGGGACCTCCAGACCTTCTTGCACGGGACGCGCCAGGGAACGCCCGGCGCCGGCTAGGGTTGATCAGCCCTCGGTGTCCACGATCGCGCTCTTGGTGTGCGAGGCGACGACCCGATGGTAGGCGGCCAGCGTCGTCGCCCCCCTCTCGACCGTCTGCGCCGCCAGCCGCCTCCGGCCCTCGGCCTCGCGCAGCGACTCGATGGTGCCCCGGTCGGCCGACATGATCTCCGAGACGAGGCGGCCCGCGGAGCGGTGCAACGCCACCACTTCGCTGAAGCCCGGGAGGGCGGCCGCCCGATCGAGCCCGGACGCGAGCATCTCGCGCAGCGGCTTGATCTGGTGTTCCACCTCGACCAGGCTGGCGATCACCGATTCGCGCTCGTCGCCGATCTCGGCCAGGAGCGGGACGTCGTCGGCGAGCAGCGCGTCGTGCTGCCTACCGGCGAGGCGCTGCAGGCCCTGCAGGAGCGACACCTCCGCCTCGAGCCCGGCGCCGTAGCCGGAGATCGCGGCGGCGAGTTCCTCGACCGTCACACGCGCTCCTGCGCGGCGTGGGCGGGCGAGGCGATCGTGGCCCACGCGTCGTGGAGTCCGGTCAGGAGCTGGATCGATTCCTGGAGCGGCGCGGGATCCTGCCGCGCGTTGGCGTCGAGCAGGCGGGCGGTCACGTACCCATAGAGGCCGTCGAGCGACCGTGCGACCTCGCCGCCTTCGGCCATGTTCAGCGTGTTCCGCAGCTCGGTGACGATCGCCAGGGCGCGCGACATCGCCTCGCGCTTGGCCACCAGGTCGCACCGCTCCATGGCGTCGGCGGCGGTCCGCATGAACCGCAGCGCGCCGGCGTACAACAGCACGACCATCTCGAGCGGTGACTGCGACTGGATGTGGGTCGTCTGGTACGCCTGCGCCGCACGAGCCATCGAAGCCTGCATGGACTACTCCTAATTCGAGCTGCTGCTGGTGGAACTGTTCAACGACGCGAAATTCGAGCTCAGCGACGCGATCGCGCTCATCTGGCTCTGCAGCTGGGTCATCACCGCGTCGGCGGCCGAGTACTCCCGCTGCAGCATCTGCTGGCGAATCGCCAGGCGCGCCGTCATGTTCGTGATGCGATCGTCGAGCCGGCTCATCTCGTCGCCCAGGCGCGTCTTGGCGTTCGGGACCAGCCCGTCGGCGCCGACGTACTGCTCGACGATCGACCGGATGCTGCCGAACGCACCCGTGCTGCCGGCGACGAGTTTCTGCAGGTCGGCCACGTTGACGGTGGCGGCGTCGAGTGTGCCCTCGTCCAGGCTCAGCGTCCCGGTGTGGTCGAACTGCACGCCGATCTGCGAGAGGTACTGGAACGCGCCGCTCGTGCCGTACTGGCTGGTCAGTCCCTCGCGCAGCGCCGCGCGCAGGCTGCGCACCACGCTGTCGCGCCCGATGCTGGTCGTGTCGCCCTTCGCGGCGGCGGCGTTCTGATCGCCGACGAACTGGACCAGGTCGTTGTACGCGCTCACGAAGGACTGCAGCGCGGTCTTGATCGACGACAGGTCCTGGCCGACGGTGACCGTCACCGGCGTCGCGGATGGCTTGAGCAGCGTCAGCGTCGCGCCCGGGACCGCGCCGTCCACGGTGTTGGTGGCCGAGGTGACGTGCACGTTGTTCACGAGCAGATCCGCGTCGCTCGCCTCGACCGCGTTGGTGGCGGAGAAGGCGACGCCGCTTCCGCCCGTGAGGTTGGCGGCCACCGTGAACGCGCTCGCGAGCCCGGTCGTCTTGCCCGTCAGCACCATCTGGTACTGGCCGCCGGCCGCGACGATGGTGGCCGTGGCCGGCGCGTCGGCGGTCGAGTTGATGGCGTCGGCCAGGCCCTGGAGCGTCGTGTCGCTGTCGATCGTCACCGTGACGCCGCCGAACACCAGCGTTCCGCCGGTCGCGACGATCGTGTTGTCCTTGTCGGCGTAGATGCTGGACGTCGTCGTGACCTGCCCGCGGGCGAGGCGGTTGATGACGACATCGAAGATTCCCTCCGGCGTGGCGTTCCCGGCGACGATGCGGAGCGCGGTCGCGTCACTGGCCGAGGCGGTCCGCCCGCCGAAGGCCCTCGCGTCCGCCAGGCTGCCGGCCGCGTCGTCAACCGCCGCCAGCTTGGTCGCCAGCGTCGCGAATGCGTCGTTCTGGGACGAGATGGCGGTCCGCTGATTCTGGAGGGCCACCAGGGGCTGGCGCTCCTGCGTCATGACCGCCTGGAGGACCGTGTTGAAGTCGATCTGGTTGAACCCGCTGAAAGTGACCGCTGCCATTGTCTGCCCGCCTCGTCCCAGCGACGAGCGTCGCCCGGCCGACCGGAGGGGTCGGGCGGACGACACTACGACGCCGTGAATGACCAGAAAATCAGCCAATTCCGGGATGCTGATCCCGCATGAGCCCCCGACGGGGGACCGTCATGCGGGATCCGGGCCAAACTGCCGAGCGCTTACCGCAGGAGCGTCAGGACCGACGCGGTCGACTGATTCGCCTGCGCCAGGGCGGCGATGCCGCTCTGCGTGAGGACGTTGTAGCGGGTCATGTTCGCCGATTCCTGGGCCACGTTCGCGTCGCGGATGCGGCTCTCGGCAGCCGTCGTGTTGACCACCTGCGACTGCGCCAGGGAGATGGCGTACTGCATCGTGTTCTCGAGCGTCCCGACCGAGCCCTGCACGCCGCCCAGGGTCGTGACGGCGTCCTTGACGTTGGCCACGGCCGTCGCCGCGTTGGCCGCCGTCGTGATGTCGCCGGTGAGGCCGAGTCCGGTGGCGTCGGCGCCGGCGATCGTGCCGGTCAGGTTGTCGGTGCCCACGAACACCGAGAAGGCGATGCCGCTGCCGCCGAGGCCGGCGACGCCCGCTTCACGCGTGATCTCGCCGATGACCGACTGGTACTCGGCGTCCATCGTGGCGCGGTCGCCCTTGAAGTTGCTCGACGCCGACTGGCTCGCCAGGGTGGCGAGGCGGTCGAGCAGCGTCGAGATGTTGTTGAGCGCGCCGTCGGCGATCTGCAGGGTGGACAGGCCGTCGTTCGCGTTCTGGATGCCCTGGGTCAGGTTGGCCACGTCCGAACGGTAGCCGTTCGCCACCGCGAGGCCGGCCGCGTCGTCGCCAGAGTAGTTGATCTTGAGACCGCTCGAGAGGCGGTTCAAGGACTTGGTCAGGCCGAGGTTGCTGGTCTGCAGGTTGGCCTGGGCGTTGACCGATGCGACGTTGTTGACGACTGAGAAGGCTGCCATGATCCAATCCTCCATGAAAGTTCCCGGTGGGCGTCCTTGCCGACCGGCGGCGGCGTCTGCCGCCATGCGTTCTGGGTAGGTAATCGGAAACCGTCCCGGTTTCTTTAATCGCCCCCCTTGGCCGGTGGTATCTCCCTTGCAGACCTGGCAGTGGGCGCCGACCTGACGGCCGCCCCAGGCGCCGTAAACACGGCTCGATTCGCGGCAAACTGCCGGACGGCTGTCGGCACGGCGACCCCGCGTGTCGCCCGGCCGACAGGTAGCCAGGAGCACTCATGATTCGCGTCACCCGCCTCGACGGAACGTCGATTGTCGTCAACATCGACCTGGTGCAGTGGGTCGAACGGACGCCCGACACCGTCCTCTCGCTCGTGTCCGGCGAGAAGCTCGTCGTGCGGGAATCGCCCGAGCAGCTCGTGGCCGGCGTCCTCGAGTTCCGCCGCGCGGTGCACCGGGGGGCGTGCCCGTCGTTCACCTCTCTCTCGGTCGTCCCGACGGAGGATGGGCGGTGAGCGCCAAGAAGAGGATCGACGTCGCCTCCATCGGGGGGCTGCTCATCGGCGTCGGCTGCGTGCTCGTCGGCCAGGCGCTCGAAGGCGGCACGCTCCGGTCCGTCGTGCAGCTGACGGCGGCGATCATCGTGTTCGGCGGGACGCTGGGCGCGACGCTGGTCAGCTTCTCGCGCGCCGAGGTCGTGCAGGCGGTGACCACGCTGCGGGCGGTGTTCCAGGAAGCCGAGGACGACACCCGTTCGACCGCCGAGGCGGTGGTGCGCTGTGCGCGGATCGCGCGCATGCACGGCTTGCTGGCCCTCGAGAACGAGGCCGACCGCATGCCGGATCCCCTCTTCCAGAAGGCCCTCAGGCTGGCCGTCGACGGCACGGAATCACGCCAGGTGCGCGAGATCGTCGAGGTCGCCATCGCCAACGACGAGGACCGGGACCGGGTGCCGTCGCGGGTCTTCGAGGCGCTGGGCGCCTACGCGCCGACCTTCGGCATCCTGGGCGCGGTGCTCGGCCTCATCCACGTCATGCAGAACCTCGCCGACCCGGCCCAGCTCGGGGCGGGCATCGCCACCGCGTTTGTCGCGACGGTGTACGGGGTCGGCGCGGCGAACCTCGTCTTCCTGCCGATCGCCGCCAAGCTGAAGCACCGCGCCGACAAGCGGGCGCTGCGCGGCGAAATGATCCTCGAGGGCGTGCTGGCGATCCAGGATGGCCTGAATCCCCGGCTGGTCGAGGAGAAGCTGCAGGCCTACCTGCGGTCGCCGCAACGCTCCGGGCGCCGCGTCGGGCGTGCCGCATGAAGGTCACCGGGAACTGGGGCGAGCGGCGGCGCCGGCGCCGGCGCGGCGATGCGCTGGATCGCGGCCCCAGCGAGCACCGCTGGATCGTCTCGTACGCCGATTTCATCACGCTGCTCTTCGCCTTCTTCACGACGCTCTACGGGATTTCTTCGCTCGACGCCCGCAAGTTCGGCCCGGTCGCCGCCGGCTTTCACACGGCCTTTGCGGGCGACCGGCCGCGCCACGAGGCGGCGGCCGCTCCCCCGACCGGAACGCCCGTGCCGGCACCGCTGACCGCGTCGAACCCGGGCCGCATGCTGGAAGCCTCGCCCCGGCCGGTGGCCCCAGCCCGCGCCGCGACGGGCGCCGCCGAGGTGACCCTGGAAGAAGTGAGAACGGCGCTCAGCGATCGGCTGGCGGGGCCGGTCAAGGACGGGCGGGTGGCGGTGGAGCTGGACCGACGCGGCGTGGTCGTGTCGATCCGCGAGAGCGGGTCGTTCGCCACCGGCAGCGCGGAAGTGTCCGAGCAGGCCCGCGAGGTGGTCGGAGAGGTCGCGGCCGCGGTGCGCGACATCGGCAATTTCGTGCGAATCGAGGGCCACACCGACGACGTGCCGATTCACACGGCGCAGTACCGAATCGAACTGGGAGCTGTCCACGGCCCGGGCGACCAATGTCGTGGCCCTGCTCGCCCAGGTCCACCGGATCGACGCCACGCGGCTTTCGGCCGCCGGCTACTCCCAGTTCCATCCCCGGGCGCCGAACGATTCGGCCGCCAACCGGGCGCGCAATCGCCGCGTGGACATCGTCATCCTCAATCCCGGCATCAGTCGCCGGGAGGAACCGGGCGCCGCCGACGCGCGGCCGCCCGACCGCCCCCGGTGAGCGGGCGCGCCCGCCCGGGGGACCACGTGTCGCTCGGCGTGGGGGCACGAGCCACGAGCCGGCGCTCAAGTTGCGTCGCCATGTGCCGATTTGGAAGGGGACGAGGTGTCCGGCGTGTCGCCGGCAGCCGGTTCGGAGTTCCTTTCCCATGTTGCTCGTCATTGGGTTCGTCGCTGTCGTCGCCTGCGTGGTCGGTGGCTTCACCTGGGAAGGTGGCAAGATCGCCGCGTTGATTCAACCGGCGGAGTTCCTGATCATCGGTGGGGCCGCCATCGGCAGCATCCTGGTCAGCACGCCGGTGGACGTGCTGTCTCTGCTCCTGGTCCAGGTGAAGGCACAGTTCGGCAGGAAGACGAACAAGGCGGAGTACGTGGAACTGCTGTCGCTGCAGTACATGCTGTTCCGCGTGAGCCAGCAGTCCGGCGTCATGGCGCTCGAATCGCACATCGAGGACCCGGCCACCAGCCCGATCCTGTCGCGGTTCCCCCGCTTTCTCGCGCGCCCCGACGCGGTCGAATTCCTGTCCGATTCCCTCAAGGCCCTGATCGCCGGGGGCATCGCCGCGCACGACCTCGACGACCTGATGCAGGAAGACCTGGACATCCGCCGCGACCAGGCCCTCCGGCCCTCGCAGGCGCTCGCGCGGATCGGCGACGCGCTGCCCGGCCTCGGCATCGTGGCCGCCGTGCTGGGCGTCGTGGTGACCATGGCGTCCATCGACGGGCCGCCCGAAGAGCTCGGGATCAAGGTGGGCGCGGCGCTGGTCGGCACGTTCCTGGGCATCCTGCTGGCCTACGGGTTCGCCCAGCCCCTGGCGAACAAGATCGAGCACTACGTGCACGACGAGGCCCACTACCTGCAGTGCATCAAGACCGGGCTGCTGGCCTCGGCCAAGGGGTTCCCGGCCGTCATCGCGACCGAGTTCGCGCGCCGCGTGGTGCCGGGGCACATGCGGCCCACCTTCGACGAGACCGAACAAGCGTGCCGGAGCGCCGCCAAGCCCGATGCGGTGGCGGCCTGAGTCCGTCCTCGAGCGACTGAGCCATGAAGACCACCCCGACGATCATCGTCAAGGCCCGGAAGCAGGAGCACGCGCCCCACCACGGGGGCGCGTGGAAGGTCGCCTACGCCGACTTCGTCACCGCGCTCATGGCCTTCTTCCTGGTGATGTGGCTCGTCGGTCAGGACTCGAAAACCCGTCACGCCATCGGGGAGTACTTCCGGGATCCGGGGGCCTTCGCCGAGGGCAAAGGCGCCAGCCTGCTCGAAGGCGGCGGCGGCGTTCATCCCAGCGACGGCTCGGCGCCGGCACCCCTGACGCCGAGCATCCAGCAGGACCGGCGGACGCTCGAGCAGGCAGCCGCCCAGATTCAGGAGGCGCTCCAGGGGACGCCGGAGTTCGCGCAGATTCGCGGGCAGGTCGAGGTTCGCATGACGTCGGAAGGCCTGCGCATCGAGATGCAGGAGTCCGCCTCCGCCTGCTTCTTCGACACCGGCAGCGCGACGATGACGCCGCAGGCCGAGCGGCTCTTCGCCACGATCGGCCAGGAGCTGCAGAAGCTGCCCAACGGCATCCTGATCGAGGGCCATACCGACTCGCGGCAGTACGCCAATCGCGCGGGCTACACCAACTGGGAGTTGTCGGCCGATCGGGCGAACGCGGTGCGCCGGGTGATGGAGACGGCCGGCCTCCGTGAACAGCAACTGTTCGAGGTGCGCGGCTACGCGGACAAGCAACTCCGCAACACCGCCGATCCGCTCGACGCCCGGAACCGCCGCGTGTCCATCCTGGTGCGCCACGTGGAGCAGAACGGCGCCATCACGCCGGAGCCGCCCGGTGGCGCCCGCCAGCCGACGCCATGACCCCCGAACTCCTGGCCTCCGCCGTCGACCAGTCCGCCGAAGGCATCTTCGTGACCGGCGTGGACCGCACCATCCTGTACGCCAACGCCGCCTTCGAACGGATGACCGGATTCACCGCGGCGGAGCTGTACGGGCGCCCGGTCGAAGACGCCCTGGGTCTCGACCGCACGCCGGTCGGGGTCCGTCGCGACCTGGAGCACACGCTGTCGAGCGGGCGCGCCTGGCGGGGGGAGCTGACCGGGTCGCGCAAGGACGGGGCGGGGTTCAGCTGGCAGAACACCGTGACGCCCGTCCGGGATTCCGGCGGCGCGGTGCGCGCCTTCCTGTCGATCTGCCAGGACGCCGCGGCGCGCGAGGACCTGGAAGCCCGGCTGCGCCAATCGCAGAAGATGGAGGCCATCGGCCGGCTCGCCGGCGGGATCGCGCACGACTTCAACAACCTGCTGACCGTCATCAGCGGCTACAGCGACCTGCTGGTGGCCGGGCTGGAAGGCCAGGCCCCCTTGCAGCGGGCCGCCGACGCCATCAAGGCGGCCGCGATGCGCGCCGGCGGACTCACCCGCCAGTTGCTGGCGTTCAGCCGGCGCCAGATCCTGGCGCCGCGGCCGCTCGATCTCAACGCCGTGGTCACCGACATGAGCAAGCTGCTGCGCCGGCTGATCGGCGAGGACGTCCGGCTGGTGCTGAACCTGGCGCCGGGTCGGTCGTGCGTGACGGCCGATCCGAGCCAGATCGAGCAGGTGATCATGAATCTCGCGATCAACGCGCGCGATGCCATGCCCGGCGGCGGCACGCTGACGATCGAGACCGCGATCGCGGAGGTGGACGCCCCGTGCGCCGCCGCGCATGCCGGCCTGATCCCCGGCCGCTACGTCACGCTGTCGGTCGATGACGACGGCTGCGGCATGGATGCGGAGACGATGGCGCACCTGTTCGAACCGTTCTTCACGACCAAGGAGGCCGGGAAGGGCACCGGGCTCGGGCTGTCCACCACCTACGGCATCGTCAAGCAGAGCGGCGGCTACATCCATGCCCGCAGCGAGGTCGGGAAGGGCGCCAGGTTCACCGTCTCCCTGCCCTGCCTCGAAGGCGTCGAGGAGACCGCGGCGGCCGAGCAGGCCACCTGCGATCCGCCGCCAGGGAGCGGAACGCTGCTGGTCGTCGAAGACGAGGACGACGTCCGACGGCTCGTGTGCGAGACGCTGCGGGGGTGCGGCTACCTGGTGCTGGAGGCGCCGAGCGGGGCGGCGGCGCTTCGCGCCCTCGAGCGCCACGCCGGACCGATCGACCTCCTGATCTCCGACGTCGTGATGCCGCAGATGAACGGGTGGGACGTGGCCGCGAGCATCGCTCGGGTCAGGGCCGGCACGAAGGTCCTCTTCATGTCGGGCCACGCCGAGCATCCGGCCATCGAGCGATCGGTGTCGGCGTCGGCCGCTCCCCTGCTCGCCAAGCCGTTCACGGCCCAGGGGCTCGCCCGGGCGGTGCGCGAAGCGCTGGACGGGCGTGTGGCGGTCGCCTGACCGCGACCGGGCGACCTTCCCCGGCGACTCCGCCACAATCCCCGCAAGACCCTCTGCCGGGACGGACGCCGAACCAGGCGGGCGTTCGTCGCCGCGGCGCAGCCGGCCCGTCCGGCCTTCAGTAATGGAAGCGGTACCGGAGCTGCGCGTAGACCTCGCGCGGGTTGTTGTAGTGGGTGCCGCCGAACGTCAGGCTGTTGTCGATGAGCAGGTGGCTGTTCGCGACGTTGAGCGCGGTGACCGACACCGACAGGCGGCTGGAGAGCGACTTGCCCATCGAGAGGTTGACCGTGGTGTGCCCGGGCAGGTGGGCGGGCCCGCCGTTGTCGGTGAACCCGGACCCGTAGTAGACGGTGGCCGACGCGGACACACCGCGCGGCAGCCGCGCGTCGACGCCGGCGCTGAAGGTGTGCCGCTGGTCGTGATCGAGCGGGAAGCTGCCCCCGCCCGACGAGAAGTCGGTGAGCCCTCCGCTGATGGCGCCCCGGCCCTCGGCGACCTGGTACGAATAGGCGAGGTGGAACTGCCCGAGCGTGCTCGATCGCGGCGAGCGCACGGTGACCTCGGTGCCGCGGATGCGCGCGCCGTCGATCGTGAGCGGAAAGTACACGTTCGAGTTGCCCACCGGGTTGTGGTCGAAGTAATTCGTCGCGCTGGTCCGGAAGTGGTCGGCGTCGATGGTCCACCGGCGCAGCGGCACGGTCACGCCCACCTGGTACTCCTCGTCGCGTTCCCCGTGCAGCGGGAGAAATGCGAGGTCCTGGCTCGTCACAAACTGCAGCAGCGGGCCGGACGCGGTGACGAGCGGCGCCGCCTGGTAGAAGCGGCCGTAAAAGCCCCGGACCACCCAGCCGAGCGACGGAACCCGGATCGAGGCGCCCAGGCGGGGGCTCGTCGCCGACTCGGTGATGCCGCCGGCGAAGCGGGTCTGGCGCAGGCCGGCGGTGAGCGTCAGCCACGAGGTCGCCCTGAACTTGTCCTGCGCGAACACGGCGACCAGGTTGCCGGTGGGCCGCTCGCGCGACGCGAAATTCGGGTTGCTGCCGTCGCCGAACGTGAGGGCGAACACCTGGTCGTCCTGCTGGTGGAAGCCGTAGAACCCGACCTCCAGCGTGTGCCGCCGAACCTCGCCACTGAAGACCGCCTGGGCCCCGCCATACTGCGACCGCCGCTCGTCTACGGTCACGATCGGATCGTGCGGCCCACCCTCGTAGTTCGCCGAGTTCAGGTGATAGAAGGGCGAGACGGTCAGCAGGTAGCCGGACTTGAACGTCCGGACCCAGGAGAAGTTGACGAAGGCGTCCGATTCGCGCTCGTCGTCGGCGACGGCGTTCGCGACGTCGGCGGGGCCGTTCGGGATCTGATAACTGTCGTGCCTGGCCGAGGCCACCAGGCGCAGCTGGCTGGTCGGCGTGGCGTTCAGGATCAATGACAGGAACCCCCCGCCGCCCGACTCGCCGTCGTGGACCACGTCGGCGACCGGCGTGCCCAGGCCCAGGTCGCTGCGGTTCGCGTTCGCGCTCGCAAAGTACGCGAAGCGCTCGGTGTGCCCCCCGAGACTCAACCGGCCGCTGGCCTGCGAGTAGCTCCCCGCGGTGAGCGTCACGTCGGCGTCGTTGTTGCGCTCGAACCCCGAGCGGGGGACGACGTTGAAGACCGCGTAGGTCCGATCGCCGTATTGCGCGTCGTAGCCGCCCCGCAGGACCTCGAGATAGTCCACGTCGTTCGGATCGAACTGCGGCCCGACGTTGGAGGCGATGTTCGTGTTCGGCACGGGCACGCCGTCCACGAACCAGCTCACCTGGTGGCCGCCGCGGACGTGCAACTGGTCGTGCGTCACGTACGCGCCGGGCACGAAGGCGGTGATGCCCTCGAGCCCGTTCGCCCGGTCGGCGCCGGGCGTCGCCTGCACGTCCTGCCGGCTCACGAGCGTCGTGGGAGTCATCGAGCCGAAATGGACGTCGGACGGGCCCGCGTTCACCGTCACCGCTTCGGCGACGCCCGCCAGCGCGAGCTGAATGTGGAGGATGGGCGCCGAGCCCGACACGACGGTGATCGACTGCGCCGCCGGGGCGAACCCGTCGATGGCGACGGCGACCGTGTAATCACCCACCGGCACGGCGGCGAACAGGAACTCGCCGTCGGCGGTCGTGACCGACGTGGTCGTCCAGTCGGCGTGCGCGGCCTTCAGCGTCACCACCGCGCCGGGAATCGGCCGGTGCTGAGGGTCGTGGACCACGCCCTTCACCGTCGAGAAGATCGTCGCGAAGGCCGGCAGCGCCGCGACGACCAGAACCGCGGCGATCGCCATCGCGACGCCGCTCGCCCTCGGCCCGCCGATCCGTGACGTGGGGCGCCCTGGAGCAGGACACGACTGCGGCGGCGGCATGGTCTTCCTCCAGGCGCACGGCGCGAGGATAGCGTGAATATCTCAAACTAGCGCCGCCCCCGGTCCCTGTCAAACGCCGGAGCCGCGGGGGGAATGCCTCGGGATTGGGTGCGATTCCCCGGCGACTCCGCTACAATCACCGCAAGACCCTCTGCCGGGACGGACGCCGAACACGACGGGCGTTCGTCCCCGCAGCACGTCGGAGGGCCATGCCGGGCGCACGTCGTGGACCACGAGGTGACACATGCCCAAGCACTCTCCCCACGTCCTGGAACTCGCCAGGCGCGGCGCCGCCATCAGGCTGCAGGAACTCAAGAACGAAGCGGAACTCCTGCTGGACCTGTTTCCCGATCTCGGCGACGCCTTCGACCCCGACGAATTGCCGGTGTCGTTCCTCGTCAGGGCGGAGGCCGCCAGCGCCGGAGGCGGCCTCGTCAAGCGGCGGAAGCCGTGGTCGGCCGCCGCGCGAAAGGCCGCGAGCCGCCGCATGAAGCAGCACTGGGAGAAGCGGCGCGGCGAAGCCAAGAGTTGACCGGGCGGTCCCGCGGCGACAGGCGCCCGCGCGGACCCTTCTCGAGACCCAAAGGAGGCAGCATGCGCGGATTCTTCGTCGGCGTCGCCGTCACCCTGCTGGTCCTCGCCTGCGGAGGGTTCCTCGTCGCCAACCGCGGCTGGTTCCCCATCGGCGCCGACAACCCCCCGGGCTCGCTCGAGCGCTGGGCGGCCAACATGGCGACCGACGCCTACGTCGGCAGCCACGCACCACAGGTCGAGAACCCTATCCAGCCCACGGCTGCCAACCTCTCCGACGGGGCGCAGTTGTTCGAGATGCACTGCTCGCTCTGCCACGGCGGCGCCGCCGATCGCATCAGCAAGCTCCGGGCGAAATTTAGCCCGCCTGTTCCCCAGATCATCAACCGGATCCCCGGGGATCCGGACGCGGACCTCTGGTGGGTCACCAAGCACGGCATCCGCATGACCGGCATGCCGAGCTGGGACGGCACGCTGAGCGACCAGGACATCTGGAAGGTGATCGCCTTCGTCAAGCACTCCGACAAGCTGCCGCCCGAGGCGATGAAGGCCTGGCGGGAAGCGGCCGGGGTCCAGTAAGTTCGACGGACGCCCGCGCCGGCATCTCGGCCGGCATCCTCGACGGCGGCGAGGTGCAGGCGGCGGCACCTCGCATGACGATCCCGCCCGGCCCGCGCGAGAAGGCGGTGAAGAAGCAGCCGATACCGACCCGAAACGGTTGAGGTATGATGGCGCCGGCCGGACGGTTCGCTCACGAGCCGCTCCTCAGGCCGAAGGGCCTGCTTGCGGTTCTTCGGCTTCCGAATTCCCGTGATGGGCTTGGGCTGCCTCAACCGAACGGTCGCGAGCTGATTCCCCAAGGGCGCCACCTGCGGGCTGCGGCAAGCGCTCAACTGCGACCTCCTTCTCAACCCGGCGTCGTGGCGAGGGAAGGGGGAGGGGTTCGACCGTCGGGGAATCGTCGGGCGTGGTCGCCGTGGGGGTTCTCATCAACCGAGGACATCGCGGAGAATCGTCCGGCGTGGTCGCCGTGGGGGTTCTCATCAACCGAGGACATCGCGGAGAATGTCCGCGGACCATCTTCAGGAGGCTTTATGCCGAGAGCGATCGCTTCCGTGCTCGTTGTCGCATGTCTTCTGGGAGGCCATCTTCAGGAGGCTTTATGCCGAGAGCGATCGCTTCCGTGCTCGTTGTCGCATGTCTTCTGGGAGTCTCGGCGACCGCGGAGGAGAAGAAGCCGACGGTGAAGTTCAAGGAGTTCACGGCGTTCGAGGTCGAGAACTTCGAGAACCCGAAGATGGAGACGAAGGAGCCGATGCCGGACGCGTGGATTCCCACGCTGCGTGAGGACGTCCAGCAGCGTGTGATTGGCCTCCACAAGTTCCCCCGGGTGGCCGATTTCACCGACCCGAAGGTAACGAAGCCGGACGCCGAGCGCGTGCTGCTCCTGAAGGGAAAGGTCATCGAGTTCTCGCAGGGCAGCCAGGCGGCGAGGTACCTGATTGGCTTCGGCGCCGGCAAGGGGAAGATCGTGGTCATGTGCCAGTTCATCGACAAGGCGACCGGGCAAGTGGTCTGGGAACGCAAGCGTCGAGGGGCATCCTTCGGCTGTACGGTTCGCTACGCGTTCTTTTGGGGAGGGTGCTCTACCTGAGACGGCGACTGCTCTTGATTTGTTGTGCTCTGATCCTGACCCCAGCCTCGCGCTCGGAGTCGCCACAGGAGTCGCCAAAGTGGATTTTGCCCAGTGGTGGGGGCGTCTATGTCGAGAAGATGGACAACGGTCTTGATGGGTACATCCGTGCCGGTGCTGGCCACGCAGGTGCCCCTAAGATCGTGCTCAAGCGGGAGCAGGCGAACTACGTGCTGACGGGATCCGCGCAAGATCGAAAAGGATCGTGGCACGAGGGGTGGCTTAGCCCCGATAAGGACCACTCCACGGGTCAGCGTCATGCTGATAGACCGATCAACCAACGAGATGGTCTGGGCGGGAGAAGCGGGTGACCGGAGTTTGTGGTGGGGCGCACTCGCCAGAGGAGGTGCGAGAAAGGTCGCGTCGCGCCTGGTCGATCAGCTCAAGGAAATAGCCGGATCAGCCCGGGAACCATCTCCTCCTCCTCCGCTCTCCCCGAAGAGAGAACGCTGGCCACTCAGCTTGGTAGTGGCGGGACTGTCGAGGACAGCGCCGCCAGCATCAAGATGACGAATGACGACGTCATCAAGCTGTCGCAGCCGGGGTTGCTGAGGACGTGATTCTGGCAAGAATTAAGAACAGCCAAACTCCATTTGCCATCGACACGGATTCACTGGTGAATCTCAAGAAAGCGGGCGTATCGGATCGGCTTCTGACAGCGATGTTGGAGCTTCCCGCGAAGAAGGACTCTTAGTTCCCGGGCCAGAACAGAGACACACGGCTCAAGCAGACCTCCACGCACGCCTGCTGTGGGCCCGTCAGGAACGTTTGCTGGGGGCTGATCTGCCTCGCCGGGCTCGCATTCGGCAGGGGACTTGTCTCGCATTATGAACACGCAGTTTGAGCTGGAGCCGGTCGGCTGATGGCGTGGAGCGATCGCGTTTCTGCAGTTCGGACCAGGCCGCGGTGATCGGGCGGAACACTGACGCAAACTCGGGCGCTGTGCGTAGCGCAGAGGCTATCGAGGGGCCACCTTCGCGGTGGCCCTTTGCATGTACGGCCGGGCCCGGACGCCAGGTTCCAGGCTTCCATCGCTTCCGCCGTATCTGCCATACCGGTGACCCGCGCCGGTCGCCAGCCGCAGACCGTAAGCTGCCGGCCCTTGCGGTTGTGGATCTTCGCATCTACACTTGTCGCTCAGATTCACAGCCGGAGGGCCGCCATGCGTCGTCTTGGGCTGCCGTGCGTGCTTCTGTTCCTCGTCCTGGCGGTTCCGTCGTCGGCACGGAACGACGACCAGGCGCCGCCCGCCACCACTCCACCCCAGTTGATCGTGCAAGGGACCATCACGGGTCCGGATGGACTCCCGGTGCCGGGAGCACGCGTGGACATCCGAAAGGGTGACGCGACGCCGGAGGTGCTGGCGGACACGCTCAGCGACGTGGACGGCAGATTCGCGCTCCTGGGCTTGTCGTTGCCTCCCGGACATTACCTCCTCCACGCCTCCGCGGTCGGGCTCGGCGAGGACGGGAAGAGCTTCGAGATCCCGGCTGGCCCCGCTCCCTCGGAGCTGACGTTCGCCTTGAAGCTGGCGCTTCGGATGAAGGGACGGGCGATGAGCACCGGCTTCACCGTCGTCCGCGTGTTCTACGCCACCGACAGGCAGGAGGCCACGGACCGGGGGACGGTGAAGTACCTTGGAGTCAAGTCGGAGAAGGGGACGATCGCCTACGGGTCCTGCCAGGTCAGCATTCCTGAAACGCACTCGGTCGCCGAAATCGAGCGCCCCTCGATCTGGCGGCTCGAGTTCCGTGCGGACCCCGAGAAGCACATCGTGTTGCAGAAGGTGGTCCCTGAAACGCAGGCCAGCTTCTACAGGGACGTCTCCGGAGCCGTGGCCTCGTCGCCGACCAGGGAGGCCTTCGTCTTCATCCACGGCTACAACGTCAGCTTCGAGGACGCCGCGGTCCGCACGGCGCAACTGGCCTACGATTTCGGGTACAAGGGCGCACCGATCTTCTACAGCTGGCCGTCGAGAAGCCGCCTGCTCGGATACCTCGACGACGAGAAGAGCGTCGCGGAAACGGTGGGCCACCTGACGCAGTTCCTGCGGGACGTCGCCGATCGATCGGGCGCCACGGTCGTCCACCTGATCGCGCACAGCATGGGGAATCGCGCGTTGCTGCCGGCTGTGGCCCAGCTCGCGGCCGACCCACGATTCACGAACCTCCGGAAGTTCAACACCGTCGTGCTCGCCGCCCCCGACGTGGACCGTGACGCGTTCACCAAGCTGGTGGCGCAGATCCAGAAGCCGGCCAACAGGATCACGCTCTACGTCTCGGAGCGCGACCAGGCGCTGGCGGCGTCGCATCTGCTGTTCCACAAGGAGCGGCGGGCGGGCGAAGGGGGGCCGAACGTGGTCATGATGGCCGGCATCGACACGGTGGACGTCTCCCGGATCAGCGTGGACGCGCTCGGACACAGTTACTACGGCGACAGCCGCAGCGTCGTCCTGGACCTGCTGGCGTTCTTCAAGGGGCAGTTGCCCCCGAGGCCCGGGCTGACTCGGGTGCCTGTCGGCAGCCTGGGCTACTGGCGGATGCTCCCGCTCCTCGAACCGGGGAAGTAGACGGTCGTGCCGATCGCCATGCGCATGAACGCGCGCTCGCTCGTGCTCTCCGCCTCGCTGGGCCTGCTCGTCGGCGCGCAGGCGAGCGCGCAGGCCCGGCGCGCGCTGCTCATCGGCATCAACACCTATCAGCCCGCCGGGACCACGGCCGATCGCCCTCCCGGCTGCGCGTACGGCCGCTGCGAGCTCGGCGCGTTCGAGAACCTGGACGGCGCGGTGAACGACGCGCAGGCCATGGCCGACGCGCTCACCAGCCCGAAGTTCGGGTTCCAGCCGGACCGGGTCGTCCTGTTGACCAATCCGGCGGCGCCGGCGCCGAGGCCGGGCGTGGTCGTGCTGCCCGCCACGCAGACGTCGCGCGAGGGCATCCTCGCCGCCATGCAGAAGTACCTGGTTGAGGCGCCGCAGCGGGGCGACACCGTGGTTCTCTACGTCGCCAGCCACGGTTCCCTGCGCGTCAACAGCAAGGGCAGCAAGCTCACCGTGCTCGTCAACGGGACATACGTGCATGCCGACAGCACGCTGGTGCCGGCCGACGCGTACAAAGGCGGCTACGACATCCGCGACCGAGAGATGACCCGCATCTTCAACGCCGCCCTGGACAAGGGGATCCGGCTCGCCGTGATCTTCGACAGCTGCCACAGCGGCGGCGTGAGCCGCGGGCTCGGCGTGAAGTACCGCGAGCGGAGTCTCGCATTCGACCCTCGCGACATCGCGGAGGGCCCCGAACTGCTTCCCGACGGGCGCCCGCGGCCGGCGCCCGCGGAGCGGGAGGACAATCCCGCCCTGGTGCTGTCGGCGGCGCAGCAGGACCAGACGGCCAAGGAACTGCCGCCCGCCTCGGCGGCGGCCGAGCCGCACGGGGCCTTCACCGCCGCCCTGCTGGAGGCCCTGCAGGTCTTGCCCGCGGACACGCCGGCTTCCCTTCTCTATCAGCGAGTGAGGGCCGTTCTCGAGGGCGGAGATGTCCCCGACCAGGAACCCGACCTGGACGCGACGGCGGCCCGGCGCCAGCAGCCGCTCTTTGGCGGAACGGCGCGCGATCCCGGGAAGGTTCGCAGCGCCGCGATCGGAACCGGCGAGGACGGCAAGGTGTGGCTGGACGTCGGCCGTGTCGCCGGCATCGGAACCGGGAGCGAGTTCGCATCGGTGATCCCGATGGGTGGGGACCAGGTCGTCCGGCTTCGCGTCACCGACTTGCAGGGGATCGCGCGCTGCAAGGCCGAGATCGTGAGTCCTCCCGGAGCCAAGGTCGCTCCCGGTGAGATCTTCGAGCTGACGAAATGGACCCCGGCGGAATCGGCGCCGCTGCGAGTGTGGCACTGGCCCTCCAACCTGTCCCACGAGGAGATCCTGGCGGCCGTGGCGCAAATAGAGGCTGCCGGGGTCGCCCCCGTCTCCGATCCGGCCGAGGAGCCGTGGACGTACGTCCTCAGCTGGAACGGCACGAGCTGGACGCTCGAACCAGCCGGTCGGGCCGGCCCCGTCAACCTGGGCGCCCGGCTGACGGCGGGCGATCTGAAACAACATCTGCCCGCGGGCGCCAGGCTCTGGGTCAACCTCCCGCCTTCGCGGGAGCTGGCCGCGGCGCTCGACGAGGCCGATTGCCACGGCGCCGTCGAGAGCGCAGCCGACCTGGCGGGCGCCCACTACGCGCTGGGAGGCACGCTGACGGCGGACGGCCCGGCCTACGCGTGGGTCAACAAGTCTGCGCTGGTCGGTGGGCCGCCCCTGCCTGCCAGCCCTGGACACACTCCGGGCTGCTCCGCGACATCCCAGTACCCCGTGCGCAGCGACTGGGTGGCCGCGACCCACGCAGACGGGCGCGACACGGAAGGCGCGGCGCTGGCCAGCTTCGCGTCGCGACTGGCCAAGGTCCACGGCTGGCTGGAACTCGCCGACAGCCCCGCCGGGGCCGCCACCTCGGACTACTACTCCCTGGCCCTCGTTCCCGCGTCCGCGGACACGCCGATTGCGCCTGACACGCCCGTGCGCGAAGGCGCCCTGCTCAAGCTGGCCTTGCGGTCCAGCGACCGGGTCGTCGAGAAGCGCTGGGTGTACGTCCTGGACATCGACTGCCATGGCAAGGGGACGCTGCTCTATCCCGCCAACTACACGGAGAACCAGTTCCCCAACGCCGCCGACAACGGACGCCAGTTCGTGCTGCCAGGATCCCCCACGCTCCGCATCGGTCCACCCTATGGCGTGGACACGCTGATCCTGCTCAGCACGTCGCAGCCGCTGTCGGACCCCTTCGTGTTGAACTTCGAAGGCATCGCCTCGCGCGGCACGCGAGGCGCGCAATCGCCGCTCGAGAGGCTGCTCGGCGCGACCAGCGGCGGGACGCGCGGATTCTCGGCGGAGGTGCCCACCAACTGGGGGCTCGGCTTCATCACGCTTCGCAGCTTGCCAAAGGACGCCACGAAGTAGGCCTGACTATGTCCACCTCACGACGCCGATTCATCACCGACACGTCCGCCCTGGGCCTGCTGGCCGCGCTCGTGCCCGAGCTGGCCGCCGCGCAGGCTGCCGCGCCGCAAGCCTCCCCGCCGGACACACCGCACGACTCCTACGACTTCTGGAACGGGTTCTTCGACTCGGTGAACCCCTACAGCCCGGCCTACGGCAAGAAGGCCGCGTCGCGGGGGCCGAAGGACAAGCTGCCCGATCCGGCGGTCGAGACGCAGTACCTGCATTACAGGAGCGACACCAGGAAGCTGCGCTACGCGACCGATATCCGGGGTGACGAACTGCTCGACTACGACGGCGACGTCGCCGTCAGCATTGCGCTCTCGCAGTATCGCCCCGGCAGCGGGGACGCCAATGTGCACGCGTCTCAGCTGCGCGTGGACACGACGCAGATCCATCCCTACATGAACATCGTCGCGCCGCTGGCCTGGACGGCCATCGCCTCGCTGGCTCCCGACAAGGCGGGGAAGGTGTCGCTGGAGCAGTTGGGGTTCAGGACTCCCCAGGCCACGCAGGGCACGAGCCGGATCCTGCTGACGCGGGGCACGGGCAAGCTCGCGGTCAACGTCTCGAAGGCCGCCAGCACGTCGGTGTTCGTCAAGGCGCTGAACATCATGATCACGGGCGCCAAGATGCTGTGCCCCATGGTGAGCCTGCCGGCGATCAGCGTGCCGGCGCTCAGCGCGTTCACCGAGACGCTGAGCTACTGGGAAGATCGCACGAAGTTCCTCATGGCCGGCAACCTGACCGCCGCCGTGGCGACCCGGCGGGCGATGGGCGATTCGGACCGCGACGCCCGCTACATCGGCCTGGTCCCCGGCGACTACCTGATGGTGGCGCTGAAACACACGGACGAACTGGCCGGCGCACTGCCGAACCTCGACATGGTGCAGGGCTACCTCGTGCCGAAGGACGCCGATCCGAACGTGCCCCTGGCGACGCGCGCGCAGGGCGCCGTCCCTGGTGTGACCTATGCCTCCATGCGCGTGAGCGTGCAGCCGCTGGCCGGGTCGGCCACGTGCAAGGAGTCGAAGTAGCGAGAGGAGACGACATGCGTCGGGCCTGGAAGACGCTCGCGGCGGCGTGTCTGGGTGTCTGCCTGCTGTCGGCGGCGACGGCGGCTCGCGCGCAGCCGGCGCCGTTGCAGGGTCAGATCGCCCAGCACGAGCAGAAACTCGCCGCGGCGCGAGCGTCTGGAGACAGGCGGACCGAAGGGCTCGAGCTCGTCGCGCTCGGTTACCTGTACCGTCAGGCGGGAAAGATGCAGACGGCCCTGGAGCGCCTGAACGCGGCGCTGACGCTCTCGGAGAAGGCCCACAACGACATCGGCCGGGCCTTGGCGATGAACACGATGGGGCGGATCTACAGCGATTTGGGTCAGGAGGAAAAGGCGCTGGCGCTCTTCAGGCAGGTGCTGCCGCTCTGGCGCTCGGCGGGAATTCGAGAGGGCGAAGGCGACACGCTGAACTTCATGGGCAAGGCGTACAACGACCTGGGCCGGCGGGAAGAGGCGCTGAAATCCCTGAACGACTCGATGGCGATCTGGCACGCCCTCGACAGCGGCCAGGCCGGTGATCGTCTGAGCCTGAAGCAGCGGATCGCGCAGAGACGCCTGAATGCCTCGCTGCCGATGCTGCGGGATGCGACGGGCCACGCGGCCGAGGCCAGCACGCTCGACAACCTCGGCAAGACCTACACGGACATGGGCCAGGGCGCGAAGGCCCTGGAGTATCTCAACCAGGCGATGACGCTCTGGCGGGCGGAGGGCGAGCGTGGCGGCGAAGCCCTGACGTTGAACAACATGGGGCGCGCGTATGCCGACCTGGGACAGAAGCAGACCGCGCTGGAGGCGTACGACCGCGCGCTGGCGATCGAGCGAAGCCTCGGAAACCGACCGGGCGAGGCGCTGACACTGACCAACAAGGGCCGGCTTCTCCGGGATTTGAGCCAGCACCAGGCCGCCCTCGAGTTCTTCGAGCAGGCCCTGCCCATCTGGCGCGAGGTTGGCAGCCGCAACGGCGAGGGTCTCGCGCTCAATGACATAGGCAGGGCCTACGCGGACATGGGCCAGGGCGCCAGGGCCCTGGAGTACCTCAACCAGGCGCTGCCCATCTGGGCCGAGACCGGAAGCCGCCGCGGCGACGCGACGACGATGGCCAACATCAGCAGGGTGCATCTCGACCTGGGAGACGCGGGCAAGTCGCTCGACTTCGCGTTGCGGGCGCTGGCCGCGTACCGCGAAGTCGAGGACCGCCGGGGCCAGGCCCTCGCGCTGGGCCTTGTCGGTCGAGGGTACTGGGCCGCGAAGGACGCCGACAAGGCGCTGGTGAGCGAACTGGCGGCGCTGGACCTGGCCAGGGAGGCGGGCGATCCGGCCGTCGAGGGCGGCATCGAATCGTTGCTCATGGTCGGCTTCCGCAATCAGCATCACCCGGAGGAGGCGATCCTGTTCGGACTCCAGGCCGTTACGGCCTACCAGCAGATCAGGCGGAACATCTCCAGCCTGGACAAGGAACTGCAGGCGGGGTTCGTACAGTCGAAGTCGGCGGCCTACCGGATCCTGGCAGAACTCCTGGTGCAGTCGGACAGGCTCGCCGAAGCGGAACAGGTGCTCGACCTGCTCAAGGAGCAGGAATTGAAGGAGGTCGTGCGCGGTGCGGCCGATCGAGCCGGCGCGACGGCCGAGGCCCCGAAGCTGACTGGAACCCAGCAGGCGGCGCAGGGCGCGCTTGCGGCCCGGGGGAAGCAGGCCCTGGCCTTGATGAACCTCAGCGCGGAGCATGCCGCGTTGCGAGCCAAGCCGACCCGCACTTCCGAGGAGACCGCCCGGATGAACTCGGTCGAGGCCGAGATTGAGGCGACCAATCGGGAGGTGTCCGACTTCTTCCGGAACACGCTGTATCCCCAGCTCGCGCAGAAGGCCGGCACCGAGGGCGCGAACGCCCGCGTGAGCGGCGAACGCTCCGACGTCAGCCGCCTGCAGAACACGCTGGCGAACCTGGGACCGCACGTGCTCGGCATCCGGCTCCTGCTCGGCGACGAGCACGCGTATGCGATTGTCGTGACCTCCCAGGCGCGCAAGAAGTTCGAGCTGAAGGCCACGCCTGCCGAACTGCGTAGCAAGGTGCTGCAGGTGCGCGACGAGTTGCGAACGCCGGCGTCCGACCCCAGGCCCCACCTGGCCGAGTTGTTCGCGATGGTCGTGGCGCCGTTCGGCGAGGAGTTGGCGGCGCTCGAAGGCTCGGAGCAGGATCCGGGCAGGGCGCCGACGCTGCTGTGGTCGCTGGACGGAGTGATGCGCTACCTGCCGATGGCCGCGCTCTACGACGGCCGGCGCTTCCTCGCCGAGCGGTTCAACAACGTGCTGTTCACGCCCGAGAGCTACGGGCACATGACCGCCGCCGCCGACGCGACCGGCGCGACGCTCAAGGTGTTGGCCATGGGCTTGTCCAAGAGCTACGGCGGCCTGCCCGCGCTGCCGGGCGTGCTGTCGGAACTGGACGGCGTGGTGCACGACCCCGCCGTGCCCGAATCCCATGGCCCGATCGACGGGATGCTGCTGCCCGACGACCGGTTCACGTACGCCGCATTGCAGAAGCAGCTGGGCGCCGGGTCCACCTTCCCGGTGGTCCACATCGCGAGTCACTTCGTCATCGAGAGTGAAGGCGACAAAGAGCCCTACCTGATGCTGGGTGGGGACGCGGTCGGCAGCCCGGGAGGGTTTCAGCTCACCCTGTCGAAGCTCGAGGACTCGACGATCAGCTTCCACGGCACGCGCCTCCTGACGCTCTCGGCCTGCAGCACGGCGCGTGGCGAGGTGGCGAAGGACGGCCTGGAAATGGACAGCCTCGGGATGGTCGCGCAGCAGAAGGACGCCGAGGCGGTGCTCGCCACCCTGTGGGACGTCAACGACGCGAGCACGAGCCGGATGATGAGCGACTTCTACGCCAGGTGGATGAGCCACCCCGCCGACGGCAAGGCCGAAGCCTTGCGCCAGGCGCAACTGGCGTTCCTCCGTGGATCGGCCGCGCCGCCCGGGGGCGCGGGCGGCCGCGGCATTCAACCCGTGGAGGGGCCGGCCTCACCGCCGCGGGAGGCTGGATACACGCATCCGTTCTACTGGGCGCCGTTCGTGCTGATCGGGAGCTATCAGTAGTCGATTCCCTTCCAGTAGTTCGGCGTGGCGACGATTTTGTACTTGTTGGGATTGGCCTTGACGAGCGCGCTCGCCGTCGAATTCCAGACCGTGGCGTGGCCCGCGGCGCCCGTCCCTCCCACGCTGTTGTTCTGCACGACCGACTGGTCGAGCAGGTAGTTGCTGAATCCCGCCGAGTTCCTGGCGTTGGTGTTCTGCTGCGCCCAGTAACCGGCATGCTGCGCGTCGTTGGCCGCCTCGGTCGCGTTCATCCGGGCGGTGGCCTGGGCGCCAATCTGCTTGATCTGGTTCACCTGCGCCTGTGCCCACGCGAGCGTCTGCTGGTCGGACTGCTTCTTCTTCGCGAGCATCGCGGCGCTCTCCTGGTTGATGACCTGCATGTTTGGCACGTAGGTCTGGAGGATGGCGCCGACGACGGCCGCGTCCTTGTCCTTCCACGCCAGCGGAATCAAGGTGTGGCTGAGCATGACGGAGTAGCTGCCGTAGTCCCGCGTCGGGTCGGAGGCGCACATCAGGGACATGAAGAACTGCATGCCCTTGCCGTCGGGGTCCATCTGACCGGACACCTGGGTGCAGTGGTTGCCCTGGGCTGACGGCATCGGCTTGGTCGACTCGACCTGGAAGCGCGCCGGTCCCACTCCGCCCGCCTTGCGCCATGCCTGAAACAGGTTCACGAACTCCTTCTCCACGTCGCCGCGGAACGGGTACACCATGCTCCCCGGGTTGATGACCTGGTAGCGCGCTGCCGCCATCCGGGCCTGCCAGGGATTGGTGGGATCGACGGCGCCCTTGTTCATCCCCACGCCGATCTGCTCGCCGTTGGGGCCCTTGACGACGACGGCGCCCCACCCGCCGATTGGCTGCGCGGCCCACCCGTCGGGGACCGAGAGGCTGGCGGAGTTGTCCGGCGCGGACACCCTGTGCAGTGGCACGGGAGAAGCGGACGCCGAGGCGGTCGCCGAAGCCGTCGCCGGAGCTGGACCCGGTCTGCCTCCGCCCGTCGCCGCCGCCGGCTGGGTCCCGCCGGGATTCCAGGCGCCGAACAGTTGTTGCAGCATCGGGTTCGCTGTCTGGCCGAAGCGGTCGGAGGAGTCGGCCACGAGTCCCGCCTCGAACTGGCTGGATCCGGTCTGCGCCGCGATGACCATCCCGGCCATCGGACGGTTGCGCTGGGCGTGATTGACGATGGTGAAGAAGACGCCCGCGGTGTCGGTCCCCTTGACGCGGAAGACCTGGCCGACGCTGGGCTTCTCGCCGCACGCCTGGTGGACCTCGGTGAGCACCCGGCCCATCGCGGCGGCGAGCGAGGTCGCGCCGTCGATGCGGCCGTATTCGATGATGCCTCCCTGTGGGGTCGTGAGGATGGTCAGCGGCGCCGATTTCGGCGCGCTCGATTGGCCCGAAGCCTGGCACGAGCACTGAGCCAGCGCGAGGATCCCGAGCGCCAGGGCAAGAGCCTTCGCAGGACGCATGATGACAGCCCCCTTCGGAGCACATGCTAGCGCTGCAGCCGGGCTGGATCAACAGAACTGGCTTCCGCCTCGCGCCTTACGTCCCTCGTGCCCGATCCCCGATCCCTGACCCCCGACCCCCGATCCCCGACTTGACATTGCTGAGTTCCAAGGGCAACGTTGTGCCGCACCGGTCGAAAGGAGCTCCTCAATGTTCGGCCCAGTCACGCTCGCGGTCGCGGTCGTTCTCGCGATCCTCATCCTGATGTCGATCTACTCCATCGGCCCGACCGAGGTCGGGCTGGTGCGGAAGCGGTTCGGGCGGAAGCTGCCCGGCGACAACCCCATCGCCCTCGAGGGCGAGGCCGGCTACCAGGCCGACCTCCTGATGCCCGGCCTGCGGTTCCAGTTCATCCTGGTCTTCGCCGTGTCGAAGCACCCGTGGGTCCAGGTGCCCGCCGGCCAGATTGGCGTCGTCATCGCGCAGGTCGGAAAGCCCTTGCCCATCGGCGCCAAGTCGGCGGTCTACCAGCCGGCGTTCGCCAGCTTCAGCGACCTTCGCAACTTCGTGAAGGCCGGCGGGCAGAAAGGCGTGCAGCGCCCGGTGCTGTCGCCGGGCACGCTGGCGCCGATCCACCCGGTGGCCTTTCTCGTCATCACCAAGCCGCGGATCTTCGGCGTGCCGGTGGCCGAGGAACTCCGGGACAAGAAGGGCAACCTGAGCTTCGCGACCTTCGGCCTCGCGCCCGAGCAACTCGACGTGACCCGCATCGAGCCCAAGGCCACCGAGAGCGGCAAGGTGCTCGACATGGTGGGGCTCATCACCACGCTCGAGGGCGAGTCGCTGCCGGCCGGCGACATCGCCAGCCGGCTGGGCGGGTTCGACGACATCAGGCGGCTCGAGGACGCCGCCGACGCCAAGGGCGAAGTCATCGCCAACGAGACGATGATCGAAACGATCCTCGGGTCGAAGAACGGCGAGCACAGCGCCTACCAGGATTTCCAACTCTTCCTCGAGCGGGGCGGCAAGATCGGGCTGCAGCACGACCCGCTGCTCTACGGCGCCTACAACCTCAACCCGTTCCTGGTGCGCGTCGAGAAGGTGCCCATGCTCGTCGTCGAGCAGGGCCAGGTGGCGGTCATCAAGTCCTACGTCGGCCTGCCGACCGAGGACACCTCGGGGAAGGACTTCAAGTTCGGCAGCCTCGTGCGCCCCGGCCATCGCGGCATCTGGGAGGAACCGCTGCGCACCGGCAAGTACCCGATCAACCCGCGCGTCTACCAGGCCGAAATCGTGCCGACCGCCATCCTGAACCTGAACTGGTCCACGGCCAGCTCGCAGGCGCACAACCTCGACAAGGGACTCGAGACGATCACGGCGAAGAGCCGCGAGGGGTTCGTCTTCAACATCGACCTGCAAGTGCTCATCCACGTGCCCGACACCAAGGCGCCGCGGGTCATCTCGATGGTCGGGTCGATGCTGAACCTGGTCAACGAGGTGCTGCAGGCCGCGGTCGGCAACCTGTTCCGCGACAAGCTGGGCGGGATGAAGGCGACGGCGTTCATCGAGACGCGCCAGCTCGTCCAGACCGAGGCGTTCGAGCACATCTCGCGGCAGCTCGACGCCTACGAGGTCGAGACGCGGGGCGTCTACATCCAGGACGTCGTCTACCCGCCGGAGCTGGTGAAGGTGCTGACCGAGCGCGAAATCGCGAACCAGGAGATCGAGACGTTCAAGAAGCAGAAGGACGCGCAGGACCAGCGCGTGGCGACCGAGGCGGCCACCGGCAAGGCCGACATGCAGAAGGACCTGGCGCGCTCGGAGGTCGGCATCACGATCGCCGACAACAACGCGAACGCGAAGTCGGCCGAGGGGCGCGGCCTCGCGTCCTACACCAAGCAGACCGGCGTGGCGCAGGCCGAGGTCATCGAGGCGCAGGGGCTCGCCAAGGCCGCGGGGTTCCGCGCCCAGACCCAGGCGATCGGCGCGGCGGGGACGATGGCCGTCAACGTGGCGACGGTGCTGGCCGACAAGAAGATGCAGATCGTGCCGCAGATCCTGGTGGTCGGCGGCGCCGGCGGCGGCTCGCTCGAGGCGCTGGCCGCCACGCTCACGAAGTTCGTCGCCGGACAGCCGCAGACGGGCATCTCCGCGTCGCCAGACACGGAGGAAGCGGCGCGCTGACACGGCGGCTTACGCCGTACGCCTTACGGACGTCAGAGCTCCGACCCCTGCCGGCACGTCACGCAGGATGCTGATCGAAGACGGGAGTTGACGATGAACTGCGAGTACTTGCATCGCGTGTTCGTCCGGGACGCCATGACGCTCCGCGACGAGCTGGCGGCCTACCCGGAAGAGCGGCAGATCTGGGCCGTGCCGCCCGGCACGAAGAACTCCGCCGGGACGCTGGCCCTTCACCTGTGCGGCAACCTGCAGCACTTCGTCGGCGCGCTGTTCGGCGGGACCGGCTACGTGAGAGAGCGCGCCGCGGAGTTCAGCCGGCGCGACGTGTCGCGCGCGGCGCTCCTGGCCGAGTGCGACGCGGCGCTGGAGGCGGTCTCCCGCGGCTTCGCCACGCTCGGCGAGGACGCGCTGGAGCAGCCGTTCCCGGATCAACTCGGGGGCGCCCAGCTTCCGACGGGCCTCGCGCTGCTCCACATGGCCACGCACCTCGCCTACCATCTCGGCCAGATCGACTACCATCGCCGGCTGGTCACCGGGCAGTACGGCGACATCAAGGCGCTGTCGATCCCGAAGTAGCGCCGGCGCCCGCAAAGGCGCCGGTCGGCGACCACCATCAGGGGAACCGGCAGCGGACCGCCGACGTATCCACAGGACAGAAGCTCGCGCGGCCTCCCCAATCTGAAACGCGCCGCCCCGACGCATTCACCCGAGGGTTCCGATGGACGATCGTTCCGCGCCACCAGTATCGGAGCCCGACCGCGGACCGGCGTCCCGGTGGTTCTCTCTCCTGGCGGGCGACGCGAGCTATGGGTTCCGGATCCTGCGGCGCAGCCCGTGGTTCACCTCCTTCGCCGTTCTCACGCTCGGCCTGGGTGTCGCGGTCAATGCGACCGTGTTCAGCTGGATCGACGGCGTCCTGCTGCACCCGTTTCCCGGCGTCGGCGACGCGCGGGGTCTGGCCCTCATCGAAACCGTGACGCCGACCGGGGAGTTCCTGGTCAACACGTCCTATCTCGACTACCGCGACTACCGCGACGACCTGAGACTGGTCTCGGGCGTCGCCCTCGGCCGGTTCACGCCGTTGAGCCTCGGCGCCGACGGCAAGACCGAGCGCGCCTGGGCCGAACTCGTCTCGGCGAACTACTTCGACGTCCTCCGGGTCGAGCCGGTGCTGGGCCGCGGCTTCCTGCCCGAGGAGGGCCGAGCCGACGATGGCGGCGCGCCGGTCGCGGTGATCAGCTACCGCATGTGGCGGGCCAGGTTCGCCGGCGACAGGAGCGTCCTGGGCAGGACGATCCGCGTGAACCGGCACCCGCTGACGATCGTGGGCGTCGCGCCGCCGGATTTTCGCGGCACGACGGCCGGCGTGGTCTACGACGTCTGGATCCCGGTCGTCATGGCCACCGCGATGGGCACCGGCGACGGCACCCTGCACTCCCGCGGGACGCGCGACGAGACGTCCACGATCGTGCGGCTCCGGCCAGGCGTCACCCTCGAGCAGGCGCGCGAGGAGGTCGCCGCGCTCGGCCGGCGTCTCGCGGCCAGTTACCCCGCCACCAACAGGGGCGTCGACCTGACGGTCACCCCGATCTGGCGGGGGCATCTCGGCGCGCAGGGGATCCTGCTCCAGCCGCTGCGGATCCTGATGGCGATCTCGCTCGTCCTCTTGCTCATCGTCTGCGCCAACGTGGCGAACCTGCTGCTGGCCCGGGGCGTGTCGCGACAGCGGGAGTTCGCCATCCGCCTGGCGATAGGGGCATCGCGCGCGCGGCTCGCCGCGCAGCTGCTCGCCGAAACCTCGCTGCTCGCGGCGGGCGGCGCGGTGGTCGGCGTCGCGCTGGCCTGGTGGATGGGCCGGTCGCTCCTCCTCTTCCTCCTGCCCGTCGTCGATATCCCGCTGCAGTTCGGGTCGGGGATGAGCGCGGCGACGCTCGGCGTCGTCGCGCTGATTGCCGTCGCGACGACGCTGCTGTCGGGCACGATCCCGGCGCTGCTCACCGGTCGGTCCGGGCCGAACGAGGCGCTCAAGGAGGGCGGCCGGAGCGGGGCCGTCGGCTCCAGGTCGCACCGCTGGCAGGGCCTGCTCGTGGTCTCGGAAGTGGCCCTGGCGATGGTGGCGCTGGTCGGCGCCGGTCTCTTCTCCCGCAGCTTCAGGAACGCCAGCCTCGTCGAGCCGGGGTTCGACCGGACGAACGTCTCGGTGTCGCAGTTCTACCTCTCGAACGCCGGCTACTCGGCCCAGGAGCAGCGCGAGTTCTGCCGGCTCCTTCGCGAGCGGATGGAGTCGAAGGCCGGCGTCGTCGGCGTCACCTATTCGGATGTGATCCCGATGTCCACGGCCTCCGGGGCCGGCTCGACACCGTGGCAGCAGCTCGACGTCGAGGGATACGCGCCGGCGCGAAACGAACAGATGATGATCCACCGCGCCACCGTTCCGCCGGGCTACTTCGGCCTGCTCGGCATCCGGCTGCTCGACGGCCGCGACTTCAGTGAAGCCGACACGGCCGAGGCGCCGACGGTGATCGTCGTGAACGAGACGTTCGCCGGCCGTTTCTTCGGCGGCAGGAGCCCGCTCGGCCGCACGGTCCGGCTCGGAGCGCGCCCGGCCACGGTGGTTGGCGTGGTGAAGGACAGCAAGTACCACTCGCCCGTCGAGGGCCCGATGCCGTTCTTCTACGTGCCGTTCCGCCAGTGGTTCGCGCCCGGCCTGAACTTCACGGTTTTCCTCAAGACCCGCGGCGACCCGCTGCCGATGACCGCCGATCTTCGCCGCGAGGCGCTGGCCCTCAACCAGGACGCGGTGTTCAGCACGAGGCTGTTGTCGGAGGCGAACACCGGGTCGCTCTACGCGCAGCACGTGGCCGCGAGCCTGCTGGGCGTGGTGGGCGGGATCTCGCTGCTTCTCGCGGCTCTCGGGCTCTACGGCGTCATGAGCTTCGCGGTGAGCCAGCGCACCCGGGAGATGGGCATCCGCACCGCGCTCGGCGCGCCGCCCGGCGCGGTCCTCGGGTTGGTGCTGAGGCAAGGCCTTCGACTGACGGTGCCCGGGCTCGTCGCCGGCGGCGTCATCGCCCTGGCGGCCGCGCGCATGTCGGGCGGCATGCTGGTGAACGTCAGCGCGTCCGATCCGCTCACGTTCGCCGGCGCGATGGCGTTTCTCGGGCTGGTCACCGCCCTGGCCTGTTACCTGCCGGCACGGCGCGCCACGCGCGTCGATCCCGTGGTCGCGCTGCGCAACGAGTAGCGCGCCGCCCCGCGATGTCTGGTAGGATCCGGCCATCGTTATGGCACAGGCAGGACGATCGAGCCGGGTCCACGACATCCGCGTGCTCTACCTGCGCGAGGTCCGGTCGGCGCTGCGCGAGCGGACCATCGTCGTCAACAGCATCCTGATCCCGGTCCTGTTGTACCCCTTCATCCTGTGGGCCGCGTTCACCGGGCTCACGTTCGTGCAGGGCCAGACCGAGGGCTACCGGTCGCGGATCATGGTGACGGGGTGGCCCCGGCAGCATGCCGCGCTGAAGCGCGAGATCGAGCGCGACACGCGGTTCCAGATCGTCCCGACGACGGACCCCGCCGCGGCCGCGCGCCGGCTCGCGAGCGGCGACCTCGACGCCGTGGCGGCGTTCGTGGCCGCCGCGCCGGACGCACCCGGCCTGGCGGGCAACTTCCAGCTTCGCGTCACCTGCAACAAGTCCAAGGAGCGCAGCGTCGCCGCCCTGGATCGCCTCACCACCGTCGTCGGCCGCTACCGGCAGGCGTGGCTGGAGCGCGAGGCCCTGGCGCGGGGCGTGACCCCCGTGGCCTGGCAGGTCTTCACGCTCGAGAGCCGGAACGTCGCGTCGAACAAACAGATGGGCGCGTTCCTCCTCGGGCTGATGCTCCCGCTCTTCTTCGTGATCATGGTGGCGGTCGGGTGCTTCTACCCGGCCATCGACGCCACGGCGGGCGAGCGCGAGCGCAACACGTGGGAGACGCTGATGACGACCTCGGCCTCGAGGGGCAGCATCGTCACCGCGAAGTACCTGCACGTGCTGACGTTCGGGTGCGTGGCCGGCCTGCTCAACCTGGCGGCGATGACGCTGAGCATGAAGCCGATCCTCGGACCGCTCGTGGCGAAGGCCGGCGAGACCCTCGAGTTCTCGATGCCTCTCGCGGCCCTGCCGGTCATGGCGGTGGCGGCCGTGCTGCTGGCGGGGTTCATCGCGGCCGGCATGATGGTCTTCGCGGCCTTCGCCCGCACGTTCAAGGAAGGCCAGTCGATGATCACGCCGTTCTACCTGCTCATCATGGTCCCCGTGATGTTCCTGCAGGTCCCCGGCCTCGAGTTCTCCTTCGCGCTCGCCGCCATCCCGGTGATCGACCTGACGATGGTGGTGCGCGAAGCGATCGCCGGGACGTTCCACTGGCCCCAGATCGGGGTGACCGTCTGCGTGTCGCTCGCGGCCGTCGCCGCGCTGCTGTGGCTGGCGACCTTCATCGTGCGGTTCGAGGACGTGATGATCGGCTCCTACGGCGGACGTCTCAGCACCTTCGTGCGGGAGCGGGTCTTGAAAGGCGCGAACACGCCGGCGAGCGCGGCGGGAGGGACCAGGCGATGACGGCACCGGTCTCGGTCAGCGGGCTGACCAAGGTCTTCTACGACGAGAGCCGCGGCGAGATCCGCGCGGTGGACGGGATCGACTTCGAAGCCCACGCGGGCGAGATCTTCGGGCTGCTCGGCGCCAACGGGGCCGGCAAGACGACGACGCTGCGCATGCTCGCCACGATTCTCGTGCCCTCGGGGGGACGCGCGGCGGTGATGGGCCACGACGTCGCGGTCGAGCCCGAAGCCGTGCGGCGAAGCCTCGGCTTCTTCTCGGCGTCCACGGCGCTCTACCCGCGGCTCACGGTGCGCGAGACGCTCGACTTCTTCGCCCGCATCAACGGGGTGCCCTCCGACCGCCTGGCCGATCGCGTGACGGCCCTGGTCGCCCGCTTCGGCCTCGGCGAGTACGCGGGCTCCAGGATCGACAAGCTCTCGCAGGGCATGAAGCAGAAGGTGTCGATCGCGCGGACGGTCGCGCACGACCCGCCGGTCCTGATCTTCGACGAGCCCACGGTGGGGCTCGACGTGCTCAACGCGATCGACATGCAGAAGGTCATCGCGGAGCTGCGGGCCGAGGGGAAGGCCATCATCTTCTCGACCCACATCATGAGCGAGGCCGAGAAGCTCTGCGACCGCATCGCCGTCATCCACCGCGGGCGCATCCACGCGTGCGACACGCTCGCGGGACTCCGCGAGGCGACGGGCCAGCGCTACCTCGAGGACATCTTCGTGCACTACGTGGAGCGGGCGAATGGATAGGCGAGGCGGCGACCCGGGCAGGCGCGTATGAGGAGCGGGCCATCGGCCGTCGGCGCGCTGTACGTGAACGAGCTGCGCATGGTGCTGCGCGACCGGCGCACGATCGTCGTGTCGATCGTGCTGCCGCTGCTGGTCATGCCGCTGATCCTCTTCGGCTCGCACTGGTCCCAGCAGCGGCGGGAGCGGACGCTGGCCGGGACCACCTACGCCTACGCCGTCACCGGCAGCGAGGCCGGCGCGGTGCGATCCCTCGTCGGGTCGATCGCGCCGCGCGCGCCGCGGGGAACCGCCGGGGGCGGCGGGGGGTTCAGGTTCAGGGAGGTCGAGGTCAAGTCGCCGGGCGGGGCGCTCGAGAAGGGCGACATTGCCTTCTACCTGGAGGGCCGCCGGGCCGAGGACGCCCGGCGCGACGCCGAGCGGAAGACCGCGGCGGTGAAAGGTCCCGCGACGTCGGGCGGGGCCGCGGAGCAGACGCCAACCGACACCGGCGGCCCCGAGGTCCCCAGGCCGGGGGCGCCGTCGGTCCGCATCGTCTTCCGGGCCGACCGCGATCTGTCCGCCAGCGGGGCCGCGAAGATGCGGGACGCCCTGCGCGAGGTCCGGCAGGCGCGACGCGACGAACTGCTCACCGATCGCGGATTCCCGGTGAACCCCGCGCAGGTCGGGGCCGTCGTCGATCGGGACGTCGCCACCGTTGGCCAGGTGGCCGGGCTGACGCTCGGCCGGCTGCTGACGATCATGCTCCTCATGTTCATCATGTCGGGCGGCGCCGTGGTGGCCACCGACTCGCTCGCCGGGGAGAAGGAGCGGGGCACGCTCGAGACGCTGCTCACGAGCGCGGCCAGCCGCATCGAGATCATCACCGCCAAGCACCTGGTCATCCTCTCGGTGGCGCTCGTGATCACCGTGATCCAGGTGATGAACTTCCTCGTCTACGTGAGCCTGAAGCTGATCCCGGTCTCGGCCGGCTTCGCGGCCGCCGTGCCGCCGCACGTGGCGCTGCTGCTGCTCGTGCTCTACCTGCCCGTGGCCGCGCTCGCGTCGAGCGTCCTGCTGCTGGTGTCGGGGTACGCCAGGTCCTACAAGGAGGCGCAGCTCTACTTCTTCCCCGTCTTCCTGCTCGGGATGGTCCCGGCGCTGGCGCCCTTCCTGCCCGGCGTGACGCTGCGATCGGCGATCGTCGTGGTGCCCGTGGCAAACCTGAGCGTCGCGGTGAAGGAGGTCCTCATCGGCGAGTTCGACTGGCCGATGATCGTGGCGGCCTGGGTCGTGACGGCGATGGCCGCGCTCTGGACGTCACGGCTCGCGGTGCGAACGCTGTCCACCGAGAAGCTCATCACGGCGAGCGAGGCCGACAGCGCCGACCTCAGGGGCGGCCCGGCCCTGTTCCCCCGTCACGTGCTGCGGTGGTTCGCGGTGATGTGGGCGCTGGTGTTCGTCATCGCGTTGAACATGCCGGGCGACGCCGACATCCGCGTGCAGGTGCTCATCAACGTCGTCGGCATCTTCTTCGGGGGCACCGTCCTGATGATCCGGCGCTACCGGCTCGACTACCGGCAAGTGCTGGCGCTTCGGCCCGTGAAGCCGGCCGTGTGGCTCGCCGTTCTCGTCGCCGCCCCCGCGGGTCTCGTGACCGGCGTCGGCGTCTTCAAGCTCGCGAGTCTGGTCCTGCCGGTGTCGCCGCAGATGCTGGAGAGCTTCGGCCAGCAACTGATGCCCGAGAAGGTCCCGCTGTGGCAGATCGTGCCCCTGCTGACGGTCCTTCCCGGGATCTTCGAAGAGATCGCCTTCCGCGGCGCCCTGCTGCACGGGCTGCGGGGCCGGCTGCATCCGGCGGCGCTCGCGGTAGTCGTCGGCCTCGTGTTCGGGTTCTTCCACGTGTCGCTGTTCAGGATTGCCCCGACGGCGTTCCTCGGCGTGCTGCTGGCCGCGATCACGCTGCTCACCGGATCGATCTTCCCGGCGATGGTCTGGCACGCGCTCAACAACGCGACGGGACTCCTGCTCGGACATTTCGAGCTTCCGATCGACAAGGCCGGGTGGGGCGTCTTTCTGGCCGGCGCAGCCATCCTGACCGCGGCATTCTGGATCGTGTACCGAAACCGTACGCCCTACCCCGGGCTCCGGCCCTGGCGAAAAGCCGCGAGGCCGTAACGGCGTGCGGCTCGTGGCGTGCCGCCACCGGCTTGCGGCTTGCGCCTTGCGGCGGTGTCACAGCCGTCACGCGGAGCCCCGCCGCCAGTCGCCGGCCGTGAGCCGCACGCCGGGAAAGACCGTCTGTAGGGCGAGTCTTCAGACCCGCCGGGGCTCGTCGGCCAGCGCGTCGGCCAGTGCCGCGTCGAGCGTCGGAAAGGCGAACGGGAATCCGAGGCGCTCGAGCGCCGCCGGCACGGCGCGCTGACTGGCGAGCATGACCTCGGCGGCCTGGCCGAAGAACAGCCGCAGCGCGAAGGCCGGCGCCGGCAGCACGGCTGGCCTCCGCAGCGCGCGGCCGAGCGCCTTGGCGAAGTCCCGGCTGGCGACGGGCTTCGGCGCCACGCCGTTGACCGGCCCGCGCACCCGGTCGTCGTCCAGCGCGGCGAGGATGGCGGCGGTCAGATCGTGCAGGTGGATCCACGGCAGGTATTGCCGGCCGGAGCCGATCGGGCCGCCGGCGCCCAACCGGAACGCCGGAAGCATCTGCTCGAGCGCGCCGCCGCCGCGGCCGAGGACGACGCCCGTCCGCAGGACGACCACCCGCAGGCCGAGCGCTTCGGCCCCTCGGGCCTCGGCCTCCCACTCCCGGCACAGGTCGGCCAGGAAGCCGCTGCCCGGTGCCGAGTCCTCCGTCAGCACTTCGTCCGCCCGGTCGCCGTAGTACCCGACCGCGCTGCCCGAGACGAGCACGCGCGGGCGCTGCCGGGCCGCCGTGATCGCTCCAACGAGAATCGACCGTGACGCCGACACGGCTCCTGCGCAGCGTGGCGCGCCGCGTCGCGGTCCAGCGGGCGCCCAGGATGGGCTCCCCCGCCAGGTTGACGACGCCGTCGCATGTCTCGACCACGGCGGCCAGGCCGCGTGGCCCCGTCGTGGCGTCTACGAGCTCGATGTCGGCCCCGAGCCTGGCGCGCGCGCGCGGCTCGGAACGGACCCACGCCACCGCGGTGTGCCCCTCCCGCTGAAGCGCGGGGACGAGCGCCCGGCCGATGAACCCGGTGGCACCGGTGATCAAGACGCGCATGACACCATCCTACGCCTTACGCCCTACGCCTTACGCCTCACGACCCGCACTGGAGAGCCGGGCGCGGACCGGGTCGGCGCAAAGGGCGAATTTGGCGAGGTCCGCCGAGCTGAGCCCGGCGCGACGAACCGGGCCACGACCGGCGCCTCATCGGCCGGCTTACGCCTTACGCCCCACGCCCTACGCCTTACGCCTTGCGCCCTACGCCTTACGCCTTGCGAACGGCCCGACGCTTTTCCGCCTTTCCGCCTGTCGTGCCGGGAGGGGTATGATGCTCTGAGGCGCCGCCGCCCGTGCGCGGCGGGGTTTCAGAGAGGATGCTCTTCATGTCCCGCCATCTTCCGTTCGTGCTCGCCGGTGCGCTCGTCATCGGCGCCGTTTCCGTCTCAACCTGGTCGGCAGGTCCCATGACGACGACTCAAACTCCACCGCCCTCGGCGCGTCCCAACCCGCTCATGTCGCCGAGCACGCTGCCGTTCGGCGCGCCGCCGTTCGACAAGATCAAGGACGGCGACTTCAAGCCGGCCTTCGAGGCCGGGATGAAGGCCCAGATCGCCGAGATCAAGGCCATCGCCGACACCCCGGCCCCGCCCACGTTCGACAACACGCTGGTGGCGCTCGAGAAGAGCGGGCAGCTGCTGACCCGCGTGGAGATGGTCTTTGGCGGCCTGTCGTCGGCGAACACGAACCCGACGCTGCAGGCGCTCCAGGAAGAAGTGGCGCCGAAGCTGGCCGCGCACGGCGACGCCATCTTCCTGAACGACAGGCTGTTCAAGCGGATCGAGGCCGTCTACGGCCGGCGCGCGGAACTGAAGCTCGATCCCCAGTCCGACCGCCTGCTCGAGTACTACTACAAGCGATTCGTGCACGCGGGCGCCAAGCTGTCCGAGGCCGACAAGACCACGCTCAAGGCGTTCAACGAGCAGGAAGCGTCGCTGATGGCGAAGTTCATGAACCAGCTGCTCGCCGCGACCAAGGCCGGGGCGCTCATGACCTCGAAGGCGTCGGACCTCGCGGGGCTGTCCACCGACGAGCTGCACGCGGCGGCGCTCGCCGCCAAGGGGCGGGGCCTCGAGGGCCAGTGGCTGATCCCGCTGCAGAACACGACGCAGCAGCCGACGCTCTCCTCGCTCTCGAACCGCGCCACCCGCGAGAAGCTCTTCGCCGCCTCGTGGAACCGCGCCGAGCACGGCGACGCCAACGACACCCGCGACACGATCGCCAGGCTCGCCGCCCTGCGCGCGAAGCGGGCGGTGCTGCTCGGCTTCCCGAACCACGCCGCCTGGTCGCTCGAGAACCAGATGGCCAAGACGCCGGCGGCCGTCGAGCAGTTCCTCGGCCGGCTGGTCCCGCCGGCCGTGGCGAACGCCACACGCGAGGCCGCCGACATCCAGGCGCTCATCGACACGCAGCACGGCGGCTTCACCCTCACGGCCTCCGACTGGGATTTCTACGCGGACCAGGTCCGCAAGGCGAAGTACGACCTGAACAGCGCGGAGCTGGCGCCTTACTTCGAGCTGAACCGGGTCCTCCAGGACGGCGTGTTCTACGCCGCGCACGAACTCTACGGCATCAGCTTCAAGGAGCGCCACGACCTCCCGGTCTGGCAGCCGGACGTGCGGGTGTTCGACGTATTCGACGCCGACGGCAAGCCGCTGGCACTGTTCTACTGCGACTACTTCAAGCGCGACAACAAGAACGGCGGCGCGTGGATGGACACCTTCACGCAGCAGTCCACCCTGATCGGCGGGCGGCCCGTCGTCTATAACGTCGCCAACTTCACCAAGCCGGCGCCGGGCCAGCCGGCCATGCTCAGCTACGACGACGTGACGACGATGTTCCACGAGTTCGGCCACGCGCTCAACGGCATGTTCGCCAACTCGACCTACCCGACGCTCTCGGGCGCCAACGTCGCGCGCGACTTCGTCGAGCTGCCCTCGCAGATCAACGAGCACTGGGCGCTCTACCCGAAGGTGCTGGAGCATTTCGCCATCAACCACAAGACCGGCCAGCCGATGCCGCTGGCGCTGGCCGACAAGATCCGCAAGGCCGAGACGTTCAACCAGGGCTACGCGCTGACCGAGGTGCTGGGCGCCGCGGAGCTGGACATGATGTGGCACACGCTGCCCGCCTCCGCGCCGGTCCAGAACCCGGACGCGTTCGAGATCGAGGCGCTCAAGAAGACGGGCGTCGACTTCGCGCCGGTGCCGCCGCGCTACCGGTCGAGCTACTTCCTGCACATCTGGGCGAACGGGTACGACGCCGGCTACTACGCCTACCTGTGGGCCGAGATGCTGGACAACGACGCGTTCCAGTGGTTCATGGACAACGGCGGGCTCACGCGGGCCAACGGCGACCGGTTCCGCACCATGATCCTGTCGCGCGGCAACGTGAGCGACTACGCCGCGCTGTACCGCCAATTCCGCGGGAAGGACCCGAGCATCGAGTGGATGCTCAAGCGCAGGGGAATCGTGGCGGAAAGTAAGAAGTAAGAAGTAGGAAGTACCAGAGTACGCGGTATCGCGTAGTGGCCAGTCGTCAGTTGCCGGTTGCCAGTCTGTCACGCGAACAGACTGACCGCAGACCACTGGCACCTGGCCACTGACGCATCGGTACTCTGTCCCCCGACGGTGGCCCGATGTCCCCCGATCCCTTCGATCTGCAGCGCTTCCTGGCCGCGCAGGAAGGCGTCTACCCGGCAGCCCTGGCGGAACTGCGGGGAGGCCGCAAGCGAACGCACTGGATGTGGTTCGTCTTCCCGCAATTCGAGGGACTTGGTTCGAGTCCCACCGCGCGGCAATTCGCCATCAAGAGCCTGGACGAGGCCCGCGCGTACCTGGACCACCCGGTCCTCGGCGCGCGGCTGGCCGAATGCGCGGGCGCGCTGCTCGGCCTCCCCGGCCGCACGGCGTCCGACATCTTCGACTACCCGGACGACCTGAAGCTGCACTCCTCGATGACGCTGTTCGACCTGGCCTCTCAGCCCGGGTCGGTCTTCGGCAGGGTGCTGGAGGGGTATTTCGGTGGGAAGCGGGATGCGGAGACGCTCAGGCTCGTGAAGGCGGGCAAGCCGGAGTAGTGGCCAGTCGTCAGTTGCCCGTGGTCAGTCGATCACGCGTGACAGACTGACAACTGACAAACGGCAACTGGCCACTCCACTGAACGTGCCGCTACCTCACCGCCCTCTTGAGCGCATTGACCTTGTCGGTCCGCTCCCAGGTCAGGTCCGGGTCGTTCTTGCCGAAGTGGCCGTAGTTGGTCGTCTTGCCGTAGATCGGCCGCAGCAGGTCGAGCTGCTTGATGATGTGCGCCGGCTTGAAGCTGAACACCTCGCTCACGGCCTTCTCGATCTGCTCGTCGGTCAGCCCGGGCAGCGCGGTGCCGAAGGTGTTGACGCAGACGCTGACCGGGTCGGGATAGCCGATGGCGTAGGCGAGCTGGATCTCGGCGCTGGTGGCCAGGCCCGCCGCGACGATGTTCTTCGCGACGTAGCGCCCCATGTAAGCGCCGCTGCGGTCCACCTTGCTCGGGTCCTTGCCCGAGAAGGCGCCGCCGCCGTGCCGGCCCATGCCGCCGTAACTGTCGACGATGATCTTGCGGCCCGTCAGGCCGGTGTCTCCCTGCGGCCCGCCGACCACGAAGCGGCCCGTCGGGTTGATGAGCATCTTGGTCCTGCGGGTGATCAGGTGCGCCGGCAGGATCGGCCTGACGATGTCCTCGATGCAGAAGTTCCGGATCGTGCGGTGGCTCGCGTTCGCCGCGTGCTGCGTCGAGATGACGACGCTGGTGATCTCCACGGGCTGGTCGTTCTCGTAGCGCACCGACACCTGGCTCTTCGCGTCGGGTCGAAGCCAGGCCACCTTGCCGGTCTTGCGCACGCGCGTCAGCTCGGCGCCGAGCTGGTGGGCGTACATGATCGGCGCCGGCATCAGCTCCGGCGTCTCGTTGCAGGCGTAGCCGAACATCAGCCCCTGGTCGCCCGCGCCCTGCTCCGCCTTCTCCTTGCCCACCGCCGCCCGCGCGTCCACGCCCTGCGCGATGTCGGGCGACTGCGACGTGATGGCGTTCATGATGAGCACCTTGTCGGCGTGGAACACGTCATCGTCGTGGGTATACCCGATGCCGCGGATCGCTTCGCGCGCGATCTCGTTGAAATCGAGCCGGGCCTTGGTCGTGATCTCGCCGCCGATGACGACGAGGTTGCTCTTGGCGTAGGTCTCGCAGGCCACGCGGCTGTACTTGTCCTGGGCGAGGCAGGCGTCGAGCACCGCGTCGGAAATCGTGTCGCACACCTTGTCGGGATGGCCCTCGCCGACCGACTCGGACGAGAAGATGTAGTTCTTGCTCATGGGACTGTCAGGGCTCCGTCGTTAACGTCCGGGCGAACACGCCCAATTGTCAAATGTTATCCGAAGGAGGGCCGGAGGGCCAACAGGGTAGACTACGGGCTCAGATAGGATGAAGCGGCCGATCTCCTCAGCGTGGTAGCGTGACCGCTCCACAGTTGAGTAACGCGCTCAAGGCGCAGAGAGGAGATCGACCGTGCAGCATATTGGCATCGATCTACACAAACGGGAAAGTCAAATCTGCTGGCTGGACGACGCGACGGGGGAGGTGCGGCAGCAGCGGATCCAGACCCGGCGGGACCGGTTTGAGGCCATGCTGGGCCACCAGGCGCCGGGCCAGGTCCTGATCGAGGCCAGCACGGAGAGCGAGTGGGTGGCGCAGGTGGTGGAGGGGCTGGGGCATCGGGTGTGGGTGGTGGACCCGAGTTACGCGCCGATGTATCCGCGTCGACGCGGAGGGCGACACAAGAATGACCCCCGGGACGCGGCGGCGTTGGCGGAGGCGAGTCTGCGGGGCACGTATCGGCCCGTGCATCGGGTGTCGCGCGGACGGCGGGTGGTGCGGGAGGCGCTGACGGTGCGGGAGGCGCTGGTCCGCACGCGCACGCGGCTGATCGCGACGCTGCGGGCGGCGGTGCGGGCGGAGGGGCTGCGGGTGGCGTCAGGCGCCGCGGAGGGGTTTGCGGCGCGACTGCGGGCGGTGGCCCTCCCGCCGGATCTCGCGGCGACGGTGGCGCCGTTGCTGATGGTGCTGGACGGGCTAGAGGTCGCCCTGGCGGGCGCCGACGCGCAACTGGCCGCGCACGTCGCGCAGGATGCGGATATGCAACGCCTGCAGACGGCCCCGCGCATCGGGCCGGTGACGAGCGCGGCGTTCGTGGCGACGCTGGATACGCCGACGCGGTTTACGCACGCCGGGCAGGTGGTGAGCTATCTGGGGCTGGCGCCGAGGGACGACAGCAGCGGGGATCGGCGGCGCGCGGGCCATATCAGTAAAGCCGGCCCGTCGCGTCTGCGATGGCTGTTGGTGCAAGCGGGCTGGGGCATCCTGTGCGGCCGCGAGACCCAGGACTGGCCGCTCCACACGTGGGCCGTGGCCTTGGCCGCGCGCCGGGGGAAGCGGATCGCCGCGGTGGCGCTGGCGCGGCGGTTGGCGCGCATCCTCTATGCGATGTGGCGCGATGGGACCGCGTTTGACCGGACCGCCCCACGGACGAGGACGGACGCGGGCGCCCTGGCGGCGTAGACCCGGCGACTCGCGGGGACGCTTGGCGACGACACCGGGGGCGTCATCCGGGGGTGAGCGCGAGTGAGCCCGTGACAGACGGTCAGTGTCGAGGCTCAGATGGCGCCGCCCCCGCTCTCGGACCTTCTCATGTGCCGGCGGCCACGGCCGCCCATGCTGAGCACGAATAGAAGGGTGAGACACGCTCGCGGATTGAGCGTACTCGACAGGTGAGCCCACGGCGTGGATGCCCCGGCGGCCGTGCGCGCGCGCCTCACCCGCCCGCGGGTGAGGGGTGAGCCGCGCGCTCACTGGACGTTTGTCTTCGGGGGGAACGCACGCGAGGACACGACGAGCGGAACGGACGAAATCCACCGCTTGACGCGAGAGGCCGCTTCATAGAAGGGCTCAAGGCTCAAGGCTCGGGGCTCAGGCGTGACCGAGTGTAGGGCGGGGCTTCAGCCCCGCCGTTCACCGAAGGAGGAAGACCCCGTGCCCCACAATCTCGAGATCAAGGTGCAGGTGGCGTCGCTCGCGCCGTACCGGCGGCGGGCGGCCGCCATTCCCGGCTGCAGGCGGGCGGCCGTCCTGCGCCAGGCCGACCACTACTTTCGCGTGGACCGCGGCTACCTCAAGCTGCGGGTGGTCCGTGGCGGCACGAGCGAGCTCATCTATTACGAGCGCCCGAAGCGGAAGGGCGCGCGAGAAAGCCGCTACCTCAAATGGGCGGTGAGCGAAGCCGATGCGGCCCTGCGCCTGCTGACCGCGGCACTCGGCGTCGAGACGGTCGTCCGCAAGACGCGCGAGGTGTTTCTGGTCGACGGCGCGCGGATCCACCTCGACCGGGTGGCCGGCCTCGGCACGTTCGTCGAGATCGAAGTGCTGATGGAGCGCGCGGGCCGCGGGTCGGCCCGGCTGATGGCTGACCTCTGCGAGCGGCTGCAGTTGCCGAAGAAGACGACGCCGGGGTCGTACAGGGACCTGCTGCGGGACTCCCTCTGAACATCGATCGATCTTGCGATCGTGCGATCGTGCGAAGTACGAAGTGGGAAGTGGGAAGTACGAAGTTCGAGGTATGGCCCTGAGCCCTGAGTCTTGAGTCTTGAGTCTTGAGCCTCCTGGCTTGGGCCTTGAGCCTCGCGAGGCGTTGGCTCCATAATGGATCCATTCTGGAGCCATCGATGCCTGTCACGCTGTCCATCAAGACCGTTCCCGACGAGCTCGCCGCAACGATCCGGGCGCGCGCGCACCGCAATCACCGCTCCTTGCAGGGAGAGTTGATGTCGATCCTCGAGGACGCGGCCCGCGAGACCCCGTTCGAGGCCCGTGCGCTGCTCGAGCGTGTCCGGGCGCTCGGCGTCAAGACGCCCGCCAACGCGGCACGCCTCGTGCGCCAGTCCAGGGACCGCCGGTGACCCGCGTCGTCGTCGATGCGTCCGCGCTGGCCGCCATCGCCTTCAACGAACCCGGGGCGGATGAGGTCGCGCGCCGGCTGGAGGGTGCGGCCGTCGCCGCTCCCCTGTTGTTGAAGTTCGAGCTGGCCAACGTCGCGCGGAAGAAGATCCGGCGACAGCCGGAGCAGGCGCGCGTGATCTTGTTGGCGCTCGCCGAGGCGTTCGGGCCGCGAGCCGGCATCACCTGGGTCGAGGTGGACACGGCCGACCTGACCCGCCTGGCGCTCGACACCGGCCTCACCGCTTACGACGCGGCCTACGTGTGGCTGGCGGGGATGCTCGGTGCGGACCTGGTGGCGCTGGACGGTCAGATCACAAAGGCGACTCGAAGCCGGGCAATCTAGGTAGCTCGCGATCGTGCGATCGTGCGAAGGAGGAAGGACGAAGTACGGCTGTGCGGTCTGAGCCTGCGAACCTGAACCGCGGGTCTGCGCGGCAAAGGGAGATGTACCCCGATGGATATATTCTCGTGAACCCTGCCGCCGATCTATGTTGGTTCATGAGAACGTCAGGCGGCCGTAGGGAAGAGTCGGTCTTTCCGCCCGACCATCTCGAGGGGATATCGTATGAACTCGCGACGAACGCGCGCCTGGCGCGCAGTCTCTCACGTCTTCCTGGTGCTCGCGCTGATAGGGTTGGCCGCGCCTGTGCGCGCCGACGACCACGACGCGAGAACCCGCATCGACAGGGCGGCCGCGGTCGTGAGGCATCTGATGGCGGCGCCCGACAGCGGCATTCCCCGGGAGCTGCTGGAGAACGCGACGGCCATCGCGGTGATACCGCATGACGTGCGAGGGGCGTTCTTCTTCGGCGGCAGCTATGGGAAAGGCGTCGTTTCCCAACGCTTGAAGAACGGTTCGTGGGGCCCGCCCTGCTATGTCGAACTCACGGGCGGGAGCTTCGGACTGCAGATCGGTGTGTCCTCGACCGACTATGTCCTCGTCTTCACCAACAGCGAGGGAATCCGGCCGCTGCTCAGGGGAAGGCTCAAGTTGGGCGCGGACGCGTCGGTCGCCGCCGGACCGCTCGGGCGCACGGCAGCCGCCGGCACCAACGTCCTGCTGGAATCGGCGATCTATACGTACTCCCGCAGCAAGGGGGTCTTCGCCGGAGTGGCCCTGACCGGCGCGGCGTTGACGATCGACAGGCGCGCGAATCGCGAGGTCTATGGCCGAGACGTGACGACGAGGGACATCCTGGTCAGGGATACCGTGCCGGTCACGCCCACGGTCAGGCCGTTCGTCGAGACGCTGGACCGGTATGCCGCATCCGGCCGGGGATAGCCTCGAGCCTCTTGGCTTGAGCCGTGAGCCCTGAGCCTTGGGCCTTCTACTCGCCAACGGCGAGATACGTATAGCCCCCGAGCGCCTCCTCGTAGCGCTTCATGAAGCGCCCCGACTCCGCCATCGTGATGCGCTTCTCGCGCAGCGCGGCCTCGACCGACCGGCGCACGCGCGCGATGAGGTCGCGCTGGTCGTACTGCACGTAGGAGAGCACCTCGGCCACCGAGTCGCCCTTCACCACCTTCTCGACGGTGTAGTCGTCGCCGTCCACCTTGACGTGGACCGCGTCGGTGTCGCCGAACAGGTTGTGCAGGTCGCCGAGGATCTCCTGGTAGGCCCCGACGAGGAAGGTGGCGACCAGGTACTCGCCGCCGTTCGGGCTGTGGAGTTCGAGGAACCCCTTCACGTCGCGCAGGTCGATGAACTGGTCGATCTTCCCGTCGCTGTCGCACGTCAGGTCGGCGATGATCCCGCGGCGCAGCGGCTGCTGGTTCAGCCGGTGGATCGGGATGGTCGGGAACAGCTGCTTGACCGCCCAGTGGTCGGGCATCGACTGGAAGAGCGAGAAGTTGCAGTAGTACGTGTCGCTCAACTGGCGCTCGAGCCCCTCGAGTTCGTCCGGCACGTACTCGAGGTCGCGGACGATCTTGAGCAGCTTCTCGCACGTCGCCCAGAACATCTGCTCGACCTTGGCGCGCGCGTTGAGGTCGATCACGCCGAGGTTGAAGGCCGTGATCGCGTCCTCCTTGATCTGGAGGACGTCGTGGTAGGCCTCCTGGAAGTTCTTCCGCGACACGCCGCTGTAGGCCTCCCACAGGCTGTGCAGGACCTGGTGGTCGCCCTTCGACGGCGCCTCGGGCGCGCGGCCGACGAGGATCTCGTTGGTCGCCAGCACGTTGTAGACGAGCAGCGAGTGGTGGGCCACCAGCGCGCGCCCCGACTCGGTCACCAGGTCGGGGTGCGGCACGCCCGTCGCGTTGCACGCCTCGGCCACCTGGCTGACGATGTCGGCGGCGTATTCCTGCAGCGTGTAGTTGACCGACGAGTGGAAGTTGGTCTGGCTGCCGTCGTAGTCCACGCCGAGGCCGCCGCCGCAGTCGAGGTAGTGCATGTTCGCGCCGAGGCGGTAGAGCTCGACGAAGATGCGGCTCGACTCCTTCAGGGCGTCCTTGACCGCGCGGATGTTGGTGATCTGCGACCCGATGTGGAAGTGCAGGAGCTGCAGGCAGTCGAGCATCCCCAGGTCGCGCAGCCGGTCCACGGTCGCCACGATCTCGGCCGTCGTCAGGCCGAACTTGGACCGGTCGCCGGTCGACTCCACCCACTTGCCGGCGCCCTTGGTCGTCAGGCGCGCGCGGACGCCGATCACCGGCCGCAGGTCGAGCTCCGCGGCGGCCGCGAGGATCGTGTCGAGCTCGCCCATCCGGTCGATCGTGATGACGACGCGGCGCCCGAGCTTCTGCGCGAGCAGCGCCGTCTCGATGAAGGCGCGGTCCTTGTAGCCGTTGCAGAGGATCAGCGCCTCGGGGTTCTCCTGCAGCGCGAGCGCCACCAGCAGCTCGGGCTTCGACCCGGCCTCGATCCCGAGGTTGAACGGGCGGCCGTGCTCCATCAGCTCCTCGACCACGTGGCGCTGCTGGTTCACCTTGATCGGGTAGACGCCGCGAAAGACGCCCTTGTAGTCGTTCTCGACGATCGCCTGCTGGAACGCGCCGAACAGCTGCTCGAGGCGCACGCGCAGGACGTCGGAGAACCGGATCAGGATCGGGAGGTTGAGGCCGCGGCTCTGGAGATCGTCCACCAGTTCCTTGAGGTCGATCTTCAGCGTCCCCGGGCCCGCGGGCGTCACTTCGACGTTGCCGGACTCGTTGATCGAGAAGAAATCCCGACCCCACCCACCGATGTTGTACAACTCGCTCGAGTCCTGGACCGTCCAGGCCCTGAGTTCAGTCTGCAACGACGTTCTCCCTTGCGGTTGTCCGCGTCCCGAGTGCTCGCGACTGAGTTTACAGTGTCACGGGCGGCATGAAAAGAAAAGAGCAGTAACATACGTCGAGCGCCGGCGCTGGCCCGCCGGCCGAGGTCCGACCTCCGCCCAGCGCCCTGCGCCGCGAGGCGTAAGGCGTAAGGCGCAAGGCGTAAGGCGCAAGGCGTAAGGCGTGAGGCGTAAGGCGTGAGGCGTAAGGCGCAAGGAGCATGGCGTTGGCGAACAAGCGAATCGGCGTCCTGACGAGCGGCGGCGACGCGTCGGGGATGAACGCGGCAATCCGGGCCGTGGTGCGGACGGCGCTCGACCACGGCCTCGAGGTCTTCGGGATCCACGAAGGGTTCAACGGGCTCATCGAAGGGCGCGAGCGCGTCCGCCCGATGGCGTGGAACTCGGTCGGCGGCGTCATCCACCGCGGCGGGACGATTCTCGGCACGGCGCGGTCCGACAAGTTCCGGACGCGCGAGGGGCGGCTGACCGCCGCGCGCACGCTCCTCGACGCCGGGATCGACAGCCTCGTCGTCATCGGCGGCGACGGCAGCCTCACCGGCGCCGACCAGTTTCGCCGAGAGTGGCCGGATCTGGTCGGCGAGCTGGTGACCAGCCAGGCGATCCCGGTCGAGACCGCGCTCCGCCACCCGCGCCTGACGGTGGTCGGCCTGGTCGGCTCGATCGACAACGACGCGTACGGCACCGACATGACGATCGGCGCCGACACGGCGCTGCACCGGATCACCGAGGCGATCGACGCCATCTCCAGCACGGCCTCGAGCAACCAGCGGACGTTCGTCGTCGAGGTGATGGGCCGGCACTGCGGCTACCTCGCGCTGATGGGCGCGCTTTCGACCGGCGCCGACTGGGTGTTCCTGCCGGAACAGCCGCCGGAGTCGGATGACTGGGAGACCGAGATGGTGGCGGCGCTCAAGGCCGGCCGCGCGGCCGGACGCCGCGACGCGATCGTGGTCCTCTCGGAGGGGGCGACCGACCGGCAGGGGCGTCCCATCACAAGCGAGCGGCTGCAGCAGGTGCTCGAGGCGGGGCTCGGGCAGTCGGTCCGCATCACGGTGCTCGGCCACGTCCAGCGGGGGGGCGCGCCAAGCGCCTACGACCGCAACCTCGGCACGATCGTCGGCCACGCCGCCGTCGAATCGCTCGTCGCGGGCGAGGCCGACGAGCAATCCCAGGTGATCGGCGTCAGCGGCAACCGCGTGGTCCGCATCCCGCTGACCGAGTGCGTGGCCAAAACACGCGAGATCAATTCGCGGCTCGAGGCGCACGAGTTTGCACAGGCCATGGAGCTGCGCGGCCACGCCTTCGTCACCGCGGCCGGCACGCTGCAGACGCTGCTGCGCGCCCTGCCCCACCCGCCCCAGCCGGGCCAGCGGCGGCTCCGGCTGGCGATCCTCAACGTCGGCGCGCCAGCCCCGGGTATGAACACCGCCGTTCGCGCGGCCGTGCGCATTGCGATCGACCACGGCCACGAGATCTTCGGCGTCCGCCGCGGCTTTCAGGGGCTCATCGACGACGACCTGCAGCCGATGGCGTGGATGAGCGTGAACGGCTGGGCGCCGCTCGGCGGCTCGGAGCTCGGCACCAACCGGGTGGTCCCGAACGGCCCCGACTTCCACGCCATCGCCAAGACGATCGAGCGGCGCGGGATCGAAGGGCTGCTCGTCGTCGGCGGGTGGGAAGGCTACCAGGGGGCCTACCGCCTCCTCCAGGAGCGGGCCAACTTCCCGGCGTTCGAGATCCCGTTGGTCTGCCTGCCCGCCACGATCGACAACAACCTGCCCGGCACCGAGCTGAGCATCGGCGCCGACACGGCGCTCAACAGCATCGTCACCGTCGTCGACAAGATCAAGCAGTCGGCCGTCGCCGAGCGGCGCTGCTACATCGTCGAGGTGATGGGCCGGCGGTGCGGCTACCTGGCGCTGATGAGCGGCCTGGCCACGGGCGCCGAGCGCGTCTACCTGCACGAGGAAGGGGTCACGCTCAAGTCGATGAAGGAGGACCTGGATGTCCTCGTCCGGGGGTTCCGCGAGGGGAAGCGCCTGGGCCTCATCATCCGCAACGAGGACGCGAACCCGACGTACGACACCAACTTCATGCGAGCGCTGTTCGAGGAGGAGAGCGGCGGCGCGTTCGCCGTGCGCGAGAGCATCCTCGGCCACCTGCAGCAGGGAGGCGACCCGTCGCCGTTCGACCGGATCCAGGCGACCAAGCTGGCGCGCCGCTCGGTGGGCTACCTGATCGAGCAAGCCGCCGAGGAGCGGCCGAACGCGTCGTTCATCGGCTTGATCGGCGGCCACGTCCAGTTCCACCCGCTCGAGGACCTGCCGCGGATGATGGACGAGGCGAACCGGCGGCCGAAGTCGCAGTGGTGGCTCGGCCTGCGGGCGATCAACAACGCGCTGGCCCGCTCGGGGCCGGCCATAGCGGCGACGGCGGAGCCCGCGAACGGGGCCTAGCGGGCGGCTTCAGGCCACTGGCCTCAGGCTTCGGGCCTGTCACGCGTGACGCGCGCGGCGCCGCCCGGAGCCCGAAGCCCGGAGCCTGGAGCCTCTCTACTTCCCCGGATGGTATTCCCTCTCGACGTGCCCCCGGAGCTGCTCCGGGTAGAAGTAGACCTCCCGCAGGTTGCCGCTCGCGTAGCGCGCGGCCTGGTCGCCGAAGTGCGGCGACGTCGGGTCGCCGCTCTCACCGCCCGCCGACACCGCCCGCGCGCGCACGCGGTCGCCGAACTCCACCACCGCCACGAAGCTGTTGCCGCTCGTCCCGTACATCTTCTTCGTCCCCGGGTAGGTCCGCGCGCCGAACGACGCCAGCGATCCCCACCGCGCCGACGGGAAGGGCACCGGGATGCTCGGCGCCGCGTCGTCGAAGCGCTGGACGATGTCGCCGTTGTTGCGCTGGTAGCGGTTGATGTCGCCCCACGCCGTGCGCCACGTGCCGAAGTCGGCCGACAGGCGGTCGCACGCGGCGGCCAGCGACTCGACGAGCGTCCGCGGCGCGGCCCCCTCGGCGATGTAGTCGTCGGCCGACTTGCCCGACCTGCGAATCTCGGCCGACAGGCGGCGGCCGGCGTCCTCGCCCCAGTAGACGGCCAGCGAGGTGGCCACCGACGACCCGGCCCAGCGGAAGTCCCACGCCCGCAGGACGGCGACCGCGTCCGCCGTCTTCGCCTTGAGCGCGTCGCCGGCGGGCAGGCCGTCCCAGGCCTTGACGAGCGCCGGGATGTCCTCGCCGAACGTCGGCAGGTAGCTGTCGAACGCGGCCGCGAGCAGGCCGTCCAGCGTGAAGTCCTTGCGGTGGTCGAACACCCGGATGGCGTGCAGCCCCCGCGGGTTCTCGCTCCCGCTGTCCACGTAGGCCGGGAAGTCGGCCTTCTTCGGGCTGCTCGCGCCGGCGGCGGTCCAGGGCCAGTTGTTGGTGTTGTAGAGCCAGCCGCTCGCCGGGTTGAGCAGCTTCGGCGACTCGTCCACCGAGAGCACGCCGTGCCAGTCGGTCGCCGGGTCGCTGCCGTCCACCGGGCGGGTCCAGTCGAACTTCGGGTCGCGCCGCGGGATGAAGTTGCCGTGGAAATAGGCGATGTTGCCGTCGGCGTCCGCGTAGATGGTGTTGTTCGACGAGTTGGTGTGCAGCTCCATCGTCTCGCGGAAGGCCTTGTAGGTGCGGGCCTTGGTCCGGCTGAAGGACTGCATCAGCGCCTTGAGGGGCTCCTGCATGATGGCGAAGCTCACCCACTTGTCGCCGGCCTTCCGGACGACGGGTCCGTGCTCGGTCCGGTAGACGGTGAATTGCCGCGTCGCCATCCCGGTGGCGGTCTTGTACGGGACGGTGACGACCTCGGCCTTCACCGGGCGCTCCTCGGCCCCGTAGCGGTAGAAGTAGGCGTCGCCCTTCCTGACCACCGTCTCGAGGTACTCGTCGCTGTCGTCCACGGCGCTCGAGGTGTGCATCCAGCCGGCGCGGTCGTTGAACCCCTGGTAGATGAAGAACTGCCCCCAGGTGAGCGCGCCGTACGCGTCGAGCCCCTCGTTGCTCACCATCTGCGCCTCGGCGCGGAAGAAGAACGAGGTGTGGGGGTTGATGAGCAGCAGCGCGTGGTGGCCCGTCGTGTTGGCCGGGGCGATGGCGGCGCCGTTCGACCCCCTCGGCTCGCGGTCGCCGCCGCCCGGATCCGCCTCCGGGGCGGGCCTGGCCTCCGGGCCGCGGCCGTAGAAGGCCTCGAGCTGCCCGAGATTGACCTTCTCGATGTCCCCGCCGATGCTCCCTTCGCTGAAACTGAGCGCCATCCACGGCTCGAACCGGGTGACGACCCGAGGGTGGACGTTGGTGTGGGTGTACAGGTAGTAGTTCAGGCCGTCGGCCCAGGCGTTCATGAGCGCCTTCAGCCAGGCCGGGCTCTTCTGGTACTGCGCCTTCAGGTCCACGGGGTCGATGAACAGCTTCATCCGCAGGTCGCGGTAGACGGCCGACTCCCCTTCGGCCTCGGCCAGCCGCCCCATCGAGTTGAGGTAGTTGGTTTCGACCCGGTTGAAGTCGTCCTCGGCCTGCGCGTAGATGACGCCGAACACGGCGTCGGCGTCGGTCTTGCCGTAGACGTGGGGGATGCCCCAGGTGTCGCGAGTGATGGTGACGCTCTGGGCCTGCCGCTCCCAGGAAGCGACCTCGGTATTCTGGCCGGCCTGCAGGACGAGCGCCGTGCAGACGATAAGTAAGACAGGAGCGATCTTCTTCATGGCGTCCTTTTTACCACGAGTGAGGCTGAACGACTCCAACCGCATGATTCTACTTGACTTGAGGTTGAGGATCGGGGAAAGTGCACGGACGTACGCCTATGGTTTCCGCCGCTAAAGCTCTTGCCGGTCTCTGGATAATCGCCCTGCCCGCCGCCGGTCTGGCCTCGCCGTCGCCGGTCGCGCCGGCAGGCCCGGCGACCGCCGCGGTGGCCCCGAAAGGCTCAGAGGCTCCCGCCGCCCTGCTCGACCTGAGCGACGACGAACTCATGGAGCGGATCGCCGCCGACCCGACATCGCTCGGCTCGCTCTCGATCGGCACCCCCGGCCGCGCCTCGCTCTTCAACAGCGTGGCCCTGCCTTCGAACCCCCACTGGCAGATCGCGCCGAATGCCGACTCGTACGCGACGTCGGAGACCATCGCCTTCCTGGCGGCCGCCATCGACACCGTCTACGATCTCTTCCCGGAGACGCCGCCCATCGTCATCGGCGACATCAGCGCGGCGAACGGCGGGCATCTGAAGCGCCACAAGTCGCACCAGGGCGGCCGGGACGCCGACGTCGGGTTCTATTACAAGTCGGGGACCACGCAGTGGTTCCTGCCGGCGACGGCGGCCAACTTCGACCTGGCGCGGAACTGGGCGCTGGTCCGGTCGCTCGTGACGCGCACCGACGTGGAGATGATCCTGCTCGACACCCGCGTCCAGCGGATGCTCTACAAGTACGCGCTGAACCTGGGCGAAGACCAGGACTTCCTGGACCACGTGTTCCAGTGCGGCAGGGGCCTCAGAGACGCGGTCGTCCAGCACGTCGTCGGGCACCGGACGCATTACCACGTCCGGTTCTACAACGCGGTGGCGCAGGAGATGGGGCGGCGGGCGCACCCGCTGCTGGTCCAGCTGAACCTCATGAAGCCGTCGGTGTACACGGTGTCGTACGTGGTGAAGAAGGGCCAGACGCTGCGCCTGCTTGCCGCCCGCTACGGCACCTCGACACGGGCCATCATGGCGGCCAACGGCCTGAAGAGCACTGTTCTCACGGCTGGACGGGCCTACCAGATTCCCCAGCGCGGCTCGGCTCCCCCGGTCACGCAGCCGCTCGTGGTGCCACACCGCACGCTGCCCACGACGACGCCGGCCACCTTGGCGGCGGTGGAGTGGCCGACGGCCGAGGCGCTGTACGGGACTTCCGGACAGCAAGACAGGCAGTAGATCCCTCGGCTGACGGCTGACGGCCGACGGCTGACGGCTGACGGCTGACGGCAGGATCACACCTGACGGCGTGACACGGGCGTGAGGCGTATGGCGTAGGCCGTAAGGCGCAAGCCGTTCACTCCGTGAGATGCGAGTGCGCCACCTCCAGCATGTCCTGGATCGGGATCTGCTGGGGGCACTTGGGTTCGCATTCGCCGCAGCGGGCGCACTTGTCCGCGCCGCGGCCGCCGGCCATCACGTACATGCGGTAGACGGCCGACGCGGCCCGGAGCGTGCCGAACATCGCGCTGGTGTTGTAGCTCGAGAAGACGTCGGGGATCGACACGCCGTTCGGGCACGGCAGGCAGTAGCCGCAGGTCGTGCAGGCGACCTTCATCCTCGCCCGGAAGACGTCGCGCACGCGGGCCACCAGCGCCCGTTCGTCCGAGGTCATCGCCCCGGCCCGGGCGGCTTCGGCGGTGGCGATGTTCGCGTCGAGCTGCTCGGGCGCGTTCATCCCGGAGAGCGCCATCACCACTTCCGGGTGATCCCACACCCAGCGCAGCGCCCAATCGGCCGGCGCCCGCTTCACGGCCGCCTCCGCCCAGATCGCCTCGACCGCTTCGGGCCCGCCCGCGCCCAGCGTGCCGCCGCGGAGCGGCTCCATCGAGAACACGCCGACCTTCCGCGCCGCCGCCCGCCGCAGCCCGGCCGTGCCGGCCTGGTACTCCTCGTCGATGAAGTTGTACTGGATCTGGCAGAAGTCCCAGTCGTAGGCGTCCACGATCGTCGAGAAGTCGTCGGGCGACCCGTGGAAGGAGAAGCCGATGTGGCGTATGCGACCGTCCGCCCGGGCACGCTCGAAGGCCTCGAGCCCCCGGAGCCGCCGGACGAGTTCCCAGCGCTCCCCGCCGAGGCCGTGGAACATGTAGAAGTCGAACCAGCCGGTCTGGAGGCGGCGCAACTGCTCGTCGAGGAGCCGCTCGAAATCGGCCTCGGTCCTGATCAGCCACGTCGGCAGCTTGGTGGCAAGCTGCACCTTCTCACGCAGGCCGCCGGCGAGCAGGCGGCCGACGAACAGCTCGCTGTTGCCGCCGTGATAGGGGTAGGCGGTGTCCAGATACGTGACACCGCGCGAAATGGCCGAGCGGATGAGCGGGTCGGCCCGCTCTTCGTCGATGACGGCCGGGTCGCGTCCGACGATCGGAAGCCGCATGCACCCGAAACCGAGAATCGGAACGGCCGTCGCCTGACGGCCGGGAAGCGAACGATGCTGCACGGAGACTCCTCACAAGGGCGGCGCTGATGGCGACCACCATTATATCGTCGCCCCGGCGCGCCGCCCGCTACCTCAGGTATGGTGCCCGGTTGGCGAAGATGGTTTCGATCTCGGCGGGCCGGAGCGGCAGCGACCTGCGAATGGCCGCCGCCGTGTCGGCCGGCGTCATGGCCGGCCAGTCGCTGCCGAACAGCACGTGGCCGAGGAACACGTTGGCCTCGCGCACGCCGTAGTCCATCGCCCGGGTGCGCAGGTGGACGAGCACCGGCAGGCGGAGCCGGTTGGCCGTGCCGAGCACGCGCCTCAGGCGCGCCACGTGGTCCGCGTCCGACAGGTCCACGGCCGAGCTCGTGAAGTGGAGCTTCAACCCGCGCAGCCCGATCGCGGCGCAGTGTTCCACATCGGAGTCGGCGTAGTCCTTCAGCGGGTTGACGCTGCAGAAGCCGACCAGCCGCGAGGGGTAGCGTGCCGCCTCCTTTGCGGTCCACGCGTTCTCGTCGGCGACCATCCGGCGTTCGTCGGCGACGACGATGTCGGAGGTGCCGAGGAGGAAGGCGCCGGACAGGACGACCCCGCGGCGGATGCCGGCGGCGTCGAGGGCGGCCACGGCGTCCTCCGCGCCGAGCACCTGGCGATCGGCCGGCGAGGCCGGCTCCTTGAACGCCTGCTTCAGCCTGAGCAGCACGCTCACCGTGCGCGCGCTCTGGAGGTGCATGTGGTGGTCGGCGGCGGGAGGGGCCTGCACGACGCGCCCGCCGCACGCGGCAACCAGGGTCGCCGCGAGGACGACAAGCAGCCCGGGGCGCCATTTCCGCTCGAACGCGGGTGATACCGCGGCATAATGGACCCGCGTCTCAGCTGCCGGCCAGGTCCGGCAGGAGGGTGTGCGCATGCCGTGCCTGTTGGTCGTCGCCGCGCTGGCCGCGCCGCGAGTGATCGTCGTGCTGTTGTGGCTGTTCACGTCGTGGTTCCGGGGCATGTTCAGCATCGCGCTGTGGCCCGTGCTCGGGTTCTTCTTCCTGCCAACGACGCTGCTATGGTACACCGCCGTGCAGCACTGGTTCGCCGGCCAGTGGACCTTCTGGCCGGTCCTCGGGATCGTGGTCGCGCTGGTGATCGACCTGTCGCCAGCCAGCCACAGGCAGAGGCGGCGCGGGTACTGAACGGCGGACGTATTCGGGCGCGCCGGCTGACGGCTGACGGCTGACGGCTGACGCTGGCGGCTGGCGGCTGGCGGCCAACGGAGCGGTTGGCGGTCGTGACACCGCGGCACTTCTTACTTCGTACTTCTCACTTCGCACTTGCGCAAGATAACCCGATTACTGCTTGTAGCGCCGCAGGCGAAGCGGCTCGCGCCCGCCCCTCTTCCGCGCGAGCCACCACCAGCTGAATCCCCCGAAGAGGGTGTAGCCCCAGGTGGGCGCGAACTGCCTCCCGAACACGCGCGCGGTCTCGGCGGGAATCTCGCGCCCGGCGGCCAGCGCGTCGGCGGCCTCGTCGAGCGCGGGCACCACCCTGGCCAGCGGCGAGCGCTCCGGCGTTCGTCCCGCCAGCGCGCCGCCGCAGCCGAACGCCAGCGCGCCCGCCCAGCCGACGCCCGACTGGCGGCAGAACTCCTCCCCCACCTCGATGGCCGACGCGCAGTGCCGCGCTTCGGGGAACCCGCACTGGACCAGCACGGCCAGCCGCACGGGACGCCTGGCGGTGGTGTCCGAGGCGGAGGCCCGGCAGCTCCACGTCTCGAGCAACCGCATGACCGGCGCAGGAAGCACGTCCACGTAAACCGGCGACGACAGCAGGACCAGGTCCGCCCAATCGACGTCGGCCATCAGGCGGTCCATCGCCTCCGGCGAGCAGAACGCCGGCGTGACGCGGGCGGTGCGCGTCTCCGCTCCGCGCGCGGAGAGCCTGCCGAGCATCGCCTCGCCGAACGAGCGCGACGCGCTCACCTCCGGCTTCGGACTGCCGATGAGCAGCAGCGCGTTCATACGGCCTCCTCGACGGCGGCCACCAGCTCCTCGGCCAGCGGGACGGCGTCGGCCTCACCGATGAGGATCCCCGTCGCCTGCGCCGGGTTGTGGAGGTTGACGGCGTTTCGATCGACCACGTGGCGGAAGATCGCCTCGGCCCTGGGGTTCGGCTCCGGCAGCGTCCCGAGCGCAAGCCAGCGCGGGTAGCGCGCATACCTCCGCCCGTGGTGCACCTCCCCGTCCACGGTCGTGAAGTGCGGGAGGATCAGGCAGATGAGGCGGTCGAGGGCGTTCTTGGCGATCGAGCCCCACGCGCCGAACGCCACCGGCCCCGCCACGGCCACCGTGTCGGCCGCCACCACCTTCGCCGCCAGGCCGCGGGCGTCGTCCGCCATCAGGCACTCGCCAGGGCGCGTCGTCCAGCACCCGAAGCAGCCGTTGCAGGGGGCGATGTCGAGTTCGGCGAGGCGCACGCGATCGACGATGGCCCCGCGGCGGCGGTAGACGTCCTCGAGCGCGGACGCCGCCCGGGAGGCCGGGTGGTCTGGGCTTGGTGAGGCATCGAGAATCAGAGCGGTCATGAACGGATCCTCATCGTGGAAACAGGCTGACGACTGACGGCTGACGACTGACGGTCGCGTCACGCGTGGCTGGTGTGACGTCGCCGTCGACCGTCAGCCGTCGGCCGTCGGCCGGTCACCCTATCACCTTGGCCGACCGCGGCGCGGAGCACGCGCTCGGCGAGCGGCAGCAGGCCGTCGGAGGCCTGCGGGAGGCACGCGAGCGGCCCGGTCTTCCACAACTCCGCCAGGCCGTGCACGAGCGACCACAGGCTGACGGCCACGATGACCGGGTCGCCCTCCGGCAGACGCCCGGCGCGCTGGCACGCGGCTACCGCGTCGGTCAGGCGCATCCAGGTCGGGCCGGGAGGGGGTGTCTCCGCGGCGTCGGCGCACGGCTTCCCGCCTTCGCGCGAAGCGCTACGGCGAGGCCTCGCCGTAGCCCGCACCGACTCCGAGCGGGCGGAGGCGGGAAGCCGTGCGCGATCTGCTGTCTTGGCCGCCGAGGCGCCCTCGATGGCCGCGAAGTAGTCGGGCCGCTCGACGGCGAACCGCACGTAGGCGAGGCCGATGGCCAGCAGTTGGTCGAGCGGCTCGTCGCCGGCCCGTTGCTGGCCCTCCGCCATGAGCGCGTCCAGGCGCTCGAGGCCATCGCGCGCCACCGCGGCCACCAGGTCGTCGCGGTCGCGGAAATGGTGGTAGGGGGCGGCATGCGACACGCCGGCCTCGGCGGCCGCCTCGCGGAGCGACCAACCGCCGAGGCCGCGTGTCCCGATCTGGCGGAGAGCGCCGTCGATGAGGGCGCGGCGGAGATCGCCGTGGTGGTAGGGCGACACGGGGGCAACTGTACACTGGCAAGTTTACAGTGTCAAGATCCCATCGCGACCGGCTGACGGCTGACGGCTGACGACGGCCGGCCGACGGCCGCGTCCGGCTGTCACGCGTGACAGGACCGTCAACCGTCAGTCGTCAGTCGTCGGCCGGTCTGCGAAGTTGTGATAGCCTCTCCCGGACATCCGGCCCCCAGGCCACCCCCAAACCATGCCGGCCCGTGCCGGCGCCGTTCCCGGCGCAAGCCCGGGCTTGCGAGACGCAGGAGGACCGAAGTGCCGACCCCAACACGGTGCGCTGTTGGGTGGATTCGTGCAGCCGCGCTGGCAGCCATCCTCGGATGGCTGCTGCCGTCGGCCGCCGCGGCCACCGACTTCTCGAAGTACCACAACGACCAGGAGCTCGCCGGCGAACTCAAGGCGCTGGTCGCCGCCAACCCGACGATCGCCCGGATCGCGTCGATCGGAAAGACGCGCGAGGGCCGGGACATCTGGGCGGTGGAGCTGGCGAACCGGGCCGGCAAGCCGGTGGACCAGCGGCCCGCCCTGCTCGTGGCCGCCAATTTCGAGGGCGACCACGTGATCGGCAGCGAACTCGCGCTGTTCCTGGTTGACTTCCTCGTGAAGGGCTACGCCACCGACGCGGGCGTCAAGCAGCGGCTCGACAACCAGGTCGTCTACGTCCTGCCGCGCGTCAACCCTGACGGCGCGGAACTGATGTTCGCCCCGGTCAAGACTGGCCGCCGCACGAACGCGACGCCGTTCGACGCCGACAACGACGGCCGGATGGACGAGGACGGGCCCGAGGACCTCAACAAGGACGGGTTCATCACCGTGATGCGCGTGAAGGACCCGAAGGGGCCGTACATGGTGAGCCCCGACGACCCGCGCCTGATGCGCCGCGCCGACCCGGCGAAGGGCGAGACGGGCGGCTGGGCGCTCTACTGGGAGGGCCTCGACAAGGACAACGACGGCTTCATCGCCGAGGACGGGCCTGGCGGCGTGGACATCAACCGGAACTTCATGCACCAGTATCCCTACTACCAGCCGGACGCGGGCCGGTACATGGTCAGCGAGGCCGAGACGCGCGCCGTGCTCGACTACGTCCTCGCGCACCGGAACATCGCGGCCATCCTCACCTTCGGCGAGAGCGACAACCTGATCGTCGGCCCGACGCGCGCCGGCACCCTCGCGGCGCCCAACCCGATCAACCTGCTCGACTTCGCCGACCGCAGCGTGGCCGGCGCCCGCCGGGTCGGGATCTTCCCCGACCTCGCCGGCTTCGGCGGCCGCGGCGGCGGCCGGGGCATGGCGTCGTTCGACGAGGGGGGCGGCCCCGCGGGCGGCCGCGGCGGACAGGCCCAGGGGGCCGGCGGCCGGGCCGCGATGCCCGCACAGCGGCCGAACACGACGGTCGCGTCGGCCGACTACGAGTACTTCCGGGCGATCGGCGAGAAGTACCGCGAACTGACCGGCCTGCGCGCGACCGGGTTCACGCGGACCCCGGCCGGCGCGTTCTTCGAATACGGCTACTACCAGTACGGCGTGCCGTCGTTCTCGACGCCGGGCTGGGGACTGCCGGGTGCCGCGCGTCCGAACGGATTGGGCGCGCCGGGCAGCCAGTCCGGCGCGGCGGCGATGGCCGGCGGCCAGCGCGGCGGCCAGCGCGGCGGCGGGGCGGGCATGAGCGGCGACGCGGCCGGCGGCGAATCCGTCGAGGGGATCGACCTGCGGCTGCTGCAGTGGATGGACGCCGAGAAGATCGACGGCTTCGTGCCGTGGAAGGCGTTCTCGCACCCGACGCTCGGCCAGGTCGAGATCGGCGGGTTCAAGCCCTACGCGACGACGAACCCGCCGGCGGCCAGGATTGCCGACCTCGGGGCCTCGCACGCGAAGTTCGCCCTCTACCTCTCGTCGCTGTTCTCGCACATCGCGATCGCCAAGACCGAGGTCACCGCGCTCGGTGCCGGACTCTACCGGATCAAGGTGGACGTGGAGAACTCCGGCTACCTGCCCACGGCGCTGTCGCAGGCCGTGCAGGCCCGGGCCGTCAAGCCGGTGATGGTCCAGCTCGGCGTTCCGCCCGAGTCGATCATCACGGGCAACGAGAAGACCAACCACATCAACGCGCTGGCGGGTGCGGGCACGCGCCAGTCGTTCGAGTGGGTGATCAAGGCGAAACCCGGCACCTCCGTCACGGTCAGGGCCGTCTCGCAGAAGAGCGGCTCGGACACGGCGACCTTCACGCTCCAGTAGCCGAAAGCGCAGGGGGAACACCGATGAACACGTTCTACAGACTCGTTGCGGCCGCCGGCGTGCTGGTGGCGCTCGCGGTCTTCGCCTCGCCGGTCGTCGAGGGGCAGGCGAAGCCGGCCCAGGCCCCGGCGGCGGCCAGGCCGGCCCCGGCGGCGCCGATGGATTGGGCCAAGACGCCGACCTCCGAGCGCGCCTACAAGGTGAAGCTCGATTTCGACCGCTGGCACGACGTCGCCGAGCTCCAGGCCGACATGAAGACGCTCGAGAAGGCGTACCCGAAGTTCGTGAAGTACATCGTCCTCGGCAAGAGCTACGACGGCCGCGACATCGCGGGCGTGATCGTGAACAACCCGGACACCGGGGCCGACACGTCGAAGGCCGCGATGTACATCGAGGCGAACATCCACGGGAACGAGATCCAGGGCGGCGAGATCTGCATCTACACGATCTGGTACCTGATGGAGAACTACGGGAAGATCGACCGGATCACGAAGCTGGTGAACGAGCGGGCGTTCTACATCGTGCCCACCGTGAACCCGGACGGCCGCGACTACTTCATGCACGGGCCGGGGGGCAACGCCCGCTCGGGCCACATGCCGGTGGACGACGACAACGACTACCAGTTCGACGAGGACGGCCCCGAGGACCTCAACGGCAACGGCGTGATCGAGCAGATCCGCAAGTACGTGCCCGGGCAGGGCAACTACCGCAAGAGCGCGGCGGATCCGCGGATCATGGAGCCGGTGAAGCCGGGTGAGGTCGGCGACTACATCATGCTCGGCCAGGAGGGGATCGACCACGACGGCGACGGCCGCGTCGGCGAGGACGGCCTGGGCAGCTACGACCCGAACCGGAACTTCGCGTCCGACTGGCAGCCCAACTACATCCAGGGCGGCGCGATGGACTACCCGTTCGAACTGCCCGAGGCCAAGGCGGTCAACGACTTCCTGGTGGCCCACCCGAACGTCGCCGGGCTGCAGACCTACCACAACAACGGCGGGATGATCCTGCGCAGCCCGGGCGCGGAATGGACCGGCGAGTACCCCGCGTCGGACGTCCGCGCCTACGACGAGCTGGGCCGGAACGCCGAGCGCATGCTCCCCTACTACCGCTACCTGGTGATCTGGAGCGGCCTCTACACGGTGCACGGCGGCGTCACCGACTGGGGCAACGACGGGCTCGGCATCCTCTCGTTCTCGAACGAGCTGTGGAACAACGGGCAGTACTTCACGAGCCCGGACCTCAAGGAGCAGCAGAAGGACCCGGCAAGCCCGATCGCGCCGCGCGTGGCGAACTACTTCTTCAACGACTTCCTCGAGTTCGGCGACGAGCTGACGGAATGGAAGGAGTTCGACCACCCGCAGTTCGGCAAGGTGGAGATCGGCGGCGCCTTCAAGAAGACGTTCGGCCGCGTGCCGCCGCGCTTCATGAACGAGGAGCTGTGCCACCGCAACATGGCGTGGACGCTCTACCAGGCCGACGAGATGCCGCTCATGCAGATGGGCGACACGAAGGTCGAGAGGCTCGGGGAGGGGGTCTACCGGGTCTGGGTCGATCTCGTGAACGACCGGACGGTGCCGACCATCCTGGCCAAGGCGGCGGCGAACGACGTCGTGCCGCCCGACATCCTGACGCTTGACGGCAAGGGGGTCGAGGTCCTGTCGGCGAGCTGGGTGCCGAACAAGTGGCGGGCCGCCGTGGCCCAGTCGATCGATCAGCAGGACCTGAAGCGGATCATCGTGCGAAGCGGCATCGGCGGGCACACGACGCGGACGCTGCAGTACCTCGTCAAGGGCGCGGGCAGCGTCACCGTCAAGTACGCCAGCCTCAAGGGGGGGACGGTGGAGAAAACGATCGCGTTGAAGTGACGGCAGGCTGACGACTGACGGCTGACGACTGACGGCTGACGGCTGACGGCTGACGACTGAAGACCGACGACTGACGGCTGACGACCGACGGCTGACGACCGACGGCTGACGGCTGACGGCTGACGACCGACGGCTGACGACCGACGGCTGACGGCGGTGACAAAGACCGTACGTAGCAACCGTCTTGTGAAGTCAAGGAGAGTCGCTACTCCGTGGCGAGCCTCCAAGGCTGCTGATGTTTAACCATCGCATTGAGGATGGTCAGGAGTTTGCGCATCGCGGCCGTCAGGGCGACCTTGCGTTTCTTGCCGGCGGCCACGAGGCGTTGGTAGAAGACCCGGATCGCCGGGTTGTAGCGCGTGGCGACGAGGGTCGCCATGTAGAGCGCGCCGCGGACGGTGGCGCGCCCGCCCCAGATGTGGCGAGTCCCCGAGAGCGTGCCGCTGTCGCGATTGAAGGGGGCGACCCCGACGAGCGCGGCGATTTCGCGCCGCGTGAGTTGCCCGAGCTCCGGAAGTTCCGCGATCAGCACCGCCGCGGTGTGCGGGCCGATGCCGGGGACGGACCGGAGGAGGTCCTCCTCGACGCGCCAGGCGGGCGTGGTCTCGAGCAGCCGGCCGATGTCCCGCGTGGTCTGGGTCAGGCGGCGATCGAGCCAGCGAATGTGCTGGTTGATGTCGCGGCGGACCACCGCGTTGCGCAGCTGGCTGCGGCGATGGCGCTCGGCGACGAGCATCTCGACCAATTGGCGCCGGCGGGCCACCAGCGCGGTGAGGCCCTCGAGCGCGGGGTCGGGGAGCGGGCGGACAGGCGGCTGCACGCGCTCGCCAAAGAGGGCGAGGACGCCCGCGTCGAGGCCGTCCGTCTTTGCCAATATCCCCAGCGCCTTCGCGAAGGCGCGGACTTGGCGCGGGTTGACCACGACCACCGGCACGGCGGCGGCGGCCAACGCGCTGACCACCGGGACCTCGTAGCCCCCGGTGGCTTCGAGCACGACGAGCGTCGGGGCCAAGGCCTGGATCCGGCTGACCAGGCGCGTCAGTTCGGGCTCCTCGACGAGCGCGGTCCACGTCTCGCCCGACGGGCGGACGGCGACCTCGACTTGGGCTTTCGCGACGTCGATGCCGACGTAGATCGGAGCGGTGGTCATGGGGCCTCCACAGCACGGCGACGTCGAAAGCGCCCGACCTTGTGGGATGCGGGCTCGAAGCCCTGTCAACCGTTCGGGCTGACGACGTGGCGATGGCGGCGCCCCTGCTACGTAACGGTCTGAGGACCTGGGGCGGATCGGGCTGCCGCCTCGCCGAGCTGTAGATTCTGTAATACGCGTTCTGTCAGTCAAGATACAAGGGCGGGTCTTTAGACCCGCCGTCAGCCGCCGGCCCTCAAGGGCCGGCCTACATCCGCTCGAGCACTACCACCCCCGCGTCGAAATCCCCCTTCAGGTCGAACGTCAGGCCGTGCGCGAGCAGGTAGGCGCCGCCGACCGTGTCGAGTTGGTCGACCAGCTTCCCGACCGGCGACCGCAGGCGGTAGACCGCTTTGGGATCGAGTCCACGCAGCGCGACCGCCTGCTGCGGCCGCCCGTGCTGCTGCGACTGGAGGAACGCGAAGACCACGGCCTGCCGCCCGTCCCGCGAGACGTATTCCTTCACCGCGGCTTCGGGCTGCCCGACCGGCGCCAGCCGGTAGAGGTCGCCGTCCTGGACGGTGGACCGGATGGTCTTGTACAAGGCCACCATCTTCGCGGCGGCGTCGAGGTCGGCGTCGGGCCACTTGTTGAGGTTGGCGCCGATGCCAAGCGACCCGGTCATCGCGGAGAGAAACCTGAACGAGAGCGGCGTCGTGCGGCCGTTGAAGTTCGGCACGTCGGTCACCCAGGCCATCATGACGCGCGGCGTGTAGGCCCGGCTGAACCCGTCCTGGATGGCGAGCCGGTCGAAGCCGTCCGTGTTGTCGGACGTCCACACCTGGTCGGTTCTCGACATGACGCCCAGGTCGGCGCGGCCGCCCCCGCTCGAGCACGACTCGATCTCGAGCGCCGGGTGCTTCGCCCGGAGCCGGTCGATGACCTCGTAGTAGTTCGCCGTGTACTTCACCCACAGCATCCGCTGCTCGGCCGCCGGCCGTTCGGGCCAGCCCGGCTCGCTGACGTGCCGGTTGGCGTCCCACTTCAGGAAGGCGATGTCGTGGTTCGACACCAGCGCGTCGAGCACCGAGAAGACGTGCTCCTTCACGTCTTCGCGGGCCAGGTTGAGCACGAGCTGGCTGCGTGACTCCGATCGGGGCCGCCCGGGGAAGTTGATCACCCAGTCCGGATGCGCGCGGTACAGGTCGCTGTCCGGGTTCACCATCTCGGGCTCGACCCAGATGCCGAAGTCCATGCCGAGCTGCCGCACTCGGGCGATGAGCGGCGCCAGGCCGTTCGGGAACTTCTTCGGGTTCGGCGTCCAGTCGCCGAGGCCGGCGCGGCTGCTGTTCCTGGCGCCGAACCACCCGTCGTCCATGACGAAACGCTCGACGCCGAGGCGCGCCGCCTTCTCGGCGAGCGCGACCTGGCCTGCCTCGTTGACGTCGAACCCGGTGGCCTCCCACGAGTTGTAGAGGACCGGGCGCGGGCGCGCGAGGCCGGGCCGGGGCAGGATGGCCGCGCGCTCGAACCGGTGCAGGATGCGCGACGCCTCGCCGAAGCCGCCCTCGGTGTAGCCGGCGTAGAAGGCCGGAGTCGTGAGCGCCTCGCCGGGCTTCAGCGGGTACGAGAAGTCGAAGGTGTTGAATCCTCCGGTGACACGGACCTGCCGCTCGGGCGTCTGCTCGACGCTGATGCGCCACGATCCGCTCCAGGCCAGGGCCCCGAACCAGACGCGCCCGTGCTCCTCGGCGGCGCGCTCGCGGCCGTCGATCGCGAACCACGGATTCATGGTGTTGCTGGTCGCGACGCCGCGCCGGCTCTCGAGCAGCTTGATCCCCGGATTGATTTCCTCCCGGACGAGCAGCGTTTCGCCGCCCCATCGGCCGGCCAGGTACGACAGGCGGTAGCCGTCGCCGGGCGGCAGCAGCCACGCGCCCGACTGCGCGCTCTCGACCGTCACCACCTGCCTGGTCCGGTTCCGGATGGTGGCCTGCTTCCGGAGGACGCCCGACGGGTCCATCCGGTACGACAGGAGGACGTCGATGTCGGCCGTCACGTCCTTCATGTGAATCACGAGGTCGGGTCCCGCGATCTCGTAGCTCGAGTACTTCAGCACCAGGTCGCGAACGCCGTCCTCGCGCGTCACCTTCATGCACGGCTCGAAGTAGCGGGCGCCGCCCCAGCCCGGGAACTCGTCCGGGGTGGTCGTCGTGCTCGGCTCGGTGCTGTCGTCGCCAGGCGTCGAGTGGGCGGCGCGAAGGTCCTCGTCCCGCCACAGCCGGCCGCCCCAGTACGACGTGCTGCAGTTCGTCGCGCTCGTTCACGCCGACGACGTAGGTGACCGGGCCGCCGTCCAGCACCCACAGCCGCCGGTCGGCCAGGTACCGCGGCGGTGTCCCGTCGGTCGCGGCGGACGCCACGATCGGCGCGAGCAGGACGAAGAGAACCGGGAGGGCGCGCAGGGCGGCGTTCATCGCGCTCATGATAGCGGATTCGGCCGGGGCGAGGACGCCGACCCCTCGAAGGGAGTAGAATCTGCGCCACACCAGGGCGAGATGGGTGCCTTCAGATCTTCAGGGCCACCCCGGAGGCGATGGGTTATGCCTGCCAAGCAGCAGAATCGACAGGGCGAGACGGCGGCCGCGGAAGAGAAACTCGCGACCGCCTCGCAGTACGCGCGGAGCCTTCTCGAAGCGTCACTGGATCCGCTGGTGACGATCAGCGCCGAGGGAACGATCACCGACGTCAACGAGGCGACGGTCAAGGTCACCGGCGTGCCGAGGGAACACCTCGTCGGCACCGACTTCTCGAACTACTTCACCGAACCCGGGAAGGCCCGGACAAGTTACCAGCAGGTCTTCGCCAGGGGCTTCGTCACCGACTACGCGCTGACCATCCGCCATACGGACGGGCGGCTGACCGACGTCCTCTACAACGCGAGCATCTACAAGGACGCCCGCGGCAACGTGATGGGCGTGTTCGCCGCGGCCCGCGACGTGACGGCGCGGAAGCGAGCCGAAGCGGAACTCACCGAGCAGCGCCAGAGAGAGTTGGAGCGGCTGGCCGACCTCGAGAAGTTCCAGCGGCTGACGGTGGGCCGTGAACTGAAGATGGTCAAGCTGAAGCGGGAGATCGAGGACCTTCGACGCGAGAACGAGGAACTCCGGAAGCGCGTGGGCGGAAACGGTCAGTAGGGCGTGGCCATGGACGACACCGGGGTTCCATCGTCCGATTCGGCAGAACTGGCGCGGCGTCTCCTGGAGCTGGAGCAGAATCAGCGGGCGACGCTGAACGTGCTCGAGGACTTCGACGAGGAACAGCGCGCGCTCGCCGACACGCAAAGCGCGCTGATGAACATGCTCGAGGACGTCGAGGCCGAGCGGGCCGAGGCCGAGCAGGCCAAGGCGCTCCTGGAGACGGTCAACAAGGAACTCGAGGCCTTCACCTACTCTGTCTCGCACGACCTGCGGGCCCCCCTGCGCGCCATCAGCGGGTTCGCCGAGGCGGTCGTGGAAGACTGCGGGCCCGAGCTCGATGACGAGGGCAGGCGGTACCTGGGACTGGTCCAGAGCAATGCCCACCAGATGGGCCGGCTGATCGACGACCTGCTCAACTTCTCGCGGCTGGGCCGCCAGCAGATGTCCGTTGCTCAAATCGACCTGGGGGCGCTGGCCAGGGCGGTCTTCGACGAGCTGTCGGCCCTGGAGCCGGAGCGCCGCATCGCCTTCGACCTCGGCCCCGTCCCTCCCGCCCAGGGAGACCCCGCGCTCGTGCGCCAGGTCCTGGCCAATCTCCTGTCCAACGCCATCAAGTTCACCAGGACCAGGGCGGAAGCGTCCGTCGAGTTCGGGTACGTGTCGGACCGTGACGGGGGCGCCTACTATGTCAGGGACAACGGCGTGGGCTTCGACATGAAATACGTCGGCAAGCTCTTCGGGGTGTTCCAGAGGCTCCACCCGGCCGCCGAGTTCGAGGGGACCGGCGTCGGTCTCGCGCTCGTGCAGCGGATCCTCTCGCGCCACGGCGGACGGGCCTGGGCGGAAGGCGCGGTGGACCGGGGAGCGGTGTTCTATTTCGCCTTGCCCGGGCGGGAAGGCTCGTGAGTAGAATTGGCGGGCTGGTTCGGCGCCTCGCGCTTTGAGGAGATGGAGGGGCTCAGTGACCGAAGGTGAAATCGAAATCGTGCTGGTCGAAGACAATCCGAGCGACGCGGAACTCATGATCCGGGCCCTCAAGAAGCACAACCTGGCGAACCGGATCGTGCTGTTGAAGGACGGCGCGGAAGCGCTGGAGTTCCTGTTTGCCGAGCGCGGGACCGGCCAGCAGGGCCCGTTCGCGCCCCGGGTCGTGCTGCTCGACATCAAGCTCCCCAAGGTGGACGGCCTCGAGGTCCTGCGCCGGATGAAGTCGGATGAGCGGACCCGGGAGATCCCGGTGGTCATCATGACCTCCTCGAACCAGGAGCGCGACATCAAGACGGCCTACACCCTGGGCGTCAACAGCTTCGTGACCAAGCCGATCAAGTTCCAGGAGTTCGCCAAGGTCGTCGCGGAACTTGGCATGTACTGGCTGATGGTGAACGTGCCGCCCGTTCACTAGGGCTCGCGGCGGAGATGCGCTGAGCGACCATGAACCGGCAGCCTCACATCCTGATTCTCGAGGACAACGCCTCGGACGCCGAACTGGAGCGCCGCGAACTGCGCAAGTCCGGGCTCGAGGCCTCGGTTCGCGTGGCTGCCGATCGGAATGCCTATCTCCAGGCCCTGGACGAGTTCGTCCCGGACCTGATTCTCGCCGACTACTCGCTCCCCGGGTTCGACGGGTTGACGGCGCTGCTCGCGGCCCGGCAGCGGTTTCCCGACATCCCGGTCGTGATCGTCTCCGGCGTCATCGGGGAGGAGACCGCGATCGACGCGATGAAGTCCGGCGCGACCGACTACGTGCTGAAGAACCGGCTGTTCCGGCTCGGACCCGTGGCCAGGCGGGCCCTGCTCGAGGCCGAACAACGGGCCGGGATCAGGCGCGCCGAGGATGCCCTGCGCGAAAGCGAAGCCCTCCTGCGCGAAGTCACCGAGAACAGCCCGGACGCGATCTACGTGAAGGACCTCCAGAGCCGCTGGCTCATGGCGAACCCGGCGGTGCTCCGCATCGTCGGCAAGAGCGCCGGCGAGGCGATCGGAAGGACGGACCTGGAGTTGTACGCCGACCCGGAAATCGGCCGCGCGATCCTCGAGAACGACCGGCGCGTGATGGAGGGAGGGATTCCCAGGGAGTTCGAGGAGGTCGTCGACACCTCCGATGGGCGCCGCACCTTCCTGTCCATCAAGGCCCCCCGGCGGGACGCGCAGGGCACTATCGTCGGCGTCGTGGGCGTCTCCCGCGACATCACCGATCGCAAGCAGGCGCAGGACCAGCTGAAGTCCGCCTACGCCCAGCTCGATCAGAAGGTCCGCGAGCGCACCGAGGAACTGCGCCGCGCCAACACGACGCTGCGCATGCTCTGGGAGTGCAACGAGACGCTCATGCGCGTGACCGACGAAGAGGAGTTCATGCGGCAGGTCTGCCGCATCATCGTCGAAGAGGGCGGGTACCGCATGGCCTGGGTCGGCTACGCGGAAGACGACGAGGAAAAGACGGTCCGGCCGGTCGCCGTCGCGGGAACCGACGACGGCTACCTGGATGAAGTCCTCATCTCGTGGGGAGACGCCGTCCAGGGGCAGGGGCCGACGGGAACCTGCATCCGCACCGGGGCCATCGAGTACAGCCACGACATCGCCACCAATCCTCGTTCGAAACCCTGGCGCAGCGCCGGCCTCAAGCCACGGGTTCCGGTCGAGCATCGCCCTTCCGCTGGTGTCGGCGGGCAGGGCCTTCGGCGCGCTGACGATCTACGCGGGGGTCCCCGATGCGTTCGACCAGGCGCAAACGGTGCTCCTGAGCGAACTGGCCGGCGATCTTGCGTTCGGCATCGGGGTCCTCCGAACCCAGCTCGAGCGCGATCAGGCGCGGAAGACGGCCGAGCGGCGGGCGGAGCAACTGCAGGCGCTCGCCGCCGAGCTGGTGCAGACCGAGCAGAAGGAGCGGCGTCGCCTGGCCGTGCGTCCTCCACGACAACCTCCAGCAGATGCTCGTCAGCGCCAAGTTCAGCGTGACCGCCATCCGGGCGGGAACCGAGAGCGAGCGCGCGCGGCAGACGGCCGACCAGCTCACCGAGACGCTGGACGAGGCCATCCGCGCCTCGCGGTCGCTGTGCGCGGACCTGAGCCCGCCCGTGCTCCACGAGCGGGGCCTCGCGGCCGGCCTGCAGTGGCTTGGCCGGCGGATGCTGGAACGACACGGCCTCGAAGTCGAAGTCCGGACGGAGGTGTCCGCGGAGCCGGCGGCCGAGCAGGTCCGCGTCTTCCTGTTCGAGACCGTTCGCGAACTGCTGCTCAACGTGGTCAAGCACGCGCAGGTGAGGCGGGCCGATGTGCGGGTGCGATCGCTGGACGGCGACGAGGTCGAGGTGACGGTGTCCGATGCCGGCGTCGGATTCGATCCGGCCCAACCCGGCGTCCGGGCGTCCTCGGAGGGAGGCTTTGGCCTGTTCAGCGTCCGGGAACGGCTCGAGTACCTCGGCGGCCGCATGTCCGTCGATGCCTCGCCGGGCCACGGCAGCCGGTTCACGATCGTGGCGCCGACGCACCGGGAACCGGCACTGGCCGGGCCGGCGGCGATCGCCGGGGAACCGGCGCCAATCCCGGCGGTCCGTCAGGCTCCCCCGGCTCCGGGGCCCGCGGTCGGGACCAGGCGCAAGATTCGTGTGCTCGTGGCGGACGATCACGCGATCGTGCGGCAGGGGTTCATCAGGCTCCTCCAGGAGGCTCCGGACATCGAGGTCGTTGGCGAAGCCGGCAACGGCCAGGAGGCGATCATCCTCGCCCGCCAGCTCGAACCCGACGTGGTGCTGATGGACGTCAGCATGCCGATCGTCAACGGGTACGAGGCGACGCGGCAAATCGTGGCGGCGTCCCAAGACGTCCGGGTCATCGGCCTGTCCATGCACGAAGAGAGCGAGATCTCCGCGACGATGCGCCAGGCCGGCGCGGTCGCTTTCGTCACCAAGAGCGACCCGCCCAGGAATCTTCTCGGCGCCATCCGGGCCTGCCGGCGCCGGGCGCGTCCCCGCCAGCCGAGCCATACCTGACACGGCCCGCTGCTCCGCGCCGTCCCGATTGACGTGCGTCAGTCCCGATTGACGTGCGTCAGTCCCGATTGACATGCGTCAGGCCCGATTGACATGCGTCAGTCCCGATTGACATGCGTCAGTCCCGATTACATCCCGTCGCCGGGGTATACTCCCCGATCTCAGGAGACTGCCCATGCCGATCCGCAGATTCGTTCTCGTCACCGGGCTCGTGATTGGCGGCCTTGTCGCCGCCGTGCCGGCCCAGGACGTGTCACCCGTCAACAGCTCGCTCTTCTCGGCCATGAAGTGGCGCGAAGTCGGGCCGCACCGCGCGAGCCGGACGGTGGCCGCCGCCGGCCACCGCAGCCAGCCGAACACCTTCTACATGGCCGCCGTGAACGGCGGCGTGTGGAAGACCACCGACGCCGGCCGCACGTGGACGCCGACGTTCGACGATCAGCCGGTGGGCTCGATCGGGTCGCTCGCCGTCGCCCCTTCCGACCCCAACGTCATCTACGCCGGAAGCGGCGAGGGGCTGCACCGGCCTGACCTCTCCACCGGCGACGGCCTCTACAAGTCCACCGACGCCGGCCGGACCTGGATGCACCTCGGCCTTCGCGACGCGCAGCAGATTCCGCGCATCGACGTCGATCCGCGCGACGCCAACCGCGTCTTCGTCGCCGCCCTCGGCCATCCGTACGGCCCGAACGCCGAGCGGGGCATCTTCCGCTCGACCGACGGCGGCAAGTCGTTCACGAAGGTCCTCTACAAGGACGAGAACACCGGCGGCAACGACGTGGACGTCGACCCGGTCAACCCCGACATCGTCTACGCGACGATGTGGGAGGAGCGGCAGGGGCCGTGGGAGAACGCCAACTGGGCCGGCACCGGCGGAGGCATCTTCAAGTCCACCGACGGCGGCACGACCTGGACGCAGCTCACCAAGGGGCTGCCGCCGGTCGTCCAGGCGAACCTGGCGATCTCGGCGTCGAACACGAAGCGGATCTACGCGACGGTGGCGTTCCTGGCGGAGCCCGGCTTCGGCGCGAACCGGGGCAGCACGGGCATCTTCCGCAGCGACGACGCGGGCGAATCGTGGACGCGCATCACGACCGACTCGCGGCCGGCCGGCCGGATCGGCGGCGGCGACCTGCCGATGCCGCTGCCCGACCCGAAGAACCCGGACCGGATCGTCATCGCCAGCACCGTCTCGTGGGTGTCGATCGACGGCGGGAAGACCTGGGCGCCCTTCAAGGGGGCGCCGGGCGGCGAGGACTACCAGAACGGCTGGATCAACCCGGACAACCCCGACATCATGCTCCTCTCGGTGGACCAGGGCGCCGTCGTCACGCTCAACGGCGGCCAGACGTGGAGTTCCTGGTACAACCAGCCGACGGCCGCGCTCTACCACGTCGCGGCCGACAACGCGTTCCCCTACCGCGTGTGCAGCGGACAGCAGGAGAGCGGCTCGGTCTGCATCTCGAGCCGCGGCAACTACGGCGCCATCTCCGACCGCGACTGGCTGCCGGTGGGCGTCGATGAATACGGCTACGTCGCCCCCGATCCGCTCGACCCCGACATCGTCTACGGCGGGCGCGGCGTGACGCGGTTCGATCGCCGGACCGGCCAGACGTCAACCGTCGGCCCCATGGCGGGACGCGGCCAGGCCGGGTACCGCTCGGTGCGCACGATGCCGGTGGTCTTCTCCGACGTGGACAAGCGCACGCTCTTCTTCGCCAACAACGTCCTGTGGAAGACGACCGACGGCGGCGCGCACTGGACGGAAATCAGCGGCGACCTGACGCGCAAGACGTGGGAGATCCCGGCCAGCGTCGGCAAGTATGCGAGCGACCCGTCGGCCAAACCGCAGCAGCGCGGCGTCATCTACACCGTGGCGCCGTCGCACCAGGACATGCTGCACATCTGGGCCGGCACCGACGACGGGCTCATCCAGGTGACGGCGGACGCCGGCAAGACCTGGAAGGACGTGACCCCGGCGGGCCTCGCGGCCTGGTCGAAGATTTCGATCATCGACGCCGGGAGGTTCAGCCCGCTGACCGCCTACGCGGCCGTCAACACGATCCGCCTCGACGACATGCGGCCCCACATCTACAAGACTCACGATGACGGCAAGACGTGGGCCGAGATCGTCAAGGGGATCCCGACCGGCGAGACGGTGAACGTCGTCCGCGAGGATCCGGGCCGCCAGGGCCTGCTGTACGCGGGCACGGAGCGGTCGGTCTACGTGTCGTTCGACGACGGCGCCAACTGGCAGTCGCTCGGTCTCAACCTGCCGGCCTCGTCGATGCGCGACCTCGTCGTGAAAGACGACGACCTGGTGGTGGCCACGCACGGCCGCGGGTTCTGGATCCTCGACGACGTGACGCCGCTGCGCCAGGTGAGCGCGGCGTCGCCGGCCTTCGACGCGATCCTCTTCAAGCCGACGACCGCGTGGCGGGTCCGGTGGGACGTGAGCACCGACATGCCGTGGCCCAAGGAAGAGCCGACCGGCAAGAACCCGCCCGATGGAGCCATCCTCGACTACTACCTCAAGGCGGCGGCCGACGGCCCGGTCACGCTCGAGATCCTCGAGCCGGGCGGGCGGCTCGTGCGTCGCTACTCGAGCGCCGACCCGGTGACGCCGATCCCGGCGCCGGCCGACGCGCCGGTGCCGGTCTACTGGTACCGCCCGCCGCAGTCGGTGTCGACCGCGGCTGGGATGCACCGCTTCATGTGGGACGTCCACTACCAGCCGCTGCCGGCCGGCGGAGGCGGCGGCGGGCGCGGCGGCCTGTCGATTGCGGCCATCCCGCACGACACCGGCCCGACACCGACGACGCCGTGGGTCGCGCCGGGCGCCTACACGGTCAGGCTCACGGTGAACGGCAAGAGCTACACCCAACCCATCACCGTCAAGCAGGACCCGCGCGTGAAGACGCCGGCGCCGGCCATGCAGCAGGTCTACTCGCTGACGCGGGCGATGTACTTCGGCGCCGTGGACGCGCAGCAGGCGGCGACGACGCTGGCGGCGATGCGCGCGCAGGCGAAGGCCCTGTCGGCCACGGGGCCGGCGGCCGCGGCGCTGGCGGCGTTCGAGAAGAAGGCCGCCGCGCTCGAAGGCACGAGGCCGGCGGGCGGTGGGGGCGGAAGGGGCGGCGGCGGACAGCGAGGCGCAGGTGCCGCGCCCGCGGCTCCGCAGGACACGCTGTGGGCCGTCGCCACGCGCCTCTCCGGGCAGATGAACTCGATGCAGGCCGCCGACGTGGCGCCCACGAGCACCACGTTGACCGCGGTCACGGCGGCGCAGGCCGCCGCGGCCGGGGTGATGGCGAAGTGGAACGCGCTGAAGACGGTTGACCTGCCGGCGCTCAACGCCACGCTGAAGGCGGCGGGGCTGGGGCCGATCGCGGAGGGACAGAAGTAGGCAGTGGCGCAGGCCTGAAGGCCTGCGGTATCTGGGGATCTCGACACGATCTCAGGTGGCGCAGGCCTGAAGGCCTGCGGTATCTGGGGATCTCGACACGATCTCAGGTGGCGCAGGCCTGAAGGCCTGCGGTATCTGGGGATCTCGACACGATCTCAGGTGGCGCAGGCCTGAAGGCCTGCGGTATCTGGGGATCTCGACACGATCTCAGGTGGCGCAGGCCTGAAGGCCTGCGGTATCTGGGGATCTCGACACGATCTCAGGTGGCGCAGGCCTGAAGGCCTGCGGTATCTGGGGATCTCGACACGATCTCAGGTGGCGCAGGCCTGAAGGCCTGCGGTATCTGGGGATCTCGACACGATCTCAGATAGCGCAGGGCTTCAGCCCTGCGCAAGGCGTAGGGCGCAAGGCGTAGGGCGTGAGGCGTAGGGCGTCAGACGCCCGAGAGGGACCGCCGTGAGACGAACATCGTGTGCCGTATTGATCTTTGTTGCCGCCGGGTGGGTGGCGATGTCGGCCCAGAAGCCCGCATCGGAGCCCCCGGCTCAGAACGGCGAGCGGTGGGAGACGGCGTTCCGCGCGCTGCCGGCGCCGGCGAACATCAGGGCCTACGACGAGCGCCTGAGCGCCCGGCCGCACCATGTCGGCTCGCCGTACGACAAGGACAACGCCGAGTGGATGCTCGCCCGGTTCAAGGCGTGGGGCTGGGACGCGAAGATCGAGCGTTTCGACGTCCTGTTTCCGACGCCGAAGGAACGCCTGCTCGAGATGGTGGCGCCGACGAGGTTCGTCGCGAAACTGGAAGAGCCCACGGTGCCTGGTGACCCGACCTCCGGCCAGAAGGCCGAGCAGTTGCCCACCTACAACGCCTACTCGGCGGACGGCGACGTCACCGCTCCCCTCGTCTACGTCAACTACGGCCGGCCGTCGGACTACGAGGATCTCGACCGACTTGGCGTCTCGGTGAAGGGCGCCATCGTGATCGCGCGCTACGGAGCCTCGTGGCGGGGCATCAAACCGAAGGTGGCGGCCGAACACGGCGCCGTCGGATGCCTCATTTACTCCGATCCGCGAGACGACGGGTACTTCGGCGGCGACGTGTTCCCGGAAGGACCGATGCGGGCGCGCGACGGGGTGCAGCGCGGCAGCGTGGAGGACATGCCCGTCTATCCCGGCGATCCGCTCACGCCGGGCGTGGGCGCCACGCCCGACGCGAAGCGGCTGGCGATCAAGGACGCCCGGACGATTACCAGGATCCCCGTGCTCCCGATCTCGTACGGCGACGCGCAGCCGCTGCTGGCCGCTCTCGGCGGACCGGTCGCTCCCGTCGCCTGGCGCGGCGCGCTGCCCATCACCTACCACGTCGGACCCGGGCAGGCCACCGTGCACCTCAAGCTGGCCTTCAACTGGGACATCAAGCCGCTCTACGACGTCGTCGCCCGGCTGGCCGGCTCGACCTACCCGGAGGAATGGATCGTTCGCGGCAACCACCACGACGCCTGGGTCAACGGCGCCGGCGATCCGGTGAGCGGCATCTCGGCGGAACTCGAGGAGGCGCGCGCCCTCGGCGAGCTGCGTCAAGCAGGGCTGGCGGCCGAAGCGGACGATCGTCTACGCCGCCTGGGACGGCGAGGAACCGGGGCTGCTCGGATCGACCGAATGGGTGGAGACGCACGGCGCCGAGCTCGAAGCGCACGCGGCCGTCTACATCAACACCGACAGCAACGGCCGCGGCTACCTCGACATGGCCGGCTCGCACACGCTCGAACCGTTCATCAACGGCGTGGCGAAGTCGGTCCAGGACCCCGAAGCCAAGGTGAGCGCGTGGGCGCGGCTGCAGGCGGCGCTCGTCGCGAACGGCACGACCCAGCAGCGCCAGGAGGCGCGCACGCGGGGCGACCTGCGGATCGGCGCGCTCGGCTCGGGCTCCGACTTCACGCCGTTCCTCCAGCACAGCGGCGTCGCGACGTTGAACCTGGGATACGGCGGCGAGGACGACAACGGCATCTACCACTCGATCTACGACGACTTCTACCAGTACACGCATTTCGAGGACACCGACTTCGTCTACGGGCGCCTGGCGGCACAGACCGTCGGGACCGCCGTCATCCGCCTGGCCGACGCCGAAGTCCTGCCGTTCGACTTCACGCGGCTGGCCGAGACGGCCAGGGAGTACCTGGATGAGGTCCAGGGCCTGCTGAAGCGCCGGCAGGCGGAGGTCGGCGAACGCAACCGGGAGATCGAGGACGGCGTGTTCGCGGCGACCAACGATCCGCGCAGGCCGCTCGTGGCTCCTGCCGTCGAGGCCGTACCGCCGGCGCTCAACTTCGCGCCTCTCGAGAACGCGTCCACGACGCTCGCGGCCGCGGCCGAGCGCTACAAGAAGGCGTTGGCCAGCGCATCCTCACGGCTGGCCGGCAACGCGGCGGCGGTCCGCGCGGTCAACGCACGCATCATCCAGGGCGAACGACAGCTGCTGGACCCCGCCGGTCTGCCGAACCGGGAGTGGTACCGTCACCTGCTCTACGCGCCGGGCTTCTACACCGGGTACGACGTCAAGACGCTGCCGGGCGTGCGCGAGGGGATCGAGCAGCGGCAGTACACGGAAGCCGGGACCGAGATCGTGCGCGCGGCGAAGGCGCTCGAACGCGAAGCGGCGCTGGTGGATGCGGCGGCGGCCGAACTCGAGCGGCTCGCGGCGCCATCGACGCCGGCGACGCCGGCCGTGGACCAGGCGCTGCTGCACCCCGGCGCGCCCGAGATGAACCGCCGCGCCCCGGACCGGTTCGTCGTGCGCCTCGACACCAGCAAGGGGCCGATCCGCATCGAGGTGACCCGCGCGTGGGCGCCGCTCGGCGCGGATCGCTTCTTCAACCTCGTCCGCCACGGCTACTACGACCAGGCGCGGTTCTTCCGGATCCGGAAGGGAACGTGGGTTCAGTTCGGCATCAACGGCGACCCGCTCGTCGCCAGGCTCTGGCAGAACCAGTCGATCCCGGACGACCCGGCAGGCCAGTCGAACGTCCGGGGCACGGTGGCGTTCGCCTTTGCCGTCCCCAACGGGCGGGCGACACAGATGTTCATCAACCTCCGCGACAATTCCGCGACGCACGACAAGGAGCCGTTCGTGCCGTTCGGCCGCGTGATCGAGGGGATGGACGTCGCTGACGCGCTCTACGCGGAGTACGGCGAGGGGCCGGGTGGCATCCGGGCCGGCAAGCAGGACCCGGTGTTCGACGGCGGCAACGAGTACGTGGACCGCCTGTTTCCGAAACTCGATTACATCCGCGCCGCCGTCATCGAGCGATGATGCGGCGCACGGGTCGCCGCGGGCGGCCGGCACATCCGTGCCGATCCGCCCGCCACGGGCCCGCCGTCATTACTGGGTTGCCTTCACGCGGACCGACGTCTGCAGGAAGTGCTGGACCGCGTCCGGCAGCACCAGGTCGGACACGTCACCATTCCCGTCGTCGATCCTGGTCAGGTAGTACTTCCCGCCGAAGTTCACGAACTGGAACTGGCATTCGCCCCGGCGGTCCGTGAGGTCGTCGGACAGCACGGTGGCCATCGCCGACATCGAGCCGTTGTCGCTGTCGATCTCGAGCAGGCCGGGAGTCCTGTAGTCGGGGACGACCGTGTACGTGCCGGCCGGCAGCATCACCTGTCCCACCATGAAGGGAAACGCGACGGTGACCTTCACTGGATCCGTTGTCTGCGCGCGTGCCAACGGAGCACTGGCGATCATCGCCACGCCGAACGCCACGACCGCCGCAATCTGGAACTTCCGCATATGTCACCTCTCTGATGAAGTCTGGTTCCATTGCCTCTATTAGTGAGAACGATGGAGGTGTGGCTTCAAGGTGGACCGTTTGTGACAATCCTGTGGCGGTGAAGCCCTGCGCCGACTCAGGATCGACGGCGGAGGTGGCGCCGGACGAATGTCGTCGCCACTACGACCACGGTCACCGGCCAGTACATCACCGCGAGCGCCACCGTCGCCAGCGAGACGCCCATGTTGCCGCTGGCGATCAACTGGAGGGCGAAGGACGGCATCGGATTGTCGTTGACGAGGTAGGTCCACGTCGAGGTCGGGCCGCGGATGCCGGCGCGATCGAGGTCGATCCGCCCGTGGTCGGCCTCCAGGCGCTCGAAGGTGGCGACCACCTCGTCGCGCAGCCCTTCCATCATCTCCGCGTAGGCGTCGATGATCTGGCGCTGGAACTCGGTGAGCGGGAGGCGGCCGCCGTACCGCTGCAGGTGGATCCCTTCGCGGATGTCGTCGATGAGCGCCAGGTGGTCGCTCCACCGGCGATCGAGCAGCACGAGGGTCAGCGTCCTCTCGGCCTCGCGCACCGCGTCGGGTCCGACGGCGTGGGCGAGCGCTGCGTAATGCTCCGGTGCTCCCTCCGCGCACGCCGGCAGGGGCCCGTCGTCGCGCAGCAGGGCCTGTCGCTGGTCGCAGAGCATCAGGCGCTGCTGCTCGACCATCGACGAGTAGCGCCAGAGCGTTCGGCGGGTGTCGAAGTTCGCGCCCTCGATGAGCCGCTGGGCGCGGCCGATCGCCTGCCGGACGGCCCCGTCCCGAATCGGGCCGTCCTGCCGGGTGGGCCGGTGGCCGGCGGGAAGGAGGTCGAGCACGCCGTAGCGGGCGATGAGGTCGTCTTCCAGGCTCACGAAGAAGCGCGAGCTGCCCGGATCCCCCTGGCGGCCGGCCCGGCCGCGCAGCTGGTCATCGACACGGCGGCTCTCGTGCCGGTTGGTGCCGATCACGTACAGGCCGCCGAGGGCGGCGACCTTCGCGCGCGCCTCGGGATCGCCCGCGCCGAGCACGATGTCGGTGCCGCGGCCCGCCATGTTGGTCGAAATCGTGACGGCCCCGGCCGTGCCCGCCCGCGAGACGATCAGCGCCTCGCGTGCGTCGTGCCGCGCGTTGAGGACGCGGCACTTCACCCGCCGCTGCCTGAGCGCGGCGGCCAGTTCCTCCGACTCGGCCACGCTCGCCGTGCCCACGAGCACGGGCCGCCCCGTGACGTGCACTCCGGCGACCTCCTCCACGAGCGCGGCCACCTTCGCCGCCCGGTGCGTGAAGACGACGTCCGGTTCGTCCACCCGAACGCAAGGCCGGTTCGGCGGGAACACGACGGTGGTCAGGCCGTAGAACTCCTGCAGCTCGGCCGCGGCCGCCTCGGCGGTGGCCGTCATCCCCGCGATCTTCGGCCAGAGCCTGACGAAGTGCTGCACGGGGATCGAGCCGAGGACCTTCCCCTCCGGCTGGACCTCGAGCCCTTCCCTGGCCTCGACGGCCGGCTGGATGCCGTGCGGCCAGCGCCGGTTCTCGGCGACGCGCCCGGTGAACTCGTCCACCAGCTCGATGCGGCCGCGCCGGACGATGTAGTCGCGGTCGCGGCGCAGGAGCGCCAGGGCGTGGAGCGCCACGTGGACGGCGGCGAGCAGCGTCTGCTGCTCCGGCAGGTGGAGCGGCCGGCAGCCGAGCAGCTTCCGGGCGTGATGGAACCCGGCGTCGGTCAGGGCGACGTTCCGCGCGTTCTCGTCGATGCGGTAGTCGAGGCCGGCCCTCAACTGCCGGACGGCCGCCGCGACGACGTCGTGGGGCACCGGCGGCGACGGAGCCTCCCCGGCGATGACGAGCGGCACCCGCGCCTCGTCGATCAGGATGAAGTCCGCCTCGTCGACGATGACGTACTGGAACGGCCGCTGCACGAGATCGGCCGTGCTCGTCATCGTCTGATCGCGGAGGAAGTCGAAGCCGGCCTCTTTCGCCGTCACGTAGGTGACGTCGGCCGCGTACGCGGCGCGCCGCTCGTCGCGGCCCATCCCCTGCGAAATCGCCGCGGCCGACAGCCCGAGCTGCCGGTAGACGGGGCCCATCCAGGCGGCGTCGCGGCGGGCGAGGTAGTCGTTGGCCGTCAGGACGTGCGCACCCCGCCCCGACAACGCGTTCAGCGCGGCGGGCAGCACGGCCGCCAGCGTCTTGCCTTCGCCGGTCGCCATCTGCGCGACCCGTCCCTCGTGAAGGGCGGCGGCCGCCATCATCTGCACGTCGAACGGCCGCAGCCCGAGGCGCCGCGCGCAGGCCTCGCGGGCGAGCGCGTAGGCCGCCGGCATCAGGTCGTCGAGCGGCTCGCCGTCCTGCGCCCGCCGGCGGAGGCGCCCGGCTTCTTCGGTGATGGCGGAGTCCGTCAACCCGGACACGTCGATCGCGTCGATGCGCTCGAGCGCCCGCTGGTAGGCGCCAAGGTCGTACTCGATCGGCGCGCCCCGCAGCTTGAGGAGCGCCCGCCGCACCGATTCTCCCACCCGTCGTCGGCTCATGATTGCCCCTGGACGCCTCACGCTCCACAAGAGACTACGCCAGATGGCGGGTTCGCGGTGCAAGACCGCGTGGCCGATGCCCTCCTCCAACGAATGATTCGCTGTAGAATCCTGTCCTTCGTCAGTGCATACGGAGGCCGCCGATGCCGTCACGCCGCGTGGTCCTGTCCGTCCTCGTGTTCGCCCTGCTCTACTTCCCGTCCTCGTCGGCCGCGTTGGCCGGCGAGTCGGGTGCGACACCAGCCGAGCGCATTTCGCTCACGGTGTCGATGGACCAGCCGTCCACGCACTACTTCCACGTGGCGCTGCGCGTCGAGGGGGTGCGGGCGGGCACGCTCGACGTGAAGCTGCCCGCCTGGACTCCCGGGTACTACCAGATCCTGGACTACGCCCGCAACGTGCTCAACTTCAGGGCCGAGGACGGCCAGGGTAGGCCGATCGGTTGGGAGAAGACGGCCAAGAACACGTGGCGGCTGCACCCGGCCCGCGCGGGCGGCGTCGTGGTGAACTACGACGTCTACGCGTTCACGCCCTCGGTCGCGGACAGCTACCTGGACGATGCGCGGGCCTTCATCTGTCCGGCCGGCGTCTTCCTGCACGTGGCGGGCCGACTTGACCTCCCGGTGACCGTCACCGTCAGGCCGTTCGGCGGATGGCGACAGGTGTCCACCGGGCTCGACGCGGTGCCGGGTCAGCCGAACACCTTCAGGGCGCCCGACATCGACACGCTCTACGACTGCCCCATCCTGGTCGGCAACCAGGAGGTGATTCCGTTCGAGGTGCGCGGGATCCCGCACGTGCTCGCCGGCAACAACCTCGGCGCGCTCGACCGCGGGGCGTTCGTCGCCGACCTGAAGAAGATGATCGAGTCGGCGGCCGCGCTCATGGGCGTCATCCCGTACACGCACTACGCCTTCCTGGTGATCGGACCCGGCGGCGGCGGGCTCGAACACCTCAACTCGACGGCGCTGACGATCGGCCCGGGGAGCCTGAACACGCGGGAGTCTTACGTGCGCTGGCTGGCCTTCGTCACGCACGAGTACTTCCACCTGTACAACGTCAAGCGCATCCGGCCGATCGCCCTCGGCCCGTTCGACTACGACCGCGAGAACTACACGCGCATGTTATGGGTGTCGGAGGGGTTCACGGTCTACTACGAGGACCTGATCCTTCTCCGCGCCGGGCTGCTGACACGCGACGAGGTGCTCGGCCGCGCCAGCGCGAACATCGCGAGGTACGAGAACGCCCCGGGGCATCTGTTCCAGTCGGCGACCGACTCGAGTTTCGACACCTGGATCAAGTTCTTCGCGCGAACGCCGAACCTGGCGACGACGACGATCTCGTACTACGACAAGGGGGCCGCGCTCGGCCTGCTGCTCGATCTCGCGATCCGCCACGCCAGCGGCAACGCGCGGTCGCTCGACGACGTGATGCGGGCGCTCTACCGGGAGTTCTACCGGCAGAAGCAGCGGGGATTCACCGACGCCGAGTTCCGCGCGGTCTGCGAGCGGATGGCCGGCGGATCACTCGCCGAGATCTTTGACGTCTACGCGTCGACGGCAAAGCCGGTGGACTACGCGAAGTACCTCGCCTACGCGGGGCTCGACGTGGACCTCACGCCAAAGACCGGCGCCGCCTGGGGCGCGGCGACCGACGACAGGAACGGCGTCGCCGTCGTGTCGAGGGTCGAGTGGGAGTCGCCGGCCTCTCGGGCCGGGATCAGCGTGCAGGACGAGATCCGCTCCGTGAACGGGGTCGCGGCGACGTCCCGCTCGATTGCCGAGGCGATCGACGCCGCCAGGCCTGGCGACCGGCTGCGGCTCGTCATCGGCCGTCGGGGAGCCGCGCAGGATGTGGAGGTGACGCTCGGCCCGAAGGCCGAGCGTTCGTTCCGCATGACGCCGATGGCCGACCCGACGCCGCTCCAGAGAGCGATCCTGGAGGGGTGGCTGAAAGAGCAGGGCTGAAGCCCTGCTCCCACAGATGACTCTGGGCAACGGGACAGCCCTGAGCCTTGAGCCCTGCCCGCCTACGCGCGAAGCGCTTCGGCGAGGCCTCGCCGTAGCCCGCGCGAGTCACGTGCGGGCGGAGGCGGGAGCCTTGAGCCCTTTTCTACGCGACCGTGATCGACTCGTCCAGGTAGACGTCCTGGATGATGTTGAGCAGCTTCACGCCCTCGGCCATCGGGCGCTGGAACGCCTTGCGCCCCGAGATGAGCCCCATCCCGCCGGCGCGCTTGTTGACGACGGCCGTGAAGGCCGCGTCGCCGAAGTCGTTCTTGCCCGACGCCCCGCCCGAGTTGATGAGCCCCGCGCGCCCCATGTAGCAGTTGAGCACCTGGTAGCGCGTCAGGTCGATCGGGTGGTCGGTCGAGAGCTGCGTGTAGATCCGCTCGTCGAACTTGCCGTAGCTCACGCCGCCGGCGTTGACCGCCTTGTAGCCGCCGTTGTTCTCGGGCGCTTTCTGCTTGATGATGTCGGCCTGCAGCGTCACGCCGAGGTGGTTCGCCTGCCCCGTGAGGTCGGCGCTCACGTGGTAGTCCTTGTCCTTCTTGAACACCGGGTTGCGCAGGTAGCACCAGAGCACGGTCGCGAGCCCCATTTCGTGGGCCAGCGCGAACGCCTGCGCGACCTCGACGATCTGCCGGCCGCTCTCCTCGGACCCGAAGTAGATCGTCGCGCCCACCGCCGCCGCGCCCATCTCGGCCGCCTGCTGCACCTCGCCGAACATGATCTGGTCGAACTTGTTCGGGTAGGTCAGCAGCTCGTTGTGGTTGATCTTCACGATGAACGGGATCTTGTGCGCGTACTTCCGCGCCACGCTCCCGAGCACGCCGAAGGTGGACGCCACCGCGTTGCACCCGCCCGCGACGGCCAGCTTCACGATGTTCTCGCCGTCGAAGTAGATCGGGTTCTTGGCGAAGCTCGCGCCGCCGGAGTGCTCGATCCCCTGGTCCACCGGCAGGATCGACATGTACCCCGTGCCCGCCAGCCGCCCGGTCGAGAACAGCCGCTGGAGGTTGACGAGCACCCGGTTGTTCCGGTCGGACGTCGCGACGACGCGGTCCACGAAGTCCGGGCCGGGCAGGTGCAGCAGGTCTTTCGCGACCGTCGTGCACTGGTGTTCGAGGAGGTACGAGGCCTTGTCTCCAAGCAACTCGATGACGTGTGTGTTCATGGCTGCAGTCCTCGTGAAATCGGTCACCGCTAACGCGCGGGCCCCTACCGGCCCGCCTTCTGCCGCTGGCCGTGGTCCTGGCCCATATAGGCCAGCATCGCCACGTTCTTCCCCGCGCGACGAGCTACATTGTACAACTCGATGCCCTGGTGCCACGCCACCGTGCCGTCCGAGTCCCCTACCTCGAGCAGCAGCGGCGTCGTCATCGTGTGCACCGCGAACACCGCCGAGTTGTCGATGTACTCCTGCAGGTCCTCGTACAGCGGCACGACCATCCGCTCCTGCCCCGTTTCGATGGTGAGCGCGACGATGGCGGGAACGAGGAACTTGACGAGTCGTCTCATGTCAGGCCTTTCTCGAGGGCGAGCCGGAAGCGGAGTCGGTCCCATTCTTCAGAAATCGCGCCGGGACGCAAGAGGGAATCGCACGGCCGCTACCAGCGCAGGACGCGAAGGCCGCGGATGCGCGGGAAGCTCCGCAGGTCGCGCGTCGCGACCTGGTAGTCGATCAGGACGGCCGTGGCCGCGATCAACAGGTCGTGGGCGCCGACCGGCGTGCCGCGGGCCCGCAGCTCTGCCGAAAGCGCGGCGTGAACCCGCGCGGCGCCGAGGTCGAAGGGGATCGCCGGCATCCGCGCCAGCAGCCGCTCGACCAGGACCTCGGTCCTGGCACGACGCACGCCCGTCAGCCTGTGGACGCCGTGCAGCAACTCGGACGCCGTGATGGCGGCCATCGCCACCGGCTCGCGGCCGTGGCGCGCGAGAAGGGCATCGAGGTCCAGGGCGCCCCGTTCTGCCGCCACGAGCACGCTCGAGTCGATCAGGATTCCCATCGGCTCGATGGAACGAACGGTTCGTTGAGGAACGCGATACCCCGCTCGACTTCCGCGAGGTAGCGCTCGTCGAGTCGCCCGGCGCCGCGCAGGCAGTCCGCCAGGTCGGCGACCGTCGGACGGGGGGCCGCGGCCGGGGTGATCTGCACGACCGGCACGCCGGCCCGCTCGACCACGTAGGTGGCGCGCGTCTCCCGCACCTGCTCCACCAACGCGCCGAAGTTCTTGGCGGCGTCGCTCGCCGTCACCACGCGGCGGTCCGCAGTGGTCGCGCGCCGGCCGGGCCGCGTGCGTGTCGGCCTGCTCATTGATACGGATCTTACGGACAATCCGTATCATCGTCAAGACGGGAGGCGGCCAGGCGTGTCGGGTGTCAACCGGCGGCGAGGCGGGACGCCGAATGAGCGGTCGCGCAGGCCCGCACGACGCGCGCGGCCGGCTGCTGGAACGGGTGGGAGATGGTGGCGGCTGTTCCGGCGTTCCCGTCCATTTGAGGCGTCCGGCCAACCGTAGAGCTTCCAATTAAGACTGTTTTGAGTTACAATTCCGTAATCACGGGACATTCGGAACGTCCGCAGTCGAATTCTGCAACCGCGGGGCCCCTCGAGGCGTCCTAACTACATGGAAGCGGCCCGTGTTCGGGCCCATTTTTGAGGAAAGCAGGCGCCTATGGTCAAGGGTCGTTGCGCTCAGTGCGGGATCTTTGTCGTTCACGAGGAGATCGACCGGCTCATCCTTTCGGGCTGGAAGTCACTCGAGGACACGCACCCGGTCGTCCGTGACATCGTGCCGATGCTGTGCCCCGATTGCCGGCGGACGGCGAAAGTGACCAAGTCGCGTTAGTTCCCGGGCGGGAGGCGTCCGCCTCCCGCCCATTCCCCTCTCGCATCCTCTCGACCACTACCACGCCGGACCCGCACCGGCCGGCGGCCAGCTCCGGCGCGATCCTCTACTGCCCCATCAGCCGACGCGCGCTCAGCAGCCCGACCCGCGCGCACCAGCCCATGTCGAACGGCTTGGTGTCGGTCGTGTGGGCGGGCGTGTCGCCGGCCGAGTGATAGAAGGGATCGCCGCTGACGGTGATCATCCCGGGCTTCTCTCCCGGAAACCAGTTGAGCGGAGGGAACCCGGGGGTGGCCGGCACGGTCTGCGCCGAGTCCCACGCCGACGTGTAGATGGTGACGGCCGGGTAGAGCGTGGCGCCCTGCGTGCGCGTGTTCTGGAAGACGTACGAGTCGGTGCCGCCCTGCGACTTCACGCTCGCCGCGCGCTCGGGGAAACCCCGCGAGCCGAGGTGATCCTTCATCACGGCGCGGACGACGGCGATGATGGCCGAGTTGACCGGCACGTCGTCCGGCTCGACGTAGAGCGCGTCGTTCGACGCGCTGTATCCCGCCTGGTCGTAGTTGATGACGGCCTCGAGGTGGGAGGGGTCGGTGGCGACGGCGGCCAGGTACTCGCGCGTCGAGGCCATCTCGCCGCCCCAGGCGGCGAAGCGGAGGTCCCACGCCGGTTGGGGGATCAGCTTCTTCTTCACGGCGGCGGCCGTGGCGCGCGCGATCTCGAGCACGGTGGCCACGCCCGAGGCGTTGTCGTCGGCGCCCGGGCCGCCCGAGTCGGAATCGCCGTGGGCGCAGAACAGGATGTAGCGGGACCGGTCCTTGCCGGGAAGCGTCGCGACGACGGTATCGGCCGTGTCGTGGCCGCGCAGGACCTCGAGCGCGAACGCCGCGCGGATCTTCTCGCCGGCGGCGAGTTTCTCGCGCAGCGGCGCGGTCTCGCGGGGCGACACGAGGAACATCGGGATCGTCCAGGTCCCGCGCGCGCGGCCGATCCCGGGCCAGCCGGACGGCGTGGCCCGGCCGTCGAAGAGCACCGCCACGCACCCGGCCGTCGTCTCGGGCGTCGGGTTCTTCGAGGTCAGGCACACGGCGCCGCCCGCCACCGTGAGCGAGAGGTCGCCTTCGCCGGCGGCCGCCGGCGCGCCGAGCGCGGGCCACGTCATCGACAGCGCCACGGCCGGGCCGGCGGGTTCGACGGGCTTCACCTGGAGCGACCACTTCACCGGCTGATACCAGTCGCGCGCGGTGTCCTTCCGAACTGTCACCTCGAGACCGGCGTCGCGGAACGCGCCCGCCAGCCAGGCCGCCGACGCGTGGTTGGACGGTGTGCCGTACATCCGCTGGCCGAACCCGACGAGTTTCCTCACCGTCTCGACCATCCGGGTCTCCGAGACCGTGTCCGCCAGCCGGCGCTCGGTGGTCAGCGCGCGCTCGACGGCGGGCGCGTCGCTCCTTGCGGCCTGTTGCGCGAACGGGCGCGACACGCCGGCCGTCGCCAGGCCGGCGACGATCAGGCCGAATGCCATCCACCGGCTCGGATTCATGGGACGCGTCGCAAACATTCGATTCCTCCGCCACCCGGGACACCAGGTGAATCCGGAAAGCATACAACGGTTCGGGCTCGCGGCTTGCGGCTTGCCGGCCGTCGCAGGTTGTGTGCAATCGGCCCCGGAATCCGCTTGAACCTCTGCAATCGCCTGCCGATACTGAGGCCGGCCGAGTTTGGCAGGCGGCCCCATGCCATGCACTGGCGCGCGCGAACGGCGCTGGCGGCGTTCCTTCTCGCGGCACTCGCACCCGACAACCCTCTTCACGGCGCCACGCGCGGCGGCGCCGGCGCCGCGCCGACGTGGACGCGGCAGGAGGAGCGAGGGGCGATCGCGGGGCGTGTCGTCGGCCCGGGCGACGCCGGGCTGCCGGGCGTCACCGTCACCGTGAGCGGCCCTCCGCTCGTCCTGTCGCGATCGGTCACGACGGCGGGCCGGGGCGCATTCCGCTTCGACGATCTCCCCAGGGGCGCCTACACGCTGAGGTTCGCGATCGACGAGTTCGTCATGGACGAGCGCCGCGGCGTGACGGTGGTTGCCGGCACCTGCACGCGCGTCGATGCCAGCCTCGGCTCGAAGCCCGTCCGCGATGAAGCACTCGCGGTCGCCCGTACCGCGTTCAACTGGTTCGGCGGCTCCGCTCACCTGCGGCTGGCAGACCAGCGCCTGCAATGGGACAACCTGTCGCCGGGCCTGGAGACCGAGGGCGCCGGCCTCGGGAGCCCGATTCACCGGTCGCTCGACGCCGAGTTGGAACTGGGCGGGCCCATCCGCCGCGATCGGGCCTGGCTCCGCATCTCGGCTGGTCGCGCCACAGAGGACGTCGGGCTGATCGGCTTCTACGTGCCGTCGTGCCTCGGTGCCGACGGCTCACCGGTCGCCGGCGCAGCCGGCCGGGCGGACTGCCTGCAGCCGGACGTCACGACCACGACGACCGTGGGTGTTGAGTTACAGCTGGCGTGGACGCCGGCGCACCGCTCCACGCTCGTGTGGGGGGCGTCGGACAGAACCAGGCCGAATCGCGGCGCCTCGGCGTACACGCGCCCGGAGGCGACCACCCGGCAGTCCAGCTTGTCGTGGGCGCAGCCCCTGCGCGTCGAACACCGGTGGGCGCCGTCCGACCGGACGACGGCCGAGGCGGTGTTCACGCTGCGCGACACGAGGTTCGTCCTCGATTGGCAAGATGCGGGACTGGCCGGCGTGCAGGGGGCCTACGATCGCCACACGCTCGTCAGTTCCCGGTCGGCAACCGAGAGCGAATACCGCCGTCCTGCCTGGGACGTCGTCGTCACCGGCGCGACGCGGCGCGAGCGGTTCGCCGGCGGCAGCCACGATCTCGAGGCGGGCTTCGAGGCAAGCGGATCGAGCGACCGGCGGCGCGAACGGACCGGCGGCGGCGCGGTGGCGGTCTTCGACAGCGGCGGCGGTCTCTCGCTCCCCTACCAGGCGCGCATCGTGCGCGACGGCGTCACCGACCTGGGCCAGCGGCGCCTCTCGTTCTTCCTGCAGGATACCTACCGTCGCGGCCGGCTGACGATCGACGCGGGCCTGAGGCTCGACCGGCAGGACGACGAGGCGGGCGCTGCGGCGGTGCCGGCGAGCCCGATCCTCCCGGACCTGCTGCCGGCGGTTCGGTTCGCCGGCGCCGACTCGGGCGTCGTCTACGACGACGTGTCTCCGCGCCTGGGCGTCGCGTGGGACGTCGGCGGGGACGGCCGGACCGGGATTCGCGCGTCGTTCGCGCGCCGCGTCGGCCAGGGCAACCACTCGTCGGCGCCGCTCCAGCCCACGGGTCAGACACGGCTCGTCTACTGGTGGAACGATGCGAACGGCGACGGGCTGGTCGCGCGGGACGAACTCGACTTCCCGCGGGGGTTCGCGGCGACACCGAGTCCGAACTACGACGCCGCGAGTCCTGCAGCCGTCCGGACGCCCGCGACGGTCGATGCCGGCCTGGAGAACACGGTCGTTGACGAGTGGACCTTGCGGTTCGATCGGGAGATCGCGCGGCACCTCACGCTGCGGGTCGGATACTCGGGGCGCAGGACGCATCGCGTCCAGCGCACGTTCCACGTCGAAGCCGACGGGTCCCTCCTGTCCTCGGACACGTTCACGCCCGTCGAGTGGACGCCGCCAGGCTGCGCGGCCGGCGCGGAATGTCCCACGGTCACCTACTTCGAACGGAACGAGGGGCTGCCCGCCGCAACCGTCCTTCGCAACGACGGAGAGTACGGATGGCGCCACGCCGTGGACGTCGTCGTCCACAAGCGGATGGCGCGCGGCTGGATGATCGACGCGTCGGCCCGGTGGCAGACCTCGTCGTGGCACTACCCGAGGCCGACGTTCGATTACACCGACCCTACGAACATCGCCGCCAGGGAGGGCGCCGAGGACCCGGCGATGGGCTCGCGCTGGATCGTCGAGGCCGCGGGCACGGCACGCCTGCCGTGGGGTGTCGTGGCCTCGGGGCTGGCCACGCTGAGGGACGGGGCCCCGTACGCGCGTGGCGTCACCACGCCAAACCGCGGCGCGCTCGGATCGACCGTGGTCGATCTGCAGAAGTTCGGGTCGGAACGGTACCCGGCGGTCGCGCGGGTGGACCTGCGGCTCGAGCGACGGTTTCTGGCCGGACGGGTGGAGTTCAATCCGGCGGTCGAGGTGTTCAACCTGCTCAATGCGAACACGGTGCTGGCGCGCAACCGCGTGCAGAACACGGCGACCGCCAACCACGTCACGAGGATCGTCGCGCCGCGGTCCGTACGGCTGGGGCTGGACATTACCTGGTGATGGCAAGGCTGAAAAGCCCGTGAAATAATCAGCCGGCTCAGGGCTCACGGCTCAGGCAGATTTGCCAGGTGTCCGGTAGCTGAGCCTCGAGTCTTGAGCCTTGAGTCTTGAGTCCGATTTGTTCACACGCTCTTCAGTCCTGCTCTACTCCTCGAGCAGCGCGACGGCGCGAACCGGGGACCCGTCGGCGTCCGGAAGCGCCAGGGGCAGGCACGAGAAGGTGAAGCGGCGGCCGACGAGCGGGCCAAGGCCCGTCAGGTTCTCGATCAGGATCAGGCCCGCCTCGAAGCACGCCAGGTGGTTGACGAACCGGGTCGCTCCGACCGGGTCGAACGACATCGCGTCGAGGCCGATCCCCTTGAGGCGTCGGTCGAGCAGCCACCGCGTGGCGCCGCCGGAAAGCACGGGACATCCCGAGTAGTACCTGTCCTCTCCCCAGTAGCGCGACCAGCCGGTATGGAGGAGCACGAAGGTGCACCCGGTGACAAGTTCCGCCTGGCGCTCGAGGTCCGGCGCGCCGATCTCGCCTCCGGCCGCGCCGGAGACGTCGAGGACGCACGCCCGGCCCACGAACCGATCGACGCTCATCCGGTCGAGCGTCGGCGCGCCCGCGATCATGTGCGCGGGAGCGTCCACGTGGGTGCCGGTGTGCGACCACATGCGGATGATCGTCTCCGCGAAGCCGTCGCGCTCGACCGAACTCGGCTTGTGAAGAGTCGGCGGCTCGGTGCCGGGATAGACGGGCATCCGCGGACTTATGGGATGTGTCAGGTCGTGGACGCGCGTCATAGTGTTCCGTCACTCCCGCAGGGGTCGGAGCGGTTTTCCAATTACAGCAATGTAACTATCAATGGCGACCTCGAAGAAAACCGCTCCGACCCCTAGGGAAGCGGCTCGACGAAGACGGCGGTGCCGTAGGCGAGCACCTCGGTGACGCCGCCCATCACGTCGTTGGCGTCGTAGCGCATCGCCAGGATGGCGTTCGCGCCGCGCTCGCCCGCATGCTGCAGCAGCAGGTCGAACGCCTCCTGCCGCGTCTTCTCGCACAGCGACGTGAAGATCGTGATGTTGCCGCCGATCAGCGTCTGCAGCGACGCCCCGACGGTGCCCACCACGCTCCGCGATCTGACGACGATGCCGCGGACGATGCCGAGGTTGCGCACCACGCGATAGCCAGCCAGCTCGGTGCCGGTCGTCACGAAGTGTGGATCGACGAGGCTCATCTCATCCTCCATCGGCTTGCGCCTTACGCCTCATGCCTCACGCCTTACGCTCTACTGCGTCATGAGCCGGGGCTCACCCTGGCCCATGAAGATGACGCATGCAGTCGGGACAGGTTCACGCCTTGCTCCGGGCAGATCCCCGCGGCGCGGCAGAGTGCCGACCCGGCCTGCAACCCAGCAGGCCGCGATTCGAGATCGAGCCGGCGGGGTCGGGATGCGTCGCGAGCGGGCCTTCGTAGCAGGCCGTCCCGCGATGACACGGAAAGCGACGACCGCCTTCGCGCCCAGCTTCGGCGGTCCGCCGTAGCCTTGGCGGAGGCGGAGCGGCTGCCGCGATTTCCCGGGCGCAGGGCGTGCGGTCGATCCCGCGCAAATAGCCCAAGCCCGACGCACCAATCCGGAAATCGCGGCATCGTGAGGAAGCTTTCCCGGCCTGCGCCCTTCGACTGGCGCTCAGGGCGTCCCGAGCAAGGTCGAGGGGCGGAGCGGCCCACGAGCGAGGCGACCGGCCCCGCCGGCGACTACAATCGCGGGCTCCGATTCGACACCGGCGTTAACTTCTGATCACGCCTCACGCCTTGCGCCGTAGGCCCCACGCCTTGCGCCTTACGCCTTACGCCTCACGGCTCGCGTAGGGCGCAGGGCGCAAGCCGTAGACTGCGAGCTGCACTTCGTCTCAGAGCAGCTCGAGGCACAACTGCGACCAGGTTTCCATCCGGTCGCGGCGGGCGCGCAACTCGGGCACGGTGAGGAACTGCAGGTCGGTGATGCAGGCCTCCCCCTTCGCCACGTTCTCGTCGCCGAGATCGCACACGTGCACGATGCCGAAGTGGACGCGGCCGACCGGCGTCGTGTCGTCGTTGATGAGCGCGATCGCCCGCGTCTCGAAGCGGCCGCCCATCCGCAGCTCCTCGTGCAGCTCGCGCTGGAGGGCTTCCTCGTAGAACTCCAGGCCCGTCAGGAAGAGGTTCTCGTCCCCGTGGTTGATGTGCCCGCCGATGCCGATCGAGCCGAGCGACACGAGGCGCTTCTCGCCCGAGCCCTTGCCCCGCACGTAGTGGAGGTAGCTGTCGCCTTTCCGGATGAGGACGTAGGGGATGATCTGCTTGTGCGAAGGGTCGTCCTCGGCGGCCGCCCGCGGAATGAACCGGGTGTTCCCCGCCTCGAGGATCCGCGGCACGAAGGCGGACACGTTGGTCGAGACGCCGTCGAACGACCCGATCTCGTCCAGCAGCGTCCGCGGGAAGCACAACACCATCTCGTCGCGCATGATTCGACTCTCCGGGGCCCGCCGCCACGCCGTCCCTTCTAGACGCCGAGGATCACGTACAGGACCGACACGACAACCAGGACGATCATGCCCGGGGCCACCAGGTTCGCCGTTCGGCGGGACCCGAACACGTAGGTGTAGACCAGCTTCAGCACGTTGTTGCTCGCGGCCGCGATGATCGTCGCCGACACGATCTGCTGCTCGGCAATCCCGAAGTTGCCCTGGAGCAACGACACCACGAACGGCGTGATGTCCGAGAAGCCGACGACGAACGACAGCAGGTGCAGGCCTACGTCTTTAAAGTACACGACCACGTACTTCGTGGCCAGCGACACGGCGGTGAAGAGGACCGCGAACAGCACCGCGGCGTTCAGCTCCAGCGGGTTCCGGTGGAGCGCCGGCTCTTCGCCGACGTCCCCGTTCGGCCCGCCCGCGGCCGGCTGGGCGGCCGCCTCGCCCTCGTCTCCGCCGCCTCCGCGCCTGAGCCAGAGCACGTAGGTCGCCGCCAGGCCGGAGAACACCGCCAGCGCCGGGCCGACGAGAACCGCCGATTGAGGGCGGAAGATCACGACCAGGGCGAGCAGCCGCAGGTACATCATCGAGACGGCGAGCAGGATGGCCATGGCCGCCTGCCGCGCGGTCGCCGGTGCCGCCTTCGACTTCTTCGCCACCACGAGCACCGTCACGGTGCTCGAGTAGAGGCCGCCGACCAGGCCCGTGAGCACGAGCCCCTTGCGCGGGAAGAGGTAGGTCTGGAGCACGTACCCCAGGTACGAGATCCCCGTGGTGATGACGACGGCGAGCCAGATCTGCCTCGGCGTGACGGGCAGCAGCGCGAAGAACCGCCACACCACGCCTTCCCCCGTCGGCACCGCCGGGATGAGCGGCAGCACGACGGCGACGATCGCGAGGAACTTGCACGCGGTGACCACCTCGCCCGTCTGGAGGCGGTCGGACAGCCGTCGGATGCGCCCCTTCGAGTGCAGCACCAGCAGGACGGTGATCGCGATGAGGACGAGGTACCACTGCGGGTACACGAGCGCGATCGGCCCGGTCGCGTAGGTCAGCAGGGCCATCAGGACCCCGATCATCCCGGGGCTCTTCTTCTGCAGGACCTTGTTGCCGTAGTAGATGAGGAGAAACAACGAGAGCGCGCCAAACCCCGCCAGGAACGCCTCGTTCCCGACGGCCGGGAGCCGGAAGAGCACGAAGCCCAGCATCCCGATGAAGACGAACGTCCGGACCGTGCCGAACGTCTCGAACTTCGCCTCGCGCTCGTAGTACTCCCGCAGACCGATGCCGATCAGGAAGCTGACGCCGATGGTCAGCAGGAACGGCGCGATGATCTCCGGGGTAATCACCTGCGTGGTCCCCCGGTCAGAAGACGTGCGTGTCGGCCCGGCCAATCAAATCGGACCCGAAGTCGTACACGATGAACCGGATGTTCTGCGTGCCCTTGATGATTGGGAACTCGATCGAGTACGGGAATCCGTCTTTCAGGATCCGATCCCAGTCGGCGTCGGGCACCTTGACCGGCACCGTGGTCAGGTGCGTGCCCGTCGCATTGGACGCGCCGTCGAGGCAGTAGACCGCCACGTTGAGCAGGGCCTGGTGCGTCCCGTCCACCGACGTCGTCTTCACCCTGGTCAGGTCGATCTTCCCCTCGACGACCAGGTTTGTGCCCTTGCGCTGGCCGATCGACGCCTTCAGCCTGATGTCGGCGACCTCGCGGCGGAAGTTCCCGCCGGCCGACAGCCGGTCGCTCGTGATGAACTCGCGCCGATCGAAGAAGCCGTTGCCCGCCAGCCGGTAGTAGCCGTGGCGGTAGAGCACCGTCGTGCCGGGACGGTTCACCTGCACCGAGAGCTGGCGGTAGCCGCCGTCCCACGCCGACCGCGAGGACTGGAACCCGAGGAGGTAGCCGCTGCGCGTCGCCTCGTCGAGCCGGTCGAGCGCCGACTGGCCCTTCTCGGTGATGGCCGGCAACCCGCCCGTCAGGTCCGACAGCGTCCGCAGGCTTTCCGTCGCGACGGACTGCTGCAGGGTGGCGTGGAGCCCGTAATTGGCATCGGTGGAGAGGAGGCCGCTCGCCGAGATCGTGTGGATCGACGCCCGCGCGTCGGTGGCGAGCAGCGCAATCGCGCGCGCGCTCGTGTCGTCCGCCGACTGCAGCCCCGTCTCGGTGACGAAGATCACGTCCTTCTGTCCCTCGAAGTACCGGAGGTACTGGAGGAGCGCGAACAGGCTGTTCTCGTCGTCGAGGCTGGTCGCGGTCGATACCATGTAGCCGTCGAGCGCCAGGTGCTCGAATTCCTCCGGCTGGATCGAGTCGGCGGTGATCGGCGTGGCCGGAGCAGCCCCGGGGCCGAGAATCAGTTCGTCGATCTTGGTCTGCAGTTTCTTCGGGAGCGTGCGGGTCCCATAGAGCGTGGCCATCCCGGTCGGCCCGAGTTCTCCCTCGAGGTCGTGGTTGACGCCCGGGTGCCCCTTCTTGAACCGCTCCAGCGCGTCGGTCAGCTTCTGGTGATCGGCCGTGAAATCCAGCGCCCGGTCGTAGGCGAAGATGGCCACCTGGTCCTGCGGCAGCAGCCGCGTCTTGACGAACTTGAGCAGACCGCTGATGGTCCCCGAGGGGTCCTCGAGCCGGCCCTTGCCCAGCATGAAGACGAAGATCCGGTGGTCCTGGGGAAGGGCCGCGAGCCCGTTCCTCAGCGTCAGCCCCGCGTCGGGCGCGGCGGTTCCCGGCGTCAGGGTGACCGGCGACACGTAGCGGACGAGCTGCGGGACGCCGTCCTCGAGGATCGTGAAATCGGCCGCGGTGAGGCCGGTCACCGGCTTGCCGTTGCGGTCCAGCACGCGCACGTCGATCGGCACCAGCCCGGCACCGGGGGCGGCCTCGGCCGCCTGCGAGCGCGCGTCCACCTTGGGTTCGGAGGAGAGACCCACCAGCACGAAGAGCGTGAGCGCCAGCGACAGCGAACGGTTCATCAGGAGCCTTTCGGCCGGCTGCGCACGAGCGCCACCGGCGACACGCCGAGCTCGAGGGCAGGGACCCGAGGCAAGGCACGAAAAAAGTCGAACAGAGAGTGATTCCGTCGCGTGGGTGTTGTCAAGAGAATAGGCTCGCCGAACAGGCTCGCCGGCGCGCGTCCTAGCGCGACCAGGCCGGCATCGAGTTGTTCCCGATCCTCGTGACCTGCCGCTGGTCGGCCCCCATACGGGTCATCGTCCAGATCTGCTGCGAGCCGGTGCGCGTGGAGGTGAAGCCGATGTGTCGGCCGTTCGGCGAGAACGCCGGGCTCTCGTTGACCGGCCCGAACGTCAACTGCCGGACGCGGCGCGTGCCCGTGTCGATCACCTTGATGTCGAAGCCGGTGCCGGTCAGGGACACGTACGCGATCTCGTCCGTCGGGCCGGGAGACCAGCTCGGCCGGTCGCAGTATTTCTCCTTCGTCAGCTGCAGCTGGTTCGAACCGTCGGCGTCCATCACCCAGATCTGCGGCGAGCCGGTCCGGTTCGACGTGAACGCGATCCGCCGCCCGTCGGGCGACCAGGCGGGCGACGTGTCGATGCCCCACCCGGTCGTCAGGCGCCGCAGGCCCGTCCGGTCCGCGTTCATCGTGTAGACCGCCTCGTTCCCGTCGCGGCTCGACGTGAAGGCGAGCCGGGTCCCGTCGGGCGACCAGGCCGGCAGCCAGTTCTTGCCGCGGCCGCCGGTCGCCGACCATTGCCGGCGCGTCGCGAGATCGGTCACGAACACGTCCTGGTAGCCGAGACGGAAGCACGTGTAGGCCAGCAGGCGGCCGTCGGGCGAGAAGGCGGGCGTCATGTCGAGATCGCCGTCAACGGTGATCCGCTGCTCGCGGCCGCCGTCGTAGTCGGACACGAAGATCTCCTTGACGCGGCGCCGGGCCCCGGTCGGGTCGCTGAAGGCGCCCAGCCGGTCCGACACGAACGCGAGCCGGGAGGCCGCCACGCCGGGGACGCCGCCCTGGTCCCCCAGGATCTCGTCGGCGGCCACGTGCGCGATGAGCCGGGCGACGTCCGGGCGGCCTTCGTATTCGCGGGCGAACGCGAGCCGGCCGCCCGCCGCTTCGCGAATCCGCACGTCCAGTCGCAGCGTGCCCTGCTCGAGCCGGACCTGGCCCGTGAGGACGGCGTCCGCGGGGTGCGGGGTTCCCGCGCTGCCGCCGCCTGCGATCGGGAGGAGGTCGAAGACGTCTTCGTAGGCGAGGTCGGCCCGAACGACGTCGCCCACGAGCGTGGCCGCGCCAGCCAGATCGGCCCCGCCGCCTGCTGCCGTGAACGGCTCGATCTCGAGTGCCGGCTGCCCGCCCCGGGCGGCGGCGATCCGGATGTGCATTGCCCGCTCGGTCCGCACCACCCGTTCCGGCGACTGCACGCCGGGACCGAGCACCAGCGAGACGACGAGGGCCGTCATCAGGAGTAGTGGCGCGGCAAGACGGAGGGCACGACGCATCGGATCTCGGTGGAGAGAACCCTGGCGACAACCGGTGTAATCTTACGCTAGCGTTGCCGTCCCGCCGCCGTGGCCTCGCCTCACCGGGAGGAGCACTCATGAACCGCACGCTGCCCGCTCGTTGCGGCGCCTCGCTCCTGGCGTTGTTCGCCGGCGGGTGGATCGCCCGCGCGGCGTCCGCCCCGATCCTACCGGACCCGGGCAACGCCGGCGCCAGCAAGGCCGACCAGCTCAAGCTCGGCCGGGACGCCATGGCCGAGGTCTACAAGGAAATGCCCGTGCTGCCCGACGCGAGTCCCGAGACTCGCTACGTCAGGCGACTGGGCGAGAGGCTCGCGGCCGTGATCCCGCCCGCGAACTCCTGGCCCTGGGAGTTCCACGTCATCCAGCAGAAGGAGATCAACGCGTTCGCCCTGCCCGGCGGCCCCATGTTCGTGAACGTCGGGACCATCACCGCCGCCGGGGACGAAGCGCAGCTGGCCGGCGTCATGGCGCACGAGATGGCGCACGTCTACATGCAGCACTCCGTCAAGCAGATGAAGAAGAACACCGCCCCGGGCCTGCTCGCCGGGCTCGGCCAGATCGCCGGCCAGGTGATCGGCGGATTCGGCGGCGAGCTGACCGGCCAGCTGACCAGGATCGGCGGCGGCATGTGGAGCATGAAGTACTCGCGCGCCGACGAGACGCAGGCCGATTCGGTCGGCGCCATCATCATGTACAACGCCGGCTACGACCCGCGCGCGCTGGCGGACTTCTTCAAGCAGCTCGCGGCGCAGGGGGGCAGTCCGCCGCAGATCCTCAGCGACCATCCGAACCCGGGAAACCGCGAGGCCGCGATCGCCCAACAGGTCGCGAGCTGGCCTCCGAAGCGCTACGCGGCGTCGAGCGCCGAGTTCGGGCGCGTGCAGGCCGGGGCGAAGTCGGTCACGGCCTACACCGCCCAGGAGATCGACGCCGGCGCGAAATCCGGGCTGTGGGCGCGCCAGAACTCTTCGCCCGGCGCCGCGCCGGCCGACGGCACGTTCGCGGGCGCGCCGGTGGCCGCCGCCCCGCCCAGCGCCGGTTACGCCCGGGTCAAGCCGAGCGGCCTCTACAGGCTGCTGACGCGAAACGGCGTGAGCCTGTTCTACCCGGAGAACTGGCAGGCGTTCGGCACCCAGAACGACAGCGGCGCGACGATCGCCCCCGCCGCCGGCGTCATCGACGGCAGCCTCGCCTACGGCATCATCGTCAACAAGGGTCGCGACCCCGGCGCCCGCTCGATCGACGATGCGCTGCGTGACGTCGTGCAGGTCATGCAGAAGTCCAATGCCGGCATGCGCGCCGCCGGACCGTCCCGCGCGATCACCGTCAACGGGTTCGCGGGGGTCTCCATCGACCTCCAGGCCGATTCGCCCCTCGTGGTGGACGGTCGGCCGCTGCGCGAGCGCGACTGGATGGTGCTGTTCCCGGACCCGTCGGTGGACAACGGGTTCGTCTACCTCGTGTTCGTCGCGCCCGAAAGTGATTTCGGGGCGTTGCGTCCGACCTACGAGAGCATCCTGAACGCTGTCAGCTTCAGGTAGGGGCCGACGCGGGCGGGCCGGTGCGGGAGTTTCACTCCGATCCGCGGTCGGTTACTCCCCCGCCCGGCGCGAATTGCGCCGGCGGTACCAGCGCGCCGCCACGAAGGCCAGGTAGAGGCCGTAGGCCGCCGCCGCCACGACACCCGCGAGCCGGACGTTGCCGGCGATCGCCTGGAAGGCGGAGCGCCAGCGGTCGCCCAGCACGTAGCCGGTCGTCACGAAGAACGACGACCAGAACACCGCGCCTGGATACGCAAACGCGGCGAACGTGCCGTAGCCGAGGCCGGACGACCCCGCCGCGATCGCCGTCACGTGGCGCACGCCGGGGATGAAGTACCCGAAGGTCAGCAGCCACCCGCCGGACCGGTGGAACCAGCGCTCGACGCGGCGGAGCGGCTCGTCGGGAATGTGGACGACCTTCCGGAGCGCCGCCAGCCCGATGTAGCGTCCCGCCAGGTAGCTGACCGTGATCCCGGTCATCGCCCCGCAGGCGGCCGCCACCAGTGTCCCCGCGGCCGGAAGCCGTCCCGCCCGCACGAGCGTACCGGCGAGGGTCAGCATCAACTCGTCGGGCACCGGCAGTCCGACGATGCCGAGCACCTGGAGGCCGAAGATGGCCTGCAGCCCGTACCGCGAGATCCAGCCGAGCAGGCGCTGCTCCACCACGGCAGGCGAGACGGCGCTCGCGGCGGCGGACAGGGACTCTGCCAGCATGGCTCCCGGACGTCAGGCGAGCGTCGAGAGCACGGCGCCGATGCGCCGGAGACCCTCGGTGATGTACTCCTGCCTGCCGCCGTACCAGAGGCGCAGGTAACCTTCGAGGCCGACGTGGCGCCCGGGCACGACGAGGGTGCTCTGCTCCACGCGGATCCGCTCGCACACGTCGAGGCTCGGCACGTCCGACCGGTACCTGACGAGCGTCATCGCGCCGGCCCGCGGCCGGTTGAACTCGAGCAGGCTGCCGAAACCCGCGGCCCACCGCTCGATGATCGGCAGGTTCGCGCCGAGGATGGCGCGGGTGCGCGCGTAGAGCTTCTCGCGGTTGTCGGGGGCGACGGCCACCCTGGCCACCATGTCCGACAGCTTGTTCGGGCCGATCGTCAGGTAGTCGTGCTGGCTCCAGGAGGTCTCGACGAGCGATCGCGGGCCGACGATCCACCCGATGCGCACGCCGGGAATGCCGTACGCCTTCGACAGGCCGCTCGTGACGACGACCCTGTCGCTCATGCCCCAGAAGCTCCTGGTCCGTTCTCCCTCGATCTCGGCGCCGAGGTAGACCTCGTCGGCCAGCAGCGTCGTCCCCGTCGCCTCGCACCGCGCCACGATGCGCCGCATCGCGTCCTCTGACAGCACGGCGCCCGACGGGTTGTTCGGGTTCGAGAGATACAGCAGCCGCGTGCGCGGGGTCACCGCCCGCTCGAATTCCTCCCAGTCGGGCTCCCACTGGCGATCGGGACGCAGGCGGAAGGGGCGGACCTTCGCCTGGAGGCTCTGGGGCACGCCCCAGAGCTGCATGTAGTTCGGCAGCTCCATCGCCATCTCGTCGCCCGGCTCGAGCAGCGAGAGCGCCACGAGATAGTTCGCCTCGGACGTGCCGTTGGTCACTTCGATGTGATCGACCGTCGAGCCGGGGTAGAGGGCGGCCAGGCGCTCCCTGAGCGGGAGCGTGCCGTTCGACTGGCTGTAGCCGAGCGGCAGGTCGAGGGCCGCGTCGAGATCGAGCCCCATCTCGACCAGGCCGCGCAGCGAAATCGGGCGGACGCCGCTCTCGCTCATGTCGTAGTCGACCAGGTTCTCCCAGGTCGATTGCATCCGCTCCATCTCGAAGACCGGGATCTTCATGTCAGCGTTTCTCCGGGGGGCCGAACGTACCAGGTGCGTATATTCTATGCGCCATGAGCACCGAGCACCACGGCCCCACGGCTCCGTCCTCGTCGCCGGCCGGCGCTGAAGACCGCGCCGCCCCGCGCCGCGACCCGATCCTGGTCCTCACCGAAAGGGAACTCCGCCAGGTCGTCACGCTGGACCTCGACGCCCTGGCGGCCGTCGAGAACGCCTTCACCCGGCTGGCCCACGGCGAGGCGGACGTGCCGCCGATCCTCGGGCTCTTCGTGCCGGACCGCCACGGCGAGGTGGACGTGAAGGCGGCCTACATCCACGGGCTGCCGAGCCTCGCCGTCAAGATCGCGTCGGGGTTCTTCGACAACCACGCGCTGGGACTCCCGAGCGGCAGCGGCCTGATGGTCGTCCTCAGCACCCGCACGGGATACCCGCAGGCGGTCCTGCTCGACAACGGCTACCTGACCGACGTCCGCACGGCGCTGGCGGGAGCGGCGGCCGCGAAGTACCTGGCGCCACGACGGGTGCGGACGGTTGGCGTCATCGGCGCCGGCACGCAGGGCCGCTACCAGGTGCGCGCGCTGCACCTGGTCCGCCCGTTCGAGCGCGTGCTCGTGCACGACCGGTCCTTCGCCGCCCTCGACGCGTACGTGCGCGAGATGCCGCGCGTCATCGGCGCGGACCGGGCGGCGCTGGGCACGGGCGACGCCGGCGCACCCGTTCGCGTCGAAGCGGTGGACCCGGAGACGCTCGTCCGGCAGAGCGACGTCGTCATCACGTGCACGCCGTCGCACGTGCCCGTTGTCAGGGCCGAGTGGCTGCATCCCCGACTGCACATCACCGCGATGGGCGGGGACACCGCCGAGAAGCAGGAACTGGAGAGCGCGGTGCTCGGCCGCGCCACGCGCCTCGCCTGCGACCTGAAGTCGCAGTGCTACGCCCGCGGCGAGTTCTTCCACGCGAGGCAGGCGGGAGTGATCGGCGACGACGTGCCGGTCGCCGAGCTGGGAGACCTTATCTCGGGCCGGCGGGCCGGCCGCGAGCGCGACGACGAAATCACCGTCTGCGCGCTGACCGGCGTCGGGGTGCAGGACACGGCGATCGCGCTGCTGGCCTACAGCCGCGCCGAGACAGCCGGCCTGGGGACGCGGTTTGGCAAGTGACGCGCTGAGGACCCGATGTAGGGCGGCCCTTTAGGGCCGCCTGGATTAGGCGGGGCTAAAGCCCCGCCCCACAGTTCCGCCCCACAACCCGCCCTACCAGCCGTGCTCGGTGCGCGAGAGGATCTCCCGCTGAATCTCCGGGCTGAGCAGCACGAAGTAATCCGAGTACCCGGCCACGCGCACCACCAGGTCCCGGTGCTGCTCGGGGTGCGCCATCGCGTCCTCAAGTACCGCGCGGTTGACGACGTTGAACTGGACGTGGTGGCCGCCCTGGTCGAAGTACCCGCGGATGAGGGCCGCCAGCCGGCGAAGGTCGTCGGCGGTGCGCAGGCAGTCCGGGTTGATGCGCATGTTGAGCAGCGTGCCGTTGGTGCGGGCGTGATCCAGCTTCGCCACCGACGCTGCCGCGGCCGTGGGTCCCCGCCGGTCGTGGCCCTGCACGGCCGACACGCCTTCCGACAGCGGCGTGCCCGCGTACCGGCCGTCCGGCGTCGCCCCGGTCACCTGCCCCAGCGCGACGTGCGCCGTCGTCGGCAGCAGGTCCACCCAGTAGCGCGCGCCCTGCGCGTCGCGGTGCGCCTCCACCTGGTCGCAGAAGATCCGCTCGGCCAGCGCCGCCAGGGCGTCCGGCCCGTCGTCGTCGTTCCCGTAGTGGGGCGTCCGGTTGACGAGCAGCTCGCGCAGCACCTCGTGCCCTTCCCAGTTCCGGTCGAGCGCGTCCACGAGCTGAGCCATCGTGACCGTCCGCCGCTCGAAGACGTGCGTCCGGATCGCCGACAGCGCGTCGGCCACCGTGCCGATGGCGACGCCCGAGATGGTGGCGATGTTGTAGCGCGCGCCGCCCGAATGCCAGTCGATCCCCTTCTCGATGCAGTCGTCGATGACGGCCGAGGTGAAGGGCACCGGGCAGCAGGTCGCGTACACCTGGCGGACGATGTCGTCGTAGAGAACCTTCTCGTCGGCGAAGTGCGCCACCTGCGCCCCGAAGGCGCGCAGCACGTCGTCGAAGGTGGCGAACGCGCGCGGGTCGCCGGTCGAAGGCCCGAGCCGCTCGCCCGTCAGGCGATCGCGGCCGTCATTGAGCGCCAGCTCGAGGCACTTGGCCAGGTTGAAGTACCCGCTCGAGGCCATCCGGTCGAGGCCGTCGCAGAAGCAGGCCACGCAGCCGTTGAGGCTGCTGGCCCTCGCGTCCTCGAGCGTCTTGCCCCGGTTCACCATCCCGAGCACGAGCGTGTCGGCGTTGAACATGGCCGGCATGCCGAGCCCGAGGCGCAGCAGTTCGCAGCAGCGCATCAGGAAGCGCGACGAAGTGCGCGAGCCGATCTGAGCGGACAGCCCCGGCTGCGGCAGCCTCGTGCGCTCGAGCGAGGTGAGGCACATGTAGGACAGCTCGTTGGTCGCGTCGCGGCCGTCCCGGGTGAGCCCGCCGATGTTGAGGTTCTGGAACTCCGGGTACGAGCTGCTGGTCTCGGCTTCGCCCGAGTCCTTGGCCAGCGTGATCTCGTCGAACTTGACCCACATCAGGTCGAGGAGTTCCTGCGCCTGCGCCTCGCCGAGTTCGCCCGACTCGATCGAGCGGCGGTAGTGCGGATAGAGATACTGGTCGAAGCGGCCGGGCCCGAAGGCGTGCCCATCGGTCTCGAGGTTCAGCACGAGGTGCGTGAACCACATCGCCTGCAGCGCCTCGTGGAAGCCGTGCGCCGGGGCGGCCGGCACCCGCTGGCAGGCTTCGGCCATGCGCGCCAGCTCGAAGCGCCGCGCGGGATCGGTCTCGGCCACGGCCATCCGCAGGAGCACGACGGCGTGGCGCCGCGCGAACGCCACCGCCGCGTCGCACGCGATGATGACCGACTCCAGCATCTCACGCTCGGCGGCGACGCCGGGCCCGCCGCCCCGGCGGGCACCGAGCGCCTGGCGCGCGGTGTCCGCGATCCCGTCGAAGCCCAGCTCGAGCACCTTCGCGTAGCCGGCGTTGATGTGGCCGATCGTGCGAGAACGGAAGTAGTGGTAGAAGACGCCGCGGTCGTCGGCGCGCCACATCGCCGGCGGGACCCGGTCGAAGATCCGGTCGGCCACCTGGCGCCCGCGCCAGTAGGGGAACACGTCCTCGACGAGCGCCCGGCGGGTTTCGTCGGCCACGGCGAACGGCGTGTTCGACCGGGTGGCCAGCCGGTCGAGGTCGCGCTCCACCCAGGCGCAGTTGATCTCGGGGAACACGGGGGAGCCGCGGGGCTTTCGCGTCTTCGTCCCGACGATCACCTCGCCGTCCTGGATGACGATGGGGTGGTCGGCGAGGATCCGGGCGAGCATCTTCGCGCGGCGGATGGCGAGCGGCTGCCCCTCGGTCTCGCGGGCGCTCCGGGTGGCCGCGAGCGCGCGGTCGGCGAACAGCTCGGGCACCGCCGACAGGTTGCGCGCCACGCCGGCCGCCACCCTGGGCGTCGCGGCTTCGGCCGCGTGGACGATCGACTCGGGCACGAGCGGTTGGGTGAACACGACCATCACGCTACTGCACGGTCGGCGGCAGATCAAGCGGGGTTCGGACCGAATGCAGGCCGCCTCTTCAGGGGCGGCGCCGGAAGCCGGGTCCAAAGACCCGGCCTACGAACGGTCATGTCAGACCAGGCGCTGCCCGCGCGGGGCCGTTCCGAGTAAGATCGGACGACGAACATGAGCGAGTCCCTTCCCGACGTTCCCGTGGCCGCCCCGGCCAGCCGTTCGGCCGCCCGGCTGGCGGCCCGCCTGGGGGTCATCCTCATCCGCCTCGCCGGCGACGCGCTGATCATCGACGCGGCCTACGAGACCTGGCGAAGCGGTTCGCCGATGACCCTGATCGTCGTGACCGCCGTCGCGGCGTTCGTCGCCCTGACGCTGTGGGTGCTGTCGCAGGGCGGCCGGATCGGCGGGCGCGGGTGGCTGACTGACCCGGCGGCCCCCTACATCGTGCTGATCGGCCTGTTCGTCGCGGCGACCGGTTCGCGCGGCGACATCGCGCACGGCCCGGTGCTGCTCGGCCAGCCGACCGACGTCGCGCTGACCGGGATCCTGCTGGCGCTGACGGCCCTGGCCACTCTTCGCTTCTCGGGCCCCGGGGGCGTTCGCACGTGGTGGCTGCGCATCGTCGTCGCCGCCCTCGGCGTCTACGCCGGGTGGTCGCTCGTGCTGGCCCTCATGGCCCGGACGAGCGCGTCCGGCGTGCTGGCCGGCAACTGCGAGTGGCGGTCGGTGCCGGCCTGGCTGCGCGGCGGCGAAGTCGGTGCGTTCGTCGTGGTGCCGCTCGCCTTCTTTCACGAGTTCGCCGACGCCATGACGCGGCTGACGCTCGTCGGCCTGTTCAGGTGGATGGTCGTGTTCGCGCTCGGTATCTGGCTCGCCATCCGCGTGGCCGGTGTCTAGCCCCGAGGAGCCCACGGGAGAATTTCGCCCATGACGGAAAGCGCACGCCGCTCCGAGCTCGTCGGGCTCGCCGCCGCGTCGCTCGTCACGCTCGCCGGCCTCTGGCTCGTCTGGGGGGCGCGCGGGGAGGCGCTCCGCGAGACGGAACGGGCGCTCTCGTCGGGCCAGGTGGTGAACGTCAGCCGGCTCGATCGGCCCGAACCGCTGCTGCCCCTGCTCGACCCGGCGGTGCCCGATGCCGACGAGCGCCGGTTCGTGGCCGGCCGCCTTGCCGCATGGGCCGGCTTGCTGGAGAAACCCGGCGGCAGGCGCCGCACCGTGTCCGGCGTCGGCTCACTCGGCTCGATCGCGATCACCGAAGGCGACCTGCCGGCGAGGCAGCGCCTGCCGGCGTTCAGGGAGCGGTTCGCCGAGCGGCGCGATCAGCTGTCCGCCAGCCCCGGCCAGACCGACATCCCGATCCCGCTGCTGACCACGTCGCAGCTCGCTGCCCTGCGCCGCGCGCTCGTGGTTCGCACCCCGTCGGCGTTCCGCCTGAGCCTGCTCTGGTCCACCGTCCTCTTCCTGCTTCCCTTCTACGCCGCGCACGCGTGGTTGCGGCTCCGCCGCTCGACGGGCGACCCGGACCTGCTGCCGCTCGTTCACGCCCTGTGCGGCGTCGGCTTCGTGATGATGGTGAGCCTGAGGGACCCGGTGCGCGACCCGATGCTCTTCGTCCGCTTCGCGCAGGGCGTCGCGGCGGGGTGCCTCGCGCTGGCCGCGGCCGCCTCGCTCGACTTCGAGCGCTGGCTCGCCCCGCGCCTGGGCTACCTGCCGCTGGCCGGCGCCGTCGGCCTGTCGCTGCTGCTGATCGCCTTCGGGAGCGGGCCGGGGACGAGCGACGCCAAGGTGAACCTGATGGGCGCGCAGCCGGTCGAGGCGATCCGCGTGCTCGTCATGCTCTTCCTCGCCGGGCACTTCGCGCACCGGTGGCGCGCGCTGCGGGACCAGCGCCGTCTCGTGCTGCTGCCCGTCGCCGTCGGCATGGGGCTCGTGCTCCTGTTCTTCTTCCTGCAGAAGGACCTGGGGCCGGCGATGGTCCTGGCGTGCGTGTTCCTTGGGCTCTACATCGTGGCCAGGGGCAGGGCGACGGCGGCGGCCGCGGGCCTGCTCGCGCTGGTGGTCGGCTTCGCGGGCGGATTCCTGGCCGGCTACCCGCACACGGTGGCGCAGCGGGTGCAGATGTGGTGGTCGCCGTGGGACAACGGCGTGCGCGGGGGCGACCAGATCGCGCACGCGCTGTGGGCGCTCAGCACGGGGGCCGTCACCGGGACGGGCCTCGGCCTGGGCGACCCGCGCCTGATCCCGGCCGGGCACACCGACCTCATCCTGTCCGCCCTCGGCGAGGAAACGGGGCTCGTCGGCCTGCTCGCGGTGTTCGCGCTCTACCTCGCCCTGGCCTACCGCGCGTTCCGGATCGCGCGCCGCGCGCCGGGAGACGCGACCTTCTTCCTCGCCCTCGGGTTGACCGTCGGCATCTTCGCGCAGTTGCTGCTCATCTCGGCCGGCCTGCTCGACCTGATGCCGCTCACCGGAGTGACGACGCCGTTCCTCAGCTACGGCCGCTCCTCGATGCTCGCCAACTTCTTCGCCTTCGGCGTGCTGCTGGCCATCGGCCGCCGGGCGGGCGCGGGAAAGACACGCCAGGAATTCGCCCGCCAGACGGGCTGGCTGCGCGTCGCGCTCGCCGCCGGCCTGGTCGTCGTCGTCGGGCGGATCGTGTGGGTGCAGACGGTCGGGGCCGATCGCTTCGTGGCCGCGACCGCGCTGGCCCTGCAGGCCGACGGCGTGCGGCGCTTCGAGTACAACCCGAGGCTCCTGGCGGTGGCGCAGCAGATCGTGCGAGGCACGATCACCGATCGGCGCGGCGTCCCGCTCGCCACGAGCCGGCCGGCCGACCTGCGGACGCACGCGAAGGCGTTCGAGGAACTGGGCGTGTCGCCCGCCGAGGCCTGCCCGCAGGGCGGCGCGCGGTGCTACCCGTTCGGCGGCCTCACCTACCACCTGCTGGGCGACTGGCGCAGCCAGGTCAACTGGGCGGCCGGGAACACCTCGTTCATCGAGCGGGATCTCGACGCCCGTCTTCGCGGCTACGACGACCACGCCCGCGTCATCGAGATCGCCGACCCCGAGACCGGCCTGACGTCGAAGGTCATCCGGCGCGACCTCCGCGAACTGGTGCCGCTCCTGCGCCAGCGGCGCGATCCGGACAACCCGGCGGTCCGGCGGATCCTCGATCGGCCGCGCGACGTGCGGCTGGCGATCGACATCCGGCTCCAGCACCAGGTGGCGGCCCTGCTGAAGGCGGGCGTCGATCGGGCCGGCCGGCATGAGGGCGCGGCCGTGGTGCTGTCGGCGGACGGCGACCTGCTGGCGTCGGTGAGCTACCCGTGGCCGGTCATCCCGACGCGCTCGGCCGGCAGGCCGGGTGGCGACACGACGGTGGACGACACGGACGTCGGCCTGCTCGACCGGGCGCGGTACGGCGTGTATCCGCCCGGATCGACCTTCGGGCTCGTCACGGCCGCGGCCGCGCTGAGGAAAGACCCTGCCCTCGGCCGGCAGACGTTCACGTGCGAGCGGCTGCCGGATCATCGCGTCGGCAAGCGCCTGCCCGGCTGGTCGATGCCGGTCCGCGACGATCCTGCCGATCGGCTTCCCCACGGCCGCGTCGATCTGCGGAAGGGGCTGATCGTCTCGTGCAACGCCTATTTCGCGCAGCTCGGGCTGCGCCTCGGCGCGCCCGCGCTCGAGGAGACGGCCGCCCTGTTCGAGATCTCCCTGAGCCAGCCCGAGTCGGACGAGACGGTCCGCGCCGTCCTGCCGTTCGAGGCCTGCGGCCTGGGACAGGTGCTCGCGACGCCGTTCAAGATGGCGCGGGTGGCCGCCACGCTGGCTTCAGGCGGGGCGATGCCGCAGGGGCGATGGGTCCTCGACGAGAACAACCGTCGGACCGGCGCGCCGCGCGCGGTGCTGAGGCCGGACCAGGCCCGCTTCCTGGCGGGCGTGATGCGGCGGGCGGTGGTCGAGGGAACCGGGCGCAGCGTCGGGGCGCTCGTGCCCGCGATTGCCGGAATGGCGGGCGCCGCCGAGGTCCAGGACGCGCCGGCCCACGCGTGGTTCGTCGGCTTCGCGCCCTACGACGCGTCGCCGCGGCTGGAAGAAGGCCAGGCGACGGTCGCGCCTGCGCGCGTGGCGCTCGCGGTGCTCGTGGAACACGGGGAAGACGGCGGCACCGTCGCCGCGCCCATCGCCGGCGGGATCGTCGTCGCCGCGAAAGCGATCGGAATCATCAGGTGATCTTGGTACCTTGCGATCGTGCGATCGTGCGATCGTGCGATCGTGCGATCGTGCGATCGTGCGAAGTACGAGGTTCGAAGTACGAGGTTCGAAGTATGACGTTGGCCGACGGCTGACGGCCATTTCACGCGTACCAGCGCGACCGGCCCCGCCAGACTCGTAACTTCGTACTTCGTACTTCTTACTTCGTACTCTGGTACTTTGCGGGATCGCACGATTCGCGGGCCAGTCCGTCATCCCGCGACGAGGCTCTTCGCGACAAACAGGACGTTGGCCGGGCGCTCGGCCAGCCGGCGCATGTACCACGGGAACCAGTACTCCCCGTAGCTGACGAGCACCCGCAGCGGCGCTCCCTGCTGCACCAGCCGCGCCTGCAGCGGTCTCTGAATTCCGTAGAGCATCGCGAACTCGTACGACGACGCCGCGGCACCGCGCGCGGCGATGACCGCCTGCAGCCGGCCGGCGAGTTGCGCGTCGTGCGTGCCGATCCCGAGGAAGGTGCCGTCGGGCAGGCCGGGATCGAGCAGCCTCGAGGCGAGCCGGAAGAACTGCTCGTCCACGTCCGCCTTGCGCGGGAAGGCGACGCTCGCCTCCTCGCGATACGCGCCCTTCACGAGACGAATCGCCGGTGCGAGCGGCAGCAGCGCCTCGAGGTCGGCCGGCGTGCGTCGCAGGTACGCCTGCAGGCACACCCCGACCGCCGCCGACCGCTCGCGCGCGCGGCGGAACAGCTCGATCGTCGGATCGACGTACTTGCTGCCCTCCATGTCGATCCACACCATGCGCGAATGGGCCTCGGCGCGGGCGACGAGATCGTGGAGGTGCTCCTCGCAGGCGTCGATCCCCAGGTCGAGGCCGAGCTGTGTGAGCTTGACCGACGCGTTGGTGTCGAGCCCGGTCGCCGCGATGCGGTCGATCGCGTCGAGGTAGTGGGCGGTGACCGCCCGGGCCTCCGCCAGGCTGGAGAGGTTCTCGCCGAGCCGCGTGAGCAGGGTCCCGGTCCGGCATTCGTCCTGCTGCCGGCAGCAGGCATCGAGCGCCTCGTCGAGGGTTTCGCCGGGCATGAACCGCGACACCGAGCGGCGCACGAATCGCGTGCGCATGGCCTTCTCGCGCAGCCACGCGCTCTCCGACCCGGCGAGCAGCAGGCTTCTCATGATCGACATGGGCGCCCCCTGGTGGTCGTCAACCAGTCGTCTCCACCCCGACTATTGATTTTACCGCCGACGGTCCTGTGCCGGACCGTCCACGGCAGAGCTTCCCTCGTGCCAGCCCGGCTGCTATGCTCGATTCTAGGGTCCCCAGGTGGAGAATAGCGAGGCCCCGGGCATCAGAACGTCTCGAAGAAAGGACCGCCCCCACATGTCCAAGATCGCCTCCGACATCACCGCGCTCGTCGGTCACACGCCGCTCGTCTCGATCAACCGGATCGGCGCCGGCCTGCCCGGCCGCATCGTCGCCAAGCTCGAAAGCTTCAATCCCTGCTCCAGCGTCAAGGACCGTATCGGCCTCTCGATGATCGAGGCGGCCGAGCGCGAAGGCCGCATCAAGCCCGACACGATCCTGGTCGAGCCGACCAGCGGGAACACCGGCATCGGACTGGCCTTCGTCGCCGCGGTCCGCGGTTACCGCATCGTCCTGTTGATGCCGGACTCGGCGAGCATCGAACGGCGCAAGATGCTCAAGGCGTTCGGCGCCGAACTGATCCTGACGCCGGGCAGCGAGGGCATGCCCGGCGCCATCCAGCGCGCGCAGGACCTGGCCGCCTCCGATTCGCGGCACGTGATCCTCCAGCAGTTCGCCAACCCGGCCAACCCGGACGTCCACCGGCGGACGACGGCGGAGGAGATTTGGAGCGACACCGACGGCAAAGTGGACATCCTCGTCTCCGGCGTCGGCACCGGCGGCACGATCACCGGCGTCGCCGAGGTCATCAAGCCGAGGAAACCGTCGTTCCGCGCCGTCGCCGTCGAGCCGGCCGCGTCGGCCGTGCTCTCCGGCGGCGCGCCCGGACCGCACAAGATCCAGGGGCTTGGCGCCGGGTTCGTCCCCGACGTGCTCCGGATGGACCTCGTCGACGAAGTCGTCACCGTTTCCAACGAGGCCGCCGGCGCCATGGCGCGGCGGCTCGGCAAGGAGGAGGGGATCATCTCCGGGATCTCCTGCGGCGCGGCCATGGAGGCGGCGGTGAAGGTGGCCGCCCGGGAGGAGTCGCGCGGCAAGCTGATCGTGACCATCCTGCCGGACACGGGCGAACGCTACCTGAGCACGTGGCTCTACGAGGAGCAGGCATGAGCCCGCGTCCCGCCCACCAGGACGGGGCGGCGGACCGCGCGTCGGCCGCCTCGCTCTCGTCGGTCGTCCAGCAGTTGTGCACGCACGACGAGGAACTGACCCGGCCGGAGCGGAACGTCGCCTACTCCGAGCTGCCCTCGCGCGAGGCGCTCGCGTGGGTCATCGACGAACTGCGGTCGGTGCTGTTCCCCGGCTACTTCGGCGGCCGCGCCGTCGCCACCGCCGAGACGATGGCGTTCCGTGCCGGCGCCACGCTCGACCGCGCCCTGGCCACGCTCGAGGACCAGGTGCGCCGGGCGGAGTGCTTCACCTGCGCGGAGCGCGACCCGGCGCGCTGCACGTCCTGCGAGGAGAAGGCCCGATCGGCCAGCGCGCAGTTCCTGTCGCGGCTTCCCGACGTCAAGCGCCTGCTGGCCACCGACGTGCGCGCGGCTTACGAGGGCGACCCGGCCGCGACGAGCCCGGCGGAGACGATCCTCTGCTATCCCGGGCTCCTCGCGCTGACCTACCAGCGCCTGGCGCACGAACTCTACGTGCTCGAGGTGCCGCTGCTCCCGCGCATGATCACCGAGCACGCCCACAGCCTGACCGGCATCGACATCCACCCCGGCGCGCGGATCGGCGAGAGCTTCTTCATCGACCACGGCACGGGCACGGTGATCGGCGAGACGGCGGAGATCGGCCGTCACGTCCGCCTGTACCAGGGCGTCACGCTCGGCGCGCGCAGCTTCCCGCTCGACGAGCAGGGCCATCCGGTCAAGGGCGTCCCGCGCCACCCGATCGTGGACGACGACGTGATCATCTACAGCGGCGCGACGGTGCTCGGGCGGATCACGATCGGCAAGGGGTCGGTCATCGGCGGGAACGTCTGGCTGACGCACAGCGTGCCGGCAGGCAGCCACGTGAGCCAGACCGGGGCGCGCCAGACACAGTACGCCGAGGGGGAAGGGATCTCAGCGATCTTCGGATCTCGCGATCTTGCGATCTTGCGATCTCGCTGTGTAGCTATCTAGAGAGCTCGCGAGCTGGCCGGTCGCGCCTACCTGGCCAGATCGTCTGCCGCGAGATACCCCTTTCTGGCATGTACAACGGAGCCCGGGCGGTCGATCGACACCGTGATGTGGTGATAGGTCCGATCTTTCCTGGCGTCGGACGGATAGTAGTACAGCGTGTACTGGTGTGACAGCTCGCTACTAATCTTCTCGAACAGTTCCTTCAGGTTGGCTGTCTCTTCGAGGCGGTACAGCCGACCCCCGCTCCCGTCCGCCAGGCGCTGAAGATACGTCCCGACCGGATCGTCTCCCTGAACGTTCGTCTGCCTGTCATCCGCCATGATCACGAATCTCTGGAAGTTCCGGGTACTGCGCGGTTCCGACCAGGATCCGATCATTCCTCGGCGGGCACCGAAGGACGTACACGGCCACATTCGACGCATCGACGGCGTCCAATCCCGCAGCCGGATCTGACAGACGGCTGCCAGTGTCAACACCATCGGTGATCAGCACGATGGCTTTGCGCCCTTCTACCCGCCGCAACCGATCCGCGATCAGGAGGTGCAGCGCGTCGTACAGACGCGTGCCCCACCCCGCCTGCGCGCTCGAGAGCGCCTGCGCGGTCGATAGCGCGTGCGCGATTCCAGCGGGGGCCGCCTGAAACTCAGCCTGGATGCGGATGCGGTCGTCGAAGGACGCGACCATGACCTGGTCCTGGCTGCGCAGCCCGGCAACCGCTGCAATCGGAATCGCTCGCAGTGTCGCATTCTGCCATCCCATGCTCCGGGAGGTATCGACCAGCAGCGCCACGCTCGCAGGAGCTGCAACGTCCGTCAGTCCGCCGATCCGCTGTTCGACGCCGTCCTCGAATACGTGACATTCGGTCGGCTTCACGTCGAGGATCGGGCGATTGCCGGGATCTTCGGCGGTGAATGGCACGACGACGGCGGTCACGTTGGTCCGGAACATGGCCGGCGGGCTGTCCCTGCCTGGGGTGGCCGGAGCCTCGGGTAGCGGTGCCTCCCGGTCAGCCGTTGGCAATTCAACGAAGGGCTCTGCCAGAGGGTCTTGCGTCGCAGGACAAACCGGCAGGTACTTCGGCGACCCTCTTTTCGCGGCGAGGTCGTCCACGAGATCTTTGGCTGACGCTGGCACCCATGTCACCGCCTGCGACCCGTTCAGGTGACGAGTGCCAGAGAAGCCATTCCAGACCGACGCCGCGACCAGGCCCGTGATGTTGCGGGCTTGCGCCCGGTTGACTGTGCGCGGCACGACGATGGCGAGGGCTGCGTCTCGCCAGTTGGCTACGCGGTCGCCCACATAGACCGGAAGCGTCGCGAACTGGGGCCCAGGCACCGACACTTGCGGCAGCGTGCCAACGTGGTCTCTTCGGTTCCGGAGCTCATTCTCGGCATCCTGCCAGATGCGTTCCGTGGAGTTCTTGCCTGGGTCGCGCGCCGAACTCGTCGTCGGTGGCGGCGGCGGAACCAGGGCCACGCCGATCGACAGGGGCATGTAGTAGCTCTCCACGACGAAGATGAAGTCCGCGTGCTCCGGCGAGCTGGCAACGGAATAGCCCTTCCGCGGCAACTCCTGCTCGATGCGGGCCTTCATCTCGGGGTCTGGCGCCAGGCGATCGAGTTCCTGGGGTCCGTCGGTCTTCCTCGCGCTGGTATCTCTGTTGAGTGGGGGCGGCAGCGGGAGTTCCACCACTCCACCGCCAGACAAGAAAGTGATCGTCTGATATTCCGTGCCCCACGGTCGCGGCGTTGATCGATAGTCGACACGGATCTTGATGTCGTCGGCGTTGCCGTCTCGAACACCGATCGCTTCATAGCGGCCGTCGGCTCCTCTGGCAGCAACGGTGGCTTGGATGGTCTTGACCTGGCTGCCGAATACAGGACACAACGTCAGCAGGCCCGCATCGCGAACGGCGACGACGTAGATGCGGCTTCCCCGTTTGGGCACCGGCCGGTCGGCCGCCGTCAACGAGGCGATGAGGGAGACGAGGATGGCGAGCGGGATCGTGCTGCGCCTGGACATGCAACCTCCGAAACGGACCGGTCGAGGAACGTCTGCCGTCAGAGGTATAGCACTCCTCATTCAGTCGGTCCAGTCCACGCAGGATCAGTCCACGCAGGATCAGGTACGAGGAACGAGGCGCCCGGCACTGGTGACGCCCCATCATCGAGGCCGCTCTTCTAACCTCCGTGCGAGATCCGCGGGCAGCCAGGAAACGCGGTCCGCCCCTCCTCTTCGCTGACCGGCCGCCAGCGGCCGGGCGGCAGCGTCCCGAGCTCGAGGCCTCCGAACGCCACGCGCCTGATCTTCGTCACCTCGTGGCCAATCGCCTCGAACAGCCTCCGGACTTCGCGGTTGCGCCCCTCGCGCAGCGTGACCACGAGGTGCGTCTCGCGGCGCGATCGCTTGCGAACCGCGACCTCGTCGGCAGACAGGCGCTCGCCTTCCGACTCCACACCGCCCGTCAACCGCGCCACGTCGTCGTCGCCGACTTCGCCGCGCGCGGTGACGGTGTAGGTGCGCGGCACACCGCTCGCGGGGTCGGTCAACCAGTCGGCCAGCCGCGTGTCGGTGGTCAGCAGCAGGAGGCCGGAGGTGGCCAGGTCGAGGCGGCCGACGGCCACGAGATGGCCCTCGGGGCCCGACACGAGATCGAACACCGTCGGCCGCCCCTGCGGGTCGCGCCTCGTCGTGACGACACCTCGAGGCTTGTTGAGCAGGATCAGGCACCAGCCGGCGCGGGCGGCGTCGCGGTCGTCGATCGCGATCGCCACGCGCTCGGGCACGACCGGCATCGCGGGATCGGTGGCGACCAAGCTGTTCACCCGCACGCGGCCGGCGGCGATGAGGCGCGTCGCCTCGGCGCGCGACGCGATGGCCAGCTTCGAGAGGGCGCGGTTGAGCGGCACCTCTCCGGGTCGGCGACGGACCGGTTGGGTCATGCGCGGTTATGGTCACTCTCCTGCCATCAGGGCCCGTAGGGGTCGGAGCGGTTTTTCGCGATTGCAAATCTGTAACGACAGTTCTGTAATCGCGAAAAACCGCTCCGACCCCTACGGGAAGAGAGGGAGCAACCAGCGATGCCGAGGTACCGCCTGGCCATCGAGTACGCGGGGACGCGCTACAGCGGCTGGCAGGTGCAGAAGAACGCGCGGACGGTCCAGGGCGAGCTGCTCCGGGCGGTGCGCGAAGCGACAGGCGCGGCCGCCGCGGACCTGCAGGGGTCGGGGCGCACCGACGCCGGCGTCCACGCCCTCTGCCAGGTGGCGCACCTGGACGTGCCGAAGGCGGTCCAGCCCGAGATGCTGCGGCGGCAGATGAACGACGTCCTGCCGGCCGACATCAACGTCCTCCGGATCGAGCCGGTGCCCCACCGGTTCCACGCGCGCCGCGACCCCGTGTCGCGCAGCTACCTCTACCAGGTCGCCCGCCGCCGCACCGCGTTCGCCAAGCCGTTTGTCTGGTGGGTCAAGGACGACCTCGACGTGCGGGCGATGCGCGAAGCGGCCGGCGTGTTCGTCGGCATGCACGACTTCCGGTCGTTCACCGACAGCGACCCGGACGAAGTCTCCACCCACGTCCAGGTGGACGCGGTCGAAGTGAAGGAGGACGGCGCCCTCATCCTCTTCCGCGTCGTCGGTTCGCACTTCGTCTGGAAGATGGTCCGCCGCGTGGTGGGCGTGCTCGTCGAGGTGGGCCGGGGACGGCTGAGCGTCGGCGACGCCGAGGGGTTCCTGGAAGAGCGGTCGCCGGTGCCGGCGCGCGTGACCGCGCCGGCTTCCGGCCTCTTCCTCGAGCGCGTGGTCTATCCGGGCGAGGAGGGGATCGGCCCGCTCCGGGCCATCACCCCCATCCCGAGCGCCGGCCCTAAAGGGCCGGCCTACGAGGATCGCGCGTAGGGCCGGGCCGGCCTACTTCTTGTAAACGACCTTCCCGCCGACGATGGTGTAGAGCACCTCGGCCTGCTGGATCTGATCCTCGGGCACCTTGGTGATGTCCGCCGAGAGGACGACGATGTCGGCGAGCTTGCCGGGGGTAAGCGAGCCCCTCGTCGTTTCCTGGAACGCCGCGTAGGCGCCGTTGAGCGTGTAGGCCCTGAGCGCCTCGTCGCGCGTCATCTTCTGGTCGCCGAAGAACACCTCGCCGTTCTTCGCCCTCCTCGTCGTCAGCGCGTAGTAGCCGGGCAGCGGATCGACCTCCTCGACCGGCGCGTCGGTGCCGTTGGCGATGAGGGCGCCCGTCTTCATCAGCTTCTGCCAGACGTAGGCCCCTTCCTCGGCACGCGCGGCGCCGAGCCGCGCGAGCACGTACGGCGCGTCCGACGTGCAGTGGAGCCCCTGCATCGAGGCGATCACGCCGAGGGCGCCGAAGCGCGGGATGTCGGCGGCGTTGAGGTGCTGCGCGTGCTCGACGCGCCAGCGCAGGTCCTTCTTGTCGGGATGCGCCTTGAACGCCTCCTCGTACACGTTCAGCACCTCGCGGTTGGCGCGGTCGCCGATCGCGTGCGTGCAGAGCTGGAAGTCGTTCGCGATGGCGAGTTCGGCCGTCGCCTTCATCTCCTCCGGCGACACGGTGTTGATGCCGGTCGTCGAAGGCAGATCCGTGTACGGCTGGAGCATCCACGCGGTCCGGGACCCGAGCGCGCCGTCCATCAGGCGCTTGATCGCCCGGACGGTCAGGTGGCTGTCGAAGGCGTCGATCATCCGGTACTTCGCAAGGTTCCCGGCCAGCCTGGCGGCCGGCTCGATGATCATGACGTAGAGCCGCACGTTCAGCTTGCCCTCGCCTGCGAGCTTCTTGTAGAGGTCCACCGTGTCGAAGCCCACGCCGGCGTCGTGCACCGAGACGATGCCCTTCGAGATGAACTCGCGGTCGGCGGTCTCGACGACGCGCGTCGCGTCGGCCTCGGCCTGCTGGGGCGTGCGCCTGGCGAGCGTCTCGTCGAGCGCCTTCTCCACCAGGCCCGACGCCCGTTCCTCGAACACGCCGGTGAGGTTCCCCGCCTTGTCCTTCATGATCTCGCCGCCGGGCGGATTCGGCGTCCGGCGCGTGACGCCGGCGAGTTCCATCGCCTTCGCGTTGACGACGATGGCGTGCCCGCTGGCGTGCGTCAGCAGCACCGGGTTGTTCGGCGCGACCCGGCTCAGGTCGGCCTCGGTCGGGAACCCCTCCACCGCGTCCGCGGGCCGGCGATCCCATTTCTCCTGGTGCCAGCCGCGGCCGAGGATCCACTCGCCCGGCTTCGCGCGCTTCGCCGCGTCGGCCACCATGGCGACGATGTCGTCCCAGGTGCGCGCCTTCGCCAGCGCGAGTTCGAGCTTGGCCTGGCCTACGCCGCTGAAGTGCGCGTGGGCGTCGGTGAACGCGGCCGTGGCGAACCGGCCGTTGAGGTCGATGACCTCGGTCTTCTGGCCGATGTAGGCCTTGACGTCGCCGACCGACCCGACGGCGACGATCCGGCCGCCGCGCACGGCGATGCCCTCGGCTGTCGGCCTGGCCGAGTCGACCGTGGCCACGTGGCCGTTGGTCAGGACCAGGTCGGCCGGCTCGATGTGAGGTCCGCAGCCTGCCGCACCGAACAAGCCGAGTGCCGTCATCAGGACGAACGCCGATGACCGGCGGAACGTGCAACGCATGGAATGCTCCTTGCCCGGCGACGAACGGCACCGGTGACGGCCAGATTGTAGATCAGGAAGCGGCTCAGGACTCAGGGCTCAAGGCTCACCCCTCGACTTCGCTCGGGGTGCCCTGAGCGAGGGTGCGAAGCGCCCGAGTCGAAGGGCAGGGCTCAAGGCTCAAGCCAGGAGCCGACCCGTGCCGAGGTATGATCCGGTCTCCGTCATCGAAAGGACCTCGGTGGGCCTGTTCACATCGTTTCAAGTCAGGTCGAAGGACGCCGGCACCAGGACGCGGGCGGCCGCGTCGCTCGGCACAGCCGGCAAGACCTCGGCGATCCCGCTGCTCGCGCCGCTCATCGACGATCCCGATTGGGGTGTGAGAGAGGCGGCCGTCACCTCGCTCGGCATCATCGGGGACGGCTCGGCGGCGCCCCTGCTCGTCGCGGCCGTCACCGGCGCCGACCGCCTCTCCGATCCGAACGGCGCATCGGCCGTCCGGGCCGCCGCCGGCGAGGCGCTCGGCCGGCTGGGCGCGGCTGCCGTGCCGGCCCTTCTCGACGCCCTGCGCGGGCGGCACGTCAAGCTCCGCGAAATCGCGATCGGCGCGCTCGGCGCGATCGGCGGCCCCGACGCAGCCGGGGCGCTCGCCGACATGGTCGCCGATGACCGGTCGAGCGTCAGGCAGGCGGCCATCGCCGCGCTGGCACGCGCCGGCGGCCCGAAGGCGGTCCCCGCGCTCACCAGGGCGATCGCGCACAAGGATCCGACGACCCGCCGGTCGGCCGCCGAGGCGCTCGGCGGATTGCGCGAGGCCGCGGCGGTTGACGGGGTGAAGACGGCCGTCGCCGATCCGGACAAGACGGTCCGTGACGCCGCCGTCGCGGCGCTCGCGGGCATCGGCACGACGGAAGCCGCATCGGCGCTGGTCGACGGCCTGGGGCGGGCGGACCGCAGCCTGCAGGCGGCCATCGAGTCGGCCTTGACGTCGTTCGACTGGACGCCCGTCGGCTCAGCCGCGCGCGTCGTTCACGCCGCGCTGCACGGCCGGTTCGACGAGGCGGCTTCGCACGGCGCGTCGGCGGTGGAGCCGCTCGTCGCCCTGCTGGCCAACCGGGAGCCTTCGATGCGGCGCGGCGCGCTCGAAGCCCTCGGGCGGCTGGCCGATTCGCGCACGGCCCCGGCGATTGGCGCGGCGTTGAGGGATTCCGACGCGGCGGTCCGCCACGCGGCCGCCAACGCGCTCGCCGCGCTCGGCCCGGCCGCCGCCGACACGATCGTGGAGGCGCTCGGCGATCGCGCCACGACCGCGCGCGCCTCGGCCGAACAGGCGCTCGCCGCCGTCGGTGCGGGCGAAGTGGCCGGCGCGCTCCTGGTCCGGCTGGCCGTGGGTCAACCGACCCGCCACGGCGGCACCGAACTACGCGTGGTCGCGACGCGCGAGGATCTCGACCAGGCGCGCCAGGCAGCCGACCGCCTCGACGCGCTGCTGCAACACGCCGCCTCGAAGCTGCCCGTCGAGGCGCTGCGCCGGATCGCCGCGGCGCCCGACGTGATGCGCCTCGAGCCCGGCCAGGTGCCGGACGACAGCGACCGTGCCGACCTCGAGGGGCTGCGCAAGGCCGCGCGAAAGGAAACCGCTCGGCGGGGGTGAGGCGGCTCCTACGCTCGGCGCCGCCGCGCGCGCTCCTTCCGCCGGCGAATCCACGCCCGGGCTTTGCCCACCGTGAACGGGGTGCGGTCGAAGAGCGTGCCGCACACGCCGTCGCAGAGCGCCCACGAGTCGAACTCGCGCAGGAGCCGTCGGGCCTGGCGCCCGGATCGGGTCATAATGGGGCCCATGGTAGCCGATGTCGAGCCTTGAGGCGCTTGGCTGGAACGTTCGTTTCGCGCAGGCCTACGCCCCGCTGGCCGGCCCCGGCACAATCCCGGGCCGGGTGTCGCTCGAGCATCAGCGCATCTACCGAATCCTCACCGAGGGTGGCGAAATGCTGGCCCGCATGTCGGGCCGAGTGCGGCACGAGGCTGTGGCAGCTACCGGGTACCCCGCCGTCGGGGACTGGGTGGCGCTCGGCGTCCGCCCCGGAGAGGCTCGCGCCACGATCGAGGCCATCCTGCCCCGCTTCAGCCGGTTCTCGCGCAAGGTGCCGGGAGACGCGACGCGGGAGCAGATCGTGGCCGCGAACGTCGATACGGTCTTCCTCGTCATGGGCCTCGACGGCGATTACAACCTGCGGCGCATCGAGCGCTACCTCGTGACGGCCTGGGAAAGCGGGGCGCAGCCAGTCGTGCTGCTCACCAAGGCCGACCTCGTGGAAGACGTCTCCGAGCGCATACGCGAGGTCACCGCGGTCGCGTCCGGAGCCCCGGTCCACGCGACCAGCGTCAAGACCGATGTCGGAATCGAGGGGCTGGCCGCCTACCTGGAATCCGGCCGAACCGTCGCGCTGCTCGGGTCCTCGGGCGTCGGCAAGTCCACGCTCATCAACCGGCTGATTGGCAGCGATCTCCAGCGCACCGCGGAGGTCAGCGACTTCAAGTCGCGCGGCCGGCATACGACGACGCGCCGCGAATTGATCGTGCGGCCGGACGGCGGGCTCGTGATCGACACGCCGGGAATGCGCGAACTGCAACTGTGGCAGGCCTCGGGGTCGGTCGAAGCGGCGTTCACCGACGTCGAAGCGCTGGCGTCAGGCTGCCGGTTCGCCGACTGCCGGCACGACGCGGAGCCTCAGTGCGCCGTCCGCCAGGCCGCCGCCGAGGGCCGACTGGCGCCGGAGCGGCTCGAGAGCTACCTCAAACTCAGGAAGGAAGCCGAGTACTCTGCCGGGCGCCAGGACCAGCTCGCGCAGATCGAGCACAAGCGCAAGTGGAAGGCGATCAGCAAGGCCGTGAAGCAAATCAAGCCCCACCGGACGTGACGGATCGAGGAGCACGCGATGCAGAACATGATCTTCATCGGGATCTACGGGTATGCGTTGGCGCTCGACCGGGCCACGGGCGAGGAGGTGTGGCGGACCAGCCTCAAGGGCAGCGACTTCGTGAACGTCGCGCTCGCCGGGCGCGACCTGCTGGCGGCCAGCCGGGGGCGGCTCTACTGTCTCGAGGCGGCCAGCGGAATCGTGCGCTGGCAGAACGAATTGAAGGGGCTGGGCTTCGGCCTGGTGTCGATTGCCGGCACCGATGTCGGCGCCGTGGCTGAACTCGAGAGGCGGCACCAGGCTGCCGCCGCCGCCGCAGCGACCAGCGCGGGATAGAAAGGCGCAGGACTCAGGACCTGTCGTTCTCTTCGTCGCCTTCGTCCGCCTCGGCCGCCTCCTCCGATGCCGGAGGCGCGCCCAGGAGCTGCGCCCCCTCGGCCGTCGGCAGCTCCTGCACGTCGCGCAGCCGGCGCTCGATCGTCCGGCTCTTCCTGGCGACGTCGTCCATCTTGTTCGAGGCTTCCTGCAGCTTCTTCTGCACGCCGCCCAGCAGGTCGCCGAACTTCGCGAACTGGGTCTTGACCGCGCCGAGCACCGCCCAGACCTCGCTCGATCGTTTCTCGATGGCGAGCGTCCGGAACCCCATCTGCAGGCTGTTCAGGATCGCCCACAGCGTGGTCGGCCCGGCGACGACGACCCGGGCATCGCGCTGCACCGCGTCGGCGAGACCCGGCCGGCGCAACACCTCGGCGTAGAGCCCCTCGGTCGGCAGGAACAGGACGCCGAAGTCGGTGGTGTGCGGCGGGTCGAGGTACTTGTCGTGGATGTCGCGGGCGGCCGTCTTGATCCGAACCTCGAGCTGGCGGGCGGCGGTCTCGACGGCGTCCGCGTCGCCCCGGTCGGCGGCCTCGATCAGGCGCTGGTAGTCCTCCTGCGGGAACTTCGCGTCCACCGGCAGCCAGACGACGCCGGCATCCTCTCCCTCGCGGCCCGGCATCCGGATTGCGAACTCGACGCGCTCGGCGCTGCCCGGCCTGGTCGCGACGTTGGCTTCGTACTGTCCCGGCGCGAGGACCTGCTCCAGCAGCGCGCCGAGCTGGACCTCGCCCCATGTGCCGCGCGTCTTGACGTTGGTCAGCACCTTCTTGAGGTCACCGACGCCGGAGGCGAGCGCCTGCATCTCGCCCAGGCCGCGGTGCACCTGCTCGAGCCGCTCGCTGACGGCGCGGAACGACTCGCCGAGCCGCGTCTCGAGCGTGCTCTGCAGGCGCTCGTTCACCGTGGCGCGCATCTGCTCGAGCTTCGCGGCGTTGTCGGCCTGGATGGCGGTCAGCCGATCCTCGACCGCCTTCCGCAGCGCTTCCATGCGACGCTCGGTGGACTCGGACCCGGTGCCGAGCTGGGTGGCGAACGCCTGCAGGGCGCCGCCGAAGCTGGCCTGGCCGGATTCGATCGAGGCCAGGCGGTTCTCGACCGGCGACAGGTTGACGCCCGCCGGCCGCAGCCAGAGGGCGACGAGCATCGCCAGCACGGCGACCAGGAGCACGACGACGAGGATGAGCAATGACTCGAGCATGGGCGAGGCATCGTCGCTCACGCGACGGGCGGCGTCAAGCGGTCCGGTTCACTTGAGCTCGACCGGAACGGGCCACATGAGGTGCATGTCGGTCACGGCGAGGCCAACGTGCCCGGCCGCCGCCGCGATCGACTTGGGCAGGCGGAAGGTCTCCTCCGGCATCGGCTTCGTCTCGCCGTCGGCGCTGAGCAGCACGGCGATCGACTCGGTCTGGCGAGAGAGCACCGTCGCCTTGCCTCCATCCGGATTCGGGACCGTCGCCCTGAGCTCACACATCACGAGGCTCGCGACTCTGATCGAACGTCAAACCGTTCGGAGATCTCGGGACTCATCTACGTGGCCTCCGCCTCCCGGCCGGCCGCCCCTCGTCTCGACGAGGGGCTTCCTCCAGGACTTCGAGCAGACCGCGCGCACAGTACAAGCGGTTGCGCCGGGCCTCGCGCTCGAGGGCAATGATGCCGGCCCGTTCGAGACGATCGACTGCCCGCTGGGCGGTGGTGAACGCGACGCCGAGCCGACCAGCGACGCCCTTGACGGTCCAGAACGGATTCTCTGCGAACAACTCGATCGCGCCGCCGACGGTTTGCGACCTGGCGCCCGCCGACGACGCCCGCCACCGTGCCAGGAGATCGGTAATTCGCTGAACCCGGGAGACGGCGTCCTCGGCTTGGGTCGAAACGCCGACCAGGAAGTAGGTGAGCCATTCTTCCCACTCACCCCGCGTCGTCACCCCCTGCAGTCGGGAGTAGTACTCCGGTCGGGTTGACTCGAAGTACGCGCTCAGGTAGAGCAGCGGGGACGGCATGATTTGCTTTGCCACGAGCAGCAGCGTAATCAGGAGGCGACCGACTCGACCGTTGCCGTCGAGGAACGGATGGATCGCTTCGAACTGGGAGTGGATCAGCGCCGCATGCACCAGCGGCGGCAGCGAGCTGTCGTGAAGATACGTCTCCCAGGACGTTAGGCATTCGTCGAGCCGCTCCGGCGGCGGCGGGACGAAGCTGGCGGCAGCGAGCGGCGCGCCCGCTGGACCAATCCAGTTCTGGCTGCGCCGGAACTCACCGGGCGTCGCCATGTCCCCGCGCACGCCGCGCATCAGCTTCTCGTGCAACTCCTTCACGAGGCGCAGGGAGAGCGGCAACTTGCTCAGCCGCTGGACGCCATATTCGAGGGCCACGACGTAGTTGGCCACCTCGCGCAGGTCCGCGGGACTGCGTTCGACGGTGGCACCGGCCTCGGCCGCCAGCAGTTCACCAAGGGTCGCCTGCGTGCCTTCGATGCGGCTCGACAGCACGGCCTCGCGCCGGATGAACGGACGGATCAGCAGATGCGGGTTCAGGAGGCGCCTGCCCTCACCGGCGAGGCGGCCGAGAGCGATGTCGGCTTTCGACAGGGTGGCAGCCAGTCTCGAGTCCCACGCGAGAGGAGGGGGTAACGGCTCGGGTACATAGGCCCTGTAGCCTCGCTGGGTGGCCCAACGTCCGTGCGGACGACGCGCAGAGGCCGGCATCGGCTCCCTCCGACTCCCTATTGGCGGATCCGATAACAACGAAAGTCATTATTATCGATGACAGTCTAAAACGCAAATAGGCGGAAGTGGCGCGCGCTCGTCGCCGGCGGGCGTCGGGCTCGTCATCAAGTGGACGACGTCACGCAGGGCCATCTCAACGCGACGCCGGTCCCGGCGCAGGATTGAAGCCGCCGCCAACGCAGGGATGAAGCCACTGTCAGCGCAGGGCTGAAGCCGCCGTCAACGCAGGGCTGAAGCCCTGCGTTATCGGAAGTCTTTGAGCGGACCGCAAGCCGAGAGGCGCAAGCCGCGAGCCGTGGTAGCATTTGCCATGCCGAGACCCGTTCTCCTCCTTCGCCTGTCGAGCCTGCTCCTCGCCGCCGCGTTTCTCGCGGCTCCGCAAGCTCGCGCGGCCGACAAGCTGCTGCACCTGGCCATCGGGGATCCGGCCCGGAAAGACCGCGTGGCGCCCCTCGTGCTCGACGGGATCACCGACACGAAGACGGGCGAGGTCATCACCCCGGCGGACCTTGCGGCCCGCCTTGCCGGCACGCGGCTGCTCCTCATCGGCGAGGAGCACACGAGCACCGAGTTCCACGGCGTGCAGTACCGCGTGCTGAACGCGCTCATCGGCTCCGGCCGGCACGTGATGATCGGCCTCGAGATGTACCCCTACACCGAGCAGCGCTTCCTCGATCAGTGGAACGGTGGCCGGGTCACCGAGGAGGCATTCCTCCGCGCCTCGCGGTGGTACGAGAACTGGGGCTACAACTGGCTCTACTACCGCGACATCTTCTGGCTCGCCCGCCAGGGCCACGCGCCGATGTTCGCCGTCAACGCGCCGCGCGAGATCGTCTCGGCCGTGCGCAAGAAGGGGCTCGCCAATCTCACACCGGAGGAGGCGGCGCACATCCCGAAGGACATCGACGTCTCGAGCGCCGACCACCTGACGTTCTTCAAGACCACCTTCGAGGACGAGCAGGGCGCGGGCGGAATGGTGCACGGCGGCGACATGCCCGACGAGATGTGGACGAACATGCTCAGCGCCCAGGCGACCTGGGACGCGACGATGGGCTTCAACGCCGTCCAGGCGCTCAAGCAGGCGAACGACCCGAAGGCGATCATGGTCGTGCTGGTGGGCAGCGGCCACGTCGCCTACGGCCTCGGCATCGAGCGGCAGGCGAAGAAGTGGTTCGACGGCCAGATCACGAGCATCATCCCCGTGCCGGTCGGCTCGCAGGGCCGCGTCCTGCGGAAGGACACGCAGGCGTCGTACGCGAACTTCACGTGGGGCGTCCTCGACGAGATCGACTCGGCCTACCCGGGCATGGGCACCTCGACCGCCGTGGGCACCGGCAACGTGGCGCGCCGCGTCATCATCGTGCAGGAAGGGTCGCCCGCGGCGCAGGCCGGCATCAAGGTCGGCGACGAACTGCAGTCGTTCGACGGCGTGCCGCTCGCCGAGAAGGACACGTTCAGCCGACTGATGGCCGACAAGCGCTGGGGCGACACGGCGACCGTCGTCGTCAAGCGCGGCGAGGCCGACGTCACCGTCAAGGTGGTCTTCCGGCGTTCGATCGCCGCCAGGTAGCGGCGCGGCGCCACCGCCCGCCGCGCGGAGCCGACATGACCGACGCGTTCGCCCATCCGTCGCCGCGCCTCGACCGCGCGTTCCAGATCGCGACCATCGTGCACGCCGGCGCCGTGCGCAAGGGCACGGAGATCCCGTACATCAAGCACCCGGTCGCCGTGGCCCGGCTCCTCGAGGACCACGGCTACGACGAAGACGTCGTCGTCGCCGGCCTGCTGCACGACACGGTCGAGGACGCCCGGTACGGCAACCTCGACCTGCAGGCGCGGCTGGGCGAGGCGGCGGGACGCGGCCGCCTGGCCGTCCCGGCCGACGCGTGGGCGTTCAGGGAGGCGTTTCTCAGGTTCCTCAGCGACGAGTTCGGGCAGAAGGTGTTCGACCTGGTGATGGCGGTCAGCGAGTCGAAGAACGACGGCCGGCGGCAGCGCGACTGGCTCGAACGAAAGAAGGAGCGCCTCGATCACCTGGCGGAGGCGTCGCGCGAGGAGGCGGCGCTCAAGGCGGCCGACACGCTGCACAACCTCCGGTGCACGCTCGAGGATATCCGCCGGGACGGCCTTGGCGTGCTCGACCGGTTCCGGGGCGGCCCGCTGGTGGCGTGGCACTACGCGGCGGTCGCGCAGCTGGCCGGCGAGCGCCTGCCGGCCGGGGACCCGCTGGCCGTCGCGCTGCTCGACGCCGCGGCGCAGTTCTCGACGGCCGTGCGCGAGCGCCGGCCGGCGCCGGCCGGGCCGCTTCGATATCCCCCGCCGACGATCTACTGATCATCTGGGGAATCTCCGAATGTGCGCCGTACGAAGTGAGAAATGAGAACACGGTTCGGAGCGAGGAAAGGCAGACTGGTAGAGGTTGCCTCCCACTTCGTACTTCAGACTTCAGACTTCGTGCTTCCCAAGATCGCGAGATCGCCTGATTCCCTGGCGGCTATACTATCGCGCGATGAAGACCCTGGTCGCGTCGCTCCTGTGCGCGGCGGCGGTCGCACTCCCCCTCCGCGCGGCCGACCCCGCCGCCGGCACCGTCGCCCGCTTCGCGCGCGACCCGAACCCGATCGCGCTCGACGGCGCCGCGCGCCCGACCCGCTACATGGAAGCGTCGGGCCGGCGCGCCGCGTTCCTCGGCCGCGAGGACGGCAGCTTCGAGGCCTGGGCCTACCCGCTGAAGATCCTCCACGACTTCACCCTGTCGTTCGGCGTCGCGGCCTATGCCGACCCGATCCCCGGCGCGAGCCTGGCATCGACCGTGGACATCAGGCCCGAGGCGGCCACGGTGCGCTATTCGCACGCGGCCTTCACGGTGGACGCGACGTGGCTCGTGCCGCTCGACGAGCCCGGCGGCCTGGTGCTGCTCGACGTGAAGACGACCGAGCCGCTGACGGTCTACGTGAAGTTCCGTCCCGACCTCAAGCCGATGTGGCCGGCCGCGCTCGGCGGCCAGTACAGCTACTGGGACGACACGCTCGAGGCGTACGTCATCGGCGAGGGCAGCGGGAAGAACGCCGCGCTCGTCGGATCGCCGCTCGGCCTGACGCCGCCCGAACAGCCGGCGCACAACCTGCCCGACGCGCCGTCGCAGTTCGCCATCCGCATCACGCCCGAGATCGCGGCCCGCGGCCTCGTGCCGATCGTCATCACCGCGAGCGTCGAGAAACTGGACGCGGCGAAGAAGGCCTACGCCCGGCTCCTCGCCTCGCCCGAGGCGCTCTACCGCGAGTCGTTCGCGCACTACCGCCGGCTTCGCGAGGAGATGACGAGCATCGAGTCGCCCGACACGCGGTTCGACCTCGCGTTCGAGTGGGGCAAGGTCGCGCTCGACAAGGGGTTCGTCTGCAACCCGCACCTCGGCTGCGGGCTCATCGCCGGCCTCGGCCCGTCGGGCACGACCGAGCGGCCCGGCTTCGGGTGGTTCTTCGGCGGCGACGCGTTCATCAACGCGTGGGCGATCTCCCTCGTACGGCGACCTCGACACGGTCCGGCAGTCGCTCGAGTTCCTCCGCAAGCGGCAGCGCGCCGACGGCAAGATGATGCACGAGCTGTCGCAGGGCGCCGGCTACATCCGCTGGTTCGAGGACTATCCCTACGGCTACTACCACGCCGACACGACGCCGCTCTACATCGTCGCGGTGCGCGACTTCGTCCGCGCCAGCGGCGACCAGGCATTCGCGAGGGACTTCTGGCCGTCGATGCGGAAGGCGTATGACTACTGCGTCTCGACCGACGAGGACGGCGACGGCCTGATGGACAACACGAAGGCGGGACTCGCCGCCGTCGAGACCGGCACGCTGCGCAGCCGCGACGTCCTCACCGACGTGTTCCTCGCGAGCGCGTGGACCGAGGCCGCCGCGGCGGCGGCCGACCTGGCGAGGATCGCCGACCCGGCGTTCGCGGCCACCGCGCAGGCCGCCGCCGACAAGGCCCGCGCCTCCCTCAACTGCCGGTTCCTGGACGATGGCGGGCGGCGGATTGATTTTGCGGTGATGAAGGACGGGACGGGCCAGGCCGAGCCGACCGTGTGGCCGGCATTCGGCATCTGGCGCGGCGTCTTCGATCGCGACCGCCCCGCGGTGGACGGCACGCTCGACGAGTTGGCGCGCGCGGGGCTCGGCACCGACTGGGGCGCGAGGATGCTGTCGAAGGAGAGCCGGCTCTACGCGCCGCTGTCCTACAACAACGGCGCCTCGTGGCCGTTCCTCACCGGGTGGGCCGCGCTGGCGCTCTACAAGGGCGGCCGCCCGGACGCCGCGTGGCACTATCTCGAGTCGCTTTCGGAACTCACCTTCCTCGAGGGGCGCGGCTACCTGCCGGAGTTGTTGTCGGGCGACCTGCTGAGGTCGGTGGACGCGGCGGTGCCGCACCAGTTGTTTGCCACGACCGGCTTCGTCTCCGGCGTCATGCGCGGCATGGTCGGCTTCGAGGAAGGCGATCGCGGACTCCGGCTGACTCCCCATCTGCCGCCCGGCTGGGAGTTCCTCCGGGTGAAGAACATCCGCTGGCGAGGCGCGCGGGGCGACCTGGAAGTGCGTCGGGATGCCGGCGGCACCGTTTCGGCCAAGTTCGTCGAACGGGCGCGCGGTCCGATGGCTGTCTCGGTGGTTCAGCCGAAGGTGGCGGGACCGACCATCGCCCTCGTGCCCGAAGAGGCCCCGCTGAGGCTCGGCGACGCGCCGCAACGCCTCCGGATCATCGAGACACGCACCGACGACAGCCGGAGCGTGTACACGGCGCGGCTGCAGGGTCTCCAGGGGCGGACGTACCGCGTCCGCCTGGACGTGCCGTTCAGCGCACCGCTCGTCGTGCGGTCGATTGAAGGCGGCCGGGAGGTCGGGCGCGACGGTCGGACCCGGATTATCGACATCACCGTGCCCGACGGCGCGACCGAGTGGGTGGACTGCGCGCTCACCGTGCGGATCGGCCCAAGGACGAAGTGACGGAGTGGAAGGAGACAAGGGTGAACCAGCATCGTTCCATCTTCATCGTGATGGCGCTCGCCGCGGCCGTCGCCGCGTCGCAGGCCCACGCCGGCGATCAGGCCTCTTCCCCGGCCGGCGCGAAAGCGGTTTCGAAGGCCGCGTTCGGCAAGACAAAGGACGGCACACCCGTGGACATCTACACGCTCACCAACCGGCACGGCATGACGGCGAAGATCATGACCTACGGCGCCACGCTCACCGAGTTGGTCGTCCCGGACAGGGCCGGCAAGCCGGCGAACGTCCTGCTCGGGTTCGACAAGCTCGAGCCGTATCTCGCGGGCACCCCGTACTTCGGCGCGACGGTCGGCCGCGTCGCGAACCGGATCGCGAAGGGCACCTTCACGCTGAACGGCAAGACCTACCATCTCGCCACCAACAACGGGCCGCACCACCTGCACGGCGGCAACGTCGGCTTCGACAAGGTGGTGTGGAAGGCGGAGGTTGTCCCGGCGAGGGACGGCCAGGCGGTGCAGTTCACGCATCGCAGCCCGGACGGCGACGAGGGTTACCCGGGCACGCTCGACGTGACGGTGGTCTACACGCTCACCGACGCCAACGAGTTGCGGCTCGACTATACGGCGACGACCGACAAGCCGACGCCGCTCAACCTCACCAACCACGCCTACTTCAATCTCGCGGGCGAGGGCAACGGCCTCGTCCTCGACCACATCATGACGATCGCCGCCGACAGCTACACGCCGAACGACGATCTGCTCATCCCGATCGGGACGATTGCGCCGGTCAAGGGGACCATGATGGACTTCACCCGGCCCACGCCGCTCGGCGCGCGGATCGACAAGGTGCCGATCGCGCCGCCGGTCGGCTACGACCACAACTTCGTCCTCCGGAAGGCCGGAGGCGGGCTCACCTTCGCGGCGCGCGTCGTGGAACCGAAGTCCGGCCGGACCATGGAGGTGCGGACCACCGAGCCGGCGATCCAGCTCTACACGGGGAACTTCCTGGACGGCACGATCAAGAACCGTCACGGCGTGCCGTACCAGAAGCACTCCGCGTTCTGCCTCGAGACGCAGCACTACCCCGACTCGGTGAACCATCCGAACTTCCCGTCGACGATCCTCGAGCCGGGCAAGACCTACAAGTCGACGACGATCTACGCGTTCTCGGCGAAGTAGGGTTGGCGGGGATCGGGGATCAGGGAGCGGGGGCGAGGCTGAGGGTTCGCCCTCCGCTCACCCCCGCGAGTCGAGCGCCTTCTCGAGTTGAACCAGTCCTTCCGCGAGATCCTCCGGCCGGCCGCCGAACCCGAGGCGGAAGTGTGCGGGCGCCTGGAAGAAATGGCCGGGCACGACGTCGGTCTGGAACCGCTCCGCCAGTGACGCGACGAACGGTCCCGCGTCGCCGACGCCGCGCAGCCGCGGGAAGACGACCGTGCCGGCGCCGGGCCGCACGCACTCGAGGTCCGGGCGCCCGGCCAGGAACTGCCCGACCGTTGCGCCGTTGGCCGTCAGGATTCGCCGCGCGCGCGCGGCCAGGCGGTCGAGCAGCGAGAAGGCCAGCACCGACAGGCGCTCGGCCGGGAACGCGCCGCTGCCGTCGACGATGTCCCGCGCCCGGCGGACCCGCTCGGCGACGTCCGGCGCGGCCAGCACCCAGCCGCAGCGCAGGCCCGCGAGGCCGTAACTCTTGGTGAGGCTGCTCGTGGAGATGAAGACCGGCGAGCGGGCGGCTGCCGGGCGCACCGGGCCGTCGGTCGCCGTGTCGAGATACACCTCGTCAACGAGCACCCGCGCGCCGTGCCGCTCGGCGATCCGGCCGACCTCGGCCAGGTCGCTCTCGGCCGCCATCACGCCGGTTGGATTGTGCGCGTTGGTCACCACGATGAGCTTCGTCCGATCGGTCATCGCGTCGCGCACGGCGTCGGGGTCGAGCCGGTAGCCGTCCTCGAACCGGCGGTCGAACCGGGTGATGCGGGCGCCGAGCAGCATCGGCGGCCCCATCAGCGGGTCGTATCCCGGCCGTTCCACCAGCACGTCGTCGCCCGCCGTGACGAGCGCGGCGAACACCAGGAAGTTGGCGCCGGAGGTGCCCTGGCCCGTCACCACCATGTCGGGCGCGACGGCGTAGGCGCCGGCGATCGCGTCGATGAGCGGCCGGAAGCCGTTGTCGTTGTCGCCGTGCAGCTCGAGCGCCTCGCGCGCGCCGGGCAGGTCGGAGAGGTCGCAGGCGAGCAGGTTGCTGCCCGCGAGATTGATACGCGACCTGGGGTGCAGCTTGGCCCAGGTCATGTAGGGTGCTAGGGACATACGCAATCGGGGATCACGGTTGTCAATCGGAGACCACGGGTGTCAATCGGAGATCACGGGTGTCAATCGGAGACCACGGGTGTCAATCGGAGACTACGGGTGTCAATCGGAGATCACGGGTGTCAATCGGAGACCACGGTTGTCAATCGGAGATCACGGGTGTCAATCGGAGATCACGGGTGTCAATCGGAGATCACGGGTGTCAATCGGAGACCACGGGTGTCAATCGGAGACCACGGGTGTCAATCGGAGACCACGGGTGTCAATCGGAGATCACGGGTGTCAATCGAAGATCACGGTCGTCAATCGGGACCCAGAGGCATCAATCGGGCTCTTCGACCGTCAATCGGATTGACCCGCCCGTCTACCGATTGATCCGCCCGTCCGCCGATTGATCCGCCCGTCCGCCGATTGATCCGCCCGTCCGCCGATTGATCCGCCCGTCCGCCGATTGATCCGCCCGTCTACCGATTGATCCGCCCGTCCGCCGATTGATCCGCCCGGCCGCCGATTGATCCGCCCGGCCGCCGATTGATCCGCCCGTCCGCCGATTGATCCGCCCGTCCGCCGATTGATCCGCCCGTCCGCCGATTGATCCGCCCGGCCGCCGATTGATCCGCCCGGCCGCCGATTGATCCGCCCGTCTACCGATTGATCCGCCCGTCCGCCGATTGATCCGCCCGTCCGCCGATTGATCCGCCCGTCCGCCGATTGACCAGCGTCAGATCCGATTACTCCCGACTCCGCTCCACCCAGATTTCCGTCAGGTGGAGGAGCGTCTCGACGGCGGCGTCCATCCACTCGAGCGGCACCCACTCCTTCTTGCCGTGGAAGTTCATGCTGCCGTCGAACAGGTTCGGCGTCGGCGTGCCCATGAACGTCAGGCGGGCGCCGTCGGTCCCGCCGCGGATCGACGTCCGCTTCGGCGTCAGGCCGGCGCGGCGGATGGCCTCCTCGGCGTAGTCGGTCACCTGCGGGTGCTGGTCGAGGATGTACTTCATGTTGCGGTACGATTCCTTCGTCTCGACCTGCACCTTCGCGCCCGGGTACTTCGTCGCCGCCCACGCGGCGGCGGCCTTCAGCGTGGCCTCGAGCGCGTGGAGCCCGTCCTCGCTGAAGTCGCGGACGATGAAGTTGGCGGTGGCGTCGGACACGTTGCCGCTGACGTTGACCGGGTGCAGGTAGCCCTCGCGCCCCTCGGTGGTCTCAGGGGTCCGGAACTGCGGCAGCGCCATGATGACGTCGGCGAGCACGCGGACGGCGTTCACCATCTTCCCCTTGGCGTAGCCGGGATGCACGTCGGCGCCCGAGACCTTGAGCGTCGCGCTGTCGGCGCAGAACGTCTCGCTCTCGAGCTCGCCCACGCCCGATCCGTCCACCGTGTAGGCAAACGTCGCGCCGAACTTCCTGGCGTCGAACCGCTCGGTGCCGCGCCCGACTTCCTCGTCCGGCGTGAAGGCGACGCGGATCGGGCCGTGCAGCCGCCGGGGCTGCTCGCGGAGCCGCCAGACCGCCTCCAGGATCTCGGCCACGCCGGCCTTGTCGTCGGCGCCGAGCAGCGTCGTGCCGTCGGCGGTCACGATCGTCATCCCCTTGCAGGCGGCGAGCGCGGGTTCCTCGGCGGCGCGGATCACGATCGACGGGTCGCCCGGCAGGGCGATGTCGCCGCCGTCGTAGTTGCGGTGGATCTGCGGCTTGACGTTCGCGCCGGAGACTTCGTGGTAGGTGTCCACGTGGCCGAGCAGGCCGATGGTCGGCACGTGCCCGAACGCGGCGTGGCCGGGCGGGATGTTGGACGGCAGCGTGGCCATCACGTAGCCGTGCTCGTCCATCTCGGCGTCGGCGAGACCGGCCGCCCTGAGGTCGTCCACCAGGGCGCGCAGCAGGTCCTTCTGCTTCTCGGTCGAAGGATACGAGGTCGAGGTCTCGCTCGATTGGGTGTCGATCCGGGCGTACCGGCAGAAGCGGTCGAGCAATGATTCCCGTGCGGACATGAAAGCCTCCTATCGGCTGAAGGCTGACGGCTGAAGGCTGATGGCCCAGCCAGCGACCTTCGTAGGCCGGGCCTTCAGGCCCGGCGCGAGGGCGTTGCGTGAGTTCCACCCTGGGCACGGCCGTCCGCCGTCAGCCGTCGGCCGTCAGCCGCCCTTCGACCATGCTCAGGGCGCCCCGAGCAACGTCGAGGGGCGGTTTCAGTATTGCCGTGCTTCCTCCCTAATGCAAGAATGCACCGACTCGGCCCGCGGTTACGTCGTCACCCCGGAGACGCGGCATGCACCTGCACGCGATCGACTACGCCGTCATCGGCCTCTACTTCGTGTTCGTCCTCGGCATCGGCGTCGCGCTCCGGCGCTACATGCGCACGAGCCTCGACTTCCTCCTGTCGGGCCGCAGCCTGGCCACCTGGATCACCGGCCTGGCGTTCATCTCGGCCAATCTCGGCGCGCAGGAAGTGATCGGGATGGCGGCCAGCGGCGCGAAGTACGGCATCCTGACGAGCCACTTCTACTGGGTGGGCGCCATCCCGGCGATGGTCTTCGTCGGCGTCTTCATGATGCCGTTCTACTACGGGAGCCGCGCCCGCTCGGTGCCCGAGTACCTGCGCCTCCGCTTCGACGAGAAGACGCGCGGATTCAACGCGATGTCGTTCGCCGTCATGACGATCTTCTCGTCCGGGATCAGCATGTACGCGATGGGGCTGCTCTTCCGCCAGTTCCTCGGCTGGGACATCAACACCAGCATCCTCATCGCCGCGGCCGTCGTCCTCGGCTACACGTTCCTCGGCGGGCTCACCAGCTCGATCTACAACGAGGTGCTGCAGTTCTTCCTGATCGTGTTCGGGTTCCTGCCGCTGTCGCTGCTGGGCCTGAAGGCGGTGGGCTGGTGGCCGGGGCTGCAGGCGAAGCTCGCCGCGGTGAGCGTCGCGCGCGGGTTCGAGCCGGGCGTGCTGACGCACTCGTGGCAGCACCTCGGCAGCGCGTCCGCCAACCCGATGGGCGTCGAGTGGTTCGGGATGGTGATGGGCCTCGGCTTCGTCCTCTCCTTCGGCTACTGGTGCACCGACTTCCTGGTCGTGCAGCGGGCGATGGCGGCGAAGTCGATGAACGCGGCCCAGCGGACGCCGCTCGTCGCGGCGATCCCGAAGATGTTCTTCCCGTTCCTGGTGATCCTGCCGGGGATGGTGATCCTCGCGCTGGTGGGCGACGCGGGCCTCGCCGACGCGGCCGGCAAGATCGACTACAACCGCGCGCTGCCGGTGCTCCTGCAGAGGCTCTATCCGTCGGGGCTGCTCGGCCTGGGGCTGGCGGCGCTGCTGGCGAGTTTCATGTCCGGCATGGCGGGCAACGTCACCGCCTTCAACACCGTCTGGACCTACGACATCTACCAGACCTACATCAAGCCCGGCGCGCCCGACGAGCACTATCTCTGGATGGGACGGATGGCGACGGTGTTCGGCACGATCGCCAGCATCGCGACCGCCTACATCGCCATGATGTTCAACAACATCATGGACCTGCTGCAGCTCGTCTTCTCGTTCATCAACGCGCCGCTGTTCGCCACCTTCCTCCTCGGCATGTTCTGGAAGAAGACGACGCCGAACGGGGCGTTCTGGGGGCTGATGGGCGGGACCGGTGCGGCGGCCGTGCATTACGGGCTGACCGGCGTCGCGGGCGGACGGGTCGGCCTGCTGCACACCTATCCGAGCGACATGGCGCAGAACTTCTGGGGCGCCATCGTCGCGTGGACCGGGTGCTTCGTGCTGACGATCCTGATCAGCCTCGTGACCAAGGCGCGCGACGAGAAGGACCTGGTGGGCCTGGTCTACTCGCTCACGCCGAGGTCGTCGTCTGCGGGCCTCGCGTGGTTCCGGCGTCCGCTCGTGCTCGGCGTCATCGTGCTCGCGGCGTCGGTCGCGCTCAATCTGTACTTCTGGTAGGCGGGCGGCTGGCGACTGGCGGCTGGCGGCGGTGTCACGCAGGTCGCACGACGCCGCCGGAGTTCGAGAATGATCAGATAGCGCAGGGCTTCAGCCCTGCGTTGACAGACTGGGTCCGATCTCGCGAGGTGGGTATGTCCTTGGATTTGCGCGTGCCAATCGGCCTGCTGTTCGCCGCGCTGGGCGCGCTGCTGGCCGTCTACGGCCTGGTGAGCGACCCGGCGATTTACCAGGCGTCGCTCGGCATCAACGTCAACCTGTGGTGGGGGCTCGTGCTCCTCGGCTTTGGCCTTCTCATGCTCGCGTCGGCCTGGTACACGGCGCGCCGGCGCAGCACGTAAGAAGGCTCAGGGCTCAAGCCTCAGGGCTCAAGGCTTCGGGCCTCAGCTGTAGGGCGACCCTTCAGGGTTGCCGACGCGCTTCATGGCACGCCCTTTATGCTGACGATGCTGACCGCGACGGTCCTCCTGACGCGGAGTCTTGGATGAAGCGAATCCTCGCCTGCATTGGTTGCGTGGCTGCGCTGGCCAACTGCCGGTCGGCGCAACCGCCGGTATCCAAAGAGCTGCTTGTCGGGAGCTACTTCTACAAGTCCCAAGATCCTGAGGGCAAACAAACCGATCACGAGTGGGAGCGCCTGACTCTGAGAACTGATGGGAGGCACCACCTCGTGCAGGGAGGACCAACCAAGCCCAGGTCAGAGGTTGTCGGCGTGTGGACAATCACGTCCGAAGGCGCTCGCGAGCCAGAGGTCCTGCTAGACCACGCGGGCTATCCCGTTGAGATCTCGGGAAGCGAAGTCAGGCTGGTGATCGACCTCGATCTCGGGATCTGGTACGCGAAAGCCAGGTGAACACCCGCGGCCCCGCCTCGGCAACCCTAAAGGGTCGCCCTACAGCAACCTCGGTAGGGCGAGGCTTCAGCCTTGCCCGAGGCAACCCTGAAGGGTCGCCCTACATCGGGAGCCCGTAGCCTGAAGCCCGCGGCTCGAGCCAAGAGGCTCCGGGGCTCACGGCTCGGCGCAAGGCGTCAGGCGTCAGGCGTCAGGCGTTCGGCCGTGCGGCGTAGGGCGTAAGGCGCAAGGCGTACGTAGCGCCGAGTTCAATGTACCGTCCTCGTCTTCCTGGATAGATAGTCCATCAGGACGTACCGGCCCAGGGTGTGGGGCGTCGTGAAGTACGCCTTGCCGTGACAGATCTCCGCCACCTTTCGGACGAAGCTCACCAGGTCGGCGTCCCTCGCCAGCATGAACGTGTTCACCATGATGCCGCTCCTGCGGCACGCGGCCGCCTCGGCCAGCGTTTCGCTGACGATGAGTGGGTCGAGGCCGAACGCGTTCCTGTAGATGCGGCCGTCGGGACGCGTCAGCGCCGACGGCTTGCCGTCGGTGATCATGATGATCTGCCGCATGTCCTTGCGCTGGCGGTCGAGGAGGCGCCGCGCCAGCCGCAGACCCTCGCGGGTGTTCGTGTAGTACGGCCCGACGCGCACGCGCGCCAGTTCCTTGATGTGAATCTCCTCGGCCGAATCGTGGAACAGGACCACGTGCAGGCCATCGCCGGGGTATTGCAGGCGAATGAGGTTGGCGAGCGCCAGCGCCACGCGCTTGGCCGGCGTGAACCGGTCCTCACCGTAGAGGATCATGCTGTGGCTGCAGTCGAGCATGAGCACCGTGGCGCACGAGCTCTGGTACTCGCCCTGCGCCACCATCAGGTCCCGATAATCGACGTCGATCGAGAACGGGCTGCCTGGATCCGAGGCAGCCGCCCGCGCCGGGGCCGAGACAGCCTCCGCCGCGGCCAGGCGTTCTCGCACGACCGCGTTCAGGATCGTGGCGCTCGGATCGAGGTTCAGCGTGTCGCCGAACTCGTACGGCTTCGGGGCGCTGAGGGCTTCGATGCCCGTCGAGAGGTCGCGCGTGTCGTGCCTGCCGAAGCTGCTCTTGCCGAGCGAGCCGAGCAGGTCGCGCAGCGCGCGATAGCCCAGGAAGTCGAGCGCCTTGTCGGTGACCTCGAAGGTGACCGGCCGCGCGTCGGGTCCGATGCCACCACCGGACGAGCTGCGCTGTTGCCGCTGGCGGCGCTCTTTCTCGAGATCCGGACTCGCCGTGACGTAACCCTCGCGCTGCAACCGATCGATCAGCTGTTCGATCAACCGTTCGAGCCGGTCTTCGTGCTGCCCGTTCTCAACCTCGCCGAGCAGGCGGTCGAGGATCTCCTCCGACAGCAGCTCGCCGTTGAGCAGCGCTTCCAGGATGGCGTCGTGCAGCGCCTCGAGGGAGTCGTCGCCGTGGTCGAGCGCGGACGGACCGCCGAAGCCGCTGAAGAGCAGCAGGTCGGACAGCTGCGACACCAGGTCCTCGAGGTCCATCTCGTCGGCGATCTCGCCGGTGAACTTGGAGTACTGGTAGCGCATCAGTTGTAGTACTTCTTCTTGCCTGGCACCGGCACGTCCTGATCGAACATCGGTTCCACCTGGCTCGAGGGGCGTCTTGGTGCGTTGTCGGCAGCCTGGTAGCCGCGGTCGTCGCTGCGGCTGATCTTCTTCAGCGAGTACAGGCCCTCGAGCACGAAGTCTACGACTGAGGCGACAACCGGTTGCGGCGCGTCGCGCCGCACGCCGACCTGTTCGACGACGGCGACGAGCCCGGGAACGGCGCAGCCGAGCGCCACGACTTCGGAGGCCGCCGTGTTGTCGCTCATGAGCAGCGTGCCGCCCTGGTCGAACCACTCGACGATCTCGCTGGTGTCGATCCGATCGAAGAGTCCCTCGAACACGTTGGCGACAGCCGATCGGATGATCGCGCGCGCCACGGTTTCGGCTCCGCGGAGCTCGCCCTCGTACTCGAGTTCGAACTTGCCGGTAATCGACGGCAGCGCGCCGTAGATGTCCGTGACCCTGGGCACGGCCAGCGCTTCGTGATTGAGCAGGGCGCGCCGCTCGGCGTTCGACACGACGTTCTCGAGGCAGGTGATTGGCAACCGCTGACTCACCCCCGACCGCTTGTCCACCTTCTTGTCCTCTCGGGCCTGGAACGCCACTTCCTCGACGATCTCGCGCACGTAGCCGGGCACCTCGACGCCGCACCCGGCGTCGGCACGCGTGGTCCAGGCCTCCTGGGCCGTAATCGACATGCCGTGCTGCCGCGTGTGCGGGTAGTGCGTCCGGATCTCCGAGCCGATGCGGTCCCGGAGCGGCGTGATGATCTTGCCGCGGGCCGTGTAGTCCTCGGGGTTCGCGGTGAAGACCATCATCAAGTCGAGCGGCAGGCGAACCGGGTAGCCTTTGATCTGCACGTCCCCCTCCTGGAGGATGTTGAACAGGCCCACCTGGATCTTGCCCGCCAGGTCCGGCAGTTCGTTGATGGCGAAGATGCCGCGGTTCGCCCTCGGCAGCAGCCCGTAGTGCATCGTCAGCTCGTTCGACAGGTTCAGGCCGCCCTTGGCGGCCTTGATCGGGTCGATGTCGCCCACGATGTCCGCGATGGTCACGTCCGGGGTGGCGAGCTTCTCGACGTAGCGCGCCGAACGCGGCAGCCAGGCGACGGGAAGGGCGTCGCCTTCGGCGGCGATGCGGGCGCGGCAACCGGCGCAGATGGGGTCCAGCGGGTTGTCGTTGATCTCACAGCCCGGGACCACCGGGATCTGCTCGTCGAGCAGGTCGGTCAGCGCTCGCAGAATGCGGCTCTTCGCCTGCCCGCGCAAGCCGAGCAGGATGAAGTTGTGCCGCGACAGGATGGCGTTGGTCAGCTGGGGGATGACCGTGTCGTCATACCCGATGATCCCCGGGAAGAGCCGGGCACCAGATCGCAGGTGGTCGATCAGGTTGCGCCGGATCTCGTCCTTGACCCGCACCGCGGCCTGGGGATTCTTGCCAACGGCTCTGCGCAGGTCACCGAGCGTCTTGACGGAGTGGGGACTGAGCATCCTCCTTGATTCTAGTCTATAGACGACTCATTTTGTCCGGTATGGCCGAACCGTCGGGCTCAGGCTTGCCCGCCATAGCCCGGCTTGTCCGCCATAGCTGCGTCGCGGCGGAGGCGGAAGGGCGAAGGCGGGGATCGAGGCTCAAGGAAGAGAGGCCCGGGGCTTGCCCGCCGCGACGTTGACGGAGGGGCGTTGCCGGACCCGCCGCCCGCGATGTTGTGGCCTCCATTAGGTCCATTTCAATGTCCCTATTATGTTAAAATATGGCCATGAAACGGATGTCCATTCAGGACCTCAAGGCTCGGCTCTCCGGGGCCGTGGCCGAGGCCGAGTCGGGCGACACCATCCTGGTCACCCGCCACAACGAACCGGTTGCCCAGTTGAGTCCTGCCCGGGTACCGTTCGTGCGCCGGGGCGCCCGGGTCGGCACGGCGCGCCTGGAGCCGGCTCTGTCGCGCGGAACCGCCGGCCGATCTCTTGTTGCGCTGCTCGAAGACCGGGGAGCGCGGTGAAGCCGGCCCGCGCGCCCTCCCGTCGCCGTCGTCTCTACGTGGACACGTCCGCCTACCTGTGCGTCCTGCTCGGCGAGGACGGTGCCCGGCGCGTGTCGGGGGAGACCTCGGGCGCGGAACTGCTGTCGAGCGTGCTCCTCGTGCTGGAGGCGAGGCGCAACCTGATCCGGCTGGCCCGGGAGGGCACGCTGACGGCGGCGGAGTACAAGGCGTGCGCGGACCGCGTCGAGGCGGACGCGGACCTGTTCGTCCTGCGCGACCTCACGTTCGACCTGTGCGCCTCGAACCCGATGCCGCCCGTCGCCACGCCGCGCTCCCTCGACCTGGCGCACTTGCGGACGGCGCTCTGGTTTCATGCGATCGACCCGATCGACCGCTTCCTCACCGCGGACTCGGCCCAGCAACAGGCCGCACGCGAACTCGGCCTGCCGGTGTGAGGCGGCCCTCCGCCTTCAGCCTTCAGCCCCCCTGTGGTACCGTGTCAGCTCAATGGGATTCTCGCCAGCGTCGAAGGCGCGCCTGACCGCGCACGATCTCGGCCGGTTCAGCGGGGGGATGCTGTTCGACCGGGTCGCCCGCGCGGTGTGCAGGGCGGAGTGTCTGCCGCGCAAGGAACTCTACGAGGCGTGGGAGGTGGGCCGGCGAACGCGCCGCCTGTTTCGCGGCGGGCGCATCGTCGATCTCGCGGCCGGGCACGGGCTGCTGGCGCACGTCATGACGATTCTCGACGCCACGTCCCCCTGCGCGCTGGCGGTGGACGAGGTCGAACCAGCGTCCTACGCTCGCCTGCACGACGCATTGGCGGCCGAGTGGCCGGCGCTGGCAGACCGCGTCTCGTTCGCCCAGGTCGCGCTGGAGAGAATCGAGATCTTCCCCGACGATGTGGTGGTGTCGAGCCACGCGTGCGGCGCGCTCACCGACGTCATCCTCGACCGAGCCGTGGCGGCGCGGGCACGCGTGGCGGTGCTCCCCTGCTGCCACGACTTCGACACGTGCGATTCCGGCCCGTTGCGCGGGTGGGTGAACCGGGCCCTGGCGATCGACATCATGCGGGCCGTGCGGCTCGAGCGTGACGGCTACGAGGCGTGGACGCAGGCGATCCCGGCGGACATCACACCCCAGAACCGGCTCCTGCTCGGGCGGCCGCGTCGATAGTGCCGCCGCGATACATAGGACGGCCCTCGGCTCCAGATGTCCACGTCGAATGCGTGGGCGCGCCTCCAGCGATACACGAGCCGCCATGGCTCGTCGATGCGAATCGAGAACCAGACGACAGACCATATCAGGGCCCTGTGGTGGCGCCGGCCTGCCGGTGAGTCCTGACCAGCGTCGCGGAGTCGACAGAAGGGGCGTCGGACCCCGCCTCCGCCCCCCGACTCCTCAGAGACAGCCCCGAGGCAGCCGCGGTGCAGCCGCCCGATTGGCATGCCGCACCTCGCACTTGCGCGCGAGGGGGTCGTCGTCCTTCGACGCATGTATAATCCCGAACGCACCGTCGGCGAGATCTACGGGCCTGGCGGATGGAGGAGACTTACTGTGAAAAGCGTTGCGCGTGTCGTGGCGGCGTGCGTGTGCCTGTTGGTAGCGGCGACGGGCGTCAGCGCCCAGCAGCAGGACGACAAGGGCTGCAAGGACCACCCGCTGTTCACCCGGATGCCGGACTCCTGGATTTCCAGCTGTTCCGAGAAGCCGTTCGACAGCTTCGCGTTCCCGGTCAGCGCCAAGACGAACGAAACCGTCGAAGGGCACTACTGGCAGATCAACTACTATCCGCAGGCGACGGCCACCCAGAAACCCAGCGCGTTGCAGATCCTCCGCAACTTCGAGAACGCGGTCGCCAAGGTCGGGGGCACCTCGGTGTTCAAGACCGCGAGCCGCGAGACCTTCAAGCTCGTCAAGGACGGGCAGGAGATCTGGGTCGATCTGTGGGCCGATTTCACCGGCAAGTACGGGTTCCGCATCGTCCAGAAACAGGCCATGGAGCAGGACATCCAGGCCAACGCCGAGGTCTTCGGCAACGACTTGAAAGCCACCGGCCATGCCGCCGTGTACGGCATCCTGTTCGACACCGCGAAGGCCACGATCAAGCCCGAGTCGGCGCAGGCCATCGCGGAGGTGGCGAAGCTGCTGAAGGGTGATGCCGCGCTGAAGGTGTACGTCGTCGGGCACACCGACGGCACCGGCGTGCTCGAGGCCAACATGAAGTTGTCGCAGGATCGCGCCGACGCGGTGGTGCAGGCGCTCGTCCAGACGCACGGCATCGCCGCGGCGCGGCTCAAGGCGTTCGGCGCAGGCCCCTACGCGCCGGTGGCGTCCAACGATGCAGAAGGCGGCCGGGCCAAGAACCGGCGAGTGGAGCTGGTCAAGCGGTAGCACGGCCCCCGACCCTCGGTCACGGCGCCCCCAGCCCCCCGCGGCCTTCTAGACCCTCGCGCCCACTGTGGGACGCGCTCAGCAGGCATTGATGCAGTTCCACTTACGCACAGCGTTGGCGCACCTCGTGGAGTTGGCGCTCTTCGTAGGGCTTTGCATTACGTTCCGAAGCCCGTTTGAACAGGTCGTTGTGGCGATCGCGTTCATGACATACCGGGAGGTGCGACCCGCCCAGATGACGACGATGGGACGATAGACCATCTTTGGGCCCTGTGGTGGCGCCGGCCAGGCGCGGCCGAAGTCCGGGAATGATCAGATAGCGTAGGGCTTCAGAGCCTGCGCCACATGGGCCGTAAGGCGTGAGGCGTCAGCCGCAAGCCGATAGACGAGGTTGCCGATGTCATTGGATCTCCGCGAGGCATGAGTCACCTCACCGGCCGCGTCCGCCAGTCGTGGCCGGCACCAGTGTGGTAGCGTGTCTCTCCGATGGGATTCTCGCCAGCGTCGAAGGCGCGCCTGACCGCGCACGATCTCGGCCGGTTCAGCGGGGGGATGCTGTTCGACCGGGTCGCCCGCGCGGTGTGCAGGGCGGAGTGTCTGCCGCGCAAGGAACTCTACGAGGCGTGGGAGGTGGGCCGGCGAACGCGCCGCCTGTTTCGCGGCGGGCGCATCGTCGATCTCGCGGCCGGGCACGGGCTGCTGGCGCACGTCATGACGATTCTCGACGCCACGTCCCCCTGCGCGCTGGCGGTGGACGAGGTCGAACCAGCGTCCTACGCTCGCCTGCACGACGCATTGGCGGCCGAGTGGCCGGCGCTGGCAGACCGCGTCTCGTTCGCCCAGGTCGCGCTGGAGAGAATCGAGATCTTCCCCGACGATGTGGTGGTGTCGAGCCACGCGTGCGGCGCGCTCACCGACGTCATCCTCGACCGAGCCGTGGCGGCGCGGGCACGCGTGGCGGTGCTCCCCTGCTGCCACGACTTCGACACGTGCGATTCCGGCCCGTTGCGCGGGTGGGTGAACCGGGCCCTGGCGATCGACATCATGCGGGCCGTGCGGCTCGAGCGTGACGGCTACGAGGCGTGGACGCAGGCGATCCCGGCGGACATCACACCCCAGAACCGGCTCCTGCTCGGGCGCCCGCGCCACGACGGCTCAAGGCTCACCCATCGACTTCGCTCGGGGTGCCCTGAGCGAGGGTGCGAAGCGCCCGAGTCGAAGGGCCGGACTCATGGCTCAAGCGCCGCCCGCCGTCACGCGTGACGCTCGTCAATGAGCCTTGAGCCTCCTGGCGTGAGCCTCGAGTCCTCACCAGCGTCGCGGCGTCGACAGAATGGGCCTTCTCGGACGCTGCCGACCCGGATTCGCGGCGGTGTCAGCCGCCGCGGCTCTCTCACACAGCAGCGTGGGCGAAGCGACCAGCATCGAGCGCTACCCGGCCGTGAGCTTACCGATCCAGCGTGAAGTTGACCGTCACCGTTGCGGCTAGCGCGAACGCTCTGCCGCCGGCGGTGGCCGGAACGAACTTCCACCGCTTCACCGCGTCGAGCGCTGCATTGTCGAGCAGCGGAACCGAGTGGATGATTCGGCCGGCCGTCACGTGGCCCTTCTCGTCAACCAGTGCCTCGACAACCACCGTGCCCTCGACGTGGTCGCGAACCGCCTCGGCAGGGTATTTTGGGCGCACTTCGCTAATCCTGCGCGGTGGAACGAGCGGCCCGGTGAGGTCCTTGCCAATGATCCACTTGGAGCGCGGTTGGCCGAAGGAGGCTGCGCTGACGAAATCGATGAACATGCGCAACTTGCGCCTGGGTACTTGCAGATTGGGCTCGAAGCGCCAGTAGAGGGCTGCCTCCACCGCATTCCTGGTCATGTCATCGGGCGGATCGGGCGAGACCGCGTCGACGACAAGGCCGGCAGCGTCGATGGTCACATCGATCAGCCGTCCCTGACGGCCCGGTTGTGGCGTGAAGCCTTCTGGGTAGACCGCGCCGGAATCGTGGATCTTGCGTGGCGCTTCTATGCCGTTGACAGGAACGGCCACTGTTGCCGGTCCGGACCACGTCATCCGGACCATGTTGAACCCGATATAGGTCTTGACCGGACCTCCCGGAACCGGCGCAAATCGCCAGCCGCGCGCCGCGTCCATCGCGCGCTCCAGCGGCTTTGGCGGCCCGGGGATGGCAGGACGCGTATTGGAGATAGTTCCGTCTGGTGCGATCGTGACTTCGACGGTGACGGGGCGTGGCTGCTCGTCTTCGAGCCGAGCGTATGACTCGAAGCCATCGAGGTTCGGCTCGACACGCGCGATCACTTCGATTGGAGGCGCTTGTCCATCCTGGGCCGCAGCCGTCGGTGGGTGGAGGCATAGCGTCGTGGAGAGAATCAGGAAGGCCGCGGCCGGCAAGTGAACGACGGCAGAACGAACGACGGACGGCATCTGAACGCTCCTCCTTGGAGATTGCCGGTGAAGCAGGCAGAGGATCTGCATGACGGGTTCCTGGCCGCCGAAGGTACATCCGCCTGCGCCGCCTTCGCAAGCTGATGCATGAGGAGACGACCTGCGGGAAGTTGCCGTCCAGGTTGAAGTTTAGCATCGTGTCAGCGCCCGCCCCCACGCAACAGACCGCCGCGCGTCACCGAGCCAGGATCGCGATCGCGATGATCCCGTAGCCCGACTGGGACGGGAGTCTAAAGGGGGATCCGGTGATCGCCGTCAGCGCTCCGGTGCCGCTATCGATCGCGTACCCCGAGACGGTTCCCCAGTTGTTCCCCACATAGACGAATCGTCCCGAAGGATCGGCCGCCACGAAAACGGAGGACGTCGATCCGGCCGGATAGGAGGCGATCCGGGTCAGGGCTCCGGTCGCCTGATTGATGCTGTAGGCGGCAACGGTCGAAGACGCGAGGTTCGCCACGTAGGCGTACCGTCCTGCCGGTTCGACGACGGCCCACCCGGCGCCGCCGTCCGCCTGGAACGGCGAGCCGGTCACTTCGGCCGGCGCGCCGGTCGCGGCATTGAGGGCGAATGCCGAGACATAGGTCGGGTCGGCCCACTGGTAGTTGGGAGCGTAGAGGAACCGCCCTCCCGGGTCCATCGCGAGGCTGATGCCTCCTCCCCCCGAGACGGGCGAGATGCTTCCCGCCGGGCTCAGGGCGCCAGTTGCGGCATTGACGCCGTAGACCAGCACCTGTGTGGGCGCGGTGCCATAGCCGAGCTTCCCGGACGGCGCCAGCTGGAACGAGCGCGAGCCGTCGCCAGCCGCGAAGGGGGAGCCTGGAATCTCCGAAAGGGCTCCGGTGCCAGGGTCGATCGCGTAGGCGGAGATGTTGTTGGAGTCGCTATCGGCGACGTAGGCGAAGCGGCCGGCGGGATCGACGGTGACGAGGTAGGGGCCAGCCCCGGTGCTGAAGGGGGAGCCGGGGACCGACGCCAAGGCGCCGGTTGCCGTATCGAGGGTATAGGCGGAGACGCTGTTGGCGTTGTAGTTCGCCACGTAGAGGAAGCGCCGCAACGGATCGATCGCGACGGAGACGGGAACCGTGCCGGTGGCCCAGCTGCCGACCGGCGGATCGATCAACGCTCCTGTCGTGCCGTCGATGGCATACGCGGTGACCGTGTTCCTCGCCTGTTGCGTCACGTACGCGAAGCGGGGTGTCGGCGTCACGCACTCCACCCTCACCGCGGTGACCGGCGTCGCGCCCACGGCGCCCGACCCCGCGCTCACGGTACACGTCTGCGCGAGCAAGCGAGGCTGGGTCTTCACCGTGACCGCGTAGGTGGCGCCGCGCACCACCGGAACGGAGAACGTGAAGGCTCCGTTGGCCGCGACGTTCAGATCGTCTCCGCCGTTGTCCTGCAGCGCCAGGCCGGTTCCGGCCAGGCCGCTGACCGTGCCGCCTACGCTGTATCTCGGTGGCGGAGTATCGCTACCGCAGGCCGCCAGAAGGGCCAGAATGGTCACAGCACACGCCACCACCGCCACGCGACACGTCCCAAATCGGCTACACCTCAGCACTACGCCTCCTCCCGCCTCTCAAGGGCGACTGCGACAACGGGTCGATCGATCCGCCGGACCGGCCCCGAATTCTCGGTGCACCTCCGGGACGACACAACGGCGCCAGCAAACACGGTGGGTCGCTCCCACTCCACGTCCCTCGGGGAGCAGCCAATGCGTCGTGCGTTACAGAGGGGGGTATCTCTCCCGCACCGGGGGGATCGATCACGGCGTGGTCAGAAATCGGAGACTGATCGAAACCGACCGATTCTACTACAGACGACGGGCGATATCAGCGCCCCGCCGTCGATTCGGATTCCGAGGAGAACAGTCGATTCCGGCGGCATCATCCCCTGGGACGAGATCCCCCGGTACCGGGAAAGTGGCCGACAGCCGACATGAGCGGTGCGGCAAGAGGCCGGCTGGGCTATGATGCGCCGCGATGCCTGTCGTCGTGGAAGAGGGCGAGGTCCGAGCAGCCCGGGAGTACTTCGTCTTCGCCGCGCCCGTCATCAGAGGGGCGTGCATCCTCGCGGTGATCGCCATTCACGTGGCGTCGAAAGGAAACCCGCAGCTCTGGGCCGGGTGGCTCTCTCCCTTCTCGTTCGCCGTGCCGGCGTTCGTGCTGCTCTCCGGCTTCTCCCTCAGCCTGAACCCGCGGAACGAGACTCGTCCCATCGGTTTCTATCGCCGCACGCTGAAGTTCCTGGTGGTGGCGTACCTCGTCTACAGCGTGGTGTTCGCCGTACTGGCGCTGCCGCAGCACCCATCGCTCTTCGATTCGTTCGTCTTCTTCTCGATCTCCGGCCACCTGTGGTTCATGCCTGCGATCATCGGGCTCTACCTGCTCCACCCATGGCTTCGCCGGCTCTATCGCAGGAGTCCGGCTGCCACCTGTGCCGCGGCGTTCGCGCTGCAACTGCTCGTTCGTCCATGGGTCAGGGCGCACGCACCCGACTGGACCGTCGCCGCGATCATGTTTTCCTGCTCGTCGCTGGTCGGGTATTTCGTCGCCGGCTACATGCTCTCCGACAGGCCCGTTGTCGTGCGGCGCCTGTGCGAGCGTCCAGCGGGCCGGTTTCTTTTGGCGCTGGTCTGGGTGACTTACCCGGTGCTCACTTGTATCGGCGTGATGGGAACCGGCGCCGGCAGAATACTCGGGACGGGAAGCGCGCTCGCGGGCTTCTGCCTGTTGGCGTCCTTCGGCCGGGCGCTGGCTCCGTCGGGGCGCTCGCTGGCCCGGCTTGTCGCCCCGTTCGGGCTCTATTCTTATGGGATCTACCTGCTGCACCCCCTCGTGCTCGACCTGGTCTCGCACCTCGTCACGAAGGCAGGGCTGGGCAGAGCGCCGGTGCTCTGGGACGTGGCCGCCTTCTCGCTGACATGCCCCGCGGCGCTGCTGGTGACGCGGCGGCTCGCAGTCCTTCCCGGCGGACGATATGTCACGTAGACCAGGCTCACGGCGGGGGTCAGGGATCGGGGACCAGGGGGCCGGGGATCAGGGCTCACGCACGCAATTCAGCAACTGGATCCGCTACCGGCAAAGAGGACGACCACCTTGCCGTCCCGGACGCCAAGAACGTGGAATTCCTGACCCTCGGAGTAGTTTGCAGACGTGATGAGGAAATCGCGTCCGTTCCGCAGATGAATCGTCCCGAGGATCAGCTCATTCCCCCAGTTCAGACTCATCTCCAGAACGGGGACAAATCGCGCGCCCTCGAGCTTGCCGACCGCAAAGACCGACTGGAAATCTCCCATCTGCTGTCGCAGTTGCTGCAGAGTGAAATCATGGAGCGCCCGCTGCACGACCAGCACGTCCTGTCCCTCGAGACGAACACGGTAGACTCGCAGATTCGCACTTGAATCCAGCTTCTTACCGGCTGGAACCAGCTTCTCGCGGGCGGCGACCGCGAACGCCTGTCGGATCGGCTCTGCCTCGGACTCGGGAACCCGCTCGGCGGGCGGCCCACTCGTGAAGATCCCGGCTGGGTCCGCCGCAACGGCCGCAAACGCAATCGGCGCACCTGAGTAGATTCCGGTGCCGCCATAATAGAGACACTCGTCTTCGCCGCTCATTTCCATCCGCTTGACCCGAACCGTCGCCCCGCGCCCATCGGCGCTGACCACGCGATACGAGTGAGGGTGACTGAGGTAATTGCGTCCGAACTGGCGACACGCCGATCGGTGGTCGAAGTCGCAGCCTGTGCTCTTCCAGTCACCACTGGCAGTGAGCCACGCGATGGGCACCACGCTGACCACACCTGGCGGATTCATACGACAGCAGCTGATGCCTCCTTCCAGCACGGTCGTCTCGCGTGCCACGGCAACGACCATCGCGTCTTCTTGTGCCGGCGGCGCCTCAGCCGGCCGCTGGTCGATCGACAGTGCAGGCACGAGAAGCCAGGCAGCCCACAAGCGATTCATCGTTCAGTCCGCTTTCTTCCCTGAGCCTCGCCGCCCCTGCCCTTCGACTCGGGCGCTCCGCACCCTCGCTCAGGGCACCCCGAGCAACGTCGAGGGGTGAAGGGGCCGGCCTACGTACGGTCGGGCCAGAGGTGGAACACCGCCGCCCTGCGCCTTGAGCCTCTTGGCTTGAGCCCTGAGCCCTGAGCCTTGAGCCTCTTGGCTTGAGCCCTGGGCCTTGGGCACCCCGAGCGAAGTCGAGGGGTGAGCCTGTTTCTACGCCGCGCGCCGCTTCGCCGCCTGGGCGAGGTCCCAGGTCGACTGGAGGTTCATCCAGATCTTGCTCGACGTCCCGAGCGCATCCGCCAAATCGATCGCGGCGTCGGCCGTGATGCCCCTCTTGCCGCGAATGAGTTCGTTGAGACGGGCGCGCGTCCAGCCGATCCGCGCGGCGAACGCCGCCTGGGTCTCACCGGCGGGCTTCAGGAACTCCTCCAACAGGATCTCGCCGGGATGAATCGGATTCTTGGGTGGGCGCATAGCCGGTCCTCAGTGGTAGTCGATGATGGCCACGTCGAACGCGTGGTCGTCGCGCCAGCGAAACACGAGCCGCCATTGCTCGTTGATGCGAATCGAGAACCAGCCCTTCCTGTCGCCCTTCAGCGCCTCGAGCCTGTTGCCCGGCGGCACTCGAAGGTCCTGGAGGCTTTCGGCCTCGTGGAGGTAGAGTAGCTTCCGCCTGGCCGCCGCGTAGAGCGACGGCGGCAGATGTCTGACCGCGGCCGTCCGACGATCGTCGTAGACCTCCTCGGCCAGCCGATTGCCGAAGGACCGGATCACTATTTCAGATTATCGTAACTCGATAATGCCGTCAACCGGTCACCGACCGCAGGCGGCGGCCGGAAGGTCCGCCCGACACTCGGCCAACCGGCGGGCACAAGGCCCGCCCCTACGACGTCCCTCATCCCTCGCTGATCCCTCGTCCCTGACCCCCGATCCCCGCGCTACGCCTTCGCGCGCTTCGCGTCGTAGTACAGGTAGCAGCACAGCCCGACGAAGAACATCATCGAGATGATCTGCGGCCAGTCGCCCTCCGCGCTGAAGTTCATGACCGACGGCAGGTCGATGAGCTGGGCGATCGACTTGAAGTCGCCCTTCGAGGCCGGGTCCGGGATCCCCGTCTTGATGAGATTCAGCACCGCCCCCAGCACGCCCGCCAGCGCCCCGCCCGCGATGAAGCCGCTCGCGAGCAGCGTGCCGCGGGTGCTGCGCGCCTCGGAGACCTTGGCGTCCTTGCTGGACTTGCCGACCCAATGCGAGATCAGGCCACCGACAAACAGCGGCGTGTTGATCTGGAGCGGCAGGTACATCCCGATGGCGAAGGCCAGCGGCGGGATCCCCATCATGAGCAGCAGCAGCGACAGCACGAGGCCCACGCTGTAGAGCAGCCAGGTGACCGGCGCCTGGTCGAAGATGCCCGAGAGGATGGTGGCGAACAGGTTGGCCTGCGGCGCCGGGACCCGCGGATCGAGGAAGCCGCTGACGAACAGCCCCGTCGCCGCGTCGGTGTGCCCGTAGGCCCGGTGGATGAGGAGCACGGTCAGCGCCACGCCCACGGCCGCGAAGAGCGTGCCGATCACCTTCGAGATCTCCTGGTGCCGCGGCGTCGCGCCCAGCCAGTAGCCCACCTTGAGGTCGGTCACGAAGCCGCCCGCCATCGAGAGCGACGTGCAGACGACGGCGCCCATCACGATCGCGGCGTACTTGCCGAACTCGCCCTGCAGCCCGACCGCCACCAGCGCGCTCGAGCCCAGGATCAGCGTGACCAGCGTCATGCCCGAGATCGGGTTGTTGCCGGTCATCGCCGTGGCCAGGGCGGCGACGGTCGTGAAGAGGAACGCGAAGACGAACGCGATGGCGAGGCCGGTCAGCGCGATCTGCGGGGCCTTGGCCGCCACGCCCTGATCCTGGCTCAGCAGGACGTAGAAGAAGACGCCGATGGCGATGGCGCTGAGCACGATCCCGCCCAGGACGGTGCTCATCTTGAGGTCGCGGTCCGTCCGCAGCACCGCCTGGGCGTCTTCGTGGCGCGAGAAGATCTGCTTGAAGCCGAGCGAGAAGGCTCGGACGATCGTCGGCAGGGCCTTGACGATGCCGATGATCCCGGCGCCGGCCATCGCGCCGACGCCGATGCGCTGCGCGTAGAGCCGGAACACCTGGTTGGCGCTCATGTCGGGGATGAAGTCCGGGAACCCCGGCAGCGGCGCGGGCGGGATGGCGAGCGCCGGCACGTGCTGGCCGAAGTGGAAGATGAGCGGCACGAGGATCAGCGTCGAGAAGAAGCCGCCGGCGCAGATGATCGCCGAGAAGCGCAGCCCGGTGATGTAGCCGAGGCCCACGATCATGCTGATGGCGTTGATGCTGATGGTGGCCTTGAAGTCGGTCGCGAGCTTCTTCACCACCGGAACGAACTGGAAGTTGACGATCTCGTTCCAGCCCCGCACGGTGACGGCCAGGAAGTCGTAGATCCCCCCGACGAGCGCGGCGACGACCAGCGTCTTCGCCTGTTCGCCCCCCTTCTCGCCGGTGACGTAGACCTCGTTGATGGCCGTGGCCTCGGGGAAGGGCAGCTTGCCGTGCTGCTCGGCGACGAAGTAGCGCCGCAGCGGGATCAGGAAGAGCAGGCCGAGCGACGCGCCCAGCACCGAGACGATGAAGATCGTCAGCAGCATGGACATCGTGCCCGGCGCCACGTTCATGATGTAGAGGGCGGGCAGGGTGAAGATCGACCCGGCCACGATCAGGCCCGAGGCGCCGCCGATGCTCTGGACGATGACGTTCTCGAGGATCGTGTTCTTGCGCGCGAAGAACCCCGAGACGCCGACGGCCAGGATGCTGATCGGGATCGCGGCCTCCATCACCTGCGCGATCTTGAGCCCCGAGTAGGTCGAGGCGACCGAGAAGACGAGGACCATGATGATCCCGAGGACCACCGACCGGACGGTGAACTCGGGCACAGCCGCCCCGGCCGGCACGTAGGGCTCGTAGGTCTCTCCCGGCTTCAACTCCCGGTACGCCGCCGGGTGCAGCTTGCGGCCCCCGTTTCCCTGCCCTTCCTGCTGCCCTGCACTCATGCGTGGCCTCCTCATGGACGAATTACGCGGGATGCTACCGGAAGACGCGAGATATTCATAGCGTCTTCCGGCCGACGGCGGACGGCTGCCGGCTGGCGGCATGCGGCTGGCGGCCGGCGCTGGAGAGCCAGGCGCGGACCGGGTCGGCGCCAAGGGCGAATTCGAGGTCCGCCGAGTTGCCGCCTCCGCGCTTCGCGCTTCGGCGAGCCTCGCCGGAGCCCGCCACCGCTTGCGCAGCGGGCGAAGGCGGGAGCCCGGCGCGACGCGCCCGAGTCGAAGGGCAGGGGCGGCGACCGGCAGGGCTCCGGCTGGGCGGCCCTCCCGGGATGCCGTCGGCCATCAGCCGTCAGCCGTCAGCCCCTCGTCCCTCCTGTTGCGTTATAGTGGTGTCCCTCGGGCGAGTGGCGAAATTGGCATCCGCGCAAGACTTAGGATCTTGTGTCCGAAAGGACGTGCGGGTTCGACTCCCGCCTCGCCCATAACTCCGCTCGCTCGGCTGCGCCTCGCTCGCACGTCCGGCTCACGGCTCACGGCTCACGGCCGGCTGGCGCCTTTTCCTGGGCTCCGCGTCCTTGCGGAGCCCGCGGAGCCCTATTTGTCGACTACAATGGGGGATTACGGGCCGGCCGTCGAGGGCGACCGGTCCGCCCGGTCCAGGAACTGAGTCTCGCCACTCTCAGCCCCTCGGCGCTGGAGCCGGCCTCTCTCAAGCCGATAACATCCATGAAGAGCGATTTGATCGACGTCTCGGAAACGAAGAAGAACCTGGTCATCGAGATCCCGGCCGACGAGGTCGACGCCGAGATCGCCCGCATCACCCGGGACATCGGCCGGACGGCGCGGGTGCCCGGGTTCAGGCCGGGCAAGGTGCCGACCTCGGTGGTGAAGCAGCGGTTCCGCGACGAGATCTACCACGAGGTCGCGCACGAGCTGGTGCCCAAGGCGGTGAGCGCGGCGCTCGGCGAGCGGGGGATCGAGCCGGTGGCCACGCCCGACGTCCACGACGCGGACATCCGCGACGGGCAGCCGCTGAAGTTCACGGCCTCGTTCGAGACGGTGCCGCCGGTCGATCCGGGCGACTACGCCACGATCAGCCTCCGCCGGTACCCGTCCACGGTCGAGTCGGAGGCGGTGGACCAGGCGCTCGAACGGCTGAGGCAGCGCGCGGCGCGCTACGAGCCGATCGAGGACCGGGGGCTGGAGACGGGCGACACGGCGGCCGTGGACCTCGAGCGGCGGTCGATCGAGGCGGACGGGTCGGCGGGGCCGTCCGAGCAGCACGAGAACGTGTCGGTCGAGCTGGGCGCGGCGGTGAACCCGCCGGGGTTCGACGAGCACCTGTCCGGGATGCGCGGCGGCGAGGCGAAGACGTTCCGCGTCCGCTACCCCGCCGACTACGCCATCACGGAGCTGCAGTCGAAGGACGTCGAGTACACCGTGAAGGTGCGGGCGGTCCGCCGGCGCGTGGTGCCGCCGCTCGACGACGACCTGGCGAAGGAAGTGAGCGACGCCGACACGCTCGACACGCTCCGCGAGCAGGTGCGCGAGGGGCTGGCGCGCGAGACGGCCCGCGAGGCGGACCGGAAGCTGCGCGCCGACCTGCTGAAGGCGCTGGCGGCCCGGGTGACGTTCGAGGTGCCGCAGGTGCTGGTCGAGCGCGACGTCGATCGGCGGACGCAGGACTTCATCCGCCACCTCGTCCAGGAGCGGATCGACCCGCGGCAGGCCGGCATCGACTGGAAGGCGTTCCGCGAGGACCAGCGGGGCCCGGCCGAAGAGGCCGTGAAGGCGATGATCGTGATCGACGAGGTCTCGCGCCGCGAGAACCTCGAGGTGAGCGACGAGGACCTGGACCGGGAGGTGGCGTCCTACGCCGAGCGGTCGGGGAAGAGCACCCCGGCCGTGCGGGCCGGGCTCGAGAAGGACGGGGAGCTGGAGCCGCTGCGCACCGGCCTGCGCCGGGAGCGGGCCGTGGACTACCTCCTGTCGCGTGTTACCATCGCCGCAGAGTGACCGACGCCTATGTCATCTGATCTCATCACGCCCCGCGCGCAGCTGGTGCCGATGGTCGTCGAGCAGACCAGCCGCGGCGAGCGGGCCTACGACATCTTCTCGCGCCTGCTGAAGGACAGCATCATCTTCATCGGGACGCCGATCGACGACTCGATGGCGAACCTGGTGATCGCGCAGATGCTGTTCCTCGAGTCGGAGGACCCGGAGAAGGACATCCTGCTGTACATCAACAGCCCGGGCGGCTCGATCACGGCCGGGTTGGCGGTTTACGACACGATGCAGTTCATCCGCCCCGACGTGCAGACCTACTGCCTGGGCCAGGCCGCGTCGATGGCCGCGGTCCTGCTGGCGGGCGGGGCGAAGGGGAAGCGGTTCTCGCTGCCCAACTCGCGCATCGTGATCCACCAGCCGCTGATGCAGGGCCTGGCGGGCCAGGCGACCGACATCGACATCGCCGCCAAGGAGATCATCCGGATGCGCGAGCGGCTCAACGAGATCCTGACCGGCCACACCGGCCAGGCGCTCAAGCGCATCCAGGACGACACCGAGCGCGACTACATCATGTCGGCGGAGCAGGCCAAGGATTACGGTATCATTGACGAAGTGATCCGGAAGCACTAGCGTCCGGGTCCGCGCCGGGGTATTCCCTCACCATGGTCAAGAAGAACGGCGACACCGAGGTCCTGCGCTGCTCGTTCTGCAACAAGGATCAGAACGACGTCCGGAAGCTGATTGCCGGTCCGACCGTCTTCATCTGCGACGAGTGCGTCGAGGTCTGCAACGACATCATCGCCGACGACAACCGGTTCGACACCCGGGGCCAGCGCTCGACGCTCCCGGTGCCGCAGGAAATCAAGAAGTTCCTCGACGAGTACGTCATCGGCCAGGACCGGACCAAGAAGAAGCTCGCCGTCGCGGTCTACAACCACTACAAGCGGATCGAGATCCAGAAGCAGGCCAAGCGCGGCAACGACGTCGAGCTGACCAAGTCGAACATCCTGCTCATCGGGCCGACCGGGACGGGCAAGACGCTGCTCGCCCAGACGCTCGCCAAGATGCTCTCGGTCCCGTTCACCATCGTCGACGCGACGACGCTGACCGAGGCCGGCTACGTCGGCGAGGACGTCGAGAACATCATCCTCAAGCTGCTGCAGGCGGCCAACGGCGACATCGAGAAGTGCCAGCAGGGGATCATCTACATCGACGAGGTCGACAAGATCTGCCGCAAGGACGAGAACCCGTCGATCACCCGTGACGTCTCGGGCGAGGGGGTGCAGCAGGCGCTGCTCAAGATCCTCGAGGGGACGGTGGCCAACGTCCCGCCGCAGGGCGGCCGGAAGCACCCGCACCAGGAGTTCTTCCAGGTCGACACGACCAACATCCTGTTCATCTGCGGCGGCGCCTTCGTGGGCCTCGACCGGATCATCCAGCGGCGGCTCGGCAACAAGGCGCTCGGCTTCAAGGCCGAGATCAAGTCGGCCAGCTCCCGCGAGATCGGCGCGACGCTCGAGCTGCTCGAGCCGCACGATCTGATCAAGTACGGCCTCATCCCCGAGTTCGTCGGCCGGCTGCCCGTCGTCGGCACGCTCCACGAGCTCGACAAGGCGGCGCTGGTCCAGATCCTGACGCAGCCGCGCAACGCCATCACGCGCCAGTACCAGAAGCTCTTCGAGTACGAGAACGTCAAGCTCCGGTTCACCGACGACGCCCTCGAGGCGATCGCCGAGGCCGCGCTCAAGCGGAAGATCGGCGCGCGCGGCCTGCGGATGATCATCGAGGACCTGATGCTGGAGATGATGTACACGCTCCCGACGCAGAAGAAGGTCCGGGAGTGCGTCATCACGCGCGAAGTGGTCGAGTCCAAGGAACAGCCGATTACCCTGATCGAGAAGGCCGGATAGGGACGGAGGATTCGGGAACCAGGATTCGGGATTCAGGCGGCACGCGGGATCCGGATCCGACGTTCCGGCGTCTCAAGAAGTGGGCGGCGTGACAGAACCGGATCCCGACTCCTGAATCCCGATTCCTGAATCCTGAATCCCGACTCCTGAATCCTGGGTGGAATCACATAAATGGAAGTCTACGAGACCCTGCCGATCGTTCCGCTGCGAGACGTCGTCGTCTTCCCGCACATGATGATGCCCTTCGTGATCGGGCGCCCGGCGTCCACCCGCGCGCTCGAGCACGCGCTGGCCAAGGACAAGCGGATCTTCCTGGCGGCGCAGCACGACGCCGCCGTGGACGACCCGGCGCCGCACGACATCTACACGATGGGCTGCGTGGCCAACATCGTCCAGAGCCTGAAGCTGCCCGACGGCAACGTGAAGGTGCTCGTCGAGGGGGTGGACCGCGCCCGGGCCGTCGAGTGGAAGGAGGACAAGGGCTTCTTCCGCGTGGTGGTCAAGGTGGTCGCGCGGCTCAAGGACCCGACCGGCGACGTCGAGGGGGCGATGAGCCGCGTGGTGTCGCTGTTCGAGCAGTACGTCAAGCTGTCGAACAACCTGCACTACGACGCCATGATCGCCGCCGTCCGGGTGGACGACGCCGGCAAGCTCGCCGACACGATCGCGTCGCACCTGGTGGTGTCGGTGGACGAGAAGCAGAACCTGCTCGAGATCATCTCGCCGCTCGAGCGCCTCAACCGCATCGCCGGCATCCTCGAGGCCGAGGTCGACAAGCTCCAGGTGGACCGCCGCATCCAGTCGCGCGTCAAGAAGCAGATGGAGAAGGCGCAGAAGGAGTACTACCTCAACGAGAAGATGAAGGCGATCCAGAAGGAGCTGGGGCGCAAGGACGAGAAGGGGAACGAGGTCGACGATCTCAAGAAGAAGATCGAGCAGGCCCGGATGCCGAAGGACGTCGAGGAGAAGGCGGTCCAGGAGCTGAAGCGGCTCGAGGCGATGCCCCCGATGTCGGCCGAGGCCACCGTGTCGCGCAACTACCTCGACTGGCTGATCGCGGTGCCCTGGCACAAGAAGACCAAGGAGAGCCGCGACCTCAAGCGCGCCGAGGAGATCCTGAACGAGGACCACTACGGCCTCGAGAAGATCAAGGAACGGATCCTCGAGTTCCTCGCCGTCCGCGCCCTGGTCAAGAAGCCCAAGGCCACGATCCTCACCTTCTCGGGCCCGCCGGGAGTCGGCAAGACGTCGCTCGCCAAGTCGATCGCGCGGGCGATGAACCGGAAGTTCGTGCGGCTCTCGCTCGGCGGCGTGCGCGACGAGGCGGAGGTCCGCGGCCACCGGCGCACCTACATCGGGGCGTTCCCCGGCCAGATCATCCAGATGATGAAGAAGGCCGGCACGCAGAACCCGGTGTTCCTGCTCGACGAAGTGGACAAGATGTCGATGGACTTCCGCGGCGACCCGTCGGCCGCGCTGCTCGAGGTGCTCGACCCGGAACAGAACCACATGTTCCTCGACCACTACCTCGACGTCGAGTACGACCTGTCGCACGTGATGTTCATCTGCACGGCCAACGTGCTGCACACCGTGCCCCAGGCGCTGCGCGACCGGATGGAAGTGCTGCAGCTGCCCGGCTACACCGCGCAGGAGAAGACCGAGATCGCCAAGCGGTTCCTCGTCCGGAAGGCGGTCGAGGGCACCGGCCTGACCGCCGAGAACCTCACCTTCACCGACGACGCCCTGTCCACGATCATCGAGCGCTACACGCGCGAGGCGGGCGTGCGGAACCTCGAGCGGGAGATCCAGTCGATCTGCCGCAAGATCGCCCGCCGGGTGGTCATCGACGGCAAGGGCTACAGCGAGGAGATCACGCCCGAACGGGTGACGGCGCACCTCGGGGTGCCGCGCTTCCGGCCGACGATGGCCGAGGAGAAGAACGAGATCGGCGTCGCGACCGGCCTGGCGTGGACCGAGGTGGGCGGCGAGATCCTCGTCACCGAGACCACGCTGATGCCCGGCAAGGGACGCCTGACGCTGACCGGCAAGCTCGGCGACGTCATGCAGGAGTCGGCGCAGGCCGCGCTGAGCTACGTGCGGTCGAAGGCCGAGGAGTTCGGCATCCCGAAGGACTTCAACCGGCACAGCGACATCCACATCCACGTCCCGGAGGGCGCCATCCCGAAGGACGGTCCGTCGGCCGGCATCACCATGGCGACGGCGCTCGTCTCCGCCCTGACCCGCGTGCCGACGCGCAAGGACGTGGCGATGACCGGCGAGATCACGCTGCGCGGCAAGGTGCTGCCGATCGGCGGCGTGAAGGAGAAGCTGCTCGCCGCGCACCGGGCCGGCATCCGGACGATCGTGCTGCCCCGGGAGAACGAGAAGGACCTGGCCGACATCCCGAAGCCGGTGCTCGACGTGCTGGAGGTCCACCTGGCCGAGACGATGGACGAGGTGCTGAAGGTCGCGCTCGCCGAACCGCTGCCGCCGCCCCTCCGGACCGAGGACGCGACGCGCGCCGCCGTCGTGGACGCCGCGGACGATGCGAGGACGCACTAGGAAGGCTCAGGGCTCACGGCTTCAGGCTCCGGGCCTTCCACGCCGTCACGCTGCCATACATGCCCCGGCGAGTCGCTTCCGCTGAATTCGTGATCTCCGCCGTCAAGCCGGCGGACTTCCCCGCCGACGGACGTCCCGAAGTGGCGTTCGCGGGCCGATCGAACGTCGGCAAGTCCAGCCTGATCAACGCGCTCGTCCGGCAGGACGTCGCGCGGACGAGCAGCACGCCCGGCAAGACCCGGCAGGTCAACGTCTACCGCATCTCCCCGGGCGGCGGTCTCCCCTTCTACCTGATGGACCTGCCCGGCTACGGCCACGCGGGCGGCGGCGAGCAGGCGCGCGAGGAGTTCAGCGGCATGACCTCGCTCTACTTCGGCAGCCGGGCCGGCGGCCTGGGGCGCGGGCCTACGACGACGACGCCAACCCGTTCGGCGCTGCGCGGCGTCGTGCTCGCCATCGACGCGAGGCATCCCGGCATGTCGAGCGACGTTGACGCCTGGCACTGGCTGGCGTCTCTCGGCGTGCCGTACATGCTGGTCGCCACCAAGGTGGACAAGCTGTCGCAGGCGGAACGGACCGGGCTCTCGAAGGCGTGCCGACAGGCGTTCGGGCACGAGCCGCTCGCCGTGTCGGCGCTCAAGGGCCAGGGCCTCGACGAGCTGTGGCAGCAGTTGCGCGGATTGACGGGCTGACCGCGCAACAGGCTCAGGGCTCGAGCGGCCCAGGGCCTCGAGCCGGCTTGGGCCTTGAGTCCTGAGCCCTGAGCCGGCCACCTGAGGAGACGAGCCCGTGCAGTATCGAGTCTTTCCGCGCGTGGGCTGGCTCGTCTCCGAGATCGGCTACGGCACCTGGGGCATGGCGGGCTGGACCGGCTCGGACGATGCCGAGTCGATGCAGGCGATGGAGCGGGCGCTGGCCCTCGGCTGCAACTTCTTCGACACGGCCTTCGCGTACGGCAAGGGCCACAGCGAGCGGCTGCTCGGCCAGGTGCTCCGCGGCTGGCGGGGCGACCGAGTCCTGGTCGCCACCAAGGTCCCGCCGAAGAACGGACGCTTCCCCGCGCGCGCCGACTATCCCCTCGAAGAGGTCTTCCCGCCCGACTACATCCGCGAGATGACGGAGAGAAGCCTCGAGAACCTGGGGCTCGACTGCGTGGACCTGCAGCAACTCCACGTCTGGTCCGACGCGTGGGCCGACGACGAGCGGTGGCAGCGGGCCGTGGACGACCTGAAGCGCGAGGGGCTCATCGGGGCCTTCGGCCTCAGCCTCAACCGGTGGGAGCCGGCGAGTGCGACCGAGGCGCTCCGCACGGGGCTCGTCGATTGCGTGCAGGTCGTCTACAACGTGTTCGACCAGAACCCCGAGGACGAGCTGTTCCCGCTCTGCCGCGAGCTGGACGTCGCCGTGATCGCCCGCGTGCCGTTCGACGAGGGCAGCCTGACGGGCGCGCTGGCGCCGGGCGTGACGTTTCCGGAGGGGGACTGGCGAACGACCTACTTCAAGCCGGAGACCCTCGAGGCCACGCTCGACCGGGTCGCACGGCTGAAGGCGGACGTGCCGGACGGCATGACGCTGCCCGAACTGGCGCTGCGATTCATCCTCGAGCACCCCGCGGTGACGACCACGATCCCCGGCATGAGGCGGGTCCGCCACGTCGAGGCCAACCTGGCCGCCGGCGACGGCCGGCGCCTGCCGCCCGCGCTGGTTGGCCGGTTGCGGGAACACCGGTGGGACAGGACGCCGGCACGTTAGACTCAGGGCTCAAGACCCAAGGCTCAGGCGGTCCCTGAGCCCTAAGCCATGAGCCTTGAGCCGGTCGTGTGCTACACTTGATGGTTCGGACCACTCAGAAGGAGCTCGACGTGAAGGAAGGCATCCACCCGAAGTACAAGGAAGTCGAAGTTCGGTGCGCGTGCGGGGCGACCTGGAAGACCCGGTCCACCAAGGACGAGCTCCGGCTGGAAATCTGCTCGCAGTGCCACCCGTTCTTCACCGGCCGCCAGAAGCTGATCGACACCGAGGGCCGGGTGGAGCGGTTCACCAAGAAATTCGGCGCGCAGACCTCCGAGGCCCGCAAGCAGGCCGCGAAGGCGAAGAAGACCGCCGGCAAGGCGCCCGAGGCACCCGCCGCCCCGACGGCGTAGCTCTCCGCCTCCGGGCATAGGGACACCGAGACCGGGAACGGAAGGCGGGACCGCCTGCCGCCGTTCCCGGGCCTCGAACCTCGAGGCCCGGCTGCCTCAGCTCACTCCTCCGTCTCCGTCCCAGATCACCCCGACGGGTCAGCGGCCGGCGTCGCCGCCGAGTTTCCTCGACAGCCGTCCGAGCCGGTGCCTGACTTCATCCACGCGTTTCGCATCGTCGGCCAGGTCGAGCGCCGAGAGCGCGAACTCGCGCGCCTGCCGGAGGTTCTTCACGCGGTGCTCGTGGTGAACGGCGAGCGCCTCGAGCGCTTCGCGGCGACGCTCCGCGTCGATGCCGGGAATCCCGGCCAACTCCACCCAGGCAGCCGCCGCGTCGTCGAACCGCCTGGCCCGGCGCCGGTGCAGCGCCAGCCAGTGCAGCGCCTCGGCCCTGGCCATCCGGTCCGTCTCGCGCTCCGCCGTGCCGTCGGCCAGCGCCGCGGCGGCAAAGCAGCGCTCGGCTTCCGCCAGGCGACCGAGCGACTCGAGGAGCCGGCCGAGCGCAAGGCGGTCGTGGCGCCCGCGGTCGGCGTCGGCACCCGTTTCGACCATCTCCAGGATCACCGCGGCCACCGCGCCGAGCGACACCAGGTCCAGCCGGTTGTGCTCGAGCACGGCGGCCAGGCCGGCGGCATCGCCGGTCCGCGTGTAGCCGAAGTAGCGCGCGGGGATTTCCCAACCCGGCACGTCGTCCGGGCGATCGAGACCGAGCACGTCGCGCTCGATCGCGGTCAGGGCGCAAGAACCGGGAGCCGATTCTTCCAGTCTGAGGGCTGACGGCTGACGACTGACGGCTGACGAGTGACGACCGACGGCCGCGCCTGGCCGATAGCCGCCGTCAGCCGTCGGCCGTCGGCCGTCAGCCTGTTGCGCCCGTCGCTTCCAAAGTCTCCGCGCCGGGAACAGCATGTCTACGTGCGGCAACGCCCCGAACGGCGATTTGAGCCGGTGCATCTGGTACCGGGTGTCGATGAGCGGCACGTCGAACGCCCGGCCGTTGTAGGTCACGAGCACCGTCCGGCCCGCCGCCTCGCCCGAGACGACTTCCTCCTCGACCGCTCGAAGCAGCGCCCGCTCCTCGCCGAATCCTCGGAGGAAGAACTGCCGCGTCCTGAACCCGTTGTCGTCGAAATACCCGAAGCCGACGAGGAAGGCGTAGGTGCCCGCGCCGCCGCTGAGGCCGGTCGTCTCGAGGTCGAAACAGACGAGCCTCGGAGGGGCGTCGGCACCGGGTCCGGCCGTGGCCGTCCTGTACCGGTCGAGGAACCGCGGCAGCGCGCCGAGCGAACTGCGCGCGGCAGACAGGTAGCGCTCGATGTGGTCGTGGCCGTGGCGCTGGGACGCCGGGTAGTGCCGGTCGATGACGACGCACTGTCCGTGCGCGCCGTCGAGAATGGTGGCTCCGAGCACGTCGAGGACCCCGGCCGACGCTTCGGCCGCCACGCAACGGGCGGCAAACGCCGCCTCTTCGTCGCCTTCGGCCGCGCGTGTCACCTGGCGGCGCAAAGCACTGCCGGCCGGCGCGCCGGCTCCGGCACCCGTGGCGCCCGGCGCGGGCGTCTGCCTCTTCTTCAGGATCTCCTGGATGCGAGCGGCGAGAGCGGTGCGGTCCACAGGATCGATTCTACCCGGTAGGGGTCGGAGCGGTTTTTCGCGATTACAAAACCGTCGTTACAGATTTGCAAGCGCGAAAAACCGCTCCGACCCCTACCGGGAAACACGCGCGAGAATGTCGAGCGCGACCCGCTTGGCCAGCGGCCCGACCTCGCCGAGCGGCCCCACGCACGACGGGCAGCCCGACTCGCAGGGGCAGGTCGCGATGAGGTCGCGCGTCTTCTCGACGAGCGCCTGCCGCATCGAGAACAGCGGCTCGGACAAGCCGATGCCGCCCGGGTAGTTGTCGTAGACGAACACCCGCGGCTCGTCGTAGTCCACCGGCGCCTGCCCGGCCGCGCGCCCGCGGCCGAGCGTGGCAACGGTACCCGACGCGCCGCCGGCGCCGGCTTCCCCGCCGCCCAGAATGACGTCCTGCGGCACGTCGATCGCGGTGCCGTTGCCGATCGACACGCCGATGTCGTGACGGTCGCACATGAGCAGGAGCTGCGCGACCTGGCGCATCGCGAAGGCGACGCCGATCACGCCGTCGCGCCGGTCGTCGCCGCCGTACGGCAGCGAGGTCATCACCGCCCGGGGGATCGTGAACCAGCAGCCGGTCGTGTGCATCTCCTGCTCGGGCAGGTCCAGCTCGCCGGAGCCGACGTTCTCGTTGGTGTAGAACTTGATCTTCTTGAAGCCGACCACGCGCGAGACGACGTGGACCTCGCCGTGGGACCAGAGGGGCGGGCGTGGCGCAGCGCTGCCCGCCTCCGCGCGATGCGCTTCGGCGAGGCCTCGCCGAAGCCCGGGGAAATCCCCGCCGGGCGAAGGCGGGAAGCCCTGCGCTATCTCAACCGGAGGACCGACCGGGGCGGTCTCGAACGTGTCCAGAATCGTGACACGGTCGTAGCGGATGGCGTCGGTGTAGTAGTCGCACTCGACATGTCGGACGAAGGCCTTCCGGTTCTCGAAGTCGAGCTTCTCGACCTGGTAGAGCGTGCCTTCGACGATGTAGATCGCCTTCTCGTGGAGCGTCGAGGGGGCGCTCGTGAAGTCGGTCTCGCCGATGACGCGCGTGTGGTCCGTGTTGTCGACGACCACGAAGTTGTCCGACGACACCGACCGCAGGCTGATGGCGTCGGCCGGGTAGGACTCGTTCGTCCAGTGCCAGTGCGCCTCCTCGCCGGGCGCCTGTCCCTCGGCCAGGTGCACGAGCCCTTCCTCCGAGAGGATCTGCAGGATGTCCTGCACGCTCTCGCGGCCGAACACCTCGTGGGCGCCGAACGGCAGCTCGAAGGCGGCGCACTTGATGTGCGCGACCAGGATCTGCAGGTTGTCAGGGTTGATGAGCGCGTGCTCGGGCGAGGCGTCGAAGAAGTACGACGGGTTGCGGACGACGTACTGGTCGAGCGGGGCGCTGCTGGCCACGAGCACCGCGGCCGACTGGCCCGCGCGGCGGCCGGCGCGGCCGGCGCGCTGCCAGGTCGCCGCGATCGTGCCCGGGTAGCCCGCGAGCACGGCGACGTCGAGCGCGCCGATGTCGATCCCCAACTCGAGCGCGCTGGTCGCGACGACGGCGCGGACTTCGCCGTCGCGCAGGCCCTTCTCGATCTCGCGCCTCCGGTTCGGCAGGTAGCCGCCCCGGTACCCTCTCACGGCATCGTCGGCGCCGGGCGGTCCCTGGATCGTGTCCTTCAGGTAGCGCGTGAGGATCTCGGTGACCAGCCGGCTCTGCGCGAACACGATGACCTGCAGACCGCGGCGGAGGAACTCGAGCGTGACGCGGCGGGTTTCCTGCGTGTAGGACCGGCGGATGCCGAGTTGCTTGTTGACGATCGGCGGGTTGACGAAGAAGAAGAACTTCTCGCCGCGCGGCGCCCCACTCTCCTCGACCAGCTCGAACGGCCGCTCGGTCAGCCGCTCCGCCAGCTCCCGCGGGTTGGCGATGGTGGCCGAGGAACAGATGAAGATCGGGTCCGAACCGTAGTGCTGGCAGATGCGGCGCAACCGGCGCAGGACGTTGGCGAGGTGGCTGCCGAACACGCCGCGATAGGCGTGCAGCTCGTCGATGACGACGTAGCGGAGGTTCTCGAACAGCCGCGCCCACTTCGGGTGGTGCGGCAGGATCCCCGCGTGCAGCATGTCGGGGTTGGTCAGGATCACCTGCGCCCGCGCGCGAATGGCCCGGCGCGCGTCCTGGGGCGTGTCGCCGTCGTAGGTGAAGACGCCGAGATCGAGGCCTGCGGTCTCGTTGATCACCTGCGCCAGGCGATCGAGTTCGGCGAGCTGATCCTGGGCGAGCGCCTTGGTCGGAAACAGGTAGAGCGCCCGCGTGGACGGGTCGCTCAGGATCGAGTTCAGGACGGGGATGTTGTAGCAGAGCGTCTTGCCCGACGCGGTTGGCGTCGTGACGACGACGCTCCGGCCGGCCAGGGCGTGCGCGACGGCCTCGGCCTGGTGCGTGTAGAGCTCGGTGATGCCGCGGCTCGAGAGGGCCGCCACCAGGCGCGGATCGACGCCCTCGGGAACCGGCGCCAGCCGGGCCTCGGCCTCAGGCATCCGGCGGACGGCAGTAACGACCTCGTCGGGCGAATCGGCGCGGTCCCGGGTCCAGGAGGGGACCAGTTGGTGCATGGCAGCCTGCAGGGCCTGCTCGCGCGAGACGGCGCCCTGCTCGCGCAGCGCGAGCCGGTCGTTCCCGGGCTGGCGTTCGACGTCTTCACCGCGCGTGGGTCTGGCCATGGAGGAGGATGGTACCAGTGGGTCATGTACCGATCAAGAGGCGAAAGGCGAATGGAGGACAAAAGAAGGCTCTGGGCTCTCGGCTCCCGGCGGTGTCGGGCTCCAGAGCAGGCCGACGGCTGACGACTGAAGGCTGACGACCTTGTCACGCGCGCATCATCAACCTGTCGACAAGCTCCATTACTTCCGGTTCTCTTCAATGAACCTCTCGAGGACGGCGCCCGCAACGACTTGATAGTGCTTGTCTTGGTCCCGCAGCCAGATGAGACCGCCCTTGAGCGACCTGGCCGCGCCCGGCTGCGAGGTTAACTCCGGCAATCGATCGATGGCGGCCAGCGCAAGGAGGTGCTGGTTCCGGATTCCGCCTTCAAGCCGCTGGCGCAGCTCGACGTCCGCGTCCCTGAACACGGCGTCCAACTGGATACCGGGAAACGCTACGCCAGTCACCGATGCCATCGCCTCGGCCTCGTTCGTTGGGCTCGGGCCGATGGCCTTCGACACTCTGCCCGGGTCACCCGGTCTCCCGGCCACTCGCTCGCCCGCTGAACTATCGCTGCGACTCTCGCCATCTCGAGAATCCGGCCGAGGTGCTTGAACCGCTGGAGCTGGATCGCGCGCGCATCCCCCTCGGCCGAGCCGTCGTCGAAGATCGCCGCTGCCAAGGCAACGCTGCGATCTCTGACCACGCGTGCCTCCTCGGCGCACAATCGAACGTCGAACACCTCGCCGCGCGCGGGCCCCGGCTCGGCGCTCAAGAGCCAGTCGGACTCGCTTTCCCATCGAGTGCCGACGACGCTTGTGTACTGGAACGTGTAGGACGTCAGCCGCCGTTCCGACATGTTGCGGAAATGGAACACGGTGGTGGCGCCGGTCTCATCGATCCCCACGAATTGAATGTCGGGAACGTCGATGCGAGCCTGCCAGGCCGGGGGCTAGCCGGAGGCCGCGGGAACAGCCAGAGCGAACGAGATGAGGAAGATCGCGGTAACGGGAATCATGTGACTGGTCATGTTCAGCTCTACCCGGGGCGAACGCCTTGTCGGCGGGGCTGAAGCCCCGCCCTACGTACCGTCCTGCGAATTCCGCGTGTAGGCTGTCGGCCGCCAGTCTACGGCCGTCGACAGTCCGGCCGCAAGGCGCGAGTCGCAAGCCGGACCATGCCGTCAGCCGTCGGCCATCAGCCGTCAGCCGGTTAGGGAACGAGCACCGTCGCCGTCCTCCCCAACCTGGCCGCGTATTGAGCCGCGACGGCGTCAGCGACGGCGCGGCCGCGTCCAGGCTTCGCCAGCGCGACCACCGACCCGCCGAACCCGCCACCGGTCAGGCGGGCGCCGTAGACGTCCGGCGTCGCGCGCGCGAGTTCCACGAGGAGGTCGATCTCGGGGATCGACACTTCGTAGTCGTCGCGCATCGACTCGTGCGAGGCGTAGAACAGCCGTCCGAGCGCTTCGACGTCGCCCGCCCGAAGGGCCCCCACCGCCGCGAGCACCCGGTCGTCTTCCGTGACCACGTGACGCGCGCGGCGGCCGAGCGGCTCGGGCAGTTCCATGACCCGCGGCAGGTCCCGCGCGTCGAGGTCCCGGAGGGCGCCGACGCCGAGCAGTCGCGCGGCCTGCTCGCACTCGGCGCGGCGCGTCCGGTAGTCGCCCCTGGCGTGGCTGTGCGCGACGCCCGAGTTGATCACGACCAGTTCCGCCGCGGCGGGTATCGCGACGAGGCTCCACTCGAGCGACCGCGTGTCGAGGAACAGCGCCTCGCCGTCGCCGGCCAGCGTGCACGCCATCTGGTCCATCACGCCGACCGGCGCGCCGACGAACTGGTTCTCGGCCCGCTGCCCCAGCTTCGCCATCTGCACGTCGCCCACGGGCAGCGAGAAGGCCTCGCGGAAGGCGCGCAGCAGCGCGATCTCGAGCGCCGCGCTCGACGACAGGCCGCTGCCGAGCGGCACCGTGGACTCGATCAGGATGTCGGCGCCGCCCAGCGCGAATCCGGCCCTCGAGAGCACCCACGTGACGCCCTGGAGGTAGTCGGTCCAGCGGCCGCGGCGCGACTCGGTGCCGACCACGTACGCGAACGGCGTGGGCAGGCCCACGCCGACGCTGAGCGCGCGCACCGTCCCGCCCGGCCTCGGCTGCAGCTGCACGGTCGTGCGCTGCGGGATCGTGGTGGGCAGCACGTAGCCGCCGTTGTAGTCGGTGTGCTCGCCGATCAGGTTGACGCGGCCCGGCGCGGAGGTCCGGACGATGGGCGTCGCCCCGTAGAGCTTTTCGAAGGTCATGAGAGCGAGAGACTCAAAACAACGACCGCGACTGGCACCCGTCCACCGTCACGCTGGCGCCGCTCATCCAGCTCGCGCGGGGCGACGCGAGAAACGCGACCACGTCGCCGACCTCCTCGACCCGGCCGAACCGGCCGAACGGCAGCTCGCGCCGCACGAACTCGGCCATCCCTTCGGGGTCGGTCTGCTGGCGCTTCCACCAGGACCCGCCCGGGAACGAGATCGAACCGGGCGCCACGCTGTTGACGCGGATGTTGTCGCGGGCGAGCTGCTGCGCCATCGACTTGGCGAGGCTGATCTCGGCGGCCTTCACGGCGTTGTACGTCATCCGGCCGCCCGACTCGCGCCCGTAGATCGACGCGATCATCACGATGGCGCCGCCGCCGCGCGCGCGCATCGAGGGCACCGCGAGCCGGCTGGCGCGAATGGCCGGGTAGAGCGTGGAGTCGAACGCCTCCTGCCACTCGGCGTCGGTCGCCTCCGTGATGCCGCCGCCGCGGGCCAGCCCAAGGCTGTTGACGAGGACGTCGATGCCGCCGAACCGGTCGAACAGGCGGGCGAACACCTCGTCGATGCCCCGCTCGGTCGTCAGGTCGGCGGCGACGGCCAGCACGTCGCCCGGCCGCGCGGCGACGAGGGCGAGCGCCGCGGCCGCCTGCTGCAGGGCCTCTTCGCCGCGGGCGCAGAGGCACACGCGGCACCCCTCGGCGGCGAGCGCGCGGGCGCTGGCCAGGCCGAGCCCCCGGCTCGAGCCGGTGACGAGGGCGACGTTGTCGGTGAGGTGGAGGTCCATGATTGATCCGCCTTACGCCTTACGCCTGCTTACGCCTGACGACTGACGGCCTGGCCCAGCGTGACATGCGTGACACGGCCGTAAGCCGCAAGGCGTAAGACGTCAGCCGGTGTCAGAACCTCGCGGCCAGGAACCTCCCGAGGACCGCGTTGAACTCCTGCGGCTGCTCGAGGCCGGCCAGGTGCCCCGCGCCCCGGATCACCGCCAGTTCGGCGGCCGGGATCCGCGCGTGCATGGCCCGCGCGGTCTCCACGCCGGCGATCTGATCCTCTTCGCCGACGATCACGAGCGTGGGGCAGCCGATCCCGTGGAGCAGCGGCCCGCAGTCGGGACGCGAGCGCAGCCGCTCGATGGCGCGCCTGATGCCTTCCGCGGGCTGCTCGAGCACCAGGCGCCGGACCCGCTCCGCCACCTCCGGCCTCGACTCCCGCGTCGTCCGGCCGAGCAGCCCGGGCTGCATCCGCTCCCACACGGCGGGGACGCCGCCGGCCGCCAGGACCTCGAGCATGACCGCGCGGTCGGCGCGGGCCGACTCGCTGTCCGCCTCGGACTTGGTGTCGGCGAGCACCAGGCCCTTGACCCGCCCCGGGGCCAGGCGCAGCAGGGCGAACGCGGCGTAGCCGCCCATCGAGTTGCCGCCGACGACGACCCGGGGAAGCTCGAGATGGTCGAGCAGGGCGACGGCGTCGCGGGCGTAGTCGTCGATCGAGACCGGGTCCGACGGGTGGTCCGGCGACGAGCCCCCGAACCCGCGCAGGTCCGGCGCCACCACCCGCCACCCGGCCGGCGCCGCGGCGACCTGCGGCCGCCACATCTCGGCCGCGAGCGGAAAGGCGTGCAGCAGGAGGAGCGCGTGGTGCGACGGCCCCGGCCCCTCGACGTCCAGGTAGCTGGTGGTGCGCCCGGCGTGGTGGAACTGGGAATGCATCGTAAGATGATGATAGCGGAAGACGGGACGACGGCGATGACCGATACGGGAAATCCGACGAGAGAGGGCGCGCCGATGCTGACGGCGGCCACGCTGGGGCTGGCCGTGTACGGCGTCTACTCGACGGGGCTCGGGGCGTACGACGCCTTCCGGTCGCCCGGCCTCGACTGGTGGGCCGACGCGGCGCTGGTCGTCCTGGGCCTGCTCCTGTTGGGGTCGTCCGTGCTGGTGCGCCTGCGCATCCCGGGAGGCCTGGCGCTCGCGCTGGGCGGCCTGACCGCGCTGCAGGCGCTCGCGCTGCACAACGACATGCACTTCTACGGGGACATCCTGGTGACGCCGCAGGTGGTGCGCGGCGTCATCGCGGCGGGACTGGCGGCGCTGGCGTATGCGGGATCCCGCACCGGGCGCCGCCGGACGATCACGTGAGCGATGCCTCTACGCCCACGCCACTTGTGTCGCTCACGCTTTCCCTGAGCCCTGAGTCCTGAGCCCTGAGCCGACAGCGGAGCGAACCTCTCAACCCAGGTGAGCTCCGGGGTTAGGCGCACCCGCTGGTGCTGCCGCAGTTGACGCACTTGTAGCAGCTGCCGCTGCGCACCATGATCGCGCCGCACATCGTGCACGGCGGCGCGTCCTCCTGGTTCTGGATCGTCGAGAGGTGCGGGTGCTTCGACCCGGCCTCGATGCCGAGCGGCGGCAGCGTCAGCTGCTCGGCCGAGTCCGGCTGGCCGGCGGGCGTCACCCGGTCGCGGGCGTTCACGCCGGCCCAGGTACTGCGCCTCGGGCGAGAGGAACTTGGCGGCCAGCCAGCGGAACACGTAGTCCACGATCGACTTGGCGATCCGCACCTGCGGGTTCTTGGTCATCCCCGACGGCTCGAACCGGACGTGGCTGAACTTGTCGACCAGCACCTGCAGCGGCACGCCGTACTGCAGCGCGTACGACACGGCCTGCGCGAACGCGTCGGCGAAGCCCGAGATGGTGGACCCTTCCTTCGCCATCACGAGGAAGATCTCGCCCGGCATCCCGTCCTCGTAGAGGCCGACGGTGATGTACCCCTCGTGGCCGGCGATCTCGAACTTGTGCGTGATCGCCTTGCGCTCGTCCGGCAGCTTGTGCCGCACCGGCTGCCCCACGGCCGGCGCGGCGGCCTTCGCCCCCGGCGCCTTGTCGCGCGAGGTGTTGAGCGGCTGCGTCCGCTTGCTGCCGTCGCGGTAGATCGCGATCGCCTTCACGCCCAGGCGCCACGCTTCGATGTAGGCCTGGCCGATGTCATCCACCGTCGCGTCCTTGGGCACGTTGACCGTCTTCGAGATCGCGCCCGAGATGAACGGCTGGACGGTCCCCATCATGCGGATGTGGCCCATGTGGTGGATCGAGCGCGTCCCGCGCGCCGGCTTGAACGCGCAGTCGAACACCGGCAGGTCCTTCTCCTTGAGGTGCGGCGCCCCCTCGATCGTCTCCATCTCGTCGACGTAGTCGACGATCGCCTTCACCTGGCTCCCGGTGTAGCCGAGGCGCGCGAGGGCGACGGGGATGGTCTGGTTGACGATCTTCATCTGCCCGCCGTCGACCATCTTCTTGTACTTCACCAGCGCGATGTCGGGCTCGACCCCGGTGGTATCGCAGTCCATCATGAAGCCGATGGTCCCGGTCGGCGCCAGCACGGTCGTCTGGGCGTTGCGGTAGCCGTACTCCTCGCCGAGCTCGACGGCCTCGTCCCACGAGGCGGCCGCCGCGCCGACCAGGTCCTCGGGCACGACCGTGGTATTGACGTCCTTCAGCGCGTCGCGGTGCTTGCGCATCACGCGCAGGAACGGCTCCCGGTTCGGCGCGTAGCCGGTGAACGGCCCGCCGTGATCGCGCGCGATCCGGGCCGACGCCGCGTAGGCCTCGCCGGTCATCAGCGCCGTGATGGCCGCGGCGTACTGCCGGCCGGTGTCGCCGTCGTACGGCAGGCCGCGCGACATCAGCAGGGCGCCGAGGTTGGCGTAGCCGAGACCGAGCGGGCGGTAGTCGTGGCTGTTGCGCTCGATCGCCCGGGTCGGGTAGCTCGCGTTGTCGATCAGGACCTCCTGGGCGATGATGAGCGTCGCCACCGCGGCGCGGAACGCGGCGACGTCGAACTCGCCCTGCGCGTCCACGAACTTCATCAGGTTGATCGACGCCAGGTTGCACGCCGAGTCGTCGAGGAACATGTACTCCGAGCACGGGTTGGACGCGTTGATCCGATCCGTCACCGGGCAGGTGTGCCACTCGTTGATCGTCGTGTCGAACTGCATCCCCGGGTCGCCGCAGACGTGCGTCGCCTCCGCGATCATCCGCATCAGCGTCTGCGCCCGGTGCGTGTCCATCGGCCGGCCGTCGGTCACCGCCCGCGTCTGCCAGGTCCCGTTGTCGAGCACCGCGCGCATGAAGTCGTCGGGCACGCGCACGCTGTTGTTCGAGTTCTGGAAGAACACCGAGGAGTAGGCCGCCCCGTTGAACGACCCGTCGTAGCCGGCGTCGATGAGCGCCCAGGCCTTCTTCTCCTCGTCGACCTTGCACGTGATGAAGTCCACGATGTCCGGGTGCTCGGCGTTGAGGATGACCATCTTCGCCGCCCGGCGGGTCTTGCCGCCCGACTTGATCACGCCGGCGAACGCGTCGTACCCCTTCATGAACGAGACGGGGCCCGACGCCGTGCCGCCGCCGGCCAGCGATTCGCGCGAGGACCTGAGCGAGGACAGGTTGGTCCCGGTGCCCGAGCCGAACTTGAACAGCATCCCCTCGGTCTTGGCCAGCGTCAGGATCGACTCCAGCGTGTCGTCCACCGAGTTGATGAAGCAGGCCGAGCACTGCGGGTGCTTCTCGATCCCGCAGTTGAACCAGACCGGGCTGTTGAACGCCGCCTTCTGGTAGACGAGCAGGTGCTTCAGGTCGTCGCGGAAGGCCAGCAGGTCGGTCTCGTCGGCGAAGTAGTGCCCGGTCCTCGCCCAGTCGGTGATCGTCTCCACCACCCGGCCGATGAGCTGGCGCACGCTCGACTCGCGGAACTCCCCCGCCCTCGGCTTGAGCGGCCCGCGAAAGTACTTCGAGACGACGATGTTGGTCGCCTGCTGGGACCAGAACGCGGGGACCTCGACGTCGCGCTGCTCGAAGACGAGTTCGCCCTTGTCGTTGGCGATGCGCGCCGACCGCATCTCCCACGAGACCTCGTCGAACGGATCGCGCCCCGAGAGGGTGAAGAACCGTTGGAATGCCAGACCGGGCGCCGACGACGCCCGCTGCCGAGCCGCGGATCGCGCCGTGTCGGCCGTCCGGTTCTCGCTGACCTGCGCCGCGGCTGGGGCCACGTCCTGGGTTGCGCCTCTCTGCATACCACCCTCCGAACCGGCAGGTCCGTGCCCCGCGGACTCACACCGTTCATATCAATCAGGCGACACGGCGAGCGCTGACACGCCCGCCCGGTGCCGCGCGCATCTGGATCGACCCCTGAGTGCTCCGTCTCGCGGGCCGCCCGGCGCCACGGGGCAGCCTGGGGTCCAGACAAATCTTCTCGCCACAAGCGACACGGGCAGCTGGGAACTACCCGCCGAGAGCGCTCACGGCAGAGGGCAAATATGGATGACGGTCAGTCGTTTGTCAAGCGGTGATCTACCACCTATTGTGCCCAGTTTTTAGGGCAGTCGCAAGACCTTGGGGATTTCCGAAAGATTCGGAACATTCTGTCTAATGCCCAATATTCTGGCCGAAAGACGTCCTGCAAACCGCCTCATGGGCACCGATTTGGGGTTGACGGCAGGAAAAAAGCGGGGTCGTGTCAGGGCTCGATCCGGCCCACCAGGCTGGCGGCGAGAGCCGCCGCCTTCTCGGCCACTTTGGCGGCAAAGACGAGGTTCTTCTCGCGCAGCCCCTGCTCGGCCTGCTCGATGAACTGCTTGGCCGTGTCGTACTGCGACTTCCCGTCCGCGCTCAGCGCCAGGTAGTCGACGCGGCGCAGGTCGCTCTGCGCCTGGCCGAGTTGGTCGCGCACCTTGCGGATGATGTCGGCCGGCGATCCGGGCAGCGCCTGCTCGAGCGTCGCCGGCGGCGGCGCCGGCTGAGCCACGCGCGCGCTGTCGATCTTGGGCTCGGCCTTCGCGGGGACGGCGGCCGCGGGCCGCCGCGGAGTCTTGGGCGCGACCGCCTCGGGCTCGGGCATCGGCGTCGGCAGTTCCGGCGTCTCGGGTTCCGGCGGCACGATGACGCGCGGCGGCGGAGCGGGCACGTTGAGCGCGACCGGCCCCGTCTGCACCTTGGCCCGACCCGTTGCGCAGCCCGAGGCCGCGATCGCCGCGATCACCGCCGCGAGAAGAAGACCCCGCACGGGCATCATTATGACAGGGATCGGCCTCGTGTCGACCTCCCGTCCGAGAGCACCCCGAGCAAGGTCGAGGGGTGAGCGTTGAGTCCTGAGCCTTCCAGGCGAGCGACTCCTGCACGTTCGAGCGAGCGCTCCGGGTCAGACGGCCTGCGGCAGGAGGATGCGGAACGTGGTGCCGTGGCCCTCGATCGATTGCACCTCGATCTCGCCGTCGTGCAGCTGCACCGTCCGGTACACCATCGACAGGCCGATGCCGCTGCCCCCGGCGCGCGTGGTGAAGTAGAGGTCGAAGATCCGCCCGAGGTGCTCCGGCTTGATCCCGGCGCCGGTGTCCTCGACGAGGATCTCCACGCGCCCGCCACGCGCCGCAGCGGCCGAGATCCGGAGCGTGCCGCCGTCGGGCATGGCCTGGCGGGCGTTGAGCGCCAGGTTCAGCAGCGCCTGCCGCAGCATCTCCGGGTCGCCGTTGATGTCGGGCAGGCCGTCGAGCCCGTCGGTCACGACCCTGACGCCGGCGCTCTCGCACTCGGGACCGACGACGCGCACCACGCTGTCCACGAGCGACGCCACCGAGATCGCCTGCAGCGCCAGGTCACCGGGCCGGGTGAACTTGATGAACCCCTGCATCACCTGGTCGAGCCGCTGTACCTCGGCGCCGATGACGCGCGCGTGCTCGAAGACGGGCTCGAGGTCCGCCCCTCCGCCGCGGGCCTGGCACGCCTGGCGCAGCTTCGACTCGAGCAGCTCCAGGTGGATCGTCATCGCGTTGAGCGGGTTCTTCACCTCGTGCGCGACGCCGGCTGACAGCCGCCCGAGGGCGACGAGCTTGCGCGAGTAGTTGAGCATCGACTGCACGCGGCCGAGCGCCGACACGTCCTGCGCCACGAGCAGCACGCACGTCAACTGCCCCCCGTCGTTTCTGACGGGATACGCCATCGCGACCCGCTCGCCGGCGGCCGGAGGCTCCCCGCCCTCGCCCGCGTCGGCCGCCGCGCTCGCGCCCAGGGGACCCGCCGTCTGGCCGCCCGCGGCCGCCTCATGGACCAGGCTGCGGTAGGAATGGCCCTCGGGCAGCAGGTCGCCGATCGCCCGTCCGACCGGCTCCGGCGGCAACGTCGAGAGCATCGCCGGGTTGGCGAACAGCAGGGCCTCGGCCGGGCTGAAGACGGCCACCTCGTCTTCCATGCGCTCGACGGCCGGCGCCAGGCCCGCCTTCGGGTCCGCCAGCGCCGCGCGGCCCGCCGAGAGCTGGGCGGACACGACGTTGAAGAAGCTCCCGAGCTCGCCGAACTCGTCCTGCTGCGGCAGGTCGAGCCGGACGCCGAACTCCCCCCGGCCGAGTCTGGTCAGGCCGCTCTTGATCACGAGAATCGGCCGGAGGATCAGCCTGGCGAAGAACGCCGACACGACGACGGCGACCAGCAGCGCGATGAGGCCGGTCACGCCGACCAGCCACAGCTCGCGCGAGAACTCCTCGCGGACGAGCAGCGTGGACACGCCGATCCGGATGGTGCCGAACTTCTCCCCGCCGAGCAGCAGCGGTTGCCGCACCTCGAGCGTCTGCCCGCTCGATTCGTAGATGCTCAACAGCTGTTCCGCGCCGCCCATCCTGATGAGCGCGTCGAGGTCGCCGGCGGGCGCCAGCGGCTTGCCGACGCGGCTCGGGTCCCACGCCGCCACCGCGACGCCGTCCAGGTTGCAGATGGCGGCGTAGGTGACGTTGCGCGCGAAGGCGCCGGACTCGAGGATCGCCTGCAGTCCGCCGTCGGCCCGGATCGCGGCCCACGGGTCGGCCTGGCCGGGCACCACGTCCTTGGCGCGCTGGAAGATGGTGTTGGCGAGCAGCTCGGCGCGGGCGCGGCTCTCCTCGAGCAGCACGCGGGCGACGAAGGTGACGTGGAGCAGGCTCAGCGCGATGACGGCCAGGCCGACGATGAGCGAGACGCCACCGATCTGTTTGGCCTTGATGCCGAAGCGCACGCGTCGCCCCTACTTCCTGAGCTTGAAGCGATTGAGCTTGTTGTGCAGCGTCTTGAGGCTGATGCCGAGCAGCTCGGCGGCGCGCGTCCGGTTGTCGCGCGTGTGCTCCAGCGTCAGCTCGATCAGGCGCCGCTCCGCCTCTTCGACCGTCGTCCCGGGCGCGATCGAGACGGCCGGCGTGGCGGCATGGTCGGCCTGGCGCACGAGTTCCGTCGGCAGGTGCTTCGGCTCGATGAACTGGCCCTCGGCGAGGATCGTCGCGCGCTCGATCACGTTCCTCAGCTCGCGGACGTTGCCCGGCCAGTCGTGCGCGTCGAGGACGCGCGTCGCCTCGGGGCTCGGGCCGGTGACCGCCTTGCCGTCGCGCGCGTTGAACTCGACGAGGAACGCCTGGACGAGCAGCGGCAGGTCGGTCTTCCGGTCCCTGAGCGGCGGCAGCGTGATGGCGAAGACGTTCAGCCGGTAGTAGAGGTCCTCGCGGAGCTTGCCGGCGCGCACGGCCTCGGCCGGGTCCTGGTTGGTGGCGGCGATGACGCGCACGTCGACCGTCTGCTCGGCGCGGCCGCCGAGCCGGCGGAAGCTGCGCTCCTGCAGCACGCGCAGCAGCTTCACCTGCGTCGTCGGCGTCATCTCGGCGATCTCGTCGAGGAAGAGCGTGCCGCGGTCCGCCAGCTCGAAGCAGCCCGGACGGCGCTCGGACGCGCCGGTGAAGGCGCCCTTCTCGTGGCCGAAGATCTCGCTCTCGAGCAGCGTCTCGGGAATCGCGGCGCAGTTGATGGCGATGAACGGCCCGGCCGCGCGCGGGCTCAACTGGTGGATCGTTCGCGCCACCAGTTCCTTGCCGGTGCCCGAGTCGCCGCTGACGAGCACCGACGCCACGGTGGGCGCCGCCTGCTCGATCACCCGGTAGACCTTGCGCATGCCCGGACTGCTGCCGATCATCCCCCCGAACCGGCCCTTGTCCCGCAGCTGGCGGCGCAGCGTCTTCACCTCGCGCACCGTCTCCTGCCGCTCGACGATCTTTTGCAGCAGGACGCGCAGGCGCCGGGTGTCCACCGGCTTGGTGAGGTAGTCGTAGGCGCCGTCCCGCATCGCCTCGACCGCCGAGTCCACCGATCCCTGGGCCGTGAGCACGACGACGGAGATGTCGGAGTCCTGCTCGTGCAGCGCCTTGAGCAGGGCGTGGCCGTCCATGCGCGGCATCACCAGGTCGGTCACGACGATCGACGGACGGAAGTCGGTGACCTTGCGGAGCGCGTCCTCGCCGTCTTCGGCGCTGTCGGCGAGGAATCCCCACGTGCGGAGGAGCTCGGTCAGGCCGACGCGCGTCGACGGATCGTCCTCGACGACCAGGACGCGCTCGCCGGCCTCGGCGGGCCGGCCGTCATCCGGGGAGACCGTGCGGTGATCGCCTTCGGGCATGGATGGTCCTCGCGGGCGTGGGATCGCGTTCGGGAGGCCTGAGAGCGAGTGTACTTCCGAAATGGGGCATTTTCCAGCGGGACAGGGGAGAACTCCGCATCTTTCGATCGTGCGATCTTGCGAAGTGGAGCACGATCGCGGGGGCGGCCGGCCCGCGGCCTTACTTCGCACGATCGCCAGATCGCACGATGCTGCCGGTCGGCGGCAGCCGACCATGGTAGATTCTTCCCGTGGCCCGGCTGCGCCTCCTCGCCGTCATCGAGATCCTCGCCTGCTCGGGCTACCCCACGCAGATCGCCATCGCCGGCGCCCTGACGGCGGCCGGGATCCGTCCGTTCGACGCGAGCGGCCACCTGGTGGCGCGCTACGTGTTCGCCCTCTCGCTCATCGACGCCGCCGCCGTGGTGGGACTGGTCGTCTGGTTCCTGCGTGCGCACGGCGAGCGGGCCACGCACGTCCTGCTCGGGAATCGGCCGAAGGCCCGCGAGGCCGCGCTGGGCCTGCTCCAGGTTCCGGCCGCGTTCCTGGTGGCGGCAACGGTGATGCTGGTCCTCGCCCGCCTCGTGCCCTGGCTGCACAACGTGGCGACCAACCCCTTCGAGGGGCTCGTCCGCACCCCGGCCGACGCCGCGCTCTTCTCGGTGGTCGCCATCGTCGGCGGCGGCGTGCGCGAGGAAGTGCAGCGCGCCTTCATCCTGCACCGCTTCGACCAGGTGCTGGGCGGCGGGACGGTCGGCCTGGTCCTCTCGAGCCTCGCGTTCGGCCTCGGCCATCTCATCCAGGGGCGCGACGTCGCCGTCACGACGGCCCTGCTTGGCGCGTGCTGGGGGCTGGTCTACCTGAAGCGGCGGAGCATCGCCTCGACCGTCGTGAGCCACGCCGGATTCAACGCCGCGGAGATCCTCCGGTTCCTGCTCGTCAGAGGATGATGCCCAGGGCTGAAGTCGGGGATGCGCAGGGCTGAAGCCCTGCGTTATCAGGAGAGACAGCAGATAGCGCAGGGCTGAAGTCGGGGATGCCCAGGGCTGAAGCCCTGCGTTATCAGGAGAGACAGCAGATAGCGCAGGGCTGAAGTCGGGGATGCCCAGGGCTGAAGCCCTGCGTTATCAGGAGAGACAGCAGATAGCGCAGGGCTGAAGTCGGGGATGCCCAGGGCTGAAGCCCTGCGTTATCAGGAGAGACAGCAGATAGCGCAGGGCTGAAGTCGGGGATGCCCAGGGCTGAAGCCCTGCGTTATCAGGAGAGACAGCAGATAGCGCAGGGCTGAAGTCGGGGATGCGCAGGGCTGAAGCCCTGCGTTATCAGGAGAGACAGCAGATAGCGCAGGGCTGAAGTCGGGGATGCCCAGGGCTGAAGCCCTGCGTTATCAGGAGAGACAGCAGATAGCGCAGGGCTGAAGTCGGGGATGCCCAGGGCTGAAGCCCTGCGTTATCAGGAGAGACAGCAGATAGCGCAGGGCTTCAGCCCTGCGCCTAGACTATTTCAGCGCGGCGAGGGCTGCGTTATTGATCTCGACGTGGGTCCCGCGGCGGAGACGATCGAGCCACTGGCCGGCCAGCGTGTGCTGCCGTGCCGCGGCGAAGCGTTCCTGCGCCTGCGCGCGGGCCTCTTCGAACGGGACGAGGCGCCCGGCGCGGATGAACTCGGAAAGGTGCTCGTTGTAATAGCGTTGCACCTCATCGGGCGGAGGCGGGCCCGGGGCGCCGAACCGCTGCTCGACGTAGGCCGCGATCTGCAGGTCGGCCGCGACGTGCGACCGAAGGCGGTCGTCGGTCATCGCGGTTCTCGCCAGCGCCTGCTCGTAGGCCGCGCCGGGGAAGGCCGCCCGAATCTGCGCCACGCGCCGCTCCACCAGTGCGCGGTCGGGTTCGGGCGCGACGTAGCGCCGGACCTCGCCGAGCATCAACTCGCGGTCCACGAGCGCGGAGAGGATCTCGGCCGGCGTGCGGCCGCCCGACGCGGCCGGCACGAGACCGAACGTCTGCACGGCGCGGACATCGGACAGCGTGATCACCTGCGAGCCCACCGTGGCGAGCACGCGGTCGACGATTTCGGCCCGCGCGGACGCAGCTCCGGCGGCGAGGACGAGCACGACGGCCGCACGCGCGATGTCCCTCATGCCGCGATTCACCCGTCGAGGATCCGAATGCCTCATGTCAGAACGCCTGACCGATGGTGATGTACCACGCGAAGCCCGACTCGCGCATCCCGTTGCCGTAGGTGATCGGGCGCAGCTTCCACGCGAAGTCCAGGCGGAGCGGTCCCACCGGGGACTTCCAGCGGAGCCCGAAGCCCACGCCGCTCCGAAGGTCGCTCAGGTCGATCTGGCTGACCCTCGCGAACACGTTGCCGGTGTCGATGAACACGGCGCCGCCGAGCGAGTGCGCCTTCCAGAGCGGGAAGCGCAGCTCGGCGTTGAAGATCACCAGGCCGTTTCCGCCGTTGGACACGCCGTTCTGGTCGATGACGTTGCTGGCGCCGAGCTGGTCGAGCGCGAATCCGCGGACCGACGTGTCGCCGCCGGCGAAGAACCGCTCGCTCGCGGGCAGTTCCTGCTCGATCACGATCGGCTGGCCGTTGGCATCGACCGTCGACAGCGGAAAGCCGAAGGCCAGGCCGACCCGCGCCCCGCCGGCGAAGACCGTGCCGGGCAGCCACGGCACCCGCTTGTAGACGAAGCTCTGCCAGGCCCCTCTGATGAAGCCGACTTCCGACCCGAGCGCCCGGGGCGCCACCGTCGTGTCGAGCGACAACAGCACGCCCCTCGTCGGATCGAAGGCGTCGTCGCGCGTGCTGAAGATGGCCGACGCGGACAGCGTGGACAGCCGGACCCGGGGGAAGAGCCGGTCGACGACCAGCTGATCGGCCGGCGCGATCTGCTCGTTGAACAGCCGCGTCTGGCCGATCGAATACCGGCCGGCCACGCTGATCTTCCGGCCGAACCGGTGGCTGCCCTCGACGTACATCTGCCGCCGGTTGAAGTCGAATGTCGAGCGGATCGCCTGGTCGAGGGTGCCGCTCACGACGACGTCGACGGGCAGGTCCATGAAGCGCGGCTCGCGGTAGGTGGCGAGGACGCGGTATTCGTGGAATCCCGTGCTGGAGGTCGTCGCGGTCGAGGACCCGGTCGTCGTCACCTGGTCGGTCGAGCGGATCGCGCCGCGGAGGAACAGGTCCACGGACCGGTCCTTGCCCCACAGGTTGCGGCGGCCGACCTCGAAGAACCCGCGCGGCGAGATCTCGACCGTCTGCACGGGGATCCCCTGCGCGTTCGGCCGCAGCACCTGGGTGCCCTCGAGGCCGCCGCCGTACCCGATCGTGTTGACGGGAGCCTCCTCGACCGTCACGAGAACGTCGCGCCGGTTCAGCTCGCCGATGTCGAGCTGGGAGACCTGTACCTTCCTGAACAAGCCGAGCTCGCTCAAGCGCAGTTGGGCGCTCACCAGTTCGGACATGGTCAGCGGCATCCCGGTCTTCAACCCGACGGCACGGTCGACGGTCGAGAACTTGGTCCGGACGTTGCCGCGGATGAGCACGTGGCCGACGAGGATCTGCGGCCCTTCGTGGACGACGAACCGCAGGGTGAAGCGCGTGCCGTCCGCGCTGAACGCCTCGGGCACGGTCACCGTCGCCTCGAGGTAGCCGAGCGCCTGGTAGCGCGCGAGGACCGAGAAGCGATCCAGCTCGACCTGCGGCTGGTAGTACGGGCCGTTCACCTGCGACTCGACGGCTTCCCTGAGCACGGAGGGTTGCACGGCCGACACGCCCTCGAAGTCGATGCCGTCGATCGTCGTCCGGGGTCCCTCGGTGACGTTGAAGGCGACCGCCAGATCCGACGGGTTGGTTCCCGCCGGCGCGTGGGTCACGGTGACCGACGCCGTCCTGAAGCCGTGCTGGCGGTAGTACAGCCGGACCGCGCCCGCGGCGGCATCGAGCTTCGCCTTGTCGTACCACTCCCCCGCCACGACCTTGAGCAGGGGCAGGACGTCGGCGCGTGGCACCTGCTGGCATCCGACCAGGTCCACGGTCGCGACGCGGTACTGCAAGCCCAGGGTGACCGTGAACACCACCTGGAGCCGGTCGTCCGGTCCGGGCTCGCGGGTGAACGGCGCCGCCGCGTCCCGGTACCCCTCCGCGCGCAGGTCGTTCTCGATGCTGCGCTCCTGGTTCTCGAGCACGTCCTGGTCGAGCGTGCCCTCGCGCATCAGGGCCAGGATCGCCTTGCGCCGCTTGTCGGGCAGCGGGTCGCCGCGGAAGACGACCGTCACGCCGGGCCCGCGGTCCATCCGCACGACGACGTTCACGCGCCGGCGGTCCGCCGAGGGCTCGACGTCGGTGCCGATCTTCGCTTCGAGGAAGCCGTGCGCCCGCAGGTCGGCGACGTACCGCTCGACCGCCTGGTCGAGGGCCACCCGGTCGAACCGCGCCCCCGAGACCACGCCCAGGCGCGCGAGCACCTGCGGCGCCTCCCCGTCCGGCGCGCCCTGGACGTACGACTCCCCGACAGTGGCCTGGGGGCCGGCCTTCATCTCGAAGACCAGCCGCAGCTGGTCCCGGCCGCGCACGGCCTCGGTCGTCGGGGTGACGGTCGCGGTCAGGTAGCCGCGGTCGCGGCACTCGGTCTCGAGCATGCGGGCGATCTCCTCGCCGCGCCACGGCGGCGGCGAGGCGCCGTAGCGATCGAGCACGGCCGTCCTCAACTGGCGCGTCGGCAGGCCGAGGTCGCCGCGAAAGTCGATCCCGACCACCGTCCGAACCCGCACCAGTTCGTAGGTGAGGACGACGCCGGCCGGCGTCGGCTCGCCGTCGACGACGACGTCGCTGAACCGGTTCATCGCCATGATGATCAGCAGGCTCCGCCGGACGGCGACGGTCGTCAGCGGCGCGCCCACCCGCGTTTCGAGCGCGCTCACCAGGCCCGGTTCTTCGACCGGCTGCCCCGCCACGACGAAGCGCACCCCGGCGATCGGCTTGCCGATCAGCGCGTCGAGCGACGGCGAGCCCGTCGGCGGCTGGGCCGCAGCTGGCCGCGCCGCCAGGGCAAGGAGAAGCGCGAGCAGGCCGGCGGCGGCGCGCATCAGAAGACGTGCCTCACGCGAACATCGAGGGCGTAGGTGCCGTCCTCGTTCCGCGACAGGATCCACGACAGCCGATCGTTCTGGTCGTACTCGAGGAGGATCACCTGGTCGGCGCCGCCGGGCGTGTTCAGGCTGCGCGAGTAGGTGAGGTAGATCCTGTTCGAGATCCGCTTGCCGACCGTCAGCCTGGCCGTCGGGCTGAGCCGCTGGTAGGGGTCGTAGCCGATGTTGGGCGTGACCTGGAACGTGTCGAGGCCGAAGGTCTGCTCCACGACGCCGGTGAGCGGAGCCGTGGCGACGCCGGCGGCGACCTGCTGGAGCTGCGACGCGGCCAGCGTCCTCTCGATCGACTCGCTCTGCATCCCCTGCAGTTCCGCGTTGATGGCGTCCGCGTTGGTCTCGCCACCCAGGAGCAGCGACACGATCTCGACCTGCGACAGCGGCGGGTCGGACGTGAAGGCGGGGAAGAACTTGGCCGTCGTGCCGGTCAGCTGGACGTTGACCACGTAGGTCTGCCCAGGCACGCGGACCAGCGTCTCGCCGCCGAGATCGAAGAAGGGCTCGAGCTTGGTCGGGTTCGGGAACTCGATCCGCCCCCGTCGCACGAGGTACCGATGCCCCAGGACGAGGACGTCGCCGCGCTCGACGTCCGCGCCGCCGGACAGCTGCGGATGGTCGGACGTCCCGCGGAGCCAGAGGTCGGCGCTCGCCACGACGTGGGCGATGTTGTTCTCGACCCGGAGCGAGGACGGCGCCAGGACGTGCACGTCGAGCTGGACGGGCGGCATCGACCCGGTCGAGACGCCCGCCGCGGCGGACAACTTCCCGGCCGCGAGGCCGAGCATGGCCGGGTTGATGACGACGCGCTTGTCGTAGATCGCGCTCCTCACCGTCACCGTGCCGCGCACGATCGGCGCGCCCACGGTTCCCACGAGGTCCAGGTCGGCATCCACGACGGACCGGAACCCCTCGGGGTAGTGGAACTCCATGCGCCGGCCGGAGGCGGTCAGCTCGAGCGCGCCGAGCGAGAAGCCGTTGATCTCGACGCGCCCGCCGAAGGTCACCGGGCCGCCGGCGACCTGGGCGGTGATGGTGTCGAGGGTGAGCCCCTCGGGTCCGAACGTGAAGCGGCCGTTGATCGCCTGGATCGACTGCGGCAGCGAGAAGTGGCGGATCCGGCCGTCGGTGATCTGCGCGTAGCCGCCGTAGAGCGGCTGGCCGAGGGAGCCGGTGATGCTGCCGTGCAGGACGGCGTCGCCGGAGCTCCGCAGGTCGGTCGAGAACGCCTGGAGCACGGCCAGGTTCGCCTTGCCGTCCACGTTGACGTCGATGCGCCCCGCCTTGAGATCGATGTCGCCCGACAGCGCGAGCTCGGTGTCGCGGTTGTCGCTGCGCAGGCGGAGCGTCGGGACCGCGGCGCCGGGCGCCGGCCGCGTGCCGGGGCGCGCGTTCCCCGAGGCGGGGTCCACGCGCACGACGTTGTTCTCGAACGTCAGCCGCATCGGCCCGTCGTTCCGAAGTTCGTAGTCCAGCACTTTGAGCCGGAGATCCTCCACCGTCGCGCTCGCGTACAGCCGGTCCCAGTTGGCGAGCTGGCCCACGACCTCGACCGTGCCGCTGACCGTCGCCTTCGTGACGTCCGAGAGCTTCGGCACGTAGAGGCGCACGTAGGGATCGAGCAGCGTGTGGTTGAAGCGGAAGTTCAGTTCGGCGTCCGTGCCCGCCGACATCTCGATCTTGCCGGACCCGGACACGCCGAGCGCCGCCGCCTCGCACTGCTCGAGAATCACCAGGCGGTCCTGCACGTCGAGGACGATCTTGACGGCGCCGATCGCCTGCCTGCCGTACGACGCGTCGTCGGTGCCCAGCTCCACCTTGTAGCGCGGGCTCTTGAAGGTTGCCGCGCCCCCGGCCTTGAAGCCCAGCTGGCCGGACCACCCCGAGGGTCCGTACTTGATGAGCGCGACCGTGTCGAGCGCGACGCGCTCCCCTCGCACCTCGAACGAGTAGGTGCCGTCCCACCCCACGTACGCCACGCCGGTGACGGTCCCCTTCCCCTTCTGGATCGTCAGTCCCGGCATCTCGACGCCGGTGCCCTTGAAGTCCATGCGGGAGCGCGCGAAGTCGAGCGGCTCGCCCCACGCCGTCGCATCGGCGACGAGCAGGTTGCCGTACCCGAAGGGGCGCGTGTAGCGGCCGTAGAGGCGGAACTCACCGGAGACCTTCCCGTTGACGGGCCAGTCGTCGAGCTGGAACGCGTGCCGTAGGTCGGCCATCGGCCGTTCCTTGAACTCGAAGCGCGCGTTGATCTCCTCCCCGCCGTCCTTTCGCGGGTAGCCGAGCGAGAAACGGCCCGAGGCCGTGATCGACGACGGCCCACGCGTGATGGTGCCGTCCGCGATGTCGACGTAGCCGTTCTCGATCGACAGGCGGCCGGTCGTGTGGCCCCAGACGACGTCCCACGCCCGCATGTTGTCGGCGACGAAGTCCCCCTGGACGAGCGGCGCCCTGAACGACTTGGTCATCGTCCCGCGGAACTCGCCCGAGCCCCCGACGGTGACGACGCCGGTGGGCGACCCGAAGGCCGTGATGACGCCGGCCAGCAGCCGATCGCTCTCCTGCCAGTCGGCGCTGCGCGCGTAGAAGGGGAACTCGGAGCGGTCGCCGTACGCCGTGCGTCCCTCGAACTCGACGTAGGTTCGCTCGGTGGCCAGGTGGCTCGGCGCCACGTCCAGCCACTCGGGATCGAACCGGTAGGTGAGCTCGCCCCCGATCGGCGTGGGCGTCGGGAACCGGCTCACGTCGCGCTCGGGGCCGTAGGCCGGCGTCTCGGCGCGGATCGCGTCCTCGCGCGGCTCGGCGGCCCGGGCGAGGACGGGGCGGTCGGGCGGGGGCGCGACGGTCATGTGGCCGGAGCCGCGGTGCTCGGAGAATCTGCCGAGGGGCCATGCGAGGAGGTTCTCGCCGCTCGCGCGCCCCAGCATCCGCACGCCCCGCAGGCCGATCATGTCGGAGAGCTGCGCGAGGTCGACGCCGCCGTAGCTCACCTGCCACGTCGCCACGCCCGGCCGCGGATCCGAGAGCGGCGCCATCAGGTAACGGAACCTCGCGGAGCCCTCGCAGAACCGCGCCGTGGCGTTGGTGATCTCGAAGCGGTGCGGCTCCCACTCGAGCGACCCGCGCAGGGCGGGGAACGCGAGCGAGTTCACGTACGCCACCGGGCTCGTGAACTCGCCCTTGAGCAGGTGTCCCCCGTCGAAGATGTGGAAGACGCCGACGAAGTGCGTCCGGCCGCGGCTGCGCCAGGACTCGTTGGCGAAGTAGATCTCGCGCATCCGCCACAGGTCGAGCTCGGAATCGACGTTGTAGACCATCTCCGGCCAGTGGCCGAAATCCACGTGGCCGGTCACGTGCGTGTGGGCGCCGTCGGTGTCCAGTTCGATCGACGGCAGCCGGATGAGCGAGCCCTCGATCTTGTACTGCGCCCGCATGTCGGTCCGCATCGGGGCGTAGTCCTTGATCTGCGTCGAGCCGTCGGTGACGGTGACGGTGCCCCGGTATTCGTTCGCCGTCCGGCGCAGGTAGACGTCGAGGTTGCGGGCGACGGTCCGCCAGGTGCCATGGTCGATGTAGCTGAACTGCCCCCGGTAGGCGTGGAGGTAGGCGACCGTCGTCGTGAAGCGCTTCGGACCCGCCGGCTTGGTGGACTTCCTCCGGAAGATGGCCGGCAGGTTGTCGCCGGGCGAGAACTTCTCGATCAGCATCGTCCAGTCGCTCATCTCGACCGAACGGACGTAGAACTCGTTGGTCCCGGCGACCCGCCACCAGGGGAAGTCCACCAGGATCCGCTTCGCCGTGAAGAAGGGCACCTCGGCGGGCGTACGGCCCTCGATCTTCAGGTCCTCCACCACGAACCGGCCGAGGGCGATCCGGATGGAGAGCCGGCCGATGTGCAGGGGCCGCTCGAGCGCCTTGGTGCCCTCCCGCTCCGCGAACTGCTTGCCCCTGCCGCCGAACGCCTGGCCAAGATCGATCGTGAAGGTGACGACGATGGAGCCAATCACCAGGGCGACGACGAGCAGGGCCCCCGTCATCAGGTCGAGCACCTTGCGTCGGAGCGCGAACGTCGCCACGCCGCCGGCAATCGCGATGGCGACCGACCGCCACAGCGCCCCGGTGTAGGCGACCACCACGGCCAGCGCCAGGAGCAGGGCGGCCTCGGGCCAGCGTCGGCGGAAGGGCGCGAGCGTCACTCAATCACCGTGAGGAGCCGTCCGGCCTCGACCAGGTCGCCTTCGGCCACGTGGACGTCCTTGACCTGGCCGTCGCGCGAGGCCCGCAGCTCGTTCTCCATCTTCATCGCCTCGATGACGACCAGTCCCTGCCGGGCGGTGACGTGGTCGCCGGGCTTCACCAGCACCTTGACGATCTTGCCGGGCATCGGCGCCGTGACGCGCTCGGCGCCGCCCGCGCCCCCGAGGCCCACGCCGCCCGCCTGCCACCGCCTCTGGCCCGGCGCGCCGGCCACGCGGGTGCGGACCACGCCGGCGCGCAGGTAGACCTCCACGTCGCCGGGCTCCCGCCCGTCGAGCAGCGAGGCCTCGTGGCTCGTCTCGCGGTCCCCGACCACGATGAGCGAGATCGTCGTGCGGTCGACGCGCGCCACGTCGACCACGTCCACGCGCCCGTCGGATTCGATCCGGTAGCGGGACCCGGTCTTCTCGATCCGGACCGCGCGCGGGCGCCCGTTGACCTCAATCTCGAAGTTCATGACGTTTCACGCGCCGATGGTTTCACCGCAGGCCGTCCAGCCGGCCGTTGAGGGCCCAGCCGCGCGAGGGACGCCGGTCCGTGTCCCTCGCCGCCCCCGACGCCGCGCGCTCGTAGGCGTGGATTGCCGCGGCGAGCAGCGCGACGTGCTCGGCGCCCTCCGGCACGGTGACGAACGGCTGGCCGTTCCGCCGCGCCAGCTCGCGGTCGAGGAACGTGGTGTCGAACCGCCCCCGCCGGAAGTCCTCGTCGTCGAGCAGCCAGCGGAAGAAGGGGATGCTGGTCTTGATCCCGCGCACCTCGTACTCGCCGAGCGCTCGCGCCATCCGCAGGATCGCCTGGTCGCGGTCGCCGCCCCACGCCGAGAGCTTCGCGACCAGCGGGTCGTAGAAGATCGGCACGTCGAGGCCGGGCGTCGCCCCGCCGTCGTCGCGCCGGATGCCGGGGCCGCCCGGAACGCGCCGGCCGAGCATCAGGCCGGGCGAGGGCAGGAAGCCGTTGTCCGGGTCCTCGGCGTAGATGCGGCACTCGATCGCATGCCCGCGCGGCCGCAGCGTCTGGTCGGGGTCCAGCGTGAGCCGATCCCCCCGCGCGATCTTCAGCTGCCAGTGCACCAGGTCCACGCCGGAGACCAGCTCGGTGATCGGGTGCTCGACCTGCAGGCGCGTGTTCATCTCGAGGAAGTAGAACCGGCCCTCGCGGTCCACCAGGAACTCGATCGTCCCGGCGTTGGTGTACCCGACGCCGCGCGCCACCGCGCACGCGGCCGACGCCAGGGCGGCGCGCGTCTCGGCGGTCACCGCCACCGACGGCGATTCCTCGAGCACCTTCTGGTGCCGGCGCTGGATCGAGCACTCCCGCTCGACGAACGGCACCACGTTTCCCGCGTGGTCGGCGAGCAGCTGGATCTCGATGTGACGCGGGAACTGGAGCTGCCGCTCGAGGTAGACGTGCGGGTCGCCGAACGACGAGCCGGCCTCCGACCGCGCCGCGCGGACCGCGGACGGCAGGTCCTCGGGCGCCGACACCAGACGCATGCCCTTGCCGCCGCCGCCGGCCACCGCCTTGACGAACACCGGGTAGCCGATCTCCGCGGCCAGACGGGCAATCTCCGAATCGCCGACCGACGGGCCGAGCGGCTCGACCGTGCCGGGAACCACCGGCACGCCGGCGTCGAGCGCGACGCGGCGGGCGCCGGTCTTCGAGCCCATCCGCTCCATCGCCTCGGGTGTCGGCCCGATGAACGTCAGGCCGGCGTCCCGGCAGGCGCGGGCGAACTCGGCGTTCTCGGCCAGGAACCCGTATCCGGGATGCACCGCGTCCGCGCCCGACCGGCGGGCGACATCGACGAGTTTGTCGATGCGCAGGTAGCTCTCCGACGGCGCACTGGGCCCGATGGCATACGCCTCGTCGGCATAGCGGACGTGGAGACTCGCACGGTCGCAGTCCGAGTAGACCGCCACCGTGGGGATCGCCAGTTCACGGCAGGCGCGAATGACGCGGACGGCTATCTCCCCGCGATTGGCTATGAGTACCTTCATGCTGGTCGGCCCGGACCCCGGTAATTGCCAAGTATTCTAGCACTTGCCGCGACGGGGACGCCCCGCGACCTGTCGGCGCCCGGACCTCGCCGTCGTCAGTAGACGAACGGGATGAGCTTCCGGACGCGGCGCTGGTAGGCGCGATACTCCGGGAACTTCTCGACGAGCCAGCGCTCCTCCCGGCGCGACTTGACGTCGAGCAGCACGAGCACGGCGGCCACGTAGACGAACGTCAGCCAGCCGGTCACCGCGAGCGCGAGGCCGAGGCAGGCCGCCAGCACGCCGGAGTAGATCGGGTGGCGAACCAGGGCGAACGGCCCGTCCTGGACGAGCCGCGCGCCTTCTTTCGGGTAAGGCAGCGGCGTCAGCGCGGGACCGAGACGAACGATGCCGGCGAGGAACAGCGCGGTGCCGGCCAGGATCAGGACGGCGCCCGCCAGCTGCCGCTCGCGGACGAACGGCAGGCTCGAGGCGCCGAAGGCGCCGATCGAACGAGGGCCGCACAGCACCAGCAGCCCCAGGACGAACTGCGCGAGCACGAACCACTCGCCGCGCGCGCCTTTCCACCAGGGAGACGACGGGGCGGAGTTCAGGTGACCCTCCGGTTCGGGAGACGATGAACGCGGCCGGCTGAGCAACCGGGCTATGGTAGCATCCGCGCCAGGCAGGCGGGCCCGCCCGTGCACCGGGCTGAAGAGCGTGTGAACAAATCGGACTCACCGCTCAAGACTCAAGGCTCAGGCACCCGACACCTGGCAAATCTGCTCGAGCCCTGAGCCGTGAGCCCTGAGCCGGCTGATTACTTCGCAGGCTTTGAAGCCCTGTGGCGACCGGTGAGGGTGACGAAGATGAGATACCTCGCTCTGGTTCTCGCGGCGGCGCTGACGGGCCTCGCGGCCGGCACCGCCGTCACGGCCGGTGACCCCGCCCCGCCCGACGCGCCGGCCCGGGTGGTGATCGACGGCAGCCGCGTCGCGATCGTCTACGACGGCGCCACGATCTTCGAGGGCCGAATCGCGAACCCGGAAGGGCTTCGTGCCGTCGTCCCCTCGGTGTCCGAGCACGGTGGCGTCGTCAACCAGGTGGTGGCCCTGTTCGGGTCGCGGGATCAGGTGGCGCTCTCGGGCACGGTGACCGGCAGCGTCGAGGCCTTTCCCTGCCAGAGCGATCGCCCGGCCCGCGCGCTCCCCGTCGTGAGACACAGCTCGGGACCGAGCCGAAGCCGGCTGAACCAGGCCGTGTACGACCGGCGGCGGGACTGGGTGCTGTCGGTCGACGATCAGCCCCGCACGGCGACCACGATCACGCCGGGCACGGAGGCCGCCGGCCGACGGACCTTCTCGCTCGAGGCGCGCGGCAGCGAGATTGTCCTCAGGTTCCGCCCGCGCTTCTACCAGATGCACCGCGGCCTGCGCCACTTCGAGCCGTGGACGTACGCCGCCTGGACGCGGCCCGTGGTCGGCTGGTGCAGCTGGTTCGCATTCTTCGACACGGTCACCGACCGGGACGTGCGGAGGACCGCCGACGTGCTGTCGGAGGTGCTGCGGCCCTACGGCTACGAGTATCTCCAGATCGACGACGGGTATCAGCGCGGCACCGGGCTGCCGGAACTGTGGCTGACGCCGAACGCCAAGTTCCCCGAGGGCCTGGAGGCCACGGCCCGCTATATCCGCGACAAGGGGCTCGCCCCCGGCATCTGGACCAACGCCACCTTCTCCCAGACCGACTACGCGAACCAGCACGCCGACTGGTTCGTCCGCGACCCGGCGGGCCGCGTGGCCCGCGGCAACTGGATCGATCACCCCGTGGACGCGTCGGCGCCCGGCGCGCTCGATGCGCTGGTCCGCCCGATCTACCGCGGCCTGCGCGACATGGGCTGGCGGTACTTCAAGCTCGACGCGCTGCGCCACCTCCGGTACGAGGGCTACAACTCGTATCGCGGGCACTTCGAGCAGAAGCAGGTCGATCCGGGAGACGCGCTCCGGCAGTACGTCGCGGCCGTGCGCGACGAGGTCGGCCGGGACCGCTTTCTACTGGCGTGCTGGGGCGTGCGGCCCGAACTCGTGGGCCTCGTGGACGGCTGCCGCCTCGGCACCGACGGCTTCTCGTACGCCGGCCTCGCCCAGTACAACTCGTTCAACAACGTCGTCTGGCGCAACGACCCCGACCACATCGAGCTCAGCGAGAAGGAGGCCTGGCGTTCGACGATGGTGACGTCGCTGACCGGGTCGGTGTTCATGCTCACCGACAAGCCCGAGCGGTATCGCACGCCGCTCGTCGAGCCCGCCCGCCGCGCCGCCCCGGTGCTGGTCACCGTGCCCGGTCAGCTGTACGACGTGGACCCGTCGAGATCCTCGGAGTTGGCGCGCGTGGACGCCGAGGTGAGCGGGCGCGATCCGAAGCCGTTCGACGCGGGGCTCACGCCGCTCGTGAATCTGTACGAACTCGAGATCGACCGGCCGTTCGAGTCGTGGGTCGTGCTCGGCCGGACCGGCGGCGCGTTCGACGCCATCCGGTGGTCCGACCTCGGTCTCGACCCGGCGAAGTCCTACGTGGTGTTCGAGTTCTGGGAGCGCCGCGCGGTAAACGCCGGCCAGGAGTCGTTCGCGCCGGGGCCCGTCTCCGCGCGGTTCAACTCGCAGGTCTTCGTCATCCGCGAGCGCCTGCCTCACCCGCAGGTCGTCGCGACGAGCCGGCACATCACCGGCGGCGGGGTCGATCTCGGTTGACGTGTCGTGGAAGGACGGGGTGCTCTCGGGCCGCAGCCTGGTGGTCGGCGGTGAGCCGTACGAGATCTACATGACGGCGAGCGCGGGAGGGGCGAACTGGCGGCTCGCCGACGCGCAGTGCGGCAGCGACGTCCGGGCGACGCGGCAGGCGCGGCCGCCGCTCGTGGCGGTCACGTGCCTGCCGAAGACGAGCGGCGAGATCTCGTGGCGTGCGCGGTTCGAGCGGGTGCCTGCCGCGCCCGCGTCCGCGGCGCCTACCAGGCGCTGAGCGCCGGGTACTGGGTGATCAGCCGATCGGGGGTGAGGATCGTCAGGCCGTGCACGATCGCCTGCGCGACCAGCAGCCGGTCGAACGGGTCCCGGTGGAGCGCCGGCAAGCGCAGCGTGTGCAGCGCCGACGCCTCGTCGATCGGCAGCGGCTCGACGCCGTGCAGCTCCCGCATCCCGGGCACGAAGTGCGAGGGTTCGTCGGGCAGCGGCAGCCGGCCGAGCCCGTGCTTGATGGCGACTTCCCACGCCGACGCGGCGCTCAGGAACACTTCGTTCTCGGGCGCCGTGAAGAGCACGCGGGCCCGGCGCGACAGCTGCGGCGCGTCGGCCACGATCCACAGGAACGTGCACGTATCGAGGAGCAGCCTCACGTGCGAGGCCTCCGTGGCGGCCGCGCCCGACAGGCCGGCGGGCGCTCGGCCGCCCTCAGGGGCCGGTCGGCCGGCTCGTCGGCCTCACCCCCCGGGAAGAACGACGACACGACCTCCTCGGGCAGCGGGTCGAAGAACGCCGCCGGCACCGTCAGCCGGCCCGCCGCCCCGCCCACCATCCGTGGCGTCGTCCGGGCGCCGGGCACGGCCCGCAACTCGGCCACCGGGTGGTTCCGCTTGCAGATGAGCACCCGCTCGCCCGCCGCGGCTGCTTCGACGCACTCGGACAGCTTTGCTTTCGCCTCAAATATGTTGACCACCTTCATAGTCATATATTTGACTATTTAAGAGGCCTTGTCAAGTGCCTTTGACGGCCTTCGGCGGCGTCCGCTTCATCTCCCAGGTCAGGTAGGGAGCGAAGTCCCCAGGCTTCCCGGGAGGGGCGATGGCAAACTCGCCCGACACGACGCCCGACGGCGTCGCCCCGTATGTGAGGCGGTACTGCGGACCGGAAGCGGTGGCGTCGCTCGTGAAGACGGCCTGGCCCGGACGCGGCGTGGTCACCGCGTACCGGATGACGTGCCCCTCGTTGTCGTAGTAGTCGGCCCGGACGGCGCCGCGCTCGTCCACGTAGACGATCACCAAGTCGTCGTGGCGGGAGGCAGGCGTCGTGCCGGTCGGGGCGGTGATGGCGAAATTCGTGCGGATGAGCACCCGGCCCTGCAGGCCGGGCGCGAACGTCGTGCCGCCCTGGCTCTGACCCGGCGCCCCACCGCCGCCGCCCTCCCAGTCGCCGACCAGGAACTCGAGCGGCGCGAGCGCCGGTGGCAGCGAGGCCGCGCGAACCGGTTGACAGGGTCCGATACTCAGCACGGCGGCGAACCACATCACGGCAGCGCAGCGGGACATGAAGCCTCCTGGTCTGGTACCGATCACGATCGGCTGACGGCCCAGAACCTACTCCCGGTGGTCTTGCCATGGCAACTCCCTCGCCGGTCACCATCGTCAACGTCGGCTATCGATCGACCAACTACTGGGTGGTCAGCGCGGGCCGGTCGCGGCTGCTCGTGGACATCGGCTATCCCGGCACGATGGGCACGATGACGGCCAACCTCCGGCGGATGGACGTGCCGCTCGGGGAGATTCGCTACGCGCTCGCCACTCACTACCATCTCGACCACGCGGGCCTCGCGCAGAACCTGAAGCTGGCGGGCGTGCCGCTGCTCGTGCTCGAGCCCCAGGTCGCGAGCATCGCCGGCATGCGCGAGGCGATGAAGCCGGCCGACCACTACCTCGAGATCACGATGCACGACAACGTGACGATCCCCTGTTCGGCGAGTCGCGCCCTGCTGGCGCGAATCGGCCTCGCGGGGGAGATTTTCCACACGCCTGGCCACTCGGACGACAGCGTGTCGCTCCTGCTCGACGACGGCTCGGTGTTCACCGGGGACCTGACGCCGCCAGGGCTGGCGTGCGAGGGCCAGGCGAATGTCGTGAGGGCCAGCTGGCGCCTGCTGCGCGAGCACGGCGCCACGCGGGTCTACCCGGCGCACGGGCGGGTGCGGTTGCTTTCTTGAAGGCTCAGGCTTCAAGGCTCAGGGCTCCGGGCTCCGGGCTCCGGGCTCCGGGCCGTAATACGAGATCACGCTGTGCGGTGCGAAGTGGCGCTCGTGCGACCGCCCGTAGCCTGAAGCCTTGCGCCTTGAGCCTGCCGAAGGGCAGGGTTGCCGGAAGGCGACCCGATTATCTTCGTCATCCCGCAATCGAGCGAACTGGCGATCTTGCCAGCCGGCAGACCACACGGAGGCCGTGATCTTGAGTCGCCAGCAGGGTCGGGCGCCTCGCTCGTGGGCCGCTCCGCAGGCCGGCCCCGCTGGCGCGACTCCGAATCGCGGCCTCCTGTACGCGCACGCAGCAGGCCCGCCTTGGCCTGGCGGCGGCGGACCCGCCGTAGCGCCTCGCGCGAACGCAGGCAGTGTCGGCGTGCGACTTGCGGCCCAGGGCTTCCGCTGCTAGTGTCAGGCGCGTCGCTTGGTGTTGGGAGTCGCGACGTGGTTGAGGCTTTGTCGACCATGAGAACCCCCAGCCTCTTATCGCTCCTTCTCCTCCTAGTCTCGCCGGTGCACGCAGGAGACCGGCCGCTCGTCATTGTGACTGGCCCGACGATCGTCGCGTTCCGCGCGGCGACCAGCGGCGGCGCTCGCGAAGATGAGCAGAACGCGGATGAAGCTCTAGCCGATTTCCAAGTCTACGCGGATCGCGCCAGCGAGCCCCTGAAGAAAGCCAAGGTCGATTTCAAGGTGGTCTACGCCGACGCCTTCCAGATCCGGAATGGGAAGACGTTGGTCACATTCCGAACGACCAAGATCGGCATCGGATATTACTTCGTCTCCCCGCGGATGAAACCCATCGTGCAACGAGGGGTAATGACCGACGTGGACCTGTTCGACTGCGTCCGCAAGTACTTCGGCATCGTCGTCAAGTAGCTTGCGAGCATTTAGCCCGCCGAGTCCCAAGTTCTCTGAACAGAAGACAGCGAGTCGGCATCGCGGCAACAGGGCCGGGATGCATCGCGAGACGAGCCTTCGGAGCAGGCCGTTTCTGACGGCAGGGAAAGCGACGAGCGCGTGCCTCGATTTCCCGGGCGCGGCGCGTGCGGTCGATCCAGCGCGAATAGCGCGAGCCCGATCCAAACGTCCGGAAATCGGGGCACCGCGAGGGAGCTTTCCCGGCCTGCGGAGCGGCTCGCGAGCGAGGCGCCCGGCTCTGTTGACGCCTCAGAATCGAATGTTCTACCTAGAGTCTCGGAATCTGCCCCAAATGGTGCTGCAGGTGCGCGATGTAGTCGCGGACGATATGCGCGAGCGTCGCGGGTTCGCTCGCCGCCGGAGGCTGCCACCCGATCTCCGGCAGGTTGTGGATGGCGCGCGGCCGCAGCATCACGTCGTCCGGGGCGGCCTCGATGACGAAGGCGAGGTGGCGGTTGAACGACACCCAGAGCGCGACGAGGTTCGCCCACGGCGCGTCGCGGTAGCGCTGGACCGAGACCCAGACGTTCTGGTCGTAGCCGGGGAAGCGCAGGTCCGCCTCGACCTGCCCCATCACGAAGCGGCGGTGGTTGTTCGAGGCCGAGTCGATGAGGTGGCCGATGACCTCCCTCGGCGACCACGCGTCCGGCGCGCGACGGCGACCGCTCGCTTCGTCGCCGACCGCCCGCAGCACGGGCTCCGCGCCGTCGACGGCCGCGCGCAGGTCGGCCGCGCACCGCGCACCCACCGTCCGGCACTCACCAGAAACACTCATTGGCTGTCTGCTCCGTCTTCGCTCCTCGCCTTGAGCCTTGACCCCTGAGCCTCCGAGCTTGAGCCCTCAGCCCTGAGCCTTGAGCCTCTTGGCTTGGGCCCTGAGCCTTGAGCCTCTTGGCTTGGGCCCTGAGCCTAGAGCGGAATGTTGCCGTGCTTCTTCGGCGGATTCCGGTCGCGCTTGGTCTCGAGCGAGGCCAGCGCCCCGATCAGCCGCCGCCGCGTCGTCCGCGGCATGATCACCTCGTCGAGGAACCCGCGGCTCGCGGCGACGAACGGGTTCGCCAGCTTGTCCTTGAATTCCGCGACCTTGGCCGCGCGCAGCGCGGCCGGGTCTTCGGCCGCGTCGATCTCGCGCTTGTAGAGGATGTTGACGGCGCCCTCGGGTCCCATCACGGCGATCTCGGCGGTGGGCCACGCGAAGTTGAGGTCGGTGCGGATGTGCTTGCTCGACATCACGCAGTACGCGCCGCCGTACGCCTTCCGCGTGATGACGGTGACCTTGGGCACCGTCGCCTCGGCGAAGGCGAACAGCAGCTTGGCGCCCTGGCGGATGATGCCGCCGAACTCCTGCTGCGTGCCCGGCAGGAAGCCCGGCACGTCCTCGAAGGTGACCAGCGGGATGTTGAACGCGTCGCAGAAGCGGACGAACCGCGCGCCCTTCACCGACGCGTCGATGTCGAGCACGCCCGCCAGGTGGGCCGGCTGGTTGGCGACGATGCCGACCGGCCGGCCGCCGAGCCGCGCGAAGCCCACCACCAGGTTCTTCGCGTAGTAGTGCTGCACCTCGAGGAAGTGCCCGTCGTCGACGACGGCGTGGATCAGGGCGAGGATGTCGTACGGCTGGTTGGGCGACTCCGGCACCAGCGTGTCGAGCGCTTCGTCTTCCCGGTCGAACGGGTCGGCGGTCTCGTGGCGGGGCGGCTCGTCCACGTTGTTGCCGGGCAGGAAGCCGAGCAGCTCGCGGATGAGCAGCAGGCACTCGCGGTCGTCGGCCACGGCGAAGTGCGCGACGCCGCTCTTCGCGTTGTGCGTCATCGCGCCGCCGAGTTCCTCCTTCGACACCTCCTCGTGCGTCACCGTCTTGATGACGTCCGGGCCGGTCACGAACATGTAGCTCGTGCCCTCGACCATCACCGTGAAGTCGGTGATCGCCGGCGAGTAGACCGCGCCGCCGGCGCACGGCCCCATGATCGCGGAGATCTGCGGGACCACGCCCGAGGCCAGCGTGTTGCGGAGGAAGATGTCCGCGTAGCCGGCGAGCGACATCACGCCCTCCTGGATGCGCGCGCCCCCCGAGTCGTTCAGCCCCACGACCGGCGCCCCCTGCCGGACGGCCAGGTCCATGATCTTCACGATCTTCGCCGCGTTGGTCTCCGACAGCGACCCGCCGAACACCGTGAAGTCCTGCGCGAAGGCGTAGACGACGCGCCCGTCGACCCGGCCGAAACCGGTGACCACGCCGTCGCCCGGGACGAGCTGCTCCTCCATCCCGAAGTCCAGGCAGCGGTGCACGACGAGCTTGTCGAGTTCCTCGAAGGTGCCGGGATCGAAGAGCAGCTCCATCCGCTCGCGTGCGGTGAGCTTGCCCGCCTCGTGCTGGCGCTTGAGCCGCGCCTCGCCGCCACCGAGTTCCGCCGCCTTCTCGAGCTGCGAGAGCTGTTCACGCTTGTCCATTGGGGGCTCCTCACGCCGGCTGACGGCCGACGGCTGCCGGCCGGCGCAGGGCTGAAGCCCTGCGCTATCCCTGGATCTCCGCACGATCTCCAGACAGCGCAGGCCTTCAGGCCTGCGCCACTGCCTACTGCCTACTGCTTACTGCCTACTGTCTGCCCCTGCGCCTTCTCCCAGTCCTTCAGGAACCGCTCGAGCCCGAGGTCGGTGAGCGGATGCTTGAACATCGCCTCCACGACCGACGGCGGGCAGGTGCAGATGTCGGCGCCGAGCCGGGCCGCCTGCACGACGTGCACCGGGTGGCGGACGCTCGCCACGATGATCTCGGTCGAGAACGCGTAGTTCTGGAAGATGTCGACGATCTCCTCGATGAGGTTCATGCCCTCGGTGGCGATGTCGTCGAGGCGCCCGATGAACGGGCTCACGTAGGCCGCGCCCACCTTCGCCGCGAGCAGCGCCTGGGTCGGCGAGAAGATCAGCGTCATGTTGACGGGGATCTTCTCGGCGCTGAGCGCCGCGCACGCCCGGACGCCCGCCTTGCCGAACGGCAGCTTGATGACGACGTGCGGGTCGATCGCGGCCAGTTCGCGCCCCTCGCGGATCATCCCGTCGACGTCGGTCGCGATCACCTCGGCGCTCACCGGGCCCTTCACGATCCCGCAGATCCGCTTGGTGATCTCCCGCGGGTCCCCCTTCTCCTTCGCCATCAGCGACGGGTTGGTGGTCACGCCGTCGACGATGCCGAGGGCGACGAACGACTCGATGTCCTGCAGGCTGCCTGTATCGAGAAAGATCTTCATGTCCCTAGTCCCTGTTCTCCACCGGATTGGTCAGGTCGCCGATGCCCGGCACGCGAACCGTGAAGACGTCGCCCGCGGCGAGCGGCCCGATCCCCGACGGCGTCCCCGTCGAGATGATGTCGCCCGGCAGCAGCGTCATGATCCCTGAAACATACGCGATCAGGTCGGCCACGGGGAAGATCAGCTGCGCGGTCGACGAGTGCTGCTTCACCTGCCCGTTCTGCAGGCCCTGCACCGTGATGGTCGTCGGGTCGAGGCCCACGGCGATCGCGGGGCCGAGCGGCGCGAAGGTGTCGTAACCCTTCACGTGCGAGTACCTGGTAGCCGCGGTTCTGCATGTCGCGCGCCGTCACGTCGTTGGCGCAGGTGTAGCCGAGAACGTAGTCGAGCCCGTGTTCGCGCGGCACGCGGGACGCGCGCCGGCCGATGACCACCGCGACTTCGCTCTCGTAGTCGATCCGGCCGACGCCGGCCGGCAGCCGGATCGGATCTCCCGGGCCGATGACCGCCGACGACGGCTTGATGAAGAGCATCGGCTCGGCCGGCAGCGCCTTCTTCTGCTCCGCCGCGTGATCCTTGTAGTTCAGGCCGATGGCCACGATCTTCGACGGTGTGATCGGCGCCAGCAGCCGCGAGCCGGCCGGCAGGTCGCGCGGAAACTCGCCGTGCGCGATCTCCTCGCCGAAGCCGTACTCGCCGAACAGGTCCCCGTCGAGCAGGAACAGGCGGCCGTTGTGCTCGGCCGCGTACCGTTTCGACCCCCGATACTCGATGCGATAGATGCGATCCATGGCTGGTCCTTCCTCGTCCGCAGGCAACCCTGCCCTTCGACTCGGGCACTCCGCGCCCTCGCTCAGGGCACCCCGAGCGAAGTCGAGGGGTGAAGGGTCGCCCTACACATGGTCCTGCTCCGTCCCGCGTGCCCTGAGCCTTGAGCCCTGAGCCTTGAGCCTTATCGTCCCGCCTCCTCGACCCGATTCGACGGCGCGCTCCGGTTCTTCGACGTGTCCACCGCCACGACCACGTACGCGTAGCGGACGCCGGCCTTCGCCGTCGTGTCGTCGAACGTCGTGCCGGTCGTCGGCTCCGGCGTCAGCGGGACGAACGTGCCGCCCGGCACCTCGGCCCTGAGGACGAGGTATCCCGCCAGGTCGGCCTCCCGGTTGGCGTCCCAGATGAGGCTCACGACGTGCTCGCCGGCAACGGCCCTCAGGGAGGTCGGCGCGGCCGGCGGGAACGTATCGACCGGCGTCACGCACGTCGCCGGCGAGGCCTCGCTCTCGACGGCCTCCGTCGGGCCGTAGATTGTCACGGCGCGCACGGCGTAGCAGCGCGGCGTGCCGAACACCATCCGGTCGTCGACGAACGGCGGGCCGGGAAGCGGCTTCGCGTTGAGCGGAACCGGCATCCGTCCGCCCGGGGCCGGCGGCGTCGGGCCGCCCGCCCCGCCCGCGCCCGAAGCGGGCGGCGGGACTTCGTAGACGTTGTAGGCGCCAACCACCCTCGGCGAACCGATCGGCCTCGACTCGAGCAGGTCGCCGGCGGGCGCGGGCGGCGCCACGCCGGCCGGCGGCGTCCACGCGACCGAGAACGCCTTCTCGGTGTAGGTGACCGTCGGCGCCGGGGGCGCCGGCGCGGGGGCGGCGAGCACCACGGTCTGCCGCGCCGACGCCGCGCCCTTCTGGCCCTTGTGGTTGATTCCCACCGCGACGTAGACGCGTACCGGCAGCGGCGAGGGCTCGGGAGGCAACGGCGGAGCCCACCGCTCGAACTTCCAGGCCGCCGGCGGCCCCGACGCCTTCTTCGGGACCGCCGTCGGTGTCACCTCTCGAAACTGCTCCGGTCCGAGCGGCTCGGTGACGACGACCGTGTCGCCCTGGTCGAAGCCGGCCTCCATGCTCGCCACGGGACGCGGCGGCGGCGCCGGCCGCTCCGCGGGAGGCACGAGAATCGCGGCGGCCCCCGCGTTCGGATTCGCCGGCCTCCCCGGCCGGCTTCCGCACGGGAATCGAGGCGACACGGGTGCCGGACTTGAAGATCGTCTCGGCGTCGGCCGCGGCGCCGGTCAGCGCGTAGACGTCGACGCGCTCGAGGTCGGCCGGCGTCGTCTTGTCGGCGTTGACGGCCGGGATCCGCACCTGCAGCCAGACCACCGCGCCGAGCCGGCGCGCCACCAAGGGGTCGGGCGGCCCGGGCAGCCTGACGATCGGCGGCAGCGGCGGCCCCTTCTTCCCGCACCCGGGCGCGAAGACGGCCGCCACGGCGACGAGCAGCGCCAGGCGCCGGACAATCGAGGCGGCCCGCGCCGAGCGGTCGGACGGAGCAGGGCCGGGGCCCTGCCGCGGCGGGTGCATCACAGGATGTAACGCGTCAGGTCTTCGTCCTTCACGATGTCGGCCAGCATCCGGTCGACGTACGCCGCGTCAATGGTAATCGACTTCTCGGCGAGGTCAGGCGCCTCGAACGACACCTCGTCGAGCAGCTTCTCCATCACCGTGTGCAGCCGCCGCGCGCCGATGTTCTCCGCGCGGTCGTTGACGATCGTGGCGAAGTCGGCGATCCGATCCACGGCGTCGGGCCTGAAGTCGAGCGTGACGCCGTCGGTCGCGAGCAGCGCGGTGTACTGCTTGACCAGCGCGTTCTGCGGCTCGGTCAGGATCCGGACGAAATCGTCCTTGCCGAGCGGCTCGAGCTCCACGCGGATCGGGAAGCGGCCCTGGAGCTCGGGGATGAGGTCCGAGGGCTTCGACACGTGGAACGCGCCGGCCGCGATGAACAGGATGTGGTCGGTCTGCACCATCCCGTACTTCGTGTTCACCGTCGTCCCCTCGATGATCGGCAGGATGTCGCGCTGGACCCCCTCGCGGCTCACGTCCGGCCCGTGGCCCCCTTCGCGCCCGGCAATCTTGTCGATCTCGTCGACGAAGATGATGCCGCCCTCCTCCACCCGCTCGACCGCCACGTGCGCGACCGACTCCATGTCGACCAGCTTCTGCTGCTCTTCCTGCACTAGGTGGTCGAGCGCCTCGGGCACCCGCACGCGCCGCTTCTTGCTGCGCCCGGAAAAGAGGCCCGGCATCATGTCCTTGAGGTTGATGCCGACCTCCTCGACCGACGAACCGGTGACGATCTCGAGCGACGGAAACGACTTCTCGTTCACCTCGATCTCGACCGTGCGCTCGTCGAGCAGCCCGTTCCTGAGCTGCTCGCGCAGTTTCGCCCTCGTCGCCTTCGCCTGCTCGCGCGCCGCGGACGCGTCCTCCTCGACCTCGGGCACCGGCGACGGCGGCAGCAGCAGGTCGAGCAGCCGCTCCTCCGCGTTGCGCTCGGCCTTGGCCCGCACCTCTTCGACCCGCTCCTCGCGCACCATGTCGATCGCGATCTCGACCAGGTCGCGGACCATCGACTCGACGTCGCGACCGACGTAGCCAACCTCGGTGAACTTCGACGCCTCGACCTTGAGGAACGGCGACTGCGCGAGCCGCGCCAGGCGCCGCGCGATCTCGGTCTTGCCGACGCCGGTCGGCCCGATCATCAGGATGTTCTTCGGCGCCACCTCCGCCGCCATGTCGGGCGCGAGCTTCTGGCGACGCATCCGGTTGCGGAGCGCGATGGCCACGGCCCGCTTGGCGGCCCGCTGCCCGACCACGTAGCGGTCGAGCTCGGCGACGATCTGGCGGGGCGTGAGCGATTCGGCCGGCGCCGGCATCGACTCGGGAAGGTAGATCGGCATGAGGCGCTACAACTCTTCGATGGTCAGGTTGCTGTTGGTGTAGATGCAGATGCCGGCCGCCACCGACATGGCGGCCTCGGCGATGGCCCGCGCGTCGAGCGCCGTGTGCCGGGCCAGGGCCCGTGCCGCGGCGACGGCGTAGCCGCCGCCCGACCCGATCCCGACGATCCCGTCGTCGGGCTCGATCAGGTCGCCCGTGCCCGACAGCAGGAACGTGGACTCGACGCCCATGACGATCAGCATCGCCTCGAGACGACGGAGGATGCGGTCGGTTCGCCAATCCTTCGCCAGCTCGACCGCCGAACGCTCGATGTTGCCTCGATACTGTTCGAGCTTCGCCTCGAAGCGGGCGAAGAGCGCGAAGGAATCGGCCGCCGAGCCGGCGAAGCCGGCCAGGACCCGGTCGCCGTACAGCCGGCGGATCTTGCGGGCGCTCTGCTTCACCACCGTGTCGCCGAGCGTCACCTGGCCGTCGCCGGCCAGCACGGCGTGGCCGTTGTGGCGAACCCCGAGAATCGTGGTGCTGTGAAACATGGCAGGCAGGTTCCGAGCGAGGTGGACGGGGGGCCTGGACCCTCTGTGCGCTTTCTCGCAGTCTAGCGAGGCGGACCTCAGACCGTCAAGCATGCCCGCCTCGCCAGACCTGGAGACGCCGCTGGCTGGCCCCGCGCGTGAGCGGGGCGCCAGATGCCCGAAAAAAGTGTCAGGAAACCGGGCGGATGTGCTGCGCAGGGGACACCCGGAAATCGGCGGAGTGGCGCGGCGGCGGAAATGGGAGTAATTTGATGTGCGTACGAGCCCCGAGGTTGGCAGGGCTGTTGCTGGTGGTTGCAGTGGCGCCGGGGTCGTCTCCGTGCTCGACGCAACCAAGGAGTCGTTATGAAACCGCTGGTCTACGGACTCGCCGGAGCCGGACTTCTGGTCGCGCTCGTCGCCTGGCCGGCGTCGGGACAGGGCCGCCCTGCGGGCGGCAGACCGAGCTCGGGCGGGGGCGGGGCTGTCGTTCGGGCCGGCGGCGGATCCTCCGGCGGCGGCGGCGGATCCACGGGCGGCGGTGGCGCGACAACTGCCGGCTCGTCCGGCGGCGGACGCGCGGTCTCCTCACCGCGGTCCTCGAGCGGCGGCGGCACCGCCGCGGCGCCGTCGGGCTCGTCGGGCGGGTCCGGCCGGGCGCGCGGAGGCGCCACCTCGTGGGCGCCCGACCCGACCAATGGCGCCAGCCCCGTCGTCCGTCGGCTCTACGGGGCTGAAGGCGACAACGCGGTGCCGCGCGGAGCTCGTCCCTCCGGACTCGGAGCCACGGCTTACGTCGGGCCGATCATCGGGCATGCCATCCCGCGCCAGTCGGGCACGCCGCAGCGCGCGCCGGGTCGCCAGCCGAGTGGGGGCGGCGACATCAACTGGGGTTACGCGCCGTGGCTGTTCGCGGGACTTGGCTTCTACGACGTGCTCTACCCCGACCCCTACTGGCTCGCCGGGTACTGGTTCCCGTACGGCTACGGCTATGACTACGACCCCGCCTGGGATCCGACCGAAGCGGCCGGCGCCGGCTACTACGGAGACGAGCAGAGAGGGGTCGGCGGGCTCAAGCTGAAAGTCGAACCGAGGAACGCCGAGGTGCTCGTCGACGGCAGCCCCATGGGCACCGTTGACGACTTCAACGGCGTGTTCCAGAAGATGCAGCTCACGGCCGGCCCGCACCACGTGGAAATCAGGGCGCCGGGCTTCCGCTCGATCGCGTTCGACGTGCGCATCGAACCGGACGACACCGTCACGTATCGCGGCGAACTCCAGCCTCTCTCGACGCGGTAGCGCCGGCGGAGATGCGTCGTCGCAGGCGGGCGGACGGAAGGTCCGCCCGCGACCGCGGTCGAGGAGGAAGCGAGTGGGTGGGGTGTTCGTTTGGCTGGCGGCGATTCGTGAAGACATCGTGCTGCTGACCGGCGAGTTCCTCCCGGAGATCCTGCTGGTGTCCCTCCTGCTGACGGTGTCCTGGGCGCTCAGGAAGCGGTTCCGACGCGATGCCCCGCCGACACCCTGACGAGCGGGCGCTCGTGGCGGTGGCCGCGGTGTCAGGCCTCTACGACATCGCGGTCGGCGTGGCCCTGCTGGCCGGCCGCGGACTGCTGATGGCGCTCTTCGGCGTGCCGGCCCCGGTTCCCCCGATTCATGCCGACCTGAACGGCCTGTTCCTGCTGGCGGTCGGCCTCGGCTACCTCCTGCCCTTTCGCCGCCCGGACCTCTATCGCGGATACCTGTGGACGATGGGACCGTTCCTCAAGGGGATCGGATGCCTGGTATTCGTGGCCGACCACTTCGTCCGCCACTCGCCGCCGGCTTACCTGGTGTTCGCGGTGACGGATGGGGCGTTGGCCCTGGTCACGCTGTGGGTCTTGATGCGGCCCGCCACCGGTCGATGAAGTAGATGACCAGCCCGGCCGCCAGCGTGCCGGCGCCGGCCACCGTCACCATCGGCCTTTCCCTGATCACGAAGAACATCATCCACCCGGTGACGAGGAGGAAGACAACGGGCGTGACCGGGTAGCCGAGCGTTCGGTACGGACGCGGCAGGTCGGGCGCGGTCACCCGCAGCACGAACACGCCGAGCACCGTCAGGAAGGCCGACAACGACAGCATCACGCCGATGTAGTTGACGATCGACTCGAACGTCGAGGTGAGAATCAGCGCGATGACCAGCACGTACTGGAGCAGCAGGGAGACGTGGGGCACGCCGTTCCTGTTCTTCGCCGACAGCAGCCGCAGCAGTCCGATGTCCTCGCCCATCACCTGCGTCACCCGCGGCCCGGTCCAAATCATCGAGCTGATCGCCGACACCAGGCCGATCGAAATCAGCAGCCCCATGATCAAGCCGCCGGTCTGGCCGAATATGTGATGCGCGGCGATGTACCCGACATCGACCTGCCCCTTCATCTGGTCGATGGGCGCGGCATACAGGAACACCGCGTTCAGGGGCACGTACAAGAGGATGACAATGAGCGTCCCGAGCACGAGGGAGAGCGGCAGGTAGCGGCCGGGTTTCCTCACGTCGCCCGCCACGTAGATCGCGGCATTCCAGCCCGAGTAGGCGTACATCACGTAGACGAGAGACACCGCGAAGCTCGACGAGAACACCGAGTCGAGACTGGCGCGGTCGGGCAGAAAGCTGACCGGCTGGGCCTTGGCCAGCGCGAAGCCGCAGCCGACCAGCGCCACGATGAGGGAGACCTTGAGCGTCGTGAACGCGATCTGAAACCGGCTCACCGAGCGGACGTCGAGCAGGTGAACGATTGAGATGACCGTGACGCCCGCCACGGCGATGGCCGTCACCGCGGCAGGCTGGGACCCGGCGGAGACGACGCCGGTCTGGACCAGCACCCGCGCCAGGTACTGTCCCATGGCCATCGCCGCGGCCGCGATCGGCGCCGAGAACCCGACCACCACCGACACCCAGCCCGACAGGAACCCGACGGCGGGGTGGTAGATCCTCGACAGCAGGTAGTATTCCCCGCCGGACCGGGGCATCGCCGCGCTCAACTCGCCGTACGACAAGGCTCCGCACAGCGCCGCGCATCCGCCGACCAGCCACAGGGCGACGATCGAAAAGCCGGTAGTCAGCGAGAAGAGCTGGAACCCGAGGCTCGTGAAGACGCCCGTGCCGATCATGTTGGCGGCCACGACGGCAATGGCCGTGTAGACGCCGATTCGACGGGATTCCGGGACGTCAGGCGTCATGCGCGCGGTCTCCGACACCGGGACGGCCCGACTCCGAGACCACGCGGGCAAGGGGGACAAGCACGGGCTGGAGGATGGACGCGCACCTGCGGATTATAGGTTGGGCGGCGCGGCACTGTCTTGCGCTTTTCGCCGGCGTCCGCCGATCGGCGCGATAATCGGCGTATGCAGGGCCGACCCGCGGCGCCGCCGCGCCCGCCGATTCCCGGGTCGCCGGTGCACGGGGACCTCCCCGGCGCTGGCGGCGGCGCGCCAGACGACGGCGGCCGCGAGGAACGGGACGCGATGGTGGCGGGACAGGTCGCCTCGCGCGGTGTCTGCACCGCGGCGGTGCTGGCCGCGATGCGGCAGGTGCCGCGGCACCTGTTCGTTCCGCCCGACCTCCGCCCCGGTGCCTACGCCGATCACCCGCTGCCGATCGGCCGTGGCCAGACGATCTCACAGCCGTACATCGTGGCGCTGATGACCGAGCTCGCGCGCGCCACCCCAAGCGACCGCGCTCTCGAGATCGGCACCGGCTCGGGCTACCAGGCCGCCGTCCTCTCGCGCGTCGTCTCCCACGTGTTCAGCCTGGAGATCGACGGCCACCTCGGCCGGCAGGCCGCGGAACGGCTCGCCAGGCTCGGGTACGCCAACGTGACCGTGCTGAAGGGGGACGGCTACGAGGGCCTGGCGTCCGAGGCACCGTTCGACATCGTGATCGTCACGGCGGCCCCGTCCCGCGTGCCGCAGGCGCTCGTCGATCAGCTCGCGCCGGGAGGCCGGCTCGTGATTCCCGTCGGGGATCGCTACACGCAGGAACTGTCGGTCGTCGAGAAGCTGGCCGACGGCGGCACGAGCACGAGGACGGTCACGCCAGTTGTGTTCGTGCCGATGGTGCACGCATCGAAGATCGGAGGACGGAACGAGAATCGGTAGCCGGGCGGATCAATCGGAGGAAGGACAGATCAATCGGAGGACGGGCGGATCAATCGGGGGACGGGCGGATCAATCGGAGGAAGGACAGATCAATCGGAGGACGGGCGGATCAATCGGAGGACGGGCGGATCAATCGGAGGACGGGCGGATCAATCGGAGGACGAGGACAGATCAATCGGGGGACGGGAGGATCAATCGGGGGACGGGCGGATCAATCGGAGGAAGGACAGATCAATCGGGGGACGGGAGGATCAATCGGGGGACGGGCGGATCAATCGGGGGACGGGCGGATCAATCGGAGGAAGGACAGATCAATCGGAGGAAGGACAGACCAATCGGGGGACGGGCGGATCAATCGGGGGCCGGGCGGATCAATCGGGGGCCGGGCGGATCAATCGGAGGAAGGACAGATCAATCGGGGGACGGGCGGATCAATCGGAGGAAGGACAGATCAATCGGAGGACGGGCGGATCAATCGGAGGAAGGACAGATCAATCGGAGGACGGGCGGATCAATCGGAGGCCGGGAAGATGAATCGAAAGCCCGAGTGAGGAGCCGATTTCCCATCGTCAGAACCGATTGATCCTCGTCAGTTCCGCTTGATCCTCGTCAGTTCCGATTGATCATCGTCAGTTCCGATTGATCCTCGTCAGTTCCGATTACTCGAGAGTCCACCGATCACTGCGTCAGCAGGTCCCGCGCGATCTTGTACGTCCCCATCTTGACCCAGTTCTGCGCCCGGTACTTCGCGTACAACTCGACCTGGACGTCCAAGAACTGGCTGTGGTGGAAGAGTTCGGCCCGGGGCTGCTCGCCGGTGTAGCCGCGATCGCACTTCATCACGACCGACGCGCTGGTCTGGCCGGGCGCCAGGCCTTCCGGCCCGATCGCCCGGACGTAAGGGGCCGACCCCCACTCCTCGGTCTCGCCGATGCGGTTGAACTTGGCGATCATCTGCACGCTGTCCAGCGGCTCGGTGCCGACGTTCTTCAGCTGGACGGCGATCGTGGGGACGATCTTGTTCTTGTTCCCCTCGACGATCCCGGCGTCGAAATAGCCCGTGCTGACGTCGGTCACCAGGAGGGCCTTCGTGAGGTCGACCGGCCGCGACGAGCAGGCGGACAGGCCGACGAGCGCGAGGAAGGACAGCCCGAACGGCAGAACGCGGCGAGTAAGCCTCATGGGTACCATTGTACTCATGCCCAGTTAGAAACCGAACCGGTCCTGCCGGTTCCCACCTTCGCTCTTCGAGCTACGGTGGGCAAGCCCGCGTTTCCGTCTACTTCTTGAGGGTCACCGGGTTCAGGCGGATGTAGTTGATCATCTGCCGCTGGTCCGGCGAGTAGATCGGCGGCCCGTCGAACTGCCCGAACGCCGGCTGCACGCGGAGGTTGTCGGCCTTGCGCTGCCCGGAGAACTCCCGTTCCACCAGGCTGATCCGGTACGCCATCTCCACCTGCTGGCGGCGGTAGCTCTCGTCGATGAGCGCGTGCACCTGGTTCATCAGCCTGGCGTCGCCGGGATCGGCCGAGGCCGACACGGCCACCGGGCCGGCGCCGCCCGACGCCCGCGCCGACGCCGACACCAGCTGCTGGCGGAAGTCCTCGCGCAGGTTGCGCTCGAGCGCGGCCATCTCCACCCGCCAGGGCGATTCGGCCTGGCCGGCCGACGCCGTCGCCATCGAGGCCGGCGTCGTCGCCGGCGATGCCGACCGGCGGTCGGCGTCCGCCGCCTGGCCGACCGACGCGGCCGCCGGCGCGCGCCAGCCGGTCCGCACGGAGAACCCGTCCTTGTCGTACCGCACGTCGAGGTTGGCGAGCGCGGCGCCGCCGGCAAAGAGGAGGACCGCCGCCGCCACCCGTGCCATCGCCGACACCGGCGTCCGCCACCACCGGGCGGGACGCAACACCGAGGCCGCCGCGGGCGCCTCCGCCGCCTCGTCGCGAATGAGACGGTAGCCGCCCACCCGGTCGGGAGGCGCCCACCGGGACAGCGTCTCCCGCACGTTGGCGAACCCGCGCACCTCGTCGGCGCAGGCCCGGCAACCCGCGACGTGCGCCGTGACGGCGCTGCGCGTCGCCTCGTCGCACTCGTCGTACAGGAAGGCGATCAGCGTGTCCTTGTCCGTGCAGGAGAAGCTCATACGATCCTCTTCGCCGACTGGATGCCACTGCGCTCGAGTTCTTTCCGAAGAACCGTCAGTCCCTGGTAGAGCCGCGTCTTCACGGTGCTGAGCGGGCAGCCCAGCAGTTCTGCGATCTCCTGGAACGTGAGGCCGTGATACTCCTTGAGCACGATCGCCGCGCGCTGATCCTCGGGCAGCGTCCGCATCGCCCGCGCCACCGCCTGGCTGAGGTCCTTCCGGGCGACGGCGTCGTCGGCGCTCTCGACCCCCTCGCCCTCGCCCGCCAGCTCGACCAGGTCCACGCCGTCCGGAGCCAGCACCACCGGCGTCCGACGCTGGCGGCGGATCCAGTCGCGGCAGAGGTTCAGCGCGATCCGGTAGAGCCAGGACGAGAACTTCGACTGTCCCTTGAAGCCCGCCAGCCCCCGGAACGCCCTGAGGAAGGTCTCCTGGACGACGTCCCGCGCATCCTCTTCGCGGCCGATCGTGCGGTAGGCGAGCGCGTAGATAGGCTTCTCCCAGCGCTTGATGAGCTGGTTGAAGCTCTCGGCGTCGCCACCAACCGACCGGGTTACGAGTTCCTCGTCGCTCAAACCGACGAGGACGGCAACGTCCTCCAGGAGATCCTCCCCGACACCGCACACGGGCTTTCGACCCGCGACATGAACACGACAGGCCTTCCGCCGCCACCCGCTCTCAATACTCCGCGGGCGAAGGTGGGCCGCCTGCTCTGCAGACTAAGACGGCGGAACCGCCGCGATGGTCTGCCACACAGTGTCTCTCCCATTATAGACACCGGGCCGGCAAGCCGGGGGCCGGGGGCCGGGGGCCGTGTGCTACCATGGGATTTTCGGCCGGCACGCCCGGTCCCAGCCGTCGCGCGGATGATCCGAATCTCCTCCCTCACCAAGACTTTCGGCGACCGGGTGCTGTTCGACGCGGTCACCTGGCAGATTTCCGACGGCGAGCGGGTCGGCCTGTGCGGCCCGAACGGGTCGGGCAAGACCACCCTCCTCAAGATCTTCGCCGGCCTCGAGGAGTGCGACCGGGGCAGCGTCGTCAAGCCGGCCGGCGTCACCGTCGGCTACCTGCCGCAGGACGGCCTGTCGCACTCGGGCCGGACGGTCTACGAAGAGGCGATGCAGGCCTTCGAGCCGCTCATGGCGGTCAAGGCGGAGATGCACGCCCTCGAGGATCGGCTCGGCCACCCGGACGTGCCCGACGGCGAGCACGAGCTGATGCTCTCCCGCTACAGCGACCTCCAGGACCGCTTCCGGCTGCACGACGGGTACAGCATCGACCTGAAGATCGCGACCGTGCTGCGCGGCCTCGGCTTCTCGCCGGCGGACCTCGAGCGGCCGGCCGAGACGTTCTCGGGGGGCTGGCAGATGCGGATCGCGCTGGCCAAGCTGCTGCTCGCGCGCCCGAACCTCCTGCTGCTCGACGAGCCGACCAACCACCTCGATCTCGAGGCGCGCAACTGGCTCGAGGCGTACCTGCACGACTACCCCCACGCCGTCATCCTCGTCTCGCACGACCGCTATTTCCTCGACGCCGTCGTCACGCGTATCGCCGAGGTGTACCTGCGGACGCTCAACGACTACCCGGGCCACTACAGCCACTACCTCGAGGAAAGCCAGGCCAGGCTCGAGCGGGCCCGCGAGGCCAAGCGGCAGCAGGACGAGGAACTCGCGCGGATCAAGATGTTCATCGACCGGTTCCGCTACCAGGCGACCAAGGCCGCGCAGGTGCAGAGCCGGATCAAGATGCTCGAGAAGATCGTCCCGATCGAGGTGCCGCCCGAACGCAAGCGGGTGCACTTCTCGTTCCCCATCTCGGTCAAGAGCGGCCGGATGGTGCTCGAGCTGAAACACGCGCACAAGGCCTACGGCGACAACGTGGTGTTCCGCCACGCCAACCTCCACATCGAGCGCGGCGACCGCATCGCCATCGTCGGCCCGAACGGCACCGGCAAGTCCACGCTGATGCGGATGCTGTCCGGCGTCGAGGCCCCCGACGCGGGCGAGCGGCACGAAGGCCACCAGGTGGTGACGCAGTACTTCGCGCAGGACGAGGCGGCGCGGCTCGACCCCGACCTCACCGTCTACGAGACGCTCGAGGCCGGGTCGCCGAACCAGATGGTGCCCGCGATCCGCAACATCCTCGGCGGCTTCCTCTTCTCGGGCGACGACGTCTACAAGCGGGTGGGCGTGCTGTCGGGCGGCGAGCGCACGCGCCTCGCGGTGGCGCGGATGCTGCTCCGCCCGTCGAACACGCTGCTGCTCGACGAGCCGACCAATCACCTCGACCTCGACTCGAAGGACGTGTTGCTCGACGCGCTCGAGGACTTCGGCGGCACGCTGATCTTCGTGTCGCACGACCGCTACTTCGTCGAGAAGCTCGCCAACCGCGTCGTGGAGGTCGGCGGCGGCGACGCGCACAGCTACCGCGGGCGGTACGAGGAGTTCCTGTGGCACAAGGCCCGGGCGGAAAGCGGGAAGGCGGAGGGCGGGAACGCGGGCCGTCCCGCCGAACCGCGAACCGCGAAGGCGGACTTGTCCGCCGAAGCGCGAAGGGCGAAGGCGGACTCGTCGGCCGAAGCGCGGAGCGCGAAGCGGGAAGGCGCCGAGCGTAAGGCGCAGGGCGTCGGGCGTAAGGCGGACTTGTCCGCCGCCGCCCAGGCGCCGCCGAACCCGGCCGGAGACCGCGAGGCGCGCCGCCTGGCCCAAACCGAGGCCCGTCGGCGCGACCGCGCCGCCAGGGCGCACCAGGCGAAGATCGCCGAACTCGAGGATCGCATCGCCCGATGCGAAGACGAGATCAAGCGAATCGAAGCGACCATGGCCAGCCCTGAGTTCTACCAGGACCGCGCGGCGTCCCAGCCGGTCATCGACCGCCACCAAGCCCTGATGTGGCAGGTCGGCGACCTGATGCACCAATGGGAAGAGCTGCAAACCTCATCTGAAGGCCGGCCGGCAGGTACCGCCACCTCGATGACCCGGAATTGAGTCGCCACGGACAGAATTGTCAGCGGCGGCGTCCGGCGCCGCGACGCAAGTCTTCGCTATTTCATCGAGTTACATCGAAATCTACCGGCGGATCTTCGGCACGGCCCTTGCGCTAGACAGCCGCCGACATGACCGCGAGCGACTTGGCGACGAACCCCGCTACAGTTACACTATTGAAATCGTTGACGCCGATTCCGAACCAGACGGGAGAGACTCACGTCATGACGGATCGACCCCGCCGGGGGAGAAGCCCTGTCGCGAATGGTGAGATCGGGACCGAACCGTTCGCCGGCGACCGCTTCTTCCGCCACATCGTCCTCGGCATGCGGAACGGCGTGCTGGCCGTCACGCGGGACCGGCGCCTGGCGTTGATGAACGAGGTCGCCTACCGCATTCTCGACATCATGCCGTGCGACGACGACCTCGCGCGTCCCTACGCGGAAGTGCTCGCCAGCCAGCCCGACATGATCCGCGTCCTGACGGCGGCCTTCGAACTCGCGCATCTGCCGAACCGCGCCGAGCTCAGGCTCAAGCCGTCCGGCAAGGTGATCGGTTACACGCTCTCGCAGATCCTCGACGACGAGGGCCGGGGCGTGGGCGCGGCGATGTTCTTCAAGGACCTGACCTTGGTCGAGCAGATGGAGGAGCGGGAGCGGTTGCGCGACCGCCTGGCGTCGCTCGGCGAGATGGCGGCCACCATCGCGCACGAGGTGAAGAACCCGCTGGCGGGCATCGAGGTGATGGCGGGCCTGCTGCGGCGCCGCGTCGCGGACGTCCCCGACGCGCAGGCGCTGCTCGACGACATCATCAACGAGGCCAAGACCGCCAACGCGATCGTGATCGAAGTGCTCGAGTTCGTCCGTCCGATCCGGCTGCAGGTCGAGCAGACGTCGCTGGCGCAGGTGCTGCACGACGCCGTGACGATGGCCGAGCGGAAGGCCGAGCGGGGCGAGGTCGCGGTGACGATGAACATCGAGCCGCAGCTGCCGCTCATCCAGGCGGACCCGCACCAGCTCGGCCAGTTGTTCTCGAACCTCCTGATCAACAGCCTCGAGGCGATGGACGGGCGGGGGCTCATCGGGCTCACCGCCTCGGTCGGGCGGGAGTACCAGGAGCCGACGGCGGGGACCGACGAGCGCGCCCCCGGCGCGACGCTGGTGGTCGAGATCGCCGACGACGGGCCCGGCGTGCCGCCGGAGGCCGTCGAGCGGATCTTCAACCCGTTCTTCACCACCAAGCCCCAGGGGTCGGGGCTGGGCCTGGCGATCGTCCGGAAGATCGTGGACGCGCACAACGGGCACATCGACCTCGAGACGGCGCCGGGCCAGGGCACGCGGTTCCGCGTGACGCTGCCGGTCAATTCCGGAGAGGAGTGGCTCCGCTAGCGCGGGGCGGCTATGGGTCGAATCCTGATCGTCGACGACCACGACGCGCTGCGGCGCGGCCTGGCGCGGGCGCTCGCCGAGGCCGGCCACGACATCGAGGAGGCGGCCAACGGCAACGCCGCGATCGCCTGCCTCCACGCCGGCTACTTCGACGTGGTGCTGAGCGATCTGAAGATGGGCGGCAGCGACGGCATCGAGGTGCTGCGGACGACCAAGGCGCTGCACCCGACGACGGCCGTGATCCTGATGACCGCGTTCGGGTCGGTCACCACGGCGGTCGAGGCGATGAAGGGCGGCGCGTTCGACTTCGTCCAGAAGCCGTTCGAGATCGAGGAGATGGAGGTCAAGATCGAGAAGGCGCTCGAGCTGCGCCGCCTGCGCAACGAGCTCGACTACCTCCGCCACGCGCAGAACGACATCTACGAGTTCGACCGGATCATCGGGCGGTCCGAGGCGCTCACCCGGGTGCTCGGCGTCGTGCAGAAGGTCGCCAAGAGCAACACGACCGTGCTGATCCGGGGGGAGACGGGCACGGGCAAGGAGCTGATCGCCGGCGCGATCCACCACAACTCGCACCGGGCCGGGCGGAACTTCGTCCGCGTCAACTGCGCGGCGCTCCAGGAGAACCTGCTCGAGTCGGAGCTGTTCGGCCACGAGAAGGGGGCGTTCACCGGCGCCGACAAGCAGCGGATCGGGCGCTTCGAGCAGGCCGACGGCGGCACGCTGTTCCTCGACGAAGTCGGCGACATGAGCGCCAACACGCAGGCCAAGATCCTGCGGGTGCTGCAGGAGCACGAGTTCGAGCGGCTCGGCGGGACCCGGACGCTGAAGGTGGACGTGCGGCTGATCGCCGCCACCAACCGGAACCTCGCCACGATGGTGACGGGCGGCCAGTTCCGCGAGGATCTCTACTACCGCCTCAACGTGGTGACGATCGACATGCCCCCGCTGCGCGAGCGGAAGGACGACATCCCGGCGCTCGCCGAGACGTTCATCCACCGGTTCGCCGGCGAGCTGAAGCGCAGGATGGACGGCATCCGCCCGGACGCGATGAAGCTGCTGCTGCGCTACAACTGGCCGGGCAACATCCGCGAGCTCGAGAACGCCATCGAGCGGGCCGTGCTGCTGTGCGACGGCAGCGAGGTGGGCCTCGCCGACCTCCACCTCGGCGAGTCGGGGCCGTCGACGGCCGACGCCGGCGCGCCGCCGGTCGTGCGGATCCCCCCGACCGGCATCGCGCTCGAGGAGATCGAGCGGTGCGCACTCGTCGAGGCGCTGAAGATCTCGAACTGGGTGCAGAAGGACGCCGCCGACCTGCTCGCGATCAGCCCGCGCGTGATCAACTACAAGATCAAGACGCTCAAGATCGAGTTCCCGAAGAGCCGGAGGGAACAGGTTGCCGAGACAGACGACGGGGGGTAGCACCGAGACATCGAGCGATCGTGCGGTCTAAGGATCGTGCGATCTAGACGCCCCCGCCTCGCGCCCCCGCCACTTCGCCCGATCGCCCGATCGCCCGATCGCCCGATCGCAGCAGATACTAAGCTTCGCCCTGTCCTTCTCCCTTGGCCCGTGGGTGCGCCCGCCGGTAGACGTCCATCAACTGCGCGGCGTTGACGTGGGTGTACCGCTGCGTCGTGCTCAGCCGCACGTGCCCGAGCAGTTCCTGGATGGCGCGCAGGTCGGCGCCGGCCTCGAGCAGGTGCGTCGCGAACGAGTGGCGGATGGCGTGCGGGCTGATGCCGAACCGCATGCTGCACGCCGCGACGTAGTGCCGCACGAGCCGGTGCACGTGGCGTGCGGACAGGCGCGTGCCGCGGTAGTTGAGGAACAGCGGCTCTCCGCCTTCGCCCTTCGGGCTACGGCGGACAGGTCGGGCTCCGGGCTTCAGGCTTCGGGCGACGGGCTTCGGGCGTGACGGCTGTTCCGCCGTCGGCTGCCGCCTGAGCGCTTCCCGGTCGGGCAGCCAGGCGCGCAGGGCCGCCGTGGCGCTCTGGTTGAACGGCACGAGCCGCTCCTTGCGCCCCTTCCCCATCACGCGCACCAGCCGGCTGCCGAGATTGACGTCCTCGAGATCGAGCCCCACCAGTTCGCCGAGCCGAAGACCCGAGGCGTAGAGCAGCTCCAGGATCGCGCGGTCGCGCCGGCCGAGCGGCCCCGTCGTGTCGGGGGTTTCGAGCAGGCGCGCCATCTCGTCCACCTCGAGGTGGTGGGGAATCGGCTGCTCGCGCCTGGGCGTCGCCACCAGCAGGCCGGGGTCCGAGTCGATGAGGCCCTCGCGCCTCAAGTACCGCAGGAACGCGCGAACCGCCGCGAGCTTCCGCGCGGCGCTCGCGCGCGAGTCGCCCAGGCGGAACAGCTCGGCGAGGAAGCCGCGGATCATCGGCCGCGTGATGTCGGCCGGCCGCAGCTCGGGTCGAGGCCGCCGGTACTCCCCGGCCATGTAGGTGATCAGCTGCGAGAGGTCGCTCTCGTAAGCGCGCACGGTGTGCGCCGAGGCGTTGCGGTTCAGCCGCAGGAAGGCGAGGAAGGCTCTCAGCTCGTCTTTCACGAGGTGCTCTCCCAGTTGCCAGTGGTCGGTTGGCAGTCGGTCACCGTGACAGACTGGCCACGGTCCCCTGACAACTGGCCACTACGTCGCGCGGAACGGTACGGTCGGGATCCACTGTCCGAGCGCCTCGAGCGCCCGCGCGGCTATCGCCTCGTTCCGCGCCTTGCGGTCGCGGCGGAGGTGGCGGTCGGTCGACTCGAGCGGCGACATGATCCCGAAGGTGATGTTGCTCGGCTGGTAGTCCACCGCGTCCGCGTGCGACACATAGTACGCCAGCGCGCCGATGGCCGTCGTGCGGGGCGGCGACGACGGGGCGCGGCCGGCGGCGACGGCCGCGGCATTGATGCCCGCGAGCAGCCCCGAGGCCGCCGATTCGACGTAGCCCTCCACGCCGGAGATCTGCCCGGCGAAGAACAGCCCGGGGCGCGAGCGCACCTGCCACGTCACGTCGAGCACCGTCGGCCCGTTGATGTAGGTGTTGCGGTGCACGAGGCCGAAGCGCGCGAACTCCGCCCGTTCGAGGCCGGGAATCAGCCGGAACACCCGTGCCTGCTCGCCCCACTTGATCTGCGTCTGGAACCCCACGAGGCTGAAGTGGTCGGCGGCCAGGTTGTCCTGCCGCAGCTGGACCACCGCGTACGGCGGCCAGCCGGTGCGCGGGTCGGGCAGCCCGACCGGTTTCATCGGGCCGAACCGCAGCGTGTCGGGGCCGCGGTGCGCCATCACCTCGATCGGCAGGCACCCTTCGAAGAACCGCTCGCGGTCGAGGTCGTGCACCTCGGCCCGCTCCGCCGTGACGAGCGCCTGGTAGAACGTCTCGTACTCGGGCGCGGTGAACGGGCAGTTGAGGTAGTCGCCGGCCGTGCTGCCCCGCCCCCACCGCGACGCGCGATAGACCCGCGAGAGGTCGATCGACTCGGCCAGCACGATCGGGCTGACCGCGTCGTAGAAGTACAGGTGTTGCGCGCCGACGAGCGCCGCGATCTTCCCGGAGAGGGCGGGCGAGGTCAGCGGCCCGGTGGCGATCACGACCGGCCCGCCCGTCGCCGCGGGATCGGGCACGTCGGTCACCTCCTCGCGGACCAGCGTGACGAGCGGGTGTGACGTGATCTCACGCGTCACCAGCTCGGCGAACCGCTCGCGATCGACGGCGAGCGCCGCGCCGGCCGGCACGCGCACCAGGTCCGCGACGCGCATCGTCAGCGAGCCGAGGCGCCGCATCTCCTCCTTGAGGAGCCCGACCGCGTTGTCCAGCTTGTCGCTTCGAAAGGAATTGCTGCAGACCAGTTCGGCCAGCGCGTCGGTGCGGTGCACGTCGGTCCCGCGCACCGGCCGCATCTCGTGGACCACGACCCGCTCGCCGCGCGAGGCCGCCTGCCACGCGGCTTCGCAGCCGGCGAGGCCGCCGCCGAGCACGTGGATCACGACGTGCGCCTTGGCCGCCCGCCCTTCTTCTTCGGCCCGGCCGCCGCGCGCGCGTCGATGAGCTCGACCGCCTCGCGCAAGCCGAACGCCGCCGGGTCGGCCCCCTTGGGCAGCGACGCGTTCGTCTTGCCATCGGTCACGTAGGGCCCGTACCGCCCGTCGAGCAGCCTCACCGCCGCGCCGGTGTCCTCGCGCACGCCCATCTCCCGCAGCACCGCGGGCGCCGCCGCCTGCCGCCGCCGCGACGTCTTCGGCTGCGCCAGCAGTTCGACCGCGCGCTCCAGGCTCACGGTGTAGACGTCGTCGGTCGCCTCGAGCGAGCGGAACTCGTCGCCGTGCTTCACGTAGGGACCGAACCGGCCGGCGCCGGCGACGACCTCCCCGCCGCCCGCCGGGTGGACGCCGAGCACGCGCGGCAGGCTCAGCAGCTGCAGCGCCAGCGCGAGGTCGGCCTCGCCCTCGCTCACGCCCTTCGGGAGCGAAGCCCGCTTCGGCTTCGCGGCTTTCGCGCCCTTCGCGCCCTTCGCCGGCTTCTCGGGCGTCTCTCCGAGCTGCACGTAGGGCCCGAAGCGGCCGGTGGCGAGGTACACGTGCTGCCCGCTCGCCTGATCGACGCCGAGGTCGCGCGGGCCGGCGGCCTTGTTGCGCACCAGCGCCATCGCCTTCTCGGCGGTGAGATCGGCGGGCGGCAGGTCCTCGGGCAGCGACGCGGTGTTGCCGTTGCCGCCCTCGCCCACCTGGACGAACGGCCCGAACCGGCCGATGCGCACGCGGATCGCCTCGCCGCTCTCCGGGTCGACGCCCACGTCGACGACCGGGTAGTCGATCTGCTGCGCCTCGTCGCGCGCCATCGCCTCGAGCCCCTTGCGCCGGCGCCCGTCGCCGCGGAAGAACTCGCGGATGAAATCGAGCCAGGGACGCTCGCCGTTCGAGATCTCGTCGAGGTCCTTCTCCATCTCCGCCGTGAAGCCGATGTCCACGAAGTCGGCGAAGTGGTCGCGCAGGAGGTAGGTCACCGCGAAGGCGGTGAAGCTCGGCACGAGCGCCTTGCCCTGGCGGAACACGTAGCCGCGCCGCAGGATCGTCTCGATCGTCGGCTCGAAGGTGGACGGCCGGCCGATCCCCTCCTCCTCCAGCTTCTTGATGAGCGACGCCTCGGTGAACCTCGCCGGCGGCGTCGTCTCGTGCGACTTCGGCTCGACGCCGACCAGCGTCGCCATGGCCCGCCCGCCGGCCCCCCCGCCGTCACCGACGACCAGGTCGCCCACCTTGAACGGCGGCAGGATGGTCTCCTGCGCCTCGAGTTCGCTCTCCGGGTCGTCGCTGCCCTCGACGTAGGCGCGGCGGTAGCCGGCGAACTCGATCGCCTTGCCCGTGCACGTCAGCGCGCAGGCCTCGCCGCCGGGTCCCTCCGCCGTGAATTCCACCGTCGTCTTCAGCACGCGCGCATCCGGCATCTGCGACGCCATCGTCCGCTTCCAGACGAGGTCGTAGAGCTTCAGCTCGTCCGGCTCGAGGATGCCGACCAGGCTCTGCGGGGTGACCATGAAGTCGGTCGGCCGGATCGCCTCGTGCGCTTCCTGCGCGTTGCGGACCTGCGTCTGGTAGCGCCGGGGGCCGCGGTAGTACTCGTCGCCGAACATCTCGCGAATCGTGCGCCCCGACTCCTGCAGCGCCTTCTCGCTGAGCGTCGTCGAGTCGGTCCGGTGGTAGGTGATGAGCCCTTCGATCGACCCGTCGGCCAGCTCGACGCCGTCCTTCAGCCGCTGCGCGATGCGCATCGTGCGGCCGGTGGTGAACCCGAGCTTGCGGCTCGCTTCCTGCGTCAACGTCGAGGTGGTGAACGGCGGCGCCGGCCGCTCGGTTCCCGGCCGCTCCTCGACCGAGGTGACGCGCCACGGCAGGTGCTGCCCGATCGCCCGCGCAATCTCCTCGGCGCCCGCCTTGTCGAGATGACGCACGTTCTTGGCCGCGAGCCGGCCGGTCGCCGGATCGAAGTCGCGCCCGCTGGCCACCCTCGCGTCGCCGACGCGCGAGAGGATCGCCTCGAACTGGCGTCCCTCCGCGGCGAGCCGCGCGGCGATGTCCCAGAACGCGCTGCTCCTGAACGCGCGCCGCGCCTCCTCGCGCTCGACGATGAGGCGGACGGCGACGCTCTGCACGCGGCCGGCGCTCAGGCCGGTCCGGACCTTCTTCCAGAGCACCGGCGAGAGCGTGTAGCCGTAGAGCCGGTCCAGGATCCGCCGGCTCTCCTGCGCCTTGACCAGGTTCTCGTCGAGTTCGTGGGCGCCCGCCACCGCTTCCTGCACGGCCTCGCGCGTGATCTCGTGGAACGTCACCCGCCGGACCGGCACCTTCGGCTTCAGCACTTCCCTGAGGTGCAGGCTGATCGATTCCCCTTCGCGGTCCGGGTCGGTCGCCAGCAGGACCTCGCTCACGTCCTTCATCGCCGCTCTCAGAGCGCTGACGTGGCGCTTCTTCGAGGCGGGGATGACGTAGTACGGCTTGAAATCACCGTCGGTGTCGACACCCAGCGTGCCCCAGGGCTTGTCGCGAATCTCGTCGGGCACTTCGTCGGCGTTCTCGGGCAGGTCGCGGATGTGGCCGAAGCTGGCCTCCACCCGGTACTCCCGGCCGAGGAATCGCGCGATCGTCTTTGCCTTGGCAGGCGACTCGACAATGACCAGTGATTTCGGCATCGCTGTCTCTACCGTCTTCTCTCAATTGGTCCCAAGCAAGCTACGTTAGCACGTTCGACCGGAGCGAACGAATCGCCCCCCGTCCAGGCGACGGATGACGCCCCGCAGTTCCAGTTCCAGGAGCCCGGCCAGCAGCCGGGCCGGAGTCTGGCCTGTCAGGCTCGCCAACGCGTCGGTGTCGTAGCTCTCGCCGGGCGCCATGGCGGCCAGGACCGGGTCCGTCGGCGCCGGCTCGGCTGCCGGCTCGACCAGCGGGCCGAGCGCGCTCGTCCGAAGCTCCGCCAGCACGTCCTCGGCCGATTCGACCACCGCCGCCCCGTCCCTGATGAGGGCATGGCATCCCCGGTAGCGTCCCGACAGGATGCTGCCGGGCACGGCCATCACGGCCCTGCCCTGCTCGAGCGCGAAACCGGCGGTGATGAGCGACCCGCTGCGTTCGGCCGCCTCGACGACGAGGGTGGCGAGCGACAAGCCGCTGATGATACGGTTCCGGGCCGGGAAATGGAAGGCGAGCGGTGGCGACCCGGGCGGCAGTTCGCCCAGCACCACGCCGTTCTCCGCGATCTGCCCGGCCAGCCTGCCGTGCTCGGGCGGGTAGATCACGTCCACGCCCGAACCGAGGACGGCCGCGGTCCGCCCGCCGGCCGAAAGCGCGGCCCGGTGCGAGGCCGAATCGATGCCGCGGGCCATGCCGCTGACGACCAGCGCGCCCGCGGCCGCGAGGTCGCCGGCGAGGCGGGATGCTGCCTCGAGTCCGTAGGGCGTGGCCGCCCTCGACCCGACGATGGCGACGGCCGGCTGCCGGAGGACCGAGGGGTCCCCCTTCGTCCACAGCGCCAGCGGGGCGTCGGGCACCGCGGCCAGCAGGGGCGGATACGCGCGGTCCCCGAGGGTGACCACGTGGATTCCCGCACGTCGAGCCGCCCCGAGCGCCGTCGCGGCCCTGTGCCGGAGCCGCTCCGCGAGTTGAGCCACCGGCCGCCCGGGCTCGATCAGGGCGAGGACCGCCTCGGTGGAGTCCGGGGCCGCGCGGGCCAGGGCGTCGAGCGCCTTGAGCCTCCAGCAACGGTGCAGGAACGACAACGCGACGGCGTCCTCCGCGGTGAGCATGCGCCTGCTCCTTCGCGAAGAACCTGCCTTGCAAAACCGGCGCCCGCCGGCTTCGTCCTGGGGCAGCGGGACCCGATTGGCCTGGCCCGAAGCCCGAAGCCTGCAGCCTGAAGCCCGTCCCTGTTGTGTGCGACCCGTTCCCGTGCGATCTTATAGTGGTTGCAAAGCAGGAGCCCGATGCGAAAGTCGCTAGTCCTCGGCGTCCTCGGCGTTGCGCTTCTTGCGATCCCGGCCCACGCCGGCGCGCCGCGCAAGGACGCGCAGGCCCAGGTGCAGTTCGGGATCGAGGTCGCCCAGAAGGGGCTGTGGAAGGAAGCGCTCTTCCGCTGGGAGAAGGCCGTCGAGCTCGATCCCAACTACGCCGCCGCGTACAACAATCTCGCCGTGGCCTACGAGCACGAGGGACTGTTCGACAAGGCCCGCCAGGCCTACACCAAGGCGCTCGCGCTCGATCCGAACAACGTCTCGATCAAGCAGAACTACGACTACTTCAAGGAAATCAATGACCGCGCGAACGGCCGTACTACTCGCTAGCCTCGCCGCCGCGGCGGCGATGGTCTCGTGCTCGAGCACGATCGAGGTGTCGGTCGACACGCCGATCCAGCCGAAGATCGACACGTCGCGGTTCGAGCGGGTGCTCGTGGCCGGCTTCGTGGCCGGCGGGTCGGACGACGTGGACGGCAATCTGGAGACGGTGCGGCTGCTCCGGAGCCAGTTGCGGAACAAGTCGAACCTGAAGGTGGTCGAGGCCGACGTCATCCCGCTCGCCGACATGCTCGCCGGCCAGGCGAGCCCGGCCGGCGGTGCCCCGCCGTCGATCGACCCCAAGACGCTGCCCAGGCAGATCAAGGACGAGAAGGACCTCGACCCCTACGACCCGCTGTTCGGCAACGCGGCCTACTGGAAGAAGATCGGCGAGGAGTTCGACGGGCCGCTGATCGTGACCGGCACCGTGCTCTTCACGCCGACGGCCAGCTCCGGGTTCGTGCAGCGCGACCGCGAGATCATCGACCAGTACGGCCGGCGGACCGTCGAGCCGCAGCGCACCTACATGGAGCGCAAGGGGTTCGTCCTTCGGCCGAAGTTCGTGTTCGTGGACGGGCGCACCGGCAAGGTCATCGACACGGAGGTCTTCCGCGAAGCCGTGCTCTACAACCAGGGCCAGGACGTGCCCGCGCTCTCTTCCTACTTCGAGCTGATGGACCGCATCATTCCCGCCTTCCTCGGGACGCTCGCCAGCCAGCGGATCCGCGGCACGCGGATCCTGCTGAAATAGACGGTCAGTCGAGGGGTGTGCGTCATGCCGCTCCGGTTCGCCCGCGGTATCCTCTGCGTGCTCGTCGCGTCGGTCGCGACGATGCTCCCCGCCCGCGCCTTCGCCGAGCTCGGCGGCAATCTCAACTCGGTCGAACGCGACCGCGCCAGCATGAAGGCCTCGGTCGTCGTCAGGCCGATGGGGCTGTACACGGTCCACGAGATGACGTCGGAATCCGGCACGACGGTTCGGGAGTTCGCCACCCCCGGCGGCAAGATCTTCGCCGTGACGTGGCAGGGACCGTTCCATCCCGACTACCAGCAACTGCTGGGCGCCTACTTCGCCCGGCTGCAGCAGGCAACAGCCGGGCAGCGGCGCACGCGGCGCGCGCCGGTCACGATCGACACGCCGGGGTTCGTCTTCCAGTCGTTCGGGCACTTCCGCGCGCTCGCCGGCCGCGCGTACGATCCGCAGCTGGTGCCCGCCGGCGTGGGCGTGGAGGACATCCAGTGAACCGCCGCTCGCCCGCTCTGCTGGCGGCAGCCGCCGTGGGGATCCTGGTGTCCGGCGCCGGCTGCGGCAGCTCTTCGTCTTCGACGGGCGGCAACCCGCCTCCGCCGACTGCCAATACCGTGACCGTCACGGCCGGCCCGGGACCGTCCGCGGCGAGCCCGGCCACCAACACCGCGTACGTCAGCGTCACCATCTGCGTGCCCGGCAGCGCGTCGCAGTGCACGACGGTTCCGGACGTGATGCTCGATACCGGCGCCACCGGCCTTCGCGTGCTGTCGTCGGCGCTCGGCAGCCTGCCGCTGACGAAGCTGACATCGGGCGGAGCCACCGTCGCAAGCTGCATTCAGTACGTGGACCTGAGCTACAACTGGGGTCCCGTCGCGCTGGCCGACGTCAGGATGGCGGGCGAAGTGGGCGCGTCGGTGCCCATCCAGCTGATCGCCGACCCCGGTTCGGCGTTCCCCGCCGCGCCGTCGAGCTGCGCCAACGGCGGGACGCTGAACAACACAGTGGACACGCTCGCCGCCAACGGCATCCTTGGCGTGAGTTCGTACCTCTACGACTGCGGCTCGGCCTGCGCGCCGGGAACGACGGCGAATGCCGGGGGCTATTACGCCTGCACCGGCGCGTCCTGCGTGGTCACGACGGTATCCCTGACCAACCAGCTCCAGAACCCCGTGGCGCGGTTCGCGTCAGACAACAACGGCCTCTCGATCGCCTTGCCGACGCTCCCGGCGGCCGGGCTTCCGTCCACGACCGGGACGCTCACCTTCGGCATCGGGACCCAGAGCGACAACGCGCTCGGCAGCGCGGTCGTGCAGACCGAAGATGCCTACGGCAACTTCACCACGGTGTTCCAGGGCATCCCGTACACCTCGAGCTTCATCGACTCCGGCTCCAACGCCGTGTACTTCCTCGACTCGGCGACGACCGGCCTTCGCGCGTGCACGTACTCGGTGGGCTTCTACTGTCCGGTCACCACGCAGTCGCTGTCGGCGACCAACACCGGCGCGAACAACCAGTCGAAAGTCGTGAACTTCTCGGTGGCCAACCTGGACGCCCTGCCCGCGGCGAACTGGGTGTTCAACGACGTGGCCGGAAGCTCGTCGTCCGGCCCACCCCAGAGCGGCCTCCCCAGCCTGTACTTCGACTGGGGGCTGCCGTGGTTCTTCGGCCGCACGGTCTTCGTCGCCATCGAGGGCCGGAACACTCCGGCAGGATTCGGCCCGTATTGGGCCTACTGACGGCCGCGGGGAGACGCGGCGCGCGATCGCCGCGGGAACGGGGCCGAACGCGGGCCGGAGTGGCGGGATGGCGACGTGGCGATCCGGCGCCGGTTTGCGGGGCGCCAGATCGCCAGTGCGTCAGGTCGTGCGATCGCCAGACCGCACGATGAAGGTGGCCGTTACCTGCGAGTCAGTCGGCGGCGCATCGCGATCGCCAGGCCGAACAGCCCGGTGCCGAGCAGCGTCAGGGTCGCCGGCTCCGGAACCTCGGACGGCGGTGGTGGCGGCGGCGGGCAATAGTCCTCGGCACCCAGGGTGATGTCGGTCCCGTCGTGGGCCAGGACGAACCCATAGTAGCCGTTGGCGTCCTGCACGTCGAACTGCGAGGGATCGAGGTTCTGGTATTGGTAGTGGCCCCACGAATAGTGCCGCAACTCCAGAATCCCGCTCCAGGGCTCGGTCGGCCGATAGCCCGTGTCGATGTTGATGTCCAGCTGGCCGTCGGGCCCCGAGGCGTTCGGCGTGAAGGTCACGCCAGAGCCAGGGCCGTCGGACAAGTACCAGCTATAGCCCGACTGCACCGTGCCGGTCCAGTTCAGGTAGACATTCAGGACATCGTCCAGCGGACTGACCAGGTCAACCGTGACGGTGACCCAGTTGCCGTTGCTGCTGTTGTCGGCGATCGTGATCGTGCCGTACGACGGCGAGTGATAGGCGCAGGTGCCGCCAGACCACACGCAGTTCAGGTCCAGCGAAACCGAGGCCGCCTGCGCGGCCGGCACGAAGCCGAGCAACGCCAAGGCGAACAACACGACGACCTTTCTGTTCATACCCATCCTCCCGTGTGGGGCTCGCTAGGTGACTGCGGGTGCAAACCTCTGTGCTTATGCGGATAAGGCAACGTCTGTGCCACGGCACAGCCAGCGGTGGATCAGGGCGTTGTGCATGCTAAATGACTTACAAAACAAGCACTTACAGGAGTCTGCCGGTCCGTATGAGGGCGGAAATAGACATGCGTCGCGCAGACTTTAATCATCGCTGTCAACCCGCCTGAGTTCCCGGATCGGAACCGTGTGCGGGGGCGGGTGAACTTGCGGATGGGAGACGATTCCGGGCGACCTCTGGGTTCGCTAGGTCGCAAGACCGAAACGTCTCCAGACCGCGTGGCGACCGCTCCTGCAGCGAAGAGATGGCCCGGGTCTTGCGGGTTCCGCAGTGGTCGGCGTGCGACCGCATCGGTAGCCCGTGAATTCACGGGCGGATGACGTTGTCCTGCGCCGCCGCCGATTTCGAATCTGTAAGCGAGGCCACCCGTTTGCGGTCTGGACTCGGAGTAACCCCGGGGGCTGACATGACATCGCCTCGACCGGCGCCACTCCTCAGCTGCCTCTTGATCGCGGCCCTCCTCGTGCTGCTCGCGCCCACGTCCGCCCGCGCGAATTGGCCCGCGGTGCCGCCGCCGCTTCCGGCACCGACCGGGCGCATCGTCAACGTCTCGACCGAGGCGGCCCTCCAGGCCGCGGTGGCCGGCGTGACCTCGGACACGACGATCGTCATCGCGGCGGGCACCTACGCGCTGTCACAGAGCCTCTACTTCCACGGCCCGCTGTCGAACGTCAGCCTCCGCGGCGCGACCAACAACCGCGACGACGTCGTGCTCGTGGGACAGGGCCGCGACAACGAGAGCGGCACGCCGTACGGGATCTGGGTGGGTGACGCGGTGGTCAACCTGCTCGTCGCGAACCTGACGATTCGCGACGTGTATTACCACTGCATCATCTACAACCCCGGGCCGCAGTCACCGCGCATCTACAACATCCACGCCAAGGACGCGGGACAGCAACTGATCAAGACGAACCCGAACGACGACGGGACGGGCATCAACAACGGCGTCATCGAGTACTCCGCTGTTCGAATACACGCGTCCCAGCCGTGACTGGTACGCGAACGCGATCCAGGTGCTGGCCGGCGCCAACTGGATCATCCGCAACAACCTGATCCGGAATGTCCAGGCGCCGAGCGGCGCACTGGCGGGCTACGCGGTGCTGTCGTGGTTCTCGGCCTCGAACACGACGGTCGAGGGCAACACGTTCGTCAACTGCCAGCGCGAGATCGGCATGGGGCTCATCGAGCGCACACCCAACGACAACACCGGGGGCGTCGTCCGGAACAACTTCATCTACCGCGACAGCACCGTGACCGGCGGCGACGTGGCGATCGGCGTCTACGACTCGCCGAACACGCGGGTGGTGAACAACACGGTCCTCATTTCCGGCAGCTACCCCAACGCCATCGAGTACCGTTTCAAGGGGACGACGGGCGCCTACATTGCCAACAACCTGGTGAACAAGGCGATCTCCTCGCGCGACGGGGCGACCGCCACCGTCACCAACAACCTCACCACGGCGGTCGCGGCGCTCTTCGTAGACCCGGCAAACGGCGACCTGCACCTCAAGTCGACGGCCGCGGCGGCCATCGACAAGGGGCTCGCGCTTTCCGACGTGACCGTGGACTGGGACGGCGACGCGCGGCCCGCCGGGAGCGCGCCGGACATCGGCGCCGATGAGTACCTGCCCTACCCGACGCCACGGCCGGCGACCAACGTGATCATTCGGATCCCCCCGCCGGCCGAGGACGACAGACCCCGAAGCTGAGGCCGAGCGGCCTTTCCAGATCTTGCGATCTTGCGAGGTACGGAAACCCGAACACGGCGCGGGCCACCACGTGACTTGCACGTGCATCGGTGCTATCGTCCTGCGCCATGCCGCTGGGTGCGGGGTTCAGAACCACACGATGGAGCCTCGTGATCGCCGCGGGCGAGCGGGGCGCCCCCGGCTCGGATGAGGCGCTGGCCGCGCTCTGCCAGGCCTACTGGTACCCGCTCTACTCCTTCGTGCGCCGGCGGGGCTACGACGCGGACCAGGCGCAGGACCTGACGCAGGGGTTCTTCGCGCGCCTGATGGAGAAGGGCTACCTGCGGCAGGCCGACGCCGCGCGCGGCCGCTTCCGATCCTTCCTGGTCGCCGCCCTTCAGCATTACGTGTCTACCGAACGCGAGCGTGCGCATGCCATTAAGCGGGGCGGCGCTCACGTGATTCTGCCGCTGGAACTCGAGACCGCGGAAGGCCGGTACCTGCGCGATCCGCCCGACAACGAAACCCCCGAACGCATCTTCGAAAGACGCTGGGCGCTCACGCTGCTCGACCGGGCACTGGCGGCGCTCGGCGAGGAGTTCCGGCGGCGCGGCCGGTGGGATCGGTTCGCCCGCCTGCGCGACCTCTTGACCGAGGGTGGCAACGGGGAGTCCTACGCTGAGATCGGCGCGTCGCTGGGCCTGAGCGAAGCGGCCGTGAAGGTTGCGGTCCACCGCATGCGGGAGCGCTTCGGCGAGCTGCTGCGGGCGGAGATCGCGCAGACCGTGGAGAACCCGGCCGACATCGACGACGAAATTCGCTATCTCTTCGTCGCGCTGCGCCGATGAGCGTGCCGGGTGCGGGTAACTTCCCGGGACGATTCCCTCACTGAGAAGCGGTTGAAGGGTCTCTGGCGTCGCGCTCGGTCCCGACGGTGCGACATCCCCGGCGCGTCCCCCTCGACCTCCGGAGGACCGATGGCTGCAACGCGTCGCTGCCCGACGTGCCACGCGGAATTCAGTCCCGAAGAGCTGGTGGCCGGCTCGTGTCCCGCCTGCCTGATGAAGCTCGCGCTCGCCAACCGTGGTTCGCGCGGCCAGGCGCCGCCCGCAACTCCTCCCCAGCGCATCGGGCCCTACAACCTCCTGACCCGGCTTGGCGAGGGAGGCATGGGCGAGGTCTTCCTGGCCGAGCAGGACCCGCCGCTGCGCCGCCGCGTGGCGATCAAGATCATCAAGACCGGGATGGCCAGCCGCGAGGTGCTCGCGCGGTTCGACCTGGAGCGGCAGGCGCTGGCCCTGATGGACCACCCCGGTATCGCGGCCGTGCTCGACGCGGGCGCGACCCCGGACGGCCGGCCGTACTTCGCCATGGAGTACGTGGACGGCGTGCCGATCACCGAGTACTGCACGCGACACGGTCTCGACACCCGCCGGCGCGTCAAGCTCTTCCTGCAGGTCTGCGCGGCCGTCCAGCACGCCCACCAGAAGGGAATCATCCACCGCGACCTCAAGCCCTCGAATGTGCTCGTCACCGAGGTGGATGGGCAACCGGTCCCCAAGGTGATCGATTTCGGCATCGCCAAGGCGACCGCACAGCACCTGGCCGAGCAGACGCTCTTCACGCAGCTCGGAATGCTGGTCGGGACGCCCGAGTACATGAGCCCCGAGCAGGCGGACTTGCGGGGCGTCGACATCGACACTCGCACCGACATCTACGCGCTCGGCGTCATCCTCTACGAGATGCTCACCGGCGCGCTGCCCTTCGACGCGACGGCCCTGCGCGCGGCCGGGCTGGCCGAGATGCATCGAGTGATCCGCGAGGAGGAGCCGCCGAGACCAAGCCTCCGCGTCACGACGGCGCGCCGCGCAGGTGCCGGCGGGACGCCCTCGACGGTGCTGGCCCACGAACTGCGCGGCGACCTCGACTGGATCACGCTCAAGGCCCTCGAGAAGGACCGGGCGCGTCGTTACGCGTCCGCCTCGGAGATGGGCGCCGACGTCGAGCGATACCTCGCCGACGAGCCCGTCGTCGCCTCGCCGCCGAGCGCCGGCTACCGGCTCGGAAAGACGCTTCGCCGGCACCGCGCGGCCGTCCTGGCGGTCGCAGCCGTCCTGGTCACGCTCGCGGGCGGCCTGGCCGTCGCGACGACGATGTACAAGAGAGCCGAGGCGGCCCGTGTCGAGGCCGAACACCAGCGTCAGGCCGCCGATCGCAAGAGCTACGTGGCCACGCTCACGGCCGCGGATCTGCTCATCCGCAACAGCCAGACGGCCGAGGCTCGGACCCGGCTGGCGCAGGTGCCGCCCGGGTCGCGCGGCTGGGAGTGGCGTTATCTCTTCACCGAGAGTGACTCGAGCCTGGCCGCACTCGGCAGCGGAGGCGGCGCCGTGATTTCCCTCGAGTTCACCCCCGACGGCTCCCGCCTCGTCTGGGTGGGAGATCTCGGGGTCCTGCGTGGCGCGGATGCCGCGACCTTCCAGCCGGACGAACGGATGCGGCGCCCCATCGATGTCGGCGACCGGCCCGAGTCGGTCGTCGCGGTGACGCGGGATGGGACCCGATACCTCAGCATGCCTTGGGTCGTCCCGGTGCACGGGGTCATGCACCTCCGGGTCACCGGAAAGCCCGAAGGCCGCGAACCGACGCCGGCCGACGTGCCCAATATGCGCATCTACGTTTCGGCGCGCATGGTACAGGGCTACTCCGCCGCATCCGGGCCCCTCTCCGGTCCGCCGGCCTTGCCCGTCGCGGAGCGGACACTGAGCCTCCAGCCCCTCGGACGGGATGCAACGACGACACACATCGTGCTGCCTGCGCTCGGAGTCTCGGGCCCCATCGCGCCGTCGATCACCATCCTCGACCCCAGGATTCCTGGCAAGGAACGACACCTCGGCTTCTTCATCGTGGACCGCTATCCCCACGACATCCGCAACGAAAGCGGGCGCGCGCTCGCCACGTTCAGCGGCCGGCAAGGCTCGGTGCTGTCAGCCGCGTTCAGCGCCGACGGCCGCCGTGTGGTGACGTGGAGTTGGGACAACGTGCTGATGGTGTGGGACAGCACGAGCGGCGCGCTGGTGGCGAGGCTCGCCGGCCATCGCGACGGCATCACGCGGGTCGCCGTCGATCGAACGGGCTCGCGCGTCGCGTCGGCGTCGCACGACGGCACGATACGCCTTTGGAGCGTCGGGTCGGCGGGCGGCCCCCGGGTAATGGCCGGGCACGACGGTTCGGTCCTGTCGGTGGCGATCAGTGCGGACGGCAGCCAGGTGGCCTCGGGCGGCGCCGACCGGACGGCGCGGCTCTGGACTCTCGACGGCCAGCCGGCCGGGATCCTGAAAGGACACACCGGCGAGGTGACCGCGGTCGCCTTCTCTCCCGATGGCCGGCGCGTGGCCACTGGGTCTGCCGACCAGACCATTCGTGTCTGGGATGCGGGAACGAGCCGGTCGGTCGGCGAACTGCGAGGGCATACCGCCGAGGTGACCGCGCTCACGTTCAATCCCGACGGAAGCCGGATCGCATCCGGGTCTGCCGACGGGACCGTGCGAGTGTGGGACGCGCGGCGATTGAGATTCGTCCCTCCCGACCCCGCTTTGCCCGCCGCCATGCAGACCGGAGGAGTGCCCGACGGCACGGTCGATCTCGACCCGGGCACGGGCCGCGTGGTCGCCGGTGCCCCCGGTCCCGCGGTGCTGTCGTGGAGCCTCGACGCCCCCGAACGCTTCGCGATAATGGGTGAGACGAGAAGATCGGGGCGCGGGTCGCCCAGCCAGGAGGTCACGACCGACCTCGTTGTCGTGGCGCCTGGCGGCCGTCGCGCGGTCTCGCGCACCAACGAGGGACGTGTCACGCTGTGGTCGCTCGACACGGCGAAGGCGGAGGCGGACCTGGCGCCCGCCGGTACGGCGAATACCGGCCTGACGTTCAGCCCGGACGGCGCGCGCGTCGCGCTCATCTCATCGAAGGACCGGACCATCACCGTCCGGCCGATCGGCGCGGGCCCGTCCCTGGTGATCCACACCGGTCCCGTCCTCTGGGAGGGCCCGCAGTTCAGCGCCGATGGCCGCGTGCTCGGCACGCAAGCCCCCCATGCCGTCGCAATCTGGGATGCCGCGCGGGGAACGCTCATCCGGGAAATCCGGGTCGTGGACGCCGAGGTCATGGCGTTCAGGCTCAGCCCGGATGCGTCGCGAATCGTCGTCGGCTCTGTGAACGGTTGGATTCGTGTCTTCGAGGTCGCGAGCGGAGCCACCCTGGCGACACGCGCGGCCGAGGGCCCCGGCATCGCGTGGCCGCTCGCCTTCGATCGCACCGGCAGCCGGCTGGTTACCGCGGACGAGCAGGGCCGGGTGCGCGTGTGGGATCCGTCGTCACTCGACCTGCTGCTTCAGCTCGACCTCGACGCCCGGTCATCCAGCCGGGCGTCGTTCACCCCGGACGGAAACGAACTCGTCCTGCTGGCAGACGACGGCACTGCCGTACGATTCGACGCGCGCCGGGCGCAGGAAACGACGGTCAGGGAGGTCGTCCACCTGCGTGCCGGCGCGCACGAATTGTCGGGCGATGCGCGGGCGGCGCTGCACGGCGACCGCTCGCTGGCGGAACCGGTCCGCGAGGAGGCGCTGCGCCGCGTCGCGGCCCTCGGCGACGACCCGGTGGCCCTGGCGGACAACGCGTTGTTCCTCGCGCGGAACCCCGGCCAGCGGCCCGAAGACTACCAGCGCGCCGTCAGGCTCGCGGAGGCGGCCGTCCGAGAGGTGCCGCAGAACGCCCGTTACGTCGACTACCTGGGGCTGGCGCTCTACCGCGTCGCTCGGTACCGCGAGGCGGTTGCCGCATTCAGGCGCGCCGAAGCGCTCCGCGGCGGTCCGGACCTGCCGGGTCTGATCTTCCTGCCCCTGGCCTTCGACCGCCTGGGAGAGCATGCCCAGGCAAAGGCGGCCGCCAACCGGATCGACACTTACATGGACAGCCGGGATCAGGGTTCGTGGTCGACCTTCGAGGAAGACTGGTGGGTCGAGTACCAGGAGGCTGCCAAAGCGAGTGCCGGCCCGGCAGCCGGCAGGCGCTGAGCGGCCGGCGATGCCGCTGGCCTTTCTCCCGGTCCGGTTTGATGCTAGACTACTAGTTTCCCGCTGCCGGGGTATGCGCGGCAGGGGTATGCGCGGCCGGACCGCAGCGACAGGAGACACAGGCGTGTACGCGATTGTTCAATGTGGCGGCCACCAGGTGAAGATGGTCCCGGGCGAGACGCTCGTTGTCGACAAGATCGGCAGCGACAAGGGCGCCGAGGTCAGCTTCGACCGGGTGCTGATGGTCGAGAAGGACGGCGGCGAGGTGATGGCCGGCGCCCCCTACCTCGCGGGCACTCGGGTCGTGGCCGTCGTCGACGGCGCGGCGCGCGGCCCGAAGATCCGGGTGTTCAAGAAGAAGCGGCGCAAGGGGATGCGGCGGACCAAGGGCCATCGCAGCACCTACACGCGCCTCACCGTGAAGGAGATCGTCCTCTAGGGCGGCGCGGCCGACCGACGGACGGGCAGGTTCCCATGGCACACAAGAAGGGACAGGGCAGCTCGCGCAACGGCCGCGACTCCAACTCGCAGCGGCTCGGCGTGAAGCGGTTCGACGGCAACATCGTCACGGGCGGGTCGATCCTCGTGAGGCAGCACGGGCGGCGCTTCAACGCCGGCCTGAACGTCGGCCTCTCGAAGGACGACTCGCTGTTTGCGAAGATCACCGGGCGCGTGCGCTTCGAGGATCACGGCGCGCACGGCCGCAAGATCAGCGTCCTGCCGGTCGACTAGGGCGTTGCCACTCGATGTTCGTTGACGAAGTAGACATCCGGGTCTCCGCCGGCGACGGCGGTCGCGGATGCGTCAGCTTCCGCCGGGAGAAGTTCATCCCCCGAGGAGGCCCCGACGGCGGTGATGGCGGCCACGGAGGCTCGGTCTTCCTGGTCGCCAACCCTCACCTCAATACGCTCGTCAACTTCAGGTTCCATCCCGAGTTCCACGCCAAGCGCGGCGGGCACGGCCAGGGGTCCAACCGCCACGGCAGCAACGGCGGCGACCTCGAACTGGGCGTGCCGGTCGGCACGGTCGTCTTCCGTCTCGAACCCGAGAGCGGCCGCCATGAGCAGGTCGCCGACCTGACGGCCGAGGGGCAGCGCGTGCTGGTGGCGCAGGGTGGCCGGGGCGGGCGCGGCAACGCGCAGTTCGCCACCTCCACCAACCGGGCGCCGCGGCGGGCCGACACCGGCTACCCGGGCGAAGAGTGGGCGCTGCGGCTCCAACTGAAGCTGCTCGCCGACGTGGGCCTGGTCGGCTACCCGAACGCCGGCAAGTCCACGCTCATCTCCCGCGTCTCGGCCGCCAAGCCGAAGATCGCCGACTACCCCTTCACCACGCTCACGCCCCACCTCGGCGTCGTCAGTCTCAGCGACGACCGCAGCTTCGTCGTCGCCGACGTGCCGGGCCTCATCGAGGGCGCGCACCGCGGGCAGGGGCTCGGCCACCAGTTCCTCCGGCACATCGAGCGCACGAAGGTGCTCGCCTACCTCGTCGACGTCTCGTCGGCCTCGGGGCGCGAGCCCGCCGACGACCTTGCCGTGATCCGGCGCGAGCTCGAGCTCTTCCGCGCCGACCTGCTCCAGCGCCCGCAACTGGTCGCCGCCAACAAGATCGACTCCCTCGACGACGAGGAGCGGCTGGCGCGGCTCGAGGCGAAGGCCGCCGAGTGGGGGCTGCCGGTGTTCAGGGTCTCGGCGGTGACCGGCCAGGGCGTGCCCGCGCTGCTCGAGGCGCTGTGGCGCGAGATGATGGGACGCCCGGCCGAGGACGCCGAGCCGTGACGCCGCCGTCCGGGCGCATCGGCCTTCTCGGCGGGACGTTCGATCCCGTGCACGAAGGCCACGTGGCAGCGGCCGAGGCGGCCCGCCGCGCGCTCTGGCTCGACCGCGTGCTCCTGGTCCCCTCGCCCCAGCCCCCGCACCGGCAGGCCGAGCCGCGCACGCCGGCGGCCGACCGGCTGGCGATGGTCTCGCTCGCGGTCGCCGGGCGCGAGGGGCTTGCGGCGTCCGGCCTCGAGCTTCACCGGCAGGGGCCTTCGTTCACGGCCGACACGTTGCGGGAATTGCAGGCCTCCGGCTTCGCCCCGTGGCAGCTTTTCTTCATCACCGGCTCCGACGCGTTTGCGGAAATTGCGAGCTGGCGGGACTATCCGGCGCTGCTCGACCTCTCTCACTTCGTCGTCATCGCCAGGCCCGGTCAGTCGCTCGACGCGCTGCACGCCCGGCTGCCGGAACTCGCGCCGCGGATGCGGCCAGCCCCGGGCGAGCGTCCCCAGCCGTTCGGCGCGGAATCCTGCGCGATCTTCCTCGTGAACGCGGCGACGCCCGATGTGTCGTCGACCGGGATCCGCGAGCGGGTCGCCCGGCGGCTGCCGCTCACCGGGCTGGTCGCGCCGGACGTCGAGCGCTACATCCACGAGCACGGGCTCTACGGTTCGTGACGACTGATTCCAGGAAGAACTCTTGCATGACCACCGCTGACACCCGGAACGGCACCTCGAAGAAGGCTAGGCTCCCGGACGCCGTCGCGCGGGCGGTCGAGGCCGCGCGCGACAAGAAGGCGCTCGATTCTCGTCGTCCTGGACCTGCGGCACCTCTCGAGCTTCACCGACTTCTTCGTCATCTGCTCCGGGCAGAACGTCCGCCAGGTGCAGGCGATCGCCGACGCGGTCGAGGACGCGCTCCGCCAGGAGAACGTGAGACCGGCGCACGTCGAGGGGTTCGCGCGCGCCGACTGGGTGCTGCTCGACTACTTCGACTTCGTCGTGCACGTGTTCGGCAAAGAGCGGCGGGGGTTCTACGCGCTCGAACGGCTCTGGGGCAGCGCCGAACGCGTCGCGCTGCCCGACCCTGAGCCGCAGCGCCGGGGCTGAAGCTCTGGCCTCCGTACGACGCGCGGCCCGCGCGTCTCTTCCGTACGTAGGCCGGCCCTTCAGGGCCGGCGCACGGAGGACGCTCTCCTCATGGTTCGCCGGCTCGCCGACGGGCTGCTCGCCGTCCTGCTCGCGCCGCGCTGCCTCGCGTGCGACCGGCCGCTCGACTGCCCGCTCGACGGCCCCGTCTGTCCCGCCTGCTGGCGCGAGGTCGTCCCCATCCCTCCCCCGATCTGCATCGTCTGCGGCGACGGGCTCCCGACCTGGCGCCTGCTGGATCCTGCCGCCTGCCGATGCGCCCGCTGCCGGCGCGAGCCCCCTGCCGTCGTCCGCGCCCGGGCCGCCGGCGCGTACGAGGGTGTCCTCCGCCAGGTGATTCACGGCTTGAAGTACGAGGGGCGGCGCACGCTGGCCGCGCCGCTCGGGGAGATGATGCGAACGCGGGGCATGGAGGTGCTGCGCGGCGCCGATTTCGCCGTGCCGGTGCCCCTGCACTGGCGGCGCCTGCACGCGCGCGGGTTCAACCAGGCGGAGGACCTCGCGCGCCACCTCGGCCTGCCGGTCGTCCGGGCGCTCGGACGCGTGCGACCGACCGCGCCGCAGTCGGGCCTCACGGCGACCGACCGCCGCCGCAACCTCCGAGGGGCGTTCGCGCCGCCGCGCCGGTACAGAGTCGGCGCACGGCGTCACGATCCGCGGATCCGCGGCGCCTGCGTCGTGATCGTGGACGATGTGAGCACGACGGGGGCGACGCTCGAAGCGTGCGCGAAGGTGCTTCGGGAAGGCGGCGCGCGCGAGGTGCGTGCGCTGACGGCGGCGAGGGCGCTTTCGCGCGGGCCGGTCGCCTGACGCCGGCTTACGCGTCACGCGTCACGCCTTACGCCTCACGCCTTACTGCGTCATGAGCCGGGGCTCACCCTGGCCCATGAAAATGGCTTCTGCGGCGCGGCATCGAGCCCACCGGGCCGCGTCGCCACGAGGCCGCGAGTCGGGATCGAGCCGGCGGGCCGGGATGCCTCGCGAGGAGGCCTTCGGAGCGGGCCGTCCCCCGTTGACACGGAAAGCGACGAGCGCGTGCCGCGATTTCCCGGGCGCAGCGCGTGCGGTCGATCCCGCGCGAATAGCGCAAGCCCGACGCACGGATCCGGAAATCGCGGCACCGCGAGGACGCTTTCCCGGCCCGCGGAGCGGCCGACGAGCGAGGCGCCCGGCCCGGCCGGCGACTCAGAATCGCGGCCTCGACACTTGCCCCAGGCGCCATCTTCTGAGCACGCCTTACGCCTTGCGCCTTACGCCCTACGCCTTGCGCCTTACGCTGACGCTGCTGCGCAGGGCTGAAGCCCTGCGCGATCTGTGGATCTTCGCCCGAACTCCAGATGGCGCAGGCCGCGCGCGCGCCGCCAGCCGCAAGTCGCGAGCCGCAAGCCGTCGCTATGGCAGCGAGAGCGCCGTCCAGACCGCCGCCGCCACGTCGGCGGCCACGTCCGCTTTCGCCCGCTCGCCGTCGATGGCCGCCCAGCCGGGGGCCGAGGCCTGGCGGCGGTAGCTCACCCGCACGCGCTCGAGCATCGCCAGGTCCTGCTCGAAGCGGTCGCGGTTGACCCGCTTGCGCGCCACGGCCGTGGCGGGCGCGATGTCGATCATCACCGTGAGCGAAGGCTGCGGCAGGTGCTTCTGCGCCGCCAGCAGCCAGTCGGGGTCGAGTCCCTGCGCCTCGCCGTAGGCCACGCTCGACGCGAGGTAGCGGTCCGCGACGACGATCCGCCCCTCGGCCTGCGCCTCGAGGATCGCGGGCTTCCACTCGTAGCGGTTCGCGATCATCAGCATCTGGATGACGTCCGGGCCGTACTCCCGCTCGCCGTGCAGGGCGCGGTGGAGCTCGGCGCCGATCGCCGTCGCGTAGTCCGGGAACGACAGGGTCATCACCTGCCGTCCGGACGCGGTGAGGCGCGCCGCGAGCATCCGCGCCTGCGTCTCCTTCCCGCTCTGGTCGAGGCCCTCGAAGGCGATCAGCATACCGGGCATAGGCAATCACGGCTGAAGGCCGACGGCTGAAGGCTGCCGGCTGAAGGCCGTGTCACGCGTGACACGCGTGAAACCGCCGTCAGCCGTCGGCCGTCAGCCGTCAGCCGGATCAGACTTCCAGGGCGACCATCTCGTCCACCGTCTGCCGCCGCTTGACGATCTCCCATCTCCCGTCGTCCACCATCACCTCGCACGGCAGCGGCCGCCGGTTGTAGGTGGAGGCCATCGCCGACCCGTAGGCGCCGGTGTCGCGCACGGCGACCAGGTCGCCGACTTCGAGCGGCGGCAGCTTCCGGTTCTTCCCCAGGACGTCGCTGCTCTCGCAGAGAGGGCCCACCACCTCGGTCGCACGCTGGGCGCCCGGCCTCGGTTGCACCGCCTCGATCCGGTGGTAGGCGCCGTAGAGGGCCGGCCGGATCAGCTCGGTCATCCCCGCGTCGAGGACCGCGAACGGCCGGGCGCCGGGGAACTGCTTCACGTCGATCACGCGGGCCAGCAGCACGGCCGACGGGGCGACGATCGCCCGGCCGGGCTCGAGCACGATCGTGAGGCCCGTCGGGCCGACGATGGGCAGCACGGCCGCCGCGTAGTCGTCGGGGGTCGGCGCGGGCGTCCCGTCGTACGACACCCCCAGTCCCCCGCCGAGGTCGAGGTGCTCGAGCGCGATGCCGTCCTCGGCCAGCTGCCGGACCACCTCGACGACGGCCTCGGCGGTCTGCCGGAGCGGCGCCACGTCGGTGATCTGCGACCCGATGTGCACGTGGATGCCGACCGGCTGCAGCCCCGACATGCCGGCCATCCGCCGGTAGTGCTCGCGCGCGAGCTCGATCGGCACGCCGAACTTGTTGATGCGCCGGCCGGTCGAGATGTGCGGGTGCGCCCCGGCCTCGATGTCCGGGTTCACGCGCAGCGCGACGCGGGCCCGCGTGCCGCGGGCGCGGGCGATGGCGTCGATCCGCTCCAGCTCGCCGAGCGACTCGGCGTTGATCGTCTTCACCCCGAGCGACAGGGCGTACGCCAGCTCCGCGGGCGTCTTGCCGACGCCGGTGAACACGAGCCGGCCCGGCTCGAACCCCGCGCGTGTCGCCACGTCGAGCTCGCCGCCCGAGTTCGCGTCGGCGCCGCTGCCCAGCGCGCGCAGGAGCCTCAGCACGGCCAGCGTGGAATTGGCTTTCAGCGCATAATGGACGGCGTGGGGGACGCCGGCGAAGGCGGCGTCGAACCTCCGCCACGCCGCGCGGATCGACGACGCGCTGTAGACGAACGTCGGCGTGCCCGCGCGCGCCGCGACCTCGGCGAGCGGGATTCCATCGCAGGCCAGGCCGGACACGGGGTCGAGGGTGAAGGCGCCAGTGACCACGAAGGAGGATCTTATCCGACCACCCGCGGTTTGACATGCCGAAAAACGCTTTGCTATCATCGCCCTTCCCTCCGATGACCTCGACTTCATGACCGCCGATCTCGCCACCCAACAGCCGCCCGGCATCGACACGCTCATCGAGCAGTGCCTCGACGGCGATCAGGTGGCGTGGGAGCAGATCGTCCGGCTCCACTGGCGCAAGGTGTTCAACGTCGCCTACAAGTTCGTCGGATCGCACGAGCAGGCCGAGGACCTGACGCAGGAGATCTTCCTCAAGATCTTCCGGTCGCTCGACACCTTCGACCGGCGGGCGAACTTCCAGACCTGGCTGGTGAGCGTCAGCCGGAACCTCTGCATCGACCACTATCGCAGCGTGCGGAAGGAACGGCAGACGATCGACCGCGACGTGGCGGCCGAGGACCTGTCGCCGGCCTCCTCCACGGCCAGCCCGCTGGCGACGCTCGAGAACCGGGACCTCTCCAACCTGCTTCGCCGGGCGCTCCAGGGGCTGCCGCCCTCGCTCCGCGTCGCGGTCCTGCTCCGCGACCTGCAAGAGCTCTCGTACCTCGAGATCGCCGAGCGGCTCGACCTCCCCGAGGGGACGGTCAAGTCGCGCATCAACCGGGGCCGGCGCGAGCTGGCCCGGCAGATCCTGCGGCTTCGCGAGGAAGCGGGCCGCGGCCGGCCCGACACGCACGGGCCGTCCAGCGGCCGGATGGGAGAACGCGAATGAACCTGACGATTTCGCACGCCGGGGACGTGGCCCTGGTCCACGTGGGCGAGGCGCGGCTGATGTACCCGCTCCTCTCGGACTTCGCCGCGTCGGTCGCCGGCCTGCTCGCCGCCGGCGAGAAGAAGGTGGTGATCGACCTCGCGGGCGTCAACTACGTGGACAGCGCCAGCATCGGGTGCCTGATGGACCTGTACCGGCAGGCGACCGCCACGGGCGGCACGCTCAAGCTCGCCGGCGTCCAGAAGCGCGTCGAGACGATGCTCACGATGACCGGCGCGCAGAATTTCCTCGAAATCCATCCCGACCAGGCCAGCGCGGTCCGGAGCTTCGGGGGGTAGCGATGCGCACCATCACCACGACGACCGGCGTCGACGTCGCCCTCGACGGCGACCTGCTGGCCATCATCGAGGCGCTGTTCCACGAGGTCACGGCGAAACGCCAGTTCGACCGGTCCTACGAGGACATGATGGCCGAGATCCGTCACCTCGTCGGGCAGATGACCGCCGACGAGCTGCGCGACTACCTGGCCGAGAGCCTCTTCCACAACACGGTCCGGTTCGAGAACGACCGGCTGGCGAACTACGTGGAGAAACTGGCTTCGGGAGGGAAGACCCTGAAGTGACCGCGGTGACGGGGCTGACGCCCTACCGTCCCGTCGACACCACGGCGCCGACCGGCGAGTCGGACGGCTCCGCCGCCTCGGGCTGATCGGCGATCTCCCACGCGTCGCGCTCGTCGAGCACCTTCGACACGAGGGCCGTGTGCAGGTCGTGGCCGCCCCGGTGCACCACCAGGTGGCCGAGGACCGGCATGCCGAGCAGCGCCAGGTCCCCGATCGCGTCCAGCATCTTGTGCCGGACGAATTCGTCCTCGAACCGGAGCGGCTGGTTGAGGATCCCCGCGTCGCCGACGACGACCGCGTTGGCGAGCGACCCGCCGATCGCGTACCCCTGCTGCCGCAGCTGCTCGATTTCCTTCAGGAACGTGAACGTGCGGGCCGGCGCGATCTCCTCGACGAACGTCGGCTCGTCCACCGTGACCGTCCGCTCCTGGTGGCGCAGCAAGGGGTGATCGAAGCTGATCGAGTAGCTGATGCGGAACCGGTCGCTCGGGTGGAGCGCGATCCGCTTCCCCTCGCGCACGAGCTCCACCGGGCGGAGGACGCGCAGGTACCGTCTCGGCGCCGGCTGGGCGCGGACGCCGGCCTCGCGGATCAGGTCCACGAACGGCACGGCGCTGCCGTCCATGATCGGCACCTCGGCGCGGTCGAGCTCGATGACGACGTTGTCGACGCCGAGGCTGACGAGCGCGGCGAGCACGTGCTCGACCGTGCCGACCCTGTGCCCGTGCTGCGCCAGCACCGTCGCGTAGTGCGCGCCGGCCAGCGAGCCCGCCAGGGCTTCGATCTCCACGTTGCCCGCGTCGGTCCGCAGGAACCTGATGCCGGACCCGGCCGGGGCGGGGCCGAGCGTCAGCCTGACCGTCTGCCCGGAGTGCAGGCCGATCCCGGCGCAGGAGACCGGACGCCGTACGGTCCGTTGTGATGCCATGACGGTCCTGAGTCCCCAGACGCGCGACGGCAGCGCGCGTGGTCGCCGGCCGGGGGCGGCCCGCACCCCCCACACAGTGTAGCCGGATCGCGACGTTCCGTCAGCCTGCAAGCCGCCGGTCGAACGGCACCACCCGACGGCCGAACGCCTCGGCGAGCACGCGGCCGGTGTGCGACCGGGACGACCGCGCCACCTCCTCCGGCGTGCCGGACGCCACCAGCCGGCCGCCGGCCTCGCCCCCTTCCGGTCCGAGGTCGACGAGGAAATCGGCCGTCTTGATCACGTCGAGGTTGTGTTCGATCACCACGACGGTGTTGCCCTGGTCCACCAGCCGGCCGAGCACGTCGAGCAGCTTCCGCGTGTCCTCGAAGTGCAGGCCGGTCGTCGGCTCGTCGAGGATGTACAGCGTGCGGCCCGTGCCGCGGCGCGACAGCTCCTTCGAGAGCTTGACGCGCTGCGCCTCGCCCCCGCTGAGCGTGGTGGCCGACTGGCCGAGCGTGATGTAGCCGAGCCCGACCTCGCGGAGCGTCCGCAGCTTGTTGGCAATCGGCGGGAAGTTCTCGAGCAGCTCGAGCGCCTGGTCCACCGTCAGGTCGAGCACGTCGGCGACCGACTTGCCGCGGTAGCGGATCTCGAGCGTCTCGCGGTTGTAGCGCCGCCCCTTGCACTCCTCGCACGTCACGTAGACGTTCGGGAGGAAGTTCATCTCGACGGCGATGACGCCGTCGCCCTGGCACGTCTCGCACCGGCCGCCCTTGACGTTGAACGAGAACCGGCCGGGGCGGAATCCGCGCGCCTTCGCCTCGGGCAGCACGGCGAACAGGTCGCGGATGAACGCGAACAGCCCGGTGTAGGTGGCCGGGTTGGACCGGGGCGTCCGGCCGATGGGCGACTGGTCGATCTCGATGACCTTGTCGATGAGGTCGATGCCGTCGATCCCCGCGTGCGCGCCCGGCTCGTCGGCCGCCCGGTAGAGCAGTCGCGCGAGCGAGCGGTAGAGAATGTCGTTGACGAGCGTGGACTTGCCCGAGCCGCTGACGCCGGTCACCGCGGTGAGCACGCCGAGTGGGATCGGGACGTCGATGTTCTTCAGGTTGTGCGCGCGGGCCCCGCGGATGACCAGCGTCCCGCGGTCGGCCTGGCGCCGCCGGGCGGGCGTCTCGATCGAGCGCTCGCCGCGCAGGTACTCGCCGGTGAGCGACCTCGTCCCGCCCCCGGGCGCGTCCGCGTCCGCCGGCGCGTCCTCCCCCGCGATCAGGGCCGACGGCGGCCCCTGGAAGATCACGCGTCCGCCGTGCTCGCCGGCGCCCGGGCCGAGGTCCACCACGTAGTCGGCCGTGCGGATCGTCTCCTCGTCGTGCTCGACGACGATGACCGTGTTGCCGAGGTCGCGAAGCCGGCGGAGCGTGGCCAGCAGCCGGCGGTTGTCGCGCTGGTGCAGGCCGATTGACGGCTCGTCGAGCACGTAGAGCACGCCCCGAAGGCTGGCGCCGATCTGCGTGGCGAGCCGGATGCGCTGCCCCTCCCCGCCCGACAGCGAGGCGGCGCTGCGTCCGAGCGTCAGGTAGCCCACGCCCACGTCGGTGAGGAAGTGCAGCCGGTCCCGGATCTCGCGGAGGATGCGCCCCGCGATGATCTCCTCCCGGCTCGTCAGGTCCATCGTCTCGAACGTCCGCAGCGCGTCGTCCAGCGGGAGGTCCACGTACTCCGTGATCGTCCGCCCCTTGACCCGCACGCTGCGGCTCTGAGGCTTGAGCCGCTCGCCGTGGCAGGCCGGGCAGGGGCGCAGCGACCGGTAGCGCTCCAGTTCCTCCTGCTCGGCCCACGTCCCTTCCTCGAACCGGCGGCGCAGGTTGGGGACGATCCCCTCGAAGTCGCGGCCGTACGGGTCGGCGGCGTGGCGGGCTCTCGTCCCTGCCGCCGTCCGGCCGCCCGGCGGCGCTCCGTTGCCGTTGCCCGGCGCGCGGCGGGCGGCGTCGGGGCCGAGCAGGAGCAGGTCCCTCGCCTTCTTGGGCAGTTTGGCGAACGGCACCGCCAGGTCGATGCCGAAATTCCGCCCGAGCGCCGTGAGCGCCTCGCGCACCAGCCGCTTGTCTCCCTGGGCCCACGGGGCGATGGCCCCGGCGGCGAGCGACCGCGAGTCGTCCGGGACGATGCGCGCCGGGTCGAAGTCGTACATCGCGCCGATCCCCTGGCACTCCGCGCACGCGCCGTGCGGCGAGTTGAACGAGAAGGCGCGCGGCGTCATCTCCGGCATGCTGATGCCGCACTCGATGCAGGCCAGGCGCCGCGAGAAGAGCCGGTCGCCGGCCTCCATGCTGTTGATGACGACGATGTCGTCGGCCAGGTCGAGCGCCATGTCCACCGAGTCGAGGAGCCGGCGCTCGATGCCCGGCCGCACCAGCAGCCGGTCGATGACGACCTCGATCGTGTGGTTGCGCCGGCGGTCGAGCGCGATCTCCTCGTCGAACGACCGCATCTGCCCGTCGATCCGGGCGCGCGTGAACCCCCGGGCGCGGAGCGCCGCCAGCTCCTTCTTGAACTCCCCCTTGCGGCCGCGGACGATCGGCGCCAGGACGTTGATCCGCTCGTCGGACGGCGTCGCGAGGACGAGGTCCACGATCTGGGCCAGCGACTGCGACGAGATCGCCCGCCCGCACTGGTGGCAATGGGGGGCGCCGATGTTGGCGAACAGGAGCCGCAGGTAGTCGTAGATCTCGGTGACGGTGCCGACGGTGGACCTGGGATTGGAGGCGGTGGTCTTCTGCTCGATCGAGATGGCGGGCGAGAGGCCGTCGATCAGATCGACGTCGGGCTTCTCCATCTGCTCGAGGAACTGCCGGGCGTAGGCCGACAGCGACTCGACGTAGCGGCGCTGTCCTTCGGCGTAAATCGTGTCGAAGGCCAGCGACGACTTGCCGGAGCCGGAGAGGCCGGTGATGACCACCAGCTTGCCTCGCGGAATATCGACGTCGATGTTCCGGAGGTTGTGCACCCGGGCGCCGCGAACGGAGATCCAGTCGTGACCCATGTAAACCGGCCGCCGGCCCTACAGCCGGCTGTTTCCGCGATCCCTTAAACAGAGAAGTTTAGCACGGGCACCGGCGCACGCCTTACGCCTTGCGCCTTACGCCTTGCGGCTCACGCCTTGCGCCTCATGGCTGAGTTTCACGGGTCACTCCTGGGTCGGCTGCCAGGCGTATGGCGCAGGCCTAAAGGCCTGCGCTATCTGAAGAGAGTACCCAGATAGCGCAGGGCTTCAGCCCTGCGCGAGTCGTAAGGCGTCAGCCCGTAAGGCGTGGGGCGTAAGGCGTAAAGCGAGAAGTCTGGTACCCTACTCTCGACTATGTCCGACCTCATGCGCATCCAGTCGTTCGGGACCCAGTTGCGGCGCGTGCTGGCCGAGTTCGAATCCAGGCGGTCGATCTTCGACATCCCCGCCGCGCTCTTCTACGAGCCCGCCCGTCCGCTCGGCGTGCCGCGCCTGTTCGGCCAGCGGCTCGCGACGCCGATCGGGCCCTCGGCCGGCCCGCACACCCAGCTCAGCCAGAACATCGTGGCGTCGTGGCTGGCCGGCGGACGGTTCATCGAGCTGAAGACCGTGCAGGTCCGCGACGACCTCGTCATCCCGCGGCCGTGCATCGACATGACCGACGAGGGCTACAACGTCGAGTGGTCGCAGGAACTTTCGCTCGACCAGTCGGCCCACGAATACGTCGTCGCCTGGGCGCTCGTCCACGTGCTGGCCCGCGTGCTCGGCTGGGGCGCGCCCGACGCGATCTTCGACATGAGCGTCGGCTACGATCTCTCCGGGATCCGCCATCCGCGCATGACGCGGTTCATGGATACGCTGGCCGACGCGTCCGGGCCGCTCGACCAGGTCCGCGCCTCGCTCCGCCGCGACTTCCCGTCGCTCGCCGGCGTGGAAATCCCCGACCAGGTCGTGAACAGCGTGACCCTCTCGACGATGCACGGGTGCCCGCCAGACGAGATCGAGCGGATCGCGCGCTACTGCCTGGAGGAGCGCGGCCTGCACACGGTCGTGAAGCTGAACCCGACGCTGCTCGGGCCGCGGGACGTGCGCTCGAGTCTCCGCGACGACCTCGGCTTCCGGGAGATCGAGGTTGCCGACGAGACGTTCGCGCACGACCTGCAATACGGGAGGGCCGTCGAGCTCATCGGCTCGCTGCGCCGAATCGCGGCCGCGCGCGGCCTCACCTTCGGCGTCAAGTTGAGCAACACCCTCGCCGTGCGGAACCGCGCGGGACGGCTGCCGGGCGGCGAGATGTACCTGTCGGGCCGGGCCCTCTACCCGGTCACGATGCGGCTCTACAACCGCCTGCTGCACGAGTTCGGCGGCGACTTGCACGTCTCGTTCTCGGCCGGCGCCGACGCGGTGAACGTCGCCGACATCCTGGCCTGCGGCGCGCTGCCGGTCACCGGGTGCACCGACCTCCTCAAGCCCGGCGGCGTGGCGCGGATGGGACAGTGGGTCGAGGCGATCGAGACGGCCATGCGGGAGCGTGGCGCATCGACACTGGCCGACCTCTCGGCCGATCGCCTCGCGAACGTGCGCGCGGCCGCTGACGTCGCGGCCCGTCATCCCAGGTACCGCAAGAGCGCCTTCCCCCACGGCCTGCCGAAAGTGGCGTCGCCGCTCGGGTTGTGGGACTGCGTCGTCGCGCCCTGCGTGGAGGCCTGCGCCGTCGAGCAGGACGTGCCCGAGTACGCCTGGCACATCGCGCAGGGAGACCCCGATCGCGCGCTCGAGGTGATCCTCGCGCGCAACCCGATGCCGGGCGTGACCGGCTACGTGTGCACCCGCCTGTGCCAGACGCGCTGCACGCGCAACGACTACGAAGAGAGCGTCGCGATCCGCGCGCTCAAACGCTACGCCGAGGAGCACGGCCGGGCCGACGGCGTCGCCGCGCGGCGCACGCCGACCGGGCGCACGGTCGCCGTCGTCGGCAGCGGCCCATCGGGGCTGTCGGCCGCGGCGTCGCTGGCGCTGAGCGGCGTGGCCGTCACCGTCTTCGAGGCGCGCGACGCGGCCGGCGGCATGTTGCGCGTGGTCCCTCCCTTCCGGCTGCCGTCGTCGATCATCGATCGCGACATCGCGCGCATCGTCGCCCTCGGCGTCGATATCCGCCTCAACGAGCCAATCGACGGGCCGCCCGAGGCGCTGCTCCGGCGGGGGTTCGATGCGGTCTACCTGGCCACGGGGTTCCAGCGCGACGCCCCGCTGAGAGTGCCCGGAGCCGAAGGACCCGGCGTCGTGCCCGCGCTCGATCTGCTGGACCGGTCGAGGCGCGGAGAGCGCGTCGAATTGGGGCCCGACGTCGTGGTCGTGGGCGGCGGCGACACGGCGATGGACGCCGTCCGGACGGCGCGGCGTTTCGCCGGGCGGCCGGTCACGCTGCTCTACCGGCGCACCCGCCGCGAGATGCCGGCCGCGCCGGACGAACTCGACGGCGCTCTCGAAGAAGGCAACCGGCTCGAGGAACTCGTGTCGCCGGTCGAGGTCCTGCGCGCGGACGGCCGCGTGACCGGCGTCAGGTGCGTGCGGAACACGCTCGGCGAGCCCGGGCCGGATGGCCGCCCGGCGCCGGCGCCGCTCGCCGGAAGCGAGTTCGTCGTGCCGGCGGACACGGTGATCGTCGCGGTGGGCCAGTTGCCCGACCTCGCCTTCCTCGACGGCAGCGGCATCAGCCGCCACCGCGGCGGCGGTGTCGTGGTGGACGAGGCGACGCGGTGCGCGGGACCGGAGGGGGTGTTCGCGGGGGGCGACGTGGTGGTCGAGCCGGGCAGCATCATCTCGGCGTGCGCCGACGGCCGGGCCGCCGCCGAATCGATCTGCCGGCACCTGGGCGTGACCTTCGTCGAACGGGCGTGGCGCCGGCCCGGGCTGAGCGACTCGGACATCGTCGCGCTCAAGAGGACGCGGGCGCGCCGGATCGAACCGCGGCGGCCCGCGATGCTCTCAATCGCCGAGCGGGGCGACTTCGCGCTGATCGAAGCCACGCTCTCGGCGCCAGCCGCGCGGGAGGAAGCCCGGCGGTGCGTCCAGTGCACCACCTTCTGCGACAAGTGCGTCGAGGTGTGCCCCAACCGCGCCAACTACACGTTCACGATCGAGCCGGTGCGCTGGCGCCTGCCGGTGCTCGCCGTCGCCAGCGGACGGGTCGCGGTCGTCGGTCAGGAGGACTTCGTCGTCCGCCAGCCGCGCCAGATCCTGCACGTGGACGACTTCTGCAACGAGTGTGACGACTGCCAGACCTTCTGCGTGCACCGCGGCCGCCCCTACCTCGACAAGCCCAGGCTCTTCCTCGATGCCGCCGCGTTCTCCGCCGAGGCCGACAACGCCTTCCGGATCGAGGGGCGAATCGTGCGCCGGCGCGAGCAAGGCGAGGAGATGCGCCTCGAGATCGACCGGGGCGCGCGGAGCTTCGAAGGCGGCGGCCTGCGGGTTGCGTTCGACGAGGGGTGGACCGTCATCGACGCATCGGCCGATCGGTTGTTCACCGGCCCGCGATCGCTGAGGCCGGCGGCGGAGATGGCGCTCCTCTACGAGGGAATCATCGGCAGCCTCAGCTTCCTGCTGATCGATTGAAGGGGAATCGGCTTCTAAGAGGTGATCGCCGTCCCCGGTTCCTTCTCCGGCGACGATTCGCCGTGGATGACCGGGCCGCTGCGGATCACGTTCGACCGGAGCCGCTGGCCCAGGATGTCCTCGGCGCGGCGGCCGGCGTCGAAGAGCCGCTCCACGTCGATCCCGGTCTTCGTTCCCATCTCCTCCAGCACGGCGATCAGGTCCTCGCTGCACGTGTTTCCCGTGAAGCCGGCGGAGTACTTGGCCGCCCCCGTCGCGGGCTGCCCGCCGATGGCGCCGAGCGAGCAATCGACGTAGCGGACGCCCAGCTCCAGCATGGCGATCGAGTTGGCGACGCCCGTTCCGCGCGTGTCGTGGAAGTGCGCGATGAACTCGGCGGCGGGGAACATGCCCAGCAACTCGCCCACCCGCTCGCGCACCAGCTTCGGGTTGGCGACGCCGGTCGTGTCGCCGAGCATGATGGTCTGCGCGCCCTCGTCGAGGTAAAAACGGACGATCTTCGCGACCTCCGCCGTCGTGATGTCGCCCTTCACCGGGCAGCCGTAGACCGTCCCGACGCACCCGATGACGCGGACCCCCAGCGCGTGCGCCCGCCGCATGATGGCCGCGTGCTCCTCCATCGCCTCGGCGTGCGTCGCCCGGAAGTTGAGCCGGTTGTGCCTCTCGCTCGACGAGATCATCAGGATGATCTCGTCCGCGCCATAGCCCTCGCGCTGGCAGACCTCGAAGCGATCGAAGCCCTTCGTGTTCGGCATCAGGATGACGTACGAGACGCCCGGTCGCCTCTCGATCCTCCTGAGCACCTCGGCGGCATCGGCGAATTGCGGCAGCAGCTTCGGGTGCGAGAAGGAGGTGACCTCGAGCTTGCGGAAGCCCGCGCGGGCGATGGCGTCGAGCATCTCGACCTTGTGGTCGGTGGACACCAGCACCGGCATCGACTGGAGCCCGTCGCGCGCCCAGCACTCGCAGGCGATGACCGATTCCGGCAAGCCCATCTCAGCCCCCCGCCTGTCGTGTGTCGCCCCGGCGTCGCCCTCGGCGATCTAGAGCACCTGCCGCTTGAGTTGCTGCCTGGCGGCGTCCACCGAAAACGCGTGCACCTGGAACGTGATGGCGACCGACGAGAGGTCCCCGTCGAGAAGGTACTCGAGGCCGAGCGGGTGCTGCTCGGCGGCGGCGATGAGCGCCTGGACCTCGCGAGGATCCGGCGCGCACCCCACCGGCGCCGGCGGAAGGCGCTCCGGAAAGATCTCGCCGAGGGCAACCAGCAGTGCCTCGGCGTTGGAGCGGGAGACCCCGGTCTTCAGGGCGAGTTCGGCGACCAGCTTCGGATCGACCATCGGGCACTCCTCCGTCGGGCATCGGGTGTGTCCAATCAAGTACCACGGGCTGTCGGCGCTGTCAAACCCGATTCAGGCGATCTTTCGACCTTGCGATCTTGCGATCTTGCGATTTAATGATTACCGAGCGCCGGTCGCCAGATCGCCCGATCGCACGATCGCACGACCGAATGATGACCGATCCTTGTCCCCAATGGAGACCTGACGCCATGCCGTCCCAGGCCGAATCGGTTGCCAGTCTCGCCGCGCGGTACACCGGCGAGATGACGGCGTTTCTCCGCGACATGATCGCGATCCCGTCCGAGAGCGCCGGCGAGCGCGCGGTCGTCGCGCGGGTGGCCGCCGAGATGCGGCGGGTCGGATTCGACGAGGTGAAGGTCGACGGCCTCGGCAACGTGCTCGGTCGGGTCGGAAGCGGCCCGGTCGTCGTCGCCATCGACGGCCATCTCGACACGGTGGGCGTCGGCGATCCCACGACCTGGACGCGCGACCCCTATCGCGGCGATCTGCGCGACAGCGTCATCTACGGCCGCGGCGCGTCGGACCAGGAGGCGGGCATCGCGGCCGCCGTCCACGGGGCCCGCATCGCGAAGGAACTCGGCCTGCTCGACGGCGCGCAGCTCTGGGTGACCGGCACCGTCATGGAAGAAGACTGCGACGGGCTCTGCTGGCAGTACATCCTGAAGGAAGGCGTGCTGAAGCCGGAGGTCGTCGTCATCACCGAACCCACCAACCTCGGGGTCTACCGCGGGCATCGGGGCCGGATGGAAATGGAGGTTCGGACGCAGGGCCTCTCCTGCCACGGATCGGCGCCCGAGCGGGGCGTCAACGCCGTCTACAAGATGGCCCCGATCGTCGCCGACATCGAGCGCCTGAACGACCGGCTGGCCGCCGACGCCGACCGGTTCCTCGGCAAGGGGTCGGTGACGATCTCCGAGATCCGGTCCACCTCGCCCTCGCTGTGCGCCGTGGCCGACAGCTGCACGATCCACCTCGACCGCCGGTTGACCCGTGGGGAGACGCTCGAAAAGGCGGTGGCGCAGGTCGAAGCGCTCGAGAGCGTCCGGCAGGCCGGCGCGCGCGTCACGGTCCTCGACTACGCGCGCGAGTCGTACACCGGCCTCACCTATCCGACCAGGAAGTACTATCCGACCTGGGTCGTCGAGGAGGAGACGCCAGCGGTGCGCGCCGCCGTGGCCGCCGCGACGTCCGTCCTCGGACGCCAACCGGTCGTGGACAAGTGGACCTTCTCGACCAACGGCGTCGCGACGTGCGGGATGTTCGGCGTGCCGACGCTCGGGTTCGGCCCGGCCAACGAGGTGCACGCCCACACGCCGGAGGATCAGTGCCCGGTCGAGCACCTGACGCTCGCCGCGCGGTTCTACGCGGAGTTCGCGCAGGACTACGTGGCGGCCGGCCGGCGGTAAACAACCCCTGGGGCGGGGGGCGGGACCCGGCCACAACAAGTTGTTGTCGCCACCCGGCCGCTTTGCTATCATCGGCCCACTCGAACCCCCAGTCCTCCGTCCACCAGGTTCGAGGCGACCCATGCGGTCGTGGCCCGCCCCCACCGTGACGTGGTCAGTCCTTTCCGCTCACGCGGCCGCCGCCGAGTTGTTCCTCCGGTCGCGGTTGCGGGCGTGCTCGCCGGGTCGTCCGGGCCATCCCGAGGTTTCTCGCAAGGAGGAGCGTGTCATGCGAGCCATCGCCATCGTCAACCAGAAGGGCGGTTGCGGCAAGACGACGACCGCCATCAATCTCGCGGCCTTCCTCGCGCGTGCGGGCCGGCGGACCCTCGTCGTGGACATGGATCCGCAGGGACACGCCACGCTCGGGCTGGTCAGCAAGGCGGACGACCTGTCCGCCACGATCTCCGACGTGCTCGCCGCCAGGCTCGCCGGCCGGCCGGCGTCTCTCGACGACGTGCGGCTGAGGGTCGGCACGAACCTCGACCTCGTGCCGTCGAACATCCTCCTGAGCGGGCTGTCCGAGATCTCGGTCGGGGTCCAGGGTCGCGAGAGCCTGCTCTCGGGGCTGATCGACCCGCTGCGCGAGCGGTACGACTACCTGGTCGTCGATTGCCCGCCGGGCCTGGGCGTCCTGAACTTCAACGCGCTGATGGCCTGCACGGAAGCGATCGTGCCGATCGAGCCCGGCTTCTTCTCGCTGCACGGGGTGGCCAAGCTGCTCGAGACGTTCGACCTACTGGCCCGCGACGCCGGGCACGTCGTCACGCCGCACGCGCTCTTGACGATGTTCTGCGGGCGGACGAGATTCGCGCGAGAGGTCGGCGAGGAGATCCGGCGCCATCTCGACGGGCGGTGCTACCAGACGGTCATCCGCCACAGCGTCAAGCTGGCGGAGGCGGCGAGTCACGCGCTCCCGATCGCCGAGTACTGCCAGCGCTGCGTGGGCTTCGACGACTACGCCCTGCTGTGCGCGGAGGTCATCCAGGAGGAGGAGGGACTGGGCATCGTGCCGCGGGCGGCCGACGACACGGGAGCGCCGTCTCCGACCGGCCCGCGATTGACCGCCGACGGGGTGATGTTCGCGCTCGAGGCGCCCGAGGCGCGCACGGTCCAGCTCGCCGGGGATTTCAACGGCTGGGTGGTTGACGGCAGCGAGATGCGGCCCATCGGCCGCGTCTGGACGAAGGTCGTGCCGCTCGAACCCGGACGCTACTGCTACCGCTACGTCGTGGACGGACGCTGGCTGAACGACCCGCTCAACCCGGCCGTCGAACCCGCGCCGTTTGGCGGGTACAACTCGATCCTGGTCGTGAAGGAGGGTCTCGCCGACGCGGAAAGTCTCCACGCTGGTGCCATCGATGGGTGACGCGGCGTCGCGGCGCGAAACAGGACCCGTGACGGCGGCGGCGTCCGGGTCGAGCCCGCGCCCGGCGCGGACGCTCGGGCGAGGGCTGGAGGAGTTGTCTCCCCTGTTCCTCTCCCGTCGTCGGCCGGAGGCGGCAGCGTCCGCCGTCGGCCCCCGACCGCCGGAAGCAGCCTCGCCGTCGCTCGTGGTCCCCCCGAAGCCGCCCGCGGTGGCCACGCAACCGCCCGCAGGTTCGGAGGAACCCCCCGCGCCAGCCCAGCCGGCGGCGCCGGCGAGCCCCGTTGTGCCCCTCGCGCCAGCCCAACCGGCGGCGCCTGCCGGTCCCGTTGTGCCCCTCGCGCCAGCCCAACCGGTGGCACCGGCAAGTCCCGTTGTGCCGGCCGCCCCACTCGTGCCGGCCGCTCCTGTTGCCCAGGCGCCTCCTGACGCGCCCGTCGCGCGGGTGACCTCCCTGCGCGAGCGCGCGGCGGCACGCCATCGCGCCGGCACGCTGCTGCTGCGCCCGGCCGCCAGCCTCACGCGCGACCAGGTCGTGGCGACGATCCAGGCCTCACCGAGCGCCCTCGAAGCCCGCCTGCGCGCCATCGATTACGGTGTCCCGGGAGGCCCAGACGGCCCGATCGACGTGCTCGCGCTCGACGAGGCGGGACGGCTGGTGGTGGTCGACGTGGACCTCTCGGCGACGGGCAGCCTGCTCATCCGCGGCCTGGACCACGCCGAGTGGATCGGCCGCAATCTCGAAGTCGTCCGTCGAATGTACCGCGACCAGGCGGTCGACTTCTCGGCACGGCCGCGGCTCGTGCTGGTCGCCCACGACTTCTCCCGCGCCCTCCGGAATGCCATCCGCCAGATCGCCGTGCCGGAGGTGACCTGCGTCAGGTGCCACGGCCTCGACGTGTCGGGTTGGACCGGCCTCTACTTCGAACGGATCGCCGGCGACGACTTCTAGCCTCCACATCAGCGGGTAGCGGATCACGGAGGGTGCACGGGAGACTGATTGGCGGGCAGCGGACTCGAATCAATGGTCTCGCCAACCACACTCCTGAATTCGACCCGCCCCTCCTCGCGCAGATGTGTGGCGCCCCAACTGACGGATCGCGACATCCGCATGGAATCAGCCACCGACCCATCGGCGCTGGTCAGGACGCCGCGAGGGGCCATTCTCACCGAATCCGGTGTCCAAACCTGTTGAGGAGGGCTGCGCCGTGACGCGATTGGTCAGCCTGTTCGCGCTCGCGGCGTGGTTGGTGGTGCCTGCGGAACGCTCGGACCGGACGCAACCGTCGGTTCCCTACCAGAACGCCCCTCGTCCGTGTGTGTCTGCCGTGCTCTGTTGCCCCGCCGTGTTCAAGACCCCTGCTCGGTGGTGTCGCGTTGGGTGTCCAGGTCCCCTACCAAAGAAGCTCGTGAACGCAATTCCGGACATGAGCCAGGTTGCCAAGCCCTACCCTTCAGGCGTGGTGATTCTCGAGCTGGCCATCGACGAGCAGGGCGTGCCAATTTCCTCTTGTGTCCTGCGAGGCATCAGGAAGGACTTCGACAACGCGGCGCAACTTGCCGCCTCCCGGTGGCGGTTTACACCGCAGCAGCTCCATGGCCAGCCGGTTGGGGTCGTTATGACCGTGACCGTCAATTCGCCGGACCCGGCCAGCACCGGGCTGTCCAAGCAGGCGCCATGAACGTCCGTCCGCCTGAGCATAGGGGCCGGTGGGCACATCGAGGAGGCATGGAATGATCAGCGGTCGAGCGCCGCCGGAAGGGCGAGCGGGACCGATGACTTCATCCGGGGGTTGGAGAAGGGTTATGAGACGACGTCAGGTCGAGTACTTCGCGGGGGCAGGGAACTCTCGGTCGGCCAGAGGGTAGTCGGTCCGCCTGAAATACCTGCTGGGAGGTTTACGATGAAGATCTTCGGGTTGCTGGCCTTCCTCTTGGCGGCGCTTCAGATGTCGCCGCGTGCTCCCGTATTCTCCGGTTCGTGGACCTTGGACCCGACGCGCAGCGTGTTGCACCCGTCGGGTGCCCGCGCGATCGATCTGGAAGTCGTGGATCGTGCCACCGAAGTGGTTGTCGAGTTTCGATTCCGAAAGGTGATCGACAAGTACGCCTGTTCGACTGACGGGGAGCTTTGTAAGCAGACGGTCGGAGGCGGGGATGTGTACGCACGTTCACTCCGGCGACAGAACGGAGCCCTGCTGTGGAGAGTCAAGATGACCAGGGCCAGTGACCAGGCATCCATCGAGTACACCGAGCGATGGTCGCTCTCGGACGAAGGGCAGACCCTCACCATCGACCAACTGTTTCCGGGTCCGCGGGAGATCATCCAAGTCTTCACACGAAAGAGCGACAGTCGGGAACGCGCCAAGTAGTCTGATGGCCTGCGTGTTGTGTGACGTGTGGCAGCCGAAGTGCGGCTCCGGATTTGGCTTGGAGGTGGCGCGTGGCGACAGCCCGTTCGGTTCGAATGGCGGCGACCGTTGGTCTGGTCGTGGCTCTCGGCGTGGGGGCGAGCACGGCCGTCTTGTCGGTCTGGCAGAACCTGTTTTTCGTGGCCGAACCCTACGTGGAGCCCGATCGCCTCGTGGTTCTCGAGAATCAGGGGCCTTACGACCTGGGATCTCGCCAGGTCGAGAAGGCGGAACTCTCGTGGCCCGATTTCGAGGATCTCGAAGCGCGCCAACACGTCTTCAAGGCGGTCGGCGGATTGACGTCTGCCGATCCGACCGTCTGGGAGGTCGGGGGGCGAACGCGTTGGGTCAGCCGAATTCTCGTAACGAACCACATGATGGCGGTGCTCGGCGTGCGGCCCCGACTCGGCCGGGTCCTCGCGGAGGGCGACTTCGAGCCGGGCGCTACGCCGGTGGCGCTGGTCACCGAACGGCTGTGGGCCCGGCAGTTGGCCTCTGACCCTGGCATCGTCGGACGGACGGTGCGAGTCGATGGCGCCGCGATTACGGTCGTCGGCGTGCTGTCAGACGATGTGGTGGACCTTCTTCGGCCGCGTCACCAACTCTTCGAAGAGAGCGACACGGCGGGGTCTCTCCTGGCACCAGCCTCAGCGAATTCCGGTGGGCGAGTGGCAGCGACGCTCGGCTCCAGACGCCAGAACCGCAGTTTACCGGCGCTGACCGTCGTCGGCCGCTTGCGCGAGACCGCCGCGCTGCCAGCCGCTCAGCGCGAGGCCACGTCGATTTCTCGTCGTCTGGCCTCGGAACATCCGGACACGAATGCGCGACGAGAAACCTATGCCATTCCTCTGTCTCAGTGGAGGACTCGCGAGGTGAGCCAGATGCAGCCGATGCTGCTGGCGGTCGCGGTCCTGGCTGTGCTCGTCGGCTGCGCGAGTGCGGTGGGACTGGTTGTCGCCGACCTCATCCGCCGGGAGCCGGAGATGGCGGTCCGTCACGCGTTGGGCGCCAGCCGCGCACGGCTCGGCCGTCTCATTCTTCAACGCGCATTCTGGTGGACATTGCCCGGGGCCCTCTTCGCCGTGGTCTGTGCGAAGGCGGCCCTCTGGTGGATCGACCTGTCGCAAGGGGGCGATGTCGCCTTTCGTGCGCCGGTGGGCTATCGCCTGCTGATTCCAGCCGCCGGGCTCGGGGGATTGAGCGCCCTGGCGCTGGCCGGGGTGGGCGTGTGGGTGCTGCGAAACCAGCGACTCGCCATCGGCTTGCGGGAGGCGGGACAGTCCATTTCGTTCGGGCGGCGCCGACGGATCGTCCTCGGCGTCTTGGTGACCGTGCAGATGGCGGCGGCGACGTCGATCGGCCTCGTCTCCGGCCTCCTCTTGCGCAGCATGATGAACATCGTAGCCGTGGACCTTGGGTTCGAGGCCGGGGAGTCATTCGTGGTCAGGGTGCTGCTTCCCGTCGAGAAGTACGGCACCGCCGATGCGCAGTCGGCCTTCTTCGACGCGGCACTGGCCCGGGTTCGTGCCCTTCCCGACGTGGCATCAGCGGGGCTGTCGGACGCGCCCCCTTTGAGCCGGATGACGGTGACACTCGGCGGCGGACTGGCTCTGGAGGTCCCCGGACAACCCGTCCAGGCGCTGGGTCCCGTCGTGGCCCAGCAGGTGTCGGCCGGCTACTTCGAGTCGGCCGGCATGAAGATGAATCGGGGGAGGGCATTCTCGGACGAAGACGACCGGGGCGGAGCGCCGGTGGCCGTGGTGGACGAAGCGTTCTGCCGGGCGCATCTGGCATCCACGGACCCACTCCAGGCTGGGATCCGTCTGGGGGGTGTTCGGCTCCACGTCATCGGTGTGGTGAAGGATGTCCACCACAGCGGACCGACCCAGGGGACCTGGGCGACCTTGTACGTCCTGCGCAGAGACACCCAGGCGAATGCGCCGCTCGCGCATGTCGTCGTCAGACCAGCCGGACGTGCGCGGGACGTGACCAGCCACGTCGTCGATGAGATCGCCAGGATGGACGGACGCGTCATCATCGATGATCCCGAAACGCTCCGCAATCTGTTCGCGAGGACGATTTACGCGCGCGAAAGGACGATGCGGTTGCTCGTGCTCTCGGCGCTGGTCGTCTTGCTGCTGACGGCGTTCAGCGTGAGTGGCGCCCTGAGCGAATTCGTGGCGAACAGGACGCGCGAGATCGCGCTGCGAAAGGCCCTGGGGGCGTCGGGGCTGGACACCGCGGCGTTCGTGTTTCGCCAAGTCGCGGTCCCGTGCCTTGGCGGGTTAATCCTCGGGTGCCTCACCGGATCGGGACTCGGCAGGATGCTCGGCAACGAGCTCTTTGGCCTTCGGGCCGCAGATTCCATCACGGTCGTTGGCACCGTCCTGTTCCAGCTGAGCCTCGGCGTCCTGGCGGCGGCTGGTCCGCTCCGGCGGGCCGGCGCCGTTGACCCCGCCCAGGCGCTGCGGGCGGACCTGTGAGACCGGCCTTTGGCAGAACGCCTGCGCCGGGTCGAAACCGCGCTCCCAAATAGAAGCTGGCTTCGGGACAGCGAGCAACCTCCCTCTTGGCTTGAGCCCTGAGCCTGGCGTCTGCAGCCATGATATAGTTATTTCATGGAACTTGTGAAACTTGGCAAGAGCGGCCAGGTCTCGATCCCGCGGGCCATCCTCCGGCGTCTTGGGATCTCGCCCGAGCAGACCTTCATGGTCGAGGCCGCCGACGATGGATCGATCGTGCTGAGGCAGGCCGTGGTCTATCCCGTCGAGATGTACAGCGACGCACGTGTTCGCGAGTTCGAAGAGGCGGATCGGATCACGCCGGCCGAGTCGGCGAGGCTCGCGCGGAAGCTCAAGCCGTCGCGCTGACCGCCACGAGACGCCATGCGGCTCTTCCTCGACGCCAACGTCATCTTCACCGCGGCCTGCAGCCCTGAGGGGCGCTCGGCGGCGCTCTTCGAGCTGGCGAGCCGGCGCCACTGCGCGCTCGTGAGCTCGGCATTCGCCGTCGAAGAGGCGGTCCGGAATCTCCGGGTCAAGCGGCCGGCATCGGTCCAGCGAGTCGATCGGCTGCTGGGCGCGCTGACGATTCAGCCTGAACCGACGCCCGCCGAGGTCGCCTGGGCGATCGAGCAGGGCCTTCCTCCAAAGGATGCGCCCATTCTCGCGGCCGCGGTCGCCGCGCGCGCGGCCTGGCTCGTCACGGGGGACCGCACGCATTTCGGCCCTCTGTTCGGCCGGCCGTTTCGTGGCGTCACCATCGCCCTGCCGGCCGAGGCGCTGGCACGTGTGCTGGGCAGTCGTCCCGGACGAGCGTGAACGGCATTCGGCTCTTGGCCGCGTCCGGCCCGGGCCTGTCCGCGGGAGCCGCGGGGCAGCGACGACGGTTCTCGGCTGGCAGGGTGGGCTGGGGGTTGACGACGCCCAACCGGCCGGGGCACAGTGATTCACACGATGAACGATCTCTCCTCCAAGTTGTCGGCACTGGCGTCGCTGCCCACCAGGCTCCACGACAAGGACTTCCTCCTCACGTGGCAGTATCCCGAGCCCACGATCCGCGCCGTGCTGCTCGCCGCGGAGATCCTGGAGGACGTCTACGCCGCCGGCGTCTCGACGCGCGTCTTCGAGACCGGCCTCGGGATCTCGATCTTCCGGGACAAGTCCACGCGCACCCGGTACGCGTTCCGCTCCGGCTGCAACCTGCTCGGCCTGATGACCGAGGAGTTGGACGAATCGACGTCGCAGGTCGCGCACGGCGAGACGGTTCGCGAGACGGCGGCGATGATCTCCTTCCTGACCGAGGTCATCGGCATCCGCGACGACATGTTCCTCGGCGAGGGACACAAGTACATGTGCCAGGTCAGCGACGCGCTGTGCGAGAGCTCCGAGCGCGGCGTGCTGCACCAGCGGCCGGCGGTGGTCAACCTCCAGTGCGATCTCGATCACCCGACGCAGAGCCTCGCCGACCTGCGGCACCTCGTCGCCACGTTCGGCAGCCTCGAGGCCCTCAAGGGCAAGAAGCTCGCGATGACCTGGGCCTACTCCCCGAGCTACGGCAAGCCGCTGTCGGTGCCGCAGGGGATCGTCGCGCTGATGACGCGGTTCGGCATGAACGTGGTCCTGGCCCACCCTGAGGGGTACGACCTGGTCGAGGAACCGCTCCAGGCCGCCCGACGGTTCGCCGCCGGGAGCGGGGGGTCGTTCACGGTGGCCCGGTCGATGGAGGACGCCTTCCGCGGCGCGGATGTCGTCTATCCCAAGAGCTGGGCGCCCGCCCGCGTCATGCACGAGCGGACCCGGATCCTGCGCGCGGGCGAAACGGCGAAGCTGGCCGAACTCGAGCGCGAGGCGCTGGCGAACAACGCCCGGTTCAGGGGCTGGGAATGCACCGAGGACCTGATGCGGCTCACGAAGGACGGCCGGGCGCTCTACATGCACTGCCTGCCGGCCGACGTGACCGACGTGAGCTGCAAGGCCGGCGAGGTGAGCGCATCCGTGTTCGAGCGGTATCGGCTCGACACCTACCGCGAGGCGGGCCACAAGCCGTTCGTCATCGCGGCGATGATCCTGGCCACGAGGTTCGCGGACCCGGCGGGCGTCCTTCGGCGCTGCCTCGAGCGGAACCAGCCCAGGCGGTAGAGAGAGGCGCGGGGTTGAAGCCCTGCGCTCTCGACTCACGGCTCCAGGTTCAAGGGCATCCATGGTCGCTCTCACCGTCCAGGGCGTCGCGCTCTTCCTGTTCATCCCCCTGGTGCTGTTCCTGCTGCTCCAGCAGCCGCTCGGCCCCGGCTGGTCGGTGGCGATCGGTCTCGCGATCATGTTCGGCCACCGGTACCTCGCGGAGCCGTGGGCCGCGAAGTTCTCCGACGTTCGCTGCCTCTGGTGCGGCCGGGTTGGCGTCTCCCGCGCCGTCGATGTCGTCGCCGGCGGCCGCACGTGGCCGACGCGCGCGTGCTCGGAGCGTCACGCCGAGCTGGCCCGCCGCTTCCTCGGCTTCGTCTTCATGTTCCGAGTTCCGATCGCCGTGGGCATTTTCGCGCCACTGGCGTGGCTCCTCGCCGCGTCGCTAGCCGCCGCAGCCGGCCGCCCGTTGCTGCCACACGAGACCAACGCGCTTGTCTTCCGCGTCGTCGTCGCCGCGACCGTCGTCGTGGCGTCGTGTTCACCCTTCATGCCGGGTGGCGCCGAGCACTCCGACGCACCGGCGCACTGCCCCTTCCCGCTCCACAACCTCGTCCTGCTCGGGATCGGCAACACCCTGTGGGTCTTCCGCCTGGTTGGCGCCTGGTGGCTCGTGGACGCGCTCATCAGGTTGGCGAGGTAGCCGCAAGGGGCCGCGGGGCGTCAGACCCTGACGATCTGGGGCAGGTGATCGAAATGGGCGTCCCGGGCGTGGAGGACCAGGCGGTGCTGCAGGACCAGGGCCGCCAGCCACATGTCGTTGGTCGGGATCGGGGTACCCTGGAGCCGGAGTTGCCGGAATACGGTGGCGTAGTGGAACGTCGTCTGGTCGTCGGCGAAGACCACGCGAACCCCGTCCTTCAGCAGGAATCGCGTCAGCGTCCGCTCGTTCTCTGCCTGCCGGCGGCCGTGGGCGAAACCGGCCCGGAGTTCGCCGAGCACGATGAACGGCACCACCACGGTCTCGGCCTCCTCGAGGAGCGTCACGGTCTCGGCCACGCCCTTGCAGAGATCGACGTAGCGGTGGGTGTCGAGGGCGACGTTCATTTCCAGAGCGCCTCGTCAACCTGGTCCTGCGCGTCGATCGCGGCATCGAAGGCCTTGTCGGCTCGCCACGTCCGCGCGACGTCGCCGAGGCTCCGGCGCTTCCGCCCGGCGCCGTCCGCGCCCGTCCCCTCGATGAGCGCCTGGACGGTCGCCTGGTTGAGGCTCTGGTCGGCGGCACGCGCCCGCTTCCGCAGCGCGGCATCGACGGCAGCGGGGATGTCCCGCACGGTATACTGCATGCATTTAGTATAGGCGCTGCATGCACGTGATGCACGCATGCCGGCGCCGGTCAGGACGATCGGCTGACCCCGGAGAAGACGACGGCGATCCGCTCGGTCGCGAGGCGGGCGTCGAGGGCGACCGCCTTCATCAGGCCGGCCAGGCCGGCCGACCCCGTGTGATCGACGTTCACGCCCGTCGTCTCGCGCGCGGTGGCGTTGGCCTCGCGCAGCCGATCCTCGCCGACGACGAGCGGCCACCCGCCCGTCTTCAGCATCGCCTCGACGACGGCCGCCCAGTCGTACGTCTCGTCGTCCAGGATCCCGTGCGCCACGCTCTCCGGCGTCGTCTCCCACGGTTTCATGAAGGCGGACCGGTGGCGGCGCGCGTACGCCACTTCGTCGTCGATGAGGCCGGGGAAGCCAGCCATGAGTTCGGCGCGCTCCCGGTCCGGTGCCGGCATGAAGCCCTGTGCGACGACGGCCGGCACGCGCACGAGGATCCGCTCGGCCAGCGCGTCGTAGGCCCGCTTGAGCGGGAAGGCACCGCGCGTCTGCACGGTATAGAGGCGGGGCAGGCGCCGGATCGCCCCGCAGGCCAGCGCGTCGCCGAACCCTTGCGCGATCGAGCTGGCCAGGGCCCCGCCGCCGACCTGCACGAAGACGGCGTCGATGTCGGCGCCGCGGCCGCTCGTCCCCGACGATTCCCCAAGCGCGGAGATCATCTCCCACGCCAGCGTCTTGCCGCCGTCGATGGTGAGGCCGTTGTCGCTGCCCTGGCAGCAGAACGGGACGGCGCCGCCGGCGACCGCCCGCAGGAAGGCCGCGTAGCACGGGTCGCCCGGCACGCCCTCGACGCGTCGGCACGCATGGACCGTGGCCGACAGGTCCGCGAGACGGCGCAGCACGGAGGGGGCAGCCGACGGCGGCACGAAGACGTCGAGCGGCCAGCCGGCCGCCCGCGCGACGACCGCCGCGGCGAGCGCCGCGTTTCCGCAGCTGGCGATCGCGAGCCGCCGCCGCTCTCGTTCGCCGCCGCCGCGTAACTCCTCCACGAGCAGGCAGAGCATCAGCCCCAGCAGGTGACGGGCCTTGTGAGAGCCGGAGACGTTCCCGGTCTCGTCCTTGACCCAGACCTCGCCGCCGGCGAGGCCGGTCCGCGCGCCCAGCGCCGGTGAGGGGCCGAACGGCGTCACCCCGAATCCCCTGCCGTCGAGGCCCGCGACCGCGGCGTCGAGCCGTCGCACCAGGCCGACGAACACGTCGTCGCCGGCACCGCGCCCGAGGGCGAGCGCGTGCGACGCCAGCAGGGAACGATAGCGGATGAAGGGATTGGCATCCCCGGGTCCCGGGAACGCCACGCGGGCCGGACCGGCCGGGCGGATCACATGATCGATGTCGTCGCCCGCCCGTGCGTTCGGGCAGGCGAACGGCACCCCGCCGGCGCCGGACGCGGTGAACCGGGCGCCGCACCCGGCGCACTCGGCGATCAGCATGTGACGCCCGTGCGCCCGTTGAACTCGTCGATCATCGCGTCCCACACCGGCAGGATGTCGTGCAGCCCGCGCCAGAACGACGCCTGCCGCCGCGCCGTGAACTCCTGCACGGTCACGCCCTGCTGCTCGACCCAGGTGTAGTAGCCCAGGTTGAAGATCCGCGACCGGTCGATCGCCGACAGTTCGAGCAGGTGGTCGGTGGCCGCGCCGAGCAGGTGCTGGCCGAACACCTCGCCGGCGCGCACCGCGTCGAACGCGCCGCCGAAGTAGCGGGCGAGCGACTTCTCCCGTTCGCTGCGGTACATGGCCGCGCCGTCGGTGGCCACCGTCAGCACCAGGTCGTCGGGTCCGAACCCGTAGTACTTCGCCGTCTTGATCGCGGCCAGCACGTTGCAGACGCTCGACAGGCCGAACGAGCCGAGCGCGGCGACCAGCGCCGCCGGCACGCCGCGGCGCGACACCAGGTACTCGCGCCCGACCTCGGTGTTGAACAGCACGTCGAGCGTGTCGGTCGCGGCGTCGGAGACCGCCACGACCAGGTCCGTGTTCATCACGTTGTGGATGAGCGGCACGTGCTTGTCGCCGATGCCCTGGATGTTGTGCTCGCCGAACCCGTTGTAGAGCAGTGTCGGGCACTCGAGCGCCTCGACGGCGACGATGCGGCTGCCGAAGATCTCCTTGAGATAGTCGCCCGCGGCCAGCGTGCCGCCCGAGCCGGTCGCCGAGACGTACGCCTGGACCTTCCGCCTGCCGGCCGGGTCGATCGACTCGACGATCCGCTCGAGCGCCCGGCCCGTGCAGAGGTAGTGCGCCAGGTAGTTTCCGAACTCGCAGAACTGGTTGAAGATGACGTTCTGTGGATCGCGCTCGAGCGCCGCGCAGGCGTCGTAGATCTCCTTGACGTTGCTCTCCGAGCCCGGGGTGCGGACGATGTCGGCCGGGTCCCTGACCCACGCCTCGAGCCAGCGGAATCGCTCCTGGCTCATCCCCTCGGGCAGGATCGCCACGCCGTGGCAGCCCATGATGCGGGAGATCGCCACGCCGCCCCGGCAGTAGTTCCCCGTCGAGGGCCAGATCGCCTTGTGCGCGGTGGGATCGAATTGTCCCGTGATGACGCGGGGCGCGAGGCAGCCGTACGCCGCCAGCACCTTGTGCGCGTGGATCATCGGGAAGCGGTTGCCCAGCGCGACCACGATCGTCGCGGCGACGCCGGTCAACTCGGGCGGCAGGACGAGGTGGTCGGGAGTGGGCACGAGGTGGCGACGGTCCTGGCCGTTGAACCAGTGCACGCGGAACAGGTTGAGCGGGTGCGGCGCGTCGGGGTCGATCGACGCGAGGCGCTCGTGCACCGGCGCCGGGATCGTCGCCGGGGCCGACAGCTGGGCCAGCGTTGGCAGCGAGATGGCCGCCTCGCGAAACCGCGCCACGGAATTGTCGTAGACGCGACGGTCCACGATGTGTGTCTCGATGCCAAGTCGTTTCATGAGTGCGACAGACTCCCTTCGCCGCTACCAGCGCGCCCAGAGACGGGCGGCCTCTTCGCGCGCCGCGGCCTCGACCTCGGCGATGACCGCGGCCGACGGCACGCGTCCCGCCGCCGCCTCGATCGCCCGGCTCGGGATCCCCAGCCGGTCTTCGACCAGCTCCCACCCGGCGTCGAGCCTCCCCGACGTCACGTCCGCCGGCTCGCCCGCCTCTGCGGAGGTTTCGGCGAGCGCCCGCGCCTCGTCGCGCATGTTCGAGGCGAACCCGTCGGTGCCGAGCGCGACACGCCTCCCGGCACTGAGCCCGCCGGGGTATCCGACCCGGTTCTGCCGGTTCGACCGCGGGTTCTGGACGAACCAGCAGCCGCGGTCCGACGCCAGCTTCACGTCGTCCGGCGCCAGGTGCACGCCGTGCGCCAGGATCGAGCCGGCCGGCAGCGCGTCGAGCGCGATCAGCCGCTGCAGCGGCGACGCGTAGCCGCGCCGCCTGGCGTCGTCCACGTCGGCCAGGTCCTCGGCCAGGTGCACGTGCAGCACCGTGCCCAGCTCGCGGCACAGCGCGCCGGCCTCCCGGATCGTGTCGTCGGAGACCGTGAACGACGCGTGCAGCCCGACCAGGCCGACGACGTGCGGGCGGCGGTTCGCGCGGACGAACCGGCGGCACTCGTCCAGGCCGCGCCGCGCTTCGTCACGCCCGCCGTTGCGCTCGGTCGCGCCGTAGCAGAGGACGGCCGGCATCCCGAATGCCTCGCACGCTTCGGCCAGCACGTCGAGCGATCCCTCGATGAAACGGGGCGACTCGTGATGGTCCACGAGCGCCGCCGTGCCGTCGAGCCGTGCGTGGGCCACGTAGTACCGCGCCGAGGCCCCGAGCGACGGCTCGTCCAGCGCGCGGTCGAGACGCCACCAGATCCGCTCGAGGATCTCGACGAAGTTCCGCGGCGGCTCGGCCGGCGCCGGCATCCCGAACGGCGCCAGGCCGCTGTAGAGATGGGTATGCGCGTTGATGAACATGCTCGCTGACTACGACTGGAACTCGCCTGCAGGCTCAAGGCTCAGGGCTTCGGGCCTGTTGACGGAGAATCCGCTGCCAGCCATACCGCGGCTCGTCCGCCGATCGTGATCCGCTGCCGGCTGCCCGCTACTTCCTCCCGACACTCATGTGCCGTGCCGCCGGCGAATCCCGCATCGGCAGCGTCCGGCGTCGAATGCCGTCGAACGCCTCGAGCGCGCCGGCCACCGCGGCGGCCGTCGGCACGAGGCCGATCTCGCCGACCCCCTTGGCGCCGAACGGCCCCTCGGGCTCCGGGTCCTCGACGAGAATCACCTCCACCTCGGGCATGTCGCGCGCCCGCAGGACGCCGAGATCGCGCAGCTTGAAGGTCACTGGACAGCCGTCCTCGCACGCCAGCTCCTCGGTGAGCGCGTAGCCGAGGCCCATGTGGATGGCCCCTTCGATCTGCCCCTCGCACAGCGCCGGGTTGACCGCGCGGCCGACGTCGTGCGCGGCGACGATCCGGGCCACGCGTCCCTCCCGGTCGAGAATGCAGAGCTGGGTGGCGTACCCGAACGCCGTGTGCGTCTTCACCTTCGGCACGTCGGCGCCGAGTTCCGTCGTGTCGTCAACGAGCACGTCGCCCGCGTAGACGCGCCCGGCCAGTTCGGGGAGCGTGCGGCCGGCGTCGAGGTCGGCGCGCAGCTTCTGCGCCGCGCTGACCACGGCGCGGCCCGCGAACAGGGTGGCGCGCGAACCGGTCGTCTGGCCGCACGCCAGCTGGTAGGTCGAATCGACCTTCGGCCGGAAGCAGGAAGCCGGCAGGCCGGTCACCTCGGCGGCGAACTGGACGATGACGGTGAGCAGCCCCTGTCCCATCTCGGTGTAGCCGTTGTAGGCCGACACCGTGCCATCCGGCTCCACGACCAGCCGCGCCTTGCCCCATTCCTTCGCGCCGTTGCCGATGCCGCTGTTCTTGAGGCCGCAGGCGATGCCCACCGCGCGCCCCTCGGCCCGGGCGCGGTCGTAGTGCGGCTTCACGGCCGCGAGCGTCTTCTTGATCCCGACCGACTTCTCCAGCACCTGCCCGGTCGAGAACATGTCGCCGACCTCGAGCGCGTTGCGCCAGCGGATCTCCCACGGGTCGAGGCCGGCCTGCTTCGCCAGCAGGTCCATGCAGCCCTCGATGGCGAAGTGCGCCTGGTTGGCGCCGAAGCCGCGCATCGCGCCGCACGGCGGGTTGTTCGTGTAGACGGCCAGCGACTCGATGTCGATGGTCACCACGCGGTAGGGCCCGCAGGCGTGCCCGGCCGCGCGCTCGAGCACCTTGCCGCCGACCGAGGCGTAGGCCCCCGAGTCGCCGATCATCCGCGCCCTGACCGCGGTGAGGTGCCCGTCGCTGTCGCACCCGACCGAGTAGGTCATCCGGATCGGATGGCGCTTGGGGTGCAGGCGGATCGACTCCTCGCGGGTGAGCGTGAGCTTCACCGGCCGCCCGGTCACGCGGGCGAGCAGCGCGGTTTGCGCCTGGACCGACATGTCCTCTTTGCCGCCGAACGCGCCCCCGTTGGGCACCAGTTCGACGAACACGTCGTCTTCGGCCAGGCCGAGGAACGCCGCCACCTGGCGCCGGTCGTCGAAGATCCCCTGCCCCTGCGTGAACAGGCGCAGGCCGCCGCCCTCGCGCGGCTCGGCCAGCGCGCTTTCGGGCTCGAGGTAGAGGTGCTCGATGCGCTGCGTCTGCCACGTGCCCGAGACGACGTGCGCGCTCGCGGCCAGCGCGGCGTCCACGTCTCCGCGGCGGAGCGAGGATTGCGACAGCAGGTTCTCGTGCCGCGGGTTCACGCGCGGCGCGCCCGGCGCCAGGGCCGCGTCGGGATCGAGCAGCGCCGGCAGCACCTCGTAGTCGACCTCCACCAGCGCCGCGGCGACGCGCGCGGTGTGCCGGTCGCAGGCCGCCACGGCGGCCAGCACGTCGCCGACGCACCGGACCTCTTCACCGACGGCCACCAGCCCCGGCCAGTCCTGCTCGACGAGCCCGTACCAGCGCTCGCCGGGCACGTCGGCGGCCGTCACGACCGCGACGACACCGGGATGGGCGAGCGCCCTCGAGGTGTCGATGCGCCGGACGAGGGCCCGCGCGTGCGCCGACAGCACCAGCGCGCCGTGCAGCAGCCCCGGCCGGTCGAGGTCGTTGACGTACGGCCGCTCGCCGAGCGCGGTGCGCACGGCGTCGTAGCGCGCCAGCCTGGCGCCGACCCCGCCGTCGGCCACCGGGTCGGGGATCGGCTCGCCGCGGCGCCCCCGGGCCATCCATTCGATGGCATCGACGATCTTCTTGTAACCGGTGCACCGGCAGAGATGGACGTCGATGGCGCGCGCGATCTCGGCGCGCGTCGGCGCCGGGTTCCGGTCGAGGAGGTACTTGGCTCGCAGGGCGATCCCGGGAATGCAGAAGCCGCACTGGACCCCGGCGGCGGCGGCGAACGCGCGCGAGAAGAGGTGGCGGTCGGGCTCCGACAGCCCTTCGAGCGTCAGCACCGTGCGCCCGGCCGCCGACTCGGCCGTCATCGCGCACGTCACCTTCGCCTGCCCGTCGATGAGCGCCAGGCAGCAGCCGCACTGCCCCTGTGGCGAGCAGCCGTCCTTGAGCGACCGGATGCCGCAGCGCTCGCGCAGCGTCTCGAGCAGGGTCTCGCCGGGCCTCGGATCGACCCGCACCGAGGTTCCGTTCAGCGTGAACTCGACTAGCATCTCGACGCGCCCCGTCGCAGGCTCACGGGTCCTTCACGTCGCACGTCGTACTTCGCACTTCGCACTTCGCCAGATCTCCTGCGTCAGTATAATCCCCGGGTGGACTACAATCCCTAAGAAGGTCGCGCGTGAGCCTTGCCCTTCGACTCGGGCGTTCTGAGCCCTCGCTCAGGGCACCCCGAGCGAAGTCGAGGGGTGAACCCTGAGCCTTGCCCGCCTTCGCGCGAAGCGCTACGGCGAGGCCTCGCCGTAGCCCGCCCGAATCGTGCGCGGGCGGAGGCGGGAGCCCTGAGCCCTTTTTATGCCCACCGTAGGTCGCAGCCTCCCACGCCGTGACGGGAGCGACAAGGTCACCGGCGCGGCGAAGTACATCGACGATCTCGCCTTTCCCGGCATGATCCACGGCCGGACGATCCGGTCGACGATCCCCTGCGGGCGCCTCCGGTCGATCGGCCTGCTCTCCGATCCGTCCGGGTTCACCGTCGTCGACTACCGCGCCGTTCCCGGGCGCAACATCGTCGCGCTCATTGCCGACGACCAGCCGTGCCTCGCCGAGCACGTCGTGCGGCACTACGCCGAACCGATCCTCCTGCTCGCGCACGAGGACCGCGAACGGCTGAGCGCGGCCGAGGTGGACGTCCAGTACGAGCCGTCGGAGCCGCTGTTCGACCCGCTGCGTTCGCCGAAGGTGTTCAAGTCGATCGCGATCCGCAAGGGCGATCTCGAGGCCGGCTTCGCGCGCGCCGACGAGATCGTCGAGGGGGAGTACCGCGTCGGCCACCAGGAGCACGTCTACATCGAGACCAACGGCGTGATCGCCGTCCCCGGCGACGGCGGGGTCACGGTGTACGGCTCGCTCCAGTGCCCGTACTACGTCCAGAAGGCGCTGCGCGTCGTGCTCGGCCTGCCGGCCGATCGGATCCGCGTGGTGCAGGCCGAGACCGGCGGCGGGTTCGGCGGCAAGGAGGAGTACCCGTCGATCGTCGCGGCGCACGCATGCCTGCTCGCACTGAAATCGGGACGCCCGGTGAAGTTGATCTACGACCGCGCCGAGGACATGGTGGCGACGACCAAGCGGCACCCGGGCATCGTCCGGACGAGGACCGGGGTGACGCGCGACGGCCGGCTGACGGCGATCGACATCGACGTGGTCCTCGACGGCGGCGCCTACATGACGCTGAGCCCCGTCGTCCTCAGCCGGGGCGTCATCCACGCGACCGGTCCCTACCGCTGCGACAACGTGCGCGTGAACGGCCGCGTGGTGATGACCAACACGCCGCCCAACGGCGCGTTCCGCGGATTCGGCGCGCCGCAGACGCAGTTCGCCGCCGAGGTGCACATGGAGCGCATCGCCGAGCGGATCGGGATGGACCCGGTCCGGCTTCGCGAGAAGAACGCGCTCCGCGCCGGCGACACGACGGCCACCGGGCAGGTGCTCGGCCGCGACACGAGCGCGCTCGCCGTCCTTCGCGAGGCGGTGGCGCGCACGGATTTCAGGCGCCGGCGCCGCGAGATGCGCGGGACACGGCGGGGGCTCGGCCTCGCCCTCTTCTTCCACGGCGCCGGGTTCACCGGGTCGGGCGAAGTCAGGCTCGCCTCGAAGGCGTCGCTCGAGCTGACCGCGCGCGGCGCCCGGATCCTGGTGGCGAGCGCCGAGATCGGCCAGGGCTCGCGCACCGTGCACGCGCAGATCGTGGCCGACACCCTCGGCGTGCCGTACGATGCCGTCGAGGTGGCGCGGGCCGACACGGCGTCGGTGCCCGACAGCGGCCCCACGGTGGCCTCGCGCACGTCGATGGTCGTCGGGGGCCTGCTCGAGCGGTGCGCCGCCGACATGAAGCGGACGCTGGGCCGCCTCACGCCGCGCGAGTACCTGAAGCGCCACGGCCCGCTCGTCGTCACCAGGCAGTACGAGCCGCCGACCGCCGCCGCCTTCGACGAGGACACCTACACGGGCGACGCCTACGGCACCTACGCGTGGGCGTGCGACGTGGTCGAGGTCGAGTTCGACCCGGTCACCTACGAGATCCGACCGGTGCACATCACGGCCGTGCAGGAAATCGGCAAGGCGCTCAACCCGATGCTGGCGGCGGGCCAGATCGAGGGCGGCACCGCGCAGGGCGTCGGCTACGCGCTGCTCGAAGAGGTGGTGATGCGCGACGGCCACATGGCCAACGCGCAGCTCACCAACTACGCCGCGCCGACGACGATGGACACGCCCAGGATCGACGTGGTGATCCAGGAGCGGCCCTACCGGCACGGCCCGTTCGGCGCCAAGGGCCTGGGAGAGCTGCCGTTCGACGGCGTCGCGCCGGCCATCGCCAACGCCGTGCGCCACCTCGGGTTCGACGTGCGGGCGCTGCCGCTCACGCCGGAGCGCGTCATGGCGGCCGCGGATCGGAGGGGACCGTGAGATTCCGGCTCAACGGCAAACAGGTCGACGTCCGGGCGCCGGCGATGAAGCGGCTGCTCGACGTCCTGCGCGAGGACTGCGGGCTCACCGGCACCAAGGAGGGGTGCGGCGAGGGCGAGTGCGGCGCCTGCACGGTGCTGCTCGACGGCCAGGCCGTCAACGCCTGCCTCGTGCCCTTCGGCCAGGTCCGCGGCCGGTCGGTGAAGACCATCGAGGGGCTTCGCGGACGCCATCCGCTCCAGGACGCGTTCATCACCGAGGGGGGCGCGCAGTGCGGCTTCTGCACGCCGGGGATGATCATGGCCTTGGCGGCGCTGCCACCGCGCCCGACGCTCGACCAGGTGCGCGTCGGACTCGCCGGCAACCTGTGCCGCTGCACCGGCTACATGGGGATCTACAGGGCGGTCCAAAAGGCTCAAGGCTTAAGGCTCACGGCTCAAGGACGAGGGCTCACGGCTCACGGCTCACGGCTCACGGCTCGAGCACGGACGCGGGCGAAGGCGCGGGCGAAGAAGACCCGGAAGGCGGCGGTATGAGGACTCCGGTCTCGGCGTTCGAACTTGTCGAACCGCGATCGCTGCCGCACGCGCTCGCGCTGCTGCGCGACTCGCAGCCGCTCGTCCCGCTGGCCGGCTGCACGGACGTCTGCGTCGCCCTCAACGCCGGCACGCCGCCCGGCGCGCGGTATCTGAATCTCCTGCCGCTCGACGCGCTTCGCGGCATCGCCCGCCGCGATGGCGTCGTCTCGATCGGCGCGCTCACCACCTTCAGCGACATCTCGCGTTCCGCCCTGCTCGGCCGCCACCTGCCGTCGCTCGTCATGGCCGCCCGCGAGATCGGCGCCGTGCAGATCCAGAATCGCGGCACGATCGGCGGCAACGTCGCCAACGGGTCCCCTGCCGGCGACAGCCTGCCGGTGCTCGCCGCCACCGACGCGGTGGTCGTGTTGAGGAGCGCCGCGGGCGAGCGCCGCGTCCCTTTCTGCGGCTTCTACACCGGCTACCGCCGGACGGTCATGCGTCCCGACGAGCTGATCGTGGCCATCGAGGTGCCGCCGGTGGACGGCCGCCAGTGGTTCCGCAAGGTCGGCACGCGCGCCGCGCAGACGATCTCGAAGGTCGTCATCGCGGCGGTCCGCGCGCCGCGCCCGCGCATCGCGTTCGGCAGCGTCGCCCCCACGGTCGTCCGCGCGGCGAAGACCGAGGCCGTCCTGGCCTCGGGCGGCACGATCGACGACGCGGTGGCGGCGCTCGAGACCGAACTGGCGCCGATCGACGACATCCGCTCGACCGCCGAGTATCGCCGCCGAGTGGCGGGCAACCTGGTTCGCCAGTTCTGGACCGAAACCGCATGAGCCGCAAGCCGTCAGCCGTCAGCCGTCAGCCGTCAGCCGTCGGTCGTCAGCCGTCAGCCGTCGGCCGTCAGCCGTCGGTCGTCAGCCGTCACCCGTCAGCCGTCGGTCGTCAGCCGTCAGCCGTCAGCCGTCAGCCGTCAGCCGTCGGTCGTCAGCCGTCAGCCGGCGTGATCACCTTCCGCGCCCACATCCTGACGCCCGTCGGCACCTCTGGCTGGGCCGACTGGACCGACGGCCGCCTCGACGTCCGCGAGGGCCGCCTCGTGCACGTCGGTCCGTGGAAGCCGGCGGGCCGGGGTCTTCCGGCGCCAGCCGACGTCGTCGATCTCCGGCCGCACATCCTCTTTCCCGGCCTGGTGGACGTCCACGCGCACGTCCCGCAGTTGCCGATCTGCGGCGTGCACCCGGAGAACCTGCTCGAGTGGCTGCGCAAGTGGACCTTCCCGCTCGAGCGACGGTTCCGCGGCGAGCGCGCCCTGGCGCTCTCGCGCGCGTTCATGCGCGAGATGCTGGCGCAGGGGACGACCACGGCCGGCCTCTACACGTCGGCGTGGCCGGACTCGGTGACGGCCTGCTTCGAGGCAGCCGAAGAGGTCGGCATTCACGCCTGGATCGGCCAGCCGCTCATGGACGTCGGCGCCTACCGCCGCGTGACCACGCGGCGCGTGCTGGACGAGGCCCGGGATCTCTCGCGGCTCGAATCGGCCGACGCTCCGGTTCGCGGTCACTCCGCGCTTCGCGCTCTCGTGCACGCGTGAACTCCTCGAAGGCTGCGGCGCGCTGGCCCGCGAGAAGAATCTGCCCGTCCAGACGCACCTGGCCGAGCAGCAGGCCGAGTGCCAGGCGGTGCGCGAGCAGTTCGGGCGGGAGTATCTCGAGGTGTACGAAGAGGCCGGCCTCGTCACGCCGCGCAGCCTGTTCGCCCACGCCATCTGGCTGACCCCGCGCGAGTGGCAGCGCCTGGCGCCGTGCGCCGTGGCGCACTGCCCGACGTCGAACGTCTTCCTCGGCAGCGGGGTGATGAACTGGCAGCGCGCGCAGGTGGCCCGGGTCGGCCTCGGGTCGGACGTCGGCGCGGGCCCCGATCTGTCGATCTTCCGGACCGCGCGCATGTCGTGGACGGTGCACCTGCTCGACGGCCGCGCGCCGAGCCCGGCGGATCTGCTGCGGGCGGCGACGCTGGGCGGCGCAGGCGCCCTCGGATTCGACGACGTGGGGAGCCTGGAGAAGGGAAAGGCCGCCGACATGCTGGTCCTCGACGCGCGCCACATCGTGCCGGACGGCGCGCCGACCGCCGAATCGACCGAGGACCTGCTGTCGCGGATCCTTCACCGCGCGGGGCGATCGTCGATCCGCCAGGTCTACGTCGGCGGCGTGCTGAGGCACGAACGACACTGACGCCCACGCCTTCAGGCTCTCGACTTCAGGCTCCAGGCCTGATCACGCGTGATCTTCGTGGAACCGCCGAGAGTCGAAAGCCCAGAGCCGACAGTACGCAGGCCGGCCCTTCAGGGCCGGCGCGTTGGCGGGTCTGAAGACCCGCCCTACGCACGATCTTGCGGCCTGGCCAGCCGGACCGCCGTCTCGATCAGCGTGCGCAGTTGCCGGGGCACGCCCGGCGAGCCCTCCCGGTTCGCCGCCTCGAGCACGGCCAGCGCGAGCCCCGGCTTCGACCGCGCGTGGATCGCACGGGTGATGATGCTCGTGGCCTTCTCCCGCATCCGCCGGCCGCGCAGGCCGCCCACTACGGCCCCTGCCAGTTCCTGGTACAGCGCCGCGTACCCGTTGTAGTAGAGGCTGTGCTCGATGTCGGCCTCGTCGAGCATCGTCACCCGCTCCTCGAGCCGGCGTCCTCTCAGGAATCGCCGCGCGGAGGTGACGTACGCGTGCCCGGCCTCGTCGCCGTCGGTCAGCAGGTGCCACTCGATCCCTAGGTCGCTGGCGAGGCGGAGCAGCGAACTGAGGCCGCTCTGCGCGAACTCGACGCAGCGAATCCCCTCGGTCGGGAAATCGTAGCCGCAGAGCTGGGCCAGCTCCGGCAGCAGCCACGCCTCGGTCTCTCCCTCGACGAACAGCCAGCACCGCGCGAACAGCGCGCCGGCCCGGTTGAGCCGCACGTGGTAGGCGATGTGCCGCAGGTCGTCGATCGAGTACCGGTCGGCGTCGATCCGGTACGCGCGCGTGCCCCGCGAATCGGTCACCAGGCGCCGGATCGCGCGAAGCGGGACGGCGGCCAGCAGATCGCCGGAGTTGGTCGTCACGATCTTCTGCGCGGGCAGACGCTCCACCAGCTCCCACATCGCCGACAGCGTCGTCGGGTGCAGGTGCGATTCGACGTCCTCGAGCATCAGCAGCGGCTGCGACTCGACGTCGAACGCGTGCCGCCGGCGCGCCTCGAGCACGGCGCCGATGAGGCCGACCAGCGCCACGCCCCTGGCGCCGGTGCCCTGCTTGATCGTGGAGAGCAGCGACTCGTCGCGCCGGCCGCGGTGGACCGGCGTTTCGGCCAGCTCGCTCATCAGCGGCGGGAGCGGCGGCGGCGTGCGGCGGTACGGGACGTGGCCCGCCAGGTACTCCTCGGCGGCCTCCAGGCCGCGGCGCAGCTCGTCGTCCTGGATGTCGGACGCGCCGGTGAGCCGGTCGTACACGAGACGGATCTGGCGCTCCAGCTGGCGCGCCACCGGGTCGTCCGCCGCGTCGATCTCGCCGTCGCCCGGCGTCGGTTCGCCCGCCTCGCCGCGCGGATCCAGCTCGACGTAGCGATTCGCGCGCAGGCGCAGGATTGGGCTGAGCCGGCGCCACTCGGCCAGCAGCCCGGGCGGCTGCGGCTGCGCGCCCTCCTTGGTCCCGAACGACCAGCGCGCGTCCACCGCGTTGGTCCGGGGATCGCGCGTGCCGACGACGTCGAGCCGGATCGCCCGCCGTCCGTCCGCGTCGAGCTGGATGAACGAACGAAACCGCGCCCACGCCGGCTTCTCCCACTCGCCGTCGGCGTCTTCGAAGGTGAGCGCGAGGCGCAGCGTCTCGGACGGCGGCTGGTCGCCGTCCTGGTGGAAATCGCGCACCTCGAGCCTGACGCGGTCGTCGCGCCCGCTGCAGCAGATGGCGATCGCGTCGAGCAGCGTCGACTTGCCGGCACTGTTCTCGCCAATGAGCGCCGTCGTCGGATCGAACTCGACCGAGGCCAGCCGGAGACCTCGGAATTCGGCGACGTCGATGCGCTTGAGCAACATGGAAGGAGCCTCGATGTCCGGGGACGCACCGAATGGTACAATACGCTCACGTTTCCGTCACACTCGGGCTGACGGCTGACGACTGACGGCTGACGGCTGAGGCACGCGTGATACCGCCTGAAGCCTGTAGCCTGTAGCCCGAAGCCTGACATGGCAAGGAGGTGTCCGCCGATGTCTCTCAACCGCCGTCAGTTCCTCGCGACCTCGTCGCTGGCCGCGGCCGTCTCGGCCGTGGACCTGCGGAGCCTGCTGGCCTCGGCACCCCAGGCTTCCCGGGCCACCCAGACGCCCCCCGCCACGGCGTTCGTCAACCTGCGCGGCACGGTCGGCTGCTTCACCGGCCGGGGTGGCACGATCGGCTGGCACATCGACAAGACGAGCGTGGTGGTCGTGGACGCGCAGTTCCCGGACACGGCGAAGATCTGCCTGGCCGGCCTGAACGAACGGTCCGGCTCGCGGCCCGTAGACTTCCTGGTCAACACGCACCACCACGGCGATCACACGGCGGGCAACGTCGTCTTCAGGCCGGTCGCGCGCAAGATCGTCGCGCAAGTCAACGAGCCCAGGCTGCAGCTCGAGGCGGCGGCCCAGGCGGCGAAGAACGCCCGGCCGGGCGCAGCGGCCCCGGCCGAGCCGGTGGTCGCCGACACCACCTACGAGAAGACCTGGCGCGAGACGGTGGGCGGCGAGGTCGTGGCGTTGAAGTACTACGGCCCGGCGCACACCAGCGGCGACAGCATCGTCACGTTCGAGAAGTCGGGCGTCGTGCACATGGGCGACCTGGTGTTCAACCGGGTGCATCCGTACATCGACAAGCCGGCCGGCGCGTCGATCGCCAACTGGATCAAGGCGCTGGAGGCGGTGACGGCCGACCACCCGAGGAGCACGGTCTTCATCTTCGGCCACGCCGGCCAGAAGTTCCAGCCCACCGGTGGCAGCGCGGACCTGCTCTACATGCGCGACTACCTGACGGCGCTCGTCGAGTTCGTCCGCGGCGAAATCAAGGCCGGCAAGCCGAAGGAGACGATTCTCGCGATCACCGACCCGTTGAAGGGGTTCCCCGACCACGGCCCGCTCATCGGGCGCGTGCTCTCGGCGGCGTACGAGGAGTTGGCGGGGTGAGACCGGCTTGCGCCTCGCGACTTTCGACTTGCGGCCACCGATGGTCACGGAAAGCCGCCGTTGTATGATCGGGCGCGTGGCGAACAGAATCAGTCGCGCGTTTCTCTTGCTCGCGCTCGTGCTCGGCGCCGCCTGCGGATCGAGCGACAAGCAGAAGGCGGTCCGGCCGGCGCCGCCGGCTCAACGTCCGTCGATCCTCCTGGTCACGCTCGACACGACGCGGGCGGACGCGATCGGGCCCGAGGCGACGGGGATCGAGACGCCGGCCTTCAACGCGCTTGCCGCGCGCGGCGTGCGTTTCCGCCAGGCGTACGCGACGGTGCCCGAGACGCTGCCGTCGCACACCTCGATGCTCACCGGCGTCTACCCGGCGGCGCACGCCATTCACGAAAACGGCCGGTCGCTGTCGCCGACCGAGCCCGTGGTGGCCGAGCGGCTTCGCCAGGCCGGCTACCGGACGGCGGCCTTCGTCTCGTCGTTCATCCTGGCCCGGCAGTTCGGCCTGGCCAGGGGATTCGACCTGTACGACGACACGCTGCCGGCCGGCGCCGCCGAGCGCACGTCGCGGGCGACCACCGACGCCGTGCTCTCCTACCTCGCCCGCCCCTCTCCCCAACCGCTGTTCCTCTGGGTTCACTACTTCGATCCGCACTACCCGTACACGCCGCCCGAACCGTTCCTCAGCCGGTTCCGCGGCAAGCCGTACCTCGGCGAAGTGGCCGCGATGGACGAGCAGCTCGGCCGGCTGGTGGCGGCCTTCGAACGGTCGGCGGCCGGGCCGGTGGCGATCGTGGTGGTGGGCGATCACGGCGAAGGGCTGGGCGATCACGGCGAGGCGCTGCACGGCAACCTCCTCTACCAGTCGACGATGCACGTGCCGCTGGTGGTGGTGGGCCCGGGGCTGACCGCCGGCGTGAACGACACGCCGGTCAGCACCCGCCGCGTGTTCCACACGCTGCTCGATTTCGCGGGCGGGGCCGAACCCCTGAGCCTGCGGCGCGCGGCGCCCGAGGTGGTGATGGGCGAGGCGATGAAGCCGTTCCTCGAATTCGGCTGGCAGCCGCAGGTGATGGCGGTCGGCGGGCGCCAGAAGTCGATCCTCTCGGGGCGGGTGGAGATCTACGACGTCGTCGCGGATCCCGCCGAGTCGCACGACCTGGCCGCCGACGAGCGGACTCGCCCGCCGGTGCCGAACGCGCTGCGTGACTACCCGGTGCCGTCTCCGGGCGCGGCCCGTCCGCCCGAGAACCTCGACGAGAGCGCGCGCAAGGCGCTCGCCAGCCTGGGCTACGTCAGCGCCACCGCGGCGCCGCAGGTCAGGAAGAACGCCCCGCGCGCGGCGGACATGGCCGGGCTCTTCGCCACCATGGAGAAGGCGTCCGGCCTGTTCGTCGCCGGCGACTATGCCAGGGCCGTCCCGGTCCTCGAGCGGGTCGCCGCGGCCGACCCGTACAATCTCGACGCCCTGCTGAGGCTCGCGACGGCCCATTCCTCGCTCGGGCACGACGCGACGGCGCTCGAGTACTTCAAGAGGGCGGCCGAGATCGCGCCCCAGTCCCCCGATGTCCGCGTCTACCTCGCGCTGCACTACGCGCGCGGCAGGCAGTGGCCCGAGGCCGTGCCGCTGCTCGAGCAGGCGCTGGCCGAGTGGCCGGACCGGGTGGCGGTGCTCGAGGGGCTGGCCGTCGTTCGCCAGCGGCAGGGGCGCATGGAGGACGCCGTCGCGTTGCGCCGGAAGCTCTACTCGCTGCGCGCCCCGACCCGCGACGAACTCTCGGCGCTCGGCGAGCTGCAGATGGGGCTGGGGAGAACGGCCGACGCCATCGATTCGTTCGAGCGGGCACGGGCGATGGACGCCCGCGGCTTCGGGTACGACTTCGAGCTCGGCCTGCTCTACCTCGATGCCCGCCGCTTCGCCGAGGCCCGCGACGCGCTCGATCGTGTGGTGCCCACCCACCCCGAGTACCCGATGGCGCTCTTCAAGCGCGCGCAGGTGAGCGTGCTGTTGAACGAGCCCGACAGCTCGGCCCGCATCGCGCGCGCCCGGCAGCACGCGGACCGGACGACGAGGGCGCTCATCGAGCGGGAGCGCCTGTTCCAGCAGCGGCCGGCCGGCCGATAGACGAAGAAAAGGCCCGGCGGCGTTCGCCACCGGGCCCTACCGATTGAACCGTCCCGAGCCCAGAGCCTTGACCCCTGAGCCTTCTTAGAACTGGAACCTCGCCGTCAACTGCAGCCGCCGCGGCGCGTACCACGACTGCGGCGTGCCGAACAGCGGGCTGTGGAAGCTCGGCTGGTAGTTGTAGCCGGTCTGGCTGTCGGTGACGTTGTACACGTCCGCCGTCAGCTGGATGTTGTAGCGCTCCATGAACTTGAAGTTCTGCGTGTAGTTGAGGTCGATCTGAGTGTGGAAAGGCGTTCGCCGGCTGCCGGCCGGCTCGGCGAACCGGTCGGTGTCGCTTTGGCTGGTCGTCAGCGCGATGTACGGCTCGTAGCTCCACTTCTCCCACGGCTGGCCGGACTGCGCGATGACATACGCGCCGGCCGTCGCGTTCCACGGCAGCAGGTAGTAGCCGTAGAGCTTGAGCATCACCGGCTTGTCGCCCTTGAGCGTGCCGTTCTTGAAATCCCACAGCTGGCGGCCCGCACCATCGCCGATGTTCGACGATCCGATGAAGGTGTTGAAGTCGTTGAACGTCGACGTGTTGTCCTGGTCGAAGTTCCCGCGGTAGCGCGTCCACGTGTAGGAGAGCCGGAGGTACGACTTCCGCGTCCGCCAGTCGAGCTCGCCGGTCACCTCGTGGTAGGACGTGTAGGAAGTGTCGAGGTCGGCGACCACGTAACTCGACCCGCTGCCGATCTGGTTCGTCTGATCCGTCAGGTTCGGGATGTAGAGCTCCCGCGGGACGCCGGGGGCGCCGGGCAGCGGGTTGTAGTTGATCCGCGCGTTGTTGTTGGTGTCCTCCCAGTAGTGCGAGCCGTACCGGTGCCGGTAGAAGAACCGGCCGGTGATGCCGTGCGAGAACTGCTTGTTGGTCCCGATCAGATACTCGTCGGTTCGCCGAGGCGTCATGTTGGGCACGAACAGCTTGCCCGACGATGACGCGAACTGCGTCGTGCCGTACAGCTTGCCGGTCGCGTCGAAGTACGCGTAGTTGTACGCTCCCGACAAATTGCGCGCCCACGACGCCGCGCGCGGCAGGGAACTGGCGGCCGGCGTGTAGCGACCAAAGGCGGCGTAAATGGTGTCCTTGCCGTTGTACGCCCAGGTGAAGCCGACGCGCGGCTGGAGGGTGCTGAGGAACCCGAGGCTGTACTCCTCGTATTCACTACCGGGCGAGAGGACCCACCCGGAGAGCGTGGTCGCTGCACCGAGCCCCTGGCCGTAGAGCTTGTCGCGGCTCATCAGCATGCCGAGGTTGATCGACACGTTGCCGAAGTTGATCGTGTCGTTGACCTCGACGTTGACCGAGCGGTACTCGGAGTGGATCGGCGCCACGGTACCGAACCCCTGCTGGTAGTACTGCGCCAGATAGTAGGCCGGCGCGCAGCTCGAATTGCCGCACGGGGACACGCTGGGCAGCCGGCCGCCGGGAAACGTGATGAGGCCCCACCCGTTGGAGCCGCGCGACAGGTCCTCCGAGTCCACGTACCATTGGAACCCGAGGTGGAAGTTGTGGCGGAAGTAGTCGCCCCACGTCGTGTTCCAGCCAACCTGCGCCTCGTCGCGGGCGAAGTTGTCCTGGTCGAACTCCGTGCCGTAGCCGACGTAGCCGCCACCCGTCGGCACGCCGCCCACCAGGTACCCGTACTGGTTGATGATCGGCTGGGCGATCAGGTTGTAGGCGTCCGCGCCCGTGACCAGCGTCGGCACCTGGAGCTGGCCGATCTGGTCGAGGTGCGCGAGGTCGAGCATCGTGCCGTTGACCTGGCTGGCCGTCACGCTCGAGGTGTGGTCCGGCCGGCTCTGCGTCGGGAGCTTGAAGTGCGTGTACTTGAACGTCAGGTAGCTTCTGGCGTTCATGATCCAGGACGCTTCGACGATCCCGATCTTCTGCCACGATTCCGCTCCGGCGCCGGTGGTCGACGACGACGTCGAGCCGAAGGTGGATCCGGTTTCGAGATGGTGCGACTGCCGCCAGCTCACGTTGATGAGGACCGGGCTGACCGGCGTCAGCGTCAGCTTGCCGAACTCCTCGTTCCGCGTGCTGTCGTAGCCCGGCAGGGCCCCGTAGAGGTTCGCCGCGTTCGACCGGCTGACCGTTGGCCTGTAGTAGGAGGCGTAGAAGAACGCTTTCCGCGGGATCAGCGGGCCGCCGATGTTGGCCGTGGTCCACGTCTGCTTCTGCTTATACGTCTGCGTGGGACTGACCTGCGTCGCCACGAAGCTGGCCGGCTGGATCTGGAAGCTCGCCGCACCGGAGAACTTCGACGTTCCGGACTTGCTGATCGAGTCGATGGTGAACCCGCCCGATCGATTGAAGTCGATGGCCTTGGTGCCGCCCGTGACGGTCGTCACCTCGGCGATGTCGTACGAGGACGGCTCGGCCGACAGCGTGCCGAACAGCGGCAACGTCACGTTGACGCCGTCGAACTTGTACACGTTGTCCTGGCCGCTGCCGCCCGCGCTCGGGCCGCGCGTGCCGTCCTCGGTGTACTGGACGCCGGGGATCAGCTTGACCAGGTCGCGGTACTGCTGCCCGACCGGCAGCGACGCGATCGTCTGGTTGCTCACGCCGCTCCTGAGCGCGGTCGAGTCCTTCTCGATGAGCGGGATGATCTCCGCCGTCACGTTGACCGTTTCCGCGACGCCCCCGACGCTCATGGTGGCGCCGACCGACGTCTCCTGCTGGAGCAGGACGGTGACCTCCTTGGTGACCGGCGCCATCCCCGACAGGGTGAAGGTCAGCTTGTAGTTCCCCGGCGGAAGCGCGGGCAACCGATAGTCACCCGTGCCACCGGTGACCGTCACGCGAGGTGTCGGCAGTACCGTTGAACTGGCCTCGACGGTGACGCCCGGCAGGACGCCGCCATTCGAGTCGATGACCTTGCCGGTGATCGTGCCGGTCTGCTGGGCCAACGCCCATGCCGGCAGCAATGCGAGCACCATTGCCACCCACAGGCTACGTCTGAGCTTCATGGTTCCTCCCCCGGGTTCGACCCGGTTACTGCCCTGCCAGCACGAGCATGAGACCGTCTGTGAACGTGGGAATACGAGGTGCCGAATCGTAATCCTGAGGTGGCCGTGCCGTCAATTGCCGAGTTGGGGGATCCGGCAGGTGGCGCCGCCCGGCGCTTGACCCCCTCGCGCCAAGCATGTACGGTGTCTGACGGGGCCAGCCCCCGGGAGGCGTTGTGGACTATTTCGAACTGATCGAGGCCCGGTACAGCGTGCGCGCGTACTCGAGCCGGCCGGTGGAGGAAGACAAGCTCAGGCGCGTGCTCCGCGCCGCCCAGCTGGCGCCGACGGCGGCCAACATGCAGCCGTTCCGGCTGGTGGTCCGCGAGACCCGCGGCTGCGAGTCCGACCTCGCCCGCCTGTACCATCGGGACTGGTTCTGCCAGGCCCCGATCGTCGTCGGGATCTGCTCGGTGCCTGGCGAGGCGTGGGTGCGCCGCGACGGCAAGAACTACGCCGACGTGGACGCGACCATCGCGATGGACCACCTCATCCTTGCCGCGGCCGCGCTCGGCCTCGGCACCTGCTGGGTCGCGGCGTTCGACCCGGACGTGGCCCGGAAGGTGTTCGATCTGCCCGACGGGATGGAACCGCTGGCCTTCACTCCGCTGGGCTACCCGGCCGACGAGGCCCCCGAGGAGAGGCCCCGCAAGGCGCTCGCGGAGCTCATTTGGAGACAAGAGTAGGGACGGCAGGCTTCTCTGGCCACAGGCCACAGGCTACGGGCCGGATCACACGCGTCACGAGGTGAACGGCCTGGAGCCTGAGGCCTGGAGCCCGAAGCCGGCTACGTCTTGGCCTGCGCGAACCGCGCCTGGCGCTCGCGCGTCAGGTGCGGCACCAGGCCCAGCAGGCGCTGGTACACCATCAACTGCGCGCGATGGTGCATCTCGTGCTCCTTCACGCTCAGGAGCATCTCGAGCCGGCTCTTCGCGCGCGGCACCGCAGGCTCGGCGAACGGGATGATGACCGCCAGTTCCTCCTCGGGCACCGCGTCGAGATACGCGCCCCAGTTCTCCCCGTCGGTCTTCAGGAGGCCGATGAGCTGTGCCTTCGACGCCGTCGCCAGCTCGCGCTCCTGCTCCATCCGCTCGCTGATTACCTTCGGGAAATCGACGCCGACGAACGTCGCGATCTTCCGCACGGCGTGGCTCCGGTAATTGCCCTGCGAGGTGACCGCCATGTGCGCGAGGATCTCCCTCACGCTCCGGGACTCGGGCGTCGGCCGGAAGTCGTACCGTTCCTCGGGAATCTCTTCCGCAATCTTGATGGTGTTGCCGCGAACCGTCCGGAAGTTCCGGGCCAGTTCCTTCGCTCCGTAGTACGTCATGACGATCTCCTTCGTCTCTCGGCGGACGGCTGACGGCCGACGGCTGACGGCTGACGGCCGACGGCTGAGGGCCGTGATCCTGCTGCGTGATCTCCGTGACACCGCCGTCAGCCGTCAGCCGTCAGCCGTCAGCCGTCAGCCGTCAGCCAGTGCAACCTGCTGCCTACTTCGCACTCGCCCTCAGCTTGCTGTGCCGCACCCCGTAGCTGAAATAGAGGATCAGCCCGATCACCAGCCACCAGCCGAACCGCTCCCACGCGGACTTCGGCAGGCCCTTCATGATGAACAGGCACGCCGACGCGCCGAGGATGGTCACCGGCCAGACGAACGGCACGCGGAACGGCCGCGGCCGGTCGGGCTCCTTGTAGCGCAGCACGAGCACGCCCGTGCACACGAGCACGAAGGCGAACAGGGTGCCGATGTTCGTCAGGTCGTACGTCTCGGCCGCGTCGCCGACCGCCGACGCGAGGGCGACCACGACGCCCGTGAGCATCGTGGTCACGTACGGCGTGCGGTGCACCGGGTGCACGCGGGCCGCCCACTTCGGGAGCAGGCCGTCGCGCGCCATCGAGAAGAAGATGCGCGGCTGGCCGTACTGGAAGACCAGCAGCACCGCCGCCATCGAGATGGTGGCGCCGAGCGCCACGACCCACCCGACCGTCGTCAGCCCCGAGAGTTCGAGCGCCCGGGCCAGCGGGTCGGCCACCGCGAGCTGCTTGTACGGCACCATCCCGGTGAGCACGGCGCCGATGATGACGTAGATCACCGTGCAGATGGCGAGGCCGCCGAGGATGCCGATGGGCAGGTTGCGCTGCGGGTTCTTCGTCTCCTCGGCCGCCGTCGAGATCGCGTCGAAGCCGATGTAGGCGAAGAAGACGATCGCCGCCCCCTGGTGAATCCCGGTGAACCCGTTCGGCGCGAACGGATGGTAGTTGGCGGCCTTGATGTGGAAGAGGCCGACGCCGACGAACAGCGAGAGCACCGCCAGCTTGATCGTCACCATGATGTTGTTGGCGGTCGTGCTCTCGCGCGCGCCCCGCAGCAGCAGCCAGGTGATCGCCATGACGATCCCGAACGCGGGGAGGTTGACCAGGATCGGCACGCCGGCAATCCTCGGCGCCGCCTGCAGCATCCCGTGGACGGCCGGATCGCTGCTGAGCAGCGCGGTCCGGTACCCCGTCGTCAACCAGGGCGGCAGCACGAGCCCGAAGCCGCGGAGCAGCGTGGTGAAGTAGTCGCCCCACGAGATCGCCACCGCCACGTTGCCGACCGCGTACTCCAGGATCAGGTCCCAGCCGATGATCCACGCGACGATCTCGCCGAGCGTCGCGTAGGAATACGCGTACGCGCTCCCGGCCTGCGGGATCATCGCCGCCAGCTCCGCGTAGCACAGCGCCGCCAGGGCGCACGCGCCGCCGAGCAGCAGGAAGGAGAAGACGAGGGCCGGCCCCGCCCCCAGCCTGATGACTTCCCCGTTCGGGCCGAGCTGTCCGGCGGCTGCCGTACCGACCGCGCCGAAGATGCCGGCGCCGATGACGGCGCCGATCGCGAGCATGATCAGGTCGCCGGCCCCGAGCACGCGCTTGAGCGCGTCCGGGCGGTCGCTGTCGACGAGCAGATCCTTGATGGGCTTGCGCTGGAAGAGTTGCAGAAGGGCCTCCGTTCGCCAACGTCCTGACGGCTTGCCGTGACCGCGTGCTCACGCGCAAGCGGGCACTCTATCGTGTCGTGGGGGTTCTGTCCAGAATCCGGCCTGCGACTCGGGGCTCGCGACTCGCGGCCAATCCCCTCACCACCGCCGGAACAGGTACGCCGCGTCGCTCGACGCCACGGCCACCCCGCGCGCGGCGTGGAACGCGAGCCCGATCAGCCCGTCGCCGGCCACGACCAGCTCGCGCGGCCCGCCCCCGCGGACCCGGTAGATGCCGCTCGCCCCCGCCAGCGCCTCGGCGACGTAGAGCGTGCCGTCGCCGTCCACCGCCAGCCCCTGCGGGCGGCCGAACCCGTCGGCGAAGACGGTGACCTCGCCCCGCCGGTCCACGCGGAACACGACGTCGCGGCTCGAGAGCGTCGGCCCGCTGACGTAGACCGACTCGTCGAGGCCGATCGCGAGATGGAAGGCCGCGATGCTCGGCGGCAGTGTCACGAACGGGATGACGCGCCCGGCCGCGTTCACCCGGAACAGCGTCCCGGTCCGGTCGCCCACGAACATCGTCGCGTCGGGCGCGAAGACGAGCCCGCACGCGATGCCGAGGTCCGAGGCGACCTTCTCGATCGTGCCGTCGCGCTTCACCCGGTAGACCGCGCCGTCGAACCGGCTCGTCACGCACAGCTCGCCGAACGGATCGAACGCGAGCGAGGTGGCGTTGACGATGCCCGAGGCGACCGGCTCGCGCGTGCCGTCCGGGCGCACGCGGAAGATCGAGACCGGCACCGTCTGGCCGCGCGTGCCGCTGTTGGTGACGTAGAGATTCCCGTCGCGATCGAACACCGGGCTGTCCACCTGGTGCAGCTGGTCGGCGAGCAGCGTGCCGATCTCGGCGGTGCCCACCGCCTCGTCCGTGTCGCCCACGAACACGGGGACCGGCCCGCCCGGGGCGGCCGCCGGCACCACGGCCACCAGCCGGCGCGGCGAGGCGGCCGAGACGCGAGCCTCTTCGGCGCCGAAGCGCACGCGCGGCAACGGGTCCACGGTGAACGGCCGCGCGCCGGCTTCGACCGTCACGCGTCCGCCCGGGACGGCCCGCGCGGGCACCACGCCTCCGGCAACCTGACGGGTGGAAGTCATCTACCAGCAGGATAGCCGATCATGGAGGCTTGCGGCTCGCGCCTCACGGCCATCAGCCGTCGGCCGTCGGCCGTCAGCCGTCAGCCGTCGGCCATCAGCCGTCAGCCGTCAGCCGTCAGCCATCAGCCGTCAGCCGTCAGCCGTCAGCCGTCAGCCGTCAGCCGTCAGCCGTCAGCCTGTTACGTGTCGTCCAGCTCGACGTTCCAGTAGAGATAGTCGCGCCAGCTGTCGGGCGCGTTGCGCAACCCGATCGTGATGCGGATCGCCGGGGCCGAGTGCGGCCGCTCCGGCCGGCGCACCAGCCGCATCCCCGCCTGCTCGGGCGTCTGCCCACCCTTCCGCCGGTTGCAGCTCACGCAGCAGGTGACGATGTTTTCCCAGTCCTTGGGACCGCCCTGGGCCATCGGCACGACATGGTCGAAGGTGAGTTCGGAGGCGGGCAGCGTGTCGCCGCAGTACTGGCACGCGTAATTGTCGCGCGCGTAGATGTTCGCCCGGTTGAACGGGACGTAGTCGAACCGCCGCTTCATGCGCACGTAGCGCAGCAGCCGGATGACCGAAGGCAGTTTGAAGCTGATCGAGACCGAGCGGATCTCGCGGTCGTACACCGAGATGACTTCAACCTTCCCCTGGCACCACAAGGTCACCGCTTTCCGCCACGGCACGACCTTCAGTGGCTCGTAGGAAGCGTTGAGAAGCAGCGTATGCTGCATACTGCGTCGTATTGTGACCCAGGGGCCAGGGGCTGTCAACCGGGGCGACCGTGGTAACTCGTGAACAGTCAACGGCTTACCATCGTCGTCCTGTTGCGCGTCGGGCCTCTTGCCGATAGGGGAGATCGTGCGCCGGATCCTGCTCGCCGCCCTCGCCGTCGCGGTCGCGTCCGCGTGCTCGCCGCGCGTTCAGCCGAATCTCGCGCCGCCACCCGAGCCGGCGGCGGAGGTGAAGGGCCTCGAGCTGGTCAGCGTCGCGCGGTCGCTCATCGGCGCGCCGTACCTCAACGGCGGCACCACCCCGGCAGGGTTCGACTGCAGCGGCTTCGTCCGCTACGTCTTCGGCGAGGTCGGCATCAGCGTGCCCCGCGCCATGCGCGATCTCCAGGTCACCGGCGATCCCGTGGAACGCGCCCGCCTCCGCCCCGGCGACGTCATCTTCTTCGCGATCGACGGCCGCACGATCTCGCACGTCGGCATCGCGACCGGCCCCGACACCTTCGTGCACGCCCCCAGCTCGCGCGGACGCGTGCGCGAGGAGTCGCTGACAATCGCCTACTGGCAGACGCGGTTCGCCGAGGCAAGACGGATCGTTCACCCCTAGAGAATCTAGCGATCTTGCGATCTTGCGAAGTACGGTTCCAGGCGGGCGCCTGACCAGATCGCACGATCACCAGGTCGCACGATCGCCAGATTCAGCGACGGTCGCTGAATCGCCTGACGCGCAGGTCGCGTTCGGTGTACTCGGTGGGCCGGGCCGTCGTCGCGAGCGGCTCGACGGGCACCGCGGCCGGCAGCCTCGGCGCGATCTCCGCCGGCAGCTCTTCGTCGTAGCGCTGCGGGAACGACGGAAACGTCCGGAACGTCGTGCCGGTAACGCCGCCGTAGCGCGCCTCGAGCCCGGAGAAGTCGTACCGCAGGAACTCGTAGACCGCCGGGTCCGGCTCCGTCGCCAGGTACTCCCTCACCAGGTCGGCCACCCGCTCGAGGAACACCCGGCCGTGCGACCCCGACGCCGCGCACCCGTCACGCCGCTGGACGCGCCGGATCCCCTGGAGCGTCGGATCGATGTGGTAGAGCTCGTGCACGATCGTGTCGAGCTTGGCCACCCACTCCGGGGCCCCGTCGTAGTGGCGCGCCTTCTTCGATCCGGACAGCACCTGGTCGCAGAACCTCGGCAGCGCGAACGAGACCAGGTAGGTGAGCGGCCGGCCGTGCACCGTCACGCGCGGCGACCGCGTCACGAACCACGGCGTGCACCGGGTGAGGCGCCCGCTCTGGCTCTCGCGCCAGTAGTAGTAGCCGGGCTCGTTCGGCGGGAGCGAGATGCAGTGGCAGGTGGCCACCGCCCCGTTCGCCCCGAGGCGGCCGTAGCGCGCGAACACGAGCAGGTCGTCGGGATCGACGTGCGAGAGCCGCGGAACCCGCGACACGATGTCGCGCATCAGTTCGCTGATGCGTTCCGTGTAGTTGATCATGCCCTCGCTCGTCGTGTCGGACCGATCCGCAGTCCGGAAGGGGAACCCTGGACCGGTAAAGCGGGGGCTCAATATATCGTCCGCGCCGAGAGGGTGTCAAGGTGAGCCGTAGGGGCTTCACCGCTCGCTCGCCACCACCACCTTGATCCTGGCGCCGGCCGGCACCGGGCGGTCCGCCGCGCCGTGGTTGAGGATGGCCAGCAGGCTGCCCATGACGACGCCGCCGTGCCTCCTGGCGACCGCGTCCCAGGTATCGCCCGGCTCGGCCGTTTCGATCTCGATCCGCTCGGGGAGGATCCGCGCGGCCTGGTCGTCGGTCACCGCCCGCACCGACATGATGGCGGCCCCGAACCGGCCCAGGAACTCCGCGTACCGGGCCGCCCCGGTCACGCCGGCGACGACGAACGGTCCGCGCGGCGCCTGCACGCACGCGATCCGGGCGCGCGCCTCGCCCAGCCCCTCGACCGTCCCGGTGGCGGTCACCACCGACGCCGCCAGCCCGTTGACGGTCAGCGTCTCGCCGGGCGCCGGACCGAAGCCCGCTCGCTCGGCCAGCGCGGTGGCGGTGTTGGCCGCCGGCCGGAACCGCGACCGCGGCACCCGCTGCAGGACGATGAAGGCGTCCTGGCCGGGCGACGCGGCGATCATCCGCGTCCGGTCGCTGCTGATGTCCCACCCGTCGGGGACCGTGAGGGCGATCCGGAGGTCCGCCGCCAGGAACTCGTCGGATCGGACGAGGCCCATCCGCGGGTCGTCGCCAAACAGCAGTCCGCGCAACTGGTCGAGGAAGTCGTCCTCGCCCCGCGGCACGGCCGCCGCCGGCCCGGCCCGGTGAACCGCCTCGAGCGACGACACGTCGAGGCGGATGCCGCGATTGTGCGTCGTCCCCCACGTGGGAACACCCACCTCGTCGGTGTCCAGGTCGAGCCGATCGAACGTGTCGAGCACGGCGTTGAGCGCCGCCGGGTCGAACCCCGCGGCGACGAGGGCCCGCGCCGCGCGCGCGTTCGCGGCCCGCTCGCGATCGGCGTCGTGGCTGGCGAACAGCGCCCGCGCGATGGCCGGCGACAGCCGCCCACCGAACAACCGCGCGACCGGCCTGAACACGCCGAGGTCGGCGGGCAGGGCTTCCGAGCCCGCCGTGAAATCGGCGACCGCGTCCCCCAGCACGACGTGCGCCATCTCGTGCGCCAGCACGGCCGCGAGTTCGTCGCGGCTCGACAGGTACGGGAACAGTCCGCGCGTCAGGTAGACGTAGCCGCCAGGCAGGGCGAAGGCGTTGGGCGCGCCGAAGTCCAGCACGCTGATGCGCCAGGCCGGCGCCGGGCCGCCGAACGCCTCGGCCAGGCGCGTCCCGACCTGGCGCGCCTCCCGCTGCAGCGCGCCGTCGTCCGGCAGGCGAGCATCGCGGAGCAACTGCCGGTCGGCCAGCGCGCCGATCGGCGCCTCCTGCGCGGCCGTCAGTGTCGGGGCGGCGGCGCTCTCCGGGGTCGGCGTCGCCGTCGTGCGAGCGCACGACGGCGCCAACGCGGCCGCGAGCAGGAGCACCAGGAGAGCGAGGAGCGGCCTTCGCACGGGAGCTATCCCTGAAGCGCGCCGATCGCGGCGGCCGTGCCGGCGCCGGCCGGCACGTGGTGTCCCTGCCGGCCGAGCACCGACTCGAGCGCCCCGAGGAAGAGCAGCAGGGCCTGCGGCGACGAACTGTGGCCCATCAACCCGACACGCCAGATCTTCCCCGCGAGCGGCCCGAGGCCCGAGCCGACTTCCATGTTGAAGCGCGAGAGCAGCTCGCGGCGCGCGGCGGCTTCGTCAACGCCCTCCGGGACGCGCACCGCGTTCAGCGTCCAGAGCCGTTCCGGCACCGGCGGCAGCAGGCCGAGGCCCATCGCCTCGAGCCCCGCGGCGAGCGCGCGGTGGTGCCGCTCGTGCCTCGCCCATCGCGCCTCGAGCCCCTCCTCCTCGATGGCCGTGAGCGCCTCGTGCAGCGCGTAGACGAGCGACGCCGAGATCGTGTGGTGGTACTTGCGCCGCACCCAGTAATCCTCGAGCAGGCCGAGGTCCAGGTAGAAGCTGCGGCAGGCGACCTTCCGCGCGAGCGCGGACGGCGCGAACGCCACCGGCGCCAGCCCGGACGGCGACCCGACGCATTTCTGCGTGCAGCTGTAGGCCGCGTCGATTCCCCACCGCGCCATCTCGAAGGGGTGGCCGCCGAGCGAGGTCACGGCATCGACGATCACGAGCGCGCCCGCCTCGTGCGCCGCCTGCGCCACCGCCTCCACGGGGTTGCGCACGCCGGTGGACGTCTCGGCGTGCACGACGCAGACGATGTCCGCCCCCTCGCGCGCGAGCGCCTCGCGGACCCGCGCCGGATCGACCGCGCGGCCCCACTCGACGTCGAGGCGCCTGACGGCGCCCCCGTAGCGCTGGCAGACCTGCGCCAGCCGGTCGCCGAAGTAGCCGGTCACCACCGCCAGCACGCGCGTGCCGTCGGTCACCAGGTTGGCGACCGTCGCCTCGAGCCCCGAGGTGCCGGTGCCCGACACGGCGACGGCGAACGATCCGGCCGGCGCGCGGAACAGGCGGCCGAGCTGCTCGCGCGTCTCGTCCATCATCGCCATCAGGTCCGGGTCGAGGTGGCCGAGCATCGGCGCGCCGAGCGCGCGCATCACGCGCGGGGAGATCATGCTCGGGCCGGGCCCGAGCAGAAGACGTTCGGAAGAAGGCAGTGGAATCATATGTTCTGAAGGATACCTTACGTCTGACGGAGCGCTACGCGCTACTCCGAGAACGCCCAGCGCCGCGAACTGCGCGCGGAGCGTCTCGACGATCTGCGGCGTCGCCGGAGCCAGCGGATGCCGCGGCAGGCCGCCGACGTAGCCGGCCATCTCCATGGCGGCCTTCAGTCCCGCCGCCCCGTACGTCGTCGTCACCGACTTGGCGAGCGGGGTGATCCGGCGCTGCAGCGAGAGCGCCTCGGCGTGCCGGCCCGCCATGGCCAGGTCGTACAGCTCGACCATCAGGTCGGGGATGACGCAGGCCGCCCCGACGATGCCGCCGACGGCGCCGACGCAGAGGCTCGGATAGAGCGTGGGGGCCGATCCGACCAGCACGTTGAAGCCGGGCGAGCACAACGTGACGAGGTCCGCGATTTGCGTGAGGTTGCCGCTCGAGTCCTTGACGCCCGGGATGTTGGGATGGAGCGAGAGCTTCCCCACCACGTCGGCGGCCATGTTCACGCCCGTGAACACGGGCACGTTGTAGGGCAGCACCGGGACGGGCGACGCGTCGGCCACGGCGACGAAGTGGCGGACGAACAGGTCCGACGTCATCTGGCTCTTGAAGTAGCAGGGCGTGCGCACCAGCACGACGTCGGCGCCCGCCCCGGCGGCGCGCTTCACGGCGGCGATGGTCGAGCGCGTCGATTCCTCGCCGGCCCCGACGATCATCGTCTTGCCCGCGGGCACCGCCTCGCGCGCGGCGGCCGCCACGCGGAACGACTCGTCGGCGTCGAGCATCGGCGCCTCGCCGTTCGAGCCGAGGACGAGCACGCCGGCCAGGCCGGTCTTCATCCACCTGGCGACGTTGGACTTCATCCCCTCGAGATCGATCTCGTCGTCTTTGAAGGGAGTGGCAATCGGGGGGAAGATTCCGCGCAGGTTCATGGGACCTCTCTACCGGCTGATCGGTTGACGGCCGATGGCTGACGGCTGACGGCTGACGGTTGACGAGCTGACGGCTGACGGCCGATGGCTGACGGCCGATGGCTGACGGCTGACGGCTGACGGTTGACGGCCGATGGCTGACGGCCAGCCCCGGCGTGACGCGCGTGATACGGCCATCAGCCGTCGGCCTTCAGCCGACAGACTGCACGAGCGTATCCTACGTAGTGTCCTCGACGAGCAGATTCGCCGCCAGGGTGACCAGGAAGATCGCCGCCGCCGGGGCGAGCGTCCAGGGGAAGTCGGCGATGGCGGTGATGTTGCTGGCCTCGTGCAGCATCGAGCCCCAGCTCGGCACCGTGTCCGGGAACCCGAGGCCGACGTAGGACAGGGTCGCCTCGGCCAGGATGAAGCCCGGCAGCAGCAGGATGGCCTGCGTGGCGATCACGCCGCGGCTCGCGGGCAGCAGGTGGACGAACAGCACGCGCGCCGGCCCGGCGCCGAGCGACACGGCCGCCGACGCGTAGTCGCGCGTGCGCTCGGTCGCCACGACGCTCCGCACCGCGCGCGCCACCCACGGCCAGCCGACGAGAGAGAAGATGCCCGCCATGAGCGAGAAGACCGCCCACGACGGCAGCACGAGCGGCATCGCGGCGCGCAGCGCCAGCACGACGTAGATGGCCGGCAGCACGAGGACGAACTCGGCGAGCCGCATGATCGCCTCGTCCACCACGCCGCCCCGATAGCCGGCCAGGCCGCCCACCACCGCGCCGATGAGCAGCGCCGCGAGCGTCGCCAGCCCCGCCACCCCGAGCGAGACGCGGGCGCCGAACAGCAGCCGCGCGAGCACGTCGCGCCCCTCGTTGTCGGCGCCGAGCGGCAGCCACGGCCCGTCCCGCTCGTCGGCGAGCCGGACCAGCTTGCCCCCCGAGAGGAACGCCAGCGGCACCTCGCGGCTCGCGTCCTCCTCGTACCGCTGCTCGAGCCGGCTGACCAGCTTCAGCGGGTGCACGAACGGCCACCGCCACGCGCCGTCCGACGAGACGAGGCGCGGCCGCATCGGCGGCGCGGACAGGAACCCGCGGTAGGTCTCGCCCGGGTCGTGAGGCGCGAGCACGGGCGCCGCGAGCGCGACCAGGACGACCAGCGCGAGCGCCACGGCGGCCGCGGCCCTCATGCCGCCGCCCCCGTGCGGCGCTCGTCCGCGCCCTGCCTGACGCGCGGGTCGGCCCACGCCTGGACCAGGTCCGAGACCAGGCTGCCCGCGGCCAGGAAGATCGACCCCGCGGCCGCGCAGCCGGCGACGAGGAACAGGTCGCGCGCCCTGAGCGCGTCGTACATCAGCCGGCCGAGCCCCGGCCACGACGTCACGACCTCGACGACGAACGAGCCGCTGAGGAGGCTGCCGAGGATGAACCCGTAGAGGGCGGCCACCGGGCCGACCGACGGCCGCCACGCGTCGCGCCACACCAGCCGGCCGCGCGGCACCCCGCGCGCCCGCGCCGCCAGCGTGAACGGCATCTTCATCACCGAGCCGAGCGACTGCGACTGCACCCGCTCGATCATCGCCGCGAGCGGCAGCGCGATGGCCAGCACGGGCAGCGGCAGGTGCCGGGCCAGGTCGGCCAGGCCGGCGAGCGTGCCGCCCTCCCAGGCGCCGGCCGACTGCATGCCCCCGGTCGGCAGCCACCCGGTGCGCGCGGCGAGGAGCACGAGGACGAGCGAGGTGACGAGCGAGGGGAGCGACAGCAGGACGATCGACGCGCCGCGGATCGCCGAGGGAGCGAGGCCGCGGCGGCGGCTGCCGGTGACGATGCCGGCGGGCAGACCGAGGAGCGTGGCGAGGAGCAGCGCGGCGATCGCGAGGACCGCCGTGTTGGCCGCCCGCTGGCGCACCAGCTCGGCGACCGGCCGATGGTAAAGAAGCGACACGCCGAAGTCGAGCCGGGCCGCGCGGACGACCCAGTCGAGGTACTGCGAAGCCACGGGCCGGTCGAGACCGTAGCGAGCGCGCTCGGCGGCGATCGCCGCCGCGCTCGCGCCGCTGCCGAACAGCTCCGAGGCGAAGTCCCCCGGCGCCGCGCGCGTCAGCAGCAACGCGGCCGACGAGACCACGGCCACCAGCACGATGGCCGCGACGACGCGCCGGATGAAATAACGCGCCAAGTGGTTCTGTCTCCCTTACGCCCTACGCCCTACGCCCTACGCCCTACGCCTTACGCCTTACGCCTCACGGCTTACGGCTTACGCCGTGCAGATCGTACGTGGGGCGGGGCTTCAGCCCCGCCGGGCGCGCCGGGTCTGAAGACCCGCCACGTGCCGCCTACTTCACGCCCAGCCCGTCCGGGTTCCACAGGATCGACGGCCGGAGCAGCGCGGGCGTCGCGCCCGTGACGCGCGCGCTCGTCGCCAGCGTAATCTTCGGCGCGGCGAACTGGATCATCGGCAACTGCTCGGCGACGATCCGCTGCACCTGGTCGAACAGCGCCTTCCGCTGCGCCAGGTCCAGCGACGCCACCTGCCGCTTCATCAGCTCGTCGATCTGCCGCTCCCAGTCGGTCGCCGGCTTCGCCTGAGACGGGTTCCACACGTGCGCGCTGCCCGAGCTGACCCACAGGTCGATGTTCAGCGCCGGGTCGAGGTCGGTCGTGAGGAAGCGGTAGTACACGGCGTCGTAATCGCCACGCACGATCCGGTCGATCAGCGCGCCGACCTCGAGCGGCGCGACCTCGGCCGAGAGACCGACCTTCTTCAACTCCTGTGCGATGAACCCCGCGCCGCGCTCGAGCGCCGTGTTGCCCCGCTGCGTCAGGATCGTGAACCCCGCCTTCGCGCCCGTGCGGTCGCGGAACATGCCGTCGCCGTCCCGGTCGTCGAGGCCGATGGCGGCGAGCAGCCGCCGCGCCGCAGCCGGATCGTAATCGAATCGCGGCAGGTCGGGCGAGTACCATCGCGGGTTGCCCGGCGTGATCGGCCCGTAGACCGGGACCGCCTCGCCGAGGAACACCGTCTCGGCGAACGCGCGGCGATCGACCGCGTGCGAGATGGCCCGACGCAGCTCGGGCCTCAGCAGCCACGGGTGCTGCACGACCGGCGGCCGGTTCGGGTGCAGGTTCAGCCAGAACGTGTCGGCGTCGAGGCCGACGCCCAGATCGACGAGCGACACCTTCTTCTGCCCGGCCGCGCGCTTGAGCGTCGCGTAGTCCTCGGGGCGCATCTCGGACTGCGTGAAGTCGACCTGGCCGCCCTCGAGGGCGAGGAGCTCCGCGTTCTGGTCGGGAACGATCTCGAGCGTGAGCCGGTCGAGCACCGGCAGCCGCCCGCCCCGCGCGTCCTTCCGCCAGTAGCGCGGGTTGCGGTCGAAGACCAGCCGCTGCCCGGGCTGGTAGCTCGCCAGCACGAACGGCCCGAGGCCGACGATCTCGGACGGCGGCGTGGAGACGTCCCACGCCTTGGCCAGCGTGCCGGCCTTCAGCGCCGCCTCCAGCTTGTGGCGCGGCAGGATCGCCAGGTTGTCGAGCAGCCGGATCCCCGGGCCGAACGGCGAGGGGAACCGGACAACCACCGTCGCCGGGTCTGGCGCGGTGACGACCAGCGGCTGGCCGCCCACGCGGACCGACTCGCCGAGCGCACTGCCGGTCTTCTCGTCGTAGATCGCCTGGAAGGCGAACACCACGTCGGCGGAGGTGAACGGGACGCCGTCCGAGAAGGTGATCCCCTGCCGCAGCTTGATCGTGTAGACCAGGCCGTCGGCCGACGTCGTCCACGACTCGGCGAGCCAGGGCTCGAGCTCCTGCGTGTTCCGGTCGATGCGGACCAGGCGGGCCTGCGTCAGGCTCGCGACGATCTCGAGGATCGAGTCCCGGCCGGCGTACCGGTTGAACGTCCTCGGCTCGGCCCGGATGCTCGACACGAGAGCTTTCAAGGGCGGCTTGCCGGCCGCCCGCTGTTCACCCGACCCGCAGGAGGTGGACGCCAGGGCCGCGGCCGCGACTACCACCAATAGTGTGGCGATTCCCCTGAGACACAGGGTCGGACGTCTGGAAGTGGTCAATTTCTTGTCCTCCAGGCCAATCCATTGGCCGGTCCGCGCCGGGCGATAACTGGGCTTCGAGCCTTCGCCAGGCTGCCAACCTTGCACAAATTATTGGCAAATTTTGCACACTCATCAGGCGGCCCCGGCGTGACGCCGTTCCGTCGCCATCGCCGCTGGAGTCGGCCAGCCCGTTGGCCGGAAGAGGTTTGAAACCGCCCCCCGCCGCGACCAAATCCTAGTGCAACAACTTCCGTTAATGCAACCACTTAGACAGAGGCGCCCGCGCGGAGTCCGGGTGGCCCGGCGCTTGCCATTGTCCTGGGCAGGAGGTTCAGGTGATCCAGGTTCACGCGCCCGGTTCGGTGTGGCGGCTGGCGGGCCCCGAGCGCCGGAGCGTGTTGATCGACCAGGCGGTGGCGATGCTCGGCGTCTCCAGGCGCACGGTCTATTACTGGATCAGGCAGGGCCGCCTGCAAACCATCCGGACGCGGTGCGGGTCGCAGCGCGTGCTCCTCTCGTCGATGGATAACCTGGCCCGCACGCCCGCATCGGCTGCGATGCAGGCGCCCGGCACGGAATCATACGAAGCCTACGACAGCGTCGGTGCGTAAACGTCCAGTCGCTCCCGGTCTGGAGGAAGTCATGTTCCGTCGTCATGCTCTCATCGGGTTGGTCGCGGCAGCCCTGATGTTCTTGTCCGCTCCCGCGTGGGCGGACCCGGCCGGGCACCGCGCGCGGTTGTCCTCGGACCTCGAGCGGCACCTGTCGGCCGCCGACGTCGCCACGGTGGACGTGATCGTCTCGGGCAGCCAGGACGAGATCAATGCGCTCGCCGCGCGGTACGGCGTCGCCCCGAAGCGCTGGCTCGACAAGGGCGCGGTCCTCCACGTGAGCACCGACGCGCTCAAGTCGCTCAGCGAGGACCCGGCGGTGGACCACCTGTCGGGCGACGTGCCGGTGAGCAGCTCGATGGCGGTCACCGACCAGGCGATCGGCGCCGACCAGGTGTGGGCGGGTCTCGAGGGCCTGAAGAAGTACACCGGCCGCGGGATCACCGTCGCCCTCATCGACTCGGGCGTGGCGAATCTCCCGGCCCTCGGTGGCCGCGTGCTGGTCAGCGTGGACTTCACCGATCGCGGCGGCGCGGCCGGCGACCAGTACGGCCACGGGACGCACGTCGCCGGCATCATCGCGGCCCAGCCGGTCGGGGACGCCCAGGCCGACTACGTCGGCGTCGCCCCGGGCGCGAGCATCGTCAACCTCAAGGTGCTCGACGCGGACGGCTCCGGCACGGTGAGCAACGTCATCGCGGCCATCGACTGGGCGATCGCCCACCGGAAGCAGTACGCCATCCGGATCGTCAACCTCTCGCTCGGGCACCCGGTGTTCGAGCCGGCCGACGACGACCCGCTGTGCCAGGCGGTGCAGCGCGCGGTGGCGAGCGGCCTGGTGGTGGTGGCGGCGGCGGGCAACGTCGGCAAGACCGACGACGGGCGGACGGTGCTGGGCGGGATCGACTCGCCGGGCAACTCGCCCTACGCGATCACGGTGGGCGCGCTGAACACCATGCAGACCGCGGCGCGGTCCGACGACGTCCTGACGACCTACAGCTCGCGCGGGCCGACGCTGTTCGACTACATCATGAAGCCGGACGTCGTGGCCCCGGGCAACAAGATCGTGTCGCTCGAGGCGCCGGGCTCGACGATCATCACGCAGTATCCGACGCTGCACATGGCCGGGTCGGGCGACCAGGCGTACATGCAGATGAGCGGCTCGAGCATGTCCACGGCGGTGGTCTCGGGGATCGCGGCGCTGGTGCTGGAGGCGAACTCCAGGCTCGATCCGGTGAAGGTGAAGGCGTCGCTGCAGCTGGGCGCGACGTTCCTGCCCGACGCCGGCCTGGCGGGCTGCGGGGCGGGAAGCGTGGACGCGATCACGTCGGTGCGGATCGCGGTGCTCGGGCCGAAGACGAACGACGACGTGACGATCGCGGGCGAGACGGTGACGCCGAGCGGCCTGACGTTCTGGCGCGAGGACGACACCACGATGGCCGCCCGGATCGTGTGGGGCGACCGGATCGTGTGGGGCAACCGGATCGTCTGGGGCGATCGGATTGTCTGGGGCGACCGGATTGTCTGGGGTGACCGGATTGTCTGGGGTGACCGCATTGTCTGGGGCGACCGCATTGTGTGGGGCGACCGCATCGTGTGGGGCGACCGGATTGTCTGGGGCGACCGGATTGTCTGGGGCGACCGATACGTCGCTAGTGAACAGACTAAGGCCGACCGCATCGTGTGGGGCGACCGGATTGTCTGGGGCGACCGGATTGTCTGGGGTGACCGGATTGTCTGGGGTGACCGGATTGTCTGGGGTGACCGGATTGTCTGGGGTGACCGGATTGTCTGGGGCGACCGGATCGTCTGGGGCGACCGGATCGTCTGGGGCGACCGGATCGTCTGGGGCGACCGGATCGTCTGGGGCGACCGGATCGTCTGGGGCGACCGGATCGTCTGGGGCGACCGGATCGTCTGGGGCGACCGGATCGTCTGGGGCGACTAGTTGCCCCACGGTCGGTTGAAGCTTGAGGAGCCTTCAGGGCCTGCGCGAACTGCACGCGCAGGCCCTTTTTTTGTCTCGACGCGATCGCGCTATCATCTCCGTGCGCCGTTCCGGTTCTTGGCTGGATTAGTGATTGCGCCAGAACCTAGCGACCGCCACCCGCTCCGCGCTCAGCCAGTCGGATATCGGGGCCCAAGGCTGTTCGCGCTGCACACAGACGATCGCTCTTTGGCTACAGCGGTACGCGGGGCAAGGCGCCGGCCCGACCCAGACGGCGCGGGGCGATCCTTCGAGGCGCCGCATCCCCGTGACGGACGGCGACAAGCTCGGAGACGCTAGAGTTCGAGTGCGATCACGGAACTGGGTGCACTACAGGCCGCTGGAAAGCCGGCCTCCCGGCGTGCCTCGTGCCTCACTGAGGCCGATTACCCCTAATAGGAGGCCGTGATTCGGAATCGCGCCAGCAGGGCCGGGATGCGTCGCGAGCGGGCCTTCGTAGCAGGCCGTCGCACAACGATCCGGAAAGCGACGAGCGCGTGCCGCGATTTCCCGGGCGCAGCGCGTGCGGTCGATCCAACGCGATTAGCGCAAGCCCGACACGAGGATCCGGAAATCGCAGCACCGCGAGGACGCTTTCCCGGCCTGCGGAGCGGCCCACGAGCGAGGCGCCCGGTCCTGCTGGCGGCTCAGATTCACGGCCTCTCAATTTGGAGCGCGCCAGGGACCTACCTTCGGCGGGTCCGCACCATCCGATAATTGAGACTCTCGATGGCTCGTTCCACGCGGAAGTTCCTCCGAGAAGAGGTACTGGGGAGGGGTCCTGAGGAACCGCAGGCGCTCCCGGCTCACCGTCGATCAGTCGAAACCTGAGAGATTCAGTCTTCCGTCAAGGAAGATCTTTCAACTGGAGCCTACCGATGCCGAGGATTGACGAACTCGTTGGCGCTGGTCGGTATCTGGAAGCACTGAGGACGGTTCGCGCGAACCCAACGGTTGCGCGAAATGAGGAACTCGCCAGGGAGACGTTGTGGGCGGAGGTCGCTCAGTACACAGGCCATGATGACGAGGCAGTCACCCACGCGAATCGTGTGCTCGACAGAAAGCCTCTCGACCGATCGCTGATCGCTCGATGTCACATCGCCATCGGGGAGGTCCACCGCAACGCAGGTCAACCTGAAGCTGCGATCGCACGGTATCTTCAGGCGGCAGAAGAGGCGCAGAAGGGGAACGACGACAGGCAACGTGCGTCGGCAGAACTCAGGCTCCTCCTCGCGATGGCCGACAGTCAGGGCCCGCAAGCAGCCGCGGCGTATGTCTCCACGGTGCGCCGACGCGTTGCCAGGGTCGGCGATCCACTGGTCACATGCGCACTTCATCTGTACCTGGCTTATGTGGAATCGCAGCGTGGACTATTCGACAACGCGACCGAACACACACGGATCGGTCGCTCTCTGCTATTCGGAAATCGGCACCACTACCTGCACGGTGTTGGAGCGATCAATGCCTCCTGCCTCGCCTTCTCGCTGTCCGACCTCGACGCGACCGAGGTCGAGGCGCGGAGGGCGATGCGCGAGTCGGCGATCTCGGGCCACGCCGCGCTGCGCCGGGCCGCCATCACCAACCTCGCCCACGTCGAACTGGCCCGCGGCCGGTTCGCCAGCGCCGGCCGCTTCTTTTCACGCGCCGCGCGCCTCTCCCCGCCCGCCGGCGTGGTCCGGGCCGGCATCACCGACGGCCTCGCCCAGCTCAGCCTGGCCCGCGGCGACTTCGCCGGCGCCGCCCGCTTCCTCGTGGACGCCCGCCCGTGGACTCCCGACTCCGCCAAGGGATCCTGGTCCTACGGCCTCTGGACGTCGCTGACGCGCGCCCGGCTCCTGCTTCGCCAGCATCGCACCGACGAGGCCGTCTCGGTGTTGAGCGGGGCCGTGGCCGGGGCGCGCGAGCTGGCCGACCCCCTGCTGGCGTCGAGCCTCTCCCTGCTGCTGGTCGAAGCGCACACGCGGCAGGGCCAGTCCGCCGAAGCGGCGCGGGCGCTCGCCGGCGTCGACACCAGCGCCTGGTCGGCGACGATCGACATGCTCGGCGAGTTCGGCCGCGTGCTCGGCCTCACGCTCTCCGCGGACGGGTCGGCCGGCGCCGGCCGCGCGTGGTTCGAACGCGGCGGGCAGGCCCTGGCGAGCGTCGGCAACAACACCTCGCTCGCGAACCTCGCGGACACCCACGCCGTCGCCCTCGCCCGGGAACTCGGCATGACCGCCGCGCCCGCCGAGGCGACCGGCCCGCTCGACGCGCTGCCGCCCCGCCCGGGCCAGGTCGTCTGTCGCCTCGACACCTGCACGCCGCTCGTCGCGCCGCGCGAGGACGGCCCCGCCGCCGCCCTCGAACGCGCCGCGGTCATCGTCGAATCGGGGGCCTACCCGGCCGTGGTGGGGCACGAGGTGATGCACGCGCTGCTCGAGACCGGCTGCGTGTCGCGCGCCGCGCTGGCCGTCACCCGGGAGGGGACGCCGGCCGAGGTGCTGTCCTGGTTCGGCTGCTCCTGGTCCGACGCGGCCGCGCTCATCGCCGCGCCGCCGCGCCCGATCGACCTGGGCGCGTGGCAGGGCCGCGGGTACCGCGTCGCCGTGGCCGTGCCGCCCGAGGCCGGCCGCCTCGCCACGCTGATGACGATCGAGCGACTGGTCGCGACCGCGCGCTTCGAGCGCAAGGCGCGCAACGACGAGCGCGAGCGGGTGGCCCTCTGGCCGATCGACGCGGGCGACCCGCCCGAGGATTTCATCGTCTGCAGCGGCGAGATGACGACGATCGTGGCGAGCGCGCGGCGGGTGGCCGGGATCTCGATCACCGTGCTCCTCACCGGCGAGACCGGGACCGGCAAGGAGATGGTGGCCCGCGTCATCCACGGCGCGTCGGCGCGCGCGAGCCGCCCGTTCATCGCCTTCAACTGCACCGCGGTGCCCAGGGAACTGGCCGACAGCCACCTGTTCGGCCACCGGAAGGGGGCGTTCACCGGGGCCGTGACCGACAACCCTGGCGTGATCCGCGCGTCGGCCGGCGGCACGCTCTACCTCGACGAGATCGGCGACCTCGGCCTCGACGTCCAGCCCAAGCTGCTCCGCTTCCTCGAGTCGGGCGAGATCCAGCCGCTCGGCGAATCACAGCCGCAGAAGGTCGACGTCCGCGTCATCGCCTCGACCAACCGCCAGCTCGACACGCTCGTGGCCGAGGGGCTCTTCCGCGCCGACCTCTTCTACCGCCTCAACGTCGTCCCCTTCCGCCTGCCGCCGCTCAGGGAGCGGCGCGAAGAGGTGCCGCCGCTGGCCGAGCACTTCCTCGTCCGCGCGGCGCGCGAGTTCGGCAAGCAGCCCCTGCGGCTCTCCGAAGAGACGATGGAGTACCTGGTCCTCTACCGCTGGCCGGGCAACGTGAGGCAGCTCGCCAACGAGATGCGGCGCCTGGCGGCCATGTCGGAGAGCGGGGCCGTGCTGATGCCCGAGCACCTCGACCCGGCCATCACGGCCGGCCGGCGAACGGTGCCGGTCGATCGCGGGCCGCTGAGGCCCGCCGAGGTCGTGGTGCGCCTCGACCAGCCGCACGCCGCGCTCATCGAGCACGCCGAGCGCGCGCAGATCCAGTACGCGATGACCCAGTGCGGCGGGCGCCTCGAGGGCGCCGCGCGCCTGCTCGGCCTCTCGCGCAAGGGGCTCTATCTCAAGCGCCAGCGGCTGGGATTGGAGTAGGTCCCGGATCGCCGCGTGCCGGCGCCGTGGTCGATCGCGCGAGGCCGCGCGCGAGGCGGGAAACAGCGACGTGAAGGTCGCGCCCAGGAAGACGCGGGGCCGCGTACATCGTTGAGGGCTGCCACAGGAGCAGCCCTCGGCGCCGCACGATGTCGTCTCGAACTCGGATTATCCTCGCCGCTTGAGCCACACCCGCCCCGCCAGGCCGGCCAGGCCGGTGCCGAGCAGGATGAGGGAGACCGGCTCCGGGATCGGGATGGTGTCCGGGAGGGAGTCCGGAGTAACGTCCGGGGTGCTCTCGGTCTCGAACCCCGTCACGAGGCCGTAGCCGGACGTTGCACCGCGGCACACTTCCGTTGAACACCCGCCCCATGGACGACGTTGTTGCGGTTGAGGTCGAAGAAGATCGGGTCTTGGGTGGCCACCGCGCCGGTTACGAAGACGTCCATCAACAGGTTCCCGTTCGCCGGATCGTAGGTGATACGGCGTCGTAAAGGGGATCGTCAGGGTGTCTCCGAAGGCCCACGGCTGAGCCAGATCCCCGCTGTAGACGACGGTAGTTGTCGGCCCCCAGGTTGTCTCCGTATACGGCAGTCAGCGTGTTCCAGTCGGCAGAGGTCGTGGACAGCGAAATCATCCAGTTCCCGGAAGTCAGGCTGCTGGCGCCGCCGTCGTAGGCGGTGTTGTAGAACTCGAGTCCGATGATCGTGATGGGGTCGGAGAAGAGAGTCTGCGTATAGACCTGCTGGTATTCACCGGCGTAAGCGAAGCCGAACGGCATGGAGTTCCCGGTGCCGCCCTGGGCAGGCAGACCCATGATGATCGGCGAAGCTACAGACGGCGCAGCGATCAGCAAGGCGAGGAGCGAGACACCAGCGAGACTCAACCGCTTCATAAACCCTCCGGGACCTGCGGGGCGGAACACGTTCTGCCACCGCCTGCGCCTGCGCCGCCTGTCTGCCTCATCACCATGCAATCTCGGAGCCACAATTGCGGACGCGAAGCCCATGAGAATAAACGCTATAAGTATATGATATTAAATGACTTGATGCAAGTGACGCTGAATCGAGCTGGAAAGTGGAAGAACGAAGTCGTCCACATCTAGCGACTATTATCTCCTTTTTGGCACTGACGAAGACTATTATCGGCACCGCCGCCATCTTCCCTCCACCCCGACAAAAGAAAAGGGGCGGCTATTCGTGCCGCCCCTTCGTCCAGCCTCGACTCCCCCGCCGGCCCTGAAGGGCCGGCCTACGTTCGGGAAGCGCCGATCCGTTCTTACTGCCTCTCGAGCGCCCCCCGGTAAGGGATGACCTCGCCCGCCTCGATCGTCACGTCCCATTCGAGCGGACGGTACCCGTCGCGCTGGATCGCGATCCGGTGCGGTCCCGGCTCGAGCGTCAGCGGCTCGTTCGACGGCCCGAAGCTGCCGACCACCCCCACGTACTGCCCATCGACGAACAGGTTGGCGTCCGCCGGCTGCATGTCAAAGCTCACGCCGCCGTAATTCGTCGTCCCCGGGGACACCTGGTAGTTGTTGTCGTCGTAGCCGAACACCGTCGGCTGGTAGTCACCGAGGTAGACCCAGGGATACGGCACCGGGTAGCCGCACCAGATGCCCAACCCGAGGCTCAGCCACGGGGAGAACACGTAATACGGCCGGACGAAGTGGAACGGGTAGTACAGGTCTCCACCCGTAGGGCCGGACGTAATCGTGCGAGAAATACGGACGGGCCAGCGACGGCCGGTAGCCGCCACGGACTCCCCGATCGCCGTAGCCGTGGCCCACCGCGTATCGCCCCCCGTTATAGGAGCGCGGTACCGCCTGCGCCCCGCCCCGGTACACCCCGTTGCCGCCCGCCCGGGGGACCGCCTGCGGCGAGCCGGGCGTGCGAGGACCCGACGTTCGCGGCAGCGCCTGCGGCGATCCGAACGTGCGAGGGCCCGACGTTCGCGGCAGCGCCTGCGGCGATCCGAATGTGCGAGGACCCGACGTTCGCGGCAGCGCCTGCGGCGATCCGAACGTGCGAGGACCCGACGTTCGCGGCAGCGCCTGCGGCGATCCGAACGTGCGAGGACCCGACGTTCGCGGCAGCGCCTGCGGCGACGCGAAGCTGCGCTGGCCGAACGACCGCGGCGCCTGAGGCATCGAGAACGACCGCCCGCCCGGCGCGCTGCGGTACGAAGGCGCCGAGAACGAGCCGCGCGGCATGCTGGACATGCGCGGAGCCGATGCGACGCGCCCGCCGCCACCTCCGCCCCCGCCCCGGCGCTGCTGTGCGGCAGCGGGCAGGGCCGGCAGGCTCAAAGCGGCGGCGGCGACGACTGCCGTGGTGAACGTCAATGTGCGTTTCATGGCCTTCTCCTGGTGCCGGGCCAGCTCGTTGGCTGGTGCCCGACGCCAGTCTCTATCGCAACCGCGATGCCAACCCCCATGGAGGCATTTCAGGCTGTATTTCGACCCTCGGCCGGATCGGGCCGTCGAAACGTCCCCCAGCGAGGACAATTCTCGAGCCCGGATTACCGGCTCTACCTTGGCATCCCTGGGCCATCACGTCTTCCACTCGAGCAGGCCCAGGGCAGTCAGTTTCTCGATGAGTGACTCGACATCGCCCCGGAGCCGGTCGGCCTCCACGTCGTATTGGGCCAGCAACGCGTCGCAGGCGGCCGCCACCGATTCGGCTGTCGTGACCACGTTGAAGATGCTGGCGCCTACCGTGTCGAGGCCGTAGTAGACGCCGGTCCCCACGTGAAGCAGCACGATCTCTCCACCCACGTCCTGGGCCAGGACGTCGTCGGGCACAACCAGCCGGCGGTGTGAATCGATGGCCATCTGTCTCGACTCCCTCAGCTTCGCTGCCGCGTCAGTGTAGATCGGCCGACACCGGGCTCATCCACGTCACCTGCGGTTTGGAGGAAGCGGGCTCGTGCAGCGTCCGCAGCGCGCGAAGGTGCTCCAGTCTCGGTCCAGCGGGAGATCCTTCAGCTTGCGTGGTCTCTTCCCGCGTGCGCCAGCCCCAACGGCACGTCGTCGAGCACCGACTCGTCGCCAGGCGCCGATCGACGTCACGCCCCTGGGAGAAGAGCACCATGTAGAGGTGCAGCGCCAGCAGCGCCGACGAAAGCGGCCCGGGTCCATGCGGAGCGCGCGGTGCCGGACCCGGAGGATCGACGTCAGCGCGACCAGTCGTACGACACGGCCGGATGGGAGTCTCGAGATCGTCCACACCCAGCGCCGTCATCCACGCCCGGCGGACGTCGTCCAGTTCCTGACCATGGTCTGCCAGGCCCGTTGCGCGAGTTGCGCGGCGGCGAAACCGATGTAGTCGTCCGTCATCCAGGAAGCGCAGCGCGTCGAGGATCGCCTGCTCGAGGGCCACGCGCCCGGATGGCCAGTCGAACGCCTTCAGGTAACGTCCCGATCGATTCCTCGGCGTTCGCCCGCACGGACTCGACCGAGACGTGGCCGGCAGTGCCCCGCCCGATCGCGCGGATCTTGTCGCACCCGGACGGCACGACCACGTCATCGCCCCGCACCTGGCGACATAGAACGGGTGCAGCCGGCACACGAAGGGCTTCGATCCGTAGCCGTGTTTGCCCTGGATCTCGCAGCGCCCGTCACCTTGCAGGAACCAGCAGGCGGGTATTCTGTACCGGAAGAGCGTGTTCTCTTCACCGGTCGAGAAGAAGCGGATGGCGGGGTGTTCCTGCAGCAGGAGCGCGCGTTCCCGATCTGAAGCCGCGATGAAGCCGCCCTGGCAGCACCGGCCGCCGCACGGGGCGCAATCGAAGTCAACAGTCCGTCGAGAAATGGAATGAACAGCATGGGATGGAGTGACGCCCGCGCCGTCAGACGCTCGATGCCAGCCTGGCGAGGATCCGGAACGGCCGGACCAGCCACAGCACGGGACGGAGGCTTCGGGGGAGCGGCAGGAAGTCGTTGTCCGTCTGGTTCGGCTGCAGGGCGCGCCGGTGAACGTATCGCACCTTGTCGCGCAACTGCCGTCATCATCCCGAGGTGCATCGCCGCTTCAGTCGCGGTTCCCGCGGGGCTGTCCCCATTGCCGAAGAGCCGGTCCCGAACCTGCCCGGCCAGGCACGCGAACGGCCTGGTCGCTGGCGGCTCGCTCGACGACTTCGGCCGGGACGGGAGCGGCGAGCAGGTCCGCGGCCAGGAATGCCGCCAGGCAGTAAGCCCGCCGTGTTCGGCGGTCCGCCAGGAGAGCGTCCCAGTCGGGCGGCGCGACGCGAACCAAATTCGCCACGTCGCAAATCCACGAGAGCGATGCCCAGCAGTGACGGGCCCCGTGCAGAGCGAGGCTGGCGAACAGATCGTCCGGGCCGAAGGTGGGGAGAAGCGCCCCCGCGACCGCCACGCGCTGCGTGCGGTCCCATACGCGGCGTGACGTCGAAAGGCAGGAAGTAGGGCGGCGACACCGTCCAGTGCAGGTCCACTTCGCATCCCGCCGGCGTCTTCAGCGCGATCTCGGCGTTGCCTCGCAGCCTCTCTGCTCCTTCGCGCCCTTGTCACGGCATCCGTTTCGGACGAGGAGGGACACCGCCCGGTGCCGATCGCGCGGCCGGATCAGGAGGTCCAGATCGTTGAACTCGCGCAGCGCGAGATTCTCGTAGACCAGGGCCGTGAGCGTCGGCCCCTTGAAGGCAATCGCGGGAATGCCCTCGGCCTCCAGCCAGCCGAGCACCTTGCGCAGCTCGGCGGCCGCCATCAGGTTGCGCGCGGCATTCGCGAGGAAGGCTTCCTGGAGACGCGCCGCGACCTCTGGCGGCACCGCATCGGCACACAGGCGGCTCAGCCGCCAGTGAACGAGCGGCTTCAGGGTGTGGCGGCCGGCCGCGTCCAGCGCCGCCGTCCAGTCGGCCACGCGCGTGGCCGCCCGGCGCAGCGCCGCCGGCGTCAGGCCTCGCCCGCGCACACTCGAGCAGGAGATCGATGGTGTCCGGTGTCATCCGCTGGACGTTCCCGACAGCCGGCATCGGCGGAGCTGTCGATTTGGAGACTCGGTCCACGTCGGCCACGAGCGCATCGCACAGAGCCCCAATCCGACCGATGTCCGCGGGCGGCGAGACGAAGCGGACGGGCACGGTGCGGATGAGGCGGCTGAGGACGTCGAACTCGTGCGCCCGCATGGACGGATCGAGCAGGTAGTTCACGTAGGTGTTCGCCACCAGCGCGACGAACGTCTCGGACGGCGGCCGCTCGGTGATGATCGCGTCGCGTCCCGGATGGCGGTCCGTCAGCACGTAGACCGCCGCGAGGGGGGCAGCCTTCTCCCAGAACCCGTCCCCAAGCGGCAGGTACCGCTTCTCCCAGTTCGGCGTGATGAGCGGGAGCGCGTCCGTGCTGCCGAAGAGGGCCGACGACGATCCGCCCCAGAGGTTCACCCGCGGATACCCCGGCCTGACGGTCGAGCCGTGCTCGCCGACATCGAGCGGCGCCACATCCTCAGTGAGAATCGGGTACCCGCGCAGGGCCATGGCGGCGGCGGTGCTCGACTTGCCCGCGCCGGGCCCGCCACACAGGCACACCGCCCTGTTGCCGATGAGGACGGTGCTCGCATGGAGGGACACGACGCCACGCAGGCGCAGGACGAACCCCATGACCGGGCCGACAAGATAGATCAGCGTGTCTTCGATCGCTGGCGCCGGGCGGCGTCAACGCGCCGACCCAGTCGCCCCGGAAGTTCACGCGGAACCTGGTGCGGTCCTGGTACTCGAACTCGTACCTTCCGTCGGGCCCGTTCAGCCAGACTCTCAGGCCACGACGTTCGAATTCCGGGCGCCAGAGTGGCCCTCGCCCGGCGCCCCACGCCGGATCCGCCGAGGCCGCGCTGTCGAAAGACACCGAGACGTCAGGCTGCCCGGGTTCCGCGGGCCTCAACCACTGTCAACGGCTCACTCGACGCGAGCCGCAGGCCATAAAGCCAGTACCGAATTCAATGAACCTATAGACTGCAAACCGGGCGATGGCGGAACGCGAGTCTAAGCCGTCCTGTCTTGGCGTTGGGCTCCCCTGTCGTCGGCTCCATACCTGGCCCGCTGCCTTCGGTCAATTTCTTCGCGTCACCATAGATCGCGCAGAACTGGGGTTCGGTACTCGGCTCGTGCAGGCTTGGCTTTCTCGGGCACTGGCATCCTCCTTTGAAGGTACTGTTCAACCAGAGGTCCAGACTGAACAGGCGAGAGCGAACGTTGTTGAACTCGTCACCCTCTGGCGCGAGCGCCGCGAGGGCTTTCATATCCACGAACTCGGGCAGGCCCGGATGCGAGAGAACCCATCCCTTGGTGCCGGGATGACTCATGCTTGCGCATCCGCGCCGCCACCGGATCCGCACGCAACGGGGATTTGGGCCGGCACCGGATTTCGCGCGGCAGCAGCCCCGACGCATAGGCGCGCAGGAGGTACTTGTCCACGCAGTACGGCAGCTCGGGCACGGACATCATATACCGAAAGATCGGGAGACTGAAGAACGGATGCCACGCTTCAACGGGCGTCCCCGTCCAGCCGGCGTCCACTCTTCTCGAAGGACCACGGCCAGAAAGGCCCGGTGATGACGCGAGCGGCATCGGGACGCCGCGGATGCTGCGACGGCCCCGATTCGTGGAGTGACGCCCACCGCCGCTCGAGGCCATTCCGCTCGACGAGCGCCCGGTCCAGATAGGCCGGAAACGGCGGCAGGCGGCGACGGTCGAAGCCCGCCATGTGACGCACGGTCCCGCGCAGATGGAACCTGGGGATCCGCCGCTGGTCCGCCATGTAGGCGGCGAAGACGACCGCCGCCTGCGCAATCGGGATCGCGGCAACTGCTTGTCGCCTCAAAATCGGCGCGAGGTAGAACAACGCATCGCCGCCTTGCCCGGTGAGCACGGTCGGAGCGTGATGCCGAGCCCTCTGGTACAAGTGCAAGGAGAGGCATCGCAGCGGCTGATCGGCGGGCTCGGGAATCGCGTACACCTCCGGGTGCTCGAACAGGCCGTACCCGTCGGCGCCTATGAGCTCGAGCGGGATGCCCAGATGCCCCGCAGCGAGTGCGGCGTACTGCCCTTCGTCGTCGGGGATCAGTGATTCATAGACGACCGTCAGGGCCCGAAGCTCGGTGGAAGGTGAAAGGCGGCGGACGGCGGCTGCGACGCTGGTCGAGTCCAGGCCGCCGCTGAAGAAGACCGACGCACGGCTGCTGCGCACCCGGTCGCGGACCGCCTGCTCGAACAGCACGTCCCGAAGTGCTCGACGTAGTCGCGCACCCGACGGTAACGGATCTGTTCGTCGCAGGGAACCGACCAATATCGTCTTACGCTTACCCCGGTCGTCGTCCACGTCAGTGAATGCGCCGGGGGCACGCGCTGGATATCGGCAAACGTCGTGGTCGCCAGGTCCTGGTTGAACCCGAACAGCAGGAAGTCGGCGACCGCGACTTCGTTGAGCGAACTGGACACGCCCGGGTGAAGCCGGAGGCAGTCGAGCGTGTTGCTGACAGCCAGTCCGCCGGGCACGCGCGCGTAGTAGAGCGGCTTGACGCCGAAGTGATCGCGGGCGCAGAAGAGCGTGCGGGTTCGCCCGTCCCAGATCGCAAATGCGAAGTCGCCGACGAGGTGCTCCACGCACCGTTCGCCCCAGCGGGCGTAGGCGTGGAGGATCAGGTAGCAGTCGGGCGAGGCCAGCACCTCGCGGGCTCAGCCCAAGCTCGCGCGCGAGATCTTCGCGCCCGTCGATCCGCGCGTCGGCGCTGATCCACGTTTCAGAATCGAGTGTCGCCGGCTGGCGCTCGTCGGCCGACTCGTCGGTCGTCCGAAGGAGCGTATGCCCCAGGCCGGCGCTCCCATCGGCCCACACCTGCCGGCCGTCTGGCCCGCGAAAGGCCAGCGCCTGCGTCATGACCTCCAGCAGGTCGCGGTCCACCGGCGCGCCGGCTTCTGCCACAAGGCCGACGATGCCACTCATCGCCCGGCGACCTTCGCCTGCAGGGTCGTGTACTGCGCGCCCGATCCCTTCCCGCCCACGATCGCCACGCCGCCGCACTCCAGCCAGGCGTGAGCTCCGAACCGGCCCTCTGCGGGCCTGGCGACGCCGAGCCGCAACTCGGACGCGTGGCCGTGGCGCGCCAGCAGTCGGCGCGCCGCCAGCGCCCGGACCAGGCACGTGGGCCAGGGGACGAGGCGAGAGCCCCTCGCGACGGCTCGGGCGATCCGCTCGGGCGCCGGGCCCGGCGCCTGCGCCACCGGCGGCGGCGGATAGAGCCAGCGGAAGGGCAGTACCCAGAGGCCCAGCCGCATCATCCAGAGCTCGACCGCGGCTTCGACGAGAAGCGCGCGATCCTCGCGGCCGAGCGCCAGCCCCCTACGAATCGTCGCCAGCACCGAGTTCCACCAGGCCTTCCGCGTGGAGTTTCTCCACGAGCGCGATCAAAGGGATATCGTCATGCTCAATCCCTGCGCGCCTCCGCTATAGTAGCCTTCGAATGCGACCGACCCCGACACCCCACCAGCGCATCCAGGCCGCGTTTCGCCTCGGCCGCGCCCTGCGCCTCGTCAGCCGGACCGCGCCACGCTGGACGCTGGTCAACGCCGCGCTCGTGGTCGTGCAGGGCGCCGTGCCGCTCGCGTCGCTCTACGTGATGAAGCGCGTCCTGGACGCGGTGACCGCGGGCGCTCCGTCTGGCGCCGCACCGGTCTCGGTCCACGCCGTCTTCGGCTGGATCCTGGCTGGTGCCGCCGTCGCCCTGCTGGCGGCGTTCGCGCGTCTGCTCGGCGAATACGCCACCCAGGCGCAGTCGCTGCAGGTGACCGACGCGGTGGCCGAGATCCTCCACGCCCAGTCGGTCGCGGTGGACCTGGCCTACTACGAGGACCCGTCCTACTACGACACGCTCCACAGGGCGCAGGCCGAAGCCCCTTACCGCCCTCCGCGCATCGTCAACGGCCTGATCCAGATCGGCCAGAACGGCCTGGCGCTGGCCGGCATCGCTGCGTGGCTGGTGTCGATCAACTGGCTGCTCGCGGCGGCGCTCTTCGTCGGCGTGCTGCCGGGCGCGCTGGTCCGCCTGCTGTTCTCGCGGCGGCTCTACAGCCTGCAGCAGGCGCAAACCGCGCACGAGCGGCGCTCGTGGTACTACCACGAGATCCTGACGGAACTCGCCGGGCGCCAAGGAACTGCGCCTGTTCGATCTCGGCGCGCTGTTCAGGTCGCGTTACCGCGACCTGAGGCTGGCGATCCGCGCCGGCAAGCTGGCGCTGGCGGGCCACCGCGCCGCCGCCGACTTTGTGGGGCAGGTGGTGGCGGTGACTGCCCTCTTCGCCTCGCTGGCCTGGGTCGCCTTGCAGACGGTCCGCGGCCGGATCACCGTCGCCGACCTGGCGGTGTACTACGTCGGGTTTCAGACGGGCGTGAGCCTGCTGCAGGCCGTGCTCCAGGCCGTGGCCGGCTTGTACGAAGACAACCTGTTCCTGACCAACCTCTACAAGTTCCTTGACCTCGCGCCCAGGATCGTCCGCGCCCGGCCGCCCCGTGCCGGTGCCGAGCCCCCTGCTGCACGGCGTCGCCTTCCATGGTGTGGCGTTCAGGTACCAGGACCAGGCGTCGGACGCGCTGTCCGGCATCGATCTGACCCTGGCGCCAGGAGAGGTGGCCGCGCTGGTCGGCGAGAACGGCTCCGGCAAGACGACGCTCGTCAAGCTTCTGTGCCGGCTCTACGACCCGTCGCAAGGCGCCATCACGGTCGATGGCCTCGACCTCCGCGACTTCGATCCGGTCCAGTGGCGGCGTGAGATCAGCGTCACCTTCCAGGACTACGCGCACTACGCGCTGACCGCCCGCGAGAACATCTGGCTCGGCGACGTCACCAGGTCACCCGATCCCGCGAGCATCGCCGAAGCCGCCCGGCGCTCCGGTGCGGATTCCGTGGTCGGCCGCCTGCGGGACGGGTACGACACCGAGCTGGGCCGCAGGTTCCGGGAAGGCCAGGAACTGAGCGCGGGTGAATGGCAGCGGGTGGCGATGGCGCGGACGTTCTGGCGTGATGCGCGCATCCTGGTGCTCGACGAGCCGTCGGCCTCGCTCGATCCGCTCGCCGAAGCCGACCTGCTCCGCCAGTTCCGCGAGTTGCTCGGCGGCAGGAGCGCGCTCGTCATCAGCCACCGGTTGTCCACGGTGCAGATGGCCGACTGCATCTACGTGATGGACCGCGGCCGAATCGTGGAGCGAGGGACGCACGCCTCGCTGCTCGCTCAGGGCGGGCACTACGCCAGGCTCTACCGGGCACAGGCCCGGCACTACCAGGACTCGTAACCGATCTATTCTGATCAGGCCAACAACATCGTCGGATCAAGCCGACCCACGCGTCGTACAATGCGGCCTGCATCACGAAGTTAATGCTCCAAACGCTGCTCGAGACAGCCCATTCGGAATCCTATGCGTGGATTCACGAAATTCGATAAAGAGGACAGCCATGGCTAAGATCGCCCTCATCACAGGAATCACGGGCCAGGACGGCAGCTATCTCGCGGAGTTTCTCCTCAAGAAGGGGTACATCGTCCACGGAATCAAACGGCGCGCGTCGCTCTTCAACACCGACCGCATCGACCACATGTACCAGGATCCCCATGTCGAGCACCGCGATTTCATCCTTCACTACGGCGACATGACTGACAGCATGAACCTGACGCGGATCATCCAGGAGGTGCAGCCCGACGAGATCTACAACCTTGCCGCGATGAGCCACGTCCAGGTCAGCTTCGAAACACCCGAGTACGTCGCCAACGCCGACGGCACCGGGACATTGCGGATTCTCGAAGCGGTGAAACTGTTAGGACTGACCAAGAAGACGAGAATCTACCAGGCCAGCAGCAGCGAACTCTACGGCAAAGTGAGGGAGACCCCTCAAAGCGAAACGACACCGTTCTATCCCCGCAGTCCCTACGGCGTGGCCAAGTTGTACGCTTACTGGATCACCGTCAACTACCGCGAAGCGTACGGGATGTTCGCCTGCAACGGGATCCTCTTCAATCACGAGTCCCCCGTCCGGGGGGAGACCTTCGTGACCCGCAAGATCACCCGGGCCGCTTCCAAGATCGCGTTGGGTCTTCAAGAGAAGCTCTACCTTGGCAATCTCGACGCCAAGCGGGACTGGGGCCATGCCAAAGACTACGTCCGGATGATGTGGATGATCCTGCAGGCCGACGAACCCGAAGACTGGGTCATCGCGACCGGGACGACGACATCGGTCCGGGACTTTGTGCGGATGGCCTTTGCCTGCGCCGGCATCACCTTGGAATTCCGCGGTACAGGGATTGACGAGAGAGGATACGTCACCTCCTGCTCCAACCCGCGCTATCAGGTGGAAATCGGGAAACAGGTTGTCGCCGTGGATCCAAAGTACCTTCCGACCCACCGAAGTCGATCTGCTGTTGGGCGACCCGACCAAAGCGAGGACGAAACTGGGCTGGACTCCGGAACACAACCTGCAGTCACTCGTGGACGAGATGATGGCATCCGATCTTAAGCTGATGACGAAGGATGTCTATCTCAAAGAAGGCGGCTATCAGGTCATGAGCTATTTCGAGTAGTCACTGTGGTAATCGGCACCCGGCCATACTGCTCAATCGCGTCTCGGTGCTGAAGGAACCACTGATACGTGCTGCGCACGCCCTCGGAAAGCTCGATCTTGTGATGCCAGCCGAGCGCATGGAGCCGGCTCACGTCCAGGAGTTTGCGCGGGGTGCCGTCTGGCTTGCTGGTGTCCCACGTGATCGTTGCGCCAGGGTGCACAATTTCTCGGACCGTCTCGGCCAGTTCGCGGATGGACAGGTCTTGCCCCGTGCCGATGTTGAGGTGGTCCAGCCCGTCATAGTGCTCCATCAGGAAGAGGCACGCGTCTGCCAGGTCGTCCACGTGCAGGAATTCGCGCATTGGAGCACCAGTCCCCCACAAGACGACTTCTTCGCCTCCTTGTTCCTTGGCGGCGTGGAATTTCCGGATCATCGCCGGCAAGACGTGAGAGCTGGTCAAGTCGAAGTTGTCGTTGATGCCGTACAGATTGGTCGGTGTCGCCGAAATGAAGCTGGAGCCGTATTGCTTCTTGTAGGCCTGGCACAACTTGATGCCCGCGATCTTGGCCAGGGCGTACCACTCATTGGTCGGTTCGAGCGGGCCTGAGAGCAGGTACTCTTCCTTGATTGGCTGCGGACACTCACGTGGGTAGATGCAAGAGCTCCCAAGGTAGAGGAGTTTCTTCACGCCGCACAGGTGGGCGGCGTGCACCACGGTGGCGTGGATCATCATATTGTCGTAGATGAACTCGGCAGGACGTGTCGAGTTCGCGACGATGCCGCCGACCGTGCCTGCCACGAGGTACACGAGTTCCGGGCGATTGGCCTCGAACCAATAGTTGACGGCTGCTTGGTCTCGAAGGTCGAGCTGGGCGATGGTCGCCACGCGAATGTCTTCAAATCCCGCATCGAGCAGCCTCCGCATGATTGCCGACCCGACCAATCCGCCGTGGCCGGCAACATACACGCGAGCGGGTCTAGAACGAGTGGTCATATCAGTGTCCCGGGCGGATGGCGATCGCGGCCACGACGACGAACAGCGCCGCGATGCCCGGCATCTGCAGGCTGAACTCCACCGTCTCCTGGCACGCGATGGCCACCAGGCCGGTGGTCGCGCCGACGCGCAGCCAGTACTCCATCGTGTCGTCCGCGCGCTCGCGGAACCTCCGCCGGATCTCGCGAACCAGGACGAACAGCAGCGCGGCGGCGGGGATCCCCAGCAGGACGCCGCCCTCGGCGGCGATCTGCAGGTAGTCGTTGTGCGCCTCGACGTTATGTGTCTCGAGGTTGTGCTCCTGGTAGAGCAGCATCGACGTGCCGTACGTGTTGAGGCCGGTCCCGGTCCACGGGAAATCGCGCACCACCTTCACCGTGTCGGTCCAGATCGGCAGCCGGCCGCCGAGTTCTGTGCCCTCCGCCTCGGCGAACCGCCGGACCAGCGCGTCGAACCCCACCCAGCTCACGGTGAGCACCACCAGCAGCACCAGGTAGGCCAGCGTGACGGCGCGCTTCGACCGCTGCGTGTGGCGGCGCAGCACGACCCAGGCGGAGATCGCCACCGCCAGCAGAAATCCACTGATACCCGACCGGGACAACGTCAGGACGAGCGACATGCCCATCACGAGAATCGCGAGGCCCACCAGGACCACCCGGCTGGCGTCGGGCGACGAGAACCACAGGACGCGCTCGCGCATGTTCGGCTTGACGCCGCGCATTCCGCGGGCGACGAGGGCGGAGAAATAGCCGACCGCCACCGGCAGGGCGAGCAGCATCCACCCGGCGAAATGATTGCGATTGATGAACGGCCCGAACGGGTCGGTCCCGAAGATCGGCTTCCAGAATCCGTAGACCAGGCCGGTCTTGTTCGGGTCGTGAAGATAGAGGCCGGACTGCACGATACCGGCGAGCGCGAGTGCCGAGCCGACGACGACCAGGCCGGCCGCCAGCGTGCGCAGGCTGCTCTTCCCGAGACCGCGCACGGTGCCGACAAGCAGCAACGTCGAGTGCGGTCAGCCCGGCCAGTCCCAGCCGTGTGCCCGATGGGTCGATTGACAGGGGGTGACGGTAGCCCGGCGCTGGCGCGGCGTTCATGGCGCTCTTGACCGCGGCGTAGCCGAGGTCGTACCTGGCCAGGAACCTGTCGGCCGCCGGGCTGATGTTCGAGAGCTGGCCTGGTGTCAGCGGGATCAACTGCAGGCCGACGACGACCATGACGACCGCCACCGCCGCCACGAGCGCCCAGGGCACCCGCGGCTTCTCTGTGGATCCCGGGGCGATCCACCCGAGAGCCCCGACCGCCGCAGCGGCCCAGAAGAGCGGCGTGTATGCCCACGGGTACACGGCGCCGAAGGCGAACGCGCCCCACGCGAGTACGAGCACGATCAGGGCAGGAAAATATGCAGGCATGGAGGGCGGACCGGTGTCGGGCCTCAGTTCCAGCCCTGTGCCGGCTCTGCGCCCATCATGGGCAACGGTACGGCAGGCGTAACCGGATCGTATTCCGCTTCGGTGGATGCGGCCTGGGGCCGGAAGGTCGGGACGATGGCCCTGAGCTGCTCGACCAAGTTGTCGGTCGCGCCACGAGCGGCGGAGCGGCCCAGCTCGGACACCAGGCGGTCCAGGTCCGGTCGCGCCTGGTTCGGCCGCACCCTCATCACCTTGCCGGAAACCAGGGGCTCGGCGACCTCGTCGGTGCCGACCAGTTCCTCGGAGAGCTTCTCACCGGGACGGGAGCCGATGTACCTGATCTCGATATCCTGGTCCGGCACGTAGCCGGAGAGGCGAATCAGGTTTCGCGCCATGTCTGCCACGCGGATCTGCTCTCCCATGTCGAGGACGAAGACGTCGCCGCCCGAGGCCATCGTGGCCGCGTGCAGCACGAGGGTCACCGCCTCGGGGATCAGCATGAAGAACCGGCGCATGTCCGGGTGCGTGACGGTCACGGGGCCGCCCGCCTTGATCTGGTCGAGGAAGAAGGGCACGACGCTGCCGTTGCTGCCCAGGACATTGCCGAAACGCACCGTCGAGAAGACGGTGGCACTGCGCTGGCCGATCGCCTGGACGACGAACTCGGCGACGCGCTTGGTGACGCCCATGATGCTCGTCGGGTTCACCGCCTTGTCGGTCGAGATCATCACGAACCGCTCGACACCGAAGCGGTCGGCCGCACGCGCGACGCAGCGGGTCCCGAGCACGTTGTTCTTGACCGCCTCGCAGGGGTTCAGCTCCATCATCGGCACGTGCTTGTGCGCGGCCGCGTGGAACACGAGCTGCGGACGGCAAGTCGAGAACACCTCGCCGATGCGATTGGCGTCCCCGATGTCGGCGATGACGGATCGAAGCGCCACCGATCCAGGGCCCCGCCCCAACTGACCGGCGATGTCGTACAACCCGTTCTCGTAGCGATCCAGGAGGACGAGCTCCGAGGGCCGCAGGGCGACGATCTGCCGGCACAACTCCGACCCGATGGAGCCGCCGGCCCCGGTCACCAGCACGCGCTTGCCCGCGATCAGACTGGAGACCGGCGCCGGGTCGAGATCGACCGGGGGCCGGGCGAGGAGATCCTCGATTGACAGTTTCCGAATCTGGCTCGTCTTCACGTTGCCGTTGAGGACATCGCCGAGACTGGGAAGCGTCGTGATCGGAATCTTGGAGGGCTCGAGGGCGTGGACAATCTCACGGATCGCCTTCGGGGGCGCGCTCGGGATGGCGATCAGCACCTCGTCCGGCCGGGTCTGTGTGAGGATTCGCTGAAGGTCCTTGCACCCGCCGAGGACCGGAACACCGTGAATGCTGCTCCCCTGCTTCGCCCGGTCGTCGTCGATGAAGCCGACGGGCGTGTATTGATACGAGGGGTTGTTCTTCATGTCGCGGACAATCATCTCGCCCGCGTCGCCCGCGCCGAACACCAGCACCGCCTTCTTACCCGGCTCCTGGCCGAGTTCCCTCGCGATCCGGCGCCCGATCCTGATGCCGCCGAGAAGCATGATCAGAATGACGGCGTCGAGCACGTAGATCGATCGCGGATACCCGGGCTGGCCGACGACCCAGCGCTGGACAACCGAAAACAGCAGGGAACTGGTGGCCACGGCGCCGACGATGTTCCTGGCGTCCCAGATGCTCACGTACCGCCACAACCCTTGATACAGGCGGAACGGGATGAAGACGAGCATCCGGACCAGAATCAGAAGCGGCAGTGAATTGGCCCAGATCGCGAACTGATCCCTGGGAATGCTGCCGTCGAAACGGAGAGCGAACGCGAGGTAGCTCGAGACGGCAATCAGCACCAACTGGACACCGATAACGATGGCCCGTCGCCACCGCAACATTGCGGCCATTCCGTTCGTTCCGGCGATCGATATCGCCCTCGGCAATCGTTTCATAGGACACTCCGGCTTAAGGCTCCGGGAGCGAGGCCGCGATCGTTTCCTGTCATTTCAGCGGTTTCACGTCAGGCAGCCGCCTCAGTGCGTCTCCGAGAGGGCCAGTTCCTATGCGGTACAGGTAGCGCTTTGTGGAGTCGAAAGGACCCCTTGCACGGTTCTCTCGATATCCGCATCGCTCATGCCGCTGCCGCTTGGCAGGCACAGACCTTGCTCAAACAGCCTAGCCGCGACATCACCGCCAATCATACGGCACCAAGAGAAGACAGGCTGTAGGTGCATCGGCTTCCAGACGGGACGCGATTCGATGTTCAGCGTCTCGAGATGCAGACGGACGACTTCTCTGTCCACACCGAAGACTTTCGGATCAACCTGGATACAGGTCAGCCAAGCGTTGGACTCGCCGTATGGTGCCTCCGGCATGAAGCTGATTCCGGGCGCGCGCGCAAGCGACCGCTGGTATGCCAGCTTGATCTCGCGACGGCGCAGGACTCGCTCGGTCAATGTGCGGATCTGGCCCCGCCCGACGGCGGCCAGAAGGTTGCTGAGTCGGTAGTTGTAGCCGATGGCTGAGTGCTGATAGTGGGGGGCTGGGTCACGGGCCTGCGTGGCCAGGTGCCGTGCGCGATCGACGAGTGGCTTGTCGTGCGAGACGAGCATGCCGCCGCCGCTCGTTGTCACGATCTTATTTCCATTGAACGAGAATGCTCCAGCCGCACCAAACCCGCCCGCCGGGCGGCTTCGGTAAGTGGCGCCCAGAGCCTCGGCGGCGTCCTCCAGAATGGGAACGTCGTAGTTCGCGCAGATTTCGAGGATCCTCTCGTAATCGGCGCATTGGCCATAGAGATCGACCGGGATGACCGCCTTCGGCATGTGTCCCCGCTCGGCGCAGAGTACAAGTTCGGAGCGCAAAAGGTGAGGATCCATCGTCCAAGTTGCCGGGCTCACATCCAGAAACACAGGGTGCGCACCCAAGTACCTGATGGCGTTGGCGGTCGCCGCAAAGGTGAGCGTCGAGGTGATGACTTCGTCACTGGACCCGACACCAAGCAATTGGAGCCCGAGATGTAGAGCTGCCGTGCCGCTGGAGAGCGCAACGGCGTGAGGAACGCCCACAAGAGCGGCGAACTCGCCCTCGAACGCGTCCACGTGCGGCCCGAGCGGTGCTATCCAGCCCGAATCGAACGCGTCGAGTAGCAACCCCCGCTCGTGTCCTCGAATGTCTGGAGGGGAAAGGTAGAGACGTCCTGCGTTATCCGGCACGCTAACCCTTTCGATTAGGAACGATAACCTGGAAAGAAATCGGGGCGAGCTTCCCAGATCCGACCCTGTACCGCCTCCCACCGCCGACGGGATTCAAGCAGTGAATCGTAGCCGCGGGTGTCGACGATCAGCCGGCCGATCTTGAAGGTAACCAACCCCAGCGGCGCAAACCCCAACTTGTATCGGAGAATTCCATCCGGTCCCCCGTAGCCCCCGCCTAGAACGAAAGTCTTCTTCCCGGCACGGTGGCCCCACGTAATGATGTGGTGCTTCAACAGGTCGTTGGGCCTCAAGGCGTAGGCCTCTACCCTCGTGCCACCGAGAAAAGAGTAGATGGTGGCCGCGGAGAGCAGCACTAGTTCGCTTGACAGGACGGCTTGGCCTTTCAACACATGGAAGAAAGCAAAATGACCGGCTAGGCGGCTGCAGATCTGATCAAAAAACTCCCGGGGGAATTTGTATCTTGCGAGCGCCTCTCGACGGTCCATCGTCTCGTAGTACACACTCAAGAAGTGCTCGAGCATCGTTCCCTGTTCATCCACTTCGACGCGGAGGCCGGAAGCTAGAGCGCGCTTCACGTTCTTCCGGACCTTGTGCGCGTACCCCTTCCAAATATCCTCTTCAGTGGCGTCCAAGGAGCACACCACGTTCGGCGCTCGTGGTACAATTTCCCCCGGAAACTCTGCCAGTTGCTCCGGGAACAGGGATTGCCTCGTTACAACGCTGACGAGCCCGGACTCGCGGGCCCACTCCGTGAAGTGGTGCCAGAACGCCTCAACCTCTCGTGGCTCCACCGACCAAGCGAACGCCCCGCCGTAGCCATACGGTGTCGTGCCATCCCACAATCTGGACTCCCTGGGCGCCCAAGGTTCCCTGGAGAGGGGCCGTAGGATCAAAGGGAAGAGTATTCCGCCGTTCGGCGAGCAGCGCCCTGTCCTCGCAGCAATGCAGACCGGTCTGTCCCCTGGCTCAGCAAAGAGACTTACATAGTCAGGGTGGGCGCTGACCTCACGGTCGGGCCACGCCTCCCACAGGTTGAGCCACTCAGCCCTCTGCTCCGGTACAGCTGCATGGAGGACGCCAAATGGGCGCATCAATTCAAAAGACCCCGCTGAAAGGCCGCAATTGTCTCCCGCAACTGATCCTCGTCGTACCTCCCATCGCAGTGCAAGGATAGGATCCTCTCACTCAGACGGAGCGTTTCGTCTGGCACGGAGAAAGCAGCACAATCCATCGGCCAAAGGACGGCGGGGTACACGCGGTGTTCGATTAGGTACCGGCGCACCGCTTCGCGCCGACCAGGGTCCTCGAAGACGACAACAACCGAAAACGCACACGAGCCGCCGGCCCTCGGCCGCAAAACGGAAATACCATGCATGCCCGCGAGCCCATCGGCAAGGATCTCAAAGTTGCGTCGGCGCAGTCGCCGCCACCTAGGAAGGTCAAGAACCCCGAGCCTCGCCACCGATACCCGCGACATTCCGGAGGGCTGTGGCCCTCCCATTCCGGCTTCTCCTGCAACAGCGAGCGCCCGGAACGCGTCCTTGGAGACGTCGAAACCCCTCAAATAGAAGTCCTTCAGCAGCATGGCTTCGAGCTTCTGAGCGACGGCCTCGCTGTGGCGCGAGGTCAGTGCGGGGCAGCCAGGCAGCGTGTGATCCTTCGGACTCCACAAGACTCCGCCGTCTGGGATCGGCAGCGTCTTCCTCAGCGACGCAATACAGTAGTCGGCATTACTCCGCTCTGCCCACTCCGACCAAGGGTCGTGCGTATGATCCTCGATGACGATGCCGGGACACGAGGGCCCGCCGCTCCATCGTTCTCGAATGCCGAAGGTATTGACGACCAGAAGTGTCTCTGCGCGACCTATTGTCGGAGGCGAAAGCGGCTGCCTCGGATCATCTGGGTAAGGCGTGATCGCCAGCCCCACAGGCACAAGCGCGAGCAATACCTCCTGGCAGAAGTAGGAAGGAACGTAAAGCGTCCGCCATCCGTACTCTTGCTTACCAAAGCCGAGAAGGAGCCCCAAGGCGTCTCTGCCCGAGCCTGTCAGAACTGCGGGCCTGTCCCAGCCACCGCCCAATGGAGCTGTCTGTTCGGCCGCAGCGGTCCAATGGTAATCGGATCCCTGCTCCCAGCGTCCAGGATCAACGAGATGCATCCGACCACTCCGAGCGTAGCAACGACATCAGCAGAACGTCGTGGTATCGACCTTCCTTATACTGAGCCTCGCGCAGTTTACCCTCGTCCCTGAAACCTATTGACCGATAGAGAGCGATTGCCCGCTCATTAGAGTCCAACACAGAGAGACAGATTCGGTTCAAGTTCAACTGCTCGAATCCCCATCTGACCACGTACTCCGTGACAGCTCTGCCCAAGCCCTGCCCCCAACTCGCCTTGTCTCCGATCATGATGCCGAATTCGCCGGAACGAATGCGGTAGTCGAGCTGATAAAACCCCACGTGTCCGAGGCACTGGTCGTCACTGTTCGCGACCACCCAAACGATGTCGGACTGCGCCTTTCGGCGAGACTCAATCCATTCCTCGATGTCGCGAACAGCCAGACCGGTGTGAAAGCCACCCAAGAAGCCGGCGACCTGGCAATCGTTCTTGAACTCGAACAGCCGCTCAGCATCCCTGGGCTCCGGAGGTCTCAGCTTGCAGTCATGAAGTGTGTGAATCATTTTCTTGTGACACCCCAGACGTAGGGTGCTCCATATCTGGCGAGAGGTTGAGATCGTCCACCTCATCGACGTTCTGGCCTGGCCGCACATCGCGAGTCAACAGTGCCTGGCCGAGCGTTAGGGCTATGACCTTGCAGTCGAGCCAGTTGGTCCAATTGTCAACGTACCAAACATCCAACTCCAGTCGTTTGCTGAACGGAATGCTCTGCCTCCCGTGCACTTGTGCCCAACCGGTGATGCCCGGCTTGACGTCATGCCGACGCATCTGGGCGGGAGTGTACCCTGGGAAGGTACTCGGCGAGAAGCGGTCGCGGCCCTACCAAGCTCATATCCCCCTTGAGGACATTCCACAGCTCGGGCAGCTCATCGAGGCTGGTCCTTCGGAGGAACCTTCCGAACGGAGTGAGTCTAGCGGCATCGCTCCGAAACCAGGTCTCCTCTGGCGCCGCCGGGCGCATCGTACGGAACTTGTACAGTGTGAAGAGCCGGCCATGCCGACCAGGCCGCCGCTGGCGGAAGAGGACTGGCCGGCCCATCGTGAACCGGACGACGGCGGCAAGCGACAAGAGGAACGGGCCAAGCACCGTGAACGCCGCTACCGCAGACGTAACGTCCGCACAACGCTTGAGCCGCTCGGAATGGAACCCACGCGTCATCCGGCTGCAGCCCGTTCGAACAAGTGCTCGAACTCCTGAAGGCCGACATGCAGACTGAGGTGCGCGTCGTAATACCGGCGGCCGTTCCGGCCCATCTCAGCGCGCGCTTCCGGACGTAGGGCTTCCAGCAGCAACACTGCGTCCGCGATGGCCCGCGGATTCTCAGGCTCGCAGACGACGCCGCATCGCGAACGGATGACGAGATCTGCCGCATCCCCCTTCACCGCCATGAGGATTGGCTTTCCGACATTCATGTACGCCTGCGTCTTCGAGGGAATCGTGATCCGGAACAGGGGTTCGTCCTTGAGATGCACTAGAAGGGCGTCCGCCGACCGGAGTATCACGCCTATGTCCACAAGTGGTCGTCGCGGCAAGAACTCGACATTCTTGAGGCCGAGAGCGGCCGCAGTCGCTTGCAACCGTTCTACCTCGACGCCGCCCCCAACGAAGAGGAATTCGATCCGTTTCCCCGACCCCTGAACTAGCGCGGCGGCCTGCAAGACCGCCGTCAATCCCTGCACCTTCCCCATGGTTCCAGCAAAGACGACTTTGAAACGGCGGTCGGGAACCGATGGCTCGGGGGTAAGACAATCGTTGCGGTCGGCGTCAAGCGCCGTTTCGTCACACCAATTGTAGATGACGTGTAACTTGTGTTCTGGGACTCCGCGGCCAACAAGCGTGTTCTTGAAACCGGGGGATAGCACCACAATCTGGCTCGATGTCTTGTACAACATGCGGCACCACGCCCCCACCAGACCGTTCAAAAGTCGGGAGGACATCATTCCCGATGCCGCAATTGAGTCCGGCCATAAGTCCTGAATATCGCAGACAAACGGAACGCCGCGCAGGACGCGAAGTGCAAGAGCCGCCAGCCCCACTGTAGCCGGTGGGTGGTACATGTACACGATGTCCGGCCGTGACACCGAGCAAGTCCCGAGCGTGGCTGCACTCGCCGCGAAACTGCAGTAGTTGAGAACGCGACGAAGGCTGGACCCGTCGTGGCTTGGGTACAGCGGCACACGGATGACGCGGATGCCTTCCAATACCTCGACCTGGCGCCAACGAATGCGATAGTTCTCGTAGAGTCGCCCACCGGGATAATTCGGAAAGCCGGTCAGCACTTCGACCGAGTGCCCACGTGCCACCAGCGCGCGGGCGAAACCCAATCCCTTCACCGTGGGCTCCGGGTCAAACCACTGATTGAGAATCAGGATCCGCAACTGTCGTTCTTCCTTACGGCCGCCGCCAGACAGTTCTGTTGACGTAATCGGTGTAGCTGAGAATGATCCGTAGGACCTTCTCGGAAACGTTTGCCGCCTCGTAGTCAGAGACCAAACGTACCGTCCGTGTGTCGCCCCGCGCCTGGGTTTCAAGGATGCGAAGCCCCTCCTCAATCCTCTCCCATCCCAGTCCCGTCATCATCACCGCGCCCTCTTCCATCCCCTCCGGGCGTTCGTGGGCCTCCCGGATGTTCAGCGCCGGGAAATTGAGGATGGACGATTCCTCGGTAATCGTCCCGGAATCGGACAGGACGGCCCGCGACTCGAGTTCCAGCTTCACGTAGTCGGTGAGGCCGAGCGGTTTCAGGAGCTGCGCGCGCTCGCCAAACGAGAGCCCCGACGCCTCCAGACGCTGCCGGGTACGGGGATGCGTAGAGACGATGATCGGCAGGCCGCGCGCCATACCGAGCTGCTCGATCGACTTAGCAAAAGTGGCGAGGCGCTCAGCCGCATCTACGTTCTCCTCGCGGTGACAGCTGACGACGAAGTACGCCCGCGGCTCGAGGCCGAGACGGGTCACGACGTCCGAGGCTTCGATGCGCGGCATATAGTGATGCAGCACTTCGTACATGGGGCTGCCCGTCTTGATCACACGGTCCGGGGACAACCCCTCACGCAACAAATACTCGCGGGAGATAGCGGAGTACGGCAGGTTGATGTCGCTGATGTGGTCCACAATCCTTCGGTTGATCTCCTCCGGTACGCGCTCGTCGAAACACCGGTTCCCGGCTTCCATGTGGAACACGGGGATCCGACGCCGCTTGGCTGGGATCGCCGCCAGCGCGCTGTTCGTGTCGCCGAGGATCAACACCGCGTCAGGCTGCAGTTCTGCGAGGGCGGCGTCAGTGGCGATGATCACCTGGCCGATCGTCTCCGCTGCCGTCCTGCCCGCCGCTCCGAGGTAGCGGTCCGGGGCGCGCAGGCCCAGGTCGTCGAAGAAGATCTGGCTCAGTTCGTGGTCGAAGTTCTGTCCCGTGTGGATGAGGACATGGTGCACGTGCCGGTCCAGCGTCGCCATCACCCGGGACAGCCTGATGATCTCCGGTCGGGTTCCGACGACAGTTGCGACTTTCATACGGGACGGCCTACCTTCGGTCCGACGTTCAGAGCCATGGTGTCCGGGCGCTGGGCGTCGAACATCTCGCTCGCCCAGAAGAGGGTCACGAGATCGCCGGCCCCGACGTTCTCGATCGAATGCGTGTAGCCGGGCGGGATGTCCACCACCCGGTACTCCTCCCCGCTCACTCGCAACTCGATCACCTCGTCACTGTCGATGCCCCTGAGCCGGATGGCCGCCTGGCCTTCGACGACGAGGAACTTCTCCGTCTTCGTGTGATGGTAGTGATGGCCGCGTGTCACGCCGGGGCGCGTCCGGGAAATGAACATCTGCCCGAGCGTCGGAGACTTCAGGAATTCGGCGAGGCTGCCGCGCGCGTCGTACCTGGCTTCAAGGGCATAGGCGAAGCCCTCCGGCGGCAGGTACGACAGGTACGTCGCGTACAACGCCCGGACGAACTCTCGAGAGAAATCGGGCAGGCGAAGCGTCGTGCGGTGGTCGCGGAACGATTCGATGAGCGCCGCCAGCTCGCCGAGAGTTGTCCGGTGGGACGGCAGCGCAGGGGCGAACTGGAAGCCGCCTCCAGCGCCTTCGTGAGCGGCCAGTTCCCCGACAAGCGCCGCGACCACGTCGTCGATATAGGTCAGGTCCAAGCCGTTGGCCGGGTCGGAGATCCGGATGGGCAGGCCGCGGGCGACGTTGTGACAGAAGGTCGCCGCGACGGAGTTGTAGTCCGGCCGGCACCACTTGCCGAACAGGTTCTTGAAGCGATAGGCGACGGCGCGCGCGCCCGTCTGCCGGCAGAACTCGCGCACGACTTCCTCGGCGGCGCGCTTGCTCCGCCCATACGGGTTCTCGAGTTCGGCCTGGATGGACGACGCGAGCACGAACGTCGGCCGGCGGCCGGCGCGCACCAGTTTCCCGCAGATCTGCTCGGTGAAGCCGCGATTGACCGCCGCGAATTCGTCAGGGTCTTGCGGCCGGTTGACGCCGGCGAGGTGGTAAATCACCTCCGCGTCGCGCACACCTTCTTCGAGCGCCGCCGCCGGGCTCTCGAGATCGTACGGAATGACGCGGGCGTCGTCACGTTCCGTCAGCGCCGCGCGGAGGTTTCGGCCGACGAAGCCGTTCGCGCCGGTGACGAGGATCTTCATACCTGGATTCTTCTGGCCGACCGCACGCACTCCAGCTTCGTGAGGAGGGCGGCCATGCCGGTGGTGTCTAGGCGGCGCGTATTGTGGGAATTGTAGTCCTCCATAGCGCTCACGCGGGATTCGCCCTCGGAAAAGTACTTCGCGTAGTTCAGGTCGCGGTTGTCCGCCCGGACCCGGAAGTAGTCATCGAGGTCGACCGCCCTCACGCGTTCTTCACGGGTGAGCAGAGTTTCGTACAGTTTCTCGCCGTGCCTGGTGCCGATCACCTGGATTGAGCTCGACGCGCCCATTACCAACTGCATCGCCTCGGCGAGCGTGCCGATGGTGCAGGCGGGGGCCTTCTGGACGAACAGGTCGCCCGGTTCGCCGTGCTGAAACGCGTAGATCACCAGGTCGACCGCATCGTCGAGTGACATCATGAAGCGGGTCATCTGGGGGTCGGTCACTGTCAGAGGTACGCCGCGACGGATCTGATCCACGAAGAGCGGTATGACCGAGCCTCTGGACGCCATGACGTTCCCGTAGCGGGTCACGCAAAAGACCGTGCCTTTCTCCGCCGCCACCCGCGAGCGGGCAATCGTCACCTTCTCCATGAGAGCCTTCGACATGCCCATCGCGTTGATCGGGTACGCCGCCTTGTCGGTGCTCAGCACCACGACGTTCTTAACGCCGGCCGCGAGTGCTGCCGTGAGGGTGTTGTCGGTCCCGAGCACATTGGTCCGGACGGCCTCCATCGGGTAGAACTCGCAGGACGGGACCTGTTTCAGCGCTGCCGCGCTGAACACGTAGTCCACGCCGGCCATGGCGTCGTGCAGGCCACCGAGATTGCGAACATCTCCTATGTAGAAGCGGAGCTTGTCGCTGTGGTACTCGTGCCGCATTTCGTCCTGCTTCTTCTCGTCGCGCGAGAAGATCCGGACTTCTGCGATGTCGGTCGACAGAAATCGACGCAGGACCGCATTGCCGAAGCTGCCAGTGCCGCCGGTAATCAGAAGGGTCTTGTCTCTGAACATAGCGCCGCGAGTTCTCCCATCCTTCACACGACAGACGCCGGCGGCTCCAGGCTCGCATTGGCTACTTCACGGCACAGGTCACGCTCCCACTGAACACCAGCGCCCGAGCTCATCGCGACTCGTCTCACCTTTGTTTCTCCCTGGCCGATCGAGTCGTCGCACCCTGAGACAACTCGTACACATCGCAGCGGTCGTGGTAGCCAGACAAGGCCTGGCCACTGATAATCCCGTACATCGGCCGATCGCAGTGCACCTGCGGTAACACGATTGTTCCGAACTGAAAAAGCGAGGGGTGCCAACGGTCCTTGCCCACGGAAAGCACGGGCCCCCATTCCTCATCGTCCACGCTGTGATACAGGTGCGAATACCGGGTGATGTTTGTTGGACTCGGCTCCACGCACGTCGACACCACGGCGTGACGCCCGAACTGGGCGGCATATAGAGAGCTGCCACTGACTGGGGTCAGTCGATCTGCGCGACCCGACTTCTTGTCCAATCTCATGATGTAGTTCTGTTCGACTTCGGAGTCGGATCCGTAGATCAGGCAATCTTCTCGACACAGCACACTCACAGCACGCCACATCTGGCTTCCTCGGCCTATCCACTCAAGACTACGGAAGTCCTTTGAAAGAGCGCCGATGCCGGCTGTCCGCCCGTGATCGCCGGCAAGCACCCAATAATGGTCAGCGGTTGGGTCCACAACGACGGCGTGAACGTGATGCACGTCGCCTCTGGGAAACTCCCATACCACCTCAAAGTGCTCGCCTCCATCGAATGAACAGTAGATCCGTACACCGACTGCATCCAGCCCACCTGTACTCGCCGAAGAGGATCCGATTCTCGTCAGCAGAAAGGGTGATCGGACGAGACCCCCTCTCAACCGTCCACGTCCTATTCATGTCGACGCTATAGGGACCGGCCCGATAGATTCCGTTTCGAGCAACAGCTATTCGTCCGCCGTCTGGAAGCACTTGGAGCGCCTGAATGTTTCGGCGTAGGAGCCTGCAGGCCGGCGATAAGCACGCTACCGCCTTCGCCCAGTCGCGACCTTCAATCCTGGCGTCGAGCACCCATGAAGCCCCTCCGTCAATAGAGCGGACAATTCTGTACCCCCTCGATAAATAGAGCGCGCCGCCAGCTCCAATCCACTGTGCCCGGCCACGCGTGCTGGACCTGAGGGATCCGAAATCGCTCAACACCGACCCACCAGCCGAACTCATAATCGAGGCAGGCAGTAGTACGGATATCCTGTCTCCCCTCGCTTGGCCAAGTAGTCTACGAGAGGCCGGCTCTGAGCGACGTCAACCCTGATCCCCCCCACGTTCTTGCCGACGATGATTCCGGCACGCCTAAGATCACGGTCCATCCGTCGCTCCGCGAAATACATGGCCCAGCGCGGATGTCTCTCCCTGACCGTCGCAGACCGTTCGTTGCCTGCGCACTTGATTCTAAAGTGGCGATCACGATACCAGCCTCTGGGAGTCCAGCGCTCTTCGTTCGCGTCTTCAGCGACGTGAATCATTGTTAGACTGTGTGCCATGTCCACGCCAAGTGCCACGACCTTCGCGTTGCGCTTGTAACAGTAGTACCACGCGGACTGCACACCGCAGGGGAGAGGTCGATCGCCGTCAAGGTCCGATTGAACCATGTCTTTGGCCTCGGCCCCGATGGCACCCATGGTGTTGAGTGGGTGAAGACTTCTGACGGCCTCGCGGTTCATGAGCAGCGCATTCGGTAGCGCGCCGGTTGCTGCTGGAGCTCTTCTAGGATCGTATTCGAGAACCAGGCTGGACACGTCAACCACCAATCGATCGTGCCCGCTTGGCTCACCCCTTAGTAATGGAATTGTCGGCATTCCAAGCGTCCCCTCAGGTCCGACCACGCCCCGAAGGGACTCCACGATCGCCGCCGGCGTCTTTTCCGTCCGGCGTAGCTGCGCGTAATCGGAATGAACCACCAAGATGTCGCCGCGCTTTACGCCAAGATCTCGAAGGGTTTCCCAGATGCGCCCCTCATCCACTCGCTTCAGAGACTCACGGGGCTGGGGGTTCCGACGGATAGCACCGAGAAGCCCTTTGAGCCTCGGATTCCGCCAGTATACGTGCCTTATAAGTACCTCAAGGCGCGGTAAGGAGGCCAGAAGGTCCCACATAGTCATCGGGTGCCTCGCCTTAACCCCACAACTCACTTGAGTTGAGGATCATTCTGTGATCTACTGCGCACATGCCCAATCCATATCCTACCGCTCTGCGGGAGCGGGCCGTGCGCACCTACGAAGTCGGCACCGATTCCTATGCGCGGGTCGCCGAGCAGTTCGCGATCGGGCTGGCCACCCTGGTCCGCTGGGTCCAGCGCGCCCGGGACACCGGCACCGTCGCGCCCTTCGACCGGGGCGGCGGGTGGCGGTCCCCGGTGGACCTCCCCGTGCTGCACCGCCTGGTGCAGGAGCGTCCCGACCGCACGACGGACGAGCTGACGCGGGCTTACAATCGCCGGGTGCGGGCCGGGGCCCGCGTCCATCGTTCGAGCATCCTGCGCGCCCTGCAACGCTCGGGCTACGTCTTTAAAAAAAACGACGCCGACCGGCGGAACAGGATCGTGCCCGCGTCCAGGCCGAACGCGAGCGATTCCGTGACTGGGCCGCGCAGATAGATGCCCGCCGGCTGGTCTTTCTCGACGAATCCGGCGCGAATCTCGCCATGGGCCGCTCGCATGCGTGGCTGCCTCGCGGCACGGAACTCATTGACCCCCGCCCGATGAATTGGGGCGACAATCTCTCCATGCTCGGTGCCATGCGCCTCGACGGGTGGCTGACCCTCGGCACCGTGTGGGGCGCGGTCAACACCGCGCGCTTCATCGACTGGGTCGGGCGGCGGCTCGTGCCGCGCCTGCGCCCCGGCGACATTGTGGTCCTCGACAATCTTGGCGCCCACAAAGCCCCTCGCGTCCGGTCGCTCATCGAACAGACCGGCGCGAGTCTCCGTTTCCTGCCGCCGTACTCGCCCGACTTCAACCCCATCGAGTCGGGCTGGGGCCTGATCAAGAAGCGAATCCGCGCCGTGGCGCCCCGCTCCGGTCCGCTCCTGCGGGTGACGGCGCAGCGCGCCCGGCACGTCGTGCGGCCTCGTCACTGTGAAAGCTGGTTCGCTCATGCCGGGTATCGTTACCAACTCAAGTGATCGATGGGGTTAGTGCCAATGCCTTTCGGAAATTCGGACTGACGCCGATCGGCAGCGTGGTACTTTTTACACTTGTACGGGGCGCGCAGTTTCTGTATGTATTCTGGGGATGAGCGTTCATTCCCAGCCTGTACCTGATCCGGCGCGGCCCCGCCCCGGGTTTCTCCAGACATGGCAGCAGTTTCTCGGCGGGCGGTCGATGCCCACGTGTCGTCGCGGTCGCGGCCGACGCCCGCGGATTCCGTTGACGACGTTGCTGCCGGCCCTTATCTTCCATGTGATGCAGGAGATGGGGACGCTCGCCGAGCACTTCTTCGAGTTGACCGGCCAGTCGTTGGCGGACAGCTCGTGGGCCGACCGACGACAGCGGTTGCCGTGGGAGGTCTTCGACGAGTTGCTGCGGCGGCTGTTGCGCCCGTTGGCGACCCCCGCCGCGCACGCGGACGCGTTCTGGCGGGGCTGGCGCCTGGTCGCGCTCGACGGGACCCAGTTCAGTCTGACGAATACGCCGCAGGTGCTCGCCCGCGTGCGCAAGGCCACGAGCCGGCGTGGGAAGGCCGCGTTCGCGAAGTTGCAGACCGCGGTCCTGCTTGAGGTGGGCCTGCACAATCCGCTCGCGGCGGTGATCGCGCGCGACGGCGAGTCGGAGTGGGCGCTGGCGCAGCGGCTGATCGGGGCGCTGCCGGCGCAGGCCCTGCTGCTGGCCGACCGCTTGTATGGCTGCGGCGCGTTTCTTGCGCCGGCGCTGACGGCGTGTCAGCACGTCGGGAGTCACCTGCTGGTGCGCGCCCGGGCGTCGGTGAAGACGGGCGTGGTGGAGCGCCTCGCCGACGGGAGCCGGCTGGTCGTGCTCGCCGGGCCGGGCACCGGCGAGGCGCGGTGGCTGCACCTGCGAGAAATCCGCGCGCACGTGGGGCGTCCGGGACATCGGCCGACGACGGTGCGGCTGTGGACGACGCTGCTCGACCCCACCCAGGCGCCCGCGCAGGAGCTGGCGGCGCTGTACGCGCGACGGTGGGAGCAGGAGTTGTACTTCCGCACCGTGAAGCGCCACCTGCGCAAGACCGACCTGCTGCAGAGTCATACCGTCGAGACCGGCGCGCAGGAGATCGCGGCGATCGTGCTCGCGAGCGCGGTGCTTGCCGACGAGCGCGTGCGCGTGGGCGACGAGGACGCGCCGGCCCCCCGTCTCAGTGCGGCCAAGGTGCTGCGCGTGACCACGGCCCTCTGGCTCGCGGTGCAGATCGGCGCGGGCGTGCTCTCTGACGAACAGATCGCGGAGATCCTCACGCGCGGGTCTGCGCTCATGCGGCGGTATCTGAAACCGCCGCGCCGACCGCGGTCGTGTCCGCGCGCGGTGCGGCAACCAGTCCGGGGCTGGCCGCGCCTGTTGACGCGAGCCGCCATCAACGGTGCGGTGGAGATCACCCTTGTCTGACACCATCAGCTCGGGAATTTCCGAAAGGCATTGGCCTTAGTGCCAACGCTGCGAGCCTGGCGGCCAGCGCCACGTCGGTCTTCGCGCCGTTATGCAGTTCGGCGGTACTGTTCCACTAGTTGCGCCACTTCGCCTAAGGTGTGATGCCCGTCCAACACAACGCCGTGTTCAAACAAGCTCACTCCAGTTACAGCCTCAAGTTCCATCATGAGATTCACGCCGTTCATCGAGTCCCAGTCCGGAATGTCCTCGAGGCGACTACTCGGTGTCAACGTTGCCACAGCCGCCTTGGGAAAGACTGTTGTGATACACGATCTCAGGACGTCCACTTACTCACCTCCGTTCCATCTGATCAACGCGGCGCCCCACGAAAGGCCGCCACCAAATGCCAGGAGGACCACAAGTTGATTCTCAGTGAGGTTTCCGGACTTTCGCAGTTCATCCAGTGCAATCAACACTGATGCCGCCGCTGTGTTTCCGATTCGGTCTAGATTCATAAAGCACTTCGATTCAGGAACGCCAGCGCGCCGCGCGATTTCGAGGATGACATTTCGATTCGCTTGATGACTGACGAGCCAATCCACTTGCTCGGTCGGAACGCCCGCAATTGCCAGCACTTCTCCGAGCACCTCGCTCCCTCGCGAGATAGCAAACTGAAATACCTCCTTCCCGTTCATCGTGAAGTATCGCTCTGGAGAACTTGAATCCACGGAGGGGTGCATCGTGCCACCGGCGGGAACCTGGATTACCTCCGAGCCTGAACCGTCGCTATGAAGCGTGGTGCAGAGGATTTCTGTCGGCTGCTCTGTCGCCTCGAGTAACACGGCTCCAGCGCCATCCCCGAAGTAAGGGTAGGTGGAGAAATCGGCCGGATTCAGGTATCGGGAATAGATCTCAGCCGCCACAATGAGCACCCTCACTGCCGAGCCACTCCTGATAAGAGAGTCGCCTAGCGAGAGAGCAAACACAGCGCCGCTACAGACGGAGTTCACGTCGAACGCAAAGGCTCGAGTCGCTCCCAACAGTTGCTGTACTCGCGTCGCGGTAGCGGGCTGCAATCGATCAGGAGAGGAGGTGGCAAGAATGATTGCGTCGATGGAGATTGCCTCCACGCACACCCTTTCGAGACAATTCCGCGCCGCTTCGAACGCCAAGTCAGAAGTGCATTGATCGGTCGCCGCGTGGTGCCGCGCCTTGATCCCTGTCTTCCGTTCAATCAAGGGAATCACGGCTACCGGGAATTGCCGCAAGTCCTCGTTTCGTATCGTCTGATCCGGGACGTACGAACCCGTCGATAGAATCCGTGTTCCAATCACACAACGCTCCATTTCCCCTTCTTGCGCGCCCGCACACGAAAAGACGGCCATGAACTTCCCGCTGCGAACTTGCTCTGTATGTCGTTGTCCACAGCTGAAGAGCGCGCCCGCAGATTCACCCGGAGCCCAAGGCTATCAACCGGCGACGTCGTCGTCAGCCCGCCCCGTCCGTTCCGTCAGGGCCATGCCGTCAACGCGTCGCTTCAGAAGCAGTCCGCCAGTGCTCGTCACGAGCACCATGTCTCACGCCAGCGGCGAACAACGAGCGACAGTTCATATTCCCGCCTGCAACGCTCGCGACCACTTGAGCCTAACCGTTCTCTCAACTGCGCATCGGAGAGAAGGAGCACAAGCGCTCTCCGGAGCGACTCGACGTCTCTCGGGGGCACAAGGAGGCCCGACTCGATTCCGTTGCCCGTCAGCATTTCCGGTAGCGCTCCAACCGAGGTGGCGACTACTGGAAGTCCGCAGACCATTGCCTCAAGGACTGCCATCGGAAATGCCTCCGTGTACGATGGAAGCGCCAAAATATCGGCGTCGGCTATGCGTCGCAAGACGTCATCGTGTCCCTTTGGCCCCGTGAAGATGAGCCAGCTAGCTTCCGCCACACTTCCCGCCAGCACCGTCAGATGATGCTTCATGTCGGGACCCACCGGGCCGATCAACTCGAGGTCGAACTTTTCATCGGACATGCCCGCGCACGCCTCGACCAGCTCGCAGACTCCCTTACTGGGCAGAACCATGCCGACAAAGACAATGCGAAGGGGCCTAGCGTCTTTCGCTCTTTCACGAGGCGCGGCTACAACCTCAGCAACGTGGTCCGTGTCGATGCCGTTAGGTAACAGCGCTACTCGGCACTGAGGGACGCGCTTTGCCAAGACGTCCTTCGAAGCCTGGTCAAGTACCTCAACGCCATCTGCAAGTAGGCAGATTCCCACGAGCAGGCGCCATTCCAAGCCGTGGTCACAGGCGAGTGTTGGGATGCGCCCGAAGTGAAGCGACAAGTACGTTCTCTTGCGAAACATCCGACAGAGCAATACGAGGATGAGGTCTCGCGCTAAGCCAATGGATCCTGCGGATCGTATGTAAACGGCGTCAGCATCGATCCTCCTTAGATAGGCGAGAAGTGTTGCCGCAATTCGATACGCTTGGCGACTACCACCTAACGCTCGACTCCAGAAACGACTGTCGTGGTATGCGCGATAGCGCTGTGCCGAATCGATAACGAACAGTCTCGCAAGACCTTGTCGCCGCACTTCTCGCACGAAAGCGTTAGTCTGACTCAGCATGCCTCCGATGCCGTGCCCTATCGGGGCTACCATTATCACGTTCGGCCTCCGCCGGTACATTTCACGAACCTACAATTATCAGTTTCATCATCCGCTTCCTGTGGCAGCGGCGGCCGCGGATAAGCTTATGCTCCGCGGCTGATTTGCGCCTTCTGCACAAGTTCAAGTTCTTCACGACGCAGTCTCCGTGCTGGATGGTAGAGCTGGCTCTCATGTCGGAGAATCGTGTCAACGTCCCAGCGGAACCTTATCAGTCGAGCTGGATTACCACCTACGACGGCGTACGGCGCCACAGGCTTGGTCACTACGGAGCCTGCGCCCACAATCGCGCCCCTCCGAATGACAACACCGTCGAGGACAATGGCCCCTGCTCCCACCCACACATCGTCTTCGATGACAACGCCCTGATCGTCTTGTGGTCGTTTGTCGTCGTCGCCTAGCCCGTACATAAAACGCCCAACAATAGTAGTCGTGTGATTCCCGCCATGAATCGAGACCTCGGGGCCAAACATGACATTATCGCCAATCATGATTTTAGATCGCGGTGCGCTCAGCGTCGGCCGCCGGCCGAGGAAGACGTTGTCTCCAACATAGATGGTGCTGAACGTATAGTCGCCTTCCGGATCGAACCAGAACCTGTGGCCGTGGCGCGCGAACAGAGGCATGTACAGCGCCATGAGACACCGGCGTCGCATACGACCGGCGAGACAGAGAGCGTTACCAACACCAGTCCGAATCATAGCCTGACGTCCTCGCTCCTGCGGGCTCTAGAGCGTCTCTGCGCCTTAGCCCATAGCGTGACTGTGTCCCGCGCAGAGGTGGGCACTTGAGGCGGCCACGACGAGTCTTCCGGGACTGGATGGCGAAGAGCCGCTGCCTCGATTACGCGCTCATATCGGACTAGAGCTTCGTTCGGAGCAAACAGGTTCTCCGCGATCCTCCGGGACGCTTGCCCCATTCGTTGTCGTTCTTCCGGGCTGCTGGCCGCCATGCGCGTGAACACAGACGCAATCTCGTCTGGCGAGGCTGGATCGCAGAGATAGCCATTTGTGCCGTCTTCAACTAGATTGGCGGCATCGCAGACATTGCTGATCAGAATTGGCTTCCCGGATGCCATCCCTTCACAGACCGCATTTGGCAGGCCCTCGAAGAACGAGAACAGCCCGACGGCGTCGGCGTTGGCGAATTCTCCCGCTATGTCGCGAGTTGAAGTGTGAAGCCTGAGCACATCCTCCAACCCATGCGTGGTCACAAATTGTCTTATCTCTCGCAACGGTTCTGGATCTGTTGCGTCGCCGCCGAACCAGTCAACGCGAATGGGGACCGGCACCCTTTCGCGACGCAACAACAACAGCGCCTGGGCCACGCCGATCATGTTCTTCTTTCCTTGATAGCTTGCCGCCACCACGATGCGGCAAACGACCTTGCCGCCGGATTGCGTCGCTCGTCCCTCTTCAGGAAGCGGGCGAAACTGCTGGAGATCGACCATGTTGTAAATCGTGGCCAGCTTGTTCCTGAGGAAGGGCCATCGGTGTTCCAGCATGAGGCGGTTCGTGTGGGAGTTAGTCACCACTGCATCAGCCAGTCGATGACCCTGTCGCAACCAGCGCCCGACTCTCTTCCCCATTTCCGGGTTCGCGAGGCGCTCGCCCACGACCAAGCCCCACGTGTGACGCGGTACTTGCGCCAACTCCGCATAGCAGGATGGGCCCTCCAGGAAGGCCAACACGACATCCTGCCAGCCCCGCCGGAGTACCCGCCGTATCTCCAAGATCCGCCTCCACTGGGAGCAGGGCGGGATGACCTGGCACGGGAGCCCCGCATCTTGCAAGAGTGGCAGAAAATGATCGTGCGGATGATAGACCAGGAACCGGACCTCGTGTCCGCGCTTCATCAATCCCACCGAAAGCGTGGTGAGTTGGCGCTGTGCGCCGCCGGACCCAAGGCTGTCAATAAGACACAGCAGTTTCACGGGCGCTCAGTCTGAGAAGCGAAGGTTGTGGAGGCGATCACCCACGGCGAGTTCTTCAGCAGCTTGCTAAGGGTCTCCCGAACGTTACGACAGCTTGTTGGTCTTCCTAGCAATCGCCAGATACATGCTGAACGCCTCACGCCGCTGGCCAAACAGGGGATTCATGATTCTGCTGCATAGTCCCTCGATCTTCCATTTGCGTAACGGATGCGCGAACCGATAGACTCTCGGAAACAGCACCGGAAGTGGCGCGGGGGACACAGGTATGATTGTCTCGACCGCGAATTGCGCCTCGATCAGCTGACTTGCTAACTCATCTGCGGTGAAGAAATACTGGAAGAATCCGCGTTTCCGTCCCGTGTCTGGGAACTGTGCTTCACTTGAACGACGGGTGCACGGCGAGTCCAGCGGGACAGTGACAAAGAGCCAGCCATTTGGCGTTAGTATTCGGGAGAATTCGCGAAGGGCCAGTTGAGGGCCGGCTTCATCGTGCTCTATAACTCCCCACGATATTACGCAATCAAATTCAGCCTCGACGAACGGCATATTCTGGATGGTTCCAGAAACCCAGCATGCCGTGGGACAAGCCTTGCGGTTCCTCTCAATTGTCTGGTCGCAATAATCCAAGCCAGTGGCGGGATAGCCGTGACTGCTCAGAAAGTCAATCCACTCTCCCGCCCCACACCCGGCGTCCAAGAATCTGGCGCGATCTGGGATCCGGCGCTGGACGGCCCGCCATATCTCACCGGCCTCAATCAGATCGCGACTGCGTTGTGTCGCCCCGCGGGACTCTGCCGAGAGACTCTCCCAGTATGTAGGGTTGCTGACATCTACTCGGCCCAAGTCAAGCGGTCTGCATTCCGTATACATGAACTCCTCCCGGAACGACCTCGACAATCGCGGAGTCCGCCTATTTACAGACACGGTGTCGTCGGTTCGCTAAGAATGGAGCCGGCTTTGGGCAGGCTGGCGGGCGAACACACATGCTGTGACCACGAATACTCATACATTCGGCGAATCTGGATCGCCGGGTCGATGTAAGCCGTTATCACTGTTATCGGTAGGGATCCGCTACTTGGCTATCTCCCGCCGAAGCAGACCCGATCTCATATCAGGAAACCGCGGTGGCATGATCTCCGGCGAACATGTCCAGGCCACGTTGCATTCGTGCCGCACTAACCAAGTGCGTACGATCACGAATCTCCGGATTGCTTTGCTCTAACGTGCAGCCTGAGGCGCGTTGCGGTACTTCAATCTCCGCCACCATTCTGGCCGTGAGGATACGAGGCTGAGCCATCCCCTCATTTCAGACCGAAGGCATGGACGTAGACTGGTTGAGCGAGCCCGTATTCTCCAAAACGTTGTACCAGCGGCTCGAGCAATTCCTGCTTCATGGCCGGGATCGACGCATAGTAGTGACAGCCTTGGCGGAAGAGCGAGTGGGTCCGGGTCTTCACAGTGTTGGCTTTGAGCATGCGGTCCATGCCGAGGCTCTCGCCGGCGGCGCCGAGCACGGTGAGCAGGGTCATTACCATCGCGCAAATCAGGAAGAGATAGTCGCGGCGCTTGACCTCACGCACGTGGGTCGCCGACAACCCCAAGCCGTAGCGCGGGTCTTTGGTGTTGCGGAAGCTCTCCTCGATGGTGAAGCGGCGGGCGTAGAGCTTCACGGCGGTCGCGCCCGTGAGCGTGGCCCCGCCCACGGCGAGGCACCACGCGCCCTTCATCGCGTGAGCCTTGACGCAGACCACCGAGTCGACCGGATAGCGGTCCGCTGCCACCCGCGCGGCCTTCAGCTGGCGCGTCTTGCCGTTTGGCGGGAGCCACTCGCTCGCCGCGCGCCGCGCGCCGTCTCGACTCTCCACGACGACCGCACCACGAAAGCGGATGATGAAGTCGAAGCCCAAGTCTGTGAGGAACTCGTACCATTTCTGGTCACCACACCCACGGTCCGCCAGGAGCGTGACCTTCACCCCCGGTGGCAGGAACTCATGCAGCCGCAGCAGCATGGTGTCTTCGTAGTCGTTCCGCCGGTCCTTGAGCTGCGCCTTCTCGACGCTCCTCCACACCAATGGCAGTGCCCGTGGGCGTTGACCAGGTACAGGGCGATCATCGAGTGCCCATCGGCGTCGAAGTCGGTCCAGTCCAGCGCCACCACTATCTCCGTGCGCCCGCCGACGACGTACGGGACCCAGTGGGCGAATAGCGCCCAGACGTTCAGAGCCGAGTTGCTCAGGAGCCGGTGCAAGTCCTTGGTCGCATGCTTGGCGTTCAGCCCGGTCGTCTGGGCCAGCCCGGCGCCGATCGCGTGAATGGACAGCGAGACCGCGACCACGACGCCGACGATCGCGTTCGTCACCGACTGGACCCGTTTGGCGTGGAGACTCTCGCTGGCCATCCAGTCGATCAGGCGGACCGCGCGTGTGGCAGTGATCACGTTTCGATTCATGGCCGACTACGATGATCTCTCTCTCGCCCGATCACCAGCGGTTCTTGAGGGGGTCCATCAGGTCCCGGACCACACTTGATATATCGGCCTGCCAGGTCAATGCGTCGCATGGCCTTGGCACCACCAACGGTAAGAAAGCAGTCGCGAGATGGCGGGTGTTAAGACGGGGTTCTTCTGCGATAAGCTCCAAACCCGCTCAGCGCCACCCTTCACGAGTGGATCCGGAAACCCGTCACGATTCATCGCCAACGTGCGTAACAAAGCACCAGCATTCGACTCCCGATTCAACCAAGAACGAAGAGGGATGCCAAACCCACGCTTGGGAGCCCGGCACACTGCTTCGGGCAGGTGGCGGGCAGCCAAGCGGCGCAGCAAGTACTTATTGCGACCATGCTTAACTCGCAGGTGCGAGGGAATCCTCAGTCCCAGTTCCACCATCCGGTAATCCAAGAATGGCGACCGCACTTCCAATGAATGCATCATGCTCATCCGGTCCACTTTAACGAGAATGTCCTGCAGCATGTAACTGCGCAGGTCGACCCTTTGCGCCAAGTCAATACTGCTGGCGCCGGCCCATTCCGGCAGATGCGCGTGATACAAGAGCGCGATCTGGTCAGGGTCCAGGTTGAACTCTGGTTTGATGCAGGTACGTATCCAATCCTCAAACGGATAGAGCTTTCCGCCTAGACCAAACCGGCCCACTGGTTGGCCGAGGCGGCGGAAGAACCGCCGGGGTAAAGAATCCGCCTCCGACAGACCGGCCAAGAGAGTCCCGGTTGCATGCCGCCATCCCAGCGGAATGAGCTCCATAATGCGCCATTGCCACGCGCGAACGTGATTCTCGTACCCGCCGAACACCTCGTCTCCCGCATCGCCAGTGAGCGCGACAGTAAACTGTTTTCGGGCCTCGGCACATACCATGGATGTGGGCAGTGCCGATGTGTCGGAGAACGGTTCGTCGAAGTGTGCCATGACACGAGGCAGCAACCCCAAACCTTCCTCCAAGTCCAGGTTCCGTGTAATTGCCCGAAGGCCCAAGCGGCGTGCCGACTTCAGTGCCAAGGCTGTTTCGTCCTCCGATTCGCCTGCAAAGCTGATGGTCAGAGAACTCAGCTCGCTTTGTTGCTTGACTGCGGCAGCCGCCACCAAGCCGGAATCGATCCCCCCTGAGAGAAACATCCCCAATGGGACATCTGAGCGCAGTCGAATGCGGGTTGCATCCCAAAGCAGAGCTTCGATCTCATCCACCCACTCAGCCTCAGATCTGCCTTGCTGCTCCTCAACACGGGGCAAATCCCAATAGGCCACCGGCCCATCCACCGCTTCCGTACCCAACTGAAAGCGTACCCAGCAACCGGGTGGGAGTTTACAGACTCCTGGGTAGACGGAGATCCACTCAGGAATCGCCCCGAGGCGGAAGTAGATTCCGAGCGCCTCTAGACTGAGTTCGGTTGGAAAACCCGGCAACTTGAGCATCGCGCAGAGCTCTGAGGCAAAGGCAACGGTCCGCCCTCGGCGCCAATAGAACAGCGGCTTTACACCAAGCCGATCGCGGGCGAGGACCAAGGTGCGTTCCAATCTGTCGTAGATACCGAAGGCAAACATCCCGTTGACTTTTCTTAGGCACTCTAAGCCATGCTTGGCGTAGAGGTGCACCAGTACCTCCGTGTCCGAATGTCCCCGGAACGTATCCCCTTCGGACTCCAACTCCGCACGTAGATCCGGGAAGTTGAATACTTCCCCGTTGAGCACAATGGTATAGCGCCCGTCGGGGCTGGTCATGGGCTGTTGGCCCTCCGCCGATAGATCCAGAATAGCCAGCCGACGAAACCCCAGATACACACCGCGGTCTTCGAAAGCACCTGCCATGTCCGGGCCGCGGTGCCGAAGGGCGTCGCGGGACATATCAAGCAAGACCCGATCGAGATCCCGAGACTCCTCTGCAACAACGCCAAAGATCCCACACATGGCTCAGGCCACCCTTACACTCCGCCCGAGGTTTCGCAGCGCTCTAGGCCGTACACTTGTCGGTCTTCACCGTGGTCAGCTTGATGACCACATCAGCATCGATGATTATTTGGGCAATGGCGTATTGATGGCGGCATAGCCCGTGCGTCGAGCACATCAGATCAAGATTATGCATGGTGACCGGAAGCCGGTCTGAGTCGTTCGCAATGAGCGCCAAGAGGCTGGCCACGCCGAGGTCGAACACGACATGATCGTGCTACGGTCAACGGCTCGTCTGCCGGTTCCAACGCTCAGAATGCCGGTCATCAAGGTGGCATGGCCTTTCCCTGCCCGCCGTTCAACGGACTTGACACCCTCGAACGCTGTCACCGCCACTCCCGCCGCGGATCTAATCCGTCGTCTTAGTGGCTTGAAGTCAAGGGGAAGCAGGGGGACCCATTGACGTCTTCGCCATTAAGTCCCCCCGGCGCTGCATCCGCCTCAGCGCGACACCCCTCATCGAATCGGAGTAGGACGGTGGCCGCCGTCTACGCCGGCGCGGCGGTGGGACGCGACAGTCGACCACGGCGCGGGTGGCCGCCTGACGCGGCGTCGGTGCCCTTCGCCTCCCCTCGCGTGATGACGATGCCTATGCCCAAAGTCGTCTGGTCTTCGGAGTCCACCGAACGTGCCCAACGACTGCCTCTTCCCTAAGCAAGATCCTGTCGAGGACAAGCGATACGCCAATGAAAAACCACACGACATTTGTTCCGATCCCATCGCCGAAGAACAGCCAGTCGCTGACGTGCAGGAAGACCATGACCGCCAGCAGGCGAACCATCCCTTTGCTTCTTGACCTGATAGCCCTCCAGCCTGTCGCCGCAACCAGCAACGATAGGCCTACCAGTCCAGTCGTGCCGGTTTCCACTGCCGCGCGGGAGAAGGAATTGTGAGCCGCTGTCCCGCGCTCGAACCATCGCCCGCTGACAAAGAGATACTGCGACATCCTTTCGACATAAGACCCGGGACCATGTCCCAGAAGTGGCGCCTGCATGAGTTCGGCGGGTGTGTTCGCGATCAGAAGCCAACGGGGATCGGTGCCGGCCTCAAACTGTTGACGCGTTTCAGAAGCCAACCGATCCTGCCAGCTTTCCGACCTCGCCACAAACAGAGTCATACCGCATGCGAGAATCAGCCCGCTCACGCCCACCAGGACCCGATTACGTCGAGTCGGCGCGGCAAAGAACAAGACGCCGCATCCGATGATGAATTCGACTAACACTTCACGCCGCAAAGCGAGTAGAGAGACGAGCAAGAAATAGGGGGCGGCAATGAACAATAGCCTCCGGTTCCACTTGCTGGGTTCAAAGAGACCCAAGACCAGGCAGATCCAAAATGGCAGTAGATTCCCTGCTCCTGCGCGCGCGAAACCGCGGAACATGCTCACGTCCAGCTCTGCCGGATCCAGCCCGCCATACGACGCCTGTCGAACTGCTATGAGACCGCCGGCCTGGACAGACAATACGATAGCGGCCACGCCTGCCGCCGCACAGCCGACCAGGTAAGCTTTAAGCAGCCAGTCCAGCCGCCCCCGATTCGTAAGCACCACGAACACCATGTAACCAAACAGCGCCTTCATCACCGTTCTGAACATCATTACATTCACGCCGCTGTCGGGATGAAGAAGGCCTGAGATGTAATTAGCGCCCAACCAGAGGGCGAGTCCCAGCAGGAAAGGTCGATTGGCCCCAACTATTCTCAACCTGCCCACACCGACGTCAAGCGTTGCGGCCAATACACACAAGATGCTGAATAGAAACTCGGCAGAGACCGATGTGCCGCCCACAAGCACCGGGTACGTCCCGAGAGGGATCAGCAACGGATAGACCACCAGCAAGAGCAAGAGGCTCAAACTTCTCCGCCCTGCGCACGCCCCAGGACGGCCTTCAACCTCCGCATTACCTGACGTGGCTAGGCCGGTGGACTTCTGCTCCGACGGGTGCATCCTTGGCATGTAGTGGTCTAGTGCTCCCTTGTCCTACGGGCGATCGATGATACCGGGTGCCACCCCAACTCCAGGCGAGAGCCGGTCATGATTAACCTCGTAGCAGATAGATGCACCTCAGGGTCTGCCGGGGGAGCAGGGAGGAGATGCCCAGACCTAAGGAATGAGCTGAAAAGGGCGCCAGCATCGCACTGTTCGCCAGCCATTGCCACGCCTGCGCACGCTCGCCGCGCAATAGCGCATAGAAGACGCCGTCACGGTACAGTCTGGCAAGCAAGGGTCTTCCCCAGCGCCTTAGTCCGGTTTCATGGCGGGTGAGAATGAGACTTAGCGCCTTCATCCCGTCGCCTGCATCCCGACAGCGTCTGGCCCAGCGTTGCTCGGCGTGACCCCGTGTCCAACCATGTTCGTCGCTCGACTTCTCTATTGCCAGCGTTTCAGCCGTGAACTTGCAGTTACCGACCTTGGCGACGTCAAGTTGGAACAACGTGTCTAGGAGATGACCGCGAAGTGGCTCCCATTTGACCGCGCTGCGGACCTGCCGCGAAACCGCGCACAAGTAGTCCGCTACGATATTGTCCTTCCGCGCGCTCAATCGAATCCGCTCCTCGTAGCCGATGATGCGCTTGGGTACATTGCTCGGCGTCACTTGATTCGTATCCCACCGGTAGCGGGCACCAAGTATATCGACGGGCTCCTTAGCCGAAGCCAACAGCCGGGCCAGTCCGTCAACCGCTCCGGGTAGAAGCTCATGATCGCTGTCCAGGCTGATCGTCCAGTCGCCGTCCGAAAGAGCGAACGCATCGCGGCGAGCGGCGGCAATACCTCCGTTCTGTGCCCGTTGGGCAAATACGATCCGCGGGTCCTTCACTGAGCGAATGACGTCTTCCGTATGATCTTCGCTCGCATCATCCACCACGATGATCTTATGGAGAAGGGGCCCTTGGCTCAGGCATGACAGAACAGCTGCCTTGACCAATTCCGGCCGCTTGTAACTCGTGATCGCTATGTCGAAGGTCATCCGCTATGCCCGATGAATTACTCTAGATGGCGCAGAGTAGAGAATCCGTGGTCGCGATGTGCGGTCCAGCGAACATGGAACCCTCCCGGAGTTACAGACTCAAGCCGGCGAACAGGTGCGGGCGGGAAGGTTCGGCGAGCGTGATTCGCTCCCTGGTCCGGTCCCATCCACTTCGATACGCGGCTCGTGGAAGAAGGCGCTTTCGGCTGGCCAGGCTCAAGAGTGTAGGCTCTGTCGACCGGATTTGCTGTGTGGCCTGAAGAAGCCACAAATGTCCCCTCAGAAGACTTAGGCGTCTGATCGATATTGAATAGTCAAGTTCGTCGCGGTCGTAATTCGTAGTTCCACTCCCCGTGGAAGTCCTGCGGATGCAGGGACAACTCGTTCATCTCGGCGCGTGTCACGACGACGCCCGTGGGATAGCTCCTCGGGTCCAGCTTGGCCTTGACGCGGAGACCGGCGGCCGTGCGCGTGTGCCCGATCAGTTGGACGACGGTCTCGAAGGTGCGGAGTGGCTTGCCGCGCCAGTTCTGGGTGATGTGGCAGAAGAGCCGGTGCTCGATCTTGTTCCACTTGCTCGTGCCGGGGGGAAAGTGGGAGATGTGAATCCGCAACTGGAGCGCGTCGGCCAGGGCTTGCACTTCGGTCTTCCAAGCGCGGGCACGGTAGCCGTTACTGCCGCCCGAGTCGGCGGTAATGTAGAGGGCCGTCGCGTTCGGATACGCCCGACGCCCCATCATCCTCCACCACTGCCGAATCGACGCGGCGGCGAAGGCCGGCGTGTCATGGTCGCGTCCGACGCTCACCCACGCTTCGTTCCGCCCCATGTCGTAGACCCCGTAGGGCACCGCCTTGCCAACCGCGTCCGTGGGGAAGTCATGTACGCGGGCCGTCTCGGGCTGCCCCGCCTGGTGCCATTCCCGCCCGGCATTCTTGAAATCCCCGACCAATTCCTTCTTCTTGGTATCCACCGAGATGACCGGTTCCCCGTCCCGCAGAAAGGCGGCGGCCTTCGCGTTGATCCACTCGAACTGGGCGTTCCGGTCGGGATGCGACGCGCCCTCGCGGCTCTTGCGCACCGACTGCAGGCTGTACCCCAACTCGTGCAGCAAGCGACCCACCGTCGTCGAACTCACGCGCCAGCCCTGCTTCACCAACGCCGCCGTCAGTTGTGCCCGGCTCTTGCACGTCCACCGCAACGGCGAGGTCGGATCGCCCCGTGTCAGCGGGTCCACCAAGTGCTCCAGGGCCGCCTTCACGCCCGGTTGTTTCGCTTCCACCACCGGCCGACCGGCTCCCGGGCGTCGGATGCGCCCCGACCCGGCCACGCCGGCCGCCAATTCCTGGCGGCCCCGCCGAATCGTGTCGCGCGCGAGACCGGTCGCCGCCGACACCAACGCGTCACCCCCGAAGCCGATGGCCCGCGATTCGGTGGCCGCCCACAGCCGTCGCGCCCGCTCATCCAAGACCGGTTGCAAGACCACGTACTTCGCGACCACCGTCGCTTCAACGTCAAGGTTACGTCGCACGCCGTCTATTAGATCATGATTCCGCGACCGATGTAGAAGTAATTTCCGTCAGAGCCCTTAGCGATACTTTCAGCCTCGCTCGCCATTGCCAGACACGTGCTGAACGCCTCGTCGCCCCGCGCGAGTTGGGGACCTATGACCCTCTGGCATAAGCCCTCAATCACGCCTTTGTGGCGCGGACCTGAGCCATCCCCTCATTCGAGCCCGAAGGCGTGGACATACGTCGGCTCTCGCCTGATGTACCCGCCGAAGCGTTGCATCAAGGGCTCCAGTTGTTCCTGCTTCATCGCCGGAATGGACGCGTAGTAATGGCAGCCCTGCCGGAACAGCGAGTGCGTCCGCTTCTTCGAGGTGTTCGCCTTCAGCATCCGGTCCATGCCCAGGCTCTCGCCGGCCGCCCCGAGCACGGTCAGCAGCGTCATCGCCATTGCGCAGATCAGCAGCAGCCGGTCCCGACGCCGCACGTCGCGGATGTGCGTGGCGGACAGGCCTAAGCCGTAGCGCGGGTCCTTGGTGTCCCGAAAACTCTCCTCGATGGTGAACCGACGGCCGTAGAGCTTCACGGCCACCGCGCCGGTCACCGTCGTGCCGCCCACCGCGAGGCACCACGCGTCCTTCATGCCCCGCGCCTTGACGCACACGACCCTGTCGACCGGGTAGCGGTCCGCGGTGACCCTGGCGCCTTTCAGCGTGCGGACCTGGCCGTTGGCCGGCACCCAGGCGTTCGCCGGCCGCCGGTCGCCGTCACCGCTCTCCACCGTTACCACGCCGCGAAATCGGATGATAAAGGCGAACCCGAGGTCGCTGAGCAGGTCGTACAGCTTCTGGTCGCCAAACCCGCGGTCCGCCAGAACGGTCACGCGCACGCTGGGGGGCAAGACCTCCCGCAGCCGCAGGAGGAGGTAATCCTCATACTCGTTCCGCCGGTCCTTGAGCTTCGCCTTCTCGACACTCAGCCACACCAGCGGCAGCGCCCGCCCATGGGCGGTGACCAGGTACATGGCAATGGTCGAGTGGCCATCGGCGTCGAAGTCGGTCCAGTCCAACGCCACTACGACGTCGGTGCGCGACCCGATGACGTACGGGACCCAGTGGGCAAAGAGCGCCCAGACATTCAGGCCCACGTTGCTCAGCAACCGATCCACCTGCTTGATCGCGTGCTTCGTGTTCAGCCCGTTCATCTGGGCCAGCCCGGCCCCAATCGCGTGAATCGACAGCGAGACGGCGTTCACCACGCCGCCGACAGCATTCGTGAGCGATTCGATCCGCTTGGCGTGCAGCCCCTCGCCGACCATCCAGTCCACCAGCCGGCCGACCCGTCGGGCGGTGATTACGTTTCGGTTCATGACCGACTACGATGATCTCCTTGGCCCCGGATTACCAGCGGTATTTGAGGGGATCCCTCAGGTCGCGGACTCAGTGGTCTGTGTTCCACATTCATGCGAGGACTCTGCGGTCAGGTAGACAGGGCGACGTAGCCGTCGCCGCAGGCTGGAGATGGAGAGAATTGCGCCGCACACTTGTGTTTCAGTTGAAGATGAGCCGCAACCGGCGGACGCGCCGCCGCCAGCGCCACGGTACGGCGTCGCAAGCCAGGCCAATGGCCTTCTTGATGCACCAGGACAGTTGCTGTGAGCGCGTCATCACCTCCCGCTTGGAGAAGTCGCACCCAACATTCATCTTCGAGAACCGCCTGGCCTCCCAACGGAACCACCTGCCCCGTTCGATCACATGATGCCCATACGGCATCACGGGCCGCCACACCGCATAGAATCCATCCCACGCGTTACTGCGTTGGCTCCCGGAGCACTCAAACTCCCAGATTGATTCGCCATCCACCAGCAGCGACTCCAACGCGGCTTTGCGCCAGATAGCACTCTGGGCGCTGACCCGGTATGGTGCGCCCCTGGGCACCAAGCCGACGAGACGCTCCCCTGAAAGCCGCACGTCGGGGCCAGGTCGTGGAAGAAGGCGCAGCATGTTGCCTTTGCGCTCAACCATTTGTTGAAAGCAGCGCTCAATGTTCGACTGGTCGACGTCCTCTCGCAAGAAGAAATCGTCCAGCATCAGGAGCACATGAGAAGACGACACTCTCGAGAGCACGGCCCTCAATTCGGTGCTCCAGCTGCCCAGGTGGCCAACGTCTGCGGTCTCCACCGCCGGATGGGCAAACTTCATCTCGTTGCTCATCAGGACCACTTTCCACGGACGGTCCGGCCAATGACCGAAAAACAAGTTGAAGAAGGGCCGCCACAAGTCGGAATAGTCGTCGCAGGAGCACACCACTATCGTGACACTCGGGTTCATTTGGGTTCTTCTTGTTGACGCCTCGCGCCAATGCCGCAATAGCGTACCGGTGCCCCCCACCTCTTTGAGCTGAGACGACCCACAAACCGCGGTCGAATCCACTCGCGGTGGGTGTCCTCGGGTGCCATACTGGGCGACGTCGTTCCGTCACGAGGGCACATCGACAATCCGAGGTAGGCTGTGAGGGTGGACCTGGACTCAGTACCCCGAATGACCTAGATAGGACAACGCCTTACCTCTCCCGCCTCTTGACCGTGCAATACAGTTTACGTCCCAGACCAAGAATGCCAAGTGCCCGCAACGAACGCACAAGTCCACACCGCGCAGCCAAAAAGTATGTCCGAGCGCTCAATGCCATGTAAACTCGCTCTAGTGAACCAGCGCTAGCCCGGACCCAAATCCCTGTCGCCTGCGGGTAAGCAAGCCCAAGCCATACCCTCTTGAATCCTTGGTTAACGAGGAAGTCTTCCAGTTCATAAGGCTTGGTGGCACCTTCGTACATCGGCGCCCAGTTCAGCTCCGCGATAACCGCTTGAAACCCCTCCATCAGACTTCCTAGGCCGCGAAGAACCGGCAATTCGTACCCTTGCACGTCGGCAACGATCAGGTTGACGCCCGCCAGGTCACAGCCTCGCTGCCCGAACAATGAATCCAATCGGCAGGTCGTCAGCCGGACCGACTTCACCTCCCTGATGCCGGGCCACTCTCTTGAAAGAAGAGCTGCATTCGGTTTCAGGACCGACGAAGAACCCCCATCGTTCGACGCGATATGAAACTCAACGTCGCGCCCGTCAACATCAGAAGCGAGACACAAGTGCGCCGTCTGGGCCAGCGGCGCGATGTTTACCTTCAGCGATTCATAAAGCGCAGGATCGCCCTCAATCCAGATTACTTTCAGGCCGAGGCTCCAGTAGTAGCTCGCCTCTTGGCCAGCATTAGCCCCGATGTGGAGTACGCCTCGAATCGGTTCCGCACACTTGCCCATCATCCATTGCAGTAAGTCGCTCACGATAGTTGGACTCGGTTGGCGGAGGTTGGCATGCGTTCTTACAGGCCAACGCCCTCTGTGTGTGACTTTTGTTTTCGCATTTGCTTCTGGAAGTAAGAACCAGAGATTCTGACCGGCGCGACAAGCATCCTTCGTTCCTCAGGGTCAAGCATGATCATGCCCCCCGCATAGGTTGCGAGCATAGTTGTCGACAGCCATAATGCCGCGCGTAGAGTTCCCTGATGCGAAGGCATGAACACGTGCGAGAGCCAGGCAACGCCTGTTCCGATGAGCAAGACGCGAAACGGCAATCCCCAAAGCACTGGTCGCGCTTCGCCGCCAAAGACTTGCTTAAAGCACTGCTGGGCGTAAACGGGGAAGCAGATAGAGTTCCAGGCCACCCAGCACCCAGCTGCTCCCAGGATGCCGAAAGCTCGAGTTGCGAGGTAACATCCCGCTACCATCACTGGGAACGAAATGATGTTTACAAGCAAGGGAAGCCGCGTATGTCCGGAGGCAAGAAGAATGATCAATGGGGCCGCAACAGCAGCGTTTGCCATGACGCCAATTGCCAGGATCGGCAGCACGTCTCGAACATGCTGCGTCAGATCAGGTGACCTGGTCCAGAGGGTGATGATTTCGGATGGAAAGAAGATGAGCAATAAGGCTGGACCCATGCACAGGTAAATCGTCATCCGAAGACCCAACAGATATAGACGCCGTATTTCCAGTGAGTCTTGTCGCCGCCAGCAACCGGCGATCCGGGGGAATAGACTGACGTTCGCGGCGATGTAGATTACCTGCAGGGCACCGGTCGCTGTGCCGGCCACGGAGTAATAGGTCAACTCCACCAGCGGCAGTAGCTTGCTGATTAGAACCTGGGGAGTGGCCGAAAGCAGCATTCCGAAGGTTCCGACGAGATTGAAACCAACTGCGAATCGCCAGATGCGCCGAACCACGTCCAGGCTGAACTTGCCCGTACCCCCAGCATTCGCCAACCGACGTGCGACGGACCCGGTCAAGATCGCCTCCAACGTGTTTGCCACGGCTTGGGTGATCAGGAAGCAGTACACGGTCCGAGACACAAACAGCAGAGCCATGAGCGTCAGGGCGATCCTCGTTGTGGCCGCCGCAATCAGAACCCCGTTTTGGAGTACTTGCCTTTCCAATCCCTGCAGCACTCCCGTGTAGAGCGCCACGGGCCACCGCGCGGCGAGCGCGATCCCCCCCAGAACGATGGCGAACTGGACGTCAGCAGGGGACAGCGCTTGCTCGGCCAACCACGAATGGGCAATCCAGCCCGACAGCCCCACCATCCCCAGCCCGATCGCGAACGCCACCGTCCAGTACACCAGTTCGAGCGTCCTGACAACGTCTGCAACGTCAGCGCGGGCCTCTCGGCTGCGTAAGGTCGCGACTTCGCGGTTGACGGTGCCAGCCAAGCCGAAATCCAGCAGCGCGAGAAGTGGCTGAAGGGTGTTGACCAAGGCCACGAGTCCAAAGGCTTCGGGGCCCAGCAAATGCACGAAAACGGGTACCGAGCCCAGGTTCAGGAGCCCCAGCCACAAGCGGCCGGCCACATTGCCGGCGAAGTTCCACCGGAGGGATTCGGCTCGCAGCAGTGTCTTGAAGTGTGCCATGAACTCAGGAGTCAGCGACCAAAGGGATGGTTGCACCTTCCGGGCCAGGTATGCCCGATCCCCAGCGTTGGCGATCACCGGCGGTGAAGTTCTGGGCGGCGTGCTAGCCCCTTGGCCGCCGAGGCGCAGCAAGAATGCGCCATCACGCCGATCGCCCTTCGGGAGCAGGCTGCCTGCGAGGCGGGGATCGTCGCCGTTGGGCACTAGTACCACTATGTGTGCGCCGCGTCACTGCGCACACAAAGTAGGTACTAGAACACCGATGCCGCGCCCTCCATAGCCCCAATGCCTTTCGGAAATTCGGACTGACGCCGATCGGCAGCGTGGTACTTTTTACACTTGTACGGGGCGCGCAGTTTCTGTATGTATTCTGGGGATGAGCGTTCATTCCCAGCCTGTACCTGATCCGGCGCGGCCCCGCCCCGGGTTTCTCCAGACATGGCAGCAGTTTCTCGGCGGGCGGTCGATGCCCACGTGTCGTCGCGGTCGCGGCCGACGCCCGCGGATTCCGTTGACGACGTTGCTGCCGGCCCTTATCTTCCATGTGATGCAGGAGATGGGGACGCTCGCCGAGCACTTCTTCGAGTTGACCGGCCAGTCGTTGGCGGACAGCTCGTGGGCCGACCGACGACAGCGGTTGCCGTGGGAGGTCTTCGACGAGTTGCTGCGGCGGCTGTTGCGCCCGTTGGCGACCCCCGCCGCGCACGCGGACGCGTTCTGGCGGGGCTGGCGCCTGGTCGCGCTCGACGGGACCCAGTTCAGTCTGACGAATACGCCGCAGGTGCTCGCCCGCGTGCGCAAGGCCACGAGCCGGCGTGGGAAGGCCGCGTTCGCGAAGTTGCAGACCGCGGTCCTGCTTGAGGTGGGCCTGCACAATCCGCTCGCGGCGGTGATCGCGCGCGACGGCGAGTCGGAGTGGGCGCTGGCGCAGCGGCTGATCGGGGCGCTGCCGGCGCAGGCCCTGCTGCTGGCCGACCGCTTGTATGGCTGCGGCGCGTTTCTTGCGCCGGCGCTGACGGCGTGTCAGCACGTCGGGAGTCACCTGCTGGTGCGCGCCCGGGCGTCGGTGAAGACGGGCGTGGTGGAGCGCCTCGCCGACGGGAGCCGGCTGGTCGTGCTCGCCGGGCCGGGCACCGGCGAGGCGCGGTGGCTGCACCTGCGAGAAATCCGCGCGCACGTGGGGCGTCCGGGACATCGGCCGACGACGGTGCGGCTGTGGACGACGCTGCTCGACCCCACCCAGGCGCCCGCGCAGGAGCTGGCGGCGCTGTACGCGCGACGGTGGGAGCAGGAGTTGTACTTCCGCACCGTGAAGCGCCACCTGCGCAAGACCGACCTGCTGCAGAGTCATACCGTCGAGACCGGCGCGCAGGAGATCGCGGCGATCGTGCTCGCGAGCGCGGTGCTTGCCGACGAGCGCGTGCGCGTGGGCGACGAGGACGCGCCGGCCCCCCGTCTCAGTGCGGCCAAGGTGCTGCGCGTGACCACGGCCCTCTGGCTCGCGGTGCAGATCGGCGCGGGCGTGCTCTCTGACGAACAGATCGCGGAGATCCTCACGCGCGGGTCTGCGCTCATGCGGCGGTATCTGAAACCGCCGCGCCGACCGCGGTCGTGTCCGCGCGCGGTGCGGCAACCAGTCCGGGGCTGGCCGCGCCTGTTGACGCGAGCCGCCATCAACGGTGCGGTGGAGATCACCCTTGTCTGACACCATCAGCTCGGGAATTTCCGAAAGGCATTGTCCATAGCCCCGCGCCCCGTGTGCGTTCTCGAAAGACCACTGGTAGGTAGAATCAAGCCTCTGACGCAGTTCGATCCGATGCCGCCACCTGAGCATGTGCAGCCGCGGCACGTCAAGGAGTTCATGCGGCTTTCCGTCGGGCTTTGCTTTGTCGAAGGTAACCCTCGGGGTGTATCGCCTCGCCGATCACGCGGGCCAGCTCACCCAACGACTGGTCGATGTCGGTCCCGATGTTGATGTGCAAGGCATCATCGAAGTGCCGCATCAAGAGCCGCACATCGGCGAGGTCGTTCACGCGCAGGAGCTCGCGCCTTGATGTGCAGGTACCCCAGACCACCACCTCGCGGCTCCCGCTGACCTTCGCGTCGTAGAACTTCGGGTGAGTGCGGGGAGCACGTGCGAACTAGCCAGGTCGAAGTTGTGGCGGATCCAGTGCAGGTTCGTCGGCAAGCCCGAGATGAAGTCGGAGCCGTACCGCCGCCGGTACGACTGCGACAGCTTGATCCCGCCAATCTCCGCCAGGGCGTACGACTCGTTGGCCCGCTCGAGCTGGCCCGTACGCGACTACTATTCGATCGGGTGCGGGCATTCGCGCGGGTAGGTGCAAGAAGCTCCGAGGTGCACCAGTTTCGTTGCTCCGAACAGGTATGCGGGATGCACGGCCGTGGCGTGAATCATCGCGTTGTCGTAGGTCAACTCCGCCGGCCAAGTCGAATTCGCGAAAACCCCTCCCCTTGCAGGCGCCGAACTATCGCTGAACCCACGACTCCGCCGTGGCCGGCGACGTAGGTTCCGGAGTCGGTTCGCATCAGCATGCTCTCCAAACTCGGCGCGCCTCAATCGTTCTTGCGGTGCGCTGCTCCATAGTACGATGCGTACGACTTCCGGTAGTAGTTCGAGTAGTAGTACGAGTTGCGCTGGACGTCCACCCGGTTGAGGATGCCGCCGAGGAACTTTGCCTTCGCCGACTCGAGCTGCTCCAGCGCCGTCGAGGCCGTATGCTTATTGGTTTGCTCGCAGCGCACGACGTAGATGACCCCCTGCGCGACGTGCGCGATCACCGAGGCGTCGGTGACCGCCATCACCGGCGGCGAGTCGATGATCACCCAGTCGAAGTGCTCCTCGAGCGTCGCCAGGAAGTCCTTGAACCGGTGGGAGGCCAGCAGTTCCGCCGGGTTCGGCGGCGCGACGCCTGACAGGAGCAACCACAGGTTGCCTACCGGCCCTGGCCGTACTGCCTCGCTGGCCTTCGCGTTGCCGACCAGCACGTTCGAGAGTCCCGGCATCTGCGACTCGTGGAACACCTCGTGCACGCGCGGCTTCCGCATGTCCGCGTCCACCAGCAGTACGCGCTGCCCCGCCTGCGCCAGTGCCACCGCGAGGTTCGTCGCCACAAGCGTCTTCCCTTCGCCAGGCCCGGTGCTCGTCACCACGACCGAGCGTCCCCCCTCCTGGGCGGATGAGAACAGCACGTTGGTCCGGATCCCGCGGAACGCCTCGGCAAACGGCGCCGGCACGTCGGTGTGGAGCAGGGCGTCTTCGGCCGAGTCTCTGCCCTCGAGGACCGGCACCAGGCCCAGGAACGGCAGGCCGAGGTAGTGCTTGATCTCCTCGGGCGACTTCACCCGGTTGTCGAGATACTCGAAGAAGAACGCCAGGCCGATCGCGAATATGCCGCCCCCGAACACCGCCAGCAGCAGGTTCATGAACTTGTTCGGACTGATCGGTGACGTGGGCACGATGGCCGCGTCCACGATCCTGATGTTGCTCGACTTCAGCTCCGCGCTGACGCCCGTTTCCTTGGCCCGCTGCAGCAGGCTGTCGAAGATCTGCCGGTTGGTGTTGGCGTCGCGCTGCAGCACCCCGTAGTCGATCCCCTTTCGGCTGAGCGCCATCGCCTCGGTCTTCTGCTGCTCGAGCGCCCCCACCAGGCTGTTCTCCTGCGCCTGCGCCGTCTCGTACTCGGTGCGGATCGACTGCACGACCTTTGCAATCTCCCCCTGGATCTTTGCATCGGTGTCCGCGATCTGTGATTGCAGCCGGATCATGTCCGGATGCTTTTCGCCGTATTTCTCAGAGAGTGACGCCCGCTGCCGCTGGAGGTCGGCAGCCTGCCCCTTGAGCTGCTGGATGAATGGGCTCGCCAGGATCGCCGGGAAGGTGTCGAGCGCGGCCCTGTCGTGTTCGATCGCCTTCACCTGGTTGTAGAGCGCCTGCTTCTGCAGCCGCTCGGTTTTCGCCTTGGTCACCGCGGCGTTCAGGTCGGCCAGCTTCTGCACGGTGATGTTCTGCTTGTCCTCGAGCGACACCGAGTCGGTCTGCTCCCGGTAGCGCTGTAGTGCCTGCTCGCTGGTCTCCACCTGCTTGCGCTGCTCGGTGAGCTGCTGGCCGAGCCAGTCGGACGCCTCCTTGGAGGACAGGAACTTGTACTCGAGGCTCTGCTCGATATAGGCCTTCGCCATCGCGTTGGCCACCATCGCAGCGAACTGCGGATCGACAGATGAATATTTCAAATCGACCAAGCGCGAGTTGCGGATGGGAGCGACGGTGACGCCGGCGACGAGGGCATTGATGACCGGAGTCTCGGACGGCGTTTCCGGGATCACCGGGATGGAGACACCGGGAACGGGCGGTGTGCCAACGGCCGTGTCGGCAGGGTTGGCGCCTTGCCCTGCGGCCGAGGGCCCCTTGGCAGGATCGTTGGCGGGGCTGCCTTCGACTTTGCTCAGGCCAGGAAAGCCCCGCCCTACAACGGCGGTCGCGCGGGCGAGGAGCGGGTGCTTCCAGAGGTTGGCCGAGTCGAGCGTCCGTCGCGCCAGGCTGCGGCTCTGCAGGATCTTGTACTGCGTCTGGTAGTACTCCTGCGAGTCGTACCCTCCATACTGACTGTCGGTCACCTGCTGGAACGGGACGACCTTCGGGCTCGCGTAGTCGATCTCGAGCTGAACGCTCGCCTGGTAGATCGGCGTCCGCGTAAACGTGTAGACGGTGACCAGCACGACCACGAGGACGAAGGCCGTCGCCGCGGCATACCGCCGCCGGTAGAGCACACGCAGGTAGTCGAGCAGGTGCGCGCTGTCGCCCATCGGCGCCGTCGAAGCATACGACGCGACGGGGTAACCTGTCGCTATAGCGTCTGGGTCGGCCGGCGGCTCGCCGTCGGCCTGCGGCGTGCGATCGGAGAACGCGTCTTCCCTCGCGTCCTGAGCGCGACGCGAGAGGCGTGGCGCGGGACGGAGCGAATCGATGCCGATGGGATCGGGGTCAGGCCCGGTGGGGACGGGTTCAGATATTGAGGGAGTCACTAGAAGAACCTCTCTGGAACGACGAGCGTGTCGCCTGGCTGAACCAGGTCGGTCAGCTTCACCTTGATTTCCTTCTTCACGCCCTTGACGATCCGCACGATCTTGATCCGCCCCGTCGAGCCGCGGTCGGTCACGCCGCCTGCGAGCGACAGCGCCTGCATGACGGTCGTCTCCTTCGACTGCAAGGCGTAAGACCCGGGATTCTTCACCTGCCCGAAGACGTAAATCGTTTCGGCACGCGGCACGAAGATCGTGTCGCCGTCGCGCAAGGCCACGTTCTTCGCCGAACCGCCGCTCTGCAGGTCGTTCAGGTTCACGCGCACGGTCTGCGCCGCGTCGCTCTGGCCGGGCAGCATCGGGCCGCTCACGGCCTTCCCCTCCGGCGAGCGGACGATGATGGCCTCGGTGCTCGCCGTGGGGGTGGTCGATCCGGCGCGCGAGAGCGCCTCGATCAGAGACATGTTGCCGGTCAGCGTGTAGGTCCCCGGCACGCGCACCTCGCCAACAATGAACACGCGCTGGCTCTTGTAGGTGTCCACCGAAACGGTGAGCTGCGGGTTCTTGAAGTACCCGTCGGCCAGCTTCTTCTTGAGGTCGGCCTCGATGGCGCGCAGCGTCAGGCCGCCCGCCTGCACCCGGCCGATGAGCGGGAAGTTGAACGACCCGTCCGCCTCGACCGTGAACTTGCCCGAAAGGTCCGCCTGGTCCCAGACGGTGATCGCGAGGACGTCCTGCGGCCCGACGACGTAGTCCGGGGACTGGTCCTGGCTCGTCGCAGAATGCGGAACGAGCAGGAACAGGAGGACGGCCAGTAACGCCTGCCAACGGAGGAAAGTGGGCGGCAGAGTCGCGCTGTCACACTGCATTTCAGAACCCATAAGTGACCGAAGTGCCGACGCGCAGCCCCCGGTACTGCTGCTGGGCGTCTTCCGAACGGCGGGTGTAATAATCCACGTTGATGCCGAGACGCGTGTACGGCCCCAGCTTGTAGCCGACGCCGCCGCCGTACGTCCGCACGGTATCGACGCGGCCCGCCAGCCCCCCGAGATCGGTTAACCCAAGCAGATCGAGGACGGACTGATCGACGGTCTGGTAGGCCAGGCGCTGAACGCCCGCCCGAGCGCTGACACTCCACGGACCGCCGACCGCCTGCGTAACAGTTCCGGTGACACCGGTCAGCAGGTAGAACGGCGCTTGGGGCAGGTAAGAATACGCCACGTCGCGGCTCACCTGGACCGAGAAGCGTGTAACGCCCATCAGTGTATAGCCGAGGTCCACCGACGCCACCGGGCCGGTGTAATCGGGCATGCCGGCCGTCTTCATCGTCAGCCGGCGAAAGCCGACGTGGGCCGAGCCGTTGATGAGCGCCGTGGCGTCGAACTCGACGCCCGGAACAACACGAAAGCCGTCCGAGTCTCGGATGCTCGAGAACTCGAACCGTTCCTGCACGACCTCGGCCGCCGTCACGAACGTCGTGACCGGCGTCAGCGCGTAACGCAGCGACCCGGTACCAACCGTCGTCGTCCGGTTCAGCGTGTCCTGGATGTAGAAACCGAGATACGTGTCGCCGGAGTTGTAACTCGTCCGCTTCTGAGTCAGCGAAGCCCCTATGGTCGTCCGCTCCGAGACCGGGAGGTCCACGCCGGCCGATACGGCCGTCTCCGTTCGGCGCAGCCGCAGATCGATTTCGTAACCGGGGCGGTCGCGGACGGTCATGAACGAGCCCTCCACCCAGGGTCGCAGGTGCAGCAGTGGAAGCTCGAAGCGGGCGCTGTCGGTCGTCCCCAGCGAGCGCTGATCCGAGTACTGCGCGAAGAACAAGTAACTCCCCGACACCTTGACGTTTAACCGCGCCGGCCCCAGCCGCAGCCACGTATCCGCAGCCGGCGTGACGGTCGCGGTGAAATCGCTCTTCGGATTCTGCCAGTCGTTGAATACGTTGGTGTCCACGCCGACATTCGTGAGGGCGACTGACGGCGTGACGGCAAACGGACCGATGTGAATCCTCGCCGACGTGAACGGATCGGGCGCCTGGGCCAGGACGATCACCGGGCACAGGACCAGGCAGGCGACCAGAGCCGAAAGCCGATTCACGGTTTCGAAGGATACCCGAAAGACGGCGCGGCGCAGATCACGAGGCCATCCTTGCGCCACAGTTGTATTGGGAGTCACGCAGAGGGAGGAGCCAACCGGAACGATCGAGGCGGGTCGGCCGACCCGCCCCCAGATGCCACTACTGGCTCGCGCTCGTCGTCTTCGTCGCGCCGACGGCACCGGCCACAAAGCCTCCGGCTGCCGCGGCCACCAGCAGGAGCCCGCCGGTCGTGTGGAAGAGGGAACCGACGCCCGTTTCGGCAACGGCCCCGACGCCGGCCTTGCCGACCGCAGCCGTCAGCGCCACGCCGCTCACCGACATCGAGCCGGTGCCGAGCGAGATCGCCGCGCTGGTGGCGATCACGGCGCCATTGGCGTCCACCAGTTCGACCACGTAGCTGCCGGCCGGGACGCTGCCGAACGAGTACGAGCCGTCGGCCGCCGTCCGGGACGTCGCGGCAATGTCGCCGGTGCCCGTGTTGCGCAGCCGGACCGTGGTATTGGCGATCGGGTTGCCACCACCCGTCTGGGCAGATCCCGCCACCTGGCCCTTCGCCTGCGGAGCCGCGGCAAACCCCGCCGCGGGAACCCCGAGCGACATCATGGCAAGGACGAGCGCAAGCGAAAGGAATCTCCTCATATGTCCTCTACTATCGGCGTCGAACCGTCCCGAGTCAAGGGTGGGTCGAAAGTTCTGTATCAAAGGCGTGACAGCGCGCAACTAGCTGTCGTCAAGGCTGTTGCCATTCGTGCCGCCGTTGCGGCCCCGCCATCCAATCCTCAGCATCCGCATCTTACGGTAGAGGTTCGTGCGTTGCAAGCCGAGGGCATGGGCGGCATCCGGGATCCGGCCGTGATGCTGTTCGAGGGTCGCCGTGATGTAGTCCCGCTCGAACCTGGCGCGCGCCTCGCGCAGCGTCCCCGACGACGCGGTCCGCTGGCCGGCCGCCTCGAGGCTGACCGAGGCCAGGACGTGCTCGATCCTGATCGTGGGGCCTGGCGCCAGGCGCGCCACGGCGCCGAGCACGGCCGCAAGTTCCGGCCCGTTACCGCGCCACGGCAGCGCGGTGAGCAGGCTGAGCGCCGCGGAGTCGATCGACTTGAGGCCGATGTTCTGGCTGCGGCACGCCTTGTCGAGCAGGCACGCCGCCAGCAGGGGCAGGTCGTCGCGCCGTTCGCGAAGCGGCGGCACGTTCACGCGGCCCACCGCCACCCGCCGGGCCAGGTCGTCGCGAACCCCCCCGTCGGCCACCGACGCATCCCAGCCGGGCGTGGACGAGGCCACCGGCCGGAGGTCGAGCGGCACGGCGCGCCGGCCGGCGGCGACGATCACCTCGCCATCGCGAAGCACTCGCGCCAGCCGGGCCTGCACGCGCTCCGGCGCGTCGGCCAGGTGGGCCAGGAAGAGCGTGCCGCCCTGCGCCGACACGAGCGCGCTGCTGCCGGCCACCCGCTCGACCCGGCGCCGGTCGCTGGCCTCACCATGATTCGGGTCGATCGTGCCGAAGATGGCCACCTCCAGCTCGTCGCCCGGCCCCTCGGAGCAGTTCACGCGCACGAACGGGGCGTCGGGGCCGACGCTGCGATCGTGGATTTCGCGGGCGAGCATGGCGCGCCCCGACCCGCTCTCGCCGCACACCAGCGCGCCGGCCTGGCTCGTGGCGGCGCGCTCGACCGCCTCGAGCGCCCTGCGCATCGCCGGCGACCGCGCGACAATCGAGGTCCCCTGCTGGACCGCGGAGGCGTCACGGCGGGGGCCGTCTTCCGGCTGTCCCCCGAGCAGGAGCGACACCATGCGCGCGTTCAGCGGGCGGTGAAACACGGCAGGAATCCCCACCCGCTCGATCTCCGCCTGGGCCGTCGGGCGCGCGGGGTCGGTCACGGCCAGGAGGAACGTCGCGGGCCGCGCGCGCTTGATTTCAGACACGATCGAAACGGCGCGGGGGTCGCCAAAGTCGGCAACCACCACACCCCGATGCCGGGCCAGGGCCGCCAGGGCCGATGGGGCGTCGTCCACCCAGCGCGGCGTGACGCCGACCACTCCAAAGATGGCCTCGGTCGTCGGGCGCTCGGCCGGCGGACAGCAGAGGTAGATGAGGGAAGTGGGCAAGGGCGAAGTGGCTAGTGGCTAGTGGTCAGTGGTCAGTCGTCAGCGGTCGGTGGCTACTTCAGTTTCTCCGTCAGGACGCGGCCGTCGGGGAGATAGGTCAGCCGGCGATCCGGCGTGCCGCGGTGCGTGGTGTCGAACGCGACCGACTCGAGCGCGCCGTTCCTGTAGGTCTCCCACTTGTCGGGGTGGCCGGTGGCGTGGGTATCCTCTTCCGCCCGAACCATGACGCCATGCTCGTAGAATTCGGTCCGCGTCACCTTGCCGTCGCGGGCTGTCGAGATGTCGAGGCGCGCGACGGTACCGTCTGGCGCCTCGTAGGCCCAGACGTCCACGATGCCGTCGTTGCGGCGCGAGGTGCCGACCTTCTCGAGCTTCTGATCGGGGCCGTAGTACTCCCAGCGGTCCACCTTGCCGTCGCCGTCGCTGTCGATCTCGGTACGCAGGAGGCGTGTGCCGTCCATGTAACACCGCGTATCAACTCGGCCACTCTTCCTCGTGTCGTAATCCAGGCGCTCCAGGCGCCCGGTCGTCTTGTTGTAGACCTTGCGAACCGGTTGCGGTCCGGTGGCCTGATCGGTCCTGGGCCCGCAGGCGACCAGTGCCAGCAGACAACAAGCTGTAGTGCAGGCAATGACGAGATGGCGCATAGCTTCGCCCCGTCACTTACAGGCCCGGCCTTCCGGCCAGCTGAAGCGACCGAGGATCCCCGCCGATTCGAGCGAAAGGCGCCCGCAGGATTGGACCGACCCGGAAATTGTTGCGACCGCCAGCGGAACATTGTGCCGAAACCGCCTGGTGTGTCAATGAGAAAGTTACATGTATCCTTCTAGATACATGGCAGGGCTGCGCTCGCTCTTGACGCTGCCGGCCCGCCGGGATAGTGTCGTCTCCAAGATGTTCAGCTTCCTTCCCCCGATTGTCGTCATCGCCCTCCTCTCGGCGTCGCCCGCGCTCGCGCAGGTGAAGCAGACGGGCGAGTGTGAGGCCGGGGACCAGCGCGCGTGCGCGGCGCTCGCACGGATGCCGAACGCCGCGATGGACGTCCGGCTGGCCGCCGTTCGGAAGATCACCGACCAGGCGGTGCTGGCCGAATTCGCGACGACGAGCCCCGTGCGCGAGATCCGCCTCGCGGCCATCCGCGGCCTGATCGACCAGGACGCGCTCACCAACCTCGCCCGCCAGGCGAAGGGGGCCGTCGAGCGGGGCGCCGCCGTCGAGCGGTTGAAGGACCAGCGCACGCTGGCCGACATCGCGCGCAAAGACCCGTCCAGGTGGGTACGGCAGCGCGCCGCGAACTGCCTGACCGACGAGGGGCAGATCGCCGCGCTGGTCGCCGAGAACCGGCGGGAGCTGCTGCCGACGCTGACCGCCGGCGGCGGCATCCGGCACGTGACGGTGGACGGCAAGCAGGTGAAGGAGACGCTGCTCGGCGTCACGACGCTTCTCCCGGGACGCCACACGGTGACGGCCGATTTCGTCGTGAAGGAGAACGTCACCTGGGAGCCCGGCAGCGTGAACTCGGTGACGTTCGACGCGCGGCTCGGGGCGTCCTACGTGCTCGAAGCCGAACCCGGCATCGTGACGTGGACCTACTTGTCCCCCCAGACGCGGGTGGGCCGCGGAACCTGGACGCTCGTCGTGCGCGAGGTCGTCTCGTCGGGGCCGGACCTGCTGCCGCAGTTCCTGAAGAGATAGAAGGCTCAGGACTCAGGGCTCAAGGTGTCCCCACCCCGTATCGCCCGAGCCACGTGTGCATCTCGGCCAGCACGCGGTCGTTCTCCTCCAGCGAGAACCCGTCCACGCTCTCCGTTCGCCGGCCCGTGGTGCCGTCCACGGCGCCGAGCGCCACGGCCTGGGCCGTGAGGTCGCGCGCGTCGCGGACGCTCGGCAGCAGGTTCCTTCCGCGCAGCCGCGACATGGCCGCGATGAGACCCCACGCGCCCCAGTTCGACACGCTCGAGATCACCAGCCGCGTCGTCGTCGTCGCCGACGGCCGGCCGGCCATCGGCATCACCATCGGGATCGCCGCCGCGAGGTTGCCCATCCCGATCTCGTTGCCGCCGTCGCCGATCCCCACGCTCGCCTCGTGGGTGCGGAACACGTAGTCGATCTTCGCGTGGTAGCCGGAGACGTCGGTGCCGCGCATGTTGCGGTAGACGCCCTCGTCGGTCAGGCCGCAGCGCTCGACGGCGATCGTGACCGTCGGGGCGAGCGATCGCACCAGGTCGGCCGCGTGCCGCCAACTCTCCTGGTGGTCCGCGAACGGGAACTCGAGGATCTGTCCGCCCGGGCCGACCAGCGCCTGCAGCAGCGTCGAGGTGTACGCGTCGGTGAGGTAGACGACGCGGGAGCCGAGCCCGGCGAGCACGCGGCCGAGGGCGACGGCGCCCGGCGGGCCGTCGGTCTCCGGGGCGGAGCCGGCAGGGATGTAGAAACCGGTGGCGATGAGGACGGTCCCCGGGCGATCGAGGATGAAGCTCGCGGCGCGCTCGCAGAAGTCCGGCGCAAGATAGGGCCTGAGCGCGGAGATGCCGCGGTGATCGCGCGAGAGGACGATGTTCTCGATGGGCATGGACGCTCGCGCGGCTAACGGCTGACGGCTGACGGCCGACGGCGTGGTCAGGGCGTCACTCGTAGGCCGGGGCTTCAGCCCCGGCGTCACCCGGCTAGATTACCGCAAACTCCGCGTCCCGCCGGTCGGTGATGAACATGTGCCCCGGCGCGTGCGTCAGCATCAGCCGCGGCTTCGACGCCGCCGCCACCGCCTGCGGCGTCACGCCGCACGCCCAGAACACCGGTACCTCCCCGGGCCGGATTTCGGCCGGGTCCCCCAGGTCGGGTTTCGCGACGTCACGGATGCCGATCGCCGCCGGGTCGCCGATGTGGATGGGCGCCCCGTGGACCGCCGGAAACCGCGACGTCACCTGCACCGCGCGCACGACCTGGCCGGCCGGGATGGGCCGCATCGAGACGACGGTCGGGCCGTGAAAGACGCCGGCCGGCACGGTGGCGAGCGAGGTGATGTACATCGGCACGTTCGTCCGCTGCTCGATGTGGCGCACCGGGATGCCGGCCTCGACGAGCGCCGACTCGAAGGTGAAACTGCAGCCGATGAGAAACGACACCAGGTCGTCGCTCCAGAACGGCGCCAGGTCGGTCGGTTCGCCGGCGAGCACGCCGTCGCGGTACACACGGTAGCGCGGCAGGTCGGTGCGCAGGTCGGCCCCTGGCGCCATCAGGCACGGCTCGGACGAGCCGGCTTCGACCACCTCGACGAGCGGGCACGGTTTCGGGTTGCGTTGAGTGAACAGCAGGAAGTCGAACGCCAGGTCGCGGGGCAGCACGACGAGGTTCGCCTGCACGAACCCCGGCGCCATCCCGGCCGTGGGATGTGCGAGCTCGCCGCGGCGGAACCTGGCACGCAGTTCGGCTGGAGTCATAGGGATCCGATTCTCGCCGGCTGACGGCTGACGGCTGACGGCTATCGGCTGACAAGTCAGCCGAACGCCGTGGTGGCAGAGAGAGGTAGACTAGTTCGGCACGGGGGACCCGTCAAGGAGTGTGGATGCAGCGTCGCGCGAAGTGGAGTCTCCGGATCGCGATGGTGTGCGCTCTCGCGGGGGCAGGGGTGGCGGTCGTGGCGCGGCAGCCCGCCTCGCGGGCGCCCGCCGTTGACGTGTTCGTCTTCGACGCGGACGGGCGGCCGGTCACCACGCTCGGTGCCGGGCAATTCGCCGTGACCGTGGACGGCGCGCCGCGCGGCGTCCGCGCCGCGCGTTACGTCTACCGCGGCCCGGGCGCCGAGGCCGCCGCCCGTGGAGCCGCCCACTCCGCCGATGCCGCGGCGGCGCCGCTGTTCGAACCCCGCCGCCTGATCCTCGTCGTCGTGGACGAGACGAGCTTTCCGCGAGGCGCCGAGAAGACGGTAACCGCGGCGACCGACAGGTTGCTGGACCGATTCGGCCCGGGCGACCACGTCGCGCTCGTCACCATCCCGCTGCCGCCCGATTCGCTGGCCCTGAGCTTCGGCGACGACCGGTCTTCGATCCGCGACACGCTCGCGCGCATTGTCGGGCGCGGGACCGCAGTCGATCTGCTGGCCGGCGCGAACGACGTGCGCCCGGACGTGCCGGCGGCCGCCGCGTCCTCGTCTGCGTCGAGCGCGGAGGCCGGTGCGGCCGCAAGGCCGGCCGAGAAGGTCAGAGAAGAAGAGGTGTCGGCCAGAGGACCGGACTCGGGGCCCGGGTTGCGCGGCGATCGCACGCTCGACGTGGTCGCGCGGCTGCTCGGCGGCCTTCGCGTCGCGCCCGGCCCGAAGACGGTCATCCTGGTGTCGGCGGGCCTGGCCGAGGCGGATCGCCCGGCGGCGCCGGTGTTCCGGTCGCAGGTGCAGGCTGTCGCGGCGGCAGCCGTCGCATCGCGCTCGGCGCTCTACGTTCTCGGCCTGCCGTCGCTCGGCGGCTCGGAGAGCTGGAACGACCTCGAGCAACTGGGCCTGGCCACCGGGGGAGGACTCGTTCGCGCCGGCCGCAACGTCGATCAGGCCCTCGACCGCGTCGGCTTCGCGCTGGCGGGACTCTACCATCTCGAACTCGAGCCGGCCGCCACCGACGGCGACGGCAAGCCGCACGCCATCAAGGTGACGGTCGCCCGGCCGTCGGTGACCGTGCGCGCGGCCCGCGACCTGGTGCCGCGAGACGATCCGCCGTTCTTTGCCGTCGCTCCCCTGCCGCCGGCGGAGACGCCCTCGCCCGACCAGCCGGCCCAACCCGCCGCCGCGCGCGACGCGGGCGCGGCCCGGCGCGCCGAGTCCGCGCCCGATCCCGAGACCGACACCGTCGTGGCGCGAGCCGCGGAGTACGTCGGCCGCTACTTCCGCGAGTTCCGGGACGTGGTGGCCGAAGAGGACTACGTCCAGACCGTCTCGTCGCCGCGCCCGGCCGAGCGGCGCGAGATGAAGTCCGACTTCCTGCTGGTCACGACGGCCGACGGCCGCACGTGGGTGCCGTTCCGCGACGTGTTCGAGGTGGACGGCCGCGCGGTCCGCGATCGCGACGACCGCCTGCGCAAGCTGTTCCTGGAGTCGCCGCCCGGCACGGCGTTCGAGGCGATGGCGCGCGTCCAGGACGAGGGGGCCCGCTACAACCTGGTGAGGCTCGGCAAGACCAACATCAACGTGCCGACGTTCGCCCTCACGATCCTGCTCGAGGGGAACCTCCGGTCGTTCAGCTTCCGGCGCGGGCGCGAAGAGACGGTGGACGGGCTCCGCCTGCTCCGCGTCGATTTCGACGAAACGGCGACGCCCACCCTGATCCGGAGCGCCGACGCCGGCGACATCCCGTCGTCGGGTTCGTTCTGGATCGATCCGCTCTCCGGGCGCGTCGTCAAGTCGCTGCTGCGGGGCGTGATGGACAGCGGCGCTTCCGAGCTGGTCGGCCTCACGCTCGAGTCCACGGTGGTCTACCACCGGAGCGACACGCTCGGGCTCTGGGTGCCGGCCGACATGCGCGAGACCTACCGGCTGGGCGGTTACACCATCGAAGGGCATGCGAGCTACTCGAGGTTCCGCAGCTTCCAGGTGAAGACCGAGCAGGAAATCAAGGTGGTCAAGCACGACTAAGTAGGAGACCGCGATTCCGCGTTGCCTCTTTTTCGTAGGCCGGGGCTTCAGCCCAGGCAGGCAGGCCTGCCTTCGACTTCGCTCAGGCCAAGGAAGGCCCGCCCTCCAGCACCGACACGGAGGTTCCATGCGCCGCGGAATGCAGGCGGTCGTACTCCTGCTGTTGACGCTCTCGGTCGGCCCGGCGGCCCGCGCGAGGACGGGCGAGCCGCTCACCATCTCGCCGCGCAACGCGAACTACCGAATCGAGGCGCGCCTCGATTCGCGACGCCGCATCGTCACGGGCCGCGAGTGGCTCACCTGGCGCAATACTACCGGCTCGCCGACGTCCGAACTGCGCTACCACCTTTACTACAACGCCTTCAAGAACTCGCGTTCGACGTGGCTGCGCGAGCGCGCGCTGGCCGGCCGGCTGTCGCGGCCGCTCGCCTCGCTCGACGAGAAAGACTGGGGGTGGACCGACGTGACGGCGATCCGGCTTGCCGGCGCCGGCGGCGCCGAGATCGACCTCACGGCCGGCCGCCGTTTCGTCGCCCCCGACGACGGCAACGCGGACGACCGGACGGTGATGGCGGTCGCGCTGCCCGGGGCGGTCGCGCCGGGCGAGACGATCACGGTCTACCTGGAGTGGACGTCCCAGGTGCCGCGCACCTTCTCGCGCACGGGCGCGATCGGCGACTTCTTCTTCCTCGGCCAGTGGTTCCCCAAGGTCGGCGTGCTCGAAGACGGCGGCTGGAACTGCCACCAGTTCCACGCGAGCACCGAGTTCTTCTCCGACTACGGCGTCTACGACGTCAAGCTCACCGTCCCCAAGGGCTGGGTGGTCGGCGCCACGGGCGTCGAGCGCGAGGCGCGCGACAACCCGGACGCGACCACCACGCACCGCTTCGTCCAGGAGGACGTGCACGACTTCGCCTGGACGACGAGCCCGCACTACCTGGTCCGGACGGCGAGGTTCGAGCAGGCCGGCCTGCCGCCGGTTGAGATGCGGCTGCTGCTGCAGCCCGAGCACGCCGGCCAGGCCGAGCGGCATTTCGCGGCGACGCGCGCGGCCCTCGGCGACTACGGCCGGTGGTTCGGCCCCTATCCCTACGGGCACATCACGATCGTGGATCCGGCCTGGCAAAGCCGCGCCGGCGGGATGGAGTACCCGACGCTGTTCACCGCCGGCACGTCGTGGCTGGCGCCGGCCGAGGTCGCGAGCCCAGAAGGGGTGACGGTCCACGAGTGCGGCCACCAGTTCTGGTACGCGCTGGTCGGCAACAACGAGTTCGAGGACGCCTGGATGGACGAGGGGCTCAACACCTTCTCGACCGGCCGGACGATGGCCCAGGCGTTCACGCCGAACTACGCGTCGGTCGGCGTGCTCGGCGGCATGGTGCCGATCGTGCTGCACGACATCCCGATCTCGCGCGCCGTGGACGAGAACGGCCTGGCCGACTACCGGGCGGGCGCCAAGCTCGACCGGCAGTCCACGCCGTCGTGGCGCTACTGGCCGGCTGCCGGCGGCGCGCTGTCCTACAGCAAGACGGCGCTCTGGCTGAACACGCTCGAGCGGTCGCTCGGATGGCCCGTGCTGCAGCGGATCATGTCCACCTTCTTCGAGCGCTACCGGTTCCGCCACCCGAAGCCGCAGGACTTCTTCGACGTGGTCAACGAGGTCTCGGGCCGCGACATGACCTGGTTCTTCGACCAGGTCTACCGCAGCTCGAACGTCTTCGACTACGAGGTGGCCGACCTCGACAGCGAACCGGTCGGCGACAGCGGCTACTTTGACGAGCGCGGCGAGGCCCGGTTCGTGGGCGAGCGCACGGCGCCGGGGCGGTTCCGCACGACGGTGGTCGTGCGCCGGCTGGGCGAGGGGCTGTTCCCCGTGGACATGCTGGTGAAGTTCGAGAACGGCGAGCGGGTGCGCGAACACTGGGACGGGCGCGACCGCTGGACGATGTATTCCTACGAGCGCGGCGCGCGCGCGGTGTCGGCGCAGGTCGATCCGGACCGGGTGCTGCTGCTCGACGTGGACTACACGAACAACAGCCGGACGCTCCAGCCGCGCGGCGGCGCGGCGGCGACCAAGTGGATGTGGAAGTGGGTCGCCTGGCTGCAGGACGCGCTCCTGACCGCGTCATTCTTCGCTTGAGGGCGTGCGTAGGAAATGGCGCCGTGCGGCGTAGAGCATAAGCCGGCCGATGAGGCGCCGGTCGTGGCCCGGTTCGTCGCGCCGGGCTCAGCTCGGCGGACCTCGCCACATTCGCCCTTTGCGCCGACCCGATCCGCGCCCGGCTCTCCAGCGCCGGTTGTCAAGCGTAAGGCGTAAGGCCCGCCGTCGCCCTCCGGGCTATGGCGGGCAAGCGTAAGGCGTAAGAGGCGTTATGGTGCTGTACGCTGTTCGCGACGGAATCGAGCGCGTGAGACGGGCGCCCGCGGTGCTGCTGGGCGTGCTCGCGCTGACGTTCCTCCTGGCGCTGCCGCTCGGCCTGGTGGTGCGCGGGATGATCGCCCAAAGCCTGGGGTCGAGCCTGGCCGCGGACACGGCCGCAAGCGGCGTCAACTCCGAGTGGTGGGACCTCTTCCTGTCGCAGGCGTCCGGCCTCGGCAAGACGTTCACGCCGCGGATCATCGGCGTGGCCGGCGTCGCGTCGGACCTTGGCGCGGTGCTCGACGCCGAACCGCAGGCGCTCGTCCTCATCGCGGTCGCGGGCGTGTACCTGCTCCTGTGGACGTTCCTCTACGGCGGCATCCTCGACCGGTACGCGCGGAACCGACCCGTGCGAACGGCGGCGTTCTTCTCGGCGTGCGGCGTCTACTTCTTCCGGTTCCTGCGCCTGGCGGTCGTCGCCGCGCTCGGCTACCTGTTCCTCTTCGGCGTGCTGCACGCCTGGCTGTTCCGCGATCTGTACCCGTCGATCACGCACGACTGGACCGTCGAGCGCACCGCGTTCTTCCTGCGCCTGGCGCTCTACGCCGTCTTCGGCGGCGCGCTCGCGGCCTTCAACCTGTGGCTCGACTACGCCAAGGTCCGGGCGGTCGTCGAGGACCGGCGCAGCATGGTCGGCGCGCTCGTCGCGGCGTACCGGTTCATTCGCCGCCACCCGACGCAGGCGGTCGGACTCTATCTCGTCGATGGCCTGCTGTTCGTCGTTGTCGTCGGCGGGTACATGGCCGTCGTGCCGGGCGCGGGAACGACGGGGTGGTCGATGTGGACCGGCGTGGCCCTGAGCGAGGTGTACCTGCTGGCGCGGCTGTGGGTCAAGCTGGTGTTCTGCGCGTCGGAAGTGTCGCTGTTCCAGTTGCTGCTCGCCCACGCCGGCTACGTCGCGGCCCCGGCGTCCGTATGGCCGGAGTCCCCCTCGGTCGAGGCGATAACGGGCTCAGGCACGGAACGGATCCCTTAGGGGTCGGAGCGGTTTTTCGTGGCCCACACCAACGGATTACAGAATTGTGATAAACCGCTCCGACCCCTAACGGACGCGGTAGTACTTCGCGATCACCCACGCGAACACACGCGACGGGAGCAGACGCTGCAGGATCAGCGTCAGCCGCTCGGCGATCGGTCCGACGGCGTAGCGCACGCCGGGCGAGCGCATGGTCATGACGCGATACACCAGCCGCGCGACCGCCTCGGGCGTGGCGCCGTGCGTCTCGTCGTGCTCCATCACGGCGAGGGCGCGGGATTCTGCCTCGGCATAGGCGTCGCCGGTAGGCCGGGTCTCTAGACCCGGCGAATCGGCGCCGGCCCTGCCCTTCGACTCGGGCGCTCCGTACCCTCGCTCAGGGCACCCCGAGCAACGCCGAGGGGTGAAGGGCCGGCCCACACGTTTGCGGGCGGCCGTGAACCCGGTCTTGAAATCGCCGGGGGCGATCAGCACGACCTGGATGCCGAACGGGGCGACCTCCATCCGCAGCGCCGTGGTGTACCCCTCGACGGCGAACTTGCTGGCGCTGTAGAAGGCCTGGAACGGCACGGCGACCCGGCCGGCGATCGAGCTGACGTTGATGACGCGGCCGCTTCCCTGCTGCCGCATCACGGGCAGGACGGCCCGGCAGACGCGCACGGTCCCGAAGAAGTTGGTCTCGAACTGCTCGTGCGCCTCCTCGAGGGTCGTCCGCTCGGCGGCGCCGGCAATCCCGAACCCCGCGTTGTTGACGACGGCGTCGATCCGCCCCTCGCAGGCGAACACGATGCCAACGGCCGCCTCCACCGACGCGTCCGACGTCACGTCGAGGGGAATCATCCGAAGCGTCGGCGCGAAGTCGGTCGTCCGCGCCTCGACCAGCGCGCGCGGCGCGTGCCGGCTGGTGCCGTACACGCGGCAGCCGCGCGCGAAGAGCCCCTCCGCGCACGCCTTGCCGATGCCCGACGAGGCGCCGGTGACGAGGACGACGGGCGGGCGGGGGGAGTTTGTCGTCATGGCCGAATCGCGGTTTCCTTACCAGGCCTTTCGGCCCGGCGCCGGGGCTGAAGCCCCGGCCTACGTACCGGCCTACGAGAGAGTCGATCGGCCTGGCTTCCGCGTGCGGCCGTCAGCCGTCAGTCGTCAGCCGTCAGCCGACGATCCCCCTCACCGCCTCGACGACGTGGCGGGCCGAGATGCCGAACCGATCGAGCAGTTCCTCGGGCTTGCCGCTGCGCGGAATCTCGCGCACGGCCAGGATGCGCACCGTGGCCACGCCGGACGTGGCCGCGGCGACCGCCTCGCCGAGCCCGCCCCCCGCGTAGTGGTCCTCGACGGTGACCACGCGGCCGCCCGTCTCGGCGGCGGCCTGCCGCAGCGTCGCCTCGTCGATCGGCTGGATCGAGTAGAGGTCGATCACGCGGACGCTGACGCCGGACTGCTGCAGCTGCTCGTACGCCTTCAGCGCCTCGAAGAGCGTCACGCCCGCGCCGACGACGGTGGCCACGTCGCGGCCGCTCGAGCGGAGGACCTTGCAGCCGCCCACCGGGAACCGCTCGTCGGGGCCGTAGACGACCGGCGTCTTGGGGCGCGACGTCCGGATGTAGGCCGGCCCGTCATGGTAGGCCGCCTCGACGACGAGCCGCTCGGTGCTGACCGCGTCGCAGGGGTAGAGCACCGCGAGGTTCGGCTCGGCGCGCATCATCGCCAGGTCCTCGAGCGCCATCTGCGACGGGCCGTCCTCGCCAATCGACACGCCGGCGTGCGACCCGGCCAGCTTCACGTTCAGCCGGCTGATGGCGGCCATCCGGATGAAGTCGTAGGCGCGCGTCAGGAAGCAGGCGAACGTGGACGGGAACGCGATCGCGCCGCGGCTGGCCAGGCCCATCGCCGTGCCCACCATCACCTGCTCGGCGATGAAGTTCTCGTAGAACCGGCCCGGGAACACCTTCTCGAACTTCTCGCTGAACGTCGAGTTCATCACGTCGGCGTCGAGGACGACGACCCGCGGGTCCACCTCGCCGAGCTTGACGAGCGCGGTGCCGTACGCCTCCCGCGTCGCCACCAGGTCGCCGATCTTGTAGGCCGGGGCCGAGACCTCGGCGCGGCCGGAGGGCTGGGCGGCGCCGGTCCGCGGAGGCGGCTGGATGGCGGGCGGCGGGGCGTCCTTCCCGCCGCCCTCGGGGACGAACTGCCCCTCGAGCTCGGCGATCGCGCGTGCCGCCTCGTCCTTCTTGAGCGGCCGCCCGTGCCACCCGTTGAGCCCCTCGGCGAACGAGATGCCCTTCCCCTTGATCGTCCGCGCCAGGATCATCGTCGGCCGGTCGGTGGTCTGCCGGGCGCGCTCGAAGGCGTCGAGCAGCGCGCCCAGGTCGTGGCCGTCGATGACGATCGCGCTCCAGCCGAACGCGGTCCAGCGGCGCGCGTAGGCGTCCATGTCGTGGCCGAACGGGGTCGGCTGGCTCTGGCCGAGCGCGTTGACGTCGGTGATGGCGCAGAGGTTCGAGAGTTCGTGGTACTCGGCGACGTTCGCCGCCTCCCAGACCGAGCCCTCGGCCGTCTCGCCGTCGCCGAGCAGCACGTACGTCCGGTACGCCGACCCGATCCGGCGCGCGTTGAGGGCGATGCCGACGCCCGCGGCCAGCCCCTGCCCGAGCGAGCCGGTGGCGACGTCCACAAACGGCAGGCGCGGCGTCGGATGCCCCTCGAGGTCCGACCCGATCTGCCTCAGCGTCATCAGCAAGGCGCGATCGAACGCGCCGGCCTCGGCCCACGCGGCATACAGCAGCGGCGCGGCGTGCCCCTTGGAGAGCACGAACCGGTCGTTGTCGGGATCCTGCGGCCGCTTCGGGTCGAACCGCATCTCGGCGAAGAACAAGGCGGCCACGATCTCGGCGGCCGAGCAGCACGTCGTGGGGTGGCCGCTGCCGGCGGCCGTCGTCTCGCGGATCGAGTCGATCCGCAGACGCGTGGCGACGTTGTGCAGGGCGGGGATGAGGGCGGTATCAGCAGACACTTGGGACCTCCAGATGGCGCCGGGCGCAGAGAGAGTAGCCAGGCCCCTATTATAATGGGAGCTGTTATGACACACACGATCACGCTCATTCCCGGCGACGGGATCGGCCCCGAGGTCACCCGCGCCGTCCTCCGCATCATCGACGCGGCCGGCGTCCGCGTGGACTGGGACACGGAGGACGCGGGCCAGGCGGCGGTGGACCGCGGCCTCGAGCCGCTGCCCTCGACCCTGATCGACTCGGTCCGGCGTCACAAGGTCGCCCTCAAGGGCCCGGTGACGACGCCCATCGGGAAGGGGTTCACCAGCGTGAACGTGGGCCTGCGCAAGGCGCTCGACCTGTTCGCCAACCTGCGGCCGGTCGTCAACCTGCCGGGCGTGCCGGCGCGCTTCGGCAACCTCGACCTCATCCTGGTGCGCGAGAACACCGAGGACCTCTACTCCGGTCTCGAGCACGAGGTGGTGCCCGGCGTGATGGTGAGCATGAAGGTGATCACGCGGGTCAACTCGACGCGCATCGCGCGCTTCGCCTTCGAGTACGCCCGTCGCTACGGCCGCCACCGCGTGACCGGCGTGCACAAGGCGAACATCATGAAGATGGGCGACGGGCTATTCCTCGCCTGCGCGCGCGAGACGGCCCGGGAATACCCCGAGATCACCTACGACGAGCGGATCGTCGACGCGGCGTGCATGCACCTGGTGCTGCGCCCCGAGACGTTCGACGTCCTCCTCATGCCGAACCTCTACGGCGACATCGTCTCCGACCTGTGCGCGGGGCTGGTGGGCGGGCTCGGCGTGGTGGGCAGCGCGAACCTCGGCGCCGACATCGCGCTGTTCGAGGCGGTGCACGGCACGGCGCCGGACATCGCGGGCCGGGACCTCGCCAACCCGACCGCCCTGCTGCTGTCGGCGCTGATGATGCTGGACCACATCGGCGAGGGCGGGGCCGCCGCGCGCATCCGGGTGGCGCTGGCGACGGTGATGGCGAGGCCCGACGGGCGGACGAAGGACCTGGGCGGCACGGCGACGACGTCGTCGTTCGCCGAGGCCATCTGTACGGCGCTTTAGCCACGAGACGTTCGCGCCGGGGCCGGCGGACGGCCGACGGCTGACGGCTGACGGCTGACGCGCGGCTGACGGCCACGGGCGGTGTTATAGTCGGAGATCCATGGACGAAATATCGCAGGCCGTACTCTCGCGCGACGAGGTCGTGCGCTACCTGCAGGGCACCCACGGCGAGAACGCCGACGAGGCCCGCGAGCGGGTGTACGCCTACCTGGAAGAGCTGCGAACGACGCAGCGCTACACGCTCTACCGGGCGCTCAAGCACCCGGTCTACCCGATCCTGCGGAAGATCGACCGGCACGTCGAGCGCATCGAGCGCGCCCTCGCGGCGACCTCCGCCGGGCGGGTGATCTACGCGTCCGACCACAAGAGCCACACCGACTACCTGCTCGAGCCGCTGGCGCTCGACGACCACCACCTGCGGCCGCCGATCATCGCGGCGGGGATCAACCTGTTCGGCGGGCCGCTCGGCCTGCTGCACCGCCACGTCACCGGCGCGATCCCCATCCGGCGCAACACGAAGGATCCGGCCTACCTGGTCACGCTCAAGGCGTACGTCGGCGAACTGCTCAGGTCGCACGACCTGCTCTTCTACATCGAGGGGGGGCGGAGCTACAGCGGCGAGCTGAAGGCGCCGAAGACGGGCCTGATCCACGCGGCGATGCAGGCGGGCATGGACGACCTGGTCATCCTGCCGATGGCGATCTCCTACGACCTGGTGCTCGAGGACCGCATCCTCGCGCGCCAGGGGGTGAAGCGGAGCCAGCGGCCGTTCACCCGCGAGCTGGCCGAGATGCTGCGCGACGCGGTCGGCTACCGGTCGCGGTCGTTCACCACCTTCGGCACGCCGATCCGCACGGCCGACTACAACGCCTCGTCGCGGCGCGACGTGCTCGACCTGGCGCACCGGACGCGCGAGGCGATCGGCCTGCTCTACAAGGTGACGCCGACAGCGCTCGTGGCGACGGCGATGCGGCGCTCGGTCGAGAAGCGGGAGCTCGAGGCCGAGATCGACGCGCTGCTCGATCGGCTGCGCGAGCGCGGGGCCAACCTCGCGGTCGAGAGCGGGCGCGACGCCGTGTCCTTCGCCCTGCGGCCGCTCGAGAAGCGCGGGGGCCTCGTCGTCGAGGGCGGGCGCGTCCGCGTCCGCAGCCGGGCGCTGCTCCGCTATTACGCGCGCACGATCGAGCACCTGATCAACCGGCCGACGGCTGACGGCCGACGGCCGACGGCGGACGGCTGACTTGTCCGCCGTAGCTCGGCTTGTCCGCCGTAGCCGCGTCGCGGCGGAGGCGGAAGAGCGAAGGCGGACGGCCGCCGGCTGACGGCCGGGTGAAGTTGACGCGTTCAGAAGTGCTCAGTGGACTTCAGCAGATTCTGTAATTCACGCTCAACGTGGTTGCTGCAATCTCTGCAAGCCGCGGCATCCTCTCTCGGCAGGAATCCCAAGTCGACTGTCAGGGTCAGTAGGTATCCCACCTCTGAAGCCGACCCAAGCGCGACGTGGATGAAACGCCGGTATTCCCGAGACGTCTCCCGGCGGCACCCCTCGACGATGTTGGTGGGGACCGACGTGGCGGCCCGCCGCAGTTGCGACGTGAGGCCGTAGCGCTCGACCGGTGGTAGCCGTTCGCTAAGCCGGTATATGTCGAGCGCCAGTTGGTGCGAGCGGTGGAAGACCTGCAGCTTGCCTGGGTCTCTGGACATGCTTCAGTGAGTGTGCAAAATCGCTGCCGGACGAGTGTGTCGCCGCCATCAGCCGTCAGCCGTCAGCCGTCAGCCGTCAGCCGTCAGCCGTCGTGACATGCGTGACTCGGCCGGTAGCCGTCAGCCGTCAGCCGTCAGCCGGTCGTGGTGCTACCATCCTCCCGATGGAGCCCGCTTCCGATCTCGATCGCGCCCACGACATCGCCCTCGCCGTCCGCGAGGCGGGCGGCCGCGCGCTTCTCGTCGGCGGCTGGGTGCGCGACCGGTGCCTCAACCTGCCGGCCAAGGACATCGACCTCGAGGTCTACGGGATCCCCGCCCCCCGGCTCAGGGGCCTGCTCGACCGGTTCGGCCGCGTCGAGACGATCGGGGAGAGCTTTACCGTCTACAAGCTCGGCACGATCGACGTCTCGCTCCCCAGGCGCGACTCGAAGGTCGGGCGCGGCCACCGCGGGTTCCTCGTCGAAGGCGATCCCGCCATGTCGGTGGACGAGGCGGCGCGGCGCCGCGATTTCACGATCAACGCGATCTCGTTCGACCCGCTGACCGGCGAGTACCTGGATCCGTGCGGGGGCCGGGCGGATCTCGAGGCCCGGCTGTTGCGGCTGGTGGACGCGGCCACCTTCGGCGACGACAGCCTGCGCGTGCTGCGGGCGATGCAGCTCGTCGCCCGGTTCGAACTCGCCGCGACGCCCGACACCATGGCCGTCTGCCGGACGATCCCGCTCGACGACCTGCCGCCGGAGCGGATCTGGGGCGAGTTCGAGAAGCTGCTCCTGCTGCCGGCGCGGCCCTCGCTCGGCTTCGAGTTCGCGCGCGAAGCCGGGATCGTCGCCGCGCTCATTCCCGAGATGGCGGCGCTCGTCGGCTGCGGGCAGGAGCCGGACTGGCATCCCGAGGGCGACGTGTGGGTCCACACGCTGATGGTCATCGACGAGGCGCGCGCCCGCATCGACGACCTCCCGCGGTGGGCGAAGCTCGCCGTGATGCTGGGCGCGGTCTGCCACGATTTCGGCAAGCCGGCGACGACCGCCTTCGTGGACGGCCGCATCCGCTCGTACAACCACGAGGAGGCCGGCGTCGAACCGGCCCGGGCCCTGCTCGACCGGCTGCACGTCAATGCCATCGACGGCGTTGACGTGCGCGCGCAGGTGCTCGGCTTGACGGCGCACCATCTCAAGCCGGGCGCCTGGCACAAGGTGCGCCACGAAGTGGGAGACGGGGCCTTTCGACGGCTGGCGCAGAAGGTGGACCTGGAGCTGCTCGCGCGGCTGGCGGCGGCCGATTGCGTGGGCCGCGCGGGACCGTTCGACTGCTCGGCGATGCCATGGTTCGTCGAGCGCGCGCGGGCTCTGGGCGTCGAGCACGAGCCGCCGGAGCCCCTGCTGCTCGGCCGCCACCTGCTCGCGCTCGGGATGAAACCCGGGCCCGAGATCGGCCGCATCTTGAAGCAGGTCTACGAGCGGCAACTCGACGGGGACATCAGCACGATAGACCAGGCGATCAGGGCAGCGAAGGAGATCGTCGGATCGTAGAATCTTGCGATCTGGCGATCTCGCGAAGTTCTTGCGCCGCCCCTGCCCGCCTCCGCGCGAAGCGCTACGGCGGGTCCGCCGTAGCCGGGCGAAGGCGGAAAGGGGCGGCCCACGTACGGAGGGCGTGGCGCGGACGGTGACCCCCTCCGTACGTGGGCCGGGCCTTCAGGCCCGGCAAGATCAGCGCGTCGCCGTACGTGGGCCGGGCCTTGAGGCCCGGCAAGATCAGCGTGTCGCCGTACGAGGGCCGGGCCTTCAGGCCCGGCAAGATCAGCGCGTCGCCGTACGTGGGCCGGGCCTTCACCCCTCGGCGCTGCTCGGGGTACCTGAGCGAGCCCCTCGACATCACTCGGGGCGAGTCGAAGGGCAGGCCCGGCGTTGATCTGGCATCCCGATTGCACCCTCCACGGCGTGCGCCCTCCTCGCATCGCTGGGTTCTCGTACAGCGGGTTCTACCGGTATTTCCTGACATTCACGACGCACCGCCGGCGCTCGTCTTTCACGGAGGCCGCCGTCGTGTCCACCGTTCTCGAGCAGTTTCGTCAGGCTGCCAGGCGGCATGGCTTTGAGTTCCTTGCGTACTGCTTCATGCCCGACCATCTCCACCTCCTGACCGAAGCCCTCCGCGCCGACTCCCGCCTTGTCGAGTTCGTGCGCGAGGCCAAGCAGCGCAGCGGCTACGCCGCTGCGCACCGCACCGGCGTACGCCTCTGGCAGGAGAGCTTTCACGATCGAGTGCTCAGAGACGAGGACCACACGCTCGCCGTCATCCGCTACGTCGTCATGAATCCGGTCCGGGCGGGACTCGCGAGGACCGTCGGCGAATACCCGTTCTGCGGGTCGGATCGCTACTCGCTCGACGAGATACTGACGTGTTCCGACATGTGGGAGCAGCGTTCGTGATGTCGGATGCCGGCCCTGAAGGGCCGGCCCACGTACGGCCAGGTTGGACCGCCGGCCCTGAAGGGCCGGCCCACGTACGGCCAGGTTGGACCGCCGGCCCTGAAGGGCCGGCCCACGTACGGCCAGATTGGACCGCCGGCCCTGCCCGCCTCCGCGCGAAGCGCTACGGCGGGTCCGCCGTAGCCAGGCGAAGGCGGAAAGGGCCGGCCTACGTACGGCAGTCGTCGCTGAGGTACCTCGTAAACGCGGCGGGCTCGACGTTCCCGCCGCTGATGACGGCCACCACCGGGCCGCGCGCGTCGAGGCGCCCGGCCGCGGCGTCGGCCAGCACCGCCGCCACCGTGATCGCGCCGCTCGGCTCGGCCACCAGTCTCGCCTCGCGGAAGATCCACCGGAGCGCGTCCACGATCGCCCGGTCGTCGATCGTCACGATCCGATCCACGAAGGCCTGCACGTGACGGAAGGTGACGTCGCCCGGCCGCACGGCCAGCAGCCCGTCGGCGATGCCCGGCGTCATCGGGATGGTCACGGGCTTCCCGGCCGCGAGCGAGGCCGTCATCCGCGCCGAGCCGACCGGCTCGACGCCCACCACCTGCACCGACGGCTTGCTGCGCTTGATGGCCGTGGCGACGCCCGAGATGAGGCCCCCGCCGCCAATCTGCACGTAGACGGTCGCCACCCCGGGGCACTGCTCGAGGATCTCGAGGCCGATGGTCCCCTGCCCCGCCACCGTGTGCGGATGGTCGAACGGCGGCACGATCGCCAGCCCCCGGCTCGCCGCCTCGGCTTCGCCCCTCGCCTTCCGCTCGATCGTCGTCGTCCCCTCGAAGAGCACCTCGGCGCCCAGCGCCCGCGCCCCCTCCACCTTCACGGCCGGCGCCGTCGTCGGCATCACGATCACCGCCGGGACCCCGAGACGTCGGGCCGTGATCGCCATCGCCAGGCCGTGGTTGCCCGACGAGTAGGTCAGCAGCCCCGCGCGCCGCGCGGGCTCCGGGAGGCTCGACGCCATGTTGAACGCGCCGCGGATCTTGAACGCCCCGCCCACCTGCAGGTTCTCGCACTTGAGCAGCAGCGGCGCCGCGTCCGCCCTGCCCCACGCGCTCAGCTCGCGGACCTCGATGAGCGGGGTGACGCGGGCGACGCCCGCGATCCGGGTTGCCGCCGCGCGGATGTCGTCGAGAGACACCAGGTCGTTCATGCCGTTTGCCCGAGATCGTCGCTCTCGCCCGCCCGCTTCGACGCGGCCCGCCACTCGCCGAACAGCCGCGCCGCGTTCCCGGTGATCGACCGCAGCGCCGGCGTCCAGCCGAGCGCCCTGGCGCGCGGGCTGCGCACCACCTGGTCGAGCGCCAGCGCGAGCGCGTACGGCCCCATCTTCGCCTGCGCTTCCTTGAGCGGCACCCGGCGCACGTCGGGCGGCGTCGGCGCGTGGGCCGCGATCGCGTCCACGATGTCGTTGACGCGTTCGTCGGTTTCGTCGGTCGCGTGGAAGATGCCGCTCCCGCCGGCGTGCAGCGCGAGCCGCAGGTAGAGGTCTGCCAGGTCGCGGTCGTAGATCGCGGGCCAGCGGTTCTCGCCGCTGCCGATCACCCGGATGAGCCCGTTGGCGGCATCGCGGAAGATGTCGCCCACGATGCCCCGCGACCCGCCGAACACGATGCCCGGCCTGACGACGGCCGTCCGCAGGCCCCCGCCGGCCGCCGACAACACCGCTGTCTCGTGCGCGGGCCGGTAGGTGACGATGGCGGCCGGGTTCACCGCCGAATCCTCCGCGGCCGGCGCCGAGGTCGGTCCGAGCACCCAGATCCCCGACGTGTAGATGAGCGTCCTCGCCCGGCTCGCCTCACCGGCCCGGGCCGCGCCAATGAGCGTGTCGATCGCGACGCGATCGGCCTCGGCCCCGCGGGTGCCGTCGAAGGCGGCGTGAACGAACACGTCGTGGCCTTCGGCCGCGGGGCCGTACGACGCCGGTTCGAGGAGATCGCCGCACAGCGGCGTGCCCCCGCGCGCGGCGACCTTCGCCGCGTTCTCCGAATGGCGAACGAGGCCGGTCACCTGGTGTCCGGCTCGAACGAACGCGTCCAGTACCGCCGTCCCGACGTACCCGCTGGCTCCGGTCAGAAAGATCCGCATGCAGTCGCACCCCCGTCGATCTCGCGATCCCATCCATTCTATATGAGAGTCCGGCGGCAGGGCCGCGGCGTAGAATCCCTCCATGCTCCGCGACACGCTCCTCGACGTCTTCGCGGACCTGGGCTCGACGTCGGGCGAGTTCCTGATCCACGACGACGGGCTGAGAACGAGGCGCCATCGATACGACGAGGTGGCGGCCGCCGCCAGGGGGTTCGCCGGCCGCCTGCACGAGGCGGGGCTCCGCAAGGGGGACGCCGTCCTGCTCTGGGCCGAGAACCGCCCCGAGTGGATCGCCGCGTTCTGGGGCTGCATCGTCGCCGGAGTCGTCGTCGTGCCGATCGACTACCGATCGTCGCTCGACTTCGCGCGGCGCGTCGCGGCAATCGTCACCGCCCGCGTCGTGCTCGTTGGCGACGGCGTGCCGGCGCTCGATACCGCCGGCGCGCAACCGGCGGACACGCTGGGCGGGATCGACGCGTGGCGCCTCTCCCGTCTCGACTGGCAGGACGGCCGCGCCGCGCCGCCCGTCCCCCTCGCGCCCGACGACGTGGCCGAGATCATCTTCACCTCCGGCGCGACGGCCGAGCCCAAGGGCGTCGTCATCACGCACCGCAACGTGCTCGCCAACATCGTCCCCATCGAGCGCGAGGTGCGGAAGTACAGGGCGTGGGGCCGGCCGTTCTTCCCGCTCCGGTTCCTGAACCTGCTGCCCCTCAGCCACCTGTTCGGCCAGGCGATGGCGACCTTCATCCCGCCGATGCTGCCGGGCACGGTGGTGTTCATGCGCGGCTACAACCCGGGGGAGATCGTCGCGCAGGTCAGGCGGCGCCGGGTCTCGGTGCTGGTGTCGGTGCCGAAGATCCTGGACGTGCTGGCGCAGCACGTGCGGCGCCGGTATCCCGAGACCGCGCGCCCGGCGGGGCGCACGCGGCACGTCGCGCTGCGCTGGTGGCGCTACCGGAGGGTCCATCGCGCCTTCGGCCCGAAGTTCTGGTGCCTCGTGGTCGGCGCCGCGCCGCTCGACCCGTCGGTCGAGGAGTTCTGGGGGCGGCTGGGCTTTCTCGTCATCCAGGGATACGGCCTCACCGAGACGGCGCCGATCGTCAGCCTGAACCATCCGTTCGACGCCCGCCGCGGCTCGGTGGGCAAGCCCCTCGAGGGCGTCGAGGTGCGGATCGCGCCCGACGGCGAGATCCTCGTCAGGGGTGAGAACGTCACCCGCGGCTACTACGGGGCCCGGCCCGAGACGGCCGTCGCGTTCGAAGACGGGTGGCTTCCGACCGGCGACATCGGCGAACTCGACGCCGAGGGGCGGCTGTTCATCAAGGGCCGCAAGAAGGAGATGATCGTCACGCCCGAGGGGCTGAACGTCTTCCCCGACGACGTGGAGCGCGCGGTCAACGCGCAGCCGGGAGTCATCGAGTCGGCGGTGGTCGGCGTGACGCGCGGCGGAGAGGAGCGCGTGCACGCGGTGGCCGTCGTCGAGCCCGGCACCGACCTCGCGGCGATCGTCCGCGGAGCCAACGCGGCGCTGGCCGACCATCAGCGGGTCCGCGGGCTCTCGGTCTGGCCCGATCGCGAGTTGCCACGCACCGACGGCACGGGCAAGCTCAGGCGGCGCGAGATCGGCCTGTGGGTGGAGACGGGAAGGATCGCCGGCGGTCCCGCGGCGACTGGCCCGTCACTCGCGGCGCTGCTCGCCCGCTACGCCGGCGGGCGCGAGGTCCGGCCGGAAACGACGGTCGAGGAACTGGGCCTGAGTTCGCTCGAGCGCGTCGAGTTGATGGCCGACATCGAGGAGCGGCTCGACTCGGATCTCGACGAGAGTCGCTTTGCCGAGGCGCGAACCGTGGGCGACCTTCTCGCGCTGGTGGCGCCGGCCGCGCGCGTGCCGCCCGGCGCTGCCGCCCCGTCGGCGGCGGAGCCCCCGCCAGGCTCGGACGCCCGCGACTGGACGATGCCGGGATGGAACCGGGGCCGGATGATCTCGCTCGCCCGGCGCGTCAGCCAGGCCGTCCTGCTGCTGCCGCTCACGCGTCTCGTCGCCCGGATCCGGGTCGAGGGACTGGAGCGGCTGGCCGGCCTGGACGAACCGGTGGTCTTCGCCGCCAATCACCAGAGCCATCTCGACACGCCGGCGATCCTCGCCGCGCTGCCCGGCCGGCTGCGGGCTCGCGTCGCCGTGGCGATGTCGAAGGAGTACTTCGACGCGCACTTCCATCCCGCCGGCCGCACGCGCCGGCAGCGCCTGGTGAGCGGCAGCCTCTATTCGCTGGCGGCGGGCTTCTTTGGCGCGTTCCCCCTGCCGCAGCGCGAGGCGGGCGCGCGCCAGAGCCTTCGCCACATCGGGGATTTGCTCGGCGACCGCTGGTCGGTGCTGATCTTCCCGGAGGGCGAGCGCACCGAGACCGGGGAGATCCGCCCGTTTCGGCCGGGCGTCGGCCTGATCGGCGCGCGGCTCGGGGTAAAGGTCGTCCCGGTCCGCCTCGAAGGGCTCGACCGGGTGCTGCACAAGTCGTGGAGGATGGCGCGGCCCGGGCGGGTCAGGGTGGCGTTTGGCGAGCCGCTGACGCTCGACGGCGACGACTACGCGACGCTGGCCGGGCGGGTGGAGGGGGCGGTCAGGGCGCTGTAAGCCGAATGTAGGCCGGCCCTTTAGGGCCGGCGCCGTCGCCGCGGCGGGCCTAAAGGCCCCGCCCTACGTACCGCGCTGTAGGCGAGCCACGAGGACCAGTTCGGTCGCCATTTACCCGCCCGAGCCGATGTGGCACAATGTTTGTAAGAGGAGACGCTGTCGGTGGACGAGAAACCGCACGAGAATGGCTTGCTCGAGACGACGGGACCGGTTGCCGCTGCGGGAGCGGTCGACCTGGGCGGCCCTGTCTCGCCCGCGGTGGAGCGGTTCCGTTCCTGCCGCTGGCGCAAGCCTCAGGAGAACGGAACGGCCGACTGCTGCGGCCACCGCGACGTCCTGCCCCTGACCGGCGCCAACGGCTTCGAGGCCGGCGCGTGGTGCCCCGATTGCGGCTACTACAAGCTCCGCCGCACCCCCAAGAAGCGCGACGATTACGGCTTCCAGGTACTGACCCGGCAGGAACCTCTTACTCGCCGAATTCACTCGCCAGCTGAACCCACTCGCCGTTCGGGGCCAGTTCCCGGTAGCGCCGCCAGTGCAGCCGGGCCTGCTGCGAGCGCCCCATCTTCTCGAGCGTGACCGCCAGGTAGAAGTGCGCGTCGGCATAGTCGGCGTTCAGGCGGAGCGCCGCCTCGTAGCCCGCGCGGGCCTCGTCGAGCCGGCCGAGATCGTGGTGCAGGTTGCCGAGGTTGAAGTGGGCTTCGAACACGTTCGGTTCGAACGCGATGGCGCGCTCGTAGAGCGCCTCCGCCTCGGGCAGGTGCTCCTGGGCGTAGTGCACGTTGGCGAGATTGATCATCGCGGGGACGAGGCCCGAATCGATCTCGAGCGCCCGCCGGTAGGCCCGCGCCGCGGCCGGCGCCTTTCTCGGATCCCCGTCGTCGAGGGCGGAACCGTCCCGGAAGAACTCCTCTGCCGACTCCGTGACGCGGCCGGACCTTGCGTGGCCGGTCTCGGGAGGCCTCGTGAGGAGGAGGACCTTGGCCGGCTCGGCCTCGAGCCGGAAGTCGAAGGCGAGCTGCCCCTGGCGCGACGCCTGAAGCCCTCGCAGCACGGCGCGAAACGGCGCCCCCCGCTCGAGCTCGGCGTGGACCTGCCGGATGACCGCGAGGTCGGCGAACGAGAAGCTGGCTTCGGTCCCGGCGCGTGACAGCGGGCCGATCAGGTTCCACTTCCGCAGGTAGCGGAGGTGGTCTTCGCGAAGCCGCGGGTACCTCGCGAGCACGTCGCGCACCGCGAGGCCGCGGCCCGGCGTCGTGGCCGGCAGGGTGTTGGCCGTGGAAGCGTTCGCGCTCATGCGGGGTACACCATGCCGGAGCGCCGGGGGAAAGTCAACGCCGCAGCCGCGGCCCGCTGGTAGAATCGATCGATGCTGCTCGCCGGCGACATCGGGGGAAGCAAGTCGCTGCTCGGTCTCTTCGCGCCCGCGCTCAGGCGGCCGCTGCGGGTGGACGTCCGGAGCGTCGTGACGCGCGAGCATCCGAGCCTCGAAGCCATCATCGAGGATTTCCTCTCGGAACACGGCGGGGCGTCGGTCGTGCAGGCGGCCAGCTTCGGCGTCGCGGGACCGATCGTCGGCCAGGCCGCGCGGCTCACCAACGTGCCCTGGGTCGTGGACGCGGCGGCCGTCGGCGCCCGCTTCGGCATTCCGTGCGTGAGCCTGCTCAACGACCTCGAGGCGATGGCCTGGTCGGTCCCGGTGCTGCGGCCCGACGAACTGGCCGTCATCCAGGAGGGCCACCGGGTGCCGACGGGCAACGCGGCGATCATCGCGGCCGGCACGGGGCTCGGCGAGGCGCTGCTGCACAACGTGGACGGTCACCTGGTGCCGTCGCCGACCGAGGGCGGGCACGCCGATTTCGCGCCGAGGACGCCCGACGAGATCGCGCTGCTCGGCCGCCTCGTCGTGCGCTTCGGGCGCGCCGACTACGAGCGGGTGCTCTCGGGTCCGGGCCTGGTGAATCTCCATCGCTTCACCCACGAGCAGCCGTGCGCGGTGGTTGACGTCGATTCGGATCCGGTCCAGGCGCCGTCGCAGATCACCCGCTCGGCCCTCGAGCGCCGCTGCCCGGCCTGCGTCCGCGCGCTCCAGATCTTCGTGTCGGTGTTCGGCGCCGAGGCCGGGAACCTCGCGCTGCGCTCGATGGCGACCGCCGGCGTCTTTCTCGGCGGCGGGATCGCGCCCAAGATCCTGCCCGCGCTGGCCGACGGCCGGTTCATCGAGGCGTTCCGGGCGAAGGCGCCGCTCGACGAGATGGTGTCGCGCGTGCCGGTGTCGGTGGTGCTCAACCAGGAGGCCGGCCTGCTCGGCGCCGCCGTTCACGCCAACCACACCCTCGCGTCGCGGCAGCCCTGAAGGGCCGCCATGCGGGAGGTTACGGGCCGTCCCGGCGCAGGGCTGAAGCCCTGCGCTATCTGCAGATCTTGCGCCGATTCCCAGATAGCGCAGGCCTTCAGGCCTGCGCCACTGCCTACTGTCGCTCGCCGTTTGCGCTGGATCTCGGGCACGGGCTTCGGTAGACTTCAGGCACCCCACCCCACCGACTTCCGGAGATCCCGTCCGGTCGGCGGCGGGACCAGGCCAAGAACCTCATGACCGTATCATCCACACCAGGCGGCCCGCACGGTCAGCCGGTCAACCGCTCGATCATGCTGGTGCTGGCCTACCTGCCGCCGTTCGCGGTCATCCCGTTCCTTGCCGAGAAGCACGACCCCGAGATCCACTGGCACGCCAAGCACGGCATCGTGCTGATGACGGCGGAGATGCTCCTGCTGCTCGGCCTGATCGTCATCGCGCTGGTGCTCGGCATCCTGACCGGCGGGATCGGGTGCCTCCTGCTCGCGCTGGTGCCCATCCCGTTCCTGGCTTTCCTGATTCTCCACGTGATCGCGGTGGTGAAGGCCTTCTCGGGCAAGCGGCTGATCGTGCCGATCCTCAGCGATTACGCCGACAGGTTTTGACCGGAGGATGGCCGTGAGGGGCAGGCTGCGCCTGATCGTCTCCCTCGGGATCCCTGTCCTGGTGGTCGCGTCGTTGCTCGCGCGCGACCTGTCGCGCCCGCCGGGCCACCAGGTCACGGCGCGGCTGGCCGTGTCGGCGATCGGCTGGTATCACACCACGCTCTCGCCGCGCCTCGGCGTCCGCTGCCGGTTCACCCCGAGTTGCAGCGTGTACGCGATGACGGTGATCGCGCGCCACGGCATGATCCGCGGCGGGTGGCTTGCCTTCCGGCGCGTCGCGCGCTGCGGCCCGTGGACGAAGGAGGGAACGGTCGACGAACCGAAATGACCGGCGGCCGGCGGCTGCCGACTGCCGACTGGCGGCCGTGTCACGCGTGTCGAACTGGGCGGCCGCAGGCCGCGAGTCGCGAGTCGCGAGTCGCCAGCCGCCGAGCCTACATCGGCGTTTCTTCGAAAAGCGGCTTGGAACGTTCGTTGAGGAGGGCCCAGAGGGCGTAGATGCCGAGGCCCGTGCCGAACGGGACGCAGATGAGGTCTACGACCGCGAGGACGATCGCGAAGGCGCGGGCCCACTCGCGGAACCGGCGGAGCCGCGATCCGACCCAGAGGTGCGTCGCGCCGAAGATCAGGCCGAGCACGGCCAGCGTGAAGAAGACCGCGGCCACGATGCCCGCGGTCAGCGTGCCCCCGGACGCCGTCCGCGCGACCGTCGCGCCGATGGCGGTGGCGGCGATGCCGGTCGTGAGCAGCGACACGCCGAGCAGCAGGCTCATCCCGCCCCACAGCATGAAGAGCAGGCCGACGAGATCGACGTGTTTTCTCATCGCTGGCTACGATAGGAGCGGCGCGCGAACCTTGTCAAGGCGGCGGCGCGAATGGTACCATCCGGCCCGGACGACACATGCCCGTCGAAAACGAATGCAGGGAGTGCCCGATGTGCGGCGAGAAGATGCGCCGCCACGAGCGCGAGATCGTCGACCTGATCCCCGGCACCTCCGAGGTGAAGCGGCGGATGGCGATCGAGTGGATCTGCCCCGAATGCGATTACTTCGAGGAGGAGGAAGAGAGCGGCAAGCGGTGAGCGGAGGCCGACGGCGCCTCCTAGCGCGCGCCGAGCGTCAGGAGGACTTCCTTGCGGATGTCGTCCTCGACCGCCTCGAAGTTGAGGGCGGTCTCGCAGTCGTCGCAGAGCACCTCGAGCACCGTCGGCCGGGTCTCGTCGGTGACGTCGACGCGCGAATCCTCGACACGAACGACGTGCATTTGCAACGTCTTGACGAGGAAGTTCCTGGCGTTCCCGCAACTCGGGCAGATCATGGCCATACCTGGTCTCCTTCACCCCTCTTCTGCACCCCTGTATCTGACAAGTGTATGGAATCAGCCCCTGCCGAGGCAATGACGAACTTGGCCGCGATCCCCCCGGGCCGCACCCGGCGATGATTCGATCGAGGAGCACGGTATGGCCGACCAGCCGACAACGACGTTCGAGATCCACAGCGAGGCGCGTGGCCCCCACTGGGTGGCGTGGCTGACGCAGCCGGGCCAGCAGGGCCCGTTCCGCTCGGTGCTGCACGTGGGCGCGTCGAAGGAGGAGGCCGAGGCGCGGGCCCGCTCGTGGGCCGCCACCCTGGCCGGTCAGATGGACAGGTCGTCGCGCACGTCGTAGTCGAGCGGATCGAACGGCTCGCCGAGGCGAATCACCTTGTTCGCCCGGTGCGCCGCGTGCGTGCAGTGCGGCCCCTTGGCCTCGAGCGACACCACCGGGACGCCCGACGGCCGGACCGTCTGGAGGGCCACGATGCACCCGCACGACAGCCGCTCCAGCATCTCCAGCCGGATCTGGCCCGTGTTCTGCACCGCGCGCGCACGCCGCTCGCTCGTGATCATGTCTGAATCTCGCCCGTCTTCTCGGGTTGAGCCCGTTATTGGTTTAGACGCCCGAGAACGGCCGGTAGTTGCATCATTTGTCGGCCGGGGCAGGCTGGTCGTCCGCGTAGATGAGGCGGGACTCCACCGGCCGCCCCGGGAAGATGGCCTTCGCCGCGCGGAGATACAGCTCGAGCTGCGCCGCGTGCCAGGGATGCCGCCTCCCGGTCTTGAACTCGACGACGACGACGCGGCCGTCGAGTTGCTCGGCCAGACAGTCGATGCTGCCGCGGACGATGACCGCGCCGCCGGCCGAGCCGGGCTCCGCGGCCGGGTCGAGGCGCAGCGAGAACGGCACCTCGTAGTGGCAGGCGGCCTCGTCGATGACGTCGGCGACCTCGGGACGCCGGCGCAGGTCGAGGAACGCGGCGACGGCCGCCTCGACCATCCCGGACCGCATCGCTTCCGGCAGGTCTCCCCGCCCGGCCAGCCAGGCCGCCGCGCTTTCGACGAGCGCCGGCCGCTCAGGCGCCGGCACCCCGTGCGTCGCCTGGAACAACCGGTGCACGACGGTCCCGACGAGCGCCGGATCGCCCGGGAGCCCGTCGGCCCGCGCCGACGTGACCCCTTCGACCGCGCCTCCGTCGCGTTCGTCGCCGCCGCCCGTTGACATCGCGTGCGCGGCCGCGCCGATACGCCGGTCGCCGGCCGCGTCCACGAGCGGCCGGAAGTCGCAGGGAAGCGCCGGGGCCGGCGGCGCGGCCGCCGCCTCGCGGTTCTCGCGCGCCGCCTCGTCCGCGGGCTCGTCCCCGGTTCGAACGACCTCCAGGCGGTGCACGCCGCCGTGTTCGGCCTTCCACTCGACGGCCGCGCCGCCCGCGGCCGCCTCCTCGAAAGCCGCGCCGAGCGACGCCGGCAGCACCTCGCCCAGGCTGCCCGGGCGCGGCTTGAACTTTCCGTCCTTGAGCACCGCCCCGAGGCAGAGCCTCTCCCGCGCGCGAGTGACGGCGACGTACAGGAGCCGCTTGGTCTCCTCCCGCTCGCGTTCCTTCACGGCCGCGTCCGCCTCGGGCAGGCTGCCGCCGACCGACACGAGCGGCACGCCTCCCTCCGCCGCCGGAACGACGAGGATCGGATCGCCGTGGCCGCCGGTTCCGCGCGTGAGGCCCGTGACGAAGACGAACGGGAACTCCAGTCCTTTGGCCGCGTGCACGGTCATCAGGTTGACCGCGTCGAGCGCGTCCACGACCGCGTTCGACTCGTCGCCGGCCGACAGCCGGTCCACGTGGTCGGCGATGCGCGACATCGTCGCGTAGCCGCGGTTCTGGAGCCGCCGCGTCATCGCGCGGACCTTCTTCAGGTTCTCGCGGGCCTGCGCGAGGCGCGGGCCCGCCAGCTCGAAGGCGTAGGCGGACTCGGCCACGACCCGGTCGAGCGTCTCGGCCGGCGGCACGCGGTCGATGAGCGGCAGCCACGCCGACAGCGCGGCCCGCAGCCGGTCGAGCACGCGCCGGTCCTCGTCGCCGATGCCGCCCGGAGCCGGGTCCGAACCGGACAGCACGCGCTCGGGATGCGGGCCGAGCAGCCGCACGCCGTGGTCCGAGAGGCGGACGAAGCGCGACCGGAGCAGCGCCGCCGCGCGCAGCGGCAGGTCCGGCTGTGCGAGGTACCGGAGCAGCGCGACCAGGTCCTTCACCTCGTCGGCGTCGAAGAAGCCGAGCCCCTTGTAGACGTAGGTCGGGATCCCGCGCGCTTCGAGCGCCGTCTCGATCGCGCGGTGGCTGGCCCGCGACCTGAAGAGGATCGCGACGTCGCCCGGCCGTGCGGGGCGGGAGAGGCCCGTCTGCCGGTCGCGCACGACGCCCTCGGCCAGGAGACGCGCGACCTCGGCCGCCGTCATCCGCGCCGCCTGGTGCTCGTCGGCCGCGGCCACCAGGCGCAGCCGGCCGCCTTCGCCGGGCGGCGCCTCGACGGGGAACCGGTCCCGCGAGGCGAACCGGAAGGCATCGCCCCGCCTGGACGAGGCGTCAACCGACGAGAACAGGTCGTTGGTGAAGGCCAGCAGTTCGGGCGCCGCGCGGAAGCTGCGGGCGATCGACCGGCGCACGCGCGAGTCCGGCCGGAGCGAGGAGATGTAGCGCCGCGCGCGGCGGATGATGCGGACGTCGGCGTCGCGGAACGCGTAGATCGACTGCTTGCGGTCGCCGACGATGAAGATCGAGGGCTGGAGCGGACCCTCGTGCGCCAGCCCCGCCCCCTCGCCCCACGACTCGACGAGCGAGGCGACCAGGCGCCACTGCGACCGGTTGGTGTCCTGGAACTCGTCAACCAGCACGTGCTGGTAGCGGGACTCCAGCCGGTAGCGGCTCTGCGCGAACTCGTCCATCTTCCGAAGCAGCACGAGCGTCCGGCGCAGGGCCTCGGAGAAATCGACCGACGCCTGCGCGTCGAGCGCGCGGCGGTAGCGGGAACGGGCGATCGTGAACAGCCGCACCGATCCCCTGACGAGGGCGACGTTCAGCGTCCGCTCGAAGTCCGTGACGATCTCGGCCACCCGCGGCGCGCAGGCCGCCAGGGCGCGCGAGTGGCGCGTCCAGGCAGCGGGCTCGCGGCTGTCGCGCCTGGAAAACGTGCGCGGCGGGCCCTTCCGCGGATCTCCCTTGTCGTTCAGGAAGTAGGACGCGAGGCGGTCCAGCACGGCTCGCGCCGGCTGCGGCGCCCCCTCTTCGACGGGCCGGCCGGCCAGGCCCGCGGCCGCCGCGCGCAGGTCCGCGGCCACCAGGGCGTAGGCGCGGTGCGCGGTCGGCCCGTCCGCGACGAACGCCTCGAGGCCGCCGTCGATCGCCCCGAGCGCCGATCGCAGCCGGTCCGCCGCACGGGCCAGCGTCTCGTCCGGCGACGGGCCGGAGACGGCCGAGAGGTACCGGTGGAGCATCGGCCCGACGGCGAGCCGGCGGTCGAGCAGCGCCTCGAGGCCCGCGCGAACCCGGCGCTCGCCAAGGACCGCCATCAGCAGGCCGACGTCCCGGTCGTGGGCGGCGAGCCGGCGCGCGGCGCGCAGCGCGCCGTCGAGCGCGTCCTCGACGAGCCGCGGGGTCATCGTCTCGTCGGCGACGTCGAAGCCCGGGTCGAGGTCCGCCTCGAGCGGGAACTCGCGCAGCAGCGCCAGGCAGAAGGCGTCGATGGTCGAGATCGAGATGTCCGACAGCCGGTCGCCGAGCGCGCGCCAGCGCGCCTGGTCGGCCGGCGACCGCGACGAGAGGCCCTTGATCTCGCGCACGATCCGGGCGCGCATCTCGGCCGCCGCCTTCCGCGTGAAGGTGATGGCGAGGATGTTCGTCGGATCGACGCCCGCCTGGAGCAGGTTCACGTAACGCGTCACGAGGACGTGGGTCTTGCCCGTGCCCGCCGAAGCCTCGAGCACGACGTTGCGCGCCGGATCGACGGCGAACGCCCGCGCGGCCTGGTCGCGCCGGACGAGCGGGTCCGGTTCGGGCGCGGCGTCGAACGGCAGGCGCGTGTCACTCGCCATCGACGTAGTCCTTCCGGCACACCGTCGCGTAGGGGCAGTAGCTGCAGAGCCGGGTCGTCGCCGGCCGTGGCGGAAATTCACCCCTGTCGATCGCGTCGATCGCGTCGAGCAGCTTCTGCTGCCCGTCGGCCAGCTTCGCCGCGGCGTCGGGCCCGTCGCCAATCGCGACGCGGACCGGCTTCGGCTCGGCGAAGGCGATGTAGCTCGCCTCACGGACCCGCCAGGCGCCGCCGCGCGCGTGCGCGAGGTGCTGCGCCGCGCACACCGAGTAGACGGGGAGCTGGATCGTCTGCGCCGGATCGGGGAAGCGGCCGGTCTTGTAGTCGATCAGGCGGAAGGTCCCGTCCTCCAGCAGGTCGATCCGGTCCGCCTTCCCGCGCAGGCTCACCTCGCGCGGGTCGCCGTGGCCGGCGATCGTGAAGAGACCGGCGAGGTCGTGCTCGAGCAGCCGCTCGCGGACCGGCTCGGCGCGCGCGGCTTCGGCCGCGAGCACCAGCTCGCCGAGCCCGGGCGTGCCCACCGACCCGAGCAGCCGCGCGCGCTCGGCCGCGGCCTCCGGGGCGGGAAGCGTCGCCAGCAGCCGGCCCGCCACCTCGGCGAACGTCGCGCGTGCCTCGTCGAGCGCGTCCGCGGTGATGGCGCCTCCGCCCGCGGCCTGCCAGGCGTCGAAGAAGGCCCTCAGCACCTCGTGGACGAACCGCCCCTCGCTCTGCGGCGACATCGACGGTTCGTCGCTGACCTCCTCGGGCAGCTCGAGGACCTTCGACGCGAAGTACTTGAACGGGCACTGCAGGTAGGTGTCGATCGACGTGACCGAGTGCCCGGTGCGCCGCGCCGCGCCGGCCGCGCCGTGGAACCCGGCCGCGCCCGCGGGCGACCGTCCCTCGCGCAGCCCCAGCCACGCGGCGGCCTCCCGCGACAGGATCTCCGGCACGGGCCGGACCAGCGTCAGCGCCTCGTCGGCGAACACGAGCGTCGGCGTCGGCTCGACGCGCTCCACGGGCATCGCCGCCCGCGCCAGTTCCTCGACGAGCGCCGACGGATTGACGATGGCGTCGTCCTCGAGGGTGAAGGTGGACACCGACACCTCGCCGCGCGGGAGCGAGAGCAGGTCGGTGAACGCGGCCCTGGCGGCGGCGAGCCGCGCGGTCTCCGGCGGCCAGCCGAGCTCGGCCAGCAGGAACCCGGGGTAGAAGATGTTGCGGGGAGACGGCTCGGGCCAGTCGCCCTCGATGAGGCCGGCGATGAACACCGTGTCGAACGCGCCGTAGCGGGCGGCCGGCGCGTCCACGACATGGACGCCGCCGCTGCCGCGCCGGGGCGAGAAGGTCTGCTCCTCAATCCAGCGGCGGGAGGTCGCCGCCAGTTCCTCGCACCGCACGGCGGGATCGTCGAAGGCCAGCGCCGCCAGGCGCAGCCCCTCGAGGACGGACACGATCGCCCCCCGGGCGCGCAGGTGGCGCGCCCCGACGGCGTCGTCGCCGAGGTCCATCCGCTCGTGCGAGCGCAGGAAGTCGAGAACGGTCGCCGCCTGGGCCGACAGGGCCCTCCGGGATTCGAGGGGCAGCAGCTCGTCGGTCAGGACGACCGCCGCGCGCGCCGCCGAAGCGCCGGGGCCCGTCCACCGCCCGGCCAGGCGCGCGAGCGCGTCACGGCTGCCCGCGTACCGCGCCTCGGCCAGGCCGCGGTCCAGCGCGTCGACCTCGCCGGCTGACGGCGGGCCGGCGCCGCCATCGCACTGCAGGTGCGGCGAGCGCAGCAGGGCGAGCAGGGCGCTGCGGGAGTACTTCGATTCGACCGCGGCGAACACGAGGTCGAGCACCGCCGCCATCGGCTCGGCGGCGAGCGGCAGCGCGTCCGCCGCCTGGTACTCGATCCCCGCCGATTCGAGGACCGTGCCCGCCAGGTAGACGTACGGCAGCGGCCGGCTGAAGACGACCGCCACCCGGTCGAGCAGGGGCGGCGGATCCTGGCGGCGGGCCGACTCCTTGATGCGCCGCGCGATCCCCCGCAGTTCCTCTTCGCGATCGCGGCTGGTGAAGTGCAGGCACTCCGCGTCGCCTGCCGGCGCGACCAGGCGCGTCCCGGCCGGCACCTCCTCGGCCTGGATCGGCTCGAGGCCGGGGATGAGCGCGTCGAGCCGCTCGTGCAGCCCCGAGGCCAGAAGCTGTCGCGTCGCCACGATGTCGATCGCGTGGACGCCCGGCAGCCGCATCATCAGGTCGAAGTCGGAGGCGAAGAGGCCGCCGGACGCGTCGGCCGTCCGATCGCCCACCGTGACGACCAGGTGGCCGTACGCCGGCCTGGCGGCCGGATCGACGAGCCTGCGCCGCAGCGCGTGCTCGTCGAGCGCGCCCGACCCGGCGACGCGCCGCTCGAAGGCCCGGAAGGCGGCCACGAGGAAGCGGGTCTGCCCGAGCAGGCGCTCGGCGCCGCGGTCGGTGGACGCCCGCGGCTCCAGCTCGCCGACGACGATCCGCTCGAAGGCGTCGAGGGTGCGCTCGTGGCGGCCGAGCGCGTCGTAGAGGGCGAGCATCTCGGCCACCAGGCCGGGTCGAAGCGTGAAGGGCGGGCGCGCGCCGGCCTCGATCGCCTCGCGCGCGGCAGCCCCGAGGATCACCTCGCGTTCGAGCGCGGTGAGGAGCGGCTCGGGCAGTCCGGCGCGTTCGTGCATGCGCCGGTACCACTCGTCGCGGGTCAGCAGGTCGGGCAGCACGAGCGCGGCATCGCCGGCGGGCGGCGCGGCGCCGAACTGCAGCGTCTCGAGGGTGTGCCTGAGCTGGGCCGCCGCCGCGCGGGAGGAGACGATCACGGCACGGCGGCGGACCTCGCCGAGATCACCGCGGCCGGCCAGCCCGTGCACGGCGCGATGGAAGGCCGGCAGCGTCGCGGCGACGACGAGCCGCGTCGCCCGGGGCCCGGTCACCGGATCTCCGGGGGGTGCGCCGCCGCCTCGATCTGCCGACGCGCGCTCGTCAGCATCAGCATCGACGCGGCCGCGGCCGACGAGGCGTTCCACGCGCCGTCCATGTCGCCGGCGGCCACCGCCTGCTCGCGGACACGAATCGCCCGCGCCCCGATGTCGGCGGCGGACGTCAGCGTCGCGTGGGCCGCCGCCATGTCGGGAGGGACCTGGATCCGCGCGAGGCGCCCGGAGATCGCGTCGAAGCGGCGCGCCAGGCCGGGCAGCAGCAGGGGGGCCGGACCGGCCAGCGCCTTGACCTCCTGCAGGGCGGGCTCGAGCGCCGCGAGTCGCGCGACGAGCAGGTCGATCTGCCCGCGGTAGACGCGGAACGCCTCGGCCTTGCGAGCCCACTGGTCGCGCATCAGGCGCAGGCGTCGCGCCGAGTCCAGGCGCTGCTCCAGCGCCGCGAGCAGGCCCGCCACCTCGTCCTTCCGCTGCTGGCCGAGGGCGCGGTCGCCGGCCTCGAGCGTCGCGACCGCGCGTTCGACGCCGTGCACGTCGGCGCGCCGGGCCGCGGCGTCCGCCTGCGACACGGCCGCGCGCGACAGCGCGGCGTACTGCCGCTCGGTCTGCACCTCGCCGTCCAGCCGGATCTCGGCCAACGCCCGCGTCGCTTCGGCCCACGGCGCCGACAGGGTCGCGCGGTTCTCGTCGATGACCGACATGGCCGAACGCAGCAAGGCCATCCGTTCGGCCGGCACCTCGGACAGCCGCGCGGCGTGCAGCGCCTGGTCGATCGCCTGCGCCGTTGACGGGTCGGGCAGCAGCGGCATCGTCGGCGGCTGCATCGTGGCCACCAGGCTGAAGTCGAATCGCCGGACGCCCGCCGCGGTGCGCAGCTCGGAGATGGTCCCCTCGAGCAGCGACAGCATGTCCTGGATGTCGCTCGATCGGTAGCCGTAGTGCTCGAGCGGCCAGGCGAGGAGCAGGCGCCGCGTCTGCTCGGCGATCTCGAGCCGGTGCCCCGGGTCCCTGGCGAGCCGGATTTCGCTCAGCGCCTGCGCCACCTGCCCGGTCAAGACGGCGTAATCCTCCTCGCCGTGCGCGGCCGTGTACTGCGCGTAACGCGTCGCCGCCGTGTACTCGTCGGTGGAGTCCCAGTTGACGACCGACGCCGGCAAGGTGACCAGCTGGTACCTGTCGCCCCGCGGCGATCCGATCGGCATCGAGAAGACCACGCGGTCGCCGACGCGCGCGAGTTCCCCGTAGCACATCAGCGCGGACCCGTCGTTGAGAATGACCCGGTAGAGCGGCCTGGGGGCAGCGGTGGAAGGCTGCGTCGTCGTGCCGGCGGGCGCGACCGCGGGAGACGGCGGGAGAGCGGACGCGGCGCCCGGCGGGGGCGCCTGGGGCCTGAGGGCCTGCGCCCCCTGCGCACCGAGGAACGGCGGGACGGCCAGCGTCGAAGCGCCCACGGCCAGCAGGGCGGCGCAGAATGCACGGAAAAACGGGCGCTTCGCGTCCATGGCGCCTTCAGCGTACGGGCCTTCACCGGCGGCCGTCAAGGTCGCGGATGGACGACGCGCGCGGTCGTGCAAAACCGCCCTTGTGGAAAAGGTGTGCACGCCTCGTGCATAAGCTGTGGAATAGCCGACAGGCCGCAGAAAGTTCGGCGTGGATCGTTCGGGGACGTGCCAACTCGCGATTGTGCATGCGCGCTTCGTCCGCCCTTTCGCTTGACCCGTGGCCGCGTGTGCTTAGAATGGTTGTTCGCTCCCTGTTGCCGCATTGCCACCATCATGATTTCCGTTCGTCGTTTTCACGAGAGTATCGGCGGCCGCGTCTACCACATCGAAGCCTCGATGGTGGACGACGACCGGTGGCGCGCGCAGATTGCGCGCGTGCCGGGCATGCCGACGGCGTTGATGCCCTTCTACGGCGTGACCGCCGACGAGGCGGCGCGCCACCTGTGCGACTGGCTGGCCCGCGCCCACCGCGTGGCGACCGGCACAGCTTGACCTTCCTCGCTCACTCATCGGACATTCATTAGGATGACCAGACGCTCATGCGCCCGCGCCTCCGCCCTGCTCGCGTCCGTCGCGCTCGCCCTGCTCGCCGCTCAGCCTGTCGCCGGCGCCGCTGACGCGCCGCGGGTCCTGCTGGTCGCGACCGGCGGCACGATTCTCGAATCGGAACGGCGGCCGGCTCACCGCCGAGCAACTCACCGAGGCGATTCCCACGCTGGGCCGGTACGTGCGGGCCGAGGCCGAGCAGTTCACCAACGTGTCGAGCAGCGAGGTCACGCTCGACCAGTGGCTGCAGCTGGCGCGCCACATCAACGACGTCTACCGGAAGGACCCGGACCTGGCCGGCGTCGTCGTGACGAGCGGCACCGACACGCTCGAGGAACTGGCGTACTTCCTCGACCTCACCGTGCGCGACGCGCGGCCGGTCGTCGTCGTCGGCTCGATGCGCAACCCGAGCACGCTCGGGTACGAGGGGGCCGCCAACCTGCTCGAGGGATTCCGCGTCGCGGCCGATCCTGCCTCGAGGAACAAGGGCGCGCTCGTCGTGCTCAACGACGAGATCAACTCGGCGCGCGAGGTGACCAAGACCGACGCGCTGCGGCTGCAGACGTTTCAGAGCCGCGGCTACGGCCTCCTGGGCGTGGTGGACTCGGACCGCGTCGTGTACTACCGCGACGTCGTGAAGCGCCACACCGCGACGAGCGAGTTCGATCTGGCCGGCGTCACGGCTCTGCCGCGCGTGGACGTCCTGCTCGTCTACCAGGGCGCGCCCGGCGATCTCATCAAGGCGGCGGTGGACGGCGGCGCGAAAGGCCTCGTGATCGCGGCGGCCGGCGCCGGCGCGACGGCGCCCGACCAGTCGGCCGGCCTCGAGTACGCGGCGTCGAAGGGGGTCGTCGTCGTGGTCGCGACGCGGACCGGCAGCGGCCGCATCGCCGCGCGTCGGATGGCGCCGCCGGCGGCGACCGCGCCCGGCGCCGCGCGGGCGGGCACGCCGCAGCCGCGGCGCGGATGGACGATGCTCGCGGCCGAGGACCTGACGCCGATCAAGGCCCGGATCCTGCTCATGGTCGCGCTGACGAAGACTACCGACCCCGAGGCCATTCAGAGAATGTTCACGGAGTACCGACGCCGTCAATCGGAGCTGACGCCTCAAATCGGAACTGACGCAGTCAATCGGGACTGCCTGCCTCGCCGAAGCCGCGTCAGCGGCGAAGGCGGGACGCCTCTAATCGGGACTGCCTGCCTCGCCGAAGCCGCGTCAGCGGCGAAGGCGGGACGCCTCTAATCGGGACTGCCTGCCTCGCCGAAGCCGCGTCAGCGGCGAAGGCGGGACGCCTCTAATCGGGACTGCCTGCCTCGCCGAAGCCGCGTCAGCGGCGAAGGCGGGACGCCTCTAATCGGGACTGACGGTTGAGCAGCCCTGCCAGAGGCCGATGAGTTTTGACGGCTGGAGCCGGGCTGGGCTACTATAAGTAGTTCGTACACAGGGTGGGCCTGTAGCGCAGCTGGGAGCGCGCCTGAATGGCATTCAGGAGGTCACCGGTTCGATCCCGGTCAGGTCCACCAACCTTCGCTCACCCTCGGCTTGCCTGACCCTCGGGCGAGCTACGGTTGGCAAGCCAATTCCACGCGAAGGTTGTCCACCGTAGCCCGTTCTGCGAAGGCCGCAGGGCGAAGGCGGACTCCGCTTCCCCGATTGCCGCTCCCCCACCTGCATCCCGGTACTCTCAGCGCGCGATGCCACTGACAGAGTGCGTCCTTCAGCGCTCCTCCTGTAGAATGCCAGCGTCATGGCCAGATTCCGCCTGTTTACCACGCTGTTCGTACTCGGCGCGGTCTTCGTCGGTCTCGCTCTCTACCTTGAAGGACGACGAGGACCGACTGGGGAGGACTTTGACCTGTCGGAGACGCCGTTCCTTCGCGTCCCCCTGCAGGCCCTCGAGAATGACGTGGGCATTACCACGGTGTTTACCGTCCCTGACAGCACACAGTGGAAGCGAATCACGAGTGCGTGGGGAGATCCGGGGTTCATGGTGTTCGCTGCCCCCGAGCCCGGGTCGGTCTATCGCTTCGACGAACTGGACCTTGGAGTGACCGTGACCGTTGGAGGGCGACCAGTCCCGGTTGAGCCGGTGGTCTTCATTCCTTACATGAGGAGCAGGGTTGGGGTGCAGGCGGGTGCCGTCGAGAACCAGACCCGAATGCCACACACCGGTGTGGTCTTCCGCGCCGAGCCGGGAGCCGATGTGACGCTTCACGTCGTCGCTCGTTCGCCCGGTAGCCTTCCGCACGGCGAGTTGATCGTGAAGCGGGAATGGTCGGGCGCACAGAAAGATCACATGGTTGCCCCACCTGTCGAGGGCTTGGTCGCTATCCCGAAGATGCTGGGTCTTGGTCTATTCGTTCTCACTGCGGGGCTGGCAGCTCTGGGGGAGTGGCGAAATCGCGGCTGACACCAGAGTTCCGCCACATTGTCGCCCGACGCACTCCGCAATCTTCGGATCCAGCTGTTGGGCCTCGATTGCCAAGTGCGTCGAGACGCAATTACGGCCGCGTATGTCTTCGGCGGACGATTCAGTTGGGCCGCACCTTGCAGCCGGACGCGCGGAGCGTGTTTGGAGGAGGAAGCGTCATGACCACGGCGCGCGATGCCAAGCGGACGCGACGGGTTCGACTCCTGCCTTCGGGCAGCGTCGCGGCCACAATTGCGAGCGCCCTCGTGATGGCGCTCACGCCAGCCCTTGGTGCCCGCCAGCAGCCGCGGCCCGCGGCGTCCGCGTCATCCGGAACCGCCGCGCTCACCGTGCGGGTGCTGGTCGAGGGCTCCGAGACGGCGGTCAAGGGCGCGAGAGTGAGCGTGATCCTGATCCCCTCGAGATCCTCTGGGTCGGGCAGCACATCCTCTGCCAGACCCGGCGCAGCGACCGAAGGCCCGGCGCGCGACGGGGCGGCGAATCTGCCTCGACTGGCGCGCAACGCGACGACCGACGGTTCGGGCTCCACGCAGTTTACTGGGCTCCCCGCCGGCATGTACTCGTTGTCGGCGGAGCCTCCGACCGGGACGGTTCGCAGCAGCGCCTCGTCGTCGCTCGTCGAGATCGAGGAGGGCACCCGGGCGAAAGCCACGCTCCGGGTCGGGCGCGGCGGCGTCATCAGCGGCCGGTTGCTCGACGAGGACGGGGAGCCCGCCGTCGGCGCGCAGATCGTCGTGTTCCGGCAGGCAAGGTCGGTCGGCGGCGCGCGTCCCGTCCAGGAAGGCGGCGGCAGCACGCAGTACCCCAATGACCTGGCGCAGTACCGCGTCTGGAGCCTGCCTGCCGGCGACTACGTGGTGGGCGCATACTCCCACTCGTACACGATGCCCGGGGACGAAGTCCTTTCCAAGGAGGGTCGCCTGCCCACGTACTTCCCGGGCGTGGTGGCGGCCGACAATGCGCGCCTCGTCACCGTGAGAGCCGGGCAGGAGACGGGCAGCATCGACTTCGTGCTCTCGCGCGGGCGGCTGGGGGCCGTCACCGGTCGCATCACGGACGCGTCGGGGGCGCCGGTGCAGGGCACTCTCGGCGGGTCGGGCGATACGCAGGCGCAGATCACGCTGAGCGCGCGCGGCCGCGCCCAGACACCCCGCATGAGCGGATCGGGCGCGATGATCCGCCCTGACGGCTCCTTCGTCATCGCAGACGTTCCGCCGGGGGATTACTACGTCGTGGCGGCCGTCTCGCGGCGCGACGTCCGCAGCAGCCTCCTCGAGGCGGCATCGGTCCCGGTCACCGTCAACGGCGACGAGGTGGCGGTGACGATCCAGACGAACCTCGGCGCCACCTTGTCCGGCCGAGTCGTCGTCGAACGAGCGGCTCCGGCGGATTCCCAGGGCAGCGCGCCTGGCGTCGGCTCGAGGTCCGAGCGGACGGAGGTGGCGGCGATCCCGTCCGGGCCCCCGTACTTCCCGGGGACGATCTCTGGATTGACGACCGCGGTGCGGCCCGACGGAACGTTCGAGCTGACCGGCGTTCGAGGCTTGATTCAGCTCACCGCCTTCAGGGACCGAGCCGCGGTCAAGTCCGTCCTCCGCGGGGCCAGCGACATCGGCGGTCAGCTCATGGAACTGGCGGGAACCGAGCGGATTGACGATGTCGTCATCACGCTGACCGAGGAGACGGGCAGCATCGAGGGAGACGTGACCGACGAGCACGGCACCGGCGTCCCCGGCGCTCCGGTGATCGCCTTCCTGGACGAGGACTCGCGCTGGTCGCCCAGCTCGCCGTTCGTCCGGGGGAACGTGTCCCAGGGCCCGTCGCCTGCGCCTGGCGTCGCGCCGGCCACCGTGCCCGGCGCCGAGGGGAATCGAGCAGGCGCACGAGCCGCGATATCACCTGGTCACCTGGTGTTAGCCAATCTGCTGCCGGGACGCTACGCGGTCGTCGCGCTGCCGCCCGAGACGTCAATCTACGGCCTCGACCACGATCAGCTCGCCGGGGTGCGCGAGAGCGCGACGATGGTCACCGTCGAGGCCGGCCAGGTCGCGACGGTGCACCTCAAGGTGATGAAGTAGGTGCACTGAGAGCTTCAGCGGCCCGCCGGTCTTCGCCTCTCCCCTCGAAGGTCCAGAGCCCGCCCCCGCCACCGATCGGCCGTCCCCGGAACACTCCGGCTGCCGGCTGACTTTCAAGCGGGCCGGCGAGAATAGTCTGCCCGGCGCGTGTCTTTTCAGGCGAGCCGCGCAGATTCAGGCCCAATTCCATCGGGCTCGCTGGCATCGCTCTTGACTAACAGGCCCACCCGGCTGATCGGCGGACCTACGGGAAGAATCTGGGCAGGGCGCACGTGTTTCCCATAGAGGAACTGGCCCGTGGAAAAAGCTCACCTCATCCCGATTCTGGCAATCAGCGTGTGCCTGGGCCTCGGTTCCAGCGCCGCGGCCGGAACCATCACGACCCATGCCATCGCGCCCGGCCCTTGCGGCGCGCGCCTCGGCACGGGCGACTCCGCCGACGGGTGCATCAGCGACGGCGGGCACCTCATGGGCTACATCGGGCCCAGAACCAGCTGGATGGTGCGCAACTTCTACGTGTTCGACCTTCCCCACCTCGCCGGCCGTGACGTCTCGGCGGAACTCGTGCTGGCCGTCGATCCGCACTGGTCCGGATGGGACTTCCGCCTGTTCGGCCTCTCGCCCGCGACAGCTGCCGCGTTGATCGACGAGACGCCGAACACCGACTTCACGTTCGACCACCTGGGCAGGGACGCCCTCTTCGGCGTCGGGATGGCGCGATTCGCGGGAGGCTGGTTCCAGGGTGGACACACCCGGTCGTTTGGCCTGAACGCGAATGGAATCGCGTCGATCAGCACCCGGCGCTGCGGGAGCGACCTTGGCTCGGGCGGGTGGGCTCAACACAACGTGCCGGACCCGCGCTGGTACGGCAGGGGCTCGTGCGGCGACACGCCGAGCTGGAGCCCCAGGACCGACGATGGCGGCGCCTGGTACGGCGGGGTCTCGACCATTCCCGAGCCCGCGTCGCTGCTGACGCTCGGCACGGGCGTCCTGGGCCTCAGGATCGCGCGCCGCGCGTGGCGGCGGCGGCGCGAATAGCCGCGCGCAGGGCGTCCCGCGAGTTCTCCCTTGTCCTTCCGATTTCCGCCCTGATTGTGACGCTGGTCACGATGGGCCTGCCGTCGAAGCCGAGCGCGTTGGTCGTCGCGCGGGCCCGCGGCATCAGCCTGTCCCGCGCGGCCCTCCATCTTCTCGCTCGAAGCGCCGTCCTGTTTCCGGCTCGAACGAGTCAGGCGCCTCGTGAGAAAGCCAGCGCGGCCCGATGGCGAAGGGTGAGCAGCCGACCGCGACGTCGTGGCGGCGGCGCGGATTCGACGCGGTCCATGGTCCACAGTCGCCGCATCCTGGGGACGAGGTCGGGTTCCTGTCCCCGGTCGAGCCACTCGTGGTACCGCAGGACGATATTCTCGGTGAACAGCATCGGGAGCCTCCTCAGGTTCTGCCGAGGCTGTCGCAAGAACGGAACCAGTATCCCCGCCCGCGGCATGGTCTCTAAGCCGTTTATTGTTAGTCAGTTACCATGCTGACGATATTGAAATCGGCGCGAGGTCTTCTCCTGTGGCGCCTTAAGTCACCCTTTGGCAGGCTGAGGTTACTTCCGAAGCGGGGAAGGGCTGGCCTGCGAACCGGGGTCGGAGCCGGCCTCCCCGTAGCCGAGCTGGTCGATGATCTCGTGGAGCGCGGCCGCGCTCGCGGACAACTGCCGGCGCTCCTCGTCGTCGAGCACGATCGGCAGGACCTCGCGCACGCCGTCCCGCCCCACCACCGCCGGCAGGCTCAGGCAGACGTCGGCGACCTCGCCGAAGCGCTCGACGTAGGTCGAGACGGTGAGCACGCTCTTCTCGTCATGGAGGACGGCCTCAACGATGCGCGCGACCGAGAGGGCCACGGCATAAAAGGTGGCCCCCTTGCGCTGGATGACTTCCTTCCCTGCCATGACCACGGACTGGTGGATGCGAGCCCTCGCCGCGGCGTCCAGCGGGCCGCCGCCGGTCGGCGCGTAACGGGTCACGGGGATCTGGCCGAGGCTCGCCATGCTCCACGCCAGCACCGACGAGTCGCCGTGCTCGCCGATCACGTAGGCGTGGATGCTCCGCGGATCGATGCCGAACTCCTGGCCGAGCAGGTAGCGGAAGCGCGACGAGTCGAGCGACGTCCCCGAGCCGATGATCCTCGAGGGTGGCGCGGAGAGCCGCTTGAGGCACACGTAGGTGAGCACGTCCACAGGGTTGGCGACGACAATGACGACGGCTCCGCGGTAGTGCGGGGCCATGCCGGCCAGGATCTCCTCGGTGATCGCGGTGTTGGCGCGCGCGAGATCGAGCCGGGATTGCCCGGGCTCTCGCCCGCGGCCCGCCGTCAGGACGATGACGTCGGCGTCGGCCACACCTTCGTAGCCCTCGGCGCGAATCTCGGGGTTCTCGAGGTACGAGGCACCGTGCGCCAGGTCGAGCACCTCGCCGATGGCCTTCTCGCGGTTGACGTCGATCAGGCTGACACGGTTGGCGATGTCCCGCAGCAGGAGCGTGTAGGCAAGCGTCGATCCGACGTTTCCCGCGCCGATGATGGCGACCTTCATGCGGCCCCCCAGGGCTCCCGTAGCCAGTGTACGGCCGCCGCGGACACTTCGGGCGCAGCGACCCGTCGGATCGGGCATCCCCTGTGGATCGAGAACGCCCGTCCGCGCCTGCTTATCGCTTCCCCGTGTTGATCTTGAACGGCAAGTATCCCGGGCAGAAGCCCATCGCGCTCGTCACCACGAAGACCACCGCGACGATCCCCAGGACCACGGCCTGCCAGCCGCCGATCATGCCCGCGATGTAGAGATAGGCGATGACCGCCGCCAAGAGGATGCGGATCACCCGGTCGACGAGTCCCATGTTCTTCGTCATCGGAACTCCTTCGTGCGGCAAAACGGTTGTTGCGGATCGAAAACGTATCCCGGCACCGTCCTCGTGCTACGATGCGCCGACTGGAGGCTGCCTTGAACGCGAAACTGTTCTACCAGGTCCTGCTGCTCGTGGGCTGCGTCGCGTTGGCCGTTGGCTTGGCCGCGGTCTTCACGGGCCGGCCCCTCATGTTCACGCCACAGGGCTGGTGGCGGGGCGCCATCGCCGCCTGGGTCCTCGTCATCGCCGTGCGGACGGTCTACCCGCCGACGGCGAAGTAGCCGCGAGTTCGGCCTCCGCCAGGCTCACGCCGAACACGCGCCGGTAGTCCTCGGGCGTGTCGATGTCCTCGAACGCGCCGGGGTCGTCCACCTCGACGTCGTGCGCGTCGGCCGCGTGCGCGCGCACCACGGCGCGCGCGCCTACCGAGACGTCCGCCTCTCTCAGTTCGACGAGCACCCGGGCGTCGAACAGCACCGGGTGGCCGTGTCGCCCGCGACACGACGGACGCACGATTGGCGCCGTCGAGCGCGACCACTCCTCCACCACCCGCCGCACCGTATCGGCGGTGACGAGCGGTTGATCGACCGGCGCCACCAGCAGACCGCGCGGCGCGTGTCCGGCCAGGACGGACAACGCTTCCTGGAGCGACGACAACTGTCCGCGCGACGGGTCCGGGTTGACGACGAACCTGATCGACAGGTGCTCGCGCGCCGCGGCCGAGTGGACTTCGTCGCCGAGCGGTCCGACGACGGCCATCACCTCCGGACAGCCGGCGGCGAGAAAGGTCTGCGCGAGGCGGGAGAGGAACCAGCCGCCTCCGGGTATCGGCAGGCGCGCCTTGTCGCGTCCCATCCGCGAGGAGAAACCGGCGGCAAGAATCACGGCGGTCGGCGCGGGCGTCACGGCAGCATTCTACGCTTGTCCGGAAGTGCTAGAATCGGCGGATGGCGACTCTCGACGTGAAGATCGCGTGCCAGCGCTGCGGCGAGCCGATGAAGATGGTCGATCCCGCGCCCGGCGACCCGTGGCGTCCGGACCAGTACCTGGGTCTGCCCGAAGTGCGGGCGCCATTTCTGGTCCACCTACCCGGCCCCGGCGGCCCCGGCGGCGGCGCCTCAGCCGGCCCCGGCTGCGCCCACAACCGGCAGCGTCACCAAGAGTTAGCCTCGCGGTCCGGCTGCCTGGCGCGACCCGCGCCACACTGCCGTCGGCGCATGCCGCAGGGCGTGAGGCGCAAGGCGTGTGGCGTCAGGCGTGAGGCGTGAGGCGTTGACACGCCGGGCAAGGATGCTTGACTTCCCAGCTGGAAATCCCTACACTGGCCCCGATTTCTAGCTCAGCGACTCACCCTCCGACTGCGCCGCTGGCGTCAGGCGGCCGGTGTTATTGTCTGGGCGTGTTGGCGTTTGCGGCGTTGGTGCGTTTCACTGCACGTCCGCGGGAGTCGCCGCATGGCCTCCTCGGGCGCGTCAGCTGCCTGCCACCTCCGGGATGTTCCTGGAGGGTTCGTTGATCGGAGGACACGGGTATGCCGACCGGGACCATCGCGCGTCTGCTCATCGACAAGGGGTTCGGATTCATTCGTGACGAAGGAGGCATCGAGCACTTCTTCCACCGGAGCGCGGTTCGCGGCGCAGTGTTCGAGCTGCTGCGTGAAGGACAGCGCGTCGAGTTCACGCCGGAGGATTCCGCGAAGGGTCCGCGCGCCGGCGAAGTTCGACTGATCGAAGGCTGAGCATCGCGTCAGCTCCCGGCTCCCGGAACGTGGGGGCCGGGCCCACCCCCGTCCCTGCCGGCTCGTTCCTTCCGCCTGGCACCGGCGGCGCCGTTCTCGGGGCTTCCATCACCGGGAAAGCGCGGCATGGCGTAGATGCCTGTGGTGTGCGCGCCCGGTCGATCCTCTGATAAGATGCGTCCGGAAGCGAACGGGGCCCGGTGGCTCTCCCGGTCTTCAAAATCGGTCGCCCCCTGCTTTGCGGGGGGGCTGGGTTCGACTCCCAGGCGCTTCCGCCAGCCTTCGCCCGCCCTCGACTTGATTCCTTCCTCGGGTGGGCTACGGCCAGGCAAGCCACTCGACTCGGCCCGCACGCGGGCCTCACCCCCCGGCGCGAACGTTGGCCGCCCTCGGCCCCTTGGCCGATTCCTCCTCGTCGAAGTCGACCCGCTGGCCCTCGGCCAGGTTGTCGAACTCGCCCTGCGCCACCGCGCTGCGGTGGAAGAACCACTCCTGGCCGGCGTCGTCGCGGATGAAGCCGAATCCACGGTCCCGCACCAGCCGCTTGATCGTTCCGCTCGGCATGCGAATGACCTCCGCTCGCGTCCCGTCAGGGACTGGGTACACCATACCAACTTCTGGCGGCGACGGCGCACGCCTCTAGCGCCGAGCCCATCGGGGCCACCACGAGGCCCGGACGAGTTCGCCGGTCGCGCCGCGCCAGGTCAGCGCGCGCGTCGCCGCCGCGCGGAGCACCTCGGGATCGGCGCTCACGACGATGGAGGCGAGGCGCCGGCGTTCGCCGAGACGCCTGATGAGGCGGGCGGCTTCGGCCACGTCGTGGCGCTCGAGGCCGAGGGTGGGGTGTTCGATCGCGAGCACGGCCGGGTCGTGCGCGAGCGCGCGGCCGAGGCGGACGCGCAGGCGCGTCAGCGCCGAACCGGTCGAGAGCGCGGCGTCGAGCGCCGACGGGTCGAGGCCGACTTCCGCCGCCATGCGCCCCACCGCGTCGCGCGTCTCCGCCGACATCGGGTCCACGTCGAGCGTGCGCGCGACGGCGAGGTTCTGCGCGATCGTCAACCGGTCCAGCAGCACCGCGCGCGCGCTGACGAGGCCGAACCGATCGAGAAACGCCAGCCAGTCGTCCGGGGTCGCGAGCGACGCGGTCGAACGGCCCGCCACCACCACTTCCCCTTCGTCCGGCAGCGTCGTCCCCGTCAGCAGGTCGGTGAAGACCGCGGCGGCCTGTTCGTCCGGCCCGCCGATCACCACCACCTCGCCGCCTTCGACCGACAGCTCGCGGAGGCGGAAGGGGCGGAGGCCGCCGTGGTGCTTGACGACCGCCCGGATCTCGACGAGGGGCACGGCTTCGCTCTCCCTAGCGCGTCCCGTCGATGCCCCGGCGCGCGCCGTTCAGCCGGCGCTTGAACCCCTCGAAGGCCTCGACCGGGAGCGACACCGAACCGGGCCGCGCCGGGCCGTAGCTCGGGTCGCCGTGGTAGTCGGACCCTCCGCTCAGCGACAGGCCGAGCCGCTCGGCCAGGATGCGGTAGTGCGTGGTGATCTGCGGCGAGTGCTCGGGGTAGTAGGCCTCGAGCGCGTCCAGGCCGGCCGCCGCCATCGACGGGATCCACTCGTCGCGCCCCAGGTGCCCGGGATGCGCGAGCGAGGCCAGCCCGCCCGCGCCGTGAATCAGCGCGATCACCTCGGCGGGAGACGGGGCGCGCCGCGGGACCCAGGCCGCGCCGGTCGAGGACAGGTACTTCTCGAAGGCCTCGCGCGTGGTTCGCACGATCTGCTGGCGCACGAGCGCCCGCGCGAGCAGCGGCCGGCCGACCCACCCGCCGGCCCCGCCGTCGTGCCCTTCGAAGACGGCGTCGGCGTCCACGCGAAGACCGAGCGAGGTGAGCTTGCCGATCATCTCGCGGATGCGCCGCAGGCGATCGACCGCCTGCGCGTCGAGGAACGCGACGAGGGCCGGCGACCGGTGGTCGACGAAGTAGCCGAGGACGTGCACGTCCACGTCTTCCTGCATCGACGTGACCTCGACGCCGGGCACCCACTCGATCCCCGCCTGGCCGCAGTGCGCGGCCACCGACTCGAGGCCGGCGATCGTGTCGTGATCCGTGACCGCGAGGACCCGGAGGCCCGCCCGCCGGGCGGCCTGTACGAGTTGTTCGGGTGACGAGCGGCCGTCGGACGCCGTGGTATGTAAGTGGAGATCGATCACGCCTGGACCCTGGTGCGCCGCGGCGCCCGGCCCGCGCGGCGAGGACGCTGGCGCCGGCTGAGGCCGCGGTACTCGCGGATGAGCAGGTCGAGGTGCGCCCGCTCTTCGCCGGCGAACTCGAGGAAGAGCCGCTGGCCTTCGGGATCCTCGAACCGCTCGCCGTACCGTTTGAAGAACCGGTGCGACGCGCGCTCGCACCGGATGGCGATCATGAGCGCCTGCTCGTGCCCCATGCCCCGCGACACCTGGTCGGCGCCGGCCGCGAACAGCCCGTTGGCCGCCCCCTTGAAGAACAGGAACGTGGGACGCGACTCGAGCCGCGGGTCCTGTGCGAGCAGCCGCTGGTAGCGCTGTTCGACCGTCGCCAGGTGCGCGCGCTCGTCGCCCGCCAGCCGCTCGAAGACGGCCCTGGCGCGGGCGTTGGTCGTCGCCCGCCCGGCCCGGTTGTAGAACTCGAACCCCGAGCGCTCGGTCGCGATGGCGATCCGCATCGCGTCGCGCGCGAACAGCAGCTCGCTGGTCACCGTGTCGCCGGCTTCGGCCCGCCCCGTCCGGCACTCCCCGCACGTGCCGTAGATTTGCAGGACGCTCTGCCGCGCCGAGAAGTTCCTGGCCGCCGCGATCTCCTCGACCAGCGCCTCGATGTCCGAGCTGAGGAACTCGGCCGAGCGGTTGCAGGTCTGGCAGATGAGGTGAAAGTGCCGCGGGTGCCGGTACGAGTGCTCGAAGCGGAACCGCCCCTCGCCGAAGTCCACCTTGCGGGCGATCCCCGCGTCCACCATCCACTGCAGCGCGCGGTAGACGGTCGCCCGGCTGATCTGGTGGTCCTCGCGGCGGACGAGGTCGAACAGGTCGTCCGCGCTCAGGTGCCCTTCGTGCTGCAGGAACACGTCGAGGATGGACTCGCGCTTGCTGGAGCGCTTGCTCCCGGCGGGGCGCAGGCTGTCGACGTCGGTCAGGGCATGCGCCATGGCTGTTCCGGTCCCAAGTCCGCTGACTGTCGTTCGACCCGGGGCCGCGCCCGCCCTGGCCCGGATCAGTGCCCGGCTTCCTCGTCCACGGTGAACGAGTGGCCGCACCCGCAGGTGGTCACGGCGTTGGGGTTGTGGATGGTGAACCCGCCGCCGGCTGCGTTGTCGACGAAATCCACCTGCGCGCCCTTGAGGTACCGAACGCTGATCGGATCGACGTACAGCTTCACGCCATTCGACTCGATGACCGTGTCGGTGGCGCCGGGGCCGTCTTCGATCATCAGGCCGTACTGGAATCCCGAGCACCCGCCGCCCTGGACGAACACGCGCAAGCCGGACTCCGGCTTGTTCTCTTCCGCAAGCAGGGCCGTGATCTTCGCCGCCGCCTCGGGCGACACGTTGATGGCCGACTCGGTGACAGTGGTCGTGGTCATGTGGTGTCTGGGGGTCTCCTTTCCGTGATTATATCGGCATCAGGGGGCCTCGCACAAGGCGGGCATCGCCCGGGCTGGGACGGCCAGACGTGTCGTAACCAGTTGATTACCAAGGGGTTGAAGGAATGTGCGGTGTACGCCCTACGCCCTACGTCCCACGCCCGCGTAAGCCGCAAGGCGTAGGACGTAAGGCGTAAGCCGTCCCTACGCCAGCGTCGCCAGCTGCTTCGCCGAGTCGGCCTCGATCTCTTTGTGCAGGCTGTTGCCGTGCGAGTCCATCGTCACGATGACCGGGAAGTCCTTGACGCGCAGGTGCCACATCGCCTCGGGCACGCCGAACTCCAGCAGCGACACGTCGGTCACCTGCTCGACGCACTTCGCGTAGAACTGCGCGGCGCCGCCGATGGCGCTCACGTAGACCGCGCCGAAGTCCTTCAGGCCGGCCAGCGTCCTGGCGCCCATCCCGCCCTTGCCGATGACGACGCGGATGCCGCACTTGCGGACGACGTCGGCCTGGTACGGCTCTTCGCGGGCGCTGGTGGTGGGACCGGCCGCCATCATCTTCCACCCGTCGCCGTCCTTCAGCACGACCGGGCCGCAGTGGTAGAGCACGCCGCCGTGCAGGTCCACCGGCGGATCGTGCTTCATGAGGTACGAGTGCACCGAGTCGCGGCCGGTGTACATCGCGCCGTTGAGCAGGACGACGTCGCCGACCTTGAGCGAGCGGACCTGCGCTTCGGTGATCGGCGAGGCGAGCACCACCTCGCGGCCGGTGCGCTGGAACCCGGCCTGGTCGAGCATCGGCACCGAGGGGTGCGACGGGTCGCGATAGAGCCACGTCTTGATCGACCCGTCCCTGGCGTCGAGCACCACGCCGAGCCGCCGGAACGCCCAGCAGTTGTAGGCGACCGACACGAAGAAGCAGGCGGGCAGGCGGTTGGCCGCGCCGATCTTGCAGCCGATGAGCGACGTCTTGCCGCCGAACCCCATCGTGCCGACACCGAGCACGTTCACCGTCCGCATGATCGTCGCTTCGAGCTCGGCGAGCGCCGGGTCGGGATTCACGTCGTCGAGCGCCCTGAACAACTGGAGCTTGGCGTGGTGGTAGCCGCCCGCGCGGTCGCCGCCGATGCAGACGCCGAGGGCGCCCGGGCTGCACCCTTTGCCCTGGGCCTGCCAGACCGCGTGCAGGATGCACTTGCGGACCCCCTCGAGGTCGCGGTCGGCGCGGCCGAGGTTCGCCAGCTCGCACGGCACCGAGTACCTGGATGTTGGTGTTCTCGCAGCCGCCGCCCTTGAGGACCAGGCGCACGTCGATCTCGTCGCGGTCCCACTGCTCGAAGTGGATCGCGGGCGAGCCGGGGCCGAGGTTGTTGCCCGAGTTCTTGCCCGTCACCGGGTCGACCGAGTTCGGGCGCAGCTTGCCGCGCCGCGTGGCCTCGGCGATGGCCTCGCGGATCTGCTGCGCCATCCAGACCTCGTTCGCGCCGAGCGGCACCTTGATCTCGAACGTCGGCAGGCCGGTGTCCTGGCAGATGGCGCCCTCGCCCGCCGCGGCCTGGTCGATGTTCTCCGCGATGATGGCCAGCGCCTGCGACGACTGGGTGCCGGCGGGTTCGTCCCCGAGCGCGGCCTTCATGGCGGCCCGCACGTCGGGCGGGAGATCGGTGGACGTCTTGATGACAAGCTCGAGAATGCTGCCGAAGAATGCTGGTAACATGGCCAGAGTATAAACACTCCGGGCGCGATTTTCACATCGAACCTCGGGAGACCACGCCGGAGCGGTGGCCATGGACTACCGGATCGAACGCGACCCGCTCGGGACCCGACAGGTTCCCGCCGGCGTCTACTACGGGATCCAGACGCTGCGCGCCTTCGAGAACTTCCGCATCAGCGGCCTGAGGATGCCGCCCGAGCTCGTCGCCGCGACCATCCTGGTCAAGAAGGCGGCGGCCGAAGCCAACACCGAGCTCGGGGTCCTGCCACCCGGGATCGGCGGCGCGATCGTCCGGGCGGCGGACGAGGTGCTGGCCGGGCAGTTCCGCGACCAGTTCATCCTCGACGTCTACCAGGCGGGCGCCGGCACCTCGCACAACATGAACGCCAACGAGGTGCTGGCCAACCGCGCGGCGGAAATCCTCGGCCGGCCGCTCGGGACCTACGACACGGTCCACCCGAACGACCACGTCAACATGGGCCAGTCGACCAACGACGTGTTCCCCACGGCCACGCGGCTCGCCCTGCTCGGCGGCCTCGATCCGCTCGTGAAGTCGGCGCGCGAGCTGGCGGCGGCCTTCGGCCGGAAGGCGATCGCCTTCGGCGCCATCGTGAAGGTCGGCCGCACGCACCTGCAGGACGCGGTGCCGATCACGCTCGGCCAGGAGTTCGGCGGCTACCAGGGGTGCCTGTCGCGGGCGGCGGACGAGATCGAGCGCGCGGCCGGCGGGATGCTCGAGTTGAACCTGGGCGCCACGGCCGTCGGCACCGGCCTCAACGCGCACCCCGAGTTCGCCGATCGGGCGATCGCCCGGCTGCGCGAGTTGACCGGCCTGCCGCTCGTCGGCGCGGCCAACCGGTTCCGGGTCACGCAGAGCATGGGGGACGTGCTGACCTATTCGGGCGCGGTCCGCCGGCTGGCCGTGGAGCTGGGCAAGATCGCCAGCGACCTCCGCCTGCTCGGCATGGGGCCGCGGGCCGGCCTCGCCGAGATCCTCCTGCCGGCGGTGCAGCCCGGGTCGTCGATCATGCCGGGCAAGGTGAACCCGTCGGTGCCCGAGATGGTCAACCAGGTGTGCTTCCAGGTGACCGGGTGCGACGCCACGGTCGCGGCCGCCTGCGAGGCCGGCCAGCTCGAGCTCAACGTGATGATGCCGGTCATCGCCTGGAATATGATCCACTCGACGACGATTCTGCGCGAGGCGATGGCGACGCTTCGCGAACGGACCGTGGAGGGCATCGAGGCGGACGCCGGGCGGTGCCGGGAACTGCTCGACCGGAGCACCGCCGTCGCGACGGCGCTCAGTCCGTACCTCGGCTACGCGGCCACGGCTGAGATTGCCAAGGCCTCGGTGGCCACCGGCCGCAGCGTGCGCGACATCGTCCTCGAGCGGGGCCTGATGGACCAGGCGACGCTCGATCGCGTCCTGTCGCCGGACACCATGACCAGGCCGGGAATCGCGGGAAGCACATCATGATCGCCCGACGCCTCGTCCTCGCGCTGATGGTGCTGCTGGCGGGCGGCCGCCTGGTTGCGGCCCAGGGCACCGGCGCGGCCGGCCGCCACTCGCTGTTCCCGCCGACCGACCTCGGGCTGCTCGAGAGCCCCGACCGGGACATCTGGCAGAAGCCCGAGCAGATCATGGACGCGCTGGGCATTGCCGACGGGTCGAAGGTGGCCGACATCGGGGCCGGCGGCGGCTATTTCACCGTCCGGCTGACCAAGCGCGTCGGCCCGAACGGGATCGTGTGGGCCGAAGACGTCCAGCCGGCCATGCTCGAGGCGATCAAGCGACGCATGGCCAAGGACGTGGCGAAGGACGCGTCGAAGGACAACGTGCACACCGTGCAGGGCACGAGCACCGACCCGATGCTGCCCGCCGACTCGGTGGACGCCGCGATCATCCTCGAGACCTACCAGGAGATCCAGTACGGCAACCCGCTGCTCTTCCTCGAGAACCTGCGGAAGTCGCTGCGCCCGGGTGGCCGCGTCGGCATCATCGACTACAAGAAGGAGGGCGGCGGCCCGGGGCCCGACGGCGGCCGCCCGGACCCCGAGACGATCATCGCGGTGGCCGAGAAGGCCGGCCTGCGCCTGCTCAAGCGGGAGACGTTCCTTCCCTTCCAGTTCTTCCTCATCTTCACGAAGTGATCTCAGGATCGTGCGATCTTGCGATCTTGCGATCTTGCGAAGTGCGAGTTTCGGCGCACCAAGCTCCTGGTTGCCAGATCGCACGATCGCATGGTCGCAAGATGATCAAATTCCCGGCGAAGGCCCGGCGAAAGGAGCCTCACGGTATAATCCGATGGTGAGCGATCGCCGGTTGGCCATCGGGCCGCGCGTGCTCGATATCGCGGAGTTGGTCGCGCTGGTGGCCGGCGACGAGCCCGGGGCGCACGGCGCGGTGGTGACGTTTGTCGGCACCGTTCGCGGCCTGAACCAGGGCCGGAAGGTCCTCCGCCTGGAATACGAAGCCTACGAGCCGCTGGCGCTGCGCGCCTTCGCGATCATCCGCGACGAGGCGGGCCGGCACTGGCCGTCGGCCCGCGTCGCGTTCCACCACCGGACGGGTGCGATCGCGCTCGGCGAGGCGAGTGTCGCGATCGCCGCGGCGTCGCCGCGGCGGGCCGACGCGTTTGCCGCGTGCCGGTACGTGATCGAGCGGCTGAAGCAGATCGCCCCGGTGTGGAAGCACGAGTACTTCGAGGACGGGGACGTGTGGATCGAGGGGGCGGTGGCCGACCCGTCCGACGAGCAGGCGAAGGAGGAGGCGTTCCGCCGCTCATGCGCGTGACCGTGCTCCTCTTCGGGCGCCTGCACGACCTGGCGGGGCTCCGCGAGCTGGCCTGCGAGGTGCCGGCCGGGGCCACGGTGGCGGCGGTCTGGCAGGCGGTGACGGAGCGGTGCCCGGCCGTCGCGCCGCACGCCCGGTCGGTGTCGGCGGCGGTCAACGCGGATTTCGCGAAGATGACGACGGCGGTCGAGGAGGGCGACGAGGTCGCGTTCCTGCCGCCGGTGGCGGGGGGATGAGCTGCAGGCATGATCGACAAACTGACATCCATTGAGGCGCGCTACACGGACCTGATGCACAAGCTGGCCGACCCGGCCGTGCAGTCCGATCCCTCGCAGTACCGCACCTACGCCAAGGGGCTGGCCGAGATCGAGCCGCTCGTCGAGAGGTTCCACGAGTTCAAGGCGGTGTTGACCCAGATCGCGCAGGCGCAGGAGATCGTCGCGGCCGGCGACGCGGACATGCGCGAGCTGGCCCAGGAGGAGCTGCGGCAGCTCGAGGCGCGGCGCGAGACGCTCGAAGCCGAGCTCAAGGTGCTGCTGCTGCCCAAGGACCCGCTCGACGAGAAGAACGTCATGCTCGAAATCCGGGCCGGCACGGGCGGCGAGGAGGCGGCGCTGTTCGCCGGCGAACTGTTCCGGATGTACACGCGGTTCGCCGAGAACAAGGGCTGGCGGGTCGAGGTCCTGTCGATGAGCGACGCGGACGCGGGAGGCTTGAAGGAAGTCATCGCGATGATCGAGGGGCGCCGCGTCTACAGCCAGCTGAAGTACGAGAGCGGCGTGCACCGCGTGCAGCGCGTGCCGGCGACCGAGGCCAGCGGCCGCATCCACACCTCCACCGCGACGGTGGCCGTCCTCCCGGAAGCCGAAGAGGTCGACATCCAGATCGACCAGAAGGACCTCCGGATCGACACGTTCTGCTCGAGCGGCCCGGGCGGCCAGAGCGTCAACACGACCTACTCCGCCGTGCGCATCACGCACATCCCGACGGGGCTCGTCGTCAGCCAGCAGGACGAGAAGTCGCAGATCAAGAACCGGGCGAAGGCGCTCAAGGTGCTGCGGTCGCGCCTCTACGAGATCGAGATGCAGAAGCAGCAGGACGCGATCGCCAAGGACCGGCGGAGCCAGGTGGGCACGGGCGAGCGGTCCGAGAAGATCCGCACCTACAACTTCCCGCAGAGCCGCATCACCGATCACCGGATCAACTTCACGACGCACCAGCTCGTGAACGTCCTCAACGGCGATCTCGGGGAGCTGATCGACCAGGTGGTCTCGCACTTCCAGGCGGAGAAGCTGAAGGAAGCCACTGCGGTCTGAGACAGGCTGACGGCCGACGACCGGCGGCTGACGGCGGGACCGCCACCCATGAACCCGATGACGCTGCGGGAGATCGTCCGCGCCGCGAGGGAGCGCCTGCTGGCTGGCGGCATCGACGCCGACGAGGCGGCGATGGACGCCACGCTCCTCGCGCGGCAGGTGCTCGGCTGGGATCTGGCGCACCTGCTCGCCCACCAGGCCGAGGCTCCGCCGGCCGGATTCTCCCCTGCGTTCGACCGGCTCGTCGCCAGGCGGGCGAGCCGCGAACCGATCTCCTCCATCGTCGGCCGGCGGGAGTTCCGCGGCCTGGAGTTCGAAGTCGGCCCGGATGTGCTGGCGCCGCGCCCGGAGACCGAGATCGTCATCGACGAGGCGGTGGCGGCCCTGAAGGAACGCCCGACAGACGCCTTCGCGGTAGGGCGAGGCTTCACCCCTCGACGTCGCTCGGGGTGCCCTGAGCGAGACCGCGAAGCGGTCGAGTCGCCCTTCGACCTTGCTCAGGGCGACCCTGAGCTTGTCGAAGGGTCGAAGGGTAGCCCTGCTCTTGCAGCCGCCCCTCTCATCGTCGACGTCGGCACGGGCAGCGGATGTCTCGCCATCTGCCTGGCCCTCGAGTTCCCGGCCGCCCGCATCGTCGCGACCGACGTCTCGCCGGCGGCGCTGGCCGTGGCCGCGCGCAACGCCGAGCGGCACGGCGTCGCTCGCCGGATCGAGTTCCTGCGCGCCTCGCTCCTCGGGAGTGCCGGCGGCACGGCCGCGCTCGTCGTCTCCAACCCGCCGTACATCCCGACGGCCGACATCGCGCAGCTCGACCCCGAGGTGCGCGACTGGGAGCCGCGGGAGGCGCTCGACGGAGGCCCCGACGGCCTCGACGTGGTCCGCGCGCTGCTCTCGGCGGTGCCGGCGGCATTGGCCCCCGGCGGCTGGTTTATCATGGAGTTCGGTTTCGGCCAGGGCGCAGCCGTCGAGCGCCTGGTGCACGGGTCGCCGCTGGAACTGGTGCGGATCGTCAGCGACTTCCAGCAGATTCCGCGCACGCTGGTGGCACGGGCCAAAGCCTGAAGCCCTGAGCCTGGCATCGAACGAAGTGAGGGTCCGAATGTCCTGCCTGTTCTGCCGCATCATCGCCGGTGAAATCCCCGGCACGTTCCTCTACCAGGACGAGCGGCTCGTCGTCCTGCAGGACATCAACCCCCAGGCGCCGCTTCACGCGCTCGTCGTCCCGCGCAGGCACATCGCCACGCTCAACGACCTCACGGTCGAAGACGACGGTCTGGTGGGCGAGATGGTGCGGCGGGCGGCGGAAGTGGCTCGCGAGAAGGGGGTGGCCGAGGGAGGCTACCGCGCCGTGCTCAACTGCAACCGCGAGGCGGGTCAGACCGTCTTCCACATCCACCTGCACGTCCTCGGCGGCCGGCCGATGGCGTGGCCTCCCGGGTAGGGAGGCTCAAGGCTCAGGACTCAAGACTCAGAACTCAAGACTCAGAACTCAAGACTCCTCGTAAGCAGATAGGTGCCGCGCCGCGCGGGTCGGTCGAGGACGAAGTCGTCGATCACGTAACCGCGCGCCAGATACGCCTCGAAGATCTCGCGCGTCGCCGATCGCCAGTCCCCGGCGAGGGGCAGATCGCGCTGCTGCATCTCGGTGAAGCCCGTCGGAATGACGACGCCCAGCCGCTCGGCGTCGAGGGCGAGGTCGTGGCCGGCCGGCTCCAGCGAGGCCTTCCCGTCACGCACGCGGTTGATCGGCATCGTCGCCGCAGCGTGCCGCCGGCCGTCGTCGGTCCTCCGCGCGGCAGCCGGCGCCGCCGAATCCAGCCGCGCGGTCACGCGCCCGGATCGCAGCCACCACTCCGCCACCAGCCGGTCGGTCGGCGTGCCCGCGTGCAGCGCGCTCGACGAGCCGGGATACTCGTTCTCGTGGTACTCGCGGGCCACGGTCCCGAGCTTCGCGAAGTTCAGGTGCGCGTTGGCGGCCTGCAGCGGGTCGAACGTCCAGGCGATGAGGTCGAGGCCCGAAGCCATCACGAGGCGGCGCTGCTCGATCTTGAGCCGCCAGCCCAGGCCGGTGTTGCGATAGCCGGCGCTCACGGCGAGCATGTGGGACCACTGGTAGGGCTGGCCGTCCCTGACGGCGGGCATCGAGTACGCGAATCCGGCGAGGGGCGACGCCGGGCCGGCCGCCTCCCCGCCTTGCCCGGGGCGGTCGTAGCCGCCGATGACGAGCCCGCCGATCCGGCTGGAGACGAGCAGCATCATCGCCGACACCGCGTCGGCGGCGATCGTGTACCCCCAGACCTCCTGCTCGAGCGCCAGCACCTGGCGGAACTCCTCGATCGTCGTCAGGGTGCGGAATTCCATCGGCGCCTCTCCGCCTCACGCCTTACGCCTCACGGTCGCGCGGCGCAGGGCTGAAGCCCTGCGCTATCTGTTGATCTTGTGGGAACTCACGGGTAGCGCAGGCCTGAAGGCCTGCGCTATCTGGTTCTTTGTGGATAGCGCAGGCCTTCAGGCCTGCGCTACCGCCCACTGCCTACTGCCTACCGCCTACGACGCAATTCCCCGACACGCCGAGCAGCATCCCCGGCAACTCCGTCAGGCTCGAGATGACGGGACCCTTGTCCGCTCCGGACCCGCCCGACGAGCGCCCGGCCTCGGGCGACGCCCCGCCGCGCCGCAGCAGCACGCCCCGCATCCCCACCGCCCGCGCCCCCTCGATGTCGTGCGCGAAGCTGTCGCCCACCATCACCGTTTCGTCCGCGGGCAGCCCCATCAGGCGGAGCGCGGTTCGGAAGATGCTCGGGTGCGGCTTGTTGTAGCCGTGCTCGCACGAGGAGACCGCCACCGAGATGAGGCCGTCGAGCTCGAAGTGGCTCTGGAACGACTCCAGCGACCGGTGGGTGTTCGAGATGAGGCCGAGCTGGAGGCCGCCCGCGTGCAGCGCGCCGAGCGCCGGCAGCACGTCGTCGTAGAGCTCGAAATGGCGGCACGCGGCCCACTCGCGGTAGATGTCCTCGGCGCAGGCGTCGATGGCGGGCCCGGTCCCTCCCATCCGCTCGATGATGTGCCGGATGTAGCGCACGAAGAACGCCGGGTCGTACGCCTGGTCGTCGGAGTCGTGCAGGAGCGCCGACGCGCTGCTGACCGCCGCCGTGAATGCGGACGGGTCGCACGCGCCAATGCCGTGCTTCTCGCAGAACCGGCGGTAGCCCTCGCCCTGGAACGTCGGGCCGGGGTAGATGAGCGTGAAATCGACGTCGAAGAACACGGCGCGCGTCACGGGCGGTTCTCCGTTGGTCTCAGGCACCCTTCGGCTCGTACGGTCCCGCGACGGTCACCGTCGCCCGCTCGGGCACCAGGAACCGCCTCGCCAGCGCGTTCGCCTCGTCGAGCGTCACCGCGTCCAGCAGGGCCGGCAGCCTGCTGTCGTGGTCCATGCCGAGGCCGAACTGTTCGCACGAGAGCAGGAAGGCCGCGATGCCGGCGTTGGTCTCGAGCATCCTCGGCATCGACCCGATGAGGTACCGCTTCGACGCGGCCAACTCCTGGTCGGTCAGGCCCCGGTCGGCCATCCGGCGGACCTCGTCGTCGATGGCGGCGATCGCCCGGTCCACGTTGGCCGGGTTCACCCCGGCGCGAATCACCAGCGGACCCTCGCCGAGGTTCGGCTCGAACGCGCTGAAGACGTAATAAGCCATGCCCTGGCGCTCGCGGATGTTGTCGCCGAGGCGACCGCCCATCGCGTACTGACCGAGCGCGTTGTTCATCAGCGAGAAGGCGTAGTACGCCGGGTCGCGCCGCGCGATGGTGTTGAAGCCGTACGCGATGTCCGCCTGCGACTTGTTCATCATCGGGAACACCGCCTGGCGGCGCCCGGTGACCGGCGGGGGCGGCGGCACCGCGACCGGGACGGCCGGCGCCTTGCGCCAGTCCCCGAAGGCCAGGCCGGTCTCGCCGATGACCCGCTCCGGCTCCACGTCGCCCACGGCCACCACGACGAGATCGGCCGGCGAAAAGCGGGCGTCGTGCACGCCGCGCAGCACCCGGCGGTCGATCTGCTCCACCGTCTCGAGCGTGCCTTTCAGGCGGCGGCCGTACGGATGCCCGCCGGGATAGAGCTGCGCCAGCTGCTCCTCGACGGCCACCATCGCGGGGTTGTCCTGGTCCTGCCGGATCGCGGTGATGATCTCGCCCCGGCGCGTCGCGACGTCGGCGTCGGGGAGACTCGGATTCCTGATGACGTCGGCCATCAGCGCCAGGATCGTGGAGAAGTCCTCGGACAGGCAGGTGCACGACACGACGAACGAGTGCCGCATCGTCGACACGGTCAGCGAGACGCCGCGGCTGTCGAGCAGCTCGGCCAGCTCGTCGCCGCTCCGCGACTCGGTCCCCCGGTCGATGACGCGGGAAAGGAAGTGGGAGGCCCCGTCGAGCCCGGCCGGGTCGCCGGCCGAGCCCGCCCGCACCGACACGGAAACGGCCACGGCCGGCGTGACGTGCGACGGCTTGGCGATCACGGTCGCGCCGTTCTCGAGGCGGCGCCGGGTCGGGGAGAGTCCGCTTCGCGTCTCGGTCGTCATCGCCGGCCTCTCGCTCCGGCCGCCGGCCCGGCGGCCGCTGTGCCCTCGTCGCCGCTGCCGATCGGGGCCGGCTCGAACCAGCCCACCGTCCTGTTGGTCGGCCGCAGCACCCTGGCCGCCGCCTGCGCGACGCGGTCGCGCGTCACCTGGCGGATCCGGTCGCCGATCGTCAGGAAGAGGTCGACCGACGCGATGGTCTCGAAGTAGCCGAGCTGGTGCGCGAGGTTGGTCACGCTGTCGTTCTCGAACACCAGCCGGGCGCGCAGCTGGTTCCGGGCCTTCTCCAGCTCCTCGGCCGTGATCCCGTCGCGGGCCAAGCGGTCGAGTTCGGCCATCGTCGCGCGTTCGACGGCCTCCGGCGCGGCGCCCTCGCGCGCCGTGACCGCGATCGTGTAGAGATAGGGGTCGGCGGTGGGCATGAGGCTCCCCGACACCGCCGACGCCAGGCGTCCCTCGACGAGCGTGCGGTAGAGGCGCGCGCTCCGCTGCGGCGGCGGCGTCCTGAAGCTCGACCAGAGATTGAGTCCCTTCGCGCCGGTCAGCACGGCGTCGGCGATCAGCATCGGGAAGAAGTCCTCGTCGGTCGCGGCCGGGGCGTGGTAGGCCCCCTTCAGGTAGGCCGTCGTCCCCTCCTTGCGCACGACGACGCGCCGCTCCCCGAGCTGCGCCGGCTCGGCGCTGAGCGTCCGGACCGGCACGATGCCCGGCAGGGCCGTCCCGAAGTGACGACCGACGCGCTCGATCGCATCGTCGGCGTCGACGTCGCCGACGATGACGACCGTCGCGTTGTTGGGGACGTAGTACCGCCGGTAGTGATCGTAGAGATCGTCGCGGGTCATCCGCTGCAGGTCGCCCAGCCACCCGATCGTCGGGTGGCCGTACGGGTGCGCCTTGAACGCCGCCGCGTTGACCTCGATCTCGAGCAGCTGCTCGGGGTCGTTCTCGCCCCCCTGCAGCTCGGAGATGATCACCGTCCGCTCGGACTCGCACTCCCCCGGCTCGTAGAGGCCGTTCGCCATCCGCTCGGCTTCGATGAAGAGCATCCGGTCGAGCGCGTCGCGCGTGGCGGTCTCGAGGTAGGTCGTCTGGTCGATCCAGGTGTAGCCGTTCCAGCTCCCGCCGAACTCCTCGATGATCCCCTTGACCTTCTCGCGGGGGATGTTCGTCGTGCCCTTGAAGTTCATGTGCTCGACCCAGTGGGACACGCCGGTCCGGCCGGGCATCTCGTCCCGGGACCCGACCTTGTACCAGCACCAGACCGAGGCGAGCGGGGCGGTGTGGACTTCCTGGATGAGGATCTTCAGGCCATTTTCGAGAAACGCCGTGCGAAGGGCGGGAGCGTCGCTCATCAGGTCATTATAGATGGAGGCGCCCCTCGGCGGCGCCGCTCCATGTAGAATGAATGGATCATCAGACAGGGGACGCACGACGCCATGGCCGACTGGAAGGACACGCTCAACCTGCCGCAGACCGGGTTCCCGATGAAGGCGAACCTGCAGACGGCGGAGCCCAAGGCCATCGAGCACTGGGACGCGACCGACCTGTACGGCCGCATCCGCGCCCGGCGCCGCGGCGCCCCGAAGTTCATCCTCCACGACGGCCCGCCCTATGCGAACGGCCGCATCCATCTCGGCACGGCGCTCAACAAGGTCCTCAAGGACGTCATCGTCCGCTCGCGGACGATGGCCGGGTTCGACGCCCCGTACGTGCCGGGCTGGGACTGCCACGGCCTGCCGATCGAGCTGAAGGTGGACCGCGAGCTGGGCCCGCGCAAGCGCCAGATGTCGGTGGGCGACTTCCGCCGCGCCTGCCGGGCGTACGCCGCGCGGTTTGTCGACATCATGCGGACCGACTTCAAGCGGCTCGGCGTGATGGGCGACTGGGCCTCGCCTTACCTGACGATGAACTACGGCTACCAGGCCGCGATCGTCAGGGCGCTGGGCCGGTTCGTCGAGCAGGGGATGATCTACAAGGGCAAGAAGCCGGTGCACTGGTGCATCCACTGCCGGACCGCGCTGGCCGAGGCCGAAGTCGAGTACGAGGCCCACACCTCGCCGTCGATCTTCGTCGAGTTCCCCTTCACGCCCGGGGCGGCGCGCGAAATCGCCGGGCGCGTGCCCGAACTGAAGGACGTCGGCAACCTGTCGGTGCTCATCTGGACGACGACGCCCTGGACGATCCCGTCCAACCTGGCGATCGCGTTCCACCCGGAGTTCGTCTACGGGGCCTACCCGGTGGGCGACACGACGGTGGTGGTCGCCGAGGAGCTGGCCGAGAGCGTCTCGAAGCAGGTGGGCCGGCCCTTCGGCCAGCCGCTCGCGCGCTTCCCCGGGCGCACGCTCGAGGGCCTGCGCTTCCGCCATCCGCTGTACCGAGCGCGACTCGGTCGGCGTGCTCGCCACCTACGTGACGCTCGACCAGGGCACGGGGGCGGTGCACACGGCGCCGGGCCACGGGGCCGACGACTTCACGACCGGCGTGTCGTACGGGCTCGACATCTACGCGCCGGTGGGGCCCGGCGGCCACTTCCTCGACGACGTGGAGCTGTTCGCGGGACAGCGGGTCTTCGACGCCAACCCGCAGATCGAGGCGGCGCTCCACGAGCGGAGCCGGCTGTGGCACCGCGAGTCGTTCGAGCACTCCTACCCGCACTGCTGGCGCTGCCACAACCCGGTGATCTTCCTGGCCACCTCCCAGTGGTTCGTGGCGATGGACGCGTCGGGGCTGCGGGAGAAGTCGCTCGACGCCGTCAAGCAGGTCGCGTGGCTGCCGGCGTGGGGCGAGGAGCGCATGACGCTCATGCTGGCCAACCGCCCCGACTGGTGCATCTCGCGGCAGCGCCTGTGGGGCGTGCCCATCCCGGCGATGGACTGCGTGAAGTGCGGCGAAGCGGTCCTGACCGCGCCGCTGGCCGAGCGCGCCGCATCCGTGTTTGCCGAGCACGGCGCCGACGCCTGGTACGAACGGCCGATCGAGGAGTTCCTGCCGGCGGATCTCGCCTGCCCGAAGTGCGGGGGCCGCCAGTTCGAGCGCGAGCGCGACATCCTCGACGTCTGGTTCGACTCGGGGTCGAGCCACGAAGCGGTGCTCGGCCGCACCGACGACCTGCCGTGGCCGGCCGATCTCTACATCGAGGGATCGGACCAGTACCGCGGCTGGTTCCAGAGCTCGCTCCTCGTCGGCCTCGGGACTCGCGGGCGGGCGCCCTACCGCGCCGTGGTCACCCACGGGTTCTTCGTCGACGAGCAGGGCCGCAAGATGTCGAAGTCGCTCGGCAACACGGTCGATCCCCAGGAGCTCATCAAGAAGAGCGGCGCCGAGATCCTGCGGCTCTGGACGTCGATGGTCGATTTCCGCGAGGAGATGCGGGTCGGCCCGGAGATTCTCGCGCGCGTCGTCGAGGCGTACCTGAAGCTGCGCAACACGCTGCGAATCCTGGTGGCGAACCTCTACGACTTCACGCCCGAGACCGACGCGCTGCCGGCCGGCCGGCTGCAGGAGCTGGACCGGTTCGCGCTGGCGAAGTACGCCGACGTCGCGGTCCGCGTGCTCCGCGCCTACGAGGCGTACGACTTCCCGGCGGTGCCGCAGGCGATCAACACCCTGATCACGTCCGACATCAGCGCCTTCTACGTCGACGTGTCGAAGGACCGCCTCTACACGCTGGCGCCGAACTCGCCGGAGCGGCGGTCGGCCCAGACGGCGCTCTACATCATGGCCGACGGCCTGGCGCGCCTCATCGCGCCGATCCTGCCGACGACGGCCGACGAGCTCTGGCGCTTCCTGCCCGGCACGCGCGACGACTCGGTGCACCTCGCCGACTTCCCCTCCGGCCTCGAGGGCCTGCTCGACGCCGATCTCACCGGGCGGTGGCAGCGGCTGATGCAGGTGCGCGACGCGGTGAACGTCGAGATCGAGGGGCTGCGAAAGGCGAAGGTGGTCGGCAAGTCGCTCGAGGCGAGGGTCGAACTGCGCGCGGCCGGGGACCTGGCCGCGCTGCTCGGGCGGCACCGCGACGATCTGCCCACGCTGTTCATCGCGTCCGAGGTCGTCGTCGGCGACGCGACGGGGCACGACGAGGGAGCCGTCTACCGCGAGTCGGCCACCAGCTTCGCCACCATCGTCGTCTCGCGCGCCGGGGGCGTCCGGTGCGACCGGTGCTGGCGCTACGTGCCCGAGGTGAGCGGCGACGCGGGGCGCGAGGGCCTGTGCCCGCGATGCGAAGCGGCGCTGGCGGAGGCGCGCCCATGAAGCGGCTGTCGGCGATGACGCTGGGCCTGGCCGGCACCATTGTCGCGCTGGACCAGGCGACCAAGGCGCTGGTGCGGGCCTACCTGCCCCTGCACGCCAGCCGGACCGTGATTCCCGGCCTGCTGGACCTGACGCACGTGCAGAACAGCGGCGCCGCGTTCGGGGTCCTCAACGCCGTCAACTTCCCGCACAAGGCCGGCGTCATCGCGCTCGTCTCGACGATCGCGCTGGTGAGCATCGCCGCGTTCGCCGCGGGCCTCTCGCCCCGCCAGCGGCTGGCCCGCCTGGGTCTCGCGCTCATCCTGGGCGGGGCGGCCGGCAACCTGATCGACCGGCTGGCCGCGGGCGTCGTCGTCGACTTCGTCGACGTCTACTGGCGGGACTACCACTTCTGGGCGTTCAACGTGGCCGACTCGGCGATCACGGTCGGCGTGATCGGGATGCTGCTCGACATGCTCGGGGTCGGGAACCACCGAGGCGCCTCCAGCCCGTAGATCGCCCATGGAACGCCACCAGTTCACCGTCGATCCGGACAGCGTCGGCCTCCGGCTCGACGTCTACCTCGCCGGCCTGCTCCCGCAGCACTCGCGCTCCCAGCTGCAGCGGATCATCAAGGACGGCGGCGCGGTCATCGGCGGCAGGGGCGCCAAGTCGAACGCCACGCTCAAGGCGGGCGACGTCGTCGTCATCGAGGTCCCGGACGCCGCCCCCGCGTCGCCGGTCGCGCAGGACCTCGACCTTCCGGTCATCTTCCAGGACGACGACGTGATCGTGGTGGACAAGCCGGCGGGGATGGTCGTCCACCCGGCGGCCGGACACGCCGAGGGCACGCTGGTCAACGCGCTCCTCTTCCACGCCGACAACCTGAGCGGCGTCGGCGGCGAGCTTCGCCCGGGGATCGTGCACCGGCTCGATCGGGGCACCTCCGGCCTGATCGTCGTCGCGAAGAACGACGCCGCGCACCGCGAGCTCGCCCGCCAGTTCCAGGACCGCGAAGTCGAGAAAGAGTACGTCGCGCTGGCCTGGGGCGAGGTGCATGCGGGGCGCCGGATCGATCTGCCGCTCGGGCGCGACCCGGTCCACCGCGAGAAGATGTCGACGAGGGCGCGGCGGTCGAGGACGGCGGTGACGCGGATCACGGCGGCGCGCGACCTGCGCGGCCTCACGCTGGTCCACGTGGCGATCGCCACCGGCCGGACGCATCAAATCCGGGTCCACCTGAGCGCCATCGGCCACCCGATCGTGGGAGACCACACCTACGGCGGCGTCCGGCACCGGATGCCCGCCGCCCTGCGCGCGGTCGAGCGGCTGGAGCGCCCGTTCCTCCACGCCGCGCGGCTGGCGTTCACCCATCCGCGGGAAGGCACGCGGATGGAGTTCACCTGCCCGCTGCCGCCGGACCTCCAGAACGTCCTCGACGAACTCCTCGCGCGCGACGACGAGGCGAGGAGCGGGTCGCTCCTCCGTTAGGGATCGGAGCTCCGACCCCTGACGCAGCGAATGGGCAGGGGCCGCCCGTGCGTGGGCCGGGCGGCCCCTGTCGTCCAGCGGCTACCTCCCGGCCGACGATGCCTTGCCCGGCAGCGTGACGACGCCGAGCTGCTGCATCATCCCCAGGGCATCCCAATTCGTGTACGTCTCGGCGATCCTGTCGCCGACGAACCGCTCGATCGACATCCCGGTTCCGTTGACGCGCCGGCCGGTGGCCGGCACCCCCTCGAACTGGTTCTTGTGCGTGCCGCTGAAGCGCCAGCGGACGACGACCTTGTCGCCGGCCGAGAGCAGGTCGTCGATCTCGCACCGGCAGTCGGGGAACGCGGTCCGCAGCTTCCCGATCTGGTCCTTCAGCCCTGCGAGGTCCCGGCTCGGGTACATCGGGTCGTGGGCCACGTAATCCTTCGCCAGCAGTTCGTCGAGGATCTTGAGGTTGCCCTTGTTCCACGCTTCGTCCATCAGACGGCGGATCGTCGCTTCGTGCTTGTCTGACATGACCGCTCCTTTCGAGAGCTTGCGAATTCGTGTTGGCGCGCGAGGCCGCGGGCCGCGCGCGGGGGAAACTCCCCGGGCCCGGCGGGCCGCCGGGCCCGGACTGGTCGTGATTGGTCTGAGAACTTCGTTATAGCGCACACGCGGGAGCGGCTTCCAGCCTTTTGGACTGCTGAGCCGGAGCCGGCTCGGCCTCGCCGCCGGTCCTCGGAATCGCAATCCCGCGGCGCTATACTGGGCCCCGAGGGGAGTCCATCAGTGAACTCAGGGGCATCACGGCCGCACGGGTCGGCGGCGCCGCGCGTGCGGCTCTTCGACCGCCTCTCGCGCATCGTGGTCGGACAGGCCGACGCGCTCAGTCGAATCGTGCCCTACCTGCAGATGTACAAGGCCCGCCTGAACGCGCCGGATCGCCCGGCCGGGGTCTTCCTCCTGCTCGGCCCGAGCGGCACCGGCAAGACCCGCACGGTCGAAGCGCTCGCCGAGATCATCCACGGCAGCACCAAGCACCTGCTGAAGATCGACTGCGCGGAGTACCAGTCCGACCACGAGGTCGCCAAGTTGATCGGCGCGCCGCCCGGCTATATCGGCCACCGCGAGACGAAGCCGCTGCTGACCCAGGAGCGCCTGCTCGCCTCGGTCAGCCCGCAGTGCGACCTGGCGCTGGTCCTGTTCGACGAGATCGAGAAGGCCGCGCCGGCGTTCACCGCGCTGCTCCTCGGCCTCCTCGATCGCGGCACCCTGCGGCTCGGCGACAACACCTCGGTGACGTTCGAGAAGAGCCTCGTCTTCCTGACGAGCAACCTCGGCGCGCGGGACATGCTGAAGGAGGCGCAGCCGCACGTCGGGTTCCGGGGCGTGGATCGGCGGTCGGCCGAGGCCACCGCGGACCGGCTCCAGGCGATTGCCCTCGCGGCGGTGCGCCGCCGGTTCTCGCCCGAGTTCGTGAACCGCATCGACGTCGTGATCACCTACCGGGCGCTGGAACGGGCGGCCTACGAGGAAATCCTCGATCACCACATCGAGGAGCTGCAGCAGCACATCGACACGAGGCTCGCCGACCGGTCGTTCACGATCGACGTGACGGCGGCGGCGCGGCGGCGCCTGCTCGAGCGCGGGACGAGCGTGGAGTACGGCGCGCGTGAGCTGCGGCGGGCCGTGCACCGGCTGCTCACCCAGCCGCTCGCGGCGCTCGTCGCCGACGGCCGGACCCGGCCGGGCGGCGTGGTCACCATCGACGCCGACGCCGAGAGCGAGGGACTCTCGCTCCGGCCCGACCAGGCGCCGCTCGTCGCGGCCGGCGGCACGGCGACCGCGCCCGTCGTGCTCGTCCTCGACGAGAACGCCCATCTCGCCAAGTGGCTCGAGCACGTCTGCGTGGGCGCCGGCGTCACGGCGCTGACCGCCGCGACCGCGGAGGAGGCCCGGCAACTGATGGCGCAGCACCCCGTGGAACTGGCCATCGTCGATCTCATGCTGCCGGACGACGACGGGCTGGCCCTGGTGCGGGAGATGCTCGAGGCACGGCCGACGCTCCGGGTGGTCGTCACGACGGGCGCGGAAATGTCGGCGGACGAGGCGGCGTTCTGCGAGGCCCGGAACCTCCCGGTGCTGCGCAAGCCGTTTCTTCCGGAGGACCTGATCCAGATCGTCCAGGCCAGGCTCGAACGCTCCTCGGCGCAGGGCGGCTAGGACAGGAGCGCGATGCCGGCGACGGTCTTGAGATCGACGATCTCGCCGCGGGCGATCATCGCGCGCACCTCGTCGAGCGGGAAGGCGCGCGCGCGGATGTCTTCGTCGGCGTCCGGGCTGGCCGCCGGCCGGCCGGCCGGCGGCGCGAGCTCGGTGAGCTTGAAGTAGTTCATCTTCTCGTCGCAGTAGCCGGGCGTCGGGTAGAAGGCGCCGAGGGCCTCGGCCCTGCCGGCGGCCAGCCCGGTTTCCTCCTCGCACTCGCGCACCGCCCCGGCCTCGGGGTCCTCGCCGGGTTCGAGCGTGCCGGCCGCGAGTTCCCAGACCCACCGGTCGACCGCGTAGCGGTACTGCTTCACCAGGATGACGTGGCGCGCGTCCGGCATCGGAAGCAGCACGACCGATCCCGGATGTCTCACGATCTCGAGCGTGGCCTCGGTCCCTTTCGGCAGGCGCACCCGATCGCGCACCACCGTGAAGATCCGCCCCTTGTAGATCTCCTCGTGCGTCAGCGTCGTCCCGCGCGTCTCGTCCACCGCGTCCCCCGTCCTCACCGTGCGAACGTCCTGATGCTCTCTTCCATGGTCGCCGCGTGGATGTCGACCGTGTCGTCCACGTTGTGCGCGTACCCCCCGGCGAGCGTCACCACCACCGGCAGGTCCAGCTCGCGCGCGGCCGCGAACACGAGCCGGTCGCGGCGCCGCAGCCCCTCCTTGGTGAGGCTCAGGCCGCCCAGCTTGTCCTCCTCGAACGGGTCCGCGCCCGCCAGGTAGAAGACGATGTCGGGTCCCGACGCCAGGACGCGCGGCAGCGCCCCGACCAGGTGCCGCAGGTACAGCTCGTCGTCGGCGTAGTCGGGCAGGTGGACGTCGAGCGAACTGTGCGGCTTGAACGCCGGGTAGTTGTGCTCCTGGTGCATCGAGAAGGTGAACACCGAGCGGTCGCCGGCGAAGATGAACGCCGTCCCGTTGCCGTGGTGGACGTCGCAGTCCACGATGGCCGCCCGCGCGATGGCCCCGTCGCGCTGCAGGACCCGGATGGCCACCGCCACGTCGTTGAACATGCAGAAGCCTTCGCCGTGGTCCTCCGACGCGTGGTGGAACCCGCCGCCGAGGTGGAGGCCGAGGCCCTGCGTCGGGCGGTGCGCCCCGGGATCGCCGCCGGGACGCTCTACGATCCCGGGCGGGCGAACCAGGCCGAGCGCGAGGCGGCCGGCGAGCACCGTGCCGCCGCACATCAGGCGGAAGCCCTCCACCACCGAGGGCGTCGGATCGAGCTCGAGATGCGCCTGCTCCTCGACGCTCATCGTGCCGGCGCGCAGCTTGTCGAGGTAGTCGGTCGTGTGGACCAGCGCCAGGTCGTCCCACTCGGCCGCCTCCGGCTCGACGAAGTCGGACGGCGCCGCCAGGCGCCGCGCGACGAGCGCGTCGCGGAGCCGCGGGTACTTGCTGGTCGGGAAGACGTGCGCGCCGAGGTCGATATGGTAGCGGGGCGAGTAGACGATGGCCGCCATCCTCGGCCGCCCCTCAGGAGGCGGCGCTCGGCTGCAGCTCCCCGGCGTCCGGAGGCGACGCGGGCGTCGCCTCCGCCACGGGCTGCGTGAGCGCCAGGTCCAGCACTTCGTCGATCGTCGTGACGAAGTGCACGGTCATGTCGCGCCGCAGGTCCTCGCTCAGGTCTTCGAGGACGTTCCGCTCGTTGCGGGCCGGCATGATGATCTCGCGGATGCCCACCCGGCGCGCCGCGAGCACCTTCTCCTTGATGCCCCCGACGGGCAGCACGCGGCCCGACAGCGTGATCTCGCCGGTCATGGCGACGTCGCCGCGCACCGGCCGCCGCGAGAGCTCCGAGCAGAGCGCCACGGCCATCGTCACGCCGGCCGACGGACCGTCCTTGGGGATCGCGCCGGAGGGCACGTGGAGGTGCAGCTCGGACGACTTGTAGAACTCGGGGTTGAGGCCGTACCGCGAGGCGTTGGCGCGCAACACCGAGAGCGCCGCCCGCGCCGACTCCTTCATCACGTCGCCCAGGTGGCCGGTCAGCGTCAGGCTGCCCGCGCCGTTCATCCGCCGCGCCTCGACGAACAGCACCTCGCCGCCGGAGGGCGTCCAGGCCAGGCCGATGGCGACGCCCGGGTCCTTGGTGCGCTCCTCCATCTCCTCGTCGAGGAACCGCGGGGCGCCCAGCATCTCGATGACGACGGCCGGCGTGATCGCGATCGGCTCCTCCCGCCCCTCGGCCCGCCGCCGCGCCGCCTTGCGGCACAGGGCGGCGATTTCCCGCTCGAGGTTGCGCACGCCGGCCTCGCGCGTGTAGCCGCGGATGACCGCGCGGAGCGCCTCCTCGTCGAACGTGATGAGCTCGGAGGTGAGGCCGTGGTTGGCGACCTGCTTGGCCACGAGGTGTTCCTGCGCGATCCGCAGTTTCTCCTCCTCGGTGTAGCCGGGCAGTTCCAGCACCTCCATCCGGTCGCGCAGCGCCGGCGGCACCGGGTCGAGCACGTTGGCCGTCGTGATGAACAGCACCTCGGAGAGGTCGAACGGCACGTCGAGGTAGTGGTCGCGGAACGTGTTGTTCTGCTCGGGGTCGAGGACCTCGAGCAGCGCCGACGCCGGGTCGCCACGGAAGTCGGACCCGAGCTTGTCGATCTCGTCGAGGATGAACACCGGGTTCTTCGACTCCGCCCGCCGGAGCCCCTGGATGATCTGGCCGGGCAGGGCGCCGATGTAGGTGCGGCGGTGGCCGCGGATCTCGGCCTCGTCGCGCATGCCGCCGAGCGAGATGCGGACGAACTTCCGGCCCACCGACGAGGCGATCGACCGGGCGAGCGAGGTCTTCCCCACCCCCGGCGGACCGACGAAGCAGAGGATCGGCCCCTTCACCTCGGGGTTGAGCTTGCGCACGGCGAGGTACTCGAGGATCCGGTCCTTGGCGTCGACCATGTCGGAGTGGTCGTGGTCGAGCGTGTCCTTGGTCCGCTGGAGGTCGATCACTTCCTCCGTCCTCCGCGCCCACGGCAGCGCCACCAGCCAGTCGAGGTAGGTGCGGGACACGGTGTACTCGGCGGCGGCCACCGGCATCTTCGAGAGCCGGTCGAGCTCGCGCACCGCCTCCTTCTTCACCGGCTCCGGCATCCCGACCGCCTCGATCTTCTCGCGCAGCTCCTCGATTTCCTTGGTCTGGTCGTCGCCCTCGCCGAGTTCCTTCTGGATCGCCTTGAGCTGCTCGCGCAGGAAGTAGTCGCGCTGGTTCTTGCCGACCTCCGACTGCACCTGCGACTGGATCTTCGACCCGAGCTCGAGGACCTCGAGCTCCTTGATGAGGATCCGGTTGAGCAGGTCCATGCGGGCCCTGGACGTCGAGCGTCTCGAGCACCTCCTGCTTGACCGGCGTGACGATGGTCGTCAGGCTCGAGGCGATGAAGTCGGCCAGCTTGCCCGGGTCGATGATGTTGAGGGCCAGCGTCTGGAGGTCGTCCGAGAGCAGCGGCGAGAGCGAGACGACCTGCTGGAAGTTGGCCTTGATGTTCCGCTGCAGCGCGTCGATCTCGAGCTTGTCCGCCTCGCTCGTCCCCTCGGCCGCCGCCACCACCTCCGCGCGGAGGTACGGCGCGCTCGAGACGACCCGCTCCATCCTGAGACGCGCCAGCCCCTGGACGATCAGCCGCAGGCTGCCGTCGGAGAGCTTGAACATCTTGTGGATGTGGGTGGCGGTGCCGATCGGGTAGAGATCGGCCTGCCCCGGCTCGTCCACCGAGGCGTCGCGCTGGGTGAAGACCGCGATGAGCTTGCCGCCGCCGATCGCGTCGTCGATCAGGCGGACGGAACTCTCCCGGGCCACCGCGAGGGGCATGAACGAGTTCGGGAACAGGACGGTGTCGCGGAGCGGGAGGACCGGCAGTTCCGGGGGGATCGACGGTGCCCGCTCCCCGTCCGAAGTATCACCGAACACCGGCTCTTCGGACTGATCGGTCATCGCGGGCTACTCCGTCGCAGGCCGGGCCGCCGCCCGGCGTCGCCCGGGCGGGGTGGGGCCGGCGAAGGCCCCGTCCCGCCGGCGGGCCAGGCCATCAATTGGCAGAGTCGAAGAACAGCGCCGAGGATGACTGCCTCTGGGCCGCCATTCGCTCGCGCCGCTGCGCGGTCTCGCGAGCCTCCTCGCACTCGCGGCAGCGGACCGCGAACGGGAGGGCGCGCAGGCGCTGCGGGGCGATTTCCTCCCCGCACTCGAAGCAGTTGCCGTACGACCCTTCCTCGAGGCGGCCGAGCGCTTCGTTGATCTTGTTGAGCGTCTCCGACTTCATCTGGATCAACGCGAACTCGATGTCCTCCTGGATGCCCGCCTCCGAGCTCTCGCCCTGATCGAGGACGTTGCTCATCTTGCCCGTTTCGTTCTCGGTGCGAACGTCCCGGATCTTGTCGTGCAACTGGCTGACGATTTCACGCTTGCGATCCTCGAGCATCTGCCGGAGGGTGTTGTAGCGTTCGGTGTTGATCTTGCTCTTCTTTGCTGTCGTCGTCATGGCGCTGACGCTCCTTCCTGCCGCGTCGGCCCGATTTTGGAGCCGTTATCTTAGCACGAGCCGTTATGCAAACCAACTGCCATTTTTGCTCGGACTGGATTTCCGCCGTCGATCCACGCTTGCCGGCTCAGAACGTGCCGTTCCTGCACAGTCTGGCTCAGCCATTCCATGTAGGAATTACACCGCCCGCCAACCGAACCGAAGGGGCGCTCTGGCTGTAACATCTTATATTGCAACCCATTACGACTTTCAGCCGGCCGCCGCCTGGGCGGCCCTCCTGCCGATGCTCATTTAGACGCCGATTGTTCAGATCCGGTTCTCCGGCAGGAGATCTTTCCCGGCGTCACCGTCCGGCGACGATTCTGGACTTCGACGGTGTCCCTTTTGTGCCTCGTCAGGTGTGGCCAAATGGAGTCAGCCTGTCATCTCCCAGCCGGCCCCCGCGGCTTGCCCCGGCGCCCAGGCTGTGCGAAGCTGGCATCCATGTCCTGCCCACTGTGTCTGCAGCGGAGCGCCCGGCGGCAATGCCCGGCTCTCGGCCGGACCATCTGCGCGGTCTGCTGCGGGTCCAAGCGCCAGGTCGAGATCGACTGCCCGCCCGATTGCGGCTACCTGCTCGCGGCGCAGGCCCATCCCGCGGCGAGCGTCCGCCGCCGGCAGGAGCGTGACCTGGCGATCGTGATGGCGATGCGGGACGGGCTGACCACGGCGCAGTCGGACCTCCTCATGGCATTGCTGAGCTTCGTGGCGGCTCAGCAGGGCGACCCACTGCTGGGGCTGCAGGACGAGGACGTGGCCGAGGGGGCCGGGGCGCTGGCGGCCACCTACGAGACGGCCGACCGCGGGCTCATCTACGAACACAGGCCGCAGTCGCTCGTGGCGCAGCGGTTCGTGACCGACGCGAAGGCGTTCCTGGCGAGCCTGGTGGCCGACGCCGATGCCGCGGCGGCCAGGCGCCTCGAGCGCGACGCGGCGGTGGTGCTGCGGCACCTCGAGGGCGGCGCGCGCGGGGCCCGGGCGGTCCTCGACGAGGGGCCGGCCACCGCGCTGGCGGCCGTCGGCCGGTTCGTCGCGGCCGTCCGCGCAGGCCGGCGGACCGACGCCGAGGCCGGGCGGCCGGCGGTCGAGCCGCCGAGCCGCTGCTGGTCAAGCCGTGACGAACCGACGCCAGCGAGCAGCAGGCGGACGGCCGACGGCTGAAGGCTGACGGCGGTTCTCGGCTGTCTGCAGACCGTCAGCCGTCAGTCGTCAGCCGTCAGTCGTCAGCCGTGAGTCGTCAGCCGTCAGCCGTCAGCCGTCAGTCGTCAGTCGTCAGCCGCCGGGCGGCGTAGGGCGCAATGTCTGCTATAATAAGGGGCTCGTGTCTTGATGGTTCCCGGCGCCGACTGCCGGAGGCGGTTTCTTTCCAGGAAGCAGAGTATGGCGAAGCGATGTGAGATCTGCGGCAAGGGCCCCGTGTACGGGCACAACATCAGCCACGCGCACAACGTGACGAACCGGCGGTTCGAGCCGAACCTCCAGTCGGTCCGCGCGGTGGTCGGCGGCGGCACCAAGCGGCTGCGCGTCTGCACGCGCTGCATCCGCTCGGGCAAGGTCGTCAAGGCGGCGTAAGCGTATGCCGCAGGCCATTTCGACACCGGCCGCGCCGGCGGCCATCGGGCCGTACTCCCAGGCCATCCGGGCCGGCGAGTTCCTCTTCGTGTCGGGCCAGATCCCGCTCGACCCCGCGACCGGGGCCGTGGTGGACGGCGACGTGCGCGTCCAGTCGCGGCGCGTGCTCGAGAACCTGCGCGCGATCGTGACCGCGGCCGGCGGCTCGCTCGGGCTGGTCGTGAAGACGACAGTCTACCTGGTGGACATGAACGACTTCCCCGCGCTGAACGAGGAGTACGGGAAGTTCTTCGGCTCGCCCGCGCCGGCGCGGGTGACCGTTCAGGTCTCGCGCCTGCCCAAGGACGTCCGCGTCGAGATCGACGCGGTGGTCCACCTCGGCTGACGCACCGAACAGAAACCCGCAAAGTACGAAGTAGGAAGTACGAAGTAAGAAGTGCGGAGTGCGAGCGTCCGCGGCGTGACACCAGGCCGCCGCGGACTCTACCTCGTACTTCGTACCTCGTACTTCCTACTTCGTACTTCGCACTTCCTACTTCGTACTTCCTACTTCGTCATTCCTACTTCGCAAGCTCGCTCAGTGGCGGACCGCGATTCCGAGATCGCCACATCGCGAGATCGTCCCTGTCCGTATCCCCGTCAGCGTGCGGCGCGCTCCACCCCCAGCACCCCCGCCACCTTCCGGATCGACTTGAGCACCTTGTCGAGGTGCTTGACGTCGCTGATCTCGATCGTCATGTCGATGTGATCGAGGTGGCCCTCGTGGGTCTTCGCCTCGATGCTGGTGATGTTGGTGTTGACGTCGGCGATCTTCGAGCTGATCTCGGCCAGCAGCCCCTTGCGGTCCTCGACCGAGAGCGTGAGATCGACGGTGTAGCCGCCCTGGTCCTCGCCCCGGTCCCACTCGACGTCGATCCGCCGGTCGGCCGTGTAGAGCAGGTTCGTCACGTTCGGGCAGTTCACCGAGTGGACCGAGACGCCCTTCCCGCGGGTGATGTACCCGACGATCTTCTCGCCGCGGATCGGGTTGCAGCAGCGCGCGCGCACGACCAGCATGTCGTCGGCGCCGCGCACCTTGATCCGGTCCCGGTCGCCCGCGAGCGCCCGCCGCACGGCCGACACGACGCCCGTCGTCGGCCGCTCCTTGAGGTCCCCGGTCGGCACGAGCTTGTCGAGGACCTGGCGGGCCGACAGCCGGCCGAACCCGACCGCGGCCAGCATCTCGTCGATCTTCTGCATGCCCGACGCGGTCGCGGCGCGCTGCAGCTCGGGGTCCGACAGCAGCGTCTTGGTGTTGAGGTCGAAGCGCCGCAGTTCCTTCTCGATCAGCCGGCGGCCGAGGTCCACGGCCCGGACCTTCTCCTCCCCTTCGAGGAAGTGCTTGATCTTGTTGCGCGCCTTCGACGTGACGACGAAGTTCAGCCAGTCGCGGCTCGGCGTGTGCCTGGCCTGCGTCACGATCTCGACGATGTCGCCGTTGTTGAGGTGCGAGCGCAGCGGCACCATGCGGCCGTTCACGCGCGCGCCCACGCACTGGGCGCCGACGTCGGTGTGGATCGCGTAGGCGAAGTCGATCGGCGTCGCGCCGCGCGGGCAGCGGCTTGACCTGGCCCTTGGGCGTGAAGGTGTAGACCTCCTCCGGGTACAGGTCGATCTTCAGGTTCTGGAGGAACTCCTGGGGGTCGCGGACCTCCTGCTGGACTTCGAGCAGCTGCCGCAGCCAGACGAAGTACGGCTCGTCGCGGCCCGCGCCGACCCGTCCCTCCTTGTACTTCCAGTGCGCGGCGATGCCTTCTTCCGCGCGCAGGTGCATCTCCTCGGTGCGGATCTGGACCTCGAAGGGGAACCCCGCCTCGCTGATGACCGACGTGTGCAGCGACTGGTACCCGTTCGGGCGGGGCATCGCGATGAAGTCCTTGATCCGCCCCGGGACGGGGGACCAGGTCTGGTGGATGATGCCGAGCGCGGCGTAGCAGTCCCGGATCGTCCGGGTGATGACGCGCAGCGCGACGAAGTCGTAGACCTGGTCGAGGTCGATCTTCTGCCGGCGCAGCTTCTGGTGGATGCTGAACAGGTGCTTGGTGCGCCCGGCGACCTCGACCACCGGCACCTGCGCGTCCTTCAGCTTCTGGACGATCGTCTGCCGCAGCTGCTCGACCACCCCCTCGCTCGCCTTGCGCCGCCGCTCCACCTTCGCCTGGAGCAGGTCGTAGGCCTCGGGCTCGAGGGCGTGGAAGGCCAGCTCCTCGAGCTCGTTCTTCACCTTCGACATCCCGAGGCGGTTGGCGATCGGGGCGTAGATGTCGATCGTCTCCTGCGCGATCCGCTGCCGGCGGTCGTCGGGCAGGAACTTGAGCGTCCGCATGTTGTGCAGGCGGTCGGCGAGCTTGACGAGGATGACGCGGATGTCGTCCACCATCGCCAGCAGCATCTTGCGGAAGTTCTCGGCCTGCCGCTCCTCGGTCGACGCGAAGGTGATGGCGCCGATCTTGGTGACCCCCTCGACGACGTGGGCCACCTCGTGGCCGAACGTCCGGTCGAGGCGCTCGGTGGTGGTGAGCGTGTCCTCGACGACGTCGTGGAGGAGGCCGGCGGCGATCGTCACCGGGTCCATCTTCATGTCGGTGAGGATGGTGGCGACCTCGAGCGGGTGGACCAGGTAGGGCTCGCCCGAATGGCGCACCTGTCCCTTGTGCTCGAGGGCCGAGAACACGTAGGCCCGGCGCAGCAGTTCGAAGTCGGCGTCCGGGTTGTACTCCCGGACCTTTTCCAGCAAATCCTCGAAACGGATCACGTGGATGCGGTGTCTAATCGAACTGGAGTGTCCGCGGTTCCCATCATAGGGGCGGCCACAGGGGGGGTCAAGTTTCCGCGCCGCGACGGCGTTCCGCGCGAGCTTGACTTGTCAATTTTGCGCCCACTATACTGGCCGGACTACCCGGGCCCTCGTGCTGGAGCCGGGCGGCACATTTGGTCACACGAATTAACCTCTCTTCGCGATCATTATCCGAGACCGTAGAAGACCGCTCTCCCGCGGTTCGGGGGCAAGGGGGATGCAATGCAGAGGCGGTTCACGGCGGCATCGCTGGTCGTTGTACTGGCAGCCTTCAGCCTGACGCTCGTCGGATGCGCACAAGTCGGGGTGCTGAAGGCCCGGAAGGCGTTCAAGGAAGCGAACGTTCTTTACCAGCAGCAGGACTACAAGCGTGCGGCCGACCAATACGAGGTCGTCGTCCAGAACGACCCGAACATGAGCTCGGCGTATTTCTACCTCGCCAACAGCTACGACAACCTGTACAAGGTGAGCCGGAAGGGCGAGCCCCAGAACGACGCCTACCTGAAGAAGGCGATCGAGAACTACCGGAAGTGCGTCGACCAGGAGAAGGACCCCAAGATGAAGATCTTGGCGCTCAAGTACCTCCGGGCGGCGTACGGTCCCGACAAGTCGGATGACATGGGCCAGGCCGTGCAGATCACCGAGGAGATGATCCGCCTCGACCCGACCGACCTCGAGAATTACTTCGTGCTGTCGAAGATGTACGAGGACGCCGGCAATCTCGAGGTCGCCGAGCAGTACCTGCTCAAGGCCAAGGAGATGCGGCCGAACGACTCGAACGTCTACATGCAGCTGGCCGGGTTCTACAACCGCCAGGGGGAGTTCGAGAAAACGATGCAGGAGCTTCAGGAGCGGGCCGACAAGGAGCCGACCAACCCGGAGGCGTTCTACACGATCGCGTCCTACTACTGGGAGAAGGCCTACCGTGACTTCCGCCTGAAGGACGCCGACAAGCTCAAGTACATCGATCTCGGCATCCAGGCCGCCGACAAGGCGCTGCAGCTCAAGCCGGATTACTCCGAGGCGCTGACCTACAAGAACCTCCTGCTCCGGTCCAAGGCGCTCGTGGTCAAGGACCCGGCGCAGCAGCAGGCGCTCATCAAGGAAGCCGACAAGCTGCGCGACCAGGCGATCGCCATTCG
>CAVZMW010000005.1:0-147355 GCA_963776495.1 uncultured Acidobacteriota bacterium | reverse complement strand
GATCCCGATCCCGAACCTGATCGAGATCCAGAAGAACTGGTACGAGCGCTTCCTCCAGATGAACCGCCTGCCGGCCGAGCGGGACGACGCCGGGCTGCAGTCGGTGTTCAAGTCGGTGTTCCCGATTTCCGACTTCCGGGAGAACTCCTCGCTCGAGTTCATCGACTACTCGATCGGCAACTGGGAGTGCAAGTGCGGCAAGCTCGTCGGCCTGCACCACTTGCGCAAGCCGTGCGCCGGCTGCGGGAACACGCTCGTCGTGGATCCGTACGGCGACCGGGACGTGCTCTGCCCGCGCTGCGGCCGCGCCAACGAGGTGCGGGGCGACGCGTGCGACATCTGCGGGCAGGCGGTCGGGCTGAAGCTCAAGTACGACGTGGACGAGTGCCAGGAGCGCGGCATGACTTACGCCGTGCCCCTCAAGGTCACCATCCGCCTCGTGGTCTGGAACAAGGACCCCGAGACCGGCGTGAAGACGATCCGCGACATCAAGGAGCAGGAGGTCTACTTCGGCGACATCCCGCTGATGACCGAGAACGGCACCTTCATCATCAACGGGACCGAGCGCGTCATCGTCTCCCAGCTCCACCGTTCGCCGGGCGCGTTCTTCCACTCCGAGGACAAGACCCTCTATATCGCGCAGATCATCCCCTACCGCGGGTCGTGGGTCGAGTTCGAGTACGACGCCAAGAACCTGCTCTACGTCCGCATCGACCGCAAGCGCAAGTTCTTCGCCACCGTCTTCCTGCGCGCCCTCGGCCTCCAGAGCACCGAGGAGATCCTCCGGACCTTCTACACGGTCCAGCGGCTCTACCTCAAGCCCGGCGTCTACTGGAGCGTGAGCGAGAGCCTGGTTGGCCTGCGCGCGGGCGAGGACATCGAGATCAAGGGCTCCGACCTCGTCATCCACAAGGCCAAGAAGATCACCAACTCGGCGATCCTCGCCATGCGGAAGGCGGGCGTGGAGGCGGTGAAGATCGACGACGCGGAACTCGAGGGGGCGCACGCCGCCCAGGACGTCGTGGACATGGAGACGGGCGAGGTGCTCGTCCAGGCGAACGAGGAGCTGGTGGCGCGCCAGATCTCGATCCTCCAGGAGAAGGGGATCGAGCGCGTGGACATCTTCTTCCCCGAGCGCGACGAGATCGGCCCGATCGTCTCCCAGACGCTGCGCAAGGACACGATCCAGAACCACGTGCAGGCGCTGGTCGAGATCTACCGCCGGCTGCGGCCGGGCGACCCGCCGACCGAGGACAGCTCGCGGTCGCTGTTCGAGAACATGTTCTTCAACCCGCAGAAGTACGACTTCTCGCGGGTCGGCCGCCTCAAGCTGAACACCAAGCTCGGCCTCAACACGCCGCTCGACGAGAAGATCCTGCACCCGCAGGACTTCTACGAGGTCATCCGGTTCCTGCTCAAGCTCAGGCGCAACCTGGCCGCGGTCGACGACATCGACCACCTCGGCAACCGGCGCGTCCGCTCGGTCGGCGAGCTGCTCGAGAACCAGTTCCGCATCGGGCTGGTCCGCATGGAGCGCGCGATCAAGGAGAAGATGTCGGTCTACCAGGAAATGGCGACCGCCATGCCGCACGACCTGATCAACGCGAAGCCGGTCATGGCCGCGATTCGCGAGTTCTTCGGGTCCTCGCAGCTGTCGCAGTTCATGGACCAGACCAACCCGCTCTCCGAGGTCACCCACAAGCGGCGGCTGTCGGCCCTCGGGCCGGGCGGCCTCTCGCGCGAGCGCGCCGGGTTCGAGGTGCGCGACGTGCACCCGACGCACTACGGCCGCATCTGCCCGATCGAGACGCCGGAAGGCCCGAACATCGGCCTGATCTCGTCGCTGTCGTGCTACTCGCGGATCAACGAGTTCGGCTTCATCGAGTCGCCGTACCTCAAGGTCCGGGACGGCCGCGTCGTCGACTACGTCATCGTCCAGGACGGCGGCGGCACGAAGTTCAAGGCCGGCGAGATCGTCGAGGCGGCGGCGCTCACCGAGGAGAACACCCAGGCGAAGGCCCACAAGAAGAAGCCGGCGGAGTGGGAGCCCTACTCCTACTACCTCTCGGCGTGGGAGGAGGACAAGCACGTCATCGCCCAGGCGAACGTGCCGCTCGACGCCGACGGGCACCTGAAGCAGGACCGGGTCAACGCGCGCAAGGAAGGCGACTTCATCCTCGCGCCGCGCGAGGTCGTGGAGTACATCGACGTCTCCCCCAAGCAGCTCGTCTCGGTGGCCGCGTCGCTCATCCCGTTCCTCGAGCACGACGACGCCAACCGCGCGCTGATGGGCTCGAACATGCAGCGCCAGGCCGTGCCGCTGCTCCGCGCCCGCGCGCCGCTGGTCGGCACCGGCATGGAGTACATCACCGCGCGCGACTCGGGGGCGGTCGTCTCGGCGCGCCGGTCCGGCACGGTCGACTTCGTGGACAGCCAGCGCGTGGTCGTCCGCGTCCACGGCGAGGGGGGCGAGGCCGGCAAGGAGATGGGCGCCGACATCTACAACCTCACCAAGTTCAAGCGGTCGAACCAGAACACCTGCATCAACCAGCGGCCGATCGTGAAGGTCGGCCAGAAGGTCGCCAAGGGGCAGGCGCTCGCCGACGGCCCGTGCACCGACCTCGGCGAGCTCGCGCTCGGGCGCAACGTGCTCGTCGCGTTCATGCCCTGGCGCGGCTACAACTTCGAGGACGCGATCCTCGTCTCCGAGCGGATGGTCAAGGACGACTACTACACGTCCATCCACATCGAGGAGTTCGAGATCGAGGCGCGCGACACCAAGCTCGGGCCCGAGGAGATCACCCGCGACATCCCGAACGTGCCCGAGAGCGCGCTCAAGGACCTCGACGACAGTGGCATCATCCGGATCGGCGCCTACGTGAAGTCGGGCGACATCCTGGTCGGCAAGGTCACGCCGAAGGGCGAGACGCAGCTGACGCCGGAAGAGAAGCTGCTGCGCGCCATCTTCGGCGAGAAGGCCGGCGACGTCCGCGACGCCTCGCTGGTCTGCCCCCCCGGCATCGAGGGGATCGTCGTCGGCGTGAAGATCTTCTCCAGGAAGGGCATCGAGAAGGACGACCGCGCCAAGGCGATCGAGCAGGAAGAGCTCGACATGATGGAGAAGAACCTGCAGGACGAGGTTCGCATCCTTCACGACGAGGTCAAGAAGCGGATCGTCCAGATGGTGCAGGGCCAGACGCTGCGCGCCGACCTCTCCGACGAGTACGGCCGCGAGCGGCTCCTGCGCAAGGGCACCGAGCTGACCGCCGAGGTGCTCCAGCCGGTCCCGTACGAGTCGATGCTCCGCCTCAAGGTCAGCGGCGACGACGCCCGCCTGCAGGACGAGCTGCACGGCCTCGAGGAGCGCACCGAGCGGCAGGTGGAGGTCATCCGCCAGCTGTTCGAGGAGAAGAAGGAGAAAATCCGCCGCGGCGACGAGCTGCCGCCCGGCGTCATCAAGCTCGTCAAGACCTACGTCGCCATGAAGCGCAAGCTGTCGGTCGGCGACAAGATGGCCGGCCGGCACGGCAACAAGGGCGTCATCGCGCGCATCCTCGCCGAGGAGGACATGCCGCACCTGCCCGACGGCACGCCGGTCGAGATCGTGCTCAACCCGCTCGGCGTCCCGTCCCGTATGAACGTCGGGCAGATCCTCGAGACGCACCTCGGCTGGGCCGCGCACGCCCTCGGCCTCCACTTCGCGACGCCCGTCTTCGACGGCGCCACCGAGGGGGAGATCAAGGAGTGGCTCGAGAAGTCGGGCCACCCCCGCAGCGGCAAGACGAAGCTGTACGACGGGATGACGGGCGAGCGGTTCGAGCAGGAAGTGACGGTGGGCTACATCTACATGCTCAAGCTGTCGCACCTGGTCGACGACAAGATCCACGCCCGGTCGATCGGGCCCTACTCGCTCATCACCCAGCAGCCGCTGGGCGGCAAGGCGCAGTTCGGCGGCCAGCGGTTCGGGGAGATGGAGGTCTGGGCGCTCGAGGCCTACGGCGCCGCGCACATCCTCCAGGAGCTGCTCACCGCCAAGTCCGACGACGTGACGGGCCGCGCCAAGATCTACGAGGCCATCGTCAAGGGCGACGCCTCGTTCACGCCGGGTCTGCCCGAGTCGTTCAACGTGCTGATCCGCGAGCTGCAGTCGCTCTGCCTCGACGTGGAGCTGATCCCGCTCAAGAAGCGGCCGCAGCCGCCGGCACCCCCCGCGGGGGCGCCGGTGCTCGAAGAGGGCGTGTAGGGAATCGGGGCTCAGGGCCCACGGCCCGCGGCTCGCGGACGAGGCCCGGCGTCGGCGCCGGGCGGTGAGCGGCGGGCCCCGGGCCATTTTGGATAAGAGCAAATGAAACCAAGCTTCCACGACAAGGCCGCGCTGATGGCCGACTTCGACGCCATCCGCATCAGCCTGGCGTCACCCGAACGGATCCTCGGCTGGTCGCACGGCGAGGTCACCAAGCCGGAGACGATCAACTACCGGACGTTCAAGCCGGAGCGGGACGGCCTGTTCTGCGCCAAGATCTTCGGGCCGATCACCGACTGGGAGTGCTTGTGCGGCAAGTACAAGCGCATGAAGCACCGCGGCGTGGTCTGCGACAAGTGCGGCGTCGAGGTCACCCAGGCCAAGGTCCGGCGCGAGCGCCTCGGGCACATCGCGCTGGCGACGCCGGTCAGCCACGTCTGGTTCTTCAAGGGGCTGCCGAGCCGCATCGGCCACCTGCTCGACATCTCCCTGCGCGACCTCGAGCGGATCCTCTACTTCGAGGCCTACGTCGTCGTCGACGTGGGGAGCACCGAGCTCAAGCCCAACCAGCTGCTCACCGAGGAGCAGTACCGGAAGGCGCGCGAGGACCACGGCCCCAACGCGTTCCGCGCCCAGATGGGCGCGGAGGCGATCAAGGAGCTGCTCAAGCGGGTGGACGTCGAGCAGCTCGCGCTCGAGATGCGCGAGAAGATGCGCCGCGAGACCTCGGCGCAGAAGCAGCTCAAGTACGCCAAGCGGCTGCGCGTCGTCGATTCGTTTCGCAAGTCGAGCAACAAGCCGGAGTGGATGATCCTCGAGGTGATCCCGGTCATCCCGCCCGAGCTGCGCCCGCTGGTGCCGCTCGACGGCGGCCGGTTCGCCACCTCGGACCTCAACGACCTCTACCGCCGCGTCATCAACCGGAACAACCGGCTGAAGAAGCTCATCGAGCTGAAGGCGCCCGACGTCATCATCCGCAACGAGAAGCGGATCCTCCAGGAGGCGGTCGACGCGCTGTTCGACAACGGCCGACGCGGCCGCGTGCTGCGCGGGGCGAACAACCGCCCGCTCAAGTCGCTCTCCGACACCCTGAAGGGGAAGCAGGGGCGCTTCCGCCAGAACCTGCTCGGCAAGCGCGTGGACTACTCGGGCCGCTCGGTCATCGTCGTCGGGCCCGAGCTGAAGCTGAACCAGTGCGGGCTGCCGAAGAAGATGGCGCTCGAGCTGTTCAAGCCGTTCATCTACAACAAGCTCGAGCAGCGCGGCCTGGTGGCCACGATCAAGCAGGCCAAGGAGATGGTCGAGAAGGCCAGCCCCGAGGTCTGGGACGTGCTCGAGGAGGTCATCCAGGAGCACCCGGTGCTCCTCAACCGCGCGCCCACGCTGCACCGCCTCGGCATCCAGGCGTTCGAGCCGGTGCTGGTCGAGGGGAAGGCGATCCGCATCCACCCGCTCGTCTGCACGGCGTTCAACGCCGACTTCGACGGCGACCAGATGGCGGTGCACATCCCGCTGTCGCCCGAGGCGCAGATCGAGGCCTCGGTGCTGATGATGTCGTCGAACAACATCCTCTCGCCGGCCAACGGGGCGCCGATCGCGATCCCGTCGCAGGACATCGTCCTCGGCTGCTACTACCTGACCAAGGCGCGGGTGGGCGCCAAGGGCGAGGGACGCGCGTTCGGGAACGTCGACGACGTGGTGCTCGCGCTGCAGGCGGGGGAGGTGGAGACGCTCACCCCGATCCGCCTGCGCTACACCGGCGCGCTGATGGACCTGGCGGCCATGCAGCGCGACGACCAGGACGTGCTGCACGCCGACATCCAGCAGGTCGACCACAAGATCGTCAACACCACCGTCGGCCGCGTCATCTTCAACGACGCGCTGCCCGCGCAGGTGCCGTACATCAACGGCCTGCTCAAGCGGAAGGGGCTGCAGCAGCTGGTCAACCGCTGCTACCTCGACTTCGGCCACCAGCTGACCGTCGAGATGCTCGACAGCCTGAAGAACCTCGGCTTCCTCTACGCCACCCGCTCGGGGCTGTCGATCGGCATCGACGACCTCGTCATCCCCAGCGAGAAGCCCGCGCTGGTCGAAGCGGCGCGCGAGGAGGTCATCAAGGTCGAGCAGCAGTACCAGGAAGGCGCGATCACCAACGGCGAGCGCTACAACAAGGTGATCGCCATCTGGTCGGACGTCACCGAGAAGATCGCCGACGAGATGTTCACCGAGATGGGCGAGATGGACACCGAGGGCAAGAGCTTCAACGCCGTCTACGTGATGGCGGACTCCGGCGCCCGCGGGTCCAAGCAGCAGATCCGGCAGCTGGCCGGCATGCGCGGCCTGATGGCCAAGCCGTCGGGCGAGATCATCGAGACGCCCATCACGTCGAACTTCCGTGAGGGCCTCACGGTGCTGCAGTACTTCATCTCGACGCACGGCGCGCGCAAGGGGCTGGCCGACACCGCGCTCAAGACCGCGGACTCCGGCTACCTCACCCGCCGGCTGGTCGACGTCGCGCAGGACGTGATCATCTCCGAGCCCGACTGCGGCACCCTCGACGGCATCGAGGCGAAGGCGATCATCGAGAGCGGCGAGATCATCGAGGCGCTGCGCGACCGGATCGTCGGCCGCGTGTCGCTCGAACGGATCCTCGACCCGGTGACCGGCGAGGTCATCGCCGACCCCAACACGGAGATGACCGAGGACCTCGCGTCCCGGGTGCAGGACGCCGGCGTCGAGAAGGTCAAGATCCGGTCGGTGCTCACCTGCGCGTCGCGCCGCGGCGTGTGCGCGCGGTGCTACGGACGCGACCTCTCGTCGGGCAAGCTCGTCGAGCTCGGCCAGGCGGTCGGCGTCATCGCCGCCCAGTCGATCGGCGAGCCCGGCACGCAGCTGACGATGCGGACGTTCCACATCGGCGGCACGGCCTCGCGCGTCACCGAGCAGTCGACGCAGGAGGCCAAGAACCCCGGCCTGGTCAGGTTCCAGGGGCTGCAGTTCGTCGAGAACAAGAAGGAAAACCGCCTGGTCGTCATGAACCGCACCGGGTCGATCGTGATCCAGGACAGCAAGGGGCGCGACCGCGAGCGGTATCCCATCGTCTACGGCGCCCGGCTGAACGTCCGCGACGGCGAACACGTCGAGACGGGCCGGGTGCTGGTCGAGTGGGACCCGTACACGTCGTCGATCCTCACCGAGGAGGGCGGCGTCATCCGGTTCCGCGACATCATCGAGGGCGTCACGGTCCACGAGGAGATGGACGAGGTCACCGGCCTCTCCCGCTACATCATCGTGGACTCGCCCGACGAGAAGAAGCAGCCGTCGGTCGAGATCCGCAGGGCCGACGGCAAGACGGTCCTCCGCAAGTACCACATGCCGTCCCGCGCGCACATGATGGTGAGCGACGGGGAGACGGTCGAGCCGGGCCAGGTGCTGGCGAAGATCCCGCGCGAGACCACCAAGACCAAGGACATCACGGGCGGCCTGCCGCGCGTGGTCGAGCTGTTCGAGGCGCGCAAACCGCGCGACCCCGCGGTCATCAGCGAGATCGACGGCCTGGTGAAGTACGGGCCGACGGTCAAGGGGCTCCGCAAGATCATGATCGCGCCCGACGAGCCGGGCGCCGAGGAGCGCGAGTACTCGGTGCCGCGCGGCGTGCACGTCAACGTGCAGGAAGGCGAGCACGTCAAGGCGGGCGACCCGCTGATGGACGGGCCGCGCAACCCGCACGACATCCTGACCGTCCTCGGCGAGAAGGAGCTGCAGGCGTACCTGGTCAACGAGATCCAGGAGGTCTACCGGCTCCAGGGCGTGAACATCAACGACAAGCACATCGAGGTCATCTCGCGGCAGATGATGCGGTGGGTGAAGATCGAGAAGGAGGTCGGCGACACCGAGTTCCTCATCGACGAGGTCGTCGACAAGTTCCGCTTCCTCGAGGAGAACGAGCGGGTGCTGGCCGCCGGCGGGCGTCCCGCCGAGGGGCGGCCGGTGCTGCTCGGGATTACCAAGGCGTCGCTGTCGACCGAGTCGTTCATCTCGGCGGCGTCGTTCCAGGAGACCACGCGCGTGCTGACCGAGGCGTCGATCTCGGGCAAGGTCGACTACCTCCGCGGCCTCAAGGAGAACGTCACCATGGGCCGGCTCATCCCGGCCGGCACCGGGTTCGAGTACTACCGGACGGTGCGGATCCCGGCGGACGAGCCGCCGCCTCCGCCGCCGCCGACCGAGGAGGAGCTCGAACTCGAGCGCGAGATGGAGTACTTCGTGGAGCCCGAGGAGGGCGTGCTGCCGCGCGGCGGCGACGTCGGGGAGTAAGGACGGGCCTCGCGCCCGCGCGGGTGAGGGTGTGCATACGGGCGGGGACCTCGGGGTTCCCGCCCGTTTGTTTTCGGGCTTCGGGCTTCGGGCTTCGGGCTTCGGGCTTCGGGCTTCGGGCTGAAGACTGAAGGCCCTGGATCAGGGCTCAGGGCTCGACGCCGAAGGGCCCGGGGCGCGGAACTCAGGTACCTGCTCGAAGAACCGCTGGATCTTCACCACGTCGGTCGTCCGCGTCAGCGCCAGCCTCAGCAGCACCCGCGCCTTCTGGGGGTTGAGATCGAGCGACGCCACCAGCCCCAGCGCGTTGTCGTCCACCTCCACGTTCCGGCCCACCGTGCCGGTGGAGACCCGGCTCGAGCGGACACAGACGACGCCCTTCCTGACCTGCCCCGCGATGGCCGCCAGCGCCGCCGCCGTCATGTTGCCGTTGCCGACGCCGGCGATCACGATGCCCTTCGCCCCCGCCGCCACCGCGGCGTCGATGAGCGTCCCGTCCATGCCCTCGTACGCCATGATGACGTCCACCCGCGGCAGATGGGTCACCCCGTCCACGGAGAACTCGGAGTCCACCGTGTGCCGGCCGACCGCGCCGCGGTAGAACGCGCACTCCCCGTAGTCCACCGTCCCGATCAGCCCCCGGAGCGGCGACTGGAACGTCTGCACCGCCGTCGTGCTCGTCTTGGTGAGCGAGTCGGCGCCGTGGATCTCGTCGTTGACGACGACCAGGACGCCGCGGCCCGCCGCCTGCCGGTTCGCCGCCACCGCGACGGCGTTGTAGAAGTTGAGCTGGCCGTCCGCGGAGAGCGCGGTGGACGGCCGCATCGCCGCCGTCATCACCACCGGCTTGTCGGTCTTGACGACCAGGTTGAGGAAGAACGCGGTCTCCTCGAGCGTGTCCGTGCCGTGCGTGATGACCACGCCCGACACGTCGGGCCTCGCCGCCAGCTCGTTGACCCGCCGCGCCAGCTTGAGCCACACGGCGTCGTTCATGTCCTGCGAGCCGATGTTCGAGATCTGTTCGCCGCGAACCTGGGCGAGGCTCCTGGCCTGCGGGACCGCGGCGAGTAACTGCTCGACGCCCAGCTGTGCCGAGGTGTAGCCCGTCTGCACGTCGCTCGCCGCCGCGCCGGCGATCGTGCCGCCGGTGGCCAGCACGACGACGCCGGGCAGGGGCCTGGCGGGATCGGCGGCGCGGGCCGCCACGGGCCACGAGAGGGCGAGGACGACGGTGATGAGCGCAAAGGGCAAGGGCCTCCGAAGTATCTGCACGCGTCGTCTCCTCTGTCGTGTTGGAACGGTCGATTGCGAGTGGGTGAATCCGGTCCCGGTCAGCGTCCCGTGCGCGGGCGCGCGGGACCGGCGTCGGGCTGCAGCGGCGGCAGCTCGTACGGCACGGCACGGCGCAGCACCTCGCCGCTGTTGTGCGGGGCCAGCGGGTAGATGGTCCTCAGGCCTTCGGGCAGATCGATCTCGAACGGTTCCCCCAGCGTGTACCACCTGTCGCTCGTGATCACGAACGTCCCCTTGGTCCAGTCCGGCTTCTGCCGCGACGACACCAGCACCAGCTCCGCGTCGCTCACCCCGGCCCATGCGGCCGGGTAGAGCCGGTCGGGCGCCTCCCGCCCTTCCGCGCGCTCGCGCCCGCGGCGGGCTCGCCGCGAGCGCGCCGCGTCCCTCCCTCGAACCGCCAGCATGCCGAGGCCGGTGAGCACCGGGTCGCCCAGCGGGTCGTCGAACCAGGCGGCCAGCGCGCGGGCCGCGCCGGTGACGCCGAGGTAAATCGTCAGCCAGCCAGCCGGCGTCGCTATGAAGAAGGCGATCGGCGACAGGCCCGATGCCATCATCGCCGGGAGCATCGACATCCTGTCGCCGCCGCGAGGGTCCGCCGCTTGCCTCTGGGCGGCTATCAGCGCCGCGTCGGCGATCCCGTCCGCGGCCCGGGGCACGAAGGCGAAGAAGCCCGCGGTGCCGACGGCGAGCGCGACGGCGAGCGTGGCCAGCGCCGAGAACCCCGCCATGCGCCGGATCGGCAGGGAGTCGAAGGCCTCCCACCACCGCCGCGGCAGCAGGCCCGCCGGCACGGCCAGAAACCACCGGGCCAGGCTGACGGCGTCGTCGACGAGTTCGCGGGTCACCGTCATCTCTTATACGTCGCACGCGGACGAGGGTCAACGCCGCGGTGTCCGCCGCCAGGATATATATCGGTCCGAACGCCCGCGGGGATTCGTGGTTCGGGGGTCGCCCGGCGCCGGCGTGGGCTATGATCGTCGTGGCGGCCGTGACGCCACCGACTCCCGAACCCTGATTCCTGCTTCCCGATTCCCGATTCCTGAATCCTGACTCTGGACTCCCGCCATGCACCAGCGCGTTATCAGAAAGCAGCCCAACTCCAGGATGTGCCTCGTCTGCGGCCTGGCCAACGCCGCCGGCATGAAGGCGTCGTTCTACGACGTCGCAAACGGCGAAACCGTGGGCCTCTTCATTGCGCGTGACGAGCACCAGAGCTATCCAGGCCGCCTCCACGGCGGCCTGGTCACCGCCATGCTCGACGAGGCGATCGGCCGGGCGGTGATGGCCTCGGGGGGCAGCACGCTGTGGGGCGTCACCGCCGAATTCACGACCCGGTTCAGGAAGCCCGTTCCCCTCGGCGTCGAGCTGCGGGTCGTCGGTCGCGTCGTCAAGGTGGAAGGGCGGGTCTGGGAAGGTTCGGGCGAGATCCTCCTGCCGGACGGCGAGGTGGCGGCGGTCGGCGCGGGGCGCTACGTGATGCTCCCGCTCGACCGGATCGCGCAGGTCGGGGCCGGGGACCGGGACTGGAGCGTCGTCGACTCGCCGGGCGACCCGGTCGAGATCGCGCTCCCGTAAGGGCTGGAAGGCGGGCCTTGGGGGACGTCGGGCGGGCGGGCCGACCCGCCCAGGGCTCGGAGGCGATGGCGGAAGCCCTCCGCGATTCGGCGGGTCTCTTGCATTGACGCCGGGAGAATGTTATATTCGTCAGGTTCTCCGGCGCTAGGAAACCCTATCTAGCGTACGGACCGCGCGAAGCGGGCGAGCATGGACAGAGAACGCGGTGGTCCGTGCGCCCCTTCCTATCGAGGTTCGAGCCGCCCGCCAGGCGGCGAAGCCTGCGGCGAGTCAAACAATTTCTATAGGGTAACCGTTCCGGGTGCCAAGCGCCGGCAGCGATACGCCGGCAGCCGCTTCTAGGCCCGGGACAACGTAAGGCCAGTCGCCGCCGAAGTCACGCCGAAGCCGAAAGGCGGAGGCGGACGAAGGCGGGGACGGCCGTTCTCGTTGGGGGGACACGGGTCGCAGGCCCGTGCGCCGCGAGTGGCGGCGCTCAGTTTCCCCGAGGACGGAGTGATCGTGCCGACTATCAGCCAGCTGGTACGCAAGGGCCGCGCGCAAATCGCGGTGAAGACCAAGAGCCCGGCGCTGCAGGACAACCCCCAGAAGCGCGGGGTCTGCGTGCGCGTGTTCACCCAGACGCCCAAGAAGCCGAACTCGGCCCTCCGCAAGGTGGCCCGCGTCAGGCTCACCAACGGGATCGAGGTCACGACCTACATCCCCGGTGTCGGGCACAACCTGCAGGAGCACTCGCTGGTGCTCATCCGCGGCGGCCGCGTCAAGGACCTGCCGGGGGTGCGCTACCACGTCGTGCGCGGCACGCTCGACGCCGTTGGCGTCCAGGGCCGCCGGCAGGGCCGGTCGAAGTACGGGGCCAAGCGGCCGAAGGCGTAACGCGGGAGTCGGGAATCGGGATTCAGGATTCGGTGGGATTCAGGTTCGCGGAGCCAGGGCAGGCCCTGATTCCTGGATCCTGGCTCCCGAATCCTTCGGCAAGAGAGCCATATGCCACGCAGACGAGTGATTGCCAAGCGCGAAATCGCGCCGGACCCTGTCTACAACAGCGCGCTCGTGACGAAGTTCATCAATACCGTCATGAGCGAGGGCAAGCGGAGCACGGCCGAGCACATCCTCTACCGCAGCTTCGACATCATCAAGGAGCGCACGGGCGACGACCCCTTGAAGGTGTTCAAGAAGGCGGTCGACAACGTCAAGCCGAGCCTCGAGGTCAAGTCGCGGCGCGTGGGCGGGTCCAACTACCAGGTGCCGATCGAGGTCGCCCCGAACCGGCGCCTGTCGCTCAGCATCCGGTGGCTCGTCGGCTACTCCCGCTCGCGGGGCGACGGCAAGACGATGGAAGAGAAGCTCGCCAACGAGTTGATGGACGCGGCCAACCTGCGTGGCGGCGCGGTCAAGAAGCGCGAGGACACGCACCGGATGGCCGAGGCCAACAAGGCGTTCGCGCACTATCGCTGGTAGACAGATGGCTCACGGCTCACGGCTCAAGCCGGCTCGAGCCCGAAGCCCTAAGCCCTGAGCCCTGAGCCTGGAAACGTAAGAGATCAATGCCCCGTTCAGTCCCGCTCGATCGCACTCGGAACATCGGCATCATGGCCCACATCGATGCCGGGAAGACCACCACCACGGAACGGATCCTGTTCTATACCGGGATCACGTACAAGATTGGTGAGGTCCACGAGGGCACGGCGGTCATGGACTGGATGGAGCAGGAGCAGGAGCGGGGGATCACCATCACCTCCGCCGCCACCACCTGCATCTGGCGCGACCACCGCATCAACATCATCGACACGCCCGGCCACGTCGACTTCACCGCCGAGGTCGAGCGCTCGCTGCGCGTGCTCGACGGCGCCGTGGCGGTCTTCGACGCCGTCTCGGGCGTCGAGCCGCAGTCGGAGACGGTCTGGCGCCAGGCCGACAAGTACCGCGTCCCTCGCATCTGCTTCGTCAACAAGATGGACCGCATCGGCGCGGACTTCCGCGCGACGCTGGAGCAGATCGAGCGCAAGCTCCAGGCCAACCCGGTGGCGATCCAGCTGCCGATCGGGTCCGAGGAGCATTTCACCGGCGTGATCGACCTCATCGGGATGCGCGCCATCCGCTACAAGGACGAGACGCTCGGCGCCGAGTACGTGGTCGAGGCGATCCCGGCCGACCTGCTGGACGAGGCGAAGCACTACCGCGAGATCCTCGTCGAGAAGGCGACCGAGGCCGACGACGCGCTGCTCGAGAAGTACGTGGCCGGCGAGGCGATCACCGAGGACGAGCTGCGCGCGGCCATCCGCACGCGCGCCGTCCGCTCGGTGCGCCACGAGAAGCGGCCGTTCGTCCCGGTCATCTGCGGCTCGGCCTTCAAGAACAAGGGCGTGCAGCCGCTGCTCGACGCGGTGGTCGACTACCTCCCCTCGCCGCTCGACATCCCGCCGGTCATCGGCCTCGACCCGCGCAAGACCGAGGAGACGCAGGTCGAGCGGCCGGCGTCCGACGACGCGCCGTTCTCCGCGCTGGCCTTCAAGATCATGACCGACCCGTTCGTCGGCCAGCTCGCCTTCATCCGCGTGTACTCGGGCGTGATGGCGTCGGGCTCGACGGTCTACAACGCGACCCGCGGCCGGACCGAACGCGTCGGCCGTCTCCTCAAGATGCACGCCAACAAGCGCGAGGAGATCAAGGAAGTCTACGCGGGCGACATCGCCGCCGCCGTCGGCCTGCGCAGCGTGACCACCGGCGACACGATCTGCGAGGAGAAGCGCCCGGTCGTCCTCGAGTCGATGGTCTTCCCCGAGCCGGTCATCACGCTGGCGATCGAGCCGCGGACCAAGGCCGACCAGGAGAAGCTCGGCATGGGCCTCGGCAAGCTGCAGGCCGAGGACCCGACCTTCCGCGTGCAGACCGACGTCGACACCGGCCAGGTCATCATCAGCGGGATGGGCGAGCTGCACCTCGAGATCATCGTCGACCGCCTGAAGCGCGAGTTCGGCGTCGAGGCGAGCGTCGGCCGCCCGCAGGTCGCCTACAAGGAGACGCTGACGCAGCCGGCGCAGGCCGAGGGCCGCTACATCCGTCAGACCGGCGGCCACGGCCAGTACGGCCACGTCAAGATCCGCCTCGCCCCGCGCAAGCCGGGCGAGGGGTTCGAGTTCAAGAACGAGATCGTCGGCGGCGCGATCCCCCGCGAGTTCATCAAGCCGGTCGAGGAGGGGATCCGCGAGGCGCTCTCCACCGGCGTGCTGGCCGGCTACCCGGTCGACGACGTGTCGATCGCGCTCTACGACGGATCGTCCCACGACGTGGACTCGTCGGAACTGGCGTTCAAGATCGCCGGGTCGATGGCGTTCAAGGAGGCGGCCCGGCGCGCGGGCCCCGTCCTGCTCGAACCGGTGATGAAGGTCGAGGTGGTGGTGCCCGAGGAGTACATGGGCGACATCATGGGCGACGTGAGCGCGCGCCGCGGCCGGATCGTCTCGATGGAGGCCCGCGGCGGCACGCAGATCGTCAACGCGCGGGTGCCCCTGTCGGAGATGTTCGGGTACGCCACCGACCTGCGGTCGCGCACCCAGGGCCGGGCGACCTACACGATGCACTTCGAACGGTACGAGCAGGCGCCCCAGAACGTGAGCGAAGAGGTCGTCGCGCGCATTCAGGGCAAGTGAGCGGAGACATACAGCCATGGCGAAAGAAAAATTTGACCGCACGAAACCGCACGTGAACGTGGGGACGATCGGGCACATCGACCACGGGAAGACCACGCTGACGGCGGCGCTGACGAAGGTGGCGGCCGACAAGGGCTGGGCGAAGTACGTGTCGTATGACGAGGTGGCGAAGGCGTCGGAATCGCAGGGGCGCCGCGACGCGACGAAGATCCTGACGATCGCGACGAGCCACGTCGAGTACAGCTCGGCCAAGCGGCACTACGCGCACGTGGACTGCCCGGGGCACGCGGACTACATCAAGAACATGATCACGGGCGCGGCGCAGATGGACGGGGCGATCGTGGTGGTGTCGGCGGTGGACGGGCCGATGCCGCAGACGCGGGAGCACGTGCTGCTGGCGCGGCAGGTGGAAGTGCCGTGCCTGGTGGTGGCGCTGAACAAGGTGGACGCGGTCGACGACCCGGAGCTGCTGGACCTGGTGGAGCTGGAGGTGCGGGAGCTCCTGACCTCGTATGGGTTCCCCGGCGATGACGTGCCGGTGGTGCGGGTGTCGGCGCTGAAGGCGCTGCAGGGGGATCCGGACGGGGCGAAGGGGATCGAGGCCCTGCTGGAGGCGCTGGACAGCTACGTGCCGATGCCGCAGCGCGAGGTGGACAAGCCGTTCCTGATGCCGATCGAGGACGTGTTCTCGATCTCGGGGCGCGGGACGGTGGTGACCGGGCGCGTGGAGCGGGGCAAGGTGAAGGTGGGCGAGGAAGTGGAGATCATCGGGTTCCGGCCGACGATGAAGAAGATCGTCACGGGCGTCGAGATGTTCAAGAAGCTGCTCGACGAAGGGGTGGCGGGGGACAACATCGGGGTGCTGCTGCGCGGGCTGGAGAAGACGGACGTGGAGCGCGGGCAGGTGCTGGCCAAGCCGGGGTCGATCACGCCGCACACGAAGTTCAAGGCGGAAGTGTACGTGCTGTCGAAGGACGAGGGGGGGCGGCACACGCCGTTCTTCAACGGGTACCGGCCGCAGTTCTACCTGCGGACGACCGACGTGACGGGGTCGATGTTCCTGCCGGAGGGCGTGGAGATGGTGATGCCCGGGGACAACACGAGCATCCGGGCGGAGCTGATCACGCCGGTGGCGATCGAGAAGGGGTCGAAGTTCGCGATCCGCGAGGGCGGCCGCACGGTCGGCGCGGGGACGGTCACGGAAATCCTCGAGTAGCGAAGGAATCAGGCGTCAGGAGTCAGGAATCAGGTCTGTCCCTGAATCCCGAATCCCGATTCCCGAATCCTGAGAGCGAGCGAAGCGAGTTATGTCAACACAGTTTGGCGACAAGATCCGCATCCGCCTCAAGGCGTACGACCCCCGGGTGCTCGACCAGTCCACCGCCGAGATCGTGAACACGGCGAAGAACACGGGCGCCCGGCTGGCGGGGCCGATTCCGCTGCCGACCGAGAAGAACAAGTGGACGGTCCTCCGCTCGCCGCACGTGGACAAGAAGTCGCGCGAGCAGTTCGAGATCCGCACCCACAAGCGCCTGATCGACATCTTCGAGCCGACCTCGCAGACCGTCGATGCGCTGATGAAACTCGACCTGCCGGCGGGGGTGGACGTCGAGATCAAGGCGTTCGGCAGGGACAGCAGGAAGTAACGAAGGCTCAAGGCTCAGGACTCAGGGCTCAGGCTGGCTCAGGCCTGGGTCGGATTCGGCCGTGAGCCCTGAGCCGTGAGCCCTGAGCCGGCGGGATACGAAAATGGTTACAGGAATCATCGGCAGGAAAGTCGGAATGACGCAGCTGTTCGCCGAGGACGGGACCGTGCGGCCCGTGACGGTGATCAAGGCCGGCCCGTGCGTCGTCGTCCAGGCGAAGGGCGCCGCGCGCGACGGCTACGAGGCGGTGCAGCTGGGCCTGGTCGAGGCACGCCCTGCGAAGGTGACCAAGGCGCTGGCCGGCCACTACAAGAAGGCCGCCGTGCCGCCGACGCGCGTGCGCCGCGAGGTGACGCTGGCCAAGGACGGCGAGGCGATGAAGGCGGGCGACCCGGTGATGGTCTCGATCTTCAGCGTCGGCGACCGCGTGGACGCCATCGGCACCAGCCGCGGCATGGGGTTCCAGGGCGTCATGAAGCGGCACAACTTCCGCGGCGGCGCCGCGACCCACGGGTCGATGTTCCACCGGGCGCCCGGGTCGATCGGCGCCTCGTCGTACCCGTCGCGCGTCGTCAAGGGGATGCGCGGCCCGGGCCACATGGGCAGCGAGCGGGTGACGACCCGGAACCTGCGCGTGGAGCGGATCGACGCGGACAACCACCTGCTGATGGTGCGCGGCGCGGTGCCGGGCGCGGACGGCGGGTACCTGATCATCCGCAAGGCCGTCGCGGCCAAGCCGGTGCGTGTGCCCCAGGTCGAGAAACCGAAGGGCAAGAAGTAGCGAGCGAGAGCCATGAACCTGGACGTCGTCAACACTCAGAACGAGAAGGTCGGCACGCTCGAGGTGAGCGACGAGCTGTTCGGCGGGCGCATCAAGGACCACTTGGTGTGGGAGTCGGTCGTGCACGCCAACGCCGCCGAGCGGCGCGGCACGCACATGACCAAGACCCGCGGCCTGGTGAGCGGCACGGGCAAGAAGCCGTGGCGCCAGAAGGGCACCGGCCGGGCGCGCGTCGGCGAGGCCCGGAACCCGCTGTGGCGCAAGGGCGGCACCGTGTTCGGCCCGCAGCCGCGCAGCTACGACTACCGCGTGCCCAAGAAGGTCGAGCGCGGCGCGCTGCGCGCGGCGCTGTCGGCCCGGCTGCAGGGCGGCGGAATCGTCGTCGTGGACCAGCTGGCCGCCGACACGATCAAGACCAGGGCGGCCGCCGAGATGCTCAAGCGCCTGGGCGTGGCCGGCAAGGGCCTGCTCGTCGACGTGAAGCTCGACGAGAAGCTCGCCCTCGCCGTCCGCAACCTGGAGGGCGTGCGGCCCGTCGAATCCGGGCGCCTGACGGCTCGCGACCTGGCCGGCGCCGGGCGGGTCGTGATGACGCGCGCGGCCCTCGAGCGGCTGCAGGAAGTGCTGGGGTAGCGATGAAACTCACAGACGTCATCAGGCGGCCTCTCATCACCGAGAAGACCACCATCCAGCGCGAGGACGGCCGGACGATCGTGTTCCACGTGGCCTCCGACGCGACCAAGGTGGAGGTCAAGCAGGCGATCGAGAAGCTGCTCGGATCGAAGGTGGAGAGCGTGCGGACCACGCTCGTGCACGGGAAGGTGAAGCGGCAGGGCCGTTTCTCCGGGCGCCGTTCCGACTGGAAGAAGGCGTACGTGCGACTCCGTGTCGGCCAGAAGATGCCCGAGTTCCTGGAAGGGGCGTAAGGAGAGCCATGCCCATTCGCACATACAAACCCACGTCGGCGGGGCGGCGGTTCCAGACGGTCCAGGTGTTCGACGAGATCACGACGAACCGGCCGTACAAGCCGCTCACCGAACCCCTCCACAAGTCGGGCGGGCGCAACAACCAGGGCGAGCTGACCAGCTGGTGGCGCGGCGGCGGCCACAAGCGGATGTACCGCGTGATCGACTTCAAGCGGGACAAGCGCGACATCCCCGGCAAGATCATCACCGTCGAGTACGACCCGAACCGCTCGTCGCGGATCGCGCTGGTGCAGTACGCCGACGGCGACAAGCGCTACATCCTGCAGCCGAACGGGCTGAAGGTCGGCGACTCGGTGGTCTGCGGCGACAACGTCGACATCCTGCCGGGCAACGCCCTGCCGCTCAAGAACATCCCGCTCGGCACGACGATCCACAACGTGGAGCTTCGGCCCGGGCGCGGCGGGCAGGTGGCGCGCGGCGCCGGGTCGTCGGTGCAGCTGATCGCCAAGGAAGGCGACTACGCGACGGTGAAGATGCCGTCGGGCGAGCTGCGCAAGATCAACATGGAGTGCCTGGCGACGATCGGGCAGGTGGGCAACATCGATCACGAGAACGTCTCCTACGGCAAGGCCGGCAGGAGCCGCTGGCTCGGCAAGCGCCCGCACGTCCGCGGCGTGGCCATGAACCCGGTCGATCACCCGCTCGGCGGCGGCGAGGGCAAGACCTCCGGCGGCCGGCACCCGGTGTCGCCGTGGGGCATGCCGACCAAGGGCTACAAGACGCGCAACCGGAAGTCGACCGACCAGTTCATCGTGCAAAGGCGACCCAAGTAGCCGGCAGCCGGCAGCCGGCAGCGGGCAGCGGAAGCTGCCGTTCCGCTGCCCGCTGCCAGCCGCCAGCTGCCAGCTGCGGAAGATCTTATGAGCAGATCACTCAAGAAGGGCCCGTTCATCGACACCCCCTTGCTCGAGAAGGTGGAGGCGATGAATCGCGGCGGCGACAAGAAGGTCATCAAGACCTGGTCACGGCGGTCGACCGTGGTGCCCGAGATGGTCGGTCACACGCTCGCGGTGCACAACGGCCGGAAGTTCGTGCCGGTGTACGTGACCGAGAACATGGTGGGCCACAAGCTCGGCGAGTTCGCGCCGACCAGGACCTTCAAGGGCCATACCACCAAGAGCGAGAAGGCAGCGGCCGCGGCGGCGGCGCCGGCGGCGCCGGGCGCAGCCTCGGCCGCGGCGGCCCCGAAGCCGGGCGGGGGTAGCGCATCATGATCCAGGGAGAAGCGACGGCCAAGTACGTCCGCACGTCGGCCCAGAAGGCGGGGCTGGTGCTGGACCTCATCCGCGGGTGCGACGCCAACAAGGCGATCGCGCTGCTGCAGTTCTCCCGCAAGCACGTGGCGCGCGACATCGGCAAGGTGCTGCGCTCGGCCATCGCGAACGCGCAGCAGAAGGAAGGGTTCGGCGGCGACGTCGACCGGCTCTTCGTGTCGGCCTGCTACGCCGGCCAGGGGCCGACGATGAAGCGGATCCGCCCCGCCCCGATGGGCCGGGCCTTCCGCGTCGTCAAGCGCACCGCGCACCTGACGGTGCACGTGACCGAGCGGCCGCAGAAGATCGCGGCGGCGGCGCCCGAGGGCGCCCCGAAGCGCCGCGCGCGCAAGCCGGCGGGCGCGTCCAGGCCGGCGGCGAAGGCGGCGGCGAAGGCGTTGGAGCAGCAGTAGGCGGAAGGCGGAGGGCGGCGTTTCAGCCGCCGGCCGCCCGCGCGGAGTACCTGTAGGGCGGGCCTCATGGCCCGCCTTCCGATGAAGACTAGGAGCGTCTCGTGGGTCAGAAGGTTCACCCGTACGGATTCCGGCTCGGCTTCAACAAGACGTGGCGATCGCGGTGGTACTCCGACCGCGACTACCAGAAGCTGCTGCACGAGGACCTGGCGCTCAGGAGCGAGCTGAAGCGGAGGTTCGCGCACGCGGGCGTCTCGCGCATCGAGATCGAGCGCGCGGCCAACAAGCTGAAGATCGACATCCACACCTCGCGGCCCGGCATCATCATCGGGCGCAAGGGGGCGGAGGTCGACAAGCTGAAGGAAGAGGTCAAGCGCCGGACCAACCGCGAGGTGTTCATCAACATCCAGGAGATTCAGAAGCCCGAACTGGATGCGCAGCTGATCGCCGAGTCGGTGGCCATGCAGCTCGAGAAGCGCGTCGCCTTCCGCCGCGCCATGCGCAAGGCGGTCGAGTCGGCGCTGCGCTTCGGAGCCCGCGGCATCAAGGTCCGCGTCTCCGGCCGCCTGAACGGCGCCGAGATCGCGCGCTCGGAGTGGTACCTGCACGGGCAGCTGCCGCTGCAGACGCTCCGGGCGGACCTCGACTACGGGTTCGCCGAGGCGAGCACGACCTACGGCCAGATCGGCGTCAAGACGTGGCTCTACAAGGGCGAGCGTCTCGAGCCGCGCGTGGGCCGCGAGGAAGACTACCGGGTGCCGCGCCGCCAGCCGAGGGGCGAGGCGCGAGGATAGCAGACGGCTCAAGGCTCAAGCGGCCCAAGGCCGGCCTGAGCCCTGAGCCGTGAGCCCTGAGCCGACAGCGTAAGGTGCTTTATGTTGATGCCGAAGAAGGTCAAGTACCGCAAGCAGCAGCGCGGCCGCATGGCGGGGAAGGCGTGGCGCGGGTCCGACGTCGCGTTCGGCGACTACGGGCTCAAGGCGATGGAGCCGTGCTGGATGACGGCGCGCCAGATCGAGGCGGCCCGCGTGGCGATGACGCGGTTCATCAAGCGCGGCGGCAAGATCTGGGTCCGCGTGTTTCCCGACAAGCCCGTGACCAAGAAGCCGCAGGAAACACGAATGGGCAAGGGCAAGGGCGCGCCCGAGGAGTGGGTCGCCGTGGTCCGGCCCGGCAAGATCCTCTTCGAGATGGAAGGGGTCACCGAGCTGGAGGCCAAGGAAGCCATGCGCCTGGCCGCCGCCAAGCTGCCGATCCGCACCCGCTTCGCCGCGCGCTTCGCCCAGGAGGCGGCTGTATGACGAAGGCTCGCGAACTGCAAGAACTGAACGAGGACGACCTGAGGAACCGCGAGCGCGACCTGGACGATCAGATCTTCCGGCTCCGGATCCAGAAGGCCATGGGGCACCTCGATGTCCCGCTGAAGCTGCGGCAGGTCCGCCGCGATCTGGCGCGCGTCAAGACGGTGCTGCGCCAGAAGACCGCCCCGGCGGGCAGGAGCTAGGACGATGGCTGACAAAGCACGCGTTCAAGGGGTCGTCACCAGCGACCGCATGGAGAAGAGCGTGGTGGTCGCGGTCGAGCGCCAGGTGCGCCACCCGCTGTACGGCAAGATCCAGCGCCGCACGTCCACCTTCCTCGCGCACAACGAGGGGAACGAGGCGAAGCTCGGCGACCTGGTCGAGATCGTCGAGGGCCGCCCGATGAGCCGCCGCAAGCGGTGGGTCGTGACGCGCATCGTCCGCCGGGCGGTGGACGTCAAGGCCCGTGAGGCCGAGGCCCAGCTGGCCGCCGAGCCCGAGAAGTCCGGGGGTGCGGCATGATCCAGATGCGCTCGATCCTCGACGTCGCCGACAACTCCGGCGCCCGCAAGATCTCGGTCATCAACCCGATCGGCGGGTCCACCGGGCGCTACGCCCGGCTCGGCGACATCGTCACCGCGTCGGTCAAGGAGGCGGTGCCCGACTCGAACGTCAAGAAGGGCTCCGTGGTGAAGGCCGTCATCGTCCGCACCCGGAAGGAGCAGCGCCGCAAGGACGGCAGCTACATCCGCTTCGACCGCAACGCGGCCGTGCTCATCAACGACGAGCACGAACCGATCGGGACGCGCGTGTTCGGCCCGGTCGCCCGCGAACTGCGCGAACGGAAGTTCATGAAGATCATCTCGCTCGCGCCCGAGGTGCTCTGAGAGATGCGGCAGTAGGATTCAGGAGCCAGGATTCAGGAGCCAGAGCCGAATCCCGAATCCCGAATCCCGAATCCTGAGGAACGTCGATATGTCCCGTCTGGAAACGCCAATTCGGAAGAACGACAACGTCCTCGTGACGACGGGGAAGGACCGCGGCAAGCGGGGCCGCGTGCTGAAGGTCGAGCCCGCCGACAACCGCCTGGTGGTCGAGGGCGTGAACATCATCAGCCGCCACACCAAGCCGAACCCGTCCAAGAACGTCAAGGGCGGCATCGCGAAGCGGGAAGCCCCGCTCCACGCGTCGAACGTCCAGCTGGTCTGCCCCGAGTGCGGCAAGCCGACCCGGATCGGCCGCCGCGTGCTGGGCGACGGGCGGAAGGTGCGCTTCTGCCGCAAGTGCGAGGGAGTGGTGGACAAATGACCCGGCTGAAGGAACGCTACCTCAAGGACGTCGTCCCCGGCCTCAAGAAGGAGTTCGGCTACACGAACGTCATGGCCATCCCCAAGGTGGAGAAGGTCGTGGTGAACATGGGGCTGGGCGAGGCGACGCAGAACGTCAAGCTGATCGACCAGGGCGCCGACGAGGTCGGCCGCATCACCGGCCAGCACCCCGTCACGACCCGGGCCAAGAAGTCGATCGCCGCCTTCAAGGTCCGCAAGGGCATGCCCGTCGGCACGATGGTCACGCTGCGCGGCGACCGGATGTACGAATTCCTCGACCGCCTGATGAACATCGCGCTGCCGCGCGTCCGCGACTTCAAGGGCGTCTCGACCAAGGGCTTCGACGGCCGCGGCAACTTCACGATGGGGCTGCGCGACCAGCTGCTGTTCCCCGAGATCGACTACATGAAGGTCGACAAGGCGCGGGGGATGAACGTCTCGGTGGTGACGACGGCCAGGACCGACGAGGAGGCGCGGCGGCTGCTGCAGCTCCTCGGGATGCCGTTCAGGACAGCGTAAGGCCCAGGGCTCACGGCTCACGGCTCAGGCCGGCTCACGGCCTGGAGTTCCCTGAGCCCTGCGCCCTGAGCCCTGAGCCGACAAGGATCTGTAAATGGCTACGACCGCGAAGAGAGTCAAAGAGCTGAAGACGCCGAAGTACAAGATCCGCCTGCGGCACCGCTGCCGGCTGTGCGGGCGTCCCCGCGGCTACATCCGGAAGTTCGGCCTGTGCCGGCTGTGCTTTCGCAAGCTCGCGCTCGAAGGGGACATCACGGGCGTCATCAAGAGCAGCTGGTAAGAGCGCGGCATCGGCCGCCGAAACCCCGAACTGTTCGCGCGAGCGGACCACCCGGGAGAACGACAAGGTTCACGAGTTATGACTGATCCGATTGCTGACATGCTCACGCGCATCCGCAACGCCGTGGGGGCCAAGCGGCCGCGCGTCGACATCCCGGCGTCGACGCTGAAGGTCGAGATCGCGCGCATCCTCGCGGCCGAGGGCTACGTCCAGGGCTACAAGATCGTCGAGGAGACGCCCGAGGGGGCCCGGACGCCGCAGAAGTTCGTGCGCGTCTTCCTGAAGTACGGCGCGCGCGGCGAACGCGTGATCACCGGGATCGAGCGCATCAGCCGCCCCGGCCGGCGCGTCTACTTCGGCCACGACGAGGTGCCGCCCGTCCTCGCCGGACTCGGCATCAGCATCCTGACGACGTCGAGGGGCCTGATGACCGGCCGCGACGCCAGCCGGGCCGGCATCGGCGGCGAGGTGCTCTGCAACGTGTGGTAGGGACGATCAGCGGTCAGTGATCAGTGGCCAGCGGCCAGTCTGACACGCGTCATCGACTGACGACTGACCACTGACAACGGACCACCGAACTCGACAGGATTGCAACCATGTCCCGTATTGGAAAGAAACCGATCCCGATCCCGAACGGCGTGACGGTCCACGTGACCGAGGATGCCGTGGAGATTCAAGGGCCCAAGGGCAAGCTGCGGCAGGCGTGCCCGCCCGGCATCGCGTTCGAAGTGCGCGACGGCCAGCTGATCGCCAGGACGATCCGCGACGACAAGGACCTCGGCAAGTTCCACGGCCTCGGCCGGAGCCTGGTCGCCAACGCCGTCGCCGGCGTGACCGAGGGCTTCAAGCGCGAGCTCGACATCGTCGGGATCGGCTACCGCGCCGAGCTGAAGGGGCGCCAGGTGGTGTTCGCCCTCGGCTACTCGCACCCGATCGTATTCGACATCCCCCAGGGGATCGACATCACGATCGAGAAGCAGACGCACGTCACCGTCACCGGCATCGACCGGCAGGCGGTGGGCCAGGTCGCCGCCGACATCCGCCGCATGCGGAAGCCGGACCCCTACAAGCAGAAGGGGGTGCGGTACACCGGCGAGGTGCTGAAGAAGAAGGTCGGGAAGACCGGAGCGTAGTGGCCAGTTGCCAGCGGGCAGTGGCCAGAGACGCCGGCGGCGCGAAACCGCCGTCAGCCGTCGGCCATCAGTCGTCAGCCGGCCGTGAGGACCTCGGGACCAGGGGTCCCGTGAAGACACGAGAGCAGGATCTATGAAGATTCGGACCAAGGAAGACCGGCGCGACCGCATCAAGCTGCGGCTGCGCAAACGGATTGTCGGGTCGGCCGAGCGGCCCCGCCTCACCGTGTTCCGCAGCGTGGTGCACATCTACGTCCAGGCGGTCGACGACGCGGCCGGGCGCACGGTGGCGGCGGCCTCGACGGTGGAACCGGCCGTGAAGGCGAAGATGAGCGAGCAGGTGCGCGGCGGCAACCTGGCCGGCGCGGAGCTCATCGGCCGGACCATCGCCGAGCGCCTGATCGAGAAGGGGTTCAAGCAGGCCGTGTTCGACCGGAACGGGTTCCTCTACCACGGCCGCATCAAGGCGGTCGCCGAGGCGGCACGAAAAGCGGGATTGGAGTTCTAAGTAGGATTCAGGAATCAGGATTCAGGAGTCAGGCGGATTTCGGGGGCGTCCCGAATCCCGAATCCCGAATCCCGGATCCTGCAGGATTCAGACCTATGATTCGAACACGCGAGAAGATCGACCCGTCGCAGCTCGACCTCAAGGACACGGTCGTGGCCATCAACCGCGTCACCAAGGTCGTCAAGGGCGGCAAGAACCTGAGCTTCAGCGCCCTGGTGGTCGTCGGCGACGGGCACGGCGTGGTGGGCTTCGGCGTCGGCAAGGCGCGCGAGGTGCCGTCGGCCATCAAGAAGGGGATCGAGGCGGCCAAGAAGAGCCTGATCCGCGTGCCGCTCATCGGCACGACGATCCCCCACGAGATCGTCGGCCGCTACGGCGCGGGCGCCGTGCTGCTGAAGCCGGCGCCCGACGGCACGGGCATCATCGCCGGCGGCGCGGTGCGCGCGGTGGTCGAATCGGCCGGCATCAGCAACATCCTGACCAAGTCGCTCGGGTCGGACAACGGGCACAACGTCGTGCGCGCGACGTTCGCCGGGCTGCTGGGCCTCAAGGACCCGGTGGCCGTGGCGCGGATGCGGGGCAAGACGCTGGAGGAGATGTCGGGCCGCCCGGCGTCGCCGGCTCCGGCTCCCGCGGCGGCCCCCGAGAGAACGGACGCCTAGCCTTCGGACACGGAGGCGGGCGCGCGGCCGGCGGCCGCGCGCGAGATCGCGGAGGCAAGGACGGCTCATGGCAACCAAGAAGACGGCCGGTGGCAGGACGCTGACGGTCACGCAGGTGCGCAGCACCATCGGGTTCAACAAGAAGCAGGGCGACATCGTCCGGAGCATCGGCCTCCGGCGCATCCGCCACACGATCGAGGTCGCCGACACGCCCGAGATGCGCGGCATGCTCCTCAAGGTGCGGCACCTCGTGGAAGTGAAGTAGGGACGCTATGGATTTGACCAATCTCAAGCCGCCGAAGGGCGCCAAGCACTCCAAGAAGCGCGTCGGGCGCGGCCAGGGCTCGGGGAACGGCGTGACCGCCGGCCGCGGCGAGAAGGGCGCGAAGTCGCGCTCCGGCTTCAAGCACAAGCGCGGGTTCGAAGGCGGGCAGATGCCGCTGCACCGGCGCGTGCCCAAGCGCGGGTTCTTCAACCCGTTCCGCGTCGAGTACGCCGTCGTCAACCTGGACACCCTCGCGGAGCGCTTCGACGCGGGCACGGTGGTGACGCCGGAGCTGCTGCGGGAGCGGGGGCTCATCGGCGGCGCCGCCGATCAGCCGGTCAAGGTGCTGGCCCGCGGCGAGGTGACGAAGGCGCTGATTGTGCGCGCCCACAAGTTCAGCGGCAAGGCCGCCGAGAAGATCGCCGCCGCCGGCGGCGCGGCCGAGCCGATCCTCGCAGCCGGAGCGTAACAAACGGGCTCACGGCTCAGGACTCAAGGCTCAGGCGGCCCATGGCCCCCTGAGCCCTGAGCCTTGAGCCTCGAGCCGTGGGGAAGAAATCCCTATGGTTGAGACCCTCAGGAATATCTTCGCGGTCAAGGACCTGCGCAACCGGGTGTTCTTCACCCTCGCGCTGCTCGGGGTCTACCGCGTGGGCCATCACATCCCGACGCCGGGCGTGAACACCGCCGCGCTGGCGCTCCTGGCCGATCAGGCGAAGAACAACCTGTTCGGCCTCTACGACATGTTCTCGGGCGGGAACCTGTCGCGGGTGACGATCTTCGCGCTGGGCATCATGCCCTACATCAGCGCGTCGATCATCCTGCAGCTGCTGACGGTGGTCTGGCCCTACCTCGAGCGCCTCTCCAAGGAAGGCGAGCTCGGGCGGCGGAAGATCACGCAGTACACCCGCTACGGCACGATCCTGCTCAGCGTGATCCAGTCGCTGGGGATCGCGATCTGGCTCGAGAGCCAGACGAAGATCAGCGGCGGCCTGCCGCTGGTCTTCAACCCGGGCATGGGATTCCGGCTGATGACGGTGCTGACGCTGACGACCGGCACCACCTTCATCATGTGGCTGGGCGAGCAGATCACCGAGCGCGGCGTCGGCAACGGGATGTCGCTCATCATCTTCGCGGGCATCGTCGTCGGCCTGCCGCGCGCGGTGCTGTCGACGCTCGACCAGTTGCGCACCGGCCAGATGGGCCCGATCCGGCTGATCATCCTGCTGGCGCTGATGGTGGTCGTCGTGGCGGCGATCATCTTCGTCGAGCGCGGCCACCGGCGCGTGATGGTGCAGTACGCCAAGCGCGTCGTGGGGCGGCGGATGTACGGCGGGTCGAGCACGCACATCCCCCTGAAGGTGAACACCGGCGGCGTCATCCCGGTCATCTTCGCCTCGTCGATCCTGGCGTTCCCGGCGACCATCGCGGCCATGCTCAAGGTGACCCCCGGGGGGATGGCGGACCGGTTCATGCAGCAGCTGGGCTACGGCTACCCGCTCTACGAGCTGCTCTACGTGATCGGGATCATCTTCTTCGCCTACTTCTACACGGCCATCATCTTCAACCCGGACGACGTGGCCGAGAACATGCGGAAGTACGGCGGGTTCATCCCGGGCATCCGGCCGGGCAAGCGGACGGCCGAGTACATCGACACGATCCTGACGCGCATCACCCTGGCGGGCGCGATCTACCTGGCCCTGGTGGCGATCCTGCCCCAGTTCCTGATCTCGGGCTTCAAGGTGATCGGCATCCCGTTCATCGGCGAGCAGCTCGACGCGGCGCTGCCCAAGTTCATCACCGAGGGCATGAACGTGCAGTTCTACTTCGGCGGCACCTCGCTGCTGATCGTCGTCGGCGTCGCGATGGACACGGTACAGCAGATCGAGTCGCAGCTCATCATGCGGCACTACGACGGGTTCATGAAGAAGACGCGGATCCACGGGAGACGGGGATAGGCGTGGCGCACGGCTGAAGCCGTGCGGTATCCGACAACCAGCGGATCGCGCAGGGCTTCAGCCCTGCGCCAGGCGGCGTAGGGCGTAAGGCGCAGGCCGGACCGATATGGCGTTGAACGTGGTGATGCTGGGGCCGCCCGGGGCGGGGAAGGGGACGCAGGCGAAGCGGTTCGCCGCCGCGCGGCGCCTCCCGCACATCTCGACGGGCGACATGCTGCGCGAGGCGGCGGCGGCCGGGACCGAGATCGGGCTCCGCGCGAAGGCGGTGATGGAGCAGGGCGGCCTGGTGAGCGACGAGATCATCCTGGGCGTCGTGCGCGAGCGGCTGGCCAAGCCGGACGCGCAGGCCGGCTTCGTGCTGGACGGCTTCCCCCGGACGGTCGCGCAGGCGCAGGCGCTCGACGTCATGGTGGCAGGGCGCGACCCGCTGGTGGTGGTCGACATCGCGGTGGCCGACGAGGAGCTGGTGCGCCGGCTGACCTCGCGCCGGGTGTGCAGCGCGTGCGGGGCCAACGCGGACGTGCCCGCGGCCCTTCGACCCGTCGGCACGCTCGGGGTCGCCCCGGGCGAAGTCGAGGAACGACAGGCTCAGGACCGTCCCGAGCCAGGTCGAGGGACGGCGGGCCAGCCGCTGCCGGTCTCCTGCTCGCGGTGCGGCGGGGCGCTCACCCAGCGCGCCGACGACCGCGAAGAGGTGATCCGCCAGCGCCTGAAGGTCTACGCGCGGGACACGCGGCCGCTGGTCGACTTCTACCGCGACCGGCCGACGTTCCGGGCGGTGGATGGCGCGCAGGCGCCGGAGCAGGTGGCGAAGGAGCTGGCGGCGGCCGTGGATGCGGCGGTGGCGGCTCGGCTGGCTCACGGCGTGGCGGGCCGGTCGGCGCATGGAGCCGCCTGAGCCATGATCGTCTGCAAGTCCCCGGCGGAGATCGAGCGGATGCGCGCGGCGAACCGCGTGGTGGCCGCCGTCCTGACCGACCTCGCGGGGGCGATCGCGCCGGGCGTCAGCACGGGCGACCTGGACGAGCGCGCGGAGGCGGCCATCCGGGCGGCGGGCGCGACGCCGGCGTTCAAGGGGTACCACGGGTATCCCGCCGCGCTGTGCGTGTCGATCAACGACGAGGTGATCCACGGGATCCCCTCGCCGACGCGCCGGCTGGCCGAGGGCGACATCGTCTCGGTGGACGTGGGCGCCGTGCTCGACGGGTTCGTCGGCGACTCGGCGGTGACCTTCCCGGTCGGCGCGGTGTCCGAGCGGGCCGCGATGCTGATGCGGGTGACGCAGGAGGCGCTCTACCGCGCCATCCTCGCGATGCAGGTCGGCGGGCGGGTGTCGGACATCGGTGACGCGGTGCAGCGCCACGTGGAGTCGCACGGCTGCTCGGTGGTCCGGGAGTTCGTCGGGCACGGGATTGGCACGGCGATGCACGAGGAGCCGCAGGTGCCGAACTACGGCCCCGCGGGACGCGGCCCCCGGCTGACCGAGGGCATGGTGCTGGCGATTGAACCGATGGTGAACCTCGGGCGTCCCGCCGTGCGCGTGCTCGACGACGGCTGGACGGCGGTGACCCGGGACCACAGCCTGTCGGCGCACTTCGAGCACACGGTGGCGGTGACCGGGGACGGGCCGCTCGTGCTGACGGCCCGCGACGACGAGCGGTTCGGCGAGGTCCTGGCCTCGGCCGGCCTCGCGACCACCGACGGGGTGGAGGCGCGGTGGCGAAAGAGGACTCGGTTGAAGTAACCGGCGTGGTGCTCGAGTCGCTGCCGAACGCCATGTTCCGGGTGGAACTCGAGAACAGGCACCAGGTGCTGGCGCACGTCTCGGGCAAGATGCGGAAGAACTTCATTCGCATCCTCACGGGGGACCGGGTCCTGATCGAGTTGTCGCCGTACGACCTGACACGGGGCCGGATCACGTATCGGTACAAATAGCGGCCGGCCGGCAGCAGGCCGCCGGCAGCGAGGATCGAAAGTCATGAAAGTTCGAGCGTCGGTCAAGCGCATCTGCGACAAATGCAAGATCGTCCGTCGGCGCGGTGTCGTGCGGGTGCTCTGCACGAACCAGAAGCACAAGCAGCGGCAGGGGTAGTCGAGAGGGATCACACTTATGGCACGTATCTCAGGGGTTGACCTTCCGCGAACCAAGCGCGTCGAGATCGGCCTGACCTACATCTTCGGGATCGGCCGCACGCGGTCGAACCTGATCCTGAAGGCGTCCGGCGTGAGCCCGGACGTCCGCGTCAAGGATCTGTCCGAGGACGACGTCCGCAAGATCACGCGCGTCATCGAGGACCAGGGCGGGGTCGAGGGCGACCTGCGCAAGGACGTCTCGATGAACATCAAGCGGCTGATGGACATCGGCTGCTATCGCGGCCTCCGCCACCGCCGCGGGCTCCCCGTCCGCGGCCAGCGGACCAAGACGAACGCCCGCACGCGGAAGGGTCCGCGCCGCGGGGCGGTTGCCAAGAAGAAGACGGTGTAGCGCATGGCCAAGACCGAAGCGACCGAGGCGGCGGGGCAGAAGCCCGAATCGACCGGGAAGAAGACCGCCAAGAAGACGTTCAAGAAGCGTGGCGAGAAGCGCATCATCCACCACGGGATCGCCCATGTCCAGGCGTCGTTCAACAACACGGTGATCACCCTCACCGACACCGAGGGGAACGTCGTGTCGTGGTCGTCGGCCGGTGGCATCGGCTTCAAGGGCTCCCGCAAAGGGACGCCGTTCGCGGCGACGCAGGCGGCCATCAACGCCGCCAACGCCGCCAAGGCGTTCGGCATGCGGTCGGTCGAGGTGCGCGTGAAGGGCCCGGGCGCCGGGCGCGAGTCGGCGATCCGCGCGCTGCAGACGGTCGGCCTCGAGGTGAAGTCGATCCGCGACGTCACCCCGATCCCGCACAACGGCTGCCGGCCGCCCAAGCGGCGCCGGGTGTAGGGCGAGTAGGATTCAGGAATCACCCCAGAGGAATACCGAGAATGGCCAGATACAGCGGTCCAGTATGTCGCCTGTGCCGGCGTGAAGGCATGAAGCTGTTTCTCAAGGGCGAGCGGTGCTACACCGAGAAGTGCGCGATCGAGAAGCGCAACTTCCCGCCCGGGCAGCACGGCAAGCGCCGCGCCCAGAAGCTGGCGGGCTACGGCCTGCAGCTGCGCGAGAAACAGCGCGTCAAGCGGATCTACGGCGTCCTCGAGGACCAGTTCCGTCTCTACTTCGAGAATGCCGAGCGGCAGCGCGGGATCACCGGCGAGGTGCTCCTCCAGCTGCTCGAGCGGCGCCTCGACAACGTCGTCTACCGCCTGGGGCTGGCCACCTCGCGTCCGCAGGCCCGCGAGCTGGTCCGCCACGGCCACTTCGCGGTCAACGGCAAGAAGGTGGACATTCCGTCGTTCCTGGTGAAGGCGGGCGACGCCGTGACGGTGCGCGCGCGGAGCCAGAAGAACGTGACGATCCAGCACGCGATCGAAGAGGTCAAGGGACGGGGCGTGCCCGAGTGGCTGCAGGCCCTGCCCGACACGTTCGAGGGCCGTATCGTGTCGCTGCCGACGCGCGCCATGATCAACCTGCCCATCCAGGAGCAGCTGATCGTCGAGCTGTACTCGAAGTAACGCGGGGCTCTTCCGTGGCAGTCCGGTCCGACCCGCCGCCGCGAGCGGCGGGTGCCGGCCCGGCGCGCAAGAAAGGACTGATCGATGCTGTGGAAAGGTTTCCAGCGGCCCAAGCGGCTGGAGTTCGACCGCGAGACGCTCAACGACCGGTTCGGCAAGTTCTACGCCCAGCCGTTCGAGCGGGGGTTCGGCACGACCATCGGGAACGCGATGCGGCGCGTGCTCCTGTCGTCGATTGAAGGCGCGGCCATCACCGCCGTCAAGATCGAGGGCGTTCTGCACGAGTTCTCGCCGATTCCCGGCGTGGTCGAGGATGCGACCGACATCATCCTCAACCTGAAGCAGATCCCCTTGAAGGTGCACGCCGACGCCACCAAGACGCTCTACGTCAAGGTGGACCGGCCCGGCGAGGTCAAGGCCAAGGACATCGTCGCCGACGGCGACGTGGAGATCCTCGAGCCCGACGCCCACATCGCCACCGTGTCCGAGCACGGGTCGCTCCAGATGGAGATGCGCGTCAAGCGCGGCCGCGGCTACGTCGCGGCGGACCGGAACTTCGACGACGACCTCGGCATCGGCTGGATCCCGATCGACTCGGTCCACTCGCCGGTCAAGAAGGTCAACTACCTCGTCGAGGCCGCCCGCCTCGGCCAGACGACCGACTACGAGAAGCTCACGGTCGACGTCTGGACCAACGGCGCCGTCACGCCCCGCGACGCGGTGTCGAACGCCGCCAAGCTGGTGCGCGAGCACCTCAACATCTTCATCAACCTCGAGGACGTCGCCGAGCTGGCGCCCGAGGCCGAGGCCGAGGCCGCGCTGGGCGCGGTGTCGAACGAGAACCTCGACAAGTCGGTCGAGGAACTCGAGCTGTCGGTCCGCTCCTACAACTGCCTCAAGAACGCGAACATCAGGACGATCCGCGAGCTCGTGCAGAAGACCGAAGGCGAGATGCTCAAGACGAAGAACTTCGGCCGCAAGTCGCTCAACGAGATCAAGGAAATCCTCCAGACGATGGGTCTGAGCCTGGGCATGCGGCTCGATCAGCCGGCGCAGGGACAGACGGAGTAGCGGACCCCGGCGCGAGCCGGCCGGACCGGGGATAGAGGTTCATCAATGCGTCACCGAGTAGCCAATCGAAAGCTGGGGCGGGTCACCGAGCACCGGATCGCCATGCTGCGCAACCAGGCGCAGGCGCTCCTCCAGCACGGGCACATCGAGACCACCGTGCCCAAGGCCAAGGAACTGCGCCCCTTCGTCGAGCGCCTGATCACGCTCGCCAAGCGCGGTCTCGCCGACGGCGGCGACGGGCGGGCCCTGATCGCCCGGCGCGAGGTGCTGCGCGACATCCCGAACCGCGACACCGTGGCGAAGCTCTTCACCGACATCGCGCCGCGCTACGCCTCCCGGCCCGGCGGCTACACCCGCCTGATGCGGATCGGCTTCCGCCAGGGGGACGCGGCCGACCTCGCCATGGTCGAGCTGCTCGGGTTCGAGTTCGACCCGAAGGCCAAGGCCGAGAAGGCGGAGAAGGAAGAGGCGGGCGGCAAGCCGAAGAGCGTCGGCGGGCGGCTCAAGAACGCGGCCGACCGGCTCCGCGGCAAGCGCGCGGCCGAGGCCGCCGAAGGCGAGGCCGCCGCCACCGAGACCAAGAGCCAGGTGCGCGCCGCGGCCCGGAAGGGTTCGGGCAGCCGCCGCGGGCCGAGCGGGAAGTAGCAAGAAGGCTCCGGGCCCAAGGCTTCAGGCTCCGGGCCGAGGCCGGGTCTGGGGCTCAGGGATTTCCGAGTGTAGCGCGGCCCTTCAGGGCCGCCGACGAAGGGCCGCGCGGCGTCACCGCGCGGCCCTTCGTGTGTACACGGGCCCCGCCGCTCCGGCTCTCCCGGTGACCGGTAGTGTAAGATACGCCCTGCCGTCACCGCCGGTGAGATGGCCGCGATTGTTCGCCGGAGCCCCATCCCCATGATCAATCGCCGTAGGTTCCTCGTCGCAATGTCGGTCCTCTGCGCCGCCGCGTGGCCCTCTCACCAGGCCACCTTCGCGAAGCCGGCGCCGCAGTCCTCCTCGGCATCAGCGTCGCGTCAAGCGCCTGCGGCGAAAGCCCCGGACATCGTCTTCGAGCAGCTCGACACGAAGGCCCGGTTCGAGCCCGACGGTACCGGCGAGTTCGAGACGGCGGTTCGACTGCGCGTGATGACCGAATCGGCGGTGCAGCAGCTCGCCCAGGTTTCCTACGCCTACAACGCCTCGTTCGGGACGGCCAGGTTCGAGCATCTCGAGGTCCGCAAACCATCCGGCCAGGTCAACCGGGCCGCGGCCGATGCAATCAAGGACACGTCGATCCAGGCCCTGCCCAACGTGATGACGGACCTCCACCAGCTCCAGGCCGCGGTGCCGGGCCTCGCGCGGGGCGGCGAATCTACCGCTGGACGCGATCGAACCCCGAGGCGCAGCCGGTCACCGAGATGCTCCAGCGCGCCCGGGACGGCCGGCTCGACCCGCCGGACGTCCTCCTGACGACGTTCCGATCGTGGGAGGAACTGGGCAAGTGGTACCTGAATGCCGCGCGCGACCGCGACAAGCCGGCCGCGGACGTGGTCGCGAAGGCCGAGGAACTGACCCGGGGATTGACGAGCCCGGCCGACAAACTCCGGGTGCTGTTCGAATTCGTTGCGACGCAGCGCCGGTACCTGAGCCTGTCGTTCGGGTCCGGAGCGCTGGTCCCGCACACGGCGTCCGAGGTGCTTGCCAACCGCTACGGCGACTGCAAGGACCGCCACACGCTGCTCTCCGCTCTGGCCCGCGCGGTCGGCATCCGCACCTACCCGGCGCTCATCTCGACCACCCAGGTGCTCGAGCGCGACCTCCCGACGTTCGCGCAGACCGACCACATGATCACCGTTGGCGTGCTCGGCCCCCGCGAGAGCGACTGGGTGTGGCTCGACAGCGCCTCGGGCATTGCCCCGTTCGGCCTGATTGCGCCGGCGCTCAGGGACAAGACCGCGGTCGTGCTGGTGGCCGACGGGACGGCACCGGCCGGGACGGGACCGGGCGGGGTCGTGCGGTTGGTGACGACCCCAGCCGCGCCGCCATTCCCGTGCTTCCGGCGCACGCGCGTCGAGGCTCGCCTTTCCGCCGTGGGAACGCTCGAGGGCCGCGCGACCATCGAAGTTCGCGGCGACGACGAGGTATTCACGCGGACGGTGCTGCGGACGCTCTCGGCCGACGATCGGAGCGATTTCCTGAAGGCGTTGGCAGGGGGGTTGGGTCTGATCGGCGAACTCACCGAGCCGAGCATCCCGGACCCGTCCGTCGCCAGGGACCCGCTCCGCCTCGCGTTTCGGGTCAGGCACGAGAACTGGTTCGACCGGTCGAAGGACAAGAAGCTGGTTCTTCCGATTGAGGCGATGACCCTCCCGTACTCGACCGAGAACGACTGGAAGGACAAGCCCCACCTGAAGCCATGGTCGCTGGCCGAGGAGGCGACCGTCTCGGCGACGATTGACCTGCCGGCCGGGTTCCTGCCGACGGTGCCGGTCGATGTCACCATCACCCGAGACTACGCCGAGTACCCGATCCACGCACCAATTGGACGGCTCGCGCCTGACGGTCGAGCGCGTCCTGACCAGCAGGGCCGTAGAGCTTCCAGCCGAGCGGATGCGCGACTACTTGGCCTTTGTTGCCGCCGTGCGGTCGGACGAAGCCCAGGAGGTCGCACTCGACACCGCGAAGGCCGGGCCGGCCTCGGCGGCGGCCGATGCCACGCCGACGGAGCTCTACAGACTGGGCCTCTCGCAATACGGCGCCAGTGACTTCGCCGGCGCGCTTGGGACGTTGACACGCGTCGTCGAACTCGCGCCTCAGGATCCGGACGCCTGGGACGCGCTCGGCCTGGCCTACGACGCGCGGTCCCGTTGGGCCGAGGCGGTGAGCGCTTTCGAACATCAGGTCAAGGTCGAACCGTTTCACAAGGAGGCGTGGAATCACCTCGGCTGGGCCCTGGCGCATCTGAAGCGGAGGCCGGAGGCGATCGCCGCCTACCGGAAGCAGGTCGAGGTCGTGCCGCTGCACAAGTACGCCTACCGGAATCTCGGTGAACTGCTGCTCGAGGATTCGCCCGATTACAAGGAGGCCGCATCCGAGCTGGCCAAGGCCGAGCAGATCACCCCCGACAACGCCGTCGTCGCGGAGCGGCTCGGCGCGGCGCTGCTGAAGCTCGGAGACACGGCAAACGCCCTCGCGGCTTTTGAACGGGCACGCAAGGCATCGTCGGACGCCGAGGTCGCGAGCGAGATCGCCTTGGACCTCATCGACGCCGGTGTCGAGGTCGATCGCGCCGTGGCCGACGCGACCGCCGCGCGGCGTCGGGCGGAGGCCGACTCGCTGAAACTGGACCTGAACACGGCGAAGCCAGACGACGCCCGCCGCTGCCGGGGCCTCTCGGCATCGTGGCACGCGCTGGGGTGGGCCGCGTTCAAGAAGGGGAACTACGCCGGCGCCGAGAAGCTCCTCGCGGCCGCGCGGAGCATTCGCACCGACGCCACCATCTCGAAGCATCTGTCGCAGGTGGCGGAGAAACTCGGACCGGCGTGGCAGACCTCCGCGGTCCAGTACGCCGCCGAGTCGCTCGTCTACGCCGAGTCCCGCCCCGTACGCGCGAGATTGCTCCGCATGGTGGGGAACAGCGAGGCGATGGTCGACCGGGCCATCGATCAGGCGCGGGCCCGGGTACTGTCGGAGCGAACGGCCGAGTACGTCCGCGCGAGCCCGAAAGCCGGCAAGATCGACTTCGTGGCGGTCTTCACCAACGGGTCGAAGCAACCCGAGGTCCGGGCGCTGACCAAGGATGCCGAGCTCGAGCCCGTGCTCGCCTACGTCCGCAGGTCCAGCTTCCTGCTCACGTTTCCCGACCCGACGCCGGCCCGCGTGCTCACGACGGGCGAAATGCGGTGCGGCGAGAAGGGACAATCGTGCGTGGTCGTGCTCTACTTCGGTTCCAGCATCGAGGCGCTGTTCACCCCGGCTTCCGGGCGGTAACGGGGCGCGGCGGCGGATGCCGGCCGCGGGGCATCACTTCTTCTCGGCGGCGGCCTTCGCGATTCGCTTCAGCTCGGCGGCGGCCATCCCGTACTCGTAGAACGTCCGCGTGCCGTGCTCCGTGACCCAGCGCAGGTGCGCGACCGCCTCGTCGCGCTGTCCCGCCGCCAGCAACTGGAAGCCGATGTAGGCGTGCGCCTCGGTCTGCTCGTTCACGTCCTTAGCCGACGAAAGGAGCCGCTCGGAGTCCAGCCTGCCCTGCATGAAGTCCAGCACCCGGGAAACCCACGACTGTGGCGCGACGTCCGGTCTGATCTCCGCGAGCAACTTCTCGCCATCCGCCTGGCGACCCAGCCGCCCGAGGCTCACCGATCCCACCAACGCCATGTAAGGCGAGGAATCCGCCCCGCGCCCGGCGCTGTCGATGAAGGCCCGTGCGTTCCGGGCGGCGGCGCCGAAGTTGCCCAGGTCGAACCCCTGATACGCCATGGACCGGTACCAGTTGGGCATCCCGTCGATCGCCTGCAGCTGGGCGACTGCCTTGTCGGACTCTTCGTCGCGTCCCAGCGCCAGCGCCGAAACGGCGCGGCCGAACCAGCCGGCGGTCGCCTGGTCGTTGGAAGCGATGGCTTTCGAGTACTCGGCGAGCGCTTCCTCGTAACGTTCCGCGGCTCCGTACGCCTCCGCAAGGGCGAGATGCGCCCGCAGGTTTCCGGGCTCCGCGTCCGCGATCGGTCGGAGCGCGTCGATGGTTGCCGAGGCCTGACCTGGAGAGAAGCGCAGGATGGCGAGCGCCAGCTTCGCCTCGGACGAGGACGGGTCGAGGGCCAGCGCCCGCTCGAGCGTTCGCTCGGCCTCCGCCCTCACGCCCAACCGCCCCAGCAGGTCGCCCTGGACGAACGTGGCTTCCGCCTCGGTCAGCGGTGTCACCACGGGTTCGATCATGATGGTGTCCGCCAGTTGCGGGACGCCCAGCATCGGGAACGTCGTCTGCTTCGCGTAGGCGGCCAGGCGCGTGGCCGCGTCCGCGGTCGTCATGCCGAAGGCCGAGCGGAACGCCTGGCCGATCGGCTCGCCGCGGCCGGTCGCCGCGAGATAGGCCGTGAACCGCGCTTCGCCCGAACGGCTCCCGCTGAGCATGAGGTAGTGCACGAGCCCCCACGATTCTGCATAGAACGTCGCGACCTGGCGGTAATTTCCTGAGCGCAGGATCTTCGAGGCCCCATCCCGTGAGAGCAGGTCGTCCAGGGGGATCATCGTCTCTTGTCGGAGCCACTGCACGTGATTGGGCAGGACCGACCCGACGACGCTCTTGCCCGCGGCCGGATCGAACCTGAACGTCGAGTAGTACTCCGCGAGGCCTTCGCTGAGCCACGCCGGGGCGTTCGGCATGTTCCGCCGGGCCACGAAGTGGAAGTACCTCGTGGAACGCCGGCTGGAGCGAGTCCTCCGCCTGCAGGCGCCCCGGCAGCACGATGAGGCTCGTGTCGGGCTGCTCGCCGAAGTAGGCGCTGACCAGTCCCTGCTTGCGCCCTTTCTCGTCGCGCGGCCTGAAGCGATCGAAGGCCGATTCGTCCTTGAAGATCACGACCAGCGTCGGCAGCGACGACATGGTGCGAAGTCCGAGAAACCGCCGGACGAGGTTCGAGCGGAAGACCTCCAGTTGACCGACGATCCGGCGCATGTCCTCGGCCGAGGCGTTGCCGACCGCCTCGATGTTCGGTGTCCGGACCCGCTTCCAGTCCCGGCTCATCGCGCCGGGCCGGGCGGCCGCGGGGCCCTGCGGGAGTGCCGTCGAGGGAGCGGCGGCGACGGAGAGCACACAGATGGCAACGGCAAGAGCGGAGACAACCGACATTCGGCAGATCATGGGTCACCCGAGGGCAAGGTCATGGCGACTCGGCGGGCGGTTCTCCCCGAGTGCGAGCCCGGCACGCAGGGTTGTGGTCCGCTTACCCTATCGTCACGCCGCCGTCGTGTCAAATGGCTCAGGACGGCCTCCCTCGCCGTCTCCTGTCCGGCACTTCGTACTTCGCAAGATCGCAAGATCGCACGACCGCAAGATGGCCGATCTCCCCCTAGCCCGTCCTCTGCTACTCTGAAGTGTAGGGTTCCCCGCCATGGACGACCAACTGCGACGCGAGGTCGACTTCATCGTCACGCGTCTGGGCCGCATCGTCCGCGAACAGGCGGGCGCGGCGGCCTACGCTCGCGTCGAGCGGCTGCGCCGGCTGTCCAAGGCCATCCGCAGGCGCCGCGATCCGGCGGCCATTCGGGCCAAGCGCCGGCTGGTGGGCGCGCTGACGCCCGACGCCGCCCACGAGGTGGCACACGCCTTCAGCCTGTTCTTCCAACTCGTCAACCTGTGCGAGGAGCGCGCCAGGGTCCGACACCTGTTGGCCCGCCCTGACCCTCCGCAGTCGATCCGCCGCACGTTCGAGGAGCTTCGCGCGAGGGGAGTGACGACGGCCGCGCTGCAGCGCTGCCTCGACCGGCTGGACATCGAGCCCGTCCTGACCGCGCACCCGACCGAGGCCAAGCGGCGGACGACGCTGAAGCACCTCTTGCGGCTGGCGGCGAGCTTCGACGACCCGGACGAGATCCTCGAGACCCTCTGGCACACCGCGGAGACGCGCGAACGGCGCGTGGGGCCGCTCGACGAGGTGGACCACGCGCTGTTCCTGGTCGAGCGAACCATCCTCCCGGCGGTGGCGGACTTCTACGGCGTCGTCGACCGGGAGCTGAAGCGCGCCTACCCGCGCGCGAGGAGGCGGCGGGTCTTCCTGACGCTGGGGAGCTGGATTGGCGGTGATCGCGACGGCAACCCGTTCGTCACGCCCGAGGTGAGCCTCGCCACCCTCGCGCGCCAGCGCGAGCGCGCCGTGGCGCACTACGTTGTCGAGTGCGACGCGCTCATCGCCGAACTCTCGCACGCGGTGCCCGGCCGCCGGCCCGCCGATCCCTTCCAGCCGGGCGAGGTGCATCGCCGCCGCCTGCTGACGCTCCGCACCCGCCTGTCGAGCGGCGAGGCCGGCTGCGCGGAACTCATCGGGGGCCTCGAGCGGATCAAGGAGGGTCTCGAGCGGCAGGGAGCGTGGCGGGCAGCCGCCGGACGGATTGATCGGGTACTCGTGCAGGCGCGGGTCTTCGGTTTCCACCTGGCCCAACTCGACTTCCGCACGCACTGCGCGACGCTCACCTCGGCGCCCGGGGACGCGCTCGCCCAGATGCGCGCGCTCGCGGCCATCCAGCGCGATTACGGCGAGGCGGCGGCGCACCACGTCATCCTCAGCATGACACGGTCGGCGGCGGACCTGTTGGAGGCGCTGCGGGTGGCGCGGCTGGCCGGCGCGCGGGCCGACATCGTTCCGCTGTTCGAGACGATCGCGGACCTCGACCACGCCGACACCGTCATGGCGGAGCTCTGGGCGACCGAGCGGTACCGTGCGCACCTGCGCGAGCGTGGGGGAGTCCAGGAGGTCATGCTCGGCTACTCGGACTCGAACAAGGACGGAGGCTACCTGGCGGCGAACTGGTTCCTCTACCGCGCCGAACGCCAGCTGGCCGACCGCGCCGACGCGGCGGGCATCGCGCTGCGCTTCTTCCACGGCAAGGGCGGGTCGATCGACCGGGGCGGCGGAGCGAGCTACCGGAGCCTGCGCGCGCAGCCGCACGCGGCGCACGGCGGACGCATCCGCCTCACCGAGCAGGGCGAAGTGGTCTCGCTCAAGTACTCGAACCCGGTCATCGCGCGGCGGAACCTGGAGCAGTTGACCAGCGCCGTGCTCGAGGCGGCCTGCCTGAGGGCGCCGAGAGTGGCGCCGGACTGGACGGCGGCCCTCGACGAGCTGGCGCGGGCCTCCTTCGACTTCTACCAGGCGCTCGTGTACCGAACGCCGGAGTTCCCGGTCTACTTCCGCCAGGCGACCCCCATCGATCTCATCGAACACCTCCGCCTTGGCTCGCGGCCGAGCCGCCGGTCGGGCGACGGAGACATCGGCCAACTGCGCGCCATCCCCTGGGTGTTCGCCTGGACCCAGTCGCGCCATTTCGTCAGCGCCTGGTACGGCGTCGGGCACGCGCTCGAGGCGTACGGACGCGGACGGCACCTGCGGACGATCTACCGGAACTGGCCGTTCTTCGCGACGCTCATCGACAACGCCGAGCTGTCGCTGGCGAAGACCGACCTCTACATCGCCGGGCGCTACGCGTCGCTGGTGGAGGACGCGCGCGTTCGGCGCACGGTGTTCGGCCTGATCGCGGCGGAGTACGATCGCACCGTCGCCGCCGTGCTGCGCGTCACCGGGCACCGGCGGCTGCTCGCCAGTCAGCCCGTCCTTGCCGAGTCGATCCGGTTGCGCAACCCGTACGTCGATCCGCTCAATTACCTCCAGATTCGTTTCCTGCGGCGCTGGCGGCTGGATCCCGCCGATCAGTCGCTCCGCCGCCTTCTCGCGCTCACGGTCAACGGGATCGCCTTCGGCATGAAGGGGACGGGCTGAACGCCGACGAGTCCGGACGCCGGCCCGTTGCCGGCGCGGGACCTCGTCGGTGAGGCGAAATCGGCGTAGCCTGGGACAAGGGGGTTCTCATGAACGCACGACTCGTCGCGACCGACCAGGTGGCCGAGGCCACGGCACGGTTCACCTTCGAGGTGCAGGCGCCGTTCACGTTCGAAGCCGGCCAGACGTGCGACGTCACGATCCCCTCGCCTCTGTACCGGGACGAGAAGGGGTCGAGCCGCACGTTCTCGATTGCGTCGCCTCCGGCCGACCTGCCGCGCGTGATGTTCGCGACGCGGCTCACGGGGAGCGCCTTCAAGCGTTCGCTCCTCGAGGCCCCGGTCGGCTCGGAGGTGGAACTGGACGGTCCGTCCGGGTCGTTCGTACTGCACCGCAACGCCGCGAAGCCGGCGGTGCTCTTCGCGGGCGGCATCGGGATCACGCCGTTCCGGAGCATCGTCGCCGACGCGGCGCTCCGGCGGCTGCCGCACCGGGTCACGCTTTTCTACTCGAACCGGACGCCGGCGAGCACGGCGTTCCTGGCCGACCTCGAGGCCTGGCAGCGCCAGAACCCGAACTTCCACCTGGTCGCGACGATCGCGGACCCCTCGACCGGCCAGCCGTGGGGCTACGACGTCGGCCTGATGGACGCCGCATTCGTGAAGCCCCGCGTTCCGGACTGGTCCGCGGCGGTCTGCTACCTGGCGGGTCCGCCGGCGTTCGTCAAGGCGATGCGCGCCGCGCTCGAGGAGGTCGGCGCGGACCCGGACAACGTCCGCACCGAGGAATTCGACGGCTACAAGTGAGGTCGCGGGTCCGGGACCCGGGCTGGGGGCCGCCTACTTGCCGAACAGGTTCTTCATCACGTAGGCGCCCATCATGGGGTTGGCCGCCAGGCGGCGCTTGCAGTAGGCCACCGCGTACTTCCACTCCTCGGCGAACGGCACGTAGAGGCGCATCACGCGGCCGCTCTCGACGATCTGCTGCTGGATCCGCTGCCGCGGCACGCCGAGCAGCATCTGGAACTCGTAGGCGTCCTTCGCGCACCCGCGCCTGTCGAGGTATTCGAGGCAGCGGTCGATGAGCGGTTCGTCGTGCGTGGCGATCTCGGGGAAGTGCCCCCGGTCGAGGAGGAGTTGCACGTACTCGAACAGCTTCTCCTTCATCGCCGGCTTGTCGGTGAGGGCGATCGACTTCGGCTCCCGGTAGATGCCGATGCAGATCCTGACCCGGCAGGGCTTCGCGTGCAGGGCCAGGATGTCGTCCTTCGTCCGGGAGAGGCGGGACTGGAGGACGGTGCCGACGTTGTCGAACTCGTCGCGCAGCGCCTTGTAGAGGCGGAGGGTGACGTCGGTGAAGTCGTGGTCCTCCATGTCGACGGTCACCCGGATGCCGCTCGAGGCGGCGCGGCCGACCACCTTCCGGAGGTTCTCGAGGCAGTACGCCTCGCTCTCGTGGATCCCGAGTTGCGTCGGCTTGCACGAGACGCTGACGTAGGGCCGGTCGGGCAACCGGTCCACCATCGAGAAATAGGTGGCGACGGTCGCCTCGACGTCCTCGCGCCTGAAGACCTCTTCGCCGAGCAGGTCCAGCGTCGAGGAGAGCCGGCCGGACTTCCAGATCTCGTCCGCCTTGCCGACGCCGCTCTCGATCCCTTTGCCCGCCACGTACGGAGCCGCAAACACCCGCACGACCGGCGCCGGCGCCAGGTCGATGATCGCCTTCTTGACGTCCACCCCGCCCCTCCGTCCGCCCTGTCCCTGCCCCTGAGCCTTGAGCCCTGCCCTTCGACTCGGGCGCACGGCGCCCTCGCTCAGGGCACCCCGAGCACCGTCGAGGGGTGAGCCCTGAGCCTACTCCTCTTCCTCCACCGCCTGGCCCTTCTCGGCCTTGTAGGCGGCGATGATCTTGGACTGGATGTGCGTCGGCACCTCTTCGTAGTGCGAGTACTCCATGTGGTAGGAGCCGCGCCCCCCGGTCGCCGAGGTGAGCTGCTGCTCGTAGGTCAGCATCTCGGACATCGGGACCTGCGCCTTGATGACCGTCATGCCGCCGCGCGTGTCCATGCCGGCGATGCGGCCCCGGCGCCCGTTGAGGTCGCCCATCAGATCGCCCGCGAAGTCCGACGGCGCGTACACCTCGACGTTCATGATCGGCTCCAGGATCGTCGGCCTGCAGCGGGTCATCGCGTCCTTGAACGCCAGGCGCCCGGCCATCTTGAACGACAGCTCGTTCGAGTCCACGTCGTGGTACTTGCCGTCGATGAGCGTCACCCGGAAGTCGACGACGGGGTAGCCGGCGAGGTAGCCTCTCAGCCGCGTGTCCTGGATCCCCTTCTCGACCGCGGGCCTGAAGGTTTGCGGAATGGCGCCGCCGAAGATGTCGTCCACGAACTCGAAGTCGGAGCCGCGCGGCAGCGGTTCCATCCGGATGGAGCAGTCGCCGAACTGGCCGTGACCGCCCGTCTGCTTCTTGTGCCGGCCGTGCGCCTCGGTCGCCGCCGTGATCGTCTCGCGATACGGGATCTTCGGCGGCTTGAGGTTCACCTCGACGCCGAACCGCCGCTTCAGCTTGGCGACGGTGACCTCGATGTGGAGCTGGCCCTGGCCGGAGAGGAGCAATTCCTTGGTCTGGGCGTCCCGGCTCGACCGGATCGTCGGGTCCTCTTCCTGCAGGCGCTGGAGCGACGAGCTGATCTTGTCCTCGTCGCCGCGGCTCTTCGGTTCGATGGCGTAGGAGAGCACCGGTTCGGGGAACTTCATCGGCGTGAACGCGACGCCGCCCTTGTCGGCCAGCGTGTCGTTGGTCACCGTCTCCTTCAGCTTGGCGACCGCGCCCATGTCCCCGGCCTTGATCTCGGGCACGTCGGTCTGCGTTTTCCCCTGCATCAGCGCGAGGTGGCCCAGGCGCTCCGGCGTCTCCTTGGTCAGGTTGTAGACGGTCGTGTCGGCCTTGAGCGACCCGCTCATCACGCGGAACATGCTGATCCGGCCGGCGAACGGGTCCGCCACCGTCTTCCACACGAACGCCGCGTACGGTCCGCCGTCGGCCGCCAGCACCTCGACGGCCTGCCCGCCCCTGGTGCCCGTCATCGGGCGCTCGGAGGGCGCCGGCACGTAGGCGATCATCGCGTCGAGCAGCGGCTGAATGCCGATGTTGAGAATCGAGGAGGTGCAGAAGAGCGGAAACACCTTGCGGCCGAGCACCGCCGTCCGCAGCCCCTGGACCAGCTCCTCCTGGGTGAGCGTGCCGGCCTCGAAGAATTTCTCCATCAGCGAGTCGTCGGCTTCGGCGACCACCTCGATGAGGGCGTCGCGCGCCGCCTTCGCGTCGTCGGCCATCGCGGCGGGCACCGCCTCCTCCGTCATCTTGCCGCTGCCGTCGGCCGCGAAGACGTAGGCCTTCATCCCGACCAGGTCCACCACGCCGCGGAACGCCTTCTCCTCGCCGATCGGCATCTGGACGGGAATCACGAATCGCCCGAACGCGGTGGTCAGCGAGTCCAGCGTGCGGCTCAGGCTCGCGCGCTCGCGGTCCAGGCGGTTGACCACGACGAGGCGGGGCAGGCCGCCCTGCTCGGCGGCTTCCCACACCTTCTCGGTCTGCACTTCGACACCCGACACCGCGTCGACGACGACCGCCGCGGCGTCGCAGACGCGCATCGCGGCCAGCGTGTCGCTCAGGAAGTTGCCGAACCCCGGCGTGTCGACCAGGTTGATCTTGTGCTTGTTCCACTCGGCGTAAGCCAGACTCGCGCCGAGCGTGTGCTTGCGCGAGACTTCTTCCTCGTCGAAGTCGGTGACCGTCGTCCCGTCGTCCACCCTGCCGAACCGGTTGATCATCCCCGCGTCGAAGAGGATGGCGGCGGCGAGCTGCGTCTTGCCTGCGCCGGAATGGCCGGCGATGGTGACGTTCCTGATGCTGGCGGCGTCGTAGACCTTCATAGACGGCAATCCTCCTGCCCGGCGCGCCTCGGCGCGCTGCCCCCGGGGTGATTCATGGATCGTGCGGGACGCGGGGACACGATCGCCCCGGGCCTGGGGGGCGCAAACCGCAATCATATCAGCGGAAAGACGGGGAATGAAGAAGAAGGCTCAGGGCTCAGGGCGTAGGGCTCAAGCCGGCTCTAGGCGACTCTTGGTGCCTGAGCCTTGAGTCCTGAGCCTTGAGCCTCACTCGTACCTGAGCGCCTCGATCGGGTCGAGGCGCGACGCCCTGAAGGCGGGGAAGAGGCCGAAGAAGATCCCGACGCCCCCGGAGAAGGCGAACCCGATGGCGAACGACCACCAGGGCATCGAGACGGGAAGCGGCGTGAACGCGCGCACGCTCAGGCCGACGCCGGCGCCGATCAGGCAGCCGAGGACCCCGCCGACCGAAGTGAGCACGACCGCCTCGAGCAGGAACTGCCAGAGGATTTCGCGCCGCCGCGCCCCGAGCGCCTTGCGGACCCCGATCTCGCGCGTCCGCTCGGTCACCGAGATCATCATGATCGCCATGACGCCGATGCCGCCGACCATCAGGGCGATCGACGAGATCACGACCAGCGCCAGGTAGATCGCCCCGGTGGCCTGGTCGAAGAACTTCATCGCCATGTCCTGCGTGGCGACGTCGAAGTCGTTCGGCTGGTTCAGCTTCAGGCGGTGCCGGATGCGCATCACGGTCTCGACGTCGCGCATCGCGTCCTCGCGCTTCACGCCGTCTTTCGGCAACGCGAAGATCTGGACCGATCGACCGACGCGGCGGTTCTCGCCGCGCGACACCGCGCCGAACGTCTTGGCAAAGCTCGTGTGTGGGATGAGCGCGAAGGCGTCCTGGCTGTTCCCCAGCCCCCCGAGCGACGGGCGCGGAGCGGCGACGCCGACGACCGTGTACTCCGTCGAGCCGATCCGGACCACCTTGCCGAGCGGGTCGGAGTTCTGGAAGAAGGCCTGGAAGGGGACCTGCCCGATCACCACCACGTTGCGGCTGTGCCGCACCTCGTTCTCCGTGAAGAACCGCCCCTGCTCGATCTTGCACCAGCCCACGTCGATGAAGGCGTCGCTGGCCCCGAGGATCTGCATCGACTGGGTCCGTTGGCTGCGGTAGAACATCCGCTGCTGGCCCCCCACGATGGCGCCAACCGACTGGAGCGTCGGGACCTCCTCCTTGAGCACCTCTGCGTCCTCGATCGTCAGGTTCGGTCGCTTCGCCAGCTCCTTGCGGTCGATGCCCGAGCTCGCGAAGCCCGCTGTGCGCGCCACGATGATGGTGTTCGGCCCGATGGTGCGGATGATCTCGCGGAAGGAATCGTCGAAGCCGCGGATGATCGAGCTCATGCCGACAATCGCCGTGATGCCGATGACGACGCCGAGGACGGTGAGGCCCGAGCGCATCTTGTTCGCCCGGATCGTCCCCAGGGCCATCCCCACCGTGTCGGCGATCAACGCAACTTTAACCATCTACTCGCGCCTCAGCGCTTCGATCGGGTCGAGCCGCGCCGCCTTGATCGACGGGTACAGCCCGAAGAACAGCCCCACCACCGCGGTCATGCCGATGCCCATCGCCACCGAGTAGACGTGCACCGAGGCGGGCATCGGCGTGAGCTTGGTCACCGCCCACGCCGCGCTGAACCCGAGCACCGTGCCCACGACGCCGCCCATCGTGGACAGCGCGACCGACTCGATGAGGAACTGCCAGATGATGTCCTTGCGCCGGGCGCCGAGCGCCTTGCGGAGGCCGATCTCGGCCGTCCGCTCGCTGACCACCATCAGCATGATGTTCATGATGACGATGCCGCCGACCACCAGCGACAGCGCCACGACGCCGATCAGGACGCCGAAGATGCCGCTCGTGATCTGCCGGAACATGCCCAGGAACGTGTCCGAGGTGACGATGCCGAAGTTGTCCTTCTGGCCCGGCTTCAGTTTCCGTTCGGTCCGCACCGCGACGGTGGCCGCGTCCATGGCCGCGGCGGTGTCCCTGGGGTTGGCCGGCTTGGCCGTCAGCCCGATCGACTGCCTGGCGCCGAACAGCTTCGCGCTGAGGCCGATCGGGATCAGGACGAACTGGTCCTGGGAGTTGCCGAAGAACGACCCCTTCTTCTCGTTGACGCCGACGACGCGCACGTGGGTGCCGGCGACGGTGATCAGCTTGTCGAGCGGGTCCTCGTCGGGGAAGAGCTTGTCGGCCACGTCCCAGCCGATGAGCGCCACCGGGCGCTTCCGGTCGATCTCGGCCGGCGTCACGAGCCGTCCTCGCTCGACCTTGTACCCCCCGAACTCCGCGTAGTCCCGGCTGACGCCGGTCACCGACACCCCTTCGATCAGCCGATCCTTGTACCTGAGGTTGGCGCTCGAGCCCGCCTCGCTCATGACGTGCGTCACCAGGTCCGCCGTCCGCACGGCCGCCGCGTCCCGCTCGGTGACCGGCGGGTTGCTCAGCATCTTCTCGAAATCGTCCTCGTTCTGGACCATGCCATAGCGCTGGACGGAGAAGGTCCCCACGCCCAGGTCCGCGACGATCGCCTCGGAGACGTAATCGTCGATCCCCTGGACGAGCGACACCACGGCGATGATCGACGTGACGGCGACGATGTTCCCGAGCACCGTCAGGAACGACCGCAGCTTGTTCGCCCAGACTGCGGCCAGCGCGATCTTGAGCGATTCGAAGATCAGGTACATGGATTCGGTCCCGGGAACGACGTGCGGCTCGCGGCCTGCGGCCCTTCGACACGCTCAGGGTCGCCCCGGGAACGGGCCCGGGGCGACGGGGGAGGCGCTACTGCTTGGCGCCCTCGACCTTCACCTGCGCGCCGTCGCTGAGCGTCCGCACCGAGGTGAACGGCCCCGTGATCACCCGGTCGCCGGCCTTCAGGCCCTCGAGCACCTCGAAGAACTTGTCGCCCGCGATGCCGGTCTTCACCTGGACGAACTGCGCCTTGTTGTCCTTGTCGAGAATGAAGACCCCTTCGGTCTCCTTCTTCTTGAAGCCCGGCTTGAGCTCCGCGGCCTCGGCCAGGCCGGCCGACGGGCGCGCGCCCTTCTCCGGCTTCGGGGCCTTGACCACCTTGCCCTGCGGATCGAACGTCAGCTCGCGGACCGTCAGCGCCTGGATCGGCACCGCCACGGCCTTCTGGCGCGTCGCGGTCGTGATGTCGGCCGTGCAGGTGAACCCCGGGCGAACGTCCGGGATCTGCCCGTCGAGCGTCACCACCACCTTGAACGTCGTCGCCTGGCGCACGGCCGACGAGGTGGTCGTCGCGTTGATCGGGCTGTTGCCGATCTCGGTGACCTTGGCGGTGAACGTCCGATCGGGCAGCGCGTCGATGGTGACCTTCGTCGTCTGGCCGAGCTTCACGTTGGGGATGTCGGTCTCGTCCACCTCGATCTCGGCCTCGATGATCGACATGTCGGCGACGATGAGCAGCACGACGCTGGGGTTGTTGGTGAACCCGACCACCGCCTGCTCGCCCTCCTCGACGTTTCGCTTGGTGACGATGCCGTCGATGGGCGACTCGATGGTGACCCGGCTCAGGTCGTGCTGCACCGATTCGAGGTCGGCCTGCTGGCTCTTGATCCGCTGGTCCGCCGCCGCCACGGCCTGCTCGGCCGTCCTGACCTCGCCGCGCCTGAGCGTCGCGTTGTCGCGCGCCTGCTCGAGCGCCTGCTTGGTCGCCAGCTTGTCCTTGTCGAGGCGGAGCTGCCGCGCCAGCTCGTCGTCGGCCAGCTTCTCGTTGATCTTGGCGTTGTCAAGGCTCAGCCGGGCCTGCTGCAGGGCGATCCGCTGTCCCTCGAGCGAGGCCTCGCTGATCTGCAGCCGGCTGCGCACCGCCCGCGGGTCGATCTGGAGCAGGAACTGGCCGGTCTTCACGCGGTCGCCCTCGTCGACCGAGAGCTTGACCACCTTGCCCGAGACCTCCGAGGTGATGTTCACCGTCCGCCTCGCGCGGATCGTCCCCGAGGCCGACACGATCGACTCGAGATCCCGCGCCTTGATCGCCTCCGCGGTGACCGTCGGCCCCTCGGTCTTCTTGAACGCGAAATTGGCCCAGATCATGGCCCCGACGACGACGGCGAGCCCGATCCCAATGAATACCTTCTTACTCGTCATGAAGAGCTCCGCATGGCCATGAAGGCCGCCACCGCGATCGCGATCACCCCGTACACGGCAAACAGGCCGGCCGCCACGTGACGGGTCTTTTTCCTGTAACACACGGCCAGGCCGATGGCCAGGACCATCATCCACCAGACGACGAACACGTCCACCATGCCCGCGAAGCGGGCGATGAAATTCCCCTCGGGCAGGAACGGGAGGAACACGCCCAGGTTGGTCGCGCTCGAGAGCGACTCCCTGAAGTAGTTGACCGGCGTCATGATCAGCGTGCCGACTGCCGAGACCACCGACGCGTGGACGACGACGGCGAACACCTGCTTGAAGGCGGCTTGCCCTCCGATCGCGGAGAAGACCAGGAACAGGAGCCCCGCGAGCACCGCCCAGACTACGACCGGCATGACGACGACCATCACGGCCGACAGCGCGACGCGCCACGCCGGCGGTTCCATGATGCCCTTGCGCAGGTCCTCGTACATCTGGTCGTTGACCTTGAAGCCGAACGCTTCGGTCTTCCGGACCGACTCGTCGAGCGTGGCCTTGCGGCCGATCTCGGTCGACTGGAACCACATCTGACTCCCGCCGGCGACCGCGATCACGATGAGGGCGACGACCAGCCACGTCGGCCTGGCCACCACCGCCCGGAACGTCTCGGTGGGCGACAGCAGGATGCCGAAGAACCGCGCGACGGGATCCTTCACGGGGACGGGCGGCGCAGTGACGGTCGTGTCGGTCATGATGGGAGTTCCTTCCTTCAGGGGCAAACACATGATTTTACCCCTTCTCGGCATATACGGAATCCCCGGTCCGGATGTTTCCGCCGGGCGCGCGAATATTCGCCAGGCCGGGGGGCGGCGGCGGCGCCGGGCGCGACGCTCATCCCATTCGCTCGCAAGGAGTTGTCGGGCGGAGGAAAAGCCGGCCCCCTGGCTCTACAGCGGTGAGCCCCGCCTGCCGACAAGATCTCAGACTGCGGGGAGTCGGTGTGTCCTCGTCCGTCGGTTACCACCCGGACCGTCTGCCGGGGAGGCAGCGGCCTCTCCTCGCGGGTCCCGGCGTGGCGCATGTCAATGACGGTTTCCCGGTTGTAGCTGACCATGGCGGTCCGGATAGGCGAACTCCTCCTCAAGGAGAAGCGGATCACCCCCGAACAGCTCCAGGAGGCCTTGAACGCCCAGAAGGCCACCGGGGGCAAGCTGGGCTCGAACCTCGTCAGGCTCGGCTTCGTCGCCGACGAGGAAATCACCGCCATCCTCAGCCGCCAGTACGGCGTCCCCTCGATCAACCTCGAGGACTTCGAAATCGACTCGGCGGTCATCAAGCTGGTGCCCTACGAGACCGCCCAGAAATACCAGGTGCTCCCGCTCAGCCGGTCCGGCGCGACGCTCACGATCGCGATGACCGACCCGACCAACGTCTTCGCCATGGACGACATCAAGTTCATGACGGGGTACAACGTCGAGCCGGTCGTGGCTTCCGAGTCGGCGGTCGTCGGGGCGATCGGGAAGTACTACAACCAGACCTCCCGGAACGGGAACAACGGGAACGGGCAGCCGAGCGCCCTCGACTTCGCCAACCAGGCCCTGCAGGACCTGCCGCTCGTCGACGCCTCCGAGGTGGAGGTGCTCGAGGAGCTCGAGGAGATCAGCGTCGAGGCGCTGGCCAGGCAGGGCGAGGAGGCGCCGGTCATCCGCCTGGTCAACGTGATGCTGATGTCGGCCATCTCCCGCGGGGCGAGCGACATCCACATCGAGCCCTACGAGAAGGAGCTGCGGGTCCGGTACCGCATCGACGGCGTCCTCTACAACATCATGGCGCCGCCGCTCAAGCTGCGCGACCCGATCGTCTCGCGCCTCAAGATCATGGCGAAGCTCGACATCGCCGAGAAGCGGCTGCCGCAGGACGGGCGCATCAAGATCCGCTTCAACGACAACGGCCAGAACAAGGAGATCGACTTCCGCGTCTCCTGCCTGCCGACGCTCTTCGGCGAGAAGATGGTCCTCCGGCTGCTCGACCGCGACAAGCTGATGCTCGACATGACGCGGCTCGGCTTCGAGCCGGAGTCGCTCGCGCGGTTCAACGACGCGATCGACCGGCCGTGGGGGATGGTGCTCGTGACCGGGCCGACGGGCAGCGGCAAGACGAACACGCTCTACTCGTCGATCTCGAAGCTGAACACGTCGGGCACCAACATCATGACCGCCGAGGACCCGGTCGAGTTCAACCTGGTCGGGATCAACCAGGTGCAGATCCGCGAGGGGATCGGCCTCACCTTCGCCGCCGCCCTCCGCGCCTTCCTCCGCCAGGACCCGAACATCATCCTCGTCGGCGAGATCCGCGACTTCGAGACGGCCGAGATCGGCATCAAGGCGGCCCTCACCGGTCACCTGGTGCTCTCGACGCTCCATACCAACGACGCGCCGAGCACGATCAACCGGCTCATCAACATGGGCATCGAGCCGTTCCTGGTGGCGAGCTCGGTCAACCTGATCTGCGCGCAGCGGCTCGTGCGGCGCGTGTGCAAGCACTGCGCCGAGCCGGTGTCGGTGCCCCAGCCGACGCTCGTGAAGATCGGCTACACCCCGGACGACGCGGCGACCCTGACGCCGCTCAAGGGCCGGGGATGCGAGGTGTGCGGCCACACGGGCTTCAAGGGGCGGGTCGGCCTCTACGAAGTCATGGACGTCGACGACGAGGTGAAGGAACTGATCCTGCTCGGGTCGAGCGGCCTCGAGCTCCGGAAGAAGGCGATCGAACGCGGCATGGTCTCGCTCCGCCAGAGCGGCCTTCGCAAGGTGAAGGACGGGATGACGACGATCGAGGAAGTGCTGCGGGAAACGGTGATTTGAGCGATGACCACCCTGCCCGAGCTGCTGAAGACGACGGTGGACATGGAGGGGTCCGATCTCCACATCACCACCGCCACGCCGCCCCAGGTGCGGATCAACGGGAAGCTGCAGCGGCTGCCGATGCCCGATCTCACGGCCGCCGACACCAAGCAGCTCGTCTACAGCGTGCTCACCGACGCGCAGAAGAAGCGCTTCGAGGAGACGCTGGAGCTGGACTTCTCGTTCGGCGTCCGCGGCCTCGCCCGCTTCCGGTGCAACGTGTTCAACCAGCGCGGCGCGGTGGCCGGCGTCTACCGCCTCATCCCCGAGCAGATCCCGTCGCTCGACAAGCTGGGGTTGCCGCCGGTCATCGTCAAGCTGGCCGAGAAGCCGCGCGGCCTCATCCTGGTGACCGGCCCGACGGGGAGCGGGAAGTCGACGACGCTGGCCGCGATGCTCGACAAGATCAACCGCGAGCGCCACGACCACATCCTCACGATCGAGGACCCGATCGAGTACATCCACCAGCACCGGGGCTGCCTGGTGAACCAGCGCGAGGTCCACAGCGACACGCAGACGTTCGGCGCCGCGCTCCGGGCCGCGCTCCGCGAGGACCCCGACATCGTCCTCATCGGCGAGATGCGCGACCTCGAGACGGTCGAAGCGGCGCTCCGGATCGCCGAGACGGGCCACCTGACGTTCGGCACGCTGCACACCAACTCGGCGGCGCAGACGATCAACCGCATCATCGACATCTTCCCGGCGCACCAGCAGGGCCAGATCCGGACCCAGCTGTCGCTCGTGCTCGAGGGGATCGTGTGCCAGTCGCTGCTGCCGCGGGCGGACCGGCCGGGACGCGTGGTGGCCACCGAGATCCTCGTGCCGACCTCGGCGATCCGGAACCTGATCCGCGAGGACAAGGTCCACCAGATCTACTCGTCGATGCAGACCGGCCAGGAGAAGGCGGGGATGCAGACGTTCAACCAGTCGCTGGCGACGCTCGCCCTCGGCCGCCAGATCACCAGGGAGATGGCCATCAGCGCCTCCTCGCACCGGGACGAACTGCTCGAGATGCTCAACCGCGGTGTCGGCGTCGTCGCCGGCGCGGGCCTCGGACGGACGACGACGCGGCCGGCGTCGGCGGTGAAGCGGTAGACAGAAGGTGCAAGCGGCTGGTGGTCAGTGGCTGGTGCGTCAGCCGTAGGGCGTACGGCGTAAGGCGCAAAACGTAAGGCGCATAGGACGGAGGAACGTGATGGCGACCTTCAAATACACCGGGCGGACGCGCGGCGGCGAGACGGTGAGCGGCGAGCGGGTCGCCGACACGATGGAATCGGCGACGATCGCCCTGCGCCGGGAGCAGGTCCTCGTCACCAAGATCAACCCCGTCAAGGCGAAGGCCGAACCGGCCGCGGGCGGGAAGAAGCGGAAGGGGCGATCGGTCGATTCGAAGAACCTGGCCGTGTTCACGCGCCAGTTCTCGGTCATGATCGACGCCGGCCTGCCCCTCGTGCAGTGCCTCGACATCCTGGGCAACCAGGAGGAGGACAAGCACTTCTCGCGGGTCATCCTCGAGACGCGGGCCGACGTCGAAGGGGGTGCCTCGCTCGCCGACGCGATGAAGAAGCACCCGAAGACGTTCGACCCGCTCTTCACCAACATGATCGCCGCCGGCGAGGCGGGCGGCATCCTGGACACGATCCTGAAGCGGCTGGCCGTCTACATCGAGAAGAACGTCAAGCTCAAGCAGCAGGTGAAGTCGGCGATGATCTACCCGATCGCCGTGCTGGTCATCGCGGCGGGCGTCGTCGCCGTCATCCTCTGGAAGGTCATCCCGACGTTCGCCGCCATGTTCGCCGGCCTCGGCGCCGAACTGCCGCTGCCGACGCGCGTCGTCATCTGGATGAGCAACACGCTCATCCGCTTCCTGCCGTTCATCGCCGTCGCCCTGTTCGCCGGCGCCGCCGCGTTCCGGCAGTACTACCGCACCGACAAGGGCCGCCACGTCATCGACCGAATCGTCCTCCGGCTGCCCGTGCTCGGGATGATCATGCGCAAGATCGCCGTCGCGCGGTTCTGCCGGACGCTCTCGACGCTCATCAGCTCGGGCGTGCCGATCCTCGACGGCCTCGACATCACCGCCAAGACGTCGGGCAACGCCATCGTCGAGGACGGGATCCTCAAGACGCGCAAGAGCATCGAGCGCGGCGAGACCGTGTCGGCTCCGCTCAAGGAGACCGGCGTGTTCCCCGCGATGGTCACGCAGATGATCGGCGTCGGCGAGACGACCGGCGCGCTCGACACGATGCTCGCCAAGATCGCGGACTTCTACGAGGAGGAAGTGGACACCGCCGTGGCCGGCCTCTTGACGCTGATGGAGCCGATCATGATCGCTTTCCTGGGCATCGTCGTCGGCGGGATCGTCATCGCGATGTACATGCCGATCTTCTCGATGATCAGCAAGCTGTCGTAGCGCGTTGGACAGTTGTCAGTGGCCAGTTGTCAGTGGTCAGTGGTCAGTCTGGCGCGCATGACACACTGGCAACTGGCAACTGGCAACTGGCAACTGACCACGACACGGGTCGGGCGCGTGGCCCTCGGCCCTCGGCCCTCGGCCAGATCGAACGACACCCATGGCTTCATCCGAGCGGAAGCACCGTCTCCTCTGGCTGATCGCGGGCCGGGCCGCGATCAGCTCGGTCCTGCTCGGGTCGGGCGTCCTCATCGAGCTCAACCGGCCGGGGATGCTGCCGGTCAACGCGTTCTACTCCCTCATCGGCCTCACCTACTTCCTCACCGCCGTGTGGGCCGTGCTGCTGCCGCAGGCCGATCGCTGGCCCTGGCAGGCCGACGTCCAGATCGGCCTCGACGTCCTCGTCGTCTCGGCGTTCATCGTCGTGACCGGCGGCGTCGGCAGCTACTTCTCGCTCCTGTACGTGCTGCCGATCCTCGCGGCGGCTTCGCTGATGCGTCGCAGCGGGGCGCTCATGACGGCCCAGCTGTCGTCGCTGCTCTACGCCGGCCTCGTGCTGCTGCAGTACCGGGGACGGTTCGACGGCGTCGGGGCGTGGATCGTCGCGCCGGCCGAGCTGCCGGCCTCGCACGTCGCCGTCTACCTGGTCGGCATGCACATCGTGGCGTTCCTGGCGGTCGGCGCGCTCGCCGGGTCGCTGGCCGAGCGCCTGCGCCGGGCCGGCGTCAGCCTCGAGGACGCCTCCACCGAGATCGCGCACTTGCAGGCGTTCAACCGGGACGTCATCGAGAGCCTGACCAGCGGCCTGGCCACCACCGACATCGCCGGGCGGATCCTCTCGTTCAACCACGCCGCCGAACTCATCACCGGCCACCGGGCCCAGGCCGTGATCGGCCACGACGTCGCCGAGGTGCTCCGCCTGTCCGAGGACCTGCGCCGGTTGCTCGCGCGCGACCTCGACGGCGCGGACAGCCGGCGCGAGGACTACCTGTACCCCGCCGCCGACGGCCGGACGCTCGAAATCGGCCTGGCCGTCACGCACCTGATGACGCCGGGCGGCAAGCTCGGCTTCCTGTTCACGTTCCAGGACATCACCGAGATCAAGCGGCTCGCCCGCGACGCGCGCCTCAAGCAGCGGCTGGCCGCCGTCGGCGAGATGGCGGCCGGCATCGCGCACGAGATCCGCAACCCGCTGGCCTCGATGGCCGGCTCGCTCCAGGTGCTGCGCGAGGAGCTGACGCTCAACGACGACCAGGCGCAGCTCATGGACATCGTGCTGCGCGAGTCGCAGCGGCTCAACGACACGATCCGGAACTTCCTCAACTACGCCCGCCCGCAGCCGACGGCAGTGGTCAGGCTCGACGTGGGGAAGGTCGTGGCCGACACGGTCAGGCTCCTGCGCCACAGCACCGAGCTCCAGGCCGGCCACGCGGTCGACGTCGAGACGCCCGAGTCGCCGGTCTGGTTCGACGCCGACGAGGGGCAGGTCCGGCAGATCCTGTGGAACCTGGCGACCAACGGGCTGCGGGCCATGCCGAACGGCGGCCGCCTCCGCCTGTCGGTGTCGGAGGCGACCCCGGACGCGTCCGGCGCGCAGAAACGGTCCGGCGCGACGCTGGAGGTGGAGGACGAGGGTGTCGGCATCCCGCCCGAGGAGCTCGACGGCATCTTCCAGCCGTTCCGCGGCACGTTCGGCCGCGGCAACGGCCTCGGTCTCGCCATCGTCCACCGCATCGTCACCGACTACGACGGGGAAATCCAGGTGAGGTCGGTGGTGGGGAAGGGCACGCGCATCACGGTGCGGTTGGGTGGGCAGGGACAGCGTAGTGGCTAGTGGTTAGCGACTGGTGGGTAGTGGCTGGTGGGTTACGGCTGTCAGGGTTACAGCGTGGAGGCGTCATGGCGACGGTCAAGACGTACCGGGACCTCATCGCGTGGCAGAGGGCGATGGATCTCGCCTGCGAAGTGTACCTCTTGACAGCAGGCTTTCCACGGGACGAGATGTACGGGTTGACACGGCAACTCCGCGAGGCGGCAGTGTCGGTCGTCTCCAACATCGCCGCGGGACAGGCGCGAGGCACCCGAGAGTTCAGGCACTTTCTGACCATAGCCCTGGGCTCCTTGCAGGAATTCGAAACGCAAACCGTTCTTGCTCAGAGACTGGGAATGACCAATGAGGCGGCAATTCGTGCCGCGCTCGAGACGGGGGCAGAGGTCGGGCGGCTGTTGCGAGGGTTGTCGGCCTCTTTGGGGCCGAGACCGGCGTGACACGAAACGACTGACCACTAGCAACTGACCACTACGATGACCTCAACGACGAGTCAGCCGGCCGTCCCGCACATCCTCCTGGTGGACGACGAGCCCTCGATCCGCCAGCTCCTCTCCTACCGCCTCAAGCGCGAGGGGTACGACGTCGTGCTGGCCGAGAACGGGCGCGAGGCGGTCGCCAGGCTCGAGGCCGGCGGGATCGACCTGCTCGTCTCCGACATCCGCATGCCCGACATGAGCGGCATCGACGTGCTGCGCACCGCGCGGGCGCTCGATCCGGACATCCTCGGGATCATGATCACCGCCTACGCCTCAAAGGAGACGTCGGTCGAGGCGCTCCGGCTCGGCGCCTCCAACTACGTCGAGAAGGGCGGCCCCGAGTTCCCCGCGGCCGTCGTCGAAGTGGTGCGCAACGCGCTCGAGCAGCGGCGGCTGCGCCAGGACCGGCGCAACCTCCAGCAGGAGAACGTGCTGCTCAAGCGGACCCTGGGCAGCTCCCACCAGTTCTGCAACATCATCGGCCGCAGCGACGAGATGGTCGGCATCTTCCGCCTCATCGAGACGGTGGCGCCGACGACGAGCACGATCCTGGTGACCGGCGAATCGGGCACCGGCAAGGAACTGGTCGCCCGCGCGGTCCACTACAACTCGCCGCGCCGCGACCGGCCCTTCGTCGCGCTCAACTGCGGCGCGCTGCCCGAGACGCTGCTCGAGTCGGAGCTGTTCGGCCACGTGCGCGGCGCGTTCACCGGGGCGGCGGGGAACAAGAAGGGGCTCATCGAGCTGGCCGACCACGGGACGGTGTTCCTCGACGAGATCGCCGAGATGACGCCGATGGTCCAGGTCAAGCTCCTGCGCGTGCTCCAGGAGCGGAAGTTCCGCCATCTCGGCGGCCTCGACGAGGTCGAGGCCGACATCCGGATCATCGCGGCCACCAACCAGGATCTCTCGAAGGCGGTGGCCGAGAACCGGTTCCGCGAGGACCTCTTCTACCGGATCAACGTGATCAACCTGCACCTGCCGCCCCTGCGCGAGCGGCGCGAGGACATCCCGCTGCTGGCGGAGCACTTCCTGCGTCGCTTCCGGGAGCAGATGGGGAAGCCGGTCACCGCGGTCTCCGGCGACGCGATGGCGCTGCTGCAGGCCTACCGGTGGCCGGGCAACATCCGCGAGCTCGAGAACGTCATCGAGCGCGCGGTGGCGCTCGAGCGGACGCCGGTGGTCCTGCCCGACAGCCTGCCGCCGAGCGTCCGCGCCGAGCCGCCCAGGCCCGACGCGTCGGTCATCCTTCCCGACGACGGGTTCTGTCTCGAGGCGCACGTCGAGCAGATCGAGCGCGCCTACCTGGCCGAGGCGCTGCGCCGGTCGGGCGGCGTGCAGTCGCGCGCGGCGGAGATCCTCGGCATGACGTTCCGCTCGTTCCGCTATTACGCGAAGAAATACGACATTACGTAGGCCGGCTCGCGACCCGCGGCTTCCGGCTCGCGCCTTGCGCCTCACGGTCGGCTTCGGGCTTCGGACTTCAGGCTCCGGGCGGTGTCACGCGCGACGGCGTCGGGGCCTGGAGCCCGACTCGGCCGAAGAAGATTCCCGGCCGCCTATTGACAATCGACGTCAGTACAATATGACGTAGATTGTCAGTGGTCGCGTCCAGACGGTGGGGCGCCGGGATGGGACCCGCGAAAACGCGAGAGAATCGGACGTTATTGAAGAGACAGGCATCGGGCGTCCGGTGGCACACGGGTTGCTGATGTATTGGCCAGCAGCAGTAAGAGGCGCTGGCCGAACGCGGCACAGGACAGACGCCCACGGATGTCGCCGGCAGCGCCGGCAGCCGCATTCCTGACTGAAGGAGCGACCCATGAGAACCCGGAAGAACGAAGGCTTCACGTTGATCGAGCTGCTCATCGTCGTCGCGATCATCGGCATCATCGCCGCCATCGCGGTGCCGGGCCTCATGCGCGCCCGGATGTCGGGCAACGAGGCGTCGGCCATCGGTTCGCTGCGCGCCATCAACAGCGCGGAATCGACCTTCTCGTCCTCGTGCGCGCAGGGTAACTACGCGACACGCTCGGCTCGACCTGGCGTCGGGCGCGACCGCCGGCTCCGCCGGCTTCATCAGCCCGGACCTGTCCACCAACGGCGTGCAGAAGAGCGGCTACCTTATTACCCTTGAAAACGGCGGCACCTCAGCGGCCACGGGCGTCACCGCGTGCAATGGCGCCACGGTGTATACAGGCTACGCCGCATATGCCGACCCCGCCACCCCGAACGTGTCGGGCACCCGGTACTTCGGGACCAACACCACCGGGACGATTTGGCAGGGGACGGCGTCGCTGTCCGGGCCTCACCGCGGCGGCCACGACGGACCGGCGGCACGCCAATCCAGTAGACTTGTTGTCCTCCTCGCGATACCCTGCAGGACGGCTGCCACCTCGGGCAGCCGTCCTGTTCGTTTTCCTGGCCTCGGCATGACGACTGTCCCACCACCCGACACCGCCGATCCCTCGAACAGTTCTCGTTTTTCGGCGCCGACGCCGCGACATGTCCGATGGCGAGGCTGGTGGGCGGCCTTGGCGGTTGCCGTTTCCACGCTCCCGGTGTCCGGCGTCTTCCTTCCACACCGCGTGTTCTTCATCCGGGACCTGGGCCTGCTCTTCTGGGGCCGCTATCTCTGGTTGCGTCGCAGTCTTCTGTCAGGGGCGTGGCCGCTCTGGGACGCTTCGATCGGCGCCGGCCAGTCGGCGGTCGCCGATGCGCTCCACCAGATGTTCCTGCTCCCGGTGCTGGCGCTCCGCCTGGCCGGCAGCGAGGCCGTCGGGTTCAACCTGTGGATCGCGGTTCCGTTTCCGCTCGCCGCCCTCGGGGCCTACCTGTTCTTCCGCGGACGGTTCTCGCGGCCCGCCTCGGCGCTCGGCGCGACGGCCTTCGCCATCTGCGGTCCCGTGATCTCGACGGGGAATTTCCCGAACCTGTCATGGTCGGTCGCCGGGATGCCCTGGGTCTTCTGGGCCCTCGATCGTCTGCTCTCGCGACGGCGCCCGGCGGACGTGGCGGCGCTGGCCCTCGCGTGCGCGTTCCAGGCGCTCTCAGGCGAGCCGGTGACGTTCACCGCCACGATGGCGGCCGCCCTCGCGTTTGCCGCGTGGGTTGGCGCGCCGACCGGCGTGTCGACGACGTTCGAGCGTGTACGCGGCGCGGTGCTCGCCGTGACGGGAATGACGATCGGAGTGGCGGCGTCCGCCATCCAGCTCGTGCCGCTGGCTGCGGCGGTTCGCGATTCGTGGCGCCCGTTCGGCGTCGGCCGGGACGCCTGGTCACTCCACCCGCTGGCGCTCGCGGAACTGATTTCGCCCCACCTGTTCGGGAATTACTTCGCGAGCACGAACTTCGTGACGTTGCCGTGGATGCCGCCGCTCAACAGCGGACGCGACCCGTTCTTCTATTCGATCTACTTCGGGCCCGCGCTCCTGGCCCTCGCGACGTTCGGAGCGGTAGCCGGGTGGCGCCGGCGGTGGTCGGGATTCTGGGTGACCGCCGGCGTCGTGGCGCTCGCGGCCGCCTTCGGACCTCACACGCCGTTCTACCCCTTCCTGCAGGCGCACCTGCCAGTCATCGGCTCGTTCCGCTACCCGGTCAAGTACCTGGTTGTGATGGCCCTCGCGCTGGCTGCGCTCGCGGCAGCCGGCTGGGACGGCTTGATTGAAGACGAGCGGCGCGCGGCAGCTCCCGGTCGATTCCATGCCGCGCGCTGGTGCAGCGTGGCGTTGCCCGTCCTGATCGGAGTGTCGACCTACGCGCTCTCGGGCGCCTGTCTCTACTTTCCGACACCGACCGTGCACGCGTTCTTCGATCTGGCGGCCTACGTCGGCGTGCACGACCCGGTTGCCGGTGCCGCGTACCTGCTGCGGTCGCTGCCGGAGTCCTCGACGCAGGTGATGCTCCTGGCCTTCAGCGCGGCGCTTTTCCTCGGTGTCGCGGCGGCCCGCCGCCGGGAAGCGAGGCTGGCGCGGATCTCGCTCTATGTTCTGATCGGCGTCGAACTCTCGGTGGCCGCCTGGGGAATCAACCCGACGTTCGATGCGCGGTACTTCCAGCAGCCGTCGTGGATTGGCGCGACGCTCGGCGACCCGCAGAGCCGCTTCTACTTCGGGGGCAAGTTCGACGGTACCCTCGCCGGGCGCGACCTCGACAGTCCGCAGGGTTTCGTCCGGCCGTTCGACCTGTCACCAGACGAAGGCCGGAGCGCCGTGTCGGCCCAGCTCGTATTCGTTCCGGGAGCATGGCACGCGAGGGAGATGATCTCCTACGACCTGCCGATGCTGTGGCCCCGCGCGTTCGACCTGGCCGTGGCCCGCTTTCAGCAGAGCAGTCGCGAGGCGCGCGACCGGTTCCTGTGGCGTACCGGGGTCCGCTACCGCGTGCTCCCGACACGTGTCGGCGGAAATCGTCCGTCGACTCCTGTCACCTACTTCACTGATATTCGCCTGTTCGACTGGGGTCCCGCGTTTCCCCGCGCCTCGATCGTGCCATTGGCGACGACGATCCCGGACGTGCGGCGGCAGGTCGACGAGCTGTTCGGCCCTTCGTTCGATCCGGCCCGAACGGTCATGCTGACCTCGCCGGCGGAACAGGCCTGGGGCCGGCCCGGCCCGCCGGCCGGAGCCGGGGCCCGCGTGCTCGACGAACGCGCGAACGAGATGACCGTCCAGACCGGAGTGCCCGACGGCGGCGGCTACCTGCTGCTGCTCGACTCCTTCGCGCCGGGCTGGAACGTCACCGTGGACGGGACGGCCGCGACCGTGTTGCGGGCGAACGCCCTGTTTCGCGCCGTGCGTCTCGCGCCGGGCCGCCACCTGGTCGTCTTCCGGTACCGCCCGGCCTCGTTTCTTGTCGGCGCCGCCGTCTCGGCGGCATCGGGGTTGGTGATGCTGGGGCTGTGGGCGGTTGGCCGACGGAAGGCTGCGCGGCGCGGGTTGTCACAAGTTTGGGTACCTAAGTGACAAAGATTGTCACGGTGACAGTCGATCGTTCGGCCCTGAAATCGGATCCGCGAAGAGAAAAGGCTTGTCTTTTCGCTCGATCGGCGTAGTGTTGCTCAGGCGCGGTCTTGGCTCTCGTCTTGCATCGTTGCCACGCAGACCCACTTGCACAGCCTCTCATTCAGGCTGCGCGTCTGAGCAGGAAACCATGGACCGCAAGAGAGAGAACGGCTTCACACTGATCGAATTGCTGTTCGTGGCGGGGGTGATTTCGATCCTGGCCGCCATCGCGACGCCGGGGCTGAACCGGGCGAAGATGGCCGCCGACGAATCCTCCGCGATCGCCTCGCTTCGCGTCGTCCACAGCGGCCAGCAGATGTTCTGGGCCAGCTGCGGAAGCGGCAACTACTCGCCGTCGCTCCAGAACCTCGGCCAGCCTGTCAATGGGGCGCCAGGCTTCCTGAGTGCGGACATCTCCGGGCCGGCGCCTGTCGTCAAGAGCGGCTACGAGTTCGACGTCGACTCGAGGAACCCGACGATTGGCATCAGCTGCAACGGCGGCGCGCTCGCGGCGAGCTACCACGCGACGGCCGACCCGCTGCCGGGCCGCGGGCGCCGCTACTTCGGCGGAAACACGAGCGGCGGCATCTTCGAATCGCCGGAGACTCTGTTCGGCGTCATGCCCGATGTCGGCGCGGCGCCGGCGCCGGCCGTGCCGATTCACCAGTAGTTGGCGCCGGCCCGCGGCCGGCGGCCGACGGCCAACCGTGTGGCAGGCGCGACACCGCCTGCCGCCTACCCTTCGACTCGCTTCGCTCGCTCAGGGCCAGCTGCCTACCCTTCGACTCGCTTCGCTCGCTCAGGGCAAGCTGCTTGCTTACGGTCCCTGTATAATACCGACCGGAGCCGAATGCCGATGTCACCTCTAGCCCGACGTCTCGTCTGGGTGCTGGCGCTGGCCGGTCTCGCCGTCTCGCTCACCTCGCTTTACGTCCACTACCAGATGCTCGTCGACCCGAGCTACACGAGCTTCTGCGACGTCAACGCGACGGTGAGCTGCCAGCAGGCCTACCTGAGTCGCTACGGCAGCTTCTACGGCGTGCCGACGGCGCTGTTCGGCGCGATCTGGTTCGGTGCCGTGCTGGTGCTGGCCTTCGTGGCCCTGGCGGCGCCGGAACCGGTGCGCGAATCGGTGCCGCTCTACCTGTTCGTGGCCTCGACCATCGGTCTCGCCGTCGTGCTCTACATGGCCTACGCGGCCTTCTTCGTGCTCAAGTCGGTGTGCGTGCTGTGCCTGGCCACGTACGCCGCGGTGATCGGGTTGTTCATCGTGTCGGGCCTTTCCCGTTCAATGCCTCCCATGCTTACACTGCCACGGCGTGTCGTCAGTGACCTTCGCACGATCGTCCGCCGTCCGCTCGTCCTGTCCGTCGTGCTCGTGTTCCTGGCCGGCGCGGTGTCGGCCGTGGCCTTCTTCCCGAACGAGGCCTCCCTGCGCGCCGTGCACGCGCAGCGGGCGGCGGCGCCGGCGACCGACCAGGAGCGCAGCGAGTTCGTCCGCTACTGGGAATCGCTGCCGCGCGTCACCATTCCGGTCCCGTCCGATGGCGCCAAGGTGGTCATCGTCAAGTTCAGCGACTACCAGTGCCCGGCCTGCGGCCAGGCGTTCTTCGACGATCGACCGGTGATCTCGAAATACGAGGCGCAGTACCCCGGCGCCGTGAAGTTCGTCACCAAGGACTACCCGCTCCAGCCCGAGTGCAACCCGAACATCCTTCGGCCGTTCCATTCCGCGTCCTGCGACGCGGCCGTGGCCGTCAGGCTCGCGCGGCAGCACAACAAGGGCGAGGCGCTCGAGGAGTACTTCTACGGTCACCAGCCGATAATGAGCCCGGTGACCGTGCGCGAGGCCGCGCGGACGATTGGGGGCGTCACCAATTTCGACGAGGGATACGCCCGGGAGATCGAGGGGATCAAAGCCGACGTCGGCCTCGCCTCGCTGCTCGGGGTGCGATCCACGCCGACCTTCTTCATCAACGGCGTGAAGCTCGAGGGCATGACGCCACAGACCCTGGACATGGCCATCGCGTACGAGCTGAAGAAGGCGGGGGTCATCAAGTAATCTTGCCGCAAGCCGTGCACGCGATTGACACCGAGGACCTGACCAAGGACTACGCGCTGGGCTTCTGGCGCAAACGTCCCTACCGCGCCCTCGACCGCCTGACGCTGGCCGTCGAGCCGGGAGAGGTCTTCGGCCTGCTCGGGCCCAACGGAGCCGGCAAGACGACGACGCTGAAGCTGCTGCTGCAGCTGGTCTTTCCGACCAGCGGCCGGGCCGAGATCCTCGGCCGGCCGGCCGGCGACGTCCTGGTCCGCCGCCGGATCGGCTACCTGCCCGAGAACCCCTATTTCTACGACCACCTGACGGCCGTCGAGTTGCTGGACTACTTCGGCCGCCTGATCGGCCTGGGCGCCGCCGACCGCGCCGCCAGGATTCCGAGCCTGCTCGACCAGGTCGGCCTCGGGGCCGAGCGCCGCCTGGCGCTGCGCCGGTACTCGAAAGGGATGCTCCAGCGCGTCGGCCTCGCGCAGGCGCTCATCGGCGAGCCCGAGGTCGTCTTTCTCGACGAGCCGATGTCCGGCCTCGATCCGATTGGCCGGCGGATGGTCCGCGAGCTGATCCTCGACCTGCGCGACCGCGGGGCGACCGTCTTCTTCAGCTCCCACATCCTGTCGGATGCCGAAGCCGTGTGCGGCCGCGTCGCCATCCTCGCGAGCGGGCGGCTGGTCGCCTCGGGCCGGCTGACCGACCTGCTCGCCTTCGGCATCAAGGGTTGGGAACTCGTCGTCGAGGGGGCGGAGGCGGCGGCGATCGAGCGCGTGCGGGCGGCGGCGACCGCGGTGACGCTGATTGCGGAGCGGCGCTACACGGTGAAACTCCCGGCGGGCGCGCGCCCGGACCTCGTCATGGCCGACCTCGTGGCCGCCGGCGCGTCGGTGGTCTCGATCAACCCTCTTCGCGACACGCTGGAGGACTACTTCATGCGCCAGGTCGCCGAGCATGGCCGCGAGAGGCAGGTGCAGCCATGAGCGGCGGGCGACTCGGCGCCGTCGCGCTCAGCGTGTTCCGCGAGTCGGTGCGCGATCGCGTGTTCTACAACCTGCTCCTGTTCGCCGTCCTGCTCGTCGGCGCCTCCGTGCTCATGGGCCAGATGACGGCCGGACAGGACATCAAGATCATCAAGGACCTCGGGCTCGCGGCCACCTCGCTGTTCGGCCTGTTCATCGCCGTCTTCATCGGGATCGGCCTGGTCTGGAAGGAGCTGGAGCGGCGCAGCGTCTACAGCCTGCTGGCCAAGCCCGTCCGGCGGACCGAGCTCGTGCTCGGCAAGTACCTCGGCCTCGCCTTCACGCTGCTCGTCAACGTGGCGGTGATGGCGGTCGTGCTCTACGCGGTGCTGGCCTGGATGTGGTGGACCTCGGCCGACAGCCTCCGCGCCGCGTGGGAGGCGCCGGCGCTCGACCCGGCGCTGCTCGTCGCCTTCCTCCTGATCTACGTCCAGTTGCTGCTCGTCACGGCCGTCGCGCTGTTCTTTTCCACCTTCTCGAGCCCGATGCTGTCGGCCGTGCTGACCTTCGGCTTCTACGTGATCGGCCACTTCAACGCCGACCTGAAGCACTTCGAATCGGTGGTCCCCTCGGCGCCGGTCGTGTGGCTGACGCGGGCGCTCTACTACCTGCTGCCGAACCTCGCGCCGTTCGACGTCACCGCCAGGGTCGTGCACGGCCAGGCCGTCTCGCCGGGCTACGCGGCGATGACGATCGGGTACGGGGCCGTGTACATCGCGTTCCTGCTGGCGGCCGGCGCCCACATCTTCGCGAGGCGGGACTTCAAGTGAGGACCGACCGGGCGGCGAAACCGCTGGCGTTCGGGCTGGCGCTCATCGCGCTGGTGGCCTGTTTCGTCGGGCTCGAAGTCTGGCGGGACCGCGTCTACGGCGAACCGGCGCCCGGCGACGCCGTGCTCTACCTCAGGTCCGGCGACGCGGTGCGCCGGATGTCGCTGTCGTTCACGCCGCTCGTCGCCGACCTCTACTGGGTGCGCGCCGTGCAGTACTACGGCGGCCAACGGCTCTCGCGATCGGCGGGCAAGCGGTACGACCTGCTCTACCCCCTGCTCGACATCACGACCACGCTGGACCCCAACTTCACGATCGCGTACCGGTTCGGTTCGATCTTCCTCGCCGAGGACTATCCCGGCGGCGCGGGCCGGCCGGACCTCGCGGTGGCGCTTCTCCAGAAGGGTTTCCGCGCCGACCAGACGCGGTGGCGCTACCTCCAGGACATCGGCTTCGTCTACTACTGGTGGGTCGGGGACTACCAGGAGGCGGCTCGCTGGTTCGACAAGGGCGCCGATATCCCGGGCGCCCCGTGGTGGCTGCGCTCGCTGGCCGCCGTGACGAAGGCCCAGGGAGGAGACCGGCGCGGCTCGCGGCAACTCTGGGAGTCGCTGCGCGACACGGCGGACAACGAGTGGCTCCGAAGCAACGCCACGTTCCGCCTCGAGCAGCTCGACGCCCTCGATGCCATCGACCGCCTGGATTCGATCGTGTTGGCCTTCAAGGCGCGGACCGGGGAACTTCCCGCGTCGTGGGACGCGCTCGTCGCCGCCCGGCTCCTGCAGGCGCGGCCGCTCGACCCGTCCGGATCGCCCTACGTGCTCAATCCGGCCACCGGCGGTGTCGGCCTCGCCCCGGACTCGCGCCTGAATCCGCTCCCGGTCGGGGCGCAGGCCGGCCTCCAGCCGCGCTGAAGGAACCTCGATGCCCTACCTGTGCGCCGCCGCGTTTGGCCTCGTCATCGGCAGCTTCCTCAACGTCTGCATCTACCGGCTGCCGCTGGATCAGTCGATCGTCTGGCCCGCGTCGCGCTGCACCTCGTGCGGGCGGGAGCTGAGCTGGTTCGAGAACATCCCGGTGCTCAGTTACGCCGCCCTCGGCGGCAAGTGCCGTACCTGCCGGGCGCACATCAGCCTGATGTATCCCGTGATCGAGGCGCTGACCGCCGCGCTGTTCGTCGCGACCTACGCCGTCTTCGGCCTGTCGTGGCTGCTGCCGGTCCGGATCGTGTTCGGCTGCGCGATGGTCGTGCTGCTCGTGATCGACTTGCAGCACCAGATCCTGCCCAACGAGATCACGCTCGGCGGGATCGCGGTGGGGCTGGCCGCGAGCTTCGTGACCGCCGACAGTCCCGGCTGGAGGGACGCGCTCGTCGGCGCCGCGGCCGGAGGGGGCATCCTCTGGCTGGTCGCGTGGGGCTACGAGCGGGTCAGGCACCAGCAGGGACTCGGCCTCGGCGACGTGAAGATGCTGGCCATGATCGGCGCGTTCCTCGGCTGGAAGCTGATGCTCCTGACGCTGGCCTCGGCGACGGTCCTCGGCTCGCTGACCGCGGCCGCGCTGATGCTGGCCGGCCGCGCGGGCCTGCAGTCGAAGCTGCCGCTCGGGACGTTCCTCGCCGTTACCGGAATCCTCGCGAGCCTGTTCGGGATGCCGGTCGTCGAGTGGTATTTCGGGTTCTACCGATAGCCGGCAGCGGACCACGGTGCGAGGACGGGGACCGGCATCGCTGCCAGCGGATTGGCCGTTGTGGTGACGCGCGTGTCACGGCCTGAAGCCTGTGGCCCTGAGCCTTGAGCCTGTCAAGTTGCCGCCATGTCCAGTTCCGCCTACACGCTCGTCGGCCTCACGGCGCTCGTCGCCGGCCTCGTGGCCGTCGTCGTTCTCCTGCTGCTCTTCGTCAGGGCCGTCCGCAACGTGAAGGGCACGCTGCGCGAGCCGCACGCCGAGCCGAGCTTCGTGGCGGCCGCGCTCGAGGATTCGCTGCGCCGCCTGCGCGAGCAGGAGCGGCTGATGCTGGCGCGCGCCGAGGAGTCCGAGCGGCTCAACAGCGAGATCGTCTCGAGCCTCGCGTCCGGTCTGCTCGTCGTCGGTCTCGACGGCGAGGTCCGGACGCTCAACCCGGCGGCCCGCCGGATGCTCGGCCGCCCGCAGGTGGACCCGGCCGCCCGGCTCCGCGACCTGCTGGCCGATGCGCTGCCCCTCGCCGACGTGGTCGAGGAGTGCCTGTCGACCACGCGGCCGATCCTGCGCCGCGAGGTCCGGATCGAACATCCCGCCGGAAGCCCGACGCACTACGGCGTCACGGTGTCCCCGCTCTTCGACGCGAGCGGGGCGCTGCAGGGGGCCATCAGCCTCTTCACCGATCTCACCGCGGTCGTCGCCCTCGAAGATCAGCTTCGGCTCAAGGACAGCCTGGCCCGGCTCGGTGAGCTGACCGCGGGACTCGCGCACGAATTCCGCAACGGCCTGGCGACCATCCACGGTTACGGGCGCCTGATCGACCCGGAGCAGCTGCCCGCGCCGTACGCCGCCTACGTGCAGGCCATCCGCGACGAGACCGACGCGCTCGGCCGCGTCGTGGGCAACTTCCTCAACTTCGCGAGGCCGGTGCAGCCGGCGCTGGCGCCGGTGGCCGTCGGGGAACTGGTGGCGCGGACGCTCGACGAGCTGCGGCCGGACATCAGTGCCAGGGGCGGCGTCGTGACGATGACGGGGGAGTTCGGGACGGTGCTGGGCGACGAGATCCTGCTCCGCCAGGCGATCTCCAACCTGGTCCGAAACGCCGTCGAGGCCTGCGCCGAGGCGAAGGTGGAACCTCGACTGCTCGTCGGCGGAAGGGTTGACGCGGCCGGGGCCGCGCTCTACCTCACGATCGCGGACAACGGGCCCGGCGTGCCTCCTGCCCTGCGCGAGAAGGTCTTCCAGCCGTTTTTCACCACCAAGAGCGCCGGGACCGGCCTGGGCCTGGCGCTTGTCCAGAAGATCGTCGTCATGCACAACGGCCGAATCACGCTCTCGACATCCGACGAGGGTGGCGCGGCGTTTCACGTCGTGCTCCCGCTCGTCCAGCCCGGCTGAGTGTCCCGCCATCGGCCCGTCCGGGCCGGTTGATTTTTTTGCGGCCCGGTCGCCGCTCCCGGTTGCCAGGAATGCCATCCTCTCTGGCGGCCGCGCAAGCCTCTCCCCGAAAATCGCCCGAAATCGAGTGTCCCCCGGCCGCGCCGCCTCCGGCGCGCCAATTGCACGACGAATGGCGATGACGCACCCGGCCGGCACCGGCGACCGGCGCGGTTTCACGCTGATCGAGGTCATGGCGGCGCTCGGACTGCTGGTTGGCGGTTTTCTCGCCGTGGCCCAGTTGCTGGTCGTCGCCTCCCGCGCCTCGCATCTCTCGCTGGCGACGACGATGGCGACCAGCCTGGGCGCGCAGCAGTTGGAACGGCTGCGGTCGCCGGCGTGGGGCGTCGCCGATGACGGCGCGGAGGTGGGCGAGTTCGTGCCGTCGCCGCCGGGCTCGCTCGGGGCCGACACCGCCGGGTTCGTTGACTACCTGGACGATAGGGGAGTCGCGATTGGCAGCGGGTTGTCGCCCCCGGCCCGCGCGATGTTCACTCGGCGGTGGTCGGTCGAGCCGTGCGACGGCCGCGTGCCGGCGCGGACGATCGTGCTGCGGGTGGTTGTGCTGCGTCGCGAGGTGTCGATGGGGCGAACGGCGGGGGATGCGGCCGCGTGGGTCGAGACGATCCGGCTCGTCGGCGTGCGGACCCGGAGGCCCGGTTGACGGGGCGCGACGGGTTCTCGCTGCTGGAGCTGCTCGTCGCCACCGCGCTCGCGCTCGTGCTGGCGACAGGCGTGCTCTCGGTGGCGAGCATGGGCCGGGCCGCGTCGAGCGCCGGCGCGGACACGATCGATCTCGAGCAGCGCCTGCGAGCCGTGTCCGAGGCCGTGTCGGCCGACCTCGCCTCGGCCGGGGCGGGGCCGGTCACGGGACTGCTCGGCAGGCCGCTCGGCGCGATCGTCCCCTGCATCTACCCGTTCACCGTCGGGTCCGGAGGCGACCCGGCGGGTACGGCGAGGACCGACGCCATCACGGTGATGGCATCGACACCGCATGGCGTGGCCGTGGCGCTGGCGGCGGCGTTCATGCCATCCGCCGGCGTGGCCGAGGTCGCGCCGTCGCCGGGCTGCCCATCGGCGGACGCGGCGTGCGGCGTCCGCGCGGGCGACGTCGTACTGCTGGTCGACGGGGGCGGACAGGCGGACCTCTTCGACGTGAAGTCGGTCGCCGCGTCGACCATGCAGCTCCAGGCCCGCGGACCGGTGTCCGGCCGCGGGTTTCCGGCTGGGGCGTGGCTGATTCCGGTGACGGTCGCCAGCTACTACCTCAAGGTGGGGACGACCGCCGACGGTGCGCAGTTGATATCGGGCAACGGCGGGAGCTCGGAGCTGCCGTTCGTTGACCACGCGGCCGGCTTCGAGGTCCGGCTCTTTGGCGACCCGCAGCCGCCCCGCCTGGGGTCGCCGGGGCCGCCGCCGGATCGCGCCAGCTACGGGCCAACGCCGCCTCCGCCGGGCGTGGACAATCCGCGGGACGAGTGGCCGGCCGGGGAGAACTGCACGTTCGTGATGATTGGCGGACGCCAGGAGAGTCGGCTGGCGGCGCTCGATGGCGGAACCGGCCTCGTGCGGCTTCGGCCGGACCTGCTGATTGACGGGCCGTGGTGCCCCGACGCGGCGGCGCCGAATCGCGTGGACGCCGACCTGCTTCGCGTCCGCGAGATTCAGGTGGTTGTCCGGCTCGAGGCCGCGTCGCCCGCGGTGAGGGGCGCCGACGCGCGCCTGTTCGCGCACCCGGGGTGGGCCCGCCAGCCGTTGCGCTGGGTTCCCGACCGGCAGGTGACGATCGATGTCGTGCCACGCGCGCTCCACGTCGGGCGCTGACCGGGAGGACGGCAGCGCGCTGATTGTCGTGCTGGTTGGGATGTCGTTCCTCCTGGCGCTGACCGCGGCGGCGGTCCTGCTCGCGTCGTCCGACCTGCTGGCGGCTTCACGCCAGAGGGACGCCACGATCGCGCTCTCGGCGGCCGAGGCGGCGCTCGAGCTGGCGGCGGCCGACCTCGTCGAGACACCCGACTGGACCCTCGTCCTGTCGGGCGCGATCGCTTCGCCGCGCATCGACGGTCCCGCGTCGACCCCCCGCATTTCTCTCGGCGGGCAGTCGCTCGCGCCCGAGCAGGTCGCGAACCTCGCGACGTGCGGGACCTCCGCGGCCTGCTCGGCGTCGGCGTGCGCGGCGGTGACCGCCGAGCGGCCGTGGGGAACGAACAACCCGCGGTGGCGGACCTACGCCCACGCGCCGGTCGACTCGGCCACTCCCGGCCAGGCCGCCACCTACGTCGTCGTGCTCGTGGGAGACGACCCGGCCGAGAACGACGGCGACCCCGAACGCGACGGCGTGGCGCCGGGCAACCCGGGTGCCGGCATCGTCCTGCTGCGAGCGGAGGCGTTCGGGCCGTCCGGCACCAGGCGCGTGGTCGAAGCCGCCGTCGCGAGAGTCACGCTGGCGTCCGGCGTTGCCCTGCCCCGGTTCCTCTCATGGCGGGAACTGCGATAGGCAACTCGCGAATCTTGCCACCCGGCGACGTGCCGCAAACCGGCTGCAGCCTCGAGTGGTTTCGGCCGATACCTTATGTGCGGACGTGTAGCCCGATGATGCCTCAGCCAGCCTCCCTGTCGCCCATCCTGATCGTCGAAGATCGCGATTCCCTGCGCACGATGCTGGCCCGAACGCTCGAATCCCACGGCCACACCGTGGTCGAAGCCAGGGACGAACCCGAGGCGATCGAGCAGATGCGGGCCAGCGGGCCCGCGGTCGTCCTGTCCGACCTTCGCTTGCCGAGGGGTGACGGATTCGGCGTCATTCGCGCGGCGAAAGAGTACGACGCCGAGATGCCGGTCATCGTCATGACGGCCTACGGCAGCATCCAGGACGCCGTCGCGGCGATCAAGCAGGGGGCGCTCGACTTCCTGGCCAAGCCGGTCGACCCGGACCACCTGCAGTTGCTCGTCGGCCGGGCCGTCGCGCAGCGGCGGCTGGTGGCCGAGTATCTCTTCCTCAAGGAGGAACTGGCGGCGCGGCGGGGCCTGCCGGAAATCGTCGGCAGCGCGCCGGCGCTCAAGGCGGTGTCGCTGGCCGTGCGACGGGCCGCGGGCGGCGACGTGACGGTGCTGTTCGAAGGGGAGAGCGGCACCGGCAAGGAACTGTTCGCCCGGGCCGTGCACGCGCTCAGCCCGCGCAGCCAGAGGCCGCTTGTCGCGATCAACTGCGCGGCGATCCCGGAAGGGCTGCTCGAGACCGAGCTGTTCGGCCACGAGCGTGGCGCCTTCACCGGGGCGTCGGGCCGCAAGATGGGGAAGTTCGAGGTGGCCGACGGCGGCACGATCTTCCTCGACGAGATCGGCGACCTGCCGCTGTCGCTCCAGGCGAAGATCCTGCGGGTGCTCGAGAACCGGACGTTCGAGCGCGTCGGCGGCATCGCCACCATTCGCGTGAACATCAGGGTGGTGGCCGCCACCAACCGCAACCTCAGGGTGGCGGTGGCGAACCGCCAGTTCCGCGAGGACCTGTTCTTCCGGCTGTCGGTGTTCCCGATCACGGTCCCGCCGCTCCGCGAGCGCCGGGAGGACATCCTGCTGCTCGCGCGGCACTTCGTCGAGCGGTTCTGCCGCGAGATGAACAAGCCGGTGATGACGATCGACGACGCGGCGGACGAGAAGCTGCAGGCCTACCGGTGGCCGGGCAACGTGCGGGAGCTGCAGAACTGCATCGAGCGCGCCGTGATCCTCTCCGACGGCGACCGCCTCATGCCGCACCACCTGCACCTCGAGCCCGGGCCCTCGCTCTCCCGCCTTTGAAATGTGGGAGCAGGGCTTCCCGCCTCCGCGCGCCGGGAGACCCGGGCGCTGCGGCGAGGTCTCGCCGAAGCGGAGCGAAGGCGGACGGCCCTGCTCGGACCGCCGCTATCCGCCCGCCGCCAACCCCACGCGGGCCAGCGCCCCCATCACCTCGGCATCGGTCACGTCGTCCACGATCGCGGCGGTCCCGATTCCGGTCGGCAGGACGAAGTGCAGCGTGCGGTCGACGACCTTCTTGTCGTGCCGCATCGCCGCGGCCAGATCGTCGGCGGCCAGGTCGGCGACCGGCGGGAGCGGACCGAGATTCATGACGAGCGCCTTGAGCGCGACGGCGTCGGCCCTGGCGAGCAGGCCGCGCGACGCGGCCACCTCGGAAGCCACGAGCATCCCCCACGCCACGGCCTCGCCGTGGCGGAACCGCCGGTACTCGGTGACGGCCTCGATGGCGTGGCCGGCCGTGTGGCCGAAGTTCAGGACGCGGCGCGGCCCGGACTCGCGTTCGTCCTCCGACACGATCCCGGCCTTGATGCGGCCGCACTCCGCGATGATGGGCAAGATCGCCGCGGTGTCGGGGTCGGCGAGGTGGGCCGCGGCGGCCTCGAGGCGCCTGAACAGGGCGGCGCTGCAGGCCATGCCGTACTTGATGACCTCGTAGAGGCCGGCCCGGTACTCGCGCCGCGGCAACGTCTGGAGCACCGACGGGTCGGTGGCGACGAGCAGCGGCGCGTGGAAGGCGCCGACCAGGTTCTTGCCGGCCGCCAGGTTGACGCCGACCTTGCCGCCGATCGAGGCGTCCACCTGCGCGAGCAGCGTCGTCGGCACCTGCACGAGGCCGATGCCCCGCAGGTAGGTCGCGGCGGCGAAGCCGGCCATGTCGCCGATGACCCCGCCGCCGACGGCCACCACGACCGAGCCGCGGTCGGCCTCCGCACGGACGAGCCCGTCGTAGATGCGCGAGACCGACGCGAGGTGCTTGTGGCGCTCGCCGTCGGGCAGCAGGATGACCTCGGGGCGGCCGAGCGCGGCGCCGATCCGCTCGCCGTGCAGGCGCCACACCACCGGGTTCGAGACGACGAGCCGGCGCGGGCCGACGCCGTGCCCGTCGAGCAGGCTCCCGAGCTCGCCCGAGAGGCCGTCGGCGATCAGCACGGGGTAACCGCCGGTGACGGAGCGGACGTCGATACGCACGGGATGCATGACGGCCTCGCGGGTGGGACGAGTGTTGATGGTAGGATAGCCTAATGGATGAGCGCATGAAATCGGGCAGCGAAAAGAAGGGCAACACGGGCGACGCGAAGGCGGGCTTGTCCGCCGAAGCCTCCAAGGCGAAGGCGGGCGGGGCCGAGGGCCAGGTGACCGAGATCACCCCGAGGAGCGTGGACTTCTCCCGCTGGTACACCGACGTGATCCGCCGGGCCGAACTGGCCGACTACTCCCCGGTCAAGGGGTGCATGGTCATCCGTCCCTACGGCTACGCGATCTGGGAGCTGATCCAGCAGGGACTCGACCGCCGCATCAAGGCGACCGGCCACGTCAACGCCTACTTCCCGCTGCTGATTCCACAGAGCCTCCTGACGCGGGAGGCCGAGCACGTCGAGGGGTTCGCGCCGCAGGTGGCCTGGGTCACGCGGGGCGGGACCGAGGAGCTCGACGAACCGCTCGCCATCCGGCCGACGTCGGAAGCGATCATCGGCACGATGTACGCGAAGTGGATCCAGTCGTGGCGCGACCTGCCAGTGCTCATCAACCAGTGGGCGAACATCGTGCGCTGGGAGAAGGTGACGCGCCTGTTCCTCCGGACGACGGAGTTCCTCTGGCAGGAAGGGCACACGGCGCACGAGACGGCCGAGGAGGCCGAGGCCGAGACGCTCAAGATCCTGCACGAGGTCTACCGCGACTTCGTCGAGACCGAGCTGGCGATGCCGGTCATCGTCGGCCGCAAGAGCGACAGCGAGAAGTTCGCCGGCGCCGACCGCACCTACTCCATCGAGGCGCTGATGGGCGACGGGCGCGCGCTGCAGGCGGCGACGTCGCACAACCTGGGCCAGAACTTCGCCAAGGCGTTCGGCATCCAGTTCCAGGCGCGCGACAAGTCGCTGCAGCACATCTGGGGCACCTCCTGGGGCATCACGACGCGCCTCATCGGCGGCGTCATCATGATGCACGGTGACGACAACGGCCTCGTCTTTCCGCCGCGCATCGCCCCGTACCAGGTGGTGATCGTGCCGATCCCGCGGGGCGACTGGCGGACGACGGTGCTGCCGCACGCCAGGGCGATCTTCGACGAGTTGACGGCGCAGGGCGTGCGCGTGATGCTCGACGACCGCGACGCCTACACGCCGGGCTGGAAATTCGCCGAGTGGGAGATGCGCGGCGTCCCGGTCCGGCTCGAGATCGGGCCGAAGGACATCGAGAAGAGCCAGGTGATGCTGGCGCGCCGCGACACGCGCGAGAAGCTCGCCGCGGGCCGCGAGGGCCTCGCCGCGCGGATCGTCGACCTGCTGGCCGACATCCAGCGCAACATGTTCGACCGGGCGGTGAAGTTCCGCGAGGACCACACCTCCCAGGCGACAACCTACGACGAGTTCAAGCAGATCCTGGACGGCCGTCCGGGCTTCGTCGTCGCGCCCTGGTGCGGGTCGGCGGAGTGCGAGGCGCACATCAAGACCGACACGCAGGCGACGATCCGGAACCTGCCGCTCGAGGACAGCGCGGGCGGGGTGTGCGTGCGATGCGGCCAGCCGGGCATCGCCCGCGCCTGGTTCGCGAAGGCCTACTAGGGGCGGAGAGCGCAAGCCGCGAACTCCTGCGCGCACGGCGCAGGCCTGTAGGCCTGCGCTATCTGCGGATTTCTCTCGGACCTCCAGATAGCGCAGGGCTTCAGCCCTGCGCCGTAGGCCTTCTAGCGGGGCGGGCCGATGAGGGCGTCGGCCGCCTGCGGCCAGCGGGTGCGCAGCCGCTTGGTCACCGCGTGCCGCTCGTTCAGCTTCTCGCGGGCCGCGATGGTCCGGAACGCGACGGCCAGGTGCTCGCGCCACCAGTCGGACGCCGCGTCGGGCTGCCCCGGTGTCGCCCGCGCCGGCCGAGCCGCCAGGCGCGTGTAGGCGGCCGCGATCGGCTCCAGGCAGGTCCTGTCCCCGATGGCCGCGATCGCGGCGAGCATCTCGACCGGCGCCTGCTCTCCGCTTTCGATGGTTTCCCTCAGGTCGTAGAGCGCCACCGTGCTGCCGCGCGCGGCCAGCACCTGGTGCGCGACGGCGCGCGCCGTCATCCACTCGGTGCGCCGGACCTGGTCCTTCGCCTGCCGCTCGCGCTCGCGCACCTGCTGGACGACGCTGTGCAGCGTGGGCAGGGGAGCGTCGGCGCCCGCCGCGGCGAGCCACTGCCGGAGCGGATCGGCCTGGTCGGGCAGGTGGCCGGCCGCCGCCTGCTCGAGCGCCTCGAGCGGCGGACGCACGGCCGGGCCGCCGCCGCCGGCCACCGTCGCGCGCACGGCCAGGCTGGGGTCGTCGCGCAGCCGCGCCGAAATCGAGATCGAGGGCGGGCCCCGCCACGTGCCGCAGCGACTCGAGCGCGGCCAGCCGCGCCCCGTCGGCGCGCGCCGTGTCGACGGCGATCGCCGCGAGCCGATCCAGCACCGACGCGCCCCGCGCCGACTCGAGCAGCCGGCGCAGGACGCCCGCCGCCGCCGCGCGCACCGCCGCGTCGTCGCCGTCGAGACAGTCGAGCGCCGCGTCGGCCGCCCGCGGGTCGCCGATGGCCTCGAGCGCGGCGAGGGCGGCGGTCCGGGCTTCGCTGACCGCCGTCGACTTCAGCAGCCCGAGCAAACCCTCGACGGCCCTGGTGCCGATCACCGACAGCCGCGCGACCGCGGCGTCGCGCGCGACACCGGTGCCCGACTCCAGGTCCTGGAGCAACGCCGACACCTCGCGGGCGGACGAGCGTCTGATCACCACGGCGTTATTCCTCGACCGGTATCTTCCGGCGAGGCTTCCCGAAGATCCAGGCGATGAGGATCGAGATGAGGTAGAGCCCGATCATCGGCAGCGCGAAGAGCGTCTGCGTGAGCATGTCGCCGCTCGGCGTGATCACCGCGGCGAGGATGAAGATGATCAGGATGGCGTACTTGAAGCTCCTGATGAGGAACCGCGCGGTCACCATGCCCATCCGGGCCAGCACGTACACGAGGGCCGGCATCTGGAAGACGAGCCCCATGCCGAGGATCATCTTGACGTAGAGGTCGAAGACCGGCTCGATGCGCGGAAGGAATGTGAGCTTGTCGGTGGCGAAGCTCGCGAAGAAGGTCCACATCCACGGGAAGAGCAGGTAGTGGGTGAACGCGGCGCCTCCCACGAACCCCACGCTCGCGAGCACGATGAACGGGATCGCGAGCTTCTTCTCCTTCGCGTAGAGCCCGGGCGCGATGAACAGCCAGACCTGCCACAGGATGACCGGCATCGCGAGGAAGATGCCCGCCAGGAACGCCATCCACACATAGAGGATGAACGCCTCGGTCGGTTCGGTGAAGATGAGCGAGCTGCCCTTGGGGAGCAACGCGTACAGCGGGTCCATCACGAAGTGGTAGATCTTCTCGACGAAGACGAACGCGATGAGGCAGCCGACGCCGATGGAGGCCACGCTGATGACGAGCCGCTTGCGCAACTCGTCGAGGTGCTCGAGGAACGTCATCTTCGCGCCGCCGGCCTCGGACTCTGAGTCACCCCAGAAGCTCGACTTGTCGGAGGACGGTTCCTCGGAAGAACGTGGAAACGGCAGGAGCGGCATCAGCCGTGCTGAATCGTGTTATCGGACGTCGGTGTCGGGGCTGCCGGCTCGGCGGCAACCGGGGCCACCGTCGTGGTGGCGGCAACCGGCGTCGCCGCCGGGACCGCTGCGGCCTCGATGGGCGCGGGTTCAGGGGCCGTGATTGCCGGAACCTGGGCGGGAGCACCGGCCTGGGCCGGCGCCTGGGTCGGGGCCCACGCCGCCACCTTCTGCTTCTGGTCGTCCACCCGGATCTCTTCCTCGAGCGTGTTCTTCAGCTCGTTCGACGCCCGCTTGAACTCCGCGATGCTCTTGCCGAGCGACTTCCCGAGCTCCGGCAGCTTCCTCGGGCCGAAGATGATCAGCGCGATCACGAAGATGACGATCAGTTCCGACATGCCGATGTTGCCCATCGCCTGCACTCCGGGTCCGACCACGCGTCTCCGATGACGCGCGGGGACCCATTCAGACGGCCGGACAGAGGACGGCCGTTCGCGGTTCGTGTTCGCTCGTCGAGGCCCTGCAACCTCCCTCGCATTATAGGAGTCGGCCGCGCACAGGGTCAAGTTCCGACGCGCCTCGACAGCGCCGGAAGTCGTTGCGACACCGAGGGTTATCTGCTAGCATCGATTTCATGCGCAGGTACGGAGTCGTCTCGGTCGCCGTGTTCGTCGTCGTGGTGTGCGCGCTGGTCGGAGGCCTTCTCGGCCGCCACACGCTGGCCACCACCGACCGTGTTCCCGACTACAAGGTGTTCACCACGGCGCTCGGCGCCGTGGAGTCCGACTACATCGACAAGGTGGACTCCGCCCGCCTGGTCTACGGCGCCATCGGCGGCATGCTCCAGACGCTCGACCCGCATTCGAGCTTCATGGATCCGAAGATTTACGAGCAGATGCGGGAGCGCCAGGGCGGCCGCTACTACGGCCTCGGGATCACGATCCAGGTCATCGACCTCGACATCAACGTCGTGTCGCTCTTCGAAGGCACGCCGGCGTACAAGAAGGGAATCCGGCGCGGCGACATCATCATGCGCATCGCCGGCCAGGATGTCCGATCCTGGAAGGACGAGCAGGGGAAGCCGCTCGGCGGGGCCGCGCTGTCCGACCGCGCGGTCAAGATGCTCAGGGGACCGAAGGGCACCCTCGTGCAGGTGGCGCTCAAGCGCCCGGGCTACGACAAGCTCATCGACATCCAGGTGCCGCGCGACGAGATCACCATCCCGTCCATCACCGCGTCGTTCATGATCGACGCGCAGACCGGCTACGTTCGCGTATCGGAGTTCGCCGAGAACACCGACCACGATCTCGGTGTGGCGCTCGACGAGCTCCGCGCCAAGGGCATGAAGCGGCTGGTGTTCGACCTCCGGAACAACCCGGGCGGCGCGCTGGACCAGGCGATCAAGGTGGCGAACCGGTTCCTCCCGCAGGGGGCGATGATCGTCTACACGCGGGGCCGGGTGCCGAACTCCGACCAGGACTACTTCGCCACCGAGAAGAGCAACTTCACCGAGGTCCCGCTCATCGTGCTCGTCAACCGCAACAGCGCCAGCGCGTCCGAGATCGTCAGCGGCGCGCTGCAGGACCACGACCGCGCCCTCATCGTCGGCGAGACGACGTTCGGGAAGGCGCTCGTGCAGTCGGTGTACCGGATCAGCGAGAACGCCGGCCTCGCGCTGACGACCGCCCGCTACTACACGCCGAGCAAGCGGCTGATCCAGCGCCCGTGGGACGGCACGTTCGACGATTACCTGAGCTACACGCTCCGCGACCAGACGCCGAAGGCGCACCCGGCCGCCGACCTCCGCTACACCGACGCCGGCCGGAAGGTGTACAGCGGCGGCGGCATCGAGCCGGACGAGCGTCTCGACGGCCCGGTCGAGGGGTTCAATCCAACGCCGTTCGGGCGCCTGCTCTACGCGCGACAGACCTTCGGCGTGTTCGCCGAACGGTTCGTCGCGGAGGGCGACACCCGGATCGCGCCTCGTCCCGACCAGCATCGCGTCGCCCGCGGGTTCGTGGTCGACGGCCCGATGCTCGAGGAGTTCAAGACCTTCCTGGCCTCGCAGAAGATCAAGGTGGACGACGCGGCGTTCGCCAAGGACACCGACTTCATCCGCGCGATGATCCACTACGAGGTCGACATGGCCCTGTTCGGCCTGTCCGAGGCGCGCCGGAGCCTGTTCACCATCGACCCCCAGGCGCAGTTCGCGATGAAGCTGTTCCCGGAGGCCGACCGTCTCCTCCTGCTGCGGAAGGCCAAGGGAAGCAAGACCGCAGGTCACTAGTCACTCGTCGCTATCCCTTGGGCCCTTTCGGGCGCTTGCCACAAGAGCTTGCAGTTGTTAGACTGGCCGACGGTAGGCTTGCCGGCCTGCCGTCCAGCCGCGCGAGCGGGCCACCGCCCGTCTTGGGCGGCTGTTGTCGTTTGGCGCCCGGCGTCGGTGTCGCGGGAGTAGAAGGTTCCGATGCGTCTGAACAAGCTCCAGATCTCGGGTTTCAAGTCGTTCTCGGACCGATCCGAGCTGGCCTTCGACCGGGGGGTCACGGCCATCGTCGGTCCGAACGGGTGCGGGAAGAGCAACGTCGCCGATGCCATCGTCTGGGTGCTGGGCGAACAGAGCGCGAAGAGCCTGCGCGGCGACCAGATGCAGGACGTGATCTTCAACGGCAGCGAGGCACGCAAGGCGACGGCGGCGGCCGAGGTCCGGCTGATGCTGTCGGGCGTGACGTCGGCGAGCGAGAAGGCGCGGCTGCCGATCGAGGACGGCGACGAGGCCGAGCCGGTCCTCGCGCGCGACGTCGAGGTGACGCGGCGGCTGTACCGGTCGGGCGAGAGCGAGTACCTGATCAACGGCGAGCTGGTGCGGCTGCGCGACGTGCACGAGTTGCTGATGGACACCGGCCTCGGCGCCAAGGCCTACGCGATCATCGAGCAGGGGAAGATCGGGCAGATCCTGAGCACCCGCGCCACCGATCGGCGGCAGCTCATCGAGGAGGCGGCCGGCGTCACCAAGTACAAGGCCCGCCGTCGTGCCGCCGAGCTCAAGCTCGAAGCCTCGCAGCAGAATCTCACGCGCATCGACGACATCATCTTCGAGGTCGAGAAGCAGCGTGGCGCGCTCAAGCGACAGGCCGCCAAGGCGCGCCGCTACAAGCGGCTGCGCGAGGAGCTGCGGCGCTGGGAGAAGGTGCTCTTCGCCCAGCGGTACCGCGTGCTCGCCGGCCAGATCGAGGCCGCGCGCGCGCGCCTCACCGAGCGGCACGAAGCGGCGGCCGTCGCCGCCGCCAGGTTGTCGACTGCCGAGGACCAGCTCGCCCGGACGCGGCTCGAACTGGCGCAGGCCGAGGCCCACGCCAACTCCGTGCGCGAGACGACGCACGCCCGCGAGCTGGAGATCGACCGGCGCCAGAACGCCGTGAGCTTCAGCGAGCAGCAGCTCATTGGCCTCGGCGCCCGCAGCCACGAGATTGCCGACGAACTCGCGGCGATCGAAGCCCGGCGCGGGCCGGCGCACCAGGCGCTGGCCGAGCGGCGTGAAGCCGCCGAGCAGGCCCGGCAGTCGCGCGAGCAGGCGGCCGCCGTCCTGGCGTCGGACAGCGCGGCCTACGACGCCGCCTACGGCGCCCTGCAGGCGCTCGAGGCCGAGGTCGAGGAGAAGCGCCAGGCGGTCTACCTGGCGCTCACCGCGATCAGCTCGCTCCAGCACGCCATCGAGAACGCCGAGGCCGCGCGGCGTCGGGTCGAGGACGAACTGGCGCGGCTCGACGCCGAGCGTTCGGACGTCGAGGTCGAAGACCGCCGGCTGCAATCCGAGTTCGACGGCGGGCGCCGCCAGGTGGCCGACGCCCAGTCCGCCCTCGAGGGCGTCCGCTCGACGGGCGAGGCCAGGCAGGCCGAGCTCGCGGAGGCGCGCGAGGAACAGGAGCTCCGGCGCCAGGCGACCAGGGCGCGCGAGCAGGAACTGGCCAGCGTCGAGGCCCGCCTGCAATCGCTCGAGGAACTCGAAGCCGCCCGCGCGCAGTACGGCGACGCGGCCCGCTTCCTGCTCGCTGGCGGCGACCAGCGGCTGCGCCACTTCGGGTCGTTGGCCGATCACCTCGAGGTCGAGCGCGGCTACGAGCGGGCGGTCGAGGCCTGGCTCGGCGACCTGCTCCAGCACGTGCTCGTGCCGAGCCACGACGAGGCGTCCAGCGGCCTCGCGATGGTTCGCGAGCACAACGCCGGCCGGTGCGGCTTCCTCGTCGTCGGCGGGGACGTGCCGGCCTCCGCGGCCCAGTCCGCGCCTCCAGCCGAGGGGCTCGTGCCGATGGCCTCGGTCGTGCGCGCCACCGGCGACCACGCGCGGCTGGTCGAGCAGGTGGTCGGGCACGCGTGGATTGCCAGGTCGTTCGCCGACGCCGTGTCGGCCTCGATGGCGACCGACCTGCCGGTGGTCACGCCCGAAGGCGACGTGCTGCGGGGGGCGCGCCTCGTGTACGGCGGCGCGCGCGAGGAATCGCGCGGCATCCTCTCGGCCAGGCGCGAGGTCCAGGAACTGCGCGACCGGGCGGTCGAGGTTCGCGAGGCCCTGGCCCGGCTGGCCGAACAGGCGACCGACGGCGCGGCCGTGATCGACCGGCTGTCGAGCGAAATCGCCGCCCTGGTGGCCGGCGCCCACGAGCGCGAGAAGGTGATCGTCGGCCTCGAGGCGCTCGTCGCGCGGGCCGCCGAGAACCGCGAGCGCCTGGCGCTGAGGTCGGACGTGCTCGCGACCGAGTGCGCGCGGGCGCAGGAGGAGCGCCGCACGCTCGAACAGCGCGAGACCGAGGCGCGCGCCGCGGTGGTGCGCCAGGAAGACGGGCGGCGCGAGGCCGACGAGCGGCTGTCGGTCGCACAGCGGCAGCTGCTCGACGCCCGCGAGGCCGCCGAGGTGATCAGCCGGCGCGCCGCCGACGCGAGGGCCGCGCACGCCGGCCTCGTGGAACGGGCCACGGCGCTCGCCGCCGAGGTGGTCCGCCAGCAGGAAGCGATCGACGAACTGGAGTCACGCTTCGCGGCCCGGCAGGAGGAAGCGCGCCAGAGCGAGCAGCGGCAGGTGGAGCTTCGCCAGGCCATCGAGGACGGCAAGCGCCAGCTCGATACCGACCTGCAGGAACTCGAGACGCTCCGCGGCGAGGTTCGCGCCGCCGACGACCTGCTGTCCACGCTCCACGTCAGGAGCGGCGAGGAAGAGACGGGCATCCGCGAGTGCCGGCGGGCGCTCGACGAAGTGCGCGCCGAGGTTGCCGATCTCGATCTCGCCCGCGTGACGGCCGAATCCGACCTCTCCCACCTCGCCTCCACGTGCGTCGAGGCCGTGCAGGCCACGCTCGAGCAGGTGCTCGCCGAAGTCGAGGAGGCCGAGCGCGAGGGCCGGCCCGCCCCCGGGACCGCCATGGTCGAGGAGCCCGAGGAGGAAGCCGGCGACGAGGGCGTCGAGGCCGGAGCCGTCGCGCCGGGCGCGGAGCCCGAGACGGCCGGTGGCGCGTTGGCGGTGCCGGCCGAGGCCCCGATCCTCGCCGTGGCGTCGGCGCCGCCGGCGACGCCGGACGAGGCGATTGCCGACCTGAAGGCGAAGATCGAACGCCTCGGGCCGGTCAACATGATGGCCATCGAGCAGTTCGACGAGCTCGAGACGCGCCATACGTTCCTCACCGTGCAGCGCCAGGACCTGCGCGAGTCGATCGCCGCCACGGGCCAGGCGATCAAGCAGATCGACGAGACGAGCAAGGATCGCTTCCGCGAGGCGTTCGGCGTCATCAACGCCAACTTCCAGGAGACCTTCGCCGTCCTGTTCGGCGGCGGCCGGGCCGGCCTCACGCTGATCGACGAAACCGACGTCCTCGAGAGCGGCATCGAGATCATCGCCTCGCCCCCGGGCAAGCGCCTCCAGAGCGTCCAGTTGCTGTCGGGCGGCGAGAAGGCGCTGACGGCGATCGCGCTCATGTTCGCCATCTTCCGCTACAAGCCGAGCCCCTTCTGCGTGCTCGACGAGATCGACGCTCCGCTCGACGACGCCAACATCGGGCGGTTCATCGAGATCCTCAAGCAGATGCAGGAGCAGACCCAGTTCATCATCATCACGCACAGCCGCAAGACGATGGAGATTGCCGACCGGCTCTACGGCGTGACGATGGAGGAGCCGGGCGTGTCGAAGCTGATCTCGGTCAAGCTCAATTAGGGGTCGGAGCGGTCTTTCGGCGATTACAGAATCGAATTACAAAACCGTATGCGGCGGAAAACCGCTCCGACCCCATGACATGGGGTTGGGCGGCGACGAACCGGGTCGGGCTTGGAGACGTATAGTCCTGCAGGAGGAGTTTCCATGGACGCCAGGGCATCGATGGGGAGAGTCGTCCGCCTGCTGGCCGTCGCGTCCGCGGCGGCCGCCCTCGCCGCGTGCGACGTCGTCGTCAGCAGCCTCGACGTGAAGGGCCGGGCCACCGACCAGTGGACAAGGACCTACCAGGTCGCCCCGACGGCCGAAATCGAGAATCGCCAACACCAACGGCGGCATCGACGTGACCGGCGGGACCGGCAGCCAGGTCGAGGTCATCGCCGAGCGGACGGCGCGGGGGATGACCGACGAGGACGCGAAGAAGCTCCTCGGGCAGGTGCAGGCCGTCGAGGAGTCGACGCCGGCGAGGCTGCGCCTCGAAATGAAGGCTCCCGCCGGTGAAGCGGGCCATATCGAGGTGAAGTACCACGTCAAGGTGCCGTCGGGCGTCAGCGTGCGGCTGCGGACGACCAACGGCGAGATCTCGGTGATGCAACTGACCGGCGCGGTCAACGCCGTCGGCAACAACGGGTCGGTCCGCGGTCGCGACTTGAGCGGCGCGGTGGAGGCGTCGATGACCAACGGCACCGTGCGGCTCGAGATGGCGGCGGTGGCGCCCGGCGGCATCAGGGCCGAGACCGTGAACGGCGCGGTCGACGTGACGATCCCGGCCGGCGCCAAGGCCGACGTGGACGCCAATTGCGTCAACGGCCGGATCGCCCTCAACGACATCAAGCTGGACGGCCCGGAGGCGACGCGCCGGCACGTGGGCGGACGGCTGAACGGCGGCGGGCCCAGGATCGCGCTCGAGACGACCAACGGCGGGATCCGGATCAGCGCGAAGTGAACGAAGACAGGTCTGCCCGGTACCACCGGCTCGGGCGCCGGGCAGCCATCGTCTCCCTGGCCTGGAGCGCGGGCTTCCTGCTGGCCCTCGCCGTCTCCCCTCTGTCCGTGCGCCTGCGAGAGCTCGCCGAAACCGCGGCCGGGCCGATGCCGGCGTTCCTCCGTCCGACCGCGACCGTGCTGGCCTTCGTCGCCCTCCTCGGCGCCGGGCACCAGGCCGGCGCGCTGCCGATCGAGTTCTTTCATTCCTTCGTCCTCGAACATCGCTACGGCCTCTCCACCGAGCGGTTCCGCCACTGGGTGACCGACCGGCTGAAGGGCGAGGCGCTCAGCGTGCTCCTGACCTTCGCCGCCTCCGCCTGCCTGTATCTCGCCATCCGGCACTGGCCGGTCTGGTGGTGGGCCGTCGTGACGGCCGGCTACGCGTCCGTCGTCGTGGCGCTGACCGGCCTCGCGCCGATCGTCCTACTGCCGATCTTCTTCACCTTTCGCCCGATCGAGCGGGTCGAGCTCCGGGACCGGCTGATCGCGCTCTCCCGCCGCGCCGGCGTGGCCGTGGCCGACGCGTGCGAGTGGCGGGTCAGCGACCGGACCAGGAAGGCCAATGCCGCGCTGACGGGCCTCGGCCGCACACGCCGGATCATCGTGTCGGACACGCTGCTGTCGCGCTACTCGGACGACGAGGTGGAGGGGATCCTGGCGCACGAGTTGGGGCACCTGGTCCGCCGCGACATCTGGCGCGGGATCGCGCTGCACGCGCTCATGACCGGCCTCGGGCTGCTGGCCGCCGGCCGGGTGCTGGCCGTGCTCGCACGGCCGCTCGGGTGGACGGGCGCGGCCGACGTCGCCGGGCTGCCGGTCCTGCTGCTTGCGGTCGGCGCGGTGTCAACGGCGCTCAGCCCGATCTCCAACGCCTTCTCGCGGCGGATGGAACGTGCGGCCGACCGGTTCGCGATCGAGCTGACGGGAAAGCCGGAGGCATTCGCCAGCGCCATCGAGCGGCTCGGGGCGCAGAACCTCACCGAGGAGCGTCCGCCCCGCCTGGCGCGCTGGTTCTTCTACACCCACCCGCCGGCGGCCGAGCGCGTCGCCGCCGCCAGGGCTCAGCAGCTGCAGTCGTCGCCTTCCCACGCCTCGCGACCTTCCCTGACCAGGAAGTAGACGATCGCGAGAGAGGCCACGGCGTCTGTCCACCAGGCGCCGAAGGCCAGCTGCGCCGCCAGGCCCGCCACGACGACCAGCGACAGCCAACCGCAAGCGATGCTTTCGACGGCGTCGGCGCGCAGCGCGTGGCTGCCGAGCCGGTCGGCGACGTGCAGCTTGCGACGCGCCAGGGCATACATGATCGGGATGGCCACGACGGCCACGGCGAGGCCGGGAAGCGAGAACTCGGCGCCTTGACGCTGCCAGAGGCTGAAGGCGGCCGCGGCGACCACGTACGCCGCCAGGGCGAAGAGCAGGGCGCCGCCGACCCGTCCCGCCGTGCGCTCGGCTGCCTCGGAGAATTCGCGGCCGCGGCGCAGTTCGACCGACAGTCTCCAGAGCAGCAGGCCGGCCGAGGCAAGCTCGATGACGCTGTCGATGCCGAATGCGAACAGGAGGAGGCTGTGAGCGGCGATCCCCGCGCCGACCGCGACCGCGGCTTCGACGACCATCCAGGCGAGCGTGAGCCACTCGAGTCGGAACGCGACGCGGATAAGAGCACCGCGTTCCGACTCGAAGGCTTCGGGCTTCGGGCTCTGGGCTTCGGGCTCCGGACCCCGGGCTTCGGGCCTCGTCACGGCGGTCACGCTGAGTCTCCAGATCTGGCGGGGTTCCAAATGCGAAGGGCGGGCCCGGAGGCCCGCCCACATCCAACCTATCGAACCAGCTTCGTGCTCATTCCTGCCTTGAGGCCTGAGCCCTGAGCCTTGAGCCTTCTAGTGCCGCCTGTGGCCGCCGCGATCACCGCTCCTGGGGCGCGGCGGACCGTCGTGGCGCGGACCGCTGTGCTCGCGCGGCGCGTGGCTCGACGGCGCGCCGGCTTCGCCGCCCTCGTCCGGTCCCTCGAGCAGCGCCTTGCGGCTCAGCCGCACCTTGCCGCTCGGGTCGATGTTGATGACCTTCACCATCAACTGATCGCCTTCCTTCATCTCGTCGCGCACGTCGTTCACGCGGTGCTTGGCGATCTCCGAGACGTGAAGCAACCCGTCGATGCCCGGCATGATCTCCACGAAGGCGCCGAAATCGGTGATCCGCTGCACCGTGCCGAGGTACGACTTGTTGAGCTCCGGCGTCGCGGTCAGTTCCTGGATGATCTCGATCGCGCGGCGCGCCGATTCCTCGTCGGCCGACGCCACGTTCACCCGCCCGTCGTCCTCGACGTCGATCTTCACGCCGGTCCGCTCGATGATGCTGCGGATCATCTTGCCGCCCGGCCCGATGACGTCGCGAATCTTGTCGACCGGGATCTGGATGGTGACGATGCGCGGGGCGTAGTTGGAAATGCTGGTCCGCGGCGCCGTCAGCGTCTTGTGCATGATCTCGAGGATGTGCAGCCGCCCCTTGCGCGCCTGCTCGAGCGCCTCGCGCATGATGGCCTGGGTGACGCCGGTCACCTTGATGTCCATCTGCAGGGCGGTGATCCCCTCGGCCGTGCCGGTGACCTTGAAGTCCATGTCGCCGTAGTGGTCCTCGGCGCCGGCGATGTCGGACAGCACGGCGTACTTGCCGGTCGCCTCGTCCATCACCAGGCCCATCGCCACGCCCGCCACCGGGGCCACGAGCGGCACGCCGGCGTCCATGAGGGCCAGCGAGCCGCCGCAGACCGTCGCCATCGACGACGACCCGTTCGACTCGAGGATGTCCGACACCACGCGGACCGTGTAGGGGAACTTCTCCTCGGCCGGGATCATCGGCGTCAGGGCCCGCTCCGCCAGCGCGCCGTGGCCGACCTCGCGCCGGCCCGGGCCGCGCAGGAACGCGACCTCGCCGACCGAGAACGGCGGGAAGTTGTAGTGCAGCATGAAGCGCTTGTACACCTCGCCGCTGACCATCTCGACCTTCTGCTGGTCCTCGGCCGTGCCGAGCGTGGCGGTGACGAGCGCCTGGGTCTCGCCGCGGGTGAACACGGCCGAGCCGTGCGCGCGCGGCAGCACGCCCACCTCGATCCAGATCGGCCGGATCTGGTCGAAGGCGCGGCCGTCGAGGCGCACGCGCCGGTCGAGCACCGCGTCGCGAAGCACCTTCTCCTTGAGCTCCTTGAAGATCGCCTTCGCCTCGCTCCGGCGCTCGACTTCCTCCTCCGGCATCGAGCCGACCAGTTCCTCGAGGACCTGGTCGACGGCGGCGTAGCTCTCGATCTTGTCCAGGATCTGCATCGCCTCGCTGAGCGGCAGCAGGACCTTCTCCTCGACCTCGCGATAGAAGTCGCGGTCGATCTCGCGCTTGGGGGCCACCACCTTCTTCTTGCCGGCTTCCTGCGCCATCCGGTCGATCGTCTCGACGATCTGCTTGATGGCGGCGTGCCCGGCCTCGAGCGCGCTGACGACGATGTCTTCGCTGACGACCTTCGCCCCGGCTTCGACCATCACCAGGCCGTCACGGCTTCCGGCCACCACGATGTCGAGTCTGGCTTCCTTGCGCTGGGCGTAGGTCGGGTTGATGACGAACTCCTCGCCGATGAGCCCCACCCGGACGGCCGCGATGGTCTTCTCGACGGGAATCTCGGAGAGGGCGAGGGCGGCCGACGCGCCGGTGATGGCCAGCACGTCCGAGTCGTTGTCGGAGTCGGCCGAGAGCACCAGGGCGACGATCTGCGTCTCGTGGTGCCAGCCCGCCGGGAACAGCGGCCGCAGCGGCCGGTCGATCATGCGGCTGGTCAGGACTTCCTTTTCGGCCGGCTTGCCTTCGCGCTTGAAGAAGCCGCCGGGAATCCGCCCCGACGCGTAGGTGTACTCACGGTAATCGACGGTCAGCGGCAGGAAGTCGATCCCCTGGCGCTCGGCGGTGTTGTAGCAGGCCGTCACGAGCACCACCGTCTCCCCGTAACGGACGACGACGGAGCCGTTGGCCTGCTTGGCCAGCTTGCCTGTCTCGATCGACAGGACGTTCTGGCCGATGGTCAGTTCGCGCTTGTACATAAAGCTCGCCTCGATGGCGGGACGCGTGCGTCCCCCGTGATGTGATGCGGGATGGACCCTCGGGCCGACACCACGGAGGCAGCGGCGGGATGTCGCTGTTGCCGCAGGGGAGGGCCTATCGGTGATGCGCGGGCACGTGCCTGGACGCGCCTCGACGGGCAGCCGCCCCGGACCGATCGCCCGGGGCAGCCGCGAATCGGGTTCGGGCTACTTGCGGATCCCGAGCCGGCGGATCAGTTCCGCGTACCGCTCGGCGTCCTTGCGCTTGAGATAGTCCAGCAGCCGGCGCCGCTGGCCGACCAGCTGCAACAGGCCGCGCCGCGAATGATGGTCCTTCGCGTGGATCTTGAAGTGTTCGGTCAGGTAGTTGATCCGCTCGCTGAGAATCGCCACCTGCACTTCCGGCGACCCGGTGTCACCCTCGTGCGTCTTGTAGTTCCCGATCAACTCCGCCTTGCGTTCCTTGTTCAGTGCCACGATGCGTCACCTCCACGAACGGGCCAGATCGGCAGAATTACCGGGACCGGACCGCCGTTCATCCCACACGGTAAACAGTAGACAGTGGACGACAGGCCCGAGCGACAGGTCGGGCCTTCCGACCACTGCCTGCTGTTTACATGGATCCGCGTTACTCCAACAGATCCAACATTTTACTTCAGTACAACGGCCGGATGCAAAACACCGGGCCGTCCCGCGGGGCGGGCGATGGCCAGGAGGCTTCCGTCGGGGGCGAACAACCGGACCGCCGGCGCGCCGCCGAATGTCGGGTCGGCCCCGCCGTCGGGCACCGTGATGTCGTTGCCGTGTCCCGCCCGCCGGGCGTCGATCTCGTCGAGCCGGACCGCCGGCAGGTCGGGCAGCAGCCGCTCGAGCGGGATCAGCCGGGCCATCGCGGTGGCCGGATCCGCGTCCAGGGCGGCCAGGTCCGCGGCGTCAGCCAGCGTGAACGTTCCGCTGGCCGTGCGCCGCAGGTCCTCGAGGCAGGCGCCGCAACCGAGCGCCTGGCCCAGGTCCTGCGCCAGCGAACGGACGTAGAAGCCCGCCGAGGACCGGAGCCGCACCCGGACCAGCGGCGGCGCAATCTCGACGACCTCGCAGTCGTGCAGTTCGACCACCGCCGGCTCGACCGAGACCGCCTTGCCGCTCCGGGCCAGCCGGTGGGCCCGCTCCCCCTCGACCTTCTTGGCCGAATACGGCGGCGGCACCTGCAGCCGCGAGCCCGAGAGGCCCGCCAGGCAGCCGGCAATCGCTCCCGCATCGGGCCACGGGCCGTCGCAGGCCGGCGACACCGCCGTGCCCGTCCGGTCCCACGTGTCGGTGCTGACGCCGAGCCGGATGGTGGCGTCGTAGGCTTTGGTCTGGCTCGACAGGAACTGCGCCAGTCGCGTGGCCCGCCCGAGGACCAGGACCAGGACGCCGGTGGCCATCGGGTCGAGCGTCCCCGTGTGGCCGACCGTTGGCGCCGCGAAGCGGCGCCGGCACCAGGTGACGATGTCGTGGGAGGTCGGCCCTTCCGGCTTGTCGACGACGAGGACGCCGTCCATCAGCGCGATGCCCGCATGGCGCGGTCGATGGCGTCGAGCGCCCGGGGCACCACCTGCTGCCGGACCGAGGGCAGGTCGCCCTGCACCGTGCAGCCCGCGGCGTTCTTGTGCCCGCCGCCCCCGAACTGCTTCGCGACCGCGCTCACGTCGACCGGCCCCTTGGAGCGGAAGCTCACGCGGCAGACGCCCGGCTCGGCCTCCTTGAAGAGGACGACGGCCTGGATCTCGCGGACCGTCAGCGGCACGTTGATGAGCCCCTCGGTGTCGTCGTACCGGCCGCCGGTCTGCCGCTCCATCTCCCGCGTCATCAGCATCGCCGCCAGGCGGCCCGACTCGTCGACTTCCATCGACGAGAGCACGGCGCTCGACAGGCGGATCCGCCCCACGCTGTTGTCGTCGAACACCGTCCGCGCGATGGCGACCGGGTCGGCGCCGGCCTCGAGCAGCTGCCGGCAGACGTCGAACGTCCGCGGCGAGAGGCTCGAGTAGTGGAACGAGCCCGTGTCGGTGAGGATCGCGACGTAGAGGGCGGTAGCCATCTCGGGCGAGAGCGGCACGCCGAGGCTGCCGATGACGTCGAACACCATCTCGCCGCACGCCGCCGCCCCCTGGTCGAACCAGTTCACGGCCCCGTAGAGCGCGTTGCCCGGGTGGTGGTCGATGTTGATGATGAAGTGCGATTCCAGCCCCGAGACGCCCGTGCGCGAGAGGTCCGGACACTCGATGACGACGAGCGCGTCGTAGCTCCCGTCGGCGCGGCTCGCGACCTCGATGTCCGACACGCCGGGGAACGACAGCAGCGACGGCTGGGGCGGATCGCAGTTGACGACCCGCACGGTCTTGCCGAGCGCGCGCAGGGCCAGGGCCAGCGCCACCTGCGACCCGATCGAGTCGCCGTCCGGCTTGGCGTGCGAGGTGATGAGGAACGCCTGCCGGCTCCGGATCTCGTCGCGGATTCCGCCGGAGGACGCCGGCGTCAGTCGTCGTGGCGGTCGGGGTCATGGGTCTCGTCCGGCTGTGTGGTCTCGTCCGGCTGTGCGGTCTCGTCCGGCTGTGCGGCCTCGTCCGGCTGTGCGGCCTCGTGCTCGTGGATCTCCTGGATCAGCCGCTCGACGCGGTCCTGCGTCTCCACCGACTTGTCGAACATGAACTCGAGCACCGGGACGCGCCTGAGCCTCAGGCGCTGACCAATCTCGTGCCTGAGGAACGACGCCGCCCGGCGAAGCGCCTTCTCGGTCGCGCGGCGCTGGGTGTCGGTGCCGAGCGTCGTGTAGAAGACGCGTGCCACCTGGAGGTCCGGCGACACGCGCACGTTCGTGATCGTCAGGAAGCCGATGCCGGGGTCGTGGACCTCGCGCGCCAGCATCGTGCTGATCTCGGCGCGAATCTGGTCCGCGACACGGTCGGGTCGATGGCCTTGGGGCATATTCAGACTTCGGGCTGCAGGCTACAGGCTACAGGCGACTGGCCCAGCGGTGTGCCGGGTCCAGGGCCGTTGCTCGTGTGACGAGCGTGACACGGCCTGAAGCCCGAGGCCTGTGGCCTGTGGCCTGGTCATCACGTCAGCATCTCGAGGCTGGACCGCGTGACGGCGCCCGGCTCGAGACGCTCGATCTCGTCGGCCACCGCCGCCAGCTCCCGCTCGGCGTGGGCCCCGGTGGTGCTGACCGTCACCAGGGCGAGGCCGGCCCGCTGCCAGAGTTCCTGGTGCTCGACCTCGGCGACGGCCACGTTGAACTTCGCCAGCCGATCCTTCAGCCGGCGCAGCACCATGCGCTTGTCCTTCAGCGATTGCGCGCCGGGCAGGAACAGCTCGACCGACAGGAGTGCCACGACCATGGAGGGCTCAGGGCTCAGGGCTCAGGGCTCAAGGCCCTGGGCCTTAAGCCGGAACCGGTGCGATCACCTTCTCGATGACGAACACCTCGATGACGTCGCCGACCTTGATGTCGTTGAACCGCTCGAGGCCGATCCCGCATTCGAAGCCCGACTTGACCTCGGAAACGTCGTCCTTGAACCGGCGCAGCGACCCGATCTTCCCCTCGAAGACCACGACGTGGTCGCGCAGCAGCCGGGCCTGCGCCTCGCCGCTGCGCTTGATGAGGCCGTCGGTGACCAGGCACCCGGCGATCGACCCGATCTTCGGCACGCGGAACACCTCGCGCACCTCGGCCGATCCGAGCCGCACTTCCTTGAAGGTCGGCTCGAGCAGCCCGGCCATCGCCTTCTTCATCTCGTCGATGACGTTGTAGATGATCGAGTGGAGCCGGATCTCGACGTGTTCGCGGTCGGCGACCTCGGCGGCGTTGCGGTCCGGCCTGACGCTGAAGCCGATGACGATCGCGTTCGAGGCGGAGGCCAGCAGGACGTCCGACTCGTTGATGGCGCCGACGCCCGAGTGGATGATCCGCATCTTGACCTTCTCGTCCGACAGCTTGGTGAGCGTGTCGGCGAGCACCTCGGCCGAGCCCTGGACGTCGGCCTTGATGATGATCGGCAGCTCCTTGACCTCCCCCTGGGCGATCTGCTGCTGCAGCGACTCGAGCGTGAGACGCGTGGTCTTGCTGAACGAGGCCTTCTCCTTGGCTTGCGTCTGGCGGAACAGGGCCACCTGCCGCGCCTTGGCGGCGTCGTTGATCGCCTGGAACGAGTCGCCCGGCTGCGGCAGCGCCGCGAGGCCGAGGACTTCGACCGGGATCGACGGCCCGGCCAGCTTCACGTGGCGGCCGCGGTCGTCGATGAGGGCGCGGACCTTGCCGAGCACCGGGCCGGCGATGACCGTGTCGCCGATGTGCAGCGTGCCGTCCTGGACGAGCACGGTGGCCACCGGGCCGCGGCCCTTGTCGAGCTCCGCCTCGAGCACGGTGCCGACGGCGGCCCGCTTCGGGTTCGCCTTCAGGTCGCCCATGTCGGAGACGAGCAGGATCATCTCGAGCAGCAGGTCGAGGTTCTGCCGCTTCTTGGCCGACACCTCCACCATGACCGTCTGGCCGCCCCATTCCTCGGGCATCAGGCCGAGATCGGCCAGCTCGCGCTTCACGCGCTCGGCGTTGGCGTCGGGCTTGTCCACCTTGTTGATGGCGACGATGATCGGCACGCCGGCCGCCTTCGCGTGGTCGATCGCCTCGCGCGTCTGCGGCATCACCCCGTCGTCGGCCGCGACGACCAGGATGACGATGTCGGTGACCCGGGCGCCGCGGGCGCGCATGAGGGTGAACGCCTCGTGGCCCGGCGTGTCGAGGAAGACCACGTGGCGGTTGTTCACCTGCACGTGGTAGGCGCCGATGTGCTGCGTGATGCCGCCGGCCTCGCGCTCGGCGACACGCGTCTCGCGGATGCCGTCGAGCAGCGTCGTCTTGCCGTGGTCGACGTGGCCCATGACGGTGACGACCGGGGCGCGCGTGACCCGATCCTCCGGGTGGGCCTCGTCGGTCTCGACCTCGAGCAGTTCCTCCTCGAAGCTGCGCAACTGGACGTCGGCGCCGAACTCGCGGGCGATCATCGTCGCCGTCTCGACATCCAGCGTCGTGTTGATCGTCATCATGATCCGCTTGTCGAGCAGTTTCTTGAGGACGTCCTTCGTGCGCAGGTCGAGCTTCTCGGCGAGGTCCTTGACCGTCATCCCCTCGGCGAGGGTGATGGTCCGCGTGATCGGCGGCGGAGCGGCGGGGGTCGACATGGACGGCATGCGCGGCGATTCGCGCCGGGTGCCGGTGTGAGGCCGCTGGCCGTGCATCGGACGACCGCCCATCGGCGGGCGCGGCGCGCCCGGCCGGGCGCCGAACGGAGGCGGCATGCCGGGCCGCCCCGGCTGCGAAGGACGAACGGGCTGCGAGGGCAGCGGCCGCGGGCCGCCGGCCGCCGCACCGGGACGCGGTGGCAGCGCGGCAGGGCGCCCGGGGATGCCCGACGGACGCGAACCCGGCGCCGAGCCGCCGGGGCGTGGCGCGGGACGGCCAACCTGTCCGATCGGCCCGGTGACCGTCGGCCTCGTCTGAACCGGTGCGACGGTCCTCGGCGTCAGCCTCGTGGTCGGCGGCGGCGTCTCTTCGACGCGAAGCCGGAGTTGCGGCGGAACCAGGCGTCCTGGCGGCGGCATCCCCGGGCGCGGAGCCGGGGTCCCCGCGGTCGCGGGCGCGGGATGGTGCACGAGACGCGGCGGGCCGGGCAGGCCCGGCTTGAGACCCGCCGGCGCCGGCGGGTGCGCGGCGGGCGCATGGGCGGCCGGGCGATGCGTGGCGGCCGGCGGCTCGGCGTGCGCCGGAGCGTGGGCGACGGGCGCATGGGCGGCCGGGGCATGGGCGGCCGGGCGCAGGCCCGCGGGTGCCGCGGGCGCAGCCGGCGGTGCCGGCACGTGCGCGGTCGTCGTCGCGGGCGCGTGCGCCGCGATATCGGGTGCGGCGGTTTCAGCGACCGGCGCCGGCGCGCCCGGCCGTTCGGTGGCAGTCGCCTCGGCCTCGGCCGCGGATGCGGCGGCCTCGGCGGGCGCCGCTTCGGGTGCCTTCACCGGCTCGGGCTTGGGGGCCGACTTGGGCGCCGGCTCTTCGATCCGGAGACCTGGCATCGGTGCGACCGACGGCGGCCTCGTCGCCCTCGGCGCGACCTCTTCGACCGGTTCGGCCTCGACGGCGGCCGGCTCGGCGGCCTCCGGCTCTTCCTCGGCCACCTCGGCCGGCTTCGGCCTGAGCGTCTTGACGAGCCGGGGCGGCGGCAGGGCGGGGGCCGCCATCTTGGGCGGCTCCAGCTTCTTGGCGCCCGTCGGCTTCTTCGACTTGTGAACGGGTGTCTCGGCGAACATGTCGCCGCCGGGCAGCGAGATCCCCCGCTGCCGCGCCATCCGTTCCGTGAACTGCCTGGCGACGACCTCTTCGATCGTGCTCGACGCCCCCTTCACCTCGATCCCGTGATCGCGCTTGAGAAGAGCGACGACTTCCTGGCTGGTCGTGCCGAGCAGCTCCGCGACTTTGTATATCCGGACTGTTGCCAACGGTAACCTCGACTGACGTCTGTTACTCGGACTGTGCGTGTTCGTCGTCTTCTGCCGCCGGCGCATCGCCGGCGTCGCCCTGCGCGGCCTCGGGCCCGGCCTCGGGCACCGGTTCGGGCTCCGTCTCGCCGGCGGCGGCCGCGTCCGCCTCCGCCTGCGGCCCCGCCGCCTCGGCCTCCGCCGCGTCCGCCTCCGCCTGCGGCCCCGCCGCCTCGGCCTCGGCCGCGTCCGCTTCCGCCTGCTGCCGCGCCGCTTCGGCCGCGTCCACCTCGACGCGCGCCGCAGCCAGCACGCTCTCGGCCGTGGCCTCGTCGATGCCGGGCAGCGTCATCAGGTCCTCGATCGTCGCGGCGAGGACCATGTCGGCCGACGTGTACCCGGCCTCGCGCAGCGTGCCGACGATCTCGTCGTGGATGTCGGGCAGCGTGAGCACCGGCGCCGGCGCCTCGCCCTCCTCGCCGCTCTCGGCGGGCATCTCGAGCCCCTCGAGCTGCGCCTCGACCTCCTTGCGCTTCTCTTCCTCGCTCTTGATGTCGATGCGCCAGCCGGTCAGCTTGGCGGCCAGCCGGACGTTCTGCCCCTTCTTGCCGATCGCGAGCGACAGCTGCTTGTCCTCGACGACGACTTCCATCACCCGCTCGTGGTCGTCCACGATCGAGACGCGCTGCACCTTGGCCGGGCTCAGCGCGTTGGTGACGAACGACACCGGGTCCTCGGACCACTCGACGATGTCGATCTTCTCGCCGCGCAGCTCTCGGATGATGGCCTGGACGCGCGTGCCCTTCATGCCGACACAGGCGCCGACCGGGTCGACGTCCCGCTCGCGCGAGTAGACCGCCACCTTCGCGCGGTCGCCCGCCTCGCGCACCGCCCCCTTGATGACCACGGTGGTGTCGTAGATCTCCGGCACTTCCTGCTCGAACAGCTTGATGAGCAGGGCGGCGTCGGTCCGCGACAGCACGATCTGCGGCCCCTTGGCGCTGCGGTTCACGATGCGGATGACGGCCCGGATCCGCTCGCCGGGGGAGTAACTCTCGGCGCGGGACTGTTCCTTGCGCGGGAGCACGGCCTCGATCCGCCCCAGTTCGAGGATGATGTCGCCGTTCTCGAACCGCTTGATCGTGCCGCTGACCACCTCGCCAACGCGCTGATTGTACTCGGCGAAGATGTTCTCGCGCTCGGCCTCGCGGACCTTCTGGAAGATCACCTGCTTGGCCGTCTGCGCGGCGATGCGCCCGAGCACGTCGGTCGACTTCGGGAACTCGATCTCCATCCCGATCTCGGCCTCTTCGCCGTACAGCTGCTGCGCCTCGGCGAGCGAGACCTGGGTGGACTCGTCGGTGATTTCGTCCACGATCTGCTTGACCGCGAACAGCTCCACCTGGCCGGTCTCGAGGTTGAACCGCGCGTGCAGGTCCTCGTTGGTCTTGTAGTACCTCCGCGACGCGGTCTTCACCGCCTCTTCGATCGCGGAGACGATGACCTCGGGCTCGATCCCTTTTTCCTTGGCGAGCGCCTCGATGGTCTGCTGCAGTGTCGGATTGCTCATAGCTCTCTGAACCTGACTGGCGCCTCAGAACTCCACGTCGAGCCGTGCCCTCGAGATCAGGGCCAGCGGCACGCGCACCTGCCGGCCGTTCTCGTACCCGAGCACGACCTCACCCGCGTCGACCCCCTGGAGCCGGCCGCGGAAATGCGTCTGGCCCTCCACCGGCTCTGCGGTGACCACCTGGGCCAGCCGCCCCCGGAACCGGTCGTAGTCGCCCGCGTGGCGCAACGGCCGGTCGAGCCCGGGCGAACTCACCTCGAGCGTGTACGCCAGTTCGATGGCGTCCTCCACGTCGAGCAGGGCGCCGAGGTCGGTGCTGACGTGCCGGCAGTCGTCCACGCCCACCGAATCGACCGGCGCCCCCGGCTTCGCCTGCGTGTCGGCGAGCCCGGCGCGGTCAATCGTGACCCGCAGCACCCATCCCGACGCCTCGCGGCGGAACTGCACGTCGAAAATCTCGAGCCCGTACGACCGGGCCACCCGCTCGGCGAGTTCGCGAACGTGATCGAGGCGCTCCACGGTCTCCCCAAAACACAAAAAGTGGGCACGGGCCCACTTCAGTTGCCTCCAAGCCTCGACACCCGAAGCAAGTCAGTATATCACGCTCATTTTTCCCCGGGCAACGGGCGGACCACAAGGTCGTAACCCCGGGCCGCCACGACTTCGCCGTCCACCAGCGTGCCGGCCCGGCACACGTCCGGATCGGCGTCCGAGAGGTAGACGACCGGGTCGATCTCGGGCGCCTGCGACGCGAGCCGGCCGGCGATCACGAGCGGGTGCTCCGCCGACGGGCCGTCGATGAGGACGCGGACCCGCTGGCCGACCCGCCGCCTGTTGGCCGCCGTCACGAGCCGCTTCTGCGCGCTCATGATCTGGCGCTGCCGCCCGAGCTTCACCCGCCGGGGCACGTCGTCGGTCAGCCGTCCCGCCGAGGTGCCCTGCTCGTGCGAGTAGGTGAAGACGCCAACATGGTCGAACCCGGTCTCCTCGACGAACCCGCGAAGCTCGTCGAACTCCGCCTCGGTCTCGCCGGGAAAGCCCACGATGAACGTCGACCGCAGCGTGACGCCGGGGATCGTCGCGCGGATCTTGTGGATGAGCCTCGTGTAGGCGGCCCGGGTTCCCGGGCGCCGCATCCGCTTCAGGACCGGGTCCGACGCGTGCTGGAGTGGCAGGTCCACGTACTTGCAGACCTTGTCGCATTCGGCCATCGCCCGCAGCGTCTCGGTCGTGACCGTCGTGGGGTAGAGATAGAGCACCCGGATCCACTCGAGCCCCTTCACCGCGTCGAGTTGCCGCAGCAGGCGCGCCAGCGCCCCCCGCTCGCCGCGATCGGTGCCGAAGAAGGTGCTGTCCTGCGAGACGAGGATCAGTTCCTTCACGCCCCGCGCCGCCAAATTCTCCGCCTCGCGCACGATCGACCCGACCGGCCGGCTCCGGTAGGCGCCGCGCAGGCGCGGGATGATGCAGAAGGCGCACCGGTAATTGCACCCCTCGGCGATCTTCACGTAGGCGAGGTGCGACGGGGTGGTCAGGGTGCGGGGCGTGAGGTCGGAGTAGAGAAAGTCCTGTTGCTTGTAGAGAGGCAGCGATGTCGTGGTGCCGCCCAGGGCGTCGACGATGCTTGGCACCTCACCGGTGCCCAGGACTACGTCGATCTCGGGGATCTCGGCGCGCAGTTCGTCGCGGTAGCGCTCAGCCATGCAGCCGGTCACCACCAGGCGCTTGCACCGGCCGTCGGTCTTGTGCGCCGCCATCTCGAGGATCGCCGACACCGACTCCTCGCGCGCCGACTCGATGAACGCGCAGGTGTTGACGACCAGGACGTCTGCCTCGGCGGCGTCGGCGGTGAGCGTGTGCCCGGCCCGCTGCGCGAAGCCGAGCATCACTTCCGAGTCCACCAGGTTCTTGGGACAGCCGAGGGATACGAGACCGATTTTCATTGGCTTACGCTTTACGCCTCACGCCTTACGCCTTGCGCCATAGGCCTTGCGCCTCACGGTTCGAGCACGGTGTCGGCGGCCAGGATCGACTCGAACCGCTGCCTTGCGCTCGCGGTCCGTTCGAGCGACTCGCGCGGCGCGGGGCTGCTGGCCAGCTCGAACACCAGCGCGCCCTCGTATCCCACCTTCTGGAGCGACATCAGCCCGGTCGCCCAGTCGATCCGCCCCTCGAACGGCACGAGGTGATCGTCGCGCCGCCCCCGGTTGTCGTGCACGTGCGTCGTCACCATCTCGCCCGAGACGACGTCGATGGCGTCGGCGAGGTCGCCCATGATCGCCGCGTGCCCCATGTCCAGGCAGATGCGCGCGCCGGCCGCCGGGGGCTCCAGTTCGTCCTCGATGAGCCGCACGAGGCGTTCCGGCGTCGACAGCGCGTTCGGGATGACCTCGGCCGCCACCTGCACGCCGAGCGCCGTGGCGGCCGCGGCGACTTCCTCCAGGCTGCGCCGAGCGGCGACCGGGGAGTTGTCGCCGTCGCCCGCCGAGAGCACGTCGGGCACACCCAGGTGGACCACCAGGAAGCGGAACGGGATCGTCCTGGCGATCTCGATCGCCGCCAGGCACTCCGCCACCGCCGACCGGCGCGCCGCCTCGTCCGCCGAGGCCGTCGACAGCATCCGGCCCCACCGGCCGTTCTCGATGCGGTCCACGATGGGCGCGTGCACCGAGTGCAGCGTCAGGCCCGCGTCGGCCAGCCAGCGTCCGAGCGCCTCGACGGCCGACGGATCCCCGTAGTCGAAATGCCCGCGCGTCGCGAACAGCTCGATCTCGCGGAACCCGAACTCGGCCAGCTCGGCGAGGTGATCGGGCCGAAGCGGGCGGTCGTAATAGAGATGGGTCGAGATTCCGTAGCGCACGGCGCGGAAGCAATCCTCTGTGGAACGGGTGGATACCCTATCTTAACGCACCTACCGCAGCGTCTCGACGAAGGTGGCCAGCAGGTCCCACAGGCGGCCGAAACGCGGGTAGCGCTCGAGGTTGCGCCGCACGTTCCTGAGCGTCCGCGGCATGTACTGGATGTAGACCGGGTTCTGGCGCGTCGTCGTCTGGTAGCCGAACGTGCCGAGCGCCTTGAGGTTGCGCTGCAGCGACATCAGGTCGAACCGCCGCCTGAAGTCCGCCTGGTACGACCGCGGCACGCGGGCGTCGCCGAGCCTGTCGCCCTGGCCGCGCAGGGCGAGGAAGAAGGCGACGAGCTCGTCGACGGTCTCCTCCGCGAAGTCCACGTACGAATCCCGCAGCAGCGACGCCAGGTCGTAAGTATCGGGACCGAGGCGGGCGTCCTGGAAGTCGATGATGTAGAGCACGCCGCGGTGGGGCATCAGGTTGCGGCTGTGGTAGTCGCGGTGGCACAGCACCTTCGGCTCGCCCGCCAGCTCCTCGACGATCGGACGCCACTCCGCGCGGATCGCCTCCCGCGTGGCCGCCGGCACCTGCACCCCGCGGTAGGCCTCGATGAAGTGCTTCACGAAGAACTCGAGTTCCCACGTCAGCTTCTCGACGTCGAAGGCGAGCGTGTACGGCGTGAAGCGCTCCGACGACAGCTCCGCGCCCCGCCGCTGCAGCAACTCGACGAAGACGACGGCCTGGCGGTACAGCGCGGCGTGCTCCCCGGGCGAGGCGACGCCCAGGTGTGCCTGCATGGTGATGTCGCCCAGGTCCTGCAGCCTGAGCAGGCCGAGGTCGTCGGCGTGATCGAAGATCGCGGGCACCGGCAGCGGCACGCGGTCGAGCAGCGCCGCGACGTTCACGAACGACAGCGTCTCGTAGCTGAACGGCGCCGAGTAGAGCGCGAGGACCGACGTGTCCCCCGACGGGTCGATCAGCCGGAAGTAGCGCCGGTCGGACGCATCCCCGGTCAACGGGACGATGCGGGTGGCCTCGCGGTCGAGGCCCCGGCGGGCCAGGTAGGCGGCGATCGGGTCGGGAACCGGTACGGCGGTTGGATGCGCGTTGAGACTCATGGCAGCGTTGTTCGATCGATGGGAGACAACAGGAGATCGCCGATGATTTCGTCGGCCGGCCCCGCGGGGCAGCGGCCGGCGGGCACGACCGCCCTGGCCTGCCACCGCACGCCGGCCGGTACGCGGACACCGTCGGTGACGATGCAGTCGGTCAGCCAGGCGCCTTCGCCTACCGTCACATCGTCCCACAAAACGGTGCGGACGAGGCGGGCCGACGGTGCGACGGCGCAGCGCCGTCCCGCGAGCGGCGATCCGGGGACCGTCGGGTCACCGCCCGCCTCGCGCGCCAGCGCCAGCGAGGTCGCCAGGTAATCGGCCGGCGTCCCGATGTCCGAGAACGACGCCTGCGTGGTCACGGCCCGCACGCAGCCGGGGTCCGACTCGAGGAGAGCCGGGTACCACATCGCGACCGACTCGGCGGGCTCGCCGGCGGGAAGGCCCTCGAACGCGCCGGCTTCGACCACCTGGACGCCGATGAAGTGCCACGACGGCCTGTCGCTGCCGCGGCCGACGAACCCGGCCACGGCCCCGTCGTCGGCGACGAGCACCCCGCCGTAGCGGTGCGGCTCGGTGTTGGGGACGACGGCGAGCGTCACCAGCGCGCCCGAGCGGTCGTGACGCTCGATCAGGCCCGAGAGGGAGAGGTCGGTGAGCGTGTCGCCGTTGACGATGAGGAACCGGTCCGCGGCGATGAGCGGCAGCGCCTGCCTCGGCCCGCCGGCCGACCCGAGGACGGGGTCCTCCCACGAATACCGCGCGCGCACGCCGATGTCGGCGCCGTCGCCGACCACGGCGCAGATCGTCTCGGGCAGATGGTGGAGGTTCAGCACGACGTCGCGAACGCCCTGGGCCGACAGCCACCCGAGAATCCTGCGGACGAGCGGCTCGCCGGCCACCGGCACGGCCGGCTTGGCCCGCATCGAGGACAGGGGACGCAGCCGCGTGCCCAGGCCGGCGGTCAGGAGCAGCGCGGGCAGCATGTAGACGTCTCGAACGGCCAAAGTCGTTGCATGTGAGCCAAGTTCCGAGCGCCGTCGGGCCGTTCAAGACGTCTACGGCCCCGCGCTCGCGCGGGGCGAGCTAACAGCGTCTCCAGGTCTGGCGGGGCACGCGTCGAGACCGTCGGGGCATGCTTGCTCGCTTGAGGCGTGCCCCGCCAGACCTACTCTTCGAACACCATGTCCCCGACCGGCCTGCCGGAGGCGGCGCAGTGCCGGACGTACAGCCCGCGGTAGGAATCGACGATGTGGTCGGCCGGCGTCCGGCCCAGGTCGGCGGTAATCGCGGCGATGGCCTGCTCGCTCCCCTCGATCTCCACGAAGGTGCCGATCGGCGTCTCGTCGAGGGCGATGATCGCGTCGAGCGCGCCGAACTCCTCCCGGTACTTCTGGTAGCGGAACCAGATGCTCAAGCCGAGCTGCTCGAGGATGTAGAGCATCGTCTCGCCGTCGGCGACGACCGTCTCGCGCTCCTCCCGGAGCTTGAACGGCGACGGCTGGACCGGGCCCTTGTAGGTGAGCAGGCTCCGGCCCTGGTCGGACCTGACGCGCAGCACGGACCGGCGGCCGCGCAGGCGCTCCTCGGCGGTATCGACGAGGCAGTCCTCCTGCAACCGCCGCCCCCGCAGCAGCGTGGCCCGGGTCCGGAGGATCGCTTCGCGCGCCTCGGCGGCGCTGGCGAACTGCATCTTGATCTCGCGCTCCAGCGTGCTGGTACCCATCGCGCCTCCCGCTCAGGTCAGACGGCCGCCAAAGGATAGCCCCTGTAGAGGTGCCGCGTCGACTGACTTCGAGAAGACCACGACCTTGAGCGTGCTGCCCATACCTCCCGGCAGCAACAGCGTCTTGAGCGCCAGGCGGCGCCGGATCTGGTCGGGCGATGCCGGCTCGTCGGAGAGGAGCGGCCCGGCCAGGCCGAGCAGGAAGTAGGTCTGATCCACGATTCCGCGCAGCTGGAGGCCCGCTTCCTCGCCGGCCAGCCTCACGCCGGTCAGGTCCACGTGCGACGTGATGTCGCGCTCGCCGGGCTCGAGCAGCCAGCCGGGGCCGTCCTCGCGGCGCTCGGCCGCATGGCGCCGGTAGGTGGTCAGCGTGCCGGTCGCGTGCAACGCGGAGTAGAGCGCCGACGCCTCGCGGCCGTAGTCGATGACGACGAGGAATCCCCGCGCGAGACAGCCGGCCGCCTGCCGGATCCAGTCGGCCGCGGCCAGGTTCACTTCGGCGAACCGGCCGGGCTGCAGGCGGGCGCCGACGCCTTCGAGATACGCCGGGATCCGGGGCGACGAGACGACGCCCTCGCGGGTGGTCAGCCGTTCGCCGTCCGCGTCGACATAGACCTCGCGCAGGCCGTCCTCGCGCATGACGACCAGGTGCGGCGCCAGCGCGTCGAGCAGTTCGTTGGCGTAGACGACGCCGTCGATCTCGCGGGGCAGTTCCGCGGACGACGCGGCGAGGAGGGGCAGGTGGGGGCCGAGCACGCCGGCCTGCGCGGCCCTGGCCCGCGGGCTGCGCTCGACGAGGTGCAGGCGCACGTCAGCGTAGAGACCCGGTACCGAGTGGCCGCGGCGTCGAGGATGTCGCGCGCGAGCCGGCCGTTGCCGGCCGCGGCTTCCACCATGTCGAAGCGGCGGGCCCCGTCCTTCGTCGGCGGCTTCGACAGGAGCGACCGCATCTCGGCGAACTGCGCCGCGAGCAGTTCGCCGAACACCGGGCCGACGTCCACGCTGGTGATGAAGTCGCCGCCGCGCCCCGAGCGCTGCCCGGCCCGCGCGTAGTAGCCCAGCTCCTCGTGATACAGGGCCAGGTCGATGAACTCGGCGACGGTCAGAGGGCCCGCGCTCCGGATGCGGTCGAGGATGAGGGAGGTGAGGGCGGAGGACATGTGATACAGGGCTCAGGGCTCAAGGCTCAGGCCACCGAGCCCCTGAGCCGCTGTCCTGACGCCCTGCGCCCTAAGCCCTAAGCCTTGAGCCTTGAGCCTTGAGCCTGTTACTCCTTCTTAATCGTCACGAACAATTCCTGGCTCTGCCTCGTCTTCCACACGAGCAGCATCGCGCGGCCGCCCGACGGGACCTTCTGCAGGATCCGGCTGGCCTCGGCGGCGCTGGCGATGCTGGCGCCGTTCACCTTCATGATGACGTCGTATTGCGCGAGGCCGGCGTCCTCGGCGGGGCCGCCCGGATCGATATCGATCACCACGGCGCCCGTCGTGCCGACCGGCAGCCGGAGCTGGCGCGAGATGTTCGGCGTGATGTTGCCGAGCGTCATGCCGAAGCCCACGCTGGCGCCCTCGTTCTCGTTCTGGGTCGAGGGGGTGGCCGCGCCCGACTCGGTCTCGAGGTCGAGTTCCTCGACGGTGATGCTGAGATTCCGCTCCTTCTTGTCGCGGAGGATCTTCACGGGTACCGTCGTCCCGGGCTTGGTCCCCGTCACCATCCGGATCAGGTCGTCCTTCCCCGTCACGGGCCTGCCGTTGAACTCGACGATGACGTCGCCCGGCTCGATGCCGGCCTTGGCAGCGGGCGTGTCCTTGTCCACCTGGACTACCAGCGCGCCGATCCGCTGCTTGAGGCCCAGGTCGGCCACCGACTCGCGCGGCACGTCCTGCACGAGCGTGCCGATCTTGCCGCGGATGACCTTCCCCGCACGAAGCTGCGGCAGCAGGTCGCGGATGAGGTTGATCGGGATGGCGAAGCCGATGCCGATGTTCCCCTCGGTCGTGCTGTTCGACATGATGGCCGTGTTGATGCCGATGACCTCGCCCCGGATGTTCAGCAGCGGTCCGCCCGAGTTGCCCGGGTTGATCGCCGCGTCGGTCTGCAGCACGTCCTGGACCCGCTGTTCGGCCACCGGGAACGGACGCCTGGTGGCGCTGATGACGCCGACCGTCACGGTGTGGCCGAGGCCGAACGGGTTGCCGATCGCCATGACCCAGTCGCCGGTCTGCATCTGGTTCGAGTCGCCGAACTTCGCCTCGACCAGCGGGGTGCTGGGCTTCTCTTCGAGCTGGATGAGCGCGCTGTCGCTGAGCTGGTCGCGGCCGACGAGCCTGGCCTTGAATTCCTCGACGTCGGCGTCGTTCTCGCCGAAGGCGACGAAGATGTCGGTCGCCCCGTCGACCACGTGGTTGTTGGTCAGGATGAGGCCGTCCCGGCTGATGACGAACCCGGTGCCCCGCGCCTCGACGACCTGCTCGCGCGGGCGGGGGCTGTTGCGCCCCTGCGGGGGAGTGCCGAAGAAGCGGCCCAGCGGGTCGTTCCCGCCGAAGAAGTCCGACATGTCCTGCAGCTTCTGCTTGGTCCGGGTCCTGATGTTCACCACCGACGGCGACGCCGCCTTGGCGATGTTGCGGAACGTCGACGCGTCGAGCGTCCCGGTAATCGGCGCGCTGTTCATCGCCGGCAGCGTCATCGACTGCGCCGACGACGGCGTGGTGAGATCGAGGCGAGAGGCGAGGACCATGCCGACCGCGAGCGAGGCGATCGCGATCAGGCCTGCGTAGAACACCGTGATCTTTCGGCTGGACATGCATCTCCTCCGACTAGGGATACGCGCGATTATACCCTCCCACGCCTATAATCGAACCTGCCGCGCCTGCCGTTCCTGCCGTTCCTGCTGGTGATCCATGATGCGAAGGCTCCTGCCGTCTCGTTTCTGCCGTCTCGTCCTGTCCGCGCTCGTCATCGCCGCCGCGCTCGCCGCCGCGCCGCGAGCCTTCCAGGCGCCCGCGCAGCCGGACCGCCAGATGCCGCCGATGACCTTCCGCGTCGAGGTCAACTACGTCGAGGTGGATGCGGCCGTCGTCGACAGCAAGGGCGACTTCGTCGACAACCTCCAGGCGTCCGACTTCCAGGTCTTCGAGGACGGCAAGCCGCAGTCGATCGCGAGCTTCGGCCTCGTCAGGATCCCGCTCGAGCGGCCCGAGATGCCGCTGTTCGCCAGCCAGCCGATCGAGGCGGACGCGCAGAGCAACGACAGGCCGTTCGACGGGCGCGTCTACCTGATCGTGCTCGACGCGCTGCACACTTCGCCGATGCACACGCCGTGGGTGCGGAACGCCGCGAGGCGGTTCATCCGGAACTCGATCGGGGCCAACGACGTGGCGGCCGTCGTGAGCACCCAGGGCGCGGAAGGGCAGGATTTCACCGGCAACCAGCGTCTGCTGCTCGCGGCGGTGGACCGCTTCATGGGAAGCGCCCTGCAATCGGCGACGCTCGACAAGATCGACGACTACAACCGGAAACAGGCGATGTCGACGGGCGGCGGCGTCGCGGTCGACACCGAGGACCAGCAGCGGGCCTTCAACGCGTCGGCGACGCTTCGCGCCATCCGTCGGCTCGCCGACTTCATGTCGGGCGTGCGGGGGCGCCGCAAGGCGCTCGTGCTGTTCAGCGAGGGGATCGACTACGACATCACCGAGGTGATGGCCAACCAGGGGGCGTCGGCCGTCATCGAGGACGCGCGAGACGCCATCGGCGCCGCCACCCGGTCGAACGTCAGCATCTACAGCATCGATCCGCGGGGGCTGTCGGCCGACGCCGACTCTGGCGCCGCCACGCTGGGACAGCCGGTGGACGCCCCCCTGGGCCTGCGCCTCGACTCGACGGGGCTCGCGAACGAGGTTCGTCTCCAGCTCGACAGCCTGCGCCAGCTCGCCGACGAGACGGGAGGTTTCGCGGCGGTCAACTCGAACGACTTCAGGTCGGCGTTCGAGCGGATCCAGCGGGACAACAGCAACTACTACGTCCTCGGCTACTACCCGACCAACGACCGGCGGGACGGGAAGTTCCGGAAGATCGAGGTGAGGGTGAACCGGCCCGGCCTCGCGGTCCGGTCCCGCCAGGGCTACATGGCGCCGCGCGGCAAGCTGGCGGCAGCGTCCGCGGTCGAGGTCTCCGAGGGGACGCCGGCCGCGCTTCGCGATTTGCTCGCGAGCCCGCTGCCGATTCCCGGCCTGCGCGTCGCGGCCACGGCGGCGGCCTTCAAGGGGAAGGGGCGTGACGCGTCGGTCAACCTGGTGGTTCAGGCCGACGGCCGCGACATGGTCTTCAAGGAGAAGGACGGCCGGTTCGACGGGGCGCTCGACATGGCGGTGGTCGCCATCGACGAGTCGGCCGGCAAGACGACAGCGGGCCTCAACCACGTGCTGAACCTGCCCCTGCAGGCGGCGGTCCACCAGCAGGTGATCCGGAACGGCCTTCGGATCGTGTCGCGCATCGACCTGGCGCCGGGGCGCTACCAGCTGCGGATCGGCGTGATCGACATGAACACCAGGCGCGCCGGCTCGGTGCACCTCGATGTCGAGATCCCCGATTTCGGGTCGGAGCCGCTGATGATGAGCGGCCTCGTCCTGACCTCGGCGCTCGCGGCGCAGGTGCGAACCGCCGTCGGCAGCCCGTTCGAGGCCGTGACCAGGGCGCTGCCCGGCCCGCCGACCGTGTCGCGGGCGTTCCGGTCCGGCGAGGAGCTGGCGCTGGTAGCCGAGGTGTACGACAACGAAGCGAAGACGCCGCACTCGGTGGACATCACGACGTCGCTGCTCGCCGACGACGGGCGCCAGGTCTACACGCACGAGGACCGGCGATCGACGGTCGAACTCGGCGGGGTGAACGGCGGCTACGGCCACACGGCCCGCATTCCGCTGAAGGGCGTTGCGCCCGGGTTCTACGTCGTCAAGGTGGAGGCCCGCTCGCGGTTGGGGAAGGGGCAGACGGTGAGCCGCGAGGTCCTCATCAGGGTCGTACCTTGAGCCTTGAGCTTTGAGCCTTGCCCGCCTTCGCGCGAAGCGCTTCGGCGAGGCCTCGCCGTAGCCCGTCTGGATCGACCGCGGGCGGAGGCGGGAGCCCGTACAAGGCGAACGGGCCCTCGACGATGCCCGAGGCGGGCGCCGTCGGCGGCCCGTTCGTTCTTCTGCGTCGATCAGCGAACCGCTACTCGAACTTGGACACCACCTTCGGCTTGACGTCGCCGTTCTGGTGCGTGAACTTGTAGCTGTTGCGGTTCATGTTGGGATTCTTCGGCGTGTGCAGCACGATGGTCCCGACCTCGCCCGGCATCAGCGGCTTGTGCAGGAACTGCTTGTCGCCGCTCACCGGGTTGTTGTTCTTGTCCCACCAGAACTCCTCGATCGTCAGGCGGGCGATCGGGCCGGTTGACATGTTCTTGACCTGGAACGTCGTCACGATCGTGCCGTCTTTCTCGACCTTGATGACAGGCTTCAGGTACTGGATTTCGACCGTGCCGCGAATCGGGCTGATCCACGGCTGCTTGGTCGGCTGGGACGCAGGTTCCTGCGCGACGGCCGCGGCGACTCCACCGAAGAGGACCAGGGCGAGCGTGAGCGCCAGTAGAGCGCGATTAAGGCGGAACATGGAATCCTCCAGGGGGCTTATGGCTGGGCCGGGGGCACTTCACCCCCGGGTCGGCTCGATTATAGAGCGTTACATCTCCCCGTTCCAGTCCTCCGGTTCGGCGGCGGCGGCCCGGAAGATCTCGAGGTGCCACTTGCCACCCCCCCAGGGTTCGATGACCTCGGTGGCCACCACGTCCACGAGGATCTCGGCAAACGTCCGGCCCTCCGGGTCGCCGTCGAGGTGGTAGGCCGGGTCGTCCCAGACGAAGTTGGGGTAGAGCGTGATCGTCAGGAACAGGTCGTAGCCGTCATCGATGACGATCAGCTGCCCGCAGGGGCGCTTGATCGTGGAGTGGTAGACGAGGTACTTCTCGGCGCTGTGGGCGCGGATGTACCGCTTGAGCGCGAATTCGCGCGCGACGATTTCTTCGACGGCGATCTTCTTGTCCCAGCAGTCGCGGCAGTAGCGCTCCTCCCCGCGAGGTTCGGAGACGTCCTTGGCGCCGCATAGGGCGCACCGCGACTTGGCGACCGACTTTCGAGGCATCCCCCGGATTCTATCATTGCGTGTCGGACTTCAGCCCGTACATCGCCCCGACGTACTGCTTCACCATGCGCCGCGCGCTGAAGCGCGGCATCACGGTTCGGATGGACTCGCGCACGACCCGCAGCCAGGCCTTCGGCAGGCCCGAGTTGTCGCGGTCGTAGAAGGTCGGCACCACCTCCTGCTCGAGGAGCCGGTAGAGCGCGTCGGCGTCGGCGGCGTCCACCGCGGCCCCGTCGTCGCTCGCCGACTTCCCGTCGATCAGCCAGCCGTTGGTGCCGGTGTAGCCCTCGGCCCACCAGCCGTCGCCGATGCTCAGGTTGGGCACGCCGTTCACGGCCGCCTTCATGCCGCTCGTGCCGCTCGCCTCCATCGGCTTGCGCGGGTTGTTGAGCCAGACGTCGCACCCCTGGACCATGAAGTGGGCCACGTGCAGGTCGTAGTCGTCGATGAACGCGATGCGCCCGCCGAACCCCTGGTCCATGGCGCGCTTGTAGATGCGTTGCAGGTGGTGCTTGCCCGAGTCGTCGGCCGGGTGCGCCTTGCCGGCGTACACGATCTGGACCGGCCGGCGGGCCGCCGAGAGGATGCGGGCCAGCCTGTCGGGATCCGAGAACAGCAGCTCCGGCCGCTTGTAGGCGGTGAACCGCCGGGCGAACCCGATGGTGAGCGCGTGCGGGTCGAGCAGCGTTCCCGCCGCGACGATCTGGCCGGGGCCGACCCGCTCCTCGGTCCAGCGGTGCCTCGCCCTCTCGCGGACGAAGGCGAACAGGGCCGCGCGAAGCGCCTGCCGGACCGTCCAGAGTTCGGCATCCGGGATGGCCTCGATCGCGTCCCACATCCCCTCGTCGTCGTGCCGCTGGCGCCAGTCCGGGGCGATGTGGGCCTCGAACAGCTTCGACAGCTCCGCGGCAATCCACGTCGGCACGTGCACGCCGTTGGTGATGGCCTTGACGTGGCCCTCGTCCGGCTTGTCGTCCGGCTTGCCGTTCGACCAGATGGGCGTCCACATTTCGCGCGTGACGTCGCAGTGCAGCCGGCTCACGGCGTTGACCGCCCCGGCCGACCGCAGCGCGAGCGCCGTCATGTTGAACATCTGCCCGTCGCCGTTCCCGTTGTCGTAGGCGCCGAGCGCCAGGATGTTCTCGCGCAGGTTGCCGAGGCTGCCCCAGGCGCCGGCCAGGTACTTCTCCACGAGGTGGAACGGGAACGCGTCGTGGCCGGCGGCCACCGGCGTGTGCGTCGTGAACACCGTCGTGCGCCGCACGTCCTCGACCGCCTGCTCGAACGTCTCGCCCCGCTCGACCGCTTCGCGCACGCGCTGGAGCACCACGAACGACGCGTGGCCCTCGTTGAGGTGCCACACGGCCGGCTTGACGCCGAGCGCGGTGATCGCCCGCACGCCGCCGAGCCCGAGGACGATCTCCTGCTGGATCCGCGTCTCCTGGTTGCCGCCGTACAGGCGGGCCGACAGCTCGCGGTCCCAGGGCTCGTTCTCGGGAAGATCGGTGTCGAGCAGGAGCAGCTTCACGCGGCCCGCCCGCACCACCCAGACCGTCGCCAGCACGGTCCGATCCCCGAGCGGCACCGCGACGATGCACGTCGAGCCGTCGGGGCGCGTGGCCGGTTCGATCGGCGCGTCGAGCCAGTCCAGCCGCTCGTAGCTCTCGAGCTGCCAGCCGTCGGCCGACACGTTCTGGTGGAAGTACCCCTGCGGATACATGAACCCGATGCCGACCAGCGGCACGCCCAGGTCGCTGGCCTCCTTGCACGTGTCGCCCGCCAGCACGCCGAGGCCGCCCGCGTAGAGGGGCAACGACTGGTGCAGGGCGAACTCGGCCGAGAAGTAGGCGACCGACGATCCCTTGGTCGTCGACCCGAACTCCTGGGACCACCAGGTGTCGCGCGCGGTCCGCGCGAGATCGAGGTCGTGGACGACGCTGTCGTAGAGGGCGAGGAAGCTCCGGTCCCCGGCCGCCCACTCCAGCCGGTCGCGGCTGATCACGCGCAGCATCCGGACGGGGTTGTGCGCGGTGTCCCGCCAGAGCGGGTAGTCGAGGCGCTTGAACACGTCGCGCGCCCGGTAGTGCCAACTCCACCAGAGGTCGCACGCCAGTTCTTCGAGGCGACGGATGCGGTCGGGAAGCGGCGGGAGTCCCGGGTATCGTTCCATGTGTTCTCCGTGTCAGCGGTTCGGAGGAAACAACCTCGAATCCTATCCGCCGGTCGGCGGATCCGTCAATGGCCGGTGGTGACTACCGCCGAATCACCAGATAGCGCAGGGCTTCCCGCCGCCGCCCGCGGTTTGTCTCTTGCGGGCTCTGGCGTGGCCTCGCCGAAGCACTTCGTGCGAAGGCGGGCAGCCCTGCGCTACACTGTCTCGCCATGAAACCGATCAACCGTCGTGAATTCGTCCAGGCCGGTGCCGCGGTCGCGGCGGCGGCCGCGGTCCCCGCCCGGGCGTTCGGCCAGGCGCCCACGGTCGTGACGCCCCGAAGCGCCAGGCCGATGGTCATCTGCTCGGCCAACGGCAACCAGTACCGGAACGGCGGCAAGCAGACGTGCGTCGAGAAGGCCTTCGCGATGATCGCCTCCGGGGCCGACGTGCTCGACGCCGTCATCGCCGGGGTGAACCTCAACGAGCTCGACCCGCTCGACATGACGGTCGGCTACGGCGCCCTGCCCAACGCCGACGGCGTCCTGCAACTCGACTCGTGCTGCATGCACGGCCCGAAGAAGCGGGCCGGCGGCGTGTCGGCGCTCGAGGGCGTGAAGGCGGCGTCGCTCGTGGCCCGGGCCGTCGCCGACAAGACGGACCACCACCTGATGACGGGCAAGGGCGCCCAGGACTTCGCCCGGCGCCTGGGCTTCGAGGTCCTTCCCGACCTCAACACCGACGCGTCGCGCAAGGCGTGGTTCGAGTGGAAGCGGCGCACCGACCCGCTGCACTACCTGGCGCCGGAAGACCGCGCGATCGAGGTCAAGAAGATCGGCCTCGCCATCATGCGCGAGTTCGGCATCTCGCCCGAGCACTACTACGGCACCATCAACTGCGACGGCCTCAGCCCGAAAGGGGAGATCTGCGGCGTGACCACGACGGCCGGCCTGGCCTGGAAGATCCCGGGGCGCGTCGGCGACTCGCCGATCCTCGGCGCCGGCCTCTACGTCGACAACGAGGTGGGCGCGGCCGGCTCGACCGGGCGAGGCGAGGCCAATCTCTACAACCTCACGTCGTTCCTGCTCGTGGAGTTCATGCGCCAGGGGATGCATCCGAAGGACGCCGGCATGGAGGCGCTCAAGCGGATCAGGGCGAACACGATCGAGAAGCGGCTGCTCAATTCGCGGGGGCTGCCCAACTTCGGGATCGACTTCTACATCATGAACGCGAAAGGCGAGTACGCCGGCGTCGGCATGTACCCGTCGCGCTTTTCGATCTGCACCGAGAACGGCGCGCAGACGCTGCCCGTGGAGTCCCTGTTCGAGGGCAGGCCTGAGGATTGAGGCGAACGCGCCGTACGCCTGGCGCCCTACGCCTTACGCATCACGCATCACGGCGGGCCGTACGTCGGCCGGCCCTTCAGGGCCGGCGCCCGCCCTACGTCCGAGCCGCCACTAGCGTACAAGGTTGTACTTCTTCAGGATCGCGGTCACCCGGTCGATCGGGATCGCCTCCGCCGTCCCCAGCCGCGAGCTGACCGTCGTGGCCCGCAGCAGCGAGTTGTAGATCGCCTCCTCGGTGGCCTCGAGCACCGCCTGGAACAGCGGCGACACTCCGTCGGGCGGCAACACCGTCCGCTCGCGCGGCTGCGACTCGCCGTAGCGCGTGCGCATCGAGGGCGACGTCGTGAACGCCACCGCGAAATCCCCGCTGCCGTTGCTGTAGGACGACCCGGTGCGGCCGAGGGCAAACACCGCGCGCGCGGCCAGCCGGCGCAGGTCGCGGGCGTCGATCGGGGCGTCGGTGGCCACCACGATCATGCACGAGCCGTCGGGCGTGATCTCGGTGGCCGGCGCGCCAGGTCCTCCCGGCCGGGGCGGCGCGAACGAGTACTTCCCCAGCTCCTCCCCGACCGGGGCCCCGCCCATCGTCAGCACGCCGCCGAAGTTGGTCTGCACGAGCACTCCGAGCGTGTAGCCGCCGTAGCGGGCCGGCAGCACGCGCGACGAGGTGCCGATGCCGCCCTTCCACCCGTAGCACTGGGTGCCGGTGCCGGCGCCGACCGACCCTTCCTCGACCGGGCCTCCCGCCGCACTGGTGATGGCGGCGATCACGTCGGCGGTCGCGACGTGAAGCCCGCGGATGTCGTTCAGCCCGCCGTCGTTGGTCTCGCCGACGACGGCGTTCACCGACTGCACGCGCTCGTTGCCCGGCTGCGCCAGCGTGTACCGGACGATGGCGTCCACGGCCGTGCCCACCGCCAGCGTGTTGGTCAGCGCGATCGGCGTCTCGAGTGTGCCCAGCTCGGCGACCTGCGCGGACCCCGCCAGCTTGCCGAACGCGTTGCCGACGAACACCGCGCCGGCCACCTTGTCCTGGAAGAGATTGCCCTCGTGCGGCACGACGACGGTGACGCCCGTGCGGACCAGGTCGCCCTCCACGAGCGTCTTCTGCCCCACGCGCACGCCGCCCACGTCGGTGATGGCGTTCAGCGGGCCGGTGGGGAACACCCCGGGCGAGAGGCCGATGTCGCGGGCGCGCGGCCTCGCCCCCTCGGCGCCCATGGCGGCCGCCAGGCCCGCGGCCACGAGGAGTACGGCCGCCAGTCGCCAGTCGCGAGCCGCGAGTCGCGCACGTTCTGTCATCACGCCTTCGCCTCCAGCCTGGCCGCGATGGCTCTCACCTCGGCTTGAATCTCGTCGAGCCGCTTCATCAGGTCCTGGTGCCGCGCCTCGTGCGGCCGGGGCCTCTTCGCGACGAACGTCACGCTGCCGTTGGCCTCGAGGATGGCCTTGTCGACCTCGGCGAGGGCGGAGAAGCCCTGGCGCCTCGCCGCGGCCTCGAGCTCCCCGACGGTGACGCCTTCGGCCCGCAGCCGGTCCTCGAGCAGCTTGCCGCGAAGCATCAGCAGGTCCGCGTCCCCCTCGAGGTATCGCTCCGCCCACGGGTGCGCGAAGACGAACCGGACCACGACGTAGTTGAACACGAGCAGCGTCGTCGCGCCGATCAGCCCGCCGAGCAGCGAGTTGTCGGGGCCGATGATGGCGTTCTGCACCGTGTTCGAGATCGTCAGCAGCACGACGAGGTCGAAGGCGTTCAGCTGCGCCAGCTCCCGCTTGCCCGCCAGGCGGAGGCCGACGACGAGGAACAGGTAGACGAGCACCGGCCGGACGATCTTCTCGAGCACGCTCACGGTGGTTTGCGCGTCCGGGCCGATATGGAACAGGTCGGTGAGGAGGCTGGCGTCCACAGGTGTCCCCTTTCGAGGCGAGGAGCGTTCCGGCGGCCCAGTATACGGCTACAATCGAGATAAATGGCACATCTCGACTCGTTCTCGACGCTCACCGACATCGTCGTCGAGGGCCGCCCCGTCAGGGTCCGGAGCCTGGCCGCCCTCGAGCGGGCCGGCCACCCCCGGGTGGCGAGGCTGCCGTTCGCGCTCCGCGTTTTGCTGGAGAACCTGCTCCGCCACGAGGACGGCCGGTTCGTCCGGGCCGCCGACATCGCGGCGCTGGCCGACTGGGACCCCGCCCGGAAGCTCCGGAAGGAGATCGCCTTCACGCCGGCGCGCGTGCTGCTGCAGGACTTCACCGGCGTGCCGGCGGTCGTCGACCTCGCGGCCATGCGCGACGCCGTGGCCCGGCTCGGCGGCGACGCCGCGCGCATCAACCCGCTGCAGCCGGTCGAGCTGGTCATCGACCATTCCGTGCAGGTCGACTACTTCGGGCGCCCGGACGCCTTCGGCCTCAACGCCGACCTCGAGTTCTCGCGCAACCGCGAGCGCTACGTCTTCCTCCGCTGGGGCCAGAACGCGTTCGCCAATTTCCGCGTCGTGCCGCCCGACACGGGCATCGTCCACCAGGTGAACCTCGAGTACCTGGCGCGCGTCGTCTTCGACGCGGTCGAGGACGGCCGGGCGGTGGCCTATCCCGACACGCTGGTGGGCACCGACTCGCATACGACGATGGTGAACGGCCTGGGCGTAGTGGGCTGGGGCGTGGGCGGCATCGAAGCCGAGGCGTGCATGCTGGGGCAGCCGATCTCGATGCTCGTGCCGGAGGTCCTCGGCGTCAGGCTGACCGGGCGGTTGCCGGAAGGCGTGACCGCCACCGACCTCGTGCTGACCCTCACCGAGCGGCTGCGCCGGCACGGCGTCGTCGGCAAGTTCGTCGAGTTCTTCGGTCCGGGGCTCGCGGGGCTCTCGATTGCCGACCGCGCGACGCTCAGCAACATGTGCCCGGAATACGGGGCGACCGTCGCCGTCTTCCCGATCGACGCGATGACGCTCGACTACCTGCGGCTGACGGGGCGAGACGAACACCGCGTCGCCCTGGTGGAGGCGTACGCGCGGGCGCAGGGTCTCTTCCTCGGACCCGGGTGCTCCGAGGCGGAGTATGCCGAGCGGATCGAGGTGGACCTCGCGGCGGTCGAACCGAGCCTCGCCGGCCCGCGGCGCCCGCAGGACCGCGTCACGCTGCCCGGCGCGCGCGCGTCGTTCGACCAGGCGCTCGACTCGCTGCGAAAGAAGCGGCCGGACGGCGGGAAGCCCGCTGCGGCCTCGACGCCCCCCACCGGCCTCGAGGACGGGTCGGTCGTGATTGCCGCCATCACGAGCTGCACCAACACGTCGAACCCGAGCGTGATGATCGCCGCCGGCCTGCTCGCGAAGAAGGCCGTCGAGCGCGGCCTCCGCGTCAAGCCCTGGGTCAAGACCAGCCTGGCGCCGGGCTCCCGCGCCGTCACCGACTACCTGGCGACGGCCGGCCTCACGCCCTACCTGGATCGACTCGGGTTCGGCCTGGTCGGCTACGGCTGCACGACGTGCATCGGCAACAGCGGCCCGCTGCCGACCGAGGTCGGCGCCGAGGTCGAATCGCGCGACCTCGTCGTGGCGTCGGTGCTCAGCGGCAACCGGAACTTCGAGGGACGGATCCAGTCGCAGGTGCGAGCCAACTACCTCGCGTCGCCGCCGCTCGTCGTGGCCTACGCGCTGGCCGGGACGATCCGGATTGACCTGACGAGCGAGCCGCTCGGTGAGGACGCGTCCGGCGCCGACGTCTACCTGCGGGACATCTGGCCGTCCGAGCGCGAGATCCAGACCGCCATGGCCGGAGCGCTGACGGCGGGCAGCTTCAGGCAGGCGTACGCCGACGTGTTCGCCGGCGACGCGCGGTGGACGGCGCTGCAGGTGCCGGCCGGGGACCGCTTCGACTGGGTGGCGGACTCGACCTACATCCGGCGCCCGCCGTTCTTCGAAGGACTCGCGACGGCGCCGGCGCCGGTGACGGACATCGTGGGCGCCCGCGCGCTCGCCCTCCTCGGCGACAGCGTGACGACCGACCACATCTCGCCCGCCGGCTCCATTCGGCCCGACAGCCCGGCCGGCCAGTACCTGATCGCGCACGGCGTGCAGCCACGCGATTTCAACTGGTACGGCGCGCGGCGAGGCAACCACGAGGTCATGGTGCGCGGGACGTTCGCCAACATCCGCCTGCGGAACCAGGTGGCCCCAGGGACCGAGGGCGGGTGGACGCGCCACCAGCCGGACGGCGCGCAGATGACCATCTACGACGGCGCGATGCGGTATCGCGACGAACAGGTGCCGCTGCTCGTCATCGCCGGCCGCGAGTACGGCTCCGGGTCGTCGCGCGACTGGGCGGCCAAGGGCACGCTCTTGCTCGGCGTGCGGGCCGTCATCGCCCAGAGCTTCGAGCGGATCCACCGCAGCAACCTGGTGAACATGGGCGTGCTGCCGCTCCAGTTCAAGGACGGGGAGTCGGCCGCGGGGCTTGGCCTGACCGGCACGGAGGCGTACGACGTGAAGGGCCTCTCCGGCGGCCTCGCGCCGATGGCGGACATCGCGGTGGACGCGCGCGCGGCGGGAGGGAAGACGATCTCGTTCACGGTCACGGCGCGGATTGACACGCCGGAGGAGTTGGCCGCGTTCAAGGCCGGCGGCATCCTGCCCCACGTGCTGAGGCAGTTGGTGGACGGACGCTGACGGCTCAGGGCTCAAGACTCAGGGCTCAAGACTTGAGGCGCCACCAGCGATGCTCAGTGCGATCTCGGTGAAGGCGCGGGCCCGCGCCCTCGGGTTCGACCTCTGCGGCATCGCGCCGGCCGAGGCCGTGCCGGAGGCCGGGCGCATCAGGGAGTGGATTGCCCGGGGCTACGCGGGCGACATGGGATACCTCCCGCGGACGGCGGGCCGTCGCGAGGACGTGCGCCGCTACCTGCCCTCGGCGCGCTCGGTCGTCGTCACCGGCACGCTTTACAACACCGACCGGCCGTACTCGGTCGAGGTCGTCGACCCCGCCGAGGCCGTCGTCTCTCGCTACGCCTGGGGCGACGACTACCACGACCTTGTCGGCCGCCGGCTGGACCGGCTGCTCGACTGGATGCGGGCCGAGCACGGCGCGCCGTTCGAGGCCAGGGCGTCGGTGGACACCGCGCCGGTGCACGAACGGTCGTACGCGCAGGCGGCCGGCGTCGGGTGGGTCGGGAAGAACGGCTGCCTCGTCAATCCCGGGCTGGGGTCCTGGGTCTTTCTCGGCGAGATCGTCTGCAGCCTCGCGCTCGCCGCTGACGAGCCCGAATTCGACCGGTGCGGCGCCTGCACACTCTGCCTCGAGGCCTGCCCGACGGGAGCGCTGGTCGAGCCGCGCGTGCTCGACGCGAGGCGCTGCGTCTCGTACCTCACGATCGAGTTGCGGCGCGAGGTCCCGGAGCCGCTGCGGGCAGGGATTGGCGCGCGCGTCTACGGGTGCGACGTCTGCCAGGACGTCTGCCCCTGGAACCGGGCGGCCCCGGTGAGTGACGACCCGGCCTGGCAGCCGCGGGCCGGTCTCGACCATCCACGGCTCGTCGACTTGTGCCGCCGGTCCGATGCCGAACTGGCGGAACTGACGCGCGGGACGGCCATGACGCGGGCGTCGGTCGCCGCGCTGAGGCGGAATATAGCGGTGGCGTTGGCGAACAGCACCGGGGCCGACGGCTGACGACCGACGGCTGACGGCCAGTCCCAGCGTGACACGCGTGATACGGCCATCGGCCGTCAGCCGTCAGCCGTCAGCCCGTGAGTCGAAGTAGAATAGAGATCGTCCGGTCCCGCCCCCGCAGTCATTTCTCCCGAAGAGGCTTCCGATGAAATCATTCCTCGCACTGGGGTCGCTGATTGTCCTCGTCGCCGCCGCCTGCACGTCGCCCGCGCCCGCGCCGGCGGCGACAGCGCCGGCCAAGGAGGTCGTGGTGCCCGAACAGGCGAAGCTCGAGGCCGCCGCGGCGCAGTACGCGCCCACCGACATCGGCGCGGACATCTCGAAGCTGCCCGCGAACGAACGGCAGGCGCTGGCGCGCCTGGTCGAAGCCGGCTGGGTCATGGACGGGTTGTTCCTGCGGCAAGTGTGGGCCGGCAACGAGGGGCTGCTGCTCGAACTGTTGACCGACCGATCCCCCCTCGGCCTGGCCCGGACGCACTACTTCCGGATGAACAAGGGACCGTGGGACCGCCTCGACCACATGACGGCGTTCATCGCCGGCGTGCCGCCCAAGCCCGAGGGCGCCAACTTCTATCCCGCGGGCGCGGCCAAGGCGGACATCGAGGCGTGGATGAAGGCGCTGCCCGAGGCCGAGCGCACCCGGGCCGCGGGGTTCTTCACCACGATTCGGCGGGCGGCGGGGAAGCCGGGCTACGAGATCGTGCCCTACAGCGTCGAGTACCAGGGCGAACTCGCGCGCGCGGCCGACCTGCTGCGCCAGGCCGCCGCGCTGACCGCGCAGCCGACGCTGAGGAAGTTCCTCGAGAGCCGGGCCGACGCGTTCCTCTCGAACGACTACTACGCGAGCGACGTGGCGTGGATGGAGCTCGACGCGGGCATCGAGCCGACGATCGGCCCCTACGAGGTCTACGAAGACGAGTGGTTCAACGCGAAGGCGGCCTTCGAGGCCTTCATCACCCTGCGCGACGACGGCGAGACGGCGAAACTCGCGAAGCTCGGCGCCGAACTGCAGGGGATCGAGGACCATCTGCCGATCGAACCGGCCCTGCGCAACCCGAAGCTCGGCGGGATGGCGCCCATCCGCGTCGTCAACGTCATCCTGGCCGCGGGCGACGGCAATCGCGGCGTGCAGACGGCGGCCTTCAACCTGCCGAACGACGAGCGCGTGGTGCGCGAGAAGGGCGCCAAGCGGGTCATGCTGCGCAACGTCCAGGAGGCCAAGTTCAACCTGGTGCTGCGGCCGATCGCCTCGCGCGTGCTCACCGCGGCGCAGCAGAAGAACGTCACCTTCGACGCCTTCTTCACGCACATCGTCATGCACGAGCTGATGCACGGCCTCGGGCCGCACCAGATTACCGTCGGCGGCAAGGCCACGACCGTGCGGGCGCAGCTGAAGGACACCTACAGCGCCATGGAGGAGGCGAAGGCCGACATCTCCGGGCTGTTCGCGCTCCAACTGCTGATCGACAAGGGCGTCCTCCCGAAGTCGATGGAGGAGTCGATCTACGACACGTTCCTCGGCTCGGCCTTCCGGTCGATCCGCTTCGGTGTGGGCGAGGCGCACGGCCGGGGCATCGCGCTGCAGCTGAACTTCCTGATCGACTTCGGCGCGATCACGATCGGGCCGGACGGCGCGTTCGCCGTCAACCCGGCGAAGATCAAGGACGGCGTGGCGGCGCTCACCCGCGAGATCATGACGCTGCAGGCGGCCGGCGACTACGCGAAGGCGAAGGACATGCTGACCCGGCTGGCGGTGGTCCGGCCGGAGGTGAAGACCGTGCTCGACAAGCTCACCGGGATCCCGGTGGACATCGAGCCGAGATTCACGACCGCGGCGGAGCTGGTGCCCGGCGTGTAACCGGGCCGCCCGCGCGTGAATCTCTCAAGAGCGTAGCACTCATACCCAGCCCCGCAGGTCGTGGAGGAATCGTGCCTTTATTCGAATACACGTGCCGGAAGTGCGGTCACCAGTTCGAGGCGCTGGTCATCGGTACGCGCACGCCGATGTGCCCGAAGTGTCAAAGCCAGGACCTCGAGAAGCGCGTGTCCCCGGTGGGGTTCACGGGCGTCGGCGGCCGGTCGCCCGGCGGCTGCCGGCCTGCCGGCGGTGGTTGAGGGTTCTAGCCGCGGGCCGGTCGGCCCGCCTCACGCTTCTCGGCCAGTCGCTGCTCGATCCACCGGGTCCAGGCCCCCAGCCCCGGCTCAGCCACGCAGCTTGTTTCCACCACTTCGATCTCCGGGTTCACGCGACGCGCGTCGGCGACGGCCGCGTCGCGGTCGAACCGCGTGTGCGGGAGCAGGTCGATCTTGTGGAGCAGCATCAGCCGCGCGCGCCTGAAGATCCCGGGGTACTTGAGCGGCTTGTCGTCTCCTTCGGCGACGCTCAGGACCACGACCTTCGCGTCCTCGCCCAGGTCGTACGAGGCCGGGCAGACCAGGTTGCCCACGTTCTCCACGAACAGGATGTCGAGATCGCCGGCCGGAAGCGTCGCCATCGCCCGCTGCACCATGCTGGCGTCGAGGTGGCACGTGCCGCCGGTGGTGATCTGGAGCGCGGGGAAGCCGTAGCGCTTCAGCCGGTCGGCGTCGCGCTCGGTCTGGATGTCACCGGTCAGGACCGCCGCCCGCAGCGGCGTGCGCCCGAGCGCCTCCAGCGTGCCCTCGAGGATGCTGGTCTTGCCGGCCCCGGGCGAGGAGATCAGGTTCAGGCACAGCGTTCCCCGCCCGGCCAGCCGGCGGCGAAGCTCGCCGGCGATCCGATCGTTCTCCTTCAGCACGCTCTCGCGCACTTCCACTCGTTCGGTCACGGCCTACTCCAGTTCGAGGAACGACATCCCCAGTTCGTCGCCCGCCACCATCGACGCCCCGGTCGCGCCGCACGCCGGGCAGTCGGCGAGGAACTCGACGGGATGGAACTCGTGCCCGCACGTCGCGCACCGGTAGCGGACCGGGACCGGCTCGAGGTCGAGCACGGCCCCGTCGAGATCGGTGTCTCTGACCGTCATGTCGAAGCAGAACTGCAGGGCCTCGACGGCCACGCCGGAGATCTCGCCGACGCGCACGCCGATCCTGAGCACGCGGCGGCCGCCGTTGCGCAACGCGTGCTCGCGCGCGCCGTCCGCGATCGATTGCGCGATCGACAGTTCGTGCATGGCTCGGTCGCATGGGTCTCCGGCCCACGGCCTGCAGCCGCGCAGGTGACCCGCTCTGGCGATCTTATACCCGGGGTGCCCGTAGGGGTCGGAGCGGTCTTCCCGGATTACAGTTCTGAAACTCCAGAGATGCTATCCGGAAAAACCGCTCCGACCCCTGCGGGGGTTTGACACTCCCCGACCCCGGTGGTACAAGCCTGACCGGTGAAGTCCCGACGCTGCGTCGTCCGCTTCCTGCCTGAGAACCGCGCCCGCGAGGTCGAGGCCGGCGTCGAGCTGTACCTCGCGGCCGCCGCGGCCGGCATCCTCCTCGACCAGCCCTGCGGATCGCGGGCGACGTGCGGGCGATGCCGTGTCCGCGTGATCGAGGGCGCGCCGCTGCCGTCGGCCGCCGAACGGGCGATCCTCACGCGGGCCGAGCTCGACGCCGGGTGGCGCCTCGGCTGCCAGTTCGTCGTCGAGGCCCCGTCGGTCATCGAGATCCCGGTGGTGACTCGGTCGCTCGCCGGGAAGTCGTTCGGCGGCGATCTCCCGCCCGACGCCCTGGAACACCCCGTGATCGCGCGGTCGGCCGGCGGGCCCCGATTCGGCCTGGCGATCGACGTCGGCACGACGTCGATCGCGGCGGCGCTCGTGTCTCTCGCGGACGGAGCGGTGGTCGCGTCGGCGTCGTCGCTGAATCCGCAGGTGGCGTTCGGCGCGGACGTGATCGCGCGCATCCGGCACACGATTGACGAGCCCGACGGCGTCTTCCACTTGCGGGACGCCGTGCGCACGGGCCTCGCCGCGCTGGTCGACGAGTTGAGGACGGACGCCGGCCCGGACGCGGGCCAGGTGGTCCTGGCCTCGGTGGCGGGAAACCCGACGATGCTGCACGCGTGGCGGGGGGTGCCGGTGGCCGGCCTGGGCCGCGCGCCGTTCGAGGCGGCGTGGTCCGGCGCCCTGACGCTGAAGGCTGGCGACGTGGGCCTGCCGATCGAGCCCGCGGCTCCCGTGCTCGTCTTCCCGCTCGTGCGCAGCCACGTGGGGGGCGACCTGGTCGCGGCGGCCGTCGCGTGCGGCTTCGACCATGTCGAGGACTCGCGCGCCAACGGGCCGCGTCTGCTCATCGACCTCGGGACGAATACCGAGTTGCTGCTCGAATGGCACGGCCGGTTCATCACGACCTCGGCGGCGGCGGGGCCGGCCTTCGAGGGCGGGGCGATTCGCCACGGCATGCGGGGCGCGCCGGGCGCGGTCGACGTCGTGTCGATCTCGGCGGACGGCCGCGTGCGGACCCACACGATCGGCGACCTGCCCGCCCGGGGCCTCTGCGGCTCGGGGCTGATCGACGCCGTGGCCGAGCTGCTGCGCACGGGCGTGGTGTCGGCGTCCGGGGCCATGCAGAAGCCCGGAGGGGTGGGCGTTCGCGCGCTCGCCGAGCGGCTCGTGATGCTCGATGGGCAGCAGGCGTTCGCGCTGGTGGAGCGCGACGAGGCGACCGGCGCGGGCCCGGTGACGATCACCGCTCGCGACATCCGCGAAGTGCAGCTCGCCAAGGGCTCGATCCTGGCCGCGGCCACGCTCCTCTGCCATCACGCGGGCCTGTCGCCGGAAGACTTGCGCGAGGTGCTCGTCGCGGGCGCGTTCGGCAACTGCATCCGCAAATCGAGCGCGTTGCGCATCGGCCTGCTGCCGCCGGTCGAGCCCGAGCGCGTGCGGCTGGTCGGTAACGCGGCCGGCGTTGGCGCGAGGTTCGCGCTGGTGGACTCCCGCGTCACCGAGCGGGCCGCCGCGCTGGCGTCCCGCGCCGAGTACGTGGACCTGGCCGGCCACGCCGGCTACCAGGCGACGTTCATGGCCGCGCTCGAGTTCCCGAGGCGTTGACAGGCGCTCCGTGCGGGCCAGTCCGCCTTCGCCAAGGCTACGGCGGACCCGCCGTAGCCCCGCCGCCGCCCTTCGGGCCATGGCGGGCGGAGGCGGGGAGGCCCGCACTCCCGAGACCGATGGTGCGTCGTCGCGCGCCCTGCCCCGGCTCGACGTTGGGTTACAATGCCGACGATGTTCGACCTCCTCGCGCTTGCGGCATCGCGCACCGTGATCGTGGACGGCGCCATGGGCACGCAGCTGCAGCTCGCCGGCCTCGGCCTCAGCGAGTGCGGCTCGGCATGGAACCTGGATCATCCCGAGCGACTGGCGGCCATCCACTCGGCCTACATCCAGGCCGGCTGCGACGCCATCATCACCAACTCGTTCGGCGCCAACCGGTGGGTGCTCGGCCGCTACGGCCTCGGCAACCGGGTGGAGGATGTCAACCGGGCGGCGGCGCTGGTCGCCAGGCGCGCGGCCGGCATCGGGACCTGCGTGCTCGGCGATATCGGACCGTGCGGCGGCCTCCTGCCCCCGCTCGGCGACATCGACCCCGGGGACCTGCTCGCCGAGTTCACCCGGCAGGCCCGCGCGCTCGTCGACAGCGGCGCGGACGGGATCATCATCGAGACGATGAGCGCGCTCGAGGAAGTGACGATTGCCGTTCGCGCGGCCCGCGCGGCGGGCGCGCCGTTTGTCATCGCCTCGATGGCCTTCGACCGCCTGCCGAACGGTCTCATCCGCACGATGATGGGCGTCTCGCCGGAGAAGGCGGCTCAGTCGGCCCTCGACGCCGGCGCCGACATCGTCGGCGCCAACTGCGGCACCTCGATGTCCACCGGCGACTTCGCGCGCGTCGTCGAGGCGATCCGCCGGGTGACGGACCGCCCGATCGTCGTCCAGGCCAATGCCGGCACGCCGGAACTGGTCAACGGCCAGGCCGTTTACGGCCTCGAGCCGGAGGAACTCGCCGACGGAATGGCCGAGGTGGTGGCGGCGGGCGCGAACATCGTGGGCGGCTGCTGCGGTACGACGCCCGCGCACATTGCCGAGCTGGTGCGGCGATTCAAGGCAGACGCCTGATGCAGATACAGGACGTTCCATTCGGCGTGGCGGACTGGGAACGGATCCCCAGGACCGAGCACCCCGGCGAGTCCGGCGTCGCCTGGTGGCGGACGCTCGAGATCGGCAACATCCGCGTCCGGATGGTCGAGTACTCGCCCGGCTACCTGGCCGACCACTGGTGCTCGCGCGGTCACGTGCTGCTCGTGCTGGAGGGTGAGCTGAGCACCGAGCTGCAGGACGGGTCCCGCCATCTGCTCAAGGCCGGCCAGAGCTACCAGGTGGCCGACCAGACCGCGCCCCACCGCTCCCGCACCTCGGGAGGCGCCAGGCTCTTCATCGTTGACTAGCGCCGCGGGCCTTGTCGCGACGCATCACCTACGAACCCGGCGGCAGCATCGCCTGCACGCCGTACTTGTGCACGAGCATCCCCCCGTGGTGCGCGGCGCTTGCGAGAACCAAACCACCGCCGAGCAGCAGGACCAGGAAGAAGGCGTTGCTGGCCATCACCCACCGGCGGTTCTCGAGCTTCGCGACGAGGAGCGGCAGGCCGAGCAGCACCGCGTAGAGCACCGTCAGCCCCGCGAAGATGTCCCGGGCCCGCTCGGCCAGCGTGGCGTGCCGCTCGATGGCCGCAGTGATGATGTCGGTTCTGGTCGCCAGTTCGGCGGCCGCCTCGCCGGTCGCGACGGCGACGAACGCCCCCGCCGTGCCGACCACCAGCAGCAGGAGGGCCGAGAGGCCGAACATGCCGCCGTGCTTCGGCCGCACGACAGCCAGCGCGACGAACAGGGGAGCGACGAGGAGCAGTGCGATCGGGAAGTGGATCACCAGGGGGTGGAGTCCGTCCCACCCCGGCCATGGCGGCAGCATGAGCAAGTCCTTTCACCGGCTTGCGGCCCGCGACGTGCGGCTGGCGGCCACATCATGCGTGACCGCGTGACATCGCCGCAAGCCGCGAGTCGCCAGCCTGCTAGACGACCTTGACGAACTCCTTGCCGGGCGTGAAGCACACCGGGCACTTCTCGAACGTCACCGTCGTCACCGTGTTGCCGCACTGCGGGCACACGAAGAACGTCTTCGCCTGCTTCCACGCCTGGAGGTTGGCGGCCGCCTCGCCGTACAGCTTCGCGTGCTGGGCCTCGGCCGCGATCGCGAAGTTGAACGCGCGCAGCGCGTCCCTGTTCCCCGACGCCTTCGCCTCGGCGATGAACTCGGGGTACATCGTGTCGCGCTCGTAGGTCTCGCCCTCGACGGCGGCCTTCAGGTTGTCGGCGGTCGACTTGATCTCGGGCAGCTTGATGTCGGCCTTCGGCGTGCCGCCCAGCTTCTTGATGACCTCGGCGTGGCGGGTGGCGTGCACCTCTTCCGCCCTGGCCGCCGCACGGAACAGCGAGGCCGCGCCCGCGAAGCCTTCCAGGTCGGCCTTCTTGGCGAACTCGAGGTACTTGGCGTGAGCGTTCGACTCGCCGTTGTAGGCGGCCATCAGGTTGTCGAGCGTCTTCGACGGGGCGGCGAACGCGCTGCCGGACGCGAGAGCGACGACCGCGAGCGCAGCGATCACGACGGTGGCACTTCTGAGCATCGGACCTCCTCCAGAGGATGACGGATCACGGGCTCTGACGAAACGTCAGCACCTAAGAATGAGCGACCACGCTTCAGCTTGCAGCATGATAGACCACTCAATTCCGGATGACAAGACTCCGGATTGCGCTCGGAGGTTACAGATTCGAACGCGGTGGCGCGAAATGCCCGTGGCGCGGGAATCAGCGAGGCGGGAAAGGCCCGAAAAAAAATGTCACGTCCACCGCTCGAACCCAGATGACTGCGGGCCCCCATCCGCAGGCAACCAAGTGGCGAACGACGAGACGTGACGACCCGTTGTAACGCAAGGGGAGTGCCACTACTCGGCTGCCCCGTTCCTGCTGTATTTCCCGACATCAGCGAGCATCCCCGTCCCGAACAGCCGGACGTCCGGCAGCAGTTTGTAGACGGATGACGGAAATCCGGCAGTCGCGTGCGGGTAGATGTTCAACCCTGTGGCCTGGCCCCCTGAGATCCGGATCTGTGGCATTGTAGGGGCAGCCATTCGTGGCGGATCGAACACGCGGTTTCGGAGACGGAAGGACCATGCAATCGGGCGTAGGCCGACGTCGGTGGGGATGGGCGGGGCTGTTCGTCGTCCTGGCCGCCGTCACGCTGGTCGCGGCGAGCCAGGGGGCGCGCCGGCCTTTGCTGGTCTACCCCGCGTCCTACCCCGACCTCGGCATCACCCTCATCGACGAATGGGTGTCGGACCTCGACGTGCCGCACGACGGCAAGTTGCTCGTCTACTCCCGCCACGATCCCCGCGACTGGTACATGGACATCTGGACCAGCGGGCGATCGGGACGGGACCGCCGATGCCTGACGTGCGAGCTGACCGAACCGGCCAAGCATCGCGGGGGCGCGGGCTGGCACCCCTCGGGCCGATTCGTCGCCTTCTCGGCCGAGAACGACGACGTGCGAACCAGGAAGGGCGACCGGTTGGCGGAGCCCGAGGTCGGACTGAACACCAATCTCTGGGTGATGTCGACCGATGGGGCGAAGGCCTGGCGGATGACCGACTACGAGACCGACTACGTGAATCCCAAGGGCGCGATCTTCCCGCACTTCTCGCCGGACGGGAAGCGTCTCGCGTGGTCGGGGCCGGCCGACTACGCGAAGACCGGGCCCGGGCGCGAGTGGGGCGAGTGGGCCATCTACGTGGCGGATTTCGACGTGCAGTCCGGCGTGCCCTCGATCCGGAACACCCGCACGCTGCAGCCCGGCGACCAGCACGGCTACTACCAGCTCGACGACTGGTCGGCCGACGGCCGCCGTCTTCTCATCAGCGCGAATCCAACGCCCGGGCAGTCGGTGACGGGACTCGACATCTGCGAGCTGGACCTCGTCTCAGGGGCGTTCCGGAACCTGACGCGCACGCCCGGCGAATGGGACCAGTTCGCGCACTACGCGCCCGACGGCCGGCACGTGATCTGGGCGTCGTCGCGCGGCCTCGCCGAGCACTTCCGGTCGGTCGAGGGGGTGGACTGGCGTCGCGGCGTCAGGACGGACCTGTGGATGATGAACCGCGACGGCGCGGGGCTCCGGCGGCTGACGTTCTTCAACGAGGCCGGGTGGCGGGATTACGCCTGGTTCCGCTCGCAGGTGGCCGTCACGCCGGGCGTCTACGTGGCCGACAACGCGTTTGTCTCCGACGCGTCGCACGTTGCCGTCGTGCTCGCCTACGACACGCCGCAGGGGCTGCTCGGCGGCGTGCTGGCCGTGCTCGATCTCGACCGCCGCCGATCGATGACCGAGGTCCCCGTCCCCGCGTTCGGCCGCTGACGGCGGCCACCGTACGTAGGCCGGGGCTTCAGCCCCGGCTCCCCGCGCCGGCCCTGCCCTTCGACTCGCCCCGAGTAGTGTCGCGGGGCTCGCTCAGGGCACCCCGAGCAAGGTCGAGGGGTGAAGGGCCGGCCTACGGATGGGAGGGCGGCCGCCCGTCAGTCGAGCCCCACGATCTGCAGCAGCTTCAGCGCGTTCCGCGACGTGGCCACTCCGGGCCGCAGCTGGTAGTCGAATACCAGGCGCAGGCCCTCGCCGTCGCCCTCCATGCCCTCGGTGAAGTGCACCGCGCGGCAGGCAGTGGCGAGCTCGTCGCACTCGGCCAGCGCCAGGTCGTGCGTCGTCACGACGCCGAGCGTCGGCAGGTCCAGCAGGTGGCGCAGCACGCGGCGCACGGCCACCTGGCGCTCGGCCGTGTTGGTGCCCTGCAGCACCTCGTCGAGCAGGTAGAGCACGCGGGGGCCGCCCTCGCGCGCCGACCTGGCGGTGACCACCACGAACTTGAGCCGCTCGAGCGCCGCCATGAAGTACGACACGCCGGCCTCGAGCGAGTCCTGGACGCGGATGCTCGTGCACACCCGCAGCGGCGGCATCCGCAGGCGTTCGGCGCAGACGGGGCCGCCGGCCTGCGCGAGCACGACGTTGAGGCCGACGGCCCGCAGCAGCGTGCTCTTGCCGGACATGTTCGACCCGGTGACCATCAGGAAACTGCCGGGCGGGCCGACCGTCACGTCGTTGGCCACGCGGCGGTCGGCGGCGATCAGGGGATGGCCGAGCTGGCGGGCCTCGATGACGGCGGACGATTCGTCGATTATCGGGAAGGCCCACGACGGGTTGTCGTGCCTGAGCGCGGCCAGCGCTGCCAGCGCGTCGAACTCCCCGAGCGCCTCGTACCATCGGCGCAGATGCGGTCCCGCCTGCGCCTGCCACCGCTCGAGCGCGGCCAGCACGTGGAAGTCCCACAGCGTGAAGAGCGTGACCACGAGGTGGAGCAGGGCCCCGTACCGCAGGTTGGACATCTGCTCGATCCGCGAGAGCCGCGCCATCTCGCGCGCAGCCGTGGTCCCCGACGCCCGCAGGTCGGCCTGCAGCCGCCGGAGGAGCGGCGACGAGCACGGCGTGTCGGCCATCTGGGCGAAGAGCGCCGCGTGGTGGCGCACCAGGCCGAACCTCGAGAAGATGCGATCGAACGTCTGCGCGATGCGCTTGCCGAAGACGCCGAACAGCAGCAGCGACAGGCCCAGCGGCCACAACCAGATCGGACCGTCGACCAGGCCGCCGGCGTGCGCCGCGACCAGCCCGGCGATGACCGCCGTCAGCAGCCGAACGGCCCACACCGCGACGTTCCAGCGCGTGAACCAGGGTCCCTTCTCCGCCCAGGCGACCAGGTCGTCGAGCGCCTCGCGCGCCGGCTCGACGAGCCGCCCCATCGCGGCGAACGCCTCCCGGTCGCGCTCGAGTCGCGCGAGTTCCTCGACCGCTTCCTGGCGCGCGAGGACCACGTCCGGCGGCGCGCCCTCGGTGAGCCACGCGGCCAGCGTGCTCCGCCCGGCGGGAGTTCCCACCCACCCGAGTAGCTGGAACACCGACGCGTGGCCGAACACGTCGAGATCGTCGGCGTAGGGGTGCGCCGGGCCCGGCCCGGGCGTCCGGTCCGGCGTGAGCGCGTTCCAGTCGCGCGTGACGCGAGAGGCGGCGTCGGCGTTCACCTGCGCGAGGGAGGCCAGCCACCGCTCGCGCCACTCGACCCGGCTGTGCCAGGCGACGAGGACGGCGAAGACGATGAAACCCGCGAACCCGGCGACGATGCGAACCGCGGCGAACGACACCGGGCCGGGAAACACGGAGATGAGGCTGGCGGCGGCGGCCAGGAAGACGACGAGGCGCGCGTACGACAGGTTGCGGGACGTGCGCGCGAGCTTCTGCCGGTCGGCCGTGTAACGGGCGGCCGCGTCACGGTACCGTGCGGCCTGGCTGTTGTCGGGTCCGGACATCGTGTTCCTTCGGGATCTTCCTATCTTGCGATCTCGGGATCGTGCGATCTGACGACCACGCCCTTCGTACTTCGCACGATCGCACGATCGCACGATCGAGAGATTCGGTGTGTCAGGCCCTCCGGTTCGGGCGGTCGCTATAATAAGGCACCGGGCACGCGACGCCGCTCGTGCGCGCCCGCTCACAGATGTCCAGCCTACTGCAATCGCGTCCCGACCGGCGGCCGATCCCACGCGGCCGACTCCTGGTTCACGTGCTCGTGGCGCTCGCCTGGCTGGCGGCGTCGGGCCGGTCGGCGGCAGACGCGCGCGGCGCGAGCGCGCGCCCCGCGGCGCGGCCCGCGAGCCCGGTGACGATCGAGTCCGGCCTGGTCTCCGGCACCCTCGAGGGGGGAGGCACGGTCCGCGTCTACAAGGGCATTCCGTATGCGGCCCCGCCGGTGGGGCCTCTCAGGTGGCGGCCGCCTCAGCCCCCGGCGCCGTGGACCGGAGTCCGCACCGCCGTCGATTTCGGACCCTCCTGCCCGCAGGCCGACCGCGCCGCCTGGCCGAGCGAGCGCCTGGGCAAGACGAGCGAGGATTGCCTCACCCTCAACGTGTGGACGCCGGTGCACCCGGCCGGCCGGCGCGTGCCGGTCATCGTCTGGGTTCACGGAGGGGCGTTCACGCAGGGATCCGGCTCGCTGGCCGTGTACGACGGCGAGGCGCTGGCCCGTCGCGGCGCCGTGGTGGTGACGTTCAACTACCGGCTCGGCCCCCTGGGGTTCTTCGCCCATCCGCTGCTGTCGAAGGAGTCGGGAGACGAAGCGACGGGCAACTACGGGTTGCTGGATCAGCTGGCGGCGTTGCGCTGGGTCAAGGCCAACATCCGCGGGTTCGGCGGCAGCCCCGACCGGGTCACGGTGGCCGGCGAGTCCGCCGGAGCCGTGAGCATCGGCTGCCTGCTCGTCGCGCCGCAGGCGCGGGGCCTGTTCCACGCGGCCATCCTCGAGAGCGGGACGCCGTACGGCATCACCCGCTACCTCCGCGACGCTCCGGCCGGCGAGGAGTCGATGGAGCAGGTGGGGGAGTTCATCGCCAGGCGACTGGGCTGCGACCGCGAGCCGGACGTGCTCTCGGCCCTGCGGTCGCGGAGCGTCGACGAGATCATGACGGCGTCGCATCCGGCCTCGCCGTTCTTCGGCGACGGGATCCGGTTCGGGCCCGTCGTCGACCGCTGGCTGATCCCTGACCGGCCCGCGACGCTGCTCGCCGATCGCCGGCAACTGAAGGTGCCCGTGCTCGTCGGCTCGAATCTCGACGAGGGCACGATCTTCGTGGCCTCGCTCCAGGGATTCGACCTCGACGCCTACCGCCGCTTTCTCCGGAGCGCGTTCGGCAACCGGGCCGACGACGTGTTCGCGCGGTTTCCGGCGGCCCGCGATGCCGACGTGAAGCCGGCGCTGGCGCGCGTGCTCGGCTACTCGGCATTCGTGGCGCCGGCCCGCCGCCTGGCGCGGTCGATGGCGGACCTCGGCGGCCGCGTGTACCTCTACGAGTTCACCCGCGCCCGTCCGGGCACGCCGGCCGCGCGCTTCGGCGCGTTCCACGGCGCGGAGATTCCATTCGTGTTCGGCACCTTCGGCCACCTGTCCCCCGTGGGGTCGGCCGACGTCGATGGCGTCGATCGGGCGCTGTCGCAGGCCATGATGGGATACTGGATACGATTCGCCGCGGCCGGCGACCCGAACGGCGACGGTCGCGCACCGTGGCCGCGTTACGCGTCTCGCGGCGGGGTGTCGCTCGAACTGGGCGCCGCGATCCAGGCCCGCCCCGGCGTCGCGCGCGAGTACCTGCGACTTCTTCGACCAGGTGGCCGCGGAGCGCCAGTCGCGCGCGCCCGACCGGTTCCGGTAGGCAGCCGATGCGCACACTCGTTCTGCTGTTGAGCGTTCTCGTCTCCCAGGCCCAGGCCCCGCGTCCGGCGCCCTTCGTGACCCCGCTCGCGCCGGCCGACATGAAGGACAAGCAGGCCGTCGTCGAGACGACCGCCGGGACGTTTGTCATCGACCTGCTCGCAGGCGTCGCGCCGCAGCACGTCGGCTACTTCATCAAGCTGGCCCGGGAAGGGGCGTACAACGGGACCACGTTCCACCGGCTCGTGCGCGGAGGCATCATCCAGGGGGGCGACCCGCTCTCGAAGGACCCGGCGAAGCGCGATCTCTACGGCACCGGCGGCCTCGGGGTCCTCAAGGCGGAACTCGGCGCCGAGAAGCACACGCGCGGCACGGTGTCGAGCGTCATCCTCCCGGGCAGGCCCGACAGCGGCGGCTCGCAGTTCTTCGTGTGCGTGGTCGACCAGCCGGCGCTCGACGGCCAGTACTCCGTGTTCGGGCGCGTGGCCGAAGGCCTGAAGGTCGTGCAGAAGATCTCCGAGTCGCCAGTGGACGACCAGGGGAAGGCGATCGACAGGATCGAGATCAAGGCCGTCACCATTCGCGACCGGCCGGTCGAGGGCCCCGAGCCGTTCTCGCGGGAGAGCCCGGCGGATTCTGGCAGCCTACCGGGTGACGCTCGAGACCACGCTCGGTCCGATTACGCTCGAGCTCCGGCCCGACAAGGCGCCCGAGCACGTCCGCAACTTCCTGCGCCTGGCGGCCGCCGGCGCGTACGATGGCACCGCGTTCCACCGCGTCGTGCGCGGGTTCGTGATCCAGGGCGGCTCGATGAACGTCCGCCGCGAGACGCTCGACGAGAAGCAGCAGCGGCTCGTGCGGACGCTCCAGCCCGAGTTCAACGACCTGCCGCACGTGAAGGGCACGCTGTCGATGGCGCGCGGCGACGACCCGGCCTCCGCTTCGACCTCGTTCTTCATGTGCACGGCGCCCGCGCCGGGCCTCGACCGGATCTACACGGCCTTCGGCCGCGTCGTCGACGGCATGGCGACGCTGGAGGCCATCGAGGCGACGCCCGTCGATGGCGAGAAGCCCAGGACCACGATCGAGATCGTCCACGCCCGGGTGACGAGGGCCGACCGTTGAGCGCCAGGCTCGGCGGGGCGACCCGGCGGGTGGCGGCGGCGTGGCTCGCCGCGGCGGCGTTCGCCGCCGCGGGCGGATGCGTGCACCCGCTGGCCGCCCTGCACTCGCCGCAGAAGCCGGTGGAGTTCGAGCGGACCATGACGCTGTACGACCATCCGCTGGAACTTCACCTCGCGCGGCCCGTCCAACTGCAACCGGGCATGCCGCTGTTGTTCTATGCGACCGGCGACGGCGGCTGGCGGGGCAAGGACGTGGCCACGTTCCACCGCCTGATCCGGTGGGGCTACCCGGTGGCGGGGTTCAGCGCTCCGAGCTACCTGAGCCACCTCGGCTTCGTCTCCGGCACGACGACGCCCGCGCGGCTGGCGACGGACTACCAGCGCTTGATCGAGTTCGCCAAGCAGACGCTCAACCTGCCGGCGTCCACCCGCACGATCCTCGTCGGCGTGTCGCGCGGGGCGGGCCTGGCCGTCGTCGCGGCCGGCCGGTCCGACCTCAACGTGGAGTTGGCAGGCGTGCTGGCCGTCGCGCTGACCAGGGAAGAAGAGTACGTCCGGCACTACCGCGTGCGGCCGGGCCGAACGCCGAGCGACATGCCGAAGCGGGAACTGGTCGCTTTTGAGACCTACGAGTACCTGGACCGGCTGCGGGCCCTGCCCCTGGTCGTCATCCAGTCCACTGGCGACAACTACCTGCCGGCGGCGGCGGCGCGCAAGCTGTTCGGCCCCGACACCGACCTGCGCCGGCTCGTGCCAATCCAGGCGCGCGACCACAGCTTCGACGGGGCGCGGGATGCGCTCTACGCGCAGATGGCCGACGCCCTCGCCTGGATGACGTCGAGGCCGCCGTCACCAGGCACGCCCGTGAAGTGAAGCAGACGTGGGAACAGCCATGATCCAATCCTCAGCCGTCCGATTCCGCTCGCGCCTCCTCGTGGCCGCGGTGCTCGTGTGTGCCGCGGCGGCCGTCGCGCACGCCACTCCCGAACAGCGCCTGGACTTCACGCTGCGCGGCAAGGCGCTGACCGTCTCGGTCTACAAGCCTGCGCAGGCGCAGTCGCTCGGGACGATCTTCATGGGCAGCGGCGACGTCGGCTGGGTGGGCCTCGCCGTCGACCTGGCGCAGTTCCTGTCGGACAAGGGCTACACCGTCGTCGGCATCAACGTCCGCCAGTACCTCAGCGCGTTCACGGCGGGCAAGGTGACGCTGACCACCAAGGAGCCACCGGGAGACTACGACACCCTCTACCGCTTCCTGGTCGAGAAGAAGATCGTCACCCCGCCCGTGATCCTCTCCGGCGTGTCGGAAGGCGCGGCGCTGGCCGTGCTCGCCGGGGCGAGCCCGCAGAACCGGCCGTGGGTGAACGGCGTGATGACGATGGGCCTGCCGCCGTCGGCCGAGCTGGGCTGGCGTTGGCAGGATTTCACGAGCTGGATCACGAAGAAGGACTCGAACGAGCCGATGTTTGCGCCGAAGGAGTTCGTGCCGGCCATCGCGCCGGTGCCGCTGTGCATGCTGCAGTCGAAGGTGGACGAGTACGTGACGCCGGCCGACTACAAGTTGTTCGAGAGCATCGCGCGCGAGCCGAAGAAGTTCGTGCTCATCGACGCGAGCAACCACCGCTTCACGGACCGCCGGAAGGAACTGCAGGCGGAGGTCCTCGGCTGCCTCGCCTGGATGCGCGAGCACCAGCCGCCGATGTGACGCGGACGGACGCGCGGGCCGAGGGTCACTCGTTGTCGGCGCTGTCGAACAGGGGCAGCGGCGGTCCGGGCCGGCGCCGCCGGTTCTCGCCGGGCGAATCGCAGAGGTTGTGGACCGTGACACCGAGCAGGCGCACCGGCCGGCGGCCCGCCTCGGTCCGCGCCAGGAGATCGAGCGACCGGGCGACGATGTCGTCGCGGTCGCAGGCGGCCGCCGCGCGCGAGTGGCTGCGCGTGATGGTCGTGAAGTCGGAATACCGCACTTTGATCGTCACCGTGCGCGCGTAGCGCTGGCGGCGCTCCAGCCAGTCGGCGGCGTCCGCCGCCATCGCCTCGATCTCGGACCGGATGCGCTCGACGTCGGTGAGGTCCTCGGAGAACGTGTTCTCGCTGCCGGAGGACTTCGTCGGGCGGTCGGGCTCGACGGGGCGGTGGTCGATCCCGTGCGCGAGCTGCACGAGCCAGTCGGCCGAGCTGCCGACCAGGCGCTCGAGCGCGTCGCGCCCCACCTCGCGGAGCTGGACGGTCCGGTCGATGCCGGCCGCGCGCAGCCGGCCGGCCGTGACGGGCCCGACGCCCCAGAGCGCCTCGACCGGAAGCTGCTGCAGGAACGCCTCGACGCGCTCGGGCGCGACGACGGTCAGGCCGTCGGGCTTCTTCCATCCCGACGCGACCTTGGCCAGGAACTTGTTCGGTGCGACGCCGGCCGACGCCGTGAGGCGGGTGGTCTCGTGGATCGCCTCCTTGATCCGGCGGGCCACGGTCATGCCGAGCGTCTCGCCCCAGGCGTTCTCGGTGACGTCGAGGTACGCCTCGTCGATCGAGAGCGGCTCGACCAGCGGCGTTACCGAGCGGAAGATCCCGAACACCGCCGCCGACGCCTCGCGGTACTTGCGGAAGTCGGGCCGGACGATGACCAGCTCCGGGCACCGGCGGAGCGCGACCGCGCTGGCCATGGCCGAATGGACGCCGAACCGGCGCGCCTCGTAGCTGGCGGCCGCCACCACGCCGCGGTCCGAGGGCCGGCCACCCACAGCCACCGGCCGGCCGCGCAGCGTCGGGTCGTCGCGCTGCTCGATGGACGCGTAGAAGGCGTCCATGTCCACGTGCACGATGCGGCGAAGGTTAGGCGAAGGCACGGGGGGATTATACGATTTGTGGCGGATGGCGGGGGACGGGGAATTCTGTCAATCGAAGATGCGTGTCAATCGAAGATGCGTGTCAATCGGAGAGGCTTGTCAATCGGGGAGCCTTGTCAATCGGAGAAGCTCGCGAATCGGAGAGGCCTGCCAGTCGAACAGGCGAGTCACCGGCGCTCGGGCGAGCCTTCCTGCTCGAGCCCTTCGAACGGCGGCAGACCCAGCAGATCCCGAATCTCGGCTTCGAGCGCCACCGCCTTGGCCGCCATGTGCCGAAAGACGACCTTGTGGGCGGCATCGAGGAGAAGGTCGGTGGGCTCTCCCAATACCCCGTAGCGTTTGGCGGCGTAGTCCTGCCCGCTCGGTTCGGCCGACGCGGCGGCAGGCACCAGCAACACCGGGATGGAGTACCCGCCCCGCGCCTTCCATTCGGCGACCTGGCTGTTCTCCTCCGGGGCGACCTGGATGGCCAGCACCACAAGTCCGCGCGACCGGTACTTGTCGTAGAGTCGCTGCAGACGCGGAAACTCCGCGTTGCAGACCGATCACGTTGGAAAGAAGAAGTCGAGGAGGATGGCTCGCGCCTTGATGTCCGCGAGCTTGATCGCCTGCCCTTCCGAGGTGACGAGCGCGAACGGGTAGGCGGGCACGGCGGCGCGGCTGCGCAGTGCTCTCGCGCGCTCGTAGGAGCCCTCGGGATCCTTCCCGATCTTCCGTGCCAGCCGCGCGATTTGGTCTCGGGTAGACGGATCAAGCTGCCTCGTGTAGATCCGGACACATCCGTCCAGCGCCAGGTCGGGCTTTCCCAGTTGCTCGTACGTCTGGGCGGCGCTTTCCAAGAGGTCCGGTCGCCGGTCGAGCAGCGGCTCCGCCGCGCGCTGCTGCAGTTCGAGGTAACGCAGCGCGACATCCTTCTTGCCCGCCGAGATGCATCGGGGAACGAACTCCGCGCACCGATCGGCTACCGTTTCGCGGAGGTGATCCAGCGTCTTCTGCGCGGAATCACCACGGGCATCTCGTTCGAGTTCGGCGAGGAGTCTCGCGCCCTCGTCGAGGACCTCGACCGAGGTCTTCAGCCCCACCTCGGTCCGCCCGGCATCGATCAGGGCTCCCGCATAGGTCCACATTAGATTGTCCAGTGTCAGTACCAAGAAGCCCGTGCGAGGGTGGTTCGTCTGCTCGGCAATCGCTTTCTCGAGGAGCGGCACGGCATCGGGTTTGTCGATCTCCGCGGCGTTGTTGAGAACCAACGGGTTCGTCTCGATGTCCAGGATGTGCCGACCCAGGGCTATGAACGCGGAGCTTCCGGGCGTCAAGGCGCTGAACTTCACGTAGTAAGCGGTCCACCGGACGCTCTGGTCGCCGGTGAAGCGCGCCAGCGCCTCGTCTGCCAGCGCCTGCAGGCGCTCGGGCTCGGTCTTCGCGCGTACCAGCACCAGCAGAAGGGTTGAATACACCCTCTCGATGCGCGGATAGTCCGGGTAGTCCCGGATGAACTGCTCGAGCTGGGGGACGAGCTTGATCTGTTCGGACTGCCGGCCGGGCTTCGTGACCTCGGCGAACCGCCGGTCGGCCTCGCTAAGTTGCGAGGACGCACCCGGACGCTGCCCGGCATGCGGAACGGCCGCCCGTGGTCCGGCGGCTGGGGTCACGTCGCCGAGGCCCGCGAAAGCCACCGCCAACAGCACAACGGCCAGATAGCGCGTCATGACGGGGGATTCTACTCCCATCGGAAGGTATAATCCGGCCTCGATGGAGGTGTGGATGATGCGTCGCGCGCTTTCGGCCGTCGTGCTCGTGGTCGGGATGCTGGTCGCGTGGGGCTGCAGCCAGCCGCCGGCCGCACCGAAGGCCGCCCAACCCGCTGCCCCCCCCGACGCCCGGCTGGCCGGCAGCTACCGGTTCGACCGCGCCGGCTGGATCTTCGTGCACCTCCAGGGGCCGCCCGCGACACTCGGCTTCCAGCACGGCTACCTGCTCGCCGCCGAGACGGCGGACCTGCTGCGGGTGTTCCGCGCCTTCACCGAGCATCAGACGAAGAAGGACTGGGCGTTCTTCCGCACCGCAGGCGAGCAGATCCTCTGGCCGAAGCTGGACGCCGAGTACCAGCAGGAGATCGACGGGATCGTCGCCGGCCTCAACGCCAAGCAGGTGGCCGCCGACCGGTGGGACATCGTCGCGCTCAACGCGATCGAGGAGCTGCCCGACTACTACGTCCCGTGGCTCGAGAAGCAGCAGGGGAAGAAGCCGACCCAGAAGGCGCCGGGCAACTGCAGCGCCTTCGTGGCGACCGGCAGCTACACCAAGGACGGCAAGATCGTCATCGCCCACAACGCGTGGACCAACTACGTGACCGGATCGCGCTGGAACATCGTCTTCGACCTGAAGCCCGAGAGAGGCTATCGCATCCTGATGGACGGCCTGCCGGGCGTCATCGTGAGCGACGACGACTTCGGCATCAACTCGAACGGGATCCTGGTGACCGAGACGACGATCACCGGGTTCGAACTGTTCGACCCGAACGGCGTGCCCGAGTTCATGCGCGCACGCAAGGCGCTGCAGTACGCCGGCTCGATCGACGACTACGTGCGGATCATGCTCGACGGCAACAACGGGGCCTACGCGAACGACTGGCTCGTCGGCGACAACAAGACGGGCGAGATTGCCCGCTTCGAGCTCGGCTTGAAGGAGCACACCGTCGAGCGGACGAAGGACGGCTACTTCGTCGGCTCGAACTTCCCGGTCGGCGCGAAGCTCATCCGCAACGAGACGACGTTCGACCCGAAGAAGAAGGCCAGCTCGCCCAACGCCCGCCGCGCGCGGTGGGAGCAGTTGATGGCGCAGCACAAGGGGAAGATTGACGTCGAGCTGGCCCGCCAGTTCGAAGGCGACACGTTCGACGTCATCGAGAAGAAGGACGGGCCGACCGAGCGGTCGCTCTGCGGCGTCATCGACACCTCGCCGCGCGGGGTCCCCGAATGGAACTGGCCGCCGTACTACCCGGGGGGCACCGTGCAGTCGAAGGCGACCGACGGCACGCTGGCCCAAACGATGCAAATGTGGGCCGCGATGGGGCACCAGTGCGCCCCGGACTTCAAGGCGGACGCGTACCTCCAGCAGCACCCGGACTACGGCTGGGCCCGCGGACTGCTTCGCGACATGCCGACCGGGCCGTGGACGATGTTCACCGCCGGCGGGCGGTGAACAATCGGAGCTGACGATGAGGAATCGGAACTGACGCTGGAGAATCGGAACTGACGATGAGGAATCGGAACTGACGATGAGGAATCGGAACTGACGCTGGAGAATCGGAACTGACGCTGGAGAATCGGAACTGACGATGAGGAATCGGAACTGACGCTGGAGAATCGGAACTGACGCTGGAGAATCGGAACTGACGCTGGAGAATCGGAACTGACGCTGGAGAATCGGAACTGACGCTGGAGAATCGGAACTGACGATGAGGAATCGGAGCTGACGATGAGGAATCGGAACTGACGCTGGAGAATCGGAACTGACGATGAGGAATCGGAACTGACGCTGAGGAATCGGAACTGACGCTGAGGAATCGGAACTGACGCTGGAGAATCGGAACTGACGATGAGGAATCGGAGCTGACGCTGAGGAATCGGAGCTGACGCTGAGTGGTCGGGACGGGCGTCATCGACTATTCCGAGCTCACCGATTGATCCGAGTCCCCCGATTGATCCGAGTCCCCCGATTGATCCGAGTTCACCGATTGATCCGAACGCACCGATTGATCTGAACGCACCGATTGATCCGAGTTCACCGATTGATCCGAGTTCACCGATTGATCTGAACGCACCGATTGATCCGAGTTCACCGATTGATCCGAGTTCACCGATTGATCCGAGTTCACCGATTGATCCGAACGCACCGATTGATCCGAACGCACCGATTGATCTGAACGCACCGATTGATCCGAGTTCACCGATTACCCATGATTCGCCTGATCGCGTTGGACGTGGATGGAACCCTGCTCGACAGCGAGTGGCGCGTGCCGGCGGCGAACCGCGACGCGATCCGGCGCGCGACCGACGCCGGCATCGAAGTGGCGCTCGTCACGGGGCGGCGGTTCGACTTCCTCAAGCCGGTCGTCGAGCAGATCGACGCGCCGCTGACGCTCATCGTGAGCGGCGGCGCCATCGTCAAGAGCCGTGACGGCCGGACGCTCGTCCGCCACCTGTTGCCCGTCGCCGTCGCCCGGTCGGTGGTCGAGTCCACGCGCGACTTCCGCGACGCCACCGCCGTGGTGTTCGACCGGCCGCAGGCGGCGCAGGTCGTACACGAGCGGCTCGACATCCGCGACGCCCACCGCCGGTCGTACTTCGAGCGCAATCGCGACTTCATCACCGAGGTCGTGCCGCTCGAGTCGGCGCTGGTCGAGGATCCCATCCAGGTGATGTTCTCCGGCAGCGTCGCCCGCATGCGGGACCTGGTCGGGCTCGTCCGCGCGCTCGAGGTCGGCGACTCGGTGGCGCTCGCCGTCACCGAGTACGAGCGGCGGGATTTCTCGCTCGTCGACGTCAACCGCGCCGGCTGCACCAAGGGGGCCACGCTCGCCGAGTGGGTGGCGCGGCAGGGGTTCACGCCGGCCGAGGTGATGGCCGTCGGCGACAACTTCAACGACCGCGAGATGCTCGACTTCGCCGGCCTGCCCGTCGTGATGGGCAACGCCGTCGAGCCGCTGAAGAGGCTAGGCTGGCCGGTCACGCTCGACAACGACCACGGCGGCGTGGCCGCGGCCATCGAGCGGTTCGTGCTGGCAGCCGTCACACCGGCTGACGACTGACGGCTGACGACTGACGGGGTGATCACGCGTGACGGCGCGCTCCGGCCGTCCGCCATCGGCCTTCAGCCGTCAGCCGGAAGGGTGCTACACTCCCGGCGCAGGGGGGAACTATGCCGCTTTCAGAGGCCGGTGTCGGGGGAGGAAACCGCTTGACGGGGGGCGGGCGCCGGCGGGGGATTCCGCCTGGCGATCATCGCCGTCGTCGTCGGGCTGGTGGTCGGCGCCAGCAGCCTGCTGTCCTGGTACATCGAGGCGCTCTGGTTCGACTCGCTCGGCTTCGGTGACGTCTTCTGGAAGACGCTCGAGCTGAAGTCGACGCTCTTCAGCGCGTTCGCCCTCGTCACCTTCCTCATCGTCTACGGGGCGCTGCGCCTGCTGCGGCCGCCGCCGCTCGCGAGCCGCATCCTGTACGTGAACGGGCAACCGGTCCCCCTGTCGCTCCAGCCGCTCGTGGGCGTCGTCACCTGGATTGTCGCGCTCGTCGTCGGGCTCGGCGCCGGCTCGGGGATGATGGCGGAATGGACGACGTTCGCGCAGTACCTGCACGTGCCGACCCCCGTCGGCCCGTCCGCGGTGGTCGATCCGATCTTCGGCCGGACGGTGTCGTTCTACCTGTTCACCCTCCCGGCCTGGCAGCTCGTCGCCACCTGGCTGACGACGATCGCGCTGGTGGTCTTCGTCGCCGCGCTGCTCGTGCTGGTGCTGAGCGGGGCCGACAACCCGGTGGCGCTGGCCGGTCTGCGGACCCGCCGGCCCGCCTACCGCGGCGTGTCGCTCGCCGCGGCGCTGATGCTGCTCGTCATGGCGGCGCGCGTCTGGCTGTCGCGGTTCGATTTCCTGTTCGAGGACCACACCGTGTACTCGGGCGCCGGCTACACCGAGGCGCACATCCTCATTCCGGGCCTGCTGCTCGTGGCGCTGGCGCTGGTCGTCGGGGCAGCCATCGCCCTGTTCAACGCGTTCGGGCCGCGCCGCCTGCTGACGCTGCTCGCCGCCGTCGCCCCGGCCGTCGTCGTCTACGTGGGCCTGACCGTCGTGTCGTGGTACGTGGGCGGCTTCATCGTCAAGCCGAACCAGCTCGTGCGGGAGCGCCCGTACATCGCCAACAACATCGAGTTCACCAATCGGGCGTTCGACCTCTCGAGCGTGCAGCAGAAGGCCTTCCCGGCCGACCCCGGCCTGGCGGCGGTGGACTTCGCGCACAACCAGGCGACGCTCGACAACATCCGGCTCTGGGACTGGCGGGCCCTGCAGGACACGCTGCGGCAGATCCAGGAGATCCGGACCTACTACGACTTCCCCGACATCGACATCGACCGCTACGTCGTCGGCGGGCGGGTGCGGCAGGTGATGGTGGCGGCGCGCGAGCTGAACGTCGAGAAGCTCCCCGAGAGCAGCCGCAACTTCATCAACGAGAAGCTGATCTACACGCACGGCTACGGCGTGACGATGAACCCGGTCAACGGGTTCACGCCCGAGGGGCTGCCCGAGTTGTGGCTGAAGGACATGCCGGTGCAGAGCACCGTGCCCGAGATCAAGGTCACGCGGCCCGAGATCTACTTCGGCCAGCTCACCAACACCGACGTCTACGTCAAGACGCGCCAGAAGGAGTTCAACTACCCGCAGGGGGAGGCCAACAGCTTCGGCACCTACGAGGGGACCGGGGGCATCGTCGTCGGCTCGTTCGGACGGCGGCTGCTGCTCTCGGCGAGCCGCGGCGGCGCGGACCTGTCGAAGGTGCCCTTCAGCGACGACATCACGCCCGACAGCCGCCTGCTGATGCGCCGGAACATCCGCGATCGGGTGCGCGCGCTCGCCCCGTTCCTCACCTTCGACCCCGATCCGTACATCGTCGTCAGCGCCGCGGGCCGCCTGTACTGGCTCATGGACGGCTACACGATGTCGGACTCGTTCCCCTACGCCCGGCACTACCGCGTGGGCGACGCGGCGGTGAGCTACATGCGGAACAGCGTGAAGGTGATGGTGGACGCCTACGACGGCACGGTCACCTTCTACGTGTTCGACGACGCGGACCCGATCGTCGCGTGCTACCGCGGGATGTTCCCGTCGCTGTTCGTGGACGCGAACCGGATGCCGGCTGACATCCGGGCCCACGTACGTTACCCCGAGCTGATGCTGAAGGTGCAGGCGGCGGCCTACAGCCTGTACCACATGCGGGATCCGGAGGTGTTCTACAACCGCGAGGACCTCTGGAGCGTGGCGAGCGAAGTGACGCTCAGCGATGCCGGCGAGCAGGTGACGCGCCCGCTCGATCCGAACTACGTGCTGATGACGCTGCCGGGCGAGGATGCCCTGTCGGGCGAGAAGGGGCTGGAGTTCATCGAGATCCTGCCCTTCACCCCGTCGAACCGCAACAACTTGATCGGCTGGATCGCGGGGCGCAGCGACGGGGCGGACTACGGGAAGACGGTCGTGTACGACTTCCCGAAGAGCCGGCTGGTGGACGGCCCGCTGCAGATCGAGGCGCGCATCGACCAGAACCCGCAGCTCTCGTCGCAGTTGACGCTGTGGAACCAGCAGGGCTCTCACGTCAGGCGCGGCAGCCTGCTCGTGATTCCGATCGGCCGCGGGCTGCTCTACGCCAAGCCGATCTACCTGCAGGCCGAGCGCAGCCCGATGCCGCAGTTGAGATTGGTGGTGCTCGCGCTCCAGGATCAGCTCGGCTACGGGCCGACGTTCGAGGCCGCCATGAGCAGCCTCCTCGGTGGGGAAGAGATCTCTTCGGCGCAGGGTGGCGGGGCCGGCGCGTTCGAACTGGGCGGGGCGGGCACGCAGGCGCCGGCGGCGGGACAGCCGGCCGCGGCGCCGGTCGCCGGACTCCCGCCGGGCACGGTCGTCTCGCCCGCCGTGCAGGCGCTCATCGATCAGGCCACCCACGACCTGGCCGAGTATCAGCGGTTGACCGCGGAAGGGAAGCTCGGCGAAGCGGGTCAACGCCTCGAATCACTGAAGAAGACGCTCGAACGACTCAAGAAGGAGCGGTAGCCGGCGGCGCGCCAGGGGGCCACGGTCGCGATTAAGCAATCGCTACAGCATAGCTTGTCGCTGGCTGGCGGTTGTTGGTAGACTCGCTTTGCCCTCCAGCATCCCGAAATCCCTATGAACCAACCCTTGTTGATGCTCGACGTGCGTTGTCCGAACTGCCAGGCGGCACTGACGACCGGCGAGCAGGTCGTCCTCGGGGCGCGTGTGGTGGGCACCGGGCAGGAAGGCGAGGTTCGCCTGAGCGCGCTCTTCGGCGACAGCCGCGCCGAGACCGACCTCACCATCGCCGACGGGGAGGCGGTCGTCTACTCTTGCCCCTTCTGCGAGCGGACCCTGACGGTCGAGACGCCGTGCAAGTTCTGCGGCGGGCCGCTGGCCTCGGCCACGCTGGCGAGCGGCGAGCCGCTGGAGTTCTGCGGGCGCACGGGCTGCCGCGGCCACGTGCTCGGCGGCTATGGCGACCTCGACGAGATGAACGACCTGCTGAACCGGATGTTCAAGATCCCGCACGACTGACCCGAGGCCGGAGTCCTTATGCACACTCACCGGGCGTACAACTTCAAGAACCAGCACTTCGTGGGCGAGGAGGGGCGGCTCATCCCGCTGCTGCAGCAGGCCCAGGCCGAGGACGGGTACCTCAGGCCGGAACGGCTGCAGGAGATCCACGAGGTTTCGGGCATCCCGCTCGCCAGCATCTACGGCGTGGCGACCTTCTACGCGCAGTTCAGGCTGAAGCCGGTGGGCAAGTTCCTGCTGCGCGTCTGCCACGGCACGGCGTGCCACGTGAGCGGCGCGGTCGAGCTGAGCCAGGCGGTCGAGAAGCATCTCGGCGTCCCCAACGGCGAGACGACGCCCGACCGGATGTTCAGCATCGAAACGGTCTCGTGCCTCGGCTGCTGCTCGCTGGCGCCGGCGATGATGATCAACAGCGCGACGTTCGGCAACCTCAGCCCGTCCGCCGCGGTGAAGGTCGTGAAGAAGTTCCAGAAGGGGGAGCGGTCATGACGCGGGTCACGGTTGGCTATTCCACCTGCGGGATCGCGGCCGGCGCCGAAGACACCTACAAGGCGCTCGAGGCGAAGCTCGCCACGCTCGCCGAGCCCGCCGAGTTGCGGCGCACCGGCTGCGTCGGCATGTGCTACCAGGAGCCGCTCGTCGAAATCAGCAACGGCGACGGCGTCCGGTACCTGTACGGCCACGTCAGTCCCGACAAGGTCGGCCGCCTGATCGACGAGCACGTGTCGCAGAGCACGCCGGTGGCGGACTGGCTGGTCTGGACCAGCACCGGGCAGGGGACCGACACCGCCTACCTCTCGCGCCAGCACCGCATCGTCCTGCGCAACTGCGGGAACATCGATCCCGAGTCGATCGACGCCTACCTCGCGACCGGCGGCTACGAGGCCCTGAAACAGGTGCTCGAGGCCAAGGACCCCGACGGCGTCGTCAACACGATGATCGAGTCGGGCCTGCGCGGCCGGGGCGGCGCCGGGTTCCTGACCGGGATGAAGTGGCGGTTCACGCGCCAGGCGCCGGGCACCGAGAAGTTCATCATCTGCAACGCCGACGAGGGGGACCCGGGCGCGTTCATGGACCGCTCGGTGCTCGAGAGCGACCCGCACGCCGTGCTCGAGGGGATGATCATCGCCGGGTTCGCGATCGGCGCCGATCACGGCTACATCTACGTGCGCGCCGAGTACCCGAAGGCGATCGACCGGCTGAACATCGCCATCGCGCAGGCGCACGACCGCGGCTTCCTCGGCGACCGGATCCTCGGCAGCACCCACTCGTTCCACGTCAAGCTCAAGGAAGGGGCGGGCGCGTTCGTCTGCGGCGAGGAGACGGCGCTGATGATGTCGATCGAGGGGAAGCGCGGCATGCCGCGCGTGCGCCCGCCGTTCCCGGCCACCAAGGGGCTCTGGGAGAAGCCGACCTCGATCAACAACGTCGAGACGTTCGCCAACGTGCCGTGGATCATCGTCAACGGCGCCAAGGCGTTCAACTCGCTCGGCACCCAGAACAGCAAGGGCACCAAGGTGTTCGCCATGGCCGGCAAGATCCGGCACGGCGGCCTGGTCGAGGTGCCGATGGGGATCTCGATCCGCGAGATCGTCTTCGACATCTGCGGCGGCATCCGCGACGACCGGCAGTTCAAGGCGGTCCAGATGGGCGGCCCGTCGGGCGGCTGCATCCCGGCCCAGCTGCAGGACACGGTGATCGACTACGAGTCGATCAACAAGACGGGCGCGATCATGGGGTCCGGCGGCCTGGTCGTGATGGACGACGCGACCTGCATGGTGGACGTCGCCCGGTTCTTCCTCGAGTTCACCCAGCGCGAGTCGTGCGGCAAGTGCACCTTCTGCCGCATCGGGACCAAGCGGATGCTGGAGGTCCTGACGCGCATCACCGAGGGGAAGGGCCGGGACGGCGACATCGAGCTGCTCGAGGACCTCGCCGCGCGGACGAAGAACTCGTCGCTCTGCGGCCTCGGCCAGACCGCGCCGAACCCGGTGCTGACGACGCTCAAGTACTTCCGGTCGGAGTACGAGGCGCACATCACCAACAAGAAGTGCCCGGCGCACCACTGCCAGAAGCTGCTCACCTACACGATCACCGACGACTGCAGCGGCTGCATGCTCTGCCTGAAGGCGTGCACGTTCGGCGCGATCACCGGCGAGCGGAAGAAGGTGCACGTCATCGACCAGTCGACGTGCACGGTGTGCGGCGAGTGTTACAAGGTCTGCAACCTCGGGGCGATCGCGAAAGACTAGGGGCGAGGGACAAGAGGCATCCATATGGCGCTCGTGAAACTGGAGATCGACGGCAAGCGGGTGGTGGCGGACAACGGCCAGACGATCCTGCAGGTGGCCCGCCAGCACGGCATCCTCACCATCCCCACGCTGTGCGACGACGCGCAGCTCGAGCCGTTCGCGTCGTGCTTCGTGTGCGTGGTGAAGGTGAAGGGCGCGCGCTCGCTGATGCCCGCCTGCTCGACCAAGGTGCTCAACGGGATGGTCGTCGAGACCAACTCGGCCGAGGTGCGCCAGTCGCGCAAGGCGGCGCTCGAGCTGCTGCTGTCGGACCACTACGCCGACTGCGTCGGCCCCTGCCGGATTGCCTGCCCGGCCGGGATCGACATCCAGGGCTACATCGCGCTGGCGGCGATCGGGAAGTACAAGGACGCCATCGCGCTCATCAAGGAAGACAACCCGCTGCCGTCGGTCTGCGGCCGCGTGTGCACCCGGCCGTGCGAGGTCAAGGGCTGCCGCCGGACGCTGCTCGACGACGCGGTCGGCATCGACTACATCAAGCGCTACATCAGCGACCTCGACCTCAACAGCCCGGACGTGTTCCGTCCGGACGTCGCGCCGAAGAACGGCCGCAAGGTCGCCGTCGTCGGCGCCGGGCCGGCCGGCCTGTCGGCGGCCTACTACCTCGCCATCAAGGGCTACGACGTCGACATCCTCGAGGGGCAGCCCGAGCCCGGCGGCATGCTGCGCTACGGCATCCCCGAGTACCGGCTGCCGAAGGACGTGCTCGACCTGGAGATCGCGCAGATCCTGAGCCTCGGGCCGACGTTGAAGACCAACACGACGCTCGGCCGGGACTTCACCGTCGCCAGCCTCAAGGACCAGGGGTACGAGGCCGTCTTCCTCGGCATCGGGGCCTGGCGCAGCTCGCTGATGCGCGTGCAGAACGAGCAGGCGAAGGGGGTGCTGTCGGGGATCGAGTTCCTCAAGAACTTCGGCCTGCGCCGCCCGATCGACATCAGCGGGACCGTCGCCGTCGTGGGCGGCGGGAACACCGCGATCGACTGCGCCCGCACGGCGCTCCGCCTGGGCGTCACGGAGGTGAAGCTGCTCTACCGCCGGACGCGCACCGAGATGCCGGCCAACGACGCGGAGATCAGGGACGCGATCGAGGAAGGCGTCAACATGCAGTTCCTCATCGCGCCCACCAAGGTGGTGACCGGCGCGGACGGGACGCTGGTCGGCCTCGAGTGCCAGCGGATGGAACTCGGCGAGCCGGACGCCTCCGGGCGCCGCAGCCCGAAGCCGATCCGCGGCTCCGAGTACCTCGAGCCGTGCGACTTCATCATCTCGGCCATCGGGCAGAGCACGACGGTGGCGGACCTGGTGGACGGGAAGACCCGGAGTTCCTGCCGCGCGGCGAGTCGCTCGGCCTGACGCGGTGGCAGACCGTCCAGGTCAACGAGAAGACGTTCGAGACGACGGTGGACGGCGTGTTCTCCGGCGGCGAGGTCTCACCGGCGCCGCGACGGCGATCGAGGCGATTGCGGCCGGGCGGAAGGCCGCCTACGCGATCGACACCTACGTCCGCGAGGGGAAGGCCAGGCCGGAGCCCGAGGAGTTCGTCAGCCGCAAGGACGTCTTCGCCAAGGTCGGCCTGCAGG
>CAVZMW010000004.1:0-1356763 GCA_963776495.1 uncultured Acidobacteriota bacterium | reverse complement strand
AACCGATGCTCTATCCTGCTGAGCTACGGGCGCCTGACCCAACATTATGGCACGGGACTTCCGCGCGCCGCCCCTGAAGGGGCGGCCTACGTACCCGCACACCGTTAGTATTTGAGGACCGAGAAGATCTGCTCCCCCTCGAGCAGCTTGCGGCCGCCGAGCGCCTCGAGCTCGATGAGGAACGCCAACCCGTGCAGGTCGCCTCGCAGGCTCTTCACCAGCCGCGCCGCCGCGCGCGCCGTGCCGCCCGTCGCCAGCACGTCGTCCACGATCAGCACCTTCTGCCCCGGCTCCACCGCGTCGGCGTGGATCTCGATCGCGTCGCTGCCGTACTCGAGGGTGAACGACTCCTTGAGCGTCTTCGCCGGCAGCTTGCCCGGCTTCCTGATCGGGCAGAAGCCGACGCCCAGCCGATCGGCGACGGCGGCGCCGAGGATGAACCCGCGGCTCTCGATGCCGACGACGAGCGAGATCCCCTGGTCCTTGTACGGCGCGGCCATCGCGTCGATCGCCGCGCGGAACCCGTCCGCGTCGCGCAGCAGCGTCGTGATGTCGTAGAACAGGATGCCGGGCTTCGGAAAGTCGGGCACCGACCGGATGCGTGATTTCAGTTGGTCCATCGTGTCTCGATTCTCCATCAGCGCGCCGTGAAGCCGGCGAACCGCCCGGTCGGCGCCAGAACCTCGGTTTCCACCTCGTCCACCCGCGCGCGCGGCGGGCCCTGCCGGATGGCGCGCTCGAAGCGCGTCATCGACTCGGACTCCCCTTCCGCCATCACCTCGACGCCGCCGTCCGGCAGGTTCCGGACCCAGCCCGCGATCCCCTCGACCGCCGCCCGGTCGATCGTGAACCAGCGGAAGCCGACGCCCTGTACGCGGCCCGACACGACGAACCGACGAGCCACGGTCATCTCCGTCACCCCCGGCGACGCGGCGCGAATTGCGGATTATACCGCGGCCTCGCCAGCCCTACTTCACCGGCTGCAGCTTCGCGCGGAGGAGCAGCGCGTTGAACGCCGGCACCTCGGCCTTCTCCACCGCCGCCAGCTTCGCGATCTCCGCGTCGAGCCGCGCGGAGAGATCGCGGAACACTTCGACGCTCTGCGAGGTCGGACGCCCGTCCGCGCTCTCGATCACGCCCAGCAGCGCCGCCAGCTTGTTGTTCAACTCGATCGGGTAGTTGAGCGGGTCCTGGCTGCTCTGGTTCCGATACTGGTAGATCTCGCCCTCGATCGCGGTGAGCTTGTCCGCGAGCGCGCCGGCCGCCGCCACGACCGGCCCCTTCTTCGCCTCGTCCGCGCGGGTCTTCGCCTGCTCCTTGATCGCGCGGATCCGGTTCACCGCCTCGTCGGCCGCACTGACCTTGTCGCGCACCTGCATCGCCAGGTCGAACTGCGCGCGGAAGTCGGCGTCGGTGACGCTCTCGAGCAGCGGATGTTTCCGGATGGCGAACGGCGCGATCTGCACGACCGGCGCCGCGTCCGGCGTGGCGCCCGCGACGGTCAGGCGCACCCGGTAGTTCCCCGGCACGGCCTTCGGGCCGGACGTGCCCGCCGCCCAGAGGATCATCTTCGGGATCTCGACCGGCCCCGGGTAGCGCATGTCCCACGTGAAGCGGTTCAGGCCGGCCTTCACCGAGACGGTCGCGGGCCGGGGCCGGAACGACTCCTCCTCGGGCGGCGCCTCGGGTGCCGGCTTCGCGGCCGCTGCCCCGCCGACGCCGGTGAAGCTGCGGACCAGGTTGCCGCCCTCGTCGAGGATGTCGATGGTCACCTTCGGCGCCGCGCCCGCCAGGTAGTAGTCGATGCTGACGCCCCGGCTCACCGACCGGACGGCGTCCGGCGGCGCGAACAGGTGCACCGCCTCTTGCGCCACCTGCGGCGTCAGCTGCCGCAGCACCGCCACGTCCTCGAGCACGTACAAGGAGCGGCCGTGCGTCGCGATGATCACGTCGTCGCCCTTGACCGCGATATCGTGGACCGGCGTCACCGGCAGGTTCAGGCGCAGCGACTGCCAGCGCGCGCCGTTGTCGAACGAGACGTAGGCGCCGTACTCCGTCCCGGCGTAGAGCAGGCCCGCCCGCTTCGGGTCCTCCCGGATGGCCCGCGCGAACTCTCCCGCCGGGATGCCGTTCACGACCTTCGTCCAGGTCGTCCCGTAATCGTCGGTCCGGTAGAAGTAGGGCGCGCGGTCCTCCGACTGGTAGCGGTTGGCCGCGAGGTAGGCGGTGGCCGCCGAATGCGGCGACGCGTCGATCAGGCTGATGCGCGCGAACCCCGGCAGGTCCGGCGGCGTGACGTTCGTCCACGACCGCCCGCCGTCCCGCGTCACCGACACGACGCCGTCGTCGCTGCCCGTCCAGATGACCGACGCGTCCTTCGGCGACGGCGCGATCGTGAAGATGGTGGCGTAGGTCTCGACGCCCGTCTGGTCCAGCGTGATCGGCCCGCCCGACGGCCCGAGCGTGGACGGGTCCGCCCTCGTCAGGTCGGGACTGATGCGCTCCCAGCTCTGCCCCTCGGTCGTCGTCTTCCAGAGGTGCTGCGAGCCCACGTAGAGGACGCCGGGGTCGGTCGGGGCGAACACGATCGGGAACGTCCATTGAGACCGCTCCTGCATCGCGTTCGACGAGTGCCCCATCGGGTTGTCGGGCCACACGTTGATCTCGCGCATCTGCCCCGTGCGCCGGTCGTAGCGCGTGAGCAGGCCGCCGTAGCTGCCGGCGTAATAGACGTCGGGGTTGCGCGGGTCGGCGGCGATGTAGCCGCTCTCACCGCCGCCAACCGCGTAGAAGTCGTCGCCGTTCCCGTCCACCGGCACGCACACCGTCGAGCTGTCCTGCTGCGCCCCGCAGACGTGGTACGGCACGTGGGCCGTGGTGACGACGTGGTAGAGCTGCGCGGTCGGGTAACGCTGGCCGGTCCAGGTCTCGCCGCCGTCGACCGAGACGTTGGCGCCGCCGTCGTTTCCGTTGATCAGGCGCTTGGGATCGTTGGCCGCGATCCACAAGTCGTGGTTGTCGCCGTGCGGCGTGCGAATCGGCTTCCAGGTCTTGCCGGCGTCGGTCGAGCGATAGAGTCCCGTGTTGAGCACGTAGACCTCGTCGCGGTCCTTCGGGTCGGCGTAGATCCGACTGTAGTAGAAGGCGCGCTGGCGGAACCGCCGGTCCTCGCTGACCTTCGTCCACGTCACGCCCGCGTCGTCGGACCGGAAGACGCCACCGTCGTGCGCCTCGACGACGGCGTAGACCCGGCTGGAGTCGGCGCCCGAGACGCTGACGCCGATCTTCCCGAGGATCCCCGCCGGCAGGCCGGGGTTGCGCGAGATCTCGGTCCAGGTGTCCCCGCCGTCGGTGGACTTGAAGAGCCCGCTGCCCGGGCCGCCGCTCGACAACGAGTAGGACGTTCGGAAGACTTCCCAGAGCGCGGCGTAGAGCACGCGCGCGTTCCTGGGGTCGAAGCACAGATCCACCGCGCCCGCCCTGTCGTTGCGGAACAGGACCTTCTTCCACGTCGCCCCGCCGTCGGTCGTCCGGAAGACGCCTCGCTCGACGTTTGGCCCGTAGGTGTGCCCGAGGGCGGCCACGAACACGACGTCGGGGTTGGCGGGATCGATCCGGATGCGGCCGATGTTCTGCGTGTCGGCGAGGCCGACCTGCTTCCAGGTCTTCCCCGCGTCGGTGGACTTGTAGACGCCGTCTCCCTGGACGACGTCCCCGCGCAGCTCCACCTCGCCCATTCCGGCGTAGACGATGTCGGGGTTCGATTCGGACACGGCGATGGCGCCGACCGAGGGCGTCTCGAGGAATCGATCCGCGACCGGCCGCCAGGTGGTGCCGCCGTCGGTCGTCTTCCAGATGCCGCCGCCGGTGGCGCCGAAGTAGAACTCGTACGGACGCGTCGCCGAGCCCGCGACGGCGATCGACCGCCCTCCCCGGTTCGGCCCGATGCTCCTCCACCTGAGCGCGCCGAAGAAGGCCGTGTCGTACGGCGGCGCCTCGGCGCCCCGCGCCTGCACTGGCGCGGGCGAGACGGATGCCCAGAGGCCGACCGCGGCCACCGCCAACAGCGTCAGCAACGACGACAGCAATACGGACTTGCGGCGCATGGGGACTCCTCTTGGAGGGATGTTCGCTCCCGCCGGCGGCCGATCACCCGGTCTGGCCGAACTGCCGCTCGATGAACGCGCGCACGTCGTCGGGCGACGTGTAGGCGCACGTGGCGCCGTGCGGGTCGGCGTAGCCCGAGATCAGCCGCGACACGCTGTGCCGGTACGCGGCATCGTAGAGCACGACGATGCGCTGGCCCGAGGCGAACGCCTTCCCCGTCACGTAGCCGACCTCGAAACCCACGCCGTAGGTCGAACCCGACGCCTCCGCGACGATCGCGTCGCAGGAGTCGAGCCAGCGACGATCGCGCTCGTACACCTCCCGCTCGCTGATGGCGGACTCGGCCTGATCGACGCCGTCCTCGAGCAGGTGCGAGGTGAGCACCTCGTGGCCGAGCGCCTGGAGCGTGGCGGCCGCGACGCGCGCGGCGGCCAGGCCCGACCTGTTGCCCCGCACGGTACACGCGAGATAGATACGCATGGTCAGCCCCTCGCCAGCTTCGACAGGAAGCGGTCCCGGGAGACGATGACACGCTCGTGGCGGCCCTCGCCGATCCGCTGCCGGCTGTCGTAGGCGGCGACGTCGAAGACGATGCGCCGCCCGTCCACGGCCGCCACCGTCGCTTCGCCGCGAACGTACTCGCCGAGCGGCGTGGCGGCCAGGTGCGAGACCTCGATCCGGGTCCCGACCGTCGTGTCTCCAGGTTCGAGGCGCCCGCGGAGCGCCTCCATGGCGGCCGCCTCCAGCAGCCCCACCAGGCTCGGCGTGGCGAACACGGGAACGGCCCCGCTGCCCCACGCCTCTGCCGAGTGCCGGTCGTCGGCGAGCCAGGAGACGCGCCCGGTCAGGCCGGGAACCAGTTCAGCCATGAATGCCTCTCGAGCCGGGGGCCGCGGTGGAATTGTACACGGAGGCGAGTAGAATGGTCGCCGACTTCCCGGATGGAGGGATGATGGCTGCGCAGTTGGCGCTCTACCGGCGGCTCGGTGCGTACGCGCGGCCCTACTGGTGGCACATCGCCGCCATCCTCCTCCTGCAGCTGCTGTCCACGCCGCTCGCCCTGCTCGTGCCGCTCCCGCTGAAGATCGCCGTGGACACGGTGATCGGCTCGAAGCCGCTCCCGCACTGGATCGGCGCCCTGCTCCCGGGGCACGTCGTGGCGTCGCCGACGGCGCTCCTGACGGTGGCCGCCGGCCTGATGCTCGCGACGGCGCTCCTCGGCTCGCTGCAGGAGCTGACGACGGGGCTGCTGCAGACGTACACGGGCGAGAAGCTCTCGCAGGATTTCCGCTCCCTGCTGTTCCGTCACGTGCAGCGCCTGTCGCTGTCGTACCACGACACGCGCGGCACATCGGACTCCACCTACCGCATCCAGTACGACGCCCCGTCCATCCAGCGCGTCCTCGTCGACGGCCTCATCCCGCTCTGCGGCGCGGCGGTCACGCTGGTGGCGATGATCTACGTCACCGTGCGGATCGACTGGCGGCTCGCCGCCGTCGCCCTGTCGGTCAGCCCCGTCCTGTTCGTGCTCGTCCGCACGTTCGGACCGCGCCTGAGACGGAGCTGGAAGGAGATCAAGAAACTGGACAGCTCGGCGATGGGCGTGGTGCAGGAAGTCCTGTCGTCGGTGCGCGTCGTCAAGGCGTTCGGCCGGGAGGACCGCGAGCACGATCGATTCCTGGAGCAGTCCACCAGGCGCGTCCGGCGAGAGGTGGACGTGGCCGCGCTGCAGGGGACCTTCGACGTGTTCGTCGGCGTGGCGATGGCGGCGGGCAGCGCCGCCGCGCTGCTGATCGGCGTGCGGCAGGTGCGGGCCGGCAGCCTCTCGCTCGGCAACCTGCTGCTCGTGATGGCCTACCTGCAGCAGATCTACAAGCCGCTCAAGACGCTCAGCAAGAAGACCGCCGACCTGCAGGCGGCCCTCGCCAGCGCGGACCGCGCCTTCGCCCTGCTCGACGAACTGCCGGAGGTCTCCGAGCGCCGCGACGCGGTGCGGATCGAGCGCGCGCGCGGCGAACTCCTGTTCCTCGACGTGTCGTTCGCCTACGACGCGGAGCGCCCCGTGCTGCACCGCATCTCGTTCGCGGCGCCGCCCGGAACCCGGGTGGGCATCCGCGGCATGACCGGCGCCGGCAAGACCACGCTGATGGGCCTGCTGATGCGGTTCTACGACCCGACCGGGGGCGTCATCCGGCTCGACGGCGTGGACCTGCCCGACTACCACCTGGCCGACCTGCGCCGCCAGTTCGCGCTCGTGCTGCAGGACCAGCTGCTCTTCTCGACGAGCATCGCGGAGAACATCGCGTACGGCCGGGAGGGCGCGACTTGCGACGAGGTGCTCGAGGCGGCGCGGCTGGCCAACGCGTACGAGTTCATCACCGCGTTGCCGGCCGGGTTCGACACCCCCGTCGGCGAGCGCGGCATGCGCCTGTCGGGCGGCGAGCGCCAGCGCATCTCGCTCGCCCGCGCCTTCCTCAAGGACGCGCCCATCCTCATCCTCGACGAGCCCACCAGCTCGGTGGACGTGAAGACGGAGGCGGTCATCATGGAGGCGATGCAGCGGCTCATGCAGGGCCGGACGACGTTCATGATCGCCCACCGGCTCGACACGCTGGCGGTGTGCGACATGCAGGTCGAACTCGAGAAGGGGTGGACCGTCTTCGAACCCGGGAGTTGATCATGCAGGCCGAGCGCTTCGTGTTCACGGCGAACCAGCGGGCATCGTCCGTGCTCCGCGTGATCGGCGGCGCGCGGGAACGGCTGATCCTGTCGCTCTTCCGGTGCGACGATTTCCGGATCCTGGACGCGGTCGCCGCGGCGCTGAAGCGCGGCGTGGACGTGGCGGTGCTGGTCACGCCACGGGCCAAGGGGTGGACCAAGCGCCTCGAGGAGCTGTGGGGCGTCCTCGAGAGCATGGGCGCGAGGCTGCACCGCTACGCCGACCCCGTCGTCAAGTACCACGGGAAGTACCTCGTCGCCGACGACGGCCCGGCCCTCGTCGCGTCGTTGAACTTCACCCGGCGGTGCTTCACGGTCACCAGCGACTTCCTCCTGACGACGTACGACCCGGCGGTGGTCGGCGGCCTGCGGCGGCTGTTCGCCGCCGATTCACGCGGGCCGGAATCGCCGCCGCCTTCCCACCTCGGCAGCCGGCTCATCGTGGGGCCCGAACACGCCCGCCGCGCGTTGACGCGCATGCTCGACCAGGCGCGTCACCGCATCCGGATCGTCGATCCCAAGGTGACCGATCCCGCCATCCTGCAGTTGTTGAAGGCGAAGCGGGCGGAGGGCGTGGAGGTGACGGTGCTGGGCCGTGAGGGACTCGGGCAGTACGTCCCGCACGGAAAGATGCTGCTGGTGGACGCGAAGATCGGCGTCCTCGGCAGCCTGTCGCTGTCGGCGCTGAGCCTGGACTTCAGGCGCGAGGTCGCGCTGGTCGTTCGCGATCCCCTCTGCCTCGAGCAGATGGACCGCGTCTTCCGCCGCCTCGCGGACGGGCCGGCCTCCCGTCGCGCCAGGCCGGTCAGCTGACGCGCCCGCGCCGGCCGGATGTGTCGAGGAGCGCGATCGTCTCCCGGCGCAGGCGGACGGGGTCGAACGATCGCGACACGCCGCCGAGCGCGGCGCTCGCGAACTCGGCAAACCCGGCCTGCCCGTGGCCCTTCCAGCCCGCCGCCTTCTTGCGCTCCTCGGCGTGACGGCAGGCGTCGGGCCGTGGCGCGAAGCCGAACAGCGAGGCGAGCCAGGGCCGCGGCAGCCCGCACGCGCGCCCGAAGGCGACCGCGGTGTCGAGGTAGGGCGCCGCGATCACGGTCTGTCCCGCCGCGAGCGCCGGGCGGATCTCCCACCGCAGCCGGAAGAGCAGGTCGGCGGCGTAGAGCAGCACGAGCGTGCGGGGCGAGGCGACCCGGTGCTTCCGCTTGCCCAGCCCGATCTCGAAGAAGGCTCCCGACGCGTCCCACCAGCTGATGCCGACGAGGACCTTGCGCGCGATCAGGCGCCGCCGGAGCGCCTGCGCCGACTTGCGCAGGTCGGCGCCCCTCGTGCCGTCGACGGCGATCAGCCGCCCCGGGGCCTGGACCTTACGACTCACGACCCACCCCCGGGACTTCGGCGGCCCATTCGAGCCACTCGGTCAGCGCCTCGATGTTCCAGTCGCCCCACGCCGTTCGCCGGCCCTCCTGGAACAGCCGGCGGATGCGCTTGTGCTGTTCGTAGATCGGCTGCTCGCCGTCGATGTTGACGAACCGGAAGATGACCGCCAGGTTCTCGTACTCGCGCATCACCCGCGAGGCGAACGCCCGGTAGCTGCTGATGGGATCGTCGAGGTGGGTCACGTCCTGCCCGGCGTCGTAGAACTTCGGCGCGCGGGCGGACGCGACGCGGCTGGTGGACGTGTCGAGCGACACCGTGAAGTTGAAGACGATGTCGGGCCAGAACAGCGGAGAGTACGCGTGGAGCACCCAGTCGAGGTCGAGACCGCGGGCCGCGTCGCGCGCGAGGCCGGTGAAGAGATACCGGTCGGCGATCACCACCTGGCCGCTCCACAGCGCGGGGAGGATCTCCTGCTCGAGCCGATGCCGAAAGTCGGCAGCCTGCAGCAGGCAGAGTTCCTCGGGACTGAGCGCGTGCGCCTTCCGGCGCGCGTCGAGCAGCGGCTTGACCAGCGGAGACGTCCCGCCCTTGGTGACGAACACGCGCTGGCCCTGGGTCTCGAGCCACCTGGTGAAGAGCTTGCGCTGAGTCGTCTTGCCGGAGCCGTCCGGTCCTTCGAACGCCACGAGCAGCCCGCGCGTCTCTTCGTGCCCGCGCAGCAGGTCGCGGACCCGCCTGGGCGTGGGTTTCCCGGGTTGGCGATCGGACCGAGCAGCCATGGGAACTCCTGCGGGAACCGTTGGGCGCGCCGGTATTGTAGCGCACCCGCCGAGCCGTGCCGCCGGTTGACTTCACCACCCGTCGGGCATACGGTGATGTTCTCGTCACCATCGGTCGAACATCGCGCCCGGGCGCGGGGAGGTTGCGATGGCGGGTCAGTCGGCCTCCGTTCGGCGTCTCGCGGGCGGCAGCGTGGTCGCTGCGCTCGTCGGCCTCGTGTTCGTCGGGATGGCACACCCGGCGGCATCCGCCGCGCCGCCCGCGACGCCGGGACCGGCGGCGCCCGGTCTCGGCCAGGATCCCTCGAAACAGGCCGGGCAGAAGCCCGCCGCGAAGGCGGCCGCCAAGAAGGACCCGTACGCCAAGTTCAACGAGCCGTGGCCCGACGCCGGGCAACTCGCTTCGAGCCGCGTCGAGGCCGAGAAGCGGCCGCTGTTCGCGAGCGACGAGCCCCTCGCCTTCACGCTCACCGCGGATTTCGTCGCGATCAACGACGAGCGCGACGCGACCAGCACCAGGCGATTCCCGGCCGTGATGCAACTGCGGGGTGCAGGCGGCGACACCATCTCGATCCCGGTGCAGCTCAGCGCGCGCGGCCACGCCCGCCGGAACGCGGTGGTGTGCTCGGTGGTCCCGCTGCGCCTCGAGTTCTCGAAGACGGACGTGGCGGGCACCGTCCTCGACGGCCAGCGCGAGCTGAAGCTGGTGACCCACTGCCAGAACGACCGGAATTACGAGCAGTACGTGCTGAGCGAGTACCTGGCCTACCGGCTCTACGCCCTCCTGACCCCGAGGTCGTTCCGCACGCGCCTGGTCAGGGCCACCTACGTGGAATCCGGCAGGAACAGGACGCCGGCGCCCCGCTACGGGATCCTCGTCGAGAACGAGGCCGATCTCGCCCGCCGTCTCGAGGGGCGGATCGCCGACCTTCCCAATCGGTTGTTCAAGGCGTTCGACCAGGACGCGCTCACCTGGATGTTCCTCGTGCAGTTCATGGTGGGCAACACGGACTACTCGATCATGGCGTTGCACAACATCAAGATCGTGTCGGACCGTAACCAGATGCTCTACCCGGTCGGCTACGACTTCGATTACTCCGGGCTCGCCGACACCCGGTACGCCGTGGCCGACAAGCGGCTCGGGATCTACACGGTCCGGGAACGCCTGTACCGGGGGCCGTGCCGCACCGCCCGGGAGTTCGAACCTTTCCTGGCGACACTTCGCGCGAAGGGACCGGACCTGCTGGCGCTCGTGGACACCATTCCCGACTTCGCGCCGGGTCCCCGCCAGGAGGCGAGGAAGTACCTGAACGAGTTCGTTTCGCTCGTCGGCGACCCGCGGCGCATCCAGCGCGTGTTCGACAAGTCCTGCGTGTCCGCCTCGACGATGTGACGGGCCGCCGCCCGGCGGCTCCCGCAGCCCGGAGTGGGCCCGGCGGCGTGCCCGGTAGAGTCGGTGGAGCATGACGATCCGTCACCAACTCGCACGGCGAATCCTCCCGGCCTGTCTCGTCGCGGCGCTGCTCCTCACGCTGCACGCGGCACCGCCCGATCCCGCGCGCCTGGTCGTGGTGCCCGACGTGCACGGCGCGTACACGGAACTGACGGCGCTGCTGCAGCGCGTGCGGCTCATCGACGGCAACCTCAAGTGGACGGGCCGCTCGGCCACGCTGGTGCAGCTGGGCGACGTGATCGATCGGGGAGCCCGGTCGCGCGAATGCCTCGATCTGCTGATGGCGCTCGAACGGCAAGCGCCGAAGACGGGCGGCAAGGTGATCCCGCTGCTCGGGAACCACGAAGTGATGAACGTGATGGGCGACCTGCGGTACGTCACGCCGGAGATCTATCGCACCTTCGCCACCGGAAGCTCGGAGAAGACGCGCGAGCGGGCGTACGGCGACTACCTCGAGTTCCTGGCGGCGCACGACGGCCGTTCCCACCCGGCGATTCCGCCTGCCGATGCGACCACCCGCAAGACCTGGATGGATCAGCATCCGCCGGGCTTCGTCGAATACCGGGAGGCGTTCGGTCCCGCCGGCAGATACGGGCGGTGGATCCGCGCGAACCACGCGGTAGTGCGGATTGGCGACGGCCTGTTCGTGCACGGCGGCCTGGATCCGACGGTCGAGTTCGGAAGCGTCCGCGAGCTGGACGACCGGGTGAGTTCGGAACTGGCGGCGTTCGACTCGATCTGGCGCACGCTCGTCGATTGCAAGGTGGTCTGGCGGTACATGACGCTGGCCGAGGCAGTGCGGTCCGCGGAGGACGAGTTGAACTGGCTGAAGGCGGGAGGGCAGACGTTGACGCCGGACGGGGACCGCGCGGCCGTGAAACTGCTCGGCTACCCGCGCTGGATGGCGGCCTCGTCCGACGGCCCGCTGTGGTACCGCGGCCTCGCCGAGGGACCGGAAGACGGGCTCGTCGACGCGCTGAAGGCGATGCTCGAGCGCCTCCAGGCGCGATACATCGTCGTCGGCCACACGGTCGTGTCGAAGACGGACGTGACGGTTCGTTTCGGGGATCGAGTCTTCCTCCTCGACACGGGCATGCTCGAGGAGGCGTTCGGCGGTCGGGCGACGGCGCTCGAAATCCGGAACGGCCAGTTCACGGCGTATCACGCGGACGGCAGTTCCAGCGTCCTGCCAACCCCCCCGGGCACGAAGGCCGTGCCGGCGGGTTACCCGCCGTCCGGGAGGCAGGCGGACACGGGTGGCGCGCGATTGGTTCACTCCTCGGTGAGCGGAAGGAGCCGATGATGGCGACGACGAAGAAGCAGGTGGCGATCGCCGTTCTCGCATTACTGGGCGTGCTGGTTCTGGTCGTGGTGGTCGTGGCCACCTACGGGTACCAGCGCTTCTACGCGCCGCTCGTCCGGCCGCTCATGTACGTCACCGCCTCTGGCCGCCTCGAACAGGGGCTGCGCAATGCGTCCCCGTTCCAGGCGCCCGAGTCCGGCGCCATCACGCCCGAGCAGTGGGCCCGCTACTGCGACGTGGAAACGGCCGTGGAGGCGGTCGCCGGACAGAGGGCCGCCGTGATGGCCAGGCAACGTGACGCGCTGACGGCGGACGCCGCCAGGCAGACGGGCTCGGTCACGTTCCTGGCCGCCATCGCCGCGTTCCGCGAGATCGGGCCGGACTACCTGAAGGCCAAGCAGGCGCAGGTCGAAGCGATGAACACGGCGGGCTTCTCGAAGGAGGAGTACCGCTGGGTGCGGCGCCAGGTCTTCCTGGCGGCCGGCCTCTCGCACGCCGACCTCGATCTCGACGGCATGCGAACGGCCGCGCAGGACAAGCGCGACAAGGTGGACGTGAAGACGACGGCGCCCGACGCGGCGGCGGAAGCGGCGAACGGCGCGCTCGTCGCGGGCCGCCGGGCGCAACTCGACACCTGGCTGGCGCTGGCGTTCTTCGATCTGTGAGTTGCGGACCGTGGCCGGGGCGAGTGGGTTCGAACCACCGCCCCCTCGGCCGTCTTACCGACCCCTGCTCGGCCAGCGGTCCCAGATGAGCAGCGCAACCAGGACGGCCGCGACGGTCACGGTGAACTGGCCGAAGACACTGATGACCCACATCACGAACATGCCTGCCATGGGTTCTCCTCGCTCCTGCGTCGAGCCCCTCGGTTCGCTGCGCTTGACGGAACCAGTCTAAGTGAGGGACCAGGATTCGGAGTCGCCGGCCGGGCCGGACGCGTCGCTCGTGAGCCGCTCCGCAGGCCGGGAAAGCCTCCTCGCGGTGCCGCGATTTCCGGATCTTGGGCGGCGGGCCTGGCGCTATTCGCGCTGGCTCGACCGCACGCGCTGCGGCCCGGGAAATCGCGGCAGCCGCTCCGCCTCCGCCAAGGCTCCGGCGGACCGCCGAAGCCGGGCGCGAAGGCGGTCGTCGCTTTCCGTGAGAGGGATGGACGGCCTGCTCCGAAGGCCCGCTCGCGGCGCATCCCGGTCCGGCCGGCGCGAACCCGAATCGCGGTTGCCTATGTGGCGTTTTGCGGCCGCGGCTGACTGGTGCCCTCGGGACACAGTTCAAGAGGACCGCGCGAGGTGTCCACCGCGCGTACGCAAAACAAGAAGAACGGCCCGGCGGCCTCGCCGTTCCTCGTCCTCGACGCGTGGCCGTAGGCGCCGGAGAGCGTGAGAGCTTCCTGACGGCGTTGCTCACGCGGCTGGGCGTTACGCGTGTGCTGCACCTGCGACGCAGCCAGGTTCGCACACTCACGCCGGCCGATCTAGCCGACTTGCGCGCGGACTTCGGCCCGACCGAAGACATGCTCGGCCGGTTGTGTGAACTGACCGCTGACGGCGCCGCGGCACTCTTACACAGGTCCCAGGGCCGGGGAGAGGACTTACCGCCTCGGGTCGAGGCCGAGCAGAATGCGGATGTCCGTTTCGAGCATCTGCGCGCTGTCGGAATCGGCCCCGACGTAGCGACAAATCGCCTGGCCCTCGCCGTTCAACACCAGGCTCACCGGCGCCTCAGAAACGCCATAAGTCCGCTTGGCGAAGTCCTCCGCGCTCGCCAGCACTATCGGGAAGGTGTACTTCCCTTTGTCTCGCCATGCCGGCAGAAGGGCGTCTTCGTCGGGGGAGATATTGAGCGCCACCACCGCGAGTCCCTGACTGCGGTACTTCTCGTACAGCCTCTGCATGTGCAGCAACTCTGCATTACAGCGGCCTCACGTCGGGAAGAAGAAGTTGAAGAGCGTCACCTTGTTCTTCGAGGTCAAAGAGAGGAGCGAGACCATGGGGCCGTCGAGCGCCTTGAGGTTGAAGCCGGGGACAGGAGTAGCCGAACGCGCCCGCAGGTCGCGGGACCGCTCCAGCACCTGCTCTGGCTCCCGCCCGGCGACGACGGCGAGTTCGCGGATCTTGTTCCGCGCCCTGGTCTCCATGCTGTTCGCAAACACCTTCACCCAGGCTTCCAGTTCGAGGTCCGGCCTCTTCATTGCAGCGTAGATGGCGGCACGCTCGACGTCGCCGCGGGTCTGGAACGTGAGCGCGCCGCCCGCGTAGGTTTCTTGCGAGAGAGCAACGTATCCGAGCGCCCGCTCGTACTGCCGGGCACTCTCCGCCTGACGCGCGAGCGTGATGTACCGGTCAGCCAGCGACGCGCGCACGAGCGCCAGCGAGCTCGGTGCCGGGTTGTCTTTCGGCAGGGCCTCGAGTTCCGCGATGCGCCTCTTCGATTGCTCGATAAGGTCCTTCTGGAGCGTCGCCGATTCCCGAGCGCGGTGCGCCTTCTCCAATGCCGCGACGTACGCCCACCGCAGTTGCTCGACCGTCGGCGACTGGTCCGCGCTGCCTGCCTTCTCGCGCAATGCGATGGCTCGTTCGAGCAGGCGCAGGCCGTTCCCCGGCAGCGCGTCCGAGGCCAGGAGCAGCACCCGTGGGCTGTTCTCCTTTTCGATCAGCTTCTGCCCAAGCGACGCGGCAGGCGTCTCGCCTCTGGCCTCGCGAAAGGCCCTCATTGAGTTCGTCGCACTGTTCGCCATCGATTGCGGAAACCGCGCTACCGCCTCGTCGATGAGCCCGATCAGAATGTCAGGATCGCCGTAGCGTGCGGCGGCCAACAGGAGGCTGTCGTAAACCGTTCCGAGTTTGGGCGATGTCGGGTTGTCCCTGATGAACTGCCGAAGCCGCTCAATCAGCGAGCGCTCGTCATCGGCGGTCGTGACGTGCTGCGGCTTCGCCTGGGCGGTCTCCTCCGTTTTGGGAGGCGCTGGCATCCCCGCCCGCGCCGGCGACGCCATTCCGTCGCCCATCAGCAGCGCAGCACTCAGACCGAGGACAGCCAGTGCTCTTGCACGAGCACAGTTGTGCATCATGAGCTCCCCTGGCTCGACGCCGCGGCGACGTGCGTCTCGGCCGATCGGCCTTGGCAGTCCCACCGTTGTGGACGCCGCAGCCCGGTGGCGGGCCATAACGTTGGACACCGCGACGACCAGGATGGCTATGTGACTGTCGGTTGAGATCATAGGAGCGCCCGAGGGTACTACCCACTGCGGCGCGATGACCTGACTCAGAGCCCGCGGCCGTGGCGTCGTGTGCGTAGTTTCTCTTGAAGGGGAAGGCCCAGGCACACCAAGTCGACGCTCTGAGTTGAAAGCGACGCACCCGACTCGGGGAGGTTGCCGCCGAAGAACAGGCGGTTCATGGTCGGCGGATTCTGGCCGCTCGGTGTGTGGCCGTCAAGACCGCCTCCAAAGAGCAGAATGGTTGATGAAAGAGGAAGCTCAATGGGAGGACTAGGTCCGAACGGCCTGGCTCGCGCGGCGCCCGGCTGAAATACCCTGCGCTCCCTGACCGCGCCGGCCTTACAATCCCCAGCGCCGGGCGCCCCGGCCGCGGTTTCGTTCAACGGGTCCTATCCGCGCGCAGCCGCACCGGCGTCTTCCCTGAGCGTGTCGGGCGCTCGGACAAAACCCTTATCGTTGGGCGTCACTGGGCTAAGACAAAATGAGGTTGATCGGCTTCGTACTCGTCTGGCTCGCGGGCTGTTGGGCGTCGCTGGGCGAAGGCAAAATGAAGAGGATCGGGTCCGTAGTCGTCTGGCTCGCGGGCTGGGCGTGGGCCCTTCTCGCGGGCGTTGGCGGCCTCGTGCTGCTCATTCACGAAGGGCCGCTCCCGGTCACGAACGGATGGTTCGCGATGTTCTCGGGCCTTGCTGCCTGTCCTCTGACGGCGACGCTGCTCAAGAAACACGCCGGCCTCTCCGTTGCGGGCTGGGCTCAGTTCGCGGTCGCCCTTCTCATCTTCCTCGCGGGGCGGATCGCTGTGGTGCTCGTGCTCCATCGGCCCTTCTTGCCGCAATGATCGATCGGCGCCCTGGTCGCCGCCCGCCGGGCGAATCGCGAGACCTGGCTCAATGTTGCGTTCTTCGTTCTGTGATACGCGGAGGGATTCGGACGAAGGGTGCCGCAGGGCCCATAGCCTGAAGCCCTGAGCCTTCAGCCGACAAGCGGAAGGTGAAATGGCCGGGGCGAGTGGATTCGAACCACCGCCCCCTGGCCGTCCGACCGCCTCCTGCCCGCCCGCGCCCCGCTTGACAGCGACATTGTGTAGTGGTACATCTTGTACCATGACACATGGTAATACCTCTCGGCCACGCGTCAAGGCGCCCCTCACCGACCTCGAGAACGAGGTCATGCGCGCCGTCTGGGACTCCGGACCGTGCTCGGTCGACGCCGTCTACGAACGGATCGCCCGGACGCGCGACCTCAAGGAGACGACCGTCCGCACGCTGCTCCGTCGCCTCGAACAGAAGGGGTACCTCACCCACACATCGGATGGACGGGCCTACTTGTACCGAGCCACCGAACCGTCACGCAGCCTCGCCGCGCGAGCCGTGCGGCAGATCATCGACCGGTTCTGCCAGGGCTCTGTGGAGGAACTCGTCAGCGGGATGGTGGACGCGAAGGCGCTGAGCGACGACGAACTCGGCCGCATCGAGGAGTTCGCCCGCCAGCGCAGGAAGAGGAGCAGGTAAATGACAAGACTGCTTCTGGAACTCGTCGTGCGGTCCACGCTGCTGGCCGGCGGCACGGCGCTCGTCCTGTGGGCGCTGCGGGTGAGGTCTCCCGCCTTGCGCCACGCCGCGTGGGCAACCGTTGTCGTGGTGATGTTGTTGCTGCCCGCCTCGTCGCTCGCGGGGCTCGGGATCCGCGTGCCGTTGCTGCCGCGGGCCCTGGTTTCGCTGGATTCCGACTCGACTTCGATCCCGGCTTCGGCCGCTCACGCGGCGAGGAAGGGCTCTGAGCCGCAGTCCGATGTGGCGGCCGCCACTGCCGCGACGGCCGGCGAGCCCAGCCCGGGCGCGCTGGCGCTGGCGGGTGTCTACCTGCTCGGCACGCTCGCGTTGTTGATTCGCCTGGTGGTTGGCACCGTGCACGCCTGCCGATTGCGTCGGGGCGCGATCGTGCGGGCCGGCCGGGCGACCAGCACGCGATGCGTCACGCCGGTGACGGTCGGTTTGTTCTCTCCCGCCCTGATCCTGCCCGAAGGGTGGGACCGCTGGCCCGCGGCCCGCCTCGACCTCGTCGTGACCCACGAACAGGCGCACGCTCGCCGGCACGATCCGCTGGTCCAGTGGCTTGCGCTGCTCAACCGCGCGGTCTTCTGGTTCCACCCGCTGGCGTGGTGGCTCGAGCGACGCCTGGCCAACCTGGCCGAGCAGGTCTGCGACGCGGCGGTGATTCGAGCGGGCCACGCGCCGCAGGAATACTCCGACTGCCTGCTCGACATGGCGCGGGTGCTCAGCCGCGAGGGCCGGCGGCTGAACGTGGCCGGGATGGCCATGCCGGGCAGCGACCTGGCGAAACGGATGCGTTACATCTTCGAGGAGGCTCCGATGACACCACATTCACGCGCGCTGGTCTTCTCCATGTTCGTCTTGTGCGCGGCGTCGTCAATCGTCTGCGCGGCCGGCATCCTGGTCCCCCGTCCGGCCGACGTCCCCGGTCAGCAGGCCGCCACGGGTGCGCCGCCGAGAGCACGTGACGTTTCCCTCGAGTCGCGCGCGGCGGTGGAGCCGCCTCAGGAGGCGACGCGTCCGGTCGCGCCCTCACCCAATGCGGCCGGCCGGCCTCCTGCAGCCGCCCCCGCACCTTCCCGAACGGGTCAGGGGGAGACCGGCCGACCCGACCTCTCCGGGCATTGGTCGCTGGCTTCGAGCACCTCCGCCGGCGGAGGGCGAGGCGGTACGGGTGAGGCGGGGGTCGAACGTGAAGTCAGAACGAAATGGGTTAGCGGCGCCCCGGTCAACTGCGGCCCCGAATGCACCATCACCCAGGACGCGAAGACGCTGTCAATCTCGCGGCTTGGCACGTCCGACGCAGTAACGCTCTACGACAACGGCCTGGTTGTTCTGAACCTCGACGACAGCGAGAGCACCGTCACCCAGCCCCGGGGCACTCATTACGTCGTCCACGCCGCCTGGGAAGGCGAGAAACTGGTGGTGACCTACCACTCCGCTTACTTCACCGTCACCCAGATCCTGTCGATCCAGGAAGACACGCTGAAGGTCGTCACCGACTTCGGTGTCGGCGACGCGCCGGTGACGTTCACCTACGTGAAGGGATAGGCCGGGAAGTCGTGGGGCCGGGAGGCGTACGCGAAAACGGCCAGCATCCGCGCTGGCCGTACTCCCTCTCGTTGCACATTCGCTGCACGACGAAGGACGGAAGTTGGTCGGGGCGAGAGGATTCGAACCTCCGACCCCTCGGTCCCGAACCGAGTGCTCTACCAGGCTGAGCCACGCCCCGACCCAAGAAAGAGAGTCTACCTCAGTTCATCGCTCGAGGCCAAGCGCTTTTACGAACGCCGCCGCCTCGACCGCCGTCAGGTCCGACTGCAGCGGCGTCACCGAGACGTAGCCGGCCCGGATGGCCGCGTGATCCGCGGCCTCGTCCGGCAGCCACTCGTCCTCCCCCTCGCCGATCCAGTAATAGGTGCGCCCGCGCGGATCGCGGCGCTCGGACACCGTCGTGGCGTGCGTGCGCTTCCCCTGCACGGTCAGGCGGATCCCCTTCGGCTCGCGGTGCGGCACGTTCACGTTGAGGAACGTCCAGCGCGGCAGCCCGCGCTCGAGCACCCGGGCCGCCACCTCGGCGGCGACGCGCGCCGCCTCGGCGAAGTCCCACTTCCCCCACTCCCCCGCCCCCCGCTCCAGCGACACGGCGATCGACGGCACGCCGAGCAGCGCCCCTTCGAGCGCCCCCGACACGGTCCCGGAGTAGGTCACGTCGTCGCCGACGTTGAGGCCGTTGTTGATCCCTGACACGACCAGGTCCGGCAGGCCGCGCAGCACGGCCGCGACGCCGATGTTCACGCAGTCGGTCGGGGTCCCGTCGAGCGCATAGACCGATTCCCTCAGGCGCTCGAGCCGCAGCGGGTGATGGAGCGTCAGCGCGTGGCCGACGGCGCTGGCTTCCCTGCCGGGCGCCACGACCACGACCTCGCCGAGCGGAGCCAGGGCCTCCGCCAGCGCCTGGATTCCCTTCGCGCGAACGCCGTCGTCGTTGGTGACGAGAATGCGGGGCATCTGTGGCTTCGATTATATCTGCGGCAACCCTGAAGGGTCGCCCTGCAGCATCAAACCGCCCTGAGCTCTCTGCCTTGAGCCTGCGAGCGACCGCGCTATTTGTTCCTCACGACCGTGGCGAGGAGCGCGGTCGCGAGCAGCGCGAGCGCGGCGCCGAGGCCGAAGGCGGCGGCGGGGCTCACCAGCTTCCAGACCAGGCCGAACGCGACGCTCGCGAGCAGCGAGCCGAGTCCGAGCGCGGCGTTGTAGATCCCGAATGCCGTCCCACGCAGCGCCGCCGGCGCGAGATCGGCGACGAGCGCCTTCTCGGTCCCCTCCGACAGGCCGTAGTAGACGCCGTAGACGAGGAACCAGGCGACCAGCGCCGACACCGACGAGCTCAGGGCGAAGCCCGCGTAGACCACGGCGTAGACGAGCCATCCCGACCCGATCACCAGGCGCCGGCCCCACCGGTCCGACTTCACGCCGCCCCACGTGGACATCACCGCCTTGACGACGTGCAGCGCGGCCCAGAGCAGCGGGATGGCGGCCGCGGCGACGCCTTCGTCGCTCAGCCGCAGCAGCAGGAAGGCGTCCGCCGAATTGCCGAGCGTGAAGACGAGGACGACGCCGAGGAACACGTACAACTGGCGAGGCAGCCCGCGCCACGAGACGGCGACACCGCTCGCGATCCCTCGCGCCGACGCCGGGTGCGCAGCCCTCGGTTCGTCCACGAAGAACAACGAGGCCACCGCCATCGCTCCCGGAACGATCGTCAGGGCGAACAGCCAGCGGTACCGGCCCGGCCAGGCCAGGAGGAACGCGGAGGCCGCGAGCGGCCCGACAACCGCCCCGACGTGATCCATCGAGCGGTGGAAGCCGAAGATGCGTCCCCGCGTGGCCGGCGTGGCGCACGCCGCCAGCATCGCGTCCCGCGGCGCGCCGCGGATCCCCTTCCCTACCCGGTCGAACAATCGGACGACGAGCAGCTGCGGCCAGGAGGCGACGAACGCCGTGAGAGGACGGACGGCCGACGAAAGCGCGTAACCGCCGATGACGATCGGCCGCCTGACGCTCCAGCGGTCCGAATACCGGCCCGAGAGGATCTTGAGCAGGCTGTTCGCCGCTTCGGCCACGCCCTCGATGAGCCCCAACGACACGGCACCCGCGCCGAGGACGCGCGTCAGGTAGAGCGGGAGCAGCGGGTAGATGGCTTCGCTGGCGGTGTCGGTGAACAGGCTCGTCAGGCCCAGCAGCCAGACCGGGCGCGGCAGGCCGAACCTCGGGGGCGCCACGGCTCAGTGTTGCACGCGGTGCGCGTGCGACGCGGGGCGGCTGGTGGAGTGGCGCCTGAAGCGGCGGTGCGGGCCCGCCGCGTCGTCGGCGTCGGGACGCCGCCGACGGGCCGCGACCCTCGTCAATTTCTCGGTGAACTCGCGCGGCAGTTTCGAAATCACCCAGCGCCCGGGCGTCGCCCCCGTCGCGGAGAAGTACACGAGGTGTCCGAGCAGGCCGACGACCAGGGCCGTCCGAAGGAACCAGGCCGGCCCGAAAACCACGCTGGCCAGCGCCCCGGGGACGAGCGCGAGGCCGATGTCCACCAGGGCCGTGGCGATGCGCGGCGCGGCCGCCCTGAACCAGTCGAACCCGCGCTCGCGGTGCTGGGGCTCGAGCGCGAGCCGCAGCACCGGCAGTTCGTCGAGCGGGTCGTGGCTCTCGCGGGCCGCCTTCAACGTCTCTTCCCGGAGGGCGGCCTCCGCCATGATGCGCGCCGCCGCGCGCGGCCCGTCCGACGGGTCGGGGAAGATCCGGCTGAACGCCGCCAGGACTTCGTCGGGATCGAGGCCGACCGAGCTGGCGTAGCTGCGAACGAAGGCGCGGCGGAAGATCCCCGACGGCCAGCGGGACAGGTCGCCCGCCTCGAGCGCGGCGTAGTGCGCCACGCCGACCTTGGTCTGCTCGCTCATCTGTTCGAGCGACAACCCGCGACGCTCGCGGATGCGCCGCAGTTCCAGGCCAAACGCCACCCGTTCGTTCATCAACGCCCCTCCGCCGGTCGCGCCGCCCCGGCGCCGCGCCCATGGCAGGCTTTCAGGATACGAGCGCCGGCCGCCGACATCAAGCGGGAATCGGCGCGAATCGGCCTCCCGGCCGCCGTCCTCACACCTTCAGGAAGATCCGCCGCCGGTACATGACCCAGAGGATGACGTAAAGCGCGGCCAGAAAGGCCAGCGCGAACAGCAGCGACGCGTTGTCGGGCGACGCCAGCGGCTCGAAATACTGCCGGTAGACGTACGAGTAGAGCGACACCGGCTTGCCCGCCCGTCCCACCACCTTCACGAGCAGCATGAGCTTGACGGCGATCCCCGAGAGCATGAACAAGGCGATCGCGTTCACACCCAGGACCACGAACGGCTTCGTCCACCACCGCCATTGCCGAACGTCGATGACGACGTAGCACAGGGCCAGCCCGAACGCGGCCGCGCCGCCGGTGAACCAGGCGTAGGAACTGGTCCAGAGGTTCTTGTTGATCGGGAAGGCCAGGTCCCACGCGAGCCCGATGGCCATCCCCGCCACGCCGGCCGAGGCCATCACCCACGTGCGCCGGCCGTCTCTCACCGGCGCGCGCAGCCAGAATCCCGCGATGACCCCCATCAGCGTCGAGGCGATGGCGGGCACGGTGCTCAGCAGCCCTTCCGGGTCCCACGGGCGGCGCTGCCACAGATGGTGCTGGCCGATGACCGCGCGGTCGATGAACGCGCCGAGATTGCCTGCCGGCGTCAGGTCGCCCGGGTTGTGGCCGGGAAACGGCGCGAACACCATCACGAGCCAGTAGCCCACCGTCAGCGACACGACCCAGGCCAGCAGCCGCCATCCGTGGCGCCAGTCGTCGCGCTCCCCTCGCGGCGCGGTCAGCCGGAAGATCCCGACGGCCGCCAGATAGCAGAGGCCGATGCGCACCAGCACGCCCGGGATCCGCCACGTCGCCAGCGGGAATCGCGGGAAGCCGGCCAGCAGCGCGCCGAGCGCGACGATGGCCAGGCCCCGGCGCGCCGCCTTCCACCCCGATCCCATCGTCGATTTCGACAGCGTCATCGAGACGCCGACGATGAACAGGAAGAAGGGGAAGATCGAGATCGGTGGGCGTCCAGCCGTTCCACTCCGCGTGCAGCAGCGGCCAGTAGGCGTGGTCCCAGTCGCCGGGGTCGTTGACGATGACCATCGCGGCCATCGTCAGGCCGCGAAAGACGTCGAGCGAGACGAGGCGGCCGGCCAGGCGCGGAACGGGAGCGGCGGGGGTGGCCATGCGGGGAGAGATTAGCGCAAGCCGGCCCGCCGCGCCACATGAGCCTTGCCCGCCTACGCGCGAAGCGCTACGGCGAGGCCTCGCCGTAGCCCGCGCGAGTCACGTGCGGGCGGAGGCGGGAGCCCTGTGCCTTGAGCCTTCTTCCATGCTGACGTTGCATCCCGGGCGCGGCGGGACTATAAGAGCTTTGAGGGGCGAATGACTGCGATGCTGCCGCTCGCCGAGGCTCTGGCCGGGCAGACCCGCGAGGGCGACCTCTACGAACGCTACAACGGCACGTGGACGCGCTGCTTTGCCTGCGGTCACCGCTGCCCTATTCCCGACGGCGCCAGCGGTGTCTGCAAGGTGCGGTTCAACCGCGGCGGCCGGCTGATGGTCCCCTGGGGCTACGTAGCCGGCGCACAGTGCGACCCGATCGAGAAGAAGCCGTTCTTCCACGCCTGGCCGGGATCGCTGGCCTACAGCTTCGGCATGCTCGGCTGCGACCTCCACTGCAGCTACTGCCAGAACTGGGTGACCTCGCAGGCGCTGCGGGATCCCGACGCGATGCTGCGCGCGGAGCCGGCCACGGCCGAGTCGCTCGCGCAGGAAGCCCTGAAATGGGGTGCCCGCGCCGTCGTCAGCACCTACAACGAGCCGCTCATCACCGCCGAGTGGGCGGTCGAGGTGTTCAAGCACGCGCGCGCGGCCGGCCTGGCGACCGCGTTCGTGTCCAACGGCAACGGGACGCCCGAGGTGCTGGAGTACCTGCGGCCGTGGGTCGATTTGTACAAGGTGGATCTGAAGGGCTTCGACGAGCGCCGGTATCGCCAGCTGGGCGGCCGCCTCCAACCGGTGCTCGACACGATCGCCTCGCTGCACCGCAGCGGGATCTGGCTGGAGATCGTCACGCTCCTCGTGCCCGGCTTCAACGACTCGGACGACGAGTTGCGCCACCTGACGGGCTTCATCGCCGACGTCTCCCGCTCGATCCCGTGGCACGTCACCGCCTACCACGCCGACTACCGGATGAACTCGCCGCAGACCAGCCGGTCCGCGCTGCATCGGGCGGCGGCGATCGGGCGCGAGGCCGGCCTGGAGTTCGTCTACATCGGCAACGTGGGCCGGCTCGGCGACGACCTCGAGAACACCCGATGCCCGCACTGCAGCGAGGTGCTCATCGAACGGTCGGGCTTCTTCGTGCGCCGTTACGGTCTCACGCCCGACGGCCGCTGCCCGTCGTGCGGGACCGCGGTGCCCGGCCGATGGTCCTGAGGCCGGCGGCCCATCTGCTAAGATCGAATCGATGTCGCTCGTGGACCTGCTCGGACGGCCGCTGCGCAGCCTTCGCGTGTCGGTGACCGATCGCTGCAACCTGCGCTGCCAGGTACTGCATGCCGGAGGCGGAGTACGCCTGGCTGCCGCGCGAGGATCTGCTCACCTTCGAGGAAATCCGCCGGCTCGTGGACGTCTTCGCCTCGTGCGGCGTCACCAAGGTCCGCCTGACGGGAGGCGAGCCGCTGCTCCGCCGCGACCTCCACGAACTGGTGCGCCTGCTGGCCGCGGACCGCCGGATCGCCGACCTGGCGCTGACCACCAACGGCGTCCTGCTCGCCGCGCAAGCCGGGATGCTGCGGGCCGCCGGCCTCATGCGCGTCACCGTCAGCCTCGACACGCTGCGCCCGGAGCGATTCACCGCGCTCACCAGGCTGACAACGCACGCCAGGGTGCTCGAAGGGATCGACGCCGCCGCGCGCGTCTTCCCGTCGCTCAAGCTCGATTGCGTCGTGATGCGCGGCGTCAACGACGACGAGCTGGCGCCGATCGTCGAGTACGCGAGGGAGCGGCAAGCCGAAGTCCGATTCATCGAGTACATGGATGTCGCCGGGGCCACGCACTGGTCGGCCGCGACCGTCGTCCCGCGCGCGGAAATCCTGGAGCGGATCTCGGCGCGCTACGGGACGCTCGAACCCCTCGACGCGACCGCCTGGGCGCCGGCGGACCGCTACCGGCTGCCGGACGGGACGACGGTCGGCATCATCGCGTCCACCACGACGCCGTTCTGCTCGACCTGCGACCGGGCCCGCCTCACCGCCGACGGCATGTGGCTCATGTGCCTGTACGCGACGCGCGGTCTCGACCTTCGCGGCCCGCTGCGCGCCGGCGACTCGCACGAGACGATCGCCGCGCTCGTCGGCGAGGCCTGGCGCGCGCGGTCGGACCGGGGCGCGGAAGTTCGCGCGGCGGAGCGCGAGCGCGGCATCTACATCCCCGCGGCCGACCTCAAGGGCGACGTGCACCTCGAGATGCACACCCGCGGAGGATGACGGAGTAGAGCGGTTCACCATGATCCGCAAGACGCCGCTGGTGGACTGACTGCCCGCCTCGATGCCGGACGGGAGCGGGACGAGACATCGCAGGAAGTACGAAGTACGAAGTAGGAAGTAGGAAGTACGGCGTGAGGCGTATGCCGCAAGGCGTACGAAAGAGGAAGACCGTGCGCAAGCCCGCGTGCTACGTGCTGACGGCGGCCGCCCTGGTCGAGCTGTCGTGCATCTCGTTCGGGGCGCCGCCGCCGTCGCCCGGCCCCGCTCTCCAGGCCCGTGGCCCGGCCGTCAACTCGTTCACGATCGCCGTCCTCCGGCGCGACGGCGTCGTCATCCCGATCGTGAGCTACGGCACCGGCGGCTGGACCGACCGCTGGCCCAAGGCCGGCCACCGCCAGGACATCCCGATTTCCGTGGAAGAGGCGCCCAAGGGATGGTGGGCCGACAAGCGGCCGATCGCCGACTGGACGGCGTGGCCGATGAACGGCCAGTCGCGCGCCGTCCGCGTGAAGAGCCCGGTCAACCTGCTGGTGGAGTGTCAGCCGCAAGTGGGACTCCAGACCGACTACCAGTCGGCGATGCCCCGCGAGCGGGCCGACACGCAGCCGTTTCCCAAGGACGGCTTGGCGACGGCCGGCGACGTGCGAATCGATCCGGTCGCGCTCCTGGACGCCAGGTCGCCGGAGTGGTCCGCCATCTCGGCCAGGATCGCGGCGCAGGTTGGAGCCGCGGAACCCGGCCTCCTGAAGGACTGGCAGGTCCGGACGCCGATCTCGGAGCAGTTGCGCGCGGAGACGCCGTTCACGCCGGAAGTGCTGTTCAGCACGCCGGACGTGAAGCCTGGCGGCACGCTGATCTACTTCGAGGGGGTGAAGCGCTATCCGCCGCAGGTCACGCTGCCGGGGGGCCTGATAACCTACGCGGTCGGCTTCGTGCGCATCCGCCCGGACGGATCACCCGAGATCAAGATGAGCGCGACGCTCTCTGACCGGCGCCGCGAGGGATTGCTGTATTCGCTCGTCCTCGGCTCCTTCCACATGGGCAGCCGGCTCTTCTGGGTCGTCCAGCGGTCCGCGTGGGGATTCGAGCGCTTCGACATCGTCGAGATCCGGAGCGACGAGATCCTGACGATCTTCAAGACGGCTGGCGGCGTCTGCGAGTGATGGAGGGTGCGCCGGACCGGTCGGCGGAATGTCCGGATCCGGGTCAGGCCGGCCGTCCGTTTGCGGGACGGTAGAGTTCGCTGCCGCACAGCTGACGTCGGTTGCGCCGCCGCCTCGATGCGCGGTAAGCACCTGTCGATGCAGCCACTTGAGACAACTGACCATCCTGGCATCCTTCTGGCAATCGGTCGTTCGGATGCCGCTGCCCGGGACGAGATCGGGCCGGCAGTGACCTTTTTTGCCGTTCCGCACGTCTAAGGCTTCGAAGATGGATATTCAACGACCCTCCAGCGTGGCAAGAAACAAGAAGATCCGGCGGATCGTGATCGCCGGCGTCGTGGTTGTCGCCGTCGGGGTGGTGACCCTGGCGCTGTCGAAGCTCAAGCCGGCGGCGCCGACCGTCGACAGCGGCGCGGCGTACATCGAGACGGTCAAGCGGGGTCCGATGGTGCGGCAGGTCCGCGGCCTCGGCACGCTCGTGCCCGAGGACATCCGCTGGATTCCCGCCGCCACCGACGGCCGGGTCGAGCGGATCGTCGTGTATCCCGGCACGCCGGTGAAGACCGACACGATCATCCTCGAACTGGTGAACCCGACGCAGACGCAGTCGCTGCTCGAGGCGCAGCAGCAGCTCAAGGCGGCCGAGGCCCAGTACGCCAGCCTGAAGGTCACCGTCGCCAACGACCTGCTCGCGCAGGAAGCGTCGGCGAGCGCCGTGACGGCCGACTACCGGCAGGCGAAGCTGCAGGCCCAGGCCGACGCCGAGCTGGCGAAGGACGGGCTCGTGTCGGCGCTGACGACGAAGCTCTCGCAGGTGAGGTCGGAGAACCTCGGGGAGCGCGACCAGATCGAGCAGAAGCGGCTGAAGGCCAGTCGCGATTCGACGCAGTCGCGGCTGGCGGTGCAGCAGGCCGAGGTGGACCGGCTGCGCGCGCTGGTGGGCCTGCGCCAGAGCCAGGTCAACCAGCTGCACGTCCGGGCCGGTCTCGACGGCATGCTGCAGCAGGTGCCTGTCGAGGTCGGCCAGCAGGTGGGCCCCGGGACCAACCTCGCCCGCGTCGCCGACCAGAACCACCTCAAGGCGCAGCTGAAGATCGCCGAGACGCAGGCCAAGGACATCATGATCGGCCAGCCGGCGTCCATCGACACCCGCAACGGCATCATCCCGGGCAAGGTGTCGCGCATCGACCCGGCGGTGCAGAATGGGACCGTCACGGTGGACGTGGCTCTCGAGGGCGAGCTGCCGAAGGGCGCGCGGCCCGACCTGAGCGTCGACGGCACGATCGAGCTCGAGCGGCTCAACAACATCCTCTACGTCGGCCGCCCCACCTACGGCCAGGAGCAGAGCGTCATCCAGCTGTTCAAGGTCGGCCCGGACGGGGTGAACTGCACGCGCGTGAAGGTGACGATCGGCAAGACGTCGGTCAACACGGTCGAGATCAAGGCGGGACTGAAGGAGGGCGACCGGGTTATCCTCTCCGACATGTCGCAGTACGACGCGTTCGACCGGATCAGGCTGAAGTAGGCGGCCCGGCTCGGCACGGGCACTTGGGAGGCACGATGAACGGCAACGGCCAGACACAACCGCTCATTCGGCTCGACGGTGTGACGAAGGTGTTCTACACCGACGAAGTCGAAACGCACGCCCTGTCGGGCATCCACATGGAGATCCGCCAGGGCGAGTACGTCTCGATTGCCGGCCCCTCGGGCTGCGGCAAGTCCACGCTCCTGTCGATCCTCGGCCTGCTCGACACGCCGACCGGCGGCAGCTACACGCTCAACGGCCAGCCGGTGGCGAACCTGAACATGGCCGAGCGGGCGCGCATCCGCAACCGGGAGATCGGGTTCATCTTCCAGAGCTTCAACCTGATCGGCGACCTCACCGTCTTCGAGAACGTCGAGCTGCCGCTCACCTACCGCGGCATGAAGTCGTCGGAGCGGAAGACGCGCTGCACCGAGGCGCTCGAGAAAGTCGGCATGGCGCACCGCGCGCGGCACCTGCCCAGCCAGCTGTCGGGCGGCCAGCAGCAGCGCGTCGCCGTGGCGCGGGCGCTCGTCGGCAGCCCCCTCATCCTGCTGGCCGACGAGCCGACGGGCAACCTCGACTCGCGCAACGGCGAGGCGGTGATGGACCTGCTGCGCGAGCTGCACCACCAGGGCTCGACCATTTGCATGGTCACGCACGACCCGCGGTTCACCCGGCACGCCGACCGGAACATCCACCTGTTCGACGGCCAGGTCGTCGAGGAGAGCATGGAGTCGACGACCGCGTGACCCCGCTCATCGCGCTGCGCCACGTCGAGAAGGCCTACCAGCACGGGGCGAGCCGGACCTACGTCCTGCGGCGGGTGTCGTTCGACATCCGCGAGGGGGAGTTCGTCTCGATCATGGGCCCCTCGGGCGCGGGCAAGTCCACCGTCCTGCACATCCTCGGCATGTTCGACGGCGACTGGACGGGCGAGTACGACTTCATGGGCGAGGCGGTGCATGCCCTGGCCCAGAAGGCGCGGTCGGCCCTCCACAAGCAGTACATGGGGTTCGTCTTCCAGAGCTACCACCTGCTGGACAACCTCACCGTGTACGAGAACCTCGAGATCCCGCTCTCCTACCGGGACGTGAAGAAGGGCGAGCGGCAGTCGATCGTGTGCGACGTGCTCGACCGCTTCCAGATCGTGGGCAAGAAGGATCTCTTCCCCAGCCAGCTCTCCGGGGGGCAGCAGCAGCTGGTGGCGGTGGCCCGCGCCATCGTCGCCAGCCCGAGGGTGATCTTCGCCGACGAGCCGACCGGGAACCTGCACACGGCGCAGGGGCAGGAGATCATGGAGCTGTTCACGCGGCTCAACCGGGAGGGCACGACCATCGTCCAGGTCACGCACTCGGAGCGCAACGCGTCGTACGGGTCGCGCGTGATCCAGCTTCGCGACGGCTGGGTGGTCGAAGACACCGCGGTGCCGCAGCCCGAGGCGGCCGGCCGCTGACACCGTCCCCACGGCGCGTCCACCGGCGGCCATCATGAAAACGACGGACAGCCAGCGGCTCCGCGTCCTCATCGCCGACGACCAGGCGGACGTCCGCGAGGCGCTCCGCCTGCTGCTCAAGGCGGAAGGCTGGGACCTCGAGACGGTCGCCTCCCCGGCCGCCGCCCTCGAGGCCGTCGAACGCCGCGACTTCGACGTCGTGCTGATCGACCTGAACTACACGCGAGACACGACGTCGGGCCGCGAGGGGTTCGACCTGCTCACGCGGCTCAAGGCGCTGGACGCCACGCTGCCGGTCGTCGTGATGACGGCCTGGGGTTCGGTGGACGTCGCGGTGGAGGCGATGCGCCGCGGCGCCCGCGACTTCGTGCAGAAGCCGTGGGACAACGAGCGGCTGCTGACCATCATCCGCACGCAGGGCGACCTCGCCCGCGCGCTGCGGCGGGGCCAGCGGCTCGAGGCCGAGAACCGCGCGCTGCGCGAGCCCGCCCCGCCCAACCTGATCGCCGAGGCGCCACTGATGCGCCCGGTCATCGAGATGGTGGCGCGCGTCGGGCCCTCGGACGCCAACGTGCTCGTCACCGGCGAGAACGGCGCCGGCAAGGGCGTGGTGGCGGCGGCGCTGCACGCGGCCTCGCCCCGGGCGCGGTTCCCCATGGTGACCGTCAACGCCGGCGGCCTGCCGGAGGGCGTCTTCGAGAGCGAGCTGTTCGGGCACGTGAAGGGGGCGTTCACCGACGCGAAGACCGACCGGGTGGGCCGGTTCGAGCTGGCGGATGGCGGCACGCTCTTCCTCGACGAGATCGCCAACGTGGCGCCGTCGCAACAGGTGACGCTGCTTCGCGTGCTCGAGACCGGCGAGTTCGAGCGGGTCGGGTCGTCGCGCACGCACAAGGTGAACGTCCGCGTGATCTCGGCGACCAACGCCGACATCTTCGACGAGGTCGCGGCGGGCCGGTTCCGGCAGGACCTGCTCTTCCGGCTCAACACGATCGAGATCCGCATCCCGCCCCTGCGCGAGCGCCGCGAGGACATCCCGCTGCTCTCCGCCCACTTCCTGCGGATTCACAACCAGCACTACCGGAAGCAGCTCATCGGGTTCGAGCCACCCGCGCTGCGGGCGCTCGTCGAGCACTCGTGGCCGGGGAACGTCCGCGAACTCGACCACGCGATCGAGCGGGGCGTCCTGATGGCGCAGGGCCGGGCCGTCCGGTTGTCCGACCTGAGCCTCAAGGCGGGCCGCGACGCCTCGGCCCGCCTCGACGACATGAGCCTCGAGGACGTCGAGGCGTCGCTCGTCAAGAAGGCGATGGCGCGCTACGATGGCAACGTGAGCCATGCGGCGCGCGCGCTCGGCCTGAGCCGCAGCGCGCTCTACCGTCGGTTGCAGCGCTTCGGGCTATGAACCCGCGCAGGCGCCGCCGCGCGTGGCTGAACCACGAGCGCCGCGTGCTGCTGATGGCGCTGGCTGCCGGCTTCCCCGGCGTGCTCGTCGCCCTGCTGCTCCTCTGGGCCGGCGACCACGCGCCGAGAACCGGCTGGACGCTGACGACGCTCGTCCTGGCCTGCTGGCTCGGCCTGTCGTTCGCCCTCCGCCAGCGCGTCGTCTATCCCCTGCAGACGCTGTCGAACCTGCTGGCGGGCCTCCGCGAAGGCGACGCCTCGGTCAGGGCCCGCGACGCCCGCCCCGACGATGCGCTGGGCGAGGTGATGCTGGAGGCGAACGAGCTGGCCGAGACGCTGCGCGAGCAGCGCATCGGCGCGCTCGAGGCCACGGCGCTGCTGCGCAAGGTCATGGAGGAGATCGACGTCGCCGTCTTCACCTTCGACGGCAGCCAGCGCCTGCGCCTGATCAACCGCGCCGGCGAGCGGCTGCTCGGCCGCACCGCCGAGCGGCTGTTGGGTGCGACGGCCGGCCAGCTGGGCCTCGCCGGCTGTCTCGAGGGCCCGGCGCCGCGTGTCGCCGCCTTCTCGCTGCCCGGCAGCATCGGGCGCTGGGAAATCCGGCGCACGAGCTTCCGGCAGGGCGGGCTTCCCCACCAGTTGCTGGTCCTCACCGACGTCAGCCGCCCGCTGCGCGAGGAGGAACGCCAGGCCTGGCAGCGGCTGATGCGCGTGCTCGGCCACGAGATCAACAACTCGCTGGCGCCGATCAAGTCGATCGCCGGCAGCCTCGGACGGCTGTTCCGCCACGGCGAGCTGCCGGCGGACTGGAAAGCGGACGCCGACCGCGGGCTCGAGGTCATCGAGGCGAGGGCCGACGCGCTGAGCCGGTTCACCGCCTCCTACGCGCGCCTGGCCAAGCTGCCGCCGCCGCGCCTGGAGCCGCTCGACATCGGCGCCCTCGTCCAGCGGGTCGCCGGGCTCGAGACCCGGCTGGCGGTCGCCGTCGAAGCGGGACCGCGAGTGGTGATCCCGGCAGACGGCGACCAGATCGAACAACTGCTCATCAACCTGGTGCACAACGCGGCCGACGCCGCCCTCGAGACCGGAGGCGGCGTCCAGGTCCGCTGGGCGGCCGCCGCGGGCCACGTGGAGGTGACCGTCGAAGACGAGGGGCCGGGCCTCGCCCAGACGGCGAACCTGTTCGTGCCCTTCTTCACCACCAAGCCGGGCGGGTCGGGCATCGGCCTGGTGCTCAGCCGGCAGATCGCCGAGGGCCACAACGGCGCGCTGACGCTGGCCAACCGGCCGGACCGCACAGGTTGCCGGGCGCTGCTGCGGCTGCCGGCATAGGCGGTCGGCTGACGCCTGAAGGCTGACGACTGGCGGCCTTGTCACGAGCGACACGCTGGTGGGCGGATCGCCGCCGTCAGCCGTCAGCCGTCGGTCGTCAGCCGATCGCGGTCGCCCGCCGAAACTCCGACCACATTGGGCGCAAGACCCGCGTTTCTTCTCGACCGCGCCGCGCGAAATTCGCTTGCGCCGCGGCCGAGGTCCCTTGCTATAATCCCGCCTCAGATTCCCAATTCATATCGCAGGCCGCGTTCGACGTTTGTCGCGCGTCTCGTCGTTCGGGCCGGAGAGACGATCCGGCCGGTCGCCAACCCGCTTGAAGCGCGGAGCGTTCGCCCAGTCGAACGGCTGCCGTCAAAGGACGTGACCCATGCGCGATCGCGAGAAGTGGTTCGTCGAGGAACTCGAGCGACGAGGTGTGTCGCGGCGCGAGTTCCTGGGGTTCTGCACCGTCATGACCTCGGCGCTCGCCCTGCCCGCCGCGCTCTCGGCGAAGGTGGCGAAGGCCATCCGGGGAACCGAGAAGCCGGTGCTCGTCTGGCTCGAGTTCCAGGACTGCTGCGGGAACACCGAGTCGTTCCTCCGGGCGGCGCGCCCCACCGTCGCCGACATCGTCCTCGACGTGCTTTCGGTGGACTACCACGAGACGATCATGGCGGCCGCCGGCATGCAGGCCGAAGAGGCGCTGCGCAAGGTCGTCGGCGACAAGAAGGGCCAGTACCTGGTCGTCGTCGAAGGATCCATTCCGACCTTCGAGAACGGCGCCTACTGCACGATCGGCGGCCGGGCGGCGATCGACATCGCCCGCGAGGTGTGCGGGGGCGCCGCGGCGACCATCGCCATGGGCACCTGCGCGGCGTACGGCGGACTCCCGGCGGCGGCGCCGAACCCGACCGGCGCGCTGAGCGTGAGCGACGCGATACCCGGCATCAGGAACCTGGTCAACATGCCGGCCTGCCCGGCCAACGCCGAGAACATCACGGCGCTGCTGGTCCACTACCTCACTTTCAAGTACTGGCCGCCGCTCGACGAGTTCGGCCGCCCGCTGTTCGCCTACGGCCAGCTGATTCACGACAACTGCGACCGGCGCGCGCACTACGACTCGGGGCAATACGTCGAGGCCTGGGGCGACGAGGGGCACCGCATGGGCTACTGCCTCTACAAGATGGGCTGCAAGGGGCCCGTGACGTCGCAAAACTGCCCGCGCATCCGGTGGAACGAAGGCACCAACTGGCCGATCGGCTGCGGTCACCCGTGCGTGGGCTGCGCCGAGCCGGACTTCTGGGACAAGATGACGCCGTTCTACAGCCACCTGCCGGGGCCGCCCTTCCTGGGCCCTGGCTACACGGTGGACCGCGTCGGCGTGGCGGCCACGGCCGGCATCGCCGCGGCCTTTGCCGCGCACGGGCTGATCTCCTACGTCAAGCGCTCGCGCGAGAAGCCGGAACCGGCGCCCGCCAAGCCGCAGTCGACTGACTCGAAGAAGGGGGACACCGTATGACGCACATCGTCGTTGATCCCGTCACCCGGATCGAAGGCCACCTGCGGATCGAGGCCGAAGTCGACGGCGGCAAGGTGCAGGACGCCTGGTCCTCTTCGACGATGTTCCGCGGCATCGAGCTGATCCTGCAGGGACGCGACCCGCGCGACGCCTGGGTGTTCACCCAGCGGATCTGCGGCGTGTGCACGACCGTGCACGCGATCGCCTCGATCCGCGCCGTCGAGAACGCGGTCGGCGCCGTGCCGCCCCCCAACGCCCGCCTGCTCCGCAACCTGATCATCGCGATGCAGGCGGTGCAGGACCACGTGATCCACTTCTACCACCTCCACGCGCTCGACTGGGTCGACATCGTGTCGGCCCTGAGCGCGGACCCGGTCAAGACGTCGTCGCTGGCCGAGTCGATCTCCGACTGGCCGCTGTCGAGCGCGAAGTACTTCGCCGGCGTCCGCGACCGCCTGAAGGCGTTCGTCGATCGCGGTCAGCTCGGGCCGTTCGCCAACGCCTACTGGGGGCACCCCGCCTACAAGTTGCCGCCCGAGGCGAACCTCATGGCGGTCGCCCACTACCTCGAGGCGCTCGACTGGCAGCGCGAGGTCATCAAGGTCCACGCGATTCTCGGCGGCAAGAATCCCCACCTCCAGAGCTTCCTGGTCGGCGGCATGGCGACGCCGGTGGATCCCGACAAGCAGGCGTCGCTCAATGCCGACACGCTGGCGTCGGTGCGGGCGCTCATCGCCAAGGCGCACGACTTCGTGGCGCGCGTCTACATCCCCGACGTCCTCGCCATCGCCTCGTTCTACAAGGACTGGACGGGCTACGGGGCCGGCGTCGGCAACTACCTTGTCTACGGCGAGTACCCCGAGGACGACGGGCCGAACCCCCCGCTCTTCCTGCCCCCCGGCGTCATCCGCGGGCGCGATCTCGGCAAGGTGGAGCGGCTCGACCCGTCGCTCATCACCGAGATGGTGAACCACTCGTGGTACGAAGACGACGGCGGCGACGGCAAGGGGCTGCACCCGTTCCAGGGCCAGACCAGGCCGAAGTACACCGGGCCCAAGCCGCCTTACGAACGGCTCGACACGGCGGCGAAGTACAGCTGGCTCAAGTCGCCGCGCTACGCCGGCCTGCCGATGGAGGTCGGCCCCCTGTCGAGGATGCTCGTGGCCTACGCCTCGGGTCACCCCCGCGTGAAGGAGCTGGTCGGCGCGGTCCTGCAAAAGCTGAACGTCGGGCCGGAGGCGCTCTTCTCGACGCTTGGCCGCGTCGCCGCGCGCGCGATCGAAACGCTGATCCTCGCCGAGAAGCAGGGCGAGTGGCTCGACCAGCTGGCCGCCAACATGGCACGCCACGACTTGCGGACGCACGACAACTCCAGGTGGGACCCGTCGAGCTGGCCGGCCGACGCCTCGGGCGCCGGCTTCCACGAGGCCCCGCGCGGCGCGCTCGGGCACTGGGTCCACATCCGGAACGGCGCCATCGCCAACTACCAGTGCATCGTGCCCAGCACCTGGAACGCGGGGCCGCGCGACGCCGGCGGCCAGCGGGGGCCGTACGAAGAGGCGCTCGTCGGAACGCCCGTCGCGGACCCGGCCAAGCCGGTGGAGATCCTGCGCACGATCCACTCGTTCGATCCCTGTCTGGCCTGTGGCGTCCACGTCCTCGACGCGCGCAAGCAGGAAGTCGCGCGAGTGAGGGTGCCATGATCCAGGACCAACCCCTCGCCGAAACGGTTAGGGTGTACGTCTGGGAATGGCCGGTGCGCGTGTGCCACTGGCTCATCGCCGGCTCGATCGCGGTGCTCGCGCTCACCGGCCTCTACATCGCGAACCCCGGGCCGATCACGACCGGCATCGCGTCGCAGCGGTCGCTGATGGGGCTCGTCAAGCTCATTCACTATTCGGCCGCGATCGTGTTCGGGATCGCCGTCATCAGCCGGATCTGGTGGATGTTCGTCGGCAACAACTACGCGAAGTGGGACAAGTTCGTCCCGGCGCGCGCGAAGCGCTGGAAGGCGATCGGGCCGACGCTCGGCTACTACCTGTTCCGCCTGCGGAAGCCGCCGGGCTTCGTCGGCCACAACCCGCTCGCGGGCCTGATGTACACGCTCGTGTTCGGGGTCTACCTGATCATGCTCGGCACCGGGCTCGCCATGTACTCGGTGGCCGCCCACGTGGGGTCGCCGCTGCGGTGGTTCACCTTCCTGGTGCCGTGGTTCGGCGGCCTGGCGACCGCGCGCTGGCTCCACCACGGGTTCATGTGGATGCTCATCGGGTTCGCCGTGCACCACGTCTACAGCGCGGTGCTGATGTCGCAGGTCGAGGCGAACGCGACGGTCGAGTCGATTTTCTCGGGCTACAAGTTCGTGCCGCGCGAAGACCTGGTGTACTCCGGCTACCGCTTCCTCGACCGCAAGGACTAGCGAGGCGCGCCTCAGACCGTCGAGCGTGCCCGCCTCGCTAGTCCTACGCTGTTGGCTGGCCCCGCGCGTGCGCGGGGCTGTCGATGCCTTGAGGGACAAGAGCGCCCATGGAAGACTCCACTCAAACGCAAGGGCCCCTCATGGCATCGGGCGTGGATAGTCGTTCGCACCTGCTCATCCTTGGTCTCGGCAACCTGCTGTGCAGCGACGACGGGCTCGGAGCCCTGGCCGCGCAGCGGATTGCCGAGACCCGCACGCTCCCCGACGGCGTGAAAGTCCTCGACGGCGGCACGCTCGGTTTGGCGCTGCTGCCCTACCTCGAAGACGCGGAGCGCGCGATCCTCGTCGACGCCATCTCGGCCGACGGGCCGCCGGGCACGCTCGTGCGCCTCGACGGCGAGCAGGTCGGCCCGGCCGTCGCGGCGCGACTCTCGGTGCACCAGGTCGGCGTGTCGGATCTCATCGAGGCCGCGCGCTGGCGAGGGAGGGTGCCGCCGACGCTGGTGCTCCTCGGCAGCGTGCCGGAGACCACGGAACTCGGCGTCGGGCTGTCACCGCACGTGCAGGCCACCTTTCCGCAGTTGATCGAGGTCGTCTGCGCGGAGGCGGCCCGCCTCGGCTACCCGCTGGAGAAGAAGACAGGCGATGATCCGAGCGACGTGGCTCATCGGGGCGACGCTGCTGTCGGCGGCCTTCCTGGCCTGCCGGCAGCCCGCTGACCTGCCGGCGGACTTCGACGCGCGCGTGGCGGCGCCCGAGGCCGTGCGCGCCGGACGCCCGCTGTTCCTCCGCTACTGCGCGATCTGCCACGGCGTACGGGGCGACGGCCGGGGCGTGCGCGCCTCGGCCTTCACGACGCCGCCGCGCGACTTCACCAACGAGGCCTGGCGCCGATCGACCTCGGCGCGCCGGGTGTTCCGGGCCGTCCGCGACGGCCTTCGCGGGACCCCCATGCCGTCGTGGCGCCCCCTCGGCGACGACGCCTTGATCGACCTGACGGCCTACGTCCTCTCGATAAAGCCATAGCGACCTGCGGATCAATCGGAGGACGGGCGGATCAATCGGGGGACGGGAGGATCAATCGGGGGACGGGCGGATCAATCGGGGGACGGGCGGATCAATCGGAGGAAGGACAGATCAATCGGAGGACGGGCGGATCAATCGGGGGACGGGCGGATCAATCGGGGGACGGGCGGATCAATCGGAGGACGGGCGGATCAATCGGGGGACGGGCGGATCAATCGGAGGACGGACGGATCAATCGGAGGACGGACGGATCAATCGGAGGACGCGAGGATCAATCGGGGGACGGGCGGGTCAATCGGAGGACGGGCGGATCAATCGGGGGACGGGCGGATCAATCGGGGGACGGGCGGATCAATCGGGGGACGGGCGGATCAATCGGGGAACGGGCGGATCAATCGGAGGACGGGCGGATCAATCGGAGGACGGGCGGATCAATCGGAGGACGGGCGGATCAATCGGGGGACGGGCGGATGAAGGCCCGCACCGCCGCCGAGCTACCACTCACTCGAATCCCTCCGTGCCGGCTCGGCATCATTCACTCCCGTGTGCCTGGCGTCTTGCCGGAACTGCTGGCCGGATTGCGCGTTCTCTCCGCGTTGCCCGTGGGCCTCAGTTCCCGATAGACGCCCTTCAGGTCTCGATTGACAAGCGTCAGTCCCGATGGACAAGCGTCAGTCCCGATTGACTTCCGTCAGTCCCGATTGACAAGCGTCAGTCCCGATTGACTTCCGTCAGTCCCGATTGACGAGCGTCAGTCCCGATTGATCCGCGTCAGTCCCGATTGACAAGCGTCAGTCCCGATGGACAAGCGTCAGTCCCGATTGACAAGCGTCAGTCCCGATTGACAAGCGTCAGTCCCGATTGACTTCCGTCAGTCCCGATTGACGAGCGTCAGTCCCGATTGACAAGCGTCAGCCCCCGATTGACAAGCGTCAGTCCCGATTGACAAGCGTCAGTCCCGATTGACCGCGTCCCGCCTTCGCCGCTGACGCGGCTTCGGCGAGGCAGGCAGTCCCGATGGACAAGCGTCAGTCCCGATTGACCGCGTCCCGCCTTCGCCGCTGACGCGGCTTCGGCGAGGCAGGCAGTCCCGATGGACGAGCGTCAGTCCCGATGGACTTCCGTCAGTCCCGATTGACAAGCGTCAGCCCCCGATTGACAAGCGTCAGCCCCCGATTGACAAGCGTCAGTCCCGATTGACAAGCGTCAGTCCCGATTGACAAGCGTCAGTCCCGATTGACAAGCGTCAGTCCCGATTGACCGCGTCCCGCCTTCGCCGCTGACGCGGCTTCGGCGAGGCAGGCAGTCCCGATGGACAAGCGTCAGTCCCGATTGACCGCGTCCCGCCTTCGCCGCTGACGCGGCTTCGGCGAGGCAGGCAGTCCCGATGGACAAGCGTCAGTCCCGATTGACAAGCGTCAGTCCCGATGGACAAGCGTCAGTCCCGATTGACTTCCGTCAGTCCCGATTGACGAGCGTCAGTCTCGATTGACGAGCGTCAGTCCCGATTGACAAGCGTCAGTCCCGATTGACAAGCGTCAGTCCCGATTGACAAGCGTCAGTTCCGATTGACGAGCGTCAGTCCCGATTGACGAGCGTCAGTCCCGATTGACGAGCGTCAGTCCCGATGGACAAGCGTCAGTCCCGATTGACAAGCGTCAGTCTCGATTGACAAGCGTCAGTCTCGATTGACAAGGGTCAGTCCCGATTGACTTCCGTCAGTCCCGATTGACAAGCGTCAGTCCCGATTGGCGTTCGAAGGACCCGATTGCCCCGTTCCAATCCCGAGTCCCCTCCCGCCAAGCGGTTGCGAACCGTAGAACAATTCAACAGGTCGCGAGGGAGGCCACGCCAGGCGGGTGCCGACATTTCGCAACCTCCGCGCCGCCGCCGGGCCGGGCGGTTCGAAAGCCGCTGGATTTCCGTGCATTTCTGGTAGACTTCTCGGCTGGCAACGCGCTTGCTCATCAAACCCGGTTGGACCCGAACTGGTCCGTTCCTGGTAACGCCAGCATGCTTCATTCAATCCTGTTTTCCCTGGTTGTCGCCGTCGGGCTCGCGGCACCGGCCGCCCCTCAGCCGAAGAACGAGGACATCGAGGCCTGCCTGGCCTGCCACGGCGACAAGTCGATGTCGGTGACGCTGCCGAGCGGCGAAGTGCAGAGCCTCTACGTGGACCGCGGGCAGTTCGCGCGGTCGGTCCACGGGGGCAAGCTGGGCTGCACCGACTGCCACACCGACATCACCGAGGTCCCGCACGCGGCCAAGCCGTTCAAGACGCGGCGCGAGTTCACGATCGCCTACTACGAGGCGTGCAAGCGCTGCCATTTCGCCAACTACAGCAAGACGCTCGATTCGGTGCACTACCCCGCCATTGCGAGGGGCGACCGGACGGCGCCGGTCTGCGTCGACTGCCACGGTGCGCACAACATCACGCCGCCCGACAAGCCCCGAACGAAGATCTCGCAGACGTGCGCGGTCTGCCACGAGCGGGTCTCGGCGACCTATGCGAAGAGCGTGCACGGCCGCGCGCTCATCGAGGAGAAGAACGCGGACGTGCCGACCTGCACCGACTGCCACCACGCGCACGACGTGGCCGGGCCGCAGGAGCCGGGCTGGCGGCTGAAGAGCCCCGAGCTGTGCGCGCGCTGCCACGCCAACGCCGCGATGATGAAGAAGTACGGCCTGTCGACCAACGTGATGCAGACCTACCTGGCCGACTTCCACGGCATGACGGCCTCGCTGCAGGCCGAGACGTCGGTTCGGGGGGGCGAGGTCACCGCGCTGTGCATCGATTGCCACGGCGTGCACGACATCACCCGGGTGGACACGAAGAACTCCGCCGTCGTCAAGGCGAACCTCCTCAAGACGTGCCAGCGCTGCCACCCCGGTGCGACCGAGAACTTCTCATCCGCGTGGCTGGGGCATTACGAGCCGACGCTCAAGAACGCCCCGATGGTGTACGCGGTGCGGATCGCCTACCTGATTCTGATCCCGTTCATGATCGGGGGGCTGGTGCTCCAGATCCTCCTGCATCTCTGGCGGGTCGTGGTCAACCGATGAAGAACTACGTCACACGGTTCACACTCAAGCAGCGCATCGAGCACGCCTCGGTGATGACGCTGTTCCTCGTCTTGGCGCTCACCGGGCTGCCGCAGAAGTTCTTCGAGGCGCACTGGGCGCAGGCGATCATTCTCGGCCTCGGCGGGATCGACCGCGTGCGGTGGGTGCACCGCGCGGCGGGAATCCTGTTCATGCTGTTCACCTTCACGCACCTGGGCGTCATCTCCGCGCTGGTGGTGACGGGGCGCGCCACGCTGTCGCTGGTGCCGACGCGCCAGGACTTCCTCGACGCGATCCAGCAGCTCCAGTACTACTTCGGGATGACGGACCAGCCGGCCCGGTTCGACAAGTTCGACTACAAGCAGAAGTTCGAGTACCTGGGGCCTCGTGCTGGGCGCCGTCATCGTCATCGTCACCGGCCTGGTGCTGCTGTACCCGATCGAGGTCACGCGCTTCCTGCCCGGCGAGATCGTGCCCGCCTCGAAGCTCGCGCACGGGAACGAGGGGCTGATGGCGTTCCTGGTGGTGATCGTGTGGCACATCTACAACGCGCACCTCAACCCGGACGTGTTCCCGTTCGACCCGACCATCTTCACCGGGAAGATCAGCGCGAAGCGGCTCCACCACGAGCACGAACTCGAGTACGAGCGCCTGAAGGAGACCGAATAGCCGTTCCGGTGAGGTGATGATCCTCGCCCTACTCGCCCAGTCGAGCCTCCACGCGTTCATCGCCGCCCTGTTCGTCGAGGCGCTGCTGCGGCGCTGGCGGATCGACGACGCGGCCTGGCGGCTCGGCCTGCGGATCCTCGCGCTTGGCGTCGCGGCGGCCGGTCCGCCCCTCCTCCTGCTCGGGGCGCCGTTTCGCGAGGGGGCGTCGTTCGCCTGTTTCTGGGCGCTGTTCGCCGGCGAGCGGTGGGACCAGGTGCGGGTGGCGGGCTTCGGCCTCGGCAGGCTGACGCTGCTGCTCTCCTCCGGCCTCGGCTCGGCGCTCTTCCTGCGCGACGCGCTGCCGCCGCTCGTGGACGTCCTCCGCGGATCCAGGCCGCTGCCCGAGGTGCCCCCGTGGCACCCGGCGCTCGGCGTGCTGCGCCCGATCGTGGCCGCGCGCGCCGCCGCGCTGGGCATCCCGACGCCTGGCCTGCGCGTCGTGCAGGCGGTGGCGCCGGTGCTGCTGTGCGAAGGCGTGCGCCGGCCGGTGATCGTGGCGTCGCCGGCGACGCTCGAACGGCTGGGTGGCGACGAACTCGACGCGGCGGTCGCGCACGAGGTCGCGCACGCGGCGCACCGCGACCCCGCGTGGAGCTACGCGCTCGTCGCCGTGCGGGCGGCGCTCTTCTTCAACCCGGCGGCGCAATGGGTCGCGCGCGCGATGGTGGACGACATCGAGGGCCGCGCCGACCAGGCCGCCGTGCGGGCGACCGGTGGGGCCGCCGCGCTCGTCCGCGCGATCCGGACGCTGTTCGAGACCGACAACCCTCCGCCGGGCGACGGCGACGCGTCGTTCGAGCGGGTGTTCTGGCGCATCCGCAAGCAGGGAGTCGAGCGGCGCTGCGCGGGCCTGGCGCGAGCGGATTCGACGGCTCCGCTGGCGAACGGGCCCGTGCTCCTGGCCGCGGCCGGCGCGGCCCTGATGTCGCTCATCTTCTTTGTCGTCTGATGCCTGCCACCTTCTCGGCCACCGGCGCGGTCAGGTCGTGCCTCCTGCTCGCCGTGCTCTTCGCGCTCGGCCTGAAGGCCGCGGACCGGGTGCCCTCGCTCCTGGCCGGGACGCCGCACGGGGCCCGCGTCTACTGGACGGCGGCGGACGCGGAGGCGGGGATCGGCGCGCGGATCTGGCTGCCGGCGTCGGTTCCCCCCTCGATCGGCTGGCCGCCTTTCCGGTTCGACGTCTGGCCGGGGACCCCCGTTTCGGTCGCCGTGCACTTCGCCGGCCGCGACGGGAAGGACGACGGGTTGATCCTCGTGCAATCGGTCGGCGCGCGGGCCGCCGCACCGGAGGCGATCCTGCCGGCCGTGCAGGTGCTCATGACCGTCAGCGACGTCCCGCTCGGCGGGCGAACGGGCACGATGACCAGAGCGCTGGCCCCCGGCGGACAACTCCTGCATGATCTGTCGTGGGACCAGGGGCGGCGCCACCTGGTGCTTCGGTACGCGGGCCCGGTGGAGGACCTGCTCCAGGTGGCCGCCAGCCTCGAACGGATTCGCCGATGACACAAGCCACGGTCAGCCGCGCGTGGGGAGGCCGCAGCATCCAGGCCCGGGTGGTGCTGCTCGTCGGCTTCGGCGTGCTCGCGTCGCTGGCGATCCTCGGCGGCACGGCGTGGGTCGGCCTCGACCGGATGGACGACCGCCTCGAGGCCGAGCGCCTGCTGCTCGCGCGCGCGATTGCCGAGCACTTCGACTACCTCGTGCAGACCGACATGGAGGGGCTCCAGGGGCTGCAGGCCTCGCCCGCGGCGGCCCTCTCGGACCGCGGCCGACTGCCCGACCGTGTGGCGCTGCGCGAGGCCTATCTCCGCCTCCGGCTGGTCGAACACGTGCTGCTCATCGACCGCGCCGGCACGGTGGTGCAGAGCGAACCGCCCATCCGCACGGGTCCCATCCTGGCGCCGCCGGCGGCGGACGTGCGGACCGCGCTGACAACCGGGCGGCCCACCGTCTCCGCCCCCGTCCAATCGGGCGCGACGCGCGGCTACTTCCTGCTGGTCCCGATGCGCAACTGGCGCGGCGACGTGGTGGCGGTGGCGGCGGGCGAGATCGACCCGTCGGGATCCCGATTCGCCGGCGCGCTCGACGCGTTCCGCCTCGTGCCCGGCGGCTCGATCGACCTGGTGGACGCGACCGGCTTCACCATCGCGAGCACCGACCGCGATCGGGCCGCGCGCGTGCGCAGCGACGCCCCGCAGATCCTGGCCGCCCTGCGCGAGCGCGCGACGTTTGTCGGGCCCGGAAACGGCCGCGACGAACGCATGGTGCTGGCGCTGGCGCCCATGGGGTTCGCCCACTGGGGCGTGCTCATTCGCCAGGACGAGTCGGTGGCGCTCGCGCGGTCCGAGTCCACGCGCCGGACGCTGCTCTGGCTCGGCCCCGCGCTGCTGGGCCTCGGCCTGCTGTTCGCGTGGGGCGCGGCCCGCAGCGTCCGCGACCCGATCGCGCTGCTCACCGACTCGGCCGAGCGGATCGCGTACGGCAACCTGACGCAGCCAATCCCCGACCTGGGCCAGGACGAGGTCGGCCGGCTCGGGCGATCGTTCGAGCAGATGCGGATGGCGCTCCGGGCCTCGATGACGCACGTCGAGCGGGCGAACCTCGAGCTCGAGCGGCGCGTCGAGGAGCGCACGCGCGAGCTCGAGGATCTCTACCGGCAGCTCAAGGAGCGCGACGCGTGGCGCGAGGAGCTGCTGCGCAAGGTGATCTCGGCGCAGGAGGACGAACGCAAGCGGCTGGCGCGCGAGCTGCACGACGAGACCAGCCAGACGCTGAGCGCGCTCGCGATGAAGATCGAGACGGCGCTCGCCGCGTGGCCTTCCGACGCGTCGCGCGACCGGCTGACCGAGGCGAAGGGGCTCACCGTCCGCACGCTCGAGGAACTCCACCGCCTCATCTTCGATCTCCGGCCGTCGGTGCTCGACGACCTCGGCCTGCTGTCGGCCATCCGCTGGTACGCCGAGCGGCACCTCGAGCCGCGCGGCATCTCGGTGCGGTGCGAGTTCAGCGGCTTCGGCGGCCGCCTGATGCCCGAGCTCGAGACGGCCCTGTTCCGGGTCGCGCAGGAGGCGATCACCAACATCGCCAAGCACTCGGGCGCCGAGACGGTCCTCATCCAGTGCCTCGAGCGCGACGGCCGCATCACGATCGAGATCGAGGACGACGGGAACGGATTCTCGCCGGCGAGCCTGCCCCCGCCGGCGGCGCGCGAACGCGGCCTGGGCCTGATGGGCATGCGGGAGCGCGTCGAACTGTTCGGCGGGACGCTCGAACTCGACTCGGCGCCCGGCAGCGGCACCCGCATCGCGGTCAGCGTGCCGGCCGTGCAGGAGGTGGGAGATGAGCAGCATCCGGGTCCTGATCGCGGATGACCACGCGATCGTCCGGGACGGCGTCCGCGCGCTGCTGGCGCTGTCGGACGACATCACCGTGGTCGGCGAGGCCGCCAACGGCCAGGAGGCCATCGATCTCGCCCGGCGCCTCGCGCCCGACGTCATCCTGATGGACATCGCCATGCCCGGCCTCGGCGGCCTCGAAGCGACGGTCCAGATCCGCAAGGAGAACCCGCAGGCGAAGATCCTGGTCCTCACGCAGTACGAGGACCGCGAGTACATCCGCCGGTTCCTGAAAGCCGGCGTGTCGGGCTACGTGCTGAAGAAGGCGGCGGGGTCAGAGCTGACGACGGCCATCCGGGCGGTGAGCCGCGGCGGCCTCGTGCTGGACCCCGAGGTGGCGCGCGAGGCGATGCGCGACCAGTCGGAGCCGGCGGCCCGGGGGGGCCGCGGCGCCGACCCCTACGAATCGCTCACCGACCGGGAGAAGCAGGTGCTGAAGCTGGTCGCCGAAGGCCACAGCAACAAGGAGGTGGCCGAGACGCTCGACATCAGCGTCAAGACCGCGATGTCCCACCGCGAACACATCATGCAGAAGCTCGACCTGCACAGCCGGACCGATCTCATCAAGTTCGCGATCGCCCAGGGGGTCATCCGCGTCGACTAACCGGAGCTGTCGCTCGTCAATCGGGGCTTTGCGCTTGTCAATCGGGGCTTCGAATGAGAATCGGAGCTGACGATTGTCAATCGCCAAGCCCGATTGGCGGGCCCGGCCGCCGATTGATCCTCCCGTCCTCCGATTGATCCTCCCGTCCTCCGATTGATCCTCCCGTCCTCCGATTCATCCTCCCGTCCCCCATTGATCCGCCCGGCCTCCGATTGATCCGCCCGGCCTCCGATTGATCCGCGTCAGTCCCGATGACGCTAGTCGTGCAGGTCCGGCCTGCGGGGCTCCGTGCGCTGCGTGCCCTGGACCGAGGCGTCGATCGACGCCGGGTCCACGACGTCGCCGTCCTCGGCGTCGGCGCCCGCTTCTTCTGCCCGCTGGCCAGGTAGGCCTCGCCCGGGCGGAAGTCCCGCGTCATCGTCGCGGCGACGTCCACCGCCCCGGAGCGACCCATGGCCAGGGCCTTCTTGCCGAGGAAGGTGAACAGCATCGCGAAGCCGATGAACGGCAGGAACATCGCGTAGACGGCGCCCATGAGCGGCGCGATGAACAGCAGCGCCAGGACCGGGACCTTCAGGTAGCGCTGGGTCGCGTCGCCCGGAAGGATCCCCCCTGCTTGGGGACCATCGTCATTTCCCACTTGCCCAGGTTCCAGTAGAAGCCCGTCTTCGCCGCCGTGCCGCCGATTCGCTTGGTCGTCATGATCCACCTCTCTATGAGTGCCGTGGTCTTCGGTCAGTGTCTAGACACAATGTAGACCCGGCGCGGGACCCCGGCAATCAGGCGGTTGCCCGGCGTCAACCAGGGAAAAGTCCCGATGCCGCATCGGGAAAACACCCGAGACGCCGCCTGCAATACGCCCTGCGTACCCACGCCGCATTGAGCGTGGCCTGACAGGGAAGGGTTATGGCATTTGACAGCCCGCCAGGGCGAGACTAAGGTCCCCTGCAGCAGAGTGGTGTCGAACCACGTTTCCGGGGAACCATGATCAACGACCTGCGCGTCATCTGGCGGCGGTGGATGTCTCGGCCCATGGCTGCTGGCGCCAGCATGCTATCCCTTGCGCTGGCGATCGGAGTGCTCGCTGCTGCGTTCTCCCTGGCGGACGCCATCCTGCTGCGTCCATTCCCCTACAAGGACGCAGCTCGTCTGGTCTATGTCTGGGGCTCCACTTCCGAGCGAGTGCGCCGGGGACTCACGACAGAGGCTGTGGAAGCCTTGGGGTCGTCTCCTGCGTTCGAGAGCCTGTCGTTGTTTCTGCCGGCGGTCCCAGTAACCGTGGGGCTCGACCCGCGGAATAGCGCCCTCGCGGTCGCAACAGATGGGAACTTCCTTCGTGTGCTTGGCGTCGCACCGTTGCTGGGCCGTGGCTTGAGTGAAGAGGTTCCTCCATCGGACGAGCAGGAAGTTCTCGTCTCCTTCAGCGCGTGGCAGAGGCACTTCGGCGCGAGGCGAGACATTGTCGGTTCCGCCGTCATCATCGACGGATCGAAACACACCGTCGTCGGGGTCATGCCCGAAGGCTTCTTCTTCCCGGACGCGACCGTCCAGATGTGGGTTCCGCACCACCGGAAGGAGCGGCTCGGTTCTCCCGGCCAGATGATGTTCCTCGCGTTGGCGAGAATGACTCCCGGTGAGTCGCTCGACGGCGCGAGAGCGAAGGTGGCTTCCCTCCTGCGGCAAACGGGCCCGAAGCGCCCATCCGCACCTGCGATCGGTCTCTTCCCGCTCACGGAGGTCGCAGTCCGAGACTACCGCCAGGCACTCTGGTGGCTGACCATTGCATCAGTCTCGTTGCTTCTGCTCGTCGTCGCGAACGTGACGACGGCTCAGTTGGGTCGCATGCGTGGCCGACAGTCAGAACTTGCCATTCGCGCCGCGTTGGGCGCCACGCCGGGACGTCTGATGCGTGAATTCCTGGAGGAACAGTTCGTTGGCGCGGCGGTTGCGGCTTTCCTGGGCCTGTTGGTGGCCCAGTTCTGCCTGGCGTTGGTTCGAGGCTCCCAGTTTTGGAGCGGATCCAGGGTGCAGGACGCCGGACTGACATGGCTCACCGGCGCCGCCGTCAGCGCAGCAGCGGTTACTCTCGTCCCGCTTGCGACGTTGATGGGAAGACAGGCCGTCCGGTTGGCCCCGGTCGGCGCTTCCTGGCGGCCGCGTGGGCTGAACGGAGATTTCACGCGACCTGCGGGACTCCGAGGGGTGATCCTGTTAGAACTCGCTGTGGCCCCCACGCTGTTGCTTGCCGCGTCGATGTCCTTCTCGAGCTTCGTCGATGCCGTGACAACCGAATGGGGTTTCCAGCCATCGGGTTCAGCCATGGTCGATGTCCGCCTTCCACTGGGCATGGAGCGCCGGGCGCGGCAACAGTCTGAACTGACGGAACAGGCGTTGCGCTCGATCGCCAGGCTACCGAACATCACCGCTGCAGGCATGGGCTACCGCGTTCCCGTGCACGGAGGACTCTTCCAGCGGGGCCTCGTGATTCGAGTTCCCGACAGGGTATTCGACAGTGACGCGTTGATCGAGGAGAACCGAATCAGCCACGGGTACTTCAAGGCCCTGGGCACCCCGATTCTCCAGGGCCGGGAGTTCACGCAGGCTGACGATGCGGGTCGTGAACAAGTCGCCGTCGTCAGCAGAACGTGCGCCCGTCTGCTCTTTGGGACGGAGAATGCCGTTGGTCGAGTGATTTACGTCCAGCGCCCAGCTATCAATCTCAGCGACGTGCCCGAGCCGTTAGCGTCCGAGCTAAAGGGCATCCCCGCCGGCGAGGTCGCCAGGCGGATTGTCGGCGTCGTTGCTGACATCCGCATGTCGAGCGTCAGCGGGCGCTTCGCGCCGATCGTTTACATCGAGTACCGTCAACAGGACGCTGGCGTCTGGTACGGGACGCTCGTACCGAAGTTCATTGTCCGCTCACGGCCCGGCGCGACGGTGCCGATCGGCCAGGTGGTTGGCATCCTGCGCGGAATGACAACGGGCGCCGAGGTGGTGCAGGCAAGCGACATGCAAGACCTCGTCGATGGCGCCATCGGAACACGCGGGGCCCTCGCGCTCCTCTCGGTCGCCGGGGTTCTTTTCATGGCGATTGCCGGACTGCTGGTCGGGCTCGGAGTCTACACGTTACTCTCGGACGCCCTGAATCGGAAGGAAGCGGAATGGGGCGTGAGGATCGCCCTTGGGGCCTCTCCGCGGGCCGTCGTCCTCGCTCTCGTTGGTGAAGTACTTCCGGTGATCGGCACCGGTCTCGCCCTGGGAATAGCCACCAGCCTGGCCAGCAGCCTCGCGATGAGAGCCTACATGATCAGAAGCATCAGCGGAGGAACGTGGCTGCTCGCGGAACTGGTGCTCTGCGCCGCGATCTGCGCCGCCGCTGCCAGGCCCTTGCATCGAGTGCTCACACTCGATGCGGCCCGTCTGCTAAGAACGACCTGACCTCTTCGCGCTTCAGCAGGGCGTCATCAGAGTGGACTAACCGGAGCTGTCGCTTGTCAATCGGGGCTTTGCGCTCGTCAATCGGGGCTTCGAATGAGAATCGGAGCTGACGATTGTCAATCGCCAAGCCCGATTGGCGGGCCCGGCCGCCGATTGACCCGCCCGGCCTCCGATTGATCCTCCCGTCCTCCGATTGATCCTCCCGTCCTCCGATTCATCCTCCCGTCCCCCGATTGATCCGCCCGTCCTCCGATTGATCCGCCCGTCCTCCGATTGACCCGCGTCAGTCCCGATGACGCTAGTCGTGCAGGTCCGGCCTGCGGGGCTCCGTGCGCTGCGTGCCCTGGACCGAGGCGTCGATCGACGCCGGGTCCACGACGTCGCCGTCCTCGGCGTCGGCGCCCGCTTCTTCTGCCCGCTGGCCAGGTAGGCCTCGCCCGGGCGGAAGTCCCGCGTCATCGTTGCGGCGACGTCCACCGCCCCGGAGCGACCCATGGCCAGGGCCTTCTTGCCGAGGAAGGTGAACAGCATCGCGAAGCCGATGAACGGCAGGAACATCGCGTAGACGGCGCCCATGAGCGGCGCGATGACGAGCAGCGCCAGCACCGGGACCTTCAGGTAGCGCTGGGTCGCGTCGCCCGGAAGGATCCCCCCTGCTTGGGGACCATCGTCATTTCCCACTTGCCCAGGTTCCAGTAGAAGCCCGTCTTCGCCGCCGTGCCGCCGATTCGCTTGGTCGTCATGATCCACCTCTCTATGAGTGCCGTGGTCTTCGGTCAGTGTCTAGACACAATGTAGACCCGGCGCGGGACCCCGGCAATCAGGCGGTTGCCCGGCGTCAACCCGGAAAAAGTCCCGATGCCGCATCGGGAAAACACCCGAGACGCCGCCTCCAACATGCCCTGGACCCGACGTAACCTCACCCCGCCCAATCACTTGGCGCTCTTCTCGACGGCCGGTTCGACCGCCGGCCCCTGCTGCCGGGCCGCGCGGTGCTCGCGCGCCTGCGCCAGTTCGAAGACCTCCTGCGCCTGGTCGCAGCCGGATCTGAGCGTCGCGGTGACGTAATCGGTGATGGCCTGGCGGAGCCCGTTCGACTCGGGGTCGCGCCGGAGCACGCGCCAGCACACCAGGTTGAGCGTTTCGAGCGCGCCGCACAGCTCGTTGGCGGTGAACCCTTCCTTGATCCGCTGCTCGGCGAGGTCGCGGCAATAGCCCATGAACACGCCCTTGTCGCGCGTGCGCACGGCGCTCAGCAGGGTCCTGAAGACGAGCCGGTGATGCCAGTCGTGCTGCGCCGGCGTGAGCGCCTGGTAGCTCGGGAACTGCGCGCGGCTGTCGGGGCCGGTCAACATCTCGGTGAACCTGGCCATCACGGTCTCCTGGTGCTGCTCGAGCAGCCAGTGGATCTTGAGGTTCGCCGGCACGCGCACCCGCTTCATCGCCGCACGGTTCACCTCGGCCCACGTCACCGGGTCGGTGCGGAGGTTTTCGATGAGGAACGGCATGCGGCGCAGGATGTCGAGGCGCACCCGCGGCGCCCACTCGAGGCGCGCGCGCGTCCGGCTGGCGTCGGTCCGCATCTCGGTGTCGATCGAGCCGGTCATCCAGGCGCGCTCGACCGGCGGCGACCCGCCCACGCGCGCGACCAGGTTGCGCGCGGCGAGCGCCGGCCCGCACAGCGGGCGCGGCACGAGCAGCGGCTTCTGCCTCGCGCCCGGAGAAGGCCAGCGTCGCGGCTTCGTACAGCTCGCGGTGCGAGACGGCGCCGTCGCCGCTGGCGAGCAGCACCTCGCAGGGCTTCAGGTCGTCGAGCCGCGACAGCACGTCGAGCAGGAAGAGGACCGCGTCGTTGATGTGCAGGTAGGGCACCGACGACCGGCCGTGGCCGCAGACCATCCGGCGGTTCCACGCGTCGGACAGCCAGGTCTCGAGCAGCACGAACAGCGGCGGGTACTCGCACCAGTCGGAGAAGAGCGGCGCGAGTCGGACGATGACCGGGTGCAGGCGGTCGCTGAACTCGAACATCAGCGCCTCCCCCTCCCGCTTGGTGACCGCGTCGATGTGCTGGCCGTGCGGCGGGCTCTCCTCGGTGATCGCGCGCCCCGGCCGCGGCGGCCGGCAGGCGAGCAAGGCGCTTGCGAACACGAAGTGCCGGACGCCGTGCGCGGACGCCGCCTGGAGCACGTGGCGGAGGCCGACCACGTTCGTGCGCCAGTACTCGGGATCCTCGCTCCCGGTGAAGTCGTAGTGCGCCGCCAGGTGGACGACCGTCTCGGCCCCGCCCTGCTCCGCGATGGCGCGAAAGGCCGCCTCGGTCTGCGGGCGCTCGCCGACGTCGGCCTGCACCCAGGTCAGGTTCGGGTGGAGCCCGACGCCGCTGCGCGCCTGCGACCGCCGCGCCAGGCCGAAGACGCGGTAGTCGTCGCGCACCGCCTGCACCAGGTGCCGGCCCACGAACCCGGACGCGCCCGTGACGATGAGGCCTGGAAGACTCATAACGATACCGGGGGCGGCGGCATTATATCCGGCTTCGGGCCTCGGCAAGGCTGAAGCCTCGCCCTGCAGGACGGGGCTGACGGCTGGCGGCTGAAGGCGGCGTCACGCGTGCCAGACCGTCCGCCGTCAGCCGTCGGCCGTCAGCCGTCCGCCGTCAGTCGTCAGCCGTCCGCCGTCAGCCGTCGGCCGTCAGCCGGGCTCGGTAGGGCTGCCCGAAGAGAGGCGTAGGGATTTTCAACATATGAGCTTGAGCCGCGCCGCAATAGCTGTAGAATGAATGACCGTCGCCCGTTCAGGCCCCTCTCCCCCAAGGCCCTTGCCCCTGTGGCGACCTCCACCGCCGACCGTTCCATGGCCGTCCCGCAGCTGGCGAGGCGGCCCGGAGTGCGCTGATGCCTCCCGAGGCCCGAATTCAACCGCCGCAAGCCCAGACGGCACCGTCCCTCCGCGTGCCATGGAGGAACCGTCTCGGGATCCAGGCGGCGGTCGTCATCGCGCTGGTGACGCTGGTGTCGGGCGCGGTGCTCGTCGTGATGAGCCTCCGGGCCCAGCAGGCCTACCTGACGGCGGAGGTCGTCCGCGGCGCGGCGCAGTTCAGCGACACGATCAAGGCGAGCACCTATCACTTCATGCTCAGCGACGATCGCGACGCCGCCTACCGGACGATGGAGATGATTGGCCGGCTCCGCGGGATCGAGCAGGTCCGGATGCTCAACAAGGAGGGGCGGGTCACCTTCTCGACCGAGCGCGCCGAGGTGGGGCGGATGGTCGACAAGCGCGCCGAGGCCTGCTACGCCTGCCACGCAGCGGGCCAGCCGCTCGTGCGGCTGAACACGCCGTCGCGCTCGCGCATCTTCACGCGCAACAACCACCGCGTGCTGGCCATGATCACGCCGATCTACAACGAGCCGAGCTGCTCGTCGGCGGCGTGCCACGAGCACGCCCCCGACAAGCCGGTGCTCGGCGTGGTGGACATCGCGATGTCGCTCGAGGACGAGGACAACGCGGTGGCCGCGCTCGGCCGGAAGACGACGGTGTTCTCGGTGATCGGCGTCCTGTTGCTCGCCGTCGCGGTGGGCGTGTTCTTCCGGGGGCGCGTCATCCGGCCGATCGGCGACATCGTCGCCGCCACCGAGCGCGTCGCCCGGGGGGACCTGGCCCACCCGATCCGGATGGGGCGCACCGACGAGATCGGGCGGCTGGCCGATTCGTTCAACCAGATGACCGCGTCGCTCGGGGAGGCGCACGACGAGCTGCGGCAGTTCAACGAGAACCTCGAGCGCCAGGTCGAGGAGCGCACCAACGCGCTCCGGAGCGCCCAGGCGCAGCTCATCCAGTCCGAGAAGATGTCGTCGCTCGGCAAGCTGGCCGCGTCGGTGGCGCACGAGATCAACAACCCGCTGGCCGGCATCCTGACCTACGCGAAGCTGCTCATCCGCATTCACGAAGAGGGCGAGCTCACCGAGAAGATGCGGGAGAGCTGCACGCGCAACCTCCGGCTGGTGCAGCGCGAGACCGAGCGGTGCAGCGCGATCGTCCGCAACCTGCTCGACTTCGCCCGCCAACGGACGCCGACGCTCAAGGAAGTGGACGTCAGCGCGGTGGTCGAGGAGTCGCTCAGCTTGCTCGCCCACCGGCTGCAGATGCAGAACGTGGCGCTCGAGAAGGACCTGCCGCCGCTCCCCTTCGTGAAGGCCGATTTCGGCCAGCTCCGCCAGTCGTTCGTGAACATCGCGCTCAACGCGTGCGAGGCGATGGCGACCGGGGGCACGCTGACCGTCACGGCGCGCCAGGTCGGCGCGAACGTGGAAGTGCGGGTCAGGGACACGGGCCCCGGCATCCCGCCGGACCTGCTGCCCCGGATCCTCGACCCGTTCTTCACGACCAAGGAGAAGGGCACCGGGCTCGGCCTGTCGGTCGTGGACGGCATCATCGACCGGCACGGCGGGTCGCTGAGCATCGACAGCACGGTCGGCGAAGGCACGACGGTCGTCGTGCGGCTGCCCATCATGGCGGCGGCGGCGGCCGGGCCCTCGGCGCCGACGGCCGGGTGAATCAGCGCGTGGGTTCGGATCGCTCCCGGGGAGACTGACTGGACGTGGACGTGTACCTCTGGTGGATCGGCGGCGCGGCGGCGGATCACGACCTGCTGGGCAACCTGCGCCGGCAGACCGAGCAGGTGTACCACGTGAACGCGCGCGCCTGGCTCGGGCACGGCCGCCCCACCGACGCCTACGACCCGAGGCGCCAGCAGCACTCCTCGACGCAGATCCTGAAATGGCTGCTCGAGAGCCGGCCGGCCCACGCGTCGAAGGTCGTCGGCATCACCGACGTGGACCTGTTCATCCCGATCCTGACGTTCGTCTACGGCGAGGCCCAGCTCGGGGGCTCGGCGGCGGTCGTCTCGACCGCCCGGCTGCTCTCGGACAACGGGTTCCGCCCCGACCCGCTGCTGCTGGCGACGAGGCTTCAGAAGGAGTGCCTGCACGAGATCGGGCACACCTTCGGCCTGCTGCACTGCCCGCTGCCGACGTGCGTCATGGCGCGTTCGGTCACGCTGGCCCAGGTGGACATGAAGGCGCCGGCCCTCTGCGACGACTGCGAGTCCCGCTACGCCGAGATCAGAAAGCAAGGACACCAACACCATGAGTAGAGAACGGACCCGGGTTCTCATCGTCGACGACGAGGAGATTGTCCGCGAATCGCTGTCGGCCTGGCTCGAGAAGGACGGCTACACGCTGGCCACGGCGCCCGACGGGGAGACGGCCATCGACCGGATCCACAAGGAGCGATGGTCGATCCTGCTCGTGGACCTGAAGATGCCGGGCATCGACGGCCTGCAGGTGCTCGAGGAGGCGAAGAAGGCGCAGCCCGACGCCGTGACCGTCATCATGACGGCCTACGCCACGGTGGACAGCGCCGTGGCGGCCATGAAGATCGGCGCCTACGACTACCTGACCAAGCCGTTCGACCCCGAGGAACTGAGCCTGATGATCCAGAAGATCGTCACCCAGCAGGCCCTCGTCCGGGAGAACGTGCTGCTGCGCAAGGTGCTCAAGCGCGAGTACCACTTCCGCGACCTGATCAGCAAGAACGCGGCGATGCAGGCGGTGTTCGATCTCGCCCGCACGGCGGCGCGCACCAACTCGACCATCCTCGTCCTCGGCGAGAGCGGCACCGGCAAGGAACTGCTGGCCCGCGCCGTCCACGCCGAGAGCCCGCGGAGCGAGGCGCCGTTCGTGGCCGTCTCCTGCGCGGCGCTCACCGAGACGCTGCTCGAGTCCGAGCTGTTCGGGCACGAGAAGGGGGCCTTCACCGGCGCGGCCGCCCGGCGCAAGGGCAAGTTCGAGATGGCCGACGGCGGCACGCTGTTCCTCGACGAGATTGGCGACATCTCCGCCAAGCTCCAGCTCGACCTGCTCCGCGTGCTCGAGGACCGGCAGTTCTTCCGCGTCGGCGGGTCGGAGTCGGTGCGCGTGGACGTGCGCATCATCGCCGCCACCAACCGCGACCTGCAGAAGGCGGTGGAGGCCGGCACGTTCCGCGAGGAACTCTACTACCGCCTCAACGTCATCCCGATCCACCTCCCGCCGCTCCGCGACCGTCTCGAGGACCTGCCGCTGCTCGTCGAGCACCTGCTCGAGCAGCTCGGGGCCGAGATGAACCGGCGCGTGGACGGTGTCGCGTCCGACGCCATGGCGCTGCTCATGAGCCACACCTGGCCGGGCAACGTGCGCGAGCTGCGCAATATCCTCGAGCGGGCGATGGTCGTGGCCACCGGGCACACCATCCAGGCGAGCGACCTGGGACTGCGCCGGCCGCCCTGCCTGGACGTCGAGGCCGGAGGCACGCTGGCCTCGCTCGACGAGGTCGAGCGCCACCACATCGACCGCGTGCTGCAGGACTCGGCGTGGAATATCAGCCTGGCCGCGCGCACGCTCGGCATCGATCGCGCGACGCTCTACAACAAGATCAAGAAGTACCACCTCCGCAAGGACGGCGAACTCGAAATCAACGGAGACGAGAAGGTCGGCGTCGAGGACTGACGCCTCACTCCGCGGGAAGCGGTCGGCGCGGGGCGCTGGCCGCTTCAGCTCATCCCCAGCCTGTTGGTTTATTCCCCACCTCGTAGACTTTCTCAACACTTTCGTCGATAACGGCTTTTATGGCCATAATTCGCACGTTTTCGCCTGCAGATTCGCTTTTTGCGGAAATCGAGTGCTGATGTTTTCAACAGCCTCGAGGCAAGGCCACGGCGGGGCGGCGGCCGCGTCTTGCCGCAACATCTTGTGAACATGAGCGTTGCAGGATCTGCCTGGGGAACGGCCGGGCATGGCACCTGGCTTGCTTTTCTTCTGGGCAGAGAACTGAACTGATGTCCTGCCCACACCTCAAGGAAGTCGTGATGTTGTTCTGCCGGGCCTACCCGGTGAAGAAGATGGTCCCGCTGGACCGTCTGGCTTCAGCGAACCCGTGCCTCGGTGGGGATTTTCAGCAGTGTCCGCTCTTCAAGGAGTTGTCGCAGCGGCTGAAGGCCTGTCCGGAGCACGACGCCCTGTTCGAAACGGTCGAGTCGCAGAAAGGGGTGCAGAGATGATCCTCGCCCTGCCATTGGCGCTCGCCGCGCTCGTTCTGCTCAAGCTGTCCTCGTCGCTTGCACATGTTCGGTGAGGCGCAGACACCTGGAGACACGTCATGGATCTGAGTCGGAGGAACTTCATCAAGTTCGCGGGCGCCGCCGGGGCGGTGGGTGTGGTGGCGAGGCCGAAGGCGGCCGCCGCGCAGCCGCTGCACGCCGTCAACACGCCCGCGGTGCTGGTGGACGCGACCCTGTGCACCGGCTGCCGGGCCTGCGAAGCCGCGTGCGGTGAAGCGAATCACCTGGCCGCGCCGGCCCTCGCGGGCGACGACGCGGTGTTTTCGAAGACACGCAAGACCGACGTCGGCGTCTACACCGTCGTCAACCGCGCGGCGGACAAGTCGAAGCAGGGCGACACGCGCTACGTCAAGCGGCAGTGCATGCACTGCCTCGACCCCGCGTGCGCGTCGGCCTGCCTGGCCAAGGCCCTCGAGAAGACCGAGGCCGGGCCCGTCGTCTACCACAAGGAGCGCTGCCTGGGCTGCCGCTACTGCATGGTGGCGTGCCAGTTCGACGTGCCGAAGTTCGACTTCGCCTCGCCGGCGCCCTACATCTACAAGTGCTCGTTCTGCGCCGAGCGCCAGGCGCAGGGGCTCAAGCCGGCCTGCGCGTCGGTCTGCCCGAGCGGCGCGCTGCAGTTCGGGCACCGCGCGGACCTCATCGAGGAGGCGCGCACCCGCATCTACCAGAACCCCGGGAAGTACGTCCACCACGTCTACGGCGAGACCGAGGCGGGCGGCACCAACTGGCTCTACATCACCGACGTGCCGTTCGAGTCGCTCGGCTTCCGCACCGACCTCGGGCCCACGTCCCCGCCCGAACTGACGAGGACCGCGCTGGCGGCGGTGCCGTTCGTTCTGACCCTGTGGCCTCCGCTCCTCATGGGACTCTACACGTTCAGCAGGCGGCGTGGAGAGGTGTCCGCGGACGCGGCGAAGGAGGCCCACCATGACTGACACGACGATGGACACCGGGTTCGGCCGGCGGGCCTGGATCACCGAGAAGATCTTCCTGGGGATGTCGTTCGGCGACTACCTGAAGTCGCTGCTGACGTGGGGAAACGCGCTGGTGGCGCTGATCCTCGCCGTCGGCCTCCCCCTGATCGTCTACCGCTTCGCGTTCGGCATCGGGGCGTCCACGCACCTGACGCAGGTGAATCCCTGGGGGATCTGGATCGGCCTCGACGTGATGAGCGGCGTCGCGCTGGCGGCGGGCGGCTTCACGCTGGCGACCGCCGTCTACATCTTCGGCCTCGAGAAGTACCACCCGATCGTGCGGCCGGCCGTGCTGACCGGCTTCCTGGGCTACGCGTTCGTCGTCGTCGGGCTGACCGCCGACCTCGGCCGTCCCTGGAAGCTGCCGGTGCCGATGGTCTACTCCTACGGCACCGGGTCGGTGATGTTCGAGGTCGGCTGGTGCGTGTGCCTCTACCTGATGGTGCTGGCGCTCGAGTTCAGCCCGGTGGTCTTCGAGTGGCTCGGGCTGACGAAGCTGCAGCGGATCGCCGTCAAGATGACGGTCGGGCTGACGGTGCTCGGCACCTGCCTCTCGACGCTGCACCAGTCCTCGCTGGGCGCGCTGTTCCTGTTGATGCCGCACCGGCTGCACCCGCTGTGGTACTCGGGCTACGTGCCGATCTTCTTCTTCGTGTCGGCCATCATCGCCGGCCTGAGCATGGTCATCGTCGAAAGCGGGCTGTCCCACCGCGCCTTCAGGTCGCAGATCGACGAGAAGCACCAGGCGCACGCCGACGAGCTGACGCTCGGCCTGGCGCGCGGCGCGGCGATCGTCCTGTTCGCCTACTTCTTCCTGAAGCTGCAGGGCCTGGCGGACGGCGGGCGGTTCGACCTGCTGCCGACGCCGTACGGGCTCTGGTTCCTGTTCGAGATGTTCGGCTTCATCCTCGCCCCGGCGTTCCTCTTCGCCATCGCGGTGCGCCGGCAGAAGGCGACGATGGCGCGCTGGGTCGCGGGCTGGACCGTGCTCGGCATCGTCGTCAACCGGCTGAACCTCTCGGTGATCGCGTTCAACTACAACGCGCCCGAGCGGTACATCCCCGGGTTCATCGAGATCATGATCTCGGTCACCATCATCACGATCGGCATCATGACGTTCCGTTGGATTGTCAACCGCATGCCGGTGCTCCACGAGCACCCGGATTATCCGCAAGCTCACTGAGGCGGAGGCATACTTCGATGGGTCACGATCTCATCACCATCTACTGGCTCAAGGCGGTCGAGTACGTGCTCGCCGTGTCGTATCTGCCGTTGTTCCTGCTCTTCTGGAAGTTCGCGAGCCCGCGGCGCGAGGCCCCCGTCGCGGTGGCCGCGACCGCGCCCGGATGGGCCGACCAGCTGGCCGGGTTCTTCCAGCTGCCGGCCGACCTGTTCTTCCATCCCGGCCACACGTGGGTGCGCCTGGACGGCGGCGACAGGGTCACGATCGGCATGAGCGATTTCGCGCAGCAGCTGGTCGGACCGCTCGGCCGCGTCAGGCTGCCCCAGCCCGGCACCATGCTCGTCCAGGGAGAGCCCGCGCTCACGCTGGAAACCGGCGGAGCGACGGTGCCGATGCTGGCCCCGGTGGACGGCCGCGTGGTCGCCGTCAACCCCGCGCTGGCCTCCTCGTCGGACGCCGTCAAGGAGTCGCCCTACGGGGACGGCTGGCTGATGCAGGTGCAGAGCTCGCGGCTGGCGTCCAACCTGAAGAACCTGCTGTCGGGCACGCTGGCCCGCCGGTGGATGGACACGGTCTGCGAGACACTCGGCGCAGAGATGACGCCGGTGGAACTGGGCAAGGTGTACCTCGACGGCGGTCGCCTGGTGGACGGGCTGGCGCGCAGCCTGTCGCAGCGTGAGTGGGACCGTGTAGCCCGGCGGTTCTTCCTGACCGAGGAAGGGGGCCGCAATGCGTAGCCACCTCAGCGTCGTGCGGGCCGCCGTGCTCGTGGTCGCCGTCGTCACGGCGGCGTCGGCCCTCGCGCAGAGCCTTCCCCACCTGCCGGCCGACATCACGCTGCCGCAGTCGGGGAACAGCCCGGGCAAGGTGACCTTCAGCCACGCGAACCACGTGAGCTTCCAGGCGAAGCCGGACTGCACGGTGTGCCATCCGAAGCTCGCGCCGATCCTGAAGACGCCGAAGGACGCCGGTCGCCCGCCGATCACCCACGAGGCGATGCTCAAGGGGCAGGCGTGCGGCGCCTGCCACGGCAAGACGGCGCACGGGTTCGACGATTGCACGACCTGTCACAAGTAGGGGGTCGTTTCCGAGGGAGAGGGAGTCAGCCATGCAAGCCTTCATCGACACGCTCCAGACCATCGGCATCTTCCTGCTGTATCTCGCCGCGAGATTCGCGGTGCTGCTGGTTGTCCTGGCCGTCCTGACCGTCGTGTTCGTCGCCGGCCTGGCCGTCGTCCGCCTCGCGGGCCGCGCCCGGCGCCATGCGATGGGGCTGACGCGGGTGGACGGGCTCGCCTGGCGGAAGGGCGTCTACTTCACGCCCGGCCACGCCTGGCTGCAGACGCGCGAGGAGGGCGCATTGCGCGTCGGCCTCGACGACCTGGCGCAGCACGTGCTGGCACGGATCGCCGAGGTGATCCTGCCGGAGCCGGGGCAGACGATCCGCGCCGGCGAACCGGTGGCCGTCATCCGCTGCGGCAAGCGCCGCGCGATGATCCCGGCGCCGGTGTCCGGGCGGGTGCTGGCCGTCAACCGGCGGGTGGCGGGCAACCCGATGCGGCTGCACAACGACCCGTACGGCGGCGGGTGGTTGTACGTGGTGCAGCCCGAGGATTCGTCCTACGCCCGGCTGCCGTACGGCGAGGATTCGCGGTCGTGGTTCTCGCGCGAGGCGATTCGCCTGTCGCAGTTCTTCGAGCACCAGCTCGGCATGGCGGCGGCCGACGGCGGCGAACTGGTCGCGCCGGCGCCGTCGCTGCTCACCGAATCGCAGTGGACCGAGATGACCGAGAGCTTCCTGCAGGCGTCCCGCTGACCCGGAGATCGTGTGCCAACGGTGGCTGCCGCTTGCACACGGTCTCGCCCCTCCTCTCTTTGCACGCAACGGCATTCCCCCACCTTGTGCGAGCCGCGTTTCGGCCGGATCATCGACCGATCTCGCGCCCGCACAAGGAGGAGCCATGGCGAAGAAGGCGCTGCTCGTCGGCATCAACCGCTACCCGGATCCGGAGAACGCGCTGCGCGGCTGTCTCAACGACGTCCGGCAGGTTGGCGATCTCCTGCACGCGCACTTCGGGTTCGGAGGCAACGGCGCGGTCAGGATCCTGACCGACGCCCGCGCCACCACGTCCGCGATCGTCACCGGCCTCCACTGGCTGATCGACGACGCAGCGCAGGGCGACGTGCTCGTGTTCCATTACTCCGGCCACGGCTCGCAAGTGCCGGACCGGCACGGCGACGAGGCGGACGGCCTCGATGAGATCATCTGTCCCTACGACCTCGATTGGGACAACCCGCTCACCGACGACGACCTCCACGCGATCGTCGGCGGACTTCCGGCGAGCGCCAGCCTGACCGTTATCCTGGACTCGTGCCACTCCGGCACCGGCTTGCGCGAACTCGAGGCGAGAGGCGGGAGCGCGCGCGGCCGCTGGATCGATCCTCCCGTGCGGCTTCGCCGGCCGGTGCGCGACCACCTCGCGATGCGGCGATTCGGCGAGCGGGCGGCGGAGTGCGGCGCGATCCTCATCGCCGGATGCCGGTCGGACCAGTCGTCGGCCGACGCCGACATCGACGGCGAGTACCACGGCGCGCTGACCTACTTCTTGTGCCGCGCCGTCGAGGAGCTGGGGTACACGGCGAGCTACCGTGCGGTCATCAGCCGCACGAGGCGGCTGATCAAGGAGAACGGGTACGAACAGGTGCCGCAGCTCGAGGGGCCGGCGGCTCTGCTGCACGGAGGGATCCTGTCGCCGAGGTTCGAGACGGTTTCCGCCTGAACGTCAACGGCAGGCTACGGGCAACAGGCTTCAGGCTACGGGCTTCCGCTTGCAGGCCGCGCCACGCCGGTCGTATGATGCCTCCTATCGAGGCTTCATCGCGCGGGGGTGACGACGATGCGAATCCTGTGTCTCGTCCTGGCCGGCGCGGTTGCTGCGACCGCGAGTTGCACAAGCCCTATTCGGCCGACCATCCTCGACACGGGGCTCGCGGGCACCATTCTGCGCGGCCCCATCCAACCGGTGTGCGTCCCCGAGGTCTCGTGCGATGCCCCGCTCGTCGCGAGCTTCGGAGTCTATTCGGACACCCAGCAGATCGCGACGTTCACGACCGACACCCAGGGCCACTTCGAGGTGCGCCTGCCTCCGGGCACCTACCTGATCCTCATCATGTCGGATTCCACGCTCGTGGCACCGGGGTCGCAACCGAAGCAGGTGACCGTCCTCTCCGAGGGAGTGACGACGGTGGCGCTGCTTTACGATACCGGAATCCGCTGAGCCAGCCGTCGTGACGAGGGCCCGCTTCCCGCCCCCACGGCCAGCCGGACCGTCGCATCGACCTCCGCCAGCGCCTCGATGATCGTTCCGCGCGAGGCTCCTTCAATCTAGAATGACTTCAGGCAGCAACGACCCGCCGGTGCCAGGGGGACCGTCGGCATGGATGCCATCGCGTTGGCCGAGATCGTCAGGCGGCACATCCAGCAGGCCCAGAAGCGCGGCGCGGAAGTCTGGCAGGACGACAGGCTCACGAGGCTCCGAAGGGAGTCGGAGCTGCCGTCGTGGTCCACGAGCCTCGCGGAGGCGATCTTCGCCGTCTGGTGGCACCACCTGACCGCCGCGCTCTACACCGATTTCGGCGACCTCGCCAGCCTGCAGCCGCAGATGCCCGTCGTGCTCGACGGGCGCGAACACCGCGTCGAGTTCGCCGTCACTCCTGCCGACCCGTTTCTGAACCAAGTCGCGGAGTTGAAACACATCGCCTCGCCCAGGATCGCCGTGACGCTCGAAGGAGACGACGAGGGGACAGGGACCGGGGAGCCGGCTGGCGGCGCCGACGAGCGCGACCACGCCCTGCGGTCCGCTGGATGGACCGTCTTCCACTTCTCCGCGTCGGAACTGCAGCACAGCCCGGAGGGCTGCGTGCGCGAGGTCATGGACGCGGCCAAGCCGTTGCTCGAGACGTTCCGCCGCCGGGCGATGCGCGAAGCGTTCGCGGCGCTCCACGCGACGGCCCGGGCGGACGGCGGTTCGTGAGGCAGGCGCGCGAGGTCAGAACTTCATGCTGGCGTCGACGGTGTCGCCGCCCTTGATGGAGAACCAGGACATCGCGAACTTGTGGCCCGCGTCGCGCTTGTCGGTTCCGCCGACGTGGGCCGAGCGGATCGCGAGCGTGTAGTCGCCGGGCGGCAGGCTGCCGATCTCGAAGCCGCCGCTGCCGTCCGCCTGCACGTACTTCAGGAACGGCACCGATTGATTGCGCGTCGCGCACTCGCCGATGGTGAGTGCGGAGGACGAGGAGAAGATCGTGCAGTCCGACGGGAACTGGATCTTGCCCGCGAAGACCCAGACGTCGCTGCCGGTGTCGGGCCGTATGCCGGCGCCTCCGCTCAAGCCGTAGACGAGGGTCCCTCGGACGGTGCCGACGTCCGGCCTGTTTCCCTTCGACGCGTCCTGGCCGCGCGCGGCCGCCCCGGTCGCCTGCTGGGCCACGACGACGAGCGAAGCCGCCAGCAACCCCGCCAGACACCATCCGACTTTCCGTGGATTGGTTGTCATCTGATGCCCCCGCTCCGCTATGGCTCTCCGAGCCGCCGATCGAAGTCCGATGGTCAGAGATTACGCCCGTGGGGATCGGAGCACAACCGACTCGAAACACCGACTCGAAACACGGCTGTAACGTGGGTTCGCTAGATTCGTTGGCAGCTCGGGAATCCTGCCACACGGAGAATCACGATGCGGAAGAAGAACGTCCTGTTCGTGTGCGTTCACAACAGCGCCCGGAGCCAGATGGCCGAGGCGTTCCTGAAGCAGCACTGTGGCGACCAGTTCGAGGCGTTCAGCGCCGGCCTGGAGCCCGGCACGCTCAATCCCGTCGTCGTGGAAGCCATGCAGGAGATCGGGATCGATATATCGCGCCACGAGACCGGGGGCGTGTTCGATTTCATCAAGGCGGGCAAGGCCTTCGCGTACGTCATCACGGTGTGCGACGAGGCGAGCGCGGAGCGATGCCCGATCTTCGCCGGGATTACCACGCGGCTGCATTGGAGCTTCCCCGATCCGTCCGGGTTCTCGGGCTCCCACGAGGAAGTACTGGCGAGAACGCGCGAAGTGCGGGACCTCATCCAGGACAGGATCGGGCGATGGTGCGCCGAGGTGTGTCCGGCTGAGGCGGCGGGAGCCGCCTGCTGAACTGAGGAGTACTTCGCACGCTGGAATTCGCGGAGATTCTGTGCGCGGCCGCGCGGAACGGGGTCAGGGCCTCTTCCCTTGCAGGTCCAGCCGCTGTTCTTGCCGGTTCTTCCAGTCACCGAGGACCCTTTCGCCGCGCGCTCTGACGTCTTCATCGGTCCCCATTGGCACTCCTGCCGAATCTCAAGGGATGCGCGCCTGAACTGGCACGACCTTGGTGAGAACGCCGGTGGGGTTCCCTATCGCGCTGAGACACCAGGGACGCTGACGTCGCGGCCGCGGACGTCAGCACCCGAGGATCTCGACGGCCGGGTTCGCTCGCGCCAGTTCCGAGAGCAGTTGGTGGAAGTCGGTGAACTGATTCATGGTAAGCGGTAAGCCAGGTGCATCTGGCGCGGGCCGCGAGAGCCGGATAGGCTGGCGCTCATGCCTATCGCTGACACGTCCTCGTCGCTCCCTGCGCGCCGCCGCCGTGACGAATCGCCCCAGCAGACACTGTCCCAGTTTCGCCAGAGCGGCTTGACGCAGCGCGCCTTCTGCGAGCAGATCGGCCTTCCTGTCTCGACCCTGCAGTGGTGGCTGTCCCGAGCGCGGCGCGAGGCCGTCGCTGCCCGGCCCGTCGCGTTCGCCGAAATCACGATCCCGGCGATGGCGCAGCCGGCTCGCGCGATCGGCCCCGAGTGGGCGGTCGAGATCGTGACGGCGGCGGGGGTCACGGTCCGGCTGCGTGAGCCGCTGCGGCCGGCGGCGGTGGGCGCCCTGCTCCGCGGCCGGCGATGCTGAGCCTGTCGCCGGCGACGCGCATCTTCGTCGCGATCGAGCCGGTGGACATGCGGCAATCGTTCAATGGCCTGTCCGCCGCGGTGCAGGCGGTGCTGGCGCAGGATGTCCTGAGCGGCCATCTCTTCGTGTTCACCAATCGGCGGAAGACGCGCGTCAAGGCGATCTACTGGGACGGCACCGGGTTGGTGGTCTATGCGAAACGCCTGGAGCGGGGCCGATTCGGCTGGCCCGGCGGCGACGGCGCGAGCCGCACGCTGCGTCCCGAGGAGTTGACCCTGCTGCTGCACGGCTGGGAGGGGCGCCCGCGAGCCCACTGGTATCGACGGTGAGCGCGGCGTACTTTTCACTGGACTCCATGCGCGCGTTCAGGCACACTGACGGCCATGACAGACTCGCGGTGTGTGCAGGGCCGCCACGTGACCGCCGTCGACCTCGCGCACATCCGCGCGCTGATCACCGACCATCCCGCGTGGAGTCGGCGCCATCTGTCCGAGGTCCTCTGTGCGGACTGGGACTGGCGCACGAGTGCGGGCCGACTCAAGGACATGGCCACGCGGGCCCTGCTGCTGAAGCTCGAGGCGCAGGGCCTGCTCCAGCTCCCGCCGCGGCGACGCGTGGCCTCGAATCGGATGGCGCGACGCGAGCCGGCGGCGCGGGCCTGGGATCGCGCGCCGATCGCCGCGCCGTTGGCCGCGCTCGGTCCGCTCACGCTCGCCGAGGTGAGTGGCGACCGCACGGCCCGCGCCGAGTTCGGGGCGGCGCTCGCCGCGTGGCATTACCTCGGCTACCGCGGCCCGGTCGGCGAGAATCTGCAATACACCGTGCGCGACGCGCAGGGGCGGCTCGTGGCCTGCCTGCTGTTTGGCGCCGCCGCCTGGGCCTGTCGGCCGCGGGACACGTTCATTGGCTGGGCACGCGAGCAGCGGGCCGTCCGGCTCGCCTGGGTGACGAATAACACGCGATTCCTGATCCTGCCCTGGGTGCGCGTGCCGCACCTGGCGAGTTGGATCCAGGGACGCGTGTTGCGCCGTCTCGCCGCGGACTGGCAGCGCAAATACGGACACCCGATTGTCCTCGTCGAGACGTTTGTCGAGCGCGACCGCTTCGCCGGCACGAGCTATCGCGCCGCGAATTGGCAGGTGGTCGGCTCGACCACCGGGCGCAGTCGGCAGGATCGGTACACGACGCTCCACGTACCGGTCAAAGACGTCTATGTCTATCCGCTGGCCGCCGACTTCCGGGAGGTCCTCGCGGCATGAGCGGCGCGCGCGATCGCCACGCGGCGTCCGAGGCGGCGGCGGCGCCGCCGGCCGAGTTCGCGAGACTGCAGGCGGAGGCCACGGCGCTCCAGGCCGAGACCGCCGTACTGCGCAGGGAGAATGCGCGCCTGCAGGCGGCGCTGGCCGAGGCGCACGCCGTCATCGCCGGCTTGCAGCGCCAGCTGTTTGGCGCGAAGGCCGATCGGCTCACGCCTGAGCAGGAAGCCCAGCTCCTGGCCCTGCAGCGGGACGTCGTCGACCAGGTCCAGCGACCGCGCCCGACCAGCGATGAGGTCCTCACGGAGGACCGGCCCGTCGAGCGCACGCGGCCGCCGCGGCGCGCCCGACAGCCGGTGCCCGACCATCTCGAGACGGAAACCGTCGTGCTCGAGCCCGACGACACGCGGTGCCCGGGCTGCGGGCAGCCGAGTCGCCGCATCGGCGAGGAGGTCACCGAAGAGATCGACCTCGTCCCGGCCAAGCTGATTCGGCGTCGGATCGTGCGGCCGAAATACGCCTGCCCGTGCGGCACGGCCGGCGTCGCGATCGCCCCGCTGCCGCCACGCCTGATCCCGCAGAGCACGCTCGGACTCGGCCTGGCCGTCCACATCCTGTTGACGCGCTACGACGACCATCTCTCGTTCTATCGCCTCGAGCAGCAGTTCCGCGAGCGGCACCACGTCCGCGTCCCGCGCCAGCAGATGGTGCAGTGGGTCGAGCACCTCGCCGACTGGCTCCGCCCGATCACCGACGCCATGTGGACCCAGATGCGGGCCACCGGCTACCTCCAGGTCGATGAGACGCCCGTGCGCGTGCTCGACCCCGACGTCACGGGCAAGGCGGCGCGCGGCTACCTCTGGTTCTACGCCGTGCCCGGCGGCGATGTCTTCCTCGAGTTCGACCGCCACCGCAGTCTCGAGCCGGTGGGCCGCCGCCTCGCGGGCTTCACCGGCACGATCCAGACCGACGCCTACCAGGTGTATCAGGCCCTGGCGCGTCGCGAAACGGGCCTCGCCCGCATCGGGTGCCTCGCGCATCTGCGCCGGCGGTTCTACGCCGCGCTGGCGGATCACGTCCCCGAGGCCGTCTGGTTCATCGGCGAGATCCGGCGGCTCTATCGGATCGAGGACGAGGGACGCCCGCTCAGCCCGGGCGCGCGCCACGCGCTCCGCCAGGACCGAGCGCCCGCGCTCTGGGCGGCGCTGCGCACGAAGGCGGCCGGCCTGCAGCCCAGCGTCCTGCCCCAGAGCTCGCTGGGCAAGGCCCTGTCGTACCTGCTCGACGAATACGACGCGCTGACCGGCTATCTGCGCGACGGCCGGTTCGAGATCGACAACAACCTGGTGGAGAATGACATCCGGCCCACGGCCGTGGGCCGAAAACGGTGGCTCTTCATCGGCCATCCGGATGCCGGCTGGCGCAGTGCCGTCGCCTACACGCTCATCGTCAGCTGTCGTCGGCGCGGGATCAACCCGCAGGACTACCTGACGGATATCTTGCGGCGGCTGCCCACCACGAAGATCACCGACATCAGGACGCTCATGCCAGCCCACTGGCAGCCGGCCCGCGACCTGTAGCTCGCTTACCGCTTACGATTCATGATGACCATCCCGCGGCCCGACGTATTGAAAACCAGGTACCCCGGCTGCGAGCCGTAGGGCCGCACCGCCACCACATCGGCGGCTGCCAGCGTTCGTCGGCGCAGCACCGCGACGAATTCAAGCCGTTCGTCCTCGCTGACCACGATTCGGTGTGGGAACCGCAGGAGATACAGCCACACGAACCCGATCACCGCAGTGAAGAGGCCGGCTATGGGGAGCGGCAGACCGTTGGGCTGGCGCGCAAGGACCACCACGATCACAGGCACCACGACCGACATGACACCGAAGAACACGAGGAAGACTTTGAAGGTCGCCGGCAGGTAGAGCTCGTAAGTTCGAGGGGTCATGGCACGCTCGTGACTCGTAGGGGGCGGTTGAGAAGCTTGGCGCGGCTCAGGCTCGCAATCACGGCTCGGATCCGGACGACGCTAGGCCTCTTGTCTGGGCCACGTCCACGCAAACCAGGCGATCAGTGCCGTCGCCACGACGGTCGAGCCCACCAGCAGAATGTGGTGAGCCATCGGCTCTGCAAAGGGACCGCCCTTCAACAAGGGCACGCCACACACGAAGAAATGCCAGATGTTCACACCCGTGAAGGCGATGGCCACGGCGAAGTTCACCCAGCGATTGGCCGGGCCCTTCATCGCCATCACGACAAACGCCATCCACAGCGGGACCAGCCAGAACACCGCCGTGAATACCCACTCCCCCTGCTCCGCCGTCAGGGCCCATTCGCCGGCCTTCTTCAGCGCCGTCGGGTCGAGGACCAACAGGATCATGTGCGCTGACATAGCCACCGCCGCCAGGATCCACAGCACCGCGATTTTCGTCTGCCGTATCAATGATTCCATGGTCTGTACGGCGGCGCCGAGCGCCGTCGTCGGCAATCCGATGTCAGCCCGCTCTGGGGATGCGTACCCATATCAGGAAGCCACCCACTACCAGGGTGACGACAAAGGCGCCGACCAGCACCAGCGCGCCCAAGAGCGGGGTCCAGTTGCGCAGCCATACCGTCGCGAAGGTCGCAAGCAACGCCGCGAACACTCCGGCCGTTGTCAGCAGAACGTGCCCGGCAGTCCGCCTGTCCGGCAGGCGAGACGAGTTGCGATGATTGTACTCGAGGCCGAAAAACAAGAGGAGCGCTGCGGCCACGAGGCACAGCAGGTCCGGAAACGGTGACACGATATGCCGGTCACCGGCGAGCACGTTGCCCAACACAGAGACCGCTGCCATCAGTCCACCAAGAACGATCCCGAAGCGCGTGTCCTTGTTCACGTCTTCAATTCTCCTGCTGTGATGCGTGTCAGCAGCCGTTAGATGGGACGCGGCAATTACCGGCTGCGGGCCGGGGACCGCTCGCTTGGCCCCGGGCTGCGCGGCCACAGCCTACCGCAACCTCACCGTGGCGGGGACAGATTCGAAATGAGATTCGAAATGAGGGAGGAATCGGACGCGGCGGGGCGATCAGCGCCCGGATCGGCCCGTCGCCCTCGGCGTCGGACCGGCGCACTGCCGCCCCGCACGGGTTCACGAGTGAGCGGCTCCGGACGAGGGATTGGATCTGCCAGGAGAGCGAGAGACGTCGTAAGCTCCAGAGCCTTGAGCCCTGAGCCCTGAGCCTTGAGCCGACAATCGAAGGATGGTTGGTCGGGGCGACTGGATTCGAACCAGCGACCCCCTGAACCCCATTCAGCCCCGACCCCGTGATCAACGACTTACAGCCGTACCCCACCGTGACGGCCAGTCCACGGAGAAGCCCGCCAGATCAGGGCCGAACCGCCCCCTAGCGTGATCAGCCATGATCGGGTAGACTAGCGCCGTTTGGATCCCCATTGGCTCCCCAGACCGACTCCCTGATTCGGAGTCAGGAGAATGTGGATGCCCACCCGCACGCTCTACGATCGGTTCCTCGACACCGTCAAGCCGCCCGCCGCGCGCCGCGTGGACTACTTCGACACCGAGGAGACGGGCCTCGTCTTCCGCGTCGCGCCGAGTGGCCGGAGGACCTGGTGCTTCCGTTACCGGCCCGCGGGGTCGCGGCGGATGCAACGCCTGACCCTTGGCACCTACCCCACCCTGAGCCTGAAGAAGGCCCGCCGCCAGGCGCTCGAGAAGCGCCGGGCCGTGGAGGTCCTGGGGGAGGATCCGGCCCGGCAAAAGGCCGCCTGGAAAGACATCGAGACCTTCGGGCAGCTGACCACCTGGTATCTCGCCGAGTACGCGAAGAAGACGAAACGGTCCTGGCGGGAAGACCAGCGCATCATCGACCACGAGCTGCTCCCCCACTGGCGGGACCGGAAGGCGAACGAGATCGGGCGCGCCGACGTGCGGGCGGTGCTTCGACTGATCGCCGAGCGGCCGGCCCCGGTGATGGCCAACCGGGTCCTCGCCCTCATTTCGCGGATCTACACGCGCGCGCTCGAGGAAGACGCGCCGGGCATCCTCACCAACCCCGCGCTGCGCCTGCCGAAGCCTGGGGGCCAGGAACGCGGCCGCGTGCGGGTCCTCACCGACGATGAGATTCCGGCAACTGTGGGCGGCGCTCGAGGCCGCGAAGCTGCTCCGCCGCCGCGGCGCCGAGGAGGGCACGGCGGCGCCCATCAGCCCGATGATCGCCCGTGGGCTGCAAGTGCTGCTCCTCACCGGTCAACGGCCGGGCGAGGTGTTCAAGATGCGCTGGGCCCACGTCGACCTCGAGGCCAAATGGTGGGAACTGCCCGAGGACGCCACGAAGAACCGCCAGGCGCACCGGGTCCCGCTCACCGATCGGGTGGTCGAGCTGCTGAAGGACTCCCAGCGGGCGAGCCCGAAGGACTCCCGGTGGGTGTTTGCCGGTGACGCGGGCGGGTCGGTGGCCGAGCGGGCGAAGAAGGCGGCCGCCGACCTGGCGCGCGCGAAGGACGCCAAGGGCAAGCCCATCCTCCCCTTCGAGTTTCACCGGCACGACCTGCGGCGCACGTGCGCCACCAACTTGGCCAAGGCCGGCGTGGCGAACGGGACGATTGCCCGCGTGCTCAACCACACCGAGGCCGGGCCGCGCGCCACCGCTGTCTACCAGCGCTACGAGTTCGATGCGGAGAAGCGGGCCGCCCTCGAGGCGTGGGACCGTCGCTTTGCGGCCATCCTGGCCAGCCAGGCGGCGTCGGTGTTGGCGTTTTCGAAGCGGGCGTAAGCGGCGGGGACGCGCCGACGGGTCGACACCGACCTTTGGAAACCTTTGGACGATTCGACCGCAGAGACCGGCCCAGGCGTGACCGACTGACAAAAGCCGGGTCCTGGGCCGTGGAGACTCGCCTGTTGGCGCGTCTCCACGTCAGTATCGACCTCGCCGCGGCAGCTGTCAAACAGCGCGCGTCATCCACGGGGCCGAGGTGCAGCCTGAGCGGGCCGTAGCGGCCTCGCTCGCACCGGGGGCATCGTTGACCACCCCAGGCGCCAGTCGTGGCCAGGCGGGCCAGGGAGCCGCGGCGCCGGCGGATGTCGCGGCTGGTCGTTTCGCGCGCGGCCGCCGGGCGACGCGGTGAATGACCGGGATGATCGGGCCCGTGGCGTGTAAGGCCCGCCGCGCGTAGCCTCGCACCCGGTCGATGTCCACGCCGAGGAGGTGGGCCCAGGGTTCAAGCCCGTCGCTCTCGAGGAGGAAGTCGATCGCCTGGTCGCGGATCCGGCGCGGGAGAGTGGCGGACCGAGCGTCGGCGAGGGCTTGCGCGAAGACGGCGATCGCCAGGTGCGCGGGCCACGGGATCGAGGCCTCGACGATCGGGGGCGACGTCGCGGGCGCGGCTGCAGACGGGGCACGCATCGCAAGGATCCTACGCTGTCCGATTCCTCTTGACACGTGCGGAGATGTCTGTATACTGAGCGACATGGCACCCACACGCACACGGTATAACGTCTACCTCGACCCGGAACAAGTGGAGGCGATGCACGCGATCCGCGTACGGGATGGCGTCACGCCGTCCGAGCAAATCCGCCGCGGCGTGGCCCTGTGGTTGGCGTCGCGGGTCCCCGTGAAACCCGCGCGGCCGCGACCGACGCCGCGCCGGCGTGCGTAGAAGCGGACCGATCGGGCGTGTCATCGTCCGACCGGCCCTGAACCCGTCAGCAGCGTAACCCTGCCGGCGAGCCTGCCCCAGTGTAGACCCGCCGGCCACTCGGCGCCAGAGGCGCCAGGAGGCCACCATGCCGAAGAAGGCCGCTCGTCCGATCGATCCCCAGGAGCTCGCCCGCGAGCTCGTTGACCAACAGCTCGCCGATATCACCGACACCTGGTTCACGTTCCTGGGCCCAGAATCGGATCCCGGACTGGAGGGATGGACCGGCCTCGTGGAGAGCATTCGGCACCAGGACTCGCCGGAGGTGACCGACGAGCGGTACCGAAAGCTGCAGGACGACGTGAGCGGGCTTCCGACGAGGGACCCCGACCAGGACCCCGGGGAGGTCCTGGCGGCCAGCGAACACGTGTACGCGCAAGCGGGCTTCCTCATCGGCCTCGAACTCGGGCGCCGGCTCGGGGGTGCACGGTGAGCGGATTCGATCCAGCGTCGGTTCGAGGAGATCGCGCGCCGGGTGGGGACGCCGCTCGAGTCGGAACGTGCGGCGCCGGCGTCGCCGTCGTTCAGCACGCCGGAGCTCGCGGAGTACCTGCGGCTCACGACGCGCAAGCGGCCGCTCCAGGCCGCGCGCGACTGGGCGGCCCGGCACCACATCGTCAGCGTCACCGTGAACCGCGAGCGTCGCTACGCCCGGCTCGACGTCGAGCGGGCGCTCGGGCTCGCGCGGTAGCGCGTAGAATGAGACTCGGCGGCTAGCCTGATCAGCGAAGAGCGAGGACCCTGCTCGCCTGCCGCCGGATTCCCTCCAGGGCGTCGTTGAGGGGACAGTGACGAAGCCAGCGACGATCCAGATCCGGCTGGGCCGAGCCCACGCCGACACGGTGTGGACCTTCATCGACCAGAGGGTGACACCCCACCAGCGCGAGCTCGACGAATACGCTGAGATTGCCCGCCGAGAACACAGCCCTCACGCGGACGCGATGGCCGAGCTGGCGGCCTGCCTGCTCCCCTTCGGGGAGAAGCTGCGACAAGCTGCGACGCGATCGCCAACGAACTCGCCGTCCGTGACACCGACGTTTGAGCGACGACAGGTCCGGGCGGGGTTTGCGTACCTGACCGCGGTTGTGTGGCCAGGCCGCAACCGAATCGAGATCGTGACCTGGTTCACCCGGGACCAAATCAGGGCCGCGCACGAGATCTGGCGGGCGCTTCACGGGGCGATCAACGCTCGCTCAGGGCCACGGCGGGCGACGCGGAAGGAAGCCGAGGCGTTCCTGCAGCGGCACAAGAACGCAAACTCCGCCCTTCGCTCAGAACAGAGAACACAGGCGCTACGGCTGAGGGCCCGCCTTGATACCGAAGACGCGGCGGCGGCTCAGCTTCAGACGCTCAGGATCCCAGCGATGAGCCCGCTGCTCCTGAAGCTGCTCGCCCCACCGCCGCGCCGCCGCTCGCTCCGCCTGCAGGTTGGAACTCACAATTTCACAATTTGACCCTCGATTGGCCTTAGACGCGGGCGGGCGCGTTCCTCTACGCTCCTTCTCATGTCAGAACAGAAGGGTTCCGCGGACTGGATGCTGACCGGAGCGGTCGCGCGGCGCATTGACTGCTCGTCGGAGTACGTCCGATTCCTCGTGCGCACCGGCCGCTTGCAGGCGACTCGTGCGACCGGGGGCGTCCGGCTGTTTTCCCGGGCCGACGTGGAGGCGTACCTCAAGGGCCGCCACAGCCGCGATCTCGTGTTAGGCGGCGGCGCCGCGGTCGAGGAGTAGGCCACGTGGGGTCAGACGGTCGGCCGATCGTTGCCTGGTTGGAGCTGCACCGGCGGCTGCGCGCGGGGCACGACTTCTCTTCGAGCGAGGTGCTCTTGGCACTCACGCTGTGTGGGTTCATGGGGCGCCCCGACGATCACGGCCGGTTCACCGCCTGGCCGTCGATTGCCACGATGGCGAGACTGAGCGGCCTGGATGAGCGCAGCGTGCGGCGCGTGCTGAAGCGACACCAGGCCCGAGGCGATCGTCTCTTTACGGTGGCGGGACGGGTCCTGTTCGGCAGCCACTTCAATTACCTCTACGTCCTGCCGTTCGATGCCGCCGGCGAGCCGGTGCACATCGTGCCCGACCTGAGCCGCGGACTGCTCTCAGGTGACCGGGCATCCTGCCCGGTGAACCCTGCAACTGACCGGGCACTACGCCCGGTGAGTGTGGGGGTGACCGGACAAGGTGTCACAGGTGGCCGGGCATCCTGCCCGCCGGGTGACCGGGCACTACGCCCGTCCTCACCGGGCACAGTGCCCACCGAAGTACTTCGGAAGGTACTTCTCTGGAAGGACAAAAGAAGAAGAGGCGGCGCGCCCTCCCGGGCGCGTATGTGTCCCCCAGAACCCTGAAAGGGGATTCGCTCAACTGAGCGACGTCTTCCGGACCGGGATCGCACGCGTCCGAAGAACGGCGCCGAGAGGACCCGACAACGGGTGGCAGCAGATCATGTGCGCAGGCGGTGGGAAGTGACGCGACACGAGCGACCTAGCCAAGCAGCGCAGCCGATGTCGCCCGGCGAGTACGGGGAAACGATCGCCGGCGCGAAGGTGCAGGCCCGATTGCTTCAAGAGCTCGAGGGGCGGGGTGTCGCACTTGGCGACGTGATCGGGCCCCTGGATGAGACGCAGCTGCAGACGCGCCTGCGCGACCACGGATTCCTCGAGTGGACGTGCCCCGCGTGCGGGGCCGTGGCGATCGAGCCCGCGGGCGGGACGGCGTTCATCCACCGCAGCTCGGCCTGCCCCGTGCTCCTCGTGACCCGCGAGGCCGAGCGCGCGGGGCGGGAAGCGGCGCCGTGGTGAGGGGCGCTTTAGACAGTTTGGAAAGGTTTGGAGTGTTAGGGTCCGCGAGGCGAAGGGGCCCAGCGCTCGGGGTGGAGCGAGCGGCGGCGTTTCTCAACGCGTTCGTGGCCGACGGCAACATCCTCCGGGCGGCGCGGCGCGCCAGGTGGGGTCGGTCGACTCACTACCGGTGGTTGGGGCGGTATCCCGCCTACGCCCGGGCGTTCGGCGGCGTGGCCAGGGCGGTCCGGGAGAGGCTTCATCGGGACGTGGGCGGGAATCGGGGGAGGAGGGGCATGGTGAAAGTCCGAGCACTGAAACGCCTGTTCTACGAGAACCGGCTGCGGCGGGTCGGGGACGTGTTCGAGCTCGCGAGTGTGACGCACTTGTGCGCGACGACGATGGTCCGCGTGGCCGACGACGAACCCGAGCGCCACACGAGCGCGCAGCAGCTGCTCACCGCCGAGCGCTGGCGCCAGAACGGCATGGGGCCGCTGCGGCGCGTGTGTGAGCCGGTCCCGCCGGCCCGGGAGTTCGATCCGTTCGAGTAGCGGAAGGAGTGTCGTGATGCGAGTCCGAGCGCTGCGTCAGGTGTTCCACGAGGGCCAGTTACGCCGAATCGACGACGTCTTCGACCTCCGGAGCGTGTCGACGTTCCGGGCGACGCACATGGTGCGCGTCGCCGACGACGAACCGCGGGCGCTGGGGCCGCGGGGCCGTCTGCTCCAGCGGATGACGCGGGACCCGCTCCGGTTCCAGCGTGAAAGGGCCCAGACCTCGAGGGCGCGACTCGGCAGGACCTCGAAGGCAGAGGCCGCGTCTTGTGCCGTCCGTTCCACCACAGCGAAGGAGTGAGTCGATGCCACTGAAACCCGAGCGAAAGTCCATGGCGGACGTGCTGTATCCCGCGGCCGTGCAAGTGAACGAGGCCTTTGACGCGCAGAGCGACGCGCTCTTCGCGGCCCTGGGCGCCACGGCGAACGAGCGCGACGCGCTACGGGCGTCGTTCGTGACGATTGCGGACGAGACGGGCTTGCCGGGCCCGGTCGTGGCGGACCTGGTGACCCAGTACGTGCGGGGTGAGGTCCAGGCGGCCCGGGCTCCGGATGCCACGGCGCACGCCGCGGCGGTCCAGGCCGCGATCCGCGAAGGCAACGACGCCGTGCGGCGTGAGCTCGCGGCCGCCTACGGCGCGAAGGAGGCCCAGGTCCTGCTCGCGCGCACGCAGGCGTGGGTCAAGGATCACCCGACGCTCGCCAAGGTCCTGGGCCAGCACGGGCTCGGCTCCAGGGCGACGATCACGCGGACGATGGTCGAGCACGTGCGGCGGCACGTCAAGTTCAAGGCGCCGCAATGATCGTCCGCAGCCGATATCCCACCGCGGCGCCGGCGATTGCGCGGCCGGCCGCCGCCCCGGCCGCCCAGCCGGCGCCGCGGCCCGTCGTCATCGTGCGGTCGGCGCCGCGCGCGACGCACGCCGTGTCCGGGCTCGCGCCGGCCCCGCCCCTGGTGCGGGTCGTAACCCTGCCCCCGCGGCCGACGCCCCCGCCTGCGGCCGCCGCGCCGCCCGCGGCGCCGGCGTCGCCGGGCCCGGCGGCCCCGCGCGTCGTCCCCCTCCTCGGATCCGTGGAGTAATCGACGTCCTGGACGTCACAGACAAGGAGTGAACCGTGGCACGAGCTGACGACATGAAAGACGCCCTGGCGTCGATGGAAACGGCGTTGCAGGCGTTGGTGACCGCGCGCGCGGCGTTCGTCGCGTCGCGCGACAAGCAGACCTACTACGACGCGATGAGCGCCGCGTTCAGCACGCTCGCGACGGAGCGCGCGGTCTACTTGGCCGCGCTGAAAGAGGAGGCCGACGCGGCCCTGGACTCCGCTTCGGAGGGGATGATCGCGCGCGCCCTCGAACTCGAGTTCTTCGGTCCGGTGGCCAACGCCATCGGCCGGGACGGGTTGAACCGCAACCGCCAGGGCGCGCTCGAGGCGCAGGTCGGGTATCTCCCACTCGACCGGTCGATTGCGGGACGTGTCGTCGCGCTCGGCCTCGCGCCCGCGCTCGTGGGCGTGGACCCCTGCACGCTGATGCTGCTCCGCCGGCTCGACGAGCTCGGGCTGCGCCGCGTGCTCAAGACGCCGCGCGTGTCGACCGAGGTGACGTCCGCGTGGGTCGACGAACTGGGGGACCGCGTCGACGATCTCGTCGTGCTCGGGTAGCTGCGCGCGTCAGACTGATGAACCCGCCGCGGGCCGCGGCGACCAGGAAAGGATTCGGGACGTATGCCGACCGTTCGACGCTACACCCGCCAGGTGGACCTCAATCCACTCCCCGGGGTCCGCGCGCGCGCCGCGGAGACCCCGGACTCGCTCGGCGCCGGCGCCGCACTCGCCGAGGGTCAGGTCGGCGCCGCGATCGGGGAGGGCGCGGCGCGACTCGGCGGCCAGGTCGCGACGATTGCCGGTCGGATCGCCGACGAGGCCAAACAGGAGGCGGACCGCACGGCGGTCCTGCGCGCCTCCAACCTGCTCGCCGACTGGCAGACGAAGACGCTCTACGACCCACAGAGCGGGGCCTTCGCGCAGCACGGCGCCGACGCGCTGCCGCTTCCCGAGGCGGTGCTCGACGGGTTTGACCAGGCGGCGGCGGACATCGGGTCAGCGCTGACGACGCCCGAACAACGGGACGCCTTCGGCCACCTGCGCGCGCAGCGGCGCTCAGCGCTCTTCGCGGACGTGCAACACCACGTCTTCAACGAGATTGATGCCCTCCACGCGAACGAGGCGACGTCCGCGGTGGGCAACGCCGTTCAGGACGCGATCCGGCACACGCTCGAGCCGCAACGGTTCCAAGCGTCGCTCGACGAGGCGACGCACACCCTGGCCGCGAGCGCGCGGCCGCTCGGCTTCGGACCGGAGCGGCTGAAAGCGGAGACGCTCTCCGTGACCACGGCGGCGCACCGTGGGGCGATCGCGCAACTCGAGGCGGCCGGGTACATCGAGGCAGCGCAGGTCTGGTTCGAGCAGGCGAAAGACGAGATCGACCCCACCCTATGGAAGGGCATTTCGGACGAGCTCGCCCACCAAGGCGTGCTGCAGCAGGCCCAGCAGATCGCCGACGCCGTGCGCGCGGGCGGCGGACGCCCGAGCAGCGCCGCCAGGCGGTCCGGGATCGGGCCCAGGGCGACGTGCGAGAGACCGCCCTGCGTCTCGTCGACGAGGACGCCGCGGTCGAGGACGCCGGCCGCCGCGACGCCCTCAGACCGTGACGCGACAGGCCTACGACCTCCTCGACGCCGGCCGGGGGATCGGGGCGGTGATGCGCCTGCCCGCGTGGTCGACGTTCAACGGCGGGATCCGGGCGGCCCTCCAGAACTACGCCGAGGCGAAGGCACAGCGGGCACCATCCCGGACGACCTGAACGCGCTGCAGCTGCTGCTCGTGCTGAAGTCGACCGACCCCCAGGCGTTCGCGAAGACGGACCTCGTCCAGGACTTCGCCGGGCGCTTCAGCCCCGGGACGATGAAGCAGCTGCTCAGAAGCAGGCCGAGGTGCGCGCGAACAAGCCGGACCTCGGGCTGTTCGCGTCCGAGACCGACCAGGAGCGATCATCGACCAGACGCTCGCCGGGGTCGGGATTGCCGTCAAGTCGCTCGACCCGAAGAACACGGCGGACGGGCGCACGCTAGCACGTCAACACCCTGCGGCGGGCGACGCGCGAGGCGGTCGATTGGGAGACGCGGACCCGCGGCCACAAGCTCACCCGCGGCGACGGCGTCGATTGTCGACACGTTCGTACGCCGGGCTTCGCCGTGAGCCTCCACGGGCAATCCCTGTCCGGGTTCGCGTTCGAGGCCCCGCAAGCGCAGGTGTCGAGCCTCGGCCAATCCCGGTGTCCGAGCAGCGCCGGCTCCGCGACGCGTTCCGGACCGAATCCGGGAACCCGTCCCCCACCGACGCGCAGCTCGTCAGCCTCTTCAACACCTGGCTCGCGCGCGTGCGAAAGGACAAGTGATGGCCGCCAACGAGTACGACCAGGCGCTCGAGGACCTGGGGCCCGAGCCCGACCTCGGCGCCGCGCCGGGGGACGACCAGAACCCCTACGCCGAGCTCTTACGCGAGCAGCACCAGGGCCAGGCCACCGCGCTGCGCGTGACGGCGCGCGCGGCGGCCGCGACGCCGCCCGACCAGGCGGCCCAGGTCCTGCGTCTCGCCAATCGCCTCCAGGTCCCGCCGTCGATTGTCGCGCGCAACCTGCCGTGGTTCGACCAACAGGACCGCCTCCAGGCCACGCCCTACGAGCAGATTCTCCGCGAGACGCCGACGCTGGGCGCGTGGCTCCAGCAGCCGGAGCACGCGGCGGTGGCCCAGGACAATCTCCCCGTGCTCCGCCGCCTCGAGGGGGTCCTCCGCGGCCACGCTCAGGCGGAGGCCGCGGGTCCCGCCGGCGCGGAGTCGTTCAATCCGAACGGGCGCCTGGCAGCCGCGCTCCCCGCTCAGCTCCGCCAACCCGGTCGCGTCGCTGGTCGGGGGATACGAAGTCAGCTACACGGAGGGCGCCCAGACGTTCCTCCGCGGCCTGTCGAACCTGCCCGCGATCCTGCCCGGGCTCATCCTGAAGGACGGTGCGCTCAGCCGGGAGGACCGTGATTTTATCTACACGGCCGCCTCGGACACGATTGAAGGCGCCTTCAAGCTGGGTGAGCCGGCGATGTGGGCATGGTCGTCAAGGCGCCCGTGACCACCTTGGCGATGCTCCTGCTCGGCGACGCCGGCGCCCAGGGGGCAGCGCGTTGACCCGTGAGGCCGGCGGCTCGGAGGCGGCGCAGCGTTTCGTCGGGAACCTCTCGGCGCTCATCGCGGGCACCGCGGGGGCGAAGGCGGGGCACCTGGTGGACACCCGCGTGCTCCCGGCGTCGGGGAGGCCTGGCGCACGGCGCGGGCGGCGGGCCCCCGCACCCTCGACGCCGCCGTCACGGCGGCCGCCGACTCGAAGACAATGGGCGGGCGCCCGACGCGGCGGAGACGCTTCTCGGTCGGGCCGCCGATGGCGAGCCGATGCAACCGTCTACATCCCCAAAGAGGCGTTCACCACCTACTACCAATCGAAGGGGCAGGATCCGGCGACGTCGCGCGGACCTCACCGGGGATCCCGACGCCTACGCGAGCACGCCGGCGACGGGGCTCCTGGCCGTCCCCGTCGAACGCTACCTCACGCGCGTGGCGAAGGCCGGGGACCACCAGGGCCTTCGGCTGACCTGCACCTCAACAACCCCGAGGCGCCGAGCGTGCGGACGGCCGAGGCCTTCGCCGACGAGAGCGCCACGTGGACGGCGGAAGCCGTCGCGGCCGCGGCGCGCCCTGACCCGCTGGCCACGCTGCGCGGCGATTCGGACGCAGCTCGAGCAGGCGGGGCTGTCCCCGGGGGCCGCGGCGGACAACGCCGCCGTCGTCACCGCGTTCGGGCGATGGCCACGCGCGTCGGCGTCGACCCGGCCGACTTCATGGCGGCGCACCCCATCCGGGTGGAGGGTGTCGAGCCGGGGGATTACCTCATCCGGCCAGTCCCCGCGCGGCGCTGGTGGCAGTGGTCCAAGACACCCAGGGCGTCGATCACCTTCGGGCCCGCCGGCGAGGCGACGATTCGGCTGCTCGCCGACGCCAACCCCTCGAGCTTCATCCACGAGGGGTTCCATTGGGCGCTCGAGGCGATGGGGGACCTGCACGATTGCGTGACCGCGCTCGACGAGGGCACGTGGACGCCGGCGCAGCGGCAGCTCGTCGACGACTACCGCGCCATCCGCCAGCAGCTCGGCGCCACCGACCAGGCGGCCTCTCCGCGGCCCAGCACGAGCAGCTGGCGCAGTGGGGCGAGCAGTACGTGCGGGAGGGCAAGGCCCCGAGCGTGGAGCTCCAGGGGGCGTTCTCGCGCCTGCGCGCGTGGCTGCTCGGCGTCTACCGGACGATCCGCGACCTGGGGACCGCCATCACCCCCGAGGTCCGGGGCGTGTTCGATTCGGATGCTGGCCACCGACGACGCGATTGCCGCCGCCGAGGCCGCCGGCCACGTCGAACCAATCTTCCGCACGGCCGAGGAGTTCGGGGGCACCCCGGCGGAGTTCGCGGCCTACCAGGCGAGCCACGCGGCGGCTGCGGCCCAGGCCCGGGAGACCCTGGACCTCCAGGCGGCCGCCGAAGTGCAGCGCGAGCAGACGCCGGAATGGACGGCCGAGCGGGCCCGCGTCGAGGGCGAGGCTACGGCCGACGTGCGCCAGCAGCCGGTCTACCAGGCGCTCGCCGCATCGAGCACGGAACGCGCCCGGACGGGACTCCGCTTGGCGAGGGCGAGGCCGCGGTGCCGGTGCGCCTGTCGCGCCAGGCCATCGTGGACCGCTACGGCGCCGAGCGCCTCACGAAATCCGGGCCGACCTCCTCACCGACGAGGGCGGGCTCGACCCCGACGTCGTCGCGGAGACCTACGGGTTCGACTCCGGGGACGCGTTGCTCACGGCGATCGCCCAGGCCGAGCCGGTCGCGCGCGCGATCGAGCTCGAGACCACCCGCCGCCTGGCCGAAGCCCACCCCGGGATGCTCGCCGACGGCACCCTGTACGACCGCGCGAAGGCGGCCGTGGCCAGCGAGGCCCGCGACCAGGTCATCCGCGACGAGACGCGGCGGCTCAACGCCAAGCGACGCCAGGTGGCCCCGTTCGTGGACCGGGCGCGTCGCAAGGGCGAGACGCCCGAGCAATTCGCCGAGCGTGAGCGCGCCTACGAGCGGCGCTACCTCGAGGCCGAGGCCAAGCTCCGGATTGCGATGGCCGAGGGGCGCAAGCAAGCCGAGGTCGACCGCCTCCGCGCCGAGCTCCGCGGGATCAAGGCGGAACGCCGCGGCGCCCCGACCCTCATCGAATCCGCGATGCCCAAGGCCGAGGACGTCCGCCGCTTGGCCCGACAGCGCGCCGGCGGCACGGTCCTGCAGTTCCTGCGGCCCGACGTCTTCTGGGCGGCGGAGGCGCGGGCGTCGAGGGCGGCGATTGCCGCCGCGGCCAAGGGAGACTTCGAGGGTGCCATCCTCGCCAAGCGACAAGAGCTCTGGGCGCGCGCGATGTTCCGCGAACTCGCGACGGCGCGCGACGACGTCAGGGCGCGCACGGACGCGCTGCGGCAGTTGACCACCAAGGCCGCCCAGGAGCGGATTGGCAAGCGCGGCGGCGGCCACCTGGCCCAGATCTTCGGGCTGCTCGACCAGTACGGCCTGGCGCCGGTGCCCGAGAAGATCCTGGCCGAGCGCGCCCCGCTCGATGAGTGGCTCCTGGATTGAGCGGGGCGGGGCCTCGAGGCCACGCTCCCCGGGGAGGTCAGGTACCGCACGGGCCCGGTGGACGTGAAGACGCTCACCGTCGACCAGGTGCGCACGCTCACCGACGCGATCCGGACGATTGAGCACTGGGCGCTCGAGGACGGCCGGTTCTCCGAGGCGTTGCGGAAACAGGAGATTGCGGTGGTCGCGGCTGAGGCGACGGACTCGGTCCGGTCGCACTTCCGCGGGAAGCCCCGCCAGGTCGCCCGCGACCGCAACCCCGGTGCCCAGCGGAAACGCTCGTGGGGCGATTACTTCGCGGCCCAGCGCACGCTCACCTCCATCTGCCGACAGCTCGACGGGTGGCGGGACGGCGGCGTCATGACCAGCCACGTGATGTTCCTCCTCGACAAGGCGGGCGCCGCGCTCGAGGACCGCAAAGTCGACGCCCACCAGGCCCTGGCGGCGCTGCGCGTGCAGTGGCTCGGCCGCACGCCGGACCTCTACACGCGGACCTTCCTCCCCGAGATCGGGCAATCGTTCTCGCGGATGGAACGCCTCATGGTCGCGCTCAACTGGGGCAGCGAGAGCAGCCGCCGCGTGCTGCAGCGGGGCGAGACGTGGGGCGGGAACGTCCAGCCGATCCTCGACTCGCTCAGCCACGAGGAGCTGCAGTTCGTCCAGGGCGTGTTGGACCTGGTGGGGGCCTTCGCCCCGGAGCTCGACGCGCTCCACCGCCGCATCAACGGGATCCCCATGACCCGGGTCGAGCCCGCGGAGATTGTCGCGGCCCACGGCACGATTCGCGGGGGCTACTTCCCGCTCGCGTACGACGAGCGCCTGAGCCCCTCGACCACGAGCGGGGTCGAGCTCGACCTGGCCAGCATCGCCAAGCCTGCAGCCTACGGCTTCCCCGAGCCGAGCACGGGCATGCTCACCGAGCGGCAACCCGGCGTCGCGAAACAGGTCCGGCTCGACTTCGGCGTGATTGACCAGCGCCTTGGGAAGGTCCTCCAGGCGATCACCCACTACGAGCCGCTCAACGACATCGGGCACCTGCTCGCCGACCGGGACCTGCAGCACGCGATCCTCGAGACCCACGGGGACCTGCTGCTGAAGGAGATCCGGCACGGGCTCACCGACATCGCGCTCGGCGACGTCCCGGCGATGGACGGCGTCGAGCGGAGCCTGGGCTGGCTGCGATCGGGATTGACCGTGGCCGGCCTCGGGTTCAACGCGCTGTCGGCCGCGATGCAGCAGCTGGGCTACTTCAACACCGTCGTGCGCATCGGGCCCAAGTGGTTCGCCAAGGGCTTCCAGACGTGGTTCCACGGGCCGCGCGGGTTCGCGGAGACCGTCCGGTGGGTCGAGGACGTGAGCCCCACCATGCGGGCGATGGGGCGCAACCAGTTCCGGGACGTGCGCGACTTCGCCAACGCCGACGTCGGGCGGATCGGGGGCTGGGTCGACGCGGCGTTCCGCACGGTCACGAACGACCGCGTCGGGATCGAGAACCTGCGGAACGCGACATTCTACGCGATGACGCAGTCGCAGCGCGTCGTCAACATCTCCTGCTGGCTCGGCGCCTTCGAGAAGGCGATGGCCGAGATGCCCACCGACCTGGCGGCCGACGTGATGCGCGATTGGGCGGTGTCGCTCGCCGACCGCGCCGTCCTCGACTCGCAGGGGGGCGGGACGATCAAGGATTTGCCCTCGGCGATGCGCGGCGGCCAGGCGAAGAAGGTCTGGACCACGTTCGGGTCTTACATGATTGGGGTCTTGCAGAATCAACTTGTCGAGGCCAAGGCCAAGGTCGACTTCCGCGACCCGACTACGCTCGCCAAGTTCGCGTCGGACATCCTGCTGCTGTGGGTCCTGCCCTCCACGCTCAACCAGGTCGCGGTGGACGCCGTCCGCGGCAACCTGGCGCTCGCCGACGAGGACGACCGCAAGGCCTACATCAAGCGCCTGGTGCTCGCCAACCTCTCGTACGGGATGGGGAGCCTCTGGGGCGTGCGCGAACTCGCCGGCGCCGTGGAGGGGTACGCCGGCTACGAAGGGCCGGCCGGCTCTCGCGGCTTCGCGGCGCTCGGCCGCTTCGTGAAGGCGGCGCCGCGCTCAGTGTCGAAGACGTGGAACGAGGGCGAGATTGACTGGTCGCTCCTCGACCCGGCCAACGAGGCGGCCGGCATCCTGCTCCACTACCCGTCCACCCAGATCCGGCGGACGGTCCGCGGCGCGGCCGCGCTCTGGCGCGAGGACACCGCGAATCCGGCGGCCGTCGTCGTGGGCCCGCCGTCGAAGCGGTAGACCTTTGGAAACCTTGGGAGTGTTCGGAGCTGTGAGCATGAGTGCGGAACAGAAGGTCGGAGGACGACGATGAGTCGGCTACTCCGTGTGCAGGCGGTGGCGGACATGCTCGCGGTGTCGAGGCCTACGGTGTGGCGCCTGGCGAAGACACCGGGCTTCCCCGTCCCGTTCTACGTGACGTCGCAGGCGGTGGCGTGGGACGAGGACGAACTCCGCGCCTGGCTCGAGAAGCGGCGTGCACGGTCCCACGGCGGAGACCGGGAGGACGGGGGATTCTGGCGGGACGCCGACGATCGGGGTGGGGCCAGCGTAGGAAATCCGTTCTGGATCCCCACTGGCTCCCCATTTCTTCGAAAAGTGGTCGGGGCGACTGGATTCGAACCAGCGACCCCCTGAACCCCATTCAGGTGCGCTACCAAGCTGCGCTACGCCCCGACCCGTCCGACTATTCTACATTACTTGCGAGGCGGCGTGACGCGGCGACGCGCCGGCCGTGGAGTTTCGGCCGGCTCCACAGGAGTCTCGAGAAGCGGCAGATCGCGCTGGTGCTCGTCGTCCTGCTGGCGCAGCGCCGACGCCGCCCGCGCCGGCTTCTGCGGCGGCCACGTCGGCGCCGCCGCGTGCGCCTTCCCGATCGGCTCCGACAGCAGACTCAGGAGTTCCTTGAGGCCCTCGCGCGCCTCGGCCACCCGCGTCCTGACGGTCTCGGGGACCACGGGCGGGAGATCCAGGATCTCCTCGATCGGCGCGTCGCCCTCGATCTTCCGCCGCGCACCCGCGAGCGTCAGCCCCTCGGTGAACACGAGCTGCTTGATCCGCAGGATCTGCTCGACGTCCTCGCGCCGGTAGATCCGGGGACCGCCCGGACGGGACGCCGCCCCGAGGCCCGGGAATTCCTTTTCCCACGACCGCAGGACGTACGACGGGATCTGCGCGATCTCGCACACCTCCGACGCCTTGAAAGCGGCCCGGTTCGGAATGTCGATGGAAGTGTCTGCCACGGTCCTGACGGCGAAGTATAACACGCGCCTTACGCCTTGCGCCCTACGCCCCAGCCTTACTGCGCCATGATCCAGGAACTCATACTTGCCCATGACAACGACGCTTGCGGAGCCCGGCGGCGCGGCAGAGCGCCAACCCGCCGGCTACAAAGCACGCCGCGATTCGAGCGCGAGCCGGCGGGGACGGGATGCGTCGCGAGCGGGCCTTCGTAGCCGGCCGTCCCGCGATGACACGGAAAGCGACGACCGCCTTCGCGCCCAGCTTCGGCGGTCCGCCGGAGCCTTGGCGGAGGCGGAGCGGTGCCGCGATTTCCCGGGCGCAGGGCGTGCGGTCGACCCAGCGCGAATAGCCCAAGCCCGACGCCCCGATCAGGAAATCGCGGCACCGCGAGGACGCTGTCCCGGCCTGCGCCCTTCGACTGTCGCTCAGGGCGCCCCGAGCAAGGTCGAGGGACGGAGCGGCGCACGAGCGAGGCGCCCGGCCCTGCCGGCGACTGAAAGTCGCGGCCTCCGATTCAGGGCCGGCGTCATCTTCCCAGCTCGCCTTACGCCCGCGGTTCCAGTATGCGTGACGCGGCCGAGAGTCGAAAGCCCAAAGCCCGGAGCCGGTCCGGGCGGCCACGCCGCGCGCGTCAGCGCTTCTTCCCGGCCGCCGCCCCCTTGTGGTCGCGCCGGGCGCGCACCTGCATCCGGATCGGCGTGCCCAGGAACCCGAACGACTCGCGCAGCTGGTTCACGAGGAACCGCTGGTACGAGAAGTGGAACGTGGTCGCGACGTTGGTGAAGAAGACAAACGACGGCGGCGCCACGCCGACCTGCGCGGCGTAGAGAATCCGCACCGCCTTCCGCCCCGGGCTCGCCGGCGGGTGCACGGCCGTCACGGCCTCGACGAACCGGTTCAGCTCGCCGGTGCTCACGCGCCGCTTCCGCGACTCGGCGACCTTGTCGATCGTCTCGAGCAGCCGCGGCGTCCGTTCGCCGGTCGCCGCCGAGATGTGCAGCACCGGCGCGAACTCGAGGAATTTCAGCCGCCGCCTCATCTCGTCGTCGAACGTCTTGGCAAAATCCGGCCCCTGCGGCTTGACCAGGTCCCACTTGTTGACGGCGACGATGATCCCGCAGCCCGCCTTCTCGGCCTCCCCGGCGATGGCGCCGTCCTGCTCGGTGGCGCCCTCGATCGCGTCCACCAGGACCACGGCCACGTCGGCGGCCTCGACGGCGCGGCGGGCGATGATGACGCTCAGCGACTCCAGCTGGCCCGACCTCGCGACGCGCCCCGGCCGCCTGATGCCGGCGGTGTCCACGATCCGGAAGTCGCGCCGGTGCCACCTCAGCAGCGAATCCACCGCGTCGCGGGTCGTCCCCGGCATGTCGCTCACGAGCATGCGCTCCTCGCGCAGCAACCGGTTGACGAGCGACGACTTGCCGACGTTGGGCCGACCGATGATCGCCACGCCGATTTCCGGCGGCGCCAGGTCCGCTTCGTGCGCCGCTTCGCCCGCCGCCTCGGCGTCCGCGCCGCCCGCCGCGCGGGCGCCCCGGCTGCCGGCCGGCAAATGCCGCACCACCTCGTCGAGCAGCTCGGAGATCCCCTGGCCGTGCTCGGCCGAGATCTCCACGATCGGCTCGATGCCGAGCTGGAACAGCTCCAGCGCGCCGTCGAGCGCCCGCCGGTCGTCCATCTTGTTGATGGCCAGGATGATCGGGACGTTGGCGCCCCTGAGCGCCTTGACGATCTCCTCGTCGCCGGGGGCCCGTCCGTGGCGGCCATCGACCACCAGGACGAGCACGTCGGCCGACTCGATGACGCGACGCCCCTGCTCGTGCACCATGTCGTGCAGCGGGTCCTCGCTCGCGCCGTACACGCCTCCGCTGTCGAGGAGGGAGAACTCGGAGCCTTCCCAGGCCACCGGCTGCGCGACTCCGTCCCGCGTGGTGCCAGGCACGGCGGTGACAATCGCCTTGCGCGACCGCGTGATCCGGTTGAAGAGCGTCGACTTCCCGACGTTCGGCCGGCCGACCAGCGCCACCACCGGCAATGCTCGTCTCGCCACAGGTCTCCTCTGCTCGACAGCGTCCCCGAGGGTCGTCCGCCCGAGGCGGGCCGGGGGCCATCCCTGCCTTGACAGTGTAAGTCTCTCTACCTATGATAGTTAGCAGCGTCCAGGGAGCGCCACAGCATGATCAAGGTGGACATCGTCAACGAGGTCTCGAAAGCCGCGGACATCACGAAGGTCAAGGCCGAGTTGGCGGTGGATGCCGTGTTCGACGCGATGCGCGTCTCGATGCAGCGCGGCGACCGGATCGAATTGCGCGGTTTCGGCGTCTTTCAGGTCAAGCCGCGCAAGCGGGGCATCGGGCGCAACCCCAGGACTGGCAAGGAAGTGCGCATCCCGCCGGGCCGGACCATCCGGTTCAAGCCGGGCAAAGACCTGCAGAACATCAGTTGAGCCGTCCCGTGGCCCCGACCCCTGAAATTCCCGCGGCGCCTCCCACGTCCGGCACCGGCCCGCAGCCCCCGGAGTCCGAGAACCGTCCGCTGCCGTCCCCGCCGCCGTTCAGCCTCGATGCCGTCAGTGTACCGCGGATTCCGCTCGACGCGAAGTCCCGGCAGGCGCTTCCAGGCCAGTTCCTTCGCGCCGTCTACCCGCGGGATCGCCTCACCGTGCATGTGGCGCTCTTCCTCGCCACGCTCTTCACGACCACGCTGGTCGGCATGGAGCACTGGTACGGCTACCAGTTCATGATGGGCCGCGTCGGACCCGACGTGTCGGTCTGGCGCTTCCTGCCCGGCGGCCTCTGGTACAGCCTGGCGCTGCTCGCGATCCTGGGCGCGCACGAGATGGGGCACTACCTCGCGTGCGTCTACTACAAGGTCAACGCCTCGCTCCCCTTCTTCCTCCCGGTGCCTCCCCCGTTCATCGCGGGGACGATGGGCGCGTTCATCAAGATCCGGGCGCCGATCCGGAGCAAGCGCCAGCTCTTCGACATCGGGATCGCCGGGCCGCTCGCCGGGTTCGTCGTCGCCGTGCCGGTGCTCTTCGTCGGCCTGGCGCTCTCGACGACGGCGCCGATCCCCAGGGGGGTGGCGGCGCAGGAATTCGCCGACCCGCTGCTCTTCAAGATCGCCAACTGGCTGGTCATCGGCCGGATCCGCGACGGCCTGATGCTGAACGCGCACCCGATGGTCTTCGCCGCGTGGTTCGGCTGCCTGGCGACGGCGCTCAACCTCTTCCCGATCGGGCAGCTCGACGGAGGCCACATCTCCTACGCGGTGCTCGGGCGGCACTCGACCAAGGTGACCTTCGTCGCGCTGGCCGCGGCGGTGGGCCTGACGTTCGTCTCGGTGTCGTGGCTGGCGTGGACGATCCTGATCGTCGGGATGCTCTACGCCTTCGGGCCCCGTCATCCCAGGACCGAGGACGAAGACGTGCCGGTCGGCCGCGGGCGCCTGGCCCTGGCGGTCCTGGCGGCCGTCATCCTGGCGCTCTGCTTCATGCCGAAGCCGATCGACACCGTGATCCTCGGCAAGTAGGCTCCGCCGCGCCGCCCGGCGCCGCGCGAAACTCTCACAGCACCGTCATCGGGTCCACGTCGATGACGACGCGGCGGCGCAGCTCGGGGCGCGCGTCGAGCGCCCGGCGCACGGCCTCGCGCATCGCCGCCCGCTGACTCCCCTTCACGAAGAACTGCGCGCGGTGCTCGCCCCGCAGCTTGACGAACGGCGCCGGGGCCGGCCCGAGCACCACGAAGTGCCCGGCCTTCGCCGACTCGCGGACCGCCCGCACGATGGCGTTCGCGTCAGCCATCGCCTCGTCGAGCGTCCGCGCGCGCACGATGCCGCAGGCGAGCGCGACCCGCGGGGGGTACTGCATCGCGCGGCGGAAGGCCAGTTCCTCTTCGAAGAACGCGCGGTAGTCCTGGCGCCGCGCGTGCTGGATGCTGTAGTGCGCGGGAAACAGCGTCTGCACGATCGCTTCCCCCGGCTCCTCGCCGCGCCCCGCCCGCCCGACCACCTGGGTGAGCAGCTGGAACGTCCGCTCCGAGGCGCGGAAATCGGCGAGGCCCAGCCCCACGTCGGCCGACACGACGCCGACCAGCGTGACGCTCGGGAAGTCGTGTCCCTTGGCGATCATCTGCGTGCCGACCAGGATGTCGATCTCGCGGCGGGCGAAGCGGCCGAGCAGCGCGACGGCCGCGCCGCGGCGCCGGATGGTGTCGCGGTCGATGCGCGTCACCCGCGCGCCGGGGAACGCCGCGACGACCTCTCGTTCCACCCGCTCGGTGCCGAAGCCGGTCTGCACGAGGTACGGGGCCGCGCAGGTCGGGCAGACGCGGGGCACGACGGCCGAGTGGTCGCAGTAGTGGCAGCGGGCGCGCATGACGCCCCGCGTCCCCTGGTGCACGGTGAGCGAGACGCTGCAGTTCGGGCAGGTCACCGTGCCGCCGCACTGGCGGCAGACGACCGCCGTGGCGAGGCCGCGCCGGTTGAGGAGCACGAGCACCTGCTCCGACCGGGCGAGCCGCGCGGCCGTGGCCTCGACGAGCGCGCGGCTGAGCACGACGTCGGGGCCGCGCTCGGCGTACTCGTCGCGCATGTTGACGATCTCGACCCTCGCCAGCGGGCGGTCGAACACCCGCCGCGCGAGCGTCACCAGCTCGTACCGCCCCGCGATCGCGTTCTGGTAGCTCTCGAGCGAGGGGGTGGCCGAGCCGAGCACGACGAGCGCCCCTTCGCGCTTGCCCCGCATGACGGCGACGTCGCGACCGTGGTAGCGCGGGCTGTCGTCCTGCTTGTAGGAGCCGTCGTGTTCTTCGTCCACGACGATGAGGCCCAGCGACGCGAGCGGCGCGAACACGGCCGACCGCGTGCCGACGACGACGTCCACGGCGCCCCGGCGGATGCGCTGCCACTGGTCGTAGCGCTCCCCGTCCGACAGCCCGCTGTGCTGGATGGCGACGCGCTCGCCGAACCTCGCCCTGAACGCTCCCGCCAGCGCCGGCGTCAGCCCGATCTCCGGCACGAGCACGAGCGCCGAACGGCCCGCCGAGCGCACGTCGGCGGCCAGCCGAAGGTAGAGCTCGGTCTTGCCGCTCCCCGTCACGCCGTGCAGCAGCGCGGTCGCGAAGCGTCGCTCGGCGGCCAGCGTGCGCAGCCGGTCCCACGCGGCGGCCTGGTCCTCGGTCAGCGTCCGGCCGTCGGCCTGCGCGCCGTGTCCTTCGACGGCCAGCGAGGAGGTCTCGAACGGATCGCGCTCGCTCCTGTCGCGGCGAATCGACACCAGCCCGCGCTCGGCCAGCCGCTCGACGACGTCGGTCGAAACGCCAGCCTCCCGCAGGGCGGCGAGCGCGAGCCCCGCAGCGTTCTTGCCGAGCGCCTCCAGCGCCGCGCGCTGCTTCGGCCGAAGCGCGTCGCCGCCGACCGCGCGCAGTCCTTCGTCGGTAATGGCGGCCACGCGAACGGTCTTCGCGGCATCGACCTGGCCGCCGAGGACGTCCTCGACTTCGACCAGTCCGTCGGCCTGGAGCGCCCTGATGGCCGCCCTGACGGGCAGGCCGCGGCCCCGGCGGCCCGCGCCGGAACGGCCGAGTTGAAAGGCGACTCCTCGAAGCGGCAACCAGACGCCGCCGGCAAGCAGCGAGAGCGAGCGGTCGCGCAGCGTCGAGGGCGCCGACGCGCGCTGCCGCTCCAGGCGCTCGCGTCCGGCGTCGGTGACGCGCACCCGCCACTCGCTCTCAACCCAGGCGAATGGCGGCATGGCGGCGGCCACGGCCTCGCCCACTCCGCAGATGTAGTAGTCCGCCACCCACTCGGTCAGCGCCACGACCGGCGGCGGCAGGAACGACTCGCCGTCGAAGATGTCGAGCAGGTCCTTGACCGCCACCTCGCGGCCGTGCGCCGCGGGCGGCTCCCCCACTCGGGTCACGATCCCGGTCAGGCGGCGCGTGCCGACCGGCACCAGGACTCGCGCGCCGGGCGCCGGCAGGTGAAGGCCGTCGGGAACCCGGTAGGTCAGGGCGTCGAGCGCGGGGACCGGCACGGCCACCGAAACGAATCGGGGCATGGCCTACGCTTGCCCGGCGTCGTCGAGCAGGCTCTTCGCCCGCTTGAGGTCTTCCCACGCGTCCCGCTTCTTGTCCGGGCTTCGCAGGAGGTAAGCGGGGTGGAACGTCGGCACCAGCTTCGATCCGCCGTAGCGGTACACGCGGCCTCTCAGCCGCGAGATCGCATCCTGCGTCTTGAGCAGCGTCTGGGCGGCGAACGTCCCCATCGCGACGATGACCACGGGACGAATGCTCTCGACCTGCCGGAAGAGGAACGGCTCGCAGGAGGCGACCTCGTCGGGCTCGGGGTTCCGGTTCTCGGGCGGGCGGCACTTGATGACGTTGGCGATGTAGACGTCCTCGCGCTTGAGGCCCATCGCCTCGATCATCTTCGTCAGCAGCTGCCCGGCCCGCCCGACGAACGGGATCCCCTGGAGGTCTTCATCGCGGCCCGGCGCCTCGCCGACGAACATCAGCCGCGCGTGGGGATTCCCGACGCCGAAGACGATCTGCCGCCGGCCGAGGCCGGCGAGCTTGCAGCGCGTGCAGTCGCCGAGGTCGGCGCGGATGGAGGGGAGATCCTCGCGAGGCACCGACTCCTCGCCTCGGGACCGCCACGCCGGATCGCGGCTGAGTCCGTCGATGCCCAGTTCGGTGAGGAACGCCAGTTGTTCGGCCAGCTGTTCGCGCGAGTCCACGTCACTCTCCGTTGGCGGCGGCGTGCTGCCGCGTTTCGGCCATCGCCGCGAGCATCCGCTCGATCTTGTCGAAGATCGCCCGCGCCACGTCGGCCTTGGGCCGCAGCGTCACGTCTTCCTCGCCGTCCGCCGCGACGAGCGTCACCGCGTTCTGCTCGGTGTCGAATCCGCGGTCGTCGCCCGACACGTCGTTGGCGACGATCAGGTCCACCTGCTTGCGCCGGCGCTTGTCGCGCGCCCGCGCCGCCACGTCGCTCGTCTCGGCGGCGAACCCGACGAGCATCGTCCGCGGCCACTCCCCCGCCGCGCGCCGCGCGCCGAGCTCCGCGAGGATGTCCGGGGTGCGCGTCATCCGCAGCACCAGCGTCTCCCCGTCCTTGGCGATCTTCTGGGCCGCCTTCACCGGCGAGTAATCGGCGACGGCCGCCGCCATCACGACCAGGTCGGATCCGGGCACGCGGGACATGACCGCCTCGTGCATCTCGAGCGCCGACCGCACGCGCACGACCTCGATGCCGGCAGGCGCGGGGATCGCCGTCGGCCCGGAGACCAGGGTGACGCTGGCGCCGCGCCGGGCCGCCTCGGCGGCGACGGCGCAGCCCATGCGCCCGCTGGACCGATTGCCGACGAAGCGGACCGGGTCGATGTCCTCGTAGGTCGGCCCGCCGCTCACGAGCACGCGCCTGCCCGAGAGCGTCTGCGCCGGGCGCAGGATCGCCTCGGCCGCGGCGACGATCTCGGGCGGCTCGGCCAGCCTGCCCGGTCCCGTCCACCCGCACGCCAGGAACCCTTCGCCCGGCTCGACCACGGCGGCGCCCCTCGCGCGCAGCGTCCGGAGGTTGCCCTGCACCGCCGCGTGCGCCCACATGTTCGAGTTCATCGCGGGCACGAGCAGCACCGGCGCCGTCGTCGCCAGGTAGAGCGAGCAGAGGAAGTCGTCGGCGATCCCGCCGGCGAACTTGCCGAGGATGTTGGCCGTCGCCGGCGCCACCAGCAGCAGGTCGATCGACGAGGCGAGCGCGATGTGCTCGATGTCGGCGTTGGCGCCCGGCTCGAACTGGCCGGTGATCACCCGGTGGCGCGTGATCGCCTCGAAGGTGAGCGGCCCGACGAACTCGGTGGCGGCCTTCGTCATGACGACGACGACGTCGTGGCCGGCCTTCTGCAGGCCGCGGGCCACTTCGACCGCCTTGTAGGCCCCGATGCCGCCGGTGACGCCGAGCACGATCTTCGACATAAGCGCGACCTCAGGCTCCCTGCCCGCGTCCCGGCGGCGCGGCGAAGGTGGCCGCCACCTCTTCCGCGATCGCCGCCATGGCCGTCCGCCGCGACCGCTCGGCGAGGAGGATCGCCCTCACTCTGTCGGCGCAGGCCTCGACCTCGTCGTTCACTACCACGTAGTCGTACTCGCCGCAGGCCTTCATTTCCTCGCGCGCGGTCGCGAGCCTGCGCATGATCGCCGGCTCGGGGTCGCGGCCGCGTCCCCGCAGCCGCTGCTCGAGCACGCCGTAGGACGGCGGCAGCAGGAAGATGCCGACGCTCTCGACGCATCCTTGCCGGACCTTCCGCGCGCCCTGCACGTCGATGACGAGCAGCAGGTCCTCGCCGGCGGCGAGCCGCGCCTCGGTCTCCGCGGCGCCGGTGCCGTAGAAATCGCCGAACACCTCGGCCCACTCGAGGAACGCCCCGGCGGCGCGAAGCTCGCGGAAGCGATCCGGGGTGACGAAGTCGTAGTCCACGCCGTCGCGCTCTCCAGCCCGGGCGGGCCGGGAGGTGTAGGACCGCGAGATGCCGACGTGCCCCGTCGTCTCGATCACGCGGCGCGCGACCGTCGTCTTGCCGGCGCCGGACGGCGCCGACAGGATGAACAACCGGCCTCGTCTATTCGACATTCTGCACCTGTTCCCGCATCTTCTCCAATTCGGCCTTGGCCGTCACCACCAGCTCGGTCACCGACCGGCCGTCGGCCTTCGACCCGATCGTGTTGACCTCCCGGTTCATCTCCTGGAGCAGGAAATCGAGCTTGCGGCCGCACGGCTCGTCGCCGCCGGCGAGCACGGCCCAGTGCGCCAGGTGCGCCCGGAAGCGCACGACTTCCTCGCTGATGTCCGACCGGCCGGCGGCGCGGACGATCTCCTGGGCAATGGCCGCGGGATCGGCCGGCAGGTCCCGGCTCAGTTCCCTCACGCGCTCGGCCAGCCGGGCTTCGACGTCGGCCCGCCCCTCCGCGGCGGCCCCGGCGACCCGCTCGATAAGGGCGGCCAGCGCCTCCCGCCGGTCGTCCAGGTCCTTGCGCAGGTGCTCCCCCTCGCGCGTTCTCATCTCGTCGAGCGCGCCGGCGGCTTCCTCCACCGCCGACTCGACCAGCCCGGCGAGCGCCGCCGTCTCCTCGGCCGACTCGGCCGCGCGCTCCTTGATGACCAGGGCCTGCGGGATCCGCACGAGGTCGCCGGGCGTGAGGGTGCCGCTCACGACGCCCTGGGCTCTCGCCCGGTCGATCGCCTCCCCCAGCCGGCGCACGAAGCCTTCGTGCAGCTCGATCTCGGGAACCGGCGCCTCGCGCAGCTGCACCGACACGCTCAGCTCGACGCGGCCGCGCGCCACGTGGCTCTGCAGCAGGTTCCTGAGCCTGGTTTCCGACGCGAGCAGCCCCTGCGGCAGGCGGATCTGCACGTCGAAGTAGCGGTGGTTGACGGCGCGAAGCGTGACGCCCACCGTGGCCCGCGGGTCTTCCCTGGTGAGCGATGCGAAACCGGTCATTGATCTGAACATAGATAGAAGCCTCACGCCTTACGCCTCGCGACGAGTGGAACCGCCCGTGGGGCGGGCCTTCAGGCCCGCCGGACACGCCGGCCCTGAAGGGCCGGCCTACGTACAACTGCCTGCACCTACTGCCGATTAGTCTGCCGGCCAGCGCTCGGCGGCCAGCTGTATTGCGTACAAGCGCGCGTACTGTCCACCGGGGCGCGCGAGCAGCTCGTCGTGGCGTCCCGCCTCTACGATCCTTCCTCGTTCGAGCACGACGATCAAGTCCGCCCGCCGAATCGTGGACAGGCGATGCGCGATCACGATGGCGGTGCGGTTGGCCATCAGGTGATCGAGCGCCCCCTGCACGAGGCGCTCGGACTCGGCGTCGAGCGACGAGGTCGCCTCGTCGAGGATCAGGATCGGGGCATTCCTGACGAGCGCCCGCGCGATGGCCAGGCGCTGGCGCTGGCCGCCCGACAGGCGCTGGCCCCGCTCGCCGATCACGGTCCGGTACCCCTGGGGCATCGCCGCGATGAAGTCGTGCGCGTTCGCCGCCCGCGCGGCCGCCTCGATCGCGTCCTGCCCGACCCCGTTCGACCCGTAGGCGATGTTGCCGGCGATCGTGTCGTCGAAGAGCACCGTCTCCTGCGTCACGATCCCGATCTGCGACCGCAGCGACGCGAGCGTGACGTCCCTGATGTCGGCGCCGTCGATCGTAATCGCGCCGCCGGTGACGTCGTAGAACCTCGGCAGCAGGTTGGCCAGCGTCGTCTTGCCCGCGCCGCTGCGCCCCACGACGGCCACCGTCTGGCCGCGGCGGATCGTCAGCGAGACGCCGCGCAGGATCGGCCCGGCCCGCTCGTCGTCGTAGTGGAACCCGACGTCGCGGAATTCGATCTCGCGGCGCAGGCCGGCGAGCGGCGCCGCGCCGGGCCTGTCCTCGACCTCCGAGTGGACGTCCAGGATCTCGAAGATCCGCTCGGAGGCCGCGGTGGCCTGCTGGAAGCTCGCGTTGACGCGGCTCAGTTTCTTGGCCGGGCCGTACATCAGGAACAGCGCCGCGAAGAACGAGGTGAACTGGCCGGGCGTCAGCTTCCCGCCCGCGATCTCGCGCACGCCGTACCAGAGCGCGGCCGCCATCCCGAGGCCCCCCAGGATTTCCATGATGGCCGGCAGCGCCGACAGCGCCGCCGTCGTCTTCATGTTCGCCCGGAACAGGCGCAGCGACGCCTCGCCGAACCGGCCGGCTTCCCGGGCCTCGGTCGCGAAGGCCTTGACGATCCGGTGCCCGGTGAACGCCTCGGCGCTCGCGTGCGAGAGATGCTCGATCTCCTCCTGGCTGCGGCGAGAGGTGCGGCGCATGCGCCGCCCGAGCCGGTCCAGCGGGTAGACGACGAGCGGCGCGCCCGCGAGGAACACGAGCGCGAGCGTCGCGTCGTAGTAGAACAGCAGCGCCGCGTAGCCGACGAGCGCCAGCGACTCGCGCAGCAGATCGCCGATCGCCTCCGACACCGCCTGCTGGACCTGGCCGACGTCGTTGGTGATCCGCGACACCAGCTGCCCCGTGCTCCGCCGCGCGAAGAAGGCCGCCGACTGGTCGAGCATGTGCCGGAACAGCCGCGTGCGCACGTCCATCACGACGCGCTGGCCGACGTCCGCCATCAGGTAGGTCGAGAAGTAGCCGCCGAGCGCCTTGGCGGCGCTCGCCGTGACCAGCGCGCCCGCCACGAACAGCAGGTTGCGCCCCGTGGCCAGCACCTCGTCGAAGATGTTCTGGATGAGCCGGGCCACGCCGGCCGTGCCGAGCGCGTAGAGGATCATCCACGCGAAGGCGCCGGCGAGGCGCGCGCGGTAGGGCCGGGAGAACCGAAGCAGGCGCAGGAACGGGTTCAATCCGTGATCCGGTACTTGAGCAGGATCCACAGGGCGACGAAGCCGTCACGCCACGTGATCTTCTTGCCCTCCTCGTACCCGCGGCCGTCGTAGGTGATCGGGATCTCGTAGACCCGGTGCCCGCCCTTGAAGATCTTCGCCGTCAGCTCCGGCTCGATGCCGAAGCCGTCGGATCGGAGCGTCATCCCGCGCACGATCCCGGCCCGCATGACCTTGAAGCAGGTCTCCATGTCGGTCAGCATCGTGTTGTAGAGGATGTTGGCCAGCAAGGTCACGATCCAGTTCCCCAGGTAGTGCGAGAACAGGAACACGCGGTGACGGCCGAGGAATCGCGACCCGTACACCACGTCCGCGCGCCCCTCGCAGATGAGCGCGATGAGCGCCGGGTACTCCTCCGGCGAGTACTCCAGGTCGGCGTCCTGGATGATCACCAGGTCCCCCCGGATCTCCTGGAACCCCCGCCGGAGCGCCGCCCCCTTGCCCCTGTTGCGATCCTGGAGCACCAGCTCGAACTCCAGATCCTGCCGCAGCCGCTGCAGGATCTCCCGCGTCCCGTCGGTCGATCCGTCGTCAACGACGATGAGCTGGATGCGGAGGGGGACGAGCAGCACGCGCCGGACGATCTCCTCGATCGTCTCCCGTTCGTTGTAGGCCGCCATGACGACCGACAGGAGCGGGTCGGCGAGCACGCCGCGCAAGCGAGTCGATCCGGAAGTCATGTCGGTTACCCGCTGTACTTGACGGGGTGCGCCTGCAGCCAGCGCCACGCCGTCGCCACGATGTCGTCGAGGTCGGTGAACCTCGGGCTCCACCCGAGCTCGGCCCGGATCTTCGCGTTCGACGCGAAGAGCACCGCGGGGTCGCCGTCGCGGCGGGGGATGACCGAGCGCGCCACCGACCGCCCGGTGACGCGCTCCACCGACGCCAGCACCTCGCGCACGGAGAACGGCTTCCCGACGCCAAGGTTGTAGACCGCCGACCGGGGCTCGCGCTCCAGCCGGTCGAGCGCCAGCAGGTGCGCCTGCGCGAGGTCCCACACGTGGATGTAGTCCCGGAGGCAGGTGCCGTCCGGCGTCGGATAGTCGTCGCCGTAGAGTTCGAGCGATCCGCCGCCGCGCGCCGCTTCGAGCGCCAGGGGGATGAGATGCCGCTCCGGCCGGTGGTCCTCCCCCAGGTCTCCGTCGGGATCGGCGCCCGCGGCGTTGAAGTACCTCAGGCTGATCGAATGAATCCCGTAGGCCCGCTCGTAGTGCGGCAGCGCGCGCTCGACGGCCAGCTTGGTCTCCCCGTAGGCGTTGATCGGACGGGTGGGATGGCCCTCGGCGATCGGGGTGCTCACGGGCTCGCCGAAGACGGCGCAGGTTGACGAGAAGACGAACGAGGGCACCTTCTCGGCGGCCATGGCCTCGAGCACCGACAGCGTCCCGGCCACGTTGTTCGAATAGTACCCGACCGGGTCGCGCACCGACTCGCCCACCGCGGCCCAGGCGGCGAAATGCATGACCGCCGAGACGCCACGCTCCGCGATGACCGAGCGCAGCCGCGCCACTTCGCGCGTGTCGCCGACCACCAGTTCGGCGCCCAGGGCGGCTTCGCGATGCCCTTGCGTCAGGTTGTCGTAGACGACGACCCGCCGTCCCGCGGCGGCTAGCGCCTTGGCGGCATGGCTGCCGATGTAGCCCGCGCCCCCGGTGACCAGCACCGTCCCACGTTCACCGCCCGATCGAGTAGTAGGTAAAGCCATCGGCCTTCATCTGCTCGGGGTTGTAGATGTTGCGGCCGTCGAACACGACGGGGGTCCGCATGAGCTTGCGCATCTTGGCGAAGTCCGGTTCCCGGAACTCGTTCCACTCGGTCACCAGGGCGAGCGCCTCGGCCCCCGACAGCGCGTCGTAGCCGCGCTTGACGAGCGTGACCCGGTTGCCGAAGATCCGCGCCGCCAGCTTCATCGCCTCGGGGTCGTACGCCTTCACGATCGCCCCCGCCTCGAGGAGTTCCTCGATGATCGTCATCGACGGCGCCTCCCGCATGTCGTCGGTCTTCGGCTTGAAGGCCAGGCCCCACACGGCGATGGTCCGGCCCGCGAGCGAGCCGAAATGCGCGGCCATCTTCTGGACGAGCAGCGCCTTCTGCTGTCGGTTGACGCGTTCGACGGCGTCCAGGATTTCGAACCGGTAGCCCCGGTCGGCCGAGAACTTCAGGACCGCCTGCACGTCCTTCGGGAAGCAACTGCCGCCATAACCCACGCCGGGGAACAGGAAGGATGAGCCAATGCGGCGGTCCGAGCCGACGGCGCTCCGCACGTGGTCCACGTTGGCGCCGACGAGCTCGCAGACCCTGGCCACCTCGTTCATGAACGAGATCCTGGTCGCCAGCATCGCGTTGGCCGCGTACTTGCAAAGTTCGGCGCTCGCGCAATCCATGACCATCACGCGCGCCCCCGTGCGGGTGAAGGGCGCGTAGAGGTCGAGCATCAGCTTGGCGGCGCGGGGATCCTCCGCCCCGACGATCACCCGGTCGGGCTTCATGAAGTCGTCAACCGCCGCCCCCTGCTTGAGGAATTCGGGGTTGCTGACCACGCTGAACGGATGGGTGGTCTCGCGCCGGATGACCTCGCGCACGCGTTCGGCCGTGCCGACGGGCACCGTGCTCTTGTCGACGATGACCTTGTAGCCGTTCATCGCCCGCGCGATCTCGCGGGCGACCTCGAGGACGTCCTGCAGGTCGGTGGAGCCATCCTCGCCCTGCGGTGTCCCGACGGCGATGAACACGATGCTCGACGCCCGGACGGCGCTCGCGATCTGCGTCGTGAAGGTGAGCCGCCTCACCGCCCGGTTCCGGCTGACCAGTTCGGCGAGCCCCGGCTCGAAGATCGGGACCTGACCGCGCCGCAACACCCTGAGCTTGGTCTGATCCTTGTCGACGCACACGACGTCGTTGCCGTTCTCGGCGAAGCAGGCGCCAGCGACGAGCCCGACGTAGCCGGTCCCTACGACTGCGATCTTCATCCTGCGTGGCTCCCTTGCCCTTCGGCCTCGACCGCGCGAAAGGGGCCCAAAGGCGCGACGTTAACACGAGCCTATAGGCCTGTCAAGCTACTGAAAGACAAGCACTTGCCTCGCGCGCCCCGCCCGCCGTCCCGCCCCCGGCCACCCCCGGCGGGTTCACGGCCGGCGCCCGGCGGCCGGCCGGCAGAGGGCTCCGGACCGTGGCCGTCGATACCGCCAGCTGCCCCGGCACCCCGGGGCGCTGGCGGGCAGACCTAAGGTGAGACCGGGGCCGACTTCCGCTATGATGAGCCGTGCGAATCGCGATCGACATCAGGAAGTACCAGGATTTCGGCATCGGGACCTACGTCCGGAACCTCGTCCGTCATCTGGCGCGGATCGACCAGAAGACGGAATACATCCTGTTCTGCCGGCCGAGCGACCGCGACCGCATCGCGCTCCCCTCCGGGAACTTCCGGCTCATCGACGAACCGGCGGGCCCATATTCGGTCGCCGAACAGGTGCGGATCCCCATGTCGCTCAGGCGCGAGCGGGTGGACCTGTTCCATTCGCCGCACTACGTCCTGCCGCCGCTCATCAACTGCCGGTCGGTGGTGACCATTCACGACTGCATCCACCTCATGTTCCCCGAGTACCTGCCGGGCCGGGCGGCCTATCTCTACGCCCGGATGCAGATGTGGGCGGCCGCCCATCGGGCGGACCGCGTCCTAACCGTCTCGGAGACGTCCAAGCAGGACATCCTCCGGCGGTTCAGGATCCCCGCCGACAAGGTGACGGTCGTCTACAACGCGATCGACGAACGCCTGGCCGTGCCGCCGGCGCCCGAGGATTTCGAGCGCGTTCGCGACCGCTACCAGTTGAACGACCCGTTTGCGCTGTACGTCGGCAACATCAAGCCGCACAAGAACCTCGAGCGGCTGATCGAGGCGTTCCGGGACCTGCGGCGGGAGCCGGCGTTCGAGTCGCTCAAACTGGTCATCATCGGCGACGAGATCTCGCGCTACCAGGGTCTGCGGCGGGCCGTGCACCAGCACAAGCTGCACAAGCACGTCCGGTTTCTCGGGTTCGTGCCGCCGGCCACGCTCGCTGTGCTCTACCGGCTCGCCCGCGTCTTCGTGTTCCCGTCGCTCTACGAGGGGTTCGGCCTGCCGCCGCTCGAGGCGATGTACCTCGGCACGCCGGTCGTCACGTCCAACGTCTCGTCGCTGCCCGAGGTCGTCGGCGACGCGGCGGTTCTGGTCGATCCGTACAGCGCCGCCTCGATCGCCGAAGGGATGCGCAAGGCGCTCACCGACGAGTCGTTGCGGGCGTCGCTCCGGGTGAGCGGCATGGCCCGGGCGCGCGAGTTCTCCTGGGAGCAGTCGGTCGGGCAGATTCACCAGGTCTACACCGAAGTCCTCGAACGGGCGGAACCGCTATGAGCAAACCACGCGTCGTGATCACGGGGGCGGCCGGATTCATCGGGTCCCACCTGGCCGAAACCCTGCTCGACCTGGGCTACTCGGTCGTCGGGATCGACAACCTGCTGACCGGCGACATCGCGAACGTCGCGCACCTGGTGACGCGGGACTTCCTGTTCATCAAGCACGACGTCACCAATTACATCTACATCGACGGCCCGGTTGACGCCGTCCTGCACTGGGCGAGCCCGGCCAGCCCCCTCGATTACCTGCAGTGGCCGATCCCGACGCTCAAGGTCGGCGCCCTGGGCACCCACAAGGCCCTCGGCCTCGCCAAGGCCAAGCACGCGCGGTTCGTCCTGGCGTCCACCTCCGAGGTGTACGGCGACCCGCTCGAGCATCCGCAGCGCGAGAGCTACTGGGGCAACGTCAACCCGGTGGGCCCCCGCGGGGTGTACGACGAGGCCAAGCGGTTCGCCGAGGCGATCACGATGGCCTACCACCGCTACCACGGCCTCGACGCGAAGATCGTCAGGATCTTCAACACCTACGGCCCGCGCATGCGCGTCAACGACGGGCGCGCCGTGCCGACGTTCATCCCGCAGGCGCTCAGGGGCGAGGACATCACCGTCTTCGGCGACGGGCAGCAGACGCGGAGCTTCACCTACATCACCGACATGGTGGACGGGATCGTCCGGCTGATGACGTCGGCCATCAACGAGCCGGTCAACATCGGCAACCCCCACGAGCTGACCATCGAGCAGATCGCCCGGACCATCATCCGCATGACGGGCTCGAGCAGCCGGATCGTGTACAAGGAGCTGCCGGTTGACGACCCCAAGGTCCGGCAGCCCGACATCACGAAGGCGCGGACCGAACTCGGCTGGGAGCCGAAAGTGGATCTCGAGCGGGGGCTCGAGCAGACGATCGCTTACTTCAGGAACAAGCTGGGCGCGTGAACACATCGGGCTCAAGGCTCAAGACTCAAGGCTCAGGCACCGGACGCCTGGGAAATCTGCTCGAGCCCTGAGCCGTGAGCCCGGAGCCGGCTGATTACTTCACAGGCTCTTCAGCCCTGCTCGGCAGGAGGCTTCGGCTTGCGCTGCGGGTCGGGGGCCGCCGGCGAGTTGATGATCCGCGCGGCGTGCGCGATGTAATGGAAGCCCGACACGAGCGTGATGGCGAGCGACGTCCAGATCCCGACGTCGACGAGCACCGACGTGCGCCCCAGGTAGTTGAACCACATCAGCACGACGCACGTCACGAGATACACGCCGGTGGCCGCCTTCCCGTAGATCGACGGGCGGAACGTCCGCGCGCCCATCACCGCGGTCACGATCGCGACCGTCGTTACGATGACGACGTCCCTGGTGATCACCAGGATGGTCAGCCAGAAGGGGAACCGGTTCACCAGGTCGGTTCCGGGCACCGTCAGGACGACGAACGTCGTCACCAGGAGCAGCTTGTCCGCCATCGGGTCCAGCCAGGCGCCCAGGCTCGTCTTCTGCCCGGCCCGTCTCGCCGCAAGGCCGTCGAGGCCGTCGGTGATGCCGGCCACGCCGAAGGTGACCAGTGCCCAACCCGGCCTGCCGTAGACGACCAGGATGACGAAGGCCGGGATCAACAGCATGCGAAGCAGCGTCAGCTGGTTGGCAACGGTCCACTTGGTCATCGCAGTAGTCCCTCGAGACGGGTCACGACGTCGATCGCCTCGGTGCCCGGCACCGGCCGCGCCGGCTCGAAGGCGTTGCCGTCGGCGAGCGGCATCACGCCGGCGCCGACGACGAGCGCGGCGGCCGGGTAGCCGAGATTGTCGGTCGGCAAGTCGGAGATCCGTGGCTCTGCCGCCCGCCAGTCCTGCGCGAGCCTCGGCCGTCTGGCGCCGATCAGGTCGAGCACCCGGCTCGCGACCTGCGCCAGCTCGAGACGCGAAATCGGGCTTCCGGGGCCGAACGTGTGGTTCGGGTACGGTTCCATAACCCCCGCGGCGCACACGCTGGCGATCCACGACGCCGCCCAGTGTCCCCGAACGTCGGTGAGGACCATGGCCTCCCGCCGCGGCGCGGAGGCGAGCAGGGCGCCGAGGCGGACGCCCAGCAGGGCCGCGAGGTCGCCGCGGGTGATTTGCGGCGATTTCGCGATCGCCTGGAACGGCGCGGGCAGGCGCGAAACGACCGCCATGGCCCGGGCCCCCGCGGCGCGGGCGGCCAATCCCTCGCCCGGCTCCAGGGAAGCGGCCTTCCCGTACGCGTCGGCGGCCTCGACGAATTCGCCCCGTGCCTCGAGCACCTCGCCGAGCTGCACGAGGGACCGCCCGTCGGACGGGTCCAGCGAAACCGCTTTCCTGAAGTGCTCGGCCGCCAGGTCGGTCCTTCCCTGCCGGCGTTCGACGCCGGCCAGCTCCCGGTAGAGCAGCGCCGAGTCGGGCGAGCGGGCGATGGCCCGCTGGTAGGCGGCCACGGCTTCGTCGAGGCGCCCGGCGGCGGCCGCCGCGCGCGCCGCCTGCAGCGTCTCCTGCTGATGCCGGAACACGAGCACGTCCAGCCGGCCGCGCACGTCGGTCAGCGCGGGACGGGCGGTCACCGCCGCCTGGAGGTCGCCAATCGCGTCGTCGATCCGGCCGGCCCCGGCGAGCGCGTCGCCCCGGCCGACCAGCGCGGGCACGTACCGCGCGTTGCGCGCCAGCGCCCGGGTGAAGGAGGCGATCGCGTCGCCGTAATTCCGCTCGGCCAGGCTGACGTAGCCCAGGCCGGCATCGGCTGGGTAGAACGCCGGGTCGGCCCGCAGCGCGCCCGCGAACTCGCGCCGCGCGGTGGCGCTGTCGCCGGCCTGGAGCGCCTGCCAGCCGCGCCCCACGCGCGCGACCTGGCTGGACCCGGCCAGAGGTTCCGGAGCGACGGGAAACACGAAGTCCGGGTAGCGAAGCGTCGCGCTCGACGGCGGGGGCGCCGTCTTGGGCGCGCAGCCGGCAACCGCCGCCGCGAGCAGCACGAGTGCCAGGCCTGCCCGGTCACGCCTCCTCATTGCGGCCTCCCTGCAGCAGGCGGTCGAGGAGCCGCCTCGGCACCTCGGCTTCGATCCGGGCGCGCCCTTCGAACTCGGCCTGCTCGACCACGCGGCCGAACCGGTAGATCTGCGCGAGCTTCTGCCGGTCGGCCTCCACGGCAAGGTCCAGGGTGACGACCAGTGGGCAGGTGTCCAGCCCCAGGCGCGCCGACATCGCATCGACCAGCTCCGCGCGCCCGAACCCGGTGGCCGCCGAGATGACGGACGCCTCGGGCTCGCGCCGCTGCAGGCGCTCGATCTCCGCGCGGTCGAGCAGGTCGCACTTGTTGAACACGTCCAGCGTCGCGACCTCTCCTGCCCCGACCTCTTCCAGCGTGCGCCGCACCGCGGCCACCCGCCCGTCCGCGCCCGGCGTGCCCGCGTCGATGACGTGGATCAACAGGTCGGCCGCGACCACTTCTTCGAGCGTCGCGCGAAAGGCCGCGACCAGCGTGTGCGGCAGGCGATCGATGAAGCCGACCGTATCCGAGACGAGCAGCTCGCGGCTGTCCGCCAGCCGCACCCGCCGCACCAGCGGGTCCAGGGTGACGAACAGCGCGTCGGACACCGTCGCCCGCTCGCCCGCCAGCAGGTTGAACAACGTCGTCTTTCCCGCGTTGGTGTAGCCGACCAGCGCGACGGTGGGCACCGCCGCCTTCTGCCGCCGCTCGCGCAACTGCGAGCGCCGGCGCCGCACGTCCTCGAGCTGGGCGTTCAGGTGGCTGATGCGCCGCCTGATCTTCCGGCGATCGGCCTCCAGCTTCGTCTCGCCCGGGCCCCGCGTGCCGATGCCGCCCCCGAGGCGCGACAGGTAGTCGCTGCCGCCGACCAGCCGCGGCAGGAGGTACTTCAGCTGCGCCAGCTCGACCTGGAGCTTCCCTTCCTTCGTGCGCGCCCGCGCCGCGAAGATGTCGAGGATGAGCTGCGTGCGATCCACGACCTTGCGCTCGAGGCGCGCTTCGATCTGCCGCAACTGGGCCGGCGTCAGCTCGTTGTCGAAGACGACGAGATCGACGTCGGCCTCGTCGCACGCCGCCGCGACCGACTTCAGCTTGCCGCTGCCGAGAAACGTGCCCGCGTCGGGGCGGACGCGCTCCTGCAGCACGCGCAGCACGACCGCGGCCCCGGCCGTCGTGGCCAGCCCCGCCAGTTCGTCGAGCGAGCGCTCGGCCTCCAGCCGCCGCACGGGGCCGGTGATGAGGCCGACGAGCGCGGCGCGTTCCGGTTTCACAGGGCCTCCAGCACGCGCGAGAACGGGATCGCCCCCGCCCTGATCAGCCTGACCTGGCTGCCCCTGGCGTCCACGATCGTCGAGGGCGCGCCGCCCGCGACCGGGCCGGCATCGAGCACGACGTCCACTCCCCCGTCGAGCGCCTCGACCGCTTCCTCGGCCGTCGCCGGCGCCGGTTCCCCTGCGCGGTTCGCGCTCGTCGAGACGACGGGAAACCCGAGGGTCGCGCTCAGGCCGCGCGCGACGGCGTGGTCCGGCACCCGCACGGCCACCGTGCCTTCTTCTCCCAGCACCGCCGCCACGATGCCCGCGCCCGCCTCCACGACGAGCGTTAACGGCCCCGGCCAGAAGCGCTCGGCGAGCTGCCGCGTGCGCGCGGAGACGCCTCCCAGGACGCGCTCGACCTGCTCGAGGCTGGCGGCGACGAGCGGGAGCGCCTGCGCCGCCGCGCGCCCCTTCAGGAGGAACACGCGGTCGATGGCGGCCGGGATCCGCGGATCGGCCGCGAGCCCGTACAGCGTGTCCGTCGGGAAGATGGCGAGCCCTCCGCGCGACAGCACGCCGGCGGCCACGACCAGGACTCGGGATTCAGGATGGGCAGGCGAGACCGTCAACCTCTCCACATCGTCAACTCTATCATCAACGGACGGGCTGGTTTCCGGTAACATGCTCGCGACACGCCATGCCGCACGCGCTCCAGGTCCTGCTGCTGCTCAGCCTCATCGTCACCGCGGCCAAGGTGGCCGGGGCTCTCAGCATCCGGCTCGGTCAGCCGGCCGTCTTCGGGGAACTCGCCGCCGGCCTGCTCCTCGGCCCGACGCTGTTCGACGTGCTGGCCTGGCCTGTCTTCGCGGGCCCGGCGGGCGGCGCCCAGTGGCCCCCGGTGATGCTCCCGCTCCTTCGCGACCTCTCGCAGGTCGGCGTCGTCCTCCTGATGTTCGTCGCCGGCCTGGAGACGAACCTGGACGAGATGCGCCGCGTGGGTCACGTCGCGTTCTGGGCGGCGGTGGGCGGCGTGGCCCTGCCCTTTGCGGGCGGCGCGGCAGTGGCGGCCTGGTTCGGCTTCCCGCTCGCCTGGGAGGGCCTGTTCGTCGGGACGATTCTCACCGCCACGAGCGTCAGCATCTCGGCGCAGACGCTCATGGAACTCGGCGTCCTGCGCTCCAGGGAGGGCACGGTCATCCTCGGCGCCGCCGTCATCGACGACGTCATCGGGATCCTGCTGCTGTCGTTCGTCGTGGCGTTCGCGCGCACGGAGGGCCGCGTGGACCTGGCGTCGGCGGGCCTGGTCCTCGGCCGGATGATCGCCTTCTTCGCCCTGGCCATCCTGCTCGGCCGCTCGTTCCGGGCCGTCGCCCGGTGGGCCGAGCGTCTCCGCGTCAGCCAGGGCCTGCTCGGCATCGTCCTCGCGGTCGCGTTCGCCTACGCGTGGCTCGCGGAGTTCGCGGGCGGCGTGGCGGCCATCACCGGCGCCTACCTCGCCGGCGTGCTGTTCGCGCGTACCCCGTTCAAGGCGAAGATCGACGCCGGGATTCACCCCGTCACCTACTCGTTGTTCGTGCCCGTGTTCTTCGTCGCGATCGGCCTCGAAGCCAACGCGCGCGCGCTCGGGGCGCGGGTCGCCTTCACGCTCGCGCTCGTCGCCGTGGCGATCGTGGCGAAGGCGGTCGGCTGCGGCGTCGCCTCGCGCGCGTGCGGGCTCGCGCGACGGGAGTCGATCCGCGTGGGCGTGGGGATGATCTCGCGCGGCGAGGTGGGGCTCATCGTCGCCGGCTACGGGCTGGCTCACGGTCTCATCGGCACCGACGTCTTCTCGGCGTCGGTGCTCATGGTGCTCGCCACGACGATGGCGACGCCGCTGCTGCTGCGGCTGGTCTTCCCGCGGCGCGCCGGGGCGGCCGCGGGGGTCTTCGAAGAGACCGTCGTCGGGCCGCCGGTCAACGGGCGGTGACGCCGTCGCCGCCGAACGGCGGGAGCGCGCACCGCGGGGGCCGATCCTCCCGATAGCCGAGCACGTAATCCGCCTGCATCAGCTTGTGGATCTCGCGCGTGCCCTCGTAGATCACCGCCCCCTTGCAGTTGCGGTAGAAGCGGCCCACCGGGTACTCGTCCGAGTAGCCGTTGGCCCCGTGGACCTGGACGGCGTCGCTCGCGGCGCGCTCCGAACCCACCGTCGCGAACCACTTGGCCAGGCTCGTCTCTCTCGTGCACCGGCGGCCGAGGTTCTTCATCCACCCGGCCCGCTGCCACAGCAGCCGCGACGCCTGGTAGTCGGACTCCATCTGGGCGATCATCTCCTTCACCAGCTGGTGCTGCCCGATGGGCGACCCGAACGCGGTGCGTTCCCGCGCGTACTTCACCGACGCGTCGCGGCACGCGCGGATGAGGCCCGTCGCGCCGGCGGCCACCGTGTAACGCCCCTGGTCGAGCGCGAACATCGCGATCTTGAACCCCTCGCCAGGCCTGCCGACGACGTTCTCGGCCGGCACATCGACGTCGTCCATCTTGAAGAAGCCGGTGTTGCCCGCCAGGATCCCCCACTTCTCCTTGAGCGTGCCGCTGCTGAATCCCTTGAACCCCCGCTCGACGATGAAGGCCGACATGCCCGACGGGTCGCGCCGCTTCTTCTTCTCGAGGTCCGACCAGGCGAACACCAGGAAGTGATCGGCGACGTCGGCGAGCGAGATCCACATCTTCTCGCCGGTGAGGACGTACCGATCCCCCCGCTTCACGGCCACCGTCTGGATGCCGCGCGCGTCGCTCCCGGCGGCGGGCTCGGTGAGGCCGAAGGTGGCGATCTTCCGGCCTTCGGCCTGCGGGACGAGATAGCGGCGCTTCTGCTCGTCGGTGCCCCACGAGAGCAGCGTGAGGCTGTTGAGGCCGACGTGCACCGACAGGATGACGCGCAGCGAGGTGTCGACGTACTCCAGTTCCTCGCTCGCCAGCCCGAGGCTGATGTAGTCGGTCGCGCTCCCGCCGAACTCGGCCGGGATCGAGACCCCGAGCAGGCCGAGCCCGGCCATCTGCGTCATGATCGCCGGGTCGAAATGGTGCTGCCGGTCGAGTTCGCGAATGCGCGGGGCGACCTCGCGCGCCCCCCATTCGCGCACGCTCTGTTCGAGAAGCCGGTGGTCGTCGGACAGGTCGAAGTTCATCATGGCACCCGCATCGCGGTCACCGCGGCGCCGCGACCGAGGTGGAGCGTCTCGGCCGCGCTCCTCGCGTGGGCCGCGATCTCCAGGTGTTCGGTGCTCCCGAACAGGCTGCACACCTCGTCGGGCAGGATCTCGGCGTAGGTGCCCACCATCCGTCCGACCAGGTGCTCGCCCGCGCGGATCTCCAGCGTCACTTCCCCGAGCCGTCCCAGGCGTTCGAACGACCGGCGGTCGATGTTGGTGATCAGGTTGCCGAACCGGTCCACCCGGAGCACTTCCCCGCGCACCTCCGCGTCGGTGGCGACGGGGTCGGGGATCGCCAGGCGCAGGTACTCGTTGAGCGTGCGCCCCAGCGCCTTCAGCTCGGTGCCCTTGGCCAGCCAGCCCGCCGCCGGCGCGAAGCGGTCGCGGCCCTCGAACGTGCGGCTGACGGTCGGCCTGGCGAAGCGGCGCTCCGAGAGCTCCACCACGCGCCGTGGCGGCAGCTCCTTGAACACGGCCGACAGCACGCCGTTGTCGGGGGCGACGAACCGGTAATCGCCCGCCTCGGCCGCCAGCGGCCGCCGCGCCGACCCGACCCCTGGATCCACGACCACGAGGAAGACCGTCCCGGGCGGGAAGTACTTGTAGGACGCCGCGAGTTCGAGCGAGGCCGTCAGCACGTCGTGCGGCGGCACGTCGTGCGTGATGTCGACCAGCGCGGCTTCCGGGCAGATGCCGAGGATCACGCCCTTCATCGTGCCCGCGTAATGATCCCGGGTGCCGAAGTCGGTGAGGAGGGCGACCACTGGACGCATGATGCGGGACACCCCCTTACGGGTTGAACAGGTAGCCCGGCTTGCGAAACAGGATCTCGCGCACCTTGCTGTGCAGCAGGAACAGGTCCGAGACCCGGAGCTGCCCGAACAGCTGCCCGATGTCGCGATTCTGCATCACGGGCTGACGCATCCGCGGCCTCGAGTACGGCCGGTGGCGCAGCGTGTCGTCATCGACCACGACGAACCTGGTGAACCGGGCCTCGGCGGGGTGCCCGGCGGCGAACATGCCGAACAGCGCCCCGTCCGGCTTGAGCACGCCCATCAGGTGCGCCGCCACGACCTGCGCCGACCGGTGGTCGAGAAAGTCGAACAGGTCCCAGCACAGGACCCCGTCCACGCTCTGGCGCGCCTGCGGGAACCGCGCCTCGAGAAACGCCGGCAGGTCCGCCGACCGGCCTTCCCGCTCGAAGCGATCCAGGTCCTCGAAGATGTCCTCGACGAACACCTTGCAGCCGAGCTGCTCGCCGAAGTACTGGATGTTCGCCCCCACGACCGGCCCCAGGTCGAGCATGGCGGGCGACGGGCACTGTCGAAGGGCCGCGATGAACTTCCGGAGCGCCTTGGTCGAGACCAGCGGTTCGGCCTCGAGGCGCGCCGCCACCGGCTCGGGTCCCGGATCGACTGCGGGGTCTCGCCCCCGAGCCAGACGGGAGAGGAACCCGGTGACCTTCCCAACACCGGACACGGGACACCCTCGCTTGGAATGCGTGGGCCGGGCGACGCGCGGCGAGCGCCGCCACCCGGCCGTCGATGCGGTTGCCGCCGAGGAGCACGCGGGCTACAACTTGGGACCGTTCGTCGCGGGAGCGCCCGCGGCCGGCTTGACCTCGGCCTTGGGCGCGTCGGCAGGCTTCGCGGGCTCCGGCTTGCGCTGCATGTCCACGCTGCCGCGGAAGTGCGCGCCTTCGGCGATCGCCACGCGCGGCGAGACGATGTCCCCCTCGACCGATCCGTTGTCCCGGATGTCGACCTTCTCGGTCGCCGTGACGTTGCCGTTCACCTTCCCGAGCACGACGACCGACTTGGCGAAGATCTCGGCCTTGATCCGGCCATGCGGACCGATGGTGAGCACGTGCTCCTTGAGTTCGATCGTCCCGTCCACGTACCCTTCGACCGTCAGGTCCTCGCTGCCGTTCAGCTCGCCCTTGATGACGACCGACTTCCCGATATTGACCACGTCCCGGACGTCACCGTGCCGGCGCACGTCGGCGTCGAGTCCGTGCCCCGCCGCCGCACCCGGTTGCCCGGCCTGCGCGGCCGGCTGCGGGGTCTCGCGCCCGGCCGACGGTTTCACGCTCTCGTCACGCTTCCACATGTTGTCCCCCCCGGCCGGGCGGCTCGACCGACGGGCCGTCCCACGAGCAGGCGCCTTTCGGCGCGCCGACCGCGCGCCCGCCGACGCCATGAACCACGGCCAGTATATGAGAGGGATCCCTGGTTGTCCACCGTCGCGCCGCCCCTTCGCCGGGGCGCCGCCTCGAGCCCGGTGCCCGCCGCCGAGACGGGCGTCCGCGCCCCAACTGGCGCCGATGCTATGATCGGGTGGGCGCTTCCAGCACGCATGACCACCGGCATCTACCTCGATCACAACGCCACCACGCCGCCGGCTCCCGACGTCGTCGAGGCCATGGGTCGTGCGCTCCGCGAGGCGTTCGGCAACGCCTCGAGCATCCACGCGTTCGGCCAGCGCGCCAAGGCGGCCATCGACGATGCCCGGACCGAGGTCGCCCGGCTGATCGGGGCCGAGCCCGGCGACGTCGTGTTCACCGCCGGGGGCACGGAGTCGGACAACATCGCGCTGCGCGGCGCGATGGACGCGGCCCGTCCGGCGCGGACCAGGCTGGTGGTGAGCGCGGTCGAGCACGAAGCCGTGCTCAACACGGCCAGGGCGCTCGGCCGCCACGGCCGGACCGTGAGCGTCCTGCCCGTCGACGCCGACGGTCTCGTCGCGGCGGCGACGCTCGAGGCCGCGCTGGGCCCGGACGTCGCGCTCGTCTCGATCATTGCCGCCAACAACGAGACGGGCGTCATCCAGCCGGTGGCGGAACTGGCGGCACTCGCCCACCGCGGCGGCGCGCTCTGCCACACCGACGCGGTGCAGGCGGCCGGCAAGATCGTCGTCGACATCGGTGCGCTCGGCGTGGACCTGCTGTCGATCGCGGCCCACAAGTTCGGCGGGCCGAAGGGCGTGGGCGCCCTCTGGATCCGGCGTGGCACGCCGCTCGGCGCCGTCGTCACCGGCGGGCGCCAGGAGCGCAACCGCCGCGCGGGAACCGAGAACGTGCCGGCGATTGTCGGGATGGGCGTTGCGGCCGCTATCGCTCGTTCCTCGCTCGCGGCCGAGGCGGCGCGCGTCGGGGCCCTCCGCGACCGTCTCGAAGCGGGGATCCTCGCGCAGGTGCCCGGCTCGAAGGTGAACGCCGGCGGCGCCGCCCGCGTGCCGAATACGACGAACATCGCGTTCGACCGCGTGGAGGCCGAGTCGCTGCTGATCGCCCTCGACCTGGAGGGGATCGCGGTGTCCACGGGATCGGCCTGCTCGTCGGGCACGCTCGAGCCGTCGCACGTGCTGCGCGCGATGGGGCTGCCGCACGGCCGCGTCCAGTCGTCGATCCGGTTCAGCCTGGGCTCGACCACCACGCCCGGCGAGATCGACCGCGTGCTGGCCGTGCTGCCGGCCGTCGTCCGGCGGCTGCGCGCCGTGCGATGATGGGGATGATGTCCGATCGAGTCCCACGGCGGATCGTGGTGGCGATGTCGGGGGGCGTCGATTCGTCGGTGGCCGCCGCGCTGCTCAAGCATGAGGGCTGGGAGGTCATCGGCCTGTCGATGCAGCTCTACGACCAGAGCGAGGGACGCGCGGCCTTCGGGTCCTGCTGCACGCTCGACGACCTCAACGACGCCCGCCGGGTCGCCGCCGCCCTCGGCATCCCGCACTACATCGTCAACCTCGAGCGCCAGTTCCGGGACACCGTCGTCGCGAACTTCGTGGACGAGTACCTGGCCGGCCGAACGCCGCTGCCTTGCGCGCATTGCAACAGCGAGTTGAAGTTCGCCGAACTGCGCGACCGCGCGGCGGCCCTCGGCGCCGAGGCGGTCGCCACGGGCCATTACGCGAGGGTTGACCGCGACGCCGCGCGCGGCCGCTGGCGGCTGCGTCGCGGCGTGGACCCGGCCAAGGACCAGTCGTACTTCCTCTTCTCGCTGTCGCAGGAGCAACTCGCCCACGCGGTCTTCCCCCTCGGCGAACTGCGCAAGACCGAGGTGCGGGAACGGGCCAGGGCGCTGGGCCTGCGCGTGGCCGACAAGCGGGACAGCCAGGAGATCTGCTTCGTGCCCGGCCACGACTACGCCGCGGTCGTCGAGCAGCACGCGCCCTCCCGCGTCCGGCCCGGGTTCATCGTTGACGGCAAGGGCCGAACCCTCGGACGCCACGACGGGATCCATCGCTTCACCGTCGGCCAGCGCAAGGGGCTCGGCGTCGCGTCGGTCGCCCCTCTGTACGTGATCCGGATCGAGGCCGCCACGAACACGGTCGTCGTCGGTGCGCGGGAGCAACTCGGGCGCGCCACCCTGGAGGCGGCCGGCGTGAACTGGATCGAGGGGACGGAGCCCTCCGGCGCGATCAGGGCCAGCGCCCAGATTCGCTACCGCCACCCCGCGGCGGCCGCGACGATCGAGCCGCTCGGCCCGGGCCGCGCCCGGGTGCAGTTCGACGAGCCTCAGCCGGCGATCACACCGGGCCAGGCCGTGGTGTTCTACGAGGGGGACGAGACGCTGGGGGGGGGGTGGATCGAGACCTAGTCATCTTGCGATCTGAGGATCGCCCGATCGACGAGCAAGGCTTCAGAGCGTGTGAACAAATCGGGCTCAAGGCTCACGGCTCAAGACTTAAGGCTCAGACGCCGGCCACCTGGCAAATCGGCTTGAGCCCTGAGCCCTGAGCCGGCTGATTACTTCACAGGCTCTTCAGCCCTGCTCTGACACGGCCTCGGCGGTGCGTTCGGCGTGCAGTTCGGCCTCGACGTACCGTTCCGCGTCGAGCGCGGCCATGCAGCCCGACCCCGCCGCCGTGATCGCCTGCCGGTACACGTGATCCTGCACGTCTCCGCAGGCGAAGACGCCCGGCACGCTCGTCAGCGTGCCGTCGCGGGTGACCAGGTACCCATTCCCGTCCATCTCGAGCTGGCCCTCGAACAACGACGTGTTCGGCGTGTGTCCGATCGCCACGAACATGCCGTCCACCCGCAGTTCGCTCCGGTGGCCGGTCACCGTGTCGCGGAGCGCCAGGCCGGTCACGACGCCCCCCGCGCCGCCGAGCACCTCCTCGACCGCAGAGTTCCAGCGGAACTCGATCTTCGGATTGCTCCGGGCCCTCTCCTGCATGATCTTCGACGCGCGCAGCGAGTCGCGGCGGTGGACGAGCGTCACCTTCGAGGCGAACTTGGCGAGGAAGACGGCCTCCTCGACCGCAGAGTCGCCGCCCCCGACGACGGCGATCGGCCGCTGGCGGTAGAAGAACCCGTCGCACGTCGCGCAGGTCGAGACGCCGCGACCCATCAGCTGCCGCTCGGACGGCAGGCCGAGCAGGCGCGCCGAGGCGCCGGTGGCGACGACAATCGCGCGGGCGCGGTAGGCGGCCGTCTCGGTCGTCACGGTGAACGGCCGCTTCCCGAGTTCGACGGCCGTCACCGTGCTCTGGACGAACTCGGTCCCGAAGCGCAGGGCCTGGCCGCGCATGGCCCCCATGAGGTCGGGACCCATCACCCCGTCGGTGAAGCCGGGGTAGTTCTCGACGGCCGTGGTCAGCATGAGCTGGCCTCCGGCGTCGAACCCCTCGACGAGCAGCGGCGCGAGGTTCGCCCGAGCCGTGTAGATGGCCGCCGTCAACCCTGCCGGACCGGACCCGATGATGATGACGTTTCGAGCTTCGCCCATGATGGCGCCAGATTATACGTGATTGTCGATCATCCGCTTGAGCGTGCCCTTGTCGACCGCGCCCACGACCTGATCGACGAGCTGGCCGCCCTTGAAGAGCATCAGCGTGGGAATCCCGCGGATGCCGAGCTGGGTCGGCACGCTCGGGTTCTCGTCAACGTTCATCTTGGCGATGGTCAGCTTGCCGGCGTACTCGGCCGCCAGCTGCTCCACCGTCGGCGCGATCCGCTGGCACGGCATGCACCACTCGGCCCAGAAATCGATGAGGACTGGCGTCGGCGACTTGACGAGCTCCTCGAACGAGGAATCGGTCGCCATCTGAATCAACTCGGATGCCATTGTTGCTCCTTGTGCGCGTCGCGGGCCTGCCACCCCGGCGGCCCGATCACCCATTGTCTCAGAGATTCACGTCGGCGACGCAGGGTTACTCAGTACCGAGGACTCAGGCGTGCGGCTCGGCTCTCCGCCGCGCCCGGATCGCCGCCTCGTACACGTTCGCGTAGGCGGCCGCCGAGGCGTCCCAGGAGAAATCCCTCGCCATCCCGGCGCGCTGGACGGCCCGCCACGCCTCCGGTTGGCGGAAGAGGTCCAGCGCCTTCTGCAGCGCGGCGCGAAGCGCGTCCGGTGTGTAGGCGTCGAACTTGAATCCCGTCCCCGCGCCCGTGCGGCGGTTCCAGTTCTCCACCGTGTCGTCGAGACCGCCCACCGCGTGCACGACGGGCACGGTACCGTACCGCAGGCTGAACATCTGGTTGAGCCCGCAGGGCTCGAACCTCGACGGCATCAGGAAGATGTCCGCCCCGGCCTCGACCAGGTGCGCGAGCCGCTCGTCGAAGCCGAACCGGCACGCCACCCGGTCGGGCGCGCGCTCGCTCAGCGCACGCCACATGTCGTGGTAGCGCGGCTCTCCGGTGCCCAGCACGACGAACGACGCGTCGAGCGCGAGCAGGCTGTCGCCGAGCGCCTCGATCAGATCGAAGCCCTTCTGATCGACCAGCCGCGACACCATCCCGACGACCGGCCGGTCGAACGCCGGAGCGGCCGCCGGCCATCCCACCACATCGAACAGCGCGCGCTTCGAGGCGCTCTTCGCCTCGAGCGAATCGGGTCCGTAGGGTTGCGGCAGGTACGGATCGCCCGCGGGGTTCCAGGCCTCGATGTCGATCCCGTTGAGGATGCCGCGAAGATGCTGGGTCTTCCGCCGCAGGATCCCGTCGAAGCCGAACCCGAACTCCGGCGTCTGGATTTCCTTCGCGTACTTCGGGCTGACCGTCGTCACCATCTCGCTGAAGTTGATTCCCGCCTTGAGGTAGCTGAGCTTGCCCCAGTACTCGACGCCGTCGATGCCGAACAGGTCCCAGGGCAGATCGAGGGCCGGCATCCACGCCGGCGGGAACAACCCCTGGTAGGCGAGGTTGTGAATGGTGAACACGGAGGCGGCCCGACCAACGCCGGCCAGCTCGGCCCCTCGCGTCTTCAGGTAGACGGGCACCAGGCCGGCCTGCCAGTCGTGCGCGTGGATAACGTCCACGCCGGCGGTGTCGCGGGCGCCGAAGTCGAGCGCGGCCCTGGCGAGGACGGCGAACCGCGCCGCGTTGTCGGGGTAGTCGGCGAGGCGGGCGCCGTACAGCCCGGGGCGATCGTAGAGTTCGGGGCAGTCCACCAGGACGGCGCGCACGCGCTCGCCGAGCACGTGCACGACGAACGTCAGGTCGAACGTCCGGCCGCCGAGCGTCAGCGAATCGCGGCCGGCACTCGCACCGCCCGCAGCGCCCCGGTATCGCGGCAGCACGAGCGTCACGTCGTGCCCGAGCCGGGCCAGCGCCAGCGGCAACGCCCCGGCGACGTCGCCGAGCCCGCCGGTCTTGGCGAACGGGATGGCTTCGGACGCCACCATCAGGATCCGGCGAACGGGCATGGTCACCTCGCCTGTCCACTGATCAGTCTATACCCCCCGACCGGCGCCCTCCACCGCCCCCGGCGGCGGGCGTCCGCGCGCCGCGGAGCCGGCGCAGCAGCCCCTGCATGTCCTCGGGGATGTCGGAGGTGAACTCGACGCGGCGCCTCGTGGCCGGGTGGGTGAACCCCAGGCGGGCGGCGTGCAGCGCCTGCCTGGCGAACTCCGGCTCGTGCGCCTCGTCTCGCGGGCGGCCGAAGCGATACTGGCGCTCGCCGACCAGCGCGTGGCCGCGGGAGCCCGCCTGCACGCGGATCTGGTTCCGCTTGCCGGTGACGAGCGAGATCTCGACGAGCGACTGCCGGGCGAAGCGCTCCACGACACGGTAGCGCGCCACCGCCTCCTTCGCCCGCCCCTCCGTGGCGTGGGCGCGCTTCTGGACCAGGCGCTCGGCGTCCCACACGAGCTGGTCCCGCCAGGTGCCGGTCGGCGGATCCGGCGTGCCGTTGACCACGGCGAGGTAGGCGCGCGTGGGTGTGCGAAGCTCGAACTGCCGCTTGAGCGCGTCGCGCACGGCCGGCGCGAGGGCGAACAGCACGAGGCCGCTCGTGTCGCGGTCGATCCGGTGCACGACGTAGGGGCGCGCCTTCTTCTCCGCCCGCAGCAGGTCCGCCACCATGTCGAGCAGCGTGACCTCCGCGGGCGCGTCTCCCGGCAGCGGCTCGACGAGCCAGCCCGGCGGCTTGTCCGCCACGAGCAGGTGGGAGTCCTGATAGACGACCCGCAGCGCCGGCCGGGCCGCGACCACCTCGCGGCTTCGAGGGCGCGCGCTTCCCGGCCTGTCGGGCCAGAAGCCCACCTCGTCGCCCGGCCGCAGAAGCCTCGCGGCGTCCGCGTAGGTCAACTCGTCCCCGTTGAGGAACACCTTGCCGCACTCGACGGCGTCGCGTGCCCGGCCCCGCGAGCCGACTTCCGGCCGCGCCGCCAGCCAGGCATCCAGGCGCCGGCCGCCATCCCCGCCGGAGATCGTCCATGTCGTCATGCGCACAGCGTACGAGCATGATACCGCGGATGATCTCGCCCGCCGGCGTGGAGTGGTACAATCCCCGCCGTGCCTGACATCAAGCCGCGGCCGCCGCGGGCCGAGCCGCGCGAACTGGCCGAACTCAAACGCCTCAAGCTCCGCCAGCCCGAACTCGCCGAGGCCGCCGACCTCCACATCGCCCTGCTCGAACTGGAGCACCGGATCCAGGCGCGCGTGCCGACGCCGTGGATTGAGTTCACGCCCGAGTGGCTCAGGGCGCAGCACGCCCTCGGCAAGCCGCTGCTTCGCTTCGAGGACATCCCGCTCGACTGGACCGACTTCCGCTTCGTCTTCCGGCAGACCGCCGATCTCCTGCTTCGCTTCGGCGCCGTCGAGCCCGAGCACCACGCGACGCTCGAGACGCTGTCGCGCGCCGGCAACACGCTCGAGCCGCTGGTCGTCCGCTGGTTCGAGGCGGTGGCGAGACCCGAGCGCTGGGTGGGACACGAACCCCCGGTGCTGCCCGTGCCGGTCGAGGTGATCGACCAGGTGATCGGCCTCGCCATGCGCCCGTTCCTCGAGCGGTGCGCGGAGGTCGTCCAGGAGCGCGCCGACTTCAGCACGTGGACCCGCCCCAACTGCCCGCTGTGCGGGGGCGAGCCGGAGTTCGGCGTCCTGACCTCCGCCGGCGACCGGGTCCTCATCTGCGGGCGCTGCTCCGCCCGCTGGCGGTTCGACCCGTCGGCGTGCCCCTACTGCGGCAACGCCGACCCGTCACGGCTGCCCTCGTTCAGCAGCGGCGACGGCCTCTACCGGCTCTATGCGTGCGACGAGTGCCGCCGCTACGTCAAGGCGTACAACGCGCCTGTCGGCGGGCGGCCGGTGATGCTGGCCCTGGATTCGGTGGCGACGCTGCCGCTGGACGCGGCGGCGATTCAGCGCGGGTACGGCGGCTGATCGGGCAACGGGGCGTCGGGCTGCTCGCGGTCCTTCTTGACGAGCATGTCCTGCGCCTTGGTGGTCAGCCAGGTGAACAGGTTGCGCACCTCGGAGAAGCGGGCGGCGTTCGAGCGCGCGCCCAGCACGACGACCGCGACCGGCTGGTTGACCTGCGGCATCTTGAGCAGCGTCGCCAGGCAGTAGCCCGACCGGCCGATGAACCCCGTCTTGGCGCCGAGCACGTTCCCCTCCATGTCGGCGCGTGACAGCAGCTGGTTGGTGCTGTGGATGACGACCGGCCGCCGCGACAGCATCACGGTGGCCTCGGGCTTGCGCATGACCTCCGAGATCCGATCCTCGCTCGCCGCGTAGCTGATGAGCCGGGCCATGTCGTAGGCGGACGACACGTTGTCGGCGTCGAGGCCGGACGGGTCCGCGTAGCTCGTGTTCTGCAGCCCCAGTTCGACCGCCTTCTCGTTCATCCGCGCCACGAAGCCCGCCGGGCCCCACGGCGACACGCGGGCCAGCGCCCGGGCGGCGGCGTTGTCGGACGAAATGAGCAGCAGGTGCAGCAGGTCGTGCACCGACACCTGGTTGCCGGCGCGCAGGTGCGTGATCGACGCGGCGGTCGTGTCCGACCGGTCCACCGTCACCATCTGCGCCATGTCCGGGTCGCCCTCGATGAAGACGACGGCCGTCATGACCTTCGTGATGCTGGCAATCGACCGCTGGTCGTGGGAGTTTTCTTCCCAGATGACCTGGTGGGTCTGCGGGTCGTAAATGATGGCCGCCGCCGCGTGCAGGTCCGGAACGACCGTGCCGGTGGCGTCGGTCTTGAACCGCGGCACCGCCGTCTCGCGCGCCAGTTTCAGCCGCGCGGCGACGCGGGCCTTCTGCAGCGCGCCCGCGCGCGCCTTGGCCGCCTGCGGCGAGTAGCCCGCCTTGAGGGCCGGCTTCTGGACCTGGCTGGTTGTCGGCTTCTTCGGCACCTGCGCGGTCTTGTGGGCCAAGGCCTGGCCGGTGGAAAACCCGCCCAGCAGGCAGACTAAAGCCAGCGTAGCGGTAAACCCTGGCTGGCGTTTCAGTCTCATGGGCGGTCTCTCGGGGGCGTTGCGGTTCGCAGGATTGTAACAGAACCCGCGCGGCGCGCAAACCCTCTATTCCCTATCTCGGTCCGTCGGCTGGACTTGAACAGCCCCCCAGGCAAATTCTCCCCGGCCGACAGGGTCGGGGTCGGCCTCGGCCGTCTCCTCCGGCGTCTCCGGCGGGCTCACCCGCGGCTCGAGCGGCGGCAGACCGAGCATCTGCTCGAAGCGGTTCCGGTCGAATCCCACCAGCGCCCGGTTGCCGATGATGATGGTCGGCACCGTCCCGGACGCGGCATACAGCAGCAGTTCCTTCAGCGCAACGGGGTTCGAGGTCGGATCCCGCTCCTCCCAGGATTCGCCGGTGGCCCGGATGGCCTCGCGCGCCACCGCGCAATGCGGGCAGGCCGAGGTCGCGTAGAAGACGATGCGGGGAGTGGACATGAACCCTCCAGGCCGCGGCGTCTCAACGTCCGGCCAGCATGATGACGAGAGCGGCCAGAAAGATCGGGCGCGGTGACACTATGAGTCACTCTCCGGGGGCAAAGTGTAAAAACGTGGCACTATCCCCCGCGCGCGTCGCCGTGTCAAGAACCAGAATTCCGCACGCCGATCCAAGATCTTGGGATGCCCGATCCAAATCTCGTCGCTCAGGCGGTCCGTTGACCCCACATGGCGCGTCATCGAGTCGCCGAACCACATCAGGAAGGGCGCAAACCTGCCGTGCCTCGGCGACCGCACCCGCGCCGCCCTGGCTCGGGCAGCCCCACTATATTCGGCACGAATGTTGCAATGCCGTTAACGACGGATGCCGTCGAGAGCGCCGAGCCGCAGAGGACCCTCACCCGTCGCGCCCTCTGCGCCACTCCGCGGGATCCGTCCAAGGAGTCCGTTATGAGCCTCGTCCGGCTTCTCGGGTTTTCGACACTCGCCTGCGGCTGTGTCGTCGGCCGCTACATCGAACTGGCGGGTGGTCGGGAAGTCGCGTACGTCGAGGAGAAGGGCGACGGGTGCGCCGAGCACGGGCACCGCCGCAATCATGCGATTCCCCGGGTCCGCGCCGGCGCCGACCCGGCTCTTCCCCTCGTGGCGGTGGCGCGAGCGTCCTAGGGTCCCCTCACGGCGAAGCCGGCACGAATCAAGCCCTATGCGGAGCTTGAGCGCGGCGGCGTGGCGCTGCGTTTCTTCCTTGGCAATTGTCTCGACGTCCTGCCGCTCCTCGACCGCGCGTCGGTTGACGTGGTCGTCACCTCGCCTCCCTACAATCTCGGCATCCGCTACCGGTCGTACGAGGACACGCTGCCGCGCGACGAGTACCTGCGCTGGACCGACCGCACCCGGCGACCTTCGCCGAGCGGCTGCCCGAATACTGCCTGCGGTTGCACGGCACGTCACGCGCGCGCCGGGTGCTCGCTCACCACCCCGGTCCCTGATCTTCCACCGGCTCGCTCCGCGCCGGCGGGGCCGGTTTCCCATCCCCTGACCGCCATTACATGGCGGGCGCAATAAGAAAAAGGCCGGGGCAACTTCTCGCCCCGGCCCACGTGTCGACGAAAGAGATCCGCTCTATTGGAAGCTGTAGCGGAAGCTCAGCATCATCACGTAGACGTCGGCCGTGCCGGCCGTTGTCTGGAACGTCTTGTTGATGAGCTGTGGCCCAGTCGAAGTGGTGATCGTCGCCAGATTGTAGGCCAGTTTGCCGCTCGCGTCGGCGGACGGGCTCGTCAGGATGCGGTTGGTGATCATCGAGTAACCCACGCCCCAGTTGTGGTTCAGCAGGTTCCCGAAGTTGGTGATATCCAGGCGGATCTGACCGCTGTGGCGCCTGCCCCCGAGGTTGTGGAACAGGTCCTGCGTGATGCTCAGGTCGAGCCGCTTGGTGACGGGATAGAACACCGCGCCGCGCTGCGCGTACTCGCCACGATGCTGGCTCAGGTAGGCGTCCTGGTTGATGTACGCGTCGAAGGCGTTGGCCTGGTCCCCCGGAGTGAACGTCTTCCCGCTGACGGTCAGCGTCTTGAAGTTCATCTCCTTCTGGTCCTTGGGGATGTAGATCAGGTCGTTGCTGCTGTTGGCGTCGCCGTTGGCGTCACCCGAGAAGATGTAGCTGCTGTTCCCGGAGGTGTGCGCGTCGAAGAACGCCGCGACCGACGTCGCCCCGAAGCCGAAGTACTGCTTGGTGTAGGACGCGGCGATGAAGAACCGGTGACCCGGCGAGTTCGCCGAGTAGGCGAGCGGCGGGTTGTTCGGGTCGCCCGGGACGGGGTTGCCGCCCCACGAGGTCAGCGCCGTCGAGCCCGGGTCCACCGTGGTCTTGGACACGCCGTAGCTGTAAGCCGCCTTGAGCTGGAATCCGTGGCTCAGCGGCTTGTTGACGGCGGCCGACAGCGTGTAGGAGTAGCTGCCGTTCTCGTTCGCGAGGACGATGGCCTGGGTGACCTGGTCGCCGACGGCGTTGTTGATCCTCTGGAAGCAGGGACCGACCTGGCCGTTGGTCGCGCACGCGGGCATCGTGGTCGTCGCCACCCAGCGCATGCGGCTGTCGGCGCCCGTATAGGCCGATTCGGCCGCCGGGAGGTTGGCGTTGAAGTACGCCGCGCCATTGACGTCGCGGCTGTAGATCACCTCGCCCGTCGCCACCAGGCCCCACCAGGGGATCTTCCGGTCGACGCCGATGTTGCTCCGCCACGTCTGGGGGAACTTGAAGTTCGGGTCGGTGACGTTGAGGTCCACGCTGGCGGCCGGCGCCCCCGTGACCACGGCCGGCTTGTAGGTGGCCGGGTTCGGGTTGAACGGGTAGTCCGTCGTGCTGGTCGCCTGCTTGAAGCCGGTCAGCATGCCGGTCTGGCCAACCTGGTTCGAGATCCACACGTAGGGCGGCTTGCCGGTGAACACGCCCGTGCCGCCGCGGACCTGCGTCGTGCGATCGCCGGACACGTCCCAGTTGAAGCCGATGCGCGGCGACCAGAGCGGCGACGCCTTGGGCATCTTGCCCGTGTTGTACTGGACCGGCGTCCCGCTCGAATCGCGGAAGGTCAGCGAGTCGACCTGGTAGTTGTCGATCGCGGTCTGGCCGAACTGCGCCACGTCCACGCGGAAGCCGGCCGTGATGGTGACGTTCGACCGCGGCCGCCACTCGTCCTGCACGTACCCGCTGAGGTACCAGACGTCCAGGGGCTGGAGCGGCTTGACCAGGTTCGGGATGTTCATGTACCGCACCTGGAACTTGTTCAGCGTCACCGGCGCCGGCGCGATCCGGCCCGTATTGGCGAGGTAGCCGTTCGCGTCGGTGTAGAAGTCCGCCAGCGTGTTGTAGACGTACACGCTCTGCTGCCCCGAGAAGAACACGTTGTCGGAGTGGTACTTCTCGACCGCGCCGCCGAAGGTGAACGAGTGGTTCTTCCCGTACTTGGTGAAGCTGTCCTGGGCCTGGAACGTGTTGTAGCGGAGCTCGTTGTTCGGGCTGAACGGTTCGGTCCCGAACGACGTGTAGGTCTTCCCGGCTCCGTCGAGGATGTCCACGAACGGGAACAGGGTGCCGACGTCGCCGCGGCTCTCGTCCTGGTGCGTGTAGCCCACGATCAGGGTGTTGGCGAGGCCGCCGGCGATGAAGGAGTTCCACTCGACGATGCCCGAGCGGATGTTCTCGAGGATCGTGTAGTTGGAGGCCGCGAAGTTCAGGAAGTTGGTGGTGAAGGTGTCCCGGCCATTGCCGAGCGAGTTCGAACTCGACAGGTTCACCGGGGTGCTCGAGTTCAGCTGGTTGTAACGGAACGAGATCCGGTTCGAGCCGTTCAGGTTGTAGTTCGCCTTGATCAGGAACGGCTTGGCCGGCGTCGTCTTCATGATGCCCTGGTAGGGGCCGGTCGTGTAGTTGAAGTTGGACTGCAGGTACGAACTCAGCGCGTCGAGGTCGGACGCGAGCACGCGGGTGGTGTTGCCGCCGGGCGTCACGCCGCCCGGGTTCGCCACGTAGGTGTTCAGCGGGCGCGTGTCCTTCTGCGACTCGTAGCTCTCGAAGAAGAACAACTTGTTCTTGACGATCGGGCCGCCCAACCACTCACCGATGTCGGTCGTCTTGAACGTGCCGGGGTTGAACGCCTGCCCGGCCGCGTCCTTGCCGACGAACGACTGGTTGCGGTAGCGGTAGTAGCCGGAGCCGACGAACATGTTCGTCCCGCTCCTCGTGACGGTGTTCACGCCGGCGCCGACGAAGTTGCCCTGCCGCACGTCGAACGGCGCGACGCTGACCTGGATCTGCTCGATCGCCTCGAGGGAGATCGGCGCGACGCCAGTCCGGTCGCCGGGCTGGCCGGCCAGGCCGAACGAGTTGTTGAAGTAAGAGCCGTCAACCGTGATGTTGTTCATCCGGTTGTCCTGGCCGGCGAAGGTGCCGCTGCCGCCGTACTGCGGCGACAGGCGCGTCATGTCGTTGATGCGCCCGGAGACGGTCGGCAGGCTCGACAGTTCCTCGCGCAGGACGGACGTCGCCGCGCCGGTGCGCGACGAACTGAACACCTGGTCGGCCGTGCCGACGACGGTGACCGTCTCGCTGACGCCCGCCAGCTTGAGGGTGAACGTGAGGTCGGTGCTGGTGCCGAGGCTGACCGACAGGTCCTTCTGCACCTCGGTGTTGAACCCGGTGAGCGTCGCCGTCGCCGTGTACGGCCCGCCGACGCGCATGGCGGGGATGAAGAACCGCCCGTCTCCCAAGGTGGTCGCCTCGTAGACCGTGCCCGAGGGCACGTGCACGACGGTGACCGTCACGCCCGGGACGACGGCGCCCTGTGCATCGCGGACCACGCCGGTCATCGAGCCGGTCGTGACACCCTGCGCCATGACCGTCTGACCGACCGCGAGCAGCAGCGCCAAGCCGATTGCGCATGCTATCGCTGATCTCTTTGTGAACTCCATCGCTGACTCCCTGAAAAGTTAAGAAGGTAAGGCGACCCGGGCACTCACGAGCCCAATTCCGGCGCGCGCAGACCGGCAGACATACTACCTCAACCGCGTTTCGGCGTTGTAACAAAATCGGCGGTCCGAAAGGCCGACGGAGAATGCCTCGCCGGTGTCAACCGGAACCCTCGGAGCGGTCGCCTGGCGGCGGCCGTTTTCCCCCGGAAATGCGCCGATCTTCGTACGCGCGAAGGGCCAGGAGACCGTCCCCTGGCCCTCGAACTCCGACCGCCGAATCCCGACTCGCGGACCCCGCGTCCGCCCCTACTTCTTCTTGCTCTTGAGCGAGTACCCGGGGCGGGCCCAGACGCTGACGCCCTTGCGCACCACCTTGACCTCGATGCGGCGGTTGCGGCGGATCGGATCGGGGTTGCTCGAATAGTACCCGAGCACCCAGTAGTCGCTGGTCTCGGCGTCGATCCGCTTGAGGGCCTTCGCGAAGTCGTTCTGGTTGATGACGGCGAACCCGCCGGTCTCGTTGGCGATCACCGACAGGCTGTCCTGCGCCTTGCGCACGTAATCCTGCCACTCGGTCTCGTTGACGTTCTGGTCCATGTCGAGCATGCCGACCAGCCCGCGCGGGTCCACCGTGTAGAAGGTGACGTTCGCGCGGTTGGCCGCGCGCGTCAGCTCCGACAGTTCGCGGGCGAGATCGGCGTCGGCGAATTCCGCCCCCTGCATGTTGTACAGGCCCGTCGGGTCGTCGGTCGCGTTGACGTAGGCCGTCGCGTTCGCGCCCTGGCCCTGCTTGGTCGTGCCGGGGTTGTCGCGCTCGATCATCGCGTTCATGACCGACGTGGGGAACGGGTTGAAGTCGTATCCGCTGCTGATGTAGATGAACGCCTTGCGCCGGTTGTGCAGCTCCTCGAGCTGCTGGATCAGGTCGAAGGCGGTCGAGAAGGCGACGTGCGCCCGGTAGCGGACTTCCGGCGGCCCTTCGCTCCCCGACCCGCTTTCGAGGATCTCGTTCGGGCTCAGCCCGCCGCCCGTGATCTTGGAGATCGCCTCGTCGAGACGCTTCGGGTTGTACGTCATGTCGATGGCGATCGACGACGGGCCGGTTGACACGATGCAGAACATGTCGCCGTCGTGAATCAGCTCCTGGCGGACCTTCTTGAGGATGTCCTTGATCTGGCCCGACTGGCGGAAGTCGAGATGGAGGTCGTCGAGGAAGATGACGTACACGCGACCCGCGGCGTCGTTGGTCGGCCGCGGCGGGGGCAGGACGATCCCCTCGCGCTGGGTCTGCACGGCGGCGGCCAGCGGGCTGTATTGCCGCCCGCCGTGGTACAGGAGGAGCTGCACGACCTCCTGCTTCACGCCGTCCTCGTAGACCTCGAATTCCTCCGGCTTGAGGTCGGCGACAAACTGCCCGGCGCCGTCGCGCGTGATGACGTCGGTCGTCACCATCTCGATGCCCGCCCGGAAGAGCGCCGGCGGCGTCGGCTGCGCCGGCACCACCTGCGGCACCGTGATCGGCCCACGCGGCGCCGGCCCGGACTGGCCCGGCTTCGGCTTCTGGTCCTGCCCCGCCGGCCCGTGGCCGGCCAGCGAAACCGACAGACACACCACCACTGCAACGGCGAAACTCAGCCGTCTGACGTTCATCGACATGCAGCAAGTATAGCGCCAGCCGCAAGGCGGCGGCTGGCGATCCCCGGGACGGCCGATCCGGAGCGTGGCGGGCGGAATCCTACCGGCGCTTGCGGGCTGCGGTTCCACCCTTGGCGGCGATCTTCTTCGGACGGCTGGCCGCGGGCTTCGGTGCGAGCTTCGCTTTCGCAGCGGCCTTTTTCGGCGGGGCCGGCCTGGCCGTCTTCGGACTGGGCTTCGCCGCCGGCTTCGGCCGCTTGCCCGCCTCGGCGGCCTCGGCCGACGCCGCGCGCTTCGCCGCGCGGATGGCCTCCGGCGATTTGTAGACCATCGTGAAGCGCATCTGGTCGCCGACCGGATGGAAGGTCCAGATCTCGGCCACCGGGATGTCGTGCTCCGCGCAGAGCCGCCGGGCCGGATCGACCGAACCGGTCGGCACGTACAGGTGGAACGCGGCCTTGAGCTGCCCCATGCGCAGCCACTCGGCCATCGCCTCGAGATTGTTGACCGACTCGGCGGTCTCGACCTCGACGACGATTTCCGGCTTGCCCGGCCGGCCGGGAGGGGCGAGCACGACGTCGGGATAGATGAGCGCGCCGGGCTGGCCGACCGATGCCACGGTTTCGCTGCCCTGGTTGATGCCGACCGCGTACTTGCGCCGCCATCGCTGCTGCAGCAGCCGGATGACCCGGTCGTGTTCGAGTTGCTCCCGCACCGGGCGCACCAGGATGGGCGTCACACGGCCTCCCTTGAGAACAGCTGCCTACCCGCCGATTCGCCGATCAAGCGACGAAGTATACCATTATTGTCAAGCGTTCCAGCCTCCGCCTCGCGCGCGCCTCCGCCGGGATGTGCGATACTGGTTCCTTTGTCACCGACCCCGAGGCCACACCATGAACGATCGTTTCCTGCGAGCGTGCCGGCGTCAGCCTGTTGACGCCACCCCGGTCTGGTTCATGCGCCAGGCGGGCCGGTACATGAAGGAGTACCGCGCCCTGCGCGAGCAGTACTCGATGCTCGAGCTCTGCCGCACGCCCGAACTGGCCGCCGAAGTCACGCTGCAGCCGGTCCGGCGCCTTCCGCTCGACGCCGCCATCATCTTCTCCGACCTGCTGCTCCCGCTGGGGCCGCTGGGGCTCCCCTTCGACTTCCTCAAGGGCGACGGGCCGCGGGTGGAGCGCCCCCTCCGGTCCGAATCCGACATCGACGCCCTCTCCCCCATCGAGCCCCGCGAGAGCCTCCAGCCGACGCTCGAGGCGATCCGCCTCGTGAAGGCGCAGCTCTCGGGCCTCGTCCCGCTGATCGGGTTCGCCGGCGCCCCGTTCACGCTGGCCTCGTACGCGATCGAAGGGGGCCACTCGAACCACTACGCGCACACCAAGGCCCTGATGTACGGCAACCCGAAGGCCTGGCACAAGCTGTGCGCCCTGCTGGCCGAGACCGCCGCCGAGTACCTGGTGGCGCAGGTCGAGGCCGGCGCCGACGCCGTGCAGCTGTTCGACTCCTGGGTCGGCGCGCTCGGGCCGGCGGATTACCGCGAGTTCGTGCTGCCGCACAGCCGGCACATCTTCGACCGGTTGAAGCCGGTCGGCGTCCCGACGATTCACTTCGGGACCGGCACCGCCACGCTGCTGCCGCTCATCACCGAGGCCGGCGGCGACGTGATCGGCGCCGACTGGCGCATCCCGCTCGACGACGCGTGGGCGCTCGTCGGCGCGGAGCACGCCATCCAGGGGAACCTCGACCCGACGCTGCTGCTCGCGCCGACCCCGCGCCTGCTCGCCGGCGCCGACGACGTGCTGCGACGCGCCGGCGGCCGCCCCGGGCACGTCTTCAACCTCGGGCACGGCATCCTGCCGGGGACGAGCGTCGAGGCGGTGGAGGCATTGGCGAATCACGTGCACGCAGCAGGCAGGGGTACCCGGCCGACGGCTGAAGGCTGAGGGCTGACGGCAGTGTCACACGAGTGACGCTGCAGGCCCTCAGCCGTCAGCCGTCAGCCGTCAGCCCTCAGCCGTCAGCCCTCAGCCGTCAGCCGTCAGCCGAGTGAGACCATGTCCACCGCAATCCTCCTGATGGCCCACGGGACACCGTCGTCGCTCGACGATCTCCCGGAGTACCTGACTCGGGTGCGCGGCGGCCGGCCGGCGTCCGAGGACCTCGTGGCCGAGATCCGGCGGAACTACTCGGCCATCGGCGGGCGCTCGCCGCTGACCGAGATCACGCTCAGGCAGCGGGATGCGCTCGCCGGGCGGCTGGGCGGCTCGGTGCCGGTGCTGGTTGGCATGCGCCACTGGCACCCGTTCATCGCCGAGGCGCTCGGCGGCCTGGGCGGCTCGGGCGTGACGCGCGTGGTCGGGGTTCCGCTGGCGCCCCAGTTCTCCACGCTGAGCGTGAAGAAGTACGTGGACGACGCGCGGGCGGCCGTGCCGGCGGGGATCGCGCTCGAGTGCGTGAGGTCGTACCACGCGCACCCGATGCTGCTCGAGGCCTTCGCCGCCAGGCTCCGCGAGATAGGCGGACCGGGGCCGGGCGAGCTGGTCGTCTTCACCGCGCACTCGCTGCCCGAGCGCGTGATTGCCTCCGGCGACCCGTACGTGGACGAGGTCCGCGAGACCGCGGCCGGCGTGGCCAGGCTGGCCGGCATCGAGGGCTACCGGATCGCGTTCCAGAGCGCCGGGCGGACGCCCGAGCCGTGGATCGGCCCGGAACTGAACGCGACGATTCGCGAGCGGGCCGCCGCAGGCGTCGGGCGCGTGCTGGTCGTCCCGGTCGGGTTCGTCAGCGACCATACCGAGATCCTGTTCGATCTCGACATCCAGGCGGCCGCGACCGCCGCCTCGTGCGGTGTGCAGTTCCGCCGCACGCGGTCGCTGAACGATTCGGGGGAGTTCATCGCGCTGTTGGAGGACCTGGTTCGGTGGAAGATCGGCTGACGGCTGACGGCTGACGGCTGAGGGCTGACGGTTGACGGCAGGGTCCGCTGCCAGCTTGAGCGGAGTTCGTGCTCCGACCGTGTTCCGCTGGCCGCTGGTGGCTTGTAGGAGTCCATGTCTGTTTCGTGTGACGTGATCATCGTCGGCGGCGGGATCGCGGGGCTGGCGACGGCGTACGAACTCCAGCGCCGCGGCGTCCCGTTCCGCATCCTCGAACGGAGCGCGCGCGCCGGCGGCGTCATCGTCACCGAGAAGATCGACGGCTTCACCTTCGACGAGGGGCCCGACGCCCTGCTCATCCAGAAGCCCGCCGCCATCACGCTCTGCCAGGAGCTCGGCCTCGGCGACCGGCTGTTCCCGACCTCGCTGCCGCGGGCGGCGTACATCCTCAAGAAGGGCACGCTCCACCCGCTGCCCGAGAGCTCGATGCTCGGGATTCCGCGCAACGTCAGCGCGCTCGCCGCGACCCGCCTGTTCTCGCTCGCCGGCAAGGCGCGCATGGCGGCCGAGCTGTTCGTGCCCCGCCGGACCGACGGCGCCGACGAGTCGATCGCCTCGTTCATCGGCCGGCGCTTCGGGCGCGAGGCGGTCACCTACCTGGCCGAACCGCTGCTCGCCGGCATCCACGCGGGCGACGTGGACCGTCTCTCGATGCAGGCGCTCTTCCCGAGGTTCCTCGAGGCCGAGCGCAAGCACGGCAGCGTGCTCCGGGCCTTCCGGCAGATCCGCCAGCCCAGGTCGAGCAACGGCGCGTTCATGTCGCTGCCGGGCGGCCTCCAGGAAATCGTGGACGCGCTGCTCCGCGTCCTGCCCCCCGACAGGATCGCGCTCGGCGCGGGCGTCAGGTCGGTCGCCCGCCGCGACCGCTACGAGGTCACGCTGGAGTCGGGCGAGCGCCTCGCGGCGTCCGCCGTCGTCGTTTGCGCGCCGGCGTTCGTCGCGGCCGAGATCCTGGGGCCGACCGACGGCGAGCTGGCCGCGCTCTGCGGCCGGATCCCGTACGCCTCGAGCGCCACGGTCACCTTCGCGTACCGCCGCGAGGACGTGGCGCATCCCCTCCGCGGCGCGGGATTCGTGATCCCGCGCGTCGAGCACACGATCATCATGGCCGGGTCGTGGATCTCGTCGAAGTGGCGCGACCGCGCGCCCGAGGGCCACGTGTTGCTGCGCGCGTTCGTCGGGGGCGCGCGCGACCCCGAAGCGGTCCGCCGGCCGGACGCCGACATCGTCGCCGCGTCGAAAGCGGAGATGGTGCGCCTGCACGGCATCACCGGCGACCCCTTGTTTGCGAAGCTGCATCGCTGGGAGCGCGCCAACGCCCAGCACAACGTCGGTCACCTGGATATCATGGCGTCGATCGACCGCCGGCTGGCCGCCCTGCCCGGGCTGTTCGTCACCGGGTCGGGATTCCGCGGCGTCGGCGTACCCGACTGCGTCGCCGACGGCCGGAAGACCGCGACCGACACGGCCGCCTGGATCGATTTGAACCGGAGCAACCGAACATGACGCGCATCGCACGCACCCTGGTCGTCCGCCTCCTGGTCCTGGCTGCCGCGCTCGCGGCGGCGGCCTCGACGTCGGCCGGAGGCATCCAGCCGGCGCAACTGCCGAAGCCGCCCTCCCAGCTGCCGCCCGAGCTCACGAGACTGCTGCAGCAGATCAAGCAGGTGGACACGGGCATGCTGGCGGTGTCGGAGGAGGACGGTCGTTTCCTCCGCGTGATGGCCGCCGCCTGCCGGTCGAAGCACGCGCTCGAGATCGGATCGGCCAGCGGGTACAGCGCCATCTGGATCGGCCTGGGCCTGCGCGAGACCGGCGGGAGGCTGGTGACGATCGAGTACGACCCGGCGCGCGCCCGCGAAGCGGCCGACAACGTCCGCCGCGCCGGCCTGGCCGACATCGTCCAGGTCGTGCAGGGTGACGCGTTCAAGGAAATCCCGAAGCTGCCGGGCACGTTCGATTTCGTCTTCCTCGACGCCTGGAAGCGGGACTACAAGCGCTTCCTCGACCTCGTCCTGCCGCGCCTGGAAGGCGGCGGCGTCTTCCTGGCCCACAACGTGGTGAACAAGGGGAAGGACATGCCGGACTTCCTCGAGGCGATCGAACGGTACCCGAACCTGCTCACGTCGATCGTCACGCCGGCGGGCGAGGGGATTTCGATCTCGTTCAACAGGCGGTAACCGTCCCGTTCCTCGCGGAGGGTGGCGATGGAAGGCGTGATTCGCGACCTGAAGTACGCGGTCCGATCGCTCCTGGCCCAGCCGGGGTTCACCCTGGTGGCCGTGCTGTCGCTCGCGCTGGGCATCGGCGCGAACACGGCGATCTTCACCGTCGTCAACGCCGTCTTCCTCCACCCGCTCGCGATCGAGGACCCGTCCACCGTGGCGGAGATGTTCACCCTCGACACCAAGACCGTACAGGTCGGCAACTTCAACCTGACGCCGACGTCGATCCAGAACTTCAGGGATTACCGCGACAGGAACACGGTCTTCAGCGGGCTGGCGGGCTACTCGTTCGTCGGCCTGCGCCTGGCGGGCAAGGGCGAACCCGAGCCGATCCCCGGCATGGCGACGACGGCGAACTACTTCGGCGTGCTGGGCATCAAGCCGGCGCGTGGCCGCTTGTTCCTGCCCGACGAGGACATCGACCGCGCGGTGCCGGTGGCCGTCCTGAGCTACGGCGCCTGGGTCAACCGGTTCGGCGGCGACCGCGCCATCGTCGGCCGGACCGTGACGCTCAACGACATCGCGTTCACGGTGGTCGGCGTGGCGCAGGAGGGGTTCAAGGGCACGTTCGCGCTCGCCGGCTCCGAGTGGGTCTGGGTCACGCTCGGCATGCGGGACCAGCTCTTCACGGGCCAGGTGAAGACGCTGATCACCAACCGCCGGTTCCGGTGGCTGAACATCGTGGGCCGCCTGAAGCCCGGAGTGGGCATCGGCGAGGCGCGCGCCGCGATGAAGGTGCTGGCCGCGTCGCTCGCCCAGGAGTACCCGAACGACAACGGCGGACGGACGATCGAGATGGCGCCCGTCTCCGATTCGGCGCTGGGCATCAACGACCGGTCGCAGTTCGTCCGTGCCGGCGGCGTGATGATGGCCGTCGTGGGGCTGGTGCTGCTCATCGCGTGCGTGAACGTGGCCAACCTGCTGCTCGCCCAGTCGGCGCGGCGGGAGAAGGACATCGCCGTCAGGTCGGCGCTGGGCGCGGGCCGCGGGCTGGTGGTACGGCAGCTGCTCGTCGAGAGCCTCGTCCTCTCGCTCGCCGGCGGCGCGCTCGGCCTGATCGTGGCGTGGTGGGCCCGCAACGGGCTGTGGGCGTTCCGCCCGCCCGCGCTCGCGGACGCGGCGATCGACCTCAGCCTGGACCGCACCGTCCTCGCCTTCACCGCGGGCGTCTCGCTGCTGACCGGCATCGTCTTCGGCCTCGCGCCGGCCGTCAAGCTGTCGCGCGCGAGCCTGGTCGGCGCGCTGAAGCTCGGAGGGCGGAGCGGATCGACCGGTGCCGGGCGCGGCGCGCTTCGCAGCCTGCTCGTCGTCTCGGAGGTCGCGCTCGCCACGGTGGCGCTGGTCGGCGCGGGCCTGTTCGTCCGGAGCCTGCGCGCGGCGCAGACGATGGACCTCGGGTTCGACGCGGCGCACCTCGCGATGGTCGGGCTGAACCCGGGCGGGCAGCGGTACGAGCCAGAGCGCGGGCAGCAGTTCTACGTGGAGGCGATCGAGGCGGCCAGGCAGGTCCGCGGTGTCAAGGCGGCGGCCGTCGCGTCGATCGTGCCGCTCGCCGGCGGCAACGGCGTGCTCCTCACCGTGTTCCCCGAAGGCCACGAGCAGTCGTCCACCGCCCACGGTTCGCTCATCACGTTCGACGACGTGTCGCCGGGGTACTTCGACACGATCGGCGTGCCGCTGCGCGCCGGGCGCGATTTCACCGCGTTCGACCGGGCCGACCTGGCGCCGATCGCGATCGTCAACGACGCGGTGGCCCGGCAGCTGTGGCCCGGCCAGCAGGCGCTCCACAAGCGGTTCACCATCGTCCAGTCGCCGGTGCTCTACGAAGTGGTGGGCGTCGTCGCCGACTCAGTGTTCGGGACGGTGGGCGAGGACCCGACGCCGGTCATCTACCGGCCGCTCCGCCAGGAGTACGCGCCGGCGGCCGCGCTGGTGGTCAGGACGACGGGCGATCCGGCGGCGGTCGTCGGCGACCTCCGCGCCCGCATCAAGGCGATCGATCCGCACATGCCGATCAGGAACGGCGGCACGATCGCCGAGCAGATCGACGAGAACCTCTGGGCGCCCCGGATGGGGGCCGGCCTGCTCAGCATCTTCGGCCTGCTCGCCCTCGTGCTGGCCGCGGTCGGCATCTACGGCGTCATGGCGTACACCGTGGCGCTGAGGACCCAGGAGATCGGCTTCCGCCTGGCGCTTGGCGCCCAGCGGCGAGACATTCTGCGCCTCGTCGTCGGCCAGGGCATGAGGCTCGCGCTCGCCGGCCTGGCCGTCGGGATCCTCCTCGCGGTCGTCCTCGGCCGGCTGATCGCCCAGCTCCTGTTCGGCATCCGGCCGCACGATCCGGTGACGCTCGCCGGCGTGGCCCTCGGCCTCGGCGCCGTCGCCCTGGTCGCCTGCCTCTTCCCTGCCCGCCGGGCGACGAGGGTGGATCCGATGGTGGCGCTCAGGAGCGAGTAGCGCGCCGCCCGGCTCGAACGGCGCGCCAATCGCCGGCGGCACCACGGGCGCGCTGGCGCAGGAAACCAGCGCGGGCTCGAACGACGGCGCCGTCAGCGTCGCCGGTTCATCTCGTTGATCATCTGCTGCGTCCGCTGCCGGCCGAGCTCGGTTTCGGCATCGATCCTCGCCCGCTCCGCCTTCGCACTCTCCATCTCGATGTCGAACCGCTGTTGCGCCAGTTCCTGCTGGATCTTCCGGTCCCGCTCCGCCGCATCCCGGCGCTGGTCCTCGACGCTCCGCTGGAGCGCGAGGTAGTCGGCGGATGGGCCGGCCGACGAGACGAAGCGGGTCTCCATCGCCGGCGCGGGCACGGGGGCGGGCACGGAGAAGCGGCCGGCCGCGAACGCGACGGCGGCCACGAGCATCCCGGCACCGACCAAGAGGGCCTTCCCGTTCGGTTCACTCATGATGCTGCTCCAGTCTCCGCCGGAGACGGCGACCCGCGAAGGCGCGAGCTTGCGCGCCATCACCGGCGGCTTCCGGGAATACAGGCAGTGCAGACCGACCGCCTTCCCGAACCCGACGTAGCCTCGAAGCCGGACCCACCAACGGACGATCGCCGGCCGCCCCGCCGAGGACGCGTCCTCGGTACTGCAGGTCTGCGATCACCGGCAGGACGAGCGACTCGAGCATCTCGGGGCGGCAATGCCGTTCGGCCCAGCGCTTCAGCGTCGTGCCGACGGGCGCGTCTCTTCCACGCATGCTGGAAGTCTGACACGATGTAAGACTGATGTCAAGTGGTGGCCGGCGGCCGCCGAACCCGCTGACGATGTCTGGTGAGCCGGGTGGGGATCGAACCCACGACCACCGCATTAAAAGTGCGATGCTCTACCACTGAGCTACCGGCCCCTGCGCGGCGAGAGTGACGACGGCGAACCTCCCAGGTTCGCGCGGCGTCATCCGGTGATCGTAGCACAACCATCCCGGCCGGATCGGCGGCGCGGGCCGCGCCGGACCGCCCCCCGCTCCCCTTCCTGCTATCATGCGCGAACGAGCTATCCGGGGCGGCAGGGCGGTCCACATCTTTAGCTTCATGCGAGGGGGCACCATGCAGCAGCGCAGCAGGGTCGGGGCGTTCGCGGTCCTCGCCGTGGTTGTCGGCTTGGGCGTCGGTGCGTGGGCGCAGGGAGCGCTCGGGGCCCTCGGCGTCAGCGACTCCACCGCGCCGGGCAGCATCGTCAACGCGATCGCGAGGGGGAACGTTCCCGTCTCCTCGGCGGCCAAGGCGTTCAAGGCCGCCGCGCCGGCCGCGCGCGCGACGCTCGTGAAGACGGCGATGTCGTGGGCGAAGGCCTACACCGAGTCCGCCGCCTTCAAAGCTGACTACGACAAGCAGCGGGAGGCGGACGCGCCGAAACCGCCGCGCTTCAAGGGCACCGTGGACGACGAGCTCGCCGCCCAGCGCGCCGAGCGGATGAAGGGCGTCGAGGACACGAAGAAGAACCTCGCCAGCATGCCGGCCAACATGCGCCCGCAGATGGAGCAGATGGTCAAGCAGATGGAGGAGCAGAACGCCAAGATCGACAAGGACGCGCAGATGCAGGCGATGCTCCGCCAGGGGATCGAGATGCAGCGCGCCAACGACATGAAAGCGTACGAGCAGAGCGTGCAGCAGCACGACACGCGCTTCCCCGCCGACCCGCGCGTGCTCATCGCCAGGCGCCTCCAGGAGTTCCTCGACCTCAGCAAGGACGTGGATTTCGGCGCGAAGCTCGTCCCGGCCGGCGCGAAGCAGCGCTTCGCCGACACGCGCTACGAGGAGAAGCCCGACCAGTGGAAGCTCTGCTACCGGGCCGGGCGCGAGGCGGTGACGGCGGCGCGCGAGGCCGCCCAGGGCTGGCTCGCGACGATCAAGTAGTGTCGCCGACTGTCGACTTTCGACGTCCGGCTTTCGGCCACATCGCTGCCTCGGCTCGCGTTGCCGGCGGCGCGGAGCGCATGGTAAGCTAGGAAATTCGCTCCACGCGTCCCCATCGTCCAGAGGCCCAGGACGTGGCCCTTTCAAGGCCAAGACACGGGTTCGAATCCCGTTGGGGACGCCAGCCTTCGCTCACGCTTGCCACAATGTGCGTGAGCTTCGGCTGGCAAGCCAGGCGAAGGCTGCGCGCCGAAGCTGCGTGGCAGCGAAGGCGGGCCCGTCCCCACCCGTTCGAGAGCTCCGGTTGCCAAGCCAGCGAGTCTCAGTCTAATCACGCGAAGGTTGTCCGCCATAGCCGCGGAGTGGCGACGGCGGACCGGCAAGCCAGCCAGCACTACGCCACGCCCGGCGAGCTCATTCCTCCACACGCGAAGCCCGCAAGTGCTGCGACTGATGGAATCGGGTCGAATGCAAGACCCGCGTACTTTCACCACGTTCAGTTGAATTCCGTGGGCGTCGGCGACGCGACGCCTCTTGCATTACTGCTGGCGTGAGCGGCGACTCCAAATGGTCCGTGTACATCCTCTCCAGCTCGATTCGACGGCCGTCCGTACGTTGGAGTTACCACCGACGTCGCACGGCGACTAGAGGTCCACAACAGCGGTGGGTCGCTCTACACCGCCCCGCATCGCCCGGGAGGCTGGCCGTGGCTGTCGAGTTCCTCGATGAGCGCCGGGCGCGGCGGTTCGAGAAATACTTGAAGTCGGGGTCCGGCCGGGCCTTTGCGAGGCGACATCTCCTTTAGCCTTCAACCCAGGGGTTCGCCGCCTCGCGCGAAAGTACTGCCGGCGGGCCCACGGAGATTCGGCTCTCGTTTGGGACGAGGGTCCGCGAGCTTCGAAAGGCCCGCGGCTTAACCCAGGAAGAGCTTGCCGAGAAGAGCGACTTGCACTGGACGTACATCAGCGGCATCGAACGCGGGAATCGGAATCCGGCTCTCGTCAATATCAATCGCCTGGCGACCGCGCTCAACGTCACACTCGGAGAACTCTTCGGTCGCCTCCCCGCCGCAACCCGCCGCTCCGATCCCGGAACACCCTCAGGAAGACGACATTAGCGGAGCCCTCCCCCGCTGGGGCCGGCCGACGATTCCGGTAACTGCCGCCGTAAGGTAGTGGCGGTTCAAGCGTGAGTGGTTCGACTCGTGTCTTGAAGACCCGGCGCGGTATCGGCGGTGAGGGCAGGGGGTCGACGCTCAGTCGTAGAACTCGACAACCGTGGCCGACCGCATCGCACAGCGGCGCTTGGATAGGCTTCTCTCCGGGCAGAACACGAGTTCGGCTCCCGTGACCGGATTCGCGAGCAGGTGGGCATCAAGCTGGGCGATGTACTCCGCCTGACAGTTGCCGAAGTAATCGTCGAAGTTCAGGACGGTGAACACGATGCGCCGCGCCGCGTGGTGTGGGTCTTCGCTGTCGAGTTGGGCGATGCCGTCTGCGATATCTTTGCTGACCTTCGATAGCATCCCGGCCGTGACCTGCCCAGGGGTACTGCTCACTTCGAATACCCCTTGAGCAACCCGCTCGCGGTGCTCTGCCTCGTCTTGCGAGATATTGATGGTTTTGACCTCGCAAAGCACGGGAGCCCCGTTCTGGATTGCGCGGAGGTCAGGGGTCTTCCTGTCGGTGCGTGGGATGAACGCGATCTCCGTACACCCGCAGCGTTGCAGGTGGACGTAGCCCCTCGCTTCGTTGAACACATCGAACAGCGCCTGCCACCCACGTCCGCGGAATGGTCGGTGAGCTACGTCGCCGGCCCGAGATCTCAGGTCGACCCACGCGACATCATCCAGCGCCGACAGTAACCCCTCGAGCTTCTGGTAATGGGGCAGGAACGTGTACGGTTCAGCACGCCGTTCGTCGAAGCCTTGAAAGAAGGCGTCCGGGTGTGACAGGTCCGTCATGTCCTTCAGCTCGAAGAGACGTGGAAGCATCTCCGCGAATGAGGACGGAAACTCATTGGCCACGGCACTCGTTCCTACCGCAGATATCGGGCGGTCGGTCCTGGTCCGCCCCCGACCCCGCCTGCGGCGCATCACGACCGAGCCACACGCCTATGGGCGCGTCAGCGCCCGTGCGGGAACGCTGCAAGAACGTTCCCCTTGCAACTCTTCGCGTAGTCCCGTGCCGTGCGCCCCGTCCAGTCGCGCAGGGTCGCGTTGGCGCCGTGCTCGAGCAGAGTTGTCACTTCCTGCGCGTCGCAACGGGAGGCGGCCAGGATCAATGGTGTCGTGCCGGTAGACGCAGAACAGCCGGCGGGGCGTTCCGTCACCGGCGATAATCTGCTGTTCCCAAACCAGTGCATGGCGTTGCACCACCGAGCGTTCGGATCGGCGCCGAACTTGAGAAGCGTGGCGGCGAGCAGGGCCGGATCGCGGTCCGACGCCAGGGCGATGGCGAGCGGCGTCCAGTCAGCCCGCTTGGTCAGCCGGCGGTTCGGGTCGGCGCCGAGACGCAGCGGCACGTCAATCCTGCTGTCGCTCGCGGGGTCGTTCGTGTACGGGTGATAGTCGGGATGCCCGGGCGGCACCACCGGCGGAGTAAACGGAAACGGCCATCTCATCAAAGCGCGCGTCAGTTCGGTTTCCATCCACGGACCGTCAGTCGGCCCACCGCACTCCTCCATCCGCGCTAGGGCCGCCTGCTTCGGCGCCGCCTGCCCGGGGAACATCTTCGCGACCAGCAGCGCGAGCGCGGCCTCGCTGTGGGCGGTGCACAGGGCCGACCGGCCCTTCGAGTCCGTCAGATTCGGATCGGCGCCGGCATCGAGCAGCAGGCGCATGTTCGGGATCTCGTCGTAGAAGGTGGCGACGGTGAGGGACAGGACACCTTTCGGGAGGTCACAGCCCGGAAGCTGATCGAGGTTGCCCGAGGCCAACCCACCTTCCAACGGCACCAAACAGCCGCGTGCATTCGGATTCGCGCCCTTGGCGAGGAGCAGGGCAACGACCTTGGACTGGCGGTAGTCACCCTTGAAGTAGAAGCGATCGAGTGCCAGTTGGAGCGGACAGAACTCTCCGCCGCAGCCCCATCGTACGTTCGGGTCCGCGCCGGCGTCGAGCAGGGCGGCGACCAGCGGCAGGTTCGGCCCGTCGATCGCGCTGGCGAGCAGGGGCAGCTCGGCGTAGCCGCAGGAGAACCAGCCGCCCTCACGAGCGACGCGCGCGATCTCGGCAGGGGCGCCTGTCCTGAACGCGGCCAGAACTGCGGGACTGCAGGCAGGGGCACGCGTGAACGGGAAACCGCGAATACCGACGCAAGGCGAGGCATCCCGCCAAGACTGTGAGAAGCCCGGATCTTGCGCGACAACTGTCGAGCACAAGACGACGACCGCAACGATAGAGCTGGCGATGCGTCGCATACTGAGTGATTAGACTCCACCCCGGCGCAGGATGGCTGGCATGGCGCAGTGGCGATCCATGTCCAACTCGCTGTCCAGCCCTCGGCCGTCGGTCTGCCGGCCCGCGCCACGACTGCGCATGCCTTCCGCTCGGGCACCGCGCATGGCTGAGTCTTCCGATGATGCGCGCATTCTATTGCAACCGGACCTCGACCAGGTGGACGTCGGCAGACGAGACTGTTCCATGGTGGCCGAAGACATAGCGAGTGATGCCAACGCCAGGCACGATTTCAAAGGTCTGGTGATCGGAGAGGGTCCGGTAGGCCACGACGAAGTGCGCTGGCATCTCTGAGGGCGACGTATCGCCCGCGAGGACGGGCGCCTCCCAAGCGTCTTCCACGGACCAGCAATAAAGATTGTCGTCCCTCGACGTGTCCACCGGCCAGCGGCGGCCTTTGGCGAGTGGCAGTGAGAGAAACCAGTTGTCGATCGTCAAGTGCCGGTCAGGCCGAACCAGCAGGTCGCCAAGGAGCGATCGCGCGTCTGCGAGGCTATCCGCCGACATTATGTAGACGTTCGATCCGCGTCTAGCGATCACGGTGTATTGCGCGGCCTGATTCGGTTCGTACCAGGCGAGGTCTTTGACGAAGTTCTTCACGACCGCGGCGCGGCAGTCGGCGGTAGATCGTGTCTCAATGATCTGCATTGACCACCGTATGCGATCCGACTTGACGACGCCTGGGCTGCCGACGGTCCAGGACACGGTGCCCTCGTAGACCCACGTTGTGCCCGAAACCAGAGGAATGGGATCGGGAGGATCAATCGGCGTCGCGAGAAGGAGAAACGGAATCCAGATGAGGTTCATGACCCTGCCCTTCACCGAGCCGCTCAACGCCTACGTTCAGCCGCGCTCGTCAACGCCATGATTGCACCAACTGCGCCCGTCGGCTGCGGCGCATGTTGGGCCGGCTATTTGCCTCGAAGTGGATTCTCCGCCAAGATCTCGCGAAGCGAGTCCCGCTTCTTGCGATTGCAGGACCGGCACAAGACGCGTAGATTCTCTGGAGTTGATGGGCCGCCGCGTGAGCGTGGAATGACGTGATCGAATTCGATGTCGTTATCCGGCACGTTCTGGCTACACACTCTACACACTTGACCGTCGCGCCGGACAACCTTGAGCATGACTTCTCGGGGAATCGTCCGGGTGACACGCCGATCCTCCCGTGTTTCAGTGAATGGCTCAGCGGAAAAGAACACCGGACAGATATGCCCGAAGATACTGCAGCGAAGTTCATCCGTCTGAAACTGTTCGATCCACGCCCACCGTTTTGGCTCGAGGCACAGCAGCCCCTCAATGGCGCGGTAAATATCCTGTCTTGATTTCAGCGTGCCTGCACGGACATCAGCGAGCCAGATCGCATGACTCTTGCGGACACGACTCAAGGGAAGACCATCAGACACCAGCGGGAAATACTCGACCAGCGGGCCGTACGGACAGGTACTTGAGCTCCCAGCACGGCTTACAGACGACGTGCTTCAGCCGTGGCTTCTTCTTCGCCGGCTTGCGCATGTTCTTGGCCATGTGTGTCAGGTCTTTCAGTACGCACTGTCGGCCCAACTTCGTTTAGGTAAAACGCGGGCTTTGTCCGCCGGGCCGGTTCGAACCTGCCTGGTTCAGCATCCGGGTTCAGCCGGGCGACTGTAGTGTAGCGCCGACGAAGCCAGGTGGGTGAATTGCACGGATTCGGGAGTTTAGCTAACTCGTCTCCTACCCCCTAATCCCGCTACACACATCTTGCGAGTGCGGGCGACCCATTCGCATCCACGTGAGGGCACTGGGAAGGTATGGCCGGCCACGCTGGCAGCGTGCTCGAGCGGCGGGCTGTCGCGATGAAGGCCCGCGTTTGGGGGGCGAGGGTTGATACTCCTCGCGCGCTCGTGGATGAAGATCGCTGAACTGGCCGAGAATCTGGCAGTCTCACGAGGTCAGGTTTCGGCCCATACAGGGCTGAAACCTGGCCGCCTTAGGTTCTGATGCCGGATTCTCGGCTTGAATGTGGTGGTTTATTAGGTTCCTTTGGGACTCGGCGCTTTCAAGGCCAAAACACGGGTTCGAATCCCGTTGGGGACGCCAGCCTTCGCTCACGCTTGCCACAATGTGCGTGAGCTTCGGCTGGCAAGCCAGGCGAAGGCTGCGCGCCGAAGCTGCGTAGCAGCGAAGGCGGGCCCGTCCCGATCTTTCCAAGACCTACGGCTGGCAAGCCACGCGAAGGCGGGCATGTCCCAAGCCCTGCCCATGCCTACCGACGGCAAGCCCCTCAACTGAGCCCGCTCCTTCGACCACCGCAGCAACTGCAGCGCGCCCGCTCCCCTGCCCTGCAGATTCCGCACACTTGGTTCCACGCTTCGCGAACCCGCTGGTCATTTTGCACGACACCGTTCTTGCAGCATCCTCATGCTATGGCGGAGCTTCCGAAGCGATTCGTGTACATCCTGAAAAGCGAACGCGACGGCCGTCCCTACGCCGGCGTCACCAGCGATGTCGCGAGGCGGCTCGAGACGCACAACAGCGGAGGCAACGCCGCCACTGCGCCACACCGTCCATGGCGAGTGGACGTCGTGGTCCGATTCGCTGACGAAGAACGCGCGGTGCGGTTCGAGCGTTACCTCAAGTCGGGCTCTGGCCGAGCCTTCGCCAGGCGGCAACTCCTGTGAGCGTTCCCCGCGCTGGCTCGAGACCCAGCGTGAGACAACCGGTCCCTCCCCGCTGCGGTAGAATGCGCGCATCATCGGGAGGTGCGGCCATGCGCGGTGATCCGGTCAAGGTCGGCAGCGTTGTCTGGGTTCTCTCGGCCCTCCTCATTGCGCTCGTTGATCCAGCCGTGTTCGCTCAGACGCGCACGGCTCTCGTGACCAACGAACTCGCGAAGGTCTACCGAATCGACCTGCCTGCTCATACGCAGACTGCCTTCAAGCCCATGACCGCCCACGGCCTCGTCTGGGTGGCGATCACGGACGGGACAGTCGTGATCGGTGGCGTGGCGAAGGAGGTCAAGCAGGGAGCCGCGACGTGGGAGGAAACCGCCGTCCCGGTCAGTTTTCGTGCACCGGACAAGGAGTCGGCGCGATTCGTCATCGTCGACCTCACGCCGGTCTGCGAGGATGTGGGGATCCTCAACCTCGCCTCGCCATTTGCGGGGCGGCCATACGACCCAACGAAGAACCAGGTGTACCACGATGAATCGCTCGCGCCGGGTAACGCCCTCCAGGAGGACAGCGTTCAACAGTCCCAGTTGTTTGTCGCCGTCGCGCCTCTTCTCCTAATAGTCCAGATGGCGATCAACCGAGATGACGAGCCCGTGCGCTGGAGTGAGCCGACGCTACTGAATTTGACTGCAGGTGAGGTGCGGTGGACCAAGCCGGGGCGGCACCTCTTCACCAACGGTGGCAAGACGAACGCTCGCTTCGTCATGGTCTGGTGGTCGTGGCGACCGCCGATACGCGAGTAGATGCAGAGGCCAGCCGTGATGATTGGCCCTGGTGTGAGCCGGACCGCGTTTTCGAGAGACCGGACCGGGTGAGTCAAACCAACATGGCCTGCCCATGGTCGCGTGCATGGCATTCGGGCGGCGGGACGGCCGTCCGAAACCCGCTTGCCTGGTCCGCCGCTCGGCGGGACAATGGCGGCGGGCCGAGGCGGGCCTCTGCGAACATCCGCTCCTGGAGACCGAGGGCGACATGGACTTCAGCGAGCTCGTCGTCTTCTGGCTGCTGGACACGGAGACGTCGAATTAGTTCGAGCCGCCTCTGCCGGACCGGGGCGCTCATGCCGATAGGCTCGTCGGTCACGCGCGGTGCCCGACGGCAAGGCGGCGAGTGGTTTCCTCAATACCAATCCAGAGAGGTCGGCGCATGCGTAGAGTCCTGGTGGGTCGAGTGCTGGCGATGGTGGCCCTGGCGGCACTCGTGGCGGGTCCGGCGGCGGCGCAGGACAAGGAAATCGTGGTGGCCGGCGGCTACGCGCCGCAGTGGGTGAAGGGCCGGGGGACCATCCAATCCCTCCCGGTCGGGCTGTTCGTCAACGTGGCCGGCTCGGTCGCCCCCAGTCTCCAGATCGTTGGCGACCTGGGGTGGGGCCGCAAGGACGGTTACAACCTGACGACGTTCACGGGGGGCGTGCGCTACCTTCTTCGGGCTCAGTCCGGGGGAAAGGCGATGCCGTTCGTCGAGGGACTGGTCGGCGGTCACAACTTCACCGGCAGTGATACGGGCATCGCGATTGGATTGGGTGGCGGCGTCGACGTCAAGGCCTACCAGAGTGCGAACCTCCGGTTCCAGGTCAACTACTTTCTGGACCGGATCGCGGGCGTGAACGTCAATGAGGTGCGGTTCGGTATCGGCATCTCGACGTCCAAGGCGATCAAGTAGGGGTTCTGCCCACTGTGTCACGGAAGGCGGCGGCCGCGCTGCGGCTCAAGAGTCGGTGGCATTCCGTACGCTTCCTGCCGGAGTTTCCATTTCGTCACCTTCACTGAGATTAGTCTGCGCGTCTATAGACTATGATGCCGGCGCCGTCTGCAGTTCCTGCCCGCGCCCCCCACCTACAACTCGCTGGCCTCTCGGCACTTCTTGCTGCACCATCCCGCGCGAATTCCTTGGCACGGCCCTGGTGCCGGAATTGCATATCAAGCACTTCCGCCGTTCGCCTGATGCTCGTCAGGCGAGTTGGCATCCACGTGGCGCGGCTCACCGCAACCGGGCAGGAGGAGGCACCACATGATACGCAAAGTGCTGGCCGTGTCCGCTGTATTGCTGGCGATCACCGCCTCGGCGTCAGCCACCCCATTACGGTGGACGCTGAGCGAGGTCACTATTGGCACCGGTTCGCAGTTGACGAGGGTGATCGGTTCCTTCACTTACGACGCCGACACGGACACCTGGAGCGAACTCAGCATCACGACTTCGGGAGGCACGCTTCTCCCGGCGACGAGTGCCTGGGAGTTCAACGTCCCGCATGAGGCGAACGTGCCCGGGGCCAGCGGTTTCTCCGCAGTGTATGCGACGTCCGCGGATTGGACCGGTGCCTTCGTCCTCGGGCTGTACAACGTCAGCGGTCAAGTCCTGACTGATGCGGGCGGCGCGGAGTCGTTGGACTACTTCAGGGGCGGGGTCTGCGCCAACTCGACCTGTGATGCGATTGACTACGACCAGCCCTCGTCCCAGGTAGGCACCGGTTCTTTCGTGAGCGCCGTTCCCGAACCCACCTCGCTGCTCCTGCTCGGAACCGGCGTAGCGGGATTGGCCGCCCTCCGACGGCGACGACGGTAGGCTGTCAGGTGAGAGAGGAAGCGGGCCAGGACGGCCCGTGCCATTCTGGCAAGGCCGGGCCGCCAGCCGGATCGCGTCCTGGTACCTCTCCCCCCTGCGATAGAATGCGCGCATCACCGGGAGGCCCAGTCATGCGCAGCGTTCCCGTCAGCGCCGGATTCGCTCCGAGTTCGCCGACCTATCGCAGCACTCCCGCCGGTTCTCATCGTCTCGCGATGACCCCACTCCTGCGCAGACCGATCCTCGCAGTCCTCGCGGTTCTCGCCATCTGGTCCGTGGAGCCATCCCTCGCGTCCGCCGCGCTTCGTCCTCCGTTGGTGGTCGCCCAGTCGGAGACCGTGATTCCCGCAAAGCCCCTGCCCGGAAATCCCTCCCCGCCGTATCCCGCACCGGCTCTCGAGGCCGGCGTCGAGGGTGACTGCGTATTCAGGGCGGACGTGACGCCCGAGGGGACCGTGTCGAAGGTGGTGGTCCTGCAGGTGCCGACGGAGGGCCTCGGATTCGAAGCGGCGCTCGAGAAGACGGTGGCGGCCTGGCAGTTCGAGCCGGCGCGCCGGGGAGAGGCGAAGACGGCGTCGATCTACGTCGGCAAGATCAGCTACTCGCTGGTCTCCGTGAACCACGGCCGGATGTACAGCGTCAGCGCGTCGGCCGCCTGGAAGAAGCTGCTTGAATGGATGGCGCAAACGGGGATCAAGACGAAGCAGGTGGACCCGGCGCACCAGCTGGTGTTCACCAAACCGATCAATGTGCGCGGGGGCCCGCTGCCCTTCCCGGCGACCATCGGCTCCGGTTACGTGCCGCGACGATTTCAGATCCAGGTGTTCGTGTCGCCCTACGCCGAGCCCGCCCGCGTCTATGTCGCCTCGTTGGTCGAGGCCGACCGCCGCACCAGTGTCGGCACCGAAGCGTCGATCGTCTACAACTCGCCGATCCCAAGCACCTGGCTGCTCCAGCAGTTCTCGAAGTACCTCGGCGACCCGGGGCGAGCGATGCCGGAGACGTCGATCGCGCGGGCGGAGCTGGCCGAACGACTGCGCCCTGGTGCCAGTGCGCCCCGGTGTTCTCCGAACATGGCGGCCACGACGGCTGAAGCGCCAGTGAGGTTCTTCTTCCTGGCCCCCGTATTCCCCGCCCAATTGCTCCGGGGGCGACGCACTGGCGAAGTGCGCTACGAGTTCTACGTCGAGGAGGACGGCTCCGCGGTCTTCTCTCGCTTTGCCGACGCACCCGCGGTCCCGCCGATGCTCGCCGCGGCTCCCCCGGAAGACCAGCCGTTCCTCGACGCCGCGCGCGCCATCCTCGCGTTCTGGCGCTTCGAACCGACCCGCGTGGAGGGCTGCCCGGTAGTCAGTATCGCGTTCGCCGACGTCAACTTCAGGATCAACTAGCGGGTCCGCTCCCGCCGCGGCTGTGGGATGCGCGCATCATCGGGAGGGCCAGCCATGCGCGATGTTTCGGTCAGAGTCGGCGGCGTTTCGTCCGTTCTCTCAGTCCTCCTCGTTGCGCTCGTCGGTCCAGCCACATTCGCTCAGACACGCACGCCGCTGGTGACCAACGACCTGGCCACCGTGTACCGAATTGACCTGCCTGCCCGTACACGAACAACGGTGACCCCGACGACCGTTCACGGCCTCGCCTGGGTGGCCATCACGGACGGGACAGTTGTGGTCGATGGCGTGCCGAAGGACGTCAGGCAGGGAGCCGCAGAGTGGCGCCCAGGCGCCGCTGCGATCGGCCTTCGCGCAGGGGATACCAGGTCGGCGCGATTCGTCGTCGCCGACTTGTCTTCGGTCTGTGAGATTGTGGATCTCAGCAACTACGGCTCGGCCGTTCCAATCACGCCGCCCGGCGCCGAGACGGACCGAACGCTCCACGGCGAATCACTCCCGCCCGGTGTGTACCTGGACGAAGGACTCGGTGGAGGTGCCGAACTGTTCGTCGCCGTCGCGCCTCTGTTTGTGAAAGACGAAGTGGATCGTTCATGGGAAGACGAGCCCATGAAGTGGAGCGAGCCGGTATTGATGCACTTGGCTGCAGGTGAGGTTCGGTGGACAAAGCCGGGGCGGCACCGGTTCACGAATGGTGGCAAGACGAACGCTCGCTTCGTCATCGTCCGGTGGTGGTGGACACCGCCGATACGCAAGTAGATGCAGAGGCCAGCCGTGATGATTGGCCCTGGTGTGAACCGTCCCGGGAATCCCGGAGAGCGAATTGCGTGAGTCAGGCCACCTTCGCTTGCTCATCGTACCGCGCTTGGTACTCGGCCGGCGGGACCGCCCTTCCCGAGACACGTGAGACAACGCCTTCCCGTTGCATGCGCTTCCCGGTGGCGTCAAGGACTCTTGTTCCCCGGGACGGCCAGGTACACTACCGAGAATGGCCACAGTTGAAGATCAGCCACGTTCGAACGAGCCACGGGGCGGCGTCACCCTCCTGGACCTCTTCTTCATGATGTCAGCCGGGTGGGCCGCACCTCTCGCCGTGTTGTCCACGCATGGGTCTCGATCGCCCTGGTTAATCCTCGCGTATCCTGTCGGCGCCGCCAGCGGACTCTACTGGGCGTGGTACGTCAGATGGATCGAACAATGGCTGGCCCGCAACCTGTTTCCGCGTACCGACTGGGAGGCTCACCGCCTTCCACCGAATTGGGGGCTTGGTAGTATCTCCGTGTCTGTACTCGCACTCACGCTGCTCGCCCAGTACGGGCTCTATCGTCTTCTCCGCCTGGTGCTCACCTTGTACGCGGGCCGGTAGCATTGCCGCTCACGCCGCTCGCCGGACCACGACACCAGCCACGGAAGAGGGTCCCAATCCCGTTGGGGGCGCCAGCCTTCGCTCGCCTGCCATCATGAGCGAGCTACGGCTGGCAAGCCACGCGAAGGCTGCGCGCCGAAGCTGCGTAGCAGCGAAGGCGGGCCGGCAAGCCAGTTCCGTTCTCCAGCCATCTCGCCAGTCGATCGGGTCCCCGTCGCCCTCTCCCGACGGCGCTCGAATGCGCGCGTCATCGGGGGGGCCCGACATGCGGTGACCCAGCCTCGGCCGCCTGCGTCCCGTCTTCCGACACGCTCCCGCGGTGACGCTGCAGGGTTCCTTCCCAACCGTCGCACGCGTTCCAGTGTCTACAGGGTGGAATGCGGACGGAGGGAGAATCCACGCGGAACGGGGCGGCGGCGCGCTCGTCGTCGAAGACGCCGACTTCCATGTTGGAGTCCCACATGCTCCGAACGCTTGCAGGCGCGTCCGCTCTGGCATTCCTCCTCGGCAGTGGACCTCACGTTCGTGCCCGGCAAGCGAACGCAGCCCAATCCCTGGGCGCCGCGGAATACGACGAGTTCATGCAACTCTCGGTCAAGCAGCGCCAGGAGCAGTTCGGCCGATTGGGCGGAAAGGACCAGGCGTTTCTCGTGCGAACGCACGCCGAACGCTGGTTAGCCGCGAACAAGGCGCAACTCAGTCGTCCCGAGGTCCGAATCTTCAGCGAAGCCATCACGTTCGTTACCCCACAGCTGTACGACTCCCCGACGACGCTCGAGGCATTCAAACGAACCGGCGATATCAAGGAGGGTGTCCCATGCCGCGTCCGTGCAACCGATGCCGCGGTAGCATTCAGCGTGCTCTTGGGGAACGAGTTCCCGTACCCACGGATCGATGCCCGCTGGAACTACTTGAGCCGGGCGAGGTGCTGGATGGGCTGGCATTCGGACAGCGTCATCGACTACATTCCGAAGTTCCCGCGATAGGGACGCGCACCAACAGTTGACGGGACGTTCAGCCGGTCCGTAAGAGCGTGACGACGGAGGAACTGTCGGGCGGTCAACGAGCCGGGCTGCGAGACCAGGGCGCGGGTGGGAGTTGCGATGAAGACCGTGGCCGTCGTCTTCCTCATGATCGCGGCATCGATCGGGGCGGGGCCCGTTCGGCCAGAGCCCCAGCCACCTTCGGCCCGCGCACAGGAGACGCAGGCACCGACGGCGCTGAGGGCTGCCGTCCGCCAGGCAGACAAGTTGCTTCGGCTCTACCGCGAGACGGGAAAGACCGAGCAGGCCAAGGCGAAACTCCTGGCCCATCTTGCCCGGTGCGATTCGGTCTTTGGCAAGAACCCCGGCTACCTCCTGGCGAAGTGCGGGTACCTTTCGGCACTCGGGGAAGAGAAGCTGTGGCGCGAAGCGTTCGAGTTGGTGCCGGACGAAGCCCTGAGTGAACCACGCGACCTCAGGAACCGAATCAGCTTCGCCTACGGCACGCGGCCCACCGCCACCGTGACGCTGGTACGAAGGCTCGCCTCCGACAACTCCCCCCAGGCCAGAAGCCTTCTCGTGGACTTCGTGCACAACAGCCTCGCGCAGCAATTCGCTCCGGTGACGAAGCCGACCGTGGGAGACCGCCTCGACCCGTTGCTCGACGGGTTGTGCAAGCCGGACATGCCGGATCTCTGCACGATGACGGCAGGCCTTCGGACGTGGGTGCAGGCGCAGAAGGTCGCGGCCGACACGAACGCGCTCGAGGCGCTGCTGCAGGTCGACGTCGGCGGATACGGCAGCTACTCGCCTCGCCATCGGTTGCTTCTCGCCGGATTGGCCGAGCGCAACCCCTTGCTGCGCGGACAGGCGATCGCGATTCGCGACCGTGTGATAGCGGAGCTCCTTCCTGCCCCCGAGGCGCCGGACACGACGGTGCCCTTCCAGCGGGACAGGCGGGCGCTCAAGAGATACTGGCTGGCCTTTGCGGCGGACGCGCAGGCGAACGCTCCGCTTGCCAGGGGCGACGACGTGGAGGGGATGGGCTTTCTGCGTCTGGCAGCCGAGTGGAGTGCCGACCGGCAGGATGTTCTGGTTGACAGGGCCTTCTACGAGCGGGTCACTCTCGGCGGCCGTTCCGAATACAAGTCGCCGCTCGCGCAGCGGCTCGAGCGCGAGGGCAGCCTCGAGGAGGCGCTCAAGGTCCGGTCGGACCTCGCCCGTCTCGCTCCAACGGCGCTCCCTGAGCTGCGGCGCTTGCACACGCTCGCCCGGCCCGGGGAGTCGTTCGATCGATACTGGGCTGAACAGCGTCTTCAAGACGCGCCCGTCGCGCCCGACTTCACCCTGCGCTCGGTGAGCGGACCCAGGATCGCCCTGTCTTCGTTTCGGGGCCAATGGGTGCTGATCGATTTCTGGGGCACGTGGTGTGAGCCGTGCGTCCAGGACGTGCCGGAGACCGAGCGGCTGTATCGCAAGTTGGTGGACGCGGGAGCGAAGGCGGCACTGGTGACCATCGCCGTGGAAGACACCGTCAAGGAGGTCCGCGCCTTCATGCGGGCCCGGCAGTTGACGTATCCCGTCCTCATGGGGAATGCAGCCGTTGTGGACCGATTCAAAGTGCCCCACTACCCGTACCGGATCCTGGTGTCTCCCGATGGGCACTTCATGGAGTTACCCAACGGCGTTGACTGGGCGAGCCAGGCAGAGAGTGTGCTGATGCCAACGCCCGTCGCATCTCGAACGAAATGACGGCGAGCGAGAGGTGTGACCGATCAGTCCGCGGACGTGGGTGACACGGTCTTCCGCAGAGAGAAGGAGCCTCGGTATCGCTCGACGACCGGCTCGACCTGGAGGCGGTGAACGCCGCGCGGAAGTGGCGCTTCGAGCCTGCGAGATTCGGCGACAGGGCGGTACCGTGCGTGGCGCGCCTTGTGATGAACTTCGCACTCAAGCGCTGAAGATCCGTTTCCCTCCCGCACACTCCCGCGGGTTTCGGAGTAACCTCTCGGCCGATGTCCTTTACTTCCGCTGTAGCGAGGGCGACGAGGGCCGCCACCGGGTACGACACCGCGTGGTGACGGGTTGCGTCGGTTTCCGTGAAGCGGCGGCCCGGGCGCAGCTTGACAATGGGGGTCCGCTATGAAATCCACGTGGTTGCTTCCCGCTCTGGCCGTGGTCGCCTTGTCTGCCGGTTGCGCGGCCAAGTCGAAGACGCTCGGCGTTCGCGAGCCGGACCTCGCCAGGATCAAGCCGACCGTCTCCCGCTCCGAGGTCGAGAAGACGCTCGAACACCCGCGATGGCGGGCCGGATCGGCGGACGGCCTGTCGTACGACATTTACGAGTACAAATCCGCCCAGCCGCCGCAGCGGCTGGCTGGCGTCGTGACATTGGGCTTCGACCTCTTTACGCTGGGCCTGGTCGAGTACAACCTGGCCGACATGGTGAAGAACGGGCCCGCTAGCCAGGTCGCCGTGGCGTACGACGGGGACGACCGCGTCCGCTTCGTGTCCCGGCCGTGGCCCGTGGGGCCCGACACGGTCGGCCCCTGCAGAAGCTCCCGTGGCCTCCTGCCATCCGACTCCGGCGTTCCCTCGACCGCACATCCTTCTCCCCAGCCCGGGCGGGCATCGAGCGTCGCGACCCTCCGCGTGGGGCGCCGGCCGCAAGTCACGCTCGACGTCCGCAAGGTGGACCGACACGTTGTTGAGTTACCACCCGGACCCTACGCGATGAACTGCGACGTTCGCACCGAACGTTGTGTACTATGCGACGCGAGCAGCCTGTTCTCCTGCAACGCAGGCTATGCCAATACCGAACTGCTGGCAGGACGGGTCTATCGGCTGCGGAGGACGCGCCTGTACTTCGGGTTCGAGCGCGAAGACATCTTGTGGCTCGAGGACGCAGACAGCCGCGAGACGGTCCGCTGCATTGCCAGCCCGCGGTTCTGAGGCCTTGGACGAACAAGTACGGCGAGGTCTTTGTGCCGTCAGGACTCGGCGCATCGTGGCCGCGCCGACGGTCAACGTCCAGCCGGCGTGGTCGCCGCGGGGCGACTTGATATGGACCAGACGTCCACGCCGGACGGGCGCAGTGTCATTCACCGGACGCCGGGCGCGGACGGCGCGAGCATCCACGCCGTTGACGCCAACGCGACGAATCGGCGGAAGGTGACGGACGGCCCCGGCCCGCCACCAGGACCGCCCCGGGGCCCGGTGCGGTTTCCGGCCCGGCTCCCGTCCGGTCCGCCTACGAGCTATAATCGGGCGCAGACGGCCACTCTCGTTCAGACCGCTCGAGCCGTGGACCAGCCGCCACCCGAAGAGGGAGGGCGCGATGACCAACGAACAGATCGCCGCATTGATCGGTCGCCACACCGATGGCTGGAACCGGCGGGACCCGCACGCGCTCTCCCGCGACCATGCCGAGAACGGGGTGATCGTGTGCCCCATGTTCGCTCGCGTCCAGGGCCGGCCGCAGATCCGCGAGAGCTACGCCGCCCTGTTCACGACATTTCCGGACTGGCAGATCCGTTTCGAGCCGCCTATCGTGAGTGGTCTCCGCCTGGCGGTGTACTTCTCGGTCGCCGCCAGCCACCTGGGCGAGTTCAGGGGGATCGCCGGGACCGGCAGGCAGTGCACCATCGAGGGGGTGTCGCTCTTCGAACTCGGCCCGGACCTCCTCATCAGAGAGGAACGGCGCTTCTACGACTTCACCGGGCTGTTGATGCAGCTCGGCGCCCTCGGAGCCGACCCGCCACGTTGAGGAGCCGTGCCGGGGCCGACCGCGCACGAAAAGAGCTTCAGCTCGCCGTCGTCCGGCGTCAGGCGCACCATCTTCTCGAACGCGAATCCCAGCTTCTCCAGCACCCTGATGGAGGGCCAGTTGGTCGGCGCGGTGATGGCCACCAGCCGCTTCAGGCCGACGACCGCCCCGGCGTAGTGCTTCACCGCCAGCGCCGACTCGACCGCGTAGCCCCGCTTCCAGTAGGGGGGCAGGAACGCGAAGCCGAGGTCCACGTCGTCGAGCCCGTCCCTCTTCACGAGACCGCAGAGCCCGGCGGCCTCGCCGAGGTCCCTCACGACCACCAGGTACAGGCCGAAGCCGTATCGCGCGTAACTCTCGACGGGGCCGTTCTCGATGTAGGTCGCCGCCTGCTCCAGCGTGCGGGCCCCGCGGTCCCCGATGTTCTCGATGAACGACGGCTGGTTGAGCAGGTCGAGCATGAACGGCGCGTCCGCGACGGTGAGACGCCGCAGCACCAGGCGCGGGGTTTCAATGACGGGCATCACCACCCCCTTCGGTCCGCGAGGTTGTCAACGCTATCACGCCTCGGCGGCCGACGGGCCGTTGTTCGCGGCCGCTCGGCCGCCCTCCCCAGCTCGACCGAATCCAGCCCCTCACCCCGATTCGCGCGCGGGAGTAGGATGGAGACGGGACCCGACCTCACCGCCGGAGGCGGGTCGTTCGGTGAGGGATCACATGAAGACCATCGTGGCGCTCATCGCAGTCGTCCTCGCGACCGCCTGCGCCCATGGCGGACGCCCCGACACGCGCGCGCGGGCCCAGACGCAGGCGCCCGGGGACGAAGCCCGGCTCGCCGCGGCGCTCGGCGGCCGGGTCGCCGGCCAGCCGCAGGATTGCGTCCTCGAGCGCGACCTCGGCTCCAACGAATCGTACGGCCGGAGCGGGATTCTCTTCCGGGGCCCGACCGACGACGTGGTGTATGTGAACCGGCCGCCGGCCGGCTGCCCGGGCCTCGATGCCGGGCGAGCGATCAAGCTGAGGACGCCCTCGGCGCGGATCTGCCGCGGCGACACCGTGATCGCGTTCGACCCGGTCAGCGGGACCGAACTCGGCGGCTGCAGCCTCGGCGCGTTCACGCCGTACCGGAGCGCTCGCCCGCCGAAGACCAGGTAGCGCTTCTCGTTCCCGGTTGACGGCGAGTCCGCCAGGCGGGCGGGTCCACAGCCATCCTCTCGAATCGCATTCGCCAAGGCCGCGAGCGGCGCCCAGTCCTCGCGGCGTTTCCGTTTGCGTTTCCGCCGCCCTGCGCGTAATGTGCGGGCGGCTGCGGCGACCATGCCGTCGCGAGGAGGATGACCGTGACCTACGAAACACTCCAGGACCGCGTCGGGGCCTACAAGAGGGGCGCCTCCCGCGGGGCGTTGCTGATTGCCGTCGTGCTCGCGCTGGCCATCACGGGCTCCTGCGCGGTGACCACCATCGACACGGGGCACGTCGGGGTCCTCACGCTGTTCGGCCAGGTGACACACCAACAGCTGCCCGAGGGGATCCACCTCATCAACCCGCTCAAGGCGGTCACCAAGTTCTCGATCCGCACCCAGGAAGCCAAGGAGACGGCCGAGGTGCCGTCGAGCGAAGGGCTGCTGGTCCACCTCGAGGCCTCGCTGCTGTATCGTCTCGACCCCGCGCAGGCCACCAACGTCTACCAGAAGATCGGCCCGGACTACATGGAGGTCGTGGTCAACCCGAACTTCAGGTCCGCGATGCGCTCGGTGACGGCGGCGCACCGCGCCGACGCGCTCTACAGCGAGGCGCGCGAATCGGTCGCCCAGCAGATGCTCGTCGAGATGCGGAGGCTGGTCGAGCCGCGCGGCATCGTGATCGAGAACGTCCTGCTGCGCGACATCAAGCTGCCGGCGACGCTCAAGGCCTCGATCGAGGCCAAGCAGCAGGCCGACCAGGACGCGCAGCGCATGAACTTCGTCCTGCAGAAGGAGCGCCAGGAGGCCGAGCGCAAGCGCATCGAGGCGCAGGGGATCTCCGACTTCCAGCGGATCGTCACGGCGGGCATCAGCCAGCAGCTGCTCGACTGGAAGGGCATCGAGGCGACGATGGAGATCGCCAAGAGCCCGAACGCCAAGGTGGTGGTGATCGGCAACACCAAGAACGGGCTGCCGGTGATCTTCTCGGGACAGTAGCGGGTCGTTCGGCGACACCGTGATATGCTTGGCGGGCCTTCGGAAGCGTGCCCCCGCTCCTGCTCGCTGTCGGTCCCTTGGGGACGCCGCCGGACGCTGCTCATCCGTGCCCGCACGACGACAATCGGCGAAGAACCGAGGCGTGCCGAATTGAACAGACACCGTCGAACGAGGCCCGTAACATGCGGGACGATGGAGGTCATTGACCGACCAGGCTGCGGCATGTCGGCGTGCCACGATGGCGGGGCGCGTTCGACGCGGCGGGCCTGCTCCAGGGCGGAGACGCGGTGACGGGCGCTCGACTTCATAACGCCTCGCCAGCCCGACGGCTCTCCTACGGGTCTCGGCGTCCGGTCACCCCGGTTTCCCTTCGGTAGGCACAGCCGACCATGCATATCCTCCTGTTCGTGCCAGACAATCACGTCACCCGCAACTTCGTGCCCCAGCTCTGGCCGTTCCTGCTGCGGGCACGGACGCCGGCGGGCCACCGGGTCACCATCATCGACGGGAACGCCCAGCGGCTGAGCATCCCCGAGCTGGTCCAGTACATCAAGGACAACGACGTGGACCTGCTCGGCATGGGGTTCATGACGAGGATGGCCCAGCGGGCCTACGAAACGGCCCAGGCCGTCCGCGCGGCGACGAAGGTCCCGATCGTCTTCGGCGGCCCGCACGTGACCGCGATTCCCGACGAGCCGCTCGGGCGGACCGGCCTGCCGCGGATGGCCGACGCCGTCGTCCTCGGCGAGGCCGACGAAACCTGGCCCCAGGTCGTCGCGGACGCCGAGCGGGGCGAACTGAAGGATGTGTACGGCCCCGACGGGCACGACGGCCTGAAGCCCACCCTGGCGTCCTACGCGCCGATCGACTGGGAGTCGCTCGACCTCGGCCTCTTCGACCTGATGAGGTTCGTGCCGGGACGCATTCGCGGCTGGCTCAAGCGAATCGGGATCGGGTTCGAGAAGGTGTACGTGGTGCCGCTCGAGACCGGGCGCGGGTGTCCCTACGGGTGCGAGTTCTGCACGGTGACCGGGTTCTTCGGGCGGCAGCTCCGCTTCCGCTCCAACGAGAGCGTCATCGCGGAACTGCTGACGCTCAAGCGCCGCGCCGCGAAGGAGAGGGCGCTGGTCAGCGTCTTCTTCATCGACGACAACCTGGCCATCAACCGGGAGCGGCTGAAGTCGCTCCTTCGCGACATGATCCGGCTGGATGCCTGCCTGCCCTGGGTCGCCCAGATCAGCGTCAACCTGCTGGACGACGCCGAACTGGTCGAGTTGATCGCGGCGAGCGGCGGACGCTTCATCTTCATGGGCCTCGAGTCGGTGAACGTGGACAGCTTGAAGAGCGCCCACAAGTCGTTCAACAAGCCGGCCGAGTACGGCCGTGTGCTCCAGCGCCTGGCCGAGCAGAACGTCTACGCCATCACCTCCTTCATCGTGGGCCTCGACGACGACCGGCCGGGGACCGCGGCGCTCATCGACGCCGAGGTGTCGAGGTGGCCGCCGGTGCTGCCGGTGTTCGGCCTGCTCACGCCATTCCCGGCCACGCCGCTCTACCACCGGCTCGAAGCCGCCAACCGGCTGATCAACCGGACGCACTGGCTCGACTGGACCGCCTTCAAGGCGACGTTCCATTTCGCCCACTTCACGCCCCTCGCGGCCGAGGCCGAGGTCCGCGAGGCCTGGCGGCGGTCGTACAGCACGGCGTCGTTCGCCCGCACGCAACGGTGGATGGTCGCGAGCGGCAAGCCGTTCGAATCGCAGGTGACGTTCCTCGTCTCGCGGCTGATCTTCCGCGGGATCTACTTCCAGGCGGGGACCGCCTGGTCGTGGGTCCGCGTCCTGGCCGTGAACAGCCCCACCATCGCCCGGATCGTCTGGCGCAGGCTGTTCCCGCCGCGGGCGGCGACGGCCGCCACGCTGCCGGAGGTCGAAGCCCCCGCGGTGGCACCGGACCCGGTGGCGGCCGGCGGCGCCGACGGCCCGCGATAGGCGGGAAACCCCGGGCGCCCGCCGGCCCGGCTCCACCTCCCCTCCTTGCCCGGCGTGGTGATATCGTTGGACGAGGAGGTGGACGGGGATGGCCAAGGTGAGCGGGTATGCCGCGCAGGACCGCGCGTCCGCGCTGGGGATCTTCCGCTTCGACCGGCGCGAGCCCGGACCGCGCGACGTCGAGATCGACATCCAGTACTGCGGCGTCTGTCACTCGGATCTGCACACGGTGCGCAACGAGTGGACGAACACCGTCTACCCCGTCGTGCCTGGACACGAGATCGTCGGGCGCGTCGGGCGCGTCGGCGGCAGCGTGACCCGTTTCAAGGCCGGCGACCTGGCCGGCGTCGGCTGCATGGTCGATTCCTGCCGGACCTGCCCCGACTGCCAGGCGGGCCTCGAGCAGGTACTGCCAGAACGGCGCGACGCTCACCTACAACAGCCCGGACAGACACCTCGGTGGGATGACCTACGGCGGCTACTCGAGCCGCATCGTGGTGGACGAGGCGTTCGTCCTCAAGGTGGCGGAAGGGCTGGACCCGGCGGCGGCGGCGCCGCTGCTCTGCGCCGGGATCACCACGTATTCGCCGCTCCGCCACTGGGGCGTCACCACGGGCTCGAACGTCGGCATCGTCGGCCTCGGCGGCCTCGGCCACATGGGCGTCAAGTTCGCCCGCGCGTTCGGCGCGACCGTCGTTCTCTTCACGACGTCGGAGGGCAAGAGGGCCGACGCCCTTCGGCTGGGCGCGCACGAGGTGGTGATCTCGAGGAACGCCGACCAGATGAAGCGTCGCGCCGGCAGCCTCGACTTCATCCTCGACACCGTCGCCGCCCCGCACGATCTCGACGCGCTCACCTCGCTGCTCAGGCGCGACGGCACGCTCTGCCTGGTCGGCGCGCCCGCGACGCCGCACCCGTCGCCGGCGGTGTTCAACCTGATCTTCAAGCGCCGCCGGATCGCCGGCTCGCTCATCGGCGGGATCGCCCAGACGCAGGAGATGCTCGACTTCTGCGCCGAGCGCCGCGTGACGTGCGACATCGAGACGATCCCGATCCAGGCCATCGACACCGCGTACGACCGCATGCTCAGGAGCGACGTGAAGTACCGTTTCGTCATCGACATGGCGTCGCTGGCGAAGGGATGAACATCCGCAACGGGGGGCACAGATGAAGCGCAGCGCAAACGCGACGTGGACGGGCGGGTTGAAGGACGGCAAGGGGACGTTCGGCGTGGCCAGCGGCACGATCACGAACCAGAAGGTCACCTTCAAGACCCGCTTCGAGGACGACCCGGGCACCAATCCCGAAGAGCTGATCGCCGCGGCGCACGCGAGCTGTTTCAGCATGGCGCTCAGCGCGCAGCTCGGCGAGAGGGGGATCACGCCCGAGGCGATCGAGACGACCTGCACGATCACGTTCGAGAACCTGACGCTGACCAGGAGCCTCCTGCAGACCACCGTGCGCGCCCGCGGGGCGGACAAGGCCAAGGTCGAGGAGGCCGCCGCCGCCGCGAAGGCCGGGTGCCCGATTTCGAAGGTGCTGAAGCTCGACGTCGTCCTGGAGCTGGCGGTCGCGTAAGCCGAGGCCTGCCCCCGCCTCGACCCACCGTCAGCGAGGTTGCGAAACTGTACGGCCCGGCGAGCCCCTGCGGCCGGGCTTCGTGCCGGGCCGGGCTCTCCGCGGCCGGTTTCGGGCTGAAATCCGCGCGGCCGCGGCGCTGATGTCATGGACGGCGATCGGCACTGCTCTTGCACAGGTCACACTCGACCGTTGTCCTGCGAGGAGTTGCCGTGCGCAAATACCCCGTCATCGTCGCGCTGTCGATCGTCGTCCCGCTCGCGGCCTGCTGCGCGTCGCAGGCGACGGCCCAGGTCAGCGCCGCGGTGTCGTCTTCCGTGTCGCTGGCGTCGCTCGAGCAGCAGACGTTCGACAGGGTCAACGCCTACCGAGCCTCCAGGGGCCTCCCCAGCCTGAAGTGGAACGAGTCGATCGCCGAGCAGGCCCGCCGGCACAGCGAGGACATGGCCAGCGGGGCCGTGGGGTTCGGCCACGAAGGGTTCGACGCGCGGATGCACCAGCTCGTGAAACGCGTGATGTGGACGAGCGTGGCCGAGAACGTCTTCATGCTGCTCAACATGTCCGACCCGGCCGCGGTCGCGGTCGGAGGGTGGATCGACAGCCCGGGCCATCGGCAGAACATCGAGGGCGATTACAACCTGACGGGCCTCGGCATCGCCCGGGCGGAGAACGGTTCGCTCTACTTCACGCAGATCTTCGTGAAGTCGAAGCCGGCCCGCCAGTAGCCGGCGACGCCGGACGATCGGCGCCGCGCGCCTCTTCTCACGCCCCCCACCACAGCCACGCGAGCGGCACGAGGCCCGCGGCGGCCAGCGCCAGGAGCAAAGCCAGGCTCATTCGGCCCGTCCGGCGATCGGACGCGATGAAGGCGTAGACGCCCTTGGCCACGTTGTTGCCGCTGGCGGCGATCAGGATCGCGACGGCCGACGACCCGAGCGGTGTCGTGTGCCCACCCGCCTGCGTCACGCCCATGATGAACGGGTCCACGTCGGTGAGTCCCATCATCGCGCCCAGCACGTACAGGCCCATGTGACCGAGATAGGTCAGCGCCAGCTGCGTGGCGACGAGCATGGCGACGAACAGCAGCGCGAAGAGCGAGGCCGCGCCCAGGTCGAGCGGGTTCTTCGTGAGGATCGGCGCTGCCTCGTCCCCGCTCCTGCCGTCGGGCACGCGAGCCCAGGCCCAGCCCGCGACGGCACCGACCGCCGCCAGCGCCAGGAGCGGCGCCCCGACGATCGAGAGCAGCGCCGGGTTGAACGCGCCGACCAGCACGGCCAGCCGCACGTACATCACGCCCGACGCGACGAGTGTCGCGCCCGACAGCAAGTGCGGGCGCGCCTCCCGCGCCGCGCGCCGCGCCAGCACCAGCGTCGTCGCGGTTGACGAATAGGCGCCGCCGAGCACGGCCGACAGCACCAGGCCGCCGCGCCCGCGCGTCAGCCGCTGGATGACGTAGCTGCCGTACGAGACCGCGCTCACGGCCACGACGACGAGCCAGGCCTGGAACGGGTTGATGCGGAAGGGCCCGAACGCCTGGTTCGGCAGGATCGGCAGGATGACGGCCGTCAGCAGCATGAAGGTCGTGAAGGTCAGGATCTCCTCGGACGCGATCCGCTTCGTCAGCCCTTCGAGCGCCGACTTCAGTTCCAGCAGAAACGCGCCCGAGACGCTGAGCGCCGTCGCCACCCAGATCGCGTCGCGCGCCACGAGCGCGCCGGCGAGATAGGTGGCCAGCGCCGAGATCTCCGACGTCACGCCGGCGCTCGCCTCCGTCTGGAGCTTGTGCCAATAGGAGATCCAGAGGAAGCCGGACACGGCCAGCAGGCCGAGCAATACCGGCAGGACCTGGCCGCCCGACAGGTAGGCCGTGGCGAAGCCGACGAGGCCGATCAGCGGGAAGGTCCGGACGCCGCCGAACGAGTACTTCCCCCCGCCGGCGGTCTTGTGTTCCTCGCGTTCGAGCCCCACGAGAAACGACAGGAACAGCACCAGGACGATCTTGACCGCGTCGGCCGTGAGCATCTGCTCGACGCCGCCCATGATGGCGCTAGTCTAGCGCCTCTCCGCGGCGGTGTCACCCGGCGCGTGGATCCGCTACGATCGACCGATGCCGTTGCCGGTGGCCCTCCGCGCGCTCGCCCATCGCAACTTCCGGCTGTTCGTCGCCGGGCAGCTCACCTCGCTCGTCGGCACCTGGATGCAGATGGTCGCGCAGGGCTGGCTGGTCTACCGCCTGACCGGGTCGTCGCTGCAGCTCGGTCTGGTCGGCTTCGCCTCGCAGATCCCCGTCTTCCTGCTCTCGACGGCCGGCGGCGTCATCGCGGATCGGTGGCCCCGCCGCCGCGTCCTCATCCTCACGCAGTCGGCGATGATGGCGCTGGCCTTCGTCCTCGCCGCGCTGACGATGAGCGGCGCGGTGCGGCTGTGGCACGTCTACGTGCTGGCGGCCCTGCTCGGCGCGGCCAACGCCGTGGACATGCCCACCCGGCAGGCGTTCGTCGTCGAGATGGTCGGCAGGACCGACCTCGCCAACGCCATCGCCCTCAACTCCTCGATGGTCAACGGCGCGCGTCTCGTCGGCCCCGCCGTCTCCGGCGCGCTGGTCGCCGCGGTGGGCGAAGGCTGGTGCTTCCTGCTCAACGCGTTGAGCTTCCTGGCGGTCATCGCCGGCCTGGCCCTGATGCGCCTGCCGCAGGCGACGCGCGAGGCCGCCGAGGGCGTCGTCGGCCGGGTGGTCGAGGGGTTCACCTACGTCGCCAGGACGCCGCCGATCCGCGCGCTCCTGCTCCTGCTCGGGTCGGTCAGCCTGATGGGGATGCCCTACACGGTGCTCGGGCCGGTCATCGCCGAGCAGGTCCTGCACGGCGGGCCGCGCGCCTACGGGCTGCTGATGTCGGCGGCGGGCGTCGGCTCGCTGCTCGGCGCGGCCGCGCTGGCGATGAAGCGCACGACCCGGGATCTCCTTCACTGGACCCCGGCGGCGGCCGCGGGCTTCGGGATCGCGCTGATCGTCTTCTCGTGTTCGCGCGTCCTCTGGCTGGCGGTGACGCTGCTCATCCCGGCCGGCTTCTGCATGATGATCCAGATGGCCTCGGCCAACACGCTCATCCAGTCGATGGTGCCGGACCGGCTGAGGGGGCGCGTGATGTCCGTCTACGCGATGATGTTCCTCGGGATGACGCCGTTCGGGTCGCTGCTCGCGGGCCTCCTCGCCCACCCGCTCGGCGCGCCGGCCACGGTGGCCGTCGGCGGGATGGCCTGCGTGGTGGCGGCCGTGGTGTTCGCGTGGCGCCTGCCCGGATTCCGCGCGCGGGCGCACGCGCTGCTCGAGCACCAGCGCGGCTTGGGAGAGGTCGAGCTGTGAGACAATGAGGTGCCCTCCGGTTCGTCCCCCGAGGCGGCCACCATGTTCAGGATCGAAGAGTCGTTCGACACGCAATTGCTGGCGGTGCAGAAGAACCGGCCGGTGGTCGTCTTCACCGAGCCGCTGGACCCCAGGATTCTCGAGGCCGTCTGCCATCTCACCCGGTTCATCAAGCCGGTGCTCCTGGCGCCCGAAGCCGAGGTTCGCCGGGCGGCCGTCCAGTTTCTCGGCCACCTCGATCCGTCGCGCGTCGCCTACTCGCTGAGCGAGTGCGCGTTTGTGGACCCCGCCGGGCGGCCGGACATGGTCGAGGAGTTCAGCGCAGATTGTCTCACGCACCCCGGGTGTCGCCGAGACGTCCAGAGCGCCGACGACGCGCGGCGCGCGATGGCCTCGCCCGGCCTGTTCGGCGTCTACGCGGTCCACCTCGGCCACGCCGACGTGGTGGTCGGCGGGGCGTCGCACGCCCCGCGCCAGTTCTTCCGCCCGATGCTGGCGCTGCTCGCCAACCGGCCGGTCGTCTGCGAGGTCGGCATCTTCGTCCTGCCGGACGATTTCCCCGAGGGCTACTACCCGCACAACATCGTCGTCTTCGGCGACGTCGGCGTGAACGCCGTGATGACGCCCGAGGTCCTGGCCGAGGTGGCGGTGGGCACGTGCGCCGTGGCGCGCGACCTGATCCCGGAGGACGTCCTCCCCGAGATCCACGGCGCGATCGTGTCGTACTCGCACCGCGGATCCGACGAGGGGCCGTCGCCCGAGATGGTCCGCCGCGCCATCGCGATCATCCCCGACCTGCTCGCCAAGCGCGTGCAGAACGGCGCGCGCTACGCGAGCATCCGGATCACCGGCGAGGTCAAGTTCAGCGCGGCGATCTCGCGGCGGTCGGCGGAGCTGTACGGGATGAATGGCCTCGCCGGCGGCACCAACGTCATCATCAGCCCGAACCTGGAGACCGGCAACCTCCTCTACCACCTGTACTCGGCGCGGTTCCCGACGGCCAAGAAGTTCCCGGTCATCTTCGGCGTGGCCTTCCGCGGCGTCGAGGTCGCCATCGACTGCACGCCCGAAGACGTCCGGCTCGCGGTCAAGGCGTCGGTCCTCCGCCTGCAGCGCGACGGCCGTTGGGCCCGCACGCCGAAGGACAGTTTCTTCCGCCGGCACCGGGTTCTCGTCGTCAACCCGGGTTCCACCTCCACGAAGATCGCCGTCTACGAGGGCGACCAGGAGGCCTGGTCGCGCGAGTTGCAGCACACCGGCGAGGACCTGGCGGCGTTCGCGGGGCGGCGGATCACCGAGCAGTACGACTTCCGCCGCCAGGTCGTGCTGCGGGCGCTCGCCGAGTCCGGCCTGACCGTTGGCGATCTCGACGCGGTCTGCGGGCGCGGCGGGCTGCTCCGTCCGCTCCCCCACGGCACCTACCGGGTGGACCAGGCGATCCTCGACGACCTGCGTGCCGGCGTCTGCGGCGACCACGCGTCGAACCTCGGCGCGCTCATCGCGCACGAGTTGGCCGCGCCGGTCGGCAAGCCGGCGTTCATCGTCGATCCGGTCGTGGTGGACGAGGTGCCGTCGCGCGTGACCATCACGGGCCTGAAGGAGATCAGGCGCAGGGTCATCAGCCACGCGCTCAACCAGATCGCCTCGGCCCGCCGCTACGCGCAGGAGCGCGAGACCTTCTACGAGAACGTCAACGTCATCGTCTGTCACCTCGGCGGCGGCAGCTCGGTCGGCGCCCACTGCCGGGGCCGCTACATCGACGTCAACAACGGCCTCGACGGCGAGGGGCCGTTCTCGGCCGAGCGCTCGGGCAGCCTGCCCGTCGGGCAGTTGATCGACCTGTGCTTCTCGGGCAAGTACACGAAGGCCGAGCTGAAGCGCCTCAACAAGGGGACCGGAGGCCTCATCGACCTCCTCGGCACGGGCGACCTGCGAGAGGTCGAACGACGAGTGGCCGGCGGCGAGGCGTGGGCCGCCGAGGTGTTCGACGCCCTCGCCTACCAGGTGGCGAAGGCGGCGGCCGCGCTGCTGCCGGCGTTCGAAGGCCAGCCGGTGGACCGCGTCATCCTCACCGGCGGCATGGCCCGATCCGAGCCGCTGGTCGAGCGCCTCGAGTACTACCTCTCCGGCATGCCGTGCGGCGTCACGGTCTACCCCGGCGAGAACGAAATGGTGGCGCTCGCCGCGGGCGCGCTGCGCGTCCTCTACGGCAAGGAGCCGGCGCGCGAGTACGCGCCCGCGGAGGCCGTCGTCCGATGATCCCGGTGACCCGGACGCTCGCCGTCGACGAGCGCGATCTCGACGAGCGGTTCGTCCGCGCGTCCGGGCCCGGCGGCCAGAACGTCAACAAGGTCGCCACGGCGGTCGAGCTGCGCTTCGACATCGGCCGCTCCGCGCTGCCCGACGAGGTGAAGACGAGGCTGCGGGTTCTCGGCGCCTCCCGCGTCACCGAAGACGACGTGCTCATCCTCGACAGCCGCGAGCACAGGACGCAGGGCCGGAACCGCGAGGCGGCGCGCGAGCGCCTCGTCGAACTCCTCCGCGCCGCCAGCCGGCGGCCGCGGCGTCGCGTCGCCACGGCACCGTCGGCCGGCTCGCGCGAGCGACGGCTGGCCGCCAAGAAGCTGCGCAAGAAGGTCAAGGCGGGGCGCGGTCGTCCCGCCGACGACGACACGCGCCGGTGAGGCGCCCGGCGCCGCCGTTTCCCTCTGAGGGTTCCCCGGCAGGTCCAGGTCGCCGCGCGCGTCCGCGCCGCCGTCCTGACGGACGACTGGAGACGCAGAGGTCGGTGCATCCTGGGGCCTGGGACACGGTCCAGCGGTCCAGCTTGCAGCGAGCTCATGTGCGCCCGGCCGCGTGTTGCAGCTATAATCCGCCGAATCGTCGGCCCGCCTTCCGCGGGCCCCAGTGAGGACCGCCCGATGAACCGTCGCCGATTTCTTCCCGTGCTGCTTCTCCTCTTCGTCGGCAGCGGCGCCGCCGCCCTCGTCTACGAAGTGGTCTGGTTCCAGTTGCTCCAGTTGGTGATCGGCGTCTCGGCGATCTCGCTGGGCGTGCTGCTTGGCACCTTCATGGGCGGCCTGTGCCTCGGCAGCGTGCTGTTTCCGCGCCTGGTGCCCCCCCACTACCACCCGCTCCGGGTCTACGCGCTCATCGAGGTGGCGATCGGCGTCATCGGCCTGCTGGTCCTCGTCGTCGTCCCCCTGGTGGCCGGCGTCTACACGGCGTGGGCCGGCCCGGGGATGTTCGGGCTGATGATGCGCGCGGTCGCCGCCGGCATCTGCCTGCTGCCGCCGACGCTGCTGATGGGCGCCACGCTGCCCGCGCTGTCGCGTTGGGTGGAATCGTCGCCGGAGGGCGTCTCCTGGCTCGGCCTCTTCTACGCCGGCAACACGATCGGTGCGGTCCTCGGCAGCCTGCTGGCCGGGTTCTACCTGCTTCGCCTGTACGACCTGCAGACGGCCACCTTCGTCGCCGTCGGCCTGAACGTCATCGTCGCCCTGACCTCGCTCGGCGTCGCCGCCCTGGCTCCCGCGGTCGCGAGCGCCCCGGAACGGGCGACGTCGGCGCCGGTGCCCGGGTCGTCCGCCATCTACATCGCGACGGCGCTGTCAGGCCTGACGGGACTGGCGGCCGAGGTCGTGTGGACGCGGATGCTGTCGCTCCTGATCGGCGGGACGACCTACGCGTTCTCGCTCATCCTGGCCGCGTTCCTGGTGGGCATTGGCATCGGCAGCGCGGCCGCGTCGGCGTTCGCCCGCGACGCCCGCCGGGCGCGGCTGGCCCTCGGCTGGTGCCAGGCGCTGCTCGCGCTGGGCATCGCCTGGGCGGCCTACATGCTGGCGGCCTCGCTCCCCTTCTGGCCGATCGACCCGTCGCTCGCCGACCAGCCCTGGTTCAATTTCCAGATCGACTTCGTCAGGAGCCTGTGGGCGGTGCTGCCGGCGACGCTGATCTGGGGCGCGAGCTTCCCGCTGGCGCTCGCCGCCCTGGCCAGGGCGGGCCAGGATCCGGCGAAGCTGGTGGGCCGGGTGTACGCCGCCAACACGGTGGGGGCCATCATCGGGGCGCTCGTCACCAGCCTCGTGCTGATGGCGGCGATCGGCAGCCAGCACACGCAGCAACTGCTGATCCTCCTGTGCGGCGTCTCGGCGCTCGTCGTCCTCGAACCGGTGGCCGACGCGCGGCCGACCGGCCTGTCGTGGAGCCGCTTCGCCGTGGTGGTCGTGGTCATCATGGCGGGCTGCGGCACGCTGATGGCGCGCGCGGTGCCGGAAATCCCGGGCCTGCTGGTCGCCTACGGCAGGTTCACCGCGACCAAGTCGAACCAGGGTGAAGTCATCTACGCGAAGGAGGGGCTCAGCGCGTCGGTGGCCGTCACGCGCCTCTCGAACGGCATCCTCAGCTACCACAACGCCGGCAAGGTGCAGGCGTCGAGCGATCCCGAGGACATGCGCCTCCAGCGGATGCTCGGCCACTTGACGACGCTGACGCCCGCCCACCCGAAGTCGGTCCTGGTCATCGGCTGCGGCGCCGGCGTGACGGCCGGGGCGGTGTCGGTGGACCCGGCGGTCGAGAAGGTCACCATCGCCGAGATCGAGCCGCTCGTGGTCAGCACCGTGTCCAAGTACTTCAGCCGGTACAACAACGACGTCATCCGCAACCCGAAGGTCCAGATCCACCTCGACGACGCGAGGCACTTCCTGGTGACGACCCGGGAGACGTTCGACGCGGTGACCTCCGACCCGCTGGATCCGTGGGTCAAGGGCGCGGCGATGCTCTACACGAAGGAGTTCTTCGAGCTGGCCAAGCGCCACCTGAACCCCGGCGGCGTGGTCACCATCTTCGTGCAGCTCTACCAGAGCAACGAGGAGGCGGTGAAGAGCGAGATCGCCACCTTCTTCGACGCGTTCCCGAACGGCTTGGTCTTCGCCAACACCGTGGACAACGCCGGCTACGACCTCGTGCTGCTCGGCCAGGTGGAGCCCACGCGCATCGACGTGGACGCGTGGCAGGAGAAGCTGGATCGGCCGGAGTACCGCGTGGTGGCTTCGTCGCTGCGCGAGATCGGCTTCCCGACGGTCGTCGAGCTGCTGGGCACCTACGCCGGCCGCGCGTCGGACATGAAGGGATGGCTCAAGGACGCGGCGATCAACCGCGACCGGAACCTCCGGCTCCAGTACCTCGCCGGCCTCGGGTTCAACCTGCGGATGAGCGGCGTGATCTACAACGACATGCTGGCCTACCGGCGCCGGCCGGACGGTCTCTTCCAGGGGTCGGAGCGGATGGTGTCGCTGGTGTGGGACACGATCGAGAACCCGCCGGCGCGGTGACCGGCGGCGTTCAGCCCTGGTCGGCCTCGGCGGTCCAGTACTCGCCGCCGCCCCCCTGGCGGCGCATGAAGCCGAAGTCGACCAGGTGGCGCCGGAGCCGCGCCGTGTCGGCGCTGAACCGGCGCAGCACGGCGTTGGCTTCCTTTTCGCTGTAGCGCCGGCCCGTCTCGAACGCCTTGACCACGTGACGGAGGATCGCCAGCTCCTTCTTGCGCTGGGCCGGGAACGCCTTGATGCGGCCGTCCGCTTCCAGGTAGTTCGCGAGGACCTTCCGGTCGAAGGCGTCCAGCTCGACGTCGGCCGCCACGGCGGGAAGGGTCGTGTCGTTCAGGAGGCGGAGCGCCATGGCCGCCAGCGCGCCTTCCTCGAGGCGGTAGATGCTGTAGTAGCCCTCCGCCCGCGCGCTCACCAGGCCGATGGCCGCGAGCCTCGCCAGGTGGTGCGACACGGTCGGCGAGGTCAGCCCGAGCTTGGCGGCCAGCTGCTCGACCGACCGCTCCCCCGCGGCGAGCAGCGCGACGATCTTCAGGCGGTTGGCGTCGGAGAGGGCCTTGAAGAAGGCCACGAGTTCGTCGGTCCGGGCGGCGTCGGCCATCGCGATCTCCGTGGAATTACATCGACGGGGCTCGAAATAGAGTGACCGCTCCCAGGCGCCGCGTCAAGCGCCGATTCTCCCCCACCGGAGGGTGATCCATGACACGCACGCGCCTTCTCGCCGTCGTCCTGCTCGCCGCCTGGTTCGGCGCCTCCGGCGTGCACACCCAGCAGCCGCCGGCCGCCGCGAGGCCCACGCTCTACCTGGTGTCGAATTCGCACCTCGACACGCAGTGGAACTGGACCGTCCAGGACACGATCCGCCAGTTCGTGCCCTCGACCTTCTTCGACAACTTCGCGCTCGTCGATCGCTTCCCCGACTACACGTTCAACTTCGAGGGGGCGATCCACTACATGTGGTTCAAGGAGTACCACCCCGACGCGTGGCCCCGGCTGCAGAAGTACGTGGCGGACGGCCGGTGGCGGCTCTCCGGGTCGTGGGTCAACGCCGTGGACACGAACGTGCCCTCCCCCGAAGCCCTGTTCCGCCAGGCGCTCTACGGGAAGCGGTTCTTCCGCCGGGAATTCGGGCGGGTGCCGCTCGACATCTACCTGCCCGACTGCTTCGGGTTCGGCTTCGCGCTGCCGTCGATCGGCGCGCATTCGGGGCTCATCGCCTTCTCGACCCAGAAGCTGTCGTGGGGCGCGGCCCGGCCGACGCCGTTCGCCGTCGGCCAGTGGAAGGGGCCGGACGGACAGGCGCTGGTGGCCTCGCTGCGCGCGGGCGACTACGTGGCCGAGGTGAGGAGCGACCTCTCGAACGACCCGAAATGGACCGGCGACATGGTCGCGCTCCCGTCGGGGCGGAAGGTCGGACTCCGCTACTTCGGCGTCGGCGACCAGGGAGGCGCGCCGGATGCCCAGTCGGTCGAGTGGGTCGAGAAGTCGATCGCGAACAAGGCCGGCGCGGTCGACGTGCGGAACGTGTCGGCCGACCAGCTGGCCCGCGATCTGTCGCCGGCCGAGCGGGCGTCGCTGCCGGTGTACGAGGGCGAACTGCTGCTCAAGACCCACGGCGTCGGCTGCTATACCTCGCAGGCGGCGATGAAGGCCTTCAACCGCCGGAACGAGCAGCTCGGCGACGCGGCCGAGCGTGCCAGCGTCGCGGCCGAGTGGATCGGCGGGCCCGCGTACCCGCGCGAACGGCTGCGGACCGCGTGGACGAGGTTCCTGTGGCACCAGTTCCATGACGACCTGACGGGCACGAGCATCCCGCAGGCCTACCAGTTCTCGTGGAACGACGAGCTCATCTCGGCCAACGAGTTCGCGTCGGTGCTGACCGGCGCGGTCGGGGCCGTGGCGAGCGGACTCGATACCCGCCCCGCCGCGTCGCCCGCTCCGGGATCCGGCCATGCCTCCCTCGTCGTCTACAACGCGCTCGGCATCGCGCGGACCGATCCGGTGGAGGCCACCGTGCAGTGGCCGGGGCCGCCGGCTGCCGCCGTGCGCGTCGTCGACACGGCGACCGGCCGCGAGGTGCCCTCGCAGGTGCTGTCGGGCCGGGCGGGCAGCGCGACGATCGCGTTCCTGGCCGAGGTGCCGCCCGTCGCCGTCAAGGTGTTCGACGTCGTCCGCGCCGCCGGGGCGGCGGGCGCGGGGCCGCTCGGCGTCACCCGGTCGTCGCTCGAGAACGAGCGGTACCTGGTGAAGCTCGACGCCGACGGGGACGTCGCGTCGGTCTTCGACAAGCAGGCCCGCACCGAGCTGCTGGGGGCTCCTGCCCGCCTCGAGATGTTCGACAACCCGTCGTTCCACTGGCCGGCCTGGGAGATTCTCTGGCAGACGGTCAGCCAGCCGCCCGTTTCCCGCCTCTCCGCGCCGGCGGTCCGCATTCTGGAGCGCGGGCCGGCGAGGGTGGCGCTGGAGGTCGCGCGCACGGTGGACGGATCGAGGATCGTGCAGCGCATCCGCCTCGCGCGGGGCGGCGATCGCGTCGATTTCGACACCGAGGTCATCTGGCGATCGCCCGGCCGGCTGCTGAAGGCGTCGTTCCCCCTGACGGCCTCGAATCCGACGGCCACCTACGACCTCGGCCTCGGCACCATCGAGCGCCCCAACAACACGGCCGATCTCTACGAGGTCCCCGCGCAGCAGTGGGCCGACCTGACCGACGCCAGCGGGCGCTACGGCGCCGCCATCCTGAACGACTCGAAGTACGGCTGGGACAAGCCGGCCGACAACGAGCTGCGGCTGACGCTCATCCACACGCCGAGGCCGAACACGTCGTTCACCTACCAGAGCAGCAACGACATCGGCCAGCACCATTTCACCTACGCGATCGCCGGGCATGCCGGCGGATGGCGCGACGGCGGCGTGCCGATGCGGGCGGCCCGGCTCAACCAGCCGCTCGTGGCCTTCCAGGCGGAGCCGCACGCAGGAGTGCTCGGACGGGTGATGGGGTTCCTCGAGATGACCGACACCGGAGGCCAGGTGGCGGTGCGGGCGTTCAAGAAGGCGGAGGATTCGGACGAACTCGTGATCCGCGTGCAGGAGCTGTACGGGAAGCCGACGGGCAGCGTGCAGATCGCGCTTCCCGGCGGCGTGCAGGCCGCGCGAGAGATCAACGCGGCCGAAGAGCCGGTGGGTAACGGCGAAGTGGCCGGCGGCCGGCTGAGTTTCACGCTCGGCGCCTACCAGCCGCGCACGTTCGCGGTGAAGACCGCCATTCCCGTCGCCCGCGTGACGCCGACCACGAGCGTGCCGCTCGCCCTGGCGTTCGACGTCAGGGGCCTGACCGGTGAGGCGGACCGCGCCGGCGGCGCCTTCGACGGTCGAGGCCACAGCTTCCCCGCCGAGCAGATTCCCGACTCGCTGTCGCTCGGCCAGATCGCCTTCCGCTTCGGGCCGACCTCGCCGGGCGCGCGCAACGTGCTGGCCGCGAGAGGGCAGCGCATCGCGTTGCCGGAGGGCTCGTTCAATCGCATCTACCTCCTCGCGTCGGCCATCGACGGCGACCAGCGTGCCGTGTTGACGCTCGAGCGGCGAGGCGGCCCGCCCGCCCGCGTGAGGTTCGACGTCCAGGAATGGTCCGGCGCGATCGGGCAGTGGAACAGCCGGCTGCGCGACGACCGGATGCTGCGCGAAGTCTTCATCCCCAGGACCGAGGACCAGTCCTGGACGCTCGGCGAGATTGAATCGCAGATGGTGACCCGCTGGATCCCGCCGCCGACCCCGGCCCCAGCGGCCAAGACCGCCGCGTCGGCCGCGCCGACGCAGATGCCGACGGTCACCGGCCTCGAGGATGTCCGTCCCGGTTTCGTGAAGCGCGATCCGGTCGCGCTCGTGGCGACGCATCGCCACTCGCCCAAGGCCGACGAGCCGTACATCTTCGCTTACGTGTTCGAATACGCGGTGGACTTGCCGGCGGGGGCAACGGCGATCGTGCTGCCGGCCAACGACCGGATTCGCGTCTTCGCGATAACGGCGGTGAACGAACCCGCCGCACCGGTCCGGCCGGCCCTCCCGCTGTACGCGCCGGACCTCGGAGGCCTCCGGCCGTCGAAGTAGGGAACCGGTGCCGCTCAGTTGGGGCGCAGGGAGTCGAGTTCGTCCCAGCGCGCGTAGGCGGCGAGCAGCGCGGCCTGCAGTTCTTCGAGGCGGGCGAGCGACTGCCTGATCGCCTCGGCCGGCTCCTTGTAGAACTCGGGAGCGGCGACGGCCGCGTGCAGCGCCTGCTGCTCCGCCTCGATCGCCTCGATGCGGGCGGGCAGCGCGTCGAACTCCCGCTGCTCCTTGTAGGAGAGCCGCTTTCGGACGGGGGCGGCTCCGGTCGCCGTCGTCTCCTCCGCGCGCGTCTGCTCGCTCCCGCGACGGGCAGCCGCCCTCTCGGGTGGCGGCGCGGTCGCCATCGCCGCCGCGTGTTTCGCGCGCAGGTAGTCCCCGTATCCCCCCACGTATTCCGCGACCCGCCCGTCGCCCTCGACCACGAGCGTGCTCGTCACGACGTTGTCGAGGAAGACGCGATCGTGGCTCACCAGGATCAGCGTGCCGGGCCACTCGACCAGCTGCGCCTCGAGCAACTCGAGCGTCTCGAGGTCGAGGTCGTTGGTGGGCTCGTCGAGGACCAGCACGTTGGCCGGCCGCGTGAACAGCCGCGCCAGGAGCAGCCGGTTCCTCTCGCCCCCGGACAGCGCCTTCACGGGTGACCGCGCCCGCTCGGGCGGAAACAGGAAGTCGCGCAGGTACCCGTTCACGTGCCGCGGGCGCCCGGCCACCGTCACGATCTCGCTCCCCTCGCCGATCGTGTCGAAGACCGTGCGCTCCGGATCGAGCTGCTCGCGCTGCTGATCGTAGTAGGCCACCTGCACGTTGGCGCCGGTCCGCACTTCGCCCCGGTCGGGGGTCAGCTCGCCGAGCAGCAGGCGCAGCAGCGTCGTCTTGCCGGCGCCGTTGGCGCCGATCACGCCGACGCGGTCCCCGCGCACGATCCGCGCGGAGAACCCGTCCACCACCTGCCGGCCGCCGAAGCCCTTCCCGACCTCCTCCGCCTCGAACACCACCTTGCCCGAGGGATCGGCATGCTCGACCTGCAGCCGCACCGTGCCCAGGAGCGCCCGCCGCGCGGCGCGCTCCTCGCGCATCTTCATCAGCGCGTGCACCCGCCCTTCGTTCCGCGTTCGCCGGGCCTTGATGCCCTGCCGCAGCCAGGCTTCCTCCTCGGCCAGCTTCCGGTCGAACTTCTCCTGCTGGCCCGCCTCGGCGGCGAGCGCTTCTTCTTTCCTCCTCAGGAACGTCGCGTAGTCGCCCGGCCAGGAAGTCAGCCGGCCGCGGTCCAGTTCGACGATGCGCGTGGCCAGGCGCTGGAGGAACGCGCGGTCGTGGGTGACGAAGAGGACGGCGCCCCCGAAATCGGCCAGGTACGCCTCGAGCCACGCGATCGCGTCGATGTCCAGGTGGTTGGTCGGCTCGTCGAGCAGCAGCAGGTCGGGCTGCGACACGAGCGCCTGCGCCAGCAGCACGCGCCGGCGCCACCCGCCCGATAGCGTGTCCACCGCCGTGTCCGCCGGCAGTCCGAGGTGCGACAGCACCTGCTCGACGCGCTGCTCGAGTCGCCAGCCGTCGCGCTCCTCCAGGCCATGTTGCAAGCGGCCCAGTTCCTCGAGTCGTGCCGGCGACCCGTCCTCGGCCACCATGACGGCCGCGTGGTGGTAGGCGGCCACCAAGGCGCTCAGGTCGCCCAACCCTTCCGCCACCACGTCGAACACGGGCCGGGGATCCGCCAGCGACGCGTCCTGGTCGAGGCGGGCGGTCCGTAGCCCGGCCTGCCGCCACACCGAGCCCGCGTCGGGGGGCACTTCTCCGTTCACGATCTGCAGGAGCGTGGATTTCCCCGTCCCGTTCCGCCCGATGACCGCCACTCGCTCCCCCGGCTCGACCTGCACGCAGGCGTCATCGAGGAGCGGGAGGTGGCCGAAGGCAATCGAGACGTGATCCACGGTCAGCAGCGGCATCCGACGAAGGTACCACGAAGCTCCGCCCCGCCGCACCTCGGCAGGGGTCGGAGCGGTTTTCGGCGGCTGGCTCTTTTGGATTTCGAAAATGTAATTCCGAAGAAAACCGCTCCGACCCCTGAGGGGGGCTGAGCCGGCGGCTGAGTCGGACATTGCCTCCGTGGCCCAGATCGGTACAAGCGTGGGACACGAACGTGCCCCCTCACGCGAGGAGTATCGAATGCTGACGACTCGATCCCGGCTGGCGACGACCCGCCACACTGCTTTCGCGTTGCTCGCCGCGCTCGCCGTCCTGGCCGCGACGCTGGTCGCGCAGGACCGCCTCAAGAGCATGCCCGGCTACGACCAGTACCAGAAGGTGAGCAAGGACATCCCCGGCGCCTTCAAATCCGGCGCACTTTCGGTCACCTGGAATGACACCGGTGCGACGTTCGAATACCCGAAGGACGCTCTCCTCTACCGGTACGACGTCGCGACCAAGACGGCGACCGAGATTGGCCCGGCGCCCCAGCGCCCCGCCGGCCCCGGCCAGCGCGGCGAGGGGCGGCCGCCGTCGGCCCAGGGCGGCGCGCCCGAGCGCGGGCGGCAGGTCGCGGCCTCGAACTCTCCGGACGGCCAGTTCAAGGCGTTCTACAGGGACCGCAATCTCTGGCTGAGCGACCTCTCGGGCACGAACGAGCGGGCCCTGACGACCGACGGCAGCGAAAAGGACCGCATCAAGTACGGCACCGCCAGCTGGGTCTATGGCGAGGAACTCTCGCAGACGACCGCCATGTGGTGGTCGCCCGACAGCACGAAGATCGCCTACTACCGGTTCGACGAGAAGCAGGTGGACGACTACTACCTGCAGATGGACCAGACCAAGCTCTACAGCCGCATCGACGTCGAGGCCTACCCGAAGGCGGGCCGGCCGAATCCGATCGTCGATCTCTTCGTCTACGACCGCGCCAGCGGGAAGAGCGTGAAGGTGGACGTCCGCGACGGCAAGCCCTTCGACAACGCGGTGGTCGGCCACTACGTCTACAACGTCGCGTGGTCGCCGAACGGCACCGAACTGCTCTTCGACCGCACGAACCGGCGCCAGAACATCCTGGAACTGGTCGCCGCCAACCCGGCCACCGGCGCGTGCCGCGTCGTCATCCACGAGGAATGGCCCACCGGCTGGGTCGAGAACCGGCCGACGATGGTGTTCCTGAAGGACGGCCACCGCTTCATCTGGGAATCCGAGCGCAGCGGCTGGCGGAACTTCTACCTGTACGACCTCTCGGGCAAGCCGCCGCTCCCGCTGACGGCGCACACGACGTTCGAGGCGGTCGCGCTCGTCAAGATCGACGAGGCCGCCGGAGTGATGTTCTACACGGCCCGCGACGGCGACAACTACATGAAGGTGCAACTGCACCGCGTCGGCCTCGACGGCAAGGGAAACGTCCGCCTCACCGACCCGGCCTTCAACCACGCGATCGGCAACTGCATGCCGCGGCCGGCGGGCGCGCGCGGCGGCCCTGGCGGCGCGGGCGCGGGGTCGTGCGGCATCGCCCCGGACGACAAGCACTTCATCGACGTCTACCAGACGCACGACAAGCCGCCGGCCACGCGCCTGCTTGACGCCGCCGGCAAGGTGGTCGCCGAGCTTGCGAAGAGCGACACGACCAAGTACGACGAGATCGGCTTCAAGAAGGCCGAGATGTTCACCTACCTCGCCGCTGACGGCAAGACCACGCTCCACGGGATCGTCAACTTCCCGTCGACTTTCGACCCGGCGAAGAAGTACCCGGCGCTGGTCCAGGTGTACGGCGGCCCCGCGTCGGCCAGCAACACGGCCCGCGAGACGTTCGTGCCGCCGGTCGCGCTGACCGAGTACGGGTTCGTCGTGCTGAACCTCGACACGCGCGCGACGCCCGGCATGGGCAAGCGCACGCTGGACTCCATCTACCTGAAGCTGGGCCAGGTCGAGATGGACGACATGGCCGAGGGCGTCAAGGCGCTCTGGAGCCGCCCCTGGTTCGACCAGCAGCGGGTGGGGATCTACGGCACCTCGTACGGCGGCTACTCTTCGCTGATGTGCGTGCTGCGCCATCCCGAGGCGTTCCGCGCCGGCGCGGCCTCGTCGCCGCCGACCGCGTGGTACCACTACGACACCATCTACACCGAGCGGTACATGTGGATCCCGGAGGAGAACAAGGAGGGCTACGAGATCGGCAGCGCGATGACCTACGCCGACAAGCTCAACGGCCGGCTCCTCATCTACTACGGGACCGCCGACAACAACGTCCACCCGACCAACTCGATGCAGCTCATCGCCGCCTTGAGGAAGGCGGGCAAGAGCTTCGAGGTGCAGGTCGGGCCGGACGCGGGCCACTCGGGCGTCTCGGTCGATCGGATGATGGAGTTCTTCATCGAGAACCTCGTGCTGAGCACGCCGGCACCGGTCAGCGCCCCGGCGCGCTGACGGCGGCCACTCCAGTCGGACCGGCCCGGGGCCGCGCCTGGGCGGCTTCGGGCCGGTCTCCGCCCCCGTTCCGGAGGATCCTCATGCGGCGCTGGTTCGTGCCCGTCAGCAGTTCGGTTGCCCTCACCATGGCGATCGCCGGCACGGCGCTCCACCACGCGAGCGCGCAGGCGCCTTCCGCGCCGCAGGCACGACAGGGGAACGCCGAACTCGCCACCTTCCCGTCCTCCTGGACCTACCAGCCCGGCGCCAAGGCCCCCGCCTTTCCGCACGGCATGGTGGCCTCCAACTGCGCGCTGGCCACCCGGGCCGGCGTCGAAATCCTCGAGGCCGGCGGCAACGCGGTCGATGCCGCCGTGGCGGTCGGGTTCGCGCTCGCCGTGGCCTACCCGGAGGCGGGCAACATCGGCGGCGGCGGATACGCCGTCGTCCGACTGGGCGCGACCAACTCGGCGCTCGACTTCCGGGAGACGGCGCCCGCGGCCGCATCGCGCAACATGTTCATCGGGCGGGATGGCAAGCCGACAAGCGGCAGCCTGCTCGGCTACCGCGCCTCGGGCGTGCCCGGCAGCGTGGCCGGCCTGCTGGCCCTGCTCGAGAAGCACGGCACGCTCTCCCGCGCCGAGGTGATGGCCCCGGCCATTCGCCTGGCGCGCGACGGATTCGTCGTCGACGAGATCTTCAGCGCGTCGATCGCGCAGAACGCGGACCTGATCGGCAGGAGCGCGGGAGCGAGCCTGTTCCTGCCCGGCGGCCACCCGCCGGCCCCGGGCACGCGCTTGGTCCAGGCCGATCTCGCCCGCACGCTCCAGGCCATCGCCGGGCGCGGCGCGGAGGGCTTCTCCAAGGGCCCGGTTGCCGAAGCCGTCTCCGCCGACATGCGCCGCAACCACGGCACGATCACCGCCGCCGACCTGGCGGCCTACCACCCGGTGTGGCGCACGCCGCTCGTCGGCAGCTACCGGGGCCGTCAACTCGTGGCGATGCCGCCGTCCTCGTCGGGCGGCATCACGGTGATCGAATCGCTCAACATCCTCGAGGGGTGGCGGGACGTCGCGCCGTGGAACAGCCCGCTCGCGCTGCACCGGCTGGCCGCCTCGTTCCAGCGCGCCTTCGTGGACCGGAACGGCACGCTCGGCGACCCCGCCTTCGTGCACATCCCGCTCGACACGCTCATGAGCAAGGCCTACGCGCAGAAGCTGCGCGCCGGGATTCCCGCGGCCAGGGCCACGCCGACCTCGTCGCTTCGCCCCGTCCGAGAAGGCACCGACACGACGAACTTCGCGGTGACCGATCGTGCGGGCAACGCCGTGGTCATCACGACCACCCTCAACAGCCTCTACGGGTCGGGGGTGTGGGTGCCGGGCGCGGGCTTCTTCCTGAACGACGAGATGGACGACTTCGCGGTGCAGCCCGGCACGCCGAACCAGTTCGGCCTCGTGCAGGGAGAGGCCAACGCGATCGCCCCGGGCAAGCGGATGCTCTCGGCGATGGCGCCGACCATCGTGCTCGACGGCGACGGCAAGGTGCTGATGCTCGTCGGCGGGCGCGGCGGCCCGCGCATCATCACCGCGGTGGTCCAGGCGATCGTGAACGTCATCGACCACGGCATGTCGCTCGCCGACGCGGTGGGCGCGCCGCGAATCCACGACCAGGCGCTGCCGGATCAGCTCGAGTACCAGCAGGGCGGCGTTCCGGCCGACGTCGTGGCCCAGCTGAACCAGATGGGCTACAAGACGCAGCCCGGAGCCACGGGCTCGCTGACCGCGATCGCGCGGACCGCGAACGGATGGGAAGGCCTGTTCGATCCGCGCAAGCACGGGCTGGCGGCCGGGTACTGATCGAACTACACTGCTCGAATGAGTCTCCGAGCCCGCACGCTGCTGCTCTGCTCCGTCTTCCTCGCGCTCGTGGACGTCGCGCCCTCCGCCCGCCAGGCTCCCGCGCCCGGCGCGCCGGCCACGGATCTCGTCCGCGCCTGCTGCGGTGACCTCCGCTACCGCATGATCGGACCCTTCCGCGGCGGCCGCACGAAGGCCGCCACCGGCGTTCCCGGCCAGCCGAACGTCTTCTACATCGGCGCCTGCAACGGCGGCGTGTGGAAGAGCACCGACTACGGCCGCGTGTGGACGCCAATCTTCGACGACCAGCCGACAGGTTCGATCGGCGCCATCGCCGTGGCCCCTTCCAACCCGAACGTCGTCTACGTCGGCAGCGGCGAGGGGCTGCAGCGACCGGATCTCTCGACCGGCGACGGCATCTACAAGTCCACCGACGCGGGGAAGACGTGGCGGCACCTCGGTCTCCGGGACGGGCAGCAGATCCCGCAAATCGCCGTTGACCCGCGCAATCCCGATCGACTCTGGGTTGCCGTGCTCGGCCATCCCTACGGCCCCAATGCGGAGCGCGGCATCTTCCGCTCGACCGACGGCGGGCGCACGTTCCAGAAGGTGCTCTACAAGGACGAGAACACCGGAGGCATCGACGTCGTCGTCGATCCGTCGAACGCGGACGTCGTCTACGCGGCGCTCTGGGAGCACAGGCAGGCGCCGTGGGAGAACGGCGAGTTCGCGGGACCGGGCAGCGGCCTCTTCAAGTCCACCGACGGCGGCACGACCTGGCGGCCGCTGACGGCCGGCCTGCCCACGTTCGACCAGGATCGCCTGGGCCGCATCGGCATCGGGATCGCGCCAGGCCGCACCAGCCGCGTGTTCGCCACGGTTCAGGCCGACCGGCGCGGGGGGCTGTATCGGTCCGACGATGGCGGGGAGACCTGGACGCTCGTCAACGACGATCCGTTCGTCACCGAGCGCGGAGACGACTTCGCCGAGGTCAAGGTCGATCCGAAGAACCCGAACATCGTCTACACGGCGAGCGTCGTGACGTGGAAGTCCGTGGACGGCGGCAAGACGTTCTCGGCCCTCCGCGGCGCGCCCGGCGGCGACGACTACCACAGACTGTGGATCAACCCCGACAACCCGGACATCATCCTCCTCGCCTCCGACCAGGGCGCCGTCGTGACGGTCAACGGCGGCACGACATGGAGTTCCTGGTACAACCAGCCGACGGCACAGCTCTACCACGTCGCCGCCGACAACGCGTTCCCCTACCGCGTGTGCAGCGGGCAGCAGGAGAGCGGCTCGGTGTGCATCTCCAGCCGCGGCGACGACGGGCGAATCACGTTCCGGGACTGGCACCCGGTGGGCGTGGACGAGTACGGCTACGTGGCGCCCGACCCGCTCGATCCCGACATCGTCTACGGCGGCCGGGTCACGCGCTACGACCGCCGCGACGGCGAGGTGCAGACCATCGCGCCCGTCGTCGGCCCCGTCGAGGACAACTCCTACCGCGTGATTCGCACGCAGCCCGTGCTCTTCTCGCCGATCGACCCGAAGATCCTCTACTTCGCCGCCAATCGCGTGTGGAAGACATCGGACGGCGGGCAGCACTGGACGGCCATCAGCCCGGACCTCACGCGCGCGACCTGGGAGGCTCCGGCCAACGTCGGGACGTACCGCGGGTCGGCCGAGGCGAAGTCGTCGAGGCGCGGCGTCGTGTACACCATCGCGCCCTCGCCGCTCGACGCGGGCATCATGTGGGCGGGCACCGACGACGGCCTCACCCACCTGACCGTGGACGGCGGGCAGCGCTGGACCAACGTGACCCCCCCGGAACTGACGCCGTGGGCCAAGGTGTCGCTGATGGACGCGTCGCACTTCGACGCGAACACGGCCTACGCGGCCGTCAACACGATCCGTCTCGACGACCTGCGCCCGCACATCTACCGCACGCGGGATGGCGGCCGCACGTGGGCACACATCACCTCGGGCATTCCCGACGGCGGGGCGGTCAACGTCGTCCGGGAGGACCCGAAGCGCCGCGGGCTGCTCTTCGCCGGCACCGAGCAGGCCGTTTACGTCTCGTTCGACGACGGCGACCACTGGCAGTCGCTGAGGCTGAACATGCCGGCGACGTCGGTCAGGGATCTCATCGTCAAGGGCGACGACCTGGTGGTGGCCACGCACGGGCGGTCGTTCTGGATTCTCGACGACATCACGCCGCTCAGGCAGGTGAGCCAGGCGGTCGCGGCGTCCGCCGTCCACCTGTACCGGCCGCAGGACGCGTGGCGCGTGCAGTGGAGCAAGTACACCGACACGCCGTTGCCGCCCGACGAGCCGTCCGGACAGAACCCGCCGGATGGCGCGGTGATCGACTACTGGCTCGGATCGCCCGCGGCCGGGCCCGTCGTCATCGAGATTCTCGACGGCGCCGGCAGGCCGGTGCGCCGCTTCGCGAGCACCGATCCGGTCGAGCCGCTGAAGAGCATCGGGAACTGGCCGGCGTACTGGATCAGGCCGGCGCGCGTGCCGGCGGCGACGGCGGGGATGCACCGATTCGTGTGGGACCTCCACTACCCGCCGCCGAAGGCGTTCGAGTTCTCCTATCCGATCTCGGCGACGCCCGGCGACACGGCCCCGGAGCCGAAGGGGCCGTGGGTGGTGCCGGGAACCTACACCGTCCGCTTGACCGTCGGCGGATCGGTCCAGGCCCAGCCGCTTGTCGTGCTGATGGATCCGCGTGTGAAGACGCCGACGCCCGGGCTCGAGCGCCAGTTCGCGCTGTCGATCCGGCTCTGGAACGCCATCGCCCGCGTGCACGATCAGATCGTCGGCATCGAGGCGGGTTCGCCGCCACCGAAGGCGCTCCCCGAGCAGCCGGCGCCCTGGGAGGAAGGCCATTCGCCCGGCGCGGTGCTGCACCGGCTCCACGAGCAGCTGCTCGGGCTCTACGGCATCGTGCAGGAAGCCGACGTCGAGCCGACACCGGCGGTCATCGCCGCGGCCGAGGCGTGCCTGGCGCGCGTGAAGTGACGGCCTCGCGGGCATGAGGCGGGCCGGCGCCCCGGCGCCGGCCTACTTCACGATCGCCTGGTAGACGAGATAGCGGAACTTGTCCTGGACGTCGAGGGCGCCGGCCGGGATCAGCTGCGTCAGGAAGACCGCCACGAGCCTCTCGCTCGGGTCCACCCAGTACTTCGAGTAGTAGGCGCTGCCCCACCCGTACGCGCCGCGCGAGTCGGGGCGGCCGGCGGCGCCCACATCCTCGGTGGTTTCGAACCCGAGCCCGAATCCCAGGCTCCCGTCCTCGCGATAGAGCTTTCCCACCTGGTTCGACGTCATCATCTCGACCGACTTCGGTCCGAGCAGCCGCACGCCGTCCAGTTCTCCCCCGTTCAGCAGCATCTGGAGCAAGCGCGTGTAGTCGCCCGCGGTCGAGAGGAGGCCGGCCCCGCCGCCGAAGCAGGCCCTCGGCCCCTCGACGAATTCGCCCTGCCCCGTTCGCGGCTCCGGCGCGCGGGCGATCTTGCCGTCCGGCCCGAGCGGGTACACCGTGGCCAGCCGGTCGCGCTTCTCCCGGGGCAGGAAGAACCCGCTGTCGGCCATCTTCAGCGGCTCGAAGATGCGCGTGTGGAAGAACTCGTCGAGCGCCAGGCCCGACGCCTTTTCGACGACGGCGCCGAGGACGTCGGTGCTGTACCCGTAGACGAAGCGCTCCCCCGGCTGCGCCGCGAATGGCAGCGTCGCCAGCCGCTCCATCAGCGGCCCGATCGGCTCGCTCTTGTCGGCGAGGTACCATCCGTACAGCCCCGCAGCCTTGTAGGCGGCGTCGGCCGGCCCGTCGCCGTACGAGATGCCTGCCGTGTGCGTCAGCAGGTCCCGGACCGTGATCTCGCGCCTGGCCGGCACGGTGCCGTAGCGTCCGCTCCCCAGAGGTCCCGGCACGAGGACCGTGGTCGCCTTGAAGGCCGGCAGGAACCTCGAGACCGGGTCGGCCAGTCGGAGCCGGCCTTCCTCCATCAGCATGACGGCGGCCACCGAGGTCACGGCCTTGGTCATCGAGGCCATCCGGAAGATCGTGTCCTTCCGCATCGGGATCCGCTTCTCGACGTCCATCCACCCGACCGGTTCGAGCACCGCGATCTTCCCGCCCCTCGCGATGACGACGACGGCCCCGGCAATCTGCTCCCGGGCGACCGAGTTCCGCATGAACGACGTGAGCCGTTCCACGCGCGGCGCCGACAGGCCGGCCGCCTCGGGCGTCGTCACCGGCAGCCCCTGCCCCCACGCCGAGGCCGCCGCCGCAACCGCCAACGCGATCACCACGCCGACACGTCGTCGTCTCATGGTCGTCCGTCCTCGCTCGATTGGGCTTCGGGCTTCGGGCTTCAGGCTTCGGGCTTCAGGCCACTGGCTACGGGCTACACACTCCGTACTTCGTACTTCGTACTTCGAACTTCTTCCCTCACCCCCGCTCCCCCGGAGGCTGCTTGTGCAGCCGCAGCGCGCTCGGGGTCACGGCGAGTCCGCCTCGCGCCGTGCAGCGCAGCTCCGGCGGCATCATGCGGCCGACGGCGCGGACGGCGTCGATCGTGTCGTCGAGACCGATCGGATTGACGTAGCCACCCATCGCCAGGTCGGCGCAGACGAAGGCCGACGAGGCCGCCGCGGCGTTTCTCGTATGGCAGGGGATCTCCACCATTCCCTGGACCAGGTCGCACACCGATCCCATCGTGTTCTGGAAAGCGATGGCCGCCGCGTCCGCCGCTTCGCGCGGCGTGCCGCCGGCGGCCTCGACCACCGCGGCAGCCGCCATCGCGCCCGCGGCGCCGATTTCGACCTGGCAGCCCGCGACCTCGGCGGCGAACGTCGCGCGGAACGACACGATCAGCCCGACGGCGGCCGCGGCGAACAGCGCCCGGACCGCCTCGGCCTCCTGGAGGCCGCGCTCGTCCATCAGCGACACGATCACGCCCGGGATCACGCCCGCCGAGCCGCCGGTCGGCGCCGCGCACACGACCCCCATGGCGCCGTTGACGTGCATGACCGCCATCGCGCGGGCGGCCGCCCGCGTGTGCAGTCCGCCGATGGCGACGCGCCCCCCCTGCTCGGCGTCCATCACCCGCCGCGCCGTCGGTGCGAGCAGTTGCATCGGCGGAGCGGACGCGCTGAGCCCGTCGCGCACGGCCGAGCGCATGATGCCCAGCCGGCGCGTCATCTCCGCGATCACCGCGTCGTCGTCGAAGCCCAGCAGCCGGGCTTCGTAGGCGATTCCGATCTGGCCCAGCGAGCACCCGCGCTCTTCGGCCAGCGCCAGCATCTCGTCGGCCGACTCGAACAGCGGCCTCCCGCGCTTGACGTGCCCGACCGGCGGAAGTTCGTGGAGGGCGAGCACGCCCGGAACGGCCGCGAGGCGCACCCTGGCATCGGCGGCGAGCGGATCGACGCGCCGCGCCACCAGCAGCCGGCTGCCCTCCCGGTCGAGGCGCTTGATCTCCTCGATCGCGGTGGCGCCCGACACGATCGGCGCGAGGGCTTCCACCACCACGTCGGCCCGGACTTCGATCAGCGCGACGTGCGACTCTCCGGCCAGCCTGGCCGGCCAGCCGTTGACCCGCGTCACCTCGATGGCGCCGCCGCCCACCGACCTGGCGCGGAGCGTGGCCGCCGTGCCGTCGGCCGCCGCGAGTTCGATGTCGACCGTGTTGGGGTGATCGGCCGCCTCGAGGGGCACGATGGCGAAGCTCAGCGAGATGCCCTCCGACGCCGCCTCATCCAGCGCGCGGAAGAACCGATCGTCGGTCAGCGGCCATCCCAGGAGCCCCAGGGCGAAGGCCCGGTCCACGCCCTGTTCGCGGTAGACGCGCGCGTAGGAGCCGGCCGGGTCGAAGCTCGCGCGAACCCGGACCGGCGGCGCGCCGAGCAGCGCCCTGGCCATGACGGCGATGCGGTAGGAGCCCGCGGTGTGGGAACTCGACGGCCCCCGCATGACAGGGCCGAACACGTCGTCGAAGATGCCGGGCGCCTGGTTGATCACGGGCGTGTGCACTCCCATCTGGTCGTCTTGCGATCGTGCGATCGTGCGATCTGATGGCATCTCGACAGGGGCCTCCCCGTTCGCACGATCGCAAGATCGCACGATTCGAAGATCGCAGCGCAGGCCATCGGGGTGCCTCCTGCGCACCTCGTGTCGATGAAGCGTAACACCGCTCGCGACTCTGTGCTATCGTGGCGCGGCCCGGAGAACAGCCGTCATGCGCCTTCAACTCGTCGATTGGATCATCGTCGTCGTCTCGCTGCTCGTGTGCTTCGTCCCCGCGCTGTTCTTCGGCAAGCGCGCCGGCCGCAGCACGTCGGAGTTCTTCGTCTCCGGCCGCGCGGTCCCGTGGTGGCTCGCCGGCCTGTCGATGGTGGCGACCACGTTCAGCAGCGACACGCCGAACCTGGTCACCGACATCGTCCGGCGCAACGGCGTCGCCGGCAACTGGGTCTGGTGGGCGTTCGTGCTGACCGGCGTTTCGACGGTGTTCTTCTACGCGAGGCTGTGGCGGCGGTCGGGCGTGATGACCGACCTCGAGTTCTACGAGATCCGGTACTCCGGCGCCGCGGCCAGCGTGGTCAGGGGTTTCCGCTCGGTCTATCTGGGCCTCTTCTTCAACTGCATGATCATGGCGACGGTCAACCTGGCGGCGTGCAAGATCGCCGGGGTGCTGTTCGGTCTCGAGCGGTGGCAGACGCTGCTGCTGGTCGGCAGCCTGAACGTCGTGTTCGCGACCCACTCGGGCCTGTGGGGCGTGCTCGTCATCGACATGGTCCAGTTCTTCATCAAGATGACGGCCGTCATCGCGGCCGCGTATTTCGCGCTGCACGCGCCGGCGGTCGGCGGCCTGCACGGGCTCATCACCAAGCTGTCGGTCGCCAAGGGGCCGGGCGGCCTCAACTACCTCAGCATCCTGCCCGACTTCAGGAGCAACTGGGACCTGGCGGTGGCCGTCTTCGTGATGCCGATCGCGGTCCAATGGTGGGCGGTCTGGTACCCCGGAGCGGAGCCGGGCGGCGGCAGTTACATCGCGCAGCGGATGCTGGCGTCGAAGTCCGAGAAGGACGCGCTCGGCGCGGTGCTCTTCTTCAACGTCGCGCACTACGTGCTGCGGCCGTGGCCGTGGATCATCACGGCGCTGTGCTCCATCCTGGTCTACCCCCAGCTGTCGGACATCCAGGCCGCGTTCCCGCACCTCGACCCGCGCCTGCTCGGTCACGACATCGCCTTCCCGGCGATGCTGAAGTTCCTGCCCGTTGGCTTCATCGGCCTGATGGTCGGAGGCCTCATCGCCGCCAACTCGTCCACCATCCTGACGCACCTCAACTGGGGCGCGTCCTACCTGGTGCACGACTTCTACCGGCGGTTCATCCGGAAGGACCGGAGCGAGAAGCACTACGTGGCCGTGGGGCGCGTGGCCACGATCATCCTGTTCTTCGCCTCGTCGGGGATGGTGTACCTGCTCGACACGGCGAAGGACGCCTTCGACATCATCCTCCAGATAGGCGCGGGGACCGGCCTCCTCTATCTCGTCCGCTGGTTCTGGTGGCGCGTGAATGCCTGGTGCGAAGTGGTGGCGATGGTGGCGTCGTTCGCCGTCTCGATCGGCATCCTGGTGCTCGCCAGGCTCGGCTGGCCGATGAGCACGCATGTCGCGCTGATGGCGACGGTCGCGATCACCAGCGCCTGCTGGATTGCGACCGCCTACCTGGGGCCCGAGACTTCGCGCGAGACGCTGGTCGCCTTCTACGCGAAGGTCCGGCCGTTCGGCCCCGGCTGGGAACGGATCCGGCTCGAGGCCGGCCTCGAGAAGGCCGCGCCCGGCACCGAACGCGACAACATCCCGCTCGCGCTGGTCGGCTGGTTCTCGGGATGCACCGCGATCTGGTCGGCGCTCTTCATCGTCGGCAACGTGCTCTACGGCCGGTACGGCTACGCCTACTTCCTGCTGGCGGTCTTCGTGGTCTCGGGCGGGGTGCTGCTGCGGGTGATGCAGAAGCTCTGGCCGAGCATGCCCGCCGAGGCGAAGTAGCCGCCTACAGCAGTCGTCCGTCGATCTCCGGATGCTTGAGGACGACGTCCTTGACGATGTCGATCCAGGAGTCGCGACGACCTTCGGGAAGACGCTCGAAGGGGATCTTCTTCTCGACGAGCAGGCTGTCGACGAGCTGGTCGATCTGCCGCATGAAGAACTCGTCGGTGTCACGGACGCCATCGGCCGTGGCCTCACCCGAAATCGGCACCTTGAACAGCAGCGTGTAGGTCTTCATCCAGTGGTCGACGAACCGCTCGATGGCCTTCTGCCGCCCGCAGGAGAAACTCAGGTAGGCGTAGTTGTCGAGCACGGCGCGGTCGCAGACGACCACTTCGTGGTGCGCCGCCGACCGGATCTCCTCGGCCACCTGCGTCATCAGGATCCAGGTCTGCGCGTCGAGCGAGGTCTTGCGGTTGATGGGCAGCGGCGAGAGGCGCGCGACCTCTTTCACCATGTCCACGTTGATGTTCTGCCGCTTGAGAGCCGCCGCCAGATCGAAGCAAAGCGTCGTCTTGCCGACGCCGTGAGTCCCTATGAACGCCAGTTTCATCGCGCCGGCAGACTATCGGCTCGCGACGGGTGTGTCAAGCGACCTGCGCCCCCGTAGGGCCCGTAGGGGTCGGAGCGGTTTTTCCGGATTACGGTTTTGAATTTCAATCTTGTAATCGGGGAAAAACCGCTCCGACCCCTGCGAGCTACGAGAGGTGCGCGAGCAGATCGTCGAAGTCCCGGGGGTACGGGCAGCGAATCTCGAGCGCGACGCCGGTCAGGGGATGCAGCAGCCGCAGGGCGCAGGCGTGCAGCATCACCCGCGCGACGCTGACTCCGGCGACCGACGGCGCGCCGCCGTAGCGGAGGTCGCCGAGGATCGCCAGGCCCCGCGCGGCGAGATGCGCGCGAATCTGGTGTTTCCGCCCGGTCTTCGGTCGGGCCTCGACGAGCAGCGCCGTTCGGAACCGGCGCAGGATCGCGAAGGCGGTCTCCGCCGTCAAACCCGGCGCGGCGACGGCCGACATGCGGGCACGGCGTCCGCTCCCGGTCATCGCGAGCGGCGCATCTTCGGTCCACCGCCCCGGCGCAGCCGCCGCCGGTCGCGCGGTCAGCGCGTGATAGATCTTCTCGACCCGGTGCTCGGCAAAGGCCCGCGACAACGGCTCGTTCGCGTTCGGGTCGAGGCTGAACAGCAGGACGCCCGAGGTGTCGACGTCGAGGCGCTGGTGCAGGCCCAGGTACGGCATGCCCGACGCCCCGGCCGCCGCGCGCGTCTCGCCGGCCAGCATGAGCCGCAGCCTGGCGAAGAGATCGGGACGTTGTGGATCCGCGCTCGCGTGCACGAGCAGTCCGGCCGGCTTGGCCACCGCGATCAGCCAGGGATCCCGATACAGGACGTCGACCGGCGGCGGCGCCGCCGGCCCCTGGGCGCGGGAGCCCGCCGCCCGCCAGGGCACCTTGGCCGCGGCCGACAGCCGCGAGAGGTCCACCCGGGCCTCCACGCGCCACCCCACGTCGAGCGTCAAGCCCGGCCGGCGCACGAGCCGTCCGTTGACGGCGACGGCCCCGGCCATGATCAGCCGCCGGACGGCGGAGCGCGAGATGGCGGCATCGAGCGCCGCGGGCAGCCAATCCACCAGGAAGGCATCCAGGCGGATATCCGCCTGGGCACGAGCGACGATCGACGCGTGGCGGACGACGGGCACGGGACATTATGGTCCGACGGGGCCCGCCCGGCCGCCGGGCTGGCAGGCGGCGGGCCGCTTTCCTGCTGACTGGCGCGGCGCGGCTTGGTAGGATAACGGTGGTCCGTGCTCGATTGGCGCTCAGAAGGTCCCATGTCCAAGTACGCGTTTCGTCTCGCTACGCTGGCCCTGATTTCGTCCGTCGTCGGGTCGCTCGGCTGCCAGCCGACGACCGTGGCGGCCCATCGCCGGGCGCCGGCTGCCCGTCGCCAGGCCGCCATCGCCCCGGCGACGTCCCGCGAACTCACCGACACCGCGCGCATGCTCGCCGGCCTCCCGCCCGATCCGTCCGGCTCGTTGGCGGCCGTGGCCGCCAAGCCCGAATGGCAGGCGTGGCAGAAGGAGTTCGACAGCCAGTGGACGCAGGCGACCAGCGAACGCTTCGCGCAAATGAGGGCCTGGCGGGACAAGGAACTCGCGCCGGCGACGGGCGCCTGCACGACGCTCATGTATCCGTTCAGCGGGCCGGACATCCTGAACGCGATCGTGCTGTTCCCGGACTGCCAGCGCTACATCCTGTTCGGCCTCGAGCCGGTCGGGGCGCTGCCCGTCCTCGAACAGCTTCCGCCCGAGCGCCTGGCGCGCCTGCTCGAAGAGACCCGCCACGCCCTCAACGACCTGCTGTCGAGGAACTACTTCATCACGAGCCACATGATGCAGGACACGGCCGCGCAGGAACTCCGCGGGACCCTCCCGCTGATGGCCGTGTCACTGGTCAGGCTGAACGCCCGCCTGGTGAGCGTGCGCGAGATGGAGATCGCGGAGGATGGCGAACTGCGCCCGCGCACGCCCGCGGTCGCGGGCCGCAAGGTCGCCTCCGCGCTGGAGATGGTCTTCGAACGGCCGGACCACCCGGCGCAGACCGTCGTCTACTTCCGCGCGCAGGCCGAGGACAAGGCGCTCCCCCAGCGGCCGGGGGTCGTGCCGTTCCTCGAGCACCAGGCGCCGTTCCCCACGTTCCTCAAGTCGGCGTCCTACCTGCTCCACACGAACGACTTCACGGTCGTGCGCAAGCTGCTGCTGCAGCATTCCCGCCTCATCCTCGAAGATGACTCGGGCATCCCGCTCCGCTTCCTGAAGGCGCCGGAGTGGACGGTGACCTTCTACGGGAAGTACGTGAAGCCGATCAAGGACTTCAATTACGGCTACCAGCAGGACATGGCCCAGGTCTATTCCGACCCGAAGGCGGTCAAGCCGCTGACCTTCTCGTTCGGCTACCACTGGTCCGATGGCTCGGCCTCGGTCCTGCTCGCCGTCCGTCATCCGTCGTCGGCCGACTGACTGCGGACCACTCCATGATCCTCCGCATTCGCTCGGCTTCGATCCTGGCGCTGGCGGCGTGGCTCGGCCTGTCTTCGGCCGGACCGGTGGGCCCCGCGGCCGCGGCATCCGCCCCGCAAGCGCAGGCACGCCAGTCCGACGCGCTCGCCCGCGAGGCCGACGAAGTGGCGCGCGACGTCGAGCAGTTGCGAGGATGGAAGTTCAGGCGGCCGGTCCGGAAGGAGCGTGTGCCGCTGGCGCTGGCGCACAAGGATCTCGAGCGGATCCTGATCGACTCCGACAAGCCCGACCATCGCGCGAAGCTCCAGGCCTTCCTGCGCGTCTCCGGCGTCATCCCGCCCGACTGCGACCTGCTCGGCACCAGCCTGGCCGTGCTCGACCAGCAGGTGGCCGGCTACTACGAGCCCGAGACGCGGACGCTCCGCCTCGTGGACCGGCCGACTCCCCTGCCGGCGTTCGTCGAGCGGATGATCCTCTCCCACGAGCTGACGCACGCGCTCGACGATCAGTACGTCGGCCTGCGCGCCATGCTGAAGACGGGTGCCGGCACCGAGGACAGCGACTTCGTCGCCACCGCCGTGAGCGAGGGCTCGGCGACGTCGCTGATGCTGCAGGAGATGGCGGCCGACCAGAAGTCGGGGCGGTTCTCGTTCACCGACCTGTCGCAGTACGTGACGGCGGAGCTGGAGCGGGCGCACGCGCTCGAACAGCTGCCGCGCTACTTCTCGGCGATGTTCGGCTCCTACATCGTCGGCGCCGCGTTCCTGGCCCATGGGGACCTGGCGACGATCATGACGCAGCCCGACAATCACGCCATCGGCGACGCCCTGCTGACCGTCCGCCGCGCGATGCCCCGGTCGAGCGAGCAGCTGCTCCACCCCGACAAGTACTGGGATCCGGCGCACCGCGACGAGCCGGTGGTCATCGACGACAGGGCGATGACGCTGTGGCTCTCCAAGCCGGGCCGCCACATCCTCCATCGCGACACGCTCGGCGAGCTGCTGACGGCCGTCCTGACCGAGCCCCGCGACTCCAAGCGCAACCTGATGCAGATGCAGGCGGCCAGCGCCTGGACCAACGCCGGAGCCTCCGGATGGGGCGGCGATCGCTTCTACCTGCTGTCGGACCGGTCTGGCCCCGACGCGCTCCGGACGACCAAGGGCCTGCAGGGCGTGTGGGTGACGACCTGGGACACCCCGAAAGATCGGGACAAGTTCCTGCTCGCCCTCGACAACGGATCCCCGCCGCCGAATTCGACGGCCGTCCCCGTCGGCGCGCAGTCGGCCGTCGTCTTCATCGCGATCCCCGAGAGCGAACGCGCCTCGCTCCTGCGCCGGTTCGGCGTGCTGGCGCAGACGATGACGCGTGACGGCCGAGCCTGGACGCCATAGTCCTTCGACGCACAAGCGCGCTTCGGCACTTGCGCCCTCAGGACTATGTGCCGAGCGAGCGCAGCCGGCCGGAACTTCATGGTGCGCCCGCGGCCGTCCTGGCGAGTCGAGGCACATAGGAGGCATCTCGTGTTCAAGTCGACGCTCGTCGGCTTCGGGGCTCTCGCCCTCGCCACCGTCGTCATCACCGGCCAGTCCCGGCCCCCAGGCCCTTCTCGCTCCCCAGACCAGCTCGACTCGCTCGCCGCCGTCTACGCCGGGCCCCACGCCGCCGTCGGTGACACCAACGGCGACGGCCTCAACGACGCCGTCGCGGCCCGAGTCGTCGTGCCCGACGCGCCGGCGGCCGAGGACGTCGAAGCGGCCGCCACCATCGCGGCGCGGCTGGGCTACGAGACGACCGCCCTCACGATGCCGCTGGTGGAGCGCGAGAGCGAGATCGCCGCACCGGCTTCGATCGCGCTGCCGATCCTCGTCGGGCGGCAGAACCGGTTCGTCAGGGCGCTCACCGAGCGCGGCGTCATCGACCTCAAGTCCCTCCAGCCCGGCCAGGGCCTCATCGCGATCGTCGCCTCCCCGCTCGGCCCGCGCTCCGGCATCGTCGTGGCCGGAGGAGACGACGCGGGCACGCTCGCGGCGGGGGTGGAACTGGGGGCGCGGCTGCCGCGGCTCTGGAACATGACCGGCGTCACGCTCGGCGCGATCGAGCGGCAGCTGGCGGCGTTCCTGGCGTCGCGAGGCGTCGCCGGCGCGGACGTCCGCGTCACCGGCCTCGTCGTCGCCGCCGAACGCCGGGGGATCGCGTCGATTGGCGTGCGGGCCACCGTGGCCCCGGGCCTGGTCGCGCGGGCGACCTCTGCGCTCGAGGCGCTCGACGCCGCGCACCGCCGCGGCCGGAGCGAAGGGACGATCGACTTCGCCGAGGCAGCCGCCACGTCGGTCGAGATCTTCGCGGACGGAACGAGGCGGGGGGCCGCCTCGGTCCGGCGGTCGGGCCTGAACGCACGAACGCTGACGCCGCCGGTAGACCCGGACGAATTCGCGCCCGAGCCGAACGCGGCCGGCGTGATCGAGCCGAGACTCGCGCCGGCCAAGGCCTTCGATCTCACCAACACCTACTCGATCGAGGGGTGGTTCGGCGACGCGTACCAGGATCTCATTCCCGACCGGACCGACACCACGATCGTGGTGGGCGACGCGGCCGACTCGCTCGGCGCGGCTCATATCGCGGCCCGCCTGGGCCTCGAGACGACGGGGATCACGCTTCCGATCACCAGGCGCGACGAGAAGGTCAAGGAACCCGGCGCCGAGCCGAGCCCGATCCTCGTCGGGCGCGGCAACGCCCTCGTGCAGCAACTGATCAAGATCGGCAAGACCCGTCTGGACGACCTCGGTCCTGGTGAAGGCGAGGTGCAGATCGTGCCGCGCGCGTTCGGCAACGCGACGGCGACGGTCGTGGCGGGCGCGGATCCCGCGGGAACGCTCGCCGCGAGCCGGTACCTGGCGGGTCGCGCGCCGTACCTGTGGGAAGTGCGCCGCGGGGCGCTGACCTGCGAGGACCTGGCCGGCGAAGTCGCGAAGTTCCTCGCCGCAAAGAGCGGAGCCGGACAGGCCAGCCAGGCCGCCGTCGAGTTGAAGACGATTCTCGACGACCTCAAGGGGAAGAGCATCGAGTCGTTCGGCGCCAGGCTCTATATCGAGAAGGCCGACAAGGCGCTCGACGCGTACCTGGCGTCGCAGGTGAAGGCCGCCGTCGGCCAGCCGGCGACGGTGACGGTCACGAGCCAGGGCGTCACCGACCCGGCCACCGTCTTCGAGGACAAGCTCGAGATCCCCTGGGAAGTGGACGACTTCCGCGCGAGGTTCAAGGCGGACGTGCTGCCGAAGGTCAAGGCTGGCTCCCGCGTCGAACTCGAGGCGCGGCTGAGCGAGCCGAAGCCGGTCCGCGACTCGCTCGTAGCCGAGGTCACCGCCGAGCTGAGGAGGGCCGGCGCGGCCGACGCGAGGGTTCGCGTGCTGTCCGCCTACAAGCAGGGGTACTCCTGGCTGACCGAAGAGGTCGTGCCGGCGCTCAGGGGACGCGGAGTGACGTCGGTGCGCGTGCGCGTCGCCGCCTACAAGCCGGACCTCGGGAAGCCGTTCAAGTTCTACACGGTGCCCACCCGCTGGCTGCACGAGCTCTATCCGGTTGACGAGATCTTCCTACGCGACCTCGGTGTCCCGACCGGCGCCTTCCAGATGGAACTCTCCGACGATGCGAAGGAGATTTACGCGGTGGAGGCGACCGGCGCGGGCGGCCGCGTGGTCTACAGCGGGACGTTCAGCCCGAAGTTCGTCGAGCGCGAATACCTCGAGAAGTTCCCCGGGTGGTCGCGCGTCGAGGTGACGACGGGATGGGTGACGGCGCGAGTGGACGGGCAGGTGGCCCTCGATGCCCGCATCGAGACCGACCCGGAACGCTTTTGGGACTACTACCAGGCCAAGGTGCTGCCGCGGATCTACGACAACGTGATGAAGGTGACCGGCGGCAAGCCGACGGCCGACAAGCAGCCGTTCCACCGCGACCTCGACGTCGAAGTCTGGATGAGCGAGCCCGACGAGCGGATCGGCATCGACGAGGAGATGGTCTCCTCGCTCGAGGCGTTGCACGAGGACATCTACTTCGTCACGCTCGATTTCTTCTCGGCGATGGGCCGGACGCTGACCAGGAACCGCCTGAACGCGCCGGGCAAGGTGTTTCCGATCGTGCACCCCGCCCGGCCCGGCAAGCCGGGCGAGGCCAGGATTCTCTACGCCGGCAACGCCTCGACCAAGGCGAAGCTCGAGGTCACCTACAAGGAGACGGGCGCCGCCTCGCCCACCGTGGTCTCCCGCGACCTCTCGCGCATCGACACCACGGCGCCGCGCGTCTACCGCGCCGTGACGCGGGACGACCGCGTCAGCGAGATCGAACTGCAGGTGGAAGCCAAGGACGACAAGGAGGCGACGCGCGCCGTCGACGCACTCGACGGCCTCATCCGTCTCCAGGCGGCGGGTCTCTTCAAGACCGCCCTGTCGTTCGACCACGTGGACCGGGTGGCCGTGGCGGTCCTGCTCAAGGACGCGCGGACGCGCCGCGTGGTGCGGAACACGGGCGAGTCGGCACCGTCCAACGCGCGTTCCGCGCGGCCCGGCGCGGCGGTTCCTCACGTCGCCTGGGACCACATCATCGGCCCCGACGAGTCCGAGCGGATCGTGGCCGACCTGGCCGCGTCACCGGCCGTTCACAGCGTCAAGGTCGGGCAGTCCTACCGCGGCCGCGACATTTCCGCCATGGAGATCACGCTGCCGGTCGCCAGCGAGCTGGTCTCGACGGCCAAGCTCACGGCCTACAAGCCGACGATCCTGATGATCGGACGGCAGCACGCCAACGAGGTGTCGTCGACCAGCCACATCCTCCGCCTCGCAGAGCTGCTCGCGACCGATCCGGCCTACCGCAAGATCCTCGAGAAGGTGAACTTCGTCCTCTGCCCGACGTTGAATCCCGACGGCGCGGCGATGGCCTACGAACTGCAGAAGCTGACGCCAACCTGGATGCTGCACGCGGGCCGCTACAGCGCGCTGGGCATGGACATCACCTCGCGCGCCATCGGCCTGCTGCCCGAAGCCGAGGTCGAGGGGAAGCTGTGGCGCCAGTGGCTGCCCGACATCTACCTGAACCCGCACGGCTACCCGTCGCACGAGTGGGTCCAGCCGTTCTCGGGCTACGTCGCGCCGGGCTTCCGCGCCTACTGGAGCCCGCGCGGGTGGTACACCGATGCTGAGCGGCCTGCGCGATCCGCGCTATCCCCGTGCCAGGAGGACGCGACGCGCGCCCTGCGCGAGGCGATCGTCCGCGAGATCAACGCCAACCCCGACGTGCACGCGATGTGCCTGCGCCAGCAGGACCGCTACCGCCGGTGGGCTGCCGGCTTCAGCCCGTACGTCTTCGGCGTCGAGATCTACAAGGACACGATGATCTACTACTCCGACCAGGAGACGGGCGAGCCGCGCGGCAGCCGCCGGGCCACGCCCTCGCCCTCGGGCGAGGCGGCCCGCCGCGCCGCCATCGGCGCCTGGCCCCAGGTGACCTTCATGAGCGGCATGACCGAGGCGCCCGACGAAACCGCGCAGGGCGACTGGCTGAGCCTGGTCACCAAGGCCGGCTTCTCGTTCCTGATGGCGCACGTGAAATACCTGGAGCAGGGGCAGTATCGAGTCGAGCGGATCGAGGAAGGTGCCCCGCGCGACGGCGCGCAGCTCACGACGCTGAGGGTGCGGCCGGTGATGCCGGCGAGGCCGACAACCGACGCGGCGAAGCGCCGCTGAGCCGGTCAGCCCTGCCAGGCGGCGCGGCCGACGAAGAACGGTCCCAGCCGGTCGAGATAGAGCGAGGTCTGCTGCGTCTTTCGCATCGCCTCGACGACGGCCGACAGCGGGTGCAGGGATTTTCCCACCAGGCCGACGACGAAGTCGTTGTCGTCGGCGTCGAGGCCGTGGCAGGCCAGGCGGATGTCGTGCGCCAGGTCGGCAGCGCCGAACGCCATGCCGATCGCGCCGTGCTCGGCGAGTATCACCCGCTGCTCGTCGGGCGGCAACTGCGCGAACCGGCCGCTGCGCCGGAGCGGGTACCACACGGCCCAGGGCCACTCGGGGTTGAGCACCGTGCGCGTCGGCCGGTGCAAGAGGACCTCTTCCAGGTCCGGTTCGTATCCGAGCCCGTACGTTCGACCGAACAGGCTGCATGCCGGCTTCGGCGCGAGCGCGGCGAACGGCCCGGCGTTGAGGGCGGGACGCAGCACGTCGAGGAAGAACGAGGGATCCCGGCTGAGCGCGAGCACGGCGACGCCGCGCGGGTCGTGCAGATCCTCGTACACGACGCCGGTAACGCCGGCGGCCGACAGGTGCGCGCCGAGCGGACGCGGGTCGGCGCACCCGCCGAAGGCGAGCAACTGCATGAACAGCCGCTCGTCGGAGCGCTGCGGCTGGCCCCCTCTCAAGCCGCCTTTCTCGCTGAGATCGGGCGCGTCCAGCCCCCGGCGGGCGGGACGGCCTGACGGATGCTGCGGGACCTCGCTCATCGATCTACTTCGCTTCGCCGCCGCCCACGAATTCGGCCAACCCTCCCCAGGTGCCGGGGTCCTGTCCGACGAGCGTCTCGAAATAGAGATCCACGTCGGCCGCCGGGAACGCCGCGCGCAACGTGGCCGCCGCTTCCTTGAGCCGGTCGGCCGGCGGTGGCGCGGTCTCCTCCGCCTTCAGCACGCCCTGATCGTGAGGCATGCCGAGGGCATCGAGGAACGCGCCCAGCATCGGGCGCTGGTGCGCCAGGTGGTACGCCACCAGCACGCGACCCGCGACCGAATCCGGCACGGCCGGCAGCGAGGCGAGGTAGCGCGCCTTCTTCTCGAGCGGGAGCGCCCGGACCGACTTGGCCCTGAACCTGAAGTGGGTGGCGACGGCCATCAGCGCCTCCGCCTGCTGCTCGATCGCCTCTTCCTCCTGCCAGAACGACAAGCACGCTTCGAGACGACGCTCCGGCGGAATGCGCTTCCACAGTTTGCCCGGGGCCGCCACGGTTTCCTTCCGGCCGGTCCCGGTCGACGAATACGGGTACGCCATGTCCACTCCGATGAAAGGGAACTGCCAACCGGTCGATCGTAGCACAGCCGCCCGCCGCGCACGGCGTCCCGCCCGGCCGCGGCCCGGCGGCGGGCGCGAGGTACGTTAAGATGCCCGGGCGATTATGAGCTTCCAGACCGTTCGCCGAGCTTCGCTCCTGGTCGTCACCTCTGCCGCCCTCGCGGCGGGCCTTTCCGCGCAGACCGCGCTCCGCACGCCCACGCCAGCGCGACCGTCCGCCGCGCCGATTCCCTACACGACCGGCGCCTGGGACTCGGACACGCTCGGCAATCACCGCGCGGTGGTCGAGGTTGCAGCGCCGGCGGACGCCGTTCGCGTGGTCGTGCCATGGCGCCGCCGCGACACCGATCCCGAGAAGAAGAACCTGATCGTCGTCGACGCGCAGTCGAACGTCCGCGTCGCCAACCTGCTGCGCGTGTCGATCACGCGCGAGGCCGGCGACCTCGTCTTTCAGCCCACGTCCGGCAAGGGGCGCTATTTCGTGTACTACCTGCCCTACCTCGGCTCCGGGCGGTCGAACTACCCGAAGGTCGTCTATCCGGCACCGGAGCAGACGGCGGCAGCGAACTGGGCGGCCAGGTACGCCAGCCTGGCCGGGGGCGGCCCGACGGGTACCGCGCCCGCGCCCCGCCTGCCGGCGGCCCGCGTCGTCGAGTTCCAGTCGATCGACGAGTTCAACTCGTTCTTCCCGATGGAGGTGATCGCCACTTCCGACGAGGTGAAGTCGCTCGTCGCCCGCCACCCTTCCGTCCCGTACCTGGTGTTCCCGGAGGATCGCCGGTTCCCGATCCGGATGACCGACGATCTGCCGCAGCGATGGATCCAGTCGGGCGCCAACGCGCCGTTTCACGGCGCCGCCGACCGCGGCGAGTTCTACGCCTTCCAGGTCGGCGTCTTCGCGGCCCGCGCGCCCATCGACCGGCTCGACGTGCAGTTCGGCGATCTTCGCTCGACCTCGGGCGGCGGCGTCATCCCGGCCTCCGCCCTGCGATGCACCAACCTCGGCGGGAGGGACTGGACCGGGCGGGCCTTCACGAAGACGGTCTCCGTGCCGCTCGGCACGGTGCAGGCGCTCTGGTTCGGCGTCCAGGTACCCCAGCGCGCCGTCCCGGGCGCGTACCGCGGCGAGGTGACGATCGCGCCGGGCGGAATGCCGCCGACGCGCGTCGCGCTGACGCTCCAGGTCTCGGCCCGATCGATCCCCGCGTCGGGTGACGACGAGCCCTGGCGGCAGTCGCGCCTGCGCTGGCTCGACTCGACGCTGGCCAACGACGACGAGGTCGTCGATCCCTACACGCCGCTGCAATTGCGGGATGCGAACGTCTCCATCCTCGGCCGTTCGGTCGTCCTCGGGCGCGACGGTTTCCCGGAGCGGATCCAGAGCCGGTTCACGCAGGAGATGACGTCGATCGGCGAGAGGAGCCGCGATGTGCTCACCGGCCCGATACGCCTGGTGGCGGAAGGCGCCGACACGAAGATCCCCGAGTGGACGACGTCGGGCATCCGCTTCATGCGGCGGGGCCCCGGGGCCGTGCGATGGGAGTCGGACGGCTCGGCCGGGCCGCTCGCCATGCAGACGCGGGCCGAAATGGAATTCGACGGCACGATCGAATTCGAGGTCGAAGTCCGCGCGCTCCAGCCGGCCTCGCTGGCCGACATCCGCCTGGAGATCCCCCTCGCTCGCGACGTCGCCAGGTACATGATGGGGATGGGCTTCAAGGGTGGCCTGCGCCCGGCCTCGTTCGAGTGGACGTGGAACGTCGAGAACAACCAGGACTCGGCGTGGATCGGCGACGTCAACGCGGGGCTCCAGTTCACGCTCAAGGACGACAAGTACTCCCGGCCCCTCAATACGAACTTCTACCATTCCAAGCCGCTCGTGATGCCGGCGTCGTGGTCCAACGGCGGCCGCGGCGGATGCCGGATGACCGAGCGCGGGCAGACGCTGCTCGTCCAGTGCTACAGCGGGCCGCGCGCCATGCGGAAGGGCGAGGCGCAGCGCTACGACTTCCGCCTGATGCTGACGCCGTTCCACCCGCTCGACACCAGGGCCCAGTTCAGCACCCGGTACTTCCACGCGTTCAAGCCGGTCGCCGAGGCGGCCTCCACCGGCGCCAACACGCTGAACATCCATCACGCCACCGAGATCAACCCGTACCTCAACTACCCCTTCCTGCGTCCCGCGCAGATGAAGGCCTACGTCGACGAAGCCCACGGCCGCGGACTCAAGGTGAAGATCTATTACACCGTTCGCGAGCTGTCGAACCACGCGGCCGAACTGTTCGCGCTGCGCAGCCTCGGCGACGAGATCTTCTCGAGGGGCCCGGGCGGCGGGTTTGCCTGGCTGCAGGAGCACCTGGGCTCCGACTACATCGCGGCCTGGTTCGTGCCGGAGCTGAAGGACGCCGCCATCATCAACACCGGCATCTCCCGCTGGCACAACTACTACGTCGAAGGGCTCGCGTGGCTCGCGAGGAACGTCGGCATCGACGGGCTCTACATCGACGACGTGGCCTTCGACCGGACGACGATGAAGCGGGTGCGGAAGGTGCTGGACCGGGCGCGGCCCGGCGCCCTCATCGACCTTCACTCGGCCAACCAGTACAACGTCCGCGACGGTTTCGCGAGCAGCGCCAACCTCTACCTCGAGCACTTCCCATTCCTGAACCGGCTGTGGTTCGGGGAGTACTTCGACTACAACTCGGCGCCCGACTACTGGCTGGTCGAGATCTCGGGCATCCCGTTCGGCCTGATGGGCGAGATGCTGCAGGACAACGGGAACCCGTGGCGCGGCATGGTCTACGGCATGACCGGGCGGCTCCCGTGGGCGGGCGATCCGCGCCCGCTCTGGAAGGCCTGGGACGCGTTCGGCATCGTCGACAGCCGGATGGTCGGCTTCTGGGTGGACGGCCGCCCGGTCAAGACCGGCCGGCCCGACGTGCTGGCCACCAGCTACGTTCGCGACGGCCGGACGATGGTTGCGCTGGCGAGCTGGGCGAATGAGAAGGTGGAGGTCCGGCTGACGATCGACTGGCAGGCCCTCGGCCTCGACCCGGCGTCGGCGACGCTCGAAGCCCCGGCCATCGAGAAGTACCAGGAGGGCCGAACGTTCGCGGCCGGTCAGCCCATTCCGGTCGAGCCGGGACGGGGTTGGTTGATCGTGATCAAGTAGCTGGCAGCGGATCGCGGCCGTCAGCCGTCGGCCCTCAGTCGTCAGCCTGCTGGTGGAAGCCCCTTCGCCGCCTCGACCAGCCTCTTGACCGGCGGCGCAACCATCAGCAGCACGTCCGCCACGGGCGCGGTGGTCTTCGAGAGCGCCGCGCTCTCTTCGGCCGTCAGCACCAGCGGTCTTCGGGCCTCCATCGCCTCGAGCGCCTTCAGGCCGAGGTCGGCCAGCGTCGTCCACGACGCGGCGAGCGGCGCGGCGGCGGCGAGCAGCGGGCTGCCCATCTCAGACGCGGCCGCGCGGGCGTCCGCCTGCCACTGCTTCAGCGTCCCCGCGATCGCGTCCCGCCCGGCGGTCCGGCCGGGGTCGGCAAGCAATGCCTCGACCTGCCGTCCGAAGATGCGGGCCTCTTCGCTCTCGGGCCTGGCCGCGTCGACGATCCCGACGAGCGGCGACAGGCTGGTCAGCCCACGACGGCGGCCGCGGTCGTAGTTTTTCACCGGCTCCAGCAAATCGGTCAGCCGCCGAACCGAGTCGGACGGCCCGTGGTCGGTCAGCCGATCGAGCATCGTCTCGTAGTTCGTCCGGTGCCGGACCCCCGTGGCGTCGAGGCGCTGGCTCGTCACGGCCAGTCGGCGGTACATGTCGTCCACGTCGGTCACCGTCGCGGGCGACCAGTAACGTTCTGCGACCGCCGCCATTCGCGGCCAGATCCGGGAGTCGATCGTCTCGGGCGTCACCCATTCGGCCCACATGCACGCCTCGCCGCCGAGAATCCTGGCCTTCGCCTCGTCGGGCAGGGCGGCCGCGTCCTTCCCCGTCGGATCCACGGCGTAGTGGCGCGACGCCGGCCACATGTAGTCCAGGTAGTACCCGTTCGACAGGATCCCGCTGAAGCCGGCCCGCGCCGCGTCGGCGAGCGACTTCTGCCCGCGCCAGGACTGCACCACGGCGTTCTTCGGCAGGTCCTTGTGCAGCACCTCGTCCCAGCCGACCATGATCTTGCCGCGCGACTTGAGGATGGCGGCCACGCGCCGGTTGAAGTAGGCCTGCAGGTCGTCGTTGGTCGCGAAGCCGTGCCGCTTCCGGAAGGCCGCGACGGCCGGGCTCGCGTCCCACTGCCTGCCGTTCACCTCGTCGCCGCCGATGTGGAAGTAGGCGTCGGGAAAGAGCCCCGCCATCTCGGCGACGAAGCGGCCGAGGAAGGCGTAGGTGCGCTCGCTGGTCGGGTCGAGCACCGGGTCGAAGACGCCCCACGTGCGCGCCAGATCGAACGGCCCCTTGCCGGCCGAGAGCTCGGGATACCCCACCAGCCAGGCCTGCGTGTGCGCCGGCATGTCGAACTCGGGCACCACCCGGATCCCGCGATCGGCCGCGTAGCGCACGACCTCGCGCACCTGGGCCTGCGTGTAATAGAGACCGTCGGACCCCATCTGGTGCAGGCGCGGGAAGACGCGGCTCTCGACGCGGAAGCCCTGGTCCTCGGAGAGGTGCCAGTGGAGGACGTTCAGCTTGACCGCCGCCATGGCGTCGAGGTTCCGCTCGATGACCTCCACCGGCATCCAGTGCCGGCACACGTCGATGAGCAGGCCCCGCCAGGGGAATCGTGGGCGGTCTTCGATCGTCGCCGCGCGCACGACGAACCCGGCGGGCGTTTGCTCGACCAGTTGCGAGAACGTCTCGAGCCCCCTCAACACGCCGAAGACCGTCGGCGCGCGCAGCATCGCGCCGTCGGGCGCCACCCGAAGCGAGTAGCTCTCGTCCTCGACGGCCTTCTGCGTGCCCGGCCTCGCCTGCAGGCAGCGCACCGTCAGCATCGGCCTGCCGCCGGAGCGCACGACGGGAATGCCCGTCAGCCGGGACAGCCGGTCCAGCATCCGCTCCACGCCCCGCTGGAGGCGCAGATCCGCGGGTCCCTCGACCGTGACGCCGAAGCGCGCGTCGAGCGCCAGCCCGCCCGCGTCGAACGTCACGCTCGCCGGCACCGGCATCAGGTTGCCGGTGGCGGCCTGTCCCGCAACCGAGGTCGCCGGCCATCCGGCGCAGAGCATGCCCAGGATTCCCGGCAGCACGAGTCGTCTCCACGCCATTGCAGGGTCCTTCCTCAAACCAGCCATTGTGTCACCTGGTCACGCACGCTCTCGGCGAGCGCCCGGGCCGAGGCTTCGTCCGCCGATTCGGCGACGACCCGCACCACCGGCTCCGTATTCGATCCGCGCAGGATGAACCAGCCGTCCGGCCGCACGACCTTGACGCCGTCGCGAAGGTCCATCGGGAAAGCCGCGAAGTGATGGCGGGCCTTGCGCAGCAACTCGGCCAGGCGCTGCGAGGGACAGGCGAACTGGATCTTGACCATCTCGCGCGGCGGGAGCGCCGACACCAGGTCCGACACGGTCCGGCCGGTCGCCGCGAGGCGGTGGAGGATGAGCCCCATGCCCACCAGGCTGTCCCGCGCGAAGTTGATCGTCGGGTAGATCACGCCCCCGTTCCCCTCGCCGCCGACGACCGCCTTGTAGCGCAGCATTCCCTCGGTCACGTTCGCCTCGCCCACCTTCGTCCGGTACACGGCGCATCCGAAGCGTCCCGCGAGCGGCTCGAGCGCGTGCGTCGTCGCCAGGTTCACGACCACCGGGCCGGGCGTCCTGCCGAGGACCTGCTCGACCGCCAGCAGCAGCGTCCTTTCCTCCCCGATCGCCACGCCCCGTTCCGACACGATGGCGAGTCGATCGGCGTCCATGTCCTGCGCGAACCCGATATCCGCGCCGTGCGCGACGACGGCCTCGCACAGCGCTTCGAGATTCTCCGGCGCAGGCTCGGCCGGCCGCGGGAACCGGCCGTCCGGCGTCGTGTTGATCCCGACGACGTCGGCGCCCAACGCCTCGAGCAGCTGCGGCCCGACGATGGACCCGGCGCCGTTGCAGGCGTCGATCACGACGCGCACGCGCCGGCTCGCCGCCGGCAGCTCGCCGAGCGCGTCGACGACGGCCGCGATGTGGAGGTCGAGCGCTCCCGACATCGCCTCGACCCTGCGAACCCGCGGGCTCCCCACCTTCGTGTAGTCGCCCTGGTGGTAGATGTCGAGCAGCTCGCGGCCGCGGGCCGCGCTCAGGAACAAGGCGTCAGGCCCCACGAACTTCAGCGCGTTCCACTCGGGGGGGTTGTGGCTCGCGGTGATGGCGATGCCACCCGAGGCGCGCAGCCGGCGCACCAGGAGCTGCACGGTCGGCGTCGGGCAGACGCCGGCATCCACGATGCGGCAGCCCGCCGACATGAGGCCCGCGACGACGGCCTGGCGCACCATCTCGCCCGACGTGCGCGTATCGCGGCCGACGACGATCGCCCCCGATCCCAGGTAGGTGCCGAAGGCCTGGGAGAATCGCGTCAGCAGCTCGGGCGTCAGCGAATCGCCCACGATGCCGCGCACGCCGGACACGCTGATCTTCAGGCTTGGCATGGCTCGCATGGCACGTCGGCCGCGACTACCGCCGCAGCCGATCTTGTCCCCAGTTCATCAGGTCCGCCGCGCGCCCGGCCGTGTCGGCCTCGGCGATCAGGCGGAGCATCGATTCGGTGTTCGACGCCCGCACGTGCACCCATCCGTCGGAGAACACCACCTTCACGCCGTCGGCGAGATCGATGGCCGCGCCCGGCTCGTCCTCGACCGCGTCGCGGAACTCCTGCAGCGCCGAGAAGATCACGCTCGGCTCGATGGCCACCCGGCCCTTCAGTATCGTCGTCCGCGGCAGTTGGTCCACCATGGCCGACAGGGGCGTCCCGGCCGCCGCCATGTGGCACACGATGAGGCCGGTCGTGGCCGCGCTGTCGTGCGAGGCCTGGACGCGCGGCACCGCCACCGACCCGTTCCCCTCCCCGCCGATGACCGCGCCGTGCTCCACGATCGCCTCGGAAATGTAGGTCTGCCCGACCGGGGTGCGAACGACGCCCGCCCCGTAGCGCGACGCGATCCGTTCGATCGCCATCGTGGTCGACACGTTGGTGACGACCGTGCCGACGCGGGCGCGGAGCGCGATGTCGGCGCACAGCGAGAGCGTCATCTCTTCCGAGAGCGCGCGTCCGGCCTCGTCCACGAGCGACAGGCGCTCGCCGTCGGCGTCGTGCACCAATCCCAGGTCCGCGCGCCCGGCCTTGACGACGGCGCGCACCTGGGCCGCCGTCTCCGGACCCGGCTCGGGCGTATGGGGGAACGACGCGTCCGGGTCGTCGTTGATGGCGAGCACCTCGCACCCGAGCATCTCGAGCCACCGCGGCGCGAGCAGCGAGCACGAGCCGTTGCAGCAGTCCACGGCCACCTTCAGCCGGCGTGCCCGGGCCGCCTCGACGTCGAAGCAGGCCGCGAGCGCGTCGAGGTGGTGGGAAATGGCTTCTCCCGGCTCGACCCGTGTCGCGATCCGGTCCCACGTCGCCTTCTCGAAGCGCCCCTGGTGGTAGAGGTCGAGCAGTTCCTCCGACTGGTCCGGCGAGAGATAGCGCCCGTCGCGCCGGACGAACTTGAGGGCGTTCCACTCCTCGGGATTGTGGCCGGCGGTGATCGAGATGCCGCCGTCCGCCCCCAGCCACGGCGTGGCGAGCTGGAGGCTCGGCGTCGGGCAGATGCCGAGATCGACCACGTCGCAGCCGGTCGCGAGCAGGCCGGCCACGACGGCCGGCAGGACCATCGGGCCCGACGGCCGCGTGTCACGGCAGACGAGCACGCGGCCCGGTCCCAGGTAGGTGCCGAAGGCCTGCGCGAACCCGACGACCAGCTCCGGCGTGAACGTCTCGCCCACGACGCCGCGGACACCGGAGATCCCGATCTTGAGAGGCTTCATCGCGGAGGACTGCCGCGGCGCGCGCCCCGCGGCGCGCAGCCAGTCTCGAGGTTACCGCGCGTAGGTTCTCAGCGCCTTCCGGAGCCTCACGATCGGCTCGGGCAGGTCGGTGCGCGCCGACGGCGCGCCAAGCACGTCCCGGCTGCCGAGGTCCTTGCCGTACACGCGGCGGTTCGCGTCGCGATCCTCGGCCAGCGTGGAACCGTTCAGCGCGATGCCGGCGAACAGGCCGCGGGTCCGCGAGTAGCTGAGGATCATCGCGCGCAGCTGGATGTCGGTCGACGCCTCCGCGGACCGGCCCACGGGGCCCGCCGCCACCGACGCTTCCCCGCCGATCTTGAACTGGTCGGTGAGCAGGCGCTGCACGCCCAGCCGGTCCTGCACCACCAGGACCAGGTCGGTTGACTGGCCGCCGATCTGCAAACCGAAACTGCCGCCGGCGATTCTCAGGAAGGCCGGCGCCGACCACGCGCCGGTGTCCGCGTCGCGCACGCAGATGACGCCGTGCCCGAACTGCCCGCCGATCACGAACCCCGCGCGAAACACCCCCGGGAAGATGGCGATCGCCTCCGCCTTGTCCATCACCGACCGCGGGATGCCGCCGTCACGCGCTTCCATGATCTCGCTCAGGACCGTGGCCGCGTCGCTGACGCGCGCGAGGTCGGCCTGCTGCGCGCGGGCGGGCGCGCCAATCACCACCGCCAGCGCCACCGCCGCGATCCCAACTCGCAACCCCATGCCGCTACCTCCACACCCGATTGTGCCTCATTCCGTCACGCCGCGCTCGCGCGGTTCGCGCCGGTCCCGCGAACGGGACGGCCCGATCAGAGCCTCGACGCCGCCGCCCCCGCACGAGTGACGAGGAAGGTCGGCCCGGCGTGCGGGAACGCGCGGCGGTAGGCGTCCTCCCACCCGCGCGCGAATCCGTCCGCGGCCGCGACCGGCACCAGGGCCCACACGCTCCCGCCGAAGCCCGCGCCGAACGCCGAGGCGGCCTCGGCACCGAGTTCCCGCGCGAGCCTGGCCAGCGCCACGGTCTCCGGCACCTGGTTGCCGAGGCAACGCCCGGCGAGCGCCTGCGACCTGTCCACGAGCGCGCCGAACCGCGCGATGGCCCCTTCCGCCAGGGCCTCGGCGGCGGCCGGGACGATGTCGAGGCTCTCGGCGACGAACTGATCGAACCGGTCGAGCAGCGCCGACGTCGTGAATCCGTCAACCGCCGCCCGCTCGATCGCGGCGCGCACCTCCGCCGCGCCGGCGCCGGCGACCACGGCGGCCAGCGAGGACTCCTCCCGCCCCGACGCCGCACGCCAGAGGTCCACGATCGCGCGCACCGCGAGCGAGGCCCGGTTGTAAGCGTCCTTCGCCGCGCCGGTCTTCTCCGCCCTGATGCCGCTCACCGCCACGACGAATCGCCGAGCCGGCGGGCACGGCACCTGCCGCTCGTGCCGGACCGGGCAGAAGGCGTACTGGCTCAGCTGGCCGGCGCGGCAGCAGAGCATGGCCGTGTGATCCTCGCTCCCGCCGAACGTGCCGACCCCTCCGTCTCCAGTCAGGGCGCCGAAGCTATGCCCGTTCTCGACCGTCGCCAGGTAGCCGGCCAGGTCCTCGGCCGAGGCAATCTCCCGCCGATACGCCTCCTCCTGCTCGAGGGTATTCACCCCGGCGAGGGCCAGGAAGACCGACACCATGAACGCGCTCGAACTGCTCATCCCCGAGGCCGGCGGCAGGTCGCTCAGGAACGCGACGTCGGCGCCGCGGCGGGCTGACGGGAAGTTCCTGGCCACCCGGCGCACGACGGTCGCCGGGTAGCGCTGCCAGCCGGTCGGCAGGGGGCCGCGCTCGCCCCCCAGGCGCATTTCCGCCCGACCGCCCCCGGCCACGTCGTGGACCCGCACGACGTCGTCGTCGCGCGGCGCGGCGGCCACGACGAATCCTTGTTCGACCGCGCAGACGAGGCTCCGGCCGCCGGCGTAATCGGTGTGCTTCCCCAGCACTTCGATTCGGCCGGGCACGAACCACGCGCAGGATTCCGGCCCCGCGCCTGCCGAGGCGAGCGCGGCGCGAACCAGGGAGAGCGCAGCCGCGCTCACAAGCTCACCCTCACGCCCGCGAGCCGGCTGGCGACGGCGGGGATATCGGCGCGCTGAGAGAGATCGAGGACGCCAGCCCGCACCGGCGCCACGCGGAACCGCTCGCCGCGCCGGATGGCGATCCTCACGGCATCGGCCAGCTCGTATTCGCCACGCGGGGACGGGCCGACCTGCCGCGCCGCCTCGAAGATCGACGGCCCGAACCGCCAGCAGTTCATGCTGATGAGGGCGTCGGCCGGGGTCCGCGACCAGCGCTCGGCGTCCGGCTTCTCGACGACGTCCACGAGCGTGCCGTCGGGGCCGACCTCCAGCACGGCATACTGGCTGATCCGGGCGTCGTCGACGTTCCCCCCGGCGACGAGCGAGGCGCGGTCGAAGCCGGCCAGGCCGGGGCCGGGCAGGGCCGCGACCGCCTGCAGGACCGAAACCGGGTAGTAATTGTCCGAATTGATGACCAGGAATTCGCCGCCGGCGGCGAATTCCCCGGCAGCACCGACCGCGTCGGCGGTGCCCCGGGGGGCCGTCTGCACGGCGAAGGCCAGCCGAACCCGCGCCGGCGGGGCCTCGCGGCCGTAGTGCTCCCGGATGGCGCCAGCGCCCGGGGCGACCACCAGGCAGACATCCTCGAATCCGGCGTCGGCCAGGGCGCTGATGACGTAGTCGAGGAAGGGTCGGCCGACCGGGATCATCCCCTTGACGCCGGAGTCGGCCGCCCGGGCCTGGGCGCCCTCTAGAGGAGCCTCCGGCGCCGCGCGCCGCATGCGCGTGCCGAGTCCCCGGGCCAGTATCACCGCCTTGGTCAGCCTCACCGGCGTCGCTCCCCGTCGGAGCATAACATAGCGCCTCCGCGCCCCAGGGAATCGCGACGTGCGCCGCGCGAGTTGCGCTATAATCGCGCGGGCTACGCGACCGCAGGTCCTACCGCCGTTGAAGGAGGAACAGATGGCGAAGAAGCGCACCGTGAAGAAGGCCGTCAAGAAGACGGTTCGGAAGATGGCGGCCCCGAAGAAGAAAGCCGTGCCGAAGAAGAAGGCGGCCCCGAAGAGAATCAAGAAGGCCGTGAAGAAGGCGGCACCCAAGCGCGCCGCGATCAAGAAGGCCGTCAAGAAGGTCGCGAAGCCGGCCGTGACGAAGGCCGTGAAGAAGGCCGCCCCGAAGAAGAAGGTCGTGAAGAAGATCGTGGCGCCGCCGCCCGCGCCCGCGCCGATCGTCGCTCCGGCCCCGGTCGTTCCACCGGCCCCGGAGCCGATGGTGATGCCGGCTCCCGTCGCGCCGATCGTCACCCAGTAGTCGCGTCGTTCTCCCCGCCGGCCCACGCAACTGTCGAGACTTCGACGGGCGGCCCGCACGGGCCGCCCGTTCCTCTTCCGCTCGTTCCGCGCTCGCTCCAACACGCGCTCTCCCACACGCTGCCCCCTCGCTCCGATCGCGTGAATCCTGTAGACTGCCAGCTAGCCCATGTTTACATCGATCACCGACCTGGTCGGCGCGGTGGCCGGCGGCGCGCGCGGTGCGCCGCGCGCCGCGGCGAGGCTCATGACGATCGTCGCCGACGATCCGTCGCGGCTTCCGCAACTCTTCCAGTCGGTCGCGACCCTGCGCGGGATCGACGCCTCGCGCCTCACGCTCCCCCGGCTCCTGGTCGGGATCACCGGCGCCCCCGGGTCCGGCAAGAGCACGCTCACCGACGCCATCGTCCGCGAGTTCAGGCGCAGGCGCCCGGACCAGCGCGTCGGCGTCATCGCCGTCGATCCGTCCTCGCCGTTCACCGGCGGCGCCGTCCTGGGCGACCGGGTGCGCATGATGCGCCATGCCAGCGACCCGATGGTCTTCGTCCGGTCCATGGCCTCGCGTGGACATCTCGGCGGCCTGGCGTTCGGCGTGAAGGGGGTCGTGCGCGTGATGGGGCTGCTCGGCTGCGAGACCGTCATCATCGAGACGGTGGGCGTCGGGCAGAGCGAAGTCGAAGTGGCGGGCGTGGCCGACCTGGTCATGATCGTCCTGGCCCCGGGCCAGGGCGACTCGGTCCAGCTCCTCAAGGCCGGCCTGATGGAGATCGGCGACCTGTTCGTCGTGAACAAGGCGGACAGGCCAGGCGCCGAGCGGCTGCACGGCGACTTGCTCGCGATGTTGCACGCGTCGCACGACGATCCGACCGGCCACCACGGGCCGTCGGCCGACGACGTCCCGGCCGGGGACCTGGCGCCGTGGCTGTCGCGCCGGCCGGGCACCGTGCTCGAGCCCGAGACGTTCCTCGTCAGCGCCGAACGGGGTCCGGGAGTCGCCGAACTGGCCGGGAGGCTTCAGGAGCTGGGCGATGCCCACGGCGACTCATGGCAGCGGCATCGCCAGCACGCGATCGAGGGCGAAGTACTGGAGGCGGTGCTCGAGGAGGCCACGCGCCGGCTGCGCGACACCCAGCAGCAGAGAGGCGCCTCCGACGAGGCGGCCGCGGGCGTGCTCCGCGGCACGCTCACGGTCGAGCAGGCGGCGAGTCTGCTGCTCGAGGCCACGGCGCGGCGCGCACGTCTGACCGGTGATCGGCGGGCCTGAAGGCCCGCCCGACAGAAGGTCTCGTAGGCCGGCCCTTCAGGGCCGGCGCCCCTGCACGCCCTGCGCGTCCCTCATCATCAGCCGCTCGAGCGCGTCCACGACGTAGGGACGAAGATCGCAGGCGCGGATGATGCGGTCGAGCGACCCGACCTCCAGCGCCCGGTGGACACTGTGGATCCGGTCGAACTCGTCGGCCACCTCGCCGAGTTTCTCGGACCTGACGCTGCGCACCAGATCGGCGAGGCGCGCGCGGCCCGCCGCGCGCGCGGGGTCGGACGCCTGATCCAGTTCCTTCTGCAGCGCCTGGACGCGCGGGTCCTTGCGCGTCCGCGCGTCCACTTCGCGCGCGAACACGACGGCCGCGGCCGGGGCGCCGCCGATGACCGAGGCGTAGGTGCCCTCGAGCGCGACCACCTCCATGTTCTCGTTGAGCGCCTTCGAGAAGACGACGAACGCGCCACCGTGATACCGCGAGATCACGACGAACACGATCGGCCCCGTGAAGTTGACCACCGCCCTCCCGATCTCGGCGCCCCACTCGAGCTGCCTGCGCCGCATCGACTCGGGCGACCCGTCGAAGCCCGAGAGATTGGCCAGGATGACGAGCGGCCGGATGCCGCTCGCGGCGTTGACGAAGCGGGCGACCTTCTTCGAGGCCATCGGGAACAGCGTCCCGGAGGTGAACTGGTCGGGACCGTCGGGGGGCACGATGCCCACCCGCGGCACCGCGCGCGACTCGAAGCCGAGCATCGCCACCGGGTAGCCGCCGACGTGCGCGTCCCACGTGACGGCGTTCTCGGCGTCCCGCATGTGCGGCCAGCGTTCGAGCGGCTCGTGATCCTGGTCGCTGACCGCCCGCATCACCTTCCGGATGTCGAACGGCTTCTTGCGCCCCGGGTTCTTCTCGTCCGAGAAGACGTCGCCCACCACCGCGAAGCCGGCGCCCTGGACGTCGCCGTGCGGGAACGAGCAGACGTCGCGCGCGATCGGGTCGTGCGTGACGGCCCGACGCGGGAACCGCTCCCCGGGCAGCACGTAGGTATGATCGTAGTGCCGCATCAGGATCTGGCAGGCCTCGCCGAGGTCCCGGGCCCAGGTACCTGCGCCTGGCCGTTGGGCCCCATGATGTGCTCGTAGCCGCCGATCCCCTGGTTGTCTTCGGCCGACACCGAGCCGGAGTAGTCGAGCGCGGTCTTCCCCGTCAGCACCATCGCCCCCTCGGGCGTCATGACCAGGATCCCGCGCGTGTGCATCAGCATCGTCGCCTCGGCGTTCCAGTACGGCTGGCCGCCGACGTTGATGCCGATGACGATGATGTTGATCTCGCTTCCGGCCTGCGTGAACTCGATCAGCCGGCGCAGCACCTTCGCGATCCAGTCCATGTTCTCGGTGCCGCTCTCCATCGAGATCTTCGCCCCGGCCGAGAGCGCGAACCACTCGAGCGGCACGCGCATCCGCTCGGCCAGGTCGAGGGCGGCCAGGATGCGCGCGCACTCGGGCTCGGCGAGCGATCCAACCTCCTTGCTCGGGTCGCCGAGGACGATGACGCGCGTCATCCCTTCCGGGTACTTCTCGGTGACGTTCCTCACGAGGCCGACGACGACGTTGGCCGTGTTCTGGCCGTAGGGCCGATCGACCGGCACGAGCCGGCCGTCGGGGGCGAGGTCGTGCTCGACGAACGTGCCCGGCGGCAGGTCGCCCTCGGCCGCCTCGGCCGGCGGCGTCAACATGCGGATCAACTCGTAGGGATACGTCAGGCCCCGCTGGCGCATCCGCACGACCTTCTGGGCGTAGTCGGTCAGCGGGCGGATCGGCTCGGCTGAAGCCTGCCTGAACTGCAGGGCCATCGCCTGCACGCCGCCGACGGCCACGCGCAGGACCGTGTCGCGGAGCACGCCCGCCTCGTCCGGCATGTTCGCGCGGATCACCACCTTCTGGAGGCCCAGCCCTTCAGCCTCGACGCCCAGCCGGCGCGCGACCGGCTCCAGCTCTCCCGGCGGCAGCCGCAGCGGCGGGCGCACGTACAGCAGGACCCGGTTCCACTGCAGGCGCTCGCCCGGGCTGCGCCGCATCTGCTCGCGGCGGATGGCGGTCAGCGACTCCATCAGCATCCGCTTGAGGTGCGGCAGTTCCACGAGCCGGCCGCCGCCGTCGCGGATGGCCGTGACGTCGCGCACCTCCGCCAGCACGAACAGGCGCTCGTCCTTCGGGTTGTCCCGCGCGACGCCGTGGAAGAGGTAGATGTCCTCCACCGACGGCAGACGGTCCACGTAGAAGTTGCGGAGGCGCCACAGTTCCAGGCGCTTGGCGACCATCGGGTGCAGGCCGCGGTACAGCTTCTGCTCGCGGAATCCCGACGGTCCCGGGCGGAAGGTGAAGTACTGCGTCAGCCCGGACGCCGCCACCACCGCCGGTCCGGACACCATCACGACGATGCGGCGGATCGGCCGTTCGAACCCGGCCTGGTCCAGCAGCAGCCGCACGTCGGCCGACGCCGCCTCGGCGTCCTCCAGCGCGTTGCGCGTCCACACGTGCAGGTCGATGACCACGTCGTGCCCTTCGGGGAACGCCGCCGACACCTGCCGCATCGTCTCGAGGGCGGCCGGGAAGCCGGCCTCGGTCGTGTGGGTCGCCACGACGCGGATCCGGCGCCCGTCGAGCGCGTAGTCGGTGACGACCACGCTGCACTCGCCGGCGTCGAGGACGTTGAAGGGGCCGAGGTCGCGGATGCTGTAGAAGCGGCGCGTGATCACCTCGAGCATCACCTCGCGGACGGCCGGAGAGGCCTGCTCGAAGCGTGGCGCGAACAGCGACTTGAGCGGCTGCGGGCAGTCGACCAGCGCCGCGATGCGCGCGCCCCGGCTGGCGCCGTAGGGGTCGCGTGAGAGCGTCGCGAGGTGCGCCTCCATCGTGGCGTAGACCGCGCGGCGCGACTGTTCGAACCCGGGGCGGTCGAACGCGGAGTAGCGCACGTCGCGCGCGACGTCCCACAGCGCCTGGTGGCGGTTGCGGGACACGGCGATCAGGCGGTCGAGCAGCGGCAGGAAGCCCGGGACGTCGGCCGCGTCGCCGCGCAGGAGCCGCTGGCCGAGCACGGCGGCCACCGCGTCGGCCTGCTGTTCGACGCGGCGGTGCGACTTGAACATCCAGATCAGGCTCTCGCGAAGCGCCGGCGTCGGGTCGAGCGAGTCGATGCCGAAGTGCGACAGCGCGCGGCGCAGCTTGTCGAGGAAACCGCGCGGCAGATCTCCGCCCCGCGCCTCGAGCGTCCGCAGGTAGGTGAACAGGTACTCCTCGGCGCTCAGCGCGCCCTCCTGCTCGTCCCCCTCGGGCGCGGTGTGGCGGCCGAAGACGGCCGAGATGTCGACGAAGATCCGGACGAGGTCGTCTTCGGCGCGGCGCCGTTCGGGATCCGCGTCCTCGATCGACTGCGCGGCCCGCGCGTACTCGCCGACCAGGCGCCTGGACTCGGCCGGGTCCACGTCGAAGCCGAGCATCAGGCGCCGCAGGTCCTGCAGCAGCGCCGGCACGCGGAACCCGGGACCCCGCTTGAACTCGCCGATGCCCGCCCTGACGCCCTTCAGGATCGCGCGCGTCCGGGAGACCCGCCGCTCCGGCCGCTGGCCGAGCAGCGAGATGCCCTCGAAGGTGACCCGGTTCCCCTCGGCGTCGCCGTCGGCGGCCGGGGCGGCGTCGACGTGGACCAGCGGCGCGCCGGCCGGCACCTGCGCGTTCGCCATCACCATGACCTGCCGGACGACGCCCGAGAACGGCGCGGTGACGGCCAGTTCCATCTTCATCGACTCGAGCACCGCGAGGCGGTCGCCCGCCATCACGAACTCGCCGGCCTTCACGCCCACCGCGACGACGATGGCCGGACCGGCGGCGCGGACGATCCCCGCGTCGGCGCGGGAGATCCGGTGAGGGACCCCGTCGACCTCCACCAGGTGGGTGAAGCCCTGCACGAACGAGAGCACGCGGTAGCGGTTCTCGCCGTGCGTGATCCACCGCTCGCACGCGCCGAGCCGCTCGACGTTCAGGTCGATGTGCGTGCCGGCGACGCCGACGCGGTAGTCCTGGAGCCCGTGTCGGTACACCCTGAACTGGTAGCGATGCCCGAGGTAGCCGATCTCGATCTGCCGGCCGACGTCGGGGCGGCACGTCGGACGCATCCGCGCGGCCGAGGAGAAGAACTCCTCGAGCTCGGCTCCCGCCTCGGCGTCGTACACTTCGATCGCCGCCTGCAGCAGCGCGATGCCCGCGTGTTCGCCCGGGCCGGCGGCGGGGCCCTGGCTCGAGCGATCGAGCCAGCCCACGTCCACCCTGGACGCGCGGACCTCGTCGCGGTCGAGCATCTGCAGCAGGTACGTCCGGTTCGTGGTGCCGCCCTTGATGGCGATGCCGCTCTCGGCCAGCGCGCGCTTCAGCCGGCCGAGCGCCTCCTCGCGGGTGTGCCCGACGGCCGACAGCTTGGCGAACATCGAGCCGAACTCCGGCGGGATGACGTCGCCCTCGGCGACGCCGGAATCGACGCGCAGGCCCGGCCCGGTGGGCAGGCGGAACATCTCCACCTCGCCCGGCGAGGCCGAGAAGCCCGAGTCGACGTTCTCGGCGTTGAGGCGGACCTCGATCGCGTGCCCGGTGGTCGTCGGCGGACGTCCCTCGAGCCGGCCGCCGCGCGCGACGTCGAGCGACAGCTTCACGAGGTCCACGCCGGTGGTGTGCTCGGTCACCGGGTGCTCGACCTGGAGCCTGGGATTGACCTCCATGAAGTAGAAGCGCCGCGTCGACGGATCGAACAGGAACTCGACGGTCGCCTGGTCCTGGTACTCGGCGGCCCGGCAGAGCCGGCGAGCGGCGTCCTTGAGCGCCTCCTCTTCTCCCGCGAGCAGCGCGGGCGACGGCGCCTCGGCCACCAGCTTCTGGAAACGGCGCTGGATCGTGCAGTCGCGCACGCCGAGCGCCCACAACTCGCCGTGGTGGTCCCCCTGCACCTGGACCTCGACGTGACGCACACCTTCGAGCCACCGCTCGACGAACACGGTCGCGTCGCCGAACGTCCGGCCCGCCTCGCGGCGGGCGCTGTCGAAGGCCACCGCCAGTTCCGCCTCGCTCCACGCCCGCCGGATGCCGCGCCCCCCGGCGCCGGCCGACGCCTTCACGAGCACCGGGTAGCCGAGCCGATGCGCCTGGGCCCACGCCACGTCGAGCGACGCCGCCGCCTCTCCTCCCCACGGGATGACCGCGAGGCCGGCCTGGTCGGCGAGCCGCTTCGCCGAGATCTTGTCGCCCAGCCGGCGGATGGCCTGGCTGGTCGGCCCGATGAAGGTGAGCCCGGCCTTCTCGCACATCGCGACGAAGTCGGCCCGCTCGGCCACGAATCCCCACCCGGCCCAGACCGCGTCGGCGTGCACCTCTGCCAGCGCCTGGGCGAGCCGGTCGTAATGCACGTAGGTCGGCTTGCGCTGCCCGTCGGTTTCGTCAACGAAGGTGGCCGGACCGAGGTTGAACGACTCGTCGGCCTCGCGCACGAACCGGGCCCGGCGGTCGGGCTCGGTGAACAGGGCGATCGTGCGGATCGCGGTGCCCCGCTCCAGGTTGAACTCGCGGATGGCGTGGATGATGCGCATGGCCGGCTCGCCGCGGTTGACGATGGCCACGCGCTCGAAATCTGCCGACATGATGACCTCGGAACAGGTAAGAAAGACGCCGATGAACGAGAATTGCCATTCTATCTCATCGACCTGCGGTAGACTCCTGATGCCGCAGCCGGGTCGCCGGCAGGAACCCCGACATGGCTCGTCCGCCACGACGTCGCCGCCGCTCCTCCACGCTCGGGCCGGCCCTTGCCGCATGGCTGGTGCTGGCCGCCGCACCGGCCGCCGCCCAGCCACGCGCCGATCCCCGCGAGGCCAATCCCGAACGTCCTACCGTCGCCACCCACGCCTACGCCGTCGCTCCCGGGATCGTGGAAGTCGAGGCCGGCCTGCAGTGGCAGTCGCTCGGACCGGGGAAGGACCAGCTGGGCGCGCCGATCCTGTTCAAGTTCGGTCTCGGCCGGCACGTGCAGCTCGACATCGCGCCCGGCCTGATGGGACTCGAATCGAACGAGGCGTGGCGCGGGGGCCTGGCCGATTCGGCGGTGGGCTTCAAGTGGCAGGTGGCGGCCGGGGTGCCGTTCCTGGCCGACGTCGGCGTCGAGGCGCTCTTGAAGCTGCCTACCGGAAACCGCGCGCTCGGGACCGGCACCGGGACGACCGATCTCAACCTCGTCTTCATCTCGAGCCGGCAGATCGGCCAGGTCGAGCTGGACGTGAACGTCGGCTATACGCGACGGAGCGGCGACGGCACCTTCGCGCCGACGGCGGCCACGCTGTGGACGGTCTCGACCGGCTTCCCGGTGACTGGTCGGCTCGGATGGGCCGCCGAGGTCTTCGGCTACCCCGGCACCAAAGGGCCCGCCGGCACCCGCCCCATCGTCGCGTTCCTGACCGGACCGACCTTCCAGCCGCAGCGCAGCGTCGTGTTCGACGCCGGCCTTATCCTCGACGTCGAGGGATTTGGCGCCACGGCCTTCTACGCCGGAGTGACCTGGAACATCGGGTGGGTGCCGGGATCCCCTCGCCCGTCCGCCGGCCCGCGCGCCGTCGCGCCGGGGTCGTTCGGTCGCCGTTGAGGCGGAAGAGGGACGAGGCGGCCCGGCGGCCCCCTTTCCGCCGCGGGCCCTCCCGCGCTACGATGCACTGTCGCGTCAAGGCTCTGGCCGCCCGTGAGGCGGCCGCATCGAAGGATACCCGCGTGAACAAGCTCACTCGCCTGCTGGCCGGCCTGGGCATCGCCCTGCTGTCGCTCTCGCCGATGGCGGCGGCGCAGACGGCATCGCTGACGATCCTCCACACGAACGACACGCACGGCCACCTGCTGCCCTTCAGTTACCCGGACTCGGCGGCGTCTGGCCGCGAACTCCAGGGGCTGCGCACCTACAAGGACATCGGCGGGATCGCCCGGCGGGCCACGCTGGTGCAGCGCGTGCGGGCCGAGCAGAAGGCGCGGGGCATCGAGACCTGGCTCATCGACGCCGGCGACTACTCCGACGGCACGCCGTTCTCGACCGAGTACCACGGCGAGGCGGACGTGGCGGCCATGAACGCCGCCGGCTACGACTTCGGCACCATCGGCAACCACGAGACCAACAACACCTTCGCCCAGCTGCGCAAGCTCATCGCTGAGACCAAGTACACGCTGGTCTGCGCGAACGCGATCGAGCGGGCCTCGGGCAAGCCGCTGCTCGCGCCGTTCGTGATCCGGAAGGTGGGCCCGGTGCGCGTGGCGCTGTTCGGGCTGCTGACCAGAGAAGCCGCCACCTACCCCGCCGCCAAGGAGGCGTTCGACGTCCAGGCCGAGATCGCGGCCGCCAGGCAGACCGTCGCCACGCTGCGCGGTCAGGCCGACATCATCGTCCTCATCTCGCACGCCGGCGAAGACACGGACCAGAAACTGGCCGCGGAAGTCCCCGAGATCGACGTGATCGTGGGTGGCCACTCGCACACGCGGATCCCGTCCGGCGAGCTCGTCTGGCACTCCCAGGACCTCAAGGCGTCGTCGGTGAACGGCACCGTGATCGTGCAGGCGCACCAGTGGGGCGGCGAACTGGGCCGGCTCGACCTGCTGTTCGCCAAGGACGAGAAGGGCGCCTGGCGCGTGGACCGCTACCGCGCCCAGCTCATCCCGGTGACCTCAGACATTCCGGAGGATCCGGGCGTGGCGGCGGTGGTGAACCAGTTCTGGAAGCCGATCGCGCCGCGCTACGCGGAGGTCGTCGGGCAGGCGGCCGGCGAATTCAGCAGCCGCGGCGACGACATGGCCGAGTACAACCTGATGGCCGATGCCCTGCGCGAATCCACGCAGTCCGACTTCGACGTCGAGAACATGGGCGGCATTCGCGCTCCCCTGCTGAAGGGGACGGTGACGCGCGGCGACCTGGTCACGCTCGACCCGTTCAACAACACGGTGGTCACCTTCAGGATGACCGGCAAGGAACTCCGCCAGGTCCTGCAGCGGTACTCTCCCGCCGTCAGCGGCATCCGCTACCGGGTCGAGAACCGGGTGCTCGTGGAGGCGAGCGTCGGCGGCGCGCCGCTCGACGACAACCGCACCTACAAGGGTGTGACCAACTCCTACTTCGCGGGCGTCGCCCTCAAGGGGGCGACCGACGTCACCGACACGAAGACGCCGCGGCTGGATATGCTCATCCAGTACATCCGCGACAAGGGCACGATCCGCCCCGCGTACGACGGCCGGCGCGTCGTGGTGAACGACCGGTAGTCGAGAGCCTCCTCGGACCCCCACGTTGACGATGACGGGACGGCGGGGCGCCCGGCGCCCCGCGAGGGAGGGATATGCCGGCTCACGCAACCGCCCGTGTCCAGGCCCGGCGCGGGTTCCCCGCCGCGTTCTGGACGGCCAACGTGATGGAGCTGTTCGAACGGGCGGCCTATTACGGGATGAACTCCGTCCTGGCCGTGTACATGAGCGCCAGCGTGTCGGACGGCGGCCTGGGCGCGACGGTCGAAGACGTCGGCTTCCTCCAGAGCGTGGTCTACGCCGCCACCTACGTGCTGCCGATCCTGGGCGGCGCGCTCGCCGACCGCTACGGCTACCGCCGCATGCTGATGGTGGCCTTCTCGTTCCTGGCGGCCGGCTACTTCGCCGCCGGCTACGCGTCGAGCTACGCGATCTTCTTCCTGGCGCTGCTCGTCATGGCCACCGGGTCGGGCCTGTTCAAGCCAATCATCTCGGGCACCATCGCCCGGACCACCGACGAGCGCAACTCGGCGTTCGGCTTCGGCATCTACTACTGGATGATCAACCTCGGCGCCTTCCTGGCGCCGCTGGTGGTGAGCGTCCTGCGTGGCTTCTCGTGGCGCTGGGTCTTCATCGCCTCGGCGGTCTACACCGGCCTCATGATGCTGCCGACGGCGTTCGTCTACCGCGACCCGCCCGGGGCGGGCAATTCCAAGACGTTGAAGGAGACGCTGCTCGGCGCGGTCGAGGTGCTCGGCGACTCGCGCTTCATGCTGATGGTGGTGGTGTACTCGGGGTTCTGGGTCCTCTACTTCCAGAACTTCGGAACGGTGCTCTTCTACCTGCGGGATTTCGTGGACCGGGCGCCGGTGAGCGCGGCGATGACGTCCGCGCTGCACGCCGTGGGCCTGCCCTGGACGTTCACCTTCGACGCCGAGCACGTCACGGTCATCAACGCGGGGACGATCATCCTGCTGCAGGTCTTCGTCAGCCGGATCGTCAAGACGCGGCCGGCGCTCGCGACGATGGTGACCGGCATGGGCATCGGGGCGCTGGGGTTCCTCTGCCTGGCCGCGTCGCGCAGCCCGTGGTTCTTCGTGGCGGGCATCGCCGTGTTCTCGATCGGCGAGATGACGGCGCACCCGAAGTACTACAGCTTCGTCGGCCTCGTGGCCCCGGGCGACCGCAAGGCGGTCTACATGGGCTACGCGTTCCTCTACGGGGTGTTCGGCTCGCTCATCGGCGCGAGCGTCGGATCGCGCCTCTACGCGAAGCTGATGACGCCGGTCGTCGGCACGCCGCTCGCCACGGGGCGGGCGCAGACGTTCTGGCTGCTCTTCACGGCGCTCGACCTGGTGGCGATGTGCGGCCTGGTCCTGTTCGCGCGCTACGGCGGGACCGACACGCCGGGCACCCGGAAGTGGTCGCGCCGCATCATGTACGGCATCAACGTGGGCATCCTGGCGCTCGGCGTGCTCTTCCTGCGCAGCGGGCTGTCGGAGTCGCCGGTGGTCTACCGCATGGTCGTCCAGGCGACCATCTTCGTCGCGGTCGGCGGCGCCGGCCTCGTGATGACCTGGCTGCGGCGGTAAGCGAGCAGCCTGCTCTTGGCCATCGGCGTTCGGCGTTCGGCCGTGTCCGGCCGCGGACCGGACGAGAGCTTAGAGCCAAGAGCCGACGACGGGATGGGCGCGGCTTATCGCGAGCCCAACATCCCTTTCTTGAGGTCGGAGGTGGGGGGCTTGGGCCCGAGCCAGACCGAGAAGACGGCCTGGGCGAACGGCAGCCCGGCGATCGTCAGCGTGTCCTTCCCGCGGATCGTCAGCGTGGTGCCGGTGCCCGGGACGTAGGTCACCGCCAACTGCTCCCCCTTCTTCATCCCCTCGAGGGCGCCGATGAACTGATCGACCTGCGCCTTTGGCGCGCGCGGCGCGTTGCCCGCGAACCCGTCGGCGAACGCCTCGACCAGCTGGTCGCGGCTGACTTCCCCGTAGATGAACTGCAGCACGACGCGCTTGGCGGCGTCCGACTGGACGATCGCGCCAGCGTCGCCCGACTTCTTCTCCAGGTAGAGCCCGCCGACGTAGACCTTGATGAACAGCTTGGTCCGGAGCCCCATGCCGTTCAGCGCCAGCGTCTGGTTTCCCACCGTCACGCTGTCCGGCAGCGTGACGCCGGCCAGGGTGGCCGCCAGGGTCGGTAGCGAGAAGGCACACACGCACGCGAGCGCCAGCAGCGTCTTCCGCATCGTCATCTCCTCGGGAAAGGCCACGTGAGGCGCGCATCATACCATCAACGCGGGCGGGGTTATACTCGGCGCGCCCCCCGGAGTGGACGGACTCCCGGGCCTCAGGCTCCGGGCCTCAGGCTCCGGGCCCCTGGCTACGGGCCAAGCCATGCGTGGCGAACGTGGTGCCGCCCGAAGCCTGTAGCCCGAAGCCTGCAGCCGGTCTTGGAGGCGCGACCCACGAATGAGCATGGTGGCAACCATCCAGTTCCTCGAGCGCCTGCGCGAGATCGTCGGCGACGAGCACGTCCTCGCCCGCCCGATCGACCTGGCGACCTACGCCTGCGACGCGAGCATGTACCGCCTCGAGCCGGCCGCCGTCGTCAGGCCCCAGACCGTCGAGCAGGTCCGGCGCCTGCTGGCCCTCTGCCGCGACGCGCGCGTGCCCCTCGCCTTCCGCGCGGCCGGCACGAGCCTGTCGGGGCAGGCGGTCACCGGCGGCGTGCTGGTGGACCTCTCGCGGCACTGGCGGCAGACCGACGTGCTCGACGGCGGGCGCCGCGTGCGCGTCGATCCGGGGGTCGTCGGCGCGGCCGTCAACGCGCGGCTGCGGCCGTTCGGCGCGAAGATCGGCCCCGACCCCGCCTCGCTCGAGGCGTGCATGGTCGGCGGCATCCTCGCCAACAACTCGAGCGGCATGTGCTGCGGCGTCTCCCGGAACGCCTACCACACGCTCGACTCGATGGTGTTCGTGCTGGCGTCGGGCACCGTCGTCGACACGGCGACCGCGTCGGCAGACGAGGACTTCCGGCGCGCCGAGCCCGCGCTCGCGGCGGGTCTCCTGCAGCTTCGAAACGAAATCGCCTCCCGGCCGGACCTCCAGGGCCGCATCAGGCGCAAGTACCTGACGAAGAACACGACCGGCTACTCGCTCAACGCCCTGGTCGATTTCGAGCGCCCGGTGGACATCTTCTCGCACCTCCTGGTGGGGTCGGAGGGCACGCTGGGTTTCATCGCGAGGGCGGTGTTGAGGACGGTGCCCGACCTGCCCGTCAAGTACACGGGACTGCTGCTGTTCCCCACCATTCGCGACGCGTGTGCGGCGATCGTGCCGCTGCGTGACGGTGGCGCCGCGGCGCTCGAGGTCATGGACCGGGCGGCGCTTCGATCGGTCGAGGGCCAGCCGGGCATTCCGGCGTCACTGGCGCGTCTTCCCGCCGGCGCGGCCGGCCTGCTGGCCGAGTTCCAGGCCGCCGAGGAGGAGCGGCGGCCATCGATCGAAGCGGCGGCCCGGACCGCTCTCGGGGGCCTCAGCCTGCTCGAGCCTGCCGGCTTCACGCACGCGCCGGCCGAGCAGGCGGCCCTCTGGAAGGTCCGCCAGGGCATGTTCCCGTCGATCGGCGCCTCCCGGCGCCGCGGGACGACAGTGCTCATCGAGGACGTCGCCTTCCCCGTCGATCGCCTGGCCGACGCCGTCGTCGATCTCCGCGCGCTGTTCGCGCGCCACGGGTACGACGAGGCGATCATCTTCGGCCACGCCAGGGACGGCAACCTCCACTTCGTCATCACGCAGTCGTTCGGCAGCGAACCGGAAGTGACCCGCTACGCCCGCCTGATGGACGACCTGGTCAACCTCGTGGTCGTTCGCTACGACGGCGCGCTGAAGGCGGAGCACGGCACGGGGCGCCACATGGCCCCATTCGTCGAGACCGAGTGGGGCGCCGAGGCGTACGCCGTCATGCGCCGGCTGAAGGCGTTCGCCGACCCCGGCGGTGTCCTGAACCCCGGCGTCGTCATCAACGACGACCCGCGCGCGCACCTGGCCCACCTGAAGGAGCTGCCAGCCGTCGAGGAGGAGGTGGACAAGTGCATCGAGTGCGGCTACTGCGAGCGCCACTGCCCGAGCCGTGAGCTGACGCTGACGCCCCGCGGGCGGATCGTCGTCCGGCGCGAGATGCAGCGGCTGGAGGAGGCGGGCGGCGATGGCGCGCGGCGGTCGGCGATCGCCGCCGATTTCGACTACGACGCGGTGGCGACGTGCGCGGCCGACGGCCTCTGCTCGACGTCGTGCCCGGTCGGCATCGACACGGGGCTGTTGACCAAGCGGCTGCGGGCGGCCGGGCACCTGCGATCCGGCCGGCGGATCGCGTGCGCGATGGCCCGGCACTTCGGGCTCGTGGAGTCGGCCGTGCGAGGGGCACTGAGGGCTGGAAGAGTGACCGAGGCCCTGGTGGGCGGTCGCGCCCTGGCCGGCCTGACGCGCGCGGCCTCGGTGGCCCTGCGGCGCCGCACGCTGCAGTGGCTCCCGCCGATGCCGGGGCCCGCGCCCCGGCGGCGGCCCGTCACGACACGCCATGAGGCCCGCGCCGTCTACTTCCCCTCGTGCGTCTCGAGGACGATGGGACAGCTGCCCGGCGAACACCGCGGCAGGTCGGTCGTGGAGACGCTCGTGACGCTGGCCGCGCGAGCGGGGCACCGGGTCTGGATCCCGGACGGGGTCGACGGGCTCTGCTGCGGCGTCCCCTTCTCGTCGAAGGGCTACGTCGAGGCGCACCGGATCGCGGTGAACCGGACCATCGAGCGGTTCTGGCACTGGTCCGGCGAGGGGCGGCTGCCCGTCGTGATCGACACGAGCCCGTGCGCGTACGGCCTCCGCACCTGCCGGCCGGCGCTCGACGCCGACAATCGGCAGCGGTTCGACGGCCTGACGATCGTGGACAGCGTCGAATTCGCCGCGCGCACGCTCCTGCCGTCGCTCGCGATCCGCAGGCGCCAGCGACGGGTCGTGCTGCATCCCGTGTGCTCGGTCGTGCGGATGGGGATTGCCGGGGAGCTCACGCAGATCGCGCGTGCCTGCGCCGACGAGGTCGTGGTGCCCGTCGACGCCGGGTGCTGTGGGTTCGCCGGGGACCGGGGCTGGCTCGTGCCCGAGCTGGCGGCCAGCGCCACGAGCCGGGAAGCCGCCGAGGTATTGGCGCTGGCGGAGGTCGACGGGTACTACTCGAGCAGCCGGACGTGCGAAATCGGCCTCAGCCGGTCAACCGGCCGCACGTACCGTTCGCACCTGTACCTGCTCGAGTGGGCGTCGCGACGCGAGTAGGGCGGAGGTCATTTCGGGGACCTCCGCCCCCACCCTACTTGATTTGCACCTTGACCCCCGTCGGTTGGGTCGGCGCCGACGCGGGCGGTTGCGTCACCTTGACGGATACTCCGGCAACGGTAATCCGCTCCAGTTGCTTCTCGCCGGTGTTGTTGCGGAGCATCGTGTAGGCGACCGTACCGCTCCCCTGGCCGTTGGCCGGGCTGAGCCCGATCGATGCGGCCGAGGGCGTCGCGGACCAGGAGCAGCCTGGCGAACTCGCCGTCACCGAGACCGTGCCGGTTCCGCCCCCGGAGGGCACGTTCACCGAGAGAGGCGACACTGTGAACGTGCACGTCGAAGACACCTGGGTCACCGTGTAAGTCTGGCCGGCGATGGTGAGCGTCGCCGTCCGCGCCACACCCGTGCTCGCCGCCACGGTCACCGTCACCCCGCCCGAGCCAGTGCCGCTGGCGGGACTCACCGTCGCCCAGGCCGAGTCGCTCGTCGCCGTCCAGCCGCAGGTCGTACTGTTGGCCGAAACGGTGACCGTGCTGGTCGTGCCGCCGGCAGCGGCCGACAGCGCGGTCTGCGAGATCCCATACGTGCAGGACACCGAGGACTGGCTGACCGTGTAGGTCTGGCCGGCAATGGTGACCATCGCCACCCGGGCCGAACCCGTGTTGGCAGCGGCGGTCACCGTCACAGGGGCGGTGCCCGACCCGCTCGCCGGGCTGACCGTCACCCAGGCCGCGCCGCTGGACGCCGTCCAGCCGCAGGTCGAGAGGTTGGCGGAGACCGTCACCCCGCCCGTGCCGCCTGCCGCCCCGATCGAGAGCGCGTTCGACGAGAGCGCGAGCGAGCACGGCGCGCCGGCCTGCGTGATCGTGTAGGCCTGGCCGGCGATGACCAGGTTGGCGGTGCGCGCGGCACCCGTGTTCGCCGCCATCGAGACGGTGACATTCGCCGTCCCGGTTCCGCTGGCCGGACTGACCGCCGCCCAGGATGAGAGGCTGCTGGCGGTCCAGCCGCAGGTCGCGAGGTTGGAGTTCACCGTGACCGTGGCCGTCGAGGCCACCGGCAGCGCCGCCATGGAATTGGTCGCGAGCGTATACGTGCAGGCCGCGGCCGCCTGGGTCACCGTGAGGATCTGGCCGGCGACCGTCAGCGTCGCCGTCCGCGCCGCGCCCGTGTTCGCCGCGACCGTGATCGTCACCGTGCCGGAGCCGGTGCCGCTCATCGGGCTGACCGTCGCCCAGGCCGCGTCGCTGGACGCCGTCCACCCGCACGTCGAGAGGTTCGCCGTGACCGTCGCGCCGCTCGTCGCGCCCGTCGCCGCCGCCGAGAGTGACGTCGCCGAGAGGGCATACGTGCAGCCCGCGGACGGCTGATTCACCGTGTAGGTCTGCCCGCCAATGGTGAGCGTCGCCGTTCGCGCGGCGCCCGTGTTCGCCGCGACCGTGAGCGTCGCCGTGCCCGAGCCCGTGCCGCTCATCGGGCTGATGGTCGCCCAGGCCGCGTTGCTCGAGGCCGTCCAGCCGCACGTCGAGAGATTCGCCGTCACCGTTACGCTGCCCGTCGCGCCCGTCGCCGCCGCCGAGAGCGACGTCGCCGAGAGGGCATACGTGCAGCCCGCGGACGCCTGATTCACCGTGTAGGTCTGCCCGCCAATGGTCAGCGTCGCCGTTCGCGCGGCGCCCGTATTGGCCGCGACCGTGAGCGTCGCCGTGCCCGAGCCCGTGCCGATCATCGGGCTGATGGTCGCCCAGGCCGCGTTGCTCGAGGCCGTCCAGCCGCACGTCGAGAGATTCGCCGTCACCGTCACACTGCCCGTCGCGCCCGTCGCCGCCGCCGAGAGCGACGTCGCCGACAGCCCGAAGCTGCAGGCCGCTGACGCCTGGCTCACCGTGTAGGTCTGCCCACCGATGGTCAGCGTCGCCGTCCGCGCCGCGCCGGTGTTCGCCGCGACCGTGAGCGTCGCCGTGCCCGAGCCCGTGCCGCTCATCGGGCTGATGGTCGCCCAGGCCGCGTTGCTCGAGGCCGTCCAGCCGCACGTCGAGAGATTCGCCGTCACCGTCACACTGCCCGTCGCGCCCGTCGCCGCCGCCGAGAGCGACGTCGCCGACAGCCCGACGCTGCAGGCCGCCGACGCCTGGGTCACCGTGTAGGTCTGCCCACCGATGGTCAGCGTCGCCGTCCGCGCCGCGCCCGTATTCGCCGCGACCGTGAGCGTCGCCGTGCCGGAGCCCGTGCCGCTCATCGGGCTGATGGTCGCCCAGGCCGCGTTGCTCGAGGCCGTCCAGCCGCACGTCGAGAGATTCGCCGTCACCGTCACACTGCCCGTCGCACCCGTCGCCGCCGCCGAGAGCGACGTCGCCGACAGCCCGACGCTGCAGGCCGCCGACGCCTGGGTCACCGTGTAGGTCTGTCCGCCGATTGTCAGCGTCGCCGTCCGCGCCGCGCCCGTGTTGGCCGCGACGGTGATGGTCACCGTGCCCGAGCCCGTGCCGCTCACCGGGCTGACCGTCGCCCAGGCCGCGTTGCTCGAGGCCGTCCAGCCGCACGTCGAGAGATTCGCCGTCACCGTTACGCTGCCCGTCGCGCCCGTCGCCGACGCTGAGAGCGACGTCGCCGACAGCGCGACGCTGCAGGCCGCTGACGCCTGGGTCACCGTGTAGGTCTGCCCACCGATGGTCAGCGTCGCCGTTCGCGCGGCGCCCGTGTTCGCCGCGACCGTGAGCGTCGCCGTGCCCGAGCCCGTGCCGCTCACCGGGCTGACCGTCGCCCAGGCCGCGTTGCTCGAGGCCGTCCAGCCGCACGTCGAGAGATTCGCGGTCACCGTCACACTGCCCGTCGCACCCGTCGCCGCGGCCGAGAGCGATGTCGCCGACAGCCCCAAGCTGCAGGCCGCCGATGCCTGGCTCACCGTGTAGGTCTGCCCACCGATGGTCAGCGTCGCGGTGCGCGCCGCGCCCGTGTTCGCCGCGACCGTGATCGTCACCGTGCCGGAGCCGGTACCGCTGGCCGGGCTGACCGTCGCCCAGGCCGCGTTGCTCGAGGCCGTCCAGCCGCACGTCGAGAGATTCGCCGTCACCGTCACGCTGCCCGTCGCGCCCGTCGCCGCCGCCGAGAGCGACGTCGCCGACAATCCAAAGCTGCAACCCGCCGACGCCTGGCTCACCGTGTAGGTCTGCCCACCGATGGTCAGCGTCGCCGTCCGCGCCGCGCCGGTGTTCGCCGCGACCGTGAGCGTCGCCGTGCCCGAGCCCGTGCCGCTCACCGGGCTGACCGTCGCCCAGGCCGCGTTGCTCGACGCCGACCAGCCGCACGTCGAGAGATTCGCCGTCACCGTTACGCTGCCCGTCGCGCCCGTCGCCGCCGCCGAGAGCGACGTCGCCGACAGCCCGACGCTGCAGGCCGCCGACGCCTGGCTCACCGTGTAGGTCTGCCCGCCAATGGTGAGCGTGGCCGTCCGCGCCGCGCCCGTATTGGCCGCGACCGTGATCGTCACGGTGCCGGAGCCGGTGCCGCTGGCCGGGCTGACCGTCGCCCAGGCCGCGTTGCTCGACGCCGACCAGCCGCAGGTTGAGAAATTCGCCGTCACCGTCACGCTGCCCGTCGCGCCCGTCGCCGCTGCCGAGAGCGACGTGGCCGACAACCCGAAGCTGCAGGCCGCAGCGGCCTGGTTGACCGTGAGCGTCTTCCCGCCGACCGTGAGCGTGGCCGTTCGCGCCGCGCCGGTGTTGGCCGCGACGGTGATGGTCACCGTGCCCGAGCCGGTCCCGTTGGCCGGGCTGACCGTCGCCCAGGTGGCATCGCTCGAGGAGGTCCAGCTGCAGGTCGAGAGGTTGGCCGTGACCGTCGCGCTGCTCGTGGTACCCGTCGCCACGGCCGAGAGCGAGGTCGCCGAGAGGGCATACGTGCAGCCCACCGCGGCCTGGCTCACCGTGTAAGTCTGCCCCGCGATCGTGAGCGTCGCCGTGCGCGCCGCGCCCGTATTGGCGGCCGCCGTGACCGTCACGCTCCTCGATCCGGTGCCGCTGGTCGGGCTGATCGTCGCCCAGGTCGCCGTGCTCGTCGCGGACCATCCGCAGGTGGTGCCGTTGGTCGAAACCGTTACCGTGCTCGACCCGCCCGCCGCGGCCGCCGAGAACGAGGATGCCGACAGCGCATACGTGCACGACAGGGCGGCCTGCGTGACGGTGAACGTCTGGCCGGCGATGGTCAGCGTGGCGGTTCGCGCCGACCCGGTGTTGGCGGCGGCGGTCATCGTCACCGTGCCGGATCCGCTGCCGCTGGCCGGGCTGACCGTCGCCCAGGTCGAGTTGCTCGAGGCCGTCCAGCCGCAACCCGAGGCGCTGGCCGTGACGCCGACGCTGCTGCTGCCGCCGCCGACGGCGGCGCCCCACGACGAAGACGCCAACGCGTAGCTGCACGCCAGCGCGGACTGGTTCACCGTGAAGGTCTGCCCGGCAATGGTCAGCACGGCAGACCGCGTCGTCCCCGTGTTCGCCGTGGCGGTCACCGTCACCGTGCCCGAGCCCGTCCCGCTCGCGGGACTCACCGACGCCCAGGAGGAGGTGCCCAGCGCCGTCCAGCCACAGCTCGGATCGCTCGCCGTCACGGTCACGGTCGTCGAACCGCCGGCAGTCACCGCCGTCCACGAGGTCGCCGACAACGAATATGTGCAGGTCGGCGTGCCTCCCGTTCCGAACGTGAACAGGTTGGACAGGTCGCTCTGGCCCGAGCCGGACTGGCCGACGGCCGCCACGCGGGCGTTATAGGTGCCGCTCGGCAACGGCCAGGTGGTGAGCAACGAGGAAAAGTCCAATACAATCGTACCGTCGGATCCGGCCGCGGGCTTTCCAAGACTGACCGTCGTGTAGGGCGTGGTCGCGCCCTGCAGGTAGATCTGCAGGTCGTATCGCACCACCACCGGGAGGCCTCCGGTCGTCACGGCGGAGTTGTCCGGGGAGGGTGTGAACTGGACGGTCGTCGGGTTGACCACCGTGGTGGTCTGACCGAACGCGGTGGCCGAAAGCATCAGCCCTACCGCGATGGTCCATGCGACCCTGATCATTGGTCTTGGCAAGACTCGTCTCCTACACCTGTCGGGGGTCGGTAGGGTTACTCGGCCGGTTGTTTCGCAAAGGCCGTACCGTCGGCATTGGGGGGAGATAGGGCCTGTGACCGCGTGAGGCGGTCCTGATCGGCACCGATCGGATTACGATCCTGTCGAGTTCCTGCAGATTTGTCAGGTTCGGCTGAGCGTCAGGCGGTGGGCCGCGGGTCGTTCACCACAAACTGTGGGGTGGCGACGGCTGGCCCGGAGGGCCGGCGACATGAGATCTGACGACCCGTATTCACGCGTTGACTACCGTCGGCTCGTGGCCTGGCCCGAACGGATCGAACGGGAGTGGCCGTTCCTGTCCCGCGTGCTGGGCGATCGGGGACGCGTGCTCGACCTCGGATCGGGCACCGGCGAGCACAGCCGCTTCCTGGCGTCGAAGGGATTCGAGGTGGTCGGCATCGACTCCTCGGCCGCCATGCTGGCCAAGGCGAACGACTCGCCCCTGCCGTCGAATCTCGCGCTTCTCGAGGGCGACATCGCCGACGTCGAGCAGTTGACGGCCGGCTGGTTCGACGGCGCCATCTGCCTCGGCAACACGCTGCCGCACGTTCGGCGCCTGCCGGCCCTCGCCCGCTTCCTCTCGGGACTTCGCGCGCGGCTCCGCCCCGGAAGCCCGCTGCTGCTCCAGGTGCTCAACTACGAGAAGGTCATCGGCGGTGCGCAGCGCAACCTGCCGCTGACGTTCCGGCGGGACGAGGCGGACGGGGAGATCGTGTTCCTGAGGCTGATGACGCCGCGCCCCGACGGCACGGTCGTCTTCACGCCGTGCACGCTGCGTTACCGGCCGGACGGCGATCCGGCGATTGAGGTGATGGCCGCGCGCAACGTCGATCTCACCGCCTGGCGGCGGCCGGATCTCGAGGGCGCGCTCGAGGCGGCGGGCTTCACCCATCGCGAGTTCTTCGGCACGGTCGGCGAAGTCCCCTTCGATCCCGGAAGCTCTCCCGACCTCGTCATCGTCGCCCGGTGAGGCCCGCCGGCTGCCCTACTCCGCGGCCCACGGCTTCGGCCGCTGGTTGGCGGCGAGGATCTTCTTGCGCAGGCGGATCCTGGTCGGTGTCACCTCGACCAGTTCGTCGTCCTTGATGAACTCGATCGCCTGCTCGAGGCCGAGCACGCGGGGCGGCACGAGGCGGATGGCCTCGTCCGCGGTGGACGCGCGCATGTTGGTCTGCTTCTTTTCCTTGGTGACGTTGACGTCCATGTCGCTGGCGCGCGCGTTCTCGCCGATGAGCATCCCCTCGTAGACCTGCACGGTCGGGGCGATGAAGATCTCGCCCCGCTCCTGCAAGTTGTAGATGGCATACGCCGTCGCGATGCCCGATCGGTCAGCGACCAGCGCGCCCGTCGCGCGCGCCGGGATCGGGCCGTGCCAGCTCTCCCACCCGGCGAACAGGTGGTTCATGATGCCGGTGCCGCGCGTGTCGGTCAGGAACTGCGACCGCAGGCCGATCAGGCCCCGGGTCGGAATCCGGAACTCGAGGCGGACCCGGCCGCTGCCGTGGTTCACCATCTTGGTCATCGTCCCCCGGCGCGTGCCGACCTGGGCGATGACGATGCCCTGGAACTCCTCGGGGACGTCGATCACGAGGTCCTCGGCCGGCTCCATCTTCCGGCCGTTCACCTCTTTGGTGACGATCTCCGGGCGCGAGACCTGCAGTTCGTACCCTTCCCGCCGCATCATCTCGATGAGGATCGACAGCTGCAGCTCCCCCCGGCCGATCACCCGGATCTGCTCCGGCGAGTCGGTCTCCTCCACGCGGATCGACGGGTTGCCGAGCAACTCCTTCGCGAGCCGGTCGCGGAGGTTACGCGAGGTCACGTACTGGCCCTCGCGCCCGGCCATCGGCGACGTGTTGACGCCGAAGATCATCGAGACGGTCGGCTCGTCCACGGCGATGGCCGTAATCGGCCGCGGGTTCTCGCCGTCGGCGATCGTGTCGCCGATGGTGATGTTCTCGATGCCGGCCAGGCAGACGATGTCGCCGGCGAACGCCTCGGTGATGTCCACGCGTTTGAGCCCGTCGAAGGCGTAGAGCTTGGTCACCCGTGTCGGCTGCGTGCCGCCTCCCGCCTTGCAGACGGTCACGTCGTCGCCGATCTTCACGTGCCCGTTGAAGAGCCGGCCGATGGCGATGCGGCCCAGGTAGTCGTTCGCGTCGAGGTTGGCCACGAGCATCTGCAGGCTGCCGTCGCGGTCGCCGCGTGGCGGCGGCACGTGGTGGACGATCGCCTCGAACAGCGGCCGCAGGTCCGCCTCCTGCACGTTCGGGTCGGTGCCCGACGTGCCGGCCCGGGCGTTGGTGTAGAGCACCGGGAAGTCCAGCAGGTCCTCGGTCGCGTCCAGGTCGATGAACAGGTCGTAGACCTCGTTCAGCACCTCCTGCGCCCTCGCGTCCTTCCGGTCGATCTTGTTGATGACGACGATCGGCGGCAGGCGGCGCTCGAGCGCCTTCCGCAGGACGAAGCGGGTCTGCGGCAGCGGCCCCTCGGAGGCGTCGACGAGGAGCAGGACGCCGTCGACCATCGACAGCGTGCGCTCCACCTCGCCGCCGAAGTCGGCGTGCCCCGGCGTGTCGACGATATTGATCAGGTAGTCGTGGTAGTGGACGGCCGTGTTCTTGGCGAGGATGGTGATCCCGCGCTCGCGCTCGAGATCGTTGCTGTCCATCACCCGTTCCGCCACCTTCTCGTTGGCTCGGAACACGCCGCTCTGCCAGAGCATCCCGTCGACGAGCGTCGTCTTCCCGTGATCGACGTGCGCGATGATGGCGACGTTGCGGCGGAGCGGGTTGGCGACCGGAGGAACCGATTTCTGAGACGAAGGCATCCCCCCAGTATACCAACCCGGCACCGCGATCCCCTACCGCTTCGCGGGCAGCCCCTTCAGGAGTTCCGTCACGGCCGCGTCGAGCTGGCTGTCCTTCCCGCCGAGCCCCTCGCCGATGGGCCTCGTCACGGCCACGTCCACCGGCCTCGGGTGCATCTCCATCGGGGAGCCGTCGGCCGTCGTGATCCGGGCGCGGGGCAGGCGGAAGCTGGACCCGTCGATCAACCGGACGTTCCAGGTGAAGATGATCCAGCCGGCGGTCGGCTCACCCACCACCTTGCCGAGCTTCAGCGCGCGGTACCCTTCGGTGAAGTCCTCGGCATCCGAGAGGGAGTGCTGGTTGGTGACGAGGATCGTCGGCACCTCGAGCGCGCGCTGGCCGAGCGCCGGCCGCGCCGGCGCCGGCGGCAGACCTCGCGGCGTCATGGTCAGGTACGGGCGGCGCGACAGGACGTCGATCGCATACACGTTGACGAATCCGCCGTTGTTATTCCGCACGTCCACGACCACGCCGTCGCGCGTCTGGTTCTCCACGTCGAGATCGACGTAGAGCTGCGCGAGCGACCCGGCGCCCATGTCGATCATGTGGACGTAGCCGAGCCGTCCGCCGCTCGCCTTCTCGACGTAGGCGCGGTTGGCTTCGACCCACTCGCGGTACAGCAGCCCCTTTTCGGCTCCCTGCGTCACCGGGCTCACGGGGACATCGTGCGGCTCGCGGCCGTCGGCGTTCGCCGACAGCGTCAGGACGACGCGGCGCCCCACCTGGCGCTCGAGCCGCTCGTCGAGATTCGTCCGGTTCGTCAGCGCCACCCCGTCCACCGCCAGCAGGTAGTCGCCGGGCCTGATCGCGCCGGTGACCGCCGCCGGGCCGAGCGGCACGAGGCTCGCGACGCGGAAGCGCCCGCCGCGCTCGAACTCGGCGCGGTCGAACCCGATGCCGATCCGCCCCGTGGGGGCCGTCACCCCGCCCGCCGACGGCCCCGAGATGCCGAGGTGCGACGCGTTCAGCTCGCCGACCATCAGGGAGACGACGCGCCGGAGCTCGTCCGGCGTCGCCGCCCCCGCCGCATGCGGACGGTAGACCGCGCGCACGGCATTCCAGTCGACGCCGTTGAACTTGGGATCGAAGAAGTTGTCGCGCTGGTAGGTCCAGGCCTGGTCGAACACCTCCAGCCGCTCCTTCGCGAAGTCAACGTCCATCTCCGCGGTCACCACGACGGGCCGGCTCTCCCGCCGATCGATCGTGATGGCCTGGATGCGGCCGCCCTCGAGGTAGTAGACCTCCTTCGAGTCGGGCGAGAACTGCGCCGCCGACTTGGGTCCCGGCGTCGAGGTCAGCTGGCGCGCGACGGGCCGCTCGCGTGCCAGTTCGTCGAGCGAGTAGGTGTAGAGGTTCACCTGGCCCGCGGCCGAGGCCGTCAGCAGCGCCCACTTTCCGTCCGGGCTGATCGTGACGGCCGACACGTCCACGCCCACCGGCACGAGCGACATCCGGCGCCGAATCTGGTCCCAGGAGATCTCGACCGCCTTCGGCGTCTTCCGGGCATCCCTGGCGTCCGCCGCCGGGGCCGGCTTCGCCCCCTCCGGAACGGCCTGCGCCGGCGGCGCGCTGGCGGGTTGGACCGGCGGCCTGGACGTTTCGTCCTTGAAGAGATCCCGGAACTGGTCCTCGCGGAACTTCGGCACGCGCGGCGTCAGGTCCACGCGCGCCAGTTGCGGGTTCTCGGTTCGCTGCGACGTGTCGAACAACAGGAAGGTCCCGTCCGGGCTCCAGGTCACGCCGCCGATGGAGCTGTTGGCGATCCAGGAGGCCTGCCGGGGCTCGCCGCCCCCGGCCGCCACGATCCAGACGCTGGCGAACCCTTTCGGGCCCGTCGCGAGATACGCGATCCACTTCCCGTCGGGCGACCAGGCGATCTCGTGGCCGGCGCCCAGCCTGTCGCCGAGGAGGCCGCTGGCCACGACCCGCTCGGCCTTCGACTCGACGTCGAGCACGCGCAGTTCCTTCTGCCCGCGTTCGAATGCGAGCAGTTTGCCGTCCGGCGAGAAGGTCGGCAGCGCGTCGTCGGCGGCGTCGCGCGTCAGGGCCGTCTCGGTCATGGTCCGGAAATCGAACATGAAGAGACGCGAGGCGCCGTCCCGGTCGGACACGTAGACGAGTCGCCGGGCGTCGGGCGCCCAGACGACCTCCGACTCGTTGGCCGGGGTGTCGGTGACTCGTGTCGCGTCGCCGCCGTCCCTGGCCGATGCGGCGAACACCTCGCCGTGAACGGTGAACGCGACCTTCCTGCCGTCCGTTGAGAGGGCGAGTTCCTGGAACTGGTTCGAGAGCGCCAAATGCTCGACCGACGGTCCGGCTGGCACGCCGCGGCGCGAGATCGGCACGGCCGACGCCCGGCCCGTCGAGGTGTCGAGCAGCCAGACGCCGAAGTCGCGCTCGAAGGCGAGGCGTCGCCCGTCGGCCGAGATCGACGGCCACAACACCCGCCCGTCTGCGAACCGGGTGACCTGCGCCGGCGGCTTGCCGGGCTCCTGGCGCCAGATGTTCTGCGCGCCGCTGCGGTCGGACACGTAGAAGAGCGTGCGCCCGTCGGCCGCCCACATGGGCCACATCTGCTTGGCGCCGCCTTCGGTCACCCGCGTGTACGTCTTCGAGGCGCCGTCGCCGAGGATCCGAATCTCGGATTCGTCGATGTGGCTGTGCCCCTTCCGCCACCACTGGCTCGACGCCAGCCCGCGCGCGGTGAACGCCACCCGCGTGCCGTCCGGCGCGGGCGCCGCGAAGTACTCGTTGACGTACCGGTCGGCGCTCACGGGCATGGGCGTCCCGCCCTCGACCGCGACGCGGTAGATGTCGTTCATCCCGGCGATGTCGTGGCTGCTCGAGGAGAAGTAGATCCAGCGGCCGTCGCGCGACCACGCGTCGAGCGCGTCGGTCCCGTCGTCGAACGTCAGCCGGCGAAGCGCCCCGGTCTTGAACGTCAGGACGTAGATGTCGCCGTTGCCGGTCCGGGTGGAGACGAAGGCGAGCTGGTCGCCGGACGGCGAGTAGACCGGCCGCGACTCGGTCGCCAGGTTCGAGACGAGCAGCCGCGCCTCTCCCCCGCCGGCCGGGACCGTCCAGATGTCACCGCCGGACACGAAGGCGATCTCCAATCCGTCCGGCGAGATGCCCGGGTCGCCGAACGACGGCAGGGCCTCTTCCCCCGCCCGGGGCTGGTCGAACGCGCGGGCCGGCCCCGTGGAGGACGCCAGGATGAGCCAGGTCGTAGCTGCCGCCGTCACCGCTCGCACGCAGAATCTCAACATGACATTCTCTCCACCTGCCCGACTGGCCGCGCGTCACACTCTCGGAATTCGGCCGCCCGTCTCGACAATCAGCTGATGCTCGGCCCTCGACAGGCGCTCTTCGATCGCCTCGCACCCGTCGATGAGCGATGCCGCCGGCTGCGGCGGCGCGGTCACCAGGGCGGCGCCGGCCACGTCGCGGATATGCAGCCCGAGCAAGGCAAGCCGCTCCCCGAGCACGGCGTGTCGGTCGACAGGGTGACCCTGCACCATCCGCTCGGCGCCCGTCAGTCGTTCGTCGCCGGCGTTCGCCGCGGCGACCTCCTGGAACATGGCGCTCACGTTCACGTACTGCGAGTCCGAATACGCGGCGTTCTGCATCAGCGCGAACACGCCGTGCCAGGCGGGCGAGAACGCCGCCACCTTCACGAGCCCCGACGCGAACGCCTCGCGCCCGGCAATTGCCGCCGCCTTCTCGTCAGCCGCCCGTTCCGCGTCGCCCTGCCAGACGTCCCCGGCGGCGGCCTCCCCGACGAAGATCGACAGCAGCGTCAGCGGCACCCACCACGCGGCGGCGCGGAACCCGCGCGCCCGCCCGGCCGCCTCCTGCATGGCGCGCGACACGCCGGCCAGGGGCAGGGCCACGCGCGTGGTGGCCGGCGCCTGTTCGCGCGAGTAGCGCGCCATCTCGTGCGCCACCAGCCCGCGGAGTTCGTCGACCGAGAGGATGCGGGCGAGCGGCAGCGACAGGCACAGCGTGCGGCCCGACAGCCGCCGGTCCAGGCACGTGACGTTCGTCCCGGTCACGAACAGCCAGGGCACCAGGCACACCACGACATGGTCCGGAGCCGCGGCGCCGACCGATGCGGACACCGTCCCGAGAAGATCGTGCAGACGTCGTTGTTCCGGCAGGTCCAGCACCTGCCCGACCAGCGAGATGGTCGGCCGGCGGATCAGGCCGAAGGCCACCGTCGTGACGGCCACGATCCACCCGAGGGCGGCCGCGCCGGTCGTGAACAGCACCGAACCCGACGCGCGTTCCACCGGCTCGAACCAGAGGGCCGCCGCGCCGACGACGACGGCAGTCACTGCCAGCAACCCGTGGGCGACGGCGAGGCAGGCAATCCCGACCACGGTCGCGGCGAGCGCCGGCCGGAACAGCCGGACCATGCGCCTCCTGCTGCCGCGGCACCATCGCCCCGCCAGCACCAGCCCGCCGAGGAACGCGAGGCTCGCCCCGCCGACGACGAGCGCACCGGCGATCGCCTTCGAGAACAGGTTGTAGGTGTTGCAGGGCGCGAACAGTCGGGCGGTTCGCCGGTCCGCGCACACGCTCGCGAGCGACGGCAGCTTGAGCAAGCCGCCATAGGGCAGCACCCGCGCGGTCGCGGCCTGTCGCCGAAGCAACGGATCCCAGCGGGATTCCCACCGGGCCTGTCCCAGGACGCCGAGCGCGGTCACGACGATCGGAAGAGCGAGCGCAATGGCCAGCGCCTTGGCGAGGCGAGTCATCCTCGCGGCTCCCCGGCCAGCAGCCCCCAGCACCGAAGCACGCCCGTGATGAGGTCCGACGCTTTGCCCTTCTCGGCCAGCCGCTCGAGCCGGCGCCGGAGGATCGGCTGCAGTTCGTCGCGCGAGAAGGTGCGCACGACGCGGAAGGGCTTTCCCTCGGGCGCGACGGTCACCGGGAACGCCCGGACGACGTCCACGACGCCGTGATCGGCCGCGTGCAGGCCGGCGCGCGCCATGGTGGCGGCCACCATGCCGAACGACGGCGTCTCCGGGCTGGCCGCCTCGTCTTCCAGCCAGTCGAGCAGGAACTTCACGGTGCCGACGTGCAGGCCGTGCACGGCCTGGATCAGCAGCGCGAGCGACTGCCGCCCCTCGTCGCCGAGCCGCCGCCACGCGCGCGCGACGAGCGGGTCGACGCGCTTGTCGCCGAGCGAGAGCAGTCCCGCGACGATGCCGGCCCGCGCGTCGTCGCGCGGGATCTCGCCGATGAACGATTCCACGTACTTGGGACCCGACATCGGGTCGCCGTCTTCGAGGGGAAGCAGGATCGCCATCTCGCAGGCCGCCGCCGCGACGACCGACGGGTCGTGGTCCTCGACGAGGAACGGGAGCAGCCCGTTGGTGTATCCGGCCCCGTCGCGGATTTCGTGCTCGCGGTGCAGCCGCTCGATCGCCCGCGCCACCTCGAGCACGACCTCGCGCCTGACGGCGGGGTGCAGCCGCTCGACGCCGAGCCTGGCCAGGGCGGTGACGCGCGGCACGTCGTCGTCATCCGGATCGATGCCGTAGGAGAGGCACTGGTAGAACAACAGGTGGCGAAGAAGCTCCGGCTCGAGTTCGGGCCAGTCGGCGGGCCGGGCCAGGAGTGCGTCGAGTTCGTCGAGCGAGGGGATGGCGTTCCCGGTCTTGGGTGCTCTACCGTCGTCCAAGTGCGCTCCTAGACGTCTTGACGGGCCAACGTTGGTGCAAATCAGTCACGTGCAGGCGCGGCCGTTCAGATGGACGGTGCGGGCCCCGGCACCCGCGAGTATGGCGGATGGGCAATCGGGGCGTCAACCGATGAGCAGCCGACCCTCCTCCATGATCTTCACCTCGTCGAACCAGACGGTCGGGTTCCTGACGAGGCCGTCGAGATGGCTCGCCACGCGAACGGTCCCGCCCATCGACTTGTTGTCCCCCAACGCGACGTGAATCGTGCCCATCACCTTTTCGTCCTCGAGGATGACGCCGGTCAGCTTCGCCCGGTCGTTGGTGCCGATGCCGAACTCCGCCACCGTCCGCGCGTCCCGGCCGTGAGGCTCGAGCAGGGCGACGAGCGCGTCGGCCTCGGCGCCGCCTGTGATCCCGGTGGCGTAGCCGCCTTCCACCACGATGCGGAGCGGGCTGCCGAGCAGGCCGACGCCGGCCATCGACCCGTCGACCACGACCACGCCCTCGGACCGTCCCTCGAGCGGCGCCAGGTAGGCTTCGCCCGTCGGCAGGTTGCCCCACTGCCCCTTCTCGCGGAACAGCCCGGAACTGGCGTGCGCCTGGCGGCCGGCGATCGGCATCGTGATGTCGGTGCCCGCCGCGGCCGTCACGCGGACCACCTTCGTCCGCTCCAGGCGCTCGCAGAGGCGGTAGGTGCGCGCGGCGATCTCGTGGTAGTCGGCGTTCATGCACCGGACCATGATGTCCGCTGTCACCCCGGGCAGGGTCGCGACCCGCGCCCCCGCCTGGCTGGCCGCCCGCCGCGAGTCGGTGTGCGTCAGCGACTTCGACGTGGGACAGAGCACGACGTCGGCCTGTTTCATCAGCTCGGCCACCTCCGGCGGCGGCTCCTCGCCGTTGCTCCGCCGCGGCAGCATCTCGACGAGCAGCACCTCGAGATTCAACTCGCGCGCGGCGCGGTGCAGGGCCAGGCCGATCGCCCTGAGCGGCTCGTCGGTCACGACGAGGACGCGCTCTCCCGGGCGGGCGCCCATGCAGTCCCGGATGGCGACGGTGGACGCCGAGAGCAGTTCCGCCGAGATCACGCACATCGATCGGACTCCTTCTCCTGCGCTAGGCCAGCGCGAGCAGCGCCTCGGTGACGACCCCCTGCAGCAACGGGATCTTGTAGCCGTTCTTCTCGAGCGCGGTGGCCCCTTTCACCGCGGCGTCGGCCGCTTCGGCCACCACCGCCGGTGTCAGCGCCTTGCCGGTGATCGCCCGCTCGACCGGTTCGGACCGCCACGGCACCGGCGCCACGCCCGAGAACACGACGCGGGCGCGCTGCACCTGGCCGTCCCTGACGACGAGCGCCAGCGCGACGCCGGCGAGCGCGAAGTCCCACGCCCCGCGCGCCCGCACCTTCCGGTACGAACTGCGCAGCCCGGGCTCCGCCGGCGGGAGCCACACCTCGGTGACGACCTCGTTTCTCTCGAGGATCGTCTCGCGTGTCACACTCTTCGCGGGGCCGACGAAGAACGCCTCGAGCGGGACCAGCCGGCTGCCGCCCGGGCTGGCGACGCGGACCTTGGCGCCGAGCGCGACGAGCGCCGGGGCGGTGTCGGACGGGTGCACCACCACGCACTGGTCCCCGCCGAAGATGGCGTGGTTGTCGTTCTCGCCGCCCACCGCGTAGCACAGGTCGCCGCCCTTGCGAAGGCAGTGAAAGTCGCCCCGGAAGTACCAGCACCGCGGCCTCTGGCACAGGTTGCCGCCGAGGGTGCCCTGGTTGCGGAGCTGCGGGCTCGCGACCGACGCCGAGGCCTGCGCGAGCGCGCGATAGGACCCGAGGATCGTCCTGTCGGCCGCGATCTCGCTGTGGGTCGCGAGCGCCCCGATGCGCAGGCCGCCGCCCGTCGCCGGCCCGATCCCGTGGAGCTCCTTCAGGCCGCTCAGGCTCACGAGCGCCCGGGCGGTGAACACGCCGTCGCGCAGGCACCCGATCAGATCGGTGCCGCCCGCGTGGAGTCTCGCCCCCGGAACGGCCAGCCGGCGCACGACGTCAGCGACGCTGGTGGCACGAGTGTGAGTGAATCCCGGCAGCATGAGTCATCCCCTCTTCTTCGACGCGGCCAGCAGGCTCATCAGCCGCCGCGGGTTCACGGGCGAATCGGGAGTCCGCACGCCGCACGCGTGGTAGATCGCATTGGCCACGGCCGGCGCCGCTGGCACCGTCGCCGGTTCGCCGAGCCCCTTGGCGCCGGTCGAATTCGCCTCCACGTCGTTCAGGTCGACCGGCAGGACGACCTGTTCGGCCGGCACGTCCATCGCCGTCGGCACCTTGTAGTCGTGCCAGTTGCGGTTGACCATCTTGCCCGTCTGATTGCGGTCGAGGATCCGCTCTTCGGTCAGCGCGAGGCCGAGGCCCATGGTGATCCCGCCCTGGGTCTGGTTCTCGTACGTCAGCGCGTTCATGACCCGCCCGCTGTCCTGGGCCGCGAGGTACCTGATGACGCGCGCCTCGCCCGTGCGGGTGTTGACTTCGACCTCGGCGAAGTGGACGCCGAACGGGCAGGTCACTTTGCCTTCGGGGTTGGGGCCCCGGTAGCCGACGCCGACGATCAGCCCCCGGCCGCGCAGCGCGTTCACGCCCGTGAGCGCGACCTTCTTCGACGGGTCGGAGGTGGAGACGATCTCGCCGTTCTTCAGGACCAGGTCGTCCGCGCGCACCTTGAGCTGCGCCGCCGCCAGCGCGATCAGCTGCTGCTTGACGTCGAGCGCCGCGGCGCGCGTGGCCGGCGCCTCGGTGGGCACGGTCTTGCTGCCGCCGCTCGGCGTCGCGAACTGCGTCGTCCCGGTGTCGGCCCATTCGACCTGGATCCGGTCGAGCGGGACCCCCAGCTCCTCGGAGACGACCATGGCCATGACCGTCTTCGCGCCGGTGCCGAGGTCGCTCGCGCCCATGTTCAGGTGGGCGCTGCCGTCCGAGAACAGTTTCACGATGACGGTGGACGGCGGTCCGCCGTTGCCCGCCCTCCACAAGCCGGCTGCCATCCCGACCCCTCGCCGGACGGGACCGTCCGCCGGGGGGCGCTTTCGGGCCTCGGCCCAGCCGAACCGGCTGGCCCCTTGTTCGAGACAGGCCTTCAACCCTGTCGTGGTGTAGGGCGCGCCGCCATTGCCCTGGCTGACCGACGGCACGTTCTTCAGGCGAAACGCGACCGGGTCCATCCCGATCTTCTCGGCGAGCTGGTCCATCATCTGCTCGAGCGCCCACGCCCCCTGGGGGTGGCCGGGCGCGCGAAAGGCCCGCGCCTGCCCGGCGTTGATGAAGACGTCGGTCATCTCGGTCTTCACGTTCGGGCAGGTGTAGAGATCGCGGAACACCCAGTCCACGCCGCCGACACCGCCGCCCGGGTAGGCGCCGCCCGTGCCGAGCACGGTCAACTGGAGCGCCGTGAGCGTGCCGTCCCTCTTCACGCCGGCCTTGACCGTCATCGTGTCGGGCGGCCGGTTGCCGACCGCCAGGAAGCTCTCCTCGCGGGTCAGGTGCAGCTTGACCGGGCGCGCCGCGGTCCTGGCGAGCAGCGCCGCGATGACGGTGTGCTTGCTCAGGCTCAGCTTCGAGCCGAAGCCGCCGCCCATGTACTGGCCGTTCACCCGGACGCTCGACGCCGGCAGGTTCAGCGTCGCCATCAGGCCCGACTGGATCGGGTAGACCCCCTGCGCGGAGTCCCAGACCATCAGGCGGTTGCCATCCCACTTGGCCACCGAGACGTGCGCCTCGGTTGGCGCGTGGATCTCGCACGCGGTGCGGTAGGCCTGCTCCACCACGACGTCGGCCGCGGCGAACCCCGCGTCCACGTCGCCTCTCGAGTAGCGCGAGACCTCGCCCGAGCGGTTCCCCGCGTCGTAGATCGCGGGGGCCCCGGGCTTCAGCGCGTCGGCGGCGTCCCCGACAAACGGCAGCACCTCGTACTCGACCGCGATCGCGCGGACGGCGTCCCAGGCCTGGTACGGCGTCTCCGCGGCCACGGCGGCCACTTCCTCGCCCTCGTACCGGCAGAGGGGACCGAAGAGCCGGCTGAGCGCGCCCGCACGGGTATTGAACCAGTTGATGTCCGCGCCGGGGGACCTGGAGGTCAACACCGCCACGACACCGGGCATCTTCTCGGCCTTGGCGGTATCGACCTGCTTCACCGCCGCGTGCGCATGGGGACAGCGCAGGATCGCGCCGTAGAGCATCCCGGGCAGCAGCACGTCGGCGGAGTAGGTCGCCGCTCCGCTCACGCGCTCGTACGCGTCGATGCGCGGCAGCCGCCGCCCCACCACCGTCGGGCTCGTCCACGGGGCGGGCTGCTCGGCTGGCTCCGGCGTCTCGGGCAGATCGCCGGTGACGTAATACCGGTCGTCGTTCGTCATGACCGGCCTCCTTCCTGCTTTCTCAGCTCGGCGGCCCGCTGCCCGGCCTTGAAGATGTGCGCGTAGGCGCCACAGCGGCAGACGTTGCCGCTGACGCCCGCGCGGATCTCGTCAAGCGTGGGGTTGGGGTTCGCGCGGAGCAGTCCCTCGACGGCCATGACCTGGCCGGGCGTGCAGTAGCCGCACTGGAAGGCGTCCTCCTCGACGAACGCCCGCTGCACCGGTCCGAGCTCCTCGCCCCGCATCAGCCCCTCGAGCGTGACGATGGCCTTCCCCTCCGACTCGACCGCCAGCATCATGCAGGAGTACGCCGGCTTGTCGTCGACCAGGACGGTGCAGACGCCGCACTCGCCCCGCTCGCAGCCGAGCTTCGTGGCGGTCAGCCCCAGCCGCTCGCGCAGCACGTACAGCAGCGACCACCGCGGCTCGACGAGCAGCCGATGCGCGCGCCCGTTGATTGTCAGCGTGACCTTCACGAGGTCGGCCGAATCGGGCAATTCGCCCGCGGACGGCGCCTGGTCGGTGGCCGCGCGGGCCGCCGCCGCCGCGGCGACGGCGCCGGTACCGACGGTCGCGATGAATCCGCGCCTGGTGAAACCTGTTGGCGGCGTGACGGGATCGTCAGGATGATCGGACATGGCAAGACCTCTGGGGGCGGGGCAGTTCGATCGCCACTCCCGGACGGGGGCGCCTGCGGATTATATCTCAGCCCCGCCCGCGGCTCGCGGAGGCTCCGAAGCGTCCCGGCCGGACCATCTCACGATCGGCCGGAACACCGCAACCGCGGCGCCACAAAGAAACGTGATCTCGACGACGACAGTCGTGGCGTCGGGCCGGACGATCCCGACAAGCGAGATGCAGAGGCCTGCCGACACCAGGGTCGCCCAGAGATGGTCGCGGTCGGTCCACCGGCGCAACGAGTCCACCGGCCCGAGCCGGAACAGCTCGGCCACCGCGAGCAGGATTGCCGGGAAGAACAGGACGGCGTTGTAGACGCCGCGTGGGGTCGGAGAGGCGAAGTCGGCGAGGTAGACCAACCCGAAGAACCGGGCGGCGAATGACGCCAGACGCTCGCCGCGAGCCCGCCAGAGCACGATGCCCGTGATGACAGCGAGTGCCACCGTCGTCCCGGTTGCCAATCCGAAGGGCGGCATCCAGCCGAGCGTCCTCGCGAAATGTAACAGCCCGCTCCCACAGGTCCTGAACAGCCAGGCGGCCGTCATCGTGGGATCGCCCTCGGGGGCGACGGGGTACGCGAACGCCGCGGCCGTCCCCGACGGGGTGATGACCGCGTTCAGGCCGAACATCTCCAGGTACCAGTCGCGCGAAGAGGCGAGGTAGTCAAACCACCACGAGATCGGATAGGCGACGAGTACCGGCAGGGCGAGCAGGCAGCCGGCGCCCATCGTGAAGAGAACGGACCGCAGAATCCTCCGCTCGCGGAACGCCGTGAACACCGAGACCCCGAGGGTGGGCCGGAGCAGCGCGGCGAGCGCGCGGAACCACGGCCCTGACACCCGGTACGGCGGGCACACCGCCAGCAGGAGCAGCAACGCCAAGTAGACGTACTGCTGCCCGCGCTCGACGTGAACCTGCCAGGGACCGGAAACGGCGTAGGCGCCGGTGGCCAAGAGCACCGCCGGGACGCGCAGCGCCAGCGACCTCGCCGCCCACCAGGCGATCGCGAGAAGTGCCAGCCAGGCGAGGACGAAGTTCGTCCACTTCTGCCAGCGGTAGTCGAACCGCGCAAACAGGCTGTGAAGCCAGACAGTCGAGGGCGGCGACGTGAGTCGGGTGAACCGCGCGCCCGGATGGTCACGGGCATCGAGGAGCGTCTCGGGGTAGGAGGGCGTCCACTTGAAGAAGTAGGGGTTGAGGCCGCGCTCGGCCTGGCGCGCCGCCACCACGCGGTTGCGGAGGTCGATCGCGCCGGTCCGCGACACCAGGTCCACGCTCCGGGAGACGCCCAGGATCACGAGCAGGATTCCGATGGTGCCGGCACACCACGCGACCAGTCGTTCCATACCGCCGTCGGCCCCCTAGCGTCCCTGTCCGCCATGCCCGCGAGCTTGTGAGGAGTCTGCCGATCATAGCGCATGCGTTGGGGAAGAGCACCCGGTCGCCCGATCGCAAGATCGCCCGGTCGCCGGTCGCCCGATCGACTCCTGCCGCGGCCGACTTGCTGGTAAAGTACGTCCCGATTCGAGCGTCCGACGATGTCCATCCCCTCACTGCGCCGGTTGGCGCTGCTCGTGACCGTTGCCGCGTGCGTGGCGGCCGCGACCGCCGCACTGCCGCGTTCCGCGGAACGCGGCCGGGTCGCGCTCCGCGAGCTCGTCGCGCCGACCGACGCCCTCGCCGCGCACGACCTCGGCTTCGACGCCAGGTTCGCGGCCGAGGCGACGGCTGGCCTGCGCACCCACGACCCGGCGCTGGTCGAACGGCTCGCCGGGCTGCCCGCCGTCGAGCACATCCTCGCTCACGCCCGCAACTTCGACTACGACGTGCCGAAGCAGTCGCCCCGGTCGCTCGTGGAGGCCCTGCTCGCTCCACCGGGCACCGAGGCTTCCCGGGTGGCCGCCTGCGCCGAGGCCACCGCCTATTTCGCGGGCCCCATGCTGGCCGACCCTCACTGGGTCGCGGACACACTTGCCTACCTGCCTGCCGGCTACCGCTTCCATGGCACGCTGTTCCTGACCTTCGGGTACGATATCGGCGTCGCCTTCGATCGGAACGCGTCTCTCAACTGCACGCACCCGCACTTCGGCCGGCCTCGCGAACTTCTCTACTACGCCATCCACGAGCTGCACCACGTGGGTTTCATGGCCTACCACGCGCCGCCGAGAATCGCCGGCGTGAAGACGTGCGCCGACCTGCGCGCGCTGGTCGAGTACTCCACCCAGCTCGAAGGGATGGCGGTGCTCGCCGCCTACCATCGCCGGCGCGACGAGGGCGCGCTGACCGACGACGGCGATTACGTGGCACTGGGTGACGAGCGGCGGATGGGGGCTGACGTGGCGAGCTACTTCGCCGACTACGACGACCTGAAGGGTCGGGGCACGCAGCCCGCCGACGCGGCCGCCTGGGCCGTCGTCGAACGCATGTCGTCGGGTGAGAGGCTGTGGTACCGCGTCGGGGCGCACATGGCGCGGCGGATCGAGGCCCTCGACGGCCGCGGCGCGCTCGTCGATCTGATCGCGCAAGGACCCGCCCGGTTCGTGGCCCGCGGCCGCGCGTCGCTCCCGTCAGCGCCCGGCCGGTGATGGCCCGGCCGCACGCCGCCGGCCCAGCCATCGGTCGAGCGAGACGGCGCCGCCGCCGGCCAGCAGCAGGAACAGGAGTCCCATCAGCATGGCGAAGTCGGTCCTCGACTCGGCCTGCATGGACCAGAAACCCACTTTCGTGGACACCGCGGTGGCCCGCCAGAGCAACGGGAGCTTGGTCGTCGCGATCGCCACCGTGATGTCGACGATCAACGGGATCGCGGACAGCCGGGTCAGCAGACCGGCCAGGAGGAGCAGGCCGAAGACGATCTCCACCCCGCCGACGAAGTACGCCATCGCCTCCGGCGCGGGAATCCCGATGCGCTCGAAACGGCCCGCTCCCCACTGGTCGGGGAAGAGGAACTTCTTCACGCCCTCGGGGAGGAACACGAGGCCGACCAGCAGCCGAACCACGAGGTTGGCGCGCTGGCCCGACCCGTCGAGGAGCCGCTGGAACAGCGCGTTCATCGAGTGACCCTCCTGTCGGGACTCGCACGCCCACGAGCGGGGTGCCGGGCTGTCGGGTTGGCCAGCCTCGATTGTACGCCTCGTCGGGGCGTCGTCAGCGCCTGCGCAGCACGACGTGGGTCGCGCGTTCGCCCGCCACGCACTCGTCGCACTGGTAGCCCAGCGCCCGCATGTCGATGCCATTCAGCAGGTGCTCCCCGGAGCCGAGGAGCACGGGCCGGACGACCAGGTGCAGCTGATCGATCAGGCGCGCCTGGAGGAACTGCCGGATCGTCGCGACCCCGCCGCCGAGCCGGATGTCGAGACCGTCCGCCGCGGCCGTCGCCTGCTCCAGCGCCGCGTGGATTCCCCCGGTGACGAACCGGAATTCCGTCCCTCCGGCCATCGCGAGCGGCGCACGGTGGTGATGGGTCAGCACGAAGACGGGCGTGTGGTACGGCGGCTCGTCGCCCCACCAGCCCTTCCAGCTATCGTCCGGCCACGCTCCCCGGACGGGGCCGAACATGTTCCGCCCGAGGATCCAGGCGCCGACGCGGGCGAAGCCTGCGTCGGCCATCCTGTCGTCGACGCCCGTCTCGCCGCCGTCACGCCCGTGCATCCGCTGCCACACGCGCGTCCGGAACAACCAGTCCATCAACTCGGGACCGCCGACCCCGAGCGGGTGCTCGAGATCCTGGTTCGGTCCGGCACCGTAGCCGTCGATGGAGACCGCAAAGCTCTCGACGCGGAGTTTCGCCATGAGACCATTCTCCGCCAATCGGGCCGCCGGGCGTCGCCGGCCGGCTCAGCGGGTTGTCAGCGGGTTGTCAGGCGGTAGCCCTGGCGGGCCCGGACCTCGTAACCCCCGGCCACCTGGACGCGGATCCGTCGAAACGCGCCCGCGGGCTTGCCAGCAGGGGGCGCGTAGGACACCAGGTACTGATGTGACAACTCCTCCAGGATCACGTCCAGCACTCCGCGCAGCTGGTCCGTCTGTTGCGGGAAGAACGCGCGGCCGCCGCTGATCGCCGCCAGGCGGCCGCAGAGGTCCTTCAGGCTGGCCGACGCGACCGCGCGGCCCTGCCCGACCACGTAGACCACCGCATCGCTCGTCTCCGAGCGCCGTTCCACCGCCTGCCGGGGGATGCGGCTCGACGTGTCGTCGCCGTCGGTGAAGATCACCAGCCCCCGCCGCCGCGCCTGCCGGCCGAGAAGGTCGAACGAGCGCACGAGCGCCTCGTAGAGCGACGTCGAGCCCCAGGGCGCCAGGCGCGCCAGGGCGTTGACGCGCTGCTCGGCATCCGCCGAGGACGGCGAGAGCACGAAGAAGTTCTCGTTGAACTGGGCCACCGTCACCCGGTCCGCCGGCCGGAGCGACGACACGAAGTGGCGGACGTTCTCCCTGAGCGTGTCCACCGACCGGTCCAGGCTGCCGCTGACGTCCACGCCGACGACGAGCTCGAGCGGGCTCGTCTCGGCGGCGAAGTAGTTGATCGGCTGTTCGACGCCGTCATCGAACACCTTGAACGCCTCGCGCGGCAGGCCCGCCACGAACTTGCCGTTGTCGAGCACGCTCACCGTCACGTGAACCATCTCGACGCTGCTCGCCTCGGCGTACTCCACGCCAGTCGTGCGGACGCTCTGTACGAGATGCTGCCCGCCGGGCAGGTAGGCGACGACCCGGAACAGGTGGGCGTGCACGTCCGCCCCGGCATTCCACGCGCACTCGAACGGTCGTTGCACCGCGGTGCACGCCAGGCGCCCGTCGGCGAAGAACGCCACGCGTTCCACGGGCTGGTCGGGAGGATCGAGGGAGGCCCGTATCGAGACCTCCCCGCTTTCGTACGCCCCCTCGTCCGGTGAGAGGATGCGAAGCACCCGCCCCGACCGCCGTCCGGGAGCGCTCGCCGACGCAGCCGGGGCCACCGGCACGAGGGGCCCGTCTGCCGTGAGCGCCGAGACGTCGTCCGCCAGGCGGTCCTGCGACATCGCCTGCGCCACGCGGATGGGGGCCAACCAGTCGTCCTGATCGGCCATCTGCGTGCCCATCCAGAGGTCCCACGTGGCTGCCCGCAGGAGGCCGGGAGCCAGCGCGGCGGGCAGCTTCGAGTCGGCCAGCCACTCGACGATACGCAGCTGGAGGTCGGCGATTCGGGTGGGCGACAGGCCGATGCCCATCCTGCCTCCCAGCCCGTGCACTGAGAGCCGGGTCGGCATCGCGGGTCGCCAGCTTCCGTCGAGGGGACGCTGAGAGACCCCCCACGCCTGCAGGCTGGCGGCCTGGCCCTCGAGGCCGATGGCGTAGAGTTCGCCGAGCGACCAGGTACCCGGGTCACCGCCGGGACCCCGCCGGCAACGGCGAGGCGCATCAGGCGCCGGCGCCACCGCTCCATCCCGGCGCCCTCCGCCAACGCGTCGAGTTCGGCCGGGTTGCGCGCGGCCGCGGCCAGACGTTCACGGCCGCGCCGCAAGGCGGAGGCAATCTGGTCGCGGTCCTTGTCACTCAGGCGGAACGGGTCGAGCGTCACCGCCGACTCCGCGAAGCCCTGCACGTCCGCTTCGCCGATCTTCGGCCCGACCGCGGGCGCGTCGAGCATCGTCTGGCGCAGCGACGGGACCGCCAGGGCGCGGTCGAGACCGAGCAGGGATCCGCGCAGGATCAGCTGCGAGTCGGCGCGGACGCCGTGCGCCACCCGCCAGGCGTCGGCGTCGCCGACGGCGAAATCGTGCGTCCGGGCAGGATCGCCTGCCAGAAGGATGGGCGACTCCGGGTCGCCTATCGCGATGGCGTAGGTGTAAGACGCCAGCACTTCGGCGGCCATGAGGGTGAACCCGTCGAACCGCTTCTCCTCCCGCACGGACTGCTTGGCGGCCACGGCCGGCGCCTGCGAGCCCGGCGGCGGGGCGATCGAGAACAGCTCCCGCCCGACCGAGAACAGCGCCCGGTCTTCGTTCAGGCCAATGCGCGACATCGCGGATTCGAGCGCGGCCGCGTACCCGCCATTGGCGGCCGACCTCAGCTGCAGCAGGCGCACGAGCGTCGCCAGAATCGCCGCCCCCCTGCCGTTCGCGAACCCGGCGCAGCCTCGATCGCTCGCCCGCGCCCGGGTCGACACGATAGACGTAGTCTTCCCATTCAATCGTCGGCAGCCGGCGGCCGTTGGCGGCGCCTGACAGGCCGTCGAGCAGGCGGCTGTCGGCATCGGCCCCGTCCGCTCCCGACGTGGGGGGCAACGCGGGCAGCACCTGGCCCTCGAGCCACCGGATGACGGAGCCCGCGTACGGCGCCGGCTGGCCGATCGAGAGTCGCAGCAGCCCGCGGACGAGATCCTGGGCCGTCTTCTCGCCGATCGTACCCGCGTCAGACATCCGGGTCACGATGGCCAGCGCGCCCTGGAAGATGGCGGTGTGCAGCGTCGCACTGTAGCGGTCCGCCCCCGAGGCGACCGCGTCGGCCGCGCGGGCCGCGCTGACGTAATCGACGGGGTCGGAGAACCCGAGCCGCTCGAGCGTCAACATGACCGCGGGGCGATCGCGGAAGTCGTCGATCGCCTGCGAGAGCTTCTCGAACTCGGCAGCGGTTCGATCGCCGCCGCCCCTGGCGCCGAAGACCCGCTGGGCGAACATCACCGACGCCAGCCGCGACCGGCGCTCGGCGCCGCTGCTGGATGCGAGCGCCCGCAGCAGCCATGTGCCCGTGACCTCTTCTCCCTTCGACCCGCCCCGCTGGCCGAGGACGGCGCCCCACACGCGCTGGTCCCTCGGCGGGAGCATCCGGCCGTCGCCGTCGACACCGATCGTCGCCAGCGCCTCGCCGAAGTCGAGCGGGGGGCGTCGGAAGGGCTGCAGCGAAAAGTCGAGGGGCCACTTGTCCTGGCCGAACGCTTCGTACAGGTGCTGGAGGCCTCCCCCCAGCGCGAACTTCAAACGCGGCTGGTCGAGCGACGACAGGGTGTCACACAGCCAGGCGAGACGGCCGCCATCGCGCCCGAGCAACGCGGGAATGAATCGATCGGGGTCCCCGGCCGGCACGCCGACGAGCTTCTCCCATTCCTGCGCGTAGGCCGACCCACCGGGGAGCTCGACCCGGTCTGCCCGCACGGCCACGCCCTCGCCAAACGCCGCGAGGGGTCCCGCCAGGCCGTTGTAGATCGACGTGACGAGCGCAGGGTGCGCCGCGAAGTAATCGAGCGTCGCGGGATCGAGCGAAAAGAGGCCGACATACAGCAGCGCGGCCCGCCGGTCCCGGAGGATGGAGAAGGCCAGTTCGGCCGGCGCGACCGGGTGGTTGAAGACCGCTTGTTCCCACACGGCGTTCGGCAGGAGCGCCGGAACCCGATCGGCTCCCGCTTCGGCGAGCGCGCTCGCGTGGGCGAGATACGGCTCGAGCGTCGATACGGTGATCGCCGTGCCTTCCGTGGGCTGGCCCCCATGGAGCACCCGCGCGAGCACGAGCCAGGCTCTGGCGGGTTCGACGCTCGCCGGAAGGCGGGCCGCGGCGAGAAGCGCCGGCGTCCCGCCCGGTACGACCATGGCTTCGGCATCGGTGGCGCCCGCCGGGAGGCTACCCTGTGCCGACGGGGAGACATCGGCCAGGATTCCGAGAACCGCGACGAAGAGAACTGCCTCGAGGAAATGGCGCGCGCGCATGGGCTGTGCCTTTTCGACTCTGACGATGGAACCGCGCGAGAGGCCCTTTGCGGCGCGGGTAGACCGGTAGACTAGTGGCGCTCGCTGTGCTTGTCAATGCGAACCCGCGCGGATTCGCGCGGATCCACGCGACGGTCGTCCTCTGCGGAGGACCCCGCCCGTCCGCCGCAGAGAGCCGCCCGGCCACGACGCCGCGGCCTGGACCGCGGCCCCCGGATTCCGCTCGATCGCGACACGCCACACAGCCACAAGAAGTTACCGCGAACTGGATGAGCTACTCGCGCCATCTGGACGTTTCTCATCCATATGGCATTCCTGATGCAAGCCTTCGCATCAGGTATGTCAACAACCTCCGGCTGTCGCCGGCAGAGGCCGGCATCGCGGGGGGTTTCCTCGCACCAAGGAGGGGGTCATGAATCGTTGGACCGGTGCTCGCCTGGCGCTGGTGGCTGTCCTGGCCGCGCTGGGTCTCACGCTTAACGGAACGCCTGCCTCGGCCATCAGCATCTTCGCGCACGTGCGGGTACCCGACCCGAAAGTGTTCGACACCCAGGTCGAACTGCAGGGACTGTACGACGAGATGGCCCAGGTCTACGGCCCCGCGATGACCAGCGGGGACATCGAGATGTTCGACGATGTCGTCTACGCACCCGACTGGGTCTTCGTCGATGCGTCCGGCCGGACATTCACCCGCGCGGAGATGGACGCTCGCACGGCGCGGTCGCCGGAACCCGACGACGTGCTGCAACGGATCGAGAAGCTGTCGGTGGTGCCGGGCGGCCTCTCGGCGCTCGTCACCAGGATCACCGTCCACACCTTCGTGGACACCGACGGACGATACGGCCACCCGGGAATGTCGCACACCCTCACGGATGTCACCCCGTACCGTGACAGCTGGGTCCGGACCCCCATGGGGTGGCAGATGACATCGCGCGAGCAGACCGGCCCGACCACGAGCGTTCTCGACAAGCCGGAGTGGGATATGTAGGAAGCGGGCCGACCGGCCCAATCCGCAACCGCCCGCACCATGGCCGGCGCCCCGAGGGCGCCGGCTTGCCCTTCCCGCCCTTCTTGCCCTACGCTTGCGGGGTTCGAGAACCCCTCTCACGCCCCCCTCGGCGTCATCAAGGGAGAATCGATGAAACGACTCGTCACGGCGGTGATGCTCATCGCGACGCTGTTGCCGGTCTCGGCGCTCGCGCAGGAACGCGAGGACCGGACGCTGCTTTCATGGGACCAGCTGCGCGCCATCATCAACGAAGTCTCCGGCGAACGGGCGCAGCAGACCGTGCTCGAGATGGTGCCGTATCCGCGCGTCAGACCCGAGTCGGAGTACGAGGGCGCGTTCCGCGAGAGCCAGGTCATGGCGCGGATGGCGCGGGAATACGGGTTCAGCAACGTCGAAATCGAGACGTTCCCGACGGCGCAGAAGCTGTGGCAGGCGAGCCAGGCCGAGTTGTGGATGCTCAAGCCGACCAGCCGCAAGCTGTGCGACTTCCGCGACGTGGCGGTCAGCATTGCGTCGGGCAGCGAGACGGGCGACGTGACCGCGGCGCTGGTGGACGTCGGAAACGGCGGCCGTGCCGAGGACTACGCCGGCAAGGACGTCAAGGGCAAGATCGTGCTCGGCACCGCGTCGAGCGGCCAGTTGCAGCGCCTCGCGGTCTTCGAGCGTGGCGCCCTCGGCGTCATCAGCGCGAACCCGATCCACCCCGAGGCCGACATCGATCAGATCGGGTCGCAGAGCATCTCGGCGACGGCGGCACAGGGCCGGAGCGTGGGATTCGGATGGTCGGTGTCGCCGCACATGCTGCGCGACCTGGCGGGCATGCTCGCCCGCGGCGAGACGATCACGCTGCGCTCGATCGTCAAGGCGGACTCGTACCCCGGCCGGATGGAAACCGTGCACGCCGTCATCCCCGGCGACGGCAGTTCCGACCAGGCGCTGGCGATGTCCGGTCACCTCTACGAGGGCTACCTCAAGCAGGGAGCCAACGACGATGCGTCAGGCTGCGCCATCACGCTCGAGATGGGCCGCGCCCTGATGCGCCTGGTGGCCGACGGCAAGCTGCCGAAGCCGAAGCGCACGATCCACTTCCTGTGGGTGCCCGAGATCAGCGGCACGACCGCCTGGCTGCAGAAGCACCCCGAGGTCACCAGGACGCTCGTCGCCGACCTCAACTTCGACATGGAGGGGCTGCGCCTCTCGACGCACGGCAGTTTCTGGACCATGCACCGGACGCCGGACAGCTTCCCCACCTTCCTGAACGACATCGGCGCGAACATGATGGAGGTGATCGCCAACCTCAATCGCGAGCGCGTCCGCTACCGCTCCGGCGGGTACGGCTTCACGCTGCCGGTCATCGCGCCCACCGGGAGCCAGGATCCCTTCTACATCCTGGTGGACAAGCACTACGGCGCGAGCGATCACGTCGTCTACCTGAACAACGGCATTCCGTCGCTGATGTTCATCACGTGGCCGGACCCGTTCTACCATTCGTCGATGGACACGCCCGACAAGCTCGACCCCACCCAGTTCAAGCGCGCGGGCGTCGTGGGGCTCGGCGCGCTCGCGGTCCTGGCGCAGGCCGACGAGGCCATGGCCTTGAAGGTGGCGGCCGAAACGCTGGCGCGCGGCACGGAGCGGATTGGCGGAGCGCAGCGCAAGGGGCTCTCCTACATGGCCGATGCGGCCGACGCGGCGGCGGTGACCGACGCGCTCAAGGACGCGCGCGCGACGATCCGTCATCAGCTCGAGGTCGAGAAGGCCGGCCTGCGCTCGGCGGCCGTGCTGTTCCCGAATCCGGCCGACGGGCGGAAGCGGCTGGCCGCGTTCGAGCCGCTGCTCGACCAGCAGGCCGCCGCCCTCCAGGCACAGGTCACCGCGATCTACCAGATGGCGGCAACCCGCCTGAACGCGCCGCTCACCGAACCGCCGCCGACCGACATCGAGCTCAGAGCCGCGAGGACCGTCGTCGAACCCGTGGCGGGAATGGGCGGGGGCCGCGGCGGTTCCGGAGGCGGGGCGCCAGGAGCGCGGCCGGCCGGCGAGACCGGCGCCCGTCCCGCGGTGCCGACCGCCGACCGCGAGGCCGCGGCTGCCGCGGCGCGGAAGATCCCGGGCCACATGACGGCGGAACTTCGGGCGATCCTCCCGCGCAAGATGACGGTCTTGCAGGTCCGGGAGTTTCTCTCGGGTGAATTCGAGCCCGTCCCGCTCGCCGACCTGGTCGGCTACTTCGACGCGCAGGCGAAGGTCGGCGCGGTCAAGCTGACCGAGCAGGCGCCACCGCCGGGCAAGCCGAAGAAGAAGTAGACAGTCGCAGAGCCCCCTTCAGCAGGCTGAGGAACGAAGGTCTTCATAGAGGAGTCAGTCATGGCGAACGCAATCGACGGTCTCACCCCGGCACTGGTCTGGAAGTACTTCGCCGAGATCAGCCGGATCCCGCGCGGGTCGAAGAACGAAAAGGCCATCGGCGCCTATCTCGTCGCCACCGCCAGGAAGCTCGGCCTCGAGGCGCACCAGGACGCCGTGGGCAACGTGGTCGCGCGCAAGCCCGCGTCGGCGGGCCGCGAGAAGATGCCCGGCGTGTGCCTGCAGGGCCACATGGACATGGTCTGCGAGAAGAACAAGGACACGGTCCACGATTTCCTCAAGGACCCGATCGAGCTGGTCCGCCAGGACAACTTCATCCGCGCGAAGGGGACGACACTCGGCGCCGACAACGGCATCGCCGTCGCCACCTGCCTCGCCGTCATGGAGGACAAGAGCCTCCAGCACGGGCCCCTCGAGTTCCTCTTCACCGTGGACGAGGAGACCGGGCTCACCGGCGCGAACAACCTGCAGCCCGGGTTCCTGAAGAGCATGATCCTGATGAACCTGGACTCCGAGGACGAGGGCGAGCTGTACGTCGGCTGCTCGGGCGGCCGCGACAACACCGGCACCTGGACGGCCGCGTGGGACGACGCGCCGGCGGGCGGGAACGGGTGGCTCGTCGCGGTGAAGGGGCTCAAGGGCGGGCACTCGGGGCTGGAGATCCACACCGGCCGCGGCAACGCGCTCAAGATCATGACGCGCGTGCTGATCGGTCTCGCCCCATTCGGCGTCCGCGTCGCGAGGATCGACGGCGGCAACAAGCGCAACGCCATCCCGCGCGAGGCCGAGGCGGTGGTCTGGCTGCCCAAGGCCAAGGCGGCCGCCGCGGCGGAGTTCATCGGGCGGATGAACGAGACGATCAAGGCCGAGTTCGCCACGGTCGAACCGGGTATGGCCATCGCCTGCCAGCCGCAGAAGGGCGTGCGGAAACTCTTCACCCGCGGGCTGCAGAAGAAGGTGCTGCTCGCGCTCGCCGGCCTGCCCCACGGCGTGCTGAAGATGAGCGCCGAGATCGCCGGGCTCGTCGAGACGTCGACCAACCTCGCCATCATCCAGACCGGGAAGAAGGCGATCGTGGTTCACACGAGCCAGCGCAGCTCGGTGGCCTCCGAGATCGACGAGGCATCGCAGATGGTGCGGGCGGTGTTCGAGCTGGCCGGCGCGGCGGCGGCAGGGTCGGACGGCTACCCGGGCTGGAAGCCGGACATGGCCTCGCCGATCCTGCAGCTCGCCCGCGACACCTACAAGGCGCTCTACGGCAAGGACCCCGCGATCAAGGCGGTGCATGCCGGCCTCGAGTGCGGCATCATCGGCGAGAAGTACCCCGGCATGGATATGGTCTCCTTCGGCCCGACGATGCGCGAGGTGCACTCGCCCGATGAGCACCTCCACATCGACACGGTCGGGAAGTTCTACAACTTCCTCCTCGGCATCCTGAAGAGCGTGAAGTAGGCTAGCTTCTCCCAAGGGGTCGGAGCGGTTTTCTTCCGGACGGCTGCGTTCGATTACAGCTTCGTGATCGCGATCGGCGAAGGGTGTCGCGATTACAGTTCTGGCGTCGATTTCAGCACGTGACGGAAAACCGCTCCGACCCCTGCGCAAACGAATAACTCACGGATGGTCCGATCCCTGTTCGAGGAGGGTTTATGCGGCAGCGGAACCTGGCCCGGCTCTTCGCGCTCGTCGTGTGCGCGCTCGTCGCCGGCCAGTGGGCGATCACGGCGCAGTCGAAGACGCAGCCACAGTCGAAGGCGCAGGCACAGGTGCAGGCACCCGCGGCGGCCAAGCGCCCGCTTACCTACGATGTCGACGACTACTGGCGAACGATCCAGGGCACCCGCCTCTCGAGCGACGGTCAGTGGCTCGCCTACGCCACCGCGTCGCAGGCCGAGGACGGAGAGCTCTTCATCCGCAACATCAAGACCGGCCAGCAGTTCACCTACGGACGGGGCACGGGGCCGGTGTTCACCGACGACGGCGCCTTCGTCGTGTTCACGATCGCGCAGAGCAAGGCCGACGAGGAGAAGGACCGCCAGAGCAGCCGGGGCGCCCAGGGCGAAGCGGGCGGCGGCCAGGCCGCACGCGGCGAGACCGCCGGCGCGCAGACGCCGCGCGAGCCGAAAACCGGGCTGGGCATCATGGCCCTTCCGAGCGGCCAGGTGACGGCCATCGAAAAGGTCGGCAGCTTCCGGGTGGCCGAGGGGTCGTCCACGTGGCTGGCGTATTACAAAGGCGTGGGTGGTGCCGGTGGCGCGCGCGGTGGCGCGCGGGGAGCCGGCGGTGGTGCCCGTGGCGCGGCGCCCGCGGCGGCCGGTGCGCAGACCGCGCAGCGGTCCGGCCGTGGCGGCACCCGCGAGAAGCGCAAGGACCCGGGTTCCGACCTCGTCCTCCGCAAGCTGGCGACCGCCGAAGAAGTCACGATTCCCGAAGTGGTGGAATACGCCTTCGACAAGAAGGGCACGCTGCTCGCCTATACGACCTCGTCGCCCACGGCGGCCAAGGACGGCGCGTTCGTCCGCCATCTGGGCGACACGGCAGTGTCCACGCTGCTGACAGGCCGCGGGCATTACAAGAGCCTGACGTTCGACGAGTCGGGGCAGCAGGTCGCGTTCCTGAGCGACCAGGCCGAGTACGACAAGCCGGTGTCGCCGTACCGGCTCTACCACTGGAAGGGCGGCGACGCACCGGCGGTCGAACTGGTCTCCGCCGCCACTCCCGGCGTCCTCAAGGGGCTGGTCGTCGCCGATTCGGCGCCCCGTTTCTCGCGCAACGGCGACATGATCTACCTGAACGTCGGGCCGCCGCCGGCGCCCTCGCCCGCCCCGACGCCGGACCCGAACGAGAAGGCTCCCCTGAACGTCGATCTCTGGTCGTACAAAGACCCCGTCATCCAGCCGATGCAGAAGGTGCAGGCCGACCAGGAGCGGAACCGCAGCTACCGCGGCGTGGTGCACGTCGCCGACGGCCGCTACGTGCAGCTGGCGACCCGGGATCTGCCGACGGTGAACCCGGGCGACGACCCGAACCTTGCCATCGGCACGTCGTCGCTGCCCTACCGCATGGAAGCCTCGTGGGACCAGACCTACAACGACGTCTACCTCGTCGATCTGCACACGGGGCGCGCCGCCAAGGTGCTCGAACACTGGGGCGGCGGCGGCACGACGCTGTCGCCGGCCGGGAAGTTCGTCCTGTACTTCGACGAGTCGGCCGGGCAGTGGTGGACCTACCGGGTGGCCGACGGCAAGCGGACCAACCTGACCGAGAAGCTCGGCGTTCGTTTCCAGCAGGACGCCACGACGCCGGACCTGCCCGGGCCCTACGGCACCGGCGGATGGACGGCTGACGACGAGTCGGTCCTGCTCTACGACGAGTTCGACATCTGGGACGTCAAGCCGGACGGAAGCGGCGCGCGCATGATCACCAACGGCGAGGGGCGCAAGCAGTCGCTGGTCTTCCGCTACCGGTCGCTCGATCCGGAGGAGCGCACCGTCCCGAGCAACAAGCCCCGGCTGCTCTCCACGACGAACGAGCGGACCAAAGCGTCCGGCTTCTACCGCACGCCGGCCAGCGGCAGCGGCGTGCCGGAGAAGCTGGTGATGGTCGACAAGAGGTTCCCGCCCGGGGGCGCCGTCACCAAAGCGACCAAGGGCGAGACGCTCGTCTTCACGCTGTCGCGGTTCGACGAGTTCTCCGACCTCTGGGTTTCGAGCGACTCGACCTTCAGGGACATGAAGAAGGTGTCGAACGCCAATCCCCAGCAGTCGCAGTTTGTCTGGGGCAAGTCGGAGCTGGTGGAGTACATCAACGGGGACGGCAAGAAGCTGCAGGCCATCCTGATCAAGCCCGACAACTTCGACCCGGCCAAGAAGTACCCGCTGATGGTGTACATCTACGAGGAGCTGACGAACAACCTGCACAACTACGTGGCGCCGAACGTGGGCACCAGCATCAACGTCACCCGTTACGTCAGTAACGGGTACGTCGTCCTCGAGCCCGACATCGTCTACACGACCGGATTCCCCGGGCAGAGCGCGGAGAAGTGCGTCATCCCCGCGATCAACACCGTGGTCGCCCAGGGCTACATCGACCCGAAGCGGATTGGCATCCAGGGCCACTCCTGGGGCGCGTATCAGATCACCTACCTCATCACGCGCACCGACCTGTTCGCCGCCGTCGAGGCCGGCGCGGCGGTGTCGAACATGATCAGCGCGTACGACGGAATCCGCTGGGGCACCGGCATGGTGCGCCAGTTCCAGTACGAAAAGACGCAGAGCCGGATCGGCGCGCCGCCGTGGGACGCCCCGCTGCTCTACATCGAGAACTCCCCCATTTTCTGGGTGAAGAACGTGCACACGCCGTACCTCACCATCCACAACGACGCCGACGACGCGGTGCCGTGGTACCAGGGGATCGAGTTCAACATGGCCATGCGGCGGCTGGGCAAGGAAGCCTACATGTTCAGCTACAACGGCGAGCCGCACGGCCTGCGCAATCGCGACAACATGAAGCACTGGACCGTCCACATGGACGAGTTCTTCGACCACTACCTGCTCGGGAAGCCGCGGCCCGAGTGGATGGACAAGGGCGTGAGCTTCCTCGACCGCGGCACGCGCGACGTGTCGCCGCTCTTCAAGAAGGCGGAGGCCGCGCCGGCCGCCGAGAAGAAGTAACAGACAGCCCGTGGAGGGCGGGGGCGGCGTCGAGGCTGCCCCCGCCCCTCGCTCGCCCCCGCATCCATCGCTGCTGCCCACTCCAAGCGGACCCGCCGCCCGTGCTAGACTCATCCGCAGGGTCACCCAATCTCAGGAGTGCGTGATGCGCAAGTCCTCGGTCCAATGGACCGTCGCGGTCGTGCTGACACTCATCTCCGCCGTCTGGCAGCGATGGTCGGGGCCAACCTACCCCGTCATGGGAACGACCCATCTCGGCGGCCAGGCCATCGCCTACAAGCTCCCCCGGACGAACTCGATTACCGGCCGCATGCCGGTCGCGATCGCCGTCGCGAACCCCGCGGTCGCGGGCGCCGTCGAGTGGAGGCACTACCCGACCGACGAGCCGTGGCGGACGCTGCCGATGGCGCGCCGCGGCGAGGCGCTCGAAACCGAGCTGCCTCCCGCGCCCGAGCCGCTCATGCCGATGGCGGGCAAACTCGAGTACCGCGTGCGCCTGTCGGCGGGCTCCGAGCAGGCCGTCTTCCCCGCTTCCCCGGCGGTTACGCGCTTCAAGGGCGACGTGCCGCCGTGGATCCTGATCCCACACGTCGCGGCGATGTTCTTCGGGATGCTGTTCGCCAGCCGCGCGGCGCTCGCCGCGATCTTCGGCGGCCGCACGCACCTGTTCGGCTACGTGAGCGTGGCGCTGCTGCTCTTCGGAGGGTTCCTTCTCGGGCCGATCGTGCAGAAGCTGGCGTTCGGCGCGTTCTGGACCGGGATTCCGTGGGGCTACGACCTCACCGACAACAAGACGCTCATCGCGATCGTCTCGTGGATTCCCGCCGTCGTGCAGTTGTTCCGCAAGCAGGACGCAAGGCTGATGATCGTCGTGGCTGCCGTGGTGACGATGACGGTGTTCGCCATCCCGCACAGCGTGTGGGGGTCCCAGGCGAAGTGGTAGGCGGCCGGGGCCAGGCGGGCTAAAAGCCGGGCGAGACGTTGAGCTGGAAGACCGGTCCGTGCCCCCGGCGCTGGAACGGGTTCGACACGTCGAATTCGAGGATCAGCAGGTCGAACAATCTCGCCCTGATCGCCACGCCGACGCTCGACACCGCCTGACGCTGGCCGCCGAAGATCGCCGGCCGCTCGCCCGCGTTCCAGGCGACGCCGGCGTCGGCGAAGAAGGCCAGCTCGGTCGGCACCGGCCCGTACATCCCCGGCTTCACCCCGAACGGCCGCAGCAAGGGGAATCTCCACTCGAGGTTCCCCACCAGGACCCGGCTGCCCAGCAGCCGGTCGAATTCCCCGCACGAGCCGGCCGGCGTCGGCGTGCACTCGCTCGCGCTGAACGAGTTGACGTCGTAGCCGCGGACGAGCGTTGGCGCGCCCAGGTAGATCGGCACGAGCCGGGGGTCTTGCCCGTCGTGGCCGTAGCGCCCGAAGTGGAGGATGCGGCCGGCCAGCGTGTAGAACGGCGCCGGCATCACGTAGCGCCGGTAATCGGCCAGCACGTCGGTCATGTGCAGTGTGCCGACCGTGCGCGTGACCTGCAGGCGGTAGCTCTGGCCCGAGATGGGGCTGGTCGCCCCGTAGGACGCCGTGTCGTGGACGAAGGCCGCGCTGAACTGCCCCAGCGCCAGCGGGCCGGGTGCGGCGGCGCGCGTCCAGTCGTCGCTGATGATCTGCCCCGTCGCCGGGTCGAACAGCGTCGTCTCGACCCGCTCGTCGAAGCTGATGTGGGAGAAGCCCGCGCTCACCTCGAGCCGCTCGGCCGCGTTGAGCGGGTAGAAGGCCACGCCCGACGCCGACCGCTCGACCTGGCGGTGGATCGCGAGTTCCTCCACGCCGACGGTCTGGCCGTTGTTCTCGGTGAGGCCGACGGCCAGGGTGCCGGCCATCCACGGCGTCTGCCCCAGCTGGAGGCCGTAATTCCAGCGGTGCTTCCGGTTGACGAAGCTGACCTGGCCGCCGACGCTGCGGCCGAGGTCGCTCCAGCTGTTGATCAGGCTGCCGTTGACCTCGACGGCCGTGCCCAGGCCGTAGTCGCCGAGCAGGTCGCTCCAGAAGAAGGCCGTACCGCCGCCGGCAAACGCGCCGTTCGACCCGACGCCGGCCGTGACGTAGGGCTGGCCGACCTCGTCGAGCGTCATGTGCGTCGTGTACGGCGTCGTCGAGGCGTTCCTGGCGTCGATCGCACCGAGGTCCTCGTTCTTCCTGAGGTCGGCGACGAGCGTGCCCGCCCGCTTCTCGGGCGGCAACTGCGACGGGTCCGGCGTGATGCGCGAGGCCAGCGGCTGGCCGGCGAGCACCCGCGCGTCGTCGATGGCGAAGATGCTGTACTTGTCCTTCTCGTAAACGCTGAAGGCCAGCCGGCCGGCCTTCGGCGCGTACGAGATCGCCGGGCTGATGGCCGTGATGCCGCCGACGCCCGTGGCGATGTCGGTGACCTGCGTCAGCCGGCCGGTGAGCGTGGACAGCCGGTAGATGTTGCTGACGCCCGAGCGGTCCGAGACGAAGAGCAACTCGCCGTCGGCGACCCACTGCGGATTGATGTTCTTCCCGTCCGCCCCGCCGCCGAGAGCGGCGATCGCGCCCGTGGCGACGTCGAGCAGCGCGAGCTGATACGCCCCCGGCGCGCAGTCGTCGAGATGGGTCGTGAACCGGTCGGTCACGAAGGCGATGGTCCGCCCGTCGGGCGACCAGGCCGGCTGCAGGTCCGCGTAGGCGTCGTCGGTCAACTGGCGCGTCTTCATCGTCTGCAGGTCGAGGACGAAGAGGTCGCTGGCCCCCTCGTGGAGAGCCGAGAAGACGATGGCGCGCCCGTCGGGGGCCCAGGAGGGGCTGAAGATCTCCCCGACGGCGGGGAACGGGATCTCCCGCTCGGTCCGGCCGGAGTCGGCGTCGATGACGGCCAGGTGGGCTGTCCCGCCGTGGACCGCCGAGAGCACGAACCGGCGGCCGTCGGGCGACCAGGCGCCGGCCGAGTGGATCGTCTGCAGGCTGCTGAAGTGCGGGTCAACGGCGGTGTTGATGACCTTGCGGACGATCCGGCCGCTGGCCGCGTCGGCCAGGAACAGGTCGATCGACAGCAGGCCGCGCTGCGACAGGAACATCAGCCGCCGCCCGTCGGGGCTGATCGACGGCGAGATGTTGTAGGTCGAGAGCAGGCTCGGGTCACGCTCGATCGCCCGGCCGTAATCGGCCAGCGGGCGCGTTTGCTTCCCGATCGCGGCGGCGTTCTCGCGCAGGGCGGCGTGCCAGTCCTTCGACAGTTGTGCCGGATCGACGCCGAGCACGACGCGAAGCGCCGCCTCCGCGTCGCCGCCGAGAGCGGCCGAACGAAACACCGGCCCGACGATCTCGTCGCCGTAGCGTCCCGTGAGGTAGGCCCACAGCGCCTGTCCCCATCGGTACGGGAAATAGCGGGGTTTGGAGAGGTCGTGGATCGACGGCAGCCGCTCGCCGCCGGCGGCGTCGCGCATCCACATCGCGGTCAGCGGGTCGCCGGCGCCAATCGACAGGTACTCCGCCAGCCCCTCGATGAACCAGAGCGGCAGGTGGTCGATCCCGGCGGCGCCTCCGACCAGGTGGTGAATCCCGGCGGTGCCGATGTCGAACTGGAAGGCGTGCACCAGCTCGTGGCCGATGACGTGGTCGCTCTCGGCGAGCGAGGCGCCGAGCGGCAGCACGATGCGCCGCTTGAACCGCTCGGTGACGCCGCCGGTGCCTTCGCCCAGCTCGCCCTCGATGACGTTGGTCTGCTCGAATTCAGGGTGGCTGCCGTAGATGATGAGCGGCTGCCTGTCCACGAGCTTGTGCGCGAACACCCTCGACAGCCTCGCGTACCACCGCTCCGCCATTCGCGCGGCCTGGGCGGCGGCGGCACGTTCCTCCGGATAGAAGTAGAGGTCGAAGTGCTCGGTCCGCATCACTTCGAACTTGAAGGTCCTGTACCTGGATCTTGTTGCGGCCGAAGTACTGCGCCCCCGCGGGCTGCGCCCCCGCGAGGGCGAGCGCCGCCAGCGCCACGGCCGTCCGCAAGGCGAGCGCGCGTCTCATTCCCGTGGGCCGGGGTCGAGCGGATGGATGGTGATGACGTAGTCGGTCACGCTCCGGCCCCCGATGAGATGTTCCTGGATGATGCGCTCGAGCACCGGAGGATCGCAGCGGCGGTACCAGACGCCCTCGGGATAGACGACGGCGATCGGACCGCCGGAACAGATTCGCAGGCAGTTCGCCTTCGACCGCAGGATGCCGCCCTGCTCGGACAGCCCCAGGTCGGCCAGCCGGCGCTTCAGGTACTCCCAGGCGGCCCGACCCTGATCGAGGGTGCAGCACTTCGGCGTGCTCTGCTCGCAGCAGAGGAAGATGTGGCGGCGGGCGACGGGTACACCAACCGACTCCGCCTTGGCGCGCTGCGCGTCGATCCCGTCCGCTTCCTGGTCGACCCTGCGTTCTTCCACGGTCGCTCCTGCCCTGGCCGGCTCAGATCCCGCTGTCTGGCGACAGCGCGCGAAACGTCGTGGCCGGGTCCACGAAGCGGTCGAGCCGCACCATCCTGCCCGCCGCCGGGTCCCAGTACTCGGCTTCCTCGACGCGAACCTTGATGAGCCCCGTCGTCGGGTCGTCGGGGCCGCCGGGCAGCCACTCCAGGTACCCGGCATGCCACAGGCGCTTCAACATCGCCGCGTCGTCAACGAGCGCGGCGGTGCCGGACGCCCACGCGTAGCGGTTGTCCGACGGCGACACGAACGTGACGTGGACGGCCTGCCGGTCGCGGATTTCGCCCGTTTTGCCCGCGGCGCGCGCCGTGACGAACCACAGGTCGCCGTCGAACGGCAGGCGCTGGGCGACCATCGGGCGGCTGCGCAGGCGGCCCATGCCCGTCGTGGTCAGCATCGCCACCGGGATCCCCGCGATCATCGCGCCGAACGTCCGGATGGCTTCCTCACGCGTCGGTGTGGCCGGCATGTTCTCGCTCCTTTACGGCTTGCGCCCTACGCCTCACGCTCCTGAGCCCTGAGCCTTCAGCCTTGAGCCTTGAGCCCTGAGCCCTGTATCAGGTAACCGCAGTTGGGTGCCGCGCGTCAATTGCCCGGCTGCCCGGCCGCGGGGCCCGCCGGCGCCTCCTGCCACAGCTTCACGTTCTCCATGATCGACCCGCCGATGAACTCGCGCAGGATTGAATTGTCGGGCACGTGCTCCGCCGTCGCCTGCAGGAACCACTGGAGGAACGACAGGAGCCGGTTCGCCTCGGTGTACTCCGGCATCTCGTGCCGGACCTGGAGGAGCAGCGGCTCGGCCAGCGGGCGGAGCACGGCCAGCTCGTGCACGAGCGCCGAGTCGAAGATGGCGTCGCTGTTCTCCTGGAACGGGAAGATGTACTGCTTCTCGCCGCGGGTCACCGAGTCCCACCGCTGCAGGGTCTGCGCCGCGGTGTAGCCGCGCGCGGCCGCGTCGCGCACGATCCGGCGGATTAGCCGGCAGTCGGTCGTGCTCACCCGGTTGTGACGGTCGAGGTTCAACTGCGTCAGCGCCGACACGTAGACGCGGTAGACGCGCTCCGGGGGGACGTTCGGCACCAGCGCCGGGTTCAGGCCGTGTATCCCCTCGACGATGATGATGTGGTCGGGGCCGAGCGTGACGGTCATCCCCTGTTCGCGGCGCCCGGTCCTGAACACGTAATGCGGCATCTGCACGGTCCGGCCCGCCATCAGCCCGAGCAGGTGCTCGTTGAACAGGGCCACGTCCACGGCCCGAAGGCACTCGTAGTCGAACTGCCCGTTGGCGTCGCGGGGCGTCAGTTCCCGGTCCACGAAATAATCGTCGAGGCCGATCGGGAACGGCCGCTTGCCGTTGGCCAGCAGCTGCACCGCCAGCCGCTTCGAGAACGTCGTCTTGCCGGACGACGAGGGGCCGGCGATGAGCACGAGCTTGATCCGGTCCCCCTGAGCCGCGATGTCGCCGGCGATCCGGGAGAGGCGCGCCTCGTGGATCGCCTCGCCGACGAGCGAGGTCTCGGCCAGCCGCCCCGAGGCGATGGCGTCGTTGAGCGCGCCGACGCTGCGCACGCCGAGCCGCTCCAGCAGGTGCCCGGCCTCCTCGAACACGGCGAACAGCTTCGGGTACGGCACGAACGGCGCGATCACGGTCGGCCGGTTCTGGTGCGGGAACTGCAGCAGGAACCCCGGCGGGAACGCCTGGAGCCCGAAGTCGCGCAGGCAGCCGGTCGAGGGCACCATGTAGCCCTGGAAGTAGTCCTGGCGGCTGCCGAGCGTGTGCAGGACGACCGTCTCCTTGTCGCGGTGGGCCATCAGCCGGACGCGCTCCTCTTCCCCGCGCGCGTGGAACAGCGCCATCGCCTCGGCGACCGACACCGTCGTCCTCTCGATCTTCAGGTCGCTCGCGACCATCTCGCGCATCCGCGCTTCGATCCCCTTCAGGTCCGACTGGGTGAACGGCTCGTGTCCCGTGATCTCGCAGAAGTAGCCGCCCACGGTCGGTGCCGAGTGCTCGATGCTCACCTCGACGCCCGGAAACACCTCGGCCGCCGCCGTCATCAGCAGGAACGCCAGCGAGCGGCGGTAGATCCGGACGCCGTCGCCCTCCGCGGTCGTCACCGGCACGAGGTCGGCGTCCTCGGTGAGCGGCGTGGTCAGCTCGCGCAGCCGCCCGTTCAGCATCACCGCGACGATCGGCGCGCCATGGGTCGGGGACGGCGTCTCCTGCACCGGGAACTCGGTCGGCCCGTGGGCCTCGCGGGCCCGGAGGATGTCGCCGACCGGCGTGCCGATCGGCGCCTCGAAGACGCGGCCGTCCGGGAAGGTCGCGAGCACGTTCGGGCGCGGGAGCGACGGGTGGATGCGGGGGTCGGGCGGGCGGTTGGACATACGCGCCGATCATACAGGATTCGGGATTCAGGATTCGGGAGCCAGGACTCGGGATCCAGGAGCCGTCAGCCTTCAGCCGGAATCGAAGGGTGAGCCGCTCCTGCCGGATTTCTGGATCCGACCTTGCGACTTCTGTTATTGTTTCGGCGCCCCCACGGAGGTGTATCGATGAAGCTGAAGCTGATGCGGCGCCTCATGGCGTTGGTGCCGCTCCTGGTCCTGCTCGCGGCGGCCGGCGCCCTGGCGCAGGCGAAGATCGCAACGCCCAAAGAGTTCCTCGGATTCGACGCCGGCGACGACTACACGTTGGCGAACTACACGCAGTTGAAGGCCTACTGGGAGAAACTGGCCCAGGAGACCGACCGGATGAAGCTCGTCAACATCGGCACGACGGCCGAGGGCCGGCCGATGATCATGGCGATCTTCACCTCGCCCGAGAATCAGAAGAACCTCGCCCGCTACAAGGAGATCGCCCAGCGGCTGGCGCACGCCGAGGGGCTGACCGACGAGCAGGCGAAGAAGCTGGCGGCCGAGGGCAAGGCGGTCGTCTGGATCGACAGCGGGCTCCACGCCACCGAGTGCATCCCGTCGCAGCACCTCTTCCAGATCGCCTACCAGATGGCCAGCCGGACCGACGCCGAGACGATGCGGATCCTGAACGACGTGATCCTGCTGCTCGTGCCGATCAACCCGGACGGCATGGAGCTCGTCTCGAACTGGTACATGCGCAACCCGGACCCGAAGAGCCGGAACATGAGCATTCCGCGCCTGTACCAGAAGTACGTCGGGCACGACGACAACCGCGACTCCTACGCCAACAACCAGCCCGAGACCCAGGCGGTCTCGCGCCAGCACTTCATCGAGTGGTTCCCGGAGATCGTCTACAACCAGCACCAGTCCGGACCGGCCGGGACGGTGCTGTTCAGCGCGCCGTTCCGCGACCCGTTCAACTACAACTACGACCCGCTCGTCCCGGAGGGGGTCGAAGTGGTCGGGTCGGCCATGCACCAGCGCTTCATGGTCGAGGGCAAGCCGGGCGCGGTGCAGAAGGGCGCCGCCTCGTATTCGACGTGGTTCAACGGCGGCATCCGGACGGCCGCCTACTTCCACAACGAGATCGGCATCCTCACCGAGATCATCGGCAACCCGACGCCGATGACGATTCCGTTCGTCCTCGCGCGGCAGCTTCCAGACGGCAACCAGCCGTACCCGATCGCGCCGCAGCAGGTGTGGCACCAGCGCCAGTCGATCGAGTACCTCCTCACGGCGGACCGGGCGATCCTCGACCTCGCCTCCAGGGATCGTGAAGGGTTCCTCTACCGCAGCTACGTGATGGGACGCAACTCGATCGCGCGCGGCAGCCAGGACACCTGGACCATCACGCCGAAGAAGATCGCGGCGGTCCAGGCGGCCGTGACCAAGGACCAGGGCGGCACCGCCCCGCGGGGCCAGGGCGGCGCGGGCGCTGCGGCAGCGGCGGGCGGCGACGTCGCGGCGCCGGCCGGCGGCGGCCGCGGGGGCGGGCTCGCCCCGAAGTACTGGGACATCCTGCACGACCCGGCCAAGCGCGATCCGCGCGGGTTCATCATCCCGTCGGATCAGCCCGACTTCATCACGGCCACCAAGTTCGTCAACGCGCTCCTCGAGTCGGGCATCACGATCCAGCGCGCCACCGCCCCGTTCCAGGTGGCCGGCAAGTCGTACCCGGCCGGCTCCTACGTCGTCAAGACGGCGCAGGCGTTCCGCCCGCACGTCATGGACATGTTCGAGCCGCAGGATCACCCGGACGACATCCCGTACCCGGGCGGCCCGCCGCGCCCGCCGTACGACGCGACCGGGTGGACGCTGGCCTTCCAGATGGGGGTCAGGTTCGACCGGGTCCTCGACGGCTTCGACGGCCCGTTCGAGAAGATCCCGGGCGTCATCAAGATCGCGCCCGGCAAGGTCACGGCGGCGAAGGCCGCGGTCGGCTACGTGCTCAGCCACGAGCAGAACGACTCGTTTGTCGCCACCAACCGGCTGCTCGCGGCCAAGGAAGACGTGTTCTGGCTGAAGGCGCCGTGGAAGGCGGGCGCCACGACCTACCCGGCCGGGGCCATCTACGTGCCGGCGAAGGCGACCACCAGGGCGGCGATCGACAAGATCGCGGCTGACCTCGGGCTCGCGATCGACGCGGTGTCGGTCCGTCCGACGGGCGAGGCGCTCAAGCTCAAGCCGGTGCGCATCGCGCTGTGGGACCGCTACGGCGGGTCGATGGACTCGGGCTGGATCCGCTGGATGTTCGAGCAGGCGTTCCCGACGACCTTCGAGGTGGTCTACGCACCGGCGCTCGACGCGGGTGACCTGAACGCGAAGTACGACGTCATCATCTTCCCCGGCGGCAGCATCCCGGCCTTCGCGGCCGAGGGCGGCGGGCGCCGGGGCGGCGGTGGCGGCGGATTCGGCGCCGGCGCGGCCAACGTGCCCGACGAGTACAAGCACGAGGTCGGCAACATCACGGCCGACAAGACGATCCCGCAGCTCAGGAAGTTCGTCGAGAACGGCGGGACGATCATCGCCATCGGCAGCGGCACGTCGATCGCCGGGCACTTCGGCCTCGCCGTGACCAACCACCTCGCCGAGCGCCAGCCGAACGGGACCGAGCGCCGGCTGGGCAACGACAAGTTCTACGTGCCCGGGTCGGTCCTCCAGGTGGCGGTCGATCCGACCGACCCGCTGGCGTTTGGCGTCGGCAGCACGGTGGACGTGTTCTTCGACAACGACCCGGTGTTCCGCCTCGATCCGGACGCGGCGATCAAGGGCGTGAGGCCGGTCGCCTGGTTCGACTCGCCGACGCCGCTTCGCAGCGGTTGGGCGTGGGGCCAGGACTACCTGGACGGCGGCGTGGCGATGGCCGAGGCGGCCGTCGGCAAGGGCAAGGTGTTCCTGTTCGGACCCGAGATCACCTTCCGCGGGCAGCCGCACGGGACGTTCAAGTTCCTCTTCAACGGGGTCTACTACGGGTCGGCGACCCCGGTGAACCTCGGGGCCGCGAAGTAGCCTGACGGTGGCCTGTTCGGCGGGCTCAGCCGAGCCCGTCGAACAGGTCGTCGAGCGGCCGCCGCGCGAGCGCGGGGCCGAACGCCTGCCTGAACACCTCGGTCCCCAGCAATCGGTCGCGGTCCGGCTGCGCGTCGAAGTTGCGCTCCACGCTCTTGTGCTGCGTGGCGTGCGCGGCGAGCGCCGCCGCCTTCCGGTCGCGCCACGCCGCGACGTCGATGGCGAAATCCACGCCCGGGCAGGCGGCGATATCCGGCTCCCTCACGAGCTGCCAGGGATGCCGGCCCGGCACCCACACCAGCCGGCTCACCGCGTGCGCGGGCCCCGCCGCCGGGACGTAGCGGGAATCGGCCGCCGCCACCACCGCATCGCTCGCGAACCGACTGATGGCCACGTGGTCCGGATGGAGATTGCCGCCGTGAGGGTCGAACGAAATGACGACGGACGGGCGGCAGCTCCTGACGATCGAGACGAGCTGCTCACGAACGCGGTCCGGGGGCGCGGCGCCGAGTTCGCGGTCGTGGTAGCCGAGCAGATGGATCTCGGCGATGCCCAGGATCGCGGCGGCGCGGCGCAGCTCGGCTTCCCTCAGGGCCGGCAGCACCTCCGGCGTGCAGAGCGGCGGGTCTCCCGCCTTGCCCGACTCGCCGCGCGTCGCCGTCGCGAGCACCACGCGCGTGCCGTCGCTCGAGTACCGGCACGCCACCCCGCCGGTCAGGAAGCTCTCGTCGTCGGGATGCGCGAAGATGAGCAGCAGCGTCCGCGCCATAATCGCATTGTACAATCAGGCGCGCTGGCTGTCGGCGCAGAGGAACTCGACCGCATCCGGTAGGCTCGAGGCCCGGAGGGGTCGGAGCTATTTTCGTCAGAGAACTCCACTGGCGCGAGCGACGAAAATGGCTCCGACCCCATCCGGGCCGGATTTCTTCACAGGCTCTGAAGCCCTGCGCCAGGCGCAAGGCGTAGGGCGTGAGGCGCAAGGCGAGACTGACATGTTTCAGCAGACGATGCTGCCGACGCCGATCGGGCCAATGCTGGCGGTGGCGTCGCCGGACGGCCTCTGCGGCCTCGAGTTCGACCGTCCCGAGCGCGCGACGCGGCTCTGGGCGCGACTCGCACGCTACAGGCCTGGCTGGGAGACGCGGCAGGGCGACCGGGCCGGGTTCGCGCCGGTCATCGCGTGGCTGGACGCGTACTTCGACCGGCGGTGGGACGCCTGCGCCGTCCCGGTCGCGCTCGATCTCGCGGGGACGCCGTTCGAGCGCGGCGTCTGGAACGAGTTGCTCGGCATCGCCCCGGGCACGACGACGACCTACGGAGCCATCGCGCACGCGCTCGGCCGCCGCGACGCGGCTCGAGCCGTCGGTGCCGCGGTCGGCGCGAACCCGGTCTCGCTCATCGTGCCGTGCCACCGCGTCGTCGGGTCCTCGGGCTCGCTCACCGGGTACGGCGGCGGCCTCGAACGCAAGGAGTGGCTGCTGCGGCACGAGGGAGCGCTGCTCTTGTGAACGCCGCCGATATCGGTCCGATCGCCCCGGCCGATCGGCGCCAGCCGCCGCTCGACCTGTTCATCATCTTCGCCTGCGCGAACGTCGTCGCGACGACGTTCCAGACCGGGGCCAGCCTGGTCCCGGCCTTCGGCCTCGGCTCCGCGCTCACGCTCATCGCGCTCGGTGCCGTGGCCGGGTCGCTGCTGATTGCGATCCTGTCGGCGGTCGGTCCGCGCCTCGGCGTGCCGTCGGTCATCGCGGCCCGCGCGGCGCTGGGGACGACCGGCGCCGGCGTCGTCGCCGGCCTGCTCTACGCCACCAACTTCGCGTGGATCGCCGTCAACAACGTCATCGCGGCCTCGGCGTGCGCGGGCATCGCCGGCGGCCCCGGGTCGGAGCGCGCCTGGGCGGTCGGCCTCGGCGTCGTCTCCACGCTCATCGTCGCGGGCGGGCCGCGGCTGGTGGCCAGGGCCGACCGGCTGGCCGTCCCGCTGCTGGCGGTTGTCGGCGTCGTCCTGACGGCGGCCTGCCTGAGGCTTCCGCGTCTCGTGCTGTGGGCGCCCGGCACCGGGGGGCTCTCGTGGCCGGCGGGCCTCGACATCGTCATCGGGTACCAGGTGTCGTGGATCCTGATGTTCGCCGATTACTCGCGCTACACGCCGTCGCCGCGCAAGGCCGGCATGGCGGTGTTCCTCGGCCTCGCGCTCACGAGCCTGTGGCTGATGCCGCTCGGCGCCATGGCGGCGAGGGCCGCCGGCAGCAGCGACCCGGGTGCGATGCTGCGGGCGCTGGGCCTGGGTGTCTCGGGGGCGGTCCTGATGACGGTCGCCACGGTGACGACCAACTTCGTGAACATCTACATGTCGTCGCTCGCCCTGCGCAGCCTGATGCCGAAGGCTGGCGACCAGGCCACCGTGTGGTCGACGGGCCTTGTCGGCGCCGCGCTGAGCGCGTTCTCGGGCGCGTGGCTGGATCGCTACGCCGGGTTCATGCTCGTGCTGGGCGGGACGCTGGTGCCGATCGGCGGCATCCTGCTGGCGCGGTTCTACCTGATCCGGGCGGGGGTCCGGGTCGAGGCGCTCTACGACAGGTCCGGCGAATTCGGCCGCCACCGCGGGCTCGACATAGCCGGCCTGGCGGCGTGGGCCGCCGGCGCGGCGACCTACTACCTGGCCCGGGGCATCGGAGGGACGCTCCCGTCGCTCGTCGCCGCGGTCGCGATCTACCTGGTCCTGAAGCGAGGCCAGGCCTACCTGACGGCCGCGCCCCTTCGAGACTGATCGATCCGTTCACCCACGCGCACGCAGGCCCGCTGGAATCTCGCGCCGAGCGTGCGGGCGGCAGCCTCGGGCACCGGGCCGATCTTCTTCCAGGCCGCCTGCGCCGCGCGGACCTGTTCGCTCGCCGCCTTCCATTTCGCGCTGTCGTCCGGCCGCCCGGCGATCGTGTTGGTGGCCAGCGCCTCGCGAAGCTGACGGGCCAGCAGCTCGGCCGGCGATTCGTCAGCGGACGGGACCTGGCCTGCCGCGGCGGGCTGGCCCGCGTTCAGCAGCGATTCCACCTGGGCGCACAGCGCCTCCATCCGGCTGGCATTGGCGATCGGGTCGAGTTCGGTCCCCACGAAGCTCGACGGCCAGGTCTCGATGAGACGCAGCAGCGCGTGCTGGAAGCGGTCGCTCAGGACCAGGGCGCGGTCCCTCGGCAGGCCGGAGAGCTTCTCGGCCAGCTGGCGCCTCTGCTCGACCACCGTCTGCCCGGCGCTCTCCGGCGCGGCCGGCTCGGTGGCGTCGGGCGCCGGCAGGAGCGCCTCGATCTGGGCGCACATCTGCTCGACCTCGGCGATGGCGGACGACGCGGCGGCGTGGTGCCGCTGCTGGTAAGCCTCGAAGAAGGCGTCGCAGGCGGTCCGGAATCTCTTCCAGATCTCGTCGGCCTTCGCCTTGCGCACCGGGCCGATCGTCTTCCACTCGGCCTGGAGACGCTTGATCTCCTCGATGCCCGTCGTCCACTCGGTCGTCCGGGCGATCGCCTCGGCCCGCTCGCAGATCGCTTCCTTGCGCGCCAGGTTTCCGGACCACTCCTGCTTCCTCTGCTGCAGGTCCTCGCGCCGCCGCGTGAAGAAGCTGTCGCACGCCGCGTGGAAGCGGTCCCACAGCGGCTTCTCCTGCGCCCGGGCGGCCGGACCGACCGTCTTCCACTCGGCTTGGAGGGCCTTGATCGCCTCGGCGGTCTTGATCCAGTCGGTTGACGACGAGAGCGCCTCGGCCTGCTGGCAGAGCGCTTCCTTGCGCGCTGCGTGCGCGGCCTGTTCCTCGGCGAGCTTGACGAAGTAGACGTCGCAGCGGCCGCGCACGGCGTCGGCCGCGGTCTTGAAGCGCGTCCACAGCGCCTGCGACTGCCCCTTCGGCGCCGAGGCGACCTCTTTCCACCGGACCTGGAGTTCGCGAAGCTGGCGCGCGGCGGTGGCCAGATCCTCGACCTCCATCAACTGCTCGACCCGCCGGCACAGGTCCTCCTGGACGCCGGCATTCGCCCACTTCTGCCAGTCGTCCATGTCCCGCAGTTCCTGCATCCGCGGGAACAGCGCCGAGAGGACGGCCTTCAACCGGATGTCCAGGGCTTCGCGGTCCTGTCGCGACGGCAGCGGCGACGCGTCGTCGATCGCCGCGCGGGCGTCGCGGACCGCGCGCTCGACCTGCTTGAGCCCGAGCCCGACGGTGGCCGCGAGGGCCTCGAGTTCGGCGCACAGCGCCTGCAGGCGCGCCAGATTCGTCTCGAGCAGCCGGGCGCGCTCCTCGCGCGAAACCGTCTCGCGCTCCCGGATCCGGGCGTCGGCCGCCGCGAACCGCGCCGTCGCGGCCTCGTCGTCGAGACCCATGGCCTGCACGTCGTGCCAGGCGCGGCGAAGGGCCTGCGCGTCGGGGCGAGCCTCGGGGAACGCCCCGGTCTCGGCCAGCCGCTCGGCCGCCTCGCAGAGCTGGAGGGCCTTCTCCCTGGCCGCTCCCCGCCTGGCCAGCGCGTCGCGCCGGTCGAGCGCGGCACGGCACGCCTGCTCGAACTGCGCCGTCCACCGCCGGACCTCGGCATCGCCGGGCAGGGCCGGCAGCGCCGCCCAGGCCCTCCTGGCCTCCTCGATCTTCCCCGGGATCTCGTCGCCTGCCGCCGCATCGACGTGCTCGCAGAGCGCCCGGCGCGCCGCCATGGCCTCGGCAGACGCCTGGCGGAGACGCGCGCGCTCGGCCCGCTCGGCCTGATGCTGCGTGACGGCCTCGTGCGCGACCGCCCGGGCGGCGGAGAACCGCGAAGCCAGCGCGGCGTCGACCTCGCCGAGCGCGTGCCAGCCGCGCTCGATCTCGGAGAGCACCGCTTCCCCTTCGTCCGAATCCGACGACGCCAGCGCCTCGAGCCGCCGGCACAGCGTCTCGGCTGACCGGGCCCTCGCCTTCCCGGCTTCGGCCGCGGCGTCGACAACCAGCGCCTGAGCCTTCGCGGCCGCTTCGGCCTCGGCGCCGAGCGCCCGCGCCAGCGTCCGGGCACGCTTGGCGGCCGTCTTGTTCTTCGCCCGGTCGGCCACCTCGTCGAGGACCTCGCGCGCCGACAGCCGCTCGACGGCGGCGACGGCCACGTCCTTGAACTCGGACCTGAGGGCCACGCTCGCAAGCTCCGCCTGGCTGCCGATCCTCGCCAGCGCCTCGAGACGAATCGACGCCGACGCCGACTTCCTGGCGACCGCCGCCAGCGCGTTCTCGTCACGCAGCCGGTCCAGCGCGGCCCTGCCCACCGCTTCGTGCGTCGCGGCCCGCGCCACGGTGACGAGATGCCGGGCTTCGGTCAGCCCGTTCAGCGCCGCCAGACTCTCCGCCTGGTCGGTTCCCTCGAACACCCCCGACGCGAGGTCCACGAGAAGCGTCTCCACTTCACCGCGCACCCGCTCGTCGGCGTCCGCCTTGCCGATTGCCGCCAGCACCGTCGGGTCGATCACCTTCTTCAGCGCCGCGATCCGTACCGAGGGGTCCCGGTCCTCCCGGGCAATCGACACCAGCGTGTCCTGCTGGTCGAGCGGCAAGTCCTCGACCGCGGCGATACGGACAGCCGGGCTCGCGTTCTTCCATCGGGGCTGTGCGCGGAACCTGTCGAGAAGACCCATGACGGTGTTCAGCTCCAGGAGGTAATCCAGGATGGACGACGGGTAGCAGCCGCTAAAACCGCGGCAGGAAAGGATGTAGTTTACTATAGTTTCCGGCGCGCGCCTCGGGCGCGCCCGAACCGCCCTCGAAAGGACTCACGCATGCATCGCCGCCTCGTGGTCGCCGCCGCCCTGCTCGCCGTCGTCGTTGTCGCCCCGCCGCCGGCCGGACGGGCGCAAGCCGCGGGCGCCGGCCCGATCGTCACGCCCGAGAAGTTCCTCGGCTTTCCGGTGGGCGCCGACAACAAGCTGGCCCGCTGGGACAAGATCGTCGAGTACATGAAGCTGGTCGCGGCCGGCTCGCCGCGGGTCAGGGTCCGCGAGCTTGGCACGAGCACCCTGGGAAACCCGTTCGTCTCGGTCGAAATCAGCTCGGCCGACACGATGGGCAACCTCGACCGTTTCAAGCAGCTCGAGCGCAAGCTCTACTTCCAGGGCGGCCCGCCGACGGCGGCCGAGCGCGACGAGATCTTCCGCTCGGGCAAGGCCGTCGTCGCGGTCACCTGCAACATCCACTCGACCGAGATCGGCTCGTCCCAGATGGTCCTGGAGCTGGTTTACCGGCTGGCCACCGAGGACTCTCCCGCCGTCCGGAAGATCCTCGACAACGTCATCCTGGTGCTGGTGCCGAGCCTGAACCCGGACGGCGAGATCATGGTCGTGGACTGGTTCAACAAGAACCTCGGGACCGACTACGAAGCCAGCCAGCTCCCCTACCTCTACCAGACCTACGTCGGGCACGACAACAACCGTGACATGTACATGTTCACCCAGAAGGAGAGCCGGCTGACGGCCGCCTTGCTGTGGCACGACTGGTTCCCGTCGGTGTGGCTCGACGAGCACCAGCAGGGGAATTCCGGCGCGCGGATCTTCGTCATGCCGGCGACCGATCCCATCAACCCGAACGTCCATCCCCTCATCTACCGGTGGAACGGGATCCTCGGCCAGTCGCAGGCGGCGGCACTGGAGGCGGCGGGCAAAGAGGGAATCATCTACAACTCCACCTATACCAACTTCTGGGAAGGGGCGATGGCGTGGAGCGGCTGGTGGCACAACGAGGTGGGCCTGCTGACCGAGGTCGCCAGCGCCCGCATCGCCTCGCCGGTCGAGCAGCGGCGCGCCGTGCCCGGCGTCCCCCAGGCGCCCGAGGCGCAGGGGGCGGAGGCTCCCCGGCGCCAGGGCGACGCGACCGGGCCGATCGCTCCGCCGCGTGACATCACGCCCAGGACGGAGTACCCGCGGCCGTGGATGGGCGGCCGCTGGACGCTGCGCGACATCGTCGACTACGAGATGATCGCGACGATGGGTCTTCTCGAAACCGCGGCCGACCAGCGCGAAGTGCTGCTGCGGCAGATCTACGAGGTGAACCGGGTGACCGTCGAGGACGGCAGCAAGTCGGAGCCGGCCGCCATCATCATCCCGGTCGCGAGCCAGTTCGAGCCGCGCGCGGCCGTCCGCCTCGCCGAGCGGCTGCAGATGGGCGGCGTGGAAGTCTGGAGGGCCGACGCGGCGTTCGAGGCCGAGGGTCGGCACTATGCCGCCGGCACGCTGGTCGTCCCGATGTCGCAGGTGTTCGCCCGCTACGCGAAGGACCTGCTCGAGAAGCAGACCTACCCGGAAGTGCGGCGCACGCCCAGTTCCCCGCCCGAGCCGCCCTACGACGTCACGTCCTGGTCGCTCGGCATGCTGATGGGCGCCGACGTCGTGTTCGCGAAGGCGCCCGTGCCCGCCGGGGCGAACCTGGTCAAGCTGGCCGACGCGCCGACGCTCGCCGGAACGGTCGAGGGGACCGGCACCCGTTTCGTCTTCGACTACAGGGGCGCGGACGCCGCGCTGGCGATCAACCGCCTGCTCAAAGCCGGCGCCAGGGTGGCCTTCGAGCGCAACGGCGCCGCGCAGACCGTCGTCGTGACGGGCGCGCCGCGCAAGACGCTCGAGTCGCTGGCGGCGGACCTTGGCCTCCGGTTCAAGGCCGCCGAGGCCTCGAAGGAATCGGCGGCGAAGGCCGGGACGATCGCGATCAAGGCGCCCCGCGTCGGACTCTACCAGTCGTGGACGGCCGCGATGGACGAAGGCTGGACGCGCTGGGTGCTCGAGCAGTGGGAGTTCGCGCCGAAGACGCTCCACAATGCCGACGTCAAGGCCGGCAAGCTCCGTCAGCAGTACGACGTCATCGTCATCGCCGACCAGCAGCCGCGCGACATCCTCGAGGGGAACACCTCGCGCGCCACCAGGCCCGAGTACAAGGGCGGGATCGGTGACGAGGGGCTGCAGGCGCTGAAGGCGTTCGTGGCCGACGGCGGCACCCTCGTGATGCTGGGCGGCAGCACGGATCTCGCGATCCAGAAGTGGCCGATCCCGGTGCGCAACCTCAAGCGGGGCCTGTCGCGCGACCAGCACTTCGCGCCGGGCACGATCGTGCGCGTGCAGGTCGATACCGCCAGCCCGATCGGCTTCGGCATGCCCGAAACCGCGTGCGGGTTCTACATCAACAGCCCGTTCTTCGACGTGACCGACGGGTTCGCGTCGCAGCGGGTGAGCGTCGTCGCCCGCTACCCCAACACCGACATCGTGGCGTCGGGCTGGTTGAAGGGCGAGGACCTGATGACCGGGCGGGCGGCCGTCGTCGAGGTCGACATGAACCCCGGTCGGCTGGTGCTGTTCGGCCTTCGGCCGCAGCATCGCGCGCAAACGCAGGCGACGTTCCCGTTGCTCTTCAACGCGCTCTATCAGTCGACGGTCCAGTAGAAGGGCCGGGAGCGGGAAAGGACCGACCGGTGGGCGATTCACTCGAGGCACTCAGCGTCCAGGAGCGGTACGCACCGCGCAGCATCTGCTTCGGCTGCGGTCCGGCCAACGATCTCGGGCTTCGCATCCGCAGCTTTCCCGACGGTGACGGCCTCATCGCCGTCTGGTCGCCCGAGCCGCATCACCAGGCGTTCGAAGGCGCGGTCAACGGCGGTGTCATCGGCGCGCTGTTCGACTGCCACTGCAACTGGACCGCGGCGTACCATCTCATGCGGGCGAGCGGCGCGGACCAGCCGCCGGCCACGGTGACGGCGGAGTACGCGGTGAGGTTCAAGCGACCGAGTTCGTCGGCCGGGCCGTTGACGTTCCGGTCGCGGGTGGTGGACTCGTCGCCGGACCGCGCGACGGTCGAAGCGACGGTCGAGTCGGATGGGGTCGTCTGCGCGACGTGCCGGGGGACGTTCGTCGCGGTCAAGCCGGGACACCCGGCCTATCACCGGTGGGAATGAACGAGCGGCGATCGATTCGTCGTACGCCCTACGTCCTACGCCCTTGTATCTTGACTGACAGAACGCGTATTACAGAATCTACAGCTCGGCGAGGCGGCAGCCCGATCCGCCCCAGGTCCTCAGACCGTTACGTAGCAGGGGCGCCGCCATCGCCACGTCGTCAGCCCGAACGGTTGACAGGGCTTCGAGCCCGCATCCCACAAGGTCGGGCGCTTTCGACGTCGCCGTGCTGTGGAGGCCCCATGACCACCGCTCCGATCTACGTCGGCATCGACGTCGCGAAAGCCCAAGTCGAGGTCGCCGTCCGCCCGTCGGGCGAGACGTGGACCGCGCTCGTCGAGGAGCCCGAACTGACGCGCCTGGTCAGCCGGATCCAGGCCTTGGCCCCGACGCTCGTCGTGCTCGAAGCCACCGGGGGCTACGAGGTCCCGGTGGTCAGCGCGTTGGCCGCCGCCGCCGTGCCGGTGGTCGTGGTCAACCCGCGCCAAGTCCGCGCCTTCGCGAAGGCGCTGGGGATATTGGCAAAGACGGACGGCCTCGACGCGGGCGTCCTCGCCCTCTTTGGCGAGCGCGTGCAGCCGCCTGTCCGCCCGCTCCCCGACCCCGCGCTCGAGGGCCTCACCGCGCTGGTGGCCCGCCGGCGCCAATTGGTCGAGATGCTCGTCGCCGAGCGCCATCGCCGCAGCCAGCTGCGCAACGCGGTGGTCCGCCGCGACATCAACCAGCACATTCGCTGGCTCGATCGCCGCCTGACCCAGACCACGCGGGACATCGGCCGGCTGCTCGAGACCACGCCCGCCTGGCGCGTCGAGGAGGACCTCCTCCGGTCCGTCCCCGGCATCGGCCCGCACACCGCGGCGGTGCTGATCGCGGAACTTCCGGAGCTCGGGCAACTCACGCGGCGCGAAATCGCCGCGCTCGTCGGGGTCGCCCCCTTCAATCGCGACAGCGGCACGCTCTCGGGGACTCGCCACATCTGGGGCGGGCGCGCCACCGTCCGCGGCGCGCTCTACATGGCGACCCTCGTCGCCACGCGCTACAACCCGGCGATCCGGGTCTTCTACCAACGCCTCGTGGCCGCCGGCAAGAAACGCAAGGTCGCCCTGACGGCCGCGATGCGCAAACTCCTGACCATCCTCAATGCGATGGTTAAACATCAGCAGCCTTGGAGGCTCGCCACGGAGTAGCGACTCTCCTTGACTTCACAAGACGGTTGCTACGTCTCCGGAGAACAGGCGTCACGCGTGGCCTGGGCGTAAGGCGTGAGACGTAAGGCGTACTCAGATCAGCGATCAGCCCCGGTCGAAGTGCGGCAGCTCGTCCGGGATCGGGATGGAGATCTCGATGAAGCCCGCGAACACGCCGCCGTCGAACCACGGCAGCTGGTGGATGATCTTCCGCTGTCCGTTCTTTCGGATCGTGTACTGGTTCGGCTGCCGAGCCGCGTAGAGCGCGCGCATCCTGGTGAGGGCGGGCTCCGGATGGCAGTCGAACACGCTCTTCCCGATGAGGGCGCCCCCGCCCTCGCTGGCAAACGCCTCGCGCGACCGCGCATTCATCGCCACGATCGTCCCGTCCGCCGAGGTCACGGTGACCGCCGCCGGGAGACCCTCAATCCAGTTCGGATCTTTCACGAGCACCTACCTCCTGTGGCTCGTGCCCCCTGGCACGCGCGACTCGCCTGTCGCTTTCTTCATCATCGCGACGAAGCCGGCCCGGCCGGCCTGGCCCGCGTGGCGGTCCACCACCCGGCCCGCCGGGTCGATCGCGACGGTCATCGGCACGGGGCCCGGCAGCCCGAAGCGCTGGTTGATGGCCTCGTAGTCGGGCGCGTTGTAGATGTAGACCGGCGCGTCGATCTTGCGGGCTCCGACGAACGCCCGCATCTGCTTCAGGACGGCGTTCGGCGTCGCGTCCGGGATCATCAGGTCGTAGGAGACGGTCAGCACGATGCCGTGGCGCCCCCGGAACTCGCGGCCCACCGCGAGCAGATCGGGCAGCTCCGCCACGCACGGCTCGCACCAGATCGCCCAGAAATTGAGCAGGATGCTCTCGCCCTTGTGGGCCGCCAGCGCGGCTTCGAGCCCCTTCAGATCCACCACGCGAATCTCGGGCTGCGCGGCCTGCACCCGTGACGCGCCGAGCAGCAGGAGACACACGACCGCCGTCCACGAGCGCTGGAACCGCATCCCCTTTTTATCCTTCTGCCTGCCTCTGCACGAGAGGCTATCTCTTGACGCTTCAACCATAGGGCTTGGTCGTCGGCGTGGCGACCGGCTTGCCTGCCAGCACCGCGTCGAGCGCGTCGCGGACGTAGGAGACGGCCGAGGCCCCCTTGGTGCCGCGCGGGTCGTCGTCCAGGGCGCCCGCGTACCGCAGCACGCCGTCGCGGTCGATGACGAAGCAATGCGGCGTGCTCTGACCGCCCAGCAGGTCGGTGATCTTGTTCCCCGGGTCCACGGTCACGAGGAAGTTGACGCCGGCCTTCTCGACGTGGTCGCGGAGGCTGGCGTACGGCGCGCCGCCGTCACCCTTCAGCTCGCCCTGGTTGGCGTTGATCGCAATCTCGACGACGCCCTTGTCGCCGTAGGTCTTCTGGATGTCGATGCACTTGGGCTCGGCCAGTTTCTCGTACGGGCAGACGATCGACCAGAAGTGTATGAAGACCACCTTGCCGCGGAAGTCCGCGAGCGAGTGCGTCTTGCCGTAGATGTCGGTGAGCGCCACGTCCTTCGGCACCACCGAGCCGACCGCAATCGGCGCGGGAGTCGCCTGCGGCAGGCCGGGCATGGCGGCGACAAGCGCCGGCGCCAGCATCAGGAGGGCGGCGAGGAGCAGTCTTCTGAGCATGACGGGCAGCCTCCGTTGAGGGTCCACTTTCTGAACGCCACATCATAGCCCGGACGACGGGGGGGACTGAAGCTCGTCCAGGGCGAGCACGCTCGCCAGCAGCACGTCGGCGCCGCGGGCGCAGTCCTCCCACGAGGTCCACTCGCGCGGCGAGTGGCTGACGCCGCCGGCCGAGGGCACGAAGATCATCCCCATGGGGCCGAGCGCCGCCATGATCTGGGCGTCGTGCCCGGCGCCGCTGGGGAGCGGCAGGTGCGCGAAACCCAGCCGGTCCGCGCTTTCCGCGATGGCCGATCGCACGTGCGGCGATGCCAGCGCCGGCTTGTGGAAGCTCGACGGCTCCATGGTGATGGCGGTGCCGGTGGCCACGGCAATGACGGAGGCTCTCTCCCTGATCTCTTCCGCCAGCTCGCCCAGGACATCGGTCGCGAGGTCGCGCAGCTCGACGATCAGCCGGACCAGGCCGGGAATGACGTTGGGGGCGTTGGGCTCCACGTCGAGCCTGCCCACCGTTCCCACGTGGCGGCCTTCGCGGCCGATCACAATCTCGTGCACCGCCTCGACGAGCATCGAGGCGGCAAGCAGCGCGTCGCTGCGGTCGGCCATCGGCGTCGTGCCGGCGTGGTTGGCGGCTCCCACCACCCGGCATTGGTAACGGTGGATGGCGACGATGCCTTCCACAACGCCGATCGGGACGCCGGCCCGGTCGAGCACGCCGCCCTGCTCGACGTGCAGTTCCAGGTAGGCATGATTCGACCCCGGCGCGCGCCGGGCGCTCGCGAGGCGGTCGGGGTCGCCGCCGATGGCGCGAATCGCATCCGCCTTCCGCAACCCGCCCCGGACCTTCTCGAGTTCGGCGGCCGTCATCTCCCCCGCGACGGCTCGACTGCCGCTCAGGCCGTCGCCGTAGGCCACGCCCTCCTCGTCGGTCCACACGACGACCTCCAGCGGGTGGTTCGTCGCGACACCCTGCTCGACGAGGGCCTGAACGACTTCGACCGCCCCAACGACGCCCAGGGGGCCATCGAAGTTCCCGCCGGCGACGACCGAGTCACTGTGAGACCCGAACAGGATCGGCGCCGCCCCGCCCTCGCGGCCCTCCCTTCGCCCGATGAGGTTGCCGGCGGCGTCGACGCGCACGTCGAGCCCCGCAGTCCTCATCACGTCCGAGAGCCAGGCGCGAGCGGCGCGGTCGGCCTCGGAATAGGCGACGCGGGTCACGCCGTCGGCGAAGCTGCCGCCGGGGGACCGGCCGAACTCGCTCATCCGTTCGAGCCGGGCGCGCAGACGGCCGGGATTGATGTGCAGCATGGCGTCGCCACATTCTACGGCAGCGGCGGCGCAATAAGATCGAACCGCCGGCGCGATGCCGCCGACGATGTTCCACTTCACCAGGGTGAAGAAGTAGCGGTCAGATGAACCGCTTGATCTTGGGCCAGAGCGTCTGCAGCGTCCCGCGCCTGAGCGTGCGCGCGACCCAAACGCTCTTGGTCGCCTCGTAGGGCATGCAGTCGGGGCACCGGTAGATCGCGCCGAGTTCCACGTGTTCGAACAGTTCCTCGAGGCGCGCGCGGTTGTCGCCAATCACGATCAGCACGTCGCCCGAGCAGCCGCGCGGTCCCCAGAAGTAGTAGCTGTTGTGGCCCGAGATCACCTTCGGGAGGCCCAGGCGCGGGCCGAAGAGGTCGATGGCTCCGGCCTGCCCGTAATTCTGGGCGAAGATGCAGGCCTTCGCACGGTCGGCGGCCGGCAGGGTACCGTAGACTTCCGCCACCGTCCCGGCCAACTCGGGCCAGCCCTGCATGTCCGCGTACATCTGGGTCAGCCGGCCGAGCGCCTGGCGCTCTCCCGCCGAGGCGCTCAGCCCCAGCGCGCGGGAGTAGCGCACGAACGTCTCGAGCGGGAGCACGGGCTTGGCCAGCGGCGCCGCCAGCACCCCGCCTGCGATCACGAGCGCGACAATGACCACCCGAACCAGACTGCCCGCAACTCGCTCGATGGCCACGCCCCCGGCCGCGAACAGCACCGTGTAGCACGGGATCATGTAGTAGGGCTTGGCGTCGCCGGCGGTGAGCATCGCCGCCAGCACCGCCGGGTAGATCCAGGCGACGGCGCGAAACGGGCGCGCGGCGCGCGCCAGCAGGAGGTACCCGAGGCCCGCCACCCACACCGGCAGCGCCAGCGGGTTGGCAAGCAGGGCCTGCTCGCGCATGAACGCGGCGACCGGCAGGTCCACGTTCTTGAGGCGCCTGGCGTTCGCCATGAACTCGAGAAGCGGCCAGCCGTGTGAGGCCTGCCATACGACATAGGGCGCGAAGATGAGGCACGCAAGCGCGCCCCCCGCCCAGAACCAGCCAGTCCGGAAGGCCTCCCAGCGCCGCGAGAGAACCAGGCCGGCGACGATGCCGAAGCCCAGGAAGAGCACGCTGATCTTGTTCTCGAGGCCCACGCCGGCCAGGAGGCCGAAGACCAGCCAGAGCCGCGCGTCGCCGCCCCGGAGAATCCGCGTCATGACCAGCGCGCACGCCGCCCAGAAGAAGACGTCGAACGCGTTCATCGAGAGGATCGAGCAGGTGCCGATCAGGCCAGGCATGACCATCAGGGACACGCCGGCCAGCAGCCGGGCGAACCGTCCGCCTCCGAACTCCGAGGCCAGGCGGACGCCGATCCAGACGGTGGCCGCGCCGGCAAGCGCCGGCAGCAGCCGGATCGCGAACCTCGAGTCGCCGAGGGTGGCCCGGACGAACGCGGCGACGAGCCCGATGAACGGCGGGTGCTCGACGTAGCCGAAGCCGAGGTGCTCGCCGTTGGCCAGGTAGTACAGCTCGTCGCGGAAGTAGCCGTAGCCCTGGATGGTGACGAGGTGGAACACCAGCGTCAGGCCGGCGAAGGTCCAGGCCACGCCATCGCGTCTCATGGACGCCATTCTACGGCGTCGCGTGTATGATCTGCCGAACAACCGTGGCTCCCGCCTGGCAGCCACTTCCTGTCCGCGAGATCATCATGCGTCGATCCTGTCGTCCCGTTCGCCGTTGCCTGCCCGTCACCATGGGCCTGCTCGTCCTGATGGGTGTTCTCGCCGCGACGAGCGCGTCGTCCGGCCAGGACCGCCGGGCCGAAGGTCCCCGTCCGCTCACCGCGGCCGACTACGCGCGCGCCGAGCGCCTGCTGGCGCCGGCCGTCAACGCGCTCGTCATCGGCGGCCAGCTCACCGCGAACTGGCTGCCTGGGGACTCGTTCTGGTACCGCTACCAGGTGCCCGACGGGTACGAGTTCGTCCTCGTCGATCCCGCCGCGCGGACGCGCAGGCCGGCGTTCGACCACGCCAGGCTGGCGGCGGCGCTCTCGACGGCCGCGGGCGGCAAGTACTCGGCGCGGGAGTTGCCCTTCCGCACGATTGCCTTCTCGCCGGACTTGAAGGCGGTGTCGTTCGACCTGAACGGCAAGACGTGGCGCTGCGACGTGCTGGGCGCGCGCTGCGCCGAGGCCGCCACTGAAGGCGCCGTTCCTGGCGCCGCCGCGACCGGGCGCCAGGGCCGGCGCGGCCAGGGGCGCGCCGACGTTCCCTCCCCCGACGGGAAGCGGTCGGTGTTCATTCGCGACTGGAACCTGTGGGTCCGGGATCTCGCCACTGGCAAGGAACGCCAGCTCACCACCGATGGCGAGAAGTACTTCGGCTACGCGACCGACAATGCCGGCTGGAGCAGCAGCGACCGCGCCATCGTCCTCTGGTCGCCCGACTCGAAGCAGATCGCGACCTACCAGCAGGACGAGCGGAAGGTCGGCGAGATGTATCTCGTCAACACGCCCGTCTCCCCCGTCACGCACCCGGCGCTGCGCGTCTCGAAGTTCCCGCTGCCGGGCGACCCGGTGGTGGCCATGCTCCACCGGGTCATCGTCGACGCCGATTCCGGTCGCGTGGTACGGCTGAAGATGGAGCCCGACTTCCACCGCGCCACGCTCGGCGACGACGTGAGCCTGGACGACTGGAAGTGGAGCCCTGACGGTCGGCAGTTCGCGTTCATCTCGACCTCGCGCGACCACAAGGAAGCCGTCCTGCACGTCGCCGAGGCGGCCACCGGCGCCGTTCGGACCGTCATGAGCGAGAAGGTCGCCACGCAGTACCGAGTCGCGCATCGGCTGCCAGATCCTCTGGGACGCCGGCGAGGTGCTCTGGTATTCCGAGCGGGACAACTGGGGCCACATCTACCTGTACGACCTGGCCACGGGCGCGCTGAAGCGGCAGGTCACGTCGGGTGATGGGCCGGTGATGCAAATGCTGAGGCTCGACGAGAAGTCGCGCACCATCTGGTTCGAGGCGCAGGGGCGCGAGCCGGGCGAGGACCCGTACTTCCGCCACGCGTACCGGATCGGGCTCGACGGCTCGGGCTACACGCCGCTGACGCCTCTCATCTCGGACCACGCAGTCCAGCTCTCCCCCACCGGACGCTACCTCGTCGACACGTACTCGCAGCCCGACCAGGAACCGGCCATCGCTCTCCGGGACGGCAACGGCAAATTCGTGATGATGCTCGAGAAGGCCGACATCTCGCGGCTCCGGGCCACCGGCTGGCAGCCGCCGATCCAGATCAAGATGAAGGCGCGCGACGGCAAGACCGACATCTACGGCCTGCTGTTCCGGCCGATCAACTTCGACCCGGCGCGAAAGTATCCCATCGTCAACAACGTGTACCCGGGCCCGCAGACCGGTTCGACGGGCAGCCGCGCGTTTGCCGCCGCGCGCGGCGACCGGCAGGCGCTCGCCGAACTCGGCTTCGTCGTCGTCACCATCGACGGCATGGGCACGCCCGGGCGGTCGAAGGCGTTCCAGGATGCCTATTACGGCGCGATGGGCCGCGACAACACCATTCCCGATCAGATCGCCGGCATGAAGGAGCTGGCGGCGCGCTTCCCGTGGATCGATCTCACGCGCGCCGGGATCTGGGGCCACTCGGGCGGCGGCTTCGCGACGACGACGGCGATGTTCCGCTTCCCCGGCTTCTTCCAGGCCGGGATCGCCGAGTCGGGCAACCACGATCAGCGCCTGAACGAGGACGACTGGGGCGAGCGCTACCAGGGGCTGGTCACGCGCGGCCCCGAGGGGACCGACAGCTACGCGGCCGAGGCGAACCAGGAGTTCGCGAAGAACCTGCAGGGCCACCTGCTGCTCGCTCACGGCACCATGGACACCAACGTGCCGCCCTACCAGACGATGCTGGTGGCCGACGCGCTCATCAAGGCGAACAAGGACTTCGACCTGCTGATGCTGCCGAACCAGAACCACGGCTACGGCTCGGCCTCGGCTTACATGATGCGTCGGCGGTGGGACTACTTCGTGAAGTGGCTGCTGGGCGTCGAGCCGCCGAAGGAGTACCGGATGAACGGGGCGCCGGCGGCTCCGCCGCGCGAGCCGACGCGGGCCGACATCCTGCGCGGCGGCTGGGGTCCCTACCGCGCCAACAACCGACTGGTGTCCTACGCGCTCGACATCCGCGTGGACCCGGTGAAGCAGGCGATCAGCGGCCGGAACACGATCCGGTTCCGAATGCTCGCCGACGGCACGCGCATCCAGCTCGACCTGACCGACGCGCTCCAGGTGGACCGGATCCTGCTCGGCACGACCGTACTCAAGTACGAACGCGAGGCCGGCGCGGTGTTCGTGGACTTCCCGTCCGCGCTGAAGAAGGGCCAGGCCTACGCCATCGACTTCTACTATTCCGGCCAGCCGAAGGCGACAGGGCGCTTTGGCGGCTTCACCTTCGGCAAGGACCCGGCAGGCCGCCCGTGGATCAACACCGCCTGCCAGGGGATCGGCGCGAGCATCTGGTGGCCCAACAAGGACCAGCAGCGCGAGGAAGTGGACGAGATGCGGCTGAGCGTCTCGATCCCGAACGACCTGGTGGACGTGTCGAACGGGAAGTTCCAGGGCAAGACCGATCTCGGCGACGGCTACACGCGCTGGGACTGGCTGATCCACTACCCCATCAACAACTACGACGTCTCGCTCAACATCGGGCGGTACGAGCACTTCTCGGACACCGCCAACGGGCTCACCCTCGACTTCTACGCGCTGCCCGAGGACCTCGACAAGGCGAAGAAGCAGTTCGTCCAGGCGAAGTCGATGATCGAGGCGTTCGAGCGGTACTTCGGGCGCTACCCGTTCGAGAAGGACGGGTACAAGCTCATCGAAGCGCCGTACTCGGGGATGGAGCACCAGACGGCGGTGACCTACGGCAACCACTTCGCCAACGGGTACCTCGAGCGCGACTGGACCGGCGTCGGCATCAGCCCGCGCTTCGATTTCATCATCATCCACGAGAGCGCGCACGAGTGGTTCGGCAACGCCGTCACGGCGGCCGACATCTCGGACATGTGGATCCACGAGGGCTGGGGCACCTACATGGAAGCGCTCTACGTCGAGCACATGTGGGGGTACGACGACGCGCTCAAGTACATCAACGGCTACAAGTCGAAGGTCCGCAACCGCGAGGCGATCATCACGCCGAAGGGGATCAACCGGACGCCGTCGCAGGACCAGTACTTCAAGGGCGCCCTGTTCCTCAACACCCTGCGGCACGTCATCGACAACGACGCGCAGTGGTTCGCGCTCATCAAGGCGTGCTTCCAGGAGTTCAAGTACAAGAACATCGCGACCGAGGACATCGTCGCGTTCTTCAACCGGCGGACCGGCCGTGACCTGACGCCGATCTTCGACGAGTACTTGCGGCAGGCGCCGCTGCCGACGCTCGATCTCGAGTTCCTCGAAGACGGCCAGGTGGCCTACCGGTGGACGGCTGGCGTCAACGGGTTCAACATGCCGATCAAGGTGGGCGCCAAGGGCCGGTGGCAGACGATTCAGCCGACGACGGACTGGAAGGTGATGACGACCACGCTCGGGAAGAACGAGTTCGAGGTGGCGACGGAGCTGTATTACGTGAATGTGAGCAAGCAGTGACGGGGGCTGGCGCCGCACGCCTTACGCCTTACGCCTTACGGGCCACATGACAGAGGATCCGGGTCACCTGAACGGGTGATTCATGGCAACTGACAGAGGATCCGGGTCACTCGCGGAACCGTCGGACGGGCAGACGGTGGTTGATACTCTGGACCAACGGTTGGTCCAGCGGTTCCCGACGCCGGAGACGGTAGATGTCGATCCGATGGTGGTCGAGATCGACTTCAGCACGGACCAAACGATGCGGCCACAGGGGGTCGATGGCCCAGGCATGACCGAGCAAGGTGATGCGACCGTGGTCGTCGGTTCGTCGGAGAAAGACCAGGCACCCGTGAGGCGGCGCTTGGAGGTCGAGCTGAAACGACGCCGGAACAGGACGGCGAGGGAGCAGGCTGTCACTGCGCGGCGCCAGCCGCGCGCGAGCGGCGGCCAGGTAACGAGCGGATCGCTGCTGCAGGTCGGACAGGGCCTCGTGGTGAAAGCGCGCCCAGACCTTGCTTTGCCAGCGGCCGTTGAAATTCTCGATGCGGTTCTGGAAGCCATGCTCACGCGGTGGCGCAAACACGGGGATGACGTCGAGCTGCAAGCAGAGACGCATGACACGACTGATGACATCCGGGTGCTGGTGAGGGCCTTGGAACCGCGTGTCGTTGTCGAACTGCGCGTACGCCGGCACGCCGACGTGCCGCCAATGCTCGAGGATCGTGTCCAGCGTGCGCACGGCCGTGTAGGGCCGATCAGGCCACGCCCCGGGATAGCCGCCATGCAAGCTGATGACATTGAGGATCTCGACTTCCGGTCCATGCGCAATGACCAAGCCCTCGACGAAGTCCCAACTGTCCAGCTCGGCCTCCTGCGCCGCACACGCCGGCAGGTACCAGCCGGCCGGCGGAGCAGGCCGCCGCACACGACGGCGATGGTCCAAGGCCCCGTAACGCACCAGCACCCGATGGATAGTGCGCTCGCTCGGCACGGCAGCCCCTTCGGCCGACAAGGCGCGGGCGATCGCCGCCGCCCCGTACTCGCCCAGGTCGCTCTCGTGTTTCAGCGTGGCGCGCAACTCGACGATCCGGCATTCCAGGTTCGGCGGCGTTCGCGCCACCCGCCGGGGCACATGGGGGCGATCCGTCCAGCAGACCCGATTCAAGCGCTGGCCGGAGGCCCGTGCGACCCACCGTTGGACGGTGCCGAGTCCCACGCGAAAGCGCCGGGCAACCGCCCGCTGAGACAGCCCGCGCCGCACGGCAGCCACCAGCGCGTGGCGCCACGCGAAGACGTTTTTTTGCCATGCTGCCATGCCTCCCGTATGGCAGCGTACCTGAAACCCGGCCGTGGAAGCTGCCGGAACTGAGGATGCACAGAACGCATCCTCAAGCTCCTTGGACAACGCGGCCGACCGCGTTGCCCACAGCTTCCACCGCCATCACTTTCAGTCCTGTACCTGACCCGGATCCTCTGTCAGCTACGTGACCCGGATCCTGTGTCAGTCGGCCCCTTACGCCTCACGGCTTACGCCTTACGGCCGACGGCTGACGACTGACGGCCGTGAGGCCAGACTTGCGCGGTTCTTTCCGTGCGCGGTTCTTTCCGTGCGCGGTTCTTTCCGTGCGCGGTTCTTCCTGCGCCGTTTCTCCTTCCCCGCTGGTGCGCGGGGATCTATGCTTGCGCCGTAAATCGAGCCCCCGCGCGGCATTCCGTCGAGGCGGCCATGCCGCTCAGCCCCACGCAGGAGCCACCCGTATGCGTAGCCAGCGGTGTCGGTGGCCGGTCGTCGCACTCGTGGGCGTCTCCGCGATCTTCTCCCTGCAAGCGTGCGGCGGCAGTTCCAGCAGTGGACAGACGTCCGTGCGGGCGGTGCCCTCCCTCATCTCGATATCGCCGACGAGCGTCGCGGCCGGCGCGACCGGTTTCACCCTGACGGTGGTGGGGAGCAATTACCGCTCCGACTCAGTCGTGCGCTGGAACGACAACGCATTGGCGACGACGTATGTCAGCGCGACTCAACTCACGGCGACGGTGCCGGCCAGCCGGCTCGCCGCGGGTGGAGGGGTGTTCATCACGGTCTTGAATCCTGGCAACGACGGCGGAAGGTCGACGAGCGTCTCGTTCGACGTCCTCAACCCCGCACCGCTTGTGACCGGCATCGCGCCGTCCCAGATTCCGGCGAGGAGCATCGGGTTTCCGCTGAGCGTCAACGGCTCCGGCTTCACGAGCGTTTCCCTGGTTCGGTGGAACGGCGTCGCTCTCTCGACGACCTACGTCAGCGGCAGCCAGTTGGCGGCGAACGTTCCGGCCGAGGCCCTCGTGTGGGTGGGAAACGCGAGCGTCACCGTCGTCAATCCATCGCCGGGCGGTGGTAGCTCGACCGCCCTCGTCTTCACGATCGGGCCGGCGCCGGCTGGAGGCCCCAATCACATCACCAACCTCAACATGGTCGCGACCGGGATGGTGTGGGACGCCTCCCGGGGCCGGATTTACGCGGTCTTGCCCGCTACCAGCGTCAACGGCAATAGCGTGGTCGCCATCGATCCACTCACCGGCACGGCGACCGCCCCTGTATCCGTGGGCAGCGACCCCAGGCGGCTCGCCCTGTCCGCCGACGCGTCGCACCTCTGGGTCAGCATCGACGGCGCCAACGCCATCCAGCGCCTGACGCTGCCCGACCTGACACCCGACTTGAGAATCGACCTCCCGCCTGACGCGCTCCGCGGTCCACAGGTCGCGTTCGCGATGCAGCCAGCGCCCGTGAACCCCGATATGCTCGCGGTCGTCATCGGCAGCCCCCAGACCAGTTCGTCGGCCTCCGGCGCAGTGGCCATCTTCGACGGCGGCATCCAGCGCCCCACGACGACCTCAGGGAGCTTCACGCTGGAGAGGACGTCGCTCCAATGGGCCAGGATGACGGCACGCTGTATGGCCACGCGTACGACGTTTACGTGCTGAACGTCGACGCTTCAGGCGTCCGGATGGGCAACTCCTACCGCGCCGTGTTCCCCGATTTCGGCGGCGCGAGCTCCTACGATCGCTCCACCGGGCTCCTCTACGCCGACGACGGCCGCGCCTTCGACCCGTCCACCGGAGTCGTTGCGGGGACTTTCAACCTGCGGGACCTGTACCCGTACACCTGCTTCCTCGACCCGGCGGAGCCCGTCGTGTTCTTCCTCGGTCGTGATGCGAGTCAGTACGCTGCGCAACGCGGCTTCACGCTCCGCGCCTTCGACAAGAACACCTACCGCCATCTCGGGGATCTTCCCATTCCGGATGCCACGGGCAAGGTGCAGCACCTGATTCGGTGGGGTCGTGCGGGCGTCGCGTTCAACACCGTCGCCGAGGCCACTGGCGATACGGCGGCCGTCTACCTCGTCGACGGCACGTTCATCAATGCCTCGGCCGCCCCGGACTTCACGGGCGGTACTCCCGTCGATGCGCTGCCGGTCTTCACCGCCATGACTCCGGAGAGCGCGACCGCCGGAAGCGCGGATCTCGTCCTGACGGTTTCCGGCTCGGAGTTCCAGTCCGGCGCCACGATCTGCTGGAATGGCCAGCGGCTGACGACGGCCTTCCACTCCTCCACCGAGCTGCAGGCGGTCGTCCCGGCTTCGAATCTGACCCAGGCTGGTCCCGCCACGGTGTCGGTGGCCAATGACAGCCTGTCCTACGCCGTCAACTCACTGGCGTTCACAATCCTGCCAGCGTCGAACGGCCTGATCGCCCGAAACCTCTCTAGCATCGACATCGCGTGGGATGCGCACAGCTCCCGGCTGTACGCGCCCGTCTGGAGTGTGGATTCCCGGTACCCCAACTCGGTCGTGGCGATCGACCCCGCGAGCGGCAGCATCTCGGAGGTTGCCGGCGTCGCACCGGACCCTATCATGCTGCGCGTTTCGCGCGATGGAACGCTCGGCTACACCGCCTACGCGGAGCTCAATCTCGCCACGCAATTCCGCGCACCCCAGCTCGATTCGGTGACGAGTTGGTCTCTCGGCGCAGACGCCACCTATGGACCGTACGTGGCGATGGACCTCCAGCCTGCGCCCGACTCGGCGCAGACGACCGCGATTGCCCTCGGGCTCCTGGGCTTCTCGGCTGAGAACCAGGGCCTGGTCATCTTCGACAACGGCACGGCCCGCCCGCAGCGTCCCCCCCGCGTCAACCTGTTCGACACGCTCCAATGGGGCCTCACTGACTCGATCCTGTACGCGGCGGACAACGAGTCCTCCGGATTCGAACTATCCACGATTGGCGTGGATGCGAACGGCGCGACACTCCTCCGGACCGATCGGGACGTGCTGACGCGCTATTGGATGACGATCCACTTCGACCGGGGCACGGGCTACCTCTACGCCGACGACGGCTACGCGACCAATCCGGCCACCGGCAGGCACGTGGGCAAGTACAGTGCTTTCGGCCTCGTTCTCCCCGACTCCTCGCTCAACCGCGTCTTCGTCCTGCATCTGACATCGTCGTACGTCAGCGACGGCTATGCGATCGACTCCTTCAATCAGTCCAACTTCACGCCGGTGAGCTCCCTGAAGCTTCCCGATCTCGTCGGCGACCCTGTCGCGCTCACTCGTTGGGGAACGTCGGGCCTGGCGATCGTAACCTACAACGGGAACTGGGGACCGACCGGGGGACCCGCTGGCATGCTGTATATCCTCGACAATCCCACCTTCGTCAGCGCCACCCAGCAGGTGCAGCCGGGGATCGAGAACCTGGCGGTCGGTTTCACGTGGCAACCGGGCCGCGCTGCGGTCTCTTCGCCCAGGAGCGTCGAGCGCCCGGCGGACACTGTGGGCAAGGTCTCTCGTCCGTACCCCAAGCCGGGGACGAGGGCCCCGATCGGCCGGCAGAACTGATCGCCGAAGCTGTTGTAAACTGGAAGAGGTAGCCCAACAACCAATACTTTTGACTGACGGAGGCCCCCAATGCCAGACGTCCAGGTCAAGACCCGTTCCGGCGCGACGACTGCTGTACCGAGCGGCTCGATCGCCTCCCTCACGGCCGCGCTTCGTGGCCGGCTCCTCTTCGCGGGATCGACCGAATACGACACCGCGCGCACCCTCTGGAACGCGATGATCGACCGCAAGCCCGCGATGGTCGTCCGCTGCGCGACCGTTGAAGACGTGGTGGCGAGCGTGCGGTTGGCCGCCGCCCACCAACTGCTGGTGTCGGTGCGCGGCGGCGGGCACAACATCGCCGGCAACGCCGTCTGCGACGGCGGGATGATGATCGACCTCTCGGGCATGAACGACGTGCGCGTGAATCCGCAGGCGCGCACGGCGCTCGTCGGCCCCGGCGCGACCCTGGCCGACCTCGATCGCGCCACGCAGGCGCACGGGCTGGCCACGCCCGTCGGCATCAACTCCACCACCGGCGTGGCCGGGCTCACGCTCGGCGGCGGCTTCGGCTGGCTCAGCCGCAGCCTCGGCCTGACCATCGACAACCTCCTGTCGGCCGATCTCGTCCTGGCCTCGGGCGAGAAGGTGACCGCGAGTCCGCTCGACCACCCGGACCTGTTCTGGGCCATCCGCGGCGGCGGCGGCAACTTCGGCGTGGTGACGTCGTTCGAGTTCCGTCTGCATCCGATCGGACCCGAGGTGCTGTCGGGTCTCGTGGTCCACCCGCTCGACGCGGCGCGCGACGTGCTCCGCTTCTACCGCGATTTCATGAAGACCACACCCGACCAGTTCGTGTGCTGGTTCGTGATGCGGCAGGCGCCGCCGCTGCCATTCCTCCCGCCGGAATGGCACGGCAAGGAAATCCTGGCGCTGGCGATGTGCTATGCAGGCGCCGTGGCGGACGGCGTCCGGGTGGCGCAGCCGCTCCGCGCGTTCGGTCACCCGGTGGCCGACGTCGTGGCGCCTCACCCCTATACGGCCTGGCAGGCCATCCTGGACCCGCTGCTGGTGCCGGGCGCGCGCAACTACTGGAAGTCACACGATTTCCTGGGGCTGGAGGACGGGCTCATCGACGTGCTCGTCGAGCACGCGCGGACCCTTCCCGATCCCCAGACCGAGATTGCGATGGCGCAGCTCGGGGGCGCGGTGAGCCGGGTGGCAGCCGAGGCCACCGCCTACACGCACCGGGACGCCCAGCACGTGCTGAACGTGCACGGGCGCTGGTCCGATCCGGCGAAGGACGACGCCTGCGTCGCGTGGGCACGAGGGCTGTTCGCGGCGGCGGCACCGTTCGCGACCGGGGGCGCGTATGTGAATTTCATGACGCAGGAAGAGGGCGGGCGCGTGGCGGCCGCCTACGGCGGGAATTACGCGCGGCTGGCCGCGCTCAAGAAGAAGTACGACCCCCAGAACGCGTTCAGCCTGAACCAGAATATCCGTCCGGCGGCGTGAACAAGCCGTGTCAGGCGTGACACGCCTGACGCGGCCCGAAGCCTGACGTCCGAAGCCTGGAGCCCGAAGCCTGGAGCCTGAAGCCGGTCGGGGCGCGGAGGTATCTACGCGCCTTCAAGTCGGAATTCGGTGTAGTCGAACCAGAACCCGAGGCCCGTGAGGGCGTCGATCTCGGCCTGCACGATCGCCTCGTGGCCGGCCTCGATCTCGACGAACCGGTTGAACAGCTTCCGCTCCTCGTCCTTCAGCTCGGCGACCATCTGCTTGAAGAAGTCGGTCGCCTCGATCTCGAGGGCGAGGGCCTTCTTGAGCATCTCGAGCTCGACGTCGAAGTCCTGCACGGCCATCCGCCTGGCGAGCTTGCCCATCGCGCCGTCGATGGCGGCCTGCGACGGGATGACCGTCTCGAGGGACGCGGCGGTGACCCTGCCGGTCTTCTCCCACTCGTCGAGGCGGCTCTCGAGATACTGCACGTGCCGGTCTTCCTCGTCGGCGAGCACGCCGAAGATCTTGCGCGCGACCGGATCCCGGAACTTCTTCGCGGCCTCCGAGTACACGTGCCGCACCTGCAGCTCGAATTCGATCCCGGTCTTGATGGCCTGTTCGATCGTCACGCTCGCATCCTCCCTCTCAGGTGGTCGGGCCCCTCATGATACTACGGCCTCGAAGACGCCGGTCTGGCGGTTCTTCCGGACCTGGTCCCACCGGAAGGCCCGCCCGTTCATCGCCACGTAGACGCCCGGCGGAAGCGTCTGCACGAACGAGAGCGCCGACCCGAGGTTGAACATCCCGTCCGAGCTGCCGAAGGCGTACGGGATCATCGCCCCGGTCAGCACGATCGTCTTCTTCTCCATCTCCTCGGCCCGGGCCAGCGCCGCCGCGGTCTCGACCATCGTGTCGGTGCCGTGCGTGAGGACGATCTTCAGCTCGTCGCACTGCCGGCAGTTCTGCACGATCGCCTGCCGGTCGGCGTCGCTCATGTCCAGGCTGTCCACCATCATGATCGTGCGAATCTGCACGTCCAGGCGGCACCGGCCGAGGCGCAGCATCTCGCCGACCTGCGAGTCCTTGAAGACGAGCCGTGCGTGGATTTCGTCGGTACTGTTTGTCGAAGGTTCCCCCGGTCACGAGAATCCTGATGGGCATGATTGCCAGTGTACAATCAACCGGTATGTCCCATTCAACCGCTTCCGTGCTCGCGGCGCTTTTGGCCCGCCGGATCCTCGTCCTCGACGGGGCGATGGGCACGATGGTGCAGCGGCAGGGACTGACGGAGGCCGACTTCCGCGGCACGCGGTTCGCCGCCCATCCGCGCGACCTGAAGGGGAACAACGACGTCCTGCCGCTGACGCGGCCCGACGTCGTCGAGGGGATTCACCAGCAGTACCTGGCCGCCGGCGCCGACATCGTCGAGACCTGCACGTTCGGCGCCACCTCGATCGCCCAGGCTGACTACGGGCTCGAGCCCGTGGTCCGCGAAATGAACCTGGCCGCGGCCCGCATCGCCCGCCGCGCCGCCGACGCCTGGACCGCCCGGACGCCCGACCGCCCCCGCCTGGTCGCCGGCTCGGTCGGCCCGACCAACAAGACGCTGTCGATTTCGCCGGACGTCGCCGACGCGTCGTTCAGGTCCACGACGTTCGACCTCGTGCGCGCGGCCTACGCCGAGCAGATCCGCGGCCTGGCCGAGGGCGGCTGCCACCTCCTTCTGATCGAAACGATCTTCGACACGCTCAACGCCAAGGCGGCCATCGCGGCGGCATTCGACGTCTTCGACGAGACGGGCGTCGAGCTGCCCCTCGTGATCTCGGCGACGATCGCCGACCGGAGCGGCCGCACGCTGTCCGGGCAGACGATCGACGCGTTCTGGATCTCGATCGCGCACGCCCGGCCGCTGGCGGTCGGCATCAACTGCTCCCTCGGCGCCCGGGAGATGCGGCCCTACGTGGCCGACCTGGCGCGCGCCGCCGACACGTTCGTCGTCTGCTACCCCAATGCCGGCCTGCCCAACCCCTTCGGCCAGTACGACGAGCGGCCGGAGGAGACCTCGTCGCTGCTCGGGCAGTTCGCCCGCGACGGGCTGGTGAACATCGTCGGCGGCTGCTGCGGGACGACGCCGGACCACATCCGCGAGATTGCCGCCGCCGTCGAGGGGCTGGCGCCGCGTCCGGTCCCCGAGGCCGGCGACACGTTCACGCGCTACGCGGGGCTCGAGCCGCTCACGATCCGGCCCGACAGCAATTTCCAGATGATCGGCGAGCGGACGAACGTCTCGGGGTCCGCCCGGTTCCGCCGTTTCATCACCTCGGGCGACTTCTCGAAGGCCACCGACGTCGCGCTCGACCAGGTCCGGGGCGGCGCGAACATCCTCGACGTCAACATGGACGAGGGGCTGCTCGACTCCGAGCAGGCGATGACGCGGTTCCTCAACCTAATCGCCACCGAACCGGAGATCGCGCGGATCCCGGTCATGATCGACAGCTCGAAGTGGTCGGTCATCGAGGCGGGCCTCAAGTGCGTCCAGGGCAAGGCGATCGTCAATTCGATCAGCCTCAAGGAGGGCGAAGACGCCTTTCTCGGCCACGCCCGGGCGATCGCCCGCTACGGCGCCGCCGCCGTCGTGATGGCATTCGACGAGCAGGGCCAGGCCGACACCGCCGACCGGAAGGTCGAGGTGCTGTCCAGGGCATTCCAACTGCTCACCACGCGCGCGGGCTGGCGTCCGTCCGACATCGTCTTCGATCCCGCGGTCCTGGCCGTCGGCACGGGCATCGAGGAGCACAACGGGTACGCCGTCGCGTTCATCGAGGCGACGCGCCGCCTGAAGGAGCGGTTCCCGCAGGCCCGCGTCAGCGGCGGCATCAGCAACCTGTCGTTCGCCTTCCGCGGCAACGAGCCGGTGCGCGAGGCGATGCACTCCGCCTTCCTGTTCCACGCGATCCGCGCCGGCCTCGACATGGGGATCGTCAACGCGGGCCAGTTGGCGGTTTACGAGGACATCCCTCCCGACCTGCTCGAGCGCGTCGAGGACCTCTTGTTCGATCGGCGGCCGGACGCGACCGAGCGCCTCGTGCAGTTCGCCGCCGGCGTGAAGGGGGAAACCCGGAAGAAGGAGGCGGACCTGGCGTGGCGGGCCGGCGCCGTCGAGGGCCGGCTCTCGCACGCGCTCGTGCACGGCGTCCTCGACTTCCTGGAGGCGGACCTCGAGGAGGCCCGGCAGCAGTACCCCAGGCCGCTCTCGATCATCGAGGGCCCGCTGATGGACGGGATGAAGCGGGTCGGCGACCTGTTCGGCTCCGGCCGCATGTTCCTGCCCCAGGTGGTGAAGAGCGCCCGGGCGATGAAGAAGGCGGTGTCGTTCCTCCAGCCCTTCATGGAGGCCGACACGTCCGGCGGCCGGCCGGGCCGCGGCCGCATCCTGCTGGCCACCGTCAAGGGCGACGTCCACGACATCGGCAAGAACATCGTCGGCGTCGTGCTCGGCTGCAACGACTTCGAGGTGATCGATCTCGGCGTGATGGTGCCGGCCGCGCGGATTCTCGCCGAGGCCGCGGCCCGCAAGGCCGACATGGTCGGGCTGAGCGGGCTCATCACCCCCTCGCTCGACGAGATGGCCTCGGTGGCGCGCGAGATGGAACGGGCCGGCTTCAAGGTCCCGCTCCTCATCGGCGGCGCCACGACGAGCCGCCAGCACACGGCGGTGAAGATCGCCCCGGAGGTACAGCGGCCCGACGACCTACGTGGCCGACGCGTCGCGCGTCACGGGCGTCGCCGCGCGGCTGATGGACCCGGAGACGCGCGCCGCGTTCGTCGAGGAGAACCGGATCGAGCAGGACGCGCTGAGGCAGCGCTTCGGCGCGCCTCGTCCGCGCCACATGGCGGCCATCGCCGAAGCCCGCGCCAGGGCCCTGCGCCTGGACTACGACGCCTACCAGCCGCCCTCCCCTGCCTTCACCGGGCGCAGGGAGATCGGCAACCTGCCGCTCGAGCGCCTGGTCCCGCTCATCGACTGGACGTTCTTCTTCGCCGCGTGGCAGGTGAAGGGCCGCTTCCCCGCCGTGCTCGACCACCCGGAACATGGCGCGGCGGCGCGGGAGTTGTACGACGACGGCCGGAAGCTGCTCGACGAGATTGTCGCGGGCAGGCTCCTGACGGCGCACGGCGTCTACGGCTTCTGGCCGGCCGCGAGCGACGCCGACGACATCGTCGTGTTCGAGGACGAGGGCCGGCGGACGGAGATCACCAGGTTCCCGATGCTGCGCCAGCAGGAGGACCAGGCCGATTCGGGAACCAGCCTCAGCCTGGCCGACTTCGTGGCGCCCCGCGGCGGCGGCGTTCGCGACTACGTGGGCGGTTTCGCGGTCACCGCCGGGATTGGCGCCGACGACCTCGCGGCCCGGTACCAGCGGGACCACGACGACTACCGCGCCATCATGGTCAAGGCCCTGGCCGACCGCCTCGCCGAAGCGTTCGCCGAGTACCTGCACGCCGAGGCGCGTCGCGAGTGGGGCTACGAACCCGCGGCCGCACGCGACACCGAGGCGCTGCGCGCGGAGCGATACCGCGGCATCCGCCCGGCCTTCGGCTATCCCGCGTGTCCGGACCACCACGAGAAGCGCCGCCTGTTCGACCTGCTGGCGGCCGAGAAGATGGGCATCACGCTGACCGAGACCTGCGCGATGTCTCCCGCCGCCAGCGTCAGCGGGCTCTACCTGAGCCATCCGCAGGCCAGGTACTTCAGCGTGGGCCGCGTCGCGCGCGACCAGGTCGAGGACTACGCGAACCGACAGGGCATGGAAGTCGAGGAGGCCGAGCGCTGGTTGCGCCAGTCGCTGGGGTACTGACGTGACGCCCATCCGCTGCCCGTGGCCGACCGCCGACCCGCTGTATCTCGCCTACCACGACCAGGAGTGGGGCGTGCCGGCGCACGACGACCGCCACTTGTTCGAGATGCTGGTGCTCGAGGGGGCGCAGGCCGGCCTGAGCTGGATCACGATCCTGCGCAAGCGGGAGCGCTATCGCGAGGTGTTCGACCGGTTCGAGGCCGAGAAAGTCGCCGGCTACGACGGCCGGAAGGTCGCCGCCCTGCTCCGGGACGCGGGCATCGTCCGCAACCGGATGAAGATCGAGGCGGCCATCGGCAACGCCCGCGCGTTCCTGGAGGTGCGCCGGGAATTCGGGACCTTCGACGCCTACCTCTGGGCCTTCGCCGGCGGCGCACCGCGCGTCAACCGGTGGCGGACGATGAAGGAAGTGCCGGCGAAGACGCCACAGTCGGACGCGTTGAGCAAGGACCTGCAACGGCGCGGGTTCAGGTTCGTGGGATCGACGATTTGTTACGCCTTCATGCAGGCGGTCGGCATGGTCAACGACCACCTCGTCACCTGCTACCGGCACGGCGAGATAGCGTCATCTTGCGATCGGGCGATCTCAGGGATCTTGCGATCTCGGTGCCGCAGGACTGGTCCAACCGTCACCACCCCTGAAGCGCACTTCGTACTTCGCACTTCGCAAGATCTCTACTTCGCGCGATTCTCCTGGAGTCCCCTTCCCGTCGTCAGGTACACCGCGAAGCTGCCCAGCCAGTGGCCGCCCTCGTAGTGCTCGCCGGTCACGGCGCGCAGCCCGGCATCCCGATGCCGCGCCGCGGTGATGCTCAGCGCCCGCCGCCGGAGGTCACCCGCGGGCAGGCCCGACTGAATCCCTTCCAGCATCCAGGCCCGGCTCAGGTTCAGGCCGTCGAGGTGCGCCAGTTTCGGGTCTCCCGGGTCCGTGACGACCGCGGGCACCAGCCACCCGGCCCTGTCGTCCCTGGGAATCTCGGGCAGGAACGCGGTCAGCCAGGTCGCGAAGTCCGCGGGCGGCAGGACCCGCCGCATGAGGTCGGCCTCGGCGAGGCACGGAGAGAGGAAGTCCTGGCCGGACGGCTCCCACGACAGCGGGCAACCCCGATCCTTCAGGTAGTAGTCGCGGATCCTCGCCGTCAGCAGGTCGGCTGTCGCGCGGTCGCCGGTCGCGCGCGCCCAATCCAGGATCAGGCCGAACGAGAACGCCGTCTGGTCGTGCTCGCCGATGCGAATCGGGTTCGCCAGCTTGGGCAGCCACTCCTTGAACCTCGCGACGGCCGCCTCGGTGAGCGGCCTGAGCGTGGCAGCCCAGGTCGCCGCTTGCGGGTCGTTCCATCCCCGGAGTTCGGCGTCGAGCTGCAGCAGCCAGGCCAGGCCGTAGGGCCGCTCGAAGCTCGTGCGCCCCGCGCCCTGCAGGTACTCGACCTCTCCCGCGATGTGCTCGGCCGTCAGGCTCTGGGCCACCGCGGCCCTGGCCTTCGCCGCGAACGGGGCGTTCGGGAAGGTGCGGGCGAGCCGGACCAGGAGCCAGTGGCCGTGGACCGAAGAGTGCCAGTCGTAGCACCCGTAGAAGGCCGGCGTCAGCTCCCGCGGCGGGAGCACGTCCGCGTCGCTCGACAGCACGTGGGCGATCTTGTTCGGGTATTCCTTGTGGACGCAGTCGAGCGCCAGCGTCGCGAATCTCGCCGCCGCCGTCTCGTCGAAGCGAACGGCCCCGCCCTGGCCGGCGGCCTGCGCGGTCATGCCGAGCACCAGGCTCGCCCCCGCCATCACCATGAAGCTGTTCACCTGCGCCTCCTTCATCCGGGTCGGACTATGATGGTCCCATGAACCCCTATGCAGCAAGCCTCGGCAGCCGGGATCCTCTCGAGGCGATGGCCGAGACGCCGTCGCGAATCCGTCAGATCGTGTCGGCGCTCGGCCAGGCCGGCCTCGCCCGCAGTTACGCGCCCGGCAAGTGGACCGCGCGGCAGCTGCTCGTGCACCTGGCTCAGACCGAGCTGGCCTTCGGCGTGAGGGCCAGGATGGCGCTCACGAGCGACAGCTACGTGGTCCAGCCGTTCGACCAGGACCGGTGGCTCGCCAGGGAACCGGTGGTCGAGCCCGCGACGGCGCTGGCGTCGTACGAAGGGATGCGCGCGCTCAATCTCGCGTTCTTCCGCAGCCTGTCGCCGGCGGACCTGGGGCGGACGTTCCAGCACCCCGAACGCGGACCGCTCGCCGTCAGGGACATCGTAGAGATGCTCGCGGGACACGAACTCCACCACCTGAAGCATCTGGAGGCGATTGCGGCGATGAAGTGAGAGACGGTGGCGCGAGTCTCATGTCGGGCGAGAGCCGGGCGCAGGCGATCGCGGGGCGGCTACTTCTTGAACGACGCGTTCAGGCGGACCGGGCCGGCCAGGGTGGCCGTCACGGTGTAGACCAGCTTCCCGAGTTTCGGGTGCTGGAACGTCACCTCGTGCTTTCCGAGCGGCACCGCGAAGCCGGACACCGGCGTTTTGCCGACCGACTCTCCGTCCACCCACACGTCGGCCGGCTGGTCCGACGTCAGGTTCATCGTGCCCATCGGCAGTTCGAGCGGCACGGTGGCCAGCTTCCCCGGTTCGGTGTCCACGGCCTGCCGGAGCTTGAGCCCGAGCGAGGCGTTCGAGAATTCGAGGTGGTGGCGCCCCGGCGACACGACGATCGTGGCCTTGCCGGTCGTGCCCAGCGGCCGTCCATCCTCCGAGACGTCGAGGTCGTACGGCGCTTCGACTTTCAACCACGAGACGGTCTGGAGCGTCACCGGCAGCAACTGGCCGGCCTGGATCGTCACGTCCTGGGTCTGCGAGCCGAGCGGCGTCTCGACGACGATCAGGTGGGCACCCGGGGCGAGATCGGCGACGTTGAGCGGCGCCGTGCCGCGGGCAACCCCGTCAACGGTGACCTTCCCTGCCGCGGGATACGTGGTGATCGAGAGTCCCCCACGGTCCTGGCTTCCGGGAAACACCAACCGCTCGGCCAGCCGCTTGCCGCCCACCAGCTGGATCGTCTTCGACTGCAAGGCTCCGCCGTTCTGCACATCGAGCTGATGAGGGCCTTCGCGGAGCGTCGCGGTGATCGGCGTCAGCCCGAGGAACCGACCGTCGACGGTGACGCTGGAGCCGGTGGGCTCGCTGTCGACGATGAGCTGCCCGCTCGTTCGATCCGCATCGAAGACCAGGGCCCAGACGCGCGGCGCGTACATGACGGCGGCCGCGCCTACCGCGACGAGAAGCGCCAGCACGAGCGCCGGCCGGACGAACGCAGACGGGGAGATGTGCCAGCTCGCCGAGCGCCATGACGCCTGACCCGGTTCCGGTGCGGGAAGCGCAACCTCGATCGGCGACTCTTCCAGCTGCCAGTCGGTTTCGGCCTCGCCCGTGTCGTCATCCCGCAGAAGTGCCGGCAGCGGATCCCTCTCGACGCCAGCCGGCGGCGGCGTGACCGGTGCGCGCGGCAGCGGCGCGGGAGACGGAGGTGGCGTCGCGGCGGTCGTGCTCGCCGGCGCCCCCGTCGCCACCACCGCGGTCAACGGCGCCTCCGCAATGGCGGGCGGTGCGCCCGGCGGCGGCGAAACCGGCTCTTCGGGTTCGATGGCGGACGCAGGCGCGCGTGCGGGCTCGACTTCCGGGTTGCGGGAGACCAGCAGGTCCGCGGCCGCACCGGTCCTGACGCCCGTCGAAACATCGCGACCGACCGGCATCGCCGTCGGTGCCTTGTCGGGCTCCGGCTCTGGCTCCAGTTCTGGTTTCGCCTCCGGCTCTGGTTTCGCCTCGGCCTCCGGCTCCGGCGCCGGCTCTGGCTCCGGCGCCGGCGCCGGCTTCAGCGCCGCTCTGGCGGGAATCGACCCCGGGGCCGGCATGTTCTTGACGGCGCTCTCACACACGGAGAGGAACGCGTTCCACGCGGCAGGCGACGCGCTGTAGCGTTCGACCTGCATCAGGTCGGCCAGCGCCTTCTGCGCATCGAGCAGCGTCGTGTACGACCGGCCGCCGGCGATCCCGACCGTGCGCTCGAGCCAGTCGCGCAGGCCGGGTTCGAGCGCCGTGCGCGTCCCGTCGGGCTCGGTCTCGGTGGCCTGCTGCAGCAGCCACCGTAGTTCGTCGGGATACTCGTGCGGCGCGATTGGTCGGCCGAGCAGCAGCGCGAGGACGAGCAGTCCCACCTGGACGATGTCGTGGCGCCGGCCGTCGTGCGCCAGGGCGGGGTCCGTCATCGCCGCGACGCCCAGTTCACGCCACAGGCGACCCGCGCCCCACGCTTCGGCGGCCTGCGTCATCGCGGTCCCGAGCACGTGCTCGGCGATGACGATGCGTCCCTCACCCGTGAGGATCAGCCGGTCCGGTCCGATGGCGCCATGGAATGCGTCGGGCGCGAAATCGTGCAGCAGTGCGACGGACGCCATCGTCTGCTTTGCGGCCGCCATGACGGCCGAGATCGGCGGGCGCGCGTCTGCCCAGGCGGCCGCCTGGAGGGCCTCCGTGAGCCGGTGGCCGGGAACGTGCACCGAGACGAGCGCCGTCCGGAGGTCATCCTCCCCGGCCCGGTGTACCCGCCGGACGCGGCAATAGGAGGCATGCGAGAAGGTGGAGAGCCTGGCGACGCGCTCTTTCAGGGCCGGGGCGAAGAACGGCTCACCCGACAGCAGGTCGGCGAAATACAGGTGTTCCAGCAGAACGCCCGACGATTGCGGCAGGACCACCCGCTCGCCGAGGCGGTCGCGGAATCCCGCCACCTGGACATGGGAAAGCCGATCCGGCTCAGGCACCGCCATCGTGTCATGTATCGGCGCGAAGGGGGCGGAACATTCGGGGTCGCCAGGCCCCAGCCCGGCACGTCGGCGTTAAGATGGGATCATCGGGCTGTGGCCATCCAACGAGGGAGGCGATCCATGAGCGGAGCCGGAGTCGTGTTCGCGGCGCTCGGGTGTGCGGTCCTGGCGGCTGCGGTGGTCCAGGGAGGACAGGAAGGCGGGCTGAAACCGGGAGATCCCGCGCCACCGTTCACCCTGCCAGGGTCGGACGGGAAGATCCACACGCTGGCCGACTACAAAGGCAAGCAACCGGTCGTGCTGGCCTGGTTCGTAAAGGCGTTCACCTCGGGTTGAACGCTCGAGTGCAAGTCGCTCCGGGAGAGCGGCGACGCGATTCGCAAGACCGGCGTGGCCTACTTCGCGGCGAGCGTCGACTCGCCAGAGATCAACAAGAAGTTCGCCGAGGAACTCGGCCTCGACTACCCCATCCTGAGCGACCCGGGCAAGCAGGTCGCCAGGGCCTACGGCGTCATCACCGGCGACCGGGCCTACCCGTCACGATGGACGTTCTACATCGGGCGCGACAGCAAGATCTTGTACATCGACAAGACCGTCAGCCCGCAGTCGCACGGCCAGGACGTCGTGGAGCGGTTGAAGGAGTTGGGGATTGGGCGCCGGCCCTGAAGGGCCGGCTTACGCGTGCCGTGAGGCGATCTCGATGAACTCGGCCAGGACCATCGCCGTGGCGCCCCACACGACCAGGCCGTCGAGCGCGAAGTACGGGACGTCCCGCGCGACCCCATCCCAGGTTCCCGACTGCACCTTCACGCAGCCGGGGGCCAGCAGTGCGTCGAGGCTGGGCTCGACGAGCGATTCGACCTCGGTGTGGGCCAACCGATACGACGGCCGGACGTCGGCCACCCCGACGATCGGGTGGAGCACGAACCCGCTGACAGGGATGTGCAGCGGCGTGAGGCGGCCGAGGACGCGCACCGCCGCCGGCTCGACGCCGGTTTCCTCGTGCGCCTCCCTCAGGGCCGCCTCCTCCACCGACTCGCCGGCTTCGACCGCGCCTCCCGGCAGCGAGACCTGGCCGGCATGGCTCGGCAGTTGCGCCGAGCGAACCGTCAGGAGCAGGTGCACCTGCTCTGCAATCGGGAACAGCAGGACGAGGCCGGCCGCGTCACGCGCCGGGCCAGCCTGGCGGTCGGGCTGCCAGCCCGGCCGCGGCGTCGGCGCCATGCGGCGCTGCGCCTCGAGGCCCGGCAGGGGCCCCGCCAGCGCGAGCCGCAGACGCGATTCCAGGTCGGACAACGGCGTGTTCCCCGCCATTCGCTGCTACACCTTCGCAATCGCCTGCTCGAGGTCGGCAACCAGGTCCTCCACGTTTTCGATCCCCACCGAGTAGCGAACCAGGCCGTCGGTGATGCCGGCCTCGAGGCGGTCGGCCTGCCCCATGCCGGCGTGCGTCATCGACGCCGGGTGCTCGATGAGCGTCTCCACGCCGCCGAGCGACACGGCGAGTGTCGCCAGCCTGACGTTGTCCATCAGGCTGCGCCCCGACTCGTACCCGCCCTTCATCTCGAAGCTGATCATCGATCCGAACCCCGACATCTGGCGCTTGACCAGCTCGTGCTGCGGGTGCGACTCGAGGCCGACGTAGCGGACCCAGGCGACCTTGGGATGCACCTCGAGCCAGCGGGCGATGCGCATCGCGTTCTGCTGGGCCCGCTCGACGCGCAGCGACAGCGTCTTCACGCCGCGGCTCACCAGGAACGCCTGGTGCGGGTCCATGTTCACGCCGAGGATGACCATCATCGCCCGCAGCCTCTTGTAGACCGCCGTGTCCCTGGCAACGACCAGGCCGCCGACGACGTCGGCGTGGCCGTTGATGAACTTGGTGACCGAGTGGAGGGACACGTCGGCGCCGAGATCGAGCGGCTTCTGGAGGCACGGGCTCGCGAACGTGTTGTCCACGACGACGAGCGCCCCCGCCGCGTGGGCCAGTTCGGACACCGCGCGGATGTCGGTGACGAGCATCGCCGGGTTCGACGGCGACTCGAGGTAGACCACCTTCGTGTTCGGCCGGATGGCCTGCCGCACCGCCTCGAGGTCCGACGTGTCGACGTAGCTGTACTCGACGCCGAACCGGCTGAGCTGCTGCTCGACCAGCGTCCGCGACGGGCCGTAGACGGACCCGGTGCTCACGATGTGCGAGCCCTGCGACAGCAGCGCCATGTAGCAGACGGTCACGGCCCCCATCCCCGACGCGGTGGCGATCCCGTCGAAACCGTTCTCGAGCTCGGCGATGTTCCGCTCGAGCGCGCGGATGGTGGGGTTGCCGATCCGGGTGTAGATGAACCCGTCGGCTTTGCCCGCGAACCGGTCGGCCCCGTTCTGCGCGCTGTCGAACGCGAACGTCGAGGTCTGGTATATCGGCGTCACCGCGCTGCCGTACGCGTCGTGCGGCATGCCGGCGTGCACCATCTTCGTCTCGAACCCGAACTTCTTGGTGTCCATATCGCTCCAGGAGTGCGTGGGTAAAGAGAAACCGTCCAGAAATGATATCAGGTCGCTCACTCAGGTTCGGGGGGGAATTCCTCGCCTGGGTTGATGAACCGGTCCTGCTCCAGCCGGTACTGCTTGTCGTACAGCTGACGGTACCGGCCGTCGGCGGCCAGCAGTTCCCGGTGGGTGCCCCGCTCGACGATCCGCCCCCCCTCGAGCACCAGGATCTGGTCGGCGCTCCTGATGGTGGAGAGCCGGTGGGCGATGACGAACGTCGTGCGCCCGCGCCGGAGCGACCTCAGGCCGTCCTGGATCAGGGCCTCGCTCTCGCTGTCCAGGCTCGACGTCGCCTCGTCGAGGATGAGGATCCGCGGGTCGGCCAGGATCGCGCGCGCGATGGCGATCCGCTGCCGCTGCCCGCCCGACAGCTTGATGCCCCGCTCGCCCACCACCGTCTCGTAGCGGTCGGGAAACCCCAGGACGAAGTCCTCGCAGTGCGCGATGCGGCTGACCGCCACCACCTCCTCGCGCGTCGCGCGCGGACGGGCGAAGGCGATGTTCTCGGCGATCGTGCCGTCGAAGAGGAAGTTGTCCTGCAGCACCACGCCCAGGTGCGACCGGTAATCGTGCAGGCGAAGGGTCGCGAGCGGCAGGCCGTCGACGAGCACGACGCCGCTCTGCGGCTGGTTGAACGCCATCACGAGGCCGATCAGGGTGCTCTTCCCCGACCCGCTCGACCCGACCAGCGCGGTCGTCGAGCCGGCCGGAGAGGCAAACGACACGTCGCGCAGCACCGGCACGCCGGGCGTGTACTCGAAATTCACGCGGTCGAACCGCACCTCCCCGCGAAGGGCTTCGACCGGCTGCTTCGCCTGGTCCTCCTGCCCCTCGGTGACCATCGACCGGATCTCGCGGATGCGGTCGAGGCCGGCGAACGCCTCGCTCACCTGCGTCCCGATGGACGCGATCTGCACGAGCGGCGCCGCGACGAGGCCGGTGAAGAGCAGGTAGGTCACGAAATCGCCCAGCGTCATCGCCCCCGAAAGGATCGACCGGCCGCCCACGACGATCATCAGTATCCCGATGATGCCGACGATCACCGTCGAGAACGCCGTGATCGCCGAGACGCCGGTGATCGAGCGGGCGACGTTGCGGAACAACCGGTGCGCGCCGCGCGTGAAGACGATTTCCTCCCGCTTCTCAGCGATGTAGGACTTGACGATCCGGATGCCGCCCAGGCTCTCGCCGAGCCGGCCGGTCACGTCGGCGTTGATCTTGCCGCGCTCGCGGAACAGGGGGCGCAGCCGCATGAAGGCCAGCGCCATGCCGCCGCCGAAGGTCAGCAGCACCACCAGCGTGAGCGTCGTCAGCCGCCAGTTGAGGTAGAACAGGAGACCGAGCGCGATGCTGGCCGTCACCAGGCCGCCGACCAGCTGCACCAGACCGGTGCCGACCAGGTTCCGGATCCCCTCGGCGTCGGTCATGATCCGCGAGATGAGGATGCCGCTCTTGGTGGAGTCGAAGTAGTTGATGGGCAGGCGAAGGACGTGCGCCTGGACGTCGCGCCGCAGGTCGGTGATCGCGCGCTGGGCGGCGACGCCCAGGACCTGCGACAGCGCGAAGGAGGTCGCCGCCTGCACCACCGTCGCCGCGCCGGCCGCCGCGGCCAGCCACACCAGCAGATCGCCCCGGTGCTTTCCGATGACGTCGTCGATCAGGTACTTCGAGGTGCCGGGGAGCACCAGGCCGGACAGGCGGTTGACGAGCAGGAGCGCCAGCCCGATCGACAGCCGGCGGCGGTGCGCCCATACGAGGTCCCGCGCTTCGCGCCAGACGACCGGCAGGGACACTGGCTTCTTCACTGGCTCCGACGGCATTCAGAAACAGTAGCACGGCAGGTGCAACCGACGTCGAGCGGAGGGCACGGATCGTGAGGAATCGACCTTTCGGCTGGATGAGAGATCGCGATTCCGAGTCGCCAGCCGGGCCGGGCGCTTCGCTCGTCGGCCGCTCCGCAGACCGGGAAAGCTTCCTCGTGGTGCCGCGATTTCCCGCTCCGTGTGTCGGGCGCGCGCTATTCGCGCTGGATCGACCGCACGCGCTGCGCCCGGGAAATCGCGGCACGCGCTCGTCGCTTTCCGTCTGACTGTTCGACGGTCTGCTACGAAGGCCCGCTCGCGACGCATCCCGGCCCTGCTGGCGCGATTCCGAATCGCGGTCTCTTCTTGAAGTGCCGCCAGTCCGGCATTGCCTTCAGGTGCTGTTGCGAGAAGCGCCGTGCGCGCGCCGGGCACTTTCGCCTGGTTTGGCGGAGGCTTGAGGACACGAGGGACTGTGCCGACAATCACCCGTTTGACGGGACGCGCACCACGAGAAGCGATTGTCTCGCGAGGCAGCGTCCCTCCCACATCGCCCCGCTGCGATAGAATGCAGGCATCATCGAGAGGATGACCGATGGGCGGTGCTTTTACGACCAATGGCGTCGGTCCCGATGAGCGAGGTTAAACGGACGACAGGAACGACGACTATGGCCACGGTCCTGGCGCAAATCGACGCGGCTCTGAACCAAGTCAGCCGGATCAGAAGGGCCGAGGACATGGTTGGCTACGCCGACGCAGATGTAAGCGAGCTAAACGCGAAGCTTTCGGCGGCGATCAACGGGCTCGCGCCGTCAGGATCCCAGTACCGTGAGAATGCGCAGACGACGTTGAAGACGTATGGAGTCTCGATCGCGTACACCGTGCCGATCCTCGCGGGTATTCTGCGGGCACTCAAGGGGCGACTATGCTGCGGGCTACTTGCAGACAGTCGAAGGACTAGTCCAGGCAGACTTGTTCGCCGATTTCTTGGAGATGGCTCAACACCTGCTTGACCAGTGCTACAAGGATCCAGCGGCCGTCCTTATTGGGGGCGTGCTCGAAGAACACCTTCGCACACTGTGCGTGCGTCACGGCATTCCGCTTGAAGTGGGCGGCAAACCCAAGAAGATGGATACGATGAACGCCGAGTTGGCGGCCGCTTCGGCGTACAACAAGCTCGATCAGAAGTCCGATACAGCCTGGTCGGATCTAAGGAACACGGCGGCACACGGCAAGTACTCGGAGTACTCGGTCGATCAGGTTCGCTTGTTCTTACGGGGCATGAGAGACCTCGCGGCCAGACATTTGGCATAGGGCCGCCCGCAGCTAGATGGAGCCGACGCGCCGACCGTTCGGTGCCGTTGCGCCCGTCGCACCCGCGCCAGCGCAGAACCTTCGAAGCGGATCCAGCGCGATCCGGGGCCGCAGCGCGAGAAAGGTAGGCGCGGTCCGCCTCGTCACACCCTAACGAGCCGCTCGCCCACAGGCCCTCCCTCCTCGGTCGTCGTCAGCATCACGTCGATCTCGCGGCTGGCGTTGTCCACAACAGCCATCCCCGCGAGGCAGTCGGCGGCAACCGGCGTGGAGGGCCGACGTTCGGTGATCCGCCTAACAGCCGAACCTCGATACGATCAGACCGTCGTGACGGTTCTTCGTGACGGCGGGCGCGGCACTTGGAGTTCCAGTGCCCACCAAGCCCGAGGCAAGGACCGCCAACAGAAGACGTATCGGCCCGCGAGGACCATTGGTAGGGGGATGTTGGCGTTGCGCGCACGGCCGGCATGTAGCAGGGTGCTCGGCTCGTAGACTCGACCCTCGTGAACGCTGAAGTCTCGTGACGCCCCGCTCGGTCGCTCCAGATATGTCGGGTTGTCTGTCAACCATAGGAACAGCCCGCGAGCATCGCGATGAGCGTGAACGAATTCCTCCAGTTTCCACAGGTCGAAGAACGCCGCGGTCCTGTTGTCCGTCGCGGCTCCGTCTGAGAGCAGCTTGTACTTGCACTCGATGGCGACCACTTCAGAGTGTCGGTCGAACACTAGATCCACCTTGCCTCGAGAAACGGGCGCCTCTCTTTGAACCTGAGCGTGCGGGACCGCGGCTTTGATTGCTCTCTCCAAGCACTCGCGGAGATCGGCTTCCTTCGTTCGACCCGTGAATGGAGTGCGCTCCCCTGTCGCAACCGAGCCAGTCAGCGTGCGCCATACGTCGAGGATGACCTCATTCATGCCGTCATCCTAGTCAGGACCAGCGCCCGTGTCACGCCGCCTGACACCGTTCCTTGGGACACCGCCGAAAGACCGTGATGCACGCACAGCAATTTCCGATTGGGAACGCCACCTTTCCGCCTTCAACTGGGCCGCCAGCCAGTCAGTTTTCCGCCACTCTCTCCATGCTGCGATAGAATGCGCGCATCAGCTGAAGGTCTGGCCGAGCGCGCCATGCTGGTGAAGGTGGGCGCGGTTCCAGCTGAACGTCGTTCGGCATTCCACAATGGAGCAGAGCTTGGCGAACCTCGTGTCTGGCTCTGACGAGCGTGATTTTTGGGTCTGGGTTGATCCGGCTGATTGGCTGGTGCGGCACAACATCGCCTTTACCGGTGCGTTCGTTAGCCCGCCAGTCGACCCGGCGTCGCCCACCCTGATGTTCCTGCCGGACCCGGCGTTCAAGACTTTCGTGAGCCCATTCCAGAACAACCTGCTCCGGGCTTACGCAGCGGAGTACAACCTCGAGCTGACACGCGCCAAGTCGTTTCCACACCACCCATGCAGGCTACACGCGATATTCCTCCTCGAGTCATTCGAGCAGGCGGAGGCGTACGCGCTATCGCACCCGGAACACGTTGCCCGCCGCGTCCGGAAGCGGGTTCATTCGGTCGGCTCGTACGCATTCTCGATCCACGATTCCAGCTGGGTCGACTTCATGCGCCTGGGCGGGTCGATGGACCAGCCCACGGTTCGTGCAGTCACCGAAGCCTACTGGCGTGGCGAAGCGGCAGCGGACTGCCAGCTGCAGTCGATGGGAAAGCCGTGGACCCATGACCGCATTCCGGAGGTCCTGTACATCGGTCGCGTCGATTTCTACGATCGTGGACTGGACGGCCGAGGAGATAGGTGACAGGTCCGTCCGGGGATAGGTATGACTCGGTGACCTGCACGGCGCCTGCGCCGCCGCCTGGGCGGCAGGCCCGTTGAGACATTCGTGGTAGCGGCGAGGGACGGACGATGCTGAAGCGCGCTGACGTTCCGGCGGCGCTCCAGGGCACGCCGCCGAAGTGGTGGCCGGAAAGCCGCGACGTATTGGCCTTCGGGCCCTTCGCTGTCGAGATGGGCGGCGGGCGCCGCCTGGGGTCGTGCCTCCAAGCGGACACCGAACCTGGGTGCCCGTACTCTTACGGTTGCAGCGACGGCCGCCAAGTCCTCATTGCCTGCACGGGCGAGGCGGCCGTGGACGGCGATACGATCCGGTTCCCTATGGACGGCCGCGAGACCGTGGTGCGCTCGCTGGTGCAAAGCGACTTGGACTCGCTCTTGGTGCCAGACAAGCCGGACGACATTGTGGCCGCCGCCTACCGGGCCTTCGACTGGTAGCTCCCGCTTCGGCGCGTCGCGCTCACGCGGCTCGAACCAGGCGCGAGAGCGGGATTCCGAAGGTATCGAATCCCCTTGGGGCCGAATCTCTCTTTCGCAGCCCACCCCGCAACCCGCTTGCCTCGTCCGCCGCGCGGCGGGATAATGGCGACGCGCGCAACGGGTGACGGCGGTCAAGGCCCGGCCCAGGAGAGGGACATGAAGCACGGCTTGGGGCACTGGTTGGAAACGGCGTCGTCCTGGATCGACCTGCTTATCTGTGGGATGCCCACGGTTCTGATGATGCTGTTCGCCATCTGGCTGGTGTGGCGGGCCTTCGGACACTGGTAGTCCCTTCATCGCGCCCGCCGCCGCTCTCTACTCACCCCGCCCGAAACAGCCGGGAAAACGCCTTTCCGTCGCGTGCACGTCCCGTTGGGGATCCGAACCCGTGCCCCGAGAATCTTCGCCGAGACCCGATACGAACTGATGACACCGGACATTGGCCCGTGCCACGGTTCGTTCCGGCAATCACTAGATTTCCGAGACGAGCACCGCGGGCCCCGGTGCACTGGAAGTAGTGCGGCGGCCCCATCGAATACTGCGCGACCATTCCACTCCGGCTGAACGTGGACCCGCTCGTGGAACGATGAGGAATCGGTTCTGCTTGTCCGCCGAAGTCGCGACAGCGACGAAGGCGGAACGCTGAGTAGTCAGTGCTGACGATCGGTGCCCGGTGCTGTGGGCGGTGCGTCCTGCTTTCGGGGAGCCAGGGGCGTCAGCAGGAGCACGATGGCCTCGTCACCAGTCACTCTCGATGTCCCGACCACCACCGTTTCCCCGAGCCGGACCGGGAACCCCGTCGTCAGCACTTCCGCCTGCTGCGCCGAGCCAGTTGCCGTCAAGATGCTCTCCGTCAGATGCACTTTGACGTACAGCTGATCGGCAGATACCGGATAAGTCGGGCCCGACGTCAGGCTGGCGAGATACTGTCTGCCGCCCAGCCCCCTTAGACGAATGCTCTGTTCGGTGGCCGCCCCGTGCAGAACCGCCTGGTCCCACACAGTGAAGTACTTGAACGGCAGGAACTCACTCGCGTCCTTCAGCGCCTTCGCCACACCTGGCGGCAACTCCGCCGCGGCCGCGGCCGGGTCCGGCTTGGCCTGCGCCAGGAGCAGGACGATGTGGAAGCCATCCTGCTGCAGCTCCTTTCTCGACGAAGGATTCTGGGCGTAGCCGACTGTCGCGGCCATGACAAGGCACAACACCCCAAAGCCGCCGACGCGAAGATGGTGAAGCGATCGCATCATGCACTCCTTGCTCCGACTCGTTCAGAGCGTGAATCCGGGATTGAGCACCCACACCACGCGCGTGCCCCCCTTGGTGACAAATTGGATCTGCCGCACCTCGCGGTCCGTTGTCGGCGCCTCCGCCTGCTCTCGATTGGAGGCCGGCGGCGGCGCGGGCGCAGGAATCGAAGCGATCGGGGACGACACGGGCGGGACCCGCTCGGGCGCCAGCCAGTGCCAAAGAACCGCCGCGAGGAGGACCGCCGCGCCGAGCGCGAACGCGGGCTGCCACCGGAAGCCGTGCCCCTGGCGCGGCGCTTCCTTCTCGCGCGACAGACGATCGCGGATGCGGTCGCGCTCGTCCGCGCCGAGGTCCGCGTCATCGGCGGCGGGGTCGCCCGCCAGGAGCATCTCTTTCACTCGCTTCTCAGGCGCCTGATCCTTGCGCGACATCGACCTGTCTCCTATCCCAGCAGTTCGGCCAGTTGCCGCCTGGCCCTCCCAAGGTGCCAGCGAACGGTGATCGCGCTGATCCCGAGAAGCGTCGCGACGCGTGCCACCGGCTCCCCCTCTATCTCGTGGAGCACGACCACCGCACGCCGGCGGGCGTCGAGCCTGGCGAGCGCGTCCTGGACGGCGATTCTCGCGACATATGCCGATTCGGGGCCACGCGCGTCTGGCGCCGCGGCTGCGGTCTGCGCGCGCTGCCGGACGGCCGCCCGGCGGCCCCGGTCGCGCGCCAGGTTGACCAGTGTCGTGACCAGCCACGCCGCCTGGCCGTCGTGGTCCGCGGGCACCGGCGAGGCAGAGCGGACCACCCGCATGAAGGTCTCCTGGAGCAGATCGCGGGCCTGGTCGTGATCGACCGACAGCCGGCGCGCCAGCCTGAACAGGCGCTCGTGGTGCGCGTCGAACAGCCGCGCAACCTCGCAGCCCTCATCGGCAGCGGGCTCGAGAGCGGCTGTCGAAGCCTTCATACTGGTTAGAACGCGCGGGGGGGGGGAAACGATGGCGCGACTTCGGCGGACAAGCAGTCCCGATTGCCTTATACGTCGAGTTCCTCGGCTTCCTCGGCCCGGTCCATGATGAACCGGAACCGGGCGGACGCGTCGCGGCCCATCAGCTCGTTGATGATCCGGTCGGTCACCAGCTGGTCCACGATCTCGACGCGGAGGAGCCGCCGCGTCTTCGGATTCATCGTCGTCTCCCAGAGCACCTTCGGCATCATCTCGCCCAGCCCCTTGAACCGCGTGATCTCGGGCGTCGGGCGCCCCGGACCGGGCGCGCCGTGCTTCGAGAGGATCGCGTCGCGCTGGGCGTCGTCGAGCGCCCACTGCGTCTGCTTGCCGATGTCGACGCGGTAGAGCGGCGGCTGCGCGAGGAACACGTGGCCGCGGGCCATCAGCTGCGGCATGTGGCGGTAGATGAAGGTGAGCAGCAGCGTCGCGATGTGGTTGCCGTCCGAATCGGCGTCGGCCAGGATGATCACCTTGCCGTAGCGCAGGCGCGAGATGTCGAAGTTCTTGCCCAGGCCGCAGCCGAGGGCCGTCACCAGGTCCGACAGCTCCTTGTTCTCGAGCACCTTGGCGAGTGACGCGCTCTCGGCGTTGAGCACCTTGCCGCGCAGCGGGAGGATCGCCTGGCGCTGGCGGTCGCGCCCCTGCTTCGCCGACCCGCCGGCCGAATCCCCCTCGACGATGAAGATCTCGCTGTCGGGGCGGGAGGGCGACGTGCAGTCGCTCAGCTTGCCGGGCAGCGTGAGTCGGTTCGACGTGGCGCTCTTGCGCGTGACTTCCTGCTGGGCGGCGCGGCTGGCCTCGCGGGCCCTCGCCGACAGGATGATGCGGCCGACGATCGACTCGGCCACGCTCCGGTTCTCGTTGAGCCACAGCTCGAGCGCCGGCCGGATCATGGAGTCGATCGCCGAGAGCACCTCGGGGTTGTTGAGCCGGTCCTTGGTCTGTCCCTGGAACTGCGGCTCTTCGATGAAGATGCTCAGCAGCCCGACGAGCCCCTCGCGGATGTCCTCGGCGCTGATGGTGACGCCCTTGGGCGAGAGGGTGTGCGTCTCGATGTAGTTGCGGACCGCCTTGCCGATCCCCGCGCGCAAGCCGCTCTCGTGCGTCCCGCCGGACCCGGTCGGGATCCCGTTGACGTAGCTCCTCACGAGTTCGTCGGTGGCCTCGGTCCACTGCAGCACCAGCTCCAGGCGCACGCCGTTTTCCTTGAACAGCGTGAACGGCGCCTCGTGCACCGGCTTGTGCCCGCGCTCGGCGACGAGCTTGCGCCCGAAGTCCAGGAGCCCCTCGGGGTGTTCGAACGTCTCCTTGCTGCCGTTCGACTGGTCGTCGAAGACGACGGTCAGCCCCTTGTGGAGGTAGCTCGCGATTTCGAGGCGCTCGCGGATGACGGCGGGCTCGAACTCGATCTTCGGGAAGATCGTCGCGTCGGGGTGGAAGTAGACCGTCGTCCCCGTGCCGCGCGCCGCGCCGAGCCGCTTGATCGGGCCGACCGGTTTCCCCTGCTTGAACCGCTGTTCCCACTGCGCGCCGTCGCGCTTGACGGTCGCCACCAGTTCCTTCGACAGCGCGTTGACGACGCTCGCGCCGACGCCGTGCAGCCCGCCGGCCGTCTTGTAGCTGCCCTGGCCGAACTTCCCGCCGGCGTGCAGCATCGTGAAGATCACCTCGAGGGCGCTCTTCCTGGTCTGCGGGTGCTTGTCCACCGGGATGCCGCGCCCGTCGTCGGTCACCGAGATCGACGAGCCGTCGGCGTGCAGCACGACGGTGATGGTCGAGGCGTAGCCGTTCATCGCCTCGTCGATGGCGTTGTCGACGATCTCCCAGGCCAGGTGGTGGAGCCCGGCCGAGCCGACGCCCCCGATGTACATGCCGGGCCGCTTGCGGACCGGGTCCAGCCCCTCGAGGACGGTGATGTCTTTGGCGGTATACGAAGTAGTCATCGTGCACGATCGCCGGGCGAACGCCCCGGCTCGGATTCGAACGGGTTCCGGACCTTCAGGAAGTCGAACTTCCTGAAGTCCTTGTCAGTGGTGTAGAGCGTCGTCACGCCGTGCTGGCGAAGAAGCGCGGCGAGATGCGCATCCGGAACCAGGTTGCCCCGGACCGGCGTTGAACCGGCGACGTCTCGATAGACGGCCCAGAATCCGTCTTCTTCCCCCAGCGTCCGGACGTGCGGCAGCCGCAGCAGCGCCTCGACGTTCCCCCTCGCCTCGTCCGGGGACAGCGGCCGCGAGAAGATCGACGGATGCGTGGCGAGACGAAGGTAACTCATGATCGTGGGCCAGGCCACGCAAACCACTTCAGGACCGGCGGCGCACGACTCCAGGAACTCCACGGCCCGGTCACACCACGGGCTCGAACGGTCGGATGCGTGCAGGAGGACGTTGACGTCGACGGCGAAGCTCACGACGCCCGGTCCTCGGACCGGCCGGCTGGTTCGGTCGCGTCGAGGGCCGCCTGCACCGCGTCCTTGTCGGCGAGGTCGACCCGGGCGTCCATCTGGCGCGATGTCCAGGCGAAGGCGGGCGCGGGGGACGCCTTGTCACGGCGCCGGCCGAGCGACTCGGCCAGCAGTTCCGACACGACCCGGCCAAGGGCCTTCCCCTCCCGCCGGGTAAGGCGCTTCACCTCTTTGAGCACCGGCGCGTCGATATCGACGGTCGTTCGCATGACATCGTGATGATATATATGTACGCATCAGATGTCAACAACAGTGTCATCCGCTCGCCTTACGTCTTACGCCTTACGCCCTACGGCGCAGGGCTGAAGCCCTGCGCTATCTGGGCACTCACTTCAGATACCGCAGGCCTTCAGGCCTGCGCCTCACGCCTGTAGCCCGAAGCCTCCCTCAGTCCTGCGTTCCGGCGCCGATCGTCGCGCGTCCCACCAGCTGCCCCGCCTCGGTCCACACCTCGACGCGCATCCTCGTGCCCAGCTGGACGTCCTTGGTCGGAGCGCTGGTCCACAGGCGGAATCCGTCCTTGCGCCCGCCCGTGACGGTGTAGAACTGCGAGGCCCGCACCAGCTTCCCGTCCTCGTACCACCGATGCCCGATGCGGTCGGACAGCCCCAGCGGGGCGTAGATCGACGTCACCGCGTAAACCCGTCCGGACCAGCCGGGCGAGAGCGCCTCCATGGGTCCGGTCACCTCGATCGTCCGGCGATTGATCCCCTGCCCGAACTCGGTGGCCAGCACGCGCAGCGGCGCCGGGGGAATGAGCGGCCGGCCGAGGGCGACGAGCAGGATGAGCGCGATGGCCGCCAGCCCCACCTGCCGCCGCCGCTGGAGCAAGGCCAGGTCGCCGAACTTGTACCGGATCGTCGCGAACGCGAGCACCGCCAGCGCGGCGCTCACCGGCAGCGCGATGCGGTTGCTGATGCTCCAGAGCACCGGCAGAATCACGTTGATGCAGGCGAACAGGTTGAAGGCGAAGAACACCGCCATCAGGCCGCGCCTGACCGACAGGTGCCGGTCGTAGACGACGTCGAAGGTGGACGTCAGCGCGGAGGCCGCGAGAAACGCCACGAACAGCAGGTTCAGCGACCATCCCGTCGCGCTGGCGTAGTAGATCGGGAGCAGGAAGAACAGGAGCTGCTGGTAGAAGTTCTTGCTGAAGTAGTTGATGACGAGCCGGAGCCGGCCGCGCCACCTCGTCTGCTGGCCTGGCGGGTCCACCAGGTCAGGCACGAAAAGACTCGCGACCCAGAGGAACGCGATGTACAGAATGGTGTACCGGATCAACGAGTAGTTGTGGGAGCCGGCCCACATCACGACGACGCCGAGCGCGAGCGCCCACAAGCTGTGGAGGCACCACAGCAGCAGTTCGTGGTCGTGGACGAAGGCGATCGCGGTCGTGACGAAACGGGGTGGTTTGAGCACAGGTGACCCAGATCATAGTCTGCGGGGCGGCCCGTCGGCTAATGTCGGATGCGAGAGGTTCGGGCTGAGCATGACTTCCCCGCGCAAGCCGTTCGTTCGACGACGCGGCGACCGGTCGCAGGTCCTGCGCCACGCCTTCCAGGCAGGCTTCCTGCTGCTGAACCTGTGGATTGGCGCGCGGTTCTACCTGTTCGTCCGCTACTGGGAGACGGGAGGCGCGGGGGTGCGCGTCGCGCGCCCGCCCGGCGTCGAGGGCTGGCTGCCCATCGCCGGCTTGATGAATCTGAAGTACCTCCTGGTGACGGGGGGCGTCCCCGCCGTCCACCCGGCCGGGCTGTTCCTGCTGCTGGCGTTCCTGTCGATCTCGTTCGCGTTCCGGAAGTCGTTCTGCAGCTGGCTCTGCCCCGTCGGCACCTTTTCGGAGTGGCTCTGGCAGGGCGGCCGCGCGTTGTTCGGGCGGAACCTCGAGCTTCCCCGCTGGCTCGACATCCCCATGCGCGGACTGAAGTACGTGCTGCTCGCCGTCTTCGTCTGGGTGATCGCCGGCATGTCCGCGGACGCGCTCCGGGAGTTCCTCGGAAGCCCCTACGGCCTGGTCGCCGACGTCAAGATGCTCGACTTCTTCCGCGAACTCGGCATCGTCGGCGCCTCGGTGCTGCTCGTCCTGGTCGTGCTCTCGGTACTCGTGAAGAACGCGTGGTGCCGCTTCCTCTGCCCCTACGGCGCGTTGCTCGGCCTGGTGTCCTCGCTGAGCCCCGTGCGCATCCGGCGTGACCCGGACGCGTGCATCGACTGCGCGAAGTGCGCGAAGGCGTGTCCGTCGGCGCTGCCGGTGGACCGTCTGCTCTCGGTGAAATCGCCGGAATGCACGAGCTGCATGGAGTGCGTCGCCACGTGCCCCGCTCGCGGCGCGCTCGACCTGGCAATCGCACGCAGGCGCCGGATCCCCGTCGAGGCGATGGCGGCAGGCATTGCGCTCATCTTCGTGGGCCTGGTGGCCTTCGCGCACCTGACCGGCCACTGGCACACGTCCCTGCCGGACGAGGTGTACCGCGCGCTCGTGCCGAAGACCGACACCCTGACCCATCCGGGATTCTGATTCCTACCGCACGGGTACTCTCGCCTTCAGTTCATCCAGCCAGTTCTCGACGATGTTGATGCGGGTGGCCACCGGTGATGGCTTGGGCTTGCTGTCCTGCACGGCGTAGAACCGTTGGCCGTCTGGCGACGGCTCGAAGAAGCGTGTCACGTTCCCCGTAAGGTCTATCTTCACGTGGTCGAACTCGAACAGTTGCCGGGGTGTGCCTAGCCGAGGCGGCGAACCCGCCAGGAAGTCGACCTCCATCAGGTAGTACTTGTCACTGGTCCCGCAGTCCGGTCCGAGCGCGAAGAACAGCACTCGACCGTCTCTTCGCCAGGCCGGGGAACAGCCACCGGCGGCCGAGAGCGGAACCCTAGGGCCCGGCCCGGGATACGCCTGCACGTAGCTGTCCCAGCGCCCCGAATCCCACGTCGTGTACGCGATCCAACGCCCATCCGGCGAGAACTCCGGAAACTCCATGGCGTGAGCGGACGCCCAGTTCGTGACAATCCCTTTCCCGCTCTCCCTGCTCACGATGACGAGTTCCGGCCCCTCGCGCATATCCCTCAAGGCGGCCAACTGTCGGCCGTCCGGTGTCCACGACGAAGGCGTGAGCGGCTCAGCGGTCAGGGACTCCGCGGGCGCACTCCCGTCCACACGCACATAGCCGAGCGACCGTCGCGAGCCCTGGCGCCAATCGAAGGCGAGGCCCAGCCCGTCCGGACGCCAAACCGGGCTTGTCACCTCACCGTCCTGGAGCAGAGGCGTGAGGGTGGCGCGAACGACGTCGAAACTCCAGAGACCGTAGCCGTGGGCACCCAAAGCCGTGATGGCCAACTGGCGCCCATCCGGAGACAGTCGCACTCTGTGGCCGTAAGCCCTCTCAGGGGCGTTCAGCGAATTGACCTGTCCGTGGCGGTCCATGGACACCAATGAGAGCCCCGTGATTGGGGCCACCTCCGCCTCGAGCCAGGCTAGATTGCCCGTTGAACTCACGGCGAACTGCCCGGCCATCGACAAGTCATTCGAACCACCGCGGGTCGACTGGGCTACTCCGTTGAGGACCGGCACTGCTTCGCCTTTCACCTTCAGCGCCACCGGGTCGAATGGCACCGCCAGGAGGACGCCCTGGCGCATGAACACGAGGTGGCCGGTCGGCACGTAGCGCGCATCCGCGGCATCGTGGAGCAGGACGGAACGCCGGCCGGTCGTCAGCGTTTGTGCGACGATATCCTCATCACCGGTGCCAAAGTAGTACTTGCCCGCTGTGTAGACCAGCACGTGCCCCCCAGGCAGGATCTGCGGCAGGCCGTGCCGGGCCACAGTCGGGTCCAGTGCCGTCACCTCTGACAACCGTCCGCCCGGTTCCAGTTTCCAGATCGTCTTGTCTTTTCCGAAGGTACAGCGTTCCGTGCGAGTCCCACGCGAGGCCCACCGGGCGATACATGTACGACGTGACGCTCAGGGCCGGCCCGCCAGCCAACGCTACCTTCTTGATTGTTCGGTCCTTGCCCTCCCAGAACGCCACAGACTGGCTGTCGGGAGAGATTGCGAAGAGCATTGCGCCCTCGGTGCCGGCCAGGGGCCGAGCCTCGGTAGCGTCAAGTCGTCGCACGTAGATCTGCTGCACGTTGCGGCGACGGCCGAGGAACAGGATTGCCGTCCCGTCGGGAGTCCACTCCATCGCGGTGCGAGAGCCACCGACCCACGGCGCGAAGTCCCCGCCCGCCGTCACCTCGTCAGCCGGCCGGACGTCCAGGCTCAGGCGTGTCACGGCACCTGTGGAGGGCGTCCCGTGCAGGCGCAGACCGACCGCCACGCCGAGCACGATGCCCGCCGTCACGACCGAGACGACAGCGGTGGCCAGCAGTCCGGTCCTCCGGCGCGTCCGGGCCGGCAAGCGCGCGCCCGTCCCACTGTGCTCGTTGAGCCAGCGGAGTTGGTCGGCCACGTCACTGGCGCTCTGCCAGCGCGCGTCCGGGTCCTTGGCGAGGCATCGCCGCACCAGATGATCGAGCAGGGGCGGCGTCACCGGCTGCAGCGTGCTCACCGGCGGCGGTTCGCTCGACATGATGGCCGAGATGATGCTCGCTTCGGTCTCGCCAGCGAACGCGCGTCGGCCCGTCAGCATCTCGTAGAGGACACACCCGAACCCGAACAGGTCGGTCCGCCCGTCCACCGGCTTGCCCTCGAGTTGCTCCGGCGCCATGTAGGGGACGGTGCCCAGCACAGTGCTCGGCGAGGTCATCGGCTCCTGCGTCGCCACCGACGATGGCGCCGTTGCCACGTCCTCTCGTGAAATTCTCAGCTTCGCGAGCCCGAAGTCGAGCAACTTCGCGCCACCCTTGGTGACCATGATGTTGCCGGGCTTCAAATCCCGATGGACGATGTGTTTGGCATGGGCGGCCGAGAGGGCGTCGGCCGTGTCCGCCGCCAGCGAGAGAGCCTGGTCCAGCGGCAATGGCCCGTTGCGAAGCTGCTGCGCGAGGGTCTCACCCTCGAGGTGCTCCATGACGAGGTAATCGGTTCCCTCGTGGTTCCCGATGTCGTGCAGCACGCAGATGTGCGGATGATTCAGCGCGGAGACCGCGCGCGCTTCCTGTTCGAACCGTCGGCGTCTCTCGGGATCGGCAGCCAGACCGTCCGGCAAGACCTTGATGGCGACAGTCCGGCCCAGGCGCGTGTCGCGCGCCTTGTAGACCTCGCCCATCCCACCCGCGCCGATGGCCGCCAGAATCTCGTACGGGCCGAGACGGGTGCCGACCGAGAGACTCATCGGCGCGTCACCCGGCGGTCGATGTTCGAACCACTGTTCCGGGGTGGCGAGCGCGCGAGCGGCGAAGCCCGTCCAATCGACCATGAGGGGCCTCCAAGCGTGGACGACGCGACGAACCGGTGAGCGGGCTGATTATACGCGAGTCGTGCAGGAGGGGGGTCAGCGGCGGACCGGCGGCGGCACGCCGGCTACTGGATGGGCGTCGCGCCCGCGAACGCGGTCGAGGCCGGTCCGATCCCCGCGAGGCTCGCGTTGCCTTGCCAGATGGTCCCGGTGGTGTTGGTCGCGAAGTGGCGGATGCCCGAGATGTACATGGTCGTCGGGTCCGCCCTGGCCACGTAACCGCTGTACACGGTCGCCGTGCCATTGCAGGCGACGACCTCCGGGCGTGCCTCGGCCCCGCCGTCGCCGATCTGGAAGGTATAGCCGCTCTTCTGAGCCGGGCTTCCGACCGTGAGACCCGGGCTGATGAACCCCGCGCCGGTCCCCCCGGCACCGCGCGCCAGATCGGCGAATGACACCGCGTAGCTTCCCGGGGCGCACGAGGACGCGAAGGTCGTCTCCCCGCTGTTGATCGCGCGGAGCGACCCAATGGCCGACGCCTCGTTGCTCGACATGCGGGCGCGCAGCAGTCCCGGCACGGCAATGGCCACCAGGATGCCGATGATCGCCACGACGACGAGCAGTTCGATCAGAGTGAAGCCACCGGCGCGGAGTCGCGCGGCGCCCTCCTGCCGAAGGTGGACCACCATAGCGGAATTATCGGATCGGGCCGGGTTGCCCAATAGCGGGGCACCCGAGAATCGAGGATCCGATGACCGTTCCGCTGGTGAGTCCGTGGAGATGACGATCCCGTCAGCAGCGCGTCGGCCGGCCGGCCCGTCAGGTCGTTCCGGCCAGCGCCAGCGCCTCGTCGAGCGACGGCAGGGCCGCCAGCGCCCCGGGCCGCGTGCAGGAGAGGGCGGCGGCGGCGTTGGCGAACGTCAGCGTCCGTTCGGGCGCCCAGCCGTGCAGCAACCCGTAGATGAATCCCGCCCTGAACACGTCGCCCGACCCGGTCGTGTCCACGGCCTTCACCGCGAAGCCCGGCGATCGCAGCAACCGGTCGCCGTCGAGCGCGACCGCACCTTCCCGGCCGAGCGTGACCACGAGCAGCCCCGGGTGCCGGCGCCTCAGCCGCCGGAGCGCGCGCTCGTGGTCGCGTTCGCCGGTCAACTGCTCGGGCAGGCCGTCGGCGAAGATCGCGCATGACACGGCCATCACCAACTCGTCGGTCCGCTCGGTCATCCTGTCGAGGTCGCTCGTGACCGGGATCCCCAGGCTTCTCGCCCGGCGCGCCGCCTCTATCGCCACGTCCTGATCGACGTCATCGACATGGAGCAGGCGTGCCGCGGCGATCTCTTCGACCGGCACGTCGTCCGGGCGGAGGCGCACCGACTCGTCGCGGTCCCAGAGCACCGCCCGTTCGCCGTTGCGCTCGTCGATGACGATCACGGCGGACTGGTTGCGTCCCGGCCTCGACGCGAGGGCGCCCACGTCCAATCCCTCGCGTGAGAGTTCCGCCCTCACCCGCCGGCCGTTCTCGTCGTCGCCCACGGCGCCGACGTAGAGCGCCCGCAGGCCGAACCGCGCGCACCCCGCCATGGCCGTCGCCGTCTGGCCGCCGCAGGAGACCAGCCGCCGGCTCACCCGCATCTTCGAATGCCAGCCTTCCGGTTTCGGGAACGCCGGGACGAAGTGGACCACGTCCACCGAGTTGGCGCCGACGCCGACGACATCCCAGCGGGGTTCGAGGCTCACGCGGACCTCATTCCTGGTTCCGGATCATCCGAGCGGCGGCGGGATCTCGGGCGTGGGCGGCACGACGCGCGTGAACTGCCCGCGCTGGAGCAGTTCGCGCCCGCGTCCGCCGCGGCTGGTCACTTCGTACTTGGCCGTGCTGACCGTCTGCTCGGCGCCGCGGCTGGTCTCGACGTTGAGCAGGTCGCGATCGCCGGTCGAGGCGACGAAGCCGAGCACACGGTCCTCGCCGAGTTTCAGCTTGATCAGGATGACGCCCCGTCCGGGCCCGGACAGGTAGTTGATCTCGGACGCCCGGCACAGCATCGCCCGCGCCTGCTCGGTCACGGCAATCACCGTTTCGCCGCCGTGCACGGTCGAGACGCCGACCACCTCGGCGCCCTCGGCGGGCCGCGCGTACCGGCGTCCCGCGCGGGTGCTCGCCTCGACGAACCCCTCGAAGCCGAACCGCAGGCTGTACCCGTCGCTCGTCACCGCCAGCGCGTGCGTCGGCGGCACACCGTCCGGCGTGTCCGCCGCGATCCCCTTGGTCGCGCGCGGGTCGAGGCTGACGGCGTTCACCACCTTCTCGCCGTCGCGGAACTTGAAGAACCGCTGGATCGGCTCGCCGTACCCCGTCGAGGCGGGCACGTCGATGACGCGCGCCGTGTAGGCGACGCCGAAGTTGGTGAAGAAGGCCACCGTCGCGCGCGTGCTGCCCGCGAGCACCGCGAGCACCGAGTCCCCCTCCCGGAGCCGCGTCGTCGCGAGATCGCGCACTTCCTTCTGACGCTTCACCCAGCCGTCGCGCGAGACGATGACGACGTTGTCCTCCTCGACGATGAAGTCGTCGGCACTGTACTCGACCTCCTCGCCCGCCGGCTCGAGGAGCGTTCGCCGAGGGTCGAGCTTCGCGGCGCCGTACTGCTGCTGCAGCGCGAGGATCTCGTCCCGCACGATCCGCCACCGCGACGCCTCGTCGCGCAGCATCGCGCCGATCTGCTTGACGCGCGCCCGCTTCTCCGAGAGTTCCTGGCGGATCACCAGGATCTCCAGCCGCGCCAGTCGGTAGAGCTTCAGCTCGAGGATCGCGTCGGTCTGGTCGGCGTCCAGGTCGAAGCGGGCCATGATCTGGCGCGCCGCGTCCTGCTTGCCGTCGGACTTGCGGATGATCTTGATGATCTCGTCGAGGGCGTCGAATACCGTCGCGAAGCCCTCGAGCACGTGGATCCGCTTCTCGAGGGCGGCCTGCTCGTGCTCGAGTCGCCGGGTGACGACCTCGAGCCGGAAGTGGAGGAAGTGCCACAGGATCGACTTGAGGTCCAGCCGCTCCGGCCGGCAGACCTCGGCGTTCTCGGTGGGGATCAGGCACGTCAGGTTGACGGCGAAGTTGGTCTGCAACGGCGTGTGCTTGTAGAGGTACGCCAGGACCATCTTCTCGTCGGCATCCCGCTTCAACTCGAGCGCGATCCGGACGTCGTCCGCCGACAGGTCCTTCACGTCCACGAGCGAGGCCAGCTTGCGGCTGACGACCACCTCCGCGATCCGCTCGACGAGCTGGGCCTTGTTGACCGTGTACGGCACGCTGGTGATGTAGATCGTCTTCGACCCGCGCGTCGTCGGCCCCTCGGTCCACGTGCCGCGCAGGCGGATCGAGCCGCTGCCGGTCTTGTAGATCTCCTTCAGCTCGTCCGCGGAGTTGAGCACCTGCCCGCCCGTCGGGAAGTCCGGGCCCTTCACGTAGCGGCACAGCTGGACGACGCTCAGGTCGGGGTTGTCGAGCAGCTTGACGAGCGCCGTGCACACCTCGCCGAGGTTGTGCGGCGGGATGCTGGTCGCCATGCCGACGGCGATGCCCGTCGCGCCGTTGACCAGCAGGTTCGGCAGGCGCGCCGGCAGCACCACCGGCTCGGTCTTCGTGCCGTCGTAATTGGGCCGGAACGCCACCGTCTCCTGGTCGATCTCGGACAGCATCTCGTCGCTGATCCGCGCCAGCCGGCACTCGGTGTACCGCATCGCGGCGGCGTTGTCGCCGTCGAGCGAGCCGAAGTTCCCCGACCCGTCCACGAGCGGGTAGCGCAGCGAGAAGGGCTGGGCCATGCGCACCAGCGTCTCGTAGAGCGCCGAGTCGCCGTGCGGGTGGTAGCTGCCCATCACGTCGCCGACCACCTTGGCGCACTTGCGGTGCTTGACCGACGCGGTCAGGTTCTGCTGCCACATCGTGTAGAGGATGCGGCGCTGCACCGGCTTGAGGCCGTCGCGCACGTCGGGCAGCGCGCGGGAGGTGATGACCGACAGCGCGTAGTTGAGATACCGCGCCTGCGCCGCGTCGTGGAGCGCGACGACGTCCCCTTCCCCGCCGCCGGCCCTGGGCGCGATCGGCGGCCAGCTCGGCACCTGGCCGGCCGGCCCCTTCACGTATTCCTCGAGCTCGAACAGCGAGCGCGGCGACTGACCGTCCTGGTCCTTCTCTTTCGGCAACTTCGAGTCCCTCCCGGACGTTCGATGATACAACCGGATTCACGATCGGCGGGTCTGAAGACCCGCCCTACGGCCGTGGCGGCAGTGCTAGAACAACTCCCTGACTCGCGTCTTGACGACCTTGCCCATGGCGTTGCGCGGCAGGTCCTCGACCAGCAGCAGGCGCGTCGGCAGCTTGTAACCCGCGATCCTCGGCGCGGCCCACGCCCTGAGCGCGTCAAGTGTCGGCACCGCGGACGCGGCCGGCACGATCGCCGCCGCGACCCGCTCCCCCCATTCCTCGTCGGGCACGCCGACGACCACGCACTCCCGGACCCCGGGGTGCTCGCGCACGACCTCCTCGATCTCGAGCGCCGACACCTTGTAGCCGCCGGTCTTGATGATGTCCACCGAGAGGCGGCCGAGAATCCGGTACGCCCCGCGCTCGACGACGGCGAGGTCGCCGGTCCGGAACCACCCGTCGCGAAACGCCTCGCGCGTCGCGTCGGGCCGCCCCCAGTACTCGAGAAACACGCTGGCGCCGCGGACCTCGATCTCGCCCGGCGTTCCCGCGCCGACCTCGACCCCGCTCTCATCGACCAGCCGGACGCCGACGCCGGGTAGCGGCATGCCCACGAACCCCGCCCGCCGCTCTCCGTCGAGGGGATTCGACAGGGCCATGCCGATCTCGGTCATCCCGTAGCGCTCGAGCAGCACGTGCCCCGTGGCGGCCTGCCAGCGCGAGAGCAGCGACGCGGGCAGCGCGGCCGACCCGGAGACCATCAGGCGCAGGCCGCCGGCCGCGGCCGACCATTCCGTGCGGACCGCCGGTGGCGCCGCCTCCCATGCGGCCAGCAGCTTCGCGTAAATGGTGGGCACGGCCATGAACAGCGTCAGGCCGCCCGCGCAGAGGCGATGCCAGACCGCGGATGCCTCGAACGGCGCCAGGAACTCGCACGCGGCGCCCGACCAGAGCGCGCAGCCGAGCACGTTGACGATCCCGTGCACGTGGTTGAGCGGCAGCACGTGGAGGATGCGGTCGGCGTCGCTCCAGCCCCAGGCGGCCGAGAGCGTCGCCATCTGCGCCTCGAGGTTGGCGTGCATCGTGACGACGCCCTTGGGCCGGCTGGTGGTACCGCTCGTGTAGAGGATCATCGCCCGCCGGTCCGCGGTCACCTCGGGCAGCTCGCGTGCCGGTTCGTCGCCGCCGGCGAGGGCGGCCGCGTCGATGAATTGCGCGCCCCTCGCCGCGGCAATCGTCCGGAGCCGCTCCTCCCCTCCGCCGGCCACGACGATGGCGGCCTGCGTGTCGCCGACGACGTGGTCCCATTCCGCGGGAGCCTGCAACGAGGACAGCGGAACCGCCACGCCGCCGGCGCGCCATATAGCCCACTGGGCCACGACGTAGCCCACGCCTGGCGGCACCAGGAAGACGACGCGCGCGCCGTCGAGATCCGGGCGACCGCCGAGCAGGCACGAAGCCGCGCGGGCCGACCGCCGGACGAGTTCCCCGTAGGTGACCGTGCCGTCGGCGCCGACGAGCGCCGTGCGCCCGGGCCGGGCGGACGCCCGACGGATCAGTTCTGGTGCCGGCATGGAAGAGGCCCCCGCGCCTTACGCTCTACGCCTTGCGCCTTGCGGCTCACGCCTCACGCTCTACGCCTTGCGCCTCACGCCTTGCGCCTTGCGGCTGTGGGCCGGCGCGAGCACTCGTATCGGGCCAGCACGCTGCCCACCGCGAACCAGCCGGTCACGTTCGCCAGCGTCCGGAACATGTCGGGGATGGTATCCACGCCCATGAGGACGCCGATCCCTTCGACCGGCACGCCGGCCGCCGCGAGCACCGGCGTCATCGTGATGATGGCCCCGGCGGGAATGCCCGGAATGGTGAACGAGGTGACGATCACGGTCAGGACGACCGTCGCAAGCTCGGCCATCGACAGCGGCACGTCGTAGAGGCGCGCGACGAAGAGCACGGCCACCACCTGCGCGATCGCGCCGCCGGCCCTGAACACGGAGGCAGCCAGCGGGACGAAGAAGGATGCCATTTCCGCCGGCCAGCCGAGGCCCTTCTCGGCTCCCTCGATCGTGGCCGGCAGCGCGGCCAGCGAGGAGCGCGACGAGAACGCGACGGCCTGCGCCGGCCCGGCGGCCCTTGCGAACGTCCCGAGCGGCACCCCGCCCAGCCAGACCGCCGCCGGGTAGAGGGCCACCAGGATGAACGCCCCGCTGACGAGCGAGAGCAGCACGATGTAGTAGACGAGCGCCCCTGCCGCCGTCAGGCCCATGCGCGCGCCGAGCGGCACGGCGAGCGCGAACACGCCCAGCGGCGTGAACCGCAGGATCCACCCCACCAGGGCCAGCATCGCGTCCGACACGCCGTGGAAGAAGCCGATCACGATCGCCCGGCGCCCGGCGTCGATCGCGGTGAGCGCCAGGCCGAAGGCCAGCGCGAACACGACCAGGGGCAGGATCGCCCCGTCCACCGCCGCCTTCAGCGCGTTGGTCGGCACCAGGTCGGTCAGCCACCGCGACCAGTCCGGGAGCTGCCGCGCCGACTCGGCCACGGCCAGGCCGGCCCCGGCGGACCCCGTCCTCAGGTTGGCGGCCACCGACGGATCGAGCGACAGGCGCTGCAGCAGCGGGTAGGCGAGCACCGCCGCGAACACCGACGCCGCGCCGGAGGTCGCGACGAAGGCCAGCAGCGCGCGGCCTCCCAGGCGACTGACCGCCCCGGCGTTGCGCATCGAGGCGACGCCGACGATCAGGCCCGACGCGACCAGCGGGATGACGGTCATCCGGATCGCGTTGACGAAGATCAGGCCGAACGGCTCGACCGCCGCCGGCAGGTGCTGCCACCAGCCGGGACCGGCCGCCGCGACGCCCATCCCCACCGCAAGTCCCGCGACGAGTCCCGCGATCACGCGAGCGGTGAATGACACGTTTCCGCCTCAGCGCACGAGCAGCCGGGCCCCCAGGCCGACCAGCACCGCGCCCGTCAGGCCCTCGAGCGTGCGACGCACGAGGGGACGCGCGAGCCGGTCGGCGAGGACGCCGAGCGCCGCCGCATAGAAGGTGAGCCAGGCGAGGCTCAAGAGCACGTGGGACCCCGCCAGCACCAGGAACCGCGTGAAGAACGGGTCGTGCGGCCCGATGAACTGCGGCAGCAACGTCATATAGAAGAGGATGACCGGAGGATTGAGCAGGTTGGTCGTCACGCCCCGGACGACGGCGCCGGAGTGCCCGGCCCGCCCGACCTCCGCGCGCGCGCCGCAGGAGGCCGGCCCCGCCGGGACGGCACCCGGCTTCCACCTGGCGCCCGCGACGGCGCGAGGCCGGAAGGCGAACCACAACCCGCGCAGGCCGAGGTAGGCCAGGTAGATCGCGCCGGCCGTCTTCACCACGTGCAGTGTCGACGGCCAGCGCGCGAACACGACCGACATCCCCAGCGCCGACGCGAGCGCCAGCGAGGAATTGCCGATGCCGACGCCCGCCACGGTGTACAGGGCCGAGACCCGGCCCTCGCCGATCGCCGCCTCGGTCACGACGGCCAGCGTCGCCCCCGGGCTGACGACCAGCAGGGCTGCGAAGGCGAGGAATGCGAAGTAGCGCGCGTCGAACATGCGGTCTCGGCCTACTTCTTTAGCATCTCGTCACGCCTGGCCTTGAACTCCGCGCCAGGCTTCCACTCCGGGAACCTGTCCGCCTGCGCGACCAGGTAGCCGACCTCCCAGTAGTACTGCAGGTCCTGCACCGCGCCGCTCATGTCCCAGTCGGGCTTCACCTTGTCGGACGGCTTGTGGTAGTCGTTCGCCGTGAACGCGGCCATGCGCTCCCGGCCCCATCCGGCCGGCTTCCCGATGAAGTCGATGCCGCCGCCGCTCGCCAGCGCCGGCACGCCCCGCTGCACGAACGGGAAGTGGTCGGAGCGGTAGAACCCGCCCTTCTCCGGTGTCGGGTCGGGCTTGATCTCGCGCCCCTGCTCGGCCACCACTTTCTGTGCGTAGTCGTCGAGCTCCGAGTTGCCCAGGCCCGTGATCGTGATGTCCCTGGTCTTCCCCAGCACGTTCAGCGCGTCCATGTTGACGACGCCGGCGGTCTTCGCCAGCGGGTAGAGCGGGTTGGCGGCGTAGTAGCCCGACCCGAGCAGCCCCTGCTCTTCCGCGGTCACCGCGAGCATCAGGATCGACCGCTTCGGCCTGGCGGGCATCGCCGCGAAGGCGCGGCCGATCTCGATCAGCCCGGCCACGCCGGTCGCGTTGTCAACGGCCCCGTGGTAGACGCGGTCTCCATTGACCGGCACGCCGATGCCGAAGTGGTCCCAGTGGGCCGTGTAGATGACGTACTCGTTCTTGAGCGCCGGGTCGGCGCCCGCGATCTTCCCGATGACGTTGCGCGAGTCGATCGCGCGCACCGTGTTGCGCAGCGACACGGACGCCGTCACGCCGAGCGGCACCGGCTTGAAGGCCGGCGACACGGCCGCCCTCTTCAACGCGTCGAAGTCCTGCCCCGCCATCGCGCACAGCGCCTTCGCCTGGTCGAGCGTGATCCAGCCCTCGACGGCCGCCCGGCTCATGTTCTTGTCCGGGGCCACCAGGCTGAACTGCTCCGCGGTCTTCCCCTGCACCACGGTGAACGGGTATCCCGCCGGCTCGGTCTCGTGCACGATGAGCACCGCCGCGGCGCCGACCTTCGCGCCCATCTCGTACTTGTAGGTCCAGCGGCCGTAGTAGGTCATCGCGCGGCCGCCGAACATCTTCGGATCGAGCTCGGCCGGGTTGCCCGGGTCCGGCACCGCCGGGTCGCCCACGAGCACGACCATCGTCTTGCCCTTGAGGTCGATCCCCTTGTAGTCGTCCCAGTTGAACTCCGGCGCCTGCACGCCGTAGCCCACGAACACCATCTGCGAGTGGTCCACCTTCACCGTGTCGGCCACGCGCTGGGTCCACGCGACGAAGTCGTCGCGCCACGCCAGCGTCCGCTGCTTCGCGCCCTTGCGGAAGGTCATCACGGCCTTCTGGTCGCTGACGATGCCGACCATCGGGACCTTCTGTACGTAAGACCCGTCGGGGTTGCCGGGCTCGAGGCCGGCCTTCTGGAACTGCTCCGTGATATACGCGACCGTCAGGTCCTCCCCGTGCGTGCCCGGCGCGCGCCCCTCGAACTCGTCGGAGGCGAGCGTCTTCGTGTGTTCGAGCACCCTGGCGCCGTCGATCGCCGGCATGGCGACCGCGGCCCGCGCACCCGCGGAGGGCGACTGGCCGGCGGTGCAGGCCGCGAGCGCGAGCGCGACCGACACCATCAGCATCGTAACGAGCGACCGTTTCATTGCGAACTCCTTATGAGGGCGACATCCGGCTCCGACGCATTCTATATCAGGCCTACCGGCGGCTTGCGCCTCACGACTTGCGGCTTGCGGCCGCGTGACGCGAACTTCGGCGACACGGTTGGGTTGCCATACGCCCGCTGATATAGTGCGAAGTGTGACGTATCGCGAAGAACTCCGGCCGATGCTGGCGCTGGCGGGCCCGGTCGTGCTCGCCGAGATCGGCTGGGTGACGATGGGCATCGTCGACACGATCGTGGTGGGCCCGATCGGACCGGCGGCCATCGGCGCGGTCGGCATCGGCAGCATCCTGTTTCTCGCCCTGGCGATCTTCGGCATGGGGATGCTGCTCGGCCTCGACACGCTCGTCGCGCACGCCTTCGGCGCCGGGCGCCTCGACGAGTGCCATCGGTGGCTGTTGCACGGCCTGACGCTGAGCCTGATCGTCGCGCCGGTGCTGACGGCCGCCGGGATCGTCGGGATCGCGCTGCTGCCCCGGTGCGGGCTCCAACCCGCGGTCCTCGCCCTGACGGTGCCCTACCTCCACGTCATCGTCTGGAGCCTGCTGCCGCTGCTGCTCTACGCGTCGTTCCGCCGCTACCTCCAGGCGCTCGGGATCGTGAAGCCGGTGACCGTCGCGCTCGTGACGGCCAACCTCATCAACGCGGGGGCGGCCTGGGCGCTCGTCTACGGCCACCTCGGCCTGCCGGCGATGGGCACGACCGGCTCGGCCGTCGCCACGCTGATCTCGCGCGTCTACCTGGCCGCGGCGCTGCTGGCCTCGGTCGTCGCGGCCGACCGGCACCACCACGTCGGCTTGCGCAGCGTGTCGTGGAGGCCGGCGTCGAAGCGGCTCGTGCGGCTGGTGCGCCTCGGCCTGCCGGCGGCCGTGCAGGTGACGCTCGAGATGGGCGTGTTCGCCGCGGCCAGCGCCCTGGCCGGCCGGCTCGACCCGGTGTCGCTCGCCTCCCACCAGATCGTGCTGAACCTGGCCAGCCTGACCTTCATGGTGCCGCTCGGCCTGGCCTCGGCGGGCGCCGTGCGCGTCGGGCAGGCGGTCGGACGGAACGACCCCCGCGCGGCGGAGCGTTCGGGCTGGATGGCGCTGGCGATCGGCACGGCGTTCATGTCGTCGGCGGCGCTCGTTTTCGTCGTGGCGCCGCGGCCGCTCATCGGGGTGTTCAGCTCGAGCGAGGCCGTCTTCGCGCTGGGCCGCCGACTGCTGCTCATCGCCGCGATGTTCCAGTTGTTCGACGGCCTGCAGGGCGTGTCCACCGGCGTGCTCCGCGGGCTGGGCGACACGCGGACGCCGATGCTCACCAATCTCGCGGGGCACTGGCTGCTCGGCCTGCCCGTCGGCTACGCGCTCTGTTTCTGGTGGAAGTGGGGCGTCGTCGGCCTCTGGACCGGCCTCTCGGTCGGCCTCATCGCGATCGGATCGACGCTGCTGCTGGCCTGGCGCCGACGGATCGGCGCCCTGCAAGCGGAGGCCTTGAGGTAACATGGGCAGACCCTGTCACGTATCGGGGAGAGAGAGGCGAGCATGAGGGAATCCTGGCGGCCGCTGGCGCTGGCAGCCGCGTTCATCGCGACCATGGCGGCCGGACCGGCGTCTGCCCAGACCGTCAGCGTGACCAAGGCGTCCCCCGGCGCCTCGATCCAGGTCGTGCTCAATACGACACCGGTGGGGACGGCCACCGCCGACGAGAAGGGGATCGCGTCGCTCGCCGTCGATCTCCAGAAACTGCATGGCAAGACCGAGACGGACGTCCGCATCTTCGTGGACATCTGCGGGCAGGCGCGCCGCGTGACGCTCGTCGAACCCGGCTACCAGCCGGACCAGCCCGCGGCCGTTTGCGCGCGGCACGAGATCTTCGGCATGTTCTACCTCCGCCCGGTCACGACGCTCGTCGTGAACGTCTCGGAGGAGACGCAGGGCGTGTGGATCAGCCAGGGCCCGGCGCCGCCCGCCTGGTTCGGAAACGAAGTCGCCGGCGGGTCGGCCGAGAAGACGGGCAGCGCGCTGTACGTCCCGAACGGCTTGCACGTGTTTGCCGGCGGCGGGTTCGACAAGTTCAGCAACGCCGTGTCGGTGTCGTGCGGCGTCGGCACGGAGTGCGTGGGCAAGGGAACGCGCCTGGCCGGGCAGGTCGGCGCCAACTACTGGATCACCTCGAACCTGGCCATCGCCGGGTTCTACCTCCGCGGCATCAATCCGGCGACCGCCGGCGCCGGGGTGGGATACAACTTCAACAGTTCGCTCGCCACCAACGTCGCCGTCGTCACCGGCAAAGCGGGCGTGCCGCTCGGCAAGATGAGGCTGTACGTGCAAGGCGGGATCACCTACACGTGGGCGACGCTGACCACCACCGAGACGATCGCGGGAGCCACGGCGACGTTCATCCACGCGACGCGAGGCCTGGGCTGGACGGTCAGCGGGGGCTCGGAGGTACTGGTGGCGACGGAGGGCGGCGCTTTACGCGGAGTTCGGGCGGGCCACGCTGAAGGGGTCGACCGTGGGCGGCGGAGAGGGCAACCTCGACGACGCGGTGCTGTACGCGGTTGCCGGGTTCAGGTTCCGCCTCGCCGGGTCGAAGTAGCGCTCGGGCCTACTTGACGGTCACCAGGTCGATCTCGTACACGAGGGTGCTGTTGGGCGGGATCGGACCGTAGCGCGTGCCGCCGTAACCGAGAGACGGCGGGATGACCAGCCGCCGCTTCCCGCCGATCTTCATGCCTGGCACTCCCTGGTCCCAGCCGGCGATCACCGCTCCCGACCCGAGCGTCACCTCGAGCGGATCGGAACCAACGTTGCTGTCGAACTGCAACCCTTTGCCGTCCGGCTTCGTCGCGTCGAACAGCCACCCCGTGTAGTTGACATCGACGGTACTGGTGGCGCTGGCCGCGGTCCCGGTACCGACCAGCAAGTCGGTCGAACTGAAAGTGGCGCCGGTTGGCGTCGTCGGCGAATTGTTGCAGGCGGCGACGATCGCCGCGAGAACGGCGCCGGCACACCCCACACGAAGAACACGCATCAGCTTCACGGGCACTCCATCGGGCAACGGACAGGCACACGATTATCCCACGATTTCCGGCGCGGGATTCAAGCCTATCTGGGATGCTACCATAGCAGTCTCCGCGGGACTCCGGACCCGGGACCACGATGCCGATCGAAGACCCCAACGCCGACCGTCGGGAATTCATGCTGCGCGTGCTCCGCCTCGGCGGTCTCGGCGCCGCGACGCTGGGTGCCGGCGCGTGGCTGCACGGCCGAAGCCGGCGGCCCGCCGAGTCGGCGGTGCTCGTGGCCGAACGCCGCGCCGGGATTCCGAACGACCCCGCGCTGCCCGAGATGGTCGTCGTCCAGGGCGGCGAGCCGGAGCCGATGGCGCGCCGCGCGGTCGCCGAACTCGGCGGCATGCGCCGCTTCATCGCCCGCGGCGACGTCGTCGTGGTGAAGCCGAACATCGGCTGGGACCGACCCCCCGAGCAGGCCGCCAACACGAACCCCGCGCTCGTGGCCGCGGTCGTGCAACTCTGCCTCGAGGCCGGCGCCGGCCGGGTCGTCGTCACCGACGTGAGCTGCAACGACCCCCGCATCTGCTTCGAGCGGAGCGGAATCGCGGCCGCCGCCCGCGCTGCCGGGGCCGACGTCGTCCTGCCAGACGAGCGGCGGTTCAAGCAGGCCAACCTCGGCGGCGAGGTGCTCACCACCTGGCCGGTCCTGGAACCGTTCCTGGCCGCGGACAAGATCGTCAACCTGCCGATCGCCAAGCACCACAGCCTGACCGGGTGCACGCTCGGCATGAAGAACTTCTACGGCATCATCGGCGGGCAGCGCAGCCGCCTCCACCAGCGGATCCACGAGAGCCTGGTCGATCTGCTCGCCTTCGCCCGCCCGACGCTGACCATTCTCGACGCCTACCGCGTGTTGGTGCGCGGAGGCCCGACCGGCGGCAGCCTTGCGGACGTCGAGCTGAGGCGGACGCTGGTCGCCGGCACCGACCCGGTGGCCATCGATGCCTACGCGGCCAAGGCGTGGTGGGATCTGGACGCCCGGCGGCTTCCCTTCCTGCGGATGGCGCAGGCTCGCGGGCTCGGCAAGATGGATTTCGAACAGGTCAGGACTGCGCTGGTGTCGCTCTGACCCGGCATCGCGCACCCGCATGAGCATCCGCATGCCTCACGTGTCCCAATCGACGTGGTCCGCAGCCCGGCGCCTGTCGCAGACCGTCTGCCTGGCCGCGTTCACCTTCCTGTTGGTGAAGTCCGAGTTCGTCGGCTCGTTCAGGAGCCTGTCGGGCCCCGTCCGTCTGCCCTGGCCCGTGTCGGCCTTCCTCGAGGCCGACCCGCTGGCCGCCGTCTCGACGGCGATCTCGACGCACACGCTCTACCGCGCGATGTGGTGGAGCCTCGTCATCCTGGTGCCGACGTTCGTCCTCGGCCGGTTCTTCTGCGGCTGGATCTGCCCGCTCGGGACGCTCCACCACTTCTTCTCCAGCCTCCGGTCGGAGAAGAAGCGCGGCAAGGCGCTCATCGAATCGAATCGCTACAAGAAGTGGCAGGCGTCGAAGTACTACGTCCTCGTGGCGCTGCTGGTCTCGGCCGCGTTCGGCTCGGTGCTCTCCGGGCTGCTCGATCCGATCCCGCTGCTGGTGCGGTCGCTCGCCCTGGCGGTTCTGCCGGGCCTGAACTACGCGGCCGGCGCCGTGCTCGACGCCTGGTACCAGGTACCGTCGCGCCCGGTCCGCCTCGGCGCCGACGTGGCACAGTTCGTCCTGCAGCACACGGTGGCCGGCTTCCGGCAGCCGCACTTCAGGCAGGCGTTCTTCCTCGGGACGATCTTCGTCGGCCTGCTCGCGCTCAACCTGCGGGTCACGCGCTTCTGGTGCCGCGCCGTCTGCCCGCTCGGCGCGCTGCTCGGCGTGGCCTCGCGCTGGTCGCTCGTCCACCTCCGCAAGGACCCGAGCCGGTGCGACACCTGCAACAAGTGCCTGCTCCACTGCCAGGGCGGCGACGATCCGATCCCCGGCCCCAAGTGGCGGAAGGCCGAGTGCCACCTGTGCCTGAACTGCGTGGCCGACTGCCCGACCGGCGCCGTCGCGTTCAGCGTGGGCCGGGTGCCCTCGTTCGCCACGACGGTCGAGGCCCCCGACGCCGGGCGCAGGAAGTTGCTGGCTTCGGCCGCGGCCGGCGCGGCGCTCGTGCCGCTGCTTCGATCCGCGACCGGGTTCGCCGTGGACTTCGACTCCCGGCTGATCCGTCCGCCCGGCGCTCTCGACGAACGGCATTTCCTGGAACGCTGCATCCGCTGCGGCGAGTGCATGAAGGTGTGCCCCAACAACGCCCTGCACCCGACGCTGGCCGAGGGCGGTCTCGAAGCCCTCTGGACGCCGGTCCTCGTGCCCCGCGTCGGCTACTGCGAGCCGAGCTGCGTGCTGTGCGGCCAGGTGTGCCCGACGGGCGCCATCTGGGAACTCACCGAGGCCCAGAAGGTCGGCCGGCCGGCCCCGGCGGCCGCGGCTTCGGGCGAAGCGAGCGACCGGGGAGCCTCGGACGCCACGGCGAAGGGGCGGGACGCGGTCGCGCCGGTCAAGATCGGCACCGCGTTCTACGACCTCGGCCGCTGCCTCCCCTGGTCGATGGCGAGCGACTGCATCGTCTGCGAGGAGTGGTGCCCCACGTCGCCGAAGGCGATATACCTCCTCGACGCGGACGTCGTGGACGCCGGGGGCCGGACCCGCACGGTGCGGCGGCCCCAGGTCGATCCCGCTCGATGCACCGGCTGCGGCGCGTGCGAGTACGCCTGCCCGGTCAAGGATCGCCCGGCGGTCTACGTCACGAGCGTCGGAGAATCCAGGTCCCGAACGAACCAGTTCATCCTGCCCCCGGCTCCTAAACGGTGAGACTCACAGAAAGGCCCGGCGCATGAGTACGCGACGCTACCGCTCGATGGACTTGGCAGGCCGACTCGGCCGGCGGGAATTCGTGAAGACGGCCGGCGCGGGCACGGCCGCGGCGGGCGCCCTGGCGTTCGTGCCGCTCACCTTCGCGCAGGCCCCGGCGGCGGCGCCGGTCATCACCACCAACATCGCCGATTTCCAGAAGGTCCCGAAGACGCCCCGCTCGCTCCCCGGACCGTTCCCGGGCAAGGTGGTGAAAGTCACCGACCGGCGCTCGCTGGCCAACGAGAAGTTCGACGGCAAGGTCATCGAGGAGATGGTGCTGAAGGGCATCACCCAGCTAACCGGCAAGAACGCGAAGGACAGCTTCCGCCTGCTCATCGACCCGCGCGACGTCGTCGGCCTCAAGGTGAACCCGGTCGGGCCGCCTCTCATCAACACCAGGCCCGAGGTCGCCGAGGCGGTCATCAAGTGGCTGGTGGACAACGGCATCCGGAAGTCGAACATCGTCATCTGGGACCGGTTCGACTACATGCTCAAGGACGCGGGCTTCACGAAGGAGCGCTTCCCCGGCATCGGGGTCGAGGGGCTCCAGACGATGGACGAGACGGGCAACAAGTGGCGCGGGCCGGACGGCAAGCACCTCTCGGTGGACAACTTCGACCAGGAGGTCTACTACGAGGCCAAGGGCGCCGTCTGGACGTCCGATCGGAATCAGAAGAACGAGGAAGGCTACCTCAACCAGCACGTCTTCAACGGCGAGCGGTCGTTCTTCGGCAAGCTGCTCACCAGGCGGCTGACGCGCGTCATCAACCTGGCGGCCTACAAGAACACCGGGGCCGCGATCTCGATGGCGACCAAGAATCTCGGCTACGGGTCGGTCTGCAACACGGGCCGCCTCCACGCGGGCCTCGCGTTGAAGGTCTGCGCCGAGGTCATCGCGGCGCCGGTCTTGCGCGACAAGCTCGCGCTCAACATCACCGACGGCCTGCGCGCGCAGTACGACGGCGGTCCCGACAAGAACGCGCAGTTCGTCTACGACAACCACTCGCTCTACTTCGCCACCGACCCGTTCGCCCTCGACATGGCGTGCCACCAGGAACTGGCGGCCAAGCGCGCGGAGCAGGGGGTCAAGGCCGGCGACAATCCACGTTACACCGAGTACCTGCGCTACGCGGAGACGCTCGGCATCGGCGTGGTGGCCCCCGACAAGCTGACCGTCGTCAAGGTGTAGCCATATGAGACGTGTCCTGGCGTTCGTCCTCCTGCTGTGCGCGGCTGCGGGCGCGGCCTCTGCCGCGCCGCCCCTTCTCCGACAGGCGGCGGCCCGGCCGGCCGGCGACCTCTCCCTCATGCCGGCCGACGATGCGGTGGCCGGGTGGAAGAAGTCGGAGGCCGTGCGCGTCTTCGGCGGCCCCGATCTGTACGGCTACATCGACGGCGGCGCCGAGCTGTTCCTCGAATTCGGCTTCGACCGGCTGACGCTGCAGAAGTTCCGGTCGGGGAAGAACGAGCTGGCCGTCGAGATCTACCGGATGGCCGACCCGGTCGCCGCAACCGGCGTCTACCTGATGAAGTGCGGCAAGCCGACACGGGACCCGTCGTTCGCCGCCCGGCACACGATCAACCGCCACCAGCTCCTGTTCGTCCGCGAGCGCTACTTCGTCACCGTGAACAACCTGTCGGGCGGCGACGCGCCGGGCGCCGACCTGGTGAAGTTCGGACGGGCGGTGGCGGCCGCGCTGCCCGCCGACCGGGTGCCCGTCGAACTCTCGCGCCTCCCCGCGCAGGGGGCGGTGCCCGGATCCGAGCGGCTCGTGCGCGGCCCGTTCGGCCTGCAGGCGATCTTCACGCTTGGCGACGGCGACGTGCTCCAGCTCGGCGGCAAGATCGTCGGCGTCGCCGACGACGTGCGCGACGCGGCCGGCGATCGCACGCGCCTGGTGATCGTCTACCCGACCGACGCGGCCGCGGCGCACGCGTTCGCCAACCTGCGGCAGCACCTCGACTCGTACCTGACGCCGGTGACGAGCAGCGCGACGCGGCTGGTGTTCAAGGACTTCGAGAACAAGTTCGGTCTCGCCACGGTGGGCGCGCGGACGATCGACCTGACTCTTCACCTCGCGAAAGCGCCCCAGGACCCGGCGGCGAAACGCTGAGACTTTCACCACTTCCACGCGCGACATGAATCGGTTGATTGCGGAGAAATACGGCGCCACTGTGGCCTTCTTGCGAGTTTGTGAATACCTTCACAAAAGGCTTGTGGTCGCCCGAGTCTTGGGTCACAATATGCGGGATCGGACGCGGCCGCAGACCGTGTCGAAGGCCACTTCGTTCATACTCGTCAGCTGACGTCATTATCTTCGTCTCGATACGTGGCTCTCGCCGAGGACTAGGATCGTTCGGTCCTGCCATCTGCTGCCGCCCCTCGCGGGAAGACGCCCCGCAATGACGCGGACCTGTCCCGCCTGCCCCCCTGGAGCGCGCGAAGTTTCGATCCTCATCCGCTGACAAGGAACTCGCCCATGTTCGACCTGCTCTCGGTGGCGGCGACGCTCGTGTGTGCGTGGCAGGCGGTTCGCGCCCCTCGCCTCTTGCTGGCCGCATTGTGGCTGGCAGGCGCCTCGGCGCTGACGGCGCTGCTGATGTATCGGCTCGGGGCCCCGGAGGTCGCGGTCATCGAGCTCAGCGTGGGCGCCGGCCTGGTCACGGTGCTCTTCGTCTTCGCGATCAACATCGCGGGCGAGGAGCCGCCCGTGGCGCTCCGGTCGCTGGTCCCCTGGCCGCTGGCCGCGCTCGGGGTGCTGGGCGCCGTCGCGCTCGCCGCCAAGATGGTCCTGCCGACGCTGCAGGCCTTCGCGGCGCCGGGGCAGGCGGCCCCCTTCCCCACGGTGCTCTGGGAACAGCGCGGCCTCGACACCGTGCTCCAGGTCGTCCTCATCATCGGCGGCGTGCTGGCCGTGCTGGGCCTGCTCGCGGAGCGGCGGACGCGCGCCGGGAAGGAGTCATAGGTGGCCTCACTCACGCTTCCCCTGCTGGCGGCCGTGGCCGTGCTGGGCCTGCTCGCCATCGGCCTGCTCGGCCTGCTCGTCACCCGCAACCTCATCAAGGTCGTCGTCGGCCTGCAGATCGTCGTCAAGGGCGCGATGCTGGCGCTGGTGCTGGCCGGGCGAATCGCGGGCCAGGTCCAGGTCGGACAGAGCATGGCGCTCACGGTGATCGTGGCCGACACGATCGTTTCGGTCGTCGCCCTGGCGCTGGCGGTCCAGGTGCGGCGGCAGTTCGGCACCCTGGACCTCCGGGCGCTGTCGACGTTGAGGAGGTAGCGCGATGATGCGGATCGAAACCCTCGCGCTGCTCGCGATCGGCCTGCCCTGGATCGGCGCCGTCGTGGTCCGCCTGATCGGGGACCGCAGGCCCGCCGGGCAGCACGCCGCGGCCGTCCTGTTCGCCCTGGCCGGTGCCGTCGCCGCCGTCGCGATGATCCCGCTGAAGACCGACGTCAACGTGCTCGGCCTGCCGCTCGGCTCGGTCTTCGGGCAGGTCACCTTCCTGCCCGACGGCCTCGCGGTGCTGCTCGCCGTGATCGCCACCGTCATCGGCAGCCTGGCCGTCATCTTCTCGGTCGACTACATGAAGGGCGAGCGCCAGCTGGGGCGCTACTACTCGTACGTGCTCTTCTTCATCGGTTCGATGGTCGGGCTCGTGCTCTCGAGCAACCTCCTGCTGATCTTCGTGTTCTGGGAGATTACCGCGCTCTGCTCCTACGCGCTGATCTCCTTCTACAACGACGACCCGAAGGCCGTGGCCGCCGGCATCAAGGCGCTCATCGTGACGCAGGTGGGCGGCATCGGCCTGCTGGTCGGCGCCCTGTTCCTGTACGTCTACCAGGGCAGCTACGACGTGCCGACCTTCCTCGCCTCGGCGCACACGCTGCCGGCGAACGTTCTCGCCGTGATGGCGTTCGGCTTCCTGGTGGCCGCGGCGGCCAAGTCGGCGCAGTTTCCCTTCCAGACGTGGCTCCCCGACGCGATGGAAGCGCCGACGCCGGTCAGCGCTCTCATCCACGCGGCGACGATGGTGAACGCGGGCGTCTACCTGCTGGCGAGGTTCTACCCCGCCTTCGAGGCGGTGCCGCACTGGAAGCTCGCGGTGGTGGTCGTCGGCGCCGTGACGGCGCTGATGGCGGCGGTGATGGCGCTCGTCTCGAACGACCTGAAGCGGGTGCTGGCCTACTCGACCGTCAGCCAGCTCGGCTACATGGTCTACGCGGTCGGCGCCGGCGGCATCTTCGCCAGCCAGTTCCACCTGCTCTCGCACGCGGTCTTCAAGGCCCTGCTCTTCCTGTCGGCCGGCGCGGTCATCCATGCCGTGCACACGCGCGACATGCGCGAGATGGGCGGCCTCGGCAGGCAGATGCCGGTCGTGAAGGTCGTCATGATCGTCGGCGGCCTGGCGCTCGCCGGCATCCCGATCCTCAACGGCTTCTGGAGCAAGGAACTGGTGCTCGAGGCCGGCCGCGAGGGCGGGCCCGTGTGGGCGTGGGCGTTCATGCTGGCCGGCGCCGGTCTGACCGCGCTCTACACGCTGCGGTTCCTGACGATGGTGTTCTACGGCGAGCCCAAGGGCGCCGCGCACGCGCACGACGCCGGGCCGGCGATGACGGTCGCGCTGGTGCCGCTCGCCATCGGCACGCTGACGACCTGGCTCCTGGCCGGACCGCTCGGCGAATTCCTCGGCCGGGCGCTCGGCGGGGAGCACGCGTTTGAGTCCACGTCTCAGATGGTATTCGCTGTCGCCACTGCGCCCGCGACGGGCGTGGCGCTGACGGTGGTCGCGATCGGGCTGCTCGCCTGGTGGGGCCGCCAGAGCCTCTCCGGCGTGGCGCGCGCGCTCCGCGGCGTCGGCACGATGGCGTCCAACAGCTTCGGCTTCGAGGCGATCAACCGGGGTGTCGTCCGGGCGACGGTCGCCTCGGCCGAGTCGCTTCGGCTGACGCACGTCGGCGTCCTGAACTGGAACGTCTTCGCCATTCTCGTCGGGCTGGTCACCGTGCTGGCCATCCTGGCGCTCGGGGGGGCCTGAGGCGTATGAATCCGACATTGGCACTGACCTGGCTGCTCCTCCTGCCCCTCGCGGCCTCGCCCGTCATCTACCTCGCCGGGCGCGCCAGCTTCCGTCTCGGAGGATCGGCGGCCCCGGCGCGTTGGCTCGCGGCCCTGACGCTGGCCGCGACGGCGATCCCGCTCTACTTCACGGCCGACGCGGTGCTGGGCTCCGGGTCGGTCTCGCTCGTCGTGGGCGCGATCTCGCTGCGGATGGACGGCGTGGGCCTCGTGCTGGCGGGGACCGTGCTGGCGCTCACCTTCCTCGTGTCGCTCTTCTCGATGCCCTACATGCGGCGCGAGGAGGGCGAGGAGAAGCACTACGCCCTGCTGGTCTCGATGGCGGGGACGATGGTGGGCCTCGGGTGCGCGAACGACCTGTTCAACCTGTGGGTCTGGTTCGAGGCGATGGCCGTCACCTCGTTCCTGCTCGTCGCCTTCTACCGTGAGCAGCGCGGCGCCCTCGAAGCGGGCGTGAAATACCTGGTGCAGTCCGCGGTCGGGTCGGCGTTCGTCCTGATCGGCATCGCGCTCGTGTTCGCCCGCACCGGGACGCTCGAACTGTCGAAGGTGGCGGCCGCCACCGCCGGCCCGCTGCCGCTGTCGCTGGCCGCGGCCGGCGCCCTCTTCCTCATCGGCTTCGGCGTCAAGGCCGCGCTCGTCCCGCTCCACACGTGGCTGCCGGACGCCCATTCGCAGGCGCCGAGCGGCATCAGCGCGATGCTGTCGGGCGTGGTGATCGAGGCGGGGCTGGTGGCGATGCTGCGCGCGATGGGCTGCCTGGCGTCGATGAGCGCGAGCTGGGGCGCGCTGCTGCTGGCCTTCGGCGCGCTCAACATGGTCGTCGGCAACCTGATGGCGCTCCGGCAGACGCAGGTCAAGCGGATGTTCGCCTACTCGTCGGTGAGCCACCTCGGCTACATGCTCCTCGGCTTCGGCGTGGCGGTGGGCTACGGGATCGCGAACGGCGCGGCCGGCGGGTTCTTCCACCTGCTCAACCACGCGCTGATGAAGGGGCTGGCCTTCATGGCGGCGGGCGCGCTGCTCTACGCGCTGCACATCTCGCGGGGCAGCCACGACCCGCTGATGGTCGACGACCTCAACGGCGCGGCCGGGCGCTACCCGCTGACGGCGCTCGCGCTGACCGTCGCGGTGCTCGCGCTGGGCGGCCTGCCGCCGCTGTCGGGATTCATGTCGAAGTGGCAGATCTTCGTGGCCGGCTTCGAGACCCGGAGCGCCGCGGTCGAGATCCTCGTGATCTTCGCCGCCCTGAACAGCGTGCTGTCGCTCGCGTACTACGCGCCCCTGGTGAACCGGATGTACCGGCACGAGCCGTCGGCGGCCGTGGCGGCCGGCCGGCCGGTGTCGGTGCTGATGGGGGTGCCGCTGGCCGTGATGACGATCCTCGTCGTCGTGCTGGGCTTCTGGCCGGGCCTGGTTGACGCGATCACGCACCCGGCGGCCGTGCACCTGGTGTCGATCTTCGGCGGCGCAGGTGCGCTCGCGCGGTTCTAGTGGCCGCGCTTGTGCCCTGAGCCCCCTGAGCCTTGAGTCTTGAGCCCTGAGCCTTTTCTCGCGAGACTGACATGAACTATCTGCTCACTCCCCCGGTGGCGTTCCTGGCCTACATCCCGCTCGTCCTGGTGCTGCTCGGCCTCGGCCGGCTCCTGGCCGGGCCCGCGAACGCCAGCGCCGCCAAGACGAGCGTCTACGGCAGCGGCGAGGCGTCGCCGACATTCGAGGCGGCGCCCGGCTACCAGCCGTTCTTCCTGATCGCGCTGTTCTTCGCCGTGGTGCACCTGGCGATGCTGGTGGTGTCGGTCGGCCGGCTGCCCGCGCCGGCGGCCATCTACCTCGGCGGACTCTTCGTGGCGCTCGTGGCGCTCATCCTCGGATAGGAGCGTGGTATGGGGAACCAATCGCTGCTCGACGCGATCATCAACCCGCTGAGGACCTGGGCCCGCGTCAACTCGCCGTTCGCGATCCACTTCAACAGCGGCTCGTGCAATGGGTGCGACATCGAGATCCTGGCCACGCTGACGCCGCGCTACGACCTGGAACGGTTCGGCGTGAAGCTCCAGGGCAGCCCGCGGCACGCCGACGTGCTGGTCTGCACCGGCCCGGTGACGAGGCAGTCGCGCGACCGGCTCGTGCGGATCTACGAGCAGATGCCGGACCCGAAGTTCGTCGTCGCCGTCGGATCGTGCGGCATCTCCGGCGGCGCCTTCCAGGGCTGCTACAACGTCGTCGGCAGCCTGGCGGACGTCATCCCCGTGCACGCCTTCGTGCCCGGGTGCCCGCCGCGCCCCGAAGCGATCATCTACGGCATCGTCGCCCTGCTCAACAGCCTGAAGCAGCCGGCGCCGAGCCCGGCGGCCGCGCCCGCCGAGGTCTGAGGACAACGACATGGACGCCCAGCAGAATCTCGTGACAGCCGAAACGCTGCTCCAGCCCTACACGGTAGGCGCCGCGGCGCACGCGCCGGGCCGGGTGGACGCCGTGATTCACCGCGAGCACCTGACGGCCGCGGTGAACGCGCTCGTCGGCGCGCGGTGGGGTTACCTCGCGGCGATCACTGGCCTCGATCACCCGTGGCCCAAGACGACGAAGGTGGCGCCGAAGCCCGGGGAGGCCGCGCCCCCGGCGCCGGCCGGCCCGGTGGAAGACCGCCTCGAGGCCCTCTATCACTTCGTCAACGGCGCGGCGGTGGCGACGCTGCGCGTGAGCGTGCCCTATCACGACACCCGGCTGCCGACGATTTGTCCCCTCATTCCCTCGGCCACCCTCTACGAGCGGGAGCTGCAGGAGATGTTCGGCTTCGTCATCGAGGGCACGCCGGATCCGGGCCGATTGCTTCTGCCCGACGACTGGCCGGACGGGGTGTTTCCGCTGCGCAAGGCGTTCGACGGCTCCGCGCCGCACGCCTAGGGGCGGCGCGGGATCGGAAGGCGAGACGGTGGAGTGGACGGCGGGCCCGGTGCCCGCCAGCGAGGACGCGATGGAGACTCACGAGGACGGCCGCAGGAAGTTCGTGGTGCCGATCGGCCCGCAGCACCCGGCGCTGAAGGAGCCGGGGCATTTCGAGATCACCGTGGACGGCGAAGTGGTCACCGGGGCGACGGTGCGCCTGGGCTACGTGCACCGCGGCATCGAGAAGGGGGTCGAGCGGCAGAACTGGGCGCAGGCGATGTACATGCTCGAGCGGATCTGCGGGATCTGCTCGCACATCCACGCCACCGCCTACGCGCTCGGCGTCGAGGCGCTCGCCGGCGTGCAGGTGCCGCCGCGCGCGCAGGCCATCCGCGTCCTGGTGGCGGAACTCGAACGCGTGCACAGCCACCTGCTCTGGCTCGGCGTCGCGGCCCACGAGGGCGGGTTCGACACGCTGTTCATGTACTCGTGGCGCGACCGCGAGGCCATCATGGACGTGCTCGAGGGTCTGACGGGCAACCGGGTGAACTACTCGTGCAACGTGCTCGGCGGCGTGAAGTTCGACGTGGACACCGCGCAGGCCGACGCCATCCGCCGGGCCATCGACCTCCTCGAGCCGCGGACGCATCACTACCTCAAGGTCGTGACGACCGACGAGACGATGATCGGCCGGACGCGGAACGTGGGCACGATGACGGCCGAGCAGGCCGAACGGCTTGGCGCGGTGGGTCCGACGGCCCGGGCGTCCGGCGTGACGCGTGACATTCGCGTCGAGGCGCCGTACGCGGCCTACCCCGACTTCCCGGTCAAGGCAATCACGGCGACGGCCGGCGACCTCGAGGCCAAGTTCGTCGTCCGCCTGCAGGAACTGTTCGAGAGCTACCGCGTCATCCGGGAGATCCTGGACAGGCTGCCGGCCGGCGACCTGGCGGTCCGCGTGAAACCGCGCGTGCCGCCGGGCGAGGCCATCAGCCGCGTCGAGGCGCCGCGCGGCGAGCTGTTCTACTACCTGAGGAGCTCGGGCGGCGCGGGGCCGGACCGCGTCAAGGTGCGGACGCCGAGCCTCTGCAACTGGGGCTCGGTGCTGGCGACGGCGCCCGGCCACAAGCTGGCCGATGTGCCGATGCTCATCGCCGGCATCGATCCGTGTTTCTCCTGCAACGACCGACTGGTGACCATCCGCGGCCGCCACGACTCCGACACGTGGACGTGGGCACGGTTGCGCCAATACGGAATCGAGTACCTACCGATGAATCTCCAGCTGCCACCACTCGTCGCCCTGCTGCTCTTCCCGGGCGGCCTGTTCCTGCTCTTCAGCGGCACCGTGTACGAGTGGGCCGACCGCAAGCTGGTCGCCCAGTTCCAGAACCGGATCGGCCCGCGCTGGTTCCAGCCCGTCGCCGACGTCGTCAAGCTGATGGCCAAGGAGGAGATCGTGCCCGACGGGGTCAACCCCGTCCTCTTCCACGGCCTGCCGGTCGTCGCGCTGGTCGGGACGCTCACGGCGGCGCTGTACGTCCCGATGGCGGGGATGGTCCCGTCCTACAGCTTCTCGGGCGACCTGGTCGTCACGCTGTACCTGCTCAGCCTCATGACGCTGTCGATGGGCCTCGCCGGCGCCAACACCATCGACCGCTTCTCGCTCGTCGGGGCCACGCGCGCGCTGACGCAGCTGTTCTCCTACGAGGCGCCGTTCCTGCTGGCGCTGCTCGGCCCGGCCATCGCCGCCGGCTCCTGGCGGATCGGCCAGGTCGACGTCTACGCGCACGGCCACTGGTGGCTCCTGCTGACGCAGCCGATCGGCTTCCTGGTGGCCCTGGTCGGCCTGATGGGCAAGCTGGAACTGGCGCCGTTCGACTCGCCCGAAGCCGAGACCGAGATCGTCGCCGGGCCGATGACCGAGTACAGCGGGCGCGGATGGGCGCTGTTCCGCATCGGCCGGGACGTGGAGCTGTTCGTCGGCCTGACGCTGGTCGCCTCGTTCTACCTCGGCGGCCTGGCGAACCCGATCGAGTTCGTGCTCAAGACCGGCGCGCTGCTGGTCGTGACCGCCGGCCTGCAGTCGCTGTTCTGCCGCCTGCGGATCGACCAGACCGTCGGACTGTGGTGGAGGATCGGCATCCTCTGCGCGATGGCGCAGTTGTTCCTGTTGGTGGTGTTGAAATAGGGCTGACGGCTGACGGCTGACGGCTGACGGCGTAGGGCGTAGGGCGTAGGGCGTCAGGCGTAAGGCGTAAGGCGTAGAGAGATTACTGGAGTCCGACATGAGAATCGGCGCGATGCTTGGCGACATCTCACGGTCGCTGTTCAGCCGGCCGGTAACCGAGCGCTACCCGTTCGAGAGAAAACCCGCGCCGGAACGGCTCAGGGGACGCCTGACGTTCGACCCGGCACGGTGCACCGGCTGCAAGATCTGCGTGCGCGACTGCCCGGCCCGCGCGGTCGAACTCGTGGTGGTGGACAAGGCGACCAAGCGGTTCGTCATGCGCTTCCACGCCGACCGGTGCACGTATTGCGCGCAGTGCGTGGTCAGCTGCAACTTCGACGCACTCGGGATGTCGCACGAGCAGTGGGAGCTGGCCGCCCTCAGCCGAGCGCCGTTCGTCCTGCATCTCGGCCGACCCGAAGACGTCGAGGACGCCCTCGCCCCTCCGTCCACACCACCGGCCGCCGCGGCGACGCCCTCGGCATCGCCGGCCTGAGCCCGCGCGCGGACAGACAGTCGGAGAGGTTGTGATCGAGTTCCCTGCCACCCGCCCGGCCCGCGTCGCCATCCTCGGCGTGGGCAACGAAATGAACGGCGACGATGGCGCGGGGGTCCGCGTGGTGCGGGCGCTGTCCCTCCGGACGCCTGCACCTCCCGGCACGCTGCTCATCGAAGCCGGAGCCGCCCCGGAGAGCTACACCGGCCCGCTGCGCCGCTTCGGCCCGGACATGGTCATCGAAATCGACGCGGCGATCCTCGGCGGAGAGGCTGGCGCCACCGCGTGGCTCGACTGGCGCGAGGCCGATGGCCTCAGCGCCTCCACGCACACGCTGCCGCCATCGGTCCTGGCCGAGTTCCTGCAGGCCGACCTCGGGTGCGAGGTGGCCATCATCGGCGTCCAGCCCGCGCGCGTCGAGATGGGCAGCGGGCTCTCCCCCGTCGTCGCAGCGGCGGTCACGGAGCTCGCCGGACAGATCTACCGATGGCTGACGGCTGAGGGCTGACGGCGGCGCAGGGCCGTCGGTCGTCAGCCGTCGGCCGTCGGCCGTCAGCCCTACTACTTCGCAATCTCCGCCAGGTTCCTCTGCCGCGTCTCGGGCAGCGTCCAGACCCAGCCCGCCGTCAGCAGCGCCAGCACCAGCGGCACGCCGAGCCCGCCCGCCAGGCCGAATCCCGCCACGAAGTAACTGACCAGGAACGGCGCGAAGAACTGCACGCCCCGCGCCGTGTTGTACACCGTGCCCATGGTGAAGTTGCGGATGTCGGTCGGAAACAGCTCCGCCAGCAGCGCCCCGAACCCCGCCGTGCAGCCCGACCCGAGGCCGAGGCCGAGGAACGCGCCCCAGAAGAGCACCGGATGCGGCAGCAGCGCGTGCCAGTGGAACGCCAGCGGATAGAGGGAGCAGGCCGTCACCAGCGAGTAGGCGGTGAACAGCACCCGCCGGCCGAACCGGTCGGCCAGGTAGCCGAAGATCAGCATCCCGGTGAACTGCCCGAACTGCGCGGTCAGCATCCACAGCGTCGACCGCCCGATCGACTGGTGGAACTCGGTCTGCAGGAACTTCGGCAGCCAGGTGTAGCACGTCCAGTAGGTCCCGAGCTTCAGCACGGCCAGCACGAATCCCTTGAGCGTGACGCCGGTCAGTCGGTACCTGGCGATGAGGGCCAGCGCCTGCGCGGGCGACAGCCGGTCTTCACGCTGGCGCTCCCACAGGTGCGATTCCGGCAGGTGCGTCCGGACGACGAACGCGACGAGCGCCGAGCCGGCCGAGACGAAGAAGACGGCGCGCCACCCGATCACCGGCGCGACCAGGAATCCCATGACCGCCGCCAGCCCGACGCCGATCGGCTCGCCGGCCTGCAGCAGCGCCGACGCCCGGCCGCGCATCCGCTGCGGCGTCGATTCGGCCAGCAGCGCGTGGCCCACCGCCCACTCGCCGCCGACACCGAGACCGGTCAGCAGCCTGAAGCCCAGGATGGTCCAGAACCCGCCCGAGAACGCCGTGAGCCCGGTGCCCACCGAGTACACCAGGATCGTCCACGTCATCACCTGGCGCCGCCCGAACCGGTCCGACAGGTAGCCGAAGATGATCCCCCCGATCCCCGACCCGCCCAGCGCCACCCCGAGCAGCGTCGTCTCCTGCACGGCCGACAGGCCCAGGTCCTTCCCGATCGGCACGAGGAGGAACGAGAAGAGCACCAGGTCGTAGAAGTCGAACATCCACCCGGCCAGCGAGATGAGCCAAGTGCGGACCGGAAAGCGATCGGGGAAGACCGGGGCGGGCGCCTCGGAAGGGGAACTCATCGACGTGACCTCCCGGACGGCGCTCGGGGCCGATGACGCACGCCCGCCGCTTGCGCGCCCACTCGCGGCGCGCGGTGAGGAGTCTTCCGATCCGGACGGGTCGGGCGGGCTCTTTGGCGGGAGCTGCCGAACGCCGCGCGTGCGTATTCTATCGCAGAGGGGCCCGGGACGGCTCGATCGCCTGGTGCGCGCGGGGCGCGCCCTGGCCGTGACCGTCGTCGAGGCAGGGGCCGGTCGGGTGGCACCCGAAACAGAGGCACTGGCCGCAGACGGGGCACTGGCGGCGGGTGCCCCAGTCGTTGCTGCGCTTGCCGTTCACGGCGGATGGCCGGTCGCTCATGATCTCTCCTCGCGCCTCGCGGGTCCGGCGGCCGGGGGCCGCCGCCGGATTGCATAACTATACACGCCAGTGCATATTCAGGCAAGCCCCCCGGTCGCGCCGCGCCCGGCCACCTCGTCCGTCCAGGCGGTCGCGTCGGCGAGCGCGGCGGCGACCGACGCCGGGTTGGTCGATTGCGGCGTGCGCCGCGCGGCCACGGCGGCCTCGGGCGTGACGACGCGCCGGACGTCGGCGCCGAACAGCGGGCTGAACCCCGTCCAGTCCTCGGCCGACAGCGACTCGAAGTCGCGCCCGTCGGCGACCAGGCGCCGGACCATCGCGCCCACCGTCTCGTGCGCCTGCCGGAACGGCATGCCGCGCGCCACGAGATACTCGGCCACGTCGGTCGCGAGCAGCAGGCCGGACGCCCACCGCCGGGTCCGCGCCGCGTCGAGCGCCAGCCCCGACACGACGGCGCGCATGGCCGACAGCGAGGGGCCGAGCGTCGCTTCGCTGTCGAACACGGCCTCCTTGTCTTCCTGGAGGTCCTTGTTATAGCCGGTCGGCAGCCCCTTCATCGTCGCCAGCCAGCCGGCGTGGCGCCCGATGACGCGGCCGGCCTTGCCGCGGATGAGTTCGAGCGGGTCGGGGTTCTTCTTCTGCGGCATCAGGCTGCTGCCGGTCGCCACCTCGTCGGACAGTTCGAAGAACCGGAACTCCTCGCTCGTGAACACGATGAGATCCTCGGCGAGCCGGCTCAGGTGGACCATCGCGAGCGCGCAGGCGTGCAGGAACACCGAGACGAAGTCGCGGTCCGAGGAGGCGTCGATGCTGTTGGCGGCCACGCGGGAGAACCCGAGACGCGAGGCCAGCGCCGCCACGTCCAGCGCGTAGCTCGTGCCGGCCACGGCGCCCGACCCGAGCGGCAGGGCGTCGGCCGACCGGCGCGCGACGTCGAAGTAGTCGTAGTCGCGCCTGAACGCCGCGACGTGCGAGAGGAAGTAGTGCGCCACCAGCACGGGCTGCGCCCGGCGCAAGTGCGTGTAGGCCGGCATGGGCGTGTCGCCCGCGTGCCGGGCCCGCTCGGTCAGGGCGCCGACCAGGCCGGCGAGCCCCTCCTGCAGGTCCGGGATCCGGCGCATCAGGTAGAGGCGGAGGTCCACCGACACCTGCTCGTTCCGCGACCGCCCGGTGTGCAGCCGCTGGCCCGCCTCCCCCACCCGCTCGACGAGCTTCCGCTCGACGAAGGCGTGCACGTCTTCGTCGGGCCCGTCGGCCGAGGACGGGTCGCGCCGCAGCTCCTCGCGCAGGCCGCGCAGCCCTTCGGCGATGACGGCCGCGTCGGCGACCGACACGGCCCCCGCGGCGGCGATGGCCTCGACCCAGGCCAGGCTACCGCGGATGTCGTCCTCGACCAGGCGCCGGTCGAACGGGAACGATCGCCCCCACTCGAAGACGTCGCGGTCGGGCTCGCCGGCGAACCGTCCGGACCAGAGGTTGGCCATGCTCAGAGCCCGACCCAGTCGGACACCACCGAGGGCCGCGCGTAGCCGGGCGCTCCCGCGTCGATCGTCACGCTGCCGGAGGGCGCGTCGGTGGCGGCCTGCCTGGTCGCCGCGTGGAGGCGCGCCGTCTGGCGCGCCACCGTCTCGACCGGCAGCCCCCACAGCTTGATGAACCCCTCGGCCGCGGTGTGGTCGAAGGTGTCCCCCTTCTCGTAGGTCGCCAGCCCGTGGTCGTAGAGCGCGAACGGCGACCGGCGTCCGGCCACCCGGCATTCACCCTTGAACAGCCGCAGTCTCACCTCCCCGGTCACCTGGGGCTGCATCGTGGAGACGAAGGCGTCGATCGCCTGGCGCATCGGCGTGAACCAGAGGCCGTTGTAGACCAGGTCCGCGTACTTCACGCCCAGCTCCCGCTTGAGGCGGATGAGGTCGCGCGCGGTGACGAGCGACTCGAGCTCCCGGTGCGCGGCGTGCAGGACGACGGCCGCCGGGGCCTCGTAGACCTCGCGCGACTTGATGCCGACCAGCCGGTTCTCGACCATGTCGATCCGACCGACGCCATGGACGCCGGCGATGGTGGCCACGCTGTGGATGAGTTCGGTGAGCGGCATCGCGACGCCGTTCACCTCGGTCGGCACGCCGGCCACGAAGGTGATTTCGAGGTAGGCCGGCCCGTTGGGGGACGCCGAGGCGGAGCGCGTCAGCGCATACGCGTCCTCCGGCGGTTCCTGCCACGGGTCCTCGAGGATGCCGCACTCGATCGACCGGCCCCACAGGTTCTCGTCGGTGCTGTAGGGGCTCTCCTTCGTCACGGGCACCGGGATGTTCCGCGCACGGGCGTAGTCGATCTCGTCGCTCCGCGTCATTCCCCAGATCCGGGCCGGCGCGTACACCTTCATGCCCGGGTCGAGGGCCCGCGCCGACACGTCGAGCCGCACCTGGTCGTTGCCCTTGCCGGTGCACCCGTGGGCGATCGCCCGGGCCCCCTCGAGGTGCGCGATCTCGACGAGCGTCTTCGCGATCAGGGGCCGGCCGAGCGCGGTCGCCAGCGGGTACCGGTCCTCGTAGATCGCCCCGGCCTGGAGGGCCGGCAGGATGTAGTCGCGCGCGAACTCCTCGCGGACGTCGATCACGTGGGCGCCGACCGCCCCGGTGGCCAGCGCGCGCTCGCGCGCGAAGTCGAGGTTCTCGCCCTGGCCGAGGTCCATCGTGACGGCGACCACCTCGGCGCCGTAGGTCTCGGCCAGCCAGGGGATGGCGACCGACGTATCGAGTCCGCCGGAATACGCGAGCACGATGCGTTCCATCTGTTCTCCTTCGCAGACGCCGTCGCCGGCGCACGGATATCTATGCACGCTCTTGCATATTTATACCGTACGGCCGGCGCCCGCGCAACCGGAAGGCGGAAGGGGGGCAGGCGGGTTGGCGGCTCGCCCGCCGAAGCCCCGCCGCCGCCCTTCGGCTATGGCGGGGCGACGGCGGGTCAGCGGGCCAGCGCTTCGAGTTGTTCGAGGAACGCGGCGGCCTGCTTCGGCCCCGCGGCGATGACGAGCACCGTGTCGTCCCCCGCGATTGTCCCGACGACCCCGGGGAACGCCGCGCGGTCGATCGCCAGCGCCAGGTGCTGCGCCTCGCCGGGAGGCGTGCGCAGGACCACCAGCTGGTCGACGCGGGCGCTGCGGGAGAGGGAGCGGACGGCGACTCGCTGGAGCAGCGCCAGCGTCGCCTCCGGGCTGGCCGCGTCCTGGGCCGGCCGGCTGTAGGCGCCGTCACCGGCCCGCTTCACGAGGCCGAGTTCCTTGAGGTCGCGGGAGATGGTGGCCTGCGTGGCGTTGATGCCGCGCGTGCGGAGCCGCCGGTGCAGGAGGTCCTGGGAGGTGATCACCTCCTTGCCGACCAGCTCGAGGATCGCCGTCTGCCGTCGTGTCTTGGTCATGGCTGCCTCGGTCGCCCGGGTCGGGCCAGGCCGTGCGCGTCGCGGCCACTCGTCTCGTCGCGCGGACCCCGCTATTCTACCCGCGCGGTGCCGCTTCAGCCACCAGGCAGCGGCGCACCCGCTCGAGCCCCTCCAGCCCGTGCACGTCCGATTCGAGCTGCGGCACCAGCACGCGCGGCACCGGCGGCAGCCGCCGCTCGATCTCGCCCAGGTAGATCCGCTCCTGCGCCTTGCGCGCCTCGAAGTAGGCGCCCGTAGCCGCATCCGGAAGCACCCGGTTCACGATCACGCCGCCGACGGCGATGCCGGCTTCCGTCAGTTCGTGCGTCGCACGGACCGACTCCTCGAGCGGCAGGCGCTCCGGGATGAGCACGAGCACGAAGGCGACGCGGTCCGCCCGCGCCAGCTCCCCTTTCAGCGCCGACAGGCGCGCGCCTCTCGCCTCGAGGATCGCCAGCACCGGGTCGGGGCTCCGCGAGGGAGGCGCCGCCGGTCCGGCCGCGATCGCCTGCGCCTCCAGCCCCGCCTGCCGTCGCCGCGCCAGCGCCGCCACCCACGACGACAGGAGGTCGGGCAGGCGGAGCATCTGCAGCGCGTGGCCCGTGGGAGCCGTGTCGAAGACGAGGAGGTCGTAGGCCGCGGCACGCGACAGCACGAGGTCCGACATCCGGTCGAAGACGGCCAGGTCGGCGACGCCGGGCATCGACGCGGTCAGTTCGATCTGGCGGGCCGCCTCGGCGAGGACGGCCGGCCCGAAGAGGCCGGCCATGCGCTGCTTCGCCTCGTCCACGTAGCGCCGCGATTCCCGCGCGGCGTCGATCTCGAGCCCGAAGAGCCCCGGGAGCACTTCGGTCTCGGCCGGCCCGAGCGCCCGCTCCAGCACGTCGGAGGTCGAGTGCGCCGGGTCGGTGGATACGAGCAACGTGCGGCGCCCCGCCCGGCTCGCCTCGAGCGCGAACGCCGCGGCGCAGGTGGTCTTGCCGACCCCGCCCTTGCCGCCGAAGAACAGGACTCGCCGGTCGAGCAGGTGTCTCACGGTTCAACAGCAGGACAAGGTGGCGAGCGGCGAACGATCGAATCCCATTCGCCGGTGCCACAGGTGGAATTCCTCGACGAGATACGGATACACGTCGAGCAGGTAGAACGCGCCGGGATTCGGAAGCCCCATCAGATCCATGAAGCACATCACGAGGAAGAGGTCCTCGAGCTCGACGGCCGAGGCCCGCAGCTGCCGCCGGTGGCCGGTCAGGGCCATTCCCTCGAACACCTCCGCGGCGTGGCGCCAGAACTCGGAGCGGTCCATGGCCGGTTGTCTACCTTCTCCCGACGACCAGGTTCGTGCCGAACGCCGTATCGAGCCGGCGAATCCGCCCGAACCCGGCCCTGGTCATCCACCCCCCCACTTCCGACTCCGTGTAGGTGTCGCCCGCCTTCGTGCCGACCAGCATGTTGAGCGCGAACAACGCCGGCCACAGGGGCCCGGTCCGCTCCTCGTTCATGAGGAACTCCTGCACCACCAGCTGTCCTCCGGGCCTCAATGCCCGCGCCGCCTTGCCGAACAGCATCTCGATGTCGTGCGGGCCGAGACTGTGGATCACGGCGGACATGAACACGAGGTCGTAGCCTTCGCCGAGAGGATCCTGCAGGTAGTTGCCCTCCACCGTCCCCACCTCGGCGGCCAGCCCCTCCTGCCGGGCGTACATCCGCGTCAGCGGCACGACCTTCGGCAGGTCGAACACGTCCACCGCGATGCCGCGGCGCGCGCGGACGAAGGCCATGGCGTAGGCGCCCGACCCGCCGCCGACGTCGAGCACGCGGGACACGCCGTCCAGGTCGAGCATCGCCACCACCTGCCCGGCGCCCTGGCTGGCCCGGGCGTGCATGGCGGCAATGAAGGGCCGCAGCCAGTCCTCGTCGCGCTGGTCCGTGCCGCCCAGCCCCTCGGGGGATCCCGCGCGGACCACGTCGGTCAGGCGGCTCCAGGCGGTCCAGAGGTGGATGGTGTGCCCGAGGCCGCCGAGGTAGTCGGGCCGCCCCTTGACGAGGAACTTCGCGGCGGGGGCCGAATTCCTGAAGTGCCCGTCCTCCTTCTCGAGCAGGCCGAGCGCGACCAACGCGTTCATCAACCGGTCGGTCGCGCGCGGGTCGGCGCCGATCGTGCCGGCCACTTCGTCCGACGTCCGCGGCTCGGAGACCAGCGCCGTGAAGAGCTCGAGCTCGAACGCGGTCAGCAGCGGGCGGCTGCGCTGGAAGGCGGTCGCCAGTTCCATGATCGGCGCGGGTGACAGGGACGGAGTCGACGATCCCGGGTTCATCTCGATGCCTCCAGTGCCGGCCGGGCGCGGGCCATGCGCGACGCGCCGTCGATGCCGGCCGATCGATCATAGCCAATCCGCGGAGAGGCCGGCGACCAAATCCCGGGATGGCGGCGTCGCCGGGGCCGGTCTGCAGTAGCATGGGGAGGGTTCGCGTCCCGGGCGGACGCGACACGAGGCGATCCCGCCGGGCGGCGCCCGGCGCGGGCCGGCCGAGGAGGCACCGTGAAGGCTCTGGTCGTTCGCGAGTTCGGCGATCCGTCCGTCATGCGCGTCGAAGAGGTGCCCGGCCCGGAGGCGGGCCCCGGCCAGGTGGTCGTCCGCATCCGCGCGGTCGGCGTCAACCCTGTCGACACCTACATCCGCAAGGGCGCCTACGCGCGCAAGCCGTCGCTGCCCTACACGCCGGGCGCCGACGCGGCCGGGACGGTCAAGGCCGTCGGAGCGGGCGTCGCGGCGTTCCTGCCGGGCCAGCGCGTGTACATCGTCGGCACGATCGCGGGGCCGTTCGGCGCCTGCGCGGAGCTGGCGGTCTGCGAACCGGCCCAGGTCCACCTGTTGCCGGACGGGGTCTCGTTCGAGCAGGGCGCGGCGATCGGCGTGCCCTACGGCACCGCCTACCGCGCGCTCTTCCACCGGGCGCAGGCACGGCCGGGAGAATCGGTGCTGGTCCACGGCGGCAGCGGCGGCGTCGGCACCGCGGCCATCCAGCTGGCGAACGCCGCCGGCCTGGTGGTGCTCGCCACGGCCGGCACCGACCGCGGTCTCGCCCATCTCACCACGCAGGGCGCCAACCACGCCTTCAACCATCGGGCCGCCGACTACCTCGACCAGATCATGGCGGCCACGGGCAACCGCGGCGTGGACATCGTCCTCGAGATGCTGGCCAACGTGAACCTCAACCGCGATCTCGGGCTGCTCGCCCGCAGGGGCCGGGTGATCGTGATCGGCAACCGCGGGACGATCGAGATCGACCCGCGCCAGACGATGAGCAAGGATACCGATATCCGGGGCATGACGCTGTTCAACACGTCGCCGGCCGACATGGCCGAGATTCACGCGGCGCTCGGCGCGGGGCTGAGGACCGGCACGCTGCGGCCGGTGGTCGGCCGCGAGTTCGCGCTCGCCGACGCGCCCGCCGCGCACGAGGCGGTGATGGCGCCGGGCGCGCACGGGAAGATCGTGCTGAAGGTGTGACGGGGAACCAGCCTCCGCCAGCGGACCGTCGCCGCGGGCGGAGGCACGCGCCCTACCGCTGGTACCGCTGGCGGATCGTCGGGATGAGGTACTCGGAGAACGCGCGGTCGAAATCGTAGACCGGGGCGAAGCCCCAGTCCTTCCGCGCCGAGCAGTCGTCCACGTCGGCCGGCCACGAGTCGACGATCCCCTGGCGCAGGGTGTCCACCGCGTAGTCGATCCGGGCCCCGGGGAACGCGCCGAGCACCACCTGCCGCACCTCTTCGGCCGACGGGTTGAACGCGCCCACGTTGTAGGCCGTCCGGCGCAGCCGCTCGCGCGGGGCCGCGGCAAGCTGCAGCAGCGCCTCGACACCGTCCGGCATCGCCATGAACGGGATCCGCGTGTCGGGCCGCACGAAGCAGGCGTAGGCCTCGCCCCGCGCCGCGGCGTGGATCATCTCGGGCGCGAAGTCCGACGTGCCGCCCGACGGCACGGTCACGGCCGAGATGAGGCCGGGGAACCGCACGCAGCGGAAGTCGACCTTCCGGCTCACCGTGTCCCTGGCGAGCTGCTTGTAGTGCCTCGTGTAGTAGTCGCCGAGTTGCTCGCAGTAGAGCTTGTTGCACCCGTACATCGTGCTCGGGTGCGTGAACTGGTCCTCCTTGACCTCCCCGGCGCGGGCCTTCGACTCGAGGTCGGGCATCCCGTACACCGCGATCGACGACGGGTAGAGGAAGACGACCGGCCGGCCGTGCGCCTCGCCCTGCTTCTGCGCGAACTCGAGCAGGTTCAGCGTCCCGCCCACGTTGACCTCGTGCGCCGCGATCGGCGTGAACTCCGAGCGCGTCGAGAGCAGCGCGGCCAGGTGGAAGACCAGGTCCACCTCGTACTCGGCGACGATCCGGTCCAGCAGGCTGGTGTCGAGAATCGAGCCCTGGAACTCGCGGGTGACCAGCCGGCCGAGCGCCGGGTCGAGCGGGTTCACGTCGAGCGTGATGATGCCGCGGCTTGCATCCTGCGACAGGCGGGTGATGAGGCCGTGGCCGATTTCGCCACCGGCGCCGGTGATGAGGACGACGGGTTTTCGCACGAGACGACCTTCCTTTCGACGAGATGACGGGCACCGGATGGGGGGTAATCGGGGGCGCCCCGGACGCTGGGACAGTCAATTCTACCGGATCTTCCCCGCCGAGCGGGGCCGGCCTTGGGCTATGATCTGGCGATGTTCAAACGGCAGCGGACCGGGTCGGTGGTCTGCCCCTCGTGCGGCAGCCTGGTAGGGGTCAACGACGAGCGGTGCTACACGTGCGGCCGCTGGAATCCAGGCCTGTGGGGGCTCACGCCGCTGCTCCGCCGCCTCGGGAACGACCTGGGGTTCACTTCCATCGTGATCGGCGGATGCACCGCGCTCTACCTGCTCACGCTCGCCGCCTCGGGCAACCAGATCGGGATGCACGGCCTGTTCTCGATGCTCGAGCCCAGCCCGATGGCGCTGTTCCTCTTCGGCGAGAGCGGGGCGAGGCCGGTCTTCACGTTCGGCCGGTGGTGGACCATCCTCAGCGCGAGCTGGCTGCACGGCAGCCTCTTGCACATCCTCTTCAACATGATGTGGGTGCGCCAGCTCGGGCCAGCCACGGCGCAGCTGTTCGGCGCCAGCCGCCTGGTCATCATCTACACGGTGGCCGGCGCGACGGGGTTCTTCATGAGCTCGGTCGCCGGCTACCTGCTGCCCGGTGTGCCGCTCATCGGCGGCGCGTCGTTCACCATCGGCGCCTCCGCCGCCATCTTCGGGCTGCTCGGCGCGATGGTGCTCTACGGACACCGCACCGGCAGCAGCGCGGTCGGGGCCCAGGCCTGGTCGTGGGCCGTCGTGCTCTTCGTGTTCGGACTCATCATGCCGGGGGTGGACAACTGGGCCCACGCCGGCGGGTTCGTCGGCGGCTACGTGACGGCCAGCCTGCTCGATCCGCTGAAACCGGAGCGCACCGACCACCTGCTCGTCGCGCTGGGCTGCATCGTGGCGACGCTGGCGGCGGTCGTCGCGTCGGTGGCGCAGGGGCTGTCCTGGCTGCTGAGCTCGCGCTGATCGACGACCCGATCGGTCGCCGCCCCTGATGAGGTTCCGGCTTCCCGGCACCCGCGCCGGGATATTGTCGTAACAGGTATAAGCGTTATACAATTCGACGATAAACCGCCGGCCATGAACAGGACCGGTTCTTGCAAGTCACCGGATATCGGCCGATATCGGCCGCTGAACAACGAGGAGTAACGACGATGGCGATGACGATCAAGGAAGACTGCATCAGCTGCGGCGCCTGCGAGCCCGAGTGCCCGAACGAAGCGATCGCCCAGGGCGACACCACCTACACGATCGACGGCGCGAAGTGCACCGAGTGCGTGGGCCACTTCGACTCCCCGAAGTGCGTCGAGGTCTGCCCCGTGGACGGCTGCATCGTCAAGGTCGAGTAGTCCGCACTCATTCCCGATAAGTCAACGAGGACGCGCCCCCGCAGGGGCAGGGTCTTCCTGCCCCGCCGGGTTCCGCCCGGCGACGTGCGACCTCGTTGACATCCGGTTCCTCCCTCCATTGACTCCCTGTCGGTCGAACGCAGGCTCCAGGCTCCAGGCTCCGGGCGGTTTGATCTAAAGACATAGGTAACACTTTGATCCAAGGAGATGGGTGACACTGAACGGTGTCAGGGAGGCCCCCAGATGCCGTGGAAAGCAGTGTCGGTCATGGATCACCGTGAACACTTCGTCCGGGATTGTCTGGCAGACCGGTTTACGGTCACCGAAGCGTGCACGCGGTACGGAATCAGCCGGAAAACCGGCTACAAATGGCTTGAGCGGTTCGAGAATGGAGGCCGGGTGGGGTTGGCAGACCACTCTCGGCGACCCGAGCACAGCCCCTACGCCACGCCGACGCCGCTGGTCCACGAGATCGTCACGATGCGCGAGAAGCACCCGACGTGGGGTGCGAAGAAGTTGCGGCCGAAGCTGGAGAAGAAAGACCCGTGCGCGAGCTGGCCGGCGCCGAGCACCATCGCCCTGATTCTGAAGCGGACGGGCTTGGTGCCCGAAGAGCGTCGACGACGACGGGTGCATTCGACCGGGACGGCTCGCGAGCCAATCGCCGCGACCGCGCCCAATGTGGTCTGGACCGCGGACTTCAAAGGGCAGTTCCGCACGCAAGACCGGCGCTACTGCTATCCGCTGACCGTCATGGATCGCTACAGCCGGTACCTGCTCGAGTGCTATGGCATGGTCCGCCCGACCTTGGACGAGACGGCGCGGTGCTTTCGGGCGATCTTCGAGCAGTATGGGCTGCCCGCGGTGCTCCGCACCGACAACGGCACGCCGTTCTGCGGGACCGGGCTCGCCCGGCTCTCCCGGTTGGCGGTCTGGTGGATACGGCTGGGCATTCGCCTCGACCGGATTCACCCCGCCAGCCCGCAAGAAAACGGCAGCCATGAGCGCATGCATCGGACGTTGAAGCACGAAACCGCACGGCCACCGGCGGCCGATTGCCGCCGACAGAACGTCCGCTTTGGCACGTGGGGCTATGAGTACAACTACGAACGCCCGCACGAAGCGTTGGGTCAGATTCCCCCCGGCGAGGTCTACGCGCCGTCGACGCGGCCCTACCAGAGCCGGTTGCCGGAGGTCGTCTACCCCGGGCATTTCGAGGTGCGCCATGTCGCCTCCAACGGCACCGTGTCGCTCGGCGCCAACGCGTACTTCCTCAGTGAGACGCTCGATGGCCAAGACATCGGCCTCGAGGAACTCGATGACGGACTCTGGACCGCGTACTTCGTCGATGTCCCGATCGCTCGCATCAACCAGGGCACGAAGACCGTCGAGCCCGCCCCTGAACGGGGCGGCAATCCTCCGGTCTCCGACCCCGCAGCGTGATCGGTCGCTCGTACGGGTGTCCGTGTCATGGATGAACTTGTCACCCATGTCCTTAGATCGTTTTGTCACCTATGTCCTTGACCGCACAGGCTCCAGCCTTCAGCCCTCGGCCCTGCCCCTGTGCTACCCTACCCGGCTGTCGATTCAGGTGGAGAGCACCTATGATGAAGCAGGCCGTCCTGATTGCCGTTCTCGCGATGATTGCCACCACCGCCACCACCGCCGCCGCGCAGGCCGTCTTCCCGACCTTCTTCACCGAGAAGACAATGCGCCTCGACTACTACCACACGGGCGGGGGCCAGGAACTGTTCGCGCTCGACCAGGTCGTGTCCGACGGCCCGTGGGCGGGCAGCCGCACGCAGCTTGTCGACACCACCAACCTCGGCCCGTACTTCTTCGAGGTGGTTGACTGCAAGACCAACCAGGTGATTTACTCGCGAGGCTTCGCCTCGGTCTACGGCGAGTGGGAGACGACCGATGAAGCCCGGCAGGGGCTGCACCGCTCGTTCCACGAGTCGCTGCGCTTCCCGTGGCCGAAGCAGCCGGTCCAGGTGGTGGTGAAGAAGCGCGACCGCGCCAACGCCTTCCGCGAGGTTTGGACGACGGTGGTCGATCCGGCCTCGCGCTTCGTGACCGCGACCGAGATCACGCCGGCCGGCAGGGTCTGGACCGTCTTCGAGAACGGGTCGCCCGCGACCAAGGTGGACCTCCTGATCCTCGGCGACGGGTACAGCGAGGCCGAGCTGGCGAAGTTCCACGCCGACGTCAAGCGGATGACCGACCGGTTGTTCGCCACCGAGCCGTTCAAGAGCCGGAAGTCGGATTTCAACGTGCGGGCGATCGACCTGCCGACGCCGCGCAGCGGCGTGAACCGGCCGCGGACGGGCGACTACCGGCGCACGACGCTCGGCGTCACCTACAACGTCTTCGACTCCGAGCGCTACGCGATGTCGCTCGACAACCGGGGGATGCGCGACGTCGCGTCGCAGGCGCCGTACGACTTCCTCGAGATCCTGATCAACGAGCAGCAGTACGGCGGCGGCGGCATCTTCAACGACCACGCCACGGCGGCCGTCGACACGGCGTTCGCCGAGTACATCTTCGTCCACGAGTTCGGCCATCACTTCGCCGGGCTCGCCGACGAGTACTACACGTCGCCGGTCGCCTACCAGACGGGCGTCGAGGATCGGCCGGAGCCGTGGGAGCCGAACGTCACGGCGATGAAGGACGTGGCGGCGCTCAAGTGGAAGGACCTGGTCGATCGGTCCACTCCCCTGCCGACGCCGTGGGATCAGGCCGCTTACGACCAGCGAAGCCGCGGCATCCAGGAGCGCCGGCAGGCGCTGCGCGCGCGCAACGCGCCCGAGACCGAGATGAACGCGCTGTTCGCCGAAGAGCTGAACTGGTCGACTCCCTTCCTCGCCGGGATGACCTACTCGCACAAGGTGGGCGCGTTCGAGGGGGCCGCCTACGAGGCGAAGGGGCTCTATCGGCCGGAGGCGGACTGCATCATGTTCACGCGCGACGAGGTCGGGTTCTGCCGCGTCTGCCAGCGGGCGATCGCGCGGATCATCGACCTGTATTCGACGTAGCGCCTGCCGCGCCCGGGTAGTCGAGCGTCTCGGGGATGGCGACGCCCGTCAGCGCGTCGGCGACGCGGTCCTTTGCGAGCCGCGCGCCGGTCAGGCAGGCGTCCAGCCGCCGCCGGAGATCGACGAAGTCCTCGAGGCCCGCGGTCCCCGCGCACGGGCCTGCCTTCTCGTCGTGGACGCCGCCCGCGCCGATGACGTCGGCGTAGGCGGCCGCCGAACTCTCGATGCCGGGGATCATCACGTCGAGATCGGCGAGATCGTCCGCGGCGAAGCACGCCGCGCACCCCTCGGTGTCCCACGCCGGATGGCGGCGGTAGCCGAACACGAGCGCCGCGGTGACGCGGGCGACCTCTCCGGCAGCCCGGGCGGCCTGCACGTGACAGAGGTCGGTGAGGGCCGACACCAGCCCGGGCAGCTCCATGGCCAGCGCCTGGCAGCGGCGCCCCTTGGCCTCGAGTTCGAGCACGTCGAGAATCTGGCAGCACGAGGCCAGCAACCAGCCGAGCGCGTCGGCCATCGGGAAGGTGACGCCCTGCCGCGACCAGTCGTAGAGCGGCCGGCCCGCCGGGTCCGTGGCGCGCCGCAGGTGGTGGACGGTCCAGGTACCAGAGGTCCATGGCTGTCGCGAGCACGCACGCGCCGGTGCCGGGACGCGATGCCGCGACGCGGCGGATCTCGGCAGTCCAGGCGCGGAACTGGGCGAGGAACACTTCGTCGGCCATCGTCGTCGAGAGCGTGCGCCGCTGCACCGACTCCGGCCCCTCGTAGGTTGCCTCGAGCTGGGCGTCCATCCACTTCTGGCCGAGGAAGCCCGGGCCGTCCTCGATGATCCCGTAGCCGCCCATGAGGCTCACCGCCTCGCGCATCATCGTGGCGCCGTGCCCGGTGTTCCACAGCTTGGCCGCCGGCCCCAGCACGGCGGCCAGCGCGTTGGCCACGACGTACTGGACCACCGCATCCCCGCCGAGTTCCGCCAGCCGGCCTTCGTTCCGCCGGCCCGCCGGTCGCGCCGACTCGCGGAGGTACTCGACGGCGTCCTTCTCCCGCCGGCGAAGCGCGCGCACCCTGGAGGCGCCCCCGCGGACGCCCTGCCGTTCCATCACGTCCGTCATGCGGCGCTCGACCGGCTCGAGATCGTCGAAGGCACGAGCGGCCGCGAAGGCCAGCGACGCGGCGGCCTCGCCCGCTGCCCAGACGTCGATCAGCCGGTGCTGCGCGTCCTCCCGCAGTTGCAGGCCCCTCTCGTACCGGGGCGTGCCGGGAACGACCGACGCCGCGCCGCGGAATCTCCCGCGCTGGTAACGCAGCACCGGCTCGACGGCCGACAACAGCTTCGCCGCGGTCATCGCCCCGACGGTCACGCGCGTCCGCCTGAACACGGTCTCGGCGACGTCGCCGTGGCTCGACCTCGGCACGATGCAGCCGTCGACGAGGTCGTAGCCGCCGACGATCCGGCTGGCGGGGACCTTCAGGCTGAAGACGGGATCGTGCGTGGAGGAGAGCTGGTGCACGAGCGTGGGCGTGGCGCGGCCGCGGTCGAACGTGCCCGGATCGTCCCGCTCGACGATCACCATGCAGCTGCCTTTGATCCGCGGGTCGGCGCTCCGCACCGCCACGACCACGAAATCGGCGAACGCCATGTTGGTGATGAACCGGCCGCGCTTGTCCACCTGCAGCAGCGGCGCTCCGCCGTCGGGCCACTCGGCGATCCGGAGCGAGCCGCCGAGCCGCCCGGTCTCGACGCCGACGTTCGGCAGCGGTTCGGTCAGGCAGAACGCGCCGCGGATCGGCGGCTTCCCGTCGAGTCCCGCCGCCCGGCGGAGGTAGGTCCGGCGCTGGTCGTCGGTCCCCCGGTCCCGGATCGGGGCCAGCGCGAGGTGCTGCGCGAGGCCGATGCTGGCCGCGCCCGCGTCAACCCACGCGAGCTCGAATCCGACCAGCGCCAGCGCCAGGCTCTTCGGGCCCTCCAGCGGGCCGCCGTCGGCGCGATCGATCGACACCGTGGTCACGCCAGACCGGTCGTAGGCGGCAAGCAGCGCCTGCTTCTCGGGGGTCCAGGCCGCCGTGCGCCGTGCACCCCCGGCCACCAGGTCCGCCACCTCTCCCCTGGCCACCGCCCGGACGGACCGGACCAGGCGGTGCACGTCGCCGCGGTCGGCGAACCTCCACATGATCTGACGCGCCGCGTCGCCGGGAAGCGCGCGCAGGGACTCGCGAGACGTGCGCCGACTGCTGGAATTCATGCCCGTTCCTTCTCCGACGCGTGGCGCGGGGGCCGCTCGGGACCGTCGGTCGAGCGCCAACGGTCGGGCCGACGCGTCGAACTGGGAGGCAGGAATTATAGCGCGCCGCCGCGGTATGATGAGGGCATGACAGTCACGGCCGCACCTCCAGCGACGGTCGCCCCGGCGCTGCTGCTCTCGATGCCCCAGCTGGACGATCCGAACTTCCGTCGCTCCGTCGTCCTGCTCTGCCAGCACACGCCCGACGGCGCGTGGGGGCTCGTGCTGAACCGTCCGACGGGAACCGCCGCGGCGCAGGCCGTCCGCCTCGATCCTCCCGTGCCCCTCGACAACGGCCTCGAGTTGTGGACCGGCGGGCCCGTGGAGCCCGAGCGCGGCTGCCTCCTGCTCGGCGACGACCCGGACGACATCGAATCGGTGCAGGTCTGTCCCGGCATCTTCATCTCGGGGTCGGCCACGCTGCTGCGCCGGCTGCTCGAGCGGGAGCGGATGCCGCGCACGCGACTCCTGATGGGCTACGCGGGGTGGGGCCCCGGCCAGCTCGACGCGGAGCTGCGCGAGTCGGCGTGGCTCATCATGCAGATCGAGCTGGACCTGGTCTTCGACGTGCCGCCGGCCGAGATGTGGGAGACCGCGATCCGGCGCCTGGGCGCCGAGCCCGGCTCGCTCCAGATGAGCCCGGGCGTGCACTGAGCGGGAGGCCGCCTTACGCCTTACGGTCTACCGCCTACATCGTACTTCCTACTTCGAACTTCGTACTTTCCGCCTCACGCCTTGCACCTTACGTCCAACGGAAGACTTTCAGCGCGATCGCAAAGCAGCCGACCGCCCACGCCGCCAGGATCGCCAGCTCGCCGCCCGTCGCGGTCAGCGCGGCGCCGTCGAGGATGACCGCGCGCAGCGCGTCGTTGAGCGCGGTGAGCGGCAGCGCGTGGATGAACGGCTGCGTCACCGCCGGGAAGTGCGCCGACGAGAAGAAGACGCCGGAGACGACCCACATCGGCAGCATCGAGAAATTCATCCACCCCGACGCGGCCTCGATCGTGCGCGCGCGGCTGGCCACCAGCAGCCCGAGCCCGCTGAAAGCCAGGGCGCCGGTCAGCAGCACGACGACCAGCGACGCGATCGACCCCCTGATCGGCACCGAGAAGGCCAGCGCCGCGAAACCGAGCAGGCCGCCCGCCTCGACGACGAGGAAGACGAGCCTCGCCAGCATCTGCGCCAGCAGGTAATCGCGGCGGGCCATCGGGGTGGCGGCCAGGCGCTTGAGCACCCGCCGATTCCTCGCCAGGACGACGGTGAAGCCGATGCTCCACATCCCGGTGCCCATGATGTTCATGCCCAGGAGCCCGGGGATCAGCCAGTCGATGTAGCGGGAGCCGACGACTTCGACCTTCCGCTCGCGCGCGGTGAACCGATCCGTCCGTCCAGCCGCGCGTTGGAGCGCGCCGTCCACGGCCAGCCGCGCCAGCGCGCTCTCCGGCCGCGCCGCGTCGAACTCGTAGGTCGGCGGCGTGCCGGGCACCACCACCACCTGCACGTCGCCGTCCCGCAGCGCGCGGTCGACCTGGTCGGCGCGCAGCAGGCGGACGTGGATGCCCGCCGCCGGCGCGAGCGCGGCGCTGACCTCCCGGGCACCGGCGACGTCCACCACCCCGGCGTACACCGGCTCCTCCCCCTTCGACCGGAAGGCGATGCCGAGGGCGAAGGCCAGCGCCAGCGGGAACACGATGACCCAGAACACCGCCTCCGGCTCGCGCACGAACTCCAGCAGCCGCGCGATGGTCAACTCGAGGAGCGGGTGGGTCGGGTGGTCGCGTCTACTCATCGCGCAGGTGCCGTCCCGTGTGAGCCACGAACACGTCTTCGAGCGTCGCCTGGTGGACCGCGAAGCGCGCGAGATTCAGCCCCTGCCGGGCCAGCTCGGCCAGCAGGGCGGGCACGACGACGTGCGGCTCGGTCACCCGGAGCCGGACCGTGCCGCCGTCCACCCGGGCCGCCGTCACGCCGGGCAGGCCGGCAAGCGCCTCGGTCCCGACCTCGGCGTGAGCCTCGACGGCGAATTCGACGACGTGCTCGGCGCCGAGCGAGGCCACCAGCTCCCGCGGCGTGCCGAGCGCGATGACCCGGCCCTGGTCTACGATCCCCACGCGGTCGCACAGCGCCTGCGCCTCGTCCATGTAGTGCGTGGTCAGGAGGATCGTGCCGCCCCGGGCGCGGAACCGGTCGAGCAGCGACCAGAGCTGGCGACGCGACTGGGGATCGAGGCCGGTGGTCGGCTCGTCGAGGAACAGGAGGTCGGGATCGTTGACGAGCGCGCACGCAACGGCGAGCCGCTGCTTCTGCCCGCCGGAGAGCTTGCCGACCCAGCTGCGGCGCTTCGACTCGAGTTCGACCATCTCGAGCACGCGCGACACGGTCGGGCCCTGCCGGTAGAACGATCGGAACAGCCGCACGATCTCCTCGACGGCGAGCTTCTCGTTGAGCTGCGTCTCCTGCAGCTGGATGCCGAGCCGCTGCCGGATCGCCCCGTCGTCGGCGCCCCAATGGAGGCCGAGCACCTCGACCTCCCCCTCGTCCGGCTGCAGCAGCCCCTCGAGGATCTCCACGGTCGTCGTCTTGCCGGCCCCGTTCGGGCCGAGCAGTCCGAAGCACTCGCCGACGCGCACCTCGAGGTCGAGGCCGTCCACGGCCACGACGCTGCCATACCGCTTGCGGAGTCCCCGGCAAACGAGCGCCGGCGCCGCCGACGCCGACGCCGTCACAGGACGCTCCCCGGCATCGCTGCCGCCCCTGGGTCCCTTCTGCTAGACTGAACCGCGATGTCCACGCCGATTGTCGTCCTCATTGCCGCCCCGGACTTCATCCCCGCCCTGCGCGAGCGCCTGGGCGACGACTCGAAGATCGTGACCTTCGGCGATTCCGAGCCGCTCCGCGCGCTCCAGGCGATCCTCACGACCCGACCGGACGTCGTCGCCCTCGAGCGCATCTTCGCCGCCAGCCCGAGGGGCGCCGCGCTCATCGCCCGCGTCAAGTCGGACCCGGCGCTGAACGACGCCGAGATCAGGGTGCTCTCGCACGACTCGAGCTACCAGCGCGTGTCGCCGAGGCGGGTGGCCGCCGAGGCGAAGAAGCGGCCGGCGCGTTCCGCGCGCCGCCTGGATCCCGGCACGCGGCGGGCGCCCCGGTTCAAGGTCAAGGTCTCGACCCATGCGACCGTCGATGGCAGCCAGGCGCAGATCGTGGACCTGTCCACGGTCGGGGCACAGCTGGTGGTGCCGGGGAGTCTCGGTCCGAAGCGCGAGGTGACGGTCGCGCTGGGCCCGGTGCGCAAGCCCCTCACCGCTCCCGGGATCATCGTGTGGGCCCGCGTGGAACTGTCCCGGAAAGGGCCGGTGTCGCGCATCGGCGTCGAGTTCGCCGAGTTCGCCGAGCCCGACCGAGCAGCCCTCGACGCCTTCATCCAGGCCCACCGTCGCGCCTGAACGTCGGGCGCGGCCGGTCAGCCCTTCCGGGCGAACCAGGACGCCGCCATCGAGTCGTCGCGCACGATCGTCTCGTCCCGATCGGACCCGGTCGAGATGATGCCCATCGGCACGCCCGTCAGTTCCTCCAGCCGCGCGATGTAGGCGCGCGCCTCGGCCGGCAGGTCGCCGAACGCCCGCATCCCGTGCGTCGGCTTCGACCATCCGGGCAGGCGCTCGTAGACCGGCCGGCACGCGGCCAACTGGCGCAAGTCGCCCGGGAACTCGGTCAGCGTCCGCTCGCCGCAGCGGTACGCGGTGCACACGTCCACGTCTTTCAGCCCGTCGAGCACGTCCATCTTGGTCAGCGCGATCGAGTCGAGGCCGTTCACCCGCGCGGCGTAGCGGACCGCGACGGCATCGAACCAGCCACAGCGGCGGGGCCGGCCCGTCGAGGCGCCGTACTCCTGGCCCCCCTCGCGCAACCGGTCGGCCATCGGGCCCGACAGCTCGGTCGGCAGCGGGCCGCCGCCGACCCTGGTGGTGTAGGCCTTGGCCACGCCGAGCACGCCGCCGATCGCCTTCGGGCCGATGCCGAGGCCCGTGCACACGCCGCCCGCCGTGGAGTTCGACGAGGTGACGAACGGGTAGGTCCCGTGGTCCACGTCGAGGAACGTCCCCTGCGCGCCCTCGAAGAGGATCGACTTCCCCTCGGCCTGCGCGCGGGCGAGGAAGAGCGACACGTCCTTCACCCACGGCCGCATCCGCTCCCCGTAGGTCACCAGGTGTTCGAACAGCGGCTGCCACTCGAGGGCCGAGTCGCCCACCATGCGGTTGCGCGCCATCACGTTCTCGCGCACCTGCTCGGCGAGCCCGGACGCGTCGGCGAGGTCGCACACCCGGATGCCCCGCCGGCCGATCTTGTCCTCGTAGGCCGGGCCGATGCCGCGCGAGGTCGTGCCGATCTTCCGGTCGCCGCGCCGGGCCTCGCTGAGCAGGTCGAGGTCGCGGTGGTACGGGAGGATGAGATGCGCCTTCTCGGAGATCGCCAGCCGGTCGCCGACCTCGATCCCGGTACTGCGCCAGCGCCTCGATCTCGCCGAAGAGCGCCTCGGGATCGACGACGACGCCATTGCCGATGACGCAGTCCACGCCGGGGTGCAGGATGCCGGACGGCAGCAGGTGCAGCACGAACTTCGTGCCGTCGACGAGCACGGTATGCCCGGCGTTGTGCCCGCCCTGGTAGCGGGCGACGATCGAGAAGTTCGGGGTGAGCAGGTCGACGATCTTGCCCTTGCCCTCGTCACCCCACTGGGCGCCAATGACGGCCACGTTCATATGCGTTCGCATCCTTCGAACCGGCGGCAGACGGGAGGCTCGGGTCTCCGCCAGCCAAACCTTCAAATCGTAACACAGGGGTGCTTCACGTGGGCTGCCGTCAGCCGGCACGTCAGCCGGCGATGCCTGTTGCGTCACTTCCAATTCCGGTAGAATAGTGCGCCCGGTGATCGGTTCGCGTGTTGGCGCGCGGGCCGACCGCGTCGAGCGGGTGATCGCCCGGCCGTGCCGAACCGGCGGCGCGCGGGACAGACAGCGCGTAAAGGGACCGGGAAAGCGATGCGCGAGCGGGGGCCGGGCGGACGGCCAGACGGGAGCACCGGGCGGTGACTACCATGGTTCGGCCGACGGTCGATCAGCGGATCAGGGCCATACTGACGGAGGACGCGGGTCGCATCCCGGTGGTGGTGGGGCCCTGCGGGGCGGGCCGCACCAGTCTCCTGCACCGCTTGCACGCGGATTTCGGGCCGGCCGAGAGCCAGTACGTCAACGTGGAACGCACGGCCACCACGCCCGAACGATTCCTGGTCGCCCTCACCGGCGCCTCGCCATTCCTCGACACGCGCCCGGCGCCCGCGTCCCTCAGTCCGCGCCAGGCGTTCGACGCGGTGCTGGCCTTCTTCGCCGGCGCGCGCGGCACCGGGCTCGGGCCGGCCACGTTCCTGCTCGACGAAGTACTCGAGGTCCGCACCTTCGAGAGCTTCCCCGGCCTGCGCCGCGCGTTGCCCGAACTGCTCGCGGTCGTCGGCTCGTCGCCCAACCGCTTCGTCCTCACCTCCCGTTACGCCTCGCGAACGGCCCGCGCACTCTCAACCGCCTCGCAGAAGTTCGTCCTCATGCCGATGCCCGGCCTGTCCGACGACGAGTTGAGGCGGATGGTCGCGTCCGCGATGCCCCCCGGTCGCGCGGGCGCCGCCGACACGGCGGAAGGCGACGCGACGATCGGGCTGGTCGCCGGCCTGTCCGGCGGCCGCCCGTCCTACGCGCGGGCGATCGTCGACGCGATGGCCGCGCGCGCCGGCGTGGACGCGACGGCCGACCCCGTGTCGGCGCTGGCGTCCCAGATGGAAACCGACGCGGCGCTCTACGCGATGTGCGTGTTCTCCTACGAGCTGCGCCTGCACCGGGCGCGGGGCTACGGCGCCCTCAAGGCGATCCTCGAGATCCTGTCCGAGGAGGAGCCGCTCACGCTCACGGAGATCGCCAGGCGCCTCGGCCGGACGCCGGGCTCGACCAAGGACTACCTCTCCTGGCTCGAGGACGTGGACCTGGTGGCGGTCCAGCAGAAGCGGTACCGCTTCCGCGACCCGCTGATGCGCATGTGGGCGAGGCTGCACTGCCGCCCGACGCCGCCCACGCGGGAGGCGATCGGCCGCGAGGTGCAGCGGTACGCCAGCTCGTGCGCCCTCCCGCCCGCCCGCTAGCCTACTCCGCCGACAGCCTGTCCATCGCCTGGCGCGCCGCTTCCTGCTCGGCGGCTTTCTTGCTGGGCGCGCGCGCCGCGCCCAGCAGTTCGCCGCGCACGCGCACCTCGACGTGGAAGATCTTCCGATGGTCGGGGCCGCTCTCGGCGGCGACCGAGTACTCCGGCAGCGGGAACTCGCGGGCCTGCACCAGCTCCTGCAGCGCCGACTTGTAGTCGCGGGCCCAGAACTCCGGGCCGCGGACGTCCTCGAGGTCGGGCGCGAACGCGCGCACCACGAACTCCCGCGCGGCCTCGACGCCGCCGTCGAGGTAGATCGCGGCGATCACGGCCTCGCAGCAGTCGGCGAGCAGCGCGTGCTTGGCCCGCCCCCCGGTCTTCTCCTCGCCCCGCCCGAGCGCGAGGAACTCGCCGAGGCCGAGCCGCCGGCCGAGCCGCGCGAGCGTGTCGGTCGAGACGAGCGAGGCCTTGATCTTCGACTTCTGTCCCTCGTCGAACTGCGGGAAGTCCCTGAAGAGCAGGTCGGCCATCACGAAACCGAGCACGGCGTCGCCGAGGAACTCGAGCGACTCGTTGTCGATGGTGCTGCCGGTCGCGTCCTCGTGGGCCCTCGACCGGTGCGTCAGCGCGCGCTCGAGCACCGCCGGCTCGCGGAAGCGGTACTCGAGCCGGGACTCGAGCGCGGACAGGTCGCGCGTCTGCTCGCCGAACGGCACGAGGTCGCCGGCCGGCGGCCGCGACCGCTGATCGCGGATGATCGCCGTCGCCGCCTCCGCGTCGGACGCGGCCACCGCGATGCGGACCTCGCCGAGGCCGTCGATGCTCAGCGGGAAGACGGCGTGCGTCAGGTCGGAGGACGCCGCGGCGAAGATGCCGTGCGATTCGAGCAGCCCCCGCACGATCGTCGCCTCGATGTCCGAGTGCGTGCGGAAGACCACGGTCATCCCCGACTCGCCGTCGGGCCGGCGATCAGGACCGCCCATGGTCAAACCCCGTCTTGACGGCTCCCGGCACGAAGTCGTCGACCTTCATCAGGATCATCGTCATGTCATCGTGCTGGGGGGCGCCGGCGACGAACGCGTCGATCTCCCGGAGGATCCGCTCCCGCAGCTCCTCGGGCGGCAGGTGCCCGTGCTCGCCGACCAGCTTCACGAGCCGCTCCTCGCCGAACAGGTCCGAATCCTCGTTCATCGCCTCGGTGATCCCGTCGGTGAACCACACCAGCAGGTCGCCCCGCCGCAGTGGAAGCTCCGCGGCGACCAGCAGCCGCGTGAACAGCTCTCCCCCGTCGATCTTCAAGCCTAGCACCAGGCCGTCGGGCGCGAGCACGTCCACCACGGTGTCGCCCGCCTCGCTCTCGCGCCGGTGGAGGAGCGGGGTGTGCCCGGCCCGCGCGTAGTGCATGCAACGCTCGGCCAGGTCGACGACCGCGTAGGTCATCGTGATGAAGCTCCGGCTGTCGAGGTCGCGCGAGATGATCTCGTTGGCGGCGAGGAGCAGGTCGCGCGGCGACGGCGACGTGCGGCTGAGCGACAGCATCAGCCCCTTCAGCTCGGCCATGTAGAGCGCGGCCGACGTGCCCTTGCCCGACACGTCCGCGATGAGCACCCCAAGCCGATCGTCGCCGAGCGGGAAGAAGTCGTAGTAGTCCCCGCCCACCTCGCGCGCCGGCACGCAGAGCGCCGTGACCGACAGTCCCGGCACGTCGAGCCGCCCGCGCGGGAGTAGCGACATCTGGATCGATCGCGCGATCCGCAACTCCTCCTCCAGGCGCTTCTTCTCGTCGGCCTGGCGGAGCAGGTCCTCGATGCTGCCCGTCATCTGGTTGAACGACTCGGACAGTTCTCCGAGCTGGTCCCGCGTCTCCACGCGAATCCGGTGGCTGAAATCGCCGTTGCGCACGCGCTCGGTACCGGCGAACAGCTCGTGGACCGACCCGGTGATCGATCGGGCCAGTGTCAGGCCCATCAGGAGGGCCGCGGCCTCGATGAGGAGGAACAGCACGGCCAGGATCAGCAGAACCAGGAGCATTATGTAGCCGAGGTTGTAGGGACCGACCGGCGCGGTCGAGAGGCGCGAGTAGATGTCCCCGAAATTGACCCCGATCGTGGCCCTCGTCGGGACGGACTCGCCGCTCTCCCAATCGGTTCCCTGGAGCGTGGCCACCCAGGGAAAGCGGCTCTTCCCGCCTGCCGTGTCGGGCGCCGGCTTCGTCGGGAGCCCCTCGACCACGCGCCGTGGCTGGTTGAGCCTGGCGCGGAGCCCCGGGGTCAGGGCGATGGCGACCGCGCCCACCTTCACGCTCGTCTGGTCGCGCAGGTGGTCGTCGAGGCTGTCGTTCTTCGGAATGTCGACGACCACCGCGAAGGTCGGCCGCGGGGTGTCGGGCAGGCCGACGCCCCGCACGATGGCCATGGCCGGGACCCCATTCCCCGTGGCGGCCCCCACGGGGCCGGTCAGGGGTTCCACGACGACGCCGCCGAAGCCGGCGCAGCTGACCCACGACGGCAGGCTGGTGGGCGGCTCGACGTGCTCCCACGGCCCGTCGGCGAGCGCCGTCACGCCCGAGCCCTGGCGCAAGGCCTCGACCGGCGACGTCGCCGTCGCGGGCGGGGCCGCGGTCGATACGCCTGGACTGTCGATGGCGACGCGCGCCGCCGGCCCGCCCACGCACGGTTCCGGGCCCGAGGTCGGCACGAGTGCCATCGACGCGCCGGGATACCTCGCGGCGAGCGCGGCTTCCCGCCGACTCAGGATGGCGGCCGACTCTCCCGCGCCGGGGCCCCGCTGGATCTCCAGCGCGGTGACTCGCGCCACGTACACCGCGTCGCTCTCGACGTTGCCGAAGCCGTTGACCACCAGGTACGACGCCACGTTGAGGAACAGCCCGACGCCGCAGACGAGGAAGAAGGAGATGACGAGGAGGACGGGGACCACCCCGATGAACATGTAGGAGACGATCAGCTTGTCGCGCACGCGCCAGAGCAGGCGGCGGCGACGGGCGCGCGGGACGAGCCTGACCGCGAGGCAGGCGACGCCGACGATGAGCGCCAGGCTGCCGGCCGAATCGGCGACGGCCACGGGGGCCGGTTCGCTCCCGGCGGCGTACCGAATCACCGCACAGGAGGCCTTCAGCGCCACGCCGACGAGGAAGGCGCGGCCGCCGAATCCGCGGCTCAGGAAGCCGGCGGTTCGCCGGAACCATCCCGTGGGCGTGGGCGCCGGCGGCGTGTCGGGCGGACTCGAAGAAGTCGAGGTCATGCGGACTGCGAAATCATACAGGAATCGGCGGCCGCGACACAGGACGGCCTCGCCGTGTCAGGCGCCGACGCACTCGGCGAGCCACGACAGGTAATCCTCGGCGCCGCCGACGACGGGCACGACGAGCGCCTCGGGCACCTCGTAGGGGTGCAGCTGCCTCAGCCGCGCGACCACCGCGTCGACGTGCGCGCGGGTCGTCTTGATGATCAACTGGCGCTCGCGCGAGCGTTCCACGGTGTTCTTCCAGCGGTACACCGACTCCATGGCCGGAAGCACGTTGACGCAGGCGGCGAGGCGCTCCTCGACGAGCGTGGCCGCGGCCGGCCCGGGGTCTTCCTCCGCCGGCCACGTGGAGAAGACGATGACGGCGTCGGCGTGCGACATGGGTGCGCTCCTCGGGGCCTTCTGGCCGGCCGCGGCGATTTTCCTGTTGAGCCGGGCCGGAAATGCGGTAAAAAGATCGTGCACACGTGTGGCCGGCGAGGCCCCGGGGACATTATCGGACATGGGGAGCAAAGTGCGTGACGAGAAAACGACGGCCGGGCGCGGCGGGATCCCCGTCGCGTCGTCACGCCGCCGGTCCATCCTCACCTACCTGCTGATCTTCGTGGCGCTGGCGCTCGTGCTGGACGGGATCGCCGGCGAACGCGGCTTGCTCGCCAACCGGCGCGACCGCCGGCAGATCGAACGCGCGGAAATCGCGCTCGCCGCCAAGCGCCAGGAGAACGCCGACCGGCGCGACCTGGCGCACCGGCTGCAGACCCAGGACCCGGCGACGCTCGAGTACTTCGCCCGCGAACTCGGGTACCTCCGCCCCGGCGAGACCGTCTTCGTCATCCGCGACGCACCCAAGCCCGCCAGGAAGTAGGCCGTTCTTCCCGACTCGCGAGATGGGGCGCGCGCGCACACCGAATGCGGCGGCGGTGCGCGAGAAGATTGACGGATGCGCTCGTTGAGTGATACCTTTCTGACGCGGGGTGGAGCAGTCCGGTAGCTCGTCGGGCTCATAACCCGAAGGTCCCAGGTTCAAATCCTGGCCCCGCAACCAAGACACAAAGGGCCGATTCTGAAGCACTTACAGAGTCGGCCCTTTCCTTTCCCGGCTCGCGTTTTCGGCCCTCATCTAACACCCATCTAACAGCTCGAAATCCACCGACAGAAACGGCGAGGGCCGGCCCCGCGCCGGCCCCTGATCTCGCGCGCGCGATCATTCACCGACGCTTTCCCTGTCCGTCGGCTTCGTTGCCGGCTCGACGGAGACCACCTCCGCCGCCGTCGTAATCACTTCCTGCTCGCTCCGGTCCAGCTTCAGCGCCGCGATCCGATCCCTCGGGACCGTGGCCGTCACGAGCACCGGATGCTTGGCGAGATACCGGACGTAGAACGGGAACCGAGCCGCGATGGTCCGGTCGAGGGACCAGCACAGCCCCGCCTCATTCACGCCTCGGTCGGCGCCGCGGTAGATCGTGACGGTCTCGGGCAGCGCCGCGAGTGCCGCCCGCTCGTCGGGCGTCATCATCTCCGGCGCGGTTCGATCGGGCACGATGATCTCGAGGAGGCCGCCTCCGGCGCGCTGGTTCTGATCACAGCTCGACCACACCTCGCCGAGCAGGGTCAACACGTCGGAACGAGAAAGACGGCGACGGGCGAGCCTCATGATCGTGACGAGCCTCGTGAAACTGTTGCAGTGCTGGTGCAGCAGCTCGCGCGCCTCATCCAGCGTCGCGGGGCCTCGTCGCCTGAGAAACGCATCGATCGTCGCTCGGGAGACGGCTCCCCCGTCCGGCCGATCGGGGAGACCGCGAGCCTTAGCCTCTTCGGCCGTGAGCTTCCTCATCGGGGGGAGAGGGCTCATCGTGCACCCCCGAGCCGGCGGCCGACCGCCACACCGAGTTCGTAGGCCGCCAGGGTCTCCATCTGTCGCTCGGCTTCGATCCCCTCGTGGTAGAGGAATGCCGCATGTCTCAGGTCGGGCGGGAGCGCGGCGTTGATTCTGTCCTCAATGTCGAGCCCCTGGTCCCTACCGAGCTGAACCACCTCGGCGCGTGCGGGGTTGGCGGACAGCATCGCATCCACCAGCTCCAGCCAGAGGTCGGCGGACGGGCCCGCGCCGATTAGTTCGGCAAAATCCGGCGGTTGGAGGCGCGAGTCGACGATCGCGGAAATCAGCGCGCGGGGTGTCCGAACGGAAGATCTCTTCGGCATGGTGGCCTCCAGGTTGAGGCCGGCTGGTCTGCTGGTAGAATACGCGGCAGGCCGCCGGCAGTTACCGCTGCGGGCGTGCTTAGGGGCGGTGTGCGGGCTGTATTCCCGTCCACCGTCCCGCCTATCCTGCGCCCAGCTCGACCCCCCTGTCAACGCTGTCTCGCAAAGGCGGCCCGCATGAATCCTTGGTGGACGCCGTTCGTCGCGTTGTTCGGTGCCGGCCTGGCGCTGATCACATTCCTCTGGAACCTCGGGCGGGAAATTCATGACCGGCGTCGCCGGGTAGCTCTTGCCGTCCCGGCCAACGACGCGATCCGGCAGGTGTAGACTTGTCTTCACCTCATCACGGATGCGCCCGACATAGCAGGGATCACACCCGAATCTGGTCCGCGATCTCCCGCTGGCTTCTCTCCGGCCACGCCTTCAGCGCGAGCAGGATCGCCTGCCGCCTGAGCCTCTACGCGCCCGTTCCTGCCCTCCGCCGGCGCCGACGTCCTACGTGTCGTCCTGGTGGTCGCTCTCCTCAGGGCGCGTGACCTGGCCAGCCTCCGCGGCCGGTTGGCGGAGGTGCCGCTCGAGCGCCTGGTGGCAATCGGTCACCGTCATGGTCGGCCCCCTGTTCGACAGGCCGGGCAGCGCCGCGGATAGCGGTAGCCATGCGAGGCGTAGTACTCGCGGTCCCGGCTTCCGAAATTGAAGTCCTCGCCGCAGACGACGCAGCGCAAGACGATGGATCCGCCGTTCGGCGTGACGGTTTCTCGCTCTCGACGTCGGGCCATGCGGCAGGGCAAACACCGCTTGGGGAGTCGCCAGGCCGGCGCGTACGGGTCGAGCTGCGCCTTCGCCTCGAGGAAATCGAGTTCCGCCTGGTCGATCGTGAACGGCTTGTTACACTCGACACACACGCGGGCCGTCTCCTGGTCGCTCATCGTCGCCTCCGCGGAATCGAATAACCGCGTTCCGCGTCGCGCCCCGCCTGGTAGCGCGCCCACGCGCCGACCGGCGGATCGTGGCGCGCGTCTCGCCAGGTCGTCGCCCGCCAGATCTTCTGCCGCTCGAGGACGTCGCCGCGTGGCGCCAGCCGCCGTGGACTGAAGATCGCGCGCAACCGCTCGCGAAGACTGCGCCGCGTTCTCGGCCGCTTGATCATCATCGTCTTCCTCCCCGGGAGCCGGGCGGCCGTGGATGGAACACGCGCCGCCCAGCCCCCGGATCGCCCGCCGGCGTGCTCCACCGGCGTTCCGCCGCGCCACGCGCCGCGGCAGACGTCCGTCTCACGCCCAGCTCCAGGCCAGCCACCACGCGAGAGCCTCGATGTCGCCGTCCATCTGCCGGAGCTGGTCCCGCGGCACGTCGCGCACCAGGCCCTGCAGGTTGACCGCGTGCTGCAGGGCGGTCGGGGCCTCGCTCGTGTGGCGAATCGTCCAGGCGTGCCCGATCTCATGACGCAGGGTGTCGGCGACGTCCTGGTTCTTCAGGGCGCCCGAGAGGCCGATGGGGCGCCGGTTCGGCAGCGGCCCTGAGATCCAGCCGGCCGTCGAGCGTCCCACCGCGATCGTCGCGCACTCCCGGAGCACCATATCGATCACCGGCGCCGGCAGGACGACGATCGTGTCGAGGATCACAGGCAGTAACTCGACGTCGCCGTAGTGCTTCAACTCGCGCATCACGCGCGCTCGCCGGGCCGTCAGCGGTTCCGGCGTGACCGGCTGCGCGTGCCGGGCCGTGAGCCAGGCCCGGAGCCGGGCCCGGCCCACGTCGGTCGCGACGAGCAGGCGCCGGTCCACCGCGCGGAAGACGTCGAGCCGGTCCCGAGGCCCCGTGCGGGCCGCCAGCCTCGCCCGCCACGCGGCCTCACCCGCGATGAACCGACCGCCGACCGACGCCGGCGGCCAGTTCAGGCGACGCAACATCTCGGCCGGGTCGGCACGACCGGGGATCTTCATCGCGTGAGCAGCTCCGCCTTGATGTCCTCGAGCAGCCCGCACACGCGCTCGAGCAAGCCCTCGGTCGTACCGGCGTGCCGGGCCGCCGCGACGGCCTCGGCGGCACGATCCGCGTCCAGGCCCTCGCGCGGGTCCGGCGCGTCCGGGTCGGTGCGCTGCGCGGCCGCCTCGGCGCGTTCGGTGGCGCGGGCCTGCCGTTCCTGAACACCCGCCTCGGCGAGCAGGCCCCGCTCAATCTCTTCGAGGTCCGCCGGGTTGAGCGGCACGGCCCCGTCACGCGCAGCTTCCCACTGCCGCTGGCCGGCCAGGTGTTGACTGCCCGCGAAGATGATCAGCGGATAGTCGAGCCCCTCGGCGCGCTGCACCAGATCCGCGATGGTCGGAATCGATCGCTGCATGTCCGTCTCCTCGTGCCCGGTCCTGCCGGGCGTCTGCCGTTGAACCAAGCCGGCGGGAATCACCGGCCCCCTTCGCCCTCCGCGCCCGTCACGTCGGCCGGGTCTGTGGCCCGTGCCCGCGCAAATTCTTCGTCCGTCACCGTGGCGTGGCGCGCGAGCTCGTGGAGCGCGGCGTCAACCCGGCGGAGTAGCAAGCCCGAGACCGCTGCGGGGCCGCTCGCCGCCGCGGAGACGAGCTCCACAGCCACCGCGCTCGGGATGGCCCGCAGGCGCGTCTTGACGAACGTCGCGATGTCGGCAAACTCTCCTTCGACGCGCGCGCGCTCGATCAGCTCGCCCGCTCGGACCTTGGCCTCGCGCTCGAGCTTGAGGCGCTGCGCCCGGGCGAGGGCGGCGCGCTCGGCGCCGAGGTTCAAGGGGCCGTCGTCCTTCTCGCGGGCGGTGTCAACCCGCCACGCGACCACCTTCGCGACGTTGAACAGCGCCCGCCGCCCTCGACTTCCATGCCGCGCGACCGGGCAGCCCGCCGCCGCCCATTTCGTGACGGTCTGAGCGTTCACGTCGAACAGTTCGGCGAGCTGGCGCCGGCCGTAGAGCCGCGGGGCGCTCGTTTTCAATCGCTGGACCATAACCCATAACCCCCTTGTTGAGCTGCCCGCCCTAGCGGGATCTTGCGCGCCCGTGCCCCCGCGACTACACACGCTGGACGGAACCTAACCGTGCCCGTCTAAGTCATTGTATCTAAATGACTTACGTCCATGTTGCACCGTCCGTCTCCGACTCGCCGTGCTCTATCGCCACCTCGTAACGTCCCGCTCCGGCTCGAGCGTCCACCCTCGGCCCGGCCTCGTGTCTCTTGCATCGGGCCAGTGCACGCCCCGCCGCGTCGGCGCCGCCGTCACTGCGGACGCTCGGTCGACGGCCGGCGCCTGGTCGGTCTCGGCCGGTACGTCGTCACGCTCGGCCGCCTGGTCCTCGCCTACCGCTGTCGCCGAGGTCGCCGGCGGCGCCGGAGGTCCCGGAGCAGCACCACCAGGTTGACCAGGATCGCGAGCATCAGCAGCACGCTGAGCACCGAGAAGACAATCACCATGCGCGTTCTCCCTGAACAGGTCGGCCCCTCGGCGCCGCTGGTCGGCGAGCGCGTGACACGATGGTCGACACGTTCGCGTGGCCGTCGCCGTGGGCGTGAAAGGTTTCCCGCACGACGCGCAACGGGGGCGGAGTTCGCGCAGCGCGGCCCGAACGTCCGCCGTCTCGCCAGCCACGCGCCGAGGTCGAGCCCTTCGCCTCATCACCGCCTCCGTCAGAATGGGATCTCGCTCGCCGGCGGCATCGTGGGCACTGGCTGGCGGGGCGCCGGCGCGTCGACGGCCTCAACTCGGATCGCGTCCACAGTCCGCCCTTGAAACGGAACCCGCTCGATCACGAGGCGGACACGCACGCCGTGCCAGAGTTCGTCGTCATCGCAGCCGGTGATCTGGGCGAGCCGTTGCCAATTGGTCTTGTTCAACTTCAACAGCTTGCGCGCGCCGACGAACGCCAGACACCGCTTGCGTTCGCCCCCAATCTCCTCGGTGAGCGCGCGCTCGACGGTGACGACGTGGCTCGTACCCCCCAGATCCGCGGCCGTCAAAAATCGACCCGGGAATGCCTCGTTCGCTCTCATCACCAGACTCCTTCGCATGACGGATATGACGGATTCGGGGCTGTTTTCATAACTTCTCTACCTTCTCTCTCACGAAGGGGGTTTATAGAAAGAGGGTCGAATGCGTCATAACGCCCGTAAACATTGAAGAGAATCCGTCATGAAATCCGCCTCGCCACGCCACAATAGACGGCGCCGGTCATCGTTCTGATGCGCCGCAATCGCTCGCCACACTTCCGGCCGAAGTGGTTTGCCGTTAGGCGCTCGCGCTCGCCGAGACCCGACCGCTCGGCCCAGCTCGTGTAGTGCCGATAGAGGTCGGTCGCGCCGACCTCGGCCCCTGGATCAAGCTCGCAGGCTTCCTCGAGAAACTGGCCGAGCTGGTCACAGTCGCGCCGATACGTCGCGGTCACGTCCTCGACGCCGGCGGGCGCATCCAGGCCGCGCGCTTGCCAAGCCAGACAGCCGCGCACGAGCCAGGCGAGAACCCCGGACGCCTCCGCGCGTAACGTCTCCTTGAGCCCCCGATCGTCCTCGGCGCCCTCGAATCGCTGGGTGAAGGGAATCTGTTTCAGTCGGCGCCAGAGGCCGTCGCTGTCGTCGGCCACACGGGGGAGTTCGTTCACCGAGAGCCAGTGTGGGCGAGCGCGAATTAGTGCGGAAATCTGAACCGCCGTCGACGGGGCGTGGCGGCGTGATGGGGCGGTCGCCGCAGGCGACGCCGAGGGGTGCGGTGGCTTGAACCTGACAGGCGACGTGGCCTCGAAGAGGCCGCGGCGCCCCCCGTGGAAGGGGCGTGGCGTTCCGACGGCCGAAGACCCATCGGTGGACGGGAGTGTCGGGCTGGGGTACGCTGCGGGGACCGCGATGAGGTGGGGACCCGGACTGATCCTCCGGGCCCCCGTGACCACCTCGAGCTCCACGCGCCGACGAGATAGTCGCCTTCTGTTGTGCCACGAATCGGCACCGGCGTCCAGTGGCCGCGGCAATCGCCGCCGGCCGCGCCATGGACGTCCCGCTCCGTCAGAAGACCTGCCACGCCTGTCACCAACTGTTTGCGATCTGCGTCGCCTGTGACCGCGGCCAGGCGTCCTGCTCGGACGACTGTCGCCGGGCGGGCCGTCGGCGGAGCGTGGCGGCCGCCAAGGCCCGCCACCAGGCCAGCCAGGAGGGCCGCCTCGATCATCGCGACCATCAGCGCGCCTATCGTCGCCGCCGCCGCGTGACGGATCAGACTTCCCTCGCCCCCGCGTCAGACGCGACACTCCCTGCCATCGATGCGCCGCCGCCACGCGGCACCCCGTGCTGCGTGGTCTGCGGTCGGACGAGCCGTTGGGTGGTGCTGCACGAGTGGCGGCTCCCGCGCGCGTCGAGGAAGGAGTCCGATGATCACGCCCGAGCAACACGCCGAGATCCGGCGGCTCTATTTCGGCGAGCACTGGAAGGTCGGCACGATCGCCACCAACCTCGGCGTCCACCATGACACCGTCCGGGCGGCCATTGCCCTGGACACGCGCGCCGTGCCGCGGGGCACCTGCCGCCGCACCAAGCTCGATCCCTATCTGCCGTTTATCCGCGAGACGCTCGCGCAGTACCCGCGGCTGCGCGCGACCCGGTTGCACGCGATGCTCCAGCCCCGCGGGTATGACGGGTCGGCGGTCCAGGTCCGACGACTCGTCCGCGTCCTGCGGCCGCAAGTCACGCGGCCCTGTACCGCCGTCTGGTCATCCTGCCAGCCGAAGAGCACAAGTCGACTGGGGCAGCTTCGGGAGCATTCGCATCGGTCATGGGACACGTCTGCTCTCCGGCTTCGTGATGGTGCTGTCGTACTCGCGCGCCCTCTTCGCGCTCTTCACGCTGGACCAAACGCTCGAGAGTTTTCTCCGCGGGCACGTCGCGGCGTTTGGCGCGTTTCACGGCGCCGCGCGGACCTTGGTGTACGACAATTTGAAAAGTGCCGTGCTCGAACGCCACGGCACGGCGATCCGCTTCCATCCCCGCTTGCTCGAGCTGGCGGGCCACTACCACTTTGCCGTCCGTCCCTGCACGCCGGCCCGCGGGAATGAGAAAGGGAAAGTCGAACGGCAGATCCTCTACCTCCGCGACGCCTTCTTCGCGGCGCGGACCTTTCGCGACGTCGACGATCTCAACGCGCAATTCCGCCGCTGGCGTGACGAGGTCGCCCATCAGCGCCCCCATCCCGAGCAGCGCGATCGCACCGTCGCGCAGGTCTTCGCCGACGAACAGTGCGCCTGCTGCCGCTGCCCGCCCATCCCTTCGAGACCGACCTGATGCGGCCGGTCGTCTCCGGGAAGCTCGCCTACGTCCGCTTCGACCGCAACAGCTACTCGATTCCGCACACGCACGTCCGCCGGCCGCTGACGCTGCTCGCCAGCGACACCACCGTGCGCGTCGTCGACGGCGCGGACGAACTGGCGCGACACGAGCGCAGCTATGACACCGGCCAGACGATCGAAGACCCGGCGCACGTCGAGGGCTTGGTGGCGGCGGCGCGGCAGGCCAACGTCCACACGGGCCGCGACCGCCTGCGCCTCGCCGTGCCGGCCACCGCCACCCTCTGGAGCGGCTCGCCGCGCGGGGCGAGGTCGCTGCGGCTCCACACGATTCGGCTCCTGGCGCTGCTCGATGACTACGGGCCCACGGAGCTCGCGAGCGCCGTCGCCCTCGGGCTCGAGCGCGGCGCGCTCGGCGCCGGCAGCATCGCCCACATCCTCGACACACGGCGCCGCCAGCGCGGGCACCGACCGGTCCTGTCGGTCGCGCTGGCCCAATCGGCCCGGCGTCCAGGACCTCGATCTCACTCCGCCCCGCTTGGAGACCTACGATGCGCTCAGCCGACCCGACGACGACGACGACCCTGACCGCTAACTTGCAGCGGCTCGGCCTCACGCACACCGCCGAGAGCCTCAACGATCTGATCGCCCGCGCCACCCAGAAGCGGTGGAGCCCCGTCGTCCTGCTCGAAGCCCTCGTCCACGCCGAACTCGACGAACGCGCCCGGCGCCGTCTCGAACGCCAACTGCGCGCCGCGCGGCTCGGCCGCTTCAAGCCGATGGCCGACTTCGAGTGGGACTGGCCCAAGCATCTCCACCGGCCCACCGTCTACCGCGTCTTCACCCTCGACTTCGTCGCCAAAGGCGAAAACGTCGTCCTCGTCGCCAACCAGGGCCTCGGCAAGACCATGCTCACCAAGAACCTCGTCCATCAGGCCGTCCTCGCCGGTCACTCGGCGCTCTTCGTCACGGCGTCCGACTTGCTCCTCGATCTCAACAGCCAGGACACCGCCCGGGCCCTGGAACGCCGCCTGCGGGCTTACGCGCGCCCGCATCTGCTCGCCATCGACGAAATCGGATACCTGTCCTACGACGCACACGCCGCCGACCTGCTCTATCAGATCATCAGCCGTCGTTACGAACAACGCGCGATTGTCGTCACGACCAACCTCGTCTTTAAGGAGTGGCCCACCGTGTTTCCCAACGCGTCGTGCGCGGTCGCGCTCGTCGACCGGCTCACACACCACGCCGAGATTATTCCGATTCAAGGGGAGAGCTACCGACACCGAGAAGCCGAACTCACGCAGAAGAAGCGGCGCACGTCACCCTGACCGCTGGGGCCGCCGCTCGACCCCGTCGACCAGATGTCCATATTTCCGCGTTTCTTCACGAGCGGCGACACCCCTTAAAAAAAGGGGGGGGGGGGGGGGGGGGGGGGGGGGGGGGGGGGGGGGGGGGGGGGGGGGGGGGGGGGGGGGGGGGGGGGGGGGGGGGGGGGGGGGGGGGGGGGGGGGGGGGGGGGGGGGGGGGGGGGGGGGGGGGGGGGGGGGTTTTTTTTTTTTTTTTTTTTTTTTTTTTTTTTTTTTTTTTTTTTTTTTTTTTTTTTTTTTTTTTTTTTTTTTTTTTTTTTTTTTTTTTTTTTTTTTTTTTTTTTTTTTTTTTTTTTTTTTTTTTTTTTTTTTTTTTTTTTTTTTTTTTTTTTTTTTTTTTTTTTTTTTTTTTTTTTTTTTTTTTTTTTTTTTTTTTTTTTTTTTTTTTTTTTTTTTTTTTTTTTTTTTTTTTTTTTTTTTTTTTTTTTTTTTTTTTTTTTTTTTTTTTTTTTTTTTTTTTTTTTTTTTTTTTTTTTTTTTTTTTTTTTTTTTTTTTTTTTTTTTTTTTTTTTTTTTTTTTTTTTTTTTTTTTTTTTTTTTTTTTTTTTTTTTTTTTTTTTTTTTTTTTTTTTTTTTTTTTTTTTTTTTTTTTTTTTTTTTTTTTTTTTTTTTTTTTTTTTTTTTTTTTTTTTTTTTTTTTTTTTTTTTTTTTTTTTTTTTTTTTTTTTTTTTTTTTTTTTTTTTTTTTTTTTTTTTTTTTTTTTTTTTTTTTTTTTTTTTTTTTTTTTTTTTTTTTTTTTTTTTTTTTTTTTTTTTTTTTTTTTTTTTTTTTTTTTTTTTTTTTTTTTTTTTTTTTTTTTTTTTTTTTTTTTTTTTTTTTTTTTTTTTTTTTTTTTTTTTTTTTTTTTTTTTTTTTTTTTTTTTTTTTTTTTTTTTTTTTTTTTTTTTTTTTTTTTTTTTTTTTTTTTTTTTTTTTTTTTTTTTTTTTTTTTTTTTTTTTTTTTTTTTTTTTTTTTTTTTTTTTTTTTTTTTTTTTTTTTTTTTTTTTTTTTTTTTTTTTTTTTTTTTTTTTTTTTTTTTTTTTTTTTTTTTTTTTTTTTTTTTTTTTTTTTTTTTTTTTTTTTTTTTTTTTTTTTTTTTTTTTTTTTTTTTTTTTTTTTTTTTTTTTTTTTTTTTTTTTTTTTTTTTTTTTTTTTTTTTTTTTTTTTTTTTTTTTTTTTTTTTTTTTTTTTTTTTTTTTTTTTTTTTTTTTTTTTTTTTTTTTTTTTTTTTTTTTTTTTTTTTTTTTTTTTTTTTTTTTTTTTTTTTTTTTTTTTTTTTTTTTTTTTTTTTTTTTTTTTTTTTTTTTTTTTTTTTTTTTTTTTTTTTTTTTTTTTTTTTTTTTTTTTTTTTTTTTTTTTTTTTTTTTTTTTTTTTTTTTTTTTTTTTTTTTTTTTTTTTTTTTTTTTTTTTTTTTTTTTTTTTTTTTTTTTTTTTTTTTTTTTTTTTTTTTTTTTTTTTTTTTTTTTTTTTTTTTTTTTTTTTTTTTTTTTTTTTTTTTTTTTTTTTTTTTTTTTTTTTTTTTTTTTTTTTTTTTTTTTTTTTTTTTTTTTTTTTTTTTTTTTTTTTTTTTTTTTTTTTTTTTTTTTTTTTTTTTTTTTTTTTTTTTTTTTTTTTTTTTTTTTTTTTTTTTTTTTTTTTTTTTTTTTTTTTTTTTTTTTTTTTTTTTTTTTTTTTTTTTTTTTTTTTTTTTTTTTTTTTTTTTTTTTTTTTTTTTTTTTTTTTTTTTTTTTTTTTTTTTTTTTTTTTTTTTTTTTTTTTTTTTTTTTTTTTTTTTTTTTTTTTTTTTTTTTTTTTTTTTTTTTTTTTTTTTTTTTTTTTTTTTTTTTTTTTTTTTTTTTTTTTTTTTTTTTTTTTTTTTTTTTTTTTTTTTTTTTTTTTTTTTTTTTTTTTTTTTTTTTTTTTTTTTTTTTTTTTTTTTTTTTTTTTTTTTTTTTTTTTTTTTTTTTTTTTTTTTTTTTTTTTTTTTTTTTTTTTTTTTTTTTTTTTTTTTTTTTTTTTTTTTTTTTTTTTTTTTTTTTTTTTTTTTTTTTTTTTTTTTTTTTTTTTTTTTTTTTTTTTTTTTTTTTTTTTTTTTTTTTTTTTTTTTTTTTTTTTTTTTTTTTTTTTTTTTTTTTTTTTTTTTTTTTTTTTTTTTTTTTTTTTTTTTTTTTTTTTTTTTTTTTTTTTTTTTTTTTTTTTTTTTTTTTTTTTTTTTTTTTTTTTTTTTTTTTTTTTTTTTTTTTTTTTTTTTTTTTTTTTTTTTTTTTTTTTTTTTTTTTTTTTTTTTTTTTTTTTTTTTTTTTTTTTTTTTTTTTTTTTTTTTTTTTTTTTTTTTTTTTTTTTTTTTTTTTTTTTTTTTTTTTTTTTTTTTTTTTTTTTTTTTTTTTTTTTTTTTTTTTTTTTTTTTTTTTTTTTTTTTTTTTTTTTTTTTTTTTTTTTTTTTTTTTTTTTTTTTTTTTTTTTTTTTTTTTTTTTTTTTTTTTTTTTTTTTTTTTTTTTTTTTTTTTTTTTTTTTTTTTTTTTTTTTTTTTTTTTTTTTTTTTTTTTTTTTTTTTTTTTTTTTTTTTTTTTTTTTTTTTTTTTTTTTTTTTTTTTTTTTTTTTTTTTTTTTTTTTTTTTTTTTTTTTTTTTTTTTTTTTTTTTTTTTTTTTTTTTTTTTTTTTTTTTTTTTTTTTTTTTTTTTTTTTTTTTTTTTTTTTTTTTTTTTTTTTTTTTTTTTTTTTTTTTTTTTTTTTTTTTTTTTTTTTTTTTTTTTTTTTTTTTTTTTTTTTTTTTTTTTTTTTTTTTTTTTTTTTTTTTTTTTTTTTTTTTTTTTTTTTTTTTTTTTTTTTTTTTTTTTTTTTTTTTTTTTTTTTTTTTTTTTTTTTTTTTTTTTTTTTTTTTTTTTTTTTTTTTTTTTTTTTTTTTTTTTTTTTTTTTTTTTTTTTTTTTTTTTTTTTTTTTTTTTTTTTTTTTTTTTTTTTTTTTTTTTTTTTTTTTTTTTTTTTTTTTTTTTTTTTTTTTTTTTTTTTTTTTTTTTTTTTTTTTTTTTTTTTTTTTTTTTTTTTTTTTTTTTTTTTTTTTTTTTTTTTTTTTTTTTTTTTTTTTTTTTTTTTTTTTTTTTTTTTTTTTTTTTTTTTTTTTTTTTTTTTTTTTTTTTTTTTTTTTTTTTTTTTTTTTTTTTTTTTTTTTTTTTTTTTTTTTTTTTTTTTTTTTTTTTTTTTTTTTTTTTTTTTTTTTTTTTTTTTTTTTTCCTCATAACCCATCCATTCAAATCCTCCCCGCAACCAATAAGGGCCGCTCGGTGAAACCGGGCGGCCCTTGCCACGTACGGGGCCAGGATTTGAACCGTCTGGTCTACCGCAACGCCGCCGCCTACGGCGGGGCGCTGCTTGGCCTGGCCCCGCAACCATGAAGGCCGCTCGGTGAAACCGGGCGGCCCTTGCCACGTACGGGGCCAGGATTTGAACCGTCTGGTCTACCGCAACGCCGCCGCCTACGGCGGGACGCTGCTTGGCCTGGCCCCGCAACCATGAAGGCCGCTCGGTGAAACCGGGCGGCCCTTGCCACGTACGGGGCCAGGATTTGAACCATCCGGTCTACCGCAACGCCTCCGCCTTCGGCGGGGCGTTGCTTGGCCTGGCCCCGCAACCACTGCTCAGTTCGGCCAGGATTTGAACATCCTGTTGCCGGCAACCACCCTGAGCCTGTCGAAGGGCGTTGCCGCGCTGGCCCCGCAACCACTGGTCGCCCACGAGCAGGACTTGAACCCTCTCCTTGCCGCAACGCCGCCGCCTTCGTCCCTCGACCGTGCTCGGGACGACCCTGAGCCATTCGAAGGGGTCGAAATCGTCCGGAGTTCGCCTGACGATCGGAATCCAATTCCGATAATCAGGCGCGTGCGAAACACAACAGGGCGGGCGACGTCTACGCTGGTGCGGTGGATTGCCACGGCGGCGAGCGCGGCGCTGGTTGCGGTGCTCGTCGCGGACCGCGCGCCCGTCCGCGGGGCGCAGGCTGCGGGCCAGAGGACTGCGCAGGCCCCGCCGGCTCAGGCTGCGCAGTTGACGTTTCGCGCGGGCGTCACGCTGGTCCCGATCGACGTGCGCGTGGTGGACGGCCGCGGCAACGCGGTGACGGACCTGAAGCAAGAGGACTTCACGATCCTCGAGGGCGGCGTCCCCCAGGAGATTGCGCACTTCTCCATGCAGCAGTTCGAAGGCGAGGCGCCGGAGAGCGGCGGCCTCCGGCTCGCCGACCCTTCGGCGGGCCTGCGCCCGCAGAGCCGGCGCCTGTTCCTCTTCGTGCTCGGCCGCGGGCGACTGCAGGAGCCATCCGGAGGGGTCACCGCGCTCATCGACTTCGTTCGCGCACGGCTGCTGCCGCAGGATCTCGCCTCCGTGTTTGCCTACGACCGCGCCCTGCACTTCACCGCCGATCACGAGCGCGTCGCGCAGGCCCTCGAACGCTACCGCAGGCTGCACGGCGGCATCGAATCGCGGCTGGCCCTGCAGTCGTCGGGCCTCGCCGCCGTCTATGGCAGCTCACGCATCCCCGCCGGCCTGCAAAAGGACATCGACGCGATCTTCACCGCGCCCGGCGCCGCCGGCGTCGCGAGCAGCACGCCAATCCCGGTCGGGGGCCCCGCTCGCACGGCGGACGATGCGATGAAAGCCAGCCAGCAGCGGCTCGACGCGATGGTGCTCGAGGAGCAGGCGAAGCTCGGGCCGATCCCGCCGACGCACACCGAGCTCGAGAGAACCGAGAACCAGCAGTTCTCCGACCTGCCGTTCGAGGAGTTCGTAGCCCGCAACGCGGGCACGATCCAGGACCTGGGCAAGGTCTACACGGCCATCGAGTACCTGCGCCATTTCGACGGCGAGAAGCACATCGTGCTGCTCACCGAGTTCGGTCTCAGCTTCCTGCGAGGAGACGATCTGGACCGCCTGGAAGAGGCGGCGAACGACGCCCGCGTGGTCATCGACAACTTCCAGACCGGCGGCGTTCTCGGCGGTTTCGCGGCGAACGACTTGCGCTCCCTGTCGAAGGACACCGGCGGCATCGCGTCGATCAGCGAGGTACTCGTCAAAGGGCTTCGACCGGGTCGATCGGGCCACCAGGGTCGCCTACTTGCTCGGCTACTACCCCAGGACGCCGCTGGGCGACGGCAAGTACCGGAAGATCCGGGTCCGCGTAAATCGACCGGGCGTCACGGTCCTTTCCCGCCAGGGCTACTACGCCCGCGTCGCCCCGCCCGTGTTCGACCGGCGCAGCTTCCTCACCGAGAACCGCGTCGTGTCCGCCGCGATCTATCGCGGCGCCATGCGCGACATCCGCGTCGAGGCGCGCGCCACGGAAGTCGCCTCCGAGAGCGGCGGGGGCCACGACATCCTGGTGGAGGTGGTCATCGACCCGTCCAGGGTCTCGGCGGTCCCAGCCGGTGGCGTCCACGAGGGCCTCCTGGACGTGGTGGTCTTCTTCGCCGACGCCCGCAAGACGATCCTCGACGAGCGATGGAAGCAACTCGACATGAAGCTGCCGCCGCACAGTTACGAGCAGGTCATGCGGGGCGGCATACCGTGCCAGGTCCGCGTGCCGAAGAAACCTGGCATGCGGGTCGTCAAGGTGGTCGTGTACGACTACCAGGCGGACCTGCTGGGCAGCGTCGAGGTCGTGGTGAAGTAGGCGGGGGTGGCCGCCCGGTGATGCCGGGCGGCCCTGTTGGTAATATATGCTATCGTATGTAATATGCGCCGGACGACGATCTTTCTCGACGAACAGCTCGAACGAGAGCTGAAGGCGATGGCCAGGCGCTCCGACCGTCCCATGGCATCCCTCGTGCGCGAGGCCCTGGCGGACTACGTCGTCAGCGCGCGGGAGACGTCATCGAAGGCGCTGGGGTTCGTGGCGGCCGGGCGGAGCGGGCGCCAGGACACGGCGGAACGGCACGAGCAACTGCTGTGGAAGGCCCCGGCCAGGGGGCGGAAGCGCTGATGGCCATCCTCGTGGACACCGGCGTCCTGTACGCACTCGCCGACGCCGACGACCGATGGCACGAGCGCGCGCGCGCGTGGCTGGACGAGGTCTCCGACCTGCTCCTCGCGCCGGTGACCGTCGTGCCCGAAGTCGCCTATCTCCTGCACACCCGGCTCGGTCCCGCCGTCGAGAGGCGGTTCGTGCGAAGCCTCGCTACCGGCGAGCTCGACGTGGAGCCACTCAAGCCGATCGACATTCAGCGCGCGCTCGAACTGATGGGTCGCTACCCCGACCTCGGGTTCGTCGATCTCTCGATGGTCGCGATGGCAGAACGGCTCAAGGTGACCACCCTCGCCTCGACCGACCGGCGTCACCTGGCCCGGGTCACGCCTCGACACGTTCCGAGCTTCACGCTGGTTCCGTAAAGGATGGGCGCGTCTTGCGGCCGGCCAGGAGGCCGGCCCTACCGAGACCGCGCGCGGCCGGCGCAGGCGCGCCTACCGACTGGCCGCCCGGATGGCGGCGAGCAGGTCCTCGGACGGTCCGCCCTTGGTCACGAAGGCGACGGCGCCGGCCTCGCGCAGGGCGATGGCCACGTCGCTGTCCGTGTGCATGGACAGCCCGATGACCTTGATGCCCGGGTTCCTCGCCAGGATCTTCCTGGTGGCCTCGATGCCGCTCATCTCGCCCAGGTTGACGTCCATGATGACGACGTCCGGCTCCAGCTTCGCGGCGAGTTCGACGGCGGCGGGGCCGTCGGCAGCCTGGCCGACCACTTCGATGTCCGCCTCGAATCGCATCAACTCGACGAGCCCTTCGCGCACGATCTTGTGATCGTCCACGATGAGCACGCGCTGCGCAGACGTCCTGGCGCGGACGACGGCCTTGCCGATCTGCCCGTCCTCCCGTGCGGACACGCCCGCGTCAGCCAGATCCGGCTGCGCGACGGCGCCGGAGATCGTCAAGGTGATCGTCGTTCCCTTGCCGGGGGCGGTGACGATCTCCATCTCGCCGCCGAGGTGGGCCAGGCGCTGCTGGATGCTGAACAGGCCGAAGCTGACGTCTTCGGCACGGCGCTTTTCCAGTCGATCGGGATCGATGCCTCGCCCCTCGTCGTGGACGATCAGTCTCACGCGGCCATCGCCTCGTCCGCAGGAGCGTGAGCTGCGCCTCCGGCACTCCGGCATGCTTCATGGCGTTGACGAGCAGTTCGCGCGCGCAGTCGAAGAGCAGGACGCGCATCTCCTCGGTCGCCGGCTCGGCATGCTTGTCGGTGCGCAGCCGGACCGTGAACTGGTTCTTCTCCAGCATGCGGGAGGCCAGCCAGTTCAGGCCGCCGACCAGCCCGGCCTCGTGGAGAACGGGCGGGCTCAGCTCGACCGTCAACGAACGGACGCGTCCAGCGCGTCCTTGAGGATGCCGTCCACCGCCTCCGCCGCGGCGCGTCGCCGCTCCGGATCGGCATCGCGGGTCAGCCGCTCCACCTGCATCCGCGCCGCGACCAGGAGCTGCTGAACGTGGTCGTGGAGGATCTTCGACAGTCGCGTTCGCTCGCGCTGCTCGGTCTGAGCCAGCTCGGTCGCCAGCGCGCGCAGCTGGAGGGCCGCCTGCCGCACCTCCGCCGTCCGCTCTGCCACGCGCTGCTCGAGCGTCTGGTTGAGTTGCCTCAGTGCCTCCTCGGCCTCCCGTAAGCTCGTCGAATCGAAGTAATAGCAGATGACGCCGCGTTGCCCGTCCGGAAGCGTGATTTGATGAAGTTCCCACTCGTACCCTTCGACCGCTTCGACGTCGTGCCGCGGGTTGACGAAGCGGGGCGAGTAGTAGGGCTCACCGGTCTCGAGGGTGTGGCGGAAGGCGGCGATGATCCCCGCGGCGACGGGTTCGGGCCAGAGGATGTGCATGGCCTCGGAGAAGTCCCGCCCGATCACCGGCCGCACGTTCTGGAAGGCCCCGACCTGCGAGGCCGTCGTTCATGTGCGCGATGCGGAACCGCGAGTCGATGACGTAAATGCCGAATGGGGCACGGTCGACCAGTTCGGCGAACGTCTTCTGGCTCTGAACGACCTGCGCCTCCGCCAGCTTGCGGTCCGTGATTTCGCGCGACACGGCCAGCACCGAAGCGACACTTCCGTCCGGGGCTCTCTCGGGACGCAGCGGACCTGCCAGAACCTCGTTCCGTCCTTGGCCGGGAAGGCATCCTCCAGTTCGAGCGGCCGTCCGGTATCGAACACATGGCGAACCCGGTCCTCCCAGATGTCCGCCCGCGGGTCCGGCGTCCCCAGTTCCCGGTTGGTCCTGCCGACCACGTCGCCGGGAGCCAGGCGATACAGGCTGGCCGCCGCAGGATTCACATAGAGGTGGCGAGATTCGCGATCCATCCTATCGATGTTATCCGGTGAGTTGTCGGCCAATGCGCGGAACGTCTCGCCGCTGGACTCGACTGCGGCCTGGAGCCGCCGCTCGCTCTCACGAAGCCGGGTCTCCCGCTCGACCGCGACGGTCGTTTCGCGAAGCGTGACGAGCGTGCCGCCGACGGTGCCGTCCTCGACACGCACCGGGCTGTAGCAGAGGGTGAAGTACGCATCCTCCATGCGGCCTCGGCGGTTGATGGGAAACAGCATGTCCTCGAAGTAGCGGCTCTCGCCCCGCTGCATCACGGCGGCCAAGATCGGCTCGTTGATGTGCCACACCTCAGACCAGATCACTCGAGTCGAGCGCCCCAGCGCGGTCGGGTGCCTGTCGGCGGCAATCACGCGGTAGGCGTCGTTGTACAGCAGCAGCAGGTCGGGTCCCCAAAGCAGGGCGTTGGGATACCTGCTCTCCACGACGACGTTGACCACGGTTCTGAGCGACTGGGGCCAGTCCGCTCGAGGGCCGAGAGGACTGCTCGACCAATCGGTGCAACGAATGAGCTCGCCCAGCTCGCCTCCGCCGACGAGCCAATCCGCCGGGGTGCCCGCGGCGGGATGCGGATTCCGCCGCTGACGCTCGCGTCGTCTACCGGCCTCCAGCACGTCGCGCGTGGAACCCACACGACACCTCGATCGGGACCAGAACCGTACCTGGAATCTCGGAGAGCCTATTGGGTGAACCGGGCCAACTGAACCTGCTCATCGTAGCGCGGTTCGCATGCAGCAGGGGGGACCATCACGGCATCTTGCAACGTTCGTGATATAGTGATATATATCACTGTGACATGCACCTGGTCGTCAACCCCTCCGACGAGCTCCCCCTCTACCGCCAGATCATGCGGCAGGTCGTGGATGCGATCGCCGGGGGCCGGCTCGAGAGCGGCGACAAGCTGGCTTCGCACCGCGATCTCAGCGAGCAACTCGTCATCGCCCCGCTCACCGTGAAGAAGGCCTACGACGAACTCGAAGCGCTCGGCTTCATCGAGACGCAGCGCGGTCGGGGCACCTTCGTCTCTGCCAGACCACCGCAAGTCGATCGCAGCGTTCAGCTCGGGCACCTCCAGCAGGCCTCGCGACAACTCCTCTCGCAGGCCTACCTGGCGGGACTCGGTTTTCGGGAAGTCGTGAAGGCGCTCGAAGCGGCCGACCGCGAACTCACCCAAGGTCCGCAGGCACACCACAGAAGGGAAACACGATGACGCCCGTTCTGGAGTTCCACGACATCGAGAGGTCCTTCAAGAAAGGGTCGCCGGTCCTGAACGGCGTGACGTTCACCGTGTCCGCAGGTGAAGTCGTGGGCCTTCTGGGCCGCAACGGCGCGGGCAAGACGACGCTGATCCGTCTTGCCATGGGCATGCTCTTTCCCCATGCCGGCTCGGTGCGCGTCTTCGGCGCTTCTCCGACCGCCGACCCTGTCACCGTCAAGAAGCGTATCGGCTACGTCGCCGAGGAGCAGGTGCTGCCCACGGGATCGTCCATCGCCGAGTTGATCGCGCTGCACCGCTACCTGTTCCCCGGATGGGACGAGGGCCTGGAACGCGAACTCCTGGACCGGTTCCATCTGGCCGTCCGCGCCAAGGTCGGCAAGCTCAGCAAGGGTGAGGCGCGCCAGCTTGCGCTGCTCTGCGCGGTCTGCCATCGGCCCGAACTTCTGATTCTCGACGAACCGGCCGGCGGACTCGATCCCGCCGCGCGCCGCGAGTTCCTGGAGACCTCGATCCAGTTGCTGAACCGCGAAGGCACGGCGATCCTCTTCTCCTCGCACTACATGAACGACGTCGAACGCCTGGGCGGCCGTGTCGTCCTGCTCGACGATGGCAGAGTCTGGCTCGACCGCGAGTTGGACGACTTGCACGAGCGCTATTGCGTCGCCCTCATCGCGATCGACGCGATCCCCGATGCCGCGGCGTTGGAACGCCTGCCTGGCTGTGTCCGCGTGCGGCCCGTCCTCTCGGAGTGGCACGCCGTCTTCGAGGGCACGCCCGAGGCGGTTCAACGGCAATTGAACGACTCGCTCGCGCTCGACGGCATCCGCTGCGTGCGCGTCCCGCTCGAGGAGTTGTTCGTCGAACTCGTCGGCCGTCACCGTCTGTCGGAGGCATCATGATTCTCAGGCTGCTGAAGCGTGACCCTGCGTGGAAGATAGGGGTCGGCGTCGCCTCCCTGACGGTCGTGCAGTTGCTGTCGGTGGTTCCGGGTGGCCCCGACCCACACTGGACCCGACTGCTCTTCGTGCAGGCCAGCCTGATCATCGCGGTGTTCTGGTGCCCTCATCGACGCGCCACGCTCTTTGAAGCGGCGCTGCCGATCGAGGGGCGACAGCTCTTCCTGGCGCGTCTCCTCTCGCGTCTGGCGCTGGTGTGGCTGCCGGTTCTCGCCGGTATCCTCGTCGCCCTTTCTGTTCCGGACACCGGCTGGCCCGAGGTGCTGGGGATGCTGGAATGCGGGATCCTCTTCACGCTGGCGTGCCTTCTTCCGCTCTCGGTCCGCGTGCAGGAGTGCGCCATACCCGCAGGGCTGCTGGCAGCGCTTTGGACGGGCCTCGCGGCCGCGGGCGCCCTGGCCTGGCATTTCCTCCCGCCGGGTCCGTTCCTCGCGGTATTCGCGCTCGCCGGCGCGCTGATCCTTCTGAGAACGTGGTTTGCCATCCCTGCGTCCTTCCAGGTCGCTCCGATGCAGGAGGTCGGCTCGACCTCGAGTCCCCGGTCAACACGGGATGCGCAACCGCTGGCCTGGTGGCCGGTCGTGCGGTCGGCTGGTTTCGTGATGCCGCTGGGCCTCTTCGCGATGGGGGTTTATCTCGGTCGGTGGGGAGAGTTGTCCGTTCCCTCTGTGGCCATCTTCGTGATCATGGCGAACGTGTACGCTCGTCAGCGGACGCGCTGGCTGTACGCCCTGCCACTCTCGTTTCGCGCCCTGGCGCTCGTCACCGTGATTCCATCGCTGGTTCTTCTTTTCGGAGGCGCCGCCATCGGCATGGGCGTCGACAAGACTCGGCAATCGGACTACTCACTGGTGGGGGGACCGAGGAGCCAGTCGCGAACCGATGTGGACCTGGACGTCGACTTCGAGTTCTGGCATCGTGCGCCGGCCGGCAAGGCGCCCGTCATCAGCTCTCCATGGGGGGAGACCGTTCACGCCACCACGTTTCGGGTTCTAGGAATCACGTTCTACAACGCCTATTCGGTGGGCCCACGGAACAGCCATCGCTTCGTTGAGTGGCAATTCGAACGGGCCACGCAAGCCGTGTATGGGAGGGTCATTCCCATCATGCAGTATGGTGCGGCCTCGGACGCCGGGTTGGTACCGGTCACGGCGCGGCCCCGAATGCGGATCCTCATCCTGTGGGCGGACATGCTCGCCGTGCTGATGCTGGTCTATCTGACCGAGTGGACGCGGTGGTACCGGTTGCGTCGACTTCCGGTTCCCGTACGCGATGTGCTCCCATTCGCGTCAGTGTTCGGCGTGCTGGCGATCGAAGGGATCGTGATGTGGATCTATCGCATCCCGCTCGGAACGGCGCTGGTCCATGCCGCGTTGCTGCAACTGTCCGACCTCTTGCCCAATAACCTGCTGGTCGTCACCATTGCCGGCGCAGTGCCCGCGATAGGAATGTACTGGCTGGTGGAGAAACAGTTCAGCAAGTCCGAGGTGCCCGGACCCATCCAGCACTCGAGCGGGTGGGCAGGAATGAGAGCCTCCGGCTGACCGGCTCGAACAGGCGACAAGGGCTTCGAGCGCGAGGCGCGCTCAGTCGTCGAAGCTGCCGCGGGCGCCCTGGAAGCCATGCGCGGCCTGCCTCAGCACGAACCTGATGGCGCGGCCCGCCTTGTAGCAATACGCCAGGTTGTGGTTGAGCGTGGAGAAGCAGTGCTTCTGGCACGTCACCTTCATCTCGTTCAGGTCCCTCACGTCGAACCGCGGCGCGCCGACGACGCCCCAGTCCTCGGTGGCGGAGTAGAACGGGAAGCAGGGCGCCAGCGTGCCGTCGGTCCGGATGACGATCGAGTTCTGGCCCGCCCGGCAGTCCCACGGCTCCACCTGGTCGCGCATGAACTGCTTCATCTCCGCCAGCCGGTTCCGCGAGTTGACCATCTTGTAGCCCGCCACGTTCTTCTCGACCAGCCAGTCGATCACCGCGTCCACCGCGGGCCAGTCTTCCTGCCGGATGTGGGTGCGGTTGAGCGTCGCGTGCTGGAAGTGGTCCTGCTCGAGGTACGGCGCCTCGTTGATGTGGTAGTCGGTGGCGATGCCGCAATCGTGCGCGATCTCGGTGATCCGCTTCACGTCGTCGAGGTTGACGCGCGTGATGTTGATGTTGAAGAACACCGAGAAGTCGTAAACGTACTGTTTCTTGATGAGGTAATCGAAGTACGGCCGGATCGGCGCCAGCGCCTTGGGCAGCCCTTCCTGCTCCTCGACCACGTCGACGGCCAGGTTGATCGTCGCCACGCCGGCATCGCCCAGGCGGTCGATCACCTCGGGCCGCATCAGCCGCCCGTTGGTCGGCACGTAGATCCAGAACCCCTTCTTCGCGGCGTAGTAGACCACCTTGTGCACGAACGCCGGCCGCAGGAGCACTTCCCCGCCCATCAGCGCCAGCACGCGGCAGCCGGTGTCCTCGAGCCAGTCAATGGCCCGGCGGGCGGTGTCCTCGGTCATCCCCGTCACGCGGTTGTCGAACGAGTAGCAGTAATGGCAGTCGAGGTTGCATTTCCACTCGGTGAAGAAGTAGGCGACGATCGGATGGAGCGGCCCCGGCAGTACGCGGGACTTCACCCACGGATACAGCCACCCGCGCAGGGCGCGGGTGACGACGGGCGCCGACGCGCGCGTGCGATAGGGGTTCCCGGGCCGCGGCAGGTACTTCGCCGGCGGCTCGACATCGCCCGCCTTATCGGGATACTGCGGAAACACCGGGACGGGAAGCATCAGCGGCGCGTCCGCCGCCGAGAGCCGCGACCGCGAAGGAACGGCCTGCAGTCGGGCCCGCAAGGCGTCGCTGTTGTGGTTGGGATCGGACCCGGAGTCGGACGACGCGGCAACGTAGGGTGCTACGGGCATGGCGCCTCCTCTAGTCGGTTCCGACAGCCGGCAGACTTGCGGCAGCGTGAACCACGGCCATGACCTGGCCCGGGCGTCCGATGCCCGCGCGGATGGCCGCTACAGGCTCGTCAAATGACGATTGTAGCACTCCCGATCAGACCGAGACCTGGTACGAAAGTACTGGCAGATGCCGGCGCGCGCGACGGTCCGGATGCGACCGCGCTCAGGCCAGGGCGTCGAGCCGGCTGAGGCGCAGGACCGGCTGGCCGGCGGCGCGGGACTCGCCGAGATCGACGCCGAACTCGGCGACCCAGTCGTTCTCCATCTCCGGGTCGACGAGCATCTGCTGCACGCGCCACGACCGCCCGTCGGGCGTGACTTCCACGTGGGTGTGGCGCAGGTTCCTGGCCTCCGGATCGAGACGAAGGCGCTCGTGCCCCGCGCGGTAACCTTCCCACGCGTCCTTCAGCCGCTCGGGCGTCCAAGCCTTCCCGTTCTCGTCCTGCAGGGTGTCGAGGACGGCGAGCGCCGCGGCCGCCTCGCCGGTGGACCACGCCCGCAGGAACGTGAAGACGCGGTTGCGGATGGCCACCGTGAACGTCTTCCCGTCGCGCGTCACGTCCGCTTCGAGTTCCTCGGCGCCCGGCGGCCGCAACTCGGTCCCTCCGGCCGTCGCGCGCGCAAACGGCCGGTAGTTGGGGTCGCGCATCCGCTCCCACTCGTCGGCCAGGCTCGAGTCCACCTGCCGCAGCAGCGCCTGCAGGTACCACTCCATCTCGAAGACGTCGTCGGTCTTGGCGCCGTCAGGCACGGTCTGGCCGAGCACCTTGTAGACGCTGTTCAGGTGCCGCAGCAGCAGCCCCTCGACGCGCTCGAGGTCGTACTCGAGGATGTACTCGGCAAACGAGAGGTAGCTCTCGAACATCTCCCGCGCGATCGACTTCGGCCGGATGTTCTCTTCGCCCACCCACGGGTGCCGGTCCGCGAACGCGTTGAAGGTCGCGTAGACGAAGTCGCCGAGCGGCTTGGGATACTCCAGCTTCTCGAGTTCCTCCATCCGCTGCTCGTACTCCACGCCGTCGGCCTTCATCTGCGCCACCGCCCGGTCCTTGATCCGATCGAGCTGTCGCCGGAGGATCACCTCCGGGTTCTCGAGGATCGACTCGACGAGCGTGAGCAGGTCGAGCCCGTAGCCGGGCGACTCCCGATCGAGCAGGGGGATCGTCTCGAGCAGGTACAGCGACAGCGCCTGGTCCATCGAGAAGTCGTCCTGCAGGTCCACGTTGACCCTGAGCGTGGACCCGTCCTCCGCCGCCGGGATGAACTCCACGATGTGACGGGCCACCAGGCTGCGGAACAGCTGCCAGGCGCGCCGCCGGTGCCCCCGCTTGGCCGCTTCCGGCTCGTGGCAGTCGCGGATCACCTGGCGCATCGCGCCGCACCCGTCGCCCGGGCGGCTGAGGACGTTGAGCAGCATCCCGTGCGACACCTGGAAGCGGGAGGCCAGCGCCTCGGGCTGCGCCCCGATCAGCCGCTTGAACGTCCCGAGGTCCCAGTTGACGAAGTTGCGCTCGGGCGGTTTGCGCCTGACGAACTTCCGGCCTTCCTTGGCGGCCCGCTCGGAGAGCCGCATGTTCTCGATGACGTGCTCGGGCGCCTGGACGATGACGAAGCCGCGCGTGTCGAAGCCCTTGCGGCCGGCCCGTCCCGCGATCTGGTGGAAGTCGCGCGCGGTGAGGTGCGCGGTCTTCTTCCCGTCGAACTTGCAGAGCCGGGTGAACAGCACCGTGCGGATTGGGACGTTGATGCCGACGCCGAGCGTGTCGGTGCCGCAGATGATCTTGAGCAGGCCCTGTTGCGCGAGCTGCTCGACGAGCACGCGGTACTTGGGCAGCAGCCCCGCGTGGTGCAGGCCGATCCCGTGCCGCAGCCACTTGCGGATCTCGCTGCCGTAGGGGCTGGTGAACTCGAAGTCGGCGACGATCTCGGCCAGGACCGCCTTCTCCTCGCGGCTGCAGATCTTCAGGCTGGTGAAATCCTGCGCGCTGCCGGCCGCCTCCGCCTGCGTGAAGTGGACGACGTAGACGGGCGCCTTCTCCTCGTCCACCAGCTTCTCGATCGTGTGCGCCAGCGGGATCTCGGCGTAGGCGAACTCCAGCGGCACCGGCCGGTCGATGGCCGTCACGGTCACCGTCGGCCGGCCGTTGAGCGTGGTCAGCGCCTGCTCGAAGAAGGTCGTGTCGCCGAGCGTGGCCGACATGAGGAGGAAGCGCGTGTGCGGCAGCGTCAGCAGGGGGATCTGCCAGGCCACGCCCCGGTCGCGGTCCGCGTACCAGTGGAACTCGTCCATCACGACGTTGTCCACCGGCGTGGCGGCGCCCTGCCGGAGGGCCATGTTCGCCAGGACTTCAGCCGTGCAGCACAGGATGGGCGCGTCGCGGTTCACCGAGGCGTCGCCCGTCGCGAGCCCGACGTGGTCGGGGCCGAACTCGCGGCAGAGCGACATCCACTTCTCGTTGACGAGCGCCTTGATGGGACAGGTGTAGACCGCCCGCTGGCCGCGCGCCAGCGAGGCGAAGAGCATGGCCGAGGCGACGAGCGACTTGCCCGACCCGGTGGGCGTGTGGAGGATGACGTTCTTCTCCTCCAGCAGCTCGAGCGTCGCCTCTTCCTGCGCCGGGTAGAGGGTCAGGCCCCGCTCGGCCACGTAGTCGAGAAAGCGCCCGAGCAGCGTGTCGCTCGACGCCTCGTAGAGGTCGGGAAGCCGGTCGCCAAGCGTGAGCAACGGCTCCCTACGCCTTCATCGCCGATTTCACGCGCTCCGGGGTCATGGGCATGCGGTTCAGCCGCGCGCCCGTCGCGTCGAAGATGGCATTGCCCACGGCCGCGCCGAGCGGGACGATGGCCGGCTCGCCGCCCCCCGCCGAAGCCACGTCCGGCGCGTCGACGATCACCGCCTCGATCCTGGGCACCTGCGAGAAGAGCGGCAGCTCGTAACTGTCGAAGTTCTTGACGAGCACCTCCCCGCCGGTGAAATGCACCTCCTCGCTGAGCGCGTACCCGAGGCCCATCGTGAGGCAGCCCTCGATCTGCTGCAGCGCGCCGTCAGGGTTCACGACGACGCCCATCTCCTGGGCGCAGGTGAGGCGCTTGACGGTCACGCGGCCGGACGTCTTGTCCACGGCCACCTCCGCGAACACCGCGACGTAGGTGCCCGCGTCGATGCCGAGGGCGACGCCGACGCCGCGCCCGCTCGGGGCGGCCTTCGGCACCCAGCCGAACTTCTTCGCGCCCGCGTCGAGCACCCGGATCATCCGGGGGTCGGCCAGGTTCTTCCGCCGGAACTCCACCGGGTCGAGGCCGGCCTTCGCGGCCAGCACGTCGATGTGCGACTCGCGCCCGAACGCGTTGCTGCTCGCGCCCGGCGCGCGCCAGGGCCCGACGGCGAACGGGTGCAGGGCGCTCGCGCCGCCGCCGCTCCATCCGCCGGTCCAGGCCGTCCGATGGTTGGGAATGTCGTAGAACTGCGCCGCGCCGCGCTCGCCGGCGCAGTAGACCAGGTAGTCCCACAGCCCGAGCGTCTTCGACGGCGTGAGGCCCGCCCGGATCTTCACGATCGAAGCCGGCCGGAAGGTGTCGTAGAAGAACTCCTCCGCGCGGCTGAAGACGACGCGCACCGGCTTGCCGGTCAGCGTCGCCAGCCGGGCCGCCTCGATCGCCTGGCGCGACGCCGACTTGCCGCCGAAGCCTCCGCCTACGAAGGGCGTGATCACGCGGACCTTGTCGGCCGGCAGCTTCAGCGCCGACATCAGCTGGTTCTTGACCGGGAACGGCGTCTGCGTCCCCACCCACACGGTGACCTTGCCGTTCTCGACCGCCGCCACCGCCGTGTGCGGCTCCATCGGCGCGTGGGCCACGTAGCTGTCGTAGTAGGTCCCTTCGATCACCTCCGCGACGAGCTTCTCGCCAGCGGCGAGACTGCCGCCTTCGGCGGCGGTCGTCGGCGGCCCCGCCGTCTTCAGGAAGTGGTCGTACATCGTCCGGTCGTCGAACGGCGGGTCGTGGCGGGTCCAGTCGGCCTTGATGAGATCCAGCGCCTTGTCGGCTTCGTCGCGGTGCTCGTGCAGCACGGCGATCGAGATCGCCGTCCCGGACCACCTTCACGCCCGCGACCTTCTCGGCCGCGGAGGTGTCCACGCGGTCGAGCGTCGCGCCGTGCGCCGGCGGCCGCAGGACCCTCGCGTGCAGCGCGCCGCCGGGCACGACGATGTCGCCCGCGAACTGCGCCTTGCCGGTCACCTTGTCGGCGCCGTCACGCCGCCGGACCGACTTGCCGACGATCGTGTAGGAGGCGACCGGCTTGAGCGGCGCCTTTCCCTCCGCCTTGCGCTCGATCCGCTGGCCGGCGGTCAACTGGCCGTAGGTCACCGAGCGCTTCGGGTCGTTCGCGTCGCTGATCAGGCCCGCCTTCACCCTGAGCCGATTCACCGGCACCTGCATGCGCTCGGACGCCATCTGCAGGAGCATCGCCCGCGCGTCGGCGGCTGCCTGCCGCATGATCGGGCCGAACTGGCGAACGCTGAGCGACCCGAACGTGCCCATGTCCCACGGGCACAGGTCCGTGTCGCCCATGACGATGTCCACCGCCGCCAGCGGCACGTCGAGCTCCTCGGCGAGCAGCATCGGGAGCGAGGTGATGACACCCTGGCCCATCTCGATCTTGCCGACCAGGCAGGTGACCTTGCCGTCGGCGGCGATGTGCAGGTAGGCGTTGACGTCGGTCGGATAGCCCTGGCGTCCCGTCGGAAGACGGGCGGTCTCCTGGCGGGCGGCGAGCGGATCGACGGCGACGAGCACCAGCAGGCCGGTGGCCGTCAGCTTGACGAACTCGCGCCGGTCCACGGGGAAGGTTGTCGGACCGTCGACGACCAGCTCCTGGTCACGGTCGAAGTCGGTGTCGATGGGCTTCATCGCGCGCCCCCTTTCATCGCGCCGGCGGCGGCCTCGACGGCGCTCACGATGCGCACGTGCGCCCCGCACCGGCACAGGTGATTGTCGAGCTCCTTGACGATGTCGGCGCGGGTGGCCTTCGGGTTCTGGAGGAGCATCGCGTAGGCGCCCATGATCATGCCGGAGGTGCAGTAGCCGCACTGGTAGGCGGCGTGGTCCACGAACGCCTGCTGGATCGGATGCAGCCGGCCGTCCTTCGCCACGCCCTCGATCGTGAGGACGCGCTTGCCCTGGACGTCACCGACGGCGGTCACGCACGAGCGGACCGCCTTGTTGTCGACGATCACCGTGCAGGCGCCGCAGATGCCCTCGCCGCAGCCGAACTTGCTGCCGGTCAGGCCCAGGTCGTCCCTGAGCACCCAGAGCAGCGGCCTGGTTTCGTCGACCGTCAGGCTGGTCGGTTTGCCGTTCAACGTGAAGGACACGACTCGCATCTCGACTACCCCCTGAAGACCGGCCACTCGCCGGCAGTTCCCTGACCCGCCGGGCCCGTCCCGGTCGGGACCGGCGCGGCGTCGTTGAAGTGTCGAACCCGGGCCGGAATTTGTCAACCTGGGCGCGGGAGCCCTGGGCGCGGGAGCCTGGGCGCGGGAGCCTGGGCGCGGGGGGCGGGCGCGCGGAGGCAAAAAAGAAGGACCCTGGCTCAGAGGGTCCTTAAAGGGAGGAGCGAGGCTCTTTATGCTCGTTACCAGTTAAGACGCTCTCGCTCCAGAAACGGTTTGGACCGATCTTGTTCGCTATTTCTTCGGCTTCTTCGGAACCGCCGGCTTCGGCTCGACCGTCACGAACTCGACGGTGCCGTTCTTCCTGAGCGTGTCGAGCGCCGCATAGACGAGGTCGAGGTCCACGTCCGGGGCCTCCGAGCTGACCAGGTAGGCGAACTTCGTGTCGTTGTTCCCCACGACGAGGTTGCCGCACTCGGCCCGCACGGCGTTGTAGATGTCCAGGATGCTGCGCCGGCCGTCGATGAAGTTGTTGACTTCGCTCCCGGCCAGCCCCGGGAGGCGCCGAGGCTGAGCCCCGTCGCCCCGCTGCCCGCGCCCGCCGCCGCCACGCCCACCGCCCTGCGCCTGGCGCTTTCTCGCTTCATCGGAGTAGACGGCGAACAGGCGCCTCGGCACGAGGCGCGAGTACTCGCGCTCCTTGTCGGTGAGCGTGACGGGAACCGGCTTGAGGCCCAGCGACGCCGCCCGCTCGGCGTAAAGGCCGTCGAGGAGCTTCGCGTTCGCATCGCGGGAGGCGTCGAGCGTCCCGACGAGCCGGGCGACGGTGGACGCCACCTCGGGCGTCGGCGCCAGCCGCTGCACCGACTCGACGGCGCCCCGCGCGCGGTTGTACGCGCCGGTCACCTTCGTCTGTGCGGCCTTGTAGCGGTCCGGCAGCAGCGCGGCGTCACGTCCCAGCAGCCACCCCGACTGTCGGGCGACCTCGGCGATCCACTGCTCGCCGTTGGCGGCCGACTCGAAGGCCAGCTCGCGCGCCTGCTCCGGGCCGGCGGTCGCCAGGTAGTAGAAGGCGGAGGCCGCGACGAACCCGACGCGCTTGAGTTCGGTCGGGTCCACGTAGTTCACCCGGTCCTCGCTGCTGTGGTAGAAGTTGTCGGGCCAGTAGTTGAACTGCATCGCCGGCACGCCGCCGTCGTTGAACACCGAGTGGTCGCTGCCCGACGAGATGGTGGCCACCGGGGAGAGCCGGTAGTTGAACGGCGCGTTCTGCCCCTGCTGCGCGCGGATGTCGGACTGGTCCACGACCCGAAGCACACTCGCCACCAGGTCGTTCAGGTAGCTCGGCCTCGAGTCGGGGGTCATCTTCATCCGCAGGTAGGTGTCGGTCAGCTTCGTGTTCGCGCCCGTCATGTCGAAGTTCAACGCCGCCAGCAGCCGCTCCTGCAGGTCCGGGTGCGCGAACATGTAGGCGCTCGAGCCCGAGATCTCCGGCCCCCAGATGAAGCGAATCGTGCGCCGCGGCGCCGGCAGCTCGCCGGATTTGACGAGCCGCGCGAGCGTCCGCCCCACTTCGAGGATCGTGGCGACGCCCGTGCAGTTGTCGTTGGCGCCCGGCGTCGCGATCGTCTCGAAGGCGTGGGCAACCATGACCAGCTCGCCCGCCGCCGGGTCGGTGCCCGGGATCGAGGCCGAGATCACGTTCATCTTGCCGGGGAAGGTCCGGCTGCGGACGTGCGCGCGCATCACGACCTTCTGGCCGCGGTCGAGAAGGTCGCGAAAGCGCAGGAACTGGCGCAGCGAGAGGGCGAAGCCGAAGCCGTTCTGATCCGCCGGCACGCTGACGCTGCCCCAGCCGATCTGATCGAGCGTCGCGCCGGGCGCCTGGTCGCTCACCCCCGGGCTGCCGGTCCCGAGGACGCCCGCGGCCCCGTGCTGCCACGCGAGGGTCGCGAGCGACCCGACGGACACGCTTCCGAGCACGATCTTCCCCTTGACGTCCTTGCCGTCGTAGTCCGGCTGCCTGCCCGCGCCGACGTAGACGACCTCTGCCTCGACGTCGGCGCTCTTGCTGCCAGGCGCCAGCGCCGTCGGCACCATCGTCAGGCTCGCGATCTTCGCTTTGGCGGGCTGGACCAGCCAGAGGTCGCCTTCCTGTCCGTCCCAGAAGTCGCGGGTCGGGAAGAAGTCGACGCGCACGTCCGACAGGCCGTACTGCCGGGCCATGTCGCTGATGTAGGTCGTCTCGAAGAACTGGTTCTGGTATTCCTCGGCCTGGCGATCCCGGTTGGCGGCGAGCAACTGGACGTGCACGAGCGCCTGTTCGCCGGACACCTCGTTGAGAATCGGGTCGCGGACCGAGGCGGGCACGAGGCAGCGCTCACCCTGCACGCGGCCCTGCGCGACGAGGCCGACGGCAGCGAGCAGCGCGACGACGACGAGACCCAGGTGGACGAGCGACCGACGCGAACACCGTGCGGGCATGGAACTCCTTGCATGGGATGGGGGCTGGACAAGGCCGTTCGACGACGGCGAAGTTTCACACAAACGTGGACGGCGTAGCAAGCCGTAGTCGGCTGACGGCTGACGGCTGACGGCTGAAGGCTGACGGCTGACGGCTGACGGCCGAAGGCTGACGGCCGACGGCTGACGGCTGACGGCCGACGGCTGACGGCTGACGGCGCCGTCACGCTGACCGCACCCTACGCCCAATGCCTTTCGGACATTCTGAGTGATTAGAAATTCAACGTGTACTCTTTACACTTGTACTCTTTTACGCGGGTTAGATATTTATCCTGGGAATGCGACACCATTCCCAGGCTCACGTTCGACGCGCCGCGTGTTCCGCGATTCCCACGTCCCTCCGGCCGGTCGGATTCCTTCCGACCTGGACGGAGATGCTGGCTGGCGACGGGCCCACGCTGCCGCCCCGGCCGGGGCGCAAGCCGCGCGTGCCATTGACCCAGGTGCTGTCCGCCCTTACCTTTCATGTGATGAGGGGAGCGGGGACGTTGGGCGAGCACTTTGCCGAGTTGTTCCAGACGCCACTGGCCGAGAGTTCGCTGGCGGATCGGCGCGCGCGATTGCCGTGGGCGATCTTCGCCGAGTTGATGCACCGCATGCTGCGGCCTCGCGCCACGGCCGACGGCGCGCCGGAGGCGTTCTGGCGCGGATGGCGCCTGCTGGCGCTCGACGGGACGCCGTTCAGTCTGACGAATGCGCCCGCGGTGAAGCGGCACGCGTCCGCGCGGCGGTCGCCAAGATGCCGGCGGCGGTCTGGTGCGTGCGCAGACGACGGTGAAGGGACGGGTCGTCGAGCGGTTACCCGATGGCAGTGGGGTGCTGGACGTGCCGGTCAAGCGGCGCTATCGCCGCGCCGGTACTGACCGAGGACCAGAAGCAATTTGTTTTCACGCAGATGTACGAACGGATGCGGCGTCACCTCACCCCGAAGCGTCGGGCACGATCGTGTCCGCGCGCCGTGCGGCAACCGGTGACCAAGTGGCCTCGACTCTTGAAGAACACGTCCGTCGATGGACCGTTCGAATTCACCATCGTATGAGGGCGTCAGCAATTTCCGAAAGGCATTGGCCCTAGGCCGTCCGCCGTCAGCCGTCCGCCGTCCGCCGTCAGCCGTCAGCCGTCCGCCGATTGCAGACATCGAAGGGGTTGATTCGGGTACACTGACCCGGGGGTTGCCCATCAGTCGCCGCTCGATCACCATTCTCGCGTTCGCCCTGCTCTACGTGTTCTGGGGCTCCACGTATCTCGGCATCCGCGTCGCCGTCGAGCGGGTGCCGCCGATCCTGCTCGCGGGCGCGAGGTTCTCGGTGGCGGGCTCGCTGATGCTGGTCTTCTGCGCCCTGACCGGCCGCCGCGTGCGCGTCAAGCGGCGCCAGTTCCTCCAGCTCGCCTTCATCGGCGTGCTGCTCTTGAGCATCTCGAACTCGGTCCTGGCCTGGGCCGAGCTGTTCCTCCCCTCCGGCCTCTCGGCGCTGCTGGTCGCGGTCGTCCCCATCTGGTTTTTGATGGTGGAGCGCTTCGTCCTGCCGACAGGCGACAGGGTGCCGCGGTCGGGCGCGGCCGGCGTCGCGCTCGGCGGCCTCGGCGTCGCGGTGCTGTTCTGGCCGAAGGTCGCCTCGGGGCCGACGCTCGGCTGGGCCGAACTCGCCGCCTGCCTGGCCCTGCTCGGATCGTCGTTCTGCTGGGCGTTCGGCTCGGTGCTGTCGCGCCGCTGGAAGCTCGCGGTCGATCCGCTGGTGGCGAGCGGCTGGCAGATGCTGTGCGCCGGCCTGCTCAGCCTCGGCGCGGCCGCGCTCCTCGGCGAACCCCGGCGCGCCACCTGGAACGCGGCCAGCATCGGCGCCATCGCCTACCTGGTCGTCTTCGGGTCGTGGGTCGGCTACTCGGCGTACATCTGGCTGCTGCGCCACGTGCCGACGTCGAAGGTGGCCACCTACGCCTACGTCAACCCGGTCGTGGCGGTGCTGCTCGGCTGGGCCTTCCTCGGCGAGCCGCTCGACCGCTACATCGTCGTCGGCGCGGCGATCATCGTGCCCGCCGTAGCCCTGGTCACACGCTCGGAACACGCGGCCGACGCCGAAGCGCCGGTCGCGGAAGCAGGGTGAGTGAGATGGCCGAACTGCGCCGCAGCCTGACGCTCTTCGACATGACGATGATCGCGATCGGCGGGACGATCGGCTCGGGCATCTTCCTGACGCCGTCGCTGATCGCGCACGCGCTGCCCTCCCCCTGGCTGATCCTGGCCGTGTGGGCCGTCGGCGGGCTGATGGCGATGTCGGGGGCGCTGACGTTCGCGGAGCTGGCGGCGCTGATGCCCCGGGCGGGCGGCGAATACGCGTACCTGACCGAGGCGTACGGCGGCCTGGTCGGGTTCCTCTTCGGCTGGGCCTACTTCCTCGTCGTCAACGCGGGCGGCCTGGGCGCGCTCAGCATCGCCTTCGCGACCTACCTCGGCTACTTCGTGCCGCTCGGCGCGGCGGGCACCACGATCGCGGCCGTCGCCGGGCTGCTGATCCTCACGACGATCAACGTCGTGGGCGTGAAGGCGGGCGCGATCTTCTCGGACGTCTTCACCGTCCTCAAGATCGCCGGCATCGCGGCGCTCGTCGCCGTCGGCCTCGCCTTCGGCTCGGCGCACACCACGAGCTTCGCGTTCTCGACGACGGCGATCCCGGGCGGCCTGGGCGCCGGCCTGGCGACCGCGATGGTTGGCGTGCTGTGGTCCACCGGCGGCTGGCAGCATGCCACCTACGCCTCGGCGGAGGTCCGCGACCCGCGCCGGACGATCCCGCTCGCGATGATCGCCGGCACGGCGATCGTGACGCTCATCTACCTGCTGGTGAACGTCGCCTACATGTTCCTGATGACCCCGCAGGAGATCGCGGGCTCCTCGCGCGTCGCGGCCGATGCGGTGTCCCGCGTGTTCGGGACGGCCGGCGGCTCGGCCATCTCGCTCGCGATCTTCATCTCGACGTTCGGCGTCGTCGGGATCTACACGCTGACCGCGCCGCGCATCTACTTCGCGATGGCGAACGAGGGGCTGTTCTTCCGGCGGGTGGCCGAGGTGCATCCCCGCTTCAGGACGCCGGCGTTCGCCATCGTGGCGCAGTCGCTCTGGGCGGTGATCCTGATCCTGTTCTGGGGCACGTTCGAGAACCTGATTTCCTACGTGGTGTTCACCGACTGGATCTTCTTCGGCCTGGCCGCGGCCAGCGTGTTCATCTTCCGGCGGCGACTGCCGGACGCCGAGCGCGTGTCGCGCGTGCCGCTCTATCCCTGGACGCCGCTGTTCTTCGTGGCGATGTCGGCGTGGTTTGTCGCGGTGACGCTCGTCCAGCGCCCCGCGCAGGCCTGGGCCGGCCTCGCGTTCCTCGCGCTGGGCGTACCGGTCTACTTCTACTGGAAGCGACGGAGGGACGCCGCCTCGGCTCGCCCGTCCCTCTGAAGTTCGAGCGTCCGCTGCTCCTACTGCGACTTGACGATATCGCCGACCTTCGGGGTCCCGGCGCCGCTGAAGGTGGCCGTCGCCGAATTCTGGTCGACTTCGGTGACGGTGGCCATTCCGATCTGATCGACGATGGTCTTGATCACCGCGCCGGTGCTGGGGTCCTTGACGTCCCGCACCTTTCTCGAAACCGACAACTGGTCGCCCACCTTGACGCCCGACTTGCTGCCCACGTTCAGCACCAGGGTGTTCCCGGACACGTCGGCGATCAACCCCGACACCTCCAGCTTCTCGGTCGGCAGCGAGGCGGCCTTGTCGTCGAGTTGCTGCCCCATGTTGGCGACCGCGGCCATGACCGCCTCACCGAGAATGGTGTTCTGGAAGTCGCTACTGCCCATGTTCACGGCGCCGCCTCCCCCGCTGCCGCCACCGCCGCCGAGGCCGGCGATCGAGAACCCGCTGCGCTTCGACTCCCCGCTGCCCGTGACGACGGCCAGGATCTCGGCGGTATTGGCGTCTACCAGCTTGGCCGTGACCTTGACGGTGGCCTTGGAGGATTTCGTGCCGATCCCCTCCCAGGCCGAACCTCCCGCCGCCGAACCCGCCCCCGCCGACCCCGACGCTCTTGTTCTCGCCGCCGAATTGCGTAATCGTGCCGACAATCAGGGCGTTCACTCCCAGAATGCGGCCGATCTTCGCTGCGGTCGAGGCGTCGGCCCGGTCGCTGTTCGAGAAGTCCTGTTCCTTGAGAATCTTCTCCAGGGCGGTACGGTCGATCACCCGGTACTTGCCGTCCTCGACGAGTTTCTGTTCCAGGAGGATCGAGATGCCTCGGCCCACGTCCTGGTCGGTGCCAAAGTACGCCTGAACGACCGAGCGTACGGTGCCGTAGTCGAAATCCAGAACCGCCACCCGCTTCCTGTCCTGCGCCAAGGCAGGAGAAGAAAGCACGAGCAACGCCAGAATCACGCGAAGGGATCGGGCCATACATGCTCCTTGGTCAATGCGGTCGCATGCCCCCAAGCCGAACGAGGTTCGCGCGGATTGAAATGGTTCCCAAGCTCGATCATGAGCCGGGGTCGAATGGCACACAAGAGTATTGTGGCGGCCGGGGCGCCGGTTGGGGGTCATGGCATCGGGAGCGGAGTGAGGGTGCCGTTCCTCTTCACGCCGAGACGGATTGGCCTTGGCCCGCCACGACGCGGGATCGTCACCTCGACCCAGAGTTCCTCTCCCGCGGGCCGGATGGAGGGATCGCGTGCCGACTCGGGGATGAAGAAGGCCACGGGGTCCAGTTGGACGACTTCTCCGCTGCCGCGCCCGACAACGCGGCCCATGACGCCCGTGTCCACGTCGGTCCCGATCGCGGACAGTTGGCCGTCGTGCACCTGGAGGCGAACCGCCTTCGGAGGCGCCCACCACGTACTCTTCCGGCCAGCGGGGATCCCTTGCCTCTCGACCAGGGGTGGCATCTTCTCGAACTTGGGGATCTCGAGGCGGAGGCTCACGTAGCGGCCGCGGATTGGCAGGTTCGGATCGACGGGCGCCGCCCGCACCCAGACGCGCGGGTAGCTGGCGCGGTCGGCCAGCAACTTGACACCCAGACTGCCGACAATCGCCACGTGGATAGCGGCGAGAATCAGCCCGGTGCGCATCCCGCGTGTCATGCCAGGCCTCCCTTCACGTTGTCGACCATCCGCCGCCGCACCCGCTCCAACAGATATCCGCCCACGAGGAACAGCAGGCCGAGCCCCATGAGGCTTGCCGACCGCCCCATCTTCGACATCACGGTCTCGAAGTAGAACGCCATCACCGTGAGCGCGAACCCGGCCGCCGCGAAATTGACGAGCGCGGCGCGGCGCTCGCGCAGCCCCCAGAGCGCAAGGCCCACGCACCCGACGGCCAGCCACGGGTAGACCCAGACCCGGTTGTGGAGCACGGGCAGGTTCACCAGCGCGACGGCCCAGATGGCAGCCGTGCCGTTCACCCAGGCGGCTCGCCGCCGCAGTACCACCGCGAGCAGCAGCGGCAAGACGATCGCGAGGGTCCAGGCCATCGCCACCGTCGTGCCGGAGGCCGGCGCGATCCATGCTCCCGGCTGGGGCATCGACCGTTGCCACCCCTCGCGCGAAATCCTCGCCAGGACGGTTCCGGCGAGTTCCAGCGAGCAGACCGGGAGCATGATCGCCCCCAGCCAGAACAGCGTGCGCTCCTTCGCGCCGGTGAGCCACCTCCGATCGACCGTCACGTAGGCCAGCGCCAGGAGGAACCACCCTGCCTCTGGCGCCGCGATCCGCCACCCGTTCGAGATGTCGAGCGCTGACCACTCCGCCGTGAGCCACGCGGGCGTCAGGACGGCCGCGAGGGCTAGTTGCGGCCAGTCGCGGCGGAGCCACCAACCCGCCCAGGCCCCGACGGTCCACAGGAGCACGCCGCCGGGCCAGTGCTCGTTCAGGTTGAAGATCTGGCCGGCGAGGTAAATGCCGGCGCCGAGGGCGATCGTCCCGAGCGCGTGCAGCGTCGTCGCCAGCGCCTCAAAGCGGTCCGCCGCCACCGCTCCCCCGACGTGGAAGACGGCGACCAGGGCCAGCACGGCCGTCGTGCGCAAGGCAGGCGACATCTGGTCCCAGTCCGCCGCGACGAACAGCAGAACTCCGGCCGCCACCATCAAGCCGCCGAACCCGAGCGCCAGCGCGACGGGCAGCGTCCTGCCCGCACCCCCCTCGCGGGCGCCTTCGAAGGCCCGGATCTTCTCGGCCGTCGCCGTGTCGACGACGCCCGCCGCCAGCCACCGCTCGAGGCGCCGATCGTTGCGATCCATCGCGGGATGCCTCCCTGTGTGAGACAGCAGGCCCCCCAGGGGCCAGACCGGCAGCCGCCGCTATTGCCCTCCGCCCCGCGGGTTCCGGGCGTACTTCTGCAGCACGTCAGCCGGGATCTTCATCGAGAGCGGCTTGGGCTTGCCGCCGCGGGTGACGACCACGTCGAGCATGCCCCCCGGCCGCTGCTCGATCAACAGCTTGAAGTCCTCGATGTCGTCGTCCGGCTTGAACTCGCGTCCGCCCGCCGACACGATCGTGTCGCCTGCCCGCAGGCCGAGATCGAGCGCGAGGCTCGGGGTGACGAAGTTGAGGAGTTGCATGGGAGCCCGGGCCGACATGATCGCCCCAAGCACGAGCTTGCTCTTCCGCTCCGTCACGCCGAGGTAGTAGCGCATCTCGATCGGCAGACCCTTGAGAAACGCCGGAGAGCTGGCGGCGAGCTGGCGGAAGTCGGCCTGCAGCGCCGCCACCTGCGCGGGAATGGCTCCGAACAGCGCGGCGGCCCGGCTTCCGGCATCTTCGGCCCGCGGAATGTGCTTGCCGGGCCCGACATCCTTGTTCAGGAGCCAGCAGTTGATGTCGAACTCGATCCCCTGTCGCTGCCTGGCCAGAAGCTGGCCTGCGGCCTGCACCAGCTTCTCTCTCAGCGGGTCGGTGGGCTTCATCCAGCCAACCTGGCTGAGGGCGAGGTCGATCTCCGACTGGATCTTGTAGAGGTCGAGCTTGCCGATGTTCGAGTACCGGGTGATCCGGTAGATGTTGCGGGACAGCGGCTCATAGAACACCCACCAGTCGTGGACGTTGGTCATCGCGGCCGCCAGGCCGGCGTCGATCGCGTCGTTGGCGGGCGTCGTGGCCGCGGCGGGCGCGGCCGACGGAGCCGGGGCCGAAGTCGAGGCCGGCGTCCACGGCTGGACCGGCAGCGAGGGCTCGAGCGCGAGGATGTACGCCGACGGCAGGGACATGTCGACGTTCTGGTCGCCTGTGGCGACGGTCACGTGCAGCCCGACGACGTCGCCGGCGGCGTTGACGAGGGGCGAACCGTTGTTCCCGTCGGGGATCGCGCCGGTCAGCCGGTAGAACTTCACGCCGCTCTGGATCACCACCTCGGCCACGCTCGCTTCGACGATGCCGAACGGGCCGTCCTTGACGACGGGAACGAAGGCCTTGTCGCCAACCGCCAGTTCCCCGGGCGAGATCCTGAGGACCGGACGGCCGAACGCCTTGATCCGGACGAGCGCGACGTTGCGCCGCTCGTCCTTGTCGATGATCCCGGCGCAGTCGAACTCCTCGCCGTTGGCGAACGTCGCGGTCACCTTGGTCGCGTCCCTCAGGACGTGCAGCGCCGCGACCAGCATGCCGTCCTTGACGCCGAGGAAGCCGGTCCCCGCAACCGTGGTGCCGTTGCTTCGCTGGACGGTCAACGTGACCACCGACGGCAGGATGGGCGAACGCGGGCCGGCAGTGTCCGCGGCCTGTCCCAGGCAGACCTGGGCGGCCGCCAGTGACAACGCCAGCGCCAACAGCGTCGATCGGATGTCGGGACGTCTCATCGCTGCGGGACCTCGCGGGGACGGGATGGTCGGACCGCTGGGACGGGGCTCGCTCCGCCGGGCCGACGTCAGGGATCATGGTTCGCTTCGGGCCGCACCGGGTGCGCGGACCGCGGAACGCGCCGATTATAGCCGAGCCACGAGGCCGCCGAGGCTGTCGGTGTCGTGGGCGAGCATCAGCGCCACGAGGTCGGCCACGGTCATGGCGCCGCGGGAGGGTTCGATGCCGATCCGGTTCAACTGCTCCGCCGAGCACCGCTCGAGCACCTGCACCGTGTCGGCGCGCCTGGCGGCGAACACCGCGGCGGCCTCGGCGGCCGACAAGGGCGCGGCGGCGGCAGGGTGAGAGCCCGGCAGCGCCGGCAGCGCCGGCCGTTCGACCGTCAGCATCATCGAGAGGCAGTCGCGGTAGACCATCTCCGCCGCGGCCAGCCGCATCGTGACTTCCCTCACCCTGCGCTCGGCGTCGGCGGCCGACACCGCGCCGGAACAGACGTCCGCCGCGCGGGCGGCCAGGCGCCGGGGCGTGTCCGCCACCCCCTTGATCTGGATGAGGCATTCCAGCAGGTCAGCCACGGGTCTCCTCGTTCTCTCCAGCCGGAAGCGCCGCCGGCCAGTCGGCCGACGCGTCCGCCAGCAGGTCGTCCACCGAACGCCAGACGCGCCCGGGCGGGCCCTGCCAGCCCATCGCGCGCGCCAGCAGGGCCAGCGCCGAGATGTCGTCCTCGACGGTCGGCACCTGCTCGCCCGGCATCGAGTAGCCGAGGATGAGGGGCACGATCTCGTCGCCGGCGGCGCCCGCGATGACCAGGTCCGGGCGCAGCCGCCCGTGACAGACGCCGTGCCGGTGCCCGTCGGCCACGCCGTCGCACACCCGCGCGAACAGGCGCGCCCGGGCAGGTCCGTCGAGGCGCCGGCCCCGGCAGAAGCGATCGAGCGGCGGGCCGCACGCGTAGTGCGCCACGACGCAGTAGTCGCCCGTCGCCGTGCGTCGCCCGTCGACGACCGGCGGCACGCTCGGATGCGACCACCCGGTCAGCGCGCGGAGGCGCTCGTCGATCCAGGCGGGATCCGCATCGCCGGCTAACCGGGTCGTTCGCACTACGTCCAGCGTCAGCAGCCGCCGCGTCCCCTCCTGCTCGGCGAGGTACATCGTCCGGGCCGGCTCGGAGGAGAGCACCGTGAGCACCCGGTAGACGAGCGCGGGCGCGTTCGGCGGCTCGCCGCCCTCGGGCGCCTCGTCGGCGCCGAACCCGAGGCCCAGCAGGCAGGACGGGCAGAGGCCCGCCTTCCCGATCCCCGGCGACGTTCCGCCGCAGCGAGAGCATCCGGCTTGATCGGCCACGGCGTGTCACTCCCCTTTCAGCGCGCGGAACAGTTCGCGAATCTCGTCGTCCACGTCCGCCGGCGTCGACACCGTGTCGCCGACCTCCTCGCGAAGCAGGGCGCCGAACCGGCGCCGCAGCCGGTGGATCATCACCTTGACCGCCCCTTCGCTCATGCCGAGTTCGGCGGCCAGCTCCGCGTACGGCAGCGTCTCCTGCTCGCCGGTGAGATATCCCTCGAGCCGGGTGAACAGCGCTCGCTTGCCCCCCGCCTCGAATTCGCGCGACAGGCGCGCCAGCGTCCGCTCGAGCAGGGTGAGCGCCCAGCGGCGCTCGTAAATCGTCTCGGGCGTCTCGTTGTCGGGCGGCTCGAGGCTGTAGCGCCCTTCCGCGTTCTCGATCTCGAGCGGGAGGACGATGGTCCGGCCGCCGCGCTTGATGGCGCCGGCGCGGTCGCGCTCGTTGGCCAGGAAGTGCTTGAGCGAGGCCAGCAGGAACGAGCGGAACCGTCCGCGCGTCGGGTCCGCGGCACGCAGGTAGTGCTTCTCGAGCAGCCTGGCGAAGAACTCCTGCGTGAGGTCCTGCGCCTGGTCCGCGTCGTAGCCCCAGCGCCGAACGTACGCGTAGAGCGGGTACCAGTACGACTCGCACAGGCGCGACAGCGCCTCCCGCGCGCCGCGGGTGTCGGCCCGGCCCGCCGCCAGCACCTGGCTCCACCTGGTCGTGGCGAAACGTCGCCGCTCGTGAACACCCGCCGAGGGTTCGTCGGTCCGGTCGGTCATCTCACCCCTGCTCCAGCATCTGCGCGAGTTCGTCGACGAGCCCGCGCGCGTCGGCCGGGCGTCCGGCCGGATCGACGGACAACCACCGCGAGAGGTACGGCCGCCACGCCGCGGGCACGCGGCCATCGTCGCCGCCCCACGCCGGTCCCGCACTTGGCTCCGCCCCGGGCAGGCCGAGCGCGAGCGTGGCGAACGGATGCGAGCCGGTCAGCATCTCGCAGGCCACCAGCGCGAGGGCCCACAGGTCCCACGAGGGCTCGGGCGGCCCGCCACGGAGCTGCTCGGGCGCCATGTAGCGCGGCGTCCCGACCATGGCGCCGAATCCCGTTTCGAGCCGCAACGAGGGCGACTCGGTGGACAGCACTTTCGCGATGCCGAAGTCGAGGATCTTCGGCGTCTCGCCGAGATCGTCGTGCACGAGGACGATATTCTCCGGCTTGAGATCGCGGTGCACGAGCTGCCGGCGGTGGGCGGCGTCGACGGCGGAACAGACGCCGCGCATGATCGAGACGACCCGCGGGCCGCCCAGCGGCCCGCGGTCGATCTCGTCCCTCAGCCTCGCGCCCTCGAGCAGTTCCATGACGAGGAAGGCGCGCGAACCCGAGACCACGCCGAAATCGTGCACGGTGACGACGTTCGGGTGGGTGAACATGGCCGACACCCGGGCCTCGCGCTCGAACCGGCCGGCGCTCTCGACATCGTGCACCAGCTCCTCGCGAAGGACCTTCACGGCGACCGGGCGGCCGAGCGAGAGGTCGGCGGCGGCGTAGACGACGCCCATCCCCCCGCGGCCCAGCCGGCGTTCGAGGCGGTATCGGCGCAAGAGCACCCGCGGCAGGGCGACCGGTGTCAGCGGGTTCGCGTCCGCCGGGCAAGTGTCGGTGTCGTGGTCGTAACAGGCGCCGCAGCGTCCGCACTCCGCGAAGACGGTCTCCGAGGCCGGGTCGAGCCGGTCGCGCCCGTCCAGCACGGCCAGGCTCTGGGCGATCGTCCGGAGCAGTTGCCGGTCCTCCTCGGCGTACGGCTCCTCGGACCGGCGGGCCCCGAGCACGAGCAGGGCGCCCGGACGCCCCTGCCCCGAGTCGATCGGCACGACCATCTCGAGACCGAGTCGTGCCACCGCCGCCGACTCGGCCGGCGACAGCCGGGAGGCCAGCCACCCGCCACCGGCCGCCGACAGGTCGAGCGGCTCGCCCAGCAGCCGGGCGAGCGCAGCGAGCTTCGAACCGCCCGCCAGGTCCGCCGGTCCGGCCGATCGTGGAACCGCCGCCACCGCCTCGTAGCGCTCCCCCTCGGCCCGCTGCGCGAGCAGGGTCACGAAGGTCGGGTGGAGGGCGCGCGCAATCTGATCCACCACGAGCGGAGCGGCCTCCAGGAGGCCGGGCGAGCGGCGCACGTCTTCGACCACCGCGTGCAAGAGTCGCCGCGCGTCGTACCGCTCGCGGAAGAAGCGCTTGTCGAGCGCGTCCAGCCAGCGCTGGCGCCGGTAGGCCGCGACGAGCGCCAGCACCGACAGCAGGCCATAGATCGGCGCGCGCTCGACGAACTGCACCTCGATCGCCCGGTCGCGGTGCAGGTAGGCGTCGATCGCCATCATCGCGGCCAGCGCGGGGACGATCGAGAGCAGCAGTCGCCTGGCCAGAGCGTAGCGTACGCCCTGGCGGATGATGAGCGTGACGTCGAACAGGCGGTGGCGCAGGATGGCGTAGGTGAAGGAGAGGGGCACGACGAGCAGCAGGAGCGCGCCGAAGGCCACCCAGGGGGAAGCGAACACGCCCGTCTCCGTGGCGCGCCAGTACCCGAAGACGATGATCCCTCCGCCGACCGCTCCCGGCCCTCCCCCGAGAGCCATGACGGCCAGCCGGCGCCGTTCGGTCGCGTCGGCACGGCGGTACCTGACAAGCGCGACGACGGCCGCCGCCACCAGGTAGCCCATCGCCACGCCGAATCGTATGCCAGCCCACTTGTCCGGCAGCCGGTCGCTCCCCGACCCGTAGACGACGTTCAGGTGGAACCAGGCCTGCCGAAGGCCTATCGCCAGGGCAGGAGCCCAGATCGCGACCCACGCCGCCGTGGCGTGCAGCACGCGCCGCGGAAAGCAGAGGAAGAACGTCAGCAGCAGCCCGGGCAGGAGCAGGTAGCTGAGGAGCGGCAGCCACAGCACGACGCTGGCCAGCCACGGAAGCTCGCGCCAGACGTCGAAGAACCGGTACGGGGAATCGATGTAGAACACGCCGAAAGTGGCCAGCAGCCAGCCGCCGATCCTGGCGCCGAAATCGTCCGGGCGCTTGAAGACGATGAACAGGCCAAGCACGAGCGTCACGAACTGGACCAGGCGGGTGAGCAGCAGTTCGTAACCCTCGCGGGCAAGCCAGTAGTCCCAGCCCTCGCGGGTCACGATCCACTCGATCCGCTGCACGCGGCCGTCCCGGAGCACCTCGACAGCGAACGAACTGTCGAAACGCACGACGCTCTGGACCTCCTCCAGGTCGAGCTTCGAGCTGAGAGGACGCCCGTTGGCCGAGATGACCACATCGCCGGGGCGCACGCCGGCCTTCTCGGCCGGCGAGCCGGACTCGACATCCTTCACGAGCAGGCCGTTCACCCCGGCCGATCCCTTGACCTGCAGGCCCTCGGCCTCGGGCCGCCAGATGTCGCAATACAGGAGGAGCAGGAGGAAGGCCAGGAAAGACGCCGCGCAGGGAACGACCCACCAGGGCGCAAAGAAGCGTCGCATCAGCACGTCCCCACGTGAGCCCGACGCCCGAGGCGCCTGCCGCGCGGTGTCACAGGTCGATGGGGCGGCCCCGCCGACCGGCCGGCCCGGCGCCGCCGGGCGACGCCACCCGTTGGAGTTTCTCGGCGATCTGCCGCGCGTGCCACTCGACCCCGCGGATGTCGTCGAGCATCATCAGGTAGATCGACGAGGCCCGCGGCTGGCAGACGCCTTCGATCAGCCGCTTCTCGTGGAAGTGGGCGTACTCGTTCACGCGAGTCTCGCACGACCGGCCCGCGTCGATGACGTAGCGCACCAGGACCAGGTTGTCGGTCCTGACGGCGTCGCGCACGCCCTCGAGCATCTCGATCGCCAGCGCGATCAGGCCGCCGACCTCCTTCACCGCCCGGTCGGTGAACAACGTGCCTTCATGAAGGACCTTGACCGTCGACGCGCCGAGCCGCTCGACGCACTCCGCGACCCTCTCGAGGTGCATGGGCACGAAGACCATGTCCTCGTCGACGGTCTTGCCGGCAATCCTCGCCGCGACCGACTGCCGCGCGAGCCGCTCGAGCACCTTCTGTTCCTGTTTGTGCACGAGCCGGCCGAGCTCGGAGGCCCGATCGACCACCCGCGCGTCGAAGTGGCCGAACCCGTCGTGGACGTGCCGGAGCATCTGCACGATCTCGTCGGCCATCGCCACGACGTCCGCTCGTTCTCCATCCTGCACGGCGACGGCGTGATGGGTGTCCATGTGCCCTCCTCGGCGGGTCTCCAGGCGTTTGGGACCGAACACGCGACCGACGGGGTCCGGCCCAGCCGACCGAGCCCGCTTGAGTATTGATCGGAACGCCCCCGACGCGTACCGGTCCGTTCGGGATATAATTTGCCGCCTTCCCGCGTCAGGGACAGCGGACAGGAGTGTGCGGCGTGGAGTGGATCCAGGACTTCTTCCGGACGGTCTACAACGTCCCCGAGCTCATCCGCCTGGTGGGCCTCTACGGCATGATCTTCATCGTCTTTGCCGAGACGGGGCTGATGGTCGGCTTCTTCCTGCCCGGGGACTCGCTGCTGGTGACGGCCGGGATCTTCGCCGCCCGAGGAGACCTGAACATCGCGACGCTCATTCCCTGCCTCATCTGCGGGGCCATCGCGGGCAACGCGACCGGCTACTTCATCGGGCACAAGGCCGGCCAGGCACTCTACAGCCGGCCGAACTCCATCTTCTTCCGGCGCGAGCACCTCATCCGCACGCACGCCTTCTACGAGCGCCACGGTGGCAAGACGATCGTCATCGCCCAGTTCATGCCGATCGTCCGGACCTTCGCGCCGGTCGTGGCCGGCGCGGCCGGGATGACCTACCGGCGCTTCGCGACGTTCAACGTCTTCGGAGCCATCTTCTGGATTGCCTCGATGTGCCTGACCGGTTACACCCTGGGCATGGCGGTCGGCCAGGAGCGGCTCCAGCGGAACCTCCACCTGGTCGTGGGGGGCGTCATCTTCCTGTCGCTGCTTCCGGCGATTGTCGGCTGGCTGCGATCGAGGCGCGGGGCCGAGCCCGCGCGGTAGTCTGCTGACGCCGGCGCCAGGCGACCGCGAGGCGCACGGTGAGAAGCCCGCCGAGCACGAGCGCATAGGCCCTCGGTTTCGAGATGTCCGCCTTCACCAGCCACCAGTAGTGGACGACGCCGGCGACCGCCGACACGTAAATGAGCCGGTGGAGCGCCTGCCACCTGCGGCCGCCGAGCCGGCGGATCATCCCGGCGGTGGAGGTGACCGCCAGCGGCACCAGCAGGGTCAAGGCCAGCGCGCCAACCATGATGAAGCGCCGGTGCATGACGTCACGCAGGATCTCGTGCCACGCGAAGAACTTGTCGAGCACGACGTAGGTGAGCAGGTGCAGGGCGCCGTAGAAGAACGCGAAGAGGCCGAGCATCCGCCGGAAGCGCACGAGCAGGTTCCAGCCCGTGATCCAGCGCAGCGGCGTCACGGCGAGCGTCATCAGCAGAAGACGCAGCGTCCAGTCGCCGGTGGTGTGCGTGATCGCCTCGATCGGGTTGGCGCCCAGACGGTTCGACAGGGCGGCGCGCACGAGGAGGCCGAGCGGCACGAGCGCGGCGGCGAACACCACCGGCTTGACGACGAAGCGGACGACCCGCGTCGACGACATCAGAAGTACTTCCTCAGGTCCATCCCCGCGTAGAGGCCGGCCACCTGGTCGGCGTAGCCGTTGAACATCAGCGTCTTGCGCCGGAAGAACTCGCCGATGCGACGCTCGGTGGCCTGGCTCCAGCGCGGGTGGTCCACCTGCGGGTTGACGTTCGAGTAGAACCCGTATTCGTGCGCGTTCTGCCGCTCCCAGGCGCCGACCGGCTGGCTGTCCACGAAGCGGATCCTGACGATCGACTTGATCCCCTTGAAGCCGTACTTCCACGGCACGACCAGGCGGAGCGGCGCGCCGTCCTGGTTGGGCAGTTCGACGCCGTAAAGTCCGACGGCCAGGATCGAGAGCGGGTTCATCGCCTCGTCGAGCCTGAGTCCTTCAACGTAGGGCCACTCGAGCACGTCGCTGCGCTGGCCGGGCATCTGGCCTGTGTCCCGGAGCGTCGTGAACTCGACGAACTTCGCGCGGGAGGTCGGCTCGAATCGCTTGATGAAGTCGGCGAGCGGAATGCCAACCCACGGAATGACCATCGACCACCCTTCGACGCAGCGCATCCGGTAGACGCGCTCCTCGAGCGTGTGGGGCTTCACGAGATCGTCGAACTCGTAGTCCGCGGGATGGTTGCACTCACCGTCGACCTTCACGGTCCACGGGCGGGTCCTGAGCGACCCGGCGAGCTGCGCCGGCGACGACTTGTCGGAGCCGAACTCGTAGAAGTTGTTGTAGGTGGTGACGTCCTCGTAGGGCGTCATCGCCTCGGTGGTCCCGAACGGACCTTTCACGACGTGGTCCAGCTTGGGCGGACGACGGGTGGGCTGCGCATCGAGGGTCACGGCGCCGGCGGCGACGCCCGCCGCGGCCAGGCCGATCGTCTGGAGAAACGCCCGGCGCTTCACGTAGAGCCGCTCGTCCGTGATCTCGGACGAGGGGATGTCCGGAGGGCGGCGGATCAGCATGTTGGGGGCTCCCTGATTTCAGTATACTGCCCTGCGTGATGTACCTCGCCCTGCTTCACCCCCCGAACGATGACCTTCCTGCGCGGCCTCAAGCGCCACAACGACCGCGGCTGGTTTGCCGAGCACCGGGAGGCCTACGAGCGCGACGTGCGGCTGCCAATGGTCGAGCTGGTCGAACGCCTCGCGCAGGACATCCGCCCCTTCGCGCCGGATCTCATCGCCTCGCCGCGCGGGTCGCTCTACCGCATTTACCGCGACACGCGCTTCAGCCCGAACAAACTGCCGTTCAAGACGCAGGTGGGCGCGATCTTCCCGCACCGCGATCTGCCCCGGCACCGCGGAGCGAGCCTGTATCTCGAGATCGGCCCGGATGGCGCGATGGCCGTCGGCGGCGTCTACATGCCGGAACCGTCCGACCTGCACACGCTGCGCGAGCACCTGTCGGTGAATTACGGCCGGTTCCGGGCGCTCGTGGAATCGCCGACGTTCAAGCGGACGGTGGGTCCTTTGTACGGCGACAGCCTCAAGCGAGTCCCCCGCGGCTACCCGCCCGATCACCCCGCGGCGGAGTACTTGAAGCTCAAGCAGTTCATCTTCGGGAAGGACTACCCCGCGGCCTTCGCCGTCAGCCCGGCCTTCTACGGCACGGTCGTCCGCCAGTTCGAGCGGATGGCGCCGGTGATCGACTTCCTGAACGCGCCGCTCGTCGCCGCCCTCGCGCGGCGGGATCCGCTGCTCCACGAAGCGGGAGACGAACGAATCCGCCGCAGGTAACCATGCGCACCCCGCTCGTCGCAGCCGCGTGCCTTGCCGCCTGGCTGACGGGCGTGCCCGCGCAGATTCGCTTGCTCGACGACACGGACCGCACCGCCTGCCGCGCGTGGTTCGTCGCGCTGGCCGACGCGCAGTTCTACCGCCCGACACCGGACGTCGCCGATTGCGCGGGTCTCGTGCGCCATGCGCTGCGCGAAGCGCTTCGCGCCCACACGCCCGAATGGCGGCGCCAGTGGGCCATCCCCGGGATGCCGTCCTACCCCGACGTGCGCCAGCCCCCGCCCGCGCGCGGTGGAGTCTGGCCCCTGTTTCGCACAGGCGAGAACCGCTACGCCGAATTCGCGGACGCCCGCACGATCATTCGTTACAATGCGCGCCTGGTGGGGCGGTCGCTCGCGGCCGCTCGCCCGGGCGATCTGCTCTACTTCCACCAGGCGGCCGGCGCGGAGCCCGACCACCTGATGGTATTCGTGGGCCCCTCGGTGTTCGACAGCTCGGCCCGCGACTGGATCGTGTATCACACCGGGCCCGACGCAGGGCGGCCCGGCGAGATGCGCAAGGTGCGCGCGCAGGACCTCGCGCGACATCCTTCGCCACGGTGGCGTCCGGTCGGCGCGAACCCGGTCTTCGTTGGCATCTACCGCTTGGTGTTCCTATGACCTCCCCGCGATGTCGTGAGTGGGCGCGGGCCTTCGTGCTCGCTGCGGCGCTCGGGCTGGCGCTCTGCCCTGCGGCGGGCGCCTTCCCCGCGGCCACCGATCGGCGGCCCGCCTTCTCGCTGGCCAGCAACCACATCGCCACGACGAAGGAACGTCCGACGATCGACCTGATGTTCCGGCAGGTGACCTCGCTCGACTTCCGCGTCTACCGGGTCGAGGATCCGCTGAAGTTCTTCGCCCAGCTTCGCGATCCACACAATCTCGGCAGCCAGGCGCCGATCGTCCCGCAGGAGCGAACCCTGCTCGAGCGCATCGCCGAGTGGAAGGCGGACCAGCGCTATCTGATCCGGCATTTCCTCCGCGGACAGTTCAGCGGCAAGTACCGGCAGGCGAGGAAGGCGGACGCCGTGAAGCGGCAGGTGGTGTTGCGCCAGCCGCTCGACTACCGCCGATTCGCGCAGGTCCCGCTGCTCAACCAGGCCCAGGTCCTTTCGTCCTGGCGGGAGACGCTGCCGCCCGTGCGCGACACCGAGGTCCGGCAGATTCCACTGGACCTTCCGGGCGAAGGCGTCTACGTCATCGAGGCGGTCAGCGCTCCGCTCAAGGCCTACACTGTCGTCGTTGTTTCGGACCTCGGCCTGGTGACCAAGGCCGCGCCGGGCCAGTTGGTGATGTTCGCGGCGAACCGCTTCACGGGGGAGCCCGCCTCCGGCTGCCCCGCGGAGGTCATCGTCAATCGACACGTGACGGCCACGGGGATGCTGAGCGCCGACGGCGTGTTCGAGGCGAAGCTGCCCGAGAAGCGGTTCGAGGACCTCGTGGCGGTGGTCACCTGCGGCCGGGCGGTGGCCGCCACCGACCCGGGCAGCTGGTTTTCGTCCGAGAGCGTGACGACCCTCACGGGTTACATCTACACCGACAAGCCGATCTACCGGCCGGGCCACACGGTGAACATCAAGGGCGTACTCAGGTGGAAGAACGGCGACACGCTCAGGCCGTTCGATCGCCGGCAGGTCGAGGTGCGTGTCACCGACCCCAACGACAAGGTGATCTTCCGCGAGCAGGCGAACGTCGACGAGTTCGGGTCGGTGCTCGCCACGCTGCCGTTGCCGCGCGGTGTTGCACTCGGCTTCTACTGGATCGCCATCGCGAGCGGAGACGCCCAGGCCGAGCACGGGTTCGAAGTCCAGGAGTACCGGAAACCCGAGTTCGAGGTCTTCGTCAAGCCAGCCGTGCGGTTCGTCGTGCAGGGCAACAAGGTCGCGGCCGCCATCAGCGCCCGTTACTACTTCGGGCGGCCGGTCGCTAACGGCCTGGTGAAGTACGTCGTGCGGAAGAACCGTTACCTCTCGCCGATCCGTTGGGGCGGGGAGGACGAGTCCGGCGGGGTGGAGACACCTTGGTACGGCGGCAAGGAGGACATCCAGGGAACCGCGCAGCTCGACGGGTCCGGAGTCGCCACGATCACGGTGCCCCTGGAACCTGACGAGGACAACTACGACTACTCGGCGTCCATCGAGGCGCGGGTGACCGATGCCAGCAGCCGGGAGGTGACCGGCGGCACGGTCGTGCACGCGACGTGCGGCCGTTTCATGATCGTGGCCAGGTCGGACAAGCGCGCGTACGCCCCCGGCAGTCAGGCCGAGTTGTCGGTCGCCGCCCTCGATTACAGCGGCGCCGTGCAGCCGAACGTTCGCACGAGGGGCTTCCTCGAGCGCGTGAACTACGAGCAGGGACGTTACGACAAGCCGATCGTGACACCCATTCTCGACGTCGAAATGACGACAGCGGCGGACGGCCGTGCGGTATGGACGGCAACGCTCCCCAGCGAGCCGGGCAACTACCGATTCCGGGCCGAGGCCGACGCGGACGGCCGCAAGGTCTCCGACTGGGACCCCTTGTTCATTTCCGGACCCATGGCGGAAGCCGCCGCCGAGGGAGACCGCGAATTCGAGTTGATCCCCGACAAGAAGAGCTACCAGCCAGGGGATGTCGCCCAACTGACGATCAAGGGCGACGTCTCGTCGGCCGCCATGCTCGTCTCGAAGGAGGCGTCGCGGGTGGGTTGGCTCACCGTCATCCGCCCCGCGCCCCCGGTCATCGAGGTCCCGGTCGGCGAGGGCGATGTCGGCGACATCTTCGTCAACGTCGCCTGCATGAAGGGCGATCGACTCTACCGGGCGGAACAGCGACTCAAGGTGCCCCCGATCTCGAAGAAGCTGACGGTCACCGTGACCGCCGACAAGGTCGTCGCGAAACCGAGGGAACCTTCGGCACTCACCGTGAAGGTCGAGGACCAGGAAGGCCGGCCGGTGCGTGCTCAAGTGAGTGTGGGCATCGTCGACGAAGCCGTCTACGGGGTCAAGCCGGACGAAACGCCCGCCCCGGTGCCGTATTTCTATCAGCGCGAATACAGCGAAGTCCGGACGGAGTTCTCGCGGAACTACACGTTTGTCGGCTACTCGGGTACCCAGCAACTGCTGCTCGCCCAGCGCCACCGGCCGATGGCGCTCGCCGACTTCAAGCCCGACCGGCCGGCGCCACAGGAAGTGCGCAAGGACTTCCCCGACGCGATCTACTGGAACGCGAGTCTCCTGACGGGAGCGGACGGCACGGCGCGTGTGCAAATCAGGTATCCGGACACGCTGACGACGTGGCGGGTCACCGCGCGCGCCGTCACGACCGACACCCGCCTCGGCTGGACCGCGGAACGCACGATCGTGACCAAGGACCTGATCGTGCGCGTGGCGACGCCGCGTTTCCTCACCGAGGGCGATGAGGTCACGGTGCCGGTGATCGTGCACAACTACCTGGCGGCAGTCCGGTCGGCGACCGTCGATTTGCGAGCCGACGGCGTCTCGGTGCCGAAGGGCCAGACCGAGCCGCGGCCTCAGCTGCTCGATACCACCCGGACCGACGAGGCCCGGACCGACTGGCGATTCGTCGCCGACCGCGTGGGAACCGCGGTCTTCACGGGCAGCGCCTCGGCCGGCGGGGATCGCGACGCGGTGGAAGTGTCGATACCGGTCCTGCCGTTCGGCCTGAAGCGGACGGTAGCCGCGGCCGGATCCATCGCCGGTGAAGGCGACGCCAAGGCGGAACTGCTGATTCCCCAGTCCGCGAACCCGGCGGCGCGCACGATTCGCGTGTCGATGGCACCGTCGCTCGCGGGCCCGCTGCTCGGCGCGCTCGATTTCCTGACCTCGTATCCCTACGGCTGCACGGAGCAGACGCTCTCGAGCTTCCTCCCCAACCTCATGGTCCTTCGCGCGCTGGACCAGCTCAAGGTCGCGCCTGCCGAACGGATGCAGGCGCTGGATCGCCAGGTGTCGGAGGGCCTCGACCGGCTGTACGACTATCAGCACGAAGATGGCGGGTGGGGATGGTGGAAGACCGACGAGAACCAGCCGTTCATGACCGCCTACGCCGTCTACGGGCTGCTGGAGGCGCAGCGGGCCGGCTACAAGATCGACGGCTGGAAACTGAGGCAAGGAGCCCGCGCGCTCAAACAGCTGTTCGACGAGTACCCGCGCGCAGTTCCCGACCTGAAGGCGTACATGGCCTACGTGCTGGCCCGCGTCCAGGCTTCGCCCGGCACCAGCTTCGCGGACGCATCCCAGGCGGCGGACGCATCCCAGGCGGTCGACCAGGCCTGGGCTCGACGCGACAACATGTCGGCCTACGGCCAGGCGCTATTGCTGCTGGCACTCGACGCGCTCAAGGATCGCCGGGGCGACGAGCTCGCGAACGCGCTGGTCGGCAGCGTGCAGCGCAAGGGCGACCTCGCCTGGTGGAACGTACCCAACGACCCGCTGCTCGACGACAGCGGCGACACGAGCGTCGAGGCCACGGCGTTCGTCGTCAAGGCGCTCTCGGCGCGGGACCCGAAGAGCCCGCTGCTCGAACCGGCCGTCCGCTGGCTGCTCCTCAACCGCAACTACGGCACCTGGTGGTCGAGCACCAAGCAGACCGCGATGGTGCTCTACGGCCTGCTGGACTACATGCGCTCGCGGAACGAAGGAGGAGCGGACGCGACCGTCGACGTCGTCGTGAACGGGACCCCGGTGGCGACGCGCGCGTTCACGCCGGCCTCGCTCACCGCCCCGGACCCGGTCGTCGTCGAGGCGCCGGCGATCGCCGGGAAGAACACGGTCGTTCTTCGCAAGAAAGGCGGCGGCAGCCTCTACTGGTCGGCCTCCGCGGACTACTACGAGACGGCGCGTGTCTCCGAGCGCACCGGATCGAGGAAGCTGGCGATCGTCCGGAAGTACTACTCGCTCGGGCCGGTGCGCGTACAGGACCGGATCGTGTACCGCGAGACGCCGTTCTCCGGGACCGCGCAGCCGGGAGACCTGCTGCTCGTGCGCGTCGACGTTGCGGGATCGAAGGACTGGCGGTACCTGATGATCGAGGACCCCTTGCCGGCCGGCGTCGAACCGGTCCAGCAGCAGAGCCTCTACGAGCTCGAGCAGCGAACGCCGTTCTGGGACGGCAGCCGCCGCGAGTACCACGACGACCGGTTGGTCTTCTTCCAGGAGTCGTTCACCGAGGGGCACTACGAGTTCGTCTACCTGCTCAAGGTGACGACGCCCGGCGTGTTCCGGGCCATGCCGGCGCAGATCTCGGCGATGTACGTGCCCGACGCCACCGCCTCCAGCGAACCACAGACGCTGACCGTCGGGGCCGCCGCGCGGCCGGGAGGAGCGGACAAGTGATCGCACGCCTCATCGCCATCCTCGCGTGGCTCACCGCGGGCCACGCGCTCCTCTTCGGGCTGTTCTGGCTGCTGCTCTCGACGCCGGAGTCCAACGTCGCGATGCTCTCGGTGTCGGCGGCGTCCGCCCTGCTGCTGACGCTCGTCTTTGGATGGGTCGAAGCGGCGGCTCTCCTGGCGTGGCGTCAACACACGGCGCCGTGGAACCTGGCAGGGCGGGCGTTCCGGGCCGCGCCTGGCGTGTGGCTGGGCGCCGCCTTGTTCGTCGCGATCTGGGTCGTCGTCGCGCATGCCGGCGCCTGGTGGAGCGGCCACCAGGGCGAGACCGACGCCTGGCTGATGCTCCACTTCGGCAAGGCCGACACCACCATCCTGCACCGGGGCGTTCGGTACCTGCTGACCGTGATCGAGTTCCTCGGCCTCTCGCTCGCGCTCTCCGTGGCGGCGGCCGTCGTTGGCGACGGCTATCGCGCCGTTGGGAGCGCGCGCTGGCTGCGCAGCGGCCTTTCGCCGCGTCAGCTACTATTCCTCGCCGCCGCGTTGATGGTGTTCGTGTGGCTGCCGTGGCAGGCCGTGAACTGGCACCCGTCGTGGCTGAGGCCGAACTGGCAGGAGACCGTGTTCGTGACCGCAAAGCTCGGCGGGATCTACCTGCTCGCCAACATCGGCTGGGCGCTCGCGCTCGATGTCGCGGCCAGGCGGCGCTGAGCCGCCGCCGCGCGAACCCTCATCGGACTTCGTCCCAGCGCCGGCCGGCGCCGCGCTGCGCCGCATAGCAGGCGGCCGCCCGGCGGTACAGCTCCGGGAGTGCCTCCGCCGTCCGCACCTCTCTCCATTCCGCATCGGAAGGGCACGACAGCGCGGACCCGCCCGGGCCGGCCCGCCGCGGCCCATCCTCGCCGCTGAACGACTCGCCGGCGAGGTCCATCGCCACCGCTTCCTGGACCCAGATCGGTCTTCCCTTCAGGCGGTCGCCCGTCACGACATGCGCAAGTTCGTGCCGCAGCGTGCGCTCGAGCGTCCCTCGCTGCCGCAGCGCCGATGGCGGGAGGAAGTCGACCTGCTGGCCGCGCGTGGCGGCGGAGGTCCACCAGGGCTGGCCGGCCGCCCGGACGTAGGCCTCGACCGTCGCGTGGAAGACGAGCCGCACATGCGCCGGAGCCGGCACACCGCACTTCGCCGAGAACTCCGACAGCGCCGCTTCGCCGAGCCGTCCCAGGCGGATTCGCTCGCGCTCTTCTCCGGCGGGCAGCAGGATCTGGAGTTCAACGGGCGCAGGCTGTGCCTTGGCGGGCACCGCGGCACGCACGTGGGTGCCGGGGAAATACCTGGCCAGGATCTCCGACACCGACCGGTTGCCGGCCGCCATGCGCGCCGAACCGACAACGCAGAGGCCGACGCCGTGGCCGCTCCCGCTCCCGCGGAAGCGGTATCCCGCGGCGGTGCGCTCGGCGTCGAAGAGCGTGCTCTTGAGCACCTGCCAGCCGAGCGTCCGGCCGACGGCGAGCCGGAACGCTTCACCCGTTATCTCAGGCGGTACGAACCCGGCGACACGCACACGGCTCACCCGCCCGGACGGAGTTCGGTCGACGACGGTCAGGTCGCGAAGCACCTGGCCCCGCCGCCCGGCAACGGTGAGCGCGCGCTGCAGATCGGAGGCGGTGACATCGCTCTGCCACCGGCTCTCCGCAACGCCGTCGGGCTCCGGCTGGGCCGGAAGGTAGGGCTGGTCATGCGCGCCGGGCCAGACCACCGACGGCCTTTCGGAGTGGCCTCCGCACGAGGCCGTGTAGTACACCGTCGCGAGCTGGCCCTGGTAGACGAGCGTCTGCCCCCTGGTTGCGAGCGCCGCCGCGTCACTCGCCTTCGTCCGGCGGCCGACCACCTGGCAGTGCGTCAGGTCGCAGAGATCGAAACCTTCCCGTTGGTGGCGATGGAGATTGCCGAGCGCGAACGTCCGAACAACGATCGCCAGCGCCTCGAGCGCCGCCGGCCCGCTCGGGGCCACGCCCTCCGCGCTGACGACGCGCGACACATACTCCTCGAGAGGCATCGTCTCCACGTCGTAGCCGCCGCCGCGAGCCCTTCCGATTCGGAGCACCGGGCCCGAGAGCAGGTCCGAAGCCAGCCTCGCGGCGTCCGCCCCCGCCGCGCCGGGCGCCATCACCACCAGGGCTCGTGAAGGCCGGTTCACCGGCGACACGGCGACGACGAGCCCCTCGTAGCCTCCGCTGGGCATCGGGGCGGTGCCCGTCTTGGCCAGCGCGGCCACGCCGCCGTCGGCGAGGGCGGATGCTGTCCCGTACTCAGCGGCGCCGCGCAGGCCCTCCATCAATACCGCCCGCGTTTCGGCGCGCATCGGCACTGACGGCGTGGTGGTCAGGCGGACGAATGCCGACAACAGCTGGTCAGCGGAGACCCGCGTGCCGTCGAGGCCAAGCGCGGACGAAACCAGCGGCGCCGACGGAGTCGTCGGCGGCAGACCGATTTGACCGAGCACGCGGTCGAGCGCGCCGCGCGGCAAACGCTCGGCGAGCGATGCGAAGTAGTAGTTGCACGAGTGCGCCAGGGCTTCTGCCGGACCGATGGGACGGCCGAGATCGGGATGCGAGCAGGTGATCTGGCGCCCGGCGATCTCGATGTGCCGCCGGCAGAGGATGCGGGTGTCCGACGTGATGACGCCCGACTCGAGGCCGGCGACGAGCGTGGCCACCTTGATGATCGAACCGGGCAGGACGGGCGTGTCCAGCAGGTCCTCACGGCTGGAGGACAGCGTGCGCCTGGATGGCAGCTCGATGATCCTGAACGCGGCCGATGGCGGCGGCGCGGCCGCCGGCTGCGCAGGCCGCGCCGGGACCGACGTCAGCCCCGCGCCGAGGACGACGCCGAGCAGCGCAACGCGGCGGCGCCCTTTCATGTTCTATCCCCCGGCGAGGCCGAGAAACGGCGCGCTCTCCTGCCAAATCGCCGGAAGGCTCTCCTGCAGTTGGTGCGTGTCGTCCACCATGCGGAGCGTGACGTTCGCGCGCGTCGCCGCCCACGCCTTCACCCGGTCCGGATTCACCACCGTGTCGCGCGAGCCCTGGAACACAAGAGCGGGCACGTCGAACCGCGCGGCGAACGCATCGTAGCGGTGCGCGTCGTCGTAGAGCGCGTAGCGCAGCGGCAGCGTCCGCTCGTACGCGTAGTGGAAGACATCGCGCCGGTCGGTGCGGCGCCAGTCGTCCAGCTCGGCCTCGGTCAGCCAGCCGTCCCGTCCGGACGCGAAGTCGACCGCCGGCGCAAGCAGGACCACCCGGGTGATCGGGTGTACCGCGGCGGCAGCTTGCCGCGCGGCGGCATGGATCGCCAGGAAGCCGCCGAGGCTGGATCCGATGAGCGCCACCGGCCCGGCCGGCAGCGCGTCGATTGCGGCCCCAAGCTGCGCCAGCATTCGCGTCGCGGTGAGCGTCGTGAAGTCGGGCTCGTTGAAATCCGGCGCGTGCAGGTCGAGGCCGAGCGGCGCCAGGCGCCCGCGCAGGAACGCGGCCTTGCCCGACGCCGGGGACGAGCCGAAGCCGTGCAGGTAGAAGATGTGCACTACAGTCTCGTGCGGCAGTTCGGCCGGCACTGGCACTCGATGCTCTTCTTGCCGTCGGTCTGGTAGTTGTACGTCAGCTCGTCGCCCGGCTCGATCGTCTTGGCCGCGCGGATCCAGATTACGCCGTCGATGACCTGCGCGTAGCAGTTCGGCGTGCACGAGTGGTTGACGTACCGGGCGTCGTTGCCGCCGACGCTCCCGTCGATCACCCAGCGGCTGTTCAGGCGGAAGCACCAGATGTGGCCCTTCGCCATCTGCCCGACCTCGCGCCTCGCGCTCTCGCGGTGCGTGATCTTCTCGCCCGCGTAGTGGATAATGCGCGTGTTCTTCGTAATCCGGGTGGTGGCGAACACGCCCCACCCGTGGAGTTTCGACCGCCGTCGTTCGATCATCGTCCTGGACGCTCCCCGTCTGGTGTGACCGGCGCGCCCTGGCGCGCCCCGGCTCTCATCATTGTACCCGATGGCCCGCGCCGTCTTCGCCCGGTGAGGCACTCATGAAACCTGCCGCGCTGACGCTCGTCTTCCTGCTCGGCTTGGCCGCGCTGTCCGCCGCCGCGCCGCCCCCCGGCCGTTTCATCTACCTGCCCGGAACGGGTCCGACCGACGCCACGGGCCGGGTCGTGGCCGGTGACGTCCGGGAGCAGACCGCCCGCGTGCTCGACACGCTGGCGGCCAGGCTGGCCGCGCAGGGCTCGCGGCTGGAGCAGGCCGCCGCGGTGACCGTCTGCCTCCGCAACCAGGCCGACTTCGCCGCGATGAACGAGGTCTACGCCAGGTACTGGCCCAAGGATCCGCCGACCCGGACCACCATCGTCGTCACGCCCCTCCACGCCGACACCCTCGTGGAGATGAGCCTGGTCGCGCTCCCCGCCGGCGCCGACCGGCGCGTGGTCCTGCCCGCGGGATGGGCGAAGCCCTCGAGCCCGTACAGCTACGCGATCCAGTCCGGCGACACGCTGTTCCTCTCGGGCCTGCTCTCGCGGAACGGGCGCGACAACTCCGTCGTGCCCGGCGACATGGCGGCGCAGACGGGGCAGGTGCTGCAGAACGCCGCCGATCTCCTGAAGGCGGCCGGCATGACGATGGGCGACGTCGTCTCGGCGCGCGTCTACATCACCGAAACGTCGCTGTTCCAGGACATGAACTCGGCCTACCGCGGCGCCTTCCCGTCGAGCCCGCCGGCCCGGGCCACCGTCCGGGCCGGCCTGACGGCGGCCCCGCACCTTGTCGAGATCACCCTGCTGGCCGTGCGGGACGCGAGCCGGGAGGCCATCACGACGCCGAATGCGGATGGCACGCCCGGGACGCCGAGCCCCATCCTCAGCTCCGCGATCCACACGGGGAATCGGCTCCACCTCTCGGGGATGCTCGGCGCCACCGTCGCGAACCGCGAGAACGCGGCCGCGCAGGCCCGCGAGGCGCTCGCGCGCCTCGGGCGCACGATGAAGAAGGCCGGGTTCGGCTGGAGCGACATCGTGGACGGGGTGGTCTACGTGCCGAACGCCGCGGACGTCGCCGCGGTCATGGGGGCGTGGCGCGAGGTGTTCGGCGCGACCATGCCGCGGCCCACCGTGATCCCCGCCGGGCTGGTGTCGCCCGACGGGCTCGTCGAGATCATGCTGACCGCGGTCAAGTAGCGCAGGGCTGAAGCCCTGCGGTATCCGAAGCACTGGAATTCAGCAGATAGCGCAGGCCTTCAGGCCTGCGCCATACGGCGCGGATCGGACGGCAGGCCGCGCCTACCGCCCCGGCGCGTCGTTGCTGAAAGAGAAGAAGCCGCTGACGTTCTCGGACAGCAGCTGCACGAACGGCTTGTCCAGGCTCGAGCGGATGGCCACGTAGCACTCGTCGCACGTGTTGTGCGCGGTGAACTCGCCCACCATCTTCGCCTGCTCCTCGAGATCGTAGCGCTTGAACTGCATCGAGCAGGGCTGCATCTTGCCGTCGCAGGTGACGACGAGCCAGCGCAGGCCGGCCTTGCAGCCGGGCGTCCCGCCGGTCTCGAAGTACTTCTGCGTCGCGTCGAGCGTCGTGATCGAGTTGGTCACCCAGCGGCTGTTGATGCGCGTCTTGAGGCGCGCGAACTCGCGGCGCAGGGTGTCGAGCTGCCCGGGCGTGGTCAGGAAGTAGTCGCGGCAGCCCGTGCGGCGCGGCGAGTAGGCGCTGTAGTTGATGTTGACGCCCCACGCCTTCGCCTTGTCGGCCGCCGCGTTGATGTACTCGACGTTCTCGGAGGTGATGCAGTTGTTCAGGCAGATGTTGTCGTAGCCGAGCTTCGCGGCCGCCGGCACGATCTGGCTCATGTGATCGTAGAGCCCCGCGTGGCCGCGGAAGTCGTCGTGCCGCTCGTCCGGGAAGTCGAGGCTCACGCTGAACTGATCGACCCCCGCCTCGCACAGCTCCTTGTACCGCTCGAGCGTCATCTGCGACCAGTTCGACACGAGGATGACGAACGGCAGGCCGTTCGGCTGGCGGATGGCCCGGATGACGTCGGTCAGGTCGTCGCGCATCAGCGGCTCGCCGCCGGAAACCTGGACGACGACCGGCTTGAGGACCTTCATGTACCGGGTGTAGTCGGCCGGCTTCATGTCGCGCGACATGTCGCGCAGCCCGCCGTGGTCGCAATGCTTGCAGAAGCAGGTGCACGCGTCGGTGACCTCGAACGACACCACCATGGGTCGTTCGGCCCGCCAGTTGAGCGAACCCTGCCGGATGATCTGGAGCGACTGCACGAGAGGAACCTTGCGCATAACCCGTGATGGTACCAGACCCGGCCCGTCGGACGCAAGAGTCGAGTCGGCATAAGCTCTGTGTAATCAAGGAGTTCAGGGCGCCCAGCCGCCCTCAGCCCGTTCAACCCGCCGGGATGCCCGTTCGCCCCCACCAGTGACCGTTCAGCGGATGGCTTCAGGCGTGTGCTCTTCCCTGTAGGCACAGGCCTTTAGGCCTGTGCGCCCTTCTGTAGGCACAGGCCTTTAGGCCTGTGCGCCCTTCTGTAGGCACAGGCCTTTAGGCCTGTGCGCCCTTCTGTAGGCACAGGCCTTTAGGCCTGTGCTTCAGCGGTACAGTAAGATCTCTCTCATGCCATCATTCGACGTCACCTCGACGGTCGACCTCCAGGAGGTCGACAACGCCGTCAACCAGGCCCGCAAGGAAGTGAGCCAGCGCTACGACTTCAAGGGCTCGAAGGCGGCGATCGATTTCGACCGCGCCGAGGGCACGCTCACCTTGACCGCCGACGACGAGTTCAAGCTGCAGGCGCTGTGGGAAGTGCTCGAAACGCGGATGGTGCGGCGGAAGGTCCCGCTCAAGAACCTCACGCGTGGCGAGATCGAGCACGGGGCGAACGACACCGTGCGGCGCGCGATCACCCTCCAGCAGGGCGTACCGACCGAGGCCGGCCGTGCGATCGTCAAGTTCCTCAAGGACCGGAAGCTCAAGAAGGTGCAGCCGGCTATCCAGGGCGATCAGTTGCGCATCTCGTCGCCCTCGCGCGACGAACTGCAGTCGGTGATGTCGCTGCTTCGGGCCGAGGATTTCGGCGTCGAGCTGCAGTTTGGGAATTATCGCGAGTAGCGTGCCACGCCTTGCCGCGTCATGAGCCACGGCTCACCCCGGCGCATGAAGATGGCACCTGCGGATCGCGGCGCCGCAAGGCCGCTGATTGGGCGACATCGTCTCGGCACCATCTTCTGGGCACGTCGTGCATCCCACGCACGCGCAACGTCACGACGTCGGACGTAAAGCGTGGGACGTAGGGCGTAAGCCGTCGACAATAGCCCGCATCAGACGTCTTCGACCGCTGGCGGGGTCCGGCCTGTCAACATAAGGCCCGTTCTCAGGCGCTGGCGCCGCCGCCCCTCTCTCACACAGGCAGGTCCCCGACTAACGCTCGACCCCTGATTGCGCTCGCGGGGTGGCGCTGACGAAGGCGGGATTGTCGAGGATGTACAGCATGCCGGCCGGTCCCGAAATCGGTCCCGAGTCCGGATTGTAGGTCACGATCGCCAGCCCGGACGTCCCCCAACGGATGAACGCCACGGGATTGCCGACGAGTTCCCGAATCGTCAACGAGCCCACCGGCGTGAAGTGGGACTGGTCGAACGAGAGGATCGTGTAGTCGCTCATGCCGACCCCGAACGACCGCTGACTTAGAATGAAGACGCGGTTGAGCGATGAATCTGGGACGAGCAGGCCCCAACCGTCGTACCGGCCCACGGACTGGCCGGTCGCCGGATCGATCGCATAGCCGTCATCGCAGTAGAGGTAGCCGGTGCCCCGGTCGAAGTGGATCCGGATCGCCACGTTGTAGGCCGTCGACAAGCCAACGTCGGTCCGGAGGCGGGTGGCACCGGTCCCATCCACTCCTATCGTGTGCAGCACCAGTCGAAAGGAGTCCTCCGTCGCATAAAGGACCGAATCGGTGGTGCCCCACTGCAGCAGGTCATACCCCTGCAAATCCACGGCACGCCGTGGACGGGCGACGGCGTCGTCGAAGATGGTCAGGCCTCTGTTTGAGGGAATGGATCCCGCCACTTCGAGGGCAATGGCCGTCGTCTGCGCCGCGTCGGGCGCCGGCTGGAGGTCCTCCGCCGTGTACGGCCCATCCCAGGAGTCTATGCCGAGGCACCAACTCAGCATCGAATCGAGCGCCGGCACGTGGAACTGCGTGACGAGATTGGCGGTCAGGAAGCCGATGTACCCGAGCGTCCCGTCGCGCGATATGCGCAGGATGTCGGGGTCCGCCCCGGCGCCAACGACCCTCGAAATGCTGCCACTGCCGGGATCGATGACCACGACCGAATTGGGGTAGCGGGCGTCCGCGCTCCAGACGGGGGCGTAGAGTCGGGAGCTGTGCGCGTCCCACGCGATGTCCAGGCTCGAGAGGTTTCGAACCATCAGGCCGCTCGAGGCCGGCAGCACGGTGAACCCCAGGTAGGTGACGGCAAACGACGACGCGTCGTTGGCCACCGAGATGGTGGCCGAACCTTCCATGGCCAGCTTCGAAGCGGGAACGACCGCCTGCAACTCGGTGGGAGAGCTGCAGGTCGTGACCAGCGGCTGACCTTGCCAGTAGACGAGGGCCGAGGGCTGGAACTGCGAGCCGGAAACCGTCAGGACCAGGTCCGGGCTTCCGACCGTCGCGCTTTCCGGAGCGATGGTGGTGAAGACCGGCAACAGCTCGGCTTCCTGCACGCCGACGAAGCTCGGGTCCGTCGATGCGTTGACGAACGCGCCATCGACCAGGTAGACGGCTGCTGAATCGCCGGTGCGCTCGGGAACCGTGTTGAAGGCGATTCCCGCATGGCCCCAACGGATCAGGTTGCGCGCGTCGCCCGTGACGTTCGGGAAGCGGAGATTCCCGATCTGCCGATAGGTGTTCTTGTCGAAGGCGCGGAGCGTGTAGCCGACATGCGAGCTGTACTGACCTGCATCACGCCCGAGGAAGAACACGATGGGTTCCACGGGGTCGACGAGGCACGCCGAGAAGTGAAAGTCCCGGAGGTTGAAGCTCCCGGCAAGGACGCCGGTCGCCGGGTCGAAGACACGGCCGTCATCGGCGTAAACCCGCCCAGTCGCACGATCGTAGTGACTTTGAATCGAGTACGGGAAGATGTAGCCGTACCGGGTGGCCATCTGGACGCCAGAAGCGTCGACGTTCAGCACGAAGAAGTCGTGGCTGCTGCCGACGGCGTTCTGGCCATACAGCGTCCTGTCATCCGGGCCCCATTGGAGCCAGGTCATCTGCGTGAAGTCTCCGGGGATTGTCGCGGGCCGCTGGACGGGACCGTCGAAGATGGCAAGACGGTCCGTGCGCGCCTGCATGAATCTCGACTCGCCGACCAAGACGGCAAGGGTGTCGGGGTTCGCGGGCGCCGCCTGCATCGCGCGCGCGACCTGGGGACCGTGGCTGGGATCGGGCGGGAGATCGATCCTCAAATCGGGAGCCAGGTCGGGCAGCGTCACTCGCTGGATGGCGTTGACGCCGTCGAGGCCGACCCAGAGGTGCGACGCGTCCGAAGCGAGCGCGAGCAGGTTGGGGTCGCCGCCCACGAAGACGGGAGCCGTGGTCGCACCGGTCAGCGGATCGATGGCGACCACGCTGTTGCCGCCCGCGGTCGTACCTGAAAGCGTCGCGTAGAGCCGGCCCCGGGAAGCATCCCACACCATCCCGTTCGCGGTCATGTTGAGAGCGGTGATGTGATTGACTCCCGCCGGCACGACAGTGTCGATCGAGAAGGCGAGGTCGATCGAGGTTCCGCCGCCCGGTGGAGGGTTGACGACGGTGACGCTCGCGGCGCCCGCCGAGACGAGCTTCGCAGGCGGCAGGCTGGCCGTCAGCTCGCTGGCGCTGACATAGGCCGTCGTCACGACGGTGCCGTTCCACAGCACCTGGGAGGCGGTCGAGAAGCCGGAGCCGAAGACACCGAGTTGAAACCCGCCGCTACCGGCTCGAGCCGATGACGCCGAGAGCCTTGTCACCGCCGGTAGCCGGTTGTTGACGGCGAACGAGACGCCGGTGGATGGCCCGCCGTCGTTGCCGGGATTCACGACCATGATGGTGACCGTCGCGCCGGCAGCCAGCCGGCTGCCCTCCACCGTCGCCGTAAGTTGACTCGCGCTGACGCGGGTCGTAGGCAGGGCGGCGCCGTTCCAGCACACGACTGCGCCGGAGTGGTAATTGGCCCCCTGCACCGTCAGCGTGAAGCCGGCGCTCCCGGCATTTACGGTCGTCGGTGAAATCGAGGCGATGGAGGGGGGCGTCACGGCGGACGTCGTGCCAGTGCCGCAGGCGGAGAGCAGGACGATCGCCGAGACGACGGTGAGGGAGACAACCAGCCACCGACACCCGTGGGTTCGCATACTCGTGGTCCCTGGGAGATCTGAGCGGCACGACCGACGACGCAAGACGCCAGGCGGGGGGCGAATCTCGGCAACGAGGATAGACCACGCCACGCTGTCAGAGAAGACGCATTTCTCTGACGCATCTCTTTGACGGAACCACTGTCCGAGGTTACGGCCCTGAGCCGTGAGCCTTGAGCCTCTTGACATTAGCCCGCATTAGAAGTCTCCGACGGCTGGCAGGGTCCGGCCTGTCAACATAAGGCCCGGTCTCAGACGCTGCCGACCCGGATTCGCGGCCCTTCGACTCGCCCCGAGCGGGGTCGGGGGGCTTGCTCAGGGCCGCCCCGAGCCATGCCGATCTGACAGCGGGGGTTCCGTTAATCGGCGCAACCGAGACCCCGTCTATCCATCCTATCGTCCGGACGGAGGTTTCCCCACCCGGCGCCTGGGGCTGACCAACCGTCGGTAACCCTTCGCTTCCCTTCCTTCTCTTTCTCGTGGAGGTTGCGATGCTGGCGCACTGGCGGCTTGATTGCCCGGGGGCTGTCGTCAATGCCGGAAACGTCGTCAGGAAACGCACGATGCCGGCCCTTCTCGGGCTCTCGGCCGCTGCACTGACCCCGTGAGTGTTGGGAACACGTGACACAACGGAGAGACCAGACATGATGTTTCGACGTTGGATTGCAGCGGTGCTGCTGGCAGTCGGAGCGGGCCTCGTCTACTGGAGCTTCGACTGCACAGACTTCATGGGGTTGACCTCTGAGGGAGTCCGGCGACTGGTGGCCGGGAGCGTGGTGCTGGTTTCGGGAGCTCTCGTTCTGGTGGTACGCCGAAGGCGAACATGACCGGGCCGTACGGCGCTGACAGTCCTCGTTCTCGTCCAACGAGCTCGTCCGCCTCGCCGACCAGAACACGCAGCGTCCGTGCGCTGGGAGGATCCTGAATGCCCCCAGTGGAGGCCCGCTGTGTTACCTTTCGCCGTGACTGCGTCAGATCGATCCCAATGCGCGATGCCGCTCGGCCTGCCCACTGTCCTGTCTGCGGCGCTGTCCTCCTGAGCGACGAGGTTGACGGCCTGTGCCCGGGATGTCTTCTACTGAACGCTGTTGAGCGGCCTTCAGCCGTTGACGCAGCCCCACTACCTGTTCTCCGTCGCTCTCCGGTCCATTCCCCGCGTCGGTTGAGTCCAGGCGACCGGTTCGGCGACTACCACGTCATTCGCCTGCTTGGCCGGGGCGGCATGGGGGAGGTCTACGAGGTCGAACACATCGAACACGCTCGACGCGTGGCGCTGAAAGTCCTCGCGGCCCGGCTGGGCACCGCGGAGGATCGTCATCGGTTCCTCCAGGAAGGTCGGCTCGCCGCCTCCATCCGGCATCCCAATACCGTGTACGTCTTCGGCAGCGAGGAAATCAGCGGCGTGCCCGTGATCACGATGGAACTGCTGCCCGGCGGGACGTTGAAGGACCGCCTGGATCGCGATGGACGATTGCGGGCGACGGAAGCGGTGGACACGATTCTCGCGGTGGTCGACGGGCTGGCAGCGGCGCAGGCGGGCGGGATCTTGCACCGCGACATCAAGCCCAGTAACTGTTTCATCGACACGGACGGCACCGTCAAGGTCGGAGACTTCGGTCTCTCGATCTCCACTCGCTCTCAAAATCTCCCTCAGACGATCCCGGCCGGCTCGTTCCGCGGAACGCCGGAGTACGCCCCGCCAGAACAGGTCAGGGGCGAGCCACTGGACGTGCGGTCGGACATCTACGCGGTCGGTGCGATGCTCTTCACTCTGCTGACCGGACGGCCGCCGTTCGAGGCGGCGACCCTGGAGGGGCTCTTCACGCGAGTCGTCGTGGATCCCCCTCCGTCGCCGCGGTGGAGCGAGGAGTCGGTGCCCGAGGGGTTGGCTTCGGTTGTCGTCCGGTGCCTTGCGAAGGACCCGGATGACCGGCCGCAGACCTACCCGGAACTCGCCGAACAGCTACGGCCGTTTTCGCGTGCTGCGGCGAGCCCGGCCCGACTGGGCGTCCGATTCGCGGCCGGCGCGATCGACCGGCTCATCGTCAACCTTGCGGCCGCCGCGCTGACCTTGGTGCTTGTCGCCCTCTGGCCGACGGGACGTTACGCACGTGCGCCGGGCGCCGCGCTGCCACTGGTGCTCGCCGCGGTTGTGCTCTATTTCTCGCTGACCGAGTGGGCATTCGGCGCATCCCCAGGCAAGTGGTTGATGGGACTGCGAGTAACCGGCGCAGACGGCGAACCCCTGACCTTCGGCCGTTCCCTGGTCCGGGCTGGCGGGTACGTGGTCGCGCTCAACGTCGTGGCGGCGTTTCTTAGCGGAGCAGCCGGGCAGCTGGTGCCGACGCTGGCGCCTCCGCCGCCGATCGGCGGCCCGCCCCCGATTCCCCTGGAAACAGGCGTCGGTACGACGGTGATCCTGGCAGCCCTGTTCGCCCCGGCACGTCGTCGGAACGTCTACGCTGCCCTCCACGACCGTTTCAGCCACAGTCGAGTCGTGGTCGCCCGCCCAGCGGACGCCTCCAGCGCCGCCACCGCCACCGTCGAACCGCACCCCGTTGTCAGGCAGGACAAGATCGGGCCCTACGCAGAGTTGGAGACGGCGCCCCGGTGGATACCAGATCAGCTGTCCGCAGGCTACGACGAGGTGCTTCGCCGTCCCGTCTGGATCGTCGCCGTCCCTCCGGGCACACCTGCGTTCTCGGCGAAGCGCCAGAACCTCCGCCGGCCCGGGCGTTTGCGCTGGTTGAACGGCCGGCGATCTCCCGACGCGTGGGATGCTTTCGAAGCCGTGGCCGGCCGGCCGTTCGAGATCGCGGCGAGGGAGCACAGAGACTGGGCCACCGTCCGCGTGTGGCTGCGCGACCTCGCGGAGGAACTTCGCGACGGTCTTGGCGACGGCTCGTTGCCGGCGCTCGAGTTCGATCGCGTCTGGATAACAGAGAAGGGGCGGGCGATGCTCCTGGACTGGCCGGCAAGCACCGAGCCGGGCGTCAGCCGTGCGAGCGGCGGGGTCCACGAACCGACGGAGGAGGGCGCGCGCGCCTTCCTCGTCGCCATTGCCACGCGCGCGGCGCCAGCTGCGGCGCCCCTCGCGGCGAGATCATTCCTGACGTCGCTCGCCGCCGGGGAAGCGGGTTCGCCCGCGCTCTGGGCCGAGACGATGTCGGCGCTGTGCGGGCAGCAGGCCGACGTGTCCCGCCGTCGATGGGGGCACGTGCTGGGAGCGGCGTCATTTCCACTCTCTGCGACGATGGCCTGCCTGCTCCTCGAGGTCCGGCTGGGCAGCCGCAACAGCCCGCACTTCCTCTCGCTCGGGGTCCTCGGAGAGTTGTTCCTTGTCGTGGTCGCGGCAGGGCTCGCCTCAGCGGCTATGTTCCGCGGAGGGCTTGCGCTGCGGGTTATTGGGATTCGGATCGTGTCCAATTCGGGCCGGCCGGCCGGCCGGCTCCGGGCGTTCGGCAGAGCATTGGTCGCGTGGGCGCCATTACTCGCGCTGGGACTGGTGACGTTCTCGCGCGTGCCGAGGTCGTTGTATTGGGACAGCGCGATCTCAAATCCGCCGTCCCTCGATTGGGTGTCGCTGACGGCGGTCGTGGTCTGCGGACCACTTGCCGTGGCCGGGTGGCTCTATGCCATCCGATACCCCGACCGCAGCCTACAGGACCGCATCGCCGGCACGTGGCTCGTTCCCAAGTGAGGTGCGAAAGGGTCAGTCCGCTCGTTCACTCCGAAACCTCTTTGCGGTGACATCCGCTGTGAGGAGCCGGAGCCCTTTCGGGTTCGGACCCTCGATGCCGTGCATGTCGCGGGGCCGCCAGCGTCCGTCAGGGTACGCCTGTTTTCGCGGCATTGCTCCCTCAACGCGTCTTCACCCAAGCAACGATCCGCCCAATCGCGCGGTCACGTTCGACTTGCGGCCAGTAGATCCGGAACGCGGGCACGTTCGGCGCGCGCGACGCGGTCACCTCCTCCGCGTACGCGTCGCATACGCGCAGGTCCATCGTGGTCCCCTCAGGGGGCTCGAGCGGGTCGTTGTCGTCCACCCCCTGGCTCGAGGCGTACGATCTCGAGTTGATCTCGACCCGGTGGCTCTCGATGGTGATCGTCCCGATTGCGCGGTCATCGGGACGAACCAGCATTCGAACTCGAAGCCGGCGTCCTCGGGTGAAGTCCTTGCGATCCACGCGCCGTAGTCCCTGAGCGCACTCGCGTCGCCGGCATCCGCGCGCGCCGTCGTGAGGAGCGCGATGCAGCTTCCGGCGAACTCCTTGTCGATCGTGGCAGCGAAGCCGGCGACCGTGTCGCGCTCGAGTCGCGTGAGGTGTGGAAGCGCAGTCTTCGGGTCCCACGCCGCGAACGCGCTGGCCATCGGGCACGCATGGCGCGCGTCGGGCATCGCCGGGAGGCGCATCGCGAGGAGCGACGAGACCGACGGCGACGTCTTCGTCCGGAGGCTCTCGCCGCGAAGCGTGGGCTTCTGTCCGGGCCCGAGGGGCGTCTGGACCGAGCGCTGGAAGACGCTGCGCGTTGGGATGACCTGCACGTTCGGCGGCTGCGTGATCTCCGCGGCCGCCGCGAGCCACGTTTCCCCGCCCACGGCATCTCGAGCTGGCGGAGGATGCGCTTTTCGATCGGCTCGTCCTTCCACTTCGCCCAGTAGTCGCGGATCCGCTTGCCGACGACGCGCCGAGCCTCGACGCCGCCAGCGGTGAGGTTATCGCCCGTCGAGCCGGGTTCGAAGAACGGCGCGTGGAGGATGCCCGAGAGTGCGACGTACGCCGCCTCGTATACCGCGAGCACTGTGCGGTGACGCGCGAAATCCCGCCAGAACTGCACACTGCGCGTGAGGCGCGTATCGTTCTCGAACGCGTCGATGAGCGCCGCGACGGCCGGCTCGCCCTCCGCGATGAGCGCCTTGACGATCGGGTCTTCGCCGAGCGCGGGGGCGCCAGGTTGTCCCCACTGGCGCGCGGCCACCTGGTCGAGCGCACCGATCAGCTTCGCGATGCGGTCAGCCTGGGGCAGGCGCGCGAGCGCCGCGATCGCGGCGTCGTTCATCGGCGGTCCGTGCGAGCGCGCGCGACGCAGCTCTTCGGCGAGCAGGCCGTCGATGCCGTCCAGGTACGAGAAATACGATCCCTTGTCCGGCGCCTTGACTCCACGCGCGGCGCACTCGGCGTCTGCAGCCTTCGCGAGCGCGGGCAGGCTTCGGAAGCTCTCGATCGCGAGATCCACGTCGCCGCGCATGTGCGCGTTGACGCCGCGATCGTAGAGCGACCAGAGCCAGTCGTCCGCGGCGACGCGATACGCGTCGGTGCCCTCGCGCGTGCCGAGGGCGTCCCAGACGCGCCTGGCGAGCTGGCCGTCGCCGAGCCGCAACAGGAGCATCGTCTTGAGCGGTGTCACGCTTTCGGTCGCGACGAAGAACCCTTCGTACGTGGTCGGACGCTGGAAGTAGCCCAAGCCGGGGTTGTCATGCTCGGCCTTCCTGCGCGCGGCGTCGTCCGCGTCGAGGAGCGCGCGCACGTCGGCCTGGAGATCCGCGGGCGGGCCGACGGATTTGGGCCGGTAGACGAGCCCATTCCACGCCACGGCGTACGCACCGTCGGCGAATACCCACCCGTGCGTCTTCTTCACTTCGCCGCCGCCGTTCCAGACATTGCCGAGGACGAGATCGATCTCGCGGTACGTGCAGCCGCGTGGATCGCCCAGGCCTTGTTCGAAGAGCTTGGTCGCCGCCGAGACCACGTGCGCGTCGAGCGCGGTCCTGGGCGGCGCCCACGGTGCGGTCTCTTGTGGCGGCGTCGCGTAGGCCTGCTTCGCGCCGATCGGCGCGACGGGCGGCGTGGCCGAGGTCGTCGCGCGAGGGTTCGTGACCGTCGTGGAGCTCGGGCCACAGCACGCCACGAGACAGAGCGATGAAAACAGAAGGGCCCGGCGGATCATCACTGCTTTAGTATCCGCAGCTCGGGTGGAAGTTCCCGTCAATCCACGACGCGGTTCACGGACCATTCTCACGCGGGGCGTATCATGGCCCCGCACGGCAGGAACACAACGGCGAATCGCCCCCCCACAGATCAGCGACTTCATCCTGCGCTTGGTACTTCTTACTTCGTACTTCTCACTTCGTACTTGGTACTTTCAGTAAAAGTCCCTCGAATCGACCTCCACCTGCCGCCCCCCGAGTCCTTCCAGGCGCTCGGCGCGGACGGAGGTGACGCCGTCCTGGTTCTGCAGCGTCCCCTCGACCAGCAGAAACGGCTCCTGGAGGACGACCAGCCGCTGCGCGGCGAACAGGTCGGGCCGGATGATGATGTTGGCGATGCCGGTCTCGTCCTCGAGCGTCAGGAAGACGAACCCCTTGGCCGTGCCGGGCCGCTGCCTGGTGATGACCGCGCCGGCCACGCGCACGCGGCGGCCGTGGCGCGCTCGCGCGAGGTCGGACGCCCGCAGCGCGCCGCGCAGGCTCATCTCCTCGCGGCGCAGCGACATCGGGTGCGGCCCGATGGTGAGCCCCGTGCCCTCGTAATCGGCGATCACACGATCGGCCGCCGCCATCTCGGGCAGCGGACAGACTTCATCTTGCGATCGTGCGATCGTACGATCGTGCGAAGTGAAGCCAGCACGCGCGGCGGGAGCGCCGGGACCTCCGTCCGTCAGATCGCAAGATCGCAAGATCGCAAGATCGCAAGATTCTTCCGTGTTCGCGAAGAGTTCCCCCGTGGCCCTGACGGCCCGCTCGACCTGCCAGAGCGCCTCGCGCCGCGTATAGCCGAACGCGTTGAGCGCGCCGATCTCCGCCAGCACCGACAGTTCCTCGCGGTTGATCCCCGTGCGGGCGATGAGATCCTCGACCGAGCGGAAGCGACACGATCCTTCCGGCTGACGGCTGACGGCTGACGGCTGACGGCCGTGGTCCGCTGCCGACTGTTCGGCGGGCCTAAAGGCCCGCCCTACGTACGGCTCTCCAGGGGATATCGCTCGTACGTAGGCCGCCCCTTCAGGGGCGGCGCGATCGGCGCGCCAGGCAACGATTCTCTGTCCTGTCTCCGCCCGCAGACCCGTTACATACCGCAGCCCGAGCCGCACGGTGCCGTCCTCCTGGATCGTGCAGGGCCAGTCCGACACCTGCACGTCAACCGGCGCGAAGCGCACGCCGTGCCGCTGCGCGTCCTTGACGAGCGTGGCCGGGTTGTAGAACCCCATCGGCTGGTTGTTGAGCAGCGCCGCGTAGAACGCCGACGGGAAGTGCGCCTTGAGGTACGCGCTCGCGTAGACGAGCAGCGCGAAGCTGGCCGAGTGCGACTCGGGAAACCCGTAGAGCGCGAACGAGGTGATCGACACCACGATCTCGTCGGCCGCCGTGCCGGTGATCCCCTTGCCCGCCATCCCCGCGCGGAGCTTCACCTCGATCTGATTCATCCGCTCGCGCGACCGCTTGAAGCCGAGCGCGCGCCGCAGTTCCTCGGCCTGCCCCCCGGTGAACCCGGCCGCCACCATCGCGATCCGCAACAGCTGCTCCTGGAACAGCGGGACGCCGAGCGTCCGCGCGAGGATCGGCTCGAGCGACGGGTGCGCGTAGGCGACCGCCTCGCGGCCGGCGCGGCGGTTCAGGTACGGATGCACCATGTGGCCCGTGATCGGCCCGGGCCGGATGAGCGCGACCTCGACGACCAGGTCGTAGAACCGCTCGGGCCTGAGGCGCGGCAGCGTCGCCATCTGCGCCCGCGACTCCACCTGGAAGACGCCGATCGTGTCGGCCGCCTGCAGCATCCGGTACACCTCCGGGTCGTCCGGCGGCATGTTCCACAGCCCGAGTGGCGCCTCCGCGGGCGTCCGCCGCCGGTTGATCATCGCGAGCGAGTCCTGCAGCGCCGCCATCATGCCGAGGCCGAGCAGGTCGATCTTGACGATCCCCATGTCGGCGCAGTCGTCCTTGTCCCACTGCACGACGACGCGCCCGGGCATCGAGGCGTTCTCGAGCGGGACGACGCCGTCGAGGCGGCCCTGGCAGATCACCATGCCGCCCGAGTGCTGCCCGAGGTGGCGCGGCAGGTCCTGGATCCGCTGCCACAGCTCCCCGAACAGCCGCATGCGCGGGTGCGCCGCGTCCACGCCGGCCGCTTCCATGTGCCGCGCCAGGTCCTCGCCTTCGTCCAGATGGCCGAACCGGTGCATCACCTTCGCAAGCCGGTCCACCTGCTCCGGATCGATGCCGAGCGTCTTCCCCACTTCCCGCGCGGCGCTGCGGCCGCGGTAGGTGATGACGTTGGCGGTCATCGCCGCCCCGTGCGGCCCGTACTTCTCGTAGACGTGCTGGATGACGCGCTCCCGCCGGTCGCCGCTCGGCAGGTCCAGGTCGATGTCGGGCCACTCGCCGCGCTCCTCCGAGAGGAACCGCTCGAACAGCAGGTCCATCCCCACCGGGTCCACCGCCGTGATCCCCAGGCTGTAGCAGACGGCGCTGTTGGCCGCCGACCCGCGGCCCTGCGCGAGAATCCCCTGCTGCCGGCAGAAGTTGACCAGGTCCCAGACGATGAGGAAGTAGCCGGAGAGCTTCAGCGTGTCGATGAGCGCCAGCTCGCGGGCGATCTGCGCCCTCGCCCGGTCGTGGTACGGCCGATACCGCTCGCGCGCCCCCGCCTCGGTCAGCTTCCGCAGGAACGACCCCATCGTTTCGCCCGCGGGCACCGGGTAGTCGGGGAAGCGGTAGCCGATGTCCGCCATCGTGTAGCGCAGGCGGTCGGCCAGCGCCTCGGCGCCGGCCACCGCCCCGGGAATGTCGCGAAACAGCTCCGCCATCTGCTCGCGCGGCTTGAGATACCGCTCGGCGTTGACCGCCAGCTTCCGCCCGGCCGCCTCGAGCGTCGTCTTGTGGCGGATGCAGGTGAGCACGTCGTAGAGCGGGCGGTCCCCGGGCACCGCGAAGCGCACGCCATTTGTGGCGATGACCGGCACGTGGAACGCGGAGGCCAGCGAGCGCAGCGCCTCGTTGTCGGCCTCTTCGTCGCGGAGGAAGTGGCGCTGCAGCTCGACGCAGACATTGGACGGACCGAAGATTCCCACAAGGCGATCGACCAGGCCGCCGACGCCGTGGCGCCCGCCGCGCAGCGCCTCGCGGCCGACGAGCGCCACCATCCCGGAGGCCTGCCCGTCGAACTCCTCGAGCGCCAGCGCCCCCTCGCCCTTCGGCGACCTGAGGTTCATCCGCGTCAGCAGGCGGCAGAGGTTCCGGTAGCCTTCAGCGGATTCGATCAGGACGGGGAGACGGAAAGTAGTGGCTAGTGGACGGGCAGCAGTGGCTAGTGGCTGGTGGCTAGTGACTAGCGGATCACGCGTGGCAGACTGATCACTAGCCACTAGCCACTGACCACTGCTGATTGTCACTTCCGATCCGACGATGGCCCTGATGCCCGCTGCAACGGCGGCCTTGTGAAACCGGGGCATGCCGTGGACGCCGTCGCGGTCGAGCAGCGCCACGGCCGGGTAGCCCAGTTCGGCCGCGCGCGCGACGAGCGCCTCGGGCAGCGAGGCGGCCTCGAGGAAACTGAAGGCGGAGGCGGCATGGAGTTCGACGTACGGCATGGCCTCCGCCCCTCAGTCCACGATCCCATCGACGAACCAGCGATCCCTCGAGCGGTCGCGGAAGATGCGGTAGACGCCGCCGTCGGCGAGCGCCACGTCCCACTCGTCGCGGCACCAGCTCTCGCCCTGCCCCGAGCCCTGTCGAGGGGCTCGCCCGCCTTCCCCCGCAACGCGCCACCAGTCGCCGGACGTGCGCCACGGCCCGGCCGAGGCGGCCACCGACCCGCCATCGAGCCCCCGCCGCTCGGTCACCACGCGGACCGGCTTCCCCGCCTGCACCATGACCCGGGCCGGCACCGGCACGCGGAACCGGCGGAACCCCGGCCGCACCTCCCCCGGCGCGCGCGGCGGGACCTCGCCGGCCGGTTCGGCCTCGCCGTGGTTCCAGCCCGAGAAGCGCGTCATGGCAAACGCGCCGGGCCGGTGGGAATCGACGAGCGCGGCGGCGCCGACGCGGCTCTCGCCGACGAGCGCCGACAGCCGCGCCATAAGCGTGGCCATCTGCTCGGGAAACGGCCGCGCGCGCGCGAGCAGCGAGAACTGCGTGATGCGGGCCGGCGCGACGTCCACCCGGAGCGCCAGCCGATCGACGCCGGCGGCGAGCGGGTGCGACTCGAGGTGCAGCAGCAGCAGCGTCCGCAGCACTTTCGGATCGCGCATCGGGGCCGGCAGTTGCAGGTCGCGCGTCGCGGTGTCGCGCGACACGAGGCGGCACGAGAGGTGAAGCGCCACGGCCGCCAGGTCCTCGGCGGCCAGGCGCTCGCTGAGCGGCTCGCAGACCCGCGCCAGCACGAAGGAGAGCGGCTCGAGCCCCTCCACCGGCCACTCGAGGTCCAGCGCCTCTTCGAACGGCGCTGCCGCCTCGGTGGCGACCAGCGGCTGCAGGTCTTCTCCGCGCGCCAGCCGCCGCCAGGCCACGCCGTCCTGCCCCAGCCGCTCGGACAGCGGGCGGGCGGGCAGCTCGGCCAGGTCGCCGAGCGTCCTCAGGCCCCAGCGCCTGAGCAGATCGACGACCCGCTGGCCCTGCTCGTCGGTCCCGTACAGCTCCCGCAGCCCGGCGGACGAGAGCTGCCGCAGCACGCCGAGTGGCAGCGGCGCCACCGCCTGGCGCTCGCCGCCCGGCGGCACGACGGTCAGGCCGGGCCGCGAGAGCGCCAGCAGCAGCGCGGCCGTCCGCGTGGGGGCGACGGCGACGTGCGGGCTCAGCCCGCGGTCCTCCGCCGCGCGTTTCAGCTCCTCGCCGATCTCGGCCGGCGTGCCAAGCAGCCGCCCGAGGCCGGCGATGTCGAGCGACACCAGCGCGTCACGGTGCGCCTGCACGCGGGGCGAGAACTCGCGCGCCAGCGCGTCGAGCGGCCCGGACGCGCCGCCCCCCGGAACGGGGGCCGGAATGGCGGGCGCGGCATCGGCCACGCGCCCGAGCGCCCCGAACAGCGAGCGCTGGGACGGAGGTTGGAAGAGACAAGCGAACATAAGGGCTCACATCCGGCTGACGGCTGACGGCTGCCGGCTGACGGCTGACGGCTGCCGGCTGACGGCTGACGACTGCCGGCTGACGGCTGACGACTGCCGGCTGCCGACTGCCGGCTGACGACTGACGGCCAGCCACGGCGTGACATGCGTGATACGGCCGTCGGCCATCTGCCGTCGGCCGTCAGCCCCAAACCCTGGCCGCCAGATGGCACCTCCCGTCACCGGGGTCGCGGGCGCAGACGATGCGCGCCTGGACGTCCAGGCCGCGGAACAACGGAGGCACCCACAGCCCCTGGCGTGGCGTCGTCAGCTGGATGCTGACGCCGGAGGCCGAGCGCGCGATCGGCGCGGGGCCGAGGAGCAGGCAGACCGTGCGGCTCCCCTCGACGACGCGCTGCAACCGGAACCAGGTGGTGAACGGCAGCCGGCGGATGGCGTCGGGGGCCATCTCGGCGCAGTCGAACACGACCAGGTCGAAGCCGCCCGCCTGCAGCACCAGGTTGAGCGCCTTCACGGCGCGGTCCATCACCCGGTCCGACTGCCCCTTCGCCTGGAGCGGCAGAGGCCCTGTCGCCATGCCCTCGCCGCGAATCCAGAGCAGGCGGTCGAGCGCCACGCCGCAGGAGGCCGCCGACTCGGGATCGAACGTGTCGAGCGGATCGACGAGGGCGGTCAGTTCCCCGCGTCCCGTGGCGGCGGCAAGCGCCGCCGACATCAGCGTGGTCCGCCCCGACGATCGGGGGCCGACGATTTCCGACATCCGGCCGCGAGGCAGCCCGCCGCCCAGGCGCCCGTCGAGCACGGCCAGGCCGGTCGGCAAAACCTGGCCGGACGCCGCGGGAGCCCGGTCGGCCGAGCCGGCATCACCTGCCGGCTGGAGGGTGCGGTCGAGTTTTCGGGCCCGCAGCAGGGTTTCGAGGTCGGCGCGGGCCAGCGCGGCGTGTGCCATGGTTCGGTTTCCTGTTGCTTCGCTTTTTCTTCGTTCACGAAACTATAGCGAAAGACGAGCCGGGAATCAAGGGCTCCCCGCGTGTTACCATGAATTCCCGTCTTCGCCATGATCGACGCGACCGGCGCCGCCGGACCTTCGCCCGCTGCCCCAGGTGCCGGCGCCCCCGATGCGCAGCCGGAGGCGTTTTCGCCCTCCCGCGCGCTCCGCCGCCTGGCCGCCGCCTTCACCTATCCCGACTTCCGCAACCTCTGGTTCGGGGCCTGCACGTCGAGCATCGGCACGTGGATGCAGAGCGTCGCCCAGAACTGGCTCGTGCTGACGCTGACCGGCTCGGCGTTCTACCTGGGGCTGGATGCCTTCCTCGCGCAGCTGCCGATCATGCTCTTCACGCTGGTCGGCGGCGTGGTGGCCGACCGGCGCGACCGGCGGCGCGTGCTCCTGACGTCGCAGTACATCCAGATGACGTCGGCCTTCACGCTCGCCCTGCTCGTCTTCCTGCACGTCGTGCGGCCGGCGGCCGGGCACGTCGTCTCGATGACCGTGTGGTACGTGCTGGCGCTGTCGTTCGTCACCGGCTGCGCGCAGGCGTTCGGCGGGCCGGCCTACCAGTCGCTCGTCCCGTCGCTCGTCGAGAAGAAGGACCTGCCCAACGCGATCGCGCTCAACTCGATCCAGTTCAACCTGGCGCGCATCATCGGGCCGCTGCTGGCCGGCCTCGCCTACGCCACGCTCGGCACCGTCTTCTGCTTCACGATGAACGGCCTGTCGTTCGTCGCGGTGATCGTCTCGCTGCTGCTGCTCAACATCCCGCCGCGCAAGCCACTGCCGCCGCAGCCGATGATGGAGCAGCTGCGCGGCGGGCTCTCGTACGTGCGGCACCAGGGGCCGCTGCTCGGCCTGACCGTGGTCGCCTTCCTGACGACGTTCCTGGGCATGCCGCTGATGACGCTGCTGCCGGTCATCGTGCAGAAGGTGTACGGCCTCGGCGTGGCCCAGTACACGTGGATGATGGCGTTCCAGGCGGGCGGCGCGGTCATCGGCGCGCTGATCGTCGCGTGGGTGGGCCGGTTCCGGCGGATGGGGTCGGTGGCGCTCATCGTCCAGGTGGGCCTCGGCGCGGTCATCGTGCTGTTCTCGTGGTCGCGGGCGCCGATGCTCAGCTACGCGCTGCTGTTCCTGGCGGGGCTCGGACAGATCGTGGTGTTCTCGCTGGCCAATTCGATCGTGCAGCTCATCGTCCCCAACGAGATGCGGGGGCGGGTGATGAGCATCTACATGGTGTCGTTCCGCGGGGGGATGCCGCTCGGCAGCCTCGCGGCGGGGGCGCTCGCCAACATCTACTCCGCGCCGTCGGTCCTCGCGGTGAACGGCGTCCTGCTGATGGTGGTGGGCGTCGTCGTGCTGGCGACCTACAAGAAGCTTCGAGCGATCTAGACGCTTTGCGCCTTGCGCCTTCCGCCTTACTGCGTCATGAGCCGGGGCTCACCCTGGCCCATGAAAATGGTCTCTGCGGAGCCCGGCGTCACGCGCGGCGGCCGCGATTCGAGACCGAGCCGGCGGGGACGGGATGCGTCGCGAGCGGGCCTTCGGAGCAGGCCGTCCGGCGATGGCACGGAAAGCGACGAGCGCGTGCCGCGATTTCCCGGGCGCAGGGCGTGCGGTCGATCCAGCGCGAATAGCCCAAGCCCGACGCCCCGATCCGGAAATCGCCGCACCGCGAGGACGCTTTCCCGGCCTGCGGAGCGGCCCACGAGCGAGGCGCCCGGCCCGGCCGGCCGCTCAGAATCGCGGTCTCGCATCAAGCGCTGGCGCCATTTTCTGAGCACGCCTCACGCCTTACGGCCCGCGACTCGCGACTTGCGGCCACCGCCTACTCCATACTTCGTACTTCGTACTTCCTACTTCCTACTTGCGCCTCTCGCACAGAAGCAGCGCAAGTGAGGCGGCGCAGATCCGGTCAGGCCCGCTTCAGCAGTCGGGTGATCCAAACCAAGATCACGGCGCCCACGAACGCCACCAGGATGGAGCCGATCATGCCGCCGCCGGGCCAGATGCCGAGCAGCCCGAACACCCATCCCCCGACGACGCCGCCGAGGAGGCCGAGCACGATGTCTACGACCACGCCATAGCCACCGCCCTTCATCACCTTGCCGGCCAGCCAGCCTGCGATCAAGCCAACCACGATCCATGCAATGAATCCCACGATGCTCCTCCTTGGGCCCGCGTTGGCGGGCCGTACGGAAACCTACACCTGCGCGGGGGAATACTCAAGCGTGGCCAATGACGGCTTGCCGAGTCATGAGCCAGGGCTCGGGGCGCTCCGAGCGGAAGGCCCTACGAAATCCCCAGTCGGCTGAACACGGGCACCTTGATCAGATCCAGGACGAACCCGAAGGCGGCAGCCGCAGCCAGCGTCCAGCCAATCACCGGAAGCGGCAGCGGCGTCATGGCGATACCGCGCATGGCCAGCGTCACGATGATCACGAGGTCGCAGACCGACGAGACGACCACCCAGAGACCTGGCCGGGAGTTCCACAGGCGCCGTCGCTCGCGAACGGCGTAGAGCGCCGCCTCACTGCCGAACACCAGCGCGACCAGCGACAGGGTTCTCAGCGCCTCGATTCCGAGGTCGAGGCCAAACCTGCCGGCGGCCACGACGCCGGTGCAGAAGATCAGCTCGGCGATTCCCATGACGACGGCCGCGACGGTCAACGGGCCGATTCGCCAGGCGTTGGGCGCCGGCGACGGTCGCACGTTGTCCGTCGTCAGGGACATCGCCAGGAAATCACCGGTGATCATCAGGATGACCATCAGCATCGGGGTCAGGATCGCCTGCCCCGTCATGACCAGGCCCACCGCGAGAAAGAGCACCTGCACGACCTTCTTGATCACGGAGTTCAGCGTGTAGGTGAGAATGCGCTGGAACGTCACGCGGCCTTCCTTGACCGACGCGACGATGCCGCTCAGCCCGGGTTCGGTCAGCACGATCCCGGCGGCCGACTTGGCGACGTCGGTCGCGGTCGAGACGGCGATCCCCATCTGCGCCTGGCGCAGCGCCGGGGCGTCGTTGGCCCCGTCGCCGCACATGCCGACGGTGTGGCCGCTCTTCTGGAACGCCTTGACGAGGTTGTACTTTCCTTCCGGAAGCACGCCGGCGAAGACCGCGAAATCCTCCGCGCCGACGGTCGCGGGGATGGGCCCGGGCGGTGCAGACCGCGCCCTCGAGGCCCACCGCGCGAGCCACGATGGCTGCCGTCGCCGGCGCGTCGCCCGTCACCATGACGGTGCGGACGCCAAGGGCGCGCAACTCGGTGATGAGCGCCGCGGAATCACTTCGAGGCGGGTCGCTGAGCGCGATGATCCCCGCGAGCTTCAGCGCCTCCGGCGGCCCCGCCGCGACGGCCAGGACACGGAATCCCTGCGCCTCGAGCTCGCTCGCTGCCGCGAGCGCGTCCGGCACGGACGGCGTGAGGCCCGTGACCGCGGCAAAGGCTCCCTTGACGATGCGCACCGCGGCTCCGGTCGAATCGACAGCCGTGGCCTCGGACATCTTCGTGTTGGGGTCGAACGGCAGGAATCGGCGCAGCCTCGGCAGACCGGAAACCACGTGTTGCGCGCCAGCCGAGCGAATGGCTCCGTCAACGGGATCCTGCCCGCCGTCCGAACTCGCCAGGGTGGCCAGTCCCAGGACGCGCGCCTCGTCGAAGCCGGCCATCGGGCGGACAGCCGTCACCTTCAGCTCGTTGCGCGTCAACGTGCCTGTCTTGTCCGAGCACAGGACGTCGATGCTTGCCGCTTCGTCCACGGCGGAAAGCCGGGTGGGCAGGACGCCCCTGTGCGCCAGGGACTGCGCGCCGATGGCCGCCGCCAGCGTGAAGGTGGCCGGCAGCGCCACCGGGATCGACGCCAGCACCGCCGTGAGCACCAGGGGAACGATCTCGCCGAACGTCATGCCGAGCGCCCAGGCGTAGGCCACCAGGAGCACGATGATCACGCTGTTGAACATCGCCAGGTTGCGCACCACGCGCAGGACGGCCTTCTGCTGGGAGCTGACGACGTGCGCGGTACGGACCAGTTCCGCCGTGCGTCCGAACTTCGTGCGCGCGCCGGTCGAGGTGACCTCCGCGACGGCTTCGCCGCGCCGGACCAGCGCCCCCGCAAAGGTGTCCAGGCCCGGCCCCGCCTCGATGGGGATCGATTCGCCGGTGATCATGGACTGATCGAGCAGCACCTCGCCTTCGAGCAGGCGCACGTCGGCGGCGACGACCGCGCCGAGCGACAGCTTCACGACGTCGCCCGGGACCAGTCCGGCCGCCGCGATGGTCATCCAGGCCTTGTCCCGGCGGACCGACGCGTTCAGCGCCAGCCGCGACTTCAGCGCCGCCAGCGTCGCCTGGGCGCGCCCTTCCTGGAAGAATCCGAGCACGGCGTTGAAGGCCAGGAGCCCCGCGATGATCGACGCCTCGACGTTCTTGCCGAGCGCCAGTTCGAGCACGATCGCCGCTTCGAGCATCCATGGCACCGGCGCCCAGAACTTGGCCAGTGCCCGGCGCAGGGGATGCAGCGCCGTGTCGGGAATGGTGTTCGGGCCGAACCTCTCGAGCCGCCGGCGGGCTTCCTCGCTCGTGAGGCCGGGCGAGGAGGGGACAGTGTCACCGGGAGGTGGTGGTGTCATGGGAGACACTCCGCAGGGCCGTCCGCTCATTTCGGCGGCGGCCCCACCGACACCTGCACGAAGCCGTCGGGCCTGATCCACCGGCCAACCGCGGCCTTCACGTCGGCTGCGGTCGTCGCCAGGTAGCGGCCCGCCGCCCGGGTCGCTTCGTCGAGCGGCAGGCCCTCGACGGCTTCTCCGAGCAGCCGCTCGGCGATGGCGTCCACGCTCGACTCGGACAGCGAGATCTGCCGGACGAGCAGCGTCTTGGCCCGGCGGAGCTCCTCGGCCCCGACCTCCGCGGTCCGAAGCCGCTGCAGGTCGCGCTCGACGAGCGCACGGGCCTTCGACACGTTCGGCGGGTCGCAAGCGTAGGTCACTGTGTAGAACGCCCTGGTGCGCCCCGCCTCGAGCGACGAGTCCACCGTGTAGACGAGGCCTGTCTCTTCCCGCAGGTCCCGGTACAGCCGGCTGGCGTAGAACCCTCCGGACAGGACTTCGTTGGCGACCCGCAGCGCATAGTAATCGGGCGAGAACCGGGTGATGCCCACCGTCTCGGCCAGCGTGACCTCGTCCTGCACGCGGCTCGAATCGGGCACGGCGACCGCCGACGGCCTGTTCGCGGGGATCGACGGCAGGGTGGTGACGGGCTTGGGCCCGACCGCCTTCCACGTTCCGAACGAGCGCTCGACGATCGCTCTCACCTGCCCGGGCTGCACGTTCCCGATGACCACGATCGTCGTCATGTCGGGACGGAAGACCGAGCGGTAGTACGCCGTCACGCGATCCAGCGACAAGCCTCGAACCGTGGCCGGCGTGGCGTGCCTGAGCGACGGGTCGCCCTTGGGATGGAGCGCGACCTTCAGCGCCCGCTGCGACAGGTACCCCGAACTCTCCAGCTCGCCGGCGATCGTCGAGGCCGTCTCCTCGCGCACGGTCTCGAAGGCCGCTTGCGGCAGCGCCGGCTCGAGCAGGTTGGCGGCCAGCAGCCGCATCCCGTCGTCGAAGTGCGACGACAACACGTGCAGCGAGAAGCTCGTCCCGGCCGACTCGTCGGCCGCGATGTCGTCGAGCGCCTTCTGGAACTGGATCCGGTCCAGGCCCGTCGTCCCGTACAAGAACAGGTCGTCGAGCACCGCCGCCACGCCTTCTTCGCCGGCCGGCACCTGCAGTTCGGGCGTGGTCTTCACCTGCCCCACCACGGTGACCGTCTCGCTGATCGTCTCGGGCTGGACGATGACGCGAAGTCCGTTCGGGAGCGTCATCACCGACGGATGCACCGTCGACTCGGGCAGGCGCGGCTCCGCCATGACCTTCTGCGCCCAGTCCGGCAGGGCCACCGGCTGGATCTCCTTGCTGGCGAACGACTCCTTGCCCCGCCTCGCACTCACCGGGGCGGCCGCGCCGGACTTGGCCGGCGTGAGGACCCCGATCACGTGCGGCACGTCGAGCAGGTACTTCTTCGCGACGCGGTCGACATCCTCCGGCGTCACCCGCCGGATCGCCTCGATGTCCTCATCGGGGGAGTTCCGGCCCTCGACCGCCACGGCGTCCGACCACGTGTCGGCCAGGCCCGACACGGCATTCATGTTGAACGCGTCGTCCGCGATTTCCTTCCGCTTGGCGGCCTCCACCAGCTCGGCCGGCACCCCGCCGGTCGCGTAGGCGTTCAGGATCCGCTCGAGCGTGGCCACGAGCTGGCGGCCGTCGCCGCCCTTGGGAAACGCCGCGAGGGCGTACGCGATCCCGGATTCGCGGAACGGGCTGAACGCAAACTCGGCCGACAGCGCGCGCCCTGCCGGCACCAGGGCGTAGAGGTCGGCCCGCTGGCTCGCGAGCACGTCGGCGAGGATGGTGGCGGCGGCGAAGTCGGCGCTGTCCGAACCCGGAAACCGCACCGCGACCGCCGCGAGGCCATATGGGCGGTCGGTGTCGAGCGCGATCGTCTGGGACGTCATCGGCTGCAGGACCACGGCTGGCCGCGCCGGAAGCGTCTTCGACGGAATCGAACCGAACAGGGCCTCGACCTCGGCCATCGTCTTCGCGGGGTCCACGTCGCCGGCGATCACCAGCACGGCATTGTTCGGCGCGTACCAGGCTTCCTGGAACGCCTGGAGCATGTCGCCGGTCGTCTTGTCGAACGACTCGCGCGTCCCCAGCGCGTCGTGGGCGTACGGCGTACCCGCGAACATCGACGCGAGGAGCCGGGTGTAGAAGACGTAATCGGGATCCGACAGGTCGCGCGCCACTTCCTGCTCGATGGCGCCGCGCTCCTTGTCCCACAGCGCCTGCGTGTCGAGCACGCCCCGCATCCGCTCGGCTTCGATGTGAAGCGCGATGTCGAGGTCGGCCGCCGGGACGGTGAAGAAGTACCGCGTGACCGTCTGCGTGGTGTTGGCGTCGAAGTCGCCGCCCATCGCCGCCGAGATGGTGGACAACTGCGCCGCGGACAGGGAGGAGCTGCCCCGGAACATCATGTGCTCCTGGGCGTGGGCCAGGCCGGGGAACCCGGCCGGCGCCTCGTTCGACCCGACGAGGTAGTTGACCTGGGAGGTGACGACGGGAGCGAGCGCGTCGCGCACGACGATCACTCGCAGGCCGTTGGCGAGCGTCTGTCGCACCACTTGCGGCCCGGCCGTCCTCACGCCGATCGCCGCCATCGCAAGGAGCCCGGCCGCGAGACACGCCGTTCGGATCGGCTCGCTCATACGCCTCCTCACTACAGATGAGCGTAGCACGACGGTGGGCGGCTCGTCGCAGGGCCGGCGCGGCGACGGGCGGTTCCGAGTTCGCCCACCGCCTCGTTTCACGACGCGGCCAGTTCAGCGCGACTTCCTCGGTTTCCCGCTGCCCTCGAGGAGCAGGTTGTAGAACCGGGGAATGGCTCGGCGGACTTCGGGGGAGAGCCCGACGAACATCACACCCACGGTCCATTGGGTCCGCGTCGGGTCGGCGTTCTCGCTTGGCGTGGCGAGAGTGGCCCGCACCACGCGCGCCGGGAGTTCGAGGGCTGCCCCCTTCGCCTGAAGCCTGATCGTCACGTCGGTCTCTCTGGTCGGGACGAAATCGAGCAGGAGTTGCGCGCCCGAGATGCTCAGGTCCACCAGGGTCCCACGGCGGTCGTCGATCCGGACCTCCCGGTAGGGGACGACCAGGCGCACGGAACGGTTCGTCGAGCGACCCTCGGACGTCCGCGGGGCCTGCTGATCGGATGTGCCCGTGCTTCCCCGCGTCCGTCCGGTGCCAACGCCGGTGCCGGGACCGGCTGGCCTGACCGGCCGAAGCCGCTCGAAGGCGCCGTTGATTTCCTTCAGCTTCTCTTCGGCCTTCTTCTGGAGCCGCGGATCGCCGCTGAATCGATCGGGATGCCACACCCTGGTCAGGTCCCGGTAGGCTTCCTTGATCTCGTCCTGAGTTGCCGCCGGACCGAGCCCCAGGACGGCCAGCCAAGCTTCAGAGCCCTTCTGCATAGACACCAAGCGAGATGAAGACCCTCTTCTGCCGTGTCGCCAGCGCAACTCGGGGCGACACCGTTCACAGGCTTCCCAGCATACGCACCGCCGGTCGGCTGTCAAGGCTGCGCGCCGCGGAGCCCATTCATTGGGGGCGTGCTAGACTCCTGCCTGTCCGCCGCGGCGACACCGGGATCCGGCGGAGCCGGCCACCGAAGGGAGGCGGAGATGAAACGATCTAGACTTCGGTTCCTCATTTCGGCCGTCGCGGTCGCGGCGGCCGTCGCGCTGTCCCACGGCCAGACGCCCTACGAGAAGCAGCTCGAAATCAGGACGTCCAGGATTCCGCACGCGGGAAACGGCGTCTACACGAAGGTGGCCATCCCGAAGGGCGCCTATCTGGGGGCCTACACCGGGGAGTTCATCACCGACGAGGAGTACTTGCGCCGGGCGAGCGCCGACCGGTGGCAGTACATGATGGGGCTGCTCGACTGCGCGAAACCGCACACCGGCGGCATCACGACCATCGACGGCGTCAACGGCAACGTGTTCACGCGGATGAATTACGCGCCGGCCGAGTTCCAGAACGTGAGGTTCGAGAAGATCTGCGAGCCCCCGTTCGTCAAGATCGTGGCGCTGCGGGACATCGCCGCCGGCGAGGAGCTGTGGGTCGACTACGGCCCCAGGTACCGCTACGACTTCATGGAAGATCCGGCGGTGATCAAGTTCTTTGCCGACCTGCACGCGCGGCGTGGGAAGGGCTGACGGTGAATACTGGCATTGTCCTGGTGTTCACGGCTTTCTACTCGAGATTCCTCAGGCATCCATGAACCGGGCGCGATAGCGTTCGACGGACACTGGCCCGATCTCCGCACTTTCCACATCACCTCTCACTTCGTACTTCTTACTCGTACCTCGCACTTGCCAAAGCCCGTAGCCCGTAGCCCGAAGCCTTCAGCCCTTGACCCCGTCGGGATCCGATTGATATGGTTCACGGGCCTCCGGAGATCCCGTTCCATGTCGCATCGGCTGACTCGCCGCGTCCTGACACTGGTCCTGTCGTTCGGCGTCCTCGTCGCCTCGCTGCACGCTCAGCCGCCGCCCGCGCAGGGCGCGGCGGCAGACCAGCCGCCGCCCAAGGATCTCCGGCCGCTGCTGACGGCGCGGCAGAGCGAGATGCGCCTGGTCACGGTGCGCTACACGCTCGATCGCACGACCCTCGCCGGAAACTACCTCGGCGGCGGACGGGGCCGTGGAGCCCGCGGCGGCGCGCCCGTCGCGCCGCCCGAGCCGCTGTCGCCGAACCGCATCGCGCGCCTGAAGCGATTCGACCTCGACTGGCAGACGGCCCTCGCGGGCCCCGACCGCGCCGCGCTCACCCCGGCCGGCCGGGCGGAACTCGAAACGCTCGAGACGACGGTCCAGTCGAATCTCCGCCAGCTCGACGCCGACGGCGTCACGCTCGCCCGTCTCACTCCGTTCGTCCCCTTCGGCCCGGCGATCGTCCGCCTGGTCGAGGCGCGAATCCGGATGGAGGATTCTGGACCCGGAGAAGGCCGCCGGCGCGCTGACCGCGATGACGAGCGAAATCGAGCGCGTTCGCGCCGGCCTCGAGAAGGGACCGGCCGGTGGTGCGCCGGCGGCCGGCATCCCGGTCGCGAGAGACCTGGCGGCGCGGGTGCCGGCCGCCGTGGACCAGCTCCGGTCGAGCCTCAACGAGTGGTTCACCTTCTACAACGGGTACGACCCGCTCTTCACCTGGTGGAACGGGCTGCCCTACAAGAAAGCCGACGCGGCGCTGCAGGCGTACGCGGCGGCGCTGCGCGGGAAGATTGCGGCGACCGACGGGGCCTCGCCGGAGGCGTCCGCTGCCGGGTCCACCGCCATCGCGCCGGCCGCCCCGCCCAAGTACCCCTCGGTACCCGATCTCAAGGAGCTCATCGCCCTTCCCCAGGACGAGATGACCGACATCGTCCAGCGGTTCCGCGGGCCCGCGCGGGGCGGCCGCGGCGACGCGGCCCAGGGCGGCGTGCGCCGCGACCGCGCGTTCTTCGAGAGCTGGCTCAAGGCGCTCCGGACGCTCGACTTCGACAAGCTCTCGCGCAACGCACAGGTGGACTACCTCTACATCAGGAAGACCGCGGAGCAGCAGATTGCCCGCGAGGGCGTCGCGCTTGCCGAGAACCCGCCGCGAAAGACCGACGCCTCCGGCATCGCCGGGAAGGCGCGCGGCCGGCAGGGCTTGATCTTCGACCTCCAGGACGAGCTCGTTCCCTACACGCCCGAGGAACTGATCGCGATCGCCGAGACGGAGTTCGGATGGTGCGAGGCGGAGATGAAGAAGTCGTCACGCCAGCTGGGCCTGGGCGACGACTGGAAGGCCGCGCTCGAGAAGATGAAGGGGATCCACCCGCCGCCGGGCGGCCAGGTCGGCGTCATCCGAGACCTGATGTTCGAGGCGGTGGACTACCTCCGGACGCGCGACCTGCTGACCGTGCCCGCCGTCGCGGCCGAGTCGCTGCACATGATCATGATGACGCCCGAGCGGCAGCTGGTGAACCCCTTCTTCACGGGAGGGACCGAGATCAGCGTGTCGTACCCGACCGACACGATGGACTACGACGCCCGGCTCCAGAGCATGCGGGGCAACAACACGCCGTTCTCGCACGCGACGGCCTTCCACGAGATGATTCCCGGGCCACAACCTGGTCTTCTACACGAGCGCCCGCTACCGGGGTTACCGCCCCGCGCTCGGCGGCAGCAGCCCGTTCTACAGCGAGGGCTGGCCGCTCTACTGGGAGCTGACGATGTACGACATCGGCTTCCACGACACGCCCGAGAAGCGGATCGGCGCGTTGTTCTGGCGGATGCACCGCTGCGCCCGGATCATCTTCTCGCTCAAGTTCCACATGGGCGACTGGTCGCCGCAGGAATGCGTGGACTTCCTGGTCGATCGCGTCGGCTTCGAGCGCGAGAACGCGATCGGCGAAGTGCGGCGGTCGTTCCAGGGCGACTACGGCCCGCTCTACCAGGCGGCGTACCTGCTGGGCGGCCTCCAGCTGCGCGCGCTGCGGAAGGAGGTCGTCGACTCGGGCCAGATGCGCGAGAAGGCGTTCCACGACGAGATCCTGCGCCAGGGCAACATGCCCATCACGCTGCTGCGCCTGATCCTCGGCCGGCAGAAGCTGACGCGCGACATGGCGATCGACTGGAAGTTCTACGGGCAGGCGCCGGGCCGGTAGCGGTACGCCGCTGAGACAGGCGCCGAGACAGCGAGGCTGCGGTATAATCCCGCGCATGACGTCGCGACCGCGAGCGCGGAGGGTGCGGAGGAACGCGCGAGGCGCCGGGGCGCGCCTCGCCGAGGCCGAGCGGCTGTTCTGCGATTTCCGCGCGCTGACTCCCTACCGGTTCCGGCCGTTCGCCCGGTCGTTCGCCACCTTCGCCGAATACGAGCGGTGGAGACGTGCGCAAACCAATCCCTGGTACCGATAACCGCGTGCTTCGTGTCTGCCGGCTGCTGAACCGCCACCGGGCGCGGTACCTGCTGGCCGGCGGTGTCGCGGCAACCCTGCACGGGTCGGTGCGCGCGAACTCGATGCCTCCGAAATTGCCCGACGCCCAATCACCATCGTCGGCGACGATCCTCGGGTCGACATCCTGACCGTCGCGTGGACCGTCAGCTTCGAACGCGCCTGGGTGGGGCGGGTCGTCCGCCGAATTCAGGGCACGCGCGTTCCCTATCTCGGACGCGACGATCTCATCGCGTCGAAGCGCACGGGCCGGCCCGCCGACCAGGCGGACATCGACGTGCTGGCCTCCCTGCCGAAGTGATCGCGGTGCCGACGCGCGGGCTGCCAGGTGCACCTCGACGACAAGCCGCGACAGGGCGCGAACGACGGCCGACAGCCGCCGGCCGAGGGTTCCCGGCTGTCGGCATCGGCGACCGCCCACGATGGGCAGGGCATCGCCTCCCCGGCCTCGGCTTCAGTCTGCCGGGCCCACCACCACCAGGTGCTTCGCCGTCGCGCCCTTGACGGCCCGCAGGGGAATGGAGCGGTCGAAGGTGACCAGCCGCCCGCCGCGAGCGCGCGCGAGGGCCAGGAGATAGACGTCGGTCACCTGCCGGTGCCCGACGGCAGCCGACCAGTCGAACAGGCTGGCGTCGAGCAGAGAGACGGAGTCCTCCCAGAAGACATGGCCGCCGCTGGCGCAGAATCGGGACAGCCGCCCGGCCAGCTCGGTGACCCTGGCCACGGCCGCGCCGTAGGCGGGCGTCGCGAGCACGCGCACGAACCCGTTCTCGGTGATGGGGCAGGTCGCCCAGCTGGAGCGCCCGTGCTCGGCGAACCAGTCGTGGGCCAGTTCGTGGTGGACGTGGTCCGGATCGAAGAGCGCGACGAGCACGTTGACGTCGAGCAGCGACGTCGACTTCACGCGTCCCTCAACTCGTTGACGAGCTTCATCGTCGGCCGAGGGCGCCCCTGCGGCCGCCGCGGCAGCACCGGCACACCGTTACGAACCTGGCGCGCCGGCGTCGGCGTCAGCGCCCGGCGCGCCAGATCGGACAGCATCCGGCCGGCGGTCACGCGGTGCGCCGAGGCCAGCTCCTTTGCCGCCTGAAGCACGTCGTCGTCGATGTCGAGGGTGGTGCGCATGCCGCGATCATCACGCATCACGCATCTGATGTCAACGGCGACCGAGCCGCACCGGGACTCTCGGACATCCACGAGGGTGAATCACGCGGCGGTGCGGTGATCGGTCTCTTCAGAAGAGAAAGGGAACCAGGCGCCTGGTCCGGCTCGCGTAGGCGGCATACTCCGGGTAGCGGGCACGCAGGAGTTTCTCCTCGGCGGCGATGCGCATGGCCGCGCCAAGAGTGACGACCGCGGCCAGCCCGATCGAGAGCGCGGAGAGATGCCCTGCGCAGCTCACCCACGTGAACAGGCAGACGCTCGCGTAGATCGGGTGGCGAACGAAGCGGTAGGGACCGGTCGTGACGAGGCCGCCATCGGTGGGCGTGGCGGTGGCGTGGAAGCTCCGCCGGCCGAACGTGAGTCGTGCCCAGATCATGACGGACACGGCAAGCGCCTGGCCGGCGATGACGAGAGCTATTGGTGAAAACGCGGACCGGCTCAGGACGAGCCCGCCAAGACCGAGAGCCATCATGACGTAACCCAGCCTCGACAGTGCTGCTTCCATCGGCGTGACTCCCTGGTCGGACGACGGGCGCGCGCCTGGCTCGGCACCATCTTCCGGCCGTCGGCCGACATCACGCGCTCCACCGCGCTTCACACGGCTCTTTCCCTCAATCGCGGCCACTATCCTGTTCAGCCAGCCGCTCCCGGTGCCGGCGCACGAACTACTCGGCCAACAGGGGACGGTACTCGCGCTGCCACTCTACAGGCAAGTGGAAGAAACCGCCCGCCACCTCACCACGGCAGCGGGCAGCGCCGCACCGGCACGGCCACGCCGTCCCGTCCGCGATGTTGACGTTGTAGTCGATCGTGACCTCTTCGCCGGCGGCGATGTCGCGCCGCGCCACCAGAACGGACGAGGTGCCCTCGTCCAGTTCCCAGGCGTTGGGGTCCAGCTGTGGTTGATGTGCCGCTCCGGGAAGGCGATCAGGACGACCTTTCCGTCCGGGTACGAGCAGTGGTCCTGCCGCTCGCCGAGGTCCGGGCGAATCGGCGATTCCGGCGTGATCTCTCGGACGACGTGGACCTGCCGGATGCGCTCGCCGGCGCGAACCGGGCGCCCGGCGAAGATCCCGAGGCCTTCGATGCCGGACGGCTTCACTTCGACGTCGGTCCTGCGCGCGGCCTCCCGCTCCGCGTTCCCTCTCCCGTGCGAATAGTATCGCTTCGCCTGTTCGGTCACACGCGCGATGAAGTCCGTCTTCCCTCGGGTGTACGCCACCCGATCGCCCGGGAAGTCCGATGCCAGACGGATCTTGACCGCTTCGTATTCCCCGGCCACCTCCGGGTGGTCGATCAGGAAGTCGCGGACCAGGAGCCGGTCCCAGTGCTCGGTGAACTCGGCCTCGACCATGTGGATGTGGTGCGTACGCGCCCCGCCCGGCCGATCACGCTTGATGAACCACGCGTAGAACGGCGGGCCGTCGTCTCCATTGGTCGGACGCCAGAAGTAGTCGTAGCCCTGCGCTTCGAGCACCGGCGCGATCCCGACCCGGGTCGCCTGCAAGTCGGCGACTTCGACCAGCATGTCGACGATGGGCTTTGCGGCCAGGCCGGGCACGGCGGTGCTGCCGAAATGCTCGATTCGCCTGACGAGATCCGCGGGCAGGCAGGAGAGCAAGTGCTCCTTCTCCTGACGGAACAGCGCGGGCCACGCCGGATCGTACGGGCTGATGGCGACCGTGTCGCGCAGGACTCGTTGGATTCGTTGTTCTTCGGTTTCCATGGTTCAGCGCGGTTCGCGCGACGCCAGCACGTCTTCCACCCAGCTCTCGATTCGCTGCCACGTCCCCTCGGCCCGCAGCGACTCGTTGTGATGGGCGCCTTCGACCAGGATGAGTTCCCTGGGCCCGGCGAGCGCCGCAAAGATCCGGCGCGAATGATCCGGCGGCGTGTCGGTGTCCAGCGCGCCGTGGATCAGGAGCACGGGCACGCGGATCCGGCGGGCCGCCGCGACCGGGCTGACCTCGTCCGCTCGAAAGGCGCCGCGGGCCTCCGCGATCGAGAAGGCGCGCCGGATCATGCCGTCGGTCAGGAAGCGCGGCGCCCGTTCCCACGCCACGGTCCGCAGGTCCGAGAAGGCTTCCGCAGCGACGACGCCCACCACGCGGGGATCGTCCGGCGCCTCCTGGAGAGCCACGGCAGCGCCCAGCGACGTGCCCACCAGCACGATCGGACCGGGACCGACCGCGTCGATCACGTGCCTGAGATCGCGCTTCTCCCAGTAGCCGTAGGTGCAGGCGGCGCCGGTCGAGTCACCCTGTGCCCGGCTGTCGTAGGCGACCACGTCGAGCCCCCTATCGGTGAACCTGGTGACGGCGCCACTCACGCTGGAGCGGTTGTCGGCGATACCGTGCAGGAAGACGACCGTTCCAAGCCTCTGGCCGACCGCCTCGCACCGCCAACCCTTCAGCGTCACGCCTTCGCCGGCGAACACCGCGTCTTTGCAGCCGGGCGGGGGCGGCTCGGTGACGTGGCGACGCGCCGGGTACAGGAGGGCATCCGCGGCCGCCGACGGCACGACACTGGTCGTGACGGCGTAGCCGGCCGCAACGAGCACGATTCCCGCAGCGATCAGGACCGAGGCCGCGCGTTTGATCATCGGCGGAATTTCTTTGGAGAACCAGGTCGATCGCCAGCAGGACCTGGAGTCACCGGCCGACCTTGAGCCGCACGATCAGATAGACCGCCAGGAGCGTCTGGAGGACGAGCCCCACCTTGTTCACGAGGTCCGACCTGGCCACGAACTGCCCGTAGGCCGCCACCAGGAATGCCCCCAGGAGCGCGAGGAGGCTTCTCCGGTCTACTTCTCCGAGCTTCCAGAGGAAGACGAGCAGGACGGCCGACGTAGCCGCCGCAATCCACGCGACCCACGGAAAGAGGAGGAACATGTCAAGGTCTTGGGTCTTGAGTCTTGGTCCTGAGCCTTGAGCCTTGAGCCCTGAGCCTTCTAGATCACCGTCTTCATCCAGCCCGCCGTGTTATGGAAGTCCACGATCGCCGTGCCGGGCGGGTTGATCTCGTCGCACGCGGCGCGCAGTTCGCCGGTGAGCGTCAACTCGAGCACGGGCAGCAGGTCCCGCAACTGCTCGATCGTTCGAGGTCCGGCCACGGGAGCCGTCACGCCCGGCTGATCCTTGCACCAGAGCAGCGCGAGCTGGCCCGGCGTCAGGCCGTGCGCCCGGGCGAGCGCCGCGAACGCCTCCCCGGCCTCGATGCCTCTTGCCGTGACCCGCCGCGAGTAGATGCTGTCGGGCAGCCGCGCCGCGCGGGAGTCCTCCGGCAGCACCTGCCCCAGCCGATACCGGCCGGCGAGCACCCCCTGCGCGATCGGGGCCCAGGGCAGCAGCGCCAGGTTGTGGCGCTGCGCCAGCGGCACCAGTTCGTTCTCGATCCGCCGATCGAGCAGGTTGTAGGGCGGCTGCTCGCTGACGTAGCGCACGAAGCCGTGCCGCTCGCTCGCCGCCAGTGCCTCCATCACCATCCAGGCGGGGTGCGTGGAACACCCCGCGTATCGTACCTTCCCCGCCCTCACGAGATCGGTCAGGGCGCCGAGCGTCTCTTCGATCGGGATCTCCGGGCTCGGCCGGTGCACCTGGTAGAGATCGATGTAGTCGGTCCTCAGCCGGCGGAGCGAGTCGTCGCACGCGCGCAGGATGTGCAGCCGGGAGTTGCCGCCGTCGTTCGGGCCGCTGCCGGTCGGGAAGTGCACCTTGGTGGCGAGCACCACGCGGTCCCGGCGCCCCGCGAGGGCCTTCCCCACCGCCTCCTCCGAACGTCCCGCGTGGTAACTGTCGGAGGTGTCGACGATGTTGATGCCGGCGTCGAGCGCCGCGGCCACGACGCGCGCGGCCTCGTCGTCCGGGGTCGGACCGCCGAAGTTGAGCGTGCCCAGGCACAGGGGCGACACGCGGACGCCGGTACGGCCCAGGATTCGGTAGTTCACGAGATGAGCTTACAGGCTCAGGGCTCAGGGCTCAAGGCTTCCGCCGTCGCCCGCGCACAGACCGCGCGGGCTATGGCGGACCCGCCGAAGCGCTCCGCGCGAAGGCGGGCAGGGCTCAGGGACGATTCTGCACATCGCAGAACACAAACCCCTCGCGCTCCACGACTTCTCCAACAGCGATTCCGATGGGCGAGGTGAACATCGGTCCGGCGTGCACGAATGAGTGGAACTCGCCGTTCTCACCGCACGGGTCGGCAGTAGCCGGAAGTTCGGCCATCAGCGACGCATCGAACGCGCGGCCGGCGAACAGGCGGTCGACGTGTCCGGGATCGACGCAGGTGAGCGTCGCCTTGAGGCCGGCCGCGATCATCTCCTCCGCGAGTTCACGCGTCGGGCGTCCCCAGAGCGGGAAGATCGGCTCGAGGCCGCTTCCCGCCATGCGCTCCTCGCGATAGCGCCGGACGTCCTCCAGGAACAGATCGCCGAATGCGACGTGTGTGAGGCCACCGGCGCGCGCCCGTTCCAGCGCGCCGCGCATCTGCCGCTCGTAGACTTCGTTGGAACACGGAGCGGGCAGCGGAACCTCCCACAGCGGCAGACCGGCGCGGTCGGCCTGCGCCAGGACCAGTTCCCGGCGCACCGCGTGCATGGCGACGCGACCTGCGGCTTGGTTGAAGGTCGTGAGCAGTGCGACGACCTCCACCGTGGGATCCTGACGGAGCACGTGAAGCGTCCACGCCGAGTCCTTGCCCGACGACCAGGAGAGCAAGACGCGCTTCACGGGTGGGGTCATCTGAATGCGTCCGGATGGAGAGCCTGGGCGGTCGTCACGATCCAGTGGAGTTCCAGCATACGCACCGCTGCTGTGCTGTCAAGGGTGACGCGCGAAGTCGGGCCGGGCTCACGGGTTCGTGATATCGTCTGGCGACATTCGCCCTGGAGGATGACAGATGCGAGCATGGACAGTCTCCGCCGTCATCGCGACCTTCGTGCTGACGGGTTCCCTCCCCGCGTCGGCGCAGTCGGCGTTCACGGTCGCCGGCGTCACCGCCCAGCCAGGGACCACGGTCTCGGGCGAGGTGCCGGTCCCGGCGCGCGGGGCCGACCCCGGCACGGTGATTCCGTTCTCGATTCTCAACGGCGCGAAGCCCGGGCCCGTGCTCACCCTGGTCGCCGGCACGCACGGCGCCGAGTACCCGCCGATCCTGGCGCTGCAGCGGCTCCGCGCGGCGATCGACCCGAAGGAACTCTCGGGGACGATTGTGATGATCCACGTGGCCAACATGCCGGCGTTCCTCGGCCGCGCGATCTACTACACGCCCGGCGATCACAAGAACCTCAACCGCGTGTTCCCCGGACGGGCCGACGGCACGATCTCCGAGCGGATCGCCTTCGCCATCACCCGCGAGTTCATCGAGCGCACGCAGTACCTGATCGACCTGCACTGCGGCGACGCGAACGAGTCGCTCCGGCCGTATCTCTACTGGACGATCAACGCGGCGCCGCCGCTCGTCGAGAACATCCGGCAGCTCGCGGCCGCGTTCGGCCTGGACCACGTCATCCTCGACAACGGCCGTCCGAGCGATCCGGCCGCGTCGGTTTACCTCGAGAACACCGCCATCACCCGCGGCAAGCCGGCGCTGACGATCGAATCGGGCGGCATGGGCCAGAGCGACGAGGAGTCCGTCGCGCGGATCGAGCGCGGCGTGGCGGGCGTGCTCAAGCACCTGAAGATGCGCGCCGCCGGTCCCGACCCGGTCGAGCACATCGTCTTCCTCGGGCGCAACCAGGTGCTCACCAGCCAGCACACCGGCATCTTCTATCCGCTGGTCGAGAAGGGGCAGACGGTGGCCGAGGGGGCGCTCATCGGCCGCATCACCGACTTCCACGGCCAGACGGTGGAGGAAGTCCGCGCGCCATTCGCGGGCGAGATCCTCTACGTCATCGGCACGCCGCCGACCAGCAAGGGGGAGCCGCTCGGATTTGTGGCCGCTCCGGCAAAACCCGAGGAGTTTCCGAAGAAATAGGCTCACGGCTCAGGGCTCAAGACTCATGACTCATGACTGACAAGTCACGACCAGCGTCTTGACGTATATATCCACTGTGACTATATTCAGGGAGTGACCCGACTCACTGACGAAGCCGCCGCCCTGCTGCCGCTGCCCCCGATCACCCTGCACATCCTCCTCGCGCTGGCCGACGGCGACCGCCACGGCTACGCCATCATCCAGGACGTCGCCGAACGAACCGGCGGGAAGGTCCGGCTCGGTCCAGGCACGCTCTACCGCTCGATTCAGCGAATGCTCGAGCAGGGCCTGCTCGTCGAGAGCGACGAACGCCCGGCTCCCGAGCTCGACGACGAGCGGAGGCGTTACTACCGGATGACGCCACTGGGTCGCGCCGCCGTGCGCGCCGAGGTGGAGCGCCTCGCTCACACCCTGGCGCTGGCCCGCGCCCGGGGATTCGCACCGGCGCGCTGACCGCGCGCCCATCCACCAGGGGAGCCTGTCGCCGTGAGGCTGTTTCGACTCCTGCTTCGTCTCTACCCGTCGTCGTTCCGGGCGGAGTACGGCCCGGAGATCGCGTCCGTCTTCCGCAGGCGGCGCCGGGCTGCCTCCGGTCTCGGCGTCGTCGGCGTCTGGCTCGACACCGCGGCCGACGTCGCGTGGAGCGCGGCAGGCGCGCACCTCGACATCCTCCGCCAGGACCTCCGCGACGCCTCCCGCACGCTCTCCCGCGCTCGCGGCTTCGCCCTGGCCGTCGTGCTCATCACGGCGCTCGGCGTCGGCGCCAACACCGCCGTCCTGTCGCTCGCCGACCACGTGTTCGTCCGGCCGCTCCCCTACGCCGACGCGGATCGGCTCGTCAACGTGTGGGAGGTCGAGCGCAACCAGGGCTACGGGCGGTTCGAGCCGTCGCCGGCGAACTACCGCGACTGGAGGCGGATGAGCCACTCGTTCGACGCGATGGCCGCCTACCACATCGTCACCGCCAACCTGCTCGGCCGGGGGGAGCCGACACGGCTCGACGGCATCGCCGTCAGCGCCGACCTCTTCCCGATGATCGGCGCCCGGCCGGCGATCGGGCGTCTCTTCACCTCCGCCGAGGACGCCGCCGGGGCCGCCGGCACCGTGCTGCTGAGCGACGGGACTTGGCGCTCGCTGTTCGGCGCCGATCCCGGCGTCGTCGGGCGCCAGGTCGTGCTCGACGACAAGCCTTACGTCGTCCTCGGCGTGATGCCCCGGGGATTCTGTTATCCCAATCGCACGACCGCTTTCTGGACGGCCACGAGATTCAACGCCGACGATTTCGCGGACCGCACCAACACGTATCTGCACGTGGTCGCGACGCTGCGCCGGGGGACAAGCGTGGCTCAGGCGGCCGCTGAGATGAACGTGATCGCCGCGGCGCTCGAGCGGGAGTTCCCGAAGGACAACGCTCACATCGGCGCGGCCGTGCGGCGCCTTCGCGACGAGGTGCCGTCGCAGTCGAGGATGCTGCTGCTGGCGCTGCTGTCGGCCGGCGCGTGCGTGCTCCTGATCGCCTGCACCAACCTCGCGAACCTGATGATGGCGCGCTCCTCGGCGCGGCGGGCGGAACTCGCGGTCCGGGCCGCGCTTGGAGCTGGATCGGACAGGCTGGTGCGCCAGCTGCTCACGGAAGCCGCGGTGCTCGGCGGGATCGGCGGACTGCTCGGCTCGGCGATCGCCGCTGCCGTCGTGCCGCTGCTCGCGCGGCTCGTGCCGACGACGCTGCCCGTGGCCGCGGCTCCGTCGATCGACGGAAGACTGCTCGCGATGGCCGCCGCGACGACGGGGCTCACCGTGCTCGGCTTCGGCGTGGTGCCCGGCCTCCGCGCCTGCCGCGGTGGCGCCGCGGTCGGCCTGCGGGAACGGACGCCGTCGGGCGGCGGCCGGCGCATCAGGTCCGTGCTGGTGGTGGCCGAGGTGATGGCGTCGGTCGCGCTCGTGGTGTCGGCCGGACTGCTCCTCAAATCGCTGTGGCGCGTGCAGGCCGTGGACCCGGGCTTCCGCGCCGAAGGGGTGCTGACGCTCCGGACCACGCTGCCCGTGCCCAGGTACGACTCGACCGTTCGCCGGGTCCGGTTCTACCAGCGCGTGCTGTCGGAGGTCCGCGCGCTGCCTGGAGTCAGTGGGGCGGCATATACGACGGGCCTGCCGATGGTTCTGCGGGGCGGCATCTGGACGGTCGAGGTCGAAGGGCACCAGCCGGTGGCCGGGCTCCCCGAATCGGTCAGCCTCCGGTACGTGAGCCCCGGGTATCTCGACACGATGGGCATCTCCGAGCGGCAGGGACGGGACGTCAGCGATGCCGACACGGGAACGGCGCCGATGGTCGCCGTCGTCAGCGAGTCGTTCGCGCGGAAGTACTGGCCGGGGCAGGACCCGATCGGACGGCGATTCGGCGTCGCCTTCTTCAAGCGGACGGTCGTCGGCGTCGTGGCCGACGTGCGCGTCCGAGGACTCGAGCGCGAGAGCGAGCCGCAGGTCTACCTCCCCTACGCCCAGGTCCCCGACGGCTACATGCCGTTCTACATGCCGAGGGATCTCGTGGTGAAGACGACGGCGGGCGCCGCCGCCATCCTGCCGGCAGTGCGGGGGATCCTCCGCCGCGCCGATCCCGAACAGCCGATCTCGGACGTGCAGCCGCTCGACGAGGTGGTGGCGGCCGAGACGGCGCCGCGGCGGATTCCAGCTTTGGGTGCTCGGCGCCTTTGCCGCGCTCGCCGCCCTGCTGGCCGCGACGGGGATCCACGCGGTGCTGTCGTTCATCTTCTCCGGCCGGCGGCGGGAACTCGGCATCCGGATGGCGCTCGGCGCCACGCGGCGGCAGGTCGTCACCCTCGTGATCGAGGAAGGGCTCACGCTTGCGGCCGGCGGCGTGGCGGCGGGCCTGGCGCTCGCCTACCTCGCCGGGCAGTCGATGCGGGCGCTGCTCGCAGGAGTGGCGCCGACGGATGGAGCGGTATTCGGCGGGGCTGCGATCGCAGCCCTGCTCATCGCCGTAGCCGCCTCGCTTGGCCCCGCGGTGCAGGCCATGCGCGTCGAGCCGACGGCGGTCATGAGGAGCGAGTAGGGGGGCTCAGATAGGCTCAGGGCTCAGGGCCATCGCCCGATGAGGCGGCAGCGTTGGCGACCTTCTTGCGCCGCCGGCCTTTGCTCCCTCATCCGGTCCCTGGCCCGGCATGAGCCTTGAGCCGTCCTTCCCTGAGCCTTGAGCCTCTCCGCTTGGGCTTCAGGCCCCCGGGCCTGTGTTAAGCTGAGGGTCCCGCCCCTTCCGTGAGGAGTCTTCCCCGTGTCCGACCATCGCATCCTTGAACATCCGATCCTGCCTCCTGCCGAGGAGGCCAACGTGCCTTTTACCTGGCAGGGACGACCGATGTTGGCGCGTCCGGGCGAGACCATCGCCTCGGCGCTGTTCGCCAACGGCATCCGGACGTTCGGCCATCATCCCAAGGACGGCGCGCCGCAGGGCATCTTCTGCGCCAACGGCCAGTGCGCCCAGTGCGCCGTCGTCGCCGGCGGCCTGCCCGTGAAGTCGTGCATGGCCGTCGTCCGGCCCGGCCTCGAGGTGCAGCCGCTCGACGGCCTTCCGGTCCTCCCCGACGTGGACGGGCAGGTCCGGACGCACCCGATCGAGACGGTGGACGTGGAGTGCCTGATCATCGGCGGCGGCCCGGCCGGTCTCACGGCGGCCATCGAGCTCGGCAAGGCCGGGGTTCGCGCGCTCGTCGTCGACGACAAGCACCGGCTCGGCGGCAAGCTCGTCCTCCAGACGCACAAGTTCTTCGGCTCGATCGAGGCGTGCCACGCCGGCACGCGCGGCATCGACATCGCCACCAAGCTCGAGCGCGAGGTGCGGGAGTTCGAGAACGTCCGGATCTGGCTGAACTCGACCGTGCTGTCGGTCTTCTCGGACCGCCGCGTCGGCGTTCTGCGCGACAACCAGCAGTACTTCATCGTCCGGCCGGACATGCTGCTCGTCACCGCCGGCGCGCGCGAGAAGTCGCTCGTGTTCCCCGGCAACACGCTGCCCGGCGTGTACGGGGCCGGCGCGTTCCAGACGCTGGTCAACCGGGATCTCGTCCGCCCGACCGAGCGGCTGTTCGTCATCGGCGGCGGCAACGTCGGCCTCATCGCCGGCTACCACGCCCTCCAGGCCGGCATCGGCGTCGTCGGATTGTGCGAGGCGCTGCCCGAGTGCGGCGGCTACAAGGTGCACAAGGACAAGCTGGCGCGCATGGGCGTGCCCATCTACACCTCCCACACGATCCTGCGGGCCGAGGGGAACGACGAGGTCGAGTCGGTCACCATCGCCGAGATCGACAGGGCGTGGCGGCCGATCCCCGGCACCGAGAAGAAGTTCGCGTGCGACACGGTGCTGGTGGCGGTCGGCCTCGACCCGGTGGACGAGTTCCTGCACAAGGCGCGCGAGTTCGGCCTGCCGGCGATGGCCGCCGGCGACTCGGAGGAGATCGCCGAGGCCTCGGCCGCCATGTTCACCGGCCGCATCCGCGGCCTCGAGATCGCCCGCGCGCTCGGGCGCGACGTCGGCGAGGTGCCGCCCGAGTGGCACCGCACGGCCGAGGTGCTCAAGTCGCGCCCCGGCATGACGATCACCGAAGACGTGCCCGAGGAACGGTCGGGGGTCTTCCCCGTCCTCCACTGCACGCAGGAGATCCCGTGCAACCCGTGCACCTCGATCTGCCCGAACGACGGCATCCGCATCTCGGGTGACGACGTGCTGGGCATCCCCGAGTTCGTGGGCAACGCGTGCGACGGGTGCGAGAAGTGCGTGGCGATCTGCCCGGGGCTCGCCATCACGCTGGTGGACTACCGGAAGGACCAGCAGCAGCCGACCGTCGTCATCCCCTACGAGTTCTCGGCGAAGCGGATCAAGAAGGGCGACACGGTCACGGTCCTCGACAGCGAGGGCGCCCTGCTCGGGAACGTGGAGGTCACGCGTGTCCGCGCGCCGAAGGACGCCGACCGGGCGCTGCTCGTGCGCGTGACGGCCCCGGCCGACATCGCGCCGCGCATCGCGGGCATCCGCGTGCAGGAGCCGTGGCAGGCCGAGCGCGCGGAGGGGTACGAGCACCCCGTCGGCGACGACGAGATCGTGTGCCGGTGCGAGCGGGTGACGGCGAAGCAGCTGCGGCAGCTGATCCGCGGCGGCATCCGCGACATGAACCACCTGAAGGCGGTCACCCGCTGCGGCATGGGCGCGTGCGGCGGCAAGACCTGCCCGAACCTGATCAAGCGCATCTTCCGGGAGGAGGGAATCGCGGCCGGCGAGGTCACCGACCTGACCAGGCGGCCGCTGTTCATGGAGGTGCCGCTCGGCGCCTTCGCGGGCGTGGTGGCCGGAGAGACGCCCATCACGGACGTGCCGCGGCGGCACGCCACCGACGCCCACGAAGGAGGCATGTGATGAGCCTGCAGGTCTACGACGCCATCGTCGTCGGCGCCGGCAGCGTGGGACTGCCGACGGCGATGTTCCTGGCCGAGGCGGGCCTCAAGCCACTGGTGGTCGATCAGTTCGCGGGACCCGGCCAGGGCAGCAACAAGGCGGCCATCGGCGGAATCCGTGCCACGCACTCCTCGCCGGCGAAGATCCGCCTGTGCCTCGAGTCGCTCGGGACCTTCTCCACCTGGCAGGCGTCGCACGGCGACGAGATCGAGTGGTTCCGGGGCGGCTACGTGTTCGTCGCCTACCGCGAGCAGGAGGAGCGCTCGCTGAAGGACCTGCTGAAGGTCCAGCAGAGCTACGGCCTGAACATCAGCTGGCTCGACCGCGACGAGATGATCGCGCTCGTGCCTGACATCAATCGCGAGGGGCTGCGCGGCGGCACCTACTCGCCCGAGGACGGGTCGGCGTCGCCGATGATGTCGTCGGCGGCCTTCTACCGCAGGGCGGTCGAACTCGGCGTGCAGTTCCGCTTCGGCGAGCGCGTCACCGGCCTCATCCAGCGGAAGCGGGGCGTCGTCGGCGTCCGCACCGACAAGGGCGGCTACGCGACCGAGACGGTGGTGAACGCGGCCGGCGCGTGGGCGCGACCGCTCGCGCAGTCGATCGGACTCGACACGCCGGTCGTGCCCGACAGCCACGAGGCGGGGATCACCGAGCCGGTGGCGCGGTTCCTCCACCCGATGCTGGTGGACATCCGCCCGACCGAGGGGGCCCGCAACTACTACTTCTACCAGCACAAGCCGGGCGGCCTCGTGTTCTGCATCACGCCGGACCCGCCCGTCGTCGGCACCGACCGGCGCGAGACGTCGGCCTACCTGCCGATGATCGCCGGACGCATGGTGGGCCTCGTGCCGAAGGTGGCGAACATCAAGGTGCGGCGCACGTGGCGCGGCCTCTACCCGATGACCCCGGACGGCGCGCCCGTGCTCGGCTGGTCGAAGACGGTCGAGGGCTACGTGCACGCTGAAGGCATGTGCGGCCAGGGCTTCATGCTTGGCCCTGGCGTCGGCGCGGTGCTCGGCCGTATGATCCGCGGTGCCGACACGTCCGCCGATAAGGCGATCCTCGAGGAACTCCGGCCGACGAGGGAGTTCGGGGGGGAGGAGGCGCTCAAGTAGGGCTCAAGGCTCAGGACTCAAGACTCATGCCGTCAGGCGCGGAACTCCACGCGCGGAAAGGTCGATCATGTCGCACCTGTCCGTCCGTTCTGCCTACCGCGATCTCGCCGACCGATTGAACCGACTCCCGCAGGGGGCGCCGCCCACCGACCGCCTGTTCGACATCCTGGCCATGCTCTTCAGCGAGCGGGAGGCCGGCCTGGTGGCGCAGTTGCCCATTCGCCCGTTCACGGCGGCCGAGGCCGCGCGCCGCTGGAAACTGCCCGAGGCCGAGGCGCGGCGCGTGCTCGACGACCTGGCCGGCCGCGCGGTGCTCCTCGACGTCGAATCCCCGGATGCCGTCACCACTTACGTCCTGCCGCCGCCGATGGCCGGCTTCTTCGAGTTCTCGATGATGCGGGCGCGCGGCGACATCGACCAGAAGCTGCTGGCCGAGCTGTTCCACCAGTACCTGAACGTCGAGGAGGATTTCATCCGCGACCTCTTCGGCACCGGCGAGACCAGGCTCGGCCGCGTCTTCGTCAACGAGTCGGCCATCGCGCCGGAGTTGTCGCTGCACGTGCTGGACTACGAGCGGGCCAGCGAGGTGGTGAAGTCGGCCAGCGCGATCGGCGTCGGCCTCTGTTACTGCCGGCACAAGAAGCAGCACCTGGGGCAGGCGTGCGACGCGCCGCTCGACAACTGCATGATGTTCAACACGTCCGCCGCCTCGCTCACGCGGCACGGCGTGGCTCGCAAGGTGGACGCCGCCGAGTGCCTGGACCTGCTCCAGCAGGCGCGGGACCGCGGCCTGGTGCAGTTCGGCGAGAACTCGCGCCGGTCCGTGTCGTACATCTGCAACTGCTGCGGCTGCTGCTGCGAGGCGCTGGTCGCGGCCCGCCGGTTCGGCTTCCTGCACCCGCTCCACACGACCAACTTCATTCTCGAGGTCGATCGCTCGAAGTGCACCGGCTGCGCGAAGTGCGCGGACGCGTGCCCGGTCGAAGCCCTCGGCGTCGTGTCGGCCAACGACCCGGCGAAGCCGCGGAAGCGGACGGCCCGGCTCGACGAGCGGGCGTGTCTCGGCTGCGGCGTGTGCGTGGCCTCCTGTCCCGAGCAGGCGCTGCGCCTGGTGCCGCGCGCCGAGCGGGTGATCACGCCGATCGACTCGACTCACCGCTTCGTGATGCAGGCGATCGAGCGGGGCATGCTCCAGAACCTGATCTTCGACAACCAGGCGCTGGCCAGCCACCGGGCCGTGGCGGCGATCCTCGGCGTCATCCTGAGGCTGCCGCCCGTCAAGCGCGCGATGGCCAGCACGCAGGTGAGGTCGAGGTACCTGGAGAAGATGATCGAGAAGGCAAATTAAGCAGGCCTGAAGGCCTGCTCCGACAATTCAACACAGGCTGAACTGTCCTCGAGTCTTGAGTCTTGAGTCTTGAGTCTTGAGTCTTGAGTCCTGAGCCCTCAGTCCTGAGCCTCTGGGCCTGATCCTCGAGCCCGAAGCCTCGAGCCTTGAGCCCGGAGCTAGCGCCCGGCCGGGAGCTGCCTCTTGTGGCTGTCGAAGAACTCGAAGGCCGCCCCGATGTACTGATCGACCACGCTGGAGTGGGTCCCACCCGGCACCTCGATGTACTTGTGGTCCACGCCGAGGCGTTTCATCTCCGCTACCATCGCGCGCGACCCGGCGACGGGCACGACGGGATCGGCATCGCCGTGGACGACGAACTGCGCGACGTGGCGCATCCGCTCGATCGACGCCGGGTCGCCCCGGCCAGAGAAGCAGGCGATCGCCGCCCAGCGGTCCGGGTACTTCGCGCCCAGGTACCAGGCCCCGCCGGCCCCCATCGAGTGGCCGAGCAGGTAGACCCGGTCCGGGTCGATGCGGTAATCCCTGTTCACGCGGTCGATCACGTGCAGGACGTCGGCTTCGCTCAGTTCGCGTCTCCGCTTGATCGCGGGGTCCTGGGATGAGCTCGACGTGGTCCGCCCGTAGCCTCCGTCCACGCGGTATCCGAGCGGCGCGACGACGATGAAGGTCCGCTCCTCGGCCGCAACCGGCATCTGCCGGCCTTCACCCTGGAAGTAGCCGTCCTCGTTGATGCCGCTCCCGTGCAGGGCGACGACCAGCGGGCACTTCCGCCCGCCGCAGAACGCCGGCACGTACAGGTGGTACGGCATGATCTCGCCCGACTCGGCCATCAGGTAATGGCGCTTGAAGTCGCCGGTCCGGTTGGCGAACGGGTTTCGCCGGCGTTCGAGCGCGGCGAGCGTCGCCTCGGCGTCGGCGAGCTCTCTCGCCAGATCGAAGTACCTCCGAATCGATCAGCCCGCGGTTCGCGCGCCGGACGTAATCGCCCGGATACAGCAGGTCGGCCCTCAGCGCCTGCGCCAGCTCGCCGCCCGACTTCGCGCCTGCGTCCAGCTTCTGCAGCCGCGAGTCGAGGTCCTTCCACATCTCTATCGACAGGCCGCGTGCCGCCAGCGCCTGTCCCCCTTCCGACAACTCGGCCACAACGACGTAGCGGCCGTCGGGAGTTCCTCCAAGGTCGAGGTCGGCGAGAAACGGCGACTCGCGGAGGTCCCGTCCCACGCCTTCGAACGTCCCGAGGTCCTTTACGGTCTCACCGGTCTGCTTCTGTCCCTCCGCCAGTTGGGAAGGAGGGATGAGCCGGCGCAGGGTCATCCGGGCGGTGAGCGGCGAGGTGAGTTCGAGCGAGGACGCGTAGATCTGCTCGATGCGAAGGGTGAAGGGCTTCGAAGGATCGACGAACAGGCGGTCGCTGCGCAGCACGATCGAGCCGGCGAAATCCGCGGCGTCGGTCCAGGGCTGCCCGTGCAGCAGCGACGTGCCCTTGGCCAGGAGCCGTCGGGCTTCGCCCGTACGCCCCACGCGGACGGCGTCGGCGAGCGCCCGGTCCACCGCGTCGATCTCACCCTTGAGCTCGCCGTCCGGCTTGACGTCGGCTTTGAGGCGAGTGTAAACCGCCTGGACCGTCGCCAGGCTGGGAAGTGCCTGCCCGGCAGCCGACTGCGCGACACCACCCACGACCAGCGCGGCCGCGAGCATTACGCCATACGCCCTGCGCATCTGGTGCCCTCCGCCGGTGGTCACTGAAGAATGAAGTTGACGGTTGCGGTCATGACGACCGGTACCCCGACGCCATCGATCTTCATCGGCCTCCATTCCCACTGGCGCACCGCTTCAACAGCCGCCGCGTCAAGCAGTGGAATCGAGTGGAGAACGCGCACATCCTCCACCTTGCCGTCCGAACCGATGAGGACCTCGATGATCACGACCCCCTGCACCCGCGCGGACTGGGCGATGGCCGGATAGACCGGCTCGATGCGGTAGGTCTGGATCAACGGTGTCAGGGTGCGGTCGATCCTCATGGGGGGCGCCTGTGGCAGGCCGCCCACCACGCCGCCGACGACGCCTCCGACCGCGCGCTCACCGCCTCCGGATACGCCGGGCGCCACGTGGACCGGTTGTGCCGCCGCGGACACCCCAGGGTTCCTGACGCTCCGCCTACCCCATGCCGTGGATTTGTCCGGATCGTAGCCGGTTTCCGACCGCACCACCGGAGGATTCCCTCCGGTCCCACCGAACGCCGCCCGAAGGGCAGCCAGTCCGGCTGCGAGTTGGCGCTGCGCAGCGGGTGGCAGAACTGCGGCCTCGCCGCCCTTTTCTGCGGCCGACCCACGCACGCCCTCGGCAATCTCCGCCGCCAGCGACTCCTCGGTCGCTTGCTGGTGCAAGAACCTGGTCAACCACCCGGCGGCGCGGCGCGACGCCGCCGCCTGCGATCCGCTCACCGCGCCCGGCCCCGTCGAGGCGACCGGCTCGCTCTCCGAGGCGAAGACTCGTGTCCACGTGCCCTGGTCGTCGCACTCGACGGTGACATGAGCCGACGGGAGCAAGATCGTATGGGATGGTGCGACAGGGGCCGGGGCCTGTGCCAACGTGGCTGCCAGTCCGGCCGCCCACAGCAATGCGGCGAGAGGTCCGTGTGCGTTCATGACGGCGACCCGTGCGTCGCGCGCAACTTCTACGCCCGCCCACGGCAATTGTCAATGGTCGAGCGGGCCAGTTGAGCAGGGCTGCCCTTCGACTCGCCCCGAGCGTCGCCGAGGGGCTTGCTCAGGGCACCCCGAGCGCCGTCGAGGGGTGAAGAGCCTGTGAAGCAATCAGCCGGCTCAGGGCTCAAGCAGATGTGCTGGGTTTCCGGTGCCTGAGCCTGGAGTCTTGAGCCTTGAGCCCTATTCCGTGGCGGGCCACAACCACGCGGCCCCTCGCACGCCGCTCGAATCGCCGTGTTTCGGGGGGACCAGGCGGGTGTCCACGCGGTCTGAGAACACGTAGCGCGACCATCGCCCCGGCACGTTCCGGTAGAGCCGCGAGAGGTTCGACACGCCGCCGCCGAGCACGATGACGTCCGGATCGACGACGTTGATGACGCTGGCGAGCGCCCGCGCCATCCGGTCCTCGTAGCGGTCGAGCGTGGCCGACGCGGCCGGATCCCCGTCGTCGGCCCGCCGCGCGATCTCGGCGGGCTCGAGCGACATCCCGCTCGCCTGCTCGTGGTCGCGCGAGAGGCCCGGGCCCGAGAGAAACGTCTCGATGCAGCCGCGGTGGCCGCAGTAGCAGGCAGGACCGGGCAACTCGTCGGGCCCAGGCCGCGGCAGAGGGTTGTGGCCCCACTCCCCGCCGATCGCATTCACCCCGGTCAGCACCGTCCCCTGGACGACGATGCCGCCGCCGGTGCCGGTGCCGATGATGACGCCGAAGACGCACGGGGCCCCGGCCGCCGCGCCGTCGCTCGCTTCCGAGAGCGCGAAGCAGTTGGCGTCGTTGGCGAATCGGACCGGGCGGTCGAGCCGCGCCGCCAGATCCTCGGCGAGCGGCCGGCCGTTCAGCCAGACGGAGTTGGCGTTCTTGACCAGGCCGGTGGCGGGCGACAGCGCGCCGGGCATGCCCACGCCCACGCTGGCGCGCTGCCCGATAGCGCGTTCGATCTCGTCGACGAGCGTGGCGATGGCCGTCAGCGTGCCGGTGTAGTCGTTTCGCGGCGTCGGGACGCGCAACCTGACGGGGATGCTCCCATCGGTGGAGAGCGCGATGGCTTCAATCTTGGTGCCGCCGAGATCGACGCCAATGCGGAACATGCGGGAAGTTCCGAGTGGTCAGACGGTCGTGGTCTAGCGCGGGTTCTTCGAGTCGTCTCTCGGGTCGTTCTTCGAGCCGTCCTTCGGATCGACCTCGTCCTTGAAGCCGCGGATTGCCTGGCCCAGTCCCTTCCCCAGGCCCGACAATCGGCTGGTGCCGAACAGCAGGACGATGATCAACACGATCAGGACCAGTTCGGGAATACCAAGTCTCATAGCTCACTCCCCTGCCGCCATGCGTGCGTGTACCATAGCACACCCGCCTTCGTTCGGCGCGCTTCGGCGAGGCCACGCCAAAGCCCGCAGGCATCGGCGGCGGGCGACGGCGGAAACGCCCCGACTACCGCGGCAACCTGCCGAGCAGCTTCAGCACCCAACGGTGGAGACTGTGCACCGAGCCGACCGGCTCGGCGAACATCAGGATGCACCGGCCGTGCACGGCTTCCAGGCCGAACTCGCGGCAGGTGTCGAGCGCGGCCGCGGACTCCGCTCCCTGCTGGAACCAGATCTGGCGCACTCCCGCCGCCGCCGCGTCGCGGACGACGAGCGCGGCCTTCTCCGGCTTCACGCACACCAGGAGCCGCTCGACGGGCGCGGGCAGGTCGGCCAGGCTCCGCCAGCAGGGCTCGCCCTGGATTGCGTCTGCCGCCGGGTGGACCGGAAGCACCCGGTACCCCCGCGTCCTCAGTTCCTTGCAGGCCAGGCTGCCGAACCCGCGGCCCGTCGCCGACGCGCCGACCAGCGCCAGCGTCCGCCCCGACACGAACCGCTCGATCGCACTCCGCGGCGCCGCCATCATCATGAGCCTCCCGGCTGCCGGCTACGCCTCACCCCACTCGAACGCCATCGTCACCTTCACGTCGGGGTGGAGGCTCTGCCTGACGGGGCACGTGTCGGCGGCCCGCTCGAGCAACCGCCGATCGGCCTCCGACGTGACCCGTCCCGCCGGGATGCTGATCGTCGCCGTCAGCGCGCCGATGCGGCGAATCGGCACGGACGTCATCTCCTTGACCACCCGAACGCGCGTGCCGGCCAGGTCCCAGCCGTGCCGCCCGGCGACCAGGCCCATGATGGTCATCAGGCAGGTCCCGAGTCCGGTCGCCGTGAGGTCGGTGGGCGAGAAGGTGTCGCCTTTCCCGCCGTTGTCCACCGGCGCGTCGGTCACCAGGTGGATGCCCGACGGTCCGTGCGTCGCGTCGCAATGAAGGTCGCCCAGATACGAAACGTCGATGGTGACTGCCACGTGCGCCTCCCGGTGCCGGAGCGCCGGCACCGGCCTCATGCTACCACGAGCCATTCGCCCTTCGGGTGTAGGATGGCGCCATGATTTCCCGGCGCGACTTCCTCTCGCTGACCGCCTGGTCGGCGACCGCGGCGGCCGGTCTCGCCTTCGCTCCCCCGTCCGCGTGGGCGGGGTTCCCGGCTTCCGCCCAGGACGAATCTCCTGCGCCTCGCTCCCAGGGCCCGCTATTGGACGACCTCCGCGCTGGCCGGCGGCAACTGCCTTGCCTGTCACCCGTCGACGCCGCGAGCCGCCGCCGCGCCGGCGCACGACCCGACGACGGTCCGGTGCCTCCTGTGCGCCCAGCGCTGCGACATCCTGGCGGGCCGCCGCGGCAAGTGCAGGGCGCGGATGAACGTGCAGGGCGAGCTTCGCAGCCTGGTCTACGGCCGGCCGGCCGCGGTCCACGTCGATCCGATCGAGAAGAAGCCCTTCTACCATTTCCTGCCGGGCGCGAGCGCTCTGTCGTTCGGCACGTCGGGCTGCCCGCTCCACTGCCGGTTCTGCCAGAACTGGGAGCTGTCGCAATCGACGCCGGGCGACCTCGACGCGCCCTTCACGTCGGCCGCCGAGATGGCGGGCGCGGCGGTGTCGCGCCGGACGCCGGTCATCGCGTTCACCTACAACGAGCCCACCGTCTTCACCGAGTACATGCTGGACGTGGCCCGGGCGGCCGAGCCGCGCGGCGTGCGCTCGGTGATGGTCAGCTGCGGGTTCGCGAGCGAGGCGCCGCTCGCCGACATCTGCGGGGCGCTCGCGGCGGTCAAGATCGACCTCAAGGGATTCAGCGAGGACTTCTACCGCACCGTCTGCGGCGCGGAGCTGCAGCCGGTGCTGCGCAGCATCAAGCAGGTGGCGAAGAGCGGACGCCATCTCGAGCTGGTCAACCTCGTCGTGCCGACGCTCAACGACTCGGAGCAGTCCCTGCAGGGCCTCGCAGCCTGGGTGGCGGGCGAACTCGGACCCGACGTCCCGGTGCACTTCACCAGGTTCCATCCCGACTACCAGCTGATGAACCTCCCTCCCGACGCCGGTGTCCACGCTCGAGCGCGCCCGCGCGATCGCGATGGCGAGGGGGATCCGGTACGCGTACGTCGGGAACGTCCCCGGGCACGAGGGCAACCACACCTACTGTCCCGCCTGCCGGAAGATCGTCGTCAAGCGCGACAATTTCTTCGTCACCGAGATGCGCGTGAAGAACGGCGCCTGCGGCTACTGCGGCGCGCCGATTGCGGGGGTCTGGAAATGAGGATATTCCTGGGCGTGGTGTCGGTCGTGCTGGCCATCGCCTGCCGGGGCGGTCTGGGCGCGGCGGACCAGGCCGGCCAGGGGATCCGCGAGCCGGCGGTGGCCGGCCAGTTCTACCCGTCCGACTCGCGGGCGCTCAACGCGATGCTCGACGCGGCGTTGAAGGACGCGGTGGCGCCGGGTCCGGAGGCGCCGCTCGCGATCGTCGCCCCGCACGCGGGCTGGGTGTTCTCGATCCAGATCGCGGCCGACGCGTGGCGCCAGGCCGCGGGCCGGCAGTACGACACGATCGTCATCCTCGGCACCAACCACACGGGCGAGGCATACGGGCGGCTCGCGGTCTATCCGGGCGGCGGGTTCCGCACGCCGCTCGGCGTCGCCCGCGTGGACACGGCGCTCGCGGCGTCGCTCGTCAGGGAGGACCCGGACTGCGTGGCGGATGCGTCCGCCCATGCCAGGGAGCACTCGATCGAGGTGCACGTGCCGTTCGCGCAGCGGCTGTTCCCGAACGCGCGGATCGTCGCCGTCGTGGTGGGCAGCGAGGACACGGCCGTGTTGACGCGCTTCGGCAAGACGCTGGCCCGCGTGCTTCAGGGGCGGCGGGCGCTCATCGTGGCCAGTTCCGACCTCTCCCACTACCCGTCGTGGCGCGACGCGAACGTAGTAGACCGGCGCACGATCGAGGCGATCGCCAGCCTCGATCCCGATCGGTTCCGGACCGAGACCGCGAACGCGCGGCGCGGCGTGGCGAGCCTCGACACCTGCGCCTGCGGCGACGGGCCGATCCGCGCGACGATGGTGGCGGCCAGGGCGCTCGGCGCCACGCGCGGCCGGGCGGTCAGCTACGCCAATTCCGGCGACCTCCCCCTCGCCGAACCCGACCGCGTGGTGGGCTACGGCGCCGTCGTCTTCTCGGCCGGGGAACCCGGGGCGGACACGCGCGCGCTGGCGCTCCCGCCCGCGTCCGCGGAGGCGCAGCCGCCGACGGCGGCCGACAAGAAGCAGATGCTCGCCCTGGCGCGTGAGACGATCCGGAGATACCTCGATACGAGCGCCGTTCCGCTCGCGCGGGGATTCTCGCCGGCGATGGAGCGGCCGCAGGGCGTGTTCGTGACGCTCCGGAAGAAGGGCGACCTGCGCGGGTGCATCGGCCAGATGGCGCCCGACCGGCCGCTCCGCGTGCTCGTCGGCCGCATGGCGCTCGCCGCCGCGCTCGAAGATCCCCGGTTCGAAAAGGTCCGGTCCGACGAACTGAAGGACCTTGACGTCGAGATCTCCGTCCTCACCCCGTTCAAGGAGGTCGCCGGCCCCGGCGCGATCGTCGTCGGGCGCGACGGCGTTCTGCTGCAGAAGGGAGGGCGCTCGGCGGTGTTCCTCCCGCAGGTGGCGGTCGAGGAGCACTGGACGCGGGACCAGACGCTCGACAACCTGTGCCTCAAGGGCGGCCTGGACGCGGGCTGCTGGCGCGCCGGGGCCAAGCTCTCGACCTTCCAGGCCGACGTCTTCAAGGATGGGGATTTCCGGTGAGGTGACCTCGCCATGATCCTCTTCCTGGTCGGCCTGCTGGCCATCCTCTGCCAGATCGTCCTGCTCCGCGAGCTGAACGTCGCCTGCTACGGCGTGGAACTGGTCTACGGACTCGCGCTCGCTGTCTGGTTGCTCGCCGGCGGCGCGGGCGCCGCGTGGCGATCCCGGTGGCGCGTCGCGTCCGGATGGCGCGTGGCGTGGCTGCTCGTCCTCGTCGCGCTCGCCCTGCCCATCGACATCGCCTTCGTGCGGGCCAGCCGCCTGCTGCTCGGCGGAGTGCCCGGGGCGTTCCTGCCGATCGGCCGGCAGTTGCTCGTCCTGGCGGTTTCGCTCGGGCCGCCGTCGTTCGTCCTGGGCCTGGCCTTCAGGCGCGCGGCCGAGGCGGCGACCCTGCACGGGCGTGCGCTGGCATCCTGCTACGCCCTCGAGAGCGCGGGCGCGGTCGTCGGGGCCGCCGCGGCGACGCTCGCCCTGGTGTCGGGCGTCCAGACGTTCGCGCTCGCCATCCTGGCGGCCGGCATACTCGCCGCGGCCGTGCTCTTCGTCTCGCTCCGCAAGCCGGTGGCCGGTTCCACCTGCGTGCTGGCGATGCTGCTCGCGGCGCCCTTGGCCCACGACCTCGATCTCTGGATGACGCGGTGGGCGCACCCGGCAGCCGTCGAAACCCGGGATTCCCCGTATGCGCGCATCACCGCCACCGTGAGCGGGACCCAGACGGCCGTCTTCGCCGACGACGTGCTGACGTTCGAAAGCGAGTCGGCGCAGCAGGAAGAACTGGCCGACGTCGCGGCGCTGCTGCACCCGGCCCCCAGGCGCATGCTGCTGCTCGGCGGGTCGGTCGAACGCCTCGCGGCCGAGCTCGGGCGCCACCATCCCGACCGGCTCGACAGCGTCGAGATGGACCGCGTGTTCTTCGAACTGGCCGACAGGCACCTGCGCCTGGGATCGACACCGATCTTCGATGACCCGCGCAGCTTCCTCCGCCGTGAGACAACCTACGACCTGGTGGTCGTGGCGCTGCCCGAGCCGACCTCGGGCCAGGCGAATCGTTTCTACACGGTGGAGTTCTTCGCGGAGTGCCGGCGCCGTCTCGACCCGTCCGGCATCCTGGCCTTCAGGCTGGCGCTGCCCGAGAACGTCGTCACTCCCCTGCTTGCCCTGAGGACGGCGAGCATCGTCGCGGCCGTGCGGTCGGCCTTCCCGCACGTCGAACTCCTGCAGGGCGGGAGCGCGCTCGTCTTCGCGTCGGGCGCGCCGTTTCCGGCCGCGCCCGACATTCTCATCGACCGTTGGCAGGCCCGCGCGTTGGAGACCAGGCTCGTCACCCCCTCCTATCTCCGTTACCTCTACGAGAACGACCGCCACGCGGCGCTGGTCCGGCTCGGGTCGGCCGCGGTCGCACCCAACTCGGACGCGAGGCCTGCGTGTTACCCGTTTGCCGCCATCAACTGGCTGGCGAAGTTCTACCCGGAGCTGCTCCGCGTCGATCCGGCGATCCTCGCCACCGGTCTCATTCGCTCCTCCGACGGGCGGCCCGGTGGAGACGGCCTTCGCATCGGACCGGCGGCGCTCCTCGACCCGCGTCTCATCGGCGGGGTACTTCTCGTCGTCGTAGTCCTGCTGGCCCGCCGGCGCCCCGCGCTGCGAACGACGGCGCTCGCCGGCTTCGCCGGCTTCGCCGGGATGGTGTTGGAGACGGTGGTGCTGCTGGCCTACCAGGCGCGAACCGGGGCCCTGTACGAGCGGCTCGGCGTGCTGCTGACGGCGTTCATGGCCGGCCTCGCCGTCGGCGCGTGGCTCGTGGCGCGCATCACCTCGTCCACTCGCCGCGCCGCCATCGTCGGCCGCCTGACAGCCGCGCTGCTGGCCGCGCTGGCCGCGTCGGGCGTGGCGACCGCGGCGTTGATCTGGAGCGAGTCGCCGATGGGGCTCGCGCAGACGGGTCTCGTGCTGCTCGTCGGGGGCGCGGCGGTGGGAGGAGTGTTCGCCTGCGCGGCCGTCGCCTCGGGCGACGAGCGCGGCAGCACCATCGGCCGGCTCTACGGCGCAGACCTCGCGGGCGGCGCCGCGGGCTCACTGCTCGCCAGTCTCGTGCTGGTGCCGTTCGCCGGCCTCGTGCCGACGACGTGGATCGTCGTCGGCCTCGGCCTGGTTGCGCTGCTGCTCGTGTAGGCGGACGGCGCAGGGCTGAAGCCCCGCGCAATCCCCTCTTTACGGATACCGCAGGCCTTCAGGCCTGCGCTATCCGATCTAGAGCAGGTTGGCCGCCAGCGCCGCGAGGCGCGACCTGACGGTGGTCGTCATCGTGATGTGGCCGAACTCCTCCTGCCCCTTGAACCGCTCGACCAGGTGGATGAGGCCGTTGGTGATCGAGCTGGAGTCGGGCAGATCGACCTGGTCCGGGTCGCCGGTGAAGACGATCTTGGTGCCCTGCCCCGAGCGGGTCAGCAGCGTCTTCACCTCGTGGTGGTTCATGTTCTGCGCCTCGTCGGCGATGATGAACGCGTCGTGGATGCTGCGCCCGCGCAAGTGCGAGATCGGGGCGATCTCGACGATCTCGCGCGCCAGCAGGTCCTGCAGGTCGAGGTGATGGCGCCCGCCCTCCTCCTTCTTTCCGTCACGCCCGCCGCGCGCGCGCTCCTCCAGCCCCATCGTCATCCCGGGGCGTGACTGGCCGCGCAGCACCAGCTCCAGGTTGTCGAAGACCGGCCGCGTCCACGGAGCGAACTTCTCTTCGAGCGACCCCGGCAGGTAGCCGAGCGACTGGCCGATCTCGATGTTCGGCCGGTAGATGAGCAGGTGCCCGTAGCTCTCGCGAAGCTGGAGGTAGCCGGCGAGCAGCGCCATCAGCGTCTTGCCGGACCCGGCCCGGCCGACGAGCGTGACCAGCAAGATCTCCGGGTCGGAAAGCAAGGCGAGAGCGAACTGCTGCTCCGCGTTCATCGGCACGATGCCGCGCTCGCTCTCGGGCTTGCGCACCAGCCGGAAGTACGCGGGCGGACCCGCCTTGTAGATCGCGAGCGCCATCTTGCCGCTCGACTGGGTCGCGATCGTGCAGCACTGGTTGGCGAGCAGCGGTCCGGTCGCGGCCACGGCCAGCACGCGCGAGGCTTCGAGCCGCGCCTCGCGGTGGAGGTCGGTGAGCAGCCCGTGGTAGTCGTCGGGGATCGTGATCGCGGCCGCGCCCGGGTACAGCTCGTCGACCGACGAGATCTTCTTGTCGTCGCGGTAGTCCTCGGCGTCGACGCCGAGCGGCCGCGCCTTCACGCGCATGGCCACGTCGCGCGTGACCAGGCTCACGCGCGCGTCGGGCCGAAGGCGCGTCCACTTGCGCGCGATCGAGATGATCCGGTCGTCGCTGTTGCGCGGGTCGAACCCGTCCCACGCGTCGTCGGCCGGCACCAGGTTGTCGTCGAACACCAGGCTGCCGCCCTCGGCCATCGCGATGCCCTTGGAGAGCGCGGCGAAGGGCTTGCCTTCCTGGAAGCCGTCGAGCATCCGGGCGACGCGGCGCGCGGCCATCCCGACGCCGTTCAGGCTGTCCTTGAGCTGATCGAGCTCGCGGACGACCGGGTAGGGCACGACCACCATGTTCCCGCGCGCAAGCTTCGTTAGGGAATCCGGGTCGTTGATGAGAACGTTGGTGTCGGGCAAGTAGACGCGAGGACGCTGGGAACCGTCGCCATCCATTTGGGTACCTTCCGCTGTCGCCTGAAGATCGGTCACCGCCGTACACCACCGATTGTGGCCTGGGAGCAGTATAGCCCCAACCGACTGCCCGATCGATGCGACTTGTGGCCCGGCGCCAGCCCTCCCCGCTACCGCGGTCTCCGCAGGCGGATCAACAGCTTCGGCGGCGCGAACCACTGCAACTGTCCCGGGCCGGGCGGCGGGAAGGCGTCCACGTCGATCCGGCAGACGCCGCCCTTGCGGAAGTCGAATCGTCCCGGACAGCCCAGCAGGCGGGCCGCCGTCTCTCCGAGGTGAGGCTCGTGCCCGACCAGCGCAATGGCCGACTTGCGACGGTGCCGCCCGAGTTCGGCGAGCAGTGCCTTGTGCGGCGCGCCGGGTGAGAGCGCGCCCGTCTCGACGACGGACGGATGGCCGGCGAGGCCCTTCGACAGGAGGTCGGCCGTCTGCCGGGCGCGCGCGAGCGGACTGCTCAGGATGACGTCGACTTCGACGTCCAGGTCGGCGAGACCCGCGACCGCCTTCCGGAACCTGGAGACGCCGTCGCCTGTCAGCGGCCGGAGCGTGTCGTCCGGGAACTCCGGGCCGCGCTCCTCGGCGACGGCGTGCCTGACGATGTAGAGCGTGTGACGGTCGGCCACGGCTGTCTCCTTCGGGAAGACGTCGCGAGGTTGGCGGCGAGCCGCCGGCCGACGTCCTCGCGGCAGGCGGCGACGATGCGGTCGAGCACGCCGATCGTGGTCAGGTACCTGGCGTGAAGCTCGCGCATTTCCCGGTCGAGCACCTCGCTGGCGCGCTCGACTCGCCCCGGCTGGGGAGTGCGTTCCCCGGGGCGCTGACGCTGGACGTAACCGGCCACGATCTCCAGGTCGTGGAGCCGTCCGAGCAGGTCCTGGACCTCCCTGAGCCGGCCGGTGAGGCGGCGCGTCGGCACGCGCCCGAACTCGTGGATCAACTCCAGCACGTACCGAAGCTGCTTCGCCGCGATGCGCACCCGGTGCAGCCGGTCGATGGCGAACAGCGACCCGGCGTCCGAGACGGTGAGGGCCAGCCGGTCCGCGCGGCGGGCGAGCCGCTGCCCGAGCAGGAGCGCGCGCGATGCGTGCGACGGGCCCGAGGCGGCGTCAACCAGCCGGGCCAGCTGCCCGAAGAGGGCGTCGGCCTGGATGCCCTGCAGCAGCCGGAGCATCTCCTCGCGGCACTCCCGGCGATCGTTCTCGACGTCGAACCTGGCGCCGACCAGGACGTCGTCGAGATCGGGGTGGTCGTGGCGGAGGGCCTCGAGGATGCCGAGCGCGACGTCGAGCTCCCGAACTCCGCCGAGGGCTGACGTCAGCCGGTGCAGGCGGCGCCGCAACTTCCGGACCGGCGCCTGGCGACCACGGTGACCTTCGAGGCCGAGCACCGGCAGGATCTCGCGCAGGCGGCGCGAGGCCACGCGCGAGCGATGCAGGGCCTCGACGTCGTCGTCGAGCGCCGCCGGCAGGTCGCGTTCGAGGGCGTGGGCGCGGCGCGCGAGCGCGCGCTGCACCGCAGGAGCAGTCATCGTCATCGGCGGACGTCCCGGTCACCACGCGCCGGGGCGCGCCGGCTTTAGGGTAACATGACCGCAGGCCGGGAAACGCGCCGGGATCGCGGGAGTTCGGGAGGGGTCAGCGTGTGATGCGCCTCGCTGCCATCGACATCGGCACCAACTCCATCCACATGATCGTGGTCCAGGTGAAGCCCGACCTGTCGTTCGAGATCGTCGACCGCGAGAAGGAGATGGTGCGGCTCGGCGCCGGGGGCCTCGGCGGGCGGCTGCTCGCGCCGGCGGCGGTGGAGGCCGCGCTCGAGACGCTGGTCCGCTTCAAGCTGCTCGCCGAGTCGCGGCAGGTGGACGAGATCCTGGCGGCGGCGACCAGCGGCGTGCGCGAGGCCCGCAACGGCGGCGAGTTCCTCGCGACGCTCATCAAGCGAACCGGGATCCGGCCCCGCGTCATTTCGGGCGTCGAGGAAGCCCGCCTCATTCACAAGGCGGCGGTCTACGGCGTGGACGCCACGAGCGGCACCACGGTCGTCGTGGACATCGGTGGCGGGTCGATGGAAGTCACGCTGGGCACCGGGACCGAGGTGCGCCTCGCGCGCAGTTTCCAGCTGGGGGTCATCCGGCTGACCGACAAGTACGTCAGCACCGACCCGCTGTCGAGGAGCGACGAGCGGCGGCTGGTCAAGCACGTCCGCTCCACCTTCGAGCCGTTCGCCAGGCAGGTCGTATCCGCGGGGTTCACCCGCGTGATCGCGACGTCGGGCACCAGCCTGAGCCTCGGGCAGATGGTCGTCGCGGGACGACGCCTGTTCGACAGCGACACCATTCACCACACGCGCATCCCCGCCAAGGCCCTGCACCGCGTCCGCAAGCAGGTGGTCGGGCTCGACATGCAGCACCGCCTCCGGCTGCCGGGGCTCGACTCGCGCCGGAGCGATCTGGTCGTGGCCGGCGCGATCCTGCTCGACACGGTGGTCCGTCTCCTCGGGGCGAAGGAGATCACCTTGTCGGACCTCGCCCTGCGCGAGGGCTTGATTCTCGATTTCATCGACCGGAACCACAAGAAGATCGCCCGCGTCGAGCGATATCCCGACATCCGGCGCCGCAGCGTGGTCGAGCTGGGGGAGCGGTGCCGCTGGTACCCGGCGCACTCCGAGCACGTGGCGCGCCTTGCGCTGTCGCTGTTCGACCAGAGCCGCACCGTCCACCGCCTGGGCGGCCGCGCGCGCGAATGGCTGGAATACGCGGCGCTCCTGCACGACATCGGCGGGCACATCTCGTACCTGAACCACCACAAGCACTCGTACTACCTGATCCGTGAGGGCGGGCTGCGTGGATTCGAGCCCGAGGAAGTCGAGGCGATTGCGCTCCTCGCCCGGTCCCATCGCCGCGGCCGCCTGAAGAAGTCGAGCCTCTCGCTGCCGTCGCTGCCACCCGCCGCGCGGCGCGCGGTCGTCGTGGGCGCGGCGGTGCTCCGCATCGCGGAGAGCCTGGATCGCAGCCACGGGCAGGTGGTCGCCCAGGTCGAACTCCAGCTCTCCGATCGGGACTGCCGCCTGGTGCTGCGTTCCCACGGCCCCGCGGAGCTCGAACGGTGGGCCGCGTCCCGCCACCTGGCCCCTCTCGAGAAGGTGCTCGGCCGGAAGGTCGTCATCGAAGTCCTCGACGAGAATCACCAGGACGTGCTCGCCGCTCTGCCGTCTTCCCCCGCCCTCCCTCGGCGCACGCGCGCGCGCCGATAGTTCTCCCCCTTTCGGACCTGCAGAATTAACCGGCAGGTAACATCCTCGATCCCCGGCCGACACAAACGGTCCATATGCTGAGGTCCAAGTGCCGGCGCGCCGCGCCGCGCCACACAAAGGAGTTTGAGGCCAGATGGACCACGCACTGCTCGCCCGCTGCTCTCGCTGGTGCGCCGCCGCCGCTTTGGCTGGCGCCGTTCTGCTCGGGACCGCCCCGGCTGCCTTTGCCCAGGTGACGCCGGCCGCCGGCTATACGCCGCCGGACGACACGCCGTCGATCAAGATCGGCGCGCTGATCTTCGCCGATTACACCTACCAGTCGCTGCCGACGTCGACCGACGGGGCCGGCAACGTGATCAACCCGAGTTCCTTCAACATCGGGCGTGCCTACATCAACGTGACCGGCAACATCTCGCACCTCGTCTCCTTCCGCATCACCCCTGACGTGACGCGCGAGAGCGGCACCGGCAGCTCGCTGAGCGGCAGCATGACCTACCGGCTGAAATACGCCTTTCTCCAGATCAACCTGGACGACTGGCTTCCGAAGGGGTCCTGGATCCGCGTCGGCATGCAGCAGACGCCCTACATCGACTACACCGAGGGGATCTACCGCTACCGCTTCCAGGGCACGATCTTCCCCGAGCGAGAGGGCTACATGTCCTCGTCCGACGCCGGCGTCAGCTTCCACAGCACCCTGCCCAACAACTACGGCGACTTCCACGTGGGCGTCTACAACGGCGAGGGCTATTCCAAAGCCGAGACGAACAACGAGAAGTCGTTCCAGGGAAGGCTGAGCTTCCGGCCAATCCCGCGGAATCCGACGCTCAAGGGCTGGCGCGTGACCGGCTTCGTGACGATCGACAACTACATGCAAAACGCCGAGCGGAACCGTTACATCCTCCAGACCTCGTACGAACATCCGTTCGTCAACGTCGGCGTTGACTACCTGAGGACCTCCGACAAGGCGTCGTCCGCCCTCACCGATGGCGTGGATCTGAACCCGACGCTCAAGGGCACCGGCATCGCCTTCTGGGCGACGCCGAAGAAGGTGTACGCCAACGGATCCTCGATCGAAGGGCTCATCCGCTACGACCACATGAGGCCGGGCGGCGCGGTCAGCGGCACGGCGATCACGTCGCCGGACGCCCTGAATTCGCGCGTCATCGGCGGCGTCGCCTACTGGTTCCCGAAGCAGGGCGGCGTGTCGGCCGCCCTGATGTTCGACGTGGAGAACGTGACCTACTCCAACTGGACGCCGGTCAAGCCCACGTCGCGGAAGTTCTTCGTCCACACGGTGATCAGCTTCTAGGAGACTTCGAACCATGAGCTTCGATTTCAGCATCGTTCGTCGCCGCGCGGTACTCGGCGTCGCGTCGGTCCTCTTGACCGGCGGACTCCTCGGCCTCCCCGCGCTCGCGCAGGCTCAGCAGATCAGCGGCGCCGGGGCGACGTTCCCCGAGCCGATTTACACGAAGTGGTTCAGCGAGTACAACAAGCTGCACCCCAACATCCAGATCAACTACCAGGGCATCGGGTCGGGCGGCGGCATCCGCCAGATAACCGCGCAGACGGTGTTCTTCGGCGCGAGCGACGGTCCCATGACCAACGAACAGCTCGCCGCGGCGCCTGGCGCCATCCTGCATTTCCCGACCGTGCTCGGCGGGGTGGTTCCCGTGTACAACATCGAAGGCGTCAGCGCGGAATTGAAGTTCACCGGACCGGTGCTGGCCGACATCTTCATGGGGAAGATCACCAAGTGGAACGATCCCGCCATCGCGAAGTTGAACCCCGGCGTCAGGCTGCCTGGCAGTGACATCGTTGTCGTGCACCGTTCGGACGGGTCCGGCACAACCTACATCTTCGCCGACTACCTCGCGAAGGTGTCGCCCGAGTGGAAGAAGCGCGTCGGCGTCAACACCGCGGTCAACTGGCCCGTGGGCCTCGGCGGCAAGGGGAATCCGGGCGTGGCGGGTCTGGTCAAGCAGACGCCGGGCGCGATCGGGTACGTCGAGCTGATCTACGCGCTCCAGAACCAGATCGACTACGGCTCGGTACAGAACGCGTCGGGCAAGTTCCTCCGCGCCACCATCGACGGCGTCACGGCGGCCGCGGCGGCGGCCGCCAACGCGATGCCGGCGGACTTCCGCGTGTCGATCACCAATGCGCCGGGCGACCAGGCCTACCCGATTTCCTCGTTCACGTGGATGCTCTTCTACGTGAATCCGAAGGACAAGGCCTCCGCGAAGACCATGGTCGAGTTCATGAAGTGGGCGCTGACCGACGGGCAAAAGTACACCAAGGACCTCGGCTACGCGCCGCTGCCGGAGAACGTCGTCCGGCTCGAGATGGAAGCGCTGAAGAAGATCAAGCTGTAAAGCGGCCCGCGGTGTCGGCTCGGGGCAAGCCGGACGGGCGCCTGCCCGGCCGGCTTGCCCTGCGTACGCGTCCGGCCGGGGCCTCTGTGACCCGGCTGTGCAATAATCATGGGATGTCGGCTGGCGCGAGAGGCCGACCGCCACTTATGGCTGAATTGGTGAGCTTGGTGCCCGATCCAGACCCGCGCCCAGCGGCTCCCGACGGGCAACCCGAATTCCTGCACCGGGACCTCGGCTGGCTCGAATTCAACCGGCGCGTGCTCCACGAGGCGGCGGACGAACGGACGCCTCTGCTCGAGCGGGTCGGTTTCCTCTCGATCTTCACGTCGAATCTCGATGACTTCGTGATGAAGCGGATCGACGGGCTGCGCGAGGAGGTCCGTCCCGGCCAGGACAGGCCCTTGACGCCCTCCGGCCCGCTGCTGGCCTCGATGCGGTCGACGATCGCCGAGCTGCTCGCGCTCCAGGCGGAGGCCTACGCCGGCTCCATCCGGCCCGCGCTCGCGCGCCGCGACGTCCACCTCCTCGGGTGGAACGACCTCGCCGGGGAGGAACGGGCCGCCGCCGACGACCTGTTCGAGCGGATGATCTTCCCGATGCTCACGCCGCTGTCGGTGGACGTCGGGCACCCGTTCCCGTTCATCTCGAACCTGTCGATCTCGCTCGGCATGATCGTGCAGGACCCGGAGACGGCGCGGCAGGCCTTCGCCCGTGTCAAGGTTCCCGACTCGCTGCCGCAGTGGGTGCGGATCGAGACGCCGGCCTTCAAGAAGGCCTGGCGTTTCGTCCCCTTGATCGAGCTGATCGCGGCCCACCTGTCGTCGCTGTTTCCCGGTATGCTCATCCGCGCCGTGACGCCGTTCCGCGTCACGCGCAACGCCGACGTGGACAGCGACCTCGACGATGTCGACGATTTGCTGACGGCCGTGCAGGAAGGGGTCCGGACGCGGCGGATGGAAAGCGTCGTGCGCCTCGAGCTGCCCGTCGGCGCCGACCGCGAGATCCGCCGCCTGCTCGTCGACGAACTCGAGATCGCCGGCGAAGACGTCTACGAGATGCCGGGCCTGCTCGAGTACCCGGAGCCTGCGCGCCGTCGCGAGCCTTCCCTTCGCGGATCTCCACTACCCTGCGTGGCGCCCGGTCGTGCCGAAAAGGCTGCGGGGCGGCGGCCAGAGCATCTTCGACATCATCCGCGCCGGCGATCTGCTCGTCCACCATCCGTACGACGCGTTCGACGAGACGGTGCTGCGGTTCGTGCGAGAGGCGGTCGAGGATCCGGACGTCCTCGCCATCAAGATGACCTTTTACCGGACCGGCCGCCGCAGCCCGTTCGTCCCGCTGCTCGTGCAGGCGGCCGAGGCCGGCAAGCAGGTCGCCTGCCTGGTCGAGTTGACGGCGCGGTTCGACGAGCAGGAGAACATCCAGCTCGCCAAGCGCATGGAGAAGGCCGGCATTCACGTCGTCTACGGCGTGGAGGGGCTGAAGACGCACACCAAGACCGCGCTCGTCGTGCGCCGCGAGGGGAACGAGGCGCGCTCCTACGCCCACATCGGGACGGGCAACTACCACGACGACACGGCGCGCACCTACGTGGACCTCGGCCTGCTCACTTGCCGGCCGGAGCTGACGACCGACCTCACCCACGTCTTCAACTCCCTGACGGGCCGGAGCCGGCGCCGGGAGTACCGGACGCTGCTCGTCGCGCCGGCGAACATGAAGCGCCGGTTCCTCGAGCTGATCGACCGGGAGGCGGCGCATCACGCGGCCGGCCGGCCGGCGGCGATCGTCGCCAAGATGAACCAGCTCGAGGATCCGGACATTTGCACGGCGCTCTACAAGGCGGCGCTCGCCGGCCTGCCCATCGACCTCGTCGTCCGCGGATTCTCGGTCCTGGCGCCCACGCCCGAGGTGGCGCACGCCCTGCGCGTGACCTCCATCGTCGGCCGCTACCTCGAACATTCGCGGATCTTCTACTTCAGGAACGGCGCGGATCGGGAAGTGGACGGCGAGTTCTACATCGGGTCCGCCGACTGGATGCACCGGAACCTGGATTGGAGGGTGGAGGTGGTCACGCCGGTCGCCAGCGAGCCCCTCCGCCAGGAACTCCTCGAGGTCCTCCGTATCTACCTGGCCGATCACCGGAGCGCCTGGGACATGCAGCCCGACGGGAGCTACGTGCAGCGCCGGCCGGATGCTGCCGCCCCGGCCGCCACGCAGGAAGGCGCGCAGCAGGCGCTGATGCAGCGCGCGCGGCGCGAAGCCAGCCGGCGGCCTTCCAAGCGGCGCTGACGGTCCGGCGGACCCGGCGCGGAGGACGCCGCGGTGGCGGCTCGGTCGTTACGTGGAATTTACTCGCCGCATACGGCCCCGACACGGCGGGATTGCATGCTGGAGTCCATGGAGTCCAGCACGAATACCGTTTCCGTCCACCTGGTCGCTCGGGCGATCTACGGCGAGTATCTCGACATGCCCGGCCTGAGTCTCACACACGCGCAGGTCCAGCGGCTCTACACGCTCGACGCGCTGACGTCGGAGGCCGTCCTGGCCGCGCTCGTGGATATGAAGTTCCTCGCGAGGACCGACGCCGGGCGCTACGTTCGAATCGGCGTGCCGGGCGGGATGGTCGATCGGGCGATTCCACGGCAAGACCGCGCGGCGTAGCGGCGCCCCGCGTCCCTCGGTTGCGCCGCCCAACCGGCCGCCGGTCAGGCTCCGGTAGCCTCCGACCCGGCAGCGTCCGCGAAGCGGTACCCGAGTCCCACCAGCGTCTCGATCTGCTCGCCCGCCGGCCCAAGTTTGCTCCTGAGGCGGCCGACATGCACGTCGATTCGAGCGCGTCTCCACGCTGCGGTCGTACCCCCACACGCGTTCGAGGAGCCGCTCGCGCGAGAGCACGCGGTTCCGGTTCTGCACGAGATACCGGAGGAGGTCCAACTCGCGCCGGGTCAACCGCACCGGCGCTCCGTCGACCGAGACGGCGACGGCATCGAAGTCGGCGACCAGGTGGCGGCCCCGGTAGACCGCGGACGTCTCCACCGCCACCTGGGGCGCGCGCCTGAGCACCGCCTTGACGCGCGCGGCCAGCTCGCGTGGACTGAACGGCTTGGTGATGTAGTCGTCGGCCCCGAGTTCGAGGCCGGACACGCGGTCCGACTCGGCGGCGCGCGCGGTCAGCATGATGATCCGGACATGCGCCGTGGCTGGCCGAGACCGGAGGATTCGGCAGACCTCGAAGCCGCCCACGACCGGCAGGTTCAAGTCCAGGATGACGACGGCGGGAACCTCCTCCGCCACGGCCCTGAGCGCCTCGTCGCCGCGCTCCACGGTTTCGACCGTCAGGTCCGCGTCGTGCTCGAGCGTGTGCTTGATGAGGAGCGCGATATCCCGTTCGTCTTCCACCACCAGCACGCGCGTCCCCATGTGGCCTCCGGTACTCCCACAGTAGCGCGGTGGCGTTACGGGCGGTTCACGGCGTGGTCAATTGTGCGTTTCATCGTGCGGCGCTCCCGGGACGGTCAGAAGAGGCTCACCTGGCCGGCCGAAAGCGCCACCCAGAGGAGCGGCCGAGCCGACGGGCTGCCTGCCAGGCGTAGCGCGCCGATGAAGCTCGACAGCCAGAGCGGGATCCGGCCGTCCCAGACCTCCGCCAGCGTCCGCTCTCGCCCCAGGCGGGAAGGAACCCGAGCGACTCCTTCGAGTGGCTCGTAGCGATCACGAGGCCCAGGCGGGGTTCATCCACGACCCGGACGCCGGGCACGCGTTCGGCCACCTCGCGCGTACGGTCGGTGCTCGCGTTGTCGACCACGAGGATTTCGTCGGGACGCCGTGTCTGCGCCAGCAGCGCGTGCAGGCAGGGCGGAAGGTGGGCTTCCTCGTTGTGCGCGCACACAACCACGCTTATCCGGTCCACCACGGGTACCAGGCTAGACGACGCGCATGACAGGGACGTGTCGGAGGTGTCTCGGCGAGGTAATACCCCGTCCCGGGCCGGCGGGCCCGCTACTTCCGGTTCCGGCCGGCGTCACCAGGGCCCGCGCGGCCGGCGAGATGACGCCGCGCGAGCTTCAGATCGCGGGCCTGCGCCGCGTCGGGCTCCGGGAAGGCGAGGCCGAGCCCCTCGAGCGCCTCGATGACGACCCGGGCGACGGCCAGGTGCGTGAACCACTTGTGGTCGGCCGGGATGACGTACCACGGCGCGTGCTTCGTGCTGGTCGCCGCGAGCATCTCCTCGTAGGCGGCCATGTAGTCGCCCCAGCGCTCACGCTCCTTCTCGTCGGCGAGGGAGAACTTCCAGTTCCTGGCCGGGTCGTCGAGGCGCTCGAGGAACCGGCGGCGCTGCTCGTCTTTCGAGACGTGAAGGAAGAACTTCCGGATGACCGTGCCGCTGCGGGCGAGGTGGCGTTCGAAGGCGTTGATGTCGTCGAACCGCTGATCCCAGACCTTCCGGGTCACGAGCCCGGCCGGCAGCCGCTGCCTCTCCAGGAGTTCCGGGTGCACCCGCACGACGAGCACTTCCTCGTAATGCGACCGGTTGAAGACGCCAATCGCCCCGCGCTCCGGAAGCTCGGCGTTCACCCGCCACAGGAAATCGTGGGCCAGGTCGCGGGTCGAGGGCGCCTTGAACGACGCGACCGTCGTTCCCTGCGGGTTGACGCCGCTCATGACGTGCTTGATGACGCTGTCCTTGCCCGCCGCGTCCATCGCCTGGAACACGAGCAGCAGCGCCCACCGCTGCTCGGCGTAGAGCAGCTCCTGCAGGTGGAACAGGCGCGCGACGTCCTTCTCGAGACGACCGTCCACCTGCGCCCTGGCTTCGAACGGCCGGGTGTCGGCGGGATCGAGCCGGTGCAGCCGGACCCGGGAGCCGGGCCGGACGAGAAACCGATCGGCGTTGACTTTCACCGGGGCCTCCAGGGCGGCGTGGCTCGGTCTCCTGTCGGCGCTTGCCGGGGGGCGGCGCCACCGGGCTACGACACGCCGAATGCGCGCACCAGCCAGTATACGGCCGCTCCGATGGCTGCGGCGGCCGGGATCGTGAGCAGCCAGGCCCAGACGATCTGGCCCGCCACGCCCCATCTGACGGCCGACCAGCGGCGCGTGGAACCGACGCCCACGATCGCGCCGGTGATGGCGTGCGTCGTGCTGACCGGGATGCCGAAGTGGGTGGCGATCAGAATGGCGGACGCCGCGCCGGTCTCGGCAGCGAAACCGTTGACCGGCTGCAGCTTGGTGATCCGCGAGCCCATGGTATGGATGATACGCCATCCGCCCGACAGGGTGCCGAGCCCGATGGCCGCGTGGGCGATGAGGATCACCCAGAACGGAATGTAGAACGGTCCCTGCAGGTAGCCGGCGGTGAACAGCAGCCCGGCGATGATCCCCATCGTCTTCTGGGCGTCGTTGGCGCCGTGGTTCAGGCTGAACAGCGCCGCCGAGAGCAGTTGCAGGCGCCGGAACCACTTGTCGACCCGCGTCGGTGTGGTCCGCGCGAAGATCCAGTAGATCGCCGTCATCAGGATCAGACCGGCCGCCAGGCCGATCATCGGCGACACGACGACGAACACGATCGTTTTGGTCCACCCCGACGGAATGAGGACCGAGAGGCCGCCTTTCGTTACGGCCGCGCCGGCGTACCCGCCCATGAGGGCATGCGACGAACTGGTCGGCAGCCCGAAGTACCAGGTGATGAGGTCCCAGGCGATCGCCCCGACCAGCCCGGCGAAGATCACGGCGAAGGTGACGGCGCGGATGTCGATCATCCCCGAGCCGATCGTCTTCGCCACGGCCGTCCCGAAGCCGAAGGCGGCCACGAAGTTGAAGAACGCCGCCCAGATGACGGCCTTGCCGGGCGAGAGCACCCGGGTGGAGACGACCGTCGCGATCGAATTGGCCGCGTCGTGAAAACCGTTGATGAAGTCGAACGAGAGGGCGACGAAGGTCAGCGCGATGACGACCAGGAGGTCCATGCCGGCCTCACGCGTTCTTGAGCACGACGCCTTCGATCACGTCCGCCACGTCCTCGCAGCGGTCGGTCGCGTCTTCGAGGCGGTCCAGAATCTCCTTCCACTTGAACACCAGCACGGCGTCCCGCTCCTCGTCGAACAGCTTGCTGACCGCCTCGAGGTGCATCCGATCCGCCTCGTTCTCGAGCCGGTTGATCTCGACCAGGGGTTCGGACACCCCGGCGCGGTTCTCGAGACCGGCCATCGCCAGCCGGATCGCCGCGGTGCAGTCGGTGATGATCCGCGCCATCTCCCGGGCGCCGTAGCGGATCACCGGGATCCTGTACAGCCGGACGTATCCCGCCGTGGCGTCGATCTCGTCCATCACGTCGTCGAGCGAGCGGGCCAGGGCGTGGATGTCCTCGCGGTCGAGCGGCGTCACGAACGTCCGGTGCAGCCGATGGTAGACCTCGTGGCTCAGGTGGTCGCACTTGTGCTCGACTTCCTTGATCTCCTCCGCCTTGTCCCAGACCGGCGGATCGGAGGCGAGCATCTCCTCGAGCAGACGGGCCCCGAGCTTCAACTGGTCGGCAATCGCCAGGAAGTCGGTGTAGAACTTCTCTTCCTTCGGAATCAGCCGGAAGGCCACAATCCTCCATTCGAGGGACAAAACGCCGGAATTGTATCAGATCCGCCCCGGTCGTGCCGGCGGGCCGTCGGATGGGGTCGAGGAGGGAAGGGCGGCCGGGGACGCCCGCGGCGGAAATCAGGCCTGCCGGCGACCGCCAAGGAGCGTCCGGGCGCCCACGTTGGCGGCCAGGACGAGCGTCAGGAGCACGAGGCCGGCGGCCCAGGCCTGGCGGTGCCAGTCGTCGTAGGGAGAGGTGGCGTAGTTGAAGATCATCACCGGCAGCGAGGCGCTCGGCTTGAGGATTCCCGGGCTCCAGGTACATGTTGCCGAGCGCCGTGAACAGGAGCGGAGCGGTCTCGCCCGCCACGCGCGCCAGGCCGAGCATCGCGGCCGTCACGATCCCGCGGCTGGCCGCCGGCAGCACCACGCGGACGATCGTCGCCGTGCGCGAAGCGCCGAGCGCGAGCGACGCGTCGCGCAGCGACCGCGGCACGGCCAGCAGGAACTCCTCGGCGCTGCGCGTCATGATCGGAATCATCATCACGCCCAGCGCCACGCCGCCGGCCAGTGTCGAGAACTGCTTCATCGGCAGGACGATGAGGGTGTAGATGAAGATCCCAATCACGATCGACGGCATCCCGTTCAGCAGGTCGGCGGAGTAGCGCACGGCGTGCGCCATGGCCCGGCCGGAGAACTCGCTCAGGTAGAGCCCGGCCATCAGGCCGACCGGCAGCCCGGTGAGGGCCGCGATGCCGAGCATCTTGGCGCTGCCGACCAGCGCGTTGGCCATCCCCCCGCCGGTCTCCCCCGTCGGCTTCGGCAAGGCGGTGAAGAACGCGAGGTTGAGCGACCGGCCGCCCTTGACGACCAGGTACCCGAGCACGAAGAAGAGCACCGAAATGCTGAGCAGCGTGAACACCGCCGTCATGCCCAGCATGACGAGGTTGACCAGCCGCCGGCGCCGGTTGCGGGCGAGAGCGCTCATCGGGCGCTCCCGCTCTCGGTCGTGGCCGCGATGAGCCCGCGCGCGACGGCGTTGACGACCATGGTCAGCAGGAACAGGACCAGGCCGACCTCGATCAACGCATGGAGGTACAGCTCCTCGGCGGCCTCCGAGAACTCGTTGGCGATGACGGCGGCCATCGAATAGGCGGGGGCGAACAGCGACGCGACAATCTCCGGGCGGTTCCCGATCACCATCGTCACCGCCATCGTCTCGCCGAGGGCGCGGCCGAGCGCGAGGAAGATGGCGCCGTAGAGCCCCGGTCGGGCGTAGGGCAGCACGACCTTCCACGTGCTCTCCCAGCGGGTCGCGCCGAGCGCGAGCGCCGCCTCCCGCTGCTCCCGTGGCACCGACAGGAGCACCTCGCGGCCGACCGACACGATGAAGGGCACGATCATGACGGCGAGCACGAGCCCAGCCGTCAGCATGCCGATCCCATAGGCCGGACCGCTGAAGAGCGGGAATCCCGGCATGAGGGCCTTCAAGCCCGGTTGGACCCACTCCCGCATGAGCGGCACGAGTACCGCGATGCCGAGCAGGCCGTAGATCACGCTCGGCACCGCGGCCAGCAGTTCGAGGAGCATGCCCGCGGCCGCCGAGAGCTTCGGCGGCGCCAGCTCGGCGAGGAAGATCGCCACGCCGATCCCGAGCGGCACGGCGATGAGCAGGGCGATGGCCGAGGTCATCACGGTGCCGAAAACGAAGGGAAGGGCGCCGAACTGGCCGGCTACCGGGTCCCAGGTCTGGGTGACGAAGAACGAGAATCCGAAGGCGTGGCGCGCCAGGGCCGAGTTGCGCCACAACTCCCAGGCCAGCAGCCCCGTGAGCCCGACGACCGACGCGCCGAACAGGAAGGCCACCGCGTGGGCGTAGGCATCGCCGATCCGCAGTCTCGCCGACGCCGTCTGCAACACGCGAGTCATTCGGTCACCAGCCTTCCATCTCGACCGAGTCTACGGATTCGGGGTTTCGCCGCCGTGTCGGGTGGGTTAAATGCGTGTTTCAAGCCCGACAACCTGTTGACAGGGCGCATGTGCGCTGAGAGGATCGTGGCCGAACGGAGCCGCTGTGAGCCACATTCTGATCGTCGAGGACGACCGTGACATCGCGGAGCTGATTCGACACTACGTGGGCAAGGCCGGTCACACGGCGGACGTGCTCGCGTCGGGCGCCGAGGTGCTGCCGCGCGTGCGGGCGAGGCGGCCGGACCTGCTCGTGCTCGACCTGATGCTGCCCGGCCTGAACGGGCTCGAGATCTGCCAGGCCCTGCGGCGCAACGAGGTCACGGCCGAACTGCCGATCATCGTCGTCACCGCCAGGGCCGCCGAGTCGGATCGGGTGGCCGGGCTCGAGCTCGGCGCCGACGATTACCTCACCAAGCCGTTCAGCCCCAAGGAACTGGTGGCCCGCATCGGCGCCCTGCTCCGGCGCACCTCCCGCGGTCGGGCCGGCGTGGCCGCCAACACGAGCTACGGCCCGATCACGATTGACCGGGAACAGCACGTGGTCTCCTACGAGGGCCGCGAGGTGTCGCTGACCGCCAAGGAGTTCCTCCTGCTCGAGTACTTCATCCAGCACCCGGGCCGCGTGCTCTCGCGCGACAGGCTCCTGTCGGAGGTCTGGGGGTACCAGTACACGGGCGGCACGCGCACGGTGGACGTGCACGTGCGCCGGATCCGCGAGAAGTTGCCGCTGCTCGTCGACGCGCTCGTCACGGTGAAACAGTTCGGATACAAGCTCGCGGCCCACCACGGGGCGGGCGACGAGGGATAGCTGGGCCGGCCGGCCGGGAGTCGGGTGATGCGGCTCGGGTACCGCGGAAGAATCGCCGTCGCCATCTTCGTCGTCGCCGCCGCGGCGCTGCTGCTGGCCGCCACGCTGCTGGCCTTCTCTCTCTCCGGCCAGACCTACCGCCGCATCGAGCAGTCGCTCGTCTCCGAGGCGCGCCTGGTCGCCGACGTCATGGCCACCCACGAGCGCGACATCGCGCCGGAGGCCATCGAGAACGAGGCCGTCCGGATCGGGAAGACGCTGCCGGCCCGAGTGACGCTCATCGCCGCCGATGGCACGGTCGTGGGCGACTCGATGGTGAAGGGACCCGATCTGGCGACGCTGGAGAACCACGGGACGCGGCCCGAGGTGCTCGACATGAAGGCGCGCGGGGTCGGCGTCTCGCGCCGCTACAGCCACACCATCCAGACCGACATGCTCTACGTGGCCGTGCCGGTCAACCACCCCAGGATCGCGGTCGTCCGGCTCGCGCTGCCGCTGACCGAGGTGCAGCAGCAGGTCGCGGCGGTGCGACACGTGACGCTCGTCGCCCTCTTCGCGGCGTTGGTCGGCGCGCTGGCGCTGGCGTGGCTGGCCTCGGCGCTGCTCGGCCGGCGGCTCCGGGTGATGGCGGATGCCGCGAGGCGGTACGCCTCGGGCGACCTGTCGCGGCGGCTGCGCGACTACGAGCCTGACGAAGTCGGCACCGTCGCCCGCGTGCTCGACGACACCGTGCACGAACTCGCGCGACGTGCCGTGGAGCTGGCCGAGGACCGCGCCCGGATGGACGCCATCCTGTTCGGCATGGTGGAAGGGGTCATCGTCGTGGACCATCACGGCCACGTCCAGCTCGTCAACCGGGCCGCCCGGGAGATGCTGGGGCTCGAAAGCGGGGGCGTGGGCGGCCATTACCTGGAAGCCGTGCGGCATCCCGGCGTCGCGTCCTTGATCACCCAGGCGCTCGGCGGCGGGGAACCGGCGAACCTCGAGTTGTCACCGGCCAGGACGCCGGGGCGCCACCTCGTCGCGCGTGCGGCGCCGGTCTCCGCTCCGTCGGCCACCGGCGCCGTCCTCGTCCTGCACGACATCACCGACCTGCGCCGGGCCGACCAGGTCCGGAGGGATTTCGTGGCAAACGTCTCGCACGAGCTGCGCACGCCGCTGACGGCAATCCGCGGCTACGTTGAGGCGCTCGCCGACGAACCGGCCAGCCCCGAGCAGCGCGCGCGGTTCCTCGAAGTGATCGCGCGCCACGCCGCGCGAATGGAGCGCCTGGTGAAGGACCTCCTCCGGCTGGCCGCACTCGACGCGAAGCAGGAACTGGTCGAACGGGCGCCGAGCCCGGTGCAGGGGCTGCTTGCCGGCACGGTCTCCGACCTCGCGACGCTCGTCGACGCCAGGCACCAGGCCGTCGACATCGTCGTCGATCCGTCGGTCGCCACGATCCCGACCGACGCGGCCAAGCTCCAGGACGCTCTCCGCAACCTGGTCGAGAACGCGGTCAACTACTCGCCCGAAGGCCGCCGGATCCGGCTCGAGGCGCGGCCGAACGGCGGACAGGTCCAGATCACGGTGTCGGACGAAGGGCCCGGCATCCCGGAAGCCGACCTGGAGCGGGTGTTCGAGCGGTTCTACCGGGTGGACAAGGCCCGTTCGCGGGAATCGGGCGGCACGGGCCTCGGCCTGTCGATCGTCAAGCACCTGGTTAGCCTGCTCGGCGGCCGCGTCTGGGCCGCCAACCGCCCCGAGGGCGGCGCCGTGTTCACCATCAGCCTGCCGCGCGAGTGACGGCGCGCGGGAGGCGCGCTGCGCGGCCCTGCCCGCGGGCCGCGTGCGGGCTTGCCGTGCCGGTGTTCTCACCGTAGGCTAGTACGTGATGAAGAACGTCCTCGCACTGATCCTCGGCGGCGGGCGAGGCACTCGCCTGTTCCCCCTCACCCACCTCCGGTCGAAGCCGGCCGTGCCGATCGGCGGCAAGTACCGCCTGATCGACGTCCCCCTGAGCAACTGCCTGCACGCCAACATCCGGCGGATCTACGTGCTGACGCAGTTCAACTCCGCGTCCCTCAACCGGCACGTCGCCGAGGCGTACCGGATGGACATGTTCTCGCACGGCTTCGTCGAGATCCTGGCCGCCGAGCAGACGCCCGACAACACCAGTTGGTTCCAGGGGACGGCGGACGCGGTCAGGCAGGCCGCGCGCCATTTCACCTACCACGACGCGGAGTACCTGCTGATCCTGGCGGGCGACCACCTGTACCGGATGGACTACGCGGCGATGATCGACGAGCACATCGAGCGCCGCGCCGACATCACGATCGCCGCCCAGCCGGTGACGCCGGCCGACGCGCCCGGCATGGGAATCTTCCAGTTCGACGCCGACGGCCAGATCGTCGGCTTCGAGGAGAAGCCGTCGCCCGACCGGCTCGGGGCCATCGGATCGAGTGTGCCCGTCGGCGCCCGTTTCGTCGCTCAGTCCGACGAGCGGCCGTTCATCGCGTCGATGGGGATCTACGTCTTCACGCGCGACGTGCTGCTCGACGCGCTCGATCGCCACCCGGGCGTGGACTTCGGCCACGAACTCATCCCGGCGGCGCTCGACACGCGCCGGGTCAACGCCTACCTGTTCCACGACTACTGGCAGGACGTCGGCACGGTCGAGTCGTTCTACGAGGCCAACATCATGCTGACGCGGCCGAGGGCCCCGTTCAACTTCTGGGATCCCCGGCGGCCGGTGTTCACGCGGGCCCGCATCCTCCCCGCCTCCCGGTTCAACCTCTGCGACGTGGACCAGGCGGTGATCGCCGAAGGTTCCTACGTCGATCGCTCGACGGTCAGGCAGTCGATCGTCGGCATCCGGACCCGCATCGACCACGGCTGCCGGATCACCCGCTCGGTCCTGCTCGGCGCGGACTTCTACGAGAACGACGACGACGCGCCCCCCTTCGACGGAGACGGCCCGCCGTTGGGCGTCGGCGCCGACTCGGTGCTCGACCGCGTCATCGTGGACAAGAACGCGCGCATCGGCGCGGGCGTCCGGCTGACCAACGAGGCGGGCGTGCAGAACGCCGACGGCAACGGCTACTACATCCGCAACGGCATCATCATCGTGCCCAAGTGGGGCGTGGTGCCCGCGGGGACCGTGGTCTGACGCCGGCCGAGACGCGCATCGGGTGAGGTGACGCTAGGGCCCGTGGGACATCCCACGGGCCCTAGCGCATTCGTGACCGCGTCCTCCTTGCCGTGACCGATCGGCCGCTACCTCCGGTGCCTCGGCTTGTGGTTGATATCGCGGGCGACCGCGAAGGCCGCGTTGTAGTCGATGACCGCCCACGCCGTGTGCGTCCGCGCATCGACGCCGTAGGTGCCCAGCCCGTAGGAGGCCTTCCACGGCCCGTTGACGAACTTCCTGGTCCCGCCGGCGTTCAGGTCGATCGCGTTGACCCAGTCGCCATCCTCGTCCCTGGTGGCGAGGCCGAAGCTGCCGTCGCCGTCAAGCCGCGGATTCTCTCCGCCGTCGTAGGACATCGACAGCGTGTAGACGTCAGTGTGAGTGCTGTAGAGCTCTCCCATGCCCCAGAGGGTGAGCACGTGGCTCGCGAGATTGCGGCCCTCGGCCCTCGTCCAGCCGGTGTCGACCGTCTTGACGAAGTTGCGCCCGTCGTAGTCGGTGGCGGTGCTGCCGTTCACGCCGCCCAGGATCCGGGCCCTCGTGCCGTCGAAGGCGTCCTGGACGACCGTGTAGGAGTTGCCGATGGAGCCGAACGCGGTCGAGCCGGTCGGCGCGACAAGGAACTCGCGGCCGTTCAGGCTGTAACCGAAGGTCTCCGCCTTGACGAAGGTGAGCGTCGGCGTGGCGTCGATCAGCTTCTCGTAGTTCGCGCCGACGGCGCCCGCCGGCAGCGCGCCCGGGTCGGCCGAGTAGTAGTCCACCGTGACGCGCGGCCCGTCGACGGTGACGATGTAGTAGCCGATCGAGTAGAGCTCCTGCGCAACCTGAGCCTGGCGCGCGAGGCCGAACACCGACAGGTCGTACTTCACGTCGTTGGCCGGGATTCCCGGCGTGTAGAACTTCGAGCTGTCGGAGGCGCACAGGATGTTCTGGACCCTGGCGATACCCGCGTCCCACGGGCTGCCGCTCGTGACCGAGACCAGCGAGCGGTCGTGCATGTGGTCGTGGCCCTGCATGTAATAGCGAACGTCGTGGTCGTAGAGGCTCGTGATGAACGCGTCCTGGGAGGCCGGATCGGCGGCCGGGGTCGAGCCGAAGAGCGCGTCGACGTGATTCTCGTCGATCAGGCCCTTGTGGCTGAACACGAAGGCATGGTCCGAACGGCCCTTGCCCGACAGCACCGTGTCGATCCAGGCCTGCTGGAGCTTGATGGCGTTGGGTTCCGGGTTGTGGCTCAGCGAAAGGGTCGGGTCCGACTGCAGCGGGGTGAACTGATCGAGCAGGACGAACCGGGCATTCTCGAAATCGAATGAGTAGCTCAACCCCGTCCAGTTGTTCCCGCCGGTCGTCGTCGGGTCGGGCGTGCTGAAGTGGCGGCCGAGCATGAAGGGATGGCGCCTGGGATTGGGCACGGGGAACGGCTGCGTGGCGCTGTCAGGGTTCGCCACGTATTTGACATCAGCCGGGTTCTGGTCGAACACGTACGACGGCGTGGCGTTCATCGGGCCACCCAGCGTCTGAGGATAGAGGCTCCTGAACTCGTAGCCGGCAATGTTGTTGGCGTCGTGGTTGCCGCGGAGTGGGAAGAACCCGATGCCGGCGTTGTAGAGTTCCTGAACGAAGGCGGCATGGGCGCCCTCCGCGTTGCGAGTCGACTGCACCGCGCTCCCGGTCGAATCGACCAGGTCCCCGACCTGCACGACGAACTGCACGTGCTGGGCGATGAACTGCTGGTTGAGCTGCTTGATGATGGCCACAGGGACCGTGCCGGGATTGTACCCGTCGTCGGCCGAGAGCCACTGTGTGTCGGCCATCACCGCGAACTTCCACGGGCGGGACGGCTCCGGCCGCTCGGCCATGGGGGCCGCCGCCGCCAGCATCGAGATCACCGAGATCACGCCAATTGCTCTGAGGTGTTTCACGTCATGTCCTCCATCTGATTTCCGGGAACCGAGGAGAGGCATCGGCCTGGATCGTGTGCCACCGCGCCTCGTGCAGGATCGTCGGCGGTGGACGCGACGTCCCCGTGAAGCCGTCGTAAATTCTGTAAGGCTGCCTGTGGTGCCCCGGTACCAGGTGCGGATGCCGCCCGACGCGTCGTGCCACGCGTTGGTGATGTGGAGCGTCTTGATCACGCGACGTTCGCCCAGCGCGGCCGCCACATCGCCCGGGGCACGACGCTGACGAACGACAGGATGACGCCCGGCAGCAGCCGCAGATCGCCGAGGAGCGACCGGCTGCCGCGCCCGACCGTCAGCACGCCTCGGCGCATCGCGAGCAAGTTGAAGAGCGTGGTGGTCACCGTGAAGGCGACCGACGCGAGGATGCTCGTCCCGAGGCGGGCGGTGCCGGCCGCGCTGTGGACGAGGAACTCCGCGGTGTGGGCGACGACCGGTATCAGGACGATCGCGACGGCCGAGGCCGCCCACGCGGACCGGGCTCCGCTCAGCGCCTGGGTCACCGCCCCGTAGAAGCCCGCCGTGGCCCCGCGCAGCGCGAACTCCACCAGCAGCGCATGAAGCCCGGCCTCCGGGCCGGCCGCCAGGTTCACGCTGCAGAACAGGCCGCCGCGCGAGAGGGCGCTCAAGAAAGCCGACTTCCAGTTCCAGCGGGCCACCACGGCACGGAGCGGCGATTCCTTCGGTTGCCTGCAGCAGCATGCTAAGTGCTTCATGTTCATCCACATGCACGTCAGCTGTTAACGTGGAATTAACACGCGGGAAACCGACCGGCAACGGCCGGTCGGTATCCTGCCGCCATGGCTCATGCGCTGTCGACGACCGGCATCGGGATCCCGCCGGCCGCCGTTCCCATCCCCAGGCTGGCGGGCGTGGTCCGGGCGGTAGACCGCGCCGATACGGCCGACCCGGGTCGCCCCGAGATTCGCGTCAGCCGCGCCAGCTTTTTTTACGGCGTCAAGCAAGCCCTGTTCGACATCTCCTTCGACATTCCCGCAAACCTGGTCACCGCCTTCATCGGCCCGTCCGGGTGCGGCAAGAGCACCCTGCTCCGCACGTTCAACCGGCTCAACGACACCATCCCCGGCACCAGGCTCGACGGGGTCGTCGAGATCGCGGGCGAGAACATCTACACCCCGGCCACCGACGTGGTGGACCTGCGTCGGCGCGTCGGCATGGTGTTCCAGAAGTCGAACCCGTTTCCGAAGTCGATCTTCGACAACGTCGCCTACGGCATCCGCGTGAACGGCCTCGCCGCCGGCCGCGCGGACCTTCACGGCCAGGTCGAAGAGAGCCTGAAGGCGGCCGCGCTCTGGGACGAGGTCAAGGACCGGCTGCGCGACTCGGCGCTCTCGCTCTCGGGCGGCCAGCAGCAGCGGCTGTGCATCGCGCGCGCGCTGGCCGTGCGGCCCGAGATCCTGCTCATGGACGAACCGGCGTCGGCGCTCGACCCGATCGCCACGCAGCGGATCGAGGAGCTGATCTACCAGCTCAAGCGCGACTACACGATTGTCATCGTGACGCACAACATGCAGCAGGCCGCGCGCGTGTCCGACTCCACCGCCTTCTTCTGGCTGGGCAAGCTCGTGGAGTTCAATCGCACCGACCGGATCTTCACGGCGCCGGGCGAGAAGCTCACCGAGGACTACGTGACGGGACGGTTCGGGTAAGATGGCTCAAGGCTCACCCCTCGACGGTGCTCGGGGTGCCCTGAGCGAGGGCGCCGTGCGCCCGAGTCGAAGGGCAAGGCTCAGGGCTCAAGGGTTGGGAGATTGAATGGCGATGGACACCCACGAGAATGTCAGGCACTTCCAGGAGGAACTGGAACACCTGAAGGAGCGGATCCTCGCCATGGGCGGGTTGGCCGAGGATCGCGTCGAGAGCGCCGTGGAGGCGCTGGTGTCGGCCGAGCCCAGGAGGCTCGAAGCGATCGTCAAGGGCGACGAGCCGATCAACCAGCTCCACGTCGAGATCGACGCGCTCGCCTTCCGCCTGCTCGCGCTCTACCAGCCGATGGCCTCTGACCTGCGCGTCATCGTGGCCGCGCTCAAGATCAACGCCGACCTCGAGCGCGTCGGTGACATGGCGGTGAACATCGCCGAGGCGGCGCTCCGCTACCTCCAGCACGACCCGGTCAAGCCCCTCCTCGACCTCCCCCGCATGGCCGACATCGCTCAGGCGATGCTGCGCGACGCGCTCGACGCCTTCGTCCGGCGCGACACGGCGCTGGCGCAATCGGTGCTCGACCGCGACGACACGCTCGACGGGCTCAAGACGACCATCAACCACGACCTGCTCACGCTGATGCTGCAGAATCCCTCGGTCATCGAGGGCGCCCTGGAGCTCATCCTGATCTCCCGCCACCTCGAGCGGATTGGCGACCACGCCACCAACATCGCCGAGGACATCATCTTCGTCGTCTCGGCGAAGGACGTGCGGCACGCGGCCCCGCCGGCGACGTAGGCCCTCGCCGGGTCTAAAGACCCGGCCTGGCCTACGTACGATCGGTACGTAGGCCGGCCCTTGAGGGCCGGCGCAAATCGCGGCGCGACAGCCCTATCCTGCAGCATAATGATCCCGTGAGCGAGCCGCTGTGCGTGTACTGCCGGAAGCGGCCGGTGGCGCCGGCCTATCGCCCGTTCTGCAGCGAGCGGTGCAAGCTGCTCGACCTCGCGAAATGGGTGGATGGCGACTACCGCGTTCCCGACACCGCGAGCAAGGAGCCGGACGATGAGGATGCGACCGACGAGACGTAGCGTGGCCGTGACGATCCTGCTGGCGCTGACCGTAACCGGGGCCGTGGCCGTGGCCGTCGCACTGGCCGCCGCGCCGGCCCCGCCGACATTCGACGGCAGCCGCGCCTACGAGTACCTGCGGCAGATCGTGGCCTTCGGCCCGCGGCCGGCCGGCTCGCCCGCGCTCGAATCGACCCGCCAGTACATCAAGAAGGAACTGGCCGCGGCCGGCATCCCGGTCGTCGAGCAGCCGTTCGACGCCGACACGCCGCTCGGCCGGATCCACATGGTGAACCTCATCGCGCGGATCCCGGGCGCGTCTCCCGACCGCCTCGTCTTCGCCGGGCACTACGACACGAAGCTGTATCGCGAGTTCAGCTTCGTCGGCGCGAACGACGCCGGGTCGAGCACGGCCTTCCTCATCGAATGGGGCCGGGTGCTGAAGGCCCGGAAGAACCCGCTCACCATCGAGTTGCTGTTCCTCGACGGCGAAGAGGCCATGCTGCCCGAGTGGGACGACGCGACCAGGGATCACACCTACGGCAGCCGGCACTACGTCGAGGTCGCGCAGCGCGACAAGACGCTCGCGAGCCTGCGGGCGATGATCCTCGTGGACATGATTGGCGACCGCGACCTGCAGATCAAGCGGGAGCAGGCCTCGACCTCCTGGCTCACCGACGCGATCTGGGCGGCGGCCAAACGCCTGAAACTCGGTGATGTCTTCGTCGACGCGACCACGCCTATCGAGGACGACCACGTCCCGTTCCTCAACGCCGGCGTGCCGGCCGTGGACGTCATCGACCTGGACTACCCGCCGTGGCACACGGCCGGCGACACGCTCGACAAGGTCAGCGCGCGGAGCCTCCAGGTTGTCGGGGACGTGCTCTACGAGGCGCTGCCGGCTATCGAGAAACGAGCGGCGGCCCGCCCCGGCCGCGCCGGGTTCTGAGCCAGACGAGCGCAGCCAGCGCCGCCCCCGGCGCCAGTTCCACCGCCGTCCAGCCGCACGCCGCCCGCAGCCCCTCGCTCCTGGCGGCGTGCATCACCTGGTCCATGTCCACGCGCGGCCCGCGTCCGTCCGCGAACGCCTGCTGTCGGTCCACGTAGGCGCGCTCGCCGCGCGTGATGTGCGCGTCGAACACGGTGTTCCACACGACGACGGCGCCGCCGAGCCACACGGCGGCCACCAGAGAGACCACGACGCGTGCCCTGCTCCGCCGGGCCGCCTGGACTCCGGGCCTCACGCTGGGTTCGGCCGTGGCGTGGCCGCAGCGGTAGCAGACCAGCGCCTTGTCGGCGATCTCGGTTCCACAGGACTTGCAGATCATCGGCCAATTATATGTCGCCGGCGCAGGGGTCCGCGCGGCCGTTGGTACCGTATACTCGTGGCGTGATCCCGCTGCGCGACGTCATCCCGTCACGGACCACGCCGTTTGTCACGATCGGAATCATCGTCGTCAACGCGCTCGCCTTCCTGTTCGAGCTGTCGATGCCGTCGGGAACCCGCCGGGTCTTCCTGTACGAGTTCGGGCTCGTGCCCGCCGCCTTCACGTGGCTGACGATCCTCACGTCGATGTTCCTGCACGCCGGGTGGCTCCACATCGTCGGCAACATGTGGTTCCTGTGGATTTTCGGCGACAACGTCGAGGACCGCCTGGGGCACGGCCGCTACCTGGTCTTCTACCTCCTGTGCGGCGTGGCCGCCGGCGTGGGACAGACGCTGGCGGGCCCGGCGTCGAACGTGCCGACCATCGGGGCGAGCGGCGCCATCGCGGGCGTGATGGGCGCCTACTTCGTCTTGTACCCCACCTCACGGGTGCTCACGCTCATCTGGCTGTTCATCTTCGTGGACATCGTCGAGATCCCCGCGGTCTTCTTCCTCGGCTTCTGGTTCCTGATGCAGCTGTTCAGCGGCGCCGGGTCGATCGCGCGCACGGCCGGCTCGCAGGGCGGGATCGCGTTCTGGGCCCACGTCGCGGGCTTCATCTTCGGCGTCGCGGCCGTGTTCGTCTTCCGCCGGCCGGAGCGCCAGCGCGTGGACTGGTGGCACCAGTAGCCGCGGCGGGCGCGGCGCCGGGCGCCCGCGCGAAGATGACTGTGCGAGAATGAAGATATGGCGAGCACACCGTCGATCCAGCTGCCGGCCGAGCTCCCCGTGCTTCCGCTGCGCCAGAGCGTGCTCTTCCCCCTGACGCTCCAGCCGCTCGCCGCCGACCGGCCGGTGTCGGTCGAGTCGGTCCACCGCGCGCTCGGCACCGAGCGGATGCTGTTCCTGACGCTCCAGCGCGAGGACGCCGAGGATCCCCAACCGGCGGACGTCCGCCAGATCGGGACGGTGGGAATCATCCGCCAGATGGCGAAGTCCCCGACCGGCGTGCACATCATCATCGAAGGCGTCGCGCGCGCCGAGGGCGTCGTGTCGCGGACCGACATGGTGATGACGGCCAGGGTCACGGCCCGGCCCGAGCAGGTCGAGCAGGGCATCGAGGTGGATGCTTACGTCAGGAGCCTCAAGGAGTTGATCGACCGCGCGATGACGCTGACCGCGGGGCTTTCGCAGGAACTCCGCGGGATGGTGATGAGCATCGACGACCCGCTTCGCCTCGTGTACCTGCTCGGCAGCCTGCTCGACATGAAGGTCGACGACAAGCAGAAGCTGCTCGAGGAAGACCGACTGCTGATCAAGTTGCAGGCGGTGTCGGCAGTCCTGAACCGCGAGATCGCACTGCTCGAGCTGAAGGGGAAGATCGAGTCGCAGGCCCAGCAGGAGATGACCGACGCGCAGCGCCAGGTACTACCTGCGCCAGCAGCTCAAGGCCATCCAGGAGGAACTGGGCGAGAAGGAAGGGGCCGAGACGGCCGACCTTCGGGAGCGGATCGCGAAGGCGAACCTGCCCGAACACGTGGCGACGGCCGCGATGCGCGAAACGGAGCGGCTGGAGCGGATGACGCCGGCCTCGCCCGAGTACCAGATGATCCGCACCTACCTCGACTGGGTGCTCGACGTGCCGTGGAGCACGACGACCGAGGACCGCCTCGATCCGATCGAGGCGCGTCGCGTGCTCGACGAAGACCACTACGACCTCGACAAGGTCAAGGAGCGAATCGTCGAGTACCTCGCCGTGCGCAAGCTCAAGGGGGACATGCGCGGGCCGATCCTCTGCTTCGTGGGCGCGCCCGGCGTCGGCAAGACGTCGCTCGGCCAGTCGATCGCGCGCGCGATGAACCGGAAGTTCGTCCGGATCTCGCTCGGCGGCGTGCGCGACGAGGCCGAAGTCCGGGGCCACCGGCGCACGTATATCGGCGCGCTCCCGGGCCGGATCATCCAGGCGATCAAGCAGGCGGGGTCGGCCAACCCGGTCTTCATGCTCGACGAGATCGACAAGATGAGCGTGGGATTCCAGGGCGACCCGGCGGCCGCGCTGCTCGAGGTGCTCGATCCCGCCCAGAACAACTCGTTCCGCGATCACTACCTCGAGCTGAACTACGACCTCTCGCGCGTGCTGTTCATCGCGACGGCCAACACCCTCGGACCGGTGTACCCGGCGCTGCTCGACCGGATGGAGATCATCTCGCTGGCGGGGTACACCGAGGACGAGAAGCTCCACATCGCGCGGCGGTACCTCATCCCGCGCCAGATCTCGGAGAACGGCCTGCCGGCGGGGTCGGTCGTGCTGCCCGACGACACGCTGCGCGCCGTGGTCGGGCAGTACACGCGGGAGGCGGGGGTCCGCAACCTCGAACGCCAGGTCGGCACGGTCGCGCGCAAGGTGGCGGCCCGTGTCGCCGGGTCCGGACCGGCCATGCTGCCGGTGACGGTGCACCCGGGCGAACTGCCCGAATACCTCGGCCCGCCCCGGATCCACGGCGAGGTGGAATTCAGGGTGTCGCGTCCCGGCGTGGCCACCGGCGTGGCCTGGACCGAGACCGGCGGCGACGTCCTGTTCATCGAGGCGACGCTCGTGCCGGGCGGCCACGAGAACCTGATTCTCACCGGGCAGCTTGGAAGCGTCATGCAGGAGTCGGCGAGGGCGGCCGTCAGCCACATCCGCGCCAACGCGTCCACGTTCGGCGTGGACCCGGCGTTCCTCGAGAAGCACGACCTGCACGTCCACGTCCCGGCGGGCGCGATCCCGAAGGACGGGCCGTCGGCCGGCGTCACCATGGCCACCGCCATCCTCTCCGCCGTCCGCCACGAGCCCGTGCAGCCGGCGGTCGCGATGACGGGAGAGATCACGCTGACCGGGCTGGTGCTGCCGGTAGGGGGCATCCGCGAGAAGGTGCTCGCGGCGAGCCGCCACGGCATCACGACGTTCGTCCTGCCGGCGCTGAACGAGCCGGACCTGGCGGAGTTGCCGGAGGAGGTGCGGAAGTCGATCCGCTTCGTCCCGGCCTCCACGATCGAAGAGGTCCTGCGGGTCGCGCTGCCGACGGCGCTGGCCGCGGCGCTCCCGAGCCCGGCCGCCGTTTGACGGGTCAGGGCCGAGGCGAAGAGGCTTAAAGACCCAAGACTCAGCGTCAGCCATCAGTCGTCAGCCGTCAGCCGTCAGCCGTCAGCCGTCAGCCGTCAGCCGTCAGTCGTCTGGGGTGCCATGCAACCGATCGTCTGGTACGTGTCCGGCCACGGCTTCGGCCACGCCTCCCGCGACATCGAGATCATCAACGCCCTGCGCGAGCGCCTGCCCGGCCTGCCGGTCGTGGTGCGCACGGGCGCGAAGCGCTGGATCTTCGACCTGACGCTGAAGGCACCGGTCGAGTTCCAGCCCGCCGACTGCGACACCGGCGTCGTCCAGATCGACAGCCTGCGCCTCGACGAAGAGGCGACCATCCGCCGCGCGGCGGCGTTCTACGCCGACTTCGACGCGAAGGTGACGGCCGAGCTGGGCCTGTTGCGCTCGCTGCGCCCGGCCCTGGTCGTGGGCGACGTCCCGCCGCTGGCCTTCGCCGCGGCGCACGCGGCCGGGATCCCCTCGGTGGCGGTCGCCAACTTCACGTGGGACTGGATCTACGAGGACTACGAGCCGGAGCGATTCGGAGCCGGCGACCTGGTCCGGCAGGTCCGCGACGCGTGCGCTCTGGCGGACCTGTTCCTGAGGCTGCCGCTCTGGGGCGGATTCGAGATGGCGCCGCCGGGCGCGACGCGGGACCTGCCGCTCGTGGCCCGCCGGTCGGCCCGCAATCCCACCGAGACGCGAAAGGCCCTCGGCCTCCCGCTCGACCGCAAGCTGGTGCTCCTCTCGTTTGGCGGTCACGGGCTGCGCGACCTCTCGCCGCGGGCGTTCGACGCCTTCGGCGGAGATTACGTGGCCGTGCTGACCGGGCACCTGGAGATGTCCGACGCCGCGCGGCGCAGCGACCGCGGCGTGGTGGAATTCGACGAGCAGGCGCTCTACGACGCGGGCTGGCGGTACGAAGACCTCGTGGCCGCGGTTGACGTGGTGGCGACCAAGCCGGGCTACGGCATCATCGCCGAGTGCGCGGCGCACCAGACGGCGCTGCTCTACACCTCGCGCGGGCACTTCATCGAGTACGAGGTCCTCGTGCAGGAGATGCCCCGCTACGTGCGGTCGCAGTTCATTCCGCAGGAGGCCCTCTTCGCGGGCGACTGGCAGCCGTATCTCGAGGAACTGCTGGCACAGGACCACCCGGAGCCCGCGGACGTGTCCGGGGCGGGGGTGGCAGCGGAGCTGATTCTGGAGAGAATGGGCGGAATCTGAGGATCGGGAGAAGTTAGAAGTACGAAGTTAGAAGTACGGGTTGCTCAGAGCGAGGCCTGAACCTGCTCTGGCGGTGGCTCGATTCCAGTGCCGCCATCACGTCGTACATCGTATTGTACTTCTTACTTCTTACTTCTCAAGATCCTCTTCCCAGATTCTGCCCAGGGCGTCAGTCGACGGGTGCCTTGACGCACGTCACGAGCGACCAGAGGCGCGGGACGTTCACCTTCTCGATCGACACCGGGTGCAGGTCCGCCTGCGCGAGGAACGCCGGCAGGTCCAGGTCGGCCTTGAAGCCGGCGTACAAGGTGAGCGGCGAAATCAGGCGCTCGAACCAGGCCAGCACGCCGTTCGGGCTGCGGAAGTGATTGAGGATGATGATCCGTCCGCCCGGGCGGCACACCCGCCGCATCTCGGTGGCGACCCGCACCGGGTCCGGCACCACGCTGATCAGGTACGGCGCGTAGACGATGTCGAACGAGTCGTCCGGGAAGGCCATCGCGGCCGCGTCCATTTCGAGCAACCGGACGTTCGTCCTCCCCTTCCGCGCGAGCCGGCGCTCGCCCCGCAGGAGCATCTCCGCGGAGAAATCGATGCCGGTGACCGTGCACTCGCGGGGATACAGCACCGCGTTGATGCCGGTGCCGACGCCGACCTCGAGGATGCGGTCGGTCGGCTTGAGGCCCATCCGCTGCATCGCCTGCAGGCGACCGGGGTGCAGGGTGGGGCCGAAGAACCAGTCGTAGTTCGGCGCCAGCTTGCGGTACACCTCTTCGACGAAATCGTTCTCGACTACCGTCACCGACAAGGCCCGGGTTGCGACATCGGACGTGGAAATGAACTCATCCGCGCGTCCCGGCTCGCCTCGCTGGAATAACGCCATCTATTGCTCCGCGGCTATTTTTGGCCCTATACAGTCTACTTTACTGACTTGAGACGGACTGGGCAGTGTACTATTCTCGGCACCCAGCCCACAAGTTTACGTGCTGCGAGTCGGCCCGCCCTACCACAGGCCGTCCAGCACTTCCAGGGCCACCGGGATGCGCCCGGCGGCGTTCGACAACTGGAAGCCCTGCACGCGTTCCTTGACCGCGGCGGCAACCTCGCGGGCGATCGCCACCCCCTCGGCCGCCGCCCGGGCGTCGGATTCGGCCGCCCGCATCCGCAGCAGGTAAGGTTCCGGCACCCGCTGGCCCGGCACCTCGTTGGCCATGAACTCGGCGTTCCGCAGGCTGTCGAACGGCCAGAGCCCCACGAGAATCGGCACGTGCAGGTGCTCCACCCGCTTCATGAACGTCTCGAACGCCTCCAGGTCGAACAGCGGCTGGGTCACGGCGAACTCGGCCCCGGCCTCGACCTTGAACTCGAACCGCCTGACCTCGTAGTCCAGGTCGAGCGCCGTCGGGTTGACCGCCACGCCGACGTGATAGGCCGTCTGGCTGACCAGCGGCTCGCCGCCGACGTCCACGCCCTGGTTGAGGCGGGTGACGACGTTGGTCAGGCCGATCGAGTCCACGTCGTAGACGCCGGTGGCGAACGCGTAATCGCCCCGCCGGGGCGGATCGCCGGTCACCAGCATCAGGTTCCGGATGCCCATCGCGTGCGCGCCGAGCAGGTCCGATTCCATGCCGAGCAGGTTGCGATCCCGGCAGGCGTAGTGCAGCACCGTTTCGATGCCGGCCTGCTGCTCGATCAGCACCGCCGTCGAGAGTGCGCTCATCCGCGCCTCGGCCAGCGGGCCGTCCGGCACGTTGACGGCGTCCACGCCGCGGATCTTCAGGGCCCGCGCCTCCTCGATGGCCGGGCCCGATTCGTGTCCTCTCGGCGGCGTCAGCTCCACGAGGGTCACGAACGTCCCGCGCGCCAGCGCGTGGGCCAGCCGCGATTTCCGCTCGCGCGCCACCGGAGGCACCGACGGCTCCCCCGCGGCGACCGGGCTCACGCGCACCGAGCCGGCCCTCGGCGCGGCGGAGACCGAGCCGACCGCGAGCTTGATCTGGCGGATGTGCTCGGGCGTGGTCCCGCAGCAGCCCCCGACGAGCCGGACCCCCTTCGCGCTGAACCGCCGCGCGTAGGACGCCATGTACTCCGGCGAGGAGAGGTAGATCGTCCGCCCCTCGATGTGACGGGGCTTGCCCGCGTTGGGCTGGGCGGACAGCGGGGCGCCGGTGGCGTCCGCGATGCGTTCGATCGTCTCGAGCATCGCCGCGGGGCCGACGCTGCAATTGACGCCGACGACGTGCGCCCCGAGCCGGACCAGCTCGGGCGCGAACTTCTCGGGCGGCGTGCCGTCGAGCGTGCTGCCGTGCTCCTCGATCGTCATCTGCGCGACGATCGGCAAATCGCAGAGCTTGCGGACCGCGGCGATCGCCGCGCCGATCTCCTTCAGGTCGCGGAACGTCTCGAGGATGAACAGGTCCACCTTCCCCTCGAGCAGTCCGGCCGCCTGTTCGCGGAAGAACTCCTCGGCCTCGTCAACGCCCGTCTTGCCCCAGGGCTCGATCCGCACGCCGAGCGGCCCGATGGCGCCGGCGACGTAGGCCTGCTCGCGCGCCGCGTGGCGGGCCACCCGCGCGCCGGCGATATTGATCGCCCGCACCCGGTCGGCCAGGCCGAACGACGAGAGCTTGACCCGGTTGGCGCCGAAGGTGTTGGTCTCGAGGACGTCCGCGCCCGCCCGGACGTAGCCGAGGTGGACCTCGGCGACCAGGTCGGGCTCGGAGGTGTTGAGCGACTCGAAGCAGCGGTTGACGAACACGCCCTTCGAGTAGAGCATCGTGCCCATGGCGCCGTCGCACACGAGCACGCGCCGGTCGATCTCGTCGAGGAAGGGGCGCAGCATATCGGCGTCAGGCGCCGTCAGCTCGCCGACACCAGCAGGTCCGACTTGTCCCAGATGAAGTCGCTCTTGCTGTAGACGGCCAGCTCGTAGTCCTTCCCCATGAAGATGGCCGACACGGGGCAGGCTTCTTCGCAGTAGCCGCAGAAGATGCAGCGCGTCTTGTGGATCTGGTAGACCTTCGCGTACCGCGGGCCGGCCTGCACGGTGCCGTCGTTCTCGGCCGCCTCGAGGTAAATGGCGTCGGCCGGGCAGGCGACGGCGCACAGGCCGCACGCCACGCACTTCTCGAGGCCGTTCTCGTCCCGCATGAGGACCTGCTTCCCGCGGAGCTTCGGGAAGGCCGGGACTTTCTGCTCGGGGTAGTTCACCGTGACCGGCTTGGTGAAGATGTAGCGGAGCGTGGTCGCAAAGCCGACCATCAGCGCCTTGATCATCCGAAGGGCCCTCCGACGCGATCATAGCATCTAACGCCTGCCTGTGAAGATAACGGCGGCAGGCTGAAGGCTGATGGCTGAAGGCCGTGTCACGCGGGGACGCGTGATAGGGCCCTCGGCCTTCGGCCCTCAGCCACCAGTCCGTCGTGAGGCGTAGGCCACCGTTTGACACGGGTCGGATCGGTGACGCAAGCTACCTACTCGGTGCCACCACAGCCCCACGGCCTCACCGAGCAGCAAATCCTGATGACGACGCTCGTCGTCAAGCTGGCGGTCATCGCCGCGCTGGCGATCGTCCTGGTCCGCTACCACCGGTTCCGCGCGATCCTGCTGACCGAGCGCCGGGCCTGGCCCGACCGCCTGATCTTCGCGCTCGCCCTCGGGATCCCGACCTGCGCCGGCGTCGTGGCGCGGCTGCTTCTCGGCTACAAGGCCGGCGACCTCACGCTCGAGTCGACGTTCCTCGCCGGGCTCATCGCCGGGCCCTACGCGGGAGCGCTGGTCGGCGCGATGTGCGGCCTGCCCCCGATGTTCGCCGGCGAGTTCGGTTCGCTGCCCTTCGCCGTCGGCTGCGGATTCGCCGGCGGAGGCCTCCGCGAGCTGTGCCCGAAGCCGGACATCTGGCATTTCTCCCCGTTCGTGTTCACCACGCTCCACCGCCGGCTGTGGCATTCGGTGCGCACGCTGCAGATCGACTGGCAGCTCGTCCTGGTGCTCGCCCCGATCGTCATGGAGGGGATTCGCATGACGCTCGGCCACCGGTACGGGGCGAACCGGCTGTTCTACCTCCACGCGACGTCCGCGTGGCTGGCCCTGCTGCTCATCGTGGCCACGGTGCTCGCCATCGCCATCCCGATCAAGATCTGGAACAGCGCCCGGATCGAGCACCAGCTGATCGAGCAGGAGAAACTGCTGATGGCGGCCCGGATCGAGGCGCTCTCGAGCCAGATCAACCCGCACTTCCTCTTCAACACCCTCAACTCGATCTCCTCGCTCATCCGGACCAAGCCCGAGACGGCGCGCATGCTGGTCGGCAAGCTCTCGGCCCTGCTGCGCCAGCGGTTGAAGAGCCGCGACCATTTCGTGACGCTGCGCGAGGAGCTGCAGGCGATCGACCAGTACCTCGACATCGAGGTCGTGCGCTTCGGGCCGCAGTTGAAGGTGGACAAGCGGCTGAGCCCCGACACGCTCGACCTCCGGGTGCCGTCGATGATCCTCCAGCCGCTCATCGAGAACTCGATCAAGCACGGCCTGACGGCCAAGCTGGGCGGCGGGACGATCACGCTGCGCAGCTTCCTCGCCCGCGCCCACCTCGTCATCGAGGTGGCCGACGACGGGTTCGGCATGTCCGAGGAGCAGCTCCGCAACGCCCTGACGGCCGGCATCGGCCTCAGCAACGTCAACGAGCGGCTGAGCGTGACCTACGGCGCCAACTACCAGCTCAAGCTGACCAGCAGCCCCGACAAGGGCACGTGCGCCCGCTTCGAGGTCCCGCTGAGCGCCGCCACGGCAGGAGGCAACGCGTGAGCCCCGCGGAACGGACGATGGCGCTTCGGGCCCTGGTCGTCGACGACGAGCGGCTGGCGCGCGACGAGCTGTGCTTCCAGCTCGCCGGGGCCGAGGCGGTCACGGTGGCCGGCCAGGCCGAGAACGGCATCGAGGCGCTCGACCAGCTGAAGCGGCTCCGCCCGGACGTCGTCTTTCTCGACATCCAGATGCCCGGGCTCGGCGGGTTCGACGTGGCGCGGCGCATCCTCGCCGACGAGATCGAGAGCCAGGTGGTCTTCGTGACGGCGTTCGACCAGCACGCGGTCGAGGCGTTCGAGGTCAACGCGGTGGATTACCTGCTCAAGCCGGTCGAGCCGGCGCGGCTCGAGCAGGCGCTCCAGCGCGTCCGGCGGCGGATCGAGGCCGAGGAGCCGCTCAACGAGCACCTCGACAAGATCGTCAGGTTGATCGGCGACCGCCAGCAGCGGCGGGGTCAAATCGCGGTCAAGGTCGGCGAGCGGTTTTTGCTGGTCCAGGCCGACGAGGTGATCTACGCGTCCCTGAATGGGGATACGATATCTATAGTCACAGGACAAGTCGCCGGGACGTCCCGTTGCCGGACGCTCGACGAGTTGCAGGCGACGCTCGACCCCGCGGTCTTCTGGCGGGTGCATCGCTCGCATCTCGTGAACATCAACAAGATCAAGGAGATAGTCCCCTGGTTCAGCAGGAATTACATCCTCAGGATGAAGGACGCGAAGAACACGGAGATCCCGGTCAGCCGGTCGCAGACCAAACGCCTTCGGGACTACCTGAAGTTGTAGCGCCGGGCCCCATCACGCCGGAGCCTTGGCTGCCCTGGGCGACGTCGGCCGGGGACGGCGCCGGAGCGGACCCGGTTCAGGGCGCGACGAGCCGCCGGCAGGCGGCGACGATTCGCCCGGCTCGCTCCCAGGCCAACGCGACGCTCGCCTGGATCTGGGTGGAGTTCTGGGCGTGGGTGCGGACCGTCGCCTCGGCCGCCGTCTACGCCGTCCTCATCGTCACGTTCGGATTCCAGGTCGCCCGGGTCGAGGGGATGAGCATGGCCCCGACGCTCGAGGACCAGGACCGGTTGATCGTCAACAAGCTAATCTACCGGCTCAGCTCGCCCCGCAAGGGCGACATCGTGATGCTGTACTACCCGGTCAACCCGGACAAGTCGTTCGTCAAGCGGGTCATCGCCGAGGAAGGCGACATGGTCCGCATCGTGGACGGCCACGTCTTCGTGAACGACGTCCCGCTCAAGGACGACTACGTGCCGAACGAGTTCCGGGACCACCGCGACTACGGCCCGCTCGTGATCCCCGAGGGGTATTACTTCGTGATGGGGGACCACCGGAACAACAGTTCCGACAGCCGCGACTGGGGCATGGTGCCGAAGAAGTACATCATCGGCAAGGTGCAGGTGCGGTGGTGGCCGATCCCGGAGGCGAGGGTCTTCCAGTAGAAGGCTCAAGACTCAGGGCTCAAGGCTCAAGCCAAGAGGCTCAAGGCTCAAGCCAAGAGGCTCAGGGCTCAAGCCAAGAGGCTCAGGGCTCAAGACTCAAGGCTCGAGAGTGGAGGGTCCGGTCAGCGAGTTGATCAACGCGCAGAGGCCCGCCGACAGATCGCGGTACCCAGTCTCGAGCAAGACCGCGTCGTCAGAGTTGACCAACGTAAGCCGAGCTGCGAGATCGATGAGATAACGGGCCTCGGCTGCCGAGCCCGAGGAGATGTTGAGGAAACTGACATACTCGGCCGTGGATCTTCGCGCAGATCCTTCCACGATGTTTGACGCCGCGGAAACCGCGGCGCGTCGAATCTGCGATTGGAGACCGAAGCGCTCTTCGATCGGGAAGCGCTTCGTGGACTTGTAGACGGTCAACACGAGCGCGTCCGCCTGCTGGAATACGCGCAGCCGCCGGTGGTCGCGACTCATGCCGGCTGGCACCTGCAAGATGTTCGCCAAATCGCGCGCTAGCGCGAAGGCCCTGAGCCCTGAGCCTTGAGCCCTAGGCCCTGGGCCTCTCCTGGCCCAAGCCCGCCTGCCAATCCCGAACCTGTAACCGCCACCTCCCGCCAGGTACTCTATAGACATGGATTTGGAACAGGCTGTGGGCGACTTGACGCCTCGCCTGCTGCGTTACTGCAAGGCCCGTACTGGCAGCGCCGGCCTGGCCGAAGACGTGGCCCATGACGCCCTGGTGGCGCTCGTGCGGCGGTGGCGGCGGTACGGTCCTCCCGAATCCATCGAGGCTTACGTCTTCGCGATAGCGCGCAGGCGCGCGACGAGAGCGAATCTGCGCCAGCAACTGCTGGTTCCTCTCGAACATCTGATCGGCCGCTCGGACGGTCGTCGGAACCCGGAAGACCTGGCCATCGGAAAGAGCGAGCGCGATGCGACGCTCGCGGCCATCGCGCGCTTGCCATCGCGCGACCGCGAGGCGCTCCTGCTCGTCGCTGTTGCCGGGCTCGACACGGCGACCGCCTCCAGAGCTCTGGGGATTTCATCGACCGCATTCAAGGTCCGGAGATTTCGGGCTCGCCGCAGGCTGGCGGCGCTCATGGGGTAAGGACATGGAGAATCTCGAGGACGGGTTCGACGAACGTGTGCGTGACTGGCTCGAGCCCGATCGGCACACCGTGGAACGCGTGAAGGCGCGCGTGCTCTCCACGCCGGCTGAGGGTCGGCATTTCGCTCGCGGGTTCGTTGTGGCAGCGTTGGCCGCGTTGGTCATCGGCCTCGGTGGATTCTGGCGCTGGCGTGCGGCGGCGCCCGATGCCGACCGGCTGACTGCGACGTTCGATGGCGACGTCCTCGTGGTCAGGGCGCCCGACGGGACGTGCTCCATCTCGGGTCCGCCGAGCGGTGACGGTCTTCCAGCCGGCACCTGGCAGATGACATTCCAAGGAGAACGTTGATGAAACGCCTGGCTCTCGCTCTGATCCTCGCGGCGGCGTTCGGACTCGGCGTCACGCCGAACGCCTCGGCGCAGGGCTTCCTCGATGCACGCGTCTCGATCGCGTTCAATGCCGTCTCGCCCGGCATGATGTTCCGGATGGTGGCGACGAACATGGTCGGAATGGAGGCGACGGTCGACCCGCGACTGCAGACGCCATTCAGCATCACGTTGGAGGACGTCACGGTGCGTACCGTCCTCGACGCCGCCTGTGACAGCGTCGGGTGCCGGTGGCATATCGACGGAATTGCACTGGTCGTGGAGGCGCTTCCACCGGATCCGTCTCGCAAGAAGACGGGGGGGATTCGACCGAGAGGGCCTGCGATGCCGGCGGGTTCGCAGTTCGTCAATACTCCGGTCAGCGCCGTTCTCGACGCCATCGGCCGCGTCGCGGGTGAGGGCTGTAGTTACCGAATCGACGCCGTGAACGTGAACCAGGTGGTGACCGTCGACGTGAGTAATCAAGACGAGCTGCGCGCCATCGCCAACGTTGTGAGGGCCGCAGGTCTCGCGCCGGGGTCTCGGTATGCGGTCATCATTCAGCGTCCGGGCCAGAAGCCAACGGTCATTCAGACCGTTTTGCCAAAGGAACCAGAGCCCGAGGACAACCGCTCGCGAGCAGCTCAGGCCTCACCGCTCGCGGCCCTGAGCCTTGAGCCCTGCCCTTCGACTCGGGCGCACGGCGCCCTCGCTCAGGGCACCCCGAGCACCGTCGAGGGGTGAGCCGTGAGCCCTGAGCCTTGAGCCCTTCTGAGCCTACCCGTAGATCGTCTCGATGAGCGGCCGCCAGCGCTGCTCCACCACCTGGCGGCGCACCTTCATCGTCGGCGTCAGCTCGCCGCGCTCCATCGTGAACTCGGACGGCAGCAGGGCGAACCGCTTGACGCGCTCGAACTGCGCCAGGCTCCCGTTCAGCCTGTCCAGGACCTCCTGGTAGAGCCGCAGCACCTCGGGGTGGCGCACCAGTTCCTCGCGCGAGGCGGCGCGCAGCTTCATGGCCGCGAACCGCGCCTCGAGCCTGGCGAAATCCGGGACGAGCAGCGCCGCCGGGAACTTCCGCTGCTCGCCGATGAGCACCGCTTCCGAGATGAGCGGGTCGGCCTTGAGCAGGTTCTCGAGCGGCTGCGGCGCGATCTTCTTGCCCCCCGACGTTACGATCAGATCCTTCTTCCGGTCGGTAATCGACAGGTACCCGTCGTCGCTGATCTCGCCGATGTCGCCGGTGTGAAGCCAGCCCCCGGCCAGCGTCTCCTCGGTCGCCTCCTTCCGCTTGTAGTAGCCCTGCATCACGTTGGCGCCGCGGACGAGGATCTCGCCGTCGGCCGCGATGCGCACCTCGACGCCCGGCAGCGGCTTGCCGACCGTGCCGAGGCGCGGGGCGTCCACCGGGTTGCCCGAGATCCCCGGCGAGCTCTCGGTCAGGCCGTAGGCCTCCAGGATGGGGAGGTTGATGGCGAAGAAGAACTCGCCGATCCTGGCCCCGAGCGGCGCGCTGCCCGACACGAGGAAGCGGATCCGGCCGCCGACGCGCTCGCGGATCTTCGAGAAGACGAGGCGGTCGGCCAGCGCCCGCCTGGCGCGCAACCAGACCGGGATCTTCGCCCCCGACAGCCACAGCCGCGCGTAGTCGTACCCGACGCCGATGCCCCAGTCCGCCAGCGCCTTGCGCGGGCCGCCGAGCGCCTTCAGGCCGTCCTGGATCGCCGCGTAGAACTTCTCCCACGCCCTGGGCACGCCGGTCATGATCGTCGGCTTCACGCGCAGCAGGTCGCGGGCCACGCTGGCCATGCTCTCCGCAAAGTAGATGCTCACGCCGTCGAACAGGCAGCGGAAGAGCACCACGCGCTCGAACACGTGGCTGAGGGGGAGAAACGACAGGATCCGGTCGGTCGCGTCGAGACCGAGCCACCCCTGCGTCGCCACCACGTTGGAGACGATGTTCCGGTGGGTCAGCATGACCCCCTTCGGATCGCCCGTGGTGCCCGAGGTGTAGACGATGGTGGCCAGCGCGTCGGGCCGGACGGCGGCGGCGGCCTCGCGGTAGCGCTCCGCGGCCGACGGGTCGGCCTCGACGACCGCCCTCCCCTGCTCGATCACCTCGGCGAGCGTGAGGACGCGGAACCGCCCCCCCTTTGCGTCGCCGTCGATGACGACGATCGTCTCGAGGTCGTAGGCGGCCGGGACGGCCTCGTTGATCTTGTCCACCTGCGCGGCGTTGGCGACGATCGCGATCCGCGCGCCGCTCTCGGCCAGGATGAACCAGGCCTGCGGCGAGGAGAGCGTCGGGTAGACGGGCACGGTCACCGCGCCCGCCGCCAGGACGGCGAGGTCGCCGATGACCCACTCGGGGCGGCTGTCGCTGATGAGGGCGACGCGGTCGCCGGCCTCGAGGCCCAGGCCGCGCAGCCCCAGGCCCAGGGCGCGCGTCTCCTCGAACAGCTGGGCGGTGGACCTGGAGCGGATGCCGCGCTCTTCCGAGCGGCACAGGATATCGGGCTTGGAGTACCGATCCAGGCACCGGAATGTCAGGTCGGCGAGGGTGAACCGGTCGTTGTTCTCCACTGGATTGCGGATTCTACTCAAAACCGGGGTGAACTCACAACGTCGAGTCAATAGCCGGCGTCCTTGTCGACCAGGTTCGCCAGCGTCTCGCCCCGCTCGAAGCGGCGCAGGTTCGACGCGAGCAGGTCCACCGCGAGCGTCCAGTAATCGTCGCGGAACGCCGACGTGTGCGGCGTGAGCACGACGTTCGGCAGGTCCCATAGCTCGCTGTCGGGCGGGAGCGGCTCGTGCTCGAACACGTCGAGCGCCGCCCCGGCGATGGTGCCGCGCGAGAGTTCCGCCGCCAGTTCTCCCTCTTTCACCAGCTTACCCCTGGCGACGTTGATCAGCACGGCCCCGGGCCGCATGAGGCGAAGCTCGGCCGTGCCGATGAGCCCCCTCGTTTCGTCCGTGAGCGGCGCGGTGAGGACGAGGACGTCGGATCGGCCGAGCACGGCGGCCAGCTCCGACGGCGGGTAGACGGCCGACACGCAGGCTGGCCGCCGCTCCTCCACCCGCCGGCGCATGGCGACCACGTCCATGCCCAGGGCGGACGCCCGCTCGGCCACCGCCGTCCCGATGGCGCCGAGGCCGACGACCCCACAGACGCGTCCGCGCAACATCCTGAAGATGGCCTGGGGCGGCTTGTGCCAGCGCTGGCGCGCCTGGTCGCGGATGGCAGTGTGAATCTGCCGGAACAGCACGATCGCCAGGCCGATCACGTGCTCGGCCATGGCGTCGCCGTGGATGCCGCGCGCGTTGGTCAGCGTCACGCCGCTCGCGCGGAGGGCCGGGAACAGCAGGCTGGCGACACCGGCCGCCGGGCTCTGGATCCAGCGGAGCCGCGAGGCGACGGCGAACTCGTCGGGCCGTAGCTGCGAGAGAAACGCGACGTCGGCGTCGGGCAGTTCCCGCAGCCGCGCGTCGCGCGACGGCGCGTCCACGATCGTGAAACGCGGGAACTCGCGCCGAAGGCGTTCCACCTGGTCGGGCGGGAGCGTCCAGGTGGGATCCGAGTAGACCGACGTGACGATCTTCATTCCCGCCGCCATTCGCCCGAGCGGCCGCCCCGCTTCTCCATCAGCCGGATCGCGCCGATGACCATCCGCTTGTCCACCGCCTTGAGCATGTCGTAGACGGTCAGCGCCGCGACCGCCACCGCCGTCAGCGCTTCCATCTCGACGCCGGTCGGCGCCGTCGTGCGGGCGCGCCCCTCGATGTCGTACCCGTCGGGCGTGGCGGTGAGCTCGACGTCCACGTGCGTGAGCGGCAGGGGGTGGCAGAGCGGCACCAGCTCGGACGTCTTCTTCGCCCCCATGATGCCGGCGATCCGGGCGGCCTGGAGCGGGTCCCCCTTGGCGACGCGCCCGGCGCGGATTGCCTCGATCGCGGAGGCCGACATGCTGATGTGGCCGCGCGCGACGGCCTCGCGCGCGGTGGCGGGTTTCGGGCTGACGTCGACCATGCGGACCCGCCCCGCCCGGTCCACGTGGGACAGGCGGGCCGGGGGTTTCTCAGCTTTTCTTGGCATGAACGGCATTCGCCAGGTGGTAGGCCAGGCCCTCGAGCGACACCGTGAGATCGACGTTCTTCACCTTGACGCCGGGCGGCACGGTGACCGATCCGGGCGCGAAGTTGAGGATCGCCCGCAGGCCGCCGGCGACCGCCGCGTTCGCCACCTGCTGCGCGGCCGCGCCCGGCACGGCGAGCATCGCGATGCGAATCCCCTCCTTGCGGACGATGGAGGGGAGGCGCCTCATGTGGAAGATCGGAACGCCACCCTTCGACTGCGTGCCGACCTTGCTGGCCGCGCGGTCGAACAGCGCGACCGGCACGAACCCGTCGCTCGGGAAGCCGGGGTAGTCGGCGAGCGCCTGTCCGAGGTTGCCGGCCCCGATGACCGCGACGCGGATCGGGTCGCCGAGCCCGAGGATCTGGCGGAGGTGCGCGGACAGGCCCTGCACCGAGTAGCCGACGCCCCGCACGCCGAACTCGCCGAACCAGGCCAGGTCCTTGCGGATCTGCGCGGCGTTGAGGCCGAACTGGTCCGCCACCGACTGCGACGACACGGTTCGCACCCCGGCCGCCGCCAGGTGGTCGAGGCAGCGGAGGTAGATCGACAGGCGACTCGTGGTCAGCTCCGACACCTGCTCGGGGCCGGAGCCTTTCTTGTTGCGGACTTTCACAAGGTTGACGTGATTCTACGGAACGGCTTCCCCCGAGGTCAAGGGCGGCTCGGGGGCCGGGACCGCGGCGCCACCCGGCCGCCCCCGATTCGACTGGCCCAAATCGCGCGGACGCATGCTAAGATGCGCCCTCATGAGCCAGCCATCCTCCGACCAGCAGCAGACGACCGGGTTCCAGCCGCTCGTCCCCGACAATACGACGATGAGCGAGTTCACGCTCCGGGCGCTCATCCTCGGCCTTGTCATGTGCGTCGTCCTCGGCGCGGCCAACGCCTACCTCGGCCTCCGGGCCGGCATGACCATCGCCGCCACCTACCCGGCCGCCGTCATCGGCATGGCCGTGCTGCGCCTGTTCAAGGGCAGCGTGCTCGAGGAGAACTTTGCCCGAACCGTCGGGTCGATCGGCGAATCGGTCGCCGCGGGCGCCATCTTCACGGTGCCGGCGTTCGTCATCCTGAAGTTGTGGAAGTTCGACCCGGCGCACATGTTCCAGGAGTACATCCTGGCCTCGTGCCTGATGATCCTGGGCGGGATCCTCGGGATCATGTTCGTCACCGTCCTCCGTCGCGTCATGGTCGAGGACCCGGGCCTGCCCTTCCCCGAATCGGTGGCCGCCAGCGAGATTCACAAGGCCGGCCAGAAGGGGGCCGACGCCGCGCTGCAGCTGTTCCGTGCGATGGGCGTCGGCGCGGTCGTCAAGCTGCTCGACGGCTTCGGGATCTTCCGGTCGTCGAACGACTTCACCGTCGCCGTGGGCAAACTCAAGCAGAGCTTCGTCAGGCTGGGCATGACCGACACGGCCGTCAAGGTGCAGACCGGCGGGATCACGAGCTTTTCGGCCCCGGCCGTCACGCCCGCCTACCTGGGCGTCGGCTACATCATCGGCCCCGAGCTCGGCGCGCTGAACTTCGCCGGCGGCCTGCTCGCGTGGGGGCTGTTCGTTCCGATGCTCGTCTACTTCGTCGGCCCGACGCTCATCGACCAGTACCTGGCGATGAACAACGGCAACGAGGCCGCGGCCTGGGCCGGCATCGTCGCGCACCTGTACCGGTTCATCGTGCGGCCGATCGCGGTAGGCGGCATGCTCGTCGGGGCCTGCTACACGCTCTTCAAGATGCGGAAGAACCTGATCCTCGGCGTCAAGCGCGGCATCGCGGACGTGAAGAAGACGGCAGCGGTGCAGGCCGCCACGCGGCGGACGCAGCAGGATCTCTCGCTGCGCATCGTCGGCCTGGTGATCGCGGTCATCGTGGCGCTCATGGTGACGCTGTACTTCTACTTCACGCAGTCGCTGCTGTCGGCCGTCGTCGCGGCGATCGTGATGTTCGTCACCGGCTTCTTCTTCGCGGCGGTCTCCGGCAATCTCGTCGGGCTCATCGGTTCGTCGAACAACCCCCTCTCGGGCCTGACGCTGGCCACGGTCGTGGTCGCGGCCCTGACGATGGTGATCGTCGGTGCGAAGGGGGAAGAGGGCGTGCTCGCGGTGCTGGCGGTCGCGGCCATCGGCTGCGTCTCCTCGGCCGTAGCGGGCGAGATGCTGCAGGACCTGAAGGTCGGACACATCCTGGGCGGCACGCCGTGGAAGATGCAGGTGGGCGATGTCATGGGCGTCATCTTCGCCGGCGCCGTGATGTTCTTCCCGCTCTACCTGATGCACACGTCCGACATCGCGCAGTTCGGACCGGTGCTCGGCGGCTTCGGCGGTAAGACCTACCCGGCGCCTCAGGCCGGCCTGATGGCGGCGCTTTCGAACGGCATCGTCGGCGGGGAGATGGCGTGGCCGCTGGTCCTGGTCGGAATCGCGATGGGGATCGCGTTCATCCTGGTCAAGGTCAGAAGCCCGATGCTCTTCTCGGTCGGCATGTATCTGCCGCTCGAAACCACGGCGGCCATCTTTGTCGGAGGCCTCGTGCGCGGCATGGTGGACAAGTTCCGCGACAAGCGCGGCTACAACGCGGCGCAGAAGGCGCGGGTCGAGAACGCGGGGGTGCTGGCGGCTTCGGGGCTGATTGCCGGTGAAGCGCTCATCGGCCTGTTCATCGCGGCCGTCGTCGGCTTCCGGAGCAGCCACCAGTTCTGGGCCGTCTCGGGGTTCGAGTCCTACGCCCCATGGGTGGCGATCCCGATCTTGGCGTTCCTGGTGTGGTACCTGATTGCCGTGCCGCTGCGGAAAGCCGGAGCCGCCGACGAGCCCGCGCCGCCGACGGCGGTCATGTAAGGCTTCAGGCTCCGGGCTTCAGGCTCCGGGCCAGAACTGAAAGGGCCGGCGGGGAATCACTCCTCGCCGGCCCTTGTCGTTTCCCCCGTTCCTCGTCCCTCGTCCCTCGTCCCCCGTCCCTACGGAATGATTCGGAACGCGGCGAGCACCTTCTGCGTCGTGTCGCCCTGCGTGACGGTGACCTCGAGCACGTAATCGCCCGTGCCGAGCGGCGAGAGCACGACCTCGCCCGAGACAATCCTGGCGCCGTTCTCGTCACGCTCGGCAGAAGCCACGGGGATTGGAAGCGGCTGGCCCGTGCGGTCGAGCAGGCGGACGGCGCTGCCCGTCATCGGCCCGACGACCCCGACCTCGACCTTGACCCGCTCCTGGCGCCTGAACCTGAGGTCCCCGGCCGCCTCCCACTTCGGCCCGGTGAACGGACCGCGCCGGTACAGCGTCGGCTGGCCGACCGCCGTCGCGCCGGCGGCAGGCCACTTGGGCAGGACGATGTGCAGCATCTCGGTCGTCCCGAGCACCGTCCCCGCGGGCTTGGTCGTGACGCGCACGTTGTAGTCGCCCGCCGTCTGGCCGGCGGGCACCGGCACCCGCACGTCGAACGCGCGCGCCTCGCGGGTCAGCGCCTGGTGGACCGTGTCGAGCGCCGTCCGGTCCGGCGCCGTCACGACGACGGTGACGTCCGCGCCCGCCTTCCACTGCTCGTCGCGCGCGGCCACCGTGGGGTCCCACTCGCCGAAGAGCCAGAGCGTGGGGCGCACCGCGCCGTCCGGGGCCGGAACCCAGGTGTACCCGCCCTGCGCGTGGACGACGGCGTCGGCGCGGATCTTCGACAGGCCCGAGACCGCGCCCGCGACGGGCGACGGAGCCGCGCCCGGCACCGGCGCCGCGGCGGCCCGGCTCGCCACTTCCTCCTTGGTCGCCGCGCGGTAGCCCCGGCGGTAGCGGAGGTCGATGCCCGGCCGCTTCATCTTCACCTTAATGGCGCGAAAGCCCCCGTCCAGCTTGGGGTTGGTCGAGTAGTACCCGAGGAGGTAGTAGGACGTCAGGTCGTCCACCACGCGCCGCAGGCCCCGGTCGATGTCGTTGCTGTTGACGATGGCGATGCCGTCGGTGGCGCTCGCCAGGCTCTCGAGCGACTCCAGCCTCGAGGTGCGGTTGAGCATGTCGAGGTTCGCGTCGAGTTGCCCGGTGGAGAGCGACTGGTCGAAGACCACCAGCCCGCGCGGGTCGAGCGGGTAGAAGCTCACGTTCGCGCGGTTCGCGTCGTCGGCCAGGTGCTGGAAGTCCCGCTGGTGGTCTTCGAGCGACAGCTCGGCCCGATCGCGATCGCAGCGCACCTGGAGCTGGTCCCCCATGAACTGCTGCCCGGACGTCACCTGGCTCAGCTGGTAGTTCGGCCTGTAGAGGACCCAGCCCTCGCTGACCGCCAGCACCGCCTTGCGCTCCTCGCGAATGCCGCCCAGGTGCACGACGAGTTCGTCGAGCGACTCGAGGGCGATCCGCTCGCGGCGCCGCTCGATCATCTCGCGGGCGATCGCCGACATCCTGCCGCTCTCGCCCATGCCCGACGGGTAGCATTGCATGTACTGCTCTTCGATCGGGTCGTACTCGGTAATCACGTCGCGCCGGCTCCAGCGGTAGAACTTGTCCACCAGGTCCTCGATGCTCCCGGTGCGGCGCGAGAAGGTCAGCGTGGACGCCGACAACTCGGGCGTCGTGACCGCGATGAGGTCGTCCGGGCCGAGCGCCCTCCGGAGGAAGCGGACGAGCGCGTCGCGCACGACCATCGCGCCTCCCGTCGAGATGTGGTAGGTGTCGAGGAAGAGGACGAACAGGCGCGCCTTGGACTCGGAGGCCATCTGGCGAGACTGTTCTATCGTGTTCGGCTCGGGCCGCGCGGCCGCCTCCTCGGCGGTCGGCGCCTGGACGACGACGTGTTCGAAGGTGCGGACCTCTTGGGGCACGTTGTCCTCGAGCACCTCGAAGTCTTCCTGCTTGAGGTCGGTGACGGGCTTGCCGTGGGCGGTGGGATACACGTCGACACGGACGAAGTTCGCCTCGGTGCGGAACGTCGGGCGCTGCTCCTGGGCGGCCGGCGGCTGCGCCTGGCCGGTCTGGCCCCGCGGCGGCGGCTGTCCCTGGGCGAGCGCCAGCGATCCGAGCGCGGCGACCAGCGCGGCGGCCAGGCAGCGCGCGGTGACGGCGGCAAGGGAGCGTGGCGAGGCTGATGGCGACATAGGTGTCCTTGGAACGTATCGCGGCGGCCGCTACCCTCGCGCCGTCGTCGCGATCATGTCTTCGATCTGCCGGCGGACGATGCCGATCAGGCGGTCGCGGTCGTCAAGCGTCATGCCGCTCGTTTCGATGGGCTCGCCGACGCGGATATCAACGCGGACCGGGTGGATCAGGCGACTCCCCTTGTACATCGCCGCCCTGCCGCCCAGGATGGCCACCGGCACGATCGGCACTTGAGCCTTGATTGCCATGATGAAGCCGCCCTTCTTGAAGGGCAAGAGATCTCCCGTCCGGCTTCGCGTGCCCTCGGGAAACACGAGGAAGGAGTGGCCCCGGGCGACCGACTCGGCCGCCTCGTCAACGGCGTGCTGCGACTGGTTGTGGTTCCGGCGCTCGACGGGGATGAAGCCGGCGAGCGGCGCCGCGCGCCCGAGGATCGGCATCCTCCCGAACTCGACCTTGTAGAGCATGTGAAGGCGCGGGTGCAAGAGGTGGAACAGCAGCGGGGCGTCGATGTTGCTCGTGTGGTTGGCGCAGAAGACCGCCGTGCGTCCCCGCGGGATGCGTTCCGCGCCGGCGAGCCTGTAGGAGATGCCCGACAAGGCGAGGCCGAGCGCCACGCCGCCGTGGGTGAGCGAGTAGAGGAGCCCGGGCCGGTCCAGCGACCGGGCGACGAAGACACCTGCCGGCCCGACCAGGAGGACGTAGAGCGAGAGACCGATGTAGGTCGCGACCGACCGGATCGCGGAGACGAACCACGCCGCGGCCGAAAGCTGCGGTATCGGCGGTGGCGGGAAGGGGGCCACCTGCGGACTCTCACCGTCGGGCGGCATCATCGCCGCATGATACACGAAAGGCCTGGACCGCCGGGCGATCCAGGCCTTCGAGGACTTCCTGCGCTCCTGGCGAGCGGCCTGGCGCTACGACGCGCGGACGGCGCGGCGGGCGATCGGCTGGGCCGCCACCGGCAGCACCTTCGCGGGCTTGGCCTTCACGTCCGCGCGTGAGCGGGTGGTGAGCGACCGGTCGAGCGCGCGGTCCACGCGCGCCTCGATGTCGGTCTGGCCTTCGTGCAGCACCTCGGAGATCTCGGAGACGACCAGGAACCGGGCGCGGTCGAGCATCCGCTTCTCGCGGAACGACAGGTTCTTCGACTTGCTGAGCAGCGTGAGGCTCTTGAGCACGTCGGCCACGTCGTAGATGGAACCGCTGCGCATCTTCTCGGAGTTGTCCTTGAAGCGGCCCTTCCAGTTCTGCTGGCTGTCTATCTTGCCGTCGGCGATGATACGAAAGAGGCGGTCGACTTCGGTGTCCCCGATTGCCCGTCGCAGGCCAACGCTGTCCGCGTTTCCGACCGGCACGAGCACCATCGTCTCGTTCGAGGCAATACGAAGCGAGTAGAACCCGCAGGTAGTGCCGAGGATGGTTTTTTCTTCGATACGCTCGATGACGCCGAGACCGTGATTCGGGTAGATGACCTTGTCACCGATCTGAAATGTCACTTGTCCCCCGTTCTAGGAAGGGTATCTTCAGGAGGCTGTGGATCTCGACTGACAGATAGTATACAGAAGCGCGAACCAATTCTCAAGAAAATTGGCCACAAGCGCTGCTGTTTCGCTTTTATTTCACTGTCGTGCTGGCGCCGGGGCGTTTCGCCGGGGTGGCGGCTGGCGGCTTTTCTCCTTTAGTCGCATGAATTTAGGGGTTGAGGGCGGGTCGCCAAGGGTCCTCGCCAGCGCTGGTGGTCAGCCCGCTCGAGGCCACAACCTGTTGCGGTCGATTGGCAATTCACGCGGCCGAGTTATACTGAGGGTCCTCTCCGAGTGCCGGAGTGGCGAAACTGGCAGACGCGCGGGACTCAAAATCCCGTTCTCCGCAAGGGGAGTGTGGGTTCAATTCCCTCCTCCGGCACCAGCCTTCGCTCCCCCTCGGCTTGCCCGACCCTCGGGTGAGCTTCGGCCAGGCAAGCCAGTCGTATGCGAAGGCTGTCTCGCCGTAGCGGCGCGAGCAGGCATCGCCTTGCGCAGCGTTGCGAAGGCGGACCACACTGACGCTCCCCCACCGGCCTTGTCACTCATCTCAGGCGAGCTGCCGCCAGGTAAGTCGGCTCGTCTCGGCACAGCGATCGGCTAGAATCCCGCACGGTCCAGAATCTCGCGCTCCCGGCACGCCGTGTTGGTCAAGGTGAACCGTGGGAAAGCCCTTTCTCCTGCTCTCGCTCTTCATCGCGCTCGCGGGTGCGCTGTCCTGCACGAGGCAAGCCGACGTTCGCGGTCGCGAGTCTACCGCTGCGGCTGCCTCGCGCTTCATCGATGCCACTCGATCGAGAGCCGCGACACCCGGCGCGCCGATCATGACCGCCAAGGCGGCATCGAGCGTGGTGGTCAGGCCCGGGCCGCAGGGAGAGGACCGCACGGTCGTGAACGCGACGTTTGCATTCGCGTTCGCGGCCGGAGAGCCAGCGTTGATTCGTCAGCGCGTCGAGAGTCACACGACATCGACCGTCCGCGGCGCGGGTGCCACGTTCGAAGCGTCTGCCTGGGTGACTCGCAAGGGAGCGTACGACACGCAGGTATGGGTCATCCGCGACCGTGCGGATGAGGGACGATGGGCGTTCGATTTCTATCGAACGACCGTCAACGGGTGTTGCGGAACCGAGGACCTCCACCGCGCGTTCAACCAGGACACCGGAAGGTACGTGTTCTCGTTCACGACGGACCCCGTGTCGGTCAGCATTCCCAATACCACGCTGAAGCGATACGTGTCCTACGTATCGTCCAATGCCGTCGCGTCGGCGTCCATATTCGGGGGCGGCCGCTGGCCCCCGGGCGCCGTCGGCGCGCTCACGCTCTCCGATGACAGTCGGCAAATCGACCGCGTGCTCGTGGAACTGGGAGACGAGCCCGCCTGGACGCCCAACGTGACGCTCGTCGAAGACGGAAAGACCGCGGGAGTGGGCGCGCTGGCGTTGTGGCAGTTCAGCGGCGAGGGCAGGCCGGAGAACGTGACGGGATTCTCGGTCCGATTGCGGTCTGGCACGGACGTGATCGTTCCCGTGAGGAACGACAGGTTCGACCTGCAAGGCGCGTTGCCTCGATCGAGAATCCGTCGGGTGCCGGTGGAACAATCGCGGTGACGCGTGTCAGGCGGGAACTCTGAAGCGCAGTCGGCTTCCCCGCCTCATTCGTCGGGAATCCTCAGTGGCCCCGCCGGAAGCTGCCGGATGTTCGTGGCCCCGCGGGGGAAGAACACTTCGACGCCTCCCCCCGCCTGCCCGAACGCGGGAGCGACGCTGCCGAACTCCGCGACGGTGCCGGTTGAGGCCTCGATGACGTAGTGGTTCGACGCCGGGTCGATGTTCGGCAGCGCCAGGCGTCCAACGGCCGCGAACCCCGTCGGGATGAACGCCACCTCGGCGTCGGGAACGGCATACGAGCCGGGCAGGAGGTCGCCGGTGGCCGGGTCGATCCGGCGGTCCGGATAGTACGCGGAGTAGCGATGGAATCTCCGCCGTTCGAGCAGTTCCGTCTTCTTCGTCAGCCCGCTCGTCTGCGCGATCCGGGCGGCCTCCGCAGCAAGGGGCGCGGGTCGATCGGGCGCGCCCAACCGGGTGTCGACCAGCAGGAAATCAGTTGGCGACGGAGCCGACAAACTGGTTTGCGCGGGTTCAGCGCGCCGCAGGACGTTCATGACTCTCGAGCCGTTCGCCAGGATCGCCGCCGGCTCGAGCGCCGCCTCGAGATGCACCGCCGAGAGGTCGAAGGCCAGTTCGCAGTTGAAGACGAGCAACGCGGCCGGACGACCCGCCACGCGGCCGGTCACCCATTGAAAGCCCATGCCCGTCTCGGGCAGTCGGCGAAGTTGTCCGATCGCCGGGTCATCGAGTTTCCAGATGGTCATCGATTCGCTCCCCGTTGCCGCCCACCCGCGGCGCCGAATTACGGCTGACGGCTCGCCGTCACGTGCAGCGTCAGGGTGCCCTCGAGGAACTGTTTCAGGTTCACCACCCACGCCCCATCCCGGAACGACACCCCCGGGGACACGATGGCCGCCTGGGCGGAAACCGACCCGCGAAGCTCGCTCGACGGCTGCGGGAGCACCAGCCCCGCCGCCTCGCCGAGCGCGGCCCGGTAGTCCACCTGCCCGTCGCCGGCGACCATGAAGCGTGCCCACGACAGCCGACGCTCGGCGCGAAGGGCGACGTCCACGAAGCCGTCGTCGCGCAGCCGGCCCAGCACCGTGCCACTGACGTCCAGGCGGACCGGTTCGACCGCGACGTCCGCGGCGCCCTGCTCGAGAGCCCAGGCCATGGCCTCGAATCGGAAGGCCGTCTGGACGCCGGAGCGGGCCGTGATCTGCCGGTGTTCCCAGCGGTGCCCCAGGCGGCCCGTGTACTCGAGCCACAGATCGTAGACGAGGGCGGCCTGCGGCTGCGGCGCCGGGACCGTGTCCACGGTGAGCTGCAGCAACACGTTGGCGCACACCGGCGAAGCGGGGTCCGCCAGGTAGTCCAGGACGTGATGGGCACCGAACTCCAGCTCGATGGTGCGGCGGCCCTCCTGGTCGTCGGCGAACGCCCCCGACCTCAGCCGTGCCCGTACCCATGTCACGGTGACGGTGGCGCGGGCGGCGGACACCTTCGTCACCTCGACTTCAACTCGCCATCGCACGGCGGCCTCGGTGGGCGCGGCGAGGCTCACGGCGCCGCTGCACAGGTTGCCCGTCAGGCCGCTGTCGGCCGCGAGGAACCACGTCATGCGTTCGCCGACGCCGAGGGCCTTCTGCACGGTCGTCCCCGTCGTCCCGGTTGCGGCATCGGGCGGGGTGCCGAGCACGTCGAACCTGACCAGGGCGCGGTCGGCCGCCGGGGCGCCGACCGGCCCGGTTGACGCCGCCGGCCGGACGACAAGTCCGCCGATCACGATGATCAGAACCGCGGCGCCGCAGGCCGCCAGGACGCTCGGACGATGATGGATCTCACGCATGATCCATCTACTCCGGCCGATGCGAGAGTCCGGCTGGCGTGTCCTCCCACCGGAGGAATCGCAGCCGGAGTTCCGAGGTTGGCGGGGCGCCCCGCTCCGGACGGACGGTGCCGTGGATCGGAGCGCTCGAACCCGGTGTCAGCGACGGCGGCGTGAGCAAGGCGGCAGCGGACTGGAAGGGTGCGGGCGGCTTCTCCACCGCGATCACCTCCGGCGCACCGATGAGCGCCCGCACGAAGAACCCGGCGGCCCCCGACGCGAGGATCAGGCCGGCCGCCAACGCGGGGAGGAAGAACCGCGCCATGCGGGCGCGCAGCCCCTGCCGGTTCAGCAGGGCTTCCATCCGCGAGTAGAAGGCCTCGCTCGGTTCCAGGCGGTCCCCCCGCGCCAGGACGCTCAGCCCCGCGAAATCGGCCAGCACGTCGGCCGCCTGCGGGTCCGCGAGCGCCTCGGCCAACAGGGCGGGATCGACGCGTTCGCCGTCGAAGAGCGCGCTGAGCGCCTCGAGATGTTCCGGTCTCATGGTCTGCCGTCCTTCTCTTTCTCCTTGAGGACACGTCGGACTCGCCCGCCGAGCAACTCCCGGAGCCGGCCCCGCACCCGGAAGATCCGGGCCCTGACCCCGTCTTCGGTCAGCGCGCTCAGCGCGGCAATCTCCGCGTAGGTGAGGCCGACGCTCTCCCGCAGGATGAAGACCTCGCGATCGGTGGCATCGACCCGATCCAGCGCTTCTTGAAGGCTGAAGGCCAACACCTGAGTGGCCTCGCTCCCGACATGGCTCGCCGGCAAGTCGGTCGTGGGCGCCCCTGCAGCATGGTGATGCGTGTCAATGAGGAGATGCCGGGCGATCCGGAAGAGCCAGACCGTTTCCTGGCCCGTGCCCAGGCGGCGATACCGCCCGGCGCTCCTGCTCGCCCGCAAGAACACCTCCTGCACGAGGTCCTCGGCATCTTCGCGGCTCCGGGTGTGCCGCAGGAAGTACCAGAACAGCGCGCGGTGATAGCGCTCGAACAGGTCGGTCAGGAAGTGTTCAGTCACGGCGTCTCCCCATAAGAACGGTCGGGAGAGCCAAAAGTGTCAAAAATATTTGTGTCAAAAAAATTTCTTTTTCGGACTGACGCAGTCAGTAATTGGGCGGGTCCCGCGTCGGTCAGATTTCACGCTTCTGCCTCCGCCAACGTTCTTAGAATGTACGCGGCTGGGCTGCCCTCAATCCGGGGGACGCCGCAGACCCGTTGGAGGTCGGCATGCGACAACGACTGTTCCGACTGACGATCGTGGCCCTCACCCTGCTCGTCGGCATCACCCACACCCACGCGCGCACGCCGCAGGTGACCGCGATGACCTTCGGCGGCTGGGTGCAGGTGCGGACGGCTCCAGACCAGCGGACCACGGTGATTACCGTGATCCCCGGGGGCATCCAGACCTCGGCCATCGGCGTGGTCAGCGTGGCCTTCCGCCTGCAGCATGCCCCCCGGGCGCTTGCCCAGTACGCGGGGCCGGCCACGGTGTTCTACTCGCGGACGCGCCTGACGGTGGCCGTCACCGGCCGCATGGGGTGGACCTTCGTCGTCGCCCCCGGCGACAGCCTCGCGGCGGTGGACGATTCCGGATATCCGGAAACCAACCTCGCCGGGCTGGCGTTCTTCTGGGGATCGTTGGTGCACGACACCACTGACGCGGTCTTCGAGCGCCTGGCGCTGGGCGCCTGCGCCGCGGGAGGCGGAGGCAATTGTACAGGGTGCGATGCCGGCGGGCCCGACGACTTGCATTGCGGGGCGAGCTGCGGAGAGGGGGAATGCCAGACCACGTGCGGTGCGGGCTTCCATGCCTGCTGCCAGTGCCCCCTGAGCTGCGCCTGCTGCCCGAACATCAACGGATAGCGCCCTCGCAACCGGCGGAAGACCGAGCGAAGGGGCGGGCGCCACTCCTCACGCGCCCGCCGCGCCCTGGCGGAGCTGCGCGTAAACGCCAAGACGGTCGGCGATCTGCCAATGGCCCGTGAAGCGACCGCCCTCTACGTAGTAGACCGTCGCGCCCGACATCCGGATCACCTTCCCGGTCGCGGGAAAGCCGGGGATGTCTCCCAGGTGGGTGGCGCGCCACAGCCACGTCATGCACACCTTGTCGCCGTCGGCCAGCAGATCCTGGATGGAGAAGCACTGGTCCGGAAACGGGGCGCGCGAGAGCGTCACGCGCTCCTTGTAGCCGGCCAGGTCGAGTTCGCGCCCGTCCCAAGGGTCGCCCGGATCGTGGCGGATCGTGTACCTCGGCGCGATGTATCGGTCCGAGGCCTCGACGTTGCCGGCGTTCCAGACGTCGGCAATGAACTGCCTGAGCAGTTCCCTGGGATCGAGCGTGGCGGCCATAGCCTTGGATTCCTCAGGCGCGGCGGAGCATGGCACCGCACGCGCGCCGATCGACGCGCCTAGAGCCCGAACCAGCGACGCGCGCGGTTGGAGCCGAACAGGCGCTTGTCCTCCACTCCCTCGGGCGTCGTCCCGATGTACTCGCTCGTCGGCCTCGGGCCGCCGAGGAAGTTCACGGAGATCTCCGACACCTGGTGCTCACCGAACTCGATGTAGCAGCGGCCATCGCCTTGGTACCGGCCGACGTTGCCGCCGCGTCGGCCGGCAATGATCTGGGCGGCGACCACCCTGCCCGCTCCTTCCGCAAACGTCCCGGCGCGCGGCGTGCCGACGCTCGTGACGTCGCCGATCGCGTAGACATCCGGGAAGCGCGTCTTCAGCGTCGCGCGGTCAACAGGAATCCAGCCGCCCTCGGCCAGCCCGGACTCCAGGACCACCGGCGGCGCCACGTGTACCGGGACCGCGAGCAGCAGGTCGTAATCGAGGACGACGCCGCTCGAGAGGTGGAACCGTCGCGCGGCGCCATCGACGCGCGTCGGCGTCACAGCCACGAGACACTCGATCCCGAGTTGTCCGAAGCGGGCCAGGATGGCGTCGCCGGCCTCCTTCGAGACCGGCAACGGCGAGGGCATGGGCGTGGTCAAGACGATCCTCGAGCGGCCGCGCAGCCCGCGCCCGGTCAGGTAGTCGTGCATCAGCATGGCGGCCTCGCTCGGCGCGGGCGGACACTTGTAGTGCGGGGTCATCACGCCAACCACGACCGTTCCCCCCCGGAACGTCGGCAGGATATCCCGCAGCGTCACCGCCCCGGCGACCGAGTAGAACTCGTGCCCGCCGCCGGCCAGCCCTGGCGTGGCCGCGAGGTCGTAGTCGGCGCCGAGCGCGACGACGAGCACGTCGGCATCATAGGTCCGCGCGTTTGTCGTGACGCGCTTGAGGCCAGGGTCGATGGCGGTGACGATCTCCTGCCTGAACGTCACTCCGGTCTTGGCGAATGCGCGATAGGGCCAGTGGATCGCCTCGGGTGTCGTGCGGCCGAACATGACGTCGAGCTTCGAGTACCCGATGACGAAGCTGTCGTTCTTGTCGATGAGCGTCACGTCGACGTCGCGGCCGAGCGCCTCGCTCAAGCAGGTGGCCGTCTCCAGGCCCCCAAACCCGGCTCCCGCAATCAGGACCTTCATGGCGCCCCCCTTTCGGTCGAGTCTCCGGACAGCCTCTGAAGGTCAGTATGGCAGATAGCCGACTCTGCTGGTCCAATATTGGACGCGCCAAGGTCGGACCGAATCCGGCCGCGGCTCAGTCGTGCCGCAATGCCGCGATCGGGTCGACGCGGGTCGCCCGTCGGGCAGGGATGGCGCTTGCCGCGGCGGCCACGACCGCCACGAAGCACGTCAGCCCAACGAACGTCGCCGGATCGTAGAACGGCACGCCGTAGAACGGGTCAACCGAGGCGGGCAACCCCAGCGACGCATGCAGCAGGCCGGAAATCCCCGCGGCCAGCAGGAAGCCGACCGCCATTCCCACGAAGACCGGCCGCAATCCCTGCGCCACCATCGATCTCACCACCGCCGCCGGCGAAGCGCCGAGCGCCATGCGGATGCCTGTCTCCCTGACGCGCTGCCCGACCAGGTAAGCCATCACGCCGTAGATGCCGACAGCCGCCAGCGCCAGCGCGAGGCCCGCGAGGATCGAGGCGAACGTCGCCGACGCCGCCGACATCATCCGCTGCGCCCGAACGGGCCCGTCCTCCAGGCTGGTGAGCGCCAGGACGGGCGCCGCTTTCTGGCCCACCGCTTCCACCGCCGCGCGGATGGCAGCGAGCGCCCGCGTCGGGTCGCCGTCCAGGCGCAGCAGGATGCCATTGTTGGCCTGCCCGTCGCGAACCGGCAGATACACGTGCGCCGGGTCGACCCTCGTCAGGTTGCCGTAGCGGACATCCTTGACGATACCGATCACTTCGAAGTCCGCCAGCGTGCCCTTGAAATCCATATCGAGGGTGAAGCGCCGTCCGAGCGGCTCGATGCCGGGCCAGAAATGACGGGCGGCCGACTCGCTGATCACGGCCACCGGCGCGTGGCTCTCGATGTCCGTGCGCGTGAAGCCGCGGCCGCGCAGCACCGGGATCCCCAGCGTGTCGAATCCGGGCTCGGCGTTGCGCGATCGCAGCAGGCCACGCATCAGGAAGCCGGCCGAGATGATCAGCATGACCGACACGGCGACCTGCGCCCCGATGAAGACGCTGCGCAGGCGCGAACGGCTGAGGCGCCGGCCAAACGAGGAGCCTTCGTCCTTCAGCGACGCGTTCAGGTCCGCCCGGGTGAGTTGCAGGGCGGGAGAGAGTCCGAAGAGAATCCCCGTCGCAAGCGACAGCGCGAGCACGTAGGAGACGACAATTCGGGATCGAGCCAGCGGATCCAGGATGCGTCGCGAGCGGGCCTTCGTAGCAGGCCGTCGAGCCTCGACGCGGTTTCGAACTGCCGAATCAAATCGCGGCGCCGTATAGCACCGCGCCTCGGCTGACAACGCGCGCCGGCGGCGCAACCGCGGACCCGCCTGCGGCATCCGACACCTGCCTTCACGCGGACACGTCTGCTTGACTGAGAGAGGATCTCGGGCCGGATTGAAGCCCGGAAGGGGTCGGGGCCATTTTCGTCAGCTGCCACCCTCGAACGCCTGACGAAAACAGCCCCGACCCCTTCCGGCTCCGCTACAGCCAGTCCAGCGGCTTCGCGCTGCCCTCCCCGGCGGCGTGCAGGAACAGCGACTCGAGCGTCGTGAACTCGCGGCCGTCGAACGACAGCGCGCCTTCGTCGGCCAGCGGCGTGATGTCGCCCTCCCACACCACCCGGCCCGGGCGCGTGATGATCGCGACGCGGTCGCAGACCCGCTCGACGGTCTCGAGCACGTGGCTGGTCATGAACACGGTCTTCCCGCCCGCCGTCAGCTTCCTGAGCCACTGCTTCATCAGCGCCACGCCGCCCGGGTCGATCGACTCGAACGGCTCGTCGAGGAACACCAGGTCGGGCACGTGGATGATGGCGGCCCCGAACGCGACCCGCTTCCGCATCCCGGCGCTGAACTCGCCCAGCGGCTTGGCGCCCTCGCCGCCGAGCTCCAGGGCGTCGAGCAGCTCGGTGACGCGCCGCCTGGTCGTCGCCTCGTCGAGGCCGAACATGCGGGCGTGAAACGCCAGGAACTCGTGCGCGTAGAGGCCGTCGAACAGGCCGAGCGTCTCCGGCATCACCCCGATGCGGCGCCTGAGCGCCACTGAGTCCGGCGACACCCGCTCGCCGAGCAGGCGCATCTCGCCGCCGTGGGCGTCGAGCAGCCCGGTCAGGCACCCGATGGTCGTGCTCTTCCCGGACCCGTTCGGACCGAGGAAGCCGAAGAAGCAACCGGTGGGCACCGACAGCGAGAGGTCTTCGACGGCGACCAGATCGCCGTACGACTTCCTCAGGTGGACGATTTCGATGGCGTTCGGCATGTGTCGGTCCCCGGGACGATCGCCGGCTCACGCCGGGTCGATCAGTTCGAGCATGCGTTCGCGGCGTGCCGCCATCACGCGGCCGCCGATGCGAACGGTGAGCGCGTAGGCGGCCACCGCCGGCACCAGGAGAAGCGGAGCGACCCACCAGTGGCGGACGAGCGCGGCGTTGTCGATCCCGAGCCCGGGCATCAGCGCGACGAACGAGCAGAACACCACGATGTAGAACACCATCACCGCGTTGGCGGGGCCCGAGAGCTTGTTCCCCCACGTCCGGTCGAACTCGATGGCCGTCGGCGCCAGCACGCTCGTCCACACCCCCATCGTCGGCATCAGGAACACGCCCACCGCGCCGCTCGAAGCCAGCATGACCAGCGACCGGACGTCGGTGTTGATCGGCGAGTAGGCCGCCCACAGCAGGAGCGCGACAGGGATGAGGCACGCGCCGGGCAGCAGCACCACCAGGCTGGCCACCAGCAGCACCCGCGACGCGGCCACGGGCAGCAGGAAGTAGCGGCGGAAGCCGGCGCCGTCGAAGCCGAACAGGTTGAGATAGAGCGCGCCGGTGGAGCTGCCGGCCAGGCACGCGAGACCGCCGAGCGCCATCGGGAACATCCTGGCCGCGCGCGCATGTCCGATGGGCGCCACGAGCGTCACCAGGACCGGCACCGCGAGCATCGAGGTGATGCGCACCTGCGGGCTCCGCGTCAGGTAGCGCAGCATCTTGCCGGCGAGCGGCGCGAGCGACCGGCCGAAGAGCGCCGCCGCGCGGTCGTGCGGTGTGTCCCAGGCGATCGCCGTGATCGCCGCCGTCCGCGCCACCGGACGCCAGCGTTCGACGCGCACCAGGGATCCGGCAAGGCCCAGGCCCCACGCGATCAGCCCGACCGTCCAGCCCGCGGCGACCGAACCCCCGCTGCTCATGGCTGCCGCCGCGATGAACGGCGGGGTCGCCGTCGCCACCGCCGCGGCGACGCGGAAGACGTGCGCCCCCCCGGCCACCGCCCGGAGCGGCAGTGCGGGAGCCAGGCACACGCCGAGCAGGACGACGACAGCCAGCGTGACGCGTCCGGCGCGCGTCCGCATGACGCGATCGACGAGCGTGACCAGCACCTGCGCCACGAGGTAGTTGTCCGCCACGAGCAGCGCCGCGGCCGGCAGCGCGGTCCAGGCCGATCCGACGCCGAGCGCCGCGCACCCGGCGGCCAGGCCCGCGTCAACGGCCAGCACGAGGAGCCACAACGGGTCGAGGATGGCCGTCAGGTGGCGGGCGAGGAACCGCTCCCGCGGGCGGAGAGGAAAGCGCCGGAGCGCGGCGTCGGAGAACGCCGGGTTCACGCCGACGCCGAGGATGACCGACGCCAGGAGCGCGTTGAGGAAGACGCCCCCGAGCACCGCGCGCAGCACGAGTTCGGTCCTCCCGGCGCGCACCGAGACGAATGCGGCGCCGAGTCCGCCGGCGAGCAGCAGCGCCGCGACGAGCACCGCGAACAGGTACCCGACGAGCAGCAGCGTGAGCTTGCCGGTCCGCGACCGCGCCGTCGCCCACAACAGGCGGTAGCGCAGGCGAAGCAGCACGAGGATCCGCGTCCGGTCCACCATGTCGGGCGGGATTATGGATCGAACCGTCGCGTCGTCCATCACCCGCCCGGATGGTTCCGAGTCCCCCGTTCGGGGGGCTCAGCGGCTCTCGGCGGCTGGCGCCCCGCGAGGCTATTGCCCCGGAGCGGCCGGCTTCGCGAACCGGCCGTCGTCGAGCGCCGGGTTCAGCGTGATGTCGGTGAACTTCATCGCCCAGGCCGACTCCCAGTCGGCCACGCGCACCTCGTACGGCATCTTCACCTTGCCGACGGCGCGGTAGTCCGCGTAGTCCACCTGCACGGGCAGCCGGCCCATCGACGTTCCGAGGCGCACGACCCTCCGCAGCAGCAGGCCCGACGCGCGGTCGAAATACATCGTCTCGATGACGTCCGGCGACGACCGCCCGTTGACGACGATGACGGCCTGGCCGTCGATGGCGCCGTAGGCGCGCACGGCGAGGTTGGTATAGCGCTTCGTCAGGTCGAGCGGCAGCGTGAGATCGAGCTTCACGGCGACCGCGGCCGCTTCTACTCCCGTCATGTCACGAACGCGGTCCCCCGCGCGGCGCCAGGTGCCCTCGGCGTTCACGCCCTCCGCGAGCGCGGGTGTGCTGCCAATCGTGGCCACGAAGAGGCCGTCCCCTTTCTCGTCGATCGAGACGGGCGAGGTCTGGCCCGTCTGCGTGGTGACACTCCCCTTCCGGGTGCGGGAGGTGACGGCGGCGAGCGCGTCGCGGCCGCCGAGGGCTTCGACAAACTTCGCGGCGACCTGGTCGATCGTCTCGGTCGGCCTCTGCCGCGCGCCCGGCGCCGCGGGAGGACCACCGGCCGTTGCCGGGGTCGTGGGTGAGCCAGCCGCGGCCGGCGGAGCCGACGCAGGCACGGCCGGCCGTGCGGTCGGCGTCAACGACGCCAGCGTCGGCACCGACGCCGGGCTCAGCCGGCCCTGGTGGCACGTCATGCAGGTGACCTGCGGCTCCCCGTTGAAGTCCCTGGAGTTGACGCCGTCCACCAGCTGGATCATCTTGCGCGTGGTCTGCTTGCTCCGCTTGTCGTCCTTGTCGAACGCCAGCTTCCCGTCCGCGCCGCGGACGTGGCATCCCTCGCACGTGGTGCCGAGGGCGGCCTCCATGAACACCATCGCGTCGTGCATCTGGACGGCGGACAGGTCCTTGAGCACCTTGACGTTCAGGAACTTCTCGCCGGACGGCGTTCCCGGCTGGGCGGCCGCGGACGCGGGCGGGGCCTGGGCCCACGCGGGCAGGGCAAAGGCGCCAGCCAGCAGGAGGGCGCACGCGGCGTGGCGAAGGACTCGACGGGCACAGGTGTGTTCGAACACTGGTCTCTCCTCGTTCAGCGCGCCGCCATCGCGGCGCGTCGGGGGGCTCGAGTGCGATGCGGTCTCGGCCAGGTCACTTGTCGGGGGTATCGGGCGGCATGATGGCATGCACGCCGAGCTGGTGGACGAGCCGCCCGCCCAGGTGCGACGTATTTACGACGAGCACACAGCCCGCCAGCAGCAGCGCCAGGAAGACGACCTGCCCCGCCGCCGAGACCACCGGGCGCGCCATCGCCTTCACGTAGCGCGGCAGCGCCAGCAGCAGGACGTAGAGCACGGTCAGTCCCACCGAGACGTTCCTCGTCGCGTCGGCCAGCGCCACGTGCCGCACCATGATCGCGTTGATGGCCGGCGTGTGGTCGGCCAGCTCGCCGGCCGCCTTGCCGGTGGAGATCGCGACGAAGATCGTGGCGGTGGCGACGACGAGCAGGATGAGCGCGGTCGTGCGGTAGGCGGCCGACCGCTCGCGCGCCGGCAGGCCGAGCAGGATGAACAGCGGCGCCACCAGCAGCAGCGCGACCGGAAAGTGCACGACGAACGGGTGAAGACCGTCCCAATCGGGCCAGGGGGGCAGCATGGGATCTCCTCGACGCGGCGTGTCGGTGACTACGAGACTTCGAAGAACTCTCCGGCCTCGGTGAAGCAGATCGGGCACTTCGCGAAATCGATCGCGAGCACCGGCAGACCGCAGGTCGGGCACACCAGGAACTTGCGCGCCGCCTTCCAGGACGCGAGGCTCGACGCCGCCTGCGCCAGCATCTTCGCGTGCTCGGCCTCGACGGCCACCGCGGCCTTGAAGTCCTTGATGGCGTCCTTGTTCCCGGCGGCCATCGCGTCGGCGATGAAGGCCGGGTACATCTTGTCGCGCTCGTAGCTCTCGGCCTCGATCGCCGCCTTCAGGTTCTCGGCGGTCGTCCCGACGGCCGCCGGCTTGACGGTCGCGGCGGGCGCGCCGCCGAGCTTCCTGATGATCTCGGCGTGCCCCTTCATGTGGATGTCTTCCCCGCGCGCCAGCGTGCGGAAGAGCGAGGCCACGCCGGCGAAGCCTTCCTGGTCGGCCTTTCTGGCGAAGGCGGCGTAGGTGGCCTGGGCGTTCGCTTCGCCGTTGTGGGCGGTCTGCAGATCCTCGAGCAGCTTGGCGGGGGCCGCGGACGCGGTCCGCGGGGCGAGGCCGAAGATCGCGGTCGAGGCGACGAACAACGTGCCCGAGCGGACGAAGCTACGGCGCGACAGATCCGAGCGCATGCAGTCTCCCAGGTCGTCCCGTGCCCGGGTGCAGTCCGGGCCGGCGGCCGGGAGCGGAGCATCCAGTGGACGAGCGCGAAGGTCTTGCGAGTTGTTGCGCCCGCAGCCCCGCGAGCGCCGTTCGATTGTACCAGAACTCGCCCGCGCCAGGAATACGCAGCCACGCGCGCAGCGCGCGGCACGGCCGAGCTGCCGCGTTCGCCGGGGCCCGGAACCTCAGCGGCCCGGCGGTGTCCAACGGGACAGGACCGGATTGGAGGCAGCCATGACCGACAGCAAGCGGCCGCAGTTCGTCACGCTCGGCTGGCAGAGCTGGTCGTTCGTCGTCATTGTCCTCGTGATCGTGCTGCTCGCGGCCGGCTTCTTCTGGCTCCGCTGACACGGCGACCGTGCTCATCCCAGCTTCATGCGGCCGGCCGAGAGCATCCGGAATCCGAGGGATCGAGACCGGAGGATCGCCCGGCCGGCGGCGGCGCGTGGTATCAATGATCGAGGGGGCCCGTGACGCCACACGTCGTGATCGTCGGCGGCGGCTTCGGCGGCCTGTCCGCGGCGCGAGCGCTGGATGGCGCCCCCATCCGGGTGACACTCGTCGACCGGCACAACTACCACCTGTTCCAGCCCCTGCTCTACCAGGTCGCGACCGCCGGGCTCTCGCCCGGTGACATCGCGTCACCCATTCGCTGGATCCTTCGCGGACAGCGCAACGTCCAGGTGCTCCTGTTCGACGTCACCTCAATCGACGCCGAGCGCCGGGACGTGGTCTCCGACACCGGGCGGCTGCCGTACGACTACCTGTTCGTCGCGACGGGGGTGTCGCACTCGTACTTTGGCCACGACGACTGGCAGGCGTTTGCGACGGGTCTCAAGACGCTGGACGACGCGCTGTCGATGCGCCGCCAGATGCTCCTGGCCTTCGAGAAGGCTGAGCGGACCTCGAGTTCCGCCGAACGGCTGCGCCTGCTGACCTTCGTCATCGTCGGAGGTGGGCCGACAGGCGTGGAACTGGCAGGCGCCCTCGCCGAGATCGCGCACCACACGCTCGCCCGCGAGTACCGGTCGTTCGAGCCAAGCTCGGCGCGAATCGTCCTGCTCGAAGCCAGTTCCCGCATCCTGGCGATGTACCCGCCAGTCCTGCAGGCGGCGGCGGAACGCTCGCTCGCGAGGCTGGGCGTCGAGGTCAGGAAGGACGCTCCGGTGACCGCGATCCGCAACGGCGAGGTGGAAGCCGGCGGCGAGACGCTCCGCACCGGAACCGTCCTGTGGGCCGCGGGCGTCGCCGCCTCGCCCGTCGCGGGCAGCCTCGGCGTCGCGCTCGATCGTTCGGGCCGCGTAAACGTGCTGCCGGACCTCAGCGTTCCGGGTCATCGGGAGGTGTTCGTCGGTGGTGACCTCGCGGCGTTCGCCGAGAACGGCCAACCGCTGCCGGGCGTGGCGCAGGTGGCCATCCAGCAAGGCAGGCACGCGGCCCGGAACATCCTGCGCCTCGCGTCCGGCGAGCCGACCGTGCCGTTCCGATACCGCGACTACGGGAACATGGCCACCATCGGGCGGGCGGCGGCCATCGCGGACTTCGGCCGCGTCCGGCTCTCGGGCTGGATCGCCTGGGTCGCGTGGCTGACGCTCCACGTCGCGAAGCTCATCGGGTTCCGCAACCGCCTGGGGGTCATGCTCCAGTGGGCTTGGGCTTACCTCACCTACCAGCGGAGCGCGAGGCTGATCACGGGAGCGGAACCCGACGACAAGGAGCGACAGCGCTAACGCAGGAGGGCGATGATCGCCCCGAGCACGGCCGCGACGACCATCGTCAGCAGCGTCACCTTCACCCAGCGAAGCCCGAGCACGCGCCGGCTCGCCTGGTAGCCGGTGGCGACCAGGCCGCCGAGGATGACGAGCGCAAAAAGATCCCACGCGCTCTCGCCACGCACGAAGGAGCGATAGCCCACCAGAACGAGCAGGCCATAGCTGATAAACAAGTACGCGAGCCGGTAGCTGGCGTGCTCCACGGCGATGGTCCTCTCGTCTCTGGTCACGGGGCTGGCGGTCATTTGGCGTCTCCTTTCGTTTCGAGGAAGAACAGTTCTGCAACGGGGCGCTCGAGCACCCGCGCCAGCAGGAAGGCCAGCAGGGCCGAGGGGCAGGTACTGGCCGGTTTCAATGGAACTGACTGTCTGGCGAGTCACGCCGGCCAGTCGGGCCAGCTCGTCCTGGGAGAGCTCGCGCTCCGCACGCGCGACTTTCAGGCGGTTGGCGAGACTGAAGGTTGGACCTGAGGCATTCATCACGCCGACAGTGTAAGCCATACTTGTCAGCGTGTCAAGTATACTTGTCATTTTGACAAGTATATTTTTCGTTCATCCGGCCAGGCGATCGACTTCCCTACTTCACCGCTGGGGCAACCAGCTTGCGTGTGAGAAAGTCCGCAGCGGCCGCGTACGCCTTCAGCCAGCTGGCCTGGCGCAGGAAATCGTGAATCTCGTTGGGCAAGACCAGGTCCTCGTAGGCGACGCCGCTGGCCTGCAGGCGCCGCGCGAGATCGACGGTCTGATTGAACTTCACGTTCCGGTCGTCGTCGCCCTGAATCAGCAGCACGGGGGACGTCCAGTGGTCGATGTCGGCCACGGGCGACGAGCGCCAGGCGACGACGAGGGCCTGGGCGCGATCACCTTGCTCGAAGCGTCCTTTCAGATCTTCGAGCTGGTCGGCGATGTCGGCGGGCCAGTCGTGAACTCCGTGCAGATCCACGCCCGCCTTGAACAGGTCTGAATTGCGCGCGAGGCCCAGCGCGGTCAGCAGGCCGCCGTAGGAGCCGCCCCAGATCCCGATGCGCGACGGATCGACGCCCGTCACCTGCTGCAGGAAATGCCCGCCGGCCACCACGTCCTGGTATTCCGACGACCCCGCCGGCCCGGCATGCCCGGGATGCTGGAAGTCGTAGCCGTAGCCGATGCCGAGCCGGTAGTTGACCGACAGCACGACGAAACCGTGCGCCGCCAGGTACTGGTTCATCGCGTACGCGTTGGCGTAGTAGTGCATGTACGACCAGCCCAGCATCATCTGCCGCGGCGGGCCGCCGTGCACGAAGATGACGCCCGGCTTCTTCGCGGCGCCGTCGTCGCGCTGGAACAACTGTCCATGGATCAGCAGGCCGTCGGGCGCGCGGAAGGTGACCGGCTTCGGGACCACGAAGCGCGTGCCCGCGAACTCCGGCGGCGCGGCCTGGCCGTTCAGGATGTGGGGCTGGGGCGCGAGCACGCTCGCCACCTCGACCGAACCGGGCCTGCGGGCATCCGCGCCCACGAAGGCGAAGGAATCGGACAGCGCCACCGGGCTCCATTCGAGGCCGTCGCCGCGCGTCAGTGGCACGGGCGCGCCGCCGCCAGCCGACACGTAGAACAGGTGCCGGCGGTCGTCGTCGCCCTTGGCGGGGCCGGTGTTCGCCGAGTAGATGAGCGCCCGACCGTCGCGCGAGAGCGCGACGTCTTCGACCATGAACTCGCCCGGGGTCAGCAACCTCGCATCCCCGCCAATCTCGGGTACGGCATAGAGATGCGGCCAGTTGTCGGTGGTCGCCAGGAACGTCAGCAGGCCACCCTGCGCCCAGTGCAGGTTGGCCTCGCCCGCGACGTCGGGGAACGAACCGCGCAGCGTCTCGGGGCTCTTCCAGGCAATCCGCCCCTCGCCCGTGGAGGCGTCCGCTGTCCAGATCGACCACGGCTGCGGCGTGCGCGTCAGCAGCGGTTCGGGCGGGCCGCCGTGACCGGGCATCCGGGTGAACGCGATGCGCGTCCCGTCAGGCGACCACACGGGTGAGAAGTCGTAGTTGGTCGAAGGCGCGAGCCAGGTAATCGGCTGGGTCTCGCCGCCATAGACGCCGACAAACGAGTGGTCGTCGCGCCCGGACACGAAGGCGAGCCTGCTGCCGTCGGGCGACCAGGCCAGAGACCCATCCCTGCCCCGATCGAAGAACAGGCGCCTGGCTCCCGCGCCGTCGAGCTTCACGGTCCAGACGTTCCCGTCCTTGATGTACGCCAGGACTCCCCTCGCCGATAAAGCGGGAGCATCGCCCTCCACCAGTTCCGCAGCCGGCTTGGCGCCGGCGAGGTCGGCCGCCCAGAGCATGACCTTCGGCTCGACCGTGCCCGACGTGGGATTCGGCTGGAGACCACCCTTGGCCGGCCAGTTCGCATCGTGGTCGCCGCCGCGGACGAACACGAGCGCCGAGCCGTCCGGGGACAGCGTGAGCTGAGTCAGTTCCTGCCCGTCGTCTTCGGTGAAGCGAGTCACCTGGCGCGGCGCGAAGCCCGGGCCGTCGGCCACCCAGACGTTGCGCACGCCGCGCACGATCCGCACCCAGGCGATCCGGTCGGCGGCCCGCGCGCCGACCAGGTCGCCGACGAACGGAAACGCCATGGCGTCACTCAGCGAGAAGTCCTGCGCCACCGCGCCCGCCGCCAACAGCAACACCGCGGCCGTAGCCGCGCCGATCGAACGCCATGCCTTCATGCCCCGCCTCCGCGCCCGGGCACGTTCCGCCCCGGGCTGTATGCCATTCTACGGCTGCCGGCCAAAAGGAGAGCCCCGCCCGCGACCGCGCGTTACCTGGCCCCGGCCCGGCGGTATACTGCCCGCAACGGAATTCGGGCTCCGCAGCGCGCCTTGCGCGTGACCGGCGCGTCGCCGCCGATGCTGGAGCCTGACGGGGGGTCCTGAACGGAGGCACGTGATGAGTCCGAATATCTGGCTACCCGTTCTGACGGCGGCATTGATCCTGGTGTCGGCCTACTACGCGTGGACCATCCGGAAGCTGCTGCGAACGACGCAGGAGATGGTATCGGTGACCAGGGAGATGGTCGAGACCTCGTGGAAGACGTACGCCCTCACGGTCGCGCCGCAAGTCGTGTGCCGGACCGTGACCCACCCCGCGACCGACGCCCAGCCTGCCGGAGAGCCGCCCCGTCCGTTCGTCGCCGAGACGACAATCACGAACCTCGGACCGCATCGACTGCGCCTGACGCGCGTCCGCCTCGAATCGGATTCCGACGGCGAACAGATTCGGCGGTTCGTCGACAAGTGGCTCGTGGCCAGCGAGTCGGAAGTGGTGCGGATCCCTCACGGCAAGTCCAACCATACCAAGGTGTTCGTCCATTTCGACGACGTCGCGAGCCAGAGCCACGTCGTCGTCTCGCAACAAGTTCCAACAGACTGATTCCAAAGCACTTGCTGCGCCCGTTCGGCGCCGCCGCGGACGGGAGCGCGCTGCAAGTGGCGCGGGACGGCTGGGCTTCTGGGCCGGCTGGCGTGCCAAAGGCCGGCGAAGCGTGGTAGAGTGCCTGAGCAGGGCCCCTAATCCCCGGAGATGCTGTGAAGGACTCCACTCACGCGCTCGTCGCGGTCGTCTGGGACGACGCCAAGGCCACGGCCGTGGTGGAATACGACCTCAACGAGGTGCGGACGCAATTCCACCGCCCGGCCCGCTATACGACCTACGGCCTGCTCCTGGTGGACGACCAGCAGGGGGTGACGCTGGCAAGCGAGGAGGGCGACGACCACAACTTGAGGGGTCTCTCCTTCATCCCCCGCCAGATGATCGTCGAAGTCGTCGTCCTGGCCCGGCGGCGCACGCGGAAGGGAGTTGCCAAGAAGCGGCAGCCGGCGATTTCCCCCGCCGCGCCGGCCGACGCGCCCGCTTCATCCGCGCCAACCGCGCCGGCCGCACCGATCGCGGCCGCGGGCGCCACCGACCGCACCACATCCTGACAGTCGGCTGTCGGCCGATCGCGGATCCTGAACTCGAACCCATTCTCGAGGGAGGGAGGCCGGGCAGGTCACCCGTCATGTCAGAGCCTGCCCGACCTTCACCAACATCAGAACGTTGTTGGCGGCGAGTTGAAAGGCCTGTGGGGGCACACGATCTCGCCGGTCTGGCGGCTGATGATGTGGCAGTGCCAGACGTACCCGGGACCTGCAACCGGGTCGAGATCGGACAGGCTGACCGGAACGGCCGCGTCCGCGGCCAGAAATGCTTCGTCCTCGACCGTATCCGCGAAGGCCGGCCGGGTCATCGCGGGCGGCCGCCAATCCCCGGCGTCTCGGTTGCCGATGGGCCTCGGCGATGCCAGGACAACGCTCTCATCCACCGCCTGCCCCGGAACGAACCCTGACAGGTGAGCCAGGGGACTGGCCGACCTTCTTCTCGTGGCGACGACGCCGGCGCCGTCGGAGGCTTGTGGATACGGCGCCCCCGGGAACAGCAACTCGTGGAGCGATTCTGAAGTCCCCGGTGCCGAGCCCGTGCTTCCCGGCGAATTGGACTTCGACCAGGTGGATCTGCTCGGCATCCTCCATCAGGTCGCGGCTCTCCCAGATCTCGATCGGGGCCGACGTCGCCTCGCGGAATCCCTCCCACCTGGTGTTGTTCACGAGCGCGGGCCGCATCGGTTCATCGCGCCCCTCGACCTCGACGAGGACGACCTGCCGCGCCACATCCGGCGTCGAGCCTCCAGCCGGCGCACCCGACTTCGGGTGGGCCAGCCGGACTTGCCGGGGCGCCTCGCGCCGGACCTCGTCACGCGCCGGCTCTCCCGTCACCGGGTTCACATCCGGCGCCGGATCGCCGGGATCCAGACCCGCATAGACGCCCTCGTCGATCGTGATGTGCTGGCGCAGGACCGGGATCACGGACCGCTCGCCGTGACATCCTTCTGGCGGCCCAACGGCAGGAGCCGTAGCCGAGACGTCAAGACATTCTGCAGAGGGGGCGGCGGGCCGCACGTGCCAGCCCCAGACGTAGAGGTCGGATTCGTACGGCGCGGGCAAGGCGGCGCAGAAGCTCAGGGGCTCGACTTCGAGCAGCCTGCCGCCGACCGCCATTGTGAGAACCGTGCCGCCCGCTTCCGTCAGCAGGTCGGACTCGGTCCCCACCAGGCCCGTCACGGCCGCCGCCGCCCCGAACTTGAGAGCGTCTCTGGGCGTGCTCATCGGAACAACCGCCTAGCACTATCAAGCTGATCTGTCGGCGGGACAATGAGTAGGAAGTACTAGTCAACCGGGTACCTTCAGTACCTGGTACGAGGACGGGAGAAGCTAGGTACCGGCGGGCCCGAGCCCTCGTGCCGGCTCAAAGTGTGGGAAAGAGCCCGAGCGCGACGAGCAGGTTGAGACGTGCCTGGCGGACGTCGTGGTTCGCCAGGGCGACGGCCGTGTCGGCGTCGAGCGACACGCGCTGGGCGTCGATGACCTCGATGTTGGTCGAGGCGCCCACGCGGAACGACACGAGCACGATGTCCACCACCGCGTGAGCCTGGGTCGCGGCGTCGCGGGCGAAGCCGAGCGCGCGCTCGGCCGCGTCGAGGGTGTCGCGGGCCGTGCGCACCTCGGACCGCGCCTGCCGCAGGGTGGCGCCCTCGGCGATCTTCACCGTGTCGAGGCCCACCTGTCGCTGCGCCTTCCGGGCGCTGCGGAGGCCGGAATCGAAGAGGGGGACGGAGGCGACGATCTGCGCCTCCCAGGTGAACCGGTGCTGGAACAGCGTCGCCGGCTGCACCACCTGCGGCGTGAACAGCCCGTTCACCGACGGCAGCCAGTCCTTCCAGCTGTCGCTGAGGACCCGGGCGGCGGCCCGTTCCTGGCCCGAGAGCAGCCGCAAGTCCGTGCGGGTTGACGCGATCGCGCCGACCGCCTCGTCGATCGACGGCGGGACGGCGAGCGCGGGCTCGCCGGTGAGATCGGCCGGGCCCTCCGCGGCAATCAGGACGCCGAGCGCTTCCTGCGCCTGGTAGAGGTTCGTCTGCGACGTCTCGACCAGCGCCTGGTCGGCCGACAGCGACTGCTGCGCGCGCAGTTCGTTGAGCTTCGTGCTGGACCCCGCGATTCGGCGCGTCCTGGCATCCTCGTAATGGTCCTTCGCCACGTTGCGCGCGCGGAGGTCCGCGTCGAGCACCTGGCGCAAGGCGACGATCGCCAGGCAGGCCTGCGCCGTGGACACCGCCACCTGCTTGCGCACGTCGGCCGCGGCCAGCTCGGCGACGTGCTTGGAGTCGGAGGCCTGCACGCGCAGCGCCCACTGGACGGGCGCGATGAGCGGCGCCGACGCGGTCACGGTCCCGGCCGCCTGGGCCTGCGCCGACGCCGTGACGCCGTTGATCGACGTGCCCGTGTTGAGGATCGTGACGGTCACGCCGCCGGCCACTTGCGGCCGGATGAGCGCGGTCGCCTGGTTCAGCAGTGCCTGCGCCTGCAGGATCGCCTGCGCCGCCTGCGCGACCGACGGGTTGTGCTCCACCGCCATCGCGATGGCCTGATCGAAGGTGACGAGCACCAGGCCCGGCCGCTCCGCGGCAGCCGACGGCGACGGCGGCGCCTGCGCCGCGGCCGCGGCCGGCGCGGCCGCCAGCGCCAGGGCCAGCACCACGATGCGCGTCACGACAACACGCAGGCGCCTACGCATGCTGGCCTCCCCCGCCGCCCGCCTCGGGCCGCACGGCCGACCGGCTGCCCCCGCCGCCGATGCTGCGAACGACGACGTAGAGCACCGGGATGATGACGACGTTCAGCATGGTGGAGAACAGCATGCCTCCGGCCACCGACGTGCCGACCGAGTGGCGCGAGGCGCGCCCGGCGCCGGTCGCGAACACGAGCGGCATGACGCCCAGGATGAAGGCGAACGAGGTCATCAGGATCGGCCGCAGCCGGATCCGCGCGGCTTCCACCGCCGCCTCGGGGATGCTCAGTCCCCGCTCGCGGAGCTGCTCGGCGAACTCCACGACGAGAATCCCGTTCTTCGCCGCGAGCCCGATGAGCATGACCAGGCCGATCTGGCAGTAGACGTCGTTGATGAGGCCGCGCAGCCACTGCGCGCCGAGGGCGCCGAGCACGGCCAGCGGCACCGACAGCAGGATGATGAACGGCAGGACGAGGCTCTCGTACCTGTCCCGCCAGCGTGAGGTAGACGAGCAGCAGGCCGAGGCCGAAGATGGCCGCCGCCTGCCCGCCCGACTGGATCTCCTCGAGCGACAACCCCGCCCAGGCGTACGTCATGCCCCTCGGCAGTGTCTCGCGCGCGAGGCTCTGCATCGTGAGAAGCGCCTGGCCCGAGCTGTAACCGGGCGCCGCCCGCCCGTTGATCTCGGTGGACCGGAACAGGTTGAAGTGGTTGATGACCTGCGGCGCCGTGCCGAGCTTGACCTTCACCACCGAGTCGAGGCGCACCATCCGGCCGTCGGGCGTCCGGACGTAATAGCGGCCGATGTCGCGCGGCGCGCTCCGGAAGTCCCGGTCGGCCTGCACGTAGACGCGGTAGGAGCGGTTGTTGAAGTCGAAGTCGTTGACGTAATTCGACCCCATCAGCGTCTGCAGCGTGTCAGCCACGTCGCCGAACTTCAGGCCGAGGGCCTGGAGCGCCTCGCGGTCCACGGTCACGGTGAGCTGCGGGTCGTCCACGGTGAACGAGTTGAGCAGGCCGGCCAGCCCGGGCGTGCGGTTGCCCGCCGCGGTGAGCGCGGCTGTCGCGGCCCCGAGGTCCTCGATCGGGCCGTTGGTCTCGTCGAGCACCTCGAACTGGAAGCCGCCGAACCGGCCGATCCCCTGGATCGGCGGCGGCAGGAACGGCACCACCACCGCGCCGGTCACGGCGCCTAACTGGCCGTAGAGCCGCTGGATGACCGCCATCGCCGAGTGCTCCTCGCCCGGCCGCTGGTCGAACGGCCTCAGGCGGACGAACATCGTGGCGCGATTGCCGCCGGCCCCGAAGAAGCTGAACCCGTTCACGGTGAAGGCGGCGTCGATCTCCGGGTTCCTCTTACTGAGCAGGATCTGCTCGACTTGCCTGGTCACGCCCGAGGTGTAACCGAGCGAGGCCCCGCTCGGCCCCTGGACGAGCACGTAGAAGAGCCCGGGGTCCTCGTCCGGGACGAACCCGGTCGGCACGTGCGTCCACGCGAACCAGGTGAGGCCGAGGCCGAGCACGAAGACGCCGATCACCGCGAACTTGAACCTGATGAGGACCCGCACGGTGGACACGAACGTCCGCGTGCCGGTGTCGATCGCCCAGTTGATCGGCTTGAAGAACACGCTCGGCGCTCGCTCGGCGCGCAGCAGCAGCGCCGAGAGAGCCGGCGTCAGCGTCAGCGCGTTGAACGCGGAGATGAGCACGGAGAACGCGATGGTCAGCGCGAACTGCTGGTAGAGCCGCCCCGTCGTGCCCGGGAACAGCGCGACCGGCACGAACACGGCGGCCAGCACCAGGGCGGTCGCGATGACGGGGCCGACCACCTCGGCCATCGCTTCCGACGCCGCCTCGCGCGCGGTCTTCCCGTACTCGTGCAGGTGCCGCTGCACGTTCTCGACGACGACGATCGCGTCGTCGACGACGAGGCCCGTGGCGAGGGTGACCCCGAACAGCGTGAGCGTGTTGATCGAGAAGTTGAGGAGCCGCGCGAAGGCGAAGGTGCCGATGAGCGACACCGGGATCGTGATGGTCGGGATGATCGTGGCGCGCCAGTCCTGCAGGAACAGGAACATCACGAGGATGACGAGGCCGATCGCCTCGAGCAGCGTGATGAGCACTTCGCGGATCGACTCGGTCACGATGATCGTGTTGTCGAAGGCCAGCTCGTACTTCATCCCCGGCGGGAACCGCTTCGAGAGGCGCTCGAGCTCGGCCGTGGCGTCGCGGTAGACGGACAGCGCGTTGGCCGTCGGCAGCTGCGTGATGCCGAAGCCTACCGCCTGCCGGCCGTTGAACCGCAGTTCGGAGGTGTAGCTCTCGGCGCCGAGCTCGGCCCGGCCGACGTCCTTGACGCGCACCAGGTCGCCGCCCACGCCGCGCTTGACGATGATGTCGTCGAACTCCTTCGGGTCGGTCATCCGACCCGTGGCGCGGACGCTGATCTGGTAGGCCTGGCCGGCGCGCGCCGGCGGCTGGCCGACCTGACCGGCGGCCACCTGGACGTTCTGGTCCCTGAGCGCGCTGACGACGTCGTCGGCCGTCAGCTGGCGGCCGGCCAGACGGTCGGCGTCCAGCCACAGGCGCATCGAGTACTTCCGCTCGCCGAAGATGAGGGCGTCGGCGACCCCGTTCACCCGCTTCAGCGCGTCGCGGACGTAGACGTCGGCGTAGTTGCTCATGAACAGCGGGTCGTACTGCCCGTTGTCCGAGAAGATGGCCGCGCCGAACACGAAGCCGCTCGACGACTTGCTGACGGTGACGCCGACGGCCTTCACCTCGGCGGGCAGGCGGCCCGACGCGATGTTGACCCGGTTCTGCACGTCGACCGCGGCAAGGTCCGGGTCGCGGTTCACCTCGAAGGTGACCGTGATCGAGCACGACCCGTCGTTCCCGCTGGTCGACGTCATGTAGGTCATGCCCTGCACGCCGTTGATCGCCTGCTCGAGCGGCTGCGTCACCGCCGTCTCGACGACGGCCGCGTTCGCGCCGGTGTAGAAGGTGCTCACGATCACCTGCGGCGCCGCGAGCTGCGGGAACTGGGCGATGGGCAGGACGGGGATGGAGATCGCCCCCGCGAGGACGATCACGGCCGCGAAGACGCTGGCCAGGACAGGGCGTCGGATGAAGACGTCGACGAACATCTGGGCTATGAGGTCCTGATGCGCATGCCGTTGCCGAGCTTCTGCGCGCCCGAGACAACGATCTGCTGGCCGGCGGTCAGGCCGCCGAGCACTTCGAAGGCGCCGCCGACGATGTTACCCACCTCGATCCGCTGCTGGCGGACGACGAGCGCACCGTGGCTCGGCTCGGCGACGAAGACGAACGGCTGGCCGTTGACGCGCACGACCGACAGGAACGGCACGGTCAGTCCCGGCCGCGTGCGCCAGATGATGCGGGCCCGGACGTACTGCAGCGACCGGACGTCCGCGCTCGCCGGCACCTTGCCCTTGGCGAGCACGCTCTGCGTCTGGTCGTCCACCCGCCGGGACACGAAATAGATCGAGCTGCGCGCGACCACGGTCCCGCCCGTGCCGAGCACGTCGATCGGCAGCCCCACCTTCAGGTCGGCCGCGCGCTCGAGCGGGACGCTGACGTCGATGTCGAGGTCCGCGTTGCGGTCGATCGTGGTCAGCAGCGTGTCGGAGGTGACGTGCATGCCGACGCGGACGGGGATGTCACCGACCATGCCCTCCGACGGCGCACGGACGCCGTAGTAGCCGAGGGTCACCTGTTGCTGGCGGACCAGCGCGTCGAGCGACTTGAGCTGCGAGACGGCGGCGTCGTAGGTGGCCTGCGCCTGGTCGAGATCCTGCTGGCTGCCCGCGCCGGCCTGGAACAGCGTGCGGGCGCGGTCGAGCTGCTGCTTGGCGAAGGTGACCGTCGCCGCCTGCGCGGCGCGGCCGGCGTCCTGGCTCGACACGGCCGCCTGCTGCCGCGCCGGGTCGATCTCGAACAGCGGCGTCGACGGCTGCACGTGCTGGCCCGACCTCACGAGGACCGCCCGCAGCTCCCCGGTGACCTCGGGCTTGATGTCGGTCGAGGAGAGCGACTGGATCGTGGCGACGTACTCGGACGTCTCCTCCAGCGGCACCTGCTGGACTTCCGCCGTCTGCACCAGCGTGGGCGGCGGCGCCGGCGGCACGGCAGAACTGCGCGCGCACCCCGCGGCCGCGGCCGCCATCAGACCCGCGATCGACAACGCCCTCGCCCCTCGGCCGATTCTGCTGATTACAGCCACACCGCGTACTCCCGGCATGCCGCCAGATTCGTCGTGACCGCCCCGTCCCCGCTCGCGTCGGAGCCCAGTCTTTTCATCATAGACCATTTTCGCGCCGGCCTGAGCGGGTGTAAGCTTGCCTCGTCGGAAGCCGGGCCCGGCGACTCCACGCCCCCGCCGCTCCCTCCCGGGACGCTTCCCCCATCCGGCACGCGCGCGGCGCGTCTCGACAACCGTGCCCGCCCTCGTGCCGTCCGCAGCGCAGCGTGTAACCGGACACCTTCGGAGCCGTTGTCTCATCTCAACAAGGAGTCGAGAACTCATGGTTCGAGACAAGAAGCAGGATCTCGCGGGACCTGGCATCAGCACGTACGAGGAGGTGGACAGGATTCTCCCGAACGACTACCAGGCGGTTCTTCCCCCGCTCGAACGGATGCGGGCGCTGTATGTGATCAAGGACTACATCGAGAAGCACCTCTGCGAGGCCTTGAACCTGACGATGGTCCAGGTCCCGCTGATCGTGGAACGGGAGAGCGGGCTCAACGACATGCTCGACCGCGACGGCTCGCGCACGCCGGTCGAGTTCCCGTGCGGCCTCGGCCTCGAGCGCCGGCTCAACGCGCAAGTCGTGCAGGCGGCCACCAAGTGGAAGAGGCCCGCGCTGGCGCAGTTCGGCTGCCAGCCCGGCCAGGGGATCTGCACCGACATGCGGGCGGTCCGCAAGGACTACTTCCTCGACCACGACCACAGCTCGTACGTCGATCAGTGGGACTGGGAGCGCGTGATCACGGCCGACATGCGGAACCTCGATTTCCTGAAGGACGTCGTCAGGAAGATCTGGAAAGTCATCCGCGGCGCCGGCATGATGGCCCAGGAGATGTTCCCGAAGCTGGCCAGCACCAAGTACGGGAGCTTCCCCGAGGAACTGACCTTCCTGCACGCCGAGGAACTCCTGGAGATGTTCCCCGACCTGCCGAGGAAGGAGCGCGAGACGCGCATCCTGCAGCAGTACCCGGCCGTCTTCATCATCGGCATCGGGTACGTGCTCGCCGACGGCTACCCGCACGAGATGCGCGCCGCCGATTACGACGACTGGATCACGGACACCTCGGCCGCGACCGGCAAGACGACGCATGGCCTCAACGGCGACATCCTGGTCTGGAACCCGGTCACCCACCGGCGCCACGAACTGACCTCGATGGGCATCCGCGTGACCAAGGAAACCCTGGTCAAGCAGCTCGAGGCGTCGAACCTGATGGAGAACCTCAAGCTGCCGTACCACCAGGCGATCATGAACGACAAGATCCCGCTGAGCATCGGCGGCGGCATCGGACAGTCGCGGACCTACATGTACTTGCTGCGAGCGGCGCACCTCGGCGAGGTCACCGTGTCGGTGTGGCCGAAGCAGCTCAAGGACGTGTCGGCCAGGCACAACATCCACATCCTCGAATAGACACACGTCGCGCCTTCGCACGAGGCCGGACCGGCGCACGCCGGTCCGGCCTCGTGCGCCCGGCTAGCGTCTAACAAGTAAGAAGTAAGAGGTAAGAAGTCAGAAGTCAGGAAGGAGGGAAGGTCGGGACAGGCACAGGATGATCCATTCGGGCCGATTGGCATCTCGCAGATGATGGCCCCCAAGCCACAGGAGGACACGCCGATGCACGTCCAGGTGCATGCCGACAGCAGCGTCAGCAGCAACGCGATCCTCGCGCAGACGGTCGAGGAGGCCGTCGGGAACGCCGTTCGCCGCTGGACGCCGCGCATCACCCGCGTTGAAGTTCACCTGAGCGACATCAACGGTCAGAAGGGCGGCGCCGACGACAAGCGCTGCCTGCTGGAGGCGAGAATCGGCGGCCTCCAGCCGATTGCCGTGACGCACCAGGCCGCCACGATGCACGACGCCGTCGAGGGCGCGGCAGACAAGCTGAAGAAGGTTCTCCAGACCACGATGGAACGGCTGAACGACCGGTAGAACCGGTCGTGCGGAAGGGGTCGGGACTGTTTTCGTCAGTCGGGAGAGCATCTGGCGAAAACGGTCCCGACCCCTTCCGCGTGCACCGCCGGCTTTACTTCGCCCCGGCCGGCGCCCTGGGCAGGCTGATCAGGTTGGCCAGCAATTGGTACGCCCCGTCGGTCTGCGCCGGCAACTGCCGCCACAGGCCGAGCCCCACGTAGATCCAGTGCCCCTTGCCGACGCGCGCGTCCACCAGCGCGCCCAGCTTGACGCCAGGATTGTCCGGCGCCGAGTCCACCATCGACACCAGGTCCACGTACCGAGGGTCCTTCTCCCCCAGGAAGTACAGTCCGCGCTCCTGCACCCAGTCCTTCCAGGTGGCCGCGGTGATCTCGTTCGGGAAGTGGAAGACCGGGTGCGACGGGACCAGGATCGTCACCGGCGCGTTCTCGTCGGTCACGCGCCCGGTGCCGACCTTCGCCGGGTACGGCCCGTACTGCGCCTGGTTGAACTCCATCTTGTTGTACTGGACGATGACGGTTCCGCCGCGCCTCGCGAAGTCGATCAGCCGGCTGTCGTACGCGCGCAGGTCCGGACGCTTCAGGTACGCGCGCACGCCGGTCATGATCACGTCGTACCGCGACAGGTCGCCCCATGCCAGTTCGTCGGGCTGGATGAAGCTCACCTGGGCCCCGAGCTGCTCGAGCGCCGGGGGCACCTGGTCGCCGACGCCGACGATGTAGCCGACCTTCAGGCCGGGAACGGTCCGGACGTCGATCACCTTCAGGTCGGTCTCGGCCGGCTCGATCACCTGCCGCCGCTCGATGTGCGGGTACTCGATCGCCTGGTAGCCGCGACTGAACCGGGCCGCGCCGGTCAAGGGCGAGGTGACCACCGCGCGCACCGTGTACGCTCCGATCTTCACCGAGGCCGGCACCCTCACGGTGAACCGGGCGGTCATCGATTCGTCTTCGTTGGTGAAGTCGAGCGGCTCGGTCGCCGGGACGGCCGTCCAGCCCTCCGGCAGTTCGAGGGCGACGGTGGCCCGGACCGCGCCTTTGAGGCCGCTCGTCACCGAGACGAAGACCTCCCGCTCGATCGGCTTCGCGCCCGCCGATCGCACGGCGGGAATGACCGCCGTCGCCGGCGTCGTTTCCACCGACAACGCAGGGACGACGTTCAGCTCCATCCGCTTCTCGCCGACGAAGATGTCCTTGGAGTAGCGGTACTGGATCGCCTGCTCCTTGACGATCTCGGCCCCGCCGATCCGCACGCGGAACGCGACGCGGAACGGGGACGGCCGGAACGGCAGGCCGAATTCGACGTCGGGCGCGAAGATATTGAGCGCGGCCTTCGGCGGGTGCACGTTCCAGGTACTGGTCGGTCCAGTAGGGTTCGGTGAGCCGCGCGTCCGTCGGCACCTCGACGTCGGCGGTGCAGACGAAGGCGCCGCCCGCCTTCGCAGTTCCGGCGGCGCAGCCCGCAGGCTTTGCGAATCCCGTCACGCTGACGGCATCGACCGCGACGTCCGCGGCTCCCCTGTCGGCCACGGCGAACGAGAGCTTCACGGGCTGGCCCGCGACGACCAGGCCGTCGTCGGCCAGCGCCTCGAACGCGATCCCTGCTGACACCAGCGCCGCGTTCTCGTAATCCGCCTCCTTCGTCTTCAGGCGGACGTCGATCTCGAATCGCGCACCCGCCGCGAGCCCCATCGAGCCGAGCCGGGCGCGCAGGGCGCGCAGCGCCTCGAGGCCGGCGACCACCGGCGCCTCGGTCGCCGCGTCCTCACCCGTGTCGAACGCCTTCTGCGCGAGTCTCGCCTGCGCGGCGATGGCGGCAAGCCCGGCCTTCAACGCGTCGGGCGGATTCGGGCCGGCAAACGCCGCCAGGCCGGCCAGGCTCGTGTCGATGCCGTCGAAGAGCGAGGTCTCCTGCTTGTCGAGCTCTCCGACGATTGTCGAGTCCATCAACTGGTAGCGCAGCGGCCCGGCCATGAAGCGCCCGCCGCCGCCGACGCCGCCCGGCAGAGGCTCGAGCTGCCCCATCCCCTGGCACTTGTGGAAGCTCTTGGCGTTGGCGCCGATGTCCTGGTAGGTCCGTCCGAGCAGCGGATCGTACGCGCCGGCGTCGACGCTGACGACGGGGCCTGCCGCGCCGGGTGACGCCCCAGCCGGCGGCGGCCCGCCCATCCCGCTCGGCGGGACCCAGAAGTAGAGCTTCCGCGCCTGCCACGGCCGCAGGCCGGCCTCGATCTGTTCCGGGTACCGCGCCGGGTCGGCCGCGGCGCGAAACGCCTCGCGCGTCAGGACGGCCGTCGCCTCGTGCGCCCGGTCGCCGCCCCGCCCCTGGATGTACATCGTCAGTACCGACGTCGGGCCGGGTCATCCGGATCAGCCGGACGAAGTCGCCTACCACCGCGTCGCGCCCCCCCCAGGTCCGGTACACTTCTTCGGGGTCGAACGAGTAGCCGTAGTCGATGGCGCGGGTGAACCACTGCTCGGCGCCGTCGAGCCGGTGCGCCGACATCAGCTCGGCGGTCCGCAGGACGCCCAGGTCCCTGAACAGCTCGGGGCCGATCTCGTTCTGCCCGCCCTCTCCCCGCGTCGTCTGCACGTCCACCGACCGGAACCCCTGCCCCCGGGTGAGCATCGCGAAGAGCTGGTTGTGCTCGTCGTCGGGGTGCGCGACCGTCTGCATCAGCGTGCCGGCCACGTCGAGGCGGCGGAGGGCGAGACCGAGGGCCGTGTGCCCGTTGTCCTGCGAGACGAGCGAGATCAGGCGCGCCTGGGCGTGCACGGGCGCGGCCGGACGAAGGAGCCCGGCCAGGCAGAGACCGAGGGCGAGAGCGAGCAGGAGCAGGCCCTGGCGGGTCGGCTTCGCGCGCGAGCGCTGGAACATGACGCGGTCCTCCACAGCCTGATCGCTCGAATTCCCATCATACTCAGCACAGACTCGTTCGGACAACCGGCGGCTTCGGGCTACAGGCCTCGGGCCACGGGCACCTCGCGGCGTGACGCACGCGATCCGGCCCAAAGTCCGAAGCCTGCGGCCCGATGCCTGCCTGCGCTTGGGTATACTTCAGATGATGCACTTCGCGCCGGAGTACGTCGCCCTCGTCCTCCGAGAGAACTTCGAGGACGCCAAGACGCTGTTCCTGGATCAGCTGATGGCGATGCACGAGGCGCACCTGGTCATGCTGGCCGACCGGGGGATCCTGGCGGCCGCGGACGCGCGCCGGCTGCGGGCGGCCCTGGACGCCGTCTCGCGCGAGGAGGTTCGGCGCGCCGTCTTCGACGGGACCGACGAGGATCTCTTCTGCCACGTCAATCGCCTGCTGGCCGAGGCCTGCGGCGAGGAGGTGGCCGGGCGTCTGCACACGGCGCGAAGCCGGAACGACATCGATGCGGTGTTGTACCGCATGCGCCAGCGCGACCTGGTGCTCGGGCTGCTCGAGGCCACGCTCCAGTTGAGGAGCAGCCTCCTCGATATCGCCGGCCGCCACCGTCTCACGACCTTCCCGGCGTGCACTCACGCGCAGCCGGCGCAGCCGACGACCCTCGCGCACTACCTGCTGGCCGTCGTCGAGCAGCTCGAGCGGGACGCGGTCCGGCTGCGCGCGGCCTGCGAGACCACCAACCACTGCCCTCTCGGCGCGTGCGCCATCACCGGCACCGGCTTCGACATTGACCGCGGGCTCACCGCCGACCTGCTGGGCTTCGCCGGGCCGACCGGCAACACCTACGGCAGCATTGCCGCCATCGACTACCTGCTGCAGAACGTCTCGGCGGCGGCGGTCGCGCTCACCGGGTTCGGGCGGTTCGTCCAGGACGTGCTGCAGTGGTGCATGCCGGAATTCGGGTACGTGCGCCTGGCCAACGGCTTCGTCCAGCCGAGCAGCATCATGCCGCAGAAGCGGAACCCGGTGTCGGTCGAGCACGCCCGCAGCGTCGCCAGCCGCGCGCTCGGCGAGGCGGTCGGCGTCATGGTCGCCGTCCACAACACGCCGTTCGGCGACATCGTGGACACCGAGGACGACCTGCAGCCGCTCGTGTTCCTGGCGCTGCACGACGCCGCTCGCGCCATCGCCCTGCTGGCGGCGGCCCTGCGCGGCGCCGAGTTCGACCGGGGGCGGCTCGAGGCGCGCGCGTCACAGGGCGGCATCACCACCACCGAGCTGGCCGACGCGCTGGCGCGCGATCGCGGCCTGCCGTTCGAGCTGGCCCACCGCGTGGTGTCTGCCTTCAACCGGACGCTCGCCGCGACGCCGGACCGCTCGCGCGCGGACGTCCTGGCCGAGGTCTCGGCCGGGATCGCCGGCACCGCGATCCGTTACTCGGACGAGGCGCTGGCCGGCCTGCTCAGCCCGCGGCACTTCGTGGACGTCCGGCGAACGCTCGGCGGGCCCGCCTCGGAGGAGACCGGCCGGGCGCTGGACGACTCGAACCGGAACCTCGAAGCCGACCGGGACTGGCTCGCCGCGACGCGCGCGGCGATCTTGGCCGCGGCCGAGCGGCTTCGCGCCAGAAAGGCCGCGCTGTGACGACGACCGGCACGCCGACGCGCACGCGGACCTACATCCTGGTGCTCGTGCTCCACGCCGTGGTCATCACCGCGCTGTGGAGCTTCGGCCACTACTTCGGAGCGTGACCCGGCACCCCTGCAGACCGCATGCATCTCATCGACTGGCTCGTCATCGGCACCTATCTCGTGTGGATCGTCTACGACGGGCTCAAGCGGACCCGCGGGGCGAACGAGATCGACGGCTACCTGCTGGCCAAGCGGAGCCTGCCGTGGTGGGCGGCCGGCCTGTCGGTGATGGCCACGCAGATGAGCGCCATCACGCTGGTCGGCACGACCGGCCAGGGGTACGCCGACGGCATGCGGTTCGTGCAGTTCTACTTCGGCCTGCCGATCGCGATGGTGATCCTCTCGGTCACCGTCGTGCCGTTCTTCTACCGCGCCCGCGTCTACACGGCCTACGAGTACCTCGAGCGGCGGTTCGACGCGAAGACGCGGATGCTGGCGACGCTCCTCTTCCTGGTGTCGAGGAGCCTGTCGTGCGGCGTCATCGTCGCGGCGCCGGCGGTCATCCTGTCGATCGTGCTCGGCTGGAACCTGACGCTCACCGTGCTGGCCATCGGAGTGCCCACGGCCGCCTACACGATGTTCGGCGGCGTGCAGGCGGTGGCGTGGACCGACGTCAAGCAGATGGGCGTCATCGTGGCCGGGGTCTGCACGGCGGTCGTCCTGCTGGTGCTCGGCCTGCCGCACGACGTGTCGTTCGTGGACGCCCTGCGCATCGCCGGCGCGGCGGGTCGGCTGAAGACGGTGGACTTCTCGTTCGACCTGACGACCAACTACACCTTTTGGTCCGGGATCGTCGCGGGCGTCTTCCTGATGCTCGCCTACTTCGGCTGCGACCAGAGCCAGGTCCAGCGGTACCTGACGGCGAAGTCCGAGGACGAGGGGCGCAGTTCCCTGCTGTTGAGCGCCTTCGTGAAGGTCCCGCTGCAGACGCTCATCCTGCTGACCGGCGTCCTCGTGTTCGTGTTCTACCTGTTCACCCAGCCGCCGATGCTCTTCAACACCGTGTACGACGCCAGGATCGCCGCCAGCCCGCGGTCCGGCGAGCTGGCCGGGCTCCAGCGGGAGTTCTCGCGGGCGTTCGCGACGCGCCGCGAGGCCGCGATCGCGGCGACCGAGGCGCGCCGGGCCGGCGACGCCGCGCGCGCCCGCGAGGCGACGGCCGCGTTCCGCGCCGCTGACGCCGCCGTGGCCGCCACGCGGTCGCGCGCCGTGACGCTCGTCAAGGAGGTCACCGGCGACAGGACCTACAGCGACGTCAACTACGTCTTCCCGACCTTCGTGACCACGCAGCTTCCCATCGGGCTGGTGGGCCTCATCATCGCGGCCATCTTCGCCGCCGCCATGTCGGCGAGCGCGGGCGAGATGAACTCCCTCGCGACGGCGACGGTCATCGACATCTACCGCCGGCACGTCCGGCAGCAGGCGCCGGACTCGCACTACCTGATGGTGTCGAAGCTGGCCACGGGGTTCTGGGGGCTGACCGCGTGCACCTTCGCCATCTACGCGGCCAATGCGGGGTCGCTCATCGAGGTGGTCAACAAGGTGGGGTCGCTCTTCTACGGCACGCTGCTCGGCGGCTTCGTGCTGGCCATCGGCACGCGCCGCGCCACCGGGCGCGGCGCCTTCTGGGGCATGCTCGCCGGCTTCGCGGCGGTGCTGCTGGTGGCGAGGCTGTCCCCGATTTCCTACCTCTGGTACAACCTCGTCGGCACCGCCGTCGTCGTCCTGGTGGGCATGGCCGTCAGCTACACGAGCCCGGCGGAGCCGAGGCCCGGGGTGCGCTGGATCGGCGGCAGCCTCGAGCCCTGAGGCTTACGCCTTACGCCTCTCACGCCTTACGCCTCGCGCAGGGCTGAAGCCCTGCGCTATCTGGGTATCTCTTCAGATAGCGCAGGCCTTTAGGCCTGCGCCTCACGAACTTGAGCCTTGAGCCCCGCCTTCGCCCGTCGGGCTACGGCGGGCAGGCCTGTGTTAGCCCTGAGCCAATCGCGCCTTGAGCTTCGCCGCGAACGCGCGGCTCGGTTCGTCGCCGGCGATGAGCTCGATCTGGTCCGGCCTGGAGATGCCCAGTCCCAGCTCGATGGCGCGCTGCAGCTGCTCCTGCTCGAAGATCTTGCGGTCCATGATGGCCGCGTTCGCCCCCATCTCCTTGAGGACGGCCAGGCCCACCGCATCCACCGCGACGCGGTCGGTGCCGCCGACGAAGACGTTGGCCGTGGCCAGCTTGCCCACCGAGGGCCCGCCGTCCACGAACACGTCCACCCCGTCCATCACGATCAGGTTCGGCCGGTAGCCGGCGTTGATCTCCGCGATGCGCCGTCGCATGTGGTCGCGGTCGCCGTGCATCTCGCGCATCAGGCGCTTCGGCGTCATCCCGACGGCCAGCTTGACCGACATCGAGTACACGCCGCCGTAGGCGTGCGTCTTCAGGCAGCAGGTGGACACGAGGTACGGCGCCTGCGCTATCAGGCGCGGCACGTAGAGCTGGCTCGTCCAGTGCGTGCCCGCCGGCGTGACCGGGACCCAGTCGGCCTCGGCCAGCTCCTCGAAGTTCACGATCGACGCCTTCATCTCGCGCGCCAGGTCGAAGACGCCCTTGTCCTCCATGACCTTCTTCGTGACCGGCGGGCCGCTGCGCTCGCCGATGGTGAGCGAGCGGGCGTCGCGCTCGAGCAGCTCGGCCATCAACTGTCGAAGCGTGTCGTTGTGCGTCGAACCGGGCGTCGGATCGGCCGAGTTGAAGTTCGGCTTGATGACGACGTCCTTCCCCTTCGGGCCTGGCGCCTTCAGCAGGCGCACGACGTCGGCCACACCCTTCTTCCGGTCGCTGGTGCGGACGATGGCGACCTTGGTGGAAGGGGCCGCGGCGTAGAGCCCGGGGAAGCCGCCGCGCGAGAACGCGGCGCCCACGGCCGCGGCGGACGACACTGAGGTGATGAACGTGCGACGCGAGATCGGTGAGGACATGGTGATTCCCTTCGAGCTCCCTGACGATGACGTCTATTCGTCCTTTAAAGCACTCGCAGGATCGCTCCGTGCCGCCTTTGCCGCCGGCACATAGCTGGTCAAGGCTGCCACAGAGCCCACGACAATGGCGACTGCCATCAACGCGACCGGAGTCGATGCGGAGATCGGCTGGATGAAGACGGGTCTCAATGCCATCCCAATGATGGCGTGCAGACCGATTCCTCCAAGCGCCCCGCCAACGGTAGGCGCGACTCCGTCCAGCATCACTCCCCGCGCGATGACGGACGGACTTGCGCCGAGCGCCATCCGAACCGCGATTTCGTGCGTGCGCTCGGTGACGGCCATCCACAAGAGCGCGCCGAGCCCGCCCATCGAGAAGACGAGCGCCGCCAGCCCAAAGAGCGTGCCCATCCTCTCGGTGCCCCGCAGGACGAGGTGCTCGGCGCCGGCTGCGGCGCGTCCGGTGCCCGAGAACGTCACGCCGACCTGTTGGGCGGCCTCGAGCGTTCTGCGCATGGCCGCCGCCACCCCTCTGGGGTCCGAGGTTCTCGCGATGAACACGACGGCCGGATGGAAGTTCTGTGCGAAGGGCAGGAACAGCACTCCGTAACCGCGGTAGCCGATCTGCGCTGCGTCGCAATCATCGACCACCCCGACGACCGTCAGCGTGTCGGTTCGCGCGTGCTTCTCGCCCCCGTACTGCTGCCGCGTCAGGACCAGGAGACGGCCCACAGCCTTTTGTTCCCCACCGAAGAGCCGCACCGCGTCCGATCGGGTAATGACGACGACGCGACTGGCGCCTTCCACGTCCCGCGAGTCGAACAGGCGGCCATACGCGAGGCGGACCCCCAACGTGCGGAATACATCCGGAGTACTGATTGACAGCCATGCCACCCGACGACGGGTGCCCTGCTCCGGCTCACCGAGTTGGTCGGGCGCTGAGATCCAACCGTGGACGGTCGCCGTCCTTCCCACCGGCAGCCCGGTCGAGATCGCGGCGGATTCCACGCCCGGAAGGCGCCTGATCCGGCTCAACAGGTCGTCGCTCGTACGGCGCAGCAGCCACTCTGGTAGAGCCGAAGGCCTAAATGCCCGAATCCAGAAGTCGGGCTGCACGACGGCGAGACGGTCCAAATCGACCCCCGACTGGTGAGCGTCGGCACGAGCCACTTGTTCGTGGCACACGAGGGCCACGGATACGAGCGCGAACGACACCGCGACCTGCCCCACGCAAAGAGCGCGCAAGAACGCGCGATGTGCCCCGCCGCCGATGTTGGCGCCCATCGAAAGCAGGCGGGCTGGTTCGGCACGCCGAAGCGTGACGGCCGGCCCGAAGGCGACGGCAAGAAAGCAGGTCACCGACGCAACGCCGAGAAGCAGGAGGAAGCAGCCCTGTTGCGCCAGGCCGAAATCAACCGTAAAGCCTGGCCATTGTCTCGCCGCGGTCAACAATCCCCTGAACATCACGACGCCCAGCAGGCCTCCCGCGGAGGCACCCAGAACCGACAACAGCACGCCGTCCCAGACATAGTTCGCAACGACCCGGGCCCGCGATGCGCCGAGCGTCATTCGGATGGCGCCCTCGTGTCTGCGGCCGTTCGCGCGGGCGATGGCGAGCAGTGCCAGGTTGGCGCAGACGATCAGGCAGAACGCGATCACGGTGCTGATGGCCAGCAGCCAGACGGGAAGGCCGATGATGTCGTCCGAGTCCCCAACCTGTAGAACGTCCGCCGGACGCAGAAGCAGGGTCCGCCTGGCAGCGTAAGCCTCCCTCACAGGCCCGCTTCGTATCGGGGCTTCGCGGTCCATCTGCGTCGCCATCACCGTCAGCGCCGCCTGGGCCCGGGCGAGGCCCACGCCGGCTTTCAGCCGGCCTTCCAGTTTCAGGGAACCGAGCTGCTCGTCTACCTCGGGAACGAGCGGTCGGAGGCCTCTCACCGCTGACAAGGTGATCCAGAGGGCCGTGGGTGACGAATTCGGCCGTCGGATGCCCCGGAAAGCAGGCGAGGTGATGCCCACGATCGCCACCAGGCCGTCACCCAGTCGGATCGTACGACCGAGCACGCGCGAGTCTGAATTGAACGCCCGCCGCCAGAGAGCATCGCTGATCACAGCCACCGGCGAGGCCCCCGGCCGGTCGTCATCGCGCACGAGTCCACGGCCCAACGCGGCGTGATGCCCCACGAACTCGAAGTAGTTCCCGCCAACAGCCTCGACGACCGTCCACTCGACTTGGCGACCAGTGAGTTCCAGGGGCTCGAAGGAGTACGACCACGGCAACAGGTCCTCAAAGTCACCCTGGTGACGCGTGATGTACTCCACGTCCCCGGATGACAGGAGGTTGTCGGGAGGGCGGACGCGCTCCAGGTCGACGACTCGTGACACGTCACGGATCTGGTGCGGCTGGAACAGCGCGCGAAGGAATGTGCCGCCACTCACCGCGATGGCGATCCCGAACGCCTGGATGACCACACAGAGGAGGGCGAAGGTACGCGCACGGCGAAGTCTGCCGAGCGCTGCCCTGATCTCGTTGATGATCATCTGGCGGATGCTATCATGGCGCGGTGCCACGGGATCTGCTGAGGCTACTGCCTGCCGCCGTCGCCGCGCTGCTCGTTGCGAGCCCGCTGCTGTACGCGCAGACCGACTCGTCGATCGCGGTGGGCGTGGCCCTCACCTTCTACGACCCGGCGAACGCCAGCGCGCACCACCCGACGGGGTTCGGCCTGGTCGGCCGGCTGCGGCGCGGCTCGGGCCTCGGCGCCACGGTCGGCATGGACTGGTTCACCTCCGACCTTCAGGTCGATGCCGGCGGTCAATCGACGCCGATCGGCCACATGACCGTCCGGCCGCTGATGGCCGGCGTCTCCTACATCCGGCAGTTCCACCGCTACGCCGTCAGCACGGGCGTCGTCGGCGGCTGGGCACTCAACTCGCTGTCGCAGTCGGACGCGGAGCGGGCGGCCTACGGCACGCACGTCGGCCTGCCGGGAGCGAGCGTCTCGATCTCGAACTGCCTGGCCGTCGAGCCGAACGTCACGTTCTGGTACGAGCTGGGGCACCACTTCGCCGCGTCGGCCTCGGTCGCCTACATGTTCGCAAGGCCGACGCTCACGGCCCGAGGTCCGACCGGCACCCGGGCGGACAAGGTCAATCTCGACGCGACCGTCATCACCTTCGCGGTTGTTTACGGGGTGTTCTGACCGGCTGACGGCCGACGGCTGACGGCTGACGGCTGACGGCCGACGGCTGACGGCCGCAACCCGCGAGGGGCGCACCACCGACCGTACGTAGCAACCGTCTTGTGAAGTCAAGGAGAGTCGCTACTCCGTGGCGAGCCTCCAAGGCTGCTGATGTTTAACCATCGCATTGAGGATGGTCAGGAGTTTGCGCATCGCGGCCGTCAGGGCGACCTTGCGTTTCTTGCCGGCGGCCACGAGGCGTTGGTAGAAGACCCGGATCGCCGGGTTGTAGCGCGTGGCGACGAGGGTCGCCATGTAGAGCGCGCCGCGGACGGTGGCGCGCCCGCCCCAGATGTGGCGAGTCCCCGAGAGCGTGCCGCTGTCGCGATTGAAGGGGGCGACCCCGACGAGCGCGGCGATTTCGCGCCGCGTGAGTTGCCCGAGCTCCGGAAGTTCCGCGATCAGCACCGCCGCGGTGTGCGGGCCGATGCCGGGGACGGACCGGAGGAGGTCCTCCTCGACGCGCCAGGCGGGCGTGGTCTCGAGCAGCCGGCCGATGTCCCGCGTGGTCTGGGTCAGGCGGCGATCGAGCCAGCGAATGTGCTGGTTGATGTCGCGGCGGACCACCGCGTTGCGCAGCTGGCTGCGGCGATGGCGCTCGGCGACGAGCATCTCGACCAATTGGCGCCGGCGGGCCACCAGCGCGGTGAGGCCCTCGAGCGCGGGGTCGGGGAGCGGGCGGACAGGCGGCTGCACGCGCTCGCCAAAGAGGGCGAGGACGCCCGCGTCGAGGCCGTCCGTCTTTGCCAATATCCCCAGCGCCTTCGCGAAGGCGCGGACTTGGCGCGGGTTGACCACGACCACCGGCACGGCGGCGGCGGCCAACGCGCTGACCACCGGGACCTCGTAGCCCCCGGTGGCTTCGAGCACGACGAGCGTCGGGGCCAAGGCCTGGATCCGGCTGACCAGGCGCGTCAGTTCGGGCTCCTCGACGAGCGCGGTCCACGTCTCGCCCGACGGGCGGACGGCGACCTCGACTTGGGCTTTCGCGACGTCGATGCCGACGTAGATCGGAGCGGTGGTCATGGGGCCTCCACAGCACGGCGACGTCGAAAGCGCCCGACCTTGTGGGATGCGGGCTCGAAGCCCTGTCAACCGTTCGGGCTGACGACGTGGCGATGGCGGCGCCCCTGCTACGTAACGGTCTGAGGACCTGGGGCGGATCGGGCTGCCGCCTCGCCGAGCTGTAGATTCTGTAATACGCGTTCTGTCAGTCAAGATACAAGGGCGGGGCTTCACCCCTCGACTTCGCTCGGGGTGCCCTGAGCGAGGCCGCGAAGCGGCCGAGTCGAAGGGCAGCCCCGCCGGGCGGACGTCGGCCTCAGACGCCCGGCCTACGAGTGGAAAGCCGTCGGTCGTCAGTCGTCCGCCGTGGGCCCGTTGTGATTTCTGTCATCATCGATAGGAGGAGGATTCCACCATGGCCATGAAGGATGCGCTGTTGCCGGAGTTCGATCACGAGATGGCGGTCACGCGCAAGGTGCTCTCGCGCGTGCCGGACGACAGGCTCGGCTGGAAGCCGCACCCGAAGTCGATGACGTTCGGGCGGCTGGCCACGCACGTCGCGGAGATCCCCGGGTGGGTCAAGGAAACGCTGACGACCGACGGCATCGACATCGGGGGCGACCACAGCCCCGCCGAGGCGACGTCCCGCGCGGAACTGCTCGCGAAGTTCGAGAAGATGGTGGCCGTCGCCCGCGCGTTGATCGAATCGACACCAGACGCGCAGTACTTCACGCCGTGGACGCTCAAGGCCGGCGGGCAGGACGTCTTCACGCTGCCGAAGGCCGCGGTGTACCGCAGCTTCGTCCTCAGCCACCTGATCCACCACCGGGCGCAGCTGGCGGTCTACCTCCGCCTGAACGACATCCCGGTGCCGTCGATCTACGGCCCGAGCGCCGACGAGGCGTCGTGAGGCCCGACTCGCGCGGCTCGAAACCGCGCGAGTCGCCCTGAGCGAGCCCTTCGACTTCACCCGTGGCGAGTCGCCCTGAGCGAGCGGAGCGAGTCGAATGGCCTACTTCGCGCCGCTCTTGGCGATCCAGGCGGCGATCGTGTCGGCGACCTCCGGCGGCACGTGTCCGGGCTGGTAGATGGCCTGGAACGTCGCCGGCCCGTCGGTCGGCGTGAAGAGGTGCGTCAGGTTCGGGAACTGCATCGACGCCGAGCCGGGTCTCCTGGCGGCGACGGCGGCCAGGGCGTCGAAATCGGCCTGGAACATCTGCGCGTCCTTCGCGCCCCTGAGCACGAGCAGCGGGGCCTTCGTCTTCTGCAGTTCCGCGATCGGGTCGCGGACGATCATGTCGCGGATGGCGCCCGGCGGCTGGCCGTTGAGTTCCTGCGCGGTCGCCGTCCCGGCCCTGACCTTCGCCATGATGCTGTCCTGCAGATTGAGGACCTCCATCTGCTTGGCCTCGTCCTGCCCCGCGGCGGCCTCCTTCACCTGGTCGCGGATCACTTGGTCCATCGGCCGGCCGGCAGTCGCCATCAGGATGATCCCGGCCACCGGGACCCGCTCGGCCACGTAGATGGCCGCCAGGCCGCCGAGGCTGTGTCCCAGCACGTAGATCCGGTTCCGGTCCACCTCGCCCAGCGTGCCCGCGAACGTCACCGCGTCCACCCCGTCGTCGATCGACTCCGAGTCGAGCGAGCCCTTGTAGGATTTCGGGAACGCGAAGGTGCGCTTGTCGAAGCGGAGCGTCGCCACGCCCTGCCCGGCGAGCCCCCAGGCGAGGTCGCGGAACGGCTTGTTCGGGCCGATGGTCTCGTCACGATCGTTGGGCCCCGAGCCGCCCAGCATCACGACGAGCGGCGGGCGCACCGGATTCTTCGGGAGGCAGAGCACGGCCGGGTAAGGCGCGCCGTCGATCTGCTTGAACGTCACGAGGCGCTCGCTCACGCCGGCGGGAGGCTCGGCCGCCGGCGGCGCCGCGGAGCCGGCCGGCTCGAACCCCACGCGGACGAGGTCGGAGTCGCGCGGGGGCGTCGACGTGAACACCCTCAGCAGCTGCTTCGTCGTCGCGTCGAAGTCGATCTCCGTCGTGAGCCCGGCCACCTTCAACAGGAGCCTGGTCGCGACGATCGGCTTGCCGTCGAGCGTGCCCGGCGCCGTGCCCGCGGCTTCGAGCGTCCCGTCGAGCATCGCCAACTGGAACGGGACGACGACGGAGACGGGACCGGGCTTGCCGCCGGTGAGGTTCAGCAGCACCTGGTACGGCGCGGCCACCAGGGATTCCATCAGGATGAGCCTCGGCCCGGCCGGCACGTTCAGCGTCGGCGAGGCCGTGGGCGTCTTGACCGCCAGCAGGAGCGAGTCCCCCTTGCGCTCGGCCGTCGCCGTCGCGTTGCCCGTCGCGCCGGTCACCTCGACGAGGTATTTCACCGCCGCCCAGCCGGCGTCCAGCGACTCCTGCAGCGTGAAGTCCGTCTGGGCGCCGCCGCGCTTCACGGCGACCGTCGCCGTCACCTCGTGGCCCGACGGGGTGTCGGCGATGGTGTACGACTCGGTGCCCGAGACCAGTCCGCCGCCCGCGCGGCTGCGGAACTGCGCGGTCTGCTGGGCCGAGACGGACAGCGGGAGGACGACAAGGGCCGCCGCGGCCGCGATTAGCGCACGCATGGGACCTCCATTGAGCAGAGCATAACAGGAATCTGCGCGAGGCTCGTTTTCCGCTGATCCTTGACAGCAACCGGCGTCGGATCAACACTTGGCCCGGCGTGTGAAGCGACGCCTATCGGACCGGATTCCTGAACCGCAGGACGAGTGGCTCGGCTTCGTGGGATCGATCAGCGGGTACCCTAGGACGTTCGGCGCCGGCACCAGTGAGGCGACGGAAGCAGGGTTCCGTACACGAGCTCAGGGTCGTCGGCAGCGTGTCAGCGTGTCGCGCTGAAGGTGCGCGGCGGGTGGTTCCGGTTGGCGCGCGTCCTTATCGCTCTCCTTCCGAATCACGCCGGCCCCCTCCGCCCTTCCCTCACCGCGCCACCTGGCCATCTGCCCCATCGTGCGATCCGTCCGCGGTCTGCCGACGGCATCTCCGCGGCGCTCAGGAGGGCCGACCATGTACGACGCGGCTGGTCCCGGCTCCGACGAACCGGCGCCCGAGGCGCAGGCCTCCCGCATCGGCGTCTTCATCTGCCACTGCGGCGGCAACATCTCCGACACGGTGGACGTCAAGCGGGTGGCCGCCGACGCCGCCCGCATGCCCGGCGTCGTCTTCGCGACGACGCATATGTTCAACTGCTCGGATCCCGGCCAGGCCCTCATCGAGCAGAAGATCCGCGAGCACGGGCTGACGCGCGTCGTGGTGGCCGCCTGCTCGCCGACGCTCCACCAGATCACCTTCCGCCGGACGATCGAGCGCGCCGGCCTCAACCAGTACCTCTTCGAGCACGTCAACATCCGCGAGCACGTGTCGTGGGTCATCGAGGATCGCGAGGCCGCCACCGCCAAGGCCTCGCGCCTGGTCCGCGCGGCGGTCAACCGCGCCCGCTACCTCGTGCCCCTCGACAAGCGCCGCATCCCGATCCACCCGGCCGCCCTCGTCATCGGCGGCGGCGTTGCCGGCCTGATGGCGGCGCGCGACCTGGCCGAGCGCGGCATGAAGGTCACGCTCATCGAGAAGCGGCCGTTCCTCGGCGGCCGGATGGCGCAGCTCTGGAACGTGTTCCCGACAGGCGAGGAGGCGCGCCCGCTGCTGTGCGGGCTCGTGCGCGACGTGGTGAAACACCCCCTGGTGACGATCCTCACCGGCGCGCACGTGGTCGACTCGGAGGGCGTCGTCGGCGACTTCAAGACGAAGATCACGGTCGATCCGCGCGGCGTGGACGAGCGTCTCACCTACCCGGGCAACGCCATCGCGGCCTGCCCCGAGGAGACGATCAGCGAGTTCGACTTCGCGCTCAGCCGCCGCAAGGCGATCTACATGCCCTACCCGGGGTGCTTCCCGCCCATCCCGGCCATCGACTGGCACACCTGCACGAAGTGCGGCAAGTGCGTGGCGGCGGTGGGCGGCAAGGGCATCAACCTCAGCGCCCAGCCGCGCGAGCTGACGCTGCACTCGGGCGTCATCGTCCTGGCCACCGGCTACGATCCCTACGAACCGCTGCTCGGCGAGTACGGCTACGGCATCTTCCCGCGCGTCATCACGCTCCAGCAGCTGCACCGGATGCTCGACCCCGAGGGGCCGACGGCCGGGGCGCTGCCGCTGGACGGGCACAAGCCGATGCGCATCGGGTTCCTCCACTGCGTCGGCGCCCGCCAGATCGAAGGGGTCAACGCGCCGCAGCCCGACGGCAAGGTCAAGGACTACTGCGCCCGCACCTGCTGCACGGCCGCCATGCACGCGGCCGTCGCCATCAAGGATCGGTTCCCGCAGGCCCAGATCGTGTCGTTCTACCAGGACATGCGCACCTACGGCCGCGGCCACGAGGAGTACTACGAGCGGGCCTCCGAGCGCGGCGTGCTGTTTGTCCGCTACAGCGCCCAGCAGCCGCCGCGGATCGACAAGGACCGGACCGGCCAGTGGCCGGTGGTCGTGCGCACCAAGGACCTGCTGACCGACGGCCTGCCGATCGAGGTGCCGCTCGACCTCCTGGTGCTCGCCACCGGCGTCGTCCCGCACGACATCTCGGAACTGGTGACGATGTACTCGTGCGCGGTCGGCTACGACAGCTTCCTGCTCGAGGTGCACCCGAAGTTGAGGCCCGTCGAACTGGCCGTGTCGGGCGTGTTCCTCGCCGGCTGCTGCCAGGGGCCGATGGACATCACCGAGGCGTGCGCGGCCGCGTCGGCGGCCGCCTCGAAGGCGGCGGCGATGATCGCGCAGGGCCAGGTGGAGATGGACCCGTTCATCGCGAGCGTGGACGAGGCGGCGTGCACCGGGTGCGGCACCTGCCTCACCGTCTGCCCCTACGACGCGATCACGCGCGACGAGGCGCGCGGGCTGGCCATGGTGAGCGAGGCGCTCTGCACCGGGTGCGGCACGTGCGCCGCCACCTGCCCGAGCGCCGCCATCCAGCAGGCCGGCTTCAACGACCGGCAGGTGGCCGCAGAACTCGACGTGCTGCTCGGTGTGTGACGGCGTCCGGGAGCCGGGACGCCCGCAAGCCCTGGGGGTGCCATGTCCGAGGTCGAACCTGTCACGACGCCCGAGACCGACCCGCCGCCCCAGCCGTGGGAGCCGCGGATCATCGCGTTTCTCTGCTACTGGTGCTCGTACACGGGCGCCGACAACGCCGGCACGGCCCGGCTCAAGTACCCCGCCAACGTCGACATCATCCGCGTGATGTGCTCGGGGCGGATCGATCCCGACCTCATCATGTCCGCCTTCGCCCGCGGGGCCGACGGCGTCATGGTCTGCGGCTGTCACATCGGCGACTGCCACTACATCGCGGGCAACCACAAGACGATGGCGCGCATGCCGATGGTGGCGCGGGTGCTCCAGGACTTCGGCATCGAGCCCGAGCGGTTCGTCCACGAGTGGGTCTCGGCGGCCGAGGGCGAGAAGTTCGCGCGCCTGGTCCGCCAGGTGACCGAGCAGGTGCGGCAGGCCGGACCGCTCGACTGGCCCGGACGCATGCGGGAGCGCGGCGTGGGCCACGGGCACGACCTGCATCCGTGGGGAGGCGCGGCATGACCGCCACGATGGAGAACCGCCCGCGGCAGCCGGGCAAGCTCCGGATCGGCGTCTACTGGGCGTCGAGTTGCGGCGGCTGCGACATCTCGGTGCTGGAGATCGCCGAGCACTTGCTCGAGCTGCTCGAGGTCGCCGACGTCGTCTTCTGGCCGTGCGTGACCGATTTCAAGTACGCGACCGTCGCCGGCTACCCCGACGGCTACATTGACGTGTGCCTGTCGAGCGGCGCGATTCGCAGCTCGGAGCAGGAGGAGATCGCCCGGCTGCTCCGGTTGAAGAGCCGCACGCTGGTCGCCTACGGCGCGTGCGCGATGGACGGCGGCATCCCCGCTCTCGCCAACCTGAAGTCGGCGGCCGAGGTCTACGACGCCGTCTTCCACAGCAACCCGACGCTGCACAACCCGAACAAGACGACGCCCCAGCCCTCCTGCCCGACGCCGCACGGGGAGCTGACCCTCCCCCGCTTCTACCCGCAGGTGCTGCGGCTCTCGGACGTCGTCCCGGTCGATTACCGGATGCCGGGCTGCCCGCCCGTCGGCGACCAGGTCTGGAAGGTCCTGCAGGCGATCGCGGCGGGAGAAGTGCCGGCGAGGAACGACGAGGTTCGCGTCGGGTGCGACGGCAAGTCGGTGTGCGACGAGTGCCACCGCGAGAAGCGCAAGACGCGCATCACCGAGTTCAGGCGGCCGCACCTGTCGGTCGCCGAGCCGAACCTCTGCCTGCTCGAGCAGGGCTACGTCTGCATGGGCGCCGCGACGCGCAGCGGCTGCGGCGCGCTCTGCACGAAGGCCGAGCTCGCCTGCCGCGGCTGCTACGGCGCCGCGGGCGACGCCAGCGACCAGGGCACCGCGATGCTGAGCGCGATCGGGTCGCTCATCGACGCGACGACCGAGGAGCAGGCGAGGGAGATCGTCGACCAGATTGCCGACCCGACCGGCACGTTCTATCGCTTCAGCCTGGCGTCGAGCGCCCTCAGGGCCCATCGGTAACGGCGGACGAGGAGCACACGATGACAACCACGGCACCGCCCGCCCCGAGCCACGGCCGGCGGATCAGCATCGACCCGATCACGCGCCTCGAGGGGCACGGCAAGATCGACATCTTCCTCGACGCCGAGGGAAACGTCGCGGACTGCTTCCTCCAGATCCCCGAGCTGCGCGGGTTCGAGAAGTTTTGCGAGGGGCGGCCCGTCGAGGAAATGCCCCGGATCACGCCGCGCATCTGCGGCGTGTGCCCCGAAGCGCACCTGATGGCCTCGGCCAAGGCCTGCGACGCCGTCTACAAGGTCTCGCTGCCGCTGACAGCCCGCCTCATCCGCGAGCTGCAGTACGACATCTTCTACGTCACCGACCACGCGACCCACTTCTACGCGCTCGCCGCCCCCGACTTCGTCATGGGCCCGACGAGCGACCCGGCCGAGCGCAACCTGATCGGGGTTATCCGCAAGCTCGGCGTGGAGGTCGGCCGAAAGGTCATCCAGACCCGGAAGTGGGGGCACGAGGCGGCGTCCATCTTCGGCGGACGGCCCGTGAACCCGGAGAACGCCATCCCGGGCGGCGTGTCCAAGCCGATTAGCGCGCAGGAGCGCGACCGGCTCGAGGAGATCGCCGCGGCGATGCTGGAGTTCTCCCGCTTCACGCTCGTCGTGCTGCACGAGCAGGTGCTGGCGAACTCGCAGTACGTCGATCTCATCCTGAACGGGCCGTACTGCCATCGGACCTACTCGATGGGACTCGTCGACGACAAGAACCGCGCGAACTTCTACGACGGCAAGGTGCGCGTGGTCGATCCCGACGGCCAGGAGCTGTGCAAGTACGCCGCCCGCGACTATGCCAAGCACGTCGCCGAGCGGGTCGAGCCCTGGACCTACCTGAAGTTCCCCTACCTGGCGCAGGTCGGGTGGAAGGGGTTCGTGGACGGCAAGCAGTCCGGCGTCTACCGCGCGACGCCGCAGGCGCGCCTCAACGTCGCCGACTCGATGAGCACGCCGCTTGCCCAGGAGGCCTACGAGGAGTACTTCGAGACGCTCACCGGCGACCGCAGCGGCCGGACCATGGTCCACCAGACGCTGGCGATCCACTGGGCCCGCGTCGTCGAGATGATCAACGCCGCCGAGCGCGCGCTCGAGCTGGTGCGCCATCCCGAGCTGACCCACCCGGAGAACTACCGGACCATCCCGCACGACACCCCGACCGAGGGCGTCGGCATCGTCGAGGCGCCCCGCGGCACGCTCGTGCACCACTACGTCACCGACGAGAACGGCCTGGTCCGCAAGGCGAACCTCGTCGTGGGCACCACGAACAACCACGCCGCCATCTGCATGTCGATCAAGCAGGCGGCGCAGGGCCTGATCCGACGGGGCAGCGACGTCACCGAGGGCGTGCTGAACATGATCGAGATGGCGTTTCGCGCTTACGACCCGTGCTTCGGCTGCGCCACGCACAGCCTGCCGGGCCGGATGCCGATGGTCGTGCGCGTGAGGGAGGCGGATGGCAGGGTGGTCGAGGAGAGAAGCAGATAGGCTCAAGGCTCAGGGCTCAAGGCTCAGGGCTCAAGGCTCAGGGCTCAGGGCGCCAGCCGGGCGTCTCGAGACCGTACGCAGCAACCGTCTTGTGAAGTCAAGGAGAGTCGCTACTCCGTGGCGAGCCTCCAAGGCTGCTGATGTTTAACCATCGCATTGAGGATGGTCAGGAGTTTGCGCATCGCGGCCGTCAGGGCGACCTTGCGTTTCTTGCCGGCGGCCACGAGGCGTTGGTAGAAGACCCGGATCGCCGGGTTGTAGCGCGTGGCGACGAGGGTCGCCATGTAGAGCGCGCCGCGGACGGTGGCGCGCCCGCCCCAGATGTGGCGAGTCCCCGAGAGCGTGCCGCTGTCGCGATTGAAGGGGGCGACCCCGACGAGCGCGGCGATTTCGCGCCGCGTGAGTTGCCCGAGCTCCGGAAGTTCCGCGATCAGCACCGCCGCGGTGTGCGGGCCGATGCCGGGGACGGACCGGAGGAGGTCCTCCTCGACGCGCCAGGCGGGCGTGGTCTCGAGCAGCCGGCCGATGTCCCGCGTGGTCTGGGTCAGGCGGCGATCGAGCCAGCGAATGTGCTGGTTGATGTCGCGGCGGACCACCGCGTTGCGCAGCTGGCTGCGGCGATGGCGCTCGGCGACGAGCATCTCGACCAATTGGCGCCGGCGGGCCACCAGCGCGGTGAGGCCCTCGAGCGCGGGGTCGGGGAGCGGGCGGACAGGCGGCTGCACGCGCTCGCCAAAGAGGGCGAGGACGCCCGCGTCGAGGCCGTCCGTCTTTGCCAATATCCCCAGCGCCTTCGCGAAGGCGCGGACTTGGCGCGGGTTGACCACGACCACCGGCACGGCGGCGGCGGCCAACGCGCTGACCACCGGGACCTCGTAGCCCCCGGTGGCTTCGAGCACGACGAGCGTCGGGGCCAAGGCCTGGATCCGGCTGACCAGGCGCGTCAGTTCGGGCTCCTCGACGAGCGCGGTCCACGTCTCGCCCGACGGGCGGACGGCGACCTCGACTTGGGCTTTCGCGACGTCGATGCCGACGTAGATCGGAGCGGTGGTCATGGGGCCTCCACAGCACGGCGACGTCGAAAGCGCCCGACCTTGAGGGATGCGGGCTCGAAGCCCTGTCAACCGTTCGGGCTGACGACGTGGCGATGGCGGCGCCCCTGCTACGTAACGGTCTGAGGACCTGGGGCGGATCGGGCTGCCGCCTCGCCGAGCTGTAGATTCTGTAATACGCGTTCTGTCAGTCAAGATACAAGGGCGGGTCTTTAGACCCGCCGGCAAGCGGCGGCCCTGAAGGGCCGCCCTACGGGTGGAATCCGCGGAGCAACAACTATGGCGGAGATGCGAGACCGCTACGACGCGATGGTGATCGGCGGGGGGATCGCCGGGATGCAGGCCGCGCTCGACCTCGGCGAGCAGGGCTTCGAGGTCCTGCTCGTGGAACGCACGCCGTCGATCGGCGGCGTCATGGTCGGCCTCAACAAGGTCTTCCCCACGCTGGACTGCTCGAGCTGCATCTGCACGCCGCGCATGGCCGAATCGGCGCACCATCCCCGCATCCGCCTGCAGACCTACACCGAGGTCCGCCAGGTCGAACCGGTGGGCACCGGGTTCCGCGTGGAGCTGGAGTGCAAGCCGCGGTACCTGGACGAAGACACGTGCATCGGCTGCGACGAGTGCGAGCTGGCGTGCCCGGTCGAGGTGCCGCACGAGTTCGACTACGGCCTCGGCGCGCGGCGCGCCATCTACATCCCGCACGGCAACGCGATCCCGCAGAAGGCGGTCCTCGACGTCGACCACTGCATCTTCTGCGGCAAGTGCGAGAAGGTCTGCCCGACCCACTGCATCGACTTCGCGGCCGAAGCGCGCGCCGTGCAGGTGGAGGTGGGCGCGGTCATCGTGGCCACCGGCCTCGACATCCTGCCGATGGGCAGGAAGGCCGAGTACGGCGGCGGCCGGCTGCCGAACGTGATGAACCCGCTCGCGATGGAGCGGATCCAGTCGAGCAACGGCCCCTACGGCCGCGTGCTCCGGCCGGCCGACGGCAGGATCCCGAAGTCGATCGCCTACGTGCAGTGCGCCGGCAGCCGGGACCGCTCGATCGGCGTGCCCTACTGCTCGCGCGTCTGCTGCATGTACGCGCTCAAGCAGGCGCTGTTGCTGACGCACTACATCCACGGCGTCGAGGTCACGCTCTACTACATGGACATCCGCGCGTTCGGCAAGGGCTACGAGCAGTTCTACCGGCGGGCGGTGCGCGAGGGGGTCCGCGTCGTCAAGGGCAAGGTCGCGCGGATCACCGAGGCGGCCGACTACGACCTGATCCTGCGCGTCGAACTGCTCGACGAGGGCGGCCGCGTGGACGAACACCGCTACGACCTGGTCGTCCTCAGCCAGGGGTTGATCCCCGGGTGGCACCCCGAGGGCGTCATCGACCTCGACGTCGCCGAGGACGGGTTCCTCGAAACGCCGGAGATGAAGCTGAACCCGTCGTTCACGACGATGCCGGGCGTGTTCGTGGGCGGGGTGGCCGCGGGGCCGAAGGACATCCCCGATGCGATCGTCGAGGCCGGGGAGGCGGCGATGGCGGCGGCGAACCATCTGAAGCGGACCCGGTGGCGGACGCCAAGCCGCGCCGCATAGGGAGGCTCAGGGCGTAGGGCTCAGGGCGTAGGGCGTAAGGCGTACGGCGTAAGGCGTAGGGCGTAAGGCGACTGGGGGAAGCGTGATGACCGACACGACCACGTCATCTACCGCAGCAAAGCCGAAGCGCGCGATTGAGGTGCTCCGCGAGCGGCGCGGCGGCATGTCGAACGAGCTCAAGGCCTACGTCAGCAACCAGCAGAAGGTCTACAAGGCCCTCCGCGCGGCCCTCAAGGCCCAGCCCCGCACCGTGCCCCAGCTGGCCGCCGAGTGCGGCATCCCCGCGCCCGAAGTGATGTGGCACCTGATGGCGATGCGGCGCTACGGCGAGGTGCTCGACGGCGCCGAGGAGAACGGCTACCTGCTCTACACGCTGGCCGGAGCCTGACCATGCAGCACTATCGAGTGGATCCGACCCTCGGCACCGAGCTGGCCGCATTCGGCGGCCAGACGCTGGGCCGCTGTTTCAGCTGCGGCAACTGCACCGCCGTCTGCGGCCTCTCGAAGGGCGACACGGTCTTCCCGCGGAAGATCATCCGCTACCTCCAGGTCGGCCTCTCCGACCGGCTGCTCGAGTCGCCGGAGCCGTGGCTCTGCTACTACTGCGGCACCTGCTCCTCGACCTGCCCGCGCGATGCCGAGCCCGGCGAACTGATGATGGCCACGAGGCGGTGGCTGGTCAGCCGGTACGACTGGACCGGCCTCTCGCGGCGGCTCTACCTCTCGGAGGCGTGGGAGTTCGGCCTGCTCGCGCTCATCGCCCTCTTCGTGCTCGCGCTGTTCGTCGTCCCCGGGTGGCTCGGCCTGCCGTTCGGATTCGCGGCGGTCAACGCGGACGCGGCGGCGCACGTGAGACTCGACCTGTTCGCGCCGACCCGAATCGTCCACTACGGGGACTGGACGCTCGCCGGCCTGCTCGTCGTCCTGCTCGGCATCAACGCGGCGCGCATGGTCGCGTTCTTCAAGCGCGGGATGGGTTCGCTCAAGGTGCCGCTGTCGGTCTGGGCGGGCCAGGCCTACCAGATCCTCGTGCACGGCGTGACGCAGCGGCGCTGGCTCCAGTGCGACAACGACACGCTGGTCAGGTGGCTGCTGCACTTCCTGCTGGTGACCGGCTACGCCACGATGCTGCTGCTGGTGGTGGTGTTCCTCCCGTGGTTCCAGCGCGAGCACGCCGACTTCCACTACACGGCGCTGCTCGGCTACTACGGCACGGCCACGATCCTCGGCGTCACAGCGTGGGCGATGCTCGGTCGGCTGCAGAAGCGCGAGCAGCAGCACCGCTTCTCGCACGTCAGCGACTGGACGTTCCTGGTCCTGCTCTTCCTCACGGCGCTGTCGGGCATCTTCGTGCACATCGTCCGGCTGCTCGACCTGGCGTGGCCGACCTACGTGCTCTACGTCGCGCACCTGATGATCGCGGTGCCGATGCTCATCGTCGAGGTGCCGTTCGGGAAATGGAACCACCTCGTGTTCCGGCCGGTGGCGCAGTACCTGGTCGCGGTTCGCGAGGCCGCCCAGGCCCGGCAGCCGGTCCCGGTCCCGTCGCCGCGCCGCACCCCGGCGGTGGCCCGATGAGCCCGCCGGCCCCCGACGCCCCGGACACCATCGTCGTGGGCCTCGGCAACCCCGTTCGCTACGACGACGCGGTCGGGCTGCGCACGGCGGAGGCCGTCGCCCGGCTGCTCGACGCGGACCCGGTGCCGGGCGTTCGCGTGGCTGTCAGCACGCGGGCGGGCCTCGAACTGGTGGACCTCCTGACCGGGGCGGCCCGCGCGATCCTCGTGGACTGCCTGGCCCCAGCCGACCCGGTGCCCGGTCGGGTCCACCGCCTCACGCCCGACGGCGTCGCCGGCTCCACCCGGCTCATCGGGGCCCACGACGTGTCGATCGGAGACGCACTGGCGCTCGCCCGAGTCGCCGGCGTCCCCATGCCGGAATCGATCGATATCTACGCCGTCGAGGTCGGTGATATCGACAGGATCGAGGAAGGACTGTCACCGGAGGTCGCGGGCGCGATTCCCGCGCTCGCCCGGCGAATCCACCGGCAGTTGACGGGGCGGCGGGCAGGGCGGCCCATCATGTCCGTGTAACCTTGTCCCGAGTCACCTTCAGGAAACGGCGACGAAACCTGGAGGGACGATGTGATGGCCATGCAGGATCGGGCCGCGACCTCGAGCGGCGCCCGGCCGGACGCTCAGCGGCGGGCCAACCAGATCGCGGCGTTCCGCCTGGAACTTGCCGACCTCGAGCGGGACGGGGTGCTGGCCCTCTCGGCCGCGGACCGGGCCCGCATCGAGCGCCACCACGCGGATCTGCTCGCCACGTTCGCGCGGCAGTTCGACGTCGACCGCACCGAGAGCCAGCGCCAGATGACGCTCGGGATGCGGGCGGCCTCGCTCATCGGCGCCGTCACGCTGAGCGCCGGCATCGTCCTGTTCTTCTACCGCTTCTGGGGCGCGCTGACGACGCCCGCGCAGGTGGCGGTGCTGGTGGCGATGCCGCTGGCGACGCTGCTGGCCGTGGATGTCGCCGCGCGCCACGAGCCCACCCGCTACATCGCCTCCGTCCTGTCGATCATCGCTGCGGCGGCGTTTGCGCTGGACCTGGGCGCCGTCGGGGCCATCTTCGACATGACGCCCTCTCCGCAGATCCTGATCGCCTGGTCCGCGTTTGCGCTGGCGGTCGCCTATGCCTACGGGCTGCGCCTCCTGCTGGCGGGCGGCCTGGCCGCGGCGATGGCGTATGGCGTCGGCCTCACGGCCCAGGCAGCCGGGCTGGAATGGTCGATCCTCCTTCAGCGGCCCGAACCGCTGATGCCGCTCGGCGCCGCGGCGTTCGTCCTCTCGTTCTGGCGCCCGGCGATTCGGCCCGACGGATTCGATCGGGTCTGGCGGCTGATGGGCACGGCTGCCGTGCTGCTGCCGCTGCTCTTTCTCGCCACGGGGACCGAGGCCTTCAGCTATCGGCCCCTGCCGCTCGCCGTCCTCCAGGCGGTCTACGACATTCTCGGGTTCGGGCTGCCGCTCGCCGCGATCGGCCTCGGGGTCCGCCGCCGGTGGCCCGACGTGGCGAATGCGGCCAGCGGCTTCCTGGTGCTGTTCGTCTACGCCAAGTGCTTCGACTGGTGGTGGACGCTGCTGCCCCGCTACGTGTTCTTCCTGCTGCTGGGAGGCCTCGCCATGGGAGCCCTGGCGCTGCTCGCGAGACTCCGCGTGCGGATGAGGGGGGGTGTGAGATGAGGCGCACGGGCCTGTGGCTGGCCGCGGCGGTCGTGGTGGTCTCGAACTCGTGGGCGCTGGGACTGGCGGCCATCAACCGGCAGGGCGGGCCCGACGCCGTGCTCCACCTGACCGAGCGCGAGGTGCCCCTCGTGCCCAGCGGCCCGGAGAACACCGCCGCCTCGCTCCGCCTGGCATGGACCGGCCCGCGCGGCGCGAGTGACGACACCTGGTTCGACCAGGCGAAGCTCGCCGCGCTCGGATTCGACTGCAGCGTTCCGCTAACCCGGGAGACCGCGAAGCACTACGCCGGCAGGCCGGCGCGACGTGTCTACGCGGCCCTGGAGTACGATGGGCCGGCCTGGCAGCGCTACGCGGCGAGCCTGGCGCCGGACATCGACACGACGTCAGCCAACGGGGTGTCGCACCTCATGCTCGTGGATCTCGACCGCGACGCGGCCCGTCTCAGGGCGCGCTACCCGGACCGCACGCGTGTTGCCATCGCACAGGCCGTCGTCGGCATGGCCATCGTCTGGGAACCGGGCCGCGCGCCGCGGCTGCGCGGCCGGGTGCTGGAAGTCCTCCCCTCCGACTTGAACGTGCCGCGGGGCCTGCGCCCCGACGTCGAGCCGCTCGCGCCGCGGGCCAATCCGGGCCGTCCCGCGTCTTCGGCCGGCTCGGCGCTCACGCCGCCCCGGCCGCGCTATGTGGCCACGATCCGCTGGGGCCGGCGCCTCGAACCGTGGGTCGAGAACGTCCGCGGGACCGCCGGGGCGCGGTGAATCGTCGGCGCCCCACCGTCGGCCGTCGGCCGTCGGCCGTCGGCCGTCAGCCGTCAGCCGTCAGCCGTCGGCCGTCAGCCGTCGTCACGACACATCCGGTTTCGGCGTGGCCGCCGTGCTCCTCGGCAGGACCGGCGGCTTGATGTAGGCGGGGTCGATCTTCCCGGTCAGCACCCTCAGGAAGTCCACGATCTGTCCGACCTCCTCGTCGGTCAGCTTCTTGCCCAGCTGGAACTCGGCCATCTTCCGTACCGCATCGTCCAGCGTGGCGACCCGGCCGTCGTGGAAGTACGGCCCCGTCCTCTCGACGTTGCGCAGCGAGGGCACCTTGAACACGCCGAAATCGGCCTGGACCTTCGTGACGTTGTAGCGGCCGGGGTCCTTCAGACCCGGGTACGACCTGGCCAGGCCGAGCTTCTGGTAGGTGGTGCCGCCGAGCAGCGCTCCGGAGTGGCACACCTCGCAGCCGGTGTCGAGGAACGTCTGCAGGCCCGTCGCCTCGGCGGGGGTCAGGGCGGACGCATCCCCGCGGAGCAGGGCGTCCCACCTCGAGGGCGTCATCAACCGGCGCTCGAACGTGCCGATGGCCCTGGTCATGTTGTCGAAGGTGACCGGGTCCTTCTCGTTCGGAAAGGCCAGCCCGAACAAGGCCACGTACTCGGGCATCGACTTCAGGACGATGACGGCCCGGCCGGCGCTCGGGAGCGCCATCTCCACCGGGTTGAGCACCGGCCACTTCGCCTGCGCTTCGACGTCCGGCGCGCGGCCGTCCCAGAACTGCGCGAAGTGCGCGGCGGCGTTGAACACCGTGGGAGCGTTCCGCGTGCCCCGCTGCCCGGCGACCCCGTCGGAGGTGGGCTGGCCGTCGGTCCCGTAGCGCGAGAGGTCGTGACAGCTGTTGCACGAGATGGTCTGGCTCCTCGACAGGCGCGGCTCGAAGAAGAGCATCCGGCCGAGAACGATCTCGCTCTGGCCAACGCGGCCCGAGTCGGACCGCGCCACGGCGGGCAGCGGCGCGAACACCGCGAGGCGCTCCCGGGTCGGGACCGGGCGGCTCCGGGCGGGGTCCGGGTCGGCGGCCGGCGCCGGCGGCTTCCGGCTGCAGGCGGCAGCGAGGGCGAGGGCGATAAAACAGGGCGCGACTGTGATCCGGGTTCGAATCATGAGACACTCCCTGGTGCGCCACCGGAGGATACCAGATTTGGCGCCGAGGCGAACGCGCGATCCCCCGAATCCGTCTAAAGACACCGGGCTCTTCGATGCTCGAGCTTCACGACGTCACACGGCGCTTCGGACGCCTCACGGCGGTCGATCACGTGTCGTTTGCCGCCTCGGCCGGCGAGATGGTCGGCCTGCTGGGGCCGAACGGCGCCGGCAAGACGACCACCGTGGCCATGATCGCGGGGCTACTCCGCCCCGATTCCGGCGAGGTCCGCATCAGGGGGCGCTGCCTCGGCGGCGACACCGACCCCCTCAAATCGAAGATCGGCCTGGTCACGCAGGAACTGGCGCTCATCGACGAGCTGCCGGCGGGAGAGAACCTGCGCTTCTTCGCGGCGCTCTACGACCTCGACCGCCAGACGTCGAAGCGCAAGGTCGCCGAGGCCCTCGACCTGACGGGGCTGGCCGAGCGGGCGCGCGACAAGGTGAAGACGTTCAGCGGCGGCATGAAGCGGCGCCTGAATCTCGCGGCCGCCCTGCTGCACGACCCGGACATCCTCCTGCTCGACGAGCCGACGGTCGGCGTGGATCCCCAGAGCCGCAACGCCATCTTCGACAACCTCGAGACGCTGAAACGGCGCGGCAAGACGATCCTCTACACGACGCACTACATGGAGGAGGCCGAGCGGCTCTGCGACCGGATCGTCATCCTCGATCGCGGCCGGGTCGTCGCGGACGGCACCTCCCAGGAACTGTCGAAGCTCGTGCCCGCCCGGAACCTCATCACCGTCGCGCTCGCGACCTCCGCCAATGCCGTACGGGCCGACGGGTTGCGCGAGCTGCCCGGCGTGCAGTCGGTCGAGGCGGCGCAGGGCGTGGTACGGGTCGCCGTGGCCGACCTCGCGTCGACGATGCCGTCGGTGCTGCAGTGGTTCACGAGCCACGGCCATGCCTACGAGCACGTCGCGACCGAGCGGGCCAGCCTTGAAACCGTTTTCCTGACGCTCACCGGGCGTGCGCTGCGAGACTGACGATGCGAGCCTTCACCGCCCTCGTCAAGAAGGACATCCGGCTCTATCTCTCCGACCGGCGCGCGGTGATGATGTCGGTGCTCGCGCCGATCGCCATCGCGTCGTTCTTCGGGTTCATCTTCGACGAGACGAGCGCCCAGCACCAGGCGAGCCGCGTGGCGGTGCTCCTCGCCGACGAGGACCGGAGCGCGATCTCTACGAGCCTGGCGGTTCTCCTGACGGCCGACTCCGCGCTCGACGTGAAGGCGGCGTCGCTCGCCGGGGCGCGCGACGCGGTCCGGCGAGGGAAGGCGACGGTCGCGATCCGCTTCCCGGCCGGGTTCGGCAGCACGGCCGCGTCGGGGTTTTTCGGAGGACCCGACGCCAGGAAGGCGGACATCGACCTGCTCTACGACCCGTCGCACGCGACCGAGGCGAGCATGGTCCAGGGCATCCTGGCCGGCCACGCGATGGAGGCGGTCAGCAAGGAGATGTTCAGCGGGAAGACCGGCCGCGAGGCCGTCGATACGTCGCTCGCACGGGTTCGAGAGAACACGGACATCGCACCAGACCAGCGGCGCGCCCTGACCTCGCTGCTCGAGGGCGTCAAGGGCTGGAACGACGTGAGCCAGTCGTCCGGATCGGCGGGAGCCGGCGGAGCGGCAAGCGGGCCGACGATCCCGTTCGAAGTGAAGAAAGAGGCCGTCACGTCGGGCGCCGGCGTGCCCTACAACGGCTACGCCCACTCTTTTGCGGGCATGGGCGTGCAGTTCATCCTCTTCATGGCGATCGAGATGGGCGTCGGCCTGCTGCTGCAGCAGCGGGAGGGGCTGTGGACGCGCCTGCGCGCGGCCCCGCTCTCCCGCACGGTACTGCTCGGCAGCCGCGCGGTCAGCACGGCCGTGCTCTCGCTCTTCATCCTGGCGTGCCTCTTCCTGTTCGCCCGCGTCGTGTTCGGCGTCCGCATCGAGGGCAGCCTGATCGGGTTCGCCGGCGTCGCCGTCGCCTTCTCGCTGCTCGCCGCCGCTTTCGGCCTGCTCATCGCCAGCCTTGGCCGGACGCCGGAGAGCGCCCGCGGACTGTCGATCGTCGCCACCTTGCTGCTCGTGATGCTCGGCGGCGCCTGGGTCCCCACCTTCGTCTTCCCGAGATGGCTGCAGCAGGCGACGGCCGTCGTCCCGACCCGGTGGGCCGTCGACGGTCTCGATGCGACCACGTGGCGTGGGCTCGGGTTGTCGTCGGTTGCCTGGCCCATCCTGTTCCTGATGGCCGCGACTCTCCTTTTCGGAGGCCTGGCCGTCGCCCGCTTCAGGTGGGAAAGCGAATAGGGCTCAAGGCTCAGGATGGAATCGAGCGAGGGGCCACGCATGCTCAACCAGACCCGCGCAAAGGGATCGGCATACCTGGTGTCGCTGATGGCGCTCGTGGCCGGTCTCGCCATCGCCTGGATGGACACGCGGCCGAGCTGGGACGACGCCGGGATTACGGCCGGCGCCCTGGCCCTGGCGGCGGCGCTCGCGAGCGTGGCCGGCGCAAGACCGTGGCTGGTCGTGCTCTTGGTGGCCGGTCCCCTCGTGATCGTCCAGATTGGCGGCGGCCTGGCTATCCTGGCCGTTGCCGTCATCGCCGCCGTCGGCGCCGCCGTCGGCTGGGGGGCGCGCCGGACCGTGGTCGGGTGACGTTCGCTCGCGGTAGAATGCGGCTGGAAAGGAGCTTCGATGTCCTACACGTACCACGACCTGAAGGGAAAGACCGTCGCGGAACTGCGTGAGATCGCCCAGGGGATCGAGCACGACGCGGTGAAGGGCTACACGCAGCTCAACAAGGATCACCTGCTGGTCGCCCTGTGCACCGCCTTGAAGATTCCGACGCACGAGCACCACGCCACGGGCGGGTTCGACAAGTCCGCGGTCAAGGCGAAGATGCAGGCACTGCGCCAGAAGAAGCGCGAGGCGGCCGGCGACCGCGCAGCGCTCAGGGCGCTCCGCCGCCAGATTCACGCGCTCAATCACGACATCCGCCGGCACACCGCCGTCGACTGAACCGGCGCTGCCCCGCCGGTCGCCGAATAGCGCGGCATCGGAAAGGGGTCGGGGCCGTCTTCGTCAGCTGCCACCCTGGAACGCCTGACGAAAACCGCCCCGACCCCTTCCGGCGCTGCAACGCCGATTGTGCGACTCGCCTGGCGTGGCGCGAAGCCTGGAGCCTGTAGCCCGGAGCCCGTCGTCAGTCCACCGCCGCGATCGCGTCCATCTCAACGCGGTACCCGTAGTGGAGCGGCGACACCGGCACCACGACACGAGCCGGCCTGTGTTCGCCGAACATCTCGGCGTACAGCCGGTTGAACGTCGGCCAGTCGGCGATGTCGTGCACGTAGACCGTGCACTTCAGCACCTTCGAGAGGTCCGACCCCGCCGCGGCGACCGCCGCGCGGACGTTGGACAGCACCTGGCGGGCCTGATCCTCGAACGAGGACGTTGCCGGCAGCGGGCCGCCCGGTCCGATCGGCAGCTGCCCCGACACGTAGGCCACGCCGTGGTGGACGACCACGTGGCTGTAATGCCCGCCGGGCCTGGCCATCGCGGCCGGGTCGATGCGAGTGACGCTCATCACCATCCTCCGAACCGCTCCCAGCGCGCGGCGATCTCGCGGGAGCCTCCGACGACGAAGTACTCCGCGTGCTGCGCGGCGGTGGCGCACGCGTGGTTGGGCACGATCCGCAGCCTTCGGCCGATGCGGAACGCGTCCCAGTCGATGGGTCCGCCGTCCCGGCGCGAGATGAGGCCGTGCTCCTGGTTGGCGCCGTGCATGACGAACGAATCCAGCAGCCGGCCGTCGGCGTCGCGCACGAGCCCGTAGCCCCGGTCCACCGCCTGGCCCGCCGTGCCGCGGTCGCGCGACACCGCCATCCAGCCGCCGTCGGTGACGATCCACCCCTTCTCCCGCTGCTGCCCGATGACGCTCACGAGCACCGAGAGCGCGATGTCGTCAACGGTGCACACGCCCAGACCCGCCATCACGAGATCCTGGAACACGAACACTCCCGCGCGCACCTCGGCGACGCCGGCGAGGTCCCGGGCGAATGTCGCGGTCGGTGTGGAACCGACGCTGACGACGCCTGCGTCGTGCCCGGCGGCCCGAAGCCGCGAGGCCGCGCGCACGACCGCCGCGCGTTCCTGCTCGGCCATGGCGGCAATGGACTCGACCGACCGGCAGTCGTAGGAGGCGCCGGCGTGCGTCATCACCCCCCGGATCCTGGCGCCGGTCTTCAGCGCGGCCGCGACGTCGAGCAGCGTGGCCGACTCGGGCTTGACGCCGCCGCGGTGATCGTCCGAGTCGATCTCGACGAGCGCCGGGATCTCGCACCTTCGCGCGTCACAGAACGACGAGACGTCCGCCGCCGCCTCGACGCTGTCGAGGATCACCGTCAGGTCGCAGCCGCGCGCCCGCAGGTCGGCGACGTGCGCCAGCTTCCCCGGCTCGATCCCGACCGCGTAGAGCACGTCGGTCACGCCGTGGGCGAAGAACTGCTCGGCTTCCTTGAGCGTGGACACGGTGATCGGCCCGCGCGGCGTCTTCATCACCCGTCGCGCGATCTCGATGCTCTTGGCGGTCTTGACGTGAGGACGGAAGCCGACCCCGAGGTCCGCGAGGCGATTCCGCATCCGGTCGATGTTGCGCGTCATGCGGTCTTCGTCGATGACGAGCGCGGGCGTGGAGAGGTCGTCGAGGAGCACGGGGGACATCCTATCACCGCCATCGGCTGGCGCTTTACGCCTTGCGCCTCAATAGCAGGCTGACGGCCGACGGCTGAAGGCCGAGGGCCGTGTCACGCGTGACTGCTGTCACACCGCCCTCAGCCGTCAGCCGTCAGCCGTCAGCCCTCAGCCGTCAGCCGTCAGCCGTCAGCCGTCAGCCGTCAGCCACGATTTGACTCCGGCCGCCTCGCTGCGACAGACTGAGAACTGGCAGGACGCCTAGGGGTGGCCGAAGACTACGGCCTGAGATCACACCCTCGAACCTGAACCGGGTAGTACCGGCGTAGGGAAGGCGATCGGGAGCATCGGGGCTCCCCGTCGAGATCGAGAACTCCCCAAAAGCATCCGCTGTCGCTCGCCGCGCCGGGTTGTGCCTGCGGTCGAGAGGAGGCGGTTTGTGAAGTCACGTGCACGCGTCGGAACCATTCCCTGGCTGCTCGTCCTGGCCGCGCTCGCGCGGCCGTCGCAGGGGGCGGCCGCCCAATCGCAATCCACGGTGCCGGTCCGCGGCATCGTCCGAACAGCCGCCGGCGCGCCGCTCGCCGGCGTCGTCGTCGCGGTCGTCGCCCCGGCCCGATCGGTCGTCACCGACGCCGACGGACGCTTCCAGATCGATCTCCCTCCCGGGTCGTACACGCTGCACGTCGCGCACGCGGGGTACGTCGATGCCGACCAGCACGTCGACGTCGGGACGACCGCCCAGTCGCTCGACGTGGTCCTCTCGCCGCTCGCGCGCTTCCGGGAGGACGTCACCGTGGAGGCGATCCGGGCGCCCGAAGACGCGCCGGTGACGAAGAGCGACATCCCCCGCGCCGAGATCGAGGCCCGCAACTGGGGCCAGGAGATCCCCTTCCTGCTCGAGCAGGTCCCGTCGCTGACGCAGTACGGCGACTCCGGGGCGCCGGTCGGCTACTCCTACATCTACCTGCGCGGCATCTCGCAGACGCGGATGAACGTGACCATCGACGGCATGCCGATCAACGAGCCCGAGGATTCGGCCTTCTACTTCTCGAACTTCGGCGACTTCGCCAACGCCGTGGACAGCATCCAGGTGCAGCGCGGCGTCGGCACCTCGTCGGTCGGGGCCTCGTCGTTCGTCGGCTCGATCAACTTCGCGAGCGCGGCCTTCACCGACCGCCCCGAGGCCGTCGTGAGAACCGGCATCGGCAGCTTCGGCACCGCCCGCCTGAGCGGGACGTTCAACTCGGGCAAGGTCGGGCACGGCTTCAAGTTCTACGCCCAGGCCGCGACGCAGACGTCGGACGGCTTCAAGTACCACTCGGGCGTCGGGGAGAACAGCATCTACCTCGGCGCGAGCCACGAGACGCCCGATTCCTACTTGAAGGTCTTCGGCTTCTACGGCCGCGAGCACACGCAGCTCGCCTACGTCGCCGCCGACGAGGCCCAGCTGGCGGCGGACCTCCGCACCAACCCGATGTCACCGGACGAGCGCGACAACTTCGGGCAAGGGTTCGTGACCGCGCAGTACCACCGGTTGCTGAGCCCGGCGACCGACCTCGCCGTCCAGGGGTTCGTCAACGCGGCGGACGGCTGGTACCGAGTCGCCGACGGAGCGGCGGCGCCGTCGGGCCTGTTCCAGTACGGCCTCAGCTGGCGCAACGTCGGCGGTTCCGCGACGCTGCACGTCTCGAGGGGACGGGCAGACCTCACGTGGGGCACCTACGTCAGCACGTTCGAGAGCCAGCACACCCGCGACGTCGTGTCCGGGCCGGCCGACTACGTGAACCACGGCTACAAGCAGGAGTTCAACACCTTCGCGAAGTTCGCCTGGTCGAGCGGGCGCTGGCACTATCTCGCCGACGTGCAGGCGCGATGGGCGCGCTTCCGCTACGCCGGCTCGATCGATCTCGGCTCGATCACCTGGACGTTCTTCAACCCGAAGGCGGGCGTCCGGTTCGACGCCGGCCGCGGTGTCGGCCTGTACGCGTCGGTCGGCCGCGCGGGACGCGAACCGGCCCGCTCGGACATGCTGCAGGGGGAGGACAACGCGAGCGTCGCGTACAACCTGGCGGCCGTGCAGCCCGAGCAGGTGGTCAACGGCGAGTTCGGCGTCACCTTCACGGGCCGCCGGGCCAGCGCCCAGGTCAACGGCTACGTGATGTCGTTCCACCACGAGATCGCCCAGACCGGCCAGCTCTCGGAGATCGGCCTCCCGCTGCACCAGAACGTCGATCGCAGTTACCGGACCGGCATCGAGATGGACCTGAGATGGCGGCCGGTTGACTCGCTGCAGCTCAGGCACACCGCGTCGTTCAGCCGCAACCGGATCTCGAGCTGGACGCAGTTCTTCGACGTCTACGACGCCGAGGGCACCTGGACCGGTTCGACGAGCCGGACGTTCAACGACGTCGCGCCTTACAACACGCCGGCGGTGCTGGCCACCCTGGCGGCCGATTACACGCCGACGCCTGGCGCGACGTTCGACGCCACGCTCAAGTACGTGGGCCAGTCCTTCCTCGACAACACGGGCAACGCGTCTTTCACGACGCCGGCCTTCACCGTCCTCAACGCGTCGGCGGTGCTCGACCTGTCCCGCCAGCTGCCCACGCTGGCGAAGGCCCACCCGAAGCTCCGCGTCCAGGTCAACAACCTGCTCGACAACCGGCGCATGTTCCCCAACGGCTACAGCTACCAGTACTTCGTCGAGGGGGCGAACCCGTCGACGCTGGCGCTCGAGGGCACGCGCTACTATTACCCGCTGGCGACGCGCAACATCTACGTCGCCCTCGAACTGAGGTTCTGACGGCAAGGCGATGAGCGCACTCGAGATTGCCGGCGTGGCGACGGGGATCGTCGCCGTGTGGCTGACGACGCGCGAGAAGGTGTGGTGCTGGCCGATCGGCATCGTCTCGGTCGCGCTGTTCGTCCTCGTGTTCTACCGCGCCAGGCTGTACGGCGCGATGGGCCTGCAGGTCGTCTACATCGGCCTGGCGATCTACGGCTGGTATGCGTGGGTGAACGGGGGCCAGGGCGACGGGCCGCTCCGCGTCTCGAAGGCCACCCGGCGCACGCTCGCCTCCGCCGCCCTGGCCGGGGCCGTGGGCGCGGCGGTGCTCGCGGCGTGGCTCGCCCACCGCACCGACGAGGCGCTGCCGATCACCGACGCGGCCACGACGTCGTTCAGCCTCGTGGCGCAGTGGATGCAGACGCGGAAGCTCATCGAGAACTGGTGGGTGTGGCTCGCCGTCGACCTGGTCTACGTCGTCATGTACCTGTCGCAGGGGCTGGCGTGGACGGCCGTCTTGTACGCCGTCTACGTGGCGCTCGCCGTGTCGGGCCTCCGCCAGTGGCGCCAATCGCTGGAGCGCCCCGCATGAACGGCCCCCGCCGTCCGCTCGCAATCGTCGTTTCCGGGTCGGAGTGCACGGGCAAGACCACGCTGGCCGCCACGCTGGCCGAGCGGCTCGGCGTGCCGTGGTCGAAGGAATTCGCCCGCGATTACGTGGAGATGAAGCAGCAGGCGCTCGACGGGACCGACGTCGAGCCGATCGCGCGCGGACAGCTCGCAGGCGAGCAGGCGGCCGAGCGCCAGGCGGCCGAGCGCGGGTGCGAGGTCGTCGTCCGCGACACGGACCTGCACTCGACCGTCGTCTACGCCCGGCACTACTACGGGGACTGCCCGGGCTGGATCGTCGCGGCCGCGCAGGCGCGGACCGCCGACCTCTACCTGCTCCTGTGCCCGGACGTTCCCTGGGTGGCCGACGGTCTGCAGCGGGACCGCCCCGACGAGGCGGCCCGCGTGCTGATACACGCACTGTTCCGCGACAGGCTGGCCGCGGCTGGCGCGAGGGTCGTCGAGATCGAGGGCACGTGGCCCGAGCGTCAGGCCCGGGCCGTCGCAGCGGTCGACATGGTGATCGCTGACGCGAGTGGCGGAAGGCCGAAGGCTGAGGGCTGAAGGCCTGACACCACCACGAGCCGAGAGCCCAGGGCCAAGGGCCGTCTTCCTAACGCCGGGCCGCCCGCAGCAGCACGTTGAGTTCGTCGGGCCGCGGATTGTCGTAGTCCAGCCGCACGCGCCCGTCCCTGGTCAGCCTGATCGTCGCCGGGATCGAGCTGTCGGTGACGTACCAGCCCGCCGGCAGGACGACCGCGTTCCGCGCCCGCCCGAAACTCCTGTCGAAGACCAGTTGGTCGCCATCCACGTAGTAGCGGGCCTCGTCCGTGTAGGTCTCCATGATGCGCAGGCGAATCGACTGTCCCTTCTTCACGGCCGGGTAGTGGATGACGACGACCTCGGACGCCGGCTGGACCGGCTCCCCGAGGTCGAGGCGGGCGGCGGTGATCTGCGGCCCCTTGAGCGTCTCGACCTTCAGCGCCTCGTCGGTGTCGAGCAGCCGGGCGGACGGGTCGGACGCGCGACTGCCGGCACGCACGACGTTCAGGTACTTGTCGTTGCCCTCGCGCGCTTCCGTGTAATCGTGGTAGAGGGAGAAGGCGTGCGTGTCGGGCTGCTGGAGGAAGTAGACGATCTCGGTGTCTTCGTGCGCGCGCTCCGACAGCCGTTCCTCGATCGTCGGCGCCGGTGCGGGCGTGGCAGGTGCTGACGTCACGCGCGCATTCGCGGGAGACGCGGCAGGAGCGTGCGGCGGCACCGCCTCCCGCGGCAAGGGCCGGCCCTTCACGACGAGCGGCGCCTCACCGGCCCCGGTGTGAAAGAAGCTGATCATCGACTTTCCATCCGGCTGTCTCAGCACCTGCGAGGGCACGTTGCACGAGACAATCTCGTAGCCGGCGGGCATCACGACCGCGTTCCGCCGGATCCCCAGGCCGCGGTCGAAGACGACCGTCTCCCCCTCCAGGTAATACGACTTCGGGTCGGTGTAGGTCTTGTCGATGCGGAGGCGGATCTCGCCGCCCGCCGGCACGGGGCGCGGCAACGTCACCTGGATGTAACGCGTGTCGGCGTCCGCCTGGGACAGGCCGTTCGCGCGCGCAACCGAGGCGTCGACGATCTCGAACCGCAGCGGCCCGCCCGTCATCCGGTCGTACACGGCCTCGTCGCTGGCCACGCTCCCCTTGCGGATCGGGTTGAAGTAGAACCTCGCGCCCGGCGCCGTGGCGGTGACCTCGTACACGATGCGGAACTTCCCCGAGCCCGGCGCGAGCAGCTCGTACCTCGTGTAGTCGTCGCCTTCGTGGCCCTCGAGGATCGGCGACGGAGCCTGGCCGCGCGCGCCGGACGACACCGCCGCCAGCACGGTCAGCGCCGCGAGAATCGGTCGAGCGAACAACGCCACCACCCCGTTCGTCTTCATCTTTGCTCCTTCAGCGCTGCCCACCGGCTGCCGACCCACGGTGCGCGGCTCGCGGCGGTGAGACGGATTGTACGTAGGGCGGGGCTTCAGCCCCGCCGACGCGCCGGCCCTGAAGGGCCGGCCTACGCACGGACGAACCCAACACGACGGACCCGCCGTCAGCCGTCAGCCGTCAGCCGGTGCGACCGCGAGCGTCCAACCGCGGCGAGCAGCGCCAGCGCCGCCAGCGGCAGGATGCCGCAGGCGCCGCACACGGGCCCGAACCCGTAACGATCGATCCAGTATCCGAACAGCGGCGAGACGACCGTCTGCATCAGGCCGTACGAGGCCGTCAGGACCGAAACGGCGAACGCCGCGCGGCTCGCGCCGAACAGGTCGAGCGGCATGGCGTAGATGTTGGCGCTCATCGCCACGGCCGCGAAAAAGCTGACCGAGATGAGGACCGTCGCCAGGAGGGCGCCCGGCACCAGCGGCACGAACACGGTGGAGACGAGCAGCACGGCGCCGACGGCGCAGGCGCGCAGGCGGGCCGCATAGAGGCCGACACCACGACTCGCCCACCTCATCGACAGCCATCCGCCGGCCAGTCCGCCGAGCGAGGCGAAGACGGGCGGCACCCACGCGAAGCGGCGGTTTGCCGCCGCCGGGTCCAGTCCGTGCGCGGACACCAGGAACACCGTCGTCCAGTTCATCCAGAGGCTGTAGACCGTCATCATCAGGATGTTGGCCGCCGCCAGCCCCCACAGCCGCCAGTCGCGCCAGAGCTTCGTGGACGACGTCCCCGTGCCCGCCGGCGCCCGCGCCGGTATCCGCCGCACCGTCACCAGCCACAGGGGCACCCAGGCGAACCCGGCCAGCCCCGTGGCCACGAACGCCGCCCGCCAGCCCCACGCTGCGGCGAGCCCGCCGACCAGCAGCGGCGCCGCCATCATGCCGAGCGTGATGCCGACCTGGTTGAGCGCGGTCCCCATCGCCCGCTCGCCTGGCTCGAGGTAGAGCGCGAAACCCTTTGCCGTGGCCGGGATCCCGCCCGACTCGGCCACGCCGAGCAGGGCCCGGCAGCTCAGCAGCCCCCCCAGGCCGCCGACCAGCCCGGTGGCCACCCCGGCCGTGGACCAGAGCCCGACGGCGAACGCGGCGCCGACAGCCAGCCCGACCCGGTCGATGAGCAGGCCCGCCGCCGGAGCGGCCAGCGCGTAGGCGAGCGAGAAGGCTGACACGATCAAGCCGTAGCCTTCGTTGGTGAGGTGGAAGTGGTCCTTGAGGAAGGGGGCCAGCGCCGCCAGGACCTGGCGGTCCACGAAGCTCAGGGCGGTCGAGAGCACCAGCACGCCGACGACGAACCAGCGGAGCCGGCCCTCGCGGGATGGCGAACCGTATTGACCCACCCGGGGATTCTATCAGCGCGAAGGGCTCACGAGCGACGTTCCACCGCGACCCACTCGCACGACTGGCACCGGAAGATGATGGAGTACCTGGTCGTTCCGATCATCAGGAGGCCCGCTCCGCCGCACCGCGGACATTCGGAGGCGTCGGCCCTCCCGTTCCGGACGACCGGGTCGACGGCGCGGGCCGCGGGCGGGGACGCGACCGCCCGGTCACGTCGTGGCTGCACGGTGGGGTCCATGGGTGTCTCCGGACATCCGGCGTCGAACCGCCGGCCGAAGGTGGCTTCGTCCTTCGCACGCGATGTTCGGGTGCCCTGACGCGAGAGGCAAGCGCCAAGGTGCGCCACGATGCGCCACGCCGGCCGGTGTCGTCAGTTTTCGCGCCCGGCTGCCGGCACGGGCTCGAGCGGCGGGGCCTCCCGCCGGACCGTTCTGGACTAGAATTGGGGACACCGAGTCAGGAGGATGCCGTGAGCCCGCTCGAACCCGCTGCCGCCGCGTTCTCGTCCGCCGTGTTCGACGCCCTGCCCTTTGCCGCCTTCGTCGCCGACGGCGACCTGCGGATCCTGGCGACCAACCCGGCCGCACGCCACCTCTTGCGCGGCGGAGAGGTGTCGGAACTGCGCCAGCGTCACGGCGAGGCGCTGCACTGCATCAACAGCGGCGAGGGGTGCGGGAACTCGGCGGCCTGCGCGGACTGCGTGATCAGGAGTCTGGCCACCTTCGCGATCTCTGGAAGAGAGCCGGCCCGCCGGCGGGCCCGGCTCGAGTACCACGACGACGGCAGCGTCCAGCAGATGTACGCGATCGTCACGGCCTCGCCGCTCGACTACGAAGGCCGGCCGTGCGCGCTCATCTGCGTCGAGAACCTCACCCTGCTGCTGTCGCTCACCGACGCGCTGCCGATCTGCATGGGCTGCAAGAAGGTGAGGGACGAAGGCCTGTGGACCGAGGTCGAGGCGTACCTCGATGCCCACGTCGACCTGAAGTTCACGCACGGCCTCTGCCCCGAATGCTCGCGGCGCCTGTACCCCGAGCGGTTCGAGGCCATCGGCGAGCGCGATCCGGGGTGACGCGCCGCGCGGTCACGAGGGCGGCCATCACGACCAGGGCGCGCGACGTCCACCGACAACCCATCGTCCTACGATAGCGGAATCGCCGTATCGCGGGGAGCCTGCAGGTCGTGGGCCGGACGGGCGTCCGGCTCCTGGATGGTGATCGACAATTCGCGGGCGATAGCGTTCATGGCCCGCCGCTCCTCGGGCGACACGAGCGTCACGGCCGTGCCGGCCAGGCTGGCGCGGCCGGTCCGCCCGACGCGGTGGACGTAGGCGTCGCGCGTCTGGGGCACCTCGTAGTTGACGACGTGCGAGATCCCCTCGATGTCGAGGCCGCGCGCCGCGAGGTCGGTCGCGACCACCGCGGTGAACCGCCCGGACCGCAGGCCCTCGACGGCCGCCGAGCGCTGTTGCTGCGTCCGGTCGGCGTGCAGCGCCGTCGTCCGAATCCCCTGGCCCACCAGCCGGGACGTCAGGCGGTCGGCGCCCGCCTTCGTGCGGCAGAAGACCAGCACCGGGCCGGCCTCGCGCCGCAGGAACCTGGCCAGCCACGCCGCCTTCTCGCCCGCGGGCACCATCACCGCCGTGTGGCTGATCGTCCGGGCGGGCCCGTTGCGGACCCCGCTCTCGATCATCACGGCGTCGCGCGTGATGGCCCGCGCCCGCCGCATCACCTCCTCGGGCATCGTCGCCGAGAAGAGGAACGTGCGGCGCGCGCCCGGCAACTCCGACACGATGCGCGTGATGTCGGGCCAGAACCCCATGTCCATCATCCGGTCGGCTTCGTCGAGCACGAGCACGCCAAGGGCGGAGAAATCGGTCGCTCCCCCGCGCATGTGGTCCATGAGCCGGCCCGGCGTCGCCACGACGATGTCCACGCCGGCCCGGAGGGCGCGCTCTTGCGGGTCGGCGGGCGCGCCGCCGTAAACCGCCACGCTCGACAGGCCCGTGTGGTACGCGAAGCCCTGGATGTCGTCGTCGATCTGCACGGCCAGCTCGCGCGTCGGCGTGAGGATGAGCGCCGCGGTCCGGGCCGCCGCGCCGATCCGGTCCGGGGACCGCGATGCCAGCAGGTGTTCCAGGATGGGCAGGACGAAGGCCGCCGTCTTGCCGGTGCCCGTTTCGGCGCAGGCGATCAGGTCGCCGCCCTGGCGGGCGACGGGGATCACGTCACGCTGGACGGGCGTGGCCGTGACGAAGCCCCGCTCCTTGACGCCGCGCAGCAGGGCTTGCGGAAACTCGAACGATTCGAACGACGGCAGGCTTGGCTCGGCGTCGCCGCCGGGCACGGCAGGCAGTCCCGGACGGGAAGCCTCCAGGGAAGGCCCGGCCGAACGCCGCGAACGCCGCCGCCATGGCCGAGCAGAATGGGTCGAAGTTGTGTGTGGGTTCAAAAGATCCAGCTACAGGAAGGTCGTATCCCTACTCGACGTGTGTTCTCAGTCTGACAGGAACGGGCCGGAATCGCAACCCGGACGGGCAGGGGACGGCCTGCGAACGCGGACTTCGGACTCCAGGCCTCGGGCTTCGGGCCGAATCACGCCCGGCGCGCATGACCCCGCCTGGAGCCTGGAGCCAAGGGGCCCCTGGCTATCCGCGGCGAGCCGCGGCCAGCCCAGCCAGCAATTTCACCGTCTCGTCGAGCCCGACGGCGCCGGTATCCACGCACAAGTGATAGTGGGTGAGGTCGAACCACGACCCGCCGGTCACCGACTGCAGGAATCGGCTGCGCTGCTGGTCGGAGCGGGCGACCAGCTTGCGGGCCTCCTCGATGTCCGTCATCTTGTACTCGCGCATCACGCGTTCGACCCGAACCGACTCCGGGGCGTGCAGGAAGACGCTGATGAGGTCGGCGCGCTCGCGCAGCACCCAGGTGGCCGCGCGGCCGACGAACACCGCCTCTTCCTGCGCGGCGATCTGGCGGATGATCCTCGCCTGGACGGCGAACAGGTCCTCCTCGTAGAGCGCCGGCATCGGCGGGGGCATGTAGGTCGCTTCCGGCCCGCCCCAGGCCAGCGCGCCGGCCATCCGGCTCCAGACGCTCGACACGCGCTCCTCGAGGCTCTCGAGTTCGTGCGTCTCCCGGCCCAGCAGCGACGCGGCCTCCTTGAGGATCTCGCGATCGACGTACCGGACGCCCAGCGAGCGAGCCAGGGTCTGCCCGACGTAGGCGCCGCCCGCGCCGACCTGTCGTGAGATTGCGACCACGCACCGGCCTGCTGCGCTCATGGTGGCCTCCCGGGAGAGTCGTCCGGTCGCCCTATTCTAGCGCGGGGAGAGGCGCCGCGGGCCATGAGGCTCGCGCTACCATTCAATGGTGGGGCCGGAGCCCTCGCCGGCCGCTCAAGCCGGTCGCGCCTGGGACGCCAGGCGCAGCTGAACCCGCCGCGCGCGCGCCGCGCGGGGCAGGTCGGCGGGGTCCGCCGCGTGGTCCGGGAAGAGCGCGAACACCGATTCGATGCTCGTGTTGCCGCGCTCGCGGGTCTCGTCGTGCATGGCCTCGGTCACCCGCCGCGCCACCGCGGCCATCGCCTCCGGCGAGCTGTCGGTCATCAGCACGGCCACCTCGTCTTCGCCGGTGCGGAAGACCAGGTCGGTCACGCGCACCGCCGACCGGCAGGTGGTGGCCAGCCTGACCAGCCGGTTCGGCAGACCCGACACGGCCGCATCGTCGGCCGGCCCGGCCGTCGCGTGGGCGGCGTTCGCGCCGGCCAGCAGGAGGACACCGGGCTTCGGCCCGTTGCCCTGGCAGCAGTAGATCGCCGAGTTCAGCACCCGCTCGAGATACTTCTCGTTGGGCAGGCCCGTCTCGACGTCGAACAGGCTCGCCATCCGTTCCTGTTCGAAGCTCAGCGCCCGTTCGAGCGTCGGCCCGATCTGGCGCGCGGCGAACTCGACGACCTGCTGTTGCTCGCTCGTGAACGCCTCACGGGACGCGGCGTAGAGCGTCAGCACGCCCACCACCGAGTCGTTCGCGCACAGCGGCGTCGCCAGGGCGCTGTCGAGCTGCACGGGCAGGGCCTGCCGGCGTTCGGCGAGGTCGAGCGCCCCGCTCGAGTTGATGATGGTCGTCCGGTTCAGGGCCACCCACCCGCTCAGCCCTTCGCCCATCCGGAGCCGCAGGCCCTTCACGGCCTCGCTGCCGTTGCCGAGCGAGTGGACCGCCACCAGGTCGTCGGTGACGCGGTCCCGCAGGTAGAAGACCGCGAGGTCGCACGGCACCGTCTGGCGGATGCGCGATCCGAGGGCCACCGCCATGTCTTCGACCGCCGTGTGCCCGGCGATCTCGGAGGCGAGATCCGAAAGGGCGAGAAGCGCGGCGCTCAGCGCCTCGGAGGCGGACCCGGTCTGTTCGACCGGCTCGGTCGCGGGCACCGGCTGGTGCAGCAGTTCGCGGAACGTGCTCGGATCGTGCTCGTGCCCGTTGACCTCGGCCGCGATCTCCGCGTGCACCTTGACGAAGGCATCGGTGACCGCGGGGTCGTACATCGTCCCCTTCCGCGCCTCGATGATCGCGAGCGCCTCGTCGTCGGAGAGCGCGGGCCGGTACGGACGGTCGGAGGTCAGCGCGTCGTAGCAGTCCACGACCGCCATGATGCGCGCCCCGAGCGGGATGTCCTCGCCGCGCAGGCCGTCCGGGTACCCGGTGCCGTCGTAGTTCTCGTGGTGATGCCGGACGATGGGCACGACCGGGTAGGGGAAGTCGATGGCCGACAGGATCTGGGCCCCGACCGAGGCGTGGAGCTTCATGCGCTCGTACTCGGACGCGGTCAGCTTGCCGGGCTTGTTGAGAATGTGCTCGGGCACCGCCAGCTTGCCCATGTCGTGCAGGAGGGCGGCGGCCTCGATGGCCCGGATGACCTTGGTGTCGCCGACGCCGAGGGCTTTCGCCAGGCCGGTCGCGTATGTCTGCACGCGGCGGATGTGGCCGTGGGTGATCTGGTCCTTGGCGTCGATCGCCATCGCCAGCGTCTCGACCGTCGACAGGTACAGCTTGTTCAGCTCGGTCAGGTGCTTGTTGGAGTCCTCGGCCCGCGCCATCGTCGTCCTGAAGGAGATCCAGAAGATCACCACGAGCGGCCCCACCACGAGGAGCGCCGCGGGGCTGAGGTTGGGCCAGTAGATGGCCAGCAGCACCGCGACCGACGCGCCGCCGAAGTAGTTCAACGACAGCCACACGAACTGCGTCCGCCAGAGACGGAAGGCCGAGATGTCGCTCTCCGACGAGACCGCCACCGCGTTCAGTCCGCTGTTGAGCAGGAAGTAGACCGTGGCCAAGCCGACGGCCGGCAGCGCGATGGCGCCGATGTTGGCCGCCGGCGTGGTCGACAGCGGCGGGCCGCCGTACAGCTTGTAGAAGACCGCCGAGGCGACGAACACCGAGATGACCGGCTCGGCGAAGTTGAACAGCACCCGGTAGGGTTCGTGGTGCTTGCGCCGCTTCGAGATGAGCAGCCCGTCGATCGCCATGCAGACGGCGGCGGGCGCGCCGCCGAACAGCAGGACCATCGTGAAGAAGAACGCCTCGGAGACGTAGATGGTGGCCGGCAGCCCCGGGACCCGGATCGCGAACGACCCGCTGATCCAGATCAGCACCGCCAGCAGGACGATCCGGTAGTCGATCCCCATCCACGGGAGGGCGAATCGGGGGTCCACCGGCATCCGGGAGACGGCGTACACGGAGTACGCGAGCCCCACCGTTCCGATGGCCGCGACCATCCCGATGTAGCTGCGTCCGAACCGGCTCACGGGCGGGACTCTCGGCTGTCGGTCAACTGGAAGGTCCGGATCTTCCGGTAGAGCGTTTCGCGGCTGATCTGCAGCAGTCGGGCGGTCTCCTTCTTGTTCCAGCCCGTGGCGCGAAGCGCGCCGCGGATGTGGTCGCGCTCGACGTCGGCCAGCGGCCGGACCCGCGGATCGGGTGCCGCCTCGGCCGCGCCGCCCGTGCAGAGGGCGAGGAAGCCGACGTGCTCCTCCCCGATCACGGGCCCGTCGGCGGACAGCGCCGCGCGGGAGATCGTGGCGATCAACTCGCGGATGTTCCCCGGCCACGAGTGCGCCGCGAGCCGGCCGAGCGCGCCGGCCGTGAAGTGGCGGGCGTCGGTCGGCTGCCCTTCCGAGACACAGAGCTTGGCCAGGAACGTGCGGGCGAGCAGCGGGATGTCCTCCGGCCGCTCCTTGAGCGCCGGCAGCCGGATCGTGAAGGCATTGATGCGGTAGTAGAGGTCCTCGCGGAACCGCCGCTCGCTGACGAACAGCTCGAGCGGGCGGTTGGTCGCCGAGATCAGCCGGAAGTCGACATCGATCCCGACGCGGCCCCCGAGCCGTTCGACCTGGTGCTGCTCGAGCACGCGCAGCAGCTTGGCCTGAGACACCAGGGCCAGGTCGCCGATCTCGTCGAGGAACAGCGTGCCGCGGTCGGCCAGTTCGACCCGGCCGATCCGTCTTTCGTGGGCGCCGGTGAACGCGCCGCGCTCGTGGCCGAACACCTCGGCCTCGAACAGGGAGTCGGGCACGGCCGCGCAGCTCACGGCCTGGAACGCCTGCGACTGCCGCCGGCTCAAGTCGTGGATTGCCCGGGCCGCGACTTCCTTCCCCGCCCCGGTCGGCCCGAGGATGAGCACCGAGATGTCGGTCTTCGCCGCCGTGCGGATCGACTCGAGCACGAGCAGCATCTTCTCGTCGCGCCCGACCAGTTCCATCAGCTTCCGGACCGAGTCGGGCTCGACGCGCGACGCCCCGGTCTCGGGTGCCGCCAGGAACTGGGTCAGCGCGCGGGCGGTCGCCGGGTCAGACGGCCGCGCCGCGGTGAATCGGTTGCCGCCAGGCTGGACCCGCTGGACCAGGCTGGCGCTGATGAGCGAGTCGAGACACCGCTCGGCGTCGACGCGCAGGCACCCGAGCGTGCCCGTGAGCGTTTCGAGCTCGAAGCTCTGGTCCCGCCGGGCGTGCAGGTAGCGAAGCAGCTCGGCTCGCAGCGGCGAGCCGACGAGCCACTGAAAACGCTGCGCGGCCGACGACAGAAGGCCGTCGTCGGACACAGACGTCGAGGGCAGCCGGGCGGAAAGAGGCATACGCACAGACGGACCTACGCTCCACCCCTATTATCGGCCGTGCTCGTAACTGCTTCAGTCCGGAGGGGAAAGCTCGAACTCCAGGCTCCCGAACCACCTGGGTTCATGGAAGTTGAGGGCCTCGCCGATCGGCGCCCAGCTGGCCCAGTGGGGATGCGAGGTCTCGTCGCCACACTTGAAGGCATTTCCACGCCAGCGCTGCCCGGCTACCGGCCGGAGCGCGCCGCAGTACGGCTCCATGGCCGCAAACGGCCACGACACTTCCACCCACCAGTCGATGGGTTCGGGCCGCTCGGGATCCACCACCCCCGGCATCGAGTGCGACAGGCGGATCGTCCCGGCCAGCCCGGCGTCGACGCGGGTCCACTTCGCGAACCGGTTCGCGGTGCGAGTCGGGTCCTCGATGTAGCGCAGCGAGAAGGCGCCGCCGCAGTTCACCTCGAGGGCGAAGTAGCCCGACCGCCCGGCTGGCTGGACGAACAACTCCACGCAGCTGTCCTTGTAGGTGTCGCTGTCGTAGGCGGTGTGCACCGAGCGCACGTAACGATCCCGCACGACGAAGAGGGCGTGCAGGTGCGACGGATCGTAGAGGAGCGCCGCCTCGACGCCGGGCCGATGGCTCGCGCTCCGGGGATGGAACGCGGCGATCGACATCGTGTCGGCGATCCGCCAGGCCGGCCCCTGACGGTCGCCGCGATGCTCGGGCGCGACGACGGCGCGACGGATCCGGTAGGCGGGGCGGTCCATCCGGGCATTACAACACCGCACGGGAAGGCGGAGCAAGCGGCCGGCGGATCACGGTCCAACGACGGACGCCAGAACAGCTGCCAGCGGATCACGGTCCAACGACGGACGCCAGAACGGCTGCCAGCGGAGGGAGGCGATTTGCCGGTGGGGCCGCCTCCTGGACGGCCGTATTCGCGGGCCAGGAGACCCGCGCTACCAGGCCCGAAGCCTGAAGCCCGAAGCCCGAAGCCATCGGTGTACGATAGTACCTGCGATGCCCCCGTCCCCCACGGACAACCCCGGCCGCTTCATGACCTTCCTGCTGATCGTGCTCACCGTGTGGACGCTCATGCACGTCTACCTGGTGTCCAGGCTCTGGAATCTCCCCGCCAACCCGCCGGCCGCGTGGCACCTCGGCTTGTGGCTCGTCGCCGCGGCGCTCTGGTTGAGCTTTCCGCTGGCCCAGTGGCTGTCCCGCACGATCGGGCGCTCCGCCCTGCCGCTCGAGGTGGTCTCGGCCACGTGGGTCGGCCTGCTGTTCCTGCTCCTGGTGTGCCTGCTGGCGGCCGACATCGTGACCGGCTTCGGCTGGCTGGCGCCGTCGTGGTGGCGCCCGGCGCGCTGGCTGGCCGTCACGGCAGCCGTCGTCCTCAGCCTCGTCGCGCTCGTCCAGGGGCTCCGGTCTCCGGAAGTGCGGACGCGCGAGGTCCGCGTCTCCGGCCTCCGCCCCGAGTACGACGGCCTCCGGATCGTCCAGCTGACCGACCTGCACGTCGGGCCGATCTTCGGCGCGGACTGGGTCCGCCGGCGCGTGGCGCAGGTCGAAGCCCTGCGCCCCGACCTCGTGCTGGTCACCGGCGACCTCGTCGATCACGACGGCGCGATGTCGGAATCGCTCGCGCCGCTGTTCCGGCCCCTGCGCGCGCGGCTCGGCGTCTGGGGCGTGCTCGGCAATCACGAGTACTACGCGGGACTCGACCGGGCCCTTCGCATCTTCGACACCTCCGGGATCACGCTGCTGCGCGACCGGGCCACGGAGGTGGCCCCCGGCCTCGTGCTGGCCGGCGTCGACGACCTGTCGGCGCGGCGGCAGTTCGGCGGCGGCGACGGCCGGCCGGTAGACAGCACGCTCGCCCACCGGCCGGCGGGCACGACGATCTTCATGTCGCACAGCCCGTGGCAGGTCGAGCGGGCCGCCGAACTCGGCGTCGACCTCATGCTGTCGGGCCACACGCACGCCGGGCAAATCTGGCCCTTCGTCTACGTCGTCCGCTTGATGTACCCGTACGTCGTCGGCAGGTACGAGGTCAACGGGATGACGCTGCTGGTGTCGCGCGGCACGGGCTTGTGGGGCCCGCCGATGCGGCTCTTCCGCCCGGGGGAGGTCACGGCGATCACCTTGCGCCGCTGACGGGAATCCTCTCGTCGGCCGGCCCTTGAGGGCCGGCGCGTCGGCGGGGCTGAAGCCCCGCCCTACCGATGCACGCGTGACACCGCCCTCGGCCGTCAGCCTTCAGCCATCAGCCGGCTTCGGCCCCGAAGGGGCTCGCGTCAGCGCAGCTTGACCGTCGCCAGCGCCGCCAGGGCGAGCATCCCCGAGATGATCCAGAGCCGGATGACGACCTTGGTCTCCGCAAGCCCCGTGTGCTGCATCTGGTGGTGGAACGGCGCGCGGTAGAACAGCCGGCGCCCCAGCCACTTGATGCCGATCTTGTCCTGGATCTGCGACGTCGCGGCCTCGACGACGAACAGGCCGCCGAGGATGAGGAACAGCGCCTCCTGCTTGAGCAGGACCGAGATGGTGGCGATGCAGCCGCCGATCGCCAGCGACCCGGCGTCGCCCATGAAGATCTGGGCCGGGTAGGCGTTGTACCAGAGGAAGCCGAGCCCCGCGCCCGCGAACGCCGCGCAGAAGACGATCAGCTCGCCCGCTTCCTTGAGGAACGGGTAGAAGAGGTACTTCGCCCAGATCGCATTCCCCATGATGTAGGCGAAGAAGCCGAGCACGCCCACCACGAAGACCGACGGGACGATCGCCAGGCCGTCCATGCCGTCGGTGATGTTCACGGCGTTCCCGACGAGCATCACGAAGATGAACACGAACGGCAGGTAGATCATCGCCGACCGGGCGATCGGGAACTTCAGGAACGGCACGTAGAGCGTGGTCGCCTGCGACGCCGGCAGCGGCGAGCACGGGCCGGCCAGCAGCAGCACGAACCCCAGCGCGAAGGCGCCCTGGAGGAGGAGTTTCATCGCCTCGGTCATGCCGGAGTTGCCCGACCCGGTCTTCCACTTGGCCAGGTCGTCGACCAGGCCGATGCCGCCGAACCAGAGCAGCGCCACCAGCACGGTGAGCACGTAGGGGCTGGTGAGGTTGCACCACAGCAGCGTGCCGACGACGATGCAGCCGATCATGACCGTGCCGCCCATGACCGGCGTCCCGGCCTTGTCGAACGCCGACGGCACGCCCGTGTCGCGCCACTGGTCCACCACGCCGCGCCGGTGCAGGTACCAGATGAACCGCGGGGTGACGACGAGCATGAGGACGACCGCCGTCAGCGCCGCGCCGATGGCGCGCACGGTCAGGTATTCGGCCAGGCGCAGCAGGCCGAGCGATCCAACCCGCGAGTGCAGCAGCGCGCCGATCAGGTAGATCATCGCTCGCCTCCTTCACGGGCGGCCACCGCCTTCAGCAGCCGGCCGTACAGGCGCTTGATTTCGAATTCCGGCTTGAAGTCGGTCGAGGTGAGCACGAAGCCGTTCACCCCGGCGGCCAGGGCCCCCGGGTCGCCGCCCTCGCCCCGGGCGACCAGCGCCAGCAGCCCTTCGAGCGCGGCGGCCCGCAGGTGCCAGAACCGCGCGTCCTTCAGGGCGAGCAGGGCCGGCAGCGCATCGCGCTCGGACCCCACCTCGCCAAGTGCCCGCGCCGCGGCAGCCGCGACCTCGAGCCAGCGGTCGGGCAGCAGGCGCTTCAGGCCGGCCACGAGGGCGTCGCGGTCCCGGAAGCCGGCCGCGAGCCGTGCCGAGACGCGCGCGGCCTCGGCCCTGACCTCGTAGTAGGGGTCGTCGAACGCCGCCAGAAGCGCCGCTTCAACCGCGGGCGAAGGATCCCCAATCCGGCCGAACGCGGTGATGACGTTGCGCCGGATGAAGCCCACCTGCAGGTAGTCGCCGCCGAGCATCCGCTTGACGAGCGGAGCCGGGCGCTTGTCGGCCAGCAGGGCCAGCAGCAGCGGCTCCTGCTCGCGGGCCTTGAGCAGGCCGAGCAGCTTGACGCCGAGGTTGCGGCGCTCCCACGACTCGCTCGCCAGCAGCAACGCGGAGCGGCTGACGAAATACGCGCGGTCGCCGAGCGCGGGCACGAGATCTTCGGGCCGGTACGCGGCCCCTCGCTCGGACAGGGCCCGCTCCAGCCGCCCGAGCAGGACGTGGTTCGAGGGCAGCGGCTCGAACGCCTGCCCGCCGGGCTTCTCGCCGGGCGCGTCGTCGGCCGCCGCCCCGGCCGCCGCCCGGACGGCGTCATCCGCGGCCGGGCCTCCCTTGATCCACCGCATGATCACGCGCAGCGCGTCGTCCTGGCTGAAGGCGCGGCTCCGCCGTGCCATCGCCGCGAGCGCCTGCGGGTCGGAGAGCAGTCTCGAGATGGTGCCCGCGAGCGCGCGGCCACTCACCTGCTCGACGATCTGGCCCTCCACCAGGTTGACGCCTTCGTAGATCACGACCGCGCCGCCGCACCGGGCCATGGCGCGCGCGTTCATCACCTGGTGATCCCCCGGCAGGTTCGATTTCGGGATCACGATCGCAGGCTTGCCGAGCGAGGCGATCTCGTAGAGGCTGCCCGCGCCGCCGCGCGCTACGACAAGATCGGCGAGCGCGTAGACGTTCTCGATCTGGTGGAAGAACGGGCGGCTGACGTAGAACGACTCGATCTCGCGCCGCTCCGCCTCCGTGTAGGTCGACTCCAGCCGCGCCCGCGTGTCCGCTCCCGCGTCGTAGGTCCCGCCCTTGAACAGCCCCGTGCCGTGCACCACGAACAGGCGGTCCTTCAACGGAAGCAGGTAGCGCAGGGCGTCCACCACCGCGCGGTTGACGGTGCGGGCCCCCTGCGAGCCCCCGAAGGCGAACACGACCTGGCGGCCCGGAGGAACCGGGAAGTCGAGCCGCGCGCGCGCCTGTTCGCGGTCCACGCCCGTGATCCGGTGCCGGAGGGGATAGCCGGCGAGCACGCCGTTTCCCGGGAAGTGCCGGAGCGTCTCCGGGAAGGTGACGAAGACGCGGTCGGCCATCCGGCCCACCGCCTGGTTGAGCATGCCCGGCTCGGCGTTCTGCTCGTGGACGTAGAGGCGCGCCCGGCTGAGCCCGATGCTCCTGAGAAACGCCGCCGCGAACATCACCGGCGCCGCCGCGAACCCGCCGGTGCCGACGATGACCGTCGGCCGGAAGGTCAAGACGATCCGGCACGCCTGGACGAAGCCCACCGCCAGGTTCAGCGCGAACCGGACGAGCGCCATCGACGGACGTCCGCCGGGATAGCTGGAGGCCCTCACGAACCGGATCGGGATCCCCTCTCGCGGCACCACGTCGGCCTCGGCCCGGCCACGCACGCCGACAAACAGCATGCGGGTGTCCGATCCCGCCACGGCCCAGCCGATGGCCAGGGCCGGGTTCACGTGCCCGGCCGTGCCGCCGCCCGTGAGGAGAAGTCGTTGTGGTTCGTTCATGCCCGTGTTCGCGCGGAGTTGAGAGCCGATGGTAACATGGCTTCCCCGCTATGGACGTAGTCGTGCAGCACGCCCCGCAGTTCGGTCGCCTCGAAGCGGAAACCCTGGCGTCGCGGCACTTCGGAGTGACCGCGTCGGCCGACCCGTTGCCGAGCGAGCGCGACCAGAATTTCTGCCTCACGACGGCCGACGGCCGACGGTTCGTGCTCAAGATCGCCAACGCGACGGAGCCGCTGACGACGCTCGAGTTCCAGAACGCGGCACTCGAGCACCTCGCCTCCCGCGCGCCCGGCCTGGCGGTTCCGCGCGTGCAGCGCTCGGCCTCCGGCGAGCCGATCCTGAAGGTCGCAGGCGCCGACGGCCGCGAGCATTTCATCAGGCTGCTCACATGGGTGCATGGCGCGGTCCTCGCCGACGTGCGCCCGCACACCGAGGCGCTGCTCGACAAGCTCGGACGCCTGGTCGCCCGGACCAGCCGCGCGCTGGCCGACTTCGCGCACCCGGCGATGGCGCGGCCGCTGCCGTGGGATCTTCTCGGCGCGCCATGGATTGGCGCGGAGCTGGCCCGCTTCCCCGACGCGCGCCGCCGGGGGCTCGTGGAGCGGGTGCTCGCCGAGTTCGCGCGCGAGGTGGCGCCGCGCGCCGGCGGCCTGCGCTCGCACGTCGTCCACAACGACTGGAACGACTACAACGTCATCGTCGGGGAGGGACCGGACGGCGAGCCCGGTGAGGTCGGCGTCATCGATCTCGGCGACATGATCCGATTGGCGGTGGTCGCGGACCTCGCGGTGGCGTGCACCTACGCCATGCTCGACAAGCCCGATCCTGTCGGCGCCGCGGCCGCCGTCGCCCGCGGCTTCCACGCGGTCCTGCCGCTCGAGGACGAGGAGCGGACGGTCCTGCTGCCGCTCATCCGCGCCCGGCTCGCGCTGAGCGTGACGATGGCCGCCAGGCAGGCGGAGGCCGCGCCGGGCAACGAGTACCTGCTCATCAGCCAGGAGCAGGCGTGGCGGCTGCTCGAACGTCTCGACCGCGTCGCCCCGTCGCTGGCCGTCTGCGCGTTCCGCGGGGCCTGCGGTCTGCCGCCGTGCGCGGCGTCAACGAGAGTCGAGGCGTGGCTGGCGGCACATCGAGGCGAGTTCGCGCCGGTCATGGGGAAGGATCTTCGGACCACGCCGCGGGTCGTGCTCGACCTGAGCGTCGGCAGCCTCGACCTCCCCCGGCCGGACATCGTGGGGGACATCGACACCTTCGGCGCGCACGTCGACCGCATGATGGCCGAGAGCGGGGCCGAGATCGCCGTCGGCCGGTACAACGAGGCCCGCCTCGTGTACGTCACCGATCTGTTCCGCCACGCGAACAACTGGCACGACGAGAACCGGACCGTCCACCTGGGGATCGACCTGTTCTCGGAGGCCGGCTCGGGGGTCTTCGCGCCGCTCGACGGAACCGTGCACAGCGTGGCGAACAACGCGGGCGACGGCGACTACGGCCCGACGATCGTCCTCGAGCACCTCGTCGGCGACGGCCCCGGTGACTTGCGGTTCTACACGCTCTACGGGCACCTGAGCCTGTCATCGCTCGAGGGAATGGAGGCCGGGCGGCGGATTGACCGCGGCGGCTTGATCGCCAGGCTCGGCGACCCGTCGGTGAACGGCGGATGGCCGCCGCACCTCCACTTCCAGGTCATCGCCGACATGCTGGGCCGCGAGGGGGAATTCCCCGGCGTCGCCGCGCCGGGCGAGCGCGACATCTGGACCAGCCTGTGCCCCGACCCGAACGCGATCGTGGGCGTGCCGGATCGACGGATGGATGCGCGCGGGACGGATCGCGGCGCGATGCTCGAATCGAGGCGGCGCCACCTGGGCCGCAACCTCAGCGTCTCGTACCGGGATCCCATCGTCGCCGCGCGCGCGTATCGGCAGTATCTCTACGACGCCGACGGCCGCCGCTACCTGGACGCGGTCAACAACGTCCCGCACGTCGGCCACAACCATCCGCGCGTCGTCGAGGCGGTGGCGCGGCAGATGGCGGTGCTGAACACCAATACGCGGTACCTGCACGAGTCGATCCTCGTCTACGCGGAGCGCCTGTCGGCGTTGATGCCGCCACCGCTGAGCGTCTGCTACCTCGTGTGCAGCGGAAGCGAGGCGAACGAGCTGGCGCTGCGGCTCGCCCGCGCCTACACGCGCCGGCGCGACGTCGTCGTCGTGGACGTGGCGTACCACGGCAACACGACGACGCTCGTCGAGATCAGCCCGTACAAGTTCGCCGGGCCGGGCGGCGCCGGGCGCCCGCCCTACGTCCACCCGGTCGTGATGCCGGACACGTATCGCGGTCCCTACCGCGCGGACGACCGCATGGCGGGGGCTCGCTACGCGGCCGAGGTCGCGAGGGCGATCGAGCGCGCCGAGAGCGACGGCCGCGAGGTTGCGGCCTTCATCTGCGAGTCGCTGCCCGGATGCGGTGGGCAGATCGTGCTGCCGGACGGCTACCTGGCCGGCGCCTACGCGGCGGTGCGCGAGGCAGGAGGAGTGGCGATCGCCGACGAGGTGCAGGTGGGGTTCGGCCGCGTGGGGACACACGTCTGGGGCTTCGACACGCAGGGGGTGACGCCCGACATCGTGACGCTCGGCAAGCCGATCGGCAACGGCTTCCCCCTCGGCGCCGTCGTCACGACGCCCGAGATTGCGGAGGCGTTCGACAACGGGATGGAGTACTTCAACACGTTCGGCGGCACGCAGGCGGCCTGCGCGGCAGGGCTGGCGGTGCTGGACGTGATGCGCGACGAGAAGCTGCAGGCGCACGCGCTCGACGTCGGCGCGCGGCTCATGGGCGGGTTGTCGGCGCTCAGGGAGGACTTCCCCATCGTCGGCGACGTGCGGGGGCTCGGGCTGTTCCTCGGCGTCGAGCTGGTCGAGGACCGCGAGTCGCTCAGGCCCGCGGCGCGACAGGCCGGCTACCTCGTCAACCGGTTGAAGGACCGCGGCGTACTCGTCAGCACCGACGGGCCGCTCCACAACGTGCTCAAGATCAAGCCGCCGATGCCCTTCTCGGCCCAGGACGCGGACCGGCTCGTGGAGGCGCTGAGAGAGACGCTGAAGGAAGACGGGGCGAGACCATAGCAGGCTCAGGGCTCAAGGCTCAAGCTAAGAGGCTCAGGGCTCAAGGCTTCTGGCTGGCGCGAGCCTGACGAGCAGGGCTGAAGAGCCTGTGAAGTAATCAGCCGGCTCAGGGCTCAATCAGATTTGCTGGGTTTCCGGCCTGAGCCTTGAGTCCGATTTGTTCACACGCTCTTCAGCCTTGCTTGTCTCGGTCCTCAGACCCGCCGATCACTGGCCCTGCCACCCCGCGCCCCAGCGAATCCGACTACCGCGTCGGTCGTTCCGTCGACGCCAAGGCGGTGCCCTTCTCCTGCGCCCGTTGCCAGCGGCGAATCCGGGTCCGCGCCCAGAGGTAGTGCGCGGCCGTCGAGGCGCGGAGGTAATCGCTGAGCGTCCAGGAGGGACCGGTCCACGAGAACCGTCCGAGCGTCACCAGATCCGCGTCGGGCGATCGCCGGATGAGATCCACGACCTGGTCGTCGTAGGAACGATAATCCGCCAGGACCGCGCGAAGGGACCGCCGGTGGTGCTTGCGGTAGATCATGGCATTGAACCGCGGCAGGTCGCGCAGCGTGTACCCGGGCGCGGGGATCGCCGGCTTCTCGCCACGCAACCCGGCGGCATACCAGTCCAGGTTCATACGCTGCCATTCGACGAGATGCGCGAGGATGTCCTTCACGGACCACCCGCCGCGCGTGACGCCGGCCGTCGTCATCTGACGAGGCGACAGGTTTGCCAGGACGTCGTCGAGCGCCTGGCGTTCGCGCTCGGCTTCGCGTAGCAGCTCGGTCTTCCGGAGTCGCTTGCCCATCGGACCGCCTTCTCTCCCTCACTGGAGGATCGCAGCGCGGCTGTACCTCACTTGTGGCGACGTCTGGGTGCGGAACCCTGCGGCCTGGGCAATCTCGAGTGAATCCTGCCACTGCCGCTCCCCTACATGAAGGCGCGGCTCGACGAGGAGGAATCGTCCGCCCGGCTTCAGCGTCGTCCGGAGCGTGGCGAGGAATTCCCGCTGATCCGGCACCTCGTGCAGCATCCACATCGCCAGGATGAAGTCGTATCGACCTGGCGCCGCCCAGCCTGGATCCGTGACCAGGCGCATGTCGATCCGGTCGGCCAGGCCTTCTCGGTTCGCCCGCCTCGCCGCGCCATCCAGCATCTTCCGTTGCAGATCGACCGCCGTCACGTGCCCGGTTGGGCCCACGAGTCGCGCGAGCGGGATGGTGAAGTAGCCCATTCCACAGCCGACGTCCAGGCAGGAGTTGCCAGCTGCCACCACCGAGTCGATCACCGGGCCGGTCGGCTGGAACCACCGCCGCAGCCGGTGGTCGGCGAAGTACATCAGCCACCAGGGGCACACAGACGCCCCATGGGGCTCCCGCGCCGTTTCTGCCATCAGGCAGCCCTCCTGCGAGCGCGTGGTCGCCGGCCCTGCCCTCCGAACGAGCTCAGCGAATCGGATGGGGCGACCGCGAGCCCCTGGCCGCTGACGTCGTAGCCCTCGGCAACCCTGAAGGGTCGCCCTACACCCGGTGCGCGGTCCCTCGCCCCTCGCCCCTACCCCTGAGCCTTGGGTCCTGCCCTTCGACTCGGGCGCACGGCGCCCTCGCTCAGGGCACCCCGAGCACCGTCGAGGGGTGAGCCTTGAGCCCCTTTGTTGATGGCGCCCTGCCCCGCGTCGCGGAACGCGCGCGAGACGCCGCCGACGCCGAGTTTCACGCCGCCGAAGATCCGCGAGACGACGAGCACGCCCTCGAGGTCGTGCTTCTTCATCAGTTCCAGGAGCACACGGCCCGGATGTCCGACTTCCCCATCGTCCTTCGAGGTCTCCACGAGGGCGCCGGACGCGTCGCGACAGCGGTATGCCCAGCAGTGGTGGACGGCCTTGCGGTAATCGCGTCGCCGATTCTTGACGAGCGCCTCCATGTCGGCCGGCGAGGCGAGCGGGGCGAGCAGCGCGTAGAAGCGGGATCGTTCGACGGTCAGGGAGAACTCGGAGGGTTGAGCGATGCGCACGGGCGGCAGGATAGCACGGGGATCGGGGTCAGGGATCAGGGATCGGGGATCAGGGATCAGGGGCGAAGACGACATGGTGTGGCCGGCGCAGGATAACTTCGAACCGGGATGAGAGGCCCATCTATTCGAGCGCGACGTCCACCGGCGTGGCCTTCAGTACGCGGACGACGTCGGCCGGGGCGACGCCGAGCAGGAAGCCGCGGCTGCCGCCGTTGATGTAGATGGTGGGCAGGTCGAGGATGCTCCGCTCGATGTAGACGCTGATCGGCTTGCGGGTGGCGAAGGGCGAAGTCCCGCCGACCAGGTAGCCGGTATGCCGGGTGGCCACCTCGGGCTTGCAGGGCACTATCGACCTGGCCCCGATCTGCCGCGCGAGCGCCTTGGTCGACACCTCGCGGTCGCCGTGCATGAGCACGATCAGCGGCGCGCGGGTGTCGTCCTCCATGACCAGCGTCTTGACCACCGCGTGCTCGGGCACGCCCAGTTCGCGAGAGGCCACGGCCGTCCCGCCCCGGTCCTCGTACCGGTACGAAAGTTCGGAGAAGCTCACCCCCTGGGCGCGCAGGAACAGGACCGCTGGCGTCGATGGCGAAGACCTGACCATGGTCGGCATCCTGAGAGAATGGGGCCGTCCGTAAGGCGCGGGGCGTAAGGCGCAGGCCGAACGTGCAGTATGATAACACCCAGGATGACCCAGGAATCCCGGCCTGATTTCGGCTTCGTCCGGGTGGCGGCCGCCGTCCCGCGGCTCGAGGTCGCCAACCTCGACTTCAACCTGCGCCAGATTCTCGCCGTCGCCCGCCGGGCCGACGAGGAGGGCGCGCAGGTCGTCGTCTTTCCCGAGCTGAGCCTGACCAGTTACACCGCCGGGGACCTGTTCCACCAGCACCTGCTCCTCGACCGTGCCGTCGGCGCGCTGCTCGAACTGGCCGAGGCGTCGTCGGGCATACGGCCGCTCCTCGTGGTCGGCTTCCCGCTGGCGGTCGAGGGAAACCTCTTCAATACTGCGGCGGTCGTCTCGGGCGGCGAGATTCGCGGGTTGGTGCCGAAGACCTACATCCCAGGCTACAAGGAGTATTACGAGGAGCGGTGGTTCGCCTCGTCGCGCGATCTGGTCGCGTGCGAGGTCGCCATCGGCAGGCACCAGGTGCCGATCGGCACCGACCTGCTCTTCCGTGCCCAGGCCGGGTCGGAGGTGGTGATCGGCGTCGAGGTCTGCGAGGACCTGTGGGGACCGCTGCCTCCCAGTTCGTTCCAGGTCCTCCACGGCGCGCATCTCATCCTGAACCTGTCGGCGTCGAACGAACTGGTGGGCAAGGCCGACTACCGCCGGCTGCTGGTCGCCCAGCAGTCGGCCCGCGGCATCTGCGCCTACGCCTACGCCTCGTGCGGCACCGGCGAGTCCACGCAGGACGTCGTCTTCGGCGGCCACGCGATGGTGGCCGAGGACGGCGCGATGCTGGCCGAGTCGCGCCGCTTCGCGCTCGAGGGCGAGTTGATCGTCGCCGACGTCGACGTGGAGCACCTCCGCCTCGACCGCGAGCGGACGACGAGCTTCGGCGACTCTCTGCACGCCTTCCCGCCCATGGCGTGGCGGCTGATCGACGTCGAACTGCCGCTGCACCCCGGCGCCCCGCTCCGGCGGCCGATCGACCCGGCGCCGTTCATCCCGCGCGACGACGAGGAACGCAACCGCAGGACCGAGGAGATCATCTCGATCCAGACCTCGGCGCTCGTCAAGCGGCTCTCGCACGCCCGCATCGGGCACCTGGTCGTCGGCCTGTCTGGCGGCCTCGACTCGACGCTGGCGCTGCTGGTCGCCGTTCGCGCCGCCGACGCGCTCCATCTCCCGCGCACGGCGATCGTCGCGTGCACGATGCCGGGCTTCGGCACGAGCGACCGGACGCGCGGCAACGCCGAGCGTCTCGCGAAGGCGTGCGGGGTGACGCTCGAGACGATCGACATTACCGAGGGGTGCCTCCGCCAGTTCCGCGACATCGGCCACGACCCGGCGGTGCACGACGTCACCTACGAGAACGTCCAGGCGCGCTACCGGACGATGATCCTGATGAACCGCGCCAACCAGCTGCACGGACTGGTGCTCGGCACGGGGGACCTGTCGGAGATCGCGCTCGGCTGGAACACGTTCAACGGCGACCACATGTCGCACTACAACGTGAACGCGGGGGTGCCGAAGACGCTCGTGCGGCACCTGGTGGGATGGGTGGCGGCGCAGCCGGCATTCGCCCCGGCGCGCACGGTTCTCGAGGACGTGCTCAAGACGCCGATCTCACCGGAGTTGCTGCCCGGCGACAAGCCCGGCGCGGTCGCGCAGCGAACCGAGGAAATCATCGGGCCGTACGAGCTGCACGACTTCTTCCTCTATCACTTCGCGCGCTGGGCGAGCCGCCCGAAGAAGATCGAGCTGCTGGCCCAGCAGGCCTTCGGCGGGCGCTACGACGCGGCCGCCATCAGGAAGTGGCTGCGCGTGTTCGTGACGCGGTTCTTCGCGAACCAGTGGAAGCGGTCCGTCATGCCCGACGGGCCGAAGGTCGGGTCGGTCGCGCTCTCGCCGCGGGGCGACTGGCGCCAGCCGTCCGACGCCGAGGTTGCCCTCTGGCTCGACGACCTTGGCTGAAGGCTGAGGGCTGACGGCGGCTGCACGGACCGTACGTAGGGCGGGCCTTCAGGCCCGCCGGACAGTGGCCAGCCCGGAAAGGCCGGCCTACGTTTGGCTCAGAGCCCTACGCCTCCCCGAAGTAACCAATCGCCGAGGGTCGGGTCAGAATCACCAGGCCGATCACCCAGCACGCGACGCTGGCGCCCAGGGCCGCGCCGGTGAAGCTCGACGCCGTCAGCGCCCAGAGCGTCGGGAAGCCGACGATGAAGACGCCCCGCGCCCAGCTCTTCCCCTTGATCATCTGCAGGCCGACACTGGCATCGAGCACGGCCCACCCGAGCAGCAGGACCAGGGTCGCCACGCTTCGAAACGTCGCCTCGAACGAGGTGAGAAGGAGGCCGGCCTCGACCAGGGCCCACGCGCCGAGGGCGATGGCGAGACCGCCGAGGACGGCCACGCCGTCCGGGGCCTTGGTCGGGCGGGCGAAGGTCACCGCCGGCCGCTCGATCCACCGGTTGAACTGCCACAGCGCGGCCGTCGAGACGAGGCCGATGCCCAGCAGCACCAGCCATCCGAGCGCGTTGTTCGCCTGCACCAGTTCCAGGAGGCCATCCGGCCGGGTGGTGGCGCCCCTCGCCATGATCTTGTTGAAGATGAGCGCGCCGACCGGGCCGCCGACCATGGCGCCGAGCGCCAGCGGGAGATTCGCGTAGCCGAGGAAGAGCCCCTCCTGCCCCTTCGGCGCCAGGGCGCCGATGTACCTGGTACATTCGCGCCGAGGTGAACAGCTCGCCGAGGGCGATGAGCGCCACCGTCAGGATAATGAACACCGACGCGATCGGCAGCCAGTTGGCGACGATCGCCTGCGGCCCCCCGGCGACGTAGAGCGGCGCCAGGTTGATGAGCATGGCGATGCTGACGATGAGCGTCCCGACCACCATCGACAGGATCGGCTTCATCTTGCCGAAGGCGCGCGAGATCATGAGCTGAAAGCACACGATCATGAAGGGGTTGGCCGCCGTGTAGAGATCCATCGCCGGGTTGGTCTCGACGACCCGCTTGGCGTACAGCGGCAGCACGTTGTAGACCTGGTTGTAGATGAAGAAGAACCCCGACATGACGAGCAGGAACAGCGCGAACCGGAGGCTGCCCAGCACGAGCACCATGTCCATCAGAATGCGGCGCGGCGTGCGGCGCGGCTTGGCCGGCGCGCCGGCCGGGATCGCCGGTTCGCGGTAGGCGAACAGCACGACGAAGAACGCCACTGCGGCGGCCACCGCGGCCACCGCGAAGATATACGAGAGCCGCGCCGCGTCGAGGCCCGACCGCTCGGCCGCGCGGGCGCTGAACAGGCCGTAGACCGTCGCGCCGCCGGCGACGACGATGAGCGTGAAGCCGACGGTCGGCAGCCACACGCCCGCCTTCGCCCTGTCCGCCCGCGTCGTCCAGTAGACGAGCGCGACGATGCCGGCCGCGGCGGCGGAGCAGATGGCGACGACGGTCAGGATGGTGCCCACGCTCGACCCGCTGCGGACGACGAACGCGGTGCCGCGCCCGAAGAGCGACCCGATGTTGATCACCATGTAGAAGATGGCGAAGCCGAGCGTCGCCCGCGAGCCGGCGGTCTTCTGCACCGTGCCCGAGATGCAGGGCTTCACGATCGACCCGCCGACGCCGATCAGCAGGATCGCGGTGACCACGACGACGGCGTCGCGAGTGGTCGCGGTGAAGTCCTTGCCGATCGTGGGCGCGAGCAGGCTGCCGCCGAACCAGACCGGGTACCCCATCAGGAGGTAGCCCGCCGCCAGCAGGACGAACGCGATCAGCAGCGCCCGCCGGAAGCCAATCTGATCCGCGATCGTGCCGGAGAGGATCGGGAGAAAGTAGACCAGCCCCCAGAGCACGGTCGAGTTGAGGAACGACGGCCACGTGTCGCCGAACCCGAGCTGCCCCAGGTAGATGACGACGAAGCTCGCCATCGAGTAGTAGGCGGCCCGCTCGAACAGCTCGGTGACGTTGGCGGTCCAGAAGGCTTTCGGAAAGGGCTGGACGGCCGCGGTTTCGTGGGTGTCGGGGTTTGACATGTATCCTCTCGGGCCGACGGCTGATGGCCGACGGCTGACGGTGCGCAGCGTGATCTCATTGACTCGGCCGGCAGCCGTCAGTCGTCGGCCTTCAGCCGGCCAAGCGTCCGCTACGCGATTCCTACCCGCTTCACGACGTTCCCCCGGTCCGTGAGGAACCGCAGAAACTCAGCCGTTGGCAGCGTAATCGTAGCCGTATTGACGTTCGGATGGAACCCGATTCGCTCGGTGCCCGGCAGGTCGGAATCGAGGACGACGATCACCTCGCGCGCCGAGTCGTGGATCAGGCCGAATGGCGAAACGGCCCCAGGCGTGAGGCGCAGGAACCGCATCAGCCGCTCGGGCGAGGCGAAGCTCAGCCGGTCGTCGCCGAGCGCCGCCGACAGCGCGCGCAGGTCGGCCCTCTTCAAGTGGCCGAGCACCACCAGGTAGTGGCGCGTCCCCTTCGCGTTCCTCAGGAACAGGTTCTTGCAGTGCGTCGCCGGGATCCCGGCCCAGTAGCGCTCGGCCTCCTCCACCGTGAAGACCGGCGGGTGCGCGAACCGCTCGAACGCGATGCCGAGCGCGCCCAACGCCTCGTACACCTCCTGCTCGGCGGACGTGATCCCGGGGATCCCGCCCACGCCTACACCCTCGCCATCTCGAACAGCACCTGCGCCAGGCCCGAGTAGTCGTCGTCGGCATGACCGGAGGCGATCATCGCGCCCACCAACTGCGCGACCATCGCGCTCACCGGCGTCGGCACGCCGCACGACCGCGCCGTTTCCATGGCGATGCCCAGGTCCTTGTGGAACAGACCGGCGCGGAACCCCGGCTTGTAGTTCTTCTCGAGGATGCGCTGGCCGTGGACCTCCAGCACGCGGCTGGCGGCGAAGCCGCCGAGCAGCGCCTCGCGCACCTTCGCCGGGTCCACGCCCGCCTTGGTCGCGAGCGCCATCAGCTCGCTGACGGCGGCCAGGGCGCCGCCGATCGCCATCTGGTTGCAGACCTTGCAGATCTGTCCCGCGCCCGACTCGCCGATGTGGACGACCCGATCGGGGTTGCCCATCGCGTTCAGGATCGGCCTCACCCGCTCGAGGGCGGCCGCGTCGCCGCCCACCATGATCGACAGCGTCCCCTGGATCGCGCCGATCTCGCCGCCGCTGACCGGGGCGTCGAGCAGCGTGGCGCCGCGGCGGGTGGCCTCGGCGGCCAGGCGCCGCGTCAGCACGGGCGAGATGCTGCTCATGTCGATGAGGACCGCGCCCGTCCGGACCCCCTCGAACACGCCGTTCGGTCCCGCCAGCACCAGCTCGACGTCCGGTGAGTCGGGGACCATCGTGATGACGACCGACGTCTCGCGCGCCACCTCGGCGGAGCTGGCCGCGACCCGCGCGCCGGCGCGCCCGAGCGTATCCACCGGTCCCCGGCTCCGGCTGTGGACGACGAGGGAGAAACCCGCCTTGATGAGATTCAGGGCCATCGGCTTTCCCATCAGGCCCAGACCAATGAAACCAACCGTCTCTCGTTCAGCCATTGCGTCGCTCTCCATCGGTGACCAAGGCCAGGCCGCGCGCCGCCACGTACGCGCTCGACCAGGCCCATTGGAAATTGAACCCACCGAGTCTCCCGTCCACGTCGAGCACTTCGCCGACCAGGAAGAGGCCCGGACACACCCTCGACTCCATCGTCCCGCGGTCGATCTCGTCCAGGGCGACCCCCCCGGCGGTCACTTCCGCGTAGTTGTATCCGCGACTGCCGGTCACCGGCAGGGGCCAGGACACGAGCGCGTGGGCGAGCGTGCGCCGGCTCCCGCGCGCGAGGTCCGCGAGCCGCGTGTCGGGATCGAGGCCCGCCGCCTCCGGGAGGCCGGTCGCCAGGGCCGCCGGCAGGTGGTCCGAGAGGACCGTCCGCAGCATGGCCGACGGCCTCGCCGCCGCCGCGTCGAGCAGGAGCCGCTCCACGCCCGCGAAATCGAGCGCCGGCAGGAACGACAGCCGAAGCTGGACCTCACGCCCCTCGACCTTCGCGCGATGCCAGTGGCGCGACGCGTCGAGCGCGACCGGCCCGCTCGCGCCGAAGTGCGTCCAGAGCAGCGACCCGCGGAGCGTCACCGTGCGCTGCCCCTCACCGGTGACCGCCACCCCCGCCTCGTGGGCGATGCCGCTGAAGCGCGCGTGGAACGTGCCGTCCAGCACGAGCGGCACGAGCGCCGGCGACGTGGGGACGACGCGGTGGCCGAGCGCGCGGGCGATCGCAAGACCGCCGCCGTCGCTGCCGCTCTTTGGCAGGGACAGCCCACCCGTGGCCATGACCACCTGTCGCGCCGTCTCGGCCCATTCGCCGCCGTGCACGCTGAATCCGTCCGCGCCGGCCGGCCGGACCGACTCCACGCGACTGCCCGTCCGGAACTCGACGCCGGCTCGCGCCGCCGCGTCGAGCAGCGCGCCGAGCACTTCCCGGGCGCTGTTGCTGTCGGGAAACAGCTTGCCGTCCTCCTCTTCGTGCAGCCTGACGCCGAGTTGGTCGAAGAACGCCGCCGCGTCGGCCGCCGAAAATGCGCGCAGCGCGCTCGCGACCACGCGCCGGTCGCCGCCCCAGAAGTCGCTCGCCGAGACGACGCGGTTGGTGACGTTGCAGCGGCCGCCGCCGCTCACGAGGATCTTCGCGCCGGGACGATGGGCGGTATCGAAGACGACGACCCGAGCGGCCGGCAGGCGCCGCGCCGCGAAGATCGCGGTCGCGAGTCCCGCCGCGCCGCCGCCGACAATGGCGATGTCCATCGGGGGGGAACTCGACCTCAGGCTACGGGCCTCGGGCTTCAGGCCGTATCACGACTGCGGCGACGGATAGGGCCGCGTGACTTCCTGACACGGCCCGAAGCCCGAAGCCTGAAGCCCGAAGCCTGATTGCCTACAGCTGCGCCACCAGTTTCGTCGCCAGATCGACCGCCGATACCGCGTCCTGGGCCCAGCCATCGGCGCCGATCCCGTCGGCCCATGTCCGGCTCACCGGCGCGCCGCCCACCATCACCTTCACCTGGGCGCGCAGCCCCGCCTTCACCAGCGCCTCGATCACGTCCTTCTGCCCGTGCATCGTCGTCGTCAGCAGCGCCGAAAGGCCGACGAGGTTGGCCCCGGTCTCCTTGACGCGCGCGATGAAGGTGTCGACCGGCACGTCCACGCCCAGGTCGTGGACCTCGAAGCCGTTGGCCGCCAGCATCACCCCGACGAGCGACTTGCCGATCTCGTGGATGTCGCCCCGCACGGTGCCGATCACGACCGTGCCGGCCGACTTCAGCGACTGGCGCCGGGCCTTCAGCTCGGGCTCGAGCAGCGCCATGGCCTGCTTCATCCCGTTGGCCGAGACGATGAGGTTCGGCAGGAAGTACTCGCCCGAGGCGTACTTTTCGCCCACCGTCCGCATGCCGACCACAAGTGCACCGTCGATGATCGTCATCGGCTCGAGGCCGGCGGCGATCGCCGCCCTGACGCCCGCCACCGTTGCGTCGGGGTCGCCCTCGACGAGGCTCGACGTGATCTGCGCGAGAAGTGCTGTGGACATATCGTCTCCAGAGGATTCCGGTCTTACGCCCTACGCCCTACGCCTTGCGTCTTACGCCCTACGCCTTACGCCTCACGCCGCTCAGGGCCTTAGCCCTGAGCCTCCGGGAGCGGCGGCAGCTCGTTCATCCCGAACTTCCGCGCGGCGCCCGTCGCGATCGCCCGCAGCTCGGCGCGCAGCTCGCGGGCCATCGGCGCCGGCTTGTACGCCGCCACCAGCGTCCGCACCCGCTCGGCCGCGCGTTCTGCGGCCGTCGTCGCCCCCTTGCGCAGCCACCCGTCGGTCGTGGCCCGGTCGATCACCGGCGACGGCAGGTACAGCTCGCGGCTGAACCACTTCAGCGTGTGCGGCTCGGCCAGGTAGTCGGCCCGGTGCCCGAGCTTCTCGAACAGCGTCAGCGCGATCGGCTCGTCGCGCGGCTCGATCCCGCGGAGCAGGCGCTTGGTCATCCCGATCATCTCGGCGTCGAGGACCAGCTTCTCGAGGCTCTGGCAGCTCTCGAAGTCCATCATGCCCGCGCCCGAGATCATGTTGACGCCCGCGAGCGCGCCGAGCAGCGTGCCGCCGGCCGACTCCATGCCGCACTGCGCGTCGAGCACCTTGGCGTCGCTCATGCCGAGGTAGGCGTGCGTCGGCAGGCCGAGGCGCTTGCCGACCTGCGTGTAGGCGCAGTCGATCATCCACGTGCCCACGTCGCCCATCGGCGTGGTGCCCTCGCGCATGTCGAACGCGGCCGGCGATCCGCCCCAGACGATCTTCGCGCCGGGCTTCGCCAGCTGCCCGATGACGATGCCGCTGAGGCACTCGGCGGCGTGCTGGACGACGGCGGCGGCCAGCGTGACCGGCGCGGTGGCGCCGGCGAGCGGCATCGACACCAGCTCGGCCGGGATGCCCGTGCGCGCGCAGTCGATCAGGTTCTGGCACGTCAGGTCGCTCCAGAGCAGCGGCGGCGACGGGCAGACGTCGAACACGGCGGTCGGCTTCGCGGCCAGCGCGGCGTCGCCGCCCGCGACCGCGGCCAGCATCTCCTTCATCACCCACCACGTGTCGGTGCGGAAGGCGCCGGTCACGATCGGCTTGCGGATGAAATTGAGCGCCAGGTAGAGCCGGTAGAGGTCCCCGATCTCGGCGACGACGTCGCCGCAGATCATCGAGGTGCTCTGCGCGTCGATCTGCGGCAGCTGCTCGACCAGCTTCATCAGCCTCACGAAGTCCGCCGTCGAGGGGACCCGCTGGCGGTTGGTCTCGGGGTCGAGAATCGCCAGGGCCGCCGACCCGGGATCGAAGTGCACCTGGTCGCCGCCGTAGTGGACGGCGGGCTTGCCGTCGAGCGTGAACAGGTCGAACTCGTGCGCGGTCGTTTCGAGCGCCTGCAGGACCAGCCGTTCGGGAATCCGCGCCACGTGTGCCTGGTCCACCTCGGCGCCCGCCTCGGCCAGCAGGCGCCGCGCCTCCTCGTTGTGGACGCGGACGCCGGGCCGGCGCAGCAGCGCCATGCCCTCCGAGATGATCTGCTCGACCAGCGAATCGCTCAGCATCCGAAATGTCGGTCGCATGTCAGAGGCCTCCTGTCGGCGCGTCTGGGAGCGTGTCCGAGTCAGGCGCGGACACGCTCCTGGAACGCGTAATCGTAATCACACCCGAGGTTTCCAGCAAGTCGCGGACGGCTGTCGTAGACTGGGGGGATGGCTCCATCACGCCCGAAGCACGACCACGTCATCGAAACCGCGTGCCCGCTCGACTGCCCGGATTCCTGCAGCCTGGCGGTGAGAACCAGCGCCGGCCGCGTCACGAGCCTCGACGGATCCGAACGCAATCCGGTCACCGGAGCCTTCATCTGCGCGAAGGTGCGGCAGTTCGGGGAGCGGGTGCACGGCGCGGCCAGGCTCCGGCATCCGATGGCGCGCGTCGGGCCGAAGGGCAACGCCGCATTCTCCCGTCTCACCTGGGACGAGGCCGTCGACCTCGTCGCCCGCCGCCTGGCCGACACGCGCGACACCTTCGGCGGCGAGGCCATCCTGCCGTTCTGCTACGGCGGGTCGAACGGGCTGCTGACGCAGGATGCCCTCGACGCCCGGCTGTTCAGGCGGCTCGGCGCGTCGCGGCTGGCGCGCAACGTGTGCGCGGCGCCGACCTCGGCTGTCCTGACCGCGATGTACGGGCAGATGCCGTCGGTCACCTACCCGGACTTCGCCTGCGCGAAGCTGATCGTCATCTGGGGCGCGAACCCGTCGGTGTCGTCCATCCACCTCGTGCCGTTCATCCAGGCCGCCCGGAAGGACGGCGCCCGACTCGTGGTGGTCGATCCGCGGGTGACGCCGCTCGCCAGGGACGCCGACCTTCACGTGCCTCTCGCGCCGGGGACCGACCTGGCGGTGGCGCTCGCCCTCCACCGGCACCTGTTCGAATCGGGCGCGGCGGACCAGGCGTTTCTCGCGGCGCACGCGGACGGCGCCGACCGGTTGCGCGCGCGCGCCACCGAGTGGACGTTCGATCGCGCGGCGTCGGTTGCCGGCGTCCAGGCCTCGACGCTTCGCGAGTTCGCCGAGATGTACGCGGCGGCTTCGCCGGCGCTGGTGCGGTGCGGGTGGGGGCTCGAGCGCAACCGGAACGGCGGCAGCGCGGCGGCCGCGGTGCTGGCGCTGCCGGCGGTGGCCGGGAAGTTCGGCGTGCGCGGCGGCGGGTTCACGCTGAGCAACTCGTCGGCGTGGGGCATCGAGCGGACGTGGATTGGCGAGCCGGAGCCGGCGACGCGGATCGTCAACATGAACCACCTCGGCCGGGTCCTCACCGAGGACGCGCGGCCGCCGGTGAAGCTGCTGTTCGTCTACAACTGTAACCCGGCCGTGACGCTTCCCAACCAGAACCTCGTGCTCCAGGGGCTGGCGCGAACCGATCTGTTCACGGTCGTCTTCGACCAGGTGATGACCGACACCGCCGCCTACGCCGACGTGGTCCTGCCGGCGACGACCTTCCTCGAAGGCTACGACATCGCCCGCGGATACGGTGCGCTCAGCCTGCAACTGGTCCAGCCGGTCATCGACGCCGTCGGCGAGTCGCGCCCGAACCCGGACGTGTTCGGCGAGTTGCTGACCGCGCTCGGTCTCGACAACGGCGTGGGGCCGGAGGGCGAGCTGGAGACGCTCTTACAGGTGCTCGGCTCCCTGCCGGGCAGCCTCGGCAACGATCTCCGGGACGCGCGACAGCCGGTGCCGCCGTGCGGGCCCTCGCCGGTGCAGATGATCGACGTCGTGCCCGGCACGACCGACGGGAAGATCCATCTCTGTCCGGACGAACTCGATCGGGCGTCGGTTCACGGCCTGTACCACTACCTGCCTGACCCGTCGTCGCCCGACTTCCCCCTGGCGCTCATCTCCCCGTCGAACGACCGCACGATCAGCTCGACGCTCGGCGAACTGCCCGGGCTGGAGGCCGCCCTGGTGATGCACCCGTTCGATTCGCGGGCGCGGGGGCTGGAGGAAGGGAACACGGTGAGGGTGTTCAACCAGCTGGGCGAGGTGCTCTGCAAGCTGTCGATCGAACCGACGGTGCGGCCGGGCACGGTCCTGCTGCCGAAGGGGATGTGGCGGTCGAGCACGGTCAACCGGTCGACCGCCACCGCACTGGCGCCCGATACGTTATCCGACGTGGGCGCCGGCGCCTGCTTCAACGACGCTCGAGTCCAGGTGGCGCGGGTCGTCGACTGACCGTCGAGGGGCCCGCGCCAGCCGGGGCTTCTGTGTCTGGCAGCGCCCGATCGCTAGTAGCGGCCACCCGAGGATGGCGGCATCCCCATCCCGCCCGCCGGTCCGAAACCGGCCCCGGGTTCGCGGAGCCGGCCGCGGCCGCCGCGGCTTACCTGTCCGCCCTTGCGGCCCGCCGTGCGGGCCTCGTCCGACGTCCACTCGTGCGCGGTGCCCTTCTGGTGCGCCGCCCGCCCGCCCTTGCTGGCGATCTCACGCTGCTTTTCCGGTGACATCGACGCGAATCCGCGCCGTTCCTTGCGTCCTTCGTTCACGGCTAACCTCCCCGCCATCCGGCGGATGCCTGGACCTGGTGCGCTGTGCATTTAACGGATGGGCTTCAAATACCGTGCCACGACCCTGCCACCTCACGACGTCGTTCGCCGGAACGACAACCCGACATTTCCCTGTGACTTGGCCGCGCACGCCCACTGCCGGCGCGGCCACGGTTCGACGGACGAGAACGGCTGCGGCCCTGGCCAGCAGACATCCCGGTGTCACTTCGTCGGGACGCTGGCGACTCGGCGCCACCGTGTTGTCGCGGCCCGGGCCACGGCCGGTCGATCCGGCCCCCGGGCGACAGCCGCGCGCCAGACGTCCGGCGCGCCTCGCACTCTCTGGAATAAGCGTACCCTTACTTCTTTAGACGCTCGAGACGGCGGGACGGTTTATGGACGGCGGGAATGGTGCGGTTTGAACGCGTCGCAGCCCGCGCAGTTCCGGACGTCGAACGCGTATCCGACGATCGGGAACATCATCGGGTGGGCGCAGTAGAGGAGCCGGCCGTCTTCGATGGTCTGCACCGTCAGAGGCTCCCGCCAGTGCGGGGTCCGCCGGCCATACCAGCAGTCGCGGTGACGCGTTTCGGGTTCGATCGCGGCGGGGTCGCTCACGACGGCCATGATAACATCGGGACACGTGGAGGCATGAGCATGCAGTCGTCGAGCGGTGCGCCCTCGGGCGAGCGGATGGTCAAGTGCGTGAAACTCGGTCGCGAGTTGCCCGGGCTCACCGAGCCGCCGTGGCCGGGCGAACTGGGCCAGCGCATCTACGAGAACGTCTCCGCGCGCGCCTGGAAGATGTGGGAAGACCGGATGCGGATGATCCTGAACGAATACCACCTGATGCCCTGGCAGAAGGAAGCCCAGGACATGATGGCCCGCGCGATGGAGGAGTTCTTCTTCGGCGAAGGCGCGGGCACGACGCCAACTCTGTAGGCCGGGTCTTCACCCCTCGACGCTGCTCGGGGTGCCCTGAGCGAAGGCGCGGAGCGCCTGAGTCGAAGGGCAGACCCGGCGCTGCCTCTGACGCGGCACTGCGCCGGCCCTGAAGGGCCGGCCTACAACCGGCCACCCGACACCGCCCGCCTTTTACGACTTCCCGAACAACCGCTCGAGCGTCTTCGGATCGGGCTTCGGCGTCAGCAGGCTGACGACGATGAGCAGCCCGATCGAGATGATCGCCGACGGGTAGATGCTCGGGATCCCCCACGGGTCGGCGCCGAAGTTCGAGGCGATCGCGGCGGCCCCGGTCAGGCCGTTCGCCCCCTCCATCACCCCCGGCGCGATCGCCTTCAGCACGAATTCGAAGAAGATGGTCGCCAGGGCCCCGCCGACGATCGACGCCAGGCCGCCCTGCCACGTCGCCCGCCTCCAGGTCAGCGCCGCGAACAGGGCCGGCGTCACCGCCACCCCGTACATCGTGTAGGCGAAGTAGGCGTACTGCAGGATCGAGATCTGCGACTTCAGGACGGTCGGCACGAAGATCATCAGGAACGCGCAGAAGCCCATCACGACGATGAACACCTTCTGCAGCGCCACCATCTTGGTCGGGTCCGCCTTCGGGTTGATCATCCCCTGGTAGATGTCCCGCATCACGTTTGAACTCGACGAGAGCAGGTAGTTCATGCCCGTCGAGAGCACGACGGCGCACGCGGCGCCGAGCAGCAGCACCCCCACCGGCCACGGCACCATGTAGCGCGCGGCGTTGAGCACCAGCGCCCGGCCGTCCCAGTTCAAGTGGTGCTCGATCTTGTAGACCGACGCGTAGACCGCGATGGCGATCACGATCGTCTCGACGACGATCGTGCCCACGATCCAGATCGCCACGGCCTTCTTCGCCTCGGCCGGCGACTTGGCCGAGTAGAACTTCTGGTACATCGACTGCACGCCCATCAGCAGCAGCAGCGTGGACAGGAAGTAGGCCAGCCCCTTGAGCGCCGGGTACTTGCCGAAGTCCTGCGCGAACACCTGGAACTTGGCCGGGTCCAGCACCGCGTGCGCGTGCGCCCAGCCGCCGGCCGACGCGATGACGAACGGCACGGCCAGCAGGCAGGCCGACACGATGATGATCCCGTTCGGCAGGTCGGTGTGCGCCACCGCCACCATGCCGCCGATGGTCACGAACAGGATGACGAAGCAGGCGGTGATCGTCTGGCCGGCCTCGAGCGAGATATCCCCGTCGGTGATCACGTTGAGGATGTAGCCGCCCGCGCGGAACTGGTAGGCGACGATCGTCGTGAAGGCGATGATGAGCGCGATCGCGCCGAACAGGCGGGCGAACCGGCCGTAGCGCACCTCGAGGATGTCGCCCACGGTGTACTGCCCGAACGTGCGGATCCTGGCCGCGACGAAGTAGATGATCGCGATGCCGAGAAACGCGCCGGCCGGCTGCCAGATCGCGCTCCAGCCCGCGTAGGACGCGTACTCCGCCCCGGCGATGAAGGTGCCCGAGCCGATCCACGTGCAGACCAGCGTGAACACCATCTTGGTCAGCGACAGGCTCCGCCCCGCCACCATGAAGTCGTCCTGCGACTTCACCTGCCTCGATCGGTAGATGTTGTAGCCGGTCATCACGAGCAGGTAGGCCAGGATGACGTAGAGGTACGAGTAACCCACGGTTCCCCCGCAGGATTCAGGAGTCAGGATTCAGGAGTCAGGGGCAAACCGGCCGCCCGAATCCCTGTTCCGAGTCCCCGAATCCCGAATCCCAATCCCTGAATCCCTGAATCCCGAATCCAGAATCCTGAATCCTGATTGCTGAATCCCGAATCCTGAATCCCGAATCCAACTAGATCAGCACCAGCTCTTCCTGCATGTCGCCCGCGACGTCCACCTTCCCCGCCGGCGTGATGAACACGTTGATCTCGGACCGCACCGCCATCTCGCCGGCCAGGTAGATCCCCGGCTCGATCGAGAAGCAGATGCCCGGCACCAGCTCGCGCTCGTCCTTGGTCTCGAGGTTGTCGATGTTCACGCCGTTGCCGTGCACTTCCTCGCCGATCGAATGGCCAGTGCGGTGCAGGAAGTACGGCCCGTAGCCCGCTTTCTCCACCACGCGGCGGCACGCGTCGTCCACTTCCCAGCCGTAGAGCTTCTTCCCCTCGGCGTAGCGGCCGCGGATGAAGTCGAGGGCCGCGTCCCTGGCGTCCCGGACGACGTGGAAGATCTCGACGTACTTGGCGGGCGGCTTCTGCCCGACGAACCCGCACCAGGTGATGTCGTAGAAGACGGCGCCCTTCTGGTCGAGCTTCGCCCAGAGGTCGATGAGGACGGTGTCGCCCGCCTTGATCGGCCGGGCGTTGGCCGGCGTCGGCTCGAAGTGCGGGTCGGCCGGCTGCTCGTTGGTGCCGACGATGGGGAACTCGCCCGTGCAGGTCAGTCCCTCTTCGCCGAAACGCCGGACGATGAACTGCTGGACGTCGTACTGCGTCAGCGTCTCGCCGGCCCGCATGGCGCGGCCGATGAGCGCGAACGCCTCGTCCTTGATCCGCTGCACGCGCTCGCCGGCGGCGAGGTGCGACCGGTAGCCCGCCTCGTCGAGCACCGCCTGGAACGTCTGCACGAGGCCGGCCGACGAGACCACGTCGAAGCCGAGCGAGCGGATGAGGTCGATCGTGCCGCCGTCGACGGTCGAGACGTAGGGGATGTTCGCCATCGGCGAGTACTGCATCGCCACCTTCTTCGCCGGCCCCAGCATCGCCTTCAGGCCCGCGTGCAGCTCGCACCACGAGAGGTAGAGCCGCTTCTCGCCGGGCAGCGAGTCGAGCTTGGTCGACTCGACCTTGTGCGCCAGCCTGATCGGCTCGCCCGAGGTGGGAATCCAGTAGAACCACCGGCGGCTCGTGAACTTGCCGAAGTCCATCCCGAGCACGTGGTAGGCGATGGCGTCGCGATTGTGGAAATCGTAGAGCAGCCAGCCGTCGACGCCCGCCGCCTTCAACTCACCCTGTATCCGCGCAATATCCGGCATGATTGCCTCCCCCGGCCGCCACGGCGAGACCCGGGCCGTCCGGCCGCCGCAGCATAGCACAGGCCAGCGGCTCGCGCCTCACGCCTTACGGGGCCCTACGCCTTACGCCTCACGCCTCACGGCGCAGGGCTGAAGCCCCGCGCTATCTGGGCACTCACTTCAGATACCGCAGGCCTTCAGGCCTGCGCCTCACGCCCCTCACGCCTCACGCCTTACGGCGCCCGGCGTCGCCGGCATTCTCCGATCGCCCGGTCGGCCGTTCGCCAGATCGCCAGATCGCCAGATCGCAAGATCGGATGATCCCGGAGGGCCGGCGTGCCGTAGAATCGCCCCATGTCGCCGACCGGCTCGATCTTGCGGCCCCTCCTCCGCCGTCTCCTGGCCGGCGCGGCGTGTCTCCTGGTGCTCGCCGCCGCCACCGCGTGTCGCAGTCGGGCCGCGACGGGGTTCTCCCCCGAGCGCGCCGCCAAGCACATCCGCATGCTGGGCACCGCGTTCGGCTCGAGGCCGACCGGGAGCGAGGCCGACCGCCGGGCGCGCGACTACATCGCCGCCGCGCTGCGCGAGGCCGGGTTCGAGGTCCGCCTCCAGGAGGCGATGTCCGAGACCGACTACGGGCTGTCGGTCCCGGTCGTCAACATCATCGCGACCCGCGCGGGCCGCCAGCGCGAGGCCGTCGCGCTCGTCAGCCACCACGACTCGCGGGCCGAGTCGCGGGGCGCGGCCGACGACGGGCTGGGCGTCGCGGTGTGCCTCGAGGCCGGCCGCGTGCTCGCGGCACGGCCCGACCGGAAGTACTCCCTGCTCGTCGCGATCACCGACGGCGAGGAACTCGGCCTGATGGGCGCGCGAGCGCTCGCCACGACGCCGGAGTTCGGCGCCGTGCGGACGTTCCTCAACTTCGAGGCCGTCGGCACCACGGGCCCGGCGCGGTTGTTCCAGGCCGGCCCGGGCAACTCCTGGCTGGCCGCCGCGTGGGCCGCGTCCGCGCCGTTCCCCTCGGGTTCGTCGCTCTTCACCGAGATCTACCGGCGTCTGCCGAACGACACCGACTTCTCGGTCCTCAAGAAGGGCGGCGTGCCGGGCCTGGACTTCGCGCCGACCGGCAACTCGTTCGCCTACCACACCCGCCTCGACGCGCCGGCCAACCTCGACCCGGAGACGCTCGACCGCCTCGGCGACAACACCGTCCGGCTCGTCGAGCGGCTCGACACGATCGACATCGGCAAGCGCACCGCGGACAACGGGACTTTCTTCGACATCGCCGGACTGACGGCCGTCGGCTACTCGTCGACGACCACGCTGATCCTGGCCGTCGTCGCGTTCGTCCTCGGGCTGCTCGCCACCTACAAGGCGTTCCTCGCCGCGCACTACGAGGTCGGCACCGCGCGCGTCGTCATCACGACCGTCTGGTCGCTCGCCGGGGTGCTGGTCGTGTTCGGCGCCCTGTGGCTCGGGTGCGTCCTCCTGCGGTTCGCCACCGGCCTCGAGCAGCCGTGGTACGGGCAAGCGGGCCTGTTCGTCGTCTTCCTCGCGACCCTCGCGCTGGCGGCGACGTGGCTGCTCCTGCGGCTCGGGCGGAGTCTGCCGGTGATGGTGGGCCCGGCCGGGCTTCCCGCCTGCACGTGGATGCTGACGCTGCCGCTCTGGGCGATCCTGCTGGCGGTGCTCCAACGCCTCGCGCCGGGCGTCGGGTATCTGTTGGCCGTGCCGCTGCTGGCCGCCTCGGTCCTCGTGCTCGCGCTCCCGGTGCGCGAGGCGGCGGTGGGCCGACTGATCGCCGCGGTGGTGACTGTCGTAGCCGGGGCGCTCTGGATCCCGCTCGTGTGGCCGCTCGTCGAGTTCGTCATCGGCCTGTTCGGTTCGCTCCCGGTGGTCGCGCCCTCGTGGCTGTTTCCCGCGATGGCGCTCGTCTCGATGCTGACCGTGGGCCCCTGCCTTGCCGCTCTCCTGCTCGGGCGCCAGTCCCGCCGGCTCCCATCGGGCGTCGTGACCTCGCTGGCCCTGCTGGCCGTCGTCGCCGTGTCGTGGATCATGGTGATGGAGCCGGCCTACACGGCCGACCGGCCGGAGCGGCGCGCGCTGCGGTTCGCCGAGGACCTGGTGCAGCGCCAGGCGTGGTGGGAGGCCGGCACGCACGAGCGCGACCTTGCCCCGGCGGGCGCTCGGGACGGCGCGCCGCGTGACTGGGAACCGCTCACCTCGGGGGCGCCGGCGCCCGACCTGTTCCGGCCGGTGGGCGGTCTGTTCCGGTACCGGGCCGCAGCCGCGGGGCTGGTCGCGCCTCCCCTCGACGTCCGGTGCGCGGCGCAGGCCGTGGAGGGCACGACGGACGTCTCTGTCGAAGCGACCGTCGTGCCGCGTCTCGAGGGCACGGGCGTGGCGTTCGTCCTGCCGCGTGGCGTCACGCCGGCCGAATCCAGCCTGCGAGGCGTCGTCCGCGACGGGCGCTGGCGCGCGATGGTGATGCCGGTGCCGGCCGCCGGCCTGACGCTGCGCGTGCGGGTCCCGCGGGACTCGCTGCGGGGGTGGTCCGAGGCGCGGGTGCTGGCGATGGTGCACGGCGTGCCGGGCGGCATCGGCTGGCAACGGCTGCCGGCCTGGCTGCCGCAGGACACCGTCGTGTGGTCTCCGGAGTCCGACTTCGTCATGGCCTGGCCGGTTCCCGAGCTGCCGGCCGGAACGCAGGATTGACGCCGAATGGCGCAGGGCTAAAGAGTGTGTGAAGAAATCAGGCTCAAGGCTCAAGACTCATGGCTCAAGCGCGGAAACCACGCGTGAAAGACCCTGAGCCCTGAGCCGTGAGCCCTGAGCCGGGCGATTGTTTCACAGGCTCTAAAGCCCTGCGCTATCTGGGCGAGGGCGCTATCTGGGCGAGTTGTCAAATTGCGCGCGGCGACCCAATTTCCAGATAGCGCACGGCTTCAGCCGTGCGCCGCAGGTCACACGATGCCGATCAGGTTCGATTTCAACTGCGACATGGGCGAGGGATTCGGCGACTGGAAGCTTGGCCTGGACGAGGAGGTGATCCGCGTGATCACCTCGGCCAACGTCGCGTGCGGCTTCCATGCCGGGGACCCCGGAATCATGCGGCGCACGGTCCGCCTCGCGGAGGCGCACGGCGTCGGGATCGGGGCGCACCCGGGCTTTCCCGACCTTCGCGGTTTCGGCCGGCGCAATCTGGCCGCGACGCCGGACGAGGTGCGCGACGATCTCGTCTACCAGATCGGCGCCCTGACCGCGTTCACCCGCGCCAGGCGGCTGCAGCACGTCAAGCCGCACGGGGCGCTCTACAACATGGCCGTCGCCGGCGGCCCGATCAGTCGCGCCATCGGCGAGGCGGTGCTCGAGTGCGATCCGTCGCTGATCCTCGTCGCGCTGGCCGGCTCGAGATGGGCGGACGAGGCGGAGCGGATGGGGCTGCGCGTCGCCCGCGAGGCGTTCGCCGACCGGGCGCTGATGCCCGACGGCACGCTGGTCCCGCGGTCGAAGCCCGGCGCCGTGATTCACGACCTGCAGCAGGTGATCGAGCGCAGCGTCCGCCTGGTGACCGAGAAGAGCGTGGTCGCCATCTCGGGAGAGGTCGTGCACGTCGAGGCCGACACGATCTGCCTGCACGGCGACACGCCGGGCGCGGTGGCCCTGGCCTCCGCGCTCAGGTCGGCGCTCGAGGCGGCCGGCATCGTCCTTGCCCCCCTCGGGGCGAAGGGCGTGGACTAATGGCCGGTGCGACCCGCTACCTCGTGGCCGGCGACGCCGCGCTCGTCGTCGAGTTCGGCGACCGGATCGATCCGGCCATCAATCGCCGCGTCCGCGAGTTGTGCCTGGCCGTCGGCCGCGCGAGGCCGGACGGCGTCCGCGATCTCGTCCCCACGTACCGTTCCCTGCTGGTGAGCTACGACCCACGCGTGACGAGGTTCGACGCGCTGCGCGAACGGCTTGCCGAACTCGAGACGGAGTTGGCGACGGCGCCAGCGCCTCCTCCCCGGGTGGTGGAGATTCCGACATCCTACGGCGGCGATTTCGGGCCGGATCTGCCGTTTGTGGCCGAGCACGCGGGCTTGACCGCAGACGAGGTGGTGGCTGTCCATTCGAGCGCCAATTACCTCGTCTACATGATGGGTTTCAGCCCCGGGTTCACCTACCTCGGCGGCATGTCGGAGCAGATCGCGGCGCCGCGCCTCAAGACGCCGCGGACGGCCATCCCGGCCGGCTCGGTTGGCATCGCGCAGCAGCAGACCGGCATCTACCCGGTCGAGAGCCCCGGCGGCTGGCAACTCATCGGCCGGACCCCGGTGACGCTCTTCGATCCGACGCGCCACCCGCCGGTCGTCGTCGAGGCCGGCGACTACATCCGGTTCGTGCCGGTGAGCCGTGACGGGTACCGCCGCATCCAGGACGGCCTGAAGGCGGGCACCTGGAGTCTTTCCACCCGGGAGATGCCAGCGTGAAGGCCATCGAGGTGATCGACGGCGGGATGCTGACGACGATCCAGGACCTTGGACGGTACGGCTACCAGCGCTACGGGGTGCCGACCTCCGGAGCGCTCGACCTCTTCGCGCTGCGCGCGGCCAATCGCCTCGTGGGAAACGACGACGACGCGGCGGGACTCGAGGTGACGCTGCTCGGTCCTCGCCTGAGATTCGTGGTGCCGGCCACGATCGCGTTGACCGGCGCCGACCTGGCCGCGCGCCTCGACGGACAGGCGCTACCAAGGTGGCAGACGGTGCTGGTGGCCGCGGGGGCGGTCCTGTCGTTCGGCGAGCCCGGGGACGGCATGCGCGCGTACCTGGCCGTCGCCGGGGGCATCGACGTCCCCGTCGTGCTCGGCAGCCGCTCGACTTACACCCGTTCGAAGCTGGGCGGCGTCGAGGGGCGTCCGCTCAAGGGGGGCGACGTCCTCGAGGTCTGCGGCGACCGCCCGGTGCTGCTCGGCGGGATCCTGCGCCTGCCGGAGGCGTCTCGACCGGACTACGGGCACGAGCACGCGCTGCGAGTGGTGCTCGGGCCGCAGGACGATCGGTTCTCCGCGCGGGGCATCGAGACGTTCCTGTCGTCCACGTACACCGTCACCCCGCAATCGGACCGGATGGGGTATCGGCTGACGGGGGCGGCGATCGAGCATCTCGGCGGGCCGGACATCGTGTCGGACGGCACCCCGTTCGGCGCCGTCCAGGTGGCCGGCGACGGCGTGCCGATCGTGCTGCTCGCCGACCGCGGCACGGCCGGCGGATACACGAAGATCGCGACCGTCATCGGCCCGGACCTGCCCCGTCTCGCGCAGGCGACGCCGGGCGATGCGGTGACCTTCGCGCGCATCGATCTCGATGCCGCGTACGCGGCCGTTCGCGAGCAGGAGCGGCGGCTCGGGACGATCGCGCCGGCCGGCCGTGGCGTCGGGCCGACCAGGCTCCTGAAGGTGGCCGCCGCGGTCGCGGCCGTCGCCGCGCGCGGGCGCCCAGCGTGATCTCGTGACATGGCCCGAAGCCTGTGCGGTCAAGGACATAGGTGACAAAACGATCTAAGGACATGGGTGACAAGTTCATCCATGACACGGACACCCGTACGAGCGACCGATCACGCTGCGGGGTCGGAGACCGGAGGATTGCCGCCCCGTTCAGGGGCGGGCTCGACGGTCTTCGTGCCCTGGTTGATGCGAGCGATCGGGACATCGACGAAGTACGCGGTCCAGAGTCCGTCATCGAGTTCCTCGAGGCCGATGTCTTGGCCATCGAGCGTCTCACTGAGGAAGTACACGTTGGCGCCGAGCGACACGGTGCCGTTGGAGGCGACATGGCGCACCTCGAAATGCCCGGGGTAGACGACCTCCGGCAACCGGCTCTGGTAGGGCCGCGTCGACGGCGCGTAGACCTCGCCGGGGGGAATCTGACCCAACGCTTCGTGCGGGCGTTCGTAGTTGTACTCATAGCCCCACGTGCCAAAGCGGACGTTCTGTCGGCGGCAATCGGCCGCCGGTGGCCGTGCGGTTTCGTGCTTCAACGTCCGATGCATGCGCTCATGGCTGCCGTTTTCTTGCGGGCTGGCGGGGTGAATCCGGTCGAGGCGAATGCCCAGCCGTATCCACCAGACCGCCAACCGGGAGAGCCGGGCGAGCCCGGTCCCGCAGAACGGCGTGCCGTTGTCGGTGCGGAGCACCGCGGGCAGCCCATACTGCTCGAAGATCGCCCGAAAGCACCGCGCCGTCTCGTCCAAGGTCGGGCGGACCATGCCATAGCACTCGAGCAAGTACCGGCTGTAGCGATCCATGACGGTCAGCGGATAGCAGTAGCGCCGGTCTTGCGTGCGGAACTGCCCTTTGAAGTCCGCGGTCCAGACCACATTGGGCGCGGTCGCGGCGATTGGCTCGCGAGCCGTCCCGGTCGAATGCACCCGTCGTCGTCGACGCTCTTCGGGCACCAAGCCCGTCCGCTTCAGAATCAGGGCGATGGTGCTCGGCGCCGGCCAGCTCGCGCACGGGTCTTTCTTCTCCAGCTTCGGCCGCAACTTCTTCGCACCCCACGTCGGGTGCTTCTCGCGCATCGTGACGATCTCGTGGACCAGCGGCGTCGGCGTGGCGTAGGGGCTGTGCTCGGGTCGCCGAGAGTGGTCTGCCAACCCCACCCGGCCTCCATTCTCGAACCGCTCAAGCCATTTGTAGCCGGTTTTCCGGCTGATTCCGTACCGCGTGCACGCTTCGGTGACCGTAAACCGGTCTGCCAGACAATCCCGGACGAAGTGTTCACGGTGATCCATGACCGACACTGCTTTCCACGGCATCTGGGGGCCTCCCTGACACCGTTCAGTGTCACCCATCTCCTTGGATCAAAGTGTTACCTATGTCTTTAGATCAAACCGCCTGAAGCCTGTAGCCTGTAGCCTGAAGCCAGAGACGAAGAGGGGAACCCGGTGCGCCTTCACGAGTGCTTCATCCGGACGGCGAAGCGGTACGAGAAGAAGACCGCGATCGTCGATCGCGCGACCGGCGCGCGCGTCTCCTACAAGGACGTGCTGCTGCGGGCCTTGATCCTCGCCGACAAGCTGAAGCCGTCGGACCCCGGGTTCGTCGGCATCATGGTCCCGACCAGCGCCGGCTGCATCTACGCGATCCTGGCGGTCCTCATCAGCGGCCGCACGCCGGTGATGATCAACTACTCCACCGGGGCGGCCGAGAACTGCCGTGAGGCCCAGCGCCGGCTGGCGTTCCGCACGATCCTGACCTCGCGCGCGCTGCTCGATCGGATCAAGTGCCCGGTCGTCGACGGCATGATCGGCCTCGAGGACATGGCCCGCAGCGCCACGTGGCTCGACAAGATCCGCGGCGCCCTGCGCGCGGCGTCGTCGGCCGACCGGCTGATCGAACGGCTGCCGCGCGGCGGCGACGACGACGACGCGGTCGTCCTGTTCACGAGCGGGAGCGAACGGGACCCGAAGGCCGTCCCCCTGACGCACGCGAACATCTTCTCGAACCTCGAGGCGTTCGGGCAGATCCTCGACTTCGGGCCGCAGGACATCCTGCTCGCCAACCTCCCCCTCTTCCACGTCTTCGGCCTCACGGTGGACTGCTGGCTGCCGCTCGAACGCGGCATGACGATCGTCACTTACCCGAACCCGCTCGAGTTCAAGTCGATCTGCGCCGCGGTGCGCGAGGAAGGCGTCACGGTGATGGTCGGCACGCCGGCCTTCCTGCACGGCTACCTGCAGAAGTCCGAGGCCGGCGACTTCAGGACCGTCCGCCTGATGATCACCGGCGCGGACAAGTGCCCGGAGTCCCTGCGCCGCGGCTGGTGGGACAAACACCACGTCATCCTCTACGAGGGCTACGGCACGACCGAGACCAGCCCGGTGGTGTCGGTCAACACGCCGCAGCACAACCGCCCCGGGTCGGTGGGCCAGGCGCTGCCGAACGTGGCGGTCCGGCTCGAACACTACGACACGGGCGAGCCGTGCGAGGTGAACCAGATCGGGAAAGTGCTCGTCAAGGGCCCGAACGTGATGAAGGGGTACTTCGACGACTTCGAGGCGAGTTCGCTCCACTTGCGCCACGGCTGGTACGACACGGGCGACATGGGCTACATGGACGGCGACGGCTACCTCTGGCACGTCGGCCGGCTCCGGCGGTTCCTCAAGGTGGGCGGCGAGATGGTGTCGCTCGTGAAGGTCGAGGACGTCCTCGAGCGGCTCCTTCCCACCGACTGCGAGTGCTGCGTGGTCGAGGTCCCGGACGCGATGCGCGGCGCGCGCATCGTCGCGGCCGTGACGGCGAAGGTCGAGGAGCGGGCGCTCCTCTCGCAGATGGGCGAATCGCTCCCCCGCATCGCGCTGCCCAGGCAGTTCGTCGTGCTGCCCGACCTGCCGAAGATGACCAGCGGCAAGCTCGACTTCCGGCGCATCACCGAGATGGTGCGCGACGTGGTGCAGGAGCGGGACCGGACCGGTGGATAGCGGGATGGCCGCCCGGGCCTCCGGACGCGGTGGACGGAGGGGGCCTTTCGAGGCTATTATAGCCTTATGAAACGGGCTAGTATAACCGAGGCCAAGAACGGCCTGAGCGCCCTGATCGACCGGGTCCGCCACGGCGACGCGGTCGTCATCGAGGACCGCGGCGTGCCCGTCGCCAGGCTCGAGCCGATGCCGAGGCCCGGAGGGGACGCCGACGACGGTCGTGCCGCACGTCTCGTCCGCCAGGGCGTGGCGCGGAAGCCCGCCGCCCTCCCGCCGCGCCGCCTTCTCGCCAGCGACCCGCCGACGCCCAGGGGCCGGGCCAGTCTGAGCGAGGCCCTGCTCGCCGAGCGACGGAGCGGACGGTGAAGTTCTGGGACAGTTCCGCCCTGGTGCCGCTGCTCGCCGCCGAGCCGGCCACCAGGCCCGTCCTGTCGCTCTACACCCGGGACCCCGAGGCGATCGTCTGGTGGGCGACCCCGGTCGAGTGCGCCTCGGCGATCGCCAGGCTCGAGCGTGACGAACTGCTCACCTCCGCCGGCGCGGCGCTGGCATTCGATCGTCTCGACGCGCTCGCAGACAGCTGGCTCCAGGTGGAGCCGACCGACGAAATCCGCGAGACGGCCCGCCGGCTGCTTCGGGTGCACGCGCTACGCGCCGCTGACGCGCTCCAGCTCGCCGCGGCAATCGTGGCGGCCGAGCGCCGGCCCCCGACGATGACCTTCGTCACGCTCGACGAGAGGCTGCGCGCGGCGGCCACGCGGGAAGGATTCGCGCTGGCGTCGCTCCCGGCAGCTTGAGGGTTGACCGTGGCGGGCGGCCAGCGCGAGTGTCACCGGATCAGACCCGCTACCGCAACCGCTCCAACCGGGCCCGGACACCCACCCCTAGCAGGCCGTGCCCCACTTTCATCACGGCCTGCCAGGCTACGAGAGCGCGTATCCTGTGACGAGGGAGACGTATGCGATCGATGTCCCGCGCGCTGCTCGTGTCGGCCGCCGCGCTCCTGATGACCGGTTCATGGGCCGCGGCCGTCGCGCGGCCGAGCGCGGCGCCAGCCCGGGCAGCGACCGCGGCCGTACCGTCTGTTCCGGCCGCCCCTCAGGCGGAACCGGCAGCCGGCGCCGAACCTCCGCCCATCACCGAGTACCGCCTCCCGCCCGACAAGCTTCGACAGGCCGAGGGCCTCTACCGCATTCGCGCGGTGCTCTATCCGATCGGACTGGCCTACGGGATCGCGGTGCTGCTGGCGGTGCTCGCATGCCGTGCCGGTGCGCGCTATCGGGACTGGGCCGAAGCGGTCAGCCGGCGGCGCTTCGTTCAGGCGGCGATCGTCACGCCGCTCCTGCTGCTGACCATCGACGTCCTCGAAATGCCGTTGGGTCTGTACGAGCAGCACCTCGGTCGCCGGTACGGACTTTCCGTGCAGGGATGGGGCTCGTGGCTGTGGGACTGGACCAAGAGCGAGTGCCTCGGCTTCGCACTCCTGACCCTGGTGGTCTGGGGATTCTACGTGCTGCTTCGCCGCAGCCCGAGACGCTGGTGGCTCTACGGCTGGCTCGCGTCGATCCCCGTCGTCGTGTTCCTCGTCTTCATCGCCCCGGTGGTGATCGACCCGCTGTTCAACACGTTCGAACCGCTCGAGGCGAAGCAGCCGCAACTGGTGGCGGAACTGGAGAAGGTCGTCCGCCGGGCCGGCCTCGAGATCCCGCCGACCCGGATGTTCGAGATGCGGGCGAGCGAGAAGGTGACGACCTACAACGCTTACGTCACCGGCCTCGGCGCCAGCAAGCGCGTCGTCGTCTGGGACAACACCGCGAGGGAGCTGACCACGCCCGAGACGATGTTCATCTTCGGTCACGAACTTGGCCACTACGTCCTGAACCACATCTGGTACGGCCTGGGGTTCGCCGTCCTGGGGCTCCTGGCGTCGCTCTACCTCGCGCATCTGGCCATTGGCGGCATCCTGGCGCGCTGGGGCTCGCGATGGGGGATCCGCAATCTCGCCGACTGGGCGTCCCTCCCCGCGTTGCTGCTGGTGCTGAGCGTCTTCTCGGTCGTCGGCCAGCCCGTGGGCGCGGCCTTCAGCCGCCACCTGGAACACGAGGCGGACATCTACGGCCTCGAGGTCATCCACGGTCTCGTGCCGGATTCCTCGCAGGCGGCGGCGCGGGCGTTCCAGCAACTGGGCGAGAAGGCTCTCTCGGTGCCCGATCCCAACCCGTTCTTCGTCTTCTGGACCTACAGCCACCCGCCCGTCGCGGACCGGCTCCGCTTCGCGCTCACGTACCGGCCGTGGGCCGAGGGCAGGCCGGGGCGGTTCTTCAAGTAGACGTGCGAAGGGGGTCACAGAATGCGCCTCGTCGGACGTCACCCGCGGCCGGCACTGCTATAATCGGCCGCGTGGTGCAGACGCCTCTCAGCCTCGACACGCCGCCGGACATCGAGCGCCGACAGGTCGACTCGTGGCGGCGGATGTCGCCGGCCGAGAAGGCCGCGCTGGTGACCGGACTCACGCGTGCAGCCTGGGAGATGACCGCTGCCGGCGTGCGGCAGCGCCATCCCGACGCGACGCCCCGCGAGCAGTTCCTGCGGCTCGCCGCCGTCGTGCTGGGATCGGACCTGGCGTGCCTGGCGTACCCGGACGCGGCCGGGGTGATTTCCCGATGACTGCGGCCATCGACCCGATCGAGACCGCGCTTCTCGTCGTGCGCCAGTTGGACGCGCTGCGCATCCCCCACACGATCGGGGGCTCGATCGCCAGTTCCTTCGCCGGGGAGCCCCGCTCGACGGTCGACATCGACATCGTCGTGGCGCTCGAGGAGCGGCACGTCGACGCCCTGGTGGCGGCGCTCGCCGCAGAGTTCTACGTCGATGCCACCGCGCTCCGCCGCGCCATCCGGACGCGCTCGAGCGCCAGCCTGATTCATCAGGCCACGCAGTTGAAGGTGGACCTCTTCGTGGCGGGCGGCACACCCCTTGATGCCCGCCAGATCGCCCGCCGGATGCCCGTCGATCTCGGCGAGGGGCGCCGCCTGCACGTGCACCCGCCCGAGGACATCCTGCTGCAGAAGCTGCGTTGGTATCGCCTGGGCGGCGAGGTGTCGGACCGGCAGTGGCGCGATGTTGTCGCGATCGTCCGCGTCCAGGGCGCGAGGCTCGACCGAGAGTACCTGCGCGACGGCGCCAACATCCTCGGCGTGTCCGACCTGCTGGAGCGAGCCCTCGGTGAGGCGCCGCCCGAGCGGTGACTTCTCGAACTGCGTCGCGACACACAGCCAAGGCACAGGACGGACGTCCGACCGGTGGACGTTAGCCTACCGCGTACCCGTTACAGGTCGCGCCCACCGGCGACCGAAGGCAGCGGTGACGTGCCCGTCGGCGCTCTCGTTTCTGTTATCATGGCGCCCATCCTGTGACCGCACCCGACGCCTCGTGGGATTCCACGTTGACGCTCCTCACCCGCGCCCAGGCGGGCGACGCCCAGGCGCTCGACGACCTCTTCGCGCGCTACCTGCCAAGTCTGCGCCAGTGGGCCCGCGGCCGGCTCCCGAGATGGGCTCGCGACGCGACCGACACCCCCGACGTTGTGCAGGAAGTGCTGCTCGAGACGTTTAGGAGGATCGAGGGTTTCGAGCACCGCGGGGAGGGGGCGCTGCGCGCCTACCTGCGGCAGGCTGTCATGAACCGGATCCGCGATGAACTCCGGCGTGCCAGCCGTCGCCCGAAGCGTGTCGAATTCGATGAGGGGCTGCCGGACCGGGGGTTGTCGCCTCTGGAGGCGGCGGTCGGCATCGAGGCCATGGAGCGCTACGAGGCAGCCCTCCAGCGTTTGAGCGAAGGAGAGCGCGAACTCGTGATTGGGCGGGTGGAGATGGGGATGACCTACCCCGAGCTGGCGGCGGCGACCGGGAGGCCGTCGCCCAATGCCGCCCGGATGGCCGTGAGCCGCGCGCTGCTTCGCTTAGCCGAGGACCTCGGTGGAGAAGCCGCCCCAACTGCTTGACATCGCCGCGGCCGTGGCCGACCTGACGCCCATCGACTGGCCGGCACTCGAGGCCGAGGCGGCAGACCCAGTCGGCCTCGCCGCGCTGAAACGGCTGCACCTGCTCGACCAGATCGTCCGCGCCTGCGCGGCGATCGCGCCTCCCGGCGAGCCGGCCGCCACTCTCGACACCCCACCGTCCGCGTGGGGTCCCTTCACCATTCACGAGCGCCTCGGTGGCGGTACTTTCGGCGACGTGTATCGCGCGCACGACCGCCGCCTCGATCGCATCGTCGCGCTCAAGCTGCTGAAGCCGGGCAAGGAAGAAGCCGACCCGGTCGAGTCGGAGGTGATCCGCGAAGGGCAACTGCTCGCGAAGGTCCGGCACCCCAACGTCGTGACCGTCTACGGCGCCGAGCGGATGGATGGGCGCGTGGGGTTGTGGATGGAGTTCGTGGACGGGCGGACGCTCGAGGAGGAGCTGCGCGCGTCGGGGCCGCTGCCGGCGGCGGCGGTCGTCGAAGTCGGCTTGGCGCTCTGTGGAGCGATCGCGGCGGTCCACGACGCCGGACTGCTGCACCGCGACCTGAAAGCGCAGAACGTGATGCGCGCGACCGACGGCCGGCTGCTGCTCACCGACTTCGGTGCCGGGCGTGTGCGCGTCGGCGAGAACGACGGAGGTGGGACTGGCGATCTGGCGGGCACGCCGCTGTATCTCGCTCCCGAGGTGCTGGCCGGCGCGCCGGCCTCGGTCGCCAGCGAGATCTACAGTCTCGGTGTGCTGCTGTATCACCTGGCGACCGGGTCGTTTCCGGTCCGCGGTCGCACGTTGGGGGCGTTGCGCCAGGCGCACGCGCGTGGCGAGCGCGTCGGGATGCGGGCCTACCGCGACAAAGTGCCGAAGGCGCTGGCCGCGGCGATCGACAGGGCGATCGAGCCCGACCCCGATGCGCGGTTCAGGTCCGTGCAAGCGCTGGCCGCGGCCATCCAGGGCGCCCGTCCCCGGCGCAGGCGCCTGCTGGCCGCAACGGTCGCCTCGCTCGTGCTCTCTGCACTGGCCGTCACCGGCCTCGCCCTCGTGTGGTCCATGGAGCGGCCGCTCCGAGTCGTCAGCCGGCAGGCCATCCAGGGTGATTTTAGCCGCGTCGATTTGCTCTTTGCCAAGGACGACCGCCTCTACTTCGGGCTCGTCGGCGGTGGCGTCGTCTCGCTGATTCCGGGCCAGGCCGACAGCGAACGGACCGAGTTCGACGGGTCGAGTCCGTTCAGCATCTTGGACCTCAGCCCGATCCGCCAGGAGTATGTCGAGGCGCGCAATGGCACCCAGGAGTTGTGGATCTTGCCGGCCTCTGGACAACCCCGTCGCGTCGGCAGCGTGATGTGCGACTTTGCGGTCTGGTCCCCGGACGGGCGCCGCATTGCGTGCGCGGACGGTCGCAAGCTCTCGATCGTGACCGCGGCCGACGCATCATCCCGTGCGCTGCCTACGCCGGCGGCGTCGGCGATTCTGTCGCCACGCTGGTCGCCGCGCGGCGACGTGCTCAGGTTCATCGCTGGCGCACCGAACCGGGACCGGCCCGCCGATGTACTCTGGGAGGTCCGCGCGGATGGAACGGGTCTCCGGCGCCTGCTGCCCGGGTGGAGCGATGCCCCTAAAGAGATGTTCGGCACGTGGACCCTGGGTGGCCGCTACTTCGTCTTCGAGTCGGTGGGCGACGAAGGGCGAACCGATCTATGGGCGCTGCAGGAGCCACGTGGAGTGCTCGACTGGACGCATCCACAGCCGGTGCAGCTCACGTCAGGCCCCGAGTCGTTCCCAGGTGCGCTGGTCGTCACGCCGGATGGCGGCACGCTCTATGCGATAGGCCACCGCAGCCAGGGCGAGCTGGTGAAGTACGACCGGGATGCGCACCGGTTCACACCGTACCTGGGAGGGCCCTCCGCCGTCTCGGTGACGTTCTCCCCTGACGGCAAGTCGATCGCCTACATTGCCTTTCCAGGGATGAGGCTTTGGCGCGCCGACGCCGACGGGCGCGACGCTCGGCCGCTCGTCAGTGCCCAGGTCGAGATGAAGGGCGCCGCGTGGTCGCCCGACGGCCTGCGGATCGCGTTCGCGAGCAGGCTGGAAGGGGAACAAGCGAAGATCTTCCTCGTGCCGGCGGATGGCTCCGGTCGCCCCGTGGCGATCACGCGCGAAGACCGAGAGCAGGGCAACCCGAGCTGGTCGCCCGATGGCCGCCAACTCTGTTACGGCGACGTGCCGACGCGGTTCGGGATTCCCGATGGTGGCGAGGCGCTCCACATCTACGACGTCGAGTCGCGCCGGCTGTCCACTGTGCCGGGCAGCGAGGGATTGTGGACCTGCCGCTGGTCGCCGGATGGTCGTTACATCGCCGGCTTGCGCATCGGCCTCGACAGCCGGCAGATGATGATCAATCTCTTCGACACGAAGCTGGGCACGTGGCGCGCGCTGACGAATGCCCATCACGTGGACGAGCCCACCTGGACCCGGGATTCCCGGTTCATCTACTACGACACCGAGGGTACGGCGCCGGCCGCGCTCCGGCGGGTCCGCATCGCGGACGGGGCGGTCGAGGAACTGGCCAGTTTCGAGCACTACCCGCTCGCTGCGCAATGGAGTGGCCTGACCCCGTCCGATGAACCACTGGTGCTGCACGAGGCCGGGTGGGTGAAGCTGTACGCGCTCAAGCTCGGCACGCGCTGAGCGGAGGAGCCGGCGGGTGAGCCAGAAGACGCCGGTGGGCGCCGGCCCGTGCGGCCGGCGCCCACCCGTGCTCTACCCTTTGCCGTTCCAACCGCCGCCCCGCCTGCAACTCCCCCGCCAGGAAGACCGCAACCTCCTTACTGCAGTACCGACCAGTGTCGCGGTCTTTGCCGCGCCGTTGAGCGTTGCTTCGATGGTCACGGTCGACGTCGCTCCCACCACGTGGCTGGTCACCGTGAACGCCACCGATGTGGCCCCGATCGGCACCACAACGGTCGCCGGCAGGCTCGCCACGGCGGGGTCACTACTTGAGAGTGCCACGCGCCGCTGCGCCGCTGTCCCTGCCGTCGGGACATTCAGGGTGACTGTCACGGTCGCGTTTCCCGTACCACCCTGGACGGACCCTGGGTCCACCGACAGATCCGACACCAGCAGCGGACCGACTGTCAACATGGCCTGCGCGGCGCCGCCGTTCAACGCCGCTGCGATGATGGCCGTCGCAGAAGCGGCCACGACCTTCGACGACACCGTAAACGTAGCCGACGTGGCGCCGATCGGAACGACGACGCTCGCCGGCACCGTGGCAACGGCCGTGTTTCCGCTCGAGATTGACACGCGCCGCTGGGTAGCCGTCCCGATCGCCGGTGCGCTCAGGGTCACAGTCGCGGTCGCGTCGGCCGATCCACCCACCACGGTGGTCGTGTCGAGTGAGAGCGCGGTGACGGTCGGCAACGGCACGATGGTCAGTGCCGCCGACGCAGTCCCGCCGTTGAGGATGGCCGAGACGTTGGCCGTCGCGGCGGCCGACACCGATCGGCTCGTGAGCGTGAACACCGCCGACGTGGCGCCGACCGCCACCGTCACGCTCGTCGGCACAGTGGCTGCCGCCGGGTTGTCACTGGTCAGCGTGACCCGCCGTTGCGCCGCCGTACCGACCGCCGGGGCATTCAGCACAATCGTCGCCGTCGAATCCTCCGCTCCGCCGACGACCGTAGCCGGCGCGAGTGACATATCCGACGCCCTCGGCAACGGGAGAACTGTGAGTTCGGCTGACGCGGCGCCCCCGTTCAACGTGCCTGTAATGTGTGCCGTCGCGGCGACCATGATCGCTTGGCTCGTCACAGTGAAAGTCGCCGAGGTTGCGCCGGGGGGCACGGTCACAGACGCCGGCACAGTGGCTGCCGCCGGGTTGTCACTGGCCAACGTGAGGCGCCGTTGCGCCGCCGTACCGACCGCCGGGATATCCAGCGTGATGGTTGCCGTCGCATCCTCCGCCCCGCCGATGATCGTATCCGGCGCAAGCGACAGATTCGACACCTTCGGCAGCGGAAGAACCGTCAGTTCGCTTGACGCGGCATCACCGTTCAACGTGCCCGTGATGTGTGCCGTCGCAGCGACCGTAACCGCCTGGCTCGCCACGGTGAATGTCGCCGAGGTTGCGCCGGGCGCCACGGTCACAGACGCCGGCACAGTGGCTGCCGACAAGTTGTCACTCGAGAGCGTCACGCGGCGCTGCGCGGCTGTTCCGACCGCCGGCGCGTTGAGGGTCACCATCGCGGTCGAATCCTGCGCACCACCAACCACGGGGTTCGGGCTCAGGACGAGAGAGGCCACCGTCGGCAGCGGCACCACCGTCAGCGGATCGCTCGTAGCGCTGCCACCGTTCAGCGTCGCGGAGACGTGCGCTGTCGCGGGGGCCGACACCGTCTGGCTGGTGACGGTCACCGTCGCGACCGTCGCGCCGAGGGGCACGGTCACCTGAGCGGGTACGGTCGCCGCGGCAGGGTTGTCGCTCGTGAGCGCGACGCGGCGCTGGGTCACGGTACCTGACGCCGGCGCATTCAGTGTTACGGTCGCTGTGGCGTCAACCGCGCCGCCCTGGACCGTCGAAGGACTGAGGGTCACGCTGATGACCAGTGGGGCGGAAGTCACGACGTAGTTGACTGAGGCCGTCGTAGCGTTGCCCACGGCATCCGTCGCGGTCACCGAGAACGTGTGGGGCCCGACGGTGCTCGTGTCGATCGGGGCGCCGCTGGCGACGGGACCACTACAGGTACTGGCGCCCGACCCGCCATCGACGCAGCCGTAGCTGCTCGGCACCACCTGACCGACCAAAAACGCGGTCGCCGCCGGCGCGGAGATTGCGATCGTCGGCGCCCGGCGGTCGATCTTGTTTCCGCTGATGGGGCCCACGGTCGTGCAGTTATTCGCCTTGTCGCAGACAGTGCGGGATTCTGTCGAGGCGTTGGCGTCCTCGACGCCTGCCGGGACACCGGTCGTCAACACGAATGATGCGTCAGCCGGATCCGCGAGGCCCGTGTCCACGTCGCTCGCCGAACAGATGACGCCGACGTTCGAACCGTGCCAGAGACCGTCAGGCGAGCCACAGGAGACACTGGGAGCGCTGAGGTCAGCTGTCGATCGAGGCGTGTAGAGTTCGGCTGTGGCGAGGTAGTCGGTGTATAGGCCTCCTGCAATCAAAACCCTTCCGTCGAGGAGGCGCGTCGCAGTATGGCGTGATCGCGGCGAGCTCAGCGAACCGGTAGCGGTCCACGTGCCGGAAAGTGGATCAAAGACCTCCGCTGAAGCCAAGGTGTCGGACGAGGGCGCGCCGCCGAGGCCTCCCGCTATCAATATCTGCCCGGAATTAAGGGTCGTGAGGGTCGTTCCGTATCGGGCAGTGCTCATGGACGCGGTCGGGGACCATGCCGACGCCGTCGGATCGAACACATCAGCCGTTGCGTTGACCACTCCCGCCCCGGCAGCTCCGCTGACTGCACCTGCGGCGATGACATTGCCGGACGCAGCGCGTGCCAAGAAGGTCTGGACATAGCCTCCGCCTCCGGTGCCGCGCGCGGTGCCCATCGCCCCTGCGGCCGACCAGGATTCCGTCGTGGCGTCGAAGACCTCGGCGCTGGCCAGGAATGGAAACGGAGAACTGCCGGCGCCGCCGGCGACTAGCACGCGTCCGTCTGCGAGCAACTCGGCACTGTGGAACTCGCGCGGGATCGACATGGATGCGGTCTGCGACCAAGCGCCCGTAGTGGGATCGTAGAGCGCCGCCGTTCCAAACACACTGCCGCACCGGTTGCCGCCTCCAGCGACGAGTACCCGACCGTCCGCGAGCGTGACGGCAATCGTTCCTGTACCGACGGTAATTGGCAGAGGGGCTGTTGCTGTCCACGACCCGCTTGCCGGATCGTAGGTCTCCGCTGACGCATCAGAACTGCACGAGTAGTAGTCCCCGACGCCACCGACGAGCAACACGCGGCCATCCGAGAGCCTTGTCGCGGCGTGCTCCTGCCGGGGAGTGACGGTGCTTCCTGTCAGGGTCCACGTCCCCGTCGCCGGATTGAAGATCTCCGCTTCCCTCAAGGACGCCGTGTAGTTGGTTCCTCCCGTCACCAGAACGCGGCCATCTTGAAGGAGAGTAGCCTGGTGGCTTGTCCTGGCAATATTCATCGAACCTGTCGGAGTGAATGTCTGCGCGGCGGCGGATGTCGTCACCTCGTAGGTCACGCTCGACGTCGTCGTGTTGTCGGCGGTGTCGGTGGCCGCGACCGTGAACGTGTGGGTTCCGACTGTCGTCGTGTCGATGGGCTCGCCACTCACCACCGGACCGGTGCACGTGGCCACCCCCGACCCGCCATCCGTGCAGGAGTAACCGCTCACGAGAAGCTGGCCGAGCGCGAAGGTGCTGCCAGTGGGTGCTGTAATCGCGATCGTCGGAGCCCGCAGGTCGATCTGGTTGCCCGCGATCGGTCCGGCCGTCGCGCAGTTGCCCACGTTGTCGCACACCGTGCGGGAGCCGGTCACAGCGTTCGCGGTCTCCGTGCCGGTTGGGACGTCCGTGGTGAGCGTGAACGAGGCATCGGCGGGATTCGCCAGTCCCGAACCGGCGTCAGTGGCCGTGCAGGCGAAAGTGACGTTGGTGTTGTGCCAGGATCCGTCAGGGGATGCGCACGAAATGCTCGGCGGCGTGGTGTCGGCACCGCCGCCGTAGGGTGTGAATGTGGCACTGAAGTCATCGAAATACCCAACCCCATTCGGGTAGCCCCACAGCCCTATGTCGAGGAAACTGAATGACTGAGGTGTCGGGTTGGTGAGGTAGACGATGCCGTCCACCGACATCTTCAGCCCGCTCGAGTTCACGGTTATCTCGAACAGGTGCCACTGCCCATCTTGCGGAGGGTAGAGAGGGTAGATACAAGCAGGTCCGTTCGGGCCGTTACCGCCAAAATAGACACCGTCGATGTACGCGCCTCCACAGCCGATTCCCTGCGCATAGCCGGGAGCCCCCCCAAATGCGAGAGTGGCCGAGTTGCTCCAGTCGGAGGCGTTGCCGAAGTAGGCCTCCAGAGCTCCCGACGCGCCGGTGGTCCCGATCGCGGAGTAGACCCAGACCGAGATCGAACCCGTCTGTGGGGACCCGAAATCATGCGAAAGAAACTGCTGGCTGGTGATCTTCAGGGATTGACTGCCGCTGTGGGCTTGCTCAGAGCTAAGAGTCCAGCCGCCCGAGTAGCCCTGCCACGCGGGTGTCCAAAAGGGATCCAGTGAGGCTCCTTCGAAGCCGTCAGTAAACGTTTGCGCCGAGGGCGTCAGGGGTGTCAGCAGATACGCATGTCCAGATGAATACGAGTAGGCGATGATCATGCCCGCGTTATTGATCTTCCCCGCCCAACCAAGGGTCTCCGTCCCCGACGGAACCAACGTGTTCAAGTCTCGTATTCCGTTCGAGGAATCCCAGATATAGGCGCGAGACCCATCAGCCGTGACCATCTCCCCCACCACGACTCCGGCGTCATTCACGCCCTGAGCATAGGATCTGACCGCGTTTGCTGGTCCCAACACCCTAAGTGTGTAGTGGCCTTGCCCGTCTGGCTGCCAGAGCGCCGCTATTGGCTCGAAGGGAAAAACCTCCCCCACGATCTGCCCTCCGGCGTTCAAGCCCATGCTCGACACCTGCTGCGGACTTCCGTCAAGCGTGGGCAGGATCTGCGGAACGCCATTCACCCAGACCACCGCCGACTGATGGCCACAGCTCCCCCCGACAACGTTCCCGATAACGACATCGCTATCGTTGACACCTTCCGCTGTTCCCCAATCACAGCCAGGGAGCGGGAGCGTGCTGACTGTTCCGTCGCGGTACAGGAACGGCTGCCCTGAAGCATCGCTTCCAACCACGTGCCCGTAGTTATTAATCCCAGGGTTATTGAAGCCCCAGGTCGATACGCCGATGTCTGTTACGGAGTTGCTACTGTAAACAAAGTAGCTGGATCCGTTGTTGCCGACGATCTGCCCGGAGTTGTTGATCCCGGTCAGGACGGCGTTCCCGACCACGGGAAAAAGGTCCGTCAGGACTGGCGCGCTCCAGAAGAAGGGGCGATACGCTGCGTCCCAGCCGACGACGTTCCCACTGGCGTTCATCGCCACCGGACTGAACGCACCCATGTCCACCACCCTGTACCTGAGGGACCGGTCCCTGCGCCTTCACGCCGCCTCGTAGACAGACGACGACAAGCAGGCAGACCAGTGGAAGCGTGCACACCCGGATGCGGCGTGCCCAACTGAAGCGCGTCGTGGTTGTCATGCGGAGATCCTCCATCTGGTAGGCCTTCACGCGACTCGACGGCCGTCGGCGCAACGGCTATCGCAGCCGCAACGGACCGGCCAAGCGTGTGTGAGTTCGGTGGGCGATTCCACCTTCACTGGGGGAAAACGTCCGGCAGCGCGAAAGTGCACAGACGACGTTGACGAGAGCCGATGTCTGCCGCTTCGGGGAGAAAAGGTCACCGAATGGCCGTCATCGGTTCCGCAGGCGAGACCGGCTGGCGGCCTCGGGTGGACGCCCCGCGGAGATGAATCGGGAGCCACGATTGGAGTGACGGCAGGAGCGGCGCGATGTGTCGCGAACGAGCGTTCGATGCAGGCCGCGCACCGATCGGACGGAATGTAACCGACCGTCCCGCCGATGCCAGGCTCTTGGCGACACGACCTTCGCGGCGCCAGCCGCGGGAAACGACGGCGTGGGCCACACCGATGATCTCTATGACATCAATACTCTGACATCTTCGCATCACTGCCGTAGCATCACGCCATGAGAACGACCCTCACGCTCGACGACGACGACGTCGCCGCCCGGTTGAAGGTGGCCGAGTGGCTGGCCTGCGAATCCGCCTGGGTTCCAGAGCCGGGCCCTCGCCACGCCGAGATCCTGGGAGCTTTCCTCGAGCAGGCCTGGATGACGGGCCGCCTCGTACCGGACGCTCACGTCGCGGCACTGGCGGTCGAGCACGGCCTGACGCTCTGCTCCACCGATGGGGATTTCGCGAGGTTCCCTGGCCTCGTCTGGAGGAACCCGCTCGCGGCGAACCCCGGGGCGGGCGGAGGATAGCCCCTATCACCCTCCCCAGCGAGACGCGGTCACCGACCGGCGATACGGCCCCGGCGATCCGGCCCGGCGATCCGGCCCGGCGATCCGGCCCCTGCGATACGGCCCCTTGACACCGCCCAGCCGCCAGCAGACACTGCCGGCACCCGGAACCGGGCCCGACGCCGCCCATTCGCGTGATCGCCAACCGTTCGCGGAGGAAGCCATGTTCAAGCAGATGCCTCGGACCGCCGTCGCCGCGGCCCTGATGGTCGGAGTGGTGCTGGCCTATGTGGTGGGCGTGCAGGCGCGCCAGGCCGCCGGCCAGAACAGCGCCCCCGCGGGCCGCGGTGCGCAGGCCATCGACCAGGAGTACACCAGGCGCATCCTCGACGCGACCCCCGACAAGCGCATCTTGACCGAGCTGGTCGATCACATGCCGGCGTCGGCGACCGTGCCGTCCCCGCTGAAGTTCTTCGGCTACGTGCCCGGCGAGGACAGCCGGGTCACCTACCACAAGGACATCGTCCGCTACTACGAGGCGCTCGACAAAGCGTCGCCGCGCGTGACGATGTGGGAGATCGGCAGGACCGAGGAAGGGCGGCCGATGGTGGCGCTCGCCGTCGCCGACGAGGCGACCATCGCGTCGCTCGATCGGTACAAGCAGATCACCCGGAAGCTCACCGACCCCCGAGCCCTGACCGACGCCCAGGCGCGTCAACTGGTCCAGACCGGCAAGCCGTTCTACGTGGTGACGGGCAGCATCCACTCCTCCGAGGCCGGCAGCCCCGAGATGCTGATCGAACTGGCGTTCCGGCTCGCGGTCGAAGAGTCGCCGTTCATCCAGCAGATTCGCAACAACGCAATCGTGGTCATCGTCCCGGTGACGGAGGTGGACGGCCACGAGCGCTACGTTGACAACCGCCGCGCGTCCGACGCCGGCCAGCCGCAGCCAGGCATGACCTACTGGGGCCGGTACGTGGCGCACGACGACAACCGCGACACGATCGGCAAGGGCCTCGCGCTGAGCCGCAACATCCTGAAGCTGTTCCTCGACCTGCGGCCGCAGGTGCTGCACGACCTCCACGAGTCGGTGACGCTGCTCTACACCTCGGCCGGAACCGGGCCGTACAACACCGAGATTCCGCCCGTGCTGGCCAGCGAGTGGTGGTGGCTGTCGCAGACCGAGCTGATGGAGATGACCAAGCGGGGCGTGCCCGGCGTGTACACCTACAACTACTGGGACGGGTGGGCGCCGAACTTCCTGCTCTGGATCGCGGTCACGCACAACTCGATCGGCCGCTTCTACGAGACGCAGAGCTACGGCGGCGGAGCGGGCGGCGGTGGGAGGGGCGCCGCGGCGACGCCCGGTGGACGCGCCGGCCCCGCAGGCGCCCCGGCCGCACCGGCAGCAGGAGCCCGCGCCGGCGCGCCCGCCGGCACCGGTACCGGCGGCAGACTCGTCCCCGGCGGCCAGAGCCGCGAGTGGTACCGCCCCTATCCGGTGCCGCCCGAGGGCGTGCAGTGGAGCGGCCGCTCAAACATCAACATGCAGCAGTCGGCGCTGCTCATCGCGCTCGACACCGTGGCGAAGAACCGCGAGCTGATCCTCGACAACTACTACGTCAAGAACAAGATGATGGTCGAGAAGGGACAGACGCAGGCGCCCTACGCCTACGTCGTGCCCGCGAGGCAGCGGCGCCGGGCCGACGCCGCCGACCTGATGAACTACTTCCGTCGCGACGCGGTCGAGGTGCACACGGCGACCGCGCCGTTCACCGTCGGCAACGTCCAGGTGGCCGCAGGCGACTACATCCTGCGCCTGGACCAGCCGTACGGCGGCTTCGTGAACATGCTGCTCGGCGTGCAGTGGTTCCCCGAGAAGAATCCCCGCCCATACGACGACACCGGCTGGTCCTTCACCTACCTCCGGAACCTGCAGGTCTACAAGATCGACGACAAGAGCGTCTTCGACAAGCCGATGGCGCTGGCCACGACCGACTTCAGGGGCGTCGGCACCATCGACGGCAGCGGCCGCACGCTCATCGTCGATCACACGACCGACAGCAGCCTCGCGACGTTCCGGTTCGCCAACGCGAGGGTGAAGATGTCGGCCGCCGAGCAGGCGTTCGACCTGGCCGGCCACCATTTCTCCCCCGGGGCGTTCATCATCCCGAACGCCGACCGCGCCACGCTCGAGGCGCAGATCAAGGACCTCGGGCTCGCCGCGTGGGCCACCGACACGCCCCCGAACGTGCCGATGCACGACCTGGACGTGCCCCGCATCGGCTACCTCCATTCCTGGTCGAGCACGCAAGACGAGGGCTGGATGCGGATGGTGTTCGACCAGTTCAAGATTCCGTACACCTACTTCGCCGACAATCTCGTGCGGCAGGGCAACCTCCGCGCGAAGTTCGACGTCATCATCTATCCCGCCGGGCCGGTGCAGATCGACGGCGGTGACGTCCCGGCCGACGGCACGCCGCAGCCGTACAAGAAGACCGACCTCACCCCGAACATCGGCACGGCGCCCGACACCACCGAGGACCGGCGAGGCAGCCTCGGCCGCGACGGCATGCGGGCGCTCGAGGCGTTCGTCCAGGAGGGCGGCGTCCTCATCGCGGAGGGCCCGCCGGCCGCGGTGTTCCCCGACTACCGTCTCGTGCCCGGCGTCGTCACGGAGAACCCGTCCGACCTGTGGGCGCCCGGTTCGGTGATGAAGACGCTCCTCGGCGATCGGACGAGCCCGATCCTCTACGGCTACGACCAGAAGGCGCTCGGCGTGATCTACAAGAGCGGGCCTGTGCTCGCCCTGTCCGGGGGAGGCGGCCGCGGCGGCGGCGGGGGGCGTGGAGGAACGCCGTCGTTCCAGCCGGAATTGCAGCCGATGGCGGCGCCCTCGCGCTTGACGACGCTCGACGGCCCGCCGGCGCCGGCCGGGCAACGCGGCGGCGGACGCGGGGCAGGAGGCGGCTTCGGCCGGGGCGGCGCCGGCGCGGCGACGACGCCTTCTCCGCGCGTGCTGCTCTCGTACCCAGCCGACCCCAACGATCTCCTCCTGTCGGGCGCGCTCGTCGGCGGCGAAGCGCTGGCCGGCCGGCCGGCGCTCGTGGACGTGAGCCTCGGCAAGGGACACGTGGTGCTGTTCGGCGTGCGTCCGTTCTGGCGCAACGAGACGAGCGGCAGCCACTTCCTGGCGTTCAACGCGATCCTGAACTGGAACGACCTCGGCGCCGGACGATAGTCGGCCGGGCCCGGCGGCGGGCTCGGGGAGCCGTCGATCGAGATGCAGCAGGAGGACGCCTCGCGCGACAGGTTACGGACCGAGCAGGTGACCGAGAATCGTCGGTCTGCGGCACACCACGCGATTCTTGCCCCGGTGCTTCGCGTCGTAGAGCGCCTGGTCGGCCCGCTTGATGATCGTGTCGCCGGAGTCCGACGCCGACGATTCGGTGGCACCGACGCTGAAGGTGTAGGTCAGCCGCTCGGTCCGGCCGTCCTGGTCGAACTCGTAGACGCCCGCCTCAATCGACCGCAGGATGCCCTTCAGCCGCGGCTCGGCCTCCTTCAGCGACGGGCCCGCCATCAGCACCGCGAACTCTTCGCCACCGTAGCGGGCCACCAGGTCCTCGGGCCGTGTCTGGGTAGACAGTGCCCGCGCGGCCGACAGCAGGACACGGTCGCCGACCGGGTGTCCGAACCGGTCGTTCACGCGCTTGAAGTCGTCGATGTCGAACAGCGCGAGGACGAACGACCGGCCCGATTCGTGTCCCCTCGAGAGCCACCGGGCGAGCGTGCGGTCGAACGTGCCCCGGTTCGCAATCTGCGTCAACGGGTCGAGCGAGGCCGCCTCTTCGGATTCCACCAGGCGCGCCTGGAGCACATCGATCCGTCGCGTGAGTTTCGAGAAGTAGGCCTGTTCCCGCTCCTGCTTCTCCGACACGAACCGGTCCAGCGCGGTCACTTCCTGGGCGACCCGCCGCTTCAGGTCGCGGATGTCGTTGAGCTCGCCGAGCTTGTGGAACCGGCTCGAGTGGCCGGTCAACTGCTGGTTGACTGAGACCGCGTCGCCGGAAAGCCGGTCGATGGCGCCCGTCAGCGTATCGATGAGGCCCTTGATCTCCGCGTCACGTTCGGCCGTGAAGGCCGCGGCGAGCCGGAAGAACTCGCGGCACGTGGCGGCGCAATCAGTGGACAGCCGGTCGAGCTCGCCGACCGGCCGATCGACGTCGATCTCCTCACGGAACGAGGCGATCCGTTGGCGAAAGGCTGACGTATTCAGCGACTGGCCGTCCGCGGCCTGGGCGGCGATCAACTCCAGCAACTGGTCGGCGAGGCGGGCCAGCGGGGCCCCGGCCTTCGGAAGCGGGCGGGCGAGTCCGAGTTCAATGTGTTGGTCGGCCATGGGATCGGGTTTCTAGACGCAATGAGTCTTCTACATGTTATCGGTCATCCCGCCCGATACTTGAGCGTTCCGGTGGGCAGACCGGGACGCCCCGGCCGAGGGCGGGTCTCCCGCCACGACGCGCAGCGTCCCGCCATCGATCTGCCACCGGCACCCGACCCTCTCGCACAAGGCGTTCAGCGCCGAGATTGGGCCGAGCGATGTCCAGTATTGAGACACTCCCGGGCCGAGCCTCGAGGTCTGGGTTGACAACTTGTTTGCGCTGCAATATGCTATGCGCTACAGTTCATAAAGCGAGGCCATCTTGAGCACTCCCAACCTCTCCGGTTCGACAGACTCAACCGACCTGTTTCACCGGCGCGCCTACCGACATGCCGTCGAAGACGGCGCCATCGACCTGGTCGTCGGGCTGTTCACGTTGATGGTGGGCATCGCCACGCAGCGGCGAATCTACCTGGCGTGGGCCTACCTCTATCTCACCGCCATGGCCATGGCCTGGAAGCCGCTTCACTACCGGCTCACCAGCCGCCGGACGGGTTACGCCGAACTTCCGGAAGCCCCTCCCGTCCCCCTGCTGTCGGCGGTCATGGTCGCCGTACTGCTGACGATGGGAGTCGTGGCGGCGTGCACCCTGACGACCGGGCGCGTGTGGAACCTGGACGGGTGGCCGACCTGGGCTCCGGTGCTCGCCGGCCTCGGTCTCGCGTGGGGTTTCCTCTATACGGCGCGCCGATCCGGGGCTGTCCGCTTCCACGTCCTGGCGGCGGTCAGCGTCGCCGGCAGCCTGCTCTTCTGGTTGTTCCCTTTCGGTCCCCGCATCGACCCCAGCGATCGGCTGACGCTGTTCCTCTTCGCCATGGCCGGCGTATTGCTGGTCGGCGGGGCCGTCACCATGATCGTCTTCGTGCGTACCCGGCCCGTCGTGCCCGAGGGGGCTGGCGATGGCCGCTGAACAGGAACCCGGCCCCGACCTGCAGGCCATCGCGGGTATCGAGCGACTCGTCCACGAGCCCGGCCGACTCCTGGTGCTCGCCTGCCTCTCGGCGGTCTCGCAGGCCGACTTCCTCTACGTCATGCGGGAGACCGGACTCTCACAGGGCAACCTGTCCTCGCACCTCGCGAAACTCGAGGTGGCCGGCTACGTGAGGGTGGAGAAGACGTTCGTCGGCAAGGTGCCGCGCACCGTTCTCCAACTGACCAGCAACGGCCGCGAGGCGCTCCGCAGCTATCGCAGCCGACTGATGGGCGCGCTCAGCCGCCTGCCCGAATAGCCGGGAGACGGAACGCGTTCGCCGTCGGCGCCACGAGGGAGGCGGACTGCTGTTCCGGGCGTGGTAGGGCGGCCACCACCCGCCTACTCGATCGCCCGCCCCCTGGTCTCGGGGATCCAGATCCAGGCGACGGCAGCCAGCACGAAGGCCGCGGCCGCCGTCGCGAAGGCGGCCCCAAAGCCGTGCGAGTCGGCCAGCGTGCCCACCGTCCACGGCGCCGCCGCGCTGGCCACCCGGCCCAGGTTGTAGGTGAACCCCTGCGCGGTCGCCCGGATATTCGTCGGGTAGATCTCGGCCGTCACCGCGCCGAACCCGCTGAAGTAGCCGGCGCCGAAGAAGCCGACCAACGGGCCCAGCAACAGCAGCGCCCAGGGCGATCGCAACGAGGCGTACGCCATCACGAAGAACGCCGCCGCGAGCACGTAGGTGACGTAGGTGCGCTTGCGCCCGACGCGGTCGCTCACCAGGCCGAAGGTGACGTAGCCGAACCACATGCCGACGTTCATCGCCACGAGCAGCAGCGTCTTGTACGACCCGAGGCCGAGCCCGCCGCGCGCCGGCGACAGCTCGAGGTAGGCCGGCACCCACTGCGTGAACGCCCAGTAGCCGTAGAGCGTGCAGGCGTTCATCAGGGTGACGAACACGGTCAGCTTCAGCATCGGCCCCCTGAACAGGTCGGCCAGCGCGCCCGACGCCCGCCGCATCTCGCCGCGCGCCCTCGCGGTCTGCCAGACACGCGGCTCCTCGACCCGCTTCAGCACCCACGCGGTCGCCAGTGCCGGCAGCACGCCGACGAAGAACACGGCGCGCCAGCCCCAGTGCGGCAGCACCAACTGGGTGACGATGGCGGCCGCGGCGAAGCCGACGGCCCACGAACTCTGCACGATCCCCAACGCCTTGCCGCGGTGCTCGGCCGGCCAGGTTTCCGACACGAGCGCCGCGCCGCTCGCCCACTCCCCTCCCATCCCGATCCCGAGCAGCGCCCGGAACACGAGGAGCTGCCCGGCGGATTGCGCGAAGCCGCACGCGCCGGTGAAGACCGAGTAGATGAGGATGCTGCCGATGAGCGCGCGGGTCCTGCCGAACCTGTCCGCCGCCAGCCCGAACAGGATCCCGCCCACGGCGGCGGCCACCAGCGTGAACGATCCGATCAGACCGGCCATCGACTTGGCGAACCCCAGGTCCGCCATCACCGCCGCGAGCACCAGGGCGTACAGGTTGACGTCGAACGAGTCCAGCATCCATCCAAGGCAGGCGGCGCCCAGCGCTCGCCGCGCCTCCGGCGGGGCGTCACGGTACCAGGCAAGCCGACCGGCGGTCGTCATGAGGTCAGATGATACCGGGGGGCGGCATCGAGCACCACCCGGAACGCACACTTGGGTCTCTCGCGGCGGAACGCTATACTGCGCGAGCCCGGGACGTCACGATTCCCGCTCGGGAGGAGACAAGGTGAAACCAGCCCTGGTCGGCGGCGTGTTCCTAGGGGCCGCGGCGATGGCGTTTATGGCTTCCCAGCCGCTCCTGGGTCGCGGCGGGTGCCTGGCGCTGATGGCGATGCCCTTGTCGTTCTTCGTGGCCGGCACGCTGGCCGCCTGGGTCCTCCCGGTCTCGTTGCCGGTTCGTGTCGGGTTCGGCGTCATTCTCGCGGTGGGCGGGTTCGGCTCGTTCCTGGGATTGGTCGCGACGCAGGCCATGACCGGGCGCGAGAGCGGGGCGTCGATCTTCCTGTTCTTCTCGGTTTATTTCGTGGGCAGCTACCTCGTCGCCATCGCGCTGGGGTGGTTCCTGGTGCGCGAGATTGACTCTCGCGCCCTCACGGCCGGCGTGCTCGGGTTCTGCGCCGGAGGCGTGGTGGCCGGCGCAGTGGCCGCGCTGATCATGGGCATGCACCCTGGCGCCCCGTTCTACTGGGCCGTCCCGATGTCGCTTCCGGCCGCAGGCGGTGGCGCGGCGATCGCCCGATGGCTCGAGCTCGCCGAGGCGCCCGCGAGCGCCCCCGACGAACGTGGACCCGCTCGTTGACGCCTCCGACCGGCGGACGTTCACGAACGCCGCTCCCGATGGTATCCTCCTCGGCATGCGCCTGCTCATCACCGACCTCACCTTCCGTGACGGCCACCAGTCGCTGTTCGCCACCCGCGTCAGGACCGACGACCTCGCCGCCATCGCCCCGCGGATGAACACCGCCGGCTTCTGGTCGATGGAGGTCTGGGGCGGCGCCACCTTCGACGTGATGACGCGGTTCCTCAACGAGGATCCCTGGGAGCGCATCCGCGTCTTCAGGCGGCTCATGCCGGACGTCCGGTTGCAGATGCTGCTCAGGGGCCAGAACCTCGTCGGCTACCGGAACTACGCCGACGACGTGGTGGAGGCGTTCGTCGCCCACGCGGCCGAGTGCGGCATCGACGTGTTCCGGGTCTTCGACGCCCTCAACGACGAGCGCAATTTCGTCACCGCGTTCACAGCGATCAAGAAGGCCGGCCGCCACATCCAGGGGGCGATCAGCTACTCGGTGACCGAGCGGTCGCTCGGCGGGCCGGTGTTCACGCTCGACTACTTCGTCGGCAAGGCCCGCACGATCGAGCAAATGGGCGCCGACAGCCTCTGCATCAAGGACATGGCCGGCCTGCTCGCGCCCGACGACGCGGCGGCGCTGGTCGGGCGGCTGAAGAGGGAACTGTCGATCCCGGTCGTCGTGCACACGCACTTCACGAGCGGCATGGCCTACATGACGCTGCTCCGCGCCATCGACGCCGGCGCCGACATCGTCGACACCTGCCTGGCGCCGTTCGCGCTCCGCACGTCGCACGCGGCGGTGGAGCCGATCGTCGCCGCGCTCGCCGGACGCCCTCGCGACACCGGCCTCGACCTCGCGCGCCTGCTCGACATCGGCGAGCACTTCGAGCGCATCGCCCCGAAGTACCGCGAGTTCCTCGACGACACCAAGCTGTCAGGTATCGACACCGGCGTGCTCACGCACCAGATCCCGGGCGGGATGTTCAGTAACATGGTCGCGCAGCTCCGGCAGGCGGGCGCCCTCGGCCGGCTGCCCGAGGTCTACGAGGAACTGCCCCGCACGCGGCGCGAGTTGGGCTACCCCCCGCTCGTCACGCCCACCAGCCAGATCGTCGGCACCCAGGCGGTGCTGAACGTGCTGTTCGGCCGCTACAAGATGATCTCGAACGAGGTGAAGGACTACTGCTACGGGTTGTACGGCCAGCCGCCGGCCGCCGTCGATCCCGAAGTCAGGAAACTCGCGCTCGCGGGCTACGAGCGCGGGACAGAACCGATCACCGGCCGCGCGGCCGACCTGCTGCCGCCGGAACTCGAGAAGGCCGAGGCCGCCACGAAGGGCCTCGCGCGCGACATCGGCGACGTGCTGTGCTACGCGCTCTACCCCACCACGGGGCTCCGGTTCCTCAAGTGGAAGTACGGCGTCGAGCCGCCGCCTCCGGAGACCAGGCCCCGGACGCTCGATGACGTGCGGCGCGAAGAGGAACGGGTTGCCAAGGCCCGCAAGGGGCTGCTCGTGGACGCCGGCCAGGCGGGCACCGCCGCGGACGCAGCGTCAGTCGCGCCGGCACCCCGGCATTTCACGGTGAAGGTCGGCACCGAGGTGTTCCGCGTCGAGGTCGAGCCGGACGAAGCCGGCGCCGGGACGGTGGCGGCGACCGACGTGGCGGCGGAACCGGTCGCGTCGGATTCAGTCGTCGCCGCCCCGATGCCCGGCCTGCTGCTCCGCTACCTGGCCGCGGTCGGCGACATGGTGAAGGCGGGCGACCCGGTGGTCCTCGTCGAGGCGATGAAGATGCAGAACACGCTGCCCGCGCCGCGCGACGGCCGGGTGGCGAAGCTGATGTTCCGCGCCGGCGATACCGTCAATCGGGGCGACGTGCTGCTCGCGCTCGAGTGACGCGCCGGGCCAGTACACTCTCTGTCATGGGCGACCGACGTTTCGACCTGATCGGGATCGACGGCGACGACACGTTGTGGCACAACGAGCGCGACTACGTCGAGGCGCGGGAACGCTTCGGGCGGATGATCGCCCGCTGCGGCGTCGCCGCCGAGCCGGAGGAGCTCACCGAGGCCATCAACCGGACCGAATTACGGAACATCCGGTACTACGGCTACGGCGTCAGCAGTTTCGTGCTCTCGCTCATCGAGACCGCCATCCATCTGACCGACGGGCGCGTCGCCGGCGGCGACATCGCCGAGCTGCTGGAGGTCGCCAAGTCGATGTTGACCTCCGAGGTCGAGCTCTTCGAGGGGGCGCGAGAAGCGTTGGAGGCACTCTCGGACAGGTACCCGCTCGCCCTCATCACCAAGGGCGACCTGTTGCACCAGCGCAGCAAGCTCGAGCGCTCAGGGCTGGCGCGACATTTCCGACACGTCGAGGTCGTGAGCCACAAGACGCCGGACGTCTACCGCGAAATCCTGTCACGCCTCGGCGTCGAGCCGGGCCGGTTCCTCATGGTCGGCAACTCGCCGCGCTCCGACATCCTTCCGGTGCTCGACCTGGGCGGTTCCGCCGTGCACGTGCCGGCGGCGCTCAGCTGGGCGCACGAACAGGAGGAACTGCCGTCCGGCCTCGGATCCCGCTGCGTCGTCCTGAAGAGCCTTCTCGAGCTCGCGGCCACCGTCGACGACTGGCCAGCGTAACCGCCCGGATCGGTGGTCAGTGGCCCGTTGCCAGTCGTCAGTCCATCACGCGTGACACACTGGCAACTGACAACTGCCAACTACTCGGATCTCATCTCCAGTCGGACACGAGCGCGACGACCAGGTCCACCAGCGCCTGCAGGTCGCGGCCGTCGATGACTTCCACCGCCGAGTGGGAGTAGCGCCCGGGCCAGGAGAGCGGCAGCAGCACGCTGCCCACCTTCGAGAACTGCGACCCGTCGTTTCCGCCGCTCGTCATGCCGACGGTCACCGGGATTCCGCGGGCGGCGGCCAGCTTCTTCACGCGGGCGACGACGTCCGGCGGGCTGATGCTGCTGCTGTCGACCGCCCGCAGCACCGCGCCGCTCCCGAGGGGATTGCCGGCGTAGCGCTGCGGGTCGATCGGCGTGTCGGACGACACGAAGGTGTCCACGGCGAAGACGTAGGCGGGATGCATCCGCTCGGCGAGGACGCCCGCGCCGTACAGGCCCGTTTCCTCTTCGACATCCCACGCGAAGGTCACGCGGCCCCGAACCTTGGACGGGTCGATCTTCGCGAGCGCGAGCGTCAGGGCCGCGCAGCCGGCCCGGTCGTCGATGGACCGCGCGGTCGCACGCGAACCGGCCAGCGGCTGGAACCGCTTGCGCACGGTGACCGTGTCCCCCTTCCTGACCCCGAGCGCCTCGGTGGCCGCCCGCGTGGCGGTGCCGAAGTAGACCAGCTGGTCCGCCGCCCCTGGCTGCCACTCGGTGGCCCGCTGGTAGCCGGAGCGCGGCGCGAAGACCGCGGGCACCATCCCCTGCCCGGTGTGCACGACGACCGGGTGGGCTTCCATGTTGGCGGCATAAACGCCGCACCGCCGGACCAAGGCCATCCCATCCTCACGAACGTCGGTGATCTCGCAGCCCAACTCGTCGGTGTGCGCGACGAACAAGATCTCCGGGCCGGCGCCCTGTCCGAACGACACCGTCATGTTCCCCCGGGCGTCCACCTCGGGCTTCGCCCACGTCGGCAACTGCTTCGCGACCGCTTCCCGGACGGCCGTCTCATGCCCCGATACCCCGTAGGTCTCGACGAGCGGCGCCAGGTTGGCGAACGGGCCGCGCGGCTGGTCGGAAGCGCTGGCGGCCACGGTGCCGACGGCGCCAGCGGCTGTACCGCTGCCGGGCAGGCCGGCCGCGGCGCGCAAGAGCGAGGTCAGCCCGGCCACGTCCGCGTCATCGACGGTCTCGACCGGCGTCTGCATGAAGAGGACCGGCAGCGCCACGGTCTGCACGGCGGCCGCCGGCCACGCCGCCGGCGCCCGAAGCGCAGGCACCGACTGCACGGTGACACCCGCTTCGCGGGCACGTTCGGCAAGCCACGCGCTCGTCTCGGCGAGGACGGGCCCTCCTCCCAAGTTGCCGAGCGCGCCGCGAGGTTCCGGGTCCCGCCCGGGCTGGGCGCGGGTGACGACGATGACACGGTCGGGCGAGATCTCGCGGGCCAGGCGTGCCGCGCCGCGGTCGCCGAATTCCCCTTGCGTCGTCCACGCGATCGTCAGCGTGCCCGAGATCTGCGGCGCGTCGCGCTGATCCATCAGGAGGCGCAGCAGCACGCCAGCAGACTGCCGCGCCTGGGTGACCAGCCCCGCCACCCGGCCTCCCGACAGCGTCGTCCCTCGTTCCCTGAGCGTCACCGTGTCGAGCAGTTGCACGCCGAGCGCGGCGACCTCGTTTGCCGACTGCGCGCCCACGTCCACCCACACGTCATCCAGAGTCTTCGCGGCGGCCGCCGCGTCGCGGCCTCGCTGGAGGTGTGCGGAGAGGCTCCCCGCCACGCCGGGGACCAGTTTGCCGCCGGTCGTCCGGATGACCAGCGGCTGACCGTAAATGCACTGGTCGAACAGCCGGTAGTTGATGCCCGTCGTCACGCGATGGAGGCGCAGGTAGCCGTCGCGCGTGATGTCGGAGACGAGGTACCCGTCTTCGTCCACGCTGGCGGTGATGAGGAGGTGCGGCTTGCCCTGGCCGATCGTCACGACCAGGTTGCCGATCTCGTCCACGCGGGGGTTGGCCCAACGCGGAATGTTCTGCCGGATGGCGGCGATGACGTCGGTTTCGAACCCCGACACGGCCTGCGCGTGCTGAATCGGATCCGGGAGGTCCCAGCGGCCGGCACCGGCCGGGCTCTGGGCGGACGCGCCAGGAGCCAGGAACAGGACACAGGTGAAAGCGAGGAGAAGACCGGCGCGGGTGGGAGAGGTCATGGAGCGGAATCATACCGCGTAGCCACGGCGGGGGCACCAGCGCACGTGAGATCCTGGTTTCCCAACGCCGATGCCGGGGCTGAAGCCCCGGCCTACGTACGGCCCGACTCCTCCCCGTCCCTCGGCCCTAACTCCTGATTCCTACTTCTTACTTCGTACTTCGTACTTCGCACTTCCTGCGTCCTCGTCCCCAGCCCCTACCGAGGCCGGCGTGTCGAGCAGCCGCCGCGACACGATGCTCCAGATCGCGTAGGAGAGCCGCCGGCGCGAGTGGCGGGCGATGGTCCCTTCCCAGAACGTCCCTTCGACCACCTCGCACGTCGCCGGCACGTCGCCGATCTCGAGCGGGTGCTTCTGCTCGGAGGCGTACCGCTCCAGCGTCTCGGCCGCCGGCGTGGCGGTGTTGACGACGACGACGTCCACCGGCCGGCCGATCGCCTCGCCGATCCAGCGCACTTCGTCCGCCGCGGTAAAGCCGCTCATGCCGCGCCCCTCGGTCAGGAGGTTCGCGACCAGGACGATCGGCCCCTCGATCTTGCGCAGCGCCTCCGCCATACCTCCCACGAGCAGCGGCGGCATCAGGCTGGTGAAGAAGCTGCCGGGCCCGATGATGGCGGTCTCGAACTGGCCGATGGCGCCGGCGACCTGGCCGTGCAGGCAGGGCGGCGGATCGAGCCAGACGCGCCGCACGGCCTTTCCCTCGCGCTGCAGCGCGTCGACCTCGACTTCCCCGGCCGTGCGGGAGCCGTCGGAGAACTCGGCGCAGATCGACGACTGATCGACGCTGGCGGGCCAGACCCGGCCGCGGCAGCCGAGAAGGGCCCGCAGGCCGTCGATCGCCGCCAGGAAGTCGCCGCTGTGCTGCTCCATCATCGACAGCAGGAGATTCCCGCCGGTGTGCCCCGCCAGCTTCGCGTGCTCGAGCGAAGGCAGCCGCGAGAGGAGCACGCGGCGCGCCTCGGCCTCGTTGCGCGCCAGGGCCAGCGCGCACTTCAGGATGTCGCCGGGCGGCAGCACCCCGAGCTGGTCGCGCAGCATGCCGGAGCTGCCGCCGCTGTCGAACATCGTGACAACCGCGTTGACCTGCAGCCAGGGATTGGTCTTCAGGCCGCCGATCAGGCTCGGGAGCCCCGTGCCGCCGCCGATGCAACCGACCTTGATCTCGCGCAGGCGCATGAGGCGCATTCTACATCTTCTCCGGCTGACGGCTGACGGCTGATGGCCGAAGGCCGATGGCCGTATTACGCGTGTCACCCTGGGACTGGCCGTCAGCCGTCGGTCGTCAGCCGTCAGCCCTCAGCCGGCCCCAGCGCGGATGGATGGACTACAATAATCCGCGTACCGCGGTGAGGAGGACAGATGGCATCCCTTCGTTCGTGGCGTGAGGCCGTTGACGGCCTGCTCGCCGATCTGCGCGCCGTGCTCGAGACCCGCCTCCGTTCGCTCGTCGTCTACGAGGCGCACGGGGTGATCGGTGACGCGTCTCCGACCGACGAAGGCGATTTGCAGCACGGCGAACACGTGCACACGCTGGTCGTCGTCGACGACCTGCGTCACGCGGACCTGGCGCGCCTCGCGCCGCTCTCAAAGGCCTGGACGAAGCGGGGCCTGGCCATTCCCCTGGTGCTCCGGACAGGCGAGGTCCGCCGCTCGCTCGACGCGTTCCCGCTCGAGTTCAGCCAGATGATCGCCCGCCACATCGTCGTGGCCGGCGAGAACCCGTTTGCCGGGCTCGCCGTGGCGGACGCCGACCTGCGACAGGCCTGCGAGGCGCAGGCGCGCAGCCACCTGCTGCACCTGCGCCAGGGGTTCGTCCAGACCGACGGCGACCCGGGCGCGCTGGCCCGGCTCGTGGCCGCGTCGGCGATCCCGCTGCGGGCGCTGCTCGTCAACATCGCGCGGCTCTACGGCGTCAACGCCCGGACGCCCGACGCGCTGGTTCACTTCGCCGGCGAGCACCTCCACCTGCCCGCCGAGGCGCTCAAGCCGGTGCTGGCGCACAGGAACACCGATCGCTTCAACGACCTCGACGTCGGCGCGTTCTTCCCGGGCCACTTGCAGGCCGTCGAGCGGCTGGTGGCGCTGGTGGACGAATGGACGCGGTGAGGCTCCCGGCGGCCCGGCTCGCGCGGCTGTTCTTCGCGCTGGCGCTGCTTGCCACGTTGGCAGCGGCTGGCGCGGGCCTCGCGCGGGCGCAATCGAACGATCTCCCGACGCTCACCCAGCCGGTCAACGACTTCGGCGGCGTCGTCGACGCGGCGAGCGCGGCCACGATGGACCGCGCCATTCGCGCGCTCCAGGCGGCGACCGGCGATGTCGTCGTGGTCGTCACGGTGCCGACCTTCGCGCCCTACGCCGACATCCGCGAGTACGCCGTCAAGCTGTTCGAGAACCACGGCCAGGGCATCGGGCAGAAGGGCAAGGACAACGGCCTGCTGGTCCTGCTCGCCGTGCGCGACCGAAAGGTGTGGATCGAAGTCGGGTACGGGCTCGAGGAGTTCGTCACCGACGGCTACGCCGGCGAAACCAGCCGCGAGTTCATGGCCCCGGCGTTCCGGCGAGGCGCGTACGGCCAGGGCCTGGCCGCCGGCGTCACCCGCCTCATCGGCAGGATCGCCGAGGGGCGCAACGTCACGCTGCAAGACGTTCCGCGGCCGGCGCCGGTCCGGCGGACCAGCCAGGGCGGGATGCCCCTCTGGGCGATCCTCATCGTCATCGTGCTGATGATGATCATCAGCGGGCTGACCAGCCGCGGCGGGCCCGGGCTCCCGCTGGGCGGCCGCCGTCGCGGATGGGGCGGCGGCGGGTGGAGCGGCTGGAACAGCGGCATCGGCCCGTTCGGCGGCGGCGGCGGCGGAGGGTTCGGCGGAGGGTTCGGCGGCTTTGGCGGCGGCGCCAGCGGCGGTGGCGGCGGCGGCGCCAGCTGGTAGGCCAGAGAGAGGCTCAGGGCTCAGGGCTCAGGGCTCACGGACGCCTGACCGACACAACCGAGCGCGGGGTAGACTCGGAGGAGATGACGATGCGACTGATCAAGCGTTCGACGGCTGTGCGGTGTGCCGTGGTTGCGTGGCTCGGCGTGAGCGCGCTCGCGCTGTCCGGCTGCTCCTACAACAAGTTCGTCGGCCAGGAGGAAGGCATCAAGGCGCAGTGGGCGCAGGTGGACAACCAGCTGCAGCGCCGCAACGACCTCATCCCGAACCTGGTCAACACGGTCAAGGGCTACGCCACGCACGAGCAGGGCGTGTTCCAGGCGATCGCCGATTCGCGCGCCAAGATGGCCGGCGCGAAGACCCCTGACGAGAAGATCGCCGCCGCCAACGAGCAGACCTCCGCCCTCTCGCGCCTGTTGCTGGTCGTCGAGAACTACCCGAACCTGAAGGCCGACCAGCAGTTCGCGCGCCTGATGGACTCGCTGGAGGGTACCGAGAACCGGATCGCGGTCGAACGAATGCGCTACAACGAGAAGGTACAGGCCTACAACACGCTGCGGCGGTCGTTCCCCTCGAACGTCACCGGCAGCCTGTTCGGGTTCAAGGAATACCCGTTCTTCCAGGCCCCGACGGAGGCCAGGCAGGTGCCGAAAGTCAATTTCGGCAAATAGGACTCACACGGAGGTCGACGCCCGACGCACGACCGCGCCGTCGCGCGTGCGCGCGAGGAAGTGTGTTTCGGTCAGCTCTTCGATCACCGCCTCGCACGTCGGCCGATCGACGCCCCACAATCGCTGGGCTTGCCAGACCGTCAGCTTGAGGCCCGGCATCTCGAGGAACTCCGACCGCACGCGGTTCACCATCTGGTCTGGCGCTCCACCTGCCATCATCTAATCCCTCTCTTTCCGTCCGACCGCCGGCATCCGGCCGCGCGCCCACGCGCGCCGACGCCAGCCCGGTGGACGTCGTGTGGCAATCGTCATGAGATCCGTGGAAACAGAGCCAGCAATGAGGGTACCAATGGCGTGCGTCGATCTTGCAGGGGATTCCGGACGGCGGGCGCGAAGGCCTGTCCCGCGAGTGTCCACGCGCGGGGAATCTGTCCTCGGGCGGTGTCGTGTCGAGGATCGCGTTGGACACGGCAGATCGACGTCGCGCGACGCCGGCACCCAACTCGACCGCCGCGCCGATCGAACTCAGCCGATCGGCGCGGCCTTGACGGGGAGCGAGCGCCAGCCCTCCTCGATCAGGCCCCGCATGACATCGACCGAGCGGGCGACGACATCCGACGGCTCTTCGAACCGCTCGGTGCGCTCCGAGCCGTCGGCGCCAGTCACGACGAATTCGTAGTACTGCCCGTCGTCGTCGCGGCGGATCTCGCACGACAACTGCTGGCCCTTGCGCTCGAATGACCAGATCATGGTTCTTGAATCCTAGCAGATCCGCGGCAGCTGTTCGCCGCTGAGCATGTCCAGCACCCGCGTCGCCCCGAGCAGGCTGCGGACGAGCACGAGGCCGGCGCTCTCGGACCGCACCTCGCCGACGACCGCGGAGCCGGCGCTCACGGGATGGCGCCGAAGCACATCCACGGCCCGGCCGGCGTCGGCGTCCGGCACGAAGGCCACGAACCGCCCCTCGTTGGCGACGTACATCGGGTCGAAGCCCAGGATCTCGCACGCGCCGCGCACGTCCTCGCGGACCCGCACCTCCCGCTCGTCGATGGTGATGCCGACCGCCGCGCCGCCGGCAATCTCGTTGAGCGCGCTCACCAGGCCGCCGCGCGTGAGGTCGCGAAGGCAGTGCACCTCGACGCCCGACGCCAGCAGGTCGCGCACCGGCTCCCACAGCGGGGCGCAATCGCTCTCGATCGCGCTCGCGAACCTCAGCCCTTCCCGCGCGGCCATGATGGCCATGCCGTGACGGCCGACGTCGCCGCTCAGCAGCACCAGGTCGCCGGGCCGGACGCTGGCCGGCAGGATCGCCAGGTCGTGCTCGACCAGGCCGATCCCCGACGTGTTGATGAACACGCCGTCGCCCTTCCCGCGGTCCACCACCTTGGTGTCGCCGGTCACGATGGCGACACCGGCGTCGCGCGCCGCCGCCTGCATCGACGCGACCACGCGCTCCAGCGTCTCGATCGGCAGCCCTTCCTCGATGATGAACCCCGCGCCCAGGCCGAGCGGGCGGGCGCCGGCCATGGCCAGGTCGTTGACCGTGCCGTTGACGGCGAGCGTGCCGATGCTGCCGCCCGGGAAGAAGAGCGGCTGAACCACGTAGGAATCGGTCGTCAGCGCCACGCGCGCGGAGCCGGCCTGGACGACCGACGCGTCGTGACCCGCGGCGAGCCAGGGGTTGGAGAAGGCCGGCATGAACACCCGTTCGATCAGCTGGTGCATCAGCCGGCCGCCGCCGCCATGCGCCATCAGCACCTGCGCGTACTGGCCGATCGGGATCGGGCACGACGGGGCGACGAGCTTCGGCTCGCTCATAGGGTGGCTGCCTGTCCGCCGGCGACGCGCCGGTGTCGGAAGTACGCCGCGCACGCCCCCTCCGACGACACCATCGTCGCGCCGAGCGGGTGCTCCGGCGTGCACCGGCCGCCGAAGGCGGTGCACTCGTGCGGCTTCTTGAGGCCCTGGAGGATCAGGCCGGCGACGCACTCGGCCGGTTCCGGCCGTGGGCCGACCGCGCTCAGGTCGAATCTCCGCTCGGCGTCGAACTCCGCGTAGGCGCCGCTCAGGCCGAGGCCGCTCCGCGCGATCTCGCCGATGCCGCGCCAGGCACGCGGCACGACCGTGAACACCTCGGCGACCAGCGACTGGGCGGGCCCGTTGCCCTGCCGGGTGACCACCCGCGAGTACTGGTTCTCCACCTCCGCGCGGCCTTCCTCCAGCTGCTTCAGGCACAGGTAGATTCCCTGGAGGATGTCGACCGGCTCGAAGCCGGTGACGACGATGGGCATCCTGTGCTTCGCGGCGATCGGCACGTACTCGGTGTAGCCCATCACGGCGCAGACGTGCCCCGCCGCGAGGAACCCCTGCACGCGGCAGGCGGGCGACGAGAGAATCGCCTCGAGCGCCGGCGGCACCAGCACGTGCGAGACGAGGAGGCTGAAGTTCCGTACGCCTTCGCGGCGGGCCTGGAACACGGCCATGGCGTTGCCGGGCGCCGTCGTCTCGAACCCGACGGCGAAGAAGACGACCTGCTTCTCGGGGTGCTCCGTGGCGATCTTCAGCGCGTCGAGCGGCGAGTACACGATGCGGACGTCGCCGCCGGCCGCCTTCACCGACAACAGGTCGCGGTCGGTGCCGGGGACGCGGAGCATGTCGCCGAACGAGCAGAAGATCACGTCGGGCCGCGAGGCCAGGGCGATGGCCCGGTCGATCTTCTCGAGCGGCGTCACGCAGACCGGGCAGCCGGGTCCGTGCAGCAGCGTCACCTCGGGCGGCAGCAGCTCGTCGATCCCGAAGCGCACGATGGCGTGCGTCTGCCCGCCGCAGACCTCCATCAGCGTCCAGGGCCGCGTGACCAGGCGCCGGATCGCCGCGAGACAGCGGCGGGCGGCCACCGGGTCGCGGAACTCGTCGATGAACTTCATGCGGGCGGCTCCCCTTCCAGGTCCGAGAACGCCGCCAGCCGGCTGAGTTCCTCGAACATCCGCACCGCCTCGGCCTCGTCCACCTGGCTCAGCGCGAAGCCGGCGTGCACGATGACGTAATCGCCGGCCTTCACGTCGGGCAGGTAGGCGAGATTGACTTCCTTGATCACGCCGCCGAAGCTGACGTTCGCCGTCCGCATCCAGGGATCCTCACCCGAGATACTCACGATCTGTCCGGGGACTGCGAGACACATAGCGCCTCCGCCGGGCGCAGGGCTGAAGCCCTGCGCTATCTGATGTCCGGGCCGAACTCCGCTGCCCGCTCTCAGGCGAGCTTCCAGGCCACCGCCGCCACCTGGCCGAGCGCGATCCCTCCGTCATTGGGCGGGATCCGCTGGTGCCACGCGACCCTGAGTCCCGCCGCGCGCAACCCGTCAATCGTCCGCTCGAGCAGGTAGCGGTTCTGAAAGCACCCGCCCGAGAGCACTACCCGTTCGATCGCGGCCAGTTTCGCCACCTCGACTGCCGCCGCCGCCAGGCCGTTGTGAAACTTCGCCGATACGAGACCCGCCGGGCAGCCGCCGCGCAAGTCGGCCACCACCGCCCGCACGAGCGGCGCCAGCTGTACCACGAACGAGGGCGGGGCCGACAACGCGGACTCGCCTCCCGGCCGACCCGACGCCTCCGGCGCCGGCGCCGGCTCGACGGGCAGCGGGTACCGGTCTTCGACCTGGACGCCCTCGAGGGCGAACTCCAGTTCCATCGCCGCCTGCCCCTCGTATCGCACGTGTTGGCGCAGGCCGGCGAGCGAGGCCACCGCGTCGAACAGTCGGCCGACGCTCGACGTCAGCGGCGCGTTCACGCCGCGCTCGATCATCGTCCGCAGGACCTGCCGCTCTTCGTCGTCGAACGCCGAGACCGCCGGCAGGTCCGTCATCGTCCACGCGTCGGCGCCGAACACCTGGTGCAGCAGCGCGAGCGCCGAGCGACGCGGTTCCCTCACGGCGCGGTCGCCCCCCGGCAGCCGGAACGGCTGAAACGAGGCAAGGCGCCTCGCCCTCGATCCGTCGATCGCGATGAACTCGCCACCCCAGATCGTCCCGTCGGGGCCGAAGCCCGTCCCATCCCACGATACGCCAAGTGCGGGCGGGGCGATCTCGTTCTCGGCCATGCAGCTCAGCACGTGCGCCAGGTGGTGCTGCACGCCCCGGGTCGGCAGGCCGCGACGGCGCGCGTAGCCGGTGGACAGGTAGTCGGGGTGGAGGTCGCAGGCGATCTCCGCCGGCGTCGCCTCGTACATCCGCTCGAACGCGCCGATGACGCGCTCGAAGGCGCCGAAGGCCTCCGCCGTCTCAAGGTCGCCGATGTGCTGGCTGACGAACACGTTCGCGCCCACCGAGAAGGCGACGGCGTTCTTGAGGTGCGCGCCGACACCGAGGACCGGCGGCCCGGCCGAGGCGAGCGCCACCGGCAGCGGCGCGTAGCCCCGCGCGCGGCGGAGCACGAGTTCACGGCCGGCCGCCACCCGCACCACCGAGTCGTCCACGTGGCGGGCGATCGGGCGGTCGTGCACGAGGAACACGTCCGCGAAGCCACGAAGCCGCTCGACCGCCTCGCGCTCGTCGGTGCAGATGGGCTCGTCGCTGCGGTTCCCGCTCGTGGCCACGACAGGAAACCCGAGGTCGCCGGCGAGAAGGTGGTGCAGCGGCGTGTACGGCAGCATGACGCCGAGATACGGGTTGCCCGGCGCCACCGGCTGCGCAACGGTGTCGGCGCCCGACCCCGCGCGGGTCCTCAGCAGCACGATCGGCGACTCGGAGGAGGTGAGCAGCCGCCGCTCTCTCTCCCCCACTTCGCACAGCCGGCTGGCCGATTCGAGGGATGGCGCCATCACGGCGAACGGCTTCTCCTCGCGCGCCTTGGCGAGCCGGAGCCGACGCACGGCCGCGCCGTCGCGTGCGTCCACGATGAGGTGGAACCCGCCCAGCCCCTTGACGGCGACGATTCCCCCGTCCGCGATCCGCGCCTCCGCCGCCCGCAGCGCCTCGTCGCCCGAAGCCAACGGCCGGCCGTCTGCATCCCACAACTCGAGCCGGGGCCCGCACGCCGGGCAGGCGTTCGGCTGCGCGTGGAAGCGGCGGTCGCCGGGGTCCTCGGTACTCGCGACGGCACGCCTCGCACATCGGGAAGCCGGCCATCGTCGTGTTGGGGCGGTCGTAGGGCAGCGACTCGATGATCGAGAAGCGCGGGCCGCAGTTGGTGCAGTTGGTGAACGGGTACCGGTAGCGCCGGTTGGCGGGATCCCGGAGGTCCTGCAGGCAACTCGGGCAGGTGGCGATGTCCGGCAGCACGAGCGCGGTCTTCTCGCCGCCGGCGCTCTCGCGGATCTCGAACCCCCGGAACCCGACAGGATCGAAATACGCCGACTCGATCCCCTGCACGATCGCGCGCGGCGGGCAGTCGCCGACGACGCGCGACAGGAACCGCTCGAGCACCGCGGGCGGCCCCTCGACCTCGACGACGACGCCGGACGACGAGTTGATCACCCAGCCGGCGAGATCCAGCTCGCGGGCGAGCCGGAAGACGAACGGGCGGAAGCCGACGCCCTGGACCGCCCCGCGAATCCGGACGCGCAGGCGCTGCGGCGCCGCCTCGGCGACGGTCACGGGTACGAGGGCTCCGGGGTGAGGCCGAGCGACATCCGCAGGACCTGCGGGTCGTCGGGCTTCGCGGCCACCGTGAAGCCGTGGCGCTCGCCGAGCCGGATCATCTCGACGTTCTCGGTCAGCACGTCGCCGTGGATCGCCGCCAGGCGCTCCGCGCTCGCCACCGCGATGACCCGGCGCATCAACTCGCCGCCGAGGCCCAGCCGCTGGAACTCGTCGGCCACGAGCACGGCGATCTCGGCCTCCGTGGTGCCGTGCATCTTGGTGAGCCGGCCGACGCCGAGGATCTGGGGCTCGCCCGTCGAGGGGTTCCGCCATTCGGCGACCAGCGCCATCTCGCGCTCGTAGTCGATGAAGCAGATCCGCGTCAGCCGCTCGTGCGCCACCCGCTGGTTGAGCTTCATCAGGTGGAAGTAGCGGAAGTAGACCGACCGCTCCGACAGGCGCCCGTGGAAGGTCACCATCAGCGGCTCGTCCTCCGGGCGGATCGGCCGGATCGAGACCTGCCGCCCGTCGCGAAGCGTCCAGCCTCCGACATACTGCACCGGGTACGGACGGACGGCGGGCCTCGGAATCCGCTCGATCGGCACGTCGATCCCGTGCAGGACGAACCGCGCGTCGAGCGCGACGGCCCGGTCGGCCGAGACCAGCATCGGGTTGATGTCGATCTCCCGGATCCACGGCTGCTCGACGATGAGCTGGCTGAACCGCACGAGCACGCCCTCGATCGCCGCCAGGTCCACCGGCCGGCGGCCGGGCACGCCGCCGAACGCCTTGAAGATCCGCGTCTGCTCCATCATCCGCCGCGCCAGCGTCGTGTTGAGCGGCGGCAGCGCCAGCGCGCGGTCGGCGTAGACATCGACCAGGTGGCCGCCTGAGCCGAACAGCACGACGGGGCCGAACTGCGGATCGACGACGCTGCCGACGATCAGCTCGAAGCCGTCGAGCGCGACCATCGGCTGCACGGTGACGCCGCGCATGACGCCGGCGCCGGCCTTGTCGGCCACGGCCGCCCGGATGCGCTGGAAGGCCTGCCGCACCGAGGACTCGTCCTGCAGGTTGAGCTGCACGCCGCCGACCTCGGTCTTGTGCGTGATGGTGTCGGAGTCGAGCTTCAACACGACCGGGAAGCCGATGTCCCGCGCGCAGGCCACGGCCTGGTCCTCGCTCCCGGCCACGCGCGTCTCCACCACCGGGATCCCGTACGCGTCCAGCGCCTGTTTCGACTCGACCTCGGTCATCAGCGTGCGCCCGGCGGCCCGGACGCGCTCGATCATCGCGCCCACCCGCTCGCGCGGCGACGGCGCGCCCTCGACGTCGGAGGCGAGCGCGGGCGTCTCGTAGAGCCCGCGCAGGACGTAGCTGTGGCGCCACATCAGCGCGAAGACGCGCGCGGCCGTGTCGGGATCCTCGAACGCCGGGATCCCGGCCCGCGTCAGCGCGGCGCCGCCGGCCCCCACCTCGACGCCGCCCATCCACGCGGCCAGGATCGGCTTGGCGTGACCCGCCATGCGGCGCTGCACGAGCTCGGCCGTGCGCGTCGGGTCGGCGGCGGGCTGCGGCGTGAGGATGGCCAGCACGCCGTCGGCGTTCGGGTCGGCGGCCGCGAGTTCCACCGCCTTCACGTACCGCTCCGGCGTCGCGTCGTCGAGCACGTCGATCGGGTTGCCGCGGCTCCAATGGCGCGGAAGCTCGGCTTCGAGCGCCGCGATGGTCTGCGGGGACAGCGCGGCCAGTTCCCCCTGGTTCGCCAGCAGCGCGTCGGTGGCGAGCACGCCCGCGCCGCCGGCGTTGGTCACGATGGCGAGGCGCGGCCCGCGGGGCCGCGGCTGCTTGCCGAGCACCTCGGCGACGTCGAACAGCTCGGACATCGAGTTGACGCGCAGCACGCCGCAGCGCCGGAAGGCGGCGTCGAGCACGGCGTCGCTCCCGGTCAGCGCGCCGGTGTGCGACACCGCCGCGCGCGCGGCCGCCGCCGTGCGCCCGGCCTTGAGCACGATGATCGGCTTGCTGAACGCCACCTCGCGCGCCGCCGACAGGAAGCCCCGCGCGTCGCCGATCGACTCCATGTAGATGACGATGCTCCTGGTGCGCGCGTCGTCGCCCATGTAGGCCACGAGATCGCCCCAGCCGACGTCGAGCATCGTCCCCACCGAGACGAAGTGGGAGAAGCCCACCGTCATCTTGCGGCTCCAGTCGAGCACCGCGTTGCAGAGCGCTCCGCTCTGGCTGATGAAGGCGATGCTGCCGGTCCGGGCCGGGGTGGCGGCGCTCGTCGCGTTCAGGCCCGACACCGGGCTCATCACGCCGAGCGAGTTCGGGCCGACCACGCGCAGGCCGGTGCGGCGCGCGATGTCGAGGATCTGGTACTCGAGCGCCAGCCCGTCGAGGCCGGTCTCCCGGAACCCGCCGGACGCGATGACCGCGATGGGCACGCCGGCGGCGGCGCACGCCTCGATCGCGGCGGGAGCGGCGGGCGCCGGCACGGCGACGATCGCCAGGTCCACCGGCTCGGGCAGCGCCGCCATCGACGAGTACGCGCGGACGCCCAGCACGTGCGGACTGCTGGCGCTGACCGGGTAGACGGCGCCGCCGAACGGGTTGCTGATGAGGTTCCAGAGCAGCGCGCGGCCGGTCGAGGCGGGCTCCTCGGACGCGCCGATGAGCGCGACGGCGCGCGGCGCGAGCAGGGCATCGAGCGGGTGCCTCGCCCGACGCGGCGCGCCCGGTGCGATGGGGGCGTTCGTCGTCTCGTTGTGCATGGCGCTGCCGTCCCTGGGAACAGGAATCGGTGCCGGTGCCGCGTGACCGGTGTCGAGAAATCACATGGTATCACACGGTCCCGCCGGGCCCGGGACGCGGACGCGCCGGGTGACGAGGACGTATACTGGACAACGGTTATGTCATCCGAACACGCATTCTTCATCGACGAACCTGCCATCTTCCAGACCCTCGAACTCGCCGGATCCGCTGATGCGGCCGCCGTCCGCGCGGTCCTGGCGAAGGCGCGGGAGCTCCACGGCCTCGAGGCCGCCGAGATCGCCGTGCTGATGAACGTGAGCGACCCGACCCTGCTCGGCGAACTGTTCGCCACGGCGCAGGTGGTGAAGGACACCATCTACGGCCGCCGGCTGGTGCTCTTCGCTCCGCTCTACGTCTCGAACCTGTGCGCCAACGAGTGCACCTACTGCGCCTTCCGCGCGCGCAACACGTCGCTCGTCCGTCGCGCCCTGTCGCAGGAGGAGATCGCCCACGAGGTGCGGATCCTGATCGACCAGGGACACAAGCGCGTGCTGGTCGTCGCCGGCGAGTCGTATCCGCGCCAGGGGTTCCCGTACGTCCTCGACTGCATCGACTCGGTCTACGGCGTGACCAACGGCCCCGGCGAGGTGCGCCGCGTCAACGTGAACGTCGCGCCGCTGACGCTCGACGAGTTCCGGGAACTCAAGGCGCGCAAGATCGGCACCTACCAGCTGTTCCAGGAGACCTACCACCACCAGACCTACTCAGCCGTGCACCTCGGCGGCAAGAAGCGCGACTACGACTGGCGCGTGACGGCGATGGACCGGGCCATGGAGGCGGGCATCAACGACGTGGGCATCGGCGTGCTCTTCGGCCTGTTCGACTGGAGGTTCGAGATCCTGGCGATGCTGCAGCACATCCGCCATCTCGAGCAGCGCCACGGCGTCGGGCCGCACACGATCAGCGTGCCGCGCCTCGAGCCGGCCACCGGCTCCGACGTCGCCAGCCACCCGCCGCACGCGGTGAGCGACATCGACTTCCGCAAGATCGTGGCGATCCTGCGGCTGGCCGTGCCCTACACCGGCATCATCATGTCCACCCGCGAGTCGGCGAACATTCGCCGCGAGACGTTCGCGCTCGGCGTGTCGCAGATCTCGGCGGGCAGCCGGACCAACCCCGGCGGCTACACCGACGACGAGCGGCTCGACGCCAGCCAGTTCTGCCTGGGCGATCACCGGGGTCTCGACGAAGTGGTGCGCGACGTGGCGTCGCTCGGCTACATCCCGTCGTTCTGCACCGGGTGCTACCGGCTGGGGCGGACGGGCGCCGACTTCATGGACCTCGCCAAGCCCGGCGAGATCAAGCAGCACTGCGACCCGAACGGGCTGTCCACCTTCCTCGAGTACCTGCTCGACTACGCGACGCCCGAGACGCGGGCGATCGGCGACCGGTGCATCGCCGACGCGCTCGGGACGATGGACGAGTGGCCGCGGCAGCGGGCGGTCCAGCTGATGGACAAGGTGAGGGCCGGGGAACGGGACGTGCTCTGCTAGGCTCAGGGAGGGCTCCCGCCTACGCCCGCGCCCGGCTCGCGCGGGCTACGGCGAGGCCACGCCGTAGCGCTTCGCGCGAAGGCGGGCAGGGCTCAGGGCTTCAGGCTTCAGGCACGGAATCGCCGCTCCCGTTGCAGGGCGGCCCTTCACCCCTCGACCCGCCTCGGGGTGCCCTGAGCTTGTCGAAGGGCAGGGCTGCCAGGAGGATTGGTCGCCGGCATATCGGGGGCTGCGATCCGAAGACGGGCCAGATTCTAGTTCCCTGCCAACCGTGCCCTCATCAAGGCGACGGTCGCGAAGCCGACCAGCGACAGCATGATCAGGAACACGCCGACCACCACAGCGGCACGCGAAGTGCTCGGTATGGGGCCCCTGCTCGGATTGCCAGGCACGACGAGTAACCACAGGAAGAACCCAAGGTTGACGAACGGGACAAACGCCAAGAACAACCACCAGTGGGACCGACCGAGGTCGTTCAACCCCCTGATGGCGGCTCCCAGCCATCCGACCATGTAGATGACGTAGACGCCTGTGAGAGCCGCCACCCCGGGCAGCCCGGGGCCGTCGCGCGACACGTCACGCACGAGAGCTGCGGAGAGTAGCACCGCCAGCCAGAGGCCGAAGGTGATTGCGGTGCCACCGAAGTAAGCGACGGCGTACTCGGACCGCGAGAAGAGCCCCTCCCACCGGAAGCACCGCCGCAAGACGACCAACGGATTGAGTTCGTGGTGCTCGTGGCCGGATGCGCTGGCCAGCACGGGCGGGGGTTCGACGACAACCCGATCGGGAACGAGCGTCTGGGGGGGTTCCGAGCCGGAACTGTCCTGAGCCATCGAGAGACTCCCCAAAGGGCGATCCACCTGCCACACTCAGACGCGTGACCCCTGGCGTGGCGGCGCTAGTCTACACCCGCTCACCTGCCTGACTTCCTCGGACCAAGGGGTGTGGGAAATGGCGACCCTGTCGGCCCGGAGCCGCTGCCAGCGCCCAGCCACTCAGCCGTCAGCCGTCAGCCGTCTGCCGTCAGCCGTCAGCCGTCAGCCGTCAGCCGTCAGCCGTCAGCCGTCGGCCGGTGAGGGGGTTGACGGCCCAGCCGGTTGAGCTATAGGATTATCTGTGAATTGAATCACAATGTGAGGTGATTCACAGATATGGCCAAAGCCTCCCCGCTCCCCCAGCGTTCCGCCATCCCGGACAACACGATCGGCCGGCTCAGCCTTTACAGGCGTCTCCTCAACGACCAGCTCCTCGCGGGGACGCGCCAGGTCTATTCGCACCAGCTCGCGGCCCTCGCCGTCACCACCGCCCCCCAGGTCCGCCGCGACCTGATGACCATCGGCTTCAGCGGCAGCCCCCGGCGGGGCTACGCCATCGCCGACCTGGTGGCGGCCATCGACGCGGTCCTGGTCCGCTCGGTCGAGACGGCCGTCGCCCTGGTCGGCGTTGGCAACCTGGGGCGGGCCATCCTCGCCTACTACGCCAGCCGGCAGCCGATCCGCTTCGCCGCCGCCTTCGACCGCGCCCCCGAGAAGACCGGCCGCGTCCTCCACGGCTGCCGCTGCTACCCCTCGGACCAGATGACCGAGGTCGTCGCCCGCGAGAAGATCCACGTGGGCGTCATCGCCGTCCCGGCCGCCGAGGCGCAGGCGGTCTGCGACCGGCTCGTGCTGGCCGGCGTGAAAGGCATCCTCAACTTCGCCCCCGTCAGGCTCCGCGTGCCCGCCGGCCTCCACGTCGAGAACGTCGACCTCATGATGGCGCTCGACCGGGTGGCCTACTTCGCGCACGAGCGTCCGTAACCTCCACGCCGATGATTACCCAAGACCTCGAACCCATCGTCCGCAAGTACCCTGCCGGCCGCCGCGACGCGCTCATCCCGCTGCTCCAGGAGGTGCAGGCCGCCCACGGCTACCTGTCGCGCGACGCGGTGGTGCGCGTCGGCCGCCACCTCCGCCTGCCCGCGAGCAAGGTGTACGGCGTCGCCACCTTCTACAACCAGTTTCGCTTCCAGCCGCTCGGCCGCTACCACGTCCAGGTGTGCCGGGGCACGGCCTGCCACGTGAAGAGCTCGCTGCAGACGCTCAACGCCCTGCTGCGCACGCTCCAGGTCAAGCCGGGGCAGACGACGCGCGACGGCCTGTTCAGCCTGGAGGTGGTCGCGTGCCTGGGGGCCTGCGGTCTGGCGCCGCTGATGGCCGTCAACGGCGAGTTCCACGCCGGCGCGACCGCCGAGCGCGCGATGCGGATCGTCAGGACGCTCGGGCGGGAGGCGGCGGCGAAATGAGCGCGACGCTTCCAATCTCGGGGTTCGAACCCTGCTGCCCTGAGTGCTGGCACACGCCGTCGAACCCGTGCCCGACGCTGGTCGAGTGCCTGGCAGACGGCCCGCTCTGCCACCAGAGCGAGCTGTGCCGCGGCCTGCAGCGCGCGGCGCGCGCGCACGCCCTCCGCGAGGGGCTCACCCGCCCCATCGTCTTCGTCGGCACGGGCACCTGCGGCCTTGGGGCCGGCGCCGCCCGCACGCGCGAGGCGGTCCATCGCTACCTCGATCTGCACGCCGATCTCCGCGCGGAGATCGTCGACGTCGGCTGCATCGGCCTCTGCGTCGAGGAGCCGCTGGTGGACGTGCAGCTGCCCGGCCGCCCGCGCCTGAGCTTCCCGCGGGTCGCCGAGAAGGACGTGGACGGCCTGCTCGACGCGGTGTTCGGCGGGACCGCCTGGCCGATCGCTCCGCTCGCGCAGTTCCGGCAGGACGGCACGTCGAGCTGGCCCGGCGTGGCGTTCCTCGACGAGCACCCGTTCTTCGCCCCGCAGAAGCGGCTGGTCCTGGCGGGCTGCGGCCTGGTGGACCCGGCGAGCCTCGACGAGTACATGGCGCGCGGCGGCTACGCCGCCCTCGCCCAGGCCCTGCGCGAGCACACGCCCGCCGAGATCTGCGGCGTCGTCGAGCGGAGCGGCCTCCGCGGGCGCGGCGGCGGCGGATTCAGGACCGGGACGAAGTGGACGATCGCGCAGAAGGAATCGGCCGACCAGAAGTACATGGTCTGCAATGCCGACGAGGGGGACCCGGGCGCCTTCATGGACCGCGCCGTGATCGAGGGCGATCCCTACCGGCTGCTCGAGGGGCTCGCGCTCGCCTCCTACGCGATCGGCGCGACCAGGGCCTACGTCTACATCCGCGCCGAGTACCCGCTGGCCATCGCGCGGCTCCAGCACGCCATCGCCCGGGCCGCCGCCCACGGGCTGCTCGGCCGCAACATCCTCGATTCGGGTTTCGACCTCGAGGTGGCGCTCAAGCAGGGCGCCGGCGCGTTCGTCTGCGGCGAGGAGACGGCCCTCATCCAGAGCCTCGAGGGACGCCGCGGCATGCCGCGGCCGAGGCCGCCGTACCCGGCCGTCCGCGGCCTGTTCGGCAAGCCGACGGTCATCAACAACGTCGAGACACTCGCCAACGTCCCGGGCGTCGTCCTCGACGGCGGCGAGGCCTTCTCGCGGCTCGGCACGGAGACCAGCAAGGGCACCAAGGTCTTCGCCCTCTCGGGCAAGGTCGCGCGAACCGGGCTGGTCGAAGTGGCGATGGGGACGACGCTGCGGCAGATCGTCTTCGACATCGGGGGCGGCATCCCAGGCGGCAAGGCGTACAAAGCCGTCCAGATCGGCGGGCCGTCGGGCGGCTGCATCCCGGCCCAGCACCTCGACATCGACATCGACTACGAGTCGCTCAAGCGCGTGGGCGCGATGATGGGCTCGGGCGGCCTGGTCGTGATGGACGAGTCCACGTGCATGGTGGACGTCGCCAAGTTCTTCATGGACTTCATCCAGCGCGAGAGCTGCGGCAAGTGCATCCCGTGCCGCGAGGGGACGCGCCGGATGCTCGAGATCCTGGAGAGCCTGACGCGCAGCCGCCGCAACGAGAAGGACTTCGACGCGCTGGAGCGGTTCCGGAGCGTCATGAGCCTCGAGCACCTCGCCCGGGTCATCCAGGACACCAGCCTGTGCGGCCTCGGCCAGTCCGCCCCCAACCCCGTGCTGAGCACGCTCAGGTGGTTCCGCGAGGAGTACGAGGCGCACGTCTACGACCGGCGCTGCCCCGCCAGGGCGTGCGGCGAACTGCTGCTCTACACGATCGACCCGGACAAGTGCACCGGCTGCGCGGTGTGCGTGAAGAACTGCCCGTCGGAGGCGATCGTCGGCACGATCAGGAGCCCGCACCACGTGATCGCGGAGCGGTGCGTGGCGTGCGGGACGTGCGTGGACGTGTGCCATGTCGGCGCGGTGGACGCGGCGTGAGGGGGCGAACGTGATCAGGATCGAGGTCAACGGCCGGGGGGTGGACGCGCACGACGGCGAGATGCTGCTGCCCGCGCTGCGGCGCGCCGGCGTCGCCATCCCGACGCTCTGCCACTACGAGGGGCTCCCGCCGAGCGGCGCGTGCCGGATGTGCGTCGTCGAGGTCGAGGGGCAGCGCGGCCTGGTGCCGAGTTGCGCCTGGCCGGTGGCCGCCGGGATGAAGGTGCAGACGCACTCCCCGCGCGCGGTTGACGCGCGGCGGACGCTGGTCGAACTGCTGCTGGCCAGCCATCCCGACGACTGCCTCTACTGCTCGCGGAACACCCGCTGCGAGCTGCAGGCGCTCGCGCAGCAGCTCGGCGTCCGCCGCCGGCGGTATTTCGGCGGGCGCACCCCGGCGCGGCTCGACGTGGCCAGCCCGTCGATCGTCCGCGACCCGGCCAAGTGCATCCTCTGCGGCAAGTGCGTTCGCGTCTGCGAGGAAGTCCAGTCGGTCGGCGCGATCGAGTTCATCGGCCGCGGCAGCCGCGCGCACGTGGGCCCCGCCTTCGACGAAGGGCTCAACGTCAGCTCGTGCGTCAACTGCGGCCAGTGCGTCGCCGTCTGCCCGACCGGCGCCCTGGTCGAACACAGCGCGCTCGACCAGGTCCGCGCGGCCCTCTCCGATCCCGACACGTTCGTCGTCGTCCAGCACGCGCCGTCGGTGTCGGTGACGCTCGCCGAGGAATTCGGCGCCCGGCCGGGCACCGACGTGGACGGGGCGCTGACGGCGGCGCTTCGCCGCCTTGGCTTCGACCGGGTCTTCGACACCGCCTTCTCGGCCGACCTGACGATCATGGAGGAGGCGTCGGAGCTGGTGCAGCGGCTGACGGCGGGCGACGGGGCGGCACTCCCGCTGATGACGAGCTGCTCGCCGGGCTGGATCAAGTTCGTCGAGCAGTTCTACCCGGACATGATCCCGCACCTGTCCACGTGCAAGAGCCCGCAGCAGATGCTCGGCGCGATCGTGAAGAGCTTCTTCGCCGAGCGCGAGCACCTCGACCCGGCGCGCATCTACAGCGTGGCTGTCATGCCCTGCACGGCGAAGAAGTTCGAGGCCGGCCGCCCCGAGATGGGGCGCGACGGACGCCCGGACATCGACGCGGTCCTGACGACGCGCGAGCTGGCCGAACTCATCCGGATGCACGGGCTCGATCTCGCGAGCCTCGGGCCCGAAGCGCCGGACACGCCGTTTGGCGAACGGACCTCGGCCGGCAAGATCTTCGGCGCGAGCGGCGGCGTCGCCGAGGCGGCCCTGCGGACGGCGCACTTCATGCTGACCGGCGAGCCGCCCGCCTCGCTCAAGATCCAGCCCCTGCGCGGCCCCGGCGCCGTCAAGGAATACCGGGCGACGATCGCGGGCCGGGAGGTCGGCGTGGCGGCCGTGTCGGGCCTGGGCCAGGCCCGCGCGCTCGTCGAGCAGGTGCGCGCCGGCCGGCGCGACCTGCACTTCATCGAGGTGATGAGCTGCCCGGGCGGCTGCATCAACGGCGGCGGCCAGCCGCGCGGAGCGGCGGCGGACACCGTCCGCGCCCGCATGCAGGCGCTCTACGCGATCGATCGCGACGCGGCGCTGCGCTCGTCGTACCAGAACCCCGCCGTCGAGCGGCTCTACGCCGAGTTCCTCGGGAAGCCCCTGTCGCGCCGAAGCCACGAGTTGCTGCACACGCGGTATGAGAAGCGAGACGTCGTCCAGTAGGCAGCTTGCCCTGAGCGAGCGAAGCGAGTCGAAGGGTAGGCGGTAGGCGGTAGGCGGTAGGAGGATAGCGCAGGCCTGAAGGCCTGCGTTATCTGCAGATCTTGCGGAGGTCCACAGATAGCGCAGGGCTTCACCCCTCGACATTGCTCGGGGTGCCCTGAGCGAGGGCGCGAAGCGCCCGAGTCGAAGGGCAGCCCTGCGCAGCAGCGTGAGGCCGCGAAGCGTCAGGCCGTGAAGCGTTCGGCGTAAGGCGTAAGGCGGGTTCGTTATGAATGCCGTGACCACTCCACTCGTCTCGACCATCGGGGAGCGCTGCCGGGTCTGCTACCAGTGCGTCCGGGAATGCCCGGCCAAGGCGATTCGCATCGCCGACCTCAAGGCGCAAGTGCTGCCGGAGCGCTGCATCGGCTGCGGCGTGTGCGTGAAGGTCTGCACGCAGTCGGCCAAGCGCGTGGTCTCGGCGGTCGAGGACGTCGAGGCGCTGCTCGCCGGCCCCGGTCACGTCGCGGCCATCGTGGCCCCGAGCTTCCCGGCCGAGTTCATCGACCTCGAGTACCCGTCGGTCGTCGGCACGCTCCGCGCCCTCGGCTTCGACTCGGTGCACGAGGTGGCGTTCGGCGCCGAGCTGGTGGCGCTCGAGTACCGCCGGCTCGTCGCGTGCGACGTCCAGCGGCTCTGGATCGCCACGACCTGCCCGTCGGTCGTCGGCTACGTCGAGCGCTACTTCCCGGATCTCACCCCGGCGCTCGCGCCGATCGTCTCGCCCATGATCGCCACGGCGCGCCTGCTCCGTCGCGATCTGGGCCCGGCGGTGAAAATCGTCTTCGTCGGGCCGTGCATCGCCAAGAAGCGCGAGACGGTGGAGATGGAAGGCGAGGTGGACGAGGCCCTCACCTTCAACGAGCTGCGCCAGATGATCTCGGCGCACGGCGTCGAGCCCGCGGCGGTCGAGGGCAGCGAGTTCGATCCCCCGCACAGCCGAGGCGGCGCGCTGTTTCCGATCAGCGGCGGCATGCTGCAGGTGGCCGGCATCCAGGAGGACCTGGTCACCGGCCACGTCATGGTGGCCGAGGGGCCCGCCGAGTTCGCGCAGGGGATCAAGGAGGCCGAGTCGGGCCTGCTCGACACGCGGCTGCTCGAAGTGCTCTTCTGCCGCGGCTGCACGATGGGGCCCGGGATGAGCTCGGACCTCCCTCATTTCGGGCGCCGCGCCCGCGTCAGCCAGTTCGTGCGCCACCGCATCGCCCACAGCGACGAGGCCGCGTGGGAGCGCCGGATCGCGTCGTTCGCCGACGTCGATCTCTCGCGCCGCTACCGGTCCAGGGACATGCGGTTGCCGGTCCCCTCGCCGCAGGAGCTGCAGCGGCTGCTCGCCGAGCTCGGCAAGCCGGACCCGACCAACGAGCTCAACTGCGGGGCGTGCGGGTACTCGAGCTGCCGGGAACTGGCGAGCGCGATCTACCGCGGCCTGGCCGAGCCGGAGATGTGCCTGCCGCACAGCATCGAGCACCTGCGGAACACGGTGCACGAGCTGGGCCGCTCGAACGAGGAACTGGCCAACGCCCAGGTCGCGCTGGTCAGGTCCGAGAAGCTCGCCAGCATGGGCCAGCTCGCGGCCGGCATCGCCCACGAGGTGAACAACCCCCTCGGCGTCGTCATCATGTACTCGCACTTCCTGCAGGAGCAGCTCGGCGACAAGCCCGAGTACCGCGACGACCTGTCGATGGTGGTCGAGCAGGCGGACCGCTGCAAGAAGATCGTCGCGGGACTGCTCGATTTCGCGCGTCAGAACAAGGTGGAGCACCAGGACGTCTCGCTGCGCGATCTCGTGCAGCGCGGCCTGCGGGGCGTCGCGCACCCGCTGGGCGTCGAGATCGCGGTGGAGCACGCCGAGAGCGACCCGCTGGTGGAGGTGGACCCCGACCAGATCACGCAGGTGCTGGTGAACCTGGTGAGCAACGCGTTCGCGGCGATGCCCGACGGCGGCCGGCTCACGATCCGGACCGAGGACGAGCCGCACCGCGTGCGCGTCATTGTCACCGACACCGGCGTCGGCATTGCGCCGGAGCACTTCTCGAAGCTGTTCGAGCCGTTCTTCACGACCAAGGGGGTCGGCAAGGGCACGGGGCTCGGCCTGGCCGTCAGCTACGGCATCGTCAAGATGCACCGCGGCGACATCAGGGTCCAGTCCAACGCCAACCCGGCGGAGGGGCCGACCGGCACCACGTTCACCGTGGTCCTCCCCCGCCGACGGGACGAGACGGCCAGTCTGCCCGCGGCGTGAGGCCGCGACGCGATCGCACCCGGCCGCGCCGGCCGGACAGGTGAAGGCCCAAGGGCATCATGAACGCGAAGACGAAGATTCTCCTGGTGGACGACGACGAGGACTTCCTGTTCCAGCACCGGATTCAGCTGGAGAACGCCGGTTTCGAGGTGGCGACAGCGACGACACGCGCCGCGGCCGAGGCGGCGCTCGCCACCTTCACGCCGGACCTGGCCATCCTCGACCTGATGATGGAACAGCACGACGACGGATTCGTCCTCTCGCACCATCTCAAGCGCGCCCGGCCCGGGCTGCCGGTGATCCTCGTGACCGCCGTCACGAGCGAAACGGGACTCGTGTTCGACCCGTCGTCGGCCGCCGAGCGGGCCTGGGTCGGGGCCGACGCGGTGCTCGCCAAGCCGATCCGGTTCGAGCAGCTGAAGAGGGAGATCGAGAGACTGTTGACGGCTGTGGCGCAGGGCTGAAGCCCTGCGCTATCTGATTCTCGAGAGATTCCTCATGGAAACGATGCGCGTGCTGGTCGTGGACGACGAGACGGGGATGCGGCTCGCGATGGCGCGCGTGCTGGGCCCGTTCACCGTCGCCACCGAACACGACGACGGAACGGTAGCGTTCGAAGTGCAGACGGCCGAGACCGGCGAAGAGGCGCTCGAGCGAATCGCCGAGGCCGTGCCCGACCTCCTGCTGCTCGACCTGAAGCTGCCGGGCATCTCGGGGCTCGACGTCCTCCGGCAGATGAACGAGCGCGGGCACCACACGCTGACGGTGATGATCACGGCCTACGCCACGCTCGAGACCGCCATCGACGCCACCAAGCAGGGGGCGTACGACTTTCTCCCGAAGCCGTTCACGCCCGACGAGCTGCGCGTGGCGGTTCGGCGCGCGGTCAAGCACCTGCTGGTCCAGCGCCAGGCGCGACGCCTGGCTGAAGAGAAGCGGCAGGTTCGGTTCCAGTTCATCTCGGTGCTCGGCCACGAGCTGAAGGCGCCGCTCGCCGCCATCGAGGGCTACCTCCAGATCCTCAAGGACGGGTCCGCCGGCGACGACCCCGCGGTGCTCCAGCAGGTCATCGGGCGGGCGCTGGTCCGGGCGGGCGGCATGCGGCGGCTCATCGCCGAACTGCTCGACCTGACGCGGATCGAGTCGGGCCAGAAGCGCCGCGATTTCGTCGATGTGGACCTGCGCGAGGTGGCGCAGGCGTCGCTCGACACGGCCGCACCCGCGGCGTCCGAGCGCGGCATCGCGCTCGCCCTGCACGCGCCGGACAGCGTGAAGGTCGTGGCCGATCGGGGCGAGATGGAGATTCTCTTCAACAACCTCGTCAGCAACGCGGTCAAGTACAACCGCGATCGCGGACGGGTGGACGTCACGATCGAGCCGGCCGGCGGCGGGGTGCGCGTCGAGGTCGCCGACACCGGCATCGGCCTGTCCGTGGAGGACGCCTCGAAGCTGTTCCACGAGTTCGTGCGGATCAGGAACGACCGCACGCGCACGATCCCTGGCACCGGCCTGGGGCTGTCGATCGTGAAGAAGCTGGCACAGCTCTACAACGGGGACGTGACCGTGCAGAGCGAGCCGAACGTGGGGAGCCGGTTCACGGTGACGCTCAAGACACAGGCTGACGGCTGATGGCGGACGGCTGACGGCCGTGTCACACTGCCTTCTGCCTACTGCCTACCGGCAACTAGCCACTGACCCCTGATCTGTCCTATGTCCGATGGCCCGGCCTTGAAGCCGCCCGTTCCCTCGCCGAGAGCAGGAAGCCCGCGGCCAGCACCGCGAGGCCGGCCACGATCAGCGCGATCGCCCACCAGGGCTTGTCGAACCAGTGGCGGTGGTCCGCCACGATCCACAGCGCCACGCTCGCGTTGAGCACGCCCGCGTAATAGAAGCTGCGCCGCTGGCGCTGGTGGCTCAGGATCGCCGCCGCCAGGGCCAGCGCGAGGTAGCACCAGTCGAAGAGGAACGAGTACTCCCCGGTCTTGGCCAGGTAGCCGACCGGCTCGAGCACGGCGAACGGCGAGACGGTGAACAGGACGAAACCGGCCGGCCGCATCGCTTCCGAGCCGAACCGCTCGAGCGCCAGGCCCGAGAGGTAGAAGATCATCCCGTTGAGACTCATCGCCGCCAGCGTGTCGAGCAGCAGCGGGTCGCCGACCTTCCCCGGCTGGAACGGACGCAGCGAGAAGTGGAGGTACTCGAAGGCCTTGCCGTTGAGGGCGAGGAGTTCGAGCGAGCCGATCAGCACCAGGACGGCCGCGGTGAACATCGGCCGCGCGAACCAGGGACGCGGGCGCTGGAACACGGCGCCGCCGGCCCCGTACACGGCGATGAGCGGCGCGACGTGGAGCGCCAGCCGGTCCCAGTTCCCCTCCTCGACCCACGACCGCAAGCCGTAGTCGCCGAGGACCGACAGCGAGAACAGCAGGAGCAGCAGCCCAAACACGGTCGAGAGCGCGACCGTCCGGGTGTGGAAAGCCAGCCCGCACGCCCACGCGCAGGCCACGAGGATCGTCACCTGCAGCTGCCTGTTCGAGATCGACCCGTCGGTGAAGATCTGCCCGGCCGTCCTGGCGGGGACCAGCCAGACGCCCGCCTCGTGGAAGACGATGAGCAGGAACAGCGGCAACAGCGCGACGCCGGCCAGGTAGAACGCCACCGAGACGGCGCGGTGGTCGCGGCGCGCCAGCGTGTAGGCCGTCACGTTCAATCCGACAAACGGGATCGCCAGCACGGCGAACGGCTGCAGGACGCCCCGCACGGCGTCGTAGAAGCGGTGGGCGCCGAAGTAGAACAGGCTGCCGCCGATGACGAACAGCGCGCCCAGGTAGAGGGCGATCTGCGAGTACGACAGGTTGCGGCCCGCCACGATCCAGTCGTCCTCGCGCCGCTCGAGCTCGCGGTAGGACGCGGTCAGGCTGGCGGCCTCGTGCGGGTAGATCAGGCGAAGGCGCAGCCATTCCCGGATCTGCTCGAGGTGCGGCCCGATCCTGGCCGCGAGCGCCGAGGCGTACTGCGTCGGCCGCGCGAGCACGGGCCGGCCTTCCAGGAAGCGGCCGAGGTCCAGCGCCATCTCCCGCGCCGACTGGTAGCGGTTCGCCGGGTCGCGCTCCATCGCCCTCAGCGCGATCGCCTGGAGCGGTTCCGGCACGTCCGGATCGATCTCCACCGGCAGCCTCGGCTGGCCGGCCTCCACCGCGCGGACGAGGTCGGCCGTGTCCGCGCCGCGGTACGGCGGCTCGCCGCACAGCATCTCGTAGAGGACGACGCCGAGCGCGTAGATGTCCGTCCGCTCGTCGATCGCCTGCGAGGGCGCGAGCTGCTCGGGCGCCAGGTAGGGCGGCGTGCCGACGAAGTGGCCTTCTCCGGGCGCGCCGGAGGCGAGACCGAAGTCGAGGATCTTCGGGTTGAGCGCCGCGTCGAGCATGATGTTCGACGGCTTGAGGTCGCGATGCTGGAGGCCAAGGCCGTGCGCGTGCCCGATGGCCTCGCACACCTCCTTCATGATCCGGGCGCGCTGCCGCGGCTCGAGCGACGGCGCCACGCGCCCCAGCTCGAAGCCGTCGACGAACTCCATGATGATGACGGGGGGCGTCGCCTCGGCCCGGAACTCGAACACCTGCACGATCCGGGGATCGGTGAACAGGGCCATCGCCCTCGCCTCGCCGAACGCCGTCGCCAGGCCGGCCGGGACCCTCGCGTCCGCGCGGAGGACCTTCGCCGCCACCGTCCGGTCGAGCGTCAGGTCCTGGAGCTTGTAGACCTCGCCCATCCCCCCCGCCCCGAGCCGTTCGATCGTGCGGAACCCGGCGAAAGCCGGAAGCGGGGCGGGCGTCGCGATGGCCGACGCGGCGTCGTCCGAGTCGATGGCGGGCAGCCGCCGGGCGATCCGGAAGTACTGGTCGATGAGCGCCTGCAGGGACCAGAGCAGGTCGGGCCGGTCCTCGCACAGCGCGACCGGGTCAAGCTCGCGGCCGTGGAACTCGAACTCCTCCACGAACCGCGCGAACCGTTCTTCGAGCGGTTGGCCCGTCACACGCGCTCCCGCATCTTGAGCGTCAACGCGACCATCGCCCTCGCGACCAGCATGCGGCAGGCGTCTTCGGAGCGGCCGAGCCGCACCGCCATCTCCGCGTAGCTCAACTCCTCGAACTTCCGCAGCACGATGGCTTCGCGATACGCCTCGTCGAGCCCGGCGATCACCTGCTCCAGGCGCGAGGTCTCCTCATCCACGATCAACTGCGAGACCGCGGATCGCATGCGGGCCCTGACCTGCGCCTCCACCGGGTCGAGCGGCGATTCCTTCGCCTTGTCGCGCCGCTGCCGGCCCTGCCGGTCGGCCTGATCGCGGATCTCGTTCTCCGCGATTCGCGTGAGCCAGGCCATCAGGCTCCGGCCGTCGGCCCCATTGAACTGTTCGAGATGCTGGAACGACTTGAGGAGCGTCGCCTGGAGGATGTCGCGCGAATCCACCCCCGGGCGGAGTCCGGGCCCCATCCGGATGCGAATCAGGGACAGCAGCCGCCCGCCATAACGCGCGTACAGCTCGTCGAGCGCCTCGGGTGAGCCGGCGCGGGCTCGCGACAGGAGTGCGGTGCTCTCCGCAGCGCCCATGGCGCCCTACCTTATCACCACGCGCCGTCCGCCCGCAGCACCGATTTGGCGTCGCCCCCGCGCGTTCGGTTTGCCGCGGGATGCCGTCTTCCAGGTAGACGCACAAGGAGGGGACCGTGAGAAACACCATCGCCCGCCGCTTCGCCCAGGCCACCGGGACGCTGACCATCCTGGCATGCTCGCTCGCCGCGGCAGCCTGCATCCAGAAGGAAACGCGCAGCGTCATGTATCTCGACCCCTCGGGGGCGGTCACCTGGAGCATCACCGAGAGCGACGTGCACTCGGACGGCGAGACGCCCGCCGAGCGCGCCAAGGAGGAGGCCGAGTACCGCGAACAGATGATGGCGGTTCCCTCGCCCCTGGTGACCCTGCTGGAGTCGATGGGCGGATATGCGGTCGCCCGCACGGTGTTGAAGGACCAGCCGCCGTTCGAGGTCCACACCATCGCCCGGTTCGACCGGATCGACGTCCTGTTCGAGAGAGCGTGCGCCGCGTCGGGCTACCTGTGCGTCAGCCGCCTCGAAACGACGGGCGACCGGACGACACTTACCGTGGAGGTGCTCGGCGAACTCGACGCCGCGAGCAAGGAGTCGAACCCAATAGACGGCCTCCTCGACCAGCTGGCGATCGTCTGCGTCAACGGGCGTTTCGTCGAGGCGTCGGGCTTCAAACTCGACGGCGACCGCAAGGCCAGCATCGCGGACACCGATGGTCAGGACAACGACCAGCTGGTGCTGACGCTGACATGGCAAAGGTAGGGTCCCCGGCTCGCGGCTCGCGACTGGCGGCAGACTCGCAGGGGTCGGAGCGGTTTTTCCGGATTACAGTTTTTGAATTTCAATTCTGAAAGCCGGAAAAACCGCTCCGACCCCTGCGAGAGCCGGGCCCGGTTCCCGCGTGCCGCCCGATCGCCGCGATCCGCCCCTGCAGGCATTCGTGGCCCACCTCGGCGGTCTCGTGCAGGCAGTCCTTGCCGGGGTAGATCTCGTAGAGCACGCGGTACTCCGGCGGCGTCAGGTTGGGCATGACGACGTTGGCGCCGCGCGTCAGGCCGAGCTCGCGGCCGGTGGCCGGGTCGATCGTGGCCAGCGCGGTCGTGCTCGGCAGGTTGGCCTCCGGGCACGCCAGCCTCGTCAGCGCCACTACCTTCAGCGTCGTCAGCTCGTCGTTCGGCACCTGCTCGAACGCGGGCGCCCGCAGTTTCGCCGCGGCGGCGCCTCCGAGCGGCGTGCGCGGGCTCGGCAGGAACGGCCCGATGCCGATCATGTCGATGTCGAGATCGCGGAACGTTTCGACGTCGCGCGCGAGGATGTCCCACGTCTGGCCGGGAGTCCCGACCATGATGCCGCTGCCGATCTCGTAGCCCATGGCTCGCATCCGCAGCAACTGCGCCACGCGGTCCGACTGCGTGCCGGGAAGCGAGGGGTGGATCCGGCGGTAGAGCACGGGGTCCGAGGTTTCGAAGCGCAGCAGGTAGCGGTCGGCGCCGGCGGCTCTCCACTCCGCCAGGTCCCCGTCGCTGCGCTCGCCGAGGCTGAGCGTCACCGCGAGGCCGGTCTCCGATTTGATCGCCCGGATGACGCCCGAGACGAACTCGCGCGTCAGGCCGGGATCCTCGCCCGACTGCATCACCACGGTGCCGTAGCCGAGCCTCTTCGCCTGGCGCGCGCACGCCAGGATCTCGTCGGCCGTCATGCGGTAGCGGACGATCCCCTCCGAGTGCGCGCGGATCCCGCAGTAGAGACAGTCGCGGACGCAGTGATTGCTGATCTCGACCAGGCCCCGGAGGTGGACGGCGTCGCCCACGCGCTCCGCGCGCACCGCGTCGGCGCGGGCCCAGAGCCGGTCGAGCAGCGCCGGGCTGGTCTCGCGCAGCCAGGCCGCGAGCTGGTCGTGATCGAGCCGGTCAAGCCCGTGCGGCATCGATCGCCTCCAGCGCCGCCGGGAACGGACGAAGCGCCCGCTCGAAGATCCCCAGCGAGTAGGCAATCGTCAGCCCGTAGTTGGTGATCGGCACGCCGGCCACCCGGCACCGATGGATGCGCGACATCATCTCCCGGCGGTTGCCCACGCAGTTGCCGCAGTGGACGACCAGCCGGAACGGCGAGAGGTCGGCCGGGAAGTCGCGTCCCTGCACGTGCGTGAACTCCAGCTTCGCGCCCACGTACTGCGTGAGCCAGCGCGGGATCTTGACCCGGCCGATGTCCTCGCCGATCGGGTGGTGCGCGCAGGCTTCGGCGACCAGCACGCGGTCGCCGCCGCGCAGCCGCTCGATCCCCAGCGTGCCTCTCACCTGCTCGGTGAGGTCGCCCTGGAAGCGGGCCATCAGGATCGAGAACGACGTCATCGGCACCTCCGCCGGCACGTCGGCGGCGACCTTCAGGAACGCCTGCGAGTCGGTGACCACCAGCGCGGGCGGCTTCGACAGCCGGGCGAACGCCGCCCGCAGCTCGCGCTCCTGGACCACCATCGCCATCGACTCCCCGTCGAGCAGGTCGCGGATCGACATCACCTGCGGCAGGATCAGCCGCCCCTTCGGGGCTTCCTTGTCGATCGGGACCACCAGCACCGCCACTTCGCCGGGAGGCACCAGGTCGGACACCAGCCGCCGATTGTCGAAGAAATCGGCCGGCGCGAGCGCCAGCAGCGCCTCGCGCACGCCCTCCACGCCCTCGCCGGTCAGGGCCGAGACCGCGACCCACGGGATGCGGACGCGGCCGAGCGCCGCCAGCTCCGCCTCGACCGGGCCGCCGAGGTCCGATTTGTTGAACACGACGAGAACGGGCACACGCCGGACTTCGAGCTCGCCGACCAGCGCCTCCTCGAAGCCGCCCCACGCTCCGCCCTCGCTGACGACGACGCCGAGGTCCACGCGGTCGAGTACCGCCTTCGTCCGCTCGATCCGGAGCCGGCCGAGCGCGCCCTCGTCGTCGATCCCGGCGGTGTCCACGAACTGCACCGGCCCGAGCGGCAGCATCTCCATCGGCTTCTCGACCGGGTCGGTGGTCGTGCCCGCCTTCTCCGACACGATCGACACGCGCTGCCGCGTGATGGCATTCAACAGCGACGACTTGCCGACGTTGCGGCGGCCGAAGATGCCGATGTGAAGGCGGAGCGAACGGGGTGTCGGTTGCATCGTCAGATTCGCCAGGCGTTCGGCTCTCGGCAACCGGCCGTCGGCTGCCCACTTCGTCCTTCGTACTTCTTACTTCTTACTTCTTACTTCTTACTTCCTGAATCCCAACCTGCACACCGCCTCGGGGCTCGTTGCTTCATCGAACTCGGCGGCCGTGACCAGCCCCGACTCGACCGCGACGTCCCTGATCGTGCGCCGCTCGCGCCGCGCCGTCGCCACCAGCTCGCCGACGCGCTCGTAGCCGAGCCTGGGCACGAGCGCCGTGGCACTCGCCGTCGAGTTCTCCACGTGCTGGCGGCAGCGCGCCTCGTCGGCCTCGATCCCCTCGACGCACCGCTCCCGCAGGGTCTCGCACCCGCGCGCCAGCAGGTCGAAGCTCTCGAGCAGGCAGTGCGCCACCAGCGGCAGGAACGGGTTCAGCTCCAGGCTCCCCATCGACGCCGCCATCGTCAGCACCTGGTCGTGGCCGATCGCGAGCAGCGCGGCCTGCGTCACCGCTTCCGGGATCACCGGGTTGACCTTGCCCGGCATGATGCTCGAACCCGCCTGCCGCGCCGGCAGGCGGATCTCGCCCAGACCGGCGTCGGGGCCTGACGACAGCAGCCGGAGGTCGCCGCAGATCTTGATGAGCGTCGAGGCCAGGGCCTTGAGCAGGCCCGACACTTCGACGAAGACGTCCGCGTTCTGCGTCGCCTCGACCAGGTTCTCGGCGCGGGCGAGCCCGAGCCCGGTAATCTCCCGCAGCTCCTCCGCGACCCGGAAGATGTAGTCCCGCGGGGCGGCCAGGCCGGTCCCGATGGCCGTGCCGCCGAGATTGACCACGCGGAGCCGCTCGCCGCACCTGGCGAGCCGCCACCGGTCGCGGTTCAGCGCCTCGGCATACGCCCCCATCTCCCGCCCCAGCGTCGTCAGCACGGCGTCCTGCATCTCGGTCCGGCCGATCTTGACGACGTGCGAGAAGGCCCGCTCCCGTCCCTGGAAGGCCTCCTGGAGCCCGACGACGGCCGTCTCCAACCTGCCGAGCCCCCAGAGGGCTGCGATGCGCAGGGCGGTCGGGAAGACGTCGTTGGTGCTCTGGTGCAGGTTGACGTGCGAGGTCGGCGACACGCGGCCGTAATCGCCCGGCTGGGCGCCGAGCAGCTCGAGCGTCCGGTTGGCCAGCACCTCGTTCACGTTCATGTTGGCGCTGGTGCCGGCGCCGCCCTGCAGCGCGTCGACGACGATGGCCGGGACGAGGCGACCGTCGAGCAACTCGAGGCAGGCCCGGTCGAGCGCATCCGCGAGTTCGGCGGGCAGGCAGCCGTGCGCGCGGTTGGTCCGGACGGCGGCCAACTTGACCGCGCCGAGCGCGCGCGCGAGGTCAGGATGGATGGGACGGCCGAGCAAGCTGAAGTTCTCGAGGGCGCGCAGCGTGTGGATGCCGTGAAGGGCGCCGGACGGCACCTCGCGCTCGCCGAGCGCATCGTGTTCTCGCCGAGTGGTCACCCCCGTATTCTACACGGGAGGCCGCGGCAGGTTATTGGAGAACCGGACTATTTCCGATGTTTGTTCGGTTGACATGATTGCATTCCGAATTTATTATTGAGTTGAAACGAAGAAGGCAAACGTTATGGCCACGATTGACGATCGAGACCGCCAGATTCTCCATCACGTCCAGCGCGATGCCTCGCTGGCGCAGGCCGAAATCGCCCGGCGCGTCGGGCTGTCGACGGCCGCGGTGCACGAGCGGCTGAAGAAGCTCGAGGCCTCGGGCATCATCCGCCGCTGGACGGCGATCGTGGACGGCGCGGCGGTTGGCGCCGGCATCACCGCCTTCGTCGAGGTGTTCCTGGACCATCCCAGGCACGAACCCGCCCTGCTCAGCCGCGTGGCCGACCTCGACGAGGTGCTCGAGTGCCATCACGTGACGGGCGAGTTCTCGCTGTTGCTGAAGGTGCGCGTCCGTGACATGGAGGCGCTCCGCCAGCTGCTGCTCCACCAGCTTGGCGCCCTCGAAGGCGTGAGCCGGACGCGGACGGTGATGGTGCTCTCCACGGTGAAGGAAGAGACGTACGTAGCCCCCGTCGTTGAAGGAGCGAACCGATGATGACCGCAGATCGCATGGCCCCGGCCCTGACGCCCGACCGCGTCCACGAGACGCTCGGCCGGCACATCCTGGCCGACGGGTACGACATGGTGCTCGATATCGACCGCAGCCACGGCCGCCGGCTGTGGGACGCCCGCCGCGGGCGCAACCTGCTGGACATGTTCTCGTTTTTCGCCACGGCGCCGGTCGGCCTGAACCACCCGAAGATGGCCGACGAGCGGTTCCGCGCCAAGCTGATGCGGGCCGCCCTGGCCAACCCGAGCAACTCGGACATCTACACGACCGAGTTCGCCGAGTTCGTCGCGACGTTCGGCCGCGTCGGGCAGCCGTCGTACCTGCCCTACGCCTTCTTCGTCGCGGGCGGCGCGCTCGGCGTCGAGAACGCGCTCAAGGCGGCGATGGACTGGAAGGTGCGCCGCAACTTCCGCAAGGGGCTGAAGGTCGAGAAGGGGCACCAGGTCGTGCACTTCCGCGAGGCCTTCCACGGCCGCAGCGGCTACACGCTCTCGCTCACCAACACGGCCGACCCGCGGAAGTACCAGGTACTTCTCGAAGTTCGACTGGCCGCGCGTCACCAACCCGGCGCTGCGCTTCCCGATCGACGCCCGTGAGGTCGAGCGGGTGGAGGCGCTGGAGCGCCAGGCGGTCGAGGAGATCAAGCGGGCGTTCGTCGAGCGGCGTGACGACATCGCCGCCATCATCATCGAGCCGATCCAGGCCGAGGGGGGCGACAACCACTTCCGCCCCGCGTTCATGCGCGCGCTGCGGCGGCTGGCCGACGAGAACGAGGCGCTGCTCATCTTCGACGAGGTCCAGTCGGGCGTCGGCTTGACCGGCCTCTTCTGGGCGCACCAGCACGCGGGCGTCCAGCCCGACCTGATGGCGTTCGGGAAGAAGATGCAGGTCTGCGGCATGCTCGCCGGGCCGCGCCTCGACGAGGAGCCGGACAACGTGTTCAAGGTCTCGAGCCGCCTGAACTCGACCTGGGGCGGCAACCTCGTGGACATGGTCCGCTCGGAGCGCTATCTTCAGATCATCGAGGAAGACGGCCTGGTCGGGCACGCGGCCACGGTGGGCGCGCACCTGCTGGCGGGCCTCGAGTCGCTGCAGGCCGAGCGGCCGGACATCTTCTCGAACGCGCGCGGTACGGGCCTGATGTGCGCGATCGACTTCGCCAACACGTCCACGCGCGACAAGGTCACCGACGAGGCGTACGAGATGGGGATGATGATCCTGGGCTGCGGAAGCCACAGCGTCAGGTTCCGTCCGCCGCTCGACGTCGAAGTCGCCGAGATCAACGAGGCGCTGGGGATCCTCGGCGCCGCCGCCGCGAAGGTCGCCGGCCGTTAGCCAGGATCTTCGGCTCGGGTGTCGATGCCCGACCAACTGTCCCTCTTCGATACGGCCGCCGCCCCGGAGCGCAAGGCGGCGGCCGCTTCCGCCCTCGACGCCAGGTTCGCATCGCTGCGGGACACGGCATCTCGCTTGTCTCCCCTCGTGCGGTTCGGCACCAGTTCGTGGAGCTTCCCGGGCTGGAGCGGGCTCGTCTACACGGCCGGCCGCACCGGGCGCTGGCTGGCGAGGGAGGGCCTGCGCGAGTACGCGCGCCACCCGCTCCTGCGCACCGTCGGTATCGACCGCTCCTACTACGCGCGTGTTCCCGACGACGAGTTCCGGCGCTACGCCGATCAGCTGCCCGAGGGGTTCCCCTGCTGCTGCAAGGCGCCGGCGAGCGTGACCTCGGCGGTCGCGCCCGAACGCGGCTCGCGGGAGCCCAACCCGCACTTCCTCTCGCCGGAGATCTTCATCGAGGAGTTGCTCGAGCCGGCGGCGCGCCTGTTCACGGGCCACGCCGGCCCGTTCGTCCTGCAGTTCCCGCCGATGCTGCGGCGCTCCGGGCTCGAGCCGGCCGTCTTCGTCGACGCGCTCGACGAGTTCCTGTCGGCCCTGCCGGGCGAATTTCGCTACGGCGTGGAGCTGCGCGACGGGCGGCTCCTGACGCCGGCCTACGCCCGCGTCCTCGCCCGCCACGGCGCGGGACACGTCTACAACCTGTGGACCGCCATGCCGATGCCGGCCGGGCAGGCCGATCTGCTTCCGCCGGAGACGCAGCCGTTCGTGATGGTGCGGCTGCTGTTGAAACCGGGCGCGACGTACGAGGAACAGCGCGAGGCGTTCGCGCCGTTCGACCGGATCGTGGCGCCGCACGACGAGATGCGCGACGAGGTGGTGGGAATCCTGGCGCGGGCGGTCGCCCGCGCCATTCCGGCCTACGTGCTGGTGAACAACAAGGCGGAGGGGTCGGCGCCGCTGACCATCGAAGCACTCGCCGAGAGACTGGCGGCGCAGGCCTGAGGGTACAGCGCAGGCCTGAAGGCCTGCGCTATCCGACGTCTAGACTGGATCGCTGATGGCGCAGGCCTTCAGGCCTGCGCCACATCTGTCCCTATCCCAATTCTCCCACCGTCTTCTCGACCGCCTCCAGGATCTCGCACGACTTGACGAGCGCGTGCATCGCGTTGTGGTCGTCGAACAGGGGCCGGTCGACCTCGAGGTGCGCCACGTGGCGCCGGATGACCTCGCGCGCCGCCTGCGTGCCCTTGCCGGGCGTGAAGGCGCGGAAGTCGAGCGCCTGGGCGGCGGCCATCAGCTCGATCCCCAGCACGCCGTACGCGTTGTCGAGGATCTGCCCGTTCTTGATGACCGTGTTCATCCCCATCGACACGAAGTCCTCCTGGTCGGCGGCCGCGGGGATCGACTGGATGGACGCCGGCGCCGAGAGGATCCGCTGCTCGACGATGAGCGAGTCGGCCGTGTACTGGCTGAGCATCAGGCCCGAGTAGAAGCCGGGCTCGTGCGCCAGGAAGTCCGGCAGCCCCTGCGAGAGCGCGGGGTTGGTCATCCGGTTCATGCGGCGCTCGGACATCACCGACACCATCGTGACGGCGGCGCCGGCCAGGTCCATTGGCAGCGAGACCGGAGAGCCCTGGAAGTTGGCGCCGGTCAGCGTCAGCTCGAGTTCCGGCACGAAGATCGGATTGTCGCCGACGCCGTTCAGCTCGATCTCCACCTGGGAGTGCGCGTAGGCCAGCGCGTCGCGCGCCGCGCCGAGCACCTGCGGCGTGGACCGCATCGAGTAGGCGTCCTGGACCTTCGTCTTCATCTTGCCGGTGGTCAGGTCCGAGCCGCCGATCACCTTCATGATGTTGGCCGCCGAGGTGACCGCGCCGCGGAACCCGCGCAGCTCGTGCAGCTTGGCGTTGTACGGCTTCATGTTGCCGAGCAGCGCCTCGATCGACATGGCCGCCGCGATGTCGGCCTGCTTCAGCCACCGGTTCATGTCGTAGAGGTGCAGCGCGGACATCGCCGTCAGCACGTTCGACCCGTTGATGGCGGCCAGGCCGTCGCGCGCGTGCAGCCCCGGCGCCGGGATGCCCGCCCGCTCCATCGCCACCCGCCCGGGCAGCCGCTCGCCCTGGTAGAACGCCTCGCCCTCGCCCATCAACAGCAGCGCCGCCTGCGCCATCGGCGCGAGATCCCCGCACGCGCCCACCGACCCCTTCTGGCAGACCACCGGCGTCACGCCGCGGTTGAGCATCTCGACCATCGTGAGCGTGATCTCGGGGCGGCACGCGGAATTGCCGTGCGCGTGGACGTTGATGCGCCCGGTGAGCGCGGCGCGGACGGCCTCGATCGGCAGCGGGGCGCCGATGCCCGCCGCGTGGTTGTAGACGAGGTAGCGCTGGAACTCCTTCACCTGGTTGTCGTCGAGCACCTTCTCGGAGAACTCGCCGATGCCGGTGTTGGTGCCGTACATGATCTCGCGGGCGGCCAGCTTGCGCTCCAGCATCGCGCGGCAGATCTTGATGCGTTCGAGGGCCGCCGGGGCGAGTTCCACCCGGGCGCCGAAGCGGGCGACCTGGACCAGTGTGTCGATAGTAAGGTTCGAGCCGTCGAGCACGATCGTCATGATGAATCCTTCGGGAGGAGAACGGCGTCGGGCCGGACCGGGAGGCAAGGCATGATACTTCGGCAGGACGGGGGAGGTAAAGGCGAACGCGGCAGGCGGCGCGCCCGGAGAGACGAAAGGCCCGTCGAGGGGATGTTACCGAAAACTTCCCTCGACGGGCCTAATAAGCACCCGGCGGTTGATTGTCAGTCTGCACTGCCCCCTCCTCTGAAAGCTGGACTCTTCGGACGGGCCACATGACCCGCCAAACCGCGATGTCCCTCCTTTCAGCTGAGATCGGTCGGCTTGCGTCCTCCCCTCGAACCTGCTGCCGACGCGACCGGCGCGCGTGCCGCAGCCGCTGCGCCCGGTGGTTTGCGGGAACGGGACCCGGCGGGTCCGGCCCCAACTCGCCATCGACCCGGCAGATTCGGGTAACCACAAACTACGCTTGTGCGAAGCGCGCGTCAAGCTCGACTGTGGTGGGCCGTTCACTCCACGGCTGGCTCAGGGCTCATCGTCGAGAACCACTCTCACCGGCAGCGCCAACGGCCCGGCGCGGAGCCTCGACCACCGGGGTCTTCGCGGGCGGACCGGTCCCCCGGAACCCGCGCCACAGGAGCAGGTCGTAGGCGACCTTCAGCGCGCCCGCCAGGACGAACGGCAGGCCGGCGAGGGCGGGAACGGCCAGGCACATCCCGGCCAGCGACGGTGAGATCGACGCTCCGGCGGTGCGGGCGACGCCGGTGACTGCCGCCGCGGCGGATCGCTCGTCGCGGGCGACCACGGCCATCACGTAGGACTGGCGAGTCGGGACGTCCGTCTGCGATATCGAGAACCGAAGGAGGAACACGGCGATGCTCAACGGCAGCGTCGGCATCGCCGGCACCAGCATGAGCAGGATGTTCGACGGGATGTGGGTGAACACCATCGTCCGAATCAGGCCGATCCGGCGGGCCAGCGGGACGGCGGCGAGGGCCGAGCAGCCGGCCAGGAGGTTGGCCCCTACGTCCCGGAGCTGAAGAAGTTCTACACGTCGAACTCGGGCGACAACACCATCGGCGTGGTGGACATGACGATGACCGTGTTCAACTTCGACACGCACACGGCGATCGCCGAGTTGCCCCTCCCGGCCGGGCCGGACGTCATCAAGTTCGACGCCGGCCTCGGTCGAATCTACGTGGCGTGCTCGAGCGGCGCGATCGCGGTGTTCCAGATGGACGACGCGGTGGTGAGGCGCTGACCGGGCGGCGTCAGTTGGCGGCCCGGCCCTTCGACTCGGACGCTCCGCGCCCTCGCTCAGGGCATCCCGAGCAACGTCGAGGGGTGAAGAGCCGCCCTCCCTGCGGACATAAAGAAAGGGCGGGCCCCCGGCCCGCCCTTCCTTCATCGTGACAGCGTGATCGTCCCCGACTCCCGAATCCTGACTCCCGAATCCTACCTCGGTGCTACCCGATGAACTTGCCGCGCGCCGTGTAGTGCGTGTGCAGCAGCGTGTGCGACAGGTGGCCGCAGGGGCCGTCGGTCAGGAACTCGGCGTAGAGTTTCAACACCGCCGGGTTCTCGTGCGACTTCCTGACCTCGCACGCCGCGTCCTCGGCGTAAATCGCCTTCGCGCGGGCCGCCCGGATCTCGGGCGAGGTCGGGATCGGCTGGCCGCCGCCGCCGATGCAGCCGCCCGGGCACCCCATGAATTCGATGAAGTGGCACTGGGCGAACTCGCCGCCGGCCTTGATGTTCTCCATCACCTTCTTGGCGTTCGCGGTCCCGTGGGCGACGGCCACCTTCAGCGTCGCCCCCTTGAGGAAGTCCCAGCTCGGGATGAGGTGCTTCAGGATCGGCGCCACCTCCGCCGCGACCGCGGGCACCGGCAGCTCGACGTACCGCACGCCGTCGAACCCGCGCACGGGGACGATGTTCGCGTTCTCGAACAGGTTCTCGACCTTCTGACCGGTCACCAGCTCGATGACCGTCCGCAACGCCGCCTCCATGACGCCGCCGGTGGCGCCGAAGATCACGCCCGACCCGGTCGCGTCGCCGAACGGGTCGTCGAACGCGCCCTTCGGCATGTCGGGCAGGTTGATCCCCGCCTCCTTGATCATCTGGGCCAGCTCGCGCGTCGTCAGGCCGTAGTCGACGTCCTTGAAGCCGCTCGCGTCCATCTCGGGCCGGTTGCACTCGAATTTCTTCGCCGAGCAGGGCATCAGCGCCACGGTGACGATGTCCTTCGGGTCGATGCCGTTCAGCTTGGCGTAGTAGGTCTTGATCACCGCCCCGAACATCTGCTGCGGGCTCTTGGCCGACGACAGGTTCGGGATGTAGTCGGGGTAGAAGTGCTCGAGGTACTTCACCCACCCGGGCGAGCAGCTGGTGAACTGGGGCAGCGCCACCGGCTCCTTCGTCACGAGCGCCTGGTGCAGCCGCATCAGCAGCTCGGTCCCCTCCTCGAGGATCGTCAGGTCGGCGGTGAAGTTGGTGTCGAACACCTTGTCGAATCCGCACAGCCTGAGCGCGGTGTTCATCTGGTAGGTCATCGGCGTGCCCGGCTCGAGGCCGAAGCACTCGCCGATCCCGGCCCGCGGGCTGGGCGCGGTCTGGATGACCACGTGCTTCTTCGGGTCGTCGATGGCGCGCCAGACCTCGTCGGACGAATCGTTGGCGTGCAGGGCGCCCGTCGGGCAGCGGTTGATGCACTGCCCGCAGTTGATGCACACGACCTCGCCGAGCGGCTTGTCGAGGTAGGTCGAGATCCGCGTCTGGTCCCCGCGCCCGACCGCCTCGAGCACGCCCACCTCCTGCACGTCGATGCAGGTGCGGACGCACCGGCGGCAGAGGATGCACTTGTCCATGTCGCGCACGACCGAGTAGCTGGACTTGTCCACCGGGAAGCGGGACTCGGTCACGTGGCCGAAGCGGTAGAAGTCGACGCCGTACTCCTTCGCCAGCGACTGCAGCTCGCAGTTGTTGTTGCGCTTGCAGCTGTAGCACTCGCCGTAGTGCGTCGAGAGCAGCAGGTCGATCACGTGGCGGCGCGCCTGGCGAACCTTCGGCGTGTGCGTGTGCACCTTGACCGGCGCCGTCACCGGGTAGGCGCACGCCGCCTGCAGCGTCCGCTGGTTCTCGACCTCGACGACGCACACCCGGCAGACGCCGGCCACGCAGAGGTCGGGGTGGTGGCAGAGCGTCGGGATGCGGATGCCGAGCTGCCGGGCCGCGTCGAGCACCGTCGTGCCGAGCGGCACCTTGTGGTCCTTGCCGTCGATCGTGATCGACACCAGTCCGCCGATGTAGCCGACGGCGTCGCCGCCGCTCGGCGCGGCCTTCTGGGGTTTCTGGCTGACGGGCGCACGCGAGCAACCGGGTTCCTGTGTGATATCAGCGCTCATGGTTCGTTCTCCGCCTGAGTCCTGCGATTCGGAATGTCAGTGGGCCAGCGTGCGGCCCATGATCTCGTCCTTGAAGTGCTTCACGATCGAGACGAACGCGTTCGGGCTCGACTGCCCGAGCCCGCACTTCGAGGCGAGCTGCATCGTCTCCCCGAGCGCGAGGAGCTCCTGGAGGTAGCTCATCGAGCACTCGCCGCGCTCCAGCATCCCGACGCCCTCGAGCAGTTTCGTGTTGCCGGCCCGGCACGGGGTGCACTGGCCGCACGATTCCTCGACGAAGAACTCCATGAAGTTGCGCGCGACGGCCAGCATGTCGCGCCCCGGCCCGAACACGATGATCGAGCCGCCGGTCGAAATGTCCTCGAACGCGATCCGCCGGCCGAACTCCGAGGCCGGCAGGCAGTGGCCCGACGCGCCGCCGATCTGCACCGCCTTCGCCCCCTCCCCCCCACCTTGGCCAGCAGCTCCGCGACGGTGATGCCGAGCGGCACCTCGTAGACACCGGGCTCCCGGCAGTCGCCCGACACGCTGAGCAGCTTGTAGCCGGTGGACGACTTGGTGCCGATCGCCTTGAACCAGCTCGCGCTGCGGCTGAGGATGCAGACCACCCACGCGAACGTCTCCACGTTGTTGACGACGGTCGGCTGGCCGTTGAAGCCGGTGTCGACCGGGAAGGGCGGCCGGTTGCGCGGCTCGCCGCGGTAGCCTTCGAGCGATTCGATAAGGGCCGTTTCCTCGCCGCACACGTAGGCGCCGGCGCCCATGTGGATATGAATGTCGAACGTGAATCCCGCGACGCCGCCGATGTCGGGGCCCAGCAGGTTCTCGCCGCGCCGCCGCGCGAGCACCGCGTCGAGGTGGGGCCTGAGGTAGACGTACTCGCTCCGGAGGTAGAGGATGCCCTGCGTCGCGCCGACGGCCCGCCCGCCGATCGTCATCCCCTCGAACACCATGTCGGCGTGCTCGGCGAGCAGCACGCGGTCCTTGAACGTGCCCGGCTCGCCCTCGTCGGCGTTGCAGACGACGTACTTGGCGCCGCCCGGCTTGACCCTGGCGGCCGCCGCGAGGTTCCACTTGGTGCCGGTCGGGAAGCCGGCGCCGCCGCGGCCGCGCAGGTTGCAGGCGCTGACCTCGCCGATGATGTCGGCGCGGCTCATGCCGAGCGCCGCCCGGAGGCCCGACTCCGGCTCGATGCTGTCGAAGGTGAACGGCGTCTTCTTGCTGTTGACCTGAATCATCACGTCCTGCCCTTCGCCTAGGAGTGCTCGGCCTGGCGCGCGTGCGCGCCGAAGGTGCTCTTGCACTCGTCGATGATCTGGTGCACCTGCTCGGGCGTCACCCGCGTGTAGACACGGTCGTTGACGAGCAGCGCCGGCCCCTGGTCGCACATGCCGAGACAGCTGGCCCACTCGAGGCCGAAGCGCCCGTCCCCGGTCGTCTCGCCGAACCCGATCCCCAGGTCGTTCTCGAGCTGCCGCGCAACGCGCGACTTGCCCCCGAGTTCGCAGGAAATCGTCTGGCACAGCCTGAAGACGAACCGCCCCCGCGCCGGCTGGCGCAGGAAGGCGTAGAACGAGGTGACGCCGTACACCTCGGCGGGATGGATGCCCAGTGCGTCCGCCACCGCCTGCATCGCGAAATCGGACACCGTCGTGTGCCGCTTCTGCAGTTCCTGCAGCACCGGGATGAGCGCGCTGCGGGTCCGCCCGTGCTGCGCGACGATCTCGCGGATGTCTTCCTGCAGTCGCTGCTGCTGCCCTACTAGCATCGTCGTCCCCCTGTCACTTGATGGCCAGCAACTCGTTGACCTTCCCGATCAGCTCGTCCGGCTGGATCGGCTTCTCGAAGAAGGCGTTGACCGGCACCAGCTCCTGGTCCTCGTCGTACTTGAAGCCGGTCACCCGGCCCACGCTCGTCAGCATCAGGATCGGCGTCTCGCACCCCTGCCGGCGCAGTTCCTGCGCCATGGCGATCCCGTCGTCGGCCTGTTCCATCATGACGTCGAGGATGATGAGGTCCGGGTGCCCGTCCTCGATGGCCTGCATGCCCTCGGCGCGGTTGGACGCCGTCAGCACGTCGTGCTGGGCCTTCTTCAGGAAGAGCGACGTCGTGAAGGTGATGTCCGGGTCGTCGTCCACGATGAGAATCTTGGCCATACGATGGTCCCTCTCTCAGGTCTGAATCGGCACGCCGGAGCGCACTCTCCCGGCACGGGAAGACGTGACCGCTGGCAATCGGCGGGTACGCGACGCCGACGTGGAGGCTTCTGGCGGGCTTGTGACGGCAAGCACAAGCGGCTGTGCCGTGCGTCACAGCTCGCAATTCTATCCGGTCCGGAGGGTTCTTGCAAACGCACGCACCCGGCTGACGACTGACGGTTGACGACCGCTGGCACGCACACGCGACGCCCGCACCGCCGTCAGCCGTCGGCCTTCGGCCGTCAGCCGGCTGATGGCGCCAGCGGCAGCGTGACGGTGAACGTCGTCCCCTCCCCCTCGCGGCTCTCGACCCTCACCCGCCCCCCGTACCGCTCCACCAGGTCTTTGACGATGGTGAGGCCGAGGCCCGTGCCGGCCTCGTCCAGGGCCTTGGCGTTCTTGGCGCGGTAGAACTCCTGGAACAGGTTCGGCATGCTCTCGGCGGGAATCCCGATCCCGGTGTCGGTCACGGCGAGCCGGGCGAAGCCGTCCTCCGCCGCCAGCCGCACGGTGACGCCCCCGGCGACGGTGTATTTCACGGCGTTGCCGACCAGGTTGGTGACGACCCGGTCGAGGTCGGCCGGGTCCGCGAGCACCTCGAGAGGCCCGGCGGGCGGATCGACCTTCAGCGCGATCCCCTTGGCATCGGCGCGCGCCTGGAACCGTTCGCACACCTCGCCCACCAGGGCGCCGAGCGGCACGCGGCGCCGCTCGGTCGGCTTGGCCAGGGCCTTGCCCGCCGCCAGGTCCAGCAGGTCGTTGACGAGCGACTTGAGGGCCTGGACCCGCTTGAGCGCGCGGTTGACGACCTCGACGTGCCCGGGCGGCAGTTCGCCGACGTAGCCGCTGGCGAGCGCGGTCAGCAGGCTCTCGGTCACGTTGATCGGCGACCGCAGCTCGTGCGTCGCGGCGCGCACGAAGCGCGACTTCTCGCGGTCCATCTCCGCGAGCATCTGGTAGGCCTGCGCGTTCTCGATGGCGACCACGCCGTGCGCGGCAACCAGCTCCAGGAAGGCGGCGTCCTCGTCGCTGAACTTGTGCCCCTCGCCGCCGTAGGCGCGCAGCACGCCGAGGGGGCCGCTCTTCCCCGAGAGCGGCACCGACAGCATCGACTCGATCCCCTCTTCGCGCACGCGGCTCCGGTTCCACACGCGGGGGTCCTCGGTGGCGTCGGCGACGAAGAGCGCCTCGCCGGCGAGCGTGGCCTGGTCGAGGCGGGAGCGGGTGTACTCCTGCGGCACCCGCCCCACGTACTCCTCGCTCAGGCCGTAGGTGGCGGCGAAGGCCACCTGCTTGCGCGCCGGGTCGAGGAGGCGGATGGCGGCGCCCTTGCAGTCGAGCACGCGGGTGGCGGACTCGACCAGCCGGCTGAGGACCGTCTGCAGGTCGAGCGTCGCCGTCGCGTCGCGCACGCTCTCGTAGAGCCCGCCGATCTCCTTCTCGCGGCGCCGCAGCCGCACCGAGATGGCGACGCAGAAGTAGGCCAGCATGAAGCAGCCGGCCGTGAAGAACGACAGCACGCTCGCGATGAAGATCGGGTCGCGGTAGCGCGAGGTCCCGTAGAGCGACACGTGCGGAGTGACGCCGGTGTACTCGAGCACGGTCACCACCGCCACCAGCGCCGGCGCCAGCGCCACCTGCAGGTAGGCCCTCGCGTGCGGGAGCAGGAGCGCCGCGATCGAGATGTGGAACAGGAAGAAGATGATGACCGGGCTCTCGATGCCGCCCGAGAGCGAGGTCAGCGCCGTCATCGCCAGCCAGTCCAGGCCGATCTGCGCCCGCGCGAAGCGCGCGTAGCCGAGCATCGAGTCGGGCGGCGTCTGCCCGAACCGCCCGAGCCACCAGCGCAGACCGGCGTTGTAGACGAGGATGAAGAGCCCGACGCCGGTCAGCGACGCCCACGGGACCGGCAGCCGCAGGATTCTCGCCGCCACGAAGGCGGCCGCCACGACCGCCAGGCCGGCCACCCACCGCATCGCGACCAGCCACCCGAGGCTGCCCACGAGCTCCTGCTCGGCGAGCGTCATCCGGCGGCCGTCGCTGTCGGCCGGGCGGGCGCCGTTGTCAGCGGACCCTGTCTCGGGCATGGTCGTGTGCCGTCTCTGCCGGGGTCCTCAGTGCCTGACCGCCTCGGGCGGCGGGTAGGGGATCCCGAGCTGTTCGAGGTACGTCTTGTACTTCGACGGGTCGTAGTAGAACTTCTTCATCTCCGGCCGAAGCGCCTGCATCAGCTTCTCGTTCAGCCAGACGGCCGGCTTGTCGTTCGGACCGGGGAACGGCTGGTAGGTGGTCGTCCCGCCCTGCACGTTCCGGAAGTAGTCCCACGCCTGCTGCACCAGTTCCGGCCTGAGCAGGAAGTCGGCGGCCGTCATCGCCTCGACCTTCGCCCCTGTCGTCACGCCCTTGTGCGCGACGGGCGTCGCCTCGGCGATCGCGCTCGACCAGTGGTGGCCCGTCATCCCGGGGATGTTCCCGGCGTAGCGCAGCGTCACCGTGGGCACCGACCACGACACGTCGCCGATGTCGTCGGAGCCGCCGCCGCGGTTGTCCTCGGGGCGAACCGGCCCGTCCAGCCTGCCGACCTCGGTCGCGAGCCCCGCCTCGCGGACCTTCACGTTCCGCTGCACGAGCTTCGCGAACGCCTGGTCGGCCTCGCTCCACTTCGGCATCCCGACCCTCTGGATGTTCGCGTACATCGTCTCGGCCACCGTCTTGTTCATGTGCTGCGGCCAGGCCGATCCGAGCAGGCGCGAGGAGACCGTGGTGTCGGTCATCAGCGCCGCGCCGTCGGCCATCGCGTTGCCGATCGACCACATCTCCTTGATGTGCGGGTAGTCGATCTCGCGGAAGTCAGTACCACACGCTGGCCGTGGGCGGGACGACGTTGGGCTGCCCGCCGCCGTCGGTGATGACGTAGTGCGAGCGCTGGGAGAGGCGGAGGTGCTCGCGGCGGAAGTTCCAGCCCACGTCCATCAACTCGACCGCGTCGAGCGCGCTGCGGCCGAGCCAGGGCGTCGCACCGGCGTGCGCGCTGCGCCCGGTGAAGGTGTATTCGACCGACACGGCGCCGGTCCCGCTCGCCTCGCCCCAGCTCACGCCCATGCCCGCCGCGATGTGCGAGAAGAGGCAGATGTCGACGTCCGTGAACACGCCCGCCTTGGTGAACTGCGCCTTGCCGCCGAGCAACTCCTCGGCGATGCCCGGCCACACGAGGATCGTGCCGGGGATCTTCTCGCGCTCCATGATCTTCTTGAGCGCCAGCGCCGCCGTGATCGACAGCGGGATGCCGGTGTTGTGCCCTTCGCCGTGGCCGGGCGCCCCTTCGATGAACGGCTTCTGGTAGGGCACGCCCGGCTGCTGGGAGGTGCCGAGCAGGCTGTCGACGTCCGACCCGAGCGCGATGACCGGCTTGCCGGAACCCCAGCGCGCGGTCCAGCCGGTCGGCATGCCGGCGACGTTCTCGTCGATCGTGAAGCCGCGGCTCCTGAGGATCTCGGTGCAGTACCGCCTGGTCTCGAACTCCTGGAATCCGGGCTCGGCGAAGCTGAAGAGCGAATCCACCATCTGCTGCGTGAGGTCCTTCATGCCGTCGATCTCGGCGGCGAGATCGCCCTTGAGCCGTTCGATCCTGGCGTCGGACGGAGAGACGGGGGCGGCTTGGCCTGCCTTTGCGGGCCCCTGCCCGGCGGCCGGCGCCTGGTCCCGGGAGGCGGCGAACCCGACGAGCGAGACGACGAGCACGAGCAGAGAAGTCACAACCGCGCGGCGCGAACGCATGGCCACTCCTTGCCTGGGGATGAGCGTGCGTAGTCTACTGAGAAGCAGGCTCAGGACTCAAGGCTCACGGCTCACGCGAAGAGGCTCAGGGCTCAGGACTCAGGGCTCAAGCCGCTTCTCGTGCCTGAGCCATGAGCCGTGAGCCCTGAGCCTTCTGATGTCCATCGAGCCCTACCAGCCGCCGCGATGGCTTGCCAGCGGCCACGCAATGACGGTCTTCACGTGGGCCGTCCGGAGGCAGTTCCCGCGCCTGCCCGAACCGGAAGTCCGGTTCTTCGACGTCGGGCCCGACACGCGCGTGATGGCGAAGTGCCACTGGCAGGACCCGCGGCGGTCGCGGCCGACGCTCGTCGTGCTGCACGGGCTCGAAGGCTCGGCCGACTCCCAGTACGTGCGCGGGATTGCCGAGAAGGCCGTCACGGCCGGCTTCAACGTCGTCCGGCTCAACCAGCGCGGCTGCGGGGGGACCGACCATCTGTCGGTGGCGTCGTACCACTCGGGCCTGACGGCGGACCCGGTCGCCGTGATCCGGGAACTGGTCGAGCGCGACCGGCTCGAACGGATTGGGGTGGTCGGCTACTCGCTCGGCGGCAACCTCGCCCTCAAGCTGGCCGGCGAGTTCGGCGACACGCCTCCCCCGCCGCTGAAGGCGGTGGCGACGGTCTCGCCGAGCCTCGACCTTGCCGTGTGCGCCGCCGCCATCGAGCGGCGGTCGAACTACTGCTACCAGCGGGACTTCCTCGCGTCGCTGAAGCGGCGCGTCGGGCGGAAGGCCGCGATGTTCCCGCAGCACTTCTCCACCACCTGCCTGTCGGGCGTGCGCACGATCCGGGAATTCGACGAGCGGTACACGGCGCGACTGCACGGCTTCGGCACCGCGGCGAACTACTACTACCAGGCCAGCGCGCTGCGGGTCGTGCGCCGCATCCGGGTGCCCACGCTCATCATCACCGCCGGCGACGACCCGTTCGTGCCGGTCTCGCAGTTCGACGAGCCGGCCGTCACGTCGAACCCGAACATCCGCCTGGTCGTGGCGCCGCACGGCGGTCACTGCGGGTTCTACGCGCGCCGCGCGAACGACGGAGAGGATCGGTACTGGGCGGAGCGGGCCGTCGTGGATTTCGTCGCCGGGTTCATGCGGTAAGGCGGTCACGGAGCGCGGGGCGGACAGCGGAGACAGGTCCGGCGTGAAGGGGCGGGCAGGAGGATGGGCGGCGGCCGGGACGGGCACTCCGGCCGCCGACTGACCGGGATGCTTACCAGCGCGGCTCGCGGCGGGATCCGGCGAAATCGCCGCCGTCGCCGTACTCCGAACGGCCGCCCAACGAACGGCCGCCACCCGGCGTCTTGGGCCGGGCCTCGTTCACCACCAGCGCCCGGCCTTCCAGCGCGTACTGGTGGAACTGGGCGATCGCCTTCTGTGCGTCTTCGTCGGTCACCATCTCGACGAAGCCGAACCCCCGCGCACGCCCGGTCACGCTGTCACGCATCACCATGACGTTGTCCACGGCGCCGGCCTGACCGAACAGGGCCCGCAAATCCTCATCCGTGGTCTTGTAGGGAAGATTGCCGATGTAGAGTCTCCGCCCCATGGATCGACTCACTCCTGCGAAATACCGCGCGACTCTGCTCCGAGAGGGCCCGCGCGCTCGGGACACTCACTCGAGAAAGCACCCTCACTGCCCGACCGGAAAAGGCGCAGGCAAACGAGCGGCTTCCGTTATGGCAGCGGAAATATACCAGAGTTAGGGTTGTCAACGGAAGAAGGCTCAGGGCTCAGGGCTCAGGCAGGCTACGGGCTACGGGCTTCACGCCTCGAGCCGTGAGCCCTGAGCCTTGAGCCTCTTTCTGGCCGCGATGCTACGATGTGCCGTGCGCCGAACTCATCTGCTCCTCATCCCGCTCCTGTTGTTCGTCGTCGGCTGCGCGCGGCAGCCGGCCGCGCGACCGTCGAACGCGCGGCAGTACACGCTGACCGGACAGATCCTCGAGGTCAGGTCCGGCGGCGCCGAACTCGTCATCCGCCACAACGACATCCCGGGATTCATGCCGGGCATGACGATGCCGTTCCGGGTCAAGGATCCGGCGCTCTCGAACGGGTGCGTAGCGGGCGACCTCGTCCGCGCGACGCTGGTGGTGACCGACGATGACGCCTGGCTCGCGACGGTCGAGAAGACGGGGTCGGCGCCGCTGCCCGAGCGGAAGGAGCCGCTGCGGCCGGCCGTCAGCCTGGTCGAGCCGGGCGAGGCGGTCCCCGACCAGGCGCTGGTGGACCAGGACGGGAAGCCGTTCCGCCTGTCGTCGCTCCGCGGCTCGGCGGTCCTGCTCACCTTCGTCTACACGCGCTGCCCGCTGCCGGAGTTCTGCCCGCGCATGGACGCCTTCTTCGCTTCCGTCCAGCGCGCCCTCAAGGACGGGCGCCTGAAGGGGCCGGTCCACCTGCTGTCGGTGTCGTTCGACCCCGACTTCGACACCCCCGCCGAACTCCGCGCGCACGCCCTGCGCGTCGGCGCCGATCCGGCCGTCTGGACGTTCGCCACCGCGCCTCGCGCGGAGGTCGAGTCGTGGGGCGCGCACCTGGGCCTGAGCCTGATCCGCGACCCGAAGAACCCGGCCGACATCACGCACAACCTGCGCACGGCGGTGATCGATCGCCAGGGACGACTGGTGAAGATCCTCGACGGGAACCAGTGGACCCCGGACGAGGCGATCGCCGCGCTTGCGTCGGTGCCCGCCGTATCGAAATAATGAGTGGTTACGGCGGTCGTGTGCCGGCGCCCCCCGGCCTCATACCTGCCCTGGAGCATCCCCATGTCCGACCTGGTTCTGCTTGGTGACGAAGCGGTGGCCCTGGCTGCCGTCCACGCGGGGATGACGGCGGCCTACGCCTATCCCGGGACGCCGTCCACCGAGATCCTCGAATACCTGGTTCGCTACCGGACGCGCCACGGCGGCCCGCAGGCCACCTGGTGCACGAACGAGAAGACGGCCTACGAGGCCGCGCTCGGCGTGTCGTTCGCCGGGCGGCGGGCGCTGACCGCGATGAAGCACGTCGGCCTGAACGTCGCGGCCGACCCGTTCATGAACTCCGCGCTCGTCTCGATTCACGGCGGACTCGTCGTCGTCGTGGCCGACGACCCGGGGATGCACAGCTCGCAGAACGAGCAGGACTCGCGCTACTACGCCGACTTCGCGCGGGTGATCTGCCTCGAGCCGGCGAACCAGCAGGAAGCCTACGATTTCACGCGCGAGGGGTTCGACCTCTCCGAGCGCTTCCACCTGCCGGTGGTCGTGCGCCTGGTGACGCGCCTGGCGCACAGCCGCGCGGTCGTGCGCGTCCGCGAGGCGCGCGCGGAGAACGCGGTCGCCAAAGCGCCCGTGCCGACGGCCTGGACGCTGCTGCCCGGCAACGCCCGGAAGCAGTGGCGCGCGCTCATCGACCGCCAGCCGGAGATCGACGCGTGGTCCGAGCAGTCGGTGGCCAACCGCCTGGAGCTGGACGGGGACGCCGACGACCTCGGCGTGATCACGACCGGGCTTGCGCGGAATTACTACGTCGAGAACCTGCAGGAGCTGGGGCGCCCGCTGTCGCACCTCCACATCGGCGCCTACCCGATCCCCGTCGGCCTCGTGCGGCGCCTGATGCGCCGGGTGTCGCGGGTCCTCGTGCTCGAGGAGGGCTACCCGTACGTCGAGCGGCTCCTGCGCGGGCTGCTGCCCTCCGTCACCGAGATCCTCGGCCGGACGACGGGCGCGGTGCCGCCCGACGGCGAGCTGACGCCGGACCTCGTCCGGCGCGCGCTCGGCCTGCCGGAGCGGCCCGGCCAGTCGATCCCTGGCTTCGCAGTGCCCAACCGGCCGCCGCAGCTCTGCGCCGGATGCCCGCACGCCGACTCGTTCGCCGCGCTCACCGAGGCGCTGGCCGGCGTCCCGACGCCGGTGGTGACGTCCGACATCGGCTGCTACACCCTCGGCGCGCTGCCGCCGTATTCCGCCGTCGACTCGTGCGTCTGCATGGGCGCCTCGGTCGGCATGGCCAAGGGGGCTTCCGACGCCGGGCTGAGGCCTTCGGTGGCGGTCATCGGCGACAGCACGTTCCTCCATTCCGGCGTGACGCCGCTCATGGACGCGGTCGCCGCCAACACCGACATGACGCTGTTCATCCTCGACAACGAGACGACGGCGATGACCGGCGGGCAGCCGACGATCCTGCCGCCGTCGCGGATCGAGAAGCTGGTGCTCGGCCTCGGCGTCGATCCGGCCCACTGCCACGTCGTCGCCGCGCACCACCGGCAGGCCGAGGCGAACCGCGCCTTGATCGAGAAGGAAGTGGGCTACCCGGGCCTCTCGGTCATCATCGCGGTGCGCGAGTGCATCGAGACGCTGAAGACCAGGAAGAAGGCTCAGGGCTAAGGGCTTATGGCTCAGGCTGGCTCGGGGTCGTCCTTGAGCCTTGAGCCCTGAGCCTTGAGCCAGGGAGACAGGTCATCCGTGAAGTACGACATCATTCTCGCGGGAGTGGGCGGACAGGGCGTGCTGTCGGTGTCGGCCATCATCGCGTCGGGCGCGCTCGACGAGGGCCTGTTCGTCAAGCAGTCCGAGGTGCACGGGATGTCGCAGCGCGGCGGGGCCGTGCTGGCGCACCTGCGCCTCGCCGACGCGCCGATTGCGAGCGACATCATCCCGCACGGCTGCGCGGCGCTCATCCTGAGCATGGAGCCGCTCGAGAGCCTCCGGTACCTGGACTACCTGTCGCCCGGCGGCGCCGTCGTCACCGCGATCACGCCGGTCGAGAATATCCCGGACTACCCGGCGCTCGACGGGCTGCTGGAGCGGATCCGGAAGCTGCCGCGTGCGCGCCTGGTCGACGGGGAGCGGCTGGCGCGCGACGCGGGGTCCGCGCGCGCGACCAACATGGTCATGGTCGGGGCGGCCTCGCGCGACGTGCCCGTTCCCGCCGCCACGCTCGAGCGCTTCATCGAGAAGACGTTCGCGTCGAAGGGCGAGAAGGTGGTGGCGACCAACCTGGCGGCGTTCCGCGCCGGGCGGGAGGCTTCGCTGTGACGATCGACACCGCCCGCATCGCCCGCGTGATCGGGGGGGCCGCGGGCCGCTCCGTGCTGCTCGAGCCCGAGGGGCTGGAACTGCTCGCTGCGCTCGGCATCGGCGCGCCGGCGCACCTCTTCGTCCGGGACGCCGCCGAGGCGGCGGCCGCCGACACTTCGGTGCTCGGCGGCGACCGGGTCGTCGTCAAGGTCATCTCGCCCCGCATCCTGCACAAGAGCGACGTCGGCGGCGTGAAGGTAGTCGAGCGGCAGTCCGAGGCGATCGCCGGAGTGGTCGCCGACATGGAGCGGCGGCTCGGCGGCCACGAGGTCGTCGGCTTCACGATCAACGAGTTCCTGCGCTACGACGTCTCGATCGGCCACGAGCTGATCCTCGGCCTGCGGTGGACCGAGGACTTCGGCCCGGTCGTCACGCTGGGGGCCGGCGGCATCTACACGGAGTTCCTCGCCGAGAACTTCCGGGCCGGGCGCGAGATCGGCGTCTTCTCGCCGTCGGTCACCACCGACCGGGAGATCGAACAGGCGATCGATCGACTCGCGATCGGGCGGCTGGCGACGGGGCGGCTGCGGGGGCAGGAGCCCCTCATCGCCGTGGAGCCGCTCGTGGCCGCCGTGCGGCGGTTCATGACGCTCGCCTCGACGTTCGCCCCGCACGCCATTTCCGAGTGCGAGATCAACCCGCTCGTCGTGGCCGGCGGGCGCCTGGTCGCGCTCGACATCCTGGTGAAGCTCGGTTCGGGGCCGAGGCCGGCGCGGCCGCCGCGCCCACTCGCCAAGATGAAGGCCCTGCTCGAGCCGCGGTCGGCGGCCGTGATCGGCGTGTCCGAGTCGCTGAACCCGGGCCACATCATCCTGAACAACCTGATCCGCGAAGGGTTCGACCGCGCGCGGATCTTCGTCGTCAAGCCCGGGAGCACTGCGATCGAGGGCTGCCAGTGCGTGCCGGACGTCGCCTCGCTGCCCGAGGCGGTGGACCTGTTCATCCTCGCGATCTCGGCCGCCCAGACGCCGCAGGCCATCACCGAGATCGTCGAGAACCGGAAGGCCGAGAGCATCATCGTGATCCCCGGCGGCCTCGAGGAGAAGGCCGGGACCGAGGCGATCGTCGGCCGGATGCGCGGGGCGCTCGACGCGGCGCGCGCAAGCGCGTGGCAGGGGCCGCTCATCAACGGCGGCAACTGTCTCGGGATCCGCTCGACGCCCGGGCGCTACGACACGATGTTCATCCCCGAGTACAAGCTGCCGGTGCCCTCGGGGAGCGTTTCGCCGGTCGCGTTCGTCTCGCAGAGCGGCGCCTTCGCCGTGTCGCGGATGAGCAAGCTCGGGCAGCTGAACCCGAAGTACGCCATCACACTCGGCAACCAGATGGATCTGACGATCGGCGACTATCTCACCTGGCTGAAAGCCGACCCGGCCATCGAGGTGTTCGCCGTGTACGTGGAGGGGTTCGCGAGGCTCGACGGCCTGCGGTTCCTCGAAGCCGCCCGGGAGATCGTCGAGAGCGGGCGGACTGTCATCCTCTACCGGGCCGGGCGGACGGTTGCGGGCGCCAAGGCGTCGGCCAGCCACACGGCGTCGATCGCCGGCGACTACACCGTGACGCGCGAGCTGGCGCAGGCGGCCGGGGTGGTGGTCGCCGAGTCGCTCCAGGACTTCGACGATCTAATCAGCCTCTTCACGCACCTCCGGCACAAGCGGGCCGACGGCCCGAAGCTCGGCGCCGTGTCGAACGCCGGCTTCGAGTGCGTGGCCATCGCCGACTCGCTGGGCCAGCTCGACCTGGTGACATTCGACGGGACCGCGAGCGCGCGCCTGCAGGAGATCTTCAGGCGCTCCCGGATCGACGCCGTGGTCGACGTGCACAACCCGCTCGACCTGACGCCGATGGCGGGAGACGCCGCGTACGAGGACTCGCTCCGCGCCGTGATGGAGTCGGACGGCGTCGACATCGGGATCGTCGGCTGCGTGCCGCTAACCGTCGCGCTCAACACGCTGCCGGCCGGACCCGGCCACGGCAACGACCTGACGAGGGAGGACGGCGTCGGCCTGCGACTGGCCCGGCTGCACGCCACCCTCGACAAGGCGTTCGTCGCCGTCGTGGACGCGGGCGTCGCCTACGACCCGTTCGTGTCGGTCCTCGAACGGCACGGCATCCCGACGTTCCGGACCGCCGACACGGCCCTGCGCCTGCTGAACGTCCTGGTCGCCTCGCGCCAGCGCGCCGCCGCGACGGTCCGATGACGATCCCCTTCACGCCCGCCGAGCGGCGCCTCATCCGGCGCCTCGACTCGCCAGCGCTCGTGCAGCGGTTTCTCAACTCGCTGCCCTACAACACCGAGCCGCCTCCCGGCGGGCCGACCCTCCGCTCTTTCCGCGGCGTCGTGCGCGCGGGCACGGCGCACTGCCTGGAGTCGGCGTTGGCCGCGGCGGTCATCCTGGAACAGCACGGGCGTCCGCCACTGGTCCTCAGCTTCGAGTCGATCGACGCACTGGACCACGTGCTGTTCGTCTACCGCGAGAACGGGCGCTGGGGATCGGTCGCGCGGTCGCGCGACCCGGGGCTCCACGGCCGCAAGCCGGTCTTCCCGACGGCCCGCGCGCTGGCGCTGAGCTACGTCGATCCGTACGTCGACTGCACCGGCCGCGTCACCGGCTACGCGGTCGTGGACCTGCGGCTGCTCGGCGACTACGACTGGCGGGTCTCGGAGCGGAACATCTGGAAGGCCGAGCGGTTGCTGATCGAGTACCCGCACCGGCCGATCCACTCCTCCGACGAGCGAATCGACCGCCTGCGCGTCCGCTACTTCGCCTTCAAGCGAACGCACCCCGGCCACAAGCCGGTCGACTACCGCGGCCACGAGCGCTGGACGGAACTGCCGACGGCAACGCGGACGTGGTAAGAAGCCGGCAGCGGACTAGCCCTGAGCCTTGAGCCCTGAGCCTTGAGCCTTCTTCTAGTCCAGGTCGAAGTCCCGCTTGGGCGGCGGACCCACCGGCTCGTCGCGTGCCTGGCGCAGCGCTTCTTCGAACCGTTTCGACAGCGCGTCGCCGCGCGTCTTCTCCGCCTCGACCGACTGCTGGAAGACCGCCTCGCGCCGGGCCTTCTCCTCCGCCAGGATCTGCTGCGCGGCGTCGAGGTCGGGCTTGTCCTCGCGCTCCGGCTCCTTGTGCGAGACGACGCGCCCGAGGTTCGTGTCGATGACCAGCAGCGCGCCGCAGCACGGGCACGTCACCTCGAGCTCGGACTTCAGCTTCGCCATGATGACTACCTCCGGCGCCCCCTGCCCCACGTCAGCCGCACCGGCTTGCCATCCGACCCCGTCGCGGTGACCTCGATGCCGACCGGCGCCTGCTTCTTCGGGTCGAACCGCTGGCCGAGGCCGGCGACGAAGACGCCGATCGGCACGTCCAGCCGCTGGCCGGGAAGCAGCTGCGGCGCCTGGGCCCGGTAGTAATCGTTGAGCCACACGTCGACGCCGGCCCAGGTGACGCCCGTCATGTTGATCACCGTGATGCGGCCGGACGCCACGGCGATCGGGCGCTTCTCGTCCTCCGCGCAGCCGGCGAGGGCGACGGCGACGAGGGCGATGACGAGCCACGCGGCGGCCGTTCGGTGCATGAGGCGACAGTATCACACGACGGCTGAAGGCCGAAGGCTGTGGGCCGAGGGCCTCCAGCGTGATCCGAGTGACACGGCCGTCAGCCGTCAGCCTTCAGCCTCAAGCCGAGATCCGCTGGCTGCTGCCCTGCCGCGGTCTTGACAGCGGAGATTTCACTGTGATATCACTTCGATAGCACCGCTGAGGAGGGTGCCCCGATGATCCGAGAGAAACAAATGATGGCGGCGTCCGGCTGGCTGGTCCTGGCGATCCTGCTTCCTCTCCTGGTTGTCATCGTGGCGTCGATCGTGCTCGAAGCCCGGAGCGAGGCCCCGGTGCCGTGGCACATCCTCGCGTTCGCCCTGCTCGCGGCGGTGGACGGGGTGTGCATCGGCGGCCTGTTCGTCGTGAACCCGAACGAGGGACAGGTGCTCCAGCTTTTCGGGTCCTACGTCGGCACGGTGAAGGAACCGGGGCTGCGATGGGCGAACCCGTTCTACACGAAGAAGCGGATCTCGCAGCGCGTCCGCAACTTCGAGAGCCAGCACCTCAAGGTGAACGACATCGAGGGCAACCCGATCGAGATCGCGGCCGTCGTGGTCTGGAAGGTCGTCGAAACGGCCGAGGCCTGCTTCGAGGTGGACAACTACGAGAACTTCGTCCACGTGCAGAGCGAGGCGGCGCTGCGGAACCTCGCCACCAGCTACCCCTACGACTCGCACGACGACAAGGTCACCTCGCTGCGCGGCCAGACCGTGGCGGTGGCCGAGCACCTCAAGACGGAGATCCAGGACCGTCTCGACAAGGCCGGCGTCCAGGTCATCGAGGCCCGCATCAGCCACCTGGCGTACGCGCCCGAGATCGCCGGCGCCATGCTGCAGCGCCAGCAGGCCGGCGCGATCATCGCCGCGCGCCAGCGGATCGTCGAGGGCGCGGTCGGGATGGTCGAGATGGCGCTCGAACGCCTGTCGGAGAAGAAGATCCTCCAGCTCGACGAGGAGCGGCGGGCGACGATGGTGAGCAACCTGCTCGTGGTGCTCTGCGGCGAACGTGCGGCGCAGCCGGTCATCAATGCGGGTTCGTTGTACCAGTAACGGAGTGCCGGGTAGTGGTCAGTGGCTAGTGACGAGTGACGAGTGGCTAGCGGGTCACGCGTGATCCCCCAGCCACTGACCACGAGCCACTAGTCACTGCACGGATCACAATGTCCGATCGCAAACCGTTCCTCCTCCGCCTGGACCCGGCGACGCTCGACGCGCTGCAGCGCTGGGCGAACGACGAGTTCCGTTCGCTGAACGGACAGGTGGAGTACCTGCTGACCCGGGCGCTCCGGGACGCGGGGCGCGCGAAGCCGGCGCGCCCGGCGGGGCGCCCGGACCAGGTCGGCCGGGACCGGAACTGACACGGGACTGGAGGTCGAATCGTGTTCGTGCCCCACATGGTCCTCCCCCACCGTCGGCGCAACGGACGCAAACCGACGCCGCGTCAGAGGCTGGCGGCGGCCCTGGCGGCGATGGTGAGCGCCGGCGTCAGCGCGGGCATCGGGGCGGGCTTCGCCCAGCGCGAGCACCACGACACGGTCGTCCTGGTGTGCGTCGTCGTCGGGCTGGCTTTCGTGGTGGGGATCCTGCTGGCGCGGGTGATCGGCGGGCGCAGCCGGGTGTGAGAGACCGCCGGCCTACCCCTCTTCTTCGAACTCGCCCTCTTCGGCCGGCAGCAGGCGCGTCGGCTCGCGCAGGGCTTCGCGGTGGTCGAACAGCGGCAGGCTGCGGACGTGCAGCGGCGACACGCACGCGGGCGACTTGTCTTCCACGACGATCGTGACCGGGCTGCCCTCGACGCCCTCGCGGAAGCCGATCAGGCAACCGCAGGCGAGCCGGGCGTGCGTGAACCCCTTGAGCATTGCGAAGCGTCCTCTCGGCGATGCGCACCGCTGACACGCGCGGCGGGCGCCGCTCACGAGACGATCATACTACAGCAGCGACCTGATCTCGCTCTCGAACTGTTCCTTCGCGACCGGACCGATGTGCCGGATGCACATCCGGCCGTCGCGGCCGATGATGATCGTCGTCGGCAGCACCAGCACCGGCCCGAAGGCTTTCTGCACGTCCTCGCGGTCGCGGCCGAGCAGCAGCGGGTAGTTGATCCCGAACTCGCGGGCGAACGGCGGGATGGCCTCGGGCGGATCGTCGACGGAGATGCCGATCGCCCGGAAGCCCTGGGCGCGGTACTTCTCCTGCAGCGCGACCAGCCACGGCGTCTCCATCCGGCACGGGCCGCACCAGGTCGCCCAGAAGTTGATCAGCACGACGTGGCCCTTCAGGTCCGCGAACTGCACCGGCTTGCCGTTCATGTCCTTCAGCGTGAACGACAGGTCGGCCTTCGGCACGTCGGGCGAGCAGGCGGGCGCCGCCTCCCGGCTCCCCGAGAACCACCGCGACACCCGTTCGGGCAGCGGCGTGAACGCCACGGCCACCAGGATCACCCCCACCGCCACCGCGAGCCAGCCCTTCTTCATAGCACCTCGGATTGTACCCACCCCATTGTCTCACGACGGGCCGAGGCCTGACCGGCTCAGCTTGGGGGCGGGTTGCGGGCCGCGAGACAGGACAGTAAGATGCTCCGACGTGGGTCCGCGCACCCGCGCGTCACACTCCTTCCCGTGAAGAGGTAGCCGCTATGCGTTCGCGCACACCCGGCACGTTTCGAGCGACGTGGATTGCGTGCCTCCTGGTCCTGGCCGCCGGCGGCGCCGTGCGGCCCGCGGCCGCGCAGGAGAACCCGTTCATCCCGTACTACGGCAAGAACCTGGTGCACTACGGCAACTTCGACTGGAAGATCTACACGACCGAGCACTTCGAGATCTTCTACTACTCCGAGGTCGAGCGGCACCTCGAGCGGGTGGCCGGGTACGCCGAGAGCGCGTACCAGAGCGTCAGCGGGGACCTGAAGCACGACCTGGCGTTCAAGGTGCCGCTCATCCTCTTCAAGACGCACATCGAGTTCGAGCAGCAGAACGTGATCCCGGGCGCGGTGCAGGAGGGCGTGGCGGCCTTCGCCGAGCCGACGCGGAACCGGATGCTGCTGCCGATCGACGAACCGCCGGATCTGCTCTACCGGACGATCACGCACGAGCTGACCCACATCTTCGAGTTCGACATCATCCCGCAGGCGCTCATCGGCCGCGAGCAGCCGCTCTGGATCAACGAGGGGCTGGCCGACTACGAGACCGGCTACTGGGCGCCGCTCGACCTGGCCACCGTGCGCGACGCCGCCGTGGCCGACATCGTGCCGACGATGAGCAAGCTCGAGGGCTACGGCGACTTCTCCAACCCGCGCCTGGTCTACAACCTCGGGCACGCCGCCTTCGAGTTCATGGAGGCGCGCTGGGGCAAGGAGGGCGTCCGGCAGTTCCTCTTCTCGACGCGCAAGAGCATCATCGGCGGGGGCGACAGCGCCTACGAGGAGGCCTTCAAGCTGAAGGCCGAGGACTTCGACCAGCAGTTCGAGAAGTACCTGAAGGACCGGTTCAAGCCGTTCCGGGACAAGGAGCGGCCGATCGACTACGGGCGCGACCTGGCGCCGAACCCCGACAAGACGCGGTTCACCGCGGCGCTGACCGCCGAGCCGTCGCCCTCGGGCGACCTGCTGGCCCTCGTCACCGTGAACCGCCGCGACCAGGAATACGACATCATCCTGTCGTCGTCGAAGGACGGGCAGGTGATCCGCAACCTCACGCCGGGATTCGACGAGAACATGGGGTTCCAGTACATCTCGATCCCCGGCTCGCGGTGGAACACGGTGCCGTGGATCGCGTGGGGCCCCGGCGGCGATCGGATCGCGTACTTCGTCCGCTTCGGCCGGTCGAAAGGGCTCGTCATCGAGGACGTGGTGTCGCGCAAGGTGCTGAAGCGCGTCGAACTGACGACGGTCGACGAACCCGAGTCGCCCTGCTTCTCGCCCGACGGCAGGACGATCGCCTTCTCGGCGCTGCAGAATGCGAAGAGCGACATCTTCCTGCTCACGATCGACACCGGCACGCTGGCCAACCTCACCAACGATCGGTTCTACGACTACGCGCCGACGTTCGCGCCCGACGGCCGGTCGATCGTCTACCTGGCCCGCGTGAGCGGGAACGAGAAGCTGTTCCGCCTCGACCTCGCCTCGTCGAAGACGACGCAGCTCACTTTCGGCACGCACGACGACAGCGCGGCCCGGTTCGTGGACGCGGACACGGTCGTGTTCTCGTCGACGGCGACCGACCCGACGCAGTCGATCGACCCCGAGGTGGCGCGCAACGGCAACATCTACAACGTCTGGACGCTGAGCCTGAAGAACGGCGAGCTCAAGCAGTACACCGACTCGCTCGGCGGGGACATCTCGCCGGTCGTGCTGAAGGACGCCCGGAGCCCCAGGGTCGCCTTCATCACCTACTACAAGGGACAGTGGGGCCTCCATACGCTGGAACTCGCCAAGCCGATCCGGACGGCGGCGACGTCCGATTTCGGAGCGCCCGGCCCGGTCATCGACTTCCAGGCGCCGCTCAGCCACACGCTGGTCGCCGACAACGTGCGGCAGAAGAAGCTGTTCGAGAAGCTGTTCCTCGAGGGGCGCCCGAGTCTCACCGTGGGGGTGACCAACAACGGCGACGTCTTCGGCGGCACGCAGCTGAGCATGAGCGACGTGCTGGGCGACCACCGGGTCGACTTCACCATCGGCTCGGTGATGCAGTACACGACTTTCGCCGCGTCGTACACCTCCGTGGCCCGGCGGTTCCAGTGGGCCGTGCAGGGGGTCTACCAGAAGCTGTTCTACTACGCCAACAACCCCTACTACTACGACCCGCTGCTCCAGCCGATCGTGTCGCGCGACATGGCGCAGGCGACGCGCACGGTGGCGGGCGGCAGCGTGTTCGGGATCTACCCGCTCTCCCTGTACCGCCGCGTCGAGGTGTCGGCCGGCTACTTCCACCAGAGCGACGCCTACAACGACCAGTCCATCGCGGACCTCACCGCCGTCTACCCGGGCGCGGCCTCGTTGACCTTCAGCGGCTCGATGCTGCCCTTCAGCGTCGCGTTCATCCAGGAGACGACCGTCTTCCGCGAGTACGGGCCGCTCGCCGGCAGCACCGCGCGGATCGCCGTCGAGGCGGCGCCGAAGCTCGGCGGGCTCTTCTCGCGGCGCACGATCGACGCGGACCTGCGCTACTACCAGCGGCTGGCCGCCAACGGCGTCCTGGCGTTCCGCCTGCGCGCGTTCCGGAGCACGGGCGACTACCCCGACTACATGTACTTCGGCGGGATGTCGGACATGCGCGGGTACGACTACCTGGAGTTCCTCGGGCAGAACGTGGTGTACGGGAACGTCGAGCTCCGGTTCCCGATCATCGAGGCGATGCTGACGCCGGTCGGCGTGCTCGGCGGCCTGCGCGGCGTGTTCTTCTTCGACGTCGGCGCGGGCTGGTTCGACAACCAGGGGTTCAAGTTCGCGGCGACGGGCACCGAGACGGTCCAGCGCCAGATCGGCGTGGGCCTCGACGCGAACTACAACCTGGTGCCCGTCTACGACACGCCGGTCACGGTCAGCGGGTTCCGCCTGCAGGACGCCCGGGCCTCGTACGGCATCGGCCTCGAGACGTTCGTCATCGGCCTGCCGCTGCACTTCGACTGGGCGTGGCGCACGACGTTCAACAAGGGGTGGGAGGAGTACCCTGTACGGCGCGCAGGGCGCCTCGGACTGGCGCAAGCCGCGGTTCAGCTTCTGGATCGGCTACGACTTCTAACGGCTCAAGGCTCAGGGCTCAAGGCTCAAGCTGCGGACGCCGTCACTCGTGACGCTTGTGCTTGAGCCTTGGGTCCTGAGCCTCCGAACCTGAGCCCTGAGTCTCTTGGCTTGAGCCATGAACCCTGAGCCTTGAGCCTACGGGCCCGGCTTCAAGATCACGCCCTGGTTCGTCTTCCCGTTCATCTTCACGATCAGCGGGCGGTCGAAGCGCAAGTGCCGGACGCACGTCGCTTCTTCGACCGCCGGCTGTGCCGCGAGCCACTCCCAGTCGACGAACCCCTCCCCGGCGTCCGGGTTCACCGTGAAGTAGCCCACGTCGGAAGAGGTCAGGTTCTGGAAGAAGTGCGTGCCCTGCGAGGGGCTGACCGTGAAGTCGCGGAAGCCGGCCTCGACGATCGCGCGCGCGCCGGCGATCTGGTCCCACGTCACCGGGATGCCGAGAAGCGGTTCGCTCGATCCCCAGCGTCCGACGCCGATGAGCACGTAGGGCACGTTCCCCGCCGACAGCCGCCGGTTGAACCGCGCCACGTCCTGGGCGACGTCCTGGCTCCGCGCCCGCTCGAAGCGGTGGAAGTCGACGACGACCAGGTCGTGGATCCCGTCGAGGCGGCCGTTGCCGAGCACCGCCCCGCTGTGGCAGACGGCCGATTGCCTGTCCTCGTCGCTGATGGCCAGTTCGGCGGCCTCCCGCGCGAGCGCCAGCGGGCGCAACTGCAGGAATCCGAACGTCGCGGGCTCGGCCGGCGACGACGGCAGGTCGACGGCGAACTCGACCTCGACCGGGGCGCTCGTGCCTCGCTCGCCGATCTCGAGCAGGCCGGTGAGGATCTCGGCGAGCGGGAACAACGCGTGCTTGAGGATCGGCGCGAACGAGACGAGGCGCACGCCCTGCCGGGAGAGGCCGTCGTAGATCGCGTCGTTTTCGGGCGAGTAGGTGGACGCGACGGGGTCCAGGGCGCCGTCGGCCTCGGCCGCGTCGAGGCCGAACGCGGGGACGCGCCCGTCGCCGCCGGTCCATTCCGCCCCGGGCTCCCCGAGCTGCAGGGCGTAGAAGTGGCGCTGCGAGTTGCGGAGCGCCACCTTGACCGACGAGAACTGCAGGAGGTGCCGCGGGTAGCGCGGGCAGAACCGCAGGCACGGTTCGCCGTCCACCACCGTCGTCCCCAGGCCCAGCGCGACCGCCGCCACGCCGTCCGACGAGACCATCGGCGACACGGGGTAGAAGTTGTGCGACCGGGCCACGCCGGCAAACGTCGGGTAGAAGCGCGACCCGCGCGGGCTGCCCACCAGCTTCTGGAGGATGACCGCCATCTTCTCCTCCTCCAGCCGGTAGGGCGTGGCCTTGAGGTACGCCTTCGCGTGCCTCGAGAACGTCGAGGCGTACACGCGCTTGACCGCCGCCTGCAGGTGCGCCAGCCGCACGGCCGTGTCGGCATGGTCGTTCGGGAGCATGTAGGTGGCGTAGATGCCGGCGAACGGCTGGTACTGCGAGTCCTCGAGCAGGCTCGACGAGCGCACCGCCAGCGGGTAGCGGATGAGGTCGAGGTACGAGCCCAGGTCGCCGACCACGTCGGCCGGCAGCGGCGCGGCCAGGAAGCGCCGGACCAGCTCCCCCTCGTCGTCGCACTCGATCGCGAAGCCGCGCAGGTCGTTGTCGTCGAGGAACCGGTCGAAGGCGTCGGTGGCCAGGACGACCGACGGCGGCACGGCGATCTCGACGTCGGCGAAGCGGCTCCTGACGTTGTACTCGTCGAGCAGCAGGTTGACGAAGGCCAGCCCGCGCGCCTTGCCGCCGAGCGACCCGCCGCCGATCCGCGTGAACTGGTTCCGCGTGTCGAAGGTGTGCCGGTCGAAGTCGACGACGGTCGCGCGGGCGCGCTGCTCGCGGTAGCGCCGGATGGACGCGACCAGGTCGCGCCTGAGCGACTCGAGGTCCGGGTAGTCGGCGAGCTGGCGCGGCCGCATGTAGTGGGCGACGGCGAACTCGGTGCGCGCCTTGAGCCAGCGCGAGAAGTGGTTGCGCTCGGAGTGGTAGGCGATGCTCTCGGCCGGCGCCGACGCGAGCAGCGCCTCGAGCGTGCGCAGGTCGGAGGCGCGGCCGACCTCGGTCCCGTCCGGCAGGCGCAAGACGAAGTCGCCGAACCCGAAGTTGTCGATCATGAACCGCCGCAGCTGTTGCAGCAGCACCGGCGACTCCTTGAGCAGGAACGCCGCGCCGACCGACTCGGCGAGCGCCTTGTTGTCGGGCACGCTCGACTGCAGCGCCACCGGCACGTCGGGGTGGACGTCGTGGACCCGGCGCGCGAAGGCCACGCCCGCCTCCGGCGCCACCCGGCCGTCCATCGGGAACGCGATGTCGGAGATGACGCCGAGCACGTTCTCCTCGTAGGCGGAGAAGCGGGCCCACGCCTCCTCGAACGTCTGGCACAGCAGGATCTTCGGGCGCGCCTGGATCCGCATCAGCCGGTGCGAGAGGTTCACGCCCTCCGGCGCGAGCTGCGCGGAGTGGTGCATCAGCTCCGTGTAGATCACCGGCAGGAAGGACGAGTAGTACCGGACGTTGTCCTCGATGACGATCACGACCTGCACGCCCATCAGCGCCGTGTCGCGCGCGACGTTCATCCGGTCCTCGATCTCCTTCACGATGGCGAGGAGGATGGTGACGTCGCCCTGCCAGAGGTAGACGCGCTCGAGATCGGCGGTGTCGTGACGCTCGAGGAAGAGCGAGAGCTCCCGCGCGTCGTACGCCAGCAGCACGACCGGGATGGCGAGGCCGGCCTCCTTCACCTGGCGCGCGAGCGCGGGCGCGTCCATGTCCCCGATGTGCATCGAGGTGATGATCAGGTTGAAGCGGCTCTGCCCCGACGCGAGCGCCAGCGCTTCGGCGCCCGAGGAGACGCGGGTGATGCCGGGGCTGTGGCGGAAGCTCAGGTCGAGAAACTCGCTGAGGATCCGCTCGCCGAGCTGGCCGTCCTCGGCCAGGATGAACGAGTCGTACAGGCTGCTGACGAGCAGGATGTTCTCGATGCGGTGCTCGGCGAGGTCCTGGAAGCCGCGGAAGCGGCCCCCGAGCGTCGCGCCGGGGTCGGCCGGACTCACGGGCATCATGGCGGGTGCGGGGGAATGGGAAAAAAGGCCGGCGGCGCGGCAGGCCGTGCCCGCGCCGCCGGCTACGAGAGAGGATTGTAACCCGAAACGACGCGGACCCTAGACGAGACCCTGGTCCATCATCGCGTCGGCGACCTTGAGGAAGCCGGCGATGTTGGCGCCGTTGACGTAGTTGCCCGGGCAGCCGAACGCGATCGACGTCTCGTAGGCGGCCTTGTGGATCGCCTTCATGATCCCGTGCAGCCGCTGGTCGACTTCCTCACGCGTCCAGCTGAGGCGCAGGCTGTTCTGCGACATCTCGAGGCCCGACGTCGCCACGCCGCCCGCGTTCGCCGCCTTGCCCGGCCCGTAGAGGATCTTGTGCTCGACGAAGTAGTTGATGCCCTCGATCGTGGTCGGCATGTTCGCGCCTTCCGACACGACGTAGACCCCGTTCTTCACCAGGTTCTGCGCGTCCTTGAGGCTGATCTCGTTCTGCGTGGCGCTCGGGAACGCGCAGTGCGCCGTGTGGTTCCACAGCGGGTTGTAATCGAGCTTCGGGTCGATCGGCGTGTAGACGACGCCCTTGAACTTGTCCGCGTACTCCTTGATCCGGCCGCGGCGCACGTTCTTGAGATCCATCACGAACGCCAGCTTCTCGGCGTCGATCCCGTTCTCGTCGTAGATGTAACCGCCCGAGTCGGACAGCGTGACGGCGCGGCCGCCGAGCTGGTTGATCTTCTCGACCGTGTACTGCGCGACGTTGCCGCTGCCCGACACGAGGCAGGTCTTCCCCTCGAGCGTCTCGCCGCGGGTCTTCAGCATCTCGGCCGCGAAGTAGGTGGCGCCGTAGCCGGTCGCCTCCGGGCGCACCAGCGAGCCGCCCCAGTTCAGGCCCTTGCCGGTCAGCACGCCGGTGAACTCGTGCCGCAGCCGCTTGTACTGCCCGAACAGGAAGCCGATCTCGCGGCCGCCCACGCCGATGTCGCCCGCCGGCACGTCGGTGTCGGGGCCGATGTAGCGGAACAGCTCGCTCATGAAGCTCTGGCAGAACTTCATCACCTCGAGGTCGCTCTTCCCCTTCGGGTCGAAGTCCGACCCGCCCTTGCCGCCGCCCATCGGCAGCGTGGTCAGCGAGTTCTTGAACACCTGCTCGAACGCCAGGAACTTCAGGATGCCCAGGTTGACCGAGGGGTGGAAGCGCAACCCGCCCTTGTAGGGGCCGATGGCGCTGTTCATCTGGATGCGGAACCCGCGGTTCACCTGGACGTTGCCCTGATCGTCAACCCACGGCACCCGGAACATGACCACGCGCTCGGGTTCGAGCAGCCGTTCGACAATCTTGTGCTTGCGGTATTCCGGGCGGCGCTGTAAGACTAGGTCCAGCGATTCCAGGACTTCGGTTGCCGCCTGGTGGAACTCCGGCTCGGCCGGGTTCTTGGCCTTGACTTCCGCCAACAGGTCCTTCACGTAGTTCGACGCCATTCCGGTCCTCCTTATGAAGACAACCAACGCGACTCAGGGGGCCGACGAAGGCAATTTGTACCTGACCGGCACATCCACGTCCATAGTGATTTAATGTTTTACTTATATATAATCTGAGTAGATATGGCTCGACCTCTCGCCCACGACGATGTCTTCCAGGCGATCGCGAGTCCCGTGCGCCGAACGCTCCTCGAGAAGTTAAGCAATCGGGAACAGACCGTGCATCGCCTCGCCGAATCGTTCGACATGAGTTTGCCCGCCGTCTCGCAGCAGTTGGCCATCCTCAAGCGCGCCGGCCTCGTCACCGCCCGCCGCGCCGGACGCTGGCGCGTCTACCGCCTGAACGCCGAACCCCTCCGCGAAATCGGCCGCTGGCTCGATACGTACCAGCGATTCTGGAACGCGCGCCTCAAGGCGCTCGGCGACGATCTGAAGAAATTCGAGAAGCAGGACGAGCGCTGGCGCTGACGACGGGCGCGGGAGAGGCGCACATTCCGCGAAGGTTGAAGATTGATAGCGCAGTCGGCGATGCGGGATGTTTCTTCTCGCGACCAGCCTGCCCGACAATCGATCTTTGCGCGACAGGCGTGTTCAGCTGAGCGCTTTGCGGCCGGCCAGGAGGCCGGCCCCACCTGTGGCGCCCGCGGCCTTGAGTCCTGGGCCTTGAGCCTTCAACTCGTGATCTTGACCGGCACCAGCTCGGTCGCCTCGCCGCTCGCTCCGGCCGCCTTGACTTCGATCAGGTACTCGCCCGCCGCGAATCCGGCCAGCGGAAGGTCCAGCTGGTAGTAGGTGGCCGGCGACTGCGGCGCCCTCACCGGCAGGTCCGCCATGCTCTTCCCCGCCCGGTTCAGCACCCGCGCCGAGACCGCGGGCGCCTCGGTGCCCGGCGCGTAAGCGTCGAAGCGGACGATCAGGCGCTCGGTGCGACGGAACTCCCGGGCCGGCGTCGGGAGCGGCGACGCGCTCGCCATCAACGCCTGGAACTCCCGGGCGTTGGACGTGCGGTAGACGGCCGGCGTGGACAGGGCGACCCGGACCTGCGTCAGGTCCGGGACCGGGATGTCGCGCGTCTCGCTGTCGAGGGTGTCCCCCTTCTCGCCCTTGATCGTGACGCGGACCTGGAGCGGTCCGGGCTCGGCCTCGAACGTCACGGCGGCAGGCAAGGGAGCCTGGGGGGGCTGGTCCGCGGCGCCGGCGGCCGCCCTGGCCGCCGCCTCGCCGGCCTGCGGCTGGTCGCCGACCGGCCCGTTGTAGTAGACGCGTGTGCCGCGCGAGGCCAGCAGGGTCACGCCCACGCGCTGGCCGCGCTCGAGGCCCGGCACCGGCGGCAGCGGGTCCCACACGAACGTCACACGGGTCCGGCCGTCTTCGCCCTTCCCCGTGCCGATCCACTCGCGGATGTAGCGCCCCTGCCGGGGCTCGGCGATCGACCCCAGCGCCCTGGTGACGGCGGTCGGCACCGGCGGGCGCGGCGGCGTCAGCGCCAGCGCCATCTCCTCCTTGGTCAGCGCCCAGTAGCCGCGCCGGGCGCGGAGCTGCACGCCGGGCCGTTTCGTCCGGACCTTGATCTCGTGGAACTTGCCGTCGGGCGCCGTGTTGGTGGAGTTGTAGCCGAGCAGGTAGTAGGCGCTCGAATCGCGCACGACCTGCTTGAGGCCGGCCTCCAGGTCGTTCCGGTTGACGATCGCGCGCCCGTCGGTCTCGTCCGCCAGCGTCCGCAGCGAGTCGGTGGTCGACTGGAGCAGCTGCCGGTCGGTCTGCTGGCCGACCCCTTCCGCCATCCCGAACTCCCCGGTCGCCAGGCCCCGCGGGTCCAGGGCGTAGATGGTCGTGTTGCCCCTGTTGGCGGCGTCGTACACGGGGCGCAGCATCTGCTGGACGTCGAGGGTCGCGAAGAACGCCGTCCGGTCGTCCACCGACTCGAGCCCCCGGGCGCTTCGCGCCGGGTTCCCGAGGCCGGGCATCGACGAGATCGGGTCGTTCAGCTGGGCGGGCAGGACGCCGGTGTACCCCTCGCTCACGAGGATGACCGCCTTGCGGCCCTCGCGCAGCGACCCGAGGTGGGTGACGAGCGACTCGAGCGCGGAGAGGCTGACCTGGTTCCGGACCTGCTCGACGGTGGCCGCCGGGTACATGGCGTACTGCTCTTCGAACGGGAAGCGCGGCTGGTACTGGTACTTGCGTCCCTCGAAGCGCTTGACCGCCGACAGCAGCGCGTCCTGGTTGCGCCCGAGCAGCACGGAGCTGACCGGCATCTCCGGGTACATGATCCCGCACAGGTCGGCCGGCGCGAGCTGCTTCTGGATGAACGCGGCCAGGGCGGACCGGACGGCCATCGCCGAGCTGCGGCGCACGTGGTAGTCGTCCAGGAAGATCACGAACAGCCGCACGTCGTCGCGCGCCGCTTCCGACTCCTCGTCGTACTCCGAGCGGATCTCGCGGGGCACCGGGTCGCCCGGCTTCGGGACCCCGTCCACGGTGACCAGCTTGAACGTCTCGATCTTCTGGGGCTTGCCGTCCTCGGTGACCTCGAAGTCGGCCTCGGTCAGGTCGGTGATCGCCTGGTCGCGCTTGTCGGACGCGATCACGTCCACGCGGACGACATTCACGCCGGCGCGGAAGGTCGGGACCTGCGGCGGACGCTGGACCTGCGGCGGCGCTTGCGGCGGCGCCTGGGCCCGCGGGGGGGCGGCCAGGGCGCCGGCCGCGAACACGATCGCCAGGGCTGAAAGGACGCGCATAGGAAGTCCGCATTGATGATACCATCGTGCTTTCTCAGCAGGAGACACGCCAGTGGCCCACCAGCCGATCGAGACCGGAGTCCCCCTCACCATGCTCGCCGAGGACGAACAGCTCTTCTACGCGAGCGTCCTGGAGTTTGCCGACCAGCGCATCCGCCCGCTCGTCCGCGAGATGGACGAGCACGCGAAGGTGCCGCGCACGCTGCTCGACGAGTTGTTCGGGCTGGGCGTGATGGGCATCGAGATCCCCGAGCCATTCGGCGGGGCGGGGGCGAGCTTCTTCCACGCCGTGCTGGCCGTCGAGGCGCTGTCGCAGGTCGATCCCTCGATCGGCGTCCTGGTGGACGTCCAGAACACGCTCGTCGTGAACGCCCTGATGCGCTGGGGCACGGACGCGCTGAAGAGCCACTGCCTGCCGGCGCTGGCGACCAAGTCGGTCGGCGCCTACGCGCTCTCCGAGGCGGGATCGGGCAGCGATGCCTTCGCGATGACGACGCGGGCGACCGAGCGCGACGGCGGCTTCGTCATCAACGGGCAGAAGCTCTGGATCACCAACGGCAACGAGGCCGACTTCTTCATCGTCTTCGCCAACGTCAACCCGGAGGCCGGCTACCGCGGCATCACGGCGTTCGTCATCGAGCGCGGCGCGCCCGGGTTCGTCGTCGGCAAGAAGGAGGACAAGCTCGGCATCCGCGCGAGCAGCACGTGCGAGCTGCTGTTCGAGGACTGCGCGGTCGCCAGGAGCCAGGTGCTCGGCGAGGTCGGCAAGGGCTACAAGGTCGCCATCGAGACGCTCAACGAGGGACGCATCGGCATCGGCGCCCAGATGATCGGCCTCGCCCGGGGCGCGCTGGGACACGCCGTGGCGTACACCAAGGAACGAAGGCAGTTCGGCAAGGCGATCTCCGACTTCCAGGCGGTTCAGTTCCAGCTCGCCGAGGCGGCGACCGAGCTGGAGGCGGCGCGGCTGATGGTCTACAACGCGGCGCGGCTGCGCGACGCGGGCAAGCCGTTCCTGCAGGAAGCGGCGATGTGCAAGCTGTTCTCGTCGCAGGTGGCCGAGCGCGTCACCTCGCTCGCCGTGCAGCTCTACGGCGGCTACGGCTACGTGAAGGACTACCCGGTGGAGAAGCTGTTCCGCGACGCCAAGATCGGCCAGATCTACGAGGGCACCTCGAACATGCAGCTCCAGACGATCGCGAAGCTGCTCCTGGGGTAATCGGTACAGACGGTGATCAATCGGTGCTCACGGGGATCAATCGGTGCTCACGGGGATCAATCGGTGCGGACGGTGACAAATCGGTTCTGACCTGGAGTGGCCCGGTTCAGCGCGGGGGGCCGAGCCGGAAGAGCACGAGCGAGGCCGCCACGGCGGCGACCAGGTAGAGCACGCCGGCGGCGAGCGTCGCCAGCGGCTCGGTCCACGAGACCGCCGCCCAGCGTTGGCCCGCGGCAAAGAGGAGCCGCCCAAACGGCCGGCGGCGCGAGGCGGCCCGGGCGGCCAGGGCGGCCCGGCAGCGTTCGCGGGTCCTGTCGGCGCGCGCGGCCCCGACGTCGTGGACCGTCAGCGCGCGCAGCCGCTCGTCGAGTGATTCGTCGCGATCGTCGGGAATCATCGTCCCCTCTCCAGATACCGCAGGCCTTCCCGCCTCCGCCCACCTCCGATCCCAGGCGGGCTACGGCGAGGCCTCGCCGAAGCGCTTCGCGCGAAGGCGGGCAGGTTTGCGCCCCGGGACGCTCGCCTCGCCCTGTTCCATCGCCGCCGCGAGGCGCTCGCGCGCCCGCTGCAGCCGCTTGCGCAGCGCCTGGTATGACAGGCCGAGCGCGCGGGCCGCATCCTCCGCCCCGACGCCACCGACGCCGATCATGAGCAGCACTTCCCGATCGCCGAGCGAGAGGCTCGCCAGCGCCCGTTCGAGCCGGCGCTCGGTCTCGTCGCGGGCCGCGGCGTCGAACGGCGACTCGCCCGGCGCGGGGTCGGGCCACGTCGCGGGGGCGTCGACGACCCGGTCCTCGTCGAGCGCGCGGTGACGGCGCCAGCTGGCGTGGAGGTTGCGCGCGACGGTGAACAGCCACGCCGCGAGGCACGTGTCGTCGGAGAGCTTCGAGGAGCGGGCGATGAGGCGCAGCCAGGTCTCGTCGAGCAGGTCCTCGGCCACCTCGCGCCGCCGGCTGAGGCGCGCGAGGAAGCTGAAGAGCCGCGGCCGGTAGGCCTCGTACACCGCCTCGAACGCGGCGGCGTCCCCCGCCTTCAGCTTCGCGACCAGTTGGCGCTCGAATTCGGGCTCCACGCCTTGTACAACGCCTGTCGCGCTTCGCTGTGACGGGTGTCACACGAGCGCCGTCCGGACGTTTCTACCAGTAGCCAACCAAGGAGGCCCACATGCCCGGACCGGTGTTCTTCTTCTTCGCGCTGGTCGCGCTGGTGACGCTCGCCACCGCGGCCTACTTCGCCTTCCGTCCGTCGGAGCGGACGCTCGGGATCGTGCGCCCGCTCTGCGCGGCGACGACCTACTCGGCGCTGGCGGCGTTCTTCGCCGGCGTGACCAACGGCTTGTACGCCCTCGACCAGATGGTCTTCGTCACCGGGACGCCCGCGGTGCGGATCCTGGCGCCGTTCAAGGAGTCGCCGATTCCGCTGGTGGCCGGCCTGGCCGCGGTGTCCGTCGCCTGGCTGCTGGTGGCGGTGGGGCTGCGGAGGCGGGTGGAATGATACACGAGGAGATGGCAGACGCCCTACGCCTCACGCCTTACGCCTTGCGCCTCACGGCCGCTGAGGGCTACGGCTGATGAAGCGCAGGCCTGCCCGCCTTGGCGCGAAGCGCTTCGGCGAGGCCTCGCCGTAGCCCGCCCGGGATCGGAGGCGGGCGGAGGCGGGAAGGCCTGCGGTGTCTGCGGATGGTGTTGGCTGGCCGGCCAGGAGGCCCGCCTTACCGACGATCTGCTGCCTTCAGGATCTTCTCGAAGATCGGCTTGAGGCGCGCGGCGGTCTGCTCGAGCTCCTCGGGCAGCACGCGCACGTCGCCGACGACCGACATGAAGTTGGTGTCGCCGGTCCACCGCGGCACGACGTGGGCGTGCATGTGGTCCGCCACGCCCGCGCCCGCGGCCCGCCCGAGGTTCATCCCCACGTTCAGGCCCTGCGGATGGTACGCCTCGGTGAGCGCCATCTCCGCGGCGCGCGTCAGCCCGATCAGCTCCGCCAGTTCGTCCGGCGCCGCTTCGGCCAGCGTCGCGACGTGGCGCCTGGGCACCACCAACAAGTGGCCGTTGTTGTAGGGATAGAGATTGAGGATGACGAAGCAGGTGGTGCCGCCGAACAGGACGAGCGGCTCGGCCCGCTCGCTTGTCTGCGCGTCACAGAACACACAACCCTTCGGCTCGCCGCCGCTGACGTAGGCGAGCCTCCAGGGGGACCAGAGGCGTTCCACGGGCACCTTTCCTCGATGCTGAGACGTCAGATGCCGACCGCGGGGTCTCCGCCGACGACGGACGGACCGGCCGGGTTTTCCACGCCCTCGGTTCGGTTGATCAGTTCCTTGAGTTCCTTGCCCGGCTTGAAGTACGGGATCTTCTTCGGCGGCACGTCCACCCGATCGCCGGTCTTGGGGTTCCGCCCCTTGCGCGGTTCCCGCCGCCGCAGGCGGAAGCTGCCGAAGCCCCGGAGCTCGATCTTCTCACCGCGCTGGAGGGCGTCGATGATGCTCTTGAAGACGGTGTCGACGATGACCTCCGAGTGCTTCTTCGTGAGGTCCGAAACCCGGGAGACTTCCTCCACGAGTTCCGCCTTCGTCATACTGCCCCCTGGGATCACAGCCTCTCCTCCTGCTCTTCGACAGGGACGAGACGGATGGGCGAATGACCGGCTTACGCCCTACGCCTTACGCCTCACGGCTTACGACGAACGGCTGGCGGTCCGCCGAAAACGAACCGCCAGCCGCTTCGAACCAGCCACTCGCCACTACAGATCGCAGAACCTACTCCAGGTTCTTCAAGTGCTCCGCGATCGTCGCGCCGACGCTGCCGCCGTCGGCGTAGTGCTGCCAATCCTGCCGCTCCTGGTCGAGACGCAGGGCGCGGATGCTCAGCCCGATCTTCCGCTCGCCGGGGCTGAGCTTGATGATCTTCATGGGGTAGGTCTGTTCGACGGCCAGGTCGATCTTCTCGCCGCCGGCCCCCTGCGATTCGTCGAATTCCGACACGTGGATCAGGCCTTCGATCCCCTCGGCCAGTTCGACGAACGCGCCGAAGTTGGTCAGCCGGACCACCTTGCCCTCAACCGTGTCGCCCACCTGGTGGCGCGAGAAGAACTCGTCCCAGATGTCGGTCGCGAGCTGCTTGAGGCCGAGCGAGAGGCGCTGGTTCTCGGCGTCGATGTTCAGCACGACCGCCTCGACCTTGTCCCCCTTCTTCAGCACCTCGGACGGGTGCTTGACCCGCTTGCTCCACGACATGTCCGAGATGTGGATCAGGCCGTCGATGTCCTCTTCGACCTCGACGAAGGCGCCGAACTCGGTCAGGTTGCGCACCTTGCCGACGATGCGCGAGCCCACCGGGTAGCGCTCCGCCAGCTCCTGCCACGGGTTCGAGCCGATCTGCTTGAGGCCCAGCGAGATCCGCCGCGCCTGCGGGTCAAGGCCGAGCACGAGCGCTTCGACCGAGTCGCCCACGTTGAGGATCTTCGACGGGTGCTTGACCCGCTTGCTCCACGACATCTCCGAGACGTGGATCAGCCCCTCGACGCCGGGCTCGAGCTCGATGAAGGCGCCGTAATCGGTCAGGCTCACCACCTTGCCGGCCACGCGGATGCCCACCGGGTACCGCTCGGCCACCACCGACCACGGGTCGGAGCTGAGCTGCTTGTACCCGAGCGACACGCGCTCGGTCGCCGGGTCGTACTTGAGCACGATCACGTCGATCTCGTCGTTGACCTTGAACAGCTCCGACGGGTGGCCGACGCGGCCCCACGACATGTCGGTGATGTGCAGCAGGCCGTCGATGCCGCCGAGGTCGATGAAGGCGCCGTAGTCGGTGATGTTCTTCACCACGCCGCGGAGCACCTTGCCGTCGGCCAGCGTCTCGAGCGTGTGCTTCTTCTTCTCCGCGTTCTCTTCCTCGAGGAGGACCTTCCGCGAGAGGACGATGTTCCCCCGCTTCTTGTTCACCTTGATGACGCGCATCCGCAGCTCCTGGCCGCGCAGCGCGTCGAGGTTGCGCACGGGGCGCACGTCCACCTGCGAGCCGGGCAGGAACGCCCGCACGCCGATGTCCACCGCCAGGCCGCCCTTGATCCGCTCGATGACGCGCCCGATGACGACCTTCTTGTCGGCGAAGGCCTTCTCGACGTCGTCCCAGATCTTCATCTTCTCCGCTTTTTCGCGGGAGAGGACGACGTAGCCGTCGCGGTCCTCGGTGCGCTCGAGCAGCACGTCGACGATGTCGCCGGGCTGCACGGTGACCTGGCCGGTCTCGTCCAGGAACTCCTGGACGCCGATGATCCCCTCGGACTTGTACCCCACGTCCACGATGACCTCGGAGTCGGTCACCTTCAGGACGGTTCCCTTGACCACCTCGCCTTCCGCGATGTTGCGGAAGCTGCTATCGTAGAAGTCGAGAAGCTTGGCGTATTCCGCCGAGCTCGTGTCGAGCTGGTCGCCGGGGTCCATCGTGGTCCCCGAGACAGGTGTCGGCTCACCTCCTTCGCGCTGGCCCTCGGGGTGGGTCGTCCCCTCGGCTGCCAGGTCCGAGCTATTCTTGCTGTTGACGTCCGCCATGGTGTTGCGGGTCCTCCTCTGTCGAGATTTGCCGGTTCGCAGCACCGGCGGGCTGAGGTTGCGAATCGCCCAAAGGCGATAAGCAGCACATTTTACGACAGTTATCGTCACAGTGTCAAGGCGGCGAAAGGACCCATCCGATGGCGAAGACCTCTGACGCCACGCGGTCGGTTCGCCGGCGGCGCCTGCCGGACGCCAGGCCCCTCGACGAACCCTCGCAGACTCTGCCGTCCTCGCTCGATCTCGACCAGAGACCGTCGGCTGCCCGAAGCGGCCGCGCGGAACTCGAACACCTGCAACGACTTCACCGCGAAACAAGCCCCGAGATGACGGCCGGTGACGTCGACGCCGACTGGGTGGCGGCCTACAGTGTCGGCGACGAGGCGCCTGGCGGCGACAACCCCACGCCGGGCCAGACGGTGGTCGAGGAGGTCGGCAAGGCCCTCGGCGTCGAACTGGCGGCCGACGAAGAACTCGGCGCGACCGAGAAGATCGAGAACCGGGACCGCCATCGCTGGGAGCTGGACCCGGCTTCGGCCGAGGACTACTCGGAGCGGACCCACGGGGCCCGGGTCAGAAAGGGCCGGTAGGGGTCGGGGCCGTTTTCGCCAGAGTCACGGTTCCGTCTGGCGAAAACGGCCCCGACCCCTACCGGCAAGCGCGGGCGAGGGCCAGGACCCGATCCACCACCTGGCGGATCGAGAGCGCGGTGGTATCGATGAGGTGGGCGTCGGCCGCCAGCGTCAGCGGCGAGACCTCGCGCGTGCGGTCCGCCTCGTCGCGGGCGGCCATCTCGCTCGCGATCCGCCCGGGGTCCCGCTCCTCCCGGCGCACTTCGTCGTGCACGCGGCGCCGGGCGCGTTCCTCGGCCGAGGCGTCGAGGTAGATCTTGATCTCGGCGTTCGGGAAGACCACGGTCCCGATGTCCCGCCCTTCCATGACCACGCCGCCGCCCGCGCCGAGGCGGCGTTGCTGCTGGACCATCGCGGCGCGCACGCCGGGAACGCGGGCGACGCGCGACGCCCCGCGGTCGATCTCGGGCGTCCGGATCCGATCGGCGATCTCCACTCCATCCACCAGCACGCTTTGGCCGGACGCGACGACCGTCAGTCGTTCGGCCAGCGCCGTGAGGGCCGAGGGGTCGTCGAACGAAACGGCGTCGGTCGTCGCGCGCCACGCGACCGCGCGGTACATGGCGCCCGTGTCGATATGGCGGTAGCCGAGCGCGGCGGCCACCTCCCGCGCCACGGTGCCCTTCCCCACGCCCGAAGGGCCGTCGATGGCGATGATCAAGTGCGCATTCATGATTCGGCTGACGGCTGACGGCTGACGACTGAAGGCGGACGGCTCGCGACTTGCGCTTTGCGGCCGAGTGACACGTGTCACACCGTCAGCCGTCAGCCGTCAGCCGTCAGCCGTCAGCCGTCAGCCGTCAGCCGTCAGCCGTCAGCCGGGGAGACAGTGTAACATCCCCGCATGCGCTCTCCCACCCGGTGGGTCGTCGTCCTTCTCGCGGGTGCCGCCGTGCTCCTCGCCGCGCGGATCGCCGTTCTCCCCTACGTCCGCGCCACGTCGCTCATCGTGCGGACGGCTGGCCTCGAGCGCCTGCACCCGACGCTGGCCGCCATCGAGACCGACGTCGTCGCCGAGCGGCGGGGCACCGTGCCGTCGAGGTTCGGCCCGCTGCGGGCGAGACTCTACACGCCGAAGACGCACACCGAGGGGGCGCTGCTCCTGACGCCGGGCGTGAACGCGCTCGGCATCGACGAGCCGCGCCTGGTCGCCTTCGCGCGCCAGTGGGCCGCGAGCGGCTTCTTCGTGCTGACGCCCGAGCTGCCCGACCTCAGTCGATACCAGGTGACGCCGCGTTCGACCGACATGATCGAGGACGCCGCGGTCTGGCTTTCGAACCGCGCCGATCTGACGCGCGGGCACAAGATCGGCCTCGCCGGGATCAGCTTCGCGGGCGGGCTGTCGATGGTGGCGGCCGGGCGCCCGAGCCTGCGCGGCCGCCTCGCGTTCGTGTTCTCGTTCGGCGGCCACGCCGACTTCCAGCGGGTGGTCCGGTACCTTTGCACGGGCGTCGAACCGCCCGCGCCCGGCGTCACCGACGCCCCGCCCGTGCTACCGCCTCACGACTACGGCGTGGCCATCGTCGCGCTCGACCTCGCCGACCAGATCGTGCCCCCCGACCAGGCCGGGGCGCTGCGCGCCGGCATCCTGGCCTTCCTGCACGCGTCGCACCTGGCGCTGTTCGACAAGGCCGCGGCGGAACGCGAGTTTGCGGATGCCCGCGCGCAGGAGCAGGCGCTGCCCGAGCCCGCGCGGACGTTCCTGCACCTGGTGAACGAGCGGGACGCGAAGACGCTCGGCCCCCTGCTGCTCCCGCACATCGCGAACATGGGCGACGACGCGGCGCTGTCGCCGGATCGGTCGCCCGCGCCCGACGCCCCGGTCTTCCTGCTGCACGGCGTGGAGGACAACGTGGTGCCGGCGATCGAAACGCTCCGGTTGGCCCGGTACCTCGAGCCGCACACCACCGTCCACGTGCTCCTTACGCCGCTCGTCAGCCATGCGGAAGTGGATCGCCCGGCCACGACGGGCGAGATCGTAGCGCTCGTGAGGTTCTGGGCGGGGATGTTCTGACGGTGGCTTCGGGCTTCAGGCTCCAGGCTTCAGGCCGTGTCGCGCCGCGTACCGCCCTCTGCCTGCCTTCGGGCCTCGCCGGCCGGCACCGGCCGGCTTCTCACCTTCGGCGCTCGACCCCTGAATCCCGACTCCCGATTCCTGAATCCTGCCAGACGCCCTGCGCAGCGCCTCCACTTCCCGCGAGGTCAGCGGCCGGCACACGCCGGTCTTCAGCGTGGGGTCCGAGAGCGGACCGATGCGGACGCGTCGCAAGCGCACGACCGGGTGGCCGATGGCCTCGCACATCCTCCGCACCTGGCGCGTCCGCCCCTCGTGAATCGTGATCGAGATGAGCGACTGGTCGCCGTGCTGGCCGGCGCCCGTCGTGACGATCGCCACCTCGGCCGGCGCGGTCCGGCGACCGTCGATCACGACGCCGCGCGCCAGCCGGTCGAGGGCGCGCGGGTCCGGCGTGCCCCTCACCCTCGCGTGGTACTCGCGCGGCACCTCGTGGCTCGGGTGGGTGAGCGCGGCGGCGAGGTCGCCGTCGTTGGTCAGGAGCAGCAACCCCTCGGACTCGTAGTCGAGACGCCCGACCGGGTAGACGTACTCGTGGAGCCCCGGGATCAGGTCCATCACCGTCGGCCGCCCCTCCGGATCGGAACGGGTCGTCACGTAGCCGCGGGGCTTGTTGAGGAGCAGGTAGAGCCGCCGCCCCTGCGGCCTCACGGGGCGGCCGTCGACACGGATGTCGTCGGTGTCGGGGTTGGCGCGCGTGCCCAGCTCACGCACCGTCTGGCCGTTGACGGCGACGCGCCCTTCGGCCATCAGCTTCTCGGCGGCTCGCCTCGACGCGACGCCGGCGGTGGAGAGGATCTTCTGGAGGCGGATCAGCATTGGAACATCTTGCGATCGTGCGGTCGCGCGGTCGTGCGATCTGGCAGCGGGCACCGCCGTCAGCCGTCGGCCATCAGCCTTCAGCCCAGGTCGCGAGATTGCCAGATCGCAAGATCGTACGATTCTACTGTGGTTCGTCCGTGTTCAGCGTCTTGTCGGGATCGACGTCGCCGTCGAGCGGCAGCAGCGTCTCCGAAGGGCCGGCCTCCGCCAGGCCGCTCGGCGGCTCGAACCCGAGCACCTCGGCCATGTCCTCCATCTTCGGCAGGTCGTTCAGGTCCTTCAGGCCGAACCGGATCAGGAACTCGCGCGTCGTCGCGTACAGGAAGGGGCGCCCCACGACCTGCTTGCGGCCCGCGATCTTGATCAGCCGGCGTTCGAGCAGCGTGGCGACGACGCCCGCGGCGTTGACGGCGCGGATCTCGGTGATCTCGGGCGCGGTGACCGGCTGCTTGTAGGCGATGACGGCCAGCGTCTCGAGCGCGGCGACCGAGAGCTTCTGCGACTTGCGCTCGTGGAACAGCCGGCGCACCCACTCCGACAGCTCGGGGCGCGTCACGATCTGGTAGCCGCCGGCCACCTCGACCAGCTGCAGGCCGCCCTCGCCGTGGGCGTATTCCCGCAGCAACGCCTCGAGCGACGCCTGCACGTCCTCGCGCGGCTCGGACTCGAGCACCTTGAAGAGCGTCTTCGGCGTGAGCGGGTCGGGCGACGCGTAAACGAGCGCCTCGATGATCTTCTTGAGATCGTCCGACACGCGCCCGACGCGCAGCTCCGCCGGCCCGGCCTCCGGATCAGCCGACGCGGCGTCGGGCGCGACCGACTCGGCGTCCGGATCTTCGCCGACCGGCGCCTCCGCGTGTTCAGTCGCCGCAGCCTCGCCGGCGGTCGCCTCGGTCCCGCCGGCCCCGGCCTCGGCTGCCTCGTCGTGAACGCCGGGCTCCTCGAGGGGCGGCGCGTCGTGATTGTCGTTCTGCTCGGTCATCTCTCACCTGGTGCTTCGACTCGCAATCACGGCCGCGAACGCCCCATGGCCACGCGGCCCACCGCGATCGCTCAGCACTCGTCCTGAGGGCGCAACTACGTTGCCATACTTGCGCATCGAAGGACTAGTGCGCGGCCGAGGCGGACTTCGCCTTGTAGATCCGGATCGGCCCGAACGAGCCGGCCTGGAACACGCGAATCACCTTGAGCCGGATCATCTCCAGCAGCGCGAGGAAGGTCACGATCAAGTCCCCCTTCGCCGACACGTCCTCGAACAGGTCCTCGAACCCGCACGCCTCGGTCTCGGACAATCGCGCGAGCAGCTGTTCGATCCGCGTCTCGATCGGGATCTGCTCGACGGGCAGCGTCACCTTCGGTCGCTGCTTGGCGCGCTCGATGACCGCCTTGAAGGCCGTGATCAGGCTGAACAGGTCCACCTCGAGCTCGGGCTCGTATTCCTCGCCGGCAATCGGGGCGACGCGCCCGTCCGGGCGCTGCCACTGCGCCTCGCGCAGCGTCTCGCGCTCGTGCAGGAGTTCGGCGGCCTGCCGGTAGCGCTGGTGCTCGAGCAGCCGCCTGACGAGCGCCTCGCGCGGATCCTCGTCCGGGTCTTCCTGGGTCGGATCGGCGCGCGGGAGCAGCATGCGCGACTTGATGTGGATGAGCGTCGCCGCCAGCACGAGGAACTCGCCGGCGACATCGAGATCGAGTTCGCGGATCACGTCGAGGTACTCGAGATACTGCGCCGTGATGAGCGCGATCGGGATGTCGTAGATGTTCAGCTCGTTCTTCTTGATGAGGTGGATCAGGAGGTCGAGCGGTCCCTCGAACTGGTCGAGCTTGACCGAGTAGCTGTCCGGAGACGACTCGAATTCCTCGCTGAGTGGCTGATCCATGACTCCAATCCGGCCTACGCCTTACGCCTCACGCCTGGCGGTTGCGCAGGGCTGAAGCCCTGCGCTATCTGATCACGCTGCCCCGGATAGCGCACGGCTTCAGCCGTGCGCCATTGCCGACTGCCTACTGCCGATAGCTGACCTTCACCGCGCTTCTGACCCGCTCCATCGTCTCCGCCGCGACCTTGCGGGCGCGCGCGGAGCCCTCGAACAGGATCTCGCGGATCCGGCCCGGGCGGGCCAGCGCCTCCGCCCGCCGCTGGCGCATCGGCTCGAGCACGCACTCGAGCGCCGCGGCCAGCTTCTTCTTCACCTCGACGTCGCCGACCTTCCCCAGCCGGTAGCGCGACTTCAAGTCCTCGACTTCTTCGAGGTTCGCGTTGAACGCGTCGTGGTACATGAACACGGGGTTCCCTTCGACGGTGCCCGGGATGTCGGCCCGGACCCGTTTCGGGTCCGTGTACATGCTCATCACCTTCTTGCGCACCGCCTCCGCCGTGTCCGAGAGGTCGATCGCGTTGCCGTAGCTCTTGCTCATCTTCCGGTTGTCGAGGCCCGGCAGCCGGCCGAACGAGGTGAGCAGCGGCTGCGGCTCGACCAGCACCGGCTTGACGATGGTCTCGCCGTCGCGGACGCCGAGCTTCTCGCCGTAGAAGTTGTTGAAGCGCCGGACCACCTCGCGCGACAGCTCGAGGTGCGGCACCTGGTCCTCGCCCACCGGGACGTAGGACGCGTCGTACATGGCGACGTCGGCCGTCTGCAGCAGCGGGTAGCCGAGGAAGCCGATCGTCGAGAGGTCCTTCTCCGACAGCTGCTCGCGCTGCTCCTTGTAGGTCGGCACCCGCTCGAGCCACGGGACGGGGACAACCATCGACAGCAGCAGGAACAGCTCGGCGTGCTCGGGCACCAGCGACTGGACGAACAGCGTCGACCGCTCGGGGTCGAGGCCGGCCGCGATCCAGTCGGCCACGTTGTCGTAGGCGTTCTCGACGAGGGCCGCCGTGTCGGCGTACTCGCTCGTCAACGCGTGCCAGTCGGCCACGAAGTAGAAGCAGTCGTACTGGTCCTGGAGCGTCGCCCAGTTCTTGAGCGCGCCGACCAGGTGACCGAGGTGCAACCGGCCTGTCGGGCGCATGCCCGAGACGACGCGGGGTTTCATATGAGCCACGACATCATGTACCGGTACGGGATGCCGACCACGAGGCTGAAGCCGCCCGAGAACATCAGCGCGTAGAGCAGCAGGAACCCGTACGGGCGAAGGCGATCGAAGCCGGCGGCGAGACGCTCGGGCAGCAGGCCGGCCAGCACCGTCCCGCCGTCGAGCGGCGGGACCGGCAGCATGTTGAAGATCGCCAGGAGGAGATTGACCACGAGCGCGGCAAAGACGATGGTCGCGACCGGTTCGAGGACGCGAACGCCGGCGGCCCCGGAAGTCGCGGCGGGCAGCAGGCGCAGCGCCACCGCCGCCACCAGCGCCAGCGACAGGTTGCTCGCCGGCCCGGCGGCCGCCACCAGGAGATAGTCGCGCCGGGGGTTGCCGAACCTCCACGTCGCGACCGGCACCGGCTTCGCCCAGCCGATGAGCGGCGCGTGCGTCAGCAGCCCGATCAGCGGGAACAGCAGCGTGCCGATCGGGTCGGCGTGGACGAGCGGGTTGAGCGAGATCCGACCCAGCATTCGGGCCGTCGGGTCGCCGAGACGGTCCGCCGCCCACGCGTGCGCGGACTCGTGCACCGTCAGGGAGAACACCAGCACCAGGAACGAAATGAGGATCTGCGCGAGATTGATGTCCACGAGAGCCAATCAGGCTAGCATCCAGCCGCTCGGAGTGTCAAAAGAGGCTCAGGGCTCAGGGCTCAAGGCTCACGCCCACACGTCGTCACACGTGACACTCGTGCGCCCTGAGCCTTGAGCCCTGAGCCTGTTCCTCAGCGAGCCGCCGCGAAATGTGCCAGCACGGCGTCAGCCGCGGCGGCACCTATCGCGGCGGTGAGTTCTTCGCGGGTGGCCCGCCGGACCCCCGCCACGCTCCCGAACGTGGTCAGCAGCGTCCGCCGCCGGCCGGGCCCCACGCCGGCGATGTCGTCGAGCTCGGACCTGAGGTCCCGCATCCGCCTGGCCTGCCGGTGGAACGTCACGGCAAACCGGTGCGCCTCGTCGCGCACCTGCTGCAGCAGGAGCAGGGCCGGGCTGCTGCGATCCAGCGCGAGCGGCTCGTCGCGGTCGCGGGTGAACACCAGCTCTTCCTTCTTCGCCAGCCCCACCGCCACCAGGTTCGCCAGTCCGATTTGCTCGAGCGCCGCGTACGCGGCCGACAGCTGCCCCTTCCCGCCGTCGATCACCACCAGGTCCGGGAACGGTCCGCCCGCCTCGAGCAGCCGCCGGTAGCGCCGGCCGACCACCTGGTTCATCGCGGCGAAGTCGTCGAGATAGCGGCCTTCGGCGTTCGGCGTTCGGTGTTCGGCTTTCGGCGGGTGCCCTGAGCCCTCCCTGAGCCCTGAGCCTTGCCCGCCTTCGCGCGAAGCGCTACGGCGACGCCTCGCCGTAGCCCGCGCGGCCGGGACGCGGGCGGAGGCGGGAGCCCTGAGCCTGAACTTCCGGTATTCGCCCTTCCGCATCCTCCCGTCCTCGCACACGACCATCGACGCGACGGTCTCGCTGCCCTGGATCGTCGAAATGTCGAAGCACTCGATGCGCCGGGGCAATCCCGGCAGGCCCAGGACGACGCGCAGCGTGTCCAGACCTTCGTAGTGGGCGGCCCCCTCGCGGTTGAAGCGCGACTGGTAGGCCTGTGCCGCGTTGCGCTCGGCCAAGTCCACCAGCCCCCGCTTGTCCCCGCGCTTCGGCACCACCAGCCGGACGCGGCGTCCCGCCCGCGCGGTCAGCCACGCCTCGGCGGCCTCGGTCTCCGGCAGGTCCACCGGCAGGTGGATTTCCGGCGGCGCCTCGCGGTCGGCGTAGAACTGCTCCAGCACGGCCTCGAGGATCTCCGCGACCGCGCCGGTTCGCTCGGGACGCGCCTCCGTCTCCGAGGGTCGCCCACGCCGGGTCTCGTCGGCGAACAACTGCACGCGCTCGACCACCCGCCCGCGCCGGACCTCGAAGACCTGGATCGCGGTTCCCGCGGGCCCGACCTTGACCCCGACGACGTCGCGGTCGCCGAGCCCGGTCGTGACCATCTTCTGCTGCCGGTCGTGGATCGACTGGACGAGCCGCGCGGCGTCGCGCAGCACCGCCGCCTCTTCGAACCGCTCCTCGGCCGCGGCCTCGGTCATCCGCCGGTTGAACGCGCCGAGCAGCTCGTCGGTGCGCCCGTCGAGGAAGAGCCGGGCGTCGTCGACGGCGCGCGCGTAGCGCTCCTGGCTGCAGATCGAGGCCACGCACGGCGCCAGGCAGCGCTTGATGTCGTACTCGAGGCACGGGCGGCCGCGCCGGCCGTCGATGACCTCGTTGCACGACCGGAGGCCGAACACCCGGTGGCTGAGCAGCGTCAGCCGCCGCGCGAGGCCTCCCTGCACGAACGGCCCGAAGTAGGCGTCACCGTCGCGCTCGACACTCCGCGCCACGAGCACCCGGGGGAACGGCTCGCTCGTCGTCAGCCTCAGGTACGGATAGTTCTTGTCATCCCGCAGCAGGATGTTATATTTCGGCAGCCGCTGCTTGATGAGGTTACTCTCGAGGGCCAGCGCCTCGACGACCGAGTCGGTGACGACGACCTCGAGCGAGGCGGCCTCGTCGAGCAGGGCGTCCGTCTTCGCGCTGGTGCCGCGGGCGCCGAGGTAGCTGCGAACACGGTCGCGCAGCGAGCGGGCCTTGCCGACGTAAATGGTCTCCCCGGCGGCATTGCCATAGAGGTAGACGCCGGGCTGCTCGGGCAGGCGATCGATCTGGCCCTTGAGATCACCGATCGGCATGGGCTACCATGTTGCGTTTTTCGCGCATGTCGGCCAACTGTCGATTATACCGGACCGCGCGCGGCCGGACGGCGCCGGCCTGGAGCCTGAGCCTCCCATGACGTTCACAGGCATAATCGGTAGGGTCTGCAACGCCCCGCTGCGCGGAATCATCGCCGTGTGCGTGGCGCTCCGCATCTCGCCCAACGTCCTCACCTTCATCGGCGTCGTCGTCAACATCACGGCGGCCTGGCTGCTCGGGATCGGCTATTTCTGGTCGGCCGGCTTCGTCATGCTGGCGGCCAACATCTTCGACTACATCGACGGCAAGGTGGCGCGCGCGCGGTCGCGCGAGACCGCCTTCGGCGGGTTCTGGGACTCGGTGATGGACCGCTTCTCGGACATCACCCTGTTCATCGGGCTGATCTACCTCTACGCGCACGCCAACCACGTCGACTACGTCATCATCACCGCCCTGGCGATGATGTTCTCGGTCATGACGAGCTACACGCGCGCCCGCGCCGAGTCGATCATCGAGAAGTGCAAGGTCGGCTTCATGGAGCGGCCCGAGCGGATCGTGCTGTTCATGATCGGCGCCTTCACCAACCGGATGGCCGGCGTCCTCTGGGTCATCCTCGTCCTGTCGATCGTCACCGTCGCCGACCGGATCTACTTCACGTGGCGCGAGCTGAAGGGGATCAAGGAGAGCAAGAAGCCGCTGGTGCTGCACGTGCTCTGGCGGGCGTTCTTCTGGACCGACGATCGCGCGACGTGGCAGTACGACCTGTGGGTGGTCGCGATCCTCTCCTTCGTCTGGCTGGTCCCGCCCGACTGGATCGGCGACCCGATCGCCTCGGGCCGCGGGATGATTGGGTGGATTCTCGGGCGGTAGATCCCTCACGGACAGCAGGCTGACGGCTGAAGGCTGACGGCCCAAGGCGGCGTCAGCACCATCACGCCGTGCGACCCTCGTGATCCGACCGTCGGCCATCAGTCGTCAGCCGTCGGCCGACTACGCGTCATCCCGCTGGTCCCTCAACCCCAGGTGGAGTCCCGTGTCGGCGAGGTCGATGTCGTGCCTCCCGATCAGGTCGCGGAGGATGTGGCGGACCGCGCCGAGCAGGTGGCCGGGAACGGCCAGCCGGGCCGCCGTGCGGCCGCGCCGGGCCGCGAGCAGCAGGACCGGCTCGGCGGCGTCGTGCCAGCTGATGGCGCCGATGCGCGAGTAGCGCACGAACCGGCGGTCGCTCCACACGCCGTCGCGGTAGAACCCCCGCTCGATCCGCGTCGACGCGGGGAGGACGCCCGCGTAGTAGACGAACATCATGCCCACGCCGAACGTCTGGTCGGCCGCGCCGGGCCGCAGCAGCAGGTCGTAGACGAGCAGCAGGCCGAGCGCCGCGCCGATGCCGACCTGCATCTCGAAGAGCGGCGGCCGCGGCCCCCGCCATGTCAGCAGGGCCGTGCGGCGGCGGCGCCAGTAGCGCACCTGCTCGGCGAGGCCGAACAGGTTGGCCGCGAGGAAGCCGAAGCCGAAGATGAGCAGCAGCCAAGCCATGGCCCGGCGCTCCTCAGCGGGCTTCGGGCGGCTGGGCCAGCGCCGGGTCGAAGCAGCGGCGGCAGCGGGCCTCGTAGGTGCCCTGCGCGCCCAGCAGGACGCGATCCTGGCTCGCCACCAGGCGCTGCGTGTGGTTGGCCGGGTTGCCGCAGACCATGCAGATTGCCAGTGTCTTGGTGATGTACTCCGCGATGGCCAGCAGCTGCGGCATCGGCTCGAACGGCTTGCCCAGGTAGTCCTGGTCGAGGCCGGCGACGATGACGCGCTTGCCGCGGTTGGCGAGCTCGTTGCACACGGCGGGCAGGTCGGCGTCGAAGAACTGCCCCTCGTCGATCCCCACCACCTCGGCGTCCGGGTCCACCTCGGTCAGCAGCGCCTTCGAGCTGGCGACGTTCTCCGAGGCGAGCCGCATGTCGCTGTGCGAGACGATGTGGCCGTCGCCGTAGCGGTTGTCGAAGGTCGGCTTGAAGATCTGCACCTTCTGCCGGGCGATCTGAGCCCGGCGGAGCCGCCGGATCAGCTCCTCGCTCTTCCCGCTGAACATGCTGCCGGTGATGACCTCAATCCAGCCGCCCTGCTTCGAGCGTGGTACGTCCATAATGCCCTCCGGGCTCCGCCCGGCATCCGATGCGCGTCCCGCTACGCCCGGGACTGGTACTCGCCGGTCTCGGTGTTCACTCGAACCCGGTCGCCTTCGTTGATGAACGGGGGAACCTGCACGACCAGGCCTGTCTCGAGCCTGGCCGGCTTGAGCTGCGCGCTCGCCGTCGCCCCCTTGATGGCGGGCGTCGTCTCGACCACCTTCAGATCGACCGTCGGGGGCAGTTCGATCCCGACCGGCTCGCTGCCGTAGAACTCCATCTCGGTCACCGACTCGGCCACCAGGTACTGCATCGCGTCGCCGAGCACCTCCTCGGTGAGCCCGATCTGCTCGTAGGTCTCGGTGTCCATGAAGTGATAGGTCGACCCGTCGTGGTAGAGGTACTGCATCGACTTCTCGTCGAGTGTCGCGCGCTCGACTTCGTCTTCGGATCGCAGCTTCTGATCGGCGAGCGAACCGGTCCGGATGTTGCGGAACTTGACCCGGACGAACCCGCGCAGGTTCCCCGGCGTGACGTGCTGCAGCTCGAGGACCCGGAACAGGTCCTCCCCCATCTTGACGAGCATTCCCTTGCGAAGTCGTGTCGCTTGCATGGCCTCACCTGGCGTGTGGAACTCGGGAGATATCAGTGTCCGGCAGAAACCTCGAGGCGGGCCGACCAGCGGCTCGTACCCACGCCGTCTTCTTGCCGCGAGAGCCGATCGGGCATTTTATCACAGGGATTCGTCCGCCCGCCGCCCGCCGTGCTAGGATGGCGTGTGGCCTTTACCCGCTGGGATCCCCTCCAGGACCTGCTGGCGCTTCAGGAGCGCATCCACCGACTGTCCGGGACCGACGAAGCCGGCTGGACGCCCCCGGTCGACATCTACGAAGCCGAAGACCGATACGTGGTGACGGCCGAGGTGACCGGGCTCGCGCGCGAAGACCTCCAGATCCAGATCCAGGACGGCAAGCTCACGCTCAAGGGCGAGCGCCGGCCGGCCGAGTGCCCGACGGTTCGCTTCGAGCGGGTCGAGCGCGGCCACGGCCGGTTCGCCCGCGCGTTCGTCCTGCCGCACGCCGTCGACGCGTCGGCCGTGACGGCCGACCTCCAGAACGGGGTCCTCACCATCACGGTGCCCAAGCGCTCCGACCGCCGCCAGGTCGAGATCGACTGAGTGTTCTCATCTTCTCATCCTGCGATCTGAGGGTCTTCCGAAGCTGGCTGATGGCCGACGACTGACGGCGGACGGCCGTGCACGGCTGACACCAGCCGGCGTGACACCGCCGTCGGTCATCGGCCATCAGCCGTCAGCCCAAGCTCCCGGGTCTCTGGTGTAGTCTAAGGACACAGACGAGAGGGACACCCATGTTCAAGAGAACGACCATCGGGCTCACCCTGGTCCTGGCTGGCTTCGTCGCGGGCCTCGTCCTGACGAGCCGCCTCCGGACGGCCAGCGAGGGGCAGGCCGGAGAGCTGGCGCAGCGACCGGGCGCGGCCGCCGCGAGGGCCGGTGCGGCCGAGACGATGGCGGCGCTCCCCGCCGGTCCGGCCGACTTCAGCGACGTGGCCGGCCGCGCCGTCACCGGCATCGTCAACATCTCGGCGATCTCGGTGGTGCGGACCTCGAACTCCCCCTTCGCCAACGACCCGATCTTCCGGCAGTTCTTCGGCAACCAGGACGACTGGTTCGGGTCGCGGCTCGAGCAGGCGTCGAGCCTCGGGTCGGGGGTGATCATCTCGCCCGACGGGTACGTGGTGACCAACAACCACGTGGTGGCCGGCAACGTCCAGGAGATCACCGCCGGCCTGCCCGACAAGCGCGAGGTGAAGGGGCACATCGTCGGGCGCGACCCGATGACCGACATCGCCGTCGTGAAGATCGACGCGCGGAACCTGCCCGTGCTGCCGTGGGGCGACTCGTCGAAGCTCAAGGTGGGGCAGTGGGTGCTCGCCATCGGCAGCCCGTTCCGGCTCAACCAGACCGTCACGCTCGGGATCGTCAGCGCGCTCGGCCGCACCGGGATCGGCCTGGCCGGCTACGAGGACTTCATCCAGACCGACGCGGCGATCAACCCCGGCAACTCCGGCGGCGGCCTGGTGAACGCGCGCGGCGAAGTCGTCGGGATCAACACCGCCATCGCCACCGAGTCGGGCGGCTCGTCGGGGGTCGGCTTCGCCGTGTCCAGCAACCTCGCCCGCCGCATCGCCGACCAGCTGGTCAAGTACGGCGAGGTGCGCCGCGGCACGATCGGCGCGGTCAACCTGGAGACGATGACGCCGGACATCGCCGAGCGACTCGGCTACACGACCCCGGTGAGCGGTGCCGTCGTCGTCGGCATGGCCCGCGCCTCGTCGGCCTACCAGGCCGGCATCCAGCCCGGCGACGTGATCGTGTCGTTCAACGGCCAGCGGGTCGAGAGCAGCGAGGCGTTCACCAAGCTCCTCGCCGACACGAAGATCGGTACGACCGCGACGATCGAGGTCCTGCGCGAGGGGCGCCGGATGACCCTCAAGGTCCCGGTCACCGGGCCGAACGGGACCGCCCGGTGACGGGCTGGCGCGCCGGCGCGGTCTGCGGCCTGCTGGCGCTGGCGGGGCCGGCGGCGGCCGGGAGCCTGCCCGCCGACGTCCACCCCCTGCACTACCAGCTCACCGTCACGCCGGAGGTCGCCACGGCCTCGTTCAGCGGCGACTTGACGGTGGACCTCCAGGTCGTCAACCCGACAACCAGGATCACGCTCGACGCCGTCGATCTCGAAATCGTGGACGTGACGCTCACGGCGCCCGGCGGGCACCCGGTTCACCCGGCGGTGACCACCGACGCGGCCGCCGGGACGGTCACCTTCACGTTGCCCGCGCGGCTGCTGCCGGGCACGGCCAGGCTGCGCATCGAGTACGACGGCCGGCTGCGAGACGACGGGCGCGGGTTCTACATCGTCCGCACGCCCGACCGGAAGTACGTGCTGAGCCAGATGGAAGCCACCGACGCGCGGCGGGCGTTTCCGTGCGTGGACGAGCCGTCCGCAAAGGCCAGCTTCGCGCTGACGGCGGTGATCGACGAAGGGCTCATGGCGATCTCCAACGGCCCGGTGGTGTCCGACACGCCGGGCCCGAAGCCCGGCCTGCACACGGTGCGCTTCGGGACCACGCCGAAGATGTCGTCGTACCTGGTGGCGCTCGCCGTCGGCGAGTTCCAGTGCGTCGAGGGATCGTCCGACGCGATCCCGATCCGCGTCTGCACGCTGCCCGAGCGCAAGGACGGGGCCCGCTTCGCCCTCGAGGCGGCCGAGCAGGCGTTCGCCTTCGACAACCGCTACTTCGCCTTTCACTACCCGTTCCGGAAGCTGGACCTGGTGGCCGTGCCCGGGAACTTCCCCGGCGCGATGGAGAACGCCGGGATCATCGTCTTCGACGAAGGCCTGCTCTCCCACCCCACCGGGGCCACCGAGTCGGCGCTCGCGAGCGAGGCGTCGGTGCTCGCGCACGAGATCGCGCACCAGTGGCTCGGCGACGTCGTCACGATGGCGTCGTGGGACGACCTGTGGCTGAACGAGGGGTTCGCGACGTGGATGACGCCCAAGGCGCTCGCGGCCTGGAAGCCGCAGTGGCGCCCCGACCTCGACGAGGTGGCGAGCGCCGGAAACGTGATGCGGACCGACGCGCTGAAGTCCACCCGGGCCGTGCGCGCGCCGGTCGCGACCCCGGCCGAGATCGACGAGTCGTTCGACCCGATCGCCTACGACAAGGGAGCCGCCCTCGTGCGGATGGTGGAGGCCTGGATGGGCCCGGACGCCTTCCACAAGGCGCTGGTCGCGTTCGTGCACGACCACGCGTTCGGCTCGGTGACCACCGAGGACCTGGGCGCCGCGCTGCAGGCCGCGTCGGGACAACCTGTCGCCGCCGTGCTCGCCGGCTTCGTCACCAGGCCCGGCGTGCCGGAAGTGACGATCGAGTCCTCCTGCGACGGCCCTGACACGGTGGTGACGGCGAGCGCGCGCCGCTTCTCGCCCGGCGTGCCGCCCGCGCCGCCGGAGGTCGCCGCGTGGACCATCCCGATCGGCCTGCGGGGCATCGGCGATGGCGCCGTCGCGCCGGCCGTTTCAACGGTCCTCCTGGCCGGGCCGCGGCAGACCTTCAAGCTCCCCGGCTGCTTCCCCGCCGTCTTCGCCAACGCCGGCGCCAACGGCTACTACTACACGTCGTACACCGCCGACGCGCTGGGCCGTCTCGCCTCGAACGCGGAGAGCCAGTTGACGCCGGCCGAGCGCCTCCGCCTTCTCGAAGACGCCTGGGACCTCGCCCTCGCCGGCGAGCAGGGCTTCGGCGAGTACATGGCGGTCGCGGCCGCGCTCGCGGCGGACCCGATACCGGAAGTCGTCGAGGAACTCGACCGCGAGCTGACCTTCGCCCGGGACTACATGGTGCCCGGCCCGGAGCACGCGGCGTTCGAGTCGTGGGTCACACGGGTCTTCTCGCCGGTCGCGGAGGGGCTGGGATGGAAGACCGCGCGAGGCGAGAACGAGGACCGAACCCGCCAGCGCCGCGCCGTCCTCGACATCCTGGGCCGGGCGGGGCGCGACAAGACCGTGCTCGCCACGGCGCGGGCGATGATCGACGCGCACCTCGCCGGACGAGAGCGGATCGAACCGCTGTCGATGCCGATCGTCGTCCGGCTGTCGGCGGTCACGGCGGGCCCCGACCTGCTGCCGCGCCTTCGCGCCCTCGACGAGCGGGAAGTCCTGGCGACGACGCCCGACGCGGCGTTCGTCGTGGAGGTGCTCACCAACGGGATCGCCGGGACCGGCGGGCGCGAGCCGTGGCCCGAGTGGCTGTCGGCCGCGCTCGACAACCCGGCCGCGCAGTCGGGGGCCTGGAAGGTGGCGGCCTCGCGCTGGAGCGACGTGCGCCAGGGGTTCGCGGATCCCGCCGCCCTGTCGGCGCTCGTCAACGAGGCCGGCCAGCTCTGCGACGGCGAGTCGCGCGACAGCGTCCGCCAGCTCCTGGCCGACAAGACGACCGCGATCGCGCGGACCTTCAGGCTCACCCTCGATCGGATCGACGCCTGCCGGGACGTCCTGGTGCGGGGCGACGCCCCGCTGGCCGCGTGGCTGAAGTCCGCGGCGGCCCGGATACCGCAGGGCACCCGCTGACGAAGCAGCGCCACAGGTGCTCGCGGCCGGCGCTGATGCCGATGCGCGAACTCCACGACACGTCCGGGTAGGCCATCCGGCGGTCTTCCAGCCAGATCCGCCGCCCGCACAGGTCCGCGCGGTTGTCGGCGAGCGTGATGCCCATGGCCCGCGCCAGGCTCCCGGGGCCTCTGCACAACTCGTGTTCCGGGATCGCGTCCGCGCGTCGCCGGTCGGGCGCCCGCCTCCGGCGCATCAGGTCGATGCCCTCGAGGGGCAGCAGCGCCCGCAGGAGAACCGCGGCCGGCTGGCCGTCCTGCTCGGTGACCACGTTGAAGAGGCTGTGGATGCCGTAGTTCAGGTAGACGTAGGCGAAGCCCGGCGGGCCGTAGAGCGGCCGGTTCCTCGCGGTCGGCCCGGGGGCGGCGTGGCAGGCGGGATCGGCTTCGCCGATGTACGCCTCGACCTCGACGATCGCGCCGGCGGCGATTCCGTCGGGACTCCGGTGCACGAGCACCTTGCCGACCAGCTCGCGGGCGACGGTCAGGGTTGGGCGATCGTAGAAGGAGCGGGGCAGCCTCATCGCCTTACGCCTTACGGGCCGACTGACACAGGATCCGGGTCACGTAGCTGACAGAGGATCCGGGTCAGTACAGGACTGAAAGTGATGGCGGTGGAAGCTGTGGGCAACGCGGTCGGCCGCGTTGTCCAAGGAGCTTGAGGATGCGTTCTGTGCATCCTCAGTTCCGGCAGCTTCCACGGCCGGGTTTCAGGTACGCTGCCATACGGGAGGCATGGCAGCATGGCAAAAAAACGTCTTCGCGTGGCGCCACGCGCTGGTGGCTGCCGTGCGGCGCGGGCTGTCTCAGCGGGCGGTTGCCCGGCGCTTTCGCGTGGGACTCGGCACCGTCCAACGGTGGGTCGCACGGGCCTCCGGCCAGCGCTTGAATCGGGTCTGCTGGACGGATCGCCCCCATGTGCCCCGGCGGGTGGCGCGAACGCCGCCGAACCTGGAATGCCGGATCGTCGAGTTGCGCGCCACGCTGAAACACGAGAGCGACCTGGGCGAGTACGGGGCGGCGGCGATCGCCCGCGCCTTGTCGGCCGAAGGGGCTGCCGTGCCGAGCGAGCGCACTATCCATCGGGTGCTGGTGCGTTACGGGGCCTTGGACCATCGCCGTCGTGTGCGGCGGCCTGCTCCGCCGGCCGGCTGGTACCTGCCGGCGTGTGCGGCGCAGGAGGCCGAGCTGGACAGTTGGGACTTCGTCGAGGGCTTGGTCATTGCGCATGGACCGGAAGTCGAGATCCTCAATGTCATCAGCTTGCATGGCGGCTATCCCGGGGCGTGGCCTGATCGGCCCTACACGGCCGTGCGCACGCTGGACACGATCCTCGAGCATTGGCGGCACGTCGGCGTGCCGGCGTACGCGCAGTTCGACAACGACACGCGGTTCCAAGGCCCTCACCAGCACCCGGATGTCATCAGTCGTGTCATGCGTCTCTGCTTGCAGCTCGACGTCATCCCCGTGTTTGCGCCACCGCGTGAGCATGGCTTCCAGAACCGCATCGAGAATTTCAACGGCCGCTGGCAAAGCAAGGTCTGGGCGCGCTTTCACCACGAGGCCCTGTCCGACCTGCAGCAGCGATCCGCTCGTTACCTGGCCGCCGCTCGCGCGCGGCTGGCGCCGCGCAGTGACAGCCTGCTCCCTCGCCGTCCTGTTCCGGCGTCGTTTCAGCTCGACCTCCAAGCGCCGCCTCACGGGTGCCTGGTCTTTCTCCGACGAACCGACGACCACGGTCGCATCACCTTGCTCGGTCATGCCTGGGCCATCGACCCCCTGTGGCCGCATCGTTTGGTCCGTGCTGAAGTCGATCTCGACCACCATCGGATCGACATCTACCGTCTCCGGCGTCGGGAACCGCTGGACCAACCGTTGGTCCAGAGTATCAACCACCGTCTGCCCGTCCGACGGTTCCGCGAGTGACCCGGATCCTCTGTCAGTTGCCATGAATCACCCGTTCAGGTGACCCGGATCCTCTGTCATGTGGCCCCTTACGCCTTACGCCTCACGACTCGCGGCGCAGGGCTGAAGCCCTGCGCTATCTGGCGATCATGAGGAGATCCGCAGATAGCGCAGGCCTTCAGGCCTGCGCCATACCGACTCACGCCGGCAGGACCGTCTTCAGGTAGCGCCCGGTGTACGACGCCTCCACCTGCGCCACTTCCTCCGGCGTCCCCATCGCCACGATCCGCCCGCCGTCCTCTCCCCCCTCGGGGCCGAGGTCGATGATGTAATCGGCCGTCTTGATCACGTCGAGATTGTGCTCGATGACGAGCAGCGAGTGCCCTGCCTGCAGCAGCTTCTGGAACGCCGCCAGCAGCTTGGCGATGTCGTCGAAGTGCAGACCGGTCGTCGGCTCGTCGAGGATGTACAGCAGCCGGTCGCCGGTGCGCGAGGCCAGGTGCGACGCGATCTTGATCCGCTGCGCCTCGCCCCCAGAGAGCGTCGTCGCCGGCTGACCGAGCCGGAGGTAGCCGAGGCCGATCTCGTCGAGCAGGTGCAGCCGGCGCAGCACCTTGGGGGAGGCGGCGAAGAAGGCCAGCGCCTCGCGCACCGTCATGTTGAGCACCTCGTGCACGTTGCGCCCGCGGTAGCGCACCTCGAGCACCTGCGGCTTGAAGCGCTTGCCGTCGCATTCCTCGCACGGGACGAACACGTCGGCGAGAAACTGCATCTCGACCCGGATCTGCCCTTCGCCCTCGCACGCCTCGCACCGCCCGCCGGCCACGTTGAACGAGAAGTGGCTGGCCGTCAGGCCCCGCGCCCGCGCGTCCTTGGTCGACGCGAACAGCTCGCGGATCGGGTCGAACGCCTTCAGGTAGGTCACCGGGTTCGACCGAGGCGTCCGGCCGATCGGCATCTGGTCCACCAGCACCGCGTCGCGGACGTGTTCGGCCCCCTGCAGGCCGCGGTGCGCCCCGATCTTCCCGTCCCACTCGCCCTTCAGCCGCTTGATGGCCGGGTAGAGGATGTCGTGCACGAGCGTGGACTTCCCCGAGCCGCTCACGCCGGTCACGCACGTCAGCGTGTTCAGCGGGATGGCGACGTCGATCTTCTTGAGGTTGTGCTCGCTCGCGCCGATGAGCCGGATGCGCTGCGGCGTCCCGCGGCGGCGGGTCCGCGGCACCGGGATCGACAGTTCCTGCCGGAGGTAGCGCGCCGTCAGCGAGCGCGCGTCCTGCATCAGGCCGTCCAGCGTGCCCGAGAACACGACGCGCCCGCCCTGCTCCCCCGCGCCCAGCCCGAGGTCCACGATGTGGTCGGCCACCCGGATCATGTCGGCGTCGTGCTCGACGACCAGGACCGTGTTCCCCTGGTCGCGGAGCTGGCGGAGGATGTCGATGAGGCGCTGGTTGTCGCGCGGGTGCAGGCCGATCGACGGCTCGTCGAGCACGTAGAGCGTGCCGACCAGCGCCGACCCGAGCGAGGTGGCCAGGTTGATGCGCTGCGACTCGCCGCCCGACAGCGTTGACGACAGCCGGTCGAGCGTGAGGTAGTCGAGCCCGACCTCGACCAGGAACCCCAGCCGCCGGCGGATCTCGGCCAGCACCTTGTCGGCGATGACCGTCTCGCGCTCGGAGAGCCCGAGGCCCTCGAAGAACCGCGTCGCCTCGCGCACGGTGAGCGCGCACACCCGGTCGATCGTCAGGTCGCCCACCTTCACGTCACGCGCCTCGCGCCGCAGCCGCGCGCCGCCGCAGTCCGGGCAGGTCTGGTAGCCGCGGTACCGGCTCAGGAAGACGCGGACGTGGACCTTGTACTTCTTCCGATCGAGCCAGGCGAAGAACCCGCGCACCCCTTCGTAGTCGCCGTCGCCGTCGATGACGAACCGCCGCTCCTCGGCCGTGAGGTCGGCCCACGGCACGTTCATGCGGACGCCGCGCCCCCTCGCCGCCCGCTTCAGGTCGGCAAGGTTCGCCCGGTAGTGCGGCTTGCTCCACGGTTCGATGGCGTTGTCCTGGATCGAGCGCGTCGGGTCGGGCACGACCAGGTCGGTGTCGAGCTCGATGACGTTGCCGAACCCGTGGCAGATCGGGCAGGCGCCGAACGGGTTGTTGAACGAGAACAGACGCGGCTGCGGCTCCTCGTACGCGATGCCGCACGCCCGGCACTCGAAGCGCTCCGAGAAGACGTGGAGCGTCGGCGTGTTCTCCGCGGCGCCGCCGGAGTCCGACGCCGGGAGTTCCAGCGCGAAAGCCGCTCCCCCACCCTCGCCGTAGGCCGTTTCAATCGAGTCGGTCAGCCGCGTCAGGACGTCGGGCTGAACCTTCACGCGGTCCACCACCACGTGCAGCGTCGCCCGGTCCCTGAGCAGGTCCACCACCACGTCGTCGAACGACACGGCCGCGCGGCCGTCCACGAGCAGCCGGCCGAAGCCCTTGCGGCGCAGCGCCTCGAGCGTCTCGGTCACCGGGTCGGCGGCGCTCACCGCGGCGCCGTTCCCCTCGCCGTTCGTGCCGTTCCCGCCGTTCCCCGGCCTGAGCAAAGTCGAAGGCTCGCCCGCGTCCTCGGAAGCCTCGCCGGCGGCCACCGCCGCCGGGGCGGCGGAGCCGACGACCGGCATCTCGAAGCCGACGATGAGGCGCGTCCCCTCGGGCAGCGCGGCCAGTTGCCGCGCCACGACGTCCGGGCTCTCCCGCACGACCTCCTGGCCGCACCCGTGGCAGAACGTCCGGCCGACTCGCGCGTAGAGCAGGCGCAGGTAGTCGTGGATCTCGGTGGTGGTGCTGACGGTCGATCGCGGGTTCCTGGCGCTGTTCTTCTGCCGGATGGCGATGGCGGGCGACACGCCGTCGATCGAATCGACCTCGGGCTTCTCCATCCGCTCGAGGAACTGCCGCGCGTAGGCCGACAGCGACTCGACGTAGCGCCGCTGCCCCTCGGCGTAGATGGTGTCGAAGGCGAGCGACGACTTGCCCGACCCGCTCACGCCCGTGATGATCACCAGGGCGTTCGAGGGCAGCGTCAGGTCGATGTTCTTGAGGTTGTGCGTGCGCGCGCCCCGGATGACCAGCTCGGAGGACGTGCCCGCGGTCGGCTCGGACATGGCAGAGGGCCTCTGCGGCGGCCCGGTGGACCGCCGCAAACAACCCATGGTACTGCAGGATGGTGCGGAGGGGAATGGCGGCGACTGCCCGGCGCCTATTTCGCGGGCTTCTTCTTCGCCACCCAGTTCACCACCATCTGGCCGCCGCCGTAGCTGAGGCTGCCCGAGAACTGGCCCTCGGTGAGCGCGCCGACCATCTCCACGCCGGCGCCGTCCACGTAGGTGAACGAGACGGTGAGCTTCCCGTCGGCCCACGACCCAGCGGTGATCGCCACCGTCCCGGCCGACGACGAGATCTCGCCGGTCACCTTCCCCTGGTCGAGCTTGAGGATGAGCCCGAACGGCAGCGGGCCGTCCGGCATGTCCACCAGCCCTTCCCACTCGCCGCTGATCGTATCGGCCGGGACCGCCTTCTCCCCGCCCTGACCGGCCGGCGGCTGCTTGTCGCCGCCCGACTCGGCGAACGCGGGCATCACGACGAAGCACGAGAGTACCAGCGCCACGACGACGAGGCCGAACAGTCTCTTCATGACGTCCTCCGCGGCCAGGCCTGAGTCTTGAGCCTTGAGCCCTGAGCCTTCTTACACGAGCACTGACTGGTACGCGTACAGCGCCGGCGCGCCGCCGGTGTGCACGAACAGCACGTGCTCGCCCTTCTTGAACGTCCCACGGCGCACGAGCGCGAACAGGCCCGCCATCGCCTTGCCCGTGTAGACCGGGTCGAGCAGGATCCCTTCCACCCGGGCCAGCGTCTGCACCGCTTCGACCATCTCCGGCGTCGGCAGCGAGTAGCCGGGGCCCACCCAGTCGCCGAGCGCGGTGATCGCCTCGCGCGGGATCCCGCCGGCGATCCCGAGCAGCGCCGCCGTCTCCTGCGCCAGCTTGTGCACGTTCGGCTCCTGCTCCTCGCGCGTCCGCCGGACGTTGATGCCGGTCAGGGGGATGTGGCTGTTGTTGCCGACCAGGCCGCAGATGAGGCCGGCGTGCGTGCCGGTGCTGCCGCTGGCGCAGACGATGTGATCGAGCCGGATGCCGAGTTCGTGCGTCTGGGCGAGGATCTCCTCCGCGCACGAGACGTAGCCCAGCGCGCCGAGAGGATTCGACCCGCCGCCGGGGATGACGTACGCCTGGCGGCCGAGCGACGCAACCTGGGCCGCCACCTTCTGCATCTCGGCGGCGAGGTCCACGCCCGTCGGGACCACCGTCACCGCTTCGACGCCGAGCAGGCGGAACAGGAAGTTGTTGCCGCTCGCGTCCGGGCTGTAGCTGTGCGCCACGCGCTCCTCGAGCACGAGGCGGCACTTGAGGCCCTCCTTGACCGCCGCCGCCAGCGTCAGCCGGCAGTGGTTCGACTGGACGGCGCCGCACGTGACGAGCGTGTCGGCGCCCTTGGCCAGCGCGTCGGCCACGAGGAATTCGAGCTTGCGCGTCTTGTTGCCGCCGCCGGCGAGGCCGAGCAGGTCGTCGCGCTTGATATAGAGATCGGGGCCGCCGAGCAGCGCCGACAGGCGATCGAGCCTCTCGAGCGGGGTCCAGCCCTGGGTGTATCGACGTCGCGGGAATCGGGCGAGATGCATGGTGACGAGGCTCCTCGCGAAGCTCCGGCTGAAGGCGACGATCGGACCGGCCTGAAGCTTCGCGAAGAGCGGCGGCCCGTCGTTTGCCGGGCCCCGCCCTGGCGGGGCCGCGAGGCGTTACAGCGTACCACGGGGCGTGTAGAATCTGAAGAGTATGGTCAGCCCGCTCACGCCCACCCGGATCTGGCGGATTGTGAAGGAAGTGGACCTGGATGCGATCCGGCGCGAGGCCGGGCGGCGGGCCCACATCCTCGTCGTCGGCGAGACCACCGCCGACGCGGATTCACTGGCGATCAAGCTCGCGCAGGGCCTGGTCGATCCCACGCCTTACGTGACCGCCGTCGACGCCCAGCTCGCCGCGATCGGCCTGCGGCACATCCACCCGGGCGGCCACCAGGCGCCGGGCGACGCGCCCACTCTCGTCGTCGCGGTGGTCCGCGGCCGAGAGACGTCGGCCGAAATGAAGTCGGCCCGGAAGGAGTGGGCGGCGCGCCAGGTGCCGCTCGTCACCGTCGCCGTCGGGACGGACGAGGAGGACGGCACCGTGCGCGCCGACGGCGCCATCGCGAGGGTGTCGGTCGATCGGCTGGACGAGGGCGGGTTCGGCCACGTGATCGACGGGATTTTCCGCGTGACCGGACCGGACTCGCGCGCCAGCCTGGCACGGCGCTTCCCGGCGCTTCGGCCGAGGATGTTCAACGCGATCATCGAGGATACGGCGCGCGCCAATGCCGGCTACGCCTTCAGCACCGGGCTGGCCGAGATCGTCCCGATCCTCGACATCCCCCTCAACATCGGCGACATCGTCGTGCTGACGAAGAACCAGATGATGATGAGCTACCGGCTCGCGCTGGCGGCGGGCAAGAACGGGGAGCCGCGCCAGCTGGTGGGCGAGATCGTCGGCGTGCTGGGCGGCGGGCTGCTGTTCCGCCAGGCCGCGCGGCAGCTGGTCGGACTGCTTCCGGCCATCGGCCTGGTGCCGAAGGTGGCGGTCGCCTACGGCGGCACGTGGGCGATCGGACGGGCCGTGGTGCTGTGGGCGACGGGCGGCGGCACGGTCACGCGCGCCCGCCTGAGGGAACTCTCGCGCGAAGGGCTCGCGCGGGGGCGGGCGGTCGCTCGGTCGTTCAGGCGCGCCGGAGACCTGTAGCGCCCCGGCCGACGGCTGACGACTGACGACCGACGGCCCCCGGTGTGACACGCGTGACACGGCCGTCAGCCGTCAGCCGTCAGCCGTCAGCCCTAGAAGTAGTTCGTATACTTCGTCCACAAATCGTCCGCCAGCTTCCAGTAGGCCGCCACCGCCGCGTCGGCCGTGTCGTTCGAGTACTTCGTGAGGTACTCCCTCGCCTTCTCCGGGTCCGCGGCGTAGAGCCGCGCCGCTTCCGTCTCGATCCCGGCCTGGTCGGCGAACGCCTTCGTCTCGATCGGCTCCCACACCTTCCGCACGTCCTGCACCATGTCCTGCCAGCGCAGCGTGGTGAGCTGGCTCACCTGCCGGAACGCCCACCACGCGCTGTCGCGCCGGAACTTCGCGCGCCCGTCCACGGCGTACGACGCCGGCAGGTGCGAGACGCCGATGTAGATCGGCGTATGGGGCGTCGTCGCCGGGTTGTCGTACCCGAGCCAGACGACGCCGCCGACGGGGTCCGGCAGCCAGCCGCGCGACTGCGTCACCTGCAGGTAGGTGGCCCGCTTGCAGGCGATCGTGCGCTCGGAAGTGATGTTGAACGCGTCGAGGTAGTCCTGGCTCATGAACGGGTTGGCGATCGGGTTCCTCGTCGCCTTGCCGTCCCTGCCGATCCGGTTGATCGACCGCGTCATGTCGAACGGCGTGTCCTGGTAGGTGTCGCGGAAGATCTCGAGCACGTCCTTCACCGAGAGCTTCCGCTCGGCCCTGACCGACAGCGGGTAGTGCTCCGAGTTCGGATCGAGCTTGAGCGACGGCGCGATGCGGCTGAGCGCCCGCCACTCGCGGCGCCGGCTGCCCATCGCGGTGCGCGAGCCGTAGGCGGTGCAGAACTCGAACGGCTCACCGCTCTTGGGGCTCCAGTAGCCGAGGCGCTCGGCCAGCGTGAAGACGTTGTCCGAGGCCAGGTAGTGGTCTTTGTCGGAGAGATCCAGCTTGCGGATGCGCGGCGCGTTGGCCGACACGAACACGTTCTCGTCCGGGATGCGCACGGCCGCCCACACCGCGCCGACGTTCCCCTTGCCCGGGCCGAGGATCTCGAAGATCCAGACCTCGTTGGTGTCGGCGAACGTGAACGCCTCGCCGGCGTCGTTGTAGCCGTACTTCTTCGTCAGTTCGTCGGCGACGCGGATCGCCTCGCGCGCCGTCCTCGCCCGTTCGAGCACCAGGCGGTAGAGCTCCGGGCAGTCGATGATCCCCTTGTCGCTCACGAGCTCGCGCTTGCCGCCGAAGGTCGTCTCCCCGATGGCGAGCTGGCGCTCGTTCATGATCGGATAGGCGGCGTTCAGGTACGCGTAGGTCTCGGGCACCTGCGGGATCTCGCCGGTCTCGATCCGGTCGGGGTCGTCCTGGCCCTTGGCTCGCTTCGGCTCGAAGTAGACCTTCGCCATCTCGCCCGCCGCGTGCTTCCGGTGCGGCTCCATCGTCATCCAGGTGCGGTCGGTCGTGCTGTCGCACGAATGCGACGTCATCGTCGAACCGTCAGACGACGCGGCCTTGCCGACCAGGATGCTCGTGCACCCCTCGCAGGTCGGACAGACCAGCGGATCAATTTGTTCGGTCCGGGCGGTGAAGCCCGGCACGACCACCAGCGCGCACAGGGCGACGACGGCCAGCAGGACGCGAAGATGACGCGGCATAGAGAACTCCCTGGACGGGGGCTGGAAGCGGGCGGGGGGATTCTACACCGGCTGACGACTGACGGCTGACGGCTGACGACTGACGACTGACGGCCGGCAGTCGTCAGACGATCAGTACGCCTCGACGCGAAGTCCCGGAACGCGGCGGTAATGCTGGACGTTCCTGGTGACAACCGGCATGCGGTACGCCAGACCCGTCGCCGCAATCCACAGGTCGTTGCCCCCGATCAGCAGCCCGTTCTCCCGGAGGTAGCGGTACGCCTGACCGTATTCCCAGCTCACATCCGCGTTGAAGGCGAGCACGTAGAACGGCGCGAGCATCGCCTCCCACCGCGCGCGATCTCCGGGCGAGATCCCGGCCGCCAGTTCGCCGGCGACGGTGAAGGTGATGTAGAGGACCGCGCTCTCATGCGACTCGAGGAACGCCACCGCGGGTCCAGGCACTCCCCGGTTGTTCTCGCGTTCGAAATCGACGAGAAACGTCGTTTCCAGGATCAGCGACTGGCCCACTTGTCCTCCGGGGGGGCGTCACGCTGTTTGAGGGCGTCCACGCGATCGAGTTCCTCGTCGGTCAGACGTCGGGTGGCGGAGCGGCCGAGATCCAGCAACTGCCGGCCGGTGACCGTGTCTTCCGGCCAGGTTGCGCGAAGGACGACTTCGCTGAACGATTCGGTGGGATACCGTCGAGCGGTCCGGAGTCGTTCGTAGGCTTCGAGTTTCAAGGATATGGTCTTGACACTCATGCATGCATTATGCACATCGCGTGTGGTTCGCGTCAATTCGTTGACGTCCGTTGCTGCCAGGCCGTTGCTGCCAGGCGCCTTGACGCCGGCCGGCGTGCGGGGCGATACTGGTGTTACCCCTCCCCATATGGGGTGGGGCAACGGCCGCGCCGCGGCGTCCCGGGGCGCCAGGCGCGAGGGGGGAAACCGACCATGGATCACTCGAGCCACGACAGCCGCAAGGTGCTGGACCTCCTCAAGACCGCCCGCGGCCAGGTCGAGGCCGTCATCCGCATGGTCGAGGACGACCGGTACTGCATCGACGTGTCGAAGCAGGTCCACGCGTCCATCGCCCTGCTCAAGAAGGCGAACCTCGCCATCCTCAAGCAGCACATGAACACCTGCGTGAGGGACGCGGTCCGCACCGACAAGGGCGCCGAGAAGATCGACGAGATCGCCCACATCCTGGAGAAGTACCTCGCCTGACCGCGCGGGCGGAGGAGAACCATGGCGAAATCGGTTGAACCGACCGGCGGGATCCAGGCCGCCGTGGCAGATGCCGGCGACGGGACCCCGGAAGCGCCGACGACGAGGGACGTGTCGATCCCGGTCGGCGGGATGACGTGCGCCGCGTGCGCCAGGGCGATCGAGCGGGCCGTCGGCAAGGTCGCCGGCGTCTCGCAGGTGGGGGTCAACTTCGCGACCGAGAAGGCGCTGGTGCGGTACGACCCGCGCGCGGCCCGGCTCTCCGAGATCAAGCGCGCCATCGCGGACGCCGGCTACGTGCCGCTCGCGTCCGAGGCCGAGACGCAGGCCGGCGTGGACGCGCACGCGGAGGCGAAGCAGCGCGAGATTCGCGCGCAGTGGACCGCGTTCGCGGTCTCCGCCTCCTCCTCGTTGCCCCTGCTCTACCTCGCGATGGGCGCCATGATCGGGCTGCCGCTGCCCCCGGCGCTCGAGCCGGCCCGACACCCCCTGGTCTTCGCGCTGGTCCAGCTCGCGCTCGTGATCCCGGCCGTCGCGGCGGGCCGCCGTTTCTACGTCGTCGGGTCGAAAGCGCTCCTTCGGCTGGCGCCCAACATGGACTCGCTCATCGCGATGGGCACCACCGCCGCGATCGCCTACAGCCTGTACTCCCTCCTCGCGATCGCCGGCGGCGAGGCGCACGCCGTCCACAACCTCTACTTCGAGACCGCCGGCATCATCATCACCCTCATCCTCCTCGGCAAGGCCCTCGAAGCGGTGACCAAGGGCCGGACCTCGGAGTCGATCAAGAAGCTGATGGCGCTCGGCCCGAAGACCGCCACCGTCCTCCACGGCGGCGCGGAGATCGAGGTGCCCATCGACGAAGTGGTCGAGGGCGATCTTGTCGTCGTGCGCCCTGGGGGGCAGATCCCTGTGGATGGCGAGGTCGTGAGCGGCCGCACGGCGGTGGACGAGTCGATGCTGACCGGCGAGAGCCTGCCCGTGGAAAAGGGCCCCGGCGCGAGAGTCGTGGGCGCCAGCCTCAACAAGAACGGCTCGATCACCTTCAAGGCGACCAGGGTCGGCGCGGACACCGCCCTGGCGCGGGTGATCGCGTTCGTCGAGGAGGCCCAGGGGTCGAAGGCGCCCATCGCCCGGATGGCGGACGTCGTCTCCGGCATCTTCGTGCCCGTGGTCTTCGCCATCGCCGTGCTGGCCGCGGGCGCCTGGCTCGCGGCCGGTCAGACGTTGGCCTTTGCGCTCACCGTGTTCGTCGCCGTCCTCACCATCGCCTGCCCCTGCGCGCTCGGCCTTGCCACGCCCACCGCGATCATGGTCGGGACGGGCAAGGGGGCGGAGCACGGCATCCTCATCAAGTGCGGCACGGCGCTCGAGACCGCGCGGGCGATCGACATCGTGGTCTTCGACAAGACCGGCACGATCACCAGGGGCGAACCGGAGGTCACCGACGTTGTCGCGGCGCCCGGCTTCGGGGACCTCGACGTCCTCGCGCTCGCGGCGTCGGCGGAGAAAGGCTCGGAACATCCGCTCGGCGACGCCATCGTGCTCGCCGCCGGCAAGCGCGGCGCCGTCGTCCGCCCGGCGACGGACTTCCAGGCGGTTCCCGGCCATGGGATCGAGGCCACGGTCGAAGGCCGGCGCGTCCTCCTCGGCAATGCCCGGCACCTGGCGGACAGCGGTGTCGATGTCGCGGCCGGGGCGGAGGCGGCGGACCGTCTCGCCGGCGAAGGCAAGACGCCGATGTTCGTCGCGGTGGACGGCCGGTACGCCGGCCTGGTGGCGGTGGCGGACGTGGTGAAGGAATCGAGCGCGCGGGCGGTCGCCGCGCTGCACGCCATGGGCGTCGAGGTCGCGATGATCACCGGCGACTCGGGGAAGACGGCCGCCGCCATCGCGCGGCAGGTCGGCATCGACCGCGTGCTGTCGGAGACGCTGCCCCAGGACAAGGCCGCGGAGGTGGAGCGACTCCAGGCCGAGGGCCGCCGGGTGGCCATGGTCGGCGACGGCATCAACGACGCCCCGGCGCTCGCCCGGGCCGACCTCGGCATCGCGATCGGATCGGGGACCGACGTCGCCATGGAGAGCGCGGATGTCGTCCTGATGCGGAGCGACCTGATGGGCGTGCCGGCCGCGATCGCGCTCTCGAAGGCCGTCATGCGGAACATCAGGCAGAACCTGTTCTGGGCCTTCGGCTACAACGTGCTGGGGATCCCGGTCGCCGCGGGGCTGCTCTACCCCTTCGGCGGCCCGCTCCTCAGCCCCATGATCGCCGCGGCGGCGATGTCGATGAGTTCGGTTTCGGTGGTCACCAACGCGCTGCGCCTGAAGAGATTCCGGGCGATCAGCTGATGCCCCAGGAGGCACCGCCATGACGAAGCATCTGTCGATTGAAGGTATGAGCTGCGCCCACTGCGTCGGGCACGTCACGTCCGCGCTGTCGAAGGTCGAGGGCGTCACGTCGGTCCACGTGGATCTCGCCACCAAGAGCGCGGTGGTCGAGGGCAGCGGTCTCGCGGACGGGCCGCTCAAGGACGCCGTCGCCGACGCGGGCTACCAGGTCGTGGCCATCCGCGATTGAGGCGGCGCCGCGCCTCACCCCTCGAGCGCGTGCCGCGCGGCGATCTGGGCGCGGCGGCGTCGAAGCGCCAGCCACTCGTAGCGGCTCGCGAAGCGCGCGGCGCGGGCGCGGCGGAGGTCGGCCACCAGGTCCGGATTGCGGAGGACGACGGCGTGGGCGGTCCTGGCCTCGCGGTCCGTCGGGCCGTTCGGCGCCGTCGGAGCGATACGGAGCGCGGGGAGTTCGGGGACGGCGGCACCGGCGGATTCGGCGGCGTCGAGAGCCGACAACGGCAGGCAGAGGGCGCTGGTCTCAGTCATGCGCGCCACTCTACCCGGGGGGTGTGACAGGAGAGGTCAGGCCGCCGACGCGAGTGTACCGGACATTCGCGCGTCGGCGGCAGGCTCAAGGCTCAGGGCTCAGGGCTCAGGGACCCCTGGGCGCGCGGACGAATGCCCGCGCGCCCAGGGGTGAAGCCAGGTCAACCCAGCATCGCCAGGATCGTCTTGGCCGCCCCTACCAACTCGTCCGCCTGGGCGTTGGTGACGCCTTTGCCGCGCTGACCTTCAACGAAGTTGATGAATGCGCCGAGCTTGTTCGCCGCATCGCGGCGCTGGCCTGCCTTGCCGGCCCCGAGCGCCTTCAACACGCCCTCGAGTTTCTGGTTCAGTGAATTCGCGATGCCCGGGTTGAGGTTGTAACTCCAGGCGAGGTTCGACAGCGAGCGGACGGCTCCGGCGGGCGTCGTGTCCATCGTGACGGAGTAGATGCCGTCCGCGAACGTCCCGTCGATGACGTCGACCGCCAGGAAGAAGAGTCCGACCCCGCCCGCGCCCGGGCCTTGAGAGATATAGGCCACGGCGCCGCCGCCGCTTTCCGGCGCCACGTCGGTACGGACCAGGATCGTTTCGAGCGTACCAGGCCCCCGGTACCGAAATGCCCCAGTGGTTCGAAGGCCGTGCGGAACCTCGAGAGAGGTGGTGAACATCACCTCACCCGTCGGCCCCAGGGCGCAGTTCTCGCCGGGATAGTTGTTGAGCGTCGGCTGGAATGTGTCGAACACGGCTGTCCTGCCCGGCACGGGCTGCCCCTGCAGCGCGACCGTCTCGACGAGGCCCGTACTCGCGCGGCGAAGGAACAGTCCCGAATCCGCGGTGCCGCCCGTGAGCGGCGCCTGGAACAGAATGTCCCCCTGCGCGTTGGCGCGGGCGTCCCTCGAAGTGCCCGTGAAAGCGTAGTTGCCACCCGCGGGCGCGGCGATTCCGTTGAGGGCGATCGCCTGCAACGTTCCGTCCGCCGTTCCCGCGAAGAACCCGCTCGAGCCGCCGGTCACCGTCGCGAAGAAGATGACCCGCCCATCGTCCAGGAATCCGGCCGGACCCGCCGTGGCAAAGGCCGAGAACGTGCCACCGTCGGGTGCCGGGTCACCGACGGCCGCGACCTTCACCGGGAACGAGTCGGCTGAGCCGACAAAGATGCCGGAAATCCCCCGGCTCGTCTTCGTGAGGAACGCCACCTGCCCCGGTTGATTGATGTAGTACACGGTGGGCGCCGCGCCAAACGGGCCGCCCGTCGGCGCCCAATCGGTGCTCAGCATCACCGTGACCGCCTGGCCCCCGCTCCTGGGGATGAGGAAGATCCCGTTGGTGCCGTTGTTGAGGTTTCCCCGGAACACGATCGTGTCCTGGTTGAAGGGTGGGACCAGCACGCTGGCGAGCGAGCACGATGTGAACACCGCGGATGTGCCTGCGGGCGAGTCGCCGGGGCCGACCAGTTTGGTCAGACCACCGCTCGGGCTCCACGAGAACAGAAACGCGCCGCTCGGAACCGAAGACACCGTGGCGGGGAACAGGACCGCGCCGTCGTCGCTCACTTGGACCCTGCCCCCCGAGTTCCCCACGGCGATCACGCCTCCCGCCGGGATCGGCGCGCCGTCGCCGTCGGCGGCTGCCCTTCTCGTCACGCCGGTGGCCACGTCATGCGTGAACAGGGCGCCGCCGCCGCCCGCGCGCCGCCCGCTGAACGCCGTATAGCCGCCGGCGCCGCTCATGAACAGGTTCCTGAGCATCACGCGCGAGCCGGCCGGCAGCGGATCGGCGGCAGTCGCCAGGATCTTGACGCCCGCCGCTGTCGCATGGAACGCCGCGAACGTCGCGCTGCCACCGACCAGGTCCGACTCGAAATACAGCGACCCGTCGTCGAGCAGGCGGGAGTAGCCCGTCGTGTTGTACGTCCCGCCGACCGCCGGCGGGGCCAGTTGGCCGTTCAGCATGACAGGCGCGAGGGCCGCCCCGTCGGGTTTCTTGAAGAGGCCGCCGGAGCTGACCGGCGGCTCAGTCGGGACCAGCGAGGCATAGAAGCTGACGTCGCCACCACCGTTCATGAGGACCGTGCCGAAGGAGGCCATCGTCTGCCTGGTCGTCCCGGGCGCCGCTTGATTCCTCCAGGCGATGACGTCCGGCTCGGCAACGCCCGGTGTGCAGCGGAGCACCGCGTTGTTGCCTCCCCCGCTGAGATTGCTCACGGTGACCGCGAGAACCACCTGCCCGGCGTCGTTGAAGGCCCCGAGGCTATTGATGGCCTGGAGGGCGCTGGTGCCAATCGGCGCGGGCATCAGGACGCCCGGCTGGACGATGAGGCTCAGGACGCCAGCGGGCGAGACCGTGTACAACGCGTTGTTGTTGTAGAACGCCACGGCCCCCGCGTTGTTGAGCCACAGGCCGCTCGCGGCCATGGCGGCATCGAACGCCCCTCCGCGCAGGTTCGCATCGCCCGCGGCGACGACCTTGCGCACGCTGGCCGGCGACCCGATGAACAGACCGGAGCCGCCGGAGCCGCCGACGATGGTCGCGCGGAAGAGCACCTCACCGCGATTGTTGAATTGCGCCGAGCCAAGCGCGTCGAGCGTGCCCCCCGTGTCCGGCGCCGGGTCGCCCTGTCCGGCGATCCGGATGACGGGCGCGCCGCCGGCCGGCGCGATGAACACTGCAGTGTGCGCGGGCAGCACGGGCGAGTATCCGATAGGCACGAGCGGCGCCGTGAACGCCACGTCGCCCGAGTCGTTGACGCCGACCAGGGCTGTCATGCGACCGAACACCGATCGCGCCGAGCCGGGCGCGATGTCGGTCGCGAGCACGATCTTGTGGAAGCCCGACGCGTCGTGCGTGAAGATGGCGCTCTTGATCGCGTACGCCTCGAAGTACTCGAACCGCACGCACACGAGCCCCGATTGGTTGATCCGGGGGCCGGAGAGCATCTCCACCCGGCTGTGGGGCAGGCCCGGAACCGGATCGCCCTCCTGGAGCAGGCGCCTGGTGGCGGAGTCGGTCGCTCGACGCAGGAAAAGCGCGGAATAACTCCCGGCGGCGAACACGTAGTCCCCGTTGTCGTTCATGTCTTCAATCGGCGGCAGGGCCATCGAGCCGGGGAACGCGAGGCCCGACTCGCTGGAGACGAGCAGCTTCAACGGTGAACTGGCGGCAGAGGGGGCGGGCTGGCCGTGCACCGTGATGGCCCAGCAGGTAAGGAGGATGATGCCGATCACCGCAAGGGGCCCGGCGGGACGCAGGCGACGACACGTTCGTTTCATATCGAGCCTCCACCAGGAAGGGAAACGGTGGCACCCAGGAAACGAAGCGCGGATGAGGGACCGAAGGGTTCGGCGAGTGCGGCGTGAGCGGGCTGCAGTATAGGCCCAACCGAAGTCCGGAACAAGTTCGCGACCGGCGGTTCGCGACCGGCGGTTCGACCGGCGGGCCAGCCGCTCGATGCCCGTGTACAATCGATTCAACGGGCATCCGTTCAATCAAGACGCGTGACGACCTTCCTCTCTGGAAAGGTGGCTCGAGATGCACCCAGGGAACATGGCCGAAGGCCCTCTGACTCCCGGACTCGTGTTCGAGATGCTGCAGGCATACCAGCGGACCGCGGCCCTGAAGGCCGCCATCGACCTCGACCTCTTCCGGGCGGTCGGCGACGGCCCCGGCGACGTGGCGTCGATCGCGCGGCACTGCGGGGCCTCGGAGCGCGGCACCCGCATCCTGTGCGACTTCCTCGTCGTCAACGGCCTGCTGGTGAAGGACGGTGGACACTACCGCCACTCGGCGACGAGCGCCGCCTTCCTCGACCCGCGGTCGCCGGCCTGCCTGGCGTCGATTGCGCAGTTCCTGGGCAACCAGGCCATGCGGGAGCCGTACGACCGCCTGGCGGAGGTTGTCCGGTCGGGGCGGACCGTGCTGCCGGGCGAAGGCAGCGTGGAGCCCGAGAACCCGATCTGGGTGCAGTTCGCCGAAACCATGGCGCCGATGATGGCGCCGATGGCGGCCCCGCTCGGCGCCGTGGTCCTGCAGGGCCACGCCGGCCCGATGCGCGTGCTCGACATCGCCGCCGGCCACGGGCTGTTCGGGATCGAGATCGCAAAGCAGAATCCCGAGGCCCGGGTGACGGGTCTCGACTGGGCGCCGGTGCTGCGCGTGGCGCTCGACAACGCCCGGAGGGCCGGCGTGCACGAGCGGTACGACATGCTGCCCGGCAGCGCGTTCGAGGTGGACTTCGGCGGCCCCTACGACGCGGTGCTGCTCACGAACTTCCTCCACCATTTCGACCGGCCCACGTGCGTCGGCCTGCTGCAGAAGGTCCACCGCGCGCTGCGGCCGGGCGGGCGCGTCGCCACGCTGGAGTTCGTGCCGAACGAGGACCGGGTGTCTCCGCCGATGCCGGCGGCGTTCGCCCTGACCATGCTGACGACGACGGTGGCGGGCGACGCGTACACCCTGAGCGAGTTGACGTCGATGTACGGCCAGGCGGGATTCGGCGGCGTGACCGCGCACCCGATCCCGATGAGCCCGCACACGATCGTCATGGGGCGCGCCTGAGGCGCGCGCGCCGCCGACAGGGGCAACTCGCAGGCCGTGACCCGCTTTCTTCACCACGGCCTGCTAGCCCGCAAGGCGCGCATTCGGTGCTAGAATCCCGCCGTCATTCCTCTCGGCGCCACTCCTCGGAGGTCCGCATGACCCTCGCAGCGGGCACGCGCCTCGGGCCGTACGAGATTCACTCCGCGATCGGCGCCGGCGGAATGGGCGAGGTCTACCGCGCGCGCGATGAGCGGCTGGGCCGGGAGGTGGCCGTCAAGGTCCTGCCCGAGGCCGTCGCCGGCGACCGCGACCGCCTGGCCCGCTTCGAGCGGGAAGCCCGGGCGCTCGCGCGCCTCGAACACCCGAACATCCTCACCATCCACGACATCGGCGAGCAGCCAGCGGCGGCTGGCGTGACGCATTTCGCGGTGACCGAGCTGCTCACCGGCGAGACGCTCGGCCACCGGCTGGCGCGCGAGCGGCTCTCGTGGCGCCGCGCGGTCGAGATCGGCGCCGCGGTCGCCGACGGCCTTGCCGCGGCTCACGCCCAGGGCGTCGTCCACCGGGACCTCAAGCCCGACAACCTGTTTCTCACCGCCGACGGGCGCGTGAAGATCCTCGACTTCGGCCTGGCGACGAGTGGCGTGGTGGCGACGACGTCGGCCGACACGGCGAGCGTCGTGACGAAGCCCGGCGCCGTGCTCGGCACGGTGGGCTACATGGCGCCGGAACAGATCGACGGCAGTGGCGTGGACGCGCGCGCCGACCTGTTTGCGCTCGGCTGCGTGCTCTGCGAGATGGTGACCGGCCGGCGCGCGTTCGCCCGGGGCACGCCGGCCGAGACGCTCTGCGCCATCCTCTCGGCGCCCGCGCCGGAGGTCCTGGCGAGCGGCACGGACGCGCCCCTCGAACTGGCGCGCATCATCGGCCGCTGCCTGGAGAAGCAGCCGGCCGCGCGTTTCCAGTCGGCCAGCGACCTGGCCTTCGCTCTTCGCGCGCTGGTCACCGCGCCCATGGTCCTGCCGGGGACGACAGGCTCTGCAGCCGGCGACGCTGCCACGCCCCGGCCGCCGTCGCCGGCCGCCAGGCGGCGCGCCTGGATGGTTGCCGGCGGCGCGCTCGCCCTCCTGTTGGCCACCGCCGCCTACTGGGCCTGGCCACGTGCGGCCGCTCCGCCATCGGGTGCCGCCAGCGGGCTCGATCCAAAGAAGATCGTCGTCGCCGTGTTCGCGAACCAGACCGGCGACACCTCGCTCGACGCGCTCGGCATCCAGATCAGCGACTGGCTCACGCAGAGCCTCACGCGGATGTCGATCGCGGTCGGCATGAACCCGGATCTGCCGTCGGTGGGCGGGCCCGCGCTCCCGCGGCCGGCCGCGGCCTCCGGGAGCGACCCGGTGCGCGCGCTCGCCGAGCGGACCGGCGCCGGACTCGTGGTCACGGGCACGTATTATCTCGAGCGCGACACGCTGCGCGTGCAAAGCCGCATCGTGGAGGTTGCGGGCGGCGGGACCGTCGTCGCGCTCGATCCCACGATCGGGCCACGATCGCAGTCGAGCGAACTCCTCACCCGCCTGGCCAACACCGTAACGGGCGCCGTGGCCACGCGCCTGAACAGCGTGCAGGTCTTCGGCAGCGGGTACCGCCCGCCCCCCTATGACGCCTATCTCGAATGGGCCCAGGGCATGGTCGCGTGGGGGACGAACAACTCGGAGGCGGAGCGCCATCTGCGGGCCGCTCTGCAGCTCGATCCGAACTTCATCCTGGGCCGCGTGAATCTCGTGGCGCTCCTGAACGGCGCCAATCGCGTGGGCGAGGCGGACGCCCTCCTCCGCCCCGCGGAGGAGTCGGCCGCGTACAGTCGCGCCACGCTGGTCGAGCAGGCGTGGGTCCGACTTGGCCGCGCGGTCATCAACGGCGATCTGGTCGGCGCCCGCACGGCGTCCGGGGACATCGCGCGCCTCGCTCCGTCGCCCCTGACGATCTACAGCTACGGGATGATCGAGCGAGCCCTGCACCATCCCCGGGCTGCGCTGGCCGCGTTCTCGACGATCAGTGTCGCGGACAGTCCCGCCGGGGGGGGGCCCGGCGTGTCGTATTTCCTCCGCGACCGCGCCGCCGTCCACCACGAACTCGGCGAGTACAACCAGGAGTTGGCGGACGCCAGGCTCGGCCAGGAGCGCTATCCGGCTGAAGGCTCGTTCTTCGCAGAGGAGATTGCCGCGCTCGTCGCGCTCGGCCGCGCCGGCGAGATCGAGGCCGTCATCGCGCGCTGCGAGAAAGCCACGTTGCGCTCGGGCAGCATGGGCGCGGTGCTGCACGCCGCGACCCGCGAGCTGGCCGCGCACGGCCAGGGCGACGCCGCGAGGGCCATGGCCGCCCGCGAGGCTGCGTGGTACACGAACCAGCTCGGCACCCGCAAGCCGGCACTCGGGCTCCGCGCCGCATACGCGTCGGCCCTGGAGGGCGCCGGCAAGTGCCGGCAGGCCGTGCAGCTCCGGCGCGACCTGGCCCGCGAGGCGCCCGAGAGCAACATCCTCCAGGGCGGCTACGCCACCGCGCTCGTCGCCTGCGGCGGGTCGCGCGTCGAGGCCCTGGCGATCGCGGACGCGCTCGCGAAAGTGGACCGGCCCTACGTCAGGGGCGTGCAGCTCTATCAACGGGCCCGGGTTCTCGCCGCGCTCGGCGACGCGGACGGGGCCGTCCGCGCGCTGGAGGCGGCGCACAGGCAAGGGTGGATGTGGAACAGCGGGGAGCTGCACCTGGACGCCTGCTGGAACCCGATCCGATCTCAGCCGGCGTTCATCGAGTTGCTGAAGCCGAAGGACTAGCGAGGCGGGCCTCAGACCGTCCTGGCGACGCTTCCGATTCCCAACTCCCGCCTGGCCGCGAGCGGCGCTCGTCGTCGCGTCCCGCGGCGCGATGCGCCCGAACCCAGTTGTGTTAGACTAACGGTTCGGCCGGCGCGGGTTGCGCGCCGCCGAGACCTCACGCCTCAGCCGGCGTAGCTCAGTTGGTAGAGCAGCTGATTCGTAATCAGCAGGTCGTCGGTTCGAGTCCGACCGCCGGCTCCAGAATCCACAGTATCTAAGGCACTTACTGGCGGCTGCCGAAAGGCATCCGTCCGCCTGAGCGCCACGGCCGACAAATGGCTGGCTCTAGAGTCGGCTCCCGCGATGGGACGCAGGCACAAGTCAGCGAGACCCGTCCCTGACCTGGATGTCCGCCGGCGGCATGCGAGAATGGGGCATCGCCTTCAGAGGTGAAGCCGCAATCCTGGCGTACAGGCTCGAGAAGGGACCGCCATGCCGAGGCCCACGGGCAACCCCGACAAGATGACCGAGGATGAGAGGCGGAACTACTTCGCCCACTTTGCATACGCGAAGGTGTACGCAAAGAACAAGGCGACGGTCTTCGTCCTGGTGGAAGAGAAGGAGGAGACCGAAGCTGTTCGCGAGTTGCTCTGCGAGTGCATGGAAGTCCAGACGGTCTTCCACCGCGACCGGTTCAGGCAAGCACTCGTGGCCAATCTCGGATTCAGCGAAGAGAAGGCGTCGTCGTACGCATCGCTCGCCTCGTTCGATGACGAAACCTACGGAGACCCTCGTGGCTGAGACTGGGCGGCAACGACCGGCCGGGCCCTGCCGCGAGGAGATAAGGTCCGGAAGTTCGTCGGCGGTTTCAGGAGCGGCGCACTCGACGATCTCAGCGCAACAGGAAACGACGGGAGCGACTGGAGCACGCAGCCCGCACCGGTGCCCGCGTCCATTCCGGGGACAGGGGTACCACTTCACTCCGGAGACATCGGTAACACTTTCGGGCTGAAGGGATTGTCGATCGGCTCCAGCCTGCGCTCCCCTCCCCGCACGCCAGAACCCCCGCAGCGGCGGTGTCGTCTATGATCAAGACGTCCGTCCGACAACGTCTTCCCAGGAGACGACGATGACCGATCAGGAACGCCAGGCAGTGTTGACGCTCGCCATCATGGCCGCGATGGCCGACGATCGCGAGGACGCCTCAGAACAGTCGGAACTTCAGCGCATCGCCGGGAGCCTGTCGCTCGCAGGCGACCTCGGCGCCTCGGCGATCTACCAGGACGTCGTCCAGAAGCGGGTGACGCTCGCCCAGGCCGCGTCGGCGCTCGCGTCGCCCGAGGCCAAGAAGCTGGCGCACGAACTCTGCGTCGGGGTGTGCCATGCCGACGGCACGCTCGGCGACGCCGAGCGCGCGTTCCTCGCCGCGCTCGAAACCAACCTGGGATTTGGCCCCGAGCAGGCCGAGGCCGCAAAGGGCTTCATGGTCAAGGCCGAGGCCCTCGCGGCGGCGCCACTCGCGGCGGCCTCGGCGGCCGAGCCGCCCCTCCCACCCTCCGCCATGACCGCGGAAGAGCAGGACCGCGTCATCCTCAACTACGCCATCCTGAACGGCGCCCTGGAACTGCTCCCCGACTCGCTGGCGACGATGGCCATCATCCCCTTGCAGATGAAGCTGGTCTACCGGATCGGCAAGGCGTACGGCTACGAGCTGGATCGCGGCCACATCAAGGAGTTGCTGGCCACGGCCGGCGTCGGCATGACGTCGCAGTACGTCGAGCGGATCGGCGCGGGCCTGGTCGGCCACCTGTTCGGCCGCGGCCTCCTTGGCGGCGTGCTCGGGGGGCTGGCCCGGCAGGCGGTGAGTTCCGGCATGTCGTTCGCCACGACCTACGCGCTCGGGCGCCTGGCGATGCGCTACTACTCGGGCGGACGCGTCGTCAGCTCGCAGGTGCTGAAGGACACGTACGAGGGACTCCTGAACGAGGCGAAAGGCCTCCAGGGCCAGTACCTGCCCGCCATTCGCGAGAAGGCGCGCACGATCAACCTCTCCGAGGTGCTCCAGGACGTGCGTGCCTGACCCCATCGAGCTTCAGGATTGACGGGGTCAGGCCCTCCCTTCGCAATCGGCAGGCCCGTGCTGTCAGCGCGCGGACGCCGCGACCTCGTCGGGCGCGATGATCCGGGCGATCTCGATCGGCGTCTTGCCGAGCGAGGTGGCGAGCTCGCGGATCATGCTGCCGGCCTCCGCCTCGATGCCCGCGGCCTTCAGCCGCGCCACGCCGTCCGCCACCGGCACGCCAGAGCGTTCGCACACCTGCTGCACGCTCATGCGGCCCCAGCCTCCGCCCTGCGCAAGGCCTCCCGCGGGCTTCGCGTCCGGGCTTTGGATCTTCTGGTAGACCTGCTGCGGCGTCAGCCGGTTCGCGTCCGCGATCTCCTTCACCGTCATCGCCGGCCGGGCCACGTTCACGCCCTGCTGCGCGAGGTTGGCAAATGCCTTCTCGGCCGGGATCTTCACCGTGTCGGAGAGTGTCTGCACCGTCATGAGCTCGGCGTGCGGCACCGGTGGCTCGGTCGAGGACACGGCCCAGGAGTTCTTGATCTCCTCCCCCACATCCATGATGGTGCCGAACGGCGGGACGCGAGAGATCGACACCACCAGGACCAAGACGCCCGCGAGCGAGGCCGCCGCCAGCTCGCGCTTCCTGCGAAAGCCGGCCTGCAGCTTCGACCGCAGGTAGGCGAGGAGCACCTTCCAATTGAAATACAGGTGGAACGCGCCCGCGATCAGGAACACCAGGGCGACGATCGTGTGGAGCGCCTGCCACTGCGCCTTGCTGAGCAGCGCCAGCCGCCACACCGACCAGTTGGCGATGCGCCCGGGCGGCGCGACGTAGAGCACGACACCCGATACGGCGAGCGCGACGAACGAGAAGACGACGTAGAAACTGACGAAGACCTTCCAGTGGAACTTGGAGCTGGCTGACATCGCGTGCCTCGCTGGACGGGCGGACGGGCGCCCGAATGCGTTCGTTTCGACCGGACCAGGAGCCCGCGAACCCTGCCGGCCCTGCAGCAGCCGGCCGGCGAGTTCGCTCGGTCACCCTGGCCGCCCGCCTGTAGAAGGGGCAAGTTCCGGGCCAGCCCGGCCCGAGTCGGAACTGGCGCTGCAAATGCCTGCCGGCGTGTGCTTTAGGTGGTGATGGCGCGGCGTGAGGCGCCGGCCTGCCGATCGGATTGCTCGACGGTCCGGTCGAGCCAATCGACCAGATCGTCGAGGAGGCGGCCTGCGACCTCTGCGTCGGAGTGTGCCATGCCGACAGACGTCGCAGTCGGGCGCCTGGCGATGCGCGACTACTCGGGCGGGCGCGTCTTCACCGCCGAGGTGCTGAAGGACACCTGCGAAGGGCTGCCGAACGAGGCGAAAGGCCTCCAGGGCCAGTACCTGCCCGCCATTCGCGAGAAGGCGCGCACGATCAGCCTCTCCGAGGTGCTCCAGGACGTGCGCGCGGAGGCCACCGGACTCGCGGTCCCGTTCATCAGGGGGCGATTGACGACGGTGGCACCGGTCGGGGAGAATCACTCCGCCGTCCGCCCTCCCGGCCAGGAGCCAGATGCACTTCTGGGGCCTCCACGTCGTCGACCTCGCGCTCGTCGCCATGTACCTGGCCGTGGTCCTCTGGCTCGGCAAGCGGGCCGCCCGCAGGGTCGCCGACGCTCGACGACTTCTTCCTCGCGGGCCGCAAGCTCGGCAAGGCCTTCCAGTTCTTCCTGAACTTCGGCACCTCCACGCACGCCGACCAGGCCGTCGCCGTCTCGCGCGAGGTCTACCGCCAGGGCATCGGCGGCATGTGGATCCAGTCGCTGGTCCTCTTCCTCACGCCGTTCTACTGGTTCATCGGTCATGCTCTTCCGCCGCGTGCGGCTCACGACGGTGGGCGACTACTTCGCCGAGCGGTTCGAGAGCCGGTTCCTCGCGGCCTCCTACGCGGTGTTCACGCTCGTGCTGTCGGCCCTGATCGGCGGCGGCATCGGCTACCTGGTGGCGGCCAAGACGGCGGTGGCGATGACGCCGAAGCCGATCGAGCTGTGCACGCCGGCCGAGCGCCAGAGCATCGCGGAATTCGCGGAACTGCGGCGGATTCGAGACGCGCGCCCCGGCCTCGCTCACGCCGGTCGAGCGGACGCGCGAGGACGAACTGCGCGAGAAGGAGAAGCGCGGCGAGCTGCGGTCGTTCGTCTCCTACGTGAACGAGGCCTGGTTCTACGTCGTCTACGTGCTCGTCGTCGGCATCTACACGATGCTCGGCGGCTTCCGCGCGGCGGCCCTGACCGACGCCATCCAGGGGACGCTGATCGTGGTCTTCTCGGTGCTGCTCATCCCGGTCGGGCTGTCCCATATCGGGGGCCTGGCGGGCCTTCACGGGCGCGTCCCCGCGCACATGTTCCAGCTGTTCGGGTCGGCGACGCTGAGCGACTACGCGTGGTACACGGTCGTCGCCATGGTGCTGGCCAATCTCGTGTCGATCGTCGCCGTCGCGTCGGGGATGCAGACGGCCGGGTCGGCGACCAACGAGTTCGCGGCGCGCATCGGGATGATCGGCGGCATGTTCCTCAAGCGGCTCCTGATGCTGTGCTGGGCGTTCGCCGGGCTGCTCGCCGTCGCCATCTACTCCAACGGCCTGCACGACCCGGACCTCATCTGGGGCGTGATGACGCGCGACCTGCTCTGGCCGGGCGCGGTGGGCCTGATGCTGGTCGGCGTCCTCTCGGGCAGCATGTCCTGGCTGGGCGCCTCGGCGCTCTCCCATTCCGCGCTCTTCATCAGGAACCTCTACAAGCCGTGGGTCCCCGATCGGTCCGACCGGCACTACCTGGTCGTCGGGCGGATCATGGTGGCGGTCACGCTGGTGGGCGGCATCCTGGTGGCGCTCGTCGCCGACAACCTGCTCGGGCTCTTCCAGTACATCATCTCGATCCCGGCGATCTTCGGCGCGTCGATCTGGCTCGGGTTCCTCTGGCGGCGCGTCACCAGGTGGGCCGTCATCCTGCAGGTGGCGACCTGCCTGGTCGTCTACGCGCTGGTGCCGACCTCCTTCGCCGCGATGGAGTGGGCCAACCGCCGGCCCGCCTTCCTGGCCGAGACGGCCGCCCGGTCGGTGCAGGTGGTCTCGAAGGCGACGACCGCCGACGTGGCCCAAGGGCGGGCGGCGAAGGTCGGCGACCCGGTCAAGAGCACGCGCGAGATGGAGCCGGTCGGCATCTTCTTCGACCGCGTCGCCCGTACGAACCCCGCCGACCCCGCGTCGCCGCGAGTCGGCCTCGGCCGGTTCAACGCCGAGGTCTGGATCGCTGAGCTGGTTCGGCATCGACTTCGGCCACTCGAGCAAGCCGCAGTTGCTGGCCGTCCGGTTCTTCTTCGACGCGCTCTTCCCGTTCGTCCTGCTCGTCGCGTTCTCGTACGTCACGCCCCGGGTGCCCACGCCGAACCTCGATCGCTTCTTCGCGCGCGTCCACACGCCGGTCCAGGCGACCGCCGAGGCCGACCGGGCCGCGGTCGAAGCGTCCTGCGCGGACCCCGCCAGGTTCGACTCGGACAAGCTCTTCCCGGGCACCGGCTGGGAGATCCTGAAGCCGGCGCGGGGCGACTACATCGGCTTCTTCGGCACCTGCGCCCTGGTCGGCGTGATCCTGGTGTTGCTGTTCGTGATGGTGAACATCCAATGAGCGCCGACGCCGCGAGGAAACGGCCCCTGGTCGGCATCGACAACTACGGCCTGTTTCCGCTGAACCTCGCCCCGCTCGCCACGCTGCGATGGGCGGAGGCTCACGGCGCCGAGGGCGTCGCCTTCTCCGGACTCCAGCCCGAACACCAGGCGGGCCTCGATGCCTCGGCGCTCGAGCGGTTGAAGGACTTCGCCGGGGAGCGCGGCCTCTACCTCGAGTGGGGCGGCGCGCAGCACGTCCCGCGCGACCTCGTCACCTGGTCGCCCAAGTCGATCGTCGACGACAACTGCCAGGCGATCCGGCAGGCGCTGGCGCTGGGCGCGCGCGTCGTCCGATCGTGTTCGGGCGGGCTGATGCGCTGGCACGACGACGCGCCGGCGACCGAGACGCTGCTCGGCGAGACGGCGCAGGCCCTCCGCGAGCAGGCGGCGATGTGGCAGGACGCGGGCGTGACGCTCGCCATCGAAACGCACTTCGAGTTCACCTCGCACGAGCTCCTCCGGCTCTTCGAGATGTGCGAGGCGCGGCCCGGCGGCTGGGTCGGCATCTGCCTCGACACGATGAACCTGCTGACGATGCTCGAGGAGCCCGTCGCGGCCACCCGGCGGCTGCTGCCCTGGGTGGTCAGCACGCATATCAAGGACGGCGCCATCGCCCTCGGGTCCTCGGGCTTCACGACGTTTCCGACGCCGCTCGGCTCCGGAATCGTCGATCTGCCGGCCATCGTCGATCTCGTCGCGTCGCTCGACCGGCCCGTGCACTTCTCGGTCGAGGACCACGGCGGCAGCTTCGCGCTGCCGGTGTTCGACCCGGCGTTCCTGTCGAAGTTCCCCGACCTGACGGCGCAGGAGTTCCGCAGCCTGACCGCGCTCGCCGAGCGGACGGCGCGGCAGCCGTCGTGCCAGCCGCTCCCGCGCGAGCAGTGGCCGCGCGTCGCCGAGACCCGCATGGCCGCCGACCTGGCCGCGCTCGCCGCGCTGGTCGAACAACGCTCGACCGCGGCCGCGGCCGGCAGCGTGTAGCGCGAGACCGCCATGATCAACCCGGCAGAACACGTCTACGACGACGACCCGAACCTCGGCCACGCGGACGTCCGGACGCGGCTGCGGGACGTCTCCTACTTCTTCCTCGGCAACGGGCGCATCCAGGCCGCGGTCCAGTGGGCGCCATCCGGAGAGGGCACACCGATCGGCCTGCTGCTGATGGACCCCGACCGGCTCGGGAAGAAGCGCGACGCGTTGACGATGGACCCGATCCGGGGCCTCGACGCCACCCTCGCGCGCGTCGGAACCGACTGCGAGCCGCATCACGCGATGGCGAACGCCACGCGCGTGGCCTGGACGACCCGTGACGGCGTCCCGGCCGTCGAGGCCGTGTGGGACTGGGACGGCGGCGAGGTTCGCGAGCTGTTCTACTGCCCCGACTCCGATTCGCCCCGTCTGGCCCGGGAGGTGCGCGTCCGTCGTGCCTCGGGGCGCGGGCCGGTCCGGGTCAGCACGAGCGCCGGAGGCCGCACGGTCGCCGCGGAGAGCGAGGCCGGCGCCGCTCCGGCGTGCTTCGTGTACGAGATCGTCCCCGGGGCCGACCGGGTCGAACTGCGCGTCGAGCGCTGCCCGGTGGCGCCCGCGGCGCGCGAGCGCTGGGACCGCGCGTCGCGCTTCACGTTCTCCGACCCGCTGCTCGCTCGTTTCGCGCGCGTCAGCCAGTACCAGCTGGCGGCCGCGAAGTCGGCGACCGGGCGGATGGACGCGAGCATCTGGCAATACAACCGGGAGTGGGTCCGGGACCAGGCGTTTGTCGCGACCGGGTTCCTGATGGCGGGCGACTTCGAAGGCGCGGCCTGCCTGCTCGACCGTCTCCTCCGCGAGTTCATCACGCCCGAGGGGGGCGCGATGGATTCGAGCGAAGTGCGCGGGCCGGACGAGGTCGAGCTCGACCAGAACGGCGTGCTCCTCACCGCGCTGGAGCAGTACGTCCGGTGGACCGGCGACCTCTCGCTCGTCTGCAGGCACTGGCCCCGGATCGAAGCCGTCGCCGATTACCCCTTGCGGCCCGAGTTCGCGCACCGCGACAGCGGGCTGCTGTCGAATGCCCGGGAGTTCTGGGAACGGCACCGGATCCACGGCATCCGGCCCGGCCTGGAGCTGGTCCACCAGGCCTGCGTGTGGAGCGGCCTGCGCGCGGCGGCGAGTCTCGCGATCAGGATCAAGAAGTTCGATCGAGCCTCATACTGGTTCCTGCATGCCGACCGCCTGCAGGCCACTGCGCTGTCGCATCCGAAGTACGGATTCGCCGTCGATGGCGCGCTCGTGAAGCGCATGAACCTCGACGGCACCGTGCAGGACCGCATCGAACCGGTCCCGGACTCGATGATGCCCGCCGACGCGCCGCTCCTCAGACCGGGCGACCACCGGCTGAACCCGGACACGTGCGTGACGCTGGCGATCGTGACCCGGTTTCTCAGGCCGGGGTCCCCGCTGGCCCGCCGGACGCTCGCGAGCGTCGAACCGTTGTGGAACCAGGAGTGGGAAGACGGCGGCTACGGGCGCTACCACGTGTCGTCGGAACCCGACTCGCCCGGCGGCTGGCCGTTTGCGTCGCTCTTCGTGGCACGGGCCGCGGTCGAGTGCGGCGTCCCCGATCGGGCGTGGCGGGTCCTGCGGTGGCTCGACCAGGTCACCGGCGCGCCGGCGGGTTCATGGTTCGAGTTCTACGGGCCCCGGTCCTCGCCGCCGTATCCCCAGGTCGGCATCATTCCGTGGACGTGGTCCGAGATGCTGGCGCTCCTGGTCGAGCAGGTCCTCGGCGTGCGCGCCCGGGCCGGCGGCCTGACCGTCAGGCCGGCGCTGCTGCCCGGCCTCGATTACGCAACCGGACGCATGCGCTATGGTTCAGGGACGTTGGACGTGAAGGTCAGCCGCGAAGCCGCGCGGGCGCCGCTGACCAGGGTAACGGTCGGCGGCCGGGTGGTCGCCGAGCGCGCCCGGGACGTCGTCTCGTTGCCCGATGCGCCGATGACGGCTGACGAAGTCGAGGTCGAGATCGTGCTCCCGCGTGAATGACGCCAATGGCCGATAAGCCCCTCTTCCTCGTCTGCAACGCGCACATCGACCCCGCCTGGCTCTGGCCGTGGGAAGAAGGCCTGGCGGTGACGCTCGGCACCTTCCGCGCGGCGGCCGGATTCTGCCAGCAGTTCGACGGCTTCGTGTTCTGCCACAACGAGGCGCTGCTCTACTCGTGGGTCGAGCAGCACGAACCCGCGCTCTTCGCCCGGATCCAGGAACTCGTCCGCCAGGGGCGCTGGCACGTGATGGGAGGCTGGTATCTCCAGCCGGACTGCAACATCCCTTCGGGCGAGTCGCTGGTGCGCCAGATCCTCGTCGGCAAGCGCTACTTCATGGAGAAGTTCGGCGTCGAGCCGCGCGTGGCCGCCAGCGTCGACGCCTTCGGCCACACGCGCGGGCTCGTGCAGATCCTGGCGAAGTCGGGCTACGACGGCTACCTCTTCTGCCGGCCGGATCGCGCCTGGCTCGATCTCCCGTCGGATGACTTCGTGTGGGTGGGTTTCGACGGGTCCACCGTCCTCGCGCACCGCTCGTCCGAACACTACAACTCGGAGCTCGGCAAGGCGGCCGACAAGGTCCGGCGCTGGATCGAGGCTCATGAGGCCCGGCCGCGCGGGATGGTCCTCTGGGGCGTCGGGAATCACGGCGGCGGGCCGTCGCGCCAGGACCTGCGCGCGTTGGCCGGGATGATCGCTCCGGGAGCGGCGTCGCGCGGTGGATTCCGCATCCAGCACGGCCGGCCCGAAGACTATTTCGACGCCATGAGGGACGACGCCGGGCTCCCCCGCTGGCCGCACGACCTCAATCCCTGGGCCGTCGGGTGCTATACGTCGATGGCGACGGTCAAGCGGGCGCACGCGAGGCTCGAGCGCGGGTTGTTCGTCGCCGAGTCGATGCTCGCCAATGCGGCCGTCCAGGGTCTCCTTCCTTATCCGGGCGCCGAGCTTCGGGCGAGCCTCGAAGACCTGCTCTACTGCCAGTTCCACGACGTGCTGCCCGGGGAAGGGGTGCCCGAGGTCGAGCGGCAGGCCCTGGAGCGGCTCGGCCACGGTGCGGACATCGTCGGCCGACTCCGCGCGAGGGCGTTCTTCGCGTTTCTCGGCGGACAGCCCGCCGCCGCCGACGGCGAGTTCCCCCTGTTCGTCCACAACCACCACCCCTTCCCCGTCACCCACGTCGTGGCCTGCGAGTTCCAGCCGCCGGAGCCGAACTTCAACCCGAACGTGTTCTGGCAACCGCGCCTCACCGACTCGCAGGGACGTGACGTCCCCCTGCAGGTCGAGAAGGAAAGCTGCAACATCCGGAACGACCAGCGAAAGCGCGTCGTGTTCAGGGCGTCGCTCCCGCCGTCGTGCACCTCCCGCTTCTCCTGCCGCCTCGAAGATCGCGAGATAGCGCAGGGCTTCCCGCCGCCGCCCGCGACCGTTGCTCGCGGGCTTTGGCGAGGCCTCGCCGAAGCGCTTAGCGCGGAGGCGGGCAGCCCTGCGCCTCACGTCCACATCTCTTCTTCCACCGGCCTCCTCTCCCGCTTCGCCGTTGGCGGCGTGGAATACTTGAGCGGCCCGGCCTTCCGCCCGCTGCTCGTCAAGGACACCGCCGATCCCTGGGGCATGAAGACACGGGCGTTCCGCGACCTCATCGGCGAGTTCACCGTGATGTCGGCCGTCGAAGCCGCGGCGTTCGCCGGCGTGGCGGCTTCTGAACTGGCGCCGGTTCGCGTGATCGAGAGCGGCCCCGTGCGCACGACGATCGAGTCGCTGCTCTCCTGCGGCCGCTCGGCGGTCGCGATCCGCTACATGGTCCCGAGAACCGGGACCGAGGTCGAAGTCGAGATCCGCGTATCGTGGTTCGAACGCGACACGATGCTGAAGCTCGCGCTGCCGACGACACTTGCCGGCGGAGAGGTGCGGGCGCAGACGGCCTACGGCGTCGAGGTCGTGCGCCCGCGGGCCGAAGAAGCGGTCGGCCACCGCTGGCTGGCGGTCCTGTCTCCCGACGGCGGGCGGGCGCTGACGATCGTCAACGACGCCACCTACGGCTTCGACGTGGCCGACGGCGAGGTGCGGCTGTCGCTCCTGCGCGCGCCGGCCTACGCCGGGCACCCCGTGGACGACGTGACGCCGATCGTCCGGCAGGACCGGTTCGAGCCGCGCGAGGACCAGGGCGAGCACGTCTTCCGGTTCTGGCTGAACGCCGGGCCGGCCGCCGACCGCCTGGAGGCGATCGATCGCGAGGCCGCGGTCAGGACCGAGGGACTGATGGCGCTTTGCGCGTATCCCTCCGGCGACGGGCCGGGGCCGCTCGCCGGCGTCGCCCTCGACGACGAGGTGGCGCGGCTGTCCGCGCTGAAGCTGAGCGAGGACGGCCGTTCGCTCGTCCTGCGGCTGTTCGAGCCGACGGGAATGGCCCGCGGGACCCGGGTGCGCATCCCCGCGCTTGGCGTCGAGTTCCCGGTCGCGCTCGGCGCGTTCGAGATCCGGACGCTACTCGTGGATCTCGCCACGCACACCGTCAGCGACGCGGACCTGCTCGAGCGCGTGAAGGAGCTGCGGTGACGATCGCGAAGAAAGGCCCCGTCCGGGTGCTCATGGTCGCCATCGGCGGCTACGGCTACTACTACCTGCAGACGCTCCTCGAGCAGGTGCCGGCGGAGCGGGCGGTGCTGGCCGGCGTGGTGGACCCGGAGGCTCGGGCGTCGCGCGGCTGGCCGTGGGTGGAGGCGCGAGGCGTGCCGGTCTTCCACGAGGTGGCCGCCTTCTACGCGGCCGGGCACGAGGCCGACCTCGCGGTCGTCGTGTCCCCGATCCACTATCACGTCCCCCAGTCCTGCGCCGCGCTCGAGCACGGGTCCGACGTGCTGTGCGACAAGCCGCTCGGCGCGACCGTGCAGGAGGCGGCGCGGCTGATCTCGACCCGCGACCGCTGCCGCCGCTTCGTGATGATCGGCTACCAGTGGTCGTACTCGACGGCCATCCAGGCGCTCAAGCGAGATATCCTTGCCGGGCTGTTCGGCCGGCCGGTCCGGTTCTCGACGCTCTGCTGCTGGCCGCGCGACATGTCCTACTACCGGCGGAACCAGTGGGCGGGACGGTTGAAGGACCCGGCGACGGGCAGATGGGTGCTGGACGGACCGGCGAACAACGCGATGGCGCACTTCCTCCACAACCTGCTCTATCTCGGCGGACCGGAGATCCACCTGAGCGCCAGGCCGCGCACCGTGCAGGCCGAGCTGTACCGCGCCTACCCGATCGAGTCGTGCGACACGGCTGCCTGCCGATTGAGCACCGACACCGGGGTGGAAGTCCTCATGTACGCCTCGCACGCCACCGAAACCGCCATCGACCCGCGCTTCACGCTCGAGTTCGAGACGGCATCGGTGACGTTCGACGCGAAGGCGGGAGGCGTCGTCGCGCGCGACGCGGCGGGGCACGTCAAGCGCTACGGCGCCCCCGACGACAGCCCGCAGTTCACGAAGCTGTTCGCTGCGATCGACGCGGCACGATCTCCGGCCACGATCGCCTGCGGTCCGGAGGCCGCGATGGCCCACACGCTGGCCGTCAACGGCATGCACGAATCGGTGAGCGAGCCCGTCTCGTTCCCGGATGCGATCGTCGTCGGTGGCGACGCGGCGGGGCGATGCTACGTGCCGGGGTTGAACGAGACGCTGAGCCGATGCTACGAGCGGCACCTGCTCCCGGCCGAGGCGGGTGCCGGCTGGGCGCGAGCCGGCCTGCCGGTGGACCTCGACGGCTACGACACGTATCCCCGCGGCGATCGCGTGAGCGCGGGCGGGAGGGACCGATGACGCGGCGCGACCTGGTCCGGCAATCGCTCGAATTCGCGTCGCCGCCCGCCGTGCCGCGACAAGCCTGGGTGCTGCCATGGGCCGAGGAGCACTACCCCGATGATGTCGCCCGTCTCCGGGCCGAGTTCCCGGACGACATCGTCACTTCACCCGGCCTCTACCTGAAGCCGCTGCCGGTCGTGGGCCAGCGCTACCAGAAGGGCCTGTACGTCGACGAGTGGGGCTGCCGGTTCGAGAACATCCACGGCGGCGTGATCGGCATCGTCCGGCAACCGCTGATCGGGGAGTGGAGCGACCTCGAGCGCTTCCAGCCCCCGGCGTGCACGCTGGCCGTCGATCGCGGCGCGGTGAACGCGTTCTGCGCCTCGACGGACCAGTTCGTGCTCGCGGGTACGCTGGTCAGGCCGTTCGAGCGGCTGTGCTTCCTGAGGACCATGGAGCAGGCGCTGGTGGACGTGTTCACGCGCCCGCCCGGCTTCGTGGAGCTGTTCGAGCGCCTGCACGCTCACTACCTCGCCGAGGTCGAAGCGTGGGCGGCGACCGACGTTGACGCGATCGTGATCATGGACGACTGGGGCGCCCAGGATCGGATGATGGTGTCGCCGGCCCTCTGGCGCGCGTTGTACAAGCCGATCTACAGGCAGTACTGCGACATCGCGCGGCGCGCCGGCAAGTTCGTCTTCATGCATTCCGACGGCTGGATCCTGGACATCCTGCCCGACCTGATCGAGGTCGGTGTCGGCGCGATCAACAGCCAGGTCGCCTGCATGGGCACCGGGGCCATGAGCCGGTTCCGCGGGCAGATCACCTTCTGGGGGGAGATCGACCGGCAGGCGGTCCTGTCGTTCGGATCGCTCGAGGACGTCAGGCGCGCGGTCGGCGACGTGAGGGACCGCCTGTACGCCGAGGGCGGCGTCATCGCCCAGTGCGAGTTCGGCCCGGGCGCCCGCCCGGAGAACGTGCTCGAGGTGTTCCGCTGCTGGAAGGCATTCGATGGAGCGAGGTGAGACATGCGCAGCGTCAGCAAGCTCGTCGTGGCCGGTGTCCTGGTCGTCGCGGCCGGCGCCGCGTTCCGGAGCCTCGATGCACAATCGCCGGCGACGGCCGGATCGGCGACGACCGGGAAGGGTCAGGCGAAGGGCCGACAGGCCACGGCACGAACGACCGTCGCGCCGGGCATCGCCGTCACGTGCGCCGACTACCTGGCCTACGCGCGCGCCTCGGCCGACTACACATGGGATCATCGCGAGGAGAGCCTCGCCCGCTGGCGTGAGACGTTCGACCCGGCCAGCCCGTTCGGCTACCGCGCGCCGGGGGGCTTGATCGACCTCGCCTCCATCTACGCGGCGCTCTTCGAGATGGAGCGCAACCCCGTCTACGCCGAGCGCGCCAAAGAGGTGCTGCTCACCTACGGCGACTACCGGTCGCAATTCCCGGAGTCGGCGGCGAACGCGCGGCCCGACTACTCGAACGGCGTGCCGGCGCTCCCCGACTTCTTCGTCGTCATGCGCTACCTCCGGGCCTACGACACGCTGCACCGGCTCGGCCAGCTCACGCCGGCCGAAGCCGCGAAGATCGAGGCGCTGGCCGCGCACAGCCTCGACTACCTGCTCCAGACCTCCGAGTGGGGCCCCATGAACCGCGCGATGCTGCGCGCGGAAACGCTGGCATGGGCCGTTCGCGCGATGCCGACGCATCCCCGCGCCGCGCGCTGGGAACTGCAGCGCCACGCGCTCGGCGACGACAACTGGGGCAACTGGGAAATCGAGGACGCGACCATCTACCACGGCGTCTGGCTCTACTCGCTGCTCGGCTACGCGGACGCGCTCGACAGGACCGGCGACCTCTTCCGAACGCCGGAGGTGTTCTACTACGCCCAGTACTTCCTGAATCTCATGTCGCCCGGCGACATGGTGCCCGACTTCGGCGACGCGGCCTGGCCCCAGAACTGGCAGCACTTCCTGGTGTTCTTCGAGACGGCCGCCGCCCGGCTGAACGATCCCGAGATGAAGTGGGCGGCCCAGCGCATCGCCGCGCACTACGTCGATCTGAGCAAGCCGACCAGCGCCGGCCTCGGGTGCTTCCTGCTCGACGCGTATCGCTGGGGCCGCGACGACATCGCGCCCCGCGCGCCCGCGAACCTGAGCGGCGAGGTCATGGAGGACGTGCAGGGCAAGAAGGTGGTGTTCCGGAACGGCTGGAAGCCCGACTCGACCTACCTGATGCTGAACTACCGCGACGAGGGCGACGGCGGGATGAACTTCCGCGACTACCTCCGCGACAGCATCCCGGTCGAAGAGGAGAAGATGACGCACGGCCACGCCGACGAGAACAGCATCTCCATGCTCATGAGCGGCGGGTCGCTGCTGCTCCACGACGGCGGGTACCGCGACTACATGCCGAGCGGCCCGTACGGCGCCTACCGCCAGGACTACTTCCACAACCGCTTGTGCGTGCGGCCCGAGAAGATCTGGATGGGCCAGAAGGCGAACGAGGAGCGCTACAGCCAGAAGGGTCCGATCCCGGCGCAGCCGCTGCTCGAGTTCATGCGAGACGCGGGCTCCTACCGGCCCGTCCGGACGCGCAAGGTGGACTTCCTGGTGCAGCCCGAATTCGACTACGCGCGCACGCGGCTGCTCGACGACGGCTGGGGCTACGACGCCGACCGCGTGGTCGTCTACCTGAAGGACCCCGAGATGTTCGTCGTCTTCGACGTGTTCAAGTCGGGGACCAACGAGTACTTCACGCTCGCGAATCTCTGGCACACCCGGCAGATCCTCGCGCGCGGAGACCACTGGTACGACACGGGCTACGACGTCGTCGGCGCCACGGCGTTCCCGGATGCGAAGCGCCTGCTCGTCGTATTCCCGCAGAGTCACTTCCGCATGGAAGGCGTGGAACCGCAGAAGCGCCACTACCAGGACGAGCAGGCGATCTACCAGGCGGTGGCGCGGCACTTCGAGCCGACCCAGACCGAGGGGATGGTGACGGTGCTCATCCCGCACGCGAAGGACGTCGCGCCGGCGGAACTCGCGCGCAGGGTGTCGCTCGTCGAGACCGTCCCGACCGCGTCGGGCCTGGCGGTCCGGATCGAGGCCGGCGCGCGGCGGATCACCATTGGCGTGAAGCAGGACCTCCGCCTCGACATCGCGCGCGACTACCGGCGCCCGCGCTACCTGTTCGAGAAGGGCAAGATCGGGTACGGAGCCGTGCAGACCGACGGCGACCTGGTCTTCCTGTCCGAAGAGGGCAGCCAGCTCACCTACAGCATCGTCAACATGACGCGCGCCCAGTACGGCGACCGGGTGCTGTTCCAGAACGGGATGTCGTTCCACGGGCTCCCGTTCGACGCCTCGACCGACACGGGCGGCGTGGACAAGGTGCGGTACTTCCGCGACACGGTGACCATCGATGCGCGAAGCAAGTGAGGTCTCGATCAGGACCGGACGGCCGGCGTTCGACGACCTCTACCCCGCCGTGCGGACGTTCCTGGAGCACGACCGGCTGGACCTGACGATCGACGGCGGGCGGATTCGCGGGTACCGCACGCCGGACGCCCGCTCGATCTGGATCCGCGACCACAGCGACATGATGCGCGGGTTCCGGTACTTCGAGCCCGACCTCACGAGCGCCGTGCAGCACTTCGCCGACACGCAGGCGGCGACGGGTCGCGTGTTCGACTACTACACGACGTTTCCCGAGAAGCCCCCGAGCGAGCGCGAGAACTGGACGAAGTACGTGCGCGTGCCGGTCGAGGCCGACGTCGAGTATCGCTTCGTCAAGGCCGCCTACCTGGCCTGGCAGGCGTCGGGCGACGAGGCCTGGATGCGCGCGCTGCTGCCCAGCCTCGAGCGGGCGATGGCCTACATCCGCACGCACCCGTGGTACTGGGACGAGGCGCACGGCCTGGTGAAGCGGGCCTACACCATCGACACCTGGGATTTCGCCTACACGGCCGGTCGGCACGACTGGCTGCAGTTCCAGATCACCGACGACACCTATTGGGGCCTGATGCACGGCGACAACAGCGGCTACTACGAGGCGTATCGCCTGCTGGCGAAGATCTGCCGGCGCCTCGGAGACGCCGCCCGCGGCGCGTACTGGGACGAGCGCGCGGTCGAGATCCGGGCGGCCCTCAATCGCGCGTGCTGGAACGGCCGCTTCTACACGCACTTCGTGAAGCTGACGCCGGTGACCATCGAGGGGGTGGACGAGTCGTCGCAGCTCAGCCTGAGCAACCCGATGGACATCAACCGCGGCGTGGCCGGCCACGAACAGGCGGCGTCGATCGTCCGCGAATACCAGCGCAGGCGAGCCTCGTCAGGCGCGTTCGCGGAGTGGTTCGCCATCGACCCGCCGTTCCCCGACGGCATCTTCGGCGACGAGCGCCTGGTCGCGGGCGCCTACTGCAACGGCGGGATCATGCCGCTCGTCGGCGGCGAACTGGCCCGCGCGGCATTCGAGCACGGGTTCGAAGCGTACGGCATCGAGATCCTCGAGCGGTATCATCGGCTCATCTCGCAGAAGGGGGAGACCTACTTGTGGTACTTCCCCGACGGGACTGCGGCCAGCGTCGAGACCAGCACGAGCCCGGAGGCGCTGCCCACCGACGGGTGGGGATCGAGCGCCATGCTGTGGGCGCTCGTCGAGGGCCTCGCGGGGATCGTGGACGACGGCTGCGGGTTCGACGTGGTGACGCTCGCGCCCCGATGGGTCGCTGCCGGCCTCTCCGAAGCGGAGGCGTCGGTGCGCTACGCGGCGTCGGGGCGGGGGATCGGCTACTCGTTCCGGCACGCCGGCGACCGGATCGACATCGAGGTCGAGGCGGCCGCAGCCGATGTGACGCTCCACGTGCTTCTGCCGGCGGGTCGCGACGTGCGCGGCGTGCGGCATGGCTCGCGTGACGTGGCGTTCCGCCGATCCGTGGTCGAAGCCAGCAGGTACGCCGACTTCGAGGCCCGGGTGGACGGCGCCTCCGGTTTCACGATTGCGCTTGAGTGATGGTGGACACGATGATCGAACGACGCGATTTCCTGGCGGGCGTCGGCGCCGCGGCCGGCGCCTTGATCCTCCAGCCCGATGCGGCGGGCGCTGCCGCGAGTGGTCTCGCGCGCCGCCTGCAGCCGGCCCCGGATCCGTGGCGCGGTCTTCGACAGCAGTTCCAGCTCCCGGCCGACTACGCGTACTTCAATACCGCGGGGCTGGGCGCCTCGCCGCGCGCGGTCAGCGACCGGGTGAAGTCGGAGATGGATCGGGAGGAGCGCGCCCCGAGCCCCGGCCACGACGAGGGCGATTGGACGCGGATCCGCGGCAAGTGCGCGTCGCTGCTGGGGCCCTCGTGCTCGGCGGGCGAGATCGCGCTGACGAGCACGGCCACCGAGAGCATCAACATCGTCCTCAATGGGCTGCCGCTCGGGGCCGGCGACGAGGTCATCACCTCGATGCACGAACACCCGGCGCTGGTCATCCCGCTGCTTCACAAGATCGACACCGCCGGCATCGTCCTGCGGACGTTCGAGCCCGATCTCGGAACCCGGACGGGCACCGTGGAACGCATTCGCGCGCTGATGACGCCCCGCACGCGGCTGATCTTCGTCAGCCACGTGACGTGCACGACGGGGCAGGTCCTGCCGGTGGCCGAGATCGGCCGCCTGGCCGCCGAGCGGCACGTGTGGTTCGCCCTGGACGGCGCGCAGTCACTGGCGCAGTTCCCGTTCGACGTCGCGGCGACCGGGGCGCACTGCTACGCCGCCAGCTGCCACAAGTTCCTGATGGGCCCGAAGCGCACGGGCATCCTGTACGTCCGGCGGGACCGCCTGCCGGACCTGAAGTCGGTCGTCGTCGGCGCCTACTCGGACGAGTCGACCTCGCTGGCGGAGCGGCGGCTGACGCTTCGAGCCGACGCGCAGCGGTTCGAGTACGGGACGCAGAACGACGCGCTCGTTTACGGCATCGAGTCCGCGGTGGACTTCGTGGCGGCGCTTGGCCTGCCGAGGATCTGGCAGCACAACCAGGCGATGGCCGAGCGGTTCCGCGGCGCGCTTCAGGCACGGAAGTCGGTGGAACTGCTCTCGCCGGCCGAACCCGAGGCCCGATCGGCGATGGTGACGTTCCGGATTCCGGGGCGCGACAACGGGCAGGTGGCGAATGCGCTGACCGCGCGGCGCCTCCGGGTCCGCAGCGTCACCGAAGCCGGGCTCAACGCGGTTCGCGCATCCTTCCACGTTTGCAACACCGACGCGGAAGTGGACAGGCTGATAGCGGCTGTCGCCGCCGAGCAGGGGTGAAGGACCATCATGACTCTCGCCCAGGCGCTCGCCCGCATTCGTGAAATCAGGCTCGACGAGGGCGCTCCGATCGTGTGCCGCACGGTGGCGGAGGACCTGCATCGGAGAAGCGGGGCCCCGGTCACCGTGGGCTCTACCTCCGGCAGCGCCGAGCCCGGCGTCTTTCGAATCAGGATCGCGGGCGCGCCGCCGCAGCGTGCCGCCGCCGGCGGACCGGCGGTGGTGCGGGCCGAATTCGCCGAGGACGGGTCCGGCCTGCTCGAGTCGCCGGCCGCGGCCGGCCTGTTCGGCGCCGCCGCCTACGTCTTCGACGTTCTCGCCGATCGGCCGCTTCCGGCGGGGGGCGCGTTTCGGCTCCAGCCGACGTTCGGCTGGAACCGCTCGTGCTACGACATCTTCCTGACGCAGGAGGCCCGCATCCAGCACGGCCTCAACCGGGACACCTACGTGCGGCGCCTCGCCGCGTCCGGCTTCACCCACATCGAGGTGAACGGCCTCGCCTACCCCATGGCCCTTGAGACGGGCCCCAAGGGCGAGATCTACCCGATGTTCTACACCTACTGCCCCGCGCTCGATCAGTTCGTCGATTCCTCGCTGAACCGCGGGCTCTACCCTCCCTACTACCTGTCGGCCAACCTGGAGTTCCTCAAGCGCAACGCCGACCTGGCGCGCAAGTACGGCCTCGTCCCTGGCCTGCTCTGCTTCGAGCCCCGGTCGGTGCCGGAGGAGTTCTTCGCACGCTACCCGATGCTCCGCGGCGCCCGCGTGGACCATCCCTTCCGGTCGTTCAAGCCGCGCTACACGATGACGCTGGCCCATCCGCGGGTCCGCGATCACTACGCGGAGATGCTCGCGAAGCTGCTCGCGGAGGTCCCGGACCTCGGGTTCCTGACCATCTGGACCAACGACAGCGGCTCGGGTTTCGAGCACACGACGTCGCTCTACGTCGGGCGCAACGGCGGCCCCTACATGGTCCGCGAGTGGCGCGACCACGAGGCGATCGCCCGGGTCGCCGGCGAGCACGCGCTCCTCTTCTTCCGCACGCTCCGCGACGCGGCCCGCGCCGTGTCGCCCGGCTTCCGCGTCATCACTCGCCTCGAGTCGTTCATGGGCGAGCACGACACGCTCTGGAACGGTCTCGGCGAGGGCCTGGAGGTGGAGACGACATCGCTGGTGGCCCGGGGCTGGCAGATGCCCTACACCCACCCGCGCTATCCCGACTCGCATTCGATCAACGGCGGTACCGTCTTCCAGCAGGCGTTCGATGACCGCGAGCGAACCCTGATGGCGGATCTCCGCAGCCGGTCGTCCGCCGCCCACTTCTACACCGCGGTCGGCCCGCACCAGATCTTCGCGCCGCTGGTCGGCGTGCCGTACCCGACGCTGACCCACACGCGGCTCGCACTGCTGTATCGAAACGGCGTGCGGGAACTCTCCCAGGTGGGCGGCACCTGCCCGCCCGAGATCGTGCCGTTCAACGTCAACCACGAGATTCTCCGCCGCTTCCAATTCGATCCCGGGATGGACGTCGACGCCGAGGTCGAGCGGCTGGCGCGCGCCTGGGCGGGCGACGAACGTGCCCCGGCGCTGATCGAGGCGTGGCGTCTGGCGGAGGATGCGATTCTCTCGTTCCCGAATGTCTGCACGCTCTACTCGACGATCGGCTTCGCGTGGTACCGCCTCTGGGCGCGTCCGCTCGTGCCGGACATCGAGGCCATCCCCGCGGAGGAGCGCGCGTACTACGAGCGCTTCATGTGCACCACCCCGCACAACCCGAACAACGTGGACCTGAGCCGCGACGTCCTGTTCCGCCTGGTCGAGCCGGCGCAGGCAGGCAAGGACGTGGAACGGATGGATGCCCGCGTCTGGGCTCCGCTCGACGCGGCGATCGCGCGGCTCGAGCCGCTGGCCGGCGCGGCCACGGAACTCGGCGCGCCCGGCGTCATCACCGACCAGATGGTGCGTCTGAAGGCACTCCGCTCCTGGCTCGAAACGCAGCGGAACCTCGCCGCCTGGGTGGCGAGCGTCTACGGGTGGCTCGAGGCGCCCGATGACACATCGAAGGCCCGGCACCGGGCCCGCCTGGCCGACGCGATCGAGCGTGAGATGGAGAACACGCGGCGCCTGCTCGCGCTTCTCGACAGCCCGGTGGAATTCATGGCGACGACCGACCTCGGCGAGTCGCCGCTGATTCACGGCCGCAACCTGCGGGCGCTCCTCGCCACGCGGCTCGCGCTGATGGAGCGACACAGGGACGACGACCCCTGCATCGACCACGACTACATGATGCGGATGGCGGGCCGGGTGATGGAATGAGCTGGACGTCCCGCCGGCGGCTGCTCACCGCCCTCGACCGCGGCGTCCCCGACCGTCTGCCGGCCACGACGCACCACTTGATGCCGTCGTTCCTGCGGCAGGCTGGCTGCGGCACGGAGCTCGAGTTCTTCGACCGCTTCGGCCTCGACGCGATTTGCTGGACGACGCCCCTCCGCCGCCCGCTCGAGGCCGGCGGCCCTGGCTGGCGCCTCGAGGAGGAGGACGTCGCCGACCCCGACTACCGCACGACGCGCTACCGCTTCGTGACGCCGCGCGGCACGCTGACGACGCTGCTGCAGGACGACGGCCGGACGACCTGGGTGCGGGAGCGCCTGCTCAAGGAAAAGCGCGATCTCGACGTCCTCACCGCCATCGACCTGGAGCCGGCGTGCGACCTCGCGGCGGTCGCCTCGGCCGCCGCCGACTTTGGCGATCGCGGGATCGTCCGCGGGGCGGTGCCGGGCTTCCCGGTCTACGGCCAACCCGGCTGCTGGCAGGACGCGGCGGTGCTGTTCGGGATCGAACCGTTCGATCCTCGCCACCTTCAACGACGCGGGCTGGGTCGGCGCGCTCCTGGCGTTCCTCCAGCGCCCGAAGCTCGGCTTCCTCGAGTCCGCACGCGGCGCCGCGTTCGACCTCCTCGAACTCGGCGGCGGCGACGCGTCGTCCACGGTCATCTCGCCGCCGATCTTCGACCGCTTCGTCGCCCCGTTCGACGCCCCGCTCATCGCGGCCGCCCACCGGTCCGGCCTCCGCGTCGTCTACCACACGTGCGGGGGGATGATGCCGTTCCTGGAGCGGATTGCGGACATGGGACCGGACGCGATGGAGACGTTCACCCCGCAGACGATGGGTGGAGACACCCGGACGGCAGAGGCGAAACGGCGCGTGGGTACCCGCGTCTGCATGATCGGCGGCTTCGACCAGTTCAACGATTTCGTGGGGTGCCCGGCAGGCCAGACCCGGCAGGCCGTCCGCCGCCTGTTCGAGGATGCTGGCGGCGGCGGCGGTTACATCCTGGCGCCCTCGGACCATTTCTTCGAGGCCGACGACACCCTGCTCCGCGCGTTCGCGGACGAAGCGCGCGCGTGCGTCTACTCGTAGCCCGAAGGGGTCGGAGCGGTTCTTCCTCGCCGACAGCTTTGTAATACAGGAATGTGATCGAGGAAGAACCGCTCCGACCCCGTGACATCAGAGCCGGCGCACGTTGAAGCCGCCGTCGATCATCAGCACCTGGCCCGTCGAATACGCCAGGTCGCCACGCGCCAGCATCACCACGGCGCGCCCGACGTCGTCGGGCAGGCCCCAGCGGGGCTGCACGAGAAGCCCGCCGGCGATCAGATCGTCGTACTTGGCCTCGGCCGCCGCGCTCATGTCCGTCCGGACGATGCCAGGGCGAATATCGTAGACCGGGATGTCCCATTCGCCGAGCCTGGCCGCCCAGAGCTGGGTTGCCATGGCCAGACCCGCCTTGGCGACGCAGTACTCGCCGCGATTGACCGACGCCGTCGTCGCCGAGATCGACGAGACGTTGACGATGCAGCCGCGAAAGGCCGCGTCGGCGCGCCGCTCGTCGATCATCCACCGCGCGACCGACTGGGTGAGGAAATACGGCCCCTGGAGGTTGGCGCGCAGCACGGCCTCGAAACTGTCCTCGGAGGCCTCGAGCAAATCGCGCCGCTCGGGCGGTGCGATCCCGGCGTTGTTGACCAGGACGTGGAGGCGGCCGAACCGGTCGCGAACGGAACCGACGAGCGCCGCGCGCGCCGCGCGATCTGCGACATCGCAGCGGCAGTAGACGACCTCGGTGCCGTGGCGCTTCAGCGACTGGAGGGCGTCGGTGACGAGTCCCTCCTCGCGGCGCCCGCACACCGCCAGGTCCAACCCCTCGCGCGCCAGGCACTCGGCGATGCCATGGCCAATCCCGCGCGTGCCCCCGGTCACCAACGCCACGCGTGCCTGTGTCATCGGGCCCTCACGGAATGAGCGGCGGCACCGCCACCCAGCTTCTCGTTCGCCACGACCTGATCCCCAGCTCGGCCAACTGCACGCCCTTCGCGCCCGCGAGCAGGTCCCAGGGGAACGGGCCGTCGCACGCGACGTGCCGCAGGAACAGCTCCCACTGGGCCCGGAAGGCGTTTCCGAGATTCTCGACCTCGGGCAGGAGCCGCCAGTCGGCCCGGTAGTCGCCCGGCGTCGCGACGTCGGGGTTCCACACCGGTCGCGGGGTCGCCGCGGCGGGCTGCACCCAGCAGTTGCGCAGGCCGGCCACCGCGGATCCCTTCGTGCCGTCCACCTGGATCGTCAGCAGGTCGTCGCGGCGCACGCGGACGCACCACGACGAGTTGAACTGGGCGACGATCCCGCCCTCCAGCTCGAACGTCGCGTACGCCGCATCGTCGGCCGTGCAGTCGTAGGGCCGGCCTGTTTCGTCCCAGCGCCGGCCGACGTGCGTGGCTCCGAGGCACGAGACGGCGGTGACCCGGCCGAACACGTCGTCGAGCACGTAGCGCCAGTGGGCGAACATGTCGGCGATGATGCCGCCGCCGTCCTCGGCGCGGTAGTTCCACGACGGGCGCTGCGCGGGAACACCGTCACCTTCGAACACCCAGTAGCCGAACTCGCCGCGAATCGACAGGATGCGCCCGAAGAACCCGCTCGCGCGCAAGCGCCTCAGGGCGACGATGCCCGGCAGCCAAAGCTTGTCCTGGACGACGCCGTGCTTGACGCCCGCGTCGCGCGCGAGCCGGTAGATGTCGATGGCGTCGGCGAGCGTTGCAGCCGCGGGCTTCTCACAGTACACGTGCTTGCCGGCGGCAATCGCGCGCCGGACCGCCGCCGCGCGCCGGTCGGTGGTCTGTGCGTCGAAGTAAACGGTGTAATCCGGGTCCGCCAGCGCGGCGTCGAGATCGGTCGTCCATCTCGCTCCCCCCGCCCCGGCGGCGAGCGCCTGGAGCTTCGCGGGGTTGCGGCCGACGAGGATTGGATCGGGCACGATCGAGCCGCCGTCGGGCAGGCCGATGCCGCCGTCGCCGCGAATGGCGCCGATCGAGCGCTGGAGATGCTGGTTGGCGCCCATCCGCCCGGTGACGCCGTTCATGATGACGCCGATGCGCCGCGTGGTCACGTCGTGCTCCCCTCGCTCACGCCTTCTGGGTCCGCGCCCCATCTGGCAGCGTTGGCGCGTCGATGCCGGCGCGCGGCAGCGTGCCGTCCAACTCCTGCCGCCAGTGCGCGACATCTCCGGCCGGGCCGTAGCAGTAGATCAGCGTCAGCGGTGTCTGTCCGAGATTCGTGATCTGGTGATAGACGCCAGGCGGGATGGCGACCGCCTGGCCCGCGCCGAGCACGGCGCGCTCGCGGCCGAGGCACATCTCGCCGGAGCCCTCGACGATGAAGTAGACCTCTTCCTGTTCCTGGTTGTGCCAGGGCACCTGCCCGCCGTCCGGGTCGAGCGTCACCACGCCCAGCGCGAAATGCGCCGACTGCACCGGCGATTGCCCGCCGACGACGTTCTTGGTGAGGCGTCCGGCCGGGAAGCGTCGCCCCTCGGCGGCGCCGAGATCGATGATCTTCATGCGGGTCCCCAGAAGGTCAGGTAGGGCTCACGCCGGATGACGCGCTGCAGGTACAGGGCCGCCTCGCGGAGGTGGTAATCGCCCCAGAGGCTGGACTCGCCGCACGGCACCGTCCGGCCCGGCGGGACGGCGTCCCAGCCGTTGGGTCGGTGGTAGACCGAGTGCAGGAGCAGTCCTTCGTGGCGGCGGTCCACGGCGAGATACGGCTCGTCGAGGAGCGTGCGCATCACGGTCAGCCCCGCCTGCCAGTACCGGCGCGCGCGCGCCGCGTCGGCCCGCCGGAGGTAGTGGCCGAGACGAAGGAGACCCTGCGCCGCGATGGCTGCCGCCGAGCTGTCCACCGGCTCGTACGGGTTGAAGGGATCCGCGGGCTTGGCGAGGTAGTCGCCGAGGTGGTGGAGACCCGGCGCCCCGGTATCCCAGTAGGGCACGCCGTCGGTCGGGGTGTGAGCGAGGTAGTAGTCGCAGGCCGCGACCGCGGCGCGCCTCATGGACGCGACGATCGCGCGGCGGCCGCCCGCAGGCGCTGCATCCCGTTCGCTCACCGTGGCCATGAACTCGAGCTGCTCGGCGAAGCCGCACATCGCCCAGGCCAGGCCGCGCATCCACGTGCTGAACGGGGAGTAACCCTGCTGCGTGCTCGGGCACCTGAAGCTTCGATCCGCGACGTTGAAGATGGCCTCGTGAGACACCCGCCCACGCGCGGCGTAGATGTCCCGCCCGCGGCCATCCGAAACGAGGAACCGGGCCGTCGAGCGCGCGTGCATTATGAGCCGGTCGAGCAGCGGGACCCGCCGGCCGCCTTCCTCGAGCAGCACGTGCCCGAGGCGGTGGCCGAGCGCCAGCGACCGGAGCGTGCGCATCGTGTCGACAAAGAGCGACTGCGGCCCATTGAACGAGTGGATGAACCCCTCGCCCTCGCCGAGCGGCGTCCACCGCCGCGCCTGGACGGCCGCCGAGCAGGCGAGCGCCGTCTCGTAGCAGCGCCGCTCCCACGCGTCGTGCTCGAACCGCCCCTCGCGCGCCAGACGCAGCAGGTTGCCGTAGGTGCTGACGATCGTGAAACCGTGGTCGTGGACCCCGGTGTCGGTGAGGTGCGGGCCCATCGCCTCGAGCGTGCGGCGCCGGCCGAGATCGAGGAACCGCCGTTCGCCGGTCGCGTCGAACTGGAGCAGCGCCGATCCGTACCGGAAGCCGAGCGTCCACTCCGTCCAGCCGCGAGAGGTGTAGCGGCCACTGACGGTGTACACGAGGGTTTCCCTGGACGACCCGTGACGGCGCTCGATGGCCCGGATCTTCGCCGCCGACAGGTCCCACAACCGGTCGATCTTCGCGACCAGCCCGGCTGGCGTCACCCGCGGGTCGATCTTCATCGAACCACCCGCCCCGACGCGTCTCCCTTGGCGAGCGCGTCCACCTCGGCCACCGACACGCGGTTGAAATCGCCCGGGATCGTCTGCTTCAGGGCGCCGGCCGCGACGGCGAAGTGCAGGGCCGCCTCGGGGGCGCGGCCGCTCAGAAGGGCGTAGATCAGCCCGGCCGCGAACCCGTCGCCTCCGCCAATCCGGTCCACCAGGCGCACGACGTACCGCTGGCCCTGATGGAAGGTGCCGGACTGGCCGTCCCAGAGCGCGGCGCTCCAGCCGTGGTCGCTGGCCGAAAGGCTCTCGCGCCGCGTGATGGCCACCATCTTCGGCCCAAGCTCCCGCGTCACCCGCTCGGCCACCCCGCGGTAACCCGCCAGGTCCGGCTGTTCCGCCGTGCCGTCAGCGCCGGGCACGTCCAGGCCGAGCGCCGACTGCAGGTGCCCCTCGTTCGCCACCAGGAGATCGACCGATGCCATCAGCGGCCGCATCGTTGCCTGCGCCTCCGCCTCGGTCCACAGCTTCGTGCGGTAGTTCAGATCGACGCTGACGCGTGCGCCCGCCGCCTTCGCGGCGGCGACGGCTTCGCGGGTGCACGCCGCCGCGGTCGCGCCGAGCGCCGGCGTGATCCCGGTCACGTGGAACCATGCCGCACCCCGAAACACCCCGGTCCAGTCGATCGTGCCCGGCTGCATCTCCGCGACCGACGAGCGCGCGCGGTCGTAGATGACGACGGGTGCGCGCTGGCTGGCCCCCGGCTCGGCGAAGTAGATGCCGACGCGGCTCCCGCCGCGCTGGATGAATTCGGTGCGCACGCCCTCGGCCCGCAGGGATCTGACGGCGGCCTCGCCGATCGCGTGCGCCGGCAGCCGCGTGACGAAGCAGCTGTCGAGCCCGAAGTGGGCCAGGCTGACGGCGACGTTCGCCTCTCCCCCGCCGAACGTCGCGCCGAGAACCGGCGACTGGAGAAGGCGCTCGAATCCCGGCGGGCTCAGCCGCAGCATGATCTCGCCGAAGGTGACGACTTTGAGCATCGGGATTTCCTTCGTCATCTCGCGCGGGCTGACGCGACGCTCGCGACGATCCGCTTCGCGTTCGCCGCGATCGCGGCATAGTTGCCGGCCGCGATCGCCGCCCCGTCGACGAGCGCCGTGCCGACGCCGACCGCCACGGCACCCGCGGCGATCCACTCGCCCGCGTTGTCGAGCGACACCCCGCCGGTCGGCATCAGCTTCACCTGCGGCAGCGGCCCGTGCACGTCCTTGATGAACCCCGGCCCGAGCGCCGTGGCGGGGAAGATCTTCACGACATCGGCGCCCGCCTCCCAGGCCGAGAGGATCTCGGTGGGGGTGAAGCAGCCCGGCATGGCCGCGATGTCGTGCTGGTGGCACATCGCGACGACCTCGGGTCTGAACACCGGGCCGACGATGAACTGCGCGCCGGCGAGAATGGCCCGTCGCGCCGTCTCGGCGTCGAGTACCGTTCCCGCGCCCAGGATGAACCCCTTGGGCAGCGCCGGCGCCAACTGCCCGATCAGGTCGATCGCGCCGGGCACGGTCATCGTCACTTCGAGCGCCCGGACGCCGCCTTCGCCGAGCGCGTCTACGACGGCCCGCAGCCGGGCGGCCTCGCGCATCCGGATGACCGCCACCACGCCGCACGCCTCGACGGCCCGAACGGTGTCCGCACGCTGTCGCGACATGGGATCCACCCCGACAATTCGCGCTCACACTATGGCGGCGGGCTGCTGACTGTCAAACGGATTCTCCGGGTTCCATCCACTCGGTGGCAGGCGCTTGAAAGTCCCCCGGCCCAGCCTGCCCCACCAGTTTCTTCTGCGTCCGACGCGTCTTGTAACCTTATCCACGCCCGCCGGTCTAAGCTGATGTGCGAATGGTCCGTTCCGGCCGACAAATCGCTCGGAAGCTGTCCAGGTTCGCTGGCCCGTCTTTTGCGTCAGAGATCTCGAATTCAAGCTCGACCATACACGGTTCGGTTGGCCCTGCCCATCCGCGTGTATCATCGTTCGAAAACGTGGACCGCACCTCAGCGCCTGCCTGGAGGAGGATCTGATGACTCGTTTCTCTCGTATGCACCCCATCGCGGCGCAGGCCGTGCTGGTCTTCGCCGGCCTTGCCCTGCTGAGCGGGTGCAGTGGCTCGGCGGGAGTCTCGACCAACCCGGTCACGCCCGTGGCCACCGGCGCCGTCAACGTGCTCGTGACCGACGCGCCATCCGACGACTGGCAGCAGGTATCGGTCCAGCTCAAGTCGATCAGCGTCCGCAACCACGCGGACCATACGTGGGTCGACGTCTGGACGCCCCCCGCGAGCAGCACCACTCCCCCCACGATCAACCTCGTCGACCTGAGCGGCGTCGCCCAGTTCCTCGGCCAGGCGACCATCCCGGTCGGCGCGTACGACCGCGTCCAGCTGGTCATCAACACCGACCCGACGACGATGACCCTGGTCGATGACAACGGCAACACCATCGCCCCGGCCGACATCACCGTCGTGGACCCCAGCGGGAAGGGCGCGATTGGCGTCGACGTGAGCCCCGCGCTCACCGTCGGGACGGCGCAGCCCGGCGTCGTGCAGGTGGACTTCGACCTGGCCCACCCGCTGTCGATCGTCGTGGAGTCGGGCAAGGTCGTCATCAACCTCCAGATCCGCCACAAGGCCGTCCCGCGCAATCTCCGCGACATCCAGTTCGCCCGGACCATCGGCAAGGTGAAGGCGACCACCGCCTCGAGCCTCACCGTCACCACCGACCACGGCACGGACGTCCTGTTCGGCGTCGACACCAGCACGATCGTGGTCAACGTGGACAATCCCGGCGCGGCGGCCGCCTTCACGGACATCACGACCAGCGACTACGCCCTCGTCGCCTCGAACATGAACGCGGACGGCACGCTCTACGCCCGCCGGATCTGGTTCTCGACCGATGAAACGAAGCTGCCGAGGTTCTCGCCCGACGGCATCGTGCGCCGCATGGGACCCAACTGGATCCAGCTCCTGAACAGAAACATCACCGTCCAGGGGTCCGCGATGCGCACCATGCACTGGGATCCGAATCTCGTCTACGTCGACGCGAATACCACGTGGACGTTCCAGACGAACGTCTCGATGGGGACCGGCCTGGGCGTGCTGCAGTACATCCGCCGCGGGTTCCGCGTGGCCGTGGAGCTGGTGGACCCGAACGCGACGCCCAAGGTCGCCAAGTCGATCAACGTGCAGAGCGCGCACGACGAGGGCGCCATCAAGTCGGTCACCGACACGGGCTTCCGCTTCGGCGGCTTCGACTACTGCCCGGGCTGGATGTTCGGCCCGACGCCGATCACGCCGTGCGGCCACCAGTGGACCTATAGCACTGTCGCCGACCACGCGTTCTCCTGGTGGTTCTACGGGCTGCCCTCCGCCAGTTCGACGAGCGTCCAGGACTTCATGGACACCGTCAACCAGGCCGACGGAGCCAATCTGAGGGTGTTCGCGCGGGCCGACCTCTACTGGGATGCGACCGCCAACGCGTGGGCCGCGGAGAACGTCATCCTCGCCCCCGAAAAGGTGCCCGACCCGGCGAAGGTGACGACGGCCTACACCGCGGTCAGCGGAACCATGGGGGTGTCCACGTTCGACTGGGACACCGACACGCTCCCAACCGAGATGACGGTGGCGCTCGACACGACCGGCGACCTGCAGACGGTCGTCGAATCCCTCCGCATCAACACGACGGCGAGGGCCGTCACCTTCACCGTCCCGGTCCTTCCCGCGCAGTGGGAAGGCCTCCTGACGACCGACCTCCAGGGCGTCAGGGTCTGGGTCAGGCCGGTGAAGACGGTGAGCGGCACGACCACGACCTGGTCGTGGCACGCCTACACGGTGGTGGCCTACCAGATCATCCACTGACGCCGCGCCCCGGCTGGCTTCGTTTCGCCCGAGCGCGCAAGACACAAGGGGCGGTTCCCGAGCGGGAGCCGCCCCTTTTCGCGTGCCGGACGCCCGCCGCCGCGGTTCGAAGGCGCCTCGCCGCACCGAAACATGCAGAGCATGGCCCGACAGTAGTATGATCTAAGGTTGTGTCCACCCGGCGCGAGGTAGCGTCGGCGGGGCGCATGTCAAAGGAGAGAAGCTATGCGTGTTCGTTTCGGAGTCCTTCTTGTCGTTCTGGGTCTCGCTGTCTCCACGATCGGGTGCGGAACGCCGCCCACCGCGGACATCGACGCCGCCAAGACCGCCATCACCAACGCCGGCACCGCTGGCGCCGCCGAGTACGCCCCGGATTCGCTGAAGGCCGCCGAGGACGCCCAGGCCGCGCTCGACGCGGAGATGAAGGCCCAGGACGGCAAGTGGTTCAAGTCGTACGACAAGGCCAAGGAGCTCGCCGGTGCCGCCAAGGCCGCCGGGGAGAAGGCCGCTGCTGACGCCGCCGCCGGCAAGGAAAAGGCGAAGGCTGACGCGACGCAGGGGATCGACGACGCGAAGGCAGCCCTGAAGGAAGCCGAGGAGCTGATCGCGAAGGCCCCGAAGGGCAAGGGCTCGGCGGCCGACATCGCGGCGATGAAGACCGACCTGACCAACGCCGGGACGACGATCGCCGACGCCGAGACGGCGCTCACCAACGGGAAGTTCCTCGACGCGAAGGCGAAGGCCGAGTCCGCCAAGAACGCCGCCACGACGGTCAAGACGGCGATCGAGGAAGCCAAGGCAGCCAAGAAGATCAAGTAGTGTTCCTTTCGATCGACCCGGGGCAGAGGCGTGACGCACGCCTCTGCCGGGGCTTCACCCCTCGGCGAAGCTCGGGGTGCCCTGAGCGAGGGCGCCACGCACCTGAGTCGAAGGGCATTTCCCCGCCGGGCGGCGGGTTCGTGCAGGGCGAGGCTCATGCGACGCGGTAAGCGCCACGTGTGGATCGCGGCGGCCGCGGGGGTCTTGTGTCTCGCGTCTGCAGCCGGAGTGACGGTCGTCGTGCGCGCGACGCGATCGCGGCGCGAAGCGACGATGCGGGTGGCGGCCGAGTCGGCGAACGCCGCATTGCGGGCGGCACGCGCCGAGGATGCCATGCGCTGGGCTCCGGGCGAGCTCGCGACAGCCGAGAAGGCCTCGCTCGAAGCGCTCACCCGTCAGCGGGTCGAGCAAGTCCGCGCCTGGCCGATCCCCGATGCCGTCTCGGTCGTCGAGGCCTGGTCCGCGGCCGAACGCGCGGCGCGCGCGGCTGCGACCGCCGCGGCCAGCCGCCACGCAGCCGGCGCGAGTTCTGCGAGCGACGAGATCGACCGGGCCCGCCAGTCCGTGGCGGAGATCGAGACGCTGGCCGCCACCATCTACCTCGGACCCGACCATCGGTTGCTGGCGACGGCGCGGACCGTGCTCGACCAGGCCCGCGCCTACCGGCGCGACGGCGACCTTGTGTCCGCGCTCGCCAGGGCGAGAGAGGCCGCGTCGCTGGCCGGCCAGGCCACCGACCGGGCGGCCGAGCGCGCGGCGCGTTTCGCCGACGCCGCCACGCTCGCCCGCTGGCGCCGCTGGAAGGACGACGCCATCACATGGTCGCGCCGCGAGGGACGCGCGGCGATCGTGGTGGTGAAGGACGCGCACGAGCTGACCGTCTTCGTGCGCGGCGAGCCGGTGAAGCGCTACCGCGTCGAGCTCGGCTTCAACTGGATAGCCGACAAGCGGCTGGAAGGGGACGGGGCGACACCCGAGGGCCGGTACCGGATCGTGGCCCGCATGGATCACGCGGGCGCCGACCTCTACAAGGCGCTGCTCCTCGACTACCCGAACGCCGACGACCGCGCCGAGTTCACCCGGGCCCGGCGAGGCGGCGATCTTCCCGCCTGGTCCCGTATCGGCGGCCTGATCGAGATCCACGGCGGGGGCGGCCGTCAGCGCGACTGGACCAACGGGTGCGTGGCCCTCACCAACCGGGAGGTCGACGACCTGCTCGGCCGCGTCTCGGTGGGCACGCCGGTGACCATCGTCGGGAGCGACTCTTATGGACCCATCGCCGAATTCGCCGACCGGCACAAGCGGGACGCCGCGAGCCGCCGGCCCTGATCGGGCTCCGGCGCCCGGCGCGCCCTGGCCGTCTCCGGCCGCCTCGCGGCCCGGCACCGGTCCTTCGGTCCCACGTCGCGGGCCGACCGGGCCGCCGCGCCCACCCTACCGCCCCGCGCGGCGCACGACGACCGGGCGGTCGATCCTGCTCGCCGCGGCGGCGATCGTCGTCCTGTTGACCGTCGTCGCCTGGGCCGGCACCGGCTACAGCTACGAGCCATACGTCGATCCCGCGCCCGTCTTCTCCGGTCCGACGCTGGTCACCGACCGGGAAGTGCAGCAGTTCACGACGCGGCTCGAGCGGCGATCGCGCGACCTCGCCGCGCGGCTGAAGGCTGCCGCCCCGAAGGGCGTCTACATCGTCATCGACCAGACCCAGAACCGGCTTTACCTGAAGCGCGACGACGACACGCTGCTCGAAGCCAAGTGCTCCGCCGGCTCGGGAATGGTCCTGAAGGAATCGACGGGGAAGAAGCGCGAGTGGGTGTTCGACTCCCCCCGCGGGCGTTTCGAGGTGCTGTCGCTGTTGCGCAATCCCGTGTGGGCCAAGCCCGACTGGGCGTTCATCGAGGACGGCCAGCCGGTCCCGACCAACCCGGCCGATCGGCTCGAGACCGGCTCGCTCGGCGAGTACGCCCTCTACTTCGGCAATGGCTTCATGATCCACGGCACGCTGTACGAGCGCCTGCTCGGCCGGGCCGTGTCGCACGGCTGCGTCCGCGTGGGGCGCGACGATCTGCGCAAGGTCTGGGCGAACGCGCGCCTGGGCATGCGCATCTTCATTTACTGACCCGACATGACGAACCACCGCGCCCGCGTGCGAATCCTCCTGGCGGCGATCGTCGTCGGGGCTCTGGGCCTCTCGAACGCGGCCTGCAGCCGCGACGAGGCCGCCGCGCCGGCGGCGGACGCCGGCGACGCGCTGGCGCGCCTCCAGCGGGACACGGGCCTCCTGCAGCGGCAGGTCGAGCTGGCCGAGGGCAAGGACTTCTACCTCGTGCTCGACCCGGCCGCATCCACGCTCACGCTCATGCTGAACGCCGCCGAACTCCAGCGCTTCCCCGTGCTCGGGTTGCGCGTGGGCCAGCCCCGCGTCTCCTGGTTCTCGCGCCGCGACCCGCTCCCGTGGCAGGGCGTGGTCTGGGCGCACGGCGCACTCGACCCGCCGCGGCAGCTGGACCGGCTGGTGATCCAGGCCGCTCCGCCTCGCAAGGACGCCCCGGAGCCCGAAGCCCCCCCGATCCCGCTCACGCCCGAAGAGATGTACCCGGTGCCCTCTCGCTACCAGGTGCGCTTCGACGATGGGCGGTCGCTCGAAGTGCGCCCGCTCGACGCCGACCGGCAGGCCGGCCGGCTGGCGCGGCTCCGCGCGTGGTGGTCGGCGAAGTGGAACGACGAGATGGCCGCCGTGCTGCACCGCGATCGCGACCGCGTGCGGCTGCGGCTCGAGCTGAATCCGAAGGACGCCGCCTCGCTCTACCGGTCGCTCCCGCCGTCGGTCCGGCTGCTCATCCTGCCGAAGGAACGCGCGCCGATGCCGGCGCGCGTGTCCCCGACTACCCCAAGGAGGTCTCAATGAAGAAGCTGATCGCGTCGCTCGTGCTCTCCGGCCTGGTGACCGTCCCTGCCTGGGCCGCGGACAAGGAATCCGATCGCGTGCAGACCGCCGGCGAGGTGATCCATGAAATCCTCGGCATGCCCGAGGGGATCCCGCAGAACATCCTCGACCGGGCGGACTGCGTCATCGTCATGCCGTCGGTCGTCAAGTTCGCCATCGGGTTCGGCGGCAGCTACGGCCGCGGCGTCATGACGTGCCGCAGCAACAACTTCACCGGCCCCTGGAGCGCGCCGGCCATGATGGCGCTCGAGGGAGGCAGCTTCGGCCTGCAGCTGGGCGGGCAGGCGACCGACTTCGTGCTGCTCGTGATGAACGAGCGGGGCGCCAACGGGATCCTGACCGGCAAGGTCAAGCTGGGCGCCGACCTCGCGGCGGCCGCCGGCCCCAAGGGGCGCGACGCCTCCGCGGCCACCGACGTCACGATGCGGGCCGAGATCCTCAGCTACTCGCGATCGCGGGGCCTGTTCGCCGGCGTCTCGCTCGAGGGCTCGACGCTTCGGCCGGACGGCGGCGCGATCAAGAACCTCTACGGGAAGGACATCCCGGCCGCGAACATCGTCCTGAAGGGAGCGGTCGCCGCGCCGCCATCCGCCAAGGTGCTGCTCGACACGCTGAACCGGATCTCACCGAGACACGAGAAGTAACGGCGCGAGAATGGCCGCCTCTCCGGGGGCGGCCATTCCGTTCTCCCGCAGCGCACCGCCCGGCGTCTCGCCTGCTTCGGGCGGTTACTTCAGCACCAACTCGACCACGGGGATCTCGGCGTCGGGCTTCAGGATCGGCAGCTTCAGCACGAGGTCGCCCGCGCGCGCCGCCTCGTCGATCCAGGTCGTCTCTTTCCTGGTGCTCATCTGGACCTCGGACGCGTCCTCGAGCAACTGCGCGTACTGCACCTTCCCGGCGTAGCCTGGCAGCACCAGCTCGCCCATCGGCCACACGAGCAGGTGCACGTAGAGGCGCCGGGTCGTCGGGTTGTAGGTCAGCAGGGTATTGGGCGGCGCCTTGAAGCCGTCCGGCGCCTGCGTGTTCCCGTAGATCGCGCGGCCGTTCACCTGCATCCACCGGCCGAACGCCGCCAGCCGGTCCTGCGCGCGCCGATCGAACGTCCCCCGCCCGGTCGGCCCGACGTTCATGAGCAGGTTGCCTCCCTTGCTCACCGTGTCCACGAGCAGCTCGATGAGCTGTCGCGAGTCCTTCCAGCTGGTCTCGTCGCGGTAGTAGCCCCACGACCCCGAGAAGGTCTGGCAGGTCTCCCACGGCACGCGCGCGCCGTTGAAGGTCACCCACTCGGCCGGCTTGAATTGCTCGGGCGACCTGAAATCCCAGCCGCCCGGCACGTCCATCAGGTCGAGCCGGTCGTTGACGATGATGCCCGGCTGCAGCTCGCGCACCATCTTCAACAGGCCGATCGAGTCCCAGTCGGCGCGCCCCTTGCCGTGCGGGCTCGACGTGAACGAGTAATCGAGCCAGATGATGTCGATCTTCCCGTAGTTGGTGAGCAGCTCGCGGACCTGGTCCTTGATGTACTGCCGGTACACGGCCATGTCGCGGCCCGCGTTCAGCCTCTCGTAGTCGGCCTCCGAGGACGGGCTCTGCGGGTGGTTCCGATCGATCGTGTACGAGGGATGGTGCCAGTCGAGCAGCGAGTAGTAGAACCCGACGCGCAGCCCCTCGGCACGGAACGCCTCCACCCACTGCCGGATGAGATCGCGGCGCGCCGGCGTGTTGGTCGCCTTGTAGTCGGTGAACTTCGAGTCGAACAGGCAGAAGCCTTCGTGGTGCTTCGCGGTGATGACGGCGTACTTCATCCCCGCCTGCCGCGCCTGGCGGGCCCAGTCGCGGGGGTCGTAGAGGTCCGGGTCGAACGTGTCGACGTACTTCTGGTATTCGGCGTCGGTCATCCGCTCGTTCTTCTTGACCCACTCGTGCCGCGCCGCCTGCGCGTAGAGGCCCCAATGGATGAACATGCCGAACCTGGCGTCGGTCCACCACGCGAGGCGCGCGTCCTTCTGGGCCGGCGTCTCCGGGGGAAGCCGCGCGGGCAGCGGCGCCTGGGACGGCGACACGGACGGAGACTGGCCGCTCACGGCGGCGACGACGAGGGCAAGGGCCACGAGGAAGGCGGACAGGGTCGTTCGCATGGGATCTCCTCCGCACGCCGGGCAGGGGGAATATACACCCATACGCCTTGCGCCTCACGGCCGCTGGCGCAGGGCTGAAGCCCTGCGCTATCTGCAGATCCTGCGCAGAATCCCAGATAGCGCAGGCCTTCAGGCCTGCGCTCCGCCCACTGCCCACTTGAATTCGCCCTCGGCCAGCGACCATAGTGTTGAAGGCTCCGCCTTGGGAAAGGGCTCAGACTTGCAGTGGAAACGACTCGCGACGCTCGTCGCCATCGTCCTCGCCACCCTGGTGGTGTCGCTGGCCTGGATCTCGTGGTATCGAGCGCACCACCCCCGCCCGAATGTGCCGATCCTGATCCCGGGGAACCCGCCGGTGAGGCACGTCAAGTGATCGCGCGCGCCCGTCTCCGCGAGTTCGTCGCCCGACGTGCCAGCGAGCTCTGGCTGACGCTGCTGCTGCTCTTCGTTCTCGGGGCCCATCTCGCCATTGCCGAGACGCCGCGCGACGCGTTCGTCTTCGACGAGGCCTATTACGTGCCGGCCGCGCGGCAACTCATCGCCGGCATCGCGTCGAACGTCGAACATCCCCCGCTGGCGAAGGGGCTGATCGCGCTGAGCATCATGGCGTTCGGCGACCACGGGATCGCCTGGCGGCTGCCGAGCATCCTCGCCGGCACCGTCGCCATCCTCCTGCTCTACCTGCTGACGCGGCGGCTCGCGGACAAGCGGACGGCGCTCCTCGCCGCGTTCCTCCTGAGCTTCGAGAGCCTCTGGTTCGTGCACTCGTCGATCGCCATGCTCGACATCGTGGCGGTGACGCTCGGGCTCGCGGCCCTGCTCCTGCTCGTGCGGGGGGAGTGGGTCTGGACCGGCGCGGTCGTCGGCCTTTCGATGCTCGCCAAGGAGACGACGGTCGTGCTGGTCGGCGTGGCGGCGCTGTACGCCGCCCTGCGCTGCCCGCCGGGCACGCCCGCGCGCAAGGCCGCCCGCGAGGCGGAGTCCGTGCTCTTCTTCGTCGGGGTGTCGGCGCTGGTCGTCTTCCTGGCGGGGCTGCAGATCTACGACTCGGCCGTCGGGGTCTTCCCGAACGCGCTCGCCCACGTGGCGGGGATGATCCGGCACAATCGCGCGATCGCGGCGCCCGCCTTCTCCGACACCGTGCAGCCGTGGCAGTGGTTCTCGGGCTTCACGCCGAGCGGCTACTTCGTCACCTCGGTCGCAATTGGCAAGGACCTCAAGCGGACCTTCGTGCAGTACATGGGACAGCCCAACCTGGTCGTCGTCCTGCTGATCTGGCTTGCCCTGCCCCTCTCGATTCCGCTCGTCAGGCGGCGCGACGAGAACGCCCTGCTGCACGTCACGGTGCTCGCGCTGTCGTGGGCGTTTTTCGCCGCCGTGGCGTTCTCGCGGATCACCTATCCCTACTACATGCTCCAGCTCGTTCCGAGCCTGTGCGTGCTGGTCGCGGTGTTCCTGTCGAAACTGCCGCGCGCCGCGGTCCTCACCTTCGGCGTCGGGGTCGTGCTTTGGTTCCTGGCCTGGTTCCCCGTCAACCTGCTGGCGCTCGCCCACTGAGCCCCGCGGCCTCTCTCTCCTTCTGAGGGGTCGGAGCGGTTTTTCTCGCCGGGCCGTTCTCACTGACAGAATTGAAATCGGCCGCGGCGGTCCGCGCGACATTTCAGTTCTGTCATCGAAGAGCCGTTCTGGAAGAAAAACCGCTCCGACCCCTGCCGGTGAAAGGGAACGCTGCGGCCTCGGATCTCGTCTCATCGCGCAAGGAGGGACGCGCGATGAACCCGTGGTGGGAGTCGGTCGGACAAGACGTCAAGGTCGGCCTCCGCCAGGCGGGCCGCAAGCCGGGGTTCCTGATCGCCGCGATCCTCACGCTCGCCCTCGGCATCGGCGCCAACACGGCGATGTTCAGCGTCGTGTACGGCATCCTCCTGAAGCCGCTCCCGTTCGAACATTCCGAGCGGCTGGTCAGCGTCCGGAGCACCGCCCCGGGCATCGGGTGGCCGCGCGCGGTGCTGGCCGCGGCCCAGTACTTCACCTACCGCGACGAGCAGCGGGTCTTCGAGGACGTGGCCGTCTGGCAGGCGCTCCCGGCGGCGATCACCGGCGACGGCGAACCCGAGCAGGTCACCGCGCTCATGGTGACCGACGGTTTCCTCCCGCTTCTGCGGGTCGCGCCGACGGTCGGCCGGCGCTTCACGCGCGAGGACGATGCGCCGGGCAGCCCGCGGCGAGCGATCATCACCTACGGTTTCTGGCAGCAGCGCTTCAGCGGCCGCCGCGACGTCGTTGGGCGGACGATGACCGTCAACGGGTCGCCCTGCGAGATCATCGGCGTGCTCCCCAGGTCATTCGCCTTCCTCGACACGACGCCGTCGCTGTTGATGCCCTTCGGCTTCAACCGCGCGACGACGACCATCATGAACTTCTCCTACCCGGGCGTCGCCAGGCTGAAGCCGGGCGTGACGCTGGAACAGGCCGCCCGTGACGTGGCCCGGATGATCCCGCTCACGCCGCAGAAATTTCCGCCGGCACCCGCCCTGGGCCCGACCTGGTTCGCCGACGCCAGGATGGGGCCCGACGTCCGCTTCCTCTTCGACGACGCCGTGGGCGACGTGGGGCGCGTGCTGTGGGTGCTGATGGGGACGATCGGCATGGTGCTCCTCATCGCGTGCGCCAACGTGGCGAACCTCTTCCTGACCCGGGCCGACAGCCGGCAGACCGAGCTGGCCGTGCGCGCCGCGCTGGGCGCGGGCCGCTGGAGAATCGCGCGGACGCTGCTCGCCGAGAGCCTGGCCCTCGGACTGGCGGGCGGCCTGGTCGGCGTCGGCCTGGCCGCGGCCACCGTTCGCCTCGTCCGCGCCACCGCGCCGGACGCGCTCCCGCGCGTGAGCGACATCGCCATCGATCCGGTGGTGCTGCTGTTCGCGGCCGCGCTGTCGGTGGCCGCCGGCCTGTTGTTCGGCCTGCTGCCCGTGCTCCGCTTCGCGTCGCCGCGCCTGGCGGCCCTGAGGGACGGCGGACGAACGGCCAGCGACGGCCGGTCGCGCAACCGCGTCCGGAGCGCCCTGGTGGTCGTCGAGATCGCGCTGGCCCTCGTCCTGCTGGTCGCCTCCGGCCTGATGTTCAGGACGTTCGCCGCGATCCGGGCGGTCGATCCCGGCTTCGTGCGAGGCGACCAGGTGATGACCGCGGAGCTGGTGATCCCGAGGACGTTCTCGACCAACCCCGAGACCATCCTGCGCCGGCACCAGGAGATCGCCGGCCGGATGGCGGCCATCCCTGGCGTGCAGTCGGTGGGCATGACCTCGTCGGTCGCGATGGACGGGCAGGGGATGTCGAATCCATTGCTCGTGGAGGCGTTCCCCCTGCCCGACGGGCAGGCCGTGCAGTCGCGACGGATGAAGTGGATCTCGCCGGGCTACTTCGAGACGATGGGCACACGGCTGGTCGCGGGACGCCAGCTGACCTGGACGGACGTCTACGGCTTCGCGCCGGTGATGCTCATGAACGAACGGATGGCGCGCCAGGTACCTGGAAGACGCCCGCCGACGCGGTCGGCAAGCGGGCCCGCGAATCGGCCCTGGGCCCCTGGCGCGAGATCGTCGGCGTCGTCGCCGACGAGCGACAGGACGGAATCGCGCAGGACGCGCCGCCGATCATGTACTGGCCCTGCATGGTCAAGAGCTTCTTCGGCGGCGATTCCTTCACCCAGCGCCGGCTGACCTTCGTCGTCCGGTCGGCCCGCGCGGGCGCCGTCGGTTTCGTGGACGAGCTGCGGCAGGCCGTCCGTGCCGTCGATCGGAACCTGCCACTCGCTCGCGTTCGCACCGTCGAAGAGATCGCGGCCACGTCGATGGCCCAGACCTCCTTCGCCCTCGTCATGCTCGCCATCGCCGCCGGCGTCTCGCTGCTGCTCGGCATCATCGGCATCTACGGCGTCGTGTCGTACATCGTCGCGCAGCGGACGCGCGAGATCGGCGTCCGGCTCGCGCTCGGCGCGCAGGCGGGCGACGTTACCGCGCTGTTCCTGCGCCACGGCCTCGGCCTGGCCGCGGCGGGGCTCGCGAGTGGCGTCGCCGTCGCGGCGGGGCTGTCGAGCCTGATGTCGTCGATGCTGTTCGGCGTCAAGGGCACCGACCCGCTGACCTACGCCATCGTGTCGGCCGGCCTGGCGGCGGTGGTCATCGTCTCGGCCTACCTCCCGTCGCGGCGCGCGGCGCGGATGGATCCGGTCGCCGCCCTCAGGTCGGATACCTGAACGCCAGGCTCAGGATTCAAGGCTCAGGGCTCAAGGCTCAAGCAGGGACGTGACGTTTCCGACCTTCCGACAACCTCCCGGCCGCCCATCCCGTCTAATGTCTGCAGGAGGCGGTCTATGCGCGGCCTGCTGCAGGACGTCGGCTACTTCGGCCGGACGATCGCAAAGTCGCCGGGCTTCTTCGCCGTCGCGGTGCTGACGCTGGCGCTGGGGATCGGCGCGAATACAGCCATCTTCTCGGTCATCAACGCGGTCCTGATCCGCCCCCTGCCCTTCAACGAGCCGGAACGCCTCGTGCGCCTGTTCCAGACCGAGGCGGCGCCGGGGAACTACCCGTGGACCGGCCCCGACTACCTCGACATGCAGGCGCAGAACCGGACGCTCGAGGGGACGGCCCTCATGGCCTGGTACCGGCGCCTCAACGTGAGCGGCAGCGGCCAGACCGAAACGGCCATGGGGATTGCCACCGAGGCGAGCTTCTTCGACGTGCTCGGCGTGCGCCCCCTGCTCGGACGAACCTTCGCCCGCGGGGAAAGCGCGCCCGGCGGCGCGAAAGTCGCCGTCGTGAGCTACGGCTTCTGGCATCGGCACTTCGGCGGCGACCGGGGGGTCGTGAACAAGCCGGTTGTGCTCGACTCCGAGCGCTACACGGTTGTCGGTGTCATGCCCGCCTCGTTCAACTACCCGAGGGACACGGAGATCTGGACGCCGCTCGACATGTCCGCCACCAACCTCGGGTCCCGCGGATCCCATAGCTTCCTGGCCGTCGGGCGGCTCGAGCGCGGCGTGAGCCGGAGCCAGGCGCTGGCCGACCTCAAGGTGATCGCCGCCAGGCTCGAGCAGCAGTACCCGAACTCCAACGAGAAGGTCGGGGCGGCGATTGTCTCGATGAAGGACCAGCTCACCCGGACCTCGCGCCAGCCGCTGCTGGTCCTGCTCGGCGCCGTCGCGCTCGTGCTGCTGGTCGCCTGCGCGAACGTCGCCAACCTGCTGCTCATCCGCGCGGGCGGGCGGCGGCGCGAGCTGGCCATCCGTGCGGCGCTCGGGGCCGGCCGATGGCGCGTCGTCCGCCAACTGCTCACCGAGAGCGTCCTGCTCGCCTTCGCCGGCGGCGCGGCAGGCCTCGCGGCGGCCTGGTGGGGCGTCAGGGTGCTGCAGGCGGCCAAGTCCCAGCCGATCCCGCTCGTCAACCCGGTGCAGATCGACTTGCCGGTGCTGCTCTTCACGCTCGGGGCCGCCGTCCTCACCGGGTTGTTGTTCGGGATTCTCCCTGCGCTCCAGGCATCGACGATCCCGTTGAGCGCGGAGCTCAACTCGACGAACCAGGGAACCGGCGGCGCCGGGGGCCGCACGCGGCGGATTCGCGACGCCATCGCGGTGGCCGAGGTGGCCGTGTCGCTGGCCCTCCTGATCGGCGCCGGCCTCCTCTTCCGCACCTTCGACAACATGCGCCACGCCGACCTGGGCCTCGACGCGCGCAACGTGCTGACGATGTCGATCAACCTGCCATCCGCGAAATACGCGACGGCCACCGCGCAGCAGGCGTTCTTCGACCGGCTGCTCGAGCGGGTTCTATCGACGCCGACCGTGCGGGCCGCATCCTACTCGGTTCAGATCCCCCTCGAAGGGGGCAGCAACGGCTACATCACCGTGCCCGGCGAGGACAGCACCCGGCTGGCCAATCAGTTGTTCGAGTGGAACTACGTCTCGCCGGGGTACTTCCGAGCGTTCGGCATCCCGCTGCTCCGGGGCCGGACCTTCACCGACGCCGACGAGCGCGAGGCCGCCGTCGTCGCGCGGAAGGCCAACGAGATCTTCTCGGTCCCCAACCCGAAGCTCGAGGGTCTTCCTCCCCTGTCCTGGCCGGCCGTCGTCAACCGGACGATGGCGCGAATCATCTGGGGGAAGCGGGACCCGGTCGGGCGGACGTTCCTTCTCGGCGGCGTGATCACCGCCCGCGTGATCGGCGTGGTGGCCGACTCCAAGGTGAGGGATGTCCGCGGCGAGGCCCTGCCGCAAGCCTGCTTCCCGTTTGCCGGCGCGCTCGGCAACCCGGGAGGCCGGTACCTCTCGGTCAAGACCGAGGGATCGCCGGCGGCGATGCTCGCGCCGATCCGCACCCACCTGGGCGCCATCGACCCGACGCTGGCCGTGGCGAGTCCGCGCACGATGGAAGAGGTGCTCGCCGACGGCACGCGCGACGAGGGCTTCCTGACCTGGCTGCTGGGGACGTTCGCGGCCGTGGCGGCCACGCTGGCGGCCGTCGGCCTCTACAGCGTGATGGCTTTCCTGGTTGCGCAGCGCCGCCGTGAGATCGGCATCCGGATCGCGCTCGGCGCCGGCCAGGGCGAACTGCTCCGGTTCGTGCTGGGCCACGCGGCGAAACTCGTCGCCGCCGGCGTCCTGGTCGGTCTTGGCGCCGCGTTCTGGCTGACGCGCCTGCTCGAGGGGCTCCTGTTCGGCGTGGCGCCGGGCGACCTCTCCACGTTCGTCGTCGTCTCGACCGCCCTCGTCCTGGTCGCCATGGCTGCCTGCGCCGTCCCCGCGCGGCGGGCGATGCGCGTCGATCCGATCGTCGCCCTGCGATGCGAGTAGCGGGACCAGTCACGGCCGGTGACGCCGTGAAGCAAGAAGAGGTGGAGTGCGGCTTGCGGGTGCCACATTCGACGATTCGAGCCCGCACGTGCCGAGAGGAGAAACGAAGGGCCCGGCCGCCAAGCCGCCGGGCCCGCCGCGAGACGTCGAACCGACTGCGAGCGCGACGCCGTCCGGCGAGCGCTCCTCGTGATCGCGCAGCCGGCTACTTGCCGCCCATCTTCCCCGAGATCCCGATACCGAACCGGATGGCGTTGATCCCCATGCCACTGATCTGGAATCTGTAGTAGTTCACCTGGAAACGAACGCCCACCTTCTGGTTCGGCACCGGAACGTCGAAACCGCCACCCACGCTGAAGGCGAATCCGGTGGCGCTGCCCTCCGCGATGCCGCCGTAGCCCAACCCCGCACTGCCTTCCACGAACGGCGTCACCTGGTTCTTGCCCTGCATCGGCACCCAGTAGCGAACGCCGCCGGTGGCCTGTACGATGTCGACGCCGGACTTGTGCTGCCACCCGACGTCGCCCAGGATCGCGATATTCGGGGCGACCTCGACGCTCCCGTTGACGAACAGCCCAAGCGGTATGAACTCGCTCTCGCCAGAAGCCCATCCGTACGCCGGTGCCCACCCGCCCGCCACGACGACAGCCTTTGACTGCGCGACTGCCGGACCAGCCAGCAGCAGCGCGAGCACGACGACAGCCAGAACACGAACCACTTTTGCGCTTCGCATGTTCCGACCTCCAGTTGATGGGTGTTGACCGACTCGACCGACAGGCCGCCCACACAAGGCCCGGCAGAGTTTACCCTAGAACCGCTTGACGAACAAGCAGATAGGGGAGCCGATGGAGTAACACCCTCTGGCCACGGTCGGCGCGAACCGACGCTAAATCAAATCCTAAAGCGGCGAAGCCAACGCGATGCCAACGCCGAAACGGATCTGGTTGAAGCCACCGCCGAACGCCTGCGTCCGGAAGTAGTTGAGCTGGAGCCGCAGCCTGACCATCGGGGCCGCCTTGATGTCAACGCCGGCACCGGCACCGTAGGCGAGGCCGGTGTTCGAGCCCACGCCACTCACGTTCAGGTACCCCAGCCCGACAAGGCCTTCCACAAATGGGGAGATCCCCGTGAGGCCCAGACCCGGCACGACGAACCGAACACCGGCGGTGCCCGTCAGTAGCTTCCCGTCGTCCCTGCGCATGTAGCCGAGGTCGCCGACGATCTTCACGGCTGGAAACACCGACCCGGCCACGTCGAACATCGCGCCGACCGGCGCCGTCGTGTTCGTGCCATTGGCCGTGATGTACGACGGGGCCCAGCCAACCGCCGCCTCGAGACTCTGCGCGCGCACCGGCCCGGCCGCGAGCAGCACCAGGGCCAGGACCGCCAACAGACGAACCACTGAAACTTTACGCATGGGCGACCTCCCGGAGGATGAGATGGGTAAACGCCGCGGCCGAGTCGTTCGGCCGTGGATCGGCTCGATCGGGTTATCGGCCGGGCCTTTCTGCGCCGTTAGGATGCAGGCGGGTCAGGCCACGACGGTGGTGGCAGACGCGACTCTGGGGCCGGAGGGTGGGATGTGAGCGAGGCGCGCAAGCAAGCACACGCAAAGCGGGGCCGCAGCGCAAACGCCCAGTTCTGGGCCTCGGCTGCGGCCGTCACTTGCCCTGCTCGACTTCCCCGCCCGGACCGCCGATCGCGGTGGGCGGGGGCGGGTCAACCGCTACTTCTTGTTCGAGATGCCGATGCCGAACCTGATTCCGTTGCTGCCGCCGCTGCCGTTGGCCGCCTGGGTCCTGATGTAGTTGACCTGGAGCCGGAAGGCTACCGGAGCCGAGGTCTTGAGATCGACACCGCCACCGAAGCTGAACACGTACACCGTGTTGTCGCCCAGACTCACGTACCCCACCCCGCCCAGACCCTCGACGAACGGGAACATCGACTTGCTGCCCATGGGAAGCAGGTAGCGAAGCCCGAGCATCCCGTAGCCGCCGTCGTAGCTGGGCGTGCCGGAGATGTGGAGGTAGGTCAGGTCAGCCACGACCTGGAACTGCGACGCAACAGGAACACCAAGGTTGCCGAAGAACACCTTGCCGTAGGTCGTGCTCGACCCGTTTCCGAACTGCACGGTCGGAGCCCATCCGCCCGCGACAACCTGCTGGTTCTCCTGCGCGAACGCCGGACCCGCCACGAGTAGCGTCAGAGCGACGATTGCCAGAACCCGGCCGACTGAGACCTTTCGCATGTGCCGACCTCCAAAATGGGAGATTCACACCATCGAATCGCCAGTATGTCCGTCTCCCGCCACGGACAAGGTTGGCACATCATATCGGCGGCTCTACTGTGCGTCAATAGAAAGGCGGGGTCGATGGCGCGGCCGCCCGGTCCCGAGGGCGGGTGCGATGTCACCGCGGAGAGTTTGCGAGCGCGGTGTCAGAATCCGGAACAGGCCCGGCCGCAGCGCGAGCACCGATGAGGGCGCCCGGCTGCGACCAGCCCTGGAAACCGGAACTACTTGCTCTTCGTCGAGGTGGAGATGCCGACGCCGAAGCGGAACTCGTTGATGGTCACGCCCGAGATCCGATTCAGGAAGTAGTTGGCCTGCAGCCGGACGTTGAGCTTGTCGGTCGCCTTCACGTCAACGCCGCCGCCGACGCCGAACGCCAGACCCGCCTGCGAGCCAGACAGTCCCTCGAGAGCGGCGCTGAGGTAGCTGAGGCCCGCCAGCCCCTCGACAAACGGCGTCGCCTTCCCGCCGGCCTGCGGAATCACGTACCGCACGCCGCCCGTGCCGGTGAGGAAGCTCACGCTCGCGCCGGACTCGCTCTTGTAGTTGTAACCGAAGTCACCCACGATCTGGATGTTCGGCGCCACCGTGCCGGCGACGTCGAACATGACCCCGATCGGAGCGGTCGTGCTGCCGCCGCTCACCGAGACGTAGCTCGGCGCCCAGCCAGCGGCCACGACGATGCCCTTGTCCTGTGCGAACGCCGAACCAGCCACGAGGAACGCAAGAGCCAGGACTGACAGAACCTTCCCGAACGAGACTTTACGCATGTGCCGACCTCCGAGAGAGATTGAGTATCCAACGGACGAATTTCTAGTGTGGCATGGCCGTCGGCCGATCTTCAAGCTTGACGGTTGAGCGGCGATCGGCTCTCCGGGCCTCCCGCGATCGGGTCGGGACCAACCCGGGTCGGTTGGAACCGACCGGATGGGATGCGCTCGCGCCGGGCGCGGCCGCTGAGGAACCTGTTGTCGGGCTCGACTGGCGCGGAGGAGGCGGGTGGGGCCGCAGGGGGAGTGGCGGGGCCGCAGCGCGAGCGCCAGTGGATGGCGCCCGGCTGCGACCAGCTTTGATGAGTTGGACTACTTGGTCTTCGTTCCGAGGGAGATCCCCAGACCAAGCCGGATGGCGTTGAAGCCGCCGCCGCTGATCTGCACCCTCATGTAGTTGACCTGGAGCCGGACGGCGATGGGCTGGTTCGGCACCGGAACATCGACACCGCCGCCGAAGCCAAACGCGTACCCGGTGTCAAGGCCAGTGACAGAGGCCACGCCGGCCAGGCCTTCCACGAACGGGGCCGGCTTGTCCTTGCCCTGCGAAGCGACGTAACGGGCGCCGCCGGAGGCGATGAAGACGGACTCGCCGCTCTTGGTGCCGTAGCTCACATCGCCCACGACATGGATCTTGGGCGCGACCGGCACACCCACGTTGAACATGAATCCGAGCGGCACGAATGTCGACGAGCCGAGATCGCCGCCAAAGACATCCGAAGGAGCCCATCCGGCCGCGATCACGATTCCCCTGTCCTGGGCGGACGCCGGGCCCGCCACCAGCATGGCGAGCAGAACCAGACTAAGAACGACACCAACAGATAACTTTCGCATGCACTGACCTCCAAGTTGAGAGACGGTGAAACACAACGAGACCAAGGACCCGCCACGACTGGCGGCAACATAACGCCGGACGTCTTATCGGCCGCGTGAGCCTACATCATCAGTCGGCCCCGGCGCTCGCGCGGCGACCTGCTCCCGCTAGACGGGATTGTTGACGTTGCTCGCCTTCAGCCGGGCCGGCGCCCAGCCGCCTGCGACCTTGACCTTGCTGCCGAGGCAGAGGCCGATGCCGAAGCGGATCTGCGACAGCGTCGGGCCGCCGCTCTCGAGCTGCGTGTGGAAGTAGTTGACCTGGAGCCTGACGCCGGCCCACCGGAGCGCCATCACGTCAACACCCGCGCCGACGCCCCACGTGAAGCCCTTCTGGGTTCCGAGATCGGGGGCATTCAGCAACGCGATGCCGCCCAGCCCCTCGACAAACGGCTTGACGGTCCCCGAAGGGTCGATGCCGATGACGTAACGGCCGCCGAAGGCGAGGGTCCCGACGTTGAGGCCGGCGCCTGATTCGTTCTTGTGGTTGATGCCGACGTCACCGACGACCTGGAAACCGCCGAACACCGGGATTCCCACGTTGCCCATCACGCCGAGCGGCGATGTGGTCGTGTAATCGGCGGGCGGGGCGGCGAACGCCGGCCCGGACACCAGCAGTGCCGCTGCCACGACCATCAGAACGCGACCGACAATGAACTTGCGCATGCGATGACCTCCGAGAAACGTCCAGCCAGTTGAGCGGCCGCCACCCGCGCGATGACCGGCGGCGTCGCGAGTTGGGGGGCCGACTCCGGGTCGCCATTTCGGCCCGGCCGATCGGTTGGCCCTATAATGGGCCCGCGGGTTCGCCCCCCGGGCGGCCGACCGGTGCGGTCGGACCGCCAGCAATCCTATCCTTTTATCGGATGAGGTCGTCATGGACTTTGATCTGCCCCGGGAAGTGCGGCTGGTCCGGCGGGCTGTCCGTGAGTTCGCGGACGCCACCGTGGCGCCGCTCATCGAGCACATGGAGCAGCGCGACGAGTTCCCCGCCACGCTGGCCCGTTCGCTCGGCGAGATTGGCGTGCTCGGCCTGGTCACGCCGGCCGAGTACGGCGGCTCGAACCTCGGGCATCTCGCCCGCACGGTCGCCGTCGAGGAAGTGAGCCGCGTCTCGGCCGCCGTCGGCATCAGCCTGCAGGTCCACCACATGGCCGCCGCCGCGCTCGCCGACTTCGGCAGCGACGCCCAGAAGGCGAAGTACCTGCCCCCGCTCTGCCGCGGCGACTACCTCGGCACCTGCGCGATCACCGAACCGACCGGCGGCTCGGACCTGCTCGGCATGACCAGCACGGCCCGGCCGGTGAGCGACGGCTACGTGCTCAACGGCCGCAAGTGCTTCATCACCAACTGCCACCTGAGCGACGCGGTGGTGACCGTCGCCAAGACCGGCGAAGGACCGAAAGGGATCAGCGCGTTCATCGTCGAGAAGGGCACCCCCGGGTTCACCGCCGGCCGCCACGAGCACAAGCTCGGCCTGCGCGGGGCCGACACGGGTGAACTCGTCTTCCGCGACTGCCACGTGCCGCGCGTGAACCTGCTCGGCAGCGAGGGTGACGGGATGACGATCGCGCTCAAGACGATCGGCGAGGTCGGCCGCCCCGGGATGGCCGCCACCTCGCTCGGCATCCTGCAGGCCTGCTACGACGAGTCGGTGCGCTTCGCCAAGGAGCGCACGCTCTACGGCCGGCCGATCGCGCAACTCCAGGCGATCCAGTGGGGCGTTGCCGAGATCTTCGCCGAGTTGCAGGCCTCGCGCTGGCTCTGCTATCACGCCGCCTGGCTCAAGGACTCCGGCCGCGACTGCGGCGTCGAGACCACGCTGGCCAAGATGTACGTCAGCGAGGCGGCCGTCAAGGCGGCGAAGAAGGCGGTCGAGATCCACGGCGCCTGCGGGACGATGATGGAATACGCGGTCCAGCGGCTGTTCCGCGACGCGATGGTCTGCGTCTCGGCCGGCGGGACGACCGAGATCGGCAAGCTCGTGGTGGCGCGCGCGGCGCTGGCGTAACGACGATTCGCGGGCGGGCCAGGAGGCCCGCCCCACCAGTACGTAGGGCGGGGCTTGAGCCCCGCCGCGGCAGGAGGCGAGACTCCCATGAACATCGTGGTGTGCATGAAGCCGGTGCCGGACCCGCGCCGGTGGGGCAAGCTCAAGCTCGACCCGCGGACGATGCTGCTGCGGCGCGACGAGGTGCCGGCGGTCATCAACCCGCTCGACAGGAACGCGATCGAACAGGCCGTCGCCCTGCGTGAGGACGGTGCCGTGACCGTGATCTCGATGGCCCCCCGCGAGGCCGAGGAGCAGCTGGCCGAGGCGCTGGCGATGGGCTGCGACCGCGCGTACCTGCTCTCGGACGCCGCGTTCGCCGGCGCCGACAGCCTGGCCACGGCCCGATGCCTGGCCGCCGCGATCCGCAAGCTCGGCGGCATCGACCTGGTCTTCTGCGGCAGCTACTCGCTCGACGGCAGCACGTCGCAGGTGGGGCCGCAGATCGCCGAACTGCTCGACATCCCCGACCTCACGCACGTCACCGCGCTCGCGCTCGACGGCGGCACGCTCCGCGCGCGGTGCGCCACCGAGGGCGGCGAGACGATCTACGAATGCGACCTGCCGGCGCTCGTCACCTTCGACAAGGAAGTGAACGTGCCGCGCCTGCCGTCGATGACCGGCATCATGCGCGCGGCCTCGACGGGCGTCGCCCGCTGGACCGCCGCCGACCTCGACCTGGCGCCGGAGGAGGCGGGGCTCGCCGGCTCGCCGACGCAGATGTTGAACATCTTCACGCCGCCGGCCGCTCGCAAGGGCGAGATGCTCGAGGGGTCTCCCAGCCAGATGGCGGCTGCGCTCGTCGCGAAGCTGGGGCTTCGGAGGCAGGCCGTATGACCGACAACCACGCCCTCTGGGTCTTCGCCTCGCACCACGACGGGCGGATCGACGCCGTGGCGCTCGAGCTGCTCGGCAAGGCCCGGCTGCTCGCGGCGCAGGCGCACGCTCCGGTGGAGGCGATCCTGGCCGGACACGAGGTGGAGCCGCTGGCCGAGGCCCTCCGCCACGCCGGCGCGGACCTCGTCCGGGTGATCGACCACCCGTCGCTCGCGGTGTTCTCGACCGTGCGGATGGCGCGCGTCGTCGCCGACGCCGCCAGGCGCCATCGGCCGCAGGCGCTGCTGCTCGGCGCCGACAACGAGAACGCCGCCCTGGCCGCGCGCGTCGCCGCGCGGCTCGGCACCGGCCTGAGCGCTCACTGCGTGGACCTCAAGCTGGAGCGGGGCCTCCTCGTGCAGACCGTGCCGGGATTCGGCGGCCAGCTCATGGCCAACATCGTCTGCCCCGAGCACCGTCCGCAGATGGCCACCGTCGTCGCCGGGGTGTTCGCGCCGGTGACGACGGACACGCCGGCCGAGGTGGTCCGCGAGGCGGTGGACGCGCCCCCTGGCGGCCGTGTCGCGCGCGAGATCGAGCGGAGGCGTCCGGAGGCGGCCAGCGCGCCGCTCGCCACGGCGGAGGTGGTCGTCGCCGGCGGCTTCGGTGTCGGATCCAGGGAGCGGTGGGCGCTCGTCGAGGAACTGGCCGCCCTGCTTCACGCCGAAGTCGGAGCCACGCGCCCGCCGGTCGACGAGGGATGGGCCGGGCCCGACCGGATGATCGGCGCCAGCGGCGTGTTCGTCTCGCCGAGGATCTACATCGCGGCCGGCATCTCGGGCATGATGCACCACGTCGTGGGCATCCACGGGGCCAGGACGATTGTCGCCATCAACAGCGACGCTCGGGCCCCGATCTTCTCGGTGGCCGACATCGGCCTCGTCGGCGACCTCGGCGACGTCCTGCCCGCCCTCGTGCACCACCTGAGGACCGGCGAGGGGCTGGCCCCGCAGATCGCGGAGCCGGGCGACACCACGACGCCCGACGAGTACAAGGCGGCCCTCCGCCGGCTGCGGCCGAACCTCTACAAGCACGGCCGCCTCGTCGAGGACCCGGTGGACGATCCGGTCACCCGGCGGACCGTCGAAGGCCATTCGCAGATCTTCGAGGCCGCGCGCGATCCGAAGCACCAGGACCTGATGACGACGACGTCGCACCTGACCGGGCGGCGCGTCTCGCGCTATCTCTCGGTCATCCGGTCGGTGGACGACATGGTCGCCAACAGCCGGATGAAGCGCCTGATGTTCCAGCTGACCGGCACCTGCACCGGCGGGCGCTGCGCGGGCTGGGCCGCGCTGAACGCCATGTGGTCGACGACGTGGGACGTGGACAAGTCGCTCGGCACCGACTACCACGAGCGGCTGAAGGCGTGGCTGGTGTCGGCCCAGGAGCGCGACATCACGCTGTCGGGCGCGCTGACCGACCCCAAGGGCAACCGGCGCCTCGGCCCGTCCAAGCAGGCCGACCCCGACATGTACCTGCGCGTGGTCAAGCGTCGCCCAGACGGGATCGTCGTGCGCGGGGCGAAGATCATGATTTGCGGGACGGCCGCCGCGCAAGAGATCTTCGTCATGCCGGGCACGAAGATGCGCCGCGAGGACGCCGACTACGCGGTGTCGTTCGCGATCCCGAAGGACGCGCCGGGCATCACCATCGTCGAGGCGCGCCACGCGTCGGACGAACGCGAGCTCGAGGAGGGGTTCGACAACCCGGTGACGCGCGGCGGCATCACGCAGGCCTACATCTTCTTCGAGGACGTGTTCGTCCCGACGGAGCGCGTCTTCCTGTGCGGCGAGTGGGCGCACGCGGGCGACGCCGTCTTCCGCTTCACGCTCCCCTACCGGTCGGCCATCGGCGCCTGCGTCGCCGGCCAGGGCGACCTGATGGTGGGCGCGTCGATCCTGATCGCGCGGGCCAACGGCCTCGACGAGAAGGTGTTCCGCGACAAGATCACGCAGATGATCGTCAACAACGAGACGACCTTCGGCGTGGGACTCGCGGCGTCGATGATGGGCACCCGGCACCCGTCGGGCTCGTGGCTGCCCGACCCGGTGCTCGCGCACGCCAACAAGGTGCACGTGGCGACGCTGCCGTACGAAACCAAGCGGCTCACGCAGGAGATCGCCGGCGGGATCGCCGAGACCGGCTGCATGCCGTCCTACAGGGACTTCGTGGACAGCCGCTACGGGCACCTCGTCCAGAAGTACCTCAAGGCGGGGTCGCCCGCCGGGACGCGCATGCGGATCGCGCGGCTGATCGAGTGGCTCACGGCCGGCGCCGGGGTGCCGGGCTGCATGCACGGCGGCGGGTCGCCCGACGGCGCGCGGATGGTCGTCTACGGCTTCACGGACTTGCCGGCCGTGATCGAGATGGCCAAGCGCGTCGGCGGAATCTCCGACATCTCGCTGGCCAAGCCGCCTGCGAAGTGAGAACGGGCCGGGACGAACTTTGGCGACGCCGCTCGCTGTGGCAATTGCTTACGTTTGTCCCGGCCGATTCCGCGGCAGGCCGTGACAAGACTGTGACACTTCCCCTGAAATAGGCCGCAAAATCGGCCAACGCGGCCGCACGCCCCGCCGATCGCGTAAACAAAATCGAACCGCTGCTCGTATGCCAATAGAGAGGGGCGGCGCGTCAACTCAGCCCGACCGCGGGCAACGGCGCCCCATCAGTGGCCACTCTGGAAACCCGTGATGGGCGGCGAGGCGTGAGTCAGCTGCGCACGTCCGCCGCAAGCGGCCGATCGGACGCGGCGGGAAGACCAGGCAGCTCGGGGGATTCTATGAAGGTTCGCATGGTTCGCTCTTTCATTGTCGCGGTGGCACTTGTCCTCGCCGTCAGCGCGCTGGCTTCGGCTCAGGCGGCCACCGTAAACATCAAGTACAACTTCCTCGTGGGGGAGAAGACCTACAACGCCGGCACGTACACGGTCGACGTCGCGGCGAACGGGAACGTGGTCTTCACCCCGGAGAAGGGCGGGACCCCGATCGAGTTCCCGCCGGTCAAGGTGCTCACCACCCGCAAGGTGAAGAAGGTCGAACTGGCGTTCGACGTCGTCGGCTCGGTGAAGTACCTGTCGGAAGTCTGGGTGCCGGGGAAGGGCGGATTCCAGGTGGCGTGGGTGCCCTACTCCGAGGAGCGCACGTTCGTGACCGGGTCCGAGGTCAAGTAGTTCGCGGTAGGGGTCGGAGCGGTTTTCCACCGGCGACAAATCTGTCATTCGAAATCGTAATCGCGGAAAACCGCTCCGACCCCTACAGCACCTGCCGGTCGATCGTGTATTTCGCCAGACGTGCCGGATCGATCGAGACCCCGAGTCCGGGGCCCGGCGGAATCCGGATGAACCCCTCCTCGTCGAGTACCACCGGCGGGTCCGCGATGTCCTCGGCAAAGTAGTTGGCCGTCTCCGCGGTGTCGCCCGGAATCGTGAAGCCGTCGGCTGTCTGCAGGTGGATGTTGACCGCGCGGCCAATCCCCGTCTCTTCCATCCCTCCCGACCAGGCGCCGACGCCCTGCTCTGCCGCGTAGCCCGCAATCCTCACCGACTCCACCAGGCCGCCAACCCTTCCCTGCTTGATGTTCAGGACCCGGCACGCCCCCAGCTCCACTGCCGCCACGGCATCGGCGAGGCCGAGGATCGACTCGTCCAGGCAGAGCGGCGTCGCCAGCTGCTTCTGGAGCTTCGAGTGCTGGTAGATGTCCGAGTACCAGAGCGGCTGCTCGATCATCATCAGGCCGAACTCGTCGAGCTGGCGGAGATGACCGACATCGGCCAGCGTGTAGTCGCCGTTGGCGTCCACCATCAGCGGCAGGTCGGGGAACCGCGCGCGCACCGCCCGGACGTAATCGACGTCGCGGCCCCTGGCGATCTTCATCTTCACGCGGTGATAGCGCTTCTCGACCGCCGCCTGGACGGCGGCGACCAGCTCGTCCGGCGAGTCCCTGAGGCCGATGCTCAAGCCCGACATGATCCGCCGGGCCGGGAAGCCGAGCAGTTCGTGGACCGGCACCCGCTTGCGAAGCGCGAGGAGACCGACGAGCGCGTTCTCGACGGCGGCCTTGGCCATCGTGTGGCCGCGAACGGCGCGGAACCTCGTGAGCAGCTCGCCGAGGGGGATGCCCGGCTCTACCAGCGGCAGCAGGAATCTCTCGATGATGTGTCGCGCGTCCGTCGTCGTTTCCGGGAGGTAGAACGGGTCGGCGTCGGCGACGCACTCACCCCACGCAACGATGCCGTCCGCCTGGAGCCTGAGGAGCAGGGCCTCCTTGCACGTCCAGACGTGGACGCTGGTCCCGAACGGGTGGAGGAACGGAAGCCTGACGGTGACCAGTTCGACCTGCTCGATGCGCGTGAGCGTGTCGTGCTCGACAGCGAGGGGTGGGCGGTCGGTCATCGCTGCCGATTATGACCCAACGGGCGGTCGAGGCGAGCGTGTTCGAGGCTCTGCGCCGGAAGTAGGCACTCCCTGCGGGCGCCCGCCCGGCCAAATTGAACTCCTTCGTCGCGGTGTGTCGAATTGGACGGACGGCCGGCGCCGGCGGGCGCATCTTCATTCGACCGGAAATCCGTGTTTCACGAAAGGGCGCCTGCGCCATGAGCACCAGATCGAGAACGGCGGCTGCGGCTTCGCGCCGAAGCGAGGCACGGCATCGGGACGATTACGGCTACTGCGCCGAGTGTGCCGGAGAGATCTCGGCAGAGCGGCTGCGGGCGCTGCCCTTCGCGGTTCGCTGCAGAGCCTGCGAAGCGCTGCACGAGCAAGGCGCCGCACAGGATCGGCGACTTGCCTCCGCCCCGGTATTCCGATCGGTCTTCGGGGACCAGATGACCTCGTGAGCCCACGCGGGCTGGCGAGAGACGTCCGCTGGCGGAGCGAGGCTCGCCGCCAGAAACTGCGCGCGGCCGATCTCTTCGTCGAAGCTCCTGAGGTAGGACCCGCGCGGCTCATCGCTCGCACCGGGGGAACCGAGCCGCGCGGCCGCGCGGCCGACCAAGGTCCGGGCGTTCTCGAGCTGGCGGCTCATCCCGGCGTAGTCGGCCTCGCAGAGGTTCACACGGGCGCCGAGCACCGCGGCGCGCGCCTCGATCAGCTCGCCGCGCGCCTCGATCAGCTCGTTGCGCGCTTCGGCAGTCCGGAGCGCGCGCGCCAGTTCCCACCTGCCTGAAGCGCCCCAGAACCAGCCGCCGAGAATCCCTGCCAGCAGGGCCACGGAGGCGCCGACGCGTGCGGTCATCTCACCCTCCGTCGCCTAGACGGCCTTCTGGGTCTTGGCGTCCGCGGCGTACCGCTGGACACTCTGGGCGCCCGACTCGACCTCCTGCGCGGCGCGGACCACCGTGTCGCACACGCCGTCTCGCAGCCCCTGCCCCGTGCGGGTGATGCCGTCCACCGCGCCTGCGACCCGGCCCCTGGCGTCCCGATACCGGCCGGACACCGCATCCCCGAGGTTCCTGGCCGAGTCGAACGCCCGCGCCTTGATCTCCGCGGCCGCCCGCGGGGCCAGCCACAGTGCGAGGCCGGCGCCAACGACGCCGCCCACCGCCAGGCCTGCCAGGAAGCGATAGTCGTGATTCCGTGTCGGCTGTTCGGTCATTGCTGTTCTCCTGCGCCACCGCGACGCGAGTCGGACCGCCAGAAACGCCTGGTCGGTCCTTCCTGTTCCAGCTCACCCAGTCTGCGGAAGATCGAGAGGGAGGTCTGTGCTCTGTTGAACACACTCGGGCTGGCGCCCGTCTCGCCCCGTCTGTGCGTTCCTGCACAGACGCCTGGATGCCGGCCTGTTACGGTGGTCCTGTTCACGGGACCGGCGGGTGGACGGCGTCGCCGCCAGAGGGGACTGATGACTGCCGGGAGGCGGATCGCGGCACACGGACTGGCGCTGACGCTGGGGCTGGCTTCGGTCGCTGCAGGGCAGACCGACCCTCAGGACCCGATTCGAGACGTCCGTGCCCCGGGCTGGCCAACCGTGTTCGCCGCGCCGCCCGCGAGAACGCCCGTCAGCCCGACGCGGCTCGCCGCGCGAGAGGGCCTCGCGGTCGGCCCGGGCGACAGACGCGACGGCGCGGCGCGGCGAACCGTCTTCGTGGATGCGCGGCCACCTCCTCCGTCGACGCAGGAACCGAGGCCAGGCGACGCGCCGGCCCGCGAGGACAGTGTCACCGTTGACAGGCCTGCGCGCCGCGCGACGATCTTCTTCGACGTGCTCGGCGGCACCGAACGCCGCGTGCGCCCGATCGACGACACGGACCGGGCGTTCGCCGTGGGCTCGCCGCTCGTCGCGCTCAAGTTCGGCGTCGCGAGGCGGTTCCGGAATCGCTGGGAGGTGGCGGGGTCCCTCGGCGCCGCGATCGGCCTGTTCCCCGGAGAACAGCACGCGAACGGGTCGTCGGTTTTCGTCGAGGCCGAGGCGAACAGGTACCTGGCGCGCGGCTCGTTCATCGGCACCGGGCTCTCGCTCTGGGACCTGACGCGAAGCAACTTGTGGACGCCGGCGTGGCTCCTGCACTTCGGCATCCCGCTGTTGAGGAGCACGCGCTACGCGGCGTTCGTCATCGGCGAGGGCCGCCTGTTCTTCGCGCGCCTCGGTGACGTCACGGGCAACTACGAGCTCTGGGGCGGCGTGCAGGTCCGATTGCGGCGGTAGCGCGTGGCGGGACGGCAGGGACAAGGGCCGGCGGTCCGGCTGGATCGCCGGCTGGGGCGTTCACCATCCAGCGAAGGGACGATACGTCATGACCATCACGTTGCCGGGGCTCCTCCTGCTCATCGTCATCGCCGCCGTCTGCGGCGCCGTCGGCAAGGCGATCGCGGGCGGGGTCCGCGGCGGGCTCATCGTGTCCACGGCTCTCGGGTTCATCGGCGCCGCCATTGGGCCCTGGGTCGCGGGCAAGCTCGGCTTGACCGAACCCCTGATGCTCCAGATCGGCGGGCACCCCTTCCCCGTGCTGTGGTCGATCATCGGCGCCGCGATCTTCGTCGCGATCATCCACCTGGTCTCCAGGCGATAGGTGGCCGTCGCCGTCGGGCGCGGATCATGTGGTGACATCGGTGAGGAGGTGGCTGTGCGGATGATTGGAATCGTCGTGCTGGCGGCCGGGATCCTGGCCCTCGTCTACGGCGGGTTCAGCTACTCCCGTCAGACCCACGATGTCAGGCTCGGCCCATTGGAGGTCTCCGTCACCGAGCACCGCCAGGTCCCGATACCGGTGTGGGCAGGCGTGGGGCTCGCGGTCATAGGCGGAGGACTCCTGGTTGCCCGAAGGAAGTAGCCCACCGGCTGACGGACTCCGACGACCGGATCGTGTCCACCCTGCTGAGTGTGCAACCGACGCGACTCCCGCGCCTGTTCAGATTGGAACAGCACGACGCCAGGCGGCAGAAGCCCCGGTCGCGCTGTGCGCTCCGGGTCGGGTCTCGCTGACGGTTGTCCCGTTCTGAACAGACCGGCGGGCCCGCCTCTGGCACGATGAGTCATGGCGTCCAAGAAACAACGTCCCTTCGATCCGGAAGCCTTCCTCGCGTCCACCGGTGTGTCCAAGACAGTGCTGGCGTACGCACAGGGCCAGCCTATCTACTCGCAGGGCGGCGCCTGCGACGTCGTCCTGTTCATCAAGAACGGCGAGGTGAAGCTGTCGGTGACGTCGCAGACCGGCCGGGAGGCCATCGTCGCGGTCCTCGGCGCCGGGAACTTCTTCGGCGAGGGCGCCCTGGCCGGGCAGCCGCTCCGCATCGGCAGCGCGACCGCGCACGCGCCGAGCACGATCATCGCCGTCGCGAAGGGCGACATGCAGCGGTTGTTGCACGAGGAGCACGCGCTGTCGGACGGCTTCATCGCCCACCTGCTCACCAGGAACATCCACATCGAGCAGGACCTGATCGACCAGTTGTTCAACTCGGCGGAGAAGAGGCTCGCCCGCGCGCTGCTGCTGCTCGCGCACTACGGCGAGGAGCACGTGCCGCCGCAGGTCATCCCGAAGATCTCGCAGGGGACGCTGGCCGAGATGGTGGGCCTGCCCCGGTCGCGCGTGAACTTCTTCATGAAGAGGTTCAAGAAGCTCGGCTTCATCACCGTCGACGGGGCCCTGACGGTGAACAACTCGCTCCTGAGCGTCGTGCTGCACGACTGAACGGCCGGCCCGACGCCGGCCTCCACGCCGCAGCCGACCGGCGCCGGCCGGGGCCGGCGTTCACCTCGTCTCCGCGGAGGGAACCCTATGAAGCGAAGTACTCGGAATCGGATCGCCGGGGCGGTGCACGACGTGAAGGGCCGGGTCAAGGAAGAGATGGGCCACCTGACGAACGACGCCGGCCTGGAAGCCAAGGGCATCGTCGAACAGATCGCCGGGAAGGTCCAGACGACGGTCGGCGATCTGGAGAAGGCCGTCGAAACCCCGTAGGCCGGCCCCTCCTCGACCGCTGCGGCGCGGCGACGTTCGGACGGGGTCCAACGAATCGATTCACCCCTGGAGGTCAGGTCATGAACCTGTCAGCGATCACCATGACGGACGTGCTCATCGTTCTTGTTGTTGCCGGAGTCGCGGCGGCGGGCCTCAGCACGTGGATGGCGCTTCGTCGGCGTCGAACCGGGAGACTGCGCACGCAGTTCGGCGGCGCCGAATACACCCGGGCCGTGACCGAAAGCGGCAGCCGGCGACGGGCGGAAGCGACGCTCGACAGCCGCGCGGAACGCGTCGAGGGCCTGCATATCCGGCCGCTGGCCGAAGAGGACCGCGCGCGGTTCCTCGACTCCTGGGCCAGGGTCCAGGCGCGGTTCGTGGACGGCCCCGGCGGCGCCGTGACCGACGCCGACCAACTGCTGGGCGGGGTCATGTACGCGCGAGGGTATCCGGTCAGCGACTTCGAGCAGCGCGCGGCGGACATCTCCGTGGACCATCCCCTGGTTCTCGAGAACTACCGCGCGGCGCACGAGAGCGCGCTCAAGCAGCTGCGGGGGCAGGCCAGCACCGAAGACCTGCGGCAGGCGATGATTCACTACCGGACGCTCTTCGAGGAACTGGTCCGCGAACCGCTCCCGGCGCATTCGTAGGCCGACCGGAAACCACCACGGCCGGGTCGTGCGGCAGGGGCCATGTCATCCGGCCCCTGCCGGCGACCGGCCTCCGCGGGCGCTACGCCTCCCCTCGACCGGGCGCGCCGTCTTCGCGGCGCGCCTGGCCGTCGTGGCTGGGCACGGGTTTCTCGGGATGGTCGGCCGCGTCTTCGATCCCCGCTTCGATCCCCGCCTCGTAGTCCTGCCCGTCATCCGCAAGTTCCTCGACGGTCTCCTCGGTGGCGTCGGCGGTCTGCGAGAGTCCCTGCGTGTCGCCCGATTGCCCGGCGCTATCCGTGCCGCCGTGGTCCGTCTGCTCGACGGGCGCGTCCGCGGGCGCCACGCTCTCCGGCTGGTGACGTGTCATGGCGTGAATCGCTCCTTCAGAACCCACCGGCGAAGAGTTCAGCCCACGACCACTCCGCGGGCGATCGAGTCGGGTGCCGGCAGCACCTGGCGTCCCGACACCCACCCTCCCGTGTCCACCACGACGTAGCGGACGGTGTCGCTGACGTCGTCGAAATAGCAGTCCGTCGCCGCCCCGATATCGCCGTCGAGAGCCCCGATCGCGAACCCATGGCGTTCCTCGATGTTCCGGAGCATGACGTCCTCGCTTCGTGAGCGGCGACCGTCCGCGGCGGGATCACCGAATCCCGCCGACCAGGTACACGACGAGCAGGATGATCACGACCGTCCCGACGATCCCCAGGCCGCCCCTGCTCCCCCACCTGGAATACCCGTAGTAGCCACCGCCTCCGCCGAACAGCAGCAACAGCAGAATGATCAGCAACAGCATCGAAGGTCTCCTTTGTTTGTCCCGACGAGACCATCATTGGTCCAAACGGGATGTCGGGGCTGTCCCATCCGGTACAGGTCCGAGGAAAGGGACCCGCGCGTCTCCCGTGTCGCCCGGTCGACGATTTGGAATACCTCGGCGACCGGCCGGCACGACGTTTCCCGCCAGGGTCGCGCCCCCGTTCAGAAGCCAAAGGGAGGAGACCCGGCGCCGGGTCTGGAGCCCGGCGCCGGCTGTACAATCCTGCACAGACGCTCCCTTGGTCCGCGCGTACAGTCGTGTCGGGACCCCGGAAAGGACGGGCTTCCACGGCCGCCTCTACGGGCGGAGGTCGTCGCAAGGGCGCCGACCCGCGAATGCCTTGGGACGAGGCGGGGAGCGACGCGAGCGTTGGACTCCGGCACTCGAAGCGAGAGGACGACACCATGAGCAGGCCTGCCCGCGTCGGCAACCCGGTCTGGAGTCTCCTGCCCACCGATATCGAGGGACTCGAGGCGCTCGCCGAGCTGGCGCTCGACATGCGCTGGTCGTGGAATCACGCCGCCGACGAGGTGTGGCGGCAGCTCGATCCCGACCTCTGGGATCTCACGCACAGTCCCTGGGGCGTGCTGCAGACGGTCTCGCGCGACCGGATCGGACAGGTGCTGGCCGACCCGACGTCGCGCGGGAGGATCGACGAACTGGTGCGAGCCAGGCGGCGCGCGGCGGATGCACCGGCGTGGTTTCAGCGGGCGCATGCGCAGCCGGTTCCGATCTCGGTGGCCTACTTCAGCATGGAATACATGCTGAGCGAGGCCCTCCCCATCTACTCCGGGGGACTCGGCAACGTGGCCGGCGATCAGCTCAAAGCCGCCAGCGACCTGGGCGTCCCTGTCGTCGCCGTGGGGCTGCTGTACCAGCAGGGCTATTTTCGCCAGATGATAGGCCGTGACGGCGCCCAGCAGGCCCTCTTCCCGTACAACGACCCCGGACAGTTGCCGATGACGGCCGTGCGGCGTCCGAACGGGGAATGGCTGCGGCTCGAGATTGCGCTCCCGGGTACTCGGTCTGGCTGCGCGCCTGGCAGGTTCAAGTCGGCAGGGCGACCCTCTACCTGCTGGACAGCAACGATGCGGCGAACGTGCCCTCGCACCGTGGAATCACGAGCGAGCTCTACGGGGGAGGGCCTGAGCTGCGGCTCGTGCAGGAGATCGTCCTCGGGATCGGGGGGTGGCGCCTGCTGGGCGAGATCGGCATGCGGCCGGACGTCTGCCATCTGAACGAAGGCCACGCGGCGTTCGCCGTGCTGGAGCGCGCGCGGGCCTTCATGAAGGAGACCGGTGAGCCCTTCGAGGTCGCGGTGACCGTGACGCGGGCCGGCAACCTGTTCACGACGCACACGGCGGTGGCCGCCGGGTTCGACCGGTTCGCGCCGGCGCTGGTCGAGCAGTATCTCGGCGGGTACGCCCGGGCGGAGCTGGGCATCACGCTGGACGAACTGCTCGCCCTGGGGCGGCAGGACCCGGCCGACTCGTCCGAGCCGTTCAACATGGCGTACCTGGCCCTCCGCGGCAGCGGCAGGGCCAACGGCGTCAGCCGCCTGCACGGAGACGTGAGCCGGCGCCTCTTCGCGCCGCTCTTCCCGCGCTGGCCGGAGGAGGACGTGCCCGTCGGGCACGTCACCAACGGCGTCCACATGCCCACATGGGACTCGGCGGCGGCCGACGGACTGTGGATGGACGTCTGCGGGAAGGACCGCTGGCTGGGGACCGTGAATTCCCTGGACGAGACCATTCGCTCGGTCCCGAGCGCGAGGCTGTGGCAGTTGCGCACGGCGGCCACCTCGGCCCTCGTCGGTTTCGCGCGCGAGCGGCTGGCCAGGCAGCTCGCCGCCAGCGGCGCGGCGCCCGACGCGGTGGAGGAAGCCCGGCATATCTTCGACCCCAACACCTTGACGCTGGGGTTCGCGCGACGCTTCGCCACCTACAAGCGACCGAACCTGCTGCTGCACGACCCGGAACGACTGCTGCGCATCCTGAACAACCCCCAGCGTCCGGTGCAGATCATCATCGCGGGCAAGGCCCATCCGGCGGACCAGGCCGGGCAGGACCTGATCCAGGAGTGGATCCGTTTCATCCGGCGGACCGAGGCGCGCCCGCGCGTCATCTTCCTCAGCGACTACGACATGCTGCTGACCGAGCAGATGGTGCAGGGGGTCGACGTCTGGATCAACACGCCCCGCCGGCCGTGGGAAGCCTGTGGGACGAGCGGCATGAAGGTGCTCGTCAATGGCGGCCTGAACCTGTCGGTGCTGGACGGCTGGTGGGCCGAAGCCTACCGGCCGGACGTGGGTTGGGCGCTCGGCGACGGCCGGGACCACGGCGACGATCCGGCCTCGGACGCGGCCGACGCCGACGAGCTCTACGATCGGCTCGAGCGGAACGTGGTGCCCGAGTTCTACGCCCGCGACGAGACGGGGATCCCGGTCGGATGGGTCGCGCGGATGCGCGAGAGCATGGCGCGGCTGACGCCCTACTTCTCCGCCGACCGCGCGGTGCGCGAGTACACCGAACAGCACTACCTCCCCGCCGCGGAGGCCTACCGCGCGCGCGCCGAGTCCGGCGGCGCGCTCGGAAGACAGATCCTCGCCTGGCGGATCGCGCTGGACCGGCGATGGGCCGCGCTCCGGTTCGGCGCCGTGACGATCGTGACCGTCGGGACCGCGCACGTTTTCGAGGTGCAGGTGTTCGTCCACGACCTCGACCCGGCAGCGGTTCGCGTCGAGCTCTACGCCGACGGCGCGAGCGGCGACGGCCCGGTCCGGCACGAGATGACGCGCGGTCGCCGTCTCGACGGCGCGGATGTCGGCTACGTCTATGGCGCCGAGGTGCCGGCGACGCGCCCGGCAGCGGACTATGCGGTGCGGATCGTCCCCCACCACGACGGCGTGGCGGTCCCCCTGGAAGCCGACCACATCCTGTGGCAGCGCTGAGGTCCGAGCTGTGCCGTAGGCGCCTCGATTGGCCTGGTCCGTTCCCTCCCGCCTCCCCCGGGCGCCGTGTCTCCGAGTGAACAGACGAGCGAGCCGGTTCCCTCTAGGATCGCGGCCAGTGGGCCTCCCCACGCGGGCGTGGACCCTCGCCCGCCGCGCACCTCGGCCGACACGGCAGCGAGAACACATGCCCGACACACCCCGCGATCGTCCGTCGTCTCGATCCCCACTCGGCGCGCTGAGGGTCGTTGACCTCGTTCGGCCTCACTGGAAGGCCTTGACGCTGGCCCTGGTTGCCGTCGCGGGCGAGACGCTCACCGATGTGCTCGATCCGTGGCCGATCAAGCTCATCGTCGACAACGTCCTGCAGTCGAAGCCGCTGCCGGGGTCCCTGGGCCGCCTGGTCGTCGAAGCGTTCGGCCAGGGCCCGCTGGCCGTGCTGAATTTCGCCGTGGCGGCCGTGGCGGGCATCGCGATTGTCGGCGCCGTCAGCGCGTACTTCGACAAGTACCTGACGACCAGCGTGAGCCAGTGGGTGGGGCACGACTTGCGCCGGACCCTCTACCACCACATCCAGCGGCTGGGGCTCGCCGAGCACGACAAGGCGCGGACGGGCGACATGATCACACGGGTCACGAGCGACATCGAGGTCATCCAGGACTTCATCGACTCGGCGCTCCTCGGCATGCTCGTCAGCGTCACGACGCTGGCCGGCATGATCGGGGTCATGTTCTACCTCAACTGGCGATTTACGCTCATCGCCCTGACGGTGATGCCCGTGCTCTTCGCGGTGGTGTACCGCTACACCCGACGCATCAAGAAGGCGTCGCGGGCGGTGCGCAAGCAGGAAGGCGAACTGCTGTCGGTCGTGCAGGAAGTGCTGACCTCGATCCGCGTCGTCAAGGCCTTTGCGCGCGAGGACTACGAGCAGGAGCGGTTCGAGACCGAGAGCCTGGCCAACGTCGAGGCGGGCCTCGAGGCCCGCAGCGTCAAGTCCAAGCTGGCCCCGGTGGTCCAGGTGATCGTCGCCGTCGGCACGTGCGTGGTGCTGTCGTATGGCGCACGGCTGGCCCTGGCCGGCGAGCTCACCGCCGGCACGCTGATTCTCTTCATCTGGTACCTGGGCAAGATGTACAAGCCGATGCGCGATCTGTCGAAGATGGCCGACACCGTCTCCAAGGCGACGGTCGGCTACGAGCGCATCCAGGAGGTGCTCGAGATCGAAAGCCTCGTCCGCGACGCGCCCGGCGCGCGCCGGGCGCCGACGTTCGGCGGCCGGATCGAGTTCGGCAAGGTCAGCTTCGACTACGGCGCCGACAAGCCGATCCTGAAGGAGGTCAGCTTCACGATCCAGCCGGGACAGGTCGCGGCCATTGTCGGCCCGTCAGGGGCTGGCAAGACGACCATCGTGAGCCTGATTCCGCGGTTTTACGACCCGGTGTCCGGCCAGGTCCTCATCGAGGGGACGGACGTTCGGCGCTACTCCCTGGCGTCGCTGCGCAACCAGATCAGTTTCGTGCTGCAGGACACGCTGCTGTTCCGCACGACGATCTGGGAGAACATCGCGTACGGCAAGCCGGGCGCGCCGGCCGCGGAGATCAGGCGGGCGGCCGAACTGGCGAACGCGCACGAGTTCATCGACGCGATGCCCGACGGGTACGACACGATGGTCGGCGAGCGCGGCGTCACGCTCTCGGGCGGTCAGCGCCAGCGCATCGCCATCGCCCGCGCCATCATCCGCGACACGCCCATCCTGATTCTCGACGAGCCGACGGCCGGCCTGGACGCCGTCTCCGAGCGGACCGTCATGGAAGCCCTGGACAGGCTGATGCGGGGCCGGACGTCCGTCGTCATCGCCCACCGTCTCGGCACCGTCCGCCACGCGGACGTTATCTTCGTCATGAAGGACTGCGAACTCGCCGAACAGGGCACGCACGAGGCGCTCATGGCCCGGAACGGCGTGTACGCGGAATTGCACCGGATCCAAAGCCCGGAGGAGGCCGCCGACGCCGCCGCCCCGTCCCCCGTGGCCGCGCCGCGGTAAACGCCACCGGGGAAAGGCGGGGGCGCCCGCCAGAGTGTCCGCAACAGGACAGCGGGTCCCGCCGGAGCTGTGTATAGTCACGACAGTTCCGCTCTCCCCTCGGCCCGACCGACGGCGCCTGGATCGACGGGGTGAGGTCGGGACTGGCGTCGAGGGCGGGAACCAGGACGCGTTCATTGATTCAGATGGTGGTGGCTATGAGAGAGACACGGTACACCCTCGGACTTGTCGGCCTCGCGTTGCTGACGGCGGCGACCGGGAACCTCTCAGGACAGTATGGACCGCAACGACGGAGCGGTCCGCCGCCCCTCGCGATGTCCGGGACCTACCAGCTCGAGACGACGCGCGGCGACGACGCGCAGCGCGCGGCCGATCGAGCCACCCGCCACCTGCCGCGGCCTCAGCGCGATCGCGCCTACCAGCACCTGCTGAGCCGGCTGCAGCCCCCCGCGACGCTCGCGATCGAACGTCGCGGCTCGACGGTCACCATCAGCTCGTCGAGCGGGCCACGCACGACGTTCGACGCGGACGGGCGGGCGCGCAACGAACCCGGCCCCGATGGACGCGTGACGACGACGCGCGCCGGGTTCGTCGGCGACCGGCTGTCGGTCTCGACGAGTGGCAACCGCAGCACCGACTTCCTGGTGACCTTCGAGCCGCTGAACAACGGGAACGGCTTGCTCGTCACGCGGCGGCTGGACAGCGATGATCTCCGGCAACCCGTGACGGTCCGAAGCTACTACCGAAGGATTGCCACCGAGCCACGATGGGACGTCTACGCGCCGGGACCCGCCCGCGACCGGCGGCCCGAGCCCAGGCTGTTCACCCTGCCGGACGGCATGCGAATCTCCGCCCTGCTGGACACGCCGCTCAGCACACGCGCGTCGCGGAGCGGCGAGCGGTTCTCGATGACCGTGCGGGCCCCGGCGGAGTACCAGGACGCCCGGATCGAAGGCGTCGTCACGCGAGTCACGCCCTACGGCCAGGGCCGCAACGCCGACCTGCAGATCGACTTCGACACGATCCGCCTGCGCGACGGCCGGACGGCTGAGTTCGACGCGGTCCTCGATACCGTGCGCACGCCGGGGGGCGTGACGCTCCGGGTCGACGCGTCGGGCCACGTGCCCGAACAGCACGGGTCCAACACCACCGTCGAGCACGGCGCGATCGGGGCGGCCCTCGGCGCGATCATCGGAGCCGTGGCTGGCGGCGGCAAGGGCGCGGCGATTGGAGCGGTCGTGGGCGGCGCCGGCGGCGTGATCCTGGCGCAGAGCCGCGACCAGCAGCTCGAACTGCCGCCAGGCACGCAGGTCACGATGATCGTCAGCCCATCGCGCGACCGAACGCGATAGCGACCGAGACGCGAGCGACGCACCCGCTCGGCGAGGAGGCCTGGCCAACGGGCCTTCGCAGCGACCCGGCCCCCGAAGGGCCGGAAGGACCTGACCATGCGACACACCGCCCTGACGTCTCGCGCTCTTGCCATCCTGGCCGTCGCGGCCTTATCGGTCGGCGTCACCGCTCAGACGACGAGCCAGACCGCCAAGCAGGCCGCCGCTGCCAGTCTGCCCGAGCGGATTTGGCAGGATCCCGGCGACGTGGCCTCGCTCGACCTGCTGTATGGCTCCGGCGGTAAGGCGCAAGCGCCGGACCCTGCGGGCACGTTCACGTTCGTCAAGGAGGACCTCGAGGGGACGAGCCCGAAGTTCGAGGTCACCGACGCGCAGGGGGCCGAGTGGAAGGTCAAGGTGGGACCCGAGGCACAGCCCGAAACGGCGGCGACGCGCTTCCTGTGGGCGGCGGGCTACTTCGTGGACGACGATTACTACATGGCCGAGCTCACGGTGAAGGGGATGCCGGCGCTGAAGCGCGGCCAGAACTTCGTGTCGCCCGGCGGTATCGTCCACGGCGCCCGCCTGGAGCTGAAGCGGACCGCGGTCCAGAAGATCGGGGAGTGGGACTGGTTCGACAATCCCTTCACCGGCCGGCGGGAGCTGAACGGCCTGCGCGTGATGATGTCGCTCCTGGACAACTGGGACCTCAAGCCGATCAACAACTCCATCTACGTCGTGGACGGCGAGCGCCGCTACGTCGTCAGCGACGTCGGGGCCACGTTCGGGAAGACGGGCAACCCGCTGACCAGGTCCAAAGGCGTGCCCAGGGACTATGAGGGTTCGAAGTTCGTGGCAAAGGCCAACGCGTCGGACGTCGACTTCGTGATGCACAGCCGCCCGTTCTTCCTCACGGTATTCTGGGTGACGAACTACCGTTTCCGGACCAGGATGGAGACGGTCACGAAGCACATCCCGCGTGCCGACGCGAGATGGCTGGGCCAGCGGCTGTCACGATTGACCGACGATCAGATCCGCGACGGGTTCCGCGCCGCGGGGTATGGGGCCGGCGATGTCGAGGACCTGACGACGGCCCTCCGGGCGCGCATCGCGGAGCTCGCGGGCCTGTGACCGCCAGATTGCCGCGCGGGGCCGGCGGACAGGTGAATGGGGAGGTCAACTCGTGAGGCTCATCGTCGAGCCGGCCGACGGCGCCGCGCCGCTGCTCTCGGCGATCAAGCGCGCCAGGAAGAGCGTGGAGATCGCCGTCTTCCGCCTCGATCGCCGCGACGTCGAGACGGCGCTCACGGCGGCGGCCGCGAGGGGCGTCCGGGTGACCGCGCTCATCGCGTTTGCCAACCGCGGCGGCGAACGGAACCTGCGCCAGCTCGAACTGCGGTTCCTGGCGGCCGGGATCACCGTGGCGCGCACGGCCGACGACCTCACCCGGTACCACGGCAAGTACATCCTGATCGACCGCCGCATCCTGTTCATGCTCTCGTTCAACTTCACGCATCTCGACATCGATCACAGCCGGGGATTCGGCATCGTCACAAGCCGCAGGGACTGCCTCCAGGAAGCGGCGAAGTTGTTCGAGGCCGATTGCGCGCGGACCCCGTACGCGCCGAACGTCGACACGTTCGTGGTCAGCCCGGCACACTCCCGGCGCGTCCTCGGCACGTTCCTGAAGCAGGCGAAGAAGCAGCTGCTGATCTACGACCCCAAGATCTCGGACCGGGAGATGCTCGGAATCCTGCAGGAGCGCGCGAAGGCCGGCGTCGAGATCCAGGTCATCGGCCAGGTGTCGGGCCGGCCCTCGTTCGACGTGCGGAAGCTGGCGGGCACGCGGCTCCACACGCGCACGATCATCCGCGACCGGCAGCGAGCCTTCGTCGGCAGCCAGAGCCTTCGGGCGGCCGAACTGGACTCGCGCCGTGAGGTCGGCCTCATCGTCCGAGACCCGAAGGCGGTGAAGACACTGATCGACACCTTCGAGTCGGACTGGGCCAACGCGACCGCGGCGAGCGGACACGTTCCGGCCGTTGCGGAGGAGCTGCCGGTCGAGGAGCCGTCGGCGGCGTCGGCGAAGGAAATCGCGCGGGCGGTCGAAGTCTTCACGAAGGAGCTGGAGCCGCTCGCCGCCACGGTGAAGGATGCGGTGAGGCAGGCCGTGCTCAAGGCCGGCGACGACGTGCTTCACGACAAGGATGCCAAGGTCACGATGAAGCAGGTCGTCAAGGACGCGGTGAAAGAGGCGGTCAAGGACGCGGTGCACGAGGCCCGGGAAGCCCAGCCGCCGAGGAGCGACCAGTGAGCACGAATCGCCGGATCCGCGGTCGGGTGACGGCCGGATTGATGGCGGCCCTGTTGCTGTGCCTCGTCGCTCCCCGGACACTTGCGGGCCAGGGGACTGCGGCGAGCCGCAAGGAGAAGGCCGACGACGTGGCGGGGTTCAAGGAGTTCTCCGAACGCGTACAGAAGTACGTGAAGCTGCAGAGGACGGTCGAGGCGGGTCTCCCGACGCTGAAGGCCACGGACCTGCCGGAAATGATCACGGCACATCAACAGGCCCTGGCGAGGAAGATCCGCGAGGCGAGGCCGCACGCGGCGGAGGGGGACATCTTCACGCGCGCGGCACGCGAGGCGTTTCGCCACGCCTGCTCTGGCCGCGCTCGGGGGGCTGCGCTCGGCCACGTCGCGCGCGTACATGGAGCCGGACGCGCCCAACCCACGTATGCGCCTCGCGGTGAATGACGTCTATCCGGACACCGAGCCGACGACGGCCTTCCCGCCCGAGTTGCTGGCCGCATTCCCGACACTGCCCGCCGAAATCGCCTACCGCATCGTGGGCCGGACCCTGATCGTCGTCGACGTGAAGTCGCACCTGATCGTGGACGTCGCCCGCCTCGTCCTTCCCCCGACCTCGTAGGAATTGGAGTCTCCTATGCGACGTCCCGGCGCGCTCTCCCTCGCCCTGCTGGCCGTTGCCACACTGGTCCTGTCGGCCCGCGGCGCGGCTGATTTCACGTTCCCGCTCCAGGCGAATTCGGTCCGATTTGCCGTGATCGGCGATTTCGGCACCGGCAGGCAGCCGCAGATCGAGGTCGCACAGCAGATGGTGAAGTCGCGCGCGGTCTTCCCGTTCGAGTTCGTCATCACACTGGGCGACAACCTCAACACGGGCAGCCAGCCATCCGACTACGAACAAGACTTCGCCGCGCCCTACAAGCCGCTTCTGGACGCCGGCGTGTCCTTCTACGCCACGCTCGGGAACCACGACAAGACCAACGAGCGGTTCTACAAGCCCTTCAACATGAACGGCGCGACCTACTACAGCTACAAGAAGGGCCACGTGCATTTCGTGGCTCTGGACAGCAACTACATGGACCCGAAGCAGACGGCGTGGCTCGAGACCACGCTTCGGGAAGCCGGCAATGGAAGCTGGAAGATCTGCTACTTCCATCATCCGCTGTACTCCGCCGCGAGGTTTCACGGTTCGGACACCGCGCTGCGCAAGGTGCTGGAGCCCCTGTTCGTCAAGTACGGCGTGGATGTGGCGTTGTCCGGCCACGAGCATGTCTACGAACGGACACACCCCCAGCGGGGAATCTACTACTTCATCGAGGGGGCCTCCGGGGAACTGCGCGCCGGCGACCTGGCGCCGTCGCCGATCACGGCGAAGGGGTTCGACGCCGACCGGTCGTTCATGATGGTTGAAATCGCCGGCGATGACCTGTACTTCCAGACGGTCTCGCGCACGGGCGTGACGGTCGATTCGGGCGTGATCCACCGCACGATCCGGCCGGCCCCGGGGGGCGCCGCGCACGAGTGACGGCCCGCAGGCCGGTCCCCTCGCCGGCGGGCGCCTGGCGCGACAAGCGATACCCCTGGGAATCGCCCGACGACGTCACAATGTGTTAAAATCCAGTGGTACAAATCTCTGCTGATATGGATCTAGTGGCGAGCGCGCGTGGTGTGGACGTTTGTCCCGAAGGGCTCGTGCAGAGGAAGGACGACCAGTGCCCCAGGTGAGCACACGCGATCGGCGGCGGCCGGCCGCGGTGACACGCTCGACGGACCGACACGAGCCGCTCGTGAAACCCCCGAGCCACGAGTTGTTCGACCTCAGGGCGTTTCTCGAGTCGGGCGGACCCACCGGGCGGACCGTCGAGCACCGCCGCGGCGACGTCATTTACGAGCAGGGTGGCGCCTGCGATTCCGTGTTCTACATTCAGAAGGGCGCGGTCAAGCTCCAGGTCTTCTCCCACGCGGGCAAGGAAGCGATCGTGGCCATGCTCGAGCCCGGCGAGTTCTTTGGCGAGGGGGCCCTGGCGGGCCAGCCGGCCCGTATGTCGACTGCCGTGGCCACGACCGCCACGACCGTCCTCGTCATCCAGAAGGAGAAGATGATCCGGCTGCTTCACGAGCAGCATTCCTTCTCGGACCGGTTCCTCGTTCACGTGCTGGCGCGCAACATCCGGGTCGAAGCCGATCTCGTGGATCATCTGTTCAATTCCAGCGAGAAACGGCTGGCCCGCGCCTTGCTTCTCCTCGCGCGCTACGGCAAGCACGACCCCCCGCACCACGTGATCCCCAGGCTCTCGCAGGAGACGCTCGCCGAGATGGTCGGCACCACCCGTTCCCGCGTGAACCTCTTCATGAACAAGTTCAAGAAGCTCGGCTACATCGATTACAACGGCGGCCTCAGGGTCAACGACTCCCTCCTGTCCATCGTCCTCCACGACTGAAGCGGCGCCGCTCGTTGGCGCCGTCTCGATCGCCCCCCGCCCACCCACCGCCACAAGCCACTGCGGCGCTCGGGACGCTGATACCTGTTCACTCCGGGACAGATGGGCTTCGCGACACCTGTCATCAGGTCGGCGGCCATCCTCACGCACGGGCACGCGCCGCCGGGGCCACGTCATCGGGGACGGGAGGCGTCCGGGGCGAGTCGATGCCCTCCGTTCCCGTGGAAGGTCGAGTCCAAGGTGAATTACACACCCCGGACCACGAGCCCGGCCGCGCCAGCCCTCTCCGACAGCCCGCGCGCCGCGTGGCCCCTGGCGCACTCGGAGCTTCGCTACCGTCGCCTCTTCGAAACGACCCGGGACGGCATCCTGATTCTCGACGCGCAGACGGGAGCGATCACGGACGTCAACCCGTACCTGATCGACCTCTTGGGATACTCGCGGGAAGAGTTCGTCAACAAGACGCTGTGGGAGGTCGGTGCGTTCAAGGACGTGGAGGCGAGCAAGGACGCGTTCGAGGCGCTGCAGAAGAACGAGTACATCCGCTACGACAACTTGCCGCTGAAGACGAAGGACGGACGGTTGATCCAGGTGGAATTCGTCAGCAACGTGTATCTCGTGGACGACGACAAGGTCATCCAGTGCAACGTCCGTGACATCACCGCGCACACGCAGCTCGTCGCCGAACTGGAGGAGAACGAGAAGAAGTATCACAGCCTCGTCACGGCCAGTCCGGACGGCATGTTCCTCGTTGACAGGTCCGGCACGTTCACCCTGGTCAACAAGGCCATGTGCGAGGCGCTCGGATTCACCGACGACGAGTTGCGCACGATGGACATCTGGGACATCGTCCCGGCACAATACCTCGCGCAGCACAAGGCGCGACTGACGAAGGTCCTCAACGGGGAGAGCCTGCACGAACCGGCTGAATACACGGTGCACGGGAAAGCCGGGCAGGAGCTGTTCATCGAGGTCCTGTCGGCTCCGTATTACAGCCACAAGGGCCTGGTCGGTTTCCAGGGCATCGCGCGCGACGTCACGCCGCGCAAGCATGCCGATGCGGAGATGCGGCGCCGCGTGGCCGAGCTGGAAGCCCTGCATCGGGTCTCCATCGCCCTGCGCGTCGCGCAGACGCGCGACCAGGCGCTGCCCGTCCTGCTCGATGAAACGCTGACCGCGCTCGAAACCGACGCCGGCGCGATCTGGATGTATCGCCCGGACAGCGACGACCTGCATACCGCCGAAACCCGCGGCTGGTTCCGGCAATACGACGAGATGGCGCTGACGCCGGGCGACGGCATCGTCGGCACCGTCTTCGAAACCGGGCAGGCGTACCTCACGTCGGAGTTCTCCGACGACCTGCTGGTGCGCCAGCCCGTTGCCGGACGCTTTCCCGCGGGCTGGGCCGGGGTTTGCGTGCCAATCCGGACCGGCACGACAACGGTCGGCACGATGACCGTTTGCGTGCCCGCGCCACGCCGGTTCACGGCCGCGCAAGTGAAGTGGCTCGAGTCGTTGGCCGAGATCGGCGGAGCGGCCTTGCACCGCATGCGCCTGTACGACGAGGCGTCGCGGCAAGTCGATCGCCTGGAGGCGCTGCACAGCATCGATCTCGCCATCGCCTCCAGCGTGGATCTGAGCATGACGCTCAACGTGCTGCTCGAACACGTCACCACCCAGCTCCACGCGGACGCCGCCAGGGTGCTGCTGGTCGATCCGCACTCGCAGACGCTGGAATACGCGTCCGGACGCGGCTTCCGCACGCGAAGCGCCCAGACCGCGCACACGCGCCTGGGGGAGGACTTCGCCGGGCGCGCGGCGCTCGAGCGCCGGACCGTTCACGCCGACGACCCCTCGCAGGTCCAGAACAGCCGGCATTTCGCCGCGCTCTGGGCGTACGAAGGATTCGCCGCCTACTGCGGCGTGCCGCTCATCGCCAAGGGGGAGGTCAAGGGCGTGCTCGAGGTCTATCACCGCGCCGCCTTCCAGGCGGAGTGGGATTGGATCGGCTTTCTCGAAACCGTCGCCGGACAGGCCGCCATCGCCATTCACAGCGCCCAGATCTTCGAGGACCTGCAGCGCTCGAACGTGGACCTCTCGCTCGCCTACGACGCGACCATCGAGGGCTGGTCGCGCGCGCTCGACCTGCGCGATTACGCCACCGAGGGACACACCCGGCGCGTCACCGAGATGACCGTGCGGCTGGCCAAGGCGATGGGGATCGGCGACGCGGATCTCGTCCACGTCCGCTGGGGCGCGCTGCTGCACGACATGGGCAAGATGGGCGTGCCTGACGACATCCTGCTCAAGCCCGGCCCGCTGACCGACGACGAGTGGAGGGTGATGCGCCTGCACCCGAAACTGGCGTACGACATGCTCTCGCCGATCGCCTACCTGCGCCGCGCGCTCGACATTCCGTACTGCCCTCACGAGAAGTGAGACGGTTCGGGCTACCCGCGCGGCTTGAAGGGCGAGCAGATCCCGCTGGCGGCGAGGGTGTTCGCGGTGGTGGACGTGTGGGATGCGCTGCGCTCGGATCGTCCGTATCGCCTCGCGTGGCCCGATGACAAGATCCTGGAACACATCCGGTCGCTCGCCGGCACGCATCTCGATCCGCAGGTGGTGAGAATGTGCCTGGAGATGCAACTGCTCGAGACCTCACCGCCAGCGTGAGAGGAGCAGGGGCGCCGCCTGCGTCGCCAGATAGCGGTCGATCCCGTCTTCGATCTCGCGGGGAAAGTCCCGGGCCGGTCCGACCAGGTGGTCCTGGTAGACGCGGAGCATGATCTCGCGGAAGATCGGCAGCGCCGTGCGCCCGCCGGTTTCCTGCTCGCCCAGTGGGCGATTGTCGTCGAAGCCGATCCGGACCGCCACGGTGATCCCCGACGTCCCATAGGTCGATCCCACGAAGAGCGCGTCGCGGAAGTCGTTCGTGGTCCCCGTCTTGCCCATGACCGGGATCGGAAACGCGGGCCCGTCGAGGCTGTGGGCGGTGCCGTCGGGGAGACGCACGACGCCCCTGAGCCCCTCCTGGATGGCGAGCAGCCCCTCGGAGCCAATCTGCCGCGCGCCGCGCGGCGCCTGGTACAGCCCCTCACCGGAGACATCGGTCACGCGATCGATGACGTGCGGGTCCGCCAGGACGCCCGAGGCGATCGCGCGATAGGCGTTCGCGAGCTCCAGCAGGTACACCCCCGACGCGCCGAGCGCCGTGCTGATGTAGGGCTGCAGCGGGGTGCGGATCCCCATCTGGTGCGCGGTCCGGATCACGGTGCTGACGCCGATCTCCTGCGCGATCCACACCGCGACGGCGTTGCGCGACTCCGCCAGGGCCTGGCGGATCGGCATCGGGCCCTTGAACTCGTTGTCGTAATTGGCGATCCACTTGACGCGGCCGTCCCCGAGCGGCACCCCGATGGGTTCGTCCGGCACCTCGGTGTCGAGGTCCATGCCGGCTTCGAAGGCCGCGAGGTACACGAGCGGCTTCATCGCGGATCCCGGCTGGCGCAGCGAGGCGGTCACGCGGTTGTAGTCGGAGTACCGGGCGCCCCGGTCGTTGTAGACCCGGCGCCCGCCCGCCTCGGCCAGGATCGCCGCGTCGGCGTTCTGGAGCACGACCGCCGAGCCCTGGATCACGCCCTTCGCCTTGGGGTGCCGCGTCTCGTAGAGGGCCAGCCCGTGCTCGAGGGCGTCGTTCACGATCGCCTGCACGCGCGCGTCAACGGTCGAGTGCACCACGATCCGCCCCTGGAACAGGTCCTCGACGCGGCCGCTGTTGCCGCCATGCCGGGTCAGTTCGTCGAGGACGTGCTCGACTGCGGCGGGGGCCTCGGTCTTGATCGGGCTGACGGCGGCGACGCGGATCGGTTCGTCCTGGCAGCGCGTGGCGAGGCTCTTGGAGATGGACCCGCTGCGCGCCATCAGCGCGAGGATCTGGTTGCGGCGGTCGATCGCCCGCCGGTTGCCGGGCACCGGGGCGTACTCCTGCGGCGACTTGCTGATCGCCGCCAGCAGGGCCGCATCGCCCGCGTCATCGGTCGTGTAGGTCGACAGGTTCTTGCCGAAGTAGTACTCGGAGGCTGCCGCATAGCCGTAGCGGCCGTTGCCCAGGTAGATGAAGCTGGCGTAGCGGGCGAAGATCTCCTGCTTGGCCTTCTCCCGCGATCCATACCGTGCGCGCATCTCCTGTTCCAGCCAGAGCGTCAGGCGCACTTCCTCCAGCTTCCGGAGGAGCTTGTTGGTCGCGGAGGCGCCCAGGACCAGGGAGAGGAGGCGCGGCGGGGCCAGGCCGGAGTGGAACCGCGCGTCGGCGTCGGGGCGACTCGTCAGGCCCTGGAGGAAGTAGCCGCGCACGAGTTGCTGCGTCAGCGTCGAACCTCCTTGCGGCAGGAGGAGCCGCAGCCCGTGACCACCCTTCCACCACTCCGCGCAGGAGCGGACGGCCATCTTCTGGACCACCCGCGGCAGCGCGCTGTAGTCCACGCCGCTGTGGGTGAAGAAGCTCTTGTCCTCGGCGGCCAGGATCGCCTGGCGCAGGATGGGCGGCACCTCGTCGTAGGTCACGACCCGGCGGTACTCCCGGGCCAGCTCGATCATGACCCGTCCGCGGGCGTCGTAGATCGTGCCGGTGGTGGGCGGCTCGAACCGGATGAACGCTTCGAGATCCGGCAGGCGGCTGCGGTCGAAGTAGACGTGGTACACGAGCCACCCGGCCGGGATCAGGACCAGCGCCGCGAGCGCGAGCGCGACGGAACCAAGCACCGACCGGCGCCACAGCGCGGCCCTCAACCTCGCGGCCACCCGCCGCTCCCAGCGGAGCCGCCTCGCGAGGCGCAGGCGTCCGCTGGGTGGCACGACGGGTGGTGCGTTCCGATAGACTATTTGGCCGGTGTCCACGGGACCACGCTCTCGTCAGGGTGCCGCGACTACTGCTGGATTGTCCCCCCCGACAGGTTGCGCGGAGACCGCATCTGCAGCACGTTCACGAGACGATGACCCGACTCCGGGACCATCATGCCCGACCCGGTGAGGATGCCTCTCGCCGTGACCTTGCGCCCGTACACCTCCGCCGAGGCATCGTTGTCGGGCCGAAGCGAGCTGCCGGAGAGCGAGATGCCGGCGAACAGACCGGCCGACCTCGAGTACGTGAGAATCTCGGCTCGCATCGACGCGTCGGTCGACGCCCCCGCGTCGCGTCCCTTGGGACCCGCCGCGACCGAAGCGTTGGCCCCGAGCTTGACCTTGCTGCCGAGCAGCGCGTTCACGCCATGCCGGTTCATGACGAGGAGGACGAGGTCGGTGGCCTGTCCGCCGATCTGGAACCCGAAGCTGGCGCCTTCAAGGGTGTACATGGCGGGGGCGCCCCATGCGCCGTTGAACGACCTGCCCGTTCGGCAGACCATCGCGCCACGGCCGTAGCTGCCGCCGATGCCAAGCGCGAACTTCTTCATCGACGGGATGACGATGACGCACTCGGCCTTGTCGAGCAGGTCCTGTGGGATGTCGTCCGGAACGTTGAGGATTTCCCCCATGACCTCGCCGCATTCCCCCAGGCGCTCCTGCTCCTTGTTCTGCTCCTTGTTCTGAGCGCCGACGGTGGTCATGCCGAGCACGACGCCGATTGCGGCGACGTAGCGAATAGATCGGACCATCTGTGCACCTCTCTGAAAACCGATGTGGCGGCGCGAGCCGGTTGGGCGCCGATTGGGTGGCGAATGCAAACCGATTGGGCCCGGAAGTGATCGTATGCGCGCGCACCGCGGGCGTCTGTGTCGTTATGTACACACCGGCGCGGGCTCTCCGGCCGGGGACGAGGCCACGCGCGAGTGTGCCCGAATGAACAGACACGCCCGGCCGTGGCTGCTAGGTTTCGGCTGACGGCTGACGGCTGACGGCTGACGGCTGACGGCTGACGGCTGACGGCTGACGGCTCGACGGCTGACGGCTGACGGCTGACGGCTGACGGCTGACGGCTGCCCGGACCGCCCGAAGGCTTGTATGCTGATTTCGAGATGAGCGAACCACTCGACTTCTTCTGGGGCGTTCCCGCCGCCGACGTCCTCCGGCGGCTCGACACGACATCGCAGGGCCTCGCGACCGCCGACGCCGAGCGGCGTCTCGCTCGCGTCGGCCCCGACGCCCTTCGGTCGCGGCGGCGGGCGGGCGACCTGGCGCTCCTGCTCGGCCAATTCAAGAGCCCGCTCATCCTCATCCTCCTCTTCGCGGCCGGGCTCTCGTACTTCGTCCACGACTCCGCCGACGCCCTGATCATCCTCGTCATCGTCCTGGCCAGCGGCGCGCTGGGGTTCTGGCAGGAACGGGGCGCCGCCCACGCGGTGGACAAGCTGCTCGCCGTGGTGCAGACGAAGGCGACTGCGCTGCGCGACGGCGTCCAGCTGGAGGTCCCGGCCTCCGAGATCGTCCCCGGCGACGTCATCGCCCTGTCCGCGGGCAAGAGCATTCCCGGCGACTGCCTGCTGCTCGAGTCGAAGAGCCTCTTCCTCGATGAAGCCGCCCTGACAGGGGAGACGTACCCGGTGGCGAAGGCGGCCGGCGCCGTCGGCCCGGACGCGGCCCTCGGCGAGCGGGCCAACACCCTCTTCATGGGCACGCACGTCGTCAGCGGCAGCGCCGTGGCCGTCGTGGTGCGCACCGGCACGGCGACCGAGTTCGGGAAGGTGGCCGAGCGGCTGCGGCTTCGCGCCCCGGAGACGGAATTCGAGCACGGCGTCCGCCGCTTCGGGTACCTCCTCATGGAGGTGACGCTCGTGCTCGTGATCGCGATCTTCGCGATCAACGTGTACTTCCACCGCCCCGTCCTCGACGCGTTCATCTTCTCGCTCGCGGTGGCCGTCGGCCTGACGCCTCAGCTGCTGCCCGCGATCATCAGCATCAACCTCGCCCACGGCGCGAGGCGCATGGCGCTCGGCAAGGTGATCGTCCGGCGCCTCTCGTCCATCGAGAACTTCGGCAGCATGAACGTGCTCTGTTCCGACAAGACCGGCACGCTCACCGAGGGCGTGGTGCGGGTCCGGTCGGCCCTGGACCTCGAGGGCCGGGAGAGCGACGAGGTGCTCCGCTACGCGTACCTCAACGCCGCGTTCGAGACCGGCCTGGTCAACCCGATCGACGAGGCGATCCGCGGCCACCGCAGCTTCGACCTGGGCGGGTGCCGGAAGCTGGACGAGGTGCCGTACGACTTCAACCGGAAACGCCTGAGCATCCTGGTGGCCGACAAGGACCGCCACGTGATGGTCACCAAGGGCGCGCTGGCGGAGGTGCTCGGGGTCTGCTCCGCGGCGAGGACCGCCGAGGGGACCGATGTCCCGATCGCCTCGGTCCGCGACGAGATCGACGCGCGTTATCGCGACCTCTCCTCCCAGGGGTTTCGCACGATGGGCGTCGCCTGGCGCGACGTCGGCGCGGCCTTGCAGGTCACCAGGGACGACGAGGCCGACATGGTGTTCGCCGGCCTGCTGGTCCTCTTCGACCCGCCCAAGGCCGGCATCGTCGGCACGATTGCCGACCTGAAGCGGCTCGGCGTCGGCGTGAAGATGATCACGGGCGACAACCGCCTGGTGGCGGCCCACACCAGCGGGCAGGTCGGGCTGTCGCGTCCCGAACTCCTCACCGGCACGGACCTCCGGCACATGAGCGACGAGGCGCTCCGGGGACGGGTCAACGACATCGACGTCTTCGCCGAGATCGAGCCGAACCAGAAGGAGCGGATCATCCTCGCGCTCAAGAAGGCCGGCAACGTCGTCGGCTACATGGGCGACGGCATCAACGACGCGTCGGCCCTGCACGCGGCCGACGTGGGCATCTCGGTCGACAGCGCCGTGGACGTGGCCAAGGAGGCGGCGGACATCGTGCTGCTCGAACGGGACCTCGGCGTCCTGGTGCAGGGGGTGCAGGAAGGGCGGCAGACCTTCGCCAACACGCTGAAGTACGTGTTCATGGCGACCAGCGCGAACTTCGGCAACATGTTCAGCATGGCGGGCGCGTCGCTGTTCCTGCCGTTCCTGCCTCTCCTCCCCAAGCAGATCCTGCTGACGAACCTGATGACCGACTTCCCGGAGATGACGATCGCCAGCGACGCCGTGGACGCCGAGATGGTGGAACAGCCGCGTCGCTGGGACACGCGGTTCATCCGCAATTTCATGATGACCTTCGGCCTGGTCAGCTCGGTGTTCGACTACGCCACCTTCGGCGTGCTGTACCTGTTCGGCGCGACGCCGCTGCAGTTCAGGACCGCCTGGTTCCTGGAGTCGGTGGTGTCGGCGTCGATGATCGTGCTCGTGGTCCGGACGCGGAAGCCGTTCTTCATGAGCCGGCCGAGCCGGCCTCTGGCCCTGGCGACCTGCCTGGTCGTCGGGGTGACGATTCTGCCTCCCCTACACGCCGCTGGCCGGGCTGTTCGGCTTCACTCCCCTGGGTCCTGGCTACCTCGGAGCGCTGGCCGTGGTGGTCGCCGCCTACATCGTCACCGCCGAGTTGGCCAAACACGCGTTCTACCGTCGGTGACCGGCACGTTGACCGGCCCGGATCAGCCGCGGCGTGCTTTGTCCGCAAGTGAACAGACGTGCGCGTCCGGACCCCGTAACATGCCTTGTGGAGCGGCCGACACCGAGGCGCGGACGCTGACTCGCGGCACGCGAGCCTCAACCGGGCACGCGGGAGCCGTGGTCACAAAGGACGGTGTGCAATGAGCGTCAGTCTCTTGAACCGCATCTTCGTCGCGGCGGCCGTCATCGGCGCGGTATCGCTCGTCGTAACGAGCTTGCCCGCGAGCGCGCGGCAGGACCCGAAGCAGCAAGAAGAGAAGAAACCGCCAGATTCAAAGAAGCCAGCCTCAGCAGCAGGCCAAGCCCGAGCAGCAGGCCAGCCCGCAGCAGCAGGCCAAGCCGCCGCAGCAGCAGGCCAAGCCCGAGCAGCAGCCGCCCGCAGCAGCAGGCCAAGCCGCCGCAGCAGCAGGCAAGGCCGCAGCAGCAGGCGAAGCCCCCGCAGCAACAGGCGAGGCCGCAGCAGCAGGCCAAGCCAAGCAGCAGGCCAGCCGCAGCAGCAGGCCAAGCCCCAGCCGCAGCAACAGCAGCAGGCAAGGCCGCCAGCCGCAGCAACAGGCCAAGCCGCAGGCGGCGCAGCAGCGTCTGCCCCAGCAGCAGCAGCAGCAGCGCATCGGTCAGCAGCAGCAGCGGATGGTGCAGTACTCGGCTCAGTTCGATGAGCAGCAGCGCCGGGCCCCGCAGGAGGCCGCGCAGTTGCAGCAGCAGCATCGCACCGCGCAGTACGCCTTCCAGGAGCAGTACATCGCCAACATGCGCGATCAGCAGCGGCGCATGCAGAACGAGCGTAACCACAACTACGGCAGCGATCCTTACTTCTACACGGCTCCCAGCTATCGGTACTCCTGGGGCGGCCACGACTTCGAGACGAACGAGTACGGCGCCAACGTGCTCCGGCAGGCCGTGAACTTCGGCTACGACCAGGGCTTCCGCGCCGGACTGGCGGATCGGCAGGATCACTGGGCGTTCAACTACCAGACCTCGTACGCGTATGAGGATGGGAATTACGGGTACGATGGCTTCTACGTCGATCGCGGCGACTACAATTACTACTTCCGCGAAGGTTTCCGTCGCGGTTACGACGACGGCTATTACGGCCGCTACCAGTACGGCGTCTACGCGTCCGGACGGTACAGCGTCCTGGGCGGCGTGCTGTCGGTGGTCCTCGGCCTGCAGCCGCTTCGCTAGCTCGGGGATCGGCGTCACCGGGCGTCAGCATGTAGAATTGAGTGACGACCGGTGACGACCCTCCGTCGTCGCTCGCAGGTGGCCCGGACGCAGGCGTGGACCTCTACTTCCGATCGTACCGCTCGAGCAGCGCCGGCAACTGCCTGGCGGTCTGGACCGCCAACACCTCGCTCCTGATCGACTGCGGCGTGAAGACGCTGCGCGACTGCCGCACGATCCTCCGCGGTCACAGGGACGATCACGGCCCGATCCACGGCGTCCTGGTCACGCACGCCCACGGCGACCATCTGAGCGCCGACGCCGCGCGCGTCCTGCAGGAAGAAGACATCCCGATCTACGCCCACGGGTGCGTCGTCCCGCCACTGCGCGCGCGCCACGGGACGGGTGACCGATACGGCTCGGCGATCCAGGCCTTCCCGGGCGACGGCTTCGTCTTCGGCGAGTTCGAAGTGACCGCGATCCCGCTCCCCCACACGCCGAACGTGCCGACCTTCGGCTTCGTCATCGAGGCGGGCCACGGGGCGCGCCGCCGCAAGCTGGTCGTGTGCACCGACTTCCACGACGAGTCGGCCGTGCGGCCGCATCTCGCCGGCGCGGCCTTCGTCTTCGTCGAGGCCAATCACGACCTCGCGCTGCTGCGCCAGCACCCGAACCCGAACAGCCGGTACCACCTGAGCAACGTCAAGACTGCCGGACTGCTGTGCGAGGTCTTCGGGGATGGGCGCCCGGCCCCGCAACTGGTCGTGCTCGGGCACCTGAGCGAGCAGCGCAACCGCCAGCGGCTGGCGGCGGGCGAAGTCGAACGCGGCTTCGAACGTCAGGGCATGCGGGTGCCGTTCGAACTCGAGACCGCGCCCCGGTTCGAGGCGTCGAGGGTCATCACGATCGTGTGAGGATCGGCTTCGGGCTTCGGGCTCCGGGCGACAGGCTTCGGGCGTCTGCGCGCCGGCCGATCGGCCCCCCTGAAGGGGCGCCCTACAGGCGGAGGACGACCCGATGTTCTGATCGGCTCCATCTCGTTCGCGGACCACTCAGTGCACCACCGGCCGCGCCTGCCGCGCATCGTCTTCGTCGTCGAGCGGCGGGATGAAGTCGCCGATTCGCCACGACTGGCCGAAGCCGTCGGCCGGCCAGATGGCGGTATTCGCCACCACGGTCGCCAGCCGGGCCAGGCATCGCCGTTCGAGTTGCGCGAGCGTCAGCGTCTCCTGGCCGCCTGGCAACAGGACCCGCTCGAACTCCACCTGCCGCAGCGGCGGCACCCCGTACCGATCGCCGGCTCTCTTCGTCATGGCAGCTCCTCCGGGCCGAAACGCCACACTCTGCGCTTCGCCGACCATGGCGTCAGTATGGCCGCGGGGTGTGACAGGTGGGGTCAACGGCGGACGGACGTTGCCCTCGGACACGGACGGATGGATACTGAACGGGGCGCCGCCGGGGTCGGACGCGCGGCGCGCTGCGAGGGGACGAGAATGAACAGCGTGACCTGGGCCGTGCTGGCGATGCTAGTGGCGGGCCCCGTGGCCGGCGGCGGCGACGATCTCGTGCGCGACGCGCTTGGCCGCTTCCCGCACCAGACGACGAACTTCGAGGTCTGCCAGCTGGCGCGGATGCGGTCGCTGCCGTCCTACGCCGTCATTCGCCAGCGGTTCCTCGGCGACGACCTGCGGCGGCTCACCGACTCGCTCGCGACGCTCGGCGTGCGCGACGAGGACGTGGACCGGCTGGCGATCGGGACCGGCCCCGGCCAGCAGGGGCTGCAGCTCTACGGCGTGGCGCAGGGGCGGTTCGATCCCGCCAAGATCGCGGCAGGCGCGCAGGCCGAGGGCATCGACCCGCTGCGCATCAACAACTACCCCGTCTACTGCTTCGGCGGCGCGAACAACCCGCCGTGCATCGCCATCCTCAACGAGTCGCGCGGCGTGTTCGGGTCGCGCGACATGGTCGACTTCATGCTCTACGCGGCCAAGGAGACCGATTCGCTCGCCAACGACCCGGCGGTCAGCGCGCGCGCGGCCCGGGCCCCGGCCGACGCGACGGTCTGGGGCATCGCCAGCGGGCCGGCCGTCGCCGAGTGGGTGCGCGTGGTGATGCCGATGCCGGCGGAAGGCCAGGCGAGCCTGGCGCCCGTGCTGGCGAACGTGGTGTCGATCAGCTACGAGGTCCGGACCGGCCAGAAGGCGACGCTGACGGCCGATCTCACCTGCACGAACGCCGAGAACGCGACGCTCCTCCGCCAGTCGCTCGACGCCGTGCGCGTGCTCCAGCAGTTGGCGTGGCGAACGCTGCATCCGGACGCCCCCAATCCGTACGCACAGCTGACCTTCAGGGCGCAGGGCACGCAGTTGCTCTTCACCGCGACGCTGGACTACGCCGTGCTGGGCACCGGGCAGTAGCCAGCCGACCGGGCCTCCGCGGGACGCGGACCACGGCGCAGGTCGCACGCCTTCCTTCTACGCTGGGGGACTTCATGATCGTGACGTCCACTCCCCACCGCTCGGTTCGGCGCATCGTCATCCTGGCTGCGTGGTCGGTTGCTGCCTGCGCGACAGTCGTCGCCGCTCAGCCCGCTGCCGTACCGAGGCTCGAACCGCACGTTGGCCCGAGCAAGATGTACGTCGTCTACACGCCAGCCGACTGGCGCGTCAGCGAGGACGCCGCGGCAACGTCTTTCGCGATTCTTGTCGAGTCGCCCACCCGCTCGTCCCGCGTCGAGTTCCGCTGGGAGCGGAACCCGTCGGGTCGCGCCGACGCGGTGGCGGCGCTCGGGGCCTGGCGGCGCGCGACGGCGCAGGCCTATCCCGGCGCAGTCCTCAGCGACATGTATGTGTCGAAGGACGGCGCCCACGCCGTGGCCACGCTGCACACTCGCGTGGGCGGCGCGGCGGTTGCCGGCCGCTTCTTTTTCGACTCGAGCCGAACGGGCAACTCGTTCCAGGGCTACCTGGCGCCGGAGCCGCGGCTCGCCGCCGAGCGCCCGCTGTTGCTGAACGTGATGTCGAGCCTCGCCTTCGTGAAGGTCCTCCACAAGGGCGGCGGCCCCGAGCCGCCCGCGAAGCTCACCCTGGTGGCCCGCCGCGCGCAGGACGGCAGCCTCTCGATGAAGACGCCCGCGGACTGGAGTTTCCTCGCGGCGAAGGGCCGGGTGATCTCCGGGGCGCCGGGCGGCGGGCTGGGCTTCATCTTCACCGTCTTCGCCGGCAACCCGATGCTGCCGCGCGCCGGAGTCCTGCAGGGCGTCATCGGGACGCGGTTCCTGCCGCCCGAGCGGGCGCTTCCGGTCATTCTCACCGGCTTCGGGCACCGGAATCCGCAGGTCACCTCGCACACGCCGGATCGCGCCACCATCGCGCAGTGCCCCTCGCAGGCCGGCAACCGCTGCGACGCCGCGGACCTCCTGGCGCAGTGGACGTCGAACGGTGGCGTCGAGTGCGTCGGGGCGTTCAAACTCGTCAACCTCCTGCCCGGCGTGACGGGCCAGTGGTCGAGCATCGTCGCGGGCATCTGGGGACCGAAGAAGGACTTCTATCGCTACTACCCGGCGCTCGAGGAAGTGGCCGGGTCGTTCGCCGTCAACGACCAGTACGCGCGCGGCTACATCCAGGCGGGGCTCGCCAACCTGCGCCGCCTGCAGGAGCAGACCGCGGCCGAGATGCGCGGCCTGAGTCAGGCACGCGAGGACAACCAGACGGCGTGGGAGGCTCGACAGGGGCGCAAGGACTACATGGACTCGAAGTGGGACGACTACCGGCGCGGCCAGAGCTACTGGGTGTCCGACCTCGAGGGAGGCAAGGTCTACGCGACCGACAGCTCAGGTACGAAGGACACCCTGACGGGCGACTACTACGAGGGCAAGGGGTTTGGCTGGACGAACTTCGAGGGCCAGAACCCGCGCCATCCCTCTGAGACGATGCGCGAGGTATCGAGTTCGGAACTCGAGAAGGGCGGCCCGGTGAAATGACGACGCGAGCCCGTGTCGGAACCTGCCTGCTGGCCATGCTGGCCTGCCACGCGGCCCTCGCCGCCGCGACACCGGCCGGTCGCCAGAGGTTACGCAGGCCGGTGCCGGACATCCTTGGATCGCGCCAGCAGGTGGCGGTGACCACCGTCGAGATCGACGATTCCGGCACGTCGCCTGACTACGCGGTCACGGCTCGGCTCCCTGCCTTCCCGAACGAAGGCGATCGGCGTGCCGAGGCCTTTGGCGCCGAACTGCGCGAGTTCGTGCGGGGTTTGATCGAGGATTTCAAGCACGAGGTGGCGAAGACGCGCCGGCCCCCGGTCAACGCCACCAGCCGTCTCGACGTGAAGTTCGCGGTCGTCTCGCCGCCCGGCCACGTCTTGAGCATCAAGTTCGAGACCGAGGGCTACCTGGCGGGTGCCGCGCACCCGTATCACTCGGTTCGCACGTTCACCTACGACCTCGAGGAGGGCAAGGACGTCGCCCTGCCCGATCTGTTCGGCCTGGGCAGGAACTATCTCGGCCCGATCTCGAGATACTGCGCGGCCCAGTTGAGCACCCGCAATGTCGGCTTCGGGGACTTCTCGCAGGGCGCCGACCCGATGCCGGAGAACTACCGGAACTGGAACATCACGGCCGGCGGATTGATGATCACGTTCGACGAAGCCCAGGTGGCGCCCTACGCCGCCGGCCCGCAGGTGGTGACGGTCCCGTACGACTTCCTGTCGGAGGTGATCGACACGAAGGGACCGCTGGCGATCCTGGCGATCCGACGCTGAAACGGGACTCGCCCCGCGGACTCGAAGGATGCGCGGGAGCTCGTTCCAAGGCGCGTCGCTCAAGGCTGGACGGCCAGGTCGGTGTGCCGAAAGTCGTCGCCCTTGCAGAGGAGAGGCTCGCCTCGGGCCGATGCCAGCGCGTAGGCGAACAGGTCGCCGAAGTTGAGCCCCGCGCGGTGACGCCCCTTGCCGAAGCGGCTGTAAGCCCTGCAGGCGACCCGTGCCTGCGCCGCATCGAGCGGCACGAGCTCGATGCCCGCGCGGTCGATGAAGAGCTCGAGGTCGCGGACGCCTTCGGCGCCGTAGCGCGCCTCGATGACGATCGAGGCTTCGACGAAGCTCGCCGTCGACAGAAGCGCCTGGTCCGCCGCCTCGATCGCCTCGTTGAACTGGCGCCTCTCGGGCTCGTCCTGGAGGACGGCGAGCAGCACTGACGTGTCCAGGACCATCAGCGTGGCACTCCCTGATCGTCGTAGCCGAGGATCTCGTCGGCGGGGCGGCTGTCACGCACGCGCAGGCGGGAGCAGTGTCGGCCAATCTCGTCGAGTTCGTCGGCCAGGCGCCGGTGCACTCGTCCCGCACGCACGCGGGCCAGACGCTCTTTGAGCGCCTTCGCCACCGCACCGGTCTTGGTCTCCCCGGTCAACCGCGCAAGCTCGGCCGCGAGCCGCTCGGCCTCCTCATTTCTGATGTTGAGCGCCATAGTTACTCCCCATGTGTAGATTGATATCTACACTGTATCATTCGACGGCAGGGCCCGCAAGTTCGGGCGGCATTCGCCGGTCGCCTCGCGGGCGACCTTCGCATCCGCTCCCCTCTGGTGATAGGCTTTCAGATCGGCCAGCCTCCCCGGACGCCGGCCGGCACCTGAACCGCCCGCAGGCACTCATATTTCGAAAGGGACCACCCGATGAGCTCCAGGAAGAAGACCGCCCTTTACGACTGGCACGCGCGCCACGGCGCCAACATCGTCGAGTTCGGCGATTACATGATGCCGGTCTGGTACGCCAGCTCGAAGGACGAGCACCTCGCCGTCGTCAACCGCGCCGGGCTGTTCGACACGAGCCACATGGCCGCGGTGCGCGTGCTCGGCCCGGGCGCCTTCGACCTGCTCCAGTGGTGCTTCACGCGGAACCTGCTCGCCTGCGTCGGCAAGGACAACGGCCCGATCGTGCCCGGCCGATGCGTCTACGGCGTCTTCCTCGACGAACACGGGCACGCCATCGACGACAGCATCGTCTACAAGATCGCCGACGAGGAGTACCTGGCCGTCGTCAACGCCGGCATGGGCGGCGTCATCGCGGCGCACCTCGCCGCGAACCGCGGGAAGCGCGACGTCCGCCTGGTCGAGCTGACCGACCAGTTCGGCAAGATCGACATCCAGGGGCCGGCGTCGATCAAGATCATGCAGAGGGTGCTGAAGTCCCCGGACGCGGTGTTCGAGTCGCTGCCCTACTTCTCGTTCAAGGGCCACTTCGACCCCGCCTCGCCGTTCGCCTCAGGGGCGCAGTTCGCCGACGGCACGCCGCTGCTGCTCTCGCGCTCGGGCTACACCGGCGAGGTGGGGTTCGAGATCTTCGTCGAGGGCCGGCACAACGTCCGCGTCTGGGAGATGCTGATGGAGGCGGGCCGCGACCTGGGCCTGACCGCCTGCGGCCTGGCGGCGCGGGACTCGCTGCGCACCGGCGCGGTGCTGCCGCTCTCGCACCAGGACATCGGCCACTGGCCCTTCATCCACAATCCGTGGCCGTTCGCCCTGCCGTTCGACCAGGCGAAGACCGGGTTCACCAAGACGTTCCTCGGGTCGGCCGCCCTCGACAAGGCGGGCGACGCCGCGCACACGCTCACGTTCGTCGGCCACGACCTGCGCAAGATCGACGCGCACGCCGCCGTCGTCCGCGACCTGCACGGGAAGGACCTCGGCACGGTGCTGACGTGCGCCACCGACATGGCCATCGGCCGCCACGACGGCCGGATCTACAGCGTGGCCACGCCGAACAAGCCGGAAGGTCTCTCGATCAAGGGGCTGAGCTGCGGGTACATCAAGGTGGCCGCGAGCCTTCCGCCCGGCACGACGGTCGAGCTCAACGACGGGAAGCGGTCGATCCGGGTGAACATCGAGACCGACGTCCGCCCGGATCGCACGGCGCGCAAGGCGCTGAAGACGTTCCTCTGAGAGGCGGCGGTCAGCGTTCGACCGGCTTGATCACGGTCTTGCCCTTGAAGGCGTTCGCCACCGCCTCGGCGTCGGCCTTCGTGCCGACGATGTCGCCCCAGTGCATGGGGATGAGGAAGGCCGGCTTGAACTCGTTGGCCGCGGCCGCCATCTCGGCCGCGGTCATCGTGTAGGTCCCGCCGCAGGGCATCAGCGCCACGTCGGTCTGCACCTTCTTCATCTCCGGCGTGGCGTCGCTGTCGCCGGAATGGTAGATGCGCTGTCCGTTCGACAGCGTCACGATGTAGCCGATCCAGTGGTTGGCCTTCGGGTGGAAGTCCTTGTTCAGGTTGTAGGCCGGCACCGTGGTGACCCTGACCGGGCCGGCCTGGTAGGACCCGCCCGGCTCGGCCAGCACGACGCGCTTGCCTTTGAGCTTCGGCGCCACGTCCTCGGGGACGACGAACACGGTGGCCGGCGTCTCGATCCGCGCGATGTCCTCGACCGAGAAGTGGTCGAAGTGCGAGTGCGTGATGAGGATCACGTCCGCCTTCGGCGCCCCGCCCGCCAGTTTCCACGGATCGATGTAGATCCGCACCGCGCCGTCGTCGATCCGGAATGACGCGTGGCCGAGCCAGTGGATGTAGTCTACGCTCATGGGTGCCTCCGCAAGCATGATTTCCTCAATTCTAGCGCCAGTCTTGCTGGGGTAACATACTTCCGAACCGAGGGTCCGTCCTATGCCGCCACTGGCCTGCCGCGTGTTCCGCGAAACCGCGGGCGTCGTCGCCCGCATGGTCGAGATCACGGTCGACGATCTCACACCCGGCGACGTGGTCGTCCGCGCCGAGTGGTCGGGGATCAACTTCAAGGACGCGCTGGGCGTGACCGGCCGCGCGCCCATCTACAAGCGGTTCCCGCTCAACGCCGGCATCGACGTGGCCGGCCGCGTCGAGTCGTCGTCGGACCGGCGCTTCACGGCGGGCGACACGGTGCTGGTCAACGGCATGGGCCTCGGCGAAACGCACGACGGCGGATTCGCGCAGACGGTCCGGGTGCCCGCGGACTGGGTGGTGCCGATGCCGGCCGGTCTCGACCCGCGCGAGGCCATGGTGCTCGGCACGGCAGGGTTCACCGCCGCGCTGGCGCTGCACCGGATGGAGGTCAACGGCCAGTCGCCCGAGCAGGGGCCGGTCGCGGTGACCGGCGCGACGGGCGGCGTGGGGTCCGCGGCCATCGCGATGCTGAAGCGGCGGGGCTACCGCGTGGTGGCCGTGTCGGGACGGCCCGAGCACGGGGCCTACTTGCGGGCGCTCGGGGCCGACGAGGTGTCGACGCCGGAGGCGCTGGCCCTCGGCACCCGGCCGCTGGAGGCCGCGAGGTTCGGCGGCGCGATCGACAACGTCGGCGGGCCGGTGCTGGCCGGCCTCATCAGGCACGTGGGCCTCTGGGGGAACGTGGGGCTCGTGGGCAACGCAGCGTCGCCGGCGTTCGAGGCGACGGTCTTCCCCTCGATCCTGCGCGGCGTGAGCCTGCTCGGCGCCAGCTCGGTGAACTGCCCGATGCCGCTCCGCGCGTCGATCTGGAGCCGTCTGGGGGCGGACCTCAAGCCGCCGTCGCTGGACCTCATCGTGAGCCGGACGGTCGCGCTCGCCGACGTCATTCCGGCCTGCGCCGCCCTGATGAACCGCACGTCGCTCGGGCGGGTGCTGGTCGATTGCCGGTAGGGCACGACTCGCCGGCCCTGTCCGCCTCCGCCCGGCTACGGCGGACCCGCCGAAGCGCTTCGCGCGGAGGCGGGAAGGGCTGGCCTACAGGGCTGATGGCCGAGGGCTGAGGGCCAGCCACGGCGTGACACACGTGACGCTGCCGTCAGCCGTCAGCCGTCAGCCCTTATCGCGTCGGTGCCTTCACCACCTTCCCGCCCTTCATCACGAACACGACCCGGCGCAGCGCCGTGATGTCCTTCAGCGGATCGCCGTCGACCGCAATCAGGTCCGCGGCCATGCCCGGTGCGACGGTCCCGATCTGACCCGAGAGGCCCAGCGACTCGGCCGAGAGCGACGTGATCGACACGATCGCCGCGGCGGGATCCTGCCCGCCCTTCTGCACCCGGTAGATCAACTCCTCGGCGTTCCGACCGTGCGCGCCGGCCACGGCGTCGGTGCCGAAGACGATCTTCAGGTTCGGCGTCGAGAGCGCCTGCTTGAACATCGCCAGGTCAACCGGGATCGCCTTCTCCATCGCGGCGAACCCCTCGGCGTTGTAGTTGCCGATGCCGTCGTACTTCGCCCGGTTGTCGAGGTAGTTCTGCTTCACCAGGCCGATGTTCGGGTCGAGGTACGTCCCGTGCGCGGCGAGCGCCTCGAGCGCGGCCCGGTCGGCGAACGTCGCGTGCTCCTCGGACGTGCAGCCGGCCTCGGCGGCGACCTTCATCGTGTCGGGCCCGTAGACGTGCACGAGCGTGCGCAGCCCCTGCGCCTTCGCCTCGCCGCACGCGGCCTGGATCTGCTCGTCGCTGAGCGTCTGCCCGCCGCCGTCGCGGATGCTCCTCGACGCGAAGATCTTGATGAGATCCGCGCCGTCCGCCTTGAGCGTCCGGACGGTCTCACGAATCTGGTCCACCGTCAGGTTGGGACTGGTGATCGCGCGGATGCAGGTGAGGACGCGCGGCCCGGGCAGGATCCCGCGGGCCACGGCCTCCTTCACGTCCTTGTCCACCGCGTCGCCCACGCTCTGCACGGTCGTGAAGCCCGCCATGAGCGTGGCGTAGGCGTTCTCCATCGCGTAGCCCATCAGCCGCGAGGGCGACGGGGCTCGCGGCTCGTAGCGCCCGTCGGGGCCGAAGTGCCAGGCGAGGTGGACGTGGGTGTCGATGAGCCCGGGCAGCACGGTGAGGCGGCTAAGGTCGTACGTCGCCCCGCCGGAGGAGGGCGCGACCGCCTGGATCGCGGCGCCGCGCACGGTAATCGTGACGTTGCGCGACACGCCGCCCTTGCCGTCGATGAGCGTGCCCGCCTTGATGGTCACCGGCGCGTCCTGCGCGGACGCGAGCGCGCCGAACAGCAGGAACAGCGGCATGAAAGTCAGCGTCTTCATGGGCGCCATTCTACCGCCACGGGGTCGGAGCGGTTTTTCGCGATTACAAATTTCGACTTTCAGATCTGTAACCGCGAAAAACCGCTCTGACCCCTCCAGGACTCAAGGCTCACGGCGGCCCTTGTTGAAGGCGTCGGCCAGGGCGTTGCCGAACGCGCTCCCCGACGCGCGCGGCGCGGGCGGCCGAGGGGCGGAGGTTCGTTCGGCGGCGGGCCTCGCCGCCGGCGGCGCCTGGCGCGCTTCGCGCGCCGGTCCCGGCTGCGCCCCGCTGCGCATCGACAGCGCGATCCGCTTGCGCGGCAAGTCGATCTCGAGCACGGTGACCTTCACCCGCTGTCCGACCTTCACCGCCTCGGCCGGGTCCTTGACGAAGCGGTCGGCGATCTGGCTCACGTGCACGAGGCCGTCCTGGTGGACGCCGACGTCCACGAACGCCCCGAACGCGGTCACGTTGGTGACGATCCCGGGCAGCGTCATCCCCGGCTGCAGGTCCTCGATCTTCCCGACGTCGTCACTGAAGCGGAAGGCCTCGAACTCCTGGCGCGGGTCGCGGCCGGGCCGCGCCAGCTCGGCCAGGATGTCGGCGAGCGTCGGCAGCCCGACCGTCTCGGTCACGTACCTGCTCGGGGACGACCCGCGCCCGGAGCGAGCCGTCGCGCATGAGGTCGCGCACCTCGCACCCGAGGTCGCGCGCCATCCGGTCCACGACGGCGTAGCTCTCCGGATGGACGGCGCTCGCGTCGAGCGGGTGATCGCCCCCGCGGATCCGCAGGAACCCGGCGCACTGCTCGAACGCCTTGGGTCCGAGCCTGGGCACGCGCAGCAGGTCACGCCGCGATCGGAAGGCCCCCTGCTCGTCGCGGTAGGCCACGATCTTCCCGGCCAGCGACGGGCCGAGGCCCGACACGTAGCCGAGCAGCTGCTTGCTGGCCGTGTTCAGTTCGACGCCCACCCCGTTCACGCACGACACTACCACGTCGTCCAGCCCGGACTTGAGCGCCGCCTGGTCCACGTCGTGCTGGTACTGCCCGACGCCGATCGACTTCGGGTCGAGCTTCACCAGCTCGGACAGCGGGTCCACCAGGCGCCGGCCGATGCTCACCGCGCCGCGCACGGTCACGTCCTGGTCCGGGAACTCCTCCCGGGCCACGTCGCTCGCCGAGTAGATCGAGGCTCCGCTCTCGTTGACCGACGCGACGACGATCGACGCCGGCAGGCCGAGGCCGCGCACGAACTGCTCGGTCTCGCGGCCCGCCGTGCCGTTGCCGATGGCGATCGCCTCGATCTGGAACCGCTGCACGAGCGCCCTGACGACGGCGCCCGCCTGCTCTTCCTGCCCGCGCGACGCGGCAGTCGGAAAGACGACGTCGTGGTGGAGCAGCTTGCCCTGCGGATCGAGGCAGACGACCTTGCAGCCGGTGCGGAACCCGGGGTCGATGGCCAGCACGCGCTTCTGACCGAGGGGCGGCGAGAGCAGCAGCTGGCGCAGGTTGTCGGCGAAGACCCGGATGGCCTCGACGTCGGCCTTCTTCTTCGACTCGAACCGCGTCTCTCCCTCGATGGCGGGACCGAGCAGCCGCCGATAGCTGTCGTGCGCGGCGAGGCGCACCTGCTCGCCGCCCGCGGTTGCCGGGGCCGTGAGGAAGCGGCGCTCGAGGATGGCGAGCGCCGGGGCCTCGGGCGGCGCGATGCGCACGCGCAGGAACCCCTCGGCTTCGCCGCGGCGGATCGCCAGCATCCGATGGCTCGGGATCCGCGCGACCGGCTCGGTCCAGTCGAAGTAGTCCTTGAACTTGGCCCCTTCCTCCTGCTTGCCGGGCACGACGACCGACTTGACCTCTCCCTGGGCCAGGTAGAGCTGCCGGAGCGCGGCGCGCGCGGCGGCGTCGTCGCTGAACCGCTCCGCGAGGATGTCGCGGGCGCCGGAGAGGGCGGCCCCGACGTCGGCCACGTTCTTCTCGGAGTTGACGAACGGCGCGGCCTCGGCGACCGGATCGACGGTGGCCTGGCCGCCGACGAGCAGGTCGGCGAGCGGCTCGAGTCCGGCCTCGCGGGCGATGGTGGCGCGGGTGCGCCGCTTCGGGCGGTAGGGGGCGTAGACGTCCTCGAGCGCCGTCATCGTGTCGGCCGCCGCGACGGCCGCGGCCAGGACGTCGGTCAACAACTCGCGCTCCTGGAGCGACGCGAGGATGGCGGCGCGGCGGTCATCGAGCTCCGCGAGCTGGGCGAGGCGGTCGCGGATCGCGGCGACGACCACCTCGTCCAGGCTGCCCGTGGCTTCCTTGCGGTATCGGGAGATGAAAGGGACCGTCGCGCCCTCTCCCAGCAGCGCGGCAGTGGCCGCCACCTGGCGCGAGGCGACCTTCAACTCCCCGGCAATTCTCTCGAGATGCGTCTGGTTCACTGCGACTCCCTGCGAGGATGTGACCCACTATTGTCGCAGGGATCGCGCACGACGGCACACGGGCTTCGGGCTACAGGCTTCGGGCTTCAGGCTCTGGGCCGGTCAGCGTGACATCGTGGTCCGCTGCCTGCTGCACCGATTCCCGTCCTTCGTCCGTGGTCCGCTGCCAGCTGGCTACCGCTTCCCTTCCTTCCTGACCGTCGAGTACACGTAGCCGGTCGGCACTCCCGCCACCGCGAACGCGTTGCCCGGGTACACGACGTCGTTCTCGATCACCATCCCTTTCAGCCCGCCCCGGCCGCGCCCCTCGGCCTTGTAGCTGCCGGCTCCGGTCACGAAGTTGAACTCGCCGCGCCACGTGCCCACCCACCGGCCGCTGGCGTTCTCGAACTCGAACGTCCCCCAGCAGGGCCCCGTCACCGTCTCGTCGAGATCGCAGTTCATGACGACCGGGCCCACTCCGCTGGCGAACTCGCCGGCCGGGCCGACGAGCACCTCCTGGAACTGGGTCGTCCACCCGCGGATCTTCGCGCCGGGACCGATCATGCCTTCGCCGGGCGTCCACTGCGCCAGCGCGACCTCCGTGCCGCCCGCCACGAGCGGCGGCGCCGGCCTGTGTGGCGGGGCCGCGCTCGCGGCGAACCCGCACACGAGCAGGACTCCGACGACGAGCGCGCCGAACATCTTGATGCCCATGGTGACTGCTCCTTTCGTCTTCACGACGATGGGCATCCTACAAGCGGGAGGGATGACAAACCTGACGAAAAGCTGCAATATCTCGGCGATCGGTCGGAACGCCCAGTCATGCCGGACGACACGCGAAGCTACCGCTTCGGCGATTTCACCCTCGAAGCCGGGGAGCGCCAGCTCCTGCGGCGCGGGCGGACCGTCGTCCTTCGCCCGAAGGCGTTCCAGACACTCCTCTTCCTGGTCGAACGCCGCGGTCGCCTGGTCACCCGCGACGATCTGCTCGGTCGCGTGTGGGCGGACACGAACGTCAGCGAGGCGGTGCTGACGCACTGCGTCACGGAAGTGCGCCAGGCGCTGGGCGACGATCCGCGTCGGCCGCGCTACCTCAAGACTGTCCCGCGCCTCGGCTACAAGTTCATCGCCGAGATCGGCACCGTCGAGACCGCGACGCGCCCGTCGGCCCCGCCCGCGGCTCCGGCAGCGGCACCGCCCACGGCCATCGCGGTGCTCCCGTTCGCCAACATCAGCGGCGACCCGGAGAACGAGTACCTGTGCGACGGCCTCTCCGAGGAACTGATCAACGGCCTCACGCAGGTGCCCGGGCTCCGGGTCGTCGCGCACTCCTCGTCGTTCGCTTTCAAGGGGCGCGATGGCGACGTGCGCGAGATTGGCCGGCAGCTGAATGTCGGCTCGCTCGTGGAGGGCAGCGTCCGCAAGTCGGGGGACCGCGTCCGGATCTCGGCGCAGCTCATCGACGCGGCCGAGGGGTACCACCTGTGGTCCGAGCAGTACGACCGCCATCTGGTGGACCTGTTTGCCGTTCAGGACGAGATCTCGGCGGCCATCCTCGACAAGCTGAAAGTCCGGCTGCTCGCCACGCGGAAGGCCGCCCGTCGCCCGACCGACTCGGTCGAGGCCCACCACCTCTATCTGAAGGGGCGGACCTTCTGGCACCGCCGCTTCCGGGGGCAGTTGCAGCAGGCGCTCGAATGCTTCGAGCAGGCGATCGCCCTCGACCAGCGGTTCGCGCCGGCCTACACGGGCCTCGCCGACTGCTACAGCACGCTCGGGGTCTGGGCCTTCGCGCCGCCAGCCTCGGTCTTCCCGAAAGCCCGCGAACTCGCTCGGCGCGCCCTCGAAATCGACGACGCGCTGGCCGAAGCGCATGCCTCGCTGGCCTTCGTCAACACCTTCTTCGACTGGGACTGGGAGGCCGCCGGCCGCGGGTTCGCCCGCGCCGTCGCCCTCAACCCGGGCTCGGCGACCACCCGCCTCTGGAACGGGCACTACCTCAGCATCATCGGACGGTTCGACGAGGCGTTCGCCGAGATGCGAGTCGCGCAGGACCTCGACCCGCTCTCGCCTGTGGTGGGGGCGAACGTCGGCTGGACCTGCACGCTCGCGCACCAGTACGAGCGGGCGATCGACGAACTGCGGGCCGTGCTCGGTTTCGACCCCGCCAACGGCCTGGCGCACTTCTACCTGGGATACGCCCTCGCCGAGGCGGGACACCCCCGCGACGCGATCCGGAGCTTCGAGAAGGCGCTGGAGGAGACGGGCGGCATGCCGTGGCTCGCCGAGTCAATCGCCTGGCTTCGGGGCCTGGCCGGTGACCGGGCATCGACGCGGGTCGCGCTCGAGGAGGCCGCGCGCCGGATGCAGGTCGGCTACGTCCCCGCCTCGGCCCTGGCCTTCCTTCATCTCGGACTTGGCGACGACCTCGCCGTGCTCGACTGGCTCGAGAAGGGGCTGGCCGAACACGACGCGCTGATGGTGTGGATCGCGTTCATGCCGGCGTTCGACCGGTTGCACGGCCATCCGCGTTACGAGGCGCTGCTTCGCGCCCTCGGGCTCGCGTAGTCCGCCTACCGCTTCCCCGCCTTCGCCGTCTGCCCGTGGTACTCGGCCGGATCGACCGGGACGTCGATGATGGTGGGCCCGTCGGCAGCGAGGGCGGCCGACACGGCGGCGGACAGGCCGTCGAGCGTGCGCGCGGTCCTGCCGCGCGCGCCCAGCGCCGCGGCCGCGGCGGCGAAGTCGATGTGCCCGTAGCCCACGCCGTAGTCTTCGTACCCTTTCTTCTTCTGCACCACCTTGATGAGGCTCAGCCCGTCGTCGTTGAAGACCACGATCGGGATCGCCAGGCGCAGGCGGACGCAGGTCTCGACGTCGGCCATCCGCATGCCGAGGCCGCCGTCGCCGACCGTGCAGAGCACGGGGCGCTTCGGGAACTGCAGCTTGGCCGCCATGGCCGCCGGCAGGCCGTAGCCCATCGCGGACAGGCCGTTCGACTCGAGGAAGGTGAGCGGCTCGTCGCATCGCCACGCCTGCGACACGATGAACTTCACCGACCCGACATCGGTCGTGGCGATGGTGTCGCGGGGGCAGGCGTCGCGCAGGCAGCGGGTCACCTCGTACGGCGACAGGCCCTCGGTTGGAGGCGACGAGGGCCGGAGGCGCTCGGTCAAGTCGCGGCGGAACTCGGACATCTCGAGGTCGGTCCAGGCGAACGGCCCGGGCGATGCGGCGATCACCGCGTCGATCGTCCGGACCAGGTCGCCCGTCACGTCGACCATCGGCCGGTAGTCCCCCGCGGCGATCGACATCGGCCCGAGCGACACGATCGGATTGGTCCGGTGCCAGATCTTGTCGGACTCGACCGGGTCGTAGCCGACGCCCACCAGGACGTCGGCGCGGTCGAAGAAATCGAGGATCGCGCCGTCGCCGGCCACGCCGCCGCAGACGCCGAGGAAGCGCGGATGGTCCTCGGGCAGCAGGCCCTTCACCTTGGGTGTGACGAACACCGGCACGTCCAGGTGGTCGACCAGGCGGCGGACCGCGTCGCGATGCACGCGCGGGTCGAGGTCGAGACCGAGCAGCAGCACCGGACGCCGGGCGGCGTGAATCTGCCCGATGGCGTAGCCGAGCGAGCGCGGGTTCGGCGGCCCCGGCGGCGCCGGCACCAGCGACCAGTACCGACGCTTCACCGATCGGATCGTCGAGCGTGGCCACGTCGCTCGGCAGCGCGACGTGGACCGGCCCCGGCCTCGGGGCGACGGCCAGCCGGCAGGCCTCGCGCATCGCGGCCGTCGCGCCGCGGCTGCCGAGGGTGATGGCGGCCTTGGTGAACGGCCGGTACACGGCGTTCAGATCGATCTGCTGGTGCGTCGTGTAGGGGGCGTTCGCCGTCGCCATCGACGCCGTGATCGCGATGACGGGCGAGCGGTCGAGCCAGGCGTTGGCGACGCCGAGCGTCATGTTGATGGCGCCCGGGCCGAGCGTCGACACGCAGACGGCGGGACGGCCGGTCAGAAACCCTTCCGCGTCGGCGATGAAGGCCGCGGTCGTTTCGTCGCGCGTGAGCACGAACTCGATGCCGGCCCGGCGCGCCGCGTCGATGAAATCGAGGATCTCGCCGCCCGGCAAGCCGTACATCCGTTCGACGCCCGCTTCGGCGAGCGTGGTGGCCATCCGTTCCGCGACCGTCGGCATCACGCGCCTCCCCGCCGCAGACTATCATCAATTACACTTTTGTGTTCAAATCCGCGGGTCCGGTAAGAACCGCTCCGACCCCTGAGAGGGGCGGGGGGCCGGGAGGGGGCATGAAGCAGGCGTTGCGGCAGCACAAGCAGTATCTCCTCACCGGGGTGTCGTACGTCATCCCGATGATCGCGTGCGGCGGCATCCTCATCGCCACCGCCATCGCGCTCCTCACGATGCTCCACCCCGGGTCGATGACCCCGACCGGCGGGCCGGACTTCTCGGCGGCGCCGACGCTCAAGATGATCCTCGACATCGGCGACGCCGCGTTCAAGATGGCGATGCCGGTGCTCGCGGGGTTCATCGCCTACGGGATGGCCGGCAAGCCGGGGCTCGCGCCCGGCCTGCTCGGCGGGTACCTGGCCGGCACGACCAACGCCGGCTTCCTCGGCGCGCTGCTGGTCGGCCTGCTCGCCGGCCACGTCGTCAACCTGCTCAAGAAGCTGCCCGTCCACAGGTACGTCCGGCCGATCATGCCGATCCTGATCATCCCGATCGTCTCCGGCCTCGTCGTCGGCACGGTGATGCTGAAGGTGGTCGGGGCGCCGATCGCCGAGCTGATGAAGTTCCTCGGCGCCTGGCTGCAGTCGATCGGCGGCGGCAACGCGGTGGCGCTGGCGGCGGTGCTCGGCGCGATGATCGCGTTCGACATGGGCGGGCCGGTGAACAAGGCCGCCTTCTTCTTCGGCGCCGCCATGATCAAGGAGGGGAACTTCGCCGTGATGGGCGCGTGCGCGGCGGCGATCTGCACGCCGCCGCTCGGCCTCGCGCTGGCCACCTTCCTCGGGCGCCGGCTCTGGACCGACGAGCAGAAGGAATCGGGGATCGCGGCGCTCGGCATGGGCCTCATCGGCATCACCGAGGGGGCGATCCCGTTCGCGGCCGGCGACCCGGTGCGGGTGATCCCGTCGATCATGCTGGGCTCGATGGTGGCGTCGGTGATTGCGATGCTGGGCGGGGTGGGCGATCATGCTCCTCACGGCGGCCCGATCGTGCTGCCGGTGGTGGACCACCGGCTCGTCTACGTGGCGGCCATCGTGGCCGGCAGCCTGGTGACGGCGCTCGCGATCAACACGGTGAAACGTCTGACCGAACGGACCGACCAGTAGGCCGACGGCTGACGGCTGACGGCCAGCCACGACGTGTCGACGCGCGATACCGCCGTCGGTCGTCAGCCGTCAGCCGTCAGCCTGGAGGGATATGAAGATCGTCGCGGTGACCGCCTGTCCGACCGGGATCGCCCACACCTACATGGCCGCCGAGCAGCTCGAGAAGACGGCGAAGAAGCTCGGCCACGCGATCAAGGTCGAAACGCAGGGCGCGATGGGGATCGAGAACGAGCTGACGGCGGCCGACGTGAGCGACGCCGACCTCGCGATTATCGCGGCCGACATCGCGCTCGAGCGGCCCGAGCGGTTCGACCGGATCCGCAAGCTCGAAGTTCCCGTGCAACTCGCCATCAGGGACCCCGAGGCGATCTTCGCGCGGCTGAAGACGGATTGAACCGGCTTGCGCCTGACGCCGTGCGCCTTCCGACCGGCGGCCGCGAAGACTCAGTTATGTCCTCAGCCCTTCGGTTCTCCTTCCCGCTGCCCGGCGGCATGCACGCCCGGCCGGCGAGCGCGCTCGAGGACGCGGCTCGCCGCGTCGCGGCCGACGTGTCGCTCACCAACCTTCGCACCGGGCAGACGGCCAGCGCGAGGAGCGTCCTCGGCATCGTCGGCCTCGACATCCGCGAGGGCGACCAGTGCCGCCTCGAGGTCGCCGGGCCGGGGGCGGAACCGGCGATCGAGATGCTCGCCGGCTTCGTCGAGCGGACGCTGCCGCACGTGGACGACGTGGCGCCGCCGGCGCAGGTGACGGCGAGGGAACTGTCGCTGCCGCCAGTGCTGAAGCGGGCACGGGCGGAGGCCATCGCGGGCACCCCGGCCGTGGGCGGGATCGGCATCGGACGCGCGCTGGCGATCGGCGGACCCGCGGTGCCGGACTCGCTTCCGCGCACCCGCGACGGTGACGCCGGGGCCGAGACCGAGCGGGTCGAGCGGGGGCTCGATCGGTTGCTGGGCCGCTACGACGCGCGCCTGGACGCGGCCGGCCGGAGCTTCGAGGACGAACTGCTGCGCGCCCACCGGTCGGTCGCCCGCGATCCGGAGTTCGCCGGGGCCATCGCGCGCGGCATCGGGGAGCGCGGGCTCTCGGCCGCCGGCGCGATCGCCGACGCCGAGAGGCAGTTCACCGGGATGCTGGCCGCGACGGGCAGCGCCATCCTGCGCGAGCGCGCGCTCGACATTCGCGACGTCTGCGGCGCCCTGCTGCGCGAGGTCTACGGCGACGAGCTGCCCCCGGACGACGTCGTGATCGAGGCCGACACGGTCCTGGTGGCCGAGACGCTGACGCCGGCACGGCTGCTGGCGCTCGACCGGGACCGGATCACGGGGCTCGTGCTGGCGCACGCCGGGACGACGTCCCACACGGTGATCCTGGCGCGGTCGCGCGGGATCCCGACCGTCGTCGGCGTCGACGGCCTCGATGCGGCCGCCCTCGACGGACGCGAAGTCGTGGTGGACGCGGACCTCGGGGCCGTCGTGACCGGCCTGACCCCGGACGTCCGCCGTTACTACGCCATGGAGCGCCGCCGTCTCGAGCGGGGGCGGGCCCGCGTGCGGCGGTTCGTCGAGCGGCCGGCGACGACGTTCGACGGACGCCGGCTGGAGGTGGCGGCCAACGTCGGGTCCGCCGCCGAGGTGGTCGAAGCGGTCGCGGCCGGGGCGGACGCGATCGGCCTGTTCCGGACGGAGATGCTCTTCCTGGCGCGCCCCTCGCCGCCGTCCGAGGACGAGCAGTTCGACGAGTACCGCCGGGCCGTGGTCGGCGCGGCGGGCCGTCCGGTCATCGTCCGGACGCTCGACGTCGGCGGCGACAAGCCGCTCCCCTACCTCGCGTGGCCGAAGGAGGACAACCCCTTCCTGGGTCTGCGCGGCGTCCGGATCTACCCCGAGTTCGACGCGTTGTTCCGAACCCAGGTCCGCGCGCTCCTTCGCGCGTCCGCGTTCGGCCAGCTGCGCGTGATGATCCCGATGATCGCGCGCCTGGACGAGGCGGCCTGGGTCCGGCGCATCGTAGGCGAAGAGCAGGCGTCGCTCGCCGCGGTCGGCCGTCGCCTTCGATCCGACGATGCCGGTGGGCGCCATGGTCGAGGTGCCGTCGGCCGCGCTGATGATCGGGCAACTGAGCGGGGCGCTCGACTTCTTCAGCATCGGCACCAACGACCTGCTGCAGTATTTCGCCGCGGTCGATCGCACGAACCAGCGGCTGGCCGCCCTCGCGGACCCGCTCGAACCCTCCTTCATCCGGCTGCTGCACCAGGTCGTCGCCGACGCGCACGCCTCCGGTCGCTGGGTGGGCCTGTGCGGCGAGATGGGCGGGCAGGCGCGGTGCCTGCCGCTCATGATCGGCCTCGGCCTCGACGAAATCAGTCTCGCCGCACCGGGCATCGCGGCCGCCAGGGGACTGGTGGCCGACCTGTCGGCGTCCGGCTGCGCCGCACTGGTCGAGCGCGCGATGCGCGCCGCGACGGCAGACGAGGTGGGATCGCTTCTCGCGGAGAGGGGCCATTGGCGCGAAAAGCCACTGATCGAGCCCGACCTCGTCGAAACCGACGTGGCCTGTGAGACCAGGGAAGAGGCGATCAAGGCCGCGGTCGATCTGCTGTATGCTGCCGGGCGCACGGACCGTCCGCGCGAGATCGAAGATGCGGTCTGGCGCCGCGAAGAGACCTACTCGACCGGCTTCGGACACGGCTTCGCCATCCCCCACTGCCAGTCCGACGCGGTCACCGCCAGCTCGATGGCGATCGTGAAGCTCGGCGCGGGCGTGGACTGGAAGGCGATCGACGGGCAGCCGGTGCGGACCGTCATCCTGCTCGCCGTTCGCCAGGCCGAGCCGGCCGCGACGCACATGCGCGTGCTGGCGTCGCTCGCGCGGCGGCTGATGCACGAGGAGTTCAGGTGCGAGGTGGAGCAGGAGCAGAATCCGGAGAAGCTGTGCGCGCTGTTGAACACAGGAGTTGTCATGAACCGTCCGTGGACGATCGTCTGTCGGTGATGGCCATCGTGTGGCTCGTCGTGATGTTCGTCGCGGTGCAGGGCCAGCAGCCCGCGCCGCAGCCCCCGCCGCCGCCGCCGCCCGTCGATCTCACCGGCGGCCTCACGCTGTTCGTCGTGCCCTACGCCCATCTCGACACCGAGTGGCGCTGGGACTACCCCACGACCATCCGCGAGTACCTGCCGAAGACCATTCGCGACAACTTCGCGCTCTTCGAGAAGTACCCGCACTACGTCTTCAACTTCAGCGGCGCGAACCGGTACCGGATGATCAAGGAGTACTACCCGGCCGACTACGAGAAGGTGAAGCGCTATATCGCCGCCGGCCGGTGGTTCCCCTCCGGCTCCTCGATGGAGGAGAACGACGTCAACTCCCCGTCGGCCGAATCGATCATCCGGCAGATCCTCTACGGCACGCAGTACTTCAAGCGCGAGTTCGGCAAGACCAGCGCGGAGTACATGCTGCCCGACTGCTTCGGCTTCCCGGCGTCGCTGCCGAGCATCCTGAACCACGCCGGGATCAAGTACTTCTCGACGCAGAAGCTGTCGGCAAGCTGGCAGCCGGCGGCAAAGGTCGGCGGTCCCGACTCGCCCGAGAAGACGCCCGACGGGATCCCCTTCAACGTCGGCGTCTGGGAAGGTCCCGACGGCAACAGCATCGTCGCGGCGCTGAACCCGGGCAGCTACAGCCAGTCGGTGACATACGACCTGAGCAAGACGCCGCCGCCTCCGCCCGAGCCCGCGCCCGGCCAGCAGCAGGCCCGGCCGCTGGTGGACTGGCCCGCCCGCATCGCGCTCGACGGGCAGGTCACCGGTCTCTTCACCGACTACATGTACTACGGCACCGGCGACACGGGCGGCACGCCGACCGAGGCCTCGGTCAAGCTGATGGAAGCGATCCTGACGAAGGGGCGCATCTCGCTGCCGAACCCGTTCGCCCAGCGCGGCGGCCCGGGACGCCAGGCCGTGGCGGCGCCTTCGCCCGAGGTCCAGGTGGGCGACGGCCCGGTGCGCGTCATCCAGGGCACCTCCGAGCAGATGTTCCTGAACATCGGGAAGGATCAGTGGGCGCGCCTGCCCCACTACAAGGGCGACCTCGAGCTCATCAACCACTCGGCCGGGTCGATCACCTCCGAGGCGTACGTGAAGCGGTGGAACCGCCAGAACGAACTGCTGGCCGACGCGGCCGAGAAGGCGTCGGTCGCCGCAGCGTGGCTCGGCGGCCGTCCCTACCCGCTGGCGCGGCTCAACGACGCGTGGACGCTCGTCATGGGCGCCCAGTTCCACGACATCATCCCCGGCACGTCGATTCCCAAGGCCTACGAGTACGCGTGGAACGACCAGGTGCTGGCGATGAACCAGTTCGCCGGCGTCGTCTCGAGCGCGACGGAAGCCGTGGCGTCGGCGCTGGATACCCGGGCGAAGGGCGTCCCGGTTGTCGTCTTCAACCCGCTCAACATCGCCCGCGAGGACGTCGTCGAAGCGGCCGTCAGGTTCGCGGGCGGCGCGCCGAAGCACGTGCGGGTGACCGGACCTGGCGGCGCCGAGGTGCCGGCGCAACTCACCGCCTCCGGCCACGTGCTGTTCCTCGCGAGCGTGCCCCCGGTCGGATTCGCGGTGTTCGACGTCCAGGCGGCCGACGCGCCGGCCGCTCCGGCCAGGCCGGCGGCGGGCGCGAGAAAGCCGGTGACGCCGGCGCTCGCCGTGTCCGAGACGTCGCTCGAGAACGGACGGTACCGCCTGCGGATCGACCAGAACGGCGACATCGCCAGCCTGTTCGACAAGACGCTCAACAAGGAACTGCTCTCGGCGCCGGCGCGCCTCGAGATCAAGACCGACAACCCGCGCAACTGGCCGGCCTGGAACATGGACTACGAGGACCAGATGCGCGCGCCGCGCGCCTACGTCCACGGGCCCGCCAAGGTCCGCATCGTCGAGAACGGCCCGGTGCGCGTGGCGCTCGAAGTGTCGCGCGAGACCGAAGGATCGACCTTCGTGCAGACGATCCGGCTGTCGGCCGGCGACGCGGGGAATCGCGTGGAGATCGCCAACGCGCTCGACTGGATGACCAAGGAGGCGCACCTGAAGGCGGTGTTCCCGCTGACGGCGTCGAATCCGAACGCCACCTACAACTGGGACATCGGCACCATCGAGCGGCCGACCGACCAGGAGCGGCAGTTCGAGGTGGCCTCGCACCAGTGGTTCGACCTGACCGACAAGTCCGGCGCGTACGGCGTCACGGTGCTGGCGGACGCCAAGATCGCGTCGGACAAACCCACCGATGACACGCTGCGCCTCACACTGGTGCGGACGCCCGGCATCCGGGGCGGCTACGACGACCAGGCGTCGCAGGACCTCGGGCACCACGAGTTCGTGTACGGGCTGGCGAGCCACGCCGGCGACTGGCGCCAGGGCCAGACCGACTGGCAGGCGCAGCGGCTGAACGCGCCGCTGATGGCCTTCGAGTCCGGGATGCACGCCGGCGCGCTCGGCCAGAGCTTCGCGCTCCTGACCGTGAGCAACCGCCGCGTGCGGGTGCTGGCCGTCAAGAAGGCGGAACAGTCGGACGAGATTGTCGTGCGGGCGGTCGAACTCGACGGCAAGCCGGCGAAGGCCGTCCGGTTCACCTTCCCGTCGCCGCTCTCGGCCGCGCGTGAAGTGAACGGCGTCGAGGACCCGGTCGGCGAGGCCACGGTCGTCAAGGGCGAGCTGGTCACCGACTTCACGCCGTACCAGGTGCGGAGCTTCGCGCTCAGGCTCGGACCGGCGCCAGTCAAGGCGGCGGCACCCGCCTTCCAGACGGTGAGGCTGGCGTTCGACCAGGCGGTGGCGAGCCACGATCGATCCGTGTCCGAGGGCCGCTTCGACTCGTCGGGCCGGAGCCTCCCGGCAGAGATGCTCCCGGCGATGCTGCCCTACGGCGGGATCGCGTTCACGCTGGGGCCCTCAACCGGGTTCGATGCGACCGTCGCGCGCGGACAGACGATCCAGATCCCGGCGGGCGGATTCACCCGCCTCTACCTGCTGGCGGCGGCCGAGGGCGATCAGAAGGCCACCTTCACGGTCGGCTCGACGGCGGTGGACTTGACCATCCAGGACTGGAGCGGGTACGTCGGCCAGTGGGACAACCGGATCTGGAAGTCGCACGAGGAGCCGGTGCCGCCGCGCCAGGGTCAGCCGGCGCCGCCGCCCGGCACGCCGCCGCGGATGCGGACCGTCACCGAGTTTGCCGGCCTGACGCCGGGCTTCATCAAGCGGACGCCGGTGGCCTGGTTCGCGTCGCACCGGCACGCGAGCGACGGGTCGAACGACGCCTACGCCTACTCGTACCTGTATGCCTACGCCATCGACATCCCGGCGGGCGCGACGACGCTGACGCTGCCGGCGAACGAGCGCATCAAGATCCTGGCGGCGACCGTGTCGAACGAAGGCGAGCCGGTGCGTCCCGCCGCGCCGCTGTACGACACGATGCAGAAGTAACGGGCGGTGGACCGACGGCTGACGGCTGACGACTGACGGCCGGATCACGCGTGTCACGGTGGGTGGGAGACCCATCTGACAGATGTGACGCCGCCGTCAGCCGTCGGCCGTCGGCCGTCAGCCCAGGTAGCCCGCGGTCACCGCCGGCCTGCCCGCTGATCCATCCCGTTCTGGTGCAGGACCAGCGCGACGGTCTTTCCCGCCTCGTCCTTCACGAAAGTGATCTGCGCGTCGACGACCTTCAGGAAGAAGCGGGTCTCGGTCTCCGCGAAGATTGGGAACCGCGGCTGGCCGGTCGCCTGCAGGAAGAGGCGGCCTCCCTCGCGTGAGATCGCGATCACGAACGCCGGGCCGATGGCGTACTGTCCGACGTAGCCCTCCAGCACTCGCGCGTCCACCGCGATCTCGGTCCGCGGCCTGATCGGCGGCGTCGTCTCGGCCAGGGCCACGCGGGCGTCCACCAAATGGAAACCGAGGTCGTCGATGTTCGCCGCGGAGTTGTGCAGGACGACGACGCCGATGCGGCGGGCCTTGTCGAATCCGATGAAGGAATGGAACCCCCCGGTCCCGCCGTTGTGCCAGACCAGGCCCGGGGCCTGGTCCCCGCGAATGTGCCACCCGAGGCCGACCTGGCCGGGCAGCGACCCGGTGTCGTGCCGCGGCACGTGGGTCATATCCAGGTCGGCGCGGATCTCGGCCGGCCCGGCGCCCAGGTTGGCCGCGAGAAACTTCAGCATGTCGTTCAGCGTCGATCGGATGGCTCCGGCTCCGGCCAGCGTGGGCAGGTCCCAGTTCGGCGTCGTGTACCCGCTGGCGGCGTGACCGACCGACATCCGCGCCTTCATCGCCGGCGTCAGCGTGATGGCGGTGTCCTTCATGCCGAGCGGTTTCAGGAGGCGGTCGGTCACCGCCGCCTCGTAGCTCATCCCGAGCCGGAGGGCGAGCGCGTGGCCGAGCAGGCCCGCGCCCAGGTTCGAGTACTCGTAGGTCTCGCCGATCGGCCGCGTCAGCTCGTACGACGACAGGAACCGGTACAACTGTTCAACGGTGTAGTCGGCGTAGGGGTTCTCGGCGTCCTTGGGCGCGAAGTTGGTGGGCAGCCTCGGAAGCCCGGACGTGTGGGTGGCGAGCGACAGCAGCGTGATCTCCCGCCCGTCTCTCGCCGGCACGTGCACCGAGGGCGGCAGCAGCTTCGCCACCGGCTCGTCCAGGCTGACTTCCCCGCGCCGCACCATGTCGGCCAGCAGCGCCGCCGTGAACACCTTGGAGATCGATCCGATCTCGAACACCGTGTCGGCGTCGACCGGCCGCGACACGCCCTCGCCGGCCGACCCCACGTGGAGGATCGTGCGAGTTCCGGCCGCGTCGATGAGCCCGACGATGATGCCGAGACCGGGGTGGTCGCCGACGCGCGTCTTCAGCATCGCCTCGATTTCCCTCGGCGACGGCGGGCCGGACGCCCCAGGTGTCTGGCGGCCAAACAGCACTGCCGTCCCAGCCAGCAGCAGCAATACGACAGTTGGAACAAGCAGGAACGCCAACCAGCGCATATCACCACCTTCGCCGAGGTTGTTCGGCGGGTCTGAAGACCCGCCCCACGTACTTACCGGAGGGGCGCGTTCCTCCGTACGTAGGCCGGCCCTTCAGGGCCGGCGCTGGCGAGCGACGACGCAGAGCATCTCGAACAGCAGGTTCGCGGCCAGTACCGAGGTGATCTGGCCCGGGCCGTCGAACGGCGGCGACACTTCCACGATGTCCCCGCCGACGATCGAGAGCCCCGCCAGGCCGCGCACGAGCGCCTGGGCCTGGTGGCTGGTCAACCCGCCGACCTCCGGCGTGCCGGTCCCCGGCGCGAAGGCGGGGTCCACGGCGTCGATGTCGAACGTCACGTAGACGGGGCCTGGCCCCACGGCCGACCGGATCCGCGCCGACACGGCCTCGACGCCAGCGGCGAGCACTTCGTCGATGTCCAGCACCGAGATACCGTGATCCCGCTGGAAGGCGAAGTCGTCGGGGCCGTACATCGGGCCGCGAATCCCGACCTGCACGAACCGGCGCGGCTCGACCAGCCCCTCGGTTACCGCGTAGTAGAACGGCGAGCCGTGGAACAGCTTCGACCCGAAGTCCTCTTCCCACGTGTCGATGTGCGAGTCGAACTGGACCAGCCCGAGCTTCCCGTGCGTGCGGGCGACGGCGCGCAGCGCCGGCAGCGAGATGCTGTGGTCGCCGCCGATCGCCAGCGGCACCGCGCCGGCGCCGACGATTTCCGCGAGGCGCGACTCGATGGCCTCGTGCGCCAGCTCGAGGTTGATGGGCGACGCGTCGATGTCGCCCGCGTCCACCACCGTCAGCCGGTCGAACGGCGCCACCTGCTGAAAGTGGTTGAACGGCCGGATGAGCGACGACTGGTTGCGGACCTCGCGGGGACCGAGGCGTGTGCCGGGCCGGTACGACGTCCCGCTGTCGAACGGCACGCCCACCAGCGCCACATCGACGCCGGCGAGGTCGGTCGCGTGCGGCAGGCGCATGAAGGTGGCCGGCTGGGCGAACCGCGGCGACTTGAACGCATCACGAGGCCGAGGTCGGGTCACGGTCGTCTCCAATCACGCGGCGGGCCAGGAGGTCCGCCCTACCGAGTGTCCTTCACCGAACGCCCGTAGAGCAGCGAGTAGTGCCTGTAGCGCCCCGGCATGTGCGACCCGATGCCGGCCAGCGCGACCACGACGAAGAGCAGCGGCACGCGCGCCGACCAGGCGAACGGGATGACGCACAGCACCGCCACCTTGAGGACCACCACCAGCCCGCCAACCTGCGTCAGCCAGTCGCACGACGTGTAGAGCTCGAGGCCGAACATGACGGCCCCGCTCGCGATCGCCGCCCACAGCCACGGGATGAGGACGTCAGCCGGCGCGCCGAAGACGTGCCCGCCCAGCAGCGTGCCGGTGGCGGCCAGGTGGACCGTCCTCGCGGCGACGTTCCAGGCACGGGCGTGCGGAAAACGCCGTCGGGGTTCGGGCAGGAGCAGGCGCCGCAGATCCATCGCGCCAAGTCTAGCGAGTCGGGCACGAGACTGTCGAGCATGCCCGCCTCGCTAGACCCGGAGACGCTGTTGGCTGGCCCCGCGCGTGCGCGGGGCTCCAGACGTCTTGGACGGCGGGTTGAACGCGACAGAAGCTGGTTCGTCTGCGAAGATCTCGGCCGTTCAAGACGTCTGGCGTATGATGAGCGCTCGCATTCGAACTCCATGCTGCGGCCCCGACGCCTCCTGTTCGCGCTTCTCGCCTGCGGCGCAGTGGTGTCCGCCTCCGCGCCGCCGACAGGCCCGCGCCCCGTCCTGCGCTGGGGCGGCGACGGCGAAGGGGGCGCGCCGTACGTCGAGGCCGACCCCGCCAACCCGGCCGTCCTGAGGGGATTCGACGTCGAGGTGGCGGCCCTGATCGCCGACGGACTCGGGCGCACACCCCGGTTCGTGCAGGTGGCCTGGGGCTCGATCGACGCCTCGGTTCGCCGCGGCGACTTCGACATCGGCATGAGCGGCGTGGAGGACACGCCCGCCCGCCGCGCGCAGCTGCTCGTCACCATCCCGTACTTCGAGTTCCGCGAGGTCATCACCGTCCGCGCCGCCGACGCGGGACGGTTCAGATCGCTGGCAGATCTGCGCGGCCGGCGCGTCGGTTCGCTCGGCGGCACGCAGGCGTACGAGATGCTGCTCGCCGCCGCCACCGCCTACGCCCTCACCCCGGAGACCTACGACGACGACGTGCATCCGTACACCGACCTGGCGGCCGGCCGCCTGGACGCGGTGCTGCTGGACCACATCATCGCGGCGCGCGCCGAGCGGCACGCGGCGGGCTTGTTCACCGAGCCGACGGCCGTGGCCGTCGGGCACTACGTGGGCGTGCTGGCGCCAGGACAGGAGGCCCTTCGCGACCGGATCAACGCGATCCTCGTCGCCGCGATGCGCGACGGGCGGCTCGAGCGGATCTACCGGCGATGGGGGATCTTCGACGCCGCGCAGGCCGAGTTCCTCCGGCGCGAGGGCACGGCACCGGCGGAGGCGCCCCTGCAGAACGCCGCCGGACCGGAGAGGCCCCCGGGCCCGCTCGCGGCCACCGTGCGCTACCTCCCCGCCGTGCTGCGCGCGGCGCTCATCAGCGTGGTCCTCTCCTGCCTCTCGATGGCGCTCGCGGTCGTCGTCGGGATCGGGGTGGCGAGCGGTCGTCTCTACGCGAACCGGTGGATTCGCCTCGCGCTGACGTGGTACGTGGAGGTGACGCGCGGCACGCCGGTGCTGCTGCAACTGTTCGTGCTCTACTACGGGCTGTCGTCGGTGGTCCGGCTGCCGGCCTTCGTCGCCGCCTGGCTCGGCCTCGGCCTCAACTACGCGGCGTACGAGAGCGAGATCTACCGGGGCGCGCTGCTGGCCGTGCCGGTCGGTCAGCTCGAGGCGGCGCGGACGCTCGGCCTGTCAGAGGCTCAGGTCCTGCGGTTCGTCCGCGGCCCGCAGGCGTTCCGCCTCGCGCTCGCGCCGATGACGAACGATTTCGTGGCGCTGCTGAAGGACAGCTCGCTGGTGTCGGTGATCACCGTCATCGAGCTGACCAAGCAGACGCAGATCTTCGCCGCCAACATCGGCAGCTGGGTAGTGCCGGGCGCCCTGTGCGCGGCGCTGTACCTGGCGATGTCGCTGCCGCTGTCGCGGCTCGCGCGGGCGCTCGAGCGGCGCTGGAACATCCCGCAGTCATGAGCGCGCAGATCCTGTCGATCACCGGGTTGCGTCTCGCGCGCGGCGCGCGCGGCGTCCTCGACGGCGTGGACCTCGACGTGCGCGCGGGCGAGCGGGTGGCGCTCATGGGGCTTTCCGGCGGCGGCAAGACGACGGTGCTGCGCGCGGTGTGCGCGCTCGAGCCGTTCGACGCCGGCGAGATCGTCGTGGGCGGGTTCGCGCTCGGGCCGGGGCCGCTGCCCCGCCAGTCGCGCCTCGGCCCGCTCAGGCGGAGCGTGGGGATGGTCTTCCAGTTCCACCACCTCTTCGCGCACCTGACGGCGGTGGAGAACGTCTCGCTCGCGCAGGTTCACGCCTTCGGCATCGCGCGCGACGAGGCGGACGCGCGGTCGAGAGAACTCCTGGTCTCGCTCGGAGTGGCGGCGCGGGCCGAGGCCAGGCCTTCGGAACTCTCGGGAGGGGAGGCGCAGCGGGTGGCCATCGCGAGGGCGCTCGCGACCGACCCCCCGCTGCTGCTGATGGACGAGCCGACGGCGTCGCTCGACCCGGCGAGGCGGACCGACCTCGCGTCGACGCTGGCGTCGCTGACCGCGGCCGGCCGGACGCTGGTCGTCGCCACCCACGACGTGCCGTTCGCCCACGCCTTTGCGACCCGGGTGGCCGTCCTCGCCGGGGGGCGCGTGGTCGAGGGCGGCCCGCCGGAACAGGTGCTCGTGCGGCCGGCCCACCCCGCGACTCGCGCGCTGCTCAAGGGAAACGACGCCTGAGGCCGGCTATCCCTGGTGCGAGAGGTAGGCCTCGATCGTGATGAGGGACCGCTCGCCCGAGAGCTTCACGATCTTGAGGAGGTTGTCCATCGTGGACACCTCTTCGACCTGCTCGGTCACGAACCATCGCAGGAAGTCCTGCGCCGCGTAATCCTTCTCCGCGACGGCCGTCGTCATCATCGCGTTGATGCGGTTGGTGACCTCGACTTCCCACTCGAGCGAGGTTGCGATTACTTCCTCGACCGACTTGAAGGTGGGCTGCGGGGCATCGACCTTGGGAATCCGGACCGTGCCGCCGACGTCGGTCAGGTACTTGACGAACTTCAGCCCGTGGCCGCGCTCCTCGTCGGACTGCTTCAGGAACAGCGCGGCGAGTTTCTTGAGCGGGATCCCTTCGAGGAAGGCCGCCATGTTGAGGTACTGGTTCGAGGCGTACAGCTCGAGACCGATTTCGTCGTTGAACGCGGCGTTCAGCTTCTTGCTGATCAACATGCCCTTCCCCCTTTTGTAGAGTGCGCGAGTTGGCTTTTTCCATGATACCTCAACCGCAGAAGGCGAAGGGCTCAAGGCTTCCGCCTCCGCTCAAGGCTACGGCGGACCCGCCGCAGCCCGAAGGGCGAAGGCGGGCAGGGCTCAAGGCTCAGGCACGGACACGAACAGGCGGTGGAGCGCGATCCCGACGGCGGTGGCGACATTCAGCGATTCGGTGCCAGGCGCCATCGGGATGCTGATCGCCACGTCCGCCCGCGACAGCGCGGCTGAGCGTCAGCCCTCCGCCCTCGGAACCGGCAAGGAGGGCGACCTTGGCGCCCGGCGGCAGAGAGGCCGCGAAGCAGCCGAGGTCCAGCGCCGCCACCGAAGGCGTGAGCGCCGCCAGCGATGAATCCTGACGCACTGAACAGCGTGAGATCCGCCCGGCCAACTCGCCGGCGTGGCAGAACGGCACGCGCAGCGCGGCGCCCATCGACACGCGGATGGATTTCCGGTACAGCGGGTCGCAGCATCCAGGCCCGACGACGATGGCATCGGCTCCCAGCGCGGCCGCGTTTCGGAAGATGCCGCCCACGTTGTCCGCGTTGCCGACGCCTTCGAGCACGACCAGCCTGGACGCCTGCGGCACGGCGGCCAGCATCTCCCGGCACCCACTCGCGCGGGACGCTGGCCGATGGCGAGGCAGCCGCGGTGAATGTTGAACCCCATGAGCGCCTCGATCGCGCGCGGCGGGACGACGAACACGGGCGTCGCGGCCAATTGGGGCTCGATGACGTCGGCGAGATCTTCGAGCGCGGTCTCGGTCAGGAGAATCGACCGGACGCGGAAACGCGACTGCGGTCAGCAGCGCCCGCACGACGAGTCGGCCCTCGGCGACAAAGAACTCGCCGCGCCGCAGCAGTTCCGGATCCGGCACGTGCCGGTAGTCGGCCAGCCGCTGGTCGTCCAGGCCTCCACCCGCTCGATGGGCATGGGCAGATCATACCGCCGTCGGAACGGGTGCAGAATGGCTGCATCTCGGGTCCACGTCCGGCACGCAGTGGGCAGGGCTGCCTGGAGACTCCGCTTGGCCAGACGTTCTGGCCGGCCGTGATTGTGAGCCCGAAGCCTACCGCGCGGCGCCGAGCGCGGCGTAGTCCATCGTCGCGTTGACGAGCAACTGCGTGCCCTGCGCCCTGAACGTGAGCTGCGCGTATGGATTGGCGGCGTCCGGGTGCAGCGCCTTCCACGCGAGTTGCTGCGGGAGGCGGACGGCGTCGAAAGACTGGCGCAAGCTCGCCGCGCTCCCGGCGCTCGTGCACGTGAGGTCGGCGGTCGACACGACCTGCTGGCCAGCCCTGACCTCGTAGCTGACCGACACGACGCTCGCCAAGACCGGGGCGAGGCTGTTCTCGGCTTCAGCCGGCATCGGCATCACGACGCGCACCCACTCGGCGACCGCCGGCCCGGTGGCCATGCCCCAGATCGTCGCGTCGGCCGGGGCACGAGCCGCTCGCGCGCTGACGGCCGGGTCCTTCGACAGCGAGTCCGTCTCGTCGGTCGCGTACAGCATGAAGTCGACCATGTCGCGGGACCCGAAGATGCCGCGCGCCTGGCTGAGGATGGCGATGCAGGGCGAGCTGGTCGCGCCGCCGAAGCAGTAGACGGTATAGCCGTTGATCCGGAGCGGTTCGATGCCCGCCGCCTGGGCGCCCGACATGATCGTCCGCGGATCGAAGCGCCCCTGCGCCACGCCGTAGAGCTGAAGCCCCTGCGGCCCGGAGCCGGCGCCGAGCGCCAGCCGGTCGACGTCTTCGTCGCGAACGCCGAGCGCCGCAAGCGAGGCGGCGAGCAGCTGAACGTCCTCGCCCGTGAAACGCTGGCGCAGTGCGGCGTAAGAAGGCAGGGACCGCATCCGCGTCAGGTCGCACACCTCGAAGTGCGCCGTCTGGCGGGGAAACCGGACCAGCGCCTCGCGGACGAGTTCGTCGACGGCGCCGGCGCCGCCAGGTGGTAGTGCGACGATCATTGCCAGCACCGTCCAGGCCAGGACGTTCATCGCCGTTCCCCCGTCGGGACATATCCCGAATACTGTGGCCGCCACCATTCAGGGAGGACTTACCGGCCCGTTCGCCGGTAAGCCCTCGCTTCATGACGCCAGGTCGGTCATTTCAGGTACAGCTCCAGCCCTGGCAAACTGTCCAGAGTGCTCGCGGTGTTGATCACGACGATTTCGTCCGGAGAGACCATCCAGAACACCAGGGGCCAACTGCCGACCGTGATCACGCCCCGTCCGTTCGCGTCGATCGTGTAGGTCCCGCTGACGCTCTGCTGGGAGCTGTTGTAGTAATAGATACCGATGTCGTAGCTGAAGTATTCGTAATAGTTGTATCCCGCGTGTACGCCACTCGCGTTGAACGTGGTCGTCCCCACGTCGCATTCGGCGAACCTCGAGACGGCATTGGGCTCGCCATGGCGGTAGGTGGCCGCCATGGACGTGCTGCTGAACGGACCGGCCGCCTGGGGCTTGAAGCTGCCTGCTATCCCGCCCTCGCCCGCATCGAGCAGAAGGTAGCCCTGGTTCTGCCCGAACAGGTAAGCCACCGCGTTGACCGAGCCTAATGTCAACGTCGCACGTCCGCTGGAATCGACCGCGTAAGCACCTGTGAAGAGTTCGTTCAAAGTGACCGCCGCACCGAAGTTCTGGTCGCGGACCCCCGTCAGCGTGCCGTCCCCGCCTGGGGAGATCCGCCCGATCGTCGCCGATTGGTGGTAGCCGTAGTAGCCCAGGCCGTCCGCCCGGAAGATGACCGGAACATTGAAGGACGAGGTCGAGGATGTCCCGGTCTGACGCTGGGCCTCACCGCTGAGGTCTGTCACGGTGGCGCCGCGAATATCCGTCTGCAACAGCAGCAGTTTGTCCTGCGAGACGACGTAGTAGACGAAATTCGTGTTTCCGGAAAACGTCCCCGGTTGCGGATTCACCGTCAGCGCCGCCGTCCCTCGCCCTGTACCGGCTGAAGGCGCGGCTATGGAGCCGGTCAACGTCAGGTTGTTGTGGTTGCCCCCAGGCTCATCGAAATCCATCAGGCCGGCACTGAACGCACCGGCCGAGTCGATAGTCACCCGGCCAACCGCGGCAAGATTCGAGTTCTCATTCGGCTTCGCGGAGAGCCCCAGAGCATAAGAACCGGCAATCGACGCCAGCGAGATGACATTCGTATTCTGTGGCTCGAGATACCCCACGCCCACGACGGGATGTTGCGTGTCGGTCGTGCCTCCGATGAAGTTCGCCTTCGTGCCGGTGGCGTCAATCACCGCCCAGTAGTTCACGGTGCCGCTCGTCGTCGTGAGCGAGAGCGTCGCGTAGCGGTCCGGTACTCGACGTGTACGTACCGGTGAAGGGTACCGACAGAGACACGCCAGAATCAGCGTTGATGTCCTCGATCCCGTCCGTGATGTTGCCGTTGGCATCGGCGTGAAAGCGTCCCACGATCATCCGTCGTGCGGGCGATGACGAGCCCCGCTCCCACCCGTTGAAGGAAAACACGTAGTCCCCGCCTTGCAGCGGGAGCGCGTCGGTCACCGTGATGGACACCGTCGTCCACTTGGTTGGGTCGGCGACGGAGTTGGCGGTGAGTGCCAGGGTCGCGGGATTCGGTACCGCCGCAGGGGCGGTGTAGGTGACCGACGTGCTCGTCGCGTTGCTCAATGCCCCGCATGTCGCCGGCGTGCAGGAAGAACCCAACGACCATGTCACTCCGGCGTTGCTGCTGTCGTTGTGGACGGTCGCCGTGAAGTTCCGCGTGGTTCCGACCTGTACGCCGACCGCACCCGCCGGGGTGATCGCGACCGTTATCCCTGGCGGCGTGAGACTGACGGTGCCCGTACCGGACTTTGACGAATCCGCCTGCGACGTCGCCACGACGTGGACAGAACCTGCGGTGGGGACCGAGGCCGGGGCCCGGTACATCCCGCCGGCATCGATCGTGCCGCAGTCGCTCAGCGAACAGCCGGACAGGCTCCACGTGACCGCCGTGTTGGACGTGCCGGTGACGGTGGCGCTGAACTGATGCGTTCCTCCCTCATCGACGCTCACCGCTGACTCCGTCACCGCGACACTGACTGGAACGTGGTGTACCTCCGCCGAGTCCGACTTCGTGGGGTCGAATTGCAGCCTGGCCACCACGCTGACCGTCGCCGCGCTCGGGATCGACGCCGGAGCCGTGTACATTCCGGTCGCGGTGATGGTGCCGCATCCCGCCCCCGTGCAGTTCCACGTGACGGCGGTCGACGAAGTCCCGGTCACCGCCGCCGTGAATTGTTGAGTCTCTCCGGCATGCAGCGACACGGTGGAAGGTGAAACAGACACTGTGCCCCCCCCACCTCCTCCACCCGGACCGCACCCGGTCAGGGCCAGCGTGACGAAAAGCCACACGCCGGTTAGCGGCACAACGTGTACGCGCGTCTTCATGGCAGCTCCTTTCGAGAGGTGGCACGTACCGACCGCTGGAGGCGAAAGCTGCGCCAGTGCCCCGCCCTTACCCGCCGGGCAGCGAGAACGCGGTTCGGCGGATGCCCGACTGGGATTCAACTGCGGCGGCCTGTCGCCGCGCACGTGCTACGTCGCGGGGACCACGGTGATGTTGTAGACGATGTCCAGGTTCCAGCCGACATCCTTCACACCGAACGTGATCCGGTGCTTGCCGACCCGAAGCGGCTCCACCATCAGGAAGAAACCGCGGGCCGCCGAGGGCTGGATTGTGTAGACATCGTCGCCGACGCCGTTCTGCTCGATGGTGACCCCCCCCCGGCCCGGGATCAGGGGCACGCCCCAGGCCTGAAGCACGTTGTCCTCGTATGGCAGCCACAGCTTGAAGAGCGGGGAGTAGGTCAGGTACGAGGCGAGCTCGTGCAGTTTCTTGCCGTCGATCGTCGCATACAGGTTCTCATCCCGCCAGGTGCTCCAATCTTGCGAGGCCCAGAGTTCCGTGATGTTCTTCGCGGCAGGCCACTCGGGGAAGGTGTTCTCGCCGTTCGCGATCGGGAAGAACAGCGCGGTCCCGGCCGGCACCGTGATCTTCCTGGTGACCGGACCGACAGGCGGCGTCCCTCCGCTCACCCACCAGAGACCGCCCAGGAACCAGACCTTGCCGCTCTGTCCGACGGCCGCGTTGGCGCCGGTCACGTCGTTGAGGGGATGGTTTGTTACCGGCAGGGAAGAAGCCCACTGCCACCACGCGGCGGCCCAATCCCCGTAGCTCATCCCGAGGTAGATCGACTGCGGCGAAACGACGCCAGCGCTGATTTGCGACGGGCCGTTCGGCAGGGGACATTCCGACCTCTGGGCGGATAACCCGACCGACATCATCAGGATTGCCACCATCACCGCGAGCGCCGCACCGATCAGAAGGCGTTTCATGAGCCACTCCTTTCGCTGGGGCCGGGTTGCCCGCGCCCTTGCCGCCCCCAGGCGCCCGAGCGGGATGCCCGGACACCTGGTACAAGCGCGAACGGCGAGAAAACCTGTCATCCCCCGGAAAAAGATGTAGAATCCCGCATCGCGTCGTTTTGGCGGCTCGTGGAGACCCATCCAGTGAGCGCACCCCCGCCGGCCGACGTCACGCATCTCCTGATCGCCTGGCGACACGGGGACCACGACGCCCTCGAGCGACTCCTCCCCCTCGTCTACAGCGAACTTCACCTCATCGCCCACGCCCGGATGCGTGCGGAAAGCCCTGGCGATCACACCCTCCAGACGACCGCGCTGGTGAACGAGGTCTTCGTGCGTCTGCTGGATGGCGCCCGGGTGGATTGGGCCGACCGGGCGCACTTCTATGCCATCTGCGCCCGGCTGATGCGCCGCATCCTCATCGACCAGGCCCGCGAGCGACTGTCGCTCAAGCGAGGCGGCGACACGCCAGTGTTCCAACTGGCCGCCTGGGACGGCGCGGTGCCCGCCAATTGCGAGGACCTCATCGCCGTGGACGAGGCGCTGACCCGGCTCGCGGCGGCGGACCCGCGCAAGGGGCAGGTAGTCGAGATGCGCTACTTCGCCGGCTTGAGCGTCGAGGAGACCGCGGAGGCGCTCGGCGTGTCGGTCGAGACCGTGATGCGGGACTGGAAGGTGGCGAAGACGTGGATGCTGAGGGACCTCAGACTCAAGGCTTCCGCCTGCGCCCGCTAAGATGCTGAGCGCGGGCTACGGCGGACCCGCCGTAGCCTTGGCGAAGGCGGGCAAGACTCAGGGCTCAAGGCCGATGGCTGACGAACGATTGAGCGACATCCTGCGAGTCTTCGAGGCGGCGCTGGAGCGCGCGGGCGCGGAGCGCGCGGCCTACCTCGACGCCGAGTGCGGCGCGGACACCGCCCTCAGGCACGAGGTCGAGGCCCTGCTCGCCGAGCCGGCCGAGGAACAGCTCCCGCCGCTCGAACTGTCCCTCCGGGCTTCCCCCGCCGTCGCCGTCGGCCAGCGTCTCGGTCCGTACGTGATCGTCGCCCCGATCGGCGCGGGCGGCATGGGCGAGGTCTACAAGGCCCGCGACACGCGGCTCGAGCGGACCGTCGCGATCAAAGTGCTGACGGCCCTTGCGGCCCTGGATCCCGACCGCCGGCGCCGGTTCGAGGACGAGGCCCGCGCCATTGCCGCGCTCAATCATCCGCACATCTGCACGCTGCACGACGTCGGGCGCGAACTTCCTTCACCGCCAGGCGGAGGGCTGGAGGCCGAAGGCGGTGCGCGGAAAGGCGGCAAGGGGTATCCAGCCGCACCGGTCGACTTCCTCGTCATGGAGTACCTCGAGGGCGAGTCACTCGAACAGCGGCTGCACAGGGGGCCGCTGCCGATCGAGCAGGCGCTCGGGATGGGCGGGCAGATCGCGAGCGCGCTGGCGGCGGCCCACCGGCAAGGTGTGATCCACCGGGACCTCAAACCCGCCAACATCATGCTCGTGAAGTCGGGCGCGGGACCGCAGGTCAAGTTGCTGGACTTCGGCCTGGCGAAGCTCCGAAGCCCGCGAGTCGGAAAGCCGGGGGGCGCGGCCGACCCTTCGTCCGGGTCGGCGATGACTTCCCCGGGTGCGGTGCTTGGAACGGTGCCGTACATGGCACCCGAGCAGGTGGCCGGGCGCGACACCGATGCGCGCACCGACATCTTCGCCTTTGGGGCAGTGCTCTACGAGATGCTCACGGGTTACCGGGCCTTCCCCGGGACGACCGAGGCCAGCGTCTTCGCCGCGATCCTGACAGTCGATCCGCCCGCCGTGAGCCGCTTACGGCCTCTGACGCCCCCTGCGCTCGACCGTCTCGTTCAACGCTGCCTGGCAAAGGATCCCGAGGCCCGCTGGCAAGACGCGGCCGACATGGCCCACGAGTTGGAGTGGCTGTCCTCCGATTCGGCGGCAGCCGGCGGCCCGGCGACAACGACGGCGTCAAGTCGGCGGGGTTGGCACATGATGCGGCGGGGCCTGGTCCTTGCCAGTGCGCTGCTCATCATGGTCGCCGGCGGGCTGACCCTTTGGTCGCGCGTCGTTCCCACAAGATCGTCTCCCGAGATCCTGTCCAGGCCGATTACTGCGTCTTCGACCTGGGCCTCGGACCCGGCGCTGTCGCCGGAGGGGGACCTTGTCGCGTTCACGGCCGGCGATACAGCCAGCACGAACATCTGGGTCGTGTCCGTCAGCGGAGGCACGCCGATGCGCGTGACCGACGGCCCTGCCCTGGACTCCAAACCAGTCTGGTTTCCGGACAGCAGCCAGATTGCCTTTGCGTCGGCGAACCGGCTCGGCCTCTACGCGATCTGGAGGGTGAGCCTCGGGGGGAGACCGATGCTGCTGGTCCCGGATGCGGAGGCCCCCGCGATCTCGCGGGATGGGCGGCGGATAGCCTTTGTGCGCGGCAACCCGCGCGGCGAGGGGCGCGTGTTCGTGGCGCCGCTCTCCGACATCGGCAGCGCGAAGATGATCACGAGCGACGCCGACGGCATCGGCGACCACAAGGACCCGGCCTGGTCGCCGGATGGCCAGACCATCTGCTACAGTGCCCGCCGCGACTTGTGGTGCGTCGGCGTCGGCGGTGGGGGGGCGCATCGCCTCACGAAGGATGGCGAGATCGATCGCGAGCCGACCTGGTCGGCCGACGGAAAGGACGTGCTGTTCTCGTCGCAGAGGACCGGAACCGACGCCCTCTGGCGTGTCGGTGCGGGCGGGGGCAAGCCCACGCGCATCACCCTCGGCAGCGGCGCCGAGCGGCATCCGAGCCTCTCCCGCGATGCCAGGCGGTTGGTCTACGCGACGTGGGACACGGACATCAACCTCGAGGTTCGCGACCTGCGGTCGGGCGAGTTTAGGTCGTTCGGCGAGTTCCGGACGATGAGGGATCCAGCCCTGTCCCCCGACGGGCGCGTGGTCTATTTCATCTCGGACAGCGACGGGAAGTTCGATCTCTGGGCGCAGCCGCGGTCCGGACTCGCGACAGCGGGTCCTCCGCAACGCCTGACCGATCAGCCGGGTTCGGTCTCACGACCGGCCGTCTCGCGCGACGGGAAGTGGGTCGCCTATGGGGCTATCTCCAACGATCGCGGCGCGGTCTGGGTCGTCCCCTCGACGGGTGGCCCCGCCGTTCGACTGACGCACGGGGCTTCCATAGAGGGAGACCCGGCGTGGTCATCCGACGGACGCTCGATCGCGTTCGCCTCGAACAGGAGCGGCGAGGGACGGATTCGGGTCGTGCCGGTCTCGGGCGGCCGGGCCGGCGGCGTCGCGAGGAGGATCAGCTCCGGACCGGGCGCCGACCGGCTCCCGGCGTGGTCGCCCGATGGCTCGCAGCTCGCCTACGTCTCCCAGGAAGGAACCGCCGAGGCCGATGTCTGGGTGGTGGACGCTGACGGGGCGACACCGGCGAGGCGTGTGACGACCGGGGCCTTCGCCACCGACGTGCGGTGGACGGAGAATCCTCTGCGCCTGTTCATCAACGGATTCTGGGGCCTCAAAGCGAGTGGCTTGAGGTCGATTCCCGCCGCAGGCGGACAGCCGACGGTCGTCGCCGGATTCTCCCGCCAGCAGCACGGGCCCCACCTTCGACATCTCACGCGATGCACGGACGCTGGTGCTCACCACGGCGAAGCCGCGAGGATATATCTTCGCGCTCGAGGCCGCTTCCCGTGTTTACTGACGCTCGCGGGAGCACGCGAGCCCACGCACGCGAGGCGCAGCATGGCGAAGAAGACCGGCAGGTCCAAGAGAATCTCGACGGTCCGGGCAAAACCACGCGTCAACCTGGCACACGTCGAGGCGGCGCTCGACAGGATCCAGCTCCACCTCGACGACGTCCGGGCTTGGGTGGCGGCGATGCGGAAGAAGGTCGAGGCGGCGGGCACGCCCTATCCCTCGGCGGCCTGCAGCAAGAAACCCGTCAAGCCCGGTGGGCCTTGCGAGATCCGCGACATGCCATCGCTCGGCTGCACAGGCCCCACTCCCATCACTTGCGGCCGCTGGACGGTGAAGGACCCGAGGGACCCCGGCGGGCGTCCGCCGAATCCGATTTCCACGTCAGCCACGCGAGCGAGGTCCAGACGGCTCACGCGCTCCGGTCGTTGACCGTGATCCTGTGCAGCGACTGCACGCTGCGCTGCGACTACTGCTACCAGCGGGCGGGCGGGTCCATGGTGATGCGCTGGCCCGCCCTCCGCGCCTCGCTCGGTCTCTTGCTCGCGTCGCCGCAGCGGCCCGTGTCGGTCGAGTTCTCCGGAGGCGAGCCGCTCCTGGCGACGCGGCTGATTCGGCGTGCGGTCGCATTTCTTGAAACGTCGTTGGACGAATCCGCTGTGAACTACGTCCTGACGACCAACGGAACGCTGTTGGACCCAGGCATCGTGGCCTTCCTCGACCGGCACCGGTTCGTCGTCAGGCTCAGCTTCCATGCCGACCCCGGCGCGCGCGATCCGCACGGCCGCGCCACGTTTCGTCGCCTCGACCGGCTGCTGGAGCACCTCCAGATCGATACCCGGCGTTGTGGCGGGAACGGCTCGCTGTCGCCGTGACTGTCGGCCCCGAACAGTTGTCGGCCCTGGCCGACACGATCGCTTACCTCGTGGAGAAGGGTGCCAGGGATATCGGCATGGCGGCGGCGTGCGGACAGCCAGGATGGCGCGTCGAGCGCCTGGCGGAAATCGAACGCCAGTTCGAGAGCATCACGCGGCTGATGGGGCAACACTACGCGAGGACCGGCTCTGTCCCGCTCCGCCTCTACCGCAAGGACGGCCCGGCCCGAAAGCCTGCCGCCGCGACCGACCTTCGATGCGGCGGGGCGTCCGGCACTTCCATCGTCGTCGACCCCAACGGGCAGGTATTTGGCTGCGTGATGCTGGCCGGCGCGCGGGCCGCTGAAGAGTCCCTGCGCGCCGGCGCGGGCGCGCGCCGAACGCCCGCGGGCGTCGCGCCTCCTCCCGCGCTCGAGCTGCCCTCGGACTCTCCCCTCTGGGCGTTTCGACTTGGGGACGTGCGCGACGCGGGGTTCGCGCGGCGTCTCGAACGCTACCCATCGGCCATTCGCCGTTCCGGCATCTTCGACCTGCGGCGCGCTGACCGATCAGGCTACGCCCGCTGCGACAGGTGCCGCTGCATCGGGGAGTGCGCGGTGTGCCCGGCCGTCCGCGTATTCGGGCCGGACGCGGGCGAACAGGGCCGCATTCCCGACTTCGTGTGCGGTTTCACCCGGGTGTCGCTGGCGCATCGCGAGCGGTTCCCTGTCCAGCCGACTGCCGAAGAGCGGGTGCGAGGGCGTGCGCCGCTGCCAAGCCTGGTCCGCGAGCTCCATGAGTACGCTGCACGACACAGAGGGAAGCCGGCGTGAGCTGCACGGCAGCTTCGGCGGGTCCGCCGTGGCACTGCCCGCCCAGTGCGGCGGGGCGAAGGCGGAAGCCTTGAGCCCTGAGCCCTGACCCTCTAATATCGTCTCATGCGCCTGCTCGTCGTCGAGGACGACCCGACGATCTCGTCGTTCCTGGTGAAGGGGCTGCAGGAAGCGGGCTACGCGGTGGACGCCGCCGCCGACGGCGACCGCGGCCTCGGCCTCGCCCTCACCGAGCCGTACGCCGCCGCGGTGCTCGACCTCATGCTGCCCGGGCGCGACGGCCTTTCGGTGCTCGAGGAACTGCGCCGGCGGCGCGTCAACCTGCCCGTCCTGATCCTGAGCGCGAAGCGCTCGGTCGACGATCGCGTCCGCGGCCTGCAGGCCGGCGGCGACGACTACCTCACCAAGCCCTTCGCCTTTTCCGAGCTGCTCGCGCGCCTCCAGGCCATCATCCGCCGCTCGCAAGGGGTGACCGAGCCGACGCACCTCGTCTCGGGCGACATCACGATCGACCTCGTCACGCGCCAGGTGGAGCGCGCCGGCCGCCCTCTCGACCTGCGGCCGCGCGAGTTCGCGCTGCTCGAGTACCTCGTGCGCAACGCCGGCCGCGTCATCTCGAAGACGATGATCATGGAGCACGTCTGGAACTACAACTTCGACCCGCGCACCAACGTCGTGGACGTGCTGATGTTCCGGCTGCGGGAGAAGGTGGACCGCGATTTCGACGTCAAGCGGATCCGGACGGTACGGGGGATTGGCTATGTCCTCGACGTGGCGTGAGGAGCCCGCCTACACGCTCGGCTCCCGGCTGGCCGCGTGGTACGCCCTGCTCTTCCTCGGCAGTTCGCTCGCCATCGGCATCCTCACCTACGTCCTGCTGGCCTCGTCGCTCGCGCAGCGCGACCACGACCTGATCCGATCCACGCTCGCCGCCTACGCCGCGCAGTTCCAGCAGGGCGGGCTGCCCGCCCTCGACCGCGCCATCCGGAACGACCAGGCCGCCTCGCGCGGCGAGCGGCTCTTCGTGCGCGTGTCGCGCGGCGGCCAGGAAGTGATCTTCTACAACCTCCCCGGCGAATGGTCGGAATTCGACCTCTCGCCGCTCGAACGGCCCAGCGGCCAGGGAGGCCAGACGTGGGCGTACATCCCGCGGCGCGGCACGTCGGAGGTGCTCGAGGTCGCCTCCACTTACCTCGCCGACGGCACGCTGCTGCAGGTCGGCAAGAGCAACGTCATCCGCAGCGAACTGCTCGCCCGGTACCGCACGATCCTGATCATAGCGGTGGCCGTCGTCGTGCTCATCGGCGCGATGGGCGGCGCCCTGCTCACGCGCTCGACGATGAGGCCGCTCCGGCACCTGGCCGGCGTCGTGCAGACGATCCTGCAGACGGGCCGGTTCGACGCGCGCGTGCCCGTGCAGGGTTCGCGCGACCCGCTCGACCAGCTCGGCGGACTCTTCAACGGGATGCTCGACCGGATCGCCGCGCTGGTGGCGGGGATGCGCGGATCGCTCGACAACGTGGCGCACGACCTGCGGACGCCGATGACGAGGCTGCGCGCCATCGCGGAGCGGTCGCTCGAGTCGGGCTCCGAGGACCCGGAGCGCTACCGGGAGGCGCTGGCGGACTGCCTCGAGGAATCCGAACGCGTGTCGGAGATGCTGAACACGTTGATGGACATCTCCGAGGCCGAAACCGGGGTGATGCGCCTCGCGCCCGAGCCGGTGGACGCGGCCGGGATCCTCCACGACGTGCAGGAGCTGTACGCCGACGTGGCGGACGACAAGGGAATCGAGGTCCGCGTGGACGCGCCCGACGGCTCTGGGTGTCGCGGCCGACCGCAACCGGCTGCGCCAGGTCCTGGCCAACCTGGTGGACAACGCGGTGAAGTACACGCCGGCCGGCGGTCACGTCACGCTGAGGGCGCGGGCCGACGGTGCCGAGGTCGCGCTCGACGTCGAGGACGACGGGCCGGGGATCGCGGCCGCGGATCTGCCGCGCATCTGGGACCGGCTCTACCGCGGCGACCGGAGCCGGTCCGAACGCGGTCTCGGTCTCGGCCTCAGCCTCGTCCGCGCCGTCGTCCAGGCGCACGGGGGCCGTGTCGAGGTGGTGTCGGCGCCGGACCATGGGGCGGCGTTCACGATCCACCTGGCGTCGGCCCGTGACGAACAGGGCTGAAGCCCTGTTCCCACATCGGACGAAACAGGGCTGAAGCCCTGTGCCGACATGGGTCCGCTGCCGGCCCCGGGCTTCAGGCTGCGGGCTGCGGGCCGTGTCACGGCCGATCCGCTGCCAGCTGCCCCGGTCCCCGTCTTCCGTCCGTGGTCCGCTGACCGCTGCTCCCTCACCCCTCGTCCCTCGTCCCTCGTCCCGCGTCCCTGATCCCCGATCCCCGATCCCCGATCCCCGAATCCTGCTCGTTCGTTCCATTACACCGATGTAATCCCCGGGAAACGACTGTGTAATCCACCGCCTCGTCCTAATCAATAGAAGCGTCAACCAGCGCCGGGCGGCATCCAGTGCTCGATCCGGCCCCAAGTTCGAGGGTGAGACATGAACAGCGAACGACTTCATCAAGTGTTCAGGAGCGGCAAGAAGCCGGCCGCGCTGGCCGCCGTCGTGCTGCTGGCCGGTGTGTTGATCGGCTGGACCGCCGCCGACGCGAGGCTCGACGCCGCGCCTGGAGCGCAGCCGGCCGCCGCGGCGGCATCGATTCCCCAGATTCAGCAGGGCGGCGGCACCGCGATGCGCGCCCCGGACTCCTACGCCGACATCGTGGCCGAGGTGTCCCCGTCGGTCGTCACCATCCGCTCCGAGCGCGTGGTGCGCGAGGCGGCCGCCAACCCGTTCAGCAACGATCCGTTCTTCCAGCAGTTCTTCGGGCAGCAGGGCCGCAACCCCACTCCCCGGCCGCAGCCGCGCGAGGAAGGCGCCCTCGGGTCGGGCGTCATCGTCAGCCCCGACGGCTACATCCTGACCAACGCCCACGTCGTCGAGGGCGCGAGCAAGATCCGCGTCGAGCTGACCGATCGCCGGTCGTTCGTCGCCAAGCTGGTCGGAGCGGACAAGCCGTCGGACCTGGCGGTGCTCAAGATCGAGGCCAACGGCCTGCACGCGCTGCCGCTCGGCGACGCCCGGCAGGTCCGCGTGGGCGACGTGGTCCTGGCCATCGGCAACCCGCTCGGCGTCGGCCAGACGGTCACGATGGGAATCATCAGCGCGAAGGGCCGCGCCACCGACGGCGGCGACGGCAGCTTCGAGGACTTCCTGCAGACCGATGCGCCGATCAACCAGGGGAACTCCGGCGGCGCGCTCGTGAACACGCGCGGCCAGCTGGTGGGGATCAACTCGCAGATCCTCTCGCCCTCCGGCGGCAGCATCGGCATCGGCTTCGCCATTCCCTCGAACATGGCCCAGAACGTCATGGAGCAGCTCATCAAGACCGGCACGGTGAGGCGCGCGCGTATCGGCGTGACCGTGCAGCCGGTGAACTCCGAGCTCGCCGAGAGCCTGGGCCTGCGCGACGTGCGCGGCGCGATCGTCAGCACGGTGGACGCGGACAGCCCGGCCCAGAAGGCGGGGATCGAACGCGGCGACGTGATCACGGCCTTCGACGGCCAGCCGGTTTCCGACAGCAACGACCTGCGCAACCGGGTCGCGAGCAGCACGCCCGGCAGCCGCGCCACGGTGACGATCGTCCGCAACGGCCGCGAAGAGACGAAGACCGTCACGCTCGGTGAGCTGTCGAGCGCGCGGCTGGCATCCTACAGCGGGAACGTGGGCTCGAGCGGCGACCGCTTCGGCATGACCGTCGAGCCGGTGACGCCCGACCTGGCCAACCAGATGGGCCTGAAGGCCAAGCGCGGGCTGGTCGTGGAGGAGGTTGCCCCGACCAGCTCGGCGTCGGACGCGGGGCTCCAGTCCGGTGACGTCATCGTCGAAGTCAACCACCGGCCGGTGAACACGTTGGAGCAGTTCAGGGACGCCGCCGGCGCCAGCTCCGGACGCCCGGCGCTGCTGCTGGTGAACCGGCAGGGGACCGACCTGTTCATCGCGCTGTCGCCGAAGCGAGGATAGACAGGCTCAAGGCTCAGGGCTCACGGCTCAAGGCACGGGGCTCAGGACTCACGCACGAGCGACCGTCGACAGGTTGATCGCGCCCTAAGCCCTGAGCCCTGAGCCTTGAGTCTTTCCCGGCCGCGACGCCGCGTAGATCCAGATCGCCGCCGAGGCCGCGACCGCGATCGGCGCGAGCATCAGGGCGGTCGCGAGTCCCGCGCGGTCGGAGACGGCGCCCAGCACCACAGGCGCCGTGGCATCGCCGAGCAGGTGAATCACGAAGATGCTGACCGCCATCGAGGTCGCCCTCATCGCCACCGGCACCGCGCTCACGATCACGACGTTGATCGGCCCGGTGCTGAGGAAAGCCATGAACTCGCCGACCAGCAGCGAGGCCGTGAGCAGCCCCAGGTCGTGCGTCGTGAACGCCACGACCGTGAAGGGGATCGCCAGGATCATCGAGACCCCGGACACCCACAAGTGCGCCTGGCGGATGCGCGGCGCCAGCGCGTCGGCCAGGTAGCCGCCGAGGAAGGTCCCGCCGACGCCCGCGATGACCGTCACCACGCCGAGGACGTAGTTCGCGCGGGCGAGCGTGAGCGAGTGCTCGCGCTGCAAGTACATGGGCAGCCAGTAGGACATCCCGCCCAGGGCAAACGTGTAGGCGGCGTAGCCGAGCACCGCCAGCACGTAGTCGCGGTTGTGGAGGAGCAGGCCGAGCGAGTGCCAGTAACTCCCCGCCGCCCGGGGAGCGGAGGCCCCGTCGTTGATGCCGCGCGGAGGATCCGGCGCCGTCAGCGTCAGCAGCGCGAGCAGCAAGCCCGGCAGGCCGACGGCGTAGAACGCGTTCCGCCAGCCGAAGTGGGCTTCGATTGCCCCACCGAGCAGGTAGCCGACGGCGCTCCCCACGGGGATGGCCAGGTAGAAAATGGCGAACACACGCCCGCGTCGTTCGGGCGGGTAGTAGTCGGAGATGAGTGCCGGCGATATCGCGGCATAAGACGCCTCGCCCACCCCGACCGAACCCCGGGCACACGACATCTGCAGGAAGTTGCGCGCCAGCCCTCCACCAGCGGTGGCCAGGCTCCAGATCGCCACGCCCGCCGCCATGATCCTCGTCCGCGAGACACGGTCCCCCATCCAGCCGAAGAGCGGCGACAGGATGAAGTACGAGAACAGGAACGCCGTCTGGAAGAACCCCACCTGGGTATCGGTCAGCGACAGCTCCGCCTTGATGCGCGGCGCGACCGCCGGGAGCACGTAGCGGTCGATGTAGTTGACGAAGTTGAGCAGGGTCATCAGGCCGAGGCCGTACGCCGCCGCACCCCGCGTGAGCCCCGACTTGCCGGTGACTGGCTGGTTGGTCATCTCAGTCCATCATGAATCGCCGGCTGCCCGACGTTACACGCCGCGCGGGCGACCGGCCCGCGCCAGCACGACGACCGTTTCGACGTGCGCCGTGTGCGGAAACATGTCGATCGGCTGCACCCGCTCGAAACGGTAGCCCGCGGCTTCGACCCCCGACATGTCCCGCGCGAGCGCCTCGGGGCTGCACGACACGTAGACGATACGGGCGGGGCGGAGGGCTCGGAACACGGCGTCCAGCACGCGAGCCGGGCATCCCTGCCGCGGCGGGTCGAGCACGACCGCGTCCCACTCGCCGCCGGGGATCCTCGCGGGCGGACGGCGCGCCGGGGCGCGCCTGTCCCCCGGCGACACGCCCAGCGCGTCCTCGACGCGAGCCGCCACGAGCCGGCAGCGATCCGCGGCAATCCGGTTCAGGCGAAGCGCGGCGGCCGCGCCGGCCATCGCCTCGCGGTCTTCCTCGACCGCCGTGACCGAGCGGCCGGCCTTCGCCAGCGGCAGCGCGAAGAGGCCGACGCCCGAGTAGAGATCGAGCACGCGGTCGAACCGCGTGTCGGCCAATGCCTCGAGCACGACGCGGGCGAGCACCCCGGCCGCGCGGACGTTGGTCTGGAAGAAGGAGGTCGGCGAGATGAGGTAGGTCACGCCGCCCACCTGCTCCCGGACCTCGGCCAGGCCGAACAGCCGGCGGGTCTCGCGGCCGAACAGGAACGAATCCGGCCGGTCGTGAAGGTTCAGGTGGAACCCGACCGTCGCCCGCCCGCCTTCGCCCTCCGGGCTTCGGCGAGGCAGGCCCGGGGCGAGAGCGGCTTCGCTCTTCGGGCTTCGGCGAGGCAGGCCGGGCCCCAGCCGCGCCTCGAGGTCCGCCGTCACGCGCCGGAGTGACTCTGGCGTTCTCGGTCGCGACCAGCGTCCCGAGCACGTCCCCGCTGCTCTCCGATACGCGCGCCACCACGTAGCGAGCCACCCCGGTGCGGCCGTCCGGCGAGGCTGCTTCGACCCGCGCCTTCGCCAGCGCGTGCGCGAGTTCGAATGCGAGGCGGTTGCCGGCCTCGGCGTGAACGGGACATTCCTCGACCGGGAGGATCGAGCGCGACCCGCGCCGGTAGTGGCCCATGACCAGCGGCCGCTCCCTGCCGCCCGCGCCGAACACGAAGCTGACCTTGTCGCGGAATCCCCAGGGCGTGGCGTCGTCGGCAGACGGCGTGGCGAGCGTGGGCGACACCGTGACCCCGCGCGGGACCGCCGATTCCACGGTCCGCTGCTTGAGGCGCAGCTGCTCGCCGTAGCCGATGTGCTGCCACGCGCAGCCGCCGCACGCGCCGAAATGACGGCACCGCGGCGTCACGCGGTGCGGCGATGGCGCGAGCACCCGCACCAGGTCGCCCGCGATCGACCCGTCTCTCGCCCGCCGCAGCCGGACGAGAACCCGCTCGCCCGGGATGGTCTGCGGGACGCCGACCGGGCGGCCCTGGACCGTGGCCACCCCGTCGCCGGCGGCGTTTACCGACGTGATGACGAGCTCGGCCTCCATCGGTGTCGTCACGCCCTCGCGAAGTCGATGAACCCGCGCGCGGCGTCGGTGTGAATCAGCCGCACGCGCAGCCGGTCGCCGACGTCCACGCCCTCGAACCCCCGCTCGAGCCGGCCTTCGGCCGGCGGATGGAAGATGCGGACCCACGTCCCCTTCTGCGCCGCGCCGGTGACGATGGCGTCGAAGGTGCGGCCGACCTGGGACTCGAGCAGCAGCGCCGCGGCGGCCTTCTTCACGAGCCGTTCCACCTTGTGCGCCTCGTCCTCCATGTCGGTGCAGTGCGTCGCGATCGCCTCGAGGTCGGCGGCCGCGTACGGCACCGGGGCGCCGGCGATCGCCGCCTTGAGCAGCCGCTGCGTCACCAGGTCGGGGAAGCGCCGGTTCGGCGCCGTCGAGTGCGTGTAGTCCTTCACGGCCAGGCCGAAATGCCCTTCGCCCGTCTCGTTCGGCCGCTTCGACGACGTATTCGCCGGCGCCGAGCAGCTTGATGACCGAGAGCGAGAGGTCGGGAAAGCGGACCGGGTCTGCGGCGCGCCGCGCGGTGAGGAAGTCGGAGAGCGCGAGCGAATCGGGCGCGGGCGGCAGGCGCACGCCGAACTGGCCGGCCAGCGCCACCAGCCGGTCCCAGCGCTCGGGCGACCGCACCACGCGGCGGATCGACGGATAGCCCCGGGCCTGGAGGAACCTCGCCGTCGCGCCGTTGGCCGCGACCATGAAGTCCTCGATCAACTGGTGGGCGCGGTTGTCGCGCTCCTCGGCGAGGTCGCGAACCGTGTCGCCGTCGAACACGGGGCGCGTCTCGATCGTCTGGAAGTCGAGCGCGCCGCGCTCGTAGCGCGACCGGCGCAACCGCTGGGCGACCTCGTCCTGGACGCGCACCTGCTCGACCATTCCGGGAACCGCGGCCAGCGCCGCCGGCGCGGGCTCGCGCCCCTCGAGCCAGGCCCCCACGCTGTGGTAGGCGAGCTTCGCGTGGTTGACGACGAGTGCCCGGTAGACGCTCGCCTCGCCGGCCGAACCGCTGGTGTCGACGACGAAGTCGGCGACCATGGCGGGACGCTCCTCGTTGTAGGCGAGCGAGGTGAGGTCGGTGGACAGCCGCTCCGGCAGCATCGGGAAGATCTCGGCCGGCGTGTAGACCGACGTCGTGTTCTGCCGGGCGTGCTGGTCGATGGCGCTGCCGGGCGCGACCAGCGCGTCGACGTCCGCGATGGCGACCAGGACGCGGACCGAACCGTCGGGCCGAGCCTCGGCCGCCGTCAACTGGTCCAGGTCCATCGAGTCGTCGTTGTCGATCGAGCACCACGGCAGGTGGCGCAGGTCGCGCGGAGCCGCGGACGGCCCCGTCGCCCCGCCGGCGGAGGTTTGCGCGTCCGCCGGGCGCGCCCGCTGTGCCTCGCCGATGGCCGACGGCGAGAAGTCCGGCCACAGGCCGTACTCCGCCATCGCCTTCCTGGCGATCTGCTTCAGGAACTGGCGGTGGTCGTGCCCGTCGTGCGTCGAGTTGCTCATGCAGGTGATCCTACCCCGACTCGGAACGCTCGCATGGGTCGGAGGTCTCCGCCCGGCTGAAAGGGCCGCCGCGCGGAATGATACACTTTCCGCACATGCGGACTCCTTCAGGCCTGGGACCGGCGGACGAGCCGGGCGTCGCCACGACCGTCCGCACCGTGTGCCCGCGCAACTGCTACTGCACGTGCGGCATGCTGGTGACGGTCGAGCGGGGCCGGATCACGCGCATCGAGGGGGACCCCGAGAACCCCGCCACGGCCGGACACGTCTGCCTGAAGGGAATCAGCTACGCGCGGCGGGTCGCGACCCTTCGACATGCTCAGGATCGCCCTGGGCGAGCGCAGCGAGTCGAATGGGCGAGCGGCGACCGTTTGCTTTACCCGATGAGGCGGCGGACGGACGGGTCGTTCGCGCGGGTGTCGTGGGACGAGGCGCTCGGCGACATCGCGGCGCGGCTCGAGCGGCTCGGTCGCGAGCGCGGTCCCGAGTCGGTGCTCTACTACGACGCGTCGGGCAGCCACGGCGCGCTGGGGCGGCTCGCGCAGGCTTTCTGGCGCCAGTTCGGCGGGTGCACGCTCACCTACGGCGACCTCTGCTGGCCGGCCGGGCTCGAAGCGACGCGGCTGACCTACGGCGCGAACCTGCACAACCACCCCAGGCACACCGTCGAGAGCCGGTTCATCCTGCTCTGGGGACACAACCCGGCCGAGACGAACGTCCACCAGATGCGGTGGATCCAGCAGGCCCAGGAACGCGGCGCGGTCGTCGGGCTCGTCGACCCGCGAAGCACGGACACGTCCGACGCGGCCGACGTCCACCTGCAGCCGCGCCCCGGCACCGACGCGGCGCTGGCGCTCGGCATGGCTCGCGTCATCGTCGATGCCGGGCTGCACGACACGGAGTTCCTCGGCCGTCACGCCGCGGGCGTCGAGCGCTACCTGGAGCGGCTTCGGGATTACCCGCTCGCGCGTGTCTCCGCGATTACCGGGCTCCGCGAGGACGACATCGCGCGGCTGGCGGTCGACTTCGCGCGGCACAAACCGGCGCTCGTCATCGCCGGGTTCGGCCTCCAGCGCCATCACCACGCCGGGCAGGCGATGCGGGCGGTGGCCCTGCTCGCGGCGCTCACCGGCAACGTCGGCGTCGCCGGCGGAGGGTGGCAGTACGCCAACCTGAACAGCCACTGCCTGAGCGATCCGCCGCTGCCGCCGCAACCGTCACGGATGCGCAACGGGGCGCCCGTGTCCCGGCTCGGGCCCGCGCTGTCCGAGATCGACAACCCGAAGATCGCCGCCGCGTGGGTCGAGAAGGGGAACCCGGTCAGCCAGAACCCACGCTCCGGCCTGGTGCGCACGGCCTTCGAGCAGCTCGAACTGCTGGTGGTCGTCGATCAGTTCATGACCGACACCGCGCGGCTCGCGACCTACGTGCTCCCGGCCAAGACGATGTTCGAGGAGGAGGACCTCGTCACCGCCTACTGGCACCCGTACGTGCAGCTGCGCGCGAAGCTGTGGGACCCGCCGGGCGAGGTGAAGACCGAGACGGAGATCTGGCGGCTGCTCTCGGAGCGGTTCGGCTTCGACACGAGCTACTTCCCTCGGAGCGACGCCGAGACGCGGGAGTTGCTGTTGAAGATGCTGCCGGCCGACTCGTACGTAGGCCGGCCCCTCAGGGCCGGCAATCCCGGCGGGGCTGAAGCCCCGCCCTACGTACGCGCCGAGGAACTCTTCGAGCGTCTCACTCGCCAGCCAGTGGACCCCACCGGAGAGGGCGACATCGCGTTCGCCGACCTCCGCTTCCCCACCCCGTCCGGGAAGATCGAATTCGCCTCCGAGGAGGCGACGCGTCTCTGGGGCGTCGACGCGGTACCCGATTACGTGCCGCTCCCCGAGGGCCATGACTCGCCGCTCGCCGCGCGGTTCCCGCTGCAGCTGCTCTCGTGCAAGACGCGCGACCGGATCCACTCGCAATTCGGCAACCTCGACTGGGTGCGCGAGGTCGAGCGGCCGCATACGCTCGACATGCACCCGGCCGACGCGGCGGCCCGCGGCCTCGCGGACGGGGACTCGGCGGTCGTATGGAACGACCGCGGACGGGTCGCGCTGCCCGTCCGGCTCGACGAGGGGCTGCGGCCGGGCGTCGTGCACGTGCTCGAAGGGCGCTGCCACGAGGGTGACGCGGACGTCAACCAGTTGACCGACGCCGGCGTGACCGACGTCAATCACGGCGCCACCTTCTACGAGTGCCTGGTCGAGGTGGCGCGTCCCGCGGGGCGACCGGCGCGTGCCGCGAAGGCCGCGGCCGTCGTCCCGGCGCTCGGACGGGAACCGGGCCGCGTGTCGCACGGCCTGCCTGGCGAGCCCGGCGCGGAACCGTCAGTGGCGGACGCGCCGGAAGCGCCAGCGACGCAGAACGGCTTCCTCCTCGATCTCGGCCGCTGCGTGGGCTGCGGCGCGTGCGTGCTCGCGTGCCGGCTCGAGAACGGCTGGTCGTCGGCGAACCCCTGGCGGCGCGTCGTCCCGCTCAATCTCCGGCGGCGTCCCGGCGGGCCGACCTACTTTCTCTCGGTCGCCTGCCATCACTGCGAGCGCCCGGCCTGCCTGGCCGCGTGCCCGTCGCGGGCCTACGAGAAGCTGGCCGACGGCACGGTGATCCATCACGCCGACCGCTGCATCGGGTGCCGGTACTGCGAGATGGCCTGCCCGTTCGGCGCGCCGCGCTACGACGCCGCGACGGGCCTGATGACCAAGTGCGATTTCTGCCGGCACACAGCGGGCAGCGGCTCACCGACGGAGAATGAGGACCGGGGGTTGCTGGCAGCGGATCACGGCCCGGAGCCCGAAGCCCGAAGCCCGAAGCCGATGTGCGTGTCGGCCTGCCCGACCGAGGCGCTGCGCGCGCTGCCGCGCTCTTCGCAGGATGACGCGAAGGAGAAGGTGCCCGGCTTCCTGGACCCGGCGGGTTGCGGCCCGAACCTGAGGTTCGTCGCCCCGCGCGGACGACGCCGCGCCGCGCTCTACGAGCGGCTGAGCGAGGTTCTGCGCCGCAAGGCGTGAGGCGTGAGGCGCAAGGCGTAAGGCGTAAGGCGCAAGGCGCAAGGCGTATTATTATCTCCCTGAGGCACCCGCCATGAAGACCGAATCACCGGCGTCCGCCGCGGGATCCTTCCACGAGTGGCCCCTCGTCATTTTCACGACGCTCGGGGTGATGGGCGCGGGCCTGCTGGCCGCGCCGCTGCTGTCGCTGGCGGCCGCGGGTTCGCCCGCGCCGGCGATGGTCGTCATCCCCTGGGGCGCGGCCCTGCTGGCGCTCGGCCTCGCCGTCTCGCTGACGCATCTGGGCCGGCCGCGTCGCGCGCCACTCGCGTCGGCCGCACTCGGTCGCAGTCCTCTGAGCGCCGAAGTCGTGGCGGCCGGCGCGGCCACCGTCCTCGGCGCGGTCGCGGCGCTCCTGCCCTTCGTGTCGCCCGTCCTCGATCTCGCCGCCGCAGCCGCCGCCGTGATCGTCCTCGTCACGCTCGGCCTGGTCTACGCACTGCGCGGCCAGCAGACCTGGCGCGGCGTCGTCTCCTGGATGCCGCTCTCGAGCGGCCTGGGATTCGGCGCGGTTGGGCTGGCGGCGTTCTGGGGCGATGCGCTCACCGCGATCGGCGCCGTGGCCGCCGCCGTCCTCGCCGCCGACACGGCTCTGCTCGTCGTCCGGCGGCTGGCGCTCGTCTGGCCGCGGGAGCCGATTGCACCCCGCTACCCGGCCGTGTTCGCGCGCCTGCAGGCGATCCTGCTCGCGCGCTTCGCGCTCGTCGACATCCTGCCCGGCCTCTGCCTGTTCGCGGGGTTCAGGTGGACGGCGGTTGCGCTATTCGGCGCCGGCGTCCTGGTCGATCGCCTCGCCTTCTACGGCCTCGCCGCCCAGCGGACGACGGAGGCGGAGGTGGCGAGGGTGGGCGGGATCATCGCGGCGCAGGGCTGAAGCCTGAGGCGCAGGGCTGAGGCCTGAGGCGCAGGGCTGAAGCCCTGCGCGATCAGGAGTTCTGAACGAAATCAGCGGATACCGCGGGCCTTCAGGCCTGCGCCGCACCGGCCGACTGGCGCGCCGCCCGTCCCTCGTCCCCTTACGATTTCTCTTGCCTGTACCAGCTGTACCTAGTGTAGATGGTACAGCGTGCTGCCTTTCAGCGTGAGCTTCAAGCCGGGATTGTCGGTGCACGAGCAGGTGGTCTACGCGGTCAAGAAGGGCTGCGTGGCCGGCCAGCTCCGCCCGGGAGACCCCTTCCCCTCGGTCCGTGCCCTCAGCCAGGACCTGCGCATCAACCCGAACACCGCCCACAAGGTGGTGGGGACGCTCGTGGCCGAGGGACTGCTCGAGGTGAGGCCGGGCATCGGGACCACGGTCGCGCGGGCGCCGGCGGCGACGCGCGGCCAGCGGCGGGCGCTGCTCGGCCAGGAAACCGAGCGCCTCGTCGTCGAGGCCCGCAAACTGTCGCTCGACCTGCAGGAGGTCCTCGACGCCGTGAAGGATCGCTGGGAACGTCTCGACCGTGCCTGAGCCATGAGCCCTGAGCCTGTATCGCGTGCCTGAGCCTTGAGCCCTGAGCCTTGAGCCTTTTTATGATTCCAGTCATCGAAACCGAGTCGCTCACCAGGCGCTACGGCCGCACCGAGGCGGTCCGCGACCTGACGCTCAGCGTCCCCGAGGGGAGCATCTTCGCGTTTGTCGGCCCGAACGGCGCCGGCAAGACGACGACGATCAAGACCGTGATGAACATCCTCTCGCCGACCTCGGGGCGGGCGGCCGTGCTCGGAACCGACTCGAGACGCCTGGGTCCGGCCGAGTTGAGGCAGATCGGCTACGTGTCGGAGAACCAGGACATCCCCGGCTGGATGACTCTCCGTCAACTGCTCGACTACTGCGCGCCGTTCTACCCGACCTGGGACGCGGCGTTCGCCGAGGACCTGCGCCGCCGCCTCGACCTGCCGGCCGACCGGCGCATCAAGACGTTCTCGCGCGGCATGCGGATGAAAGCCGCCCTGCTCTCCTCGCTCGCCTACCGCCCGCGGCTGCTCGTCCTGGACGAGCCGTTCGCCGGCCTCGACGCGCTGGTGCGCGACGAGTTCATCCAGGGGATCCTCGAGCTGGCCGAGCAGTCGCAGTGGAGCGTGTTCATCTCGTCGCACGACATCGACGAGGTCGAGCGGCTCGCCGACTGGATCGGCGTCATCAACGAGGGCCGGCTGCACCTGGCCGAGCCGGTAGCGGCGCTGACCTCGCGCTTCCGCCTCGTCGAGGCGACGTTCGACGGCGCAGCCGCGGTACCCTCTCCGCTCCCGGCGGACTGGCTGGACGCCAAGGCGGCCGGGCACACGCTGCAGGTGGCCGTCGCGCACGCGGGCGAGCCCGACGGCGAAGCCCGGACGCGGGAGGCGTTGCGCGGCGCCGCGCGAGTGGAGATGGCGCCGATGTCCCTCAAGGCGATCTTCATGGCGCTCGCGCGCAGTTTCCGCGCGGCGAGCGGCGCGGAGAACGGGCGATGAGCGCCGCTGCGCTGCACATCGCCGCGAAGGACGTGCGGCAGCTGCGCGCCTGGCTGGGCGTGTTCTTCGCCGTCGTGATCCTGCGCGCGGGGCTCGTCGCGGGGAGCTTTGCCCTTCACACGGCCGCCGCAGGCAGGACGTCGGTGTTCGAGTGGGCCGACACCACGCTCGGCGTGCTCCAGCTCGCGCTGCTCGTCACCATCGCCGTGCAGGTGGTGCACGTCGATCGCCTCGTCAGCACGACAGCCTTCTGGCTGACGCGGCCGATTGCGCGGCGGGACCTTCTCGCCGCGAAGCTGCTGACCGTCACCGTCTGCCTCGTCGTCGTGCCCTTCCTGCTCGACGCCGTCGTGCTGGCCGCCCATCGCGGGTCCTGGCTCGACGTGCTCGGCGCGATCGCCGAGGACACGTTCGTCAGGCTGGCGATCGTGCTCCCGATCATGGCGCTGGCCGCCGTCACGGCAGACCTGGCCGTCGTCGCGCTCTCGGGCGTGGCGGCGATCCTCGGCACACTCGTGCTCGAGGTGACGCTGGTGTCGTGGAAGCTGCTGCCCCTCCGAAACGCTGACGTGGCCGATTCGTCCGTGGTGGTTGGCGCTGGGCTGGGGATCGTCGTCTGCCTGGCCGCGTTGGCTCACCAGGCATTCACGAGACGCACCAGCCGGACCGTGTGGCTTGGCATCATGGCCGGCCTGCTCGTCATGCTCGTCGCCCACGAATGGGACACGGTACTTCTCCGGCCTCCCGTGGACCTCGAGTCCGGCTCGTTGGACCCGTCGCGCGTGTCCCTGACGATGCGCGCGCTCCCGCCCCGGGAGACGACCTTGCCGGTGTACGGGCACTCCTGGCTCGTTCGGGCCAGTTACACGCTGACCGGGGCGCCGGCCGGCGTGATGCTCGTGCCCCTCGGCGTGGAGTCGGTCACGACCTTCCCGGACGGCACGGTCAGCCGGTTCCAGGCGACGGGCCGGCCAAAGACCTGGGGTGTCATGGTGTTCCTCCCTCGAGTGCTCGGGCTGCCGCAGGTCGGCGCCGCACTTGGCGGGGCGCAACTCATGGGCGTCGAGCCGGGTCCGGACCCGGTCCCGATTCCGCCGGTCGCGTCGCTCTCCCGGCAGGATTCCGACAAGTTCGCGGCCGGCGGCGCACGCATCGACGCGGTCGTGACCCTGGGCGCCCTCCATTACTCGGCCACGGGCATGCTTCCGCTCCAGTCGCGCGAGGCGATGAACGTCGGCCCCCGCCGCATCGCCGTGGGTCGCGCCGCGTGCGAGAGAGGACGATGCACGGTGGAACTGGTGGAGGAGACGGCGTCGTTCACGTTGGACTTGCGCAGGCCGTCGGGCGTCCTCTACTTCCTGGTCAACCCGTCGCAGCACCGTGCCGTCCTCCTGGCGGAGCGCGGCAACCTCGGCTCCTTCTCGGTCTTCGGGCGCCTGGTGTTCCCTCTCCTCGCCCAGCACGTCTCGACCCTGACCGACGTCTACGGGTCGAATGCGCGCGGCGACGCGCCCGCGGTCGTCGACGAGACGTGGCTGCGGGAGGGCGCCATCGTGGCAATCGAGGCGAGGGATCTTGGGAGCTTCACCGTCCACGCGAAGGTCGCGGAGAGATAGCGGCAGGCACGTGCCGAGCAAGGCCGCCGCCTTGCTCCGACGTCTTGAAGGGCAATCATGAGACTGCTGTTCCACCAGGCCATGAAGGATCTGCGCGCCGAGCGGTGGTTCGTCGGCGCCTGGGCGGCCGTGCTGCTGGCGGTCGCGATTCTCGAAGGTCTGAAGATCGACCTGAGCGCCATCGGTCCCGGCTCGGGGTACCCGCACTCGGTAGCCACCACGTTACTCCTGGTCGCGCTCGCCCTTTCCCGCGAGGTCCTCGGCTGGCTCCTCGCCATCCGCATCGTTCACGCCGATCCGGTCGGGGACGCGAACGCGTTCTGGCTCACCAGGCCGCTGTCGAGAACGATGCTGATGGCTTCGAAGATCGGCCTCCTGGCCGTCCTCTTCTTCGTGCTTCCCGGCCTGGTGGCCGCCGTCGTCTTCCTGGCCAACGACGTCGCCCTCGACCGACTCCCCGGCTGCATTGTCGAGTGGTGGTTGTTCGACGCCGTGCTGCTGCTGCCGTTCGTCCTCCTGGCCTCGCTGACACGTGACATGGCGCGGGTCGGCCTCGCCGCCATCGCGGGCGTCGCGGTCTGGCTCGGGCTGATGGGGTTGACGACATTCAACCACCTTGCGCTCGAGATGACCGGGAACGCGTGGGCGCCGGTTTACCGCACGATGGCCCTGACCGTGGCGTCGTTCGGCTTCGCGGTTGTCGTGCTCAGCTCGGCGCTGGTGGTCTGGCACTACCGGACCAGGCGCACGGCGGTCACCGCGTGGGCGGCGCTGGCCTCGGTCGTCGTGCTCGCGTCGGCGGCCGCGCTTCCGACGGCGAGATTTCGCTCCACGGTCGTGCGCCCGCGGCCGGTCGTCGACAACCGCTGGGCCGGCGCCGGTGGCGTGACGGTGAGCATCCCGCCCGCGACGATAACGACCGGCCCCGCGCCCGCCGCCGGGAGGGCCTACGCCGACGGCACGGTCCGGTTGCTCGGTGACCTCGCCATCGCTGGCGAGACCGACGAGGTACTCGTTGACGCCGTCGATGGGAAGGGGACGATTCGCCTGGCAGGCCGGCAGGAGACCGTCGAAGGAACCGACGTGAACTGGTTTGGCTTCAGCCTCCTGGCTCGCCTGGCGCTCCGAAGCGAGTCCGATCGTCGGGCCTTCGAGCGGGCCGTTGGCGCCCGGGTCATCGGGCCGACTTACCCGACATGGAATGCGCTGTCACTGGCCCGAATCAAGGCGGCAACCTATGCCGGGTACCAGGGCCTTCACGCCTCGTACGATGGGGATTTCGTGCTCGCCGCGTATCGCGTTGTCGTCTCTTCGCCCGTTCCCTTCCGGCCCGGGCAGTCGATTGGCGTCGGGCCCATGGGCTCGACGGTGCTTTCGGTGGGCACGTCGCCCAGGGCACCGCAGTGCTGGCATGCCACCGTGCGCGAATCGGATCCACGGAGTTTCCTGCCGCCGACCGGCGAGCGGCTCGGGTACGTGCTGCGGAACCGGCGGCTGAGGGAGGCCCTGCCGTTGTTCGACGATTCGTACCCAGGATTGGCCCTGGGGCTCACCTCCACGTTCCTGACCCTTTCACGAGCGACGCTCACACCCGATTGCTCCAGCAGATGGGTGTCCTCGGCCGAGCCCCGCAGGTCGCCGGTTGACCAGGCCTGGCTGGCCGACGCGGAATTGCTGTTGGTCACCGTCGAGCCTCTCGGGACGTTCAGGCGGCACGTGGAGGTCAGGGACTTCGTGATGCCGAAGGTGACCGCTCAAAAGTAGGGCGGGGCTTCAGCCCCGCCGACAAGCGCCGGCCCTGAAGGGCCGGCCTACAGGAGGGAAGGTCGTCCCTCGCCCCTGATCCCTGATTCCCGATCCCTGTCCTCACAATTCGGTTGTCATGTCCGCGGGCGTTCGCTAGACTTCGATCGGGCGGGCGCCGCGCGGCGCCCGTGGGGATGGCAGCCCGTGAAAGGTGACATGGAACCCCCAAGTTGGCTCGGTTTGCTGATTGACTCCGCCCGCACTTCGCTCGTCGTCGCGTCGGGCGACCGCTCGGAAATGGCCCTGAGACCGCGGCCCTAGGTCCGACCTCCAGGCACGTTCCGAGCCGGGCCACCCCCGGGCGAAAAGGAATGTGCCGAATGATCCGCTCGATCTTCAAGCACACGACTGCCCTGATCCGGCTGGACGCCGATCCTCCGCTCCGGCGGCCGCACGCCCGAGGTGTGACCGCATGACATCAGGAAGGATCGCCCCATGTTCTGGATCAGCAAGCTCATTCACTATCTGAACCGCTTCCGGCGACGGCTCGTCGTCTTCTTCGCCGTCCTCGGACCCGGGATCATGGTGATGGTCGCCGACAACGACGCCGGCGGCATCTCGACGTACGCGGTCACGGGCTCGAAGTTCGGGTTCTCGCTGCTCTTCATCTTCATCATCCTCGTGCCGGTGGCGTACTACGTGCAGGAGATGACGGTACGCCTGGGCGCGGTCACCAAGCGCGGGCACGCCGAGGCGATCTTCGAGGGATTCGGCCGGTTCTGGGGCTGGTTCTCGCTGGGCGACCTGGCGGTGGTCAACTGGCTCACGCTCATCACCGAGTACATCGGGATGACCGCCGCCGCGAGCCTGTTCGGCGTCCCGCCGTGGGTGACCGTCCTCGTCGTCACCGCGATCCTGTTCGCCATCGTGCTGTCGGGCGAGTACTGGACGTTCGAGAAGATCACGCTGCTCTTCTGCGGGCTGAACCTGGTCTACATCCCGGCCGCCTTCTGGGCGATGGAGACGCCGACGGCCCCGGCCTGGCAGAAGGTGGCGGAGGGGTTCTTCAACCCGCACGTCGCCTTCTCGCCCGAGCTGCTGTTCATCGTGCTGGCCAACATCGGGACGACGATCGCGCCGTGGCAGATCTTCTTCCAGCAGAGCGCGGTGGTGGACAAGGGGCTCGACGTCAAGGACATCACCTTCGGCAAGTGGGACACGCTGGCGGGGGCGATCCTGACGTGCGGCGTGGCGGTCTTCATCATCATCGCGACCGGCGCGGCGTTCTACTACCATCACCCGCCGATCGTGATCGAGGACGCCCGGCAGACGGCGCAGGCGCTCGCCCCGCTGCTGCCCCGCGGCGAGGGGGAATGGGCCAGGCGGCTGTTCGCCATCGGGCTGTTCGACGCGGGGTTCCTCGGCGCGCTCTGCGTCTCGCTGTCGACCTCGTGGGCGGTGGGCGAGGTGTTCGGGTGGGCCCATTCGCTCAACAACAGCGTGCGCGACGCGCCCTGGTTCTACATTCTCTACCTGCTCATGCTGCTGACGTCCGGGGCGGTCGTGCTCATCCCGAACGCGCCGCTCGTCACGATTACGATGTTCGTCCAGGTGGTCGCGGTGACGCTGCTGCCGTCCGGCCTGCTCTTCCTGCTGCTCCTGCTCAACGACGAGGGGCACGTGGGGGAGCACGTCAACACCCGCTGGCAGAACCTCGCCAACGGCTCGATCGTCGCGCTCGTCATCCTGATGTCCACCGTGCTCGGCATCACAACCCTGTTCCCGACGCTTCTGGAATAGGAGGGGACCCATGGTCAACCTGCCGAAGAACCCGCCGCGGCCAGCCGACGCCCCCGGCCACCCGGCGCCTCACGGCGGCGGCGCCGGCATGCACTTCCTCCACTTCTCGCAGTTGCTGAAGCGGAGGGTGGTGGCCGGGTCGATCCGCGACCGGATCGGGCGGGTGACCGATCTCGTCTTCACGCAGGCGGAGCCGTTCCCCGAGGCGGCCGGGATCTTCATCGACCACGGCTGGGGGAAGCCGACCGAGTTCATCGCGTGGGACAAGGTCGTCAAGATCGAGGACGACGCGATCTTCGTCCAGCCGGCGCCGGGCGGCGCCTACCCGCCGTTCGTGGACCAGCCCGGCTGGGTCATGGTGGACAAGCACCTGATGGGCCGGACGATCCTCGACATCGACGGCCGCCGGATCGAGGTGGTCAACGACGTGCGCTTCCTCGAGTCGCACGGCCGGCTGCTGCTCGTGGACGTGGACCTGTCGTTCAACGGCTTCCTGCGCCGCTGGGGGCTCGGGCGGGTGACGCGGGCGGGCGACCGGCTGGTGTCGTGGAAGTACGTCCAGCCGCTGTCGCTCGAGGACGCGATCCCGACCGACCGGCTGAAGCTCTCGGTCACGCGCACCCAGCTGCAGGACCTGCCGGGCGAGGACCTGGCCGACGCCCTCGAAGAACTGTCCGGCACCGAGCAGCAGGCCCTGTTCTCGGCCCTCGACCCCGAGAAGGCGGCCGAGACGCTGACCGAGGCCGAGCCCCGCGCGCAGCGCCAGATCATCGAGGACCTGACCTCGGACCAGGGACGCGCGATTTTCGACCGGATGACCGTGCTGCAGCTGGCCAACCTGTTCGCCTCGCTGCCGCAGGAGAAGATGCGCGAGGTCAGCAACTGGCTGGGCCCGGTGCGCGCCAAGGCGGTCAACAACCTGCTGACCGAGCGGGAAGCGACCGCCAAGGACATGATCTCGGCGAGCTTCATCGCGCGACCGGCCACCGCGAAAGTCGGCGACGTGCTCCGGGAGATCCGCGGCGCCAGGCACGAGACGCGCACACTCTCTTACCTGTACGTGGTCAGCGAGGAGGCGCCGGTGCTGCAGGGCGTGGTGGACCTGCGCGACCTCGTGCTCGCCGCCGACGAGACGACGCTCGGCGACATCATGATCTCGCCGGTGGTCGCGGCCCAGGAGAACGACCTGCGCGACGACCTCGAGAAGATGTTCGAGAAGTACGGCTTCGGGATGATCCCGGTCGTGGACGAGCAGGACCGGATCTTCGGGGTCATCCGCTACAACGACATCATGAAGGGGCCGGAGCTCAACACGTAGGCTCAAGGCTCCCGCCTCCGCCCGCCAACGGTTCGGGCGGGCTACGGCGAGGCCTCGCCAAAGCGCTTCGCGCGAAGGCGGGCAGGGCTCAAGGCCGTAAGGCGCAAGGCGGATACGAGGGTAACCCATGCCGCGCGTGAAGATGACCAAGACGACGAAGATCCTGCTGTGGGGGCTGCAGCTCTACCTGGTGACGCTGCTCGTGCTGATCTTCGTCCGGTTCCTGCGGACGATTCGGTAAGGGCGCGCCGCCGGGCCCATCGCGTCACGCGCGGGAGCGCGTCCACTGCCAGGCCTTCAGCAGCTCGAACCACAGGATGCTCGCCGCGCCGAAGCCCACGCACATCAGGACGTCCCACACGCTCAGCACCGAAAACTTGAAGATCCCCCTCAGCGCGGGGACGTAGAGTGCGCAGCCAAGGAACACCGCGGCGCCGCCGGTCACCCCCCACAGCGCCCGGTTCGGCGTCGCGAGCCTCGACACGATCGTCTGCGACCACGACCGGTTGGCGAAGATGAGCCCGAGGTTCGCGACGATGAGCGTCGTGAAGGAGAGCGCCCGCGCCTCCTGCTCGCCGTAGCCCCAGCGGAGCGAGGTCGCGAACACGATCATCACCATCACCAGGACGGCCAGCCCCTGCACCAGGCTCACGCCGAGCGTGCGCGCGCCGAAGAGCCGGTCGTCCCGGCGGCGCGGCGGCCGGCGCATGACGTCGGCCTCTTCCGCCTCCGCCTCGAAGACGACCGAGCAGGCCGGGTCGATGATGAGCTCGAGAAAGACGATGTGCACCGGCAGCAGCGCCAGCGGCATCTTCAGGAGCACCGGCAGCAGCGACATGCCGGCGATCGGCACGTGGACGGCGAAGATGTAGGCCATCGCCTTCTTCAGGTTGTCGAAGATCCGCCGCCCGAGGCGCACCGCCTGCACGATCGAGGTGAAGTCGTCGTCGAGCAGGACGAGCGAGGCGGCCTCGCGGGCGACGTCGGTGCCGCGGCCGCCCATGGCGATGCCGATGTGCGCGGCCTTCAGCGCCGGCGCGTCGTTGACGCCGTCGCCGGTCATCGCCACCACCTCGCCGTTGGCCTTGAGCGCCTCGACGAGCCGGAGCTTCTGCCCGGGCACCATGCGCGCGAAGATGCCGGCCGACCGGACGCACTCGCGCAGCTCCCCGTCCGACATCGCGTCCAGCTCGGCGCCGGTCACGACGCGGTCGGACCGGAGGCCCGCCTGGCGGGCGATGTTCCTGGCCGTGCCCGGGTAATCGCCCGTGATCATCACGACCCGGATGCCGGCCGTGTCGCACATGCGCACGGCGTCGACCGCCGTCGGCCGCACCGGATCCTCGAGGCCGACCAGGCCCAGGAGTTCGAACTGGAATTCGTGCTGCTCGCCGGGCAGCGGCCGGGGGCGGAACGTCGCCCGCGCGACGCCGAGCACCCGCAACCCGTCGGCCGCCATCGACGTCACGGCGGCGGTCAGCGCCCCGAGGTCCGCGCCCGCGAGGTGGCACAGGTCGGCGATCGCCTCGGGGGCTCCCTTGGCCGCGATGACGTAGTCCTCGGTCCCGCGCGACCGCCACACCCGCGACATGGCGAGCAGCCGCTCCGACAGCGGGTACTCGCGGACCAGCGTCCAGTCCTCGTGCAGGTGCTCGGTCTGGGCGAGGTAGCGCTCGCCGAGCTGCTTGAACGCCTTCTCCATCGGGTCGAACGGATCGCGCTGGCTGGCGAGGATGGCGAACTCCACCGTCTGGTGGAACGCCTCGGGCAGGACCTGCCCGTCGGCGCGCACCTCGTGGGCCTGCTGCGCGGCGACGATGCGGCGCACCGTCATCTGGTTCATCGTCAGCGTGCCGGTCTTGTCCACGCACAGGACCGTGGCCGCGCCGAGCGTCTCGATGGCCGGCACCCGGCGCGTGAGCACCTGGCGCTGCGAGAGCCGCCAGGCGCCGAGCGCCAGGAAGATCGTCAGGACGACGGGGAACTCCTCGGGCAGCGTGGCCATGGCCAGCGTGATCCCGGCGAGCACGCCCTGCAGCCAGTTGCCGCGCGTGAGGCCGTACACCACGACGACGAGCACGCAGAGCGTGGCGCCGAGCGCGGCGAGCCGGCGCACGAGCTGGCCCGTCTCCCGCTCGATCGCCGTGGCCTCGGGCTCGAGCGACAGGAGCGCCTTCCCGATCTTGCCGAGCTCGGTGGCGCTGCCGGTGGCGCGCACCTCGGCGACGCCCTGCCCCTGGACGACGAGCGTGCCGGAGAAGACGAACGGAAGATCGTCGCCGCCCGGCTTCACCTCGGCGGGTTCGCCGGGTCTCGCCACCGCCGCCGCGGCAGGAGCCGCGCGCTTTCGCACCGGCACCGACTCGCCGGTCAGCAGCGACTCGTCCACCGTGAGGCTGGTGGTCTCGCGCAGGACGGCGTCGGCGGGGACGCGGTCCCCTTCGGCCAGCATGACCAGGTCGCCGCGGACGACCTCGCGCCCCGGGATCCGCTTCCGGCTGCCGCCGCGGATGACCAGCGCACGCGGGCTCGACAGGTCACGGAGCGCCTCGAGGGCCCGCTCGCTCTTCCGCTGCTGGTAGAGCGTGATGCCCATCACCACGAAGACGAATCCCAGCAGGAGGAGCCCCTCGACGAGATCGCCGAGAACGAGGTAGATGGCGCCGCTCGCGACGAGCAGCAGGAACATCGGCTCGCGGACCACCTCGAGCGCGATGCCGAGCAGGCTGCGCGGCTTCGACGCCGGCAGCTCGTTGGGGCCGTCGGCGCGCAGCTTCTCGGCGGCCTCGGAGTCCGAAAGGCCGACCGCGGTGTTCAGGTCGAACGAGGGCGACGGAGTCGGAGACTGTTCCACCTCGGCATTATCCCCGATAACTAGGGGGCGACGGCGGTTTCGAGATTGATTCCCAGCCTCGTCTGGCGGGGCGCACGAACTCCTGGCTGGCCGAACACCGAAGCTGAGCGGCGGCCGGAGCGGAATCTCCTGAATATCGATTCGCGGTCTTTACAGGATGGGGTGGACGGGGATAGAATTGCCGAGGCGGTGAGTCTGGCCCCTGTTAGGAGCAATACGATGGCTCCAGAGGCAATTGTGGATGAGACGGTCTTGAGACGAGCCCGAGCGGAGTACCTCGAGATGCCCGGACTGCGCCTCACGAGCGCACAGGCCCAACGTCTGTGGGGGCTCGACAGGCACACGTGTGACGAGTTGCTCGTCACGCTGACACGCCTGCAGTTCCTGGCACGCACACGGGACGGGGCGTTCGTCCTGTCTTCTGCGCGCCCATAGCGCGCGCCGTGTCCTGATTCACGACACAACCCTGAAGCGAGAAGTGTCTCTACCTCTCTCGGCCTGCGCCAGGTCATCGGCGCAGGTGTCGGCGCGGGCGTCAGCGTGCTCGAGGCGTCGGGCCATGACCCGCTGGCCGCCGCTCCACTCCTCGTCGTCCTTCCGTGATCCGCCGGCCGCCGCGTCCCGATGATAAGATGGCGACACGCGCCCGTAGCTCAGGTGGATAGAGCACCGGCCTTCTAAGCCGGTGGTCGCAGGTTCGAGTCCTGCCGGGCGCGCCATCCGCCTCCGCTCGCGGAAGTCTCAGGCGAGCTACGGCGAGATGGCGCGGAAGTGCTTGTGCCTCGCCGAAGCGACGAGGGTCGCGAAGGCGGGCCGGGCGCGCCGACCTCCGGTCGCTTGCGGATAACGCGAGCGCTCCTCAGCGAGCTTCGGTTGGCAAGCCCGCCGCTACTTCTTCTTCAGCGCCGCAAGGTCCGACTGGCATTGAGCGAGCTTCGCCGCCTGGCTCTGCACCTTCTTCACGAACTCCTCGTCGGTCACGTAGTCGGCGGCGGCTGACTTGACGGCCTGTTCGACGTCGAGCATCAGGCCGGCGGCCACCGACCAGCGGAGCGTCGCTCGCATCTCCTGGCGAAACGCGGCCCTCGCCATGATTCCGCCTGCATCCTCCGGCAGCGTCTCGGCGACCCGTTCGACCGTCTCGTTCCAGCGTTTGGCGTACTGCTCCCATTCCGCAGACCCCGGCAGTTCCGCCCTGCGGGCCTTGAGCAGTCCGGCAACGTACGCAACCAGTTCCTCCGCCGACCTCCCCACCCGCTCCTGATCGGTGAGCCTGAGTCCGCTCCCGACGTACACCTTCATCGCGTCCTTCGTGTAGACCAGGGTCCACGAGGCGGTCGTCATCAGGCCCGGCTTGGCCGGGTTCGGATCCAGCGTCGAGACGAACAGCACGACCTCGGCGTCATCCTGGCCGCCGGCGTCGGAGAGCGTATCCGAACGACCGAGTTCATCCCTGATGGCGCGGACGAGCGACACCCCGACGGCATCGGCGCCCGTGTGAGACACGAAGACCCGGAGCTTCGGCTCGGCGGGCCCGGCGACAGAAACCCGGGCCGACAGGAGCAGGCCCGCGAACAGCAGGGACGAGACCGCCAGCAGGCGCACACAGGATGGTCGTTTCACGTGATGCCTCTCGGAAGGGACGGAACCACGAGCCGACCGCGATCATGCCATATAATGGCTGCATGACGCCGACGCTGACGCGACTCGCGGCCATCCTCCTGGCTGCGGTGCTCTGCGCCGATCTCGCCGGCGTCGACTGCGGGCACCACGCCACTCGCGGCGTTCCCTGTTCCTCGCCGTCCGAGCCCGGTGACAGCGGCGGCACCGCACCTCCGGATTGCCTCTGCTGCCTCGCAGCCGTGAGCACGTCGGAGACGCTCCTGGCCGGCGATGGAGCGGCACCCGGTCGTCCCTACCAGAACCCGCCATCGACGCCGACTGACGGCGTGCGTCCGGTCCCCTACCGGCCTCCCGTGAACTCCCGGCAGGTTTTCGTTCGCTGATCTCCTCCCGCTCGATCTGAATCGAACGACCGGCCGCCGAATCGACGTGCGGCTTGGCAGGGCCGCACCGGCCGATCCGGCTGGCGGGCGACCGCGCGGGAGCGCCTGTGGGACCCACGGGGCGGGCCCACGATCGGCTTCGTCACCCCCCACACTCGACGCAGGAGACGACCATGAGCTTTCTTGAGGATCTCTTCGAGGGCCGCCGGCACGGCCAGCACGGCGGGCACGGCTACCACGACGATCACGACGATCGCTATCGGGGTATGGAACCGCAGCCGCGTTACGCGCCTCCATCCCCCCCGCCGATCACGTGTGGGCAGTGCCGGGCGACCGTCGCCATGCTGCCAGGCTTTCGATTCTGTCCCTACTGCGGCGGGGCCCTGACGCCCTCCGCCTGTCCCGGTTGCGGGATCGCCCGCGTACCCGGCGCGACCTTCTGCGCCGGGTGCGGGACGAAGTTGTAGCACGCGCCGAATGGGCGCTGTCCGCCCCGGCGGGCGCCGCAGCGCCCATTCTCCGTTTCGCGCCTTGGTCCGGTTCGCCGACGCCCGCAGAACCGGCAGTGATCGACAGGAGGGGAGCACATGGCGGACCGCGATCCTGGGATGCTCGGCGGCCTCTCGGAAACCGAGGCGGCGCGCCGCTTCCGCGATGAAGGCGCCAATGAGATCCCGTCGGGACAGAGCCGCGGCCTGCGGGCCATCGCCTGGGAGGTCGTCCGGGAGCCGATGTTCCTGATGCTCGTGGCTGCCGGGGCGCTGTACCTGTCGATGGGGGACATAGCCGACGCCCTGATGCTGCTCGGATTCGTGTTCTTCGTCATGACCATCACCGTCGTCCAGGAGCGGCGGACGGAGAACGCGCTCGAGGCGCTTCGCGACCTCTCCAGCCCGCGAGCCCTCGTGGTCCGCGACGGCGTGCGGAAGCGCATTGCCGGCCGCGAGGTCGTGCGAGGCGACCTCGTGATCGTCTCCGAGGGCGACCGGGTGCCCGCGGACGGCCTGCTCAGACACGCGCGAAACCTGGCGGCCGACGAGTCGCTGCTGACGGGCGAGTCGGTGCCCGTTCGCAAGCTCGCTCACCCGTCGCAGGCCTCGCTCGACAAGCCCGGCGGCGACGACCTGCCGTCGGTGTTCTCCGGGAGCCTGATCACCGCGGGACAGGGGTTGGCCGAAGTGGTTGCCACCGGCCCGTCCACCCAACTCGGGCGCATCGGCAAAGCCATGCAGTCGCTGGTGCCCGAGCCGACACCGCTGCAGCGCGAAACCGGCCGGCTCGTGCGCGCGCTGGCCGTCGTCGGCCTCGGCGCCAGCGCCCTCGTGGTGCTCCTGTACGGGTTCACTCGCGGGGGCTCGGCGATCGTCTGGAAGGAAGGCCTCCTCGCGGGCATCACGATGGCGATGGCGACGTTGCCCGAGGAATTGCCGGTGGTCCTCACGGTCTTCCTCGCGCTGGGAGCGTGGCGGATCTCCCGCAGCCGGGTGCTCACCCGGCGGATGCCGGCGGTTGAAACCCTCGGATCGGCCACCGTCCTGTGCGTGGACAAGACCGGCACGCTGACGGTCAACGAGATGTCGTTGGCCGCGATGGACGCCGGCGGCGGACGCTTCGAGACGGCCGCCGCGGGAGACGCCCCGCCCGAGATCAGGCGCCTGATCGAGACGGCGGCCCTCGCGAGCCGGCCGGATCCCTTCGATCCGATGGAGCGTGCGCTGCACGCCGCAGCCGAGCGCTTCCTGCCGCCGGAAGCGGGACCGGCCGGTGCGGGCCTCGAACTCGTGCGCGAGTACCCCCTCACCTCGACGCTGCTGGCCCTGTCGCAGGCCTGGCAAAGGCCCGGCTGTGGCGAACTGCAGATCGCCTCGAAGGGCGCCCCCGAGGCGATCGCCGAGCTGTGTCATCTGACGCAGACCGAGCGCGAGGCGCTGGCGGGCCGCGTGACGGCACTGGCCGCCTCCGGACTGCGCGTGCTCGGCGTGGCCCACGCCGCGTGGCCGGCCACGGCCGCCCCGGACGATCACCACGAGGCCGCGTTCCGGTTCGTCGGCCTGCTCGCCTTCGAAGATCCCCTCCGGCGGACCGTTCCGCCCGCGATCCGCGAGTGCCACGCCGCGGGCGTGCGGGTCGTCATGATCACCGGCGATTACCCCGTGACCGCGGTCAATATCGCCCGGCAGGCGGGGATCGCGAGCCCGGACTCCGTGCTCACGGGGCCCGAGCTGGACGGGATGAGCGATGCCGAACTGGCACGTCGTGCCCCAGGCGTGCACGTCTTCGCCCGCGTCGTCCCGGAGCAGAAGCTCAGGATCGTCGAGGCCCTGAAGGCGGCTGGCGAGCTGGTGGCGATGACGGGCGACGGCGTCAACGACGCGCCGGCCCTCAAGGCCGCTCATATCGGGATCGCGATGGGAGGGCGCGGCTCCGATGTCGCCCGGGAAGCCGCCGCGCTGGTGCTCCTCGACGACGACTTCTCGTCCATCGTCGCGGCGATCCGGCTCGGGCGGCGGATCTTCGACAACATCGAGAAGGCCGTGGCGTACATCTTCGCGGTCCACGTGCCGATTGCGGGCTTGTCGATGATCCCGGTGTTCCAGTCCGACTGGCCGCTCCTGCTCCTCCCGGTCCACATCGTGTTCCTCGAGCTGATCATCGACCCGGCGTGCTCGCTGGTCTTCGAGGCCGAGGAGGCCGAGCCCAATGCCATGCGACGGCCGCCGCGCGACCCGCGGGAGAAGCTCTTCCCGCCGGGCGCCGTCGCGACCAGTCTCCTCCAGGGAACCGGCGCCCTGCTGGCGGCGCTCGGAGTGTTCGCCGGCGCCACGGCGCTCGGACAGGCAACCGATGCCGCGCGTGCCGCGGCGTTCACGACCCTCGTTCTCGCCGACCGCTTTCTCGTGCTCACCAACCGGTCGTGGACCCGCAGCACGCTGGCCACCCTGCGTGTGCCAAACGCGGCGAGCCGGTGGGTCACCGTGTTCGCGGTCGGATTCCTCGCGCTGGTGCTGACGGTCCCCGCCTTGCAGCGACTCTTCCACTTCGGGCGCCCGTCGGCGTCGGCCATGGGCCTCAGCATCCTCGCGACCGTTGGCTGCGCCGTCTGGTTCGAGTTGCTCAAACGCGTCCACGCGACCGGACGCGCGTCACGGGCAATCGGCACACGGCGGCCGGGAGAGCCGGAACCAGCCAGGCGCGGGACGCAGTGACTCGCGGGTGGCCGGCCGGATGCGTGCTCATCGGCCGCGTGCGCCGTCGCCCGGCGGGTCGATCCCTGTCAGGCGGCGCCTCGGCCCGGCAGGCCGGTCGCCGTCGCCTCCCACGACGCCTCACCCCGCCGTCCCCCTACTCGTGCCGCAGCGCCTGCGTGGGATTGATCCGCGACGCGCGGCGCGCGGGGATATACGCCGCCAGGAACGTGACCGCCAGCACGATGGGGACCACGATCAGCAGCGAGACGAAATCCTGTCGGTTGTCGCCGGTCGGGAACGCCGCGGCCAGCAGCCGCCCGGCGCCGAGGCTGGCCACCAGCCCGAGCGCGAGCCCGGCCACCGCCAGCATGAACCCGTGACCGAGGACCATCCGCAGCACGGCCGCCTGGTCGGCGCCGATCGCCATGCGGATCCCGATCTCGCGGGTCCGGCGGCTGGCGGCGTACGCCACCAGGCCGTAGAGGCCCACGATCGCCAGGCCGAGCCCCATCAGCCCCAGCGCGGCGACGGTCGTGATGATCACGGTGACGATGCGCGTGGCCCGCATCCGGTAGAGCTCGGCCATCGTCCGGACGTTGTAGACCGGCAGGTTCGGGTCGAGACGATGAACCACGGCGCGCATCGGCCCGGCGAGGCTCGCGGGATCACCGGCCGAGTGGACCAGAAGCGCCATCTCCCGCACGCGCGTCTGTCGATAGGGGAAGTACACGAACTCGGTCGGCGGCTCGGCGATGAACAGGTACTTGGTGGTCTTGGCGAGCCCCACCACCTCCACCCACGCCTGGTCGCGATCGACCAGCCGAATCCGCTTGCCGACGGGGTCCTGGCCGGGCCAGTAATGCCGCGCGAACTGCTCGTTGACGATGGCGACCTTCGGCGCGTCGGCGGCGTCCTCGACGCGGAAGTCGCGCCCCCGAACGAGCCTGATCTCCATCGTGCGGAAGTAGTGCTCGTCCACGCGCGAGACGAACACTGTCGCGTTGTCCTTTCCGGGCGGGAACCGGAATCCCTCCGGGACGATCGTCTCGATGCCGACCCCGTCGTTCGCCATCGGGACCGACGTCGCCATCGCCACGCCGACCACGCCGGGCAACTCCCGCGCGCGATCGCCGACCTCCTTGAAGAACTGCGCCGACTGCGCCTCCGTGTAGCGCACCAGGCCTGTGTCCACGGTCATGATCAGGATGTGGTCGGTGCGATACCCGGGCCCGCCGGCGAGTTGCTCCCGAAACCCGCGATACATGAAGATCGCGACGACGAGCAGGACCACGGAGACGGCCACCTGCCCGCCGACCAGCAGCGTGCGCCCCCAGCGGCGGCGACGGCCCTGGGCCGCGGCGTCGCCGGACTTGATCACGGCGGTCAGGTCCGCCCGCGTCGCCTGAATGGCCGGCGACAGGCCGAACAGCACGGCGCTCGCCAGCGCGACGGCGAGGCTGAACAGGAGCGCACGGAGGTCCATCCGGAACGAGATGATGATCGGCAGGTCCGAGGGCATCTCGATCTGGCGGAAGAGGATCATGCCCGCGTAGCCGACCACGAGGCCCGCCACCGCGCCCGCGAGCGCGATGAGCACGCTCTCGGTGACGAGCTGCCGCACGATCCGGGGGCGGCCGGCGCCGACGGCGAGGCGCAGCGCCATCTCGCGCGCCCGCACCGGCGCCCGGCTCGTGAGCAGTCCCGCCACGTTGGCGCAGGCCACCAGCAGCACGGCGAGCGCGAGCGTCGCGAGCATCGCCACCAGCATCGCGTCCGGCGGACTCTGCGCGATTCGCGCCTGCAACTCGCTGCGGACGTTCCAGCGGCGGTTCTTGTTCGTCTCCGGATACGCGCGCTCCAGGGACGCGCCGATCGTCGCCACCTCCGCCTGCGCCGCGGCCTGCGACACCCCCGGCGCCAGACGGCCCTTGAGCGTCAGGTTCCGCGCGTCGCGCGACTCGAGCGACGCCGCTTTCGGATTGGTGAGCAACTGCGGCGACATCGCCAGCGGCACAAAGAAATCGGTGCGCAGCATCGCGTTCAGGCCGGTGAACTCCGCGGGGGCGACGCCAATCACCGTGAACGGGTGACCGTCGATCTCCACGCGGCGGCCGAGGACGGACGGGTCCGACGAGAACTGCTGTTCCCAGAAGGCGTGCCCGAGCACGACCACAGCGTCCCGGCCTGGGACCAGGTCCTCCCCGGGTCCGAACGCGCGTCCGAGGGCGGGTTCGATGCCCATGACTCGGAACATATTGCCGCTGGCGAGCATGCCCAGCTTGAACGCGGGCATGGCCCCGGGATGGCTGGCGAATCCCACCGTCACGTACGTGAACGCGACCAGGCCGTCGAAGCTCTTGCTGCGGTCCCGGACATCCACGTAGTCGCGGTCCGACGACTCGAGTGCGCTCGCCCCGAGCGCCTCGAGCGTCATCGTCGAGCCGACGGTGACCACGTCGCCCGGCCTGGAGACGGGGAGGGGCCGCAGCAGCAGCGCGTCGGCAAAGCTGAAAATGGCGCAATTGGCGCCGATGCCGGCCGCCAGCGAGAGGACGGCCACCAGGGTGAACGCCGGCGCCACGGCAAGCATGCGGCATCCGTAGCGGACGTCCTGCCACAGGTGTTCGAGCCAGATGGTCATGTTAACCAATACGGGAGCCGCGCGGGCGCGGTTGCAACTCAGGCGTGCGGCCGAGGCAGCCGGGCCGGGGCCGCCCGTGTTACGATTCGCGCTGGGATCACGCCAGAATCACACCACACGGGTGACAGCACATGATAAGACGCTTCGCTCTCGCGTTGGCGCTCGCCCTGTCGGCCGGGATCGCGCTTCACGCCGTTGACCCGCAGGCGGGAGGCCGCCCCGCGCCGGCCGCGCGGCTGCGGTTCGCCGTCTCCTTCCCTGCCGCCCGCGGCGCCGCGCCGCGCGACGGCCGCATCATCCTGGTCGTCTCGAACAACAACCAGCAGGAGCCGCGCTTCCAGAACGACGTCTACAACCCGCGGACGCAGCTGTCGTTCGGCATCGACGTCGAGGGGCTGAAGCCCGGCCAGGAGGCGGTCATCGACGCCTCGGTCCCCGGGTATCCGCTCGCGTCGATCGCCGACATCCCACCCGGCGATTACTGGGTGCAGGCCGTGTTCCACCAGTACGAGACGTTCCACCGCGCCGACGGTCACACCGTGAAGCTGCCGATGGACCGGGGCGAGGGGCAGCACTGGAACCGCGCGCCGGGGAACCTGCTGAACACGCCGGTGAAGGTGCACGTCGATCCCCGGGCCGCCGGCGCGATCCGGATCTCGCTCGACCAGGTGATCCCGCCGCTGCCGGACCCGAAGGACACGAAGTACGTGAAGTACGTGCGCATCCAGAGCGACCGGCTGACGAAGTTCTGGGGGCGGCCGATGTCGCTCGGCGCGATCGTCGTGCTGCCCGAGGGATTCGACGAGCACCCCGATGCGCGCTACCCGCTGATGATCGACCACGGGCATTTCACGCGCGAGATGCGGGGCTTCCCTCCCGCCGCCGGCACCGCGGCGGGCGGGCGGGGCGGACAGTTCTTCGGCGCGTGGACCGGGCCCGGATTCCCCCGGATGATCATGGTGCTCGTCCAGCACGCCAACCCGTACTACGACGATTCCTACGCGGTGAACTCCGAGAATCTTGGCCCCTACGGCGACGCGATCAACGAGGAGTTGATCCCGTACGTCGAGAAGCGCTTCCGGGGCATCGGCCAGGGCTGGGCGCGCGGCCTGTTCGGCGGATCGACCGGGGGCTGGGAGGCGCTCGCCACGCAGATCTTCTACCCGGACAGCTACAACGGCACCTGGGCGTCCTGCCCCGACTCGATCGACTTCCGCCAGTACGAGACGATCGACATCTACAAGGAGAAGAACGCCTTCTACATCGACGCCGACTGGAAGAAGACGCCGCACCCGGACGGCCGCAACTACCTGGGGCACATCCAGGCGACCGTGGAAGAGGACGTGCGCTGGGAGCAGGTGCTCGGCCGCAAGACGCGGTCGGGCGAGCAGTGGGCGATCTGGGAAGCGGTCTACGGTCCGGTCGGCACGGACGGCTACCCGAAACCGATTTGGGACCCGGCCACCGGCGCGATCGACCGCGACGTCGCGGCCTACTGGCGCGAGCACTACGACCTCCGCTACATCCTCGAGCGCGACTGGGCGACGCTCGGGCCGAAGGTGCGCGGGAAGATCCACATCTACGTCGGCGACATGGACACCTGGTACCTGAACAACGCCGTGTACCTGATGGAAGCGTTCCTCAAGAAGGCCGCGAATCCTCCGGCCGACGCGGTCGTCGAGTACGGCGACCGGGCGGAGCACTGCTGGTCCGGCCACGACCAGGCCTACTGGTTCCGGAGCTTCGAGAAGCGGATCCTCGAGACGGCGCCGAAGGGAGCGGACCTGACGAGCTGGCGGTACTGATGCCGCCCCCTGAGGCGGCGTATAGTCGATACAGGAGGGCCATCCGAATCCCATGAAGTGGATCTACGTGATGGACGAGGCGGGATTGCCGGAAGGCGGCATGGCGCCCGCCTATCCACTCGGCGTCAACCTGGTGATCGCGCGCGCCGGCGGAATCGTGTACGCGGTGTCTGGAACGTGCGCGCACATGGCCTGCCCGCTCTTCACCGGCAGCCTCGACGGCCACACCCTCACCTGCCCGTGCCACGACTGGCGGTACGACATCAGGACCGGCCGGTTCCTCGACGCGCCGGAGCTCGGCCTGACGGTGTTCCCCGTCAAGACCGACGGGGGCAGGCTGTTCGTGGGCATCGGCTGAGAGGAGGACACGATGAAGAAGGTCTCGATGTACACGCTGTCCACGTGCCCCTGGTGCCGGAAGACCAAGAAGTTCTTCACCGAGCACCAGGTCCCGTTCGACTTCATCGACTACGACCTCGCCGACGGCGAGACGCAGGCGAGGATCATGCGCGAACTCGACGCAGAAGGCGCCAGCGGCTTTCCGTTCGTCCGGATCGGCGACGCGGTGGTGGTCGGGTACCGGCCCGATCTCTACACGACGCTGCTCGGGCTCCGAGTCGCCACGCCATGAGCACCGAATCCAGGAAGCAGGCGCTGCGGTTCTTCTTCACGAAGGTGGTCGAGCCGCTGGGCTACAAGTTCACGCCCGACGCGGAGCTGCAGGATTTCCTCCTCGAGCAGGAGGTGACGCTCGAAGCGAAGCACGGCGTCCCCTTTTGCCCCTGCCAGCCCCTGACACCCGACCGCACTCACAACATGCGCATCGTGTGCCCGTGCATCCCGTTCCACCGGCGGCACTTCGATGCGATGAAGCGCTGCTGGTGCGGGCTGTTCGTGCACCAGGACGTGATGGACCCGGACAGCCTGCCGCAGCGAACGGCAAAGGAGTTGGGCCTTGAGTGACCAGGCGGTCCGCGCCATCAGGGCCGACGAGATCGCCCCGGGCGGCATGAAGGCGGTGGTGCTGGCCGGCAAGGAGATCGTCGTCTGCAATTGCGGCGGGAGCTTCTACGCCATCTCCCGCCGCTGCGGGCACATGAACGCGCCGCTCGAGATGGGCACGCTCGACGGCTCGATCCTCACGTGCGCGATGCACTGCGCGCAGTTCGACGTCGTCACCGGGGAGGCGCTCGCCGGCCCGGTCCCCGCCCACCTCGGGGACGCCGCCCCGCCGCCGCGGCTCGGGGCTTATCTCACGCAGATCGGCGCGCTGATGCAGCACATCCGCGTCGAGCCGATCGCCGTCTACCAGACCGTCGTCGAAGACGGGTGGGTGTCGGTCGCGCTGTAGCGCGCGTCCCTTCCTCAGCGCCGCTGGCCCATCCCGAACGGCTCTTTCTGGAAGCCGGCGGGCACCTCGAACGTCGAGGCCGGGAAGCTCTGGCGGCTGACGTCGGTCAGCTCGACCACCGTCTGCTCCTGCCCCGTCCAGAACGCGCGCCTGACGGGCACGCCGCTGAACCCCTGGTCCTCGACCTTGCCGATGCTGAACACGCGGCCGGCGTTCTGCGGCATCAGCTTCCCGAGGAACTCGCCGAGCTGGCGCGTGACGTCGAAGTCCGAGACCCCGAGCCCGAGCGTCTCCGGGCCGACGGTGCAGATCTCCGAGGTCTTCTTGTCGCCCTGGTAGCCGTCGTACTTGCTGCACGTCCACTGGCCGACCTTGTCGCTGCCCGCGGGCCGGTAGACGGTCTTCTGCGGCGGCGGCGCGCCCATTCCGGGCATCCCGCCGCGGCCCTGCATCATCTTCTCCATCATCGCCCGCTGCTCCGGCGGCATGTTCTTCAGCTGTTCCTGCATCTGCGCCATGGCGCCGGCCATCTGGCCGCCGGCCTGGTCCACGTCGGCCTTCGTCATCTCGCGGTACGTCTTCTTGTCGTGGTTGACGATCCACAACACCTGCTTCGCCCCGTCGAAGATGATCGACTGCTTTTCGCCGGCGGCCCCGACCGAGTCTACGCGCATTCGGCCGCCCTCGATCTGCACCTGACCCGTCTGGGTCGTCGTGCCGGCCGTGGTCTTCTCGACGATGAGGATGCCGTTGCCGGCGGGAGCGGGCCAGCCGAGCATGGCGACGAGCGCCGCGGTCAGTCCCAGGTTCAGCATGGAAGTCACGCCTCCTGTCGTGTTAGGGGGATCGTCGGAATTGTAATCCGGAAGCCGCGCCGGGAGTGACTTATGATGTGCGGATGCCCGTCGCCGTCACTCGGCCGGTGAGCCGTTCCATCGCCGGCTGCGAACTGACCTGTCTCGCCAGGGCGCCGATCGACTTCGCGCGTGCCGAAGCGCAGCACGAGAACTACGAGCGGGCGCTCGAGGCCGCCGGCTGCACGATACACCGGCTCCGCCCGGAGCACGACCTGCCCGACGCGGTCTTCGTGGAGGACGCCGCCATCGTCCTCGACGAGGCGGCCGTGATCACCCGGCCGGGCGCGACCTCCCGACGCGCGGAGATCGAGTCGGTGGCCGAGGCGCTCGGCGCCTGGCGCCGGATCGTGCGCATCGTGGAGCCCGGCACGATCGACGGCGGCGACGTCCTGCGCGTCGGCCGCCGGATCTGGGTGGGACGGTCGGGGCGCACCGACGCCTCCGGGTTCGAACAGTTGCGCGAAGTCGCCGCGCCTCTCGGGTACCGCGTGCACGTCGTCCCGGTTCACGGCTGCCTTCATCTGAAGTCAGCCGTCACCGCGGTCGCCGCCGACACCCTGCTCGTCAATTCGGCATGGGTCCCCGTGGACGCCTTCGAGGGATTCGACCTGGTCGAGGTGCACCCCGACGAGCCTCACGCCGCCAACGCCCTGCAGGTCGGGGACTCGGTGATCGCCGCCGCCGCGTTCCCCCGGACCGCCGACCGGCTGCGCGCGCGCGGCATCGAGCCGGTGCTGCTGGACGTGTCGGAGATCGCGAAGGCGGAAGGCGCGCTGACCTGCTGCAGCCTGATCGTCGGTGTGCTAAGGTGATTTCATGCGTTTGACACTCTGCCTGGCCATCCTGTCCGGCTCGTCGATGTTGGCCGGCTGCGGGGGCAACAGCGGCGGCAATTCCATTACGTCCGTCACGTGGGTCCCCGGGGTGTTCACCGCGTCCAGCACGTTCGCGAACAAGTGCGCCACCCCCCGCACGGGCTTCGATCCCTATACCGGCATGCGTTATCCGGACGTCCAGGGTTCGACGCTCCTCGAGAACAACTTCCTGCGTTCGTGGACCAACGAGTTGTATCTCTGGTACAACGAGGTGCCGGACCTCGACCCGGCGCGCTACCCGACGCCGAACTACTTCGATCTCCTGAAGACGTCGGCCACCACGCCGTCCGGTAACGCGAAGGACCGGTTCCACTTCACCTACCCGACGTTCCAGTGGGACGCCTTGTCGCAGTCCGGCGTGTCGGCGGGCTACGGGGCTGAGTTCCTCGTGGTCGCCACCAAGCCGCCCCGCCTCGTGGTCGTCGCCTACACCGATCCGAACACCCCCGCCACGAACCTCGCCCAGCCGATCTCGCGAGGCGCCCAGGTGGTGACCGTGGACGGCGTGGACGCGGTCAACGCGAGCGACGCCACGAGCGTCGCCACGCTGAACGCGGGCCTCTTCCCATCGTCGGCCGGCGTCTCCCACACGTTCGGCATCCTCGATCTCGGCGCGGCCGTGCCCCGCAACGTCACGATGGTTTCGGCCAACGTGACGGAAACGCCGGTGCAGCACGTGTCGACCTTCCCCTCGGCGTCGGGCACCGTGGGCTACATGCTCTTCAACGACCACATCGCGACGGCGGAGCAGGAACTCATCGCGGCCTTTCAGCAGCTGGCGAGCGCGCACGTCGCCGACCTCGTGCTCGACGTCCGCTACAACGGCGGCGGCTACCTCGACATCGCCAGCGAGGTGGGGTACATGATCGCGGGGCCCGCCACCACCACCGGCAAGACGTTCGAGAAGACGGTGTTCAACGCCAAGTACCCCACGCGCGACCCGGTCACCGGGCAGACGATCACGCCGGTCCCGTTCCACTCGACCTCCCAGGGGTTCTCGGGGCCGAGCGGCCAGCCGCTGCCGACGCTGAATCTCTCGCGAGTGGCGGTCCTGACAGGCGCGAACACCTGCTCGGCCACCGAGTCGATCATCAACAGCCTCCGGGGCGTCAACGTGACGGTGGTCCTCGTCGGCGCGACGACCTGCGGCAAGCCGTACGGCTTCTACCCGCAGGACAACTGCGGCACCACCTACTTTTCGATCGAATTCAAGGGGGTGAACGACCAGGGCTTCGGCGACTACCCGGATGGGTTCTCGCCGGTCAACGGCACGGGCACGATTGGCGTCACGGTGCCCGGCTGCGCGGTCGCCGACGACTTCGAGCACGCGCTCGGCGACCCGCTCGAAAGCCGGCTGGCGGCGGCCCTGGGCTACTTGACGGACGCGACCTGTCCCGCCCCATCCACGTCTCCAACGATCGGCCGGTCCTCGGTGATGGCGGCCCGGGCGCGTGCGCTGGCGGAAGGCGTGTTCTACAAATCTCCGTTCCGCGAGAACCGAATCCTGCGCCGGTGACCGGCATGAAGCGCCTGATGAGCGGCCTGGGCGTGGCGGGATTGCTGCTGGCTGCGTGTCACCCGCGGCTGGGGCCGCCCGGCGTGCCCGCCGTGCTTACCAACCCGACCGCGCGAAGCCACGCCGAGTTGGTGCGCGTCGTGAGCCACGCGATGAACGGCGCCCCGGTGACCATCGCCGACTCCGCGCTCACGTCCGGCGACGAGTTGGTTGTCGATCGAACCGAGCGCCGGGATTCCCGGGGCCGTGACCTCAACGGCCGTGAGACCGGCCGGCCGGAGCGCTTCCGGCTCGTCAAGAGCGGGTCACGGTGCGTGCTCGTGCAGGAACGTACCGGCCGGCGGTGGCCCCTGAAGTCGGCGACCTGCTCGCCGCGCTGAGCCGGGGGCTTCGGTCCGGCCCGCCGGCGGCCCTTCGCCAGCCCTCCTGCACGTGCCAGTTGACGCTGCCCATGCACCTGTTCCATTGTGGACTTAGATAGTCCACATCAGGAGACAGGCATGCCAATCGATCCGCTTTCGGAATCCATCTACAGCGACATCGCGCTGGGTCGGGCCCGGGCCTACGTCGTCGCCCAGCTCAAGGATTCGGCCGCCGGCCGCCCGGCCGCCCACCGTCACGTGCCCGGCCCCGCCGTCACCGTCGCGCGCGAAACCGGCTGCGGGGCGCAGCAGGTCGTGGAGCGGCTGGCCGTCCTGCTGCAGGGAACGGAATCGACGGGGCCGTGCCAGTGGACCGTCTTCGATCGCCAGCTCATCGCGAAGGTGCTCGAAGAACACCACCTGCCATCCGCGCTCGCCTCGCACATTCCCGAAGATCGCCGCTCGTACCTGCAGGACACCCTGGCGGACGTGCTGGGGCTGCAGCCGGCGCCCTGGAGGATCGTCCCGGACATCGTCGACACCATCCTGCACCTGGTCGAACTCGGACGCGTGATCATCGTCGGGCGCGGGTGCAACGTGATCACGGCGCGAACGCCGAACGTGTTCCACGTGCGGCTGGTCGCGCCGCTGGAGCAGCGCATCGAGCACGTGCGCGAGGCCAACAGGATGAGCCGGAAGGAGGCCGAACGGTACGTCGAGCAGGGGGACCGCGGCCGGGCGCGTTACGTGAAGACCTACTTCAAGAGCCGGGTCGACGACCCGCTGCTCTACCACGCGGTGATCAACACGGGGCGCATGTCGTACGACGAGGCGGCCGAGCTCGTCGCCGACGGGGCGAAACGCCTCTTCGCGCGCCATCAGCCCGAGCGCGCGATGGCGGTGGGACGCTAAGTCCGTGGAGCCGCGAGCCGCATCGCGGCGCCGAGCGAGACGAACGCCAGCAGCAGGGCGGCGGCCGCCCACGCCGCGCCGGTGGTCACGGCCGCCTCGCCAGGCTGCGTCAGGAGGCTCACCCAGGCCTCCGGCGACAGCGACAGCACGGAGTCCCAGAACGGCGCGGTCACTCCGCTCCACGCCAGCCACGCCGCGAGCGCGAGCACCGCCGCCAGGCCCCACGCGAGCCGGGCCCACGGGAACGGGATCGGCGGAGGGGCCGAGGCCTCGGCCCTCACGAGGTCCATCACCGACGCTACGAGTCCCGACGCCGGCACGATATCGTCGTCACCCGACAGGATGCGGTCGAGTTCTTCCGGCTTCATGACGCCTGCTCCACCCGCCGGGGCCCGAAGAGCCGCGGCAGCTTGTCCCGCAGGATATCCCGTCCGCGCGAGAGGCGGATCTTCACGGTGCCCTCTGGCAGGCCAAGGCTCCGCGCGGCGGCGGCCACGTCCATGCCGTGAAAGTAGAACAGGATCACGGCGTCCCGGTACTTCTCCGGCAGCGCCAGCACCGCGCGCCTCACGAGGCGATCGCGGTCCTCGTCTTCGAGCGCCGCGCCGGCGGCATGCGGGTCCCGCGGCTCGGCGACGGCGTCGAGCGGGACCATGCCCGTCGGCAACCGCCGCAGTTCGGTCCGGTAGACGTTGGTCGCGAGCGAGAACAGCCACGTCGAGAACGCGGCCTCGCGGCGCCACGACGGGAGCGCGCGGTAGGCCCGCAGGAACGCCTCCTGCGCCATGTCCTCGGCGCGGCCGCGGTCGCGGCAGAACCGGTAGGCGAGGTTGACGAGCGGCGACTGCCAGCGGCGGACGATCCCCTCGAAGGCCGACACCTCACCGCCGAGCACGCGCTCGACGTCGGCCTCGTCCTCGGACGCGTTCACCGGGGTCATCTCCTGGAGTTGGACTCGCCCGGACGACGGGTGGTTTCGTTTTCTCGCGGCGGCTCCGGCGCAAGAAAACGAAACCGGCTGCGTCAGGAGGCGGTCTCACCAGACGTGGCGGTCAGAAGGGCCGCCAAGGAGGCAATGATGTTCGGTGGCTCGCTCCCTGTGACAGCCAGCAGCGCGGTGTTCATGTTCCTCAGCGTCGGCGCGGTCGCCCTCTTCGGGTTCATCGCCGTGGCGTCGTGGGCCGACGCGCGGCGCAAGGAGAGAGAAGCCTACTACAAGAGCGAGATGTTGAAGAAGCTGTCGGAGTCGCAGGGCGCGGCCGCCGTGATCGACCTGCTCCGCGAAGAGCAGAAGCAGGCTGCCGCCAGGCGGCGGGAAGGGCTGCGACTCGGCGGCCTGATCAACATCGCCATCGGCGTCGGCCTTGCGGTCTTCCTGGCCGGCATGGTCCAAACCGAGCGCGCCTACCTGCTCGGCGTGATTCCGCTGCTCATCGGCGCGGCCCTGCTCTCGTACTCGCTGCTGCTCGCCCCGCGGGAGTAACGGCGCTCCCGCCGGCGCGCGCTGAAGTCGAGCCCTTACTTGACGATCTTGGGAGGCGCCTGGATCCCGGACTGGGCGTTGTAGGCGTCGATCACGGCCTTCGTGATGTCGAGCCCCGAGGCCACGATGACCACCGGGCCCTGCGGCCACGGCATCGACCCGTCGAGCACGAGACCGTAGCCATGGTCGTCGGCGTACTTCTTGAGCACCGGCGCCAGCTTCTGCATGATCCGCTGCGCGATCTCGTTCTGCTGCTGCTGGGACTCGTTCTGGAGGTCCTCGGCCATCCGCTGCGCGGTCTTCGTCTTCGTCTCGATCGACTTCGCCAGGGCATCGCTCGCCGCGGAGGCCATCGTGGCCCCCTGCGCCGCGAGTTGCTTCTTCAGTCCATCGATCTCGACGCTGAGCTTCTGCAATTCGGCCTGGCGCGGCTGGAACTTCGTCTTGAACGCCTCGAAGTCGCGCAGACCCTCGTTGCAGCCCATGATGGCGCCTTGCATGTCGACGATCGCGACCCGCTCCGCGCTCCGGGCGGCAGCCGGGGCCACGGCTGGCGGCTGCGCCTGGGCCATCGCGCGGGCGGGCAGGACCAGGGAGCAGAAAAGGACCGGGACCAGCAACGAGGCGGCGCGTCTGAACGACATCATCAATCTCTCCTTGGTTCCTTGCGGGCGAAGCACGACGACGAGGCCCACCCACACTACGGGCGGGTGCCGACACTTGTCAAACGGATTTTCCGGCCGAGGCGCCTACTTCGCCAGGGCGCGCGAGGCGACGACCGTAAAGGTCGTCTCGGATTTCGCCTTCGTCTCCTGCGGCTGCGCCCCGCCGATCGCGAGGATGTACTTCCCGGGCAGGATCGACCGGTTGCCGCGTTCGTCCACGCTCGCGAGCGCGCGCGGTTCGATCGTCAGCGTCACCTCCCGGCTGCTCCCCGGCGGGAGCGTCACGCGCTCGAAGCCGGCCAGCGCCCGGATCGGCCCGCCCGCCTGGGGCGTCGTGACGTAAGCCTCCACCACCTCGTCGCCGCCGACCGCGCTGGTGTTGACGACGGTGACGGTGGCGACAATCGGGTCGCCAGCCTCGAGCGTCGAGGCCGACAGCGTGACCGGTCCGTACTGGAAGGTCGAGTAGCTGAGGCCGTAGCCGAAGCCCCACAGCGGCGTGCCGGCGTAGTAGCGGTAGGTGCGTCCGCGGAGCGAGTAGTCGGTGAAGGCCGGGAGGTCTTTCAGGCCGGCGTAGAAGGTCACCGGCAGCCGCCCGGCGGGGTTGTTGCGGCCGGCGAGCGTTCGCGCGATGGCCGTGCCGCCTTCGACGCCGGGGTACCAGGCCTCGAGGATGGCCGCGGCGTGGTCCCTCGCCCAGTTCAGGCTCACCGCGCCGCCGCTCTGCAGCACCACGACCAACGGCTTGCCGGTGGCCGCCACCGCCTCGAGCAGCTTCTGCTGCGCGGCCGGCAGGTCGAGGCTCGTGCGATCGCCGCCGTCGAAGCCGTCGATCGCGATCCGCATCTCCTCCCCTTCGAGCTGCGGGGAGAGGCCCACGAAGGCCACGACGACATCCGCTTCCCTCGCGCGCGCGACGGCCTCCTCCAGCAGGACCCCGGCCGGGACCTGCCACTTCAGCGTCAGCCCGCCGCCCGCCCGATCGCCCGAGTGCGAGTACTCGAGCCGGAAGTCGTGCGCCGAGGTGTCGGCGAAGTCCACCGCGACCGAGACGTCCCGGGGCGAACGCATCGGCGGAGGCGCCGCCGGCGAGACGCCCGGCGCCTTGACGCGCTCGGGCTCGCCCTCGCCCTGCCGCAAGCTGCCCTCGGAGAGCACCTTGCCGTCGAGCGTGAGGCGATACCGCTCGGCCGGCGAATAGGGCCAGCTCTCACCGGTCTCGAGCGAGAAGACGTAGTGCCCCGGCGCGGGCGCCGCGATCGTCCCGCTCCAGCGGACCGAGTACGAGTGGGTCGCCAGCTCCGGCACCGGCAGCGAGTCCTCCCAGTCGGCCTGGACCAGCGGCGCGTTCACGGTCGCGACGGATCGCCCCGTCCAGTCCGGCGTCGCGAAGAACTCGGTCCTCAGTCCCCTGCCGAGACCAAACGCGGTGCGGGGTACCGGGACCGCCACGCCGTCGGCCAGCGTCGAGCCCTGCGCGTAGCGGACGCGCGGCGCCCCGAACTGCCGCAGCATGCCGTCGAGCGGCGTCACCGGGCGGATCGGCGTGCCCACGTAATTGCCGAGGATCGACACCAGCAGGTCGGCGGTCGGCCCCACCACGGCGATCCGTCCCGGCGTGCCCGAGAGCGGGAGCACCCCCCGGTTCTGGAGGAGGACGATGCTCTTCTCCGAGGCCGCCAGGGCGATTTCGCGGTCGCGGTCGAAGAGGTCGGCGGTCGGCAGGATCTGTCCCAGCGTCACCGACGCGGGCGGGTCGAACATCCCCAACTGGAAGCGGGCGGTGTAGAGCCGCTCGGCCGCCCGCGTCACCAGATCCTCGGACACCAACCCGCTGCGGACGGCGCCGGCCAGGGTGTTGAACCCCGGGGACCCGGCGCTGCAGGAGAGGTCGGTGCCGGCCTCGAGCGCAAGCGCGGCCGAGTGGGTCATGTCGGCGGTCTTCTTGTGGCCGCTGTGCACGTCGCCGATCGCCCCGCAGTCGGAGACGACGAACCCCTTGAACCCCCAGGCGCGGCGCAGGTAGTCATCGAGCAGCATCCGGCTGGTGCAGGCCGGCCAGCCGCCGACGGCGTTGTAGGCGCACATCACCGACTGCACGTGCCCCTCGACGACGGTGGCGCGGAAGGCGGGCAGGTACGTCTCTTCCAGGTCGCGCGGCGAGACGTTCACGTCGAAGCCGTGGCGCATCGTCTCCGGCCCGCTGTGCACGGCGAAGTGCTTGCTCGTCGCCACCGCGCGCAAGTGATCGGCGTCCGGCCCCTGCACGCCCTCGACGAAGGCGACGCCCATCCGCGAGGTCAGGAAGGGATCCTCGCCGTAGGTCTCCTGCCCGCGTCCCCAGCGGGGATCGCGAAAGATGTTGATGTTCGGCGACCAGAACGTCAGCCCGTGGAAGATGCGGTGATTCCCTTCCCGCTGCGCCTGGTTGTACTTCGCGCGGGCCTCGGTCGAGATCACCTCCCCCATCCGCTTCACCAGCCCCCCGTCCCACGTGGCCGCCATCCCGATCGCCTGCGGGAAGACGGTGGCGTAGCCGGCGCGGGCCACGCCGTGCAGCGCCTCGTTCCAGGTCTGGTAGTCGGGGATGCCGAGCCGGGGGATGGCGACGGCCCAGTCCTCGAGCTGCGACGCCTTCTCGTCGAGCGTCATGCGGCCGACGAGGTCGCGCGCCCGCGCCGCCGGCGTGATCTTCGCATCGAGGTACGGGGCCTGCTGCGCGGCCGTCGTCGCGACGAGCACGGCGCAGGCGAGCGGCCACAGAAAGGTCCGGAGGCGAAGCGGCATGGACACATCCCTCCCCGGGAGCATTCCCGTCCGAGAGGCCGTCGGATCTCGGCCCCTCAGCCGCGACCCGCCCAGTATAGCCGCCTTGTCACAGGCGCTTCGCCCAAGTGCCCGAACGACGGGAGACGCTCCCCGCCGTGTGCCGGACTGCACAGACCCGAAACCCGGGGCGCGACTAATATGCGAAGTGAGGGCCCGATCGCCCCTTCACACACCATGCCGAATCCACCACCCGACACCGCGCCGGCACCTCGACCGAATGCTCCTCCGACGACCTCCAAGGAGACGGCCTCCGGCCGCCGCCTGTGGCCGCGGCCGTGGTGGCTGGTCTTCCTCGTGCTGCTGGCGGCCAACTACGTGGTGGCGCAGCTCTTCTTCCCGGAACCCTCTTCGATCACCGTCCCCTACACCTTCTTCAAGCAGCAGGTCGAGGCGGGCAACGTGGCGGACGTCACGAGCGTCGGCGACTCGATCCAGGGGCACTTCAAGAAGAAGACCGCGTATCCGCCCCCGCCGGCCGGCGCGCCGGCCGCGGGCGCACCGAAGGCGCGCGAATCGACGGAGTTCAGGACCCAGCGGCCGGCCTTCGCGGACTCGGACCTCGAGAGGCGCCTCGACGAGAAGGGCGTGGTGATCAAGGCCGTGGACGAGAACGCGTCGTCGTGGTTCAAGCTGCTCGTCGGCTTCGGCCCGACACTGCTGCTCATCGCCGCCTTCGTCTGGATCAGCCGCCGCGCGGCGGCGGCCGCCGGCGGCGGCGGGTTGTTCAGCCTTGGGAGGAGCCGCGCCAAGCGCTACAGCGAGGACCAGCCGAAGGTCACCTTCGACGACGTGGCGGGAATCGACGAAGCCGAGAACGAGCTGGTGGAAATCGTCGACTTCCTGAAGAACCCCGCCAAGTACCAGCGGCTCGGCGGCACCGTGCCGAAGGGCGTGCTGCTCATCGGGGCCCCGGGCACCGGCAAGACGCTGCTCGCGCGCGCGATCGCCGGCCAGGCCGGCGTCCCCTTCTTCAGCCTCGCCGCGTCCGAGTTCATCGAGATGATCGTCGGCGTCGGCGCCGCCCGGGTGCGCGACCTGTTCAAGCAGGCGCGGGAGGCCGCCCCGGCGATCATCTTCATCGACGAGCTGGATGCAATCGGCCGCGCGCGCGGCAGCGGCGCGCAACTGGGCGGACACGACGAGCGCGAGCAGACGCTGAACCAGATCCTGACCGAGATGGACGGCTTCGACCCCCACGAAAGCGTCATCGTCCTGGCCGCGACCAACCGCGCCGACGTCCTCGACCTGGCCCTGTTGCGGCCGGGGCGCTTCGACCGGCGCGTCGTGGTGCAGCGCCCGGACCGCGCCGGCCGCGCCGCGATCCTGAAGGTGCACACCAAGCGCGTCCCCCTGGCGCCCGACGTCTCGCTCGAGCGCCTGGCCGCCGAAACGCCAGGCCTGGTCGGCGCCGAGCTGCGCAACCTGGTCAACGAGGCGGCGCTGCTGGCCGCGCGCAAGGACGGGAACACGGTTGGTGCCGAGGACTTCGCGGAGGCGCTCCAGAAGATCACCCTCGGACCGGCTCGCAACATCCTGCTCAATTCGGTGGACCGGGAGCGCACGGCGTACCACGAAGCCGGGCACGCGCTGCTCGCGATGCTGATCCCCGGCAGCGATCCCGTTCACCGCGTCTCGATCGTGCCCCGCGGCATGTCGCTCGGAGCGACCTGGCAGCTCCCCGTCGACGATCGGACCAGCTACGGCGAAGACTACCTGCAGACGCGCATCACGTGCGCCCTCGGCGGCCGGGCGGCCGAGAAGCTCGTCTACGGTCTGGTGACGACCGGCGCCGAGAGCGACCTCCAGCAGGTCACCGAAATCGCGCGCCGCATGGTGCTGCGATGGGGGATGAGCGAAACGCTCGGCCCGATCAGCTTCGTCGCGCCCCAGGACGACGGGCTGCCGCCGGCCTTCCAGCACCAGCCCTACAGCGAGGCCACGTCGGAGCTGATCGACGCCGAGGTCCGGCGCATCGTCGAGGAAGGCCTCCGCGAAGCGCACCGGCTGCTGGCCGGGCACCGCGACAAGCTGGACGTTCTCGCCCATGCCCTGTTGAGCGCCGAGTCGCTCAACGAGCAGGAGATCCGGGACGCCACCGGGCTGACCGGGGCGCCCGCCCGGGAGCAGGACGCGCCCGCGCCCGTCAAGGCCGTCGCGAGCTAGGGCGGTCCAGCCGGCCTCCTCGAGACCCCGGGGCCCCGGTGTGCACAACGTGACAGACGGGAACGCGAGACGGTCGTACCCTTCAATGAGGCCGGCGTTTCGACCGGGTCGAACGCGGGCCGGATGGAAGGCCCGATCATGAGACCGAGGTACAGGCGGCTATTACGAGATCTCGGGCGCGGCGTTGCGCCGCGTGTCGGAGGTGGCCCCGGGCGCCGGAGCCGCAGACGGCTGGCGGGATCGCCGGGCCGATCTCGAGGCGGAGTCGTCGGCCATCATCCACGTCCATCACAGGCTGACCGACGACGAACTCGGGCTGTGGGGCGAGATGCGGAAGGAACTGGATCGGATCGCTCGGACCCTCGCCGAGATCGAGCCCCGCCTCATGGCGCCGTTGACGTCGTGGCACTGACGGCCGCGGTGAAGGTCGTCTTCGAGCATCCCACGCTGATCCAGGAACTCGAGGGGTGGCCGGCTGCCGTGGACAGCGCCAGCGGCAACGCGCCCACCCGGGACAGCGCCTCCCAGATCCTCTTCGGCTTCTGTGACGGGACACTCTACAGGATGGTGGTCAGCTATGACCGCGAGCGCCTCCATAAAGCGCGGATCATCAACGAGGCGGGCTTCAGGTTCTGAACATCGCCTGGCTGACGAGCGCGGCGATCGCCGCGCTCGTCCTGACACGGGCCATCAGACTTCGAGAAGTGCGGTCTTGGCTTGCGTCTCGCCTGCCTTGACGACCACCGTCACCGCATCCTCCATGGGGTCCTTGAAGGGCACCTCGATTCGCAGCAATCCGTTCAGGTAGGTCGCTTCCGCCTTGGCAGGCTTCACCGGCCAACCGAGCGCCAGTGCCGACACGTACTCGACCTCCCGTGCCGGCGCCGACAAGTGGACGCTGTCTTCGAGGATCTTCACATCGACGGTTTCCGTCGGGGCTCCCGGAATGGCGAACTCCACGACGAGCTTGTTGTGTTCACCGTCGGCGTAGGCGACGGTATCGGGCGCCACTTTGATTCGCTCTACCGGCATTTCGGCACACTCCTTCTAGGCCATCGGTTCCGGTCACCCGCACCTCTGGAGGCCACGCCTCGTTCACTTGCCGGGCGCGACTCCTCCACCCCGCACGATGTGTTCGCCGACCGATCCGGGGGCAGTCGGGACGAGCCGGCTCCGTTCGGTGGCCCACGTCTGACGCGCTCGCTGGCGCCGCAACAGACCCGCCTTTCGAAGCCGCTGGAATCTCGCCTTGTCACCGTTCAATTTCGACATGGCCACCTCTTTCCTCAGGACAGCCCTCGTCCGGCTGCCTCCATGGTAGAGGCGACGACGCACGGCGTCTGTGCGCTTTGGCACACCACGCGCATGACGGCGGCCTATCCCAGCGGCACTGTCCAACACAGAACAGCAACTTCCCGGCTTCGGTCCTATCCTGACCTGAGGAGTTGGAGGCAGACGCGAGGACGGGGCCATCTCTGCGTGACAGAAGGAGCTGAGCCATGAGAACAGCGGTCGCTTCTGCACGTTTCTGCGGGCGGGTATGTCTGGCGCTCTGCCTGTTCGCCGGGGTTGCCAGCCGGCCTTCGCGTCCGACGATCCACCGATCCGCGTGGCTCGCCTGAACTACGTCGAGGGCGATGTCTCCTTCCAGCCTGGCGGCGAGACGGACTGGGGCTGGGCCGTGCTGAACCGGCCGATGACGACGGGAGACAGCGTCTGGACGGGCGACAGGTCGAGAGCCGAGATGCAGATCGGGTCGACGGCGATTCGCGTGGACGGCCAGACCATGATGTCGTTCCTGAACCTGGATGACCAAACGGTCCAGATCCAGTTGACCATCGGCACGATCGACGTGCACGTGCGGAATCTCTACGGCGACGACGTGTTCGAGGTGGACACGCCGAACCTCGCGTTCACTCATGCTCCAACGCGGCCATTACCGCGTGACCGTCGATCCGGACGGCCACTTCACGACCATCACGCTGCGTGACGGCCAGGGGCAAGTCACCGGCGGGCGCCAGGCGTTTCTCGTGGACGAAGGCTCGCAGGTCCAGGTCTCGGGCACGGATGACATCTCTTACGACGTGTACGATTTGCCGGGCAGGGACAGCTTCGACCAGTGGTCGTACGACCGGGACCTGCGCCAGGACCGCTCTCTGTCGGCCCGTTACGTTTCATCAGAACTGACTGGCTACGATGACCTCGATCAGGAACGGCACGTGGAGGACGGATCGTCAGTACGGTTCGGTCTGGGTTCCGACGAATCTCTCGCGGGATTGGGCGCCGTACAGGGACGGGCACTGGACCTGGGTGGATCCGTGGGGCTGGACCTGGGTGGATGACGCGCCGTTCGGATTCGTGACGTCGCATTACGGCCGGTGGGCTTTCGTGAACGACGGGGCCGGCGGCCGAGGCTGGGCATGGGTTCCGCCGCGCCGTGAAGCGGACCAGGACGTGCGCGCGCGGCGCCCCGTGTATTCTCCGGCGCTCGTCATCTTCGTGGCTATCGCGACCTCACCGCGAGACGTCGGCATCAACGCCAGGGTGGCGTGGTTTCCACTGGCGCCGGGCGAGGTGTACGTGCCCGCGTACCGAACGAGCCCGACCTACGTCACCAACGTGAACGTCACCAACACCGTGGTCCAGCAGACGACAATCACGAACGTGGTGAACAGCAACGTTCAGACCACCACATTCGTGAATCAGAGAGTGGCGGGTGCCGTGACCGCCGTGCCGCGGGCCACCTTCGTGAACGCACAGCCGGTGGCACCGGCCGCCGTCAGTGTCGCCCCGAGCGCGGTGACCGCGGCCCCGGCGATTCGCGCCGCGCCGGTGGCCCCCGAGAGAGCGAGCTTGATGGGAGGCCACCGGGCGGGTGCGGCGGCCGCCACCGCGGTGAGCGCCCCGCCGAAACCCCCGGAGGCGGTCGTAAGCCGTCCGGTCGTCGCCAAGGTTGTGCCGCCGCCACGACCGGTCGCCTTCGCGCAGGAGCAACAGGCCCTCCAGGCCAATCCTGGCAAGCCGCTCGATGCGCAGACCGAGCAGAATCTGCGTGCGGCGGCGCCGCCGCGCCCCGCGCGAATGGTGAGGCCTGCCCCGCCGGCGCCGGTCGTCAAACCGGCAGAAGCCGCCGCGAAGAAACCCCAGCCGGCGACGTCGCCGAACACAGCCCAACAGGTCCGTCCTCCGATGCGTGGAATTCCGCCCGGAACTGCAGCGCCAGCGCAGACCGCTCAACAGCAATCGGCGGCAGAACAGGCCAGGCAGCAGGCCGCGCAGCAGCAGGCCTCCGCCGACAGGATCAAGCAGCAGGCCGCGCAGCAGCAGGCCGCCGCCGACAGGGCGGCGCAACAGCAGGCCGCCGCGGACAAGACCAGGCAGCAGGCGACGCAGCAACAAGCCGCCGCCGACAAGGCGGCGCAGCAGCAGGCCGCGCAGCAAGCGGCAGCTGCCGAAAAGGCCAAGCAGGATGTGACGCAGCAGGCGGCAGACAAGTCCCGACAGCAACCGGCGCGGGGGGAGCGACCGCAGCCCAACCGGAAGGAGAAACCGCCGAGCGCGGCTCCGCCACCCGACCAGCCCGCCGCGAGCAACGGGCCCGTCCACGTCGCCGAAGACGTGCAAGCCGCAAAACTGATTTCGCAGCCGAAACTGAATTATCCGCCGGCTGCGAAGGGCGCGCGCGTTCAGGGCACGGTGCGCGTGCAGGTTCTCATCGGCATCGACGGGAAGGTAAAGACCGCGACGGTGCTGTCGGGCCCGCCGGCCCTGCGGGCCGCGGCCCTGGACAATGCCCGCCAGCGCCGGTATCAGCCAACGATGGTCGAAGGCAAACCGGTGGAGGTGGAAACCCAGATCTCCATCAAGTTCTAGCGAGGCGCGCCTCGGACCGTGCGGTCGCGCGCCTCGCTGGAACCAGGAACGCTGCCGGCTGGCCCCGCGCGCGCGGGGTGCCCGCGGGGCGCCCCGCACCGGCTTCCTCTCCTGCCCGACGTGCCGCGGTCCCCCCGCGGCGCCGTCATCCCACGGGGTCCTTCTGACGCGTCGCCTTCACGCCCTTGAGGATCCCGAGGCCGACAAGGACGACGGCGCACACCACGATCCAGTGGGTGGGCATGTGCACCAGGTAGGCCGCATAGATCAGACCGCCAATCACCATCGCGAATCCAGCCGAGTAGAGGCCGAATGACATGGCATCTCCTGTGTGAATAGTTCACGCACAACTATGAGTCAACACCTCGGGGTGTTCGTGTTCCAAAGGAGACACACCGGGCGCGCGAGACCCGGCCAACCGCCGCGCGTCGTCGGCCTCGATCGGCAGGTCGTGCGGGTGTGCAAGACAGAACAGACGTCGCCGGTGGAATCCCGTAATAGTCGGGATCATGCCGAGTAATCTCCAACGCACCCACGTCGGCCCGGCGTACCGCGGTGTGTCAGACAGACGGATGAAGGTACGGCCCGCCACATCTGCGGCGGTGGCTGGGCGGTCCATCCGACGGACGGTGTCTCCGCAGCACACCCTCCGCGATCAAGTCCGGTACCTTCGCATGGCGGTCTCAGATCTCATGACCCAGGTGAGCGACCTCACCGCGGGGCTCGCGCGCGAGCGATAGGCGTGTCACAGCAGACGGAGTGAAGACTGAGGGGGACGCGGCGCGGCCCGTCCGCGTCGCGCCACACGATCACGTTCGAGCGGTCGCGAGCGGCTCAGTGCCTCGCGATGGGGCGTTGGCCGTTGACGTACCGCGCAACGGCCAGCGCCAGGATCACCGCGAGCGCCGCGATCAGCAGGGCGCGCAGGTAGGCGACGATGCCGAGGATGAACGCCTCGAAGAGCCACGTGCCGGCGACCAAGACCCCCAGAAGCACCACGACGCCGGCGGCCCAGCGCTGATGGCGCCACATGCCGAACGCGGCCGCGAGCGCGCAGACGGCCTGGAGGACGAAGGCGACGAGCAGCGCCGGCGCGGGCGGTCCGACCAGCAGCGGGAGCACGTAACTGGCGGCGTAGACGCCGTATCCCGCCAGCGCGACGGCAATCACGAGCACCGAGGTGGAGCGGTTCATTCAGGCCTCCTCACGAGTTCGTGCAATCCGGTACAGACCGATCCTCGCGTCGCCGACTAGAGTGGCAGACGAGGATCAACGCCATGCCATCTGGACGCTCCCCGGCCGCCGTCGCCGCGCCGGCATCCGCGATCGTCTCCGTGGGCCGGTTGGGGCCCGTGACGGCCGCCGGTTCATCTCGCCGTGAGACCAGGCACGGGGCGCCCACCATCGGCCATCTCGCCGTCACCGGATCTGGCCTCAGGCGTGGACTCCGGCGCCTTGGCTCGGCCGTCGGCGACGTCGGCGGGATTCTCGCTTTCGCCTACGCCGTCCCGCTCGTGATCCTCGCCGCCGGCATTCCCGCGGCGCTGCTGGTCCGGCTGGCGATCTGGGTCGTCCGCGCGCTCTAGCTCCCCACCCACATCTCGACCCAGTGTTCGCGCTGGTCGTTGACCATGGGCACGTCCACGCCGTCCTGCTCCTGGTCGTCCATCCTCAGCCGCGTCGCGCCCGCCTGGGGCGGCTCGCCGTGCACCGTGATGTGGTACACGGTTTCGCGGTAGCGGTAGTGCACGGTGAAGCCACTCCAGTCGGCGGGCAGACAGGGCGCGACCTTCAACCGGTCGCCCCGGAGTTCGAGGCCCAGCAGCGATTCGACGATGAGCCGGTACATCCAGGCCGCGGATCCCGTGTACCAGGTCCAGCCCCCGCGTCCGACGTGCGGACCCACCGCGTAGATGTCGGCCGCCACCACGTAGGGCTCCACTTTGTAGGTCTCGATCCCGGCGGCCGTTGCCCCGTGCGCGAGCGGGTTGATCAACCGCCATACCGCCCACGCGCGCTCGGCGTCGCCGAGTTCCGCGTACGCCATGGCCGCCCAGACGGCCGCGTGGGTGTACCTGTCCCCCGTTCTCCCGCACGCCCGGGACGTACCCCTTGATGTAGCCGGGGTCGAGCGCGGAGGTGTCGAACGGCGGGTCGAGCAGACGAACCAGCCCGTCGTCGCGGCGAACGAGCCTGGCGTCCACCTGGTCCATGGCGGCGCGGGCGCGGGTGGGGTCGGCGGCGCCCGAGAGGACGGACCAGCTCTGTGAAATCGAGTCGATCTGGCACTCCGGATTGCCCGACGAGCCGAGCGGCGTCCCGTCGTCGAAGTAGGCGCGGCGGTACCACGACCCGTCCCATCCGCTCTCCTCGAGGCGCAGCCGCAACTGCGCCGCCTCCGACAGGCAGCGGGACGAGACGACCGAATCGCCCCGCCCCCGGGCGAGGTCTGCAAACGGCACCAGGACGGCGTAGAGGAAGAACCCCAGCCAGACGCTCTCGCCGCGCCCTGCGGCCCCGACCAGGTTCATGCCATCGTTCCAGTCTCCGGAGCCCATCAGCGGCAGGCCATGGGCTCCGAACCGCAGGCCCCGCAGGACCGCGCGCACGCAGTGGTCGTAGAGGCTCGCACTGCGCTCCGAGGTGGCCGGCAGGTCGTAATAGGAATCCTCCTCGGGGTTCACCTCGCGGCCTTCGACGAAGTGGACCTTCTCGTCGAGCACCCCCGTGTCGCCGGTGGCGTCCACGTAGCGGCAGGTCGCCATCGGCAGCCAGAGGTAATCGTCCGAGCAGTGCGTGCGGACGCCGCGGCCCACGGGCGGATGCCACCAGTGCTGCACGTCGCCCTCCGGGAACTGCCGCGACGCGCACAACAGCAGGTGCTGCCTGACGAGCGGCGCCTCGGCGTGGATGAGCGCGCAGACGTCCTGCAACTGGTCGCGGAAGCCGAACGCGCCCCCGGACTGGTAGAAGCCGCTGCGCCCCCACAGGCGGCTCGTGATCGTCTGGTAGAGAAGCCAGCCGTTCGCCAGCGTGTTGAGCGCCTTGTCCGGTGTGTCCACGTTGATCGCGCCGAGCGTGTGGTTCCAGGTACTGCCAGACCTCCTCGAGCGAGCGGCGCGCGGCGGCCATGCCCCGCACGCGGCCGAGCAGGGCGACCGCGTCGTCGCGGTCGCGTCCGGCGCCGAGCGTGAAGACGATCTCGCGCTCCTGGCCGTCCTCGAGCGTGAAGGCCAGCTGGAGCGTCCCACAGGGGTCCAGGGCGCCCCCCACGCGGCCGGAGAGCGTGGACCGCATCATCGCGGCCGGCGCCCGGAGCGTGCCGTTGCGGCCGATGAACTCGGCGCGGTCGCCCGACACGCGGCGGCTCGCGTCGTCCACGTGGAAGAAGGCCGTGCGTCCCGAGAACTCGGCGTTGTAGGCGTTCTGGGCGAGGAGCGCGCCGGTCTCGGGATCGATCTCGGTCACGACGTGCGGAGCGGCCTTCGCGCGCAGGTCCCCGAGCACCCACTCCACGTAACCCGTGGCGGACAGGCGGCGCGATCGGCCGGAGGTGTTGCGGATCTTCAGCACCGACCACTTCACCGGCGCGGCCCGGTCCACGTACACCCACAACTCCGACGCGATGCCATCCTCGGTGTGCTCGAACACGCTGTAGCCGAATCCGTGCCGGGTCGTGTACGGAGCACTGCCTCCGGCCGGCAGCGACGTCGGCGACCAGAAGCGGCCGTTGTCCTCGTCGCGAAGGTACAGGGCCTCCCCGCTGCCGTCGGTGACCGCGTCGTTGTTCCAGGGCGTCAGGCGGAACTCGTGGGCGTTCTCGGCCCATGAGTAAGCCGAGCCGCTCTCCGAGACCACCGTACCGAACCCGGGGTTCGCCAGGACGTTGACCCAGGGCGCCGGCGGCACGACCCCCGGACCGGTCGTGATGACGTACTCGTGGCCGTCCGGCGTGAAGCCGCCCAGGCCGTTGGAGAAGGCGAGGTCGTGCCGGGGCTCTGCCGGCACGGGAGGCCGACGGCGGCGGTCCCGGACGGGCGCGAGTCGCGCCGGAAGCACGTCGGCCGGCCGGCCGGCGATCTGGTCGTCGAGCGACCCGTGGCGGTCGGTGATGATGATCCTGGCCACCGACTGGAACAACGTCCGGTCCTCGTCCGAGATCTGCTCGCCGCTGCGGACGACGATCGCGCCTGAACGGTCAGGGGCGTTCGTCTCGACGCCGGCCGCGACGAGGCCGTTGATCTGATCCTGGAGCTGCTGCCGGTAGCCGGCGCGTTCCTCGTTCCAGATCACGAGATCCACCGCCAGTCCCTTCAGGCGCCAGTAGGCGTGGGCCTGGACGAGCTGGCGCGCGAGGTCGATGCGAGCCGCGTCGCCGATCTGCAGCAGCACGATTGGCAGGTCGCCCGAGACCGAGTAGCCCCACAGCCCGGACTGCCCGCGCCGATTCCTGGCGACCACCGCCGGGTCGGCGCGCAGCGAACGGTTGCAGTAGATGATCGAGCCGGCCAGGCGGCAGTAGAGCTGGGCGTCCGCCTCGCTGGCGTTCAACTGGCTCAGGACCACGCGCGCGTGCGTGGAGGCGAGCGCGAACACGCGGTTGGCGAGACGCCGGTCCTGGTACTTCCCCACCAGGCCGAGGCCAGCCTCCCGCGTGTCAGCCATCCCAGAGACGAGGTCGATCGTGATCGACTCGTCCGGCTCGAGCGCAAACCGACCGCGGATCGCGACAATCGGATCGAGCACCGAGCCCTGGGTGCCCGAGAGCGGACCTGGTTCGCGCAGGGCGCGCGGATCGACGGGCGTCCGTCCTCGGCCGACGAAGCGCAGTCGATCGGTCTCGTACGACAGGGCGTTCGCGGCGGCCGCGCCGTGCGCCGCCATCACGTGGAACATCCAGGGAGACGACTCGCCGCGGGATCGCGGGCGCCTGGTGCAGAGGATGGCCCGCTGGTCCGGGACGACCTCGGTCTGGACGAAGAGGTTGCTGAACGCCGGGTGCAGGGCGTCCGCCGCCGGGGGCGCGAGCGTGACCTCCGCGTAACTGGTCACCTCGATCGTGCGGCGCGTGCGGCCCGAGTTGGTCAGGCGCAGCCGGCGCAGCTCCACGTCGTCCTCGGGCGACACGGCGATCTCGGTGTAGCTCTCGATCTGGCGCGTCCGGCTGCGGAACTCGGCGCGCGCCTCCGAGAACACCGCTTCGAACCGGTCCACCGGCCTGAGCGTCGGCTGGTGCGTCGCCGACCAGAAGGCGCCGTCCGCGACGTCCCGGATGTAGCAGAAGGTGCCCCAGTTGTCGCACGTCGCATCCTCGCGCCAACGGGTGACGGCGAGGTCCTTCCATCGGCTGTACCCGCCGCCCGCGTTCGTGACGACGACGTGATAGCGGCCGTTCGACAGCAGCTGCACTTCCGGGGCCGCCGTGTCGGGGTCGCTGAACGAGCGCACAGCGATGTCGGCGCCCGCCGCCACCGTGGGGCCTTCCGACGCCGTGGTGGCGGGCAGCAGGAACGCGCCCGCCCGCGGGATCCGCTCCTGGAGGAGCAGCGCGGTCGCCTGGAACGCCGGGTCGGACGCGAAGCGCTCCTGCATCTTCCCGTGGAGAAGCACCTGCGCCAGCGACAGCAACGTCATGCCCTGGTGATGCGCCATGTAGGACCGGATGACGGCGTACTGGTGGCCTCGCGGCAGGCGCGTCGGCGTGTAGTCGATCGCCTCGTAGAAGCCGCACTCCCCGTCGAAGCCCTCCGCCGCGAGACGCTGCAGGTTCGAGCACGCCTCCTCGGGCGACACCATCAGCGCCAGTGCCGAGGCGTACGGGGCCACGACCAGATCGTCGGCGAGACCGCGCCTGAGGCCGAGACCTGGCACGCCGAACGCGCGGTACTGGTACGCGAGCCGGACGTCGAGCAGGTTGTACCCCGATTCGGAAATGCCCCACGGCACACCGCGGTGACGGCCGTACTCGATCTGGCGCTTGACGGCGGCCCTGCACGTCTGGTCGAGCAGCGTGTCGTCGAAACGCGGCATGACGACGAGCGGCATCAGGTACTCGAACATCGAGCCGCTCCACGAGAGCAGCACCGGCTCGCCCGCCGCCAGCGTCAGGAGTCGGCCCAGCGCGAACCAGCTCTCCTGCGGGAGATGTCCCTGGGCGATCGCCACGAACGTGCAGAGCCGCGCCTCCGAGGCGAGCAGGTCGTAGCGGCCGGGGTCCCGACGGCGCTCGCCCACGTTGTACCCGATCGACAGGAGCTGCCGCGCCTCGTCGAAGAGGAAGCTCCACTCCATCTCCGCGAGGTCGATCGCCTGCGCGGCGAGGCGGTTGATCACGGCGAGTCGCTCCCGGGCCGGCCGGCCCCACTCGCCTTCGAGCGCCGCCAGTTCGCCCAGCGTCGGGATCGGGGCCAGCAGGGGCAGCGGCGCGCCCGGCCCCGGGGCCTCGGAGACCAGGGCCCACGGCATCAAGCGCGTGAGGTCGGCCAACAGGTCCGCGCACTGCCCCGCGAGCGCCCGGGCCCAGCGCGCGGCCGTGAGGTCCCCGGAACCCGCCAGTTCCGTCGCGATCGCCCGGCCCTTCGAACCCAGCCGTTCCAGCGTCAGCCGTGCGTCTGCGATCGTCGTGGGCCCGGTCTCGCACGCCGCTTCGATGTCCTGCTTCAGCCGCGCCATCGCGGTCTCCGACGCGTCATGACCGGGACCGGCCAGGAGATGGAACGTGTCCCGCAATCCCGACATCGCGCGCGCCGGCAGGATCGATTCGCCGGCGAGGGCGAGCAGCCCCGGGCGGAGCGTCAGGAGGTGGCCGGCCAGGTTGCCGCTGTCCACCGACGAGATGTACCGCGGCTCGAGCGGCGCGAGCGACCGCGTGTCGTACCAGTTGAAGAAGTGCCCCCGGTGGCGCTCCATCGCCGACATGGACTGGAAGGCGCTGGCGGTGCGGTCGAGGAATCGGCCGGCCGAGATGTACCCGAAGTCGCAGGCCGAGAGGTTGGCGAGCAGCGCCAGGCCCATGTTCGTCGGGGACGTGCGGTGCGCGACGCCAGGCGCCGGCGACTCCTGGTAGTTGTCGGGCGGCAGCCAGCTATCCTCGGGGCCCACGTAGGTGTCGAAGAAGGCCCAGGTGCGGCGGGCCACGCTGCCCAGGAAGCGGAGCTGGTCAGCCGTCAGCCGGGTCGGGCGACGCGCGAGCGGACGGCTGATGCGCCAGGCGATCGCTGGCGCGGCGAACCAGAGCACGAGGATCGGCCCGGCGGGCGCGAGACTGGTCGGCCGTGCCAGCCACAGGCCGGCGCACGCGACGACGGCGAGCGCCGGGGCGGTCCACATCCGCGCCCACGCGCCGGCCAGGCTGCACCGGGGCGGGCCGTTCCGATCGCCCGACGGCGTCCACTCGAGAAGCCGCCTGTGCGTGAGGAACAGCCGCGCGGCGGTGCGCAGGGCCGCGTCGAGGCTGAAGAACGCCTCGTAGGGGAGGCAGGCAAGCGTGAGCAGCGCCTGCGCCAGCTGGCGTCCGAGCGAGCCCGCGCCCGCCGCGAGATGGCTTCCGAGCCGGACGTCGGCGGGCTTCCGCACCACGCCCGGGAGCGACACGACGAGCGCGGGGAGCACGAGGACCCCGACGCCGGCCAGGGTCCATTCCCAGGCGGGCGACAGCCGCGCCCACGCCACCAGGAAGAGGCCCACCAGCGCCGCGGACGTGAGGCTGCGGCGGAGGTTGTCGAAGAGCTTCCATCGGCCGAGCGCGGGGAGCGGGTTCCGGGTCCGCCGCCCGTCGCCGCCGGGCACGCCGGGCAGCAGCCATCGCCAGAGCTGCCAGTCGCCGCGGATCCAGCGATGGCGCCGCCGCACATCCTCCTCGTAGCAGGAAGGGTGCTCCTCGTACACCTGCACGTCGGTCAGCAGCCCGGCGCGCGCGTAGCAGCCTTCGAGCAGGTCGTGGCTGAGTATCCGGTTCTCCGGGAACCGGCCGCCCACCGCCCGCTGGAACGCGTCCACGTCGTAGATGCCCTTGCCGATGAAGGACCCTTCCCCGAACAGGTCCTGGTAAACGTCGGACACCACGCGGGTATACGGATCGATGCCCGGCTCGCTCGCCCAGAGCCGCGCGTACCGCGACCGGGTCGCGCCTGACAGACTGATGGCCACCCGCGGCTGAAGGATGCCGTATCCCGCCGTCACGCGCTGCTCGCGCTCGTCGTACCGCGCGTGGTTGAGCGGGTGCATCATCGCGCCGACCATCAGGCGCGCGGCATCCCGCGGCAGCTGCGTGTCGGCGTCGAGCGTGATGACGTACTTCACCTGGGGCAGGACGGACGCGTCCCCGACGACGCGGGAGAATCGCCCCGGGGCGGCGCCGCGCAGGAGCGCGTTCAGCTCGGCGAGTTTTCCACGCTTGCGCTCGTATCCCATCCACAGGCGTTCCGCTGGATTCCACCGCCGCGGGCGGTGGAAGAGGAAGAACTGGCCGCCGTACTTCGTGTTCAGCTCGTTGATGCGCTGTACGACGAGACGCTCCAGGGCGTCGTCTTCGGGAAGTGTCTCTTGCGTGGCGTCCGCCAGATCGGTCAGGAGGCCGAAGCAGACGTGATCGTCCCGGTTGCCGAGGAAGCGGACTTCCAGCGCTTCGACCAGGCGCTCCACGTTCTCGGTGTCCGTGATCATCGCCGGGACGGCAACCAGGGTCCGCGCGGCCGCCGGGATCCCCTTGGACAGATCCATCTTCGGCAGGGCATGGGGCGTCGTCAGCCGGGTCACCAGGGCGTTGACGACGGCCACGGCGACCTGGCTCGTGCAGAGCAGCAGGACCAGCCCGACCAGCGCGAGGAGCCAGCCCGTGCCCCCGCGGCCCCACGCCGCCGCGACCAGGGCCGCCGTCAGCGCGAGCGTGAGAAGGACCACGCCGCCGAGGTACAAAAAGAGCGGGTGGTTGATCCCCGCGCGTCGGACGGCCTCGACGACCGAGAAGCGCGCACCGACGGTGTGCCGGAGCCGCGGCAGCCCCTTGTCCACGAGGTAGAAGCCGACGTGCGTCGCTCTCCCGTCAGGGTTCGGGCCGGCCGCGGCCTCGCGCGCCAGGTCGACCGCGCGCTTGGCGATCTCCCCTTCTCCGAGTCCGAGCCGCCTCGCCGTCGTCTCCACGACATGGCGATAGCGGTCCCGCGTGGCGAAGTCCATCCGGGAGTAGACGCCGGCGGGGTCGTCCCGGAGAATCTCGTCGATACCGCTTCGGGCCTCGACGAACGCCCGCCAGTCGGCGGCCCCGAGGAACCGCAGGCTGCTGATGCTGTTGCTGACCGACACCTGGTCGGCGGCCTGCTGCTGGTTCTCCGACTGCACCAGGTGCTCGATGGTCAGGCCGTCCTCGGCCAGCCGCTGCTCGATCCACGTGAGGGGCAGGGCCAGCGCCGGACTCTTGCCCTGCAGGCGGCGGGCGAACTCGGCGACGAAGGAGCCGACCATCGGCGGCTGCGACCGCGCCATGTCGGCGATCGAGAGGATGAGGCTCTTCGGGTCCTTCTCGGCGACGGCCGACATCTGGTCGGCCCAGTAGTCGGCGCGGTTCCGATCCGAGCGGTCGGCGCCGATCCGGGCGGAGACGCGGCGCAGGTTCTCGAGCAGCGCCAGCCGCAGCATGATCGGGATGGCCCACAGCTCGCCGGTGGTGAGCGGCGTGACTTCCTGGTAGGCCGAGACGAAGCCGCCGAGGCCGTCCGCGTCCAGGCGACCGTCGCCGTGCGAGATCGTTTCGAGGGCGATGTCGTAAACCCGCGGCAGGCCATCCGACGGGCCGCCGGCGAGGCGCGGCAGTTCACGGCCGTAGCGCGGCGGGAGGTGCCGCCGGGCCGTGCGGATCTGTTCCTCGATCAGGTAGAAGTTGTCGAGCAGCCACTCGCCTGCCGGCGTGATCCTGCGGTCGCCGTTCACGGCTTCCGTCAGGAGCGCCCGGACCTCCGCGAGCAGCGTCTCGTTCTCCGCCAGCCGCGCGAGCAGCCGGTCCGGGGCGCGCGTCGCGGTCAGCCTGTGCGAGGCGGCCAGCACGCGTCCGTGCTGGACCATCTGCTCGCGGCTGAAGAGCTCCGCGCGCAGCGGTGACTCTTCGCTGGCAAGGCGCGCAGAGAAGTCCGGTCGGCGGGCGATCGCGTGGCGCAGCGAGCGCAGCCCGGCGAAGACAGTATCCTGGCGGAATGGCACTCGAGCGGTAATCCTCCGTGAGGTCCTGGCGAATCGCCCGAAGCCCCTGACCAGACGCTAGGGCAAACCCCCCGGCGGAGTCTGTGCAATTGCGGACAGACACGGCCCTGCCGCCGCGCCCGCCGCTACTGATTTCGCTTCGGCTGCTTGTCCAGCTTCTGTTTCTCTTCCTGTTTGTCCTTCGCGGCGTGCTGCTTCTGGCCCTTGTCCTTGTCCTTCTTGCCTCTGTCACCCATGAAGCACCTCCGGCGCATATTGTGCGTCAATCGTCGGGTCAAGGCGAGGTCATAGTCGAGATGCCGAAACTAATCCTGCCTGAGCGCGACGATCGGATCGACGCGCGAGGCGCGCCACGCGGGCGCGGCGCAGGCGAGGAGGGCCACCACGGCGAGCGAGAGCGCGGCTCCGCCGAACGTCAGCGGGTCGCGCGGCTCGACGCCGAACAGGAGGCTGGCCAGCACGCGGCTGAGCGCGGCGGCCGCGGCGAGGCCGATGAGCGTGCCCGCGAGTCCCACGACCATCCCCTCGCCGACGACCAGCCGCATCACCCGCAGCCTGTCGGCGCCGAGCGCCATGCGCAGGCCGATCTCGTTCGTCCGGTTGCTCACCGAGCAGGCGAGGACGCCGTAGATCCCGATGCCCGCGACGACGAGCGACAGGGCGGCGAACGCCACCAGCAGCAGCGCGTTCAGCCGCGGCTGCGAGGCGCTGGCCGAGATCCCCTGCTCCATCGTCTGCACCGCCGAGATGGGCAGGTCCGCGTCGAGGGCCCGCACCCGTTGGCGGATCACCGGCAGGAGCGACTCCGGCGTGCCCGGCGTGCGTACCGCCACCTCCATCGACGGCCAGAGGCGCCACGAACTCGAGTAGTACATCGCCGGCAGTTCCTCGTTGAGCGACATGTTGCGGACGTCGCCCACGATGCCCACCACCGTGTAATCGGCCACCTGCTTGCCCCTGGCGTTGAAGAGGTGGACCACCTTGCCGATCGGATCGTCGCCTCCCCAGAACTTGCGCGCGAACGACCGGCTCACGATCATGACGGGCGCCGAGTTGGGCGCGTCCGCCTCGGTGAAGTCGCGGCCCAGCACGAGCGGGATCCCGAGCGCCCTGAAGAAGCCGGGGCTGACGACCCGCCAGTCGATCGGGATCGCGGTCCCGGCCGGCAGCACCGAATGGCTCGGCGTGCTGACCGGCGTCCGGGTGTACGTCCCGGTGCCGAACGGAAGGGCGCTCGAGATTGCGGCGGCGCTCACGCCGGGCACGTTTCGCAGCGACTCGAGCAGTTCCCTGTAGAAGGCCCACGACCTGGCGTGCCCCGGGTACCTGGCGGGCGGCAGCGACACCCGGAACGTCACGACGCCCGAGGGATCGAACCCCAGCGGCACCTGCTCCAGGCGCATCAGGCTCCTGGCGAGCAGACCCGCGCCGATGACGAGCACCGTCGCCAGCGCGAGCTGCAGCGCGGCCTGGCCGTTGCGCAGCAGCGGGCGCTGGTGGCCACGTGCCGACCGCGCCCCCTGCTTGAGGACGCCGTTCACGTCGGCGCGCGTGCACTGCCAGGCGGGCACCAGGCTGAAGAGGATGCCCGTCACGAGCGACGCCGCGACGGTGAACAGCACCACGGTGCCGTCGATGCCGACGCCGGTGGCCGGCCGCTGGTCGGCCGGGAGAGCGTTGAATAGCCTGACCGCCCACGCCGCTAGAACGAGACCCGCCGCGCCCCCGGCGAGCGACAACAGCAGCCCTTCGGTCAGCACCTGCCGCACCAGCCGCGTGCGGCCGCCGCCGAGGGCGGCGCGGATCGCGAACTCCTTCTGCCGCGCCACCGCCCGCGAGAGCATCAGGTTGGCGACGTTGGCACAGACGATGAGCAGCACGAGCGCCACCGAGCCCAGCAGCACGATGAGCGCGGTGCGCAGCTCGTCGCTCACGAACCAGTGGTCGAGGGTCCGGACGCGGATGGTCCAGTCGCGCACGTCCGGGTACTGCTCGAGGACCCGCCGGCTGATCGAGTCCATCTCGGTCTGCGCCATCTCCATCGTGACGCCCGGTTTCAGGCGGCCCACGACGCTGACGGTGTGGCTCAGGCGGTTCTCGCGCGACTGGTCGATAACCATCGGCACCCAGAGGTCGCCGTCGGTGAGCCGGTGCAATTCGGGGCCCATCACGCCCACCACCGTGTAGACCGCGCCGTCCACGGTCAGCGGCTGGCCGACGACCGCCCGGTCGCCGGCGAAGCGCCGCTTCCACAACGACTCGCTGATCAGCACGACCTGCGCGTGGCCCGGCTTGTCCTCGTCGTCGCGGAAGGCACGGCCGACGAGCGGGCGCAGGCCGAGCAACGGCACGAGCGACGGGCTGATCGGGCCGCCGGTCACCTGCTCGGGCTCGCCCGGCCCGGTGAGCGTGTAGGCCGATGACCCGAAGGCGCCGATCCGCTCGAACGCTCTCGTCATCTCGCTCCACGAGAGGTAATTGAGCGTCGAGACGGAAAAGTACGGGAGGTTCAGCTTGTCGTTGCGCTCGGCCACCTGCATGAGGCGGTCCGGCTCGCTGTAGGGCAGCGCCCGGATCAGGGCCGCGTTCACGACGCTGAAGACGGCGGTGTTGGCGGCGATGCCGAGCGCGATGGTCGCGACGGCCGCGACGGTGAAGGCCGGCGACTTGCGGAGCGCCCGGAGCGCGTGGCGAACGTCGTGCAGGAGCATCGGGGGTCCATTATGCACCGCGCCCGCGGGGATGCGGTTCAGGCAGACGGCGCTCCCGGGCGATCGCCATGTCGGGCGGTCTGTTAGAGCTGTCGGCCTCGGGCTTCTGTAGAGCGCCCCTCCAGGTCTGGCAAGGACGTCTGTTGGAGCAGGGCGTCAGTCCTGCTCTCAGGTGCGCTCGCCGAACCGCGGCCTGTCGGGCGGACCCTGGAACTGGCGTCCATCCCCGGCAAGGCTGGAGCCTCGCCCTACCGAGAATCGATGCTGGCAGCCCTGCCCTTCGACTCGGGCGCTCCACGCCCTCGCTCAGGGCACCCCGAGCGAAGTCGAGGGGTGAAGGGCCACCCTACATCCGGATTGCCCGGGAGCCGGATCGTGAGGACGAGGCGCCCGCCGTTCGGCCAGCGGGAAAATCGGCGTCTCACCTCGCCCGCGCGCGCAACCGCGTGTAGGCCCACCAGAAGAGCGCGAGAAAGACGACGTCGGCAACGGCAAACGGCTTCCAGACCCACGGGAGTTCCGTCGTGACCCAGTAATAGATGACGACGCCGACGGTCCCGAAGAACCACTCCGTTCCGAACGGGCCGACGAGCCCGAGCAGCCCGTCGTACACGGCGGCGACCTGCCTCCCCTTCCCCGGCTTACAGCGTCCGTCTGAAAAGCATCGTGGCCGCCGTCATCGCGACGGCCGAGAACACGACGAGGTAGGCGATGTCGGTCGTGATCGCGCTCATCCCCGTGTCCTTCAGCAGCACGCTCTTGAGGGCGTGGACGGCGTAGGTGAACGGGTCGGCCACGGCGATGGCCTGCATCCAGCCCGGGAAGCCCTGCTGCGGATAGACGGCGCCGCTCGGGAAGTACAGCAGCGTGTTCAGCACCCCGAACGTCGCGCGCGGCACGAGCGGGTCGTTGACGCGCACCATCAGGAGGAACATCAGGCTGATGAGCGCGAACGCCGTGATGAGGATGACGATGAAGAGCCGGAGCAGGCGGAGCGGCGCGAACGGATCGGGGATACCCGCGATGACCGATCCGACCAGCATCAGCACCGTGCCGGCCATCACCGCCTTGATCGTGCCCGAGAGGTTGAACCCCGCGACCAGCTCGAGCTTGGTGATCGGGGTGACGAGGTAGCCCTCGTGCAGCCCCCGCGCCTTGTCGTCGATGAAGATGATCCCGCCGCCGATCATGACCATCATGAAGATCGACATGACGATCGACCCGGGCAGGAGGTACTGGATGTACGGCACGTAAGGGTACACCTCGACGATGTCGAGGGTGGCCTGGCTCGAGAGGCGCGGCTCGCCCGCGCCCGGCTGGTTGAACGCCGACACGACACCGCTCAGGCTGGCGGCCAGCGCCGAGGACACGAACCGGTCGGTGTTGTCCTCGATCAGGGCGACGCGCGGGTTGTCCCCCTGGAGCACCCGCCGCGAGAAGTTCGGCGGGATCGTCAGGACCCCGTTGACCCGCCCGTCCCGCAGGTCGTGCATCGCCGTTCCCTGGTCGGCGTACATCACCGTGTCGAAAGTGCGGGCGTTGGCCGCGACCGCGCCGCACAGCTCCCGGATCTGGACGCCGGACATCCCGTGGTCCATGTCCACCACGCCCACCCGCAGTTCCTTGACGTTGCCGCCGAAGGCGTAGCCGAGCACCACGAGCTGGACGACGGGAAAGACCAGCGAGACGACGATCAGCGTCGGGCTGCGGCGGAAGCGCCGCAGTTCGCGCTCGATGATGGCCCAGGTTCGATGCATGGCGCTCCTGCTACCGTCTCCGGAGGAAGCTCGAGTCGAGTGCCGAAGCCTCCTGCAACTGATCGCGAAGGGCGCGGCCGGTGTAGTGCACGAAGACGTCGTCGAGCGACGTGCTCTGGACCGACAGCGACTGCACGGTGACGCCGGACCGCGCCGCGGTCTCCATCAGCGCCATCGTCGTCGCCGGCCCGTTGGCCGATGCGATCCGGTAGACATGGTCCTCGCCCGTCACGCCTTCGGCGCCGGGCAGCGCGGCCAGCGTGTCCGTCCACCCGTCGGGCGTCGCCGAGAAGCTCGCCTCGAGGACGTTCCGACCGGGGATCGACGCCTTCAGTTTCATCGGCGAGTCGAGCGCCTTGAGCTCCCCGTGATCGACGATCGCGACCCGGTCGCAGAGCTTGTCCGCCTCGTCCATGTAGTGCGTGGTGAGGAGCACCGTCAGGCCGCGCTCCGCCTTGATGCGCCCGAGCATCTCCCAGACCGCGACGCGCGACACCGGGTCGAGGCCGGTCGTCGGCTCGTCGAGGAAGAAGACGCGGGGCTCGTGCACGAGCCCGCGCGCGATTTCCACCCGGCGGCGCATGCCTCCCGAAAGGTTCTTGACCGGCTTGTCGGCCCACTCGGTCAGCTCCACCGAGGCAATCAGGTCGCGGATCAGGCGGTCCCGCCGCGATCGGGGCACGCCGTAGAGCTTCGCGAAGATCAGGAGGTTCTCTTCGACGCTCAGTTCGAGGTCGCTGGTCATCGCCTGCGGGATCACGCCGATCGACTTCCGCACCTCGTCGGGGTCGTCCACGATGTCGAACCCGTTCACCGTGGCGCCGCCGGAGGTCGGCACGAGCAGCGTCGTCATCATCCGGATCAACGTGGACTTGCCCGCGCCGTTGGGGCCAAGCAGGCCGAACACCTCCCCCGTCTCCACCGAGAAGCTCACCCCGTTCACGGCGGTGAAGTCGCCGTACCGCTTGACGATCTGCCGGACGTCGATGGCGGGCATCAGCGCGAAAGAGGCCACAGGACGTAGGCCGTCATGCCGACGGCCAGGCGGCGGTCGCGGTTGTCCACCCGCAGGCGCACCTCGAACGTCCGGATGTCGCGCTTGGTCCGGCTCACGTCGCGCTGGGTCGCGAAGCCGGCGTCGGCGCCGCGGTAGAAGACCGTGCCCTGCCGCTCGAGACCGGACGGCAGCCGCACGGTCAGGCGGTCGCCGATCCGCACGCGATCGACATAGGTCTCTTCCACGTCGGCGCGCACCCACAGGTCGTCCGGGTTGATGAGGGTGAGGATCGGCTGGCCGGCGTTGACCACCTCGCCCTCGCGGGCGGCCCGCACGTCCACGAACCCCGCGAGCGGGGCGTGAACCTCGGCGTAGCCGAGCCGCACGTCGGCCTTCGTGCGCTGCGCCGCGGCAGCCTCGAACTGCTGCCGGTTGGCGAGGAGCTGGTTCTCCTTGATGGCGACCTGGTCGGCGTTCGAACGGGCGAGGGCGAGCGCGGCCCGCTGGGCGTCCACCTGCTGCTTCAGCGAGGCGACGTGAGCGCTGGCGCTGTCGTAGGCGGTGCGCGACGAGTCGAGATCCTGCTGGGTGACGATCCCGTACTGCCTCAGCCCGCGGTTCCGCTCGAGGGTGATCCGCGCGTTCTCCAGGCTCGCCTGGGCCTCGTCCACCTGGGCCTCGGCTGAGGCCAGGACCGCTTCGGCCTGGCGGATCTGGTCCGCCGTCTGGCTCTTCTGGTAGCGCAGCGCGGCCTCCGCCTCGACGACCTGGGACGAGAGCCCTTGCGCGCTGTGCGCGTAGTAGGACGTATCGGCCCGAAGCTCGTCCGGCGCGATCACCGCGAGCAACTGGCCCGGCACGACCGTGTCGCCTTCGGCGACCGGCAGGTGCTCGATTCGACCCCCGACGAGCGGACTGACCACGACGTCGTTGGTGGTGACGATTCCCGTCAGCACGAGCGAGGACGTCCGCCTGCTGGCGATGTAGAACACCGTGACGCCTACGCCGACCACGATGGCGGCGACAATCAGGGCTCGCTTCGTTGTCATGAAGGTTCTCTGCCGCGCCCAGACCCGATACGACGATGATAACCCGGCCGCGGTCCGCGGAGAGCTGCGGTTCCCCCATGCGCTCGCGCGTGTCGCCCTTGAAACCGGCGCCGACTCTCTTCAGGAGACTGTGCGATATGTGACAGCCCGGTGGAGGCGTCCGGCCGATGATCGACCCGGGAGGTGAAGTGATGCTGGCGACGATTGCCCTGGTGCTGATCGTGCTGTGGCTGCTCGGGTTCTTCGCGTTTCACGTGACCACGGCCATGATTCACGTCGTGCTGGTCGTGGGGCTCATCGTGCTCGTGCTGCACTTCGTGCGAGGCCGGTAGGCGGCGGCGACGTTCGGCAACAGGTGGCCTTCGGCCCCTCGGGGCACCGCGGTTCGTCGTTCGACCAGGCGTTCAACGAGTGGCACACCCTGGCCATCAGCTTGGCGATCTGCCTGTTCCGAGCCCAGCCACCAGTTCGACGGCCCGCTGTTTCTGCGAATGGAGACGCAAGCGCTGTCGGGGCCGGCGCTCGCCAGCGCGCTCGATGGCGTGGCGGCCAACGGCGGGCCAGCGGGCTCCGACGTCATCCTCGAGACGTGTTCACGTCAATCCGTCTCAGCGTCGGAGGACGTTCAGCCGGTCCACCACCCGCGTCACGCTCTTCGTGTCCCGGGCGAGCCGGACGGCTTGGTCGTGCTCGGCGGCTGAACGCACGGTGCCCGTCAGGGTGACGACCCCGCCGGTGGTCGAGACGGCGATCGTGCGCGCGCGCACCGTGTCGTCGAGCGCCATCTTCGACCTGATCTTGGCGGTCAGCTCGGCGTCGGACAGAAAGTCGCCTGCCGTGCTGGCGGCCTTCTGGGCCTGCGCGTCGAGTCGGCCCATGCGGCCGCCGGCGGGGCTCGTGCCGGAGGATTCCGCGGCTGGCGACGAGGCCGGCCGCCACGAGTGCGACCTGACCTGATCGAGGGACCAGTATCCCATCAGGTACGTGCCGATCGCGATGACCGCCAGCACAACGGCGATCCTGAACAGCAACCTCATACTCCGCCTCCCTCCTTATCTGCCGGCAGCCAGAATACGACCCGGTTGGCCGCCGCGTCTGTCCGGTTGTGCACGCATCGAGACGATCGTGCCGCGTGGCGGATTCCCGATGCGATTGTCCTCTACAGCACAGACGTGGGCCTGGAAGGGCCCTATCCTCTGTGGTGCGAGTGGCATCTCTCCCCTGTGCGCGGGATGGGCGGCCGATGTCCGGGTAGTGACAGGCAGCCCCTGGTCCAAGGGTTCGCCTCCAGGTAACGGACCATGCAATGAGGTGGGCGATGAAAGTCAATGTCTCGACTCGGCTGGTTGCGGCAGCGGGCATCGGCGCGGTGGCGCTGCTCGGGCTGGGCGCGCCGTCTTACGCGACGCCGCAGAATCAGTCACAGAAGGAACAGCAGAAGCAGCAGCAGGCGCAGAGGAAGCAGGACCAGGCGCGGGAGAAGCAGCACCGGCAGGAGCAGGTCAATCAGCAGCAGCAGCGCCTGACGCAGTACCGCGATCATCTGACCCAGCAGCAGCGTGCGGCGCAGCCGCAGAACGCGCAGTTGCAGCGCGAGAAGCGCCACGCGCAGTACACCGTTCAGCAGCAGTACGTGCAGCGCCTCCATCAGCAGCAGTTGACGGTCCAGCGCCAGCGGCCCGGCACGTACGGCCGGGATCCCTATTTCTCCACGCCGGCGAACTTCCGGTACTCCCGTGGAGGCCATTCCTACGAGACCAATCAGTACGGCGTGAATCTGCTCAAGCAGAGCGTGAACTACGGGTACGACCAGGGCTACCGCACCGGCGAAGCCGACCGGATGGATCGCTCGCCGTCCAACTTCGAGGCCTCGTTTGCCTATCAAGACGCCAATTACGGCTACACCGGCTTCTACGTCGATCGGGATGACTACAACTTCTACTTCCGCGAGGGCTTCCGTCGCGGCTACGAAGACGGCTACGGCCGCCACACCGAGTTCGGCCTGTATAGAAACGGCAGGGGCACGATCCTGGACGCCGTCCTGGGCTCGATCTTCAGCGTCCAGGTGATCGTCCGGTAGCGGCCCGGCGACTGACCGAGCGCCCGACCACTGACGTCACCGGGTGTCAGCCCGGGCGCTCTGTTCCGGGAGGGAGGCGATGACGCCATGCTGGCGGCACTAGCGGCAGTACTGATCGTCGCGTGGTTGCTTGGGTTCTTCGTCTTTCACGTGACCGGCGGTGTGATTCACTTCGCGCTCGTGGTGGGGCTCCTCGTGCTTGTGCTGCAATTCCTGCGGAACCGGTACCGGGCCGCTTAGAACCACGCCGCGACGGCCATCGCAATGGCGGCGCCGCTCATCGTCGCCGCGGTGGCCCAGCCGAGCCAGCGGAGCAGCGGCGGATTGGCGCGCGTCCCCATCACCGCCCGGCTGCTCGTGAGGAGCAGGACCAGGACGATCAACGGCGGCGCCAGCACGCCGTTCACCACGGCGGACCAGAAGAGCATGGCCACGGCATTGAGGCCGACGACGTCGAGCAGGAGGCCGAGCACCACCGCGATGGCCACGACCGCATAGAAGCGGCGCGCGCGCTTCGGCGTGTCTTCGAGCGACCCCCGCCAGCGGAAGGCCTCGGCGATCGCATAGGCGCAGGACCCCGCAAGAACCGGCACACCGAGCATCCCCGTTCCGACCAGTCCCAAGGAGAAGAGCCAATAGGCCGCCGGGCCCGCCAGCGGGCGCAGCGCCTCGGCGGCTTCGCGCGCCGTGGTGACGTTCGTCGGGCCGCTCTGATGCAGCGTGGCCGCGGTCGTCAGGATGACGAAGTACATGACGACGTTCGAGAAGAACATGCCGACGAGCACGTCGACGAACGAGCGGCGCAGTTCCTTCGCGGTCGCGCCCCGGCGCTGGCGCTCGGTCCCGCGCCCGATGGCCCGCTCCTCCTCCACTTCCTCCGCCGCCTGCCAGAAGAAGAGATACGGCGAGATTGTCGTCCCGAGCACGCCCACGAGGACCGAGAAGTACCGCGCCGACCATTCGATGCGCGGGACGAAGGTCGCCCGCAGCACCGTGTCCCACGCGGGATGGGCCAGGAAGCCCGCCCCCACGTAGGCGAAGAGCACGAGCGTCAGCCACTTGAAGACGCGCGCGATGTGCCGGTACGTCGAGAAGAACAGCAAGAGGACGAGCACGACGCCGTAGCCCGGGATCAGCGCGCGATGGTCGAGGCCGGTCACGAGCTCGGTCGCCTCGGCCATGCCTGCCAGATCGGCGCCGATGTTGGTCACGTTGGCCACGACCAGCAGCGAGCAGGCGCCCCACAGCACCCAGCGGGATGTACCGGCTCCGGATCGCGCCCGCGAGACCGTTCCCGGTCACCATGCCGAGCCGTGCGCACATCAGTTGCACGGACACCATGAGCGGGAAGGATGCGACGGCGATCCACAGCGGCGCGTAGCCGAACGACGCGCCCGTCACCGAGTAGGTGGAAATGCCGGAGGGGTCGTCATCCGCCGCCCCGGTGATCAGCCCGGGGCCGAGCCCGGCAAAGAACCGCTCCACCCGCGCCGGAGCGCTGGCCGTCTTGCGCGCGCGGGGCCTTTGGCGCGAGTTCATCGAAGCATTGGAGCCGATGCTCCTATTGTAGGCTGCTGCCCGCGACCGGCGCGATGCTGTTGTTGACCGGCGCGATGCTTGTCTCAACACCCTCGAAGTGCGATGATGACTCGCCTGGAGGGCAGCGAACATGGCCACCATCCTGATGATCGACGACGACGCCGATCTGGCGGCGGCGCTGAAGGTCCTGCTCGAGGCGAAGGGACACCAGTTCCACACCGCGGCCAACGGCGAGCTCGGACTGCGCCGCGTGAAGGAGACGAGCCCGGACCTCATCATCCTCGACGTGATGATGGACCGCTACACCGAGGGCTTCCGCGTCGCCCAGCGGCTCCGCGACACGTCGGACGACTCCGAGTACGCCGCCTACCGCCGGGTCCCGATCCTCGTGCTCACCGCCGTTCACCGCACGACGTCGTTCCGCTTCGGTCCCGACCAGGACTCGCTGCCGGTGGACGAGTTCCTCGAGAAGCCGGTGAGCGCCGACCGCCTGATGGCCACCGTGGAGAGGTTGCTGGACCCGGCAGGAGGCCGACCGCTCGTTACTCGCTCGGCCTCCTAGTGCGGGCGTAGCGCGGAGAGCACGCGCATGGCCAACTCCAGGCCGGACGGCAGGGACCCCGGCGCCGCCGGCGCGCGCGCCGACGTCGCCCGATTCCTGCACATCGTCACCCACGATTTGCGCCAGCCGATCGCCGCCACGAGGACGATTGTGTCGGTGCTGGCCGACGGACACGCCGGACCGCTGCTCCCCTCCCAGGCCGACCTGGTCGCGAGGATCGGGCGGCGCCTCGAGTTCATGCAGGCGCTCGTCGACGACCTGATCGACCTCGCGGCGGCGACCGTCGGGTCACCGGCCGACATCACGCATCCCCTCACACCGCTCGGACGGGCGATCGGAGAGACCTGCGCCCGCCTGGCGGAGGCCGCGCGCGCGGGGGGTGTCTCCGTTCGGTGGGACGGCTGCGACGACTCGCTGGCGGTTGGGGCCGACGCGGCCGACGTCGCGCTGGTGCTGGACAACCTGGTCGGCAACGCCGTGAAGTACACCCCCGGCGGCACGGTGCGCGTCTCGGCGGAGCGGGTCGGCGGGGCGGCCAGGGTGGTCGTCGCCGACATGGGCATCGGCATCCCCGTCGAGTGCCGCCCGCACCTGTTCGAGGAGTTCTTCCGCGCGCCCAACGCGAAGGCGATCGACCCGCTGGGCACGGGCCTCGGCCTTGCCATCGTCAAGGCCATCGCGGACCGCTGCGGTTTCACGATCGACGTCGAGAGCGCGGAAAGCCGCGGCACCACGGTCACCGTGCTTCTCCCGCTGGCCGCCTGAGGGACTAACTCTCCTTCCCCGCCGTGGCCGCGGCGCGCTCGTGCGCACGCGCCACGACCGCGGCCGGCGCGCCGAGGATTTGCAGCAGCGCGATCGCGTTCCGCGACGACGCCACGCCGGGGCGGAGCCGGTAGTCGAATACGAGACGGTCGGCGTCGATGCGATCGCCGAAGTGAAACGCCGCAAAGCCCCGCGCCAGCTGCGACACCAGCTCGAGGTCGTGCGTGGCCACCACGACGAGGCACCGGGCGGGACCACCCGGCCCGGGCTCGTCGGCCTCCGGCCCGACGAGATACGAGCCAACCGCCGCGGTCGCCGAGATCCTGTCCACCGAGTTGGTGCCGCGGAACAGCTCGTCGAACAGGCACAGCAGCACGCCCGGCCGTCGCGCCTGCCCGACGATGGACACGACGGTCTCCGCCTCCTTCTGGTAGAGGCTCTTCCCTTCCAGCAGCTCGTCGGTCGGACTGATCGAGGTCCTGACCGTCGTCCACGGCGCGCGGTACTCGTCGGCGAACACGGTGAAGATCGACTGCGCCAGCACGACGCTCGTGCCGAGCGACCGCAGGAACGTCGACTTCCCCGTCATGTTGGCGCCGGTCAGGATCACGCCGTCGACGGGCCCGAGCGTCATCGTGTTCGGCACGCAGTCGCGGACGAGCGGATGGCGCAGGCCGACGATCGTCGCCGGGTCGGCCGGGCCGACGAACGACGGGCGAGTCCAGTGGACCGAGCCCGCGCGGACCGACGCCACGGCGATGGCCGCGTCGAGGCGGCCGAGGGCCTCGGCCACCTCGCAGAGTTCGCGGCGGTGCCGCTCGGCGAGGCCGAACGCGATCAGCAGGACGTTGCCGTCCACGCAGAAGAAGAGGTTGAAGTACTCGGCGACGAGCGAGAGCAGGTCGGTCCGCGCCGGGTCCTGGCCCAGCCACCGCGCCGCGCTGGACAGGCGCTTCAGCCTCGGCAGCCGTTCGGCCATGGTCCGTGTCGTCGGCTCGCCGGCAGGCTCGAGTTCGACCACGCGCCGCGCCGCATCGAGGATCTGGCCCGCCGCCAGGAACGGCGACACCCATGGCGCTATCCGCGGGGCGATATAGAACCTCGCCACGAACGACAACAAGAGCGCGGGAACGACCAGGCTGATGAACGCCGGGTGGACGACGGTGGCCGCGATCGTCGCGGTGACGAACACGGCCACCCCCGGGCTGATCCAGCGCAGCCACGCGGGCAGCGGCGGCAGGCTCTCGAGGGCGATTTGCCAGGCGATCGAGGGGTAGTCTTCGGTGATCTTCGCCAGCTCGATCTGCAGGGCCAGCCGTGCGCGCTCGTCGCGCGCGAGCCGCTCCACCGTGCCGTCGAATCGCGACAGGTCCTCTTCGTCCCGGCGCTGGCCCCGAAGCCTGTCGTACAGGACCTCGCGGCCGAGGACGGACGTCGTACGGTCGAGGAACGCGAACACCGCGTCCATGTTGAGGTCGGCCCAGGTCGTCGCGTCGAGCGAGCCGGGGAACGCGGGTTGGCCGTCGTGGTAGAAGCCCGGAGCGCCGCCCGGGCGACGGCCTTCGTGGACGCGGCCCCATCCGGCGCGCAAGGCTTCCGCCACCCGGCGCGCCCTCCTCTGCCGCTGGTGTGCCGACCAGGCGGCCATGGCGAGGCCGAGTCCAGCGGCGACGGCGAGCGCGATGAGTGGTGTCACGGTGTCCTCTCCGAATGCGGCGGACACCCATGATACCGGAGGAGCCGGCCTCCCTCCCGCTCAGAAGCGGTAGGTCAGGCCCGCCATCACGCGGTTCTCGCTGTAGGTCGAGTCCTGCATCCGCTCGACGATGACCGAGACCGACGCCGGCCTGGTCACGCGGATGTAGCTCGACACGGCGTACCGGTGTGTCTGGGGACGCGACACCAGCGTGAACGAGTTGTTGAGCAGCAGACGGAGCGTGGACACCGACTGGTTGTACTCGCCGCTCACGTAGATGCGGGTGTTCACGTTCCGCCCCACCGACACGAAGAGCGAGTTGTAGTTGGTGAATCCGGACTGGCGGTTCACCCACTCGGTGACATTGACGTCGAAACCGGTCTTGAACAGGTTGCCCGCCCACAGGCCGGCCTGGTAGCGCTGCCGGATCGGGTCGCCGACGTTGGTCCGGTCCCGGTTGTAGCCGGCGAACACCCGGACGCCCCGCGTCACTTCGTACGACACGCGGCCGCCGACCGTCTCGAACATGAAGCCCTCGACCGCCTTGGGATCGATGGGGCGGCCGTTCAGGGTGTCGAGCGTGATGCCGCGCGTGTCGATCGACCGGCCGTGGTTGTAGGTGCCCCACAGTTCGAGGCGCTTGACCGGCTTCACCCGCCCGTTGGCGTAGAAGTAGGTCAGGTGGCCGCTGCCCTGCCCTGCCGGACCCACCAGGTCGTACTCGGCGGCCTGGTAGACGAAGATCCGGTTCTGGAACAGCGGGACGTAGTTCTGGAACGTGATGACCGACCGCTCGGTCAGGCCGTGGTCGCGGATGTTGACGTAGCCGATCACGTGGCGGCGCAGCCCGTTCGGCGATTCGAGCACGGCGTAGCCGCCGATCTTGTGCACGCCGGGCGAGAACTTGAGCGTCTGGATGTCGGGCTCCCAGCCGCCGAAGGCGCCGAACCGCACGCGCATCTTCCCGTCGCCGACCGGCAACCGGGCCTCGAAGACCCCGCCGCCCACCTGGCCGAGCGCCCCGAGGTCGTTCAGCCAGAGCTGCCCCACGCGGAAGCCGAGCCGGTCGTCGTCCCAGCGCAGGCCGACGTAGCCCTCGTAGAGCGACGACCGCGTGGACCGGTACTGGGAGGAGGGGTAGTTCGCCATCCGCGCGTCGAGGTGGTACTCGAGCCCACCGGCGTGCTGGATCGGCGACTGGACCGCGACGTTCGTGATCAACTCGCTGTACGAGCTGGTCGTGCCGTCCGAGTACTTCGACCACGCCCCGTCGGCGAAGAACGACACGCGGGCCCAGCCCGGCGTCGTGGCCGGCGCGGGCGGGGTGGCCTGAGACGGCGCCGGGGAGCTGACCGCCTTCGTCTCGGTCTGCCCGGCGGTCTGCGCCGCGGCGGGCCTGGCCAGCAGGAGGATGATGAGCGCCGAAACCGCGAACGTGGTTCGGGGTGTCATCGGAGTGCCCTCGCGTGGGAAGGAACGCACTGCAGCGCGGGCAACGCTCCGCCCGCGACATTCAGGGCCATGACCCTGTCCGGAGCATGCGCTGGCGCGAGCGTGTGCGACACGGCGAGGCGCGGCACCGGCGCCGGGACCCCGGCCGACCCGTTGGGGTGGCACGAGTAACAGGCGGCCGACGTGTAAACGAACCCCGACACCCCGTTGTGCTCGGCGGTGACGGTTGCCTGCGGGTGGCAACTCGTCGTGCACTGGAAGACCGCGAAGTTGGTCGCGTTCTGATGACAGGCCGAGCACGGGAAGCCCGAGTGCCGGCCGGACGCGATCGGGAACTGGGTATGGTTGAACACCCCCTGCGTCCACGACGTGTCGGTGGCGTTGTGGCACTCCGTGCAGTCGGTCGGGAACCCGGCCGCCGCGTGGTTCGGGTTGGTCGTCCCGTTGTAGTCCGCCAGGTGGCAGCCGACGCAGGTGGTCGGCACGGTCGTGTAGTTGTTGTTCCCGTGGCACAGGGCGTTGTTGCAGGCCAGCGTCGCGTGCACCCCCACCAGCGCGAAGAACTGGCTGTGGTTGAAGCTGGTCGTCCAGCTCGCCGCCGACGCCTGGTGGCACGTGTCGCACGTCGTCGGGAACCCGGCCGCCGCATGGTTCGGGTTGGTCGTGGAGTTGTAGTCGGCCAGGTGGCAGCCGACGCAGGTGGTCGGCACCGTCGTGAAGTTGTTGTTCGCGTGGCACAGGGCGTTGGTGCAGGCCAGCGTCGCGTGGACCCCGACCAGCGGGAAGAACGTGCTGTGGTTGAAGCTCGTGTTCCAGTTGGGTGCCGACGGTTGGTGGCACTGGTCGCAGGCGGTCGGGAACCCGGCCGCGGCGTGGTTCGGGTTGGTCGTGGCGTTGTAGTCCGCCTGGTGGCAGCCGACGCAGGTCGTCGGCACGGTCGTGTAGTTGTTGGTGGGCCCGTGGCACAGGGCGTTGTTGCAGGCCAGCGTCGCGTGGACCCCGACCAGCGGGTAGAACTGGCTGTGGTTGAAGCTGGTGTTCCAGGTGGACGCGGCAGCGCTGTGGCACGTGTCGCACGTCGTCGGGAACCCGGCCGCGATGTGGTTCGGGTTGGTCGTGGCGTTGTAGTCCGCCGCGTGGCACGAGTAGCACGTGCGGCCGAGGTCCACGAACTGCCGGTCCTGGTGGCAGGCCTCGCAACCGAGCGCGCGGTGCACCCCGCTCAGCTGCATCCCGGTGGCCGCGCCGTGGTCCCACGAAACCGCGGTCCACGAGATCGGCCGGTGGCAGTCCTGGCACTGGCTGCCGAGGCGGGTGAAGTAGCGGTCGTCGTGACGCCGCACCCAGTGACAGTCGTAGCACTGGGTCGGCGTGCCCTTGGTCACGCCGTTCCAGTGGCACTGGGCGCACCCGACCGACAGGTGCCGTCCGATGAGCGGGAAGTTGGTCGCCAGGTGGAACCCGCGCGACGCGTCGCCCCACTTGGAATTCACGTTGTGGCACGTGCCGCAGGCCGGCCCGAGGCCGCCGTGGTGCGGGTCCGCGTGACACGCGCTGCACTGCGTGCCGATGCCCGTGTAGCGCACGGCCACGCCCTGGCCCGACGGGAAGACGCCCTGCACCTTCTTGTGGCAGTCCGCGCAGACGAGCTTCGCGTGGACGCCGGCCACGATCAGCGACGCCGGCGGCTTGTGCTTGTAGCCGGTCAGCTGGAACGTCGTCGTGGTGTGGCAGGTCTCGCATGTCTTCCCGACCTGGCCGAGGTGCGGGTCGGTGTGGCACGACTGGCACGCGAACGACATCCCCTTCAGCCGGACCGCGGTCCCGGCCCCCGCCGGGAACGCCCCCGTCTCGGGCTTGTGGCACTGCTCGCACTTGACCGTCTGGTGCTTCCCGGTCAGCGGGAACGCGGTCTTCGCGTGGGTGAAGTTGACGACGCCGAATTTCGCCACGCCGATCGAGTGGCACGCCTCGCAGGCCGTGCCCACCTGGCCGAGATGCGGGTCCTTGTGGCACGTTGCGCAAGCGGTCGGGAGGTTCTTGAACTGCCAGCCCTCGAGCGGCGCGGTGAGCGACGGCGGCGCCGACGGGGCCGGCCCCTTGCGATGGCACTGCTCGCAGCCGAGCGGAGCGTGTTGCCCGGCGAAGAACTCGGGCAGGCGCGGGTGCGTGTAGGTCACCGGGTGGAACGCCGTCGTCGAGTGGCACCCCTCGCACTTCGGCCCGGCGTCGCCGCGGTGCACGTCCATATGGCACGACACGCAGTCGGTCGAAAGGCCTCGGAAGTCGAACGCCTCGACAGGTTGCCCGGGCTGCGGACGCGCGCCGGCCGGCCTGGCGGGCGCTGCCGGCACCGCCGGCAGGTTCTTGTGGCAGGCGCGGCACTCGATGTCGGCGTGCTTGCCCGTCAGCGGGAACCGGGTCTTGCTGTGATCGAACGGCGTCTTCGCGAACCCGGTCACCTGGTGGCACGCGCCGCAGTCCTGCTTGAAGACGCCCTTGTGCGGGTCGCTGTGGCAATCGGCGCAGCGGTCGTACTTCAGCCGCACCAGGATCGCGGGCTTCACGTGGCACGCAGCGCAGGCGACCTCGGCGTGCCGGCCGAGCAGCGGGTAGCCGGTCCGCGCGTGATCGATCTTCTGCGTCCGCCACGTCTCGGGCGTGTGGCAGGACGTGCAGCTGTCGGCGAGCGGCTGGCGGTGCGGCGTCTTGTGGCAGTCGGTGCACAGCTGGAACTTCAGGCCGCGGTACACCTGGTTCACGTGGCACTTCGCGCACGGGACCGTGCGGTGGGCGCCCACGAGCGGATAGGCGGTGAGGCCGTGATCGAAGGTGCCCGCCACCTGCTTGAACGGCACGTTGACCGAATGGCACTTTCCGCAGTCGAGGCCGAACCGCCCCTTGTGCGGGTCCGCGTGGCACGAGACGCAGGCGGGCTGCAGCGTGAGGTAGGACCGCGTCTTGTGGCAGGCCGAGCAGGCGAGACCGGCGTGCCGGCCGTCGAGCGCGAACCCGGTCACCCCCGCGTGGTTGAAGCCCCTGGTATTGAAGTGCAGGAGGTCGCCGCCGCGCCCGGCGTGCTCGGCGTGGCAGGTGGCGCACTCGGTCACGCCTTTGTGGACGCCCTTGCCCGCCTTGATGCGGTCGGCGACCGGGCGATGGCACGCGAGACAGCGCTCGGCCGTGACCTTGCGGCCCGGCTCGTGGCACTTCTCGCAGTTCGACGCCCCTTCGAGCGAGGCGTGAGCCTTCGCGAGCGGGCCCGGCGAGACCAGCGTCCCGATCTGGGCCCGCGCCGGCGCCGCGACGATCGCCAGGATCAGCGCCGCCGCACCCAGCAGGATGGGCACGCGCGGCCGCCGTCGTCCTTGCGGGGGAACGTCCACGACCCGTGAGCGCTTCCGGCCCGGCTCGCTCATAGCTACCTCGCGCGGAACAAGAGACCGAGTGCCGAGAAATGACGCGGCGACCGCCCGCGGGCCAGGCGCCCCTTTCGGCTCCAGTCCGCCGCCCGGCCAGGCGGTGTGCAAAAATGGAACAGGCGCGACTGGCCCCGATGGGCCCGCGTGACACTATTCCGCTGAAAGTCAGCCTCGACAATGAGCAGGAAGTACCGGGGAAGGCAGTACCCTTGGTACCAGGTACTCTGGGGGGGGGATGTGGAGGGGTTTCGAGGTGCGCCGCAGGCGAGAAACCGTCGAAAGTCAGCTCGGCCCGCCGGCGATCTCGGGCCGGGCTATCCCCGGCCGATAGAGATGATCGTGTAGCCGAAGTAGATGGCGACGCCGACGTGCACCGTCACGATCGCGAGCATCACGTAGACGATCGGCTGATGGAAGACGTGCCAGGCGCCGAACATCAGCTTCGTCTTCTCCAGGTAGGCCAGCCGGCCGAGCAGCATCTCGCGCTCGGTCTCGATCGCGACCAGGCGCGTGGCCAGTTCCGCGTCGGCGCCCGCCGCGACGAGGTCCCGCCGCAGCCGTCGCACCGCCCGCCGCAGCGACACCTGACCGAACAGGTAGCCCCGCACCGACAGCTTGGACGGGTCGGGCGCCACGGCGCGCTCGAAGGCATCGAGCGCGCGCAGGAGCGGGTCGGGCAGCCTGGTCTCGAGGAGCCGCATCTTGAGATCGGTGGCGCGCTCGAGGATCTCGTCGTAGCCCAGCTCGACGCCGCGAATCGTCTTCGGGATCCTCACGTAGAAGTACCGCCCCACGAACCCCGACAGCACGACGAGCACCATCGACCAGTAGGCCACCGAGACGATGCCGCCGAACCGCATGGCCGTGTGCACGGTGACGAGGACCGGGCCGACGAAGCCGCAGAAGACGTGGACCTCGAGCCAGGCCTTGAGCGAGCCCCAGCGGCTCAGCCTCTTCCAGTGCTTCCGGACCGAATAGGCGACCGGCATGAGGATCATCAGCACGCCGACGGCGCCCATGACGTGGGCAATGGATCCGGACGGCTTCAGCAGCGGATTCGCGGGGTGGTAGCCCCGAACACCCAGCGGGGTCGAGTAGTACCCCCAGCCGTCGAGCGGCTCCAGCACGTACCAGAAGACGGCGATCGTGGCGACGCCGCACCACAGCAGCACATTGATGAGGGCGCCCGTCGACCAGATCGCGGGACGGCTGGCTCTCGATTCACCGGAAGACGCCATTCATGCCTCCAGGTTGCAGTCGCCGGTGGGCCAGGCCACGCACGGCAGGATGTACCCCTGGGCCTGATCCTCCGGGTCGAGCGCGTCCGAGGAGAACTCCACGTCTCCCGAGACCAGCCGCGTCTTGCACGTGCCGCACACGCCGGACCGGCAGAGCGACGGGATCTGCGCGCCGGCGGACTCGGCGGCTTCGAGCAGCGTCTTGCCGGGCGGAACGTCCACCACGAGGCCGCTCACCTCGAGGCCGAGCTTCGCACCGACCGCCGGGGACGCGACGCCCTTCTTCGCGCCGATCGCCGCCGACATCAGGAACACCTCGTCGCGGACCTGGGGCTTGGGTACGCCCGCGGCGAGCAGCGCCGCGCGGGCGGTCTCGACCATCGGCGCCGGCCCGCAAAGGTAACAGAGCGAGTCGGCCGGCGAGTCGAGCGTCTCCCGGATCATCGCCTCGTCCAGGCGCCCGACCCGGTACGAGGTCGGCCCCTCGGCCCTCGTCACCGTGACCGCGATACGCACCTGCGAGTGCAGCCGCGCGATCTCGTCCAGTTCCTGCCGGAACGGGAAGGCGTGCTCGGATCGGACGGAGTACAGCAGCGTCACCCGCCTCAGCGGATCGGTCTCGACCGCGTGGCGGAGCATGCTGATGCAGGGCGTGATGCCGACGCCTCCCGCCACGAGCACCAACGGCCGTTTGTCCTTGGCGGGATAGGTGAAGCGGCCCGCCGGCGGCTTGACGAACAGCACCGAGCCGACCGGGTAGTTCGCGTGAAGGGCGCCCGAGACGAGGCCCTGCCGGCGGACCGAGATCTCGAGGTAGCCCCTGGCCGACGGCGGCGAACTGATCGAGTAACAGCGCGCGTGGGAATGCCCGTCCACCTGCACGCGCACCGTCAGGAACTGCCCCGGGGCGAAGTCGAACCCCTCGGGACGCGCCAGCCTGAAGGTCCGGATTTCGTCGCTCTCGTCGCGCAGGGCCAAGATCGGCACGGGCACGAAGGCTTTCGACCGCGGCGAACGCGGCGCAACCGGTTTCCCGGCGTCCTTCGCCGTCACGCGGCGAACGCACCGGGTGATCGGTTCGCTCGCCACGAACCAGAGGACCTGACCGACCAGCGAGGCCAACATCCACCCGACGGTTTGAACCGCCCAGGGAATCGCGGTGATGAGGATGACGGGAGGCATCACGAGCAGCCGGGCGAGACCGGGACTGCGATGGTATCTGACGGCGCCAACCGCCACCTGAGCCGTGGTGACGAGGGCCAGCGTCGAAGTCGTGACGGGATCGGACATCCAAGTCATTGGTGTACCCTCCGGCACGTGCCCGCCCGTTGACCGTGCCGACGCTCAGTCGAGGATCATCGCCCCCATGTTACCGCCGCGCCTACGGTACGAGAGTACTAGTACCCAGGCGAACCGGCGGCGGAAGGATCGTGGCACGCATCCTGCACAACCCAACGATGCACGGACCGGCTTCGGTGCCCATGTCCGGTGGTTCCGATATGGATGAGACGGGCGGAGTCGTCCACGCCAGGCACCCCGGGGGGCCAGCGGCTGATCACGAATCTGAAATGCCGCTGACCAAACCGCAGCCCGATCCGCTTCAGAACGGTTGCACCTCGCGTGCCACCGACGTGCGAACCGTTGGCGTGAGGCCACGGCGGGCCGCGGCCGGAATTTCGGACCAGACCGCGTAAGAATTGCAGGGGCGCACCATGCCATACAACGTGTCGCTCGAACCTGCCCCGGGCGGACCGCGGGCCGACGCCGTCCACCTCGACGCCGCGCAGCAGGCGTTCCACGTCATCGACCACGGCGGCACGCTGCAGGGACTGTTCATCCTCGAGAGTTCGTCGGAACTGCACGGCATCCCCACGGCCAACTCGTATCGGGCCTACTGCATCGCCAAGGAGCGGGGCCAGTTCCGCGAGGCCATCCGGCTCTGCCAGGCGGCCCTCGACGCCGAGCCGCACAACCCCGTCCACTACCTGAACCTGGGCCGCATCTTCCTCCACGCCGGCGACAAGTCGAAGGCGATCGCGACCTTCTGGAAAGGCATCTCGAGGGCGCCAGGGGCCGAGCAGGGCGTCACGGTCGCGGCCCCGAGCCAGGGCCACGCCCGGGAGCACGCCATGATCCTCGACGAATTGCGGCGGCTGGGCATCCGGAAGAGGCTCCCGTTCTCCTCGCTGCGCCGCAACCACCCGCTGAACCGCTTCGCCGGGAAGCTGCTCGCGACAATCGGCGTGCGGTGAAAGCGGGCGCCGCGTTCGACGCTCCTTGACAAGCTCAGGGCCGCCATCATACTGATGGTCAGCGGCCCGCCGAGGGCCCGCCCCCGGGATGCTTCCAGATGACCGACGACAAGCCGGCCCAGCCGGCGCGGCCCGATCCGCTCCCCGGCCCTCGCGGCTCCGACGATCCGGATCCGCTGGCCCAGTTTCCGACCGAAACCGAGGTGGCCGCCGCGCGAAAGGCGGAGGCGCGAGCCAGGGAATCCCGGGAGGTCCGGGACCGGGCGGTGCCGCCGCCGCCGCGTCTCCGCTGGGCCGCCTGGGAAGTGCTCCGCGTGCTCGGCGCCGTCGTGCTCGGCCTCGTGGTGCTCGCGGTCGCGGCCGGCTCGACCGTCTGGTTCGGCTTCCCCGACATCGTTCGCACGGTCGGCCGCCGCGTGACCGGCGCGGTGTCCGATTCGCCGTCGACGCTGGTGGTCCAGACGACGCCGCCCGGTTGGAGCGTGCTCGAAGGGGACAAGGTCCTCGGCACGACGCCGCTCACCGTCGCGCTCCCGTCCGGCAGGCACGCGCTGCTGCTCCGCCGCGGTACGACGACGCGCCCGCTCGCGGTGACGCTGCCGGGGGGGGCGCAGGTCGTCCATCAACTCGACATGACCGAACCGCCCGAGGCGCCGACCGTGGGCGCGCTGCAGGTGAATACCGTGCCGCCCGGCGCGGCCGTGGCGCTCGACGGCACGCTGCGGGGCCCGGCCCCGGTCCACCTCGACAACCTCGCGCCCGGCGACCACACCGTCGTCGTGGCCAACGCCGGTCGCGTGGTCACCCAGCAGGTGACCATCACGGCCGGCGGGACGGCGACGCTGCTGGTGCCGCTCGCCCAGGCCCAGCCGCCGCCGCAGGCCGCCCCGGGCGCGCCCGCCCCGGCGGTGGGCTGGGTGACGATCAGCGCGGCCATCGAGCTGCAGGTCTACGAGGGGGACTCGCTCATCGGCAGCAGCCGCAACCAGCGGATCATGCTGATGCCGGGCCCGCACGCGCTCCGGCTCACCAACAGCGCGCTTGGCTACGAGTCGACGACCACGGTGACGGCCAGGCCGGGCGCGGTGGTCCCGCTGACCGTCCAGGTGCCGAACGGGTCGCTGTCGGTGAACGCGGTGCCGTGGGCCGAGGTGCTGCTCGACGGCGCGGCGATCGGCGAAACGCCGATCGCCAACTACGCGGTGCCGCCGGGCACGCACGAACTGGTGTTCAGGAACCCGCGCTACCCCGAACAGCGGCGGACGGTGGTGGTGTCGCTCCTCTCGCCGACGCACGTTGGCGTGGACCTGCGTCAATGAGGCGCCTTCGCCCCGTCCTGGCTCTCTGGCTGCTGCTCGTCGTGGCGCCGCTCGCCGCGGCGCAGGACGCGCTGTCGGCGGCCCGCGCGCTGTACGCGGCCGCGCACTACGAAGACGCGCTGAACGCGTTCGACGCGATCAAGGCGCGCGAGGTGATGGGGCCGGAGGCCGCGCTGGCCGTCGAGCAGGGGCGCGCCTTCTGCCTGCTGGCGCTCGACCGCAAGGCGGACGTGCAGGCGGCGATCGCGGCGGTCGTCGATCTCGATCCCTTCTTCCTCCCGGCCGAGGACGACACGGCGCCGAAGCTCCGGAACGCCTTCCGGGAAGGCCGGCGCGCGGCGCTTCCCGCCGCGCTCGACCGCCTCTATTCCCGGGCCAAGAGCGCCTACGACGCCAGGAACCTCGCCGACGCGGCGATCGGCTTCACGCGCGTCCTCGCGCTGCTCGACGACCCCGACCTGACGATCGGGCCCGGACCGCGCGGTGACATGCGCCTGCTGTCGCAGGGATTCCTCGGGTTCACCCGGTCGGCCAGCCCGCTGTTCGACGCCGCGGCGAAGAACGTGATCGCACCGGTACCGCTCAGGACCGGCGTCACCGTGCCGGATCGCGTGCGGCCGGCCGGGTCGCCAAAGACGCTGGACGTGGACCTCGTCCTCACCGCCCAGGGGACCGTCGAGTCGGCGACCGTGCGCGACCCGGACACCGCCGGCCTCGCCCCCCAGGTCGTTCGCACCGTGCTCGACTGGCGGTACAGCCCTGCGCTCAGGGACGGCGTGCCGGTTCGCTATCGGATGGTGGTACAGGTCGTGGTTCCTCCGCGCGGGCTCTGACGCCGTCGGCGAGGGCCGCGCGCGTCCTGACTTCGAGGCAGGCATGGTCACTCAGTGCACGTTCCGCCGCTCGTCGGTCCTCTTCCTCGGCGCCCTGGCGATCTTCATGGTCTCGAGCGGGCCCGCGCGGGCCCAGCGGCCGGACGCGGAACTGAAAGGGCTGACCACGGTCGGCGTCGTGGTCGAACCGCTCGGCCCGGCCGCCGCGACGTGCGGGTTCACCCGGGAGGTGCTCGAGCAGGCGCTCGCGAAGATGCTCACCGACGGCGGCCTGAAGGTGGTTCCCCACAAGAGCGAGGACACCTACGTCGACCTGCGGGTGGAGACGCTGAACGTCCAGGCCGGCGTGTGCGTCTCCCGCTTCGACACGACGGTGTTCACGACGACGGCCGCCCGGCTGTCGTACCAGACGCAGCCGGTGCCGGTGCGCGTGTCGCTGCTCCACGCGGCCGGCCTGCTGGGCGGCGGCTCCGCGACCCACGCGGCCGCCGTGCTGCGCGCCGTGCAGCAGAAGGTCGAGGACTTCACCGCCCGCATTCGCGCCGCCAGCAAGTAGGGCGGGCCGGGCGCCCGGGGCCGCCCGGCCCGCCCGGGACCACGCCGCGATAATACGTGTCTTGACATCATGTGTCACAACATGTATTATCGGGTCGTGACCAGGGACCTCAAGACCGAGCTGAAGCAGCGCAAGCCGTTCCGGGGCATCCGGCACGAGGCGCACCTCAGCATCCTGAGGACGGCGGCGGAGCTCGAGCACGCGATGGAATCGGCCGTGAAGCCGCACGGGATCACGGCCACCCAGTACAACGTCCTGCGGATCCTCCGCGGCGCCGGCCCCGGCGGGCTGTGCCGCCACGAGATCGGGACCCGGATGCTCCGCCGGGTGCCGGACGTGACGCGGCTCGTCGACCGCATGGAGGAGTTGGCGCTCGTCGCCCGACGGCGCGCGGGCGACGACCGGCGGTACGTCACGACCACGATCACCGACGCGGGCCTGAAGGTGCTCGCGACGCTCGACCCGGTCGTCGACCGAATCACCGACACCCAGATGGGCCACGTCGGGGACGCGCGGCTGCGGGTGCTCGTCGAGACGCTCGGCCGCATCCGGGAGGGCGCGTAACCCTTTTTTTTCAACTCATGCGTGTGATCACACGCATCGACCTCGCGAGAAGGAGACAGACGATGACGACCGACACCATGACCGACACGACGACCCGCACCTACACCATCGACAAGGCGCACTCCGAGGCCGGGTTCCAGGTCCGGCACCTGGTGAGCAAGGTCCGGGGGCGGTTCACCGATTTCGAGGGCACGATCCAGGCCGACGAGAAGAACCCCGGCCGTTCGTCGGTGCAGGTGACCATCCAGGCGGCCAGCATCGACACCGACCAGCCCGACCGCGACGCGCACTTGCGCTCGGCGGACTTCTTCAAGGTGGACGAGTTCCCGACGCTCTCCTTCGTGAGCACGTCGGTCGCCCCCGCCGGCGGCAACGCCTACGTCGTCGCCGGGGACCTGACCATCCGCGGCGTCACCAGGCGGCTCGCGGTGCCCGTGACGTTCCTCGGCCAGGCCAGGGATCCGTGGGGACATGAGCGGGCGGGCTTCGAGGCCGAATTCACGATCAACCGGAAGGACTTCGGCCTCACCTGGAACGCCGCGCTCGAGACGGGCGGCTTCCTGGTGGGCGACGAGATCAAGATCGCCCTGTCGTTCGAGGCGATCGAGGCGTAGGCGGCTGGCGACTCCGGCTTGCGGCGCGGTCACAGACGCCGTCAGGGGTCGGAGCGGTTTTCTCTCGATTACAGAATTGACTTACACTTTTCGCATCGCGAGAAAACCGCTCCGACCCCTGACCGTGTAGAATGCGGTCCGGGGTTCCCCCACAACCATGGACCGCTTTCTATGACCACTTTCAGCCATTCGCGAGCGGCCGTGCGCCTGCTCGCAGCTCTCGGCGCGCTCGCCGTCGTGGCGGCCGCCTTCGTCACGCTCACGGCCCAGTCGCCGCGCGTGGACCCGGCGACGTACTCGGGCCTCAAGTGGCGGATGATCGGCCCGTTTCGCGGAGGCCGCGTCAACGCCGTCAGCGGCGTGCCGGGCCAGCCGACCACCTTCTATTTCGGCTCGGTCGGCGGCGGCGTCTGGAAGACGACCAACGCCGGCCGCACGTGGACGCCCGTCTTCGACTCGCAGCCGGTCGGCTCAATCGGCGCCATCGGCGTCTCCCCGTCCAACCCGAGCGTCGTCTACGTCGGCACGGGCGAGGCCGACATGCGCTCGCAGATCTCGTACGGCGACGGGGTCTACAAGTCGACCGACGCCGGCAGGACCTGGAAGCACCTCGGTCTCGACGACACGCGGCAGATCGGCCGCGTCGTGGTCGATCCGCGGAACCCCGACATCGTCTTCGTCGCCGCGCTCGGCCACGCCTACGGTCCGAATGCCGAACGCGGCGTGTTCCGATCGACCGACGGCGGCGCGACCTGGAAGAAGGTCCTCTCCCAGAACGACAGCGTCGGCGCGGTGGACCTCGCGATCGACCCGAAGGACCCGAAGATCGTCTACGCCACGCTCTGGAACACGCGGCGTCCGCCGTGGTCGATCTATCCGCCGTCCTACGGCCCGGGCAGCGGTCTCTACAAGTCGGTTGACGGCGGCACGACGTGGAACGCGCTGGCCGGCGGGCTCCCCACCGAGGCGGTCGGCCGCATCGGGGTGGCCGTGTCGCGCTCCTCGCCGCGCCGCGTCTACGCGATCGTCGACGCGAAGCAGGGCGGCCTCTATCGTTCCGACGACGCGGGCGCGACCTGGACGATGGTGTCGTCCGACACCCGCGTCTGGGGCCGCGGCTGGTATTTCGGCAAGGTCGTCGTGGACCCGCGGAACGCCGACATCGTCTACGTCTCGAACACCTCGCTGTACCGCTCGACCGACGGCGGGAAGCGATGGACCGCGATCAAGGGTGCGCCGGGCGGCGACGATTACCACCAGCTCTGGATCGATCCGGACGAGCCGATGCGCATGGTGCTCGGATCGGACCAGGGGGCGGTCGTGAGCGTGGATGGCGCGGCCACCTGGAGTTCCTGGTACAACCAGCCGATCGCCCAGCTGTACCACGCGGCGCCCGACGCCCGGTTCCCCTACTGGGTCACCGGCGCGCAGCAGGACAGCGGGTCGGTCGCGGTCATCACGCGCAGCCCGCACGCCGAGATCGGCACGCGCGAGTGGCTGCCGATCTGCGCGGGTGGCGAGGCCGGCTACACGGCGCCCGATCCGCTCCATCCCGAGATCCTCTTCGGCGGGACGGTGACGCGGTGCAACGTGCTCACGGGCGAGACCGCGAACGTCTCGCCCGAGCGCGGCATGCCCGAGCCGGCGCGCCACACGTGGACGGTGCCCCTCGTCTTCTCCGAGGCCGACCCGCGCGTGCTCTACTTCGCCAACCAGTTCCTCTTCAGGACGGCCAACGGCGGCGACAGCTGGACGACGATCAGCCCCGACCTCACGCGCGAGGACCCGGGCGTACCGGCCAACCTCGATGCCGCCGCGGCTGCCGACGCGCCGAAGGGCGCGCGGCGCGGCGTCGTCTACACGATCGCGCCGTCGCCGCTCAAGGCCGGTGTCGTCTGGGTTGGCACCGACGACGGGTACATCCAGGTGACGCGGGACGAAGGCCGGAACTGGCAGAACGTGACGCCCGGGGCCATGACGCCCTGGAGCAAGGTGGTGATGGTGGTGGCGTCGCACGGGGAGGTGGGCACCGCCTACGCGGCGGTCGATCGCCACCGCCTCGAGGACAACGACCCCTACGTCTACCGCACGCGCGATTTCGGCCAGACCTGGCAGCGGATCACGAACGGGCTGCCGGCCGGCGTCTACATGCAGGCGCTCGAGGAGGACCCGGTGCGGCCGGGGCTGTTGTTCGCGGGCACCGAGCTGGCCGTGTTCGTCTCCTTCGACGCCGGCGACCACTGGCAGTCGCTGCAGCTCAACCTGCCGGCCGTGTCGATGCGCCACCTGGCGGTGCACGACGACGATCTCATCGTCGCCACGCACGGGCGGGGCTTCTGGGTCATCGACCAGATGACCGCGCTGCGGCAGATCGGCCTCGACACGGCGGACGCCTCCGCGGTGCTCTTCCGCCCGGCGGACGCGATCAACATGCCGGCCGGGGCCGAGAACGGCACGCCCCAGCCGCGCGACGAACCGCTCGCCGAGAACCGGCCGTTCGGCGCGCTCATCGACTACTACCTGAAGGCCGCGCCCTCGGAGCCCGTCACGCTCGAGATCCTCGACGCCGCGGGCGAGACCGTCCGGCGGTTCTCGAGCGCGGACCGGGCGACGCCGGTCAACCCGGACACGCTGAACATCCCCGCGTTCTGGAGCCCGACGCCGCCGACGCTGTCGGCCGAAGCCGGCCAGCACCGATGGGTCTGGGACCTGCGCGTGGCGCCACCGACGCCGGCCGGCCAGGGCGCGAGGGGCGCGGGCGGCACCCGCGGCGCGGGCGGCGGCGGTGGAGGCGGCGGGCAGGGCGGCTTCGGCGGCCGAGGCGGCACGCTCGCGCTGCCCGGCGCCTACACGGTGAAGCTCACCGTGGACGGCAAGGTCTACACGCAGCCGCTCACGGTCAGGCGGGACCCGCGGACCGTGGCGGTGCCGCGGTAGGGATTGGGGATCAGGGATCGGGGATCAGGCCAAGAGGCTCAAGGCTCAGGACTCAAGGCTCAAGCAGGTCCGCTGCTAGCCGCCCCGGTCCCCGTCCTCCTTCCGCGATCCGCTGGCAGCTCGTTCGCGTGATACACTGGGTCGGCTCTCGTTGGTCTTCGCTACCCGCACTCCCGACCGCTCACATCCCGCAGGTGTGCTCAGCGCCGAGCCCCGCGGCCGTGCGAGAGCCTGACTTCGTGTCGGCGCAGAGAGCGCATGTCGTTCGTCCGATTGCTGCAGACCTTGCTTCTGGGGCCGCGTGTCACCGAGCGCCCCGTGCCCCCGGCTGCCCCGCCCGCCGAGCTGGACGCCGCCGGAGCGGCGCTGCGCGCCGTGCTGGCCGACCTGTACCGAGGGCGGTCGCTCCGCATCCGGGCCGTTGACGCGGGCTCCACCAACGCCGAAGAGCTCGAGTTGCTCGCGCTCGGGAACGCCTACTACGACATCGAGCGCTTCGGCCTCAGCTTCGTCGCCTCCCCGCGCCACGCGGACGTGCTGATGGTCACCGGCCCGGTGGTCCGCAACCTCGAGCGTGCCCTTCGCGCCACCTACGAAGCCGCCCCGCAGCCTTGCCTCGTGGTGGCGGTCGGCGACGGCGCGTGCACGGGCGGCATCTGGCGCGGCTCCTATGCCGTCGTCGGCGCGGTCGACGAGGTGATTCCCGTTCACATTCGCATCCCCGGCGACCCGCCGTCTCCGGCCGAGATCCTGCAGGGCCTGGCCGACGGCCTGGGAAGGGTTCGATGACGGTCGCCGTCTTCGCGTCCGCCGCGCTGCTGTCGGCGTGCGCCCTCTCGGCGGCTGCGGCCGTGGCCGGCCTGTTCGCGCGCGCCCGCGCGTTCCGGCGGGTTCATCACGCCGCGATGATCGCCAGCGCGCTGGCCGGCGTGGCGGGGTCGGCCGTCTTCCTGGCGTGGCGAGTGCCGCCGATCTCGCTCGGCGCCTCCGCGATGCTCTTCGGCGCCCCGCTCTCGGTGGATCGCCTCTCCGCCTTCTTCCTGCTGCTGCTGCACCTGGTCGCGGCGATGGCCTCGTGGTTCGGTTCCCGCTACTCGGAGGACGAGCGCGGGCACTACCCGGTGCGCGCCGTGCTGCCGCTCACCGCGGTCTTCGTGCTGAGCATGCAGGGCGTGCTGCTCTCCTCCGGCGTGGCTTCCTTCCTCCTCTTCTGGGAGGCGATGTCGCTTTCAGCCTTCCTGCTGGTCATGGCGGATGGCGAGGAGGAGTCGCGAAAGGCGGCGCTGCTCTACCTGGCCGTGGCGCAGTTCGGCGCGGGGGCGCTCGTCGTGGGCTCGGGCATGGCGGGCGCGGGCTCGCTGTTCGCGACGTTCGGCTCGCTCGCGTCCAGCGCCGGCCTGCTCTCGCCCGGCGCATCGGCGCTCGCTGCCGGCCTGGTGCTGTTCGCCTTCGCGTCCAAGGCTGGCCTGGCGCCGTTTCACGCCTGGCTGCCCGAGGCGCATCCGCGCGCCCCCAGCCAGGTGTCGGCGCTCATGTCGGGCGCGATGTTGAAGGTCGCCATCTACGGCCTGCTCCGCTACACCTCGGCGTGCTGGCCACAGCTTCCGGCGGCCTGGGGCGTGGTGCTGCTCGTCCTGGGCCTCTCGGGCGCCGTCGTCGCGGTGATCTACGCGAACCTCGCGCGGGACCTCAAGCGGATCCTGGCGTGGAGCAGCGTCGAGAACATCGGCCTCGCGTTCACTATCTTCGGCTTCCAGCTGATGCTCAGGCGCGGCGGCTGGCCCGCGCTGGCCGACCTCGCGCTCGCGGCGATGTTCCTGCACCTGCTCGCCCACGCGCTCTTCAAGACGGGCCTCTTCCTTGGCGCGGGCGCGATCATGCACGGGACGCGCACGGGGAAGATCGAACGGCTGGGTGGCCTGGCGTCGCGCATGCCGCAGCTCTCGGCCGGCGTCCTGGTCCTCGCCCTGTCGGCCGCGGCCCTGCCGCCGGGCGGCGCGTTCGTGGCCGAGCTGGTCCTGCTGCAGTCGGTCATGGGGGCGTTCTCCACGCACGACGCGGGGGCGGTCGCCGCCGCGATTACCGTGCTCGTCGGTGTCGCGTTCGTCTCGGGCCTCGCCGTGTTCGCGATGGTTCGGTTCTTCGCGTTCACCTTCCTCGCCGAGCCCCGGGCCGAAGGGGCTCGCGCGGCGGTGGAACCGCCGGCGGCGCTGCGCGTGCCGGTCCTGGCGATGGCCGCCGGTGTCGTGCTGCTCGGCCTGGCCACGCCGTGGGCCTCGCCTCTCGTGCCGACCGGCGCTGAGCTGCCGTCGCCGCCGGAGGTGGCCGCGTCGATGGTCGCCACCGGCAGCCTCCCCTGGCTGGCGCCGGCGCTGGCCGGGGCGCTCGTCGCCGCGTGCGCTGGCGGCTGGCTGCTGCGCCGCCTGCTCGGCCCCGCCACGCGCATCCGCCGGTACCACACCTGGGACTGCGGGCAGCCGATCGACGCGACGATGGAGTACACGGCAACCGGGTTCTCGGCGCCGGTGCGGTTCTTCCTCCGCGACATCGTGCGCGCCGAGAAGCACGTCGTCTTCCGCCCGGTGGTCGCCTCGAACCCCTGGATCAAGCGGGGCGACATGGAGTTCCGCAAGGCGGGCGGCGTGCTGGCCGGAATGTACTTCCCGATCGCCCGGCTCATCGAGGGCACGGGCGCCTGGCTCAAGCAGCTGCAGAACGGCGTGATCCAGTTCTACATCGCGCTCATCCTCGCCACGCTGCTCCTCACGCTGTGGGTGGCGCTGTGAACCCGGTGGCGCTGACGCTCGTCCAGACGGTCGTCGTCGTGGCGCTCGCGCCGCTCGCCACGGGGCTCGTGCGGCGCGGCAAGGCGCTGCTGCAGGGACGCCGCGGGGCGCCGGTGACGCTCCCCTACTGGACGATCCTCACGCTGATGCGCAAGGAGGTCGTCCTGTCGTCCGGCGCCTCGTGGGTATTCCGCGCGGCACCGTTCGCGGTACTGGCCACCTCGCTCGTCTCGGCGGCCGTGCTGCCGCTGGTCGCGCGCGGCGGCGCCGCGGCGCCGCTCTCGCACCTGCTCGTCGTGGCCGGCGTCTGGATGCTCGGGGCGGTGTTCCTGGTGCTCGGCGGCCTCGACTCGGCCAGCGCGTTCGGCGGCATGGGGGCGAGCCGCGAGATGACGATCTCCGCCTTGCTCGAGCCCGCGCTCATCGTCGCCTTCAGCGCGTTCGCCGTAGCCTCGGGCTCGATGACGGTGGATGGCATGCTCTCGGTCGCGGGCGCGGGGCTGGTGTCGCACGCGTGGCTGCTGCCGGCGGTCGCCGCCCTGGCGCTGGTCGCGCTCGGCGAGAACGCCCGCTACCCGGTGGACAATCCCGCGACGCACCTCGAGCTGACGATGGTGCACGAGGCGATGGTGCTCGAGTACTCGGGGCCGTACCTGGCCGTGATGGAGCTCGCGAGCATGGTGAAGCTCGCCGTGTTCGCGCTGCTCGTCGGCAACCTGATCGTGCCGGCGGGACTGCTCACGCCGTCGAGCGGCCTCGCCGCGCTGGCGTTCGCGCCGCTCGCGGCGTGCCTGAAGCTCGCGGCGGTCATGGCGGCGCTCGCCGCGCTCGAGTCGAGCATGGCGAAGCTGAGGTTCTACGGCCTGCCGGAGTACTTCTTCGGATCGCTCTTCCTCGGGCTGACGAGCCTCGCGCTCGGCCTGTTCGCGGGGTGGTTATGACGACGGACCTGGTGTCGGTCGAGGGGGTGTTCGCGGGCGGCATGCTGCTCACGGCGTTCTTCTCGATGGGGCGGAAGCGGCTGCCGACCGTGCTGCGGCAGTACTCGATCTCGTCGGCCTGCCTGGCGGGCCTCATCGTCACGCACGCCGTGCGGACCGGCCACCCGGCGGAGTATGCCGGAGCGGTGCTCACCATCCTGGTGAAAGTCATCGCGATCCCGTTCGGGATCATGGCGACCGCGCGCCGCCTAGGTGAGATGCTGAGGCTGAAGCCGATCACGAGGCCGGTCGCCTCCTACGCGCTGGCGGTGGCGGCGGTCGGCGTGGCCTACGTGATGTCGCGACGGCTGCCGCTGGCGGTGGGCCCGGCGCTGCCGGCCGGGGGCATGATCCAGCTCTGGAGCCTGGTCTTCGTGGCGCTGGCGCTCATCTTCCTCGGCTTCCTGATGCTCATCATCCGGCGCGACCTGTTCTCGCAGATCATCGGGTTCCTCACGCTCGAGAACGGCATCGCCGCCTTCGCGGTGGTCGCTCTCGGCGGCGTCCCGTTCCTGACCGAGATGGGGATCTTCGCCGCGATCGGCACCGGCGTGCTGCTGATGGCGATCCTGAGCCACCAGGTGCACAGCCTCTACAGCTCGCACGACACGGCGCGCCTGACGGATCTGATCGACTGACATGCTGCTTGGCGTCCTGCTCTTCATCCCGCTGCTGGCCTCGCTCGCCGGGGCCCTGGGCCGCGACGTCCGCCGCGGTGGCGTGCCGTCGGCGGCCGCTGCGGCCGTGTCGCTCGTCGTCGCGCTCGGCCTCGCGGCGAGAGTGTTCTCGGGTGGGCCGGTCTATGTCGGCGACGACTGGATGATCGATCGGTTCTCGGCGCTGATGACCGTCCTCATCCACGTGGTGTGGCTCGCGGCCACGCTGTCGAGCCTCCGCTACATCGGCCGGGAGCACGCCGAGGGGATCCTCTCGGCGCTCAAGGTCCGGATCTATTTCGGGCTGCTGCCGCTGTTCGTGCTCGCGATGATCGTCACGGTGACGACCGGGCACCTTGGCGTGCTCTGGGTCGCGCTCGAGGCGACGACGCTCGCGACGACGCCGCTCGTGGCGCTCTACAAGAAGGACGGGTCGATCGAAGCCGCCTGGAAGTACCTGCTGCTCTGCTCGCTCGGCATCAGCGTGAGCCTGCTCGGCCTGTTCCTGCTGGCCTACGCGGGCGTCGGCGCCGGCCTGCCCGTCGGCCGGGCGCTCTCGCTGTTCGCGCTCCGCAGCCGCGCGGCGTCGCTCGATCCCCAGGTGATGCGCTGGGCGTTCGTCTTCCTCTTCGTCGGCATCGGCACCAAGGTGGGGTTCGTCCCGATGCACCCTTGGCTGCCCGACGCCCACAGCCGGACACCCTCGCCGATCTCGGCGACGCTCTCGGGCGTCCTGCTGAACGTCGCGCTCTACGCCCTGCTCCGCCTCAGGACGCTCGTCGACCTGTCGCTCGGGCAGACGGCATGGACGTCGGCCTTCTTCGTGGGCTTCGGCCTGGCCTCGGTTCTCTTCGCCGCCTTCGTGCTGCTGCACCAGCAGAACTACAAGCGGATGCTCGCCTACCACAGCGTCGAGCACATGGGCCTCATCGCGTTCGGCCTCGGCATGGGACCGGCGGGGGCGGCGGGCGCGGTGATGCACATGATCGGCCACACGCTCGCCAAGAACGCGCTCTTCCTGTCGGCCGGCGAGATCCTCCTTCGCTTCCACACCACCAAGATCGCCAACATCAGGGGGCTCTGGCGGAAGGCGCCCCGCACGTCGCTGCTCTTCATGCTCGGGTTTCTCGGCCTGATCGGCATGCCCACGTCGATCATCTTCTCGAGCGAGCTGACGTTCCTCCTCGCGGCCGGGCGCCGCAGCCCCGGCGCCGCGGTGGCCGTGATCGTCGCGCTGGCCATCGTGGCGGTGGGCGTGCTCCATCACGTATTCGCCATGCTCTTCGGACACGACGACGGGGAGGCGGGCCACGCGCCGGCGGCGGCGGAACCGCTCACGATCACGCACGCGGTGGTGGCGGTCGAACTGGCGCTGCTGTTCGCCGGCGGGCTCTTCTTCCTCAGCACCCCCGGCTACGAGTGGGCCGCCAGCATCGCCCGCGATTTCACGGTGGCACCATGAGCGTCGATCTGTGGCTGGAAGCGGCGAAGGACTCCGGTTGTGACGTGCGGACGTCGCCCCTGGGCCGGTCCGTCGTCCGGTTGCCGGGTGAGGAGTTCACGGCGGCGGTGGTGGACCTCCACGACCGGCTCGGCCTGGCGCTCGATCTCCTCTTCGTCACCGACGACCGCGCGGAGGGCCGGGGGTTCGGCGTCCGCGCCGTGCTGGCCGACGACCGGGACCACCGCTGGGTGGAGGCCGTCGCGGACCTGCCCGCCGACGCGCCCCGCTTCGCCTCGCTGACACGGCAGGTGATGGCCGCGCACTGGTACGAACGCTACGCCCAGGACATGTTCGGCGTCGTCGCCGAGGGTCATCCGGACCCCCGCCGGCTCGTGCACCACGAGAACGTGCCGGCCGGCACCCACCCGCTTCGAAAGGACTTCGCCTGGGACACGCGGCTTCGCCGCGCGGACGAGCCCTACCCGCTCGGGCGCGTCGAGGGCGAAGGGATCTTCCAGATCCCGGTGGGGCCGATCCACGCGGGAGTCATCGAGCCAGGCCACTTCAGGTTCAACGTGGCCGGCGAGCGGATCGTCACGCTCGAGGGCAAGCTGTTCTTCACCCACAAGGGGGTCGAGAAGCTGCTCGAGGGCCGGTCGATCGACGACGCGATGCCGTTCGTCGAGCGGGTGTCGGGCGACGCGGCCGCGTCGCACGCGCTCGCGTTCTGCCAGGCGGTCGAGGCCGTGGCCGGCTGCGAGCCGCCCGCTCCGGCGCGCATGCTCCGCGTGCTCGCCGTCGAGCTCGAGCGGTTCACGATGCACCTGCACGACATCTCGAACATCTGCGGGATGGGCACCGGGTTCACCGTGATGGCGGCCAACGGCTTCCGGATCGTCGAGCGGCTCAGGCGCCTGTCGGCGAGCGTCTTCGGCAACCGGTTCTTCCGCGGCCTCATCGTCCCCGGAGGGGTGGCGGCGCCGCTGACCGCCGAGGCACTTGCCGGGATCGAGGCCACGCTCCGGGCGGCGTGGTCGGAGACCTCGTCGCTCGTCCGCCTCGCGCTCGACTCCGACACGCTGCGCGATCGGCTGGAGACGACCGGCGTCCTCTCGCGCGACGCCGCCTCGGCCTACGGCGCCAAGGGCCTGGCGGCCCGGGCGTCCGGCCTCGATCGCGACAGCCGCCGCGACCATCCGCACGCCGCCTACGGGCAGCTGCCCGTGACGGTGCGCACGCGCGGCGAGGGAGACGTGTTCGCGCGGGTCATGCTGCGCGTGGACGAGATGGCCGACGCGGTCGAACTCATCCGGCGGTCGTCCGTGTTCTGCCGCGACCGTGGGAGCGACGCCGGGTACCGCGTCGCGTGCCGCTGCGGCAGCGGCGACGCGCTCGGCTGGTCGGAGAGCTGGCGGGGCCAGATTCTCGACTGGGTGCGCGTGCGCGACGGCCGCATCGACCGCGCCGTCATCCGCGACCCGTCGTTCTGCAACTGGCCGCTGTTCGGCGAGTTGGGCCCCGGCAACATCGTCCCCGACTTCCCGCTGTGCAACAAGTCGCTGGATCTGTCGTACTCGGGGACAGACTTGTAACGGCTAACGGCGGACGGCCGACGACCGACGGCCGGAAGCCCGCAGCGTGATCCGCGTGGCAAGACCGTCAGCCGTCTGTCGTCAGTCGTCAGCCGAGACCTGCTGTCACTGCCCCGCCTTCGTCTCGAACGCCGCCCACTTCGGCGGCGTGAGGCCGAGCAGCTCGCGGACGAAGAAGTCGTAGCGCTTGTGGTCGCCGTACGCGCCGCCCGACCCGTGCCCCGCGCCCGGGATCACCAGCAGGTCGAACGGCTTGTCGTGCTTGATCAGCTGGTTGACCACCTGCATGGTGGATGACGGATCGACGTTGGTGTCCATCTCCCCCACCACCAACAGCAGCGCGCCCTGCAGACGGTACGCGTTGTCCACGTTCGACGACTCCGAGTACTGCGGGCCGATCGGCCAGCCCATCCACTGCTCGTTCCACCAGATCTTGTCCATCCGGTTGTCGTGGCAGCCGGCCGCCGACACCGCCGCCTTGTAGAACTCGGGGTGGAAGAGCAGCGCGCCCAGCGCACTCTGGCCCCCCGCCGAGGTCCCGTAGATGCCGACGCGCGAGATGTCGTACCAGGGGTACTTCGCCGCCGCGGCCTTGTGCCAGAGAATCCGGTCCTCGAACCCCGCGTCCTTCAGGTTCTTCCAGGCCACGTCGTGGAACGCCTTCGACCGGTTCGACGTCCCCATGCCGTCGATCTGCACGACGATGAAGCCGAGCTCGGCCTGGGCCTGCATGGCGTTGAACGCGGCGAACGACTTCGGCACGAACGAGCTGTGCGGCCCCGCGTAGATGTTCTCGAGCACCGGGTACTTCTTCTTCGGGTCGAACGTCGTCGGGCGGAAGATGACGCCCCAGATCTCCGTCTTCCCGTCGCGGCCGGCCGCCACGAACACGTCCGGTGGCTTCCAGCCGGCCTTGATGAGTTCGGTGATGTCGGCCCGCTCCAGCACCTCGACGAGCGAGGCGTCCGCCGCCAGGCGCAGCTCGGAGACCGGCGCGAGATCCACGCGCGAGTAGGTGTCCACGTAGTACTTCATGTCCGACGAGAAGCTGACGGCGTGGTTGGCGTCGGCCTCGGTGAGGCGCGTGAGGCCGCTGCCGTCGAGGCCGATCCGGTAGTAGTTGACGAAGTACGGGTCCTTGCCGGGGTACATCCCGCTCGCGCTGAACCAGACCTGGCGGCGCTCGTCGTCCACCTTCGAGACGCCGCGGACGACCCACTCCCCTTTCGTGATCTGGTTCTCCACCCGGCCGGATCGTCCGTCGTAGAGATACAGGTGGTTCCAGCCGTCGCGCTCGGACATCCAGACGACCTCCCGCCCGCCGGCGAGGTCGTACCGGTACTTCTTGCTCGAATAGGTGAAGACGGTCTTCGGCTCCTCGCTGATGACGGCTCGCGCCGAGCCGGTGGCCGCGTCCACTTCGATCACCCGGTAGACCTGGTGCCCGCGCTGGTTGTATTCGAACGTGAACGCGGAGCTGTCGAGCCGCCATTCGGGACGCGACAGCTCGTACGGGTTCGGGAAGAGGGTGTTCGGGATCGCCACCTGCGTCTTCGACTCGACGTCGAACACCGTCGGCTGGTCGAGATCCAGCTCGTCGCCCGGCTTGGCGTAGAAGCGGGACGACGACTTCGGCTGCAGCTGATCCTCCGGCGACGATTCGACGTAGTGGACCTCGCGGCGGTAGCCCGGCCTCACCTTGTAGGCCGCCAGGCGCTTCGAGTTCGGCGCCCAGGCGATGGCGTCGAGCACGTAGCAGTTGCCCTCGGTCCCGTCGGTGCTGAGCGGCGTCCAGACTTTCTCGCCCGGCCGGCGGAGGGCGATGTTGTAGCCGCGGACGACGGCCTCCCACTTCTTGTCGGGCGACGGCTTGGGCGCGGCGTTCGGCGCCGGAGGCGTGCAGGGCGGCGGGGGCTGGCGGGCCTCGAACGCGCCGACGGCCTCGCGCCCCCTGCACGTGTAGGTGTCGAGGCTGCACGTATAGCTGGTCGCGTCCACCCTCGCCACGATCGCCTTCCCGTCATCGGCGAACGTGAAGGTGGCGAACGGCAGCGTGAGGCCGGTGAGCTTCCGCCCGGTCGCCGACGAGAGCGCGGCGGCGAGCTTGTCGTGGTCGAACGCCGGCTGCTTCTGCCGGGTGTCGGCGTCGACGACGACGAACTGGCTGCCGCCCTTGACCGTCTTGCGGTAGGTGAAGCGATGGGTCTTGCCAACCCAGACGGCGCCGTCGGGAACATCCACGGCGAGGCCCTGGTACTTGTCGCGGAGGCCGAACGCCCGCTGGTAATCGCCGACGGTGCCTTGCGCGTGGGCGGGCGCGGACAAGACGATCGCGAGGACGAAGGTGGCGGTGGCCGCCAGCGCGCGTCGACTGGGCATAGGAGGTCTCCTGCAAGGGGCGCGCGCATTCTATCAGGAAGGAACGGGGAACGAGGGCTCAAGGCTCAGGGCTCAAGGCTCAGGGCCGCGGCACCCATGGCCCGCTGCCGGCTGCCCGCTGCCTACTTCGCGGTCTTGTTACTGAAATAGGCGATGAGCGCCGCGATGCCGCCGGCGATGACGATCGCCTGGATGACGCGGAACAGGCTGATGATCCACGCGATCCCGATGCCGAGCGCCGCCCACTGCACCCACCAGTCACCCGGCGAGGTCAGCAGGTTCACGAAGAACAGGAAGACGAGCACCACCGGACCGACGAACAGAAATCGCACCGCGCGAAGTGTCCTGAACATGCCGTCCCTCCCTCGCTGTATTCTACGAGAAGCCGGGCCGGGGGGTTCGACGCGGGCTTCAGGCTACCGGCCGAGAGCTTTCGTGGCGCTGCCAGGCCCGGAGCCCGTAGCCCGTAGCCTGTAGCCCGTAGCCCGTAGCCCGGAATTGTGTCCGTCAGGAGGCGTCTGACATGTCGCTCGACCTGCTGGTCTTCGGGCCGCATCCCGACGACCTGGAAATCGGCCTCGGCGGGACGATCGCCCGCCACGCGGCCGAAGGATGGCGGGTGGGGCTCTGCGACCTGACCCGGGGAGAGCTCGGCAGCAACGGCACGCCCGAGGAACGGCGGCGCGAGGCCGACCGGGCGCGCGAGGTCCTCGGCGCGGACTGGCGCGAGAACCTCGGGTGGCCGGACCGCGGGATCTCCGGCAGTCCGCAGCAGGTGGACGACGTGGTCCGGCTGGTGCGGAAGTGGCAGCCGCGGACTGTCGCCATCCCCTACTGGGAGGACCGCCACCCTGACCACGGGGCCGCGAGTCGCGTGCTCTCGGCGGCCGTCTTCAACGCCCGGCTGCGAAAGTACCCCGGCGAGGGCGAGGCCTGGTCGCCCGAGTGGATGTGCTACTACTTCATCAACGACGCGGGCCCCATCTCGTTCGCGGTGGACGTTTCGGGCCACTACGATGTCAAGCGGCGGGCCCTCGCCTGCTACGGGAGCCAGTTCCGGGGCGACGTGCCCGGGGCGACGCCCACGCGGCTGAACGCGCCGACCTTCGCCCAGCTGGTCGAGAGCCGTGACGCCCAGACCGGCGCGCTGGCCGGCGTCGCCTTCGCGGAGGGACTCGTGGTGAAGGAGCCGATCCTCCGCCCGCATCTCATCAGGGACTGGAGCGCCCGCCCGTGAAAATCGCCGTCATCTGCTACGCCTCGGTCGGCGGCAGCGGCATCGTCGCCACCGAGCTGGCCAAGTGCCTCGCCGTCCGCGGCCACGAGATCCATCTCGTCAGCAGCGAGCAGCCGTTCCGCCTCGGCGACGACCAGCCCGGCGTCGTGTTCCACCAGGTGGTCACGCCGTCCTACCCGCTGTTCCGCGAACCGCAGTACGTGCTCTCGCTCTCGACCAAGATCATCGAGCTGGCGCGGGCGCTCGACCTCGACATCATCCACGCGCACTACGCCGTCCCGCACGCCGCCGCCGCCTACCTGGCGAGGCAGGTGCTCGCCGGCACCGGGCGCACCCCGGTGCCGCGCATCGTCACCACGCTGCACGGGACCGACATCACGCTGGTCGGCAGCGACAGCTCGTTTGCCGAGACGGTCGGGTTCTGCATCGATCAGTCCGACGGCGTCACCGCCGTGTCGGAGAGCCTGAAGGCCGACACCTACAAGGGGCTCCCGGTCCACGCCGACATCCGCGTGATCCCGAACTTCCTGGACTGCTCCATTCACCACCGGGTCGATTCGCTCGATCTCAGGCGCCGGCTCGCGCCCGCCGACCACGGCATCGTGATCCACATCTCGAACTTCCGGCCGGTGAAACGCATCCCGGCCGTGGTCGAGGTGTTCGCGAGGATCCGCCGGTCGGTCCCGTCCACGCTCGTGCTGGTCGGTTCGGGGCCGGAGCTGGCGAACGGCCTGGCGCTCGCCCGCCATCTGGGCGTGAGCGACGACGTGAAGGCCGTCGGCGAGCAAGCCGACGTGCGTGCGTTCTTGTCCGCGGCCGACGTGTTCCTGCTGCCTTCGGCCACGGAGAGCTTCGGCCTCGCGGCGCTCGAGGCCATGGCGTGCGAGGTGCCGGTCGTCGCGTCGCGAGTGGGCGGGCTGCCCGAAGTGATCGAGCACGGACTCGGCGGCTACCTGAACGAGCCGGACGATCTCGACGGCATGGCGGCGCATGGGATCGCGCTGCTCTCCGACCCGGCCTTGCGCCAGCGGGTCGGCCAGAGCGGGAGGAAGGTCGTGCGGGGGCGCTACTGCTCGGACCGGATCGTGCCGCAGTACGAGCGGTATTACCAGGAAGTGCTCAACCGGGCTGACGGCTGACGACCGACGGCCGACGACCGGCCCTCCGGCGCAGGGCTGAAGCCCTGCGCTATCTGATCCAAGAAACAGCGGATAGCGCACGGCTTCAGCCGTGCGCCTGCGCCGCGGTCCGCTGCCAGTTGCCCGCCATTCGGCATCCCGTGTCTCGACCGTGATCCGCTGAGCGGTGTCCCCCATGCTACGCTACCCCTCGTGCACATCCCCGACGGATACCTCAGCCCCGGCACGTGCGCGGCGCTCTACGCGGGCGCGTCGCCGTTCTGGTGGGTGGCGCTCCGCCGGCTGAAGCGGACGCTGCACGCGCGGCTGGTGCCCCGCCTGTCGCTCGTCGCGGCGTTCTCGTTCGTCGTGATGATGTTCAACATCCCGCTGCCGGGCGGCACGACGGGCCACGCCGTCGGGGCGGCGCTCGCGGCGATCGTGCTCGGGCCGTCGGCGGCCATCCTGGCGGTGTCCACGGCGCTCGCCATCCAGGCCTTCTTCTTCGGCGACGGCGGCATCACGGCGCTCGGCGCCAACTGCTTCAACATCGCGATCGCCGGATCGCTGGTCGGCTTCACCGTCTACCGCGCGATGGCCGGACGGTCCGCGCTCGAGTCGGCCCGGCGCGTGGTCGCCGCGGGACTGGCCGGCTACGCCGCCATCAACGTGTCGGCGCTGGCGGCCGCCGTCGAGTTCGGCCTCCAGCCGATGTTCTTCCGCGACGCGTCCGGCGCGCCGCTCTACTGCCCGTACCCGCTCGGCATCACCGTCCCCGTGATGATGATCGGCCACCTCACCATCGCCGGCGTCGCCGAGTTCGTGCTGACCGGGGGCGTCGTCGCCTTCCTGCAGCGCACCGACCCGGCGCTGCTCGCCGCGGCGGCCGGGGCGGGCGTGCGCTCGGACCCCAGCGCGACAGCCGCCGGGACGACGGGCAGCCTCCGCCCGCTCTGGGCCGCGCTGGGACTGCTGCTCGTGCTGACGCCGCTCGGCTTGCTCGCCGGCGGCACGGCCTGGGGAGAGTGGAGCCCGTCGGAGTTGGCCGATCCCGCGGCCCGGCAGGCGATCGCCGCCGCGTCGCTCCACCAGGCGCCGCCGCCGGTGCCGCCCGCCGGCCTCGAGCGCCTCGCCGCGGTGTGGACGGCGCCGTTCCCGGCCTACGCGCCACCCTTTCTCCGCAGCCGGACGTTCGGGTACTTCCTCTCCGCCATGTTCGGCGCAGGCCTCGTCGTCCTCTCGACGATGGGCGTGGCCGCCCTGCTCCGCCCGCGGCGCCACCGCGCCGCGGACGACGACACGGTGATCACGTGAGGCGCGGTGGGTTCGGTCGCGGCGCCGTCGAACGCACGGTTGACGGCCTGCTCCGCGCGATGGACCGGGTGGCGGAAGCCGAGGCGGAGGCCTGTCGCTCCGGGCTCCTGCAGGCGATGGACCCGAGGGTCAAGCTGGCCGGGCTTCTCTCGCTCGTGGCGGCCGTCGCACTGTCGCACAGGCTGGAGATCGTCGCCGCGCTGCTCGTCGTCGGGTGCGTGCTGGCCGTGCTGTCGAAGGTGCGCCTGCGGACACTCGTGTCCGGCGTCTGGCTGGCGGCGGTCGGCCTGTCGTTCACCCTGGCGCTCCCGGCGGTCTTCCTGGCGCCCGGACCCGCCGTCGCGAGGCTGCCGCTGCTCGGCTGGGAAGTGACCTCGACCGGGTTGACCTCGGCGGCCTACCTCGTCCTGCGCGTGGCCGCCACGACCACGTTCGGATTCCTGCTCGTCCTGACGACGCCGTGGCCGCACGTGCTCAAGGCGCTTCGCGCATTCGGCATCCCCGTGGTCATGGTCGCGGTGCTCGGGATGACCTACCGCTACATCCTGCTGCTGCTCGAGGCGGCGCACGACATGTTCGTCGCGCGCCGCAGCCGCGCGGTCGGCCGCCTGACGGCGGCTGAACGGCGGCGGCTGGCGGGCCAGCACGCCGGCGTGCTGCTCGGACGGAGCCTTCAGCTCGGCGGAGAGGTCTCCCTGGCGATGCAGGCGCGCGGCTTCCGCGGCGAGGTGTATCTCGCGGAGGAGATTGCCATGACGCGTGCCGACTGGATGGCGCTCGCGGCGTTTGCGGCCGTCTCGGCGGCCGCGACATGGGCAGGCCGATGAATCTCTTCGAGCTCGATCGGGTGACCTACCGTTTCAACCGCGTCGTCGCGGTGGACGAGCTGTCGATGGCGCTCCCCGCCGGCACCCGGATCGCCCTGCTCGGGGCGAACGGGTCGGGCAAGTCCACGCTGCTCAGGATCCTCGACGGGCTCTACAGTCCCGAGTCGGGGCGGGTGCGGTTCCTCGGCGAGGACCTGACCGAGACGCGTCTGGCCGACGAGATGTTCGCCCTCGATTTCCGGCGCCGCGTCGGCCTGCTCTTCCAGAACCCCGACGTGCAACTGTTCAGCGCCACCGTCTTCGACGAGGTTGCCTTCGGTCCGCTGCAGTTGAGGCTGCCGCCGGCCGAGATCCGGGGCCGCGTCATGGAGACGCTCGAGCGCCTCCGGCTGACGCACCTGAGGGACCGCGTGCCGCACCGGTTGTCTGGCGGCGAGAAGAAGCGCGTCGCGCTGGCCAGCGTCCTCGTGATGGACCCGGAGGTGCTGCTGCTCGACGAGCCGACCGACGCCCTCGACCCGCGCAGCCAGAGCCAGCTCATCGACCTGCTGATGACGTGGGCCGACGGCTCGAAGTCGGTCATCACGGCGACGCACCATCTCGGCATCCTCGACGAGATCGCGGACCGCTGTTTCGTCCTCGACAAGGGCCGCCTGGTCGCCGAGCGGACGCCGGCCGAACTGCTGCAGGACCAGGACCTGCTCGACCGCACGAACCTGATCCACGTCCACCGCCACCGCCACGGCGGCGCGCAGGTGCACACGCACCCGCATACGCACGGACTCTGAGAGAGGGATTCGGGAATCGGGATTCAGGATTCAGGATTCAGGTCCGCCCCGAGCTTGTCGCCTTTCGACGTCGCTCAAGGCGACCCTGAGCTTATCGAAGGGTCGAAGGGTCGGGGGCAGAGGCGCCGCCGCCGCGGCACTCTCACGCAGACCGAACCGAACGAGCGCGTCGTCCTGCTGTCGTACCCCATTCCCAGTCGCTGACGGTTGCGCGGCAGCACGTCACCGGGGGCCGCACACCGAAAGCCGACTTCTGGGCCTTGCCAAGACATCCCACTCTTGGGATATTCGCCCGCAGCCAAAAGTGTCGGCCCTGCGGAACTACAAGCTCGCGGGGTTCTCGGTTGAACGGCTGATGACGTTTCTGACCGCACTCGATCGGGACGTACGAATCGTGATTCGCCAGAAACCCCGGTCACGGCGCTCGGCGCGGATCAGCGTGGAAGCGGCGTAATCGTCCATGACAGTAGGCCGCATTCGCCAGGCCCGGCGACGCGCGCGCTGCGGGCGGTGAACAGAACGCGCGTGCTCAGACGCTGGCTCCCAAAAGGCGCAACGACGATCAAAGCCAGCCGAGCGCTGCTTCCCCGAAGCGACGCAGATCGTCCAAGCCCTCGCGGAGACTCCGGACGACGGCAGCGGGTTCGATGCGCGCGTAGTCGTGCACCAGGATGTTCCGGAAACGGGCAATGCGGACCATCGTCTCTCGCAGGCCGTCGTCGAGGAGACCCGCCTCGCCGAGCACCTCGAACACCGCGGCGTAAGTGGACGGAACACGCAGTTGCCGATCGGCGACGATGTGACTGGCCACGTCGAGGCAGGCCTCAATGGCCAGTTGCAGCGTTCGCTCGACAACGCGCTGGGTCTCCCAGTCCCGGCGGTACTCGTCGGCCGTGACGGCGCGAAATTCGGACGCCTGACTCAGGTACAGGTCAAGGTCGGCCAGCTTCCGGAGCAGAAGGTCTCTGTCCAACACGGGCGAACCTCCTCTGGAGGAGCCGGTGTTCAAGATGCCTGAAGTCGAGGAACTGGCGGGACGTGAGCGACTCGTAGCTGCGCCTGACGAAGGGGCGCCTGTCGAGGATCACTCGGCGCTTCGACAGCACCCGGCCAGCGAGCGCGATCGGCGCAGTGTTGAGCACCACGACATCGACCGCGTCGGTTCCCAGGCAGGTGGTCAGTGCGCCGATGATGTCCAGGCGCCTGCTCTCTGGGTCGCACGCACCCGCGAGGAAGACCGCGACATCGACGTCGCTCAGCGGGCCACAATCGCCAGTGGCCACGCTGCCGAACAAGTAGGCGAACACCACGTCGGGGAAGCGGTCGAGCGCCTGGTCGACCGTCCTGAGCCGCGAACCGACGTCGTGGGGCAATGGACTCGGTTGACTCACGAAATCACCGGGACCAGTATAGTCCTGCCGTCGCTCGTGGACGGAAGGCCTCGACTCCAACCGGCCAGGAGGACCCATCTGCGCGGCTGCGTCCAACCCGTGCTTCGATGCCCCGGTCCACCCATTGACGCACATTCATGGTGGGCACAAGGGTTCTTCGTGCCAGCATCCGGGAGCCGGTCATGACACGACATATTCATCGCATTCTCCTGCTTCTTCCCTTGGTTTCAGGGATTGCCCTAAGCGCGCAGGAGCCTGGCCAGAAGTCCTTCCAGGAACAGGTTGCCCTCGTGGAGTCCTTCCTGGATCGCTACTACAGGGGCGAGACTCTCGAGTCAGCGAACACACGGGTGAATGCCGCGGTGGATGCGTACAACGGCATCGTGGCGAGGCGCAACGCCGATCTGGATGCCGCACGGGCGAACGTGGAGCGCCTCCAGGCCTCGCTCGAGGACCTGCGGCTCAAGGTGGAGGCCAGCGACAAGAAGCTGGCGCAGCGACCGGATCGAAGTGACGCCACGGCTGTCGCTCGCTACAACGAATTGAGGCGGCAGCGTGAACAACTGGTCGAGCGGCATAATCAGACGATGACCGTGGTGGGCAAGGAGGTCGAAATCTACCATGCGCTGCTGAAGCGCAGCGACGGGAACCTCGAGGTCTCAAGGAAAACGATCGATGCGGAAAAGCACGCGTTGAGTGCCCGCACAGAGGCTTACGAGTCCTTTCAGAAGCGCGGGCAGGATCTCGTTCTCTTCGCGATGATCAACCGCATGCTCGCCGACCTGCAAGAGAAGGCCAGGGCGGGGCAGACGGGGCCCGAATGGGACAATTCCATCGCGAAGGTGCGCGGCTTCCGTCACGAACTGGCAGCCTGGGCCAAGGCCAAGCATGCCACTTTGCCCAACGGGCTGGTGCTCGTGGATGCGATAGTGTGCGGTGAACCTTGCTGTTTCATGGTGGATACGGGCGCCATGGTGAGCACCCTGAGTGCCGAAGTGATCGATGCCCTGGGTCTTACCTCCACTCTTGGTGAGGAGACCACCCATGTGCTGGCGGGCGGGCAGAAGATGCAAGGCCGGAGCTTCAAGATCCCCCGGATCACCGTGACGGGGATGACGGAAACCCAAGTGGAAGCCTCGGCCGTCGAGGCTTCCGATATTGGTGTGGATGGGCTCCTGGGACAGAGCTTTCTCAAGCGCTTCGTCTACACCATCGATGAATCACGGCCGGGGAAACTGATACTGGTGAAGCGGTAATACAGGGAAGCAACAAGAGAAAAAGGGCTTCACGAGCTGACCCGCCGCCGCGAGCGAGCCCTTCGAACTACTTCTCCTTCAGCAACCCCTCGATCAGCGTTGCGAGCTTCTCCTCGTTCGTCGCGTCGTACCCAACCATGATCAGGCGGATGGTGCCCTTCTTGTCGATGATCTGAACCTGCGGAATCCCGCCGACGGCGTAAGCGGTGTCGTTCCGGTCTGGCCCCGGCGTGTACACGACCTTCCCGCCCTCCACCGTGACGTTCACCTGCGGTCCGATCGCGACGGGCACGTCGAGTCCGTGCTCGGCGAAGTACTCGCGGTCGCGGGCGATCTCCTGGTCGGCCGGCAGGCTTCGCTCGGTCGCGAAGTAGCCCCAGAGCCGGGTGACCATCACGACGCGGAACGCGTCGTTCTTGAAGCGCTCGCGCAGGCGGTTGAGGCCCGGGTAGCTTTCGCGGCACGGGCCGCACCAGTGCGCTGAGAACTCCAGCAAGGTCACCGACCCCGGCATCGCCATCCGGGTCGTTCCAGCCGGCGCGTTCAGCCAGGTCGAGGCGGTGATGGCCGCCGCCCTGGTCCCAACCAGCTCGTATCGCCGCAGCGTCGGGTCGATCCTGTCGTCAACGTCGGGGACCGCGTCCTTCCAGCCGGATTTCGCGCTCCGAAGCAGCGTCAACGCCTTGTCGTTCATGGCCTGACCCGCATACGCCTCTGCCATGTTGACGTGGGCGGAGACCACCGTGCCGCCGTACTTCTTGCGAAGCTCCGGCGGGAAGAGCCGTGCCTGCTCGAGAATCCACGCGCCGTGCTTCAGGATGCCGGCGTCGATGTCGTCTCCCCGGTAGGTGCCTTCCATCGACGTCCGCAGCGACCACTTCTGCTCGAACGTCGCCGATGGATTCCCCTCGAGTTCGTCGATCAGCGCTTCCACCTTCGGATACATGTTCGCGACACGCCACGCGCGGTCGACCTTCGACGGCGTCGCGCGTCGAGCGACCGAAATGCCGGTGATGACCGCAGCCGCCCGATCCCGCGGCGAGAGGCTCCCGAGCGCCAGTTCCCGCTCGGACGCCGCTTTCGCCTGGTCGATCATGCTGGCGTCGAGGTAGAGGTTGGCGAGCGCGTCGAGGTCACTGTCGGCGGTCGTCGCCACCTCGAACTTCGCCGCGCACTCCCTGGTCATCGCCAGCCGAGCGGCGTTGATCCGCTGTGACGTCGCGATGAGAGCCCTGTCGGTGATTGGGCCGCGGCTGATGCCGGCAGCCTTGTTCTGCGCTGCCACGAAGTCCTGGACTTCCGCCCGACAAGCCGCGGGCGTCGTCGCGGTCGGCTTCGGGTATGAAATCGCGGTGTTGCCGCCGGGTGCCGCCTGGGAAGCTCTCCCCGCGGCTTGCCGTGCGCTGATCGTCGGCGCCAACAGCATCGCAACAGCCGCAACAACGACCGCCGTCCACGCAGCTCTCGAACCAGTCATGTCGATTCTCCCGACCGAAAGTGCCTCTCAGCCCACCACGCGCTCGAGAAGATAGTAGCGTATCGGACGCCCGGAAACGGTGGCCTCCGAATCACTCGCCAGCGTGTTCGTCTGCCCCGGCGACGCGCGGGCTGCGGGCGGTGAACCTAACGCCCGTTCTCGGACGCCGGCGACCGGGATTCCCTGCGGCAGTGCTGCCGCAGCACTCTCACACAGGGCGCATTATCGCGCCGCGCGGTGAGAAGGCAAGCGAGACCGACCCCGCACCGACACAGCCGTCCCCACCCGGCGTAGACCGCCGGGCCGGCCCCTCCTCAATATGGTTCGTCGCAGTTCGGCCAAGGCTCTCGATCGTAGACGACGCCGGCCGCGTCATCCAAGGCCCGTCTCTCACGACCGGCCGCGAGGAGTGGCCCTTCGACTCGTCCCGAGCTTTGTCGAGGGGCTCGCCCAGGGCCGCTCCACTCTGCAGGCAGAAGGTCTCGACGTGGTCGCGTATCACGCGATACAGCACGCCCTGACCGGGACGGCGGGGCCGGTAGGCGTCAGCCGTCGGCCGTCAGCCGACTAATACACCATGTCCCCACTCAGAAACGCCCTCGTGCGCGCGTCCTTCGCGCGGTCGAGCATCTCCCCCGTCGGCCCGATCTCGACGACCTGGCCGTCGAGCAGAAGCGCCGCGCGGTGCGCCAGGCGCCGGGCCTGGAAGATCTGGTGCGTGGCGAGGACGACGGTGACGCCCTGGGCCTGGCGCTCGCGGATGAGGTCCTCGACCAGGCGCACATTGCGCGGGTCTAGGTTCGCCGTGGGCTCGTCGAGCAGCAGCACCTCGGGGTCGAAGGCCAATGCCCGCGCCAGCGCCACACGCTGGATCTCGCCGCCCGACAGGCTCTGGGCCGGCGCGTGCGCCAGTTGCGACAGGCCGAGGGCCGCCAGCAGGTGATCGATGTCCGACGGCCGGCGCGACAGGCCCCGGACGTGGAGGCCGAAGGCCAGGTTGGCGCGCACCGATCGGCTCAGCACGAACGGCCGCTGGAACACGGTCGTCACGCGGCGCCGCACGTCGAGCGGCGGGTCGGAGTCGATCGGCCGGTCGTCGAACCACAGCCGTCCCGCGGTCGGCCGCTCGAGGAACTGCAGCAGCCGCAGCAGCGTGCTCTTGCCCGACCCGCTGGGCCCGATGACGGCCAGCGTCTCGCCGCGCCGGATCTCCAGGCTGTCGATGTCGAGGACCAGGCGCCCGCCGTAGCGCTGCTGGACCGACTCCAGGCGGTAGAGCGCAGGTGCGGCCGTCATCGGTCGCGCAGCCTGCCCTGCAGCCGGAGCAGGAGGACGTTGGCGCCGAAGGCGACGGCGATGAGGACGACGCCCAGCGCCATCGCCAGGGCGAACTCCCCCTGGCGCGTGTAGAGGACGATGGCCGTGGTCAGGACGCGCGTCTGCCCTTCGATGTTGCCGCCGACCAGCATCACCGCGCCCACCTCCGAGATGATGCCGCCGAAGGCGGCGACGATGGCGGCCGTCACGCCGACGCGCGCCTCGAGGAGCGCCGTCCACGCGCTCTGCCAGCGCGACGCCCCCAGCGCGAACACCTGCTGCCGCACCGTCCGATCGACGCCGGCCACCGCGCTCATCGTCAGGCCCGCGACGAGCGGGAAGGCGATGATCGCCTGCGCCACGACCATGGCCGCCGGCGTGAACAGCCACCCCAGCGCGCCGAGCGGCCCGCTGCTCGAAAGCGACAGGTAGACGAACAGGCCGACGACCACCGGCGGCAGCCCCATCCCGGTGTAGAGAACGAGCGTCACCAGGCGCTGGCCGCGAAAGCGAACCAGGCCCAGCAGGGCGCCGAGGGGCACGCCGGTCACGGTGGCCAGCAAGAGCGCCGCGCCGCTGACGCGCAGCGTCAGGGCGACGATCTGCAGCAGCTCGGGACGGCGGAATTCGGTCAGCAGCTCGGACACGGTTTCAAAGGCTCTGAGACGACTGGCTGGCTACCGCGCCGGGCCTCGGCTGGCCTTCCAAAGGTCGGAGTCGGGATAAAAGAGCGGCTGCCCGAACCGCTTCACGCCGAACTCCCCGATGACGCGCTGCGTCTCCGGGGACACCAGCCACTCGACGAACTGCTTCGCCGCCTCCGCGTTCACCCCCGGGTGCACGCGCGGGTCGATCGCCATCACGCCGTACTGATTGCGAAGGGCGGAATCGGGGTTCTCGGCGATGGAGCGCCCGCCCAGCAGCAGCCGGAGATTGGGCAGCTTGTCCCGCATCGCGAGCCACGTGCCGCGGTCGCTCAGGGTGTACGCGCGCAGCTCGTCGGCCACGATGAGCGTTTCCCCCATCCCCTGGCCGAGCGAACGGTACCACGCGCCCGCCGGCTTCAGGTTCGCTGAGGCCCAGACGCCCAGCTCCGCCGTCTCGGTCCCCGACTTGTCGCCGCGGCTCGCGAACGGCGCCTTCGCAGCCGCGAGCGCCGTGAATGCGTCGCGGGCCGATCGCCGGCCGGCGACCTTCGCCGGGTCGGCCGCCGGACCGACGACGACGAAGTCGTTGTACATGACGTCGAGCCGCTCGCGCGCCTGGCGCTCGGCGAGAAACTGCAGCTCCAGCTTGCGGGCGTGCACGAGCACGACGTCGGCGTCGCCCCGCCGCCCGATCTCGAGCGCCTGCCCGGTGCCGACCGCGATGACGTCCACCCGGCACGCGCAGAGCTTCTCGAACGCCGGGAGAATCGCCCGGAGCAAGCCCGAATCGTCGGTGCTCGTCGTCGTCGCCAGGCGCAGGACCCCCGGCTTCACGGGCGCCTGCGCGGCCGTGAACGTCGCGAGACCGAGGCCCACGGAGAGGAGAATCGACGCGAGACGGAACCGGGAATGGGACATCGCGGTGTCGGACCGCGGGGCGGCGCCAGGGAGGGCCCGCCAACCGGGTCGTGCTCGATTCTCTCACGACACCCGCGGACCCGTGGGAATTTCGGCGTTCTCTGTTAGGATTTGGGCGTCGCACCCCTCCCCGGAGTCGACCCATGAACATCCGTCGTCTTGTCCTTGCCAGCCTGCTCGTCGTGTCGGCCTTCGCCCTGGGGCAGGACGGCCTGCTGGCCCAGCGCCCGGGCCCGGGGGCGCCGGCGTCCGCGTCGATCCTGCTGAGGCCGGCGCGCGTCTTCGACGGCGTGAGCGACCAGGCGCGCGACGGCTGGGTCGTCCTCGTGACCGGGAAGCGGATCGCCGCCGTCGGTCCCGCCGCCCAGGTGCAGGCGCCGGCCGGCGCGCGCGTGATCGACCTGCCCGGCGCGACGGTCATGCCCGGGCTCATCGACGCCCACTCGCACATCTTCCTGCACCCGTACAACGAGACGCTCTGGAACGACCAGGTCCTCAGGGAATCCCAGGCGTACCGGGTGATCGCCGCCACGCTCCACTGCAAGCGGACGCTCGAGGCCGGGTTCACGACGCTTCGCGACCTGGGCACCGAGGGCGCCGGCTTCGCCGACGTCGACGTGAAGCGCGCCATCGACGAGGGGCGGATCCCGGGACCGCGCCTGTTCGTGGCGACCAGGGCCATCGTTGCCACGGCGAGCTACGGGCCCGGACCGTGGGGGTTCGCCCCGGAGTTCGTGCCGCCGAAGGGAGCCCAGGAAGCCAGCGGAACGGCGGAGGTGCTGAAGGCGGTTCGCGAGCAGATCGGCCACGGCGCCGACTGGGTGAAGGTGTACACGGACTACCGCCGCGGCGGCGGCCCCGACGCCGCGACCTTCTCGCCGGACGAGCTGAAGGTGCTCGTGGAGGAGGCGCACGGCGCCGGGCGCCCCGTGTCGGCTCACGCCATGACACCCGAGGGGATGAAGCGCGCCGTGCTCGCGGGCGTGCAAACGGTCGAGCACGGCTACTACGGCACCGAAGAGGTGTTCAAGCTGATGGCCGACCGCGGCGTGGCCTACTTCCCGACGCTGGCGACGGCGGAGGCCTATTCGGAGTATTTTGAAGGGTACAAGCGGGGCGTGTCCCCGCCGACCGCAGACATGGAAAGCGTGAAGCGCGCGTTCCAGATCGCGATGAGGCTCGGCGTCACGATCGGCCTCGGCAGCGACGTCGGCGTCTTCACGCACGGCGACAACTACCGCGAATTCGAGTGGATGGTGCGCGACGGCATGACGCCGGTCCAGGCGCTCAAGGCCGCGACGTCGGTCAACGCCGCCGTTCTCGGCAAGGCCTCGGAGTTCGGCTCGCTCAAGCCGGGCCTGCTGGCTGACGTCGTCGCCGTCGACGGCGACCCGACGCGCGACGCGACGGCCCTCAGGAACGTCCGCTTCGTGATGAAAGATGGCTCCATCGTGCGCCAGTAGCTGGCCGGCGCGGAAGCGGGGTCGAGGGTCAGGCCTTCCGCCGGCTGTCGAAAGGTGAATCCCATGGCGTCGAACAACGATCCGGTGGTGCTGTGGTCCCTCCGGGTCCACGGGCGAGAAGTCCGCTGCCTTCGTCAACCGAGCGGCAGCCGCTTCGAGCTTCGCGTCCTGATGGGCGACGAGGTGTTCCTCACCGAGACCTTCCCCGACGCGTCGCTCCTGGCGGCGCGGGCCGAGGAGTTCCGTGAGGCGATCGAGTCGCGCGGCTGGCAGCAGGCCGGGGCCGAGGCTCCACCGGCGGCGAAACCGACCGGCCCCGGGGCGTCCGCGACGACGCCTCCTCCCGGCGACGGCGCGTCGCCCGGCTCCGGAGAGGGACCGCCACCGGCCCAGAGCGAGGGCGCAGGCTCCGTCCCCACCGTGCTCGTGGTGGACGACGAGGGGGCGGTGCGGTCGTTCCTGCGGGCTTACCTCGAGGACGCGGAGTACAGGGTGTACGAGGCGACCGACGTGGACGGCGCCCTGAGCACGCTCGACCAGGTGCGCGTTGACGCCGTCGTGCTCGACGTCCGCATGCCGGATCCGCGAGGTCTGGGGCGGAGCGGCCTCGAGGTGCTGGCGTTCATCCGGCTGCGCGCGGCCTTCGACGCGCTGCCCGTGATGATCCTGACCGGCCGTGCGCTCGATGCCGAGGAACAGGCGCTCATCCGCCGGCACCACGCGCACCTGTTCCTCAAGCCCGACGGCTACCGGCAGTTGCTCAAGCGGCTCGAGCAGCTGATCGGGCCGGGGCGGACCGGCCGGCCGTGAGCCGCCCGGTCCCCGGCGGTCGTGTCCCCGAGCCGCCCGAACCTCGGAGCAAGCAGTCATGAGCGATCGACGAGAGTTCCTCAGGAACGGCGCCCTGCTGGGCGCCTCCGTGCTGGCGCCGGCGCTGGCCCGCCAGGCGTCCGCTCGGCAGAAGCCCGCGCGTTCCGCGCCGGCGCGGATGAAGCTGACCTACAAGCCGTTCACCATCGCCCTCCGGCACGTGTTCACCATCGCCGTCTCGTCGCGCACCACGACGCCGGACGTGCTGACCGAGATCGAGTACGACGGGGTCGTCGGCCGCGGCGAGGCGTCGATGCCTCCGTACCTGGGCGAGACGCAGACGACCTGCGCGGCCTTCCTGGCGAAGGTGGATCTCTCGAGGTACCCGAATCCCTTCGAACTCGAGACGATCCTCGCCGACATCGACCGTATCGCGCCAGGCAACCCGGCGGCGAAGGCCTCGGTGGACATCGCGCTCCACGACCTGGTCGGCAAGCTGATGAACCAGCCCTGGTACAACATCTGGGGCTACGATGCGGCGAAGGCGCCCTATACGAGCTTCACGATCGGGATCGACACGCCGGACGTGGTGCGCCAGAAGGTGCGGGAGGCGGCCGAGTTCAAGGTGCTCAAGGTCAAGCTCGGGCGGGAGAACGACCACGAGATGATCGAGACCATCCGCTCGGTGACCGACAAGCCGCTGACGGCAGACGCGAACCAGGGGTGGCCCGACCGGCAGAAGGCGCTCGACGAGATCGCGTGGCTGAAGGAGCGGAACGTGCTCTTCGTCGAGCAGCCGTTCCCGAAGGAGGCGCCGCTCGCCGATTTCGCCTGGCTCACCGAGCGGAGCCCGCTGCCGATCATGGCCGACGAGTCGTGCCAGCGGCTGGCGGACGTGCGGAGACTGTACGGCGCGGTGAGCGGCATCAACATCAAGCTGATGAAGTCCACCGGCATGCGCGAGGCGCAGCAGATGCTGGTGCTGGCGCGCGCGCTCGGCATGAAGGTGATGCTCGGCTGCATGACCGAGACCTCGTGCGCGATCTCGGCGGCGTCGCATCTCTCGCCGATGGTGGACTGGGCGGACCTCGACGGCGCGCTGCTCATCAGCAACGACCCGTACGAGGGGACCACGGTCGTGGACGGGAAGATCACCATCCCCGCCTGGCCGGGAATTGGAGTCAGGCCAAGGAAGGCTTAAGGCTCAGGGCTCAGGGCCCTGCCGCACGTGACACGGCCCGAAGCCTGGAGCCTGGAGCCAGAAGCCCGTAGGCCGACGGGCCCGGCGATGGTATTATTGAGTGTTTTCCTCGCCTCAATGGTGGGTATAGCTCAGCGGTAGAGCGCCGGACTGTGGCTCCGGAAGTCGCGGGTTCGAACCCCGTTACCCACCCCACACTTCTTACGCCTTGCGCCTGAATAATGAGCCGGGGCTCACCCTGGCCCATGAAAATGGCTTCTGTGGCGCGGCATAGAGCCCACCGGGCCGCGTCGCCACGAGGCCGCGAGTCGGGCTGGAGCCGGCTGGGCCGGGATGCCTCGCGAGGAGGCCTTCGGAGCGGGCCGTCCCCCCAACGACACCGAAGGCGACGACCGCCTTCGCGCCCGGCTTCGGCGGTCCGCCTTGGCGGAGGCGGAGCGGTGGCGCGATTCCCCGGCGCAGCGCGTAGCGGCCGATCCAGCGCGGATAGCGCGCGCCTGCCCGCCGGCCGCGGACGCTGCCTGGGCCACACCCGGCCACAGCCCCGGGGGGAGGCTGGTCAGCCTCGAGCGGCGCCAGACCGCGTCTTCGCAGGAATCTCTGGCGTGGTCCGGCCCGGCACCCTGGCCTTCTTGCTTGGTCGCCGGACACCGGCGTTCCGGCGAGACGCCTTCGCGTCCGCCAGCGCGACGAGGAGCCGCAGCGCGTCGTTCACGGCCGCGGCGTTGGGGAACACCTCCGCCACATCAGCATCCAAGAGCACGACGTTGGTGCCCTGCTTGTAGCTCTCGTAGTACTTGCCGCGAACCGCGTTGCTGAAGTCGTACTCTGCACGCATCTCGCTACCGTCTGCTCCTCGAACTCTGGTGTTCATATCGTTTTCTTTCGGCGGGCGTCGCCGGACGGGCACTGATCAGCCGAACGCGCTCGCCTCCATCGGCGTGCACGACGACAACGAGCCGACCCGCACCGGAGTTTCCGATCGTCACGAACCGAGCCTCTCCGGCTGAGTGCAGGGGGTCCGGAATCGTTCCGGCAAGCGGGTCACCGAAAACGCTGGACCCTTCCTCGAACGAGACACCGTGTTTCTCGAAGCTCGATCCCGCCTTCTTTCGGTCCCACTCGAACTTCATCGAGTGATCATACGCCGATCAACACCGGGATGACTCCCGGAATGCTCTGACGGCCAACCGAACCCACGGGGGCCGCGCGGGCCTCCGGGCTGTCATCCGACGTTGTAGAATCGGCTCGTCATGAGAGCCATCGTCTACGACACCTACGGTCCGCCCGATGTCCTGAGGTGCGCCGAGGTCGAGCGGCCGACGCCCGCCGACGGCCAGGTGCTCGTCAGGGTGCGGGCGGCGTCGGTCAATCCTCTCGACTGGCACTTCATGAGAGGCTCGCCGCGCATGGTCCGCCTGATGACGGGGCTGACCAGGCCGAAGGTCCACCGGCTCGGCGTCGATGTGGCCGGAGTGGTGGAAGCGGTCGGCCGGAGCGTGACCGGGTTCAAGGCAGGCGACGAGGTGTTCGGTGCGTGCCGCGGCTCCTTCGCCGAGTATGCGTGCGCGGCCGAGTCCGCGCTGGCTCGAAAGCCCGGCGGCGTCACGTTCGAGCAGGCCGCCGCGGCGCCGGTGGCGGCCTTCACGGCCCTGCAGGGTCTCCGCGACCGGGGGCGGATTCAGCCGGGGCAGCAGGTCCTCATCAACGGGGCGTCGGGAGGGGTCGGGACGCTGGCCGTACAGATCGCCAGGACGTTCGGCGCGGAGGTGACGGGCGTCTGCAGCGCGGCGAACGTGGAGATGGTCCGGTCACTCGGCGCGGGCCACGTCATCGACTACACCCGCGAGGACTTCACCCGCGGCGGCCTCCGGTACGACCTCATCCTCGACATGGTGACGAACCACTCGCTGGCCGACTGCCGGCGCGTGCTCAAGCGCGGCGGAACCTACCTCATGGTCGGGGGCGGGGATGCCGGGCTGTTCGACCTGGTCACGGTAGCGATCCAGGCAGCGGCGATCTCGTGGTTCTCGAGGCAGAAGGTGGGCCTGATGCTCGCCAGGTTCAACCGGCGGGACCTCGAGACGATTGCCACGCTGATGGAATCCGGGCAGGTCACGCCGGTGATCGACCGTCGCTACGCGCTCGCCGACGTCCCCGCCGCGATTCGCTACCTCGAAGCGGGCCACGCGCGCGGGAAGGTCGTCATCGTCGTGGCAGACCGGTAGTCGCCCCGCCGGCCGGTGTTCCGGCCCCGCGGTCCCGGCGGCGGATGAGAACAGCCCGTCCCAACGGGGGCTCGCTCCCGCTCAGAACCGCGCGTTTTCGCGGATGCGCCGGGCGACGGCCTCGAGGAAGTCGTCCGGCGACTGATGCGGCTGGCCGGCCAGGCCGGTCCTCGCCCGTATGCGGGCCGCAATGTCGTTGGCCATCTTCTCGCGGACCTCGAGCCCGAGATCGAGGCGGCGCTGCAGGTAGGTCTCGATGAGCAGCAGGTCGTCGCGCGCCAGCGTGGCGGTGTCGGCATCGAGCGGCGCGACCTCCTGCGAGCCGGACGCGGCGGCGGGCGCGAGATCGACGTACGGCCGCAGGTCCTCGGCGTCCTTCTCGTGCACCACGACCGTTCCGGCCGCGAAATCCCCGAGGCGCCGGTTCTGCCGGTTGAGCAGCATGCAGACGATGCCAACCCCGTAGAGGATGGGGAGGAAATCCACGACACGGGCGAGGTTCCGGATGATGGCCTCGAACACGGTGATCGGGCGGCCCGACTCCTTGATCACGCGGATGTGCGCCACGCGCTTGCCCGGTGTCTGCCCTCTCCAGATGGCCTCGAAGAACGGGAAGTAGCCCCAGTAGAGCAGGAACGAACCTACCACGAGCAGGACCAGGCCCCACTGGCCGGCCCCGAGGCCCGTCGCGAGCACCAGCACCGGCACGGCGATGCTCAGCGCGATGCCGGCCGCGACTTGCAGTACAGTATCGATGGCGATGGCGAGGAAGCGGCTGCCGATCCCCGCCAGGGGCAGTTCGAGCGCAATCTGCTCGGGAGTGTCGATCTCCAACCGATCAAGTGAGTTCACCGTGCTCTCCACGAACTGGCTCGCCCGCCGCAAACCGCATTGGACCCGCCTCGAGCACCTGCTGGACTCGGCGCGTCGCGACGGCCTTCGGTCGCTGACGCGCGAGGATCTCCGCGACCTGGGGCTGCTCTACCGGCAGATCGCGGCCGACCTGGCCGCCATCCGCGAGGACCCGACGTCGGTCCACTTCGCCCAGTACCTGAACCAGCTGCTCGCGCGCGCACACAATACCATTTATGCGGCCGACCGCGGCCACCCGTGGCAGATGGTCGCGTTCTTCCGCGACTGGCCGCGCGTCTTCCGCCGCAACGCGGGCGTGTGCGCCATCGCGCTGTCGCTGTTCGCGCTCGGCGGGCTGGTCGGCGCCGGCATGACGCTGCGCGATCCCGACTTCAAGGCGCGCGTCCTCGGCCCGTCGATGGTGCAGACGATCGCGCACCGGGAGATGTGGACGCACTCCATTCTCACCGTGAAGCCGGTCGCGTCGAGCGCGATCGCCACCAACAACCTGAGCGTCTCGTTCGTCACCTTCGCGCTCGGCCTGACCGCCGGGCTGGGCACGATCTACATGCTCGTGCTGAACGGCCTCATGATTGGCGTGGTGGCCACCGCGTGCGCGCAGGCGGCGATGAGCGTGCCGCTCTGGAGCTTCGTCGCCCCGCACGGCGTCCTCGAACTGCCGGCCATCTTCATCGCCGGAGGCGGCGGATTGCGGCTGGCCCAGGGGCTGCTGTTCCCGGGCGTGCTGCCGCGAAAGGTCTCGCTCCAATCGGCGGGCGGCGAGGCCGTGCGGCTGTTGCTCGGCTGTATTCCCCTGCTCCTCGTTGCGGGCCTCGTCGAGGCGTTCATCTCGCCGACCAGCCTGGCGGTGCCGCTCAAGTTCGCCACCGGCGCGTCGCTCTTCGCGCTGCTCGTGGCCTACCTGTTCTCGCGGCGGGAGGCGGCGGCCGGGCCTACAGGCGGCCTCGTTCCTTGATGTCCAGGTAGGCGTTCACGAGCGCCGGGCTGAGGGTGGCGGAACTGGCCTCGAGCGCCAGCACGCCGCGGTCGCGCATCCTGGCGATCAGCGCCTCGCGCCTGTGCAGCAGCTCGTGCGAGGCGGCCGCCCGGTACATGTCCGACACGCTGTCGGGCTGCCTGGCCGCGAGCCTGGCGAGATCGGGCTGCCCGATGGCCACGAGCAGCACCAGGTGGCGCGGCATCGCCTGCGCGGCCTCGACCACTTCCGGGGTCATCGCGGTCTCGGGCAGGTCCGTCAGCCAGACGACGAGGCAGCGACGCTTCTGGTCGGCCAGCAACCGGCCGGCCGCCATCAGGTGGTCGGACTCCGACGACTCTTCCTTCATCGTGGCCAGGCGGTCGAGGATCACCTTGAGGTGCGCGCTGCCCCGCGCGGCCGGCACCCTGTGGCGGACCTGCCGGCCGTACGCCATCAGGCCCACGCGATCGCCGGTGTGAAGCGCCACCTGCGCCAGGCTGAGGGCTGCGTTGGCGGCGTAATCGAGCTTGCTCAACTCGCCGACGCGAGTCCGCATCAGGCGGCCGGAATCGACCACGATCCAGATCGTCTGGCTGCGTTCCACCTGGAACGTCCGCGCCACCAGCTTCCCTCGGCGGGCAGACGCGGTCCAGCAGATGTCGCGGAACTCGTCGCCCTCGCGGTACTCTCGCAGGCTCTCGAATTCGCGGCCCGCCCCGCGCACCCTGGCGCGGCGGCGCTCGACCGCGCTCTGCCTGCTGCGCACGAGGAAGATTGCGTGCCGCCTGGCCTCGTCCAGGTTCGGGTAGACGCGCACCGCCGGGCGCCGGAGCGAGAGCCGCGCGCGCGCCCACCGCTCGGCAATCCGAAACGGACCCTGGTAGCGCACCCAGACGTCCCCGACCGCGATGTCGCCGCGCTCCAGCGGACGCACCCGGTAGCCGACGGTCGACGACGCGTGCGCCCGGAGCACGGCGTCCAGGTGGGCGGGCTCCCGGCGCAGCGGTGGCGGCACGTCGTCGGTGACCCGCACGAACAGCGTGGTTCCCGAGGTGTTGACGAGGTCGATCTGCACTCGCGACTCGACCGAGAGCGCGAGCGGCGACCCCCACGATCGCGACACAACGAGGCTCGACGGGTGCGGGAGGGTGGCGGCGTCCACGATCCACGCGATCGCGAGCAGCACGTCCCACGCGACCACCGCGTAGGCCAGCCGGAGATCCACGAAGGCGGGCACGAGCCAGACGAAGCCGATCGCGAGCAGCAGGAAGAACCGGCGGCCGGCCGCGAACGCCAGGCGCCCGGCCGGCTCCGACGCCGTTTCCACGGGCGGCACGACCAGCGCGTCGAGATCACTCACACCCGCACCTCACCGCGGCACGTCGACCGCCCGCACCACGTCCTGGATCACCTGGTCGGCGGTCACGCCCTCGAGGTCGGCCTCCGGCTTCAGCACCACCCGGTGCCGCAGCACGGGCCCCGCCGCCTGCTTCACGTCATCGGGAATCAGGTAGTCCCGGTCATCCAGCGCGGCCATCGCCTTCGACACGGCCAGCAGCCCCAGCGCCGCGCGCGGGCTGGCGCCGAGCGAGAGAGACGGCCAGGTCCGCGTTCGCCGCGCGATGTTCACGATGTAGTCGAAGAGCGCGTCCTGGACCTTGACGGCCTTGACCTCGCGCCGCGCGTCCGCCAGCCGCTGCGGTTCGATGGCGGCGAGCGGCATCGAGTCGAGGTCGCGGGCGTCGAAGCCCGCCTGCACGCCCGCCAGCAGCTTGACCTCGTCTTCGGGCGACGGGTAGGTCACGCGGATCTTCAGCAGGAACCGGTCGAGCTGTGCCTCGGGCAGCGGGTAGGTGCCTTCGAATTCGATGGGGTTCTGGGTGGCGAACACGGTGAACGAGTCGGACAGCTGGTAGCGCCGGCCGTCGAGCGTCACCTGGCGTTCCTCCATGCACTCGAGCAGCGCCGCCTGCGTTCGGGGGGGCATGCGGTTCACTTCGTCCACCAGCAGCAGGTCGCTGAAGACCGGACCGCGGTGCAGCTCGAACTGGCTCGTCGCGAGGTTCAGGACGTTGGTGCCGAGGATGTCGGCCGGCATGAGGTCCGAGGTGGCCTGCACGCGCTGGAACTGGAGCGCGGCGAGCCTGGCCAGCGTCTTCACCGCCAGCGTCTTGGCGATCCCGGGCACCCCCTCGAGCAGCGCGTGGCCCTGGCACAGCAGCGTGATGAGGCACTGGTCCCTCATCTCCGACTGGCCGACGACCACCCGCCCCATCTCCGCGCACACCTGACGAGCGACGCTTGACACCGATTCCATGGGTTCGTCCTCATGCGTCGAACAATCTGAGTTTCGCCGCGTAGCCGTACAGCGCGCGCACCAGGCGCAGCGCGTGCCGGGGCTTCACGTGGGGGTGTTCCCGCACCGACGCGCACGACTCGAGCGTCGCGCGGAACGTCGCGTCCGAGAACGCCCATCTCTCCTTCAGCGCCCGCTCGAGTTCCCCGATGGGCGTGTCGATCGGCATGCCGAGGCGACGCGTCAGCGAGCCGCGGAACCGGGCGTGGCACACCTCAACCGCCGCCGACGCCGCGTGCGCTCTCGCGTACAAGCCGCCGAGCGTCCGGGCGAACTCCAGCGGCGACAGCCGGCTGACGTCGCGTGGCGGGATCGTGGGGCCGCTGCGGCGCGAGAAGGTCAGCAGGATCGCCAGGCCCGCCAGCGCGCCCTGCCCGAGGAGCCAGCCGATCGGGGAATGGGCCGCCGCGGCGACGGCCGATGCCCGGTACCCGTGGAAGTACTCGTCCCACAACACCGAGACCGACTCCCTGTCGCCCACGCAGGCGAGCAGGAACTCGACGTTGCCCGGCTCCTTCAGACCGGCGTTGGTCAGCGGCGTCGGGGAGGCCCACCAGATCACTTCGCCGGCGCCCGTCCGCCGGCGGAACACGCGCGTCTTGCCGGCGCTCACGTAGAGCGCCGTCCCGGGCGACGCCGACCAGGTCAGCGGCGCGAGCCTGATCCGCGGGGCCGCCCGCGTGATCGCCGACGGCGAGGCCGCCGTGGCTGTTTGCCACGTGCGCCCGCCCCACGGCTCGACTGCAATCGCCGCGTCCTCGACGAGCGTGATGGCCCCGAGGCCGGTCACGATCACGCGGCCGCCCGCGGACACGAACCTGGCGATGGCCCGGGTGTCCTTCTCGTCACCGAGCGACCCGGGCTCGGCCAGAACGAGCAGCCGGCCGGTCCCGTCCTTCGGAAGGTCGGCGGGAGGACGTTCCCAGCGGGCGACGCGGTACCCGGACTCCTTCAGCAGCAGGTAGGCCGCCCTCGCGCCGCCCGATGCCGCCGAGTAACTCGTCGGCATCTCCGTGTCGTTGTCGCCGGCCGGCACGAGCAGCAGGGCCGCCGCGACGAGCAGCACCAGCACCGCGAATGCGCCGGCGAGCAGACGACGGTCTGCGACGTCTAGCTGCAGCGGCATCCCGAATCCTCCAGGCTGGAGAGCGCGTGCGAGAAGGTCCGCGCGTCGGCCGCTTGACGGCCGTACCAGACCGGCTCGAACGTTCGCGTCAGCGCGACCAGCGCCGGGGCGTGCCCGCTGCCGTCCGGCAGCAGGCGGAGGGTACTCACGCGGCGTGCGCGCGCGGTCGGGCGGCCAGACGCGCTGCATCTCGAGAAACGAGATCCCCGCCCAGTAGGCACGATGGACGGCCCCGGCAAAGTCTCCGTCTTCGGCCGCCGCCTTCGCGTCGGCCAGCCACACGGTCCATTCCCTCGCGCAGACCGGCACCCCCGGCGGGACGACGACCGCCAGCTCGCCCGCCCGCAACGTCCGGTACACCCAGAAGGCCAGGACGAGGAGCGCCAGCGCCACGAGCCCGAACACCACCGCGCGTGCGACGACGGGGAACGAGGACGAGCCCAGCAAGCCGGAGAACAGAATCGACCAGCAGCCCGGCAATCCGGTCTCGAACGCGGTCCCACCATCCCGGCCCGTGCACCCCGCGGAACTCGGGCCGCGAGAGGATCTCGTCGGCCCGCCGGCGCTCTTGCGACAGGTCGCGCGGCGCCGCCTGGTATTCGTCCACATCCGCGATCATCCGCGCCAGGACGGCGTCCAGCGCCTTCGACTTCTCCCGGACGTCGGCACCGACGCTCGCGGCCAGCAAATCCCTCACCGGTCGAGAGGACACGGTGAAGCGGACCGCCCCGCCCTCGATCGACCAGGAGGCAGGGACGCGATCGCGCAGCGCGCCCGCGCTCTCCCGGCGCGCCACGGCCTCGCGCAGCGCCACCAGTTGCGCACGGTACTCGCCCGGCGTCAGCGCCTGTTGTCTGCCCGGTCCGGCGGCGAGCGCGCGGCCGCTGCCGGCAATCAGCAGGAGACACGGCAACAGGCACGCCGCGAGCCGCCTCGTCACAGGCTGCCCGGCGCCGATGGCGTCGCGCCGTCAATCTCGGTCATGAGAAGCTGCAGGTCGAACGCTTCCTTCCGCACGCGCAGGTCGTAGTACAAGAGCCCGAGCAGAATCAGCATCAGCGGCCAGAGCAGCGAGTTCGACACGAACGAGTTGAGCAGGGTCAGCACCAGGAGCCACGGGGGAAGCGCGACGGCGGCCGGGGTGGCCGCCTTCATCGCAACCACGAAGGTGGCCACCACCACCGGCAAGTTCAGGATGATGGACACGATCCAGATGAGCAGGACGAACAGTGCGCCGAGCAGGAAGACGCGACCGCGATGGCCCTTGGTCAGCTCGGCGCTCCGAGCCGTCGCCTTCACGAGCGATTTCCCCTCGAGGACGGCAGCGGGAATCGTCAGCGCCCACATGACGGCCAGCAGCACGCCGGGCACGATGAGCAGGACGCACCCGAGAAGGATCGCGACACCCACGCAGAACCCGATCCCGGCCACCGCGAGTATGCGTCCGCGGACTTGCGAGAACGATCCGGCCACCGTGGCGGGCCGGCCGAGATACACGTGGGAAATCGCCGCGAACGTCGCCGACTGAGCCGCGGCGAACGCGATGAGCGAGGCGAGCCAGCCCGCCGCCATCAACAACAGTCCGGCCGGCGACCAGTCGAACGCGCGGGTCGTACGGGCGGCCTGGACGAGGTTGATCGGCAAGACGAGCAGATACGGGATGGCCGTCAGCGAGACGAAGAGCAGGAAGTGCCTTCGGTAGAGAGAAAACGTCGCGTCGAGAAGTTCTCCTGCACGCAGCGGACGCAGTTCGATCGCCATCGTGAGACTCCTCCGGAGGCGGTTTGCGGGATCCTAGCATGCGACGGCCCCGGGGGTGTTACGCCCGGTCGGCCGGCGACCAGGTGCAGACGCGGTTCTTGCCCGTGGCCTTCGCCCGGTACAGGGCGAGGTCGGCGAGGTGCTGGAGCGGGGCGGCGTCGGTGACATCGGGCGTCAGCGAGGCCACGCCGATGCTGATGCTCACGGCCAGCTCGGCGCCCTTCCACGGCACGCGCATCGCCTCGACGCCGTGGCGAATCCGTTCGGCCAGCTCCAGCGCCCGCTCGGGCCCCGCGCCGGGCACGTAGGCCGCGAACTCGTCGCCGCCGAAGCGGCACGCCCGACCGTCATCGCCCAGCGTCTCCCCGATCAGGATGCCGACGAGCCGGACCGTCTGGGCCCCGGCCTGGTGGCCGTGCCGATCGTTGACCGCCTTCAGGCCGTCCATGTCCATCATCAGCGCGGCGAGCGGCAGCCCCGCGGCCCGCGCGGAGCGGACGGCCTCCTTGAACATGGCGTCGAACCGGTGTTTCGACAGCAGGCCCGTCAGGTCGTCGGTTCCGACCAGTTGGTCCACCTGCCGGAGGTAGACCGCCTCGGTCTCGTCCACGAAGGTGAACTTCAGGACCGTCGCGCCGAGGACGATCTTGTCGCCGTCGGCAAGTTCGGCTTCGCCGTGAACGCCCGCGCCGTTGACGAGCGTGCCGTTCCTCGAGCCCAGATCGCGAATCACGTACCGCTGGCCGAGCCACTCGACGCGGGCGTGCGCCCGCGACACGCCGGCGTCGTGGATGACGAATCCCGCGGGCGGCTGTCGCCCGATGAGGACCGATTCCTCGACCAGCACGTGCATGCCGATGTCCGCGTTGGTGCCGACGATGCAGAGGAGGGATCCCTTGCGGGAGAGGGAACGCGACGCCTGGTGGAGCTTCCGCGGATCGACAACCACCGTCGCGCCGGTGAGGCCGTCGAGTGCGGAGATGTCGCGAGGAGCCGGGTCGGATGCCGGGTCCGGCGCCGGACCATGACTCCGGACACGGCCATCGGAGACTGGAATGGGGCGGTCGGCCACGGCGCAACAATACACCAAGTCGGGCGGCCGGGTGGACGACGAAGTGTGCAACGGGCGGTTGACGCTCGGTGGCCTCCGCGGTAGAGTCAGCGCCGTCGCCGGGCCACTCCATCGCAACATGCGCGCCACCATTCGGGGGACTCATGAGATCCAGCCGGACCGCCGTTCTGGGACTGTCGTGGGCTGCCGCGACCGTCCTGTTCCAGCCGTTCGACCGCCCGGCGTCCGCGCAGGCCGCACGGCCGGCGTCGCCGAACATGGCGGTCTACCAGGCGCTTCGCACCTTCGCCCTGTCAGGGGCCGCGACGCGCGTGGACAAGCTGACGCTCAAGCGCGACCGCGGCGAGATGACCTTCTCGGGCACGTTCTACTTCGCGACGCCGGTTGACGGCCGCGTGACCGGCGCCGTGTTCATCGGCCAGGGCACCTTCCGCGCCGAGGTGCCTCCCAGCCGGTTCGAGCAGGACAACGTGAAGCGGCTGCTCAAGACCGACGTGATCGATTCGGACTTCCAGACGGCGGTCTTGCGGTTTGCCGACGACACGTGCGATCTGATCCGGGGCGACGCCTCGACAGGCGCGGTGCCGCCCGAGGCGGCCGTGCTCGCCTCGGAGTTCGAAGGACGCCTGGCGCGCGAAACGGGGATCAACCTGGCCAGCCGGCTGGCCGTGGCCACCCTGAACAAGGAAACGCCGACGCCGTTCTTCGCGCAGTTCGACAAGGGACGCCGGGGCCGGTTTGCCTACCTCCTCGACTACCAGTCGCGCATCCCGGTGGCGAACTTCGGTATCGACGGCGGCGAGAAGGGGCTGATCTTCGCCTACCGCCACGAGTACCTGTCGAGCGACGTGTGGATGGCCTTCTACGCCCTGCAGGACTACGCCGCCGGCTCGGTCAATTACTCCGACACCTACGACCTGGTGAAGACCGAGCACTACGGCATGGACATCGACTTGCGGGAACCGGCGAAACGGCTGGCCGTCACCGCGCGCATGGATCTGGTTGTGGCGGCGCCGGGCCTGGCTGTCGTGCCGATGAGTCTCGGCGAGAACCTGCGCGAGTACGACAACGAACGGCTGAAGAACGCCCTGCGCGTCAAGTCCGCCAGCCTCGTCGGCGGCGGGCCGATCGACTTCGTCCAGGAGGACTGGGAAAGCGGCCTCACGCTCTTCCTGCCCTCGGCGCGCCAGAAGGGCGACCGCCTGACGGTCGAGGTCCGGTTCGAGGGCGACTTCATGCTGGACGTGCCCAACGTCTCGGGCAACCACTACCCCATGTCGAATACCACCTGGTATCCGCGGCACGGCTACCTCGAACGCTCGACGTTCGACCTGGTCTTCCATCACGGCAAGAACCTCAAGGTGGTGGCGGGCGGCACCCGGGTCAAGGAAGAGGCCGACCCCGCGGCGAAGAACGAGATGGTCACCGAGTTCACGCTCGACGTGCCGGTGGCGATCGCCTCGTTCGCCATCGGGCCGTTCGTGCGCGAGACGGAGAAGAACGACCCGAGCAACGGCCCGGACGTGCCCATCGAGCTGTACTCGATGCCGGTGGGGATCGCCGCCACGCAGACGAAGTTCATCCTGGCCGAGATGACCAACAGCCTGAACTACTTCAGCGCGCTGTTCGGCCAGTATCCGTATCCTGTGTTTCGAGCCGCGCTGCACCCGTACGGCTTCGGCCAGGGGCTGGCCACGCTGCTGATGATCCCGCCCGCGGACAGCGCCGACCGGAGGACCTACGCCTTCATCGCTCACGAGACCTCGCACCAGTGGTGGGGCCACGTGGTGCTCTGGCGCTCGTACCGCGACCAGTGGCTGAGCGAGGGGTTCGCCGAGTACTCCGGCGTGCTCTACACCCTTAGGCGGGACGGCGCGGACTCGGAGCGCACGATGTTGCGCGAGCTGCGCGACTCGCTGGTCGAACCGCCCCGGACGTCGTTCGGCGTGGGGGCCGCCGGCCGCCTGACCGACGTGGGGCCGATCATCATGGGCCGCCGGCTGGCGTCGCGCGAGACGGTGAACGCCTACACCGGCCTGATCTACAACAAGGGCGCCCTCGTCCTCCGGATGCTGCACTTCCTGTTCACCGAGCCGTCGTCGGGCAACGGCCAGCCGTTCTTCGACATGATGCGCAGCTTCGTCACCACGTACCGCGACCAGTCGGCGAGCACCGACGACTTCATCGCCGTGGCGAACCAGCAGTTCGCCAAGACCCCCGTCGCGCAGAAGTTCGCGCTGCAGGATCTGAACTGGTTCTTCCGCCAGTGGCTCTTCCAGACCTATCTGCCCTCGTACCGGCTGGAGTACTCGGTCGAGGCGCGGCCGGACAAGACCTACCTGCTCAAGGGCACGATGTTCCAGGAGGGACTGCCGGAGGGCGAGAAGTGGTTCATGCCCCTCCCCCTGCTCATCAAGTTCGGACAGGGGAAGTCGGCGCGCACGCTGGCCTATGCCTTCGGGCCGAAGACCGAGATCTCGCTCAAGCTCCCGTCGAAGCCGGACAGCGTGGAACTCGATCCCGAATTGTGGGTGCTCTCGGAGAAGACCAAGACCGTGAAGAAGTGAGCATGACGTCTCCGGCGGTGAGCATCCGTCCGCGCCGCTCCATGGCGCTCTTCGCGATCCTCTCGATCGCGATGGTGATCGCGTCGTCTTCGATCACGTCGGATCGTTGGGCAAGCTGGCGCGCGGCACGATTCTCGGTGTGATGTACCTGCTGGTCGGCGCGGTGCTGGCCGTGTTCTTCGCCATCTTCCTGCGCCTCATCAACCTGGCTTCGCGACGGCGGGAGTACCGCGCCGACGAGTTGGCTTGCCTCATTGCCGGATCCCGGCCCTGCATCGACGGGTTGCGCGCCGTCCACGGCGCCACGCCACCGTGGCTGGGTTTCTGGCACTCGGAGGTGGTGCCGCTCATCGCGAGCGGCGTCGTGCCTGCCGTTGTCGAAGGGTTCGCCCGGTTCACCTCCGTGCCGGCAGTCGGCCAGCAAATCCGCAAGGACCTCGATGCGCGGATTCGGGATGAGAAGGGCAATGCCCTGAACACCCATCCCCCGCTGCGGGACCGCATTGCCGCGGCGGAGAATGGCTCGGTCCTGAACACCGAGCCTGGCGTGTTCAACCTCAGTCGCGGCCCGCACCACCTCGACCCGTTTCGTCTCGTGGAGACCCTCAGGACCGGCACGCTCTCGCCGGACGACTGGCGGGCGCTGTGCGCGACGCTGGGCATCGGCGATCTCGACCTCGGCCAGGCCGCCTCCGAGCGGACAGCGTAACTGCGCGTCGATCAGGAACAGGTCTACAATGAGCCGTGGTTTCCCGCGGAGGCATCCAATGTTGCGCGCTCGTGGGTTCCGCGTCGCCTGTCTCGCCGCCGTCCTCTTCGTTCTCCCGATCGCCGCCACCGAACAGGAGCGGCCAACCGTTTACGTCGTCGCGGTCAAGAACGTCGTCGTCTTCCGCCCGTGCGCCGTCGGTGCGGCTCCCTGGACATTGAGTCCGCAGCCTGGCCCGCAAATCGTCCTTCGAGAAGCCGAGAACACGCCCGGCTGGGGCACGCCCTTTCCCGAGCTTCGCGCAACGGTCGAGCGCGAGTTCCAGAAGCGGCACCACTACACGCTGGCCGGTTCGGCAGAGTCGGCGGATCTGGTGTTCTTCATCGAGGGGACACAGGTGGCGCTTTTCATTTCGAGAGAGCCAGGCCAGGGCAAACGTCCGGCGCATGCTTACGTGTTCGAACTGCCGGACGAGAAGCCGAACGGTGTTTCCTCGGTCACGGCAATCGTCGTGCCCGGCGCGGCGTGGAGACAAGGCGGCGGCGACGATCGAGCGCTCGTGGCGGCCTCTGTCTGGCAGGGCACGGGAGGCGTCCTTATCGACCGCGACACGTTCGTGCCTCCGCCGCTCGACAAGCTGGTCGAGCGCTTTCACAAGGACTACAAAGGTCGGCCGGTGCCCGGCATCGCGTCGGTCATGCCCAATCTCGCGCAGCGGTCGCAGACTGCATCGCCGCCTCCGCCGCCGCCGACCTCGAACGTCACCAATCTCGCGGACGAGCCCATGGGATGGTCCATAGAGGATACCGCGCGACGTTTCCCGGACTCGCGCCGGGAACCCGTGCAGTCGGGCCCGCAGACGGGTGTCCCGGTTGGGGACCGTGCCGGTCTGTGCGCCCCTCCGCAGCCCCCGGGTGCCGCGCCGATCGACATCCCGGCGCTCCTTCGACCGGCAGCGAGTACCGGCGCCGTTGCGGCCCCGAGCTCGGCGGCCGGTGTCCCGACGTTCAGAACCGGCGTCGCGGCGGTCCTCGTGCCGCTCGCCGTGCTCGACGAGCACGGCGGCTACGTCGAGGACCTGAAGGCCTCCGACTTCCGCATTGTCGAGGGCGAGATCGAACAGCACGTCGAAGGACTGCTCGATCGGTCCGACCCCATCTCCGTGGCGCTCGTCGTCGACGCCTCGGCGAGCATGGCGCGCAGCTTCAACGCCTTGAAGGCCGCGGCGTCTACGCTGATCGACGGGCTGCGACCGGACGACGCGGTGACGATGATCTCGTTCGGCGCCGCAAGCTGGGTGGTGTGCGATCTCACCCTGGATCACGAGGCGGCCCGGCAGGCGCTCGTGCGGATGCAGGCGAGTCGGCGGTCCCCCACCGCGCTCTACGACGCGCTGCTGGCCGCCAAGGAGCGGCTCGACCCGCTTCCAGGGCGCAAGGCCCTCGTCCTGCTCACCGACGGACTGGATGACGCCAGCGGTTTCACCGACGCGGCCGGCGTTCGGGCTGCCTTCGATGCGACCAACCTGCCCGTGTTCGCGCTCCAGTTCGACACGACGGGCAATCCGCCGCCGCACGTACCTGCTGCCGCCAAGGTGCTCGACGTGCCGGAAGGCCTGCTGGACAAGGCGGCGCTGTTCTCGAAAGCCGGCGACTACTTGCGGGGTCTGAGCATCGGGAGCGGAGGCTCGTTCGAGCAGGCGACGACGGTCGAAGCGGTTGACCGGGGTTTCGCGCGGATCGCGGAGAACCTCCGGCGCCAGTACGTCCTCTACTACTACCCGACCAACCAGGCGCACGACGGGTCGTACCGGCGCATCCAGGTGGACGTGTACCGTCCCGGGGCGACCGTCCGCGCCCGCGTAGGCTATCGCGCGGGCGTGGCGCCCACGCGATGAGCGGACCACGAGCGGTGAGCATGCGATCCGTCGTCGGATTGGTCGTCGCCGCCGGCACGGCCGCATTCTTCGTGCTGCCGCTCGGCGCTGATCAGCACAGTAACAACAAAGCGCCCAGCCGGTTGTACGTCGTCGCCTTGCGCGACTCGCGCCTCCTCACGGTGTGTGCGTCTCGCGAGGTTGCAGAGCCGTCAGACACGGTCGAGCGAGTCCCGCCAGACATGTTCCCGGACTTGAACACGGCAACGACACGAACCTTCCCACTCGATGGGCGGCAACTCGATATGCCCCTGCCGGCGCAATCTCGCGTCTCGCCGAGCCGCATCGTCGAACAGCGCGAACTCGACCGGGATCGTCTGGTTCCCGACGCGGCGCTCCAGGCGGCGCTTGAGCAGGAAGTCGCTCGCCGGCCCGCATACGCGCTTGTGCGGACGATCGACAGCGCGGATATCGTCTTGGTCGCCGAAGCCTTCTACGTGCCGATGACGTTGTGGACAGGCATGCTGACGCCCAATGGGTACCTTCCTTTGGATCCGTACGAGGCGGTCGCGGCGATTTCCCAGAGCGCCAGGATGGAAAGTGGGAAGATCCTCGAGCTGCCGGTCGCGTTCAAGGGTTACGCCCTTGTGCCCCAGAGGACCATTCGCGGCGACTGGAAGCCGAATTTCCCGGAAGCGATTCTCGGCGTCGCGGTGCCGGCCGAGGTGTATCGGCGCAACCCCGGCGACGCGGCGGCCATGCTGTCTGCGAGCGTCTGGAAGGGTTCCGTGTTCTACACGCACGGCCTCGGAACACTAGACGCCATCGTCGCGACGAAGACGGGCAAGCCGTTCACGCTCCTGCCAGGGCCGCCATCCGTGGCGTCGCTCGTGGGGCAACTGGCGGGCACCGAGAATCCGCCCGCGGGCCGCCCGCCGCTGTGCCCCGCATCGGATCACCCGCTCGAGCTGCGCGCGGGACTCGAGTCGCCCGCGCCCAAAGCGCAGCTACGCGAGACGAACGATGTGGCGCCGGCCAGTGTCCAGGGCGAACGCCAGGGAGCGGCGCAGTCGACCTTTCACAGCGCCGTCACCTACGTGGCGGTGCCGGCCGTGGTCACCGACCCGACCGGGAAGGTCGTCACCGATCTCGGCGCGGCGGATTTCCGCCTGTTCGAAGACGGCGTCGAGCAGAAGATCGACCGCGTCATCACGACCGAGGCACCGGAGGACATCGCGCTCCTGGTCGACACGTCGTGGAGCATGAGGCTCGATCGGTCCTCGGTCGAAGGCGCGCTCGTCACGTTCGTGGGAAGCCTGCCGGCTGACGATCGGCTGCTGCCGGTGTCGTTCGACGACCGGGTCCTGGTCCAGGCCGAATTCACGAGCGACCGCAGCCGTCTTCGCCGCGCCGTCTTCCAGATGCAGGCGGGCCTCGGGACCCGGCTCTATGACGCCATCGAGTTGGTCGCGGGTGAGGCGCTCGCCACAACTCGGGCCAGGAAGGCCCTGGTTGTGTTCACCGACGGCCTCGACACTCGAAGCCGGCTGGCCGATGCCGCCACGTCCGCCGCCTCGATTGCGGGCGCCCAGTTCCCCGTTTACGTTGTCCGCTACACCGGCGTCCCTTACAGGCCCTGGCTGCCCGACACCCGCACCCGCGCGAGCATCGCGCCACCGGCCGACTACCTCTGGGTGCCGCCCTCCCCCGAGTCGATGCCGGGACCGTTGCTCGTCGCGGACAGCGTCAGGAAACACGCGGCAGCCGTTGCCGAGGCAACGGAGTACTTGCAGCGCCTCACCGACGCGAGCGGCGGCCGCTGGTTTCAGGCCGACGCGGCGGCGGGCATCGGCGACGCCCTGTCGCAGGTCGCGCGGGAGCTGCGGTCGCAATACACCATCTGCTACTACCCATCGAACCAGGCGCGCGACGGCACTCGTCGCCAGTTGCGACTCGAGGTGAATCGGACCGGGGCGGTCGTGCGTGCGCGAACCGGCTACCAGGCACCGAACCGACGGTGAGCATTCGTCGCCTCAAGGCGCCGGCTGGATCTGGATCGCAGGATCGCCAGATCGCGGCGCTCCCGGATCCGTGTGCGGGTAAACTGGTCCGGTAGGCCGTTCCCATGACCAACGAAAGCATCCGCCACCACTGCCTGGGCTTGCCGCACGTGACCGAGGTGGTCCAGTGGGAGAGCCACCTGCTGTTCAAGATCGGCGGCAAGATGTTCGCCATGATCGACCTCGACGGGCACCGCTGCAGCCTGCGCTGCGCGCCCGATCGCTACGCCGAGCTGGTGGAGATGCCCGACATCGTCCCCGCGTCGCACAACATGTGGAAGTACCACTGGGCAACGCTCGAGACGCTCACGGCGCTGCCCGAGCGCGAGTTCCGGGAGCTGCTGAAGGCGGCGTACGAGATCGTGCGGGCGGGCCTGCCCAAGGGCGTCCGGGATTCGCTCGACGCCGGCCGCGCCGCCGCCGTCCCGCCGCGGACGCCGAAGACAGGCCGCGCTAGAATGAAGAGGTGAGGCCGGCCGCTCGGTTGTGCCCGCGCGCCGGCCCCGAACAGGGAGGCCGCCATGAGAAGAACCGCGTCGCTCGCCGTATTGTCGGTCCTCTTCGCCGCCGTCGCGCTCGCCCAGCAGCCGACTCCGCCCGCGTCCCAGGCGTCCCCGGCCCCGCAGGCCCAGCAGGCGCCGCGCATGCCCGCGAGCCCTCGTGGGAGCGCCGCGACCCAGGTCGGCGGCAGGTGGGTCGAAGCCGCGACGCCAGGCGGCGCACCGCGCTACACCGACGGCAAGTGGATCACGGTGGACTACGGCCGCCCGATCCTGCGCGGCCGCACGACCATCTTCGGCGCCGGCGCCGACTACGGCAAGAAGGTGGACGACGGCGCGCCGGTGTGGCGTGCCGGCGCGAACCAGACCACCCGGTTCAAGACCGAGGTGCCGCTCGTCATCGGCGGCAAGACGCTGCCGGCCGGCGAGTACAGCCTCTTCGTCGATCTCAAGCCGGGCGCGTGGACGCTCGTCCTGTCCACCGAGCCGTTCCAGCAGAAGTACGACCCGAGCAACAAGACCGAGACCTGGGGCGCCTTCAACTACGATCCGAAGTTCGACGCGCTGCGCGCGCCGATGACGCTCGCGAAAGGCGCGGTGTCGATCGACCAGTTCACCATCCAGTTCGCCGACGTCACCGCGACGGGCGGCAAGCTGATGCTGCTCTGGGAGAAGGACGTCGCGACGGTGCCGTTCGCGATCGCGAAGTAGGCTCGGCGTCCCGATCCGCGCCTCGTTCGTTCGCCCGATCGCACGATCCCCGGGTCGCGGGATTCAGGCGCGCCCGGCCCCACCGACCAGCGCGCCGATGGCCCGCCCGAGTCGCCGGCACGCGTCGTCCACCTGGTGCAGCCTGATGCGGGCAATCGACAGCCGCACGTGGAGCGCGCGCGGGGCCGACGGGAAGAACTGGCTGCCGGGTTCGACGGCCACGCCGAACCGGCGGCAGAGGTCCAGCAGGCGGGGCTCGTCGCCGGGGCGCGCGCCCGGCACGGTCAGCCACAGCGTGCACCCGCCCACGGGCTCCGTCCAGGTGGCTGCGCCGGCCGGCAGCCGTGTCGCCAGTCCCTTGAGCAGGGCCACCATCCGGCGGCGATACGTCACGTGAAGGCGCCGGAGGTAGGCATCGTAGCGGCCGGCATGGCAGAAGCGATCCATGGCCGCCTGCGCCACCGTGCTGCCCGACAGGTTCGTGACCCGGTTCAGCAGCGCGAGCCGCCGCACGCACTCGCGCCCGGCGGCGATCCAGCCGACGCGCAGGCCCGGGAAGACCACCTTCGAGAACGTGCCGACGTAGATCACCAGCCCGCGCGCGTCCATCGACTTCACCGGCAGCACCGCCCGCCCGAAGTACTTCATGTCCTCTTCGAAGCCGTCCTCGAGGATCGGCACGCGGTGCCGCTCGCACAGCGCGAGCAGTCGCTCGCGGTGCGCCTGGCTGGTGGTGATGCCGGTGGGATTCTGGAAGTTCGGAACGGTGTAGAGCAGCGCGGGCCTCCGCCGGGCGAAGCGGCGCTCGAGCGCCTCGAGGTCGAGACCGTCCGGCGCCATGGGGACCCCGACCGGTGTCGCGCCGTGCAGCGCGAGCAGCTGGAGCATCATGCCGTAGGTCGGCACCTCGACGGCGACCTCGCCGCCGGGCGGGACCAGCAGGTGGAGCACGAGGTCGAGCGCCTGCTGCGCGCCGTGCGTCAGCAGCACCTCGTCGGCATCCACCGAAATCCCGTGCGTGCGCATCCTCCGCGCAAGCGTCTCGCGCAGCGGTCTGAACCCCGCCGGGTCGCCGTAGTCCAGCAGCGCGTTCGGCGCGCCCTTCAGCGCGTGCCGGACCGCGCGGCGCAGGTCGTCGGATGGGCACAGGTCGGGATCGGCCGTGAGGCTGGCCAGGTCGAGCGCCGACGCCGGCGGGCTGCCCCCTTCCGGCCGCTCGAACATCAGGTGCATCGCCTTCACGGCGCCGGGCGACGAGACGCGCCCCCACTCCAGCACGGGCCGACCGTCGGCCGAGGGCGCCAGCCCGCGCGTGCGTGTGCGAATCCTCGAGTACGCCCCCTGGCGGCTGTCGAGGTACCCGCTTGCCCACAGCTCTTCGTACGCCCGGCAGACCGTCGATCGGTTCACTCCGATCTGGCTGGCGAGCAGCCGGCTCGACGGCAACCGGTCGCCGTCGGCCAACGTGCCGTCCTCCACGAGGCCGGCGACACGGTTCACGATCTGCGTCCAGAGCGGCAGCGGGTCGTTGGGATCGACGGTGAAGAGCAGTGTCACGAGCCCTCCCTGGGGTGCCCCGGCCGGGGGCATGGCCACAGCCATGATAGCGCGTCTTCCGCCGTAACTGGATGGTTCAAAATATGGCTGAACTGGATGTTTCTAACCATCCACATTCAGGGTAAATTCGACGTGTGGCACGGAGAGGACGCAAGGCACGTCGAGACCGCGAGGCGGGAAAGGGAGGCGCGACGATGACCGACCGGGCGCTGGATGACTTCAACGTGTACGCGGACGAGCGCCGGGCGCAGGCGTACGCGTCGCTCGGATTCCCGGGGACCTACTACCTGGCCTACCGCGACCTGCCGTCCATCATCGCGCGGCACGCGGGCCGGGGGCGCGCGCTGGACCTCGGCTGTGGCGCGGGACGCTCGACCCGCTTCCTGCGGGGCCTCGGGTTCGACGCGGTCGGCGCCGACATCTCGGCCGAGATGATCCGCGCCGCCCGCGCGCTCGACCCCGCCGGCGATTACCGGCTCGTCGGCGACGGCGACTACTGGGCCCTGGCCGGAGAGCGCTTCGACCTGGTGCTGTCGGCCTTCACCTTCGACAACGTGCCGACACCCGCCCAGAAGCGGCGCATCCTGGGCGGCTTGCGTCCGCTGCTCTCGCCCGGCGCGCCCGTCGTCCACGTCGTCTCTTCGCCCGAGCTCTACGTCCACGAATGGGCGTCGTTCTCGACGCGCGACTTCCCCGAGAACCGCGTCGCCCACGACGGCGACATCGTCCGCACGATCAGCCTCGACACGCCCGACCACCGGCCGGTGGACGACGTGCTCTGCGGCTACGCGTGTTACCGGGAGATCTTCCGGGAGGCCGGCTTCTCGATCGAAGCCGTGCACCGGCCGCTCGGCCGGGAGGACGATCCGGTTGACTGGGTGACCGAGGCGGTCATTCCGCCGTGGACGATCTACGTGCTGGCGGACGCCGTCCGCCCGCCGGCGGGACGCGCCTCAGGACCGCGACACGGCGAGGATCGCCGGCGCGATTACTAGGCCGGAGGGTTACAACATCACTCGGCGCGGATCGCCCGCATCGGTTCGACCAGAGCCGCCTGCCGGGCAGGCAGGTAGCACGCCGCCAGCGCCGTTGCCATCAAAAGCACGGAGGCAGCGGCGAGCACCTTCAGATCGACGGGCTCGACTCCGAAGAGCAGGCTCGCCCAGATCCGATTCGACGCCAGCGCCGCCCCGAGGCCGATCCCGACGCCGGCCAGCGACAGCGCCATCCCCTGCCTGACCACGGCCAGGAGCAGGTCGCTGGCACGTGCGCCCAGGGCCATACGGAGGCCGAATTCGCACGTGCGCAGCGACACGCGGTAGCTCGTCACGCCGTAGAGGCCAGTGGCGGCCAGGAACAACGCCAGCAGCCCCGCCCCTCCCACCACCGCGCCGGCCAGCCGCTCGAAGAAGCGACGGGCCGCGAGTTCCTTGTCCAGCGTCCTCGGATTGAACAGCGGAACGTTCCCGTCCAGGGCTTCGGCCTCGCGCCGGACGGCGTCGACGAACGTCAGCGGAGGGCCCGATGTCCTGGCCAGGATGACGTAACGGGATCCTGGAAACGGGTATCGCTGAGACAGCGGCCTGTAAAGATAAGGCTGATGGCCGGCGTCCGTCACTCGGTCGCGCGCGACGCCGACGACTTCCCGACTGGCGCGTTCGCCGGCGAACCACAGGCTCCGTCCGAGAGGGGTCACGCCCGGCCACAGCCGGCGGGCAAGCGCAGCGTTGACGATCACGACCGGCGGCGCACCCTCGACGTCCTGAGCCCGGAAGTCCCGTCCACCGTCGAGATCGATGCCCTCTGTCCGAAGGAAGCCCGGCGCGACCACGTCGTATCCCGCCTCCGTTCGGAGGCCGTCCGTACCTGGCTCGACGCGTCCAGCGCCCACGTCCGCCGAGAGGAAGCTGCTGTCGCTGACGCTTCCGTCGCGAGCGAGGCTGGCCGACCGCACGCCCGGAAGCCTCCCGACGCGATCGTTCAGCTGGCCCAGAAAGTCACGGGTCCGAGCCTCGTCGTATTGCTGATGTGACGGCTGCACAGACAGGAGCAGCACCTGCTCTGGCGCACGCACCGCGACCAGGGACTCGTAGTTCCGCAGCGTCCTGAACAGCAGGCCGGCCCCGTTCAGGAGAACCAGGGATAGGGACAGTTGGGCGACCACCAGTCCCGCGCGCACCTGGGACCGATCCCCCGACCGGCGGCCGGCCCTCCCGGCCGGATCGGCCGAGATGTCGAGCCGCGACATCCGCACCGCCGGACCCAAGCCCACCAGGATGCCGCTCAGGATGGACAGCACCAGGACGAACGCGATGAGGCCGGCGCTCAGCCCGAGGTCCACGGCGTCCGGAAACTCCTCGACGCCTGCGCTGCTCCACGCCAGAATCGCGCTGGTGGTGGGTATCGCCACCAGCAGGCCGACCACTCCTCCAAGCAGGCCGAGCACCACGCTCTCTGTGAGGAACAGCCTGAGCACGCGGCCGCGGGGAGCGCCGACTGCCAGCCGCGTCGCGACTTCGGCTCGTCGCGCGCCGGCCCTCGCCAGGAAGAGGTTCGAGAGGTTGGCGCACGCGATCAGGAACAACACGCCGACGCTGGCGATCAAGAGGCACACGAGGGTGTCATCGAACATCGACGGCCTCGTGGGCGCGAGCCGGACGCCGAAGGCTCCGTCCCTCTCCGAGCCGTCCGCCTCGACCTGGCGGGCCAGGACGCTCGTCTCGGCCTGGGCCCGCGCGATGGTCATGCCTGGCGCCAGGCGGCCGACGACCGTCAGCCAGCGCCAGGCGCCGCGGTCAACGGACGCGAGCGCCCCGGGAGCGGCCACGGCGAACGTCGCCAGCGGCACCCAGACATCGTACGCCTGCTCCGTCGCGTGCCCGCCAAATCCAGGCGGCGTGATACCGACGACGGTGAAGCGACGGCCGTTCAGGATCACCGTCCGCCCCACGAGACCGGGGTCGGCCCCGAAGTACGCGCGCCACAGGCGGTGGCTGATGACCGCAACAGGATCTCCGTGGATTTGTCGCTCCTCGTCCGACGAGAAGACGCGTCCCTCCACATGGCGGACACCGGTCACGACGAAGTAGTTGCTCGACACCAGGGCGCCCTGGACCCGCCGCGTCTCGGTGCCCTGCCCCAGGTCGAGCACGGTCGGATGGTAGGCCATCAGTCCGGAGAACGCGCGGTTCCGATCCCGCAAGTCGGCGTAGACCGAATAGGGCATGGCGCCGACGACCCGGTTTCGCTGCGTATAACAGACTTCCACCAACTGGTCGGCAGCCCTGACGCCTGCCGGGGGCCGGAGGAAGTAGGCGTTGGCGAGGTTGAAGATCGAGGCGCACCCCCCGATACCGACCGCCAGGACGAGCAGAACGGTCACGGCAAAGACAGGGTTGCGCCAGAGGGACCGGAACACGTAGCGGAGTTCCTGGCTCAGCGTGGCCATTGGTATTTGCTGACGCCGCGGCGACGGCTTCCCACTGCTGTTCTGACGCGCCGGGGCCGGAACGTTACAGGTGGCCGCTTGCCCCGCGATCGGCCGGGATCGGCTACTATCTCTCCCACGGAGGCCACGCCGCCATGCGCCACGCCCTGATCGCCCTCGTCGGTTTCACTCTCCTCGCCAGCTCCGCCCTCGCCCAGCCTGCCCCGCTCAAGGATCCGCTGCTCGAGCGCCTTGCCGGCGCCTGGGTATTGCGCGGCCCGCTCGCCGGAACGCAGACGACGCACGACGTCACGGCCGAGTGGGTGCTGAATCACCTGTATCTGCGCCTCCACGAAACGTCGCGGGAGAAGGACGCCGCCGGGCGGCCCCAGTACGAGGCCATCGTCCTCCTCGGGTGGGATGCGGCCGCCGGCGCGTACCAGTGTCTCTGGCTGGACACGACAGGAGGGGGCGGACTGTCGGCCCAGGGCATCGGCCACGGCAAGCGCGAGGGCGACAAGATCCCCTTCATCTGGAAGGACAAGGACGGCACGATCTCGTTCAACAACACGTTCGCCTACGACCGCGGCGCCGACTCGTGGACCTGGATCATGGACAACATCCAGAAGGGCAAGCCGGTGCCGTTCGCGCGACTGACGCTCACGCGGAAGTAGGGCGAGGCCTGGCATGTGGCGCGACCTCGCGTGGGTCGCGGTGGCGCCTTGCCTGTTCTTCAGGCTCCAGCACCACCGCTGGCATCTGTTCATCTTGCGATCGTGCGATCGTGCGAAGTACTTCTACCCAGATCGCCAGATCGATAGATCGACAGATGCAGATCTTCTGCCCCTGCCCTCTATCTCTTCACAACCGTGACGGTGATCTGCGACGGGTACTGCTTCGAGTGGTGTACGACGTTGTGCGCCACGACGCCCGTGGCCTCGTCGTAGTTGTGGCCGCCGGTGTTGAGGTTGCGATCGAAGCGCGGGAAGTTGCTGCTCGCGACCTCGATCCGCAGCCGGTGCCCCGCCTCGAAGTAGTTGCTCGTCGTCAGCGGCTGGAGCGTGACCTTGTACACCTTGCCCGGCTCCATCCAGACCAGCGGCTTGTCGTAGCCGTCGCGGTAGCGCATGCGCTGGATCGACTCGTCCAGGTTGTAGGCGCGACCGTCCGGGTAGACGTCGATCACCTTCACCGTGAAGTCGGTGTCCTTCGCGTCCGACGAGACGTAGAGCGTCGGCACGATCGGCCCGCTCACCTCGGTGCCCTCCTGGAACGGGGCCGACGTGTAGACGAGGATGTCGGGCCGGGTCTCCATCTTCCGCTGGTCGAACGCGCCCGCAGTGACGGCCGTGCCCGTGCAGCAGACGTTGCCGCCGTAAGAAGTCACGGGCTTCTCGGGGTCGTAGGTGAACGCGTCCGGCGCGTCCGCGGCCGGAGGGGCCGCGGCGAGGGCGCCGTCGCCGTCCATCGTGTTCGCCTTGCCGCCGCTCGAGAGAAAGAAGGTCAGCGGCTGCGCGCCGCGGGGCGGCCATGTGTCGGAGGTCTGCCACTTGTTGATGCCCATCGTGAAGTAGGTGACCTTCGCCAGCTTGTCGATGACGGGGCTCGCCTCCCCCTTGAGGAACCGATCGAAGAACCCGTAGACGATCCCGTTGTAGTCCAGCCGCGCGTCCCCCATCGCCCGTTCGCCGACGACGAGGTTCTCGGGCGTCCGCGTGTAGCCGCAGTGCGTCACTGGCGCGATGACCGCCCACTGCTCGTCGGCCACGCCGCCCTTCGCCGTCTGGCGGACGTGGTTGTAGAGCGCGAGGTTCGGCCCGATCGACACGTCGTACCAGGACATGAAGTAGAGGCCGGGGACGTTGATCGGCATGTCGTCGTGGTAGAGGCCGCCCTTGTACCACGCCGGGTCGTTGGGCGCCCGCTGGATCATCCGTCCGCCGGTCGGCACGGGCATCGCGTCGGCGAAGATCCCTGCCGGCCCGCCGACGGCCTTGATGATGTCCTGGACGGGCAGGTGCCACAGCGCCTGCGACCAGTCCACCGGCGTCATCTGCGGCGCCAAATCGAACCACTTCGACGCGCGGACGAGGTCGGCCTGCGAGGTTCCCGGCGGGAACATCGGCCGCACCTGGTTCTGCTCGCCGTAGAGCCAGGCGATGAAGAGCATCTGCACGGCGCCGCCGCGGTACCAGTTGCCCTGCTCGTAGTAGGGCCGGACGCGCCCCACGCCGGCGCCGAACCCCTGGACGTTCATCGCCGCGTAGGCCGGGTTGCCGAGCGAGGCGACGCCCATCTGGTACTCCGCCGTGGACGAGCACCCGGTCGTGCCGACCTTGGCGTTCGACCAGGGCTGCGACGAGATCCAGGTCAGCGTGTCGTCGCCGTCGGTCCGCACCGAGTCGAGGATGTCGTAGTTCCCTTCGGAGAAGAAATGGCCGCGCTCGTTCTGGATGACGTAGGCGTAGCCGCGCTTGACGGCGGTCAGCGCCGCCGTCATGTCCGCCGGCACGCCGTTGCGCACGTCCCAGTAGTTGAAGTTGTACGGGGTGCGAACCCAGATGGTCGGCACCTTCGCCGCCCCGCCCTTCGGGCGGTAGACGTCGGTGGCGAGCCGCACGCCGTCACGCATGGGCAGCATCACCTTGCGATCGACGACGGCGATCGACTGCAGTTCCTTCTCGGTCTCCAGGCGGGCCCTGGCCTGCTCGGGCGTGAAACCGCCGCGCTGGGCGACGACGGTGCCGGCGGCGGCAAGAAGGGTGGCGACCGACGCGGCAGCTGCGAACTGGCGAATCGAGTGGCGCATGGGAACTCCGTTAACGGGCAACCCTGAAGGGTCGCCCTACACACGGACTCTCGAGAGCCTGTCGGGGCAAGGCTTCAGCCTTGCCAATCAAGCTACTTCTTCTTCAGCGGCGGCTTCGGCGCCGGTGTCACGGGCTGTGCCGGCTTCGGCTTCGGCGCGGCGAACCGGAACCGCAGGCCGCCGCCCACCTGGAACCCGCCGGCCGTCACGCCGACCGACGGCTGGCCGCTGATGGGAAAGTCCGCCGTCGCGCGCGCGAATCGGATCATCCCGCCGACGCCCACCGTCTTCGAGAAGTAGTAGCTGAGGTCCGCCCCCACGCCGAACCCCCAGGCTGTCTTCGACATGTCGGCCACCGACACGGTGGCGGTCGTCGAATCGTACGGGTACCCGGCCGGGATCGACAGCCCCATCGGCTGCATCAACGTCTGCTTGACCGAGAAGATCGACGGCCCCGCGAACAGCACCACCAGCATCTTCGGCGAGACGGGGATGCCCCACGCCGCCTGCAGGTTGATCGCGGTCTCGGAAGCGCTGACCGGAAAGGTGCCCGACACCTGGTTCGGACGATTGAGGTAGAGCGGGTTCGGGATCGAACCGCTGTAGGCCGCCGTCGTCGAGCGGCTGACAATCGTCACGCCGGCGCCCACGGCAAGGTTGCGCCAGATCCGGTAGCCGCCCGACGCGTCGAACCCGGCGGCGCTCTTCGCCGGGAAAGCGGCCGTCGCCGTCGCGGTTTCCGCGAAGGACGGCCACGACTGCGACTCGGTGACGGCCGAGCCTCCGGTCTCGAGCAGGCCGCTCACGAACAGGTAGCCCCGGTCGGTCCAGTCGCCCTTCTTCGGCGGGCGCGGCGCGCGCCGCCGGCGTGCCGTTGTCTTGATCGGTGCCGGCGCGATCGGCGCCTGCGTGGCTGGAGCGGCGCCGGTCGCGGCCCGGCCCGGAGCGGCTTCCGCGGGATCGGGCTTCACCGTCACGGCGGTGGCAGGCAGGTAGCCTTCCTTCCGGGTCACCCGGTCGCGGACCCGGTACCATCCGCTCTTGACCGAGAGGATCTCCAGCACCGTCCCCGCCTTCAGTTCGGCCACCACGGGCGCCGACAGCGCGGGGGCCGAACGCAGCGGCGTCTGGTCGGCCTTCACTACGAACGTGCCGGCCAGCGCCGGCGCCGCCATCATGCACAGCGCGACCGGCAGCCACGCGAAGACTCTCCTGCGCATCGACGCCTCCTAGAACACCCCTACCGCGGTCCAGGCCTGGGAGATGGCCGTCTCCACCGGGCTGCCGGCGCCGTAGAGATCCCGCGCCGCCTGGATCGTCTTCGCCCTGGCCATGCTGAAGGTGGCGTTCGACGTCATCGTCGTGAACCCCCGGAAGAACGCCCGCTCGACCTGGGTGCGGTTGGCCGCGCCGACGCCGGTGACCGAGAGCCCGGAGGTCTGATCGGTCCCCCCCTCGATGGCGAGGTAGAAGGCATAGGAGGCAATCGTCGAGTTGGTGTGCACGCCGCCGTTGTCGTCGGTGCCGAGGTAGCGCTTCGAGTAGTGGTCGGGGTCGCCGAACGCGGAGGGGTTGGCGACGTTGCGGATCCCGTAGATGCTGCCCGAAAGCCTCGGCCGGAACGACTCCTTGCCGACGATGTAATCGGCCTGCAGCAGGCCGCTGCCCGCCGCGGCGCGCTGGTAGAAACTGGCCGACAGGCCCATCATGTCCGAGAACGCCTCGTCGAGCGCGCCCGACTCGTTCTGGTAGATCAGGTTCGTCGTGTAGCTGGTCACGCCGTGCGTGTACTCGTGCGCGACGATGGTGAGCGAGGCGACGAAGTAGTCCACGTATTGCCCGGTGCCGGCCAGGTAGTAGCTCGCGGGCAGTCCCTCGCCGAAGACGATCAGGTCCTCGGAGTTGTAGCCGCACTGCCCGCAGAAGAAGGCATTCTGGTAGTAGTCGGCCACGGTGGACCAGACGTAGGTGCCGAGGTCCGCCCGGTTCACCGGGTGGACGATGACCGACACCGACCGCACGTTGTTGCCGTCGAACCCCTTCCACCCGTCTCGCGCGTAGAAGTAGTCGTACGCCCAGCCGACGTAGGTGTGCCCGTCCACCACCACCGGGTCCTGCCACGTCGACCCGGTACTGGTCGCCAGGTCGGAGGCGGCGAGGGCGGTCCGGCCGTTGACGATCGAGTCGGCGCGCGTGAAGCTGCCCTTGAGGTCGTACGTCTTGATCGACATCGGACGCATCATGTCCCAGGCCGTGTAGGTCGTTCCCTGCACCGCGCAGCTGACCTTCTTGAGGTCGGCGCTCACGAGCCTCTCGCCGACGAGCACGCCGCTCCCCACGAGGGCCGTCGCCTGCTGCGTCTTCAGGTTGTCGTAGCGGCGTTCGACGGCGCCCGTGTTCGCGTTGACGAACACCACCGGCATCGAGTGCCCGACGACGGCCGACATCCGGTACGCCAGCACGAAGCTGCCGTCCGTTCGCGGGAGGACCACGAGGCGCGGGGTCACGGGCGCCTGCGTGCCGGCGCCGGTCACGGTCGTGAAGACGGCGGCCGCGTCGGTTGGCGACAGGCTCGGGGTCGTATCGACGTCGATGCCGTCGTAGAGCGAGGCCGTGACCGACATCGTCGTCGCGCCGTCGGTCTCGCGAACCGCCTCGCCGCCGAAGACCGGCACGTCGTTGTGGTACTGATCGAGGCGCTCGAAGGCGCGTCCCGCCACCATCGTGTCGACCTGCGTCGTCCGCAGGCGCAACTCGCGGGTGCGCTCCATGGTTCGCAGGCGAGCGTCGAGGGCGAGCACCGCCTGGTTCGCCGGGCCCGGGGCGGCCGGACGCTGTCCGGCGCACTGGGCCAGGGCCAGGGCGGCGAGTCCCACCACCAACGCCGACACTACCGCGCTCAGACGTCCGGTCCTCTGCATGACGGGCGAGACTCCCTTCGACAGGCGCAGCCCCCGACGCGCGGCCTCAGGCGAGCATCGGTCGCGCAGGCTCTCGTCGTGACAGGAGGGTCATTCTAACAGGTTCGGCCTACAACCCCGTCGGGCAGCTGACGCCGGTGCCGCCGAGGCCGCAGTAACCGGCCGGGTTCTTGGCGAGGTATTGCTGGTGGTAATCCTCGGCGTAGTAGAACTTCCCGGCAGGGACGATCTCGGTGGTGATGGCGCCGTAGCCGGCCTCGAACAGGCGGGCCTGGTAGGCATCGCGCGAGGCGCGGGCGGTCCGGGCCTGTTCCGCGTCGAGGGTGAAGAGCGCCGACCGGTACTGCGCCCCCACGTCGGCGCCCTGGCGCATGCCCTGCGTCGGATCGTGATTCTCCCAGAACACCTTCAACAGGTCGGCATACGACACGAGCGCGGGGTCGAAGACGACGAGCACGGTCTCGGCGTGCCCCGTCGTGCCGGTGCACACCTGGTGGTAGGTCGGATTGGGGGTGGCGCCTCCCGAATAGCCGACGGCGGTGCTCACGACGCCCGGAGTCTGTGAGAACCTGCGCTCGGCGCCCCAGAAACACCCCATGGCGAACATCGCCCGCGCAATCCCGTCGGGACGCGGCGGCTCGACCCGCGCTGTCATCTCATCTCTCCTGTTCGGTGGCCTCATAGCAATCATAGCAAACGGTGGGCTGATGGCCGACGGCGCAGTCATCAGCAACTGGCCGTCGGCCGAACAACCGCGTGGCACGCGTAACCGAGCCCTCAGCCGTCAGCCGTCAGCCGTCGGCCTGCCGTTGACACCCCGCCGCCCGCATGGTCTCATCAGCGACGAGCTTATGAATCTTCCCGGCGCCCATCCACCTCGGCTGCTCGTCGTCGGCGACATCGCCTGGGACGTCATGATGCGGCCATCCGGCGACCTCGTCTGGGGCGCCGACGTCATGGGACACGTCGATCTCCTGCCGGGCGGGTCGGCCGCCAACGTCGCGGTCTGGGCAAGACGGCTGGGCGCCGAGGTCACGCTGGTCGGGCTCATCGGCGAGGATCGCTACGGCGATTTGATGCGCGCGCACCTCGAACGCGAGGACGTGGCCGGCTTCGTCCGCACCGTGGCCGGCGGCGAGACGATGCGCATCGGCGTCGTGGTACGGCCCGACGCCGAGCACGCGTTCGTGACCGACCACAGCCACCCGCTCCGGCTGTCGGAGGACGACCTGCCCGGCTCGCTCCTCGATCGCGCGGACGCGGTCTTCTTCAACGGCTACGCCGTCTTCATGGCCGGATCCGCGTCGTTCGCCTCGGCGCTGCTCGCCGAGGCGAGGCGGCGCGGGATCCTCGTCACCTTCGACCCGTCGTCGTTCTCGCTCATCCGCACCTACGGCGCGTCGCGGCTGCTGGCCGAGGTCGGACATCTCGACATCCTGCTGGCGAACCGCGCCGAGGCGGGGGCGCTCGTCCCGGGCCGGCCCGAGACGGACCTTCTGAGCCATGCGTCGCTGGCCGTCGTGAAGCGGGGCGCCGAGGGAGCCTCGGCCCTCCGCGAGAGCGGGTCGCTGGAGGTTGCGGCCGAGCCGATCACCGTCGTGGACACGACCGGGGCCGGCGACGGGTTCGACGCCGCGTTCCTGGTCGAATACCTGGCACACCGGGATCTCGCCCGCGCCCTGACGGCCGCCAACCGGTTGGGGGGGCACGTGGCGTCGCGGCTGGGGGCGCAGGAGCCGTAGCGCCGGGCGCCCGAAGCGTGTCGGCGCTGACTCGGACGCGCTTCTATACCCTGCCTTCAATCGCCCGGTGCACGACGAAGCGGCGGCCCGTCGCTCTCGTGACCGCCCGACCGCGCGCGAACGACACGGCCCGCGCGCTCTCCCCTTCGAGCAGGATGATCTCCTGGAGTTGCTCGGCGGCGGCCGCGAGCTGCAGGTTCAGCCAGTCCATGCGTCCGACCAGGTCGGCCACGGGGGCGAGGCCGTCGGTGACGCGCCCCACCATCAGGTCGTAGCGAACGAGCAGATGCTTGAGCCGCTCGCCGAGATCCCGCAATTGCGCGACGGCATCGTGCCGTGCGGGTATGTTCTCACTGCCCGAAACCGGGCTGGTCAATGCCATGGAGTCCCTCCGCAACGGTCCGCGCCACGCGCGCGCCGGACCGTCAGAACGCCGCGGCGTGCGGCGCTCGGTCGTTTGATCGTGGGAGTCGCCGACCTCGAGGCTGGGAACGCTCGAGGTGCACCGATTGGGAGCCGGATCGATTTCCAACGTAGCAAGAATCCGGCCAGCCCGACAGAGCGCAAGCGGCCGCGCGTTTCGCGCGAAGTTGCCGATCCGGCCACACCGACGGCGCGCCGACTGGAAGGAAGAGTTACACGCTTACGCGCATCGACCTCAGCCGTTGTGGAATCGTCGAGCCAGGCGTGCGGCCTTGGCCGGGGTGGCAATGCGGCCTCGGGACCGCACCGGGGCGGCGCATCATCCACGGAGCGTGACGGCACGAGTTCAGACGTGGTAACGTCAAGACTTGACGACCAGCTCGGGAAGGTGTGTCCGCCCGTCCGCGGTCGGGCTGGGGCTCGTCTTCAGGAGGAAGGATCAGGATGGCGAAACGCACGAACGGCGGCACGACGAAGCAGACGGCCGGTGAGGCCAAGGCGCGGCGGGCGCCCGTGCGCCGGAGCGCAGGGGCCAAGAAGGATCCGGCGACCGCGTCGGCCGCGGACATGGCTGCCGGCGAGCTTATCGGCTCGATCGAGCAGCCAGTCGTTCAGGCCCCGAGCAACGAAGACATCGCCAGGCTCGCGTACGAGTTGTATCTCGAGCGGGGCGGCGTCAACGGCAGCCAGGTCGAGGACTGGTACGAGGCGGAGCGGAGGCTCAAGGGGTCGAAGTAGGCCGTCTCTTCAGGAGCAGCACCGGCATCTTCACCTTGTGTCGAACGTGGTTCACCGTCTGCCCGTGGATCACGTCGCTCACACCGGTATGTCCGTGCGTCGCCATGGCGATCAGGTCGACGCCCAGATCTTCGGCAGCGCGGCAGATTTCCTTCGCCGGGTCCCCCATCCGCAGCAGCGCGTCCACTTCCAGCCCCCGTTGCTGAAGGTCGCCCCGTACGTGAGCCAGGTAGGCCCGGTCCGCCTGCATTTCCTCCGACTCGCGCAGCTTCAGCTCGTCGAAATGGCGCGCGGCCCAGCCGTCGGCCACGTGCATCACGATTACGCGGGCGCCGGTCAGTCTGGCCAGCGCCTCGACGTGCTCGAGGATCGTCCGGTCCGCGTCGGAATTCTCGATCGGCACCAGGATCGTCTTGTACATCGGACCGCTCGCTTTCACATGACACCGCCGACGATCAGAACCAGCCGGCGATCGTCGTCCAGAGCAGCCACACGTTGAGCACGAGGATCACGGCGGCGCACGGCCAGGCCACCACTTTCAGGGCCGGGCCGATGGCGAGCCGCCCCATCCGCTTCCGGTCGCTGACGAAGATCACCAGCGGGATGACCGCGAACGGCAGCTGCAGGCTGAGGACCACCTGGCTCAGGATGAGGAGGCTGCCGGTCGCGCGCTCGCCGTAGAGCACCACGGTGACGAGCGCGGGTACGATGGCGACCATGCGCGTGACGAGCCGGCGCAGCCAGGGCCTCATCCGCAGGTTCAGGAACCCTTCCATCACGATCTGGCCCGCCAGCGTTCCGGTCAGCGTCGCGTTCTGCCCCGAGAAGAGCAGCGCCATGGCGAACACCGTCGAGGCCAGCGTCGTGCCCAGCAGCGGCGCGAGCATCTTGTAGGCGTCGGAGATGTCGGCGATCTTGTCGTACCCGGTACCGTGGAACGTCGCCGCCGCCACCACCAGGATGGCCGCGTTGATGAACAGGGCCGACGTGAGGGCCACCGTCGAATCGAGCACCGCGAATGACACCGCCTCCCCCCGGCTCTCGTTCGAGTCGCCGTACTGCCGCGTCTGGACGATCGACGAGTGCAGGTAGAGGTTGTGCGGCATCACGGTCGCTCCCAGGATGCCGACTCCGATGTAGAGCATGTCGCGGTTGCGGAACAGGTCCGGCGTGGGCAGGAAGCCGTGCACCACGGCCGCCAGGTCGGGCTTCGAGTAGAAGAGCTCGATCGCGAAGGCGGCCGCGATGCCGGCGATGAGCAGGACGACGAGCGCCTCGACGTAGCGGAAGCGGTGGTGCTGCAGGTAGAGGACGATCAGGACGTCGGCTGACGTCAGGCAGACACCGACCGCCAGCGGCAGACCGAAGAGCAGGCTGAGCGCGATGGCCGAGCCGATGACCTCCGCGAGGTCGGTGGCGGCGATCGCGATTTCGGCCAGCAGCCAGAGGAAGATCGTCGTGCGGCGCGAATACCGGTCGCGGCACGCCTGGGCGAGGTCGCGGCCGCTCGCGATCCCGAGGCGCGCGGCCAGCGCCTGCAGCAGCACGGCGAACAGGTTCGAGACGAAGACGACCGAGAGCAGCGCGTAGCCGTAGCGGGCGCCGCCGGCCAGGTCGGTGGCCCAGTTGCCCGGGTCCATGTAGCCCACCGCCACGAGATAACCGGGGCCGGCGAAGGCCAGCAGCTTTCGCCAGAACCCGGCGCCCAACGGCACGGCGATGGAGCCGTGAACCTCGGGCAGGCTCACGTCATTCGGGTTGGTATGCGTGAACGGGCCGCTGACACGTGGTTCGGTGGGCGCCACGGCGACATTCTCGCACAATCAGGCTCAAGGCTCAGGGCTGTTCGGTGGAGCCGGCGAGGACGCCGGCTGCTGGATGCAAGTGATAAGATGACCGAGTGCGCCCGTAGCTCAGTTGGATAGAGCGTCGGCCTTCGAAGCCGCAGGTCGGGGGTTCGAGCCCCTCCGGGCGCACCAGCCTTCGCTCACCGTCGGCTCGCCACTCACCTCCGGTGAGCTTCGGCTAGGCGAGCCCGCAAACTGGCGAAGGCTGTCCGCCGTAGCTAGGCGAGGACCGAGGACCACCCGCAGCCTAGCGAAGGCGGACCACAGCGGGCTTCGGTTGGCAAGCCAATCAGAACGCTCAAGCCTCAAGGCTCAGGGCGCCCCGACCCAGCCGACCATCCACCCCACGCGACACGTCTTACAAGTGGTGCGATGTCGGGATTAGCGCCGAAGCTCGACCGGGGCCCGTGGCGGCCAACACATCCTCGCGCGTCACTCCTACCGATCCAACTCGTCAGTACCAACGTGGTCGTCACGCAGGCCGCCTGTTCGGGACCTCGCGGCCTTGAAGGGCTTCAAGGTCTGGCATGCGCCATGCACGTTCTGCAGGGCGTTGCCCTGCCGCATGTAGTCGAGAACTGGGACCACGAATCAGTACCTTGCTGGAGGAGGATCCGATGAGTCGCTTCTTCCGTCTGCATCCCAAGGCCGCGCAGGCCGCATGGCTCGTCGCCGGCCTGGTCGCGGTTACCTCATGCACTGGCACCCCGGGAGATTCCAGTGCCATGCCGCCAGTCGCGTCCACCGGCGCCGTGAACGTGCTCGTGACCGACTCGGCCACCGACGACTGGCAACAGGTGTCCGTTCAACTCAAGTCCGTCAGTGTCCGCAACCAGGCGGACGGATCGTACGTGACCGTGTGGTCACCGCCCGCGGGCAGCATGACTCCGCCGACGATCAACCTCGTCGATCTGAGTGGCGTCGCCCAGTTCCTGGGCCAGGCGACCATCCCGGTCGGCACGTACGACCGGATCCAGCTCGTCATCAACACCGATCCGACGACGATGACGCTGGTCGATGACTTGGGCAACACCATCGCCCCGGCCAACATCGCGGTCGTGGACCCTGGCGGAAAAGGCCAGATCAACGTGGACGCGAGCCCCGCCATCACGGTGGCGACCGGCCAGCCCGCCGTCCTGCAGGTGGACTTCGACCTGGCGCACCCGCTGTCGATCGTCGTGCAGTCGGGGCAGGTCGTCCTCGATCTCCAGGTCCGCCACAAGGCCGTTCCGCTCAATCTCCACGACATCCAGTTCGCCCGGACGGTCGGCAAGGTGAAGGCGACGACGGCGACGAGCCTCACCGTCACGACCGACCAGGGCACCGACGTCACGCTCGGGACCGACAGCAACACGATCGTGGTCAACGCCGACAACACCGGCGCGACGGCCAGCCTCGCCGACATCACGACCAGTGACTTCGCCCTGGTCGCGTCGAACATGAACGCGGACGGCACGCTCTACGCCCGCCGGATCTGGTTCTCCACCGACGAAACGAAGCTGCCGCAGTTCTCGCCCGACGGCATCGTGCGTCGCGTCGGGCCCAACTGGATCAGGGTGTTCGACAAGAGCCTCGCCAACCCGGGTGGCTCCAACCACTTCTGGATGTGGAACGCGGACCGGATCGTCGTCGACGCGAACACGACGTGGACGTTCGAGACGGACGTGTCGATGGGCACCGGCACCAGCGTGCTCCCGTACATCCGCCGCGGATTCCGGGTGTCCGTGGAGCTGGTGGACCCGAACGCCACGCCCAGGGTCGCCAAGTCCATCAACGTGCAAAGCGCGCACGACGAGGGCTCCATCAGGTCGGTGACGACGACGGGCTTCTCCTTCGGCGGGTTTGGCTACTGCATGGCGTGGAATCCCGGCGACGTGCCGTCGATGATGCCGGCGTGCACCCACGCCTGGCCCTTCAGCACCGTCGGCGGTCACATGTTCTCCTGGTGGTTCTACGGGCTGCCCGCCGCCAGCTCGACCAGCGTCCAGGACTTCACCGACACCGTCAACCAGGCCAACGCGGCCCATCTCAGGGTCTTCGCCACTGCCGAGCTCTATTGGGACGCCGCCAACAACCTGTGGGCGGTGGAGAACCTGATTCTCGCTCCCGAGCAGGTGCCCGACCCGACGAAGGTGACGACCGCCTACACCGCGGCCAGCGGCACCATGGGGGTGTCCACGTTCGACTGGGACACCGACTCCGTCCCGACGCCGATGACGATTGCCCTGGATACGACCGGGGACCTGCAGACCGTCGTCGCCTCCGCGCGCTGGAATACGACGACGAAAGTCTTCACCTTCACCGTCCCCGTTCTCCCCGCGCAGTGGGAGGGCCTCCTGGCACCGAGCCTCCAGGGCGTCAGGGTCTGGGTCAGGCCGGTGAAGACCGTGAACGGCACGACCACGACCTGGACGTGGCACGCCTACACGGTGATCGCGTTCCAGATCGTCAGTTGATCCGTCGTCTCTCGTGGCGGCAGCCGCGGGCCTCGCGCCCGCGGCTGTCGGCGACCGCACGTTCACAGGGGGAGCGCCGCGCCGCCTTCGTCTACCTGACGGTGATGTTCCCGCCGCCGATCGGCAACAGTGTCGCCGTCTCACCCGCGACCGTGAGCGTCGGCAGGTTCATCCTGAAGTAGCCGGCGTGGTTCGTGAACCGTCCTTTCCTGCCCTTCGACGCGCCGCCGTCGGCGACGGTGACCTGGAAGACGATGCCGCTTGCGGCAAGCGCCCAGTGCGAGGTCGCCGAATTCCAGACGTAGTAATCGCCGCGGCCCTGGAAGAAACCGCACGCGGTCCGCGCGAGGGAGGGCGCCTGAATCGGGCACGCCACCTGCGTGTAACCGTCGATCGTGCCCGTCACCCTGTACTTCCGGGGCGACTGCCACACCAGCCGGCCGGTGGTGGTCGTCTTCGAGCGAACCGTCTTCACCCGGGCGGTGTAGCCGAAGTTCACGCGTCCCTGCGGCTTGTACCAGCCGGCGCCGTGCGACGAATCACCCACTCCGGCGACGACGATAGCGCCCGTGGACACGGCCGCCGAGCAATTGCCGGAACCCGCGAACCTGACCTCGACGTCCAGCAGGCCGGCAGGCGGGTTCGGCCACGAGAACGTGGCCAGGCCCGACGCATCCGTCGTACCGGTCCCGGCCGCCATGTAGGCACCCGTGCCCGGGTCGTAGGCGAACGCGATCGCCTGGTTGCGCAGGCACGCGGCCGGACCGGTCAACTGCGCCCGGAGCCGCGCGCGGGTCGTGCCCGGCGGGACGAATTCGTCGCCGACGTAGTCGACGGCCAGCGTCGCCGGGTTGACGACCTGGGTCGCGTTGGCGGTGCTGCCTGCGAAGGACGAGTCGCCGTTGTAGGCCGCGGTGAGCGAGTGGGAGCCGGCGGCGAGCGCGCTCGTCGAGAACGCGCACCGACCGGACGACAGCACGCACGACCCGAGCGCGGTGGCGCCCTCCCCGATCGTGACCGTTCCGGCCGCCTCCGCCGGCGAGACGGTCGCCGTGAAAGTCACGTTGGCCATGAAGGCCGACGGACTCGGGCTGCCCGAGAGCACGAGCAAAGTGGCCACCTGTCGCGGCCCAAACGTCGCCGTGACGTCCTCGTCGGCATTCATGGTCACGGCACACGGACCCGTGCCGCTGCAGGCGCCCGACCATCCCTGGAAGACGGCGTTCGGACCCGGTGTCGCCGTCGGGGTGACCGTGGTCCCGCCCAGGAACGTGCCGCCTGCCGGCGAGACGGTCCCTTCACCGACGGTGCCGACCTTCAGGTTGTGCAGCTGCCACAGCGCCGCGTGCGTGGCTCCGGTCGTGCCGTCGGCGTTGAGGTCGTACCACTCGCCGACGACGGTATTCCCGCTGACGGCCCAGGCCCTGCTCGCCCAGCCGGCCAGCGTGCCGAGATCGATCAGGGCGGGCGTCGGGGCCGCCAGGTCGTACGCGAAGGCGTGCGTCCTGCCGTCGGCGTCGGTGAGGTCCCCGACGATCAGTTTGCCGCTCACGGCCTTCGCGATCGCGCCGGCCCTGCCGGACGGGTCGAGATTGAAGATCCTCGGGTGGGAAAGATCGCGGATGTCCCACGCGGCCGGATAGGTCGTGCCGCCGATCACCGCCGCCCCGATCACGATGGAGCCGTCGATGATCTCGAGCGGATCTTCAGTCATCCCTGTCGCCGTCAGGGTGCCCACGCCGAGGTCGTACACCACCGGCGTGTTCACCTCGGTCAGGTCCCACGCGACCACGTGCGTCTTGCCGTCCGACGCGCCCGACTCGCCGACGGCGATACGGCCGCTCACGCCATAGGCCCCGGCGTAGCTGCCCCCTGGCAGCGGCGGGAGGTAGACCATCGTCGGCGAAGCGGCACGAACGTCGTAGGCGAACGCGGTCGAGCCGTAGTAGCCCCAGCCGACCACCAACCCGCGGTCCACGGCGGTCGCACGGATGTAGCCAGAGCCGTCGTCGAGGGCGATCATCGCCGGTGCCGCCGCCTTGAGATTGTACACGAACGCGGCCTGTGTCCAGGAGGCTGTCGTGGACCATCCGCAGACGACGCCGTCGCTGACGTCGGTGGGAACGGCGAGCGCGCCCCCCAGCGTGCCGAGGTCGCGCCACGCGACGTCCTTCCCGAGTTCGTAGACGAGCGCGCGCGGCGAGCCGAAGGCCCCCCCGTCCCCCATCGCGACGACGATCTTGCCGCTCACGCCAAGGGCCAGGCTCCAGTTCCCGCCGAGGGGATTGTCCGGGTTGGTGGGCAGCGTCCCCAGATCGACGAACGAGCCCGGTGTCCCGAACGTCCAGGCGACCGCATGGAAGGTGCCGTCGTCGAAGGTGACGGAACCGACGGCCACCTTGCCGTCCACGGCAACCGCGCTGGTGCCGGAGACGACCTTGCCGGGCGTGGCCACGGGGCCGGAACCGAGGTCGATCGCCTGGGCGCTCGCGGGAATCGGGAGGAGGAGCGTCACCGCCGCGGCGACGACCGCGCCCGAGAAAACTGCGGCGGACCAATTCGTTGATTTGAGCATGTTGCCGACCCCCTGTGGCGCGAGCGACGGCGCCCGCGAAATCCGCCGGACCTACGGGGCGAGAGTGCAGTAGTGAGGATCTGGGGGTGCAACTCCTCTGCCGGCACGAGGGCCACGGAAAGGCGTAAAATCGTCGAGCCGCGGCGTTGGCCTGTGCCGTCGCGATACGTTCGCGTGTTCGGTGTGCCTAGATTCGAGACATTCTCGAGGGCGGGGACCGTGCCCCTGCCGGACCCTTCGTAGAACGTCGCCCCGGGTTCCGCCGTATATACCCGATGACGGGGGGGGTCATGCCACTCGTCGCCACGCGGACCGGACAGACGGTTTCGCATTACCAGGTCGGTGAACTCCTCGGCACCGGTGGCATGGGGGATGTCTACCGCGCCACCGACCTTCGCCTGGGCCGCCGCGTCGCCCTGAAGTTCCTGCGTCCCTTCTCGGACCCCGCGATGCGCCAGCGGCTGATGCGCGAGGCCCGGTCGGCCGCCCTGCTCGACCACCCGAACATCTGCACGATCTTCCAGGTGGACGAAGCGCCCGACGGCGACGTCTTCATCGTGATGGCCTGCTACGATGGCGAGTCGTTCGACCGCACGCTCGCGCGCGGCCCGGTCGGGACCAACCGGGCGCTGGCCATCGCCGTGCAGGCGGGGCGCGGGCTCGCCGCCGCCCACGAGGATCTCGTGGTCCATTGCGACATCAAGCCGGCCAACCTCTTCCTCGCCCGTAACGACACGGTCAAGATCCTCGATTTCGGCATCGCCCGGACGCTGCGCGAGTCGGCGCCGGCCGCCGACGGGGATCCGCTGGGCACGCCGGCGTACATGGCGCCCGAGCAACTGCGCGCCGAGCCGGTCGATCAACGCACCGACATCTGGGCCCTCGGCGTCGTCCTCTACGAGGCGCTGACCGGCGTCACCCCGTTCCGCCACGACAGCGTGGCGGGCATCGTCCACGCGGTGCTGAGCGCCCACCTGCAGCCGGCGTCGGCGCGCTGCCCCGGCCTGCCTTCGGGCCTGGACCGCATCATCGAGAAGGCGCTCGCGAAGAACCCCGGCCTCCGGTACGACCGGATCGACTCGATGGTCCAGGACCTGCTGGCCCTCCAGTCGGCCGTGGACGACGAGGCGCTGACGGTCCGGGTGCCCGCGTCGGCCGCCAAGGCGTCGGTGGCCGTCCTGCCGTTCGAGGACATGTCCCCGGCCCGCGACCAGGAGTACCTGTGCGACGGCATCGCGGAGGAGGTGCTCCGTTCGCTCAGCCGCATTCCCGACCTGTACGTCGCCTCCCGAACGTCCGCGTTCCAGTTCAAGCGCCAGGCCGCCGACGTCCGCGAGATTGGCGCGCGGCTGAACGTCGCCACGGTGCTCGAGGGCAGCGTGCGGCGGGCCGGGGACCGGGTCCGGATCACGGCGCAACTCGTGAGCGTCGACGACGGGTTCCGCCTGTGGTGCGAGCGCTACGAGCGGGACATGCGGGACATCTTCGCCGTCGAGGACGAGATCGCGGACCGCATCGCGGAGGCCCTCGAGGTGCGGCTCGTCAGGCCCGCGGGGCAGCCGGACCCGGCGCGCTTCGAGCCCGACGCCGAGGCCTACCAGCTCTACCTGCAGGGCCGGCAGTTCTTCCAGCAGCATCGCCGGAAGGCGTTCGAGGTCGCGCTGCAGACCTTCTCCCGCGCGATCGAGGTCAGCCCGCGCTTCGCCCGGGCGTACGCCGGGATCGCCGATTGCCACTCCTTCCTCGCGCTGTATTTCGGGCGGGGGCCCGAGGCGGTCCAGGCGGCGGACGTCGCCTCGGCGAAGGCGCTCGACCTCGAGCCCGACCTGTCGGACGCGCACGCGTCGCGCGGGCTGGCCATGTTCCTGCACCGCGACTTCGAGCGCGCCGAGGTCCACCTCCGCCGGGCGATCGAACTCGACCCGCGCGTCTACGCGCCGCACTACATCTACGGCCGGGTCTGCTTCTCGCAGGGCCGGATGGCCGAAGCCGCGGAGCACTTCCGCGAGGCCTCCGCGATTGTGCCGGAAGCCTACGACTCGTGGTACCTGCTGGGCATGTGCTACCGGCGACTCGGCGACCAGTCGCGCGCGCGCCACGCGAGCTTCGAGTGCATCGAGGCGATGAAGCGCTGGGTGAAGACGCACCCCGACGACACGCGCGCCTGGACGATGGGCGCCTCGGTGCTGGCCGAGATGGGAGAGCCCGACCGGGCCGCATCGTGGATTGGCCGCGCCGTCGCCATCGACAAGGACGAAGCGATCATCCAGTACAACGCGGCGTGCGTGTACGTCGCGCTCGGCCGCTTCGAGGACGCCATCGGGGCGCTCGAGGCAGCCGCGAGGGTGGGCGTCATCGCGAGGGACTGGATGAAGAACGACCCCGACCTCGACCCGGTGCGCCACGACCCCCGCTTCGCGGCGCTCATCACCGACCCGTAGGCCCGTAGGGGTCGGTTCCCCCCTGCACCGCCGCGGCGGTATCATCGAACGAGACCCGACAACTTCAGGAGGTGTGGACCGTGAGACGTTGTCTCGCGCTTCTCGGCGTGGCGATCCTCCTCGTCTCCTGCTCCGGAGCGAGGCAGCCGGCGGCGGCCCCGCATGCCGTCGTCCAGCTGGACAGCGGCGGCACGATGTCCGGCGTGGTGAAGTCGAACTCGCAGACCGAGATGGTGCTGGTCGGCGACGACGGCATCGAGCGCAAGATCCCGATGGCGCAGGTCCGGTCGGTGACCTACCAGCCGGCCCCGGCTGCGCCTGCCGCGAACGGGACGGCGCCGGCGCCCCCGCCTCCGCCGGTTGTCACCACCTACGAGGCGCCCGCGGGAACCGCTGTCGCGATCCGCGTGGACCAGACGATCGACTCCGCCGTCGCCGCCGAGGGACAGACCTATTCGGCACAGGTCGCGGCCGACGTCCGTGACCCGAATGGCAATGTCGTGATCCCGGGCGGCTCCCCCGGCCTGCTCGTGATCGACTCGGCCTCGAAGGGCGGCCACTTCAAGGGGCAGTCCGACCTCGTGCTCAGCCTGCAGTCGCTCGTCGTCGCCGGGAACCAGTACGCCGTCAACACCACCAGCGTCGCCGAGGTCGGCAAGCAGGGTCTGGGCGCCAACCGGCGGACGGCGAAGTTCGCCGGCGGCGGCGCGGCGATCGGCGCCCTCGTCGGCGCGCTCACCGGCGGCGGCAAGGGTGCCGCCATCGGCGCGGGAGTCGGTGCCGGCGGCGGGCTGCTCGCGCAGGGCGCCACCAAGGGAGGCTCCATCAAGGTGCCCGCCGGCGCGGTGCTGACCTTCAGGCTCGAGCAGCCGCTGAGCGTCACGGTCAGGCAGTAGCGGCGCACGGCTGAAGCCGTGCGCTATCTGACTTCCATCCAGATAGCGCAGGGCTTCAGCCCTGCGCCATCAGAATCCTACGTGAGGCGGAAGGCGTAAGCCGTCAGCCTGTGATAGATCTAGACAGAGAGATGTCCGCCCTCCTCACGCCTGCCATCCCGAGGTCCACCATGCCGACACGCGTCTCGATGTTCATCCTGGCCGTCGTGTGTCTCGCCGCGCCGCTCGGTGCGCAGCCGGCCAAGCAGAAGCCGAAGAAGCCCGAGGCGCCTCCCGCCGCGGCGGCCGCCGCTCCGGCCGTCGCCGGGCCGAACGTCACCGCCATCGCCCTCGACGCGCTCAAGCCGCGCGAGATCGGGCCGGCGACCATGAGCGGGCGCGTGTCCGACCTCGCGATCGATCCGCAGGACGGCGCCACCTTCTACGTCGCGCTCGGCACGGGTGGCGTGATGAAGACAACCGACAACGGCGCCAGCTTCAGCGCGATCTTCGAGAAGGAGGACGTCGCGGCGGTCGGCGCGGTCGCCGTGTCGCCGTCCGACCCCAAGACCGTCTGGGTCGGCACCGGCGAGGCGAACGACCGCAACAGCTCGCAGTGGGGCGACGGCGTGTACCTGTCCGCCGACGCCGGCGACTCCTGGAAGAACGTCGGCCTCAGGACCAGCAAGACCATCGCCCGCATCGTCGTGCACCCGAAGGACCCGAAGACGGCCTGGGTCGCGGTGATGGGCGACCTCTGGACGCCCAGCCCCGACCGCGGTCTCTTCAAGACGACCGACGGCGGCGCCACCTGGAAGGCGGTGCTGCAGGCGCCGGCCGCGTACCGCGACAGGGTCGGGTGCGGCGAGGTGGCGATCGACCCGTCCGACCCGAACGTCCTGTACGCGGTCCTTTACGCCCGCATGCGCACCCCGTGGTCGTTCACCTCGGGACCGGACGCGACCGACGGCAAGGACCTCGGCGGCATCTTCAAGACGACCGACGGCGGCGCGACGTGGAAGAAGCTCGACAAGGGGCTGCCGGGCCAGACGGGGCGCATCGGCCTCTCGGTTTACGCGAAGAACCCGAAGATCGTCTACGCGGTCGTGCAGAGCTACGAGGGCGGCACGTCGAACATCGACGACAACCTGAGCAAGTCGGGCGGCGTGTTCCGGTCCGAGGACTCGGGCGAGACGTGGAAGCGCATGAGTCCGCTCGACCCGCGGCCGTTCTACTTCAGCCAGGTGCGCGTGGACCCGGAGAACGATCAGCGCGTCTACATCCTGGGCTTCATGCTCCACGTGTCGGACGATGGCGGGAAGACGTTCCGCGAGGACTACTTCAAGAACGTCCACCCGGATTGCCACGCGCTGGCGATCGACCCGAAGAACCCCAAGCGCGTGCTGCTCGGCACCGACGGCGGGCCGTACCAGAGCTACGACGGCGGCAAGCAGTGGGACCTGCTGAACCGGATGGCGGCGGGCGAGTACTACCGGATCTCGACCGACGACAGCACGCCGTACCGGATCTGCGGCGGCCTGCAGGACAACTCGAACTGGGTCGGGCCGAGCCGTACCTACACCAAGGCCGGCATCCTCAACACCGACTGGACCATGATCGGCGGCGGCGACGGCTTCTCGTGCGTGTTCGACCAGGCGGACCCGAACGTGATCTACACCGAATCGCAGTCGGCCGACTTCTACCGGTTCGACATCCGCAACGGCCAGTACAAGCCGCTCAGGCCCGAGCCGCCCGAGGGGCAGCCGGCCTTCCGGTTCAACTGGAACTCGCCGCTCATCCCGAGCGCGCACGCCAAGGGCACGATGTTCCTCGGCGGCAACCGCGTCTTCGAGTTGACCGACCGGGGCGAGCACTGGCGCGCGATCAGCCCCGACCTGACGACCCAGAACGTCGCCCGCATCCTCGCCAGCGGCAGCGGCGCCGAGACCTACGGCGTCGTCTACACGCTGGCCGAGTCGCCGGTGAAGGCGGGGCTGCTCTGGGCGGGGACCGACGACGGGAAGGTGTGGGTCACGCAGGATGGCGGCGGTCAGTGGACCGACCTGACGGCCAACCTGCCGGCCGCGGCCAAGGGCCAGTGGATGACGCGCATCGAGGCGAGCCATTTCGACGCGCAGGTGGCGTACCTGGTGGTGGCGGCGTTCAGGTCGGGCAACTTCGCGCCGCTGGCCTACCGTACGGCCGACGGCGGGAAGACGTGGCAGACGGTCGCCTCCAACCTGCCGGCGGACGGGCCAGTGAAGGTGCTGCGCGAGGACCCGACGAATCCGAACCTGCTGTTTGCCGGCACCGAGTTCGGCCTGTACGCGAGCTTCGACCGGGGCGGGAACTGGGTGAAGTACCCGGGGCTGCCGACGGTGGCCGTTGACGACATCGTCATCCAGGAGAGGGATCACGACCTGGTGATCGCGACGCACGGGCGCAGCCTCTACGTCGTGGACGACATCAGGCCGCTGGAGGAGTTGACGGCGCAGGTGGCCGGCGAAGACGCGCACCTGTTCACGCCACGCCCGGCGTTCGGCACCAACCCGCTGCCGGGCTGGGTCGATGACGAGGGCACGGTCGGCATCTACCGCGGCGCCAACCCGCCGGACGGCGCGCTGCTCTCGTTCTACGTGAAGGAGTACACGGGCGACCCGGTGAAGATCACGATCACCAACGCCGCGAAGGACACGGTGGCGGGCCTGACGTCGCCCGGCACGCCGGGCTTCGGCCGCGTGGTGTGGGACCTGAAGCTCTCGAAGGAGTTCCTGACCCAGTACGGCGGTGAGGGCGACAAGTTCGTCCGGCCGGGCGAGTACCGAGGTCACGCTCACGCACGGCAAGACGAAGCAGACGCAGAAGCTGAAGGTCGAGATCGCCAAGGGGATCGAGACGCGGTAGGACTCTGTCCGGCTTACGACTCGCGCCTCGTGGCTTGCGGCGGCGCCACCGGAGGACTGAGAGATGCGGAAGGGGTCCGGGCCGTTTTCGCCGGCCGCCATTCGCAAGCGGTTTCCCTCCGACGAAAACCGCCCCGACCTCTTCCGATCGTCGGACATCGGGCGCGGCATGGTAGACTAGGTGTTCCTGCGCGGCGCCGGCCGGGCAGGAGCACCACCCTACGCGCGCCCGTAGCTCAGCTGGATAGAGCGTCGGCCTCCGGAGCCGAAGGCCACAGGTTCGAATCCTGTCGGGCGCACCAGCCTTCGCTCACGCCTGCCACCACGAGCGTGAGCTTCGGCTGGCAGGCCAGGCGAAGGCTCAGGCCCAGACGCGCCGAAGCAGTGCGAGGACCGATTGGTCCCGCAGCGCTGCGAAGGCGGGTCGGGCGCACCACCTCCCGTCCTCCCAAGCAATCGCCCGGACCCTGAGCGAGCCGGTTCGTCGCGGCGGCTCGAAGGGTCGGGCAAGCCAACTTCCCACCACAGGAAGGCTACGGGCTACAGGCTTCGCGCTTCTGCCCACGGGCGACACGGCCTCCGGAGTTGCACGGAATGGGGAGGCCCGGCCGGCTGCCGCGGACCGTGAGTCCCGCCCCGCCGCCTGTATAATACGGACCGGAGCCGAATGCCGATGTCACCTGTTGCCCGACGCCTGGTCTGGGTGCTGGCGCTGGCCGGTCTCGCCGTCTCGCTCACCTCGCTTTACGTCCACTACCAGCTGCTCGTCGATCCGAGCTACGCTGGCTTCTGCGACGTCAGCGAGACAGTGAACTGCCAGCACGCCTACCTGAGCCGTTACGGCAGCTTCTACGGCGTCCCGACGGCCCTGTTCGGCGCGATCTGGTTCGGCGTCGTGCTGGTGCTGGCGTTCCTGGGTCTGACCGGGCCCGTCCACGTCCGCGAATCGGTTCCGCTCTACCTGTTCGCCGCCTCGACCATCGGCCTGGCGGTCGTGCTCTACATGGCCTACGCGGCCTTCTTCGTGCTCAAGGCGGTGTGCGTGCTGTGCCTGGCCACGTACGTCGCGGTTGTCGGCCTTTTCATCGTGTCGGGCCTTTCCCGTTCAATGCCTCCCATGCTTACACTGCCACGGCGTGTTGTCAGCGATCTTCACGCGCTCCTCGCGCGCCCGCTCGTCCTCTCGGTCGTGCTCGCGTTCGTGGCTGGCGCGGCCTCGGCGGTGGCCTTCTTCCCGAGCGAGAAGTCCGTGCGCGCCGCGCAGGCGGAGCGGGCCGCGCGGCCGGCCACCGACCAGGAGCGCAGCGAGTTCGCCCGGTTCTGGGAGGCGCAGCCGCGCATTTCCATCCCCGTGCCTTCCGGTGGCGCCAAGGTGGTCATCGTCAAGTTCACCGACCTGCAGTGCCCATTCTGCGGGCAGTCCTTCTTCGACGACCGGCCGGTGCTCTCGAAATACCAGACGCAGTACCCCGGTGCCGTGAAGTTCATTGCCAAGGATTACCCGCTGCAGCCGGAGTGCAACCCGAACGTGCCGCAGCCCATCCACGCCGCGGCGTGCGATGCGGCGGTGGCCGTGCGCCTGGCGAGAGCGCACAACAAGGGCGATGCGCTCGAGGAGTACCTCTACGGGCACCAGGCGATGATCAGTCCGGTGACCGTGCGCGAGGCGGCTCGGACGATCGGGGGTGTCACCGATTTCGACGCGGGGTACGCGACGGCGCTCAAGGAGATCAAGGCCGACATCGGCCTCGCGGGACTCCTCGGGATAAGAGGAACCCCGGTCTTCTTCATCAACGGTGTCAGGCTCGATGGGATGACGCCCTCGACGCTGGACCAGGCCATCGCGTATGAGTTGAAGAAGGCCGGCGTCATCAAGTAACCGTCGGCCGCGCGCGCGATTGACACCGCAGACATCGCCAGGGGCTGTGCGCCCGTCTTCAACTCCAGGAAGAACCAGCCAGCCTCGCATCTGCACGGCGCCAGATGGAAGCCTGCTACTGAATACGTACCACCTCCGAGTGATTAGCCTGACCTCAGACGACAGATAAGCTAGCAGGTCGTGGTGAAAGTGGGGCACGGCCTGCTAGTTGGAACGGGGTGGCGCCGATTCCAGGCTGACCCGCCACCTGTGTTTGGAGTCGAATCCGATGACCATGCTCACAGACAAGCAACTCAGCGATCTCGCTCGCCTCGGGGCTATCACCCGATTGCAGGAACTCGAAGCAGAAGCCGTCGCGATTCGACGGTGGTGCCCCGGCCTCACGAAGGCCGCCGCACAGGGGGCGGAACCGCCGGCGGCCACGCCGAAGCCGCGCCGCAAGCGCAAGACGTGGTCCCTCGCGGCACGACAGGCCGCCAGAGTGCGGATGAAGGCGTATTGGGCGGCGAAGAAGCGGGGCGACGAGCCCACGCCCGAAAGCGCCGACAAGGCTCACGCGACGGCTCCAGCGGCCAAGCCGAAGAAAACGACCCGGCCGACGCGCGAGCAGAAGAAGATCGCCCGGCCCAAGGCGGCCAAGCGAACCGGGTCGGCCTGAGCCCTCAGGCGAATCCGAACAGCGGGGGGAAGAGGAAGGCGACGACCGCCGCCCAGGCGGCGAAGACGTAGAGATAGAACGTCTGCCAGCCGCACAGGCGTGGGAAGGCGACGCGGCCCCGAAGAAAGCCGATGTAGAGAAGCGCCGACCCGGCCAGGTTGACCACGAGGACCACGTTCTCACCCAGGGCCGCGACCCGGTTGGGCGTGAACCCGAACTCCGAGATCCGGGTCGCGACGGCCCAGAGCGCCAGGACATCGACCGCCAGGGCGGTCCCGACCAGCGCCAGCTGGATCCAGTCGGCGAGGCCCGCAGGCGCCAGCGAGTCCCTGGCCGAGGCCGAGTAGAGGAGCAGGCCGAAGACCACCACCAACAGAAGGTCGAAGAAGATGAGCAGCTCCCGCTTCACGTCGATCCCCCGCCCGGTCCACACCATCGTCACGAGGAACGCGAGGAGCGCCAGGGTGAACAGAGGGGCGAAGATGCGGGTCAAGACGGGCGCCATGTTCTCGATCACGCTCTGCTTGGCTTCCACGAGCCACGTGGCGACCACGGTGGCGCCCACGATGCCGCAGGGCAGGATCCAGGCCTGCAACACGGGCTCCAGCTTGATGCCGATGGCCTCGAACAGGCCCACGGTCGTCGCCATGAGCACGCCGCCGCCCAGGGCGATCAGCACGTAGTAGATGAAGAGCTCGCCGGTGAAGCGGACGAAATCCATCCGCCGGTCGCTCCCCCACCACGTCCCGCCGACGTAGGCGATCCCCACGGCCAGCCAGAGCGCGATCGGCAGATGCAGAATGGTCAGGACCTGGGTATCGGCGCGCGGCTTCGCGGGGAACGGGTAGGCGTTCACGATGATGGCCGCCAGGACGAAGACCGCGGCGAGCCACACCCGGCCCGACCGCGGGACGGGTCGGTCCCACGCGAAGTAGGCGGTGATGAAGGGCAGGGTGAAGAAGGCGAAGTTGAGCGGGTAGAACGCGCCGTGCTGCTTGAAGTCGAAGCCGATGCCGAAGAGGGCCGGGATCTTGATCGCCGCTGCCGCCGCCACGGCCAGGGCGAGAGCGACCCACATCTTTCGTGAGCCCTCGGCCGCTGGCGACTCGGCACCCCCGCCGTCGCCGGAGAGCACGAGCTGCTTCCAGAGACGGTCCGAGTGCTCGCGGGCGAACTCCCGCGTCAGCGCGTCGATGGCCCCCATCCGCTTGACCGCCACCAGGAAGGCCTCGTCTTGCGAAAGCCCTCCGGCGCAGAAGGAGGCGATTTGCTCGCGGAGGTGGTCTTCCAGCTCCTTGGCGTCCGCGACCGTGATCGCCCGGCTCTTGCCCAGGTGGGCTCGCCATGCGTCGATCTGCTTCTCGAGAGAGTCCGCCGCGGGATCGTCCGTGCGCTTTAGGTGCATGGGCTCAACTCCATCCAAATCTTCCCGAGCGCCTGGTCCACGGTCCGCCATTGGCGGCGCTCGTCGGTCAACTGCTGCCGCCCGGCCTCGGTCACCCGGTAGTACTTCCGCTGCCGTCCCGACTCCGCCTTCTCCCAGCGGGATTCGACGAGGCCGGAGCGTTCCAATCGATGGAGGACCGGGTAGAGCATGCCGTCGGTCCAGTCCAGCTCGCCCCCGGACAGATCGCGCACCCGCTTCAGGATGGCGTAGCCGTAGCTGTCGCCTTCGGCCAGGATGGCGAGCACCAGGGGCGTCGACGACGCCGCGACGAGGTCCTTGTTGATGCTCATCGGACCGGCGGCCTCCGCCCCTGCCGGGGCCCGCCGTCGGGGCGGAGGACCAACCTCATCGAGGTCGAGCCGGGAAGCGGGCGCTGATACATAGAAGCAGTATACATAGCACTGCAATGTATGTTCAATAAGAATCCTCGCATGCGCCATCACACGGCTCGAAGCCACGCCGGAAGACAGGCTCACGCTGGAATGGGGGCCGGCAGGCCACGTCCCACGGTAAGGAGGTTCAAAGAGGATGAAGCGGTGCGTGCTCAAGTCGAAGACACAAGCCGTCGAACGCCTTCCCGGAACACCTGAAAACTCCTCGACCGGTTCGAGCCGATCTCGAGGGCCGGGCCAATTCTCTCGGCCCACTCGCACTTGGCTTGGCCGATAAACGGCCATCCTCTTGCGGTCAACGCCTTCGCCCCACCTGGGAAGATGGCTTCGGCGAGGAGTTCCCACGTTCCACACACCGTATCCTGAACGTAGTGCTCAAAGACCTTCAGCTTCACCTTGGGATACGCGGCCCGAATCGCGTCGAGGTCGCCCAGGAGCCACGCTTCCGTCTCTTCGATGGCCAGGCGGATGAGCACGTTCGGTTGCGGGTGACAGCTCTTTACCACGTTCACGATCGCGGATTTCAGCTTCTTACAGTTCTCTCGGTCCAGATCGACAACGATGAGGACAGCCGCAGCTTGGCCCCGAAGGCTGCGGCCATAGCCGCGAAGCAGACGCGGCAACTGATCCAGCAGGATTCGCTTGTCTGGCTCGGAGCCAGGTTTCAATCCCTTTGGCAGGTGGCCGACGCCTTTGTAACTATGGACCCGGACGGTGTGCGGATCTCCCGACGGACCGAGGATCTTGCGAAGAGCTGACCCTACCAACAAGCTGCCCGAGGCGTCTTCGACCAGGACCTCGAGGTGCATGACGCTAGCTCCTCGGGTCCAGGTAGTCGGAATACCAGAGATTACCGAGCGGGAGGCCCTCGGCGACCAACTCACGCACCGTCGCATCATCTGCCGCGCGCCGAACCGCGGAGTAGCCGTCCGGCGCCTTTTCCAGTATCCAGACCTCGTCAGGAGACAAGGCGTTGACGAAGTACGGTTGATGCGTGGTCACGAAGATCTGAGGCGACAGTCTCTTGCCAGTTGCGTGGGCCCGAAATTCCTTTGCCAAGGCCTCGAGGAGTTTATGGTACAGCCCGTTCTCGGGCTCCTCGATGCAAATGAACGGCGCAGGTTCCGGGTCTTCCATGAGCAGCAGGTAGGCGAACATCTTCAGCGTGCCGTCGGACATCTGCTGTGCGAGGAACGGGTCTTGAAAACCATTGTCGTTGAAACGCAGCAGAAGTCGGCCATCTTCCGTTCGCTTGGTATCGATCTTCTGAATGCCCGGGATCCTCTGTCCGATCCGTCGCAGAATCGCCCCGAACTCCTTTGGATGCTCGCGTTCCATGAACTGCACGACATTGCCGATGTTGTCGCCATGCACATTGAGGTGTTTCTGCGGTCCGGCCAGCGGGAGGCTGCGGGCGGCATCGGGCGTGAAGTAGCTTAGGTACCACCCCTGAACGAAGTTGCGGAACCGAGTGATCCGAGGATGCTCTTTGAGGGCACCCAACGTGGCAATCCCCAACTTCCGAGTGTCGGTAAGTTCGACCGGGACGCGAGCGGCATCTTCACCTTCGAGACTCTCCTCGCCCGCCCACGCGTTCCCCTTGCCGTCCTTGAGGCTGAGGAACAAGAACGGCTGGCCGGTCGTCTCCTGTCGTTTCCTCCACTGCCTCAGTCGTTCTTCGTGGGCAAACGGCCTTCCCTTTGGATCCGCCGCGATCGAAAGCTCGTAAGTAATCGGACGCTCTTTCGGACTCTCCCGGTAGTACACGTCAAAGCGAATCGGCCCCGGCTGACCCGCGGACACCAGACGGCCGAAGCCGCCTCGTTGACGTGCGTCGCATGCCTCTTCGACGCCGATGGACAGACAGTCGGAGAGGAATCCGAAGGCGTCGAAAAGCGTGCTCTTCCCTGACCCGTTCTTTCCAATTACCGCAACCAGCGGCGACAATGGAGGCTCTTCACGCTTGTTCCAGAGTCGTCCGAGCGTGAGATCCTTGAGGGCTCGGAAGTTCTGAATTCGAATCCCCTCAATGACTGGCATAGCTCACTCCAGGTGCATCGGCCTGAGACGCCTGGGCACCGGCTTCGCTGCTCTCCCTGCGGTGTTCCAGCCGGAAACGCAGCCGTCTCCGAAGGCGGTTCGCCGACCCGACATCACTGGAAATCCCTGAACATCGAACGTGCGGCGAGTCGGGGGACCGTCCGGATCCCTTCCAAAGTCGTGAGAATCTTAGCATGCAGGTCCGCGCGTAGCGCCAGAGATCGCGCGAGCGTGTTGCCAACAAGGGGCCAAGGGCGAAGAGCCGCTTTTACTCCTCCCGCAGCGCAATCGTCGGGTCAACGCGCGTGGCGCGCCAGGCCGGCACGGCCGACGCGACGAGCGCGGCCGCAGCGACAAGTCCGACGGCCCACACGCATGTCATCGGGTCGGTCTCGGTGACGCCGAACACCTGGGCGGCGAACAACCAAATGGCGCTGAACGTCAGGGGTACGGTCAGCACGACACCCTTCGCGACCACCCTGAATGTCCGGCCGAGGACCAGCCGAAGCACCTCACGGCGCGTCGCGCCAAGGGCAAGGCGGATTCCGAACTCATTCGTGCGGCGGGTCACCGCGAAGGCGAGCACGACGTACACCCCGACGGCCGCCAGCAGTGTTGCCAGCGCCGAGAAGACGCCCACCAGGATCAGCAGAAGCCGCGTGCGGGCAAGGCTCGCTCTCGCCAGGTCCTTCAAGCCCCTCACGTTGTACAGCGGCTGATAGGGATCGACCTCCTGCGCGAGTCGCGCCACGCGGACGCCCAGGCCAGCCAGATCGCCCTCTCGGCCCCTCACGAGGAGCGACATCTCTGGCGGCAGGATCTGCGACTGCGCGGCCCTCGTGTAGGTGACGAACACCTCTGGTGTCGTCCTGATCGACGGATTCGCCATGTCTCTCACGACGCCGACAACGGTCATCGGAGTCACGAACGTGATCTCCCGACCGATGGCTGCCTTGGCCGAACCCCAGTACCTCTCGGCGAAGGTGTTGTTGACGACGACAACCGGTTCGGCGCCCCGCCCGTCGGCCTCCGTCAATGCCCTGCCGGCCAGAATCGGGACGCGAAGCAGCGAGAAGAGGGAAGGGCTCACAACCCGCCACTGGAGGAATTCGTCGCCGTATCCCTTCACGCGTCCCGTCAACACGCCGGCTTGTGGGGTACCAAGGGCCGGAAAGACGAGAGCCGCGGCCTCTACGCCAGGCAGGTCGCACAGGCGGCTCAGAAGCTTGTCGAAGAACTGGCGACCTCCGTCACTGTGCCGAATGCCACTGAGAGCCACTTGGGCGGACAAGACACCCTCGGCCTGGTAGCCGATGTCGACCTTTGCCAGCCGTGAGAAGTCCTTGGCGAGCATCAGGCCAATGACGATCAAGCCGACCGACAGACCGATCTGAGCCACGACGATCGACGAATGCGCGGCGACAATTAGATCTGCCGCCTGACGACAATTAGATCTGCCGCTTGGGGCCAGGTGGCTGGACGGCGCTGGGCTGTGCGCCCGATAGGGCGTTCATGGTCACAGACGCACAGGTTCGGCTGCTGAGGGACAAGCGTATGAAAGGGCAGACCCAGGAGGCCGCCGCGGCGGCGGCAGGCCTCAGCGTTCGGACCGCCCGGGAGTGGGACAGTGGGCCGCTCCCGTCGATGACGAAGCCCACGCGCGAGTGGCGGACGCGGTCGGACCCGTTCGCCGGCGTCTGGGCGACGGAGGTCGAGCCGCTGTTGAAGAGCGATGCGAAAGGCGTGCTCGAAGCGAAGGTGGTCTTGCAGGTGCTCAAGGACAGACACCCGGAGCAGTTCGGGGACGGCCAGGTGCGGACCCTGCAGCGGCGGTTCCGTGACTGGCGGGCGTTGTACGGACCGGACCCGGAGGTGTACTTCGAGCAAGTGGCCGTGCCCGGTCGCGAGGCGGCGATCGATTTCACGCACGCCACGGAGTTGGGCGTCACGATCGCGGGCGTCCCCTTCCCGCATCTGTTGTTTGAGTTCGTCTTGAGCTATAGCGGCTGGACCTGGACGTCGGTGGCGTTCGGGGAGACGTTCGAGGCGCTGGTCGCCGGCGTTCAAGGGGCGCTCTGGGCGCTGGGGGGTGTGCCGGAGGTCCTGCGGAGCGACAATCTGTCGGCGGCGACGCACGAGCTGAAACAGAGTAGCGGCCGTGATCTGACACGGCGATTCCGTGCGGTGCTGGACCACTACGCGCTGCGGTCGAGCCGGATCACACCTGGGCGCGCGCACGAAAACGGCGTGGTCGAGCAGACGAATGGGCGGGTCAAGACGTTGCTCGCGCAAGCCTTGTTGTTCCGGGGGCATGCGGAGTTCGAGGACCAGGCGGCGTACGAGCGGTTCGTCGCCGAGGTCGTCGCGCGATGGCGCAACCGGCCGGCGGCCCCGCGCCTGATCGAGGAGCGTCCGCGTTTGCGGCCCCTGCCCTCGGCAGCGATCCCGAGCTACACGACGTACGAGTCGACGGTGCGACGCTGGAGTACGATCCGAGTCGCCCACCGGACGTACTCCGTGCCGGCGAGGCTGATCGGGCACACGGTCGACGCGCGGCTCTATCCGGATGTCGTCGAGGTGCGGTACCGCGGGCAGCTCGTGCAGACCATGCCGCGGTTGCGCAAAGAGGACGACCACCGGATCGACTACCGGCACGTCATCGGGTGGCTGGTCCGGAAACCCGGGGCCTTTGCTCGGTACCGGTACCGCGAGGATTTGTTTCCGACGGTCACGTTCCGGCGCACCTACGATCGCTTGCTGGCCACCCATGGCGATCGCGCCGACGTCGAGTACGTGCGCATTTTGAAGTTAGCGTCGACCGCCGGTGAGTCGCGCGTCGTCGAGGTCCTCACCGGCCTGCTCGGGCAGCCTGCGCGCTTCGAGTACACGACGGTCGAGGCGGCGCTGGTCCCGCCCACGCGGTGCGTGCCGGTGCTCCACATCGCGCGGCCCGATCTGCGGGTGTACGACGCGCTGCTCACGGGAGCGGTCGCATGAGCCGCGCGCACACCCCCGACACCGTCGGCGATCGGATCACGGCCTTGCTCACCGGGTTCACGCTGACCTCGGCCGCCCGGGAGCTCGTGTCGCGCTTTGTCGAAGCCGACCAGCAGGGCGCCTTGCCCTTGCTGCTCGAGGTCCTCGAGTTCGAAGCAGAGGAGCGTCGAGCGCGCCGTCTCACCCGGTTGCGCCGGGCGTCGAGGCTGCCTCCCGGGAAGACGTTCGACACGTTGAAGGAGAGCCGCTTGCCGGCGCCGCTCGTGCGGCGGTTGCACGAGCTGGCAGAAGGCGATTTCGTCGACGAGGCGACCAACGTGCTGGCGTTCGGCCTCCCCGGGGTCGGCAAGAGCCATGCGATGTGCGCGGTCGCGCACGCGCTGGTGGACCGCGGCCACTCGGTGCTCTTCGTGCCGACCTACAGCCTGGTCCAGGATCTCCTCGTCGCCAAGCGCAATCTCGAGTTGCCGCGGGCGCTGCGCAAGCTCGATACCTTCGCGGTCATCCTCCTCGACGATCTGGGGTACATCCAGCAGAGCCCCGAGGAGGCGGAGGTCCTCTTCACGCTCCTCGCGGAGCGGTACGAGCGCCGCTCCGTGATCCTCACCAGCAATCTCGTCTTCGGCGAGTGGAATCGGATTTTCCGCGACGAGATGGCGACGGCCGCGGCCATCGACCGGCTGATTCACCACTCCACGATCTTGGAGTTCAATGTCCCCAGCTTCCGCGCGGAGGAAGCCGAGAGTCGCGGCAAGCGCAGAGCGGCCCGCGCCACCGAGACGACGCCGTGACGCCCGGCTGTGGACGGTGCCGGACCCGTGGACGCGCAGACGCGCCCACCGGTCCTTGGAAAACCGCTCCGCGGTTTCCCACACCGCCCACAGCCCATCATCATGAGGTAACAGGAAGACCGGAGAAGACCGACGTCCAGGCGAGCGGCCCGCCAACGACAATTACCGAGTGCGGTCAGGTCGCGACCGACACTCCTTCGCCGCCCCTTCGCCGGCAGAAATAGTTGTCGTCAACCGGCAAAAGTAGTTGACGCCGCGCAGACAAGGGAGCGAGCCCGGTCTGGAACCGAGGCAGGATGTGGGCGAGCGCGAATTAGTGCGGAAATCTGAACCGCCGTCGACGGGGCGTGGCGGCGTGATGGGGCGGTCGCCGCAGGCGACGCCGAGGGGTGCGGTGGCTTGAACCTGACAGGCGACGTGGCCTCGAAGAGGCCGCGGCGCCCCCCCCGTGGAAGGGGCGTGGCGTTCCGACGGCCGAAGACCCATCGGTGGACGGGAGTGTCGGGCTGGGGTACGCTGCGGGGACCGCGATGAGGTGGGGACCCGGACTGATCCTCCGGGCCCCCGTGACCACCTCGAGCTCCACGCGCCGACGAGATAGTCGCCTTCTGTTGTGCCACGAATCGGCACCGGCGTCCAGTGGCCGCGGCAATCGCCGCCGGCCGCGCCATGGACGTCCCGCTCCGTCAGAAGACCTGCCACGCCTGTCACCAACTGTTTGCGATCTGCGTCGCCTGTGACCGCGGCCAGGCGTACTGCTCGGACGACTGTCGCCGGGCGGGCCGTCGGCGGAGCGTGGCGGCCGCCAAGGCCCGCCACCAGGCCAGCCAGGAGGGCCGCCTCGATCATCGCGACCATCAGCGCGCCTATCGTCGCCGCCGCCGCGTGACGGATCAGACTTCCCTCGCCCCCGCGTCAGACCGCGACACTCCCTGCCATCGATGCGCCGCCGCCACGCGGCACCCCGTGCTGCGTGGTCTGCGGTCGGACGAGCCGTTGGGTGGTGCTGCACGAGTGGCGGCTCCCGCGCGCGTCGAGGAAGGAGTCCGATGATCACGCCCGAGCAACACGCCGAGATCCGGCGGCTCTATTTCGGCGAGCACTGGAAGGTCGGCACGATCGCCACCAACCTCGGCGTCCACCATGAGACCGTCCGGGCGGCCATCGCCCTGGACACGCGCGCCGTGCCGCGGGGCACCTGCCGCCGCACCAAGCTCGATCCCTATCTGCCGTTTATCCGCGAGACGCTCGCGCAGTACCCGCGGCTGCGCGCGACCCGGTTGCACGCCATGCTCCAGCCCCGGGGTATGACGGGTCGGCGGTCCAGGTCCGACGGCTCGCCCGCGTGCTGCGGCCGCAAGTCACGCGGCCCTTGTACCGCCGTCTGGTCGTCCTGCCAGCCGAAGAGTCACAGGTCGACTGGGGCAGCTTCGGGAGCATTCGGATCGGTCATGGGACGCGTCTGCTCTCCGGCTTCGTGATGGTGCTGTCGTACTCGCGGGCCCTCTTCGCGCTCTTCACGCTCGACCAGACGCTCGAGAGTTTTCTCCGGGGGCACGTCGCGGCGTTTGGCGCGTTTCACGGCGCCGCGCGGACCTTGGTGTACGACAACTTGAAAAGTGCCGTGCTCGAACGCCACGGCACGGCGATTCGCTTCCATCCCCGCTTGCTGGAGCTGGCGGGCCACTACCACTTTGCCGTCCGTCCCTGCACGCCGGCCCGCGGGAATGAGAAGGGGAAAGTCGAACGGCAGATCCTCTACCTCCGCGACGCCTTCTTCGCGGCGCGGACCTTTCGCGATGTGGACGATCTCAACGCCCAATTCCGACGCTGGCGTGACGAGGTCGCCCATCAGCGCCCTCATCCCGAGCAGCGCGATCGGACCGTCGCGCAGGTCTTCGCCGACGAACAGGTGCGCCTGCTGCCTCTGCCGGCCCATCCCTTCGAGACGGAGCTGATGCGGCCGGTCGTCTCCGGGAAGCTCGCCTACGTCCGCTTCGACCGCAACAGCTACTCGATTCCGCACACGCACGTCCGCCGGCCCCTGACGCTGCTGGCCAGCGACACCACCGTGCGGGTCGTCGACGGCGCGGACGAACTGGCGCGCCACGAGCGGAGCTATGACACCGGCCAGACGATCGAAGACCCGGCGCACGTCGAGGGCTTGGTGGCGGCGGCGCGGCAGGCCAACGTCCACACGGGCCGCGACCGCCTGCGCCTCGCCGTGCCGGCCACGGCCACGCTACTGGAGCGGCTCGCCGCGCGGGGCGAGGTGCTGCGGCTCCACACGATTCGGCTCCTGGCGCTGCTCGATGACTACGGGCCCACGGAACTCGCGAGCGCCGTCGCCCTCGGGCTCGAGCGCGGCGCGCTCGGCGCCGGCAGCATCGCCCACATTCTCGACACACGGCGCCGCCAGCGCGGCCAGCGCCCGGTCGTGCCGGTCGCCTGGCCCAATCGGCCTGGCGTCCGGGACCTCGATCTCACTCCGCCCCGCTTGGAGGCCTACGATGCGCTCAGCCGACCCGACGACGACGACGACTCTGACCGCTAACCTGCAGCGGCTCGGGCTCCCGCACACCGCCGAGCACCTCAACGACCTGGTCGCCCGCGCCACGCAGCAACGCTGGAGCCCGGTCGTCCTGCTCGAAACCCTCAGCCAGGCCGAACTCAATGAACGCGCCCGACGCCGGCTCGAACGACAACTGCGCGCCGCGCGCCTCGGCCGCTTCAAGCCGATGGCCGATTTCGAGTGGGACTGGCCCAAGCAACTGCACCGCCCGACCATCGACCGCGTCTTCACCCTCGACTTCGTCGCCAAAGGCGAGAACGTCGTGCTGGTCGGCAACCAGGGCCTCGGCAAGACGATGCTCAGCAAGAACCTGGTCCATCAGACCGTCCTCGCCGGCCACTCCGCGCTCTTCATCACCGCGTCCGACTTGCTCCTCGATCTCAACAGCCAGGACACCGCACGGGGCTTGGAGCGTCGCCTGCGCGCCTACGCCCGCCCCCATTTGCTCGCCGTGGACGAAATTGGCTACCTGGCCTACGACGCGCACGCCGCCGACCTGCTCTTCCAGATCATCAGCCGCCGCTACGAGCAACGCTCCATTGTGGTCACCACGAATCTCGTCTTCAAGGACTGGCACACCATCTTTCCCAACGCGTCGTGCGCTGTGGCCCTCGTCGACCGGCTCACGCACCACGCCGAGATCATTCGCTTGGAAGGGGACAGCTACCGACACCGAGAGGCCGAACTCACGCAGAAGAAGCGGCGCACGTCACCGTGACCGCAGGGGCCGCCGCTCGGCCCCGTCGACCAGATGTCCATATTTCCGCGTTTCTTCACGAGCGGCGACAAGGATGCTCCGCGAACAGGCAGCCAGGGATCCACACCGTTTCGCAGCAGCTTCACGCACGGTACCAGACCTGCGAACAGAGCGGCTCCGATCGACACCGCCAACGCGAACGTGACGACGGGCCACCCGATCTAGACCGACGTCAGTCCGGTGAGTACTGACCCACCGAGCGTTCTTGTAACCCTTATGGCGCCCCATGCGACCGCAAGCCCGACCGCACAGGCCACGGCCCCTGACAGCACGGCTTCGACGAGCGCCTCACCTGCCAACTGCGCCGGAGTCGCTCCCAGCGCGGCTCGGATCTCTGTCTCCCGTCGGCGACTCTCACGACGCTGCAACATCAGGAGTGCCCCGTTCGCGCAAGCCACGAGCAGGAGAACGCCGACCGCGGCCGCAAGCAGTGCGAGTCGTTCCGGAACTCCCGGGGTGAGTGCCGCGGCTAGCGGGGTCAACGTGTAACTCGACCTCATCGGGCCTGACGGTTCTGGAAGCCCCGCCGAGAACAGTGCCAGCTCCTGTCGCGCCGCCTCGAGCCTTCGGCTTTGGCGGACCCGACCCAGGATGAAGAGCGTTTTGCCGGCGCTCGAATCACTCCGCGATCTGCGGGTGGGATCGCCCACGAGAGGGACGAGTGCACCGAGGCTGTCGTCGAACCACGTCGGGAGCCCGGTCATGAGTTCGCTGACAGACCTGAAGTCCGGCGGGAGGACTCCAACGATCGTGTACGGCGCGTCGTTGATGACCACCGTCCGCCCGACCGCATCCGGGGCGCCTGAGAAACGCCGCTGCCACGCGGAATGGGTCAACAGGGCGACATGACTGTGCTGGGGCTGGAACTCGGACTCCAGGAATCCCCGCCCCGGAAATGGACGCACCCCCGTCAGCGGCAGAAAGCCACGAGTGATCGACCCGACCCGGAGCCGCTCGCCCCAACCGTCTCCACTGATATTCGCTCCACGACTCGAGTAGGCGGCGACCGCCTCCAGCAACGTCTGCCGGTCGCGCAGCCACTCGAACAGTTGCCAATGCGCGACCGTGGGGATGACGCTCACCTGGGTGCCGCCCGTCGAGTAGGCCGTCGAGACGAGGTAGAGGCTTTCTGGCTCTGAGTACGGAATCGGCCGAAACAGCAGGGCTTCGGCGACACTGTAGACGAAGCTCGAGCCCGCGATACCGGTCGCGAGCACGCCGCAGACGACGATCGTGAAGCCTGGATTGTGGCGCAAGGCCCGGAGCGCAAGCCGGAGTGCCTCGCCCGGTATCATTCCGCGCCGGACCCCTCTCAGCATCGTTCTCCTCCAGGTCCGCTACGTCGTCTTCACGACCGTCAACGTTCGCTTAGAGTATTCCCATCCTTCGCTCGATTGAAATGTCCCCTCCTCCACCGGTCACGTCGAGGCCGATAGCCTAGCCACCCCTCGCCACGACCTGCTACAGTGATCGGTGACCGGAGAACGCCATGAAGACACTCATCACCTGCGTCCTGCTCTGCCTGGTGGCCGTCCCGGCCCTTGCGCAATCCGTAACGCCACGCGTCCGCATCTACGTCTGGACGCCCAGGCCCGACACCGTGGGCCCGGACCAGAAGGGCCGCGAGGATTCCGTCACCGACCTGATCGCGTCGCTCTCCACGAGCCGGTTCAGGCGGGCGTTCGCGACCGTCTCCACTCGTGAAGCGAGCGAGATCCAGGTCGAGGTGACCGCACGCCAGTCGGTCAACACGAGCGGCCGGTACCAGCCCATCGATCCAACGGGCCAGAAGTCGCTCGCGACCGGTAATATGCTGACGCTGTTCGCCACGCTTCGATTCGGCGACTACCGGCTCGACCTGAGCTGCAGCGCGGGGGCTGACAACATCTTCTGGCGGAGAACCGCGCAGGACTGCTCCGACAAGATCCTGAAATGGACCGAGGCCAATCTCGGCAAGCTCCGGCCGGCCAAGTAAGGTCCGCTGAGCGGGAGCGTCACGCCGGACGAGTCTTCCATTGCCGCCAGACGACGGCCGCGCCCCAGGCGAGCGCGGCGACCATGACGAGCGCGCCAACGGCGAACGACGCGCGGCCGAGCGCAACGTCGCGGTGAAGCCAGCCGAGGGTCCCGAGCAGGTACTCCCAGTCGTGCCCCTCGACCTCGGCGCCGGTCTTTCCGCCGAGCAGCACCAGCCTGAGCGCACGCGCGTCGGCGATGTAGGGCGCGAGGTCCATCAGGCTCTGCCCCGCCCACCACGCGGCCACCGACGCGCCGAACGGGTCGGAGGTCCGCGCCAGGAGGACCACGGCGCACACGATCGGGATGGCGACCTGGAACAGGCTGCCGCCGAGCACGGTGACGAACCGGCCGAACGGCGAGAGCAGCACGTGCCCCGCCTCGTGGAACGGGATGTGGACCAGATGCATGAACGAGCCGGCCAGGTGCTCGGCGTCGAGACCGTGGCGCAGGAAGCCGAACGTCCAGAGCAGCAGGAACGCCAGCAGGGCCGCGCGGCCGGCGATGGCGGGTACGCCCGCCTCGCCCGGAGGGCTCAACCAGAAGTCGCGGCGATCGTCCCCGGCGTCCGGGGTGGCGGCTCCAGGCGGCATCAGGCCTGACATTCTACTCAGAACCACGTCTCGAACCGCACGGACCGCGACACGGTCGTCCGCCCCCGCGTCGCCGAGATCGTCAGGAGGTGCGGGCCCCGTGCCAGCTGCGCCACTGGCACGTCGATCCGGACGTCGGCGGCCCGCACCGGCTGGAACCGGGCCGCCGGAAGCGCGTCGGCCGACTCGAACTCGGTCCGCCCTTCACTGTCCGCAATCCGCACCGACACCGCGACGGCGCCAATCGTCGCCGACTTGCCCTGGCAGACCCGCGCGAAACCTTCCACCCGTGTGTACGACCGGAAACTCCGTTCGGTGCTCGGCACGATGGGAACGAGCGACGTCAGCCGCTCCTTCAGTCCGCTCCTCATGTCGGGGCTCGCGCTGAGCACGATGCCCGACATCGACAGCGACTCGGCCGCGAAGTCCGGCACGTCCACGTCCACGAAGGCGCTGCCGGCCTTCGTCGTCTCGACCTCGTTCGGCTCGACGACCGAAACGGCGGGCGCCCCCGGGACTGCGCTGATCCCGCCGAGCGTCGCGACGGCGCCGACGCGAAGCATGTAACGCCCCGGAGGAACGTCCAGCCGCGTCAGGACCGCATACTGGGCTTCCACGCTTTGTCCCGGCGACATGCGCGCGTCCGCCGATTCGAGACGGGTCGCCCGGCGCACGCCGTCCGGCGAGTAGGCCGAGATCCTGATGTCCACGTGGCCGACCACGCGCGTGAAGCGACCGGGCAGCGGCTGGCTGACGGCAATCGCAATCGCGAGCGCCGGGCGCGCGTCTCCGGGGACGGCCATCGGCACCACGCTCAGCCGCATCGGCAGCCCGGAATTCGGGACGAGGCCCGCGAGCACCGCGTCCGGGTTCGCCGTCGCCTTCCGCGCCTCCCCCTCGCTCGACGCGTCTACCCTCGTCCTCGCCTCGGGCTCCACGTAGCCGGGGCGCGCCCGGACGGTGACGCCCGGCCGGTTCACCCGGACGTCGACCCGCCTGAACCGTCCTTGGGCCCGCGCGTTCGCCGCCACGTACCCGATCAGGTAGTACGAGGAGTTCTCGCGGTGGATCCGTTCGATCCCGCCCTGGTAGTCGTTCGTCTCCACGACGGCGAAGCCGCCGGTGTTTTCCGACAGCGCGCGAAGGTACAGGTCGTTCGACTCGCCGGGATGGGCGTTCATCGTCGAACTCACCATCTTGTCGAGCGACGACAGCGGAGCGGTCGGCGCGCGCAGCCCTCCCGGAGAGACGGAGTAGATGGAGACGTTGGCTCGCTGCGCGGTCTGGTAGAGACCGATCGTCTCGTGGAGCAGCCTGCCGATGTCTGCGGAACGGCCCGCAGTGCCGCCCGACATGCCGGTCGAGGCGTCGAGATCCGCCGCGCCTATCGGAAGTCCGACGCTCAGGAAGACGATCGACTTGCGCCCGCGCGGCAGCGTGGCCAGGTCCGAGGCGATCGCGCGGAGCGTCCCAATCGCGGCTTCGTACTTGTAGATTTCGAATCCATTGAACCGGTCGTACGGTACCGGGATGTCACCGGGGCCCGTCATCATGTCCGGGCTGGCCACGAGTCCGGCGACGGCGTTCCGCAGGAGCGTTCTGTCCGCTGTGAACTCCTGCCCGCGGCTCTTGTCCAGGGCGTACACCACCGCGGCGCTCTGTCCCGGCGGAAGCGAGTCGATGAGTGCGCGGGCCATGCGCCGGAGAGCGACCGTCTCCCCCGCCGACGTCGGCGTCGCGTCGTCGAGCACGATCACCGTGATCGGCTTGTCGTTCATCGAGTCGTTCCGGACGACGTCGGGGGCGACCTCGCGCACCCACGCCGCCTGGCCCGGCGACGCGGCGACGACATCCGGCATCTTGAACTCGGCGAGCGTCTGCAGCACCTGCGGCTTGCCGTCTTCGAGGATGGTGAAGTCGGCGCGACCCAGGTCGTGGACCGGCATGCGGTCCGGGCCCAGCACCGTCACGTCGAGCAGCACCAGTTCGATGCCGGTGCGGTAGGAAGGCGCCCGGGACGGCGGCGCCTGCTGTGGCGAGGAGGCGGCCGTGGCCAGAAGCGCCGCGGCGCAGCAGACCCTGGCGTTCATCGATGCCCTCCGGGACGGAACGACGGCGATCCCCGTGCCCTGCCGTTGTGCGCGGTCATTCTATCGGATCGGGGGCCGCGGCGGACCGTTCGGTGACTCAGGCTGCGACGCAGGCGATGCCCCAAGGACCTCGATCGCGCGCAGGAGTTGCGCGTCGGTGGTGGCCTGGAGCTCCGCGGCCGTCATGTTTCGCTCCTGTTCCGGAAGCAGGGGCGACACCCCCGCGGGCAGCCCGACGACGACGTCGGGGACGATGCCCTTGTGCCAGATCACGTGCCCGGCCGGCGTGAGCCATTCCTCGACGGCCAGCAGCAGGGCCGACCCGTCGGACAACTTGAATTGACTGAGCACGGTGCCCGTGCCGATCGTCGTCGCGCCGACCAGCCTGGCCCGGTGCGCGTCGTCGATCGCCCCGGCCATGATCTCGGCGGCGCTGGCCGTGCCGCCGTTGATGAGAACGACCAGCGGGATGCTGGTGGACACCCCGCCGGGCCTCACCGGGATGGGGGTGATCACGCCGCGGGAGTTCTTCACGAGCAGGACGTTGCCGTCCTTGAGGAACTGGCTCGTCGCGCCGATCGCTTCGTCCAGCAGGCCGCCGGGGTCGTTCCGCAAGTCGAGCACAATGCCGGTCAGCCCCTCGTGGCCGATCGCGAGCAGCGCCTGGCGCAGGTCCGCCGCCATGCCCTCGCCGAACGTCGAGATGCGCACGTGGGCCAAGGAGGTCCCTGCCAGTCGCTGCCAGGTCACGTCGTGGACCGTGAAGGCCGCGCGCACGATGGTGACCTCCCGGGTGCGGCCCGACGAGGGGTCCAGGATGGTGAGCTTCACCGATGTGCCTGCGGGACCCGACACCCGCGAGACGACCTGGTCGAGCGACAGCCCGGCCGTTCCGCGGCCGTCCACGTCGAGGATCATCTCGCCCGCGTGCAGGCCCGCCCGCTCGGCCGGAGAGTTGTCCACGGGCGCCACGATCACCACGTGCCCGGCGCGGATCTGGATCTCGGCCCCGATGCCCTCGAACCTGTTCCGCTGGAGCCGGTCGAGCGCCTTGACCATCTCGGGAGAGAGGAAGCGGCTGTGCCCCGTGTCGCCCAGCGCGTCCACCATGCCGCTGATGGCGCCGTAGGTGATCGCCCGCGGCTTCACGGCGGCACGGTCCACGTAGGAGGCCTGGATGACGTTCCAGGCTTCGGAGATCAGCCGGACGTTCGCCGCGCTCCCAAACGGGATGATGCTGCCGCCGGTCACCCGGTCCAGCGTCACGCCGCCGGCCAGGCCGAGCGACAGGGTCAGGACGAGAGCCAGGCCTACCCTGCCCGGCGCGTCGTCGTTGTCGGGCGACTTCATGCGGCGATTCCTCTCTCGGACGCTTACGCTCCCAGCTCCCGCACCGTGCGCAGGAAGGTGATGACGTCCTCGCGGGTCAGCATGCCGACCACGCGACGGTCCACCATCACGGGGAGCTGATTGACTCCGTCACGGTCCATCAGCTGGAGCGCCGTGAACAGTCCGGTCTCCGGGCCAATCTGCTTCAGGGTGTCGAGCGGGATCATCACCTCGGCGGCGGAGGTGTGGGCCCAGCGGCTCCGGGCCACACCCTTGATCCGGTGCAGGGTCATCAGGCCGAGCGTGTCGTCACCGCGCGTGACGAGGAAGCAGCGGCGGCCGCTCGTGAGGATGTGATCGTCCACGAGCTGCTGCAGCGTGAGGTCGGCGGGCACGGCCGGGCACTCAGGGCTCATCGCCTGCGACACGCTGTGCCCGGCCAGCGCGCCCTGGAACATGACCTGGGCCACCTGCGCGGTGGCCGCGCTGTCGAGGAACCAGCCGATGAAGGCGATCCACAGCCCGCCGCCGAGGTTGCCGGTCAGCACCTGCCAGGCGCCGAGCAGGATGAACAGGAACCCGAAGCCCCGCCCCACGCTGGCGGCGATGAGCGTCGCGCGGCGCAGGCTCTTGGTGACGGCCCAGACGATGGCGCGGAACACGCGGCCGCCGTCGAGCGGAAACCCCGGGACCAGGTTGAAGAGCACCAGCGCGAAATTGATGTAGGCGAGGTATTTCGCCATCCCCCACAACGGCTCGGCGACCGCCGCCAGGGGCTTCACCACCGAGAAGAACGCGGCCAGCGCCAGGCTGACCGCGGGCCCGGCAATCGCGATGAAGAACTCCGAGATGGCGCTGGGCGGCTCGGCCGCGATCTCCGCCACGCCGCCGAAGACGAACAGCGTGATGCGGCGCACCGGGATCCGGTACCGCAGGGCGACCACGGAGTGCCCGAGTTCGTGCAGGAGCACGCTCGCGAAGAACAGGATGGCGGTGGCGCCGCCCGTGACCCAGTACAGCCAGGGCGCCCAGCCGCCGAACTCGGCCGGATAGTAACTGGCCGCCAGCGTCCAGGTGAGCAGCGCGAAGACCAGGAACCAGGAGTAGTCGAGGCCGACCGGGATGCCGAGAATCCGTCCCAACGGGATCGTCTGGCGCGTCATTGCCACCTCCTTCGCTTGCCGCCGGCCTCAGACCTTGAGGACATCGTCGTCGCGCGCGACCAGCGCGTAGAGCGCCGGCGCCATGAAGATGGACAGGACCAGCCGTGAGATCAGGCCGCCGACGACCACGATCGCGAACGGCTTCTGCGAGTCGCTGCCGATCCCGGTCGACATTGCGGCCGGGAGCAATCCGAAGCAGGCGACCAGGGCCGTCATCATGATCGGTCGCAGCCGCATCATCGCGGCCGCGTGAATGGCGGCGACGGTCTCGCGCCCGTCGATCCGCAGCTTGTTGACGAACGAGTACAGGATGACGCTCGTCTGCACGGCGACGCCCATCAGCGCCACGAAGCCGAGCCCCGACGACACGCTGAAGTTGGTGCCGGTCAGCTTGAGCGCGACGAGCCCCCCGACCGGCGCCGTCACCAGGACGCTGAACACGATGATCAGCGGGAACTTCAGGTTCCCGTAGAGCGCGAAGAGGATGAGCAGGATCAGCACCAGCGTCAGCGGCATGATCACCGTCATCTGCGCCCGCGCCGCCAGGTAGTCCTTGTACTCGCCGCCCCAGTCGAACCGGTAGCCGGCCGGCAGCCTGACCGCGCGCGCCACCTCGTCGCGCGCCTGGCCGATGGCGCTCGCCAGGTCGCGCCCTTCGACGCTGAACTGCACGCCGATGTACCGCTGGTTCCCCTCGCGGTAGATGAACGAGGCGCCGTTCTCCACCCGGATGTCGCAGAACTGGCCGAGGGGCAGGTTCTGGCCGTCGGGCGTCGTCACGAGCAGGTTGCGGATGGCGTCGGCGTTCTCGCGGAACCGCTCCTGCATCCGCACCACCAGGTCGAACTGCCGCTCGCCCTGGATGACCTGCGAGACGGTCGCCCCGCCGATGCCCGCCTCGATCACGGTGTTGAGGTCGGCGACGTTCAGCCCGTAGCGCGCGAGTGTCCCGCGGTCGGGCTGGATGACGAGGCTCGGCTGCCCGAGCTGCCGCACGATGGAGATGTGATCGATGCCCGGCACGCGGGCGAGCACCTGCTTCGCCGCGTCGGCCTTCTGCTCGAGCGTCGCCAGGTCCGGCCCGAAGATCTTGACGGCGAGCGAGCTCTTCAGGCCCGTCTCGGCCTCGTCCACCGCGTCCTCGGCCGGCTGGGTGTGGTTGAAGATCACGCCGGGAAACACCGCGAGCTTCTCGTCGATGGCGGCGATGAGCTGGGGCTTGGTCCGGATCGCCCCGGTGCGCCACGCCGGGTCGTCGTACGGCCTGAGGCCCACGTAGAACTCGTTGTTGAAGAACCCGGTGGGGTCGGTCCCGTCGTCGGGCCGCCCGAGTTCGTTGGCGACGGTGGTCACCTGCGGGAAGCTCCGCAGGACCGCCCGGATCTTCGGCGAGAGCTTCGAGGCCTCGTCCCAGGAAATCGTGTACGGCGTCGTCGCGCGGATCCAGAGCGCGCCCTCGTCGAGGTGCGGCATGAACTCGGCGCCGATGAACGGCACGAGCAGCAGCGACGCGCCGAAGGCCGCCAGGCACATCGCCACCGTCGCCACCGGGTGGCGCAGCGAGGCGCCCAGCGCCCGGTCGTAGGCGGCGAGCACGCGCTCGTAGAGCCGGACCCTCGGCTCCCTGATCTTCCGCGTGAGCAGGTACGAGCAGAGCACCGGCAGCAGCGTCAGCGTGCACAGCAGCGACCCGACCAGCGCGAACGACATCGTGCTGGCCATCGGGTGGAACAGGCGGCCCGACGGCCCGGAGAGCGCGTAGATCGGCAGGTAGCCGGCGATGATGACCGCGATCGCGTAGAAGATCGGCCGCTCGACGTCCCGCGCCGCGTCGCGGATGATCTCGATCGCGGGCGCCCGCTCCCAGGCGTGCGCGGCCAGCTCGCGGAAGATGTTCTCGACCATCACGACGGCGGCGTCCACGATGATGCCGAAATCGATCGCGCCGATCGACAGGAGGTTCGCCGGGATGTGGCGCCAATCGAGGCAGATGAAGGCGAACAGCAGCGAGAACGGGATCGTGATGGCCACGATGAGCGCCGTGCGCACGCTGAGCAGCAGCAGGCCCAGCACGAGCAGCACGAGCAGCATGCCGCGCAGCAGGTTGGCCTCGACGGTCCGGGTCGTCTCGTGCAGCAGGTCCTGCCGGTCGTAGAAGGGCACGACCTTGACGTCGGGCGGCAGCACCCGCTCGTTCAGTTCCCGCGTCAGGCTCTCGACCTTCTTCAGGACCACCTGCGCCTGCTCGCCCGTCCTCATCAGGATGACGCCTTCGACGGCGTCGTCCTGGTCGCGGTACCCGAACTCGCCCAGCCGCGGCGCGTGCCCGGTGACGACGTCTCCCACGTCACGGACCCGGATCGGGATGCCGCCCCGCGCCGCGACGACGATGTCGCCGATGTCGCCGGTCGTCCTGACGAGCCCGAGGCCGCGGACGTAGTAGAACTGGCCCCCCTGGGAGAAGAAGCCGCCGCCCGCGTTGGCGTTGTTGGCGGCGAGCTGCTGCATGACCTGCGGCACGCTGACGCCCTGCGCGAACAGCCGGCCCGGGTCCAGGAGCACCTGGTACTGCATGGTCGTCCCGCCGAACCCCGAGTCGTCGGCCACGCCGGGGATGGCCCGGTAGCGCCGCTCGAGCACCCAGTCCTCGATCGTCTTCAGCTCCTGGGGCGATCGGTCGGGGCTCTGCAGGACGTAGCGGTAGATGAGGCCGCTCGGGCTGAACAGGGGCGAGATGACCGGCGTGACGCCGGACGCCAGCTGCGCGTTCGGCAGCCGCTCGAAGCTCTGCTCGCGCGCAAAGTACGGATCGGCGTCGTAGTCGAAGTTCATCGTCACCGACGACAGGCCGTAGAGCGAGATCGAGCGCAGCGCCTCGAGCTTCGGGATGCCGTTCATCTCGACCTCGATCGGGATCGTGATGAGCCGCTCCACCTCCTCGGCGGCGTGGCCCGGCCACTGCGTGACGATCTCGACGTGCGGCGGGGACAGGTCCGGGTAGGCGTCGATGGGCAGGTTGCCGAACGCCACGACGCCCCAGATCCCGAGGGCGACGATGCCGGCGATCACCATCAGCCGCTGTGACAGGGCGAACGAGACAATGCGGTCGATCATGGCTGGCGCTCGTCGGTCTCGGCGAACTGCAGGAACACGCCGCCTTCGGCCACGATGGTGTCGCCGGCACGCAGGCCCGACAGCACCTCGAACCGCCCGCCGCGCTGCGCGCCCACCTGGATCGGCGTGCGCGCGAAGCGGCCGGGCTGCACCTGGCGGTAGACGACCGGCAGGTTCTCCCCGGTGTAGAGGACGGCCGACGAGGGCACCGTCAGCACCTCGCGGCGGGCCGAGGTGTGGACGACCAGGTCCACGAACTGGTCCTTCTTGAGCGCGCCGCCGGGGTTGGCGGTGACGACCCGCACCGGCGTCGTGCGCGTCGCGGGGTCGAGCATCGCCCCGATGTAGGACACCTTTCCGCGGAACGTCGCGGGCGATCCCTGCCCCCGCACGTCCACCGGGTCGCCGACCCGAACGCTCCCGAGGTCCTGATCGTGCAGGTGCCCCTGCACCCAGACGGTTGACGTGTCGCTGATGAAGAAGCACGTCGTCGCGCCCGCCTGGACGAGCTGCCCCGGCAGCACCAGCTTCTGGACGACCAGGCCGCCGATCGGGGCGCGGACCGCCATCTCGGACCGGACGGCGACGTTCTGGCGCTGCGCGTCGTCGATCTCCCGCTGGGTGACGCCGAGGATCCGGAGCGCCTGCAGGCCGTTCTGCACGTCGGTGAAGGCGTCGTTGTAATCGGCCTGCGCGGCCTCGAGGTCCTTCGGCGCGATCACGTGGTGGGCGAGCAGGTCGGTGTCGCGGTCGAGCGCGCGCCGGGCCAGGTCCAGCCGGTTCGCGGCCTTGCGGTAGGTGGAGACCGCGCCCGCCAGGTCGGGGCTCGACACGTAGAGGAGCGGGTCGCCCGCCGCCACGCGGCTGCCCAGGTCCACGACGATCCGCGAGATCGGCCCGCTCGCCTGCGCGATGGCCTGCGTGGTGTGGTCGGCGTCCCAGTCCACCGTGCCCGTCGTCTGGATCTCGGCCGTCCACGTGTCGGTCTCGACTGGCATCAGGCGCAACTGGGCGACCTGGGCCGGCGCCACCGTGAACAGCGCGGGACGGTCGCCGCCCTTCGGCGCCGCAGCCTGACCGGGGTCCGGCGCCCGGCCGCAACCGGCCGCGAGCAGCAGGACGGAGAGGATGAGGGTGGCCGGCTTCACCGGATCACCTCCGTTCCGACGACGAAGTTGACCTGCTCGGCGCTGGTCATCCAGGCCGCGAGCGCCTGCCGGTAGGCGAGCTCGGTGGACCGATACGTCCGCTCGGCGTCGAGAAGGTCGAGCAGTCCCGTCGCCCCCTTCGAGTAGGCGTAGCGGCTGATCTCGCGCGACTGGCGAGCCTGCTCCAGGTACCCCGACTCGTACAGGGACACGACCTTCTCGTTCGTGCGAAACGCGGCGTGCGCGCTCACGACGTCGGTGAGCACCGCGACGCGCGCCGCGGATTCCGTCTCGCGCGCCTGCGCCACGGCGAAGCGGCTGCGCGCGATCTCGCCCTGGTTGCGGTCGTGCACGGGGATTTCGAACGACAGGCTGAACCCGACGCCGTTCACCGGCCCGTTGCGGTCGTATTCGACCCCGACGTTGACGTCGCGCGTCCGGTCCGCCTGCGCGAGGTCGAGCGTGCTGCCGGCCACCTTCGTGTTGGCGCGCGCCGCCTGCAGGTCCGGACGCCCGGCGATCGCCTCGCGCTGCAGCGCCTCCAGCGAGACCGCGGTCGGGTGGCGGGCGAGCTGCCCCGCCACGTCGAACTCCTCGGCGACCGTGTCGTAGCCGACCAGCTGCCTGAGCGCGGCCTTGGCCTGCACGAGCGCCACCTCGGCGGCCGACACGTCCTGCTCGAACTGCAGCTTCTGCAGCGCGATCTTCAGGTAGTCGCCCTCGGCCAGGTCACCGCCCGCCACGCGCTGCTTGTTGAGGTCCACCACCTCGGTGAAGTCCTTCAGATCCTGCCGGGCGAACTCGAGCGTCGCCCTGGCCAGCAGGACGCCGACAAACGCCTCGCCGACCTGGAATCGCACCTGGCGCTCGGCGTCGTCCACGGTCCTGGCCGTCATCTCGGTCGTGTCCCGCGCCACCTGGAGTCGGCGGTCGCGCTTGCCGCCACGCTCGAAGAGATAGCTGAGCGACTCGGTGTAGGTCTGGTTGTTCGCGAGGTTGGAGGCCGTCAGCTGGGAGGGCGTGAAGACCGGAAACTCCTGGTTCGTTGACGTGAACACCAGGTTGGGCTTGAGGCCGGCCGTGATCTCGCCGGCCCGGGACTCGTCCACGGTCAGCCGCTGAGCCCGGAGCGACTGGTTTCGCTCCAGCGCGAGCGCGACGGCCTGGTCCCTGGTGAGCAGGGTGGCGGGAGGCGGCGTGCCGGGCGGGGGCGCCTGGCCGAGGGCCAGGCCCGAAGCCAGCAGGCTCGCGAGCGCCACGCCGGCAGCCACTCGGAGCGAATGATGGCGCATGGGGTTCCTCCGAAGCATCTCGATGCGCTCGAGGCCGCGTCGGCGCGGTCGCCGCCCGTCTTCAGGCGCCGGATGAGTTCTTACTAATTTAGCAGGAAGGCGGGTGTCGGGACCGGACGAAGACGGCCGGCGGCCCGATTCTCAGTAGTCGACTTCCTTTCTCGTGTGCCGCTCGACCCACCAGCAGGGCGCCAGCCCGGAGTGCGGAAACAGCGACGACAGGCACGTCCGGGTCTCGGTCCCTCCGGGGATGAATTCCACGCGGTTGTTCTTCTGGGGCACCGCGAGCATCACGTGAATCTGGACGGTGCGCGTGGGAGGGCGATGGTCGGTCGATCGCAGCGACACCCACGCCGCGTCGGCGGCGTAGGCGAGTCCGAGCGCGACGACGAAGCCGGCGGCGAGACGGAGGAGTAAACGCATGCGTTCAGGCCGACCTTACGCGCGACGGTCCCCGATGCCAGCGGACGGACGAGCCGGGTCGGACCATGTGTCCTGCGAACGAGACAGCTCAGCCGCCGAGAGGATCATTCGAGAGTATACGGCGGGTGGCGGCTCAACCGTCGGCCTGCAGCGCTCCGTGCGAACAAGGCCGAGAAACGGGCCGGTCTCGGTTGGCATTTTCATTGCTGATGTCAGGGGTGGAGGCGGACCATGAAGAAACTCCTGATCCTGGCGGCTGCGCTTGTACTGCTGGCGCCCGCCGGTGCGTCTGCCGAGCAACACGGTCACGGCCGCATCTTCATCGGCGGCGGGTTCGGCTGGTATGGCCCGGGCTGGGGTTCCTACTGGGGTCCGGGCTGGGGTCCGTACTGGGGCGCGGGCTGGTGGGGACCGGGCTACTACGATCCGTATCCCAACACCGGCGAGGTCAAGATCGACAGCAAGGTGAACGACGCCCAGGTGTTCATCAACGGCGCCTATCTTGGCACCGTGCACGACAACAAGACGATCCACCTGAGGCCCGGCGGCTACAAGATCGAGATCCGCGAGCCGGGGCGCGAACCCTACGCGTCGAGCGTCTACGTGACGCTCGGCAAGACGCTGCACTTGCACCCCGACCTTCAGTGAACCGCCGACCGGTCTCGACGACCGGCGGCGGGACCGTGACGGTTGGGTCCCCGCTCACTTGTCGGGCTTCTTCTCGAGCGCCCCGACCGCGAGGTCCGGCCTCAGGCGCGCCAGCCAGCGCGCGGTCGCCAGCAGCGAAGCCGTCGTCACCCGCATGGTCACGTGGTCGCCGATCGCGGTGTTCGACGTGAAGGTCAACGTGAGCTTCGAGTAGCCGTCGAGTTCCGGGTCGTCGGGAAGCGATCGGACGTTCGCGATTTGCTCGAACGACGCGACGACGACCGTCGGGTGCAACGTGTCCGGCCGGAGATCTCCGCCGGACCAGTCGCCCCAGCGGTACCTCGTGACGGCGACGCCGCCCTCGGTCAACGCCACCTCGACCGTCTCCGCAAACGTCCGGGGTCTTCCGTCCGGCCCCTTGAGGTCGGCCGACTGGCCTTCGAGCGCCATCGTCCCGAACCGGTCGGGCGCAGGGGCGTCCGTGTCGGCCACCATCTCCGTCATGTTCGCCAGGAGTTCCTTCTCGCCGACCACCATCGAACGCCTGGCGGTGCCGTCGGGTCCGAACGACACGAGCACGTTCGCGACGGACCAGGAACGCCCCCCAACGGTCGGGAATCCAACCAGCGCGCCACCCCAGGTGGACCGTCGGAATCGTCCCCAGTAAAGGCCCGGGATGCCGGTCTCGACCGTGAAGGGCCGGTAGCGTTCCTCGATCTCACGTCGTGTCGTCCGACCCGGCACGATCGGCTCGGCCGGGAGCGATTTCTTGGCGCCCGCCGGATCCTCGATGCGGGTCGTCATCGGGAACGCCACGGGTACGCATCCCCAGATCGCCATCGTCCCGAGGAAGGCGACCGCCAACATTCCCGACCTGACAAGCAGACGGCGACGTGCCATATCCGGGCTCCCCTGGTTGACGAATTTCGGCCTGGGCCGCCGCGCCACCGTTCAAGGGAGAATACAGCAGGATCCGGCAGAGGTTACACGCGACGGCCGAGGGTGAGGGCGAAAGGCAGGGCACGGCCATCGCGGCTGCGAGGGCCGCAAGGCGACTGGCCGCGGGCCGATAGCGCGGCGCGGCGAATCCCCGCTCCGTGGCGGAGATTCGGCGGCGGCTGTCGATGGCCCGAAGGCCGAAGATGTAACGGGTTGGTTGGCAGGATCCGCCGGGCGTCTAGCGGCCGGCGGATCACTCAGCCCCGTTTGACTAGACGACGACCACCCTCTCGGCCCTCGGCCCCTTCGGACCGGTGCCCTTCTCGAAGGTGACGTTCTGGCCCTCTCGAAGCTGGTCGAAGGGGGTCGAGCTGCATGCCGACGAGTGGAAGAAGTACTCGTTGCCGTCTTCCGCCGCGATGAACCCAAATCCCTTGCCGCTCACGATCCGCTTGATTGTTCCGTTCATAGCCGCCATTTCCTCTCACGCACGGTTGTTAGACGATGCGGCCCGCTTCCGCCGCCCTCCCATTATCGCCAATCCGCGCGTATCGTAGGGAAATTTCGTCACCAACCGTCATTTACGGCCCCCTGGATGGCCCGGGCGATATCGGCGATGAGCATATTCCCCTGCTTTTCGTCGTCGAGTCCGCGCACGAGGACCACGAGCACGTAGGGGCGGTCGCCGAACACGATGGCCGCGTCGTGCTGGATGCGGGTGATGCTGCCGGTTTTGTGGGCGACGACGGTGCCGGGGGGAAGCCCGGCCGGGATCCCGTCGCTGAAGTGCTGCCGCTCGAGCACCGCCACCATCTGGCGGCTGGCTTCGGGCGAGACGGCCCTGCCCGTCGCGATCGCGTCGAGCAGCATCAGCAGGGCGCGGGCGGTCGTCGTGTTGTTCAGGCCCGCGCGGTAGGCGACGTTGTCCTCGACGCCGCGGCGGACGTTCATGCCGCCGGCACCCAGTCCCACGGTGGTCGCGCGGATCTTGTCGACGCCCAGGCGCTCGATCAGGATGTTGGTGGCGAGGTTCGAGCTGACGTCGATCATCAGATCGCACAACTCGCGGTAGGTGCGCGTCTGGCCGATCGCCTGGTAGAGGGTCGGTTCCGAATCGCTGTCGGGGCCGAGCGAATACGGGCTGCCGTCGGCGAGGCTCTTGAACTCGTTGACGACGGTCACCGGATCGTCGAGCGACAGCAGGCCCGCGTCGGCCTGCCTGAACAGCTCGATCATCACCGGCACCTTCATCGTCGATGCGGCGTGGAACGGTTCGTCGGCGCGCACGAACCACTCCTGGCGGCCGTCCAGCGTGCGGAAGGCGATGGCCACTTCTGCCCCGCTCCTGGCGACGAGGTCCTCGACCCGGGCGTGGGCCGCGGCCACCGCGGAGGCGGGCGCGGCCGCGCGCCTGGTGACCCGCGCGCACGCCGACAGCACGAGCGAGGCCAGCAGCGCGAAGCCCAGCAGGGCCCGTGCCCCGCCGTGCTGGGTCAGGAAGACATGGAGGGACCGCATCGGGGGATTCTCTCACGAGGGACGCTCTAGCGGGGAGGGGCTGACGACTGACGGCTGACGACCGACGGCCGGGTCACACCGGTCACGCGTGACTTCGCCGTCAGCCGTCAGCCGTCAGCCGTCAGCCTAGGGTAAGATCGCGTCGTTCATGGCCAAGCGCTCCTCATCCCGCGCCTCGGCGAGACCTCGTTCTCTCGTCCGGCGGTTCGTCGCCAGGGCGTGCCAGCTCATCGGGCTCATGCTGGTCGTCTCCGTGTTGGCCACCGTCGCCCTGCGCTTCATTCCGCCGCTGACAACGGCGGTGATGATGGAGCGGCGGGTCAGCGCCCTCGCGAGCGGCCGCGCCTATCATCTCGACTACCGCTGGGTCCCGTGGAGCCGCATCTCCCCCCGCGCCGCGCTGGCCGTGATCGCGTCGGAGGACCAGAACTTCGCCAACCACCGGGGCTTCGACGTCGAGTCGATTCAGAAGGCGATCGACGCGCACGAACGCGGGCGGCGGCTGCGCGGCGCCAGCACGATCTCCCAGCAGGTGGCCAAGAACCTGTTCCTGTGGTCCGGCCGCAGCTACGTTCGCAAGGGACTCGAGGCGTACTTCACCGTCCTCCTCGAGTTCACCTGGTCCAAGCGCCGCATCCTCGAGGTCTACCTCAACATCGTCGAACTCGGCGACGGGGTCTTCGGGGTCGAAGCCGCCAGCGAGCGCTACTTCCACAAGCCCGCCTCGCGCCTGACGACCGACGAAGCGGCCCTGCTGGCCGCGGTCCTGCCCAACCCGATCGTGCTCCACGCGGGCCGCCCGTCGGCCTACGTCGAGGAGCGCCGCGCCTGGATCGTCCAGCAAATGGAGCAGCTCGGCGGAAGCGCGTACATCAAACGGTTCTGACGGATTGCTGGCTTCGGGCCTCGGGCTTCGGGCTTCGGGCTTCAGAACGTTCCGCGTGCCACGCGTCGGCTTGCGGCTCGCGGCCCGATCACGTTTGTCGCGCTTCAACAACCCGCCTGTAGCCCGTAGCCTGTAGCCTTGAGCCTCTTAGCTAGAGCCCTGAGCCGAGCTATACTCCTCTTCCTAGGGGGTTCCCTTCATGCAACTCGAGACTCGACGACTCTGGCAGGCGTGCGTGCTTGCGCTGGTCGCCGTCGGCGCGGCCATCGCGCTCGACGCGCAGCGCCCGGGCGGCCCCGCGGCCGCCCAGCCGGTCGAAGCCCTGCGTTTTCGTTACATGGGTCCGCCGAGCGCGGGCCGCATCGCGTCGGTCGCGGGCATCCCCGGCGACCAGAAGACCTACTACGCCGGCGCGGCGTCCGGCGGCGTGTGGAAGACCAACGACGGCGGGCAGACGTTCGAGCCGGTTTTCGACGCCCAGCCCGTGCAGGCCATCGGCGCGCTGGCCGTGGCTCCGTCGAGTCCGAACATCGTCTGGGCCGGGACCGGCGAGGCCTGGGCCATCCGCGACTCGGACGTGATCGGTGACGGGATCTACAAGTCGTCGGACGCCGGCAAGACCTGGACGAACGTCGGGCTGCGCGAGACGGGGCGCATCGGGCGCATCCTCGTCCACCCGTCCAACCCCGACGTCGTCTTCGCCTGCGCGCTCGGCCGCACGACCGGCCCGCAGGAGGAGCGCGGCGTCTTCCGCACGACCGACGGCGGAAAGACGTGGCAGCGCGTGCTGTTCGTCGATCAGAACACCGGCTGCTCGGGCATCGACCTCGATCCGAAGAACCCGAACATCGTGATGGCGGGCATGTGGCAGGTCGAGATGCACACCTGGGCGATGTTCAGCGGCGGGCCGGGCAGCGGCGTCTACCGCTCGAAAGACGGCGGCACCACCTGGCAGCATCTCGAGAACGGGCTGCCGAGGTCGCCGGTGGGCAAGATCGACGTCGCCATCGCGCCGTCGAACGACAAGCGGATGTTCGCCCTCATTCAGACGTCCAACCAGGGATCGCTCTGGCGGTCCGACGATGGCGGCGACTCGTGGAAGGTAGTGAGCTGGGACCGCCGCCTCATCGGACGCGCCGGCTACTACATCCGCATCGCGGTCAGCCCGTCCAACCCGGACGACGTCCTCATCGCCAACAGCAGCTTCCACCGCTCGGCCGACGGCGGCGTCACCTTCCCGCCCAACACGACGCGGTGCGGAGATTGCCACGACATCTGGATCGATCCGCTCGACGCCGGCCACTTCATCGTGACCGACGACGCGGGGATGACTATCACGCGCGACAACGGGAAGACCAACCAGGTCATCACGCTGCCGATCGGCCAGATGTACCACGTCGCGGTGGACGAGCAGGTGCCCTACTGGATCTACTCGAACCGGCAGGACGACGGGACGATGCGCGGGCCGAGCAACTCGCCCGTGCCGGTGACCAACGTGCCGTCGTACGCGCCGGCGCGGGGGATGCGTGGGGGCGGCTTCGGCGGAGGGGGTGGCGGCGGAGGCCGCGGCGGCCCGGCCGTCGCCTGGCAGGCCGGCATCGGCGGGTGCGAGTCGGGCTTCACGATCCCCGTGCCCGACAACCCGGACATCGTCTGGGCCACGTGCTACGGCAACCAGGTGACGCGCTTCGACAACAAGGTGGGCGTCGCGCGGTCGGTGAGCCCCTGGCTCCACACGCTCGACTCGCCGCCGAACGACACGAAGTACCGGTGCCACTGGACGCCGCCGCTCGCCTTCGACCCGTTCGACAAGGAAAAGGTCTACTACGGCTGCCAGGTGATCCTGAGCAGCGACGACCAGGGACAGACGTGGCAGGTCGCCAGCCCCGATCTCTCGACGAAGGACCCGACGCGCATCGTCTCGTCCGGCGGCATCGTCGGCGACAATCTCGGCCAGTTCTACGGCGAGGTGGTGTTCGCGATCGCCCCGTCGAAACTCCAGAAGGGCCTCATCTGGGCCGGCACCAACGACGGGTTGATCTGGAACACGCGCGACGGCGGCCGGACGTGGGTCAACGTGACGAAGAACGTCCAGGGCCTGGCGCCGTGGGGCACGATCCGGAAGATCGCCCCGTCGGCCTTCGATGCCGGGACGGCGTACGTGGCGGTGGACTACCACCTGATGGAGAACCGCGACCCGTTCATCTACAAGACGACCGACTTCGGCCAGACGTGGACCCGCATCAGCGACGGGCTGCCCAAGGGGCACCCGCTGTCGTACGTGCTGTCGGTGGCCGAGAACCCGAACCGCAAGGGGATGCTGTTTGCCGGCACCGGCCACGCCTTCTTCTACTCGCTCGACGACGGCCGGACGTGGACCCAGTTCAACGACGGACTCCCCGCGGCACCGGTCACGTGGATCGAGGTGCAGCCGCAGTACCACGACGTGGTGGTGTCGACCTACGGCCGCGGGCTCTACCAGTTGCGCGACATCACGCGCCTCGAGCAGCAGGACCAGGCGGACCCGAACGCCGCCGCGTATTTCTACCAGCCGCGCCCGGGCTTCCGGGAGCCGCGCAGCGGCAGCGCGGAGTTCCTCTACTCGCTCAAGACGGCGGCCGAGACGGTGAAGCTGGAGATCGTCGGCCCGGACGGCACGGTGATCCGGACGATGGAGGGCACGGGGCGCGCCGGCCTCAACCGCGCCGTGTGGGACCTGCGTTACGAGGGTCCCGCGCAAGTCGAATTGCGCACGATCCCGCCCGACGACCCGCACATCTGGGAGGACACGCGGTTCAAAGGGAAGGACACCCGGCCGATCGTGCACTGGGGGATCCAGCAGCCGCAGCGCCAGGGGCCGCTGGCGACGCCGGGCCGCTACACCGTGCGCCTGATCGCCGGCGGACAGACGCTCGTGCGCGCGGTGGACGTGCTCAAGGATCCCAAGATCGAGGCGTCCGCGTCCGCTCTCGCCGCCTCGACCGCCGCCCAGGTGCGCGTGCGCGACGACATCGACAGGACGGTGGCGATGGCGAACCGGCTGGAGGTCATGCGGAAGCAGATCGAGGACCTGGTCAAGGCGAACGCCGGGAAGAAGCCGGCCGAGCAGGCGCTGGGCGACCTCAACCAGAAGATGCTGAAAGTGGAGCTGCAGCTGCTGTCGAAGAGCGACCTCTACAGCGACGACAAGTGGTACGTCGAGGCCTACAAGGTTTACATGAACCTGTTGTGGCTCGGCGGGGAGATTGGCACCGGCGCCAGCGACGTCGCGGGCGGCGCCGACCACAGGCCGACCGACGCCTCGCTGCAGGCGCTCGGCGCGCTCGAGAAGGCCCTGGCGGCGGCGCAAGCGGACTACGCCGCGCTCATCGGCATCGACGTGCCGGCGTTCAACAGGGCGAATCCGAAACTCGCGGTTCGGTAGGGCCACTGCAGGCGTGCGACTTGCGGCTTGCGACTTGCGGCCGGGTCACGGAGTCAGCGCTGGATGAGAAGCCGGCGTGATACACGTGGCACCGCCGCGAGTCGCACGTCGCGAGCCGGCGCGCTCACCCCTTCATCGCCGCGGCGCGGCGCGCCAGTTCGTCGGGCGGCACGTCCTCGACGTGGGTCGCCAGGGTCCAGGAATGCCCCGACGGGTCTTCGATCATCCCCGACCGATCGCCGTAGAACTTGTTCTCGACCGGGCGCGTCAGCCTGGCGCCGGCGGCGACCGCCTTCGCGACGACCTCGTCCACGTTCTCCACGTAGAGCAGCAGCGTCGACGGGCATCCGCCGATCGTCTTCGGGCTCAACGCGCCAATCCGCGGAGACTCGTCGGCCAGCATCAGGTGAGCCTCTCCGATCGCCAGCTCGGCGTGGCCGATTCGCCCGTCCGGCCCGGGCATCCGAAACAGCTCTTTCGCGCCGAAGGCGCGCGTGTAGAACTCGATGGCGGCCGCCGCGTCCTTCATGTAGAGATACGCGGTGATCGCGTGGGAGCACTCCGGGATGGGCGATACCTTGGCGGGCATGCGCGACTCCTTTGTCGGTGGGACGATGATTCGATTGTAACGCCGGAGGTCGGCAGGCGAGCAGGGCTGAAGCCCTGCTCCAACAGCGTGTCGGGGCGCCGCCATCAGGCGTAGGGGGCGTGAGGCGTACGGCGTAGGGCGTGTTCAGAAAAGAGCGCCGGAGCCGGTGTCGCGGCCGCGATTCTGAGTCGCCGGCCGGGCCGGGCGCCTCGCTCGTGGGCCGCTCCGCAGGCCGGGAAAGCTTCTTCGCGGTGCCGCGATTTCCAGATCCGTGCGTCGGGCGCGCGCTATTCGTGCTGGATCGACCGCACGCGCTGCGCCCGGGAAATCGCGTCACCGCTCCGCTTCCGCCAAGGCTCCGGCGGACCGCCGCAGCCGGGCGCGAAGGCGGTCGTCGCTTTCCGTGTCGTCGAGGACGGCCTGCTCCGAAGGCCCGCTCGCGACGCATCCCGACCCCGCCGACTCGCTCTCGGATCGCGGCCGGCCGTGTCGGCGGCCCGGTGGGCCCTATGCCGCGCCGCAGGGATCTGCCCGAAGCCAAGCGTAAACCTGCCCCGACCACTCATCCAGGGAGGGGCCGCTTTGCGAAGCGGCAGACCCGAGACGCGGCGTTCATGGGCAGCGGCCGCCGCGCAGCGCCAGGCTCCGCAAACGCCATGTTCATGGGCCAGGGTGGGCCCCGGCTCATGACGCAGCAAGGCGGTTCTTCAGCCCCTCCGGACGCCTGCTCGCCGCAACAGCCCCCGGGCTTCGGGCACGCCGAGGGCCAGCGTCAGGCCGAGGTAGACGAGGCCGTACGGCCCGAGCGTCAGACCGCCGACGATCACGGGCGACATCGGCGGCAGCACGAGCTTGATGGCGAACGCCACCGCCGCGGCGACCGCCGCCGACATCCACAGGCGCGGCAGCAGCAGGCGCGGCAGCTCGATCGGGCCGATGCGCCGCGCGAGCGTTCTCCTCAGCAGGAAGAACTCCACCCACCCGGCGACGCCCGCCGACGCCGTCAGCCCGGCAGCACCCCACCGGCTCTCGACCCCGATCCAGCCCGGGAGGTAGACGGCAGCCACGTAGCCGAGCGCCGCGGTGAGCGCGACGCGGACGATCGCGTAGCGCAACGGCGTCTTCGTGTCGCCGAGCGCCCAGTAGGTGGACGAGCAGAGCCGCGCGAAGGTGGAGGCCAGCAGGCCGACGGCCGAGCCCGCCAGGATGCCCCACACGTAAACGGCGTCCTCGTGCCGGAACCTCCCGCGCTGGAGGATCGCGCCGGCGACCAGGTCCCCGAGCACCAGGAACGCCATCGCGGACGGCACGACGAAGAACGCGATCTGCTGGAGCCCACCGTGGAGGCGGGCGTGCACGTGCGCCTTGACCGCTTCGTCGCCTCCCGTGGCTCTCGACATTGTCGTCAGCTCCGCCGCCGACACCGACATGCCGAACAGGCTAACCGGGAGCGTGTAGAGCAGCTGCACGTTGGTCAGGCCCGTCACGGCGCCGACCGGCAGCAGGCTGCCGATCAGCTGGTCCACGTAGGCGCTGATCTGCACGACGCCGCGGCTGAAGAAGACCGGCCAGAACGAGCGCACCACCTGGCGGACGTGCGCCGAGGTGTGATCGAGCGACGGCCGAAACCGCCCGATGACCCGCGACACGGTCGGCAGCTGCACGAGGACCTGCAAGGCGCTGCCCAAGACCGAGGCCCACGCCAGGATCACGGCCAGGCGCCCGAGGTCCGTCCGGCCGCCGAAGCCGACGAGCGCGCCGATCATCGCGAGGTTCCAGACGACCGGCGCCGCGTAGGAGAGGAAGAACTTGTGGTGGCTGTTCAGGATGCCCAGGCACCAGGCCGACATGACCAGCAGGCCCGCGCCCGGGAAGAGAACCCGCACCACCGCGATGGCCAGCACGCGCCGCTCGCCTTCGAATCCCGGCGCGATGAGGTCGATCAGCCACGACGCGCCCAGGACGCCGAACAGGACGACGACCGAGATGGTGAGCGCGAGCAGGCCGGCTACCGCCCCCGCCACGTGGTCGGCCTCCGCTTCGTCGCCCGACGCGACCAGCTTCGCGTACACCGGGATGAACGACGCCGACAGCGCGCCTTCGCCGAACAGGTTCTGCAGCAGGTTCGGGATCCGGAACCCGGCGTTGAACGCGTCGGCCGCGTTCGACTGGAGGCCGAAGTAGTACGAGAAGACGCTCACCCGGATCAGCCCGAAGATCCGGCTGACGAAGATGCCGACCGCGACCAGCACGGCGCCGCCGCGGCGGGGATGTGGACCGGGGTTGGATGCGTGGTCGGTCACGAGGGATTCAATCGTAACCGGAACCAGCCTCGCCGCACAGGACTAACCGTGCCGCGACCCTCCCTCCGCGTCCTCACGACCGTAGACGGGCGGAATGGCCGCGGCGCCCGCGTCAGAACATCTGGCCGATCGAGAAGTACAAGCGGCCGACCAACCGGTTCGAGTTCTGGGGCACCGGGAACCCGACATCGAATCGGAACAGCGCGTACGGCGTGTCGAGGCGGAGGCCAAGTCCCGTGCCGACCTTCAAGTCCCCGAGCGAGACGTGCGCGGGATCGACAAACGCGTTCCCGGCATCGAGGAACGCGACGCCCTTCAGCCAGCGCCACACCGGGAACCGGACCTCGCCGTTCATCACCAGGAGCGCGCGGCCGCCGGCATCGACGCCGGGCGGACGGATCGACTCTTCCGCGTAACCGCGGATGCTCTGGCCGCCGCCCGTCCGGAACCGCAGCGAGAAGCTCTGGGCCTCGTCGCCCGTCAGGCTGACGAGCAGGCCGATGCGCGCCGCCCCCGCCAGCACCACCGGCCCCGTCTTCACGTACGCCGTCTGCTGGAAGAGGTACCTGAGGAACGCGAAATCCGATCCGAGCGCGGGCGATCCTGTACTCGACGCTCGACGACTGGAGCCAGCCGCGCGTCGCGTCGAAGACGCTGTCGCGCGTGTCCCACGCCACCGCCGCGTAGAGGTCGGCGTGGTTGGTTCGGGTGTTCGCGGTCGCCGTCCCCGCGAGCACGGCCGCCACCGGCGCGTCCTCCCGGGTGAACGAATACCCGTAGGAGAGCGCCGTCCGCCGCCCGAGCCGCCAGCGATCCTCGTAGGTCAGCGAGGTCTGCCGGTCCTGGAAGAACGTCGGTTCCTCGTACGTCGTCACCGACTGCTTCAGGTAGAGCGTCGAGGCGGCGGGCCAGAACACGACGGTCGGAACGTTCAGCGCGCCGCGAATGCTGTAACTCCTCCAGTCGTAGCGCGCGCCGATGGCTCCGCCCAGGCCCCAGCCGAACAGGTTGCGGCGGCGGAGGTCCGCCGCCACGCCGGGCCGGACCGTGTGCACCTGGATGTCGGGGTTGAGGTCGTCGGTCACCTGCACGCCGTAGCGCAGCCGGTAGCGGGGCGCTTCCTCGAGCGTCACCACGGCGCGAACCGGCTGCTCGGCCGCGCCTTCCGGCGCCGGCGTCGTCGGCTGCAACTTGATGTCCACGCTGCGGAAGGCGTCGGTGTCGTAGAGGCGGCTCCGCGCGCGGTCGATGCGGCCAGGGCTGGCGGGCGTGCCGGACGGCAGATCCAGCGCGTGCTCGACGACGGACTCACGCGTCCCTCCGCGCCCGATGACCGACAGGTCGCGGACCACCGATCGAACGCCGGGGTGCACGGTGGCGATCACGGTCACCCGCCCGGTCCCGGCCTCGACGCGGCCGACCACCTCCGCCCGCGCGCCCCGGTAGCCGTCGCCGACGCACCCGGCCTGGATCCGCCCCGCTGCCAGCGCCGCCTCGTCCGGGTCGAACGGCGCCCCCACCCGCAGCCCCATCCAGCGCTCCACGCGCCCGGGTTCGAGCGCTCCCGCGCCGCGCACTTCGAAGCGCGAAATGATCTCGCGCCTCCCCTCGTCGATCGTGACGGGCAGGCGCGCCGTCGTCCCCTCCAGCCGAATCGGACCCGCCGAGACGCGCGCCTCCGGGAACCCCTGCCGGCGGTAGAACGCCTTCAACACGCCCGCGACCGTGCCGGGCTCGCGCCAGATCGCCGCGGCCGAAGCGGTCCGCTCGATCTCGCCCAGGAGCGCTGGCTCGGACTCGACGTGGTTGCCGCTGAACTCGAACGCCCGCGCCCCGGCCCGGACGCCCGGCACGATCGTCACGTCCACGATCTTCTCGCGCGGCTGGTCGGTGACGTGCAGGTCGCTCTTGGCCGTGGCCAAGACATACCCGCGATCGATCATGGCCGCCCGCGCCTGGGCATCGAGGTCCTGCTGCAGGAGCCGGTCGTCGACGTACCGGCTCCACGCGGCCTTCATGCCCTCGATGACGGGCCCGGGCAGCGGATACCCGGTGACGCGGAGGATCGTCAGCGGCCCCCTGCGGACCTGGTAATGGAGCGCCACGGTCCCGGCGCCGCCAGGACCGGCCTCCCTCGTCGCCGACACCTGCGCCTCCAGGTAGCCGCGGCCGTGGAACAATCCCTCGATTCGCTCCCGGTCGCGCTGCCACTCGAACACGTCGAAGCCGTGGCCGGTTCGGAGCCGGGTGACGGCCAGCACGTCTTGCTCGGCCATGCCGCCGCCGGTGACGCTCACGGCGGCCACCGTCGGCGGCGTCCGCGTCGGCCCCGCCGGTTTCCGTGCCTCACGCCGGCCGCCCGGCGCGCCGAACACCACTTCGTGCCGCAGTTCGAGCGAATCGCTCAGCGAGTCGCGCGAGGTGAACCGGATCTCGAAGCTGCCGTGCGGGTGGACGATGACCACCCAGGTGAGTCCCGGGGCCTGCAGGTTCTGTGACAGCAGGAGATCGAGCCAGCTCGAGATCGACTTGCCGATCGTCAGCCGCATCTGCGGATCCACGTTGTCACCCAGGAGATCGAGGTCCAGCTCGCCCACCCGGACCGTGTCGAGGCCGACGCTCCGCCCGGCCAGGCCGAGGACATCGCTGGATATCGCCCCGACGAGGGCGTTGCGCGACGCGATGTCGTTGCCCGGGCTCGTCGAGGTCGCCGTGCTTCCCGTCATGACGAGCGACATCAGCTCGGGCTGCGACAGGGGCGGGTCGGACGAGAGGCCGACGGTGAGGTTGTCGGTGTGGCCCGAGAGCCTCAGCGAGATGTCGTAGCCGGCACGACGCGTCTCGGCGGTGAGGTCGATTGTCGGCTTGGTCCCCGCCGCCGGGTCCAGGGAGAGGGTGCCGCGCTGGATCGTGAACACGTTGCCGCGCAGAAACACCTTGCCGCCTTCGCCGGCGCGCAGCGTGCCGGCAATCGCCGGCTCGGCGATTGTCCCGCCGGCGTGCAGGTCGGCCGTCACCTCGAGGCGCGCGTAGCTGGTGTCCAGCACCCCCGCGGTCGTGGTCGCGATCGAGATGTCGAGCCGGGTCGCGCCGAGGCGGGACGGCTGGGAACCTGGGGCAACCCCCGTTCCGCCTCCGGGCAGCGGCAGCACCGCTCGCCGATAGACCCCGGGCTCGACGAGGACCTGTCCGGCGATCACGCCGCCGCCCGCATCCACGCGATAGGCGAGGTCGGCATCGAGCGTGCTGCGCAGGCCTTGCGGCCAGTCCAGCAGCACCCCCTGGCCGCGAAGCCGAAGCCCCTCGGTGGCGCGCGCAGCGGCCCGCGGCCCGAGGAGCGGCAGCGAACCGGAGATGTCGAGGCTGCCGCCGTTGGCGCTGCCCTGCGCCGACACCACGAGCCGGTTGCCGTCGAGCGTCAGCCGGCCGGACAGCCCGGAAATGCCGATGCGCGGGTCCGACACGCCGATCTCCACGTCGGCCAGCGTGGCGCCGCCCGAGAACGACGGCTCCGGCCACTCGCCCGTCACGCGGGCCCCTATCGTCGCCGTGCCCGCCAGGCCCACCGGCAGGAAGGCCCGGCCCAGCGACAGGTCGACCTCGCCCGCGAGCGAGAGGTCGAGGCGCGGCCTGGGCCCGCGAAAATCGACGTCGCCACCGAGCGTGAGCGTCCGGCGCCCAACCGTCCACGACGCATCGTCGACGAACAGGCGACCCCCGTCGATTCGGACGAGGGCGGGCTTCGTCTGGCGCAGGGTCAGGCCGGCAACCGACGCCTCCGACTGCGCGATCGAGGCGGTGCCCCTGAACGCGTCGACCTCGAGGCGCGGCGCCTCGAGGTCGATCGTGATCGCCACCTGCGCTGTCAGCTTCGAGACCGCGTCGGGCCCGAGCCACGGCTCCAGCGCCCGCTCGGTGATCGAGGTTGCCGCGGCGTGAAGCTGCAGGCTTCCGGCGGCCGGCCCCGGCGGCAGCAGAACGGCCGGCAGCCACGGGGCGAGCATCGCCAGCGGGAGCCGCCCGGCGACCGTCAGCGCCGCCCCCGACCACGCCGCACGCCCCTCGGTCACCTCGAACGTCCCATCGGCCAGGCGCACCCGCGCGGCGATGCCCGTGAAGGGCGCAAGACCGGGCAGCGCGACGCTCCCGGAGGCCACGGCCAGGTCGCCCGACAGCGCCGCGTGGCGCGGCGAACCGCTGGCGGTCACGACCCCCTGGACGCGGCCGCTCCCCCGGGGCCACCACTCCGAGATTTCGCCGTCGGCCGCCACGCGCAACGGAGGGCTCGCGGCCGCGCCACCAAGACTGCCCGAGGCGGTCAGGAGCGTACGGCCGGCTTGCAGCCGAAACGCCTCGACCGCGATCCGGTCGCCCGACCACGTGGCACGCGCCGGACCGGCCAAGTGGATCGGGTGTCCGTCCGCCGTGCCGTCGAGCGAGGCGACTTCCACGGCCGCCTCGATCGGCCGGTCGTCGTCCACCGCGGCGGCGACGTGGGCCGACAGCCGGGCCGTCCCCGTCCACGCGAGGGCCGGCGCGCCCAGCCCCGCCGCAATCCCACCCAGTTGCTGGAGTTCCACTCGATCGAGACTGGCGTCGAGCGCGAACGCGTAGGGAGCGGAGAGAACGGCGGAACCCCGGATCGTCGCGCCGAGCGCCGGCACTCGGGCGGTCGCCTGCGCGTGCCCGTCGGCCACGTGCACGACGGCCTCGATGGCGCCAGGCTTCAAGAAGTCCCATCCGAGGCGGCTGCTCGTCACGCGCCCGTCCGCCTGCGGAGCGGTGATCGGCCCGGAGATTCGCGCCTCGATCGCCACGCCGCCCGATGGGCGCCAGCGCGCCGGCACGCCTCCCATCGCCGCGGCCACGTCGTCCATCGTGCCGCTCGCCGCGACATCCATCGGGCGCCCGTCGAACGGCACGCGCCCGCTGGCGCGAACCGTCGCGCCGCCGATCGAGGCCGACAGCGACTCGACGACGGCCGCCCGCCGGTCGATCCGGACGACCGCCGCGAGGCGACCGTCGCCGGCACCGTCGACGCGAAGCGACTCGGCCTGGAGCGAACCGCTGAATGCGGGGTCCGCGAGCGTGCCGGACGCGTCGGCCCCGGCGCGCACCTCGCCGTGAACCCGTGCCGCGGCGGCCTTCACGGAGGCGGACACGCCGGCCAGCCGGCCCACCGCCTTCGCGACGTCGTCGGCGCGCACGTTCAGCTCGAGCCGTCCGCCGAGCGTCGTGGCCGACACGTCGGATCCGTTCACGGTCCCGGACAACGCGCCGGCGACCGTCGTCCCGGCACCGAGTTGATGCCGCAGGTCGAGCGTCCAGCGCGAGCCGCGAATCGCGAGCGATGCCCGCCCACCGACGCCGGTGGCCGCCGGTGTCGCCTGGGCGACCGCCCGCGTGGTGGCGGCTGCCGCGAGCGACGGGAGCCCGCGGGCATCCCAGCCGATCGTCGCGTCGCCGTCCAGGCGCGCCCCTAGCCTGACGGCGGACCGAACGGCGAGCGTATCGAGCAGATCCGCGAGGCCGACGCCTTTCCATGCGATCGTCGCCGACGAAGCGACATCGGAAGCCAGCGCGAGCGTGGCCGCCCCGGTGACCTGGCCGCCTGCCACGTCGATCGCGGCCGAGGTCAGCGTCACGGCGCCGGCGTCGACCCGGCCCCGGGCGGCGATCCGCCGCATGGCGATCCCGCGCCACGTCGGATTGGCGATCGACACGTCGAAGGCCAGCGACAGTTGCGACAGGGGGCCCCCGAGACGGCCGGTGGCAGTGACCCGTCCACGCGCGGGCCCGATGTCCGGCCAGGCTCGAGCCGCGGTCTCCAGGCTCGTCGCCGCGCGGATGGCCAGGTCGAGGCGCGCGGGGCCCGGCGCAAAGGACAGCCGCCCCTCGACCTCGACCCTGGTGTCGCGCGTGGACAGCGCGAGGGGGCCAATCCGCAGGGCATCGGCGTCGAGCCCGAGTACGCCGTCCACCGCGATGGCCAGGACTTCCCCGCTCGGCGCACGGAAGGTCACGCCGTTGACGGCGACCAGTGCCCCCTGGATGTGTCCGCCCTGCGGGCGGAGGTCGAACGAGACGTCCCGCGCCCCGATGGCCAGGAGCGGCCTCCCCTCGACGTGGAGGTCGAGGCCCGCGACCGACAGCCGGCCGATCCTGACGCCCGGAGTCGGCCCGCCGCTGGTCCCGAGGATCGGCAGATTGACGCGGCCGTCGGCCGTCGTGGTGATCGTCACGCCGGGTCGGTTCACGTCGATCGACGAGAATGCCAGCCGTCCGAGCAGCACCGCGGGTGCGAGCCGGACTGTCACCCTGTCGGCGCGGAAGAACGGCGAGCCCGGGGTTCGCGTCGCGGCGGCGCCGACGTCGATGAGCGTCGCGCGGAGCGTGAGCAGGTTGTAGTCGAGGCGCCCGATCGTGAGGACGGTGTCGAAGCGGTCGTGGGCGGCAGCCACCGCGGCGCGGCGCACCCTCTCGCGGACGACGGGCGCATGCGCCAGGACGAGCAACGCCGAGAGCAGTCCCAGCACGCCGACGATCCGGATCCGCCACCTGCGCCGACGCGTCCCGGCACCCGTGGGACTTCCCGCACCGGCGCCGACGTCGGAAGACCCTCGATCGGGGCCTGGAAGTGACATGGCAGTCCGGAACCTGTTGTCGCGATTCTATCTCACGAACCGGAATGCGATGAACCGCGCGCCGAGCGCCCGTGGCGACGATCAGCGGTCTGCCGCGCAATACTGGACCGCGGTCCGGGCGAGGATCTCGGCCATCCGGACCACCGACTCGATCTCCACCCACTCGACCGCCGAGTGTTCACCGGCCCCGCGCGGACCCATCACGACCGTCTCGACGCCCGCGGCTGCCAGCAGCGCGGAATCCATCCACGGCGAGTCGCCGACGAACGCGGGCACGCGGCCGAGCACCGCCGCGGCCGCGCCAGAGAGCGTACGGACGATAGGGGCGTCGGGCGAGACCTCGAACGGCTCGCGCGAGAAGAACGGGCGGACGGCAGCCGAGAACGTCGGGTCGTCGGCCGCGAGCTTCTCGGCGATCCCCCGGATCGGCTCCACCGCCGAGTCCACCGTCTCGCCCGGCACCGTCCGGCGCTCGATCTTGAGTCGGCAACTGGCGGCGTAAGTGCTCAGACCGGTCCCGCCTTCGATCGTCGCGGCGTGCAGCGACGGCGGACCGACCAGCGGGTGCGCGGGCCCCTCGCGCAGCGCCCGCTCGAGCCGGTCGAGTTCCGCGAGGAAGCGCCCCATCCGCATGACGGCGTCCACCCCCTCGGTGAACCGGCTGCCGTGCGCGGCCCTGCCGGCCGTCTCGACCTCGATCCAGATATAGCCCTTGTGGGCGAGGCAGACCTGCAGGTCGGTGGGCTCGGCGACGATGGCGGCGTCGGGGCGGCAGCGGGTGACGAGATCTGCCGTGCCGAGGCTGCCGTACTCCTCGTCGGCGACGGCGGCCACGATGAGATCGCCGCCGAGCGTCACGCCCGCCTCAACCAGCATCTTCGCCGCGCCGATGCAGGCGGCGAGGCTTCCCTTCATGTCGTGCGCGCCGCGTCCGTACACCCGGCCGTTCCGGACCTCGCCGGAGAACGGGTCCGCCATCCCCTCGACGCCCACCGTGTCGGCGTGGCCGTTGAGCATGAGCGAGCGGCCGCCCCCGGTTCCGCGCAGCGTCCCGACGGCGGTCGTCCGGCCCGGCGCTGATTCGTACGTCTCGGTCTCGAGGCCGACGGCGCCGAGCGTCCGCGCGAGGTACGCGGCAATCTCGGCCTCGCCCGGGCCGCCGGGCGCGACGGCCGGGTTGACCGAGTTGATGCGCACGAGATCGGTCAGGGTGCGGACGATGAAGGGGCGATCAGGAAGAAGGCTCAAGGTTCAGGGCTCGAGGCTCAGGGGTGTCACGGGCTTCCGGCTGCCCAGACTATCACGGGTCGCCTTATCCCGCCTCGGTCGCAACCTTCGGGGCGCTGCCGTCGGCCTGCCGCAGCTTGGGTTCCCGTTCGATCTCCTCGATGACCGCCCTCGTGATGCGGTCGTCGATCTCGCCGGCCCGGCTGATCTCGACGGGATAGCGGATCGTGATCTCGAGGCCCGTGTCGGCCAGGCGGACGCGGCTCTCCGGCCGCGGCGGGGGGGTGTGCAGGTTCATCGAGGACAGCGCCTGCTGGTGCTGGCGCTCGATGGTCTCGCCGTAGTCCGCGCAGACGGACTGGACGGCGGCGAGCAGGCGCTGCTCCACCGGGGCGTAGTCGGTCGTCGCGGCGATCGTCAGCGTCGTCGCGCGCCACCCGTAGTCGATCCCCGGCAGCTGCTTGAACAGCGCCGACGGCTGGAAGAAGACCGCGTTCGGAAACACGACGATGCGGCCGGTGGGCTGGAGCGCGAGGCCCGGGCCGCCGAGTTCCATCAGGTACAGCCGGAACAGGCCGACGTCCACCACCTCGCCCGTGACGCCGGACACGGTGACCCGGTCGCCGACCCTGACCCCCCACCGCCCGACCAGGAAGAAGTAAGCGACGACCGAGAGGATGACGCTCTGCATGGCCACGGCGATGCCGGCCGCGGAGAACCCGGCGAAGGTCGCCAGTGACCCGAACTCGGTGACGAAGCTGAGGACGACGAACAGCCCCACCGTGCAGCCGACGATGACCCGGCGCAACAGCAGGACCTGGCGCCGTCGCCGCAGGTCGCGGACATAGCGCACGGTGGCCCGCCGCCAGATTTCCGAGAACGCGAAGATCAGGAGGATGGCGAACGCCAGCATGCCGGCCCGCAGCAGCAGGTACCGCAGCGCGCCCCCGTAGTCCTCGCCGAGCGCGGCGCGCCACTCGAGGATCACGGCGCGGCTCTGGCCGATCTGGCTGGACTGCTCGCTGAGCGGCGCGGAAGACCCGGTCACCTGCTTGAACCGGGCGAGCAGCGCGTCGAATTCCTCCTTCTGCGCGGCGAGCGTCGCCAGGTTGGCCGTGTCCGCCAGCTTCGCGGCGACCTCCCCCTGCGCGATCGCCTCCTGCATGGCCTTGCGCAGCGGCGCGCGGAGCTGCTGGTTGACCTGGCGAAGCGCGTCGGTCTCCCGCGCGAGCTGGTCGAGCCGGCTCATCGTCCGGGAGACGGAGAGAATCTCGGTCGTCAGGCCGACGATGCCCGCGGATTCGGGATGGAAGTCGTGCGTCGCCTCCGGGCGGGCGGCGGCCGTCGGCTGCGCGGGCGCGTCCTTCCCGGGCCTCACCGCTTCGGGGACCGTGCGCTCGAGGTCGCTGATCTTGGCCGAGAGGCCGCCCTCTCCGGGGAGGCTGAAGAACCCGACCAGGTTGCGCAGCGCGTCGCGGCGCGCCACGGCGAAGTTCAGCTCGCTCGTCACCTCGTCGCGCTGTGCCTTGAGGACGAGCAGCGACTGGCCGGAGGCGGCCTGCATGCGGCGGGTGATCTGATCGATTTCCGCCTGGGCCTCCTGGGCCCGCTGCGCCGCGGCGGCCGCGGCCTGGGCCAGGTTGCGTCCGCGGGTCCCCCCGGGCGCGGTGCTCTCGGGCGCGCTGGTCACCGGGATGGCGGCCTGCGCGCGGGCGAAGTCGAAGGCCAGTTGCAGGGCCTCGGTGGCGCCGCGCCGGAGGCTGTCGGCGAACAGCACGTCGCGCGACCCCCCGGGCGACTGCAGCACGGAAGAGACGTCCCGGTACCAGGTGACGGTCTGGTTGAGGAACCCGAGGATGTCCTGGTCGGTCAGGGGCCGCTGGGCGCGGAGCGCGGGCCCCGAGGCGGCGAGGAGCATCAGGCAGATCGCCGCGGCGACGACGAATGGGGCAGGTCTCATGCTCTTCTGATTCTACGGCCTCGGCCGGGCGAAGGGCGACGCGCGTAATGCGGCGGGAGCTGCGGGGCGATCGCCAGCTTCGGTAGGGCGACCCTTTAGGGTTGCCGGCTGACCGTGGCGCCGCACCGCCGTTGATCGAAACCTCCCTGCTTGTTATACTGGTTGTCCCGCATCGGACGCCGGCGCGCGAAAGCCGGCGAGCGTTCCTTAGAGTGGGCCGCTAGCTCAATTGGCAGAGCAGCAGACTCTTAATCTGCGGGTTCACGGTTCGATTCCGTGGCGGCTCACCAACCTTCGCTCACCTGCGCATTCCTGACGCTCGTGCTCGGTGAGCGACGGCTGGCAGGCCATTCTCCGCAAGCTCGCTCACCAAGTGATGCTCGCGTACCTGCAGGCTCAGGGCGGCGCGATCTACGCCCCCTTCACGTGGGGCAGCAGCGGGCGCAAAGGAGATCTCGCAGGCAGATTGTCTTATGGGAAGGGTGGGCGGCGGACCGGACACTCGAAAGGCTGTCTGACCCCGCTCCGAGTGCTTACCGACCGTCATGAATGGTGGCTGGCCGGCGTCGGCCGACCTCCCCGCGTGTCTCACCGCACTGGCCCGAGGTACCGGTCCAGCGTGTCGAGCATCTGCTTCTTGAGGTTGCTGTCCAGCGGCGGGACGTGCCCCCCGTCGAAGAGGATCAACGCCTTCTTGTCCTTGGGCGTACCCAGGAGATCCAGCAGCGGCTTGGCGGCGGTTTCGAGGGGGAACAGCACGTCGTAGCGACCGTTGAAGATGACGGTGGGTGCCGTATGGCGCGGCGCGAAGTTAACCGGCGCGATCTCGGGCAGGCTTGGCTGAACGAGTCCTCCTCCCTCCAGAACGAAGAGCTTAATCCGCTTTTCGAGGGCGCCGATGATGGGGGCATTTTGCGCGCCCCAACTCAGGCCAAAGTACGCCACCCGTTCGCGGTCGAAGTCTGGGCGGGTCTCCAAGTAGTCCAGGGTCCTCGCAAGATCCTTGTAATCCGCGATGAGGCGATCCCGGAACAGGGTTGGAGTCGAAACGTCCACCGGTCGCCGCTCAAATGTACCTTTGTAGACCGGAAACACGACGGCCCGGCCCGACCGGGTGAACATCGCGATGTTGATGGAGGCGTATTCGTCCACCGACTTCAGCTCCCTCGCGCCACTGCCAGGGAAGATCAGGACCGTCTGAAAGGGTGGCTTCGTACCGCGCGGCAAGAACAGATACGCCACGACTCTCTCGCCACCGTAGGCGGCGTTGAAGGTCACGCGCTGCCTGATGTAGTGAGGAGAACTCGCGTCGGGCGCTTCGGCAATGGGATTGAGCGGACCCGGTTCATACGCATAGTAGCTGGCGTAGATCCTGAAGATGTCGTCGGAGGCCGGCTCGGGAAAGCGGGCCTTAGGTCTTTCCGTCGGTACTTCGGCGGTCGTCGCGGCGGGCAGCGGTTGGGCCCCCAGCGGTTTCGAGCAGCGAAACCCGTTGAGGGGGTTCCGATCGAAGGGGGACATTTGTTCCGCAGTCTCGAAAAACAGGTACTCCGGCGTTCCCCAGGATCCCCCGAGGATTGCGCGCCCGCCAGGCGTGCTGTTCCAAATCCACTCTCTCACGTTCCCCGCCATGTCGAATGCGCCGTAGGGGCTGATGCCGCGGAACTTTCCCGCGGGAGCGGGTCCGGATCCGGCAAAGTTGCTGTTCGCGATGACCGGTTCGATCATCGACGTGTTCGCGTGATAGTCAATCCCCGCCGCTCTGTTCCACTCATACACGGTCGGCAGACGTTTCCCCGCGAATTCCGCATAGGCTGCCGCCTCGTACCAGCTGATGCCGGAGACCGGGTAGTCGTCCTGCCCCTCAGGGAAGTGCCCAAGATCCCAGGTGGACGGGCCGTTCCTCCCCGTCCGGTCCGTGAAGCCGGCGACGGCGTCATCCCAGGACAGCTTCTTGCTTCGATCGATGAACTCGTGTCTCCAGAATCTCTTGTCCTTGTATCCTCCGGCATCCACAAACGCCTGGTATTGGCGGTTGCTCGTCTCGAACCGGTCAATCAGGAACGCGCGGAGATCGACCTCCGGCAAACCGCTCAAGTAGAGGATCGTGGGCTTGTATTTCCCACCGTCGACCAGCACCATCTCCGGAGGCGTGGTGCCTTTCTTGGCGAGTGTACGTGCCAACCGAATCTTGACGCCCTGTTCCGGCGGCAGCCTCTGGTCGCCGGCGGTGAAGCCGGTGAGCGGGTCATAGCCGGCCTTCGTAATCTTGTACTCCTTGAAGCCACGCGACAGCCTCCGCGCCTCGACAGGCGTTCGGCCGAGGGACTCCCACCCGTCAGTGGTGCTCGCGTACGGCTTCAGGACGACCTCAGCCCCAGGCGGGTCGGTGGTGACGGACATCAGAATGGACGCATCCGCAAACACCGCCTTCAGCTCGGGATCGTGTGGAATATAGCGTTCCGCCTCGACGGCCAGGGCATAGGCGGCGGCCCAATCATCCTTGTCGATGGCCCGCTGGGCCTTCGGCAGCGCGACTTCCCGGGCCCAACGGGCCGTGCGGTTCTGCTCGATGGCGTTCGACGCCAGATAGGCAAGAGCCGCCACCACAAGCAGGACGGGCCCAACGATAATCAGGCGCCTCCTGATCTGCCGCACCGAAGCCTTGCGCGGATCGGCGTGGCGCGTCTGACGCGTCGCTTCGGCCCGCCCCACGTGCTGCTTGATGTCAGGACTCGGCACGGCTTCGGCTGGGCTCGACGCGGCTTCGAGCGCCAGCGCCAGGTCGTGCGCCGAGGAGAAACGGCGGTCGGGGCGCTTCTCCAGACACTGGCTCACGATTCGTTGCAGCGTCGGCGGCACACGCCCCGGCAACGGCGGCGGGTCGTCGGTGAGGATCGCGGCGACCGTCGCCGGGGCGGTCGCGCCACGGAACGGCCGCTCGCCCGCCAGCATCTCGTAGAGCACGACGCCAAACGCGAAGAGGTCCGCCCGCGCGTCAATCCGTAGGCCCCGCGCCTGCTCCGGCGCCATGTACGCCATCGTCCCCAGCACGTGGCCGGCTTCGGTCGCCCCGGCCGGCACGAAGGAGACCGTCTCTGCCTCCTCGGGTGCTGCCCCCTGCAGCAGCTTAGCCAACCCGAAATCGAGGATCTTGACCGTCCCGTCGGTCGTGAGGAAGACGTTGGCGGGTTTCAGGTCCCGATGGATGATGTGCTTTTCGTGCGCGGCCGCGAGGCCGTGCGCGATCTGAACGGCGATGCCGACGGCCTCGTGCACGGGGATGGCCCCGCCGCGGAGTCGGTCCATCAGCGATTCGCCCTCGAGGAGTTCCTCGACCAGGTAGGGCACGCCCTCGTGCGAACCGACGTCGTGGACGGCCAGGATGTTCTGATGGGACGACGCCGCGGTGGCCTTGGCTTCGCGCGTGAAGCGTGCCAGGCGCTCGGTGTCAGTGGCCAGGTCAGCGGGCAGGACCTTGATCGCGACGACGCGGTCGAGGCGGGAGTCGCGCGCCTTGTAAACCTCTCCCATGCCGCCGGCCCCAATAGCGGCCAGGACTTCGTACGGACCCAGGCGGGCGCCGATCGAGAGAGGCATGAGAAGACCGGGCGCATTGTAGCACCGGGGTCGAGGAGTTGCCTGGGTTTGCCGGGAGGCGCGGGTTACTTCGTCCAGCCCTCTTCCGCCAGCCTGGCCCGAGATCGATTGGCGGCAGTTTGACCAGGCTCCCCAACCCGGGCGCCTCTGACCCTCGCTGACGGGTTGCGCCTGGGTTGCAGCGTTCCGCACCGGGCTGCCGCATTCTGCACACCTGACGCGCAAAAATGCTCAGATATCTAACGATTTCGCGTCCTTGAGGCGGCTCTTAATCTGCGGGTTCACGGTTCGATTCCGTGGCGGCTCACCATTCTTTCATCAGCACCTTCAGTCGGCGGCAAGTAGCTGAAATGCGGTGCGGTTACGGCGGTTCGATTGAACCGTATGCCGTCGTACGCGATTCCTTCAGGGAAGAACAACTGCTGGAGTCGCTGCTTGTAGTCGAGCGACGCTTGCACCCACAAGTCCGAAGCTCGCGGCAGGATGCGTTCTGCGAACGCCAGGATGCCCTGTACGTCGAGTTCATCAACGGCCTCGGCGTGGTGGTCGATCTGAGCGAGCGTCAGTTCCTCGCGCAGCCTGTCGCGCTGACGCTCGTAGCTGGTGCGGTCGATCGTCTGCGCGAACAGGAACGCGTCGTCCAGCCGATCGAGCTTCTGCTGGATCGCCTTCACGCGGTGGTCCTGCTCGGCGGTCCGGTCCTTCGCGTCGGCCCGCCGCTGCTCCCAGACGTAGAGAATCCGATTCTTGACCAGGCGCATGTAGCCGGCGGACGGCTGCAGGAGCTCGAGTTCGTCGGCGAATGCTCCTTCGAGCGTGGCCTTGCTGACGTTGACCGCGCGGCACTGTCGCTGACAGTGGTAGTAGGCGTAATGGCCGTTCCTGCCCTTCGACCAGCTGCCGGTCAGCGGTCGGCCACAGACCTCGCACCGCACGAAGCCGCGCAGCGGGAAATCAGGGTGGTTCCGCTGACGCGGACCCGACACGACCACTCGCCCATCGAGCACGGCCTGAGCGCGGTAGAACGTCGCCTCGTCGACCAGCGGCTCGAAATCGCCGCGAGTGGACACGCCGTAGTCGGGGCTCTCGACCTTGCCGGCGTAGATCGGATTCCGCATCATCTGGCCGAGACTCTGAGGCGAAATTCTCAGCCCCTTCCTGCTGCGAAGTCCTGCTTCGGTGGCGCGGGCGATCACTTCCTGCTTGGTGTAGCGACCCGTCGCCAGGTCCTCGAACGCACGCCGCACGAGCGGCCCGCGTTCCGGGTCGTGGACCAAGCTCGTGCCCGACGACTTCGGTGCGTTCAGGTACCCGAGGGGCGCCGGAAACGTCCAGCGGCCAAGTTCCCACGCGGCGCGCATGCCCGCGCGCGTGCGTTCCGAGCGCACGTCGTTGTCGAACTGCGCGAAGGCAGCCAGCACGCCTTCCATCAGCGTGCCGGTGGACGTGTCGTCGATCGGCTCCGTGGCCGATCGCAGCGAGATGCCGAGGGAGTTCAGGTACGCGCGGAGCGCAACGTGGTCGTACTTCTCCCGCGCGAAGCGCGTGAGATTGTAGACGACCACGAAGTGGACCTTGCCCTTGTTCGTGCGGCAGTACTTCAGGAGGGCCTGGAGCTGGCTGCGGTCCGTGGTCTTGGCGCTCTCGCCTTCCTCGTGAAAGCGCTCGAGGACGTCGTAGCCCTGCCGACGGCAGGACTCCTCGCACGCACGCAGTTGCGTCGGGAGACTCAGGTTCTCCGTTTGCTCCTTCGTGCTGACGCGTACGTCAGATCACCGCGCCGACCATATCGGTCAGCTTAGACCCGTCTCCGGCCGTCGGCAAGCTGCGTCGTCGCGGCATACGAGTCAGTGAATGCGGGCGTCCCGCGTCGCCATCACGATGAGGAGCCGCGCCATCGCGTCCGCATGGCGCGCGACTTCGTGCACCTCGTCATCCGACAGCGTCTCGGCCTCGTCGCCGAGCAGCTGCCGGCAGCGCTGGATCGAGATTGCTTCCGGCATGGATTCTGGGCATTCAGGCACAGCCATCGCGGTCCCCCCGCCCGCGCACGTTCGTGTTGATTGGGTGGCGCGCTCGGGCGCGTCGATGTGGCGGTCGACGCGCCGTTGTCGAGGGGCGCGGATGCGGCGCTGGGCCGGCATCGTCCGCGGGGTTGTGGACCGCGCGGCGACGGTGGCGTTGTTCGGCGCAACCGTCTCGGGTGCGTTCAGCAGGTCCAGGGGGCGAGTTGCCCGCTGGTGAACGCGGCTTGTGACTGTGCCTGGTCCTGGGAACGCGGCACAGCCCAAAGCCTCTATCTGCTGGTTCTCATGGTCTGAAGGTGCGCTCGAAACCGTGCCCTGAGGGCGTCGGCCGAATGCGCGCTCCGGATGCCAGGATGACGATTCGGAGGAGTGCCATGCGGCACTGGCGAGATACAGCCAAGATACGCCTGCCTACGGTCGTCGTCAACCGCCCTTGCGAACTCTCAGAACTCCGAGCGAACACCACCGTGCAGCGCAGACGCCAGTCCGGCGGACCGCGACAACCGCCGAGGCGCGCCCGGAAGCCCGGACAGTCAAGGCCGCCGCGCCTTGACGGCCGGGTCTTCGGGCGTAGATTCGGTTGATCGCGGCCCGCCGATTCGATTGCAGATTCTGCCCACGATCCTCGCGCGGGAGCCCCGGCGTCCGAGCGTAGGTTCGTCGGCGACAACCCGGTCGGATGCCTACGCTGAATCCGAACGCGAACCGTGCTCGATCTTGGAGGTCGCCTTCTCGCTCTGCACGTCGCAACAGTTGGCTCACCAGGGGGAAACGGCTGGATGGGCAGCGCCGCCGGCAGAGACTCAGCGACAACGCCGACAGGCGGGGCGTGAGCGACCCCGGGGTCGCAGACGGGACACGGAAGGGGGTCCAGACGGGGGGTCGCTCAGGCCCCGCTCACCTTCGCACCGGTGTGGGTCGGGCTGTCATCGGCGGCGAAGAACGCCGCCGTGAAGGACTGGTGTCGGTCGCCGGCAATCCATTGAGCCGATTCGAGAAGAGGCCAACCGCATGCGTGTCGCCGAAGCGTGACAGCCGATCGTCATCGTGATCGGATCGGCTGACCAGAGGGGGGAAGACTGCGCTTCAGCCGATGTTCCCCCTCTCGTGCCCCCCTGCTAGAGCGAGCGAAGCGCGGCAGACGGGTCTGTCCGGGTGGTGCGCCAGGCCGCTCCCAGGGTTGCGACGACCGTCGTCGCAAGTGCCCCGCTTCCGACTGCGAGAGCGGTCACCGGGTCGGCGGCTGATACGCCGTACAGACTCGCCGTGAACAGCGACGCGAGCCAACAGGACGCAGCCAGGCCGAGTGCCGACCCGACCGCAGCGGGACGGACGCCGTCCCACACAACGAGGCGGACGAGCGATGGCCGCGTCGCGCCGAGCGCGAGCCGGACTCCAAGCTCTCTCGCTCGATTGGTCGCGGAGCGATGCGCCAAACCGAAGACTCCGATGGCAGCCAGCAAGAGTGCGGCGAAGCCGAAGACGCTCAGAACGAGGAAGTGAAACTGCCTGCCTGCTGCTGCGTCGCCGAGCAATTCGTCAACCGACCGGATATCCCAGATCGCCGCATCCTTATCCGCGGTCCAGACGGCCTGCCGAAGATGGGAAACGACCGCCGCGCGGGGGAGTTCGGTTCGCACAACCAGGGTGAGCCCATCGGACGGCATCTGCCGTAACGGCACGAATACCTGGCCGCCCGCGGGCTGTTCGATCCCGCCTCTCCGCATGTCGCCAATCACTCCCACCACCGTGATCCATCGAGGTGACGAACCGGGCCGACCGAGGGCGAAGCGTCGTCCCAGAGGAGTCTCGCCGGGCCAGACCCGATTGGCCAGCGTCTCGTTGATGACGGCAACTCGGGGCGCGTCTGGGCCTTCCGCGTCCGAGAAGACGCGGCCGTGCCGTAACGGAACGCCGAGCGCACGGAAGTAGCGACTCGACGCGGGCTCAAGGCAAGCTTCAACCTGCCGCCCAGACGAGGCGTCTTGGGCTCCCTCAGGGACTATCCGCCGCACGTCGTTGTATTGATTGAACAAGAGGAGGCGCGTCGCCCCGGCAATCGAGTCGCCTGGCAGAACCGCGAGTACATCCATCATGCGGTCGGTCGCCTGCAGCAACTGCTCTGGCGTCCGATGGGTGACGGGGGAGATCCTCACAGATGCCGTCAGAACCCCGTTGCGAGTAAACCCAGGGTCGGCATGGCGCAGATTCCAGAGAGTCCGTCCGAGAAGCCCGGCAGCAACGAGGAGGATGACTGCGAGTGCAGCCTCGCAGGCGACGAGGACGTCACGTGTTCTTGTCGAGCGTCTCGACGACGAAGGCAGTCCCCCGCCCACGTACGCAAGAAGGGCGACGCCCGGATCAGCGGCCCGGCGAGCGGGAACGACGGCGAACGCGAGAACCGTGACCAGGGACGCCACGACATCCACCATCACCAGCGTCAAATCTACGCGCGGCATGCCAAACGCCCGAAGCTGTGGCGGGGCCGCAGCGAGCAGCACGCGACTGCCAACGTACCCCAAGGCCAGGCCCAGGAGCGCGCTCACGGCCGCCAACAACGTCGCCTCGGTGAGCAACTGGCCAACAACTTGTCCCCGGCTGGCGCCAACGGCGAACCTCGTCGCGATCTCACCCTGACGCCGTTCTCCGCGCAGCAGAAGAAGACCGGCGGCGTTTGCGCATGCAATCAACAGGAGGCAACCGACCGCCGCTTGAAGCAGCATCAGTACGCGCCTGGTGTCCCCCAGCCGTTCAGACCGAAGGCTGCGCAAGACCGGAGCGAACGGACGAACGTCCGAGAACTCACTCCCCATCCGCTCAGTCACGGCGGCCATCCGCGCGGCTGCCGCTTCAAGTGACACGTGAGCCCTCAAGCGCCCGACGACGCTCGCCCAGAACGCTCCGCGGGCGTTTCGCATTCCAGGGTTCACCACGAGAGGCGCCCAGACGTCGACCGACTTGTCAGGGAAGTCGAACGACGAGGGCATGACGCCCACCACCGCGCAACGTCGTCCGTCGAGCACGATGGACTTCCTCAACACGTCCGGGGCCGCCGCAAGTTGTTCCACCCACACCCGATGGCTGAGAACAACGACGTCGTCGCGGCCCTCCTTCTGGTCCTCCATTGAGAGCGCACGCCCGATGGAGGGCCTGACGCCGAGAACCTGAAAGAAGTCAGGTTCGACCCGCGCGGTCTGGATGAGTTCCGGATTGCCGGACTCGGTGAGTGTCGCGTCCGCCCGAAGGTAGGCCGTGAAACTCGCTACTGAATCCGCGTGGCGCTTCCATTCCTCGTAGATGGGATAGGACGTGAACTCGCCGATCTGTGACGTCCTTCGGTCCAACATCCGAGCAATAACCAGTTGGTCACCGTTCGGAAACGGCAGCGGCCTGAGAAAGGCGAGATTGACTGCGGCGAAGACAGCGAGACTCGCACCGATTCCCAGAGAGAGGACGGCGATGATCAGCCGCGATTGGACGGGGTCGTTGCGAAGCAGTCTGATGCTGCCCCTGACGTCGGCACGGAGACGCTCCTGGAACATGCGAATCCTCCGTTGCCAGGCCGCCGGACGCGCTGATGGGGCCCGGCTGACGCATTCTATCCCGAGGTCGCCTCAGTGGGTCGACTTCCGCGTCACGTCCGAGACACAGGCTGTACCGGCGTGCGGTCGGCAGCTGGTCGGTCGCCTCGGCGCGCGCCACGGGCGGTCCGAGGCGGTCCGGGCCCTTGCCAAGACATCCCATTACTGGGATAATTGTCTGATGCGGCAGCCCCTCGCCGTCGGCGAAAGGCCGGTGCATTGGGTCGGGTCATCCAAGCGGGATTTCCTCGCATTCCCCGAAGGGGTCAAGGATGACATGGGCAATGCCCTGGGCATCGCGCAGTTCGGCGGCACGGCACCGTCTGCGAAACCGTGGAAGGGCCTTGGCGCTGGCGTGCTCGAACTGGTCGAGTCGCGCGAGGGGAACGCGTATCGGGCCGTCTACACCGTCCGCTTCCAGGAGGCGGTGTACGTGTTGCACGCGTTCCAGAAGAAGTCGCCGTCCGGCGTTCGCACCGCGAGGACCGATGTCGCACTCGTCGCGCGGCGACTGAAGGCCGCGCAGAACGACTACGAGGCCAAGTATGGCAAACCGAAGCGCTGATCGCGACGACGAGGTCACCCACGGCACGAGCAACGTCTTCGCGGACCTGGGCTACCCCGATTCGACCGAGCGCCAGGCCAGGCTGCGGCTCGCCCTTGCCCTCAATCGCGTGCTCGACGAGCGCACGCTGACCCAGGCAGAAGCAGCGAAGCTCCTTGGTGTGTCGCAGCCAAAAGTATCGGCCCTGCGGAACTACAAGCTCGCCGGGTTCTCGGTTGAACGATTGATGACGTTCCTGACCGCTCTCGACCGGGACGTGCGAATCGTGATCCGCCAGAAACCCCGGTCACGGCGCTCGGCGCGGATCAGCGTGGAAGCGGCGTAGGGGCAGGCCATCCCCACCTCACGCCGCGCGTCGCAGCCCCTCCAGGTGTCGCAACCACCCGTCCAGCTGGTTCCAACTCGCGAAAATGCGGCTCACCAGCCTTCGCTCCTGAATGCAGGCAAAGGCTGTCCTCCGTAGCAACGCGAGAAGAGAATCCGCTCGGAGCGTTGCGAAGGAGGACCCCTTCGCCAGGCGGACGAGCTACGGCTGGCCGGCCACTTTCTCAGGCTCGCTCAGTTCAACTACGATCGCTCGCCGCGTAGGCTCAGGGCTCACCCCCTCGACGTTGCTCGGGGTGCCCTGAGCGACGAGGGCGCAGACCGCCCGAGTCGAAGGGCAGGGCTCCAGGCGCGAGCCACACCCCTTCACGTCGGGCTGCAGGACTCTCAGATGATTCAGCCACGGGTGATCTTGCAGGGCGGCTTGACACGAATGCGGCCGCGCTGAAGTGCGTCCCTCTCCGCGACCATGTGTTTCAAGGTCTGAGTCGAATCGGGAAACACGGCGGCGTCCTGCTGAAGTCAGTCCTTGAACGACCCGAGGCTGCGGACACCGGCCTGTGGAGTAGCTTGGCAATGTCGGACGAAGTTCGGCGCAACGATGCAGTCAAGCACATCCCATCGGCGCCCGTCGGCGGTTCGAGAAGCTGATCGGCGCGAAGAACGAGGAACCCGCCGCGGCCTCTAGCCGGCTTCGACGACCCGGTGCCTGGCGATCGCCCTGTTGCAGAGCATCCCGAACAACGCCTTCCTCAACCTTGCCTTGAGTCGCGAGTCCGCGGGTCCCCGGAGGTATTCCGCGGGGATGACCCTCGCCCAGCACAGGCGGATGTCGTGCGTCTCGGCAGCGCGCGTGAGCCACCGCATCGTCGCGCCCACCTTTCCACGTACGGCGCTCATCTGGGCGAAGCACAATGCAGGGACGTACTCGCGTCGCGCCCTCTCTTCGAGTTCCTGCCAGAGCACGTCGGCCTCGGCCGTCCGACCGGAGCGGTGGTAGGCCATGGCCAGGCTCCCCACGAAGTACGGCAGTCTGCGCGAAGCCTCCATCGCCTTCTCCTGGGCGACGATGGCGTCCGCGTACTGACCGGCGGCAAAGCAGGTCTGGCCGAGCCAGCTGTGGAGGATGAAGAAATCGGGATTCAACCGGATGCCGGCCTGGAACTCCGCGATGGCCCTGGGGAAGTCGCGCCTCAAGCCAAACGCGACCCCGACCACGAAGGCGATGAAGCTGGAGAAGGGGTCCAGGGACTGCGCCTTCAGCGCCTCGGCCATGCCTTCGTCCAGCCGCCCGGTGTTGAGCAGGAGGAAGCAGTGGTAGGCATGGACCGTGGAGGAGTTCGGGCCCAACCGGACGGCCTCCAGGATCTCCCGCTCGGCCGCCTTCCCATCCCAGTCGTAGATCAGCCGTACATACCCCAACACCCCATGAGCCTCGGCACACGTCGGGTCGATGGCCAGGGCCTTGCGGGCGTAGAGCTTCGCCTTCGGACAGGCGTCGGATGCTGGAACGTCGCCCCAGAAGGCGAGCTGCACGCACGCGGAGCTCACACCCCAGTACGCCTGGGCGTAATTCGGGTCCTTCTCCGTCGCCTGCTCGAACGCCCGAACGGTCTCCTTGAATCCGCCGCTCGGGTCTCTCCACAGGGAGTGCAGCCCCTTGAGGTAGAGCTCGTGCGCCTCGAGGTTGTCGGTCCTCCGCCTGAAGATCCCCAGCCGTTCCTCCGGCATCAGGGTGAGCTTCAGGTGGTCGATGATCGCGGAGGTCACTTCGTCCTGGATGGCGAACACATCCTTGACTTCGCGGTCGTATCGTTCGCTCCAGAGGTGGCAGCCGTCGGCGACGTTGATGAGCTGGGCGGTGATCCGAAGGGTGTTCCCGGCCTTCCTGACGCTTCCCTCGACGACGGTCTCGACACCGAGCGTGCGCCCGATCTCACGGATGTCAGCGTTCCTTCCTTTGAAGAAGAACGCGGAGGTTCGGGCGACGACCCGGAGATCCTTGATGCTCGCCAGGCAGTTGATCAGTTCCTCGGCGATGCCGTCGCAGAAGTGCTCCTGGTTCTTCTCCGGACTCATGTCGACGAACGCGAGAACGGCGACCGAGCGAGGGCCGGAGGACTCCACGGGAAGCCGCGCACCGGTGACTCCCGACTCCCGGTCGTGCGTCAGGCTTCGCAGGTCCGCCAGGAGGTCGGCGGCGCTCTGGTAGCGCGACGCCTTCTCCTTCTCGAGCGCCCTGTCGATCACGCGCCCCAGGTTCGGCGGCAGCCTGGCATCCAGGTGCACGCCGGCCTCGGGTATCTTGTGCAGGATCTCGTCGAAGAGTGCCGCCGGCGTTCCACCCTGGAACGGACGCGTTCCGGTGGCCATTTCGTAGAGCACCACGCCGAGAGAGAACACGTCGCTCCGCGCATCCACTTCCCTTCCCAGCGCCTGCTCGGGCGACATGTAGGCCAACGTCCCAACGGTGATGCCCGGGCCGGTCAGGCTGAGATCGGCCGTGTCGGTCGCCGAGGCTGGCGCCCCGGTCGCCTCCAGCGCCCGCGCCTCGGTCCGGAGCGGCTTGGCCAGCCCGAAGTCCAGGATCTTGGCGTCGCCCCGGTTGGTGATGAAGATGTTGGCCGGCTTGAGGTCCCGATGGACGATCTGCCTGGCGTGAGCGGCGGCGAGGCCATCCGCGATCTCGACCCCGAACCGGAGGGTCTCCTCGGCGCTGAGCTGTTTCCTGTGAATGCGGGCCGACAGCGACTCGCCCTCCAGCAGTTCCATCGCAATGAAGGGACGGCCGTCGTGCTCGTCGACCTCGTAGATGGTGCAGATGTGCGGGTGGTTCAGCGCCGACGCGGCGCGGGCTTCCCGCCGGAAGCGGGCCACCGCGTCACGGTCCTGGGAAAGCCCGTCTGGCAGGAACTTCAACGCGACGGAGCGCTTGAGCTTGAGGTCGTCGGCCCTGTAGACGACGCCCATGCCCCCGCTCCCCAGCTTCTCCCGAACCAGGTAGTGCGAAATCGTGGTGCCGGTCATGGAGAAGGTCCCCCGGCGACGGTCCCCTGATCTCTGGTCTCGGCCCCGGGCGTCGTGGCCATTCTAAGCCGGTCGGCGGTGGGTGAGGTATCGCAATCTGCCTTCGTCGAGGGCGTAGATATGAAGGGCCGCCGGTGCCACGCCGCCAGTCCGCCGAAGCAACGCGAGGAGACCCAACAAACCGCAGCGTCGCAATGGCGGGCGCGGCCCACCAGCCTTCGCTCATGAATGCAGGCGAAGGCTGTCCGCCCTAGCAACGCCGAGGAGTGGTTCACCCCTCGATGTTGCTCGGGGAGGCCGCGTCACGGGGCTCTGAGGGGAGCGCGCGACGGGGCCGGCTATTCGGAGCGGGGCTTGGCCGACACTCTCTGACGCTTCAACGCGACAGGCGACGGCGTGCCCTTCCAATCCTCCACCCGCAAGCCCTCGACGCGCTGAAACTCCGAGGTGTTGTGCGTGACGAGCGTCAGGTAGCGCGCCTTGGCCTGGCCCGCGATGAGGACGTCATAGGGACCAATCGGCGTTCCCTTCGCCGCGAGACGCGCCCGGATCTCTCCGGCCTGCCGGGCGTCTTCCTGGTCGAGTTCCAGCACCGGGAACTGGAGCGCGTCCACACGGGCCACGTTCATCTCCACCCGCTGACTCTTGAACGCGCTGTAGTAGAGCTCATGGATGACGACCGCCGACACGCCGAAGTCCTTCGGCTTGAAGCGACGAATGCGGCGTGCGATCGGCGAGGTTGTGTCGTTGAGCAGTGCGATGACGGCGTTCGCGTCCAGAAGATACCGCATCACCGGAACACCTTGCCCAGCCCACGCCGCTCTGTCGCCTCGGGCTGCTCGCGCACAGCCGACACGAAGTCCTCGTCGACCTCACCCGCGAGGGCATCGAGCCACTCCCAGGACTCGGGCACCGGCTCCAGCACGATGGCGCGGCCACGTCGCCGGATCTGGACCTCCCCGGCATCGACGCGGAACGCGCGCGGCAGCCTCACCGCCTGCGAACGCCCCGACCAGAAGACCTTTGCCGTGTCCATGGCACCTTCCGGAATGAGATATACCAAACGAATGTATCATTCCGCTGGCATCGAGGCAACGCGAACGCCATCAGGAGGCGCGCCTCAGCCTTTCAACCCGGCGCAGCCAGCCGTCCAGTTGGCTCCAACTCGCGAACATGCGGCTCACCCCTCGACGTTGCTGGGGGTGCCCTGAGCGAGGGCGCAGAGCGCCCGAATCGAAGGGCAGGGCTCAGGTTGGAACAAAACGCTCTTCAGTGCCGTAACTGTATGGTGTATACATACACTCGACAGAGAGGCGAGCATGTTCCTCACCGTCGATGCCACCGACAAGCGGCCCATCTACCAGCAGATCGTAGACGGCGTGAAGGCCCTCATCGCCAGCGGCGCCATCCAGGACGGCACGCCGTTGCCGTCCGTCCGTCAAGTGGCTGATGACCTTCGAGTCAACCTCAATACCATCGCGACCGCCTACCGCCAACTCCAGGAGGAGGGGTTTCTCTCGGTCCGGCACGGCTCCGGGGCGGTGGTGTCCATACGCCCCGGCCGGACCGTCGAGGCCGAAGACCTGCGCAAACGCCTCAGACTGGCCCTGACCGAGCTCATTCTCAACGACCTGAGCGACAAGGAGATCGTGGGAATCGTTCGGGAAGAACTCCAGGCACTCCGACTGAAAGGAGACGAGCGATGAACGCGAGACTCCTCTTGTACTACGTTGTCAACGGTGCCGTACCTGCTCTCCTGGCTCTACACCGTGCGTCAGCGTTGGAATCTGCCGAGTGCACACGGCCCGAGGTTCTTCATGGGGGTCGAGGTCACGGCGGAGTTCAGCGGCGCGCCAGCATCTCGGTGGACGAGGAGATACCACGCACTGCTCTTGATGGAACTGGTCCTCGCTCTCGTCGCGGGTGGAGGACTGGTCGCCAACGGTTTGTGGCGGTTGACGCCCGTTTGGGCCGGCAGCTTGGCGGTGGCTTATGTCCTGACGACCAGGGGGTTTGAGGCCTGGGTGCACCGGTCTGTTCCCTCGGCCGCCGACAAGACGCCCGCAGTCGCGCTCTCCCTTGAGGTGCGACGGCTGGGCGACTACGTGTCGTGGGTATCGGAATCTCTCGTGGCAGCAACGCTCGTGGTGAGTTGGGTGCTGCTTGTCACGCGTGGCGATGGCGCCTGGCGATGGCAAACCGCAGCTGTGTGGACCTACCTCGCGGTCGCCTCAACGCTCTGGAAGGTCAACGCCGTGCGGTCCGGAGCGTCGTTGCCAGCCTGCCGGACGCTGCAACATCAGCGGTGGCTGAAGGCCCGCCGTCGGCACCTCGTGCGCGTGTTGGACTGTTTCTCCTGGCTCGTCGTGCTGTTCGTGGCCGGCTACGCGGCGCTCCACAACACGGCCACCAATGGCGCCGCCTCCTGGCTGCGATGGACCATCGTGTCGCTGGCGGGCGCCGTCTGGCTGGTCTTGGTGGGAGTCACCGTGCGAGGCCAGAACCGCCTCGCGTCGTTGAGCGGGAACCTCCGTCCAATTGAAAGCTGGCAAGGCGTCTCCGCATCGGGTCGCGACGACCTCGTGCCTGGCGGCCTGTCGGGAGTGGGCTTCGCCGTGGGTCTGGGCCTGCTGATTGTGCTGGGCCTTCTGGGCTCGTAAGACCGAGGTGGACCATGAACGACCTGCTGCAGGACCTGCGCTACGCCGTGCGCACGCTGGCCAAGCGGCCAGGCCTCGCCATCATGGCGACGGTCTCGCTGGCCAGCGGGATCGCTCTCACGGTCACGACCTACAGCCTCCTCAATGCGCTGTTCGCGCGCCCAAGGGGGATCGTCCGGCCGGAACAACTGGTGCGCATCCCGTTCCCGATGCCAAAGCAGGAGGGTGTCGCCGAGTTGCGTCGCGAGTTGGCGCCTCTCGCCGACGCGGCCGGGTTCACGCCGACCACAGTGAAGTTGGTGGTCTCCGCGAGTGAGGAGCGCTTGCTCGTTGAACTGGTGACGGACAACTACTTCTCCGTCCTCGGCCTGCGCCAGGCCCAGGGCCGCGGCCTGACTCCTTCCGACTTGACCCGGCCCTCGGGCGCTCCTCCCGTTGTCATCAGCCATGCGTTGTGGCAGAGCCGTTTCTTCGGCCACGACGTTCGCGGACGGGCCATCCAGCTCGGGACGGAGTCGGTCGTCATCGTGGGCGTCGCGCCGCGCGGTTTTCGCGGGATGACCCCGGTGCTCCGGGCCGACGCCTGGGCGCTGGCCGGGACGTTCGGGCGTGACAAGGCAAGAGACACGTTCTTCACCCTCTTCGCTCGTTTGCGGCCGGGCGCGACCCCGGTCCAGGTCCAGCGGACCGTTGAGGCCACCGTCCGGCGACCCGACTTCGTGGCGTTCGGACCCAAGGAACACGTGTTCGTGAGCAGGGAGGCCGATTCCCGCCTCGGGTTCTCGCTTCTCACCGGCGTGTTGACGGCCGTGGTTGGCCTGCTGCTCGTCGTCGCGTGTGCCAACGTGGCTGGCTTGCTCCTGGCGAGGGTCGAAGAGCGTCGCCGTGAAATGGCCATCCGTGCGGCGCTCGGGGCGGGACGCTGGCCGATCGTCCGGCAGCTCCTCGCGGAGGGCGTCCTGCTCTCGTCGGCCGGATCGCTGGCCGGGCTGTTGCTTGCGATCTGGCTGACGGACGCCGCACTGGCGCTGCTCGGCGCCGGACTCGTCGGGTTCACCGCCGCCGAGGCCGTCCTGGACAGGGGCGTTCTGCTGCTCGTCTGCGGGCTCACGACGCTCGAGACGCTGGCGGTGTCTCTGGCTCCGGTCTGGTTCGCCACACGTGTCGACGTGGCCACGTACATGAGGGGCGACCTGGCCTCCACACGGACGGGAAAGACCCGCGTCGGCTTCCGAGACTTCTACGTCACCGGCCAGCTCGCCATCGCTTTCGTGCTGCTGGTCGCAGCCGGCCTGGCCATGAAGGGGTCGGGACGCCACACGCGCTCGCTGGCCACGCTCTTGCGAGACGACGTGGTGGTCGCGAGCGTAAACCTGCCGGCAGCCGGCACCGAACGGAGCGCGACGATTGGCCCCCTGCTGGATCGCGCGCGTTCCCTGCCCGGCGCGCGGGCTGCGGCGTTCGCCGAGATGCCAATCCCCCGTCAGGGAATCCCACGAGTGATCCACGCTCGTCAGGTCTCGAGCGCCGGAGGTGCGGGCTGGACCTCCGTCACAGCGTCTGCCAACGCCGTGTCGGCGGACTACTTTCGAATCGTGAGTCTGCGAATCGTGAGCGGCAGGACGTTCTCCCGCGGCGAGGAAAGCGGCGGAGCGCGGAGCGTGATTCTCACGACGAGCCTGGCGCGAAGGTTGTGGCCTGACGCCAACCCGCTGGGACGTCAGGTCCACCTCGACGAGACCAACGACCCACCTTGGGACGTCGTGGGCATCGCGGAAGACCCTCCGCTGGTCGCGGAGGGCAACACCGGCTTCTGCTTCGTGCCGGCCGCGCACTCACGCCGGACCTCAATCGCGTTGGTCGTTGAGGGTGCGTCCCCCCGACTCCCGCTCGCGCCCGCCGTCGCGTCGCTGGTCCGATCTGGGAGAGCCGCGGGCCGCAACGAGCCCGAGACGGCCGTCATGTCGCTGGCCGATTTTGTACGAAGGAACGATGCCTACGCCCTGATGTTCGGCTGGATCACGAGATTCACGCTCGCGCTTGCGCTCCTGGCCTGCGCGCTGACACTGGCCGGCTTCTACGCGACCGTTTCCCACCTCTTCGCGCGGCGCACGACCGAAATCGGGATCCGCATCGCGCTCGGCGCCCAGCGGTGGGCGGTGCGGTGGCTGGTGCTCCGCCGGGCGCTGGCATTGGCCTGCATGGGCATCCTGGTGGGATCGCCCGTCGCGCTGGCAGAGGGTCTGCTCGTCCCGCGCGGCGTGTTCGACACGCGTTGGACTCCACTCGACGCGCTGCTCGGGGCCGCACTGGCGGTGTCCGCCCTTGCGGTTGTCGCCGCCTACGTACCGGCCAGGCGTGCGAGCGCGGTCAACCCGACCGTGGCGCTGCGGTGTGAGTGAGGCCGCGGTCGGCGAGGCGGTTCACTGCTGAGTAAACCAACCTCGCTCGCCTGCAGGCTCAAGGCTCAAGGCTCCGGGCTAGGCGCGATCGACACCACTCAGCAGCGCCGGCGGGTAGCCGCCCGCTGACGCTCCGATTCCTTGAGTGTTCACGATGGGCCAGGGCCCTGGCGGGCGTGGTGCTACAATGCCCGCGGTCTTCTCATGCCCCTCTCGACTGGCGCCCGGCTTGGCCCGTACGAGGTCCTCTCCGCCATCGGGGCTGGCGGCATGGGCGAGGTGTACAAGGCCCGCGACACCCGCCTGGACCGCTCGGTCGCCATCAAGATCCTCCCACCAGACGTCAGTGCCGATCCCGATAGGTGCGCCCGGTTCCAGCGCGAGGCGAAAACCATCGCGGGTTTGAACCCTCCCCACATCTGCACGTTGTACGACGTGGGCAAGCATGACGGCGCCACCTACCTGGTGATGGAGCACATCACGGGCGAGACGCTCGCCCAGCGTCTCGAGAAGGGGCCGCTGCCGCTCGAGCAGGCGCTGATCGTGGCCACGGAGATCGCCGACGCGCTCGCCGCCGCGCACCGGCAGGGCGTCATCCATCGCGACCTGAAGCCCGGCAACGTGATGCTGACGAAGACGGGCGCGAAGCTGCTCGACTTTGGCCTCGCCAAGCTGACGGGACACGGAGAGCAGCCGGCCGCCGCGAGCCTCGCGTCGGCACCGACGCGGACGGGGCCGCTCACGACCGAGGGGGCCATCGTTGGCACGCTGCAGTACATGGCACCGGAGCAGGTGGAGGGCAAGCCCGCCGATGGGCGGTCGGATCTGTGGGCACTGGGCGCGATCATCTACGAGATGCTGACGGGCAAGCGGGCGTTTCAAGGCGCCAGCGCCGCGAGCCTGATCGCCAACATCATGAACACCGAGCCGCCGGCGCTCGGCACGCTTGAGCCAGTCACACCTCCCGCACTCGACCGGCTCGTGCGCCAGTGCCTCGCCAAGTCACCCGACGACCGGCCGGACACGGCGCATGACCTCGCGAGCGAGCTGCGCTGGGTTCGGGAGACCAGTGCCCAGCCCGCCGGGGCTGTCAGCGCGATCCGACGCCTTCCATTCCGGTGGGTCGTCGCGGGTGCGGCTGTGGTGCTTCTGGCGCTCATCCTGGTCGGCACAGCCTTGATGAGATACTCGCCGCCCGCCACGTTCTCCCCCGTGGTCAGGTCCGTAATCAAGGTGGAGCCTGGCCGTTGGCTCGACGGCAGGCGCAGGGCCGTGGAGAGGGAGCGCCCAAGTCGAACGGCGGTGGCCATATCCGCCGACGGCAGGTTCGTGGTCTACAGCGCGATCGAGGAGAATCCGGGCCTTCAAGCGCAGCCTCAGTTGTATCTGCGGGGACTGGATCAAGCGAATGCCACGCGGATCACCGGGACGGACGGTGGCATTGACCCCTTCCTGTCGCCCGACAACCGCTGGGTGGGATTCTGGGCAGACGGCAAACTGATGAAGGTTCCTCTCGACGGTGGCGTGCCGACTCCGTTGTGCGACGCCGGTCCACTCTACGGAATCTATGGAGCCAGTTGGGGACCCGATAATACCATCGTGTTTGCGGGGGAAGAATCCGTTGGTCTTTCACGAGTCTCGGCGGACGGCGGAAAGCCAGAGAGCCTGACGACGCCTGACCCGAAGCGGGAGGAGTACAGCCACCGCCTGCCCTTCTGGCTCCCCAATGGCAAGGCCGTGCTCGTCACCGTCATGAGATACGGCCATGACTCACACCCCTGGCTTGCGCTGTTTCGATTCAATCCCCGCCAGTGGCGGGTCCTGCTCCAGGACGCCGCCGATGCCCGCTATGTATCCACGGGACATCTGGTGTTCCTGAGGCAGGGCACGCTCATGGCGGTGCGATTTGATCTTGGCAGTCTGAAGGTCGTCGGCCAACCGGCTCCCGTCGTGGACAACGTCATGCAAGCCTTTTCGATGAACTCCACCTACAACACGGGGGCCGGGCAGTTCGCCGTGTCCGACGCAGGGGCGCTCATCTACGCCGCGGGGGGCGTCCTGCCGGACAGGCAGAATTCGCTGGTCTGGGTGGATCAGAGCGGGATCGAGCAACCGGTCACGCCCTTGCAGAAGGCCTTCTTCGCCCCGCGTCTTTCACCGGATGGTCTGCGAATTGCCTACGTAACTGCGGGGTCAAAATGGCAGGTCTTTGTCTATGACCTGAATACAGGCATCAACACTCGGCTGACCACTGAGGGATGGGCCAGTTATCCAATCTGGACACCCGACGGTCAACGGATCGTCTTCGCATGGGAGAAAGCCCTGGCGTCGAACCTATTCTCGCAGCCGTACGATGACAGTTCGCCGATGGAACGCCTGACCACAAGCGAGCATACACAATACCCTGGGTCATGGTCGGCGGACGGACAAACGCTCGCTGTGGTGGAGGAACAGCACGCAAGTACCTGCGACATCGATCTGCTGGACGCCCGTTCGCGGCGCGTGCGCCCTTTCCTGAACTCGGAATTCGACGAGCTATATCCGGAGTTCTCGCCCGACGGTCGCTGGATCGCCTACGCATCGAATGAGTCAGGGCGCAACGAGGTCTACGTGCGGCCCTTCCCTGGCCCCGGGGGGAGAACGCAAGTATCGAGCCAGGGGGGTATTCAGCCGCTGTGGGGAAGAGGGAAACGGCTGTTCTATCGCTGGCAGGATCAAGTGTGGGCGGTGGATGTCCGGACTGACGGCGGCTTCAGGGCCGGCAAGCCACGCCTGCTGTTCGAGCGGTCCGGATATTATCGGGGAAGTCCCATACGGGACTATGATCTGTCCGCGGACGGACAGCGATTCCTGATGGTCAAGTTGGAACAACGGACACCCACTCCGATTACCGAAATAACCCTCATCGAGAACTGGTTCGAGGAGCTGAAGGCGAAGGTGCCCGTGAAGCGGTAGGCGCGCGTCTCACGGCTCCAAGAAACAACGGTCTTGCGGAACGGGGCCAGTCGCTGCGCCGGCCGACGGAGAGCGCAAGCCCACCACATCCGACACGAGCCCACCGACCGCAGCCGAGATAGACCAGCCCTGACAGACTTGAGCACGTTCGCGGCCCGGGTGCTACAATGCCCGCGGTTTCTTCATGCCCCTCTCGGCCGGCGCCCGCCTCGGCCCGTACAGAGAGGCTCCGTTTTGGAGTCAGCCGAGCGGAACGCGAAGGCTAACTCCTATGGAAACGCCACGGTGTGGCGTTTCCCACGGAGGGGTTTCCTCCCATGACATCCGGTGACCGACTCGGGCCATACGAAGTCGTCGCCCTCTTGGGCGCTGGCGGCATGGGCGAGGTCTACAAGGCCCGCGACACGCGCCTGGGTCGCGACGTCGCCATCAAAGTCCTGCCCGCCGGCGCTCACCGCTGACCCCGAGCTGCGCCACCGGTTCGAACTGGAAGCGCGCGCGGTCTCCGCCCTCAACCACCCCCACATTTGCGTGCTGCACGACGTCGGGTCCCAGGACGGGATCGACTTCCTGGTCATGGAGTACCTGGACGGGCAGAGCATCGCGCAGCGCCTGCGCAAGGGCGCGCTGCTGCGCGCGCAGGTGCTCGAGGTCGGTGCGCAGATCGCCGACGCGCTGGCCAGCGCCCACCGCCGCGGGATCGTCCACCGCGATCTCAAGCCCGCGAACATCATGCTCACGAAGTCCGGCGCGAAGCTGCTGGATTTCGGCCTGGCCAAGTTGAGGCCGCAACTCGCGGCAGCAGCCACCGGAGCGTCCGCCCTCTCCACGAAGAGCGTGGCGACGCGGCCGGGTGTGGTGATGGGCACGGTCCCCTACATGGCGCCGGAGCAGCTCGAAGGGAAAGAGACCGACGCACGCACGGACCTGTTCGCGTTCGGGTGCGTGCTTTACGAGATGCTGACGGGGCGGCGCGCGTTCGGCGGGGACAGCGAGGCGAGCGTGATCTCGGCGATCATGACGGGCGAACCGGCGCCGCTCTCCTCGCTGCAGCCGCTTACGCCGCCGGCGCTCGACCGTCTGGTGCGCCGCTGCCTGAAGAAGGATCCCGACGATCGCTGGCAGACCGCCACGGATGTCGCCGAGGAGTTGCGCGGCATTTCGCAGGATGCCGTCAAGCCCGAGGGCGCGCACGTGACGACGCCTGTTCGTCGCCGGTCAGGGCTCGTCTGGACGCTGGCGGGTGTCGTCGCGCTCGTGGCCGGGCTCGTCACGATCGGCATCTGGCTTCCGAAGCGCGCGCCGGCTTTGACCGACAAGGACACCATCGTGCTGGCGAACTTCGAGAATGCCACGAAGGACGCCGACCTCGACAAGCCGCTCGCCGATGCGCTGTCGTTCAAGCTCTATGAAACGCCCTTCCTGAAAGTCGCCTCCGCGGACGAGATCCGGGAAGCTCTCAAGCTGATGAAGCGTGCGCCGGACGCATCCGTCGATGCCGCCACGGCGCGCGAGATTTGCATCCGACAGGGCCTCAAAGCGTACATTGTCGGGTCTGTTTCTCCGCTCGGATCGCAATATCAGCTCGTCTTGAAGGCCGTGGACGCCCACTCGGGCGTGGCGCTCGGGATCGCCGAGGAGCAGGCTGCTTCAAAGGAGAAGGTTGTCGAGGTGCTCGGTCGCGCCGCGGTGGACTTGAGACGGAAGCTGGGGGAGTCGCTACCCTCGCTCGCGCGGTTCAACAAGCCTCTCCCGCAGGCGACAACCTCGTCACTCGAGGCGTGGAAGCAGTTCTCCCTGGGGGACGAACTGTTCCGGAAGGGAGATTTTCGCGCCGCCAGCGGCTACTTCGAGCGCGCGACGCAACTGGATCCCGACTTTGCGCTGGCGTATCTCAGACTGGCCTTTTCCTACTTTAACAGCGGCCAGCCGCGAGAGAAGAGGATCGAGGTGCTCAAGCGCGCCCTGGAACTCAAGGACAAGGTCAGCGAGCGCGAATCGCTTGAACTGGCTTCACGTGACAACGAGTTTCGCGGCGATTTAGACAAGGCGGTTGAACTGGGCCGGCAGTGGATCCGCTGGTACCCCAGAGACCCGTTTGCTTACCACACTCTCGGGCTTTACTTGATGGAACTTGGTCAATTTGAAGAGGCTGTCGAAGCGGAGCGTCAAGCCGTTCAACTTGGAGCCGGTTCAGCTGCAATCCAGAACCTGGCCCTGGATCTACGGCTGGTTGGCAAGTCTGAGGAAGCGGAAGCCACGCTACGGCAGGGTCTGGCCCGAGGCTATGAATCCGACTACACCCATTGGTCTCTGTGTCGCCTTGCGGCGATTCGCGGCGACCAGGCCGAAATGCAGCGCCAGGTCGAGTGGCTCAAGAGAAGCCAGAACGGCAGATCTCGGCTCAACGCATACCTCGAGCAGCAGGGTCTGGCAGTTGTGTCAGGACGTCTGAAGGCAGCCGATCAGTTGGTGCAGCAGACCCTCGAGGTGTTCAGGCAAGACAAGTTCTTCGGGCTCAACCCGGCCACGTTTTTGAACTATGAGGCATATGCCTACGCGGCTGTCGGCAACTGTGAACGCGCGCGAGCGGCCAAGACCATCGACGTCCTGATCTTGTGCGGTAGCCTGGACGAGGCGCAGTCCATGGCAGAAAAGGACCTGGCCGCGAATCCGGAGAATCAGCTGAACAGTCGGCTCAGGTACCCGTTGCGCATGGCCACGATTGCGCTCCAGCGGGGCGACTACCGGAGGGCGCTCACGCTGTCGGAGCCCATTGTGGCAGGTTACAGGAATCTGGGAGGATTCGATCTGTCCAGGCTTCGCGGTCAGGCATACCTCGGTCTGGGTGACGGAAAGGCCGCCGCGGCGGAATTCCAGCAGATCGTCGACCGCCGAGGCCTCGACGTGTGGTCCATCAACTACCCGCTGGCCTACGTGTCCCTCGGCCGCGCCTGGACGATGGCAGGCGACCTCCCCAAGAGCCGCGCCGCCTACCAGGCCTTCTTCACGTTCTGGAAAGACGCCGACCCGGACCTGCCCGTCCTGAAGGCCGCCAAGGCGGAATACGCCAGGCTGCAGTAGTTGAGGGCTGGTGTAGAACCCGCGACCGCGTTTCAGCAACCCACTGATACCTACGGCAGACGGCACATTCCGTCTTCTACGGTCAACTACGGCCGAAACAAGGCGGGCTGAGGTGGATGGTAGACGATACCGGCTAGATCCCAGCCGGGATCTTGGACCGCATCATCGTCTTGCGATCGATCGTGGCGCCATCCACGATGAAGGTGCCGTCGCCGACCGCGTGAATCGTCCTCTTCTCTCTTCTGGAACCATCAAGGTAGGCGGCGACGCCTTCCAGCACGACGATGTCGTGTCTTCTGACGATGTCGACGACTCGACACTCGATATTCGCGAGGCACTCCCTGACGAGCGGCGCGCGCACGTGCCTGCCCGCCATGGGGGTCAGCCCGAACTTCTCGAACTTGTCGGTGTCCGCGCCGGAGCACGTCCCCACGCCGACGACCCGATCGATGAGATCCACGGTGGGAACCGCGAGGACGCACTCCCTGGATGTTCGAAGCGCGGCATACGAGTAGTTCCAGGACCCGGTGGTGATGGCAAATACCGGCGTGAAGCCCGCCACCATGGTCCACGAGATGGTCATGACGTTGTTCTTCCTGCCATCATTGGTGGTCACGAAGACCACCGGACCGGATTCCAGGAGCGTGAACGCCTTGCTGAGCCGCAACTTCTTCATCTCCGCCTCCGTCCGGTCCGAGTGTCGGGATTGTGAGCGCGTCGAGGACGTCGAGTTCGCGACGGCCCGAGATCCGAAACCGCGCGCGCCTGTTCTAACGGCTGGAGAGTGACAGGGCGGGTCAGGGTGTATGGTGACCTTCGTAGCCTTGGCGGAGGCGCAGTGGCCCACGAGCGACGCGCCCGGCCCCCGTCGGCGATTGACGATCGTGGCCTTCTGCAGAGCCAGCCACGGCGTCGCGAAGGCGGGCGCGGTTCACCGGCATCCCCAACTCGCGAACCGGCCCGCCGCCACCGTTCAGCGACCCCAGGGGGACGAGAATCGGGACTTGAACGTCACGCTGATGGCGTGATTGGCCAGCACGTTCGTGAAGGTGTAGCTGGTAATCGCGCCCTTGCTGACGCCGTCGACGACGACCGACGACACGGCGTAGCCCATGTTCGGCCTGATCGCGAATGCCCGGCTGGCTCCCTGCCCGACCGGGACGCTGCCCGACGGGCTGATGGTTCCATTCGCCCCGGCCGACGCGGTGATGACGAACGCGGCCTTGAAGGAGGCGCTGATGGTGTGACTGGCCAGCACGTTCGTGAAGGCGGCGCTGATGGTGTGAGTGGCCAGCACGTTCGTGAAGGTGTAGCTGGTCGTCGCGCCCTTGCGGACGCCGTCGACGACGACCGACGACACCGCGTGACCCGGATTCGGCGTGATGGTGAACGCCTGGCTGGCGCCCATCACGACCGCCACGCCGCCGCTCGGGCTGATCGTCCCGTTGGCCCCCGCGCGCGCGGTGATCGTGTAGGTGGGCTTGGCGACAAACGCGGCGCTGATGGTGTGGTTGGCCAGCACGTAGGTGAAGGTGTAGCTGGCGGCCGCACCCTTGTTGACACCGTCCACGACGACCGACGAGACGGCGTAGCCCGTGTCGGGCGTGACGGTGAACGCCTGGTTGGCGCCCCGGGCGACCGGGACGCTGCCCGACGGCGTGATGCTCCCGTTGGCTCCCGCGCTCGCAGCAATTGTATAGCCGGACACCTCGACAAAGGAGGCGCTGATGGTGTGGGCGGCCTGCACGTTCGAGAACGTGTAGCTGGTGAGGGCGCCCAGGCTGACACCGTCGACGAGGACCGAGGACACCGCGTAACCCGCGTTCGGCGCGATCGTGAAACCGCCGCTGGCGCCCTGGGCGACCGGGACGCTGCCCGACGGCGTGATGCTCCCGTTGGCATCCGCGCTCGCCGTGATGGTGTAGGTCGGGACCGCGGCAAACGTCGCGCTGATGGCGTGACCGGCCTGCACGTTCGAGAACGTGTAGCTGACGATCGAACCCTGATCGACGCCATCGACGACGACGGAGCTGACAGAGTAACCCGGGCTCGCCGACACCGAGAACAGCTGGCTGGCGCCCTGCGCGACCGAGACGCTGCCGGAAGGACTGATGCTGCCGTTCGCTCCAGCCGCCGCGGAGATCGTGTAGGACGTGGTGTGCCCCACGGCATACCACGCCAGCAGTTGGAGCCCGGTGCTGTTGGCCGTAATGGTGTGTTCGTTGACGACGTAATTGGTCGCGACGTCGGCATACCACCAGTTCTGCGTATCGAAGGGGCCCATGGCCGAGGACAACCCAGGTACCGTTGAGCAGGGCTACGGTGGTCGGTCCTTCGCCCCACCAGCCAATGCGCCGGCTGCCGCTATTGATGTTCTGCATGTAATAGGTGCCGGCGCTGTCGACGAAACTGTAGCCCCAGGGGTTTCGGCCGAAGATGTAGTCCCGCTGCAGGTTCGCCAGGCCCTGGTAGGTCGCGTCTCCGCTGATGTCCTGGTACCAGAGCGCGGTGATCGCCTTGCAGGCCAGCTCCTCCACGGTCCCCCACGTGGCGGCAGAGTCCGCCGTGTTGAAGGACTTCTCGTTGGCATAGGCCGACAGGACATTCTGGAAGTAACTGGTTGCGGCAGGCAGATACGACGGGTCCAGGCGGGCCATTTCGTAGTTCGCCATGGCGGTCGAATCCCACCACCCAACCGATCCGCTGGGGCTCTCCGCGATGGCCAGGGGAAGGTAGGTGTTCACGGCCTCGCTGGCGTAGGCGGGGTCTTTGGTGGCCCGATACAGCTCCACGGCCGCCAGCGCCATGTCGTCCTTCCAGCCCTTGGACGGAGTGGTGGTCTCCGGGTAGAAGTTCCACGGGTCGATCCACGACGCCTGGTGCGCCTTCCCGAAGGCGTAAAGCTGCTGGGCGGCGGTCAGCCACTTGCTGGACGTCGCAGGGTCGCTGTCCTTCCACAGGTACGCGCCCATCGCCAGCGCCGCAGCGGCCTTCCCGGCCGTGTTGGCGCCCGACCCGGGCTGGAGGTCCACGGCGAAGGCCATGCGTGTCCCGGTATAGGCCTGCTCGTACCCGACCTGGGCATAGAGCACGTTGTGGGTCGGGTCCCACATCTTGTAAATCCAATCCAGCCCCACCTTGACTTCGGTGAGGACCGGATAGGTCATGCCGTCGAAGACGCCCGCGGACGAGAACCGGTCGTAGGCGATCATCATCTGCATGAGCCCGTACCCGAACGTGACGATCAGCTTCGGCGGGTTGTCCGCGTCGTGCCACCCGCCGACGAAATCCAGCCGCTGCCCGGCCATCGGTCCGCCCTTCACGATCGCGTCGTCGAGATGGCAGTTCCCGTAGCCGGCCTCCGCCCCGACGGTGCTGCCGCACCGCTGATACCGGAAGTAGTGCATGGTGGAATCGAGGAGAGGCTTGTAGAGGACGTCGCCCAGCCCTATCTGAAAAGGCGCCGACGTGTAGCTGCCCACTTGAAGGGTGTAGGTTCCAGGTGTCGTGTAGCCGCTGAAGTTCAGCTCGTACAAATGGGAATTGGAGGCGTAGGCGCCGCGGTCGGTGCCCACGGTGCCGGAATAGACCGCGGTAGAGCCCGAGTTGAGACGGAAACCCTGACCGCTGAGGTTCGTGTTCGTGATGACGAGCGCGACCTTCAGATCTCCCGGAAGATACCCGACCTGGTTCACCCGAATGCCCTGTGCGGGAGTGTAGCTGCCGGCGGACAGGATCAGGAGCAACGTGAAGACCACGGAACCGGTGAGGATGCTGACGATGGCGAGATGCGGCTTCTTCATGGCGGCTTCCCTCACGAACGACTCCGACCGGAGTGCCTGGTTACCGCGAGCGCCCGCCGGCCGCGACCGGCCGGAGGCGCGCCAATTTCGCGTCGCTGGCTGCGTGCTCTCCTGGGAGGATCTCAGGCCGGGTCAACGCACGCGAGACCGCAACGGGCGACGAACGTCTCGGCCCGGCGGCACGCACGGTGACCCAGATTCTGCCGAACGTCATGCAGGGCCTCGATTCGCAGATGCGGATCGGAATGGAACACAGGCGCCCCGGTAACAGTTTAGCACCATTGCCCCAACCGCGGCGGCGTGCTCGTTCGCAACAACGGCGCGGGGTGTGAGAGTATGCTCGTACTCTGACGATGCCGCCCCCCAACTCGCTGTTTCCACTCTTCCTGGCGCTCGGCACGCTTTTCGGCGCGCTCGCCGCGGCCGGCGCGTTCGTCATCAGCTACGCCGAGTACCGCCGGCAGATGCTGAGGCCCGGCCAGGACCCGAAGCGAATGGCGCTCGGCATGGCGGGCGTGACATTCGCCTTCTTCTTCGTCGCGGCGCTCGTCCTGTCGGTGGTCCTGCCGCTCGTCATGCGCCGGCCCGGCCGTTGAGGCTCGAGATCGAACGGCCCGGCGTCGTGCTCTCACCCGCGCCGCCTGGCGGCGTCGTCATCCGGCCCGAAGGCGCCGGGCTCGAGCGAGGCCCACAGATAGAGGCTGGCGATGCTCCGGTACGGCGCCCAGCGCGTGCCCGAGCGGGAGACGAAGCGCGGCGCGGCGGGCTTGCGCAGGCCGTAGGCCCGCTGGAGGCCGCGCTGGATGCCGATGTCCAGCGTCGGCAGCACGTCCTCCCGGTGGAGGCGGAACATCAGGAACATCTGGGCGGTCCACACGCCGATCCCGGGCACCCGGGTCAGCTCGTCGATGACCGCCTGGTCCGGCATCTGGCGGAGCGGGCCCAGGTTCAGCTCGCCCGACGTGACGGCTGTCGCGAGCCCCCGCACGTATCGCGTTTTCGGGCGCGAGAGCCCCGCGCGCAGCAGCCGGTCCACGCGCGTCCCGAGCACGCGCTCGGGCGTCGGGTCGCCGCCGAGCGCGTCCACGTACCGGCCGTAGATGGTCGCCGCCGCCATGGTCGACAGCTGCTGGTAGACGATCGACCGGGCGATCGCGTCGAAGTCCGAGAACGCCGTGGACGGCTTGAAGCGCCGCACGCCCCCGGCCGCGACGACGCGCGCGACGAGTTCGGCCAGGCGAGGGTCCGCCAGCGCGAGATGACGCTCGGCGCTCCCCTCCCCCGCTTCGGAAGCAGCGGCCCACCCCGTCACGAACGCCCGCACGCCCTCTTCGATCACGCCGCACCTCCGCACACGGTGGCTTACGCCACACGCCTTACGCGTTACCCCTCACGCCTTACGCCTGCCCGCCATAGCCCAGAGGGCGAAGGCGGGCCTTGCGCCGCGCACATCCCTGCGGCGCGGCAGAGGCACGCCGCCGCCTACACAGCCAGCCGCGGTTCGAGATCGAGCCGGCGGGGACGGGATGCGTCGCGAGCGGGCCTTCGGAGCAGGCCGTCCCGCGATGACACGGAAAGCGGCGAGCGCGTGCCGCGATTTCCCGGGCGCAGGGCGTGCGGTCCATCCAGCGCGAATAGCCCAAGCCCGACACACCGATCCGGAAATCGCCGCACCGCGAGGACGCTTTCCCGGCCTGCGGAGCGGCCCACGAGCGAGGCGCCCGGCCCTGCCGGCCGCTCAGAATCGCGATCTCGCCTTGAGCGCTGGCGCCATTTTCAGAGCACGCCTTACGGCCTACGCCTCACGCTTCACTCACGAACTACACCCCGATCGCCGCCGCCTCGCGCGCCGCAGGACCAGCCAGTAGAGGAACCCGTTCACGATCAGCACCGCGCTTCCGATGGCCACCTGGACGCCGCGCGTGAGCGCTTCCGGATACAGCACGGGGACGACGTAATGCTCGACGAAGTCGCCGGTGTAGGCGGCCTGCCCGCCGGCCTGCCGGAGCGCGTTCTCGAGCGGCGTCAGCGGGCAGATCCATCCCTCGAACTCGACGAGCGCGCCCCAGGCAACCGCCGGAAGATGCAGCCAGGCGAGCCGGGGCCACCGCAGGACCGGCAGCCCGCCGGCCACGACGAACACGACGAATCCGAGGTGCGCCAGCACGACGAGGTCCGCGAGCGTCGTGAACAGCATCTACGACTGAGCATAGACCAATCGGAAGACCGCCGGCGCGTCCGGCCGCCCGGGCTTCGACCCGATTACCGGGCGACCCGGGCCGCGCGCGGCACCGGCAGGGCCGGAACCGCGAGGACGGCCACGAGCAGGACGAGGGCGAGGTCGCGGGAGAGGAGGATCCACGCGGGCACGGCGCTGCGGAGGTGGACCAGGTCCGAGTAACCGGTGGGGAAATACGCCGACGTGAGCAGGAACGCGACCATCGTGACGGCGGTCGCCGCGATGCCGCGGGGGCCGGGCACGAGGAAGGCCACGGGCACCAGCCAGAGCATGTACTGCGGCGAGAGGGTCGAGCCCGTCGCAACCGTCACCGCAATCGCGAGCGCCGCCGCGCGCGCCAGGCGCCGCGAGCCGCCGCCAGTCCAGGCGTACCACGAGAAGGTCCCCACGAACCCGAGCGCGGCCAGGGCGCGCAGATCCAGTTGCACCAGGTCGGCCACCTCGCCGAACAGGTTCTGGCTTCCGAACGACGAACCCACAAAGACGGGGAGACCGCGGGTCCAGTGAGCGGCCAGCAGGATGGCCGCGCCAAGGCTCTCCACCTGGAGCGGTCGGCCGAACTGGGCGGACAGCGGGTCGAGGACCTGCCCCGGCGCGAGCAGCGCGAATGGCACGAACGGCGCCGCCGCTCCCGCGATGAACGCCGTGACCCAGGCGGCAAGCGTCCGCCGGCCGTCGGCCCGCAGCACGTCGAGGGCCAGCAGCGGCGCGAGGACGGCCGGGTAGACCTTCGCCGCGGCCGCGAGGCCGAGCACGACCGCGCTCCACCGCCGGCGGCCATCCAGGTGGAGCAGGAGCGCGGCGCACAGCAGCATCGCCGGCCAGAGGTCGAAGTGCATCGGGGCGAGGATCCCAAGCAGCGCTGGAGACGCTCCGACCGCACCCGCGACGACGAACGTCCGGCGCCGGGAATTCCCCAACGCCTCGCTCGCGCGGACGGCCAGGATGGCGAGGACGGTGCCGACGACGGCCATCCACACCGAGAACACGATCGCGTAGGCCGCCGCGTCGCGCGTCGCGGGCGGGATGAGCGCCGGGGCCAGGAATGCGGGCCAGGCGAACGGCGGGTAGCCGACGGTGAAATCCCGGTACGGGAGGCTTCCGGCGAGCAGCTTCGTCACGAAGCCAAAGTAGACGGGCGTGTCGGAGATGACGACCGGGCCCCAGAGGCCGGCGGCGACGAGCCAGGTGTCGGCGATCCAGCCGACGACGAAGAGGCCGCCGCCCAGGATCCACGCCGGCGGCATCGACAGCAGCCGCCCCGTCACAGGACGCATGGTCAACCTCTTCGCCGGCCGGGGCGCGTCACCGGCCGCGCGGCCGCCACCTCACCGCGCCAACTGGAAGATCTGCAGGCGGCTGTTGTCGCGGTCGGCGATGAAGACTTCGTCCTTGTCGTTGACGCACAGCTGCGAGGGGTGCCTGAGCGCCCCCTCGGTCCATCCCGAGGTCAGCTGCCGGATCAGGAACTTGCCGTCGCGCCCGAACGCGTCGATCGTGCTCCCGCTGCCCTCGGCGACGAAGAGGATGCCCTTGCTGGCCGCGATCGAGGTCGGCATGGTGGCGATCGACGCCGCCAGGTCGCCGCCGAGCTGTTCGAACGCCTTGGCGTCCTTCGCCGCCGAGTAGATCCGCCGCTTGACCGAATCGAGCACGATCACGTTCCCCCCGACATCGACCGCGACGTCGGTCGCGAACCCGAGGCCGCCCGGAAGCGGCAGCGCCCGCTGGAATCGCCCCTGGGCGTCGACGACCAGCACGCGCCCGGAGAACTCGTCGAGCACGTAGAGGGTGTCGGCGGCGTCGAGCGCGAAGCTCTTGGGCAGGATGGTCGCCGGGGCCGGGGCGCCCTCGTAGGTCAGCACGGCCTTGAACTGCCCGTTCGCGTCGAGACGGACGATGCGGCGCTGCCGGCTGTCGAGCGCGTAGATCTCTCCTTTCGACGTGAGCTGCACCCGGGACGGAGCCGTCAATTGGGGAATCTGGATCGCGCTCACCGTGCCCAGGGTCCGGTCCCGGTAGGTGAAGCGGAGCAGCCGGTCGTTCCCCGTGTCGCCGACGACGACCAGGCCGCCCGCGCCGCAGGCCACGCCTTCGGGCAGGTGGAGCCCCACCGCTTGCTGGCTGTCGTCGGCGTACAGCGCGGCCAGGTACGTGAGCCTGGCGGTCCCCGCGGCCGTGAGCGGCAGGTATCCCAGCACGAGGGCCGCCGCGACCAGGCAGGCACATGAGGCCGTCTTCATCGAATCACCTCGCAAACTGCTTGTGGCACCGGGTGCACAGCTCGACGTTGGTCGCCGCGAGCAGCATCCACTTGTACTCCGTGCCGTGGCCCTTGTGGCAGCTCAGGCAGTCGACGCGCAGGTTCTTGTTCCGCTGGTCGACCGCCTTCTCGCCGATCGGGTGCGCCGAGTGCGCCGAGTAGTCGTGGCACGTGGTGCAGAGCGTGTTGACCGACGGATCGTTGAACAGGTGCACGCTGTCCGAGCTGTGCGGCGAATGGCAGGCCATGCACGTGCCGTCGGTCACCGGCTGGTGCTTGACCGGGACGGCGGCGATCCGCTTCAGCGTGTCGGCGTGGCAGGATCCGCAGAGCGCCGGCGTGGCCTCCTTCAGGAGCTTCTCCTGCCTCGACGCGTGGGGGCTGTGGCAGTTCACGCACCCCTTCCGGTCGGCCACCGGCCAGTGCAGACGCGCCTTTGCGAGCGTGGCCTTCACCATGTCGCCGTGGCAGTCCTGGCACAGCTCGTAGCCGGGTTTTCTGGTCGCAAACGGCGTGGCCGAGGTGGCCGGCTCGTGGCACTTGTCGCACTGGCGGGCGGCGAGCGGCGGGTGCACGTTGTCGAGCAGCAGCCCCGGCTGGTTCGACCCGTGCGGGTCGTGGCAGGTCGTGCAGTCCGCCCTGGCCACCGGGTACTTCATGTGCGCCGTCACGAACGCCGGGCCCTCGGGCTTGTGGCAGGTCAGGCACAGCGCCGGCACGGCCTTCTTCAGGAGGTGGACCGACTGGTCGGAGCCGTGCGGGTCGTGGCAGGTCACGCACCCCTGGCCGACCGGGACGTGCTTGAACTTGGCGGCGGTCGCGGCCGCGCCGAGTTCCTTGTGGCAGCCGACGCACAGCGTGTTGCCCGCCGCCAGCAGGTTCGCCGGGTTGTCGGACGCGTGCGGGTCGTGGCACTTGGTGCACTCGCCGTCGGCGACGATCTTGTGCACGCTCTTCGCGTTCGCCGGGACGATCCCCTCGTGGCAGGTCGCGCAGATCTGGCGCGTGCCCGCCGACAGCAGCTTGCCGTGCGACGACGTGTGGGCGTCGTGGCATCCCGTGCACTCGCCGCTCTGCACCGCGGTGTGGACGAACTTCTTCTTGAGCGTCGCCTCGAAGTCGGTGTGGCAGACGAGGCAGAGCTTCTTCTGGTCCGTCTCCTTGAGCCGGTACGGGTTCTGCTGGCTGCGGGCGGTCGACACGTACACCCCCAGGAGCACAACGACCGAGACGCCGGCAATCGTCAGACGCGAACGCATGGTCGTTCCCTCACTTGATCCTGGCCGGCGACGCGAGGTGGCAGTCGTCGCACGTCTTGGCCTCGAACGGCGGATGCAGGGTGCTCTTGAAGAAGTGCGGCTGCTTCGACGCGTGGGGGTCGTGGCAGCGCTCGCAGTGCATCACCGCGGGGTCGATATGCAGGTGCGCGTCGGCGAACGCGGCCGCCTTGACGTCGTGGCAGCCCGCGCACAATGTCACGACGGGCTTCGCCAGCAACTGCGGCTCGCCCGACGAGTGCGGCTTGTGACAACCGAGGCAGTCCTCGGCCGCCGGCGGGTGGACCTTTCCATCCGCCATCGCCGCCTTGATCGGCTTGTGGCACCCGAGACAGAGGTCCGGGCTCTTCGCCAGCAGCAGGCGCGGGATGGGAGTCTGGTGCGGGTTGTGGCACGCGATGCACTCGCCGCTTGCCGCCGGCGCGTGCGACGACTTCGCCGTCTTTATCGCGTCGGTGATGTCGGAATGGCACACCGCGCACAGCGTCCCCGGGTTGTCGGCCGCCATGCCCTGCATGTTGCTGCCGTGCGGATCGTGGCAGGTCAGGCACATCCCGTCGACGAAGGGCTCGTGCTTCGCGCCAGTCGCGAGCGGCTTCATGAAGTCGGCGTGGCACGCCTCGCAGAGCTTCGGCGCCGCGACCTTCAGCAGCGCCTTCTCATTGGAGCCGTGCGGTTGGTGGCAGGCTCCGCACTCCCCGTCCCGCACCGGGCCGTGCGTGTAGGTCTTGGTGAAGCGCGACTCGGCATCGGTGTGGCAGCTGTAGCACACCCGATCGGTCCGGTCCTTCAGCATCCCCTTGACGTTCGACCCGTGCGGGTTGTGGCACGCGGTGCACTCGCCGCCGACGGCGGGCGGGTGCTGCGTCTTCGACGTCCGGGCCGCCTCGGCGACCTTCGCGTGGCACGACGCGCACAGCGTGTCGGCCGGCGCGGTCAGCAGGTGCTGGTGGTCGGACGAGTGCGAGGCGTGGCACGACACGCAGCCCCGCTCGGTGGCCATGGGGGCGTGCTTGAACGACACCGGCTCCGCCATCTCCTTGTGACAGGCGAGGCAGAGTGCCTGGCCGCGGCCCTTGAGCAGCCTCTGGTTCTCCGAGTCGTGCGGGTCGTGGCACAGGAGGCACTGGCCGTCCTTGAACGGCAGGTGCTGCACCTTCCCGGCACCCTGGATCGAGGCGGCGTCGTGGCACGTCATGCACAGCTCGCCGCCCTTCCGCAGGACGTCGAACGGCTTGGCCGACGTGGCGGCCGCGTGGCAGGTCTCGCACTGGGCGCCTTGCACCGGGGCGTGCACGCTGGTCTTGAGCAGCTTCGGCTGCACCGAGCTGTGCGGGTCGTGGCACGAACTGCACGACACGCGGTCCACCGGGTAGCCGCCGTGGGCCTTGGCGAACCCGGGCGCCGTGGGCGCGTGGCAGCCGAGGCACAGCGCCTTCTCCTCCTTCACCAGGAGATTGGGCTGGTCGGAGGCGTGCGTGGTATGGCACGCGGAGCACCCGCTCGTCTGCAGGACCTTGTGGACGACCTTCTTCTCGTAGTTCGCCTTGTCGTGGCACAGGTAGCACAGCTGGGGGGCGTCCGCCTTGAGCAGGTGGTCGTTCTGCGACGCGTGGGGGTCGTGGCAGAGGATGCAGCTGCCGTTGTTGATCGCCGTGTGCACGTGGGCCTTGTTCAGCCCGAGCTTGTCCTTCGGGTGGCACGACAGGCAGAGGTCGTTGCCTTCCCGCTTCATGGCCATGGTCGGGACCAGCCCGTGCCGGACGTGGCAGCTGTCGCACTTGTTGTCGCGCACCACGGCGTGGACGTCCTTGAGGCCCAGGTACTTGGTCGCGAACGCCTTGTGACAGCCCAGGCAGTCGCGGCCCCCGAGGCCCTGCCCCGTGCTCGGCGCGCCTCCGCCGAACGGCCGCTTCGGGGCCTGCTGGCCGTGGGAGGTCAGCGCCAGGCACACGACGATCGACGCGGCCCACGCCAGCGTCCTGATCGCGGGTCTCCTTCTTGTCGGCATCACCGGGCCCTCGCCAGATACGTCTCGACCTTCGTGCGGGTCCGCAGCTTGGCCGCGTAGGATTCAACGGCCTGCTTGAGCTTCTCGACATACAGCTTCTTGGAGATCGTCTCCCGCGCCTGGTCGTACGGCTCCGGTGTCGGCGCGACCACCGCCTGGACGACCACCGTGTAGAAGGGCCCCTCCGGGCTCGCGTAGAGCCTCGACTCCCCGGTCCTGGCCCCCGCGACCGCCTTGCGCAAGCCCTCCGGCATGCTGGTGATCGTCACGGGCCGCCCGTCGAGCGTCAGCAGGCCCGACGCGTCTTTCGGCAGCTGGCCCTCGGCGTTCGCCACCAGCCAGTTGTAGTCTGCCCCTTCTCTCAGCTTCCGCATCGCGTCCTCGGCCGCGTTCCGCCTGGCAAAGGCCAGGCCGCGGAGCCTCATCATCTCGGGCGAAGAGTAGTCCTTGAGATGCGCGTCGTAGTAGCGGCGCACCTCCTGCTCGGTCATCTTGTTCGGCGGGACGATGATCTTCTGGATGAAGCTGTCGAAGATGAGGGATTCCCTGAAGCCCCTCACCCGGTCGGCGTAGGCGGTCGTCTTGTCGATCCCGAGCCTCAGCGCCTCCGCGTTGACCAGTCGCCGCGCGACCATGGCGTCGAACGCGGTCCCCTTCATCTCGTTCATCCGCTTGAACTGCCTGGCCTGCTCGGACCCGTGATAGAACTGCATCCGCAGGTAGTCGGTCAGGTCGCCGACGGTGACCGGCGCCGCGCCCCTGATGTCGGCGATCGAGCGCCTGTCCTGCAGGAGGGCCTCGACGCCGGGCTTGGCGGCCTCGTAGTTGAGGCCGTCGAGGACGGCCTTGTGGACCGTCACGTACTGGCGCCTGAGCACCTGCTCGTGGGCCTTGAGCGCGGTCTCCTGCTGCTGGGTGAGGGCCCGTTTCCGCGCCTCGGCCATGGCCTCGGCGTTCGGCGGGTAGCGCATGTCGGCCACGCGCAGCAGGACGAACCCCGCGGGGATCTGGACGACCTGGCTCACCTGGCCCACCTTCAGCGGAGCCATCGCCTCCAGGATCTGGGGCAGGTACGCGCTCCTGGGGTGGTACTGGTCGTCGCCGTCGGGCCGGGCGGCCTTCGAGGCGACCGCCCGCGCCGCGACATCGGCGAACGCGGACCCGCCGGTGACTTCCTTCCGCGCGCGTTCGGCCGCCGCCCTGTCCCGGAACAGCAGCGAGGTCGTCTTCCACTCCCTGACGAGGTCCTTGAAGATCGCGTCCACGGCGGCCGGGTCGGGTTTGACCTCCTGCGTCAGCTTCGCGTAGAGCACCTCGCGCAGGATCTCCCGCGAGGTCACCTCGACCTGCTTCCGGATCTCCGGGCTTTCGCCGAGGCCCATCGCGGTCGCGTCCTGGACGCAGAGCTTGATGGTGACGAGACGGTCGAGCAGCTCGAGGTCCGCCGCCGTCGCGCGCCCCTGCTGCAGGCGCGCCCGGTCGGCCGCGGGGCCGAGTTCGGCCACGAACTCGTCGAGCGAAATCGTGTCGGCCCCGACGGTGGCGACCACCGGCCGGCCCTTCCTCACGGGCAGGGTCTGGGCCGCCGCGCCGATCGGGGCGCCGGCCTGCAGCGACACGGCCAGGAGGCTCGTTGCGACGACGAACTGATACCGCATGACTTCCCCTTCGAGCGCCTTCCCGGCGCTCACACGATCAACGGCCACGGCCGGCGATCAGATCGGTCGTGATCCGAACCATCTGCGTCGCCATCTCGTGGGCGGTCTTCGACCTGCCCCGGTCGAAGAGGCCGATGCCGTCGCGGCCGTCGTTGTAGCTCTCCGAGCTCCACACGACCTTGCGGCTCCTCTTGTCGATCAGCACGGTCGAGAACTCCACCCGCGTCAGGCCCGACGATCCCTCGTAGTCCTCGTAGCGGAGCACCCGCCCCGAGAGGACGAAGTCCGCGTCAACCGGCGCCGCCACCGTTTCCGCGTCGCCGAGAGAGAGCCCGCTGTCCATGATGACCCGGGCGTCGAGGAGTTGCTGCCTGACGACGCCGGAATCCACGACGCAGAACTGCGGGAGGCTCGACAGGTGCCGCATGAAGAGCAGCGCCAGGATGTCCCCCGCCGTCCGGCGACCGCTCAGGTTGAAGAACGGAGCGACGGCGATCGTGTAGGTCTTCCCCGCCTCGAGCGAGACCTTCCGGTAAGACGTCTTCGGCCGGAACTTGGACGCGCCGGCCGGATCCGCCCCCGGCTTCCCGGTCTTGAGATAGGCGAGGAGCGAGCCGCCGAGCCGATCGAGCGCCTTCTTCTGCAGCGCCTTGTAGTCGTTGACCTGCGACAGGCCGAACAGCCCCGGCGCATCGTCGCCGGACATGCCGGCATCGTCGGCCCATACGACCGTCGGCGCGCCCTTGAGCGACACCAGCCTGACGATCATCGCCACCTTCGGCGGGACGGTTTCGTTCGAGAACTCGAACGACGCGACGAGGACGCCGTCGACATCGGCCTCCTCCTTCAGCCACCGACCGGTGGCGTCGTCCACTCCCGCCGCATACCGGATTCGGTGGCGGGTCATGAGCGCGTCGAGCGCGGCGTCGTCGAGCACGCGGATCCCGGCTGCCGCGACCGTGTGGATCAGGAACTGCCGGACGTCGCCCGACGGCGCGCTGGCGCCGCTGAGGTTCTCCACCGGGAGCACGGCGACGGTCCCCATCCGCTCGCCGGCCGACTTCACGCACGGACGGACCGGGGTCGAGGGGGGGACCGGGGCGGCCGGCGACACCGGGGTTCCGGCCGACGCCACGGCAGGCGGCGGCCCCAGGGGCGCAATCTGAACCTTCGGCCGCACAGGTGCGGGCTCGGGCGCGACCGGCGGCGCCACTACGACCGGCGGCGGAGCTGCGGGCTTGGGCGCGACCGGCGGCGCCACTACGACCGGCGGCGGAGCTGCGGGCTTGGGCGCGACCGGCGGCGCCACTACGACCGGCGTCGGAGCTGCGGGCTTGGGCGCGACCGGCTCCGGCACGGGCGCGGTGGGCGGCTGCGATGGAGGCGCGGCGGCCGGCTTCGGCGCGGCCGCCGCGGGCGGCTGGCTCGCGGCGGGCGAAGGAGACGGCGGGTTCGAAGCCGTCGGGCTGACCCGCTGACCCGATCCACCCTGCCGAACGTAGAGATCGACCAGCACCCCGCCGAGCAGGAGCACGACGAGGACGATCCCGACGATCAGCACGCGCCGGCGGCTTCGCACCTGGTTCTCCCCCGTGCCGGGACGACTATGACCCATGTCGGACACTTTGGACCTTCGAGGCTATCACGGCCTTGATTCTTCGAATCGTCTGCGACGAGGTCGGCAGGGCCTGCTGGCGCCCCCGCGCGGCGATCGCCTCGCCCTCGTACGCCGCGCGAATCGCCCCCATCGCCTCGAGGGCGAACCGATCGGCGAACCCGGCGCGATCGTAATCGTCCACGTAGACCTGCCCGTAAACGACCCTGGCGCGATTGTCCACGAACATGATCGACGCGCGGCCTCGGCTCACGGGGACGAGGACGATCGACACGTCGATGACCGCCGTCGTCCCATCGTCGGCCACCACCGTGAGCGGCGACTGCTGCAGGAGGCGGGGTTCGAGGGCCAGCGCCGTTTCGTACTCACCCCACAGGAACCGGCCGGGCGCGTACCACGGGTAACGCTGGTTCAGCCGGCGCAGCGCCGCCGTGAACTCGGGCTGCGTCGGCCCCTCCGCGAGGAACCGCGCGAGCACGGGGTCGCCCGCCCTCCCGGCCTCGACCTGGAGCGCGCATCGCTCCTGCTGGGCCTGGCGAGCCGCCGGGTCGTCCGCCGGCTTCAGGTACGGCAGCATGCTCTCGCGACGGGCGGCAATGGCCTCGATGTTGGCCGCCATGAGGGCAGGCGTCGCGATCGAGAACGGGGCCGAGAACTCGAGGTAGAGGTGGTTGTCGGTGTTGAGCGTGCCGTTCTTCGCGAACTGCTTCATCCCCCCGGTGCCCATCACGAAGTAGCTCAGGAGATCGGCCGCCGATCCCATCTCGACGCTTCGCAGATCGCTCGCGACGTCCGGGGTCGCCATGCGCCGTTCGAGCTCCGCCTCGTCGATGACAAACGGCGCGTTGCTGCCGACCAGCGCCGCGTCGTAGTGGGTGAGCCACATCATCGTGTGGGCGAAATGCTGCTGGAACGTCCGCACGATCGACGCCAGGTCCTGCGGCGTCAGCTCGTAGAGCGGCAGCCACTGGGCGATCACCCCCCCGGGCCGAAGGTGCCTGGCGGCCAGTTCGAAGTACTCGCTCGAGTACAGGTAGGCCGACCCCTTGAACCACGGGTGGATCGGGTCGGCCGTGATGACGTCGAACGTCTCGCCCGTCGTCATCAGGAAGTTGCGCCCGTCGTTCAGGACCACCCTGACCTTCGGGTTGTCGAGCACGTGGTGGTTGTACTGCTGGAAGGTCCGCGCCACTCCGACCACCTGCGGCTCGATCTCGACGAGCGTCACCCGCTCGACACCCGGGTGGACCGAGGTGGCCCCGACCGTCATGCCGCTCCCGAGGCCGACCACGAGGACGTTCTTCGGGTTCCGGTCGAGCAGCATCGGCAGGTGCCCGAGCGTGAACTGGATCTGCTGCGCCTGCCGGTGCGCCGACGCCTCGACCCGGCCGTTGGTGAGGAAGGCCGGTTCGCCCCCCTTCACGCGAATCACGCTGACGGTGGACTCGACCCCCTCCGCGTAGTAGAGGACATCGGTGTTCTCCACCGCTTCCCGGACCATCTCGGGCGTGGCGAAGGCCTCGGGCTGGTTGCTCCGGAAGATGGCGAAGTAGTTGCGGTCCCAGAGTCTCAACGCGTTCGGATTCAGGGCCAGCAGGGCGACGGCGGCCACGGCGACGGCGCCCACGCCGGCCGGCAGCCAGCGCGCCTTCCGCAGGCTGGCGAGCACGACCAGCCCCACGCCGATGTTCATCAGCGTCAGGATCTCGAGTGACCTCTCGATGCCGAACAGGCGGATCATCACCAGGCCGCTCAGGGCCGCCCCGAGGATGGCCCCGAGCGTGTTGGAGGCGAGGACGTCCCCCACCGCCCGGCCGACGGCCTGCCGGTGCCGGGCCAGCGCCTCCCCGGCAAGTGGGAACGCGGCGCCCATGAAGAGCGCGGGGACGACCATGTACAGGAACGCGAGCGCGAAGTTCGCCCAGACCTTCACCCGGAAGGCCACGAACGCGGTTCCGAAGAAGAGGTTCTGCAGGCGGACGGTGTTGGCCGGGATGTCGCGGAGGTACACCGTGACGACCAGGGCGGTGATCCCGATGACGAGTTGCGTGATGCCGAACCAGGCGGCCACCCGCCTCGTGCCCCGATTCGCGTTCCCGGCCGCCTTCACGACGGCCCCGCACGCCGCGCTGCCGAGCGCGATCCCCGTCAGGAAGGCGACGAGGATGATGGTGAACCCGTACACGCTGGCGCCAATGGCGATGGTGAGGACGCGCGTCCAGAGCACCTCGTACCCGAGGGCGCAGAACCCGCTGATGCCGATCCCCCAGAGGACCAACCTGATCGGGAGCACGCTCTCGCGCGCGTCCGCTCCGGCGCTCGGGGCCCCGCCCGGCGCGGCGATCGACGCTCGCGGCGCCGGGCCGGCGTTCGAAGCGGAGGGCTCGACGTCCGCTTTTTCGCGCAGCAGGAGGCTCACGACGCCGACGAGCAGGTTGATCGCCACGGCGATCTCGAGCGTCGCCGTCACCGAGTAGAGCCGGAGGAACACGAAGCCCGCGAGCAAGGCCCCGACGACCGAACCCAGGGTGTTGATGCCGTACAGGAAGGAGAGGTGCCGGCGCACGTTCTCCGGCCGGCGGCAGACGGCGCGCGAGATGACCGGCAGCGTCCCGCCCATGAGGGTGGTCGGCACGATGAGCGCGACGACCGAGAAGAGCAGTCGAACGAGGGTGAGGTAGACCGTCCGGTCGTCACGTCCCTGCGCCAGCGCGATGTAGATCGAAGGGTAGACGGTCATCAACCCCGCGAACACCAGCGCGGACGCCGCGACGCCGAACTCCAGCCACCCGTAGACGCGAAGGGGTCTCCGGATCCGGTCCGCCCTGCGGCCGATGGCGTAGCCGCCGATGGCGAGTCCGCCCATGAAGATCGACAGGACGGCGGTCACCGCCAGGTGCGACCCGCCGAACACCAGGGTGAGGGAGCGAACCCACACGACCTGGTACATCAGCGCGGCGGCGCCCGACAGGAAGAACAGGAGGTAGATCACGCGGTCCTACTTCCCCTTCCTGGCCGGGCCGAGCAGCTTGGCGAGCAGCGCGTCAACGGCTTGCTCGGTCACCCGGTTCATGGGCTGGCCTCCGCCGCCGAACAGCCGGGCCATGAAGCTGATGCCGCCCTCGGTGACCGACGCGCTCCAGACGACCTTGCCGGTCCCGGTCTCGACGACCTGGATGCTCATCGAGATGATGTTCGCCGTCGTCGTGCCGGACCGCACCTCGCCGTACTCCCTGACGACGCCGGTGATGACGGCGTCAACCTTGAGGGCGGCGCCGAGCTTGACGACTTCCTCGGCGGTCGGCGCCGAAGGCGTCGCGGGCTGGACCTTGTCGATCCCGCGGGCGACCTCGCCGACCGGCAGCACGTACACCCCGTCGGCCGCGAGCAACCGGTTGACGAACACGTCCCGGACGCGCTCGGGGACGATCTGATCCCGGGCCAGGTTGGTGAACGGCAGGACGGCGACCTTCTGGATGCTGCCGAAATCCATGTTCGGGTCCCGGTAGACGTCGGTCACCTGCGCCGTGCACGACGGCGCGGCGCCGGCCAGGACCACCAGGACGAATGCCACGAGAAAGAGCGCTTTTTTCATGCTGCCGCCTCACCCCGAATCAGAGAAACAAACGCAAACTGGTGCTGAACACCCGCGACTCGTTCGTCTGGAACACGAACTCACTCTTGGTTTTCTGGTACGACACGTCGATGTACGACCGGCGCGAGAGGTTCCAGCGCACCGACGCCAGGGTGGTCCGGTCCCGCCCGAACTCCAGCGACCGCAGGGCGTTGTTGTACGCGAACACGAACTGCAGCGCGCCGTCCGGGAATGGCGACCAGTTCGCGGCCAGGTCGAGCGTGGTCATCGACGGCTGGCCGGTGACCGACACGATCTCTTCCCCCACCACGAAGTGGAGCGTCCGGGTCGGGTCGACGGCCACCGCCGCGTACAGCCGCTGCGTGTGCGCGTGGGGCGCCCCGGTGAACGGGCCCGACCGGTTCGTCGACGTGTCGTCGTAGTTGAACGTCAGGCTGACGTGCTGCACGGGCACGACCGTGCCGCTCAGGTTCATGATCCGGTCGTGCGCGATGGCGCCGGACAGCTCCGTCGTCGCATTCCAGCCGATGCCGACCTGGAGGTTCACGCCCTGGTAGGGCTGGGCGGCGTTCTGGATGAAGAACCCGTTCCGGCTGCGAGGGATGCCCCCGATGCGTTCGTCCATCCCGCTCCACAGGAAGGACGTCCTCAAAGTGGACATCGGGTCGAGGGTCGCCGTCGCGTTGGTCACGGTGGCGGTCCGGTGGCCTTCGGGCTCGGCGCCCTGCTCCCGCGCGACCCTCCCGAACACCGCGAAGAACGGGTTGAACGTGTGGTTGGCCGACAGGCCGTTCGACAGCGTGTCGGTGTGCGCGCCGAACGTGCTCGGTCCGTTGTAGAAGTAGGAGCCCTCGTAGTAGAGCGCGGGGGCGTCGAGGATCCTGAACCTCACGTCCGTGTTGACGATGTGCGTCGTCTGTTCCAGCGTCGCGCGGATGTCTCCGGGCGGAAGCACGAGGAACGGCTGGATCTCGGTCACCAGGATGTGCGGATAGGTCGCGGCGTTCGGCACCGCGGCCGACAGCGGCCGCGTGACCACCTTGATGTACCGCGCGGTAATCGGGGTGAAGTCGATCTGGAAGCGGTTCTCGAACGGACCGAACGGCGCCACCGCCACCGTCGTCTCCTGCCGCCAGACCACGTTGTCGAGGCTGCTGTAGATGTCCCAGGAGAAAGAGTTGGAGACTTCGACCGGCAACTCGCGATCGACCCACAGCAGGAACCGGCTGACCTTCACGGGATTCAGGAGGTCGATGCCGATGTTCCGGGCCTGCGTGTCCGCGGGCGGCACGGGCAGACCCAGGTCGACGCCGGCGCCCGCCCCCAGGTTGCCGTCGATGAGCAGCGGGTTCTGCGCCAGCGTGACGGTCACCGGCGTGTCGCTGTTGCCCGAGAGCCCGGCGAAGACCGTCACCGGGACCTGCACCTCCCCGCCCGCTCCCGTGGCCGTCGTCGTCAGGTCCTGATGGGTGACGTTGTAGGTCCCGTTGACCGAGAGCCGCTTGTCGATGAAGGAACGGCCGTAGCTGGCCCTGGCGCCCTGCGTCACCTGAAGCGTGTCCACCTTGTGCAGATGGTCGTCGGTGTCGAGATAGGAGCCCCGGTAGTAGACGCCCAGGTCCTTGTACGAGTAGTTCGACACCAGCGAGCCGAAGTTCCTGGTGACGTCCTGGGACGACCGGTCCGAGTCGAACGTGTCGGTCCTGACGAACTGGAATTCGGACTTCGGCCCGCCGTCCGGGTTCCACCCGAGGTAGCCGTCCCATTCGTTGTTGATGAGCTTGACGTCGGTCTGACCCGCCGTCCTGTTCCGATCCTCCCGCCTGAAGAAGCCGAAGCCCGGCGAGAACACCGGGTTGGTCGAGCGCAGCAGGAAGAACGGGCGGTTCCTCGTGATCGTCGAACTGGTCGTCGTGCCCCCGATGTCGCTCGTCAGCTTGTTCAGCTCGAACACGCCGCCGGCGTTCAGTCGGAGGTACGGAAAGATGAGTCCGTTCAGGTTCAGCGTCACCGTCGGATAGACGCTGGTGGTGTCGGTCTTGGTGACCGCACCGGACGCCAGGGTGGTGGTGGTCGAGAGGGAGCTGAACGTCAACTCCACGCTCTTCTGCATGCCCGCGAGAATCCCCTCCTGGGCGGAGGCCGAGGACGCGACGAGGATCAGCGACCCGGTCAGGACCAGAGAGAGGGCACGTGTGGCTCGACGCAACTACTTCTCTCCCATGATCGCGACCCGGCAGGGGCCGTCGCCAAGATCGATTTCAGAGACCACTTTCCTGTCGGCCAGTCGGCCGACGACCAGGCTGCGCGTGTCGGGACTCACCATGTAGATCCGGTTGTCGTCGGGGACGATCGCCAGGTACGCGACGCCGCCGCCGGTCTTCATCGTGTAGAGGGGCAGCAGCGCATTCGGGTCGTAGAAATCCACCGTCGTCTGGGTGAGGCTGCCGACGGCCAGCAGGCCGCGGATGTGGTCAACCGCGATCGCGCCGACCGGCGCGTTCAGCCGCACCCTGGCCAGGCTCGCAAGCTGCTGCGGGTCGAACACCATCATGTAGGGCGACCGCTCCTGGATGACGTAGAGCCGATCGCCCCGGGCGTTGAACTGGCCTCTGAGCGGCGGGGCTTCCGTGGCGAGTGACGCGACGACGGTCCGGCTCGCGATGTCCACGACCGAGATCGAACTCGACAGGGTGTTGAAGACGAACGCGCGTCGTCCGGTCGGGTCGACGGCCACCGAGCCGGGACCGGCCCCGACCTCGACGTGGTCCGCCCGGCTGAGCGCCCCGGTATCGAAGAAGCTGATGCTGTTCGACCCGGTGTTGGCCGCCACCAGCGTGTTGCCGTCGGGGGTCAGCGCGAGCTCGCGGGGACGGTCTCCGGGAGAGGCGCTCGCGCGATCCACCACGTCGCCGGTCGCCACGTCGATCGACTGGATCTCGTCGTCGCGCGAACAGGCCACGTAGAGCCGGCGCCGGCGCTGGTCCAGCGCCAGGCCGGTGGGGCCTGCGCAGGTGTCGACGACCGCGACGGCTTGTGCGATCTGCTTGTCGAACACGGTGACCGTGTTCGAACCGGTGTTGGTCACGAACCCCGCGTGGTCCGCGATGGGTTTCGCCGGCACGACGACGGTGAACGCGGGGCTGAACGTCGAGGGACCCTGGACCGACTCCGCGTACTTGAGCGACAGCCAGACGACCGACGAATGCCCGCCGGTGACCCCCAGCTGCAGGTCGAGGCGGACGGGCGCTTCGGGCAGCGCGAGAGCGGTCTCCCCGCTCGCGTTCTTGAGCGCGGCGCGCGTGAAGGTGACGGTGAAGCCCGAGTAGCTGCCCGCCGGCAGGCGGCCGGACGCCAGCAACCGCTGCCGGCCGGACGCCGCTCCCCCGACGGCTGCCAGGTTCAACGTGAGGGGATACGCGGTGCCGTCGCCACTGACGGCCGACACCGACGCCACGGTGAACGCCAGCCGGGACGCCTCGGGCGGAAGCGGCTGCAAGTAGAGGTAGACCCCTCCGTCGGCCGCCCGCGCGGCCGCGGGGACCATCAGCACGAGGACCAGAATCGCGAGGCGAAGATGTGACACCGGCTCGTCTCTTGAAATCAACTCACCGCCCCGCCAGGGAGAAGACGCTGACGCCGCGCCTCCGCGCCTGGGACACGTACACCCGGTCTTTCCCGTCCACGGCCAGGTTGTCCGGCACGATCAGGTTCTCCGGCCCCATCCCGCGGTAGCCGAATTCGCTGAGGAAGCGGAAGTCCTTGTCGAACACCATCACCACCGACCGCAGCTTGTCGGACACGAGCACGTCCCCGCGGCTGTCGACCGCGATCCCGGAGATGATGCCGAATCTCCCGGCGGAAGAGCCCGCCCTGCCGAAGAAGGCCAGCTTCCCATCGGGCGAGTACTTGTAGACCCTGAACAGGGTCGGCATCGTGAAGTAGATGCTCCCGTCCTGGTCCACGGCGAACCCGAACATCTCCGCCCCGGCCCTCTGCACCTCGTCGGCGCCGATCAGGCGGGGGAACTCGATGCGCTGGCGACACTTCCCGTCCGGCCCGGTGATGGTCACCGTCGACGCAAACAGGTCGGCGAAGTAGAACAGGCCGCCGCGGACGATCAGCCGGTTGGCGCTGAACTGCACGCCGGCCGGCAGGTTCGTGATCTCAATCCGTCCGACGGGCACCCCGCGGTACGTGCACCGGGTCACGACGGTGTGGCGGTCCTTGTAGGACAGCAGGACGATGTCGCCGTTCCGCTCCGCGGTCGCGTCGAGCATCCCGCCCAGGTCGAGGTCGTCGCCGAAGCTGAAGACCTCCATCCCGCTCGCGTTGAAGATGCGCACGAGATTCTGGTAGACCACGTAGGTCTCGTCCCCGGCCTCGTCCACGGCGACGCGGACGCTGTCGTACCGCATCGGTCCCAGGACGCTCGACAGCCTGTACAGGTACCTCGTGCTGACCTGGGCGACGAGCGGGCTCGCGCACAGGGCCAGCGCACACACGACGAGCGCGCCGACGGTCGCAGATCGATGGGTCTGGTGCATGTTGCGGTGGCGGTCGAGCGGTCCCGCGGCACGAAAAAGAAAAGGGCTGGTTTGACCCAGCCCTCTTCCTCTTCTGCTACGTCGTCACGTCCGGACCTAGTCCTTGGCGTGGCACTTGTTGCAGAGGACGCGCTGGTAAGTCGCGAACGTCGTCACCGGACGATCGTAGTACGCGGCCTGCGTCTCGGCGGCGAGTTTGCCGCGGGCGTAACTGCTTCCCGCGTTATCCGTGCCGGGATACAGGCCCTGGTAGATCATGAACTCGCCTTCGACGTTGAAGCGCAGCGCCTCGGTAAAGCCGCTCGCGTGCGCGCGATGGCAGGTGAGGCACATGACCTTGTCCGAGCTGCCCGGCCCGTTCAGGTACGAGTTGTTGTTCTGCGCGTGGGCCTTGAGCGTCGTGATGTCGCCCGTGTTCTCGGCGAACGGCACCAGCGAGGTGAACGAGGTCGTGGCCGAACCGGTCAGGTCGCCGGACTTCACGTAGGCGTTGTAGTTGTTCGCGATGTCGGTGCCGAGGCTCTGATCGATCACGTGCACGTAGTTGCCGCTGGAGTGCATGGCCGGATGGCACGTCGCGCACCAGTTGCCCCATGTGTTGATCCCGTTGGCGCCGTAGGCCACGCGGACCTGGTTGGTGGCCTCGCTCTGGTTGTAGGTGGACGGCGCAACCGCGATCGCCACGGCGGTGAACGTCGCGCCCTGCGAGCTGTCACCCAGCCCACGCAGCAGGCGATACGCGCCCACGGCCTGGCCCGCGGCCGGCGCCGTGCCGGTCGAGCCGGACCCGATGACCGGCGCGTTGTTCGCCCCGGGGGTGTGGATCACGTTGGCGTAGGTGCCGTCGCTGAGGCGACGCACGCCGCCGTGCGGGTCGTGGCAGCTGTCGCACGCCAGGTTGGCTGCCGGGAAGGTGCCGCCGGGCGCGAGTCGTGTTGTCCGTATCGGCCACGTAGCCCACGTCGCCGGCCACGACGTTGTGACCGTGGGTCTGACCGAGTTCGGTGTTGTTTCCCCGGAGAACCCAGGTGTAGGTCTTCTTCAGCCAGCCGAAGTCGCCGCCGGGCGTCCGGTTGACGGGAGCCACGCCGGCCGGCATATCAGCATCGGCCGTCGCGATGTGATACGACGACGGGCTGAGGGCACCCGGCACCATGTGGCACATTGAGGCAGGTGGAGCTCGGGTCGCTGCCGATCAGCAGGAACGAGCCGCCCGCCTTGGGCGAGTGCATGCTGTGGCAGCCCGTGCACTCGGCGACGCCGCCGGAGTGGAACGCCTGCGGGGTGCCCCCCGCGAGCAACAGCACGACTGCCATCGCAAGTAATGTAAGACCGACTCTCGAAGTTTTCATTCCGTCCTCCGGGGCATAGATAGTGCCGCCTACGATACTCGACCGCTTGTTAGGATCAAGCCCTTCCGAATCAAGAAATCCCCTGGACGCCGATCACCATGAAGTCCGACCTGGCAGTCAACTGGGTCGAGAAAGCGGGCGACTACTCCCCCATCTCGGGTGCGCAAGGTCCCAAGTCGCTGAAGCCCAGGCGTTCTTTGTGCCGTCGGCTAATTTGCAGTGTGAGGCTGCAAGCGGCATGCCCGGCTATGGCTTTTCTGGCGGCCGCAACGGCTTGGTCCGTAACAATTTCAGGTACAGCAACTTATGGCGATATTGCTTAATCGACTCTCCCCCGGCAGAGTCCGCCTGGGAGGCGACTAGTCAAACGGCCGCTTGCGGAATTCCGACAGTGTGCTGAAATCCCATCAGATCGAGGTAGGGGTATTACTCTACAGTGACCTTCCGTCGGCGCGGGTTCAGCCCCTCCCGGCGCTGGGATCCCGGCGAACCCCGCCGAGCGTGGACTGGCGATGGCTGCGGCCGTCAGTACCGCTCGGACCACATCGCCAGCAGGAAGACCAGCGCCTGGCGCGTGTCGCGTGCCAGGTTCCAGGCCACCCGCGCCGGGTTCAGGCCCCGAAGCCTCAAGCGCAGGAGCGACGACCACGTGCGCGCCCAATACTCGCGCGGGTGCCCGTGCGCCTCGAGGCGCTGGGCCGAGAGCAGGTTGAGCCGGGAGACGGCGCGCTCCACCCAGAGGCGGCGCCGGACCGGCGGCAGCAGGCTCAGCCGCAGGTCGGCCAGGACCGACTGCAGCGTCGCCTTGCCCGACGTGAGGCTGCGGCCAGCGGACGCAAACGACGCCCCCACCGCGTGCCGGGCCGCGCCGGCCCGCGCGCCGACGCTGGCGCCGGCTGCCGCGGCGCGCTGGCCCAGCGTGTCCGCCCGGTTGGCCAGGGCCCGCCGCAGCGCCTCGAGGCGTTCCGGCAGCGGCCCCCGTTCGAGCGACGGGGCGCGGCCGGACAACTCCCTCGCCACCGCGAGCCGTTCGCCCATCACGACGTGGACCCGCGCCCAGTTCAGCTTCGCCTCCTGCATCGACTTTGACGCCAGCTTGCGGAGGTCCCCGAGGAACTCGTAGTCCGAGTGCCGGATTCTCGTCAGCAGCCAAAGCTCCTGCATTTCGAGGTAGATCGCCGCATAATCCCTGAGTTGGCCCGCCACCTCGCGAACGCGCCGGCGCAGGAAGGCGACCCGGCCCTCGATCGGGAACCCCGGCCGCCTCGACGCGCGGTCCTTGAGCCGGACGAACCCGGTGATCATCGGGTGCGCCCGCTCGCTCATCCCGGCGCGATACCAGATCAGGTTCTTCAGCACGGGCCAGTAGGTGTGAGGGTTCTGGCGAAGCAGCGACTGCTTCATCGGCTCGAACGCGTAGAACACCGACCACGCGTCGCGGTAGGCCCGCGCCCACTCCTCCGGGCTCATCCGCGGGTGAACCGAGACCGGGTGCGCGCCGTCGAAGTTGTTGAGGTCCGGGTCCATCGGCGCCCCGGCCGCCCGCGCCACGGCGTGGTCCTCGGAGCCCGGCAGCGGCATCAGCATGAAGAACGACGCCTGGTCCACCATCAGGTCCTCGCGCAGCGAGCGGACGTCCTCCATCACCCGGTCGTAGGTGTCGTTCGGAAACCCGATGATGTAGCCGACGTGGCAGACCACGCCGACCTCGTGCCAGGCGGCGATCATCTCGCGGTAATCGGCGGCCTTGTTCTGCCGCTTGCCGCCCGCCTGCAGGTTGTCGTCGCGCACGGTCTCGAGGCCGATGAAGACCTGCACGCACCCGGCGCGCGCGGCCTTCTCGACGAAGCCCCGGACCCGGGGGGCGAGCACGTCCACCTGCATCATGAAGTCGATGGCAACGCCCTGCTGCTCGCGCAGCGCGATCAACCCGTCGAAGATCGCCTCCCACGCCGGGTTGCGGGCGAAGTTGTCGTCGGTGAAGAAGTAGTGGCGCACGCCCGCGCGGCGGCCCTTGAGGAAGTAGTTCTCCCGGATCTGCGCGAGGATCTGCCCGGCGCTCCGGCAGCGCATCCGGCGCCCCTGCACGTTGATGATCGTGCAGAACGAGCAGGCGAAGGGACACCCGCGCCCCGCGTCGATCGTACCGCTGCCTTTGAGGACGAACTTCCGCTGCGTGCGGAACGAGGCCCGCGGGATCGGCTTGTCACCCAGTTCCGGCGGCGCGCCCAGGAAGTTGTACACCGGGTGGAGCCGCCCCTCGACGGCGTCCTTCAGGATTCCGCCCCACGAGTCTTCCACCTCGCCCAGCACGAGCGTCACGCCCTCGTCGACGAGCGACCGGCACTCCGGCGGCATCTCGGGTGACATCGCCACCGACCCGCTGACGTGAAAGCCGCCGACCATCACGGCGAAGCCTTCAGCGAGGAACTGGCGGGCCAGGTCGCGGGCGCGGGGGAACTGGTTGGTCTGCACGCCGACCAGGCCGACGACGACGCGCGTCCCGGCGCGGTGAAAGCGCCGGCCGAGCGCGCGCGGATCGACGCGCGTCACGATCTCGTCGATGAGCTCGACGCGCACATCCACGTTCCCCAGCGCGCCCTGCCGCACCACGTCGTCGGTCAGGCTGTTGAGGCAGCTCAGCGTGTTGCTCGGCAGGGTGCCGCGAAAATGGCGGATCACGTAGCCGTCGTCGTCGTACTTCGACGGCCGGACGAGGATGACGACGAGGCGCTCGCACGCGCCGGACTCCCGATCGAACAGACGGAGTTCCACGTGGCGGCTGGAAGACGTCGAACGGGTCACACCCAGCATTGGACCAATCTCCAGGCCAGACGGCAATCCGTGCATCATACGCCTCGGCGCGGCTGGAGCATCGTGCAGTATTGGACAGTGCGGGGCTTCCGCGGGCCGGCGGGCCGGCTGATCGATCCGCTCAACTGGAAGATGTGCACCCTGTTCGACATCAACTGCCGGCCCCGCCCCATGACGGTCGAGGAGTTGAGCCGGGGCTTCAGGAAGCTGGCCGTCGAACTGTACGGCGACGAGTTCACGGCCTGGCGGCGCGGCAGGTTCCGGAAGATGCTGCGCGAGCGTCGTCGGATTCCCTGAACCCGCAGGTCGGGGCCCGGTTCTCCCAGGAACCCGAGGCGCGCCGCACGGCCCGGCGCCGGCGGCTACTTCGGCTTGGTCAGATCCTTGTTCTCGTCGTGCTGCTCGTTCATCGCGTCCTTGAAGCCCCGGATCGACTCGCCCAGTCCACGACCCAGTTCCGGCAGCCGTTTTGGACCGAACACGAGAAGCGCGATGCCCAGGATGAGCAGCAGGTGCATCGGCTGGAGCAGACCTTCGAACATGTGTCCTCCTGCGATCTCCGTCGCCGTCGTGCCGGGGCGCCAGCGTCGCTTCCGCCATGCGCCCGCACGCGGGCCCTCGTCTCCGACACCGAAGACGGCAGCCCTCCACTGGATCTTGGCGCAACTCTCCCCGGACGGAAAGCACGATGTTCCGGCTGAGCTTGAAAAAGGCTCCCGGAGCGGTCGAGCCGGCTACGGCGACCTCATCCATTCCGCGGCGGCGCCGTAAACCTTCTTGCACACGAGCAAGGTGATGTCGTCCGCCTGCGCCGCGCCGCGGGCGAATTCGCGGGCCGCGTTCCGCACGTGCTCGATCAGCATCTGGGCCGGCTCGTCGATGTGGGCGCGGATGACCTCGATCGCGGCCTCGGCGCCGAAGGGATGGCCCGACGGATCCTCGGTCTCGGTGATGCCATCTGTCAGGAAGACGACGACGTCCCCGTCCTCGAGCGGGGGATTCTCGATGACACCGTAGGAGACGCCGGGCAGGATGCCCGCCGGCGGGCCCGAGCTCTCCATCACCGCCTTCACGTTCCCGCGGCCGTCGAGGTGATAGGCCGCGGTGTGGCCGGCGTTGGCGTAGAGGAGCCGACGCGCCGACGGGTCGATCTTCGCCAGGATGAGCGCCACGTACCCCTCGTCGTCGAGGTCCTCGAAGAGCGTCGAGTTGGTCCGCGTCAGGATCTCGCCCACCGTGGCGCACGACTGCGCCAGGAAGTGGAGGCAGGCGCGGGTCTCGACCATGATGAGGGCCGGCCCGAGGCCGTGCCCCGCGACGTCGCCGATGACCACGCCGAGCGACCCGTCGGCCAGTTGGAGGTAGTCGTAGTAGTCGCCGCAGGTCGCGAGCGCCGGGAAGGTCGCCGCGGCGATGTCGAGGCCCGCGATGGTCGGCGCGCTGCGCGGGTAGAGCCTCCGCTGCACGGCCGACGCGTAGCGCATCTCGAGTTCCTGCTGCTCGGCGCGGTGGCGATCGGTCACGTCCTTGATCACCGAGACGAAGTGCTCGATCCGCCCCTCCGAATCCTTGATGGGGGTGATGGTCTGCTCCGCGCGGTACAGCTCCCCGTTCTTCCGCCGGTTGATCGGCGAGCCGCGGAAGACGTCGCCCGACAGGACGGTCCTCCAGAGCGTCTCGTAGTACTCGGTGGGCTGCTGCCCCGAGCGGAACAGGCGCGGCGTCTGGCCGATCGCCTCCGCGCGGGAGTAGCCGGTCACCGTTTCGAACGCCGGGTTGGCGTACTGGATGACCCCGTCGGGGGCGGTGATCATGATGGCGTCGGCTGTCTGCTCCACCGCGTTCGACAGCCGCACGAGCTCGGCTTCCTGCCGCATCTGCTCGGTGATGTCGGTCCGCAGCGCCAGGTACCGCTCGGGCTTCCCGTCGGTGAGCAGCGGCACGATCGTCGTGTCCACCCAGAACTGCCGGCCGTCCTTCGCGCGGTTGCAGATGCGCCGGCGCCAGACGCGACCGGTCGAGATGGTCTGCCAGAGTTCGTGGTAGAACGCGGCCGGGTGGTAGCCGGACTTGAACATCCGGTGGTTCCGGCCAATCAGCTCTGCCCTCGAGTACCCGCTGACCTCGCAGAACTTGTCGTTCACCTCGACGATCTCGCCGGCGCGGTTCGTCACGCCGACCAGCGTGGCCTGGTCCACGGCGTAGCGGAGGTCCTCGAGCTGCTTCAGCGAGGCGCGCAGCTCGTGTTCGGCCTGCCTCGCGGCCGTGATATCGCGGAAGACGGCGATGCCGCCGTCGAGGGCGCCTTCCTCGTCGCGCAGCGGCGTGCCCGACACGGTGAGCCAGACCCCGTGCGGCAGGCTCGCGTTGCGGATGACGATCTCCGCCGTCGAGACCTCCCCGCCGAGCGCGCGCGCCAGCGGGAGGTCCTGGGGCGGAAACGGCGTGACGCCGTCCGGGTAGTAGCACCCGTAGGCCGACGACCACTCGGACACCCCCACATCCGGAGGCTGCATGCCGAGGAGGGACTGCGCCTCGTCGTTGAACAGGACGAAGTGGCCCTGCGCGTCGGCGACGATGACGCCCTCGGCCAGGCTGCGCAAGGCGACCTCGAAGACGCGCGTCTGGCGGCCGAAGGCCACGTCCCGCGACCGGGCCACGAGCAGGACCGCCAGCCCGCCCACCGATGCCCACAGGAGCATCACGCCGACGCCCAGAATCAGAGGGTTTCTCGAAAGGTACGCCGACACGTAGGCCTCCGCGGGTCGCCCCGTCAGCAGCCAGTGCCGGCCGCCGACCTGGAACCGTTCGGCGAAATGCCAGTCGGCGTTGAGCGTCGCCCGGTCGCCGTCGCGGGTGCTGTCGAGCAGCGTGTCGCGGCCGTCCGGGCCCGTCTCGAACAGGTCGAAGCGCATGTCCCGCGCCTCGGCGCCGGGCACGTCCAGGATCCGGTCGAACAGGTCGCCGGCGCGAAGCACGAGCACGACGAACCCATCGGGCCGATCCCCGGCCGGCGCGCTCCCGTCGCGGCTGCCCGTGAACACCGGCAGGACGGCGAGGAATCCCCTGCTCCTGTCGCCGTCCCGAACGAGGGTGACCGGGCCGGTCAACGCCGGCATCCGTGACGCCGCGGCTCGCAGCATGGCCTCACGCCGGGCGCGATCGGAGAAGAGGTCGAGGCCGAGCGCCCTCCGGTTGGGCTCGAGCGGTTCGACGTAGAAGACCGGGTAGTACTCGGGCCTGGCCGGCGAGACGGCCAGGCTACCGTCGGCGCCCAAGGCCATGATCCGGTAGTCCCGGAAGCCGGCAGCCCGCCCGAGCCGCTCGTGGGCCGCGCGGCCGTCCGCGCTGACGAGCGGCGCCCACTCGAGGACCGCGATGGCCGGGTGGCGGGCGAGGATGTCGCGGCTGAAGACCTGGAACTGGTCGCGGCTCACCTGCCGGGAGACGAGGAACAACGACGCCAGGTGGGTCAACTCGTCCGTCGTCTCCTGCACCTCGCGCGTGAAGGCCGTCTTGTGCACCGCGAAGTACTCGGCGCACGCCCGATAGGCCCGCTCACGCTCGACACTGGAGGCCAGCCGCGCCGTGCCCAACCCGATGAGCGGTCCGGCGAGCACGAAGACGATAGCCACGAGCCACGACAGACGGCGACGCAGGGCGGTCGACAATGGAGATTCCCCGAGAACCGAGTTTCCCGGAGACGCGCACTCGAACTCAGCAGCGGCGCGTCTCCCTCCATCAGGGTTTACCCCGGACGGGCCGGCGGCAATCGATGTCCGGCGGCCCGGCCCGGGCGTCCAGCCCGGCGGCCCTCCCTCCGGGGAAGGCCGGCGGGCCGTTCAGTGGTTGAGCTGAACAGTGCCCAGCACGAGTGTACACGAATTGAGACTGATTCTCAAAATTGAAGAGGCGGGCTGAAGAGGCGGGCGGGTGGCGCTCGATCCGGGGTGGCCGCCGGTCAAGCCGGCCCGGTTCGGGTGGGGACGCCGGCCCCCAGCGCGGCCCGGGGGCCCCGTCCGGCCCCGCGGACCGGCGTGTACCAGTGATCGAGCCGCGCTTACGCCGCCAGCGTCCCGATCGCCTTCACGAGCGCGTCGAGCTCGGCGGTGGTCGTGTAGAGGTGCGGGGTGACGCGCGTCCCCTTCACCGGGCCGGTGTCGATGGCCACGGTGTAGATCCGGAACCGGTCGAACAGCGCGTCGGCCAGCGCCGCCGGCGGGATGCCGGTGACGCCGACGTTGGCGATGCCGCACGCCCGCGTCCCGCGCGGCGTGTTGAGGTACACCTTCGGGATCCCGCGCACGCGATCGGTCCAGTACTCCTGGAGGAAGCGGAGGCGCGCCTCCTTGCGCTCGCCGCCGACCATCCGGTGGAAGCGGATCGCGTCGGCGATGGCGAGCACGGTCCAGGACGGGTGCGTGCCGATGTGCTCGAACTTGCGGATGTCGTCGGCGGCCATGCCGGTGTCGCCGAAGAGCGGCCAGACGCCGCGGATCTTCTCCTTGCGCACGTGCAGCAGCCCCGCGCCGAGCGGCGTCGAGAGCCACTTGTGCAGGCTGGCCCCGAGGTAGTCGCCGCCGAGGTCCGGGACCGTGAAGACCAGGTGCGCGAACGAGTGGGCCGCGTCCACGATGACCTCCACGCCCCGCGCGTGCGCCATGTCGGCGATCTTCCGCACCGGGAGGACCTGCCCGGTGATGTTGACCATGTGGGAGACGAGCAGCAGGCGGGTGCGCGTCGTGAGGGCGCGCGCGTAGGTCCCGACGATCTCTTCGTCGCTCGCGGGGTGCAGCGGGAGGTCGATCTCGACGCACTTCAACCCGCGCCGGCGCGACTGCTGCCGGAACTGCTCGAGCATCGACCCGTAGTCCTGGTTGCACATCACCGCTTCGTCGCCGGGCGCGAGGTCGATGCCGTGGATCACGGTGCCGAGCGACTCGGTGGTGTTGCGCGTGATGACCAGCTCCTCGACCGGGCAGCCGGCCAGCTCGGCGAGCTGCGTCTTGACCGCCTCGAGGTCGCCGGCCTTCTTCCGCCGCATGTAGAACGACAGGCCGCCGTTGATCGCGGCCTGGTGGCGCGCGAACGCCTCGAAGGTCGGTGCCGGCTGCGGGCTCGATACCCGTTCTCGAGGTTGACGTAGTCGGCGGGGACGGGGAACACCTTCCGGATCTCGGCCCAGAACTGCTCGTCGGCCGCGGCGGCGGACGGCGGCAGGTGGCCGAACGGCTCGAGGCGGCGCTCGAGCGCGTCGAGCACGGCCGGCCCCAGCATGGGGGCGACGGCCCCGGCGGCGGCGGTGCGGATGAAGGCGCGTCGGGAGGTAGCCATACGGCGGAAATCATACGCGAACCGCGGCGCAGGAGCGGAGGACCGTGTAGAATTCGTGACGCATGTTCTCTCCGCACATCGTTCGGACGGTCCTCATCCTCGCGGCGTTCGCGATCGGTTTCGCGGAATTGTCGGCCGCGGCCCTGCCCCAGGCGGCCGCAGCCGATCGTCCGTCGGCCCGCGCCGTCCGCATCACCACGCCGGTCAGGCTGGACGGCGTCCTCGACGATCCGGCGTGGGCGGCGGCCGCGTCGATCGGCCCGCTCGTCCAGGCGGTGCCGAACGAGAACACGCCCGCCACCGAGGCGACCGAGGTCCGCGTCCTCTACACGGCGACGACGATGTACATCGGCATCGTCTGCCACGACCGCACGCCCTCGGCCATCGTCTCGACGCAACTGACGCGCGACGCCGACCTCGAGAGCGACGACAACGTCCTGGTGGTCCTCGACCCGTTCTTCGACCACCGGAACGGCTTCTTCTTCCAGGTGAACCCGTCGGGCGCGCGCGCCGACGGGCAGGTCACCAACAATTCCGAAGAGCTGACGCTCGAGTGGGACGGCATCTGGGACGCGGCGGCCCGGATCACGGCCGACGGCTGGACGGCCGAGATCGCCATCCCGTTCAAGACGCTCCGCTTCAAGCCGGGCCAGACGGTGTGGGGGTTCAACGTCGAGCGGACGATCAAGCGTCGCAACGAGACGGACCGATGGTCGTCGCCGCTGCGTGACAGCTGGGTGGCGAACCTGTCGCAGGCCGGGCGGCTCGAGGGGATCGAGGGGATCAACCAGGGCCTCGGCCTCGACATCAGGCCCTACCTCGCGGGCGGGCGCGAGACCGGCGACAGCAAGCTGCAGGCCGGCCTCGACGTCTTCAAGAACCTGACGCCGAACCTGAACGCGTCGGTCACGATCAACACCGACTTCGCCGAGACGGAGGCCGACGACCGCCAGATCAACCTCACGCGCTTCCCCCTCTTCTTCCCCGAGAAGCGCGCGTTCTTCCTCGAGGGGGCGGGCGTCTTCGAAGTGGCCGCGACCAACGAGGAGAGCGTGCTCCCCTTCTTCAGCCGGCGGATCGGCCTGATGAACGAGCGCGAGGTCCCCATTCTGGCCGGGACGAAGATCGTCGGCCGGCAGTCGGGCTTCAACATCGGCGTGCTCGACGTCCAGACCCGCGGCCTCGACGACGCGTTCGAGGACGGCAGCCGGCTGGACGGGCAGAACCTGCTGGCGGCGCGCGTCAGCCGGAACCTCTTCGAGCAATCGTGGGTCGGCGCCATCGTGACGCGGGGCAATCCCGAGGGGACCGGCGGCAATACGCTGGTCGGCGTGGACGTGCGCCTCGCCACCTCGACGTTCAGGGGGAACAAGACCGTGAGCGCCAGCGCGTTCTTCCTGCGGACCGACGACGAGGCGAGCGGCACGACCGGCTACGCGTTCGGGGGGAACGTCGATTACCCGAACGACCTGTGGGACTGGTCGTTCGGCTGGCGGCAAATCGGCGAGAACTTCCGGCCGGCGCTCGGCTTCGCGCCGCGCACGGGCATCCGGCGCCTCTCGCCCGGCATCGCCTTCAAGCCGCGGCCGGGCCGCTTCGGCATCCGCCAGCTGTTCTTCGAGGCGATGCCCGTCTGGGTCACCGACATGCACAACGTGACCGAGAGCTGGGAGGTGTACTCCTCGCCGCTCAGCGTCGAGTTCGAATCGGGCGATCGGGTCGAGTTCGACGTCGCGCCCCAGTACGAGCGGCTCACCGAGCCGTTCGAGATCGCGGACGGCGTCGTGATCCCGATCGGCGCGTACACGATGCACCGGTGGGGGGTCCAGGTCGAGTCCGCCGACAAGCGCCGGGTGGCGGTCCAGGCGGAGCTGTCATGGGGCGAGTTCTACAGCGGCACGAGGCGCGAGCTGCAGCTGTCGGCCATCTTCAAGCCGACCCACCACGTCCGCACGTCCCTGGAGTTCGGCCGCAACGAGGTGTCGCTCGCCGAGGGGACGTTCACGACGCAGGTGTTCACGGCCCGGGGCGACTACAACTTCTCGCCGAACGCTTCGTGGGCCAACCTGGTGCAATACGACACCGAGTCGAGGCTCCTCGGCGTGCAGAGCCGCTTCCGGTGGATCATCAAGCCGGGCAACGACCTGTTCCTGGTCCTCAACCGCGGCTGGTACCGGGACCCGACCGACAACCGGTTCGTCCCGGTCTTCGACAAGGGTTCGGCCAAGCTCCAGTACACCTTCAGGCTGTAGGCTGACGGCTGACGACTGACGGCAATGTCGCGCGTGACACGTGTGATCCAGCCCTCAGCCTTCGGCCGTCAGCCGTCGGCCGTCAGCCGTCAGCCGTCAGCCGTCAGCCGTCAGCCGTCAGCCGTCAGCCGTCAGCCGTCGGCCGTCAGCCGTCGGCCGTCCGCCTCGTGGTAGGCTGATGGGCGCCATGAGTGCCATCTTCCAGCACCTGCTCGTGCTCGGGCGGCCCGCCTGCGGAAAGTCCGAGTTCATCGATTTCCTCAAGCACTCCGCCATCGGGATGCGGGCGAGCCGCCTGCACATCGGCCGCTTCGAGGAGGTGGACGACTTCCCGTGGCTGTGGGAGAAGTTCCAGGAGGACGAGATCTGGGAGAAGGCCGGCTACGAGCGGCTCTACACCCAGGAGTACATGCCGGGCAACCCCGGCCTGGCGCCCAAGGGGGCGAAGCTGTTCGACTGGTGCATGCACAAGTTCAACGACGTCATCGCGCGCCAGTACCTGGCCCGGCCCGACTTCTACCGCGAGTCCACGCTGCTCATCGAGTTCTCGCGCGGCGGGGCCAACGGCTTCGGCCGCGCGCTCGGCATGCTCTCGCCGGAGATCCTCGAGCGGGCGGCGATCTTCTACATCAGCGTGTCGCGCGAGGAGTCCTGGCGGCGCAACGTCGCCCGCTACCAGGAGAAGCTGAAGCACTCGATCCTCGCCCACATGGTGCCGCGCGAGACGTACGACTACTTCTACGACACCAACGACTGGGACGAGCTGACCGGCGGGCGGCCGGCCGGGCGCCTGCGCGTCTCGGGCCTGGACGTGCCGTTCGTGTCGATGAACAACGAGCCGGAATCGACCGACCCCGACGTGCTCGAAGCGCGGTACTCCGCCGCCCTCGACCGGCTGTGGCAGGCGCGCAGCGAGGGCGCATGAACCGGGAGAACGGCCCGCGCATCTTCGAGCATCTCTTCGTCCTCGGCCGCCCGGCCGGGGGCAAGAGCGAGTTCATCGACTTCATGAAGAAGCTCGCTCCCGACCGGCGGGCCCGCGAGTTCGCGATTGGCCGCTTCGAGGAGGTGGACGACTTCCCGTGGCTCTGGGAGCGCTGCCTCGACGACGACGCGCGGGAGGCCCGCGGCGAGCGGCGCCTGGTGTCCGAGCGGACCCCCGAGGGGTACAACATCACCCAGCCAGGGTTCCGCAGCTCGCTGGTTCCGCGCTTCAACGAGACGATCGCGGCGAAGTACCTCTCGCGGCCGTCGTTCTACGAGGACGGCACGCTGCTCATCGAGTTCGCCCGTGGCGTCGGCGACGGGTTCCGCGCGAGCCTCGAGCGGTTCGACCAGGCGATCCTCCGCCGGGCGGCGATCCTCTACATCCAGGTCTCGTTCGAGGAGTCGTTCCGCCGCAACTCGGCGCGCTACAAGCCGGGCCAGGAGGAATCGACGCTCTTCCACAAGGTGCCCGACCGCGACATGCTCGGCTTCTTCCGCGACAACGACTGGCAGGCGATCACGGGCGGCGCGCCCGACGGCTGGCTGGACGTCGCGGGCGTGCGGGTGCCGTTTGTCTCGATGGCGAACGAGCCGGAATCGACCGACGCGGCGGTGCTCGGCCCGAGGTACTCGGCCGCGCTGAACAGACTCAGGCAGCTTCGCCTGGCTGACGACTGACGGCTGACGGCTGACGGCCGACGACTGACGGCTGACGGCTGACGGCCGACGGCTGACGGCTGACGGCTGACGGCTGACGGCTGACGGCCGACGGCCGACGGCTGACGGCTGACGGCGAAGTCACGCGTGGCCCGCGCGATCCGGCCGTCAGTCGTCAGCCGTCAGTCGTCAGCCGGGTGTCAGTGCCCCCCGCGTCCCTTCGGCACCACGTTCCAGATCCGCATCATCAGCAGGGCACCGACGAGCGCGAACGGGATCGGCGCCCAGTGCCACGGTCCCCATCCCCAGGTGGCCGTGATGTAGCCGACGCCCAGGCCGACGAACGCGCCGGCCAGGTACTGCATGCCGTCGAACAGGCCCGCGGCGGAGGCCGCCGCCTTGCGGCCGCCGAAGTCCATCGACGCCGCGCCGCCGATCATGCCGTGCGCGCCGTTCACGCAGAAGGAGAGCACCACCAGGCAGCACGCCGCCACCACGGGGCCGAGGTGCATGGCGTCCGAGACCGCGAACACCCCCAGCAGGGCCGCCATGCCGAGGAACCCGAACGCGATCACCGGGGCGCGGCGCCCGCCGAACCGGCGGTCCGACGTGATGCCGAACGCGAACCCTCCGGCGATGCCCGCGAGCGCGATGCCCCAGGTCGCGATGATGTAGGGCGGGTAGCTGCCCAGCGCCTGGGCGGCCAGCGCCTTCGCGTGCATCGGGTCGATGAGCCGGTACTTGGGCTCGAGGAACTCGTCCACGAAGTACTTCGGCCACCACGCGTCCACCACGCTCCGGCGGACGAAGCCGACCATCATCGATCCGGCGGCGATGATCCACATCGTCCGCGAGGCGAACACCTTCCGCAGGATGTCGGGGATCGTCGGCGCCACGTCGGTCGGATCCGCGTCGTCTCCGGTGTCGAACTCCCCGAGGCCCGCGTCCTTCGGCGAGTTCTGCATCCACTTCAGGTTGACCAGGAAGAAGACCGCCACGCAGAACGCGGGGATCCAGAAGGCGTACTGCCAGGGGAAGAACAGGAAGATCAGCGGGACACCCTGGAAGGCGAGCAGCAGGCCGAACCGGATCAGCACGCCGAAGACGCCGGCGAACGTCCCGCGCTCGCGCACGTGGAACCACTGCGCGTTCACCTTGACGATCGACAGCGCCCCGAACGACTGGAAGTAGCCGTTGAGGCCCCAGACGATCGCCATCAGCGTCAGCAGCGTCCCGCTCGTGAGGCCGTACCCCAGCGCCGCGGGCGTCACCACCTGGGCGTTCGCGCCCTGCGACCACACGGCCGGCGAGATGACGGCAAAGCTCGCCAGGCCGAACAGCACGTTCATCACCGTGACGCCGACGGCGCCGAACAGGAAGGCCCGCTTGCCCCCGACGCGATCCGCCAGCGGGCCGTTGAAGACGACGGCCAGGCCGTAGACGAGCGGCATCATCATCTCGAAGACGCCCAGCTCGGTGTTCTTCCAGCCGAGCGGCACGGCCATGCGGGGCGCGGCGGCGGCGAAGTTGTAGCGCGTCGCGTAGAAGAACGCGTACAGCATGCCGAGCGACAGCCAGTTGACCGCGCGCCGCTGCCTGAAGGCCTGGGTGTGCTCGGGACGGGCCAGCGTCGTTGATGTCATGGTATTCACCGCTGCAGGACCGCGGACGGCCGGAATGGCTCGACAGACTTTACCCGTTCCCGGTATCTTCGACAAGCCGCGCTATGCCTGACATTCCGACCGTCGAACTGCACCGCCACTTCGAGGCGGGCCTGCTGCCCGAGACCATCGCCCGGCTGGCCGAGCGCCACGGCGTGGACGCCGCCCGGACGCGCGCGGGCCGGCTCATCGAGGGCGTGGATCCGCGCGATCCGGACTCGATCCGCCGCTACTACGCGGAGGTCGCGGCCGGCTTCGGCCTGCCCGACGGCTTCACGCGCTTCCACCAGTCGTTCGGCCTCGTGCTCTCCGTCCTGCGGACGCTCGAGGATCTCGAGCAGGCGGCGTTCGAGCAAGTCGCCTGGTGCGCGGAGCACGGCAGCTTGCACACGGAGCTTCGCGGGTCGCCCTTCAGCTACCAGGAGCAGGTCGGCGCGCCGCTCGAGGAGATTGCGTCCGCGCTCGTCGCCGGCGTGGACCGCGCCTGGCGGGAGCGCGGCTCCAGCGGCACGTACATCCTCGCCTTCAGCCGGCAGAAGGGGCTGGCGGCGCCGGACGCCCCGCCCGAGTTGCGGCAGGCGCCGGCCATCGCGCGCCTCGCGACATCGCTCCATCGGGCGGACCGGCCCGTCGGGATCGACATCGCGGGCTTTCCCGAGACGCCCTGGCCGCCCCGGATGTTCGAACCTGCGCTGGCGGAGGCGCGGGAGGCGGGCGTGCCGCTGACCGTGCACGCCGGCGAGCAGGGACACCCTCCGGACTTCGCCGACGCTCCCCCGTCGCTCGTCGTCGAGGCCGTCGAACGCCTCGGCGCGCGCCGCATCGGGCACGGGACCTCGCTCGGCGCGTCGGCCGCCGCCCGCGCCTTCGTCCGCGAGCGCGGCGTCGGCGTCGAGTGCTGCCCGGTGTCGAACGCGCGGATGGGGTTTGTCGAGATCGCCCGGCACCCGCTGCCGCGGCTGCTGGCCGACGGGCTGCGCGTCTCGCTGGCCACCGACGACCCCCTGATGTTCGGCCCCTTCACCGTGGCGGAGACGTTCGACGAAATTGCCGGCCCGCTCGGACTCGACGAGTCGGCGCTCGCGACGCTCACCCGGAACGGCATAGAATCGGCGTTCGTGACGGAGGAGCGCCGCTCAACGCTTCGAAAACGGCTGGAGGCGGCTCTCGCTTCCTAATCGTAGGCCGGGGCTTTAGCCCCGGCGCCGGGCCTGCCCTTCGACTCGGGCGTTCCGCGCCCTCGCTCAGGGCACCCCGAGCAACGTCGAGGGGTGAAGGCCCGGCCTACGTTCGTTGTGCGGCTATGAACTGCAGCCTCGTATGGGAGTAATCGCATGACCCGTCGGCGTATAGTCGTCGTGATCGGCCTCGTCCTCCTCGCCCTCCAGCTCGGCCTGCTGCACGCCGCCCGCCAGGGCGGGGGACGCGGCGGCCGCACGGTCACGCTGGGAGACGTCACCTCGTTCGACGTGAAGGACAACGTCTTCACGATCGCCGCCGGCGCAGACGTCCTCCGGCTGATGTTCTACCGCGACGACATCTTCCGCCTCTGGCTGGGCCCGGACGGCCAGTTCACCGAGGCGCAGCCCGACCCGAAGGACGCGCAGATGGTCGTCTTCGGCGGCGCGCCCATCGCGGTGGCGTGGCGCGACGCGGGCGACTACTACCGGGTGCAGAGCCGCGAATGCGTGCTGCGCGTCTACAAGAAGCCGCTGCGCTTCGCGCTCTTCGCCAAAGACAACGCGGCGGTCGTCTGGCAGGAGACCCGGCCGCTCAGCTACGGCCCGACGAGCACGCAGACCCTCCGCCGCGGCGACACCGAGAACTTCTACGGCGGCGGCATGCAGAACGGCTACTTCTCCCACCGCGACACGTCGGTGAACATCCGCCTCAACACGCGCGGCTGGGGCGATGGCACGACCCCCAACCCCGCGCCGTTCTACATGAGCACGGCCGGCTACGGCGTCTTCCGCGACACCATGGCGCCCGGCCGGTACGACTTCGCGCAACCGCTCGCGCTCGCGCATGACGAGAGGCGTTTCGACGCGTATTACTTCTACGGCCCGTCGCTCAAGAAGATCCTCGACGGCTACACGCTCGTCACCGGCCGGCCCTTCTTCCCGCCGCGCTGGGGGCTCGAGTGGGGCGACGCCGACTGCTACAACAAGAAGGGGAAGACGTCGGACGTCATCGACAAGGTGGCGAAGCAGTACCGCGCCAACAACATGCCCGGCGGCTGGATCCTCCCCAACGACGGCTACGGCTGCGGCTACCAGGACCTCGACTTCACGGTCGCCGAGCTCCACACGCTGGGCTTCTACACCGGCCTCTGGACGGAGAAGGGACTGGACCGGATCGCGCACGAAGTCTCGGTCAGCGGCACGCGCGTGATGAAGCTCGACGTCGCCTGGGTCGGCCCCGGCTACCAGTTCGCCCTGAACGGCATGCGCGACGCCTACGAGGGAATCGAGAAGAACAGCGACGCGCGCGGCTTCGTCTGGACGACGTGCGCGTGGGCGGGCGGCCAGCGCTACTCCACCGTCTGGTCGGGCGACCAGTCGGGCAACTGGGAGTACATCCGGTTCCACATCCCGTCGGTCATCGGCGCCGGCCTCTCCGGCTTCAACGCCGCGACGGGCGACGTGGACGGCATCTTCGGGGGCAGTGCCCTGACGCAGGTCCGCGACATCGAGTGGAAGGCGTTTACGCCGGTCTGGATGATCATCAGCGGCTGGTCGAAGCAGACCAACCTGATGAAGCAGCCGTGGATCTTCGGCGAGCCCTACACGACGATCAACCGGAAGTACATGACGCTCAAGATGCGGCTGACGCCGTATCTCTACGGCTACTCGCGCGAGGCGTACGACACCGGCGTGCCGACCGTGCGTGCCATGGTCCTCGAGTTCCCGGACGACGCGGCGACGTGGTCGAAACGGACGCAGTACCAGTTCATGAGCGGCGAGTGGCTGCTGGTCGCGCCGGTCTACGAGGACTCGCCGATCAGGAACGACATCTACCTGCCGGCCGGCAAGTGGGTCGACTACTGGGACGGGCGCGAGTTCAACGGCCCGGCGACGGTGAACGGGTACGAGACGCCGCTCGATCGGATCCCGCTGTTCGTGAAGGCCGGGGCGATCATCCCGATGTACCCGCCGATGCTCTACGACCGGGAGAAGCCGAAGGACCCGGTCACCTTCGACGTCTACCCGTTCGGCAAGAGCAGCTTCTCGCTCTACGAAGACGACGGGGTGACGCAGAGCTACAGGACCGGCGCGTCCGTGCGGACGCTGGTCGAGGTGGACGCGCCGAGGTCGCTCGACGAGGCAGGCGCGTCGATCACGGTCAAGGTGGGCGCGGCGAAGGGCCGTTACGCTGGCATGCCGGCGAGCCGCTCGTACGTGGTGGACCTGCACGTGCCGGGCAAGCCGGCCGCGGTGAAGATCGGTGACCGCGCGCTGCCGATGTTCGCGGTGCCGGCCGGCGATCGGGCCGCGCGCGACAAGGCGCGCGCCGAGTTCGACGCGGCGCCCGAAGGGTGGATGTTCGACCAGTCCGACCGGCGCGGCGTCCTGCACGTGCGGCTCAAGCCGCAGGCGTCAGCCGCGGGCTTCGTCGTGAAGGTGACGATGTAGCGGGGCGCAGGCCTGAAGGCCCTGCGCCATCTGGTGCACCACGTTCAGATAGCGCAGGGCTTCAGCCCTGCGCCGTAGCGGCTTCAGCCCTGCGCCGTAGCAGCATCAGCCCCCGAGCCTGACCGTCGCCGTCAACGGCGTGCTCCGCGACGAGGTCCCGACGACGATCTTGTAGTCGCCCGGAACGAGCTTCCACGCGTCGGCCGCCGCGTCGAAGATCGACAGCAGCAGCGGATCGATCGCCAGCGTCACCGTCTTCGACTCGCCGGGCGCGAGCGGGATCTTCTCCCACGCCACCAGCCGGCGGGGCGGCTCGCCCGTCCCGGCGGGAAGTCCCGCGTAGACCTGCGCCACCTCGGCGCCGGCACGGGTGCCGGCGTTCTTCACGGTGAAGGTCACCGACGTCCCCGTCGCCTTCAGGCTGGAGTAGGCGAAGATCGTGTAGGACAGGCCGTGACCGAAGGCGAACAGCGGCGCCTTCTTCTCGGCGTCGAACCACTTGTAGCCGACCTTCAAGCCCTCGGTGTAGGTGATGTCGAACGGCGGCAGCTGCGTCCGCCGCTGCGCGGTGGCGGGCGCGCCCGCGGGCGCCGGCACCGGCTGCGGGGTCACGTCCGAGCCGGGCAGGACCGGGTGCGGCAGGTCGGCCTCCGACTTCGGGAACGTCATTGGCAGCTTGCCCGACGGGTTGACGTCGCCGAACAGCACCGCCGCGATCGCCTCGGCCCCTCGAATCCCGGGTACGACGCCTCGAGCACCGCCGGCACCTTGTCGATCCAGGGCATCGTCACCGGTCCGCCCGTTTCGAGGACGACGATCGTTCGCGGGTTCGCGGCGGCGACGGCGGCAACGAGCTGGTCCTGGTTGTCGGGCAGCGAGAGGTTCGGCATGTCGCGCCCCTCGCTGGTCACCTGGGCCGCAAACACGATCGCCACGTCCGAGGCCTTCGCGAGCGCCGCGGCCCGGGCCGAATCGGTTCCGTCGTCGAACGCGACCTTCGCCTTCGGGGCCCTCGCCTTGATCGCCGCGAGCGGAACCGACGGGTGCCAGGTCGCGCCGCGGCCCGTGCCGCCCTGCCGCTGGCCGGCTCCGGTGGCCTCGGGTGGCCGCACCGCGCTGCCGCCGGCCGCGTCCACCTGCGCGGAGCCGCCGCCGGAGGGCACTCCAACGTCGGCGTGCGCGCCGATGACCGCGATCGACTTGATCGTCGCCGCTGCGAACGGCAGCACGGCGCGGTCGTTCTTCAGCAGGACCATCCCGCCTTCGGCGGTGCGCTGGGCCACCGCGAATCCCGCGAAGACGTCGGGCACCCTCATCACCGGCGGATGGTCGATGATGCCGGATGCGAACTCGGCGCGCACGATTCGGCGGACCATGTCGTCGAGGCGTGCCATCGGCACCTCGCCGGCCTCGATGGCCTTCTTGAGCGCGGCGCCGAAATAGGTGTCGCCGGGCATCTCCTGGTCGAGGCCGGCCAGCGCGGCCTTCGTGGTGCTGTGGGTCGCACCCCAGTCTGAGACGACCCAGCCCTCGAAGCCCCAGGTCTTCTTCAGTAGGTCGTTCAGCAGGTATCCGTGCTCGCACGCGTAGTCGCCGCCGACGCGGTTGTAGGAGCACATCACCAGGTTGGGCGTGCCCACCTTGATGCCGATCTCGAAAGCGAGCAGGTCGGTCTCGCGCATCACGCGCTTGTCGAGCGTGACGCTGGCGATCTGGCGGCCGGTCTCCTGGTCGTTGAGCGCGTAGTGCTTGATGTCGCCGACGACGTGCTGGTCCTGGAGGCCGCGGATGAGGTGCCCGACCATGGTGCCGGCCAGCACGGGGTCCTCGCCCTGGTACTCGAAGTTGCGTCCGTTGCGCGGCTCGCGCAGAAGGTTGACGCCGCCGCCGAGTGACACGTTGTAGCCCTGGTCGCGCAGCTCGCGGCCGATGAGGGCGCCGTAGTCGGCCGCGAGCTTCACGTCCCACGTCGCCGCCAGACCGACGGTGGACGGCAGCGCGGTCGAGTAGCGCCCGCGCGCGGCGCCGCGAGCGACGCCCACGGCGGCGTCGGCCATCTGCAGGTCGGGCAGGCCGAGCCGCGGCACGCCGGGCGCGAACCCCGCGCCGCCGTTCGACCGGGCGGCGATCGCCTGGAACGCCGGGTCCGGCGCGTTCCCGCCGCCGCGGCCCATGCCGTGGAGGAGGCCGATCTTCTCGTCGAGCGTCAGCTCGGCCAGCACCAGGCCGGCGCGCTCGTCGGCCGTCAGCGCCGTATTCATCCACGGGCGGGGCGGCTGCTGCGCGCCCACGCCCTGGCCCCCGCGCTGCTGGGCGGAGACGACGCTGATCGATACAGCAAGAACGACACCCACCAGGATCGGGCGGCTGGCTCGAGGCAATCGGGTATGCATGGTGATTCCTTGTCTGAACAAGTGGCCGCGATTCTGAGTCGCCAGCAGGGCCGGGCGCCTCGCTCGTGGGCCGCTCCGCAGGCCGGGAAAGCGTCCTCGCGGTGCCTCGATTTCCGGATCCCCGCGTCGGGCTGGCCCTATTCGCGCTGGATCGACCGCACGGGCTGCGCCCGGGAAATCGCGGCACGCGCTCATCGCTTTCCGCGCGATCGTTGGACGGCCTGCTACGAAGGCCCGCTCGCGACGCATCCCGTCCCCGCTGGCTTGAACCCGAATCGCGGCCTCGTACCTGGATCGACGGAACCGCAGCGACCGACCATCCAGATCAATCTCATCGACACCACCACATGATCCGGACGAAGCGGGCGTTCGTCTTGCCGACGTTTGTGATGAGATGTCCCCCCGGCCTTGTCCACTGAACCTCCGCGGCAGCCAACTTCATGACCTTCGGTTCGGCCAGTCGCCTTGGCTCGCCTTCCTCTGCGAGATTCAAATCGTCTCTCAGAAGCAAAGGCGCGACGGCTCCAACCAGTGTCACGCCCGACGGGACCGCCTCGTCGATGGTTACGCCCGGCCCGAGCGATTCAGTTCCCTCGCCCAAGCGGGGTCTGGTCGGGTCGTTCGGGCTGGGTGGCCCCAGTGTGATGGGGGCGGCCCAGTTCTCGATCCCCACACCCCACTCGGCCCCCTCACACTGGGCGACCGGCGGGGGCGCTAACAGGTCTGCGACGACGAATTGCGCGGCCTTGGCGTCCGCCGCGCGAAAGCTGACGGAGGCGGCGCCCTGCTGCCCTTCCGCTGCTCCCTGATTGACCGCCTTCGCTACGCCACCGACCAGGACCGTCCCGTTCGTGATCGCCACCCAGACGAGGCCATGCGTGGTCCTTGGAGTGACAGCCGTTTGCGTACGGGCCGGCAGGTCGATACGGTAGACGCCCGCGAGTCGGTAGGACCCGAGGGGCGTGCGCGTCTGGGCGGACGCGGTCAGCGCAGTGAGGGCGACGAGGACTGCTGAAAGAACCGCCACCGAGCCGATGTCCCGTACCGCGCGCTCACTGGATTGGGCGGGCATGGCTACCTCCCGCAACATCTGGCGGCGGGGCTGCCTTCGACTCCGCTCAGGCCAGGGAAGCCCCGCCCGACGTACGGATTGCCGTCAGCCGTCAGCCGTCGGCCGTCAGCCGGATCCCGTGAACCGGCGTAAGGCGTAAGCCGTCTACGCCCATGGAGCCTTCACTCCCAGGGCGACGAGCTTCTCTTCGAATTCCGCCCGCTCCAGATTCCCCTTCAGCTTCCCCTGCTCGTTGCGCGGCAGCCAGCCCTCGTCCCCGGCGAGCCGCACCGCGGCCTCCGCATCGCCCGTCGCGATGGCGGCGAGGATGGCGGTCTCGGCGCGGGACATGCGCGTGGAGCGCCGGCGGTAGTCGACGAACGCCTCCCACGCCACCGGCACCCACTTCGCCACGATCCGCTCGCCGATCGTCGTCGCGTAGGCGCGGATCTCCTGCTGCGCGTGGACGTCCATCCGCAGGTCGAGGAAGTGCAGCAGGTTGTGGAGGTCGATCTTCCAGTAGGCCTCGGTGAAGGTGGCGAGGGGCAGGTCCTTGCGCGCCTGCTCGCGCGCGACGCCCGCCGCCAGCCGCCCCTCGTAGACGGCCCGCGCCCGCTCCTGCAGCTCGACCTCCTCGGCGGACAGCCGGGCGCCGACCTCCTCCGGCAGCGAGCCGGCGCTCCCCTGCCGGTTGACGAACGACTGCGTCCGCCAGGCGCCGGGCGCGGTGCGCAAGGCGCCGTCGATTGCCTCGGAGTAGCGCGTCGAGTACTCGTTGACGCTGGCCGTGCGGTGGCGGATCCACTGCCGCCAGATGTCCATCGGCACGCGGACGTGGAGCTTGATCTCGCACATCTCGAACGGCGTCGTGTGATCGTGGCGCACCAGGTAGCGGACCAGCTGCCGGTCCTCGTGCAGCCGCCTCGTCCCCTTGCCGTACGACACGCGCGCCGCCTGCACGATCGCCGCGTCGTCGCCCATGTAGTCGACGACGCGCACGAACCCGTCGTCGAGCACGGGGATCGGCTCGCCAAGGATGGCGTCGAGCGCGGGTACCGCGGGACGCGCGATTGGCTCGAAGGTTCGATCGGTGGGCATCTCGGACACTCTCCGGCCGACGGCCGACGACTGACGGCTGACGGCCGAATCACGCGGGTCACGTGTGACTGCGCCGTCAGCCGTCAGCCGTCAGCCGTCAGCCGCTACTTGAGGTCTGCCATCGTCCTCAACACCGGATAGAACTGCGGCTTGTCGCCCATCAGGCCGTCGAGGAGGTTCCACGTCATGAACCCGTCGTCCGACCGGGGATCGAACAGGATGAACGCGAGGCGCGCCAGCGGCTGGTCCATCGGGATGATGATCGACCCAGCGGGGAGCGTCTGCTCGGTCGGCTCCCACTTCCCCGTCAGCGTCCGCAGCTTGTGCGGCGCGGCGCCTCGGAACTCCCGCTCGTCCTGCGTGGACTGCTCGATGGCGAACCGCTCGCCCTGGATCGTCATCTCGCGCGTGGTCCTGGTGTACTTCACGCCGTGGGCCTCGAGGCGGTCGATGACGCTGTTGAACGAGCGCTGCGCGGGGTTCCCGCCGCCGCGGCCGAAGCCGCCCATGCCTGGCGGCGGCCCGCCCTGCCCGCGCGTGCCCGCCGCCGGTGCGCCCTGGGGCGGGGCCTGCGGAGCCGGGGCCGGCGCCGGAGCCGCGGCCGGCACGGCCGGCAGCACGTAGGCGCGTGGGGCGACGGAGGTCTCGGTCGGCTCGACCATCGCGAAGTGCGGCATCGAGACGATGCGCTCGGTGCCGTTCACCCTCCGGAGCATCGGCGCGTCGGGCACGTACGGGTTGCGCTCCTCCGCGGCGTCGGCCATCACGACCTGCACCGGGTCCGCCTGCTTCACCAGCTTGCCGCGGACCATCTGCGGCTTGCCCACGATCGAGTCGGCGTCGGCCGCGGCCGTCGTCTTCCTGATCGTGTCGCCGTTGGCCACGGCGAAGTTGATCATCTCCTCGAGGAACCAGTAGTTCGCCTTGATGCGATCCTCGAAGGTCGCGTAGGAGTAGGTCTCGACGAGGATGCCGAGCCGGTTGCGGATGCCGAAGTAGGTCTGCGTGTAGCGCGGCTTGTAGAGGTCGAGGTCGTTGTACCAGGCCTGCTCGCCCCCCTGCCGCGAGATGTTGCCGTAGTAGAAGTAGTCCCACCCGTGCTTCGCCTTCACCGTTTTGGTCACCCACGGGAACAAGTCGTTGCGGGCGAGCGAAATGAGCGCCGGGTAGGTGTTGGGATTGACCGAGGTCTGGTAGGTCAGGTAGAAGCCGTGCGTGCTGCCGTCGGTCGTGTGCAGGTCCACGGCGATGTGCGGGTCGTACTCGGTCATCATCCGCGCGAGCGAGCGGTCCTCGGACGTCTCGAGCTTGGTGCAGTCGCGGTTGAGATCGAAGTCCTGCGCGTTGTGGCGCTGGCCCATGCCGCCCACGGGTCCGTTCTGCCGGCCGCGGTTGCGCAGGTTCACCCGCTCGTTGCCGTCCGCGTTGTAGATCGGGTTGATCAGCAGGACGACCGAGTTGAGCCAGCCGGCGCGCTCCCCCTTGGCGATCGACCGCAGCAGCCAGAGCAGCGCCTCTTTGCCCTCGACCTCGCCCGCGTGGATGTTCCCCTGGATGTAGATGCGCGTCTTCTTCGTGGCGCGCACCGTCTCGGGGCGCGCGTCGGCGGCTCCGATGACGGCGAGCGGCATCGGCCGCCCCTCGAACGTGTAGCCGTACGTCGTGAGGTGAATCTGCGGTGACGCGGCGGCCATCGCCTTCATGAACGCGATGACGTCCTCGTACCGGCTCGTCTCGGCGAAGCCGGTCGCCTCGGGCCGGGTGAGCGGCCAGGCTTTGGCGGTCTTCGCCGCGGCGGCGGCGTTTCGCCGGCGCGGCCTCGGGCTTGGCCGGCGCCTGGGCAGCGGCCGCGCCCGCCACCAGCAAGGACGCGACGCCAATCGACACGATGCTTGCCATCCGCCGCCAGGTCTTCACGGGATTCTCCTGAGAATTGGTCGTCTATCGGCCGACGGCTGACGACAGCCGGCCGACGGCGGCGCACGCGTGACACCGTCGTCAGCCGTCAGCCTTCGGCCGTCCGCCACAGGCGGGCCTGCCTTCGACTTCGCTCAGCCCGGGAAGGCCCGCCCTACTTCTTCGGCTCCATCAGCTTCTTGAACGCCTCGTCATCCGTCTTGAAGTCGCGCGCGGCCTGGCCGACGCGGGTGATCCGGATGGACCGGATCGGGTCGCCCTTCTTGATCTCGTTGATCGCGTCGGCGCCCGCGATGACCTTGCCGAGCGCGGTGTACCGGCCGTCGAGGCCCCCGTTCTTCTGGAGCGTAATGTAGAACTGGTTCGGTCCCATCATCCCCAGCACGCCCGCCGCGTCGTGCTTCACGGCGGTGTTCTTCGTCTTCGGGAGCCTGGCGATCGCGACCGTCTTCTGGATGTCGGAGACCACCGTGCCGCTCACGAGACCGCCCTTGACGTCCACCGTGCCGATCGGCGGCGCCTGCACCCCGCCGCGCCCGCCCGGCCCGCGTCCGCCTCCGCCACCGCCGCGACCGCCGCCCGCCGGCGGGTTCTTCCCCTCGACGATGCGGATGAAGTCGGCCGTCTGGATGGGCGCGTTCACGTAGTCGAGGCTGAACATCATCTGCTTCGGCGCGTCGCCCGCGCCGATCCCCACCGTGGCGTACAGCCCGTCAGCCAGGTACACCCCCTCATGCGTCAGCGGCTTGTCGAGGTTCGCCACGCCGTACGCCATCACGGCGTGGACCACCGCCGATTCCTGCTGCTGCTCGGTGTAGGGCACCAGCTCGCTGTAGAGGTCGTTCAGCGTGTGCCAGGCGTAGTTGTAGACGTAGTCGGTCTGGGTGGCGAACGAGAGCGTCGGGACCGCCTGCATCTCGAACGACGACGAGTCGGTGCCGCCCGGCGAGGTCGCGTGCGCCCGCGGCAGCGCCTTCTCCACCGTGAACGGCCACTTCGCGTACGCGTTCGCGAGCGGCGCGGCGATCGCCTGGAAGTCCTTGTACCAGGTCTCCGGCACGCGCACGCCCGTCAGGGCCATGGGCGAGCCGTCCCGGTTGATCATCATCACGACCTTCGGCGCCAGCTCGGGATGCCGCTTGAGCCACGCCTGCGAGCCGACCAGCCCGTTCTCCTCGGCCGCGAACAGGATGACGATGATCGAGCGCTTCGGCTGGCCGCCGGCCGCCTTGATGAGGCGCAGCGCCTCCATGCTCGGGGCGAAGCCGTTGCCGTCATCCACGCCGCCGGTGGCGCCGCTGAAGCAGTCGAAATGGCCGCCCATGACGATGTATTCGTCGGGGTACGTGGAGCCCTTGATGGTCGCGACGACGTTGTGGTACTTGATCGGCCCCATCTTGAACCAGTTGCGGATGTCGAACTCGAGATCGACCGGCTGGTTCTTCTCGACGAGCGCCTTGATCTCCTTGTACTGCGAGTCGAGCAGCTTGATGTCGGGCAGTACCGGGAGGTGCTCCCACGAGTCCGCGAAGCCGTCGAGGATGTTGATCGCCGGCTGGCTCTGCCCGGCCATCGTCGCATTCGCCGTGCCGGTGACCGGCGCCGACTGGATCGTGCCGAGCGCGCCGGCGTCAACGAGCGCCTTGGTGAGGGGCGGGAACAGCTGCGCCTCGACCGAGTTCGGCCGGCGCCCGTCGCGTCCCATCCCGCGCTGGGTCCCGGGGATGAGCACCCACTTGCCCTTGAAGGCCGCCTTGTTCGCGTTCACCTCGGCGATGGCCTGCTGCACAAGGGCCTGCCGCTTCTGGCGAGCCTCGTCCTGGTTGGCCCCCGGAGCGGCGGGCGGGGCCGTGAAGGGATCGGCCTTCAGGATGACCACGCCGCCGTGCTGGATGCCCTTGGTGCCGGCCGTGTAGGTGGGCGTGCCGAAGCGGAGTTCCTTGGCCTCCGGCTTCAGCATCCGGCCGAACCAGGGGCCGCGGCTGAAGCCGACCGGCACCTCGCCCACTTCTTCGAGCTGGGCGTCGACGCCGAACTGCTTGAACTGCCACACGGCCCACTGGGTGGCGTCGGTGTAGGCGTCGGTGCCGGTTTCGCGGCCGCCGAACCGGTTGCTGGCGTAATCGTTCCAGGTCATCACCTGGTTGTCGGCCTTGCCGAGCTGGATGATCTTCGCGACGACCGGGTCGTCCTGGGCGTGGACGAATACCTGGAAGCCGACGACCAGGGCCGCGAAGGCGATGACGGCGTACCTGGCGAAGGAAGAGGCGGATCGAGTTTTCACGTTGGTTCCTCCCGTTAGGGGCGTGGGGGGCATTCTACACGACGAGCGCCTTGCGCCATACGCCTTACGGCTGACGGCTGACGGCTGACGGCTGACGGCTGACGGATGACGGCCGACGGCTGACGGCCAGGACCCCGCGCCTGACGTCTTAAGGCTGACGACCGGCGGACAGGAAGAATTGGGGTCGTCCAAGCCTCTGCCACGCAAACGGCGTCGGTACGGCGGCACGGGTCACTGCGACACATCTGATCGGCGCGCCTGTGGCTGCGGGATCCCATGCTCCGGGAGGTGCGACTATGGCCGGGTGGCTGCTGGACCTGCGTTCGATCACCCGGCTCTTGGCTCGCGGCCGCGGCTACACCCTGGCGGTCATCGCCACCCTGGGCGCGGCCGTGTGCGCCAACGTCCTCGTTCTGGAGGTTCTGTCGTCCACGTTGTGGCGGGCCCTGCCGTTCCAGGCTCCTGGCAGTCTCGTCCGGATCTCCGAGGTCGATCGCGACCGCCAGACGTTGGCGGGTACAGCCTCTCCGTGGGCTGTCGCGTTCTGGTCAGCACGGGCGAAGGTGGTCGGGCCGATAGCCGCGATATTCGTGCCCGACAGGCCGCTGCTGTTCGGCGATCGCGGCGGCGACGACGTTCGGGGATTCAGGGAATCGCAGGTCAGTCTCCGGTTCTTCGACACGCTGGGCGTCCAGCCGAGACTCGGGCGCGGGTTCACGCTCGAGGAGACGACGCGGAGTGCGCGCGTGGCGATCCTCAGCGACCGCCTGTGGCGCCAGCTTGGCGCCGACCCTGCGCTGGTCGGACGCACCCTTCCGCGGCCGGACGACACCACGCAGATCATCGGGGTCATGCCCCCTTCCTTCGACTTCCCCTCGGGCACCGACGTGTGGACGCCGTTGTTCATCCACCCGGTTGTCGATGCGAACCCCTGGAACACGCATCACCTCGATGTCATCGGCCGCGTCCGCTCGGGCAACACGCTCGCGGCGGTGAAGACCGAACTCTCTGCGCTCTCACAGCAGATGGCGAAGGCCAACCCTCGCGGCTACGCACGCCGCGCGGCGACTGCTGAATCCCTGCACGAGAGCCTCGCACGCCCGGTGCGGCCGGCCCTGGTCGCCCTCTACGTCGCCGCCGCATTACTGTTCGTCGGCTCGATGTCCAGCGGCGTGGCCCTGTTCCTCACCCGATCGACCCAGCGCGTTTCCGAGGCCCGGATCAGGTGGGCGATGGGCGGCACCGGCTGGCAGGTTGCGCGGCTGTCGATGGTCGAGGCGGTTGGCCTGTCGGGAGTGGGAGCGGTTCTGGGGCTTGGAGGCGCGGCGGCCACGATGCCGCTGGTCGCCCGGCTGGCCGGGCGTTACGTCGCGGTCGGCTTGCCGTCGCGCCTGAGTGCGACGAGCGTCGCCTTTGGTATTGGCATGGCCGCTCTCGCGGCGGCAGCGGTGTCCATCGCCGCCACGGTGCCGGTGGCATGGAGATCAAGGGCATTCGACACCGGCCCTCGGTCCCCGATAACCCGTGGGGGGCGGGCGTCCTTGGGACGCGATGCCGGATACCTGTGCCAGGTGGCCTTCGCAACCTCGGCGTTCCTCCTGGGCGGCTTGGCCGTATCGTCATTCATGCGGCTCCAGCTCACCGAACCAGGATTCACCGTTCAGAACCGGGTTATGGCCAGGCTCCACATCACCGTCAAGCGGTTTGCCGAGGCCGAAAGCACTCTGCCGATGCCGGCGGCCGGGATCGACAAGGAACGGTTGCGCGTGGAGCGAGAATCTGGAAGGAGGCGGGCGTTTACGAGCGTTTACGATGACGTGCTGGCGCGGATCATGACGGTGCCTGGGGTGAGGGCGGCCACGGTCGTCGATACCGTTCCGTTCGCGGACCGCGCGGTCACGACCAGGGTCGGCCGATTCGACGACATTCACGGTAAAGACGACGTGACATACGAAGTCCTGGAACGGGCGGTGAGCGCAGACTACTTCCGAATCCTCGGCATTCCGCTGCGCGGAGGCCGGCCGTTCTCGACGAGCGACGGCGTCGGTGGTCCGGTCGTGTTCGTCGTGAACGAGTCGGCCGCACGCCTGTTGTGGCCCGGTGGCGACCCGATCGGCCGACGCCTTCGCTCCTCGGCGCGGACCGGACGCGACGAAGTGGGCGAGGTGATAGGCGTGGTGGCCGACACGCGGTACTCGGGCCTGGCCGACGCCGCGGAGCCCCAGGTCTACTGGTCGGCCGTGCAGTCGCCTCCGGGGCGGCCCGTGCTCCTGTTGAGTCTCGCCGCAGGCGCACCAGGGCTGGATGCCGAAATCCGCCGGGCCGCTCGCGGCGCTGGCATGACGGCCTACGAGATTCGGCCGTTGGGAGCGGTCGTGGCCGAGTCGCTGTCCGGTCACCGGCTGGTTGCCGTGCTGATGGCCGTGGTCGCGGCTTTCGTCCTGGTGCTGACGTTGGCCGGCGTCTTCGGCGCCGTCGCGCAGGGAGCCGCGACGCGCAAGCGCGAGATGGCGATCCGAAGTGCCATCGGGGCGAGCCCTGCACGCATCGTCGCGCACCTGTTCGCGTGGCATCTCACGCTGGCTGTCGCGGGGATCGCGGCCGGGGCGGGGCTCGGCGTTGCTATTGCGGCGGCCGCACGCGCGTCGGTCTTGCCTGGGCTGGTCATCGACCCGGCCGCCGTTTGCCTCAGCCTTCTGGTTCCGCTTCTGGTCATCGCCGTCTCCGGCGGGCTCCCGGCACTACGCGCCGCGAAGCTTGACGTCGCCGACCGACTACGCGTCGAGTAACGTCACGGCTCGCGGGCCACGACCTCGCCCGCGTGACCCGCGTGACCCGCGTGACACCGCCGCCAGCCGCCAGCCGCCAGCCGCAAGCCATCTGCCCGCTGCCCCGCCGGTCTGATATGCTTCGGGTGGTCCGGTTCCGTGCCCCCCGCAGCCGGCAGAACCAGCATGATCCCCGTCGCCGTGCCTCTCCTCACCGCCGGAGAACGACTCGACGCCCGGCGCCTCATCCAGTCACAGGGCCTCGCCTTCGAAGATGGGTGCGACGACCTGGTCGGGCTGTACGACGACGGCCGCCTCGTGGCGACCGCCGCGCGGGCGGGGTACGTCCTGAAGATGTTCGCCGTCGCCCCGTCGCACCAGGGAGAGGACGTCCTCGGCGCCCTGGCGACGGCCCTCACCGGGCTCGGCCGCGCGGCCGGGCACGACGCGTTCTTCGTGTTCACCCGGGCGGAGCACGCCGCCAGCTTCGAGCACTGCCAGTTCCGGCTGCTCGCCGCGGGCGGCGCGGTGGCCCTGCTCGAGTACGGCGGCGGCCTCGAGCGCTACCTCGCCGAGCACGAGCCCCTGCGCCGCGACGGCGCCAACGGGGCCGTCGTCATCAACGGGAACCCGTTCACGCGCGGCCACCAGTACCTCGTGGAAGCGGCGGCGGCGCAGGTGGACCACCTCTACGTGTTCATCGTCCGGGAGGACCGGTCGGTGTTCCCCTTCGCCGTGCGCTACCGGCTGGCGGAGGAGGCGACGCGACACGTGGCGAACGTGCTGCGGCTCGACACGTCGCGCTACGCGGTGAGCGCCGGCACCTTTCCGTCCTACTTCCTGCGGCGCGACGACGAGAAGGCGCGGCTCCAGATGGAACTGGACGCGCGGTTGTTCGCGATGCGCATCGCGCCCGCGTTCGGCATCACGCGGCGGTTCGTCGGCCACGAACCCTACTGCGAGACGACGGCGTCCTACAACCGGACGATGGCGGAGGTGCTGCCGCAACATGGTGTCTCGCTGGTCGAGTTGCGGCGCGCCGCCGGGGGCGACCGGTTCGTCAGCGCCACCGACGTGCGGGCGGCGCTGGCGGCGGGCGACTGGGCGGCGGTCGAGCGCCTCGTGCCGCCCTCGACGCTGGAGTACCTGCGGTCGCCGGAAGGCCGCGACATCGCATCAGCCCTCTCCCGTCAGGCCGGCGGCCGTCAGCCGTCAGCCGTCGGCCGGGAGCCAACACTATGAACATCACCAAGCGCGCCACCGCCGGCACCATGCAGTCGAGCGACGTCGTGGTGCAGGTCGAGCCGGCCGACCGGCTCGACATCCGGATCGAATCGACCGTGAAGAAGCAGTTCGAGCACCTGATCCGCGGGCGGATCGAGGCGGTGCTGGCGCGGCATGCGGTCGCCCGCGCGCTCGTGACGGTGAGCGACCGCGGCGCCCTCGACTACGCGATCGAGGCACGGCTCGAAACGGCCCTCCGCCGGGCCGGGGAGGTCTAGCGAGGCGGGCCTCAGACCGTCGAGCATGCCCGCCTCGCTAGACCTTGGAGACGCTGTTGGCTGGCCCCGCGCAGGCGCGGGGCTGTAGACGCCTTGAACGGCCCAAAGAACGTCTACAGAACTTGACTCATTCGCGTCAGTTGTGGCCGTTCAAGGTGTCTAGCGTGGACAAGCTCTCCTACCGCGAGGTTCGCCAGGGGCGGCGGTTCATGATCCGGGTGCTGCCCGGGACGAAACTGGTGGACGAACTCCTCCAGTTCGCGCGCATGGTGGACCTGCACCACGCGGCGATTGTCTCGGCCGTCGGGTCGGTCCGCAACGTCGAGTTCAGCGACATCCAGGCCGGCGCCCACCTGCCGATCACCGAGCCGCGGATGCCCGTGCACCGCGTCGAGGGACCGCTCGACCTGCTGGGCCTCGAGGGCAACCTGGTGCCGACCGAGACGGGCAAGGTCGACGCGCACCTCCACGTCTTCGCCGCCAGGTCGTCGGGGGAGGCCATCGGCGGCCACCTGCTCGAGGCGGAGGTGTTCGCCACCTGCGAGATCATCCTCGGCGAGTACATCGTCGAGGGCGTCGAGCGCCAGCACTCCACGCGGGGCGGCGTCGACACGCTCTTCTTCGAGGACCAGTGAGTATGGACAAGCGACAGCGGCTCCGGCGCTCGCTGCTCTACGTGCCGGGCAACATGCCCGGGATGCTGCAGAACATCCCGGTGTTCGACGCCGACGGCGTGATGATCGACCTCGAGGACGCGGTGCCGCTCGCCGAGAAGGACGCGGCGCGGGTGCTCGCCCGCAACTTCCTGCTGACCTTCCCGGACCGCTCGAAGGAGATCTTCGTCCGCATCAACGGCCTCGACACCAAGTACGCGCTCGACGACCTGCGCGACGTGCTGCCCGGCCGGCCGGACGGGATCCGGCTGCCCAAGGCCGACGACCCCGACGTCGTCGAGCGGCTGGACACGATCCTCACCGAGTACGAGGAGAAGCTCGGCCTCGAGATCGGGCACTTCTCGATCCTGCCGTCGATCGAGAGCGCGGTCGGCGTGCTCAACTGCGTCAAGACCGCGCAGGCGTCGCGCCGCATCGTCGCGCTGGCGTTCGGCGCCGAGGACTACACGGCCTCGCTCGAGATCCAGCGCACGCGGTCGGGCGAGGAACTGCTCGGCGCGCGCATGCAGATCGTGTGGGCCGCGAAGGCGGCCGGCCTCCAGGCGATCGACAGCGTGTTCGCCGACGCCAACGACATCGACGGCCTGCGCGCCGACACGGAACTGGTCAAGCGCCTGGGCTTCACCGGCAAGTCGCTCGTCAACCCGCGGCAGATCGACGTCGTGCACGAGGTGTTCCGGCCGAAGCCGGACGAGATCGAACACGCCCTCGAGGTGATGGAGGCGATTGGGAAGGCCCGCGAGATGGGTACCGGCGTCATCTCGCTGCGCGGCAAGATGGTGGACGCCCCGGTCGTCAAGCGGGCGGCGCGCACGATCCGGACGGCGGTGGCCTTCGGCATGCTCGACTACGAACTCTCCGACGAGGTGATCCATGGCCAGGAATAGCCTGGGCCGCGAGGTCCCCGACACCTGGCACGGCAGGCGCTACGACCCGTACCAGGACCCGTTCTCGCGGATGCCCACGATGGACCGGGCGACGCGGCCGCTGGTCCGGCGGAACCCGGGCGAGAGCAAGATCCTGCCCTCCCTCCGCGCGGCCATCGAGAAGTCCGGGCTGCGCGACGGCATGACGATCGCGACGCACCATCACCTCAGGAACGGCGACCGGCTGCTGAACCTGATCGTCCGCGAGCTGGACGAGATGGGGTTCCGCGACCTCGCCATCGCGTCGAGCTCGGTGCACCCCGTCCACGCCGAGATCATCCCGTCGATCCGCAAGGGCGTCGTGACCCGCTGCGAGACGGGCGTCAACGGCCTCATCGGGGAACTGGTCACCAGGGGCGAGCTCGACTTCCCCATCGTCGTCAGGTCGCACGGCGGCCGCGCGCGCATGCTCGTGACCGACGAGGTGCCGGTGGACGTGGCGTTCATCGCGGCGCCGTGCTGCGACGAGACGGGGAACCTGAACGGGGTGAGCGGGCCCTCGGCCTGCGGCAGCCTGGGCTACGCCTTCACCGACGCGCGATACGCCCGCAAGGTCGTCGCCGTCACCGACCACCTGGTGCCGTACCCGGCCTCGCCGGTCAGCATCTCGCAGAGCGACGTGGACTACGTGGTGGTGGTCGATTCGCTGGGCGATCCGAAGAAGATCGTCTCGACCACCACCCGCGTCACCCGCGACCCGGCGGGCCTGCTCATCGCCCACTACGCCGCCGAGGTGATCGAGGCGTCCGGCCTGCTTCGCGACGGGTTCTCGTTCCAGACCGGCGCCGGTGGGACGTCGCTCGCCGTGGCGGACGCGATCAAGCGGAAGATGCTGGCGCAGAAGGTCCACGGCAGCTTCGGCTGCGGAGGGATCACCGGCTACTTCGTGGACATGCTCGAGGAAGGGTACTTCCGCACGCTCTTCGACGTGCAGTGCTTCGACCTGCGCGCGGTGGAGTCGATCGGGAAGAACCTCATGCACCGGGAGATCTCGGCCGATCTCTACGCGAACCCGTTCAACCGCGGCTCGGTGGTCAACATGCTCGACGCCGTGATCCTCGGCGCCACCGAGGTGGACGTCAATTTCAACGTCAACGTGAACACCGAGTCGAACGGTTACCTGCTGCACAACACCGGCGGGCACTCGGATACGGCCGCCGGCGCGAAGCTCGCCGTCGTGGTGGCGCCGTCCATCCGCGGCCGCCTGCCGATCGTCCGCGACGAAGTGACGACGATCACGACGCCCGGCGAGACGATCGACGTCGTGGTGACCGAGCGCGGGATCGCCGTCGCGGACAAGCACCCGGATCTCCGCAAGGAACTCCTGCGCCGCCGGCTGCCGCTCAAGGACATCCGCCAGCTCCAGGCCGAGATCGACGCGCTCACCGGCAAGCCGCGGCCGCTCGAGTTCGAGGACGAAATCGTCGCGCTCATCGAGTACCGGGACGGGTCGATCATCGACGTGGTGCGGCGGGTGAAGGAGTGACAGGGATCGGGGTTCAGGGATCGGGGATCGGGGATCAGGGATCGGGGACCGGGGATCAGGGGCTGGGGGTGTTGCGGCGGCGCCTGCTCGACGCGCGCGAGGCCCGACAGGCCGTGCTCGACCGCCTGCGCGGCGCCGACGGCTCGGTCGTCTTCCTCTCGGTGAGCGCCCCGGGACCGGACAAGCGAAGGCCCGGGATCTTCGCCCTGCAGCGCCTGGCCGCCGACGCCCTCGCGCGGGCTCTTCCCGTGAATCCGCTCGAGTCCGGCCGCGACGCCGCCGGCGCGTGGGCCGCGTTCGGCGTGCCCCTTCCACCCGAGCCGGTGAAGCGCGCGACGGTCGTCCTCGAGGCGTCCCTTCCGGCCGGTCGGCTCGTCGATCTCGACGTGTACGACCCGGCCGGCGCGCAGGTCGGTCGGGCGTCGCTCCACCTGCCCGCGCGTCCCTGCCTGGTCTGCGACGCCCCCGCCGTGGAGTGCATCCGGCGTTCGCGGCACGCCGACGCCGACGTCTCGGCCGCCGCGGACCGGCTCCTCGTCCGCGTGCTGGCGTCATTGCTCGTCGCCGGCGCGCGAACCGAGCTCGAGCTGACGCCAAAGCCCGGCCTCGTCGATCGGATCGACTGCGGCTCGCACCCGGACCTGTCGTTCGACGCGATGGCGCGGTCCATCGACCTGCTGCCGGGCTACTTCGACGACTTGCTCGACCGCGCCGACCCTCTCGACTTGCCGGCGTGCATCGAGGCGGGCAGGCGGGCCGAGCGGCGGATGATCGAGGCGACCGGCACGAACACGCACAAGGGCTACATCTTCCTGGCCGGCCTCGTCCTGCTCGCTGCCGCGGCCGGCAAGGGCGCGGGCGGTTTGCGGGCCGGGGTCGGCGCACTGGCTCAGCGGATCCTGTCGCCGCGCCAGGAATCCCAGGCGTCGTCCGCCTCCGAGTCGCACGGCGCGCGCGTCAGGGCCGACCACTCCCTGGGCGGCATTCACCGCGAAGCCCTGCTGGGGCTTCCGTCGGTCTTCGACCGTGGCCTGCCGGTGCTGCGCGACGGCGGGCCCGACTCCCAAACCACGCAGCACCTGCTGATGGCCGTCCTGATGCAGGCGGTCGAGGACACGACCGCGGTCCATCGATGCGGGCTCGCGGGGCTCGCGCGACTCAGGAGCGACGGCGCCCGCCTTCAGCAGCTCATCGAACATCGCCGCGGGTACCTGCCCTGGCTCGCCGCGCTCAACGCCGAGTACCGGCGCCTCAACCTGACCATGGGCGGGGTCGCCGACTGCATGGCGTTGTGCGTCGCGCTGCACGGCTGGCTCGACGTCCGAACCGACGCGCCCGCGATTCCGCCCGACCGCTGATCTATCATGTTGGTGCCTTGGTGCCATCAAGACTCCGACCGATCGTCGCGCTCGCCCTGCCGCTCCTGGCCGGCGTGGCGCTCTTTGCGCGCCAGCCTGCGGCGGCGCATGCCACCCCGCCGTTCACGGTGATCTCGGCCGACGCCAGGCGTCCGCTCCCGGCCGTGCTCGTGGGCAGCGACGTGATGGTCGGGCTCGACGACCTGGCGGCGATGTTCCAGCTCTCGGTGCGGGAGGACGCGCTCGCCGGCGGCCTGACGGTGACGCACAAGGGCCGGAGCGTCATCCTCACGCCAGGCCAGCCGCTCGCCTCGGCGGCGGGGCGCCTGGTCTCGCTGCCCTGCCCGCCGTCCCGCGACGGCCGGCGGTGGCTCGTGCCGGTCGAGTTCATCAGCCGGGCGCTCTCGGTCGTGTACCGATCAGCGCCTCGACGTCAGGAAGACCTCGCGGCTCGTGCTGGTCGGGGCCGTGCGCGTGCCGCGGGTGGCGGTGCGGGAGGACGTGACCGGGCCGCAGACGCGCGTGACCCTGACGGTCAGCCCGAAGACCCCCTACACGATTTCGCAGGACGCGGGCCGGGTCCTGGTGCGGTTCGACGCCGACGCGCTCGACCTGTCGCTGCCGGCAGCCGGCCCCCAGGGCCTGGTGCAGGCCGTCCGCGCGATCGAACCCGGCACGATCGTGGCGATCGAGGTCGGCGCGCGTCTCGGGTCCTATCGCGGGTCGTTCGTCCCGCAGGACGACGGCGGACAGCTGGCGATCGACCTGCTGCCGTCGCCGGCCGAACCGGCCCCGACGACGCCGCGCGGCGGCGGCGCCCCGTCGTTCGCCCCGCAGCAGCCGGAGATGCCGTCGGCGGGGGCCCAGCCCGCGGCAGGCGGCTTCAGGACCGTCGTCATCGACCCGGGCCACGGCGGCGACGACACCGGCGTGCGCGGGGCCACCGGAGCGCTCGAGAAGGACATCACGCTGGCGGTCGCGCGGCGGCTGAAGGCGCTGCTCGAGAGCCGGCTGGGCGTTCGCGTGCTGCTGACGCGGGACGCCGACCGGGCGGTGACGCCCGACGAACGGGCGGCGCTGGCCAACAACAACATGGCCGACGTGTTCGTCAGTCTCCACGTCAACGCCTCGGTGCGCCAGGAGCCGATCGGGGCCCAGATCTACTGCTTCTCGGGGGGCCTCTCCGGCGACGAGGAGCGCCGGGCGGCGGCGACTCGCCAGACGCTGCCGGCCGTCGGCGGCCTCTCGCGGACGATCGAGATGATCCCCTGGGATCTGGCGCAGGTGCGCCACGTCGGCGAGTCGGCGCTCCTCGCCGCGTCGATCGAGGAGAAGCTCCAGGGGCGCGTCCGTGTGAGTCCGCGCGCGATCGAGCAGGCGCCGCTGCGCGTGCTGGCGGGCGTCAACATGCCGGCGGTCCTTGTCGAGATCGGTTTCCTGACCAACCCGGACGAGGCGCAGCAGCTCGTCTCGGACGCCTACCAGGGCACCCTGGCGCAGGCGATCCTCGACGGCCTGATCCGCTTCCGCGACCGCGCGGGCGAGACGCCGGGCCCCGCGGGCGCGCTGCCGCCGGCCGAGCCCGTCCGGAGGCGCCCATGACGCGCGGCCCCTGGCTGGCGTGGGCGCTCGTCGTCGCGCTCACCGCGACCCTGCTCGTGGCGGCGTCTCTCCTCCTGCCGCGCTGGCTGGCGCAGTCGGGCGAGCCCGCGGTGGCGACCGAGCCGCCGGCCCCGCCCTCGACGCCGAAGATCAAGGCGCACCTCTTCTACGTGTCCGACGACGGGCTGCGGCTGGTGGCGGTCGAGCGCGAGGTCCCGTTCGGCCAGGGCACGCTGATGCAGGCGCAGCGGATCGTGGAGGCCCAGCTCGAGCGGCCTGCGCCGCCGCTGGTCAGCGCGATTCCCGACGGCACGCGGCTGCGGGCGATCTTCGTGGACGCTCAGGGCCAGGCCTTCGTGGACCTCAGCGCCGAGGCGTCGACGGCGCACCCGGGCGGCGCGCTCGAAGAGAGTCTCACGGTATACTCCATCATCAACGCCGTGACGGCCAACCTGCCCGCCGTGAAGACGGTGCAGATCCTGGTGGACGGCCGCGAGGTGGACTCGCTGGCCGGACACGTGGACCTGCGGCGCCCGCTGCCGGCCGGTCCGTCGTGGATCGAGGAGCCGGCCGCGCCCGCTCCGCCGGCGGGCTCCGGGCCGGTCACGCCCGATCCGACCGTGCCAACCGTGCCGACCGTGCCGCGCGAGACCGTCGCCGATCAAGTAAGGGAACCCGACATGCAGCGCCCCGACAGCCGTCCCGTCAACGCCCTCCGGCCGGTCCGCATCACGCCGAACTACGTGAAGCACGCCGAGGGGTCGGTCCTCATCGAGGTCGGCGACACGCGGGTGATCTGCACGGCGAGCGTCGAGGACCGCGTGCCGCCGTTCCGGCGCAACTCCGGCAAGGGCTGGGTGACGGCGGAGTACGGCATGCTCCCGCGCTCGACGACCACGCGCAACCAGCGCGAGTCGAGCGCCGGGAAGGTGGGCGGCCGGACGCAGGAGATCCAGCGGCTCATCGGCCGCTCGCTGCGCGCGGTGACGCGGCTCGAGGAGATGGGCGAGCGGACGATCTGGGTGGACTGCGACGTCATCCAGGCGGACGGCGGCACGCGCACGGCCTCGATCACCGGCGGCTTCGTCGCGCTCGCGCTCGCGCTGCAGAAGATGCGCGGAGCCGGCCAGATCGCGTCGATGCCGGTCCGCGATTTCGTCGCCGCGACCAGCGTCGGCATCGTCGACGGCGAGGCGCTGCTCGACCTGGCGTACGAGGAGGATTCGCGCGCCGACGTGGACATGAACATCGTCCAGACCGGCGACGGGCGCTTCATCGAGGTGCAGGGCACCGCCGAGGCGGCGCCATTCGGGCGCGAGGCGCTCCTCTCGCTGATCGATCTCGCGGAGGAGGGAATCCGCCAGCTGAATGCCCTCCAGCGGGAGATCGTCGGACCGCTCGCGTGACCACGCTCGTACTGGCGACGACCAACGCCGGCAAGCTGCGCGAGATCCGCGACGTCCTCGCCGGCCTCGACCTCGAGGTCCGCGCCCTCGCCGACTACCCCGCCATCGCGGAGCCCGAGGAGACCGGGCGCACCTTCGAGGAGAACGCGCGCGCCAAGGCGCTCCACTACGCGGGCGCCACCGGCGAACTCGTCGTCGCCGAGGACTCGGGCCTCGAAATCGACGCGCTCGACCGGGCACCCGGCGTGTACTCGGCGCGGTTCGGCGGCGAGCAGGCGCCCGCCTATCCCGAGAAGTTCGCGCTGATCTACCGGATGCTGGACGAGCGCGGCGCGCCGGAGAGCCCGGCGCGGTTCCGGTGCGCGCTGGCGCTCGCGCGGCCGGGCGAGATCCTGTTCGAGGCTGACGGCACGATCGAGGGGCGGATCACGTCGCCGCCGCGGGGCATCGGCGGGTTCGGCTACGACCCGATCTTCTACTACCCCCCGTTCGGCTGCACGCTGGCCGAGGTGCCTGCCGCGCGGAAGGCGTCGGTGAGTCACCGCGGACAGGCGTTTCGAAGGCTCAGGAAATACATGCAGGCTCAAGGCCCAGGCCCGGAGGCTCAGGACTCAAGACTCAAGGCTCAGGACTGAGACCATGCCGGATAACGTTCGCCTCGACGTCTGGCTCGACGTGACCTGCCTGTTCAAGACGCGCTCGGAGGCGCAGAAGGCGTGCCTCGGCGGCAAGGTGGACGTGAACGGGCAGCCCCGCAAGCCGCACCGTCAACTGCGCGTCGGCGACGAACTGCGCATCACGCGCCCGCTCGGGCGGCGCCAGACCGTCGTCGTGGTCGCGCTGGCCGAGCAGCACCTGCCGAAGGCCGAGGCCCGCGCGCTCTACGAGGACCGGACGCCGCCGCCGACTCCCGAGGAGATCGAGCAGCGCGAACTCGCCCGCGCGTTCCGGCAGTCGTTCGGGTCGCGCCCCGTGCGGGCGCCCGACAAGCGCGAGCGCCGCACGCTCAGAAAGATGAAGGAAGAGGGAGGCTAGGGTGAGCGTCCACGCCGCGTCCGTTCGGGCCGTCCGCCTGGCCGCCGCCGTCGTCGTCCTCGCCGGCGCGTGGGGCGCGCCCGCTCTCGCGCAGGGGACGGCCGCGAGACCGCTGCCGCGCGTCTACGTCTTCACCGAGGTCGCCAGACCGGGACAGCCTGCGCTGCCGGGGCAGGAACCACGCCGCGCCTCGGTGGCCGACCTGAAAGAAGAGCTTCGCAGGAAGCCCGGGATCCTGCTGGTCGCGGACATCCCCCTCGACGCCGACCTCAGCGTCGAGGTCCTCCGGCGCGAGACGCTGCCTGGCTCGCGGTGCCTCCTCACCGTGCGATTGCGCGAGTCCGGACAGAGCGTCGGCCGGGAGTTCCAGGGAGAGGGCGCGACCTGGAAGGACGCGGCCACGCTGGTGGCGGACCTCGTCCGGCGGTGGGTGAACGAGCGGTACGACCGGCCGTGATCGCCGCGACCGCTCGATGTGCCGCTGCCCGAGCGGCGTCGTTCGCAATCCCGCCCGCTCGCATGTATCATGCGGCCACGTCGAATCCGACCACGGAGGGCAATCGTGAGGCGCGGAACGTTCATTTGTGCAGGCCTCATCCTAGGAATGGCCACGGCGGCTGCCGGGCAGACCCGGAGTGAGAACTGGAAGAAATGCGCCGGCCAGGACCCGGCGGCGAGGCTCGACGGCTGCCTCGCCATCATCCTGGCTGGCGGCGAATCCAGGCTGAACGCCGCCACCGCGCACTTCAATCGAGGCACCGCCGCCTTCCAGCTCGGCCAGGACGACATGGCTCTCGCCAACTTCGGCGAGACCCTGCGCCTCGACGCCACCTATGCGCCGGCTCACTTCTACCGGGCTCTCGTCTATCTCCGGCGAGGTCAGTTCGACAGGGCTCTGGCGGATTTCGGCGACTACATCAAGGAGAAGCCGCGAGACGCGAAGGCGTATCTCGCCCGCGCCGCGGTGTACGGCAAGCTGGGAGAACCCGAGAAAGCCCTCGTTGACCTCGACAAGGTCCTTCGACTGGATCGGCAGAATCTCGCTGCACTTCTCGGTCGCGGTGCCGCGTACTCGGACATGAAGAAGTACGATCTGGCTCTGGCCGAGTTCAGCGCGTACCTCCAGCGGCAGCCCGATGACCCGGTTGCGCTCGTCGATCGCGCGGCCGCCTACGTCTGCAGCGACCAGTTCGACAAGGCCATCGCCGACTACGACGAAGCGCTCCGCCTGAAACCGGACCTCACCGACGCGCTCGAAGGTCGGGGCAGCGCCTACTTGAAATCCGGCCAGTTCGATCGCGCCATCGCGGACTTCGACAAGGCCATCAACCTCCGTTCGGCCCAGACGGAGACGTTCTTCGTCAGAGGGACCGCGAAGTTCGTCACGGGGAGCCTGGACGGGGCGGCGGCGGACTTCCGGAGCTTCATCGAGATGAGTTCCCCGTCGTCTTCGACCTTCCCCTATGCGGTGCTCTGGCAACACGTGACGCGGGAACGGCTCGGTCAGGACGACGCCGCAGAGCTGGCGCAGCAGGCCGCGAAGCTCGATCTCGCGAAGTGGCCGGGGCCGGTGCTGAAGTTCTACATCGGGGAGATGACCGCCGAACAGTTGAAGGCGGCGGCTGCCGATCCCGACGCCGAGAAGCAGAAGGGCCACGTGTGCGAGGCGAACTTCTACGAGGGAGAGCGCGCGCTGTGGCGCGGGGAGCAGGAAGCGGGGGCTGCGCTGCTGGCGGCCGCGCGTGACGGCTGCCCCAGGAAGTTCCTCGAGTACGACGGAGCCGTGGCGGAACTCAGTCGACTCGCGGTCAAGTAGGTGCGCGGAGCGGGCGTGGTTTCCCCCGCCCCAATCGGTCGAGTATGATGGGGAGCGTCCGTTCAGCTTCCCACCACGAGTCGGGGCGTAGCGCAGCCTGGTAGCGCGCCTGCCTTGGGCGCAGGAAGTCCCGGGTTCAAATCCCGGCGCCCCGACCACCTCCATCGGGCATCCTCAACACATCGACGGGCAGATGTTCATCAGGCCGGGGAGAGGTCATCCAGCCCGCTCCAGCGCAAGGCGTGCCTGGTGCAAGTCCGATGCCGCCTGCAGGTTCATCCAGAACTCGGCTGACATCGAGAAGAGCGCGCCCAGGCGAATGGCCGTGTCTGCGGTGATCGCCCGCCGCCCGCGGACGATTTCGTTGAGCCGATTCAACGGAACACCCATGCGTCGCGCCGCCTCGACCTGGCTCAACCCCGCCGGGACGAGGAACTCCTCGAGCAGAATCCGGCCGGGCGGAATCTGAACGCGCGGCCTGGACAGGTTCCTAGTGATAGTCCTCACACCGCACCTCACGGCAATGTCCGTTCTCGAAGCGGAACGTCAGGCGATACCGGTCGTTCACCCGGAGGCTGTAACGGCCGGCGCGACCGCCCTTGAGCGGCTCCAACCGGTTTCCAGGTAGCGCCGCCAGATTGGACAGCCGGCTCGCCGAGTCGAGAACGACGAGCTTCTGCTGAATCCGCGCCCACAAGACGCGGGGGAACCGTCGGGCCGCCTTCGTGTCGGCGTCGTAGAACAGGTCGGCCGTGGCCTGGTCGGCAAACGACTCGATCACGTCGCTGATTATACACGCTTGACGGTGAAGCCGGTATGGCCCAGCCTTCGAGGTCAGGAACACGCAGCGGGATCCGGACCAGCGCGCCGACAGCGCGCGGCTGCGGCGGTCGCTGGGCCTCGACTAGGCGAGGCGCACAGGTGTGTTGCGGCAGACGTCGTCTGTGCCCAACCCCTCGTTCATCGTCCGACCGCCACCTCGTCAGTGCCGACATTTGATTCCGGCAGCCGGCCGAGCCGGGCGGCGGTAGGATCGGGAGAGGCTTACCAACCACGCAAGAGGTAGAACGCTCGACGTCCACTCAACCGGGCGCGCAGCCCCCAGCTGCGCAAGGAGGAGTCCATGTACGTCGTCGTCAATCACGCGATCAGCGATACCGCGAAGTTCTGGGCAGCCGCGCAGTCGGTCACCGAAGGCCTGCCGGCGGGCCTCAAGGTGATCCACACGTTCCCCTCGCCGGACGGCCGAAAGGCGGTGTGCGTGTGGGAGGCGAACTCGGTCGATGCCGTCCGCCGCTTCCTCGACCCGGCCACCGCAGGCGCCGCGCGCAACGAGTACTTCGAGGCGCCGAACAAGGAAGGGATGGCGATGCCGAAGCTCGCGCGCGCCGCTGGCGCGTGATGATCGAGCGCTCGTGAAGGTGCGGGCTCGCGACGACCGAATCGGGCGGGGGCGAGGCTCCGGCCTCGCCTCCGCCGACCGGCCCCAGCGCACGGTCCGACGACAGACTGCCCCTCCGCACCGAGCCCCGCCCGCGACAGGCATCTCCCCCGCGCGCTTGACATATATTTGTCTCACACATATTGTTCTCGTATATGTCTCTGTCACAGCTGAAGAAGGGCAGCGCCGAGATGCTCATCCTCGCGCTGGTCGAGGACCGGCCGCGCCACGGCTACGAGATCGGCAAGCTCATCGAGATCCGCTCGGACGGCGAGCTGACCTTCAGCATCGCCTCGCTCTACCCCACCCTCTACCGCCTCGAACGCGAGGGCGTCATCGTCGGCCGGTGGGTGGAGAAGGCGGGACAGCGGCGGCGGCGTTACTACCGGATCACGCGGGAAGGCCGCAAGGTCCTCGCGCGGCACCGGACCAGCTGGCGGACGCTCTTCGCCGCGCTGCAGCGCGTGGCGGGCATCCGCGTCGAGTAGGAGGAGGGACTCCCCGTGGTCGACTGGAAGGCACAGCTGGCGCGGACGCTTCCGCCGCTCGGTCAGGACCCGGCGGCGGAAGGCGAGATCCTCGAGGAACTGGCGCAGCACTGCGCTGACCGGTACGAGGATTACCTGGCCCGCGGCCTGTCCGAAGAGGAGGCCCGCGCCGCCGTCCTCGCCGAGGTCCAGGACCGGGAGCGGCTCGCGCGCGAGATCCGCGCCGCCAAGGCCCGCCCCGCGATGAGGCCCGGCCTGGCGCCGACCGCGGGCGGTCTTGCGGGCGTCGCGCAGGACGTACGGTACGCGCTGCGGCAGCTTCGGCGCAGCCCCGCCTTCACCGCGACGGCGATCCTGACGCTGGCCCTCGGGATCGGCGCCAACACCGCGATCTTCAGCCTCGTCTCAGGCACGCTGCTGAAGCCGCTGCCCTTCGCCCACCCCGATCGCCTCGTCGCCGTCGGCGAGTCCGGTGCCCGGGAACCGGTCGCTCCCGTCGGGTTTCTGACAGCGGCCGACTGGCGGCAGCGGAGCCGGTCGCTGGCCGACCTCGCGCTGGTCAGCTGGTGGACAACCACGCTCGAGGCGGCCGACGGCGCGGAGCGGCTCTCCGGACTCAAGGTGTCGTGGAACTTCTTCAGGATGCTCGGCGTCCGTCCGGCGCTCGGTCGCGACTTCCGACCCGAGGAGGACAAGCCGGAGCAGTGGCGTGTGGTGCTCCTCAGCGACGGGTTGTGGCGCCGCCGGTTCGGCGCCGATCCGGCCATCGTCGGACGGTCGATCCCGATGAACGGCAGGCGCTACACCGTCGTCGGCGTGATGCCGCCCGACGCCGAACCGGTCATCGCCAGCCATTACTACGAGCCGGCCGACTTGTGGGCGCCGCTCGGCTACGATGCGTCCCTGCCCTACGCGTGCCGCACTTGCCAGCACCTTCGGGCGGTCGGGCGACTGAGGGGCGGCGTGTCGCTCGGCGCGGCCGCCGTCGAGCTGAACACCATCCAGGGGAGCCTGCGATCCCAGTACCCGAAGGAGTACGGCACGGCAGCCGTGGCGGTGGTCGGGCTGCACGACGAGGTCGCCGGCGGCGCTCGCCACGTCCTGCTCGTCCTGATGGGGGCGGTGGCGTTCGTCTTGCTCGTCGCGTGCGCCAACCTGGCCAACCTGCTCCTGACGCGGGGCGCCGAACGGCAGCGCGAACTGTCGGTGCGGGCGGCTCTCGGCGCCTCCCGGTGGCGGCTCGTGCGCCAGCTGGTCGTCGAGAGCGCGCTGATGGCCTCGCTCGGGGCGACGCTGGGCCTCGCCGTGGCACAGGCCAGCCTGCGCGCACTGGTCACGCTCGCGCCGCCGTGGCTGCCGCGCGCCACCCAGGCCGCCATCGACGTGCCGGCGCTCGGACTCACGGCCTCGCTCATCCTCGTCTGCACGATCGCGTTCGGCCTCTTGCCGGCGTGGCACGTCGCCCGCGTGGACTTGCGGGCGGGGCTTTCGGGCGGGAGCCGGGCCATCCGTCGATCGTCCCACCGGCTGCGCCGCTCGATCGTGGTGACGGAACTCGCCGCCAGCGTTGCCCTGCTCGCCTGCGCGGTGCTGATGATCCGCACGATGGGCTCGCTGCTGGCGGTGGACCCCGGGTTCGATCCCGGCCACGTCGTGACCACCAACGTCGAGTTCGGCGGCGCCCGATACGCGGACGAGGCACGCCTCGTCGCGGCGATGGATGGGCTGCTCGACCGAGTGCGGGCGCTGCCCGGCGTGAGCGCGGCGGCGTTCACCAGCCAGGTCCCGCTCGGCGGCAACGGTGATCGGTACGGCTTCCACATCGAGGGGAGAATCCCGGCAAACCCCGAGCTGGACCCGTCACTCGAGCGGTACGGCGTGACGCCCGACTACTTCCCGGTGATGCGCATCCCGCTGCGGCGCGGCCGCCTGTTCTCCGCGGCGGACGCCCGCGGCGGCCCAGCCATCATCCTCGTCAACGAGGCGGCGGCCCACGCCCTCTTCCCGGGCGAGGACCCGATCGGCAAGCGCGTCCGCGTCGGCCCCGCGGATTCCGGCCCCTGGCGCACCATCGCCGGGATCGTGGGCGACGTGCACCACGAAGATCTGTCGCGCCCGGCCACCATGCAGTTCTACGTGCCGGAATCGCAGTTCGTCGATTCGTCGCTGGTTCTCGTCGTGCGGGGCGCGGTCGAGCCGGGTCGCTTCGAGTCCGCGCTGCGCCGCGCACTCCGCGAGCAGGCGCCCGGGGTCCCGATCGACAGGACCGCCGCGCTCGAGGACCTCGTCCGCCGAACCCTGGCGCCGCGCCGTTTCGTGATGCTGCTGCTCGCGGCATTCGCGGCCGCCGCCGTGATCCTGTCGTCGGTCGGACTCTACGGCGTCGTGGCCGGCCTGGTGGCAGAGCGCCGCCAGGAGATCGGCGTCCGGATGGCCCTGGGCGCGACGCGCAGCGACATCGCGAGGCTTGTGGTCGGCGACGGCGCCGGGCTGGTGGCGTGGGGGCTCGGCCTGGGACTGGCGGTGACGCTCGGCGTGAGCCGTTCGCTCGAGGGGCTGCTGTTCGGCGTCCGGCCCACCGACGCCGCAACGCTTGCCGTCGTGGCGGCCGTGCTCGGCTCGGTGGCCCTCGCCGCTCACGCCGTGCCGATGTTCCGCGCCACGCGAGTCGAACCGACGACGGCGCTGCGCGAGCCCTGACCGACGCCATCCGAGCCGCGGCTGACGATCAGTACAACGCGCGGCCTCCGATCAAGGCCGCGGCCGGCACGCGGCTCGCGCCGAGCAGCGAACGCACCGAGTGGCGACCGATCCCGGCTAAGAGAGGAGCGCCCGGACCATCCTGGCGGGGGAACTGCGCGGCGCAAGCCCCGGTACGCCGGCCGGCAGTCCCTGCGGGGCGGCGGCGGGCCTGGCGCCGGGCCCGGGTTCCGACGGCCTCAGCGGCGAGGCGGGAAGCTCGATCTCGCCGATCATGGCACGGCGGTAGCCGGCGAGCCGGTCGGCGATCGTCGCGCGCACGTCGGCGAGCGCGGCCTCGTAGATCGTGGCCCGGCCCGCCGCGTAGTCGAGGCTGGTCGAACTCGATCCGCACTTGAAGAACAGCACCTGGGTGATCTCGTCCGTCGCCTTGAGGCTGAAGCCGACGAGCGCCACCTGCAGCAGGTCGCTGGCCTCGACTTCGGCGGTCGCCACCTGGAACCGCGCGGCGCCCGCCGTCCGGCTCTCCCGTTCGAACAGCGTGAGCCACGGCCGGTTCTCGGTCATCGACTGCAGGGCGTCGATCGCCGCCTTGACGATGGCGAGCGACCCGGCGTGCGGTCCGAGCAGGGCCGTCAGCACCCTGAGGACGGCCTGGTGGGCCTCCGCGTTCCTGCCGGCGAACTCGTACCTCTCGAACCCGGTGTCGCTCTGCGCCCAGCCGAGCGCCGTCAGCGCGCCGAAGTAGGCCCGGTACCACGGGCCGACATCCCCGGCGTCGCCGGCCGCGGCCGTCGCCGCCAGCTGCGCGAACAGCGTGCAGTCGACGATGTCCTGCCGCGCTGCCGCCGGCACCGTGTCGGCCGCGGCGACGAGGCCGGCGCCAACGACCAGCGCCTGCGGACCCGCTCCCCTGAATTCGACGGCCGGGGTGTCGGGCAGCAGGCTGGTCCGCCTGGGGGCAGGCACGAGCCTGACGTTGCCAACGAACATCCGGCTCATGGCGGGCGTGATGGCAGGCATGCGCTCCTCCCTGTTTCCGTCACGTGCGGGTCGCGTGCGTCGGAGGATCCGGGGGTACCGCGGCTGACAACTGGCAATCTAGGCACGCGGCCTGCGGGAGTCAACGCGAAAGTGGGCGCCGTTGCACGGAGAATGCACGAGGCGCGGTGCCGTGCCGTCGGAGCGACGCCTGTTCACAAGGGTACAGACCGGGGACGAGCCCGACGCCTAGGATGGTTCCAAGGCTGGGCGGAACGGCGTCACTGCGCGGCCTCGCCTCGAGAGACCCTCCCAATGGCGAAAGACACACGAGGAAGCAGGAGACACAAGCCCGGACCGGAGCCGGCGCGGGACGCCCCGGCGGGCCGCAGCCAACTCGACCAGGAGGACCGCGGCTCCGCGGAGCGCCGCCGCCTGGACGACGAGACGGCCCGCGTTCACGCCGAACGGCTTCGGCGCCTCGCCGAGGAGGCGCGGGACAGCCACGAGCGGGAACGCGCGGCGCTCGAGCGGGTCCGGCAGGAGCGCGAGGCCTCGCGCTTCGTCGCGGAGTCCGACCGGTCGGCGGCCGAGCAGGCGCGAACCGCGGCCGAGGACGCGCGTCACGCCGGGGAGGATGCCCGCGCCGCGGCCGAGGAGGCGCGCCACGCCGTCGTCGCGTCGGTGCGCGCCGCCGCCGAGGCCCTCAGCACCAACCTCGAACAGATGAAGTTCCTTGAGGAGATGCGCCGCGTCTACCGGGATCTGAAGGACATCAAGACCTCGAACTCGAACTAGACGAGGAGGCCCGCTCGGGCTCGCCGGTCCGACCCCATGCCGCGCGCTCCGCTCTTGACCGGCGGGTGTACACTATTACTCGTTCTTCTATGGTTCAGCGGAAGAAGCTCAAGCCACACTTCGACGTCCAGGCGTTTCTCAGCTCGACCGGCGCGGCGACGCGTCCCGCAGACTACCGTCGGGGAGACGCGATCTTCTCGCAGGGGGATCCCTCCGACAGCATCATCTACATCCAGAAGGGCAGCATTCGGCTGTCGGTGCTCTCCAAGACCGGCAAGGAAGCGGTCGTGGCCATGCTCGGGCCCGGCGAGTTCATCGGTGAGGGGGTCCTGGCCGGCCGGCCGCTCCGCCTCGGGACCGCCACCGCGGCCGAACCGACGACGGTGCTGGCCATCCCGAAGGCGCAGATGGCCCGCCTGCTTCACACCGAGCACGACCTGGCGGACCGGTTCATCGAGCACCTCCTGGCCCGCAACATCCGGATCGAGGCGGACCTGGTCGACCAGCTGTTCAATTCGAGCGAGAAGCGGCTGGCGCGCACGCTCCTGCTGCTCGCGCGATACGGCAAGCCCGATGAGCCGCATTCAGTCGTGCCGAAGATCTCGCAAGAAGTCCTCGCGGAGATGGTCGGGACCACGCGCTCGCGCGTGAACTACTTCATGAACAAGTTCCGGAAGATGGGCTTCATCGAGTACAACGGCGGTCTCAAGATCCACAACTCTCTGCTCAGCATCGTGCTGCACGACTGACCCGCGGCCGGCCGACACGACCATAATCGGAGGACGGGCATCTTCGCATCGTGCATCGGGGGTGATGAGTGTCCGGAAACTGCCGCGGAAGCGCAACGCGCAGGACCGACAACCCTCGGGCGCGGATCGCGCCGTCGCTCCTGGCCGCCGGACTCGCGGTCGTGGTGCAGGCGGCCTCGGCGCTCGCCGGCCCCCCGTTCCTCACCGACGACCCCGAGCCGGTCAAGTGGCGGCACTTCGAGGCCTACCTGTTCGGCACGGCCGACCGCGGCCCGCGCGGAGGCGCCTTCGTCGGCCCCGCGTTCGAGTTCAACGTCGGGGCCGCGCCCAACCTGCAACTGCACGTGATCGTGCCGGCGGCCTACGTCACGCCCGGCCGGGCTTACGGCGTCGGCGACATCGAGATCGGCGCGAAGTACCGGTTCGTGAACGAGACCGCCAGGCGCCCGCAGGTCGGCATCTTCCCGCAGGTCGAACTCCCGTCTGGCGACAGCGTCCGGGGGTTGGGCAACGGTCGCCTGTGGGCGCGGCTTCCGGTCTGGATACAGAAGAGCCGCGGTCCCTGGACGACTTACGGCGGCGTCGGCTACGAGATCAACCACGCCCCCGGCATGAAGGACTCGCTCTTCGCCGGCTGGCTCGTACAGCGCCAGGTGACGACTCGGCTCGTCCTCGGCACCGAGGTCTACCACCAGAACGCGCAGGCGATCGGCGCGCGGCAGTCCACCTTCGGCAACGTCGGCGGCTACTTCACCCTCCGCGGAGCGCTGTCGCTGCTGTTCATGGCCGGCCACACGGTCGCCGGCGAGCGGCACAGCGTAGGCTACCTCGGGCTGTATTACACGTGGGGTCACGACCGCGGGCCGGGCCCCGGTCCCGCCGCGGCTGCCTGGGCCCCGCGCAACCGGCCGGCCCGGTGGTAGCCTGGAAGTACGAGGGAGGCTGCGTCGATGGCGATTCGAGTCGTGCGGCTGGGAAGCCCGAGAACTCCCGGCGAGGGCCTGCGCATCGGGACGGTCCGTCGTCCGCCGCGAGGCGTGCCCCGGTCGGAACATGCCTCACGCGACTTCTACGACGTGTGGCTGCCCGACCTCGCCCCGTCGGAGGACCTCGTCAAGGAAGCGTTGCACGCGTCGGACGAGCGCGAGTGGCTTCGTTTCGCCAGGCGCTACCGGGCCGAGATGAAGCGCCCGCTGGCGACGCGACTGCTCGCCCTGCTTGCCGCGCTCTCCCGCCAGACCAACTTCTCGGTCGGCTGCTACTGCGCCGACCCGGCGCGCTGCCATCGCTCGGTTCTCGGACAGTTGCTCCGGGAACACGGGGCCGACCTGGTCTGAGTTCGCCCGGTTGTTCTACTCTGGGAACTCGGCCTATTTCGTGACACGACACAAATCGTCGGTTTACTCAATATTCCGACCAGGTGCCTCCTGTCGTGTTCCATGCCGGCACACTCGAACGAACGCCCGCCAGGCCGAGGCCCGACCGGGCTACCTCTAAGCAATTCATTTCAGGCCGGTTAGGGAAGAAGCCCCGCGATGGCCCGGTAATTGCCACCTGTCTGGGTGGTCGCGAGCATCCCCCGGGTGCTGACGCGACGAGAGAATGCCATGGCCAACCGCGCCAGCCTGCTCAAGCCCCACGGTGAGATCGTCGGAACGACGGAGTGGACGGCCGGGCTGCCGGTCCTTCGCGCGCCGATGCTGACGCTGCGCGAAATCCGCGCCTCTGATGCCGCGTCGCTGGCGAGGTGGCTGAAGCGGGCCGAGACATGGCAGTTCACCGAGGCGCTGCCCGACAGCGCCGCCGGCTTCGAGTCGTTCATCGGAGAGGTCGTCCAGGATCGGCGCGCCGGGCGCGGCGTGTGCTTTGCCATCGTGCCGCTGGGGTTGAGGGATGCCGTCGGGTTCTTCCTGATCCGCAGGCTGGACGTGGGCCGCCATGCCGGCCGGTTCGCCGTCGCGCTCGGAGAACCGCTCTACGCCACGGGACTGCTCGCGGCGGCCGCGGAAGTGGCGCTGGACTACGCCTTCCGTCACATCGGGTTCCACCGCATCGAGATGCGCTCGCTCGACACCCGCGAAGACCTGGTCTTCGAGGCCCTCGGGGCCGTGCAGGAAGGCGTGTTGCGTGGTGTGTGGGACGCGCAGGGCGAAACGGTGAACGGGACGCTGTGGTCGATCCTGCACGACGAATGGACGGCGGCGCGGCGCGGGGTCGCCTACGACTGGCAACCGTCATCGGACGAGCCGAAGCGGACCGTCGCCCCCCGCGCGGGATCCGACGGCGGCACGGCCTGCGCCAGGCCGCCATGGGGCTCGCGGTTGCCGGTGCTCGAGGGCGACGGCCTCACGCTGAGGGAAGTCGAGCCCGCCGACGCGCCCCATCTGCTGCGGACCCTGAACCCCCACGACATTCGTGCCTTCCTCGACCCGCCCCCGCTCACGGAGAAGCTGTTCAGGCAGTACATCGCCTGGGTGATCCGCGAGCGCGAGATGGGACGCGCCGCGTGTTACGCCGCCGTGGTCGGCTCCGACAGGCTGCCGGTCGGCCTCGCGCAGATCCGTCGGGCGGATCCGAAGTTCGTGACCGCCGAGTGGGGCAGCGTGCTCGCGGACGTCCATCGCGGGACCGGGCTGCGCCCCAGGATGACGCACCTGCTGCTGGAGTTCCTGTTCGAGACGGTCGGCATCTCGCGCCTCGAAGCCCAGACGACGCGCCAGAACCTGGCGACCCTGGGTTCGCTGCGCGCGGCCGGGGGCTGTCGCGAGGCGGTCCTGCGCCGCGTGTCGGTGGTGGACAACCAGTCGGTCGATCAGGAGCTCTGGGCGATCCTCCGCCGGGACTGGCGGCGAGCCACCTCTTAGTCCTTCGATGCACAAATACGGCAACGTATTTGTGCCCTCAGGACTAAGTGCTGAGGAGCAACACCGGGCCGCGTCCGCCGAAGACATACGCGGCCGCAATTGCGTCTCGAAGCACTTAGCAAGGCTCGTCTCGGGCCGGCGGGCGCGCCTCGCGGGTGACACCCTACTTCGGCAGCGACGCCTGGACGAACTTCACCAGGTCGGCGTGATATTTCGCCGCCGCCGCCTGGTCGATGTACACCATGTGGCCCGACTCGTAGTAGCCGACCGCGATGTTGTGCGCCTTGATCTCGTCGGACACCTTCAGGTGGGCGAGCGTCCACTCCACCGGGTAGAACGGGCACGCGAAGTCGTAGTACCCCATGCCGACAAACAGGTGCATGTGCGGGTTCTTCGCGAAGCCGTTCTCCAGGTTCACCACCGTGTTGTACTCGCCGGACCAGGGCGGCGCATTGCCCGACACGTAGTAGATCGCCTCGTTCCGGTAGTTCAGGTCGTTGCGGAGGTAGGCCTCGAAGGCCGTCAGGAAGCAGTTCTCGATGTTGGCGTTGCTGAAGTCGAAGCTCGTGCTCGTCGCTCCGGCGTCGATCTGGTAGCCGGCGAACCGCGAGTCGAGACGTGACGTCATCAGGTGCCGGTCGCGCAGCAGCTCGGTGCTGAACGGCCCGAGCGGGATCAGCATCTCGTTGTCCGCGATGAACGCCTTCGACAGCCCCGTGAACCGCGACATGTCGCCCAGCACCTTCTCGCGCTGGGCGTCGGTGGCGCGCGCGCCGTCGAACAGGAACTCGAGGTACTCGCCCGACGCGAACTGGCGCGCCTGGTCGGCCATCTGCCCGACCGACAGCTTCTGGAGGTCCGGCGCCAGCTTCTTGTGGTAGTGCGCGGTCATGATCTCGGTGGGCAGGGTGCTCAGCTGGCGCTGAATGCCGGCGCCGGCGTTCGCGTCGATCACCGCCGAGAGCAGCATCACGCCGTTCACCGGGCAGTCGCGGTCGGTCAGGTAGCCGGCCAGCCCCGCGGCGCGCGTCGTCCCGTAGCTCTCGCCGCCGACGAAGAGCGGCGATCCCCAGCGGTCGTACTGGTTCAGGAAGCTGCGGATGAACTCCCCGAACGCCGCCAGGTCGTTGTCCACGCCCCCGAAGGCGGGGCCCAGTCCCGGACGATCCGGGCGGCTGAAGCCGGTGCCCATCGCGTCGATGAACACCAGGTCGCCCGTGTCGAGCAGGCAGTTCGGGTTGTCGACGTAGGTGTAGGGCGGCGGCGTGGCCATCCCGTTCGGCTCCATCTTCACGATCTTCGGACCGAACGCTCCCATGTGCAGCCAGATGGTGGCCGCGCCGGGACCGCCGTTGAACAGGAACCAGAGCGGCCGCTTCGCCTTGTCGGTCACGCCGCTCCTGGCGTAGTAGACGTAGAACAGGTGCCCCTCGCTCACGCCGCTGGTGGCGTTGTGGATGGGCATGAACCCGACGTGGGCCGTGTACCTGATCGTCTCGCGCTGCAGCGTGATCTGGTGCTCGGTGACGATCGGCTGCGCCGGGTACGCGATCGGCTGCATCTCGTCGAGGGTGTAGTTGAAGCGGTAGAAGCTGTTGGTGGCCGCCTGGCCGCCGCGCCCCTGCGCGAGCGCGACGACGCCCATCGCCGCGACGAGGATGACGAGACCGCAGGAGGTCGGAGTGAGCCGGTTGGTGATGCGCATGGCGGTGGTCCTCGGAGTCGTGCGCCTACTGCCGCGCCGCTGACGGCGCGCCCTTCAGGAACGCGGCCAGGTCGGCGTGCAGCCTGGTCAGCGCCTCGTTGTCCACGTAGGCCATGTGGCCCGCCTCGTAGTGCCGGACGGTGATGCGGCGGGCGCGGACCTCCGGCGACACGTTCAGGTGCGCCACGGTGAATTCCACGGCGTAGAACGGCGCCGTGAGGTCGAAGTAGTTCGCCCCGACGAACAGGCGCAGGCCGGGTTGGCGAGCGAAGGCGCTCGCGAGGCTCGCCTCGTCGTTCCCGGTCGAGGTGAACGTCCCGACGCCGCCGCTCGAGAGGTAGAACACGCCCACGGGGCTGGTGAAGCCGAGTTCCCGCCGCAGGTAGGTCTCGTAGGCCGCCTGGAAGCCGCCGGCCAGGCTGGCCTGGCCGTAGTCGAACCTGACGGCCGGCGCGCCGCCGCCGGAGCCGCCGCGCCCCCCGCCCGTGCTCCCGGGCAGGTAGCCGGCCACCCGCGAGTCCGAGTTCGAGAGCGCCCGGCGTTCGGGCCTGAGCAGCCCCGAGGTGAACCGATCCAGCGGGAGCCGCAGGTCGTTGTTCACCAGGAAGACCGCCGAAAGACCCGTGAAGCGCGCCAGGTCCGCCGTCGCCCGGGCACGCTCGTCCGGCGACATCCGGTCGCCCTTGTAGAGCGCGTGGAGATATTCGCGCGAGGCGAACTGCCTGGCCTGCTCGGCCACCCGGTCGGTGCCCAGGGCCTGGACGTCCGGCGCCAGCTTCTTGTGATGCCAGGCGGCCAGCGTCAGGCTCGGCAGCAGCGTGAGGTACTGCGTGTCGCCCGCGGTCGCGTCGGCCGACGGCGCCATCGACAGCAGGACGACCCCGCTGACCGGCACCTGGTGATCGATCAGGTAACTGGCCAGGCCCGCCGATCGTCCGGTCCCGACGTCGTCGCCGGCCAGGAAGAGCGGCGAGTTGCGGCGACCGTAGGTCGTGGCGAAGCTGCGCACGAATTCGGCGAGCGAGGAGACGTCGCCGGCCGTCGTCCAGAACTCGGCCGCCCTGGCCGGCTGGTCGGGCCGGCTGAACGCCGTGCCGACCGGGTTGACGAAGACGAGGTCGGCCTCGTCGAGCAGCGTGTGAGGATTGTCGGTCCACCCGTAGGGCGGAAGGCCGGCGGTCCCGTCCTGCGACCACTTCATGCGCTTCGGACCCAGGCCGCCGAACTCCTGCCACGTCGCGGCCACGCCCGGGGCGCCACCCAGGAACACGATCAGCGGCCGCGCCGACGCGTCGGCCACGCCGTCCCTGGCGTAGTAGGTGAAGAAGAGATGGGCCACCGACGACCCGGTGGTGGCGTTGCGCAGCGGCAGGAATCCGGCCCGCACGGTGTAGGCCAGAGGTTCCCCGTTGACGAGGATCTTCTGGTGCGTCTCGGCCGGGGCGGCGTCCGGCAGCGCGATCCCCGAAGGCGCCGTGGCGTCGAAGTCGTAGAACCCTGCCGCGCCGCCGGCTCCGCCGCCGCGAGCGCCTCCCCGGCCGGAGGCTCCGGCCTGTTGTGCCGGAGGCCCTTGCGCGGCCGGCGCCTGCGGCGCGCCGCGCCCGCTTCCGCCCTGGGCCCGGACGGCCTGGATCCATCCGGCGAACAGCACCCCGACGACGATTACCAGCAGAAACCGTCCGAGACGGGAAGATCGCATGGCGGCGCGCTCCTGGTCACACGGTCAGTTCGTTCGAGGCTTCAGTGGCGAGAAGATACACCAACGGGCGTCTTGGTGGGCGGGGAAAACGGCAGGTCGCCGTCGGACGGCCAGGCCGCCTCCGCCCCCCTACGCGCCCTGCCGGCGCGAGGCGATCATCCGCCGCACCTTCTCGCGGATGGTCCCGGCCGCGACGTGCACGTAGTCGGGGTGCTCGTTCATGTCGATCTCGGCCGGCAGCGTCATCAGGTCGGCGTCGGGCGGCACGATGGCGTGCTCCTGGTAGCTGAGCAGCGTCCGGCGCCAGCCGGCCGCCACCGCCTCGTAGCTGGCGTGGATCTCGCGCAGGTAGTCCGCCTTGATCGTCTCCGCGTAGGCGTCCCCCTCGGCCGCGCGCCGGGCGCGCCGGCGCTCGAGCACGTCGGGCTCGGTCCGGAGGTAGACGGTCAGGTCGGGCAGCCGGATGTGCTCGTTGCGCAGGGTCTGGTGAAAAAGGGTGCGGTACAGCTTGGCGTGCGCCGCCGGCATCTCGCCCGAGTCGATCATCCGCTTGACGAACACCTCGGGCCCGTCGAGGAACGGCCGGTCCTCGAGGATGATCACGCCACGCGCGCTCTCCCGCGTCATGAGGTGGCGGATCTCGCGCTGCTGCAGCGTGCGCATGTGGAGGAAGGCCAGCTCGGTCGGAAAGATGTTGGCGACGCGGTCGTGGTAGAAGAGGGCCAGGCACTCGTCGATGAGCGACCCCTTGTCCACGCGCTCCGAGAAGGCGTGCAGTTCGGCGCCGCCGAGCAGCGCCCCGAGTTCCGCCTTGTACGGGTCCCGGGCGAGCGCATTCATCAGCGTCGTCTTGCCCGAGAAGAGGTTCCCCATGATGCCGATGTGGAAGTTCTGCTTCATGCGCGCCGTCCTCGCAGGTGGGGACGCCGGCGAGCACCCGCCGGCGGTCCGGACGAGATAGCTTACTGCGATTCGAACGCGGGTCGGAATGTCATCACGACGGGCGGGTGGTTCCGTTGGGGCCGCCGCTCCGCCCTGGGATACGATCACGCCTTCCGGCGGGCCGGAGGAGGGGAACGGTTCATGGACATCCGATCGAGTGTGCGACGTCTCGTCGCGTGCGCCGTGGTGCTGGCAGCCCTGGCGGCCGGCGCGCCAGCCCTCGCGCAGGCTTGGAAGTTCGGCGTGCTGAGCGACACCCAGTGGACCGGCAAGGACGACGGAAAGAACCCGAACACGGTCGCCGTGTCCGTCATCGAGCAGATCAACCAGGAGTTCATTCGGCGCGGCGTGACATTCGTCATCCAAGTGGGCGATCTGGTGAACGACGGCAGCGTGGCCGGCTACGACACCCGGGCGAATTTCGCGCAGGCGCTCTACAATGCGGGCATCGGCTTCTTTCCGCTTCGCGGTAACCATGATGCCGCGATGTACTCGGCCGTCGAGTTTCAGCACGTCTTCCCGCAGACCCAGGACGGGCGGCAGAACATGACGCCGGCCGACGCGCGGATTTCCACGGCCGACTACGGCCCTCCGCCGCCCAGCACCAGAGCCCCGTTCACCGTCGGGTCCGGCTTCAGCAGTCCGACGACGGTGACGACCACGGCGGGCCTCAGGGGACTCAGCTACTCGTTCGTCTACCGCCACGCGCGTTTCGTGATGCTCGATCAGTTCACGCGGGCGGACGGATCCGGCTACGGGTCGGCGAACTACCACAACGTGAACATCGCGGAGCAGCAGGCGTGGATCGACCGGATGCTGGCGGAGCCCCGCGTGGGAGGGCACGCCTTCGTGCTTGGGCACAAGAACCTGATTGGCGAGACCCACGCCGACACGCTGCTGGGCCAGACGCCGGCGGCCAACGCGGCGGCCAGGAACGCCTTCATCGGCAGCCTCGCGCGCCACGGCGTCCGCCTGTACATCAGCGGCCACGACCACGTGTACCAACGATCCGTGATCGCGAGCCCTGACGGGACGGCCAGCGTGCAGGAGGTCATCGGAGCGTCCGACAGCTCCAAGTTCTACGTGCCGGCCGTGCCCGCGCCTGACACGAAGTACGACGTTGCCCCGCGCGAAATCCCGATCGTGCAGGAACCGAACCGAATCGGGTATTGCGTCTACACCGTCGATGGCCCGCGGGTGACCGTCGAGTATTTCTCGGCGCCGGTCGAGGTGCGGCTCGAGTCGGGCGAATATGTGCTGGCCGGCAGCACGCCGACGCTCGCCTTCGTCAAGCGCGACACCTTCGGCTACTCCCTCAACGGGAAGCAGTTTCTCGTGCCGCCGGGGGGCTCGTACGGCATTGTGCAACAGACGTATGGCGGCACGACGGCGCGCATCCTTGGCGGCGTCAATTCCAGCACGGAGGTGGACGGCGCCGGGCGTCCGTTGACCAAAGCCGTCGACACAGGCTGGGCGAGCGCCACGGGTGTGAAGGGGCTCGCCAGCAGCATCCTGACGTTGTGGGGCATGGCCCGGGCACTGGGCGCGCCGGAGACCGACGTCTACGCGCTGTCGCTGACCTACGCGCCCGCCATGGTCTCCGCCGGCCAGTTGCGGAGCGGGACGTTCGGCCTGGCGACGCGCCGGGCGGACGGCACGTGGGTGAACGCGGTGGACGGGAATACCGGCGGCACGAAGAGATTCGTCGCGGGGCCGTGGGATCCCGGTTGCGCGCTGGGCACCTACGGTGCCGATCCGGCGACGCACACGGCCTGGGCGGTCATCAACTACAACGCCGACTTCGCCGTGGCAGCAGGCTTCAATAGGCGCAGAGGGATACAGGCGTCAAGGTCTGTGTGGCGGTTCATACCCGATCGCCGGACTGCCGGCGCATCCGCGCCAGGCGAAGACCCGGCAGCGCTTCAGGCCCGCCGGTCAGAACGAGATGCCCACCTCCGCTCTCACGCTGCGCGTCGCCACGAAGTGCGTGCCGGCGCAGGTCGAGAGGAAGTTGTACATCGCCAGCGTGTTCGTCACGTTCAGCACCGTGAGGCGCGCGGTCACGCGTGTGCGTTTCCCGGTCCTGAACAGGTCGTCGGTGCCGACCCCGAGGTCGAGGACGGCGTGCGGCTTGATGCGTGGCGGGTTGGTGATGTCGTTCTCGGTCCCCGCGGCCGGGACGTTCACGAACCGCGTCCCGTAGCTCGAAGAGGCGCACGAGGTGATCGGGCTGCCGATGGTCGCCACCTGGTTCCCGCAGAAGAACCCGACGGTCTGCTGCTGGTTCGGTGTCAACGCGACGAGGCTGGCCAGGTCCGGAACGGCCCCGGCAACCACCCCGCTGTCGTACCGCCACGTCATCGACACCCACGGCAGCCTCGCCGGAAGCTGGTACTGGGCGTGGATGGTGACCTGCGCCTTCTGGTCGTGATCGAGCAGGCCCACGACGCCGGGCAGCGGGGCGTTGAAGACGAGGCCGCCGACCTCGGGCGTGTACACCTTGGCGGTCGTGTGGCCGACGTTCGCGAACGCGGTGAAGCCCCCTGGTTTCGAGCATGCTCAACCGGACCGAGAAGCCGTCTCATCCTCGACTGGGCGTATTCGATCGGGAAGTAGATGGCCGTGTTGAACAGGCTGTCGAGATCGCACCCGGCGTTCTCGGTCCTCTTCCAGAAGTAGTCGGCGTCGAGGACGAACCGGCGGCCGAGCGCCTGCTGCAGGCCCGCGTTCAGCTGGTCTCGAACGCCGGCGTGCAGGGGGACGCTGTACGAGGCGCCGAAGACGTTGGAGGCGAGCCCGCCCTCGCCGGTCGCGCTCGACACCAGCAGGTTCTCGTTGAGCGGCGTCTGCAGCGACCGCGCGTACCCGAATCGCAGGATCGAACTCGTCGGCTTCACGCGATAGGTCACGCCGGCCCGCGGCTGCCACAACGTCTTGTAGCTGAGACCGTCGTACCGGTCGAACCGCACGCCAAGGTCGAACGTCCAATCGGCAAGCTTGATCTCGTCCTGGACGAATGCGGCCTGTTGCTTGATGGCGGCGCTGTCGAGAAAGCGGAACAGCGAGCCGCCGCGCGTCAGGTCGTAGGGGACGAGCCCGGGGGCCAGGCTCGGGTTGACCGCATAGCCCGCGGGCACGCACGCCGCCGGGTCACTGAGCGCCGGGTCAGTGACGCCGTCACCGGAAGCGGTCAGGCAGACCGGGTTGAAGGTCGGGTCGGTCAGGCCGAGGGTGAAGTCCTCCATGAGGTTCGTCTGGCTGATCTGGACGCCGGCCTTGATGTTGTGCCTCCCGGTCGAGTGCGCGAGATCAGTCTTCACGCCGAAGTTCGTCAAGGTCCGCAGCTGCGACATGGTCGCGGGCTGGTCGGCGAAGGGGGACGCGCTCGGGTCGTAGTTGATCTGATCGTGCCGGTAATACGGGTTCACGGTGAGCAGCGTCGAGCCGTTTACGACGTGCGCCCAGCCCGGCGCGATGTCATAGGACTGCACCCGCTGGCGCTGGTCCTGCCCGGCGGCCTGCTGGCTGTAGTCGTTCGGGATTTGGAACGTCGATCGGGCGAACAACACGTTCACGTGCACGGCGTCGGCAGGGGTCGGCTTGAAGTCGAGGCGGTTGAAGAGATTGTAGTTGTCGCCGTGCGCGTGAAGTGGCACCAGCTCGGGCGTGTCCAGGAACCGGTCCGAACGGGACTCGCTCAGCGCCGTGAAGTTCCCCATTCTCGCGGTGCCGAGCCCGAACGTCGCGCTCGGCTGACTCGTGGCGAAGCTGCCATACCCCATCGACAGGGTGCCCTGCGGTGTCTTCGCCAACCCGGAGCGTGTGATCGTGTTGATGACGAGGCTCGTCTTGTCGCCGAATTCGGCCGGCGTAATGCCGTAGATGATTTCCATCGATTCCACGGCCCCTGGCGGAAGTTGGGTGGAGAAGATGGTGCCCTGCTGGTCGGTGATCGGCTGGTTGTCGATCGAGAGCTGCATCTGGGCGTGGTCGCCGAGCGGGTGGAAGAAGCCGTTCGAGTCGCCGACGACGGCCGGCGTCACCAGCGTCACGATGTCGCTGAGCCCCGAGGCCACCGACATCGTCGGCAGCTTGGTGAAGACGCTCTGGTTCACGTCGACGTGGGACACGGCCACGTCCTCCATGAGCGCGGGGGCTTTCACCTCGACGGTTTCCGCGATGCCGCCGACCGACAGTTCGATCCGCATCTTCACCGGAACGTTCGAGCGGATGGCGACGTCCTGGGACCGGACGTCGAAGGACGCCGCCGTCACGACCACGTGGTAGACGTTGGGCGGGATGTTCAGGAACGAAAACTCACCCCTGGCGCCTGTGGTGGTGCGTTGAAAATACCCGGTCAGTTCGTTGTGAAGTTCGACCATCGCCCGGGGCACGGCGCCACCCGACGGATCGATGACGACACCCTGGAGCGTTCCAGCGGCCCCGACCGACTGCGCAAATGCGGTCGAAGCCACGAACACGAAACAAACGCCGACGCTGGCGCGGCAGACGGCCGCGCGGATGGACTGGTACACGGACATCGCACTCTCCCTCGGTGTAGACGGGTGGGCGCATCCGGACGTCGGCCGCTCTGGCGGCCGGCGCGTTACGGTGTGCGCAATAACAGGGGAACCCGACGATCAGGCGAGGGAGAACGGCGGCGGACCGCGGGGCGAGGGACCCGGACCACACGGCTCGTCGATGCTGAGATCGGTGCCGCTCGTGGGAAGCCAGGAGACGCACACCGGCACGAACGCCGGCGACGGCGGCGGCACAACGACCAGCGCGCCGTGGTGCTGGGCGATCTGGCAGACGGGGCAATCGTGGTGGTCGGCGTGGTCAGCGTGCTCGTGCCAGACGCTCTCGGCGGTCCACAGGCTGAGGACCACCACGACGGCCAGCAGCGAGAGCACGCGATGGACACGAAGACCGGCCCGCACGCACGCCACGTTACCGTCAACCGCGAAGGCCGTCAACCTGAGCCAAGAGCCGCTCACGCGGCTCGCGCCCCGTTCAGAACGTCCACCCAGGTGCAGCCAGCAGATCCTCGACCGGGAGCCGCCTTGCCTGCTCAGGGACCGCGCGGTCAGGATCACCAGTCCTGCCAGGAGCAGATCCCCGAGAGACTCGTAGATCTGGGTAGGATGCAACGGCACCGTGGAGAGCGCAGAAGGGCTCGTGTAGCCCCGATTCACGCTCCACATCCAGGCCGCGCTGGGGACCTGGTGGTCGGGAAGAAAGCTGGGCACGAAGGTTCCGAATTTCGGTTCCGAGATGCCCCAAGGCAGCTCGTGGGAATGCCCCAGGCATCGCCGTTCAAGAAACATCCCACCCGGCCGATGGCTTGCCCGAGCAGCACCGCCGGGCTGGCGGCAGCGAAATACGCGAAGAAATCCGCGCGCTGGCGCCGGAAGTAAATGAACCCTCCGAGAGCGCCTCCCGCCAAACCGCCTGTGATCGACACTCCCCCCTCCCAGATATGCAAGAAGGTCCAGGGATCGGAAAGACAGGACCGCCAATCCCAGAACAGGAAGTGGGAGACCTTGGCGCCGACCAAAGCCGCCAGCAAGGCCCAGACAAGGCCGTCAGCGAAAGTCCCGACATCGAGGCCTGCCTTCCGGACTCGACCGACGGCGACAATTGTGGCGACGGTGATGGCGATGAGGAAATAGAACCCCTCGTAGTAATAGAAGACCGTGAATCCCAGGTCGAAATGAATGGGGAACATGTCCTCCCTTTCTCGGTCCAGCGTTCAAGGCCTGTCCCGGCACGTCGGGCACAGGCCGAACAACTGGAGCTGGTGGCGCGTGATCTGGAATCCGGAGCGCGAGGCCATGGCGTCGAGAGCGTTCCGGAATCCGCAGCCCTGGACTTCCACCGTCCGGCCGCATTGCTCGCACTGGACGTGGTGATGGTGCTTCAGCGAGCGGCAGCGGACGAACCGCATCACCTGGTCCTCTCCGACGATGGTCTCGATCCAGCCTTGTTCGGCGAACTGCTGCAGGTTCCTGTAGATGGTGGGCACGCCGGACCTGAAGTCCGCCATTCGCGAGAGGATGTCCTCCACGCTGAGGGGCCGGTCGGAGGCCTCCAGCACGCGCAGGATGGCCTGGCGCTGCAGCGTGACGCGGTATCCCGCCGCGCGAAGCGACACGGCCGGCGGGGAGGGTCGGGTCTTCGGCTTCATCTCCGTTCACCTCCGGCGCGGGACTGCTCGTGTGGACGGCGATGGGGCTCGGCGGACGCAGGGAGGGCCCGGTTCTCTCCGCACTCCTCGTGTCCGTGCTCCCGCCCGACGATGACCACGCGTCCTTCCTTGTAACTGCCCGCGATGCCGAACGTGGACAGGAGCGTTTCGGGCGTGAGGATGTCGTCCACGTGCCCGCAGGCCACGACGCGGTGCGCGAGCAGCATGGTCCAGTCGTAGTCGGCCGCCTCGTCGAGGTCGTGGGTCGCGACGATGATCGATCGCCCCGCCTCCGCGAGCTGGCGCACCAGACGGCGGTACGTCTCACGGGCCGGGGCGTCCAGATTGGCCGCCGGTTCATCGAGGAGGATCAGGTCGGCCTCCCTGGCGAAGGCCTGCGCCAAAAACACCTTCTGGCGCTGCCCTCCCGACAGCGTGTTGAGAGGTTCCTCCGCGAGCGATGACACGCCCATCCGTGCCATGGCCTCGAGCACGGCCTGCTCGTCCCGGCCGGTCATGCGGCCGAGCAGCCCGTGGGCGGCGAAGCGGGCCATGCGCACGACGTCGATCGCCCGAAGCGGCAGCATGAAGCTGGAAGGGTGGAACTGGCCCATGAAGGCCACGTGGCTGGGGCGCGCGAGGGGCGCGCCGCCCAGGACCCGAATCGTCCCCGAGAGCGGCGGCAACAGACCCGCGATGGTCTTGAGCAACGTCGTCTTGCCCGAGCCGTTCGAGCCGACCAGGGCCAGGACCGTCCCCCGGTCCAGCCTGAAATCGATATCCGCCACGACGGTGTCGCGGCCGTAGCCCACCGAGAGCGCGCGGGCCTCGACCGACGCGTCGCCGCCATGGGGACCGGGCCCGCCACTCGCGAGGCTCATCGTGCCTTCCCCATGGATGCCTGCTTCACCGACAGCAGGAGGAAGAAGATGATCGAGGCCGCGAGCGTGATGGACGCGCCCGCGGCCAGGTCGAAGTAGTAGCTGGCCAGCAAGCCGGCGTAGACCGAGACGGCCCCGATGAGCGAGGCCGTCAGGATGGTCGTCGTGATCTTTCGGGAGAAGAGCGCCGCCGACGCGGCCGGCGCGAGCAGCATCCCGAACACCAGCAGCGTCCCTACGGTCCTGAACGAGACGACCACCGTCATCGCGATCATGAGCAGCATCATGGCGTGGTAGCGCCTCGGCGGGAATCCCGAGACCGCCGCCTGCTCGGGGCTGAAGCAGAGGAGCAGGAACGGGCGGTAGCACACGATCGCCACAACCCCGATCAGGATGGTCGTCACCAGTTGACCGAGGATCTCGCCGGTCCGGATGCCGAGGATCTCGCCGAACAGGATGCGGACCAGGTCGCCGGAGAACGCGTGCGAGCGCGAGACGATGGCCACGCCGAGCGCGAGCATGCCCACGAACAGCAGCCCGATGGCTGTATCCGACGAGAGATTCGACCGCCGGGTGATCACGCCGACGCCGAGGATCATCGCGAGCGCCCCGGCGGTCGCGCCGACCATGCCGGGCAGTCCGAACAGGAGGGCGATCGCCACGCCCGGCAGCACCCCGTGGGCCAGCGCGTCGCCGATGAAGGCGAGGCCGCGGAGCACGACGAAGGTCCCGACGATGCCACACGCGATCGACACCAGCACGCCCGCGATTAGCGCGTTGGCCATGAAGGCGTTCGCCGTGAAGGGCGCGACGAGAGATTCGAGGATCACTTCAAGTCCCTGACGATGGTGTCCGCCAGATTGCGCTCGAACGTGAAGTACGAGCCGTCCGGGGGCAGCGTGTGGGTCGCGAGCGGAATCACGACGACCCCGGTTTCCGTGGCGAGCGCGTCCACGGTCCGGGCCGGCGTGCCGCTCTCGATGAAGACGACCGTCACGTGGTGGTCGGCGATCAGCCGCTTGAGCGTCTCGAGGCTGCCGGCCGAGCTCTCGGCTTCGGTGGTGAGGCTGGGGATCACCGCGCCGACGACCGTGAAGCCGTACCGCCGGGCGAAGTGGCCGAGCGACTCGTGGCCGGTCACCAGCTTCCGCCGTCCCGGGGGAACCGCCTCGACCTCACGGCGGATCTCCGCGTCGAGCGCGGTCAAGCGCGCGTCCATCGCGGCAGCCCGCGCGGACAGGTCCACGCCGAAGGTCTTCCTGATCGCGACGGCCAGCGCATCGACGACAGCCTTGATCGAAAGGGGGTCGGTCCAGAGATGGGGATCTCTGGCGCCCGCCGCCTGGTCGGCGTCTCCGGACGGGACGCCCTCGCCGGCGCCGACCCTGCGCACGGCGATGTGATCGGAGGCGGTGAAGAAGGGGACCCCGGCCTGCCGGGCCTGGGCGAGCGCCTTCTGCATGCCGCCCTCGAGCCCGAGTCCGTTCTCGACGACCAGGTCGGCGGTCATCAGCGTTTCGATGTCCCTGGCCGAGGGCTCCCACTCGTGGAGGTCGAGGCCGTTGGGGATCTCCGTTTTCACGTCGAAGGCGGTCCCGACCAGTTCCTGCACGACCGCGCCGAGGATGGCGTAGGTCGTGACGATGGTCTTCTTCCCGCTGGTTGCGGCCGGGTGGGCGGGCGAGCAGGCCGTGAGAGCGCCCACAAGGGCGGCGGCCGTGATGACCTGGAATGGCGAGCGCTGCGGCACGGTCCTGCCCCCAACCTCAGGATGGCTTCGCACCCTGCTGCAGCCATAGTAACAGAAACGTGTTTCTCTTAGATATTGATTTCATTATCGGCTCAGAAGCTCCACTTGACCTCCACCTGCACCGTGCGCGGCGGCACGAAGTGGGTGCCGCTGAAGGTCGAGAGGAAGTTGTAGAGCGCGACCTTGTTGGTCAGGTTCATGACGCTCAGGCGCACGCTCAAGTGGCCGCGCTCGGTGCGCGCGAGGTTGTCGAGCCCCACACCGATGTCGAAGAGGTGCCGCGGCGCGATGCGGGGCGGATTCGTGTCGTCGTTCTCGGTCCCCGCCGCCGGAATCACCAGGCGCGTCGCCCCGAACTGCGGCGAACTGCAGCTGGTCAGCCCCTGTGTCGGCGTGGCGAACGTGCTGCCGCAGTACAGGCCGATGGCGGCCTGCTGGTCGGGCGTCAGCGTCAGCGCCGTCGCGTAATCGGGCACGGACCCGGCGACCAGGCCCGAGTCATACCGCCACGTCAGAGAGGCCCACGCCCCGAGTCGTCCCGGGGCCTGGTAGAGCAGGTTCGTCGTCTGCTGGAAGACCTGGTCGTGGTCGATCCGGAACACCCCGGTCGGCAGCGGCGAGTTGAAGAGGATCCCGCCGTTCTCGGGATTGAAGAACCGCGCCCGGTTGTGCCCGATCACGGTGAAGGCGCTGAAGCCCCGGTGCTTGACCAGGTTGATGCGCGCCGACAGCCCGTCGATCTGCGACTTCGCCCAGGAGATCGGAAAGACGATCGGGGTGTTGAACAGCGTGTCGAAGTCGTAGCCGTTCACCGTCCTCTTGTAGAAGTAGTCGACGTCGACGACCAGCCATCGGCCGACGCCCTGCTCCATGCCGACGGTTGCCTGGTCGCGCCGGCCTGGCTGGAGCGGCTGGGCTCCCGCGGCGCCGAAGCTGTTCTGCGCCAGGCCTCCGCTGCCGGTCGCACTCGAGAGCACCAGGTTCTCGTTGTACGGCGTCTCCATCGTCCGGCCGTACGACGCCCGGAGCACGGTTCCGGTCGAAGCCTTGTAGGAGATGCCGACGCGCGGCTGCACCGAGGTCGCCGACGTCAGGCCGTCGTAGTGATCGACGCGGACGCCCGCCATGGCCGTCGCGTTGCCGAGCGTGATCGAATCCTGGGCGTAGGCGGACTGCTGCTTGATGAGCGCGCTGCCGTTGAAGGTGAACAACGAGCCGCCCCGCGTCAGGTCGAACGCGGCCAGGCCCGGCTGGAAGGCCGAGTTCGGCAACAGGCCCAGCGCTACGCAACCGGACGGTCCGGTCGCCGGGGCATCCGGCACGGGGTTTCCGTTCGCGTCCACGCAGGGCGCGTTGAACGCCGGATCGGTGAGCCCGAGCTGGAAGTGCTCGGACAGCGACGTGAAGCTCACCTGGCCGCCGACCTTGGCGTTGTGTCGTCCCTTGTAATACGACAGGTCGGCCTTCGCGCCGTAGTTGGTCAGGCTCCGCTGCTGCGAGATCGTGGCCGGGAGGTCCGCAAAGGGATTCGCGCTCGGTGAGTAGGTGACGGCGTCGCGGCGGACGTACGCGTTGGCGGCCAACAGCAGCGTCGGGCTGATGATCCGCGTCCACCCGGGGGCGACGTTGAAGGTGACGATGCGCTGGCGCTGGTCCTGCCCCGCCGCCTGCTGGTCGTAGGTGTTCGGCACCTGGAAGGCCGAGCGCGCGACCGACAGGTTCAGGTGGAACGTGTCGCGGCCGTTCGGACGAAAATCGAAACGGTCGAACAGCGACTCCGAGTTGCCGGTGTCGTGAAGCGCCGTGAATTCCGGGGAGTCGAGGAATCGATTGCCGCGAAGCGCGCTGACGGTCAGGAAGTTGCCGAACCGGTCACCCCCGAAGCCGACGCTGAACTCCCCCTGCGGCGTCCCGAACGAGCCGACGCTGAACGACGCGGTGCCCGAGGGCTTGCCTTGATTGAGGCCGGACTTGGTGATCACGCGGACGACGAGGCTGTCCTTGTCGCCGAACTCCGCGGGCGGCACGCCCGTCATCACCTCCATCGACTGGATGGCGTCGAGCGAGATCTGGTTGGAGTACGTCCGGCTCTGCTGGTCGGTGACGGGCTGGTTGTCGATCGAGAACTGCGTCTGGGCGTGGTCACCCATCGGGTGGAAGAACCCGTTCGAGTCGGCCACCACGCCGGGCGAGGCAAGCGTGATCGCCGAACTGAGGCCCGACGAGTTCGCCGGGATCGGCAGCCGCGCCAGCTGCGCCTGATCGAGATCGGTGTGGGCCGTCGGGTTGTTCTCGACGAGGTCGGGGTGGCCCGACACGTTCACGGTCTCAGTGGCGCCGGCGATCTTGACCGCGATCACCAGGCTGATCGGCACCGCCGACCGCACGTCGATGTCCTGCTCGAACGTCTGGAACCCCTTGGCGGTCGCCACGAGGTGGTACGGATTCGGGGGCAGGTTCCGGAACACGAAGTGGCCGCTCCCGTCGGTCTCGGCCGTCCGCGTGAAGCCGGTGACCGGGTTCAGGATGATCACCGTGGCTCCGACGACCACCGCGCTGCTCGGGTCTTTCACCGTCCCTTCGATCGTGCCCGCGCCGCCGAGGCCCTGTGCCGAAAGAAGCGGCGCCAGCCCCGCCACGACGGCGAGCGCGACCAGCGCCGCGCCCACCGTTTGTCCGCTGAACCGACTGAACCGACGATCGATCTGCATGATGACTCTCCCAGTCCCGTCGCAAGCGTCGCGCTCGCGCGCTGATGAAACCGCGCAGGTCCCCGATGGGTTTCGCCGGGGCGGCAAACCCCGACGGCTGCCGACAGCTGTGATCGTGGATGAGCAGGGAGTATTACGCGGGGGGAGCGCGGGCCGGAAGCGAAACGAGGGAGACGTGACCGTCGCGGTCGATCCGAGGCGGAACGACGAAGCCAGCGGTGGCGATCCCGGCCACCATCGGCGGCTCGTCGCCTGTCATCGACCGGAAGGACCGCAGCCAGCGGCAGACGGAGCAATCGTGATGGGCGACTGCGCCGTGGTCATGACCGATCGTGAGATCGCGGCCGGCTCCCTGGGCGCCAGATTCCGCCGGACACGCCCCGCCCTCCACCAAGCTGCCGTGCACGACGGTCAGCCAGGCGCCCGACAAGAAGGACACGAGCGCGATTAGGACGACGCCCTGCGACCAGGGCGAACGCCGCAGAATCCGATTCATGGATGGCCCGATAGCCATTGTGCGCACAAGCCGCGGAAGCGGTCAACGGGAGGGGTGGCCCGGGAGCAGGGCTGAAGAGCCTGTGAAACAATCGCCCGGCTCAGGGCTCACGGGCCACATGACAGAGGATCCGGGTCACCTGAACGGGTGATTCATGGCAACTGACAGAGGATCCGGGTCACTCGCGGAACCGTCGGACGGGCAGACGGTGGTTGATACTCTGGACCAACGGTTGGTCCAGCGGTTCCCGACGCCGGAGACGGTAGATGTCGATCCGATGGTGGTCGAGATCGACTTCAGCACGGACCAAACGATGCGGCCACAGGGGGTCGATGGCCCAGGCATGACCGAGCAAGGTGATGCGACCGTGGTCGTCGGTTCGTCGGAGAAAGACCAGGCACCCGTGAGGCGGCGCTTGGAGGTCGAGCTGAAACGACGCCGGAACAGGACGGCGAGGGAGCAGGCTGTCACTGCGCGGCGCCAGCCGCGCGCGAGCGGCGGCCAGGTAACGAGCGGATCGCTGCTGCAGGTCGGACAGGGCCTCGTGGTGAAAGCGCGCCCAGACCTTGCTTTGCCAGCGGCCGTTGAAATTCTCGATGCGGTTCTGGAAGCCATGCTCACGCGGTGGCGCAAACACGGGGATGACGTCGAGCTGCAAGCAGAGACGCATGACACGACTGATGACATCCGGGTGCTGGTGAGGGCCTTGGAACCGCGTGTCGTTGTCGAACTGCGCGTACACCGGCACGCCGACGTGCCGCCAATGCTCGAGGATCGTGTCCAGCGTGCGCACGGCCGTGTAGGGCCGATCAGGCCACGCCCCGGGATAGCCGCCATGCAAGCTGATGACATTGAGGATCTCGACTTCCGGTCCATGCGCAATGACCAAGCCCTCGACGAAGTCCCAACTGTCCAGCTCGGCCTCCTGCGCCGCACACGCCGGCAGGTACCAGCCGGCCGGCGGAGCAGGCCGCCGCACACGACGGCGATGGTCCAAGGCCCCGTAACGCACCAGCACCCGATGGATAGTGCGCTCGCTCGGCACGGCAGCCCCTTCGGCCGACAAGGCGCGGGCGATCGCCGCCGCCCCGTACTCGCCCAGGTCGCTCTCGTGTTTCAGCGTGGCGCGCAACTCGACGATCCGGCATTCCAGGTTCGGCGGCGTTCGCGCCACCCGCCGGGGCACATGGGGGCGATCCGTCCAGCAGACCCGATTCAAGCGCTGGCCGGAGGCCCGTGCGACCCACCGTTGGACGGTGCCGAGTCCCACGCGAAAGCGCCGGGCAACCGCCCGCTGAGACAGCCCGCGCCGCACGGCAGCCACCAGCGCGTGGCGCCACGCGAAGACGTTTTTTTGCCATGCTGCCATGCCTCCCGTATGGCAGCGTACCTGAAACCCGGCCGTGGAAGCTGCCGGAACTGAGGATGCACAGAACGCATCCTCAAGCTCCTTGGACAACGCGGCCGACCGCGTTGCCCACAGCTTCCACCGCCATCACTTTCAGTCCTGTACTGACCCGGATCCTCTGTCAGCTACGTGACCCGGATCCTGTGTCAGTCGGCCGCTCACGGCTCAGGGCTCAGGGTCTTTCACGCGTGGTTTCCGCGCTTGAGCCATGAGTCTTGAGCCTTGAGCCTTGAGCCTGATTTCTTCACACACTCTGAAGCCCTGCTCCATCTGATGATCGCGGGCAGCACTGTCAGGACCGGGTGTAGGGCGGGGCTTCAGCCCCGCCACTACCTACCGACGCATATACGTGGGCTGCGGCGCGAGCGGCGTGGGCGCCGGGGCCGTCACGGGCCGGGCCGACGCCGTGAGCCACGCGGACGTGGCGACGCGCGCGCCGAGCGGCAAGCCGTCGAGCACCTCGAACGACACCCCGTCGCTGACGCCCACGTGTACCACGCGCGGTTCCAGCCGGCCATCGTCCATCACCCAGACCTCGGCGGCCGACCCGGGCGAGAGGAACGCCGCCGGTCGGATCTTCGGGTTCGAGGTCACCTTCGGCTCCTGCAGCGCCGCCAGCACGGCGGGCATCGGACGGAAGCGGAGCGCCGTGCCAGGCACCCGCGGCACGTTCTCACGGCGCGCCACCTCGACCGCGATCGTCGCGGTCATCCCGGGCTTGAGCTGCAGCTGCGGGTTGCCGACCGCGATCACCGTGTCGTAGCTCACCACGTTCTGCACGGTCTCCGGCTGCAGCCGCACCTGGATCACCTTGCCCTCGAACGACTGGCTCGGGTAGGCGTCCACCGTGAAGCGCGCCGTCTGCCCGAGCGTCACCTTGCCGATGTCCGCTTCGTCCACCGTGGCCGTCAGTTTCATCTTCGTCAGGTCGGCGGCGATCGAGAACAGCGACGGCGTCTGGAAGCTGGCCGCCACGGTCTGGCCCATGTCCACCTTCCGCGCGACGACGATGCCGTCGATCGGCGACAGGATGATCGCGTGCTCGAGGTTCACCTGGGCCTGGTCCACGGAGGCCTGCGCCATCTGCTGCTGGGCCATCGCCGACTTGAGGCTGGCCTTCGCCTCGTCGGCGTCCACCTGCGCCGAGTCCAGGTCGCTCTGGGGGATGAGCTGGCGCGCGGCCAGCTCCTTGGAGCGGTCCAGCTTCTCGGTTGTGTCGAGCACAGTAGCCTGAGCGACGCCCGCGTCGGCCGACGCCTTGGCGAGGGTCGCGCGGGCCTGGTCCAGTTGGGCCTGGAACAGCGAGGGGTCGAGCCTGGCCAGCACGTCGCCCTTGTGCACGATCGAGTTGAAATCGACCGGGATGGCGTTGATCGTGCCGGACTCGAGCGACCCGACGTCGATCGTCGACACGGCGTCGAGCGTCCCGGTGCACGCAACGCTCTGGATGATGTCCCCCGACGCGACGATGGCCGTGGTGACCTGCACCGGCTCGGCGTTGGCATGGAAGTGATGCCAGCCCCCGCCAACGGCAACGGCGCCCAGAGCCAGGATGACCGCCAGACGTGTTCGGTTCATAGTGTGCCTCTCCGGATGTATCTACCTATCTAAGACGACAACCGGAGCTGAACAAGTGTGGATGAAGTGTGAAACTACGGTGACCCGAGCCACAGCCACCAGGCCAAGGCTCAGGACTCAAGGCTCGGGCACGAGGAACCTGCGGAGAGGGGCTTGAGCCCTAAGCCCTGAGCCCCGAGCCGGCCCTCTACCCGTTCCTGATGAACGTCCCCTCCTCGAGTTCGCGCCAGGCCTGGCGCAGCTCGTCCTCGGTGTTCATCACGATCGGGCCGGCCCACGCGATCGGCTCCTCGATCGGGTGGCCGGACACGAGCAGGAACCTGATGCCCTGCTCCCCGGCCTGCACGACCACTTCGTCGCCGCGATCGAACAGCACCAGCGACCGGTTGGCGACGTCGTCCACGACGGTCGGCCCGCCGCCCGAGGGCTCGATGAGGTCGGTGCGCACGCCGCGCGGCGCCGACGCGTCGCGGAAGGAGCCGGACCCGTCGAACACGTAGGCGAACGCGTGCTGCGTCACGTCCACGGCCAGCCGCTTCCGGCGGCCGGGCGGCACCGTGACGTCGAGATACCGCGGGTCGGCGGCGATACCCTCGACCGGCCCGGACTTTCCGCCGAAGCTGCCGCACACGACGCGGACGCGCGTCCCGTCGTCCTCGACGACCTCGGGGACGTCGCGCCCGGCGACGTCCTGGTAGCGTGGCCGTGTCATCTTGAGCGACGCCGGCAGGTTGGCCCACAGCTGGAAGCCGTGCATCCGCCCCTGCGGGTCCCCCTGGGGCATCTCCTGGTGCACGATGCCGCTGCCGGCGGTCATCCACTGCACGTCCCCCGCCCCGAGGAGGCCGCGGTTGCCGAGGCTGTCGCCGTGCTCCACCGCCCCGGCCAGCACGTAGGTGATCGTCTCGATGCCCCGGTGCGGGTGCCACGGGAACCCGGCGCGGTAGTCGTCCGGGTTGTCGCTGCGGAAGTCGTCGAGAAGCAGGAAGGGATCGACCTCCGACGGGTCGCCGAAGCCGAAGGCTCGGCGCAGCCGCACGCCGGCGCCCTCGCGCGCGGCCAGCGGCTGGGAGATTCGCCTGACGGGTCGTATCGACATGGGGGCCTTCCTCGTCTTGGGGGTTCCTGTCCCCAGCATAGCGCCATCCGGGGGAACGCGCCGGACCGGCCGAGGCCGGCCCGGCCGTTCGCTGCCACAGGAACTCGAGCTCGAGGGGAGGCTCCCCGGCAAGTGATGTAGGCTATGCAGCGCAGGAGGTGGCTACGCCGGAGAAGCGACACACCGAGATCGTGCGGCAGTGGAACATCCTCAGGGCGATCGGGTCGGCGGCCGATGTCACCATCAACTCGCTGGCCGCCGAGCATGCGGTCAGCACGCGGACCATCCGGCGCGACCTGGACGCCCTGCAGGCGGCGGGATTCCCGCTCTACGACGAGCCCTCCCCTGGCGGGCCCAATCGCTGGCGCCTGTCCGGCCAACCACTCCAGAGGCTCACCGGAACCTCGTTCACCTTCCCCGAGCTGTGCGCGTTCTACGCGAACCGGGAGCGGCTGGGTGCCGCGGGCGGCTCGCCGATCGACGCGGACCTGCAGTCGGCGCTCACGAAGGTCGGGCGCGCGCTCAGCCCGCACATGAGGGCGTACCTCGACAAGCTGAGCGCGGTGCTCACGTGCAAGCCCGGGCCCGCGCCGCTCGGCCGCGCGGACGCCGCCGCGGATTCGGCGTCGGTCGAGACGCTGGCCAGGGCCACCGTCGAGCATCGCCGCGTGGACATGGACTACCACTCGTTCGCCAGCCGGAGGGTGAAGACGTACCGGATCGAGCCGCACCGCCTCACCTTCGCCAACGGCGGGCTCTACCTCTACGCCTTCGTCCCGGCCTACAAGCAGATGCGGACGTTCGCCGTGCAGCGGATCCGGAAGCTGAAGGTGCTCGAAGAGACGTTCGCGCCCGGGGAAATCCCCGAGGAGCCGTACGTCAATTCGCTGGGGCCATTCTCGGGCGGCCGGGCGCAGGAGGTGGAGGTGCTGTTCCTCCCGCCCGTCGCGCCGTATGTGGAGGAACGGGCGTGGCATCCCTCGCAGCGAATCACGAGGAACGACGACGGGTCCATTCGGCTTCGGATGACGGTCGCCATCGACCCGTCGCTCCGGTGCTGGGTGCTCGGGTTCGGGCACCACGCGCGGGTGCTCGCGCCCTCGTCGCTCGCCAACGACATCCTCGAAGAGATCGAGGAGGCGCGCGAGCAGTACGCGCCGCCGCTTCCGTGGATCGAGCAGGGCTCTGCGAGGGTTCCGTCCGTGATCCGCTGACCGCTACTTGATCTTCCCCCCCTCGATCAGGACCTTGTAGGCGTATCCCGACCCGAGGTCCTTGTCGATGACGACGGTGCCGGTGACCGTGACGACGTCGCCGACCTTCACCGCATCGTCGGTGGTGACGGTGAGGTCGTTGGTGCCGTCGGCCGCCTGGCCGCTGCCGTCCTGCAGGTGAAGCCAGTTGTGGCCCAGGACGCCGCTGGTGAACTTGACGACGGTCCCGTTGACGGTCACCGTCCTGCCCGCGAGTGACGTGCGCCTCGCCCAGACGTCGGCGATGCTCGATCCGCCGGCGGGCGGCGCCATCGGCTTCACCGTCGCGGCCGCCGGGGCCGTCATCCCGCTCCCCCCGTGCCCGACGGCCATCGGCGGCGGCGTCGGCTGGCCGCCCTGCCCGATCCTCGACACGAAGTAGATGACGGGAAAGTCGCGGTTGAGCGACGGGCTGTGGAAGTTCCGCATCTCCGTTTCGAGCGGCACCGTCACCTTGTCGCCCACCTTGACAGGGGTCTTGGCGGTCGCCGCCCACACCTCGCCATTCGGCGTCCTGAGCCTCATGTAGGTGTAGTTGGAGGCATCCATCGTCTCGACGACCTCGCCGTCCACGGTTCCGAGCGCCTGCGCGGCGTTCGGAGGCAGCGGCACCGCGGGCATGCCGGCCGCCGGGGCCTGGGCCGCGGACGTGGCCGACGATGAGGGCTGGCGGGAGCAGGCGCCGGCGCCGGCGAGCGCCAGCGCAATGAGAATGACGACGGGAACCGACGATGTCTTGACCACAAATCCCCCTCGACGAGACAACAGGGCCGGACCGGAATGGCGTGTGCTACCAGTTTAACCCGGTCCGGCTCGCGCCCTGCGACGTGCGGCCTCCGGGCCGACGACTGACGACTGACGGCCGACGGTCAGCCCGGCATTACACGCGTGATACGGCCGTCGGTCGTCAGCCTTCCGCCGTCAGCCGTCAGCCGTCAGCCGTCAGCCGATGGGCCTCAGCTTGAACGAGTACCGGTGCGGCTGGTCGGCCGCGATCCGGTAGGGCGCCATCGGGTACGCCAGCGACGACCAGCTGTTGATGCCGCCGACGCCCATCTGCATCAGGTCGAGGTTCAGGTAGACCTCGGGGCGCCTGGTGATCTGGAAGCTGTAGGCCGCCGCTTCGATGTCGCGGCGGCTCGCGTGGTGCGCCTCGACGCCGAGCAGCGGCAGCCCCTCGGCGCGCAGGCCCACGCCCCTGTCGTTGGTCAGTTCCACCCAGCGCACGTCCACCTTGTTGCCGTTCTCCTGCGGCCTGGCGTACTCGACCCACTCGGCATCGACCGTCGAGGAGTAGACGCCGACCCGCTCGAAGGCCCGGTCGACGTAGGTTTCGGCCGGACCGCGGCCGTACCACGTGATGTGCTCGTAGCCGGGGCTCACGACGAGTTCCATGCCGAAGCGCGGCATCATCGAGAGCGTCCTCGTCCCCGGCTGGTACTCCGTGGACACCTCGATTTCACCGTCCTCGTGAACGACGTAGGTGACCGCGCACGCGGCGCCCACCAGCGGCAGCTGGGCGCGGACGGCGATGGTCGCCGCCGACGCCCCGGTCCTCTTGACCTGCACCTCGGTGACCTTCCACGACGCCCCCGCCTCGCGCCAGACCAGGATGTCCAGCGCGGGGTCGGTGCGGGCGCGACGGCCGACCGACTTCCACGCGCCGAGGTCGTTGTCGGTCATCGCGCGCCAGAAGTCGGGCACCGGCCCCCGGTCGATGAGCGGCCGGCCCTTGTAGTAGTAGCTCACCAGGTCGCCGTTGAGCGTGTCGAAGACGAGCGCGAAGTCCCGGCCGCTCATGCGGACGAAGGGCGACGTGTTCACGATGCGGAGCGGCTGTTCCGCCGGCGCGGGAGCCGGCGCGGCCGGCGCCGCGACGGGCAGCTTCCACTGTTCCCAGGCGATCTCGTGGCCGCGCTTCGCCCACCGCTCGTCGGCCTTGAGCGCGAAACTGACGGTGAGGAAGTACTCCGCGCCCGGTTCGGGCGCGATCGCGGGCAGCGGCAGCGCGATCTCCTTCTGCTGCCGCGGCGCCAGGTCGAGGTCGGGCAGCGGTCCGGAGGCGACGCGCGCGCCGTCCCTGGTCACCTCCCACGTCCCGTAGGCGACCTCCTTGACGTTCACCGCATCGAACCAGTTCGTCATCCGGAACCGCCCCGCCGCCAGGTCGATCGGCGCGACGTGGATGTTGCGGTAGACGTACTTGATCGCCATCAGCCCGGGGTGCGGTGTCCGGTCGGCGCCGACGAGGCCGTTCTGGCAGAAGGTGTTGTCGTTGTGGACGCCGGCGCGGTCCTCCCAGTAGCCGCCGTAGGCCAGGAAGCTCGCCTCCCGCGCCGCCGCCGGCAGGTACTGCGCGGGCACCGCCTGGCGGATCCCCTGGTCGACCCAGTCCCACACGAACGCGCCCTGGGCGTTGGTGCCCGAGTAGAAGACGTCCCAGTACTCCTTCAGCCCGCCGTTGCTGTTGCCCATCGCGTGCGTGTACTCGCACAGGATCAGCGGCAGCGTCGGGCGCCTGGCCGCGCGCTCGACGACGGTGGCGGCCGGGAGGTACATGAACGAGTTGATATCGGAGTTGGAACCGCCGCGGGCGGTGCTGCCGCAGTAGTGCACGGGGCGCGTCGTGTCGCGCGACTTGAGCCACTGGTAGGCGGCCGCGAAGTTCGGCCCGTCGCCGGCCTCGTTGCCCATCGACCAGATGACGATCGACGGGTGGTTCTTGTCGCGCTCGACCATGCGCTCGATCCGGTCGAGGTGCGCCGTCTTCCAGGACGGGTCGTTGGCCAGCCGGTTCTTCGTGTCGTCGCCGTAGCCGTGGCTCTCGATGTTGGCCTCGTCGATGACGTAGATGCCGTACAGGTCGCAGAGCTCGTACCACAGCGGGTCGTTCGGGTAGTGCGAGGTGCGCACGGCGTTCACGTTGTGCTGCTTCATCAGCTCGAGGTCGCGGATCATCAGGGCGCGGGTCACGTAGTGGCCGGTGTCGGGGTTGTGCTCGTGGCGGTTGACGCCCTTGAAGAGCGCCGGCCGGCCGTTGATGAGGATCCGGGCGTTCACGATCTCGACCTTGCGGAAGCCGACGCGCGACGGGATCACCTCGAGCACCTTGGCCGGTGCCGCTGACCAGGGTGACGAGCTGCGTGTAGAGATGCGGCGCGTCGGCCGACCACTTGAGCGGCGCGCGGACCGGCACGACGAGCCTCGTCGTCAGCTCGCCGCGTGCCTTGATCGAGAGCCGCCGTCGACCAGCGTGCCCGCCACCTGTTGGCCCGCCTCGTCGAACAGCTCCATCCTGACGCGCGACGGCCGCGGAGGCCGCGGTCGGGTTCCGCACCGCCACCGACGTGTCCAGCGTCGCGTCCCGGTAGGCCGCGTCGAGGTCGGTGCGGTTCTCGAAGTCGCGGACGTAGGCGGGCCCGCGGCTCCACAGGTACACGTCGCGGAAGATGCCGCTCAGCCGGAACATGTCCTGGTCCTCGAGGAACGAGCCGTCGCTCCACCGGTAGACCTCGACGGCAAGCGTGTTCGCGCCCGGCGTCACGACCTCGGTCACGTCGAACTCGGCCGGCGTGCGGCTGTCCTTGCTGAAGCCGACCCGCTTCCCGTTGACCCAGACGTAGAACGCCGAGTCCACGCCGTCGAAGTGCAGGAGGACGCGGCGGCCGGTCCAGTCGGCCGGCACGGTGAACGTCGTGCGGTACGAGCCGACGGGGTTGTCGTCGTGCGGGCGGGTGCGGGTTGAGCCGCGTCGAAGGCGAACGGGTAGTCCGAGTCGCTGTAGATCGGCATCCCGAACCCCTGCACCTCCCAGTTGGCGGGCACGGTGATGTCCGACCACCCCGAGTCGTCGAAGCCGGGGCGCTCGAAGCCGACGGGACGCGCCGCCGGACCGGGAGAGTAGCGGAACTTCCACGTGCCGTTGAGGAGGCGGAACCAGGGCGACGCCGTGCGGTCGCCCGCCCTCGCCAGCTCCGCCGACGGGTAGGTCGTCATCGTGGCGTGCGGGCGCTCGGTGCCGACGTGCTGCACCGCGGGATCGTCCCACTCCTCGAGCGGCGCCGCCGCGGGCCCGGGCGTCGCGGAACGCGGACTGGCTTGATCGGCCGGCGCCAGGTGCGGCTGCCGCCCGGTCGCGAGCGGCCGCGGCGCGACAGCCCACGAGAGCGCGACCACGACCGCGAGGGCCGAAAGGAGGCTGCCGATTCTGGACGTGGACATGGACGGACCCTCCATGAAAGCGCGGCTCCACGCGCAGCCTATCATGACCCTGCCCGTCCCGATGAGGTTGACGGTCACCTATGTCACGATCAAAGCTAGCTCGCAGCATGAGTCATCCACGCCAGCTGAGCTTCCAGACCGTCGCCGTCCTTCACGCCGTCGCGTCCGGCGTTCCCTACGGGTTCCGGGTCATCGAACAGACCGGCCTGGCGAGCGGCACCGTCTACACCTCGCTCGCCCGGCTCGAACGCGATGCCTACGTGCGCTCGCGCTGGGAAGACGTCCGCACGGCCCGCCAGGAGAAGCGTCCGCCGCGGCGGTACTACGAGATCACCGCGCACGGCGTCCGGGCGCTCGAGGACTCGCTCGCCCGGTACCAGGCGCTGCGCCCGGCGCGCGTGGCCGTGGCGCAGGGCCGGGGATGACCAGCGGCCGTTCGGACCCGCCGCCGCGCGCCGTCCTCGGGCGCGTGAGCCGCGCCGTCGTGCGCGCGGTGTCGGTGGTGGTCCCGCTCGCGGCCCGGCGGGAATGGCTCGCCGAGTGGGAGGCCGAGATCGCGTGGCACACGGGGTCGTCGTTCGCGCTCGCGTCGAGGTGCCTCGGCGCCCTCCCGCACGCGTTGTGGCTGCGCCGCCAGCAGTGGAGTTGGGACATGCTCTACCAGGACCTCCGATACGCCGTGCGCCAGCTGGTTGGCCGGCCGGCGTTCACGCTGTTCGCCACGCTCACGCTCGCGCTGGGCATCGGCGCCAATACGGCCATCTTCAGCATCGTCTACGGCGTGCTGCTCAAGCCGCTGCCCTACGCTCACCCCGAACGGCTCGTCCAGTTGTGGGAGACCAACCCGATGCGCAACTGGACGGAGGCGACGATCGCCCCCGCCAACTTCCTCGACTGGCAGGCGCGGAACCGCGTCTTCCAGGACATGGCGTGGTACATGGGGTCCGACACCACCGAGGCGGGCGTGGCGAACTACACACTCACCGAGGGCGCGGACGCCGAACGCGTCCGCGGCCTGCTGGTGTCACCGAATTTCTTCAGCCTGCTCGGCGTGGCGCCGCAGATCGGCCGGGATTTCGAGGCCGGGGAGGCCGTCCCCGGCCATCACCGCGTCGTCATGCTGTCGCAGGGGTTCTGGCAGCGCCGGTTCGGCGGAGACCGCGCGCTCGTCGGGAAGACGATCCGGATGGGGATGCGCGAGTACCTCGTGGCCGGCATCATGCCCGAGTCCTTCCGGTTTGGCGCGCGCCCCGTGGACTTCTGGGCCCCGCTCGCCTACGAGCCCGGAGACTATCGCGAACTGCGCCAGCCACACTTCCTGCGCGGCATCGCCCGTCTCAAGCCTGGCGTGACGATCGAGCGGGCGCGGGTGGAGATGAACGCGATCGCCTCGGCGCTCGAACGGGAATACCCGCGGACCAACACGAAGATGGGCGTGGGCCTCGGCCCGCTGTCCGACTGGTTCGTCGGGCGCGTCCGGCTGGCGCTGCTGGTGTTCCTCGGCGCTGTCGGCTGCCTGCTGTTGATCGCGTGCGCGAACGTGGCCAACTTGATGCTGTCGCGTGCGGTCGGGCGTGTCCGCGAGATGGCGATCCGCTCCGCGCTCGGGGCGGATCGCCTCCGCCTGGTCCGCCAGATGCTCACCGAGAGCCTCCTGCTCTCCGCGATCGGCGGCGCCCTCGGCGCGGTGGTGGCCACCTGGGGCGTGCGGGCCTTCATCGCGATGAGCCCGCCGGACCTGCCGCGCCTCGACGAGGTGCGCGTGGACGTGTGGGTGCTGGCCTTCACCGCGGCCGTCACCGGCGTGGCCGCGCTCCTGTTCGGCCTCGCGCCGGCCATGCATGCCGCGCGGGCGCGCGCTTCCCAGGCGCTGTTCGCCGCCTCGCGGTCGGACTCGGCCCGCGGCCAGTCGACGCGACGCGCGCTCGTGCTGGTCGAGGTCGCGCTGGCGTTCGTCCTCGCGGTGGGGTCCGGGCTGATGGTCCGATCGTACGTGCGCCTGCAGCGGGTGGATCCGGGATTCGATCCGTCCGGCATCCTCACGGCCACCGTTTCCCTCCCGGGCCAGTACGACGACGCCACGAAGACGCGGCGGTTCTTCGCGCAGGCCGTCGAACGCCTGCGTGCGGTCCCCGGCCTGCATGCGGCGGGCGCCTCCACGCGCATCGCGCTCGACGGCTACGCGTGGACGGGCGACATGGGCATCGAGGGACGTCCCGACGTGTGGGGACGCGAGCTCCGCCACAAGTCGATCGTGCCCGGGTATTTCGAGACCATGGGGCTGCGGATCCGCGAGGGCCGGTCGTTCACGGCGCAGGACGACGACAAGGGGCCGGCCGTGGTCGTGGTGAATGCCACGCTGGCGAGGCTCTACTTCGCTGGCGACACGCCGGTGGGCCGTCGCATCACCTTCACGAAGCCCGGCCAGCCCCCGAAGTGGGTGACGGTCATCGGCGTCGTCAGCGACGAGAAGCAGGACGGTCTCGACGCGGCGGTCAAGGAGGAGGTGTACGAAACCTACCGTCAGCACTCCGACTCGGGAATGACGCTGGTGGCGCGATGCGGCGGCGACCCGGCGGGCTACGTGCGCCAGTTCCGGCAGGCGGTGGCCGCCGTGGACCCGAAGGTGGCGCTCTACGACGTCAAGACGATGGACGAACGGATGGCGGACGCGAAAGCGCGGCAGCGGATGACGCTCTGGCTGTTCGCGTTCTTCGGCGGTGCGGCGCTGCTGCTGGCCGGCGTGGGCGTGGGCGGCGTGGTCGCCTTCTCGGTGAGCAGCCGGTGGCGGGAGATTGGCCTGCGCGTGGCCCTCGGCGCCACGCGCGGGGACGTGATCCGCATGGTGCTCTCCGACGGCCTGCGGCCCGTGCTCGCGGGCCTCGGCGTCGGCGTCCTGCTGGCCCTCGGAGTGTCGCGGCTCCTGGCCGCCCTCCTTTTCGAGACCAGCGTCACCGACCCGGTCGCGTTCGTCCTCGTCGGCGGCTTCCTCCTACTGGTCGCGCTCGTCGCCGGGTATCTCCCCGCGCGCGCCGCGCTGCGCGTGGACCCGACCCGGGCACTGCGCGCCGAGTGAAGCCGGTCCCGTCCCTTTGGCGTACGGCCGCCGCGGGAGTAGAATGAGTGGCTGGTGGTGCGGCGTGCGGGCCCGGCTCGCAGGCCGCCCGGCCTTGACAGATTTCCCCCGGGCCGACACCCGTGCACACGTTCCCCTCAGGGCAGGGTCCCGTGTGAGGCTGGTGGCCTTCCTGTTCGATACCAAGCACTTTCCACGAGCATTGATGGCGTTCCGTGGCCGGAGGACGGCGCGCTGTCGGACGGCCCCGGGGCCGACGAGAAGAAACCGCTATGTCCACGCCGAAGACGGTTGACGTCACCGAACTCATCCTGCGCGACGCGCACCAGAGCCTGATGGCGACGCGCATGGCCACCGAGGACATGCTGCCGGCGTGCGAGGATCTCGACCGGGCCGGCTTCTGGTCGCTCGAGTGCTGGGGGGGCGCGACGTTCGACTCGTGCATCCGCTTCCTCAACGAAGATCCGTGGGAGCGGCTGCGCGCCTTCAAGGCCCGGATGCCGAAGACGCCGCTCCAGATGCTGCTCCGCGGGCAGAACCTCGTGGGCTACCGCCATTACGAGGACGGCGTCGTCGATCGGTTCGTCCAGAAGGCGGCCGACAACGGCATCGACGTCTTCCGCGTCTTCGACGCGCTCAACGACATCCGCAACCTGAGCCGGGCCATCCACGCCGTCCGGCGCACCGGCAAGCACGCGCAGGGCACGATCTCCTACACGACCAGCCCCGTGCACACGATCGCCGGATTCGTCGATCTCGCCGTCCAGCTGCGCGAGCTCGGCGCCGACTCGATCTGCATCAAGGACATGGCCGCGCTGCTCAAGCCGCAGCCGGCCTACGACCTGGTCCGCGCCCTCAAGGCCGCGCTCGGCGAGCACGTGCGCATCCACGTCCACGTGCACGCGACGACCGGCGTCACCCTGGTGAGCCTGATGAAGGCGATCGAGGCGGGCGCCGACTGCGTCGACACCGCCATCAGCTCGATGAGCCTCGGGCCCGGCCACAACCCCACCGAGTCGCTGGTCGAGATGCTCGAAGGCACGCCGTACACGACCGCCCTGAACAAGGGGCACCTGCTCCGGATCAAGGACCACTTCGCCCGGATCCGCCCGCGCTACGCGGAGTTCCTGTCCAACATCACCGGCGTCGACACCAAGCTCTTCGACTCGCAGATCCCGGGCGGGATGATCTCGAACATGGAGAGCCAGTTGAAGCAGCAGGGGGCGGCCGACCGGATCAACGAGGTGCTGGCCGAGGTCCCGAACGTGCGACGGGACGCGGGCTTCCCGCCGCTGGTCACGCCGTCGAGCCAGATCGTCGGCACGCAGGCGGTCTTCAACGTGATGATGGGCCGCTACAAGGTGATGACCGGCGAGTTCGCCGACCTGATGCTCGGCTACTACGGCGACACGATCGCCGAGCGCGATCCGGACGTGGTCGAACTGGCGCGGAAGCACGCGCGGAAGCCGCCGATCACCTGCCGCCCGGCCGACCTGCTGAAGCCCGAGTGGGACGAGCTGCGCGCGCAGGCCCTCGCCCTCGACGGCTGCAACGGCACCGACGAAGACGTGCTCACCTACGCGATGTTCCCGCAGGTGGCGACCCGGTTCTTCGCCGGCCGCCACGAGGGCCCGCGCAACGTGGGCAAGGAAGCGTTCAAACCGGCCGCCGCCCAGTCGGCGGCCGCCGCCGGCCGCGGCGGGGGACGAAGGGCACGGGCCCGTCCGGACGGAGATCACCTACGACGTCAGGCTCGACGGGAAGACGCACAAGGTCACGGTGAAACCCGCCTAGCGCGGCTGACGGCCGACGACTGACGGCCGACGGCGTAGGGCGTGTAGAGCGAGACGACGATGACCAAAGACACGAAATCGGCACGGACGATGGAAGCGCGGCTGGAGGAGCTCGCGAGGAAGCGCGCCGAGCTGGCGGCCGGCGGCGGGCCCGAGCGGCTGGAGAAGCAGCACAAGGCCGGCAAGCTCGGCGCGCGCGAGCGGGTGGCGATCCTGGTCGACCCGGGGAGCTTCCAGGAATCGGGGCTGTTCGCCCGCCACCGCGCGACCGCGTTCGGCATGGCCGACAAGGAGTTCCCCGCCGACGGCGTCATCACCGGCGCGGCGGCCGTTGGCGGCCGCCTCGTGCACCTGGCGAGCCAGGACTTCACCGTCGGCGGCGGCGCGGCCGGCGAGGTGCACTCGACCAAGATCGCCGAGACGATGGAGATGGCGCTCAAGACGGGGTCGCCGTTCATCTTCATCAACGACTCGGGCGGCGCGCGCGTGCAGGAGGGGATCGACAGCCTGTCGGGCTACGGGAAGGTCTTCTACACCAACACCAAGCTGTCGGGCGCGGTCCCGCAGATCTCGCTCATCTGCGGCCCGTGCGCGGGGGGCGCGGCCTACAGCCCGGCGCTCACCGACTTCATCATCCAGACGCGCCAGGCGCAGATGTTCATCACCGGCCCCCAGGTGATCAAGCAGGTCACCGGCGAGGTGGTGACGGCCGAGCAGCTCGGTGGCGCCGACGCGCACATGACGCACTCGGGCGTGGTGCACCTGGTGGCGCAGGACGACGCCGAGGCGGTCTTCCTGTGCCAGCGCCTGCTCAGCTTCATGCCGAACAACAACCTCGAGGACCCGCCGGTCCTGCCCTCCGACGGGCACGCCGACCCGAACCCCGAGCTGCGCGCGATCGTCCCGGCCGAGGGCAAGCAGGCCTACGACGTGCGCCGCGTCGTCACCGCGGTGGTGGACCACGGCGACTTCCTCGAAATCCAGCCTGGCTTCGCGCCCAACCTGGTCATCGGCTTCTCGCGCATCTTCGGGCGCTCGGTCGGCATCGTCGCCAACCAGCCGAACTACCTGGCCGGCGCGCTCGACATCAACGCGTCGAACAAGGCGGCGCGGTTCATCCGCTTCTGCAACGCGTTCAACATCCCGCTCGTCACCTTCGTCGACGTTCCCGGCTTCCTGCCCGGCGTCCAGCAGGAGTACGGCGGCATCATCCGGCATGGAGCGAAGATGCTGTTCGCCTACTCGGCGACGACCGTGCCCAAGATCACCGTCATCCTCCGCAAGGCGTACGGCGGCGCGTACCTGGCGATGTGCGGCAAGGACCTGGGCGCCGACCGCGTCTACGCCTGGCCGACGGCCGAAGTGGCGGTGATGGGCGCCGAGGGCGCGGCGGAGATCGTGTTCAGGAACGAGATCGACAAGGCCGAGAACAAGGCGGCGCGGCGGAAGGAGCTGATCGAGGAGTACCCGCAGCCATTTCGCCAACCCGTTCGTCGCGGCGGGACGCCGCCTGGTCGACGACGTCATCGACCCGGCGGAGACGCGCAAGTACCTGGCGCAGTCGCTCGAGGCGCTGCACACCAAGCGGGAGCTGCGGCCGCCGAAGAAGCACGGGCTCATGCCTCTCTAATCGGGCCGACGGCTGACGGCCGATGGCCGACGGCCGGGTCACGCCTGTCACGCCGTGACTGACCGTCAGCCGTCAGCCGTCAGCCGTCAGCCGTCAGCCGTCAGCCGTCAGCCGTCAGCCGTCAGCCGTCAGCCGGAGTTCGTATGGTGACGAAGAAACCGAAAACGTCGGAACTGCTCGAACGCATCGCCGATCTCGAGCAACGCATCGCGAGGCTCGAGGCTGCCCGCGATGCGGCCGTGTCCGGCCTGATTGTCGGCCGGCCGCCCCTCGACCACGCTCGGGGCGGCCTCGAGCGTGCCGAAGGGCCGATGCCGGCGGCGACCGCGCCGCTCTCCGACCCGGTTCGAGGCGGCCCCGACTGGGTGGAAGAGCCACGCGAGGAGATCACCGAGGAGGTAATGCTGGTCATCGCCGCGACGGTGGCCGCGTTCCTCGGCGAGCGGGCCCACGTGCGGCAGGTCCGGCTGCTGGCCTCCGACGCCTGGGCCCAGCAGGGCCGCGTGTCGGTGATGGCGTCGCACCGGTGGGCCGTGCACCGGTAGGCCCACCGGCTACAGGCTACGGGCTTCAGGCTGCAGGCCGCGTCACGCGTGACAGCTTCACGGCCCGAAGCCCGAGGCCCGTGGCCCGGAGCCCGACACCGCCGAAAGCCGAGAGGCGTGAGGCGTAAGGCGCAAGGCGCCGGAAACCATGGAGATCGTGTGAAACTGAAAATCACCGTTGACGGCAAGGCGTACGAGGTCGATGTCGAGGTTGCGCCGCCCGAGCATCCGATCTACGGTGTGGGCGGGTATTTCCCGATGTCTCCCGCGCGGGTGCCGGCCCCGGCTCCGGCCGTGGCCGCTCCGCCGCCGCCGGCGGCCGGCGAGGCCCCTGCCACGGCCGTCAACGAGGAGAAGGTCTGTCGCAGCCCGATCTCGGGCATCGTGGTGCGGGTCGCGGCCAAGCCGGGCCAGCAGATCCAGGTCGGCGACGGGGTGCTGGTGCTCGAGGCCATGAAGATGGAGACCGACATCACCGCCCCGGTGGCCGGCAAGGTCAGTAAGATCAACGTGAAGGTCGGCGACAGCGTCAAGGGAGGGCAGGTCCTTGTCGAATTCGAATGAAGCCCCGGAAACGGCCCCCACCCCGTTCTCCCCTCCCGGCGCGATGACGGGGTTCACGTGCATCGACCACGTTGCCATCGCGGTTCGGCCCGGCGAGCTCGAATCCCAGGTCGCCTCCTACAAGCTGCTCGGGTTCACCGAGGTCCACCGCGAAGAGGTCGGCGGCGGCGACAAGGTCCGCGAAGTGCTGCTCCGAATCGGCGGCGGCCCGAACCTGATCCAGTTGCTCGAGCCGACCGCCCCCGATTCGCCGGTGCAGAAGCTCATCGACCGCAACGGCGGTCGCGGCGGATTCGCGCACATCGCCTACCGCGTGGAGGACATCGGGCGCGCGTTCGACGACCTGAAGGCTCGGGGGTTCCAGATCATCGACAAGGCCCCGCGGAAGGGATCGCGCGGCACGACGGTGTTCTTCGTCCACCCCAGGTCGCACGACCGGGGCGCCTTCGGGTTGCTCGTGGAAGTGGTCCAGGAAGGGTAGTTCGACGATGGCCGACGCACAGGACACACCGCTGCAGCTCGCCGGGACATTCCCGCCGGTCACGACCTCCGAGTGGGAGGCCCAAATCCGGCGCGACCTGAAGGGCGCCGACTCCGAGACCCGCCTCGTCTGGAAGACCGACGAGGGCATCGCCGTGCGGCCCTTCTACCGCGCCGAGCACGCCGTGGCGCGCGAACCGCTCTCGAACGCGGCCGGCACCTGGGAGATGGCGCCGCCGGGCTGCGAGCCGGCGCTCGACGTGAGCGCGATCGAGGCGCACGAGCGCGGGGCCACGGCCGTCCAGGAAGTCGCCTACGCGCTGGCGCAGGGAGCCGATCGCCTGGCGGCCGGCGAGAAGGTCGCGACGATGGGCTTCGCGATTGGCTCGAACCACTTCATGGAAATCGCCAAGCTCAGGGCCGCGCGGCTGGCATGGCGCGGGGTGGCCGAGGCCTTCGGCGCCGACGGCGGCATCCGCATCCACGCCCGCACGGCCGGCGAGAACAAGACGCGCTACGACGCGTCGGTCAACCTGCTGCGCGTCACGACCGAGGCGCTCTCGGCCGTCTTCGGCGGCTGCGACTCGCTCACCATCACGCCCTGCGGGTTCGACCCGCACCTCGCCGCGAACGTCGACCGCATCGTGCGCGAAGAGAGCCACCTCGACCGGGTGCTCGATCCGGGCGCCGGCTCCTATTACATCGAGGCGCTGACGAGCGCGGTGGCAACCGACGCGTGGGCGCTGTTCCAGGAGATTGAGCGGGCGGGCGGATGGGCGGCCTGCCAGGCTTCCGGCGCCATCGACGCCGCGCTGGCCTCCGCGCGCGAGAGCAAGGCACGCGCCGTCGCCAGCCGTCGGCGCGTGCTGGTCGGGACGAACAACTACCCGAACCTCCAGGAACGCGCACCGGCCGCCGGCTGGACGCCGGGCGCCGGGTGGCGGCTCGCCGCGCCGTTCGAAGCGATCCGCCAACGCACCGAGCGGCACGAGGCCAGGACCGGACGCACGCCCCGCGTGCTGCTCCTCGAGCGCGGCGACCTGAAGATGCGCAAGGCGCGCGTGGCGTTCTGCCTCAATCTCTTCGGCTGCGCCGGCTTCGACCTCGTCGCGTCCGATACGCTGGCCGAGGCCGACCTCGTGGTGCTCTGCAGCGCCGACCCGGAGTACCTGGCCCTGGCCAGGGAGATCGCGCCGCGGGTCAGCGTCCCGGTGGTCGTCGCCGGCAACCCGAAGGACCAGGTGGAGGCCCTGACGGCCGCCGGCGTGGCGGGCTTCGTGCACGCCGGCTCGGACGCGGTGGCAACCCTCACCGAGTGGCAGGACAGGATGGGGATGGAAGGGTAACGGCAGGAACATCTTCCGATCTGGCGATCTTGCGAAGTGCGAAGTAAGAAGTACGAAGTTTGAAGTGCGAAGTGAACCGGCCCGTCTGGCCGTCGGTCGTCAGCCGTCGGTCGTCAGCCGGGTGGAGCTCAAGCCATGAATCGGCCGGATTTCTCGAAGATCGCCAACCCGGCGTCGCGCGCCCGGGGCGCCGCGCCGGCGAGCGCCGCGCCCGCCGCCGGGTGGATGACCGCGGAACAGATCCTGGTGAAGCCGGCTTACACGGCCGCGGATCTCGCCGGCATGGAACACCTCGAGTACGCCGCCGGTCTCCCGCCGTTCCTGCGCGGGCCGTATTCGACGATGTACGTCACCAGGCCGTGGACGATCCGCCAGTACGCGGGCTTCTCGACGGCCGAGCAGTCCAACGCCTTCTACCGCCGCAATCTCGCGGGCGGCCAGAAGGGGCTGTCGGTCGCCTTCGACCTCGCGACGCACCGCGGCTACGACTCGGACCACGAGCGGGTGGCGGGCGACGTCGGCAAGGCGGGCGTGGCGATCGACTCGATCCTCGACATGAAGATCCTGTTCGACCAGATCCCGCTCGACCACATGTCGGTGTCGATGACGATGAACGGCGCGGTCCTGCCGATCATGGCCTTCTACATCGTCGCGGCCGAGGAGCAGGGGGTGCCGCCCGAGAAGCTGAGCGGCACCATCCAGAACGACATCCTCAAGGAGTTCATGGTCCGCAACACCTACATCTACCCGCCCGCGCCGTCGATGCGGATCGTCGGGGACATCTTCCGCTACTGCTCGGCGAAGATGCCGCGGTTCAACTGCATCTCGATCAGCGGCTACCACATGCAGGAGGCGGGCGCGACGGCGGACCTCGAGCTGGCCTACACGCTGGCCGACGGCGTCGAGTACCTGCGCACGGGGATCGCGGCCGGCCTGGACGTCGACCAGTTCGCGCCGCGGCTGTCGTTCTTCTGGGCCGTGGGGATGAACTTCTTCATGGAGATCGCCAAGATGCGCGCCGCCCGCGCGCTCTGGGCGACGCTCGTCGCGGCGTTCCACCCGAAGGACCCGCGGTCGATGGCGCTCCGGACGCACTCGCAGACGTCGGGGTGGAGCCTGGCGGCGCAGGACCCGTTCAACAACGTGACGCGCACGTCGGTCGAGGCCCTCGCGGCGGCGATGGGCCACACGCAGTCGCTGCACACCAACGCCCTCGACGAGGCGATCGCGCTGCCGACCGACTTCTCGGCGCGGATCGCGCGCAACACGCAGATCTACCTCCAGGCGGAGACGGGGATCACGCGCGTCGTCGACCCGTGGGGCGGCTCGTATTACGTCGAGTCGCTGACGCACGACCTGATGGCGCGCGCCTCGGCGCTCATCGGCGAGGTCGAGGCGCTCGGCGGGATGACGAAGGCGATCGAGAGCGGCCTGCCGAAGATGCGCATCGAGGAGGCGGCCGCCAGGCGGCAGGCCCGCATCGACTCGGGCCGCGAGGCCATCGTGGGCGTCAACAAGTACCGGCGCGAGCACGAGCCGCCATTCGAGGTGCGGGAGGTGGACAACGTGGAGGTCCGCCGCCAGCAACTCGCGCGCCTCGACGAGCTGAAGCGGACGCGCGACCAGGTGGCGGTGCGCGCGGCGCTCGACGCGCTCACCCGCTGCGCCGAGACGCGGGAGGGCAACCTGCTCGACCTCGCGGTCGCGGCCGCCCGGGCGCGCGCGACGCTCGGCGAGATCTCCGACGCGCTCGAGAAGGTGTTCGGCCGCTACCAGGCGGTCCACCGCACGATCTCGGGCGTGTACTCCTCGGAGAGCGAGTCGGACGCCGAGTTCCAGAAGGCGCGGCAGATGGCGGCCGCCTTCGCGAAGCAGGAGGGGCGGCCGCTGCGGATCCTGGTGGCCAAGATGGGCCAGGACGGCCACGACCGCGGCGCCAAGGTGATCGCGACGGCGTTCGCCGACCTCGGGTTCGACGTCGACATCGGCCCGCTGTTCCAGACGCCGAAGGAAGTGGCGCGCCACGCCGTCGAGAACGACGTGCACGTGCTGGGGGTGTCCACGCTCGCCGGCGGCCACAAGACGCTCATCCCGGAGGTGGTCCGCGAGCTTCGCGCGCTCGGCCGCGGCGACATCCTCGTGGTGGTCGGCGGCGTCATCCCGCCGCAGGACTACGAGTTCCTGGAGCGCGCCGGGGCCTCGGGCGTGTTCGGGCCCGGAACGGTCATCCCGAAGGCCGCCCAGAAGATCCTGGAAACGCTGCTGAACGAAGCGGCGTAGGATGGTGCGGATGGCGCCCTCCCCTGCAGCCCCCCGCCGGCGCGTGCGGCTCACGCCGGACGAGTACGTGGCGGGGATCCGCGCCGGCGACCGCAGCGTGCTCGGGCGGGCCATCACGCTCGTCGAGAGCGAGCTCGCGTCGGACGTCGACCTCGCGGCCGAGGTGATCGAGGCATGCCTGCCCTTCACCGGCCGCGCGCGGCGCGTCGGCATCACCGGGGTGCCGGGGGTCGGCAAGAGCAGCTTCATCGAGGCGCTGGGCACCTACCTCACCCGCGAGATCGGGGAGACGGTGGCCGTCCTCTCGGTCGACCCGTCGAGCCCGCGTTCGGGCGGCAGCATCCTCGGCGACAAGACCCGGATGGAGCGCCTGGCCACCGACGACCGGGCGTTCATCAGGCCGTCGCCGTCGCGCGGGCATCTCGGCGGCGTCGCCCGCCGGACGCGCGAGGCGATGCTGCTGTGCGAGGCGGCCGGCTACCGGAACCTCTTCATCGAGACCGTCGGCGTCGGGCAGTCGGAGACGACCGTCCGGTCGATGACCGATTTCTTCCTGCTGCTGATGCTGGCCGGCGCCGGCGACGAACTGCAGGGGATGAAGCGCGGCATCCTCGAGATGACCGACCTCATCGCGATCAACAAGGCCGACGGCGACAACCGCGCCCGCGCCGACCGCGCGCGGCAGGACTACGCGAGCGCGCTGCACCTGTTCCCGGCGAGCGCCGACGGGTGGACGCCGCCGGTGATGACCTGCTCGGCCCACACCCGCGACGGCATCGCCGACATCTGGCGGGCGGTCCTCGACCACCGGACGCTCGTCGAGTCGAACGGGTGGTTCGCCCGGCGGCGGGAGGAGCAGTCGCTCGAATGGATGCGCGAGGCGCTGCTCTACGGCCTCGAGCACGAGCTGCGGCGCGACCCCGCCATCGACGCCCATCTCGCCGCCATGCAGGCCGACGTGAAGCGCGGGCGGCTGAGTCCGTTCCGCGCCGCCCGAGAGCTGCTGGCCCTCTTCCACCGGCGATAGGCGGGCCTGAAGGCCCGCCCTACAGAAGCCATGACCCGGCGTTCGTGTGTAGGGCGCCCCTTCAGGGGCGCCGTCGGCCGGCGCGGGGCCGGCTCCCGATTGCGGTGGGGCCCGCAACCCGCTACACTGCTGTTTTCACCCACAAGTCAACGCGGCGCGGCGGCCCGCCGACCGGCCGTCGGTGCAGCCGTGAAGGGGTCGACAGGAGGACGGCGCGATGAGAACCGTTCGGGACCTGCTGAACGTCAAGGGCCGCCAGATCCACGCGATCACCCCGGAGGCCTCCGTCTTCGATGCCCTCAAGCTGATGGCCGACCGAAACGTCGGCGCGGTGCTCGTCGTCGACCGCGAGGATCACCTGGTCGGGATCCTGTCCGAGCGCGATTACGCCCGCAAGGTGGTGCTGCACGGGCACACGTCGCGTGAGACGCCGGTCTCGGCCATCATGACCGGGACGGTCGTGTGCATCCCGTCCGACACGACCATCGACGAGTGCATGGGCCTGATGACCGTGCACCACATTCGCCACCTCCCCGTGACCGAGGACGGGAAGCCGGTCGGCGTCGTGTCGATCGGCGACATCGGCCGTGCGATGATCGAGAACCAGGGATTCGTGATCGCGCAGCTCGAGCGCTACATCTCCGGCGAACGGTAGCACGACGGCGTCGGGCCCCGGGCGCTCGGCTCCGGGCGGAGGGATTGTGGGCGACAACTCCATGACCGACGATCGCGACAAGCAGGACGGCGACCCGCGGACGGAGGCCGACTGGCGGGCGGCGCTGACGGCGGAGCAGTACCGCGTGCTCCGCGAGCACGCGACCGAGCCGCCGTGGTCGCACCCCTACAACACCGAACATCGCGCGGGCCGCTACGTCTGCGCCGGGTGCGGCGCGCCGCTGTTCGCTTCCGACGCCAAGTTCGACAGCGGCTCGGGCTGGCCCAGCTATTTCGAGGCGTTCGACGCGGCGGTCGAGTCCACCGTGGACCGCAGTTACGGCATGGTCCGCGTCGAGATGCACTGCCGGCGCTGCGGCGGCCATCTCGGCCACATCTTCGACGACGGCCCCGCGCCGACCGGCAAGCGGTACTGCACCAACGGCAGCTCGCTCAAGTTCGAGCCGGCGCGCGAGGACGAGTAGGGCGGGCGCACGCCGTCCGGCGGCTGACGGCTGACGGCTGACGACGGAAGGCTGGCAAACCCGCCTGGCGACGGCGGGCCGGCTCAGAGGCCGGCCGCGGTGAGCTGGCGGAACTGATAGACGTTCTGGTAGGGCATCACGCGGATCAGTTCCTCGAGGGTCGTCTGGCCGGCGACGAGCCGGTCCATCACGTCCTTCGCCATGGGGAGCGTCGTGCGGGCGGCGCTGGCGCGCACCTGGTCGAACGGGGCCCCCTTGCTGATCAGGATCGCGTCCTCCGCGTCGGGCGTCCACAGCTCCCCGATGCAGGTCCGCCCGCGATAGCCGGTGAAATTGCACTTCGGGCAGCCCGCCCCCTGGAAGAAGGTCATCCCTTCCCGCCGGGCCGGGAAGAACTCCCGGACGAGCTCCGGGGCCGGCTCGTATTCCTCGCGGCAGTCGGCGCACACCGACCGGATGAGCCGCTGCGCGAGCACGCCGAGGAGCGACGAGGCGAGCACGTTCTGGTCCACCTTCAGATCGAGCAACCGCGGCACCGACGAGATGGCGTCGTTCGTGTGCAGCGTGCTGAGCAGGAGGTGACCGGTCTGCGCCGCGCGGAAGGCCATCTCGGCCGTCTCGTAGTCCCGGATCTCGCCGACCATGATGACGTCGGGGTTCTGCCGCAGGAACGCCCGCAGGTAGCGGGCGAAGGTGTTCCCGATCCGCTCGTTCACCTCCGACTGGCTGAACTGCTCGAACACGTACTCGATCGGATCCTCGGCCGTCAGCACCCGTATCTCCGGCCGATAGGTGGTGATGAGCGAGGCGTAGAGCGTGGTGCTCTTGCCGGAGCCCGTGGGCCCGGCCACGAGCAGGATGCCGGACGGGCGCTTCAGCAACTGGCGCAGCCTGGTCGTGATCGCGGTCGAGAATCCCAGCGTCTCGATCGAGGTCGGCGCGTTCGTCTTGTCGAGGATGCGGAGCACGCAGCACTCGCCGTAGTACCCGGGGACGATCGAGACGCGGAAGTCGACGTGCTCTCCCTGGCCCCCGCGCTCGACGCGCACGCGGAATGCGCCGTCCTGCGGCCGGCGCCGCTCGGCGATGTCGAGCCGGGCCAGGACCTTGATGCGCGAGATGATCTGGGCCCCGCCGCGATTGCAGGTGTCCTGCAGCGCGCCAAGCTCGAGCTGCTGCAGCACGCCGTCCACCCTGAGCCGGACCTGCGTGCCCGCGGCCAGCGTCTCCATGTGGATGTCGCTGCTGTGACGCTCGAGGGCGACGGTGAGCAGCTGGCGGACGGCCGCGTCGGCGCTCTTGTGCTCGACGTACTCCGGGACGGCCTCGCCCCTGGCCGACCCGTCGCCGAGATCGAGGCCGTTGGTGTCCGAGACGTCGAGCAGTTCGATGACGTCCGGCGACGCGCTCGTCGACGCGGCGACCGGCGCCGGCGGATCGATCGACTGCTCGTAGAGCCGCTGGAAAGCCCGCCTGATGGCGTGCTGCCCCGCCGTGACCACGTTGACCATGTACCCGGTCGACGCGGTCAGCTCCTCGATCGCCGAGTTGTTCGTCGGGTCGTCCATGCAGACGGTGAGCATCTGGCCCACCTGCGCGATGGGCACGAGCATGTGGCGCCGCGCGTAGTTGGCGTTGATCACCCGCGCCAGGCGGGGTTCGGTGTCGACCCGATCCAGGTCGACGAACGGGATGCTCAGCTGCAGGCCGAGCGCCTGGCGCATGACCTCGTCGGTGACGAGGCCCATCTTGACGAGCACCTCGCCGATCGGGCGCTGCAGCCGCTGCTGGTAGGCGAGCGCCTGCTGGAGACGCGTCTCGGTGAGGGTCCCGTTTCGCACCAGCAGCTCGCCGAGGCGCAGCCGCTTCTGTCCCCGTTCGAGGATGAGGGACAGCTGCCGCTTGGTGATGATCCTCCGCTGGACGAGGATCTGGCCGAGGGGGATGTAGCCGGGCGCCGTCGCCTGCACGGCCAGGGCGGATTCCAGCTGCTCCTGGGTGATCAGGCCCTCGTCGAGCAGCAGCTGGCCGAGCCGGACCTCCGACTGGGGTCCCGTCACTGGCGAGGCCTCGCCACCGGCGGCACGCCCGCCAGAGCGGCGCGTAAAGGAACGGCGACGGGAACGGTCAGCACCATGCGTCCCTCACGCACAGGGTGATTGGGGCGGAGTCGCCCATTCAGCAGGGCCGTCGCCCGGTTGCACGGTCGAGGGCGCTCATTGTCTCACGAATCGGCGGTACTTGATCCGGTGCGGCCGGTCCGCCTCGGCGCCCAGCCGCCGGTGGCGGTCCGCCTCGTAGTCCTGGTAGTTGCCCTGGAACCACTCCACCCGGCTGTCGCCCTCGAACGCCAGGATGTGCGTCGCGATCCGGTCCAGGAACCAGCGGTCGTGGCTGACCACCAGCGCGCACCCGGCGAAATCGACCAGCGCGTCCTCGAGCGAGCGCAGCGTGTCCACGTCCAGGTCGTTGGTGGGTTCGTCGAGCAGCAGCAGGTTGCACCCGCCGCGCAGCAGCCGGGCGAGGTGCACGCGGTTGCGCTCGCCGCCCGACAGCGTGCCGACCGGCCGCTGCTGGTCGCGTCCCTTGAAGTTGAACCAGGAGGCGTAGGCGCGCGAGGGCACGACGCGCTTGCCGATCGGGATCTCGTCCAGCCCTCCCGAGATAACCTCCCACACGGTCCTGGCGGGGTCGAGCGCGTCGCGGCTCTGGTCCACGTAGCCGAGCTTCACCGTCTCTCCGATCCTGAGCGTCCCGGCGTCCGGCGCTTGCTGCCCGGCGATCATCCTGAACAGCGTCGTCTTGCCGGCGCCGTTGGGCCCGATGATGCCGACGATGCCGCCGCGCGGAAGCCTGAAGTCGAGCCCGTCGATGAGCAGGTTGTCGCCGTAGCCCTTCCGCAGCCCCTCGGCTTCGACGACGATGTCGCCCAGTCGCGGCCCCGGCGCGACGTAGATCTCGCCGCGCTCGATGCGCGGTGCGGAGTCCTGCGACAGCAGCTCCTCGTAGGCGTTCAGCCGCGCCTTGCCCTTGGCCTGCCGCGCGCGCGGCGACATGCGGATCCACTCCAGCTCGCGTTCCAGCGTGCGCTGCCGCCTCGCCTCCTGCTTCTCCTCGTGCTCGAGCCGCTGCTCCTTCTGTTCGAGCCACGACGAGTAGTTGCCCTGCCAGGGAATGCCCTGGCCCCGGTCGAGTTCGAGGATCCAGCCCGCCACGTTGTCGAGGAAGTAGCGGTCGTGCGTGACGGCGACCACCGTGCCCGGGTACTCCTTGAGGAAGCGCTCGAGCCAGGCCACCGACTCGGCGTCGAGGTGGTTGGTGGGCTCGTCGAGCAGCAGCAGGTCCGGCGCGCGCAGCAGCAGGCGGCACAGCGCGACACGGCGCCGCTCGCCGCCCGACAGCGTCGTCACGTCGGCGTCGGCCGGGGCCACGCGCAACGCGTCCATCGCGAGTTCGACCCGCGAATCGAGGTCCCACGCCGACGCGGCGTCGATCCGGTCCTGCAGCTTCCCCTGCCGGTCGAGCACCGCCTCCATCTCGTCGGGTGACAGGTCCTCGCCGAGCCGCTCGGTCGCCCGCTCGTAGTCGGCGAGCAGGGCGCGCGTGTCGGCGACGCCTTCCTCGATGTTGCCGAGCACGGTCTTCGCGGGGTCGAGCGCCGGCTCCTGGGACAGGTAGCCGATCGACACGCCGTCGGCCGGGAACGCCTCGCCGCCGAAGTCCCGATCGAGCCCGGCCATGATCTTGAGCAGCGTGCTCTTGCCGGCTCCGTTCGCCCCGAGGACGCCGATCTTGGCTCCCGGGAGGAAGGCGAGCCAGATGTCCTTCAGGACCGTCTTGTCGGGCTGATGGATCTTGGTGAGGCCCTTCACCGTGAAGATGTACCTGGTAGGACGCCACGGCACTCCTGTTGATGAGAGAGACTTGGCCCATTCTCGCACAGGTCGCCCGCCGGCCCCCCGGGCCGGGACGCCGGCCGGTCGGCTCGGGCCGGCCCCGCCTGCCGGCTCGGCCGTCGCGGAAGGCGTAGGCTCGCGACCGGTAGCGGAGTAAAATAGGTGAGTTTCGCGTACGCGCCGTTCAGGTCGGCGGAAAGGGCACATGACAGCCGGGCCGGTTTCGGAAGATCTCCGTTCGCAGGCGCCTGACTCGCAGGGTGCGCCGCAGGAGTCGCGTCTCGCGGCCGAAGCCGAAGTCGCCCGCCGGGTGGCCGAGGCCCGGGAGCGGCTCGAGCACCGGGCGCACCTGGACACCCCTCCGCCCGAGCACTACCGCCGGGAGGCCGAGCGGCCGTTCACGGCTGAAGAGCGCGACCGCGTCACGATCCTGATCGGCGGCCTCACCGTGCGCCACGAGCAGCTCATCCAGGCCATCCTGGCGGCGTGCGGGCACCGGTGCCTGCCGCTCCCGCAGATGGACCTGGCCGCCTGCCTGGTCGGCAAGCAGTACGGCAACAACGGGCTCTGCAACCCCGCGTACTTCACCGTCGGCGCGCTGGTCAGCTACCTGCAGCAGCTCGAGGCCCAGGGGCTGACGCGGCGCGAGATCGTGGAGCGCTACGTCTTCTTCACCGCCACCACGTGCGGGCCCTGTCGCTTCGGCATGTACGAAGGCGAGTTCCGGCTCGCCCTGCGCAACGCGGGGTTCGAGGGATTCCGGATTCTCACCTTCCAGCAGGACGACGGGGTGCGGGCGAAGACGGGCGAGGCGGGCCTCAAGCTCTCCCTGCTGCTCGGCCTCGGCGCCTGGAACGCGATCCAGTTCGGCGACGTCCTGAACGACTTCAGCTACGCGGTCCGCCCCTACGAAGTCGTGCCCGGCTCGACCAACCGCACGCTGGCCGAGGCGGTGGCGCTGCTCTCGGACGACTTCAGCGCGCGCCAGCACCTCGATCCGCCGACCCATCTGCCCGACTGGCTGTGGAAGCGGCTGAAGGCCAGGAAGCTGACCCGGCAGACGACCGAGGTCGTCATGAACCTGCGCCGGCACATCTACGGCCCGTCGAGCGCGAACATCCTGCGCGCGTGCCGCAAGCGCCTGGCCGCGATCGAGGTGGACCGGCTGCGCGTCAAGCCGATCGTCAAGATCACCGGCGAGTTCTGGGCGCAGACGACCGAGGGCGACGGCAACTTCAAGATGTACGAGTTCCTCGAGCGCGAGGGCGCGCAGGTCATCGTCGATCCGCTGGGCACGTGGCTGATGTACCTTGGTCCGGCAGGGGCGCGCCGACCTGCTCAATCGCCGCGGGGTGGACGTGCCGCGAGGCGGTCCCCTCCGGGCGCGGTTCCGCGCCTGGCGGAAGGACGAGGCGAAGACGGCCCTGCGCCGGTTCGGGTTCTGGGCGGGCACGGCCATCTACCGCCAGCGCTACCACACGCTCTGCCGCGCCCTCGGCGGCGTGCCGCACGAGCTGATCGACCAGGAGGCGCTGGCCGAGGCGGCCGAGCCGTTCTACAAGAGCCTGGCGCGCGGCGGCGAGGGCCACCTCGAGGTCGGCAAGAACGTGTACTACTCGACGCGGCGCGAGGCCCACATGGTGCTGAGCCTCAAGCCGTTCGGCTGCATGCCGTCCACGCAGTCCGACGGCGTCCAGTCGACCGTCGCCGCCCGCGTCAACAACGTGCTCTTCCTCCCGATCGAGACGGCCGCCGAGGGCGAGCTGCACGCGCACAGCCGCGTGCAGATGGTGCTCGTCGAGGCGCGCGAGCGGGCCGAGGAGGAATTCGAGCGGGCGCTCGCCTCCACCGGGAAGAAGCTGAGCGAGATCCGCCGGTACGTGGCCGAGCACGCCGAGCTGCGGAGCCCGTTCTACCACGTGCCCTCGAGCCCCGGCGTGGCCGGGGTGGCGGCGACTTTCGTGCTGCACGTCAGTCAGCTGATCGATCGGGACCGCGCGTGGCGCTCGCGCCCGGTGGTCTCGCAGTCAGGTCTCCGCACGCCGGCCAACCAGCAGGTGCCATGAGCGATTCCGACCCCAGATTCCTCCTCGGCCTCGACGCGGGTTCGACCACCGTCAAGGCCGTCGCGGTTGATGCGCGTACCGACGAGATCGTCTGGCGGGACTACCAGCGCCACGAGAGCCGCCCGGCGGAGAAACTGCTCGAGATGCTGACCCGCCTCGAGCAGGACGCGGGCGTCGCGCGCGGCGAGGCGCGCGCGTTCATCACCGGCGTGTCGGGCGCCGCTTACGCCGAACTCATCGGCGCGCACTACGTGCAGGAAGTGGCGGCCGTCGCGCTGGCCGTCGAGCGGCGCCACCCGGACGTCCGCACCATCATCGAGCTCGGCGGCCAGGACGCCAAGATCATCGTCTTCGAGGAAGAGAGCGACGGGCGGTCGCGCAAGACGGTGTCGATGAACGACAAGTGCGCCGGCGGCACCGGCGTGGTCATCGACAAGATCTCGGCCAAGCTCAAGATCCCGGCCGAGGCGCTCGGCGCGCTCCCCTACAGCGGCCTCAAGGTGTACCCGATCGCCGGCAAGTGCGGCGTGTTCGCCGAGACCGACATCAACAGCCTCCAGAAACGGGGCGTCCCGGCCGAGGAACTGATGGCGTCGCTCTTCGACGCCATCGTCCTGCAGAACCTGATCGTCCTCTCGCGCGGGAGCGCCCTGCCGCCGGGCGTCCTGCTCGTCGGCGGGCCGCACGCCTTTCTCCGGGCGCTGCGCGAGGCCTGGCAGGCGCACATCCCGGAGCGCTGGCGCGAGCGGGGGATCACGCTGCCGGACGGGGCGCGGACCGAGGATCTCATCGTCACGCCGCCGATGGCCGAGTACTACGGCGCGCTGGGCGGCGTCGAGTTCGCCCGCCGCGAGCGCGAGGCGGTCGAGTACCTCGGGCCGGCGCGGCTCGCCGAGTCCATCGCGCGCGGGCAGCAGGAGGCGCGGCGCGGCGCGGCCGCCGTCGGCGTGTCGGGGATGGACCTCGCCGAGTTCCGGAAGCTGTACGAGCGCCCGGCGTGGGTGCCGCCCACGCTGGCCAAGGGCGACCAGGTCCGGGGCTTCATCGGCCTCGACGCGGGATCGACCTCCACCAAGGCCGTGCTGCTCGACGAGGACGGTCGCGTGGTGGCCAAGGCCTACCAGCTCTCGCGCGGCAACCCGATCGAGGACGCCATCGAGATCTTCGGGGCGATCCGCCGCCAGGTCGAGTCGCAGGGCGCGCGGGTGGAGGTCGCGGGGCTCGTCACGACCGGCTACGCCAAGGACATCCTGAAAGACGTGTTCGCCGGGGACGCGGCGCTGGTCGAGACGGTGGCGCACGCCAATTCCGCGCTGCACGTCTACCAGGACCCGCACGTCGTCGTGGACGTCGGCGGCCAGGACATCAAGATCATCGTGATGCACGACGGCCGGGTGAAGGACTTCCGCCTGAACACGGCCTGCTCGGCCGGCAACGGGTACTTCCTCCAGGCGATCGCCCGCAGTTTCGGCTACCCGGTCGAGCAGTTCGCCGAGGCGGCGTTCACCGCGCGCGAGATGCCGGTGTTCGGCCAGGGGTGCGTGCTGTTCCTCCAGTCGGAGATCGCCAACGTGCAGCGCCACGGCTGGAAGCCCGAGGAGATTCTCGCCGGCCTGGCCACCGTGCTGCCCCGCAACGTGTTCCTGTACGTGGCGAAGGCGCCCAACCTCTCGCGGTTCGGCTGGCGGTTCGTCCTGCAGGGCGGCACCCAGCGCAACCTGGCGGCCGTCAAGGCCCAGGTCGACTTCATCCGCGACAACTTCAAGGGACAGCCGCGCCAGCCCGAGATCGTGCTGCACGAGCACTGCGGCGAGGCCGGCGCCATCGGCGCGGGGCTCGAGGCCATCCGCCTGTGGCGGCAGGGGCAGCCGACCACGTTCATCGGCCTCGACGCGGCCGAGCGGATCACGTTCGAGACCAAGTGCGACGACGACACGCGGTGCCACTTCTGCAAGAACGAGTGCGTGCGCACGTTCATCGACGTGTCGGTCGGCGCGGGCGCCGCCCGGGCGGGACAGGTGGCGGCCGACGTCGACGAGGCGATCCACCGGCGCTTCATCGTGGCCGGCTGCGAGAAGGGATCGGCCGAGGACGTCGGGCACATGCGCGACATCAAGGCGGCCGAGGACGCGGTGAAGCTGCGCACGCCGAACCTGGTGGCGATGGCGTCGCGCGAGGTGTGGAAACTCCGCCACCCGGCCACGGTCGCCGACCCGGCGCCGCCGTCCGGCTGGTCGGCCGCGGCGCGCCGCCGGCGGGAGCTCTACGGGCGCCGAGGCCAGGTGCGCGTCGGGATCCCGCGCGTGTTCAACTTCTACGCGCTGGCGCCGTTCTTCACCGGGTACCTCGAGAGTCTGGGCGTGGACCCGAAGAACATCGTGTTCTCGGACTTCACGAGCATGGAGATGTACCGGACCGGGGCCACGCGCGGAGCGATCGACCCGTGCTTCCCGTCGAAGGTCGCGCTGGCGCACGTCCACAACCTGCTGTTCGTCAAGCACAAGCGGACCCCGCTCGACTGCATCTTCTTCCCGATGATCGAGGTCGTCCCCTCGCGCGTCGCCTCCGCGCGGGCGACCAACGCCTGCCCGACCGTGTCGCTGACGCCGCAGACGGTCCGCGCGGCGTTCACCAAGGACAGCGACCTGTTCGCCGAGACGGGCGTCCGCTACCTCGACGGCCTGCTCGACATGGAGGACCAGCCGCTGTTCCGCCGCCAGATGTTCGACATCTGGGAAGGGGTGCTCGGCCTGTCGTGGGAGGAGAACGAGCGGGCGATTGCCGCGGGTCGGGACGTGCTGGCCGACTACGACCGGACGGTGCGCGCCGCCGCCCGCGAGGCGCTCGACGCGCTCGAGCGCGACAACCGGCTGGGCATCCTGCTGCTCGGTCGCCCGTACCACCACGATCCGGGCCTGAATCACGGGATCCCCGAGGAACTGCAGAAGCTCGGCTACCCGGTGTTCTCGCAGAGCACGCTGCCGGTCGACGAGGACCTGCTCGACCGGATGTTCGGCGAGGAGGTGCGGGCCGGGATCATCGGGGACCCGCTCGACATCTCCGACGTCTGGAAGCACTCGACGGCGGCGAGCAGCAACCTGAAGATCTGGGCGGCGAAGTTCGCCGCCCGGCACCCGAACCTGGTGGCCGTCGAGCTGTCGAACTTCAAGTGCGGGCACGACGCGCCGATCTACGCGACGATCGAGGAGATCATCGAGCGCGCCGGCACGCCCTACTTCGGCTTCAAGGACATCGACGAGAACAAGCCGGTCGGCGCGATCAAGCTCCGCCTCGAGACGATCGACTACTCCCTCAAGCGGGCCCGCGAGTCGCTCTTGCTGCGCGGGCGGCAGGCCGAGCGCGTCGAGAAGTGGCTTGCCAATTACGAGCGGCGCCTGCGCCGCCAGTTCGGCGTCGAGCCCGCCGGCGAGGACGGCGAGCGCGCCGGGGTCGCGCAGTAGCCGGCTTGCGCCTGACGCCTCACGCCTTACGCCGCACGGCCCTTGGCGCAGGGCTGCCCTTCGACTGTTGCTCAGGGCACCCCGAGCAGTGTCGAGGGGTGAAGCCCTGCGCTATCTGCAGATCGCATGGAGATTCCCAGATAGCGCAGGCCTTCAGGCCTGCGCCCTTCGCCCCTTCGACAAGCTCAGGGTCGGCTCGAGCAGAGTCGAGAGGCGACTGGCGCTCAGGGCGGCCCCAGCGAAGTCGAGGGACGGAGCGGAGGTCCCGATCGCGCCGTACAAAGACGACGGGCGCGGGTAACGTCCCCGCGCCCGTGTGCGTTCCGCCCGAAACCTGCCGCGCGATCTATCGGACGATGAAGCGCAGCCCGGCCCAGAACTGGTAGTTGTCGGAGAAGTTGTCCAGCTTGTTGAGGAATGCCCGGCCCGTCACCACGAAGTGGAGTTCGTCCTGGCTCGGCCCCTTCGACTTCCACACCTGGCGGCCACCCTGCACCAGCAATGTCGGCGCGACCGTGTCGCTCCGGCTGAAGTCCCACACGCCGACGCCGGCGCCGACGAAGCCCGTCCGCCCGAACCACCGATTGAGTTCCACCTCGGCGAACAGGCTCGACTGGCTGAACACGCGCGTATTGACGGTCACACCGACCGACGGCGCCACGCGCCAGGCAGGCGTCAGGCGGATGTCGACGCCGATCTTCTCGCCGAACAAGGCGGCGGAATGGGCCTGGGCGACGCGTACGCGGCGCTCGTAACCGATGTCGCCTTCGACGAACAGGTTCAGCTTGTCGGTCTTCAGGTTGACCATCCGCTCGGATTCGAGCTGGGCTTCCCTCTGCGCTTCGGCGGACATGCGGGCTTCTTCGGCCAGCCTCGCCTCTTCGGCGCGCTTGGCCGCAGCGGCTTCGGCGGCTTTCCGGGCCTCTTCCGCCTTCCGGGCTTCCTCGGCCCTCCTGGCCTCTTCGGCTCTCCGGGCCTCGTCGGCGCGCCGCGCCTCTTCCGCCTTCCGGGCGTTCTCGGCCGCAATCGCCTTCGGGCTGCGCTCGCTCGACACGAGCGAGAGGTTTCCGCAGGGTTTCGGGAAGATGAAGTGGTAGAGCATCTCGCCGTCGTCGACGTCGAACGACCAGCCCGGGAAGGGCTTGAGGCCGTTCCACCGGACGTTGCGCAGCACGTCGGGCTTCCCCTTGGTCTTCAGACCCATCCAGACCATGGTGTCGCCGACCGCGAACGTGGCGTCCTTCATCATGTCGGGGTCCGACGCCACGAGCGTGTTCAGGATCTCATCACGAACGGCGGGCGTCACACCGGCGGCGTCCACCGCTCCCTGCACGGCCTTGCGGATCCGCGGCAGCGCCATCTGGCGCTTGAGCATCTTGAGATCGCGGACGGGACCGACCAGGCTGCGGGGTCCGCCCAACCGGGTCGCATGGTGGAATCCGTCGGGGGCCGGCGCCTGCTTCGCGACGGCAGTCCCCGCGACCGTGGTTTTCGCGGCCCGTGTCGCGGTCGGCGTCGTCGGCTGGGAGGCGTGGGCCAGCCCGGCGCCGACCATGGCCGCGACCGCGACCATCCCCGCCAGCCGCACCGCAGAGCGCGTCATCTTGGCGTTCATGGCTACTCCACTCATCATCGATGGCAAGATCGCACCTTGGACGCGGTTGCGCCCGGACCAAAGGCGCCCACGATCACGCCCTAGGCTATCATACCTGAGCTTGGCACGGAAGGGGTCTGTATGCTCTAGGATACAGCTCCTTCTCAGCGGTCAGCGCACGTAGCCGAGGCTCCGAAGACGGTCCATCATGTCCCGGTCGAGCGGAGTCGAACCGGGCCGGCGCGCCGGGACCACCCGGCGGCCGTAAGTCGTCACCCTGCGCAGCGGCACCCGGGATGCGAACCGGTCGTCCACCAGTTCGACCCGCGCCCGGCCGGACAACTCCGCACTGTCCGGAATCCCGAGCAGGTACAAGACGGTCGGCGCCACGTCGGCGCCCGGGCCTTCCCTCGTTATATCGGCACGAACCCCGTCTCCGCTTACAGCCAGCAGTCCCGACCCCCGGGTCGCGGACCGTCCCGGGTCGGTGAGCAGCGCGACGAGGTGCCCGGGCCCGGGCTCGCCGGCGAGCTCCCCGACCAGGCCGTCGAGGAACACGTAGTAGCGTTCGAGCGCGTCAACCCGGGCCGCCAGCGCCGAGGGAGGCAATCCCGCCGTGCCGGCGCCTCCGGCCAGGTTGTGTTGCGCGATGTCCAATCCGGGCAGATAGATCGTCTGAAGGTCCTCCGCCGAAGAGAACACGGTTCCAGCCAGCGATGCCGCGAGCCCGTCCTGCTCGGCCGCCGCTCGGAGCACCGATGCGTCGGCGTCGCCGGTGCGGTCGAACGCCGAAAGCACCCGGCGCCGGGTCTCGTCCCGCATGGACGGCCAGGCCGGTTCCAGTCTCGCGTAGAGCGAAGCCGGCGCGATTTCTCCGTCCAGATCGCCGCCCCGCTCGAGGCGCAGCGTCGCCCGGTCGCTGAGGACGACGCCCGGCCCGTCGGAGACCGGCCAGGTGGCCCACCAGTTGACGACGGCCGTGCGCAGCCCGCAGTCGGAGGCGACTTCCCAGAACGTCTTCGATCGCCGCTGAAGGCCCGTCGTCAGCACCGGCCGCGTCAGCCGGACCAGGTCGGTGGCGGCCTCGAACGCGCCGGCCAGGCCGCCGCCCGTCGTCGGCAGGGTGCCGGAGATGCCGCTGAGCGAACGCCCTTCGATGCCGCTGACGCCGTGCACGTCGGCGGATTGCCCGGTGGCGAGCGAGGTCCATGTGCGCGCGGGGTCGGGCGCGTCGGACGCCGGCAGGACCAGCCGCGCCCCGCCGAGGATCCGGGCGAGGTGGGGCACGCGGCCGGCGGCCGCAAGGCGTTCGAGAAACGAGAGGTCCACGCCGTCGACGGCGATGACGGTGAGATGGACGCCGGTCGGCACCACCCGGATCGGCGGCCGCCCCCGCCTTCGGCGGTTCTTCGCCGCGCGTCGCCAGGAACAGCACGGCGGCGCCGGCCAGGAAGCCCGCCACCACCGTCGCGGCCGTCAGCCGCCAGGAGTGCGAGGCGAGCGGCAGCGGCCAGCCGGCCGACCCGGTCGTTTCCGCCCCGACGGCCAGCGTCGCGACGCTGACCGCGTGCCCGAGCAGGGTGCTGAGCGCGGTGGAGAAGACAAGCACCGGCCACGTCCACGCGGCGACGCTCCACACGGTGCCCGCCGGGTTGACCGTCCGCCACCACAAGACCATGTAGGCCAGGCAGGCCACGGCCACGATGGCGCCGGCCGCGCGCGCGAGGAGCCGACCTCGGCCGGGCCGCCCGGACGGCCCGCGGGGCCGCCCGGCCAGCCGGGCCAGGCCCAGCATGGCGACGAGCGACAGTCCGGCGACGCCGACGCCGAACAGGCCGCCGAGGTACGCCCCGAGCACGACGAGGTCGCGGACGCCGCCAACGAGGCCCGGCAGGCGGACGCCGAGGGCGACGGCCGTGGACGGCCCGAACAGCAGGGCGGCGAGCACGCCGACGCGCAGGCTGGACCGCCAGGCCGCGGCGACAAGCCCGCGGCCGCCGCGAACGGGACCGAGGACGAACCGGTCCACGCCGGCGTCGAGGTAGCCCAGTTCGCGCAGTCGCGCCCGGAGGTCGTCGACGTCTGGAGTCTGGTCCGGCATGGTTGGTCAGTCGCGGGCGCCGTCACACGTGCCGACTGGCGACGAACCCGGCGAGCGCCCGCAGCGACTCGGCGCGCGGGCCGAAGGGGTCGAGCGCGAGGGTGGCCGTCTCGCACAGCTCGCGCGCCAGGGCGCGCGCGCCGGCGATGCCGCTGAACGATACGAACGTGGTCTTCCGCGCGTCGGCGAGGTGCGGCTTCCCCGTCTCGGCGGGGTCGCCCTCGACGTCGAGCAGGTCGTCGACGATCTGGAACGCGAGGCCCAGGTTCTTCGCGTACGCCGCGAGCGCGCTCACCTGCTCGGCCCTGGCCCCGGCCGTGAGCGCGCCGGCCTCGGCCGCCGCCACGAACAGCGACCCGGTCTTCCACCTGTGGATCAGCTCCAGCGCCTCGAACGAGATCGACGACTCGGTGGCCAGCAAGTCCTCGACCTCGCCGCCGATGAGCCCCCCGAGCCGACCGCCTCGGCGACGAGCGCCGTGAGGCGCCTGGCGAGCGGGGGCTCGTAGCTCGACGCGAGGGTCGCGAACGCGAGGGTGAACAGGTTGAAGGCGGCCATCAGCGCCATCGACTCCCCGTGCGCGACGTGGTTCGACGGGCGCCCGCGACGCAGCGCGGCGTTGTCGAGCGCCGGCAGGTCGTCGAGGATGAGCGACGAGGCGTGGACCAGTTCGATGGCCGCCGCCGCCGGCAGGGCGCGCTCCGCGGACCCGCACACCTCGGCCGCGAGCAGCGTCAGCACGGCCCGCACCCGCTTGGACGGCGCCAGCAGCGTGTAGCGCATCGCGCGGTGGAGCGCCTCGGGCCGGCGGGTCTCCGGCGGCGTCACGCGCCGCAGCTCGCGCTCGATGGCGTCGATGTGGCGGGCGATGTACGGCGGCAGGTCCATCCCGGGACATCTTACCCGCCCGCACCAGCCGGATTTGCACTTCCGTTTCGATTTGATCCGGGCCCGGGAGCGCGGGCGCCGTCAGCATATGCGCGGAGGACCTGCCCGATGTCCCGCACCATCTCGAAACGGTTGCCCGCGCTCTTCGTCATCCTGTCCGGCGTCGCCCTGCTGCTTGGCTCCGCGGTCGCGGCGCGGCAGCCGGCCCGCCCGGTCGCGAACGCGCCCAGGCACGCCGTGGCCGTCACGCGGCTGCTCATCCGGAACGCGATGGTGATCTACGGGAACGGGAAGCCGGCGTTCGGCCCGACCGACATCCTCGTCCAGGACGGGCTCATCGCCCGCGTCGGTCCCACGCCGCCAAAGGACCCGCCCGCCGACGCCGTCATCGACGCGACCGGGAAATACGTGATGCCCGGCATCGTCAACACGCACATGCACCTGCAGGACGAGCGCGGCGGCGTGCCGCAGCCGTTCCAGTACCAGATGAACCTGTACCTTGCGAGCGGCGCCACGACGGTCCGCGACGTCGGTTCCGATTTCGAGAAGGCGAAAGCGTGGCGCGCGGCGAGCGCCGCGCACACGCTGGTCGCGCCGCGCATCCTCATCTACACGCCGAACTGGCGCGGGCGCACCAACGGCGCGCCCGAGACGCCCCAGACCGCCCGCGCCGGGGTGCGGTGGGCCAAGGAGAACGGGGCCGACGGCGTCAAGTTCTTCGGCATCGATCGCGACCTGCTCGCCGCCGCGCTTGACGAAGCGCACACGGTCGGCCTGCGGAGCGCTGCGCACATCGGCGTCGAGGAGACCAACGCCCGCGACTTCGCCGAGCTGGGCGTCACCTCGATCGAGCACTTCTACGGCATCCCCGACGCCGCGCTCGACGGCATCCAGGCGTTTCCCTCCAATCAGAACGCAAACAACGAGATCCACCGGTTCGGCCGCGCCGGCGAGCTCTTCCTCCAGCGCAACCTGGATCGCCGCAAGCTCTCGGACGTGCTCGACCTGATGGTGCGCAAGCAGGTCTACTGGTGCCCGACGATGACCGCCTACGTGGCAAGCCGCGATCTCATCCGCGCCCAGAACGTCCCCTGGTTCCGCGACTACCTCCACCCGACGATGGCCGAGGTACCTGGGCGCCGGACATGCTGCACCACGGCTCCTACTTCTTCGGGTGGACGCACACGCAGGAGGTCGCCTGGACGAAGGACTTCGAGGTCTGGATGGGCGCGCTGCGCGAGTTCGCCAACAAGGGCGGCGTCGTCACGGCTGGCGACGACGCCGGGTTCATCTACAACCTGTACGGCTTCGGCCTGGTCCGCGAACTCGAGTTGATGGAGGAGGCGGGCTTCCAGCCGCTCGAAGTACTCAAGAACGCGACGGTGAACGGCGCGAAGCTCATCGGGATGGAGGACCGGCTCGGGCGCGTTCGCGAGGGCTACATCGCCGACCTGCTCGTCGTGAACGGGAACCCGCTCGAAGACCTGCGCGTGCTCAATCCTTATGGCGCCGACATCGTGACGCTCGACGGCCAGCCGGTCTCGAACTACTCGTCGCTCGTGCCGGGCGACAAGCGGATCAAGGCGGCGCACGGCGGCGGCATCGAGTGGACGATCAAGGACGGGATCCCGTACCACGTCCCGACGCTGATGAAGGAAGTGAAGGAGATGGTGGAGGCGGCGAGGGCCAAGAGAAAGTAAGAAGTGAGAAGTACGAAGGAAGAAGTACGGAGCGGACCATCTTGCGATCGTGCGATCGTGCGAAGTGGGATTGCTGTAGGCCGTCCGGACGGGCGGGGCAATCGGAGGAAGGGCGGATCAATCGGGGGACGGGCGGATCAATCGGAGGACGAGCGTGTCAATCGAAGGGCGGGAGGGTCAATCGGTGAGCGTCAGTCCCGATTGGCGACCGTCAGACCCGATTGGCCGTCGAAGGCGCCGATTGACAATCGAAGAACCCGATCGACGACCAGCCAATAGGCCGCATTAGCGGCCTCGGCCTGCCGGCGGTTGCGCGGCGGTGAACATAACGTGCGTTCTCAGACGCTGGCGACCGGGCTTCGCGGCTCTTCGGCGCGCTCAGGGCCGCCGCGCCACTCTCACACAGCGCGCTCAGGGCCGCCGCGCCACTCTCACACAGCGTGGTCCGCGTATCAAGGCGTGGCGTGCTGAGCGACGGCACCGATGTGACCGTCCACTGCTGTCCAAATTAGCCAGGACGCGGGGCGCGCCGACGTAGATCTCGGCGGATTCTGACCGGTGATCGGCCGAGCGGGAAACGGCACCCCCCGGGGCTGGCGCGAGTGCTGTCCAAGTTCGCGTGTGACTTCGGACGCTCCATGAGGCGGTTCCTCAGCATGCGGCAGCGCCTGCTGTCCCAGTTACGCGAAGGTCAACACCCCCTGTTCGGGCAACGAAGGCGGGGGCGGTGCCGTGTACGGCGTGTCGAGCCACGCCCAGAGATCGCGGTAGACGAACAGGTTCATGCGCAGCAAGGCCGACAGATTGGACAACGACCAGCTGAGGTGGGCCTGGAACTGCAGGTACTTCAGCACGAGCAACGCGATCAAGGCAGTCCAGATCTGGATGTGCAAGGCGTTGGCGGAGGTGCCGACAAACGTCTTCACGCGGAGATGCTGCTTCAGCGCTTTGAAGAAGAGTTCGATTTCCCACCGGTCCTTGTAGATCGCCGCAATCGTCGTCGCCCCGAGATCGAGATGATTCGTCAGGAAGACCAGGCGCCGTTGCTCCTCCGGCACCCAGATCTCGACGCGGCGCAAGGGGCGACCCGGTTCGTACTTCCGCTGGGTGAGCGGGCCGGTAAGCATGATGCGCTGGTCGGCCACGACGTGGCCCCGTGCGGGTACGGGCCGGTCGTCCACGACTTCGTACGCGGCGTTGTCCTTCAGGCGCGTGACGAAGAAGACGCCGGCGGCGTCCAGGCTCGCCAGCCATTCGTAATCGAGGTAGCCGCGGTCCATCACCACGATGGTGTCTCGCTCGAAGCGCTGCTCCCGCGCGACCGTCACATCGTGCTGTTTGCCATCCGTAATCACGACCACGGTCGGCAGGTAGCCGGCATGATCCAGTTGGCCGTGCAGCTTCACGGCCCCCTTGGTCCGTCGGAATGTGGCCCAGGCGAAGACGCTCGCGCACAACTCGATGGTCGAGGCATCCATGCTGACCAGGCGGTTCTTGAATCGGAAGCGCTTCTTCTTGCCGGGAACGACCGCGCGACACCGGTCGAGCATCTGGTAGAACACCCGCTGGTAGAGCACCCAGGGCCGGTGCGCGTTGGCGTACGCCAAGGTCGACCGGCACGGCGCCGTGATCCCGAGATGCGTCAACTTGCCCTCGCAGCTGCGCAGGCCGTAGACGATCTCGCGCAACGAGTCGGCGCCGGCCAGCTGGAAGAACATCATCGCGACGAACTGCCCCCAACAGGTGAATCCTCGGGCGTGGCGCTCTGCCTTCGTCTGCTGGACGACCTGCTGGAACTCGGTGCGCGGAAACAACTGGAGCAACTGGCTGAAGATGCTGCAGAATCTCGTCATAGGGGTCGGCCTCCGTTGATGAGCGTCGAGTTGGTAGCTCAGCGCGCATCTTATCGGATTCGCCAGCCCCTATGTCGATCTCGCGCGGCCCTTTCCTTCAGCTAATTTGGACAAGAGTGGTGACCGTCGCTCCATCCACCCGCCGCATATACGCCGCGCCAGTCCGGATGACCGTGGGCTTCGAGTCTTTGTGCCCTCTCGCCCACCAGCGCTGCGCCTCGTCTGCGGTTCGTGCCCCTCGGGCCGGAGCTTTGCCTGCGGCTTCCTTCCGACCTCCCCTCGCGGCGAGGCCGTTGCCGTTCGGCTAGGGGTTCCCGTCATCAGGGCCCCCAGAGGACTTGCACCTCCAAGTCACTTCCCGAATCGCTTTCGCTATCGGTTGACAGCGTCCACCGGGACGCTACGCGCCATGCCTGGCGCACACACAACGAAAAGGGCCGGGGCGTCATGCCCCGGCCCAGGATCGTTCGGGTTGTCTCGCGTTATTGAGCCAGAAGCGCCTTGACCTGTGTCAGATCTTTGACCGTCAGGATGCCGGTGTGGATGTACTGAATCCGGCGGTCGGGATCCACCACGAGCAACGTCGGTACCGCATGAATTCGGGCGTGTGCCAGCTGACCGGCGGACAGTTCCCGTACCGACGCGAGATCGATGTTGCTACCAATGATGAAACGGCGTTCATCCTCGTTCAAGGCTTGGGTGGGAATGAACACCAGAGCCGTCTGGTTATGCGCTTTGACTGTCGAGGCAATTTCTCGGAAGAACACCTGGGAGGCCTGACACGCGGAGCAATTGCTGCGTGCGATCAGGATAACCGTGTGACGCGAACGAATCACCGAGGCTTCTGGCAGATTGACTTGCTCACCCACCGTATTAACCTTCGGTTTCGAAAACGAGGAGAACTTGGCTTCGAAGTAAGTTCCTGCCTGGTACCGTGCCATGTCACGGCCAACGAAGAACATCGTGCCAACGAGCAGTGTCATGATGACTACGATCGCGGTCCTGCGGATGCGACGATCCGTCTCTTGTGTCATGAGTTCGTGACCCTTGAAAAGGCGGGCGGGCCGAACCCGCCCGCACACACTACGGCTGCGTCAAAATGCCGCCGTTCGAGCACTGCCCGGTGCAGTTGAACAGGTGCATGAACCCGCAACCGCCGTCCCACCACCCATCAATGCCGCACTGCTCGTCCCTGCACTGGGAGTCCGGTGGTCTGAGGCAGATCTGGGTGACGCCTGGTTCGCAGTCACACCAGCCCTGGTACGCCGATGGCACGAACTTCGATGCCATGAACAACTCTGCCTGAACCGTCACCGGCAGGATCGATGTCGAAGGATCCTTCTCCTGGGGTCCAACAACTCCTCCGCCGGGGGCGACGAACAGCCAGCCGTCTTCCTTCGGCAACGCCGCCAGGATACGCCGAGACAAGTCCGTGGGCGCGTGAAGACGTGTGGCACAGAACTCCGGCGTTACCAAATCGTAGGCTTCCTGAAGAACGGCCTGCTGCTCGGGCGTCAGGTCTTCCTTCACTGCCATGTAGTTGGTAATCAGTGACCGGATCATGGTCGACTTCTCCTGGCCAGTCTGCACGTTGAGCAGGGCCATCCGGAAGTCGGCCGGCAAGGCGTAGAACTGCCGTGCGGCTGCGGCGCGATCCGCGCCGATCAGCCCCTGGGCCCACATCTTGGCCACCGTCCTGGGCGAGGATGCGACCATCACCGCACCGTTGATGAGGGCCGTGATGGCCACTACCAGGGCCAAGACAACTACTCATCCCTTTGTTGCACGCTTCATGGTGTTCTTCCTTTCTACGAATCGACTGCTTCTGACACGATGCCAGAAGCTCATCAGGACGAGTATAATTGTTGTTGATGATGATAGTGCGCATTCCACGCATCGTGATCACCCCGTCCAGCGCATCGTGATCACCGAGTCCACGACATCGTGATCGGAGCGAAGCGACGCAGGGGTGTTGGCGATCAGTTCTGGGTCGTCGGTCGGCGTACTCCTCGTTGTGACGGGCCCGTCAGGGCCAATAGGCCGCATTAGCGGCCTCGGCCTGCCGGCGGTTGCGCGGCGGTGAGCATGCCGTGCGTTCTCAGACGCTGGCGACCGGGCTTCGCGGCTCTTCGGCGCGCTCAGGGCCGCCGCGCCACTCTCACACAGGGCGTATTATCGCGCCGCGCGGAAGGAAGACAAGCGCTGGTTCGTCGCGCGCCCGCACCTCCCCCGGCCTGGCGCGGGCGGCCGGGTTCGAATCCCCTCAACACGGGTCGTCGTAATCCGGTGCGGGCTCTCGGAGGTACCGGATGCCGGGCACGTCGTCCTCCTCCGGGCCCTCGCATTCAGCAGCGATGAGCGGCCCTTCGACTCGCCCCGACCAGAGTCGAGGGGCTCGTTCAGGGCCGCCCCGAGCAAGGTCGAGAAGCGGCGGCGCCCGTGCCGGCGCCGGGGCGGGCACCTCGGTGGGCTCGCCAAGATGCCGGAGGATCCGGCGGATCACCTCCGCCTGCTCGATGAGCGCGATGAGCCGCATGCCGTGACCGCAGCGCGGGCACGCCAGCACGTCGAAGCCGAACGCGCGTCGCATCAGCGCGGCCCACGAGCGGGCGGCCGGGTCGGTCCAGCAAGGCCGTTCCGAACGGGCGCCCGCGACACCGTCTTCGGGCGAAGCATCGGCACCGCCGCGTGCGGTGGCGGCGCGGTCGCCAACGATTGCCGCCCGCCAGGCCGCTCGGGGCGCCAGCACACCGTAGTACAAAACCAGGTTGACGCGCGGCCGCGGAGTGATCACGGCGAGCCGTTCCAGCAGCTCCGTTGGCTCGAACAGGATGTGGGTCGTGCCATCACTCCAGCGGTGCCTCAGGCGGAGCAGCACCTGCCCGTCGGGCTTCGCCTGCAGCCGCTCCTCGGCAACCGGAGGCCGCAACCCGTAACGGCACAGCCGCTCGAGACGGTGACGGTGAGCCGCAGGCGCGACGACGCCCGCGTGCAGGTCGAACCCGCACTGGCGGGCGTGGCAAGGGGTGTTGGGCGCTTCAAGCCTATCTCCATTCGGACGCTCATCACCCACGCGCCGGAGCGGCGCTCCGGCCCTCGGCCCCGTCGCGGCGCGGCCCAGCACCGCCGCGGCGCCCAGTGCCGCCAACACGGGCGCCTCCTCCGCCCACTGGTCCGGTGCGAACCCGTCGTCGTCGATGCCGTACCCACGCCTGTCGAGCAGGCGCTCCAGACGTCGGCGCACCACCTCGAGCACCTCGGCCACGTCCTGGTCGGACGGCGGAGGTCCCCCACGGAACGCCGGAGGGCCGTTCGCGGTCGCGACGAACACGCCGTCCAGCACCAGCGCGTGGATGTGGACGTTGAGGTTCAGCGCCGCTCCGAACCGCTGGACGATGGCCACCGCGCCGCTCCGGCCGCCGGCGACGCCGCGGCATGCGGCCTGGCCGCGGAGGAATCCCATCACCACCCGAAGAAAGACGCCGGTGACCGCCCGGCACAGTTCATGGTCCCATGCCAGTCGTCGCCGACGTCGTCGTGCCCGATTACGCGGGCTGGCGACCGAGTCGCCTGCCGTCGCTACCGCAGAAGGCCTACTTCGAGCTGGCGCCCGACTGGCTGTGCGAGATCATCTCGCCGTCGACCGCGTCGCTCGATCGGACGCAGAAGCTCGCCGCCTACGCGCGGGAGGGCGTGCCTCACATCTGGCTGGTGGACCCGCTCGCGCGAACACTCGAAGTGCTGTGCCTTGAAGCGGGCCGCTGGACCATCCTCGCTTCGCACTCCGGAGCCGAGACGGTCCGCGCCGAGCCGTTCGGCGAAGTCGCGCTGGCGCTCGCAGATCTGTGGGTGGATTGAGAAGGCCGCCAGCCGTCGGCCGTCAGCCGTCAGCCGAGGGGAACGGCGTAAGGCGCGAGGCGTACGGCGTAAGCCGGTCGTCGAAGTACAATAGCGGGTCATGGCCCAGTCCCCGCACGGTCAGATCGCGGTCGTCGATTTCGGCGGCCAGTACGCGCACCTCATCGCCACCAAGGTCCGCCGCCTGCGCGTGCTCGCCGAGATCCGCCAGCCCGACGATCCCGTCGAGCTGTTCGCCGGCTACCGGGGGATCATCCTGTCAGGCAGCCCGAGTTTCTCGGCGTTCGGCGAGGACTCCGGCTACACCAAGGCGATCTACGACCTCGACATCCCGATCCTCGGGTTCTGTTTCGGCCACCAGGAAATCGCCAAGCACTACGGCGGCGAGGTCGTGCACGGCGGCCGCGAGTGGGGCCGCGCCAGCCTGCACATCGCCCGCGAACACCCGCTGTTCCGCGGCCTGTCGCGGGTCGAACCGGTGTTCATGAGCCACTACGACTCGGTGGTCCGCGTCGGCGAGGGGTTCGAGGAACTCGGCTACACGGAGCTCGGCGAGAGCGAGGGCGGCGGGCACCGCTTCGCGGCGATCGGGTCGGACGCCCGGCGCCGCTACGGCTTCCAGTTCCACCCGGAGGTCGACGACACGGTGCACGGCCACGAGATGATCGCCAACTTCGTCCTCGGCATCTGCGGCTGCACGCCGTCGTGGACGATGGAGCGCTACCTCGAGGAACAGGTCGAGCGCGTGCGCGCGGAGGTCGGCGACCGGTCGGTGTTCCTGCTCGCGTCGGGCGGCGTCGATTCGACCGTGGCCGCCAAGCTGATCGGGCTCGCGATCGGCCCGGAGCGCCTGCACCTGCTGCACGTCGACAACGGCCTGATGCGAAAGGGCGAAAGCCGGGCCGTCCTCGAGATGCTGCGCGCGCTCGGCCTGGGCTCCCACATTCACTTCGTGGACGCGAGCGACACGTTTCTGCGGGCGCTGGCGGGCGCGGTCGAGCCGGAGCGCAAGCGGCAGATCATCGGCGACACGTTCGTGGACGTGTTCGAGAGCGAGGCGCGGCGGCTGGGCATCGAGGGCCACCTGCTCGGCCAGGGGACCATCTACCCGGACACGATCGAGACCGGCGGGACCCGGCGGGCCGACACGATCAAGACCCACCACAACCGCGTCCCGATCATCGAGCGGATGATCGAGGCGGGACGCGTCGTCGAGCCGCTCTCGGAGCTCTACAAGGTGGAGGTGCGTGAGCTCGGCGAGCAGCTCGGCATCCCGCACGACATGATCTGGCGCCACCCGTTCCCCGGCCCCGGCCTCGGCGTGCGGCTGCTCTGCTCGTCCGGCGTCGAGGACCGCGAGAACTTCGGCGAGGTCGAGCCGCTGGCCGCCGCCATGGCCGCGCGGTACGGCCTGCAGGCGCTCGCGCTGCCAATACGGTCGGTCGGCGTGAAGGCGGACCTCCGCGCCTACGAGCACCCGGTCATGCTGGGCGGCACGGTGGGCTGGGACCGGATCCTCGAAGCGGCGGGCATGATCCTGAAGCAGGTGCCCGGCCTGAACCGCTGCATCTGGAACCTCGGGCCGACGATGCCGGCCAGGGCACGGCCGCTCCCGGCGGGCATGACGCGCGAGCGGCTGGACCTGCTGCGCGAGGCCGACGCGATCGTGATGGACGGCCTGAGGCGGCACGGCCTGTACGAGACGATCTGGCAGTGCCCGACGGTGCTCGTGCCGATCGAACTCGACGGCGCCGGCCGCGAGCTGGTCATCGTCAGGCCGATTCACTCCGAGCGCGGGATGACGGCGCTGGCCGCGGCGCTGCCGGACGCGCTCCTCGACGAACTTCGCGCGGCCATTCTCGCCCTGCCGGACGTCGCCGGCCTGGCGCTCGACGTCACCTCGAAGCCCCCGGGCACGATCGAATGGGAGTAGCAGCCCGATGAACGAAGCACAGGATCCGAGCCAGGAGCCGCAGCCGTCGTCGCGCCGCCCGCTCGTTTTCGCGGTGGTCCTCCTCGCGCTGGTGGCGGCGGCCGGCCTCTGGTGGGCCCTGAACCCGACTCCTCCCAGGGAAGCCCCGGCGGCCAGGACGCCGGCCCCGGCGGCCGCGCCGACGCCGGTCGCGAGCGCGCCGGCCGCTCCGGTGGCCGCGCCCGCGCCGAAGCCTCGGCCGGCGAAGAAGGCGGAAGCCCCTGCCCCCGCGGCGCCGTCCGCGCCCGCCGCCCCGACAACCGGCGAGTTGCACATCGCGAGCGACGTGCCCGGGGCGATGGTCTTCCTCGACCGGAAGTTCATCGGCAACACGCCGACGACGGCGACCGGCGTCGAGCCGGGCACCCACCATCTGAACGCGTCGGTGGAGGGGTACGACGGCTACTCGGGCACGGTCGAGGTCGCCGCCGGCCCGGCCGACGTGATGGTGAGGTTCAAGGAGATCCGCCTGGACGAGAAGGTGGACGTCGTGCACAAGCACGCCTTCGGCTCGTGTGAGGGGCGGCTCCTGGCCGACCCGCAGGGCGTCCGCTACGAGACCACCAACACGAGCGACGCCTTCTCGATGAAGTACGCGGAGATCGAGACGTTCGCGGTGGACTACCTGAAGAAGAACCTGGTCATCAAGAAGCGCGGGGGCAAGTCGTACAACTTCACGACCAAGGCGGCGAACGCCGACCCGCTGTTCGTCTTCCACCGCAACGTGGACAAGGTGCGGCAGCAGGTCGCGGGCGGGACCGGGAAATAGCGCCGGCGGACCGCGCCCGTCGCGCGCCGCGGTCTCCTTCTACTCGAGCTTCGCCTCGACGCTGACCACCTTGTCGTCGAGCGACTGCGGACGGTCCGTGCGCGTGCCGACGACGATGCTCGTGTGCACGCGCGGCGCGCCCATGCCGTGCATCACGTCGTGGCAGCGCCTGATCACGGCGAACACCTCGTCCCACTCCCCCTCGATGTTCGTGCCGAACGCGTGCAGGTGGTGCGTCAGGCCCGCCTCTTCGATGACGCGTTCGCACGCGGCCACGTAGCCCGACAGCGAAGTCCCAACGCCCATCGGCACGACGGACAGGTCAACCAGGACCTTCATGGGTGTCGCTCCTTGTGCAGGACAGTCTGCTCGTTCGATTCTAGAACGTCCGCGCGGCTCCGGAGGCGTCGCCGCCGCCGAACGTCACACCCTGACCGTCACCAGATCGATCCGGTCCGGGTCCAGGATGCCGAGCCCCTTCTCCGCCGCCGTCTCGATGTGGCGCGACTGGCGCAGCTTGTCGCTGAGGCCGGCCGCCTTCCGCTTGTCGAGGATCACACGGCGGCAGACGACGTCGAGGGCGACCGGGTCGGTGGCCACGTAGATCGCGTTGTCGCGCCAGATGACATCCGGGTTCCCGGGCTGCGGCCCGTCGTCGAAGCAGGCGCTGGTGGCGTCGAGGACGATCAGGGGAACCCGGGTCTGCGTCAGGTAGTGCTGGTACGCCTCGGCGATGTAGGGGTCGCAGTTGCCGCCGTGGGCCTGGCGGTGGTGGCTGTAGCAACCGAACGCGATGTTCTTGAGCGCGAGCGTCACGCCCGAGCCGCCGTGGTCCTTCAGCACCGGGAGGTTCACCGTGACGTCCGTCTCGGCCACCGTCGTGTCGAGCGGGCACGGGCCGCCCGACGACTGCAGGAGTTTCGTGCTGTCGTAGCGCCCGCCCGTCTTGATCCGTTCGCCGAGCCTTCCCGTGCCGGGCTTGTAGACGGTCGGCCCGAAGTGGTCGGCGTGGCGGTCCCACACGATGACGTTCGACGGCGTCACGCCCGCCGAGATCGCGCCTGCCGCCACGGCCTCGGTCACCTCGCGGGCGGTGTAGAGGAGCGGCCGGCCGAGCAGGTTGATCTTGAGGCCCACGCGCAGGCCCGGCGTGAAGAACTGGCGCCACGCGTCCACGGCGTTCGCCTGGCCCGTGAGCGTGGTCACGCCCCGATCGACCATCGCGGCCACGACCTTGGGGTCGCGCGCGTCACCGTTCCAGACCTTCGGCGACTCCACGCGAACGATGCGCGCGCGGGAGGCCGGCGCGCCCTCGGCCCGTCGCCCCGCCAGCGTCGCGGCGGCCGCCGCGCCGAGCATTCCTGTCAGCAGCCCCCTGCGGGTCAGACCACGGTCGTCGGAAGACATGTGTGACTCCTTCGAGGAAGTCCCCACTATACCTGCACCTCGCCGAACCCAACAACCCCGTGGGCCGTAAGGCGTAAGGCGTCGGGCGCCGGCCGCGTGCCATCAGTCCCCGGCCGACGTGATGATTCCCCGGCACTCGCCGAAGCCGATCCGGACGAACCCCGGGCGTTCGCACGAGCCGCGGATGACGACTTCGTCCCCGTCCTCGAGAAACGTCCGGACTTCCCCGCCGTCGAGGGTGAGCGGCGAGGCGCCACCCGACGTCAGCTCCAGGAGGCAGCCGCGCTCGCGCGCTGAAGGACCCGACACCGTGCCGCTCGCGATGAGGTCGCCCGGACGCAGGTTGCAGCCGTTGACGGCGTGGTGCGCGACCATCTGCTCGAACGTCCAATACATCCGCGCGAACTCGGACTCGGTCACCCACGACACCGGGTGGCCGGCTTCGCGCATCCTGCCCGTCCGCACGCCGACGGCCAGCTTCAGGCCGATGCCGCCCCGCGTCCGGTTGCCGGCGCTGTCGAGGTAGGGCAAGGGCTGCGGATCGCCATCGGGCCGCGCCGCGGCCGGAACGCGGAACGGCTCGAGCGCGTCCAGCGTGACGACCCAGGGCGAGATGGTCGTAGCGAAGTTCTTGGCCATGAACGGCCCGAGCGGCTGGTACTCCCACTGCTGCACGTCGCGCGCCGACCAGTCGTTCAGGAGGCACACCCCGAAGATATGGGCGTTCGCCTCGTCGATTGGAATCGTCCGCCCGAGGTCGTTCCCCTGGCCGACGAAGCAGCCCACCTCGAGTTCGTAGTCCAGGCGCGCGCTGGCCGCGACGTGCGGCTGCCCGGCACCCTGGGGCCGCACCTGCCCGACCGGGCGACGCACGTCGGTGCCGCTGACCACGATCGACGACGCGCGGCCGTGGTATCCAATCGGCACCCACTTGTAGTTCGGCAGCAGCGGGTTGTCGGGGCGGAACAGGCGCCCCACGTTGGTGGCGTGATCGATCGACGCGTAGAAGTCGGTGTAGTCGCCGATCGCGCACGGCAGCAGCATCTCCGCCTCGCCCTGCGCCGTGAGCAGGCGTGACACGCGCTCGCGCTGCCGCGGCTCGGCCGTCCCGGCCGCGAGCAGGTCGCTCACACGCTCGCGCAGCGCCGTCACCTCCGCGCGCGGCAGCGACATCACGACGTTGAGCGTCGATTCCAGGCACGCGTGCCCGACGCGCTCGGGCAGGCCTTCGAGCAGCGCCTCCTGCCGACAGCCGCCGAGATCGAGGACGGCGTCACCGATGGCAACGCCGATCGTGCCAGGCCCGCGGGTCCCGGCGCGCCTGAACACGCCGAACGGCAGGTTCTGGATCGGGAAATCGGTGGACCGCGAATTGGCGGATTCCACCCAACTGGCCCGGGAGGGATCGAGCGTGCGATTCATGTGCTGGTCCGGCCGGGTGTCCGGCTCATACGATGCCGAGCGCTCGCAGATCCGACGCGGGTTCGTCGAACGAGCACGAGCCGAACGACAGCGCGAACGACTGCCGAGTCGAAGCGATCTCCTCGCACGCCACACGCCGGCCTTTCACGATGACGCCCACCGCGTCGAAGACGAACGCGTCAGACGATTCTTCGCCGAGCACCGACTCGAGGGCCTCGCCGCGGGCGCCCGACCCGAAGGCCAGAACCGCCGCAAGGAACAGGTTCAGGAAGCCGTGCATCATCACCGCCGGCGACCGCTCGTCCGCCGTCATCGGATGGACCGATCGAACGGGATGGTGCAGGCCCGCCGTCGCCTTGAACGCGACCTCTTCCGCCGCGCACGCCTCGAGGAAGCGCCCCAGGTCGTGAACCGACGGAAACCGATCCGCGGTCACGCCGCCGGTCCGGACCTTCGCGCGGCCTCCAACCGCGGCCACGGCCGCGAGCATGTCCGACGCACCGGCCCCGGTGGCGATCTCGAAGAACAGCTCCGCCGGCGCAATCGGGACCCGGGCCGCGCGGGCGATGTCGTCGGGGCTGGACACCTTCAGGTCGATCGCTTCGATCCGGGCAGCCTGCCCGCCCCGGTCGCCGTGCCGCTCGTTGAAGTCGGCGACCGTCCTCGCGCCCGCGTCGAGGTTCCCGCCACCGATGACCGTCAGCGGCCACGGCCTGGCGCGATCGCCGGCGGGACGCTGGTCGAAGGCGTGCTCGAACTCGTCGAGTCGGACCAGGGGAAGGACGAACCTCCCCAGCATCCACGCGTCCGCTCCGCGTCGGCTCGACGCGTAGCAGGCCACGGCGGCGCGCATCGGCAGTTCGGCGGGCGGAAACAGTCCCGCGTAGTCGATCAGCGAACCGAGGAGCGCGCGGGCGGCGTCGGTGCTCACGGTTCGTCCAGCCACGACGTCACGTAACCCTGGTCCTCCACCGAGGTCGCCTGTTTCGAGGCGCGCAGCGGGCGGAAGCTGTCGAGCATGACCGCCAGTTCATCGGTGCGCGTCTGGCCGAGCGACGCTTCGACACGTCCCGGGTGGGGCCCGTGCGGGATCCCGTCCGGGTGCAGCGTGACCGAGCCGTACTCGATGCCCTTGCGGCTCATGAACTCCGAGCTCGCGTAGTAGATCACTTCGTCGGACATCACGTTGGAGTGGTTGTAGGGCACCGGCACCGCACTGGGATCGAAGTCGTACGGCCGGGGACAGAACGAACAGACCACGAACCCGTCACCCTCGAAGGTCTGGTGGACCGGCGGCGGCAGGTGGAAGCGGCCGACGCGGGGCTCGAAATCGGCGATGTTCATCGCCCACGGATAGTAGTAGCCGTCCCACCCGACGACGTCGAAGGGGTGATGGTCGAGGACGTACTCGACGATCTCGTTGCCCTTCTTGATCAGGATCGGGAAGTCGCCTGTCTCGTCGTGCGTCGCGAGCGTGACGGGATGCCGGATGTCGCGCTCCGAGTACGGGGCGTGCTCGAGCAGTTGGCCGTGCTCGTTGCGATATCGCCTCGGCGTGCGGACGTCGCCGACGCTCTCGATCACGAGCAACCTGACCGGCTTCGACCGGAACCGGTAGCGGTGGACGATGCCCCGGGGAACGACGAGGTAGTCGCCCTTGCCGAACTCGAGGTCACCGAACAGCGACTCGAGGGTGCCCGCCCCCTCGCTCACGTACACGATCTCGTCTCCCTGCGCGTTGCGATAGAAGACGTCGTCGTCCTGCTGGGGGCCGACAAACGAGATCGCCACGTCGTTGTTGTAGAGGAGCGGAATCCGATCGACCGTGGCGCTCCGGGTCTCCGGGAGCCTGGCCGTGCGGAAATGCCGGTGATGGAAGGGCTGCCGCCCGTCTTCTCCCTCCCAGTCGAGGCTCTTTACGGTCCGGACCCGGCGGACGCGCGTCGGCGGGTGCACGTGGTAGATGAGCGAGGAGAGCCCTTCGAACCCCCGGTTGCCCATCAACTCTTCGGCGTACAGCGTCCCGTCCGGCTGACGGAAGACCGTGTGTCGCTTGCGTGGGATCTTCCCCATCTGAAGGTAGGTCGGCACGTCTCCCTCCAGTCACAGGTTGCCGCGAAGCGCCTGCTCGCGCTCGATCGCCTCGAAGAGCGCCTTGAAGTTCCCCTTCCCGAAACCGCGGCTTCCCTTCCGCTGGATCACCTCGAAGAAGAGCGTCGGCCGATCCTCGACGGGCTTGGTGAACAACTGCAGCAGGTAGCCTTCCTCGTCGCGGTCTACGAGGATGCCGAGCTCGCGGACGGTCTCCGCCTCCTCGTCGATCGTCCCGACGCGCTCGGACAACGACTCGTAGTAGCTCCCCGGGACGGAGAGGAACGGCACGCCGCCTTGCGTCAACGTTCTGACGCTGTGGGCGATGTCGGTGGTCAGCATCGCGATGTGTTGCACGCCGGGCCCGCCGTAGAAGTCGAGGTACTCGTCGATCTGGCTCTTCTTGCGGCCGGGCGCCGGCTCGTTGATCGGGAACTTGATCGCGTACGAGCCGTCGGACATCACGATGCTCATCAAGGCGCTGTACTCGGTCGAGATGTCCTTGTCCTCGAAGGTGATGAAGCGCTTGAACCCGAGCACGTCGGCGTACCAGGAGGCCCACTCGTTCATCTTCCCCAGCTCGACGTTGCCCACGACGTGGTCCACGCGCAGCAACCCGGCGTCGGAGCCTTCGACCAGCTTCTCGCGATAGCCCGGGAGGAACGGGCCCGAGTAGCCATGCAGCGAGATGAACGAATGGATGGTCTCGCCGTAGGTCTGGATGGCGGCGCGGCGGACCGCTCCGTGCTCGTCGGATTCCTCGTGCGGCTCGATCGCCGGCCGGGCGCCCCGTCTCACGGCCTCGCCGAAGGCCGCCTCGGCGTCGTCCACTTCGAACGCGATGTCGCGGACGCCGTCGCCGTGCCGCGCGATGTGGGCGGTGGCCGGGTGGCCCGCGGCGAGCGGCGAGGACATGACCAGGCGGATGGTGCCCTGGCGCAGGGCGTGCGACGCCAGGGCGCGCTGGCCGGTCTCGAGGCCGGCATAGGCGAAGCGAGTGAACCCGAACGCGCGCCGGTAGTACTCGGCGGCCTGGAGCGCGTTCCCCACCCAGAACTGGATGTGGTGGATCTTCCTCAACTTCAGAGGGTTCTCTTCCATGGCGGCCCCCTCTTTGAATCATAGCAGCCCGGCGCGCGGGCGGCGCAACGCAGAGCCGGACAGCCTGGCGGTACCTGGCAGCGCGGGTCCCGGCCCTTCGAGGGCTACCGCCGGTCGCCTCTCTGCGCTAAGGTAGAAATCACGGCAATGGAGAGGTGCATGGACCAGCCCGTTCTCGACATGGACGTCTACCGCAATCCCCCCGACGTCGACCAGCTCGAACTCGAGCCCGGCCATCCGGGGCTGGGCGACGGCGAGTACATAAGGCGCCGCCACGAGCTGTTCGCGCGGTGCCGGGCTGCCCGGCTCGACCGTCAGCCACCGCCGCTCATCGAGTACAACGATGAAGAGGAGCGCATCTGGCGCCAGGTGACTCCGAAGCTCGACGAGCTGCACGCGCGCCACGCGAGCGACGTGTACCTGAAGGCGAAGCGGGAGTTGAAGATCAGCGAGGACCGCATTCCGCAACTGCGCGCGCTCAGCGAGCACCTGCAGAAGGTGAGCGGCATGCACCTGGTTCCGGCCGAGGGCCCCATCCCGTACCGGACCTTCTACTCGTACATCGCCGACCGCGGCTTCCCGGTGACGCAGTTCATCCGGCACGGCTCGAAGCCGGAGTTCACGCCCGAACCGGACATGATCCACGACTGCCTCGGACACGTGCCGCCGCTCCTGAACCGCGATTACGCGTCGCTGCTCACGCTGATCGGGCGGGCGGCCGTCACCGTGCCCACCGGCGACAAGGTGCTGGCGCTGAAACGGCTCAGCTGGTTCTCGATCGAGTTCGGGCTGATCGAACAGGACGGCGAAACCAAGGTGTTCGGTGCCGGCATCCTCTCGTCGATCGGCGAGATCCCCAACTCGCTGTTCTCGCCGGACGTCGAGCGGCGCCCGTTCAAGACCGCCGAGGTGATCGAGACCGACTACGATTCGTCGCGGATGCAGGACCTGCTGTTCGTGATCCCGTCGCTCTCTTTCCTGAAGAACGAAGTGGAGAATCTCGTGCGGCGATTCGGCGTCCCGCTGCCGTGAGCCGGCAGGAGGACGGCTGGCCACAAGCTGCGGCAGGCGGGTCCCTACTCGAGCGAGACGACGAACTTGACCGGCTGGAAGTACCTGCCGGGCGACGCGGCCCCGTGGAGGCGACAGGTGATGGTCCCCTGCCTGACGCCGCTTCCGAGCCAGCGGCCGACGACCAGCGGCCGAGCCGGGGTCAACGGCGCGCCACCGGCCTCCTCGCCGCACAGCACGGTGAGATTGGTCGTGCCGGCGCCATCCGGGGCCTCGAGCGTTCCGTCAGGCTGAATCGTGAGGACGACGCGCCCCTGAGCCGCCGTCCGCGCGGCGGCCCGGTAGTCAGCCGCGGCGACGTTCGCGCCCCCGTCTGGCGACACGTCGAAGCGCATCCTCGACGTGGAGACGCGCAGCGACGCGCGTGGAGCCAGCGCGGTCTGCAGGGTGAGGTTCTGGGTTCGGACCGCCTGCGCCTGCAGGGGAGACTGCCAGACGGCGTACCCCAGCACGACCGACGCGACGCACGTCGCCAAGCGTCTCCTCACGGGCCCTCCGGGTTCGATCGGCAGGCGATCTCGGCTGCACCTGGCTCGGGTGCGCGGTCGTTTGGCGATCGGCTTCGATGTCCGGTCTGCAGCTCACTGGCCGTTCGGGCGGCCTGGTTTGCCGCACAGGGAATCGGCATCCCCGCGGGTTTCTTGAAGCTCGGCCACGAGGTCGGCGGGCGGACCGAGGCCGGACGGCCCGGCCTCGCGTCCGTCCGCGAGTTGCGGGCCGCGCGTCAGGCGCCTGCCGCCATCGTCCGACCGGCCGACGACTTCAGGCGCTTGCCGACCTCCGCCCAGTTGACGACGTTCCACCAGGCGCCCACGTAGTCGGCGCGGCGGTTCTGGTACTTCAGGTAATAAGCGTGCTCCCAGACGTCGAGGCCGAAGACCGGCCACTTCCCTTCCATCAGCGGGTTGTCCTGGTTGGCCGTGCTCTCGATGACGAGCCGCCCGTCGCCGAGCTGGACGAGCCACGCCCAGCCGCTGCCGAAGCGGCCCATCGCCGCCTTGGCGAACTGGTCCTTGAACGAGTCGATCGTGCCGAACGCCGCGTCGATCGCCTCGAGGATGCGACCCGACGGCCGGCCGCCGCCGGGCTTCATGATCTCCCAGAACATCGTGTGATTGACGTGGCCGCCGCCGTTGTTGCGGACGGCGGTGCGGATGTCCTCGGGGACGGCCGCGAGGCCGCGGAGCAGGTCCTCGGCCGACTTTCCCTGCAGGGCCGGATACTTCTCGAGCGCCATGTTGAGGTTGTTGACGTAGCCGCCGTGATGCTTGTCATGGTGAACCCGCATTGTCATCTCGTCGATGTGCGGCTCCAGGGCGCCATAGGCGTACGGGAGCGCGGGCAGTTCGTGTGCCACGGGGGGCCTCCTTTGAGTGGCTGTGCTTCGAGTGGTCTCGGATAGTTCGATGGTACCAAGAAACCCGGGGATGGGTCACGGATTCCGACGCGCGGGTTCCGACGCGCGGCTGAGCGCTGTGCACTCTTGAACACCGTCCCCTGCGCCTGCCCCGTAGACTTGAGAGCGTGGGAGCCAAATCACCGCTGTATTCGATCGTCGAGCCGTTCGGCCGGCCGCGGGTTTATCGCGCATCGGTAGAGATCGCGGAGACGTTCGGTCCCTATCTCGCCTTCAGTGTCGGGATGATGCTCATGGCGCGGTGGGGGCATCCGTGGGTCGCCGTCGCGCTGTTGGTGCCGGCCGCCGGGTTCCTCGTCCGGGTGTTCATGATCTTCCACGACTGCTGCCACGGGTCGTTCCTCCCGTCCCGCGCCGCCAACCGCATCGTGGGGTACGCGGCCGGGCTGCTGACGCTGACGCCGTTCGAGAAATGGCAGCGGTCGCACGCCGAGCACCACGCCACCGTGGGCGACCTGGACCGGCGGGGATCGGGTGACGTGTGGACCCTGACGGTCGCGGAGTACCTGGCCGCGCCGAGGTGGAAGCGGCTCTTCTACTGGACGTTCCGCAACCCGTTCATCATGCTCGGCGTGGGCCCCGGCCTCCTCTTCGTGTTCGACAACCGGTGGCCGTCGTCGCGCGCCAGCGCGCGCGAGCGGTTCAGCGTGCATTTCACCAACGCGGGGATCGCGGTGACGCTGGTGGTCGCCCACCTGACGATCGGGCTGCCGATCTTCCTGATGACCCAGGTGCCGACACTGCTCCTGGCCGCGACCGTCGGGGTGTGGCTGTTCTACGTCCAGCACCAGTTCGAGGATGCCTACTGGGCACGGCGCCCGGCCTGGGAGCCGATCAAGGCGGCGCTCGAGGGAAGTTCCTACTACAAGCTGCCGAAGGTCCTGCAGTGGCTCACGGGCAACATCGGCCTCCACCACATCCACCACGTCCAGCCGCGCATCCCGTTCTACAACCTGCAGCGGTGCCAGGCGGCCGTCCCGGCGTTCCAGGCGGTGCCTCCGCTGACCTTCCGCCGCAGCCTGCACTCGCTGCGCCTGCGCCTGGTGGACGAGGCGCGCCAGCGGATGGTCACCTGGGCGGAGATCGAGGCGGAGTCGCGGGCGATGCGCGGAAGCGCGGGGTGAGCCGGCAGCGACCGCCGCGCCCGACGCCGTTATCCCTTCCGCGAGCCCAGCGCCCCGCGCAGCTTGTCGGCCAGCGAGCCGAGTCCCTCGGTGGATGCCCCGCCCGCCCGCTCCTGGTACTCGCGCACTTCGTCGGCCTCCCGCGCGTCCTGGACGGCCTTGGCGCTCAGGCGAATGCGGCGGCTCGCCGCGTCCACCTCGAGAACCACGACCTCGACGTCGGCGCCGACGGGAAACGACTTGCGCACCTCCGCCTCGCTCACGCCGGTCTCGCGCGTCGGGATGAGGCCCGTGCGCCCGGGGGCCAGGAACACGAAGACGCCGAAGCGCTCGAGACGCTCGACCTTGCCCTTGAGCCGCGCGCCCGGCACGATGGCCGCTGACGACGAGGCGACGGCGCCGGCGGCGGGCGCCTCGCCCTTCATCACGAGCGCGACGCCGATGCGCTTCCGCTCGAGGTCGATGCTCAGGATCTCGAACACGCCCATCATCCCCGGCGTCACCGAGGCGGACCAGGCTCGCCTGTGGTCCCGTCGGCGCGAATGTGGAGACGTGGGCCAGCGCTTCGATCCCCGGTTCGAGTTCGACGAAGGCGCCGAAGTCCGCCACGCGCGTGACGCGCCCGACCCGCGTCTGGCCCACCTCGTAGGTCTCGGGGACCTTCGTCCACGGGTCCGGCGTGAGCTGCTTCAGACCCAGCGAGATCTTCTTCGCGTCGTCGTCCACGCGCAGGACCTTCACCGTGATCTCGTCGCCCGGCTTGACCACGTCGGCCGGCTCCGACACGCGCGACCAGCTCATCTCGGAGACGTGCAGCAGTCCCTGGATGCCGCCGCCGAGGTCCACGAACGCGCCGAATTCCCGCACCGACGCCACTCGCCCGGTGAGCACCGCCCCGGCGACGATCGTCTTCCGGACCTCGGCGGCCCTGGCCTGCTGCTCCTCTTCGATCAGGGCCCGGCGCGACACGACGAGGTTCCGGCCGCCCTCGCCGTATTCGATGATGCGGAACTCGGCCACCTGTCCTTCCAGCGACGACGGATCCGCCCCGGGGCTGCCGACCTGGGACAGCGGGCAGAAGGCCCGCTGGCCGCCGATGCGCACTTCGTACCCGCCCTTGACCGCCCGTTCGATCTTCCCCTCGACCGGGAGCCGGGCGTGAAACGCGTCCTCGATCTGGCGCTCGGTCGCGGCCCGCCGCGCCAGCCTCCGCGACAGCGTGATGCCGCCGGCGGTCGAGACGACGACGGCCTGGATCCGGTCGCCGACGGCCACCTCGATGCCGCCTTCGGCGTCCCTGAGTTCGTCGAGATCCATGGTGGCTTCGCCCTTGCCGCCGACGTCGACGAACGCCACCTCCTCGCCGATGGCGACGATCGTGCCCTCGACGCTGTCCCCCTTGTCGAGGTGCCTGGCTTTCACCGAGGCCTCGAACATCGCGGCAAAGTCCTCTTCCGGTTCGGTCACGCAGCGCTCCTGGAGATGACGGCCCAACGTCCGCGGAACTCCGCGGCCGACGCGGGCTTGGATACCTAGTGTGGCCCACGGGCCGGATCGTCGTCCAGCGAGACGGGACGAGCGACCCGGCGTCTACGGCCAAAGCCAAGCGAGAACAGTTGGCGGTTCGGACCACGGCCCCTCGAGGGCCCTGTCGAGGTCCGCCTGCGTGAGCCTGAAGATCAGAATCGAGTCGTTCACCTCCGCGTCCGGCTCGCGGTGGCGCAAGTAGGAGCACAGGCGGGCGAAGCGCATCTGCTCGTAATCGCCGAAGAACTTCCGGCCTTCGTCGTCGAACGCCTTCGAACGGGCTGCCGGGTCCGACTGTTCGAAGCGCTGCAGTTCCGCGGCCAGCTGCGCACGGTACTGCTGCGGCAGGTTCTCGTCGCGCACCGCCGCGGCCTTCCAGCTCCAGACGCCGCGGCCGACATCCTGGAAGACCGCTTCGGCGCCCGAACGCCCGGCCTCCGACGCCAGGATCCCGGCGACCTGGGCGCGCCGCGCCTGGTACATCTCCTCGTAGTCCTTCCGCCACGGCCCGGGCGTGTTCAAGTAGACGCCCTGGAACATCGTGGCGCTGATGCAGTACACGCCAGGCTGCAGCGGCGCCGACGGCTCATCGGGAAGCCGCTCGAAGAAGAACGGCAAGCGCCGCGCCCGGATGCCGTAGTAACCCGGGTCGGAGGTGCCGAAGTAGGACAAGTACACCGGAGTGCGGGCCTGGTCGGCGAGACCATGGCCCCGCAGCCAACTCTCGAGACCGGGCAGGTCCTGGCCCCAGTCGAGCGACGAATCGACAAGGTGCTTGTACGCGTTCGTTCGAGCACCGATGAGCGGGTTGAAGTAGGCCAGGTAGTTCGGGAACGTCCACAGCGTCTCGAGCACGAGCCCCGCGAGCACGAGGCCGGTCAGTCCCTGGCCCACGCGCGATCCCCGCGAAGGCGCGCCCGAGCGCCCGTGCCCGAACCAATAGGCCCCCGCGCCGCCGAGGATGAAGATGATCGGATAGGTCGGCAGGAGGTGCCGATGCCCGATGTTCAGGCGGCTCGCGATCAACACGGCCCAGTAGATGACGAGCATCGACCACAACGGCGCGGTCCGGTACAACGCCGCCAGGAAGCCGCCGCGTTGGGCTCCCGCGCCGCCGAGCTGGGGCGCGCGGCCGCCGTCCGACGCCACCGCCGGACCTGCCTGGTCGAGATCCGCCCCACGGGTTCGCCACGTCCAGACGACCGCCGCGAGGGCCAGCGCCAGCGCCGCAAGTTCCCACAGCGAGGTCTTGACGAGAAACGCATACGGGAAGAACCAGGCCCAGCCCTCCGACCCGTAGTGCCCGAGCAGGAACGCCGACCGCTGCATCGAGAAGATCAGCGAGTGGGCGAAACCGAACAGGTACGCCTCCGGCAACAGATGGCGGTCCGTCGCCCACTGCAGAGCCCAGCCAGCCCAGGACGTGCCTGGAGAGAGCAGGCTGAAAACCCACGGCCATCCCCCGGGCAGGAACCGGGCGTCGGCCGCAGACGGGCCGGTGAACGCGCTGTAGCGGAATCCATACGCGGCCCAGACGAGCGCCCACACCGCGACGGCGTGCACGGCGGCGAGGCCGGCCACCATGGCGAGTTGTCGCCACCGGCCGCGCAGTTCGCGGCTGCCCGCCAACCGCACCGGCAGCGGCGCCGGGTTCAGGAGGCGCACCACCAGCAGCGGCGCGGCGACAAGGGCGACGAGCGGCGCCGAGAACTTCGACAGGAACAATCCGCCGAGCGCCACGCAGCCAAGCGCCACCCCCTGCCAGGTCACCTCGTGCAGCAAGCGCCAGACGCACCAGAGACTGGCGGTCAAGAACAGGGCCGCGGCCATGTCCGATGTGGCCAGTGCCCCGTGCGCGAGCACCGTCGGGCTGAAGGCGAAGAGCGCGACCGAGATCAGGCCCCCGAGCGTGCCGAACAACTGCCGGGACCAGAAGAAGACCACCAGCCCCGTGAGCACGCCCAGGACCGCGATGGCTGCGCGGCTCTGGCGCAGCATCGAATCGGCGGGATTGCCTTCCTGGAAGAACAGCCGCTTCCCGATGCCCCACACGTCCGAGTAGGGCCACGACGCGCTGCCGAGATAGTCGAGACGATAGCGGCCCCGAACGAGTAGCACCGGCGACTCCGGCTGCAGCGGGTCTTTCACGCCCGCCGCAGGCTCCAGCAGCGGCAGCGCCGCCCACCGCTGGGGCAGGTTGCCGTTCTCCGGCTGCAGGCGGTAGTCGTCGGTCGTCCAGTAGGAGTAGCCGGCCGTGATGTGCGCGGTCTCGTCGAAGGCCAACGACTTGTGCCACGCCCCGCCGAGCGCCAGCGCGTAGTACGCCCCCAGCAACAGCGCCACGGCTCCAGCGGTGATCCACCGTCGGGACGCCCGCTGACCGGACGGCACCGGGACGACGACCGGCGCGGGGACCGATCCGATCTTCGCCTTCCGCGCGCTGCTCCCTCGACTCACGACACCCTCCACCGCCGTCGGCTCACGTCCGGTCCGGCGGGCCGATGCCATCGCGGCGCTTCACGATGTACAGAGGGCGCTGCTTCACCTCGTCGTAGATGCGCCCCAGGTATTCGCCCACCGTGCCGATGGCCATCAGTTGCACGCCGCCCAGGAACAGAACCAGGGTGACCAGCGTCGTGAACCCTTTGTCCGCCAGCGGCTCGAACCCGGTCAGTCGCCGCACCAGGTAGAACGCGCCAAGCAGAAAGCTCACCGCGCTGATGATCATCCCGAAGTAGGTCATCATCCGCAGCGGCTTGTAGGAGAAGCTGAACAGGCCGTCCAGGGCGTACCGGACCAGCCGCCGGAACGTCTGCTTCGGCTCTCCGGCGGCCCGGTCCTGCCGGTCGTATCGCACCACCCGCTGGTCGAAGCCGAGCCACGCCCGCAACCCGGGCACGAACCGGTTCTTCTCCGGCAATCGATTGAACTCGGCCACCGCGAGCCGGTCCATCAAGCCGAACACGCCCGCCCGCGGCGGGATCGGGTAGTCGGTCAGCAGCCCGAACAGGGCGTGGAAGGCGCGAAACGCCACTCGCCGCCACCCGCGCTCCGCCCGGCTCCGGCGCTCGGCGCGCACCACCTGCCCCCCCTCGCGCCAGGCCTGCACCAGTTGGGGGATCACCTCCGGCGGATCCTGCAGGTCGCCGTCCATGACGACGACGGCGTCGGCGTCCGCCGCGTGCGCCAGCCCGGCGGTGATGGCCGCCTGGTGCCCGAAATTGCGCGACAGGTCCACCAGCGTGAAGCGCGCGTCTTCGGCGTGCTGCCGTTCGATCAGCCGCGCCGAGGCGTCGATCGAGCCATCGTTGACGTAGATGACCTGCCACTGCAGATCGTCCGCGCCCGCCAGCGCCGCCGCCAGGCGCCGGCGCAGCTCCGGCAGGTTCGACTCCTCGTTGTAGACAGGGATGACGATGGCCAGTTTCAAGACCGCCTCCGGCAAGACCCAGACATCCGTGAAGGCCGCGGCGGAGCTAGGCCGAGGGCCTTCGGCGCCTCCACGACAGGCCGCCACCATACACGAGAACAGCCCGTGGCTCAATGCGGCAGGAGCGGGTCCTACCACTCCTCCATCTCGAATCGGATCCCCTGCCGGTCGGCGACGGTCTTGATGTCGGCCATCCCGCCCTTGTTCCCGCACGTCAGGAAGACGGTCGTTCGGGGATCCATCCTCTCGCGGAGCCGGGATTCAGAGATGCCGCTCGGCAGGGTTGGAGGGACAGTCGCCCGCAGCGCGGCGGTCGCTTCGGTCGTGTCGAGCCCCTGCTCGGTCAGGCGCGCCAGGTCCTCCTCTTCCTTGAGTGGCATCCCGAACGCGTGACGCACCAGGCTGGTCGCCCGTCCCTTCCCCAGGTCCGGGTTCCCGAAATCCGGATCCGTGGGCCTGCTGACCGTCGGCACGTAGACGAAGTCGAACCGCCCGGACTTCTCGATGGCGGCGAGTTCATCCTGGTAGCCGAGTTCGGGGTAGACGCGGTTGCCATGGAAGAGCGTGTACCGGACATCGCTCACACGGCCCTGCGTGGCTTCGTAGTGCAGTTGCTTGATCATCGCGGCCAGCGGAGCGAGGCCGGTCCCCGTCCCGATCATGACCACGTTCTGAAACCCGGACGCCCGCTTTTCCAGCGTGAAGTCCCCGGTGATCCTGTAGAAGTAGCTGATCGTCCTGTCGCCGGTCGACTCCATGTGGAAGAGCGATTCGGTCAGCCGGCCGGGTTGCCCGCGTTCGTCGAGTTGAAGGACGACGTAGAACTCGAGGTAGCGGCTCAGGCGGGTCTCGAACGGGGCGGACGAAATGGAGTACGCGTGGCTGACCGCGCCCCGTTTCGGCTGGCCCGTCGCGTCCAGGTCGGGAACGTACTCGACCTTCCCGTCCGGGCCGACGCTCTTCCTGGTCAGCCGGCAGTTCTCGCGCCTGAGCGCGATGTACTGCCCTGCCAGGTAGGGCGGAAACTCGCTGCCGTCTTCAGGCACGAGACGGAGGATGCTGAGTACGGGTGAAAGGTCGTGCCTGAAGACGACCGTGCCGATCTTTCGCTCGGCCATGATCCGTCCCTTCTGCCACCTGCCAGCGGAGCACCGAGTGCGCCGGGGCCTGTTCCCACTCTTCCCATCATCGCACGGCCGGGCCGGAGACGACCCTCTGAGGGCTCGCGGAAGCGTCGCCCGCTCCGATCGGTCGCCGGGATGGCGCCGCCGGCGTCCGGCCGCTCATTGTCGCCGGCCATGCGCCGGGCGTAAGATGCCGCGAGCAAGTCGCGTTCAGATGGTCTCCGCGCCGGACGCGCGATCCGCTTCCGCGCGGTCCCAGCCGTGTTGCGGGGGGATCCATGGCCGGTGCAGACGTGCTGATTGTCGACGACGACGAGGCAACCCGAGACGGTCTGGGCGCGCTCTTGAGCGCCGCCGGCGTCACCTTCGAGACGGCGAGTGACGGCGACGAGGCCGTCAGGAAGATCGACTCCCACGACTTCCGCGTCGTCCTGCTGGACATCCGGCTGCCGGGGATCGGCGGCATGGAGGTCCTGGCTCGCTCGGTCGCGAAGCCCGCGCCCCCGAGGGTCATCGTCATGACCGGCGTGGACATGACCGGCACGGCGCTGAGCGCGCTGCGCGGCCAGGCGTACGACTTTCTGCCGAAACCCATCGAGCCGCAGCGCCTCGTGGAGACGGTCAGGCGGGGCCTCGGCACGCCGGGTGATGCCCCCGGGATCGAGGTGGAGTCGGCGCGGCCGGAGTGGATCGAGCTCCTGGTCCCGTGCACGCGCGAGGCGGTCGACCGGATCCAGGGCTTCCTCCAGCAGGTCGAGGCGGATCTTCCGGACGAGGTCCGCGAGTCGGTCGGGCTCGCCTTCCGGGAACTGCTCCTGAACGGGATCGAATGGGGCGGCCACTTCAACCCGGGGCAGAGGGTGCGCGTGGCGTGCCTGCGCGCGCGCCGGATGCTGCTGTATCGGATCGCCGACCCCGGCCAGGGCTTCACGTTCGACGACCTGTCGCACGCAGCGGTCGGCAACGGCGACGACGCGCTGGCGCACGACGCGGTGCGCCAGCGGAAGGGCCTCCGCCCGGGAGGCTTCGGGCTCGTGCTGATCCGCGCCATCGCCGACGAACTGATCTACAACGAGCGCCAGAACGAGGTCGTGTTCGTGAAGTACCTCGACGAGCCGCCCGGGCCGGCGGCTTGATACCGTGGCACTGATGATCCCGAGGTTCACATGCAGAGGTTGTTCGCGATCGTCGTCGCCGTGGTCGGAGGACTCAGTTCGACCGCGGCCTTCGCGCAGGACTCGAACGTCTTTCGCATGACCGTCGGCTCGGTCGTGGCGAGCACCGAGGAATACCAGATCGCCAGGGCCGCGGACGGCTACCGTGTGACCGGCAATCTGCATACGGAGCGGCCCGGCGCGTCGGTCGACGCGACGCACGACGAGACGCTCGCTCCCGACCTCACGCTCGTGCGCTACCGTCTCGAAGCCGGCGGCACGCAGGTGATCGAAGCCTGGCGCGACGGCGACAACATCCAGATGAGGGTCGCGGCCGGCGCCCGGCAGCAGACCAAAGTCGTCCCGTTCACGCCGTCCTCGGTCGTCATCGACAACTCGGTCACGGCCCATCTCCAGGTGGTGCTCGACCGCATGGCCGCGACGGCCGAATCACCGGCGTCGATGACGTTCATCGTGCCGCAGGTCCTGGCGGCGATCCCGGGGACCGTCACGCGTGGAGCCGTGGAAGCCGGCACGCTTGGCGGGAAGCCCATCCGCGTGCGCAAGTACCTGCTGCGCGTCGCCAACATGATCGAGGAGTTGTGGGCCGACGACGCGACGGGTCGCCTGGTGCGCGTGGCGATCCCGATGCAGAAGGTCGAGATCCTGCGGGACGGGTTCGTGCCGGCGCCTGCGGTCGAGCCCGCCGAGTCCGGGCCGGCCGCGTTCGTCGAACGGCCGATCGAGGTGACGACCGGTCCGGTCAGACTCCCGGGGCTGTTGTGCCTGCCGGCGAAGCTGGGGGGCAAGGTGCCGCTGGTCGTCCTGGTTCACGGGTCGGGCCCGGAAGATCGCGACGAGACGGTCGGCCCCAACAAGCCGTTTCGGGACCTGGCGGCGGGCCTGGCCGCCGCCGGCATCGCCACGCTGCGGTACGACAAGCGGACGTTCGCGCTGAAGGGAAAGCTCGACGCGAACACGCTCACCGTCGAGGAGGAGACCATCGCCGACGCCGTGTCGGCCGTCGCGCTGGCGCGCACGCTCCCCGAGGTCGATCCCGCGCGCGTGTTCGTCCTGGGACACAGCCAGGGCGCGACGTTCGGACCCTTCATCGCGGACCGGGCGCAGGCGCGGGGCGCGATCCTGATGGCGCCCGCCGAACGCCCGTTCGACGAGGTGATCCCGGCGCAGATGACGTTCCAGCTCGGGCTGGCCGGCCAGACCGACGCCGAGATTGCCGGAAAGGTCAACGAGGTGAAGGCGGGGTTCGCGCGCGTAAGGTCCGGCGAGGCGAAAGACGACGAGGTGGTGTTCGGGGCCACCGCCCACTACTGGCGGGACATGCTGAAGCGCGACCCGCGCGCCGCGCTGGCGTCCACCAGGATCCCCGTGCTGCTGCTCCAGGGCGGGAAGGACGTCCAGGTGGTGAAGGCCGACTACGACCTCGCCCTCCAGGCGCTGGCGGCGAAGCCGGCCGGCCTGCACGAGGCGCATTGGTTCGCGAACCTCAATCACCTGTTCCTGGAGGTCGAGGGACGGCCGACCGGCGCGGAGTACGCCATCGCCGGCCACGTTCCCGCGGAGGTCATCCAGACGATTGCGACCTGGGTCGTGAAGCTGAAGTAGGCGAACCCCGCCGGTCAGGACGTGGCCGTCGTCGGCAGGTAGACGGAGAAGGTCGTGCCCGACTCGGGACCGGTCGCGACGTCGATCATCCCGTCGTGCTGCTTGATGATCCCGTAGACGGTCGCCAGGCCGAGGCCCGTCCCTTTCCCCACGTCCTTGGTCGTGAAGAACGGCTCGAAGATGTGCTCGCGGATCTCGGGCGGGATGCCGGGCCCGGTGTCCGACACCGAGAGGAGCGCGAACCGGCCCGTCCGGGCCCACCGGCGCCGCTCGACGAATTCCTCCGAGATGTCGACGACGGAGGTGGCGATCGTGATCCGTCCCCCGTCGGGCATCGCGTCGCGCGCGTTGACGCAGAGATTGACGAGCACCTGCTCGACCTGCACCGGGTCGGCCTCCACGTGCGGAACGGGCGTCCCGGGCACGAACGTGAGTTCGACGTGCTCGCCGATGAGCCGCTGAAGCATCGCGAGCAGCGTGGCCACCGAGTCGTTGAGGTCGATCGGCCGGCGCTCCATGGGCTGCCGGCGGCTGAAGGCCAGCAACTGGCGGACGAGCCGGGTGGCGCGCGTCGCCGCGATCTCGATCTCCTCCACTTCGCGCCGGACCGGCGCGCCCTTGGGCAGGTCGTCGAGGGCGAGGCCCGCGAACCCCGCGATCACCTGGAGCAGGTTGTTGAAGTCGTGGGCGATGCCGCCGGCGAGCTGGCCCACGGCCTCCATCTTCTGCGCCTGCAGGTACTGCGCCTCGAGCTGCCGCTGCTCGGTGACGTCGAAGACGATGCCCTGGCGGATCGTGCGTCCGTCGAACTCCCCGGCCACCGAGGTGCGCTCCTCGAGCCATCGCACCGCGCCGTCGGCGGTCCGGATCCGGTAGTCGCGGCGCGTGCGCCGGATGCCGACCGCGAGGTCGCGCGCCGACTCCTTGCCGATCCGGTCCAGGTCATCGGACAGAACGATGTCGGCCCACCGCACGCGGCCCGAATGGAAATCGTCGGCCGAGTAGCCGAACTGCGTGATGTTGTCCGACACGTACTCGACCGCCCATTCCTCTCCCGGTCGCCAGCGCACGAGGATGACCGGGCTGTGCGCGACGATGAGCGAGGTGCGGGCGAGCGCGGCGGTGCGCTCCTCGACCAGCGCCTCGGTCCGCGCCTGGTACTGCAGCCGGACGCGCTGGCGCCAGGTGAAGACGAAGACCGCGGTCATCGGGAGCAGGCTCAACACCACGCCGGAGCCGAACCAGAGCCGGCGGTCCTGTTCGAGCGGGGTCTCCCAGCCGTCCCCGGGCTGGCCGGCCATCTCCCACTGACCGTCGGGCAGGTTGATGACCTGGACGATGGGCCGCCCCGAGAACGCCCGGGCCGGACCGGCCACGGCGGTGCCGCCGCGAACACGGACGCCGACGAGCAGATCCCGGGCGGGAGGGGCGAGGTCGGCCTCGGAGAGAATCGGCTCGAGGTCGAGCACCATCGCCACCAGGCCCCAGACCGTCCCGTTCGCGCGGACGGCACGCCTGGCGATGAGGCCGACGCCGCCCTGGACGAGGCCGGTCGGCCCGCTCAGCGCGAGGCCGCCCCCGTCGAGCGCCCGCCTCGTGTCGGCACGGATCTCGGGTCTCGGGTCGAGCAGCAGATCGTAGCCCAGCACCCGCTCGTTGCCCTCGGCCGGCGCGACGAAGATGTAGGTGGAGCCGCGGGCCACCGCGAGGTCGCGGACACCCGGCACGACCGCCCGCAGCCTGGATGCGAACTGGACCGTCTGGTCCGTGAATCCGGCAGCGTCGAGGTGAAGCTCGACGAAGGCGTGGAACCCGTCGAGCAAGGCCAGCCGGCGCTGCAGCGCGGACACCAGGGCGTTGCTCCGCGTGCTGAGCACGGTCCGCACTTCCGCCTGGAGTTCACCGAGCCGCCGGTCGTCGCGCCACCGCCCTACCTGGTACCAGACGGCTCCGAACGCCAGCCCGGCCAGCACGGCGGCCACGGCGGCGACGCCGCGGGGCCCCGCCCAGCCCTGGCGCCAGCCCGCCGCCGGTCGAATGTTCGTCATGGCGCGATGCCCGTGCCCGAGTTCCGAGGGTGTCCGGACCGGGATGCCCCCTCCCGAACGCTGCGCTTGTGAGGTGGATCATAATAGTCGGAACGGCCTTCCGAGCGACAATTCTGAGTTACGGCGCGACGCCACCATGGAGGAGACGATGTCCGAGTCCTGGTCCGACCTGCTGATGAACGATCACCAGACGACCGAGCGCGTGCTCGAGGCGGTATCCAAGGCGCTCGCGGGCCCCGCGGCCCCGGCGGTCGGCCTGATGCAGGACGCGGCGCGCTACTTCCGCGAGTACGTCGATCTCTGCCACAACAAGAAGGAGGAGCAGCATCTCTTCCCGCTCATCGAGCAGCGCGGCATCCCGCGCCAGGGAGGGCCGCTCGCGGTGATGCTGGGGGAGCACGAGCAGAGCCGCACGATCCTGCCGCGGCTGCTCGCGCTCATCGAGGCCTACACCGTGGGCCGGACCACCGACCTCACTGAGCTGCGGCAGGCCTTCGACGAGTACGCCTCGCTGCTCAGGAACCACTTCTGGAAGGAGAACGACATCCTCTACCCGATGGCGCGCCGCGTCATGACGCCGGCCGACGCCGACGCGGTCGTCGCGGGCATCGACGCCACGGAGGCCGCGCTCGGGACCGACACGCGTGCCAGGTACTACGCGCTCGCCGAGCGGATCATCACCGGCGGCGGGATCGAGGATCTCTCGTTCGGCGTCGAGCGCGACGTGCTGGCCGCCATGCTGAACACGCTGCCGGTCGAGCTGTCGTTCGTCGACCAGGACGACATCGTCCGCTACTTCTCCCACGAGAACGGCGCGAAGATCTTCCCCCGCACCCGTGGCGTCATCGGGATGGCCGTGCAGAACTGCCACCCGGAGAAGAGCGTCCACCTCGTGAACCGGATCCTGGCCGACTTCAAGGCCGGAAGCCGGTCGGCGGCCGAGTTCTGGATCGAGATGGGCCCGCGCTTCGTCCACATCCGCTACTTCCCCGTGCGCGGCCCGCAGGGCGACTACCTCGGCGCGCTCGAGGTCGTGCAGGACGTGTCGGGCATCCGGGCGCTGACCGGGGAGCGCCGGCTGCTCGACGAAGCCTGATCGAGCAGCGCGGCCAGCCCGTCGAGCCAGCACTCGTAGGCCTCGCGATACCGGGAGGCGGTGTCCGGGTCCGGGTCGAACCGGGCTCGGACACGCAGCCCGGCCAGGCTGTCGGGCACGGTCGGGAAGATCCCCGCGCCGACGCCGGCCGCCCGGGCGGCCCCCTCGGCCCCGTCGGTGGCCACCACCTCGACGGCGGCGCCCGAAGAGGCCGCAAAGGCGCGCGCGAACAGCTCGCTGCGGAACAGGTTCGCGTGCCCGGCGCGGACGGCCCTGACCGAGACCCCCATTCCGCGCATCACGTCGAGGCCGTAGTTGAGCGCGAAGGCGATCCCTTCCTGCGCCGCCCGCAGCACGTGTCCCGTCGAGTGACGGTTGAACGCCAGGCCGAATGCCGCGCAGCCGGGGTCGGCGTTCTCCAGCGTCCGCTCGGCTCCGTTGCCGTACGGCAGCACCACCAGCCCGTCCGAGCCGATCGGGGCCTGGAGCGCGAGACGGTCCATCTCCTCGTAGGTCAGGCCCTGCGCGATCGTCCGCTTCAGCCAGCCGTAGAGCGAACCGGCGCCGTTGACGCAGAGCAGGACGCCGTAGCGCGGCGCGTCCGGGCGGTCGGTCACGTGCAGGAACGTGTTGACGCGGGAGCGGTCGTCCCACGCCGGCTCGGCGCCGATCCCGTAGACCACCCCTGAGGTTCCGGCCGTCGCCGCCACGTCACCCGGGTCGAGCACGTTCAAGGCGAAGGCGTTGGTGCACTGGTCCCCGGCACGAAAGGTCAGCGGCGTACCCGCCGACAGACCCAGCTCGGCGGCGGCGGCGGGCGTCAGGGCTCCCTGTGCCCCGAAGGTCGGAACCAGATCCGGAACGATCGAGGCCGGCAGCTCGTACGCCCCGAGCGCGTCGTCCGACAGGCGTCGATCGAGGAAGTCCCAGAGCACGGCCTCCGACAGGCCGGAGGCGGTGGTGGCCGCGCGCCCGGTCATCCGCATGGCCACGTAGTCGCCCGGCAGCATCGCCTTGTCGATCGAGGCGAACAGCGCGGGCTCGTGGTCCTTCACCCAGCGGAGACGGGACGCCGTGAAGTTCCCCGGCGCGTTGAGCAGGCGCGTGGCGCACGTCTCGCGGCCGATCCGGTCGAACGCCCGGCGCCCGACGTCCACCGCCCGGCCGTCGCACCAGATGATGGCCGGCCGGAGCACGCGCTGCCGCCGATCGACCACCACCAGGCCGTGCATCTGGTACGAGAGCCCGATGGCGGCCACGGTCAATCCGCCGATGCCCGCCCGCCGCACCGCCTCGCGCGTGGTCTCGACAACCGAGCGCCACCAGTCCGCGGGGTCCTGCTCGGCCCAGCCGGGCCGGGGCGACGCGATCGGCATCTCGACGCCCGGCGCCGACGCGCGCGCGAGCGGCACGCCGGCGTCGGCATCGACGAGCGTCGCCTTGACGAACGAGCTGCCGATGTCGAGGCCGAGCAGTACGTGCGGCATGCTCACGCTCGCCACGAGGATTCAGGGTTTCGCGCGCGTCAGGAAGGCGACGAACGCGGCCGGGTCGCGCGTGAGGCCCGGGAAGTTCGCCACCGGGCTGCCGTCGGCGTTGACGACCGCGTAGAACGGCAGCGCCACCGTCTGGTACTTCTCCTGTTGGAGTTGCTGCTGGCGCTGGTAGATCTCGCCCTCGCCGTCGGTGTAGAGCCGCACGCGGACGAACGCCTCGAGTTCGCGCCGGACGTCGGCTCGCGGGAACATCTGGGCTTCCATCCAGCGGCAGTTCGTGCAGGTGTAACCGGTGAAGTCGATGAACACCCGCTTGCCTTCGGCCTTCGCGCGCGCGAGCGCCTGCGGGTAGTCGTTCATGATCCAGGCGAGCTGGCCGGCACCGGCCTCGCTGGTCGTCCCGGCCCCGAGCGCTTCCGGCGGAGGCGGCAGGAACGCCTCCAGTTCGCCGAGGGACCTGCCGGTGAGCCCGGTGGCCAGCCAGGCCGCCATGATGCCGCACGCGAGCGCCACGCCGAGCCGGGAGGGCCCCACGTGCTTCACCGGCGCGTCGTGCGCGAAGCGGAAGAGCCCCAGCACGTAGAGCGTCATCAGGACGAACGTCGCCACCCACGTCGCGAGCACGACGTCGCGGGTGAAGACGCCCCAGCCCCACACGAGATCGACGTTCGACAGGAACTTCATCGCGGCCGCGATCTCGAGGAAGGCCATCAGCACCTTCACCGAGTTCAGCCACCCCCCCGACTTCGGCAGCGACGCCATCCACTGGGGCACGACGGCCAGGACGAAGAACGGCAGCGCGAACACGGTCGAGAAGGCCAGCATGCCGACCAGCGGCCACTGCCAGTCGCCGCCGGCCGCCGTCACGAGCAGGGTGCCGATGAACGGCGCCGTGCAGGTGAACGAGGTCAGCGTGAAGGTCAGCCCCATCAGGAGCGTCGCCAGCGTCCGGCTGCCGCCCTGCCGCCTGGTGAGCGCGTCGAGCCGATTGACGACCGCCGGCGGCAGCCCGATGTCGAACACGCCGAACAGGCTCAGCGCGAAGGCGACGAAGATCGCCGTGATGAGGAGGTTGACCCAGGGATTGGCCGCGAACCGGTTCAGGCTGGTCGCGCCGAGCAGCAGCGCCATCGCCATCCCGAGCGCGGTGAACGTCAGGACGATGCCGAAGACGTAGGTCACCGCCTGCCCCACCGCCGTGCGGCGGCTGCCCGCCGCGTGGTTGGTGAAGTAGGAGACGGTGATCGGCACCATCGGGAACACGCAGGGCGTGAGCAGCGACAGCGCGCCGAAGGTCATCGCCAGCCAGATGAACGACCACAGCGAGCCGGTCCCCGGCGAAGAAGGCACGGCGACGGGCGATGCAGCCGCCCGGGGCGGAACCGGCTGTGCCGGCTTCGAGGCTGCGGCCTGACTGGCCGGGACTGCCGGGGGCGATCCCGGCGGCGCTGCCGCGGCAGCGGGCGCGGCCGGCGACGGCGCCGCCGCAGCCAGCGGGGCGCCGGCAATCTCGACCGGCACCTCCATCGTCACCGTCTTCGGGGGCAGGCAGAACTGGTCGTTGCAGGTCTGGAAGTACGCCTGGACGCGAGCCGCCGTCTTGCCGGCCGGGGCCTCGAGCGCCGCCTTCAGCCCGAGCGTGAAGATGGCCCGGTCGGCGTAAAACTCCGTGTCGATGCCGAAGCCCTGGTCGAAGGCGACCACGGGCTGCGGAGCGTCAACCGGACCCGCGAGCAGGAACGGCTGGCCGGCAGGGACCGTGACGCGCGTGGCGATCGGGGGCGGCGCCTGGGTGACCGAGTACACATGCCAGCCGTCGGCGATCTGCGCCGTGACCTCGACCTCGAACGTCCCGCCCGGACGCACCCTGGCGACCTTCGTACTGGCGGACCACTTCACCGGGTCCATCTGGGCCCAGGCACACGTAGCCCCGGCCACCACCACGACGCCAGCAGCCACGGACCGAATCACGACCGATCGCAAAGTGCCCATCTCGCCCCTCCGCCTCCGCCCTTCGGGCTACGGCGGACAAGTCGCCCCGGATCCCTGACTCCGGAATCCTGATTCCGGAATCCTACCTCTTGTCCCCCACCTCGACCCTGACGGCCTGGAGGATTTCCTTCGTCTTCTCGTCTTGTACGAAGGCCACCAGCGACAGCTTCGCCGGGTCGACCTGGTGCTTCTTCTGCCTGAACGTGTAGTTGGGGAAGCGCGTGCTGTGCTGCTCCAGGTCCTCGAGGTTGGCGAGCCCGTCGGCGGCCACCTTCGCCAGGTCGAACGAGTACTCGATCGTCGTCGCCTTCCCTGGCTCGAGGGCGAACCCGAGCACGGGAACGGGCAGGGCCGAGACGCTGGCCGGAGGCGCGTCGGGCGGTGGCGCGGACGCCGGCAAGGGAGTCTTCGCGGCCGGCGTGAGCGGGGCCGCGGGCGCCGGCGCCGCCGGGGCAGGGGCGGCTGGCGGCGTCTCGAACGACTCGGCGGCCATGCTGCGGACGACCATCGGATGGAAACGGATCCCGTTCTCGCCGCTGTAGCGCACCTGTTCTTCGACCAGCGCGAGCTGCAGGCGCAGCCGGCCGGCGGTCGCATCGCCCGGCGTGACCGAGACCGTCGCCCGGACGACCCCACCGGCCGAGCGACCGGTGAGACCCAGGCGCACGCCGGCCACGGCCGACAACCGCTTGTCGATGACCGGCTCGACGCGTTCCCGGTAGATCGGGCCCGCCATTGCCGCCGGGCCGCCACCCGTCCTGGTCTGGCCGTCAATCGCGAGCGTGGGCACCGAGCGCGCCCCGTAGAACTTCGCCCGCGCCTGCGAGTACGAGTTGCTCATCGGGTCCGGACGCGGGATGTGCAGGTGGTACATCAGGACCGCCAGTTCCGTCCCGTCGTACCGATGCATGGCGCCCTCGAGCGCGAGATCGGCCGCCACGCACGGCGGGCATCCGGATCCGGTGAAGACCTCGGCGAGCACGATCCGGTCGGACCGATCGGCCGCGCGCTTGTACGGCGTCGCCTCGGGCGGCTTCGGCCCCTGCTTCTCGTAGATGGCGTCCAGCGCGTTCTCGATGCCGTCCATCGATCCGCCGTGCAACTTCCCGTAGACCGCTTGCAGGTCCGCGTCGGCTTCCGCCGTGAGCCGGCCGGCCAACGCGACGGCGGCCAGGTACTCGAACTGGTCGGCGTCACGACCGGCCGCCTTGGCGAACCCGGCGAGCTTCAGCGCGGCCGTTGACGCGGTGGCGCTCGTCCTGTCGAGCAGGTACGCGTCGCGCAGGCTCCGTTCCGCCTCCGCGTCCTTCCCCCGCTTCGCGTACACCTGCCCGAGCGTCAGCAGCGCCGACTGCTTGTCGGTCCTGATGCCGGCGATGAGTTCCTCGTCGTCCGTCCGCGCGGTGGCCGGCGCCTCGGCCGACCCGTCGGAGGCCGACGATCCCTCGCGCGCCGCCTGGGCCTCCGGCATGCTCGCGGCAGTCGCCTTCCTCCGCGCTTCGACGTAGCGCCGATCGTCCAGCGAACCGACGGCAGCCTGGCCGTAGGCTTCCGCGTCTTCGAGCAGGAGGTCCCCGCGGAGCAGCGCGCTGGCCACGTCTCGCTGGACGCGCGGTTTCGACACCTCATCGGCGGAGGCCACCATCGCCTTCGCCTGCTTCCGCACCGACCGGGCGTTCCCCTTCTTGATGAGGGCGTCGAGCAGCATGGTGTTCGCCCGCCCGGCGGAGGCCGGGTAGGTCGCGATCACCTTGCGAATGGCCTCGATCCGCTTGTCGGTGTCCTTGATGGCCGTCGCGTCCCTGAGCGCCTTGCTGGCAGCGGACGCCTGGCCCCGCGGCGCGCCGGCCGGCGTGCCCGGGGCCGGAGCGGACTGGGCCTGGGAGGCCGGGGCCGGCGTGGGCGGCTGTTGCGCGCCGAGACGATCCCAGCCGGCGAGGCCTGCGAACACGAAACTCGACAGGACGAACAGACCGATGGTGGCAAGCCGCTTCATGTGATCACGCTCCTGTCGCGCGATGGATTCCGAACACGGGCACACCCCGAGCGCCCGCACGCGCCGCAGTTACAGCGCGGCAGCGCCCGCGCGCCGCTCGCGGCTGCGTGCGGCCAACTGGTCGAGTGTGACCGAGGAGAGCACCTGCCGCATCTTGTCCTGCGCCTCCTGCCAGATCGGGTGCGCCGCGCACCACGAACTGCGTTGGCAGCCGTCCGGCCCCAGGCAGATGTTCAGCTCGGGGACGCCGTCGAGCGCCAGGAGGATCTCGAGCAGCGTGGCGGTTCGGGCGCAAGGCAGCAGTTCGAACCCGCCCCGCTTCCCGCGCTTCGACGCGACGAGGCCCGCCTGGACCAGTCGCTGCAGCACCTTGGACAGGAACGCCGGCGTGACGTTGGCTGCCCGGGCGAGGTCGGTGAGGCTCGAACGGGTCTGGGGTTCCGAATCCGCGAGGTGGACCAATGCGCGAACGCCGTAATCGGCGGCACGAGTCAGTTGCATGGTTGATCCCGATCGGCAAGCGAAGGCCGTACAGTCAGGGGGGAATTCTCTCACACAAACGGTCCATTCCGACCTCAGCCGTGGCGAAAGCCAGCTCGGCCTGGCGGTCCCGTCCAGGGTCAGGCCACGTAGCCGAGGATGGCCACGAAATGCGCCAGGCTGCCGGCGAGCACGAACAGGTGCCAGATCCCGTGGAAGACGGGCAGCCGGCCGTCGAGCGCGTAGAACACGATCCCACCCGTGTAGCACACGCCCCCGGCCACGACCCAGGCCAGCCCGGCGGGCCCGAGTGCCGCCGCCATCGGCCCGAGGGCGACGACGGCCAGCCATCCCATCACGACGTAGATGACGATCGACAGGACGCGCTCGCCCTTGACGTGGCGGAACTCCTGCAGCCCCCCGAACGCGGCCAGCGTCCACACGGCGGCGAACATCGACCAGCCGAGACGGCCCCCGAGCGCGACCAGCGTGAACGGCGTGTAGGTGCCCGCGATGAGCAGGTAGATGGCCGTGTGATCGACGTGGCGGAACACGCGTTTCGCGCGGCCGCGCAGGCTGTGGTAGAGCGTCGAGGACGTGTAGAGCACGAGGAGCGAGACGCCGTAGACCGTGACGCTCGCGATGCGCCACGCGCCGCCGTGCAGGCTCGACACGACGACGAGCACGACGAGGCCGACCAGCGCGAGGCTGGCGCCGACCAGGTGGCTGATGGCGTTGAAACGTTCGCCGTGGTACATGGGTCCCCCGCGGTGCCGGCCCCGCGCGCCGGGTTGCCGCCGGCCGCCACGGGCTCAGAACTTCGACATCTCGACGCCGGCTTCCGACAGCAGTTCGAGCACCAGCGGATCGTTGTCGTAGTCGGCGTGGTACCGGACGGCGCGGATCCCCGCGGCCGCGAGCACCTTCGCGCAGTTGACGCACGGGAAGTGCGAGATGTAGGCGGTCGCGCCGGCCACGCTCACCCCGCGCCGCGCGGCGTCGGCGATCGCGTTCTGCTCGGCGTGCACCGTCGCCAGCTCGTGGCCGTCCCGCACGTGCGACTGGTGCGCGCACCCCGGCAGGTAGCCATTGTACCCCGCCGCCACGATCCGGTTCGCGTGCTCGCCGCCCGAGACGACGAGACAGCCGACGTGCAGCCGCCCGCACGCCGACCGCGACGAGAGCAGCAGCGCCGTGGCCATGAAGTACTCGTCCCAGGACGGCCGGGACGGCCACGCGTCGACGAGCGCGGCAATCCGGCCGGTCAGTGCCGGCAGACCTTCTGGCATCGTGCTCACCTCGTTTCCGCTACAGGAGATGCTGCCACAGGATCCGCACGCCGATCGCAATGAGCGCCAGGCCGCCGACAATCTCCATCCGCCGGCCGAATGCCTGGCCGATCCGGCTGCCGGCCAGGATGGCGAGGCACGACAGGGACGCCGTCACCAGGCCGATGATGAGGCTCGCGTACCAGATGCCGCTGCCGAGCATCGCCAGCGTCAGCCCGATGGCGAGCGCGTCGATACTCGTCGCGACCGACAGCAGGACGAGCGTCGAGCCGCGGCTCGGATCACGGGCCAGCGTCGGGTCCGCCCCGCTCGTCGCCGCCCGGATCATCCTCACGCCGACCAGCGTCAACAGGCCGAAGGCGATCCAGTGGTCCACCGCCGAAATGTAGCCGGCGACGCTCACGCCGATGAACCAGCCCGCGACCGGCATCAGGAACTGGAACAGGCCGAAGTGAAACGACAGCCGGAACGTCGCCCGCGCGCCCCGCGCGCGCTGGCTCGCGCTGGCCGCGAGCGCGACGGCCACCGCGTCCATCGACAGCCCCACGGCTACGATCAGGATCTCCCAGAGCGGCATCAGGCCACGTCCGCGCCGCGGCGCCGCCGCCAGTACCAGTACGCCGGCACGCCCGCCAGGATGAGCGCCAGCCCGGTGGCCGCGTGCGCCGGCTCGGTCACGAGCGTGCTCACCGAGATGTACATGGCCGCCGCGACGAACACGACCGGCGTGACCGGGTAGCCCCACGTGCGGTAGGGCCGTTCGAGGTCGCGGCGCGTCCGGCGCAGGACCATCACGGCGCCCACCGTCAGCCCGAAGAAGATCCACTGGCCGAAGACGACGTAGGCGGCCAGCTGCTCGAACGTGCCGGTGACGCTCAGCACCGCCGCCCAGGCGCCCGTCGCGAGGATCGAGACGTACGGCGTCAGAAGCCGCGGGTGCAGCTCGGCGAACTTTCGGAAGAACAGCCCGTCGCGCGCCATCGCGTAGAACACGCGCGGGGCGGTGAGCACGTTCCCGTTGGCCGCGCCGGTGATCGAGCAGAGGATGACGGCCGCCACCAGCGTCGCGCCGACCGGGCCGATCGCCGCTTCCATCACGTCGGCGGCGATGCGGCTCGACTTCGCGATCTCCCCGGCCGGGAAGACATATAGGTACGCGAGGTTGGTGGCGACGTAGAGCACCACCACGGCGATCGTCCCGGACAACAGCCCGAGCGGGATGTTCCGCCTCGGGTTCTTGATCTCGCCGCTGCTGAAGGTCACCGCCTCCCAGCCCTTGTAGGCCCACAGCGACAGGACCAGCGCCGCGCTGAAGTTCCGCACGAGGCCGCCCGACCAGGCGCCCGGCGCCGGCTGGACGAAGTGCGCCGTGTCGCCCCGGCCGAAGGCGAAGGCCGTCCCGATGACCGCGAGGATGGCCGCGAACTTGATGAACATCAGCAGGTTCTGCAGCGCCGCCCCGTAGCGCACGCCCAGCAGGTTCACGCCCACCAGCGCCGCGATGAGCGCCACGGCCACCACCTTGGCCGCGAGCGGCGTGAGCGGGAGGAAGTACGGCAGGTAGCGCGTCGAGAACGCCACCGACAGCGTGGCGATCGCGCCCGAGTCGATCACGAAGAAGAGGGTCCAGCCGAAGAGAAAGGCCACCAGCGGGCCGTAGCTCTCGCGCAGGTAGACGTACATGCCGCCGGCCTGGGGAAACGCCGAGCCGAGCTCGGCGAAGGCGAGCGCCCCGAACAGCGACAGCACCCCGCCGATCACCCACACGGCCAGGATGAGCTGCGGCGACGCGACGAGGCTCGCGATCCGGTTGGGCGCGACGAAGATGCCCGACCCGATCACGGTGCCGACGAGGATCCCGACGACCGACGTGAACCCGAGCACCCTCGGCAGATCGACGGGAGTTCTGTCAGAGGCGGCGACGTGAGGGTTGGACAAGCTCATCACGAGAGAATATCAGGCTTCGGGCTACAGGCTTCAGGCTACAGGCCGCACCTATGTCCTTGACCGCACACGCGGAGCCCGGAGCCGGAAGCCCGGAGCCTGGAGCCCGGAGCCTGGAGCCCGAAGCCCGCAGCCTGGTCATTTCTGCAGCGCGGCGATGAGCAGCGTTACCGTAATCGGACTGGCCAGCGTCGTCAGCGTCACGCACGCGGTGACGAACGACGGCGCCACGTCGAACTCCAGCGCGAGGATCGTCGTCAGGACGGCGCTCGGCATCCCCGACTGCAGGATGGCCGCCTGCCGGGCCGCGCCCGTCAGGCCAAGCGCGTGGCTGGCGGCGAGCGCGAGGATCGGCGTGACGACGAGGGCGAGGATGCCGGCGACCACCACCACCGCCGGCCGCTCGGGCCACGCGCCCCGTTCGAGCTGCATCCCGAGCACGAGGATCATCGTCGGGATCGCGGCGCCGCTGAGCAACTCGACCGGGCGCAGCACGGCCGTCGGCAGCTTGATGCCGAACGCCATCAGGACGGCCGCCGCCAGCACGGCCCAGACAACGGGCACGCGCAGGACGTTGACTGCGGCCTGCCCGACCGACCGGTGGCCGGCCGACGCCAGGAAGACGCCGAGCGTGTAGGTGGCGACGGCATTGACCACGAAGTAGACCGTCGCGTGCGCCAGCGCGTCGCGGCCGAACGCGAACAGGACGACCGGCAGGCCGTAATTGCCGCTGTTCGAGAACATCACGACGATGAGGAACGCGCTCGTCATCGCGCGGTCGAGCCTGAAGGTCAGCGCCGCCAGGCGCGCCACGGCGCCGATCCCGACGATGGTCACCAGCGCCAGCGCCGTCATCCTGCCGAAATCGCCCGCGCCGAGCGACGAGGTGACGAGCAGGTGGAAGACCAGGCAGGGCGAGAGCGCGTTGAAGGTGACGCGCGACAGCGTCCGCACGTCCGCCTCGAACAGGCGAGCGATCGCGAAGCCGACGGCCGCGACCACGAAGACCGGCAGCACGTCGTTCGCGAAAATCGACAGCAGAATGCTCACGGGAAGGGAATGATACCTCACGCCTCACGGCTCACGCCTTACGCCTTACGGCGCAGGGCTGAAGCCCCGCGCTATCCGGGTACTCACTTCAGATACCGCAGGCCTTCAGGCCTGCGCCTCACGCCTTGCGCCTCACGCCTCACGCCGAACTTCGTACTTCGTACTTCTGACTTCGTACTTCCCCCCCGCTCACCAGAACCGCCCGTGGGTCGCCGGGTCGGCCAGCCACGTCAGGCAGCGAGCCGTCCCGTAGACGGCCGCCATGCCGATCGCTCCGCCGAACAGGCCGGTGAACGGCCGCCGCCGCACCAGGCCGCCGAGCGGAAACGACAGCCGGACCGCCAGGTAATAGGCCGCCGGCGTGAGGAACACGCCGGCCACGAGCGCCGCGACGACCGCCGACGGGGGCACGCCCCTGAAGGCCAGCGCGGTGGCGCCGGTCAGGGGGATCAGGAGGCCGAAACAACCCGTGGACTTCGGGCCCGGCAGCGTCGCCTGCGCGAAGGCGAACGCCGCCGACACGTAGACGACGCACAGTGTCAGGGGAACGGCGGCCAGCGGCGTGCCCGGCGGAGGCTGGGGCGGAAGCCACCGGGCGAGCGCGTGGGCGACGGCCAGGCCGGCGATCGTCGTGACGGCCCACGCGGCGAAGACGGCTTCGACGGCCGGGCGGCCGGGCTCAACGTTCTCGGGCACGGTTGCCTCCGACTCTTCGGGTGGAGGCCATGATTCTATACAAGGACCGACCTCGACCGTACAATCTGGCGAGGCGGGCGGTCCCGCCGCCGATCTTCCCCCCGAAGTGGTCCCGTCATCCTGTGGAGTTGATATGCGAAGAGTCCTGCTGCTTGCCCTCGTCTGCGTCGTGTGCCTGGCCGCCGGCGCGGCCGGCGGCGCGCCCGGCCGGTTCATGCAGTACCCGACGATCTCGGGTGACACCGTGGTCTTCACCTACGAAGGCGACCTGTGGTCGATCCCGGCCGCGGGCGGGACGGCGCGGCGGCTGACCAGCCATCCGGGAACCGAGGAGGCCGCGAAGTTCTCGCCCGACGGGAAGACGCTCGTCTTCACCGCCGAGTACCGACGGCGCGCCCGCCCTGTACGTGATGCCGGTCACGGGCGGCAGCCCGAGGCGGCTCACCTGGTTCGGCGCGGGCGTGCAGGCGGTGGCGTGGACGCCGGACGGCAAGAAGGTGGTGTTCCGATCGAGCCACGAGGCCACCTTCAGGCCGATGACGCGTCTCTACGCCGTCTCGCCCGAGGGCGGCCTGCCCGAGGCGCTGCCGATGGACCGCGCGATTCTCGCCTCTTACTCGCCCGACGGCGCCAGGCTCGCCTACAACCGCCGCGGCATGGAGGAGTACTACTGGAAGCGCTACAAGGGAGGCCGCTACGTGGACCTGTGGCTCTACGACCTCGCCAGCCGCCAGTACACGCAGCTGAGCGACTACGTCGGCAAGAGCGCCTACCCGATGTACGCGGCCGGCAAGCTGTACTTCGTGAGCGACCGCGACGCGAAGGGCGTCAGCAATCTCTACACGATCGACCCGGCGACAAAGAAGGTGGACCAGGTGACCCGGTTCGACGACTTCGACGTCCAGTGGCCGTCCACCGACGGGCGGCGGATCGTGTTCGTCCGCGCCGGCCGGCTCACCGTCTTCGACCCGGCGAGTGGCGCCGCCAGGGCGATCGACGCCGACATCCCCTCCGACCGGTGGCAGCTCGCCGAGCGGGCCGTCAATGCGCGCGACAACATCCAGTCGTTCGCCGTGTCGAACGACGGCAAGGCGGCGGCCTTCGAGGCCCGCGGCGACGTGCTGCTCGTGCCCGCCGACGACACGGCGCAGACGAAGAACCTGACCGGCACCACCGCCTCGCGCGAGCGCTACCCGCAACTCTCGCCCGACGGCTCGCGCGTCGCCTTCTTCTCCGACAAGACGGGCACCTACCAGCTGTACGTGACCGACGCCGCGGGCAAGGGACCCTGGGAGGCGCTGACCACCGCGCTCGACCGGACGGTCTACCACCTCGAGTGGTCGCCGGACGGCACGAAGATCCTGTTCGGCAACAAGGACTTCGCCCTCTTCTACCTCGACGTCGCGACGAAGAAGCTCGTGAAGTTCGCCTCGTCGAACCAGATGAAGAACGACGAGTTCTTCTGGGAGGTGAGCGACTACTCCTGGTCGCCGGACAGCAAGTGGATCACCTACTCGTTCGTGCAGTTCAACCGCAACAACCAGGTGTTCCTGTACAGCCTCGAGCAGAACAAGTCGTTCCCGGTCACCACCGACTTCTACGACAGCCTGAACCCGTCGTTCGACGCGAACGGCGACTACCTCTACTTCCTGTCGTACCGGAACTTCGACACCCGCATCGACATCTTCGAGGACGATCACGTCATCGAGCACCCGGTGCAGGTGATGGCCCTGCAACTCAAGGCCGGCCAGCGCCCGCCCTACGACCGGGGCAAGGACCGGAAGCCGGCCGAACCGTTCCGCATCGACGTCACGGGGATCGAGTCGCGCGTCTTCCCGCTGCCGATCGCGCCGGGGCTCTACTTCCACCTCAAGGCCGGCAAGGGCTTGGTGACCTACGATTCGGTGCCGACCTACGGCGAGGCCGAGACCGAGGAACTGTTCAAACCGGGCGGCGACGAGAAGTGGACGCTGCACGTCTTCGACATGGCGTCGCAGAAGGACGCCGCGTCCGAGGCGCCCATCGTGGACTGGCGGCTGTCGGCCAACCGCGAGCAGATGATCGTGCGGCGCGCGGGGCCGACCTTCCTCGTCACCACGCCCGAGAAGTTCGCGCAGAACCCGAAGTCGTTCGGCGCGCGCGTCGGGCTCGACCAGATGTGGGTGCGCGTCCGGCCAGTCGAGGAGTGGACGCAGATCTTCAACGACACGTGGCGTTGGTACAACGAGTTCTTCTACGACGCCAACATGCACGGCCACGACTGGAAGAAGTGGGGCGACACGCTGCGCGCCACGGTCCCCGACCTCTCGTCGCGGGCCGACCTGAACTGGCTGCTCTCGCAGATGGTCGGCGAGCTGAACGTCTCGCACACCTACGTCGGCGGCGGCGATATGGGGCCGCAGCGGGTGCCGCCCTCGCAGACCTACACGGGCCTGCTCGGGGCCGACATCGAGATCGGCCCGGCCGGCGGGTTCCGGCTCGCGAAGATCTTCGGGCCGACCACCTACAACGCCGACCTGGTGGCGCCGCTCGCGCGGCCCGACGTCAGCGTCAAGGAAGGCGAGTACCTGGTCGCGATCGACGGCCACGCGCTCGAGGCCGGCGAGAACCCCTACCAGTTCCTGCAGGTCACGCGCGGCCGGAAGGTGTCGATCTCGGTCAACTCGCGGCCCTCGCTCGACGGCGCCCGCACCTACGAGATCGAGCCGCTGCGCTCCGAGTCGGCCCTCCGCTACAACCGGTGGCTGGCCGGCAACGTCGACTCGGTGCTCGCCGCGTCGAACGGCGAGATCGGCTACATGCACATCCAGGCGATGAGCACCGGCAACATCGGCCAGTTCGACAAGTTCTGGCGGGCGTTCCGCTACAAGAAGGGGATCATCATCGACGTGCGCGGCAACGGCGGCGGCTGGACCGAGTACTTCATCATCGACAAGCTGGAGCGGAAGATGACCGCCTACAACGTGCTGCGCGGCATGGTCCCCTTCCGCTACCCCGGCTCGACGACCACCGGACAGATCGCGGTCATCAGCAACGAGTACAACGGGTCGGACGGCGAGGCGTTCCTCGAGGACTTCAAGGCGAGGAAGCTCGGCACCGTGATCGGGGTGCCGTCGTGGGGCGGCCTGGTCGGCATCCTGAACCGGCAGCTGACCGTGGACAACGGCACGGTGGAACAGTCGAACAACGCCTTCTACAACGACCAGGGCCAGTGGCTCATCGAAGGCCATGGCGGCGACCCGGACATCGTCATCGACAACGACCCGGCGTCGGCCGCGGCCGGCCGCGACGTTCAGCTCGAGCGCGCCATCACCGAGGTGCAGAAGCAAATCAAGGCGAAGCCGTTCACCTTCCCGCCGGTGCCGAAGTATCCGATCAGGTAGGCGGGGCTCCAGGCTTCAGGCTCCTGGCTTCAGGCTTGCCCGCCATAGCCCGAAGGGCGAAGGCGGGGCTCAGGGCTGAACAGCCTGCTGGCCTCCGCAGACAGCATGGCGCCAGCGAGGCGTGCATCAGACCGTCCGGCATGGATCGGCGGTCTGACGCACGCCTATTTGCTGCACGGATATTTCTTCTTGAGCACCTCCAAGATCACATCAGAGGCGCCCCGATTGACTGGAAACATTCCCTGTGGATATGCATTCCATATGAGTTCCAGAATCCCCAGCGGAGCCATCGAACGAACCGTAGGAGAACGCATTGGACTCCTCCGCGTTGCAGCCGGCGGTCCGGCACTCGCCCAGTTCTGGTCCGTTACTGTAGCTGAGGCACAGACAGAGACAAAGTAGACGCGCCCACCGACTCAGCAACCCGCTCCTGCCCGCTCCACACGAACCAAAGGCCACCCGGCCTCGTCTAACCGACCATGCGAAAGCTGCGCCTGCCCCATGCCGTCCGGGCCCTCCTGAGCACTCCCCTGGTCACGCTGATCGCCATCGTCTCCCTCGCGCTCGGGATCGGGGCGAATGCGGCCATCTTCTCGATGTTCGACCAGATGCTGCTCCGGCCGCTGCCGGTGCCCGACCCGGGCGCGCTGGTCAACCTGAGCGCGCCGGGGCCCAAGCCCGGGTCGCAGTCGTGCGGCCAGGCGGGCGACTGCAACGACGTCTTCAGCTACCCGATGTTCCGCGATCTCGAGCGCACGCAGACACCCTTCACCGGCATGGCCGCGCACCGGCCCTTCGGCGTGAACCTGGCATTCCGGGGCCAGACGCTCAACGGCGGCGGCCTGCTGGTCTCCGGCAGCTACTTCCAGGTGCTCGGCCTGCAGCCGGCCCTCGGCCGCCTGTTCTCGCGGGCCGACGACGGGGTGGCGGGAGAGCCGCACGTCGTGGTGCTGTCGTACGACTACTGGCGCACGCGGTTCGACGGGCGCTCCGACGTGCTCAACCAGCCGCTCATCGTGAACGGGCAGCCGATGACCATCGTCGGCGTCGCGCCGCGCGGGTTCGACAGCACGATCCTCGGCTCGCGGCCGCAGGTGTTCGTGCCGATGACCATGCGCGACGCCATGGAGTCGTACGCCAAGGGTACGCTCGAGAACCGTCGGGCGTACTGGGCGTACGTGTTCGCGCGGCTGAAGCCGGGCGTCGGCGTGGACCGCGCGATGGCGGCGGTCAACGTGCCCTACGCGGCGATCATCAACGACGTCGAAGCGCCCCTGCAGAAGGAGATGAGCCAGCAGACGATGAAGCGGTTCCGGGCGCGCAAGGTGACGGGCGTCGTCGATCCCCGCGGCCAGAGCTCCCTGCACAAGGAGGCCCGCACGCCGCTCGTCCTGCTCTTCTCGGTGACGGGGCTCGTGCTGCTCATCGCCTGCGCGAACATCGCGAACCTGCTGCTGGCCCGCGCCGCGGGCCGCTCCTCGGAAATGGCCATCCGGCTGGCCATCGGCGCGAGCCGCTGGCAGGTGGTGCGGCAGCTGCTCACCGAGGCCGGCCTGCTGGCGGTGGCCGGCGGCGCGCTCGGGCTCCTGGTGGCCCAATGGACGCTGGACCTGATCGCGGGAACGCTGACGAGCCGCCTCGCCCAGACCATGGCCTTCACGCTGAACGGTCGGGTGATGCTCTTCGCGGCCGGAATTGCGATCGGAACCGGCCTGCTCTTCGGGCTGTTCCCCGCGCTCCACGCCACGCGGCCGGACCTGGTGACGGCGCTCAAGAGCCAGAGCGGCCAGCCTGGGGGCTCGCGCACGGCCGCCCGTTTTCGCACAACCCTGGTCACGGCGCAGGTGGGCCTCTCGATGCTGCTGCTGGTCGGCGCCGGCCTCTTCATCAAGAGCCTGGTCAATGTCAGCCGCGTGGACCTGGGTCTCCACACCGAGAACATCGTGACCTTCGGGGTGTCCCCGCAGCTGAACGGCTACACCGGGACGCGGTCGCTCGAGCTGTTCCAGCGGATGGAGGACGAGCTGGCGAAGGTGCCGGGGGTCACGAGCGTCACGGCCGCGCTCGTGCCGCCGCTGAGCGGCGACAACTGGGCCAGCAGCCTCGAGGTCGAGGGATTCCCGTCGGGCCCCGACACCGACACGCAGGCGTCGTTCAACAAGATCGGGCCGGGGTACTTCAGGACCTTCGGCGTGCCGCTCATCGCCGGCCGGGAGTTCACCACCGCCGACGCGGCGGGCAGTCCGCGGGTGGTCATCGTCAACGAGGCGTTCACCAGGAAGTTCAAGCTCGGGCGGGAGGCCATCGGCAAGCACATCCAGGAGGGCCCCCGGGATTCGCCGCAGATCGAGATCGTTGGCGTCGTGGCCGACAGCAAATACAGCGAGGTCAAGGAGGCGCCGCCTCCCCAGTACTTCGAGCCCTACCGCCAGGGCGAGGCGCTGGGGTTCCTCAACTTCTACGTGAAGAGCACGCTGCCCCCGGAGACCCTGCTGGCGACGATCCCGAAGGTCATGGCGCGTCTCGATCCGAACCTCCCGGTCGAGGACCCGCGTACGATGGCGCAGCAGGTCCGCGACAACACCTTCGTCGATCGCCTCCTCACGACGTTCTCCGCGTCGTTCGCCTTGCTGGCGACGCTGCTCGCGGCGATCGGCCTCTACGGCGTGCTCGCCTACACCGTGGCGCAGCGGACCCGGGAGATCGGCCTGAGGATGGCGCTCGGCGCGGACCCGAAACGCGTCCGGCGCTTGATCCTGACGCAGACGGCCGTCATGACCGCCGTCGGCGGCGGGGCGGGACTCGCGCTGGCGGCGCTGGCGGGCCGCTACGCCCAGTCGCTGCTCTACCAGTTGCAGGGGTACGATCCGACCGTCTTCTTGACGGCCGCCGTCGTGCTCGGCTGCGTCGCGCTCGCGGCGGGGTTCGTGCCGGCCGTGCGGGCTTCCCAGGTGGATCCGATGACCGCGCTCAGGAACGAATGAGGCTTGCCGGCCACCCTGCGGGAACGGCCGTCAGCCGTCAGCCGTCGGCCGTCGGCCGTCGTCTCGTCCGGGCGTCTCGTCCGGGCGTTGCAATTCCCCGACACGCGGGGGACAATGTGCGGGCCGGTCGGCCGGATCTCTGAGGAGGCAGCTCATCCCGCGTACGTTCTCCACACCATGGTCGCGCGCCCTGTGGCCCATTGCCGCGAGCGCGCTGGCGCTGCTGGCGTTCTTCTCCGTAGGCCGCCTCTTCCTCGGGTCGTACACCCTGGACCTTGGCACGCTGGTGCTGCCGGCCGTCAGGCAGACGTACTTCCTGCTCTTCTGGACCGTCCTCGGATCGCTCGCGGCGGGGCTCCTGGCCGTCGGCCTGACGCGGCTGCAGGCGCTCGGCGCGCGGGCCGGATCGCCGCCGGCCGAACCGGGTGATGCCACGTGGCTGGCGGTCACGATGACCGCGGCGTTCTTCATCGCCTGCGCGATCCGGGCGTTCGTGTTGCGCGGCGCTGTCGTGACCGACGACGAGAGCGCCTACCGGTTCATGGCGCAGACGCTCGCGTCCGGCCGGTTGTGGGTGGATTCCCCGCCCATGAAGGCGTTCTTCGACCGCATCTTCATGATCAACGACGGGAAGTTCTACGGTCAGTACTTCATCGGCTGGTCCGCGCTGATGGCGCCGGGCGTGTACCTCGGCGCGACCGGGTACATGAACGCCTTCTACTCCGCGCTGACGGTGCCGGCCGTCTTTCTGACGGTCCGCCGGTTGGCTGGTCCGCCGGCCGGCCGAGTCGCGACGCTTCTCTACCTCGCCTCGCCGATGCTCGCCGTCGGGGCGGCGACGGAGATGTCGCACACGACGTGCCTGATGGCCGCCGCGTGGTCGTGCTACTTCCTGCTGAGGTCCCGGGAGGCTCCCGGAAACTGGCGCTGGCACGCGGGCGTGGCGTTCTCGTTCGGCCTCGGCGTCCTGATTCGGCCGCTGTCGACGGTGGGCGTCGGGCTGCCGATCCTGGCGAGCTGGTTCATGAACGTCGTTCGACAGCAGCCGGCCGCGAGGCGCCGGGCGATCGTGGCCTTCGCGGCGCCGGCGCTGGCGATGGCCGCGGTGTTCTTCGCGGTCAACGCGGCGCAGAACGGGTCACCGCTGGTGACGTCGTACCAACGCATGCAGCAGTACATGCGGGAGGTGAACTTCCGCAACGTCGGCTGGTCGGCCGCGGCGCCGCCGGTCTCGCTGGCCGAGTCCATCCTCGGAAACGGAGACTGGGAGCTGTCGCTCGCCAGGACGACGATCGGCCTGGTGCGCCTCGTGTACGACCTGTTCGGCTCGCCGCTGCTCCTCGTCCTGGTCGCGCTGGCGTGGGCCGCCCGGCCGGCCCGGATCATCTGGCTCTCGGCGCTGTGCTTCGTGGTCGTGCACTTCGGGCTCTCCGACTCCGGCGTGGACACCTTCGGCCCGGTGCACTTCTACGAGCTGGCGTGGCCGCTCATCGTGCTCGCCGGGGTGGGGTTCGGACGCCTCGCCTCGCTCGCGCGCGAGTGGCGGCCGGCCCGGTCGGATTCGTGGGCGCTGCCGGTGGTCGCCTCGCTGGTCGTCGTCTCGCTGGCCGGCTTCGTGCCGGTCAGGCTGCACGCCCTCGAGATCATCGCGTCCAACGTCAACGCGCCGGAAGACGCGCTGAAGGCGCGCGGCATCTCGCACGCGGTGGTTTTCACCGCCGGGATCTTCGTCGATCAACAGTGCATCGCGCCGACGCGGCATTTCGTCTTCTTTCGCCCGAACAACGACCCCTTCCTCCGGAACGACATCCTCTGGGCCAACCACCTGGGCTGGCAGGAGGACCTCGGCCTGATGAAGTCATTCCCGGGGCGGACGGGATACCGGATGGTCTGGGAGAAGTGCCGCCCCCGCTTCATGCACCTGGAATAGCACCGTGGGAACCGCCATGCCATCAGACGACCGGCAGGCCGGCTGCCACGAGATCGACGTGACGATCGTGCTGCCATGCCTCAACGAGGCGAAGACGCTGCCGGCCTCGGTGGCCACCGCCCAGGAGGCGCTGGCCGCGCTCGGCGAGCGCCACGGGCTTCGCGGCGAGGTCGTGGTGTCCGACAACGGCAGCACGGATGGCAGCCAGGCGGTCGCCGAGGGCCTCGGCGCGCGGGTGGTCCACTGCATCAGGCGCGGCTACGGGGCCGCGCTCACGCACGGCATTCTCCAGTCGTCCGGCCGTTACATCGTGATGGGAGACGCCGACGGCTCGTACGATTTCCGCGAGGCGGTCCCGATGGTCGAGAAGCTCCGCGAGGGCTGGGACCTCTGCATGGGGTCCCGCTTCAAGGGGGAGATCAAGCCGGGTGCGATGCCCTGGAAGAACCGGCGGATCGGCAACCCCGCGCTGACCGGGCTGCTCAATCTCTTCTTCAGGTCCGGGCTGAGCGACGCCCACAGCGGCCTGCGCGCGTTCACCAGGGAGGCGTTCCTCCGGATCAACCCCACGTCGCAGGGGATGGAGTTCGCGAGCGAGCTGGTCATCAAGGCCACGCTGCTGGGCCTCTCGCGCACCGAGGTGCCGATCACGCTCTACCCGGACGGACGCGACCGCGCCCCGCACCTTCGCCCCTGGCGCGATGGCTGGCGGCATCTCCGGTACCTCGTGATGCTGAGCCCGGTGTGGCTCTACTTCCTCCCCGCCGCGGTGATTGGCACCCTCGGAGCCGTCATTCTGGGCCTGGTGCTGGCCGCGCCACCCGGCGGCATGATGCGGCTGGGGCACCTGTGGTTCGGCGACCATTGGGGCGTGCTGGCCGGAGCGATGGTGGCCATCGGCCACCAGACCGGGCTGATGGGGCTCGCGGCCACGCTGTACGGCGCGCGGGAAGGTTACCGCGTCGTGACGCCCTTCCTCAGAACGATCTACTGGGCGACGCGCCTCGAGAACATGCTGGTCCTGGGTGGACTGCTTCTCCTCGCCGGCGTGACCGAGCTCGGCTACGTGGTCTGGACATGGCGGGCGGCCGGCTACGGTCAACTGCAGATGGTTCGGGAGATGGTCGTGGCCTCGACATTGGTCGTGATAGGCCTGCAGACCGTGTTCGGGGGATTCCTGCTCTCGGTGGTCGGCGGCAACGAGGCGCACGTGGGCGCGACGATTGCCGACGTCGTACCGAAGCGCTGAGGTCGATGCCTGGCGCGGGTCGTGGAGAAGACGTGAGGGCGAAAGACCGTGACGACGATCCGCTGCGCGCTGGCGGAACAGGCGGGGCTCGACGTGCCCGGAGACGTAACCAGCATGCGTGCACGGCGGGCATCGTCGCTTGCCACGGCTGTCTCTGCCGTACGGAACTGAGGCCTGATGACGACACCACGCGCCGATGCCGCCCGGAGGCTTAACCCGCGAGCCTGGCGAGACGCAGACTGGTACCTCCTCAAGGGCATGCGCGCCGCGATCGAAGAGACACTCGATCGCGCGGGCCTGCAGCCGGGCCGGCGGATCCTGGACCTGGGCTGCGGGGACTGCCCGTACGCCCCGCTCATCACGAGGCAGGGCGCGGAGTATGTCGGTTGCGATCTCGACGGCGACGTAGAGGTGCGGATCGTTCCTGGGCAGGCTCTCCCCCTGGCCGACGCGTGCGCCGACGGTATCGTGTCGTTCCAGGTGCTCGAACATGTGTGGGATCTCGACTGGTACCTCGGCGAATGCCGGCGCTTGCTGAAGCCGGGCGGGTGGCTGCTCCTCTCGACCCACGGAACCTGGCTTTACCACCCTCATCCCACCGACTTCCGCCGATGGACCCGCGACGGCCTGGTCGGCGAGTTGTCGGCGCGCGGATTCGAGCCTGAGACGATTCGGCCGGTGGCCGGGCCGCTGGCGTGGACCACCATGTTCAAGCTGCTGGGCGTAAAGGAGGGGCTGCGGCGCTTCCCGACGCTCGCGCGCGTGCTGCTGCCGCCGCTCCTGTTCACCGTGAACGCGTGGATCGCGTGTGAGGACCGGCTCACTCCATCCTCCATTTGCGCCGAGAACGCCTGCGTCTACGTGACGTTTTCCCGCCGGCAAGCGTGACATGCGGATCCTGCTCGTCACCCATTACTTCGCCGGCCACCGGGGCGGCGTCGAATTGGTCGCCCAGGAAATCGCGCGCCGGCTCGTCCGGCGGACCGAGGGCATCTCGGTCACCTGGGTCGCAAGCGCGGACGACGATCCACGGGTCGAGGACGGGCTGGTCCGAGTCGGCATGCCCGCGTGGAACATCACCGAAACGCGCCTGGGTTTTCCGTACCCCCTCTGGTCCCCGAACGCTCTCGTACGTCTGAACCATCTCGTCGCCGGTGCCGATGTCGTCCACCTGCACGACTGCCTGTACATGGGCAACGCGACAGCCTATCTCGCGGCCAGACGGCGCGGCGTGCCTGTGGTTGTCACGCAGCACGTCGGACCGGTTCCCTACTCGAACCGAGCGCTGCGTGGCATGCTCGGGCTCGCCAACCGGACCATTGCGAGGATGGTCTTGGGCGGATGCCACCAGGCGGTGTTCGTCAGTCCGAGAGTGCTCGAGTACTTCGTCCGCCGTGCCAGGTTTCGCCGTCCTCCGATGTACGTGGCCAACGGCGTCGACGGCTCCCTCTTCTTTCCGCTGACCGCACCCGGGCGAAAGGCGCTGCGCACCCGATACGGATTCGCGGACCGAAAGGTCCGGCTCTTCGTCGGACGCTTCGTCGCAAAGAAAGGCCTGACGCTCTTGCGGGAGTTGGCACGACGGCGGCAGGGGGATCTGTGGGTGTTCGTCGGCTGGGGGGCGGAGGATCCGGCGCGCTGGGGTCTGCCCAACGTGCGGGCCGTTGGCGCACTCGCGCAGGCGGCGATCGCCGATTACTACCGCGCCGCCGACCTGCTCGTGCTCCCATCGGTCGGCGAGGGATTCCCGTTGGTGGTCCAGGAAGCGATGGCCTGCGGGCTGCCCGCACTGATTTCTCCGGAGACGCTGGCGGGCGCTCCCGAAGCCGCGGGAGTGCTCGAATCGGCCGACCTTGACGCAGAATCGTGGGACCGCGCGCTCGACCGGATGGACGCAGGCGACGAGGCGGAGTCTCGCCGCAGGGTCGCCGAGTTCGCCGAACGCTGGAATTGGGACGAGGTCGTCGATCGGTACCTCCGTGTCCTCGAGAACGCGGCTTCTCGCTGACCATGAGGCCAGCCGACGTTGGCTTGCAGGCCGCCCTTGCTTCTCCGCGCCTGCCGCTGTACGATTCCCGCGCTCCCGCTGTGTCCTGCCAAACGGAGGTTGCGATGGCGAAGTGCGGGTCGAGGTGCGGGTCGGCCAAGAAGGCCGCCGCGCCGAAGAAGAAGGCCACCAAGTAACGTCGGCCCGAACGTCGGCAGCCGGCGGTCCGAACCGGCTGTCCGCCCCCGCCAGCCACTCGCATCCATCTGCTGAAGCCCCGGAGAAGGCACCATGCCGGATCTTCTGTCTCCGTTGACCCTGCAGGGTCTCACGCTCAGGAACCGCATCGTCATGCCGCCCATGTGGTCGAGCCAGGCCACGCCGGACGGTATGGTCACGCCGGCGATCGTCGAATACCATCGGCGGCGCGCCGCCGCGGGTTGCGGCCTCGTCATCGTCGAGCACGCGTTCGTCAGCCTGCGCGGCCGCCACACGGCGACCCAGATCGGCGTGCACACCGGCGCCGCCATCGAGGGCCTGACACGGCTGGCGGCGGCCATCAAGCGCGAGGGCGCGGCGGCCTGCCTCCAGATTTCGCACGCCGGCTCCCGCGGGTCGTCGAGAGTCATCGGCGCGCGGCCGCTGGCGCCGTCGGCCGTCCGCCACCCCGGCGAACCCGACGGCGACATTCCCGAGGCCGTCAGCCAGGCCATGATCCCGGGCATCATCAGCGCGTTTGGGGATGCGGCCGTCCGGGCGCAGGCGGCCGGGTTCCAGGCCGTCGAGGTCCACGCGGCGCACGGTTTCCTGCTCAGCCAGTTCCTGTCGCCGCTGACCAACCGGCGAGACGACGAGTACGGAGGCCCGGTCGAACGCCGCAGCCGGCTCCACCTCGAAGTCCTTCGCGAGGTGCGTTCGCGCCTCCGGAGCGACGTCGCCGTCTTCGTCCGCCTCGGCGCGCACGACGAGATGCCGGGAGGCCTCGAGCTCGAGGACTCCTGCTGGACGGCGGCCAGGCTGGTCGAGGCCGGCGCCGGGCTCATCGACGTCTCGGGCGGCCTGCAGGGCTCGCGCGGCGCGGGCAAGGGACCGGCCTACTTCGTGCCCTACGCGGAGGCGATTCGGGCCGCCGTCAAGGTGCCGGTGATGGTCACCGGCGGCCTTGGCGAGCCAGACATGGCCAATCGCGTCGTGCGCGAGGGACGGGCCGACCTGGTCGGCGTCGGGCGGGCGATGCTCAACGACCCGGAGTGGGCCGAGAAGGCCATCGCCCACCTGTCGATGGTCCGGCGCCCCGACTGACGCGGCGGCCGGCCGCTGCCTACTTCACGAGAATGGCGGCGATGTCCGCTTCCAGTGTCGTCGTCGGCCGCTCGGTGACGCGGCCGATCTCGGTGTCGCCGCGGAAGAAGACGAACGTCGGGACGCGCGCGATCTTGTGCGTCTCGGTCAGGCCTTCCGCGTCCTTCTTCGACCGATCGACGCCGATGAAGGTCACGCCATCGAGCCGAAGCTTCCCAAGGTCGGCGATCTTGAAGAAGCGCGGCAGGTCGCGCTTGCTGTCCGGGCACCACGTCCCCAGGATCACCAGCACCCGGACGCCCCGCCAGTTCGAGGCGATCGTCTGCACGGCCGCCGCGTCGGGCGTGTAGTCCTCGGCGCGCAGCGTCTTCCAGGTCTCGTAGCTCTCGAGCGCGTCGCGCGTGACGTGGCCGACGAGCGGAGCCGGGGCTGGCGCGCGTGCCGGCGCAGGAACCGGGGATGGCGCCCCGGGAGCAAAGGCCGCGGGAGCCGGGGCTGGCGCGGGTGCCGGCGCAGGAACCTTGGCCGTGGCGGGCGTCGCCGGGGCGGCGGCCGGTTTGGGCGGGGGCGCCGTGGTGGCGGGCGCCGTCTTGGCGCCGCATCCGGCCGCGATCAGGCACGCGAGGACGAGCGGTGCGGCGGCCGTCAGCACCGCGGCGACAGATGACTTCCTCATCGATGAGCCTCCAGGTCGATTGCGGGGACGCGGACTGGCCGCCATGCTACGCGGCCCCTCACCCGCCGGCAAGCAAAAAGGGGACGGGTTTTCAGGTAACATTGTCGGTTGGAACCCCCACCAACAAGGAGAAGAGATGACCAGGCATGCACGCCTTGCACAGTGGGTCGACGAGGTGGCGACCTTGTGCCAGCCGGACCAGGTCCGCTGGTGTGACGGTTCACCCGAAGAGTACCAGGAGATGCTGCGCCTGATGGTGCAGGCGGGCACGGCCATCAGGATGGACGCGGTGCGCCCGAACAGCATCTTCGTCCGGTCCGACCCGGCCGACGTGGCCCGCGTGGAAGACCGCACCTACATCTGCTCGGCGCGAAAGGAAGACGCCGGCCCGACCAACAACTGGGCCGCCCCGGCGGAGATGAAGGCGACGCTGACCGCCCTCTTCAAGGGCTCGATGAAGGGGCGCACGCTCTTCGTGATCCCGTACAGCATGGGCCCGGTCGGGTCGCCCATCGCGAAGATCGGCGTGGAGATCACCGACTCGCCCTACGTCGTCGCCAACATGCACATCATGACGCGGGTCGGCAGCCGCGTCCTCGAGGTGCTCGGCGCCGACGGCGAGTTCGTCAAGGGGCTCCACTCGGTCGGCGCGCCGCTCGAAGGCAGCACCCCGGACGTGCCGTGGCCGTGCAACGCCTCGAACAAGTACATCTGCCACTTCCCCGAGACGCGGGAGATCTGGTCGTTCGGCTCCGGCTACGGCGGCAATGCCCTGCTCGGCAAGAAGTGCCACGCGCTGCGGATCGCGTCGGTGCAGGCGCGCGACGAGGGGTGGCTCGCCGAGCACATGCTGATCCTCAAGCTGACCAGCCCCCAGGGCGAGGTGCGCTACGTGACGGGCGCCTTCCCGTCGGCGTGCGGCAAGACCAACCTCGCCATGCTGGTGCCGACGGTGCCCGGCTGGAAGGTCGAGACGATCGGCGACGACATCGCGTGGATGAAGTTCGGCCCGGACGGCCGGCTGTACGCCATCAACCCCGAGGCCGGGTTCTTCGGCGTGGCGCCCGGCACGAACATGAAGTCGAACCCGAACGCGATCCTCACGCTGCACGCCAACTCGATCTTCACCAACTGCGCGATGCTCCCGAGCGGCGACGTGTGGTGGGAGTACATGACCGACAAGGAGCCGCCGGAGCTGATGGACTGGCTGCGGCGGCCGTGGCGTCCCGGCGCCGGGCGCAAGGCGGCGCACCCGAACTCGCGGTTCACCGCGCCGGCCAGGCAGTGCCCGGTCATCGCGAAGGAGTGGGAGGACCCGAAGGGGGTGCCGATCTCGGCGATGCTCTTCGGCGGCCGCCGCGCCACGGTGGTGCCGCTGGTCACCGAGGCGTTCAACTGGCAGCACGGCACGTTCCTCGGCTCGATCATGGGCAGCGAGACGACGGCCGCGGCCGCCGGGGCGGTCGGCAAGCTCAGGCGCGACCCGTTCGCGATGCTGCCCTTCTGCGGCTACCACATGGGCGACTACTTCGCGCACTGGCTGAAGGTCGGGGCCGCGACGAGCGCCGACAAGCTGCCGCGCCTCTACTACGTCAACTGGTTCCGGCAGGACGCGAACGGCAAGTTCCTCTGGCCGGGCTACGGCGACAACAGCCGCGTGCTGAAGTGGGTGTTCGAGCGCGTGACCGGCGGCGGCAAGGCCGTCGAGACGCCGATCGGCATGCTGCCGGCGCCGGGCGCGATCGACACGGGCGGCCTCGACATTCCGCCGGGCGCCCTCGATGTCCTGTTGAAGGTGGACGTGAACGGGTGGCTGGCCGAACTGCCGGACATCAAGTCGCACTACGAGAAGTTCGGCGGTCGTCTGCCCGCCGGGCTCAACAAGGAACTTGGTGAACTCGAGCAGCGGCTGCTCGCGGCGAAGTAGTAACTCCGTCGAACCGGTGATCGACGACAAGGCCCGGGGTGGACGGTCCGCCCTGGGCCTCGCCGTGTACGGCGGCTCCAGGCTACGGGCTTCAGGCTTCAGGCCTGGTCAGGCGCACGGCTGAAGCCGTGCGTTATCTGGAGATCGTTGTGGGCAATCACTGAATCAGATAGCGCAGGGCTTTAGCCCTGCGCCTGGAGGTCGCCGGGGGCAATCACTGAATCAGATAGCGCAGGACTTCAGTCCTGCGCCTGGAGGTCGCCGGGGGCAATCACTGAATCAGATAGCGCAGGACTTCAGTCCTGCGCCTGGAGGTCGCCGGGTCTGAAGACCCGGCCCACTTACGGCCAAGCCGTGAGCCTTGACTCCTGAGCCGTGAGCCTCCTGGCCTGGGCCTCGAGCCGGACGCGGCCGAGAGTCGAGAGCCCGGAGCCGAGAGCCGTCTACACCTTGCCGGTCAGTTCCTTGAGTCCCCGATAATCCGTCTTCCCCGTTCCGAGCACCGGAATCTTCTCCACCGCGATCACCTGCCGCACGTAGTAGAGCGGGCTGAGCCCCGCCTCCTTGATCAGCCGGTTGACCTCGTCGCGCGAGGTCGGGCGCACCGTGAACGCGGCGATCTCGGGGCTGTCCGCGGAGCCCAGCGCTTCGACGGCCAGCGGCGGCCCCTCGTCCTGGTCCGAGACGAAGTGCGGCAGCAGCACCGCCTCGATCGCCGGCAGCGAGATCATCTCGCCGCCGAGTTTCACGAAGCGCTTGAGCCGCCCCTCGAAGGTGAGCCAGCCGGTCTGGTCGGCGCGCACCAGGTCCCCGGTCCGGTACCACGACTTCCCGTCCCATTCGACAAACGGCGACTCCCCCGTGTAATTGAGGTACCCGGAGAAGATGCTCGGGCCTCGCACGAGCAGCATGCCGGGGTCGCCGGGGCCGGCCGCCGCATTGGTCTCGAGCGTCACGACCGCCCACTCCACCGAGTCGAGCGGCTTCCCGATGCTGCCGACCTGCGGCCGCTCGGGCCTGGTGGCCGAGACGATGGGCGAGCACTCGGTGATCCCGTAGCCTTCGAGGATCTGCGCGCTCCCGCACGCGCGGCGCAGGGCCTCGTACACGGCCTCGGGGCACTTCTCCGCCCCGGTCACCGCGAGCCGCAACGTCGCGAGCTGCCCCGGTCTCGCCGCCCGGACGATGCCGCCGAGGAAGGTCGGGGTGCCGACGAGCAGCGTCACGCGGAACGCCTCCACCACGCGCGCGAGCACCGCCGCCTCGGTCGGGTTCGGGTGATAGACGGTGCGCAGGCCCGAGCAGAGCGGCAGGATCGTCGTCACGACGATGCCGAAGGAGTGGAACGGCGGCAGCATCCCGATAAGCACGTCCCGTTCGTCCAGGCGGACGGCGGTCAGCGTGTCGCGCAGGTTCGTCAGGATGTTGTGGTGCGTGAGCGGAACCGCCTTGGGCAGGCTCTCCGAGCCGCTCGTGAAGAGGACGACCGCATCGTGGCTCGGCGTCACGCTCCTGAGAGCGCGCCAGCTCAGGCGGCTGCGCACGACCGCCGCCAGCTTGGCCCGCGTCGTCAGGCGCGACCGGAGATCCTCCGCCAGCACGAAGCGCGACGAGAGCGCCGACAGGTCGATGCCCATCCCCTCGAGCTTCGCGAGAAGCGCCCGGGCGGTGATGACGCGGTCGACGCCGAGCAGGTCGAGCGCGTGCACGAGGTTGCGCGAGCCGGTGGTCCAATTGATCATCACCGGCGTCTTACCCGCAAAGAGCGTGGCCAGGTAGAAGAGGCCGGCGCCGACCGAGGCGGGCAGCATGATGCCGACGAACTGGCCGGGCATCTGGCGGATGGCGGGCGAGAGCAGCATCACGCCGAGGACGAGGCGGCGGAAGGTCACCTCGCCGCTCGTCTGGTCGGCGAGGATCACCTCGTCCGGCCGGCGCGAGGCCTGCTCGAGGAATGCGCTCGTGATCGTCGCGGCGTCGGGAATCGCGAGCCGACGGTCCGTGCCCGCCGCGGTCCAGGCGGCGCTGGCCGGCTTGAGTGGCGAGTCGATGGCGGAGATCCCCTTGCCCGACGCCGCCAGCACCACGTCGCCGACCGTCACCAGGCTCTCCGGCGTGCCGACCGAGAACCCGAACTCCTTCTCGATCCACAGCACGAGTTCGGCCGACGCCAGGCTGTCGAGGCCGAGGTCCTGCGCCAGGCGCTCGTCCAGGCGGACCTCGGCCCGCCCGGTGAGCCGCTCGAGTTCCTCGAACACGATCCGGCGCGTGGCCTCCGGGGCCTCGGTCGCATCGCCCTTGATGCGCGGCACCTCCGGGTCCGGCAGTTCCCGCACGCCGCCGCGGTCCCAGAATCCGTACGGCACGAAGGTGTTCCGCGGCGCCCGCTCGTTGTAGAACGCCTCCAGGTAGGCGTTGATCGCCATCCGGCCGGCGTCGCGCGGGAAGTCGGCCGGCTCGACGAACTCGACGACCACGCGGCGGCGCGGCATGAAGAACACGCCATTCAGCAGGAGGTACTTCAGCCCCCGCCACGCCATGGCGACGGCCGAGCGCATCGTGCCGTCGAAGGCGAGGCTGAAGCTGCTGCCCCAGAGACCGGTGTGGCGGACGAGGACGATCCGGGCGTCGGGCACCGACTTGACCAGCACCTCCGTGCCGCTCGCGGCCCTGATCTCTTCGAGGTACTGCTGGCGGATCCGGCCCGACGGATAGAAGAGGAGGTTCTCGCCCGCGCGCACGCCGGCGATCGTGGCGGCGAGCGCCTGGCGCGTCGCCTCGAGCACCGAGAGTCCCTGCCGCTCCATGTTGGGCAGTGCGCGGACGCCGTAGAGCCGCGCGATCGGGCCGATGATCGGCTGCGAGATCTGGTACTCGTCGCCGAGCGAGCGCGGATGGAACCAGCGGTCGAGCCGCACCATCAGGATGGCAGGGTCGATGAGGGCGACGTGATTCGGCAGGAAGATGACCCGGCTCGTGCCGCGGGCCCGGATCTCGTCGAGTCCCCGGACTTCGACGCGGTACCGCAGGGACAGGAGCAGGCGGCCGACCCACGAGAGCAGCCGCCGCAGGCTAAGTGCGAGCATCGGCATCACCCAGGCTGTCTGAAGCGATTATGCGAGAAGATTACACGACCGGCGGACCGGCCCGCCAGCGTTTCAGTGGACGCCGGGCGCGGGGGCCACCGTGGCGATGCGGCCGTCGACTCGCTTGTACATGAGCCGCTCGGACGCGCCTTCGATGACGTGGTCGGCAAGGACGCCGACCTGCCTGAAGCCCTGCCGCCAGTAGAACTGCTGGGCCCTGGTGTTGAACGACGACACGCAGAGGAAGAGGTGACGGGACAGGCCGGCCGCCCACCGCTCGCAGTGGCCGAGCAGCGCGGCGCCGACGCCGCGACTGCGCCAGTCCTCGTCGACGGCGACGGCGGCGAGGTAGGGGGCGCCGGCGACCCCGCGCGGGTTGACGAGCGCGAATCCGCAGCGCTCGTCGCCCGCGCGGGCGACGAACAGGATCATCTCGGGACGCGCGCCGGCGGCGCGGCACTGATCGAGACCGCGCCCCAGCGTCGTCCACGGCTCGGTGGCCACCATCAGCCGCGCGGCCCACTCGGCGTCGTCACCGCCGCCTTCGGCGATGACGAGCGCGGCCGGCTCACTCACTCTCTTTCTTCCTGCCCCGGCTCTTCGGGGCCGCGGCGCGCGGCTTCTTTGGCGCGACCGGCCTGCGGGCGCCGGACGGTGCCCGCCGCCGCCTCGGAGCCGCGTCCGGAGCCGCCGCCTCGACAGGCGTGGCTTCGGGTTGCGCGTCGGACGCGCCGACTGGCTCGGCGTCGATGACTGCCGGCGCCTCGGTCGAGGCCGGCCCGGCCTCGACCGCCTGGATCGCGACGACCACCTCGCCCACCGGCAGCTCGGCCTGCACGGCGGCTTCGGGCTCGGCGACCCGTTCCGCGATGCCAGCCTGGACCGGCGGCACCGACGGCCGCTGGAGCGCGGCCCCGGCGAAGACGCGGAGCACGCCCTGGCGATCCCGCTCGAGGCGCAGCAGCGCGTCGCGCTGGGAGGCCCGCAGCAGATTGAGTATGCCGCCGAAGCCGTACCGCCGCTCGTCGAATCCCGGGTCGGCGGCCCTGAGCAACTGCTTCACGTTCCTGACGTACATCGGCCACCGCAGCGGCCCCGGCGCCTGGTCGAGCACGCGCCGCAGCAGCGCGAGCGCCTCGTTCTGCTGGGCCGCGAGGGCTTCGCCGGGCGCCGTGCCGAACGCGGCCGGCGCCGCGGGATGCGCGGCCGGCGCCGGTTCGGCGGCCTGCCGCTCCTCGCTGACGGCTTCCCGTTCCGCCGGCGGCGCCTGCGCGGGTCCGCGCCCGCGGTCGTGCGGATGGCGGTCCCTCGGCTGCCGCTCCCCGGTCGGCTGGGCCGGCTCGGCGCCTTCGTCCGCCCCGCCCGCGTCGAGGTCCTTCACCTCGACGAGCAGGTTGCGGCCCGCCTGGTTCAGGCGAATCAGGCCGGCCTGCGCGAGCTTCTCGGCGAAGTCCCTGAACGAGCCGGCGCCGTAGTTCTTCTCCGAGAAGGTGGAATCGAGCTGGAGCAGCGTGCTCTTGAGGAGGCCGAGCTGAGGGGTCACCTCGCGCTCGGACAGCACCTTCAGCGCCCGCCGGATCAGCGGGAACGCGGTGTTCACCGACTGCGTGCCCGAGACGCGCCCGCGCTCGTGGTGCCGCCGGGGGCCGCCGCCGACGTTGATCAGGTTCTCGTAGGCGATGAACTCGTGGCAGTTGCGCTGGAGGATCACGCTCGTGAAGGCGCGCCCGCCCACGACGATCACCGTCTTGTCGTACTGCTTGAGTTTCTCGACCAGGCTCAGGAAATCGCTGTCGCCGCCGACGATCACGTAGGCATTGATGTGGTCGTGCGTCAGCGCCATTTCGAGGGCGTCGAGCGCGAGGTTGATGTCCGCGCCGTTCTTGTCGCCCCCGGGCGTCAGGTTGCGCTGGACCATCTTGATCGCGTGCTGGGTGAGCAGGCGGCTGTAATCGCCGGCCCGCGTCCAGTCGCCGTACGCGATCTTGGTCACCACCTCGCCGCGCTCTTTGATCGCTTCGAGGATGGTGCCCACGTCGAAGGCGACGTTCAGTGTGGTCTTGACCCCGATCTCGATGTTGTCGAAGTCAACGAATACGGCAATCTTCAATCGTTCTTCCGTCACAGATCTTCCTCGCCGGCTGGGCGGCTCAAGAGGCGGATGGTGCGCAGGGGTCGGAGCGGTTTTCTTCGGCTCAACCCTCGAGCGAAGAAAACGGCTCCGGCCTCCGGCTCCGTCGCGCCGCTGACCGCGCCGGCATCAATCGTGCTCCTTCCGCATTGTCGATGGAAAGGGGCAGCTTCCTCCGCCGGGACGTGATGTCCAGGCGGGGACATGGGGCGACACGGCCGCCCGGCGGGTGCGGGGCGGCCTCGTCGTGTGCAAGGAACCGAGCGGGTTCGAGCAGGCCTATTCCTGATCGTCTTCCTCGGTCGCGCTGGCGCTTGTTGCGAGATCGTCGAAGTCCTCGGCAACGGCCTCGCCATCGTCGACATCGAAGACACGGCCCGTGTTCCGTTCAGGGATCGGGCCTCGCGGGCGGGCCTCCTGCTTGGTCGGCCGGCGGGTCGGTCCGTGCCGTCGCGGCGCAGGAGGTCCGAAATTACGGGCCGGCCGGTCGCCGGATGCCGGCGCCGGTCCGTCACTCGGCGGGCCGGAGCGGAACGGCGGCTGGGGCCTGAACCCCGCCGGTCGATCTTCCCTCGCCCTGGCCTCGCTGACAGCCAGATTCCGCCCCTTGAACGGCTGCGCGTTGAAACGGCGAATCACCTCTTCGGCCACGGGCCGCTCGATGAATTCGACGAACGCGAATCCGCGGGGTCTTCCCGTCTCCCTGTCGAGTGGCAGCACGACCTCTGAGGGCGGGGCGACGGCGCCCAGATGAGCGCGAAGTTCCGCGTCGGTCGTGTCGTAGGGAAGGTTGCCAATGAACAAACGGACTGCCAAAAGATCCTCTCGTCGTGAAGCAGTTGTCACGGGTGGTGCGCCGCTCGTGCGGCGCAAACGCTCCCGCGCGGGACCCGTGGAACCCGCCGGGCGCAAACCTCTCCGACAGTCATCTTCGCAGAACTGCCCCATCCGTTCAAGTAATTACGGCTTTCCCGCCCGGCTGGCCAGGGCCCGGCCGGTCCAGCTGTCCATCCCCGCCAGGTCGCCCGGAGTCCCGGTCGCCACCAGCCGTCCCCCTTCGTCTCCGCCCTCGGGCCCGAGGTCGATCACCCAGTCGGCGGCGCGGATCACATCGAGGTGGTGTTCGGCGACGACCACCGTGTGGCCGGCCGCCACGAGCCGGTCGAAAACGGTCAGCAGCCTGGCCACGTCCTCGAAGTGCAGCCCGGTCGTCGGCTCGTCGAAGAGGAAGAGTGTCGCGCCCGGGGGTTCACCGATGAGCTCGGTGGCCAGCAGGAGCCGCTGTCGTTCGCCGCCCGACAGCGTGTCGGCCCCCTGGCCGAGCCGCAGGTAGCCGAGGCCGATGTCGGCCAGCAGCTGGAGCGGCCTCGTGATGGCCGGCAACCCGGCGAACGCCGCTCCTGCCTCCACCACCGTCAGGTCGAGCACGTCGGCGATCGACCGCTCGTCCACGCGGCACGCGAGCACCGCGGGCGTGAAGCGGCGGCCGCCGCATTCCTCGCACGGCACCCACACGTCGGGCAGGAAGTCCATGCTCACCCGGATGCGGCCGACGCCCTCGCATCGCTCGCAGCGCCCTCCCTTCACGCTCGGCGAGAAGTCGCGCTTCTTGAGACCGGCCGCGCGCGCCGCGTCGCTCGCGGCAAACCGGTCGCGGATCGCGTCGAAGACGCCGACGATGGTCGCCGGCATGCTCGACGACGAGCCGGCGAGCGGATCGCGGTCGGCCGTCACGACGCGCGCGAAGCGCTCGTGCGCCGTGACCAGCGCCCCGTCGCCGCCGGCGAGGCCGCGGCCGCCCGCGAGCGCGGGGGCCAGGACGTCGAACACCAGCGTCGACTTGCCGCTGCCCGACACGCCGGTCACCGCGACCAGTCCGCCCGCGGGAATCTCCACGGTGAGATCCCGCAGGTTGTGGCTCCGGGCGTGGGCCACGGTGATCCCGGGCCTGAGCCTCCGCAGGGGTCGGAGCGGTTTTCTCTCGCGCTCCCCAGCGGCGTACGTTTCTGTAATCGGCGGCCGGTTCGCGATCGCCGCCCGGAGGTACCGCCCGGTCACCGACTCCTCGCAGGCTGCGATGGCGGCCGGCGGCCCGACGGCCACCACGCGGCCACCCGCTTCCCCGGCCCCGGGCCCCATGTCGATGACGTGGTCGGCGGCGCGAATCACGTCCTCGTCGTGCTCGACGACGACCACGGCGTTGCCGGCGTCGCGAAGGCTCCTGAGCAGTCCCACCAGCCGGGCCGTGTCGCGCGCGTGGAGACCGGCGGTCGGCTCGTCGAGCACGTAGGTGATGCCGGTCAGGCCGCTCCCGATCTCGGTGGCCAGCCGGATGCGCTGCGCCTCGCCGGACGACAGCGTCGAGGCCGTCCGGTCGAGTGACAGGTAGCCGAGGCCCGCGTCGCGCAGGTAGGCCAGGCGGGAGGCCACCTCGCGCCGGAGGTCGGCCGTCGCCTCGCGCCTCCAGCCGTCGAGGCCCCCGGCGTCGAGCCCGGCGAAGAAATCGAGGCTGCCGGTCACGGTGAGCGCAAGCAGATCGGCAATCGAGCGTCCGGCCACCCGAACCGCCAGTGCCTCGGGCCTGAGGCGGGCGCCGCCGCACGCCGCGCAGGGCACCGAGTGGAGCAGCGGCTCGATGGCCGCCCCGCGCCGGTCGGCGTGCTTGCGCGCGTACTCCTCGCCGACGCACCCGATGAGGCCGATCCACTTCGTGCGAAACCGGTGGACGCCGGCGCGCGCGCCCCGCCGGTAGTGCCACTCGACGTCCAGCTCGAGGTCGCCCGTGCCCCGCATCGCCGCGTCCTGCGCGCGGCGGTCGAGGTCGCGCCACCTCACGCCGTAGTCGATGCCGAGGGCCAGCCCCACGGCGCCGAGCGTCGCGACGTACCGGCCGTCCGGGTCGCCGTAGAAGCGGCCCGTCTTGTGGCCGTCCATCGCACCCGCGAGCAGCGACCTGTCGGGATGGGTGACCAGCTTCTCCGGGTCGCACTCGCTCGTCGCCCCGAGCCCCTTGCAGGCCGGACACGCGCCCTGCTCGGCGTTGGGCGAGAAGAAGGTGGACGTCAGCCTCGACGGGCCTGCCGGCCCCCCGACGCCGATCCGCGCGAACATCAGCCGGTAGTAATCCGCGATCTCGGTCATCGTCCCGACCGTCGAGCGCGGGTTGCGCGACGCGCCCCGCTGCCGGATGGCCACGGCCGGCGTGAGGCCGGACACGCGCTCAAACTCCGCGTCGCCGGTCTTCTCGAGGAAGCGCCGCGCGTAGGCCGAGAAGCTCTCGGTGAACCGGTTCCGACCTTCGGCGTACAGGGTGTCGAAGGCCAGCGACGACTTGCCGCTGCCGGAGACGCCGGTGACAACTGTCAGGGTGTTCGCGGGAAACTCGACGTTTACGCACTTCAGATTATGGGTCGAGACCCCGACGAACGCGGTCGGAACTGACGATTGAGAAGTCGGTGCTGACGATTGAGAAGTCGGTGCTGGCGATTGAGAAGTCGGTGCTGACGCTCGAGCGGTCGATTGGCGGAGAGCCGCGCCGGTGAGCGAGACCTCCGAAAGTTCGATCTCCTCCGGCGTCCCGGCCGCGACCACCTTCCCGCCCCGCCGGCCGCCCCCTGGACCCAGGTCGACTATCCGATCCGCCGACCGGATCACGTCGAGGTGGTGCTCGACGACCACCACCGTGTGCTGCTGCTCCACCAGTCGGCCGAGCGCCGCGAGCAAGATGCCCACGTCGGCCCGGTGCAGGCCGGTCGTCGGTTCGTCCAGCACGTACAGCGTGTGGCCGCGGCCGGGCCGGCTGAGTTCGGCCGCCAGCTTGACGCGCTGCGCCTCGCCGCCCGACAGCGTCGTCGAGGGCTGGCCGAGGCGCAGGTAGCCGAGACCGAGATCCAGGAGCGTGTCGAGGATGCGGGCGGCGCGCGGCTGGTCGGCGATGAGCCCGGCGGCCTCTTCGACCGTCGTCTCGAGCAGGTCGTGGATGGTGCGGCCGCGCCAGGCCACGTCGAGCGTCTCGTCGTTGAACCGCTTCCCGCCGCAGGTGTCGCACACGACGTCGACCACGCCGAGGAAGTGCATGCCAATGCGCTGCACGCCGGCGCCCTGGCAGGCCTCGCAGCGCCCGCCGGCGACGTTGAACGAGAAGCGCCCCTTGCCGAACCCGCGCGCGACCGACTCGGGCAGCGCGGCGAACAGGTCGCGCACGACGTCGGACAGGCCCGTGTAGGTCGCGGGATTCGACCGGGGCGTCCGGCCGATGGGCGACTGGTCGACGTCGATGATCTTGGCGATCCGCCCGTCGCCCGCCTGCCCCCGGCTCAGCCGCTCGATCAGCTCCTCGACCAGGCTCGACTTCCCCGCGCCCGACACGCCGGTGATCACGTTGAGCGCGCCGAGGAGGAACTCGACATCCACGTGGTCGAGGTTGTGTCGCGCCACCTGCCGCAAAGCGAGCACGCCGGTGCCGGCGCGGCGCCTGGCAGGAACCCGGACCCGCTCCTCGCCGGCGAGGAACGCCCGCGTCCGGCTGCGGGGATCGCCGCGAGCCGCCAGGTCGCCTGCCGGCCCGCTGAAGAGCAGTTCCCCGCCGTGCGCGCCCGCGCCGGGGCCGACGTCGATCAGCCAGTCGGCGCGTCTCATCGTCTCTTCGTCGTGCTCGACGATGAGGACCGTGTTCCCGCGATCGCGGAGCATGGCGATGACGTCGAGCAGGCGGTCCTGCTCGACCGGGTGGAGGCCGACCGACGGCTCGTCGAACACGTAGAGGACGCCGCCCAGATCGGCACCCACCTGCGACGCGAGGCGCAGCCGCTGCGCCTCGCCCCCCGACAGCGTCGTGGACGACCGGTCGAGCGTGAGATGGTCGAGGCCGAGCCGCGACAGCAGGTCGATGCGCGCGAGCATCCCGGCCCGGATCGGCCCGCCGACCGGCGCCTCGGCCGCCGTGAACGCCACGGCGGCCAGCGTCTCGCCGAGAAGGTCGATGGGGAGCGCGGACAGCGACCCGATGTCGCGGCCCCGGAACGTCACGGCGAGCGCCTCGGGCCTGAGGCGGGCGCCACCGCACGCGCGGCACGGCAGGCTTCGGACGAACCTGAGGATGTTCCGATTCCGGCTCCGCTTGAGGATCTGCTCCATCACCGGGAGGATCCCCTTGTAGACCCCTTCCTCTCGCGGCCTGGCGGTGATGCCGCTCCAGCGCAGGCGCGACGCGAGCGGGTGCTTGCCGTACGGGATCCGGATCCGGTCCGACCCGTTCAGCACGACGGCGCGCTGCTCGTCGGTGAGTTCACGCCACGGCGTGTCCACGTCGAACCCGTGCGCGCGGCAGACCTGGTCGAGCACGTCGATGGTCACCTGCGAGTAGATTACGTAGCCGGTGGGCGTCGTGATGACGAGCGCGCCCTGGCGGATGGTCTTCGCGGGGTCGGCGACGATCAGGTCCGGGTCGAGGCGATCCTCGACGCCGAGGCCCTGGCAGGCCGGACAGGCGCCGTGGGGCGAGTTGAACGAGAACAGGCGTCGCTCGAGGCGAACCCCCTCGACCGGCGTGCCCAGCCTCGCGAACAGGAGGCGCAGGTCGTCGTGCAGCCCGCTCAGCGTGCCGACCGTGGACCGGGGGTTGCGGACCGTCGTCCGCTGATCGACGGCGATGGCCGGCGAGAGCCCGGTGATCGAACCCACCGCCGGGCGCGCGACGCGCCCGAGGAACTGCCTGGCGTACGACGAGAAGGTCTCGAGATAGCGGCGCTGCGCCTCGCGGCAGATCGTGTCGAAGGCCAGCGACGACTTGCCGGAGCCCGACACGCCGGTGACGACGGTGATCGCACCGCGCGGCAGGTCGACGTCGACGCCCTTCAGATTGTGCTCGCTCGCGCCGCGAACCGACAGGGTGGTCACACTCGGCATTCTACCGTCAGCGGGCTCGCGACTCGCGACTTGCGGCCTGTGGCGGAGTCTGGTCGCCGGCTGACGACTGACGGCTGACGGCCGTCCCCCTGTGCTAATCTCGGCGCGATTCCTGCGTGGAGATCTCATTCATGTCCCTTCGCCAACCGCTCCTTCGTTTCGCTCTCGTCATCCTGCTGTTCGTCAGCGCGCTCGCGCCGCCCCGTGTTGCCGTCCTGGCCCAGGCGCCGGTGCCCGCCGACATCGTCGCCGCGGTGAAGGCGCGCTTCGCGCCGGACGCTCGCGTCGCCGTCTTCGACGTGAAGGCTGAACTGAAGGGGGCGTCGGTCGAGCTGACCGGCGACGTCGAGCAGGCGGCCGCCCGGGAGGCCCTCGTGGCCGCGTTCCGCGACGCAGGCTTTGCCGTCGTCGCGGACAAGGTGGCCGTCCTGCCGGGCGCGGAGCTGGCGGCCCGGCCGCTCGGCATCGTGGCGGTCAGCGTGGCGGTGATGAAGACGAAGCCGTCCCACGCCTCGGAGCTGGCCAACCAGCTCCTGGCAGGCATGGTAGTGAAGCTGCTCAAGAAAGAGGGCGGCTGGTACTACGTGCAGTCGCTCGACGACCGTTACCTCGGGTGGATGGAGTCGGACCACCTGGCGCTCGCGACGCGCGAGCAGGTGGACGCGTTCGCGGGCGCGCCGCGCGTCGTCGTCACGTCGCTGTTCGCGCTCGTCAGGGAGCAGCCGTCCGCGGACGCTCCTCCGGTCGCCGACCTCGTTGTCGGGGACGTGCTGGAGGCGACCGGCCCGACCGGCGCCTGGACGTCCGTGCGGACGGCCGACGGGCGGAAGGGATTCGTCAGCGGCGCCGACGCCACCGACTACCGGGCGTGGAAGGCGTCGCGCGCCGTCACCCCGGAGGAGATCGAGCGGACGGCGCGCCGGTTCATGGGCGTTCCCTACCTGTGGGGCGGCACGTCGGCCCGGGGATTCGACTGCTCCGGCTTCGTCAAGACCGTGTTCAGGCTGAACGGTCTCGAACTGCAGCGCGACACGGACCAGCAGGCGAACCAGGGCGCGGGCGTGCCCCTCGAACGCGACCTCGCCCTGCTCCGCAAAGGCGACGTGCTGTTCTTCGGCCCCAGGCCGGGCGCGACGCGCATCACGCACACCGGGATCTACCTCGGGGCCGGGCTGTTCGTCCACTGCTCGGGCCGGGTCAGGCTGAACAGCTTCGATCCGGCGTCTCCGCTCTACAGCGACGCGCTTCTCAAGCGCCTCGTGAAGGCCAGGAGGATGTAGGCGGAGCGACCGGCCGACGGCTGAAGGCTGATGGCCGACGGCCCTCTTCAGCGTGACACGCGTGACGCGGCCGTCAGCCGTCGGTCGTCAGCCGATCGGCGTCATCTCTGCCGCAACTCGCGCTCGAGGTCGAGCGCGCGAGGGAAGAGGATGTTGTTCTCGAGGTGGACGTGGCGGTGCAGGTCCGCCTCGAACGCCTGCAGTTCCTGGTAGGTGACCTTGAAGGTCGTGCACGCGTCGGGCGGCGGCACGAACCCGGCGCTGAGCGCTCTGATCGCCGCCATCTCGTCCCCGGCGCTGCGATGTTCGAGCTCCATCATCGCGATCGGGTTGGCCACGGACCCGAACGGCGCAACCGGCACCTCTGCGCCCCGCGCGGCCTCGGCGAGCCGGCTGATGTGAGGAAACAGCACCCGCTCTTCCTTGCCCAAGTGCGCCATCAGCTCGGCCACCACCCGGTCGAATCGCCGCGCAATCTCCTTGACCTCCGGGTGGTGGTCGCCGTGCACCTCCGCCACCTTCCGCGTGTGCGCCTGCATCGGGCCGACCGCCTGGCGCACGTACGCGTGGTGGTTGTTGACGATGTAGGCCGCCAGGAAGTCGAGGTCCCAGGCACCGACGCGGGGCTGGTCCTGGGCCGACGCGAGGGCGGCCTCGAGCTCGGCCACCAGCTTCCCGTCATCGGCGCCCCGCTCGCGGCACGCCTCCGCAATCGGGCGGTTCCCGCCGCAACAGAAATCGATCCCGTACCGCTCGAACACGGCCGCCGCCCGGTAGTCGTCGGCCACGACGCTGCGAATGGTCATCCCTGGATTCAACATGGTGGGGCTGCTTCCCGGACCGTCATCTGGCGGTCCCTCGATGCGTGTTGGCGGGTCCGTACCACACGATCTTGCCGTCCTCGATCTCGAGCGCGCCGCGCTGCTCCATCGCCTTGATCGACCGCACCACGGTCTCGACGCGAAGCCCGGTCATGTCCGCCAGCTGCTGCCGCGTGAACGGCACGCGGTAGGCCCCGGTCGCTCCCGCCGGATCGTTGCCGCGGAGGTACTCGATGAGCGTCGCCAGGCGGTGCTCGGCCTCCTCGACCGCGATCTCGGCGAGCATCATCGACTTGTAGACGAGCCGTCCGCTCAGGACCTTGGTGAGCTCCAGGTGGATCGCCGGGTGCTCGGCGAGCAGCCTGAGGAAGGCGGCCCGGCCGCACGTCCAGACCTCGCTCTCGACGACCGCGATCGCCGAGGCCGGGTAGGGCACGTCGTTGAAGAAGGGCGGTTCGCCGAAGCTTTGCCCGTCGGTGAACAGGCCCTGGACGAACTCGCGTCCCTGGTCGTTGTTGCTGACCATCTTCACCCGGCCGGCCTTCACCTGGTAGAAGGCGCTGGCGGTCGTCCCCTGCTCGAAGAGCGTCTCGCCCTTGCCGAGGTGCACGATGCGGGCGCCGTACGCGCGCCAGAGCTCGTCGGGAATCATGCTCGTCGTCATCGATAGTAGGCTCCCGCCAGGAGGCCGTTTATGACGCAGATCACGACCCCGACGGCGGGGCCGTGGGAGACACGACGGGCGGGGGCTGGGCGCGGCTACTTCTTCGACGGCGCCGGGCGGCCGACCATGTTGTGGATCGGCTTGATCGTCCGAAGGTATGCGTAGATCGCGTTGAAATCCTGGTCGGGCAGGTTCTGGAGTTCCCCAATGGGCATCGGCGGCAGCAGCACCTCGCCCTTCGGGTTCACGCCGGTCCTGAGAGTCTTCTTGAAGTCGGCCAGCGTCCAGCTGCCGATCCCGGTTGCCTTGTCAGGCGTGAGATTGCGAGTCAGCGACATCCCCCACGGACCGCGCCAGGACGTGAGCATGATGTTCGTCGAGATGCCGCCGACGACGTCCGGCGCCAGCGGGGCATTCTCCGGATGCCCGGACAGCTCGCGCGACATGTCGGGGGCCCCGTTCTGCAGCTTCGGGCTATGGCAATCGTGGCATCCGCCGAGCGTCACGAGCTGGGCCCCGCGGGCGACGCTGCCCGCAGGCGCCATCGGCTGTGGCCTGGCCGGCGGATACGGGTTGGCAGGCTGCTGCCCGGCCACCAGGACGAGGGACGCGACGGCGATGAACGCCCCTACTCCGGCGGCGAACGCGGTGTGTCGTGTCATCGGAGCACTCCTCTGGTTGGAACGGATCGCTTCAATATACGACCGGCCGGCCGTGCCCGTTTCCCGGACCCGCCCGTCGGGCTACTTGCCCACGATCGACAGCGCGATCAGCGGATTGCGGCCGCGCCGCTCGAGCGTGTAGGTCACCCCTCTCGGAATGACGGCCAGCGACCCGGCGTCGAGCGACTGGTCGCGTCCGCCGGCGTGCAGCACGCCCTCGCCGGCGATGACGTAGAGCACCTCGTCGGCGTCGTCCCGCACGCGCTGGCGGGTGGGGTCGCGCACCTGGATGACACTGGGCGTCAGGACGGCCGTGTGGCCGACGACATCTTCCTTCTGCGGGTCGTTGCGGCCGATCATGTTCTTCTGGATCCAATCCGGCAGTTCGAGGAGGGTCACGGCGGCATTCGGATCGGCCGGAGCCGCCGGGCGGCAGTTGGCCGACGCAGCGGGCGCGACCGGCGCAGGCGGCCTGGCCGGCGCCGGGTCGAGCGCGACGTCCACCTCGGCCGCCGGCCCCGTCCTCACCGCCACCTCGCGCTCCAGCGTGATGAAGTCGGCGGCCTCGAAACGGAGACGGTAGGTGCCGGGGCGGAGCCCCTCGAGCGTCAGGGCGCCGTCACGCGTCGTCGTCCCCTCGCGCGACATCGTCCCGCCCAAGACGACGCGCACACCGGGGAGCGTCTTGCCGAGCTGGTTGGTGACCACCAGCGTGATCGCGCCGCGGGCGGCCGCCGCCGGCGAACGTGCGGGGGCCGTGGCGGGCGGCCTGGCCTGGGGCGGTGCCGTCGGGGGCTTCACGGCCTGGACGACCGGCTGCCGGGCCGCGGGATCCTCGGACCGGCTGGGAACCCGCTCTCCTCCCGTCGCCACGTTCGCGACCATCAGGATGGCGGCCGCGGCGGTCAGTATGCGTGCGTTCATCGTCAGGTCTCCTGGTTGTCCGTACTCGTGATTGTAATCCCCAGGAGAGGCTGCGCCCTACAGGGCTGACGGCGGACGGCTGACGGCTGATGGCCTTCAGGCGTGACGCTGCCGTCGGTCGTCGGCCGTCGGTCGTCAGCCCATCAACGTCTTGACATGCCCGCGCGGCTCAGACACGATGCGAATCAATGTCGCCAACGGTTCGTGTCTTCGCTCCCGCCACGGTCAGCAACGTCGGTCCCGGTTTCGACGTCCTCGGCCTCGCGCTCAACCAGCCCGGCGACGTCGTCGAGGCCGAACTGGCGGATGCGCCCGGCGTCCAGATCGTCGAGGTCACCGGCGACGGCGGCATGCTGACGACGGACCCGACGAGAAACGTCGTCGGCGTGTCGGCGCGGTCGGTCCTGGCCCACCTGATCGCGGCCGGCAGGGTCGGGCTCGACACCGAGCCGGCCCACGCGCCGGGCGTGCGGCTGCGCCTGCACAAGCAGATGCCGCTCTCGAGCGGTCTCGGCAGCTCCGCCGCAAGCAGCGTCGCGGGGGCCGTGGCGGTCAACGAGCTGTTCGGCGCGCCGCTCACCAGGCGGGAACTGCTCGCGCACGCGCTGGCCGGCGAGCGCGTGGCGTCGGGCGCGGCGCACGCCGACAACGCCGCACCGGGGCTCATCGGCGGCTTCGTGCTCATCCGGAGCTACGACCCGCTCGATATCATCGACCTGCCGGTCCCGGCGCCGCTCCGGGTCGCGGTGGTCCACCCCCACTGCCTGGTCTCGACGCAGAAGGCCCGCGCCCTGCTCCGCGGGCGCGGCTTCGTCATCGAACACACCGTGGCGAACCTCGGCAACCTCGGCGCGCTCGTCGCCGGCCTCTATCGCGGCGACCTCGAGCTCATCGGGCGCAGCATCGAGGACCGGATCGTGGAACCGCTCAGAGCGGCGCTCATCCCCGGCTACGCGGAGGTCAAGCGATCCGCGCTGCGCGCCGGGGCGCTCGGCTGCTCCATCTCGGGCTCGGGACCGTCCGTCTTTGCCTTTGCCGGGAGCGACGACGACGCGACGCGGGTGGCCGCGGCGATGCGGGACGCGTTCCGGGAGGCGGCCGGCCTCGACGCCGACAGCTTCGTCGGCCCGGTGAACGCGACCGGGGCCTGCCGGATCGACCTGCCATGAGGCTCGCGAGCACGCGCCGCGCCGCACCGGAGGTGCCCTTCCTCGAGGCCCTGCTTCGCGGCCTCGCGCCGGACGGCGGTTTGTACCTTCCGACGTCGCTGCCTCCGATCGATCCGCGCGTGGTGGCCTCGTGGCGCGACCTGCCGATCTCGGAGATCGCCGTGCGGGTGCTCGGCCACCTGGTCGGCGACGAGTTCGACCGCGATGCGTTCGAGGCCTTCGTCCGCGACGCGTTCGATTTCCCCGCGCCGACCGTGCCGCTCCCGGGCGGCCTGGCGGTCCTCGAGCTGTTCCACGGTCCGACGCTCGCCTTCAAGGACTTCGGCGCGCGGTTCCTCGCGCGCGCCTTCGGCCACGTGCTGGCCGCGCGCGGCGGCCACGCCACCATCCTCGTCGCCACATCGGGCGACACCGGCAGCGCGGTGGCCATGGGGTTCCACGGCGTGCCGCGGGTACGGGTCGTCGTGCTCTATCCCGCCGGGAAGGTGTCGCCGTTCCAGGAAGCGCAGATGGCCACGCTCGGCGGCAACGTGACCGCGGTGCGCGTGCCGGGCACGTTCGACGACTGCCAGCGCCTGGTCAAGCAGGCGTTCCTCGACCCGAACCTTGCGGACCTGAACCTGTCCTCCGCCAACTCGATCAACATCGGGCGGCTGCTGCCACAGGCGGTCTACTACTTCGCGTCCTGGCTGGCCCTGGGCGGGCCCTCGGCCGGCGGCGTCGTGTTCGCGGTGCCGAGCGGCAACCTCGGGAACCTCACGGCGGGCGTCATCGCCCAGCGGATCGGCCTCCCGGTCCGCCGCTTCCTCGCCGCCTGCAACGTCAACGACGTGCTGCCCGAGTACCTTCGGACGGGGACTTACCGCGCGCGGGCCGCACGGCCGACGATCTCGAACGCGATGGACGTCGGGGATCCCAGCAACTTTCCGCGGCTGGCCGAACTGCACGGCCATTCACTGGCCGCCCTGCGGGCGAACGTGGCCGGGGCATCGGTTTCCGAGGCAGACACGCGGCTGGCGATCCGGCGGGCGCACGACACAAGCGGCTACGTGCTCGATCCGCACGGGGCCGTGGCCTTCGCCGCGGCCCTCCGCCTCCGGGAGGAGATCGGCGAGGCGGGGCCGATCGTGGCGCTGGCCACCGCCCACCCGGCGAAGTTCGGGGAAGTGATTCGGGAGGAACTGGGGCGCGCGCCCGAGCTACCCGCAGAGTGGCGAGACTGGGCGGCGCGCCCGCTCGCCGCCCTCGACCTCGAGAGCACCGACTACGAGGACTTCAGGGCCCGCCTGAGCAGCCTGTGCTGGACTTGCACCACAGGCTGCTAGGGTGTGACCGCCGCCAAATACACGACGGATACACTGTATGGCTGCACGTAGCCCGGCGTGAAGCCGGCCGGGTCCCAGATCCTCACGCACAACAGGTAGGGGATCGAGACCGTTCCGGTCAGGACCGTCGTCGGAGTGGCCGCCGTCGTCGATACCACGAGGTTGCAGTTGGTGCCATCCCACGTGCCGAGGCCAAGGCCGACGGGAGGAAGCAGCGGATTAGTGCCCATGTCCCCCATCGAGACCGTGACGACGCCCGGCTCGGCCAGGAAGGGGGGGCTGATGAAGTTCCCGCCGGTGGTAAGCGAGCCGCTGAAGGGCAGCGTCGCGGTCGTCGTGGTCGTTGACGTGGTGGTGGTCGTCGTGGTCGTCGTCGTGGTCGACACCGTTGGGGACGTCGGAGTGCCGCAGCCGACGACGAACGCCGCCAGGGCGAACGCGAGAAGAAGTGCGCGGAACACGAGTCGGTTCATTCCTGGCTCCACTGCGTAAGGCGACGGCCCGGGGCTTTCCGCCCGTACAATGCTCAAGAGTAACAGATCACGCGCGACCGGTGCCACCTCGACGATCCGGCAAAGTCCGGCGTTTCTTCGAGCTGGACATTACCTCCCCTTGGGGACGACGCCGGGAGGGTCACGTATGAGGTTAGACTGCCCCCGAGCCGGGACAGTCTGGAGTCAGGGCCTCTCGTAGACGATTCTCCCGCCCACGATGGTCATCTGGACCTTCAGATTCCGGATCCCCTCGGGCGCCACCGTGAGCGGGTCGCCCGAGAGCAGCACCAGGTCGGCCAGCTTCCCGGCGCGGATCGTGCCCTTCTCGCGCTCCTGGAACTCGGCGTACGCGGAGCCGGCCGTGTAGGCCTCGAGCGCCTCGGCCACGCTCACCTTCTGCTCCGGCACCCAGCCGCCCGGGTGGCGGCCGTCGAGCGTGGCCCGCGTCACGGCCGCGTAAACGGTCTGTAGCGGGTCGAGCGGTGCGACGGGCCAGTCGGTGCCGAACGCCACACGGACCTTGCGGTCGAGGAACGTCCGGAACGCGTAGGTCGTCTTCGCCCGCTCCGGTCCGATTCGCTTCTCGGCCCACTGGCCGTCGTCGATCGCATGGTAAGGCTGCACCGAGGCAATCACCCCCAGGGCGGCGTACCGGTCGAAATCCTTCGGGGCGACGTGCTGCGAGTGCTCGATGCGCGGCCGGCGGTCGCGCGCGCCGTTCGCCCGCGAGACGTCGGCGACGAGGTCGAGCACCATCGAGATGGCCCGGTCGCCGATGGCGTGGATGCACAGCTGCTGCCCGGCCCGGTCGATGGCTGCCAGGCGCCCGCGCATCGCGTCGAGCGGCTGCATCTCATCGGCCAGCAGCCCGTGCGAGCCGGGCGCATCGCTGTAGGGTTCGAAGAAGAAGGCCGTCGTCGATCCGAGCGACCCGTCGGCAAACCCCTTCGCGCCGTTGACCCGGAAGAACGGGGTCTCCACGGCCTCCAGGGGGCCCGCCGCCAGCCGTGCCGCCAGCGGCACCTCGGCCGGCACCACCCGGATCCTCGCCGTCAGCTCTCCGCGCGCCGCCAGCGCCGCGTAGACCGGCACGTCCCCGGGATCGGGCCCCATGTCCTGCACGCTCGTCACCCCGAGCGACGCCATGTGCGCCAGGGCCCGCTTGATGGTCCTCGCGCGCGCGTCGGCGGTCTTCGGCGGAACCACCTTGAAGACGAGCGAGCGGGCCGCGTCCTTCAGGATCCCGGTCGGCTCCCCTTTCGCGTCGCGGACGATCATGCCGCCCGGCGGGTCCGGCGTCCTGGCCGTGATGCCGGCCAGGCGCAAGGCCACCGAATTGGCCAGCGCCATGTGCTCGTCGTACCGATCCACGAACACCGGCGTCGCCGGCGTAGCCGCGTCGATGAGCTGGCGCGTCGGCAACGGCGCGCCGGGCCACCGCTGCTCGTCCCAGTTGCCGCCCATCACCCACTCGCTGGCGGCGGTCTGCTTCGCGCGCTCGCCGATGCGGCGGGCGAACTCGGCGGGCGTGGGCGCGTCCTTCAGATCGACACTCGCGAGCTGCGCGCCGCCGGTCATCAGGTGGATGTGGGCGTCGTCGAAGCCGGGCATGAGGAACCGGCCTCCGGCGTCGATCACCCGCGTGGCGGGCCCGCGAAGGCGCTCGATCTCGGCACGGGCTCCGACGGCGACGATCCGATCGCCGGCCACCGCGACAGCCTCGGCCTCCGGCCGAGCGGGATCCACGGTCCACACGCGGGCTCCAACCACGATTAGGTCGGCTGGACGGCTCGAACCGGACGACGAAGAGCCGCTGCCCCCGTGGCACGCGACGGCTCCCGCCGCCGAAAGCACGCACAGCACACCGGCCATGTGCCACACTCCCCAGACGGACGCAGAAGAATCTCGCGCCATCGCCGCGGATTATAATCCGGGGCCGGAGGAGCCGATGAGAACCCATCGCGTCGTTGTCCTGGCCGCCGCGCTCGCGCTCGCCGCCAGTTCTGTCTTCGCCCAGTCGCAGCCGGCCCGCGCGCAGGGCGGGATGGTGGTCTCCCAGAATGCGATCGCCTCCGAGGCGGGCGCCCAGGCGATCCGGGATGGCGGCACCGCGATCGACGCCGCCGTGGCCACCGCCTTCGTGCTGGCCGTCACGCACCCGACGGCCGGCAACATCGGCGGCGGCGGTTTCATCGTCTTTCGGCCGGCGTCGGGGGCCCCGGAAGCTTACGACTTCCGCGAAATGGCGCCGACGGGCTCCCAGCCCACGATGTTCCTGAAGGACGGGAAATACAGCGCCGACCTGCACCACAACAGCTACCTCTCGGTGGGCGTGCCGGGCACCGTCGCCGGTCTCTACCTGGCGTGGAAGGACCACGGGAAGCTGCCGTGGAAGCGGCTGGTCGCGCCTGCCATCGGCCTGGCCAGGGACGGTTTCCCGGTCAGCGAAGGGCTGGCGCGGTCGTTGCGGTCGGCGCTGCGGACGATGGCGACCCACCCCGCCTCGATGGCACAGTTCTCGAAGAATGGCACACCCTACGAGGCCGGCGAGATCCTGAAGCAGCCCGACCTCGCCCGAACGCTCCAGCGGATTGCGGATCAGGGACCGGCCGGCTTCTACGAGGGGGAGACCGCCGCGCTCGTCGAGAAGGAAATGGCGGCGCACGGAGGCCTGATCACCCGTGCCGACCTGAAGGCCTACCAGCCGAAGAAGCGCACGCCGGTCGCCGGCACCTACCGCGGGTACGACATCGTGTCGATGCCGCCGGCCAGCTCGGGCGGCGTCGGCCTCATCGAGCAGTTGAACATCCTCGAAGGCTACGACCTCAAGGCGCTCGGCTTCAGGTCGGCGGCGTCCACGCACGCCCTCATCGAGGCGATGCGGCGGTCGTTCGCCGACCGGGCACGGTACCTGGGCGACCCCGATTTCGTCGCCGACATGCCGATCGCGCGGCTCGTCTCGAAGGAATATGCCGCCACCGAGCGCAAGACCATCTCGCCGACCCGCGCCTCGAAGTCGGATCCTTCGAGCTTCGAATGGCCGCCCGAGAGCGACGAGACGACGCACTTGTCGGTCGTCGATCGGGACCGCAACGCGGTGTCGATGACCTACACCCTCGAGGCGGGATACGGCTCGAAGATCGTGGTGCCCGGCGCCGGGTTCCTGCTCAACAACGAGATGGGCGACTTCAACGCCGGCCCCGGCCTGACCACGGCCGAAGGTCTCGTCGGGACCGAGCCGAACCTGGCGCGCCCGGGCAAGCGGATGGTCTCGAGCATGGCGCCGGCCATCATCTCGAAAGACGGCAAGCTGTTCATGGTGACCGGCAGCCCGGGCGGCCGGACGATCATCAACACCGTCGTCCAGACCGTGATCGACGTCATCGACTACGGCATGAACGCGCAGGACGCGGCCGACGCGCCCCGGCTCCACCACCAGTGGCTGCCCGACCGCACCGACTACGAGCGGTTCGGCCTCTCGCCCGATACGGTGAAGATCCTGGAAGGGATGGGCCACGTCCTGCGCCCCGGCGGCGCCCAGGGGGTCGCGGAGATCGTCATCGTGGATCCGCGCGACGGATCGCTGCAGGGAGGCTCGGACCGTCGCGCCGCCGACGGCGGCGCGGTCGGGGTGAGGTAGCGCCGGCCTCCTGGCCGGCGGAAGCGGCGCCCGGCTCAGGGCTCAGGGCTCACGCGAAGAGGCTCAGGACTCAAGACTCAGGGCTCACGCGAAGAGACTCAGGACTCACGGCTCAAGGCTCAGGACTCAGGGCCTGCGCCCAACCTGCTGTAGGGCGACCCTTCACCCCTCGGCATAGCTCGGGGTGCCCTGAGCGAGCCCCTCGACGTTGCTCGGGGCGAGTCGAAGGGCAGGGTTGCCTCGGTCCAGCTGTCATCTATCACTTCGACGGCCGCTTCTCCGGCGGCATCTTGTCTCCAACCCAGCGAGGGCCGTCGCATCCCTCGGTCAGGATCTTTGACAGTCGCAAGTCAACGTCTTGCCACCCATCCCGGAGCCAGATCACGTCATCCACAACCAGCCGGCCGTTCTCCCGCACCAAGACAGCGGCCACGCGCCAGACCCACGGGTGCTCAGGTGGGGACTCCCTACTGAGCTTCACCTGAACGAGAAAGGAAGCATCCTTCTCTGCGTGCACTCGTTCAATGCTGAACGCCTGTGGCTCAGCACGCATGTCGTCGCCTGAGTAGAGCCCGAATTCGAGAAAGGGCGGCTTAAAGCTCGTGTTCTTATACTGACGATCCCAATCGTCTTGGCAGGCTATGTTGACATCGATCTCGTGAACCAATGCCTTGCTGAGATATGGCGCGAAGACCTTGAAGTCCCGACCCGGGCAACCCAGCGGATGAATGGACACAACCTCGTGGTAGAGGCTCTGGACTAGGGCCTCGGGATCGTTAGGCAGACCGCCGGGCTTACCGTTGCCTGCATCGTGACTACAAGCCAAAGACACCGCAAGCGGAAGAAGAAGAACAAGACGCGCGAGATTCATGTGGTTACCTCATCACGATGATCACGCGCCGGGGTGGGGCGCTCGGACGGCCTGCACGATAGCATACTCCGCTGAGAGGGCGACCGGTGGGCTGGCCACGCTGAAGCGTTGCCCTCAAGGCTCACGCCAAGAGGCTCAGGGCTCAGGCCCAACCTGCGGTAGGGCGACCCTTCACCCCTCGGCGTAGCTCGGGGTGCCCTGAGCAAGGCTAAAGCCTCGCCCTACCGAAGAACGCGTGAGGGGGCCCGACGCCTGTAGCCCGTAGCCACCGTCAGCCTTCGGCCGTCGGTCGTCAGCCGTCGGTCGTCGGTCGTCAGTCGTCAGTCGCCGGACGGACGAGGCCGCAAGCCGCCAGCCGCCGCGCCACTCTCACAGAGCCCGGTGCAAGCTCATGGGCAGACGACCGGCGGGCTGGTAAGCTGGATCGGTCTCGCTCGTGCGGACACGAGGACAGCCGATGCCAGATCCGGTTACCTATCCTCACAGAACGTTTCTGAGCATCTACTACGAACCGCTCGAACTGGTGAACGTCGGAAGGCTGGCTGACGAGTGCACCGACGCCTGGTACAACCAGACGCTGACGCGCGTGAACGACTCCATCGTCCGGCTCGGCGTCGTCCAGGGCGAGTATCACTGGCACATGCACGATCACGAGGACGAGTTCTTCAACGTGGTGGCGGGTCGGCTCCTCGTGGATCTCGAGGGGCGGACGGTCCCGCGCGGCGTGGTGCACCGGACCCGGGCCCCGGAGCGGACCGTGATGCTGATGGTCGAAGCCGCCGGCATTATCCCCACTGGGGATTGAAGGTGACGCCGGCTGATCGAAGGGAACCCCACCCGAAACACGCCGTGTGCGGGCCGACCTCAGAATCGAAGGGTCAGCGCGACACCTTGCCCGACAGGCGTTACGACGGGCGACACGCCGAGGCGAATCGACGAAGACGCGGTCTTTCGTTCGTAAACCGGGATGCTCCTCTTGGGGGTATCAGCCGCGACTCCCGCTCCGAGGCCGGCGCCAATCCCGCCGAAGAGCCCCATGGACATCAGGTAGAGCGTCGAGCCGCCCATCCAGCCATTGTCGCCCATCGCGGCCAGGGCGAAGCCGACCGCGGAGCCCGCCGCGAGCCCGATCCCGACGTCCCTTGCCCACGGCTTTGGCTGTTGCCGGTGGATGGAGCCAATCTCGCCGGCGCGAACATCGGTCCTCGTGCCCTTCGACAGGAGGCTGAGGGTCGAAGGTGACAGCTGTGTGAGCCGTCCCGCGAGTTCGCGACCATCCGCGCACGTCACCCTGATGGTCGCCCCGGGCTTCAACCGCGTGGCCACGCCCTCGAACGACGACAGGTCCTGGGCTCGCGCAGTCCCTCCAAGCCCGGTACCGAGGAGCGCGACGACCACCGCAGCGACGCCAGCCACGGACCGGCGCGGCGATGGCCTCATCATCATGGCCTCCTTGACAGAAACGCGTCACTTCCATATGAAGGAGGAATCGGCGGAGGTTACGGTCGCCGCCGGACGAAGCCGGCGCGGTGCTCGAATCGCAACCGTCGGCCCATGGTGTCGCCCCGGTCGCACGACCGCCAGATCGCACGATCGCAAGATGCAGAGATGCGCCGGCCCTTCACTATGATGTCCCGGTGATCCAGGTCCAGAACCTCACGAAGCTCTGTGGCGGGCTGACCGCGGTGACAGTAGTCGGCATTAGCGGTTTCCGCCTGCCTGCGCGTGCAGGGCGGTGAACATAACGCCCGATCTCAGACGCCGGCGACTGGGATTCGCGGCCCTTCGACTCACTCAGGGCCGCCCCAAGCAACGTCGCCCTTCGGGGGCCTCAGGGCGACCCTGAGCCTGTCGAAGGGTCGAGAAGCGGCGGCGCACGCGCCCCGGCTCCACCACCAGTGGCTGCCCGACCGCACCGATTACGAGCGGTTCGGCCTCTCACCCGATACGGTGAAGATCCTGGAGGGGATGGGCCACACGCTGCGCCCCGGCGGCGCCCAGGGCGTGGTCCAAATCATCATCGTCGATCCCCGCGACGGCTCGCTCCAGGGCGGATCGGACCGTCGCGCCGCGGATGGCGGGGCGGTGGGCGTGCGGTAGCGCCGGCCTCCTGACCGGCGGAACGTGGCGCCGGCTCAAGGCTCAAGACTCACGCCGACCCATGATCCGTGAGCCGTTATGGGTGTCGTGTTCCTCCTGTCCCGAACGTTCCTTCCCGGCACTCGCGTCGTTTCATGAGCCGTGGTAGTAACCAGTAAACTTCGACGTAGAGGACAATGACCGTCGCGAGCCATACCCAGAATGACATTTGGTCGTAGAACCACGGGAGGGCCAGAGAGCAGCCGAAAGACACGACAAGGGCGAGCAGACGAAAGCCCCGGTGTGACTGGCGTTGCCTGAATATGTACGCCGGGGCCAGGAACAGGCCCGCCACCACGAAATAGCGCACCCAGGCGGGAAGATGAACGGGGCTGACTCGGAACACGCCAGAAACGACTAGCCCCAAATAGGCGATGCCGAGGAGCAACACGCTGGTCAAATACAGGAACTCCGCGACGAAGCGCTTCATCCCAACCCCCAACGTGAAGACGGTGTCCGACGGCATTCAGGCGAGGTGCACGATAGCACACCCCGATGGCAGGGCGACCGGCGGGCTCGCAACGCTGAAGCGTTGCCCTACCTGAGAACGCGCGAGGGGGCCCGACGCCTGTAGCCCGTAGCCACCGTCAGCCTTCGGCCGTCGGTCGTCAGCCGTCGGTCGTCGGTCGTCAGCCGTCAGTCGTCAGCCGGACGAGGCCACAAGCCGCAAGTCACACGCCGCGAGCCGCGGGCCGCGGGCCGGTTCTGTCAGTGCTTCTCGTACCGCCGCAGGGCCGGCGTCGCCCCTGCGACCCACGCCGTCGCGATGAGCGACCCGATGCCGCCGGTCACGACCGACGTCACGGCTCCCCACCAGTTGGCGACCAGTCCGGCCTCCATCTCGCCGAGCTGCGGCCCGCCCATGAAGAACACCATGTTGACGCCGACCATCCGGCCGCGAATGTGGTCCGGCGTTTCGAGCTGGCGGATGACGTTGCGGAACACGGTGCTCACGGTGTCGGCGGCCCCCGACGCCGCCAGACAGGCGAACGTCAGCCAGAAGCTGCGCGAAACGCCGAAGACCACCGTGGCCGCCCCGTAGGCGGCTACCGCCCAGAGCAGCGTCAAGCCGCGGTGCCGGACCCGGTCGGTCTCGCGCACCATCGCCACGCTGGCCACCAGCGCCCCGGCCGACGGCGCGGCGTAGAGCAGGCCGTAGCCGTGCGCCCCGACGCGCAGCACGTCCTGCGCGAAGATCGGCAGCAGGGCCGTTGCCGACGCGAAGAAGGTCGCGAAGAAGTCGAGCAGCATCGTCGAGCGGATCATCGGCGAGGCGAAGACGAACCGGATCCCTTCCTTCGCCGCCGCAAAGCTGATCTCGCCGGCCTCGGTCGCCGAGGTCGCCTGCACGCCGCGCATCAGCAGCACGCCGACGATCACGGCGACGAACGACAGCGCGTTGATCGCGTACGCCCAGGCCACGCCGCCGACGCCGATGACCAGGCCGGCGAGCGACGGACCGACCACCGACGCCGCCTGGAAGACGATCGTGTTCAGGCTGAGCGCGTTCGGCAGGTGCTCGCGCGGCACCAGGTTGGGGATGAGCGACTGCCGCGCGGGGGCGTCGAACGCGGAGGCCGCCGAGGTCAGCGCCGCCAGCACGTAGATCGGCCACACCGTACGCAGCCCCTGGAAGGCCAGCACCGCGAGGATGGCCGCCAGCCCCCCCATCGTCGCCTGCGTGACGAGCATCATCCGCCGCCGGTCGAGGACGTCGGCGACGACCCCGCTGAAGAGCGAAAAGGCGACGATCGGCACGACCCTGACGAGACCGACCATCCCGAGCGCCAGGCCCTTCCGGTCGGGCGCCACCAGCAAGGAGACGTGCCAGAGGATCGCCGCCGTCTGCATCATCGTGCCCGAGACCGAGATCAGCTGACCGATCCAGAGCAGTCGGAAGTTGCGGTGGCGGAGCGCGGGGAGGTGAAAGTGCAACACGGCCATCAGGCGGGCAGTTCGATGATCTCGGCCTCGGCCACGCCGTTTCGGATCGTCAGCCGCGCGACGCTCGGCTTCAGGTCGAACCTTTGCGGCCCGGCGGCGCCGGGGTTGACGACCAGCCGCCCGCCCGAGCGGACGACGAGCGGCCGGTGCGTGTGGCCGTAGACGATGACGTCGGCGTCGTAGCGGGCCAGCAGCGCCGCGGGCGTCGGGCTGCCCAGCTCGTGCCCGTGGCTGACGTGCACCGAGAGGCCGCCCACCACCTCGGTGAAGTGGCGGCAGAGCCCCGGGTCGTCCGCCATGTCGGTGTTGCCGAAGACCGCCTGCACCGGCGCGATCCGTTCGAGGATGTGGAGCACCTCGCGCCCGCCGACGTCCCCGGCGTGGAAGATCGCCGACACCCCGTCGAGCGCGATGAACACGTCCGGGCGCACGAGGCCGTGTGTGTCGGAGATGAGCCCGATGACCCGGGCCGCCCCCGCGTCGCCGCCGGCGGTCGCGCGGCGATCGTTCACTGGTGGCCGAGCACCCGGTGCGGGACGTACGGCTCTTCGAGACGCCGACGCTCGTCGTCGGTGAGCGAAAGGTCGAGCGCCGCCACGGCCTGCTCGAGGTGCTCGATCTTCGACGCGCCGACGATCGGGGCGGTCACGCCCGGCTGCGCCAGGAGCCACGCCAGGGCCACCTGCGTCGGCTTGACGCCGCGCTCGCCCGCCACCTGGCCGACGCGGTCGGCCACGCTGAAGTCGGCGTCGGTGTAATAGAGCTTCTGGCCGTAGTCGTCCGTCTTGGCGCGCGCGGTCTCGCCCCAGTCCTCGCGGCGCCGGTTCCCCGCGAGGAAGCCCCGCGCCAGCGGGCTCCACGGGATGACGCCGATCCCCTCACTCCGGCAGAACGGCAGCATCTCCCGCTCCTCTTCGCGGTAGATCAGGTTGTAGTGGTTCTGCATCGACACGAAGCGGGTCCAGCCGTGCCGATCCGCGAGATACAGCGACCGCGCGAACTGCCAGGCGTACATGCTCGACGCGCCGATGTAGCGCGCCTTGCCGGACTTCACGACGTCGTGCAGCGCCTCGAGCGTCTCCTCGATGGGCGTGTGCGCGTCGAGCCGGTGGATCTGGTAGAGGTCCACGTACTCGACGCCCAGGCGGCGGAGCGACGCGTCGATGGCGTCGAGGATGTGCTTGCGCGACAGCCCGCGGTCGTTCGGCCCTGACCCCATCGGGAAGAACACCTTGGTGGCGACCACCACCTGGTCGCGCGTCGTGAAGTCTCGCAGCGCGCGGCCGAGCACTTCTTCGCTGGCCCCGAGCGAGTACATGTCGGCGGTGTCGAAGAACGTGATGCCGAGTTCGAGGGCCCGTTTGATGAACGGGCGGCTCTCTTCCTCGGCCAGCACCCAGGGCCGCCAGGCCGGGGTACCGTAGGTCATCGCGCCGAGGCAGAGTCTCGACACCTTCAAGCCCGATTTCCCGAGATTGAGGTACTGCATGTGAGTCTCCAGGAATCGATTATAGCGTGCGGTCGCCGCCCGTCTCAGCAGGGGTCGGAGCGGTTTTCCGCGTCGCCCAAATCTGTAACTCAATTCTGTAATCGCTGGAAAACCGCTCCGACCCCTTCCGGTCCCCCTTCCGGTCAGACGTCGGCGCTCAGACCCAGGCGCTGGGTGGCGCGCTCGTCGGGGGCGTCGAACGCGATGTCCGTCCACGCCCTCGTGCGCCGCGCGCGGCAGAGGGCCACGACGACGACCGCCGCGCCGAGGACGGCCGCGAGCGATTCCGCGCGGCCGGGGGTTCGGAGCGCCCACGCTTCGAGCCGGCCGAAGACGAGCGTGCAGAGCAGGAACGCACCGTGGTAGAGCGGCCAGAGGAACTTGAACGTGCCCGTCGATCCGTAGGCGCGGGTGAACGGCAGCGCGCGAAGGTCGAAGATCGGCCGCCTCGACCAGCAGGCCGGCGGCCAGCGTGCCGAGCGCGAGGTGCACGGCGGCGACCTGCCAGCCCCACGCCAGCGCGTGGAGGGGCGCGAGGGCGAGCAGCGGGACCATCGCGAGCATGAAGACCGCCCGCCGGACGCCGGAGAAGTAGCGGCCGGGCTGGCGCGTCCACGCGACGCGGAACACCCAGTTGGCGCGGAGTTCGGCCGGCACGGCAAAGACGTAGCGCAGGCCGCAGACCAGGCAGAACACCAGCACCATCTGGAGCGAGAGCAGCGCCGCGGTCGGCTCGGAGGACAGCCGCCACGCGCGCAGCAGCTCGTCCAGGGGCACGAGGATGGCGATGGCCGCGAAGGCCAGGGCGCCGAAGGCGGACAGGTAGAACCGCTGGCTGGTCCCGCGCGCGAGCGCCTGGAGCGTGAAGAAGAACGTCGCCCGCGCGATCGGGTCGCGCACGACGGTCTTCTCGACGGCCGACGAGACCGCGCGAACCAGCCACCGAGGCAGCGACGACCGCGCCACCGGCGCCCGCCGCACCAGCCGGCGCGTCTCGAGCGCGTAGCCTCCGACGGCCACCAGCGCCGCGAGCGACGAGCGCGCCCAGGCCGATGCCCGCGAGACGGTCGAACACCGGCATGTACCGCAGGTAGTCGGCTCGCGTCCGCTGCTCGCCTCTCGCGGCGTCCAATAAGCCTTTCCCCGGGGCGACACGACCTGCGGGGCGTCGAGCACGCCCCGGCCGGTCAACGACTCGGAGAGGCCGAGAAACCACATCGGCGGGCTGAGCGAGACGGCGGCCCCGCCCGCCGGGAGGATCGACCCGGACACGCTTCGATGGCCCGGCAGCAGGAGGAAGGCGGTCACGAGCGTCAGCACGAGGACGGATTGCACCAGCACCGACACGCGCCGAAACAGCCGGGCGCCCACGAGCAGGACGAGGATCTCGCGGAGGCCGAGCACCGCGAAGAACGCGAACGCGACGCCGGCCAGCGAGACGGCGGCGTAGACGATCATCAGCCACGCACCCTGCACCATGCCGATCTGCAGCGTCCCGTACACCACGAGCGGATACACGAGGCTCGGCACCGCGTTGATCGCCGCGGCGAACGACAGGATGAACAGCCCGATCGCGCCGAGCTTCGCCGTCACCAGCGTGCGCCGCGCGATCGGCAGCGGGCCCAGGTTGTGCGTGTCGCGCTCGTCGAGCGCCAGCGCGTCCCACTCGACGACGGTGACGATCCCCATGACGATCATCGAGAGCGCCAGGCAGAAGAACTTGTCGTCGAGCGCCATGAGCAGCCGGCGCCCGGGCGTGATGTACCGGTTCATGTACTGGAAGATCAGCGGCGCGGCCGCCAGCAGCCCGGGCACGGCAAGGGCCGCGAACACCATCCCCATGTTGTCGAAGCCGCTGCCGTTCGGCGAGATCAGGTCGTTGTCGAAGAAGCGCCTGAAGAACAGCCGCCGGAGCAGGGCGGTCGGACGTTCGCTCATCGCGCCACCAGGTCCGCGATGTCGCGGGCGACGCGTTCGGGATCCTCGCGGACGACGAGCTGGGCGAACACCTCCTCGAGCGAGTCGCGCGCCATCAGCTCGCGGAGGTGCTCCACCGAGTCGTCGGCCACCACGCGGCCGCGGTGCAGCACGACGACGCGCGAGCACAGCTTCTCGACCACTTCCAGCACGTGCGAGCTGTAGAGGATCGTCTTGCCCCTGTCGGCGAGCGTCCGCACCAGGTGCCGGAAGACCAGCGCGGCCGTCACGTCCAGGCCCGAGAGCGGCTCGTCGAAGATGAGCAGGTCGGGGTCGTGGATGAGCGCCGCCGAGATCAGGATCTTCTGGCGCATGCCCTTGGAGTACGACCCGATCGACTGGTCGGCGTCCCGGCCGAGGCCGAAGAGGTGGAGCAGGCCCTCGATGCGCCGCGTCGAGCGTCGGGGCGGCAATCTCCCGCAGGCGGCCGACGAGCTGGAGATACTCGCGCCCGGAGAGGAAGGGATACAGGTGGGGCTCTTCGGGGACGTAGCCCACCCGGCGCTTGAACCCAACGAGGTCGTCCTGGACGTCGCGCCCGTCGAACAGCACCTGGCCGCCGGTCGGTTCGAGGAGGCCGACGACCATGCTGACGGTGGTCGTCTTGCCCGATCCGTTCGGCCCCAGGTAGCCGAGGATCTCGCCCGGCTTCACGCTGAAGCTGACGTCCTTGACGGCGGGAATCCCCGAATAGAGCTTCGTGAGGCCTTTGGCTTCCAGCATCGGGTCACCGTTACTCGCACTTCAGTGCCGTCGTCGGATCCACGCGCGCCGCGCGGCGCACGGGAATCCAGCTCGCGAGCGCGGCCACCCCAAGCAGCACGGCGGTCGCCCGCATCTCCATCTCCACGTGGAATCGGAGCTCTTCGTCGAGCTCCGTCTCGGCGCGGCGTCGCGTGATCAGGCTGCGGACCTTCGCTACCACCCGACCGAACATGGCAGGCCTCCAGGCGGGTCAGGCGCCCTGCAGAACCCGGCTCATGGACGCGACGAACTGCTCCCACGTCTCCCGCTCGGCGTCCAGGTGCCGCCGGCCAGCGGCGGTGAGCGTGTAGACGCGGGCGCGGCGGTTGTTCTCGGAGGGCGTCATCTCGGACTTCACGAACCCCTTCACCTCGAGGCGGTGCAGGGCCGGGTAGAGCGAGCCCTGGCTCGCGCTCAGTTCGTCCCGGGACATCTGGCGGATCCGATGGGAGATGCCCCAGCCGTGATTGGGGCCAAGCGCGAGGATCTTGAGGACGAGGAGATCGAGGGTGCCCTGGAGCAACTCGGACTTCTGCACGGAACGGCTCCTCTCGTAATCCGAGAGGACTATAGGTCCGTGCTCGTCAGGTGTCAAGCCGCCAGCCGTCAGCCGTCGGCCGTCAGCCGTCAGCCGTCAGCCGTCAGCCGTCAGCCGTCGGCCGTCAGCCGTCGGCCGTCAGCCGTCAGCCGTCAGGCCCCGGGCACCCAGGCCACGGCGTCGATTTCCACGCGGAGGCCCGCGTGCGGCAGCGACGCGACCGCCACCGTCGTCCGCGCCGGCCGATGGTCGCCAAACACGCGGGCGTACACGGCGTTCATCGCGGCGAACTCGCGCATGTCCACGAGGAACACGCCGCAGCGCAGGACGTGGGAGAGGTCGGTGCCCGCCGCCGCGAGGATCGCCGCGATGTTCCGGAACACCTGCCCGGTCTGCGTCTCGATGTCGAGGCCCGCGAGCTGCCCGGTCGCCGGGTCGATGGCGCCCTGGCCCGACACGAAGACGAGCCGTTCGAAGACGGTGGCCGGTGAATACGGCCCGACCGGCTTGGGCAGGCCTTCGGCCTGCACGAAACGGAACGGTGAGTCCTGGTGCATGTGGGCTCCGCAGAAACGAAGAACCGGGGTCCGGACCTGCCCGAACCCCGGCTCGATTGCCCGCCCGGGTCGCGGCGGAACCGCGCCGGCGGTTCCGCGTCCCGTCCTAGAAGAACATCGACAGCGACGCGCCGAACAGGTTGCCGCTGAAACTGTACACGCCGTTGTTGGGAACGCTGGGAGTCGTGCGGCCAGCCCGGTCGGGCTGGTCGAGATACATGTAAGCCGCGTCGAACCGGAAGCGCTTGGTCAGCTCGTACCCGAAACCGACGTTGAACTCGTACCGGTTGCCTTCCGGCAGGTTTGGCGTCACGGTCTGGTTCGGGGCGGCCGCGCCGTGCACGTTGAAGCCGCCGCGGATGACGGCCTTCTCCCACGCCTTGATCTCGGTGCCCACCCGGAGGCCGGCCGTGTTGCCGTACGATTCCACGATCGACTCCTTCAAGTACTGGCCGTCGATCGGCAGCACCGAGAAGGCCTCCCAGTTGGTGAACTGGACGTCGGTGAACAGCTTCACCGCCGGCGTCACCTGGAACGCCAGGCCCGCAACAAACTGCGCGGGCAGCGGGATCGACGTGGTTGCGGACTGGTTGCTCAGCTTGCCGCCCGCCGCGAACTGCGGCGTCAGAATCGCGTCGATCGATGCCCCGCCGAGCGTCTTGGGCAGGAACAGGCCCGTCAGGATCTGGGTCGTCTGGATCGACCCGTTGGTGACGTTCACCGTCTGGCCGGAGAGGAACCGCGCGCCGAACGACACGCTGTCGTTCACCTTCACCTGGACACCGACGTGGAACCCGGGGTTCCACGCGTGGCCGGCGAGCTTCACGTCGGCGAAGTCGGTGCCGGCGGGCACGCCAACCTGGCCGAAGGTGTACGGCGTGCCGGTGATCGGCTGCACGGAGAGGTCCACGCGCTGGCGCAGCTCGACATTCAGGTACGTGATGTCGACGCCGATGCCGACCGAGACCCGGTCGCTGAACTTGATGGCCAGCGTGGGCTGGATGTAGACGCCCTGCACCGTGCTCTTGTAGCCGAGGATAGCGCCCTTCCGAGGTCGCGGGCCAGTCGGTCTCGAGGCCGTACGGGCGCGAACACGCCGACGCCGAAGGCGAAGTGCTTCGCAAACGGCACCGACGCGTAGATGTTCGGCACCGGGTACCACTTCTTGTTCAGGGTGCTGACCGTCCCGTTGAGCGCGCCACCGGAGGTGTCGGTGAAGTTGCCCTTCGGGCCGATCACCGCGCCGCCCGCCGTCACCGTTATCTTCGCGAATGAGAGCGAGGCCGGGTTGAAGAACACCCCCGACCCGTCCTGGCAGGGGTCGGCGACGCCCGCGCCGGCGCGCCCCATCATGCAGGCGCCCTGTTCGTAGACGCCAAAGCCCTGGGCCGACGACGGGGCGGCACCCGCGAGGGCCACCACCAGGCCGAGCAGACAGATTCCAAGAAATCGAGGCATCGGTGCACTTCCTCCGCGAGTGGGGCTCAATTGCCGGTACGCCAGCGAACAGCTCGTCAATTTGGCCGGCCAAGAGGCTAGCATAGGCGGCCCAAAACCGCGAAACACATTCCTTGCCTGATTCTCGAGCCCTGAGCCCTGAGTCCTGAGCCTCGAGCCAGCCTCTGTAACGCGAGCCTCCTGGCTCGCGATTTGCCCTTACCGCTTCGTCCCCGGCCCCTTCAGCGCCCGGCCCGGACGCTCGGCCGTGATCTTGCCGTCGGAGACGACGGCGCGCCCGTTCACCAGCACGTAGCGCACTCCGACCGAATAGTGCATCGGATTCTCGAACGTCGCCACGTCGCGGATCGTCGCCGGGTCGAACACCGTGACGTCGGCGGCCATCCCCGGCCGAAGGATGCCACGGTCCTGGAGGTGCACGCGCGTGGCCGGCTCGGAGGTCATCTTCCGGATCGCTTCCTCGAGGCGCAGCACCTTTTCGTCGCGCACGTAATGGCCGAGGATGCGCGGGAAGGTGCCGAAGGCCCGCGGATGCGTCTTCGACTCCGACAGCGGGCCGTCCTCGGCCTTCGCCCCGGAATCGGTGCACACGCTGACCAGCGGGGACTTCAGGGCCGCCACCACGTCGTCCTCCCGCATGATCGAGGTGACGACCTCGGTGAAGCCCTTGTCGGCGATGACCAGGTCCATCACGGCGTCGCGCGGGTCCTTGCCCATCTGCCGGCCGATCGCGGTGAGCGTCATCCCCTCGTACTTCCGGAGCTCGGGGTTGAGCACGGAGGAGATCATGATGCCGTCGCCCCCGCCCGACCCGTACCACTGGTTCTCCCAGCCGGGCGACGCCGGGTCTTCCATCTCGCGCTTGATCCGCTCGCGGTCGGCCGGGTTGCGCAGCCGCGCGAGCATCCGCTCGGTCCCCCCTTCCCGCGCCCAGAGCGGCAGGCAGGCGTCGAGGCCGTTGGCCGCGCGGGTATACGGGTACTGGTTCGCGGTGATGTCGAGTCCGCGTGCCCGGGCCGCCTCGATGCGCCCCAGCATCTCGGGCATCCGTCCCCAGTTGGGCTTGTAGGCGGTCTTGAGGTGCCAGATCTCGACCGGGATCTTCGCCCGCTCGGCGACCGCGAACGCCTCGTCGAGCGCCGCGGTCATCTGCCCGGATTCGGAACGGATGTGGGTGACGTAGACGCCGCCGTAATGAGCGGCCACGCTGGCGAGCGCGACCAGTTCGTCGGTGGAGGCGAAGCGGTCGGGCATGTACTGGAGCGACGAACTGACGCCGAGGGCGCCGTCCTGCATCGCGGCGGCCACCAGCCCCTGCATCCGCGAGATCTCGGCGGGCGTCGCCGGCCGCTCGTCCTTGCCGATCACGTAGGTGCGCAGGCCGCCCGCGCCGACGAAGGTGGCGATGTTGATCGCCGGGTGCGCGCGCTCGTCGAGCCGCTTGAAGTAGTCGGCGAGCGTGCGCCAGTCCCAGACGACACCGAAGTGCTTGAAGGCGTCTGCCTGGTCGGCGAAGAGCCGTTCGTTCGCTGGAGCGATCGACGTGCCCTCGCCGGTGACCTCGGTCGTCACGCCCTGCGTGATCTTGCTGGCGGCGCGGTTGTCGACGAGCACGTTGAACTCGGACTGGCCGAGCAGGTCGATGAACCCGGGAGCGACGACGAGCCCGGTCGCGTCGATCTTCGTCGTCGCGACGGCCCCTTTCAGGTCGCCGATGGCGGCGATCCGATCGCCCCGGATCCCCACGTCCCCGGCGAACCACGGCGCCCCGGTGCCGTCCACGATCCGCCCGCCGGTGATGACGACATCGTACGAATCGGGCGGCGGCGGGGGCGGCGCGGTCGCGGACCCGGCCAGGCCGAGCGCCACGACGAGAACCAACGACGTCAGCCACGTCGACGGGGCGATGAGGTGTGGGCGCATCGGGACATGCTACTCCAGCTGGCTGCGGATCACGGAGGGAGGACGGGGACCGGCAGAGCGGGCAGCGGATTCGGCGCGGCACGGCCTGGAGCCCGAAGCCGGCGTCGGCCGTCAGTCGTCGGCCGTCGGCCGTCGGCCGGTAACCGTGATACCCTGTGGCCCGCTTCGACGAGGCTTGATCCGATGACCGATTCACCGACCCACCCGGCGGCCGACCCCACAGCCGGTTCCGTCATCCCGCCGTGGGCGACCGGCGTCGCCGACGGCCTCCTGGCGGCCGGCTGCCGCGACATCGTCTACGTCCCCGACAACCCGCTATCGCACATCCTGGCCGCCCTGCGCCGCGATCCCGGCGCCGTCCGGACGACGCTGGCCATGCGCGAAGAAGAGGCGTTCGGCATTGCCGCCGGCCTCTACCTCGGCGGCGCCAGGCCCGCCGTGCTCATGCAGTCGAGCGGCCTCGGCAACACGCTGAACGCGCTCGGCTCGCTGATCATCCCCTACCAGATCCCCCTGGTGATGGTCATCAGCATGCGGGGGGACCCCGGCGAGTGGAATGCGGCGCAGGTCCCGATGGGCCGGGCGGTCGCGCCGGTGCTCGACGCCTTCGGCGTCCAGCACCTGGTCGTGGAGCGCGACGAGGAAGCCGCCGCGACGGTGCTCGCGCTCGCGAACCTCGCGTTCGGGACGAGGATGCCTGCCGCCTGTCTCCTGCCCCGCCGCCTGACGGTGCCGGTCCCGGGAGGTGCCCGGTGACGCGCTTCCAGGCGATCGCGCTGATACGACAGTGGCTCACCGACGAACCGGCCGTCGCCAGCCTCGGCCACCCGGCGTACGACCTGTTCGCCGCGGGCGACCGCGACCTGAACTTCTACACCTGGGGCAGCATGGGCCTCACCAGTTCGATCGCGCTCGGCCTCGCGCTCGCGCGCCCCGAACGGACGGTCGTGGCGATCGACGGGGACGGTTCGCTCCTGATGAATCTCGGGACCCTCGCCACCATCGGCGACTGCGCGCCGGCCAACCTGGTTGTCTTCGTCCTCGACAACGGCCTTTACGGCACCACGGGCGGGCAGCCGACGCCGACCTCCCGCGGCGCGGATCTCGAGGCGGCTGCCAGGTCGATGGGGATCACGCGCTCGGCCACCGTGCGCGACGACGAGTCACTTCGGCGACTGCTGGCCGGCATCCGGGGGACGCCCGGCCCGCGGGTGATCGTCGTGAAGGTGGAGGAATCGGCGCCCACGGCGAAGCCGCCGCTCGACTGCGTCCTCATCAAGCAGCGGTTCATGGCGGCACTCGGTCAGCCGTAGGCCGTGGGCCTTGAGCCCTGAGCCTCAGGCCGCCTCTTCGGTCATCGCCTGCTGCTCGTAGAGGGTCTCTGGAGCGATGTCGGCGCCGTTGGGCCACGCCACCGTACCGCCGTCGATGAAGAACCGGCCGAAGTAGGCGGGATCCTTGAGGGGCTCGAAGACGGGACCGTCGAGCCACCCCGAGAAGTCGATCGTCTTCTGCAGGTTATCGTTGAAGGTCAGGCGAATCCGATAGCCGCCGCGATACTCGGCCCGAATGACCGCTGGCACGAAGCTCATGGCATCCTCACTCGAGTGGCTGGATGCGATCCAGCGGCTGGCCGGCCCTCATCTTCTCCCAATTGGCTTGCAACTCGGTTCGGTGGAGCCGAGCCCATTCGGCGATGAGGCGCAGGGCGGTGCCCGATTCCACATTTCCGACGATCGGGTGCCCATCCAGATCGAACTTCCCTTGCTGTCCCTGGTACTCGGCATGGAAGTGTGCCGGCTCGTGTTCCTTGTAGAACATGCGGATGACGATCCCGAAGAACACCGAGATGATCGGCACGGGTGCAGTATACCTCCGCGCCTGACCAAGGGAACGGCCTCCGCAGCTTCGAAGCCAACGCCGGCCGGCTTCTCGCATCGCACCCCACTGCCCGCGAAGCCGCCTCTCGACTGCGTCCTCATCAAGCAGCGGTTCATGGCGGCGCTGGGACAGCGGCAAAAGACAGCCTGCGGCTCCCGCCCTACGTCCTGCGCCTTACGTCTTACGCCCGGATCACGCGTGACGCGCGTGGCTCGGGCGCAAGGCGCCGGGCGTAAGGCGTAAGCCGGCTAGAACTTCTCCTTGTCGTCGAGCACCATCTCGACGGCGAACCACCAGCGCGGCTGGTAGTGCACGAACACCGGCACGCCGGCCAGCGGTCCGTCGATCCCGGCGACGATCGTGAACCGCTCGGTCCACGTTTCGCCGTTCGCCCGGACCTCGAAGTTCGATTTCAGCAGCCTGGGGTAGGTCACGCCGCCGTAGGTTTCGTCCTTCTCGACCGACGCCGAGACGCGCGTCACTTCGGTACTGCTTCGAGTAGTAGACGTAGGTGAAGCTCTTCTTGCCCGGCGGCCGGCCCGTCCGCTGGACGGAGTCCCCCGCCTCGCGGATCAGCTCGGCGATCGAATCGAGGAGGCCGGGCCGCGCCCCGGGCGGCACTGGCAGCGTGCGGATTCTCGGAGGCGAGGTCTCGGCCGCGAGCGCCGCCACGAGCGGGTCGAGTTCGCGGTACGAGTAATCGCGCGGCACCGTCGCCGTGGTCACCCTGGCGACCGACTCGACCGGCGTCACGGTGGCCCGGATCATCTTGAAGACGACGCCGCCCTTCGCCTCGCGTGCGACGTTGGAGGTCGCCTGGTCCAGCGTGTCCTCGTCGCTCTTCTTCATGAGGCCGACGACGGAGGTCTCGTCGCCGCGGGTTTCTTCGAGGATGTAGCCCCAGCGGTTGATGCCGCGGGGGGCGCGCTTCGGATCCGATCCGATCAGCAGGTCGAGGCCGGTGGCGCCCTGCTCGCCCCGCCGCACCCTGATCCGCGCCCCGCCGACGCCGTCTCTCGACACCCAGAAGAAGAGCAGCCGGACCTTGCCGGTGATCCGGTACTTGAACTCGGCCACGACCGGTAACGTCCCGTCGATGGCGGCCTGGGCGGCCGAGATGGCCTGCGGCGACGGGGCGGGCGACGGCGGGACCGGGTTCGACCCGCCGCCCGCGGCCGGGACCGCGGCCATGCTCGCGATGGCCAGCCCGGCCGACACGGCGACACGCACGCGCGAACATGGACGAGTCATCACCATCGATTATAGCGGACCCCGCTCGCACCCCCGCCGAAACCGCGCACCTCGGCGGGCCTTAGCGTACGACCTCCTTCCGCTCCGGCGCAAACCACTGGTAGATCGTCGGCAGCACCAGCAGGGTCAGCACGGTCGAGGTGACGAGTCCGCCGATGACGACGACGGCGAGCGGACGCTGCACTTCGGACCCTGGCCCCGTCGCGAAGGCCATCGGGATCAGGCTGAGGATCGAAATGCTCGCAGTCATCAAGACCGGGCGAAGCCGGGCCTCGCAGCCGTTCCGTACCGCGTCCACCACGCTCGCGCCGCCGTCCCGAAGGTCGGAGATATACGAGATCAGCACGACGCCGTTCAGCACGGCCACACCGAAGAGCACGATGAAGCCGACCGAGGCGGGGACCGAGAGGTAGAGCCCGGAGAGGAACAGCGCGAACACGCCGCCCACCATCGCGAACGGCAGGTTGACGAGGACGAGTCCGGCGAGCCAGACGGAATCGAAGGTGAAGAGCAGCAGCAGGAAGATCAACGCCACGACCACTGGCGTGATGAGTGTCAGCCTGTGCATCGCCTGCTGCTGGTTCTCGAACTGCCCGCCCCAGTTCAGGTAATAGCCCGGCGGCAGCTCGACGTGTCGGGCGATCTTCTGCTGCGCCTCTTTCACGAAGCCCCCGATGTCCCGCCCGACGACGTTCATTTCGATGCCGATCCGTCGCTGGCCGTCCTCACGGCTGATTTCGGTCGGTCCCTCGACCGACTGGAGATCGGCCAGCTGATTGAGCGGCACCCGGTAGCCGCCCGGCACGTCGATCAGGAGGCTGCCGAGCGCCTCGACCGATTCCCGGCGTTCCTCTGGAAAGCGCAGCGCGATGTCGAACGCCCGGTTCTGCTGATACAGGCGCGACAAGGGCTTGCCCCCGATCGCCAGCTCGATGACCCTCAGCACGTCGCCCGTGTTCACGCCGTAACGCGCCGCCTTGTCCCGGTCGACCGTCACGGTCAGATACGGCTGTCCAGCCAGGCGTTCGACGACCAGGTCGGCTCCGCCTCGGATGGTCCCCAGGATCGCCGCCATCTCGGACGCCTTCCGCCGCAGGATGTCGGTGTCGTCGCCGAAGATCTTGAGAATCACCTGCGCGCGGGTCCCGGCCACCAGTTCGTCGATGCGGCACTGAATCGGCTGGCTGAAGGTGAAGGCCATGCCGGGAATGTCCGCCAGCGAGTCGCGCATCTTCTCGATCAATTCCTCGCGGGAGTGGGCGGACGTCCACTGGTCCCTGGGCTTGAGCGCGCCGACGAACCCCGTCTTGTCCACGCCGCGGGCCTCGATGGCCACGCCCGTCTGGCCCGTCCTCGAGACCACCGTCTCGAGTTCCGGAAACTGCTTCAGCCGCTGTTCCACGTCGCCGACCGTCTTCATCGCCTGCTCAAGCGAGACGCCCGGGATCAACTGGACGTCCATGTCGAACGCCCCTTCGTCCATCACGGGGACGAACTCGGTCCCGAGGCGGGGGACGAGCATGACGGCGACGACGAGGGCGATCCCGGCCCCCGCCATCACCACGAGGCGCCGACGCAGGGCAAAGGCGAGCAGCGGCATGTACAGCCGCTTGGCGAGCGTGAAAACCGGGCTCTCCTTGTGGACGGCCTTCAGCGCGACGAGGCAGACGGTCGGGATGACGAAGATGGAGAGCAGGAGCGAGGACAGGAGCGCGAGCGCGACCGTATACGCGAGCGGCGAGAACATCTTGCCTTCCATGCCCTGCATCGTGGCGATCGGGATGAAGGTCAGGGCGATGATCAGCTCGCCGAAGATGCTGGGCTTTCGCACCTCGACCGCGGCCCGCAGGACCGTGTGGAGCGTGCTTCGCCCTTCGGGGTCCATGGCCAGGTGGCGCTGGACGTTCTCCACCTGGATGATCGTGGCGTCGATGACCATCCCGATCGAGATGGCCAGGCCGCCGAGCGACATCAGGTTCGCGTTCAGCCCGGTGTACCGCATGGTGATGAAGGTCAGGAGGGCCGAGAGCGGCAGCGCGAAGATGACGACCAGCGCCCCGCGAACGCTCCAGAGGAAGACGGCGAGCACCACCAGGACCAGGACGGAGCCCTCGGCGAGGGCCTTCAGGACCGTCCTGGTGCTCTCGTTGACGATCGACGAGCGTTCGTAGAACGGGACGATCCGAAGCCCGTCCGGCAACACGTGGTTCGCGTTGATCTCGCGGACCTTGGCGTCGACGTTCGCGACCACGTTGCGGCTGTTCTCGCCGCGCAGCATCATCACGATGCCGCCCACCACCTCCTGCGGGCCGTTCATCTGGGCCGCGCCCTGCCGGATCGCATGATCGATCCGGACCTCTCCCACGTCGCGAATCGTGACCGGCGTGCCCCGCTCGGCCTTGAGGACGATCTTGCGAATGTCGTCCTCCGACCGGATCAGGCCCACGCCGCGGATGATGTGCTGTTCGGACGCGAAGGAGGCGACGTTGCCGCCGACGTTCGAATTGTTGTGGCGAACCGCCTCGGCCACCGCATCGACCGAGAGGTCGTACTTCAGCAGTTTGTCCGGGTCCACCAGGACCTGGTACTGCTGGAGATACCCTCCGAACGAGTTGATCTCGGTGACGCCGGTCACGCCTTTGAGCAGCGGCGTCACCATCCAATCCTGGATCGTCCGGCGCCTGGTGAGTTCGGCGACATCGAGGCCGGCCGGGTTCTGGCCGTCGCTCTGGAGCGTGTACTGGTAGATCTCGCCCATCGCGGTGGCGATGGGGCCCATTTCGGTATCCACGCCTTCGGGCAGGCTCCGCTCGATCTCGGACACCCGCTCGTGGACCTGCTGCCTCGCGAAGTAGATGTCCACGTCGTCGCGAAACACGAGTGTCACGACCGACAGGCCGTACTTGGTCACCGACCGCATCATGACCAGCCCGGGCAGGCCGCGCATCGCGTTCTCGAGCGGGTGCGTCACGAACTGCTCGATCTCGAGCGGTGACATCCCCGCCGCCGTGCTGACCACCTCGACCTGGATGTTGGTCACGTCCGGGAAGGCGTCGATGGGGATCGTGCGGACCGCGTAGGCGCCGAGGCAGAGAATCACCAGCACCGCCAGGCCAACGACCAGGCGATTCCGGAGGGACAGTGCCATCAACCGTTCAAGCATGTTCAGGTGCCCTTCGTCAGACTGCGGCCTGTGCTGAGCGAGCCGAGCCGGCCGCTAGTCCACGAATCATCTGCGGCCGTATTCGCGAGTCGAAGCACTACTCGCCGGCCAGCGTCGATTTCAGGAGTTCGGCCTTGAGGTTGAACGCGCCGGCGACGACCAGCTGCTCGGACCCCGTCAGGCCCCGGAGGACCGCGCGGCGGACGCCCACGCGGTCGCCGAGTTCCACCGGCCGCGCCACGAACCTGTCCGCGCCTTCGCGAACGAACACGACCGGCTCGCCGCCGATTGTCTGGACGGCCTCCTGGGGGACCGTGAGGACGTCCCGGGCGCCGGCCGCGTCGGACAGCTCGCCCTGGATGTACATGTTGGGCTTGAGCAGCCGGCCGTCGTTGCGGACGAGGACCCGCACCTTGACCGTGCGCGTCTTTTCGTCCACGACGTCACCGACGTGATCCACGCGCCCCTGCCAGGCGCGGTCCGGGTAGATGCTCGTGGTGATGCGGACCTCCCGGCCCTGGGCGACGTGCGGCAGGTCGGCCTCGCGGGCGTCGAGAAACGCGCAGAGCGTGGAGAGATCGGACACGGTCAAGAGCATCTTCTGCGGCTCGACGTGCTGGCCCGTCACCACGTCGCGCTCCACGACGTGGCCGGCGATGGGCGCGGTCAGCTTGAGGTAGGGCTCCGCCAGGTCGTCCATCGCCCCCGGGTTCCTGTTCGGCCGGCGAGCCTGGCTGAGCAACTGGTCAACAGCGGCCTGGTCGAGCCCGTAGGAATGGAGATTCGACTCCGCCACGGCGAACTCGCTCGAGGCGTTTTCGAATTCCGCCCGCCTGCGCAGATGCTCCTTCTGGTCGATGGCCTCCTGCTTCAGGAGGACTTCGGCCCGTTCGAACTCCCGGCGCGCGAGTTCCAGCCTGGAGCCCGCCTGGAGGTAGAGCGTCTTCGCCTGCGCGAGCGCCGGCGCGTGGATCGTGACCAGGACCTGGTCCCGCCGGACCTCGTCGCCGACCTGGGCCGCGATCGACACGACCTTGCCGTCGAGGAGCGAGGAGATCTGCGCGGTGTGCTGGGGATCGAGCGCGATCACGCCCGGGATGGTGATCCGGCCCGAGACGGTCGCCCGAGTGGCCGTGGCCACCTCGACGCCCCATTTCTTCTGCACCTCGCCGGAGGCGCGAACGGTGTTCCGCTCCTCGGGCTGGGCGGACGATTTTGTACCTGGCGTCTCGGTCTTCGGGCCCTCGGCGCCGGTGAGGTTACACGCGCCGCA
>CAVZMW010000003.1:337500-1995844 GCA_963776495.1 uncultured Acidobacteriota bacterium | reverse complement strand
CCGGATCTGCTGCTTGGACCCGCGGGCCCCGGAGTCCGCCATCATGTAGACGGCGTTGAAGCTCTTCCCCTCGGTGTCCATCTCGCCCATCTCGGTGAACATCTCGTCGGCGATCTTCTCGGTGACGTCCGACCAGATGGCGATCACCTTGTTGTAGCGCTCGCCGTTGGTGATCGCGCCTTCCTGGTACTGCTGCTCGACCTTGATGACCTCCTCGCGCGCCGCGTCGACCAGCGCGGGCTTCTCGCTCGGGATGACCAGGTCGTCGATGCCGATCGACAGCCCCGACCGGGTGGCGTAGAGGAAGCCGAGGTTCTTCAGGCTGTCGAGCATCTCGACGGTCAGCTCGTGGCCGAAGTCGAGGTAGCAGCGGTTGACCAGCTGCTGCAGCCCCTTCCGCTTGAGCAGGCCGTTGATGTACGGCACCTGCTCGGGCAGCGCGTCGTTGAAGATGACGCGGCCGACGGTGGTGTTGACGATCTTGTGCTCGACGTGCTGGATGTCGGCGTGCAGCACGTCCTGGTCGTCGCGCGGCATGGCCGCCAGGTCCATCAGCGGGCCGGTGTAGCGCAGGCGGATCGGGGTGAGCGTCTCCACCTCCCCGGCCTGCAGCGCGAGCACCACGTCGTCGATGTTGCCGAACGCGCGCCCCTCGCCCTTGGCGCCCGGCCGCGCCTTGGTCAGGTAGTAGCAGCCGAGGACGATGTCCTGCGACGGGATCGCGATCGGCGCCCCGTTGGCCGGCGAGAGGATGTTGTTCGACGACATCATCAGCACCGAGGCCTCGATCTGCGCCTCGGGCGACAGCGGGATGTGCACCGCCATCTGGTCGCCGTCGAAGTCGGCGTTGAACGCCGTGCAGACGAGCGGGTGGATGCGGATCGCCTTGCCCTCGACCAGCACCGGCTCGAACGCCTGGATGCCGAGGCGGTGCAGCGTGGGCGCGCGGTTGAGGAGCACCGGGTGCTCCTGGATGACCTCCTCGAGCACGTCCCAGACCTCGGGGCTGGCCTTCTCGACCATCTCCTTGGCCTGCTTGATGGTGGCCACCAGGCCGCGCTGCTCGAGCTTGTTGTAGATGAACGGCTTGAACAGCTCGAGCGCCATCTTCTTCGGCAGCCCGCACTGGTTCAGCTTCAGCTCGGGCCCGACGACGATGACCGAGCGGCCGGAGTAGTCGACGCGCTTGCCGAGCAGGTTCTGGCGGAACCGGCCCTGCTTGCCCTTCAGGGTGTCGGAGAGCGACTTGAGCGGGCGGTTGTTCGCCCCGCGCAGCACGCGGCCGCGGCGGCCGTTGTCGAACAGCGCGTCGACCGCCTCCTGGAGGATCCGCTTCTCGTTGCGGATGATGACGTCGGGCGCCTTGAGCTCGATGAGCTTCTTCAGCCGGTTGTTCCGGTTGATGACGCGGCGGTAGAGGTCGTTGAGGTCCGAGGTGGCGAACCGGCCGCCGTCGAGCGGCACCAGCGGGCGCAGCTCGGGCGGGATGACCGGGATGACGTCGAGGATCATCCACTCCGGCTTGTTGCTCGACTTGCGGAACGAGTCGACGACGCGCAGCCGCTTGGCGTACTTGAGCTGCTTCTGCGCCGAGGTCTCGCGGCGCATCTTCTCGCGCATCTCGAGCGCGAGCTGCTCGACGTCCACCCGCTTGAGCAGCTCCTTGATCGCCTCGGCGCCCATCTGGGCGCGGAAGGCGGTCGGGCCGTAGTCCTCGCGCGCCTTCCGGAACTGCTCCTCGGTGAGCAGCTGGTTGGGCTTGAGCTCGGTGCTCGCCGGCGTCGACGACGACGTAGGCCTCGAAGTAGAGGATCCGCTCGAGGTCGCGCAGCGAGATGTCGAGCAGGTGGCCGATGCGGCTCGGCAGCCCCTTGAAGAACCACACGTGGCTGACCGGCGTCGCGAGCGCGATGTGCCCGAGGCGCTCCCGCCGGACCTTGGCCTGGGTGACCTCGACGCCGCACTTGTCGCAGACCACGCCGCGGTGCTTCATGCGCTTGTACTTGCCGCACAAGCACTCCCAGTCGGTGATCGGCCCGAAGATCTTGGCGCAGAACAGGCCGTCCCGCTCCGGCTTGAACGTCCGGTAGTTGATCGTCTCCGGCTTGGTGACCTCGCCGTGCGACCAGCCGAGGATCCGCTCGGGTGACGCCAGGCTGATGCGGATGGCGTCGAAGTCGGCCATCAACGCGGCCTTGTCGTGGAAGCTTGGTTTCATTTGCTCTTCTCCAAAATGGCCCGGGGCCCGCCGCTCACCGCCCGGCGCCGACGCCGGGCCTCGTCCGCGAGCCGCGGGCCGTGGGCCCTGAGCCCGATTCCCTACACGCCCTCTTCGAGCACCGGCGCCCCCGCGGGCGGCGCCGGCGGCTGCGGCCGCTTCTTGATCGGGATCAGCTCCACGTCGAGGCAGAGCGACTGCAGCTCGCGGATCAGCACGTTGAACGACTCGGGCAGACCCGGCGTGAACGAGGCGTCGCCCTTGACGATGGCCTCGTAGATCTTGGCGCGGCCCGTCACGTCGTCCGACTTGGCGGTGAGCAGCTCCTGGAGGATGTGCGCGGCGCCGTAGGCCTCGAGCGCCCAGACCTCCATCTCCCCGAACCGCTGGCCGCCGAACTGCGCCTTGCCGCCCAGCGGCTGCTGGGTGATGAGCGAGTAGGGCCCGATCGACCGGGCGTGGATCTTGTCGTCGACCAGGTGCGACAGCTTGAGCATGTAGATGTAGCCCACCGTCACGTCCTGCTCGAACTTCTCGCCCGTCATCCCGTCGTACAGCTGCGTCTTGCCGCTGCGCGGGTGGCCCGACTTCTCGAGCCACTCCTTGATCTCCCCCTCGGTGGCGCCGTCGAAGACCGGCGTCGCGAAGTGGAGGCCGAGGGCGTGCGCGGCCCAGCCGAGGTGCGTCTCGAGGATTTGCCCGACGTTCATACGGGACGGGACGCCGAGCGGGTTGAGCACGATCTCGACCGGCGTGCCGTCGGGCAGGTGCGGCATGTCCTCCTCGGGGAGGATGCGCGCGATGACGCCCTTGTTGCCGTGCCGGCCGGCCATCTTGTCGCCGACCGACAGCTTGCGCTTCATGGCGACGTAGGTCTTGACGAGCTTGATGACGCCGGGCGGCAGCTCGTCGCCGCGGCGGATCTTCTCCTTCTTCTCCTCGAACAGCTGGCGGATGACCTCCACCTGCCGCTCGGTGCGCTCCTCGAGGTCGTGCAGCTCGTCCTGCAGGCGGGCGTCGTCGCCGCTGACCTTGAGGCGGAGCATCGACTCGTACGGGACCGGCTGGAGCACCTCGGCGGTCAGCTCGGTGCCCTTGCGCAGGATCCGCTCGCGGCCGTACTCGTCGGAGAGGTCGGCGCGCAGCGTCTGGCCCTGCACCATCTGGACGATCCGCTTCTTGACCTCGTCGTGGAGGATGCGGACCTCGTCCTGCAGGTTCTTCTCCATCATGTCGAGCTCTTCCTGCTCGATCGCCTTGGCGCGGTCGTCCTTCTCGATGCCCTTCCTGGAGAAGATCTTCACGCCGACGACGATCCCCTCGATGCCGGGGGGGCAGACCAGCGAGGCGTCGCGGACGTCGCCGGCCTTCTCGCCGAAGATGGCGCGCAGCAGCTTCTCCTCCGGCGTCAGCTGCGTCTCGCCCTTCGGCGTGACCTTGCCGACCAGGATGTCGCCCGACTTGACGTAGGCGCCGATCCGGATGATGCCGCTGTCGTCGAGGTCCTTGAGCGCGCTCTCGGGCACGTTCGGGATGTCGCGGGTGATCTCCTCGGGCCCGAGCTTGGTGTCGCGCGCCTCGATCTCGAACTCCTCGATGTGGATGGACGTGTAGTAGTCGTCCTTGACCATCCGCTCGGAGACGAGGATCGCGTCCTCGAAGTTGTAGCCGCGCCAGGGCATGAACGCGACGAGCACGTTGCGCCCGAGCGCGAGCTCGCCGAGGTCGGTGCACGGGCCGTCGGCGAGCGCCTGGCCCTTGGCGACCTTCTGGCCGACCTTCACGATCGGCCGCTGGTTGATGCAGGTGTTCTGGTTCGAGCGCTTGAACTTGGTGAGGTTGTAGATGTCGGCGCCCATCTCCTTGCCGGCCTCGCCCGCCCTCGCCGTGGACGCGGACGACCACGCGCTGGCTGTCCACGAAGTCGACCGTGCCCGACCGGCGCGCCGAGACGACCGCGCCCGAGTCGCGCGCGGTGATGTACTCCATGCCGGTGCCGACCAGCGGCGCGCGGGCGCGGAGCAGCGGCACGGCCTGGCGCTGCATGTTCGAGCCCATCAGCGCGCGGTTGGCGTCGTCGTGCTCGAGGAACGGGATGAGCGACGCGGCCACCGAGACGAGCTGCTTGGGCGAGACGTCGATGAACTCCACGACCTCGCGCGGCGCGAGGATGAAGTCGCCTTCCTTGCGCGCGTTGACCCGGTCCTGCGTCAGGCGCCGGTCGGCGTCGAGCGGCACGTTCGCCTGGGCGATGACGTGCTTGTCCTCCTCCCACGCCGAGAGGTAGAAGGAGTACGGCTCCCACTCCGCCGGCTTCTTCTTGCGGGCCTTCGCCTGGGTGTTCTCCTCGTCGAGCGCCGCCGCCTCGACGATCTCGCCGGCCTTGAACTTCGTGCCGCCGCCGTCCTGGACGATGACGTAGTCGACGACGCGGCCGTCCCGGACCTTGCGGTAGGGCGACTCGATGAAGCCGAACTCGTTGATCCGCGAGTAGCACGACAGCGACGAGATCAGGCCGATGTTCGGGCCTTCCGGCGTCTCGATCGGGCAGATGCGGCCGTAGTGCGTCGGGTGCACGTCGCGCACCTCGAACCCGGCGCGCTCGCGCGAGAGGCCGCCCGGCCCGAGGGCCGACAGCCGCCGCTTGTGCGTGACCTCGGAGAGCGGGTTGGTCTGGTCCATGAACTGCGACAGCTGCGAGGACCCGAAGAACTCGCGAATCGCGGCCATGACCGGCTTCGCGTTGATCAGGTCGTGCGGCATGGCGGTCGCCATTTCCTGGTAGACCGACATCTTCTCCTTGATCGCGCGCTCCATGCGGACCAGCCCGATGCGGAACTGGTTCTCGAGCAGCTCGCCGACCGAGCGGACGCGCCGGTTGCCGAGGTGGTCGATGTCGTCGACCGCGGCCAGGTTGCGCCTGAGCTTGAGCAGGAACCGGATGACCTCGTAGAAGTCCTGCGGGTGCAGGATCTTCTCGTCGAGCGGCGTGTTGAGGCCGAGCTTGGTGTTCAGCTTGAGGCGGCCGACCCGCGAGAAGTCGTACTTCTGCGGGTTGAAGAACATGTTCTCGAACAGCGACCGCGAGCTGTCCTCGGTCGGCGGGTCGCCCGGCCGCAGCCGGCGGTAGATCTCGACCAGCGCCTGCACGTGGTTCTGGATCGTGTCCTTGCGCAGCGTCTGGGAGACGATCGGGCCGATCTCGTCGCGCTCGGGGAAGAAGATGTCCACGCGCTCGATCCCCTTCTCCTGGAGGATCGAGATCTGGCGCGCCGCCAGCTCCTCGTTCGCCTGGACGAGCACCTCGCCCGTCTCCATGTCCACGACGTCCTGGGCGGCGTGCGCCCCCTCGAGTTCCGCGTCGTCGATCTTCACCGCCTCCACGCCCGCCTTCCGCATGGCGAGGATCGCCGAGTTGGTGATCTTCTTGGCCTTGTGGATGACGAGGTCGGAGCCCTTGATCTCGATGTCCTCGCCCGCGCGCAGGCCGACCAGGCTCTCGCTCACGCTCCAGTAGACGCCGGGCTTGAGGTAGAGCCGCTGGACCGTGTAGAAGGTCCGGAGGATCTCCTCGGTGCTCTGGAGGCCGAGGGCGCGCAGGAAGACGGTGGCGAAGAACTTGCGCTTGCGGTCGATGCGGACGTAGAGCAGGTTCTTGGCGTCGTACTCGAACTCGACCCACGACCCGCGGTAGGGGATGATCTGCGCGATGTAGAGGGTCTTGTCCTCGGAGTGGAAGAACGCGCCCGGCGAACGGTGGAGCTGGGAGACGATGACGCGCTCGGTCCCGTTGATGATGAAGGTGCCGTTCTCGGTCATCAGCGGGATGTCGCCGAAGTAGACCTCCTGCTCCTTGATGTCGCGGATCGTCTTCACGCCGGTCTCGGGGTCCTTGTTCCAGACCACGAGGCGGATGGTGACCTTGAGGGGCACGGCGTAAGTCATGCCGCGCTCCTGGCACTCGTCCACGTCGTACTTGAGCTTCAGCCCGACCGTCTGCCCGCAGATGTCGCACGCGTCGCCCCGCACCTCGTTGGCGCGGCCGCAGCGCGGGCAGAGCACGTCCCGGTCGCCGTACGGGTCCACGACGAGCGTGTTCCCGCAGCCGGCGCACGGCTTGCGCAAGTGGTGCAGGCCGACGAGCTTGCCGCACTTGCACTCCCAGTTGCCGATCGAGTAGTCGATGAACTCGAGCGAGGAGTTCTCCCGGAAGTCGGAGATCGGGAACACCGACTTGAACACCGACTGCAGCCCGGCGTCGTCCCGCTCGGCCGGCAGGCGGTTCATCTGGAGGAAGCGCTCGTACGAGTTCTTCTGGATCTCGATCAGGTTCGGGATCGGGATCGTGGTCTTGATTTTCGAGAAGTCGATGCGCTCGCGGTAAACGTTCTTGGGAAGGCTGTACATCCTGTGCAGGTCTCAACAACAGCGCCCCGCCGGACGGGGCGCGACGGATGGCCGCGCTTCGGGCCGCGCGCGGTGGCTCGAAGCCGCTCGTTCGGGGACGCGGCACTGCTCGGCAGAAGGCGCGCGTTCATCCGGCCGGAGGGGCGGGCGTGCCTGCCAGCCCCCCGGCCGACGTCTGGTCGGAACCGGCGCCCCGCCGGAGCGGGCGCCGCGACCGCGGTGCCCGCGAAGGCGGGCGCGAGATCCGCCCCTACTTGATCTCGACCTTGGCGCCGACCTCTGCGAACTTCTTGCTTGATCGCCTCGGCCTCGTCCTTCGGCACGCCTTCCTTGACCGGCTTCGGCGCGCCCTCGACCAGGTCCTTGGCTTCCTTCAGCCCGAGGCTGGTGACCTCGCGGACGACCTTGATCACGTTGATCTTCTTGTCGCCCACCTCGGTGAGGATGACGTTGAACTCGGTCTTCTCCTCGACCTGGGCCGCCGGCGCCGCGCCGCCGCCCGCCGGCATCGCCATGGGCATCGCCGACATCGCCGACACGCCGAGCTCGGTTTCGAGCGCCTTCACGAGCTGCGACAGCTCGAGCACGCTGATGCCCTTGATGTAATCGATCACCTGCTGCTGGTTCACTTCCGCCATGTCAGTTCTCCTCGCTCATGAATGCCGCATTGGCGGACCCGGTGGTCCGCCCTACGGGTCCAGGGCCGCCGGCCCTGTGGGTGTAGGACAGGTCGTGGGACCCGCCAAGGTCTATGCGTCGTCGCCCTTCTTCTTCTCCGCCTGCGCGAGCACGTTCAGCAGCGCCTGCGGCGCCGCGTTGAGGACGGTGACCAGACGGACCATCGGCGCGTTGAGGAGGAAGAGCAGCTTCGCGTACAGCTCCGGCTTGCCCGGGAGCGCCGCCAGCTCGGTCACCTCGGCGGCCTGGATCTTCCGCCCCTGCACCACGGCCGCCTTGATGGTCAGCTGCGGCGCGGTCTTCGCGAACGTCGTCAGCGTCTTGGCCAGCGCCACCGGGTCGGTGCCCGTGTAGACGATGGCCGTCGTCCCCTGGAAGAACTCGCTCAGCGGCTCGAAGGCCGTGCCCTTGAGGACGCGGCGGGCGAGCGTGTTCTTGACCACCCGGTACTGCCCCTTGGCGGCGCGGACCTGGCGCCGCAGCTCGGTCACCTGGGGCACGTTGAGCCCCTTGTAGTCGAACAGGATCGCGGTGTCGACGCCCTGGAGCGCCGCCGCCACCTGCTCGAGCGTGTCTGTCTTCTCGCTTCTCGTCAACGCCATGACTGCTGCACCTTCTTCCCTACTTCTTCGCGATGTCGACGGCGGCCGTGTCGATCCGGATGGCCGGGCCCATCGTCGTGGACAGCACGAGGCTCTTGAGGTACCGGCCCTTGGCCGCCGCGGGCTTCGCCTTCACAATCGCATCGACCAAGGCGTGGGCGTTCTGCAGCAGGTTCTCGGTCGGGAACGAGGCCTTGCCGACCGGCGCGTGGACGATCCCGGTCTTGTCGACGCGGAACTCCACCTTGCCGGCCTTGATCTCGCGGACGGCCCTGCCGATGTCGAAGGTGACGGTGCCGGTCTTCGGGTTGGGCATCAGGCCGCGCGGGCCGAGCACCTTGCCGAGGCGGCCGACCGACTTCATCATGTCCGGCGTCGCGACGACGGCCTCGAAGTCGATGAATCCGCCCTGGATCTTCTCGACGATCTCCTCGCCGGCCACGATGTCGGCGCCGGCTTCCAGGGCTTCCTTCTGCTTCTCGCCGCCGGCGATGGCCAGGACCTTCTTGGTCTTGCCGAGGCCGTGCGGCAGCACGACGGTGCCGCGCACCATCTGGTCGGCGTGCTTGGGATCGACGCCGAGCCGGAAGGCGAGCTCGACGGTCTCGTCGAACTTCGCGAACTTGACCTTCTGGGCGAGCGGCACGGCGGCGTCGAGGCCATACACCCGGTCGCCGACCTGCGCCTTGGCGGCGGTGAACTTCTTCCCTGACTTTCTCATTGACCCTCCCTGTGGTCAACGGACCCGCGACGGCGGGCCCTCCCACGCGCTTTCGGGGTCAGGGATCGGGAGTCAGGGGTCGGGGTTCGTCCCCGATCCCTGGTCCCCGATCCCCGATCCCGGTTACTGAATCACGTCCAGCCCCATCGACCGCGCGGTCCCGGAGACGGTCTTGACGGCCGCCTCGAGGCTGTCGGCGTTGAGGTCGGGCATCTTGAGCCGGGCGATCTCCTCGACCTGCTTGAGCGTCACCGTGCCGACCTTGTTCTTGTTGGGCTCGGCCGACCCCTTCGCGATGTTCGCGGCCCGCTTGAGCAGCACGGCCGCGGGCGGCGTCTTGGTGATGAAGGTATAGCTGCGGTCGGCGTACACGGTCACGACGACCGGGATGATGAGCCCCTCGTCCTTGGCGGTCTTCGCGTTGAAGTTCTTGCAGAAGTCCATGATGTTCAGCCCGTGGGGGCCGAGCGCCGTGCCGACGGGAGGCGCCGGCGTCGCCTTGCCGGCTGCAATCTGGAGCTTCACCACCGCCTGAATTTTCTTCGCCATAAGACCCTGGTCTCCGTCCTACAACTTCTCCACCTGCATGAAATCGAGCTCGACCGGCGTGGACCGGCCGAAGATGGTCACCATCACCTTGAGCGTGCTCCGATCCGGGTTGACCTCGTCGATGGTGCCTTCGAAGCTGGTGAACGGCCCCTCGTTGATCCGGACGCGCTCACCCTTCTCGAACGAGTACTTGGGCTTCGGCTTCTCGGCCGCCGTCGTCACCTGGAGGAGGATCTGGTCGACCTCCTCGCGGCTGAGCGGCGTGGGCCGGGCACCGGCGCCGACGAAGCCGGTCACCTTCGGCGTGTTCTTGACGACATGCCAGGCGTTGTCCGACATGTACATCTCGACGAGGATGTAGCCGGGGAAGAAGCGCTTGGGCGTCTCGACCTTGCGCCCGCCGCGCATCTCCACGACGATCTCGGTCGGGATGAGGATCTCCCCGATCTCCTCCTGCAGCCCGTACGCCTGTACGCGCTGCCGAAGGGATTCAGAGACCTTCTTCTCGAATCCCGAGTAGGTGTGGACGATGTACCACTGTTTCGTCCGGTCGTCGGTCATGCCACACCAAACCACTTGAAGATCGCCTGGAACCCCGAGTTCAGCCCGTAGTCCAGGATGAAGAGGTACAGCCCGAAGAAGATCGACGTGAGGATCACGACGACCGTCGTCGCGTACACTTCCTTCCGCGAAGGCCAGGTGACGCGCTTGAGTTCGTTGCGGACCTCGATGAGGAACGTCTTGAGCGTCCCCCACCACCCGGTCACGTTGCCGCCCGCGTCCTTGACGTTATCGATGATTGCCACGGCACTTCTCACTTACGATTGCCGACTCAAGGCTCACGACTCAGGGCTCGGGGGGCTCAGGGCTAGAGTCGGCCTGAGTCCTGAGCCTTGAGCCCTGAGCCTCCGTGAATGGCAGGCCAGGAGGGGATCGAACCCCCAACCCCCGGTTTTGGAGACCGGTGCTCTTCCAGTTGAGCTACTGGCCTGTAACTCCCACAGGGGACAGGGGTCGGGGGTCGGGGGGCAGGGTTCGCCCCCGGTTCCCGATTCCGGAACCCTGATCCCAGATCACTACTTCGTCTCCCGGTGTGCCGTGTGCTTGCGGCAGTGCGGGCAGAACTTGCTGAGCTCGAGACGCTCGGTCGTCTTCTTCTTGTTCTTCGTCGTGTTGTAATTCCGGCGCTTGCAGTCGGTGCAGGCCAGGATGATGATGTCGCGCATAACTCGCTTCGCTCGCTCTCAGGATTCGGGAATCGGGATTCGGGATTCAGGGACAGACCTGATTCCTGACTCCTGACGCCTGATTCCTTCGCTACTCGAGGATTTCCGTGACCGTCCCCGCGCCGACCGTGCGGCCGCCCTCGCGGATCGCGAACTTCGACCCCTTCTCGATCGCCACCGGCGTGATCAGCTCCGCCCGGATGCTCGTGTTGTCCCCGGGCATCACCATCTCCACGCCCTCCGGCAGGAACATCGACCCCGTCACGTCGGTCGTCCGCAGGTAGAACTGCGGCCGGTACCCGTTGAAGAACGGCGTGTGCCGCCCCCCCTCGTCCTTCGACAGCACGTACACTTCCGCCTTGAACTTCGTGTGCGGCGTGATCGACCCCGGCTTGGCCAGCACCTGCCCGCGCTCCACGTCCGTCTTCTCCAGCCCGCGCAGCAGCACCCCGATGTTGTCCCCCGCCACCCCTTCGTCGAGCAGCTTCTTGAACATCTCGACGCCCGTGACGATCTTCTTCATCGTCGGCCGGAACCCGATGATCTCCACTTCCTCGCCCACCTTCACCTTGCCCCGCTCCACGCGCCCGGTCACCACCGTCCCGCGCCCCGAGATCGAGAACACGTCCTCGATCGGCATCAGGAACGGCTTGTCCACCTCGCGCTGCGGCATCGGCACGTAGCTGTCCAGCGCCTCCAGCAGGGCCTCGATCCCCTTCGCCCCGTCCGGATCCCCCTGCAGCGCCTTCAGCGCCGACACCCGCACCACCGGCACGTCATCGCCGGGGAACCCATACGAGGTCAGGAGCTCCCGCACCTCCAGCTCCACCAGGTCCAGCAGCTCCGGGTCGTCGACCGCGTCCACCTTGTTCAGCGCCACCACCAGGCACGGCACTTCCACCTGCCGCGCCAGCAGCACGTGCTCCCGCGTCTGCGGCATCGGCCCGTCCACCGCCGACACCACCACGATCGCCCCGTCCATCTGCGCCGCGCCCGTGATCATGTTCTTGATGTAGTCCGCGTGCCCCGGGCAGTCCACGTGCGCGTAGTGCCGCTTGGCCGAGCTGTACTCGACGTGGCTCGTCGCGATCGTCAGGATCTTCGTCGCGTCGCGGCGCCCCTGCGATTCCGACGCCTTCGCCACCTCGTCATACGACACGTACTTCGCCCAGCCCTTGTCGGCCGCCACCTTCGTCAGCGCCGCCGTCAGCGTGGTCTTCCCGTGGTCGATGTGCCCGATCGTCCCCACGTTCACGTGCGGTTTCGTGCGGTCAAATTTTTCTTTCGCCATGCGCGTGATCCTCGCTCCGCCTCGGCGGACGCCGCATCAGCGGCGTCCGCGTCGGCGGGCTGAACTGGAGCCGATGACCAGAATCGAACTGGTGACCTCGTCCTTACCAAGGACGCGCTCTGCCGACTGAGCTACATCGGCACGGGACCTGACATCTCGGGCAGTCGCGCTGCCCACCGAACACCTGACCGCCTGCGCCGTTCCGCGGCGACGGCGGTACTGGCTTGCCTAGCCGAAGCTCGGGAAGCCCTTTCTACAGCCCGCCTTCGCGGCGCCGTGCGCCGCTCCGGCGAGGCCATCCTTCGCTGGCATTCCCGAGCGAAGGATGGAGCGGGAGACGGGGATCGAACCCGCGACCAACAGCTTGGAAGGCTGTGACTCTACCACTGAGTTACTCCCGCCCATCGAGCCTTCCCCGGGGGCTATCCGCACGGGCGGCAGACGCCGCCCGGCCACACTGTCCGGCACCGCCCTCGACCCGTCTCCGACCGAACCGCTGTCGCCGCGGCGCGGCAACTCTGGCCTTGGCTTGCCAACCGACGCTCACAGGGGCTGTCCGCCTTCGCCCTTCGGGCTACGGCGGACAACCTTCGCCTGCACCGTGAGCGAAGGTTGGTGGCGAGGGGAGGATTCGAACCTCCGAAGCCACTTGGGCGACAGATTTACAGTCTGTTGCATTTGACCGCTCTGCAACCTCGCCACACCAAAAACCGTCGTCTTCCATCCGGCCGGTTCCGGCGCGCTTCGGTCACGGAATTCCGCCGCCGACACCGCGCCCCTGGCGTCACGTCGATGGAGCTGGCGAAGGGATTTGAACCCCTGACCGGCTGATTACAAATCAGCTGCTCTACCGGACTGAGCTACGCCAGCCAGACGAAAGGATTTATCGTAGCACGTCCTATGCCAATCGACAAGTGCGCCGGAGGCTCACGAAACCTCGTCCACGGGCCCTTTTCGACCGGCCGGATCGGCCGGCGCCGTCCGCCCGGCGGCCTGCCGCTGGCGGACCGCTTCGAACAGCACGATCCCGGCGGCCACGCTCACGTTGACGCTGCTCACGTGTCCGAGCATCGGGATCGAAGCCGTCCGGTCGCACGTCTCGCGCACCAGCCGCCTGAGCCCCTCCCCTTCGGCGCCCAGCACGAGCGCGGTCGGCAGCGTCAGGTCCAGGTCGGTGTACACCTCGGGCGCGTCGCCCGTGAGCCCCACCGTCCAGACGTTGGCCGACTTGAGCTCCTCGACGGCCCGCGCGATGTTCACGACGCTGGCGATCCGCACGTGCGCGATCGCGCCGGCCGACGCCTTCGCCGCCACGCCGTCGATCGCGGCGGCGCGCCGCGTCTGGCGGATCACCCCGTCGGCGCCCGCCGCGTCGGACACGCGCAGGATGGCGCCGAAGTTCTGCGGGTCCTCGACGCCGTCGAGCACCACGACGAGCGGCGCGTGTCCCGTCGTCCGGACGAGATCGGACACGTCGTAGTCCGGCGCCTCCTCGACGTCGGCCGCGACGCCCTGGTGCGGCCGGCCGCGCGAGATCCGATCGAGTTCGGCCGCCTCGACCGCCTGCACGGCGACGTGCGCGGCGGCGGCCGTCCGCAGGATCTCCTGCACGCGCTTGTCGGCGCGCGCCGACACCCGTAGGCCCCGCACGCGCCCTACGCGAAGCGCCTCGAGGACGGGGTTGATGCCGTAGATGATCACGGTAACTCCGGCTGGCGGCTCGCGGCTGTCGGCTGGCGGCACCCTGGGCCGTACGACCTTCGACGTTCGGCGTTCGGCCGTGTCACACGCGTCAAGCCGAGTCCGCTGCCTGCCACTCCGCCTTCCGGCCCCAGACCGTGATCCCCTGCCTGCTGCCCGCTACGCATTCCTGAGCGCCTCCGCGAATGCCGCCGCCCTCTCGCGGCAGCCGAGGATCGGCGCGAGGCCGGCCGTCGCCGGCAGTTCCGCGCCGCGATCGATCGCCGGCACCGCCAGGTCGAGCTCCGGCCCGCCCGACGCGCCGGTCAGCGCCACGCGGATCGGGTGGAACAACCCCTTCGCCTTCTGCCCGGTCTGCTGCTTCACCGCGCCGACCACCGCGCGGAACCGGTCGCGATCGACGAGACGCGGACCGCGCGAGAGCTCGCGCGCCAGGCACTCGACCACCTCCCGCGCCCCCTCCTGCGCGAGCACCCCGGCCACCTCCGGGTCCGCCACCGCCCGCGCCGGGTCGAACGCGAAGAGGAACGCCAGGCGGGACGGAATCTCGTCGAGCCGATCGACCGAGGACGTGGCCATGGGCAGCACGGCCGCGAGGTACTCGAGCCCCGCCGGGCCCGGGTCGCTCGCCAGGCCGTCGCGCGTGAAGTAGCCGAGCGACAGCTCCGCGACCCGCGCGGGATCGGCCGTCCGCAGGTAATGGCGATCGACCCAGGCGAGCTTCTCCTCGTCGAAGACGCCGGCGCTGTGGCCGACGTCGCCGATCGAGAACCGTCGCGCCAGCTCCTCGACCGGCAGCAGTTCGTCATCGCCGCCCGGCGACCAGCCGATGAGGGCCAGGTAGTTGACCAGCGCCTCGGGCAGGTAGCCTTTCGCGCGGAACTCGGCCACCGACGTCGCGCCGTGGCGCTTGGAGAGGGGCGAGTGGTCGGGGCCCATCACCAGGGCCAGGTGGGCGAACGCCGGCGGCGTGAAGCCGAGCGCCTCGTAGATCAGGATCTGGCGCGGCGTGTTGGAGATGTGGTCCTCGCCACGGACGACGTGGGTCACCTCCATCGAGGCGTCGTCGATCACGACGGCGAAGTTGTACGCCGGGTGGCCGTCGGACCTGACGAGCACCGGGTCGCCGATCACGCTCGTGTGGAACGTCACCGGGCCCCGGACCAGGTCGGTGAACACGACGTTGCGGTCCTCCGGCACGCTGAAGCGGACGACGGCCCGCTCGCCGCGCGCGATCCGATCGCGCGCCGTGCGCTCCGCGATCGCGCGGCACGTGCCCGGGTACTTCGGCGGCAGGCCCGCGGCGAGCGCCGCCTGGCGGTCCGCATCGAGCCGCTCCGGCGAGCAGAAGCAGTGATACGCCTGCCCCTCGGCGACCAGCTTCGCGGCGACGTCGCGATAGAGGCCGACGCGCTCCGACTGGCGGTAGGGAGCGTGAGGCCCGCCGACGTCGGGCCCCTCGTCCCAACGGAGCCCCATCCAGCGCAGGTCCTCGAGGATCGCCGCCTCGGACTCGCGCGTCGACCGCTCGACGTCGGTGTCCTCGATCCGCAGGATGAACGCGCCGCCCGAGCCGCGGGCCATCAGGTAGTTGAACAGCGCCGTGCGCGCGTTGCCGACGTGCAGGTGGCCGGTCGGACTGGGGGCGAAACGGACACGCATATCAGTGATCAGTGGCTAGTGACTAGTGATCGGTGGTCAGTCTATCGCGCCGTCACGCTGCAGCAGCGCGACCGCATGGACGGCCAGCGCCTCGCCGCGCCCGGTGGCGTCCACACCTTCGTTCGTCTTCGCCTTCACGCTCACCGCCGACTCGCCCAGCCCGAGGGCCCGGGCGAGCGAGGCCGCCATCGCGGCGCGGTGCGGGCCGAGCTTTGGGCGCTCGGCCACGATCGTCGCGTCCACGTTCACGACGCGGAAGCCCCGGCCGGCCGCCAGCTCCACGGCGTATCGCAGCATCGCGACGCTCGACGCGCCGCGCCAGCGCTCGTCGGTGTCCGGAAAGTGCTCGCCGATGTCGCCGAGCGACGCGGCCCCGAGCACGGCGTCGGTCACCGCGTGGCAGAGCGCGTCGGCGTCCGAGTGACCCGCGAGGCCGCGGTCGAACGGGATCTCGACCCCGCCCAGGATCAACCGGCGCCCTTCGGCGAACCGGTGCAGGTCGTAGCCCTCGCCGACGCGGAAGGCCGGCGGGCCCGGGGACCCGGCCGCGCGCGCGACGGAGCCGCTCGACTCGGCGTTCACAAGTGCCTCCGCGACGACGAGATCGTCGGCCGTCGTCACCTTGATGTTCCGCACGCTCCCGCCGACCAGCCGGACGGTGTAGCCGGCCCGCTCGGCCAGCGCCGCTTCGTCGGTCGCCTCGACGCCGCCCAGCCCGAGTTCCACGGCCGCGCGCAACACGTCCCGGCGGAACGCCTGGGGCGTCTGCGCGAGGTAGACGCGCTCTCGCGGCAGCGTGCGTTCGACCGTGCGATCCCCCTCACCGGTCGGGCTCCCCGACTCGCCGGCCACGCCGGCCGACGACCACTTGATCGTGTCGCGCGCTGGCAGGGCGACGATCGCGGCGCCCGCTTCGGCCGCGGCGGCGATCGCGGCCTCGATCGTCGCGCCGTCCACCAGTGGCCTGGCGGCGTCGTGGATCAGCACGATGTCGGTCGCCTCCGGCAGGGCGGCGAACCCGTTCGCCACCGAGTCCTGGCGCCGGTCGCCCCCGGGCACCAGCCGAACCCGCTCGCGGCGCAGGCACGCTGGAGGCGCGGCGATCCACTCCGGCGGCACCACGACGACCACGTCGTCGACCCGCCCGCACGACAGGAACGCGTCGAGGCTCCACTGGAGCATCGGCCGGCCGCCGAGTTCGAGCAACTGCTTGGGCACACCGGCGCCCAGGCGTCGCCCGCGTCCTCCGGCTGCGATGATGGCGGATACGTGCATGGTCGGCTTCCGGCAATGGGGAGCAACGTTCGATTATACAGGCTTCAGGCTTCAGGCTTCAGGCTTCAGGCTTCAGGCCTCAGGCCTCAGGGCTCAGGGCTCAAGGCTCAGCGCTCAAGGCTCAGCGCTCAAGACCTCCTACCTCCTACTTCTTACTTCTTACTTCTTACTTCTTACTTCGTACTTCTTCAGATGATGAATCGCTGTCGCTCGACGCCGCCGGCGTAGGTTCGCGTCCGTTCGGACGTCAGGTCCAGCGCCCAGACGACGGCGTCCACCGGCAGCGCGCGCGGGGCGAAGATCACCGCCATCGCGCGCGTCGTCTCCGTCGTGACCATCGTGCGGAGCGAGTCGGACGACGGATTGCCGAAGGGGCCGAGGCGATCGGCCAGCGTCAGCCGGCCGTCGCGTTCGACGACGGTGACGCCGTCCACCACCAGCGCGGCGGGCTGAACGACGGGAGCCAGATCCGGGGCGAGGGTGAAGGTCATCGAAGAGGACTTTCCCCGCGAGGTCGGCGAAGGCTTACTTCCTGTCGGCGATCACGCCCAGCAGCCGCACGATCTCGTCGAGTTGGAGCGAGGCCTTGCGGCTGTTCCGGTAGATGACGCCCACGCAGCTCCACAGGCCGAGCAGCGCGATGCTCACCCAGAGATTGAACATGACCCGGTCTCCTTGTGTGACTCAACCGCGCGGCTCGACGCCGCCTGGCTCGTCGACATCCGCGCGGATGGCCTCGCGGATCTGCTCGGCCAGACGACGCGCGCTGTCCGCGCTCGCCTCGAGACCGACCGTCGGCACCGGGTCGTGCACGACCAGGCGCACGTGCCCGGGGCAGGTCATCAGCCGGTTCTTCCGCATCACGTGGCGGCTGCCGCTCACCGACACGGGCACCAGCGGCAGGCCGGCCTGGATCGCGAGCAGGAAGCTGCCGCCCTTGAACCGCCCGACCGTGCCGTCGGGGCTCCTGGTGCCCTCGGGGAACACGAGCAGCGACAGCCCCTGCGAGACCAGTCCCTTCCACCGCCTGAGGATGCCGAGCGGATTGGGATGGTGCCGGTCGACGAGCAGGTGGCCGGTCCGGCTGAGGTGCCAGCCGAGGAACGGGAAGCTCGCGAGCGAGTCCTTGGCGATGATCCGCAACTGCCACGGCAGGTGCCAGAACACCACCGGGATGTCGTAGATGCTCTGGTGGTTGGACACGAAGATGTAGGTCGTGCCGGGCGTCAGGCGCTCGAGGCCGTGCACCTCGACGTCCACGCCGGTCGTCGCGAGGATGAGCCACGACCAGACGCGGGCGCACCGGTGCGCGAAGAACCCGCTGCGCTGGAAGAGGCTGGAGGCGATCGACAGCGTGCCCAGGACGATCGAGTACACGGCGATCGCCGGGATCAGGAAGAAGACGGTCCGCCACCAGTGGAACGGCGGCACCTTCACCGCGCCCGCCCCCTCGCGTCGTCCTTCTCGGCCGGGCCAGGGATCGACGCCGGGACGGCGGGGCCGTTGGGCTTCGCCGTGACGACCGCCTGTCCGCCGTTGGCGGCCGGCGGCGTGGCGGCCGGGGGCGGGACCGGCGCGCCCAACGACGCGGACGGGCCCGCCTCGATGTACCGGCCGAAGATCATCTTGCCGGCCGTCGTCTGCAGCACGCTCGTGACGACGATGTCGATCGTCTTCGAGATCAGCCGGCGCGCGTTGTCGACCACGACCATCGTGCCGTCGTCGAGGTAGGCGACGCCCTGGTTGTACTCCTTGCCTTCCTTGAGGATGAAGACCTTCATCGTCTCGCCGGGCAGCACGACCGGCTTGAGCGAGTTGGCGAGCTGGTTGACGTTCAGCACGTCCACCCCGCGAAGCTGCGCCACCTTGTTCAGGTTGAAGTCGTTGGTGACGATCTTGCCCTGCAGCGAACGGGCCAGCTCGATGAGCTTGAGATCGACCTCCCGAACCTCCGGGAAGTCGACGTCGGAGATGATGACCTCGACGCCGGACATCTTCTGGATCTTCTGCAGGATGTCGAGTCCCCGCCGCCCGCGGTTGCGCTTGAGCGCGTCGGCCGAGTCGGCGACCAGCTGCAGTTCCTTGAGGACGAACTGCGGGATGACCAGCGCCCCGTCGATGAACCCGGTCTCGCAGACGTCGGCAATCCGGCCGTCGATGATGACGCTCGTGTCGAGCACCTTGTAGCGGCGCTGCGGGCCGGCCGCGCGGAAGAGGCCGACCAGGCGCGCGGGTTCCAGCCACTCGCCCTTGCGGGCGCCCATCACGGTGCCGATGTAGGGCAGCACGAGCAGCACGACGCTGCGCAGGAACAACACCCGCGTGTCGCGCGTGTCGGTCCAGGTGAGCGCCGTTTCGATCGTCCTCGCGATGACCAGCCCGGTCGCGCCGCCGAGCAGCGCGCCGAGCGTCGTCGTGACGGCCACGTCCTTGAGGCGGGCTTCGAACACGATGATGAGGAGGGCGAGCACCAGGCCGAACAGCCCGTTGACGACCATCCCGTTCAAGCCGGCCAAACCGAATCCCGCCAGCGGCTGCAGCAGGCCCGAGGTGAAGGCGATCGCGGCGATGAAGAGCGTCCGGGCGAGTATGAACCACGTCATCTGGGAGCTCCCGGTTCCGGATTCGAATGACACGCCGACACGGCCGGGGGCAATGAGGGAACCCGGCCCGCGGCGCCTACGCGAACAAGGCGTCCAAGGCTTCACCGATCGCGGCAACGCCCACGACCTCGCACGAATCGACCGACGCGAGGTCCCGGGGATCGAGGTTGCCTCTCGGAAGGATACAGCGAGTGAACCCCATCTGTGCAGCTTCTCTGACCCGGCGGGCCGCCTGCGTCACCGCCCGGACCTCCCCGGCGAGGCCGATCTCGCCGAAAACCGCGGTCTTCGGGCGGACCGGACGGTTCCGCAGGCTGGAGGCGACCGAGGCGACGACGGCCAGGTCCGCGGCCGGTTCGTCGATCGACATCCCGCCGGCGACGTTGACGAACACGTCCTCGCCGACCAGGCTCAGGCCGGCCCGCTTCTCGAGCACGGCGACGAGCAGCGACAGCCGGTTCTGGTCGATGCCGATGGCCATGCGGCGCGCGTTGCCGTACAGGCTGCCGCTCACGAGCGCCTGCACCTCGACGAGGATCGGGCGGGACCCCTCGATGCAGCAGACCACCGCGGACCCCGGCGACGCCGCCGGACGCTCGGCCAGGAACAGCGCCGACGGGTTGGGCACCGGGCGAAGGCCGGCGCCCGTCATTTCGAACACGCCGAGTTCGGAGACCTCGCCGAACCGGTTCTTCACCGCCCGGACGATCCGGTGAACGTGGTGCTGTTCCCCCTCGAAGTAGAGCACGGTGTCGACGATGTGCTCGAGCGACTTCGGGCCTGCGAGGCTGCCGTCCTTGGTGACGTGCCCGACGAGGAACGTCGGCACGTTGTGTCCCTTGGCGGTGAACAGCAGCTGCGTCGCCGCCTCGCGGATCTGCCCGATGCTGCCGGGCGCGGACTGCAGTTTCAGCGAGAACACCGTCTGGATCGAATCGACGACGAGCAGCGCCGGCTTGAGGCGCGACGCTTCCTCGAGCACCCGCTCGAGGCAGGTCTCGGCGAGCAGGTAGATCGGTGCCTCGCCGACGCCGAGCCGCTCGCCGCGCGATTTCACCTGGTGCTCGGATTCCTCCCCCGAACTGTAGAGCACCGGCCCCACCTTCCGGGCGAACGACGCGGCCACCTGCAGCAGCAGCGTGGACTTGCCGATCCCCGGTTCTCCGCCGAGCAGCACGAGCGAGCCGGGGACGATGCCGCCGCCGAGCACGCGGTCGAACTCCTCGATGCCGCTGGCGAGCCGGGGGGCGTCGGCCATCTGGATGTCGGCGTAGAGCCTGGCGCCGGCCCCGCCGCCGAGCGCGTAACGGGCCGCCGCCGCGCCGCCGCCCTGCGCCGGCGCCGGCTCCGCCAGCCGCTCCTCGACGAGCGAGTTCCAGGCCCCGCAGTCGGCGCAGCGTCCCATCCACTTCGGGGCCTGGGCGCCGCATTCCTGGCAGACGAACACGGACTTGGGAGGCTTCATCGTTTCACTCTCCGGCCCGCGGCTCGCGGCTCGCGGCCGAATCAGGCCCCAGGCTACAGGCTTCGGGCTTCAGGCCGCGCCACGCCGATCCGGTTCCCGTCCTTCCACCGTGACACGCTGTCCGCCGCCTACCCTCGCGTTTCATCGTACACCCGCTCGATCCGCGAACCGATCCGGCACAGCACTTCGTAGGGGATCGTGTCGATCGCCGCGGCCATGTCGCTCGCCGTGATCCGTTCGCCGCCCTGCTCCCCGAGCAGCACCACCTCGTCGCCCGGGTCGACCGGGACGCCGGTGACGTCCACGGCCAGCATGTCCATCGACACCGCGCCGACGATGGGCGCGCGGCGGCCGCCGACGAGCACCTCTCCCCGGCCTCCCAGCCGGGCATCGAGACCGTCGGCGTAGCCGGCCGGCACGGTGGCGACGACGCGCGGCGTCGAGGGCGAGAAGCGGGCCCCGTAGCCGACCCCCTCGCCGGCCCGGACGTTCTTGACCGAAACGATGCGGCTGCGCAGCGACATCACGGGGCGAAGCGGCAGGGTCTCTGCCCAGGGGCGCGGCGCCACACCGTAGAGCAGCAGCCCGGGGCGGACGAACTCGTACCAGGCGCGCGGCTCGCGCAGCAGGGCGGCGCTGTTGGCCGCGTGCCGCGCGGGCACGCTCACGCCCATCCCCGCGATCCGCTCGAGCGCGGCGCCGAACCGGCGGCGCTGCTCCTCGAACAGCGGGTGCGCGGGGTCGTCGGCGGTCGCGAAGTGCGTGTAGACGGCGGCCAGGTCGAGGTTCGGGCTCGCGAACAGTCCCGGGAGCGTGGAGGCGAGGTGGTCGTGCCGGAAGCCGAGCCGGTTGAGGCCGGTGTCGATCTTGAGGTGGTAGCGGAGCCGTCGTCCGCGCGCCGCGGCCGCGGCCTGGAGCGCGCGGCCCGCGCCGGGCGTTGAACAGGTTGGCGTCAGGTCGTAGTCGAACAGCCCGGCAAGGTCGCTCACGCTGAGCGCGCCGAACACCAGGATGCGCCCGCGGACGCCGGCCCGCCGCAGCGCGACGCCTTCCTCGATGTCCGCGCAGGCCAGCGTCGAGGCTCCGGCCCGCTCGAGGGCCAGCGCGACCGGCCGCGCCCCGTGGCCGTACGCGTTGGCCTTGACGACGGCGATGATGTCGGGCGGGCGGCGCGAGGCCGGCGTCCGGGAGGCGAGAAACGCTTCGATGGCGCGGTAGTTGGCCTGCAGCGCGGCCAGGTCGACGTGAGCGAGGGTGGAGCGAACCATGCGGAACAGGCGGCGCGCGGCCGGGCGGCCTTCGGTCAGGCCCCCGGCTCGTAGTTCTCGAAGCGCGTGCGCTCCTTGATGAACGCGAGCTTGACCGTGTCGGTCGGGCCGTTGCGCTGCTTGGCCACGATGATCTCGGCGACGCTCTCGCCCGCGCTGTCCTGGTTGTAGAAATCCTCGCGGTAGATGAGGACGACGACGTCGGCGTCCTGCTCGAGCGCGCCCGACTCGCGCAGGTCGGAGAGCTGCGGCCGGTGGTCCGCCCGCGTCTCCGGCGCCCGGCTGAGCTGCGAGAGCACGACGACCGGGATGTCCAGCTCCTTGGCCAGCCCCTTGAGCGCCCGCGAGATCTGGCCGAGTTCCTGCGTCCGGTTGTCGAACCGCCCGCGGCCCTGCATCAGCTGGATGTAGTCGACGACCAGCAGGTGCAGGCCGTGCTCGGCCGCCAGCCGCCTCGACTTGGCGCGCATCTCCAGCACGCCGATCGACGGCGTGTCGTCGATGTAGACCTTCGCCGCGCTGAGCGTGCTGATCGCCTCGAGGAGCCGCCCCCAGTCGTCGGTGCGGAGGAAGCCCGTCCGCAGCGCGTGGCCGTCGATCTCCGCCTCCGAGGCGAGCATGCGCAGGAACAACTGCTCGCGCGACATCTCCAGGCTGAACACGCCCACGGTGTGGTCGGTCTTGGTCCCGACGTGCTGCGCGATGTTCAGCGCGAGCGAGGTCTTGCCCATCGACGGGCGGGCCGCCACGATGATCAGGTCGCCGCGCTGGAAGCCGGACGTCAGGCTGTCGAGGTCCGCAAAGCCGGTCGGCACCCCCGTGACGAGCTTCTTCTCCTCGTGCGCCTTCTGGATCGACTCCGACGCCGATTCCGCGATGGTCGCGAGCGACAGGAAGCCCGACCGGATCCGCCCTTCGGCGATGTCGAAGATCGAGTGCTCCGCGCGGTCGAGGATGTCGGCCGCGTCCTGGTCGGCCTCGTAGGCGTCGGAGAGGATGGTATTCGCCGCGGCGATCAGGTTCCGGAGGACCGCCTTCTCCTTGACGATCTTCGCGTAGTGCTCGACGTTGGTCGCGCGGGGCACGCCGTCGACGAGCGACGCGACGTAGGCCGGGCCGCCGACCGTGTCCAGTTCCCCCGCCCGCGCGAGTTCCTCCTTCAGCGTGACGAAATCGACCGCCTCGCCGCGCTCGGCCAGCTCGATGATCCGCCCGAAGATGCGCCGGTGGGCGTCCCGGTAGAAGTCTTCCGGGCGCAGCACCTCCGCCGCCACGTTGTAGGTGGAGTTCTGGATGAGGATCGCCCCGAGGACCGACCGTTCGGCCTCGAGGTTGTGCGGCAGCGTGCGTTCGGCGACGGCGGAGATCTCAGGCACACGCGAAGTGTAGCACTCTGCGCGGGGAATCAGATCGGCGGCCAGCCGGCAGGGAAGAGGGGGCGTACAGACGACGTGGCTAGTTGCCAGTGGCTAGTGGCTGGCGGGTCACGCATGACACACCGACCACTAGCCGCTGATCACTAGCCACGACAAACGCCCGGGCTATTCGCCCGCCGGCTTCTCGGGCGCCGCTGCCGCGCCCGGCTGGGCGGCGCCGAGCGCCACCACCTTCACCTTCACGTGCGCCGGGACCTCGTGGTGGATCTTCACCGCGACGTCGAACTCGCCGAGCTGCTTCAGCGGCTCGTGGAGCACGACCTTCCGCTTCTCGATGTCGAACCCCTTCTCGCCGAGCACGTCGGCGATGTCGGCCGCGGTCACCGATCCGTACAGCGTGTTGTTCTCGCCCACCCGGCGGGCCAGGACGATGTCGACGGCGGCCAGCTTGGTCGCCATCGCCTCGGCGTCCTGCCGCTCGGCCAGCTCGCGCGCCTCGGCCACCTTGCGCTCGCGCTCGATCTGGCGGCGGTTCTGCTCGTTGACCGCCAGCGCCAGCTTGCGCGGCAGCAGGAAGTTCCGGGCGTAGCCGTTGGCGACCTTCACGACGTCGCCGCGGCGCCCGAGATTCTCGACGTGTTCACGCAGAATGACTTCCATGATCCGTCACCTCTCAGTCCGCCACGTAGGGCACGAGGGCCAGCTGCCGGGCCCGCTTGATGGCGGTCTGCAGGGCGCGCTGGTGCGGCGCGCACACGCCCGAGATCCGGCGCGGAAGGATCTTGCCGCGGTCGGGCACGAACGGCATCAGCATCCGCACGTCCTTGTAGTCGATGTAGTCGATCTTCTCGGAGCAGAACTTGCACACCTTCCGGCGCCGGAAGAGTGACCGCCGCTGCCCCGGTCCTTTGTCGGCACTCGCGCCGCGCGCGCCGCCGCGCCCGCGCCCGCCACCGCCACCGCCCCGTCTCTGTTCGTCTGCCATGGTTAAACCTCCGCCCCGTCGCGGTCGTCACCGCCGTCGAAATCGGCCGACATGCCGGTTGTCTCACCCTGGCCCGCGGGCGGACCGGTCCGCACCTTGCGGCGCGACCGGATACGCTCGGCCGCGCGCAACTCTTCGTCGACGCGGACCACGAGGTACCTCAGGATCTTGTCGCTGACCCGGAGCCGGCGCTCCAGCTCCTTCATCAGCTCGCCCGACCCGTTGATGAGCTCGAGGACGTAGACGCCCTCCTTGTGCGGCCCGATCTCGTAGGCCATCTTGCGACGGCCCCAGTTCTCGGACTTCACCAGCCCGCCGCCGATGCGGGCGATGATGGCCTCGACCTGCGCGTGCAGATCGGTGACCTCCTGCTCGGTCGCGTCCGGCGACACGATGTAGACGAGTTCGTACTGTCTGGACGTGCTCATGCTTCTCCTTCTGGACGTCGTCGTTCAACGGCCACCCATCGGTGGCAAGGAGCCGAATTGTCAATTCCGTGCAGAATGACTCGGCTGGCTTCTCTCCTGGTGCTCACTTCGCCTTACGCCTTACGTCGGTACTTCGTACTCGGTACTTCTTACTTTCTACTTCCCGAATCCTCGCTCCCGGTCGCGGGGCCGTCGTCCCCGTCCGCCGTGGCCTCGGGCCCGTTGAAGCGGTTCATCACCCGCTCGATCCCGTCGGCCGCGAAGGTCTCGCCCGCGTCGGCGGCCCGCCCGACGGCCTCGGCCACCGCCGGCCGCTCGTCGTCGTCGAACCCGGCGAGGACGTAGTCGGCCAGGTCGCGCCGCGGATCGCCCCGGCCCACGCCGACGCGAAGCCGCGCGAACCCGGTCGTCCCGAGCTGCTCGATGATCGAGCGGAAGCCGTTGTGGCCGCCGGCCGATCCCGACGGGCGCGCCCTGAGCCGCCCGAGCGGCAGGTTCACGTCGTCGGCCACCACGAAGATGTCGTCGAGCGCGATCCGGAAGTAGCGCGCGATCTCGGACACCGCGAACCCGCTGAGATTCATCATCGTCAGCGGCTTGAGCAGCAGCGTCCCCTCGGGACCGAGCGTGCGGACCCGGGCGATGAGCCCCTCGGCCGGCGCCGCGTCGAAGGCGACGCCGCCGCGACGGGCCAGCTCGTCGGCCACGGCGAACCCGATGTTGTGCCGTGTCTCCCGGTACTTCCGACCCGGGTTGCCCAGGCCGACGATGAGCTTCATTACTTCTTCGGCTTGGCCTCGGTCTTGCCCTTGGCCTCGGCCTCGCCCTCGTCTTCCTTCTCGACCTTGCCCTTCTTGATGACCTCGGGCTCGGCCGGCGTGGCCGCCGCCTCGGTCTCGGCGACCTCGGGCTCGACCTCGGCCTTCGGCGACACCACGTGCGCGATCATGATGTCCGGATCGCTCACGGGCTTCCACGCCATGCTGCCGAGGATGTCGCGCAGGCGGACGGCCTGGTTGAGCATCAGCCCCGACACGTCCACCTCGATGTTCTGGGGGATGTCGGCCGGCAGGCACTCGATCTCGATCTCGCGGTGCACGAAGTCGAGCAGGCCGCCCTGCTGCTTGACGCCCGGGGCTTCGCCGCGCAGCACGACCGGCACGGTCACGGTGATGGTCTTGTCCATCGCCACGCGGTAGAAGTCGGCGTGCAGCACCGCGTGGGTGATCGGGTCGAGCTGGAACTCCTTGAGCATCACCTTCGGCGCCTCGGCGCCGAGCTTGAGGGTGATGACGGTGTTCGCGCCGGACTGCGAGTGGAGGATCTTCAACAGGGCCTTCGGCTCGACCGAAATCGACTGGGCCACGGGCTTAGCGCCCTCGGCCGCCGCCCCGCCGTAGAGCACCGACGGCACCAGGCCTTCGCGGCGCAGACGGCCCGCTTCGTTCTTGCCAAACCGGGTTCGCGTGGTGGCTTCAAGTACTGCTTCCATGACTCAATCGTGTCCTTCCAGGTACCCGGCGAACGCTCTGCGACGCACGGGGAACTCACACGCGGTTGGCCGCCGGCAGCCGACGGCTTTCCGCTGCCCTTACACGAACAACGACGACACCGAACTCTCCTCGTGGATGCTGCGGATGGCCTGCGCCAGCAACCTCGCGACCGAGAGCGAGACGATCTTCGGGCAGCGCGACTGCTTGTCGTCGAGGCGGATCGTGTTGGTCACGATCATCTGCTCGATCGGCGACTGCGCGATCCGATCCAGGGCCGGGCCCGACAGCACGCCGTGCACCGCGCACGCCAGCACCTTCGCCGCGCCGTTGGCCATCAGCGCGGTGGCCGCCTTCTGCATCGTCCCCGCGGTGTCGACGATGTCGTCCTGCAGGATGCAGGTGCGACCCTCGACGTCGCCGACGACGTTCATCACCTCGGCGGCGCCGGTTTCCTGCGAGCGGCGCTTGTCGACGATCGCCAGCCCGGCGGCCAGGCGCTTGGCGTAGGCCCGGGCGCGCTCGGCGCCGCCGGCGTCGGGCGCCACGATGGTGATATCGCTCAGCTTCTGCCGCGCCAGGAAGTCGATGATGATCGGGGCGGCAAACAGGTGATCCACCGGGATGTCGAAGAACCCCTGGATCTGCGCCTTGTGCAGGTCCATCGTCAGCACGCGGTTCGTCCCGGCCGCGCCCAGGATGTTCGCCACCAGCTTGGCCGAGATCGGCACCCGCGGCTTGTCCTTCCGGTCCTGCCGCGCGTAGCCGTAGTACGGGATGACCGCCGTGATCCGCGCCGCCGACGAGCGGCGGAACGCGTCGATCATGATCAGCAGCTCGACCAGGTTCTGGTCCACCGGCGTGCAGGTCGGCTGGACGACGAACACGTCGGTGCCGCGGATGTTCTCCTCGATCTGGAACGACACCTCGGTGTCCGGGAATCGGCCGACCCGCGCCTGGCCGAGCGGAATGCCGAGGTGCCCGGCAATCTCGGCCGCCAGCGCCGGGTGCGCGCTCCCCGAGAACACCTTCAATTCGGCGAAGCCCACTCTCATGCCCGCACCTTCGAGCGTCGCATGCCGCGTCCTCCCCCGTGACTCCCTCGTGTCGCAGATGGCTGGGGCGGAAGGATTCGAACCTTCGATACGGGATCCAAAGTCCCGTGCCTTACCACTTGGCCACGCCCCATCCCAGGCCGGCCACGGGACGCCAGGATCCTCCCGCGTGAACGGTCGCGGGGAGACGCCAGGGCCGCGCACACAACCCGACCGGGTCGGTTCTCTACCGGCTCGGGGAGACACTTTACCCCAAGGCGTGGCCCGACAACCGCGGCGCAAACAGTTAGTCTATACGAGAGCGGGCGGATCAGACAAGCCGAGGTCCGCCTTCTTCGCCTTCGCCGGGCGGAAGGAGACCGGCATCGCGACGGGTCGCGGTCCGCGTGAGCGCGATCCGCCAGCGCGCATCGCGAAGGGCTGTGCCCGCCGCCCTCGCCTCCGCCTCGGTCGCGAAGAGCCCGAACATCGTGGACCCGCTGCCGGTCATCGCGGCGGCCGACGCGCCCGCGCCGAGCAGGTGGTCGCGGATCTCGGCCAACTGCGGGTGCCGGCCGACGACGGGCGCCTCGAGATCGTTGAGGACGGCCGGCCGATCCCCGCCCGGCGATGGCGTCCCGGCCGGGCCTGGCGCACCGGGCCGTCCGGCGTCCTCGTCCCACCACTGGAACGCCTGCGGCGTGGACACGCCGAACGACGGCATGACGAGCACGACCCACCGCGCCGGGGCGTCGTCGAGCGGGCGCACGTCGTCGCCGCGGCCGACGCCAAGCGCGGTGCCCGCGCACAGGAAGAACGGCACGTCGGCGCCCAGGCGCAGCGCCAGGCCGCGAAGCGCCGCCGGGGTGAGCCCCGCCTCCCACGCCGTGTTCCATCCGACCAGCGCGGCCGCGCCGTCGGCACTGCCGCCCCCGAGTCCGCCCTGCAGCGGTATGCGCTTGACGATGCGCACGAGGCCCGCCGGCTCGCCGGGGCGTCCGGCCGCCTGCCAGACCAGCCGCGCGGCCTTCCACACGAGGTTTCGATCGTCGAGCGGCACGCCGGGCGTGGCGCAGGCGATCGAGAACCCCCGCGAGAGCGCATCGAACCGCAGCGTGTCGTGGAGCGCCAGCGACTGGAAGACCGTCCGCAGCTGGTGATACCCGTCGGGCCGCGTGCCGAGCACCGCCAGGCCGAGGTTGATCTTGGCGTGCGCGCGGAGCTTCATCGCTTCTCCCCGAGCGGGCCCGCCTCTCTCAGCTCCTTGAGCGAGATCGGCGCCGCATCGGCGGGGACCTTCACGCTGAACACGTCCGGCCCGAACGTCGGATTCACCGAGACCTGGGAGAGACCGATCTCGAGGTCGGACACCGGACCGCGCGAGCCGTCGGTCACCAGGTGGAGCGAGGGCGGCAACCCGCCGCCCGGATGGTAGCTGACGTTGAGCGTCGGGCCGACGCCGGCCCGGACGAACCACCCGGCCTGCTGGTCGCGCTGCAGGTAGGCGGCGGCCCCGTCGGCCAGGTCGATGCGCGCCCAGTCCGAGGGGAACAGCCGGCCGCCGGCGGCCCGCGCGCCCGGCGTCACGCAGCCGGAGAGGATGGCCAGCAGATCCGCGGGACCGAACTCCAGCCCCACGAGCGCGCCGAGGATCGCGGCCGGTGATTCGCCGCGGAGCACGCGGTTGTCCCGCGGCAGCAGGAGCGTCGTCTTCGACCCGTCGGCGACGAGGATGAACAGCGGCGGGCCGAACGGGGCGGCGGCTTCGAGGCGGATCCGATCCGGGGCCGCCACGCCCGCGAGCACGTGCCCGCGCAGCCGCCGGCGGCCGGCGCGGCCGGAGATCGACAGCTCGGCCGACATCGAATGCAGCTGGCGGCAGTCGCGCGTCGCGTCCTGCCACGCCGCCGCGTAATCGGGAAACGGCGTGCCCTCACCGGACGGCAGCGACACGGGGTGCCCCGCGCAGGCGGCCAGCCCGCCGAGCAGGAGCAAGGTCGGAACCCAGCGTCGGCGCATCAGTGCTTCCGCGTCTTGTCCCGGGCCGATCGCAGCTTCTTCTCGAGCGTCGCGCGATCGACCTGCAGCATGTCGCCGTCGAGCGCCCGCTGCCAGACCGAGGCCGCGTCCTGGAAGCGGCCGAGCTTGAACAGGAGGTCGCCGAAATGGTCCTGGATCGCGGAGTCGCGGCCGCGCTGCTCGGCGGCTTTCTTCAGGTTCTCCTCGGCGAGATCGAGCTTGTTCTGGCGGAAGTACGCCCAGCCGAGGCTGTCCAGGAACGTGCCGTTGTACGGATCGATCTGCAGCGCCCGCTTGATGTAGCCGATCGACTCGTCGAGGCGCTCGCCGCGGTCCGCCAGCATGTAGCCAAGGTAGTTGAGCGCCGGCGCGTGTCGTGGGTCCAGCGCCAGCGTCTCACGGAACTTCTGTTCCGCCTCGGCGAACCGCTTCTGCCGCTCGAACACCGAGCCGGTCTCGAAGACGACGTCGGCGCTCGAGGGGAACTTCGCCGACGCCCGGTCGAGCACGGCGAGCGCGGCGTCGTAGCGCGCGGCCTGCAGGTCGAACTCGGCCAGCGCGAGGTAGGCCGCCACGTCGTCGGGATGTTGGTCGAGCGACGCGTTGAGTATCGCCGCCCCCTCGTCCACCTGTCCGACCAGGCGAAGGGCGTCGGCCGACAGCCGCAGCACCCGCAGGTCGCCGGGCCTCGACGCGCGCAGCTTCGCGGCGAGGGCGGCCGCCTCCGTGTAGTGCCGGCCGGCCAGCTGCGCCTGCACGGTGTAGAGGTCGATCGCCGGGTTCTGGGGCGAGACCGCGCGCGCCCGCTCGAAGCAGGTCAGCGCCCGGTCGGCCTCGCCGACCTCGAGCAGGGCGGCGCCGAGACGCAGCAGGACGGGACCGTACTCGGGGCCGAGGCCCGACGCGCTCGCCGCCTGCTTGTCGACAATCGGCGCGAGCGTCCCGACCACCTGCGCGTACTGCCGCTTCTGCTCTAACACCAGGGCCAGCGCGTACGGACCGCTGAGCGAACCCGGGGCGATCGTGATCAGCTCGCGCGCCGTGGCCTCCGACTGGTCGAGCCGGCCTGCGGTGCGCTGGGCCTGGGCGAGGAGGTAGAGCACGCGGGTGTCCGCCGGATTCTCCGTGCGCACCTGCTCCAGCAAGCCCAACGCGCGGTCGGTGTTGGTGGCGTCTCCGCTCCTGAGCCAGGCGACGGCCAGCGACATCCGGACGTCAACGCCCCCCGCGTCCTGGGCCACCGCCTGTTCGTAGGCGCGCGCCGCGTCGTTCCAGCGCTGCTGCTTCTCGTACAGCCCGCCGAGCTGCGCGTAGAAGGTCGGCTGGTCTGCCACGACCGACTCCAGCAACGCGATCGCGTCGGCGTCGCGGCCGGCCTGGTCGTACAGCTGCAGCAGCAGCCGGATGGGCTCGGGCTGGCCCGGGTCGTCCACGACGGCGGCGGTCAGCACGCCGATCGCCTTGTCGCGCTGCTCCAACCGGATGTAGATGCGGGCCAGCATCATCTCGAGCCCCGGTTCGGGGATCTCGCTCCCGCGCCGCGCCGCCTCCATGTGCTCGGCGGCTTTGGACGCGTAGGTCGTGGCCTCGGCGTCGAGCGGGCCCGTGCCCTGGTCGACGCGCGAGATGCTGGCGTCGATGATCCCGAGGAGGCGGTGCGCGCTGACGTTGTCCGGATCGATCGCCAGCGCGGCCTCCGCCTTGTCGATCGCCTCGCGGATCTTGTTCTCGCGCGCGTACAGCCCGGCGAGTTCCGCGACGACCTCAGCCGACTTCGGGTCGAGCTTCGCCGCCTCGTCGTAGGCCTTGATCGCCCCGTCGATGTCGCCCTCGCCCTCGAGGTGCCGGCCGAGCATGAACTGGTAGTAGGCCTCGGCTTTCGGCGGAACGGTCGTGGCCGGGGCCTGCCGGACGGGCGCCGGTGGCCTGGCGCCGCCCGCCTGGCCGGCCGTGGCCGGCGAGGACGCGAGGACGCCGACCGCCACGACCGCCGCCAGCGGGCAGCGGACGAGAATCTGCGCGATCATCGACTCGATTGTTCCACAAAAGCCGGGGCGCGGATAGGGGAGCCGCCTTTGATATAGTTCGAAGAGCCACCCACGGAGGACGATGTGCCTGTAGCTCCCGAACTGCTCGAGATCCTCGTGTGCCCCGAGTGCTACGAGCCGGTGCGGCCCGTCCACGAGGGGACCGGCCTGAAGTGCCCGACGTGCCGGAGGGTGTACGCCGTCGGCGACAACGGCGTGCCGAACATGCTGCCCGGAGAGGCGAAGGTCGAGGACTGAAGGCGTCCCGGACCGCTTCGATTACAATTCCCCTGCGACTATGTCCACGACATTCGATCGGCTCCGCCGCTCCATCGAACGCTACGCCTCGTCGACCGTGCTCATCGTCGGCGACGTGATGCTGGACCAGTTCGTCATCGGCAAGGTGGGCCGGATCTCGCCCGAGGCGCCCGTCCCGATCGTGGAGTACGAAAAGGACGACTACCGGCCCGGCGGGGCCGCCAACGTCGCGAACAACGTGCGCGCGCTCGGCGGCGCCGTCGAACTGGTGGGGCTCACCGGCGCCGACAGCGCGGGCCAGCGCCTGCGCCACCTCCTGGCCGAGTGCGGCATCGACGCCTCGGCACTGGTGGTCGACCCGTCGCGCCGCACGACGACCAAACTGCGCGTGGTGACGAGGACGAACCTGCAGGTGGCCCGCATCGACTACGAGAGCGATCACGAGGTGGCGGGAGAGGCGGAAGAGCTGATGATCGCCCAGGTCGGGAGGCTGATCGATCGCGCGGGCGTCGTGCTGGTCTCGGACTACCTGAAGGGGTCGATCACGCGGGCGATCATGGAGAAGGTGCTCGGCGCCGGCCGCGCGCGTGGAATCCCCGTCCTCGTCGATCCGAAAGTGCCGCACCTCGGTCTGTACGCGGGCGCCACGCTGGTGACGCCGAACCGTCGCGAGGCCGAAGCCGCGACGCACCAGCGGATCCGCACGGCCGAGGAAGCGGCGGCCGCGGCGCAGTTGTTCCGCGAACGCACTGGCTGCTTCGACGTGCTCATCACGCGCGGCGAAGACGGCATGTGCCTGCTGAACGGCCCCGACGCGGTGCACTACGCCTCGACCGCTCGGGAGGTGGCCGACATCACCGGCGCCGGCGACACGGTCATCGCCACCACCGCCCTCTCGCTCGCCGCGGGCGCGTCGATCAAGGACGCCTGCGGCCTGGCCAACCAGGCCGCCGGGGTGGTCGTCCAGAAGTTCGGGCCGGCCACGCTCGCCCAGGACGAGTTGCTCGCGGCCGTCGCCCGCGCCAGCGGCGAGGATGACCGGCAGGGCTGATTTCACGCGCGCGCGGCCGCCGACACCCCGACCCGCCCGCCACGGGACCGCCGGCGCTAGTGCCTGAAGTGGCGGCGCCCGGTGAAGACCATCGCCAGGCCGTGCTCGTCGGCCGCGGCAATCACCTCGGCATCCCGCACCGATCCGCCCGGCTGGACGACGGCCGTCGCCCCGGCCCGGGCCACGGCGTCGAGGCCGTCCCTGAAGGGGAAGAAGGCGTCGGAGGCCGCCACCGAGCCTGCCAGCGCTCCGGGCAGCGCGCTCGCGCCTTCCCGCTCGGCGGCCTTCGCGACCGCCACGGTGACCGCGTCCACGCGGCTCATCTGCCCGGCGCCCACCGCGAGCGTGCGGTCGGGTCCCGTGAAGATGACCGCGTTCGACTTCACGTGCGCGCACACGCGCCACGCGAAGCGCAGGCTGCGCCACTCGTCGGGTGTCGGCTGCCGTCGGGTGACGACGCGCAGCCCGGACTCGCCGGCGGCGTCGGCGGCCGCCGGCCACGGCGTGGCCGCTTCGACGACGGCGTCGCGGTCCTGGACGAGCAGGCCGGCGAAGATCGACCGCACGTCGAACCCCCGGCGCGGCGGGCCGAAGGCCCGTGCCAGGTCCGCCACGATCACGCGGAGGTTCTTCTTGGCCGCGAGCACCGCCAGCGCCTCGTCCTCGATGCCCGGCGCGATGACCGCCTCGATGAACGTCGAGGCGATGGCGCGCGCGGTCGCCACGTCCAGCGATCGGTTGAGACCGACGATCCCGCCGAAGGCGGAGAGCGCATCGGCATCGCGCGCCCGGACGTACGCCTCCGCGAGAGACGGGCCCGTCGCGGCGCCGCACGGGTTCGTGTGCTTGATGACGACGGCCGCCGGCTCGTCGAACTCGCTGCTGATGCGGGCGGCCGAGTCGACGTCGAGCAGGTTGGTGAACGAAAGCGCCTTCCCCTGCAGCACGTCGAACCGGCCGCTGTCGGGCGTCCGGTACCACGCGCCCGCCTGGTGCGGGTTCTCGCCGTATCGAAGGTCGCCGACCTTGGTGGCCGTCACGAACAGCCGCGCGGGCGGTCCCGGCGGCGCCGACACCCGTTCGAACGCGTCACCCTGGTACCGAACGCGCTCGAGTTCGGCCGAGACGGCCGCGTCGTACTCGGCCGTGTGCGCGAACGCCTTGCGCGCCAGGTCGAACCGAAACGCCGCGGCGCTCGGGACCGGCAGGTCGAGGTGCTCGAGCACCCGTCCGTAGTCGTCGGGCGACACGATGACGGTCACGTCGCGGAAGTTCTTGGCCGCCGCCCGGACCAGGCTCGGGCCCCCGATGTCGATCTGCTCGACCAGTTCCTCGAAGCCGACGTCGGCGCGGGCCGCCGTGCGGACGAACGGATACAGGTTCACGACGACGAGGTCGATCGGGCGGATGCCTTGCCGCTCGATGGCCTCCATGTCCTCCGGACGCGAGCGGCGCGCCAGGATGCCCCCGTGGATGGCGGGGTGCAGCGTCTTCACCCGACCGTCCAGCATCTCGGCGAACCCGGTCACCTCCGACACCTCGACGACCGGCAGCCCCGCCGACTGCAGGAAGCGGGCGGTGCCGCCGGTCGAGATCAATTCGAATCCCCGTTCGACCAGGGCCCGTCCGAATTCTGACAGCCCGGTTTTGTCGGACGCGCTCAGTAACGCTCTGGCCATCGGCCGCCTCCCTTTCGGACCCAACTCGTCTCCTTGACACCCGTCTGGAGCCGCCGCTATTATGCGTACGGGTGCCGGATCTCAACGGGCCCCGGTGCCGAGCCGCGACCGTGCGGCTTTTTTTGTGCCCCCGGCTCCACGACGTGGCGCGGGGGGTGGGTAGTTCGAGCGGCGCACCACGCCGCACCACTGCAAGGCAGGGAACGAATGCGCATCACAGGCAAGGTCAAGTGGTTCAACAACGCGAAGGGTTACGGGTTCATCGAACGTGACGGCGGCAGCGACGTCTTCGTGCATTACTCGGCGATCCAGAGTGATGGCGGATTCCGCTCGCTCGAGGAAGGTCAGGCTGTCGAGTTCGAGATCGTTGACGGCCCGAAGGGCCCGCAGGCCGGCAACGTCGTCAAGGTGTAGCGTCGACACACCCAGGGGGCGCCCGGCGACGGTCGGGCGCTCCTCTTCTCCTGCCCCCATCTCTCTTTCCTCTCCACGCTTCCCACGTCAAGGTCAGCCGTTACTCGGGCTGATCGTCGTGCGTCTTCTTGCGTCCCCTGGCCGTGAACACGACGCGGCCCTCCCTGGTCGATACGCGAAACGCGACGGCACCGGACCCGCCCTGGCTGAACTTGGCAACCTGGCCCTTGACGATGCCCTCGAACCGGGAGTAGGGGAACGGGTCGGCGGCGCCAACGGCCTGGCGCGCCTTCAGGAGCGACTCGTAGAGCGCCCGCATCCTCTCGCCTTCGGCGTCGACGCCGCTCAGCGTGGCCGACCCGAACACGCGGTCGGCGGACGGGGCGGCGGTGGCGTCCGGCGCGGGTGGCGAGGCCGCGCGGGCGGGGTTGGAGAACGGACCGGGACGGCCCTCCTCGCGGGCTCTCAGTGCGCGGTCCCACAGGTCGGCAAACGTCGCGAACCGCGACTGGAGGGTGCCCAGGCGGAAGCGGTCGATCGAGCTGGTGACGTAGCCGCGATCGAGCCGGTCCATCATCTGTACGAGACGGCGGCGCGTCTCGAGCGGGGGTCTCTTCGACTGCCCGGCGAAGTACTGGTTGTACTCGTTTTCGAGCCTGCGGAGCGTCGTCTCGATCAGCTGCAAGTCGCGTTCGAGGTCGGTGTGTTGGGGCACGGCACGCTCGGGGGCCTCGCCGACAGTTGATGGAAGCGGGTGACGTCGGCGCCAGCAGCCTCCGGTGATGGTATCCTGAGACCGCCGCGAGCGGCAACTGCCATGACCGACTTCCGGATCATCCCTTCGATCGAGCACCTCCGCCAGCGCGAGGGGGTTCGCGCTCTCGAGGATCGGGTACGGGCGCGTCGCCATCGTGGAGGCGCTGCGGTCCGCGGCCACCGACCTCCGGGCGAGCCTGGCCGACGATTCGACCGGGGGCGACCGGCCGGCCGATGCCGAGGCCGCCGCCCGCGACATCGAAGAGCGGGCGCGCCGCGCGCTCGCGGCCGCCGGCCGGCCGTCGCTGCGAAGGCTCATCAACGCCACGGGCATCGTGGTCCACACGAACCTGGGCCGGGCCCCGCTCGCCGACGCGGCGCTCGAGCGCGTCGGCGCCCTCGCCGGCCGCTACTCCAATCTCGAGTTCGACGTCGAGGCGGGCGGGCGCGGCAGCCGCGACACCCACGCCGAGGCCCTGTTGACGCGGGTGCTCGGCGCCGAGGCCGCGGTGGTGGTGAACAACAACGCCGGGGCCACCCTGCTGATGCTGGCCGCCCTGGCTGCGGGACGCGAGGTCATCGTGTCGCGCGGCGAACTGGTCGAAATCGGCGGCGGCTTCCGCCTGCCCGAGGTCATGGCGCAGTCGGGGGCGACGCTGCGCGAGGTCGGCACCACCAACCGCACGCGGGCCGACGACTACCGCGCCGCGATCACGCCGGAGACGGCGCTGCTGCTGCGCGTCCACCGGTCGAACTTCCGGATCGACGGGTTCACCGAGCAGCCGACCCTCGACGAGTTGGTCGCGCTCGGCCGCGAGCACGGCATCCCCGTGGCCGAGGACATCGGCAGCGGCTACCTCGGGCTGGTCGGCGAGGAGGATCCGGCGCGGCTGGACGCCCGCCTGGCCGGCGAGCCGCGCGTCCAGGACAGCCTCGGGCGCGGCATCGACATCGTCTGCTTCAGCGGCGACAAGCTGCTCGGCGGTCCGCAGGCCGGGATCCTGGCGGGACGCCGGGAACTGCTGGCCCGCGTCCGCCGGCACCCGCTGATGCGCGTACTGCGCGTGGACAAGCTGACCTACGCGGCCCTCGAGGGCACGCTGGCCGAGTACGCCGCAGGGCGCGCCAGCCGCACGATTCCGATCCTGCAGATGATCCTGGCCGCGCCGGAGGCGATCGAAGCCCGGGCGAGAACGCTGGCCGGAGGCGTGCAGGCCGCGGGCGTCCTCGAGGCCGACGTGGTCGCCAGCCGATCGAAGGTCGGCGGCGGGACGACGCCCGGCGTGGACATCGAGACGTGGGTGCTCGCGCTGCGCCACCGCCAGCGGAGCGTGGACTGGCTGGACGGCTGGCTGCGCCGCCTGGAACCCGGGATCGTCGGACGCATCGAGAACGACCGCTTGCTGCTCGATCTGCGGACGGTCCTCGCCGACGAGGACACCATCGTCGCCGAGGCGCTCAGCGCCGTGCCGGCCTGACGGCGTCGCCGGCTCGCGACGCGCGGCTGGCGGCGTGTGCCCCGACCGCACGTAGGCCAGCCTTTCCCGCCTCCGCGCGAACCACTACGGCGGTCCACCGTAGCCGGGCGAAGGCGGACAGGGCCGCCGACGTGTCGGCGGGTCTGCCCTTCGACCCAGGCGCGCCGCGCCCCCACGCGCTTCATCGCGCCGCCGATTACCTCAAATGGCCTCGGGGCCGAGGCGCTGCGCGCTCGACGAGAATGCCGACAGATCTGACGACCGCGTGATCTAACTCGCAGTGCCGTTGTTTGCCAACGGGCTCAACACGGAGCGACTACTCGGCCTGGTCTTGGTGGTCCGACGAACGGGGGCCCCTCAGTCCGCCGGTGAGCTCACAACGCACTAGGTCGCTCGGGGTCGGAACAGGGCCCGCCAAGGCCTCCCCAGTAGTATCCACGTAAGCCCCGAATAGAAGACGAAGTCAGTGGCAGCACCCAGAAGCACCCCCAATCGGTACGTGCTGCCGAAGTCAAGAAGGAAGAAGTCGGCGGCACCTCCAGGTATGGTCAAGACAGCGAACAATCGACGGGCCCACAGGGACCGGTGGTCACCGTAAGCCAGGGGAATGAGTTCGCTTAGACACGTGGTGGTCATGCCTACCAGCAGGGCCAACGCGACTCGGAGCTTCTTCTCCATGACGTGTTCCCTTCGCTCTCGCGGACGGTGCCTAAGCACGCTCCGCGCACGGCATGCGCAATCGGCTAACGCGTTGGGTAGTCATAAGCGCCCTGCGGCGTCGCGCCCCGCTGAACTGCACGAAGTCGCCTCACTCGTCACTTTGCGGGCGCACCGGTGCGCGCAAGTGACAAGTGCCGCCAAGTAGTGCCATGGCGCGGCATTTGACCGCATTTGGCGTGCATCGAGATGCCGGCAGCAGCCGCCTCGATTGGGGACCGCGCAGGCCCGGATTGCCGTCTCGGTGGGGGACTCGCCGTGAGGCGTGTGGCGTAAGCCGGACGCGCGAGCGAGGACAGACGGTGGCGTGCGCAGGCCTGAAGGCCTGCGGTATCTGGGAATCTCCACGAGATCTGCAGATAGCGCAGGGCTTCAGCCCTGCGCCAAGGGTCGGGAGCCGTCAGCCGTCAGCCGTCAGCCGGGATCGGCCTAGAAGAGACTGCCAACCGACTGTGCCGCCAGGTCGATGATCCTGGACGGCAGAATGCCCAGGTAGAAGGTGACGACGATCGTCGCGGCCAGCGTGAAGACGGCGGCCGACGACAGCGCCGGCGAACTCGGCGCGTCGCCGGGCTCCGCCATGTACATCATCACGATCACGCGCAGGTAGAAGAAGATCGACACGACGCTCGTCAGCACGCCGATGATGGCCAGGGTGTAGTCGCCCGACCGGACCGCCGCGCTGAAGATGTACCACTTCCCGACGAACCCGGCCGTCGGCGGAATCCCGCCCAGCGACAGCAGCAGCACCGAGAAGACGGCGGCGAGCGCCGGGTGCCGGTTGGACAGGCCGGCCATGCTCGCGAGGTCGTCGTTCGCCCGGTCGCGCGTCGCCAGAAGCCCGATGAGGCCAAACGCCGCGAGGTTGGTGACGCCGTAGGCGAGCAGGTAGAAGAGGATGGCCGCGCGGCCGGTCTCGTTCGAGGCCACCAGCCCGATGAGCAGGTAGCCGGCGTGCGCGATGCTGGAGTAGGCGAGCATCCGCTTCAGGCTGGCCTGCGCCACCCCCACCACCGTCCCCAGGATCATCGTGGCCGCGGAGAGGACCCACAGGACGGGGTACCACAGGCCGTGCATCGACGGGAACGCGACGGTGATCACCCGCACCAGCGCCGCGAAGGCCGCCGCCTTCACGCCGGTGGACATGAAGCCGGCCACGATCGTCGGCGCCCCTTCGTAGGCATCCGGCGTCCACATGTGGAACGGCACGGCCGACACCTTGAACCCGAACCCCACCAGCAGCAGGCCGAGGGCGAGCAGCGCGAAGGTCGGATGCGTCGCCGACGCGTCGGCCAGCGCGGCGCCCACCCGGTCGAGCCTGGTCGTGTGCGTGAGGCCGTACACGAAGGCGAGGCCGTAGAGGAAGAACGCGCTCGAGAACCCGCCGAGGATGAAGTACTTGAACGCCCCCTCGATCGACGCCTCGGCGTCGCGCCTGAGGCCCGTCAGCACGTAGACCGCCAGCGACATCACCTCGAGCGCGAGGAAGATCACCAGCAGGTCGGTGGCCATCGCCATCAGCATCATCCCGGCGAGCGCGAACAGCGTGAGCGCGTAGTACTCGCCCCCGGGCAGCCCCTCGCGCTCGGCCAGCGACGGCGACAGCAGCATCGTCATCACGCCGATGACGACGAGGATCATCACGAAGAAGAGACCGAAGGTGTCGGCCGACACCAGGCCGAATCCCGAGGCGTTCCGGCCCCAGAGCAGCGCCGTGCTGACGCCGGCGCCGGCGAGGCCGATGAATCCCAGCCCGCCGATCGGCATCTTCTCGCCGGGCGAGCGGAAGGCCTCGGCCAGCATCGCCGCGAGGCCGGCCGCGGTGACGCACAGGATGGGGACGATGGCGGCGATGGAGGACGATGACATAGGTCAGTGCTTCACGCTGGCGTCTGACGGGCCGGCGCCGGACGGGGCCGCGCCGCGCCACGCGGCGCCGGACGGGACGGGGGGCGGCGCCTCGACCGCGCGCGCCACCGTGGGACGGCTCATCCGCTGGAGGAACCGCTCGACCGACGGCTGCATCGGCTTGAGGAACACGCCCGGGACCACGCCCATGAAGATGGCCATCGCCACCGCGGGTACGATCACCCACCGCTCGCGACGGGTGAGATCGGCGAGCGCCCGGTTCTCCTCGTGCACCACCGGCCCGTAGTTCACCCGCTGGAACATCCACAGCATGTAGACGGCCGAGAGGATCACGCCGGTGGCGGCGAACGCCGCCATCGTCGGGTTGGCGCGGAAGGCGCCGACCAGGATGAGGAACTCGCCGACGAAGCCGTTGGTGCCGGGCAGGCCGATCGAGGCGAGCGTGATCAGCATGAACGCGGCGACCAGCCGCGGGGTCACCGCCTTGAGGCCGCCGAACGCGGCGATCTGCCGCGTGTGGCGCCGGTCCGACAGCATGCCCACGATGAGGAAGAGCCCGCCGGTGCTGATGCCGTGGTTCAGCATCTGGTAGACGGACCCCTGCACGCCCTGCACGTTCAGCGCGCAGATGCCGAGGACGACGAACCCCAGGTGGCTGACGCTCGAGTAGGCCACCAGCTTCTTCATGTCTGGCTGGACCATCGCCACCAGCGCGCCGTAGATGATGCCGACAATCGCCAGCACGGCGATCATCGGCGCGAAGTAGGCCGCGGCCGTCGGGAACAGCGGGAAGGCGAAGCGCACCAGGCCGTAGGTGCCCATTTTCAGCAGCACGCCGGCCAGGATGACCGAGCCGGCCGTCGGCGCCTCCACGTGCGCGTCGGGCAGCCAGGTGTGGAACGGGAACAGCGGGACCTTGATGGCGAACGCGAGCGTGAAGGCCAGGAAGAACCAGAACTCGAGCTGCGGCGGGAGGTGCAGGTCGTAGAGCTTCAGCAGGTCGAAGCTGTAGCCGGTGCCGGTGATCGAGTTGTGCATCCAGGCGAGCCCGACGATCGCGAGCAGCATCAGGACGCTGCCCGCCGCCGTGTAGAGGATGAACTTGACGGCGGCGTAGATCCGGCGGTCGTAGCCCCAGATGCCGATCAGGAAGTACATCGGGACCAGCATCGCGTCCCAGAAGATGTAGAAGAGGAACAGGTCGAGCGAGACGAAGACGCCGAGCATCGCGCTCTCGAGCGCGAGCAGGAACGCGGCGAACTCCTTCACCTTGTCGTGCACCGACTCCCACGAACTCAGCAGCGCCAGCGGCGTGAGGAACCCGGTCAGCACCAGGAGGAACAGGCTGATGCCGTCGACGCCCACGAAGTACTGGATGCCGAACGACGGGATCCAGGGGCGCCGCTCGACGAACTGGAAGTCGGCGCTCGTCGGGTCGAAGCGGCTCCAGAGCAGCAGCGTGGCGGCGAACACGAGCAGCGACACGCCGAGGGCGGTCCAGCGGACCACCGCGTCGCGGCGGCCGTCGTGGTTCTCGATGAGCAGCAGCAGCAGCGCACCGGCCAGCGGCAGGAAGACGATGGTTGTCAGCACGTCGTTTTGCCCAGTCCTCTAATCTCTGATCGTCGCAGCCGGCCTCGAGGCCGGCTCGCCGCCTACCGCGGCCACAGCAGATAGCCCAGGATCAGCAGCGTGCCCACCATGAGCGACGCCGCGTAGGCCCGGATCGACCCGGTCTGCACGAGCCGCAGCAGGCCGCTCGCCCCGCGCACCGTCACGCCCGCGCCGTTCACCGCGCCGTCGATGACGCCGACGTCGATGCCCTTCCACAGCGCCTGCTCGGACACGATCCGGACGGGCTGCACCACGGCGGTGTCGTAGATCTCGTCCACGTAGTACTTGTTGAGCAGCAGCCGGTGCAGGGCCCCGAAGCGACGGGCCGCGGCCTCCGCGAGGTCGCGCCGCTTCAGGAAGAACAGCCACGCGAGGCCGATGCCCGCGAAGGCGACCAGCGTGGAGGTCGCCATCATCCGGCCTTCGAGCGCGGTGTCTCCAGCCGGGACGCCGGCTTCGGCCGCCGGGGCGACCGCGGGCGAGGACGCCGGCGCTACCTCATCAGAGGCAGCGCCGGCCTCCTGGCCGGCGACGATGGCAGGCGCCTCGAAGCTCGGCTCGAGGAAGCGCTCGATCCGATTCTCGCCGAACAGCACGCCCGGCACGCCGACGTAGCCCGCGAGGACGGCGCCGACGGCGAGCACGACGAGCGCGATGGCCATCGGCCTCGGCGCGTCGTGCAGGTGGCCGCCCGCCCCGCCGTGCGCCGCCGCGGCGTGGCCGTGCGCGGATTCCTCCCCCGTCGCCTGCGGCGCTCTCTCGCCGTGGAAGGTGAGGAAGACGATGCGGAACATGTAGACGGCGGTGAGCAGCGACGCCACGCTCGCGAAGAACCAGAGGTACCAATGGCCGCTCGAGTAGGCGCGGTAGAGCAGCTCGTCCTTGCTGAAGAACCCCGAGAGGAACGGGAAGCCGGAGATGGCGAGCGTGCCGGCGAGGAACGTCCAGTAGGTGACCGGCAGCGCCTTCCGCAGCCCGCCCATCTTCCGCATGTCCTGCTCCCCGGCGAGCGCGTGGATGACCGCGCCCGCCCCGAGGAAGAGCAGCGCCTTGAAGAAGGCGTGCGTGTAGAGGTGGAAGATCCCCGCCGAGAAGGCCCCGACGCCCATCGCCACGAACATCAGGCCGAGCTGCGACACCGTCGAGTACGCGAGCACCTTCTTGATGTCGTTCTGCACCAGGCCGATGGTCGCCGCCATGACGGAGGTCGCCACGCCGACGACGCCCACGATCTCGAGGACGCCCGGCGCGTGCGAGTACAGCACGGCGTTGCGCCCGATCATGTACACGCCGGCCGTCACCATCGTCGCCGCGTGGATGAGGGCCGAGACCGGCGTCGGCCCTTCCATGGCGTCGGGCAGCCAGACGTAGAGCGGAATCTGCGCCGACTTGCCGATGGCGCCCACGAACAGCAGCAGCGCGGCCGCCGAGAGCGTGCCGAAGGCCGCCGTCTCCGGCGCGTGCGTCGAGACGATCTGGGCGAGCGCCCGGAAGTCGAGCGTGCCGAAACGCGAGAAGAGGAGCAGCACGCCGAGCAGGAACCCGAAGTCGCCGATCCGGTTGACGATGAACGCCTTCTTGCCGGCGTCGGCGGCCGACTTCTTGGCGTACCAGAACCCGATCAGCAGGTACGAGCAGAGGCCCACGCCCTCCCAGCCGACGAACATGACCGGAAAGTTGGGCGCCAGCACGAGGACGAGCATGAAGGCGGCGAACAGGTTCAGGTACCGAGAAGTAGCGGGCGTACTCGCCGTCCCGCTCCTCGTGCATGTAGGCGGTCGAGTAGAGGTGGATGAGCGCCCCGATCCCCGAGACCACCAGGATCATCACCATCGAGAGCGGGTCGAGGCGCAGCGCGAACGGCACCTGCAGGTCGCCCGACCCGATCCAGGTGAACACCGCCTGATCGATCACGCGGTTCCCGACCGGCAGCTGGACGAGCGACCACGACATGGCGGCCGACACGCCGAACGAGGCGAACATCGCCACCACGGCGATCGCGCCCGACACGGCCTTGGCGAGCCGCCGCCCGACGGCGGCGTTGACCAGGAACCCGAGGAACGGCAGCAGCGGAATCAGCAGCAGCATGCGACTGGTCACCACTTGAGCGACGTGAAGGCGTCGGGGTCGAGCGATTCCCTGAACCGGAACATGGCAATGACGATCGCCAGCCCGACGGCGGCCTCGGCGGCCGCCACCGTGATCACGAAGAAGACGATCACCTGCCCGTCCACCGCGCCCCAGTACCGGCCGAACGCGACGAGCGACAGGTTGGCGGCGTTGAGCATGATCTCGATCGACAGCAGCACCGTGATCATGTTCCGCCGGAGGAACACGCCGGTCGTCCCGATGGCGAAGAGGATCGCCGACAGCGTCAGGTAATGTTCCAGAGTGACCATAGCGTTCCGTGTCCGCCGACCGAAACCAGCTTCTCGTAGGGCGGCCCTTCAGGGCCGCCGGCGTCGGCGGGGCTGAAGCCCCGCCCTACAACGGTTCTGTCTATACGTGTCTCTTCGCCAGGACCACCGCCCCGACCATCGCCACGATGATGAGCAGCGAGGTCACCTCGAACGGGAACGCGTAGTCGGTGTAGAGCACCTGCCCGATGGCCCGGACCGACTCGACGGACTGCGCCGAAGCGCTGGCGCCCACGGCGTCCTTCGCGGTCGCCGCGTGCCACACCGCCCAGACCAGTTCGGCGGCGAACACCGCGCCGAGCACGACGCCGAAGCGCCGCGGCCCGGCCGCCAGCCGCTGCCACGGCCCCGGCCCTTCCTTCGGGGCGTTCAGCAGCATCACCACGAACAGGAACAGCACCAGGATGGCGCCGGCGTAGATGATGATCTGGATGACCGCCACGAACGGCGCGTTGAGCAGGACGTAGAGCCCCGCGAGCGCCGCGAACGACACGATGAGCAGCATGACGCTGTAGATCGGGCTGCGCTGCCCGATGACCAGCGCCGACGCCGCCACCGCCACGACGGCGAGCACGTAGAAGAGCAGGAGTTCAAACGCCAAGCAGAATCACCCCCGCGGCCGTCACCAGCAGGTTCACGACGGCCAGCGGCAGCAGGATCTTCCACCCGAACTGCATCAGCTGGTCGTAGCGATACCGCGGCAGCGTCCACCGCATCCAGATGTAGAAGAACAGCAGGGCCGAGATCTTCACGAGGAACCAGATCCAGCCGAGCGACTCGGGCAGGAACGGGCCGTGCCACCCGCCGAGGAACAGGTCGGTGGCCACCGCCGACACGGTGACCATGTTGATGTACTCGGCGAGGAAGAACATGGCGAACGCCATGCTCGAGTACTCGGTGTGGTAGCCGGCCACCAGCTCCTGCTCGGCTTCGGGGAAGTCGAACGGCGCCCGGTTGGTCTCGGCCACGCCGGAGATCATGTAGATCAGGAACCCCACCGGCTGCACGACGATGAACCAGCGCGGGATGAACCCGAGCCAGTAGCCGGACTGGCGGTTGACGATGTCGGTGAGCGACAGCGAGTTGGCGAGCACGAGCACCGAGGCCAGGGCGAGGCCGTACGACAGCTCGTAGCTGATCATCTGCGAGGCCGACCGCAGTCCGCCGAGCAGCGAGTACTTGCTGTTCGAACTCCACCCCGCCAGCACGATGCCGTAGACGCTCATCGAGGTGACCGCGAAGACGACGAGAACGGCCACGTTGACGTCGGCGACCTGCAGCTTGATCGGCTGGTCGAGCAGGCCGAAGAAGGTCGTCGCGGCGCCGAACGGCACGACGGCGAACGCGGTGAACGCCGCGGTGGCCGAGATGACGGGCGCCAGCAGGAAGAGCACCGTGTCCGCCCCGCCGGGGCGCAGCTCCTCCTTGAACATCAGCTTGATGACGTCGGCGAACGGCTGGAACAGCCCCATCGGGCCGACCCGGTTGGGCCCCTCGCGCTGCTGGATGAACGCGGCCACCTTGCGCTCGGCGTACACCATCACGGCCGACGACAGCATCAGCATCACGAAGACGGCGAACACGAGCCCGATCTGGACGATCACGGTCAGAGATGGCACAAGCGTCTCACTCGTTGTCAGGGGTCGGAGCGGTTTTTCCCGCCCGACAATTCTGCATGACAAAACCGTCGGGCGGGAAACACCGCTCCGACCCCTAAGCTGTTGCCCGCCAGTCCGCCGGGCACGTGCAGCGCCCCTCGCGGACGTGCGCCTCGTACTCGGCGCGGAAGTGCTGAATCGTGCTCAGCACCGGCGCCACCGCCGCGTCACCAAAGGGGCACAGCGTCTTGCCGCCGATGTTGCCGGCGACGTCGCTCAGCAGCTCGATGTCGCGCATCGACCCGTCGCCGCGCTCGATCCGCCGGAGGATCTTGTGCAGCCAGTCGGTCCCCTCGCGGCACGGCGTGCACTTGCCGCACGACTCGTGGCGGTAGAAGTGCAGCAGGTTCTCGGCCGCCCACACCATGCACGTCGTCTCGTCCATCACGATGATGGCCGCCGACCCGAGCATCGACCCCGCCTTCACGAGGCCGTCGAAGCTCGCCTGCGCGTCGAGCTGGTCGGGCAGGACGACCGGCGTCGACGACCCGCCGGGGATGACCGCCTTGAGCTTCCGGCCGCCGCGGATGCCGCCGGCGTAACCGTAAATCAGCTCGCGCAGCGTGACCGTCATCGGCGCTTCGTACACGCCCGGCTTCTCGACGTGGCCGCTGATGCAGTAGAGCTTCGGCCCGCCGTTCTTCTCCGGGCCGAGGCCGGCGAACCACTCGGGCCCGCGCGTCACGATGAGCGGCACGTTGCAGAGCGTCTCGACGTTGTTGATCACCGTCGGACAGCCGTAGAGACCGACGACGGCCGGGAACGGCGGGCGGATCCGGGGTTGCGCGCGCTTGCCCTCGAGCGACTCGAGCAGCGCGCTCTCCTCGCCGGCCTCGTACGCCCCGGCGCCCGGGTGCACGTAGATCTCACAGTCGAAGCCGGAGCCGAAGATGTTCCGCCCCAGGTAGCCGCCGGCCCGCGCCGCCTCGATCTGGGCTTCGAGCACGCGCTGCACGTGGGCGAACTCACCGCGAATGTAGATGTAGGCGACCTTGGCCCCGACGGCGTAGCACCCGATCAGGCACCCCTCGAGCAGCAGGTGCGGGTTGCGCTCCATCAGCACGTGGTCCTTGAACGTGCCCGGCTCGCTCTCGTCGGCGTTGCAGCAGAGGTACTTCGGCTTCGGGGAGTCCTTCGGCACGAACTGCCACTTCATCCCGGTCGGGAAGCCGGCGCCGCCGCGGCCGCGCAGCCCCGACGCCTTGACCATGTCGATGATCCGGGCGGGCGCGAGGCCGAGCGCCTGGCGAAGCCCCTGGTAGCCGCCGCGGGCGAGGTAGGCGTCGAGCGTCTGGCCGTTCGGCTCGCGCACGTGTGAGGTCAGGACTGGTTCCATCGATTCTCTTCGGGGCCGCGGGATTCGGGGGTCAGGGATTCGGGGTCAGGGGCGGTCCCGCACGTCGCGCGTGATTGCCCCCGGCCCCTGATCCCCGACCCCTGGTCCCCGTCCCTATTTCTCCACGGCCAAGTGGCAGCCCGTCAGCGCCGCCGGCCCCCGGGCCTTCAAGTCCTCGAGCAGGCGCACCGCGTCCTCGGGCGACTGGCACTCGTGCCAGTGCTCGTTGTTCACCATCACGACCGGCGCCCGGTCGCACGCGCCGAGGCACTCCATCTCCATCAGCGTGAACGTCCCGGTCGCGTCGGTCTCGCCGACCTTCACGCCCAGCGTCTTCGAGAGTTCCTCGGTGAGCCGCCCGGCCCCGCGCAGCGCGCACGACAGCGTCCGGCACACCTGGACGACGTACTTCCCGACCGGCTGGCGGAAGAACATCGCGTAGTAGGTGACCACGTCGTCGACTTCGGCCGGCGTGCACCCGACGACCTCGGCGACGTGGCGAATGGCCGACGCCGTGATGTAGCCCTGCTGATCCTGGACGATGTAGAGCGCCGGGATCACGGCCGAGCGGCGGTGCTCGGGCGGGTAGTGGGCCGCGACCCGCTCGAGCCGCTCGCGGTTCTCCGGCGTGAAGGCGAACGGCTCGCCCTCGGGCCGCAGCTCGCGCCGCGACACGTGCTGCGCCGACTCGTAGTGCATCTCCGGGTGGAAGCTCACCGGTCCACGTCTCCCAGCACGACGTCGATCGAGCCGATGACGGCGATCACGTCGGCGATCAGGCCCCCGACAATCAGCTTCGGCAGCGCCTGGCAGGCCATCAGCGAGGGCGAGCGCATCTTGACGCGCCACGGCCGGTTCGACCCGTCCGACACGACGTAGCACCCGTGCTCGCCGCGCGGCCCCTCGACCGGCACGTAGGCCTCGCCGGCCGGCACCCTGAACCCCTCCGAGTAGATCAGGAAGTGCTGGATGAGCGCTTCCATCTCCGTGTAGACCTTGTCCTTCGGCGGCGGCACGACGCGCGTGTCGGCGGCCGCCCAGACGCCGGTCGGGCCGATGCGCTCCAGCGCCTGCCGGCAGATGCGCAGCGACTGGTACATCTCCTCGATGCGGACGAGGTACCGGTCGTAGACGTCCCCCTGGCTTCCGACCGGCACGTCGAAGTCGTACGTCTCGTAGCCCGAGTAGGGGAACGCCTTCCGCACGTCGTAGGTCGACCCGGCGGCGCGCGAGATGGGGCCGACCAGCCCGAGGTCCAGCGCGTCCTTCAGCGAGATCGCCCCGACGCCGCGGGCCCGCTTGAGGTAGATCTGGTTGTGCGTCAGCAGGTCCTCGGTACTCGACCAGCTTGCCCGGCATCCGGCCGAGGATCTCCTTCACGGCGGCGTGGAACCCGGCCGGGAGATCCTCGCGGAGGCCGCCGATCCGGATGTAGCTCGGGAACATCCGGAAGCCGGCGATGAGCTCGTTGATGTTCAGCAGCAGCTCCCGTTCCCGGAAGCAGTAGAGCATCATCGTGACCGCGCCGACTTCCATCGCGTGCGTGGCGAGCCAGACCAGGTGGCTGTTGAGGCGCTGCAGCTCGGCCAGGAGCACCCGGATGTTCTGCACCCGTTCGGGGATCTCGAGGCCGAGCAGCTTCTCCACCGACAGCGCGTAGGCCAGGCTGTTGGACTGCGCGCTCAGGTAGTCCATCCGCTCGACGAGCGTGATCACCTGCTGGTACTTCTTCTGCTCGATGGTCTTCTCGATCCCGGTGTGCAGGTAGCCGACCGTCGACGCCGAGCTGACCACGTTCTCGCCGTCGAGGCGCAGGACCAGCCTCAGCACGCCGTGCGTGCTGGGGTGCTGCGGCCCCATGTTGACGGTCATCGTCTCGGTTCGGAGCTCAGCCATCCGTGTCCACCGCTTCCCGCTCGAGGAGCTCGCACAGCACGTGGAGCAGCGTCGCGTGCGCTTCCTGGATTCTCGCCGTGGACGAGGACGGCACGTGCAGGTGCACGTCCGCCGCCCGACCCAGCTCGCCGCCGTCCTGCCCCGTCAGCCCGATGGTCACCATCCCGCGGCCCCGCGCCGCCTCGACGGCGCGCAGCACGTTCGGCGACGCGCCGCCGGTCGAGATGGCGACCAAGACGTCCCCGGCCTGCCCGTGCGCCTCCACCTGGCGGGCGAACACGCGCTCGAACCCGTAGTCGTTGGCGACCGCCGTCAGCACGCTCGTGTCGGCCGTCAGCGCCAGCGCGGGCCACGCCCGCCGGTCGCCCGCGAATCGTCCGACCAGCTCGGCGACGAGATGCTGCGCGTCGGCCGCGCTCCCGCCGTTGCCGCACGCCAGGACCTTCCGGCCCGCGCGGAGCGCCGACGCGACGGCGGCGGCGGCCGTGACGAGCGCGGCCTGGTTCGCGCGCCGGACCCGGTCGTGGACCGCGATCGTCTCGGCGAACGCGTCCTCGACGAGCCGCGCGGCGTCGGCTTCAGTCATCGCGTCTCAGTGCCCCGGCCGCTTCGAGCCGCCCCGGGCGTCGCGGTCGGCGACGATCCGGGCGCGGAACTCCTGCTCGGTCACCTGCAGCGGCTCGTAGACCTTCGGCGTCATCGAGATCTGCACCGGGTAGTCCTTGCGCAGCGGGTGCCCGACCCAGTCCTCCGGCATCAGCAGGCGGCGCAGGTCGCCGTGCTGCTCGAACACGATCCCGAACAGGTCCCAGACCTCCCGCTCGAGCCAGTCGGCAGACGCCCACACGGTGTGGACCGAGATCACCCGGGGATCGACTCCCCCGACGCGGACCTTCAGCCGCAGCCGCGCCGGCACCGAGGTCGCCACCAGGTGGTAGACCACCTCGAACCGGGGCTCGGCCGGCCAGTAGTCCGCCGCCGTCACCTCTACCAGCACGTCGTACCTGAGCGACGGGTGGTCGCGCAGCAGCCTGGCGACCTCCAGCAGCCGCTCGCCCGCGACGACGAGCGTCGGGCCGTCCGGGGCCTCGACCGCCTGGATCTCGGCGTCGGATGCGGCCGACGCCAGCGCGCGGATGATCGAAGAGGGATCCACGATGGCTATCCTGCCTTCACCACGAGCTTCGACTCGCTGATCTTCTTCTGGAGCTGGATGATGCCGTAGATGAGCGACTCGGGCCGCGGCGGGCAGCCCGGCACGTAGACGTCCACCGGCACGATCTGATCGACCCCCTGCACGATGGCGTAGTTGTCGAACACGCCGCCGCACGACGCGCAGGCGCCCATCGAGATCACCCACTTCGGTTCCGGCATCTGGTCGTACACGCGGCGCAGCGCCGGGGCCATCTTCCGCGAGAGCCGGCCCGCGACGATCATCAGGTCCGACTGGCGCGGGGACCCGCGGAAGACCTCGGCGCCGAAGCGCGCGATGTCGTAGCGCGAGGCGCTCATCGCCATCATCTCGATCGCGCAGCACGCCAGGCCGAAGGTCACCGGCCAGATGGACGATTTCCGCGCCCAGTTCACCATCTTCTCGACGGTGGTCGTCAGTACCGGAATGTCGACGTCGAAAGCCATGAGGTCCGACCTGTTCTGCTCGGGGCTACCGTCCCGGCGTGAAGTCCGGCACGGCGGCCCGCCTCAGGGTTTGTCCCATGTCAGGGCGCCCTTCTTCCAGACGTAGGCGTAACCGACGAGGAGGATCGCGAAGAAGACCAGGATCTGCAGGAAGCCCGTCCACCCGAGATCGCGCAGCGCCATGGCCCAGGGGTACAGGAACGCCACCTCGATGTCGAACAGCAGGAAGATCATCGCGATCAGGTAGAACTTGATCGGATGCCGCTCCCGCGCGTCGGACACCGCCGGCATGCCGCACTCGTAGGGCGCGAGCTTCTCCGGCGAGGGCTTGCTCGGCGCGAGCAGCGTCGACATCACGATCGACCCGGCGCCGAATCCCACACCGAGAATCGCCAACAGGAGGATTGATAGCCAGCCCTGCATGTGAACGAATTCCCAAGGAGGCCGGGCCCGACGGCTCGCCGACCGAGTGATGGTGCAAGTACGGGAAACGCTTCGATCCTATCGGACCATCGCCGGGCAAGTCAACGAGCTCATCGGCGGCCGGCGGCGGTGGAATCGGCGGCAATCACGGCCGCCCGCTCCGCCCGGCCGGCGGGGCCTGCCGGCGCTCCGCCAGGTGGCGCGCGAGCGCGTCCTGCCAGGCCGGCATGTCGGCCCCGGCCGCCGCGAGCCGCGCGTTCGACAGCGCGCAGTAGCGCGGCCGCCGCGCGCGCAACGCCACGTCGGCCATCCGCACGGGGAGCAGCCGCGGCTCGACGCCGAGTTGCCGCCCCACTTCGAGCGCCAGCTCCAGCCAGGTGCACGAGCCGGAGTTGACGCAGTGGTACACTCCCGGCGCGGCGCCGCGTTCGAGCAGCGCGCGCGTCGCCCGCGCGACGTCGTCGTTGTAGCTCGGCGAGACGGTGCGGTCCGCGAACACGCGCACCTCGCGCCCCGCGAGGAGGCCCTCGACGATCCGATCCACGCTCGTGGGCCGCGCCGGTTCGGCCGGCCCGCCGAACAGGCTCTCGACGCGCAGCACGTAGTGGCGCGAGGCACCCGCGGCCAGCCACTCCCCGAGCAGCTTCGAGCAGGCGTAGGCGCTCTGCGGGTTCGGGGGATCTTCCTCCAGGTAGGGCCGGTCGGCCTCCCCGTCGAAGACGAAGTCGGTGCTGTAGTGGACCAGCGTGGCGCCGACCGAGCGGGCCGCCTCGGCGAGCGAGCGAACGGCGAACGCGTTCACCTTCAGCGCCTCGACCGGTTCGTCCTCGGCCCGGTCCACGTCGTTGTAGGCCGTGCAGTTGACGATCGCCGCCGGGCGAAGGGCGGCCACGCGCGCCGCCACCGCCCCGCGATCGCAGACGTCGAGCTCCCCGCGGACGGTCCGCGTCACGTCGGCCCACCCGGCGAACCGCCGGACCACGGCGGCCCCGAGACGACCGGCGGCGCCGACAACCAGGATCTTCATGTCAGTCGGCCCGCTGCTTCACGAACTCGCGCATCCGGGCGTCGTCGAACGCGCCTTCCCAGCGCGCGACCACCGCCGTCGCGATGCAGTTCCCCATGACGTTCACGGCCGTGCGTCCCATGTCCATGATCTGGTCGATCGCCAGCAGGATCGCGGCGCCCTCGAGCGGGAGCTTGAACTGCCCCAGCGTCGCCGTCAGCACGACCAGGGCGGCCCTCGGCACGCCGGCCACGCCCTTGCTGGTCAGCATCAGCGTCAGCATCATGAAGACCTGCTGGCCGATCGTCATCTCGACGCCGAACAGCTGCGCGACGAAGACGCTCGCCAGCGACAGGTAGAGCGTCGTGCCGTCGAGGTTGAAGCTGTACCCGGTCGGCAGGACGAGGCCGACGATGTTCTTCGGGCACCCGAACCGCTCCATCACCTCGAGCGCCTTCGGCAGCGCGGCCTCGCTGCTCGCCGTCGTGAAGGCGATCAGGAACGGCTCGCGGACCGCCTTGACGAACTGCCAGAACGGCACCCGGATGATCACCGACACGACGCCGAGCACCAGGACGGCGAACACCAGCAGGCTGCCGTACATCAGCAGCACCAGCTTGCCGAGCGTGAGCAGGATGGCCAGGCCCATCTTCCCCACCGTCGCGGCGATGGCCGCCATCACGCCGAGCGGCGCGAACAGCATCACGTAGCCGGTGAACTTGAACATCGCCTGCGCCGTGCTCTCCAGCAGGTCGACGATCGGCTGCCCCCGCTTGCCGATCGCCGCCACGGCGATGCCGAAGAAGATCGAGAAGACGACGAGCTGGAGGATCTCCCCCTCGGCCATGGCCTGCACGACCGACGTCGGGAACAGGTGCACCAGCAGTTCCCAGCCGCCGAGCGGCTTCTTGCTCGCCAGGTCCGTGATGCTCTGGGTGACCGCCACCTGCACGCCGACACCCGGCTTGAAGATGTTGACCGCGGCCAGGCCGAGGAAGAGCGCGATGGTCGTCGCGACCTCGAAGTAGACGATCGCCTTGACGCCGATCCGCCCCATCGCCTTCATGTCGCCCGTGCCGGCGATGCCGACCACCAGCGTCGAGAACAGCAGCGGCGCGATGATCATCTTGATCATCCGGAGGAACGTGTCGGCAATCGGCTTGATGCTCTCGGCGGCGCCCGCGACGTGCACGCCGCCAACGTCGGACGACGGCCAGAGGTAGCCGACGACGATGCCCACGACGAGGCCGATGAAGATCTGGGTCGTGACGCTGGGCATCCACGAGCGCCGGGGCGCCGGGGGCGGAGGGGCGTCGAGCGGGGTGATGGTCATGTTGTCCCAATCCGAAGTGGCGCCGGGCGCGCGGGCCGGCGCGTGGTCAGCCGATGACCCGCGCGATCGAGTCGACGACGAACCGCTGCTGATCCTCGGTCAGCTCGCCGTAGATCGGCAGGGCCAGGGTGCAGCCCGCGGCCTCCTCCGCCGCCGGGAACTGCCCCTTCCTGTACCCGAGGTCCCTGAAACACTCCTGCAGGTGGAACGGCACCGGGTAGTAGATCTCGGTGCCCACGCACCGGGCGTCGAGCCCCGCCTTCACGCGGTCGCGGTCCCCCACCCGGATCACGAACTGGTTGTAGATGTGACGGCAGCCGTCCGGCTCCACGGGCAGCCGGACCCGTCCGGTCGCGGCCAGTGGCGCGAGCAGGTCGCGGTAGCGATCGGCATTCCGGCGCCGCGCCTCCGTCCACGCCGCGAGGTGCGGCAGCTTGACGCGCAGCACGGCAGCCTGCAGCGCATCCAACCGGAAGTTCCCGCCGACGCACGCGTGGACGTACTTCCGCGCGGCCCCGTGGCTGCGCAGCAGCCTCAGCCGCTCGGCCAGCGCCGCGTCGCTCGTGACCACGAGGCCGCCGTCGCCGAATGCCCCCAGGTTCTTGCTCGGGAAGAACGAGAAGCACCCGAGCGTGCCCAGGCCGCCGACGGGGCGCCCGCGGTAGCGGGCCCCGATTGCCTGCGCGGCGTCTTCGATGACCGCGACGCCCGCGCGAGCCGCCGTTTCCAGGATCGGAGCCATCTCTGCGCTGCACCCGTAGAGATGCACGGGGATGACCGCCCGGGTCCGCGGGGTGATCGCCGCCGCGACGCCCGCCGGGTCGATGTTGCAGGTCACCGGGTCGATGTCCACCAGCACCGGCCGCGCACCAAGTCGGACGATGCAGCCGGCCGTGGCGAAGAACGAGTAGGTGGTCGTGACGACGTCGTCGCCGGGCCCGACGCCGAGCGCCATCATGGCCGACAGCAGCGCATCGGTGCCCGAGGACACGCCGACCGCCTCCGGCACCTCCAGCATGCCGGCCAGCTCGCGCTCGAGCCCTTCGACTTCCGGTCCCCCGATGAACCGCTGGCTGTCGCACACGCGCGCGACGGCCGCGAGCACCTCCTCGCGGATCGGGCGGAACTGCGCCTGGAGGTCGAGGAGTGGGACCGACGTGATCAGGGACGGCATCTGCGAACATCCTCCGGGGACCGGCAACTGCGAGGCGCCAATGGTACACTCGGCGCCTCCGGTTCGCCAAAGGCCGGCGCCCGCCGGCGCGCCTCCCACGATAGCTGGATCACGATTACCAATTCGTAATCCCCCGAGCGCCCCCGCGGTCCGCCAGGCGTGTCATCCGGCTCCCGTCGCACGAAAAACCTGACCTTTCGGCGCCCTCCCGTTTCGTCTCCCCGGTGGCACTTCCCTTGCGCCTGCACTCGACGTGTCGATCCATCCACGGGGTTCAATCATGCGCACATTCGCCCGACTGCTCGCCGTCGTCTCCGCGATCCTGTTGACCCCCGCGTTGCTCCGCGCGGGCTCGGTCACGATCAGCTGGAACGCCAATCCCGAGGCCGACATCGTCGGTTACCTCGTGCTCTACGGGACGCAGCCGGGCGATTATTCTCTGAGCCAGAAGGTGGGCAAGCTGCCCACCGCCACGATCACGAACCTGAAGGGGGGCCAGACCTACTACTTCGCCATCCGCGCGATCAACGCGGACGGTCTCACCAGCCCGGTGTCGGCGGAAGTCGGCGCCGTCGTCCCGCTCTCCTCGCCCTCGGGCGAGGCGCTCGAGGCGTGGCAGAAGCGGCTGGGCATCACCGACATGAACGCCGACCCGGACGGCGACGGCGTCACCAACATGGACGAGTTCCTCAACGGGACCGACCCGATCATCCCGAACACGTGGCTGCTGGCCGAGGGGGCCACGGGGAGCTTCAAGACGCGCCTGGCGCTGACCAATCCCGGCACCGACACGGCCGAGATCACCGTCCGGTTCCTGCCGGAGGGCGGCACGCCTGTCGTCGAGCAGTATTCGGTCCCGGGACAGAGCCGCAAGACGGTCGTCGTGAACGAGGTCGCAGGGCTGCAGGACGCGCCGGTCGCGGCCGAGGTCACCACCCAGCGCGGCGGCGTGCTCGTCGAGCGCACGGTGACCTGGGGCGGCCCCGAGATGATGGACTCGGCGCACACGGGCAAGGCGGTGGACAGCGCGCGGACCGCCTGGTACTTCGCCGAGGGCGACACCGGGGTGTTCGACTCCTACCTCGCGCTGGCCAACGCCGCGTCGGCCGACGCGAATGCGACGGTCACCTTCTTCCTCGCCGGCGGGCAGACCGTGCAGGCGAGCTACGTGGTGCCGGCGAACGGCCGGCAGTCGATCCACCTGAACACCGTGCCCGGGCTGGGCCAGGCCTCGTTCGGCATGGCCGTCGAGGCCACCTCGCCGATCGTCGCCGAGCGGACCATGTACTTCACCGCGCAGGGCACGGCGGCGAAGGGCGGCCACGAGTCGTCGGGCGTCGCGGCGCCGGCCACCAAGTGGTACCTGGCCGAAGGGCAGACCGGCGACGTGTTCGCCGAGTACCTGCTGCTCTCGAACCCGAACGTCCTGCCGGCCACCGCGACGGTCAACTACCTCACGTCGGCCGGGACGAGCGTCACCCGGAAATACCAGCTCGAACCGACCAGCCGCATGACGGTCACGGTCAACGAAGAGCCGGGCCTCGAGAACGCCGAGGTGGCCGCCGTCATTACCGCCACGCTGCCGATCGTGGCGGAGCGGTCGATGTACTGGCCGGGCAGCTGGGGGCAGTGGTACGAGGGCCACAACAGCGCGGCCATGCCCGCGCTGGGGACCAAGTGGGTGCTGTCGGAGGGCGAGACCGGCGGCCCGCACAACGCCGTCAGCCGCTTCCTGCTGGTGAACCCGGGCGGCCAGGACGCGGCCGTCAAGCTGACGCTGCTGCGCGACGGCGGCCAGGCGCCGGTCACGGTGCAGGCCACCGTCAAGGCCAACTCGCGGTTGACGCTGAACTCCACCGAGTTCCCGCTCCAGTGGGGCGAGCAGTTCGGCACCGTCGTCGAATCGACCAACGGCGTGTCGTTCGCGGTCGAGCGGTCGATGTATTGGGACGGCGAGGGGAAGACCTGGATCGCGGGAACCAACGAAACCGGGGCGCTGCTCGTCCGCGCGGCGCAGCAGGCGCCGGCCGCTCCGACCGGGCCGGGCACGAAGGGCGCGCCCGGGGGACCCAAGTCGAAGCCTCTGACGCCGGTGAAATTGAAGTAGCCCGCGGCGCGGGCGCTATCGCTGCCTCTCCTTGACGGCGGCGCGGGTCTCCCGGTCGACCTCGCGCCGCTTGATCGTCTCGCGCCTGTCGTATTCCTTCTTGCCCCTGGCCAGCCCGAGCGCCAGCTTCACGCGGCCGTTCTTGAAGTACATCCGCAGCGGCACCAGCGTCATGCCCCGCTCGGTCGTCTTGCCGACCAGCTTCCTGATCTCCTGGCGGTGCAGCAGCAGCTTGCGGCGGCGGAGCGGCTCGTGGTCGGCGTACCCCCGGTGGCTGTACGGGCTGATGTGCACGTTGAGGACGAACACCTCGCCCTCCTCCACGCGCGCGTAGCTGTCGCGCAGGTTGACGCGCCCCTCGCGGATCGCCTTCACCTCGGTGCCGAGCAGCGCCACGCCGGTCTCGAACGTCTCGAGGATGTGGTAGTCGTGGAGCGCCTTCCGGTTCTCGGCGACGTTCTTCTCCGCCTTCTGGCGCTCGGTCTTCTCTGGCATCGGTTCCGCCCCGCTCACGCGCGCCGCGCGGACGCCAGCCTTGCCGCCAGCCTCACCGCTTCGATCAGGCTGCCGGGGTCGGCGACGCCGCGGCCTGCGATGTCGAACGCCGTCCCGTGGTCGACCGACGTCCGGATGATGGGAAGCCCGAGCGTGACGTTGACGGCGTGGCCGAAGGCCACCAGCTTGACTGGCACCAGCCCCTGGTCGTGGTAGCAGGCCACGACGGCATCGAATTCGCCGCGCACGGCGCGGACAAACAGCGTGTCGGCCGGGAACGGTCCGTCGATCGAGACCCCGGCCTCGCGGCAGGCGTCTACGGCGGGGCGCAGCACGTCGTCGTCCTCGCGCCCGATCAGGCCGTGCTCGCCGGCGTGCGGGTTCAGGCCGGCGAGCGCCAGCTTCGGACGCTCGAACCCGAACCGGGGCAGCTCGCGCGCGGCCAGCCGGATGATCCCGACCAGGTGCTCGAAGGTCAGCAGCCGCGGCACGTCGGCCAGCGGCACGTGGACGCTCGCCAGGACGACCCGGAGGTGGCGCGAGTAGAACATCATCGCGACGCGCGGCGCGCCGGTCAGGTGCGCGAGCAGCTCGGTGTGGCCCCGCCACGGCAGGCCGGCCAGCGCCCAGGCCTCCTTGTTGATCGGAGCGGTGGCGACGGCGGCCACGCGGCCCGCGCGCGCGTCGTCGACCGCCCGGAGGAGCGCGTCGTAGGCGGCCCGACCCGCGTCGGCCGCGAGCACGCCCGGCGCGAAGCGCGCGGTCCCGGGCGGGCCGTAGACGACCGGCTCGCAGGCCGCCAGCACCTGCGGGTCCCGGACGGCCTTCTCGACCAGTTCGGGGCCGACGCCGGCGGGGTCGCCGACGGTGATGGCGATGCGGGGAAGCGGCATGGGGGTGGTGCCTATTCGGGTCGGTCGTCGTGCTCGCCGTGCGTCCCGTTGCGGGGGCAGGACTTCCGCGCCAGCTTGCCTTCGGGCAACTCGTAGCGCAGGCAGCATTTCAGCCGGCCGCACAGCCCCGACAGCTTCGACGGGTTCAGGCTGAGGTCCTGCTGCTTGGCCATCTTGATCGAGACCGGCTCGAACGTCTGCAGCCACGCGGTGCAGCACAAGGGCCGGCCGCACGACCCGTAGCCGCCCATCATCCGCGCCTCGTCGCGCACGCCGATCTGCCGCATCTCGATGCGGATGCGGAACTCGGCGGCCAGCTCCCGCACGAGGTCCCGGAAATCGACGCGTCCCTCGGCCGTGAAGTAGAACACCAGCCGCGAGCCGTCGTAGAGCTGCTCGACGCGCGTGAGCTTCATCGCGAGGCCGCGCTCGCGGATCTTGAGGAGGCCGACGCGGAACGCCTCGCGCTCCCTCACCTGCTGCCGCCGGCGGACGGCGCAGTCGTCTTCGGCCGCCACGCGCAGCACGCGCCCGCCGCCGGCCGGCCGCGGCTCGGCCTGCTCGGCCGCCCCCTGGCGGAATCCCTCGACACGGCCGAACGAGAGGCCGGTCTCGGTCTCGACGACGACGGACGTGCCCGGGCGGAGCGGCTTCTGGACCAGGCTCCGCGCGACGGCGCACGGCTGCGGCCGGCCGCTGCAGCCCAGCGTCACGAGCACGATGACATCGTCCGGTCGGGCGTCCATCGGAATCAGGTCTCTCAGTCCAGCATACGTCAGCTGGGCGTCAATCCGTCCTGTACGTAAGCCGGCCCTTCAGGGCCGGCGTCCGACGGCGGGCCTGAAGGCCCGCCCTACGTACGAAGAAGCGCCGTCAGCCGTCGGCCGTCAGCCGTCAGCCGCAAGACGTCAGAGATTGACCGCCAGCCACGCGGCGACCACCTTCACGTTCGCGTTCCGCCCGAGCGCCGCCAGCGCCCGGTCCGCCGCCGCATATCCCGCGAGCAGGCGGTCGAGGCCGAACGCCGGGACCATCTCTTCGATCTCCGCCGCGAGGTCGCCGTTGGCCAGTTGGCCGATCTGCCCGCCCTGCGACACGAGCGCCACGTCGCGCAGCAACGAACCGATGACGGTGATGCGCGCGGAGAGGGCCTCCCGGTCCGCGGCCGCCGTCGACTTGCCGGGCAGAAGCCCCGCGGCGGCCTGCAACCGCGCCCTGGGCGAGGCGCTCGCGGCGGCCGCCCGCAGGGCCGACAGGGCGGCGGCGCGCGCTTCGAGATAGCCCGTCGAGCCGGCCTCGAGGGCGCGACCCAGGCTGCCGTCGGCGACGGCCGCGATCGCATGCGCTTCGTGGGCGGTGAAATGACGGCGCTCGACGAGGGCCCTGGCCACATCCTCCGCCGTCAGCCGTCCGAACGTCACCCGGGCGCAGCGCGACCTCACTGTCGGCCGCAAGGTCTCCGGCTTGGAGCTGACGAGGATGAAGACCGACGAAGGTCCGGGTTCTTCGAGGCTCTTGAGCAGGGCGTCCTGGGAATCGCTGTTCAGCCGGTCGGCGTCGTCGATGATGATGACGCGGCGGCGGCCCTCGAACGGCCGGTAGGCCGCCGCGGTGATCAGGGCGCGGACGGGGTCGATCTTGATGACGCCGGTGTCGGTCGGCTCCTCGACGAGCACGTCGGGGTGGGTGCCCGCGGCGATCCGCCGGCAGGCGGCGCAACGCCCGCAGGCGTCGGGCCCGTCGGGCGACAGGCAGTTGAGCGCCTGGGCCACCGCCCGCGCGACGAGCCGCTTGCCGACACCCTCGGGCCCGCAGAACAGGAGACTGGGCGGCAGCGTGCCGCGGCCGAGGGACCGGGCCAGCAGCCCGAGCGGACGCGCGTGGCCGTACACCTCGGAGAAGGGCATCGGGGGTGCCTCAGGATATCGTGCGATCGTGCGAAGTAAGAAGTACGAAGTGCGAAGTATGAAGTGCGAGAATCCAACGCTCGGCCCCCACTTCGTCCTTCCAACTTCGTACTTCGTACTTGGCGAGGTCGCCAGGTCGCGGCGACGGTCTAAACGGTGGCCCTTGCCGCGGCCAGGGCCTCGAGGCCGGCCTCGTACCCTTTCCGGAACGCCCGGAGATTGAGGTCCAGCGTGCCGGGCGGGACCGATTCCTTCACAGCCTGTTCGAGCGCCTCGAGCGGGATGAGTTCGCTGACCGCGCCGAAGAATCCGACGGTGATGATATTGAGGACGATCTTCCGGCCGATTTCCTCGGCCAGCCGCGTCGCGGGCACGACGAAGTGCTTCGCCACGGGCACCGGCGGCGTCAGCTTGACCAGGTCGGCCTCGGTGACGAGCAGGCCGCCCTGCTTGAGCGCGGGCGTGAACTTCGAGTAGGCGTCCTGCGAGAGGACGACCAGCATGTCGAGTTCCTTGACGTACGGATAGAGGATCGGCTCGTCGGCGACGATCAGCTCCGCGCTCGACGAGCTGCCGCGGGCCTCGGGGCCGAAGCTCTGGATGAGCGTGGCGTGGAGGCCACCGTGAATCGCGGCGGCCCGGCCGATGATGATGCCACTCAGGATCACGCCCTGGCCGCCGAATCCCCCGATACGAATTTGCGTCTGCGCCATTAGTGACTCGCCCGCGCGTACCGGTCGCCCAGCTTGCGCGTATAGAAGGCTTCCATCGCGTCCTGGTAGGTCGTCCGGTCGGTGTCGACGAACTTGCCGACGACGATCGGGCCGCCCATGCCGAGGTCCACATCCTTGGGATCGGCGCCGTTCTTGATCTGGCTGCGCGTCTTGTAGGTCTTCATCTCGTCGAGCGAGTCGCCGATCCGGTTGCGCCGGCCGTAGAGCGTGGGGCACGGCGAGATGATCTCGACAAACGAGAAGCCCTTCTTGAGCAGGGCCTCCTTCATCGCCTTCTTCATCTGCGTCACGTGGTAGGTCGTCCAGCGCGCGACGTACACCGCGCCGCACGACGCGGCCAGGTACGGCAGGTTGAACGGGTGCTCGAAGTTTCCGTAGGGCGACGTCGAGGCGATCGCCTCCTCGGGCGTCGTCGGCGTCAGCTGGCCGCCGGTCATGCCGTAGGTCAGGTTGTTGACGCAGATGACCGTCATGTCGAGGTTGCGCCGGGCGGCGTGGATGAAGTGGTTGCCGCCGATGGCGAACATGTCGCCGTCGCCGGAGTAGACGACCACCTTCATGTCGGGCGCGGCCAGCTTGAGGCCGGTCGCGAACGGGATGGCGCGGCCGTGCGTCGTGTGGAACGAGTCGACGTTCATGTAGCCGGCCACGCGGCCCGTGCAGCCGATCCCGGAGACCACCGCGAGACGGTCCATGGGGATGCCGCTCTCGTCGATCGCGCGGGTGAAGCAGTTGACCGTGGTCCCGATGCCGCAGCCCGGGCACCAGATGTGCGGCATGCGGTCGGTGCGGAGATAGCGTTCGACGGGGTTTTCCACGCTCATCGGAGGGCCTCCGTGATCGCCTGGGCGATGATGGCCGGGTCGTGCACCGTGCCGCCCGGGTGGGGCACGCCGACCACCCGGGTGCCGGGAGCGCAGCGCTCCACTTCCCGCACCATCTGGCCGAGGTTCAGTTCGGGCACGACCAGCGCCCGCACGTTCCTGGCGAGGTCGCGAATCACGTGCTCGGGGAACGGCCACACCGTGCGCAGCCGCAGCGACCCGATGCGCCGCCCCTTGGCCCGCACCATCTGGATCGCCTTCATCGCCACGCGCGACGTGATGCCGTAGGAGACGACCACCGCCTCGGCGCCGTCCACCTGGTCGGCGACCACGTCGGTGAGCGCGACGGCGTTCTTCTTGATCTTGTCGACGAGCCGGCCGAGCAACTTCGCCTGGCCCGGCACGGTCATGTCCGGGTAGCCCTTCTCGTTGTGCGTGAGGCCGGTCATGTGGAACCGGTGGCCCTGGCCCGCGCGCACCATCAACGGCACCATGTCCGCTTCGGGCGCGAACGGCAGGTACTCGCCGAGCGGGGCCGAGGTGTAGCGCCGCGGGTAGATGTCGATCTCCTCGGGCTTCGGGATGACCACGCGCTCCATCATGTGGCCGACGCACTCGTCCATCATGACCAGCGCGGGCACGCGGTACTGCTCGGCGAGGTTGAAGGCCTTGATCGTCAGGTCGAAGCACTCCTGCGGCGAGTTGGGCGAGACGGCGATGATCTCGTAGTCGCCGTGCGAGCCCCACCGCGCCTGCATCATGTCGGCCTGCGCCGGCAGCGTCGGCAGCCCGGTGGACGGCCCGCCGCGCTGCACGTTGATGAACACGCACGGCGTCTCGGTCATGACCGCGAAGCCGATGTGCTCCATCATCAGCGAGAAGCCGGGGCCCGAGGTTACCGTCATCGCGCGCTTGCCGCCCCAGACCGCGCCCGCGATGGCGATCGAGGACGCCAGCTCGTCTTCCATCTGGATGAAGATGCCGCCGACCTGCGGAAACCGCTGCGCGATGCGCTCGACGACCTCCGTGGACGGCGTGATCGGATAGCCGGCGACGAAGCGGCATTCCGCCGCGAGCGCGCCTTCGCAGCACGCGTGGTCGCCGTCGAGGAAGTGGGCGCCCGTCAGGACGCCAGCCGGATCGGCATGCATGAGAACCCTCGGGATTCAGGAATCGGGATTCAGGATTCAGGGACGTGCAGGCCCGAGGAACGGGAGCAGCGTCGTGCCCCGAATCCCGGATCCTGACTCCCGAATCCTCCCTCTACAAGCGATAACCGTAAATCGCGAAATCCGGACAATACATTCCGCACAGGTCGCAGCCCGAGCAGGCCTCGGGCCGGACGACCTCCGGCGGGTGGTATCCCTTCGCCGTGAACGCGCTCGACAGCGCGAGCACGTCGGTCGGGCAGAACTCGACGCAGAGCGCGCAGCCCTTGCACCGTTCGGCGTGGATCACGACCACCCCTCGCACACGACGATTGGCTTCTGGCATACGACTGATCCGAGCAAGCTCCGTTCCGTCGCGGAGCTCAGCAGTGTAACGGCTTCGAACCAAGAGCGTTGTGACGCTGTTGGGGCCCTGCAGGGAAAAAGTCATCCATGAGGGCGCCGGGTTCCCGGCAGCAGTCGGGACGTCTGCAGGTCCTCAGAGATTACACTGAATCGTGCGCCGAAGGCCAGTCAGCCGTCGAGTCAGCCGACGAGCTGGCTCAGGACTTAGGACTCAGGGGCCACATGACAGAGGATCCGGGTCACCTGAACGGGTGATTCATGGCAACTGACAGAGGATCCGGGTCACTCGCGGAACCGTCGGACGGGCAGACGGTGGTTGATACTCTGGACCAACGGTTGGTCCAGCGGTTCCCGACGCCGGAGACGGTAGATGTCGATCCGATGGTGGTCGAGATCGACTTCAGCACGGACCAAACGATGCGGCCACAGGGGGTCGATGGCCCAGGCATGACCGAGCAAGGTGATGCGACCGTGGTCGTCGGTTCGTCGGAGAAAGACCAGGCACCCGTGAGGCGGCGCTTGGAGGTCGAGCTGAAACGACGCCGGAACAGGACGGCGAGGGAGCAGGCTGTCACTGCGCGGCGCCAGCCGCGCGCGAGCGGCGGCCAGGTAACGAGCGGATCGCTGCTGCAGGTCGGACAGGGCCTCGTGGTGAAAGCGCGCCCAGACCTTGCTTTGCCAGCGGCCGTTGAAATTCTCGATGCGGTTCTGGAAGCCATGCTCACGCGGTGGCGCAAACACGGGGATGACGTCGAGCTGCAAGCAGAGACGCATGACACGACTGATGACATCCGGGTGCTGGTGAGGGCCTTGGAACCGCGTGTCGTTGTCGAACTGCGCGTACGCCGGCACGCCGACGTGCCGCCAATGCTCGAGGATCGTGTCCAGCGTGCGCACGGCCGTGTAGGGCCGATCAGGCCACGCCCCGGGATAGCCGCCATGCAAGCTGATGACATTGAGGATCTCGACTTCCGGTCCATGCGCAATGACCAAGCCCTCGACGAAGTCCCAACTGTCCAGCTCGGCCTCCTGCGCCGCACACGCCGGCAGGTACCAGCCGGCCGGCGGAGCAGGCCGCCGCACACGACGGCGATGGTCCAAGGCCCCGTAACGCACCAGCACCCGATGGATAGTGCGCTCGCTCGGCACGGCAGCCCCTTCGGCCGACAAGGCGCGGGCGATCGCCGCCGCCCCGTACTCGCCCAGGTCGCTCTCGTGTTTCAGCGTGGCGCGCAACTCGACGATCCGGCATTCCAGGTTCGGCGGCGTTCGCGCCACCCGCCGGGGCACATGGGGGCGATCCGTCCAGCAGACCCGATTCAAGCGCTGGCCGGAGGCCCGTGCGACCCACCGTTGGACGGTGCCGAGTCCCACGCGAAAGCGCCGGGCAACCGCCCGCTGAGACAGCCCGCGCCGCACGGCAGCCACCAGCGCGTGGCGCCACGCGAAGACGTTTTTTTGCCATGCTGCCATGCCTCCCGTATGGCAGCGTACCTGAAACCCGGCCGTGGAAGCTGCCGGAACTGAGGATGCACAGAACGCATCCTCAAGCTCCTTGGACAACGCGGCCGACCGCGTTGCCCACAGCTTCCACCGCCATCACTTTCAGTCCTGTACTGACCCGGATCCTCTGTCAGCTACGTGACCCGGATCCTGTGTCAGTCGGCCACTCAGGGCTCAGGACTCAAGCAAGGAGGCCCAGGGCTCAGGGCTCACGGCGCTCGCGCAGCGGCGCCTGGCATCCGCCTCCCTGGCAACGATCCGAGCCTGTTCATCGGCGTTCCAACTCGCCCCTATGAAGGACGTGATGGCCATCGCCCGGCGCATCTCTGAGTCGTCCGGCGGTTACAAGATGTGAAGAAGCGCAGGTACACGTCTCAGCGCGAAGGTGAGTCTACTCGCGAACGCGGCGGCGGGTGACGGGCCGGGCTGCACTGGCGAAGCCTGCGCGATCCGGCCGTCCGCCGTCGGCCTCCAGTCGTCAGCCGTCAGCCATCAGCCGAGCTTCAGGAAATCTTCAGTAGCCCTGCCGCCTCGGCCTGCGCTACAAAGTCCCTGCCGTGACGCGCATCCTGGTGATCGAAGACGAATCGAAGGTTGCCGGCGCGGTCCGCGACGGTCTGCGCGCCGAAGGCTACGACGCGGAGACCGCCGGGACCGGCGACGATGGCTTGGCGCTCGCCCGCCGTCAGCCGGTCGATCTCGTCGTGCTCGACCTGATGCTGCCCGGACGCGGCGGCCTCGACGTGCTCGCCGAACTCAGGCGCGATGGCAACGCCACGCCCGTGCTCGTCCTCACGGCGCGCGACACGGTGGCCGACCGCGTGTCAGGCCTCGACGCGGGCGCCGACGATTACCTCGTCAAGCCATTCGCGTTCGCCGAACTGCTCGCCAGGGTCCGTGCGCTGCTCCGGCGCGGCCGCCCGGAGACGCCTTCGCGCCTGTCGATCGCGGACCTCGACATCGACCCGGTCGCGCGGCGCGCCGCGCGCGCCGGCCGGGCGCTCCCGCTCACGGGACGCGAGTTCGAGCTGCTCGAATTCCTGGTGCGCCACCAGGGCGAAGTGGTCTCGCGGGACCAGATCGCACGCGAGGTGTGGCGCGAACCGGCCCGCGGCACGCCGCTCGACAACGTCATCGACGTCCACATCATGCGGCTCCGGCGCAAGGTGGACCGCGAGCCCGCACCACGGCTCATCCACACCGTCCGCGGCGTCGGGTTCGTCGTCCGGGAGGACGAGGCGTGAGCTGGCCCCGCAGCGTTCGCGCGCGGCTCGCCTTGTGGCACGGCCTCGCCCTGCTGGTCGTGGTGTCGGTCTATGCCGCGGCGGTGCTGATCCAGGTGCGCGACGATCTCTACGAGGCGCTCGACGCCCAGCTCGACGGCGACCAGGCGCTGGCCGTGCAGTGGCTGGGACAGGATCTCCCGGGAACCGCCTCCTCGCCGGCTGCAGGCGCGGCTCCGCGCCAGGAGGCGGCCACCGCGGGAAGCAACGAACTGGTGTGGGTCGACGTCTGGACGCCGAGCGGCGAGCGCCTGTTCGACAGGGGGCGCCAGCCCGGGCTGCCCGCGCTGTCCGGGCCGCCGTCGGCGTGGCCTCGCAAGCCTGTAGGGCTGCGCCTCCCCGGTGGGCACCGCGTCCGGACCCTCACCAGGCCGGCGTCGGTCGCCGGACGAGTGCTGTACGTCCGGGTGGGACGCAGCGAGCGGTTCGCCCGCCAGGAATTCAGGGAATTCGCCGCCGTGCTCGGCTTCAGCCTCCCGTTCGCCTTCGCCGTGGCGGCCGGGGCCGGCTACCTGCTGGCGCGCCGCGCCCTCGCGCCCGTCTCCGCGATGACGGCCCGCGCGCGCGAGATCACCGCCGACCGCCTCGGCGAGCGGCTGCCGGTCGAGAACCCGTCCGACGAGTTCGGGCAGCTCGCCCTCGTCGTCAACGACGCGCTCGCCCGCCTCGAGCGCGCCTTCGACACGCTGCGCCGGTTCACGGCCGACGCGTCCCACGAGCTGCGCACGCCCCTCACCGCCATCCGCAGCGTCGGCGAGGTCGGCCTGCGCGAGCGCCGCAGCGAGGCGGACTACCGCGAGATGATCGGCTCGATTCTCGAAGAGACCGAACGGTTGACGGCCATGACCGACAGCCTGCTGCTGCTCTCGCGGGCCGACGCGGGACGGGCCGATCTGCGGCCGGCCGCCATCGGCCTCGCCGGCCTGGCGCGGGAAGTGGCCGACGACATCGACGTGCTCGCCGAGGAGAAGCGCCAGCAGGTTCGCGTCCTCGCCGAGGCCGAAGTCGAGGTCGTCGCCGACCGGGTGACGCTGCGCCAGGCCGTGCTCAACCTGATCGACAACGCGATCAAGCACGGCCCGGAGGGAGCGGCCATCGAGATCGTGGTCCGCAGGGCGGCTACCGACGCCGTCCTGGAGGTCGCCGACAACGGCCCGGGGATCGCGCCGGAACACCTGTCCCACGTCTTCGAGCGGTTCTACCGCGCCGACAGCGCGCGGTCGAGGAGCAGCGGGGGCGCCGGCCTCGGCCTGGCCATTGCCCGGTGGGCGGTCGAAGCCAACGGCGGGCGCATCGAAGTCGAGTCGGAGGTGCATCGCGGCAGCGTGTTCCGCATCGTGCTGCCCGCGGCCTCGGCTGATGGACGCATGCGGTAACACACACGGAGGACAGCATGAGAAAGTACTGGGCTCTCGGAACGCTGGCGGCATTCATCCTCACGGCGGGCAGCATCCTCGGCGCGCAGCAGGCGGCCACCAAGCCGGCGGCGCAGAAGCCGGCCGCCGCCAAGCAGGCGAAGACCGAAAAGGCAGACGACGAGAAGGACGAGCAGGAAGGCGCAAAGCAGTACAAGATCACGGTTCAGTTGCCCGCCCCGGTGACGACGGCGTTCAAGCAGGCGTACCCGCATGCCACCATCCGCGGCACGGCGAAGGAAACCGAGAACGGCAAGACGGTGTACGAAGTGGAGAGCGTCGAGAACGGCAAGGCCCGCGATCTCATCTACGCCGCCGACGGCGCGGTGATGGAAGTCGAGGAAGAGCTCAACCCGGCCGATCTTCCGGCGCCGGTGACCGCCTCGCTCAAGAAGCTGTACCCGAAGGCGACCATCACGGTGGCCGAGAGATTGACCCAGGGGACCGCGGTCCAGTACCGAACTTCAGATCAAGGGCGCGGCGAAGAAGGGCGTCGCGTTCATGCCCGATGGGAAGCTGGTTCCGCCGGAAGCTCCGGAAAAGAAATAGCCGGGGCAGCAGATGCTGTGCGCACTGCGAACCGCCGTGGGGAGAGGCCCGTGCGTCGCGCTGATTGCTGCTGCGTTGCCGCTGCTCGCGGGGCAAGGACCTGCCCCGCGAGCATGGCTGGAGGCGTTCCCGGTCAGCCCGGCCAGCCTCACGACGACCGGCCGGAATCCCGACTTCGTCCTCGAGCCCGGCTATCAGCTGACGCTCGAGGGCAAGGAAGACGGCCAGATCGTCGGCCTCGTGGTCACCGTGCTCGACGACACGAAGGTCGTCGGCGGTGTCGAGACGCGCGTCGTCGAAGAGCGTGAGACGCACGGCGGGGCGCTCGCCGAGGTGTCGAGGAATTACTTCGCCATCGATCGGCGCACGAAGGACCTGTACTATTTCGGCGAGGACGTCGACAGCTACAAGGACGGAAAGGTCGTCAACCACGACGGCGCATGGCATCACGGGGCCGGGGGCGCGAAGTTCGGTATGATGCTGCCCGGCACGCCGGCGGTCGGGATGCGGTATTACCAGGAACAGGCGCCCGGGGTGGCGATGGACAGGGCGGAAGTGGCGAGTGTTTCCGGGACGCTCACCGTTCCGGCGGGCACGTTTTCGAAGTGCCTGAGGACCGAGGAGACGACGCCGCTCGAACCGGGCACGCGCGAATACAAGGTGTACGCTCCCGGCGTCGGACTCGTGAGGGACGGCGCGCTCGACCTGGTGTCCTGGACGAAGAAGTGACGGCGTCAGAGGTTGGTCGTGACGCGGAGGCGGACGGCTGCGGCCCGGCCTCGGCAAGGAGTTCGGAGATGAAGAGAGTCTGTGCAGTCCTCGCGTCGGTGACGCTGGTGGCGGTGGCGGTGGCGTGGCGGGCGCCCGTCAGGGCCGCTGAAGGCCCTTACAAGTTGTTGACCGAGATCAAGATCGGCACCGACGGCGGCTGGGACTATGCCTCGGTGGACTCGGCCGCCAGGCGGCTGTACGTGTCCCACGCCACCTCGGTGGTCGTGATTGACACGGAGAAGAACGCGGCCGTCGGCGGGATCGCGCCGGCGCCCGGCGTCCATGGCATCGCCGTTGCGTCCGAGCTCGGCAAGGCGTTCGTCAGCAACGGCCGTGAGAACAAGGCGGCCATCGTCGATCTCAAGACGCTCAAGATCCTGGGCAGCGTCGAGACGGGGGGCAATCCCGATGCGATCCTCTACGAACCGGTGCACAAGGAGGTCTACACCTTCAACGGCAGCGGCAAGTCGGCCACGGTCATCGACGCCGTGACCGGCACGGTCAAGACGACAATCGCACTGCCAGGAAAGCCCGAGTTCGCCGTCGAGGACGTCAAGGCGGGCCGCATTTACGACAACATCGAGGATACGAGCACCATCGTGGCCATCGACACGACGACGCACGCGGTCGTCGGCAACTGGCCGATCGCACCCGGCGAGGGGGCCTCGGGTCTCGCCATCGACCTGGCCCATCACCGCCTGTTCACCGTCTGCGACAAGATCATGGTCATGCTGGACAGCACGACCGGCAAGGTGCTGGGGACGCTGGCCATCGGAGAAGGGCCCGACGCCGCGGCGTACGACCCCGGCACCGGTTACGTGTTCGCCTCCGCGAGTGACGGCACGATGACGGTGGCCAAGGTGGACGCCGCCGGCAAACTCGTGGAGGTCCAGAAGCTGGCGACGCCGCCCCGCACCCGGACGATGACGCTCGATCCGGCCACGCACCGGGTGTACGCGGCCACGGCCGAGTACAAGCCCGGTCAACCCGGTGCCGACGGCAGGCCTGGGCGTCCGACGATGGTCCCGGGTTCGTTCAAGGTCATGGTGTACGAACTGGTGAAGTAGCGCACCAGGCGCCAGCGTCCGCCGCGGCCGCGCCGGAAACGGCTCGACCGCGGCCGGCGTAGTTGGCATCGTAGCGCGTCCCGACGATCCTCCTTCGACGGAGCATCCAGGTGTTCAAGACAACGATTCGCGTCACGGCGGCGTTCCTGCTGTGCGCCGGGCCGGTCCTGGCCGACCAGCCCCCGCAGGCCGGCGGCGCGCCGCTGACCTTCGGCGCGGCGCTCGAACTCGCCGCGTCGCGGAACCTCGGCCTCGAGGCCGCGCGCCGGCAGCGCGCCATTCGCGAGGCACAGGTGAGCACGGCCCGGCAGTGGGCCAACCCGGAGGTGGGCTTCGAGGCGACGCAGGACGCGCCGCACGAGAACCTCACGTTCGGGCTGCCGGTGGAGATCGGGGGCCAGAGGGGGCGCCGCATCGCCGTCGCCAACGAGGCGCTCACGCTCGCCGACCTGGACGTGCGCACCGAGATGGTCACGCTGCGCCGCAACCTGCGGCAGGCCTTCTACGGGCTGCTGGCCGCCAACGAGCGTTCCCGCCTGGCCGACGAGGTGGCCGGGCTGGCCGAGCGCGTGAAGTCGACGGCCCAGGCGCGCTTCGACGAGGGCGCCGCGCCGCGGCTGGAGGTGCTGCAGGCCGACGTCGGGCTCGCCCGCGCGCAGGCCGACGCCGACCTGGCCCGTTCCGCGCGGATCTCGGCGCTGGCGGACCTGAACGGCGTGTTGAACCAGCCGCCCGGGCAGGCCGTGACGGTCGTGGGCGACCTGGCCGAAGGGCCAGCCATCCCCGACTTCATCGGCGCGATGTCACTGGCCGGCGTGTCGAACGTCGATATCCTCTCGGCCGACCGCGAGGCGGCCGTCGAGGGACGCCGGCTCGACCTGCTGAAGGCCGACCGGATCCCGACGCCGACGTTCACCTTCGGCCTGCCGATGAACGCCCCCGACGAGTTCAGCGTCGGCAAGAGCATCGGCGTCACGATGACGGTCCCGCTCTTCAACCGGAGCCAGGGGGAGATCGCGGAGTCGCGGGCCACCATCGACCAGTTGCGCGCCCGGCGCGACGCCGCCCACCGGCTGGTCGAGAGCCAGGTATTCGCCGCGCTGGCGCGAATCGACGCCGAGCGCCGGCAGCTCGACGCGTACCGCACGCGGGTCATCCCGGCGGCGGTCGAGCTGGCCGCGCTCGCGGAAGAGAGCTACAAGGCGGGACGCGACACGCTGCTCGCGCTGCTCGACGCGCAGCGCAGCCTGCGCGACGTCAGGCTTGCTTACCTGCAGGCGCTGCTCGACTACCAGGCGGCTCTTGCCGATCTCGAGGAGGTCATCGGTGGACCGATCGCTTAACCATCAGGCAGGGCCGAAGCCCCGCCCTACAGCAGAACGCCCCTTCTCGGTCGGGCGACCCTTCACCCCTCGACTTCGCTCGGGGTGCCCTGAGCGAGGCCGCGAAGCGGCCGAGTCGAAGGGCAGGGTTGCCTTGTGCGGGAGGGCCGCGCTCGGCCTGCTTGCCGTGGGCGCGCTGGTCCTCGCTGCCGGGTGCGCGAAGAAGGCCGAGGAGGAGGGCGCCGCCGTCGACGTGCCGACCATCGTCGCCGACGTGGGCAAGGTGACGCGCCAGGACCTGGTCGCCCGGCTGGTCGTGCGCGGGACGATTGCCGCCGTGCCGAACCAGGACGTGCGCATCAGCGCCCTGGTGCCGGGGCGGGTGATGATGCTGCACGTCGCCGAGGGGGACGCGGTGGCCGCCGGGCAGGTGGTCGCCGAGATCGATCCGCGGCCGCTCGAGGATCAGAAGCGCCAGGCCGACGCCGCCGTCTCGCAGGCGAAGGCGGTGCTCGAGAACGCGAAGCAGAACTTCGACCGGACCGACCGCCTGTTCAAGCGCGGCATCGCCGCCGGCAAGGAAGTCGAGGACGCCCGCGCGCAGCAGGCCATGGCCGAGGCCGGCGTCGAGACGGCGCTTGCCGCGCTCGACACGGCGACGCGGAACCTGTCGCGCGCGAAGGTGACCACGCCGATCGCCGGGCACGTCGTCAAGCGCCTGGTGAACGTCGGCGAACAGGTCGACGGCACCGCCGCGCAGCCGCTCGTCGAGGTGGCCAACCTCGACCTCGTCGAACTCGCCGCCAGCGTGCCGGCCGAGCAGCTCGCCTCGGTCCGCGTCGGCCAGAAAGCCGACATCGTGCCCGACGCCTACGGCGACCGCGCGTTCGCCGGCGAGGTGATCGCCATCGCCCCGGCCGTGGACCCGGCCACCAACGCCGCGCTGGCCCGCATCCGCGTGCCCAATGCCGACGCCGCGCTCAAGGCCGGGATGTTCGCCCAGGCGCGCATCGTCGTCGGCGAGCGAAAGGGCGTGCTGACGGTGCCGCCGTCCGCGGTGGAGAGGAACGAGAGCGGCGAGGCGGCCGTCTACGTCGTCACCAGCGACCTCGCGCAGCGCACCGTCGTCAAGACCGGCGTCGAGACGTCCGAGGCGGTCGAGCTCCTGTCCGGCGTCAGCGAGGGGCAGTCGGTGCTGACCTCCAGCGTGCACGGCCTCGGTGAGAAGGCCAAGCTCGGGAAGGCCGTATGAACGTCGCCCGATTCGCCTCGCGCAACGCGCGGGCCATCCTGCTCGGCGTCGTGCTGCTGACGGCGGCCGGCTTCTACTCGATGGGGAGCCTGCCGAGCAGCATCTACCCCGAGGTGGAGTTCCCGCGGATCGTGATTGTCGCCAAGGCGGGCGACCTGTCGCCCGGCCTGATGCAGCTCTCGGTGACGCGTCCCCTCGAGGAGGCGGCCCGATCCGTGCTCGGCGTGCGTCGCGTCCGGTCGAAGACGATCCGCGGCGCGACCGAGATCTCGGTCCTCTTCAACCCCGACGCCGACATGAAGTACGCCCTGCAGCTCATGCAGGGCAAGACCGACGAGGTGAAGGGAGGGCTGCCCGCCGGCACCCAGATGCAGGTCGAGCGGATGACGCCGTCGCTCTTCCCCATCTTCATGATCAACCTGACCGGGGGAATTCCGGCCCGGGACCTGCGTGACGTCGCCGAGTTCGACCTCCGCCCGCTGCTCAGCCGCGTCCCGGGCGTCGCCAACGTCGAGGTGCTGGCCAGCGAGGAACGCGAGATTTCGGTCATCGTCGACCCCGAGCGGTTGAACGCCGCCAGGCTCACCGTCGACCAGGTGGCCGAGGCGCTCACGGCCACCAACCAGGTCAACTCGGTCGGCCGGCTCGCCAAGGACTACCGCCAGTACCTCGTGCTCGCCACCGCCCAACTGACCGCGCTCGACGACGTGAGGAACGTGGTGGTCGCCTTCCGGCAGCAGACGCCGATCTACGTGCGGGACGTGGCCCAGGTGCGCGAGGGGGTCACCGATCCGACGCTGCTCGTCGCCGGCGACGGCAAGCCCGCCGCGCTCATCAGCGTGGCACGCCAGATCCACGGCAACATCATCGACGTCGTGGACGGCGCCCGCGCGGCGATCCAGGGCTACAGCGCCTCGCTGCCCCCGACCGTACGCTGGAAGGTCGTCTACGACCTGGCCGAGTTCGTCAAGAGCGCCGTGTACAACGTGCGCGACGCCATCATCATCGGCGCCCTGCTCGCCATCCTGGTGCTCATGGCGTTCCTGCGCGACTGGCGCATCACCTTCATCGCGGCCACGTCGCTGCCGCTCACGCTGGTCGGCACCTTCTGGATCCTGCGGCTGTTCAACGGGACGATCGACCTGATGTCGCTCGGCGGCCTGGCCATCGCGATCGGCCTGGTCATCGACGACGCGATCGTCATCGTCGAGAACATCCACCGGCACCGGGCCGCGGGCGAGAGCGTGACGCAGGCAGCCGAGAACGGGACGCAGGAGCTGATCGCGGCCGTCACCGGCTCCACGCTCACGACGGTCGTGGTCTTCGTGCCGCTCGGCCTGCTACAAGGCGTCGTCGGCCAGTTCTTCGCGGCCCTCTCGTTGACGCTCGCCGCGGCGGTGCTGCTCTCGCTGGCCTACGCGCTGCTGTTCATCCCGAACGCCGCGGCGCACTTCCTGCGGGACCGCAAGGAACACACGGTTCACCTCGACTGGCTGTCGACGCGCTACCAGTCCTGGCTCAGGCGCGCGCTCAAGCGCCCGGTCCTCGTGGTCCTGGTCACACTCGTCTTCGCGGGCGTCGGCGTGGTCTTCTACTACCACCTCGAGACCGGGTTCCTGCCCGACATGGACGAGGGCGGATTCGTCGTCGACTACCTCACGCCGACCGGAACGTCGCTGCCCGAAACCGACCGGATGGTCAAGCGCGTGGAGGCCGTGCTGCACGACACGCCCGAGGTGGCCGGCTTCGCCCGGCGCACCGGCGCGGAGCTCGGCCTGTTCGCCACGCCCCAGAACTCGGGCGACATCGTGGTCCGCCTCAAGCCCAGGTCGGGGCGGACGCGGACGTCGCAGGAAGTGGTCGACGACCTGCGGAGCACCTTCGAGAAGGAGATGCCCGGGATGACGATCGAGTTCGTCCTCCTCCTGCAGGACATGCTGGGCGACCTCGAGGGGGCGCCGGAGCCGATCGAGGTGAAGATCTTCGGCGACGACGTGCCGACGCTCGCGCGCCTGGCCGACAGCGTGGCCGGGAAGATGAAGCAGATCGACGGCGTGGTCGACATCGTCACGCCGCAGCGGGGCAACCCCGAAATCGACGTGCGCATCGATCCGACGCGGGCGGCCAAGGCCGGGTTCACCGTGGACCAGGTGTCGAGCCAGCTGGCGAGCGGGCTGCTCGGGAACGTGGCGACCGGGTTCCGCCGGGGCGACCGCCTGATCGACGTCCGCGTGCGGTTCCCCGACCGCGACCGTTTCGACTACAACTGGCTACGCACGTTCCCGCTGGCGGGGCCGGGCGGCACGGTGGTCCCGCTCTCCACGACGGCGGATGTGACGACCACCGAGGGCCAGGACGAGCTGCAGCGGGAGGACCTGAAGCAGATGGTGCCGGTGACAGCTCGCCTCGAGGGGCGGGGCATGGGGAGCGCGGTGGCGGACATCCGCGAGATGATGAAGACGGTCGCGCTCCCCTTCGGCTACTCGTGGCAACTCGGCGGGCTCTACGAGAGCCAGCAGGAGTCGTTCCGGTCGCTGGTCGTCGTGATGGCGATCGCCATCCTGCTCGTGTTCGGCGTGCTGGTCGCGCAGTTCCGGCGGTTCACCTCGGCGCTGGTGATCCTGTCGGCCGCGCCGCTGTCGCTGGTCGGCGCCTTCGGGCTGTTGCTCGTCACCGGGATCCCGCTCAACGTCTCGTCGTTCATGGGCTTGATCCTGCTCATCGGCCTCATCGTCAAGAACGGGATCATCCTGGTGGACTACGCCGACGTCATCTCGAAGACCGAGCCTGACCGGATCGAGGCGCTGGTCCGCGCGGGCGCCATCCGGCTGCGACCGATCCTGATGACGACGCTGTGCACGCTGTTCGGCCTGCTGCCGCTGGCACTGGGGATCGGCGCGGGCGCGGAAATGCAGAAGCCGCTCGCCATCGCCGTCATCGGCGGCCTGACGGTTTCGACGGTGATTACGCTGGTGTTCGTGCCGGCGTTGCTGGCGCTGGTGGACAGGAACAGGGCTTAAGGCTCCAGGCTTCGGGCTTCAGGCGATTCGGGGTGACACGCGTCGCGCCACCTGTAGCCCGGAGCCTGGAGCCCCGCCCTAGTATCCGAGGCAGATGCCGAGCGCCCGCGCCGTGCGGGCCATGTCGCCGTCGGGCGGGACCGTCTTCAGCCTCGCCACCGCCTCGGCGAGCGGCACGGCCACGACGTGCGAGCCCGAGAAGGCCACCATCTGGCCGAACGCGCCGGCGGCCACCAGCTCGATGGCCTCAGTGCCGAACATCGAGCACAGCATGCGGTCGAACGGCGACGGCGTGCCGCCCCGCTGCAGGTGACCGAGGACGCAGGCCCGCACCTCCTTCCCCGTGCGCTTCTCCAGCTCCGACGCGACCATCGCCCCGATGCCGCCGAGCCTGGCCTCGCCGTTGACCGCATGGTCTGACCTCGTCACGAAGCCGTGGTCGTGCTCCCGCGCGCCCTCGGCCACCACGACCATCGTGAAGTGCTTGCCCGCGGCCTCGCGCTCACGGATCTTCGAGACGATGCTGTCGTAGCGGAAGGGGACCTCGGGGACGAGGATCACGTCGGCGCCGCCGGCGATGCCGCCGTAGAGCGCGATCCAGCCGGCGAACCGCCCCATCACCTCGACGATCATCACGCGACTGTGGCTCTCCGCCGTCGTGTGCAGCCGGTCGATGGCGAGCGTCACGCAGTCGAGGGCCGAGAGGAACCCGAAGGTGAGCACCGTCCCGTTGACGTCGTTGTCGATCGTCTTCGGCACGCCGACCACGGGAATCCCGTGCTCGTGCATCTGCTGCGCGATGGCGAGCGACCCGTCGCCGCCGATCGCCACGAGGGCGTCGAGCGCGAGGGCCTGCATCCCCTCCCGGGTGGCGTCGAGCAGCGCGGCGGGCAGCCGCCGCTCGGTCCCGAATCCCGTCTTGGCCGCGAACCGGCCGCAGTTGGACGCGCCGAGGATGGTGCCGCCGCGCACGAGCAGGCCGTCGAGCGCGTGATAGTCGAGCGGCACCGTCTTCCGCGGCTCGAGCAGGCCCTCGAACCCGTTGACGATCCCGACGGCTTCCCAGCCGCGCCGGTTCGCCGCCTTGGCGACGGCCCGGATGACGGCGTTCAGGCCGGGACAGTCCCCGCCCCCGGTGACGATGCCGATGCGCGTGTCCATCGGCTAGAACTGGTTCCAGAGGTACTGGTTGGTGACCTCGTGGTGGAACTGCACCTCGTTCGTCTTGATCTCCGATCCGAGAGCCCTCGGGCAGCGGTCGGCCTGCTGCTGCTTCACCTCGGCGAACTTCTCCTGCACCGACGCGCCGAGCATGTCGCCCATGAGACGGCTCGACTTGAACTGGCGGATCGCGTCGTAGATGTTGTCGGGGAGGAACCGCGTGCGCGACTGGCGGATCTCCTTGTCGCCGTCCTTCGGCAGCGGCCCCTCGAGGCCGGTGCGGAGGATCGTGTAGATGGCCAGGTAGGGATTGGCGTCGGGTGCGATCGACCGGACCTCGATGCGGGCCGATTTCTCGTTGCCGAGCGGGATGCGCACCATCGCGCCGCGGTTGATGGCCGACGCCTTGATCTGGTTCGGCGCCTCGAAGTGCGGGTCGAGCCGGCGGTACGCGTTCACCGACGGGTTGAGCACGAGGCAGATGTCGTTGGCGCTGATGAGCAGCCGGTCGATGAACGACCACCCGGCCGGCGAGAGATGATCCTCGCCCTTGGCGTCCCAAAACTGGTTGCGCCCGTCGCGCGTGATCGACAGGTTGGTGTGCATCCCGCTGCCGTTCACCCCGGCCACCGGCTTCGGCAGGAATGAGGAGGTCATGTCCATCGTCTGCGCCACCTGGCGGCAGATGAGCTTGTAGAGCTGCACCTGGTCGGCCGCCACGCACGCCTCGGTGTAGGCGTAGTTCATCTCGAACTGCGAGGGGGCCACCTCGGGGTGGTCCTTCTCGTTGGCGAACCCGAGCGCACGCTGCACCTCGGCCGAGCGGTCGATGAACTGCCGCAGGCCGTCGCCGGGCAGCGAGTGGTAGTAGCCGCCGGTCGAGAGGAACTCGAACTGGCGCGTCACGTGGTAGTTGCGCTCGGCGTCGCGCCCCTTGAAGAGGAATCCCTCGATCTCGTTCGACACGTGCGCGACCGTCCCGTCCTTGGCGTACAGCTGGTCGCCGTACATCCGCAGCCGGGTGCGCATGTCCGCGTGGTACGGGGTGCCGTCGCGCTCCTCGACCAGGCCGAAGGCGAGCACCTTGCCGGGGCCGAACACGTCGGCGGGCAGCCAGTAGAACGAGGACCAGTCGATCGACAGGCGCAGGTCCGACTCGGCCTGCTGCGAGAAGCCGCGAATCGACGATCCGTCGAACGTCAGGTTCTCGGCCGACGGCAAGAGGAACTTCTTGTCGTAGTCGAGCATGTGGAAGCGCCCCTCGAGGTCGGTGAAGCAGACGGTCACCGCCTTGATCCGCTTCTCGTCGCGCAGGTACCGCTCCCGCTCCTCGCGGATGCGGTCCATCGGAACCCGGTCGAGCCGCTGACGTTTGGCCTCGAGGTTCATCTCCTCGAGCTTGTCGTAGGGTATCTCCAGGAAGTCCCGCAGCGCTGTTCTTTCCATGACTGCCTCATTTCGGAGAGCTAGACAACTATTAGTTCTACACAATGAAGCGTTATATTAGCGCTCTCAAGCTTTAATAACGCCGCCATTGTAACTAATATTGCCATTGTTGAGCTCAAAACACAACAAGTTATTTTTCAGACCGGGCAAACGGCGGTCCCGCGGCCCGTTTGTTGCCGAGGCCCTGCTTACCTAGGTATCGGGTCTTTCTGTGCTAGGCTTTGGGGTTAATTTTGGAGGAACGGCATGGAGCAGTTCACGCGCCTCGACGCCGAAGATCTCGACCTGGTCCTGAAGACCCTGAAAGAATTCGTCGACCGGGAGGCCCCGCTCGACAAGCGTCTGGCCTGGGACGACCAGGACGTGTGCCCCGAGGCGGTCGTCCGCGCCATGTCGGGCCCGGACGTCGGCCTGCACCTGGCGTTTCTCTCGTCCGAGTTCGACGGCATGGGCGGCGGCGCCTACGACGTCTACCGGCTGTCGTGCGAGTTCGCCAAGGTCGATCTCGGCCTCGCGACCGCGATGCTGGCCGTGGCGCTCGGCACCGATCCGATTCGGGTCGGCTGCACGCACGAGCAGCAGGCCCGGTGGATCACCCGGATCGCGAACGAGGGGTTGATTGTCGCCTACGGCGTGACCGAACCCGAGGCCGGCTCGAACGTCTCGAGCCTGAAGACGGTGGCCGATCGGGTCACCGACGAGGCCGGGCGGGTGACGCACTACAGGTTGAACGGCGTGAAGCAGTTCATCTCGAACGGGTCGATCGCCGACCTCTACACGATCCTCGCGAAGGCGCCCGACGGGCCGACCTTCTTCGTCGTCGAGCGCCACACGCCGGGGCTGACGCCGGGCAAGCACGAGATCAAGCACGGCATCCGCCTCTCCGACACCGCGCAGGTCGTCCTCCAGGACGTCGTCATCCCCGCCTTCAACATCGTCGGCGACAAGGAGGGCGAAGGGCTCAAGCAGGCCAACGAGGTCTTCGGCTACACGCGGCTGATGGTGGCGGCCTTTGGCCTCGGCGCCGGCGTCGCGGCCCTCGACAAGGCGATCGCCTTCTCGAAGGAGCGCAAGCAGTTCGGCAGCTACCTCTGCGAGAAGCAGGGCTACACGCACAAGCTGCTCGTGCCGAACAGCGTTCGCCTGGCGGCGGCCAAGGCCTACATCGAGTACGTCGCCGACCTGCTCGACTCGGGCACGCTGGACCGGCAGGTGGAAGGCTCGGTGGCCAAGCTGTTCGCGACCGAGGTCGGCAACATCGCGGCCGACGACGCCGTGCAGGCGCTGGGCGGGTACGGGTACTGCGTCGACTACGAGGTCGAGAAGATCCGGCGCGACGCGCGCATCCTGCGGATCTACGAAGGCACGTCCGAGATCCAGCAGAACATCATCGCCATCTTCCGCCTGCGCGAGAACGTGCGCACCAAGGGGAAGTTCTACGAGCGCCTGGCCGCCGAAGTCGAGGGATGGACCGAGGCGGGCGGCCCGCTCGTCGCCCGGGCGGCGCGGATGGTGTCGGAAGCGACGCAGGTGGTCTTCCGGAACAAGCTGACGCACGAGCAGTTCGCCATGTTCGAGCTCGCCACGGCGATGACCGAGGTGGAGACGGCGGTGGCGCTCGCGCGCGTGGCGGCAACGACGAACGACCCGCTGACGCTCGCCCAGTCGCGCGTCTGGGCCTCGGAGATCGCCGTCAGCGTCCCGGCGCGGATCCTGAAGGTGACGTCGGCGTCGGGGATGGTGGAGCCGGCCGACATGACGCGGCTCGGCGAACTCGGCAATCTGTCGCAGGCGATCGCGGATCAATCGGGCCGGCTCGCCGACATGAACTTCATCGCAGGGGTCATCACGGCCTAGCGAGGCGGGCCTGCTGGGAGATCTGAGGCCCGCCTCGCTAGGCCTGGAAACGCTGTTGGCCGGCCCCGCGCGAGCGCGGGGCTCGGGCCGTCTTGAACGGCGCCAACACAACGTGATTTATCACCAACGATCCTGGCCGTTCAAGACGGCCCGGTGAGACACGGCGGCGATCTATGCGACTTGAATCCGTTCCGGCTCGTCGACTGCGGAGACTCCTGCTCGGCGCGTGCCTCCTGGCGCTGGCCGTCGCCGTCACGCAGGCGCAGCAATCAACCGGCGACGCGATCGATCCTCGGCAGGCCCAGGACCCGTCGTTCGCCAAGGTGTACAAGGAGTGGACCGGCGACGCGCGGTACGGAAGCCCGCTCGTCGATCACCTGCCGCTCGCCAACGGGGTGCCGACGCCGAACGACGTCCTCGGCTACCACGTCGGCGCGCCCAGGAAGCTCACCTACTACGCCGACATCCTGAAATACTACCGGGCGCTCGCCGCGGCGACCCCGCGCGTGAAGGTCGAGACCATCGGCCGCTCGGAAGAGGGGCGCGAGCTGGTGGTCGTCTGGGTGAGCTCCGAGCAGAACATGAAGGGGCTGCAGGCGAACCGGGATCGGCTCGGGAAGCTCGCGGACCCGCGGGGGCTGTCCGACGCGGAGGTCCGCACGGTCGTTGCGGGCGCCAAACCGCACTATCACCTGATCGGCGGCCTGCACAGCAGCGAGAGCGGGCCGTCCGAGATGCTGATGGAGCTGGTCTACCGGCTGGCCACCGAGACGTCTCCGATCATCACCGAGATCCGCGACCACGTCTACGTGTCGGTGACGCCGGTGGCCGATCCCGACGGGCGCGACCGCTACGTGGACTCGTTCTACCAGGGGCTCGAGACGCCCGGCGCCGCGCAGGCGCCGCCGCCGCCGAGTGATGCGCGGCCGGCGGAGACGGGCCGCACCGCCGAGGCTGGCGCCCCGGCCGGCCAGCGGGGCGGGCAGCGCGGTGGTGAGGCCGACCAGGTCCCGCGCGGCGGACAGCGCGGTGGCGGGACCATGGCCGTGCCCTACTGGGGCAAGTACGTCTTCCACGACAACAACCGCGACATCAACCTGGCGGTGAAGGAAGCGCGCGCGCTGGCCGACTGGTACTTCACGGCGCACCCGACGGTCATGCACGACCTCCACGAGTCGATGTCGCTGATGTACACCTTCAGCGGCGGCCCGCCCCAGAATCCCAATCTCGACCCGATCCTCTTCGCTGAGCTGCCGTGGTTCTCGAACTGGGAACTCGCGCAGATGACGAAGTGGGGGATGCCGGGCGTCTACACGCACGCGTTCATGGACGGCTGGTCGCCGGGCTACTTCGCGTCGGTGGTCTACAACCACAACGGCCTGATGAAGATGTACGAGACGCAGTCGGGGCGGGACCCGGCCCTGCCGGCCGTGCCGGCCACACCGGGGGCGAAGCCTGCGGCGGCCGCGCCGTCAGGCGCCCCGGCACCTGCCGCGCCCGCCGCGACGGCGGCGGCGCAGGCCCCGCGCGGCGGCCCGCCCGCCGGAAGCCCTCGCGGCGGGACGAGCGCGCAACCGGCGCGGGCCGGGGCGCCCGACGCCCCGCGCGGCGGCGGCCCCGGCAGTGCGCCGGCGCTTCCGACCGGCCGCGGAGGCACGCAGGACCGCGAGTGGTACCGCGGGCTGCCGGTGCCGGCCAACGCCGCGGCGTCGTTCACGCGCCGGGACAACACGAACTACATGGAGACCGGCATCCTCTCGTCGCTCCAACTCGCGGCGCTCTTCCCGTCCACGCTGGTCGAGAACTTCTACGTGAAGACGAAGAACGCCCTCGACGAGGGGCGGACGAAGGCGCCGTTCGGCTACGTCATTCCCGTCCAGCGAGACATGACGCGCGCGGCCGAACTGCTCGGCGTGCTGCGGATCCAGCGGATCGAGGTCGGCCAGGCGACGGCCGAGTTCAAGGTGGACGGCGCCACCTATCCGGCCGGTGCCTACGTGATCAAGCGCGACCAGCCGTACGGGCGGCTCGCCAAGAACCTGCTCGAGAAGCAGGTCTACCCCGACACGCGGCTGACGACCTACGACGACAGCGGCTGGACCATGGGCCTGCTGATGGGCGTCGAGGTCAAGGAGATCGCCGACGCCTCGATCCTGAAGGTGCCCGTCGCTCCGGTGACGGCGGTGACGGTGAAGGGGAAGGTGACCGGCGCCGGGTCGGCCGGCTTCGCGGTGGCGCACTACGGGTCGAACAACATGATCGCGTTCCGGTACCGGCTCCGCGCCACGCCGATGAAGATCGCCGAGAAGGACTTCTCGGCGGGCGGCGTCGACTTCCCCGCCGGGTCGTTCGTCGTCGCCGGCGCGCCAGCCGCCGAGTGGCGGGCCGCGGCCGAGCAGCTCGGCCTGACGGCAGCCGCCTTGCCCGAGCTGCCGAAGGTGCCGATGCACGACGCGCCCGCGCCGCGAATCGCCATCTACTCGCAGTGGTCCGCCACGCAGGACCTCGGCTGGTACCGGCTCGCCTTCGACCGGATCGGCATCCCCTACGACCTGATCTACAAGGAGCAGGTCGCGGCCGGGGGCCTGCGCGGCAAGTACGACGTGATCCTGATGGCGGCGCAGAACCTGACGCGGCAGATCGCGCTCCAGGCGCCCTCCGCGCGCCCGCAGCCGTACCAGAAGACGGACAAGTACAAGTTCCTCGGGATGTACGGCTCGACGCCGGACATGTCGGGCGGGTTCGGCCAGCCCGGCGTGGATGCGTTCCAGCAGTTCCTCGAGGGGGGCGGCACGCTCATCGCCGCGGCGGCGGCCGCGCGCTTCCCGATCGAGTTCGGGTGGGCGCACACGGTGGACGCCGAGCCGATCACCGGCGTCACGGCGCAGCGTCCCGTCGTGCAGGGCGAGATCGTCAAGCCCGAGCACCCCGTGTTCTACGGCTACACCGAGAAGACGATCCCGATCAAATACAACGGCGGGTTCACGCTGCGCGTCGGCATCGCCGACCAGGGCAACCTGCTCGCGCGCTACGTCGGCGGCGACGCGTCGGTACTGAGCGGCGCGATGGTCGGGGCCGACCAGCTGCGGCAGAAGGCGTTCGCGGTGGACATCCCGAGCGCATGCAATGGCAAGGGGCGTGTCATCCTGTTCGCCAGCAACCCGATCTACCGCTGGCAGAACCTCGGCGAGTTCAACATGATCTTCAACTCGCTGCTCAACTGGAACTACGTGCCTTCGAAGTAGGAATCGGGAGTCGGGAATCGGGAGTCGGGAGTCAGGATTCAGGGCAGCACGCAGAAGGGCCAGGCGATTGCCTGGCCCTCGTCGTGTGTGCGTGATCCCCCGAATCCTGACTCCCGATTCTTGAATCCTATTTCCCCGGCACGAATTTCACCCGAATTTCTGCCAACGCGCTGACGAGCCCCGGCTGGACGAGCGCCGGGTGCGTCAGGACGCCCCCCGACGGCCGCGGTGCGCTGAAGGTCGGCGGGCCCGGCGGCGGCTGGAGCGCCTGGTCGATGAACGCCGTGGTCCTGATCGACACGCGCCGGCCGTACTGGTAGTGCCGCCCATCGAGCAGGCCGGCGACCGTCTGATCGACCAGTTCGCGCCGGGTGCCGAGGTTGGCCGAGGTCTCGGGTTCCTCGACGAGTTCCTCGAGGTTCTGCAGGGGGTCGTGGCTGCCGAAGACGTAGATCGTGTCCAGCCCGGCCTGCGGATCGATCGCCAGCCAGCCCGACCCGGTTGGGGCGAAGTACGACTGGCCGGCGCGCACGCGGCTGGCCCCCTTGATGTAGTCGGTCGGAAACAGCACCGAGACCCGCCCGCGGGCGTCTTTGGCGATGACGTAGGCGAACCCGTCCGCGCTCGGGCTGAAGGCAATCCGCACCCGATCCCCGCCCGACACGACCGCCCCGGGCGCCAGCGGGAACTCCGCGGGCGCTCCGCCGTCTGTCCGCTCGGCAAAGCTCGTCCAGTAGAGCGTGAACGGGGCCACCGGCGGGAGAGGCCTCGGCTGTCGCAGGGCCTTGATGACCAGCGGCACGGTCTGCCACGAGAAGCCGGCGAGCACGAACAGCGCCGCGAAGATGAACCAGCGCCGCGTCCGGCGCATGTCGTGCCGCTCGTTGACCGTCGTCTCGCTCGACAGGCTGTGCTGCAGGATCGACAGCGACTCGGCGAGGCGATCGGGGTCGTACCCGACCCGCTGCTGCGCGGCGAGGCCTGCCAGCTCTTCCGGTTCCTTGAAGCTCGCGCCCGGCCTTCCGCTCGTCTCCTCGACGCAGACGACGTTCCGGTTGGCCGAGAGGGCGCGCGCGACCAGGGCGTGGACCGCGTGGGCGCGGTCGGCCAGCGCCGCCTTCGTGGCCGGCGTGAGCAGCAGGATGAAGTCGGGCGTCTCTTCGACGAGCGCGAGGTCGAACGGGGCGGCCCCTCCGCCGTTGGGCGGCTCTCCCACGCGCACGTGGAAGCCGGCCCGGGTCAGATACGCCACGACCGTAGACGGGACCTCGGCGCCGGGTCCGTCGGCGCACGAAACGAAGACGTCGAACTCGGCCGGCTCCCGCCGCTTGGTGTCGGGCATTCCCCCGGATTGTACATCGCCCCGCCGGCCGCCCCCGTCCGAATCCGCGTATGATGTGGGCATGAAACGAGTTCTCCCGGCGGCGCTGGTCTTCGTCCTCGCGATGGCCGCGGCGCGGGCCCAGACCCCGGGATCGATCTCCGATAGCGACTGGAAGCGCTGGCTGGACCGGGTCGATCCACTGATGCAGCAGTCGGAGCGCAAAGAGGTGAAGGCCACCCCGCCCGCCGATCGCGCGAAGTTCGAGGAGGACTTCTGGCGCGCGCGCAATCCCGACCCGTCGAAGCCCGACAACCCGGTGCGCGCCCAGCTCGAGCTTCGCATCCAGGCCGCCGAGAAACAGTTCCTCATCGGCGGCAGGAAGTGGACCGACTGCGGACGCACCTTCGTCGTCCTCGGCGCGCCCGATTCGCAGAAGCACCTCCGCGTGGCGCCGCACTACGCCGGCACTGACCCGGTGCGCGCGTTCCAGAACCAGGACCAGGCCGCGACCGAGGAGTGGACCTATCTGACCAATCCGAGGCTCCCGCCGACGCCCGACGGGTATGTCTTCCGCTTCAACGCGGCCTGCAAGTCGGTCTCGGGCCGGTCCGGCGACGACCTGCTCGACCGGGTGGCGGCATCCTACGTGGTTCATCCACGCTGACGCGCGGCAACAACGGCGGCTCATACGGACAAGGCAGGCTTACTCATGCACCGAACGTGGCTGGTTGTTCTCGTGGCGGTGGGCGCATTGACGATCGCGGCGTGCGGAGGACAGGGCGGCGGCACCCCGGCCGCGTCCGCCTCGGCGTCCGTGACGCCGGCGGATCGCGCCGTGGAGACGCGGTGGCTCCGCGGGCTGTGGGCGAACGACATCAAGAAGGACCTCGCGGCCGTCGGCCTCACCTGCAAGGAACCGGTGCAGGAAGGCCAGGAGAGCGTGTGGAAGTGCGAGGTAGGGACGCCGATGGTGAGCTACCAGGTGAACTTCTACGGAAGCGCGCCTGGAAAGATCGAGTACCTCCATGCCACCGTGACGCAGAACGGGCCGGCCAAGGATGCGCTGTGCCTTCGATTGTTCGGCGTGCTGACGGGCCTGCATTTCGAGGGCGCCGACCGGGCCCAGGCGCAGAAGTGGCTGGAGGCGTCGATCGCCGGCGGCGGGACGACCGAGATCGGGCCGGCGAAGTACAAGCTGGCGGGCGACGCGAACCGCCGCACGTTCGACGTGAAGGCGAGCGGGTCGGAGTGGTAGGCCGGCGCAAGGCCACAGGGCCCAAGGCCCAAGCCAGGAGGCTCAAGGCTCACGGCTCAAGACTCAGGGCAGCCGATAGACGCTGAGCTGCGTGTGCAGCAGGACGGCGAGTTTCTTCCCGTCTCTCGACAAGGCATACGCATGGGTCTGCGTGCTCATTGCGACATCGAACTCTCTCAGCGCTTGCAGATTGGTGCCATCGAGTTCACGCCTTACGCTCGACGCCTCACGGTCCCGTCACGCGCGTCACGCCGAGGAGCAGGGCTAATGTCCTGCTCCAACAGGATGTGGGGGCAAGGCTTCAGCCTTGCCTGAGCCAACCCTGAAGGGTCGCCCCGAAGAACGCGAGACGCCGCCGTCAGCCATCAGCCATCAGCCGGGTGCGGCCGTAAGGCGTAAGGCCTGAGGCGTGAGGCGCAGGCCTGAAGGCGTAGGGCGCAGGCCTGAAGGCCTGCGGTGTCTGAAGTGAGGCCCCAGATAGCGCAGGGCTTCAGCCCTGCGCCGTGGGGCGTAGGGCGCAAGGCGTAAGCCGTGAGACGCGAGTCCCGGCGCGATGCGCACGCCGGGACTCGGCTCCGAACCGACTACTGCGCGATCTGCACGACGCGGAACGTCTCGGGCGCCCCGATCGCCGTCACCTTGTCACCCACCAACTTGCCGAGCGTCGCGGTGTAGCGGCCCGCCGCCACGAGCGGCGCGCCGCCGCGCCCGAAGCCGCCGGCCCCGCCGCGCGCACCGCCGCCGGCCCCGCGCTGGCCGGCCGCCGCGGCGCCAGCCGCCGGCGCCGGCGGGTCGCCGCGCAGGTTCCACTCCACCCGCTTCAGCCCGGCGGCGTTGTCGAGCTCGATCCGGCGCACCTGCTTGCCGGTCTCGTCCGCGATCGTCAGTACCAGCTTGGTGTCCGACGGCAGCTCCTGTTTGAGGTTGTAGCTCAGCACCGCGCCGAACGGCGGGTTGGGCGCGGTCCAGTTGCCCGCCAGAGGGCCGACGCCCGCCGACCCGGCCGGGTTCATCCCGGTCTGGCTGAACAGGTAGGCGTCGCGCAGCGGGAACAGGTGCGCCTCGTCGGCCAGCGCCTGCGGCGTGAGATCGCGCAGGAGACTGTAGTCGTCGAGGATGTAGAACCCGCGCCCGAAGGTGGCGAGCACGAGGTCGTTCTCGCGCCGCTGCACGGTCATGTCCCGGACCTGCGCTGGCGGCATGCCGCCCTTCAGCTCCACCCAGTTGCGGCCGCCGTCCACGGTGAAGTAGAGGCCGAACTCGGTCCCCGCGAACACCAGGTCGCCGTTCACGTGGTCCTGGACGATCGACCAGACGTCGTGGCGGTCGGGCAGGTTGCCGGTGATGGTGGTCCAGGTCCGGCCGCGGTCCGCGCTCCTGACGATGTACGGCTTGTAGTCGCCGCGCTGCCAGTTGTTGAGCGTCGCGAAGACCACGTTGGCGTCGCGCGGCGAGGCAAACACGTCGGATACGTAAGTCCACTGCGGCACGCCGGGGAACTGCTCCGCCTTGTGCCAGGTCTTCCCGCCGTCCTCGGTCACCTGCACCAGCCCGTCGTCGGTGCCGGCGTAGATGAGCCCTTCGAGCAGCGGCGACTCGTCGAGCGACACGACGTTGCTGAGCGCCGTCGTCGAGACGTTGAGCCCGACCGAGTCGGCCGGCCACACCTTGCCCATGATCGGGATCTCCTCGCGCTTCAGGTTGCGCGACAGATCGCCGCTCACGGCCACCCAGGTGTCGCCCCGATCGTCGGAGCGGTAGAGCTTGTTGCTGGCCCAGTAGAGGCGGGTCGGTGAATGCGGGCTGATGATGTAGGGCGCGTCCCAGTTGGCCCGGTCGCCGCCGGCCGCGGCCCCGCCGCGCTGGCCCTGGCCGCCCTGCGCGCCGGCTCCGGCCTGCGCTCCCGCCACTCCGGCCTGCGCTCCCGCGGCTCCGGCCGCGCCTGCCGGCGCGCCGCCGAGCGAATCGTCACCGCCGCCGCCCCTGGACTGCCGCGCCATCGGCGGGCGGATCGACCGCGACTGCCCCGTCTTCAGGTCGAGGCGCGTCACGTTCCCGTCCTGCGAGGAGGCGTAGACGATGGTGGGGTCGGTCGGATCGTTTCTCGTCTGGAATCCGTCGCCGCCGCCGACAATGAACCAGTCGCTCGTCCGGACGCCCCAACGGTTCAACGAGCGCGAGGGCCCGCAGACCGACCAGTTGTCCTGCGCCCCGCCGCAGACGTTGTAGAACGGCGTGGCGTTGTCAACCGACACCCGGTAGAACTGGGTGACCGGGAGCACCGCGAAGAACCGCCACGTGGCCCCGTCGTCGTACGACTCGTAGAGGCCGCCGTCGTTGCCGAGCAGGATGTGGTTGCGGTCGGTCGGATCGAACACGAGGGCGTGGTGATCCACGTGGACGCCGGTGTTCTCCCAGTTCACGCGCCCCCAGGTCTTGCCGCCGTCGGTGCTCCGCTCGACGTTGACGTTCATCGACCAGATCGTGTCGGGCTTGACGGGGTCGACGAAGATCTCCTGGTAGTACGCCGCGCCGCCGCCGCGATACCAGTCGTCACCGGCCCGCGCGCCAGGCTGGGCGCCGGCCCGGCCCGCCGCGCCCGCAGCGCCGGCGGCTCCCGCAGCGCCAGCGGCCCCAGCAGCGCCAGCCGCTCCCGCCGCGCCGGCCGCGCCACGCGCACCGGCCGCGCCCGCAGCCTGGCCGCCGCTTCCCCGCTGCCCGGCCTGCTGGGGCATGTGGCCGATCCGCGCCCACGTCGCCCCGGCATCGTCGGAGCGGTAGAAACCGGATTCGTCACGCTTGGCGTCCACGAGCGCGAAGACCGTGGCCGGCGTCTTCCGCCCGTCGATGGCCAGCCCCACGCGGCCCATGTCCCCCTTGGGCAGGCCGTTCGTCAGCTTCTTCCAGGTCTTGGCCGCGTCGGTGGACTTGAAGATGCCCCCTTCGGGTCCGCCGCCGATCATCTGCCCGACCGCCCGGCGCCGCTGGTACGCCGACGCGTAGAGCGTCGCCGAGTTCTTCGGGTCCAGGACGACGTCGCTGACACCGGTGTCGTCGCTGATCTTGAGGACCTGCTGCCACGTGGCGCCGCCGTCGGTCGTCTTGTAGAGGCCGCGGTCGCCGCCGGCGGACCAGAGCGGTCCCTGCGAGGCCACGTAGACGACGCTCGGATTGCGCGGATCGACGACGATCTTCCCGATGTGCTCGGACGCGGCCAGGCCCGCGCGCTTCCAGGTCTTGCCGGCGTCGGTGGACTTGTAGACGCCGTCGCCGAAGTGGGCGCTGCGTTGGCTGGCGTTCTCGCCGGTGCCGAGCCAGATCGTGTTGGAATCCTTCGGATCCACGACGACACAGCACAGCGTGAACGAGGTGTTGTTGTCGAAGATCGGCGAGAAGGAGATGCCGCGATTGGTGGTCTTCCAGAGGCCGCCGAAGGCGGACGCGATGTACCAGACACTCGGGTTCTTCGGATCGATGGCGATGTCCGCGATTCGGCCGGTCTGAATCGTCGGCCCGATGCTCCGGAGTTCGATCCCTTTCAGGGCGTCGGCCGTCAGGCCGGCACCGCCCGTGCCCTGCACGCCCGCCATCAGGGCGGCGGCCGCCAGGGCCACCATGGCTGCGGTCAGCAAAGTTCTCTTCATGCTCATCACCCCGCGAAACGTCCGGGACGTCCGTTCAGGCCGGCCCCCGGACCATCTGGAAGCCGACAGGTCGGGTGATTGTATCGACGGGCGGTAGCGGGCCGCAACCTGGACCGGGCGGATGAAGGGCGGACGTTCTCGCGGCCGGCGGCTTTTTCCAGGCGAACGCGCGGGCATGCCGGGGTGCGTTTCGCCGTTCCGGAGCGGGCCGGTACCGGTATGATTCGAGGTTCAAGGAGCAACGCGATGGTCTGGTACAAGATCGCCGACCTGCTGAGCGGCGCCGTCCCGGCGGGCACGCCGGTCACCGTCAAGGGGTGGGTTCGGACGCGGCGGGACTCGAAGGCGGGCCTGTCGTTCCTGCACGTGCACGACGGCACGTGTTTCGACCCCATCCAGGCGGTGATCCCGTCGGCGCTGCCCAACTACCAGGCTGACGTCGCGCGGCTGACGGCCGGCTGCTCGGTCGAGGTGGACGGCACGCTGGTCGCCTCGGAGGGCAAGGGGCAGGCGTACGAGATCAAGGCGGCGGCACTCCGCGTCGTCGGCTGGGTCGACGATCCGGACACCTACCCGATTTCGCCCAAGCGCCACACCTTCGAGTACCTGCGCGAGGTGGCGCACCTGCGGCCGCGCACCAACACGTTCGGGGCGGTGGCGCGCGTCCGTCACACCGTGGCGATGGCCATCCACCGCTTCCTGCACGAGCGCGGCTTCTACTGGGTTCACACGCCGATCGTCACGGCGAGCGACGCCGAGGGGGCCGGCGAGCAGTTCCGCGTCTCGACCCTCGACCTCGTGAACCCGCCGCGCACGCCGGACGGCGGCATCGACTTCACGCAGGACTTCTTCGGCAAGCAGGCGTTCCTCACCGTGTCGGGCCAGCTCAACGTCGAGGCCTACTGCCTCGCGCTCAGCCGCGTCTACACGTTCGGGCCGACGTTCCGGGCCGAGAACTCGAACACGAGCCGCCACCTGGCCGAGTTCTGGATGATCGAGCCGGAAATCGCGTTCGCCAACCTCGACGACGACGCGAAGCTGGCCGAGGACTTCCTGAGGGCCATCTTCCGCGCGGTGCTGGACGAGCGCCAGGACGACATGGCGTTCTTCGCCGAGCGCGTGGACAAGACGTGCATCGCGCGGCTCGAGGCGTTCCTGGCGTCCAGCTTCGAGCGGATGACGTATACCGAGGCGGTCGCCGCGCTCGAGAAGTCGGGCCGGACGTTCGAATACCCGGTGCGCTGGGGCATCGACCTGCAGTCGGAGCACGAGCGCTACCTGACCGAGGACCTGGTGGGCCGCCCGGTCGTGGTCACCGACTACCCGAAGGCCATCAAGGCGTTCTACATGCGCCTGAACGACGACGGGCGGACGGTGGCGGCGATGGACGTGCTGGCGCCCGGCATCGGCGAGATCATCGGCGGCAGCCAGCGCGAGGAGCGGCTCGACGTGCTCGACCGGCGGATCGACGAGGTCGGCCTCGATCGAGAGACCTACTGGTGGTATCGCGACCTGCGGCGCTACGGCACCGTGCCGCACGCGGGCTTCGGCCTCGGGTTCGAGCGGGCGCTCAACTACGTGACCGGCCTCGCGAACATCCGCGACGTGATCCCGTTCCCGCGAGCGCCGAAGAGCGCGGAGTTCTAGCGAGGCGCGCCTCAGACCGTGCGGTCGCGCGGCGCGCGACTGGCGACCTGCGGCAGCTCCCGCGTTTCCGCCTGCCCCCCGTCTTGTCGGGCCGCGGTCGTCCTCGGGTTGCCGGCGAGGCCGCCCGTCAGCTGCCGGCCGCGCCGGTATACTACGCTCGTATGCCGCCGCTCGACGCGCACCTCCTCTCCGATGCCCGCGTGCTCGCCGGCTACCTGATCTTCTTCGGCAGCTACGTCGTCTTCGCCCTCGGCAAGTTCCCGTGGATGAAGATCGACCGTCCCGGCGCCGCGATCATCGGCGCGGTGCTGATGGTCGCCTTCCGCATCCTGAGCGCCCGCGACGCCCTCGCCTCGATCGACCTGCCGACCGTCGTCCTGCTCTTCTCGATGATGCTCATCGTCGCGAACCTGCGGCTCGGCGGCTTCTTCGACTGGATCACCGAGACCGTCGTCGCCCGGCTGCGTCCGCGCCACCTGCTGCCGGTCGTCGTGTTCACGAGCGGCCTGCTCTCGGCTTTCCTGGTCAACGACATCGTGTGCCTGGTGATGACGCCGTTCGTCCTGCAACTGGCGCGCCGGCTCGGCCTCCGGCCGGTGCCGTACCTGCTGGCGGTCGCGCTCTCGTCCAACGTCGGCAGCACGGCGACGATCACCGGGAACCCGCAGAACATGCTGATCGGGTCGCTGTCGGGAATCCCGTACGTGCGGTTCATGGCCGACCTGGCGCCGGTGGCGCTGGTGGGCCTCGGCCTCACGTGGGCGCTGGTGCACTGGCTCTGTCTCCGCGGCGGCGAGGACCGCGCCCCGGATCCCGGCATTCGCGCAGCGGGTCCGCACCGGCCGGTGCGGCTGAAGCCGGTGGTGGTGCTGGCCGTCGTTCTCGCCGGGTTCCTGGCGGGCGTGCCGGCCGCGTTGACGGCCGCGGTCGGCGCCGCCCTGCTGCTCATCACGCGCACGGTCGAACCGCGCCAGGTCTACGACGAGGTCGATTGGGGGCTGCTCGTCTTCTTCATCGGGCTCTTCGTAATCGTCGGCGGCGCCGACCGCGCCGGCCTGACGGCGACGCTGCTCGGGCCGGCCGCGGCCTGGAACGTGCACCGGCTCGGCGTGTTCGTGCCGGCGACGGCCGTGCTGTGCAACATCGTCAGCAACGTGCCGGCCGTCATGGTGCTGCGCACGCTGGTGGCGGGGTTTCCCGATCCGCACGCGGCGTGGATCGCGCTCGCGATGACCTCGACGCTGGCGGGCAACCTGACGATCACCGGATCGGTGGCGAACATCATCGTCGTCCAGGGCGCCGCGGCCGACGGCGTGCGGATCGGATTCCGGGACTACGCGCGCGTCGGCGTACCGGTCACGGTCGCGACGCTGGCGGTCGGCGTGTTTTGGGTGTGGCTGACCCACTGACGCGACCCGGAGCACGCTCTCCTGACAGCGCGTCGAGGCCCGTGGAGACTCCGACCCCGACGCCGTCCACGCGAGGGCGCGGGTTCTTTCTCGAGTTCCTGACCGGCCGGGGACAGGAGACAGGAAGAGCGCTGAACTAGGCGCCGACCGAGGGCGGCCGGCGCGTGTCGCGGGCCGGTGGGCGGAAGTTCTGTCCGGCGGGGCCGCCGAAGACGGTGCCGGCCCAGCTTGTCGCAGCCAGGTACCGATGGGCGAGCAACTCCTCGTCGACGGTCAGCGCCGCGGCCGCGGTGCTGCTGGCGTTCCAGTCGCCGCGCTCAAAGGCGGTCACGCAATCGAGCAACAGGCGCAGCCGGTTGCCGCCACCCAGGAGCGCGTCCTGCACGTCGTACGGCAACGACAGGGTCTCGAGGGCCTGTTCCATCGGGCGATCCAGGATGGCGTCGATCATGGACAGCATGCCCATGAGGAACAGATCCGACGCGCGGTCGCCCAGCCCCGCCGCCGCGGCCAGCGACTCGCAGAGCAGTGCGCGGATGCTGGAGGCGACGACCAGTTCCACGGGTCGGTCTCCACCCACCCCTGCCAGCGCCCAGACCGACGCCCACTTCCGAATCTGGTCCTGCCCCACCAGGATCAAGGCCTGTCGGATGGAGGTGATCTCGATCAGGAACGCGAACGCCGCCGAGTTGACGTACCGCAGCAGGCGATACGACATCGACAGTTCCTGTTTGATGATCTGCTCCAACTGATCGAGTTTGAGTTCCGGCCGGCTGACCTCGCGCAAGAGGCGCAGGTAGTTCAGGCGGAACGCCGGGACGGCCTTGAGCGTGGTCATCACCGGTCGGGCGAAGAAATACCCCTGGAACCGCACGTAACCGGCGTGGCTGGCTTCCTCGAACACCGCGTGCGTCTCGACCTTCTCGGCGAGCAAGATCGGACCACGCGCGCGAAGCCGCGCCGTCAGCGCTCCTCGCGCCTCGCGCTCGGGGATCCCCAGGAAATCGACCTTGATGATGTCCACCAGGTCGATCAGCGCGGCCCGGGGTCCGTCGTCGCCGACGACGTCGTCGAGCGCGAGGACGTAGCCGGCCCGCTTCAGCCGCTGGCAGGCCTCGACGACCTCGTCGTCGATATCAACGCTCTCGAGAATCTCCAGGACCACCCGGTCCTTGGGCAGCAGCGTCGCGAAATCCCCGACCAGCGCGGTGCGGGACAAGTTGATGTAAGCCGGCTGACCGGCGGTGAGGGCCGACAGGCCGCTGGCGAGCACGCTGTCGGCGATGACGCTCGAACTCGCGCGGTCGATGTCGGTACCGGGCAGGAAGACGTTCTCGGGGCTGGAACGGAACAGCAGTTCGTAGCCGATGACCCTGAGGTGGTGGTCGAAGATCGGCTGACGCGCGACGAAACTGTCCATCCTCTCACTCCCTGATCGGCATCGGCCGATGGATCCCGGACTAACGTCTGGGAAAACGAGGAACGGACATGGAGGCAGCCCGTATCAGCGCGGCATCCCGGGAGCGGGCAACGAAATACCGCTTGCCGCCCCCCCGTGTCACAGCGCGCATGTCACCGATCGTCAGAGCGCGCACGACGACCGTGCGCACCAGACCACCGCGGTCTCCAGCCCACCTTGCGACAAATCCCGCACACACTAAGCCGTGGGCCTCCGACTGTCAAACGGATTCCGCGGCGGCCATCAACTCCGCGGCAGGCGCGCGGGAGGGTTCCGTGGGGGGCCGGCCTGCGGGCAGCGGACGATGTGCGGCCCGCAGAGCCGACCCCCGATGCTGTGACGGCTACGCTCCCGCGGCCATCTTCTTCTCGAACTGCTTCATCCACTCGTCCTGCCGCGTCTTCATCTCGACCGGCGTGAGATCCTCCTTGTGCGTGGCGATCGTCCAGCGGTACCCGTACGGGTCCGTGAAGCTCCCGCACCGGTCGCCCCAGAACTGATCGGCCATGGCCCCCATGCCCGGCAGCACCTTCGCTCCCGCGGAGACCGCGCGGTTGAACAGCGCGTCGCAGTCTTCCACGTAGATCCAGAGCGAGGCCGGCGAGCCCCCCAGCGCGAGCGGGCCCCTGGCGCCCATCATCGCGTCGTTCAGCATGATCCGCGAGTTGCCAATCCGCACCTCCGCGTGCAGGATCTTGCCGTCGGGTCCCACCGCGCGCGACACCTCTTCGGCGCCGAGCGCCTTCTTGTACCAGTCGATCGCCTTCACGGCCTCGTCGAGCGTCAGTTGCGGGGTGACCGTGTAGAAACCCTCGGGAACGGCACGCTTCGCCTTCGTCATCTCGACCTCCTTGACTGATCCGGAACCTCCATTGTGGAAAACCGTCGGGCGCGGTGCAAGCTGATGCGTACACCGCTGCCGGCGCGACCGACCGGGGCCGACCGGCTCCCATGAAGTGTCCGGCACGTGTGACATCTCAGCCGGCGCACGGAAGCATCGGGAGTGGACGGCGGGTGGCACCTCCGCCGGGGGCGCGCGGAGTCCGCGCGCACCGGGCGGGCAAACGGGCCGTTGCGGGTTGGCATTCTCATTGCTGACTCTAGGGATCGAGGCTGACTATGATGAAGAAACTCCTGATCCTGACGTTCGCGCTGGTGCTTATGGCGCCGGCTACTGCGTCTCTCTCGCAGGGCCACCACCGCCACGGTGTCGTTCTTCAGAAGGCCGATGGCGGCCTGCGTTGAGTAGGACGCTCCTGAGACTGGCGGCTGCGCCGGCGATGCCGGCGCCCGCCAGCGCAGGTACCGAGCCCGACGGTGGCGTTGCGCGCGATCGTGCGCAGGGACGCCGAGGCCGGGAGTGATCGCGACGGCGACGACGTTCCGGCCATGCGAAGCCGTCGGCCAACGGGGCCCCGCTGAAACCGCTCGCGGTGAAGCCCGCGGCGTGCCGATGCTCGCGCTCTTCCCGCGGCGACGCCGCTCGCTGTAGGCGGACGCCGGCGGGCGGTGCTCCCGCGCGAGCGCCCGGAGAACCTTCGGCCCTGGCGATGCGTTACCCGTAGCATGCAGAGCCTTGTCTCCGACATCCAGTTCGCCTGGCGCCAGCTCCGCAAGAGCCCCGCCTTCGCGGTCGCGTCCGTCCTGTCGCTCTCGGTCGCGCTGGCGGCCAGCACGACCGTCTTCAGCCTCGCCGACGCCCTCCTGTTCCGCCCTCGCCCCGGGATCAACGCGCCGGATCGCCTCGTGGACATCGGCCGCACGCAGCGCGGCACCGGGTTCGACACGATCTCGTACCCTGTACTATGCGGACCTTCGAGAGCAGGGCCAGGTGTTCGAAGGCGTCGCCGCCTACCGGGTCGAACCGACCGCGCTCGGTCTCCAGGCGCGCGGTAGCGTGGACCGGGTCTACGGCATGTTCGTCTCGGGGAACTACTTCAGGGTGCTGGGGGTGACGGCGGTCCGCGGGCGGCTCTTCCTGCCGTCCGAGGAAAGCGTCGCCGAGGCCGCGCCCGTGGCAGTCATCAGCTACCGCCTGTGGCGGCAGCGGTTCGGCGCCGATCCGGCGATCGACGGCACCGTCATCCGGCTGAACAACCAGCCGGTGACGGTGGTGGGCGTCGCGCCGGAGGGCTTCGCCGGCACCAGCGTCCTCGTCCCCGATCTCTGGGTCCCGCTCTCGATGCATCCGGCGCTCGGCGGCGGCAGCGCCGACATCTTCACCACCCGGCGCGCGGTCTGGCTGATGGCCTTCGCCCGCCTGCGCCTGGCGGTGTCGATCCCGCAGGCTCAGGCGTCGATGACCGTGCTCGCCGATCGGCTCGCGCGCGAGTACCCGGAGGCGAACCGGGACATGGGGATCCGGCTGGCCCCTTCCCGCCGTCTCGTCGGCGACCTGGCGGCGCCGGCCACCACGTTCATGGGGGTGCTGGCGGCGCTCGCCGGCCTGGTCATGATGATCGCCTGCAGCAACGTGGCGGGCCTGCTGCTGACGCGGGCCACCGTGCGGCAACGGGAGTTCGCGGTGCGGCTCGCGGTCGGCGCCGGGCGGGCCCGGCTCGTTCGCCAGCTCCTCACCGAGACGCTGCTCGTCTTCGTCCTCGGCGGCCTCGGCGGCCTGCTGCTCGCGTGGTGGGCCGCGCAGCTCGTCGGTTCATTCCTCCCGGCGCTGCCCGTCCCGGTGGTCGTGGACTTGCGCCTGGACGGCCGGGTGGCGCTCTTCGGGCTCGCGCTCTCGTGCGTCACCGGCGCCGTGTTCGGCCTGCTCCCCGCCCTTCGCGCGTCGCGGGTCGAGATCACGCCGCTCATCACGAGACACCCGGGCGCGCTCGCCCGGCGCTTCGGGACGCGTGGCGTCTTCGTCGTCGGCCAGGTGGCGATGGCGCTCGTGCTGCTGGTGTCGGCCTCGCTCTTCCTGCGCGCGCTCCAGCGCGCCGCCGCGATCGACCCGGGGTTCAGGCCGGAGGGCGTCGACGCGATCTTCCTCGACCTGCGAATGGGGGGCTACACGCCCGACACGTCCCGGGCCTTCGTCGGCCAGCTGCTCGAGCGGCTGCGAAGTCAGCCGGGCGTGGCACGGGCGGCGGTGGCGGGTGTCGTGCCGATGGGCGGAGGCGGAACGTCGTTCGGCGGCGTTCGTTTGCCCGGGCGGTACGACGCCGCCGAACCGCTCGGGCAGGAGGCCGACTGGAACGTCGTCACCGCCGACTACTTCCAGACGCTCGAGATCCCCATCGTCCGAGGCCGCTCGTTTCTGCCGAGCGAAGGCGCTCCGTCGTCGCAGGTCGCGGTCGTCAACCAGACGATGGCGAAGAGGCTGTGGCCGGGACAGGACGCGGTGGGCCGCTCGTTCGAGGTGATGGGACCCCGCGAGGCGGAACGGACGCTCCGGGTGGTTGGCGTCGTCGGCGACTCGAAGTACCGCTGGATTGGCGACCGGGCCCGCCTGTTCGTCTACGTGCCGTTCGGCCAGGAGAAGTACGACCACCAGGCGCTGCTCGTCAGGCGAGGACCCGTCGGAGGGGGCCGCGCGCGCGACGGCGGCGCCGACTCGGCGTCCACCCTACCCGTGGTGCGAAGCGTCCTGGCGGCGCTCAACCCGTCGCTGCCGATCATCGAGGCCACGACGCTCGAAGAATACGCGGGGCTCGGGCTGCTCCCACAGCGGCTCGCCGGCTGGGCGTCCGGCAGTCTGGGGCTGGTGGGACTGCTGCTCGCCGCGCTCGGCATCTACGGCGTCACCGCCTACGACGCGGCGCAGCGCACGCGTGAAATCGGCATCCGGGTCGCGGTCGGCGCCCGAAGGGCGGCGGTCACCCGGCTGATGCTGTGGCAGGGCTTCCGCCTGGCCGTGGCGGGCTCGGCGCTGGGGCTGGCGGGCGCGGTCGGAGCGGGACAGTTGCTGAGCAGCTTCCTCCTGGGCGTCGATCCGCTCGACCCGCTGGCGTTCGGCGCGACCGTCGCCGCGTTTGTCGCCGTCACGCTGGGCGCGAGTTGGCTCCCCGCGCGGCGCGCAGCATCGCGCGATCCGATAGAAGCGCTGAGGAACCAGTAGGCGCCGGTCCCCGTCCAACTGTTACGTCGGCACTCGGTGCCGGCGTAGACTGCCTGTTGGGACTCCCGAGCGGACACCACCAAGGATGAGGACCATGCGCCTGACCTTCGCTCTACTACTCGCGGCCGCCGTCGTCGTTGCTCCCGACGCGCGTCGCGGCCCGGCGCTGGGTGACGCCGATCGGATCCGCCTCGCCGAGGCTTTCCACCTGGCCGACACGCTTGGGGACCAATTGTGGAAGGGATGGAGTTCGGCGCCGTTCGCGGTGCTACTCGTCACACCCGACCAGGAGTTCCTGGTCCGCCACCCGAAGCCCACGCCCGAGTGCGCGCGGCTCGACGACGCCGTCAGGCAGGAGGGCGCGGACCGGACGGCGCCCGCGCTCCGGGCCTACCTCGACGCCAAGCGCGCGCTCCGGTCCCTGGTGTCGCCGGACGACTACAAGTACTTCAGCTTCCAGCTATGGCAGGAGGGCATCGCGCGGTACACCGAATACCGCATCGGCGCCCTGGCGGCGACGGGCTACGCCCCGACGCCGGCCTTTGCCGGTCTGCCGGACGCGACGACCTACGCGTCCGCATCGCAGGCGCTGCTGGAGCGAATCCACTCGCAATTGACGACGGTCAGACTCGGCGAGGCCCGCCGATCGGCGTTCTATCCCGTCGGCGCGGCCGAAGGGCTGCTGCTGGACCGCGTGAATCCTGGATGGCGCGCCGAGTACGCCCAGGCACGGTTCACGCTCGACGGGCTGCCGGGAGGTGCCAGGTGAACGGCAGGATCTTCGCATTCGGGCGCGCTGCGGCCATCCTGGCGATCGCCGCGCTGGTCGGCCGCGGCGCCCTGCTCGCCGCCGACTACGGGACGGTGACCGTCCACAAGGTGGCCGAGGGCGTGTACCTGTTCACGACCTCGCCCTATGGGGACGTGGGGATGTGCGGGAATTCCGTGGCCGTCCTGACGGGCGAGGGCGTGCTGGTGTTCGACTCGGGTGCCCTGCCAGAGACCGGGTCCGCGATCCTGAAGGAGATACGAACGCTGACATCAGAACCTGTGCGGTACCTGGTCAACTCGCATTGGCACTGGGACCATTGGGGCGGGAACCAGGTCTTCCAGGCGGCCTTTCCCGATCTTCAAATCGTCACGCACGAAAAGACGCGGGAACAGATGCTCACCGTGGAGCCGCGCTGGAACGACGAGGGCCTGAAGGTCCAGCTGCCTCAGTACCTGGCCTCGCTCGAGAAGAAGCTGGCCGAAGCACGGGCGACGTCCGCACCGGAGGCGGATATCCGCGCACAGGCGGAGCTCCTCGCCGCGGACCGGCATTTCCTCGATCAGAAGACCTCGCTCCGCAAGGTCGCGCCGAACGTGACCTTCGCGGACGCGATGACTGTCCGGCTCGGCGGCCGTGAGATCAGGATCCTCCACGCTCGCGGCATCACCGTCGGCGACACGTACGTCTACCTTCCGAAGCAGAGGATCCTCATCACGGGCGACCTGATGCTCGACCCGTATCCCTATGCGATCGGCGGCTCCTATCCGGCGGATTGGCTGAAGACGCTGGAGGGCTTCGCCGCGCTGAATCCGGCAGTCGTCATCCCGGGACACGGCCTTGCACGAACGGACCCAGGCTTCATCCAGGGCTACATTGCGGTGTTCCGCGACGTGATCCGCCAGGTGAAGGAGTCGAAGGCCAGGGGACTGACCATGGAGCAGACGCGGGCGGCGATTCGAGGACAGGCGGCGAGCCTGGCCGCCCAGTTCGGGATTACCGATCCCAGGACGGCGAGCGCGCTCCCGGCGTACTTCCTCGACGTCTTCGTTGCGCGCAGCTACGAGGAGCAGGATCACCCGCTCGGCGATCTCCCGGGCGGCCTGCGGGAGCCCGGCCTTCATCGCTCGACAACCGCCCTCAACCGCTCCAGCGTGTCGTCCCATCGCCTCGAAACGAAATCCAGGTAGCGCCGCGCGGTCTCCAAGCCTCGCGGCTCGAGTTCCCAGAGGCTCTCGCGGCCCTGGTGCCGCCCGCGCACGAGGCCCGTGCGCTCGAGCACCCCAAGGTGCTTGCGGATGGCCTGGCGGCTCACATCCGAACCCTCGGTCAGCCGCGCGATGGACGCTGGCCCTCCACGGGACAGCCGGGCCACGACACCGAGGCGCGTGGGATCCCCGAGCGCCGCAAAGACAACGGCCGAGGCGGCCCGGTTCGCCCGGCCGCGGCCGCTACTTCGCGCCGGCGACGTGCGCATCGATGTTCCTCACCTGCTCGGCCCAGCCGGCGTCGTTCATGCGCAGCGCCTCGGCGCGGCGACCGAGCGGGATCCGGTCGAACCCGGACTCGACGACGGTCAGGCGCGTGCCTTCGGCGGCCTCCTCCAAGGCAAACTCAACGAGCGTCGTCGGTTCCTTCGAGTAGTTCACGGCTGCGTCCACGGCGTACGGATGCCAGCGGAAGGAGAACGTCCGCCCGGGTTCCATGCGCTCGATTGTGATTTCCATCGCCAGGTGTTCGTAGCCGGGGTAGGTCAGATGTCCCCGCACCGTGGCGCCCGGGACGAAACACGCCCCGGTGAAATCCACGCGGAACCACGATCCGAACTCGGCCGGATCCGAGATTGCCCGCCACACGCGGGCGCGCGGGGCACGCAGCACGATGGACTTCTCGATCCGGTCGGACGTGACGGCTCCGGCGCTCATGGGCAACCCTCCTGCACCGATCGTAACCGCCCGCCGTGACATATGCAACCATTTGGTTGCCTATATACCTCTTACTCCTCGCGCAGCACGCGCATCGGGTCGAGCCGTGACGCACGAATGGCGGGAATCAGCGACGCCGCCGAGGAGGCCGACGCCACGACGGCGACGACCCCGGCGAGCGTCGCCGGGTCGAACGCCGAGACGCCGAACAGCACCCCGAGCAGCGCGCGCGACAACGCGGCACTTAGAAGCAGGCCGGCACCGCAGCCGAGCAGCGACACGCGAAGCCCCTGCGCGAAGACCTGGCGCAGGACCTGCGGGCGGACGGCGCCGAGCGCCAGGCGCAGCGCCACTTCTCGCTGACGCGCCTGGACCAGGTAGCTGAGCGTGCCGTAGAGCCCGATCGACGCCAGCGCGATCGCCGACAACGCGAAGAAGGCGAGCAAGATGGTCCTGAGGCGGTTCTCGCCGTAGGCCTCCGAAATGTGCTCGGCGAGGGGCGAAAGCTCGTAGACCGAGCGCGCGGGCTCCACCTGGCGCAGGCGCCGCCGGACGGGCTCGGCCATCGCCGCCGGATCGACCCGGGTGCGCGCGAGGAAGAAGGTCCCGGGCTGCAGGCCGCCCGAGCACCAGTAGACGGTGGGCACCGGGCTGCGGTCCAGGCCAGTCTCCCGCGCGTCCCCGACGATGCCCGTGATCCGGGCGGGCGCCAATCCGGGCATGGTGGACAGCAGGAGGCGCTGGCCGATGGCCGCGTTTCCCTCCAGGTACGCGGTCGCGAATCTCCGGTTCACCATCGCCGTGGGAACGCCCGGATCGTCTCGGCAAGGTTCGCCCGCGACCAGCGGGATGCGCATCACCGGGAAGTAACCCGGGGTGACCCAACGCCCCTCGGTGAACGTCTTCGCCTCGGTTTCCGCGCGTCCAGCTTCGGTGGTGACTTGCACCTGGAACGAGGTGGGAACACCCGGCAGATCGATCGCCGCGGCCGCCGACTCCACGCCCGGTAGCCCGCGCACGGCGTCGAGAATCCGCTCGAGGCGCTGCCTGGACCCCGACCGATCCGCCGTCTCCCCCCAGTTCGTGCTGATGTGGAACGTCAGCACGCCGGCCGGGTCGAAGCCCGGGGACACGCGCCCGAGCTCCTGGAAACTCCGGACCAGGAGCCCCGCGCCGGAGAGCAGCGTCACGGCCAGGGCCACCTGGACGCCAACCAGGACGAGCTGCGCCGGGTGCCGGCCCGACACCTGCGTGCGGCCGCCCTGCGCGAGCGATGCGGCCAGATTCTGCCGCGTGCTGCGGAAGGCCGGGAGCGCCCCGCACACGACCGTGACGGCGACCGCGCAGGCGAACGAGTAGAGCACGACCCGCGGGTTCACGCCGATCTCCTCAATCCGCGGAAAGGCGCCAGCGAGCGCGCGGAACACGGCGGAGGTGCCTGCCGCAATGGCGAGGCCGGCGGCGGCGCCCGCGGCGGCCAGGAGGAACACCTCGGTGAGGCACTCCGCGGCCACCGCCATCCGCGACGCCCCGAGCGAGAACCGCACCGTCAGCTCGTGGCGGCGCGCGGCCACCCTGGAGAGGAGCAGCGCCGCGATGTTGACGCACGCGATGAGCAGGAGCAGCGTCACCGAGCCGAACAGAATCCAGAGCGACTTCCTCACGCCGCCGGTGGTCACTTCCTCGAGCGACTCGAGGCGGGGCTTGATCCCGTCATCCGTCTTCGGGTACTCGCGGCCGAGCGCGGCCTGAACGGTTTCGAGGTCCGCGCGCGCCTGGTCGAGCGACACGCCGGGCTTCAGGCGGCCGATCGCCCTGAACCAGGTGGATTCGCGATCCTGCGCGAACGGCGCGTCCATCGCGCTCGGCGCCCAGAGGTCCGTGTCGCGGACGGGGAACGCGAACCCCGGCGGCATGACGCCGACGATGGCGTAGCCCGAACTCCCGATGTGGACCGTCTTGCCGAGGACGTTCGGGTTCCCCCCGAAACGGCGGCGCCAGAGCCGGTCGCTGACGAGGACGGCGAGCGGGCCGCCGAAGTGCTCCTCCTCGCGCGTGAAGTCCCGGCCGAGAGCAGGGGCGACGCGCCAGGCGCGGAGGAAGCCCGGGGCGACGAGCGCCTCGGTCAGTTTTTCGGGGAGTTCGCCGGACGTCTCCGAGACGCCGTTGGTGTAGTACCCCGTGATGACCTGGAAGCTGCTGTTCAGGCGGTTCCAGTCGAGCAGCCGAACCGGCGCGACGGCCGGCTCGGCGATCTTCGGCTGCACCTGGGAGATCTCCACCAGTTGATCGGCTTCGGGGAACGGCAGCGGGCGCAGGAGGACGGAGTCGATCACCGAGAACACCGCGCTGTTGACACCGATGCCGAGCGCCAGCGTGAGCACCACGCTCGCCGTGAAGACCGGCGTCTTCGCCAGCGCCCGCCCCGCCAGCCGCAGGTTCCGGGTTGTCGATTCCACCAGGGTGCCGATTCTCATGCCATGTCCTTCCAGCCTGTGCGGGGATGCCCCGTCGAGCGGCGGCTCGCAACTTAGACGGTCTCACTCGTGCGGCGGTTGGGCGACGCCAGGCCCTCCCCGGGGCCGGCACGCCGATCACCGGCGGAATCGGAGGCCCACTATAATGTCCCGGTGATCCAGGTCCAGAACCTCACCAAGCTCTATGGCGGGCTGACCGCCGTCAGCGCCCTGTCCTTCGGCGTCACGCGCGGCGAGGTCGTCGGGCTGATTGGCCCAAACGGCGCCGGAAAGACGACCACGCTCAGGTGCGTCGTGGGCATCCAGGCGCCGAGTGCCGGTGCCATCACGATCGACGGCCACGACATCGTCTCGGACCCGCTCGAGGCGAAGCGCCGCCTGGCGTTCATCCCCGACGAACCGCAACTGTTCGATTACCTGACCGTCGCCGAGCACCTGCGCCTGGTCGGCCGGCTTTACGGCGTCGCCGACGCCGAGAACAAGTCCCGCCGGCTGCTCGACGCCATGGAACTCGCGGGGAAGGAGCGCTCGGTGCCCGGCGAGCTGTCGCGCGGCATGCGGCAGAAGCTCGTGCTGGCCTGCGGGCTGCTGCACGACCCGGCGGCGCTCATCTTCGACGAGCCGTTGACCGGGCTCGATCCGCTCGGGATCCGCCGCATCAAGCAGATGATCGTCGCCCGCGCTGCCGAAGGCGCGGCCGTCGTCGTGTCGTCCCACCTGCTGCACCTGGTCGAAGAGATTTGCACGCGGATCGTCATCATCGCCGGCGGACTGAAGGTGGCCGACGGCACGCTGGCCGAACTCGCCTCCGACCCGCGCCTCAACGGGGCCGGCCTCGAGGAGATCTTCCTGCGCGCCACCGGGGCCGAGTCAGAGGCAGCGGACCAGTCGTGACCGGCGCGCTCGTCTACATCACCGCCTGCTCGTTCCGGAACCGCGTCGTCAGACGGTTCCGTCGCCTCAGGGAACCGCGGTACCTCGCGGGCGCCGTGATTGGCAGCCTGTACATCTACTTCGCGTTCCTCCGGGCCCAGTGGCGGGCCATGAGGGCAACGCCCCGCGCGGCGCTGGCATCGACGCTGGGCCGGGTGTCGGTGTGGGCCGGGAGCGGTGGAGCGCTGGCGCTGTGGCTATTCGTCGTGCTGCGGTGGGCCGTGCCGAGCGCGCGTCCGGCGCTGCAGTTCTCCGGCGCGGAGGTGCAGTTCCTGTTCACGGCGCCCGTGCCCCGCCGGCGCCTGCTGCACTACAAGCTGCTCCGCGGCCAGGCCGGCATCCTGCTCAGTTCGCTGATTCTGGTGCTGGTTGGTGGACGCGCATCGCCGAGCCGGTTGTCGTTCGTCCTCGGGCTCTTCGTGCTGTTCTCGACGCTGAGGTTGCACCTGGTGGGCGTCGTGCTCAGCCGGGCCAGCCTGATGGAGCCTGGCGGAAGAAGACGCCTCGGCGCGTGGCTGCCGCTCGCCCTGATGGTCGGCGCGTCGGTCGTGATCGTCCTCGGGCTGGCCGTCGGCCTGGTGCCGCTGATGTCCCACGCGACGCTGGGCGTCATCGGCGCGGAGTTCCTGAGACAGACGAGCACCGGCGCGGTTGGCGCGGCGCTCTGGCCCGCCAGGGTGCTCATCCGGCCGGTTTTCTCGGAGTGGCCCTGGGCGTTCCTGCGCGCCCTGGGACCGGCGATCCTGGTGTTCGCGCTGAACTACGCCTGGGTGCTCGTGTCGGACGCGAGGATGGAAGACGCGGCCATCGCCAGCGAACGGCGACGCAGCGAGGGCCGCTCCCGGCCGCCGGCGGCGATCGTGCGTCGCGCGCCGTTCAGCCTGTCCGCGACCGGGCGCCCGGAAGTCGCGCTCCTGTGGAAGAACGTGCTCATGATCGGCCGCCAGCTGAGCGTGCGGAACATCATCCGCGTTGCGGCGCCGCTGATTGCGTTCGTCGGCGTCATGGCCGCCAGCGGAGGCCGCCACTCCAGCATCCTGACGGTCGCGGCCTTTGCCTGCCTCGTGTCTGCCGTCGTCGCGCCCCTGATGGGTCCGCAGATGATGCGGAACGATCTGCGCACGGACCTGGCGCAGTTGCCGATCCTGAAGACCTGGCCGCTCGCGGGCGCGGCGATCATCCGGGGCGAGATCCTCGCGCCGGCGCTGCTCGTCTCGGGCTTCGCGTGGCTCGCTGGCGTCCTGGCCCTGCTGCTGTCGATCGCCGTTCCGTTCGCGGACCTGTCGCTGCTCGATCGCTTGGCGTTTGCGGCGACCGGCCTGATCGCGATCCCGGGTGTCGTCGTCGCGCAGCTCGTGATTCACAACGGCGCCGCCGTCTTGTTCCCCGGCTGGACCGTCACCGGCACGTCGCGCCCGCGCGGGATCGAGGCGTTGGGGCAGCAAATGCTGCTGTTCGCCGGAACGCTGCTGCTGCTGGCGGTGGGGCTCGTTCCCGCCGCGGTCGCGGCAGCCGTGGTCGGTTTCCCGTTGTGGTGGCTGCTCGGGTGGAGCGGGCTGGCTCCGGCCGCCGCCGCCTTCACGACAGTCCTGCTCGCGGAGTCGTGGCTCGCGACCGCGGCTCTCGGGCGGGTGTTGGATCGGACCGATCCGTCCGCGGTCGAGATCAGCGAGTAGGCCGCCAGGCGCCCCACGCGCCGCGATGGTGGGAATGCGGCGCCGGCGGGCCCGGAAGCAGCAGGCCCGGACGAGACCCCCTGGCCTTGGAGAACGGCCTCGGAGAGACTCATCAGCCGTGTGACTGTCGCGCCGATCGGGAGCTTGGCGTAACCTCGCACGTGGGTTCCTTCACTGCACAGTGGAGGTGTCACTATGGCAGTCGGCAGGCTTCTGTCTCCGGTGGCAGCCGTCGTCGTGGCGCTTTCAGTCGCGCTGGCGACCCTCGCACGCGCGACACCCGCGGCGCAGTCCCCGCAGGTTCAGGTGCGAACCGACACGGCGCCGCCCCGCGACGACGTGCCGTTCCTGGGCGTGTCCCTGAGTCGCATGCGGCGCCTGCTGGTCGAAGCGCCGCAGACCCGGCCCTCCACGGCCTCCTCGATTCTGACGGTCCGGTACCACGTCGACGTTGTCGGCCAGGCGCCACGTTACGACTTCTTCAAGAACTTCGACATCGGCAGGGGCACGGCCGTCCAGTACGGCGGGATGACCCACGACGAGTTCCTGAGGCTTACCGCGCCGCCGTGGCGCAGGCGGTAGGCAGGCGCTACCGCGGCGGCACTCCCTCGAGCGGGGAGTCGTGTCCGAGCGGGATGGGCGGAGCCTCCCGAGGCGGCGTAAACTATCTCGCAGCTCTTCCGCACGAAATGCGGCGCGTCGTCTTGCTGCCATGGCGCCGCCGCCAGGGAGACGTGATGACCAGGCTTCGCGACCGCCGCAAGCGCGCCGGCCTCACGGTCGGCGTTCTTGCGCTGGTCCTGTTCTCGTGTCTGGCGCTTGGCCAGGGCGTCCTGGATCTCGCCCCGGACCAGCCCGGGGCGCTGACGTGCTGGACGGAGATCCGGTCCGCTCCAAGGCCGCTCAGGATCCACCTCCTGAAGGTAGCGTTGAACACGCCGAAACTGGAGGTGTTCACCCTGCCCGGCGACGACCCCGACGGCGCCGGCCCGGCAGAGAGCCAGTTGACCCAGCCGATCGACCTGTTCAAGAAGTTCCACGCGCTGGCCGCGGTCAACGCCAACGCCTTCTCGGGGCTGAACGCCAAACCAGACGACGCCAATTGGTTCGAGGGCCGCCCGGTCGACATGCACGGACTGGTGGTGTCGAACCGCAAGGTGATCAGCCCCGTGGAGCAGGGCCGGATGTCGTTCTGGATCGACGGCGCCGGGAGGCCTCACATCGGAACGCCGAAGCCCACCGACACGGTCGTCACGGCGGTTGCCGACTGGTCCTCTCCGCTGCTCATCGACTCCAGGATCGTCCCCGATTCTGCCGTCCGGACGCTCCACCCGCGCACGGCCCTCGGCTTCGACGACACCGGCGCCTGGCTTCTCCTGGTGGTCGTGGACGGACGCCAGCCGGGCTTCAGCGAGGGCGTGACGCTGTACGAGCTGGCCGAGATCCTCAAGGCGCGCGGCTGCAGCCAGGCGATCAACCTGGATGGCGGCGGCAGCAGCATCATGCTCGTCCAGGATCCCGGCGACGGGGTGCGCACGGTGAACAGCCCGTCGGGCAAGGAGCCGCGCCCGGTGCCGGTGATGCTTGGCGTCAGGAGGCGGGCGGCCCGCTGACCGCGGCCGGCCGACGATCCCTCCGCTCGGGCAGGCGAGACCGGCCAGACGGGCTAGACTGGCGAGACTGGCGAGACTGGCGAGACTTGACATCAGTCTTACACGTTGTCATACTGTCGCCCATGAAACCCGACACGGCCCCCCCGACGCTGTCCGGGAGAGAGCGGGTCATCCTCGAACTGCTGGCCGGGACACGCCGCGGCATGTACGGTCTCGAGCTGGTCGCCCACAGCGACGGCCGCCTCAAGCGCGGAACCGTCTACGTGACGCTGGGCCGGATGCAGCAGAAGGGCTTCGTCGAAGCGGAGCCCGAGAAGTTCGCCGATGACTCGGGCCTGGTGCCCCGCCGAATCTACCACGCGACGCCCCATGGCATGCGCGTGCTTCGAGCATGGGCGACCGTCTCCCGCGCGCTCGCGTGGGAGGCGGGATTGTGACGCCCGGTCACCGGTCGGCGGCGTGCGTGGGCGTGCGGTTGCGGCGGTGGGCCGAACGGCACTGCTCCCAGGAGGTCCTGGACGCGCTCATCCTGCCCGTTGTCGCGGACCTGCAGGACGAAGAGGCCGTCTCGCAGGGGAACGCTCTCCTTCGGTGGTCGTCTCGCGTCCGCAATTACGCTGGTCTCGCCAAAGCTCTCGGTCTTCATCTCGCGATCTACGGGAGGTTCCGGATGAGCGATTCGACGCCGTCGCCGCGCCTGACCGCCCTTGATCTGGCACGGATGGCCCTGATGCTCCCGCTCGTGCTGGTCGGGCTGGCCAGCGCCGGCTATCTGTGCCAGGCAGGCCTCGCCGACATCCTGTATCTCAACGGCGCCCCAGGGTACCGGGTGGTGTGGGCGTGGAACCTCGCGAACTCCTGGCCCGGCAACGTGGTTTCCGGAGCCTTGCTGGCCGCGATGTTCGTCGCCGCGATCCTCTGGGTCGCGCCTCCGGATCACCGAGTGCATCTGTTGTGCACGCCTCCGCCACGAGCCGTCCGCGTCGGTCTCTATGCCATCGGCGCGCTGTGGATTGTCGTCGGCATCGCGTGGGGCGGTCACTGGGCGCTCAGCGACCTTCCCTATTGGCCTCACATCACTTTCCGGCCGCTGGTGATGGGACTTGCGGTGTGGCTCGGCGGCATGACCCCGTTCTGGCTGGCACGACGGGCTTATCGGGCGAGGCCGTCGGGCAGCCAGGAGATCCGGTCCGGCCAGGGGACGCACGCGGAGCGGCAGGCGACGGCGTCCGACGTGGCTCGGTTGGGCATCATGGTGCCGGGCGCCCTGCTCGCGGCGGCTGCCGCCGAAGTCCTGATGGTGAAGTACGTCAGGACGGCGCTCCATGTCAGCGGCTACCAGAACTGGGAGAACGCCCTCTATGCCTCCGCGTTCTGGATCGCCTCGCCGCTTATGGCGGCTGCCTTCGTCGCGGTATTGTGCGCCGTCGCTCCCCCGGCCCGCCGCGGTGCGGTCGCGATTGCCGCCGCGGGCACCGTCGTCCTTTGGGGCGCCCTGCTCGTGTTCGGTTCCCTTCACCCTTGGGCGGGTCAACCCGGGTTCGCTGGCTGGCCGCTGGCGATGGGACCGGTCACGTGGCTTTGCGGTGCGGGGGCGTTGTGGCTGGTCCGCGGGCATAAGCCTGTGCATTCGTCCCAGTAAACCGCGATCCCGTTCGCGGCCGACACGCTGGGCTGGCGGCCGATCTTCCCTGCCGCCGGCGCCGTCAGGACGATACTCGTCGCGCACGAGGAGAACCCGATGGACGGGCTGTGGGGAGATCTGAAACTAACCGGTCGCCGTCTTTGGGCAACGCCCTTGTTCGTCCTCTTTGCGGTGTCGTCACTCGGTCTTGGGCTTGGCGTCACCACCGCCGTCTACTCCCTCGTCCACTCTCTGCTCTGGGAAGCACCTCCGGTTCACGACGCGGGTCGGTTGATGGTCCTGACCACCGGAGGGGCGTCCCCCCTGTCGCTGATTTCGCGCCCGGACTTCGAGGACCTGCGATCGTCGCAGAACAGTTTTGCGGCACTCGCCGCGGCCATGCGTGTCGAGGCGACGCTGGTCGGCGAGCACGGTGCTGAGTTCGTGACCGCCGAAGCGGTGACCGGCAACTACTTCGCGACCATCGGCGTCGACTGCGCTCTCGGGCGCGGCATTCAACCCGCTGACGACCAGCACCGTGCGGGCGTGCTCGTGCTGAGCGAACGGCTCTGGCGCGCACGGTTCGGAGCCGACCCCCGGGTGATCGGACGCGCGGTGCGGGTCGGCGGACACCCGTTCGAGGTCATCGGCGTCGCCAGGGTCGCCTTCGATGGCCTCGGACCCACGGCGGCAGTCCGCACCGCCGCATGGATTCCCCTGGAGTCGGTCTCAACTCTCGACGCGCGGACGGCGTTCGACGCCGCCGAGAGGACGCGGCGGCGGCTGTCGGTTGTGGGTCGGCTCTCGCAGGGCGTCACGCCAGAGCGCGCGGCCGCCGAACTGGCGACCATCGGAACACGGATTGACCAGTCGGATGCGCGCAGGGACGCCGGGCCTGCTGGCATGGTCGAGAGGAGAGGACGGCGCACGTGGTCGGCGCGGCCGATAGCCGAGCGCGAGTTCGGCACGCTCGAAGCGAGGACCGGTCTCTTCATCCTGGCCGTCGTCGGCCTGGTCCTGGTCGTCGCTTGCACGAACCTCGCGAGCCTCATGCTCGCGCGCGGCGTCGGTCGTCGTCACGACATGGCCATCCGTCGGGCGCTCGGGGCTTCGCGCTGGCGCTTGATCCGCGACAGCTGCCTCGAGAGCGCAATCATCGCGCTGCTGGGCGGGCTGGTGGGGTTGGCCGTTACACGCGGGCTGCTGGTCGCGCTGACGCTCGAGGTACCAACCGCCCACGGCGTCTTCTACCTTCGCCCGAACCTGAACCTGTCCGCGCTCGTGTTCGCTGGTGGCGCCCTGGTGCTGTCGCTCCTGGTCTTTGGCCTGGAACCGGCGCTGCAGTTGACGCGAGCCGCGGCCGACGTCAACTCCGGGCACCGAGCCTCCAGCGCTGCGATGAGAGCCAGGCGGCACCGCGTCTTGCTCCGCTGGCAGGTGGCCATCTCAGTCTCCTTCCTGCTCGTCGCCGCGCTGCTCGGACGGGTGCTTGCAGCAGACGCTCGGCGCGACTCAGGTATCGCCCTGGACCGTCTGGCGCTGGCGACGCTGCACTTTGGCGCCCAGGGGTGGGACGAAGCTCGAGCCCGAACGGCGGTAGAGGCCGTTCTCGAGCAAGTACGACACGCCCCAGGGATCCAGGCTGCGGCCGTGTCCTCTGGAGCGCCGTTCGGAATGGTGCTGACGGCATGGGCAGACGTCGGCGCGGGGACTGGGCGGCGGCAGATGGGTCAGGAGCGAGAGAGCGCGGACCTTCTCGCGGCGTCGCCCTCGCTCTTCGAGACGCTGGGCGTTGAGATCACGCGCGGACGAGCGTTCGATGCGCGCGATGGAGTGTCCTCACCGCGCGTGGTCGTCGCCAGCGAGCATGCCGCCCGCGCCTTCTTCGGCACCGCTGACGCGGTCGGCCGGCTGGTGAGCTTGCAGGTGTGGGGACGCCCTCCGGCGGAGACCGTTACCATCGTCGGGATCGCGAAGGACACCAACGGTGGCCCACGCTCCCGGACGGGCAACACGCTGTATGTGCCGTTCGCCCAGCATTACGAGCCGAACCTGGTGATCTTCGCCAGGACCTCCGGCGCTCCCGATGTGGCCGCTCAGGCGCTGCGGGCCGCCATTCGACGAACCGATCCCGACCTGGGCGTCGGGATGTCCGGCACGGCGTCGCTGTTGCTCGCCGGTCCGCTCGTCGTGGCCCGTCTGCTCGGCGCGGCGACCGCGGGCCTCGGGGGCCTGACGCTCCTGCTGGCGATGGTCGGCCTCTACGGCGTCCTCTGCCAGGCAGTGGCGCAACGCACGCAGGAGATCGGGGTGCGGCTGTCGCTCGGGGCCACGGCCGCTCAGATCGAATGGCTCGTGTTCCGACAGGGATTTCGTCCGGTCATCGAGGGGCTTGCGATCGGCGTGGCGCTCGGGGTGGCCGGGCGCCTGGCCGTCCGGGCGATCCTCGTGGCGCCGATCGACTCGATCGAGCCGTTGGCCGTGGCGATGGTCCCGATCCCGCTCTGCGTGGTCACACTGCTGGCCTGCTACCTGCCCGCGAGACGCGCGGCCAGCGTTGATCCCAATATCGTTCTGCGCGCGCTGTAGGTCGACTGGTGGGGCTGACCCGCGGGCGATGCCGGTGACGCCTATCCCTCGCGCCCCCGCACTCGTCGCGCGAGCAGCAGGAACACGGCGAGAGCCGCCACCCCCGTGAACGCCTCGGTGAGCAGCATCCCGTTGGTCGACCAGGCGTCGTGCGCCCAGCCGGCGGCGCGCAGCATCCCCAGGCTGAACAGGGTGTTGATGGCGAAGAAGAGGTTGATCTTCGTGGCCGCCGCCGTTTCGCCGATGATGGCCAGCACGAGGCCGGTGAACGACGCCGTCACCATCCCCAGCGTGAAGATGTAGAACAGCGTCGTAACCGCGTAGCCCATCGACGTCCGCGGTGACGCCGCCATCACGACGCAGGCGATGAGGCCCAGGCCGCACGACACCGCGTAGGCGGTCGGTTTCGACACCCGGTCCGCGAGTCGTCCGCCCGCAAAGCAGCCGATCACGATCACGATCCCGCCGCCGAGCCCGAGCACCGACGACACGACGTCGGCCGACGCGTGGAACTCCGGCGCGATCGCGCCGAACAGGAACATCGCCGCGCCGGTGCCGATCGGCAGGATCGCCAGGATGATCGCGAGGCGCCCGGCCCGCGATCGCAGGACGTCCACCAGCTCACGCCACGCGTCCGCCACCCTCGCCGCGACCGACGCGCCCGCCAGCGCACGCGGAGGCTCTTCCACGCGGAGAAGCGGGAGCGCACAGGCCGAGAGCAGCGCCGCCAGCGCGAGGCCGCCCATCCACGGCGCCGGCGAGTGCACGATCAGCCACAGCGCGATGCCGCCCCCGGCGGTCTGGCCGAACTGGTTGCCGGCCTGGAACCACCCGGCCGCCCGCCCGCGCGTCGCCGGCGTGGTGTTGTGCGCCATCAGCCCCTCGGTCGCAAACGCGCTGAAGGTGGCGGCCACGGTCGTGAAGAGCGTCAGCGCCGACACCACCGGCGCGGTGGACCGGGTCAGCGGGATGACGACCATCGCCAGCAGGCCGAGCGAGATCGACGCGATCGAGATCAGGTACCACTTCTTGCGCGACAGCGTGTAGTCGCCGATCGGCGCCCAGAGGAACTTCCACCCCCCGCCGACGAATGTCATCCCGACGATGCCGGCAATGGCCGAGACGCCGAGGCCCGCGCGGCTGGCGAGATAGCCGAGCGCTACGGCCGGAAACCCGTTCGCCAGGCCGAGCGGAAAGTACAGGACGAGCCAGACGAACGGGTGCGGGACGACGGGCCCCGCGGGCCGGCGGGCGTCGCGGTCGGACATGGTCCGTGCATTGTAGTGCCGGAGCCGCCGACGGATTACAATCGGCGACCATGAAGCCGATCTCATCCGCCGCATGCCTCGTCTTCGCGCTCGTGCCGGTCGTCGCCCTCGCGCAGGAACGCGCGCAGGCGAAGCCGTCCCCGAAGGCCCCGGCCGCCGTGAAGGAGCTCCGGGCGACGCCGTCCACCGTCGCCTACGGCTACTACGACGCCGCCGCGCCCCCGGCGATGCGCATCGCTTCGGGCGACACGGTTCGCATCCACACGCTCATCACGTCCACGGCGGCGCGCCTCGAGGGCGCCGGCGTCGCGCCCGACAAGGTCGAGCCGGCCCTGCGGGAGATCGTCGAGAAGGTGACCAACAAGGGGCCGGGCGGCCACATCCTCACCGGCCCGATCTTCGTCGAAGGCGCCGAGCCGGGCGACGTGCTCGAGGTGCGCATCGAGAAGATCGATCTCGCGATCCCGTATGCCTACAACGCCTTCAGCACGCGAGGCGGGTTCCTGCCGCAGGACTTCACGGCCCCCGCGATGAAGATCGTCCCGCTCGACGCCACGCGGATGCTCGGGCACTTCGCCGACGGGATCGAGATCCCGCTCCACCCCTTCTTCGGCAGCATGGGTGTCGCGCCTCCGCCCGCGGCAGGCCGCGTCAGCAGCGCTCCGCCCGGACGCCACGCCGGCAACATCGACAACAAGGACCTGGTGGCCGGCACGATCCTCTACATCCCGGTGCACGTTCCGGGCGCGCTGTTCGAGGTCGGCGACGGCCACGCCGCCCAGGGCGACGGCGAGGTGGACATCACGGCGCTCGAGACGTCGCTCGTCGGCACCTTCCAGTTCGTCGTCCGCAAGGACATGCACCTGACCTGGCCGCGTGCCGAGACGCCCGCCGAGTGGATCACGATGGGGATGGACGAGGACCTGACCGAGGCGGCGAAGATCGCGACGCGCGAGATGATCGACTTCCTCGCGACCACGCGGAAGATGACGCGCGAGGACGCCTACATGCTCGTCAGCGCGGCCGGCGACCTCATCGTGACGCAGGTGGTGGACGGCACGAAGGGCGTGCACGTGAGGATGCCGAAGCGCGTCTTCGTCGAGCCCGCCGCGAAGCCGGCCGGCAGGTAACCGACGAGCCTGGCGTCCGAAGGGGTCGGAGCGGTTTTTCGCGATGACAGATTCGACATTACAGATCTGCACTCGCGAAAAACCGCTCCGACCCCTTCCGGGACGCCAGAGCTGTGGGCCGAACTACTGCCGCTGGTAGTAGATGGCGGCCGCGGGCTAGGCTGATGCCCGGGTTTTCCCGACAATTCAGCACCCGTGAGCCGGTTCGGTCCCCATGCGTCCACGCGTCTGTGCATCTTCTGTCGTCATCGCTGTCGACGGCCTGTCGAAATCCTACGGTCCGCTCGCCGCCCTCGACGCGGTCACCTTCTCGGTGCGCGAGGGAGAGATCCTCGGCCTCATCGGCCCGAACGGCGCCGGCAAGACGACGCTGTTCGAGTGCCTGGCGGGGCTGCTGCCGGCCGACGAGGGACGCGTCACCGTCGGCGGCGGCGCGCGCCCGGGCCGGCGGTCGGACATCCTCTTCTACCTGCCCGACGCGATTGCCCCGTGGCCGGACCAGGCGGTGGACTGGGCCCTCCGGTTCACCGTCGGATTCCTCGGCGGCCGGGCCGACTTGCGCGACGAGGTTATCGAGCGCCTGGCGCTCGGCACCCTGCTGTCAGCGAGGATCGGCACGCTCTCCAAGGGCCAGCGGAAGCGGGCGCTGCTCGCCGTCGCCCTGCTCACCTCGCAGCCGGTGCTGCTCATCGACGAGCCGTTCGAGGGGCTGGACCTGCGCCAGAGCCGCCAGGTGGAAGCGACGCTTCGGTGGCACGCCGCGTCCGGCCGGACCCTCTTCGTCTCGATCCACCAGATTCACGACGCCGCCCGGATGTGCGATCGGTTCGTGCTGCTGAGCGGGGGCCGCGTGTGCGCTGAAGGCACGGCGGACGAGCTGACGGCGCGTGCCGCCGCGAAGCTCGACGGCCGTGCGCCGGCGGATTTCGAGGAGGTGTTCCTTGCGCTGGCGTAACGGCGCGTGGTCCTGGCTCCTCGGGAAGGAGTGGCGCGAACTGGTGGCGGCGCGGTCGTGGTGGATCCTGCTCGCCGCCATGGGTCCGCTCGTCGGCTTCTCGTTCATCAGCGCCGTCCGGACCTACGCCGAGGCGAGCGGCCTGGGCGGTACGTCGGCCGGCGTCGGCGAGGCGTTCTCGCCGCTCGTCGGCGTCTGGGCCCCGACATTCAGCGCGTGCGAGCTCGCCGCCGTCTTCCTGCTGCCGTTTGTCGCGATCCGGCTGGTCGCCGGCGGCCGGCAGAGCGGCGCGCTCCGGCTGGAGTTGCAGCAGCCGATGCCGGCCGTGGCCCTCGTCTCGGTCAAGGCCCTCGTCCTGGCGCTGGGTTGGATCGTCGCGCTCCTGCCGCCGATGGCCGCCGTCGTTCTTTGGAAGACCTACGGCGGCTGGATCTACCCGCCCGAGCTGGCCGCGGTCGCGACGGGGCATCTGCTCAACGCCGGCCTCACGATCGCGCTGGCCGCCGCCATGTCCGCGATCGCCGAGCACCCGTCGACCGCGGCCATCCTGACGCTGGGCGCGACGGTGGGCACCTGGATCCTGAGCTTCGTCGCCGCCGTCAACGGCGGCTGGTGGGAGCGAGTCGCCGGTTACACGCCGACGGCGATGGTGTCCGAGTTCCAGCATGGCCTCGTGCGGCTCTCGGTGGTGCTGGTGGCGGCGACGCTCACCGCCTCGGGCCTGATCTTCGCGGGCATCTGGCTGCGCGGCGGCGTGCCGACACGCCGGAAGGCGTGGGAATCGACGGCGCTCGCTGCCGCGGCCGTCGTCGCGATCGCCGCCGCGACGTTCGCCACCCCGAGCTGGGACCTCTCGGAAGATCGCGCCAACTCGTTCTCCAGGGCCGACGAGGCCGCGCTCGCGCGGATCGCGGCGCCGCTCTCGATCGAGGTCCACCTGGCCCCCGAGGATCCCCGGCGGCTCGATCTCGAGCGCCGGGTGCTCGGCAAACTGCGGCGCGTGCGGCCGCGCACCCAGGTGCGATACGTGTCGGCCACCTCGATCGGCCTCTTCGAGCAGACCAGCCCGCACTACGGCGAGATCTGGTACGACGCCGGCGGCCGCCGCGCGATGAGCCGTTCGACGACGGTCGAAGGGGTGCTGGAGGAGATCTACCGCCTGGCCGGCGTGGCGCCCCCGGCCGTCACCGAGGAGCCGGAGTTCCGCGGCCATCCGCTGGCGGCGCCGCCGCGCGGCGCCGGGTTGGTGTTCTACGGGATCTGGCCGGCGCTCGTGCTCGCGTCCGCGCTGTTCACGCACAGGAGGTCACGATGAAGACACGCTTCACCAGGGGCGTTTTCGCCGCTTGTCTCGCGCTCGCCGTTCTGCCCCTCGCGGCGGCCGATCTGAAGGTCGATCTCGGCAAGGAAGTCGTGGGGCGCCCGCCCACGGTCTTCGAGCCGATGGTGGGCACCTGGGTCATCGCCCAGGACGGCCCCGACAAGGTCGTCGTGGTAGACGGGCGGCCGTGGGTCGCGAGCAAAGACAACCCGACGCGGCTGCTCGTCGAGGGCGCGCGCAGGCTCTACGGCACCTCGAACGAGGAGTTGATGGACAACGCGAAGCAGTTCGCCTACTACCCCGTCGCGCTGCTCAAGGGATTCGGCTCGTTTTCGAACGGCGCGATCGCGGTGAAGTTCAAGACCGTGGCAGGCGACGCCGACCGCTGCTCGGGCATCGCGTTCAACGTCAAGGAGAACGGCGACTGGCTCGCCATCCGCTACAACGACACCGAGCACAACATCGCGTTGTGGGAGTTCCACAACGGGCTGCGCCGGCCGGTGAAGTTCGGAGGCCGAGAGGCCTTCCCGCTCGACCGCCCGGCCTGGCACGAATTGAAGCTGACCGTGGACGGCGCTGACGTCAAGGGCTACATCGACGGCCAGCTCGGTCTCGAGTACACACTCGGCAGCGCGCCCGGGCCCGGTCGCGGCGGCGCGCCGCCCAGCCAGGATCTCTACCCGGCGAACAACCCGGTGCTGCGCCCGCCGGTCGCGGGACGGATCGGGCTGTGGTCGAAGACCGACAGCACCAGCTACTTCAAGGACTACCTGGTCAGCCCGCGCTGACGTGCGAGACGTAACGTTCGGGAGGCCGCGATCGCGTGTCGCGGGTTTTCGGTTTCGGGAGCGAGGACCTCACGATGTTTCGAATTTCTGTTTGCACCATTCTGGCCGTCTTCTCGTGCGCGCTGATCGGAGCGGTCCCGGCAGCGGCGCAATCACCCAATACCGCGACGGTCGTGATCGTCGTCGTCGATCAGAGCGGCGCGGTCGTCAGGGACGCCACGGTCTCGGTGGTCAACCGCGCTACCGGCGCGGTACGCGACGTCGTGTCCGGCGATCAGGGGACGGCGACGGTCGCGGCCCTGTCCCTCACCGGCACCTACACGATCAGCGTGTCGAAGGCCGGCTTCACGTCCGAAGACGTCAAGGGGCTCGTCCTGCGCGCCGGAGAGACGGCCACCGTCAAGGTCACTCTCGTCGCGACCGGCGGCCAGAGCGAAGTCACCGTCTACGGCACGGCGCAAGGCGTGCGCGCCGACGCGCAGATCGGCCATCGGATCGACAGCGCCACGATCGACGAGACGCCGATTCTGGGCCGGAAGCTGACGACGCTCCCGCTGTTCAACTCGTCGTTCCGCCAGGGAAAAGGGACGGGCGACTTGTTCGTGAACGCGACCTACTTCGTCACGGGCGGCGGCAGCCGGCGTACGACCACCTACACGGTCGATGGCGCCAATGACGACGAGGGATGGGGACGCCAGACCATGCTCGCCACCATCCCGGTGGGCGCCGTCGAGGAGATCTCGGTGCTCACCAACGCGTTCTCGGCCGAGTTCGGCTGGACGTCCGGCCCCGCGTTGAACATCGTAACCAAGTCGGGCACCAACGCCTTGCACGGCGAGGGGCTCTTCATGAGCCGCCCTGGCGGCCTGCAAGCGAAGACGTTCGGGACCGCCGGATTCTGCCCGCCGTCGGTCACGACCTGCCAGACGCCGAGCACGCTGATCGCCATCAATCCCGCGGACGTCCCGGATTCGCTGAGCCAGCTCTCGGGCTCAATCGGCGGGCCTCTCGTGAAGGACAGGACCTTCTTCTTCGCCACCGCGGACTACACGCGGCAGGACCGAACGACAATGCTCTCGAGCACGCTGCCGGCGTTCGTGCTGCCGGCGGACGGCAGCCTCACCTACACGGGCTACTACCGCCAGGAGCTCTTCAACGGCCGGCTCGATCAGAAGATCACGCCGAGCCAGGCCTTGATGGTGCGGGTGAACGTGGATCGTTTCTACGACACCAATCCCAACGACGCGGTGGGCGGCACGAGCGCCCCGACCGTCGCGCGCAAGTACTCGCGGGGGTCGTGGACGGCGCAGGCCAATTACACGACCGTGCTCGGCCCGAGGCTCCTCAACGAGGCGCGATTCGCGTATCTCGACGGCGACCCGGTCACGCTGTGGGAAGCGCAATCGCTCTCGACCGCTTATACGCGCAGCGGGTCCGTGCCGTTCACCATCGGACAGTCGCGCGTCGCCGACTTGTTCAGCCGCCAGGCGCAGTTCTCCGACACGCTGACGTGGGCGCGCGGCGCGCACAACGTCCGCTTCGGCTTCAGCGCGGCCCGGCACGAGTCCGGCGGCACCGGCTCGGAGCCCGGCACCGCCGCGCTCGGCACCTTCACGTTCAAGAGCACCACGACAGCGCCGTTCGACCAGCTGACGCTGGCCGACGTGCAGCAGTACTCGCAGCCGATCAGCTTCGGGATCTCGAGCTACGATCTGACCCAGTGGCTGCTCGTGGGGTACGTCCAGGACAGCATCCGGGCGCTCCCCAACCTCACGCTCGACCTCGGGCTCCGCTACGACCGTCAGACGCTGACCGACGCGACGAGGAACTTCGCGCCCCGCGTCGGCTTCGGCTGGCATCCGAACGGCGATTCCCGCCTGGCAATTCGAGGCGGCTACGGCATGTACTACACGCAGATTCGGGCCAACGTCGTGGCGGGCGCCCTGACGGGCGGGCTGGACGGACTCGCGACCTACAACGCGACGCCCGGACAGTTCGGCTTCCCGAGCTGCCTGACGGGCTCCTGCCTCCCGGTGTCGTTCGATCCCAGGACGCTGCCGGCCTCGCAGATTCCCGCGCGCAACATCACGATCCAGCCTGGCATGCGGTCGTTCTACGAGACGCAATTCGCCCAGTACGGGCTGAACTTCGACCTGCTGCCGAACTACCCGGACACACTCGTGAACCCGCGCAGCCAGGTCGTCTCAATCGGCGGCGAGCGCGAGTTCCTGAGGGGCCTGTTCGTGGCGGCCGATTACGTGCACCAGCACTGGTCCAACCTCGATCGCAACGTCGACCTGAACGCCCCGACACCCTTCGTTCGCACGGCGCCTGGGCAGGTCAGGACCGTGGCCGCGGCCAACGCCACGCGCCCGATCCTGCCGGTCAACGGCGGCGTGTCCCAGGTCAACGTGTTGATGAACCTCGGCGTCTCCGATTACGACGGCCTGCAGACCCAGGTCAGCTACCGCGGCAACTCGCGGATCTATGCCGCGATCAGCTACACGCTGTCGAAGGCCACGAACACCACCGAGCCCGACGGCAACGGCATCGGGCCGAACGACGGCAACCTCGCCTCGCTCGGCGAGGTGGAGCGCGGCCCGAGTCTGCTCGATCAGCGGCACCGCGCCGTGATCACGTTCACCTATCAGCTGCCGTACAACCTCACGGCCGGCACCGTGACCCAGCTCGCGTCGGCCCGGCCGTTCAACGCCACGACGGGCGTCGACAACAACGGCGACGGGTCGAACAACGACCGGCCGGTCGTCAACGGCCAGGTCATCGGCAAGTCGACGTTCCGCGGCACGGCGACGCAGGATGTCGCGGTGTTTCTCGAGGGGCGCATCAAGCGCGGAGGGCGGACGCTCGTGCTGAGGCTGGAAGGGTTCAACCTGCTCAATCACGCGAACATGCTGGGGCGGGCGCAGACGGTGTACGGCGACACCGGCACGCCGAACTCGACGTTCGGCCAGCTGGTCAGCGTGGGGTCGGCCGCGAACGCGCTCCCGGCGCTCGCCAACATCGACCCGCCCCGCATGTTCCAGCTGGTGGCGCGGTATCTCTTCTAATCTTCTTCGGAAGGGGTCGGACCGGTTTTTCGCGATTACAGAATTGACGTTACAGATCTGCAAGTGCGAAAAACCGCTCCGACCCCTAAGGGTTCAGAAGACGAATGTCCTGCGTGACGGGGCCGGATTCCCGGCGACAGTGCCCGGGCCTCCGCTCTTGCCCGGCCCGGTCGCCGTGCGGCGGCCCGGCATGTCCCACATCAGGATCGGCCGCTCGGTGAGCGTCAGCTCCACGTCCTGCGACTTCCCCTCCCGGAACAACGTCAACTTCAGCGTGCTGGCGACCTTCAGGCTCTCCAGCGTCGCCGCCAGCTTGTTCGGGTCGTCGAGCGGCGCGCCGTTGACCTGCGTGATGATGTCGCCGCCGAGCAGGATCGGCTGGCCGTCGATCGTCAGCTCGAAGATGCCACCACGCAGCCCTTTCTGGTCGGCGGGGCTGCCCGGCTCGATCGCCTCGACGAGGAACCCGTCGACGAGCGGCACGCGCAGCAGATCCTTCAGGCCCGGCACGATGAACTGGCCCTGCACGCCGAGCCACGGCCGGATCATCCGGCCCTTGTCGAGCAACTGCGGGATGACCTGCTTCACGAGGTTGACCGGCACGGCGAACCCGATGTTCTGGGCGTCGGGCAGGATGGCGGTGGTGATGCCGACCACCAGGCCGCACGGGTCGATCATCGGTCCGCCGGAGTTGCCCGGGTTGATCGACGCGTCGGTCTGGATCATCGGCTCGGTCAGCGACCACGCCGCCCCTGGCAGCGTGCGGTTGACGGCCGAGACGATGCCGCGCGAGAGCGTCTGATCCAGGCCGAGCGGGTTGCCGATGACGTACACGTCTTCGCCCACCACGAGACTGGACGAGTCGCCGAGCTTCGCCACCGGCAGCGTGCCCTGGCTGGGCGGCGGGATCTTGATGAGGGCCACGTCGAAGATCGGGTCCGCCCCGACGAACTTGGCCGCGAGCGTCGTCCCGTCGTCGAGCGTCACGGTGAGGACCTGCCGCCCGAAAACGACGTGCGAGTTGGTGAGGATGAGCCCGGACGAGTCGATGATGACACCGGAGCCGAGCGCCCGCTCGAGCCGGTGGTCCACGTTGTACGGGTTGATCGAGATCGACGTGATGGTCACGACCGCGGGCGACACGGCGTCGAAGAGCGCCGGCAGCGGGCTCGCGCACGCGGGAGCGCCCGGGACCAACTGGACGGGCGCCTGCGGCTGTGCCTGGGCTACCGGCGCGGGTGTCGCCTTCGGCGGCGCCGATTGCGCGGCAGCGACTCCGCCTCCGGCCAGCGCGAGCACGGCCAGGATGGTTCCGACGGTCCCAATTCGAGCGGTCATGACTCCCACCTTTCTACGACAACCTGATTGCGTCCGCCTTCCTTGGCGGCGTACAGCGCCGCATCGGCCGTCCGGAACAGCCGCTCCCCCGCCCTCGCCGGCTCGTCGAGCCGCAGCGGCACGGCGGGGCCGTTCTCGTGCGGCCAGCCCGCGACGCCGACGCTGACCGACAGCGTGCCGGCCGCGAACGCCCGTCCCGCGAGCTCCGGGGCCGCCGCCTGCACGACCTCGCACAGCCGCGCGGCCATCCTGACGGCTTCCGGGCTCCCGAATCCCGGCAGCACCACGGCGAACTCGTCGCCGCCGTACCGGCAGGCCACCGCCGAGGGCGGCATCGTGGCGGCGATGAGGCGGCCCACCTCGCGGACGGCGTCGGCGCCGGTGAGGTGGCCGTGCGCGTCGTTGAGCAGCTTCAGCCGGTCGACGTCGATCACCAGCAGGGACACCGGCGCGCCGGCTGCGCACATGTCCCTGATTATCGCATTCAGCTGCGCGTCGAACGACCGCAGATTGTGGAGCCCGGTCAGGTCGTCGGTCATCGCCAGGTGGCGCATCCGCCGCGCGTCGGCCACGAACCGGGCGGTCACCAGGCCGATCGCCACGAACAGCAGGACCTGGATCGCGTCGGCCTGCCTGTACCGGAGCGTGATCTTCTCCAGATTCGTCGCGTGATAGAGGACGATGGCCGCCGCCGAGGTCAGCAGGCTCCCGCGCCAGCCGAAGACCATGGCGGCGAGCACGATCGGCGCGTAGTAGAGGTGCTGGACCGGCGCGTCGCCCGTCACCACGTCCAGCCAGGCGATGAACGCGAGCGCCAGGACGATCGCGGCGGCCGTCCACCACTGATTCGACGGCGGGCGCGCAGAGATCGCGTCCCCCGGTCGGCCCCTGCTGGTCAGTTCCACGCGGACCCTTTCACGGCTCACCCCTCGACCTTGCTCGGGGTGCCCTGAGCTTGTCGAAGGGCAGGGCTCAAGGCTCAGGCTTGCCCGCCGCAGCCTGAAGGGCGAAGGCGGGGTTCAGGCGCCAGGATTCCGCAGGCGTCTTCCTATCGGACCCCATCTCTGTGGCCCCGCCGCGTCAGCGCGGTGACAAGACTGTGAATGGCAGAGCCAGATTCGGCGGGCCCGCCTGGCGCGCGTCATTCCGTGCGCCGCAGCGATCGGTCCGCGGCGATGGTCACCTGCAGTCCCTTCGCCAGATCGACGATCCGATCGACGAGCGACGGGCCAAACCTGTCGAGGACGCTCTCCCGCCGTTCCCGCGCCAGGAAGATCTGGGTGATGCCGTTGAGGCGGGCGAAGGTCACGAGCGTCGCGGCCACCTCGCGCCCCTCGAGCACACGCGTCTCGATCTGGAGCGCCCTCGCGAAGTTGAGATGACGCTCGACCTGCTCCCGGTCGGGCGCCGCGAGAGGGCTGAGGTCGCCCGTCGGCGACACGAAGACGGCGAAGCATTCGGCCCGGAGATGATCCGCGATCCGGCGCCCCCGCCGGATGAGCGCGGCGGTCGAGGGGTCCGGCCCGACCAGCAGCAGCAGGCGCTCGCGAGCCTCCCCGCCGTCGGCCTCGCCGATTCGACGCGGAGTCTCGTCGGCAGCCAGCCGGGATTCGACGACGTAGGCGGCCTGGCGGATCGCCAGCTCGCGCAGCGCGACCAGCGTGGACTCCTTGAAGAAGTTCTCGAGCGCCGCCTGCGCCCGCTCCGGCGGGTAGACCGCGCCGCGGGCGAGCCGGTTGAGCAGCGCCTGGGGCGTCAGGTCGACCATCACGACCTCGTCGGCCTGCTTCAGGACCCAGTCCGGGATCGTCTCCCGCACGCGGACGCCGGTGCTCTGCCAGATCTGGTCGTTCAGGCTCTCGAGATGCTGGACGTTCATCGTCGTCCAGACGTCGATGCCCGCGTCGAGCAGGTCGTGCACGTCCTCCCAGCGCTTGATGCGCCCCAGGCCCGGCACGTTGGTGTGCGGGAGTTCGTCGACCAGCGCCACGCCGGGCTGGCGCAGGACGATCGCCGCGGTGTCCATCTCCTCGAAGCGCGCGTCGCGGTACCGGACGATCGTGCGCGGCACGCACTCGAGCCCGGCCACCAGCGCCATCGTGTCGCGCCGCCCGTGCGACTCGACGTAGCCGACCACCAGGTCGACGCCCTCGCGCACGGCCCGGTGCGCCTCGGTGAGCATCTGGTAGGTCTTGCCGACACCGGCCGCGTAGCCGAGGAACACCTTCAGGCGGCCGCGACGGGACGTCTTCTGGGCCATGGCCGTCACTGCGGGAACACCCGCACGTCGATCCCGTCGGCATCGTGGATGAGCCGCTCGAGCGGCGTGCGGCGGAACCGGGCCGTCCAGGAGCGCGAGAGGGAGTGGCCGACGTAGATCTGGGTGATGCCGAGCCGCCGGGCGTGCTCGAGGATGGCGGCCGCGGCGTCGTGCCCCTCGAGGATGTCCAGCCGCGCCTCCTGCGCCCGGGCCAACGTAGCGTTGCGCTCGTTGGCCGAACGGTCCTCCTCGGTCAGGTGCTCCTGCACGACGTAGGTGGCGAACAACTCGCCGTGGAAGTGATCCGCCGCCCGGCGGGCCGCCGAGAGCATCCGCGCGGCGTTGGCGCGCGGGGTCATGCAGACGAGGATCCGCTCCTGGGTCCCCCACGACGACTCGATGCCGTGCCGCCGGAGGTAGGCCTCCAGCTGGCGGTCCACGACTTCGGCCGCGAGCAGCAGCGCCCGCTGCCGGAGGGCGTTCAACTCGTCGGCGGCCGTCTGGTCGGCGCCCGCCTCGGGCGGCGCGTCCACGACGACCAGTTCGTCGGCGCGGCTCACGAACTCCTGCGGGACGGCCTGGACCGGCGCGCGGCCGACGACTTGGCGGACGAAGTCCTGCTGCTCGGCAATGTACTCGAGGCCGATCGTCGTCAGGACCGAGATGCCGGCTTCGAGCATCTCCTCGACGTCCTGGTATCGCCACTGGTGACGGGCGCCGGGAGGGTTGTCGTACGCGAGCCCATCGACCAGGCATACGCGCGGCCGGCGCTCGAGCAGCGCGTCGAGGTCGAGGACCGGGACGCCGTCGATCTCGCGCAGTTCGACCCGCTCGAGGTCGCGGATCGCGGCCGCCGCGTCGGGAGGCACGTCGGGCTGCAGCGCCGCCACGACGACGTCTTCGCCACGCTCGTGGCGCCGCCGCCCCTCGTCGAGCAGGCGGAACGACTTGCCGACGCCGGAGGCGTAACCGAGGAAGACCTTCAGCCGCCCCGCGCGCGCGGCACGCTCCCCCGCTTCGATATCCCGAAGCAGCGCCTCCGGGTCCCGCCTCCCGGACGCCGTGCCTTCAACAGTGGCCATCGTCGAGCATTGTACGTGGTCTGTCGCCCGGCGGGCCCTCTTCCGGCCCCGTCAACGCAACGGACGTTCCTGGAGGGTACCGGCGGGCCCCGGCGACCTCGAGATGGGTCACTTGCGGGGAAACCGCCGGTCCAGATCCAGATTGAGCTCGAGGACGTTGACCCGCGGCTCGCCGAGGATGCCGAACGTGCGTCCCTCCGTGTGCCGAGCGATCACGTCCAGTACCTGCTCCACCGGAACTCCCCGGGCCTGCGCCACTCGCGCCGCCTGCGCCCGGGCGTTGGCCGGGCTGATGTCGGGGTCCAGGCCCGACTCGGAGGCGGTGACCGCGTCGGCCGGGATTGGCGTCGCCGGCGTGAAGACGAGCGGCGCCCTGTCGTCATTGAACGCCTTGATCAGCTTGACGTCGTCGAGATTGCCCTGGGCGTCGGTGAACGCGTCGAGAGGCCTCGACGAGCGATACGGGATGCCGTTGTCGAGGCAGTAGTGCACGATGCGGTCCTTGATGCCATCGAAGTCAGCGATCTCGCGCTTCTTGTCGTCCAGTGTCGTCGTGCCGTTGATCAGCTTGGCGCTGGTTGGCCCCAGGTTCGTCCCCCCGCTGGCCGTGGGGTCGTATCCGCTGCCGGCCGCGGAGGGCCGCGGATGGACGTATTCCGGCCTGGTGAAGTTCTGGCCGATGAGCCGGGAGCCAATCACCCGCCCGTTCGACAGGACCAGGCTGCCGTCGGCCTGGTCGCGGAAGGCGACCCGGGCGATCCCGGTGACGACAGCCGGATAGACCAGGCCGGTCAGGACCGTCATCACCAGCATCATCCGGAGCCCGGGCTTGAGTTCGCTGAACATACCTCGCTCCTAGGCCAGGTGAAGCAGGCCGAGAATCCGGTCGATCGCCCAGATGCAGGGGAAGGGAGCGACCAGGCCGCCGATGCCGTAGATCAACAGGTTGCGGCGCAGCATCTGCGCCGCGCTCTGGGGCCGGTACCGCACCCCGCGCAGCGCGAGCGGCACCAGGGCGACGATGATCAGCGCGTTGAAGATGACGGCCGAGAGGACGGCGCTCTCGGGCGTGCGGAGATACATGATGTTGAGCTTCCCCAGCGCCGGGTAGGTGGCCATGAACATCGCCGGGATGATGGCGAAGTACTTGGAGACGTCGTTCATGATCGAGAACGTCGTCAGCGCCCCGCGGGTGATGAGCAACTGCTTGCCGATGGCCACCACCTCGATCAGCTTCGTGGGGTTGCTGTCGAGATCGACCATGTTGCCGGCCTCGCGGGCCGCGGTCGTCCCGGTGTTCATGGCCAGGCCGACGTCGGCCTGGGCGAGCGCGGGCGCGTCGTTGGTGCCGTCGCCCGTCATCGCGATCATGCGGCCGCCCGCCTGCTCTTTCCTGATGTACTCGAGCTTGTCCTTGGGCGTCGCCTGCGCGAGGAAGTCGTCCACGCCGGCCTCGGACGCGATGGCCGCCGCGGTCAGCGGGTTGTCTCCGGTGACCATGACCGAGCGGATGCCCATGGCCCGAAGTTGCGCGATGCGCTCCTTCATGCCCACCTTCACGATGTCCTTGAGGTGGATGATCCCCAGGAGCGTCGCGCCGTCGGCCACGGCGAGGGGCGTGCCGCCGGTCCGCGACACCCTGTCGGAGAGCTCCGTGACCTCCGGCGGGATTCGTCCGCCCTGTTCCTTGACGAACCTCACGATCGCGTCGGTCGCCCCTTTTCTCAGCTGGCGGCCTTCGATGTCCACGCCGCTCATCTTGGTGTAGGCCGAAAAGGGGATGAACTTCGCGTGGTGTGCGGCGACGTCGCGACCGCGCAGGCGGTACTTCTCCTTCGCGAGGACGACGATCGACCGCCCCTCCGGCGTTTCGTCGGCCAGGCTCGACAGCTGGGCCGCGTCGGCGATTTGGCCCTCGGTGACGCCGGCAGCAGGCAGGAACGCCACGGCCTGACGGCTTCCCAGCGTGATCGTCCCGGTCTTGTCGAGCAGGAGGGTGTTCACGTCGCCGGCGGCCTCGACGGCCTTTCCGCTCATCGCGAGCACGTTGTGCTGCATCACCCGGTCCATCCCCGCGATCCCGATCGCCGACAGCAGGCCGCCGATCGTCGTCGGGATGAGACAGACGAGCAGGGCCGTGTAGACGGCAATCGTCGGGGTCGTGCCGGCGCCGGCCGACCGGACGCTGTAGATCGCGTACGGCACGAGCGTCGCCACCGCGAAGAGGAAGATGATCGTCAGTCCGGCGATCATAATGTTCAACGCGATCTCGTTCGGCGTCTTCTGCCGTTCGGCACCCTCGACGAGGGCGATCATGCGATCCAGAAACGTCTCGCCGGGGTTCGAGGTGATCCTGATCGAGATCTGATCCGACAGCACCCGGGTGCCGCCCGTGACGGCACTGCGATCACCTCCCGATTCGCGAATGACCGGCGCGCTCTCCCCGGTGATCACAGACTCGTCCACCGTCGCGATCCCTTCGACGACCTCGCCGTCGCCGGGAATGATCTCGCCCGCGCTGCACACCACGACGTCGCCGGCCCGGAGCTTCGATGAGGAGACCTTCTCCAGCCGCCCGCCTCCCGCCACACGGTTGGCGACGGTATCGCTGCGGGTCTTGCGAAGAGTATCCGCCTGCGCCTTCCCTCGAGCTTCGGCCATCGCTTCGGCGAAGGTCGCAAACAGGACGGTGAACCAGAGCCAGAGATCGATCTGCAGCTCGAATCCGATCCCGCCGGCCCCGGTCGCGATGTCTCGAACCAGGAACAGCAGCACCAGCGCGGCGCCGACTTCGACGACGAAGATCACGGGGTTCTTCATCAACGTGACCGGATTCAGCTTCACCACCGAGTCCTTCAGCGCGCGGCGGAGGATTTCCGCGTCGAACAGCGGTCGTGCGCGGACGAGCTTCTTCGGGATCAGCGCCGTCTCGTCCGTGGACGTCGGCCCGGCTGGACGCGGAGGGGCGGGTAGGGCGGTCGCGGTGGCCATAACTTAACTCCACACCGGGAGCGAGGCGAACACGGTCGAGAACAGTTTCCCCTGGTACATGAGGAAATGCTCGATGATCGGACCCAGCGAGAGTGCCGGGAAGAACGTCAGGGCGCCGACGACGATCACCGTCGCCACCAGCAGGCCGACGAAGAGGGCACCGTGCGTGGGCAGCGTGCCCGCCGAGGTCGGAATCACCTTCTTGCTGGCGAGGCTTCCGGCGATCGCCAGCGCCGGGATCATGAAAAGGAAGCGGCCGAACAGCATCGCGAGGGCGAGCGTGAGGTCGAACCACGGGGTGTTGACGGTGATGCCCGCGAACGCGCTGCCGTTGTTCTCCGTCGAGCTCGTGTAGGCGTACAACATCTCGCTCAGCCCGTGCGGACCCAGGTTGTTCAGGTTCGCGACCGCGGGCCCCTGGGGATTCCAGTAGCCCCCCTTCGCGAACGGCGCCACGATGCTGATGCCCGAGAACACGAGGATCAGGAGCGACGTCGCCAGGATGGCGAAGAGCGCCATCTTGACCTCCTTCTGCTGGATCTTCTTGCCGATGTACTCCGGCGTCCGGCCGACCATGAGCCCGGCGATGAAGACACCCAGGATCGCGTAGAGCAGCATGCCGTAGAGACCCGAACCGACCCCGCCGAAAATCACCTCGTCGGTCTGCATGTTGAACAGTGGCACGAGGCCGCCGAGCGGCGTGTAGCTGTCGTGCCAGCTGTTGACCGCGCCGCAGCTCGCGTCGGTGGTGACCGTCGCGAAGAGCGCCGAGCCGGCGATCCCGAACCGCGTCTCCTTGCCCTCCATGTTGCCGCCCGGCTGCGTCGCCGTCGCCGCGCTCTCCACGCCCAGCCTGGCGACGACCGGATTGCCCGCCTGCTCGGCCGAGTAGGCGACGAAGACGCCGGTCAGGAACATCACCGCCATGGCGGCGAACAACGCCCATCCCTGCCGGGTGTCCTTGATCATGTGCCCGAAGGTGTAGGTGAGCCCCGCGCCGAGTACGAAGATCAACAGGATCTGCGCGAGATTCGTGAGCGGCGTCGGGCTTTCGAAGGGGTGCCCGGAGTTGGCGTTGAAGAACCCGCCGCCGTTGGTGCCGAGCTGCTTGATGGCTTCCTGCGAGGCGACGGGGCCCTGCGCGATGGTCTGCGTCGCGCCCTCGACCGTCTTCACGACGGTATACGGACGGACGTTCTGGATGACGCCCTGCGAGCAGAAGAAGAGGGCCGCGACGAAGGCGATCGGCAGCAGCACGTAGAGCGTCGCGCGCGTCAGGTCCACCCAGAAGTTCCCGATGCGGTCGGTCTCCTGCCGGGCGAAGCCGCGAATCATCGCGATTGCCACCGCGATGCCAGCCCCCGCGGAGGCGAAGTTCTGCACCGCCAGCGCGGCCATTTGCACGAGATAGCTCAGCGTGGACTCGCCGCTGTACGCCTGCCAGTTGGTATTCGTCGTGAAGCTGATGGCCGTGTTGAACGCCAGGTCGGGAGGCACCTGGCCCGCGCCGAACCCCTGCGGGTTGAGCGGCAGGATCCCCTGGAGCCGCTGGAAGGCGTACACGAACAGGAAGGAGAAGGCGCTGAACGCGATGAGCGACGCCGCGTACTGCGTCCAGCGCTGTTCGTGGTCCTCGCGAACGCCGCACAGCCTGTACACCAGCCTCTCGACCGGTCGCAACGCCGGGTGCAGGAACGTGCGCTCCCCCTGGAACAACCGCGACATGAACAGCCCGACCGGCCTGGTCACGACCAGGATCAGGCCGAAGAACACGACGATCTGCAGAATGCCGATGCCAGTCATCGCGGGCCCCAGGCGCCTTGAACGGCCCGAGTTCTTGTGAATGAGTCAAGTTCTATCGACATCTTGTCCTCCGTTCAAGGCGTCTGGAGCCCCGCGCACGCGCGGGGCCAGCCAACAGCGTTCCTGGTTCTAGCGAGGCGAGCCTCAGGCCTGCGAGCATGCTCGCCTCGCTAGAACTTCTCGGGCTTGAACATCGCCCACCCGAGGTAAACGAGGAGGAGTACCGCCACAGCGCCGGAGACGATGTAGTCGAACATGGTCGGCCTCCTACACCCGCTCGCAGAACTTCACGATCGCCCAGAGCGCGAGAAATCCGGCGATTCCGATCGCGAGGTAGAACAGGTCAAGCACGGCATCTCTCCCCTTTCACCGGTCCCACCGCCACGCCCCGCCCGCCCGACTTCCTCTGGTCACCGCGAACTGAAGGCGTAGACGATTCCCACCGTCAACGTGTCCTGATGCGTGACCAGGCGCGACACGTCCTTCAGGAAGTACGGCCTGTCTGACATGTCACGCCGGTACTCGGTGCGAAGCAGCACGCCGTCCTTCTGCTTGAACTCCAGCGTCAGCGTCGTTTCCTTGAGCTTCTGCGTGAGGCCGGTCGTGAAGCCGTTGGGATCGCGGTAGTACTCCACGCGCGGCGTGATCGCAAACCACAGCATCGGCTGGTACCTCAGGTATCCCGCGACGCCTTGCCATGTCACCGGCGACCCTGCCACCGTATCGCGTCCGTAGTCGTAGTTCATCGCGAGGCTCACGGTGGGCGTGGCCGTGTAGCTGATGACCGTGTCGACCAGATGACGCCAGTCGGCGTTGTCGTTGGCCTGTTCCGGACCGCCCATGTAACTCTGGACGATCGTGAGCGCGGCCGATGGTTTCAGGGTCGCCTGCACCCCGACCGTCTTGCCGCCGTTGTCGTCGACGACGTTGTTCCACCCGTTCACGAGAAGGCCCGACAACGAGAAGTGATCGTTGACCGAGTAGCTGACGCGCACCCCCGCGTGGTAATAGGGCTCCGCGAGCGTGAAGAGCAAGGAGCGCGAGTAGTTCCAGTTGTCCCGCGTCTTGATGACTTCATTCCCAATCGGCGTCACGAACTTCCCGATGTCGAATTGCAGGCCCTGACCGAGGGGCGCGAGATAGCTCGCGTAAGCCTGCAGAATGTTCTCGAACGTCCGGGTGCCGCCGGGCTCGGCCGCGCTGACCACCGTGGCGGTCGGTCCGTAATCGAGATCGACCCGGAATCCGGCGCGGCTGTCGGAGGTCGGCTTCTTCTCCAGCGACAACTCCGCCAGATTCAGGCTGAACGAGTCGTGCTGGATGTCGAAGTTGCGCACTTGCGCCTGGCGGGTCGACGGCGTGTTGAAGTCGTAGCCGAAGTAGACGTCGACGAACCCCGACACCTCGGTCTGCTTGAAGAACGCGACGACGGGCGAGTCCGGCGCTGGCGTCTGCGCTGGCGTGGCCGGCGCAGCTTGCGCCCACGCCGGTGACGTGCCGGCGTGCGCGGCCAGCAGACCCATGAGCAGGCCGCCGAGGATTGTCGTTCGCCGCTTCAGACTGTCACCCATTGCGCCGTCGCTCCTCAATCGCGTCGTTCACGAACACGACGACATAGCCTTCGTGTTCGAGCATCCGTCGCCAGCGATCGGCGGCGGTTGGCCACCACCGGTGGCGTCCCCCGACGACGACGAGCGAGTGCGGATCGATGACCGACGGCAGCGCGCGCCGGGCGTCCCTGCACACGCAGACGTTGACGTCCACCTCGCCGCCCTCCGCCTCCAGGCGCTCCCGGAACGCCTCGCTCTCGGCCGGCGAGATGCCCGCGGGAGCGTCGAGCGGCGCTCCGAAGTCGAGCGGTCTGAAGTGCACCACGGTGAGGTGGCCGCCGAAGGCGGGAACGAAGCGCCTGGCCGCGGTGACGGCGTTCAGCGTGTCCTCGATGTCGGTGAACACGACGTAGACCCGCCGGGGCGCCGGCGTGACCTGCCCCGGGCCGGTAGCTTCGCCGGTCGTTCGACCGCTCCTCGCCCGGGTGATCGGGATGATCTCGGTCATGACGACTTCCTACAGCCCGAGCGTAGAGACCGGGGCGTTAGGAAGTCATAAGGCTCGGCTTAGGATTCCGCGCAGTCACTCAGAGGGGATCCGGCGGGAGGTGGAACCGGTAGCCGACCCAGGGCTCGGTCAGCAGGTAGACCGGGCTCGACGGCTTCGGCTCGATCTTCTTCCGGAGCTGGTTGACGACCACGCGCAGGTAGTCCACCTGGTCGCCGTAGTCCGGCCCCCAGACCGCCTGCAGGAGCTGGCGGTGCGAGAGCACCTTGTTGGCGTGGGCGACGAGGTAGCGGAGCAGGTCGAATTCCTTCGGCGTCAACCGGACCTGGCGGCCGCGCGAGGTGACCTGGCGCGTGTCGAAGTCGATTCTCGCCGGGCCGAGCTCCAGGCGGCCGGACGGCCCCTGGCCCCCGGGCGAGCGCCGCAGGGCCGCGCGGATCCGCGCCGAGAGTTCCGACGGCTTGAACGGCTTGGTGACGTAGTCGTCCGCCCCCGCGTCGAGCGCCTCGACCGCGTCCGACTCCGTGTCGCGAACGGTCAGCATGATGATCGCGACCTCGGAGGTGGTGCGCATCGCGCGGCACACGTCGAGCCCGCTCATCCCCGGCATGTTGATGTCGAGCAGGACGAGGTCGGCGCGGCGCTCGCGCAGCCGCTCGAGCGCCTCCTCGCCGTTCTTCGCGTCGTCGACCTCGAAGCCCTGGCCGCTGAGCGTCACCTTGAGGACCCGCCGGATCTGCGGGTCGTCGTCCACCACGAGAATGCGGCCGGCGCTCACCGACGGACTCCGTCGCGCGGGAGCGACATCCTGAACACCGTGCCGGTTTCGGCCGCGCTCGAGACCGACAGTGTCCCGCCGTGCGCCTCGGCGATCTGCCGCACGATGGCGAGGCCGATGCCGGAGCCGGGGACCCGGTGGGCCTGGGATCCGCGGTAGAACCGCTCGAAGAGACGGGCCTGCTCGTGCTCGGGGATCGGAGGCCCCGAGTTCCGGACCGAAATGTCGACGACCTCCCCGCCGGCGGCGGTGACCTCGATGGCCGAGGTCACCGGCGAGGTACTTGACGGCGTTGTCGAGGAGCTGCCGGAGCGCCAGCCCGAGCAGGTCGTGGTCGGCGCGCAGCCGCAGGTCGCCCGGCACGCGCGCGCTGACCGGGTGGCCGGCGAGCCGCGGCTCGAACTGGCGGAGGGTGGCCGCCACCAGCTCGGACAACCGGCAGTCGTTCAGCCGCAGCGTGAAGGCGCCCGCGTCGACGCGGATCATCTGCACCGTGTCGGTCACGAGCGCCTGCAGGCGGTCGAGATCCTCGTCGACGATCGTGGCCAGCTCGCGGGTGCGGTCGTCGCCCGCGTTCGCGCGGAGGTCGGCCGCCGCCACCTTCATCGACGTCAGCGGCGTCTTGAACTCGTGCGCCAGCGCGTCGAGCATCGTCGCCCGCAGCTCCCCGCTCTCCCGGGCGGCGTCGGCCCGCGCGGCCGCCTCCTGGCCGCGGGCCCGCTCGAGCGCGATGGCCACCAGGTTCGCGATCGACTGCACGACCGTGTCGCTCAGGCCGGACGTCGGGAGCGCGAGGCTGCCGATCGGCACGCCGCCGAGCTGAATCGCCAGGACCGAGAGCGCCCCCGCCCGCATGGTGACCGCCTGGCGCGCCACCGCCCGCAGCGTGCCGTCGAGGCCGGCGGCCTCCTCCGGCCCGGCCCACGATACGGCGTCGGTGCGCTGGTCGTAGATCGCGACGGTCGGGAAGTCGAACGTCCCGGCGATGTGGTGGGCGGTCGCCGCCGGAATGGAAGGTTCGCCGGGCGACAGCAGCAGGGCGCGGCTGAGGGCGTAGAGCCGTTCGAGGTCGCGCTGCCGCGACACCGCCTCGAGTTGCCGGCGGCGCGCGCGCCCCGAGAGCTGGCTGGCGACGAGCGCGGTCACGAGGAAGACGCCCAGCACCACCCAGTTCTGAGGGTCGGCGATGGTCAGCGTGCCGACCGGGGGGAGGAAGAAGACGTTCAGGCAAACGGTCGCGACGACAGAGGCCGCGGTGGCCTCGACGCCGCCCCAGCCGCTCGCAATCAGCAGGATCGTCACGAGGTAGGTGAGCGTCACCGTCGTCGGGTTGACGTGGAGGAGGAAGAAATAGACAGCCGTCACCGCGAACACGCTGCCGATCGCGGCGGCGAGCCGAAGCAGGCGCGAGGCGCGAACAGGCGTGGCGGCCATCTTCGGTTGGAGGGTAATGGAGCGCGCCGGACGTGTCAAACGCCCGAGCCGACGCCCGAGCCGACTCGCGGCTCGCGGCCAGCGGCTCGCGGCGGGGTCACGCGGGTCACGCTGGCGAGGTCGCAAGCCGCAAGTCGCGGGCCGTCAGCCGCCTGCCTGATGACTTCCCGCTGCGAAGAGGCAGATAATAAGAGGTTTGGCGGCGAGGTATCCCGGCCGGGCTGTCGCGCCCGGGAGCCGCCAGCTCGAGGTCGTACATGTCTGAGGCCGCCCCCCGGCGCGGGCCCGTCCAGGTCGTCGTCGCGACGACCGTCTTCCTGTCGTTCATCTCCTTCTGGCGCGCGGCGGCCATCGTGCTCGCCGACCTCGGGTCGTCGGCCTTCTACGCCGGCGGCATCGCCGAGCAGGCCGTCGGCAAGGCCGCCCCCTGGTTCATCCTCGGCGTCATGCTGTTCTCGTACGCGGTTCGGGCGATCTACATCGAGAGCTCGATCATGTTCGTGCGGGGCGGCGTCTACCGCGTCGTCAAGGAGGCGATGGGCGGGACGCTCGGCAAGCTGTCGGTCTCGGCGCTGCTGTTCGACTACGTCCTCACCGGCCCGATCAGCGCCACCTCGGCGGGCCAGTACATCGTCGGGCTGCTCAACGACCTCTCGGCGCGGTTCGGGTCGTCGTTCCACCTGCCGCCCAACGAGACGTCGGCCGCGCTCGCGGCCGTGGTGGTCATCTACTTCTGGTGGCGCAACACGCAGGGCATCCACGAATCGAGCACCGACGCGCTGCGGATCGTGCAGGTGACCTCGATCATGATCGTGGTGCTCCTGCTGTGGGCCGTCGGCACGCTGCTCTCCCGCGGCGGCCAGCTCGCGCCGCCGCCGACGCTCGAGCACATCCGCTTCTCGAACGACGCCCTCGGCTGGCTGCGCGGCACGTGGCTGCCGGGCATCACCGCCATCGCGGTGCTCGTCGGCCTCGGCCACTCGTTCCTCGCGATGAGCGGGTGGGAGTCGCTGGCGCAGGTCTACCGCGAGATCGAGCACCCGAAGCCCGTCAACCTCCGGCGCGCCGGCCTGGTGATCTTCGTCTACAGCGTCACCTTCACGGCGGCCGTGAGCTTCCTGGCTGTGGCGCTGATCCCCGACGCGGTGCGGGCGCGGTTCTTCGACAACCTGATCTCCGGCCTCGCCATGAACCTGGCCGGTCCGCTGACGCTCCGGCTGGCGTTCCAGGGGTTCGTCGTCGTCGTCGGCTTCCTCATCCTGGCCGGCGCGGTCAACACGGCCATCGTCGGGTCGAACGCCGTCGTCAACCGCGTGTCCGAGGACGGCGTGCTGCCGGACTGGTTCCGCAAGCCGCACCACAAGTACGGGACGACCTACCGGGTGCTGAACGTCATCGCCGGGCTGCAGCTGCTGACGATCCTCCTCAGCCGCGGCAACGTGTACGTCCTCGGCGAGGCGTACGCGTTCGGCGTCGTGTGGAGCTTCGCGCTCAAGAGCCTCGCCGTGCTCGTCCTGCGCTTCCGGGAGCCGGGGCCGCGCGAGTGGCGCGTGCCGCTGAACGTCCGCGTCGGGAAGGTCGAGGTGCCGGTCGGCCTCGCGCTGATCACGACCGCCCTGTTCGCCATCGCCATCATCAACCTGTTCACCAAGCAGCTGGCGACCATCTGGGGCCTGACCTTCACGGCCATCCTCTACGCGGTCTTCGTCCTGTCCGAGCGACACAACGTGCGGCAGCGGCTGGCCGCGCACACCGTGAGCGGCCTCGACCAGTTCCAGCTCCTGCCGGCGGCCGATCTCGGCCTGGCGGAGGTGGCGGCGCGGCCGGGGAGCGTGCTGGTGCCGGTCCGGGACTACAACACCCTGGCGCACCTGCAGTGGGCGCTCACCCACGCCGACACCGAGCGGCATGACGTCGTGGCGATGACCGTCCGCCGGCTGGAGGGTCCGGATTCCGGGTTCGGCAACTTCGCGCAGAACGAGATCTTCAGGGACTACGAGCAGCTCCTGTTCACCAAGGTCGTGGCGGTGGCCGAGCGGGAGGGGCGCCCGGTGAAGCTGCTGGTCGTCCCCTCGTCGAACGTCTTCGATGCCATCGCCCAGACGGCCGTGCGGCTGGCGTCGAGCGAGATCGTGCTCGGCGATTCGGCGAAGTTCTCGGCCTCGGACCAGGCGCGCCTGCTCGGCGAGGCGTGGGAGCGCGTGGAGGGCAGCGAGCAGGTCGCGACGCGGCTCCTGGCCTACAAGGTGGGCGGCGGGATCCAGTCGTTCGTGCTCGGCCCGCACGCGCCGACGCTGACGGGCGAGGACCTGGACTTGATCCACCGGATGTGGCTGGAGGCGGTGGCCGAGGTCGGCGTCGACGTCCACCACCGCGACGTCGTCCGCGTCGCGCTGGAGAAGCTCCAGCGCGAGATCAACGGCGGCAGCCGACGCGAGGCGATGGCCCTCATCGCGCGGCAGGCCAGGAAGTCGGTCCCGGCGACGGCACCGCCCGCGGCACCGGATCAGCGCCCGGGCACCGAACGCTGAACGGCCGCGAGGCGCAGGCGCGGGATGTCGGCGAAGTCGCGGGGATTGAGCGTCCACAGGGCGGCGTCCTGCAGGATCGCCGACGCCGAGATGGCCAGGTCCAGCTCGCGCCCGCGCGGCCGGCGCGCCTGCCGGTAGAGCGTGGCCGCCAGCGCCGCCTCGGCCGGCCCGAACGGCGAGGCCTCGCCGGACGGGAACAGCGCCTCCTGCACGCGCAGCTCATCGGCCCGTCGCGGCCCGCGAAGCCACTCGAACAGCACCAGCGAGGAGAACGAGACGCGCTCGCCCTGCTCGATGAGCGCCCGCAGCGCCGCCGCCGACCGGCGCGGACCGGTGAGCGCGTCCACGAGCACGCAGGTGTCGAGGTGGATCACCGGCGCACCGTCCGGCGGCCGCCCCGGCGCCGCGCCGCCCGCAGGTCCTTCAGTTCCGCGTCGACCTCCGCGGCTGACCCGGCCGGCAGCGACGGCACGAGCCGGTCGAACGTCCGCAGCAGCGTGACGCGCTCCGCATCGCTCAACCTCCCGATCCGGCTGGAGGTACTCGGCCACCGCCTCGCGCACGACCTGGCTCTGCGGCATCCGCAGCCGCTCGGCGGCAGCCCGCAGCCGGGACACCGTGTCGGCGTCGAGGGAGAAGGTCAGCTTCACGGATGCCATACCGATGCCATAATACCATACCGGCTGACGGCTGAGGGCCCGAGCACGCGTGACAGCGCGACCCGGCCTTCGGCCGTCAGCCGTCAGCCAGTGCCATGGGGTTGGCTACTTCCAGCCGCCCGACTTGCGGGTGAAGCGCGGCGGCAGCGCGGGCTTGGTCTCGGGCTCCGGCGGGGTGTCCCCCGACGCGGCCGCGATCTCCCGCTCGAGTTCGTCGACGTTCGGCAGCCCGTCGAGTTGGTCGGTGAACATCAGCGAGTGCTGCGAGGGGATCTCGAACTTCTTGCCGCACGCCTTGCACACCACCTCGTCGTCGATCCTCAGCAGGTAGTCGCGCAGCTTGGCGAACCGGGCCCGGTCGGCCTCGTCGGCGCCGCCCGGCGGCCGATCCCGCTTCACCCGCCGCACCCAGCGGATGGCGTACTCGCCGGGCCGGTGGCACCGTGGACACTGGAACCGGGCCGTTCGCGTTTCGGGTTTCTCGGTGAAGAACGCGCGTTCGTCGATTGGCACGTGCTTATCTTAATCCGGATGCCCCCCCGCGGCCACGGAAGGCCGGTGTATCATCGACGCGATGAGCGGGCCCGACTCCCTCCGCCTTGGCATCTCGGCCTGCCTGCTCGGCCAGGCCGTGCGGTTCGACGGCGGGCACAAGCGCGACGCGTTCCTGGCCGACACCTTTGGCGCGTTTGTCGAATGGGTGCCGGTCTGTCCGGAGGTCGAATTCGGCCTCGGCACTCCCCGCGAGTCGCTGCACCTGGTGCGGCGCGACGATGCCGTCCGGATGGCGTTCACGAAGAGAGGAGACGACATCACCGACGGCATGCGAGCCTTCGCGCGCACCCGCGTCGAAGCGCTCGCGGGCGAGCGCCTGGCGGGCTACGTGCTCAAGAAGGATTCGCCGAGCTGCGGCATGGAGCGCGTCCGGGTTTACGGCCCGTCGGGGACGGCCGAACGAAACGGTCGCGGCCTGTTCGCCGACGCGCTCATCGCACGCTTTCCGCACCTGCCGGTCGAGGAGGAAGGCCGGTTGACCGACCCGCGGCTGCGAGAAAACTTCGTCGAGCGCGTCTTCGCCTACGCGCGGCTCCGCGCTTTCTTCGAAGGGCGCTGGACCGTCGGCGGCCTCGTGCGGTTCCACACCGCCCACAAGCTGACGCTGCTCTCGCACTCGCCGGAGATTTACTACCGGATGGGCCGGCTCGTGGCCGGGGCGGCCGCGACGGACCGCGCCGGGCTCCAGCGCGAATACCGCGACCGGTTCATGGAGGCGCTCGCGCGCCTGGCGACCACGCGCAAGCACACCAACGTGCTGATGCACATGCTCGGCCACTTCAAGCAGCGGCTGGAGGCCGACGACCGCGCGGAGCTGGCGGCCAGCATCGAGGACTACAGGCTCGGCCTCGTGCCGCTGGTCGTGCCTCTCACGCTCCTCAAGCATCACGTGCGGCGGCTCGGGGTCGAGTATCTCGCCGGGCAGGTCTATCTCGACCCGCATCCGCGCGAGCTGATGCTGCGCAACCACGTCTAGGAGGGAGGCAGAAGATTGCCGATTGCTTGTAACCACACAGCCGGACGCTGAATCTTACCCCGAGACTCCAGAAGTCTCGGGCGTTGGAAGGGAGCTGTCCATGAGTCGACTCGTCGTCCTTGGCGCTGGCGTATCCGGTCACACAGCCGCCGCCTTCGCCCGGAAATGGCTGCCCCCCGGTGACCAGGTGACCGTCGTCTCTCCGCACCCTCACTACAACTGGATCCCGTCGAACATCTGGGTCGGCGTCGGCCTCATGAAACAGGAGAAGGTGGTCTTTCCCCTGGCGCCGGTCTACGAGCGGGCCGGCATCGATTTCAGGCAGGCGCGGGCGCTGGCAATTCACCCGGAGGGACGCCAGGCCGACCCCGCGCCCTACGTGGTCGTCGAATCGACAGCGGCCGGCCGCGAAGTTGTGCGGGAGGAGATCCGGTACGACTTCCTGATCAACGCCACCGGCCCGAAGCTCAATTTCGGGGCGACCGAGGGGCTCGGCCCCTCCGGGCACAGCCTGTCGGTGTGCACCGACAGCCACGCGGCCGAGACGGCGACCGCGCTTGCGGAACGGGTCGAGCGGATGCGGCGCGGCGAGCGGCAGCGGTTCCTCGTGGGGACCGGCCACGGCGGCTGCACCTGCCAGGGCGCGGCCTTCGAGTACATCGTCAATCTCGAGTTCGAACTGCGGGCGCGGAAGGTGCGGGACAAGGCGGAGATCGTCTGGATCTCGAACGAGTACGAGCTGGGCGACTTCGGCATGGGCGGGATGCACCTGAAGCACGGCGGCTACGTCACGCCGAGCAAGATCTTCGCCGAGTCGCTGTTCGCCGAACGCGGCCTCCGCTGGATCACGCGGGCACACGTGCGAAAGGTGGAGCCGGGCCTGGCGTCGTACGAGACGCTCGACGGCCGGCAGGAGCAGGTCGCGTTCGACTTCGCGATGCTGCTGCCGCCGTTCTCCGGCGTGGGCCTCAAGGCGTTCGACCGCGCCGGGGCCGACATCACGCCGGCCGTGTTCATGCCGAATGGCTTCATGCGCGTCGACGCAGACTACACGCCGAAGGCCTACGAGCGGTGGTCGGCGCGCGACTGGCCGCGCACCTATCAGTCGCCGGTCTACCGGAACCTGTTCGCCGTCGGCATCGCGTTCGCCCCGCCGCACGCCATTTCCCGCCCCCGGCAGACGCCCTCGGGCGCCCCGATCGCGCCGGCGCCTCCGCGCACGGGGATGCCGTCGGCGATGATCGGCAAGGCCGTGGCTCGCAGCCTGGTCGACATGGTCGGCGGGGCCGAGGGCCCGACGCGGACCGCGTCGATGGCCGAGATGGGTGCCGCGTGCGTCGCCTCGGCGGGCGCGAACCCGTTCACGGGAACGGCGGCGTCGATGACGGTGTTCCCGGTCGTGCCGGACTTCGAGAAGTACCCGGAGTACGGCCGCGACACCAGCCTCACCTTCGGCGAGATCGGCCTCGCCGGGCACTGGATCAAGATCCTGCTGCACCACATGTTCCTCTACAAGGCGCGGATGCGCCCGGGCTGGAGCCTGATCCCGGAGTAGCACGATGAGCACGAATCCCGTTCCCGACGACCCGCGCCTGGGCGAACCGGTGTACGCCACCAGGCCGACCCGCTTCACGGTGTTCCTCCGCACCTTCCTGCCGTGGCAGATCTGGCGGTTCGTGCGGATCAACATGCGCATGTTCCGGGCCATCGCGAAGAGCCACCATTAGTCGGGGGCCTCGCCGCGTCGCTCCTGTCATCTCACCGAGGGGACTTGATATGGATGCCTTGTTGCTCGCCCGATGGCAGTTCGCCATCACGACCGTCTACCACTTCTTCTTCGTGCCGCTGACGCTCGGCCTGGTCTGGGTCGTCGCCATCTTCAACACGCTCTACGTGACGACGGGCCGCGAGGTCTACCGCCGGCTGACGAAGTTCTGGGGCAAGCTGTTCCTCATCAACTTCGCCATGGGCGTGGTGACGGGGATCGTGCAGGAGTTCCAGTTCGGGATGAACTGGTCCGAGTACTCGCGATTCGTCGGCGACATCTTCGGCGCGCCGCTCGCCATCGAGGCGCTGCTCGCCTTCTTCCTCGAGTCCACCTTCCTCGGCATCTGGGTGTTCGGCTGGGACGTGCTGCCGAAGAAGGTGCACCTGGCCGCGATCTGGGTGGTCGCCGTCGGCTCGAACCTTTCCGCGCTGTGGATCCTCATCGCCAACTCGTTCATGCAGCAGCCGGTGGGCTACGCGCTGCGCAACGGCCGTGCCGAGATGACCGACTTCTGGGCGCTCGTCACCAACGGCCACGTGTGGGTGCAGTTCCCGCACGTGATGACGGGGGCGATGGCGACGGCGGCCTTCTTCATGCTGGGCATCAGCGCGTGGCACCTGCTCAGGGCGCGTGACGCGGAGACCCAGGACGCCTTCCGGCGGTCGTTCCGCTTCGCCGCGGTCTACGCGCTGGCCGCCTCGGTGGCGGTGATGGTGGTCGGCCACGGCCAGGCGCAGTACATGGTCAAGGTCCAGCCGATGAAGATGGCGGCCGCCGAGGCGCTGTGGCAGACGGAGAACCCGGCCAGCATGTCGCTGTTCACCTGGGGCGACGAGGAGCAGCAGAAGGACGTGTTCGCCGTCCGGGTGCCCGGGCTGCTCAGCTTCCTCGCCTACAACCGGTTCACGGGCGAGGTGAGAGGCATCAAGGACCTGCAGGCGCAGTACGAGCAGCAGTACGGCCCCGGCGACTACTCGCCGCCGGTGATGTGGACCTACTGGACGTTCCGCGGGATGGTGGGGGCGGGCGCCCTGATGCTGCTGCTCGCGGCGTGGTCCTCGCTCGCCGCGATGCGCGAGACGATCGGCGCCAGCCGCGTGCTGCTCGCGGCGCTCGTGCCGGCCATCGTGCTGCCCTACGTGGCCAACTCGACCGGCTGGCTCTTCACCGAGCTCGGCCGCCAGCCGTGGATCGTCTTCGGCCTGCAGAAGACGGCCGCCGCCGTCTCGCCGGCCGTCACCGTCGGCGAGCTGCTCGTCACGCTGGTCGGCTTCACGCTCATCTACGGCGCGCTGATGGCCGCCGACGTCTACCTCCTGAAGAAGTACGCGATGGCCGGCCTGCCCGCCGAGGCCCGGCGGCAGCGCCGAGCGAGCCGAGTCCGGCGGCACAGGCGTACGGCGTAAGCGCGTAAGGGAGGACATCATGCCATCGATCTCAACACGCTCTGGTTCATCCTGATCGCGGTCCTCTTCACCGGCTTCTTCGTGCTCGAGGGGTTCGACTTCGGCGTCGGCATCCTGCTGCCGTTCCTCGCGCACGACGACACCGAGCGGCGGCGGGTCATCGCGACGATCGGCCCGGTCTGGGACGGCAACGAGGTGTGGGTCCTGACGGCCGGCGGGGCGATGTTCGCGGCCTTCCCGCACTGGTACGCCACGCTGTTCAGCGGCTTCTACCTGGCGCTGTTCCTGATGCTCGCGGCGATGATCGTCCGCGGCATCGCGTTCGAGTTCCGGAGCAAGGACGCGCACCCGGCCTGGCGCGCGACGTGGGACTGGATGATCTTCGCCGGCAGCGCCGTCCCCGCCCTGCTCTGGGGCGTGGCCTTCGGCAACCTGCTCAAGGGGGTGCCGATCGACGCCAGCAAGACGTACGTCGGCGGCTTCTTCAACCTGCTCGGCCCCTACCCGCTCGTCACCGGGCTCGCGTCGCTGGCGGCCTTCACGACGCACGGGGCGATCTTCCTCGAGCTCAAGAGCGAGGACCCGATCCGGGCGAGGGCCATGCTGGCGGTCAAGCGCGTCGGCCCGGCGGCGACGGTGATCGTCGCGGCGTGGGTCGTCGCCACCTATCTCTTGACCGACTCGTTCACGCGCCTCGGCATCAACCCGGGCCTGGTGCCGATCGCGGCCGTGGCGGTGATGCTCGCCGCCGGCTTCTTCGTCGCCCGCCGGGCGATGGGCTGGGCGTTCGTGATGACGTGCCTCGCGATCGCGTTCGCGACGGTCACGATCTTCATGTCGCTCTACCCGCGTGTCATGGTGTCGAGCCTCAACCCGGACTGGAGCCTGACGATCTACAACGCCTCGTCCACGCCCTACACGCTGACGGTGATGAGCGTCGTCGCGCTCCTCTTCGTCCCCATCGTCCTCGTGTACCAGTGCTGGACCTACTGGGTGTTCCGCAAGCGGGTCGGCCCGCGCACCCGGCTCGAGTACCTGAGGGCGCCATGATGTTCGAGCGGCGGCCGCTGCCCGCAGACCGGGCCGGCCGCCGCGCGCTCGTCGCCGCCGTCGCCTTCGGCGCGGCGTCGGGCGCGCTCGTCGTCGCCCAGGCCGCCCTGCTGGCGCGCGTCATCGCCGGCGCCGCTCGGCCGGGCTCGTCGCCTGCCTCCACGGCCTCGCTGCTGGCGCTGCTGGCCGGCGTGGCGGTGCTTCGCGCCGTGGCGTCGTGGGCGTCGGAGACGGCGGCGGCGCGCGCCGCCGCGGACGTCCGGCTCGCGCTTCGATCGACGCTGACCTCGAAGCTGCTGGCGCTCGGCCCCCGCTTCGTCTCCGGCGAGCGGACCGGGGAGCTGGTCGGCACCCTCGGCGGCGGCGTCGAGGCGACCGACGCGTACGTCGCCCGCTACCAACCGCAGCTCGCGCTCTCCTTCCTGGTCCCGCTGCTCGTGCTCGTGGCGGTCTCTCGCGCCGACCTGCTCTCCGGCTTCGTGCTCGCCGCCACCTGGCCGCTCATCCCGCTGTTCATGTACCTGATCGGCGGCGCGGCCCGGAGGCGTTCGCGGGCGCAGTGGGTGGCGCTCTCCAGGATGAGCGCGCGGTTCCTCGACACCGTGCAGGGGATCGCGACGCTCGTCACCTTCGGCCGCGCCCGGGAGGAAGCGGCCGTCGTCGCGTCGGCGAGCGAGCGGTTTCGCGCCGTGACGATGGAGGTGCTTCGCGTCGCGTTCCTGTCCGCGCTGACGCTGGAATGGCTGGCGACGCTCGGCACCGCGGTCGTCGCCGTCGAACTGGGCCTCCGCCTGCTCGCCGCGCGTGTCGGCTTCGAGGCGGCGCTGTTCGTTCTCGTGGTGACGCCCGAGTTCTATCGACCGATGCGGGCGCTCGGCGCCGCGTTCCACGCCGCGATGACCGGCCGCGAGGCGGGCGAGCGGATGTCTGAACTGCTCGACCGGCCCGTGCGGCAGCGCGCGACGACCGCCACCGCGGCGGGGCCGCCGGACGAGGACGAGCCGATCGGCGCCGCCGGCCTGGTGCTCGACGAGGTGTCGTTCCGCTATTCTCCCGACCGTCCCGCTGCGGTGGATGGCGTGTCGTTTTCGGTCGCCCCGCGCACGACCGTTGCCCTGCTCGGCCCGAGCGGCTCCGGGAAATCCACGATCGCCCACCTCGTGCTTCGGTTCATGGAACCCGACGCCGGACGGCTGCTCGTGGGCGGCCGCGCGCTCGGCACGCTCGACGCCGACACGTGGCGCCGCCAGGTGGCCTGGCTGCCGCAGCGGCCGCACCTGTTCCACGGCACGGTGCTCGACAATCTCAAGCTCGCCCGGCCCGACGCGTCCGACTCCGACATCGAGCGTGCCATCGTCCTCGCGCATGCCGGCCAGTTCGTCCGCGCGCTGCCGGGGGGCCTCGGCGCCGAGATCGGCGAAGGCGGCTCGCGGCTGTCCGGAGGACAGCGGCAGCGTCTCGCCCTGGCGCGGGCGTTCCTGAAGGACGCACCCTTGCTGGTGCTTGACGAACCGACCTCGCACCTCGACCCCGAGAACGATGCCCTCGTGTCGGACGCGGTGCGGGAACTGGCCGCGGGGCGCACGGTGCTGCTCATCGCGCACCGGTTGACCGCGGTTGCCGGCGCCGACCGCGTGGTGGTGCTCTCGGGCGGCCGGGTGGCCGAGCAGGGCACCCGCGCGGCGCTCGCGGCGCGACGCGGGTTGTACGCGCGGATGCTCGCCGCCTCGGGGGCGGTGGTATGATGCGGCCCGTCACCCGGCTGGCCGGCCTCCTCGCTCGCCAGTGGCGCGCCTTCGTGCTCGCGTCGCTGCTGGCGGCTGCCACTGTCGCGTTCGGCATCGGCCTCATGGGCACGTCCGGCTGGCTGCTCGCCACGGCCGCGGGGCTGCCCGGCATCGCCGCGCTGCAGGTGGCCATCGTCCTCGTCCGGTTCTTCGGCATCGGCCGCGGCCTGCTCCGGTACCTCGAGCGGCTGGTCTCGCACGACGTAACGCTCCGGTTCCTGTCGAGGCTGCGCGTCCGTGTGTTCGAGGCGCTCGTGCCCGCGGCGTTCTCGATATCCTCCACGCGGCGCAGCGGGGACCTCCTGGCGCGCCTCGTCGAGGACGTGGACACGCTCGATCGTCTCCCGGTCCGCGTCGCTGATTCCCGGGCTCGGGGCGATTATGGTGGCCGTCCTCGCCGCCGGCCTTCTCGTTCCATTCGGGACGAGCCTGGCGGTGACTGCGGTCGCCGGCCTGGTGATCGCGGGCCTCGCGGTGCCGCTGGCCACGTTGGCGATCGGTTCGCGCGCCACGCGTGAGAGCGTGATCCTGCGGGCCGGCGTGCAGTCCGCGCTGGTCGATGGCGTCCAGGGTGTCGCCGACCTGGTGGCGCTTGGGCGGGGACCGGATCATGTCGCGCGCGTCACGTCGCTGACCCGCTCGCTCGGCTCGGCGCAGGTGCGCGCCGCCTCGGCCTCGGCGCTCGGCTCAGGACTTGCCGGTCTCGCCGCCGACCTTACCGTCGTCGCCCTCCTGGCGCTCGCCGCTCCCCGTGTGGCCCCCGGTGGCATGAATCTGGTGCAAGTGACCGCCGTCACGCTGGTCACGCTCGCCGCATTCGAGGCCGTCGCCGCCCTCCCGTCGGGCATCCAGGAACTGGCCGCGACGCGCGCGGCGGCGCGCCGTGTCTTCGAACTGGCCGACGCGCCTCCCGCTGTCGTGCCTCCGCATGCGCCGGCCACGATTCCGGATCCGCCGGTCGTCGAAGCGTCCGGCCTCACCTTCACGTGGCCCGGCGCCGGCCGCCCGGCCGTGATCGACGTGAGCTTCCGGCTCGAGGCCGGCCACCCGGTCGTCATCGTGGGTCCCAGCGGCTCGGGCAAGTCCACCGTCACGGCGCTGCTCCTTCGACAGGTGGAGCCTGGCGGAGGCGGCCTGCGAATCGGCGGCGTCGATGTGGGCGCGTGCGATCCGGACGACGTGCGATCCCGCTTCGCGGTGGCCGCACAGCGAACGCACCTGTTCACGGGAACGCTCCGCGAGAACCTGCTGCTCGCACGCCCGTCGGCCACCGAGGCCGAACTGGTCCGCGCGGCGACACGAGCGCGCCTCCACCACGTCGTCGGCGCCTGGCCGGGAGGGTACGACACCTGGATCGGCGAGCAGGGCCTGCAACTGTCGGGCGGCGAACGCCGGCGGCTCGCCCTGGCTCGCGCGTTCCTGAGCGACGCCCCAATCCTCGTCCTCGACGAGCCGACCGCCGATCTCGATCCGCTGACCGAGCGCGAGGTGCTGGAGGAAGTCTGGCGCGCGTCGGCCGGCCAGGCCACGCTGGTGGTCACCCACCGGGTCACCCGGATCGCCGACCAGGCCGAGGTGCTGGTGTTGAGCGATGGCAGGGTCGTCGAGCGAGGGCGGCCTGCCGACCTGCGGCGCGGTTCGGGCTACTTCAGGCGGATGCTGGACCTGCAACGCGCGAGCGAGGCCATCGATTTGGCCTGAAGGGGTCGGAGCTCCGACCCCTTCCGGACCAGACGTTCGCCGTGCGTCCCTACTTGCCAATCACGAGGATCGAGAACGAGCCGGGCAGCATCGGCCCGCGGCCGCCGCGGCGCGCCCCGGCAGGGTTGTTCGGATCGGGCGGCGGCGGTGGCGGCGCCGGGCCGAACGCGGCCGCATCGGTCAGGATCCGATTCGTCTTCGTGTCGAGCGTCAGGCACTTCGCGCCCGCCATCGTCTGGAGGTTCTGCTCCACCTCGAAGCTGGTCGGGCTCTTCTCCTTGACGATCGTCATGGTCCCGTTGCCGTGGGAGCTGAACGCTTCCATCGTCTTCGGGTTGAACACCGCGCCGTCGGAGCCGCCCGCGAGCGGCAGCGTCGTGATGATGTTCCCGCTCGTGGCGTTCATGACGATCATCACCGGCTGCGCGGGTGTCGCCGGCGGGTTGCCGGACTGCCCGCACGCCGCGAAGAGCACCTGGTTCTTCGCGTCGAGCGCCAGGCCGTTGCACCGGCTGCCCTTGTCGCCGAACTCGTAGTGGGCGGTCACTTTCATCGCCGCGGCATCCACCACCGCCACGTTGGCCTTGTCCTGGATGACGACGTAGAGGTGGCCCTTGCCGTCGCTGACCGCCTGCTCGGGCGCGCCGCCGAGATCGATCGTCCCCAGCAGCTTGCCGTCCTTCGCGTCGATCACCGTCGCGTCGGCCGTCGGGTGGCTGAACACGTAGACCCGCTGGTTGAACGGGTCGGCGTAGATGCCGTCCGGCCTCGCCTTCGCGTCGATCTCGATCGTCTTGATCGGCTTCAGCGTCTTCGCGTCCCACATCGCGACCGGCGAGCTGCTGGCGAAGCCGTGTCCCGACTTGACGTCGATCGCCGCGCCGTTGGCCCTGATGTCCGGAATGTCGGTGATCGGCGCGAGCGTGTCGAGATCGAAGACGGTGACCCGGGCGGGCGTCGGGGTCGCCCCCTGCGCGGCGCCGCGCGGGATATACAGCCGGCGGTTGGCGACGTCGGCGTAGATGTAGTCGAATCCGCCCAGCCCGCCCACTTTCGCGGTCTTGAGCACCGAGTACGGCCCGGCGCCCTGCGGCGCCGGCTGGGCAAACAAGACGGCCGCGCAGACCGCGAAGGCTGCCACCAGCGCGAAAGACGTTCGTCGCATGTCGTTTCTCCTTTTCAGCGTGCGGCCGGCTGCCGCTCCACCACCATGATCACGAAGGACCCCGAAATCATCGGCGGGCGCACTCTTCCGCCTCTTGCCGCGTCGGCCGCCGGCGGCGGCCCGAACTTCGCACCCGGGAGGAAGATCCGATGCGTCGTCGGATCAAGGCCCATGTTCCTCGATCCCTGCGCCGTCTGCACGGTCTCGACGACGTGATAGGTGTCCGAGTCGTCTTGATGAATCACCGTCAACGTCCCGTCGAGGCTCGAGGCGAAGGCATCGCCCGTGGCGGGATCGTAACCGGCGCCGTCCACGCCCGCGCCGATCGGCAGCGTGGCGACCACCTTGCCGGTCTGGTAGTCCGAGACCGCCATCACGCCGCTCCGGCAGCCGCTGAACAGCCGGTGGTGGGCGACGTCGATCGCCATCGACACGGGCTGCTTGCAGGGCGCGGTGGACCATCGGCGCGTCACGGTCAACTGCTTCGCGTCGATCTCCACGACCTCGCTGATGTCGGTGAGGTTCGCGTAGACCTTGCCGTCGCCGGCCGAGGCGCCGTACTCGGGCTTGCCGCCGAGCGGGATGTTCGTGACCAGCTTACCCGCAACCGGGTCGATGACGGTGGACGAGTGTGCGTCGCCGTTGAACGTAAAGACGCGGTTCGACGCGGCGTCGTAGATGACGGCGTCGGCGTCTTCGGCCGCTGGAATACTGCCGAGCACCTTGAACGTCTTCAGGTCGAACATGCGCACGGTGCCGTCGTTGCCGGAGGTGGCGAACCCGTGCCCGGCCTTGCTCGCCACCGCCACGCCGTGCGCGCCGTCGATGCCGGTCACCTCTCCGAGGAGCTTCCCGTCGTTGGTGTCCACCACCATGACCCGGTTCTGCCGGCCGATGAAGACCCGGTGCTGCGGCGGATCGGGGACCACGTAGTCCCAGCTGCCGTCGCCGCCGACCGCATACGTATGGGTGATGTGGTACGGGGCCGGAGCCTGGGCCAGCAGGACGGCGGCGTCGAGTGCCACCGCGGCGGCCAGGGCGAAGCCTATTCGTCGCATGTCGTCACTCCTTGCGTGGAATGGATCGGGACGTCCCGATCCAATATACGTCGATCGCGTCGCCTAAACGGGAACAGAGGCCCAGCAGGCGGGAACGGCCACTTCGACGGCGATGAACGTGCGGCCGCGCTGGACCAGGAAGTCGACTTCCGTGCCTCCCTCTGCCGGCGCCCAGTAATACAACGCGTCGTGACGCAGGCCGAGTTCGCTGCCGGCCTCACCTTACGCCCGCAACAACCTGCCCACCCAGCCTTCGAGCAGGGCGCCGCGTTCCGCGGCGGACGGCGGGTGCAATTCGCCTCTCGCCGCGCGAACCGCTCCCGAATCGACCCAGTAGAGCTTGAAGAAGATCTGCCTCGGCGGGGTCAACAGGCGGGGGTATGTCGGCGGTGTCGTCATGGCGTCAAATATCCCGGAAATATGACGGCATGACATCGGGTCCGCCCACGCGAGATCGGCCATCGGGTCGGGCACCGTAAACCGCCCCAGGTCCACGCGCAATTGCCGGGCGAAGAAGTAGTCCAAGCCGGTTTCGAAATCCCGCTCCTGCCCGGTGAACAGCTTCCGGTCCCTCGGCGGGTTCTGCGGCGCGAGTTCCTCGCCGAACGGCCGGAAGTCGTGCCGCCGGAGCACCTGCCCCTGCGCGTCGGTCACCGCCCGGACGGAACCCGACCCGTTCGACTCGCATGCCTCACCCGCTCGCTCAGGGTCGCCCTGAGCCGGCGCCACGGCCCGCTCGGCGGGCGCCGTGTCGAAGGGCGAGCGCATCGACGTGGTAGTACTCCACCACCTGCAACGTCGTCGGGGTGTCCATCGACGTCGTGACGACGGCCGCCCCCAACCCGGGAGACGCGACCGCCGAGGACGTCGCCACGGGCCCCGACTCGCCGGCCGGGGCCGCCGTCTCCGGTTGCGGCGCCGCGCTCGCTGTCTCTTCCGTCGCCGACTCGGTCGCCGGTGTTTGAGCCCCCAATCGAATCGGCCCGAGGTAGTTGTTGAAGACGGCGACGCACGTCTTGTCGCCGTCCATCGTCAGCGACTGACGCATGCTGCAGTCCCCACTCCACGACGAGGGCCCTTCGCTCGTGAACAGACTCACCACCGTCCCGCTGGGGAAGTTGGCGGCGCAACCGGTCCAGCAGTTGATGCCCGCCGGACTGCTCGTCCACTGCACGTCCGTGTAGGGGCTGCCGTTCTTCAGGCGCGCCGAGACCGTGAGCCGATGCCCGAAGGTCGCCGTGCAGGTCCTGGCCTGGCTCATCTGCACGGTGCCGGTCGCGCACCCGGGGCCGCTCCAGCCGACGAAGACGTAGCCGGACGCCGGCGTGGCGGTCGGCGTCACGACCAGCCGGCGCCATTGACGCCGCCTCGCGGCTTCAGGCTTCGGGCTCCAGGCCTCAGGCCGTGTCACGCGGGATGGCATTGTGCCGCCTGAAGCCTGTGGCCTGAAGCCAGGAGCCGGAGGTCATGTTTCATCGTCACCTGCAGCGTGTAGAGCGCCGTGAAGGTCGCCGTGCAACTCGCGTCCCCGCCCATGGTCACCGTCGCGGAAGCCGATGTCCCGCTGCAGGCGCCAGACCAGCCTCCGAAGACGAAGCCCTGGGCAGGAACCGCCGTGAGCGTCACCGAGGTGCCGGCCAGGTACCTCGCCGTGCAGTCTGGCCCGCAGTCGAGGCCCGCCGGCCGGGCGCTCACACCTCCGGAACCCGACTTCACCACGGTCAGCGTGTGGAGCATGCCAACCGCTGGCCGCACCGCCGCCAGGAGCTTCCGGCCGGCGTACACGTAGTCCACCGTCCACGTGATGGGGCCGCCCTCGGTGCTGAGTTCGCTCAGCCCGTTCACCACGGAGGTCGTGCTCGCTCCTCCTCCCGCGATCTTCAGCACACGCTGCCCGTCGGCATCGTAGCGGTACATGGTGAGCGCACCGGCCTGCGTCAACGCCGCCTCGAGCCGATGAATCGGCGTGTAGGCGTAGCTACTCGACAGGCTGTCGGAGGTCAGCCGCCCGTCCAGATCGTAGACGAAGCTCTCCACCTGGCCACCACTGGTCGAGACCAGCCGGTTCGTGGCCGGGTCATACGTATAGGCGGTCGTCACCCCGTTGAGCGTGGACGACAGCCGATTCCCGACCGCGTCGTATTGGTAGCTGAGCGTGCCCCAACCTCCGCTGGCCGAGGTCAGCCGGTCCAGGGCGTCGTACCCGAAGCTCGCGCTCATACCCGGCCGCGGGTCCGCGATCCCGGTCACGTTCCCACCCGCATCGTACGTGTAGGTCAGATGACAATAGCCCCCATTAGTGGCCTCGGACGGCTGCCGCGGTCCGGCCTGCCAACATACGACCCGTTCTCAGACGCTACCGAGCCGGAGTCGCGACGGCGCCAGCCGCCGCCGCACCTCTCTCACACAGTGCCGCGCCGAGCAGTCCGACGCGAAGACGGCTTCCGGTCAGGAACTCGATGCACGGACTTCAGCCTGTCGGACTGGCCCCGTCCCTCCGGCTCATCAGCCTCTCAACCAGCTTGATAAGCCCACATATGGCTGCAAAGTCTGCGATGCCGACAGGCCAGAGCTCTGGAGCTGGAAAGCTCCTATTGGTCCATGCGACGAGGACGATGAGTACCACATGAGCGACCGTCAGCGCAGCAACTGTGACCCAGAACCAGGCCTGACGTCTCAGGTACCAGAATGCCCTGATGGCAAGGACCATCAACGCGACAGACACGCCTGCCGCTCTTCCCCTTCCTGGGTCAACAAAGTGGCCGACGACAATCGCAACAACGATCGCAAGCAGACCGGCGAAGAATCCCCACTTCTTCACCTCGCGTGTTGTGGCATCTGTGCTCCTCATGGCCTTCACCGCATACAGTCGCGGAAGTCGCTGATCGCTTGCCTGAGGTCACGGTATGCAGAGACCATATCCATAGCTATCCCCACCCCCGGTATGTACTTACCCCAACCCCATCCTTCCCTCGTGGCGGCGGCCTCTATGGGCGCTTTGAGGTAGGACGCCATTCCTAATCCAGCGCCGGTTCTATCGTTCTGTACCGCGCTGTTGACCGTTGCTGCACCTGAAAGGGCGAGACCGACTGCCATCTTGGCATACTGCCCCTCGGGCCCAATCGCATCGACGGTTAGCGACGCTGCGTCCAGGGCGAGCGCAACGCCGTTGCTCTTCAGGGTGTCTTCAGCGCATTGAGCAAGGGCGTTCTCATTCGACGTCCCACCATCGCCTCCACCGCGCGGGCCCCCGACCCCTGGTCCCGCGCTCGGCCCGCGACCCGGGAAGAAGCTCAGGACGCCCGCGCCCATCGGCGTCAGCGTTTGAGTCACCGACGACGACTGGTACTTGTATGTATGGCGCGACGACACTCACAAAGTACGCATAGCCCGCCGGGTACTCGACGAGAAGACCGGTGCTCGGGTCTATGTAATAGATGTGCCCAAGCTCGTCTATGCCTTTCTCTTTCCCTCCGGACTGCATGCCGCTCGGATCCGTGAACCCCAGCGGGTTGTTCATGACGTACCCGTACGCGTTCGTCGCCCCCTTTATCGGGTCCCTCCAGTCGAGATCGGCCATCGGGTCCGGCGCCGTGAAGCGCCCCGTCTGCACCCGCAGTTGCCGGGCGTAGAAGTAGTCCAGGCCCGTCTCGAAATCCCGCTCCTGCCCGGTGAACAGCTTCCGGTCCCTCGGCGGGTTCTGCGGCGAGAGTTCCTCGCCGAACGGCCGGAAGTCGTGCCGCGCGATCACGTTCCCGTCCGCATCCGTCACCGCCCGGACGGAACCCAGCGCATCGACGTGGTAGGTACTCCACCACCTGCAGCGTCGTCGGGGTGTCCATCGACAGCGTGACGACGGCCGCCCCCAACCCCGACGCCACCGCCGAGGACGTCGCCGGGGCCCCTGACTCGCCGCCCGGAGCCGCCGTCTCTGGTGGCGGAGCCACGCTCGGGGTGTCGTCCATCGCCGACTCGGTCGTCGGTGCTTGAGCGCCGAGTCGAATCGGTCCGAGGTAGTTGTTGAAGACGGCGATGCACGTCTTGTCGCCGTCCATCGTCAGCGACTGACGCATGCTGCAGTCCCCGCTCCACGACGAGGGCATCTCGGTCGTGAACAGACTCACCACCGTCCCGCTGGGGAAGTTGGCGGCGCAACTGGTCCAGCAGTTGATGCCCGCCGGAGTGCTCGTCCACTGCACGTCCGTGTAGGGGCGGCCGTTCTTCAGGCGCGCCGAGACCGTGAGCCGATGCCCGAAGGTCGCCGTGCAGGTCCTGGCCTGGCTCATCTGCACGGTGCCGGTCGCGCACCCGGTGCCGCTCCAGCCCACGAACACGTAGCCCGACGCCGGCGTGGCGGTCAGGGTCACGACCGTGCCGGCGGTGTACGTGGCGCTGCACGCGTCCCCGCAGGAAACCCCCGCCGGCGAACTCGTCACCGTCCCGGGACCGTTCTTGGTCACCTGAAGCATGTAGAGCGCCGTGAAGGTCGCCGTGCAACTCGCGTCCCCGCCCATGGTCACCGTCGCGGACGCCGAGGTCCCGCTGCAGGCGCCAGACCAGCCTCCGAAGACGAAGCCCTGGGCAGCAACAGCCGTGAGCGTCACCGAGGTGCCGTCCACGTACCTCGCCGTGCAGTCCGGCCCGCAGTCGAGGCCCGCCGGCCGCGCGCTCACACTGCCGGAACCCGACTTCACCACGGTCAGCGTGTCGAGCATCCCAACCGCTGGCCGCACCGCCGCCAGGAGCTTCCGGCCGGCGTACACGTAGTCCACCGTCCACGTGATGGGGCCCCCATCGGTGCTGAATTCGCTCAGCCCGTTCACCACGGAGGTCGTGCTCGCCCCTCCCCCCGCGATCTTCAGCACACGCCGCCCGTCGGCATCGTAGCGGTACATGGTGAGCGCGCCGGCCTGCGTCATCGCCGCCTCGAGCAGATTCGTCGGCGTGTAGGCGTAGCTGCTCGACAGGCTGTCGGAGGTCAGCCGCCCGTCCAGATCGTAGACGAAGCTCTCCACCTGGCCACCACTGGTCGAGACCAGCCGGTTCGTGGCCGGGTCATACGCATAGGCGGTCGTCACACCGTTGAGCGTGGACGACAGCCGATTCCCGACCGCGTCGTATTGGTAGCCGAGCGTGCCCCAACCTCCGCTGGCCGAGGTCAGCCGGTCCAGGGCGTCGTACCCGAAGCTCGCGCTCATACCCGGCCGCGGGTCCGCGATCCCGGTCACGTTCCCACCCGCGTCGTACGTGTAGGTCAGATCCACGACACCGTTGCTCGACGCCACGTGCGTGGGTTCCGAGACGGCATTGTACTCAACCGTGTTGACGATGCCGTTGCCGCTCGTGTAGGAGGCTAACGCACCGGACGGCCTGTAGGTGAAGTCCCGCGCGAACTCCAGGCCCCGCTCGTCGTCGTAGACGCGGGAGAGACGATCGAAAGAGCCGTACGCGTAGGTGACGTGATTTCCGGAAGGGTACCAGAGATCCGTCAGGTTGTCGTTGTCGTCGAACGCGTAGCTCGTCTGGAAGGTGTGGCCGGCGATCACGTCCGTCCGTCCCGTCATCCGGCTGTCCGCGTCGAACTGGAACGTGCTCGAGGCGTAGCCGTTCGAGACCGACGTGCGATTGCCCGACAGAGGATCGTAGCCCGCGATCGTCGAATAGGACGGATCGGGAGCCGTGACGGTCGTGACCCGGTTCATCTGGTCGTAGCCGTAGGTCGTCTGTTGGCCGAGCGCGTCGGTCTTCGTCCAGAGCCGTCCGAGAGAGTCGTAGGTGTAGCTCGTTGTGCCGGATTCGGGTTGCGTCTCCGACAATAACTGGCCCTGTGTGTTGTAACCCCAGACCTTGCTGAGACCGCCTGGAGCCGTCACCTGCTGGAGTTCGCCCAGGTCGTTGTAGCCGTACGTCGTCGTCTGTCCGCCCGCATTGGTGAGCGAGGTGAGCCTCGCGTTCGAAGGGCTGCCCGCAGCCTGGAGGATCTGGATGGTCGCGTGGTTGTTTTCGTCGGTGATGTGCGTGCGCAAGCCGTCAGTGCCGCTGTCGTAGGCGTTCGTCGTGAACGTCCCATCGGCGTTGGTGCGTTTCGTGAGCCGACCGAGGGCGTCGTACTCGAACAGGGTCGATGCCGGTGAGGGCGCGGCCGCGCTCGAACAGGAACTTGGCGGAGGATCCGTCGTGTAGGGTGCACTCTGCCGAACGATGCGTCCCATGGCGTCGTAGGCGATATCGACGCGGGCACCGGCGCTGGTGAAGGTGAACTTCGTCCGGCCGAAGCCGTCCAGGCACGTGGTCCGCGAGGCAGAACCGCGGGTCACGGTCACCGACGTTCCGTCGCTCGCGTAGGCGGTCGTTACCGGATTTCCTATCGGCGGCTGAATGCTGGTCTGCCGTCCGTTACCGTCGTAGCCGAACGAGGTCGTGTGCCCGCCGAGCGTTTGCGACGCCACGGTACCGTCGGGATTCACTTGGAGCGTCACGCTCAACTGTGGCGCATGGACCCCGCTCACCGCACCCCAGCTATGGTCGAACGTCGTCGTCTGCGAACTGCCCACGGTCTGGCTGCCGACGTTGCCGTAGTAGTCTGCGGCGAATGTCGCGCTGACGCCGCTCGCGAGAGCTCCGGATGTCATGAAGCCGGTGTTAAGGTCGTATCCGTTGGTAGACGTGACGCCGGCGACCGTCGTGGACGAGACCTTGTCGCCCACGTACGTCGGGATGAAGTGAAACTGCGGGTCCTGGAAGTGCTGGTATGAAAGAGCCGTCGTCTTCGTGTAGTCGCCGCCATCACTGACCGTACTCGGCTGTCCGAAGTTGTTGAAGTTGTCGCTGCCGTACGTGTAGGTTCTGGTGTAGGTCCTCCCGCTCTGCGTCGTCGCGACGGTCGCAGGCAGCGTCGCATGGCGGGGACTGAAGTCCGTCCCGGACTCCTGGTACGGCGTCCCCAGATCGACTCCGGCCTGCCAGCCGTAGTCGGTGCGAGCCGTAGCAGTCCCGACGCCGGAAACAGCGTATGAAAGAGGCGCGTCCCAGTAGGCCGCGGTGAAGCCGTACTCGGAATGGTAGACCACCCCCGAAGCACCGTCGATCGTCGTGATCTGAAGCGTGCCGTTGTTCGAGTAAGCGAACTGCCACACGCCGCCCGTCACGTCCGTGCCTCCTGATTCGCGCGACCGGATCGTGGGTGTGCCCCAGCGCCTGTCGTTCGGGTCGCTGGGGGTGCCCAGGTGCGAGCGGGAGACGTAGCGCACCCAGGCTCCGGTCGGGGTCGTTACCTGCAGGCTATACTCCATCTCCGTTCCCAGGTCTTGCGTCGAGTAGGCAAAATGCCACGAGGGACCGACAGGCGGAATCGCCTCGACGAGGTTGCCCGACGCCCAGGTGTACTGCCACGTCCTGCCGTTGCACGAAATGGTCGCCACATTGCCGGCCGCATCATAGGTGAAATCCACCTCACGACTCTGGTTGTTCCCCAGGGCCTGGACGACGTGGTCGATTCGCCCATTAGTCCAGGTTACGTCCACTCCGGTGCCCATAAGCGCGTCGAACACGTTGCCTTCGTGGAGAGGCAGACCATTCGCGTCGAACTCGTACTTGATCCCGGCAGGAGATTCCAGAACGCGCGTCGAGGCCGTGTAGCGCCAGTACGATGTCGTGTAGTAGACGTCGTGGTTGGATGCGTCCTGGAGCAGCCAGGACGTCGAGCCGTCTCCGTTGACGACAACCGGCCAGGTGCCGTTGACAAAGGAGATGCGCGGCATGCCGAGATCGAACCTCCACACACGGTCCTTGCTATTGTAGACGCGCCTTACGACGAGGTTGATTCCCGCGTTGGCCGGTAGCACGAAATCGGGCGACGCCAGCATCACGTTGCCGCTGTAGTCGTCGATGGCCTCCCAGGGAAGCAAACTGAACGTCCCGTGCTGGGAGAGCGCGCCGTCTTCCCTGGCGGGATTGTAGGGCGACACCTGCGCGCGGGCCGTGGAGGAGACCGCGAGAGCGGCGATGAGCCCGACCAGCGATGCCAGGCGAGCGCCACGAGAGAAAGGAGCTGGCGCCAAATGAGTAGATGGCGTGAAACCAGACATTCCGACCTCCCTGGAGAGTGAGCGGAACCAACCCAGCGCGTTCGGGAATCACCTGCCGGGAATCCGCCGGCGGGTTCGGTTCCCCGCCCGATCTCCGAAATCACCCGTCACCGGGCGAAGACGCGCTGCGCCTGCCTCGCCCACCAGCCGTCCGCCTCGGCGGCCGGCGCCTTCTCCTGACGCTCGTCGGGCGGCAGGCACCAGATCGAGAACATCCCGTAGCGAGAGCGGGGCCGGCAGTCGTTGGCCTCCGAGGCGCGACGCGCGTGACCCTCGCCGATCACGAGGGTCCCGTCGGCCGCCGCGAACCCGGCGGCCAGCCGCCCCAGCGACGCTGCCTTGGCGAGAACGTTGAGGCGGTCCTCCGACCACGCGCGCGGATGCTCCTGCGCGAGCGTGGCTGCGAATCGCTCCCTGTAGCGGGCGCGCCAAAACCGGGCGGCCTCGCCGCTCACGGTGAGTTCCCCGATGTGTTGTCCGAGCCTGATGAAGCACTCCGTCAGAATGTCGTCGACCTGCTCACCTTGTCCCATCCGGTCTCCCCTCTGCTTCGTCATGACCCCGGACCCACCCTGACGCATGAAGGGCCAGTTTCGGGGCACGCCTTACGCCACACGCCCCACGTCTTACGCCCGTGTCGCACCTGACGGCCGCATTCCGGAGACGTGAGGCGCAAGGCGTAGGACGTAGAGCGAACGCCGTCCTTTGAACACTGCCCTGTCGCGACGGCCCTCAGTGGGTACAAACGAAAGAGGTGGACGAACCGGACAGGAAATCTGAAGGAGAGAAGCCGTTCGGGCAGGAGGGCGAGGCTTTCGGTTGACAGGCGGGAGGCGGGCGCTCCGCGGTCAGCCGAGCGAGCCGAGATTGACGGCGTCCAAGCCGTCCAGGAACCGCCGCGCGGTCTGCGGGCGTCGGCGCGGATCCGCCGAGAGACAACTGGCGAGGAAGGCGGCCAGCGGCGCCGGACATTCCGGGGCAAACGTGCGGACGTCGGGGATCGGCCCGCTCCGGGGCGAATGCCGGCCCGAACCCGTGCCGCGACGCCGCGGATTGACGCCCGCCAGGGCCTCGTAGAGAACGAGGGCCAGCGCCCACAGATCCCGCGACGGTCCCTCGTCGCCCGGTCGAAGCCCCTCGGGAGGAAGGTAAGCGGCGGTTCCCATTCGATCGATCATCGCCGGCCGATCCCCGAGACCGCGCGACGGCTTCCCGGGCCGCGATGCGCGCTCGCCGAGCACGTCGGCCAGGCCGAAGTCGAGCAGTTTCGGCGTTCCGTCACGCAGGAGTCCGATGTTGCCCGGCTTGACGTCGCGGTGCAGGATCCCCGAGGCGTGCATCGTGGCCAGGGCTGACGCGAGCGCCCTGCCGATCGCGACGACGCTCGCGGGGCCCAGGCACCCGCGATCGAGACGCTCCGCCAGCGTCCCGCCAGGCATGTACTCGACCACGAGCAGAGGAAGGCCCCGCCAGGTCTCGAGACTGTAGATGGCCGCCAGGTTCGGATGGACGAGCGCGGCCATGGCCCTGGCCTCACGCCGGAGCCGCCCCGCGGCTTGCGTCGAGGTTCGCGGCAGCGTCTTGACGGCAACCGGCCGGTGCAGGCCAAGGTCGACGCCGCGATAGACGATGCCCATGCCGCCGCGACCGACGCGCTGTTCGATTTGGAACTTGCCCGCAAGCACCGCTGGCAGGGCCGAGACCGCGCGTTGACCGCCGCACGCGCAGCGTCCGCCCACGGCGGCCACGAGACCGCAGCCCTGGCACTCGAAGGCTTCGGGGCCCCGCAAATCGCGGACGCGTCCCTCGGCCACGCCGTCAACGGCGGCCTCGGGGCCGGGCCTCGCCTCGAGCAGTCGAGCGGAGGCCATCGCCAAACGCATGAGAAAACGGCGGTCGGCTCGCGTGTACGGCGTGCCGCTCCGCTTCGGCCCGAGAGCCAGGAGGCCCAGCAGTTCGCCCTCCGCCGCGGTCAGCGGAACGAGCAACCGGCAGCCGGTGTCGAGGATCCACTGCCGGTCGTCTTCCGGCAGCCAGCGCGTGATGGCGCGCGGCCGGTCGAGATCGAGTGAAACCGGATCGTGCGCCAGCCGCAGCGATTCCAGCAACACGCTCGAAGCGGCCGGCGGGCGGTAGCGCGTGCCGACGAGCGGGGCGCAGTCACCGGAGCGGACGTCCCGAATCAAAACGTCCGCGTGCTCGGCACGCAGAGAGCGTTCCACCTCGGCGATCAAGGCCAGGCCGGGCGCCTGCGCGTCGCCCGATTCTGCTGCGGCCACGGAGAGGGCGACCAGGCTCGCCGACAGATCGCGGCGCTCGCCGAGGATCCGTGCGCTGACGAAGACGGCCCACCTTCCGTACACCAGCGCCATCGAGACACCGACGACGGCGAGTGAAGCGATGGCCGGCGCCAGGGGTCGGGAGAAGAGCTGCGCCAGCGTGTCGGCTCGAGACGCGTAAAGAAAGGACGCGACCAGACCGGCAGCACACAGACTCGCCAGCGGCGGCACCGAGCGGGCCGCCCTCCATGCACCGGCGCGGCTGAGGGCCCACCGGAGATCGAAGACGCGCCGCGACAGCACGACGACCGCGGTGCTCAGTGGAATGGTCAGCAGGCCGCCGTAGACGACGACCCCGAGCCCGGCCTTGTCCTGGAGCACCCATCCGCCGAGTCGCCCCCCCACACCGAGGAGTACCGTTGTCAGGGCCAGGGGCGTCGCGCCGGCAGCAACCGCCGCCAGAAGCGTCGCGGCGCGGACGCCCTCCTCGCCCAACACCCTTCGGGCCTTCCACGCGGCGAGCGCGCAGGCCGCCAGGCTCAACCCGCACACCGCGGGCCAATAGGCGCCGTTCATCGGGCGCGCCCGGTCGAACCACTCCAGCATCGGGCCGTGTTGCGATGGCATCCACTGGTGGACCAGATTCGCGGCAAGGAGCCCCAGTCCCACGAACCAGCTCACCTGGAGGAGTCGCTCCGCCATCGCCTGCGGCCGGACGAAGGCCGGGAGTCGCGCGAAGGCGACGACGAAACTCAGGAGGAATACCGGCAGGAAGGCGTCGAGCGGCAGCGTCAGCAGCCAACGGGGGACGAGCGCGCCCGCGCCGTGGGCCGCGGCGACGATGCCCGCCGTCCGCGACCCCGCGAACGCGGATGCGACGAGCAGGAAGAAGCCGCCCAGCGCGCGCGCCGCGTGATCCGACCGCCCGGACCAGAGCAGCAGCGCGGCGCCGGCGCCGAACGCGAGGGGCACCCCCGGGTAGGCCACCGGTGCCGCGCCGACCGCCGCTCCCCGCGACACCGCCAGGATTGCGGCGACGCCGGCCGCCAGCACCTGCACCGTGGCGACTGCGACGATCGATCCGCGGAACCAATCCCCGGGCGCGCGCTCGGCCGTGCCGGGGGTAGGTACGTCCGGGGTCGGAGGACGGGCGCCGCCGAGCGCCCGCAACTGGCGGAGGAGCACCAGCTCGTCGGGCGACGCGTCGGCCTCGAGCCGCTCCCAGTCCACCGCGCGGCCGTCGGCCACGGCGGCGACGGCCGCATCAACGCGGCGGGCGCTTCTCGTCACGGGCCATCTGCTCTGCCAGGCGCGTGAGCGCCCGTGTCACGATCTTCCGCGCCGCCTCAGGACTCCGGGCGCCGACGGCCGCGGCGGTCTGCGTGAAGCTGTACTGGAGATGCTGCCGGGCGATGATGGCCAGGCGGTCGCGCTCGCCGAGCGTCGCGAGTGCCCTCCGAACCCGGCCGGTCACCTCGCCCGCGGCGGCGCTCTCGAACGGCGACGCGCCCGGTGATGGCAGCCGGTCGAGATCGGGGTTTGTCGTAGTCGGTCCCGCGCGGACCCGGCGTGCTTCGTCGCGGACGCGGTTGCGCAGGGCTCGCCAGATGTAGGCGCGGAGCGCGCCGGACCGCGACGGCACGAAGCGCGCGATCCGCGCGAAGACCGAAATGAGGGTCTCGTGGACGATGTCGGTGGTGTCGTTCCGGTCACGGGCGCCCGCGGGCAACCGGCCGCGGGCCGCGCGCCTCAGCCAAGCCGCCTGCCGCTCGAACAGGCGTTCGTAGGCCGCCGTGTCGCCCTGCTTGGCGGCATCCAGCAGATCGGTCGTGGAGTCGGTTTGTCCCAACGTCATCCCGCCAGGTGTGACGCCCGGACAACCCGCCCACGGACCGGCCCCGGACTTGGTAGATCTTAGCCCGAAACCCCTTTTCTTCGCAGACGATCGTCCCGACCCCGTGCGACAATGCGGCTGGGGTAACCACGCAAGGAGGATCGGGATGACCGGGAAGAGCGTCTGGTATTTCTACAAGGTGAAATGGGGCGCGCAGGAGGAGTTCCTCGCCCTCTTCCGGAAGAACCACTACCCCGTCCTGAAGGCGCAGCTCGGCGGGCGAATCTCGGCGATCCGGCCGCTCGTGCCCGTCTATCACGGCGACGGGCGGGCCGACTGGACGTTCGTGATGGAGCTGACCTTCCGCGACGCCGCCGCGCTGGCGGGCCCGTCGGGCGAGGACGAGATTGCCCGCCGCCTGTTCCCCGACCAGGAGACGTTCAAGCGCGAGGAGCGCCGCCGGTTCGAGCTACGTCGACGCGCACTGGGACGTGCCGTTCGCCGACGTGGAGATGGGCTGAAGACGCGCGCGGTCGCCACCAGCTCGACGCGGCCGTCCGGAAGGCGGCGCTCGTTCACGGCTGCTGTCTCAGGCGCACGCGGTCGTTCCAGCTCTCGAAGCCCTTCCCTTCCTCGATCGCGGCCATCGTGATGCACCCGTCCACGGGGCACACGTGCGAGCAGAGGTTGCAGCCGATGCACGCCGGCTCGTCGATCTGCGGGACGCGCGGCAGCCGGACGCCCGCCTTCGCGTCCCCGCCGTCGCGGCGCGCTCGGGCAGGCCGATGCACGCCACCGCGCCGTCCCGGCAGGCCACGTAGCAGAGATCGCAGCCGATGCATGTCGCCTGGTCGATGCGGGCGACGACCTTGTAGTTCATGTCGAGGTCGCCCCACTCGGTGAACGCCGGGATCGCCCGTCCCCGCAGGTCGTTCACCGAGGCCAGCCCCTTGTCGTCCAGGTACCGGTTCAGCCCGTCGATCATGTCCTCGACGATCCGGTACCCGTAGTGCATCACCGCCGTGCAGACCTGCACCGAGGTGGCGCCGAGCGCGATGAACTCGGCGGCGTCGCGCCAGTTCTGGATGCCCCCGATGCCGGAGATCGGGATCGTGATCCCCGGATCGCGGGCGAGCGCCGCGACCATGTGCAGCGCGATCGGCTTCACCGCCGGTCCGCAGTAGCCCCCGTTGGTCGAACGACGCCCGACGGCCGGGAGCGGCACCAGCCGATCGAGATCGACCCCCATCAGGCTCTTGATCGTGTTGATGAGCGACAGCCCGCTCGCGCCGCCCTCGACCGCCGCGACGCCCGGGTTCGAGGATGTCCGAGACGTTGGGCGTCAGCTTGACCAGCACCGGCAGCCGCGTCGCCTCGCGCGCCCACCGGGTGATCTCGGTCAGCACCTTCGGTTCCTGGCCGACCGCCGACCCCATGCCCCGCTCGCACATGCCGTGCGGGCAGCCGAAGTTCAGCTCGATCCCGTCGGCGCCGGTGTCCTCGACCCGGCGGATCAGGTTGCGCCAGTCCTCGCGGCTGTCCTCCATGATCGAGACAACCATGGCGTGGCAGGGGAAGCGGCGCTTCACCTCGCGGATCTCCCGCAGGTTGTCCTCGAGCGGCCGGTCGGTGATCAGCTCGATGTTGTTGAAGCCGACCATTCGCTGGCCGCCGACGCTGATGGCCCCGAAGCGGGACGACACGTTGACGATGGGATCGCCCAGCGTCTTCCAGACGCAGCCGCCCCACCCGTGGTCGAAGGCGCGCGACACCTGGTCGCCGGTGTTGGTCGGCGGGCCCGACGCGAGCCAGAACGGGTTCGGGCTCATGATGCCGCCGAGTGAAACCGAGAGGTCTGCCATGGGTCAGTTCCCCTCAAGCGCCGCCAGGATCGCCCGGGCCGCGGCCCGGCCGTCCGCCACGGCGTTGACGACTTCCTGGCCGCCGTTGACGCAGTCGCCCCCGGCGTAGACCCGCGGGTTGCCCGTCCGGCCGGTCGCCGGGTCGGCGACGATCCGCGAACGGGCGTCGAGCTCGACGCCGGCGAAGCGCGCCACGAAACCGGCCAGCCGCGTCTGCCCGATCGCGACGACCAGCAGGTCGGCGGGAAGCTCAGACTCGGAGCCGGGTATCGGCTGGCCCGCGGACGCCTCGGCGACACGCAGCGCGGTGAGCCGGCCGTCCTGGCGCACCACGGCCACGGGCGCGCGATCGGTCAGCAGGCGCACACCTTCGTCCAGGGCCTGCCGCACCTCGTGCTCGTAGCCGCGCATCTGTCCGCGGCCCCGCCGGTACACCAGCGTCACGTGGACGCCCAGCTTCGCCAGCTCCCGCGCGGCGTCCACGGCGGTGTTTCCGCCGCCCACGACGACCGCGCGCGCCGACGGGGCGAGCCGGAACGCCGGGTCGTGCTTGACGCGCTCGATGAGGGCCGTCGCGCCGACCACCCCGTCGCCTTCCTCGCCGGGGACGCGCAGCCGGCTATCACCGCCGAGGCCGATCCCGAGGAAGACGGCGTCGAAGTGTGCGAGCAGATCCTCCACCGGGAGGTCCTCGCCGATCTCGACGCCCGTCTCGAGCCGCACGCCCAGCGACTCGATGAACAGCACTTCCTTCAGTGCGTCGGCCGCGGGCATCTTGTAGGGCGCGATGCCGAGCGTGTTCAGGCCGCCCCCCCAACGGGCCCGCTCGTAGATCACCGCCTCGACCCCCTCGAGCGCCAGCGTGCCCGCGCAGGCGAGCGACGCGGGGCCGCCGCCGACCAGTGCCACGCGGCCGGGCCGGCGGGGCTTGGCCGCGAGCACGGGGCGCCCGCTCGCGAGCGCGTGCTCGGTGGCATGACGCTGCAGTCGGCCGATGGCGATCGGGGGTTGGGCGAGCGCGTTGTACACGCAGGCCCCCACGCACAGCACTTCCACCGGGCAGACGCGGGCGCACGAATAGCCGAGCAGGTTCGCCTCGAGAATCGTGCGCGCCGCGCCCACCAGATTCCCGGTGGCGATCTTCCTGATGAAGCCGGGCACGTCGATGCCGGTCGGGCACGCCGCCGTGCACGGCGCGTCGAAACAGGTACAGGCAGCGGTTCGCCTCGACAGCGGCCTCGGCGGGCGCCAGCAGCGGTTCGTGTTCCGTGAACCGCTCCTCGAGCCGGCCGGCCGGGAGGTCGGCCGACGCCGTTCCCTGGTTGTGGGTCATAGGCCGCGCCCTACCGTCCCTTCCGCTTGATGAACGCGCCGTCCCCGGCGCGCCCGACGAAGCGGTTGCCCTCGACGATCACCCGGCCGCGCGACAGCACCACGTCGGGGGCGCCCGTCACCTGCCGCCCTTCGTACGGGTTGTAGTCCACCTTCATGTGCAACGTCTTCGCCGAAAGCGTCACCTGCCGTTCGGGATCGAACACGACGATGTCGGCATCGGCGCCCGGGGCGATCGTGCCCTTGCGCGGGTAGAGGCCGAAGATCTTCGCCGGTGAGGTCGAGGTGAGTTCGACGAACCGGTTGAGCGAGATGCGGCCGGCGCGCACGCCCCCGTCGTAGACCAGGCTCATGCGCGTCTCGATCCCCGGCGCGCCGTTGGGGATCTTCGCGAAGTTCCCCCGCCCCAGCTCCTTTTGCTCCTTCATGCAGAAGGGGCAGTGGTCGGTCGAGATGGCCTGCAGGTCGCCGCGGGCCAGCGCGCGCCAGAGCGCCGGCTGCCCCGCCTTCTGCCGCAGCGGCGGGCTCATCACGTACTTCGCGCCGTCGAATCCCGGCTCTTCGTAATTGTCGTACGACAGGAACAGGTATTGCGGGCACGTCTCCGCGTAGGCCGGCAGCCCGCGCTCGCGCGCCTCGCTCACGTGCCGCAGCGCCTCCGCCGCCGAGAGGTGGACGATGTAGATCGGAACTTCCGCCATTTCCGCGAGGCAGAGGGCGCGGTAGGTGGCTTCCGCCTCGGCGAGGGGCGGACGGGTGAGCGCGTGGAACTTCGGCGCCGTGCGGCCCTCGGCCAGGGCGCGCCGGACGAGCACGTCGATCACGTCGCCGTTCTCGGCGTGCATGCAGATCGTCCCGCCGTTCTTCCCCGTCCTCAGCAGCGCCCGGAAGATGCTCCCGTCGTCGAGCATCAGCGCGCCTCGGTACGCCATAAAGAGCTTGAACGAGGTGATGCCCTCGCGGACGAGGGCGTCCATCTCCTCTTCGACCTGGTCGGTCAGGTCGGTGACGATCATGTGGAACCCGTAGTCGATCGCCGCCTTGCCCTCGGCCTTCCGCGCCCAGTTCTCCCACGCGGTGTGCAGGAGTTCGCCCTTGTACTGGATGGCGAAGTCCACGATCGACGTCGTGCCGCCGCAGGCCGCGGCGATCGTGCCCGACTCGAAGTCGTCGGCCGACGTCGTGCCGCCGAAGGGCATGTCGAGGTGCGTGTGGACGTCGATGCCGCCGGGCAGGACGTACTTGCCCGCGGCGTCGATGACGCGGTCGGCCGCCACCTCGAGCGTGGCGCCGACGGCGGCGATCGTCTCGCCCTCGACGAGTACGTCGCGCCCGATACGTGTCCGCGGCCGTCACGACGGTGCCGTTCTTGATGAGCGTGCTCATGGTGCCCTCGCGGTGCGGCTACAACTCCACCATCGCGCCGTAGGTCTCGGGGCGCCGGTCGCGGTAGAACTGCCAGACCCGGCGCACCTCCTCGATCTGGTCGAGATCCAGCGTGGCCGAAATCAGCTCCGTCTTGTCCTCGGACGCCGTCGCCAGGAAGGTGCCGCGCGGATCGACGATGTACGATGACCCGTAGAACCGGCCGATGTTCCAGGGCTGCTCGGTGCCGACCCTGTTGTTGCACGCCATGAAGTAGCCGTTGGCCACAGCGTGCGCCGGCTGTTCGAGCTTCCACAGGTACTGGGAGAGGCCGGCCACCGTGGCCGACGGGTTGAACACGACCTCGGCGCCGTGCAGGCCGAGCAGGCGCGCGCCTTCCGGGAAGTGCCGGTCGTAGCAGATGTACACGCCCACCCGCGCGTAGCGCGTCTCGAACACCGGGTAGCCGAGGTTGCCCGGCTTGAAGAAATACTTCTCCCAGAACCCGGACGTGTGCGGGATGTGGTTCTTGCGGTACTTGCCGAGATACCGGCCGTCGGCGTCGTACACGGCGGCGGTGTTGTAGTAGATCCCCGGCTGTTCCCGCTCGTAGACCGGGACGACCATCGCCATCTGGTACCGGCGGGCGTACTCGGCCATGCGCTCGGTCGTGGGGCCGGGCACCGGCTCCGCCATGTCGTACCAATGGGGATCCTGCGACGGGCAGAAGTACGGCCCGCTGAAGATCTCCTGCAGGCCGAGGATCTGCACGCCGCGACGCCCGGCCTCCTCGATGAGGGGCAGATGGATCGCGATGGCCGCTTCCTTGACCTGGTCGATGGGCACGGCTGGATCGGTGATCGGCGCGGAAGCCTGAATCAGCCCGACGGTGACGCGGCGAGGCATCGTGGAACCTCCCGTGCGATGTGAGGGGTGTGAAGGCCGGATCTTAGCACGGCCCCGGCGTCACCTCATCTGAGGGAACCCCAGGTTCACGCCGCGGTGCTGGGGGTCCGGCCAGCGCGCCGTAACCACCTTCCCGCGCGTGTAGAACAGGAAGCCCTCGCGGCCGTGCATGTGGACGTCGCCGAACAGGGACTGCTTCCACCCGCCGAACGAGTAGTACGCCATCGGCACGGGAATCGGCACGTTGATGCCGACCATGCCCACCTGCACCCGCGCCTGGAAGCGCCGCGCGGCCCCGCCGTCGTTGGTGAAGATCGCCACCCCGTTGGCGTACGGGTTCGCGTTGACCAGCCCGAGCGCCTCGTCGAAGCCGGCGACCCGAACCACCGAGAGGACCGGCCCGAAGATCTCGTCGGTGTAGACCGACATCGACGGCGTGACGCGATCGAGCAGGCACGGCCCCAGGAAGTAGCCGTCCTCGTGACCGGCGACGCGCAGGGCGCGTCCGTCCTCGACGAGCGTCGCGCCCGCGGCGGCGCCCTGCTCCAGGTACGACACCACCCGCGCGTACGCGTCGCGCGTCGTCAGCGGCCCCATCTCGGCGCCGGCTTCCCGACCGGGCGCGACCTTGAGCCGGGCGATCCGTTGCCGGATGAGCGGCAGCAGCCGGTCGGCGACGTCACCGACCGCCACCAGGACCGAAATCGCCATGCAGCGCTGGCCGGACGACCCGTAGGCCGCGCCGACTGCCGCGTCCGCCGCGAGGTCGAGGTCCGCGTCGGGCAGGACCACCATGTGGTTCTTCGCACCGCCCAGCGCCTGCACGCGCTTGCCGGAGCGGGTGCCCGTCTCGTAGACGTGGCGGGCCACGGTCGTCGATCCGACGAAGCTCACAGCCTGGATGCCCGGGTGCGCGAGGATCGCGTCCACGGCCTCCCTGTCGCCCTGCACGACGTTGAAGACGCCCTCCGGCAGGCCGGCGTCGGCGAACAGCCGCGCCAGGTACACCGAGGCGGACGGGTCCTTCTCGGAGGGCTTCAGGACGAACGTGTTGCCGCAGGCGATGGCGATCGGGAACATCCACATCGGCACCATGGCCGGGAAATTGAACGGCGTGATCCCGGCCACGACGCCGAGCGGCTGACGGATCGAGTAGCTGTCCACCTCCGACGACACGTTCTCGGAGAACTCGCCCTTGAGGAGCGACGCCAGGCCGCAGGCGAAGTCCACGATCTCGAGGCCGCGGTTCACCTCGCCGAGCGCGTCGGACGCCACCTTGCCGTGCTCGCTCGTGAGAAGGTCCGCCACCTCGCGCTTGTGCCGCTCGACCTGCTCGCGGAACGCGAACATCACCCGCGTCCGGACCGCCAGCGACGTCGATCCCCACGTCGGGGCCGCACCGGCCGCCGCCCGAACGGCTTCGTCCACCACCGAGGCGTCCGCCATCGCGACGCGGGAGGTGACCTTCCCGGTCGCCGGATCGTACACGTCACCGCACCGCGGCGCCGGGCGGTCCCACGCCTTGCCGCCGATCCAATGGCTCACCAGGTTCATCGGCTCACCCCTTGACCGCCCGGTCGGTGATCTCGAGTCCGCGGTCGATGATCGCCAGTCCCTCGTCGAGCTGGGCCTCCGAGACGATCAGCGGCGGATTGGTGAAGAACGTATTCCAGCGCACGAAGGTGTAGAGACCCTGCTCGCGGAAGAACCGGGCGAGCGCCGTCATCTCCTCGGAGGAGCCGTTGTAGGGCGTCATCGGCTCGCAGGTCGCGCGGTTCCGCACCAGTTCGAAGATGCCGAACAGGCCGATCGAGCGCGTAGCGCCGACCGACGGGTGCCTCGCCGCGATCTCGCGGGCGCGCGCCTGGAGCACCGCCCCCATCCGCTCGGCCCGCGCGACGAGCCCCTCGTCCTCGTAGACCGCGATCGTCGCGTTGGCCGCGGCGCACGCCAGCGGGTGGCTGTTGTAGGTGAGGCCGCCCGGGAACGCGCGGTCGCGGAACGCCGCCGCCACCGCCGGCCGCATCCCCACCGCGCCGAGCGGCACCATCGCCGAGGTCAGCCCCTTCGCCATGGTCATGATGTCGGGGACGACGTTCCAGTGGTCCACCGCGAACCACCGGCCCGTGCGCCCGAAGCCCGACATCACCTCGTCGGCGATGAGCAGGATCCCGTGACGGTCGCACACTTCCCGGACGGCCTGCATGTAGCCGTCGGGCGGGATGAGGATGCCGTTGGTGCCGACCACCGGTTCCATGACGAAGCCGGCGATGTTCTGCCCGCCCTCGTACCGGATGACGTCCTCGAGTTCGCGCAGGCAGACGTCGAGCGGCTCGGGCGTGGGCCGGCCCCACTTGTGGAAGTCCGGCGCGCGGACGACGCCGGGGATGCTCGGCTCGGCAGCCCACCGGCGCGGGTCGCCGGTCAGCGTGATCGCCCCGGCGGTGCCGCCGTGGTAGGAACGGTAGCGCGACAGAATCTTGTGCCGGCCGGTCACCACGCGCGCGATGCGCACGGCGTTCTCGTTGGCTTCGGCCCCGCCGTTGGTGAAGAAGAAGGTGTCGATGTCGCCCGGAGTGATCTCGGCCAGCTTCGCGCCGAGCCTCGCCCGCACCTCGGTCGCCATGAACGGGTTGGCGTAGGCGAGCGTGGCCGCCTGGGCCTGGATGGCCTGCACGACCTTCGGGTGCGAGTGCCCGATGTTCGTGCACATCAGCTGGCTGTTGAAGTCGAGGAAGCGTTTGCCCTCGGGCGTCCAGAAGTACACGCCTTCGGCTCGCGCCACCGGGATCGGATCGACTTTCGACTGGACCGACCACTCGTAGACCGTGTGGCGGCGGCAGAGGCGGATGATCTCGTCACCCGACATCGGCGGTCGTTCGGCTTTTGGCGCCATGGAAGCTGCACTCCTGTTCGAGGGACGCGGCGGCGAGGAGCGAGCGGAAAACAGGGCCATGATGCCCCGCGACCGCCGCCGGCGCAAGGATTCTCCGGATGCGGACCCCCTTGCCAGGGCCTGCACGTCGAGGACCCGCCGAAGGCCAGGATGCCCCGGCGGCCGGCCTTAGCGGCCCGTCTCGACGCCGGTCACCAGGTCGAAGCGGTTCTTCGCGGGGTTCCAGCGGCGCACGGGCCAGAGCAGGTGTGCGTCGGCGGCCGAGCCGAACGGGTGCTTCAGGTACCCCTTCTCTTCGAACAGCCGGTGGACCGCCGCGTAGCCCTGCCCGAGTTCCGCTTTCACCACGCGGAACTGCCGATCGACCACGTAGAGCGTGTTCGCCTCGTCGCGGCTCTCCGTCGCCGAGATGACGTCACCGCCGCCGTGGGAGACGGTGAGGGATATCTGGCCGGCGCTGTCGAGCGTCGCTTTGTCCACGCGCGCGTAGCCCATGATCGCCATCGTCGCGTCGAGCGCAGGGAACACGAGGAAGGCGAGCGGCGCGGAGGGCGCGCAGTCCGCGCACCGGTAATGGTCGCTCTCGGCCGGAGCCGTCGCGGTCGGACGGCCGACGTCGAGGACCGCGAGACTGGCGCCGTGCGTTTCGTTGTCGATGGCACCCACGAGCGCCACCTGGCGGCCATCGAGCGCCCCCTCGTCCAGGACAGTCACCTGCCCATCGCTCCAGTAGTGCCCGACGACCGCCCCTGTGGGATCCAGTTCCTCGACGACGGTCGGGAACTCCTGCAGGTGGTACGACACGAACCAGATCCGGTGCGCGTGCCCGGTTTCGCCGAAGACCTTCACGAACACGGGACGATATGGCGGAGCGGATCTCAGCGGTCCGAAAGTGACCTGGTACTCCGGCCGGTGGACGAAGCGCAGCTTCCCGGACCGCTCGAAGCAGAACAACGCGCCGTGGCCGGCCGTCGTGAACGGTTCGGCCACGAACAGGACTTCGTCATTGCCGTCGTCGTCGATGTCGTCGATGACGACCGGCTCGTACCCGGTCCGGCGGCTGTCCTCATAGGCGCCAGGCGTCAGCCGGAAGTCGAACTGGTGGCGCCAGAGAACCCGCCCGTCGCCGTCATAGGCCACCAGATCGTTGCGCTCGACCTGCGCCCGCGCCGGCTGTGCGAGCGCGTTGCCTTCGACCTGCGCCCGCGCCGGCTGTGCGAGCGCGTTGCCTTCGACCTGCGCCCGCGCCGGCTGTGCGAGCGCGGCGCCTTCGACCTGCGCCCGCGCCGGCTGTGCGAGCGAGGCGCCGGAGCCCGGCACCGGGCGCGTCGAGAACGCGTTCCGGGCGGCCCACCCGATCGCGACGAGCACCATAATCGCGACGCCGGCGACGGTGATCCATCCGACCCGTCTGGGTGTCGCGGCCGCTGGCACCGAGTTCCCATCACCGTGTGACGCCCTGCCGCCCCCGTCGGTCGGCTCGGCGAATCCCGGGCCGGCGCCGGGCCCTCCTGGTCCCGCCGCCGCGGCCTCTCTCGCGGCCGCGCGCGGTTCGAGACGCCGCCGCCACGCCTCGAGTTCCCCCACCAGGGCATAGACCGTCTCGCCCTTGGCCATCACCATCCGGTGGATGGGCATGTCCAGCTCGGCCTCCCAGCGCTGGACCGTCCGGACGCCTTTGCCGAAGTGCGCGGAGATCTCCTTCCACCCTTCGAGGCGTGTCGACGCCGAGCCACGGGACGACGGCTGATGAGGCGTGTCGGGCATGAGGACAGGGGATCGCCGAGAGGCGAAGGATAGCGGAGGAGGGCGACTCGCGCAAGTAAGGGCAAGGCGTAGGGCGTAGGGCGTAAGGCCCGCCGCCGCCCTCCGGGCTATGGCGGGCAGGCCGTGGGGCGTATGGCGCAGGCCGGACACTTGCGCGTCATGCGCCGACCGTGATGACCCCCCGCTCGACCAGCCCGAAGAAGCAGGCCGCGCAGGCGGCGACATCGGCGCCCGCGTCATGGGCTCCGCTGAACCCTGTACCGTGGACGACCTGGTAGAGTTCCTCGAGCGTGGGCCACTTGTAGCCGTAGGGACCCGGCAGGCGGCAGAAATCCGCGCTCTGGCGCATCGTGCAGATCATCGACTGGGGGCCGAAGGGCGGCTTCTGTCCCAGGCGCAGGTACTCGGCGCCGATGACGCTGCCGTCGAAGCTGGCGTTGTGGGCGACGACCACCTGTGCCGACGCGGCGGCCGACGACAGGCCGGCCAGCACGTCGGCGACGGGATGGCCTTCGGCCATCGCGCGCTCGGTGGTGATGCCGTGTATGCGGACGGCGTCGGCGGGAATCCTGAACCCGTCCGGCCGCACGATGCGGGTTTCGGCCAGGACGCGCGACCGGTTCGCGTCGTAGAGCGCCCAGCCGATCTGAATCGCGCGCGGCCAGTTGGCGAGGTCGGTGACCGGCGCTTTCCAGTTCCGCGGCAGCCCGCTCGTTTCGCAATCGACGACTAGATACATCGCGCCCTCGCTCGGCCGCAGCCCGACCAGCCCCACGCTACGCGGCGGTCTTGCTCCACGGCTTGATCAGGCGCAGGCGATCGGCCAGCGCCACCTCGGCGACCTCGATGTCATGCGCCACCTGCGTGCGAAGCCAGTAACCGCTCGAGAGACCGAAGAACCGGCACAACCGCAGGTCGGTGTCGGCCGTCACGGCGCGCTTGCCGGCGACGATGTCGCCGATGCGCTGGGCGGGAACGCGGATCTCCTTCGCGAGCCGGTACCTGGTGATGCTCATCGGCTTCATGAACTCTTCGAGCAGCAGCTCGCCGGGCGTCACCGGCTTGAGCCTGGTCATATGCCCCACCTTCAGTGATAGTCCACGATCTCGACGTCTCGCACGCCGGCGTTGGTCCAACGGAAACAGACGCGGTATTGCCCGTTGATCCGGATCGAGTGCAGGCCGGCGCGCGCGCCTTTGAGCGCCTCGAGCCGGTTGCCCGGCGGCACCCTGAGGTCGTCGAGCCGCCCGGCGACCTCCAGCTGGCGCAGCTTGCGCCGCGCCACGGACTCGATCGCCTGAAAGCGTCGGACCCGGTACCCCTTCGCCAGCCGCTCGGTGTCCGCATCGCCGAATGAGACGATCACTACCCAATAATAACGCGTCGCGTGAATACCGCAAGACGTGAATGGTGCACGATGCCCGGTGGCGGGTAGAAGGGATGAGGACAGGCTGGATGCGGCGGCGGACAGTTCGACGACCGGCTCGAAGGGGAGGCCGGGCCCGGAGCCTGAAGCCTGGAGCCCTGAGCCTTGAGCCTTTTATTGCTTGGCCTCCGGGCTCTCCCTCGCTAGACTTTGCTGCAATCAGGCCCCGGAGGCCGTGACCTCGTCACCCGTGCACCAAGGATTCCAGATGAACACGCCGATACACAGGACCCAGTCCCAGCTCTATCGTGTCGCCGCCCTCGCGCTCGCCCTGGCGGTCGCGCTCGGCGCTTACGGCCTGCTGCAGGCGCAAGCGCCGGCGAAGAAGGCGATGACCATCGACGACTACACCAAGTGGCGGGCCGTCTCCGGCCAGGAGATTTCCCCCGACGGGAAGTGGGTCGCCTACACGCTGCAGTTTACGAACACGCTGCCGGCCGACGCGAAGCCGGTCCTCCATCTCCTCAATCTCGAGACGAACGAGGACGCGACGGTCGCGGACGCGACCGGCGCCACCTTCTCGCCCGATTCGAAGTGGGTGGTCTACCACGTGGACCCCGCGGCCTCCCAGCGCGGCCGGGGTGGCCGTGGCGCGGGCGGGTCCGGGGCCCCGGCGTCCGACGCGCAAACCGGCGCGGCGCAGACGGGCGCGGCGTCCCGCGCGGGCGCGGCCTCGCAGACGACGCCCCGCCGCGTCGAGCTCAGAAACCTCGCCACCGGCGCCGTCCGCTCGTGGCAGGACATCGGAACGTTCGCCTTCTCGGCCACCTCGACACACCTGTACCTCCGGCGGCGCGGGGGTGAGGCGCCGTCCGACGGTGGCCGGCGCGGCGGTGGTGGCGGGCCTCCCGCGCAGCCGCCGGCCGCCGGGACCGGCCAAGCCGCCGGCGCCGCCGCGGCGACGGCCTCGCGCGGTCAGGACACCGTCCTGCTGGACCTCCGTACCGGGCGCTACCAGCTGCTCGGCGGGGTGGCCGACATTGCGTTCAACCGGACCGGCGAGCTGCTCGCCTACACGGTGGACGCCGCCGTGAAAGACGTCAACGGCCTGTTCGTCTACGACACGCGGAGCGGGCGAACCACGGCGTTCGACAACGCCGCGAAGAGCTACAGCAGGCTCGCCTGGAACGACGAGGGCAACGCGCTGGCGGTCCTTCGAGGCAGCGACGTCGACAAGATGCGGGAGCGGGACAACGTGCTGCTCGCCTTCCCCGACGTGGCGGCAGTGCTGAAGGACGGCGCGGCGGCTCCCGCGCCGGTCGCGCTCGATCCCGCGAAGGCGGACGGCTTCCCGAAGGGCTGGGTCGTCAGCGACCGTGCCGGGCTGGCGTGGAGCGAGGACAACAAGCGCGTCTTCTTCGGCATCAAGGAGCAGGTGCCCGCCCCGGACACGGCCGCCCGCCGCCCGACCAGCGAGGTGGCTGACGTGGACGTGTGGAACACCGACGACGACCGGGTGCAGTCGCTCCAGATGATCCGCGCGAACCAGGACCGCAATTTCACCTTCCGCCAGGCCTTCGACGTCGCGGCAACCCGCTTCGTCAAGCTCGCCGACGAGACGATGAGGGATCTCGACCTCGCGCCGGATGGCAAGTGGGCCGTCGGACGCGACGCGCGCGCCTACCTCCGCGACGAGAAGCTGCTGCCGGCCGCCGATTTCTACCGCGTCAACACCTCCACTGGCGAGCGGACGCTCATCGTCAAGGACCAGCTGACCGGCAGCCACGTCTTCGGCATCTCGCCCCAGGGCACCCATTTCCTCTACTGGAAGGGCAGCAAGTTCCAGGCGTACGACCTCGAGGCCAACGCCACCCGAACGCTCGGCGGGACAAACCCGCTGAGTTTCGTCGACGTGGAGTACGACCACCCGGGGACCAAGCCGTCGTACGGCATCGCCGGCTACACGAGTGACGGCAAGGCCGCCATCGTCAACCATCAGTACCATTCTGTGGCTGTTCCCGATCGACGGATCCGCGCCGACGAACCTGACCGGCGGCCTCGGCACGAAGAACGAGATCAGGTTCCGCCTCATCCGGACCGCGCCGCCGGACCCGACCGAGCCTCGCGCCGCGAGGACCCGCGGCACCTACGACCTGGCCAAGCCCGTCACCCTGTCGGCCTACGGGCAGTGGACCAAGAAGGACGGCTTCTACGAACTCTCCGGCGGGCAGATGAAGGAACTCGTCTACGAGGACGCCGAATTCAGCACGCCGGTGAAGGCGCGGAAGGCGGACCGGTTCCTGTTCACGCGCCAGACGTTCGTCGAGTTCCCCGACCTGCGCGTCTCGGGCCCCGGCTTCGCCGACTCGAAGAAGATCACCGACGCGAACCCGCAGCAGAAGGACTACCTCTGGGGCCACCGGGTGCTGTTCGACTTCAAGAACAAGGACGGCGTGCGGCTGCAGGGGATCCTCGCCGTGCCCGACGACTACAAGCCGGGTGAGAAGCGGCCGATGATCGTGACCTTCTACGAGAAGAACTCGCAGAACATGCACGTCTACACGCCGCCGGTCTACATGGTCAGCATGGGCCGGATGCCCACGCAGGCGGTCAGCGACGGCTACCTCACGATGATGCCGGACGTCCATTTCCGCACCGGCTCGTCGCACAGCGACATGCTCGAATGCGTCGAGGCGGGCACGCGCAAGGTGATCGAGATGGGCTACGCCGACCCGAAGAAGATCGGCGTCATCGGCCACAGCTACGGCGGCGAGGGCGTCGCCTACATCGGGACGATGTCGAAGATGTTCGCCGCCATCGGCATGGGCGCGGGCGTCGTCGATCTCGCCAACGACTTCAACATGAACTGGGGCTGGTCGTATGCGGCGCCGGGGGGCAGCGGCGACACGGCCTTCAACTACTACCTCTACGACCAGGGACGCTGGGGCTTCTCGCCGTGGGACCAGCCCGACCGGTACCGCAACGAGTCGGCGCTGACCTGGGCGCCCAGGGCGGTCGCGCCGTTCCTCATCATGCACGGGACGTCCGACCCGACGGTCGGCTTCATCAACGGCCTCGCCTTCTACAACGCGCTCCGCTACAACGGGAAGAAGGCCGTGCTGCTGGCGTACCCGAACGAAGGACATCACCTCGGCGGTCTCGCCAACCAGCGGGACCTGACGGTCCGGTTCTTCGAGTTCTTCGACCACTACCTGAAGGGCGCGCCGGCGCCGAAGTGGCTCGAGGAGGGGGTGCCGTTCCTCAAGAAGGACGCGCCCAGGGAGCCGGCCAAGTAGCGGACCCGCGTCAGTGAACGCTCTGCACGAGGAGGGGGCCGCCCCGGCCCCCTCCTCCGCCTGCGCCCCAACCCGGACATCTCCCTGCCACCCCAGCGGCCCGGCGCGGACCTGTGCTAAGAATGAAGACAGGGCTGGTGCGACATGGCCGATCGGACGGTGTCTCACTTTCGTATCCAGGGGAAGCTCGGCGAGGGCGGCATGGGCGTCGTCTATCGCGCCGAGGACGTCCGCCTCGGGCGGCCGGTCGCGCTGAAGTTCCTGCCCAGGGCCCTCGCCGCCGACGCCCGGGCGCTCGCGCGGTTCACGCGCGAGGCCCGCGCCGCCTCCGCCCTCAACCATCCGAACATCTGCACGATCTACGACGTCGGTGAGGAGGGGGGCGAGCACTTCATCGCGATGGAGCTGCTGGAAGGGCAGACCCTGCAGGACCTGATCGCCCGCGGGCCCCTGAAGAACGACGACGTGATCCACGTGGGCCTGCAGGTGGCCGAGGCGCTCGACGCCGCCCACGCCAGGGGGATCGTCCACCGCGACATCAAGCCCGCCAACATTTTCGTCAACGCGCGCGGCCAGGTGAAGGTCCTCGACTTCGGGCTGGCGAGCCCGGAATGGGTCCGCGCCGCCGACGGCCTTGGTCCCGGCGCCTCGCTCGCGCCAACCATCAGCGTCGTGGACCGCGCGGTGACCGACCCGGGCACCGTTGTCGGCACGCCGGCCTACATGTCGCCCGAGCAGGCGCGGGGCGAGGCGCTCGACCCGCGCTCGGACCTCTTCTCGCTCGGGGTGGTGCTCTACGAGATGTGCAGCGGCCGCCGCGCGTTCGACGGACCCACGCCGGCCGTGGTTTCCGACGCGATCCTCCACGGGTCGCCCGCGCCGGTGCAGCGCCTCAACCCGGGGGTATCGCCCGGCCTGGCGGCGGTCGTCGAGAAGGCGATCGAGAAGGACCGCGCCATGCGCTACCAGTCGGCGGCGGACCTGCGCGCCGACCTGATGCGCCTACGGCGCGACAGCGAGTCCGGGCAGGTCGCGGCCGCCGCCCCGCGGCCCGGGCGATGGCGCCGGGCGGCGATCCTCGCGGCGGCGGTGGTCACGCTGGCCGCGGCCGCCTGGAGTTTCCACCTGTACCGCACCCGGCAGGCCGCGCCCGCCGAGGGCTCCCCGGAGTGGATCGCCGTCACCAACTTCGCCGACTCGGCGGTCTCGCCGGCGCTGTCCCCGGACGGCCGCATGATCGCGTTCATCCGCGGCGCGGACACCTTCTTCGGTCCGGGCGAGATTTACGTGAAGCTGCTGCCGGACGGCGAACCGGCGCAGGTGACGCACGACGGCACGTCCAAGATGGACCCGGCGTTCTCACCGGACGGCTCGCAGATCGCCTACACCGTGTTCCAGAGCGGATGGGACACGTGGACCGTGCCCACGCTGGGCGGCGCACCCCGTCTGATGCTCGCCAACGCAGAAAGCCTGAGCTGGATCGGGAACCACCAGGTCCTGTTCTCGGAGCTGAAGACCGGCCTGCACATGGCGATCGCCACCTCGACCGAAGCTCGCACGGGAAGCCGCGACGTGTACGTGCCGCCGCGCGATCGCGGGATGGCCCACCGGTCGTCGCTCTCGCCCGATCGGAAGTGGGTGCTCGTCGTCGAGATGGACAACGGCTGGCTGCCCTGCCGGGTGGTGCCGTTCGACGGAAGCTCGAGGGGCAGGACCGTCGGGCCTCCGGGCGCGCCGTGCACCTCGGCGGCCTGGTCTCCGGACGGGCCGTGGATGTACTTCGCGGCGAACGCCGGCAACGGGTTTCACATCTGGAGGCAGCGGTTCCCGGAGGGCACGCCCCAGCAGGTCACCTTCGGCGCCACCGAGGAAGAGGGGATCGCCGTCTCGCCCGACGGACAGTCGCTCGTCACGTCGGTCGGCAGCACCGAGAGCACGGTGCTGGTTCGCGACGCGGCTGGAGAGCGGCAGGTCACCTCCGAGCGCTACGCCGAGGACCCGATGTTCTCGCAGGACGGGAAGCGCCTGTTCTACCTGTCGGTCGAGCCCCGCGCGCGGGGATCCCGGCCCGCTGGCGGAGAGCTCACAGCGGTGGACGCCCAGACCGGGCGGACCGAGCCGCTGCTGCCCGGCGTGCCCGCGACCGGGTACTCCATCTCGTCCGATGACCGGCGGGTGGCGTTCGCGCAGATGGACCGGGACGGTCGGCCTCGGCTGTGGCTGGCCGATATCGGCCTGCGATCGCCGCCGCGCGAACTCCCGGCCGCGGTTCCCGAGGACGAGCCGGCCTTCGACGCCAGCGGCGCGATCTACTTCCGGGCGGCGGAGGGTGGTTCGAACTTCGTCTACCGGAGAAAGGCCGGAAGCCTGGAGCGCGAGCGGGTGCTCCCCGACCCGATCCTGGATCTCTTCGCGGTGTCACCCGACGGGCGGTGGGTGGTGGTCGCCCAGGCGGACCCGCACGATCCGGATAGACGGCCCGTGCTCCTCGCGCAGCCGACGGGCGGAGGCCCCGCGGTGACAATCTGCCGCGGCCTCTGCGACGCCGCCTGGAGCCGGGACGGAGCGACGTTCGCTCTCCACACCGACGTGATGGGAGAGAACCGGACATTGATCGCGCCCGTGGCGCCTGGGAAGTCGTTCCCGGTGCTGCCGCCCGCCGGGGTGGAGCTGAGACTGGCTATGGAAGGGGCGAAGGGCATGCGCGTCCTGGACGGGAACTGGGTCCCCGGGCCAAAGCCGGGGCTCTACGTCTCGCTGAGGCTAAGCGTGCATCGCAACCTCTATCGCATCCCCCTCCAGTAGCGCGGGGCCGGACCCGCGTCGGCGCGCGACAGTATCCGCCCCGCCTACTTCCCCGCCTTCAGGTAGTTGTCGTACCACCCGAGGATCCGCTGCTCGAAGTCCACGGCCTCCCCGGCATTGCTCGGTGGGCGATGCGCCCCGTTCACGTAGCGAACCCACTCGACCTCCCTGCCGAGCCGCCGCAGCGCGTAATAGATCTCGCGCGACTGGCTGGACGGGACGTTCGGATCCTGGTCGCCCGTGATGCACAGCAGCGGCGTCTTGATGCGATCGGCCCTGAGAATCGCCGAATGTTCGAGATACCGCTCGGGATACTCCCAGAGGGTGCCGCCCAGGCGGTCCTGGCTCTTCTCGGGGGCGTGCGTGTTGCGCACGCCGAGCCGCGGGCTGTCGGTGTAGAAGCTGACCATGTCCACCTTGCCCGAGACATTGATCGCCGCCTTGAAGCGATCGGTCTGGCTGATGAGCAGCACGGTGGCGTATCCGCCGTAGCTCGTGCCGTGGACGCCCAGCCTGTCGGGGTCGGCGACGCCCATCTCGATGAGCCGGTTCGCCGCCGCCGTCACCCCCTTGACCCAGGCTTCGCCGGGATGGCCGACGACCAGGTTCACCGAGGGCGTGAAGAACGCGTACCCGTGGCTGGTGAGATAGGCGGCGCGGCCGCTGAAGCCGTTGTCGAAGAAGGTCTCGTAGATCTCGAAGACCGTCGGGTACTTCTGCCCTTTCACATAGCGGGTCGGATAGCGAAGCACGCCGTAGAGCAGCTTGCCGTCGGCGTCCCGATAGCTGACCAGTTCCGACCTCGGCAGCGCGCGGTCGGCCATCCACGCGTTCGCCTCGGTCAGGCGGCGCATGGCCCCCATGCCGCGGTCGGCCGCGTAGAGGTCGCCGGGACCGTCGCCGTCGGACATGGTGAAGACGAACGTCGAGCCGTCGCGCGACATCCGCAGGCCCCCGTAGAGCCGGGCGTCCTTGACGAGTGGCGTCACGCGCTTCGAGGCCAGGTCGAGCCGCACGAGGCCCCGCTTCCACCGATCGCGCTCGCTCTCGGTCATGAAGATCGACGTGCCGTCGGGGCTCCATGACACGACCGTGCGCCGGGGGTTCTTGTCCTCGTCCTTGTCGAGAGGCACGACGAGATCGCGCGCCGCGCTGGCCACGTCCACGACGTAGTAGCCCTTCTTGCTCGACATCAACAGCTTCCGGCCGTCGCGGCTGAAGCTCTCGACCGAGAAGCTCTCGCGCTCCTCCTCGGCCTTCTCGGCCGTCTTGACTCCGCCAGCCGCGGCCCCGGCGCCGGGTGTCGTCGAATCGGCCTTCGGCGCGTCGGGCGGTCGGGGCGTCAGGCTCCGCGCATGGCTCCCGTCCACCCCCTGCACGAACACCTCGCCCTTCTTCGCGTACGCGAACCACCGGCCGTCGTCCGACCACCGAAGCTGAAGGCCCTTGAGGTCCTTCGCCTCGACGAGCGTTTTCGGTTCGCCCTTTGGCGGAAGCGACAACAGCCGAAGCCGGTTGTCGGTGCCGCCGATCTCCTCGTAGTCGGTCTTCTCGGTCACGTCCTCGAGGAAGGTGACGAAGCGGCCGTCGCGGGCCAGGTTGTAACTCGTGATCCGGGTCTCGGGAAGGACGGACGTGCGGGCGCCGGTCGCGGGGTCGATCTCGACCAGCGCGCGCCGCCGCGAACTGCGCTGCAGCGCGTCCCACTCGAGGAATGGCTCCTTGGCGTCGTGGACGATGATCGGGCCCCTGGTCAACGCGTCGAACCGCGTGCGCGACTCCACGTCGAACGACGCCGGCCGCATCGTCAGGACCAGCCGCGCATCGTCGGGCGTCCAGTCGATCGAAGTGTTCGCGCTTACCGGCGTGCCGCCGGCCGGCGGCACCTCGACCAGGCTCGACGCGTCGGCATGCCAAACGTACAGGCGCGCGACGGGACCGGGGCCGGGAGGCGGCTGGACGGTGTCCTTCGGCATCGCCTTGGGCTTCTGGGTGGGCTTGCCGCCTGTGGCGACCGCGGGGACCGGGGCCGGCGCACCGGGGTTGTCGATCACGAGGATGGCGAGGCGCTTGCCATCGTGCGACCAGGCCGCCTGCCGAACGCTGAGCAGGCCCTTGAAGGGCTCCTGCTTCGCGCCCGAGCCTGTGTCGATGATCTGCAACTGCGCGCGCGATGGCGCCACGTAGGTCGGGTCGCCCGACCGGTAGTTGTCGGTATCCGCGTTGTCGATCGTGCGCCTCAGCGCGACCGCGACGCGGGCGCCGTCGTCGCTCAGGTCCAGGACGCTGACGGTGACGACCTTGATCACGTCCTCCGCGGAGAACGCGGCGCCTGCAGTGGTCTGCGCCACGGGCCTGGCGGGGGCAATCGACAGCAGGACGGCGGCGAGCAACAGGGCAGTGACCTGGCGTGGCATCATCGAACATCCTCTGAATGGCGGGGGCGGTGAAGACGGCGCGTGCGGCCGGCGGGCGCGCCTACTGAAGGAAGCCGTTTACCCAGTCGAGGACCACCGCGCGGTCCACGCGGTTCGAATAGTCCACGCCGGCGCAATTGGCATTGGTCACGAACGAGTTCGTCGCCAGGATGATGTCCGTGCCGGCCAGCAGGTCGGGCCCGCCCGAGTCGCCGAAGCAAATCCCGCCCTTGCCCTTCGCCGGATTGGCGGAGACCTTCATCCACATGTCGCTGTTCCGGTGGTCGCTCGCGGCAATCTGCGTCGTCGCGGAGTAGCGCTCGCCGGTCCAGGCCCACCGGCCGTCGGGCGGGCCGGAGGTCTTGTCCTTGTACTGCGCTCCGTAGCCCACGATGTCCACGGTCGTCCCGGTCGGCACGCCGTCGACGAATCCGGCCTGTGGCAGCGCGGCGTAGCCCCTGTCGGTGACCGCGCTTTGCAGCACCACCACGCCGGTGTCGACGGCCTCCCAGCCCAGCAGGCCCTCCGGCCAGTCCCACGAAAAGCCGGGGTGCGTGAACGCGTCTCCCTTGATCCCGGGAGCGTCCGGCACCCGCAGGTCGGCCCTGAAGTAGACCACCGCGTAGCTGGCGCCATCGGTGCAATGACCCGCCGTCAGCACGACGGTCGGGGAGATGAGCGCGCCGCTGCAGTACCACTGGGGGACGATGTCGCCGTTCGAGTCCGGCGCGTAGAACAGGAGGAATCCGACGTAGGGGTGATTCTCACCGTCCGGCCGGCCGTTGGTGATCCCGTACAGGGTGCCCGCGGTGATCCACGCGAGCGAGAGCGCGACGACGAGGGCAACGAGGCGATGCCTTGGTCTCATGGCCACTCTCCTTCTCCCCGCGGGACGAGCCCCTCGAATGATACCGCCGGGCTGGCCGAACGTCGAGCATTTGCCGAGGGGCCGCGGGCCAGGAGGCCCGCGCTACCCGGGATCGGTAGGGCCGGCCGTCTGGTGCCGAGAAGCTGTCCTGCGAGGAGAAGTGCCGTCTCCGCCGGGACAACTACCGCCCCGTGTATGCCATCGACGACCCCGACTCCCGTGTCGCAGTTGTGAAGATCGGACGTCGCGAGAGAGAGGGGATGAGAGAGCCTGTCCGGCTCCGTCGCCTCGGTCAGGTCTTCAGGTTGGGAGGACGAGGTATCCAAATGACGCCGGCGTCCCGCGGCTCGAAGTCCGGGGCGGCGACGCCGACGATCACGAACCGGTCGCCGTGGACGGCCACCGTCCGGCCGATCACGAACGGGTTCCGCTCCTTGCCGAACAGTTCCACGAACAGGGAGTAGGCGAGCACCGCTGCCGGTCGGGCGTTGGCCCGGAAATCGCGTTCGTCGAGAAGTCGGCCGAGGTGCGCTCCGGCGCCGGGCCGCCGGAAGAACTCGAGGGTGACCCACGAGGCGGGCAGCGGCTTCAGGTCGGTTCTCGACGATCCGTTCATGGTGAACGTCATCGCCTGCGTCACGCAGTCTGCGACGTTCGGACGTTCCTGGTCGCTGAATGACTGCGCCTGGCCCGCGACCGTGGAGAGAACAACCGCAGCGACGACGACGCGAGCGAGAGTGCCCATCGTGACGGGTCCCTGTCCGACTTCGTTCGGCGACTGGCTCGCCCGTGCGATTTTACGCGGCTCCTGGACTCGCTCTTGGCCTTGCGACGAGCCACGCCCCGCGGTTGGCCCGCACGGTGGCGAGTCGAGCTGCGTTGGGTGGCCAGGGCGGCCGCTGTGGAGCGGCCCGCGAGTCCTGGCACGCATGCCAAGCTCCATTCTCCCTTCACCTGGGATCGCGTCGGCCCAACGCTCCGCTTCACCCGCGGCGGCCAATGATGGCTCCAGACGGCGTCGGGTGCAACGCGTGGTCAGCCGGATTGTAACGTGACCAGTTACGCGTTACAATCGTTTCGTGGCGATCAAGGACTTTCGGCACAACGGGCTGGAGCGCTTTTTCACCACGGGGAGCAAGGCCGGCATCCAGGCCAAGCACGCCGAGAGGTTGCGATTGATTCTGGGCCGCCTGCATGTCGCCACGACGGCTACCGACATGCGCCTGCCCGGCTTGGACCTGCATGAACTCCAAGGCCGGCGGAAGGGCACATGGGCGCTAACGATCAGCGGCAACTGGCGCATCACCTTCGCGTTCGAAGGCCGGAACGTCGTGCGCGTGGACTATGAGGACTACCCTTGAGACCGTCATGAGAATGCACAACCCGCCTCACCCCGGAGAGGTCATCCGCGAACTCTGCCTCACTCCCTTGGGCGTCACCGTGACCCAGGCCGCTACCGCCCTCGGCGTGAGCCGGAAGACGCTGTCGGCCATCCTGAACGGTCGGGCGGGCATCTCCCCGGAGATGGCCATCCGTTTGTCCTTGGCCTTCAGCACCTCTGCCGAGAGTTGGCTGAATCAGCAGGTTCAGTACCGACCTCTGGCACGCCGATCGCAATCGAAAGCACCTCCATGTCAGGAAGCTGGTTGCCGCCTGACCGCCCGCACTCGGTCTCTTCCGCATAACGGTTTGGCGATAAGCGGCGGGCGCCGAAGGCGACCGTCCGGTTCATCGCCATGTTAGCCGGCGTCCGGCCAAAGAGCAGCAACGATTCCATCCGGGATGCGGACAGGCTGTCCCTCAGCAGCGACCTCACGCCAAGCCCGGGGTATCCGTGGGATCTGGACTTGGCCGCGCGCGAAGTACATCGCGAAGGCGATCACATCGGCGACCTCCGGCACAAGAGCCCCTCCGAGTTGCTCCTCAAGAACACTTGTGGCGGCACGATCTGGTTTGGGGACCAGTTCGCACCAGATTCGAATGCGGCGACCAGGCTTCACAATGATCGCAGCAACAAGTCCCTGTGCCACTCCAGCCTTCTCGTTCCCCCGCACGATTCCCTGGATCGCCTTGCCCAGACTGGCGACGTCCGAGACCGCCGCTCGGGCCGAGATAACAGCCTCCGGTTGCAGCAGAGTCATAGACTGCAACTCCAGCGGTCGAGTCGCCGTGCTTCCCTTGCCGTTCAAAAAATCTAGGATGCCCATAGTTCCGTCCGGCTACCGTAGTGCTGTTCCCTGGCCGCGGCCGCGCCGGCGACCGTCGAATTACGGTAAACGTCCCGCGGCCGCGGTCCAGTGCAACGGCTGGTTATCCCACCACGTCCGCGGTCGGGTTCCAGTCTACTTCCGGCGGCAAACAGATGAACAGGCAACCGCCGAATACTCGCTCCCAGTGCCCGCCGAGTTGCTCAACACGCCGAAGCACACGGTTGATCTTCTCGCTTTCGCGGTCATCTCTGGCGAGGAGGAAGTCGAACACGCGCCAGTCCGACTTCTGTGCGACCCGGCGGAATCGAAGCGTCTTCCCGTCCACCTCGTCGGCCTCGATGACATCGCGAAACTTGACGGAATCGACCATCACGGGCACTGAATCGAGTCGGTACAGTGCCACGCCGACCTTCGTGACTGTCGCGCTCGCGGTCATCCCTTCTGCCGGAAACTCGATCGACGTTTCGCCGTCGAACGATATCGCAAGATGAGGGTCGGTAGCCATGGTGGGATAACATCCAATAGGTAGAACGCGTGAATCGCAGGTTCCAGGTTGGCAACCGACGTTTCCACGCCACGCCCGACGCGCCCGTCGAGGGGGATTCTCATGCCGGGGAGCACGAGAAGCAAGTGGGTGTCCGCTGAAGACGTTGCGAGGGGCGGATGTCGTCGGCACGCCGTAGCTCACGCATGGCCACATGCGCAAGCGGATTGTTGGGCGTGAGCGAAGACCGGCTTGCCAGCCGAAGCTCGCCGGAGGCACGCATCGGACCGGCAGTGAGTGAGCGCTGGCTTGCCAAGCCGAAGCTCGCCGGAGGCACGCATCGGACCGGCAGTGAGTGAGCGCTGGCTTGCCAAGCCGAAGCTCGCCGGAGGCACGCATCGGACCGGCAGTGAGTGAGCGCTGGCTTGCCAAGCCGAAGCTCGCCGGAGGCACGCATCGGACCGGCAGTGAGTGAGCGCTGGCTTGCCAAGCCGAAGCTCGCCGGAGGCACGCATCGGACCGACGGCGAGCGAAGGCTGGCGGGGTCGACGGGACTCGAACCCGCGACCTCCGGCGTGACAGGCCGGCGTTCTAACCAACTGAACTACGACCCCGCATCCCGAACAGGTCACCGGCGGCCGGGTCTTTTGAGCGGCGTCTGTCCACGCCGCCTCCGCCCGTCGATGCCACGTGCCCCGCGGGCCAGGAAGCCCGCGCGACCGAACCGCACGGCCCATGGTGGGCGGTGCAGGATTCGAACCTGCGACAGCCGGCGTGTAAAGCCGGTGCTCTACCACTGAGCTAACCGCCCGCTGCCGGCAGAGCCACTAATTATAGTCGGAACGAGACTTTCAGGGCGAGCAAAATCACCGCCGCCGCCGCCCGCGGCTCGTCATGTCCGCGTCGGACGCGCGCGATGGCGCGGGCGCTCTCAGCCACGGGTCGCGGCGGCGGCCAGGCGCCGGTCGATCGCGTCGCGCACCTCGCCGACAGAGATGTCCTCGATGCACGAGCGCCCCCGCCGGCACCGCCGCTCGTAGCGGCACACGCACTCGTCGTACCGCGACAGCGAGATGTCGTCGGGGTTCCACGGACCGTTGCGCGCGGGATTGGTCGGGCCGAACAGCGCGACGATCGGCGTGCCGACCGCCGCCGCGAGGTGCAGCGGCCCGGTATCGCCCGACAGCATCAGCCGCGCGCCGCGCGAGAGCGCCAGCAGGTCGCCGATGCCCGTCTTCGGCGCCAGGATGGCCGTGTCCCGCGAGCGGTTGACGATGCGGACGCCCACGTCCTGTTCGCCGGGCCCCCACAGCACGACCGGGAGCAGGCCATGGGTCGCCGCGATCCACGAGGCCACCTCGCCGAACCGGTCCATCGGCCACCGCTTGTTCGGCCATCCGGCCCCCGGGTTGACCAGGGCGAATCCCTGCCGACCGTCGCGCGCCACCCGGGCCGCCACGGCCTCGACCGCCGTCGATGCCGGCACGGCGATCGGAAACCGGCGAGTCCGATCGGCGATGCCCAGCGGCTCCAGCAAAGACAGGTTCCGGTCGATGACGTGCGCGGCGTCGCCGGGATGGCCGCGCTCCGTATACCACCACCAGGCCGCGCGCTCGCGCACGTGCTCCCGGTCGAAGCCGACGACGCGCGCGGCGCCCGACAGGCGGGCGAAGAGGGCCGACTTCACGAGTCCCTGCAGGTCGATGGCCACGTCGTACCGCTGCCGGCGCAGCAGGCCGATAGTGCGCAGCCCGTCGAGCACCCGGTGGCTTTCGACCGCGGTCCGCCGGCTGATGACCGTCACCATGTCGACGATCGCGGTGTGGTGGGTGTCGACCAGCCAGTCGATCCGCGCGTCCGGGTAGTGCTCGCGCAAGGCGGCGGCCACCGGCAGCGCGTGCACGATGTCGCCGAGCGCGCCGAGGCGGACGATCAGGATCCTAAGGCTCAAGACTCACCCCTCGACTTCGCTCGGGGTGCCCTGAGCGAGGGCTCACAACGCCCGAGTCGAAGGGCAAGGCTCAGGCTCATCGCCGAACCCTATCGAGCAGCGCCGTCGTCGAGTGCCGCTTCTCGTCGCCGACGATCGCGATCCGGCCGCCGTAGGCGAGCACGGTCTCGCGCTCCGGGACCGACTCCACGGTGTAGTCGGTCCCCTTGCAGTGCACGTCGGGGCGGAACCTCTCGAGCAGCCGCGCCACGGTCCGGTCCGGGAAGATCACCACGTAATCGACGCCGCGCACGGCGGCCACCAGCTCTGCCCTCGCGCCAGCGGCCAGCACGGGCCGGCCGGGCCCCTTCAACGCGGCCGCGACCTCGTCGTCGTTCACCGCGACGATCAGCCGGTCGGCTTCGGCCGCCGCGCCGGCCAGGTAGCGCACGTGGCCGACGTGCAGGACGTCGAAGCACCCGTTGGCGAACGCGATCCGTCTCCCCGCCGCACGGTCGGCGGCGACGAGGCCGTCCAGTCGATCTTCGGTCACGACCACGACAGCGTCCCCCAGTTGCGCGATCAGGTCAGGTACAGAGTACGAAGTACGAGGTAAGAAGTACGAAGTTAGACCCTCGCTGACGGCGGTTCCCCCATCGCACTTCCTACTTCGCACTTCACACTTGCCAGGGTGTCGCTATCCGTTGTCGACCGTGATCGCGTGCCGCAGCTCGTCGGCCGACACGGTGGCCGTGCCGCGCTTCATCACGACGATCCCCCCGGCGTAGTTGGCCAGCCGGGCCGCGTCCTCGAACGACGCCCCGGCGGCCAGCGACAGCGCCATGGTGGCCATCACGGTGTCGCCCGCACCGGTGACGTCGGCGATCTCGTCGCTGCCGTAGATCGGGATGTGAACCGTCGGCACCTTCGGCTCGAACAGCGACAGGCCGCGGCTGCCGCGCGTGATCACGACCGCGCCCATCCGCAGCCGGCGCAGCAGCGTCCGCCCCGCGCGCTCGAGCGCCTCCTCGTCGTCGCCGATTCGCATGCCGAGAAGCTGCTCGACCTCGGGCAGGTTCGGCGTGCAGGCGGTGACGTCCATGAACGCGCTCAGGTTGTAGCGGGAGTCGACGAGCACCGGCGCCTTCAGGCCCGACGACCTGAGCGTGTGCGCGATCGCGTCGGCCAGCAGCGGCGTGATGACGCCGTAGCCGTAGTCGGAGAGCAGCACCGCGTCCACCCGGCCGATCGACGCCAGCACCTTCTCGGCGAACGCCTGCAGCACCGGCGCCGGCGGCGCGTCGGTCGGCTCGCGGTCGATCCGGACGATCTGCTGCTTGGCCGAGTGGATGCCGCCCGCCAGCACGCGCGTCTTGGTGGGGGTGCGGTATCCCGCCGGCCGCATCACGCCGCGCCGCCGCACCGACGGCGGAAACGCCTCGAGCAGCGCGCGCCCGCCGTCGTCCTGGCCCACCAGGCCGTACAAGTCCACGCCGGCCCCGAGCGCGGCGACGTTGTTGGCGGCGTTGCCGCCGCCGCCGGGGACGATGGTGGTCGACTGGTACTTGAGGATCAGCACCGGCGCCTCGCGCGAGACGCGCGAGATCTGGCCGGTCAGGAACTCGTCGGCCATGATGTCGCCGACCACCGCCAGGCGGCGTTCGGCGAAACGATCGACGACGGCCAGCAAGCGGGACAGCCGGTCGTGGTCGGCCGCGTGCGAATTGGCGGTGCGGGAGTTCTGCATGGGAAAAGGCCCTCAGCGATACGCCAACCGGTCCCTCGATCGTCGAAGTATCCACCCCGCCGCGTCCATCAGGTTGTCGGCCACCCGGTCGGCCTCGAGACCGGCCGGCCTGTCGTCGTCTTCGAGGCCGTAGCCGGTCTTCACCAGCACGGTCGTCGCGCCCGCGGCGCGTCCCATCTCGACGTCGAGCCACCGGTCGCCCACCACGAACGAGCGGGCGAGGTCGATGTCGAGGTCGCGCGCCGCCCTCAGGAGCATGCCCGGCTTCGGCTTCCGGCAGTCGCACACCGCGCGGTACGCGTCCACCTTCCCGTCGGGGTGATGCGGACAATAGTAGTAGCCGTCGATCCTCGCGCGGCCGTTCCGCATCCGCTCGTCGATGAGCGCGTGCGTGTCCCGCACCAGCTGCTCGTCGAAGTACCCGCGCGCCACGCCCGCCTGGTTGGTGACGACGACCACGCGCAGGCCCGCGTCGCCGAGCACGCGGACCGCCTCGACGCTCCAGGGGAAGAACGACACGCGGTCCAGCCGGTTGAGGTAGCCGACCTCTTCGATCAGGGTCCCGTCACGGTCGAGGAACACGGCTGGTTTCACGCGCCAACTTTCCCGGGCTGGTGGTCGATCTGGTGCTCGACGGCCGCCGATACGCGCTCGGGCTCGACGCCGGTCATGCAGCGGTGGTCGAACGGACACTCCCGCAGCATGCACGGGCGGCACCACGCGATGCCAGTGAGTATCGCATGAGGTGCGGCCGACGGCGAGCCGGAAGCGAGCGGCGCCGTCTGCCGCTCGTCGGTGGGCCCGAAGATGGCGGTCACCGGGAGGCCGGCCGCGGCCGCGAGGTGCATTGCGCCGGAGTCGTTGCTGACGAAGACGCGAAACCGGGTCATCAGGCCGAGGAGGAGCGGCAGGTCCGTCTCGCCGATGAGATCGACGATCGCCGGGCCGCCGCCGAGGCGCCGACCGGCCGCGCGGTCGGCGGCGCTGCCGACGAGCACGGACACGACAGCCCGCCGCTCGTGCAGATGGCGCGCCACGCGCGCGAACCGCTCGGGCGGCCACTGCTTCGCGCCGCCGTAGGCCGCGCCCGGCGCGATGCCGACCAGCACGACCCCGTCGTCAACGCCGCGGCTGGCCAGCAGCGCCGCCGCCCGCGCCCTCGCGTCGCCCGGCACGACGATCCGGGCCGGCTCGCCGGCGGCCGGCATGCCGAGCGCGGCGACGAGCGCCGTGTAGTAGTCGGCCTGGTGCAGGGAGCCGCGCGGCCTGGCGACGGCCCTGGTCAGCAGCGGTGTCCGCCAGTCGGCCGCGTATCCCCACCGCTCGGGGATCCCGGCCTGGCGCGCGATCCACCCGCTGCGGAACGAGTTCGGCAAGAGGATCGCCAGGCCGGCGCGCGCGCCGGCCAGCGCGTCCGCCTCGGCCCGCCACCCGGCCGCGCGTCCCCATCCCCCTCCCGCCTCCAGCGCGACCACGTCGTCGACGCCGGACACCATCCGGAAAACGCCGGCCACCGAAGGCCGCGCGGCCACGACGAGCCGCGCGCGCGGATGGTGATGGCGCACGGCGCCGATTGCGGGTAGCGCCATGACGGCGTCACCCAACCAGTTCGGCGCCGTCACCACGATCGTCTCAGGCATCGGGACCGGCCTCTTCGATATCGGGCTGCGGGTCGCGCCAGCGGCGGTGCATCCAGAGCCAGAGTTCGGGGTGGCGCCGGACGCACGCCTCGAGAACGGCGGTGCAGCGCTCGGTGAACTCGCGGACCGGGTCCGGCGAATCGGCCGACGGCCGCTCGACCGGCCGTTCGTAGATGATGCGGTAGCGGCCCGGGGCGGTGGGAATCGAGAAGACCGGGATGACCGGCGCGCCTGTGCGCAGCGCGAGCGACGCCAGCACCGTCGTGGTGGCCGCCGGCCGGCCGAAGAAGTCGACCGGGATCGCGCCGGCCCCGAGGACGTGCTGGTCGATCAGGATGGCCACGCCCTGCCCCGACTCGAGCGCGCGCAGCGCCCGCCTGATGCCGCCGTCGCGGTAGATGACCCAGTTGCCGGTCCACTGGCGCATGCGCTCGAGCATGGCGTCGAGCCTGGGGTTGTCGAGCCTTCGGGCCATGACGCCGATCGGCGCCAGCACGAGTGCGTGCACGAGGCCGTCCACCTCCCAGGAGCCGAAGTGGGCCGTGAGAAAGAAGACGCCGCGCCCCGCGGCGTAGGCCTGCCGTCCGTGCTCGGTCCCCTCGACATCGACGCGGGCGAGGATCTCGTCAGGCGCCAGCGTGCTGAACTTGAGCAACTCGACCGTCATCCGGCCGAAGTGGCGAAAGACCCGGCGCGCGATCCGCTGCCGCTCGCCCGACCCGCGTTCGGGGAAGGCGCGGGCGAGGTTGTCGAGCGCGATCTGCCGCCGGCGCGCGCCCAGCGCGTAGAAGGCGAGGCCCAGCCACTCGCCTCCCGCGGTCACGAGACGCCACGGCAGGCGGCGGACGACGAAGGCCGCGAGGGCCACGAGACAGTATTCGAAGCGATGCTTCATCCGGTACGTTCAGGCTGACGGCCGACGACTGAAGGCCGACGACCGGTAGCGCGACCCGCGTCACACCGCCGTCAGCCGTCGGTCTTCAGCCATCAGCCGGCGAACTGCCTGCTTCCAATTCGCCTCATGAGCCACGCCGCGAACTCTACGGCCGGCTCCACGCCGACCGTCATCGGCACCCACGCGACGGGCACCGGCGGCGGGCCGAGCGGCTCCATCCGGACAGCGTCCTTCTCGGTCGTCAGGACGAGGGCGGCGTGCGCGGCGCGGGCGGCAGCGGCGATGTCGCTCATGTCGGCGCGCGTGAACCGATGGTGGTCGGCATACGCCACGCGGCCGGCAAGCGTCCAGCCGCCGGCCTCCAAACCAGCGAAGAATCGCTCCGGCCTGGCGACGGCCGCGACCGCGAAGATATGCGCCCCGTCCGCCGGTTCGACGCCTCCTGGCGGCGCCCCGAGCGGTTGCGGCCGGCCGAGCGCCCTCGTCAGCCTGAAGACGACGCCAGCGCCCACGGCCGCCCCCACCCAGGCCGCCCGTGCCTCGTCGGCCTCGCCGACGACGACCGCGGAGGCGGCGCGAACGACGTCCAGCGGTTCGCGCAGTCGCCCTGCGGGGAGCGTGACCGGGCGTTCCACGTCTTCGGGCGACAGCAGGACCAGGTCGACGTCGCGCTCGAGTTCGACGTGCTGGAACCCGTCGTCCAGCACGTGGACCGTGCAGCCGAACCTCGTCTCCGCCAGCCGGCCGGCCAGGTAGCGATCGGCTGCGACGAGCACCGGCACGCCCGGCAGCCGGCGCGCGAGCATGAGCGGCTCGTCGCCCGCGCGGTCGAGATCGACCAGGACGCGTTGCCCGTCGCTGACGACGGTGACGCCGTCCGACGACACCGCGCGCGCGTAGCCGCGCGTCAGGATCGCCGGGCGGTGGCCGGCCCGAAGGAGCAGGCGCGCGACGAGCGCAGCCACAGGCGTCTTGCCGCTGCCGCCAACCGACACGCTGCCGATGCTGACGACGGGACGCGCCAGCCGCCGGCGCCAGTCCGGGCGGCGGGCGTACCAGCGGCGTCTCGCGCGCGCGACGGAAGCGTAAAGGGAACTCGCCAGGGACATAAGAAGGCTCAAGGCTCAGGGCTCAGGGCTCACGGCTCAGGGCTCACGGCTCAGGGTCTTTCACGCGTGGTTTCCGCGCTTGAGCCATGAGTCTTGAGCCTTGAGCCTGATTTCTTCACACACTCTTCAGCCCTGCTCGGTCCCCGACCGGCGGACGACGTGGAACGGGCGGGCGTGCCGTGCGCCACCCGGCGGCAGCAGGTCCGCGATGGCCGCCAGCGTGCGCTCCCGCGCCCCGTGGTTCGTCTCGACGATCGCCTGCGCCGAGCGGCCGAGGGCGGCGCGACGGGCGGGATCGTTCAGCAGATCGCGCAGCGCCGCCTCGAGCTCCCACTCGCCGCCCACCTGCAGCGCCGCGCCGGCCTCGAGGAACGCGGCCGCGATCTCCTGGAAGTTCTCCATGTGCGGCCCGAACAGGATCGGCCGGCCGAAGACGGCGGGTTCGAGGATGTTGTGCCCGCCGCTCGGCACGAGGCTGCCGCCGACGAAGGCGATCGTCGCGAGGCGGTACAGCTCGGCCAGCTCGCCGATCGTGTCGAGGACGACCACGTCGGCCGCCGGCTCCTCGTCGATCGTCAGCGCCGACCGCCGGACCGTTCGGAACCCTTCCTCCCTCGCCAGCCGCTCCACCTCGCCGAACCGCTCGGGATGGCGCGGCGCGAGGATCAGCAGCGCCCGCGGCGCGTCGGCCCGCGCGCGCGCGAAGGCCCTGAGCACCGTCACTTCCTCGCCGCGCATCGTCGACCCGGCAATGACGACCGGCCGAGGATCCGAGAAACGGAAGAACCGGAGGGCGCGCGGCATGCCGCGGTCCGGGGCGAGGCCGGCCGCCGCCTTGAGCGAATCGAACTTCAGGTTGCCGGTCACGATGACGTGGGCCGGGTCGGCGCCGAGGTCGATGACCCGGTCGGCCGACTCGCGCGACTGCATGCAGAAGCGATCGATGTCGGAGAGGACCTGCCGGAACAGCCGCCGGACCATGCGGTAGCGCGGGTAGGACCGGTTCGAGATCCGGCCGTTCGCCATCACCGTCTTCACGCCCGCGCGACGGCACGCCCGCAGGAGGTTCGGCCAGATCTCGGTCTCCATCACCACGAACAGGCGCGGATTCACCAGGCGCAGCGTCCGGTTGACGATGTGCGGCAGGTCGAGCGGGAAGTAGAACACCGCGTCGGCCTCCGCCATCTCGCGCGACGCGACCTGCTGGCCCGCAATGGTGGTGGTCGACACGAAGAGCCGGAGCGTCGGGTAGCGGCGTTTCAGGTCGCCGGCGAGCGCCCGGGCGGTCAACGTTTCGCCGACCGAGACGGCGTGGATCCAGATCGACGGCTCGCCGTCCACGTTGAACGACACCGGCAGGTAGCCGAAGCGCTGGCGAAGGTTGGCGACGTACTTCCGGTATCTGAGCGCCTGGTAGGCGAAATAGGGCGCGAAGGCGACGAACAGGACGAGGCTGGCGGCGGTGTACAGAAAATACATCGGACTGGGCCGAAAAGGCCGCGCTTCGGGGCGCCGGCACGCCGGTCCTTCGCTATAATACAGGGGTTTCGGGCGCGCGCCGGATCGACCACCCCGCTTGTCACTTCCTGCAGGAGGCACGCATGGCCATCAAGGTTGGCATCAACGGTTTCGGCCGCATCGGCCGGAACATCATGAGGGCGGCGCTGGGGCACGACGACATCGACTTCGTCGCCGTGAACGACCTGACGAGCGCCTCGACGCTCGCGCACCTGCTGAAGTACGACTCGGTGCTCGGCAACCTCAAGGCCAGCGTGACGGCCGACGGCAACACGATCAGCGTGGACGGCGACCGGTTCGAGGTCCTCTCGATCAAGGACCCCGCCGAGCTGCCGTGGAAGGCCCTCGGCGTGGAGGTCGTCTTCGAGTCGACCGGCAAGTTCACCAAGCGCGAGGACGTCTCCAAGCACCTGGCCGCCGGGGCGAAGAAGGTGATCGTCACGGCGCCCGCCAAGGGGCCGGACGTGACGCTGGTCATGGGCGTGAACGACGGCCAGTACGACGCCGCCCGCCATCACATCATCTCGAACGCCTCGTGCACGACCAACTGCCTGGCGCCGGTCGCCAAGGTCCTCCACGAGCAGTTCGGGATCGTGAAGGGCTGGATGACGACCATCCACGCCTACACGAACGACCAGAACCTGCTCGATTTCCCGCACAAGGACCTGCGGCGGGCGCGGGCGGCGGCTCTCTCGATCATCCCGACCACGACCGGCGCGGCCTCGGCGCTCGGCGAGGTGATCCCGGCGCTCAAGGGGAGGCTCGACGGCTTCGCGATGCGCGTGCCGACGCCGAACGTGTCGGTGGTGGACCTCTCGGTCATCGTCTCGAAGAAGACGACGACCGACGAGGTCAACGCGGCGTTCAAGGCGGCCGCCGACGGGCCGCTGAAGGGGGTGCTCGAGTACGTCACCGAGCCGCTGGTGTCGATCGACTTCCGCGGCAACTCCCACTCGTCGATGCTCGACTCGGCGTACACGAAGGTGGTGGACGGCGACTTCGTGAAGGTCCTCTCGTGGTACGACAACGAGTGGGGCTACTCGTGCCGCTGCGTCGACCTGCTCGGGCTCATCGGGAAGAAGGGCTTCTAAGGCCGATTCACCTTTCACCTTGGAGGTTCCCGTGGCCAAGCTCTCGATCAAGGACCTCGATCTGGCCGGCAAGCGGGTCTTCATGCGGGTCGACTTCAACGTCCCGATCAAGGAGGGACGGATCACCTCGGACGCGCGCATCCGGGCGTCGCTGCCGACGATCGCGTACGCGCTCGATCGCGGCGCGACCGTGATCCTCGCGTCCCACCTCGGGCGGCCGAAGGGCAAGGTCAATCCCGAGTTCACGCTCAAGCCGGTCGCCGCGCGGCTGTCGGAACTAATCGGAAGACCGGTCGAGTTCGCGGACGACTGCGTCGGGCCGGCCGCGCGGGCGGCCGTGGACCGGGCGGCACAGGCCGGCCGGGTCGTGCTGCTCGAGAACCTCCGGTTCCATCCCGAGGAGGAGAAGAACGACGCGGCCTTCGCCGCCGCACTCGCGGCCCCGGCCGACGCGTACGTGAACGACGCGTTCGGGTCGAGCCACCGGGCGCACGCCTCGGTGGACGCGATCGCCAGACTGCTGCCGCGCCCGGCGGCGGGACTGCTGATGGAGCAGGAGGTCCACTACCTCGGCCTGGCGCTCGGATCGCCGGAGCGCCCGTTCGTCGCGATCCTCGGCGGCGCCAAGGTGTCGGACAAGATCGACGTGATCGAGAACCTGCTCGGCAAGGTGGACGCGCTCGCGGTCGGCGGGGCGATGGCCTACACCTTCCTGAAGTCGCGCGGCCTCGCCGTCGGACGCTCGCTCGTCGAGGACGACAAGCTCGACGCCGCCCGTCAGATCACGGCCCACGCGCACGAGCGCCGGGTGAAGCTGGCGCTGCCGACCGACCACGTCGTGGTCGAGAAGCTCGAGGCGGGCGCCCCGCACGCGACGCTCCCGGTGACCGACGCGTCGATCGGGGATCGCATCGGCGTCGACATCGGGCCCGACACGGTCGCGGCGTTCTCGGCGCTGGTCGCGGGCGCCCGGACCGTGGTGTGGAACGGGCCGATGGGCGTGTTCGAGCTGCCGCCGTTCGACGCGGGCACCAACGCGCTGGCGCGGGTGGTGGCCGGCGTCCAGGGGACGACGATCGTGGGCGGCGGAGATTCGGTGTCGGCGGTGACCAAGGCGGGCGTAGCCGACCGGATCACGCACATCTCGACCGGGGGCGGCGCGTCGCTCGAGTTCCTGGGCGGGCAAACGCTGCCGGGAGTGGCAGCACTCGAGAATAGATAGCTGGTGGTTCATGCGCACACCTCTCGTCGCCGCCAACTGGAAGATGTTCAAGACCGTTGCCGAGGCGGTCGCCTACGTCCGCGAGTTCACGGGGCTCGTCTCCGGGATGGACGACGTGGACATCGTGGTGGCGCCGCCGTTCACGGCCGTGCACGCCGCGGCCGAGGCGGCCCGCGGGTCGCGGGTCGCCGTCGCCGGGCAGGACCTCTACTGGGAGGCCGAGGGGGCGTTCACCGGCGAGGTGAGCGCGGCGATGCTGCGCGAAGCGGGGGCCCGCTTCGTCGTCATCGGCCACTCCGAGCGGCGGACGAAGTTCGGCGAGACCAACGACCAGGTGAACCGAAAGGTGAAGGCCGCGATGGCCGGCGGGCTCACGCCGATCGTCTGCATCGGCGAGACGCTCGACGAGCGGGAGGGCCGCGAGACGCTCCGGGTGCTCGACCGGCAGATCAGGGCGGGGTTCGACGGGCTGTCGGCCAACCAGATCGCGACGCTGGCGGTGGCCTACGAGCCGGTGTGGGCGATCGGGACCGGGCGCAACGCCACGTCGGCGCAGGCGCAGGAGGCGCACGCGCACATCCGCGGCCGGCTCGGCGAGTGGTTCGGCGCCGAAGCGGGCGACGCCTGCCGCATCCTCTACGGCGGCAGCGTGAAGCCGGCGAACACGAAGGAACTGGTGAGCCAGGCCGACGTGGACGGCGCGCTGGTGGGCGGCGCGAGCCTGGATCCGAAGGCGTTTGCGGAAATCGTGGCCGGCAGCCGCCCCGGCAGGATATAATTGTCGGCTCTTGGGGTCGAACGGCGGCACGCTGGGATCTGCCGCGTAAATGCCCGGGACGTCACCCGGGAGTGAGTGAATAGCCGTGGTTGTCCAGTACTTGATGACGGTGTTCTACGTGGTGGTCTGCCTGGTGCTGCTGATGGCGATCCTGCTGCAGCAGGGGCGCGGCGGCGACATCGCGAGCGCGTTCGGCGGCAGCGGCAGTCAGACGGCGTTCGGCGCACGGGCTGGCGCGACACTGCTCACGCGGGTCACGACGGTCACGGCGGTGCTGTTCATGATCGGCGCGATGGGCCTCGGCATCCTGTGGCAGCGTGGCGGGGGCGGGTCGGTCGTGGGCGGCCGGACGTCGGCCCCGGTCAGCGTGCCTGCGGCACCGACTCCGGCGCCAGTGAAGAAGTAGGTTTCTCCCCTCATTTTGCGGAAGTGGCGAAACTGGCAGACGCACCAGCTTGAGGGGCTGGCGCCCGCAAGGGCGTGGGGGTTCGAATCCCCCCTTCCGCACCATTCGACTCGCCTCGCGGCCTGCATTCATGAGCCGCAAGGCTCGCTCATGGCAGGCCCACTCTCGGACGACCGAGGCGAATGGTGTCCCGAGCGATCGATCGTGAGGGAGCAAGTCGAGGGGCACCAAGACCAGGCAAGCCAGCCGACTGGCGAAGGCGGACCTCACGACACCCACCCCCCCGGTCGTCTCCCTCGAGAAGGTGGTTCACCCGCGTGCCCGCGAGGACTACAGTAGTCAGCACGGGTGCGATGAGAAACCTCCGATTCCTTGCCCTCTGCCTGTTACTCCCTGCACCGATCACGTTGTGCACCGTCCTGGCACGGCCCGCAGACATCACGGTCGCCCATCGGGCGCGATCCCTCCAGCCGGGCGAAGTCGTGCTGCTGACGGTGGGAAGCCGCCGGCCACTCCACGGCGTGCGGGTCGGCGCCTTCAAGCGATCGTTCCCGTGTTTCGAAACCGGGGGTCCGATGGAGTGGTCCGCGCTCATCGGGATCGATCTGGACACGAAGCCGGGCCGATATGTCGTCCGCGTCACCGGACTGGACGCCGAAGGAAAGGCTGTGGCCGTCGACTACCCCATGAGGGTTGCGTCGAAGAAGTTCGCGACGCGCGCATTGACCGTAGATGAGCGCTACGTGTCGCCGCCCCGTGAAGCGCTCGACCGCATCCAGCAGGAATCGGAGAGGGTGCGTGCAATCTTCGATGCCCGGTCACCCGAGCGGTACTGGAGCGGGCCGTTCGTCCTTCCTGTCCCCGGGAGACCCATCAGCGAATTCGGCAAGCGCAGCGTCTACAACGGACAACCGCGCAGCCCGCACGGGGGAACGGATTTCGCCGGGGCCACGGGCACGCCGGTCAAGGCCCCCAACGCGGGGAGAGTCGTGCTGGCCGCGAACCTGTACTACTCGGGAAACACGATCATCCTGGACCACGGGCGCGGCTTGTATTCGTATCTCGGCCACCTGTCGGCCTTCCTGGCGCACGAGGGAGACACGGTTGCGGCCGGCGATGTGGTGGGCAGGGTTGGAGCCACGGGGCTCGCCACGGGCCCGCATCTCCACTGGTCCGTGCGGCTGGCAGGGACCCGGGTGGATCCCCTGTCGCTCGTCGATGTCCTGACACCACTCAAGTGAATTGGGAGATTCGGGCGAATGGGAGGCCCGCGATCTCGAGCCGGCGTCCCCGGATCTGTGGAAGAATGTCGGCCGTATGCGACATCGCGAATTCCATCGCACCGAGCACATCGGCTGGCTCCGGGCGGCGGTCCTGGGCGCCAACGACGGACTGATCTCCACGAGCAGCCTGGTCGTGGGCGTCGCGGCGGCCGCGCAGGGACGGGCGGCCGTGATCCTGGCCGCCCTGGCAGGGCTGGCTGCCGGCGCGCTGTCGATGGCGGCCGGCGAGTACGTGTCGGTGAGTTCGCAGTCCGACACGGAAGCGGCCGACCTGGCTCGAGAGCGGGGGGAACTGGCAGCCTCTCCGGACGCGGAACACGCCGAGCTGGCGGAAATCTACCGTGCCAGGGGCCTCGGCTCGGAACTCGCCGCCACTGTGGCCGCCGGACTGATGGCTCACGACGCCCTGGGGGCGCACGCCCGCGACGAACTCGGCATCCACGAGATCACGCGCGCCCGCCCGGTCCAGGCGGCGCTGTCGTCGGCCGCGGCGTTCGCCGTCGGCGCGGCGCCGCCCGCGATCCTGGCCGCGCTTCTTCCCTCTCCGCTGGTCAGCGCCGGTGTCGTCGCGGCCTCTCTTCTGCTGCTGGCCGTCCTCGGGGCCGCGGCGGCGCGGCTCGGCGGCGCCCGGATGGCCCGGGGCGCGATGCGCGTCGTGTTCTGGGGCGCGGTGGCGATGGCCGTGACGGCCCTGGTCGGGCGCCTGTTCGGGGCCCTCACGTAGCCGCGAAGACGGTGCTCCTGTCGTCCAGGCGGGGCGGCGCCTACTCGTCGAGGAATCGCATCAGGCGGTCCCGCTCGGTCAGTACCGCCCGGTAGCCGAGCCAGAACCCGTGGGCGAGCACGGCCGGGTCGGTCGTGGCGAATTGCACGGGGAACGACTCGTCCGGCCCGATGACCAGCGTGTTCGGATCGGCCAGCGCCTCGTCGAGCTCGGCGGGCCCGCGGTCGATCGAGTCCAGCCAGACCCCCGCCAGGCGCTCGTCGCGCAGCCGGAGCATGGCCCCGACAACGACCCGCCGGACGATCGACTCGTGTTCGTTCCCGTTGAGGACGAGCAGGAGCCTGGCATCGGGGTGCTCCCGGCGCAGCCGTGCGTGGCAGACCCATTCCCGGTAGCCGCCGTCGATGCACGACACCCCGTCCACGACAACGCCCTCCCGGACGAACGGGAAGATCGACGACGAGGCGAGCAGCACCCGGATCGCGTCCGGGCGGCGGGCGTCGATCCACCGGAAGCCCAGTCCCTCGCGTTCGACCACGCCGAACGACACGGGGATGGGACAGCGGGAGAGCGCCTCGCCGTCGAGCAGGTGCTCGCTCTCGAGGACGCGGGCGGCCTCGGGCACGTCGACGACGTCCTCCCCCCGGATCAGGCCGACCGGCGTGGCGTGGGCCAGGATCCCGTGCTCGGGCACGTACTGCAGATACCACTCCATCGCCTGCATCGGGGATCCGAGCGCGAAGTGCGCGGCGTTGAGCGCGCCGGCGCTGATCCCGTAGATCGCCCGCGCGCGGTCCCGCACGCCCAACCCGGACAGGGCATGGAAGGCCCCGGCGCCGAATATCCCGCGCATGCCCCCGCCGGCCGCATACACGACCAGGTCACGCATGGCGCGGGCCGGGGACGTCGTCGACGGCGGGTGGAGGGGCCATGCGCTAGTGTACCGGAACTGCCGCGCCGAAAGGGCGCCGGCTTCTCAGCCTCGGATGGCTGTCATGGAAGGTATCGCTGCACCAGGCCCAGCGATTCCATGCGGGCGAACTCGCTGTCGAGCGACCACAGCAGCGCGCCGATCTCGCCGGCCAGCGCGCCGATGAGGAGGTCGCCCAGGCCGAATCGATGCCCGCGGCGACCCGCGCGATCGATCCAGGTTTCGATCAGTTTCCAGGTGTCGAACGACGGATAGAGCACTGGCAGCGCCGACAGCGCCCGGCGCAGCGCTGGGCGGTCACCACTCGACGCGCCGGCCAGCAACTCGACCCTGACCGGCACGGCCAGCGCCACATCGTCCGCGTCGAGCAGCGCCCGAAGAACCTCGGCCTCGGGCGCCCGTCCGCGCCTGAGGCTGGCGACCCACACCGAGGTGTCGACGACGATCACCGGCGGCCCCGCGCCGGCCTTCGGCGCGACTTCGACAGGTCGATCTCCAGGTCCACGCGCCCGAGCAGGGCCTTGAGATCATCCACCCGGCGCCTGCGCACCAGTTCCCGCAGCGCCAGGACGATGGTGTCGGTCTTCGACTTGAAGCCAAGAACGGTGCGGGCTTCCTCGACCAGATCGATGGGGAGGTCCAGCGTCGTACGCATACAAATAATGATGATTCGTATGCTTCAGGATGTCAATTCAGGCCTTTTCGTACGCCATCGTGCGCAGGGCGGCGATGCGCTTGACCATCGGCGGGTGCGACGCGAACAGGTCGGCCACCGCGCCCTCGCGCAGGCCGACCTTGCGGCCCAGCGGATCGGCGATGCACAGGTTCGCGGTGCCGCGCTTGATCGACTTGGTCGGCTCGGCGGCCGACTCGATCTTCTCGAGCGCGGAGGCCAGCGCCTGCGGGTTCCGCGTGAGCTCGGCCCCCGACGCGTCGGCCAGGTACTCCCGCTGGCGCGACACGAGCATCGCCAGCATCTGCCCGACGATCGGGGCGAGGACGATGCCCACGATCCACAGCACGAGCAGCACGATCCCCAGGGAGCCGCCGCCCTGGTCGCGGCTGCCGCGCCGCCGGCCGCCGCCCCACCACATGCCGCGCGTCCCCCAGTCCGACAGCAGCAGGACGGCGCCCACCAGCGCCGCCACCACGGTCATCAGGCGGATGTCGTAGTTGCGCACGTGGCTCATCTCGTGCGCCACCACGCCCTGCAGTTCCTCCCGCGTCAGCGCGTTGACCAGCCCCTCGGTGACGGCGATCGAGGCGTGATCGGGGTCGCGGCCGGTCGCGAACGCATTCGGATCGGGATCGGCGATGACGTAGACGGCAGGCTTCGGCAGGCCCGCCGCGATCGCCATCTCCTCGACGACGTTCTCGACCTGGGTGAGCTTCAGGCGTCCGTCCGGGCTGGATGCGGCCGCCAGGGCCTGGCCGATCGGCACCGCCCCGGACGAGGCCAGCACCGCGCGGTCGCCGCCGACGTAGCCGCCGGCGGCGGCGGCCGTGCCGATCGCGAGGGCGAGCAGCCCGGCGATGGGAAAGGGCGATCCCAGGTAGAAGAGGTCGAACCCGTACCCGAGGAGGAACAGGAAGGCGACGAAGACGATCATCACCGTCCAGGTGCGGCGGCGGTTCCGCGCCTGCTGCTGGAGCAGATTCATGGGCCGGTCTCGCTCGGGTGGCGACCCTACTTCTTCATCGACAGGTCCACCGTCGGCACCTCGCGCTCGGCGGCGTCGGCGACCTCGAACAACTCCACCGGCTTGAAGCCGAAGGAGCCCGCGACGAGGTTCGCCGGGAACTGCTGCTGCGCCGTGTTGAAGGTGGTGGCGATGTCGTTGTAGAACTGCCGCGCGAAGCCGATCTTGTTCTCGGTGGACGCGAGTTCCTCCTGCAGCGCCCGGACGTTCTCGTTGGCGTGCAGCTGCGGGTAGCTCTCGGCGAGCGCGAACAGCTTGCCGAGCGCCTGCGTCAGCACGCCTTCCTTGACGGCCGCGTCCGCGGGCCCGGTTGCCGTCGTGGCCTTCGCCCGCGCCTCCACCACCTGCGTGAGGGTGTCGCGCTCGAACTCCATCACCCCCTTCACGGTGCTGACCAGGTTCGGGATGAGGTCGTGGCGCCGCTTCAACTGCACGTCGATCTGGCGCCAGCCGTTGGTCGACTGGTTACGCAGGCCGACGAGCCGGTTGTAGACGGCTATCGCCCAGACGATCAGGAGGATGGGGACGATCAGGATGAACCACATGGGATCCTCATTGGGAAATCCGGACGTGGCCGAGGGAGCGGGGGAAGTATAGCATCACGCCGGCTGACGGCTGACGGCTGGCGGCTGACGGCTGAAGGCCGATGGCCGGGTCACGCGCGTCACGCCGTGGCTGACCGTCAGCCGTCGGTCGTCAGCCGTCAGCCTTGCGAGTCACCATGTAAGCGAGCGACACCAATCCGACCCAGATCCCCCCCGCGATCCAGGCCACCGACAGGCCCACGAAGAAGCAGTCCACGAGCACGAGGACGAGCGCCGCGATGCCGACCAGCGGCAGCCACGGGTAGAGCGGCATCCGGACGTGGCCGGGCGCCAGCCCCTGCCGCGCCCGGGCCCGCCTGAATGCGAAGAGCGTCACGAGGACGGCGATCCAGACGAGGATCCCGCCGAAGATCGCGATGCCGAGCAGCCACTGGTAGGCCGAGCCGGCGAACCGCGCCGCGAGCATGGCCGCCAGCGCCAGCCCGACCGTCGACGCGAGCACGGCGTTGCGCGGCGCCCCCTGCGCCGAGAGCCGCCCGAACGTCGCCGGGGCGAGGCCGCTGCGCGAGAGCGAGAACAGCATGCGCCCGGACAGGTACAGGTTCGTGTTCATCGACGACAGCGCGGCCGTCAGGACCACGAAGTTCATCACGCCGGCCGCGTAGGGCACGCCGAGCGACCGGAAGACGGTGACGAACGGGCTCTCCGCCAGCCCGGCCCGCTGCCACGGGACGATGGCCACCACGAGCGCGATCGCGAGGATGTAGAAGAGGCCCAGGCGCACGACCATGTTCCTGAGCGCGCGCGGCACCTCCCGCTCGGGCTCCATCGCCTCCCCCGCCGTCACCGCGACGATCTCGATCCCGTAGAACGAGAAGATGACGACCAGCATCGCCTGGTACACGCCCGCCCAGCCGTGCGGCAGGAACCCGCCGGTCGCGGGGTCCGCGAGATGGCGCAGGCCCACGGGCTCGACCGCCCCGATCCCGGTGAACACGTAGCCGATCCCCAGCACGACGAAGAGCAGGATCGCCGAGACCTTGATCATCGCGAACCAGTACTCGAACTCGCCGAACAGCCGGACCGCCGTGAGGTTGACGAGGATGAGCGCGGCGGAGTAGACCACGACCCACATCCACAGCGGCACGGCGGGATACCAGAACTGCGTGTAGATCCCGGCCGCCGTCACCTCGCCGCCGATCGCCACGACCTGCGCGAACCAGTACGTGCAGCGGACGACGAAGCCGGCCCAGGGATTGAGGTAGGTCTCGGCGTAGACGCCGAACGACCCGGCCGTCGGATGCACCACCGCCATCTCGGCCAGCGCGTACATCATGATGAGGCACAGCCCCACGCCGAGGACGTAGGAGACGATGACGCCGGGGCCGGCCTGGCCGACGGCCATGCCGCTGCCGAGGAACAGCCCCGTGCCGATCGCGCCGCCCATGGCGATCATGGTCATGTGGCGGCGCGTGAGCTGGCGGTGCAGGCCGCGCTCGCGCTCGACGAGTCGATCGCCCCCGGTGGTCATTCCTCGTGGAGCCGGTAGTACTCGTCGAGCATCCGGGGGAGATCGACGACCGAGCCGCGGGTGGGTCCCTCGGCGAGCGGTTCGTGGAGGAACCGGTCGGGCAGCGTGTCGTGCTCGCGCGTCACGCCGAACGAGCGGTTCAGGCGGAAGTCGCGCAGGACGGCGTCGCCGAAATGCCGGTCGAGCTGCTCGGGCGTGTAGCGCACGCCCGTCGCCGACGCCAGCAGCCCCGCGGCGCGCTCGAGGTCGATCACGTCCATGCACAACCCGACGTTCTTGCACATCGTCAGCGAATCGGTGAGCAGGGCGACCTTCTCGGAGTAGGTGACCAGCGCGGCCTTGCCCTCCTCGGCCAGGCGGTCGGCGGCCTTCTCGGTCCCGAAGCGCCGCCGCGCCACCTCCCAGCGCTCGGTCAGCTCGAAGTAGGGCTCGGCCCGCAGGTGGTCGGCGCCGCGCGAGGCGACCGCGTAGGTGAGGCCGTACGCCTTGATGCCGCGCGGGTCGCCGCAGATGATGTCGAGGCCCTTGACCTGCATCACCAGCTGCTGCGCCGCCGCGGAGAACCGCTTCGAGAACCGCGTGGCGCCCTCGGCCATCGCGTCGCCAACCCCCCGCCGGTGGGCGATCATCTCCACGATGCGCCGCACCGAGTCGCAGTCGCCCCACGACACCCGCAGGCCGTCCACGTCGCCGGGCGCGACGAGCCCCTTGTCCTGGCACTCCATCAGCCAGCCGACCAGCTCGCACACCGCCAGCGAGTCCATGCCGTACTGGTTGAGCGTGCGGTTCATCTCGAGCGCGAACGGCAGGCTGCGGCTGCCGATGCGGGAGGTGAAGCCGCACAGCGTCTCGAACTCCGGCCCCTCGGCCTCGATCCCCTCGCACACGTAGTAGCGCGAGCAGTGGACGTGGCAGTTGTAGCAGCTCTTGTTCTTGACCTTGTAGGTCGCCGCCAGCGTCTCGCCGGAGACGTCGTCCACGTACGAGCAGAGCCCCTGCTGGAAGTGGTTGGTCGGCAGGATCCCGATCCGGTTCAGGTCCTGCATGAGCATCGTCGTGCCCAGGCGGCGGCGCTTCTCGTATTCCGGGTGGTCGAGGATCGCGCGGTGGACCTTGCGGACCCCGTCGGCGAAGCCCAGGGGATCGTGCAGCCGGACGGGCCGGCCGCCGCGCACCGCGATCGCCTTGAGGCGCTTGGAGCCCATGACGGCGCCCATGCCGGCGCGCCCGTTGACGCGGTTGCCGCTCGAGACGAGCGCCGCGAACCGTACCTGGTTCTCGCCCGCGACGCCGATCGCCGCCACCTGGATGTCCCAGTCGCCGTGGCCTCGCGGATGGCGGCCGTCGTGTCGACCACGTCCTTCCCCGCCAGTTCCGGGCACGGCACGAACCGGACGCCGTCGTCGGTCACGAGCAGGTAGACGAGCGAGTCGGCGCACCCGGTGATGACGATCTGGTCGAACCCGGTCAGCTTCATCTCCGGCCCGAAGTGGCCGCCCGCGGCGGAGTCGCCGAGGATCCCGGTCAGCGGAGAGCGCGCCGTCACGGTGTAGTAGGCGGAGGCCGGCAGGAGCGTGCCGGTGAGCGGCCCGACGCCGAAAATGAGGAGGTTGTCCGGGCCCAGCGGGTCGCTCGCCGGGTCGAGGTCCTCGGCGAGACGCTTCGTGTTGGCGGCGCGGCCGCCGACGACGTCGCGGATCCAGCGCCGGTCGAGCGGCTCGATCTCGAAGCGCCGCCCGGTCAGGTCCACGCGCAGGACGCGCCCGCCGTAGCCGAAGGCGCGGTCAGCCACGGTTCATCTCCCACCCCGCGCGCACCGACGACCCGAGCGCGCGCACGAACCGGGCCCGCTTGTGACTGGGCGCCAGTTTCTCGCTGCCGGGCTTGAACGCCGCGAGCGTCGTGGTCCCGCCGGCGCCCGGTGCGAACGCGATCGCCCCCTGGGTGCAGGCGGGGACGCACCGCGGGTCGCCGCCGCACAAATCGCAGACGTAAGCGATTCCCTCCACGGGCTCGATGGCGCCGATCGGGCAGGACCGCGTGCACGCGCCGCACTCCGAGCACAGCGTCGGCGAGACGACGACCTGGCCGAGCGGGCCGAGCGCGAGGCTCTCGGTCGGGCACGCGAGGCAGTAGCGCTCCTCGCACTGCTGGCACACCACGGGCGCGTCCACGCCCAGCTCGTAGAGGTTCACGACGCGGATGCGTGAGAGGAGCCGGCCGCCGCTGCCCGTGTGGTAGAAGGCGCACGCCGCCTCGCAGCACCGGCAGCCCGTGCACCGGCTCGCGTCAATCCGGATCATCGGCGACCGTCTCCAGGCGGAAGAGCACCTGGCCCTTGGGATCGGGGCAGACGAAATGGCGGACGGCGTGGACCCAGTGGGTGGACGGCACGTGGTCCTGGACGCCCAGGATCGGAAACACCGGCATCATGCTCTGGAGCGCCCACAGGCAGACGAACTTGCCGTCCGGCACCGAGAGCTTCGAGCCGTCGACGTAGAAGCAGTCCCCGACCATCATCGGGAGATTGCAGCAGCCGCCGACACGTTCGACCGACACCTTGATCCTGGCCATCCGCCTCCCGCTGTGGACTGAAGGGCGTATGATACCCGGCCTCGGCGCGCGGGCCAAGCTGAGCACCGGCTGACGACCGGCGGCTGGCGGCCTGCAGGAACTTCCATCCGCGCCGCGACAGCCGTCGCAGATTCTCGGCAGCCCAACCACAGGTTCCCGATCTGGCGGGCGCCTCCGGCCGCTTTCCACTCACGATCCCGCGGGTCGAGCGCCGCGGGCTGCTGGCCGGGAGGTTGCAGGGCCTCGTCAACAGAGGGTCACGTGGCGGCCCTGCCGAATTCCGGCGCCAAAGGAGTGTGGACGTGTTGACATTCTCACGGGCGACGGTACACGATGATTATCGTATGGCCAAGCAGGCGATCTCCGTCACGCTCTCGCCGGACAACCTGGTCTGGCTGAAGGGCCGGGCGAGGGTAGAGGCCGTCGGCAGCCTCAGCGAGTGCCTCGACCGTCTCCTGACCAGGGCGCGGTTCGGCGGGCACACGGCGCGGCCGGTGCGCTCGATGAAGGGCTCGCTGGCCTCGCTCGCCGTCGAAGAGGCCGATGGACTCGCGGCCGTCTCGGCGGAGGCATGGCGCGGGTGGCAGGCGCGTTGGAACGCCCTGCTCGTGGGCGTAGAGGCCTCCGACGGCGGACCGGCGACTGGACATCCGGGGCGGGTGGCGGCGACGGTGTCAGCCGTACCGGCGGCGGTGAAGGCGCGACGCCGAGGCGGACGTGGCTAGGCTGCCCCAGGCCGCCGCCTGCGACACGCACGCGCTCATCTACTACGCACGCGGAGACCGGCGTCTCGGCAAGCGGGCGGCGGCGCTCTTCGAGGCCTGCGAGGCACAGGAGGCGATCATCTACGTTCCCGCGATCGTGATGGTCGAATTCGGGCTCGTGCTCGGCGGACGGCGGAACCCGTCGTCGATGGCGCTGCGGGACTTCTTCGAGGGTCTGTTCGCCAATCCGGCCTTCCAACCGTTCGACCTGACGCCCGAACAGGTGTTCCTGGCCGACGAGGCGCACCCGAACAACGATCCATTCGACGGCCTGATCTGCGCGGCGGCCCGTCGGCTGGACGTCCCGCTCATGACGCGCGATGCCGCGATCTCGGCGTGGGGCGGCGTCCGGGTGGTCTGGTAGCGGCCGTCGGCCAGCCGACCCACGCGCGACGACCGCCCCCCGACCGCCGAGAGCCGCCGGCCGCCTCAGGCCCCGTCGATGGCGGCGCAGACGCCGATCATCTCGAGCGCGGTCGCCGCGGCGTCGAACCCGCGGTTGCCGGCCTTGGTGCCGGCGCGCTCCATCGCCTGCTCCAGCGTGTCGGCCGTGACGATGCCGAACACCACCGGCACGCCGGTCGCGAGCGAGACCTGCGCGATCCCCTTGGCCACCTCGCCGGCCACCAGGTTGAAGTGAGGCGTGTCCCCCTGGATCAGGCACCCGAGGCAGACGACGGCGCCGTACCGGCCGCTCCGGGCCAGGCGCTGGGCCGCCAGCGGGATCTCGAAACTGCCCGGCACCCAGGCCACGTCCACGTCGCCGTCGGGCACGCCGTGCCGGCGCAGGCCGTCCTGGGCCCCGGCGACGAGCTCGCGCGTGAAGAACTCGTTGAACCGCGACGCCACCAGCGCGAGCTTCCTGCCCTGCGCCTCGAACCGTCCCTCGAATACCTGTCCCATCGTCTGCCTCCGTTGTCGTGTCGAACCGGCCGCCGCCCGTCCCGCGGTCACACCCCGGCGAGCAGGTGGCCGAGCTTCTCCTTCTTGGCGCGCAGGTAGCCGTCGTTGCGCCCGTTGGGCGCGATCTCGAGCGGCACGCGGGCGACGACCTCGAGGCCGTAGCTCCGCAGGCCGACGATCTTCCGCGGGTTGTTCGTGATGAGCTCCATGCGCTCGACGCCGAGGTCGTCGAGGATCTGCGCGCCGATGCCGTAGTCGCGGAGGTCGTCCGGGAAGCCGAGCTGCCTGTTCGCCTCGACGGTGTCGCTGCCGCCGTCCTGGAGGGCGTAGGCCCGCAGCTTGTTGAGCAGCCCGATCCCGCGCCCTTCCTGGCGCATGTAGAGGAACACCCCCGCGCCGCGCGACTCGATCGCCGCGAGCGCCGCTTCCATCTGCTCGCCGCAGTCGCAGCGCAGGGAGTGAAAGACGTCGCCCGTCATGCACTCGGAGTGGACGCGCACGAGCGTCGGCGTGTCGCGGGCGATCGTCCCCTTCACGAGCGCGAGGTGGAGCGCGTCGTCGACGGTGGTGCTGTAGGCCACCAGGCGGAACTGGCCGCAGCGCGTGGGCAGGCCGATCTCGATCTCGCGGCGCACGAGCTTCTCGTGCCGCCGCCGGTAGGCGATGAGGTCGGCGATCGACACGACGAGCAGGCCGAAGCCGTCCGCCATCTCCCGCAGGCGCGGCAGCCTGGCCATCGTCCCGTCCTCGTCGAGGATTTCGCAGAGCACGCCGGCGGGATAGAGGCCCGCCAGGCGGCAAAGATCGACGACGGCCTCGGTGTGGCCGGCGCGCTGCAGGACGCCGCCCGGCTGCGCCTGCAGCGGGAAGACGTGGCCGGGACGCGCGAGGTCGCGCGGCCGGGCGTCCGGATCGAGGAGCACGCGCACGGTCCGCGCCCGGTCCTGAGCCGAGATGCCGGTGGTCGTACCCTCGGCGGCGTCCACCGACACGGTGAACGACGTGCCGAGCGGCGCCGTGTTCTCGGCGACCATCGGGCCGAGCTGCAGCGCCCGCAGCCGCTCGCGCGTGGCGGCGAAGCACACCAGGCCGCGGCCGTGCTTGGACAGGAAGTTGATCCTGTCCGCGGTCGCGTGCTCGGCCGCCACGACGAAGTCCCCTTCGTTCTCGCGGTCCTCGTCGTCCACCACGATGATGACGCCGCCGCCGCGAAGAGCGGCCAGGGCTTCGGGAATCGGGTCGAGGGTGATCGGCTCGGTCATGGGTTCCTCGCGTCGCGCCCGATCCAGCCGCGGGCGGCGATCGCCTTTATCGTCAGGGTGCCGGCCCGGCTCGAGGGGCGGGGCTTCTCGGTGTTGGCGCCGGCCCGCGCCGCCTTCGAGAGGACGTCCACCTCGAGGTTGACGCGGTCGCCGGCGCCGAGCGTCGCGAAGCGCGTCTCGCGCAGCGTGTGCGGGATGAGCGTGACGGTGAACGCGCGGGTGAACGGCCCCTCGTCGAGCGTCAGGCTGACGCCGTCCACGGCGATCGAGCCCTTGGGCAGCAGCTGCCCGAGAATCGCCGGCGCGGCGGAGACGGTCACGGCCAGTCCGCCGGCCACCCGCGAGACCCGTTCCACGCGTCCGACTCCGTCGATATGCCCGAGGACGAAGTGGCCGCCAAGGCTGTCGCCGGCGCGAAGCGCCGGCTCGACGTGCACACGGTCGCCGCGACGCCACGCCGACACCGTGGTGATGCGACGCGTCTCGGCGGACACGTCCGCGTGGACGCGCGCTCCCGCCCTGGCCGTGATCGTCAGGCAGACGCCGTTGACGGCGAGGCTGTCGCCGACGCGGAGGTCGGGCGCCGTGCGCGGCGCGGTGATCTCCAGGCCGGCGCCCCCGCCCGACCTCCGAACCGACTCGAGCCGTCCGACCTCGCGCACCAGCCCGGTGAACATCAGCAGCCTCCCGGCGTGGCGGCGAGGTCGGCCAGCGCGGCGTGAAACGGCGCGCGGTCGAAGACGAGCCTGGCGTCAGGGCCGACGGCCCCGGCGCGCGTCAGGTGGAACGCGCCGCGCGACGGGCGGTCGGGCCACGTCGGACCCTCCCCCATCGTGACCGGCGCGACGTAGCACACCCACCGGTCGACGACCCCCGCGTCCAGGAACGCCGCGGCGAGGCGCGGTCCGCCTTCGACCATCAGGCAGCGGCCGCCCTTGCGTCCGAACTCCGCGACCAGCGACTCGGGCGCGACGTGCCCGTCGCGCTCCGCGCACGGCACCACGATCCCGCCGCGACGCTCGATGCCCTGCCGGGCCTGGCCGGCCGCGCGCTCCGCTCCGGCAAACACCCAGAAGGGCCGCGACCATCCTTCCTGCAGGCTGAGATCGGTGTCCACGTAGGCGGGAAGCGGGTCGAGGTCGGGGCAGGCGTCGGCGTCGCCCGCCAGCCGGCCGTCGAGACCGGGCCGGTCCGCGGCCATCGTCCCCTCGCCGACAACGACCACGTCGCTCCACCGGCGAAGCGCGTGGACCTCTCGGCGGGCGGCGACGCCCGTCAGGTAGGTCGGCTCGCCGGCGGTCCGCTGGCCGGCCCGCGGCGCGAACCGGCCGTCGAGCGACACGGCCGTCTTCAGCAGGACGAACGGCCGCGCGAACGCCCCGGTGCAGACAAAGGGCCACGCCGTTTCCAGGGCCTCTTCGGCCATGACGCCGAGCGTCACGTCCACGCCGGCGTCGCGAACGCGCGCGAGACCGCCGCCGGAGACCTTGGGGTTGGGATCGCGGATGGCGGCGACCAGCCTGGCCACGCCGCTCGCGGCGACGAGCGGGGCGCAGGGCGGCATGCGTCCCTCGTGGTTGCACGGCTCCAGCGTGCAGTACAGCGTCGCCCCCCGAGCGAGCGTGCCCGCCTCGCGGAGCGCCACGGCCTCGGCATGCTCGGTGCCCGCCCCGTGGTGCGCTCCGCGCCCGACGATGCGGCCGTCGCGGACGACCAGGGCGCCGACCGGCGGATTGGGCCACGGGCGGCGCGGGATCCGCGCGGCGAGGCGAAGGGCCTCGGCCATGAACCCGCGATCGTCGGAGGTTTCCAGGTGTCCCACCGCGTCCTCGAAACGGGGCGATGGGGATGAGGCAGGCAGACGACAGGCGCGTGCCCGGATGGACACGTGCCCCTGCCGCCCTCAACTTCTCCCATCCAGACTGTCACTGTCGGCCCCGGAGTTTCACCGGATCCTGCCCTTGCGGGCTCGCGGGCTTTACCGCCGGTGGGGACTTGCACCCCGCCCCGAAGTTGTGGCTGATTCACGATATCGACGCCGGGCGCGGCGTGTCAAGCCGGCCGGGCTCAGCGGCTCACGCCCTACGCCCTTCGCCTTGCGCCTTACGCTCACGCCTTGCGCCTTACGCCCTGCCCTGTCTGCAAGTCTCGTGGAGATTCCCAGATACCGCAGGCCTTCAGGCCTGCGCCCTCCGCCGCCAGTCCTCGGTCATCTCGAGGCCCGCGATCTTCGCGGCCGTCGGCGCCGGGCATAGAATGGAGCCGTGGGCCCCGTCGACGACGTCAGGCGCCGATCGAGATTCTCAAGCGCCGCTACGCACGCGGGGACATCACCAAGGAAGAATTCGATCGCATCAAGCACGACCTGGCGTAGGCAGGTCGGGACGGACGTCGTTCCGCGACGCGGCGCAGGGCTCGTCGTCGACAGCCGGCTGGCCCTGGCGCGGATGACTGTCGCGACCGCGACCGTCGGGCCGCCCGGGCGGAGGGGCGAACACGCATGGCGTCCACAACTTCGCTCGTCGAGTTGCTCCTCCTGCTGCTGATCGCCGCCTCGGTGGTGGCGCTGCTGGCCAGCCGCCTTCGCCTGCCGTACACGGCCGCTCTCGTCTTCGCGGGGATGGGGATTGCCCTCGTGCGGGGGCCAATCACGTCGGTTCTCGCGGCCATCGGCATGGCGCCGGGGCAGTTCGATATCCTGACGCCCGAGATCGTCTTCACCCTCTTCCTGCCGGGCCTGCTCTTCGAGTCGAGCCTGCACCTCGACCTGCGCGAACTCAAGGAGAACATCGGGCCGATTCTCGTGCTGGCCGCGGCCGGCGTGGTGGTCGCCACGCTGACGACGGGCTACGCGGTGTCGCTCTGGCTCGGCCTCCCGGTGGCGTCGGCCCTTGTGTTCGGCGCGCTCATCAGCGCGACCGACCCGATCTCGGTCGTGGCGCTGTTCCGCGAGCTGGGCCTCAATCGCCGCCTGACGCTCATCGTCGAAGGCGAGAGCCTCTTCAACGACGGGACGGCCGTCGTCCTCTTCCAGATCCTGCTGGCCGCGGCGCTCGGCGGAAGCGTGGGCGTCGGGCAAGGGCTGTCGCGTTTCGCGACGATGGTCCTGGGCGGCGCGGCGCTCGGTTCCGCGCTGGGTTATGCCGGCAGCAAGCTGACCTCGTACGTCGACGAGGCCCGCGTCGAGATCACGCTCACGACGATCGTGGCGTACGGGTCTGTACCTCGCGGCGGAGCACCTGCACGTCTCGGGCGTCATCGCCACGGTCGCCGCCGGGCTCGTCGTCGGCAACCTGGGCGTCGTCAAGGGGATGAGTTCGAGAACACGGGTCGCGCTGTTCGGATTCTGGGAGTACCTGGCCTTCGTCATCAACTCGCTGCTCTTCCTGCTGATCGGCATTGCCGTCCACGTGACGGACCTCATCGGCGCCGCCGGCCCGATCGGCCTCGCGGCCGCCGCGGTGATCCTGGGACGGCTGCTGACCGTCTACTCGCTCACGCCGGTAAGCAACCGGTTCTCGGCGCGGATCCCCTTTGACTGGCAGCACGTGCTGCTCTGGGGAGGCCTCCACGGGGGCGTGTCAATCGCGCTCGCGCTCGGCGTGCCGGCGACACTTCCCGGAAGGACGCTGATCCTCAACCTGACGTTCGGGGTGGTCGCGCTGTCGATCATCGTGCAGGGCACGACCATGCGGCCGCTGGTCTCGTGGCTCGGCCTGCTGCCGAAGGCGAACGATCCCTACGAGCGCCTGAAGGCCGAACAGCTCGCGGCGGCGGGGGCCCGGGCGGAGCTGCGAATCCTGGCCGAACGGCACCTCGTCACCGCCTCGGTGCGGGAGGAACTCCAGGCCGAACTCGACACGAGGCTGAAGTCGATCGACACGAGCATTGCCGTGTCGCAGCAGGCGAACCCTGCGGTGGCCGACGAGGAGCGCCGCATCGCCCGCCTGCGCCTGGCCCTGGCCGAGCGCAGCGCGCTCGAGCGCGCCGTCCATGACGGGGTCGTGACCGAGCATGCCGCGCGGCCCGCGCTCACAAGGGCGACCGAGCGGATCGACGCCGAGCACCGCCGCAAGCCGGCGTGAGGACGCGCCGGCCGGCTGGGGCGCGGCCCGGCGGTCGTCCGTGGCCTCACCGCTCGATCGCCCCGATATCGGCGAGCCCGCCCGAAGGGCGCGGGTTGCCAAGCTGGTCGGCGGAGATCGAGCCGACCCGCAGCGTGTCCCTGGTCACGGTGAGCTGGACGTGGCTCCCCAGCGGGCCGCTCGTGAAGTTCCCCCAGAAATCGTCGTTCAGGCCCGCCATGCCGAGTCTTCCCCCAATGGCCAGGTCCAGGTTGCGCCAGAAGGCAATCCAGTCGGCGTTTTGCGCGTCGGTCGGCCAGGTCTCCGGCGGGCCGTACCACGTCGTCCCCGTCATGTCGCCGAAGCTGGTGCCGAAGTCGCTGCCCAGGACCGAGCCATAGAGGGTCCGCACCCGCGCCAGGACGTAGTTGAGGAAATCGTCGGTAGGCCTGCCGGCACCGGTGTAGCCGGCGTTGACGTAAGTGACGTTGCGCGTGCCGGCGGGAACCTGGTTCAGGGCCATGCCGGCCGGCGGGTACCAGAGCACGGCGGGCTGGCCCGCGTCGGTCCCGACGGAGAGGATCCAGGGGTGGGTGCGCGCGCCAGCCACGTCCACGGCCTGCGCGAGCGTCACGCCGTCGTGGTCGCCGACCTTGGGCCAGCGCTTTCGACTCGACATCATCCATTCGGGAACCGGGACGAGGATCCGGCTGAAATCGACGTCGCCGACCAGGTTGTAGCCCAGGCTGTTGAAGAAGAGGATCGAGCCGACATACCAGTCCTCGGCCGCCCCGTTGAGCGTGTTGCCGGCGACGATGGAGTTCCCGAGGTAGACGAACTCGACGGTGTGGGCGTTGCCGATCGTGGCCGCGATGCCGCCCCCGCCCAGGTTCGGACTGCCGCTGAACGTCGCCAGGTGGCCCGTCACGGCGTTCTCGACGACGGTGCTGCCGAAGAGGTCGAGCGATCCGCCGCCCATGTAGATGCCGCCGCCCCTGTCGTAGTGCTGCCCGGATTCGGGAATGTCCGGGTGGTCCTCGACCAGGTTCCGGGCCACCGTGCAGTTGGTCAGCGTCATCGTCGCGCGGTTGGCGGGCCCGCCCGAGAGGGTGAAGATGCCTCCGCCGTACGAGTGCTCGCCCGTGCTGCGGTTGCCGGTGATGGCGGTCCGCTCGAGGTCGGTGTTGCTTCCGAGGCCGGACACGTTCTCGGCGCCGCCGACCGAGTAGATGCCGCCGCCGGCCGCCCCGTAGCCGATGACCGAGTTGCCGCTGATCACGCTGTCGGCCACGGCGAGGCCGTTGGCGTAGATGCCGCCACCGTAGGTGCCGCGGTCCCGGCTTCCTTCGAGGTCGCCGGTGCACGTGTTCCCGGCGACGGTGACGTGATCGAGCGTCAGGGTGCCCCAGACAGCCAGTCCCCCGCCCCGGGCGAGCGTGTAGGGCTGCGTGCCCCCCGCGATCGCCTCGGCGTACGAATGGCCGCCGGTGATGGTGACGTGCCTCAGCGTGAGGTTGCCGTACACCGCCATGACCCGGGCGCGGCTGGCGTCTCCGCCGTTCCACTTGATCGTGATGCCGTCGGGCAGGGCGGACGCGTCGATGACCAGGTTCTTTCGGGCGTAGATGGCGGAGGCGCCGTAGTCGCGGTCCTGGTAGCCGAGGTACGTCATGCCCGAATAGGCTTCTCCCCTGAGCGTCGTGTGGGCCGCCCCGACGGTCGAGAGCAGGATCGCCTGCCCGTTCAGCCCCGAGGCGAACGTGATCGTGGCGCCCGATTCGGCCGCGGCCACGGCCGACCTGAGCGTCGTCATGCCGGCCGGCGGGCTGGCGGAGTCCTCGAGGGAGTTGACGACGAGACTCTGGCCCGGTCGTGACGGCGCGCCGGACGACGTGCAGCCGGAAGCCAGCAGGGCCGAGCCGAGCACAACCGCTCCCAGGATTGCAGCGCGCGAACAAGCCATCGTGGGTCCTCCGCCGAAACGTCCGGTGTACTATACGGCGAATTCGCGCGGCGAGATGTTGTCCGCCGCCGGGGTGATGGCTTGGAGACAGATTCGGGGAGGCACTCGTGAACGTTCTCGATGCGATCGGCCACACTTCGATGGTTCGTCTTCGGCGCATCGTCCCGCCGCAGGGTGCGGGCGTGCTCGTGAAACTCGAGTGGGAGAACCCGACCGGGAGCATGAAGGACCGCATGGCGGAGGCCGTGATCGCGCGGGCCGAGGCCGACGGCCGATTGGCGCTCGACGGCCGCGATGGCCTGGCGTCTTGCACGGGAAGAGGCGCTCTTCGCCGGCACCTCCTCCGGGGCCAACGTGGTCGCGGCGCTCCGCGTCGCGGAGCGGCTCGGACCCGAGGCCCGGGTCGTCACCCTCATGGTGGACACCGGCCTCAAGTACCTGAACGCGGACGCGTATCGGCGGGCGTGATGATCGCGGGCGCGTCGCCGGCGGGCCTGGGCCGGTCTTCGGCGCGAGGCGCGGTCACTCGGCGGGCGCGCGCGGGCCGCCGCGCGCCACGACCAGCGTGAGGTCGTCGTACTGCGTGCCGGCGCTGAACGCCTCCACGCTTCCGAGGATGGTCTCGACGATGTCGGCCGCGGCCCCTCCGCGGCAGGCGCCGAGTTCCTCGATGAAGCGCGCCTCGCCGAACTCATCCTCCCCGTGCATCGCCTCGGTCACCCCGTCGCTGAACAGCGCCAGCACGTCCCCGGGTTCGATCGCGACCTCTCCCGCCGAGCCCTGCCACTGCTCGAACAGCCCGATGGCGGGCGCCGTGGGCGAGAGCCGGATCGGCTCGACCCCGGCGCGAGACGGCAGCAGCACCGGAGGGTTCAGGCCTCCGTTCACGTACCGCAGCCGCCTGGTCGCGTCCTCGTAGACGCCGAGAAAGACGGTCGCGTAGTGCTCGGTGGCCGTCGAGCCGAACAGCAGGCGGTTGACCTCGGAGAGCACCCGCACCGGGTCGAGTGGCGCGATGCCGCTCTGGCTGCGGATGTGCGCCTGCAGGTTTGCCATCAGCAGCGCGGCGTGAATGCCCTTGCCGGACACGTCGGCCAGCACGAGGCCGACCCGGCCGGGGCCGAGATCGATGAAGTCGTACCCGTCGCCGCCGACATCGCGCGCCTGCACGCAGCGCGCGGCGCAGTCGAGCGTCGCGAGCGGAGGCGGCGCGTCGGGCAGCAGCCGGGCCTGCACCTGCCGGGCGATGTCCATCTCGTGCGCGGCGCGCCGCTCCTTCTCCATCCGCCGCGCGATCTCCCCGGCGAGGCGGATGTTCTCGAGCGCGGTCGCCGCCTGGGCCGCCACCGACGCGAGCAGGCGAAGGTCCTCGCCGGCGTACGGCTCCTCGGAGCGCCGCGGCCCGAGGGCGATGAGCCCCACGAGTCCGCCGCCGCGGCCGGTCATCGGCACCAGGCATTCCGCGCCGGGCATCACGAGGGGCGCCACGGCGTCCCGGACCGGATCTCCATCGGAGGCGGTGAGGTCGATCGGCACGGCCTGTCCGGCCACCAGCGCCAGCACCCGGGACTCACGGTCGATACTCTGCAGCGCCGGGGCCAGGTCGGTGTTGTCGGTGCGCAGCGTCCCCGTCCCGTCGTCGAGGTGGACCACGACGTGCGTCGGCTGCAGCGCGTCCCGCAGGTGCCGCTCCAGAAGGGTCGCGACCTCGCCGCGGTTGTCCACCTCGCGCAGTCGCTCGGCCAGGTCCTCGAGGATCACCCGGGCGTCGTACGCGGTCCGGAAGAACGCGCGGTCGATCCGCTCGCTGACGCGGCGGTGAACGTTCAGCCCGCCCCACAGGAGCGCCGTGCCGAACACCGCGCCGAGCAGGACGGCCGACGTCCGGTCGAGCGACGGTACGACGCGCGTGAACCACGAGGCGAAGAGCACCGCGAGGCCGATGCTGAGGGTCGAGACGAGGAGCATGAACCCGCGCTGCACCAGCAGGTAGCGCGCGCTCCTCCTGATGAGCACCGGGATCTCGAGGACCCGGTGCCTGACGACGGCATAGGCGAACGAGACCGGCAGGACGAGCGCGACGGCCGGCACGAGCATCGCCACCGCCGCCGGCAGCCGGACGCTCGTGAAGTTGGTGAGGGACAGGTTCGCGATTCCCGGCACCACGCCCACGACCGTGCCCCAGAAGATGACCCGGATCTTGCGCCGGGCTTCGACGTCCCTGGTGCTCACGAAGTTCGCGGTCAGCGCCGTCAGGCCGAGCGCGAAGCAGACGATGACGAACACGATCGGGACTTGCGACGAGACGGCCTCGCCGGCGAGGCGGGCGACCGAGGGCAGCACCCGCAGGCCGCCGGACTCGACGCCGGGCAGGGCGAGACCGATGCCGGTCACGATGGCCGCCCACTTCAGCCAGGGCCACCGGCGGTCGAGCGGGGAGCGTTCGGGGAACACGGCGAAGAAGAAGTAGAAGATGGGCCCCACCAGGCCTATCGAGATCGAGGAATCGGCGAGCGCAAAGGCGCGCACCCGCGGTTCGAACATCTGGTACCCGTTGGGCACGCCCGGCGTCTGTACCATGCAGGCGAACAGCAGCGCCAGCAGCCAGACGTTGCGATCCTCGACCCGCAGGAACAGCACGGCCAGGCCGACGATGACGAACGGCACGGGGAAGAGGTCGTGGACCTGCCGCGCGACGTAGTTGGCCGGAACAACGGGCGGCTTGTAGCGGAAGGCGGCCCTGATCTCGATTGGCGCCGCGTCGCCGCCGCGCAGGACGGTCAGCGAGACGACATCACCGGGGCGGTGGCGGCTCCAGGCCCGGATGATGGCGGACGGGTCGGCGAGCGGTTCGCCGTCCACGGCCTCGATCCTGTCGCCCGCCCGCAGGCCCGCCTTCATCGCCGGGCTGTCGGGCGAGACGGCGTCCACCCTCTCGGCCCGCCCGATCGGATCGTAGGTGTTGCTGAAACCCAGCTCGACGGTCGCGTCCGGCCCCTGGGGCCTGATGGCGATCATCCACAGCACGCTCGCCAGCGTCGTCGCGGCGCTCAGGGCGACGGCGAGGACGAGGAGGAGCCCGCGGGGAAGTTGAGGCCGGCCGCGCATGTGACGCACCTGGTTCGCGAGAGTCCGCCCCGCCGCACCCGCGGCGGATCGGCCCTCATGCTACCACGCGACTCACACGGTTCCCGGCCGGGCTGGCTCCTTCGCACCCTCGCCAATGCCCTCCCCGCGCCTCAGGGCGTTCGACAACGACCAGTCGTGGCGCCGCGTCGGAGCCTACGGATCGACGATGATCTTCGGCCACGAGTTGCCGGGGGCCCGGACGCTGATTGTCGGCGCGAGCTGCACGTCGACGTTGTACTCGAAGATGCCGTCGGCGTCTGGGTTCAGACGGAACTGCTGTTGGTCGTTCGCCCCGACGCCGACCTCGACGCGCTCGGCCGGGTCGTAGCCGCGCGACAGAGGAGGGATATGGCTCCGCTCGATCACCCCGTGCGGGAAGCTCACGACGATCGGGTACTCGGTCAGGTTGCGAATCCAGACGGTTGCCCCCTCGCCGCCGGTCACCATGACCACCGGAGGCCTCGTGTAGAACGCCCGGTCCTCTCCGAACACGTAGATGTCGTACCTGCCTGGCATTGCGCTCTCCTTTCATCGTCTACCGGTGTCCACTCTCGGGGGCCGGCGCGCGCGCCTTCACGATGGCCTCGTAGCGCGGGTCCTTCCTCAGGCTGTCGAACGTGGGGTCCTGTTCGAACTCCCCCGGCGTCGCGCCCGCCTTCAGGGCCGCATCGAACTGACGCAGGGCGGCGTTCCGATCGCCGAGGGTCTCGAAGACGCCGACGACGCCGGTCCAGTCGTCCGACGCGATGGCGCCCCGGAGCGCCTCGCCGATGGCCGCCCGGCCGCGCACGGGGTCCCCGACGCCGGCGTAGCAGGTGGCGAGCGCCACGAGCGTCGCGGTGTTGGCCGGGTCGATCTGCCGCTCCTCCTCGAGCAGCGTCGCGGCGTGCCGATAGGCCTCGAGCGCCCCGTCGTGCTGGCCCGCGAACTGGCGCGCCGACGCCAGGTTCATCCAGATGCGCGAGTCGCGCGGCGAGACGCGCGTCGCCTGCGCGAACGTCAGCGCCGCCTCGGCGTACTGCCGGTGCGCCTGCATTTGGAGGTACCCCAGGTTTGACAGGGCCGGGCCGGACGAGCCGTGCCGGCTGGCGGCGACCAGCGCCGACTCCGCCTCGTCCCACCGCTCCTGCCGGAGATACACGCCGGCCAGGTTCGACCAGATCCGCGCATTGTCCGGGGCCAGCGCGCGCGCCTGCGTGAAGGCCGCTTCGGCCTCGGCCAGCCGCCGCCGCTTGAACAGGAACGATCCGAGGTAGTTGTGGTTCGGCCAGGCGTCCGGCTGCAGCTCGATGGCCTTCCGGTAGGCCGTTTCGGCCTTCTCCCAGAGGCCCGCGCGCTCGTACGCCAGCCCGAGTTCGCGGTAGGTCTCCGCGCCCTGCGGGTTGCGCGCGATCGCCGCGTCGAAGGCCTTCTGCGCCTCGTCGAGATTCCCCTGCTGCGCGAACACCATCCCGAGCGTCATCCACGCGCCGGGGCGCGTGTCGTCAAGGCCGAGCGCTTGCCGGGCCGACTGTCCGGCGAGCGCCAGGTCTCCGGCGTTCCGGGTCAGGCGGTAGAGCTTGAGGCGCGCCTCGCCGAGCGCCGCGTGGGCGGCCGCGTAGCGCGAATCCAGGTTGATCGCGTCGTTGAACAACCCGATCGCCGCTTCGAGGCTCCGCGCCTGGTCGTACTTCTCCAGCTGGCTCTGCCCCTCCTGGTAGGGCGTGCTGGCCAGCCCTTGCGCGTAGCGCACACGCGCCTCGGCGACCGGTGACGCGCCCCCGCTCCACGCGCTCTTGTCCCCCCGGGCCAGCTGCAGGTCGAGGAGCGTGACCACGAGGTTCACGATGTCCTCGACCGGGACGCTGGCGCGCGGGACGGTCATCGTCCGCGCATCCAGCTGCCGGACCGGCCCGGTGCCCGCGAGCCCGACGCTCACGAGGAGGGTTTCCGCGGAGCGGCTGACGGCGATGGTGACGACGAGCGTCGCGCCGAGCGTCCGCCGCGCCCCGCTCGGCGCGGTCACGCCCGCCGACCGGACCTCGGACGCTGGCACGATGGAGACCCGCCGGTCGAAGCGGCCGAGGTCCACCAGGCGCGCGGAGACGTACTCGGGCAGGCCGCGGGCAAACTCCGCCTCGTCGCCGGACACGCTCACCGGCAGCACCGCCACCCGCATCTCGGCCGGGAGCGGCGGACGCCAGAGTCGCCGCCACGCGGCCGGCCCGAAGAGTCCGCCGACGATCAGGCCGGCGAGCGCCGCGGCCCCGGCGAGGAGACCCCATCGTCGGCCCCACGCGCTGCGCCGCACCGCCCGCCCAAGCCCTTCCTGCGACATCGTCGTCTCGCCGAGGTGGTCGCGAACCGTCCTCAGCTCGTGGGCCAGGTCCTCGGTGGCGGCGTAGCGGTCCGCGGGACGCTTGGCGAGGCAGCGCTCGATTGGCCACCGGGCCGGCGCGGGAAACGACGGGTTGAGGCTCGCGATTGGCTCGGGCTCGCGGTCGATGATGGCGGCGAGCGTGTCCATCACCGTCTCGCCGTGGAACGCCCGCCGTCCCGTCGCCATCTCGTACAGGATCGCCCCGAGCGCGAACTGGTCGGACCGATGGTCGACGTGCTCGCCGCGGGCCTGCTCGGGCGACATGTAGCCGGCCGTGCCGATCACCGCGCCATCGGCGGTGGCGGTCCACCCGGCGCGCAGGTGGGTCTCGGTCGAGCCCGAGCCGTCACTGGCGTCGGCCTCGGGCGGCGGCGAGGGTTTCGCCAGGCCGAAATCGACGATCTTCACCAGGCCGTCGGGCGTCACCATGACGTTCTCGGGCTTCAGGTCCCGGTGGACGATGCCGGCCGCGTGGGCCTTCGCCAGGCCGTCGGAGATCTGCACGGCGATGTCGAGCGCTTGCTTCGGCGGCAGCGGGCGGTCCTGCAGCAGGCGCCGCAGCGTCTTCCCCTCGACGCACTCCATGACGATGTAGGGACGGCCGGCCGTCTCGCCGACGTCGTGGATCGTCAGGATGTTGGGATGATTCAACGCCGACGCGGCGCGCGCCTCGGCGGCGAACCGCCCGAGGCGCGCCGGGTCGGACGCGCAGGGCCCGGAGATGAACTTGACGGCGACGTCGCGCTCGAGCTCCCAGTCCCAGGCGCGAAACACCTCGCCCATGCCGCCGGCGCCGAGGCGCTCGCGCAGCTGGTAGCGCCCGAACCGCGATCCGGACGTGGGCATGATGGCCGACCTCGTCTCGCCACCGCTGGCCACGAAGGGCTCTCCGCCGTCGCGAACGCCCGGGCGCGCTATCGCTGCGGCATGATCAGCGTGACGATGCGGCGCCCCTTGTCGTAGAAGTCGTCCTCGCACGTCGCCTGCGAGGGCAGGCGCGCCGGTCCGTCGTAGTGGTATTCGATCCACCCCCTGCCCTGCGGGTAGGCGATGGCCTCCTTCTCGAGGCGGCCGGCGTCGTCGTAGCTCATCGTGCGGGTGTACTTCGCCCCGGCGATCGATTTCAGGCGCCTGGTGTTGCCTTCCCACGTGAAGGTCAGCGCCTCGAGATACTGTGTGGACGGCCGCGAGACGCCGTCAGGGACTGGCGTGGCCTTCTTGATCCGCCCCAGCTCGTCGTATTCGAGGTCGAACATGTACACCCCTTCCCATATGAAGGGGTGGAAAAACGGGTTGCCCGCCCAGCCGCGCGTGGTCACCTTGCCGGTGAACTTCGCGGCCAGCAGCGGGTCGAAGTCAGGCGCGTTCAGGTAGCTGAGCGGTAACGGCGTCTTGGGGGCGCCGCCGGACTGGGTCGCGACCGCTTTCATGTGGACGTGCTTCTGGTCGTACACCGGCTCGATCGTCGTGGTGGTCGGCACGCGACGGACCGGCTGGTCGCGCCCGGCCCCCTCGGAGGTGAATATCGACTCGACCATGAAGCCGTTCCAGTTGAAATCGGTCGTCACGCTCCGCGTCTTGTCGCTCAGCGCGATCCGCCCGACCTTCGGTTGGAAACTCCCGCTCACCGGGTCGTAGTAGGCCTCGCCCGGGCGGTAGAGCGCGCCGCTCATCCAGTTCGGGATCCTGGTGTCGCCAGCGGCGGGACTCTCGGCCGGACCCGCCAGGTTGAACAGGCCGAGCAGGTTCGTCGCGACCTCCTGCGAATCGCCGCAGCCGAGCACCGGCGTGCGGAGGTACAACTCGGCGGAGTGCCTGGCGGAGACCACGTCGCGCTGCACCGCAGCCGCCACCGCCGCGGCATAGAGCAGGCGCGGGTTGCCGGGATCGGACTTCAGGTCCTGCGTGACGCCCTTGAGCACGCCGTCGAAGTCCCCCTTCGCCAGTTGCTCGCTGGCCTGTTTCTCGCTCCGGTCGCGCATGGTGGTGAGACCACGGTCGATGTCGGCGTCGAGATTGAGCCACTTGTCGAATTCGGCGCGGCCCAACGGCACGTTCCGCTCGACACCCGTCACGACGTCGCGCGCAGCCGAGAACTCCCTGATGTTGTAGAGGAACTGCGCCTTCTCCAGTTGAAGCGGCAGGTAGTGCGCGTCCAGCTCCTCGCCTTCCCGGATGCGCCGCTTCGCGTCCTCCCGGCTTTCCTGCGTCGCCAGTTCGTCGGGCCGCATGCCGTGGAGCGCGCGGACGATCTGTTCCAGGTCGTTCCGGTTGGGCCCCTGGTAGTCCGGCACGACCTGGACGGCCGTCGCGTAGACGTACTGGACGCGGGCCTTGTTGTAGCGAGCGGTCACCTTCGCATCGCAGGGCGACCGCCTGCTGGCGAGGGCCGCCTCGTCGAAGGCTCTCGCGAACTGCCTGGCGTCCATGAACTCGCCCGCCGCCTGGAAGTGCGACTGCACGCTGGCCTGCAGCGCGCCCTGGACTGCCTCCGCCAGGTCCCGCCTCGACCACCGCGCGAGGCCGATTCTGATCGATCGCGTCCAGGAACGCGTCGTGCAGGCCGGCATTGATGAAGACGCGGGCGATGGTCACGCGCTCGAGGAACTGGCGCTGCTCGTCGTCGAGGTCCTTCTGGAGGGCATCTTCGCCCTGCCCGTCGGCCGCGATCAGGCGGTAGGCCCGTTTCGCCGCCAGGCCGTCGTTCAGCACCGACTCGAGCCGGCTGGGATCCGCGCCGCCGCCCCTGAACGTGTCCAGGCTCTGCTGCATCGTCTTCCTGAGCTCGCCGCGCCAGGCTCGGAGGTCCTGGGAGTCCTTCGCGAACGCCAGCGCGCCGGCGACGAGATCGGCCCGGAACGGGTGAGGGTTCGCGGCCATCACCTCGTGCTTGATGAACTCGATGACGCCGGCCTCGGAAGCCCCGGCGAGGAGCGCCACGAACTGTCCCATGGGCACCGGCGTCCGGCCCTGCCCCTTTGCCTGCGTCTGGCACTCGAACGCCGCGCCCGCCATGGCGGCGGCGGCCGTGGATGCCGACGGCGGCATCTTCATCGGCAGCACGACGTCGCCGAGGATTCCGCCGTCGTTGAGCACCCGGACCAGGCCCGACCCGGGCTCGCGATACAGGCTTCCCAATGCGGCGATCTTCACGTTGGCGGCCCTCTTGATGGCCTGGGGATCGGCGGCCGCCGATAGCGCGACGGTCCTGACGGAGTCCTTGCCCTGCAGCGTCACCGCGAAGACCCGTTGGTAGCTGCAGTGGCCCGCCCCGCTGCAGGCGACCACCACGCTCCCCTGGGCGCCCGCGCGCGCCGCCAGCAGCAGCGGAGAAACGGCAGCCAGCAGCCAGATCGTCGCATGTGTCCCGTGGGATCGCATCGCCTCACTCCTCGTGCTTGATCGTCTCGAATTCGCCGGCCGGGACCTTCCCCGTGGCCTGCGCGGCCTTGCCGGCCTCCGCCTCGAAGGCCGGGAAGGCCTTCAGGAGTTCGGCCAGCATCTGCCTCGCCCTCCCGGACGTCTCGCTGCCGGACTGCGCGGCGAGAACGGCGAGCGTTCGCGTGCCGTTTGCCACGTTGCCCGCGAGCAGCCACTCCACGGCGGCCTTCATCGTCGCCCACTGCCGCGCCGGGAAGAGTTCGCCAGCCTTCTGCCAGCCCTCGGCCGCCTCGGCCCACTTGCGGCCGTCCTCGGCGGCTTCGGCTTCCCGGGCGAGTTTCGCGAACTCCACTTCCCTGGAGAACCGCCGCTGGAGGTCCGGATCCGAGGCCAGGACCCTTCCCCGCTCCACCGTCGCCAGGAACTCGTTCCACGCCCGATGCACGTACAACGGCTCCGCGCCGTTGAGCAGATCCTTCGCCCGCTTGTCCTGGACGGCGAGGTCGCGCGGCCGCAGCAGGACCTGGTCCACCGTGCGCGAGTGATGTTCGTCGGGCTCCTGACCAGGGCTGAGCTCGCGCGTCTTCTCCGCGGCCACGCGGTAGACGTCCTGGATCTCGCCGCTCGAGTTGTTCAGCGCGTAGATGAGCGCCTCGGTGAACGGACCCATGAGGCCGTACTCGGAGCGCACCGGCGTCTGCAGCCCCGGCTTGTTGGCGAACATGACGAACGTGTTGGGGATCTCCTCGGAGAACGCGAACCCGCTCTTCGGCACCGGCGCGCCGGCACCGGCCGGCGCGGAGAGCAGGTTGTCGCGGCAGGCCTCGACGATGAAGATCCGCGTCCCCGGAACGGCCTGCTCCATCGCGAGCAGGAGCGCCTCGGCGCTTTGCGCGTCGCCCTTGGCATCGTCGGCGGTCCTCGCGGTCCGCGGCACGCCGGTTCCGAGCAGGTAGGAGCGGCCGTCGATCTGCACGCCATGCCCGCTGTAGTAGACGAGCAGGATGTCGTCGCCCGTGGCCTGTTCGTCCTTCAGGATCCTGGCGACGGCGTCGGTGAAGTCCTGCGGCCTTTTGAGGTTCTCGCGAACGACCGCGGTGAAGCCCAGGTTCTCGAGCGTCTCCTTCATGCCCTGCAGGTCGTTCTTGACCGAGTTGAGCGGGGTGTCCCAGTAGTCGGAGTTGCCGATGAGCAGGGCGAGGCCCGTGCGGCTCCTCGGCGCGGCATTCGGATCGGCGGGCGCCGGTTGCGCTCCCGCGGCCGGGGGGCCGGGCTCCGTCGCCTTGGGCGCCTTGGCCGAGGGCGCCAGGCAGATGCGATTGTAGAGGTCCTCGGGGCCGTACTTCCGCGCCTCGCCCTTGGCGCCTTCGAACCCGGACTGGCACAACCCCGCCATCGCGTATTCCAGGAGCGGCGGCGAGTCGGACACCAGGTCCAGCAGGCGGGACGCCTCGTCGGCGGCTCTCGAGTACATCTCCTCGTCCAGTGAGAGCGAGATGACGGCGATCGCCCTGACGACCGGGTCGGGAGCGGTCAGCTGCTTGAGGCGCTGCTCGAACGCCTTCGCCCGGGTGAGTGGCGGGATGCGCACGACACGGACCGCGCTCCGCTGGTCGTCGGCCTTCACGGTCACGGTGACGTCAACCGTCGCGTTCTGCGACTGGAGCTTCCGCAGGAAGTCGGTGAGCTTGAGGCTCGAGAACTCGCCTGTCACCGCCGGCGCGGAGTCCCTGGTGGGCGCCGAGGAGCCGTCGGTGCGCTGGATGATCACCAGGAGGTTGCCCGTCGAGCCCTCCGCCGGAGGCTGCCAGCGGAGCTTGAAGTCGCTGAGGTCGAGGTTCTCGCCGCAGGCCGGCGCCCACAGCGGGAAGTTCCCCCCGCAGCCCGACGCCGCCCTCGACCCGCCGGGCCTCGTGTGGGTCGTGAACTTCTGCGCGAGGGCCGCCGCCGTGACCGGCAGGACCGCGGGTGGTGGCGGCGGCAGGGCCTTCAGGCGAACCCACTGGCCGGTCTGCTTCAGCGGGACCGCGAGCCTCGAGGTGGCCTGGGATCGCGGGCTGGCGAGGTAACGCAACTCGCACTTCCGCAGATCGGTCTCGAGGCAGCGGACCTCGCCGCTCTGCGGCAGGGAGTCGTACTTGCCGGTCAGCTGGCGTTCCCGTCCGTCGGGGCCGTCGCGGTACTCCCAGCGTCCGCTGATCTGGCCGATCAACCAGAAGGCGTCGCCCGCGGGCTGGGCCGCGGCCGGGGCCGCGGAAAGCAGGAGCACGAGCAGGAACCAGCGGCGTGCAGTCATATCACACTCTCCGCGTGCGACCCGTGAGGACCGAAACCGGCGCGTGCGCGGCCCCGCGAGGGGCCGTCACCGCCCGGTAGAAGGGCTCCGTCACGAACGGGTGCGCGAGCAGCGCGCCGCACAGCCACAGGCACTGGGGCCATACGACGCCGTCCGCCCTCGCGCGCCAGTTGAAGACGACGAACACCACGACCGACAGGGCACCGAAGCCGAGGATCTCGAGGTACTGGAACGGCCACTCCTGGACCCGTTCGACGCGTGCGTGGAACACGCGCAGGCCGACGATGAAGGCGACCAGGAACACGATGCCGGCGGCGACGGTCGTCGGGGCGAGACTGTCGGTGACCCGGAACACCAGCCCCCGGTTCAGCGTCGCGAGCGCGCAGGCGTGGATGAGCACGCCCGGCACCGGCTCCATGCCGGGCGCGGGGCAGGACTGGTCCCCCGTGTCGCCGAGGTCGCCCACGATGACCGCGCGGTTGGCGATCTTCGACTTGTTGGCCGAGAGGACGGCGATCGCCGCCGACCAATCCCCGTCGCTGCCCCCGCGCGCCAGCTTGATCGCGTCCCGCCGCACTTCCTTCAGGTAGGCGTAGTCGATCGCGTACTCGCCCAGCTCGGCGACGCTTCTCACCGGGTTCTCCGCCGCGCCTCCCAGCGCGCGGGCCTCGGAGCGGGACTCCAGGTCCTGGAGCGAAGCCTTGAGCCGCGCTTCGAGCTCTCCGCCGATGGTCAGTTCATCCGAGGTCAGTCGCTGCCGCTCGGACAGGAGCCACAGCGCCGCCGGCAGCTGGATGAGATCCTCCCGGCACCTGGCCGCAGCGCCGGTGCCGACGCAATCGCCCGCGCCCGCCGAGCCGGCCTCCTCGAGCGCCGTCTTCAGGAACCACCGGCGGCTGTAGAGATAGGCCTTCTGCGGGTCGTCCAGGGGCAGCGCGATCCCAGCCGCGAGCCCCGCGAACTCGCGCCGTCCGAGCCACGCTTCACGCTGCTCGACGGCTTTCTGGTAGATGCCGACGCGGACGTTCCCGTGCACCGTCCACTTCTGCAGGTACTGGAAATCCTCGCCCTGGAGATCGTCGAACATCAGGTCGAGGCCGACGGCGGCGGCCCCGTCGCGGCGCAGCTCCTCGATGAGCGCGTCGAGCATCCGGCGGTCGCTGCGCTGCGTCTTGTCGGGGTGAAGCGCCGCGATGTCCACCACCAGCGGCAGGCGCCGCCCGCCCGCCTCGAAGTCGGCGTCGTCGAGCGGCCCGTGCCGGATGTTGTCCTGGACGAAGGCCACCTGGAACTGCTCGAGGTACCTCCCCGAGGCGCGCCGCGCGAGGAAGTCGTGGGCGCCGAACACCAGGGCGGCGAAGATGGCCGCCTTGGCGAGGTCGCCGGCGACGGCCCTGAGGAACGGCGTCTGCGCCTGCAGGTGGACCATCGGACCCGAAGTCGCCAGCGTCGGCCGATCGATGTCGAGGTCGCGGCGCAGGCGCTTCAGGTCGGTGGCGAGGTCCGACGCGTGCTGGTAGCGGAGACTCCGGCTCCTCTCCAGGGCCTTGCTGATGATCTCCTGCAGCGCGGGCCGGAGCCGCGGCTGCGCGGCGAACGGCAGCTCGGGGGTCTCCCCGAGGATCGCCGCGGAGATCTCGGCGAAGTTCCGCCCGCCGAACGCCGGCCGCCCGGCGGCCAGCTCGAACAGCACGGCGCCGAAGCTGAACACATCCGTGCGGCCGTCGAGGTCCTCGCCCTGGATCTGCTCCGGCGACATGTAGGTCAGCGTGCCGGCGACGATGCCCGGGACGCTGACGGGGGCGGCGACCGACTGGGTGACCAGGCTCGACTCGCCCGGCACGCCGGGCGCCGGGCGCACCGGCGCCTGGAGCTTGGCCAGCCCGAAGTCGAGGATCTTGACCCGCCCGGTGGCGTCCACGAACAGGTTCTCGGGCTTGATGTCGCGGTGGACGATCCCGTGGGCGTGGGCGGCCTCGAGGCCGTCGGCGATCTGGATCGCCAGGCTGAGGAGCTTCCGCGGCTCGAGCGTCTTCGCGCGCAGGAGCTGGCGGAACGTCTGCCCCTCGAGCAGTTCCATCGCGATGAACGCGTGGCCGTCGGTCTCGCCGATCTCGAAGACGGTGCAGATGTTGGGATGACTGAGCGAGGACGCCGCGTGGGCCTCGATGCGAAGACGCTGCAGCGCGTCACGGTCGCCCGACACGTCCGCCCGGAGGAACTTGAGGGCCACGAAGCGGCCGAGCCTCGTGTCCTCGGCCTTGTAGACCTCTCCCATCCCGCCGCTGCCGATCCGGCTCTCGATCCGGTACGGGCCAAGGCGGGTGCCGGGTTCGAGCGGGACAGGTCCTCCGCGCGGAGGACCCTCGGGTGACATGGCGCCTCCGTGCCGGCCAGCCCGCGCCGCGGGCCGGGCCGGGGATAGGGCTTGATTATCGTCCGCCGTATGGGGCCGTCAAGGGGATTCGGCGTCCTGGCGCGGCGGGCACCGGGCGGCACCTGCGTGTCCGGCCGGGGGGCTCGGGTGTAGACTCTCGGAAAAAGGAGGCCGTCATGCGCCGAGTCCTGCGCATCTCGTTCATCGTGGTTGGCGTGCTGGTCCTGCTCGTCGCCATCGCCCCCTTCGTGATTTCCGTGGACAGCTTCAGGCCGACCATTGAGGAGAAGGCCTCCGCCGTTCTTGGGCGCAGCGTGCACCTGGGTCGCCTGAGTCTCTCGCTGTTCAGCGGGACGCTGTCGGCCGAGGCCATCTCGATCGGCGACGATCCCGCGTTCGGATCGGCGCCGTTTCTCACGGCCAAGGCCCTGAAAGTCGGCGTCGAGCTCCGCCCGCTCATCTTCTCGAGAGCGCTGCGGGTCACCGGCGTGACGATCGACGCCCCCGAAGTGACGCTGCTTCGCAATCGAGCCGGCCAATGGAATTTCGCGTCGCTGGCCCGCATGGGCGGCTCGCCGGGCGCGCCGTCCCAGGCCGCCCCGGACGTCTCCGTCAAGACCATCGAACTGGTCAACGGGCGCCTCGTCGTCGGCCGGACGGGGTCGCAGAAACGAAGCGTTTACGACCACGTCACCCTCACCGCGTCCGGCGTGTCGCTGACCTCCGAGTTCCCGGTGTCGCTCGCCGCCGACCTGCCGGGCGGCGGAACACTGACACTCGACGGCCGCGCCGGCCCGCTCGATCGAACCGACGAGTCGATGACTCCCGTCAGCGCGAAGCTCGTCGTCAAGTCGCTGAACCTGGCGTCGACCGGGTTCCTCGACGCCGCTGCCGGCCTCGGCGGCATCCTGGACCTGGATGGCACGCTCGAATCGCGGCGCGGCGAAGCGGAAGCGAAGGGCGCGGCCACGCTGTCGAAGGCGCTGCTCGTGGCCGGCGGCTCGCCCGCCGGCGTGCCGGTGACGGTGGCCTTCGACACGAAGTACAGCCTCCGCAGCAACGTGGGCGTGCTCAATCCGTCCGTCCTCAAGATTGGCGCCGCCGCGGCGCACCTGGACGGCACCTACAACACCGCCGGCGAGGACACGCTCGTCCAGGTCAAGCTGCGCGCGAGCGACATGCCGGCCAAGGATCTCGAGGCCTTCCTGCCTGCGCTGGGCCTCTCGCCGCCCAAGGGCGCGTCGCTCGAGGCCGGGACACTCAACGCCGACCTTCAGATCGCGGGTCCGGTGAACAGGCTGGTCACGAGCGGACGCGTCGGCATGACGAACGCCAGGCTGTCGAACTTCGACCTGGGCGCCAAGATGTCGGCGGTGGCGTCGCTGGCCGGCATCAAGACCGGCAAGGACCTCGACATCGAGAAGCTGACGGCGGATCTTCGCGTGGCGCCGAACGGCATCGAGGCGACCAGTCTCCTGGCCGTGGTGCCCGGGCTCGGGAGCCTGACCGGAGCGGGGACCGTCGATGCGAAGAACGGCCTGGCGTTCAGGATGGTTGCAGTGCTCTCGAAGGCCACCGGCACCCCGAGCCCCGCGCCGGCTCCCGCGGCGAGTCCGGCCCCGAAGGCCTCGGGCGGCCTGGCCGGCCTCGGCAGCCTCGGCAACCTCGGTGGCCTCGGCGCCAGGCTCGGCAACCTGGGAGGCGTGGTGAGCAAGGTCACCGGCGCGACGTGCCAGGGGGGCATGACCGTGCCGTTCCAGGTGAAGGGCACGATGGCCGATCCCAAGTTCATCCCCGACATCGGCGGCCTCGCGGCGGCGACGCTCAAGGCGAAGCTGGGGTGCCTGTAGCGCAGACGCAGCGAGCCCCGCTCGGACCGTCGCGCGGGGCTCGCTGGCGCCCGTCCTACTTGTCTCGGCCCCTGCTGAACAGGAAGCCGTGGTACCCCGTGGAATCGACGTAGTAGCCGACGACGTCCCCGTCGTCGTTGACGCCGTACGCCCTCGTCTGCGCCGCGCCGGGGACGTCGAACGACGTCCACGCGCCCCGCTCCATCACGAAGCCGTGGATCCCGGAGGCCGTGCGGTGGAACCCGACCACCGCTCCAGTCGGACCGATGTCCCATGCCTGGGTCGCGGTCGAACCGGGGAACGAGAACCAGGACACGGTGCCGTGGTGGATGAGATAGCTCTGCGCCACGACGCCCGCGGCGTTGTAGGAGATGCCCACGACGTCGCCGGCCGGGTTGATGCCGTTGTGCATCGAGCGCGACATCTCGAATGACCGGACACGGCCGTCCACGGTTCTCACGAAGCCGAACATCGTGTCCAGCATGGTGTTACCGCCGGAGTCGCTCAGGTGGTAGCAGCCGACGATCGTGCCGTCGGGGTTGATGTGCACCGGCATCGTGTTGGGCAAGCCCTGCGGCTGGTCGGCCCGCTGCGGCACGTCCACGCCATAGGCTCTTCCCTTGCGGAGCAGGAGCCCGTGCGTGGTGTTGTCGGCCAGGCCGAACTGGCCGACGATGTCCCCCTGCGGCGTGATCCCCTCGAGTTCGGTCCACGTCGCGCCGGGATAGTCGTACGAGGTGAAGGTCCCGTCGTGCAGCACGAACCCGTGCTCGTCGCTCAGGTCGGCGGTCGTCGAATAGCCGCCGACGACGTCGCCGGAGGGGTTGATGCCGAACACCCACGTGGCCGTGGCGTCCGGGTAGTCGATTGTCGCAAATCGCTGGTGGCTGGCCAGGGCGGCCGGCGCGAGGGCCAGCAGGCAGATGGCGGCGAGAATCCACGGCTTCCGTAACACGGTCATGACTTCCTCCTCGGTGATGGTGGCGGGAGCGGCTTCGGGCATGCACGGCCCCGGGGGACAGGGATCTCCGTGTGCCGACCGCAAGTTGTGGTAGCATTCGCCCCGCATTCCCAGAACATGGCGGAAGGTAGCGGCAGGGGCGGCAGCCCGTCCTTAGAGATCACCGAAACTCTTCCAAAAGAGTTCCAAAGGGCCGAGAACATGAGCGTGTCGGCGCCGAGGTACGCATTCGGGCCGTTCGAACTGGATGTGGCGGAGAACCAGCTGCTCCGCGACGCGCAACCCGTGCCGCTGACCGGCAAGGCGCTTGCGGTGCTGGCGGTCCTGGTCGAGCGCCACGGGCACCTGGTCGAGAAGCAGGAGTTGCTGGGACGCGTCTGGCCAGATTCGTTCGTCGAGGAAGCCGTGCTCTCCGTCAATGTCGCGACCATCAGGCGCGCGCTCGGAGACGACGGGCGGCGGTACATCGAGACCGTGCCGAGGCGCGGGTACCGCTTCATCGGCGACGTGCGGATGGTCGAGGACGCCGGGTCGGCGGCCGAGCTCGACGGCACTGCCAATTCCGCTCCGCCGGACCCGGAGCCGATCCCGGCTGCTTCCCTTCGCCCGGGGCGCGTTCGCGGCCTGCGCTGGGCGCTGGCCGCGGGAACCGTCACCGCCGCGGTGACGATCGCGATCGTGTGGGCTGCCGCGTGGCGCTCGGGCCAGCTCGGCCAGCCGACGCAGGCGCCGACGACCGGCAACGCGCTCGCGGTGCTGCCGCTGCGCAACTTGTCGGAGAGCCCCGATCAGCAGCGCTTCGCCGACGCCATGACCGATCTGCTGGTCACCGATCTGGGCCGGATCGGGGCGCTCAAGGTCGTCTCCCGGCAGTCGGCCGATCAGTACGCGCACACGCAGAAGACGCTGCCCGAGATCGCCCGGGAGCTCGGTGTGGACTGCATCGTGGAGGGGACGGTGTTGCGCGAGGGGCAGCGGGTGCGCATCACGGCGCAACTGATTCACGGCCCCACCGACCGCCAAATGTGGGCGCAGAGCTACGACCGCGACCTGGGCGACACGCTGGCGCTCCAGGAAGAGGTCGCCCAGGCGATCGCACACGAGGTTGGGGTGAAGATCGCGCCGTCGCGTGCCGGTGAGTCGCGTCACGTGGCGCCTGCCGTCTACGAGGCGTACCTGCGCGGCCTGTTCTTCCTCGACGAGGGCAAGACCGGCGAGGCCGTGACCGAGTTCCGCCGGGCGACCGACCTCGACCCCGGCTATGCGCCCGCGTACACGAAGATCGCCAGCGCGTGGTTCGATCGCGCGTTCTTCGGGGCCATGCGACCCGGAGAGGCCTTCCCGACCATGAGGGAGGCGGCGCTCAAGGCGCTGGCGATCGACGACCGCGACGCGGAGGCGCACGCCTGGCTGGCCACCGAGAAGCTGCACTACGAGTGGGACTGGGCCGGCGCGGAGCGCGAGTTCCGCCGTTCGCTGGCGCTGAACCCGAGCGACTCGGAGGTCCGTCACATGTACGCGCATTACCTGCTGACCATGCGCCGTGCGCCGGAGTCGATGAAGGAAATGGACCGGGCCTTCGAGAACGACCCGGTGGGACTCGGGGCGGCGACCTGACACGGCTGGCACCAGCTGTCCGTGGGACAGTACGATCTGGCCATCGAAAGCGAACTCGGCTGCCTGCGGCGCCAGCCGAATTCGTTCTTCGCCCACCTGATCCTGGGATGGGCCTACGAACAGGAGCGGAAGTTCCCCGAGGCGCTGTCGGAGTTGCGCACGGCGGTTCAGCTCACCAACAAGGCCGCACTCACCCTCTCGGCATTTGGAGAGGCCCTGGCCGAGTCCGGCGACCGACGCGGCGCCATCGCCGTGCTCGAGGAACTGCAGCAGCGCGAGAGAGCCGGCTACGTGCCCGCGTATGACATCGCCCTGATCTACGCCGCGCTCGGAGACAAGGACCGGGCATTCGAGTGGCTGGGCCGCGCGCAGCAGGAGCGATCCAGCTTCCTGCCCTATATCACCTGGGATCGGCGCGCCGACAGCCTGCGCGGCGATCCACGCTTCAGCAAGCTGCTGGGGCGACTCGGCCTGCCGCGGGCGGCCGCCCCGGGGTCCTAGATCTTCAGGAACTGCTCGAGCGCTGGCCGCGCGATGCGCCAGGCCGAGCCGATCTTCTTGCCCTTGAGCGAGCCGTCCGCGATCGCGCTCAGCACGTCGCTCTCGGCGACCCCCATCGCCTTCGCGGCCTCGGCCGGCGTCAGCAGGTCCGGCACTCCGGCCGACGCCGCGGGGCTGCCCGCGCTCATGGCCTGCGCGATCTGCTGCCCCATCGCCAGCCCCGCGCCGAGTTGCGCGGCCGTGCCGGCGGCGCCGCCACCTCCCGGCACCGTCATGCTCTCGGCCAACTGGAACTTCACGTACTCGTTCAGGTTGCCGACGACCGACATGCTGGTTCGCCGGTCGATCGCCTGCTCGACCTCCGGCGGCACCGAGACGTTCTCGACGATGAAGCTCGGGAACTCGATGCCGTACCGCGATCGGACCTGCGGATTGACGACCGGCAGCAGCGCCTCGCCCAGTTCCCGGTAGCGCGAGGCCACGTCGAGCACCGGCACGCCCGCCGACGCCAGCGCGTCGCTGAAGACGCTGACGATCCGGGACCGCATGGCGTCGGAGAACTCGTCCACCCGGAAGTGGTCGTCGGTGCCGGCCACCTCCCGCAGGAACACCTTGGGGTCCACGACGCGGAAGTCGTACGTGCCGTACGCGCGCACGCGAACCACGCCGAGGTCCGGGTCGCGCATCATCACCGGGTTGGCCGTGCCCCACGTGTTCCCGGTGAACAGGCGCGTGGTGACGAAGTAGACGTCGGCCTTGAACGGCGACTCGAAGCCGTACTTCCAGCCCTTCAGCCTGGTGAGGACGGGGATGTTGTCGGTCGTGAGCGTCCAGGTGCCGGGCTGGAAGGTGTCGCCGAACTGGCCGAGGTAGAGGAACTGGGCCACCTGCGACTCGCGCACGACGAGCCGCGCCCCGCGCTTGATCTCCTTGTCGAGGTCGGGGAAGCGGAACGAGACGGTGTCCCGGGAGTCGTCCTCCCACTGGATGATCTCGAGAAATTGAGTCCTGGCGTAATCGATGAGACCCATGTCCGTGCGGCTCCCTTCGCTCCTCTCGCCCGCCTGCCGGGCGATCGCGCGCAGTATAATCTGACCCCGTAGCCGCCGCATCCGAGGCGGACGCGGCCACGACCGAACGCAGGACCTGGTGGCGAACATGCCGACCGAGACACTGAAGTGCCCGATGTGCGGGGCGCCAGCCTCCACCGAAACGACCCGATGCGGTCACTGCGGGACGCCGCTGGCGACGGTGGCCTGCCCCTCCTGCTTCGGCACGATCTTTATCGGCTCGAAGTTCTGTTCGCATTGCGGCGCCAGGGCGGAACGCGGCGACGGCGCCGGTTCTGCCCAGCTGCCCTGCCCCCGCTGCCGCGGTGAGATGAAGGCGGTGGTCGTCGGGGGCGCCGGGCTCTCCGAGTGCCCGCGGTGCGGCGGGATCTGGGCGGACACGTCGTCGTTCCAGCAGATCTGCGCCGACCGCGAGCGCCAGTCGGCCGTGCTCGGCATGGCCGCCGAACTCCCGAGGGCGGAGGCCGGAGGCGCCGCGGAGCTGGTCCGCTACGTGCCCTGCCCGCGATGCCGCAAGCTCATGAACAGGGCGAACTTCGCCCGCTGCTCGGGGGTGGTCGTCGACGTCTGCAAGGCGCACGGCACCTGGTTCGACCGCGACGAGCTCAGGCGCATCGTCGAATTCGTCCGGGCGGGCGGCCTCGACGTCGCCCGGTCACGCGAGATCGAGGACCTCGAGGCGCGGAAGCGGGCACTCGAGGCGGCCGAGGCCGCCCACGCCGCCGGCACCCGCGTGGGCGAGTCGGCCTTCAGCGCTGACGACCGCCACCTGGGTATCTCCTCTGCCCGCGGTCTCCTGGATTTCCTGCTGCGCTGAGATTTCCGCCGCGCCCGGCGCGCCGGCCTACAGAAAGGCGCCGACGAGGGCCGCGGCAGCCAGGAAGCTGTCGAACCGGTCGAGCACGCCGCCGTGGCCGGGCAGGAGACGCGAGTAGTCCTTGAGCCCGCTCGCGCGCTTGACCCACGAGGCGGCAAGGTCGCCGGCCAGCCCGGCGAGGCCGATGGCGACACCCAGGGCGACGGCGCCGACGGGGCCGGTACCCACGAGATGGCGGAGCATGGCGGCCGCCAGCATCGCGCCGGCCAGTCCGCCGATCAGACCTTCCACCGTCTTCCCCGGGCTGATGCGCGCCGAGAGCCTCCGGCGCCCGAACCACTGTCCCGACACCTGGCTGAAACCATCGCAGACCGCCACCACGACGTACAACCAGGCGACGGCGGGCGGCGCCATCCGCCAGAGGTTGACAAGCGCCAGCGCGCCGACGAGCCCATAGACACACCAGACGGCCGCCGGACTTCCGTACTCCATCCGATTCGCCGCGCCCCGCAGTTCGAACGCGCCGGCCAGGACGATGGCTCCGACCAGCCCCTGGATCCACGGTCGGCCCGCCGCCGCCGCGGCGAGGACCGTGTACACGATCGCGGCGTAGACGCCGAACTTGATCCAACGCCCGCGCCGGACGGCTGGCGTGACGCGGCGGGCGCCGACGGCCATCATGACGGCGCCGATGGCGAAACCTGACACCGTGACGACGAGGATCTCGCGCATCACCGGGCTCCGGCGATGCAGGCCACGGCGGAGCGGCAGCAGACGGCCGTGAAACGGGCGACGCCGTCGAGGATCTCACCGTCGGCCATCAGTTGTCCGGGCGCGTCGAGGTCCACCGTCGCCCGGGGCCCCTGGCGCATGCGCGCCGGCCCGAACGCACGGCTCCCGGCCAGCACGGCGGCGTTGTGCAGCATCTGCCGCGGCCAGCGCACCGCGTTCTCCATCACGTCGAGGCGGCCGTCGTCGAGGCTCGCCCCGGCGAAGGCGCGGAAGTTCGCCAGGTGCGCGGTGTTGTTGATGACGATGCCGGTGAGATGCGGCAGCCGCTGCGCGCCGTTCGTGAGGGTGACACGCGCGCCGAGCGCCACCGGCACCGTGAGGGCGGCCGCCGCCGCGTAGGCGCGATGGCCGAGCCACGCCAGGCGGAGCCCGTTCCTGACGACGTCGCAGACGTAGCCGACCGCCAGCGTGCTCGCCACCCAGCGCCTCTCGGTGCGCGCATCGCCGAACTCGATGTCGACCTCCATCAGGTCGATGGACCGCGAGTGACCCCGGGAGAGGGCGGCCACCGCGTCGCCGGGACGGGCGAAGCCGAGGTCTCGCGCGAGACAGTTGCCGTGGCCGGCCGGGATCACCGCAAGGCGCTGGCGGGCGACGTCCATGCCGGCCAGCACCTCCGCGATCGTGCCGTCGCCGCCGACCGCCACGATGCCGCCGAAGTCGGAGGCCGAGCGCGCGATTTCCGTGGCGTGGCCCGGCGCCATCGTCGTCGCGACCGCGGTGGCGAGACGGGACTGCGCGGTCAGCGCGCGAAGCGCCGCGCCGGCGTCGCCGCGCCGGCCGGCCGCCGGGTTGACGATCGCGAGCCAGCGGTTCATCGGGCGACACCGGGGCGGCGCCGCACCCACCAGGCGCCTCGCACGTCGGGCTCCCAGGCGGGCAGCAGCCTGAGCAGCCACAATTCCTCGAGGTTCCCGCACACGCTGAGGCCGACGGCGACGTAGAGCAGCCAGGGATGGAAATCGAACAGGAACAGGACGCCGATGAAGATGCCCATCGCGTACCCGGCGGCCTTGGACAGGTAGGTGTGGAAGCTCGACAGGCGGCCGTAGCGCAGGAGCGCCGCCGCCGCCTCGAACGCCCAGAATCCCATCAGCAGCCCCACGGCGGGCCAGTGCGTCCAGACGATGGCCGGGTAGAACACGAGCGCCCCGTACCCGGCGGTGAACAGCAGGAGCATATCGGCGGTGGAATCGAGCAGCGCACCCAGCCTGGACGTGAAGGCGAACACCCGGGCGACGAGGCCGTCGGCGATGTCCGATACGAGCGAGCCGACGAGCAGCCAGGCAAACGCCTGCTGACGGTGCCGCCAGGCCAGCCAGGCGAGCACCGGCACCGCGAACAACCGCAGCGCGCTGATGATGTTGGGAAGATGTCTGAGTCGGCCTGGCGGCCTCATGACTTCCCTGTCGTCGTTCCCGCGAGGCGCCAGACCATGAACGCCAGGCCCGCCACGCCGCCGATGAGCACCATCCACAACAGGCCGAGGCGGAGGATCGCCCCTCGCCTGGCGGTCTCGGCCTGGCGCGCGGCCGCGGCATCTTCGCTCCAGCCGCCGAGCGTGGCGAGCCCGAAGCGCGGCCGCTCGTCTTCGAGCGACGGCACGAGCTTGTCTGCGGGCAGCGGGCCGGTGGGCGGCGCGGACGACCCGGCGAACAGCGAGTAGGGCGGCTCCCCCTGGGCCGCGAACAGCAGCCTGGCGAGATGGGCCCTGACGACGAGCCGCGACCGCCTGGGATCCAGGGGGCCTGCGCGCGGATCGGGCACCACCCGCACGTAGCGCGCGGACCGGCTCACCGTGACGAACGCCGATTCACCGACAACGCCGTTTCGTTCGATCTGATAGAACACGCCATTGGCCAGGGGCCACCACCCCTTGCCCGGGTGATCCTGGCCGTCGACGCGCGCCGGGACGACGCGCGTGCCCTCGCCCACCCGCAGGGCGATCTGCCCGACCGGCAGTGAACCACCGAGGTCGTAGTACAGCGCGCCCGGGCCTGCATCGGCCGCGGCTTCCCTGCTTGCCGGGGGGACGGGCGAGAAGACCAGTTCGACGGGCGGGTCGAGCTCGACGGTCTGCTGTTCCGGGTAGAGCCCCTGCACCCGGGTAATCACGGGCGCAGTCGCGGCGTCGGCCCACACGAGCCTGACGAAGCGACCGGCGCCGGGCGGCAGCACGACATCCCGCTGGCTGATGGTCCCCGACGACGACGCGAGAGCCATCAGTTGACCCGGGCCGCCCGGTTGCCACCGGCGAAGGTCGTCGCTGGTGTCGTACTCGAAGGCCGCCGTGAACTCGGCCGGACCCGACCACTCGAACCGCACGGTGCGGGCGCGCGGATCCTGCGATTTGCGTTCGCCGAGGTCTACGAGCCATCCGCCGGAACGCAATCCACCGGCGCGTTCCTCGCGGGCGCCGGCGCGCCGCTTGACGTCGATCCGGTCGCCCTGCACCGTGAGCTCGATCGGCGAGGCCCAGGTCCCGCCGGTCGTGGGCCCGGCCGGCAGCGGGTAGAGGGCCGCGTCGCGGACCTGGTCGGTGGTCTTCAGCTCGCTCTCGCGCGAGTGGAGCAGGGCGAACGGGACGCTGTCGCCTCGCGCGTCGGCCACCCGCAGGTCCCCCAGATCGTTCCACCGGCAGCGCGCGTATGCCTCGACCGGGAGCCGCACCAGGACGAACGCCCCGGGCTTCTGAATCGCGATCGGCGCCTTGTAGCGGTACATCGTGTCGTCGCCGCAGTGAGTCGCGGCGAAGCAGGCGAGCGCGACCGCGAACAGTCCGCGGCGATTACCGCGCGACATCGGCGTCCTCCTTCCCGGGCAGCGGGGCCACGTACCCGATCACGAGCATCAACACGCCGACGCCGATGAACGAGATGATGCGCGTCACCGTGCCCGACCCCGATAGGTCCACCGCGATCAGTTTCACGACGACGGCGCCGAGCAGCGCGGCCCCGGCCATCCACGGGGCCCGGATGGCGCGGCGAGCGGCCCCCCACATCAGGACCAGCGCCGTGGCGGTCCACAACAGCGAGATGCCGGTCTGCACGGCGAGCGACGCCGTCCACGCGTCGAAGTTGAACGGCACGCCGAGGACGTGATGGAAGGCGCGGATCAGGATCGCGTTGAGCCAGACAAACGCGTTGCAGGCCACGGCAAGGAAAACGAGGCGAGACACCTGTCCGGGCGCGGCACGCCCGCCCTCGCTCTCGCGCCAGCGCCATGCCGCGAAGAGGGCGATGGCGACTCCCAGATCCAGCGGGTTCACCAGCGGCACGTAGGGAAGCGGCACGGCCGCGCCGTCCGACACGATGTTGGCGACGAGCACCCACAACAGCGCGCAGCAGGTCAGCACGCCGGCCGCTCCGGTCTGGTAGGTCCGCACGGCCGCGCTCACCGGCCACGCACGCGCCGCCGCGGGACGCGGCAGGAGCAGCAGCAGCCCGGCGGGAACGGCGAGCCAGCCCAGCCACGACCATGCGGTTCTGTAATCACCCCAACGCGACGTGACGTCGCGCCCCTCGAGCGCCCCGAGGATGGCCAGCACGAGAACGCCCAGCAGGTGCGCGGCCTTGCGCGCCAGGTCGGGCCACCGCGGCGTCGCGCGGCTGAGCACGACGAGGTGGACGACGAGCGCGAGCGGCCAGGCCCACCACCCGCCGGATTCGACCGGGGCGCGGCCGGAGGCGGCGCTGGCCAGCGCGAACGTGAAGAGAAGCGGCGCGTACAGCGCGGCCGGCACCGCCACCATCCGCCACCGCTGCCACACCGACAGGCCGGTCAAGACGAGCGCCATCGCGCCCAGGGACGCGATCCAGACCGCCGGCTGATACGGCGGCGGGACGAAGGCGTCGATCTCGACCCCCGCGCAGAAGGCGAGCCACAGCGTCGCCCACACGACGAGCAGCGGTTCGGCCGTCTTCTCGTCGGCGGCCATCGCGGGCGCGGCCGCGCCCGTGCCGGCCGTGAATCTCCGCACCAGCCACGCGCCGGTCAGCGACGCGGCGGCGAGCAGCAGGGAGTTGAAGAGCGTCGCGTTGAACACGCCATCCGCCGGGCTGCCGCTCGCGTTCTTGACGAACAGGATGACTCCGGACACCAACAGCAGCAGGTAGCCAAGCAACCGCCCCGGGATCCGCGCCTGCCGGAAGCCGAGCCAGACGAGCGCCGCGCCCTCGAGCGCCCAGGCGCCCGCCGTGCTCCGCGCGTCGAGCGCGAACGGGATGGTCAGGGTGACGAAGACGGTGCCGACGGCGAGGCTGCCTTCGAAGATCAGCCCCACCACGCGAGGGCGCGATCGCATCCACACGGCGAGCAGCACGTAAAACGCCGCCATGACGAGCGCCGACAGCGCGACGCCGTACTCCGTGTGCCGGACCAGCCCGTATTGCAGGACGAAGGTGATCGTGGGGAGGCCGAACAGCAGCGTGCCGTTCACCCAGGTTTCGGCGCCCGGCTCCCCGCCGCCCGCCGGGTGCCGGCGCGCGGGCATCAGCATGATGACGACGAACACCAGGAAGAACGCGGCCAGGAATGCCTGGCTGCTGGCGTAGTTCGCGTCGTTGTACTGGAGGGCACCCCAGGCGGTCGCCACGACGAAGGTGAAGAAGAAGCCGACGAGGTTCAGCGGCTTCCAGGTCTTGTGCCACGCCACGGCGGCGATGCCGAGGTCGAGCACCAGGTAGTAACTGAAGAGCGCGACGTAGTTGCCCGAGCCGGTTGACACGAGCAGCGGCGTCGCGAAGCCGCCGAGCATGCCAACCACCGCGAGCGCCGGAGAGTCCTGCAGCACGGCCAGCGCCGCGGCGAGAACAGCGACCGCCACCATGAGGCCGAAGACCGGCCCGACGGCCAGCACCGTGTAGAAGCGGAAGGCGACGAACAGCGTCAGGTAAAGTACGGCCACCGCGCCGCCCTGCAACACCTGGGCATAGCCGGCACGCCGTTCGCGCAGCCGCCACCCGATCGCCAGCAGGACCAGCGCGGCGCCGCCGATCGAACTCAACCGGACCTCGATCGGGACGCGGACGTGCTCGGAAGCGAACTTGGCCAGGAAGGCCAGCCCGATGAACAGGATGCCGACGCCGACCTTGACGATCGTGTTGCCGCCGAACAGCCAGCGCGTCAGGGCGGCCACCGGCGCGGCCTCGCCGAGGTCCTGCGCATCCGCCGAGGGACGCGGAGGCGGTTCGATAGCCCGCGTGGCAGCCGGGAAAAGCGGAGGCCGAACTGCGGCCGGGGCGGTTCCAGGCAGGGGGGCTGGCGTGATGGGTGGACGCGGTGCCGGCTTCTCCGCTCGGGTCGCCGCAACGATCGCCGGCGGCAGAGGCGGCGCCGGAACCGGCGCGAATCCCGTCTCCAGCCGCTGGCGTTCGACCGCTTCGACCCTCGAGGTCAAGTCGTCCAGGCGCTTCGCGAGGAGAGACGACACGCGGTCGCTGTCGCGGCCTCGCCATGCGGCTGCTTCGAACGACCGCTCCAAATCGGAGAGTCGCCTCTCGGCCCGGAGCATCAGGGCGAACAACCACGCCCCGGCGAGAACGAGGGCCAGGCCGGCCCACAGGACAACGTAGCCACCGAACTCGCTGTACACAGGCACCCCCCGCCTGACGGGTTCCAGGGTGTGAAGGATACCTCATCGGAAACGTCTTACGGGCCCTTCGGGTGCGGGCCGGTCTACAGGCGGTCTGACGGATTGGTGGCTGGGGGTTACGCCCGCGAGCAGGAGCGTGTGGGCGGGTCTCCACCCCTCGACTTCGCTCGGGGTGCCCTGAGCTTGCCGAAGGGCAGACCGGCCGGATCAGCGCGCCGTCGCGCTGCCGGCGGTCTCGGCCATGCGCTTGATCGCCGCGAGCGCGTCCTCCAGTCCCTGCCGCGATCCGGCACGGGCCTTCGACTTGATGAGGCCGCCGAAGAGCCCGGTGAGCCCGTCGGACCGCGCCATGTTCAGGATCACGACCGTCGATCCCGCCGGCTCGGGTCCTTCGTCGGCTACGACCGCGCGGATCTCGAGCGCGGTGTGGAAGTAGTGGCTGGCGTACAGCTGCTTGACCGCGACGACATACTGGAGACCGCCGGGACGTCCCGTCGGGAACACGACGACGTGATTGAGCCGGATGACGGGCTTGAGGCCGAACTCGGCGAGCGACCAGTAGAAGAAGTCGTGGCTGCCGGGCGGCGCCGGGGTTGCCGGGTAGCCGAGCAGGTACTCGTTCAGCGGGCCGAGCAGCTCGGGCCAGAGACCCGCGTGCGAGACCATGTCGGCGAATTCGGCGGCGATGAACTGCGGCCGGTCCGAATCTCGATAGACCGCCAGTTCCGCGTTGCCGCCGCTGCGGTAGGCCTCGATGTAGCCGAGCGACAGCCGCCGCGCGAGGTCGTTCATCCGGCCCGTGATATCTGGCGCCGTCCAGTCGAACCGCGCCAGCAGTTCGAAGGCGCCCGTGCCCAGCTTGACCTCGCAATCGCCGGGACGGCATCGGCGCAGCGCGGCGATGTCCTGCGGGGGCAGGTCCAAATCCCTGAAATCCTCGAGGCGCGGGGGATTGCTGAGCCGGCGCGTCTTGATGAAGCCCTCACCCGACTCCAGTCGCTCGACGTCCTGCAGCAGGTCCGCCACGTGCCCGGCGCCTGCGCGCACGTAGACGGCGCCGCCGACCTGGATCTCGCGCTCGACCGGCGCGGAGAGCGCCACGGCGACGGGGCGGCCCTGTCGCACGGCGGCGACCTGGACCGCCGTCATCTGCAAGCGTCCGCGGAGAACCGACTCGAGGGATGCGCCGGCCGGCGCCGGCTGCCCGGATGCGAGCACGGAGGCAGCCACACAGAGAGCGATGACAGGGCCTGGACGACTCACGGTCATGGGGTGCTTCCTGGCGCGGTAGTGTAGCACCGCGCGATCTCACGGCGCGCGCGGGAGACCCCGCCGAAGTCGCCCGGCCCCGGGGAGGATGCGGCCTCCGTCACCGCCAGGTGTAGCCCGCGCCGAAGGTGACGGCGCTGATGTCCAGTCCCCCCGCGCGGCCGCGCGAGTAGATGACAAACGGCGTGATGTGATGGCGGCCGCCGATCCTCACGTCGTACCCGAGGCCGGCCTCCCAACCGGCGCCAATCTGATCCGAATCCGGCAGCGCGTTGTCCCAGGCATCGATGAGGCCGCCTCCGAGTCGGACGTGGAATGTCGACATCTTCGACGGATAGATCCTCGCCGTCACGAACATCGGGCTGATGGCGGCCCCGCGGGTCGGGTCCCACCAGTCGGACGGCTGGATCAGCCAGCCGCCGGCTTCGACGCCCACGAGCAACTGCGGGGTGACGACGACGCCGCCCTCGAAGTTGGCGTAGAACCGCAACTTGCTCTCGGACGCCCCAGGCGCCGATCGCCGCAGATCGCCCGTGCCGAGGTCGAAGCCGAACCACCAGCGGCCCGGCGGGTCTCCTGGGCCGGCGGCCCATGCCGGGCGGGCCGCCACGAAGAGGAGTCCAACCATCGCCAGCCGGATGATTCTGCGGGACATCGTCCTGTTCGGAGTGTGGAAGATCATCAGGCCCTCCCGTTTCCAGAGCACTATGACGCGAGGGGCCCGGGGGGTTACGTCGATAACGGACCAAAGGTGTTCCGGTCGGCTTGGCGGCAGTATACTGAACTCATCCGTAGCCCAGAGTCCACGTGGTCGGTTCCGATCGTCAGACGATCGGAGAAAGGAGTCAGCCGATGAAGCCTCGAGTTCTCGTCCTGCTGGCCGCCGCTGCGTTGCTGTGCGCGATCACCCCGGCCGTCGGGTACGCGCAGGAGTCGGCGACGGTCACGGTCGGCTTCCCGTTCGTGGCCGAGGGGAAGACGATGCCTGCCGGGCAGTACCGACCTGCGACTGAATAGCGACAGGGCGGCCTTCGAGCTGACCGCCTTGCCGAAGGGGACCGGGATGTTCCTCACGACCATCACGCGGCTGGCGGCGCCGGAGGTGTCCCTGGTGGACGCCCACCTCGTGTTCGACAAGGTCGGTGACACGTATTACCTGTCAGAGGTGTGGATGCCCGGCGAGGACGGCTTCCTGCTGTACGCCGCGAAGGGGAAGCACACGCACACGCTGATCAAGTTCCACAAGAAGGCCAAGTAGCGCGTCGGGGGACGACCCGGGGGCCTTGCGCCTCCGGGTCACGTCCCTTCTCCCGGCGCCCCCCGCGCCAGCGCGTTCACCGGCCGCGTCGACTCACGCGTCGGCCGACGCTCCCGCCCAATAGTGAGGCCTTGCGGGGTGCGGCGGGTAACCGTCGTACAGCAGCGCCGCGCGCCGAACGCGGAGCAGTGTCGAGTAGCTGAGCAGCGCCATCCAGTCGGCGTCGAGCATCAGCCCGGGGCTTTCGAGAAGCGGCACCAGCCGCGCGTCCACCACGTCGACCTCGGAGAGCGCGGCGTTCACGGCCGCGCCGAGCCAGGCGAGATCGGCGACCCCGCGGCGCGCCTTGTAGACGATGTACTCCTCCAGCGCGACGACGGCGACGAGGTCGTTCTCCATGAGCAGGAACGGGACGAGTTCGGACCAGAGCGTCGCCACGGGATAGACGCGCCCCTGGTGCAGGTAATGCGTGCTCAGGGCCGCGCACAGGCTCCACCAGGCCGAGGGATGGGCGGGCAGGCTCCGGGCCAGGTGACCCAGGCTGCGGACGTAGGCGTCCTCGGCCGCCGACCGCTCGCGGCTGGCGGCCACACACGCAGGCCATCTCATCAGAACCTCCCGAGATCGGATCCTGCTCGGCTGAGCATATATCAAAAGCGCGGGGTAAGATGTCGCGGATGACTTCCCGGATGACTTCCCGCCTTCTCTGCGCGTTGGCTGCCGCGGCGGCGGCTGGCGGCCTCGCCGTTGGCGCTGCCGGCCAGCCTGCGCGGCCCGCCACCCTGCTCGTGAGCGACGTGACGCTCATCGACGGCACGGGGGCGGCGCCGCGCGCCGGCGTCAGCGTCCTGGTGCGCGACGGCCGGATCGTCTCGGTCGGCCCGGCCGGCGCGGCGCGCCCGGCCGGCGTCTCCCGCGTCATCGACGCCCGCGGGCTGTTCGCAATCCCCGGGCTCATCGACGCGCACGTCCACCTGACCGGCGGCCCGAGGTCCGAGCAGCTCGCCTCGCTGCGCGTGGCGCTTCGCGGCGGCGTGACCACGGTCTGGGACCTGGCCGGCGACGCGCGCAGTCTCGGCGAGATCTCCCGCGAGGCGCTCGTCGGCGAAATCGAGTCTCCGGCGGTCTTCTACGTCGCGCTGATGTCGGGCCCGGCGTTCTTCACCGACCCGCGTGTGGTCGAAGCCTCGGCTGGCTACCGTCCCGGCGACGCGCCGTGGGCCCGTGCCGTCACGCCGGATCTCGATCTCGTCCAGGCCGTCGCCGAGGCACGCGGGACCGGGGCCATCGCGCTGAAGCTCTACGCGGCCCTCGACGGCCAGGAGGTGCGCCGCGTCACCGCCGAGGCCCATCGCCAGCATTTGCGCGTGGTGGCGCACGGGACGGTGTTTCCCGCCAAGCCCGGGGACCTCGTGGACGCGGGCGTGGACATGCTGGCGCACGCGGCCTACCTCGCCTGGGAAGGCAGCCCGCCGAGCCTCGAGTTCCAGAAGCGCGCGCAGGGGGACTTCGACGGCGTGCCGCCGGACTCCCCGGCGATCGCCCGCCTGCTCGCCGCGATGCGCGACCGTCACGTGGCGCTCAACCCGACGCTGTGGGTGTTCGCCGACCATCCCGCCGCCGACGGCCTCGCCGACCGCCGCATTCGCTGGGGAGCCGACGTGACGCGCCGCGCCTACGCGGCGGGCGTGACGATCGTGGCGGGCACCGACGGGATGACCAGCAGAGGGGCCGAACTGCCGACGCTCCACCGCGAACTCGAGCTGCTCGTGACCGGCGCCGGCCTGCCGCCGCTCGCGGCGCTCTCGGCCGCGACGCGCAACGCGGCGGAGGCGATGGGCCTTGGCGCGGACCGGGGCACGCTCGCGCCCGGCCGCGTCGCCGACATCGTGCTGCTCGGCGCCAATCCGGCGGAGGACATCCGCAACACGCGGCAGATCCGCTACGTGATCGAGGGCGGCAGGGTCGTCAGGGAACCGCAACGGTAGAAGGCTCAGGGCTCAGGGCTCAAGGCTCAGGGCTCAAGGGGCCCAAGGCCACGGTCGTGCTTGAGCCAGCCTGAGCCGTGAGCCAGCCTGAGCCTTGAGCCCTGAGCCTTGAGCCTTCCGAGAGGTGATCGCGATGACACGAGTGACCAGACGGGCGGCGCTCGGCGCTTTCGGCGCCGCCGCGGTGGGAGCGCCGGCCGTCCTGCGAGGCCGGTACCGCGTCTTCGCCGGCGCGCCGCAGGAATACTCGGCGCGCGCGGTGGGTCTCCTCCGGCACACGGTCGTCGTGGACCTGTTGAACCAGTTCCGTTTCGCCGACTACGCCGAGCGCCCGCCGAAGAGCGAGCGATGGCTGCGCGCGCCGGGCAGCTTCACACCCGCCGACGCGGCCGTTTATCACGGGTCCGGGATCAACGTGTTCGCGCTCGGCGACGGCGCGAAGGACTTCGAACAAGGGGTCCGGTTCTTCGCCGACTGGAACGGTTTCATCGCCGCCTACCCCGACGATCTTCTCCGCGTGGACAAGGCGGGCGACTTCGAGAAGGCGCGGGCGACGGGCAAGGTCGGCATCCTGCTGTCCTTCCAGGACTCGACTCACTTCCGGGGGCCCGACGACGTGGACGCGTTCTTCGGAATGGGCCAGCGGCTCTCGCAGCTGACCTACAACTTCGACAACCGGATCGGCAGCGGGTTCCTCGAGCAGCGCGACGGGGGGCTGACCGTGTTCGGCCTCTCGATCCTCGCCCGCATGGAGCGGGTCGGCATGGCGGTGGACGTCTCGCACTGCGGCGACCAGACCACGCTCGACGCGCTCGACGGGGCGAAGAGGCCGGTCGTCATCACGCACGCGAACTGCCGCGCGCTCGTGCCCGGTCACCTGCGCTGCAAGACCGACGAGATGATCCGGAAGATGGCGAAGACCGGCGGCGTCATGGGCGTCGGCTTCCTCCGCTTCCTGAACCGCGACAGCGAGCCGGTGACGATCGACGACGTACCTCGGCCACTTCGATCACGTCGCGCGCCTGGTCGGCGTGCAGCACGTCGCCGTCGGGTCGGACCTCGACATCGTCGGCAACGCCAACCCGGTGGGCGGCGGCGGCTTCCAGCCGTCGTCGCAGCCGAACTTCGCGCGCTACCAATACCACGCCGACCCCGGCGGGCGCATCTCGGTGAAGGGGCTCGATCACCCGCGGCGGATGTTCGATCTGGCCGAGGGGCTCATCCGGCGCGGCTACAGTGACGCGGACATCGGACTGATCCTGGGCGGGAACGCGGTGCGCGTGCTCTCGGCCATCTGGGGCGGTTCGGCCGCGTAGGGGTCGGAGCGGTTTTTCCTCGATTACAATTTCGAATTACAGATCTGACATCGAAGAAAAACCGCTCCGACCCCTGAGGCCTCTACTTGAGCTTCGGCGGGACTCTCCGCTTGGTCGCCTGCTCGAAGGCGTAGGCGATCTCGATGAGCTTCGGCTCGCTGCAGGCGCCGGCCGTGAACGCCACGCCGAACGGCGACGGCTTCGGGTCGAAGCCGTCCGGCAGCGCCGCCGCCGCGCCGCCCCCGCGCGTTCCCCCGCCGACCGGCGCGTTCGGCAGGAAGGCGAACGGCACGATGACCGTCGGGTAGCCGGGCTTGGCGGCGATCGCGGCGCCGTTGCCGCCGGGGAACAGCAGCGCGTCGAGGGTGTACTGCTTCATGGCCGCGTCGATCCCCTCGGTGCCGCTCAGCCGGATGTCTTTCGCGCGGTCGGCCTGGTAGCGCGCGCGGTCGGCGCGCACGTCCATCTCGTCGGAGATGTCGAGCAGCGCCTGGCCGTACTTGATCGCGTTCGCCCGCTGGTGCGCCACGTTCCACAGGCGCAGCTCGGTGAGCGTCTTGACCGGCGCGGTCGGCCCGAGCGTCGCCAGCCACGCGTTGAAGTCGCGCTTCATCCCGTACTTGAGGACGATCGAGCAGTCGGCGTCCTTCCCCTTCCCGCTGTCGAGGCTGCCGCACGACGACCAGAGCAGGTAGTTGGCGTCGGCCTCCTTCGCCACCACGCTCGGGATGTCGGCCGGGTCGACGACGATCGCCCCCTGCTGCTTCAGGACCTCGATCGCCTCGGCCATGATCTTCGCCTGCTCGGCGCCCAGGCCGCCGCGCGGCTGCGTCGCGCCCGGCAGCGTCACCCGGTCGTAGAACGACGCGCGCGGGATGCCGATGCGCGCGCCCTTGAGACCGTTCGGGTTGAGGAACCGGGTGTAGTCGCGCCCGGCCGGCGGGGTGCACGTCTTGGTGGCCGGGTCGTTCGGGTCGGGCGCCGCCCCTTCGAGCGCGCCGAGCATGATCGCCGCGTCGGCGACCGTGCGCGCCATCGGTCCCGGCGTGTCCTGGTCGGCCGTAATCGGGATGACGCCGTAGCGGCTGATGCGGCCCACCGTCGGCTTGATGCCCACCAGCATGTTCTGGTTCGAGGGGCTGAGGATCGATCCCGACGTCTCGGTGCCGACGTTGGCGGCCCAGAAGCTGGCCGCGGTGCCGATGCCCGAGCTCGACCCGCCAGTCTGCAGGATCGGCCGCCCGTCGGCGGTCTCCCGCGGGTCGCGCCGCGGATCGTAGGGGTTCCGGCCGTAGCCGCCAACCGCGCTGTAGTTGGTCGGCATGCCGGTCGCCACCCAGTTGGCGAGCTCGGTCATGACCGTCTTGGCGATGATGATCGCCCCCGCCTCGCGCAGGTTCTTCGTGAGCGTCGCCTCGTAGGGGGGCACGAAGCCGTCGAAGGCCAGCGCCCCGCCGGTGGTCGGCATGTCGGTCGTGTGGATGTTGTCCTTGAGCGCCACCGGGATCCCGTGCAGCGGGCCGCGGACCTTCTTCTGGGCGCGCTCGGCGTCGCGCGCCTCGGCTTCCTCAATCGCGTGAGGGTTGACGGCGATCGTCGCGTTGAGCGTCTTCTCGTAGGTGGCGATGCGCTCGAGGCTCTGGCGCACCAGTTCCTTCGAGGTCACGCGCCCCTGCTCCATCGCCGCGCGCATCTCGGGGATGCTCGCCTCGACGATGGTGAACGGCGCAACCGGGGCAGCGGGCGCGGCGGGTTTCTTCGACTGGGCGGACGCCAGCGCGACGGCGCAGGCGGCCGCCAGGACGGTCAGGGAGAAGGCGGATCGGGTCATGGCCGCACATTGTAACGCAGGGGTACCGGCCCGGCACTGCGCAGGGCTGAAGCCCTGCGCTATCTGAAATCAACTGAAGCCCCGCACGGCGCAGGCTGCCCGCCTTCGCGCGAAGCGCTTCGGCGAGGCCCCGCCAACGCCCGCGCGAGGCTGACCGCGGGCGACGGCGGGAAGCCCTGCGCTATCTGCTGCCAGAGGTTTGGCGGGCGGCCCGCAATCGAACCACCCGCCCGTCGGGTTACAGGTACGCCACTTCGCCGTGCTCGACCTCGTCGAGGCCGAGTTCCTCCTCGTCCTTGCTCACCTTCACCGGTGTGAACCAGTTGATGACGATCAACATCAGGTAGGTGAACACGAACGCGTAGGCGGCGGCGAAGATCACCGAGCCGACTTCCTTGAGGAAGAAGTCCGGGTTGCCGTGCAGCAGGCCGTCGGCGCCGCCATCGGGGTTCACCGCCTTGAAGGCGAACAGGCCGAGGCAGACCACGCCCAGGATGCCGCCGACGCCGTGCACGCCCCACACGTCGAGCGCGTCGTCCCAGTCGAGCCGGTTCTTGAGCCAGATCGCGTAGTAGCAGACCACGCTCGCGAGGATGCCGATGAGGATCGCCGTGGAGGTGCTGACGTAGCCGGCCGCGGGCGTGACCGCCGCCAGGCCCGCGATCGACCCGGTGAGCAGGCCGACGAACTTCGGCTTCTTCTCGATGATCCACGCGAGGACGAGCCACGTGATGGCGGCGAACGACGCCGCCACGTCCGTGTTGAGGAACGCCAGCGACGTCACCGGGTCCACCTTCAGCTCGCTGCCCGCGTTGAAGCCGTACCACCCGAACCACAGCAGCCCGGTGCCGAGGGCGACGAGCGGGATGCTGTGCGGGCCCTTGTCCTGCACCTTCCGCCGCCCGACGTAGAACACGGCGGCGAGCGCCGCCATGCCGGCGATGCAGTGCACGACGATGCCGCCGGCGAAGTCGAGCACACCGCTCTTCTGGAGGATCCCGCCGCCCCAGACCATGTGCGCGAACGGGAAGTAGACGAGCAGCAGCCAGGCCACGAGGAACACGAGGTAGGCCTTGAAGCGGACGCGGTTGGCGAAGGCGCCCGTGATCAGGGCCGGCGTGATCTGCGCGAACATCATCTGGTAGGCCACGAAGACGACGAGCGGCAGCGTGGGCGAGGCCGGAAAGTCGGTGGTCGGCCCGATGTTCATCAGGAACGCGTGATGGAAATTGCCGATGATGCCGTAGAAATCCGGGTTGGCGGCGTCACCGTAGCTCCCGCTGAAGCACATCGAGTAGCCGCAGATCGCCCAGAGCACCGTCGTCACGCCCATCGAGACGAAGCTCTGGATCATGATGGTGAGCACGTTCTTCCGGCCGACCAGGCCGCCGTAGAAGAAGGCGAGGCCCGGTGTCATCAGCATGACGAGGCTGGTCGAGACCAGCATGAATCCGATGTTCCCAGTGTCCCAGTGCATGGTGGCTTCCTCCTGAACACGAACCGCGTGACGAGGTGGTGGTCGAATCGAACGTCAGAACACGACGAGCGCGTTGAGGCTGAAGGTCACCTGGCTCCGGCTGAAGGTGCCATCCCCACGCTCGAAGACGGCCTTGTCGGACCAGTCGCGCCTCAGGTCGCCCCGGAGGACCAGCATCGGGTGGGGGCGGAACTCCGGGGTGATGGTGAGTTCCCTCAACGTCTGGACGAAGCCGGTCCTCGCCCCCTGCGGATCGGCGAACCACTCGCCGCGAAGCGTCACCGCCGCGCGGCCCGACAGCGTGTAGCGCGCGTACCCGGCGAGGCCCTGCCAGGTCACGTCGCGGACGCCTCCGCCGGCCGTGTCGGCGAGCGTCACCGCCGCCTCGCGACCGTAGTCGTAGTTCGCCGTCAGCGCGAGCGCCGCCGCGGCCCTGAACGACGCGATCAGGTCGACGAGGTGGCGCAGGTGCGAGTCGTTGTCGGCCTGCTCCGGCCCGCCGATGTAGTTGGCGGTGAGCGAGACGCGCGAGGAGGGCGTCACCGCCAACTGCGCGCCGATCGACTTTCCGCTGTTGTTGTCCCGGGCGTCGTCCCATCCGTTGACGACGAGCAACTGCGCCGACACGCGGTCGGACAGCGGGTAGCTGGCGCGAACGCCCGTGTGCGTGAACGGCTCCGCGTACCCAAACAGGAGTCCGCGCGAGTGGTTGTCGTTGAACCCGTCGTACCCCTCGATCACCTCGTAGCCGATGTGGGTGACGAACTTCCCCGCGTCCACGCGCAGGCCGCGCCCGACAGGGACGACGTAGCTCAGGAACGCCTGCTGGAGGTCGAAGTCCCCGGCGCGACCCGACGCGTCGCGAAACAGGCCCAGGGCCGCCGTCACGTGCGGCACCGCCGACCCGAACGCCAGGTCGGCGCGGAACCCGACGTCGCCGGGGTTGCTCACCGGGTGCTGCACCACCAGTTCGACGACGTCGAGCGACATCGTCCGGTCAGACGTGTCGAACACGCGGAACGGGATCGTCCGCGAGGCCGGCGCGTTGAAGTCGACGACATCGGCGGTCGACACGAGCCCGTTGAACGAGATCGTCTGGTACCAGGGGATCGGCGACGGTGCGGCTGGGGTCGGAAACTGACCGGCGGGATCGCCGGCCTGCCGGGCGAAGGCGGGCGGAGACGACAGAACGGCAGAAATCACAACCGCGCAGGCAACGGCGCGGCGGCCCGCGCGAGGCAGACGTTCGGACATAGGACACTCCGCGGCCGGGCGCGTCGCAGGTCACGACGCGTTCGACGGGCGAGACCAGATGAGGATGTGTTGAGGACGGGACGCCGGGCGCCGAGCGGTCGAGCGATCGGTCGCGAGCCCAGGAGACGAGACGCAGGAGCCGCGACGGTCCCCCTTGCAGCGGATCGACGGCCCGATGTTGTCGGCCGTACAGCAGCCAGCCGTCGCCGAGGCCGCCAGCCGGGTCTCCGGCCGGGGGCGCCTCTGCCGGCGGAATCCGGGGCGCCGCCGAAATCGTCGGATAGCGGGCGCCCGGGCACCGCGCGCGCTCGCAGCGGTCGACGCTGGCCTCCGCAAACGGCCACGCCACGGCGAACACGCCGAGGAACAACGTCGCGAACAGCAGGACGCCGAGGTGAGCGGCGGCCGTGGCGTCGCCGCCGGCACGCAGCGGCTTGCCGATCGCGGCGGACGTCGCCCGGCGCACGGCCGGCATGCCGGCGAAGGCATCGGGCGGCCACGCGGCGGCGGATTGCTGCGATTGGGCCATGGGCATCGACGACGGCGTCGAGGGGTGGGGCGTTGCTACGCTATCCGGGTCGCCCGAAGCTTGTCAAGCCGCCCTCAGCCGCGGGTCAGCGTCAGCTTGCCGCCGCCGTGGGCCGCGATGAAGAGGAACACGGGATCGATCCTACTCCGCCGTCAGGCGCCGCAGCACCTCGACCATCCGGTCGAGGTCCACCGGCTTCGGCAGGAAGTCGTCCATCCCCGCCTCGCGCGCCTCGCGCAACTGCGCCGGGAGCACGCCGGCGCTGAGCGCCACGACCGGAAGCCGGGCGAGGCCCGGCAGCTTCCGCAGCAGTCGCGTCGCCGTCAGACCGTCCATCACCGGCATCTGCACGTCCACCAGCGCCGCCTGCACGGCGCCCTGATGCGTCCGCAGGTAGTCCAGCGCCTCCTGCCCATCACCCGCCATCTCCGCGCTCGCGCCCTCCCGCTCGAGCAGCCGGCCGATGACCTTCCGGTTCAGGTGATTGTCGTCGACCACCAGGACGCGCAGGCCGGCCAGCCGCCCCCCGGATGCGGCGGCCTCTGCCCTGTCGGCCGCTGGCGGCTCGTCGCGACGGACCGCCACCGCGAACGGCAGCTCGAACCAGAACGTGCTGCCGGCGCCCGGCTCGCTGTCCGCCCCGATCCGGCCACCCATCACCTCGACGAGGTGCTTGCTGATCGAGAGGCCGAGGCCGGTGCCCCCGAACCGGCGGGTGATGCTGCTGTCGGCCTGTGTGAACGGGGTGAACAGCTTCGTCAGCGCGTCAGGGGCGATCCCGACACCGGTGTCGCCAACCTCGAATCGCAGCCGGACCGTCTCGCCGGCCCGATCGAGCACGTGTACATCGACGCGGACCTGACCGCTCTCGGTGAACTTGATGGCGTTGCCGACGAGGTTCAGGAGGACCTGCTGCAGCCGCAGGTCGTCGCCGACCAGGTCGCCCCCCACATCCGGCGGTGTCCCGACGCTGAGCGACAGCCCCTTGGCGCGCGCCGCCGTGCCGAGCAGGCTCTCCGACCGGTCGAGCAGCGCCGCGAGATCGAACGCGTCGCTTGCGATCTGGACCTGGCCGGCCTCGAGCTTCGAGAAGTTGAGGATGTCGTCGATGACCCCGGTCAGGATGCGGCCGGCCGCCTGGATCTGCGCCACCATGTCGCGCTGATCCGGCCCGAGCGTGTCGGCGTCCAGCATCTGGGCCAGGCCGAGGATGACGTTCATCGGCGTCCGGATCTCGTGGCTCATGTTCGAGAGGAACTCGCCCTTCGCCGACGCCGCCGACTCGGCGGCCTCCTTGGCGGCCACCAGTTCCGCCTCGTAGCGCCTGAGGTCGGAGATGTCGCGCAGAACCCCGACCACCTGCCGTTCCCCGTCCAGCGTGAGGACCGACGCCGACACGGCGACGGGAATCTCCGCGCCGTCCTTGCGCCTCGCGATGGCTTCGACCGTCCTGCCTGCTCGAGCGCCCGCACCGCTCGCCATGAATTCGGACATCTCGTCCCGGAGGGGCCGACGGACCGCCTGCGGCGCCAGCAGGTCGAACACCTCCCGCCCCAGCGCCTCCCGGGCGGTGTAGCCGAAGATCCGTTCGGCGGCCGGGTTCCAGTAGCCCAGGACGCCGGCGGCGTCCACCATGACGATCGCATCGTTGGCCGAATCCGTGATGCCGGCCAGGAGATCGTTCTGGGCCTGGCTCGCCTTCTCGGCCGCCACGCGACGCGCGCGGTCCCGAATCGTCTCGAGACCGAACGCCAGGTTGGCCGCCAGTTCCTCGAGCAGCGCCGCCTCGTCGGGGGTGAAGGCGTTCGGCTCGGACGCGTACATCGTCAGCGTGCCGAGCACCGAGCGGCGGGCCACCAGGGGCAGCGCGATGGAGGAGCCGAATCCACGCCGACATGCCGCCTCGCGCCACGGTCCCATGCTCGGGTCGGTCTCGAAATCGGCGATCCACTGCGTCGTCCCGGACCGCATCGCGCGGCCGCTCGGCCCCAGGCCGATGGCCACCGAATCGCTCCAGGAGATGTGCGCCGTTTCGAGGAATCCGTCGGTGTCGCCCCACCGGGCGACCGGGCGGACGGTCTTCTCCGCATCCTGCTCGGGGAATCCGACCCACGCCATCCGGTATCCGCCCACCTCGCAGCTCAGGCGGCAGACCTCCCGCAGCAGCCAGTCCTCGCTCTCGGCCTGGAACAGCGCGCCAGCGCAGTCGGTCATCAGCCGCAGCGCGCGTGAGGTTCGCTCTGCGGCAAGCTCGGCACGACGGCGCTCGGTGATGTTGCGGGCGAGCACGATCAGGCGCGTGGGTCCGTCGCCGGCGCTTGCCTTGCGCGCCACCGACAGCTCGAACCACCGGTCGCCGTCGGGAAACGGCACCCTGATGACCCGTCCGAAGTCGTACCCGTTCTCGGCAGCGGCCCGCAGGGCCGCGAGCGCCGTGTCGACCGCGTCGGCGGGCAGCTCGCTGCTCACGTTCTTGCCGACGCGTTGCTCGCGCGGCACCAACAGTTGGCCGTGCGTGGATCTCACGTCCAGGTAGACGCCCGTCTCGTCCATCTCGAACAGCAGGTCGGGAATCGCGTCCAGCGTGGCGGCGATGTCGGCCGTGCGCTCCTCGACCATGCGCTCGAGGTTGACGGTGAGTTCGCGGGCCTCCAGCTCGGCCTGCTTGCGTTGGGAAATGTCCGAGGTGACACCCTGGAGGACGAGCGTCCCGCCTTCGCGGGCGAGCACCCGTCCCATCGCGGCTATCCAGCGCTCGGTGCCGTCGGGCCACACCACGCGGTACTCGGCGTTGAACTCGCCCCGCGCCTCGGTGGCCCACTGCGTCAGGCGCACGAGACGCTCCCGGTCGTCCGCGTGCACCGTCGACAGGAACCGGTCGTAGTCGATCGCTCCGCCGGGCGGCAGGCCGAGCTGGAGACAGCAACGATCAGACGCGCCGCCCACGCCCGTCGTGAGATCCGCGTACCACGTGCCGAGCCGGGCGCCTTCGACGGCCAGCCGAAGGCGTTCCTCGGCCTGCCCAATCTCCTTCGTGCGCTCGTCCACCTGCCTGGCGAGCCTCACCTGCTGCGACCGCGCGTCGGCCAGCAGGTACGCCACCAGGGTCAGCAGCAGGATGAACACGATGGCGGCGACGATGCTGAGCGCGAGCAGGCCCCCGTCCGAGTACCCGGCCACCGGTTCGACGCTCAGCGTCCAGGAGCCGTCGGGCATTTCCACCTGGCGCGCCTGCGCGTGTTCGAGTGGACGGGACCCGGACGACAGGATCACCTGCACGTTCCCCGTGCCCGGCTGCAGGCGCGTCAACTGGTAGGCCAGGCCTCGCTGGGCCAGCGGCGCGAGCAGCGAGTCCAACGCGCCGGGAATGCGGACCACCGCCACGACGAAGCCCCAGAAGACGGGCCTGCCCCGCGCGTCGTCGAAGTGCAACGGCAGGCGGACCAGGATGCCCTCGCCTCCCTGGACGAGCGGCCGGGGTCCGGTGAGCGTGAGCTTGCCCAGTTCCTGGGCGCGTCGGTACTGTCCGGGGTCCGCGAAGTCGCGCGAGAGGTCGTATCCGAGCGCCGCCTCGTTGCCGGCAAGCGGGGCGATCTGGCTGATCACGCCTCCGGGCGCCACGGCGAGCGCAGCGACCCCGGCACGCCGGGCCATGATGCCTTCCGCCACCCCGGCGAACCCGGCCACTCCGCCGCGGCCCTGGCGGATCAGCTCCGCCAGGTCGTAGGCCGCCGAGGACGAATTGGCGAGGCGCCGCTGGATGCTCGAGGCCACGTCGGCGGCCTCCGAGGCGACTTGAAGGCGACGGTCCCGCGCGCGGAACTGCTCCAGGCGCCGGACCACGCCCGTCGAGACGGCGGCTCCCAGGAGCAGGACAACCACGGCAACGGTCAGCGGGGATATCCCCGGCTCACGCGGCGCCGTCTGTGGGGGATCTTCGGTCGAATGAGCCATCCCTGTCCCGCGCCGCCTCATTCCGGCGGCAGCAGTTGGTGGTGCACGGCGAACATCGCCAGTTCCAGGCGGCTCGACACGCCGGTCTTGTCGAAGATGTGCGTGAGGTGCCGCTTCACCGTGTCCTCGGTGATCGCGAACGTCCGCGCGATGTCCCGGTTGGAGCGCCCTTCGACGACGGCGCCTACGATGTCGAACTCGCGGCGCGTGAGACCGAAGGCGCGCGTCGCGGCCGACACCCCGCTCGGGAGGCTCTGGATCGCCACCATCAGGCTCGCGATCGCCTGCCCGCCCAGCCAGTACTGCCCGGCGACGACGACGCGCAGCGCGTTCAGGAGCTGCTCGGCGACTTCGTCCTTGAGAACGATCCCGCGGGCGCCGAGCTGCAGCGCCTCCAGGATCTGCCGCGTCTCGATCGAGCCCGTCAGGATGACGGTGGACGTCTCGCTGAACCCGTCGGCGAGCTGTCGCAGCGCCTCGAGACCCGGCAGGTTCGGCATCGCCAGGTCGAGCAGCAGGACGTCCGGGCGCAGTCGGGTGACGAGCTCGACGGTGGCAAGGCCGTCGCCCGCCTCGCCGACGACCGAGAACTCCGGGACCGATTCGAGGATGTGCCGAACACCCATCCGCACGACGGGATGGTCGTCGGCCAGCAGGACTGTCCGCGGCGCTGGCATTTCGGAGCTACTCCGACGGGGACGTCGAGGTGAGCGCGTGGATCTCGCCGTCGAGCCGATCGAGCGACGCCAGGATTTCCGACAGATGAGCGCGGACGACAGGAGAACTGCCGGAGCCCTCTTCGATCGCCTGGAAGTGCCCTGCCACCCCCTCGGCACCGAGCATGGCGCTGACCCCCTTTTGCTCGTGAGCCAGCGCCCGAACCAGGGCCGCGTTCTGCTGGTTCAGGGCAGCCACTATCATCTCGTGCTTGGCTCTGGTGTCCACGACGTACGCGTCGACCACCTCGAGCAGCCACTGCCGCCCTTCGTCCGTCCCCAAGTCTCCGAGCAGTTTTAGCCGTGCAAGATCGAATTGCACAAAAAGTGTATCGGCGCGAGTCGCCCGTCAATATATCCCGGCTCAACTGGAGTTACAAGGTGGTGTATTCACGGGCGGGACGTCGGCGGCGGGCGCCGGACGCGGAACCCGGCCGCGTGGACTGGCAGCGGGAATGTGCGCTGGATGAGCCGGACGCCTATACTCCCGTACCACTTTCGTGGACCTGCGATTCCACCTTGGTGGCCACCACTCGTGCCACTCCGGTGGACACGGGGTGTTCCACCCGGTGGAATTCATGATGTCGCGCCTCGCTTTTCGCGTCGGGTTGGACTAGGAACCGTTCCGCGGCTTCTTCCCGCCGATCTTCGGGTTCTTGTCCGGGAACACCTTCCGGATCTCGGGACGCTTCTGCGTCTGCACGAGGTAGGAGATCGAGGTCTCCCGCTGCTGCCGGCCCACTTCGACGGTGGCCTCGGCGGGCCCCGTGAGGGCCGCGCCGTCGGGCAGCGACTCCATCAGCACCCGAACCGTGTGCGACCCGAGCTGGACGCCCGAGAAGCGGAAGTGTCCCCGGCGCGTCAGTTCGGTGCGGCGGCCGTCGTCGAGGATCACCACGGCGTTGTCCACCGGCGTGTCGCCGTCGTCGCGGACCTTGTTGCCGTTGACGTCCAGGAAGACCGTCCCGTCGACGTCGCCGAGCGGCAGCAGGCCGAACGCGGCCACATGGCGCTCGTTGCGGCCGAGGGTGAACTCGGCCGGGAGGGTGGCCGGCAGATTGTACTCGGCCGACACCGTCGTCAGGTCGACGCGGAGCGCGTGCGTGCCGGCCGCCTCGTGCGGGAAGCGGAACGCGCCGTCGCGGCCGGTGGTCATCCGCTCGAGGCTGTCGAGGACGACGGCCACGCCCGGCAGCGGATCCTCGCCGGGATCCTGGACCCCGTTGCCATTCCAGTCCGCGAACGCGGTGCCTTCGACGACGGCCTTGCCGGTAGGGCTTCCCGGCGCCCGGTTCGACAGGATTCGCCCGTTGCCGGACACGCCGGTCGGCAGCGTGTAGACGAGCCGGACGAGCGTACGCGTGGCCCAGGGGTTGACCGGCGTGGTCATCTGTATCGGTGACCGATCGAGGTAGGCGTCGAGGGTCACCGACAGGCGGCTGGTGAGCCGGCCGCTCAAGCCGAGATTGAGCCCGCTGCGCGGCGTGATGAACTCGGTCGTGAAGTCGCGGTTGCCGCTGACGAGCACCTCGGCTCGCGCGGCCACCCGCTGGCCCCAGACTTGCGCCTGTCCGCCGGCCGACGCCTGCCAGAACGACTGGCCGTTGCCGTCGGAGCCCCGGCGCTCGCTGATCTGCACGGCCGACGAGAGCTGCAGTCGGGAGGTCGGCCGGAACAGCAGGTGGGCCAGGACGTCGTGCTGGGTGAAGGTGATCGACGTGCTGTTCAGGCTGACGTCGGTGCGCCGCTCGTACTGTCCGAACGCGTCGAGCCGCCCGACGGTCAGCTGCACGTCCGCCGACGCGGACCCGGTGTCGCTCTCGTAGCCCACCGAGTAGCGGGACGGCCCGGATCGCCGGGCACCGACATCGAGACGGGCCCCGAACGACAGGTGCCGGGTGACCGCCATGCGGATTCCCGCGCGAGCCCGCGAACCGGACACCATCGCCTGGCCGAGGGACGGGTCGGTCGAGGTCTCGATGTTCGTCCGGAACAGTTCCCACGCGCCGTCGAGGCGCAGCCGGCGCAGGAATGTGTACTGGCCGCTGGCGAACAACCCGTCGCGATCGTTGTACGCGAAGTTGAACGCGCTGAACTCGCCCGGCGAGAACCGGTGCGCGTCGATCTCGAACGACCCGTTCGCGCCGATCCACTGCGTGCCGACCAGCGCCGACGGTCCGTGCTCGGTCACCGTCGAGTCGCGTCGCTGGTAGGAGGTCATGCCGGCGTCGGCCGTCAGGCGCCATGTCGGCGTGATCTGGAAGCGGAGGCCGGCGCCGGCTTCGTCGCCCGAGCGGATCGTGTAGTTGAACTCCTGGAGATCGCTGGTGCGGACGCGGGAGGCGTGCGCCGTGACCTCGAGCCGCCCGGAGATTCTGTGCACCAGGCGTCCGGCGAAGATCGTCTGCCCGAGCGCCTGGGCGTCCGCGCCGAACATGTCGCGGAAGATCGTGACGCGACCCGCGGTCAAGGTGAACGACGTGCGGTCGCTGACGGCCGACACGGTGCCGCCGCGGAAGGTCACCGGGGCGGCGAACAGGTTGCTGAAGCCGTAGCTGGTCAGGTACGGCGTGTGGCTGGTGTCACCGAGCTCCGCGCTCCACACGAGCCCGACCTTCTTCATATCCCGGATGGCGAACAACCCACGGCCGAACCGGGGGTCGCCGCTGTCCCGAACCGCGTGCAGTTCCAGGTGCATCGTACCGAAATCGGCCGTCGGCTGCAGCCACGCGACACCGAAGTCGGGCTGGTAGCTCGGGGCGGCCCCTGTGCGTTCCGCCGCGCCCGTGGTCGCGAGGGTTCCCGAGAGGATCTGCACGTATCCCTGCCGCGCCAGGGCGGGACTGCTCGCGAGCAGCGCCACGAACGCGAAGACCCAACGGGACGTGATCATGTCGGCGCCACACCTTTGCCGCCGGGGAGGCGAAGTCCGCCCCGATCCGGATCGGCATCCTTCTCTCACGCTATCGGTGTCACGCCTTTGGACACATATCCCACTAACGCGGGACGAGGGACGGGGGACGAGGGACGGGATCAGCCGCCAATCGCGATCGTCGTTTCGCCGACGAGCACTTCCGGCAACCCGACGTCAACGCGCACTTCCAGCCGGTACTGCCCCGGCGGCAACGGCGCCGACAGTGCCGGTTGGTTCTCGTCAACGAGGGGCACGACCACATCGCGCTCGCTGCCGGGTAGAACGGGCACGTCGGGCAGGGCCAGCCGGCGGACGACGGCTCCGTCCTTCCCGTAGACGATCACCTGGCCCTTGGTCCGCACGTGCACGCGGCCCGTGTTCCTGAGCGTCGCCACGACGGCGGCGGGCTGGCCGGCCTGCACCCGCGGCTGGAGGTCGACGAGTTCGACGGCGGGCGCCGACGCACCGACGGTGACGTAGATGATCGTCGCGATGCGGGGCCTGAAGGCCACGCCCTTCGACATGGCGGCCGGCTCCGAGCCCGGCGGGAAGAACTCGAACATGATGGCCGAGCGGTACCCGCCCGGCTGCACGGTCGCCGGCACGTCGAGCGTGAAGCGCACCGTCGTTTCCTCTCCGGGCTGCGCGACGACCTCGACCGGGTTGACGCGCAACCAGGGCGAGGCGGTGTAGGCCGAGGCCGGATCGACCGGCTGGAATTGCGGCGTGCCGTCCTTCGACAGGTACCAGTCGGCGACGGTGGCGTGGACCCTGACCGGCTCGCGGTCCTGGTTGGTGAGCGCGACGGTCTGCGTGGTGGCGCCGCCGGGCGCGGTCTTCATCTCGATGCGAAGCGGCGTGATCTGCACCGACACCTGCTGCGCGCCGGCCGGCGCGGGCAGCGATCCGAGGCAGCCGACCGCTACTGCGCAGAGAAGATGACGGACACGGTGTGCGAATAGGTGCCGGCCGGATAGCTCCATAGGTTCTTCAAGCTGAAGGTGAGGTACCCGTACCTCGTCGAGGTGATATTGCCCGTGCCATGGGCGAGCGTCTGGGCGGTCGTGCTGAGCGTGCCGTTCACGAACGGAGACGGCGTCGCCGTCCACGTGATGTTGCCCGCCGGGATCGACGACGTGGGCGAATTCAGGTTGGTGTCCGCCTGGATCGTGATGGCCCAGGGGAGTCCCGGCCAGCCCGAGAGCTTGTAGGCGATGGTCAGCGGCGGGCTCGTGACGACAGGCGACATGTCGGGGTTCGCCGAGGGGTAGGTGAACGACGACGGCGTGATCGAGAAGGTGATGTTCTGGGCCGCCGCCGGCGAAGACGTCGCCAGCAGCACGAGAATCAACCCAGAGATGGCCCGAACCAACTTCATGGCATTCACACCAGCCGCCTCATCCTGCCCCGCTCCGCGCGGGGACCGGGTGTCACGGCACCGTCAGCGTGTAGGTGATCGTCGTGCCGTAGTTGCCCACCGAGTAGGTCCACGCGTTCCGGAGACTGAACGTCAGCAGGCCCGTCGTGTTGCCGGTCGTCGTCCAGGACCCGACCGTCTGCGCCGTCTTGCTCATCGTGCCGCCGACGAACCCGCTCCCGCTCGCCGTCCACGTCAGCGCGGACACGGCGATGGTGGAGAGGCCCGAGCGCAAGTCGTCGGAGGCCTGGACGGACAGATTGATCACCGATCCCGGCGTCGAACGGGACGAGACGGTGACGCTCAGCGGCCCTTCCGACGCCCGAATCTGGCCGACGGTGTCGGGATCGGCGTTGGGAAACGTCAGCGACGCTGACGAGATCTTCAGGCTCGACTGCGAAGTGACGACGAAGGTGGCGGTCACGTCTCTCGAGCGGCTGCCCTGGGCGGCGGCGGCCGCCGCCACGACGACCACGATGCCGATCGCCAGCACGGCCGGCCGCCCGATTCGTCGAACCTGCCCTGGCATCGACCGCCCTTCGCGTCATCGAACCAAGGGGGGCGCTCAGGCGCCGGACCGTCGTGCATCGGCCCGGCGCCCGAACGCCCCCCGCATTCAGCCCCGAGAAAAAAAGGCTACGGCGCGGTCAGGGTGTACGTCAAGGTCGCCGTGTAGCTCCCCGTGTGGTACGCCCAGCTGTTGGCCAGCGCGTAGGTCTGGGTCCCCGTCCACGTGCCGGAGTTGGTCCACGACCCGAGCGACTGCGCCGTCTTGCTCATCGTGCCGGGCACGTAGCCCGTGACGCCGGTGACCGTCCACGTGATGTTGCTGATCGCGATCGTGTCGGTGCCCGACGTGAGATCGCTCCCGGCCACGACGGTCAGCGTGACGTTGCCGCCGGTCGACGTCTTGGCCTTGGCGCTGATGGTGATCGCCGGCTCGGTCTGCGGGATCGACGAGATGACGTCGGGGTCGGCGTCCACGAAGTGGATGCTGCTCGCGCCGAGCGCGAGCTTCGCCGTGGCGGACACGGCGGCGTTGACCGTGACGGTCGCCGACGCTTTCGCGGGTTGCGCGTTCACCGCGGCGGCGGTCAGAGCGACCAGCGCCACGGCGCACATCAAGCTGAACAGTGTCTTCATTCCGCTGCTCCTCGCAACACTTTCGGTGATGGGCACGGGTTGCGTTCGCCTCGCCGCCGTGCTCCGTGCGCCCGGGCGGCCGGGGATTGCGGACGGCGGGGTGCAAGCCGGAAGCCGTCCGCGCCCTCGATGTCTGGATTGTCGGCCCCGCGGCCGGGGTCCGGCATGCCACCAACGTGGGAGGACACGGCAACGGGAGTGGGATCCGGCCCGGGCGGCCGGCCGGAGCGAGGCGGGGGACCGTGCTGGCTACCGCCGGCGACGGCGCAGGGCGGTCGCGAGCCCGACGAGGCCGGTGCCAAGCAGGAACAAGGACGCGGGTTCTGGGACGGCGCTGGGCGGCGCATCGGCCACCAGGCCCTGGTATCCGTAGCTGTTCCCGCTGCCGGGGCTGTTCGGCGTCATCCAGACGAACTCCGACACGCCGCTCGGGTCATCCCACGCGGCCGCGACGTACCGGTTGTAATCGGCCTGGTTCGACCCCGCATAATCGACGCCTCGGCCCGGCACGTTGAAGTAGATTTCGTGCCAGATGGCCGCCTGCAACGCGCCTTGCTGGTCCGGGGTCGTGGCCGTGGCCGCGAACTGGGCGAGCAGCGACGTGACGAGACCGAGGTTGTTGAGGGTGGAACCGTGCACGACCCCGTTGGTGGTCACGGTGGTCGCATCGTAGGTGGCGGGCACGTTGACGTTGGTGTACAAGTCGACGCAATAAATCCACGGGAGGCCCACGCCGTTCAAGTAGCTGGGCGTGATGGCGCCGCCCCCTTCCAGTTGCGGGACGCCGCCATTGACGCGGACCGGCACGGACACGTAGGTGCTCCCAAGGGTGAGGGTGTCGGCCGTGGCGGAGGTTGCGGCCAGCAGCGCCATGACGGCAATCACGAGAACCGGCTTCTTCATGCGTCTCCGTCTCCTGGGTCCTGGGCCCCGGGGCCCGCCTCCCGGGCTTCGCGTCGCGATGTTCTCCGGGGACGAGCGAATGACGCGATGGCCACCCCCGTTGTGTGCGGCGGGCGCCTCCGGCACAGCCGCACGAGTCCTCCAACGATCAACTAATCGGCAAGCGGCGCAGGATCCTCAGCCCACCTTCGTGGGATGCGATCCCCCGGGCGGTGACTGCCGGAACCTGGCGACGAGCGGAGAACAACGGGATTGAGTGACGGCGTCCCCCGCCGGTGGAAGGGCCCGGCGACTTGGGTGGGACCGCGCCGCGCGGCGGGTTCAGGCCGGCGGGTTGTTGGGCCGGTGGCGGATCGTCGAGACCGGGATGAGCAGGAGGACCACGGCCGCGTCGTTGGCGCGGGCGAGACGGTCCCTCACAGGCCGAGCGGCGCGTTGTCGAGCCAGGGCCGGTTCAGGCGCCCCGAGAGCCGCTCGTGGCGGCGGACCCGCGCGGCGTCCACCAGCATGCGGCCCGCCCAGCGATACACGTTGAACTCGGCGACGAAGGCCCGCATGGCGTGCATCCGGTCCCGCTGTTCCTCGGCCGGCATGGCGAGGGCCCGGGCCAGCGCCTCCCCGGCCTCGCCGAAGTCGTAGGGATTGACGATCAAGGCCTCGGTCAGCTCGCGCGACGCGCCGGTGAAGAGGCTGAGCACGAGCACGCCGTGCTCGTCGTCGCGCGCCGCCACGAATTCCTTGGCCACCAGGTTCATCCCGTCGTGCAGGCTGCTGACGTAGCACAGGTCCGCGGCCCGGTAGAAACGGAACACCCGCGGCGGCTCGTGGTGCTCGCTGAGCAGGATCACCGGGCGGTACCCGTCGGACGCGAAGCGCTGGGTGATCCGCAGGGCCAGCTGCTCGACCCGTTCGCCGAGCTGCTTGTACTGCGGGATCATCGTCCGGCTCGGCGCCGCCAGCTCGACGAACGTGAAGCGGCCCCGGTACTGCGGGTAGCGATCGAGAAGGGTCTCGACGGCCAGCAGCCGCTCCTCGATCCCCTTGGTGTAGTCGAGCCTGTCGACCCCGACGCCGAGCAGCGCGTTCGGCGCCAGTCCCAGTTCGGCGAACACCTCGGCCCGGCACTGCTCGACCGGCGCCGCGCCACGGGCCAGGGTGCTCGGCCACTCGATCGAGATCGGATAGGGGCGCACGATCGTCCACTGGCCGTGTTGCACGACGCTGTTCTGTTCGCGGTCGACCCGCGCTTCGAGGAACCGGTCCACCGTGTCGAGGAAGTTGTTGCAGTGGCGCTGGGTGTGGAAGCCCAGGATGCTGCTGCCGAGCATGCCCGTCAGCAGTTCGTCCCGCCAGGGGCAGATGCCGAACAGCTCGGAACTCGGCCACGGGATGTGCCAGAAGGTGAGGACCGTCGACCGAGGAAGCCGCTCGTGGATGAGCTGAGGCAGCAGCGCGAAATGGTAGTCCTGCACGAAGACGATCGGGTCGTCGGAGTCCACTTCGGCGACGACGGCGTCGGCGAACCGCTCGTTCACCGCGCGGTAGTGCGTCCAGTCCTCGTCCCGGAAGATCGGCCGCGTGTGCGCGATGTGGCACAGCGGCCACATCCCCTCGTTCGAGAACCCGTAGTAGTAGCCGCGCTCCTCCTCGGCGGTGAGCCAGATCCGCCGGAGCATGTACGACTCCTCGCCCGGCGGGACGCGCACCCGGTTCTGCGCGTCGACCACGTCGCGGTCGGCCGCGCCGCTGCCGTGCGCCACCCAGACGCCCGAACACGCCCGCATCACCGGCTCGAGCGCGGTGACCAGGCCGCTGGCAGGATGCGCCACGCGTATGGAGCCGTCCGGCGCGTACTCGTGGATGTACGGCTCCCGGTTGGCCACGATGACCACCCGCTCGCCGTGCAGGTACCGGCTGAGCGTGTTCTTCAGCCGCTGGGGCGTCCAGAGCCCGCCGAGCCCGTCGATCTCGCGCTCGAAGGCGAGGCGATCGACCAGGTCGCGCACGTCGCGCAGAAAGGGCACGAACTCGGAGCGCGGCGGCTCGCCCCGCAGCAGGCGGCGCATTTCGTTGCTGAAGCCCCGCAGCGAGACGCGCGCCGCGATGACCGTCACGACGATAGTCGCCCCCGAGAGCAGGCCAAAACCAAGCAGGAGGAATCGCCGCGCTGCCGCCTCCCGGCGCTCGACGAAGCTCATGTCGTGGACGAGCGTCACGAAACCGATCGGCCTGTCGGCGGCTCCCACCGGCACCGCGGTCACGTGCACGGTCCCGCCGGCGGTCTTGAGCTCGGAGGACCAGGGCAGCCAGTCCGCTGTCGGGGAATCGGCCGAGAAGCGCACGTGCGGCCCGACCGTCCAGCAGCTGATCTCGGCAGGGCACGCGCCGGCCTGCGCGAGGAGCCTCATGTCGCTGCCGCACGCCTCCGCCCCCATGATCCGCTCGTCGCGCGCGATAGCGACCAGGAGAGCACGCAGGTCCGACGGGTTGTCGTCGCCCCAGTGGGACACGAGCGCCTCGTGCGCGCCGGCCACGGCCAGCCTCGACCGCAGGACGATGTCACGGTCGAACCACGCCCTCGTCGTCCGCTGGACGATCACGAGCGCGCCCCACGTCAACAGGGCCAGCCCGGCCACGAGCACGGCGATGAAGCGGACGGCTCGCATGACACTTCCATTCAACCACGACTAATTGTGGACTTCTAGAATCTTCTGTTATCGTTCGATTCGATGCGTCTCGAGGACCTCGGCCTCATCGGCAACTGCCAATGCTCGGCGTTGGTCGAGCGGACCGGCGCGGTGGTCTGGTGCTGCCTGCCGCGCTTCGATTCCGAGCCCCTCTTCTCGACGCTGCTCGACGATCGCGACGGCGGGTCGTTCGTGGTCGGGCCGGCGGACGGCAGCGCGGGCACGCAGCGCTACCTCGACAACACGAACGTGCTCGAGACGAGGTTCGAGGCGGCGGACGGGGCGTTCCAGGTGATCGACTTCATGCCCCGCTTCCGGCTCTACGACCGCACGTTCCGCCCGACCCAGCTCGTGCGCATCATCGAGCCGCTGGCCGGCACGCCGAGGATCCGGGCGGCCTGCGCGCCGCGGCTGGGATGGTCGAAGCAGCCGGCCGCGCAGACGCAGGGATCCAACCATCTCCACTTCAGCGGGTTTCCGGCGCAGGTTCGACTGACCACCGACCTGCCGGTCTCCTACCTCTCGGGCAGGCCGTTCGCCCTCACCGAGCGGCAGCACCTGGTGCTGACCTGGGGCGCCCCGGTGGAGGAGCCTCTGCCGGCACTGTGCACGCGGTTCCTCAACGAGACGCTTCGCTACTGGCGGCGGTGGGTGAAGGAATGCGAGGTGCCGCCGCTGTTCCAGCGCGAAGTCATCCGCTCGGCCCTCGCGCTCAAACTCCACTGCTTCGAGGACACCGGCGCGATCGTCGCGGCGCTGACGACGTCGATCCCGGAGGCCCCGGGTAGCGGGAGGAACTGGGACTACCGCTACTGCTGGCTGCGCGACGCCTACTACTCGCTGTCCGCGTTCCGGCTGCTGGGCCACTTCGACGAACGCGAGCAGTTCGTGCGCTATCTCATCAACATCGCCAGCTCGGCGCCCGACCTCGACCTGTCGCCGCTCTACCGCGTGGACGCCGAGAAGGACCTCGACGAGCGCGTGATGGACCACTGGCCCGGCTTCGAGGGCAACGGCCCGGTCCGCGTCGGCAACGCGGCCGCCACGCAGCGGCAGAACGACGTCTTCGGCGAGATGGCGCTGGCGCTGGTCCCCGTGTTCCTCGACGACCGGTTCGGCGCGGAGCGGTCCCCGGCCACGCTCGGCCTGCTCCAGCGCCTCGCGCAGAAGGCGATCGCGGTCGCCGGCACGCCGGACGCCGGGATCTGGGAACTGCGCGCGACCCCGAGGACGCAGACCTTCTCGAGCATGATGTGCTGGGCGGGCGTGGACCGGATGGCGCGCGTCGCGGCGACCTGCTGTCCCGACAAGGCGGGCGCGATGCGCGAGGCGGCCGACGAGATTCGCGCCCACATTCTGGAGCGGGCCTGGAACCCGGAGCGCGGGAGCCTGGCCGCTTCCTACGGCGGGCATGAACTCGACGCCGCCCTGCTGCAAGCGGCCAGCCTGCGCCTGCTGCTCCCTGACGACCTGCGCCTTCAGCAAACGGTCGACGCCGTGAAGGCGGACCTCTCGAACGGCGACTGGCTGATGCGCTACCGCACCGAGGACGGCCTGGGCAGCACGTCGAGCGCGTTCATCCTCTGCACGTTCTGGCTGGTCCAGGCCCTCGCGGTGCTGGGCCGCAGCCAGGAAGCCCGCGACCGGCTCGAACGAACGCTCCCCGCCCTCTCGCCGCTCGGCCTGCTGTCGGAGGACTACGCGCCCGGCGAGCGGCGCCTCTGGGGGAACTTCCCGCAGGCCTACTCGCACGTCGGGCTGATCCACGCGGCGTTCGCCGCCTCGCCCCGCTGGGCGGACGTGCTCTGAGGCGAATCGCGATCGTTCAGCGCTCGACCTCCCACAGTGTCCACACCGGCTTGTCGGCGACCAGGCCGACCAGGTCGATCTGGTCCAGCAATCGCGCGAACGAGACAGCGCGGGATGCGCACCGGAAGCCGGCGGCGGCCAGGGAGGCCGGCGGCCTCGAACCCGCCTCGAGCACGAGCACCGCCGTGCCGGCCGGCTCGCTCGCGACGCGCACCAGGTCGGGGCCGTCGGGCACGACCGAGGCCGTGACCGAGTCGGGCCGGTAGAACGCCATCCCCTGCCACGCGTCGAGGTCGTGCTGGGCGGGCGACGTGGGGACGACCAGCAAGCGGGCCGGACGCGCGCGGCCAATCTCGGCGACCTTTTCGAAGAGCGGGAATGTCGGTGACGCGTTGATGAAGGTGACGAGCGCGAGCACCACGGTGTTCGAGACGACCACCGCCCACACCGACACCGCGCGCACCGTCGACAGCCGCGGCGCGTCGAGCCAGGCCGCCAGGCGGGCCGGGAGCCCGTCGAGCGCCACGGCGAGCGCGGGCACGATCGGGAACAGCATCGGCGCCATGAAGCGCAGTTCCTTGTGCGCGACGGCGGCATGCGCGACGACGAACGGCAGGATCACCCAGGCGAGCACGTGGCGTCGCCAGGTCCACGCGCCGATGAGCAGCGGCACCAGCGCAAGGACGTCGAACGGCGGCAGCGCCAGCAGCAGGAACGGCGCGAGAGTCATCCACCACGGCGACGCCCCGAGTCCGGCCGCCTTGCCCTGGATCACGTTCACGTCGAAGTAGTGGATCGGCGTCAACACCCACGCGCCGTACAGCCAGTGGTCGATGGCGAGGTTGGCGACCGCGGCGACGAGGAAGGCCGCCGCCGCGACGGCGAGCAGCCGCCCCGATCCGCGCCGGAAGACCAGGAGCCACAGGCCCGCGCCCGCGATGGCCGGCGCCATCTGCACCCGGCAGAAGAAAGCGAACCCCCACGCGAGGCCGGCGCAGGCGGCCAGCGCCGCCGCGCGCGCCGGAATCGACGCGCCCTCCCCCTTCCGATCCACGGCGGCGGCATCGGCCTCGAGCAGCAGCGTCAAGCCGAGAAAGGTGAGCGAGGCACCCCAGCTCTCCGACGAGAAGCGCGCGTGAAGAAACGGCGCGACCCACAGGAAGAGCGAGCCGTAGAACGCCAGCCGCCGGTACTCCGGCCGTCGAATGGTCGGCAGGATCCAGGCGCACAGCCTCAGCGACACCCACAGGCCGAGCAGCGCGGACGCCAGCCGCAGCAGGAAGGCCGCCACGAACGGCGAGAAGACGCCGGCCCGCTGCATGAGCGTGACCAGGCCGGCGGCAAGCCACGGCTGGAATCCGGAGCGGGCCTGGGCGGCGAATTCCCACGGCAGGGCCGACGCCGACTGGTGCCCCAGCTTGTACCAGGCGAACTCGAGGATCTGCCAGTGCTCGTCGGGCTGGAGGTAGCCGCGGTTGAACCACGCGGTCAGGACGTTGACCGCGGCGGCCACGAAGATCCAGCGCGACACACGGGTGCCGGGCAGGGCGGCGCGGAGTGCAGGGACGCTGTTCAGGCTCTTCCTTTGCGGCGGTCCGGGTCCGCTGGCCGGCCCGGAGCGCCCTCGCAGCGGGGCGCCAGCCCATTATGCCCGACGCGGCCGTCGCCCTGAACGGGCGCTGACGCGGAGCCGGACGGCCGACTACTTCGCGAAGACCTTGAAGGCGACCTGGTTGCTCGTGCCGTTCGCGTTGATCACCGACAGCTTGTAGCTCCCGGGCGCCATCGGCAGCGCCAGCGCCACGCAGACCTCCTGGCCCGGCGCGCACGCGCCCAGGTAGGACGGCAGCGCCAGCCGAATGGTCGTGGTGTCGGTCGACGCCAGCTTCAGGATGTAGCCGGCACCGATCTTGAGGGCGTTGTCGGTGGGAGTGAATCCGGTGCCGGTGAGGGTGACCTCGTCGCCGACGGCCGCGGCCGTCGGCTGGATCTGCGCCACGGCCGGCTTTGGGCCCGGCCCGAGCGGGGACGAGCCCACACACGTCATCGCCGCGAACGTGAGCAGCACCGCCGAGAGTGTCGACCGCATGCCTGCCTCCGATTCGATGCTACGCCTGTCCGGCCCGTTGTGCCAGTTCCCGACCGCGCGACGCCACGATCGGCCCTCGCCCCGCACCGCCGATGGCGTCCCACGGCGCCTTGCCTGTACACTGTGGCGGCGTGGCACGGGGCGTCGCACGGAGATCAGGACCGATGAGTCAGCGAGCCGCAGGACGGGTGGCGTGGCGGTCGGGCGACGGCGCGTCGCGTCTCTATCGCGGCGACAGCTTCGCGGTGCTTCGGGCGCTGCCCGACGAGAGCGTCGACTGCGTGTGGACCGACCCGCCGTACCTGCTGTCGAACGGCGGGGTGACCTGCGTGTCGGGACGGATGGTGAAGGTTGACAAGGGCGAATGGGACCGCAGCCGCGGGATCGCGCTCGACCACGAGTTCAACCGCGCGTGGCTCGCCGAGTGCCATCGCCTGCTGAAGCCCGGCGGCACGATCTGGGTGAGCGGGACGCTGCACGTGTACCTCAGCGTCGGCATGGCGATGCAGGAACTCGGCTTCCGCATCCTCAACGACATCGTCTGGGAGAAGCCGGCGCCGCCGCCGAACCTCGGGTGCCGGTGCTTCACGCACACGAGCGAGATCCTGCTCTGGGCCACCAAGGCGAAGCGGGGCGGCAAGGCCAGGTACACGTTCAACTACGGCGCGATGAAGGCCGAGAACGGCGGCCGGCAGATGAAGAACATCTGGCGGCTCCCCGCCGCCGGCGCCACGGAGAAGAGGTTCGGCAGGCACCCGACCCAGAAGCCGCTGGCCCTCATCAGCCGGTGCCTGCGCGCGAGCACGAACCCCGGGGATCTCGTCGTGGACCTGTTCGCCGGGTCGGGCTCGACCGGCGTCGCCGCGCTCGACCTCGGCCGCCGCTTCATCGGCGTCGAACGCGAGGCGGACTACGCCGCGCTGGCCGCCAGGCGGCTGCGGCAAGCCGCCCGCGCCGCCGCCGTCACTTCGCCTGCCGCGCGGGCGTAAGATGTACCGTCGTGACCGGCTCGAGCGCACGCTTCGGCCGATGTCTCCGCGCCCAGACACCGCTGTCGTCCGGTTGAGACAGCGAGCGAGGTCGGCGCGGTAGCGGGACCGGCAGATGGGCCGTTTTCAGGCCCGTTCCTGCCGCCCTGGTCTGGCCTGGAGATTGCTGTGCATCGTCAATGGAGGCTTGTCACATGCGACGGAAATTGAAGCTCATATTGCTCGCCGTCCTGATCCCGGTTGTGCTGGCGCTCGTCCCGGCCACGGCTGATGCCCAGCGCGCCCGCGGTGGAGCGGTGGCTCGACCTGGCGGGGGCGTGGCGGCTCGACCCGGCGGCGGGGCGGTTGGCCAGGGCGGTGGCGCGGTCGTCCGTGGCGGCGCGGTCGTCCGCGGCGGCGCGGCTGTCCGCGGCGGCGGCAGGGTGATCGTCAACGGCGGCGGGTATTGGGGTGGATATTGGGGCGGCCCGTACTGGGGCTGGGGCGGCTACTGGTGGGACCCGTTCTGGTACGGTCCCTACTGGGGTTACCCGTACTACCGCTACTGGGACCGCGGCTACTCTGACGACAGCGCCGAACTCCGGCTCGAAGTGAAGCCGAAGGAGGCGCAGGTCTACGTCGACGGCTACTACGCCGGCATCGTGGACGATTACAACGGCGTCTTCCAGCGGCTGCACGTCAGGCCGGGACGCCACGAGCTGGCGCTCTACCTGCCGGGGTATCGCACCGTCCGGCAGAACCTCTACCTGAGCGTCGGCCAGGATTCGAAGGTCAAGTTCGACCTGGTTCCGCTCGGGCAGGGTGAGCCGAACGAACCGCCGCCGCAGCCGGCCTCGCCGCCGTCGGCGCAGGAGGGCTACGGCTACGAAGCTCAGCCGCCCGCTACGGACGTGCAGCCAGGACAGCCGCAGCGCCCGGCCCGTCCGATGAGACCGGCAAGGCCAATGGCGCCCGTCGCACCCGCGCCTCCGCCTCCGCCTGAGAGCATGGTCGAGCAGGGACAGGGGTTCGGCTCCCTGGTCATCCGTGTGCAGCCGGCCGGCGCCGACGTCGTGATCGACGGCGAGCGGTGGCAGGGGCCCGAGGGGTCCGAGCGACTGGTGGTCCAGGTCTCCGAGGGCTCGCACCGGGTCGAGGTCCGCAAGGAAGGCTACGTGCCGTTCTCGACGACGGTGAAGGTCCGCAACGGGGAGACGGCGCCAATCAACGTGAGCCTGCCTCCAAAGGGCTAGCGGGGCATGGGACACCCGCTGACGCGTGACGCCTCCCCGAGGACGGTCGTCCTCTCGTTGTTCGTGTTGGCTGCCGCCGCGTCGGTCGCGGCGGCGGCCGACCCGCAATCTCCCGGTCAGGGCCAGGCTCGAACGCCGGTGGCACAGCAGGGGCCGCTGGTCCTCGAACCGATCCCGAGCGGGTTCGTGTTCGTACCCGAGGCGAAACTCACCAGGATCGACCGGTGGTCCGCGACGCTGATGGGCGGCTACGGCGGCTGGCTGCTCGACGACGTCTTCGTGCTGGGCGCCGGCGGCTACGGCGTCGTCTCGGGACCGGAAGGCCTGGGCATGCACTACGGCGGCCTGGTGGCGGGCTTGGCGCTGCCCGTCGACGACAGGCTGCGGCTCGGCGTGCGAGGGCTGCTCGGGTTCGGCCCGTTCTGAGCGCCTTACGCCTCGCGCCCGACGCCTGCTCCCGCGCCCCCTCGTCCCCACTTCTTACTTCTTACTTCCTACTTCTAACTTCTTATTGCTTCCTCTTCTGCGCCGTCCATGTCGACGATCCGAAGCCGCCCATCTCGATCGCGCCCGACATCGTGTCGCCGTCGATCTTGCCGGTGTAGCTGATCGTCAACGTCTGCCCCTGCATGTCGATGACGACCACGAAGGCGATGTCGGCCCCCTTGACCGAGCCCTCGAGCGCGATCTCGCCCAGTTGGCTCGATTGCGTCCCGGTCAGCTTCTCGCCCTCCTGCTTGAACGCCGCCGAGAGCGACATGGTGCCCTGCGGCGTCTCGACGGCCATGTCCCAGGTGCCGGTCACGTTCACGGCCGGCGCCTCTTTGGGCGTCTCCTTGGGCTTCTCTTGCGCGGACACCGTGACGGCCAGGCCCAGCACGACGGCCAGAGAGATGATCAGGACTCGCGCGCGCTTCATCGAATGCCTCGTCTGAGGGCGGCGCCGCCGGCATGGCGGCGCGCCGATCGTGCAGACCATAGCAGGGTGGCGCGCCCAAGAGAAGCCCCCGGGCGTGGCCGGGCGCCGGGCGGCAGCCGGCGCCTGGCCGGCACCGCGAAGTGTGATATCGTATTAGGCTGTCAAATCCCGGACTGCACGGGGCGCGCATGGGTTGCCAACCGCTCGACCTCAAACTCGACGTCGTGCCGAGGTCCCGATTCGACATGGTGGACCTGAGGGGACTCGTGTCCGCCACGCACGGCGCGGCGCTCGCCGCCTATCCGCAGTGCCTCTACTGGTCGTCGCACACGACGGCCGGGTTCCTGGACCGCAGCGTCGCCTCGCGCCTGGTCGAGAAGCCGGGCGTCGCCGCCTACATCGAGACGTTCCGCACGATCTTCCCCGAGGGCGCGGACTACGAGCACGATCGGCTCGACCGGCGCGTCGAGCTCGCGCCCGAGCAGCGCGAGGTCGAGCCGAAGAACGCCGACTCGCACCTGGCGTTCATCGCCGCCGGCCTGCGGACGTGCGTGACCTACGCCAACCGCCCGGATGAGCCCGTCTGCTTCGTCGATCTCGACGGCGTCAACGCCGGGCGGCCGCGGTGCCGCCACACGCGCGTCATCGGTTTCAACCGTGAAGACGTGGTCGCGCGCCACCAGATCCAGGTGCCGGTCTCGAATCACCCCGTCGACTCGATCAACCTGAAGGACCCCAGGCTGGGCATCGGCGAGGAGCTGGCCGAGTTCGTGCGCCGCCAGGGGGTGCCGAAGGGGCGGCTGCGCATGGCGCTGCACGCCGGCGAGCGGCACGCCGGGCTGACGGTGAACGAGTACGAGACGCTGCTGATGCGCCACGACTTGCCGGAGGTGCTGCGCGACCCGCTCCGGTTCGCCATCGAGAAGGGGCGCCACGCGATCGCCAACCCCCGCGCCGTCCCCGCCAAGACGCTGGGCTACGCGAAGTACGACCTGGTGCGGCTGATGAACCAGGCGGTCGAACGCCTCGGCCTCAGCGAATCGCTGGTCGAACGCCTGCTCGCCAGGACGATGGCGGTGCCCGCGAACCGGTTCCTGCGGATGAAGCGCTCGGTGAGCCTGCTGGTCGCCGACGACGGGAAAGGCGAGGGCTCGCTCGTCGAGGGCACGTACCAGAGCACGATCCTGGTCCAGTGGCATCGCGCGCCGCACCGGACCCGTACCGATCGACGTCACGCTGACGCACATCCAGTAGGGGCGTCGCCCCCGGCCCGGCCGCCGATTCACGCCGCCCGCACACCGCGATGCCCTGCAGTTCCTCCCTCCGTCGCCTCGTCCTGTCGCTGCCGCTCCTGGTCGCGCTCGCGCTCCCCGCGTCGCTCGCCGCCGGCCCCGCGACGGCGTCTCGCCCCGGGGCGCCCCGGCCGCGCATCGGCCTGGCGCTCGGCGGAGGCAGCGCGCGCGGCCTGGCGCACGTCGGGGTGCTCGAGTGGCTGCACGAGCACCGCATCCCGATCGACGCGGTGGCCGGTACGAGCATGGGGGCGCTCATCGGCGGCGTCTACGCCGTCGGCACCACCGCGCCGGACGTCCGGACGATGACGCGAGAGATCGACTGGGACGGCGTCATGGCGACCGGCGTGCCGTTCGACGACAGCACGTTCCGACGCAAGGAGGATCGGCGCGCGTTCCCCGCCGGCCTCCAGTTCGGCGTCCACCACGGCCTGTGGCTGCCCCGCAGCCTCAATCCGGGGCAGCGGGTGGCGCTGCTGCTCGACCGCCTCACCGCGCCTTACTCGGCGCTCCGGAGCTTCGACGATCTGCCGACCCCCTTCCGCTGCGTGGCCTTCGACGTGAACGGGGCCGAGCGGGTCGTGCTCGGCTCGGGCATCCTGCCCGAGGCGCTGCGGGCGACGATGGCGCTGCCGGGCCTCTTCCCGCCGGTCACCATCGACGGGCGGCTGCTCATCGACGGCGGCGTGGCCGACAGCGTCCCGGCCGACGTCGTGCGCGGCATGCACGCGGACGTCGTGATCGCCGTCGACGTGGGCATCAACCCGAGCGACGAAGGCGACGTCACCGCGTTCTCGATGGTGAACCGCACGATCGACGCCGTGGTGCTGGCCGGAGCCCGCGTCGCCCTGGCGTCGGCCGACGTCGTGATCAGGCCTGACGTCACCGGCCTCTCGAGCCTGGACTGGAACCGGGCCGACGAGTGGCGCGATCGCGGCTACCGGGCGGCGGAGGCGCAGGCCGCAGTCCTGATGAAATACTCGGTGAGCCAGGCGGAATACGACGCGCACGAAGCCGCGCGGCTGGCGCGCCGCCAGCCGACGCCGATCGTCCCCGACGCCGTCGTCGTCGACGCTGTCCCGACACGCGAACGGGAAGGTATCCTCCGCCAGCTGGCCGTGACGCCGAATCAGCCGCTGGATCTCGGACGGCTCGAGCAGCGCATCCTCCTGCTGTGCGGCACCGACCGGTACGAGCTGGTCACCTACCACCTCGCGCCGGACCCGGCCGGGCGCCGGCTCGAAGTCCGCGTCCGTCCCAAGCCGAACGGGCCGGCGTTCCTGACGCTCGGCGTCGAACTCGCCAACACCGACTCCTCGACCTTCTCCGCAACCGTCGCCGGGCGGGCCACCGTGTACGACGTCGTCGGCGAGGGATCCGAGATCCGCCTGGACCTGGTGGGCGGCACGCGGCAGGCCGTCCGGGGCGAGGTGTACCGCCCCATCGGCGTGAGCTGGCTGTTCGCGGCGCCGCGCGCCTTCGCCGACCACGGCACGGCCAATCGATTCGCCGGCGGGCAGTGGGTGGGCGAGTACGGACTGACGCGGGCCGGCGTCGGCTTCGACCTTGGCGTCACCGTGGGCCGGGTGGCGGAACTGCGGGCCGGCGCCGACCTGATCCACGTGGCCGAGGGCCTGCGCGTCGGCGACCCGTCGCTGCCCGGCACCGACGGCGTCGAGCGCGTGGCCACGCTGCAGGTCGTGGTGGACACCGAGGACAGCCCGATCGTGCCGTCGCGGGGCGTGTACGCGCGGGCGCGGGCGCGCCGCTTCTTCGCGACGCCCGGGCCGACCGGGGACGCGACGATGGTCGCCAACCTCGAGAGCCCGAAGCGGTTCTCGCAGGCCGAGTTCGACGTGTGGGTCTTCCATTCGCTCGACCGGCGCAACCGGTTGTTCGTCAGGGCGGCCGGCGGGACGTCGTTCGGCGCGCGGCCCTGGTTCGAGGTGTTCTCGCTGGGCGGGCCGTTCCGGATGTCAGCGTTCCTCAGCGGCGAGCTGACGGGCGCCAACTTCGCCTTCGCCGGCGCGGGTTACCTCCGGCAGCTGCCGCGACCGCCGGCCTGGGTCGGCGGTCACGCCTACCTCGCGGCGTGGGCCGAGGCGGGCTCCGCCTTCGATTCGCGGGCGGACAGGTCCTGGCACGGCGACGTGTCCACCGGCGTCGTCATCGACTCGATCGTCGGGCCGGTGTTCGTCGGCGGCAGCGTCGGCCCGTCGGGGCATCACCGCCTCTATATCTCGCTCGGCCCGCTCTTCAGGTGAGCGCCGTCGGCGGCTTGACCTCGCCCTGCGATCGGGGTAGGTTTGGTCCGGCCTCGTTCCCGCGTCCGCCGACGATCCGGGCGCGCTTCGACCGGTTCGCCGCGTCGGCCAGACGGAAAGGCACATGACCCAGTCCGGAGCCGCATCGCGCGCGAACGCTCGCGTGCGCGTCGTCGTCGCCACCACGGTCTTCCTCTCGTTCATTTCCTTCTGGCGGGCCGCCGCCATCGTGCTCGCCGACCTCGGGTCGTCGGCCTTCTACGCCGGCGGCATCGCCGAGCAGGCCACGGGCAAGGCTGCGCCGTGGTTCATCCTCGGCGTGATGCTGTTTTCGTTCGCCGTCCGGGCGATCTACATCGAGAGCTCGGTGATGTTCGTCCGCGGCGGCGTCTACCGCGTCGTCAAGGAGGCGATGGGGCCGACGTTCGGGAAGCTGTCGGTGTCGGCCCTGCTGTTCGACTACGTGCTCACGGGCCCGATCAGCGGGGTGTCCGCCGGGCAGTACATCGTCGGGCTGGTCAACGACGTCTCGGCGCGCCTCGGGCTCCCGCTGAACCTGCCGGCCAACGCCACGGCCGCCGTCCTGGCGATCGCCGTCATCCTCTACTTCTGGTGGCGCAACACCGTCGGGCTGCACGAGTCGAGCGGGGACGCGCTCAAGATCGTCCAGGTCACGACCGTCATGGTCGTGGTCCTGCTGGTCTGGGCGGCGGTCACGCTCGTCGTTCGCGGGGGCCACCTGCCGCCGCCGCCCACGCTGGACAACCTCCGCTTCTCGAAGGACGCGATGGGCTGGCTCCGGGGAACGCCGCTTCCCGGCTTCACGGCCATCGCCGTGATGATCGGCCTCGGCCATTCGTTCCTGGCGATGAGCGGCTGGGAATCGCTGGCGCAGGTCTACCGCGAGATCGAGCATCCGAAGGCGCTCAACCTCCGGCGCGCCGGCCTGGTGGTCTTCCTCTACAGCCTGGTCTTCACCGTGTCGGTGAGCTTCCTGGCCGTGGCGCTCATCCCCGACCTGGCGCGGGGCGCGTTCAAGGACAACCTCATCGCCGGCCTCGCGATGCACCTGGTCGGGCCGCAGCCGCTGCTGCTGGCGTTCCAGGGCTTCGTCGTGGTCGTCGGCTTCCTGATCCTCGCCGGCGCGTGCAACACCGCGATTGTCGGCGCCAACGCGGTGCTCAACCGCGTGTCCGAGGACGGCGTCCTCACCGACTGGTTCCGGCGGCCGCACCGGCGCTACGGCACGACGTACCGGATCCTGAACCTCATCGCCGTGCTCCAGGTGCTGACCATCGTCGCGAGCGGCGGCGACGTCTACCTCCTCGGCGAGGCCTACGCCTTCGGCGTCGTCTGGAGCTTCGCCCTCCAGAGCCTCTCGATGCTCGTCCTCCGGTTCAAGGTGCCCGGCAGCCGGGAGTGGCGAGTGCCGTTCAACCCCAGGATTCGCGGCGTGGAGATCCCCGTCGGCCTCGGCCTGATCGCCCTCGCGCTGTTCTCGATTGCCGTCGTCAACCTGTTCACCAAGGAGCTGGCGACGATCTTCGGGATCATCTTCACCGCCAGTCTCTTCGTCCTGTTCACGGCCTCGCAGCGGCACATGACGCGCCAGGCGGCCAGGCGGCGCTCGGGCCTCGACCAGTTCCAGTTGCTGCCAGCCGGGGACCTCGCGCTGGGAGAAGTGCACGCGAGGCCGGGCAACGTGCTGGTGCCCGTGAGGGATTACCACACGCTCGCCCACCTCACGTGGGCGCTGACGCACGTCGACACCGAGAAGTACGACGTCGTGGCCATGACCGTCCGGCTGTTGCAGGGCCCCGACACCGGCTACCGGGATCTCAACCAGACGGAGCTGTTCAGCGACTACGAGCAGCTGCTCTTCACGAGCGTGGTCGCCGTCGCCGAGCGGCAGGGCCGGCCCGTGAAGCTGCTGGTGGTCCCCGCCGGCGACGTGTTCGATGCCGTCGCGCAGACGGCCGTCCGCCTGTCGTCGAGCCAGATCGTGCTGGGCGACTCGGCGAAGTTCTCGGCGGCCGACCAGGCGCGCCTGCTGGGGCAGTCGTGGGAGCGCATCGAGGGCAGCGAGAGCCTGCGCACGCGGCTTCTGGCCTACAAGAGCGGCGGCGGGATCGAGATGTTCCACCTCGGGCCGCACTCGCCGACGCTGACGCTCGACGATCTCGACCTGATCCACAGCCTGTGGCTCGACGCGGTCGGCGCCGTAGGGCTCGACATCCACCATCGCGACGTCGTGCGCGTCGCGCTCGAGGAACTCGGCGACCAGTTGCACGGCGGTCGCCGGACGCTGGCGCTGTCGCGCCTCAAGGACCAGGCGAACCGCCCGGCCGGCCCGGCGGCGCCCTCTCCCGGGGGACCCGCGGCACCGTCGGACCCTGGAGCCGTGTGACACCATGAGCATCGCCCTCGGATCGTCCAGCCTCTTCGACTCCGGCCGCCTGAAGGGCCGGCGCATCGGCGTGGTGGCCAACCCGGCCTCGGTCGACGGTGCCTTCCGCCACGTCGTCGATCGCGCGGCGGGGGCAACCGACGCGACGCTCGCCGTCGTGTTCGGCCCGCAGCACGGCTTCCGGGCCGACCTGCAGGACAACATGATCGAGTCGCCGCACGGGAGCGACCCGCGGCGGCGCGTGAGGGTCTACTCGCTCTACAGCGAGACGCGCGAGCCGACGCCCGACATGCTCGCCGGCCTCGACGCGCTCGTCATCGACCTGCAGGACGTGGGCGCCCGAATCTACACGTTCGTTTACACGATGGCGAACTGCCTGAGGGCGGCCGCGAGGCACGGCCTGAAGGTCTACGTTTGCGACCGCCCGAACCCGATCGGCGGCGTGGCGGTCGAGGGGCCGGTGCTCGAGCCCGGCTTCGAGTCGTTCGTGGGGATGTTCCCCGTCCCGATGCGGCACGGGATGACGATCGGGGAGCTGGCGCGGCTGTTCAACGAGGCGTTCGCCATCGGCGCGGACCTCGAGGTGATCCCGCTCGTCGGCTGGAAGCGGGAGATGTACTGGGACCAGACCGGCCTGCCGTGGGTGATGCCATCGCCCAACATGCCCACGCTTGACACCGCGATCGTGTACCCCGGCGCCGTGCTGTTCGAGGGCACCCAGTTGTCGGAGGGGCGGGGGACGACGCGGCCGTTCGAGCTTCTCGGCGCGCCCTGGATCGACGCCGAACCGTTCGCTGCCAGCCTCAACGCGGAGGGCTTCGAGGGGGCGTTCTTCCGGCCAGTCGTCTTCGAACCGACTTTCCACAAGCACGCGCGGGAGACGTGCGGCGGCTGCCAGGTCCACGTCACCGACCGCTCGCGCTTCCGGCCCGTGCTCGCCGCGGTCGCCGTGCTCGGCGGGTTCCACCGGGCCGCGCCCGACCGCTTCGCCTGGCGCCAGCCGCCGTACGAGTACGTCCACGACCGGATGCCCATCGACATCCTCGCCGGCTCGGCGCGGCTGCGGGAGGCGATCGAGGCCGACGTGCCGGCCCGCGAGATCGCCGCGGAATGGGCGGAGGGAGTGAGGGCGTTCGAGAAGCTGCGCGAGCGGTTCTTGCTGTACCTGACTATTCGTACCCCCTGAGGTCCCACGCCCCGCGGCCGTGCTCCAGGTACTCCTTGAGCCGCTCGAGCGCCGGCGTCCACAGTTCGCCGACCACTTCGTAGTAGCGCAGCCAGCGCGGGCTGTCGTCGAGTCCCCGCTGCACGACGCGCAGGGTGGTGGCGAGCGGCGCGGTGGGCCGGCCGGCCGGACGATCCGCCGGCGTGCAGGTGACCTCCATCGCCATCGGCCCGATCGGGTCCCCATCCGGGGGCAGCCAGTAGGCGTCGGCCACGAAGAACCCCCGGCCGGCCTGGAAGTCGATCACCATGCCGTGGAAGATGCCGCCGAGCGGGCCGAGCACGTCGTCGGTCAGCCCGCCGTCGTGCCACCGGACTGCGAAGACGCCGAGCGGCCTCGGCGTCGCGATCGCCGTCGTCACGTCCCACCACGCCTCGAGGGCGGCGGGCTCGAAGAACGCCGCGAGGACGCGGGTGGGCGTGCACTCGATTCGAATCGACCGGTCGACGCCGATGGCGTTGCGTTTGGGCATGGGCGTGGCGTCAGGACCGGGACCGCTCGAGCACGTGCCCCGCCCGCGCGTCGGCGCGCTTGAGCAGGATCGCGAAGACGAGCCCGGCGCAGCCGAGCAGCGAGAACATGACCATGCTGGCCCGGTAGTCCTTCGTCCACTCGCGCAGCCAGCCGTTCAGCACCGGGAAGGCGGCCAGGCCGATGTTCTGGATCATCGTCATCAGGCCGAACGCGGTGCCGACGCGGTTCTTGTCTACGATCAGGGGCACGGCCGGCCACATCGCGGCGGGCACGAGCACGAACGCGGCGCCCAGCAGGATCATCGGCAGCGCCGGCGAGACCGCCGAGAACCCGAGCACCAGGTAGCAGGGGATCATCAGCAGCGCGCCGAGGATCATCAGGCTCGTCCGCCTGCCGGCCTTGTCCACCAGGCCGCCGGCGAACGGCGCGAAGCACATCGAGGCGAAGATGATGATCGACGAGGTGCCCGGCGCGGTCGAGAACATGTGCAGGAAGTCCTGGAACGCCGCCGCGAAGAAGCCCAGGCTGCCCGAGTCCACGCTGAGCGGCAGGTGCCACTTCTCGTGGAAGAAGTCGGTCGACAGCGCCGTGAACGGGAAGATGGCCGAGTAGAACGTCACGCACAGCGCGACGACGTACCAGTAGGACGGCCCGAACTTCTTGAGGTCCGCGAAGACGATCTTGTCGCCGGCCTCGCTCTCGGTGAGCCCCAGGCGCTTCTCGTTCGCCTTGTCGAGGATGTAGTAGACGATGTTGGCGAGGAGGCTGGCCACGCAGAGCCCGGCCGCCACCCACAGCGCGCCGCGCCACCCGAAGCGGTTGGCCGTCAGCGACATCGTGTTGAAGCTGAACAGCGTGCCGAGCCGGGCCAGGGCGAGCGTGATCCCGAACGACATCGCGAGCATCCGCCCCGTGAACCACCGGGCGAGGATGGCGTTCTGCGCGACGACCAGCGACTCGGACCCGGCGCCGAACACGAAGCGCCCGGCGCACGCGACGGGGATCGACGAGGAGAGCGCGACCATGCCCGCGCCGATGACGATCAGCACCGAGAAGAGCAGGCTCGCCCACCGGGTGCCGATCCGGTCGGTGAGCATCCCGCCGAGGAACACCGACAGGATGGCCGCGACGCTGTAGATCGTGTACAGCCATCCGATGCCGCTCTGCGACGTGTTCCAGGCCTTGATGAGCGTCGGGGCCAGTGCGCCGACGCTGTCGTAGGCGAAGTAGCTGCCGTAGGTCAGCAGTCCCACGACCGCCAGCACGACGACGCGAAGCAGCCAGTGGGGGGCGGTCCCGGGCGTAGCGTTCGAAGTCATTGCGGCACTATAGCGGCTCGAGGCTCACGGCTCAAGACTCAGGGGGTACAATCTGGCCGGGAGGTACGATGGCTGACATGGGGCGTGGTGACGTGCGAGTTGACCCGATCGACGCGTGGCTCGACGCCGCGGTGGCTGACGCCGAACGGCGGGGCCTCCCCGAGTTGAAGCCCCTGCTCGAAGGACTGGCCCGGTCCACACGCCAACTGCGGGCCGCGGAGTGGAACGACTACGTCCCGACGGGCCGACCTGTCCGCCGAAGCCCGGAGGGCGAAGGCGGACGGCCGACGGCTGACGACGGGGCCACGCAGCGCGGCCTGCGGGAGAAGGCCTGATGAAGCCGCCACACGACCTGTCCATCTCCGAACTGGCGCCGCGGCTGGCGGCGCGCGAGGTGTCGAGCCTCGAGGCGACCGAGGCCTGCCTCTCGAGGGTCGCCGCCGACAACGGCCGCGTGAACGCCTTCATCACCGTGCTCGGCGACGAGGCCCGCGAGGCCGCGCGCCGCGCCGACGCCGAGATCGCCGCGGGACGATACCGCGGGCCGCTGCACGGCGTGCCGATCTCGCTGAAGGATCTCATCGACCTGGCCGGCGTGCCGACCACGGCGGCCTCGCGCGCGCTCGCCGGCCATGTCGCACGGGAGGACGCGGCCGTCGCCGCCCGCCTCCGCGAGGCGGGCGCCATCTTCCTCGGCAAGTGCAACCTGCACGAGTTCGCCTTCGGGACGACGAGCGAGGATTCGGCGTTCGGTCCGGTGCGCAATCCGCGGGACCTCGCGCGGTCGGCCGGCGGCTCGAGCGGCGGCTCGGCCGCCGCCGTCGTCAGCGGGATGGGCCTGGCCTCGGTCGGTACCGATACGGGCGGCTCGATCCGCATCCCGGCTGCGGTGTGCGGGTGCGTCGGCCTCAAGCCGACGCGCGGCGAGCTGCCGACAGGCGGGATCGTCCCTTTGAGCTGGACGCTCGATCACGTCGGGCCGATCGCGCGCTCGGTCGCCGACGCCTGGCTGCTGTTCCACGCGATGGCGGGGACGCCGAACCCCGCGTCGCTGCCGCCGGGCCGCGTCCCGGCGAGCGGGCTCCGCCTGGGCCTGCTGAAGCCTTACTTCCTCGACATCCTGGACGACGCGGTCGGCGGGGCGTTCTTCGGCGCGTGCGCGCGGCTGGCGAAAGCCGGCGTGACCGTCGCCGATCGCGCCGTCCCGCACGCCGCCGACACCGCCACGGTCTATCTTCACGTGCAGTTGCCGGAAGCGTCGGCCTACCATGCGCCGACGCTCGAGGCTCACCCGGAACTGTACACGCCGCCGGTCAGGCAGCGCCTCGAGATGGGGCGTTACGTGATGGCCGAGGATTACGCCCGCGCGACGGTGGGCGCGCGCTGGCTCACCCGTGAAGTGGACGAGGCGCTCGACGGCGTGGACGCGCTCGTGCTGCCGACCGTGCCGATCGTGGCCCCCGAGCTCGGCGCGACGTTACTCGAGTTCGGCGGCGCGAAGCACCCGGTTCGCGCGCTGATGCTTCGCCTCACGCAGTTGTTCGACGTCACCGGCCATCCCGCGATCACCATCCCCTGCGCGCGGTCGGCCGACGGTCTCCCGGTTGGCCTGCAACTGGTCGGCCGCCGCGGCCGGACCGCGGACTTGCTCGAGATCGCGGGGACGGTGGAGAGGGAACTGGAGACCAGCCGCTGACGGACAGGGCTGAAGAGCGTGTGAACAAATCGGACTCAAAGCTCAAGACTCACGGCTCAGGCACCGGACACCTGGCAATTCTGCTTGAGCCCTGAGCCCTGAGTCCTGAGCCGGCTGATTACTTCACAGACTTCTTAGCCCGGCTCTGACGCCAGTCGATCCAGCGCCTCGATCTCGCGCTGGATCTTGCGCGCCGCCCAGTGGTTCAGCTTCGCAACACCCGAGAACACCACGGCGCAGCCCGCCGCAGTGAGGGCGAAGACCCCGGCGATGGCTCCCGCGTGCTCCGAAGCATGGGGCTGACGCATGGCAAACTCGAACAGCCCGACGAGGAAGACCACCATGCCGGGGACGCACGGCAACAGGTACCACCGCCAAACGCCCAGCAGGAGGTCACGCTGCCACTCCAGTTCCCCGCGTTGGAAACCGACACAGGCGCGGAATGCCAGCTCGGCTCCGCAGGCTGGCTCCGCCAGACGTCCGTCACCGTATTCGGCGCTTCATCGGCCATGACGGCCCTCTTTCTTGAAACCAGCGCGCCAGGCGTTCCAGGGCCGCGCCAAACGTCTCCGCGGCTGCCTGGTAGAGTTCGTCCTGTCGGGACGCCGCGGCGGATTCGGTCTTCATCGGGTTCACGCTCACGACTTCACGCCGTTCGACCGCACATGGAGGTAGTCGCTGGCGCGGCAACTCTCTCACACTCTCCGGCTGACGGCTGACGACCAACGACGGACGGCGGAGAGAAACGTCACGCGTGTCACGCCCTCGGCCGTCAGCCGTCAGCCGTCAGCCCTCGGCCGTCAGCCGTCAGCCGTCAGCCGTCAGCCCTCGGCCGTCAGCCGTCAGCCGTCAGCCGTCAGCCGTGTTTGGTACAATGATCCGTTGATGCTCGCCCGGATCTTCTACGCCTGGGAACGGCGCCTGTTCGACCGCACGGACGACCGCGTCGTCCGCCCCTTCGAGTGGGGACTCGACTGGATGGACGCCGACGGCCACGGCCCGTCCACGCCGCCGGACGTGGCGCTGGCCGACTGGGCGCGGACGGCGCTCGCCGACTCTCCCCGGTTCTTCGACGCGCCGCCGACCGGCGAGTATGCCTGGGAGGCCGAGTCCGGCGGCGACCGGACCTGCGCGGGAACGGTCATGTTCCCGAGCGTCATCACGACGCCGCACGCCGAGAACAACACGGTCTACGCGCGGCTGTTTCCGGCGCCGCGCCTCGAGGGCGGCCGCGACGACCGGCGCCGCGCGGTCGTGGTGCTGCCGCAATGGAACGGGGACGCCGACGCGCACGTCGGCCTGTGCCGATTGCTTGCGCACTTCGGTCTGAACGCCCTGCGGCTGAGCCTCCCCTACCACGACCGGCGCATGCCGCCGATCCTCCAGCGCGCGGACTTCATCGTGAGCGCCAACGTCGGCCGGACGATCCAGGTCTGCCGCCAGGCGGTGGTGGACGCGCGCCGGGCGGTGGCCTGGCTCGCGCGCGAGGGATACGAGCGGATCGGGATCCTCGGCACCAGCCTCGGCTCGTGCCTGGCGATGCTGACGACGGCGCACGAGCCGCTCATCAGGGCCGAGGCGCTCAATCACATCTCGCGGTACTTCGCCGACGTGGTGTGGGAAGGGCTCTCGACCGAGCACGTGCGGGCGGGTCTCGACGGGCAGATCTCGCTCGACCGGCTCCGCGAGCTCTGGATGCCCATCAGCCCGCAGGCCTACGTGTCGCGCGTCCGGGACAAGAAGACCCTGCTCGTCTACGCCCGCTACGACACGACGTTCCCCGTGCACCTGTCGCGCGAGCTGATCCAGGAATTCGAACGGCTGGACGTCCCCTACCAGCTGTCCGTGCTGCCCTGCGGCCACTACACGACAGGGCTCGCGCCGTTCAAGTACCTGGATGGGTATATCCTGACGAAGTTCCTGGTGAAGAACTTGTAAGGCTGACAGCTGAGGGCGGTATCACGCGCGTCAGGCCGTCAGCCGTCAGCCGTCAGCCGTCAGCCGGTTGAGAACTACAGGTATTTGAGCAGTCCCTTGAGCGCCTCGTAGACCGCCGAGGCCAGTTCGCGCACGAGTGGCGAGACATCGCCCTGGTTGACCGAGTTGGCCACGGTCACCGGGTCGGTAAACACCAGCCAGATCGTCGCGGAAGCCAGGATGGCCGCGACGATGGCGATCGTGCCGAAAAGGCTGAGGCTGGTCCGGCCGAAGCCGCTCATGCGACGTCCAGTTTAGCACCGCGCTGTCTCGTTAGACGCAGGTGCGGTTCAGGAGGTTCGGCCGACCTCGGGGTCTTCGGCCGACCATGCCGGAGAGCACTGGGTCTCCTCGGCCTCCGCGCTCATTCGGACCGGTTCGCCAAGCCCCAGGCCCGACAGGCCGGCTTCGATCGCCTCCCGGTCGCCCACCACGGCCACCGTCATCCGCGCGACGTCCAGCCGGGTGGCCGCCTGGACGACGGCGTCGAGGTCGACGCCCCGGACGAGCGGCACGAACTGCTCGAGCGTGTCGTCGGGCAGGTCGTAGAGCGTGAGCTGAGCCAGGCCGCGCGCGATCTGCCCGGCCGTCTCGAAGCTCCGCGGGTAGCCCCGCGTCAGCGCGGCCTTTGCCAGGTCGAGCTCCGAAGCGGTCGGCGGTCGCGAGCCCGTGATGGCCCGCACCTCGCCCAACACCTCGCGCACGGCGTCGGCGGTCACGCCCGTCTGCACCGCCGTCTGGATGACGAACGGCCCGGGCGCCCGCCTGAATTCGAACCCGCTCCTCACCCCGTAGGTGAACCCCTTGTCCTCCCGCAGGTTCAAGTTGAGCCGGCTGACGAACTGCCCTCCCAGGGTCATGTTGAGCACGAGCAGCGCCGCGTAGTCCGGCGTGAGGCGCGCGACGCCCACCTGGCCGATCCGGATCTCCGACTGCGCCGCGCCCGGCCGCTCGACAATCGCGATCGGGGCCGTGGGCCGCCGCGGGGCCTCGAGCGTCATCACGCTCGGCGCCAGGCCGACCGCCGCCGCGGAGTCCCCGGATCGGTCTTCCCAGTGCGAGAACGCGCGCTCGACGGCGCCGGCCAGCTCGTCGTGCGTGGCGTCGCCGACGGCGACGATCGTGGCGAGCGACGGGCGCCACACCTCGCCGTGGAATCGCCGCACGTCGTCGATGCCGGTGACCTCGAGCCCGCGCATGGTGCCGATCGGCAGGCGCCCGTAGGGATGCCCGTCGTACAGCAGGCGCGCCAGCGCGAGGTCGGCGACCGCCGGCGCGAGCGTCCGCATCTGCCGGAGGCGGTTGACCCGCAGCTCGCGGACCCGGTCGAAATCCGCGGCGGCGAGGTTCGGGCGCGTCACGATGTCGCTGATGAGCGAGAGCGCCTCGTCGGCGAATCGCGGCAGCGTCAGCAGGGAGAGGACGGTCGCGTCGGCCCCGACCTCGGTCTCGAGCTGCGCGCCCATCGACGACAGGGCGTCCTCGATGTCGAGGGCGGTCCTGGAGCCGCTGCCCTCGTCCAGCATGTCGGCCGTGAGCGCGGCGAGGCCCGGCTTGTCGAACGGGTCGGCCGCCGACCCCGACGACAGCAACAGCGCGAACGAGAGGACCGGCACGCCCCGGTGTTCCACCGTGCAGATGCGGAGGCCGTTCGCGAGCCGGCGCCGCGAGACCTCGGGAAAGCGGAGCACCGGATCGGGGCCCGGCACCGGCAGCCGCGAGCGGTCCACGGGGCTCACGCGCACACCACCTTCCGTGAATCGGGCAGCGCGAGGTCCAGCCGTCCCCGGGGAACGACGCTCAGCGCCACCCGCGGCGCGCCGAGGAGGACGTTGCGCGCGGCTGCCGTGACCGACGACGCCGTCGCCCGGCGGTACCTCTGCAGGTCCTGGCTGAGGTACCCCGGGTCCCCCAGCATCACGTTGTACTGGTTCAGCTGGTCCGACTTGCCGCCAAACCCGCCGATCGTCTGCACCCGGTAGATGAACTGCGCCTCGGCCTGCGCGAGGCTCCGCCGCAGCTCGGCCTCGGTCGGTCCAGACTCGGCGAGCCGCGACAGCTCGGCATCGATGGCGGCCTCGAGTTCCGCCAGCCCGTGCCCGGGCGCGGAGGTCGCCACGACCTGGAAGCAGCTGCACAGCTCCCGCGAATGCTGCATCGCCATCACGTCGGTGGCCATTCGACGGTCGTACACCATCGTCCGGTAGGTGCGGGAACTCTTGCCGTCGCCGAGGATGTCGGCCACCAGGTCGAGGTCCGCGTCGCCCGGCGCGAACATCGCCGGTGACGCCCAGGTCAGGTAGAGACGCGGCAGTTCGACGGCGTCTTCCATCACCAGGCGCGCCGCGCGCACCGCCGTCTCGTCGTGCGCCACCGCCACGGCCGCCGGCCCCGGGTCGATGGGACCGAAGTAGTCCTCGACGAGCGGCAGGACGGCGTCGGGGTCGACGTCGCCCGCGAGCACCAGCGACGCGTTGGCGGGGTGGTAATGACGGCTGAAGAACTCCCGCACGTCGTCCAGGCTCGCCGCGGCGAGGTCGTCGGGGCTGCCGATCGTCAGCCACTGGTACGGATGGCCGGGCGGGAACAGCGCGTCCACGATCGCCATGCCCGCCATGCCGTAGGGCCGGTTCTCGTAGTTCTGGCGCCGCTCGTTGAGCACGACGTCGCGCTGGTTGCGGAACTTCTCCTCGGTGAGCGCCGGCAGGAGGTGGCCCATCCGGTCCGATTCCATCCACAGCACCAGCTCGAGGGCGCCCGTCGGCACGACCTCCCAGTAGTTGGTCCGGTCCGAGTTGGTGGAGCCGTTCAGCACCGCGCCCGCCTGCTGCAGCGGCTGGAAGAACCCGTGGTCGTAGTGCGCGGACCCCTCGAACATCAGGTGCTCGAACAGGTGCGCGAATCCCGTGCGCCCGGGCTGCTCGTCCTTCGAGCCGACGTGGTACCAGAGGTTCACCGCCACGATCGGACAGCGGTGGTCCTCGTGGATCACGACCGGCAGGCCGTTGGCGAGCGTGCGCTTCGTGTACGAAATGTCCATCGCCTGTTCATTCAACGCTATCACGTCTGGCGGACCGGTGTCCCGGGCGAGGGCCCGACGCGCCCCTGGCTCCAGGCTGCGGGCTACAGGCTACAGGCCGTGTCACGTTGAACTGGCCAGAAGCCTGGAGCCTGGAGCCTGAGGCCGACGCTCTGGCGTTTGGTCTGGCGCCGTGCCGCCAGATCGGACATGATGGTCCGGCCTCCGGAACCCAATTGATCGTGAGTCTCGAACCCGGCACCCCCGGACCTCGCTCGTCGCGTCCCTGGCTGATGCTCGGCCTGCTCGCCGCGGGCGAGTTCCTCGGCATGACGCTGTGGTTCTCGGCGACGGCGGTCACGCCGGCGCTGGTGGCCGAATTCCGCCTGTCGACCGGGCAGACCGCCTGGCTGACGATGGCCGTGCAGGGCGGCTTCGTGGCCGGGACGCTCGTCAGCGCGGTGCTCAACCTCGCGGACCTGTTCAGCGCCCGCCGCCTCTTCGCGGCCGGCTGCGTGCTGGGCGCGGCCGCCACCGCGGCCATCACGCAGGCGCAGGGGCCGAACCAGGCGATCCTGCTGCGCTTCGCCACCGGCTTCGCGCTCGCCGCGGTGTACCCGACCGGGCTCAAGATCGCCGCCGGCTGGTTCATGAAGCGGCGCGGGACCGGGCTCGCGGTCCTGGTGGCCGCGTTGACGGTCGGCCAGGCCTTCCCCCATCTGCTCGCGTCGGTGGCCGGCCCGGCCGGCTGGCGGGCGCTCCTGCTCGTGACCGCGTCGTTCGCCGTCGCGGGCGGCGCCGTCGTGCTCGCCTTCGTGCGCGAGGGGCCGTTCGACGTGCCGGCCGGACGCTTCGATCCTCACGCGGCGTTTCGGGTGTATCGCGATCGCCGCACGCGCTACGCGGTGTTCGGCTACCTCGGGCACCAGTGGGAGCTGTACGCGATGTGGACGTGGATCGGCACGTTCGCCGCGGCCAGCCTGGCCGCGCGCGGGGCGGTCGACGTCGCGCGCGCCGCGTCGGCGGCCGCGTTCGTCGGTGTCGGCGCCGGCGCCTTCGGGTGCCTCGCGGCAGGCCTGGCGGCCGACCGGTTCGGCAAGGCCAGGGTCGCGGGCGTGGCGCTTCGCGTCTCGGGGCTGTGCGCGGCGCTCGCCGCCCTCTTCTTCGGCAGCCACCCGGTGTGGCTCTACCTGTTCGTCGCGGTGTGGGGCACGGCCGTCGTCGCCGACTCCGCGCAGTTCTCGGCGCTCGTCGCCGACGCCAGCCCGCCCGAGTACGTCGGCACGGCGCTCACCGTCGAGACCTGCAGCGGCTACCTGCTGACGATGCTGACCATCCGCGTGGTGCCGTCGCTCGCCGCGGTGGTCGGCTGGCGATGGGTCTTCCTGGCGCTGGTCCCGGGCCCGATCTTCGGGGCGTGGGCCATGCAGAGGCTCAAGGCTCAAGGCTCAGGGCTTGAGCCAAGAGACTCAGGGCTGAGGGCTCAAGGCTCAGGGCAGGCCCCATCACACGACTTACGCTGATCGGTCGGGCGACCTCGCGAGGCATCTGATGCTGACGCCTGAAACCACGATCCGGACGACGTGGCTGGTGTGGTGGGCTTCCTGGCTGGCGGCCGCGGCCTGGAGCGATCGGGCGGTGAAGCGGCCCGCGACCCCTCGTCACCTTGTCTACCGGCTCCTGGCCGGTCTCGGCGTCGTGTTCCTCTTCGGCATCTACCCGCACGCTCGCGGGGCGGAGATGATTCTCTGGCGCACGCCGATCGCGCTCGCCTGGGCCATGGTGCCGGCCGCCTTCGTCGGTCTGACCTTTGCCTGGTGGGCACGCCTCCACCTGGGCCGGCTGTGGTCGAGCAGTGTGTCGCGAAAGGCCGATCACCACGTGGTGGACACAGGACCGTACGGGATCGTGCGGCATCCGATTCTACACGGGCATCATCTTCGCGTCGGCGGCGACGGCCGCGATGCCTGGTAAGGCGCTCGCGTGGCTCGGGGCGTGCGTTCGGCAGGCCTCGTGTCGGCGGCCCTTTCAGGGGCGGCGCGGGTATCGCCGGCCGGACCCGGAGGCCCATTCGCTGGATCTCGACGGACTTGACATCCCAAAGATGACATGTGCACACTTGTGACATGTGGGACGTCTTGGAACACCGCCGGCTCGATCGCCAGCTCGCCAAGGCTCACCCTGAGGTCCTCAAGCGCTACGAGAAGTGGAAGGACATTGCCCGGTTGTCCGGGCCGACGGGCATCCGATTGATCACGGGGTTTCATGACGAGGCCCTGGCCGGCAAGTGGCGCGGGTTTCGTTCGTGTCGACTGGGCGATCGGTGGCGGGTGATCTACCGGGTGGTGCCCGGTCGCCTGGCCTACTACGTCGAGTCAATAACGGCGCACGACTACCGGAGGTAATGATGAAGACCTATCGGCCGGCGCGACGACGCACAGCCGTTTCCGTCGGCGAGTCGGTGCGAATCGTTCGAGAACTCCAGGGCCTGAGCCAGAATCAGCTCGCGCAGCGCACTGGCATTTCGCAGGCCACGATCTCGGCGATCGAGAACGACCGGGTCCGGCTGGGGGTTGAACGGGCGAAAACGCTGGCGCTGGCCCTCAAGTGCCATCCGGGAGTCCTTGTGTTTCCCGGCTGGGAACTGCCAACCGAGGCGGCGGCATGATTACGCCCTGGAGTTGACGCGCCCGTCATGCCGAACCCTGAAGCCGCGACTGAACACCATGAACGCTGCAAGGGTGAATTCCCGATCCCAATGGTGGCTCGTCGCTCTCCTTGTCCTCTTCGAGCGACGTCGAGGGGTGAAGGTCCGGCCTACGTAGGAAGCACCCAAGCGGTCAGCGTGACCCGCGCGACCCGGCCTGAAGCCTGGAGCCCGTAGCCTGAAGCCCTGAGTCCTGAGCCCTGAGCCCTGAGCCTTGAGCCTTCTTACCCCACCGGCGCCACGGGAATGACCGGCTTCCTGAAGCTCGCAATCGACACCTGCGCCGCCATCTGCTCGGCCGCCGCGAAGAAGGCGCGCGAGACCGGCGAGTCCGGCTCGGCGATGACCAGCGGGTGGCCGGAGTCGCCGCCCTGGCGGATCGGCTCGTAGATCGGGATCCGCCCCAGGAAGGGCACCTCCATCGCCTCGGCCGTGCGTTCGCCGCCGCCGCGCCCGAAAATGTCGCTCTCGTGCCCGCAGTTGGGGCATGCGAAGTAGCTCATGTTCTCGATCAGGCCGAGGACGGGGATGTTCAGTTTCTGGTACATCCGCACCGCGCGCCGGCTGTCGGCGAGCGACACCTCCTGCGGCGTCGTCACCACGATCGCGCCGGCCACCGGCACCGTCTGGGCGAGGCTCAGCGCCACGTCGCCCGTGCCCGGCGGCATGTCGATCACCAGGTAGTCGAGCTCTCCCCACCGGACGTCGTGGAAGAACTGCTTCACGACGCTGTGCAGCATCGGCCCGCGCCAGATGACCGGCGAATCGTCGCTCGCCAGGAACCCCATCGACACCACCTTGATGCCGAACTTCTCGGCCGGCACCATCTTCTCGCCGTCCGACTCGAGCTGCGCCTTCACGCCGAGCATGATCGGCACGTTCGGCCCGTAGATGTCGCCGTCGATCATCCCGACGCGGCTGCCGAGCCGGGAGAGGGCGACCGCCAGGTTCACCGCGAGCGTCGTCTTGCCGACGCCGCCCTTGCCGGCGCCCACCGCCACGATGTTCTTCACGCCGGGGATCGCGCTCAGGTCCGCGTCGACGGCCCGCGCCGCCCGGACGCTCGCCGTCATCGTCACCTCGACGGCGGACACCCCGGGCAGGCCGGCCACGGCCGCGCGCGCCTGCTCGCGCATCGCGTCCTTCACCGGGCACGCCGGCGTCGTCAGCTCGATGGTGAACGCGACGCGGCCGCTGTCGATCTGCAACGCCTTCACGAAGCCGAGCGCGACGATGTCGCGGTGGAGATCGGGGTCCTTCACCGAGCGGAGCGCGTCGAGCACGGCGGATTCGGCGACGACAGGCATGCACACCTCTTACCTATTTCTACCACGGCGCGCGGCCCGCCACCGACGAATCCGCGTCGCCTCGGCACAGCCGGCCGAATCGTGGTTCAATGGATTGGACCCGGGTCAACCAGGAGGCTCGCCGATGGCACAGACGGCTCCCCAGACCTTCGAGAACCACGCGCGGTACCTTCCCGTCTTCCACTTCGTCGTGCTGCCGCTGCTGCTCGTCTACCTGATCGGCACGATCTACGTGGCGGCCACCACCCGCAGCCTGCTCGCCCACCTCGACATGCTCCTCGCGGTGGCGGTGATCCTGCTGGCCCTGTCGGCGCGCAGGATGGCGGTGACCGTCCAGGACCGGGTCATCCGTCTCGAGGAGCGCCTCCGCATGCGCGCGTTGTTGCCGGCCGACCTGCAGCCGCGCATCGAGGCGTTCACCGTGGAGCAGCTCGTCGGCCTGCGCTTCGCCAGCGACGAGGAACTGCCGGCCCTGGCGCGCAAGGTCCTCGACGAGCGCATCGAGGACCGGAAGGCCATCAAGCGGCTGGTCGCCCGCTGGAGACCCGACCACCTGCGGGCGTGAGAGGTCAGTAGGCCGAAGAGAAGCGCGTGTTGACGATGTTGTTGTGGATCGAGCCGAAGTTGTAGGTCAAGCCGAACGACAGGTAGTACCAGTACGACGTGGCGAGCTGGAGGCGTCGAACCAGGATCTCCTCGGGCGTGGCGCCGCCCTGGGGAAGATAGATCTGATCGTGGATGCGCTCGATGTCGCCGTAGAACCGCACCGAGAACCCCTTGAACACGCGAACGCTGAGGCTGTTGTAGAGGATCAACCGGTTCTTGGAGAGGTCGGTCAGATACTGCCTGGCCTCGAAGGAGCTGTACCACGAGCCCCACGGCTGCTTGAAGGTGGCCGCCATGAGGAACGCGTGGGACGGCAGCGTCTCGCGCAGCTTGTCGAAGATGGTCACCTCGTCGTAGCGGAGGTGGTTGACGCCGAGGGCGTAGTTGAACGTCACCTGGCGCCTCGTGGATTCCGAGTAGGGGAAGAGGTCGTACTCGATCGCGGGCGCGACGGTCAGCAGCAGTTGGCGGTTGTAGTAGGTCGATCTCGACACCTGCGTGCGCGCGCCTGCCGACCAGTGCGGACTGAGGCTCTTGACCGCGTAGCCGGTGAAGCCGAAGGACCGCGACGTGCTGACGTAGTCGGTCCCGTCGCTGAAGGTGTACCGACTGCGCGAGACGTCGAAGTCCCCCCCCAGGTTGATCTTCCACGCCTCGGTGACGCGGCTGGCGCTCACCGACCCGTAGGTGTCGGTGTTGGTGGTCAGCTGCTCGCCGCTCGCGTACAGGCTGATGTTCGCGCTCATGTACCAGTAGTTCCACGGGTCGCGCGCCGCGGGGGCGGCCGCTCCCCCCGCCGGCTTCGTCCTCGAGATCTGCAGTTCCTTCGCGATCGACGTGCCGGCCACGTAGTGAACCAGTCCCAGCTTGATCGTGCTCGCGAGGCCGCGCCGTGTCTCGTCCGCCGTCTCGGTGACGCCGCTGACGTAGTGCAGCAGGTGATCGACGCCTGCGAACCGCCCGATCCCGATGAAATTCAGCGTGTACTTCTCTCCCCCGCCGCCGGTTCCCTCGCCGGTGATGAGCAGGTGAACGTCCGCGTCCTTGCGGTCGCGGACGTAGTCGACGAAGGTGATCTCCGTGCGGAAGAAGTCGAAATCGCACGAGACGTTCACGCAGTCGACGAACACCTTCACGCTGTCGGCCGCCGGCGGCGCCGGGGCGGCCTGCCGGGCGTCAGCCGGGGCCGAGGACAAGAGGACCAGGACCACGGTGACCGCACCGGCTGTCGCGCGCAGGAATCGGGACATGGCACTCCCTTCGGGACGGGGACTGAATAGTAGACGATCGAGACGGGGTGAAGGGAGGAGGAAATGACGGGCTGGCCGGAATGGTGCAGCCGGAGGCTTCGTATCGAGGCCCTACGGCGCGCGTCGCGGTGTCGAGGGGCGGGTCCCGGCTCGCGACTATAATGGCCGTCATGCACTCCAACGAAGACTACGACCGACGCGTTCGCACCTTCATCCCCGGCTACGACCACCTGCTCAACGCGGCCGCGGCGGCGTGCGGCGTGGCGCTGGCCGGCGTGAAACGGCCGGTGATCCTGGACCTGGGGACCGGGACCGGCGCGCTGTCCGCCCGCTGCCTCGATGCGCTGCCGTCGGCGTCGATCGTCGGCGTCGACAGCGACCCGGAGATCCTGCAGATCGCGCGGAAACGTCTTGGGCGCAGACCGAACGCGGTCACGCTCGTGCCGGGTGACCTGGCGAAGCTCCGCATCCCGGCCGTCGATGCCGTCGTCGCCACGCTGGCCCTGCACCACGTCGCGACGCCGGCCTTGAAGCGTGCGCTGTACAAGCGGTGCTTCGGCGCGCTGCCCTCCGGCGGCGTCGTCATCAGCGGCGACTTCCACCCGAGCAGCATCGACGCATTCGCCCGGCAGCAGGCCCATGGGTGGACGTCGCACCTGCTGCAGTCGGTACTCGCCGGCCGAAGCGCGCCGATTCTTCCGGGCGTGGGCCGAGGAAGACACCTACATGACGCTCGAAACCGAGCTGGCGATCCTGCAGGGCGCCGGGTTCGCGGTGGACGTCACGTGGCGGCGCGGGGGATTCGCGGTGATCGCGGGCGTCCGGCCGTGACAGACCTGTGATCTGACTGAGCCATTATTGGACACTTGTCTCGCCAATGGCGCGGCCGCGGTTCGGGCCGAGCTCGACCAAGACACGTGTTGTCAGCGAGTTACGTAGACAGCCCGGCCGTGGTTCGAACCTTGCTGTGGCTGGCTGAGTGCCTCGCGGTGTCGTTCCTCGCTCGGGCAGCGCACCGATGCGCGGGGTCGCCATTCCCCCGCGTGCGCTGGTGTTCTCCATCGTCGCCACAGGGGCGGCATGGGGCCTCGAGTTCGCCTGCTGGCCGCAGCAAACGGGCCGCGCCGTCTGGATGGCCGCCCTGACGCTGGCGGCGGCGCTGGCCTCCTCCCTCGCCCCGCGCCATCCCGACTCGGCAGGCCGCGCGCCGATGCCGCTGTCGTTCGTCTTCGCGTTCGCCTCGCTGTTTCTTGTCGGCCCGGAGGCGATGGCCTTCATCGCCACCACGGCGGCGGTCGCCTGCGGACTCGCCGAATCGCCGCGAGCCCTGCTGTCGCTTCGCGGACTCCTGCAGGTCGCGACGGTTGCCGTGGCCGCCGAGGCCGCGGGCTTCGCCCATTCGGCGCTTGGCGGAACGAGGGGACCGTTCGAGTGGCCGGGGCAGGCCGCGCCGATTGCGGCGGCGGTCGCGGCGTCTTACCTCGTCACGTGCGGGTCGGCCAGCCTCATCGCGCCGCTCCTGACGCGAACGCCGCTCGACCGCCAGTGGCCGGCGCGCGCGTTGCGCGGCAGTCCCAGCTACGTCATCGGGGCCGCCGTCGCCGTCGCCGTGGTTGCCGCGGTCAGCGGCCGCGCGTGGGGCATCTTGTGGGCGGCGGGGGTCCCGTTGTGCCTCGCCTGTTGGGAGTACGGCGCCCACTTGAGATGCGTGGGCGACGAGGATCGCGGTCGTGACGTCATCGCGGCGCTCGATGAGGGCATCGCGTTCGTGGACGGCGCCGGCCGGGTCACGCGCTGCAACGACGCCCTCGCGCGCCTGCTCAACTGTCGGCCCGAACGTGCGCTGGTCCGCTCGATCGCCGACGCGATCCCCACCGCGAACCGAGCCGAGCTCCACGAAGCGGCGGTCGACGCCTCGAGGAACCGTCGCGTCCGAGTCGTGACGGATCTGATCCTGACCTCTCCGGCGGGCGACCGGGTCCTCCAGGTCGACATCCTGCCCGACGGCACCGGCGCCATGCTCCTGTGGCGCGACGTCACCGAGCAGGACGCGCTCCGCCGGGACGCGGAGCGGCTGGCGCTGGCCGCGGAGGGCGCGAACGACGGGCTCTGGTCGTGGGACCTCCACACCCAGAGGTTCTACGTGTCTGCGCGATGGCGGGCGATCGTCGGCCTGCCCCCGCGCTCGGGCCCGGGGTCCCGCGAAGACTGGCTCGGTCGCGTCCATCCCGACGACGTCGTGTCGCTCAAGGAAGCGCTCGACGCGCACCTGGAGGGACGGACGGAGCAGTTCGAGCACGAGCACCGGATCCGCCACGAGGACGGCACGTACCGGTGGTGCTTGTGCCGCGGCCAGGCCGCACGAGGCGCGAACCGGCGTGCGGAGGGCCTCGCGGGGTCGCTGACCGACATCACCGAGCGGGCGGCCGCGCAAGAGAGGACCCGCGACTCGGTGTATCGCGACCCGCTGACCGGGCTCGGCAACAGGAACGTGTTCGTGCAGGAGGTCGGCAAGCGGCTGGCCCTGTTCACCGAGTGCCACACCGCCCTGTTCGCGGTGCTCTATCTCGACCTCGACCGCTTCAAGGTCGTCAACGACAGCCTCGGCCACCTCGTGGGCGACGAGCTGCTCATCGCGGTGTCGCGCCGGCTCGAACGATGCCTGCGGCCGAGCGACTCGATCGCGCGGCTGGGCGGCGACGAGTTCGCCATCCTGCTCGGCGGGCTCGGCGACGACACGCAGGCCAACGTCGTCGCGTTCCGCATCCAGGAGGCCCTGAGCACGTCGTTCTCGGTCGGGGGCCGGGAGGTGTTCACCTCGGCCAGCATCGGCATCGCGTGCGGCCGCCCCGAGTACACCAACCCGGAAGAAATCATGCGGGACGCGGACACGGCGATGTATCACGCCAAGTCGCAGGGCAAGGCGCGGCACGAACTGTTCGACGCCGACATGCACGCGCGCTCGCTCGACCGGCTGGGCCTGGAGAACGAACTGCGACACGCCGTCAAGAATCACGCGCTCGAGGTGCACTACCAGCCGATCGTGCTGCTGGCCACGGCCAAGTGCGCCGGGTTCGAGGCGCTGGTTCGATGGTCCCGGAACGGGAAGATGGTCTCGCCGGCCGACTTCGTCCCGATTGCGGAAGAGCTGGGGCTCATCGACGAGCTTGGCTCGTTCGTGCTCCGCCAGTCTTGCGTCCAGTTCGTGGACTGGCAGCGGCGCCATCCCGCCGCCGGGCTCGACTACATCACCGTCAACGTGTCCGCCCGGCAGCTCCTGCAGCAGGATTTCGTACTCCTCGTCGAGCAGACGGTGGAGGACACCGGGATCAGGCCGGGGGACCTGCGTCTCGAGATCACCGAAACCGCCTTGATGGGCAGCCCGCGCGACGTGGCGAGCGTGCTGCACAGCCTGCGCGACTTCGGCGTGAAGATCTACCTCGATGACTTCGGCACGGGATACTCGTCGCTGAGCCACCTGCACAGCCTGCCGGTCGACGCGCTCAAGATCGATCGGTCGTTCGTGCGCAGCGTCCTGCTCACCGACCGCCCCGGAATCGTCCAGAGCATCATGGCGCTCGCCCGCACACTGAACACCGGCGTCGTGGCCGAGGGCGTGGAATGCGAGCCAGAGGCGCGCGAGCTCGAGCGCCTCGGATGCCGGTATGCCCAGGGGTTCTTCTTCTCGCGCCCGCTGCCGGCCGCGTCGGTCGAACAACTGCTCCTCGCGAACAAGCGGCTCGGGAAGTGGGCGGCCCCGGCCGCGGACGAGGCGGACCGGCCGCCGGCGCTCGCGATCGCGGTCTGAGCGCCTCTACTTCTTCAGGAACCTGTCGTACCACCCGACCCACTTCTCGAGCCGGAAGCGGACGTAGCTCGGGATCGTCAGGCCGTGGTGCTGGCCCGGGTAGATGATGAGTTCCGTCTCGACGGCGTTCAGGCTCTTGAGCGCCTGGTACATCTGCTCCACGCCGGCGGTCGGCACGTTGAAGTCCTTGTCGCCCGACATGAACAGCGTCGGCGTCTTGATCCGGTCGGCGTGGAAGAACGGATAGGACACCTTCACGTACGAGTCGGCGGCCTTCCAGGGCGGGCCCAGCTCGAGGTCCCACTGGATGATGTACTGGTCCACGCCGTAGAGCGACATCTGGAGCGCGCTGCTCGCGCCGCTCACCGCAGCCTTGAAGCGCGTGTCGCTGGCGATCGTGTAGTCGGTCAGGATGCCGCCGTAGCTCCACCCGCCGATCCCCAGCCGGTCCGGGTCCGCGAGGCCGGTCGCCACCGCCCAGTCCACCGCCGCCAGCAAATCGACGACTTCCTTGTTGCCCCAGTCGGCGTAGATCGCCTTCTGGAAGGCGGCGCCGCGCCCCGAGCTGCCGCGGTAGTTCACGGCGAGCACCACGTACCCGTTGGCCGCGAACCATTCACGCATGAAGTCGAACGCGTCGGCGTCCTGGCCGTTCGGACCGCCGTGGATGACGAGCAGCGTCGGGTACTTCCGCCCGGCGATGAAGCCGGCCGGCTTCCTGACGATCCCGTTCACGACCGTGCCGTCCTTCGCCTTGCAGCTGAAGTGCTCGGTCGTGGCCAGCTGCACGCCGGCCAGCCAGGCGTCGTTCTGGTGCGAGAGCTTCCGGAGCGCCCCCGCCTCGAAGGCGTACACCTCGCCGGGCGCCGCCGGCGCGTTCACGACGACCGCGAAACTCCCGTCCGCGCCGCGCGGCGAGATCGACGCCACCGTCCTCTCCCCCGCCGTCAGCTTCTCGACGGCCCCCGTCGCCACCGACACCTTCGCGACGTAGGTCGTGCGGTCGTCCTCGACCACCACGCGCAGGCTCTGGCCGTCCGCCGACCAGAGGATGTCGCCCTCGGTGGCGCGGTCCAGCGAGGCGGTCAGCACCCTGGCCGCGCCGCCGGCCGACGGCACGACCGCCAGCCTGTCGAGGAAGTACGCCGTGTACTTCGTCTCGTCGGCCTGGAAGTAGGCGATCCACCGGCCGTCCGGGCTCCACGACGGCGTGCCGCCGTCCCGCCCCGAAAAGGTAGTCACGGCTTTCGCCTCGGCGCCCGCCCGGGCCTCGACGACGTAGATGTCCGTGTTCTCGTTGCGGTCGGGATCCGGCGTGCGGTTGCTCACAAACGCGATCGACTTCCCGTCGGGCGACCACGCCGGCGACTGATCGTCGAATGACCCTTTGGTGAGCACCTCCGCCTTCTTGGTCGCCACGTCGAACAGCATCAAGTGCGAGTAGAGGCGCGTCAGGTAGCCTCCCTCGTCCGACTTGAAGTGGTAGCGGTCGATGACGATGGGCGGCTCGGTCTTTCGCTTCCATCCCTCGAGCTTCTCGGGCTCCGACGACGGATCGAAGTCGTTGACGACCAGGCACAGCCGCGAGCCGTCGGGGGACCAGGCGTACTCGGCGACGCCGCCCTTGATATCGGTCAGTTGCTGCGCCTCGCCGCCGGCCCGGTTGAGCAGCCAGACCTGCGCGCCCTTCTTCTTCGCCTCCTCGCCGCCGCGCGCGGAGAGAAACGCCAGGTACTTCCCGTCCGGGCTCCACCTCGGCGCGCGCTCGGTGCTGTCGGGCGTGGAGGTCAGGCGAATCTGCTGCGTGCCGTCCCAGCTCGCCATCCACAGGTCGCTGTCCCGGGTGTCCTTCTCGGCGTCGATCGTGCCGACGACGTAGGCGACCCACTGGCCGTCGGGCGAGACGCGGGGATCGCTGACGCCGCGAACCTTCGCCAGGTCGTCGAGCGAGAGCGGGCGCGAATCCGCGCGCCCGGCGGCCGAAGCGGTTGGCGCGCAGGCCAGCAGGCAGGCGAGGACAAAGGAGATCAGGGCTTTCGGCATGGCTGGATGCTCCGTGAGGTGGTCCGAACGCTGGACATCTTACTGCCGAAGCTCTGAGAGCAGGGCTGAAGCCCTGTTCTTCAGACTGCCTTCTATGCCACCGAGGTCCGTCTCCCGGCTGCCGCTCGGGACCTTCGTGCAGGGGACGGTGAGTGTTGCGGTGCGGGGAAGCCTGGAGCGCTACGCGAGCCGGTGGGGGCGGACCTGGTGTTCCTGAAGCCGATCAAGAAACAGGATTCAGGAATCAGGATTCAGGAATCAGGGATCGAACCCTGAATCCCGAATACCGATTCCTGAACCCCGAATCCCGAATCCCGAATCCTACTTGAGCGTCACCACGTGCACCGTCCCGTCGCCGAGCTTCTTCGCAAGCCCGTCGATGGTCCGGCCGCCGTACTTGGCCGCCATCGTGTCGATGGCGCTCTGGTTCGGCAGCGACTTGTCCGCGCCCGCCTTGCACTCGTCGATGTAGCCGGTGACGAGCACGACCATCTTGTCGGGCTGCAGGTACTTCTTCGCGACCCGCCTGATGTCGGCCAGCGTGACCTTCTGGTACCGCTCCAGGTAGGTCTCGTAGTAGTCGCGCGGCCGCCCTTCGAGCTCGAGGCGCGCGAAGCCGGTGATGTTCCCGAAGGTCGTCGAGAACATCGACGGGAACGCGTTGACCCTCGCCGACTTCGCGAAGTTCAGGTCCTTCTGGGTCACGTCCCCGTTGTACATCCGCTCGATCTCGTTCATCATCAACTGCGTCGCGTAGACCACCGTCGAGTTCTTGGTCTGCGTGAAGGCGGCAAAGGCCCCCGGGTAGTGCAGGTCGGCCCCGACGCTCGAGCTGGCCGAGTAGGCCAGGCCGTTGTCGTTGCGGACGACCTGCGTGATGCGCGACGAGAACGAGCCGCCGCCGAGCGTGTAGTTCATCAGGTCGACGGCCGGGTAGTCCGGGTCGTCCTGCGTCAGGCTCAGCGTGCCGATCCGGATCACGCCCTGGTTGGGCGTCCCGCCGACCGGCTGCACCATGTAGACGCCGGGCTTGGCGGCGACGGCCGCGACCTTCGGCCAGTTCGGCGTGGCCTTGGCCTCGGCGTTGCGCCACTTGCCGAACGTCCCCTCGAGCTTCGCCAGCATGTCCGCCGTCTTGAAGTCGCCGGCGACGACCAGGATGGCGTTGTTGGCGCCCCAGTACTTCTTGTGCCACGCCACGACGTCGTCGCGCGTGATGTTGCCGATGGTCGTCTCGGTGACCTCGGCCGTGATCGGCGAGTCCTCGCCGTACATCAGCCGATCCCAGGACTGCGTCGCCACGCCGGTCAGGTTCCGGTTGCGGTTCCTGAGCGGGGCGGCCATCGCGGCCTTCTCGCGCTGGATGCGGTCGGCGGGGAACGCCGGGTTGGTGAGGATGTCGAGCCAGATCTTGAGCGCTTCGTCCACGTGGCGCATGTGGATCGAGAGCGACGTCGGCGACACGCTGCCGGCCAGGAACTCCATCCGCTCGTTGATCTGGTCGGCGGTCATCGTCGTCGTGCCGCCCGACCGCATCACCGAGCCGCAGAGGCTCTGCAGGCCGAGCTTGCCGGCCGGCTCGAGGAACGAGCGCGCGCCGCCGCCGCCCCCGCCGCCGGGGCGCTGCGGGAAGTACAGTTCGCCGTCCTCCATGCCGCGGCGGCCGCCGCCGCCCCCGCCGCCGCCGGCGACCGGCGTCAGCAGCGTGGCTTCGAACCAGGGGATCTCGTGGTCCTCCGCGAGGTAGACCACCAGGCCGTTCGAGAGCACGTGGCGGAACTCGGAGGGCTTGGGCGGCTTGAAGCCGAGCGGGGGGAACTTGCCGATGAAGTCTTCGGCGCGCGGGCCGTTCACCTTGACGCCGGGCGCCGCGGGGGTGGTCGCCTGGCGGGCCGTCGCGGTGGGCGTGCCCGGCCCGGTCGCCGGTTTCTGCGCCGCCTGCTGCCCGGCCGCGTGCAGGGCCACCGCCAGCACGGGGGCGAATATCAGCAATGCCAGAACGTGTTTACGCATGGTCATAGTCCTTTCTCGACGCGCACGGGCGCCGCTACCTTTCGCGTTCCATCACACCGGTGACGCAGTTGTCGCGGGTGAAGTACTTCTTCGCCACGCGCATCATGTCCTCCGGCGTCACGGCCATGCGCGCCTTGAACTGATCCTCGAGGTGCTGCCAGCGGTAGGCCACTTCCATCGAGGCGAGCGACCCGGCGATGCCGGTGCCCGCGAGGCTCTGGAGGTACTGGGCTTCGACAGAGTTCTTGAGGCGCTGGAGCAGCTGCGCGTCGGCCGGCGTGACCTTCGCGTCCTCGATGTACGACCACATCTCCTTCTCGATCTGGTCGAGCGGCACCGTCAGTTCGCCCTGGACTTCACGGCCCGTCGCGCTCACCTGGAAGCGGCCGTCGTACTCGGAGTTCGACGCGTTCGCGTTGAAGCCGGTGACGTGCTGCTGCTTCTCGACCAGGTCCATGTAGATCTTGCCGGTGCGGGCGCTCATCACCCGGCCCAGCATGAACAGCGCCGGCAGGTCGTCGTGCCAGATCGGCGGGATGTGGAACATCACGGTGACCGACGGGTTGGCGGCGGCGCGGCCGAGGACGCGCTTCTCGACGTAAGGCGCCTTGAAATTCGGGCTGATCGTGCGGTGGTAGTACTCGGGCGTCGGCTCCTCGGTGCGCACGCGGGGCGACTTCCCCTTCGACTTGATCGCGCCGAAGTACTTCGTCACGAGCGGCATGATCTTGTCGGGCTCGAGGTCGCCGGCCAGGACGAGCGTCGCGTTATCGGGGCGGTAGAACTGCTCGCGGTAGTCGATCATCTCCTGCTTGGTCACCTTGCTGATGTCCGACATCCAGCCGACCACTTCCCAGCGGTACGGGCTGGCGGCGTAGAAGGTCGCGTTCAGCTGCTCCTGGAAGAAGAAGCCGGCGCCGTTCTCGCTCTGGCGCCGCTCCTCGGTGATGACGTCGCGCTCGGAGTAGAACTCGCGGAACACCGGGTTGACCATCCGGTCGGCCTCGAGGGCGAGGTAGAGTTCGATCGCGTTCTTCGGCAGGGTGACGTAGTACTGCGTCATCTCCTGGCCGGTCGAGGCGTTGATGCCGGTGCCGCCGGCCTCCTGGTACGCGCCCCAGATCTCCTCGCTGACGATCGTCTCCTTCTTCTCCTGCTCGATCAGCGCGGACACCTGCTTCTTGAGCGCCGCGAGCTTGGTCTCGTCGCGCCCCTTGACCTTCGACTCCTCGGCCGCGACCTGGGCCATCAGGGCGTCGATCTGGCGGTTGTACTCGTCGTCCTTGGCCAGCGTGCCCGGCTTGATGCCCATCGAGCGCGTGCCCTTGAACATCATGTGCTCGTGGAAGTGGGAGATCCCCGTGATGCCGGGCCGCTCGTTCACCGAGCCGACGCGGTAGGCGAGGATGCAGCGGATCAGCGGCGCCTCGGGCCGCTTCACCATGAGCACCTTCAGGCCGTTCGGCAGCGTGCGCTCGATGACCTGGTCGGACAGCTTCATTTCCTGCCCGCCGGCGGTGGCGCTCAGCCAACCCACGGCCAGAAACACCGTGGCCAGGCCCATCAGTCGTCTGACGTTCATGTGTGTTCTCCTCGGATGAGTCGCGCGGGAGTGCGAAAAGCACGAGAACTCTATGGGTTTCCGCGCGGAGAGTCAAGATGGCGGCGCGCTGCGCTAGAATAGCCGGGTCGGCCACCTGCGTGCTCAACCCCCTGCTGGAGGAGCCAGTCATGCGCAACCACGTCAGAGCCATGACCGCGATCGGACTGCTGTCGCTCTCGTGCCCGGTTGTCGCCCGGGCCCAGGCGCCGGCCGCGTCTGCGCCGACGCCCCCGCCATCCGCGCTCAGCGGGAATGTCAGCGTGGGCCTGGGGATCACCAGCGGGAACACCGACACGGCGACGTTCAACGGCAGCTACGAGGTGAAATTCGATCCCAAGACCCGCAACGTGGTGAAGAGCAACGGCTTGTTCCTCTACGGCAAGACGAACGGCACGCTGTCGACCGAGCAGTACGGGCTGCTCGTCCGCGACGAGTACCTCGCTCAGCCCCCGCGCGTTCGTCTTCGGTGAGATTCGCTACCTGCACGACCGGTTCAAGGGCATCAGCTACCTGCTCTCCCCGACCTTCGGTGGCGGCTACAAGGTCGTGGACGAGAAGAACACGACGCTGTCGCTGTCGGCGGGCGTCGGCAGCGTGTCGGAGAGGGATTACGGCCTCGACACCAGGACCACCGGTGCGGTGAGCTTCGAGGAGCGGTTCTCGCGGAAGCTCTCGGCCTCGGCCACCGTCGGGCAGTCGGTCTCGGCGCTCTGGGATATCAGCGCCTTCGGCAACGGGCTCTATCTCGTCGGCGTGAACCTCACGTCAACGCTGGTGGGCCGGGCGCAGCTGAAGGTCGAGGTGCTCGACACCTACAAGACCCGCCCGCCGCTCCCCACGCTCAAGCGCAACGACGTGGCCCTGCTGACGGCCATCGTGCTCAAGTTCTGAGATCGGGATTCAGGATTCGGGATTCAGGGATCGGGAGCCAGGGGGCGCAAGGCGTAAGGCCCGCCGTCGCCCTCCGGGCTCTGGCGGGCAGGCGATCTTCAGACCTTCAGTTCCGCGATGCGGCGGTCGAGTTCGGCCACGGCCCCGGCGAGCTGTTCGAGGCGCCACGCGGGCGCGCCGGCGTCGATCTGGCGCTGGAGATCGGTCCGGGCAAGGCGGAGCGACTGCAGCCGCTGCTCGAGCTCGGGGTTGCGCACCACGCGGCGCGAGAACCTCCGCGCCTGCTCGAGTTCGTCCAACCGGTCCTGGATTCTCGCCTGGGCATCGACCAGGCCTTCAGCTCCGTCTCCCATAGTTCCCCCCGACCAACTGCTGTGGCGCGACGTGGCCGCGGCCGCGCACCTGACGTGTATCTTCTCGGCCGCATGCGCCGCGAACCACAGGCCTCCGCCCGGCAGAGTGCCCGGCACCATCGAATCGGTGACCCAGGTCCCAGTATAGCTGATAGGTCGCGGGAGGGAGCGGGTGGAGCGCCCGCCGCCGCGCACCGGGTGCGGCGGCGGGCCGGTGTCGGCTACTTCGTCACGAGCGCGACGGCCTTGGCCACCGCGTCGGCCAGCATCTCGGGGGGCGGCTGGGGGATGAATTTCTCGCGCATGAGCACGTCGATGATCGCCCGGGCCTCCTTGATGTCGGCCAGCGTGCCGTTGTAGACCTCGTCGCGCGTCGGCGTGATGCGCGCCACGCCGTTGGCGATGGCCGTCATGGCGACGTCGGCCGCCTCTTCGGCGAAGACCTCCGTCTCGTCCATCGTCGGCATGATGTAATCGGGGTTGATCCCCTTCTTCTCGGCGAAGTTGGCCACCGAGTAGGCCGCCGCGATCGCCATCTCGTCGGTGATCTTCCGCGCCCGCACGAGCAGCGCGCCCTTGAGGATCCCGGGGAACCCCATCGAGTTGTTCACCTGGTTCGGGAAATCGCCGCGGCCGGTGGCCACGATGTAGGCGCCCGCTTCCTTGGCCGCGTAGGGGTAGATCTCCGGCACCGGGTTGGCGCACGCGAACACGATCGCCTTCGGCGCCATCTGCCTGATCCACTGCGGCTTGACGGTGTTGGGGCCGGGCGTGCTGACGGCGATCAGCGCGTCGGCGCCCTTGAGCGCCACCTCGATGTCGTTCACGCAGCCCGGGTTGGTCTTCTCGCACAACTCCCACTTGCGGTAGTACGCCGCGTCGGCCTTCACGTCGTCGCGCTTCTTGTGGAGGCCGCCCTTGGTGTCGAAGATCACGATCTTCTCGGGGTCGGCGCCGGCCATCAGGATCAGGCGGGCGATCGTCGTGTTGGCGGCGCCGGCGCCGTAGAAGACGATGCGCGCCTGGCCGATCGGCTTGTCGACGATCCGCAGCGCGTTGATGAGGCCGGCCAGCGTCACGCTGCCCGTCCCCTGGGCGTCGTCGTGCCACACCGGGATGTCGCACTCCTCGCGCAGCGTGTCGAGCACCTTGAAGCAGTTCGGCTGCGAGATGTCCTCGAGGTTGACCGCGCCGAAGCTCGGCTGGAGCATCTTCACGAACTCGATGATCTTGTCCGGGTCGTGCTTGCCCTGCATGTTGTAGCTGTCCACGCAGAGCGCCACGCCGTCCACGCCGCCCAGGTACTTCATCAGGAAGGCCTTGCCCTCCATCACGCCGAGGCCGCCCGAGGGCGAGCAGTCGCCGTCGCCGAGCACGCGGGTCGAGTCGGAGACGACCGCGACGAGGTTGCCGCGGTTCGAAAGATCGAACGAGGCGTCGTGGTTGTCGCGGATGGCGGTCGACACGGCCGACACGCCCGGGGTGTACCAGACGTTGAACCAGTTGAAGCCGTAGATGCCGGCCTTGGGGATCGTCACCATCTTCCCGCCGTAGAAGTGGTGCGCCTGGATCGCCAGTTCCTTGAGGAACGCGGTCTTGGCCTTGGCGATCTGTTCCTGGGTGAAGGTGGCCGGGAAGAGTCCGTTCAGGTTTGAGAGCGTGAGATCAGTCTTCGTCATCGTCGTCTCCAGGAGGAGGAATTGGCAGCGGACAGGGGTGGCCTCGCCGGAGGATATCACAGCTCGAAGGCGGCGGCATGGAACCGAGTGCCGCCGGTTCCGGCTCCGGGCTTCGGGCGGTGCCAGGCGTGGGCTGCAGATGGCGCAGCGGTCATCAATGATCTTCAGATGGCGCAGGGCTTCACCCCTCGGCGTTGCTCGGGGTGCCCTAAGCGAGGACGCCCTGCGCTCGAGTCGAAGGGCAGCCCTGCGCCGTGCAGCAGCCGCTGCCCGCTGCTGCCGCGACGGTGTCCAAACAGTGAAGAGAGGTCCTGGGGTGAGACTGCGCGTCTCGCCGTCCGTGATCGCTGTGGTGACCGCTGTTGTCACGCTGGCATCAGCAGCCGAGCGTCACGCCCTCGACCAAGCACCGCGGAGCCAGGGCGAGCCCCCGCCCGGACCAATTCTCGGCGTCCCTGCAAGGCCGAGGTCGCCTGCTGCCCGACGGCTCTCAAGAACTTCGTCAGGGTCGGCTTTCCGGGCCCCCGGCCCAAACTCATCACCCGCGTCGAGCCGGATCTGTCGAAGGTCGCGCGGCCTTACCCCTGTGGCGTGGCCATCCTCGAACTCGGGGTCCACGAGCGGGGTTCGACGCACGACGACACCACGGAGCAAGACCGCGACCGCGCGAGAACTCCGGCGTTCTGGCGATCCGGTGGCGGGCCGATGTCGGAATCTGCAAACGCGAGTCCGTGAGATCGTATGGCGGAGCGGCAGCAGCGTGACCCGCCTCCCGGGAGGCCGGCAGATGGGCATATTGACCATGGTCATCGACCATAGTAATCTAATCGGCATGAAGCCGGACGCCGACACGGTCAGCATCTCCGAGTTCAAGGCCACCTGTCTCGCGCGGCTGGAGCGCGTCCGGCGCACCGGCCGCCGGCTGCTCGTCACCAGGCGAGGAACCCCGATCGCCGAGGTCGTCCCGCCGGCGGCGGTCCGACGGTCCAGCGGCTGGCTCGGATCCGCGTCGGGCACCGGCCGGATCACGGGCGACCTCGTCGCCCCCGCGGTCGCGGCCGGCGAGTGGGAGGCGGCACGGTGAGGCTGCTGCTCGACACGCATATCTGGCTCTGGAGCCTGCTCGAGCCGTCGCGGCTGGGCCGACGGACGGCGGCCGCGCTCGACAACCCCGCGAACGAGCTGTGGCTGTCGCCCATCTCGGTTTGGGAGACGCTCATGCTCGCCGAGCGGCGGCGGGTCGTTCTCCAGCCGGATGCGGAACGATGGGTCCGCGCGAACCTGGAGCGGCTGCCGCTCCGGGAAGCTCCGCTCAACGCCGAAGTGGCCATGGCGAGCCGCACGCTCGCCATTGCCTCAGACGATCCCGCCGACCGCTTCGTGGCCGCGACCGCGCACGTGTACGAACTCACGCTGGTCACGGCCGACGTTCGTCTTCGCAAGGTTCCTCACGTCACGGTGCTCCCGAACGGCTAGCTGGCCCTGAGCCTCCGGGCTTGAGCCGGGCCTGAGCCTTGAGCCTTGAGTCTTGAGCCTTGAGCCTTGAGCCGCTATACTCTCTCCATACCCGAAAGCCCCTCGGCTTCCGACGTTCGCTCGTGGCCCGTGGTCCCCAGCGTCGGCCGACGACCGTTTCGTGGCGGGCTGTCGGCCGTCGCACTGGCCTCTCCGGCGCCGGTCGCCGTCGTCGCGTGTCAGCCCCCGCCCCCGCTTGCCTCAATCGGAGACGCGCACACCTTTGACGCCTGTCGCCTCGACCAAGCCGCCGCTCGGGACCCGGACGATTCTCTCGTTCTGGGCGCCGCTCGCCGCCACGTGGCTCATGATGGCGATCGAAGGCCCGTACGTCGCGGCCATCATCGCGAGGCTGGCCGACCCGATCCGCAATCTCGCGGCCTACGGCGTGGCGTTCTCGTTCGCGTTCATGGCGGAGGCCCCGGTCATCATGATGATGACGGCGGCCAACGCGCTGGTCGCCGACCGGAGGTCGCTTCTCGCGCTGCGCCGGTTCTCGTTCCGGCTCAACACCGCGCTCACCGTCCTCATGATCGTGGGCGTCCTCCCGCCCGTGTTCCGCTTCGTCACCGAGCGGGTGATCGGCCTGCCGCCGCACCTCGCGCACCTGGCGCACGTCGCCACCAGCTTCCTCATCCTCTGGCCCGCGGCGGTCGGCTACCGGCGCTTCTACCAGGGCATCCTCGTCCGGCACCACATGCCGCGCCGCGTCGCCTACGGCACGCTCGTCCGGCTGGCCACGATGTCGCTGACGGCCGCCGGCCTGGCGTTCTCGACCGACCTGCCCGGCGCCTACATCGGGTCGCTCGCGCTCGGCGGCGGCGTCATCGCGGAAGCGCTGGCCAGCCGGTGGATGGCGCGCGAGATCGTCGCCCGCCTGCTCTCGGGGCCGGACGTCACAGGCGCGGACCTGTCCACGAGCGACGTCGCCCGGTTCTACGTCCCCCTGGCGCTCACCTCCCTGCTTCCCATCGTCGTCAACCCGCTGGTGACCTTCTTCCTCGGCCGCAGCCGGTCGCCGGTCGAGTCGCTGGCCGTGCTGCCGGTGGTGACCGGGTTCGTCTTCATCTTCAGGAGCGGCGCGATCGCCTACCAGGAGGTCGCGGTGGCGCTCTCGGGCGACGACCCGCAGCGCGAACGCCGGATCGCCCGCGTGGCGATGCAGCTGGCCGGCCTCTCGGCCTTCGCGCTGGGCGGCATCCTGTTCACGCCGCTCGGCCGGGTCTACTTCGTCGCCGTGTCGGGCCTGACGACCGGCCTGGCCGCGTTCGCCGCCTGGCCGGCGCGCCTGCTGGCGCTGCTCCCGGCGCTCGATTACGTCCTCAGCCTTCAGCGCGCGCGGTTCGTCTTGATGAAGAGAACGCGTATCATCACCGCCGGGACGATCGTCGAAGCCGCGGCGATCGTGGTCGCGCTCGCCGTCGGCATCGGGATCCTGGACCTGGTCGGAGCCGCGGCGGCGGCCGCCGCCATCCTGCTCGGCCGGGTGTGCGGAAACACGGTGCTGATCTCCATGTCGTACGCGATCGGGCGGTCGCCGCGCGCGCGCGCCGATACGCTCGACGAACTGGTCGCCGAGTAGCCGCCGCCGGGGACGGAGGCGGGACGAGGAGGAATCATGTCTGGCGTCGTGATGGTCCGCGCGATTCTGCGGGCGGCCGGTCTGGCCTGCGCCGCCGTTCTCCTTTCTGCCTGCAGTCAGGCCTCTCGGCTCGACGCCCAGTGCGTGGCCGGCAACGTGACGGTCTGCGTGCAGGTGGGCGACATGTACGCGTCCGGCCGGGGTGCGCCCAAGAACCTCGGCCGCGCCGAGGCGGCCTACGACCGCGCGTGCACCGGCGGAGTGGCCGACGCCTGCACGACGCTCGGCGAGATCGTCGAGGTGACGGGCCCCGCCGAGGGCGGCTTGCCGCGGGCCGAGGGCCTGTTCACCAAGGCGTGCGGGAACGGCAGCTCGCGGGGATGCTGGCGCCTCGGCCTCGTCGTTGCCGGCCGCGACGAGAAGGAGAAGGCCGTCGCGCTCTACCAGAAGTCCTGCGACGGCGGCTGGACACCCGGCTGCCACGAACTGGCCGTCAGCTACGAGCAAGGCGAAGGCGTGCCGAAGGACGTGCCGAAGGCGCTGACGCTCTACAGCGAGGCGTGCGACGGCGAGAACGTCGAGAGCTGCGTGGCGGCGGGCAACCTGTACCTCGGCAACGACGCGGCGGTGGCGCGCGACCTGCGCGCCGCGACGGGGTTCTACGGGAAGGCGCTCGCCCTCTACAAGGAAGGGTGCGACTCGGGCAGCCAGCCCGATTGCACCGAGCAGGACCGGATGCGGACCAGGATGGCGGTCATCTCGACCGGGCAGGTGCCGGTCGTGAAATAGGACCGGCTGATGGCTGACGACTGACGGCTGACGGCCGTGTCACGCGTGTCGCGCGGGGCCGAGCCATCGGCCGTCAGCCGTCGGCCGTCGATCCGGCGGACCGGCTCAAAACTGCAGCCCGGTCGTGAAATGTACCCTCGCCCCGCCCCCCTGCCGGAACCCCACGTCGAGGCTCGCCTGGAACAGGCTCGCGAGCAGGAAGACGCCCGCGCCGCCGCCCGTCCTGAAGCGCGCGTCCGAGAGGTGCTCACCGGAGTTCCACACGGTGCCCGTGTCGGTGAACAGGCTCACCCCGAGACGGCTGATTCCCATCGGCGAGTTCAGCGGGATTCGAAGCTCGGCCGACGCGCCGAGCAGGCTGTCGCCCGAGAACGATCCCGCGCGGTAGCCGCGCAGGCTGCCCGCCCCGCCGAGGAGGTTGCGCGCGTAGAGAGGCTGCGGGCCGTCGGCCCCCGCGTACTGCACGCGCACCGAGAGCACCGACTGCCGGATGAGGCCCCGGTAGGCTCTCACGTCCACCTTGAAGCGGTTCACCGACGCGGACGAGGACGGCTGCAGGCGTTCCCACCCGGCCGACGCGAACACGGCGTTTCTCGGAAAGACCGGGTCGCGCCGCGTGTCGAACGTCAGGTCGGCCCCGTAGCTCGCCACGTTCTCGGCGATCTCGCCGAACCGCACGTGGCCGATGCCGGCATGCCCGCCCGCCCGCAAGGCGCCCGTGAGCCGGCGCGAGACCTCCACCCAGGCGTCGCGGCGGTCCTCGTCGAGGTCGTAGAACGGATTGGTGCGGCCCGACACCGACAGGCCGCCGAAGATGCGGTCGAAGGGCCCGCGCGCGAGCGGGCGATCGAACTCCACCGCCGCACGGCGCGTCGCGCCCCACGACGCCGGCACCGAGATCCGGCTTCCCTTCCCGAGGGCATCGACGAAGCTGACCCGCCCGCCGTAGGTGAGCCCGTAGCCGTCGGCGTAGCTCAGGATTGGCATCACCATCCCGCTGGCCCACAGCCTCCGAAACGGGCGCATCACCGAGGGCCCCTGTCCTGCCGTCTCCGCCAGCGGGTGCTCGCGGACGATGATGACGAGCGCCACGTCGCCGCCAGGTTCGAGCGACCGGTAGCGCTTGCGGACCTCGACCTCCTCGAACCGCCCGCTCTCCTTCAGCCGGCGCGTCGCCGCCTCGACGGCGGCGTCGTCGATCGGCTGACCGATGGTGAGACCGGCCAGCCGGAGGACTTCCGCGTCCGGCGTCGCGTAATTGCCGTGGACGCGGACCTCCGCGAGCACCTCGGCCGACGCGACCGTCTGCCCGGTCGTGGTCGGTTGCGCCACGGCCTGCTGTGCCGCCGCGGCGCGGCCGAGCGCGAGCAGGGCGGCAACGAGGATTGGCGACAGGCGCCTCATGGGCGCTTCGGCGGCAGGATCCGAACCCGCGCGCCGACCTCCGCCTTCTTGTAGTCGTAGAACCGCCGCTCGTAGCGGATGCCGACGCTGCCGGTCGCGAAGGTGAGCCCGCCCTGCATCGAGATCCGGCCGGGCAGCCACACCCCGTCGAGAACCCGCGACATCGTCATCGACGCGCTGATGTGGTCGATGCGGACCAGCCACCGCGCGGGCAGGAACCCGAAGTCGGTATTGTCGAAGGTGTACTTGACGATCTGGTGCTCGGTCGGCTCGATCCAGAGCGTGACGAGCGACACCTTGTTCATGTCCCGCTCGATCTTCTGGTCCTCGGCCTCCTCCGACGGCCGCTTCGCCTTCCCGGGCTTCGCGGGCGGCGCCTTCTTCGCCTTCTCCTCGTCGTCGTTGAAGAGGTTCGCCGGGTAGTACTCGATCTTCAGCACCTGGCGCCCCTCGACCGTCTCGCGCCCGGCGAGGTAGTAGTGTCCCGGCTCGAACTTGAACCTGAGGAAGTAGGCCTCCGACACGAACCTCGGCTCGCCGCGCTCGTCGACGAGGTCCTTCAGCGCCGCCGGCCCGGCCTGGTCCGCGGCCGCGGCCGTCTTGTCCGGCTTCTCCTTCCTGGCCGCCGCCTCCTTCGACTTTTTCTCGCGCTCCTTCTCCTGCTTCATCCAGCGGTCTTCGTAGGCCTTGCGCTCCGCCTCGGAGAGCGCGACGCCGTCGTACCGCACGGGGCTGCGGATGAGGTAGCCGTCGCGGACGTACCACATGTACTCGCGCCGGAACCCGTTGAGCGGCAGGCCGTCATCGTCCTTCGACCACACCGGCAGGCGCCCGGCGGTGGTGATCGCGAACGTCTCGGTCTCGCTCAGGATGTAGTCGTGGAGCTTGCGCCAGTTCTCGTCGCGCTTCTCGAGCACGCGGGCCATGAACGCGTCGAGGTCGTTGGCCTTCGCGGCGGGGGGTTGCGGGGTGGAACTGGCGGGGACCAGGCACGCGGCCAGCATCGCGCCGGCCGCCGCCAAGATCCTTCGCCGTCGGGGATGCGCCGTACGCACGAGTGCCCTCATCTCCGGATGAGACGAGGGCGACGGGCCGGAAGTTCTCCTGAAGTGGTCAGTGGCTTGCAGCCAGCGTGTCACGGAAGTCGCCGGCAGCGGCTCAGGGTCGAAGGACGGGAGTCGGTTCAGTGGGCGGTCAGTCCATTCCGATCCCGAAGTGTCCGCTCAATTCCCGTCACGCTCGCCCGACGGGCCGCTGCCAGGATCAGCGACAAGGATCTTCTCGAGCATGGCGACCAGGGACGGCAAGTCTTCGGTGACAACCTGCCAGACTATGTCCTCATCGACGCCCAGGTAGTCGTGCACCACCTTGTGGCGCATACCGACGATCTCCTGCCACGGTATCTCGGGATGCCGAATGGTGAGATCAGAGGACACGCGACGCCCCGCCTCGCCGATCACCTGGACCAGGTGGGTCAGCGCGAGGCGCAGGTTCTCGTCAGCTTCGAAGTCGTCGTGTGAGAGCCCGCTCGTTTTCCCGACGGCCTTCCTCGCCATGTCGAGCATGTGCCCGACGTAGACGAAGTCACGCGGCGACATACAGCGGCTCGGCGGATTTCAGGATGTGTTCCCGGATGCGCGGGTTCAAGAATTTCGGTGTGACCAGGTCGACCCGCCGACCGCGCAGGAGCCTGGACAACTCGCGCTCGATCGTGACAAACCGCAGGCCTGGGACATGTCCCGGCAAGAACTCCACCAGGACGTCCACATCGCTATCGGGCCTGAAATCCTCACGCAGTACGGAACCAAACAGCGCGAGGCGCGCGATGTGATGACGCTTGCAGAATTCCGACACCTCTTCCCGGTCGATCGGCAGGTTGTGAGTCATCGTCCGGCCTCTCGCGCATATCATAGCTCACCCGGCCCACGAGTCTGGCCGGCGGGTGCTCGCCAGGTGGGTGGCGGCGTCAGCGGATCGCGGCACGAGGACGGCGTTCGGTGCTGCGGTCAGCTGCCACCGGATCAGGATCATCGGCGGGCATCAGCCTGCGGTGTAGAAGCCAGGAGTCAGCGCCAGTCGAACACACGAGTGACCATGGCGGGCCCAGAGGACTCCCGAACACCGCGGCAGCCGTGGTGATGGCCCTGTCCCCATCGACGTCGAACCAGACGCCGCCCTGGCGAGTGGTCAGGTGAATCGGGGATCCATCGAGGCTGACGACCAGCGGGTCCTCCCAGTTGAACTGACAACTGCACGACTCTTCGTCCCACCGGCCTCCTCCCGAAGCCCGGCATTCCGCCTGCAGGCTCCCATCCGGATCGCAGGTTGGCGGCAGTTCCTGGAACACCGCCGTGCACGTCCGCGCCCCGGTCATCGACACCGTGCCGGTCGCGCATCCCTCGCCCTGCCAGTATGCGAACTCGTACCCGTCCGCCGCAGCGGGAACCAGGTAGACGTTCGTGCCCCAGGCATAGGCCGCCGAGCAGGTGGTGCCACAGTTGATGCCCGTTGGCACACTGGTCACTTGGCTGTCGTCGCTGCCGTCCCCCGGTCTTCTGGATCGACAGCAGGTAGGTGGCGGGAGCGCTCAGCGTGAAGGTGGCGGTACAAGTCATCGCCGCATCGACGGTCACCGTCGCGCTCGAAGCCGACCCGCTGCAGTCGCCGCTCCACCCGGTGAAGGCCGACGAAGCATCCGCCGTAGCGGTCAGGACCACCGTCGTGCCGTCCAGGTAGCGCGCCGTGCAGTCGGCCCCACAGTCGAGGCCGCCATCACGCGCACTCACGCGACCGGTACCGGTCCCCTCCTTCGTCACGGTCTGCGTGCGGAGGGTGCCGTCCGCCGGCCGCGTCGCGGATCGCCCCGAGCCCCGAGTCCTGCGCCCTGGGCCCTGAGCCTGCCCGCCTTCGCCCCCGCCATAGCCCGAAGGGCGGCGGGGCTACGGCGGACATGCCGGGGGCGGGGGTCGAACCCACACGCTCCTTGCGGAGCCCAGGATTTAAAGTCGAGGGCAAGATCGCGCTCTATCGCGCTTGGCTGTGCTTTATCGCGCTCGGATCGCGCTCCAACGCGCTTCATCGTGCTCCGGATTGCCTCGAATTGCCCCGGTGACCAGCCTATGGCGTGCACGACTCAAGGGCCCGGCTCGTGTCTGCCGAGGAGTTGCTGTCCATCGGCAGGTATTGGGCCACGATTGCGTCACCACCAGACGGGCGGTCACCACTGAGAGTGCGAAAGGTCGTTGACACTACCGGAAGATCCGTCGCTACATTGGCCGATTCAACGAGCATTCAAGACCCATCCGATGGACGTACAACGATCCGACCCGTCGGATCGTTACTGAATCCGCTCTTACAGCCCACTAGCCTGGATTTCCACGGACGAGAATTTGCCTAAGACGACGCCGTCTCGGTCGGGCCATTGTACGTCGTGAGCCGGAGTCGGCGCCCACCCCACCAGGGGACAGCGACCGGGTGGTCCATGAGCCCCGAAGCCATGACGATCGGCAGGTGTGAGCGTCGGTGGAAGCTGACCTCCACGTCGTCGTTCGTGATTGTGACCGTCGCCGGCATGGCGACGAGGTCGCGAAAGATCTGGCGGGCCTGGGCATCGTGGTACCCGCGCATGCGTCCCGCGAGCAGGCGGTAGAGGCCGCTGGCGACGACGAGCAGCGTCATGTCGAAGTCGACCTTCAAGCCGACCGCGGAGGACAAGGCGTCCATGTGGAAGAAGCGGACGGCATCGGAGAGCGCGTTCTCGATGAGCATGCGCTGCGCGTAGCGCGTGATGAGGGCCTTCGGCGAGGTCCGGGATTCGTTGGTCAGCAGAATCGTGGGGTCCTCGTGGCCGAGGTCCTGCACATAGAGCTGGCGGAAGCGCCGCCCGGCCAGCGTGACGGCCTGCTCGACGTACCGCGGTGTGCGGTACTTGCGGGTCGGCACGTCCAATTCCACCGTGCGCCAGGCCGACCGGGGCAGCAGCACGATCTCCTTGAGGAGCGTGGACGAGCGGCGTCGGAGCGTGATGAAGTCGATCTGCAGATCATCGATCCGCGCCAGCCCGCGATGGGTCGTGAGCTTCGAATCGAAGACCAGGTGCGGCGGCAAGGTGCCGTGCGTGCGCTTCCAGAAGTCGATGAAGCGGAAGACCTCATCGGGCTCGTCGCCCTTCCGGAGATCGGCATTCGCATAGCAGAACGCGTGGGTGTCGGCATCCTGGGCGAGGAAGACGAGCACGCTCGGCTGGCGCCGGCTGCGCATGGAGACGAAGTGCTTCTGGACGGTCGGATGCTCTCCGTAGTAGGGCACCGAGTGAAAATCCAGATTGAAGGACTGCCCGGGAAAGATCGACTCGCCGCGGACGTGGGCATGCCAGGCGGCCAGCAGGCGCATGGTCTTCAGGTGATCGATGCGACTCGAGTACTCGGAGAGAAAGCTCTTCTTCGGAAAGACGTTGAGGCCGGCAAACAGCCCAAACCCGTCGTCGGCCAGTAAGGCCATCACGTGGCTCTTGCGTTCGATGGACCAGAGCTTCAAGGCCAGCGACGCTCGCGCGGCATGGCCGGCCGGGATCATCTTCGAGCCTGGCAGCCGGGCGTCCTGGATGGCGCCGTCGAGATTGAGCCGGACCAAGTCCGGCACAAAGAGGAAGAGGCCCCCGCAGGCCGTCGTAAACCGGCGCGGGGCGAGCGAGAAGCCCCGGACATCGGCGACCGGCTCCACCGTGGGCCGCGGCCGCGCCGGGCGCTCGTCGTCCAAGCGCCGGGGCAGCGCGGCAAACCCCTCGGCCTTCAGGACCTCGCGGACGGCCGTCGGGCTCAGCGGCTGCTGCTGCGCCTTGAGGTGCTCGCTGATCTCGTAGACGGAGTAATTCCGCTTGCGCAGATCGACGATCAGATCCCGCGCGGCCGACTTCTTCGGCTGCGATCGCGGGCCGTGTCGTGGCGTGACAAAGAAGACGGGGTCCACCTGGCGACGGAAGTGGTGACACAAGACGTGGAACGCGGACACCGAGTAGCCGAAGGCGCGGGCGGCCTCCTGGGAGGCCCGCCCCTCCACGAAGTAGGCGCGCAGCGCCTCGTACTGGCGCTGCTTCGGCGACTGCGGGTCGAGGAAGAACCGGCGAACGTCGCTTATGTCTTTAGGTGCTCCGTTCTGCACGATGCAACGGTATCACCTACCGCCTCTGGCGTCAAGCCCGGCCTCCGTACACCACGGCGTGTGGCGTCGGATCCCTTGCCAGAGGCGGCTCTTGCGCACTCGCTGGCTCGGGAGCATGCGGACCCGTCTGCTGTGTATTGCCGTGAGACTGTTTCTATCAGACGACCATTACGGTAAGCACCAACGCGGCACCGAGAACCGCCGCGACGGCTCCGGCGGCGGAATCAGCGGCTCACGCAGGCATACAGGCCCGACCAGTCGGGCCCCGATTAGGCAAATGGTGGTCCGTGGAAATCCAGGCTAGAACACTCCCTTCCCGGCCTTGCCAACGTCGAACCTAAAGAGAAGAAGTTATTAGCCGGTTGCCCATTCACTATCTTCGTCACATTCCAGTCCCGCCCCCAGCCCGATTCGTCGGCTGAGCGCCCCAGGACATTCTCGGTGAAAACCCCAAGCTGTTGAGCAACGGTTGTGGCATCGCCTTCATGGGCTTTGACAACAGCGACAGTGTAAGCATTGTTGCAAGCTTTGTTTGCGGCTACCGGATCCCGCGAATCACCGCTGCTGCGACCCAGCTCCCGATAAAGAGGGAAAGAACAATCCACGCTGACGCCCCGACATAGAGTAGACGGAAGTTCCATCTTCGCGGATTGAGTCCGGCCCCTGATCGCTCTATAAGAGCACTCCCTACAGACCGCATCGCCCAAGCAGAGAGCACTCCAACTACGACAGCGACTGTGAGCGCCAGGGCGTACCCGAGCCATCCCTTGTGTACATCTCGCAAAGTCGCGAGAGCACCCGCCAGAGGCATTACTGCGCAGAGGGCTGTCATCACATCCCAGAGCGTCATGTCAGCACCCGCTCTTCACTACCCATGCGACACCAACTCCAGTAGCGGCTGCAGCGCCCCCCGCGCTACCCGGATTGGGACCTGTGCCAAGCCATTGGCCCGTTGATCCTAGACTAGGCTTGTATCCTTGAGACCAATCGCTGCCTAAACTCCACGGCGGACTTGGTACGCCATTGATTCCTTCTGCAATGGCCCGCCCACCGACACCGCCGACGGCAGCGCCTCCTAGGACTGATCCAGCGTCGTACGCAAGTCCTGCCCAGTTGCTCGACTTAATCTGGCCTATAACGTCATAGCCGAGTGCAGCACCTCCCGCAAGAGCGAGTACGCCTACGACGCCCGTTACCGCGGCGACCGGCGCGCCGACAGCGACCGCCCCGACAGCGAGAGCCCCCACGGCCACCGCGCTAACCGCTCCGACCGCTGCGCCCTTGGCTAGACAAACGCCGATCTGCTTGGCTCCGTTGTTTGCGGCCTGTGTCGTCCCGCCTCCGCCGCCGCCCCCGGGGCCGCTAGCCCGACTTTCGCACAGTTGACGGGCGGGCCATCAATTCGCCCGCGTGGATGTTGCGCGCACGGCCTTGGTCGGGCTAGATGAAAGAAGTCCGGGCATCCAGCGTTCGAGGTCGAAGGCTTGCGCCGCCCTGCGTTGTTCCGCCGACAGGTCAGGCGCCAGGAGGACGGTCGGTCGACGCCCGCGGTCGTTCGTGTGGACCCGCACCAGCGTGGCCCGGACGTCGCTCAGCGTCCGCATCATCCGCCGCGGCGAGGTGCGCGCGCCGAGGGCCAGCCGGGCGAGGCTGACCAAGGCGAGGCCGATCACCGTGGCAAACGTGTGCAGGCGGAGCGACGGATCGGCCCATTGGTGCGACGGCCCCCACGGCACCAGGCCTCCCTTCTTGGCGCGGCGGAAGAGTTCTTCGACGTTCCACTGGCCACGAAACGCGTAGACGATCCGCCCGGTGCTCCAGGTGTGGCAGTCGGTGCACAGCACCCGACGGCCGAGGCGCGTCCGTTCCAGCGTTCGGCGCCGCGCCGCATCCACAGTCCACGTGAGGACGGGGCGGTCGCCCGCCTCGGTGACGGTCACCGTGACGAAGTCTTTGAGGTGTTCCCGAGCCAGCGCTTTCGCCGCCCGGTCCGCGACCACGGCGGCCGTGAGCCGGCCGCGCGCCGCCTGCTGGGCCAGTTTCTCCAAGTCCACCTTGGCCTGGCGCAACGCGGCGGCGATGCCGCGCTTCTGCCCGCGGAGCAGTTCCTCACTCTCGACCACCACCAAGGTGCGATCCAACGCGCCGACGCGGGTGCGCAGGCGCGCAGCTCGCACCGCGCCCAGTTTCCCGCCCACCGGAGCCATCGCGCGCGGGTGCGCCGCGTGCGCCAGCGCCTCCTGCGCGGCCCGATGGGCCAAGGGCAGCGAGATCACCGTATGGTAGCCGGCCGCCTCCAGGTCCAATTCGAGTTGCTCGCTCCACGAGCCCCCATCCCGGACCAACGTCCGACTCGCCGTCGGCGACCGCTCGTCCGAATCGTCGAGGCTCGCATGCAGATCGCCGAGGGCGTCCAGGCACTCCGCCAGGACCGTCTGGTCGGCGCCGTTGCCCGGGTAGACGCGATGCAGCAACGGGACATGCCCCGTTTCACTCACCAGCACCGCCAAGCCGACCACGCGCAGATCGCGCCGCTTGCTCTTCGCATGCCCGCGCTGGGCCAAGGCCCCCGCCGTGGTGGTGGCGATGTGCGTGTCAAAGTTCGTGGTGTCGAAGGCGAGCACGTCGGTCGCCAGGTCGAACCGCCGAATCGCCGCCCGGGCCACCGCGAGTTGCGCCGTCTCCAGCACGACGTCCGTCACCCGCCCGGCCAACCGATGGAACGCCTGCCCGCTAAAGGCGTCGCTCGGGAGACACGACACACGCGGCACACAGCCCTCCAGGAAGCCGCTCAAGTGGCACTTGCCGCCCGGCGCACAGGCCCGCTGGATCGCCACAGCCAGGACCAACTCCCCGACCGTCGGTCCCTCGCTCGGCCGCGGCAAGCCGCAGGCCGTATCGAGAATCTTCACGAGATCGAGTTGGTCCGCCACCCAGAGCAACGCGCCCACATCCCCCACCCTCTTCGTCCCGACCGTACGGGTGCGGGCCAAGTCCACCACGGGCGGCCGGTCCGCGGGGCCGAGCACGGCTTGCCGCGCGAACGGACGCTGACGGCTGGCATCCCACAGCGACTGGGCTGCGATCCGATACCGATGACCGCCGACCTCCCGTTCGAAGATGTTCATTCTTTCATCTAGCCACAGTCGCGTGGCTGAGTCAAGAAGAACAGCGTGTTTGCGCGCCTCACGCGGCGCGGGCGACACCGTCAACACGGTACACTTGCGAAAGTCGGGCTAGGCACCGATGGGGTCGTCCCGATGACTCCCCCAACGCCTGGCGACCACGGACGACCGATCGCTGGGCGACAGGCCGCGCTGAACTCAATGCACATCACACCCCAGTCGAAGGTATTCCTGTTGACGTGAACGAGAACATCCCCCCATGCACCGGTCGGGTCGATGAACGCCAGCGGGTTGTTCCAGACGTAGCCGTACGCGTTCGAGGCACCCAGGGTCGAGTCCGTCCACGCGAGGTCGGTCAACGGATCGGGAGCCGTGAAGCGCCCCAAATCGACCCGCAGTTGCCGAGCGTGGAAGTAATCCAGCGCCGTCTCGAAGTCCCGCTCCTGCCCCGTGAAGAGCCTTCGGTCTCTCGGCGGGCTCTGCGGCGCAAGTTCCTCGCCGAACGGCAGGAAGTCGTGTCGGGCGATCACCTGGCCCTGCGCATCGGTCACCGCCCGCACCGACCCGATGGCATCGAGGTGATAGTACTGCACCACCTGGAGCGGCGTCGGCGTCGGATCCGGCAGCGCCGGCTCCGACGCCAGTCCGGCGTCGTCGTCTGCGCCGACGGGCGTCGGCGCCACACCGGCCAAGGCGCTCATTACGACAGACGCCGAATTGTCGTCGAGCGGCAGCATGTCTTCTGAGTCCTCCGGGTCGCTTCCGGCCTGCGGCCCGGTCGACAGGAAGACATCCCAGATGGGCACGCGGCGACCGGAACTCAAGTGCACCACGCCGCGATACCGGTACAAGTTCCCGTGTCCGTCCCGCCGACCGACGACACGATACGACAGCTCGATGGCCGTCACCCCAGCGCTGGCCAGCGGCACCAACTCGTTCGGTTGCGAGACGCCGTCGTGGTTCGTATCAATCCACAGACGCAGCCGACTGAACACCGCGTCCGCGGCGCTGATGCGTCCATCGCCGTTCCCACCCAGCGCCGGAGTGTCGTAGGCCGCCAGCAGCGTGAAACTGTTCGCCGCGCCCTCGGGCCGCCGGTGGCCCGACACCGTCTGCCCGAACAATTCGCCCAGGCTGTCGATCGCGCCGTTGCCGTTGCGGTCGAGCTCCAGAAACCCCATCCGGCCGGCGCCCGCTGTCCAGGCCACCCGATCCAGGACGCCGTCGCCGTCGACGTCGAACAGCACGCCGCCCGCCACGCTCGTCGGCCGGACCGGGTGGCCGTCGAGCGGAATCACCAGCGGGTCCAGCCACTCGTAGTCGCACGTGCACGTCTCCTCGTCCCACCGCCCGCCACCGCCGCGGCAGGCTTGATGCGCCTCCTCGTCGCACCCCGGCGGCGGAACCGCCGCGAAGGTCGCCGTGCAGCTCCGCGCTTGGTCCAGCGTCACCGTGCCCGTGCTGCACCCGGCGCCCGACCACCCGACGAACTCGTACCCTTCGGCGGCCTCCGCGCTGAGCGTGACCGACGTGCCGGTGTCGTAGGCGGCGGTACACCTGCCGCCGCACGAAATGCCGGCTGGCGAGCTCGTCACGAGGCTGTCGCCGCCCCCGTCGCCGGCCTTGGTCACCGTCAGCGCGTAGATCGGGACGAACGTCGCCGTGCAGGCCCGCGCTGCGATCATCGTCATGGCCCCGCCCGTGCTGCAGTCGCCAGACCAGCCCGCGAAGCGCGAGCCAGTCGCCGGCGTCGCGGCCAGCGCGACCTCGGTCCCCTGCGCGAAGTCCGCCACGCACGTGCTGCCGCACGAGAGGCCGGCCGGTGTGCTCGTCACGGTCCCGCTGGCCGCCGTGGAACATCGCCGAGTCAGACTCCTGCACTGCCGAACACAAGCGGACGTTCACCAGCGCGAAGGCCTCGAATGCATGGACCGGCTCGCCTGAGACCTGTATGAACTCGCTGGGGTAGTCGGGCCCCAGGCCGCGGCCCAGAAGCCGGCGCAGCAGGCTCCTGGTCGCTCGCGTGTGCGGATTGCGCGGCGGGAAGCCGTCCTCGGCCACGAACCGGTACCCTGTTCCGAACTCGCGAATCATCTCGTGCCGCTTCGCGAGTGACACCCCGGCGTAGCCGTGCCCGTACTCCTGCCCCACCACCACGATCCGGAATCGCCGCCGTTGAGTGTCAGACCGTAGTGTCGCCCGGCAGGTGTCGCGCCACGATTGCGTGACCACCAGACGGATCGTCACCACTGAGAGTGCGAACGACCGTTGACACTACCGGACGATCCGTCGCTACATTGGCCGATTCAACGAGCATTCAAGACCCGTCCGATGGACATACAACGATCCGACCCGTCGGATCGTTACTGAATCCGCTCTCACAGCCCACTAGAACACTCCCTTCCCCGCCTTGCCGACGTCGAACCTAATTTTGATGTCCATCCAAGCGGAGACTTCTTCAGCGACGCCATACTTCTCGCAACCCTTGCAGGCTATCAGCAGATCCCGATTGCCGACCCATGTGACGCTAGTATTGCGCAGACTGACGTTCGCTAGAAACACACGCTGGCTGGGGTGTCCGAGGAAGTCCATCCCCAGCCGCGACCGCCGAGACTCTAGGGTTATCGCCGTCCCAAATGGATCGGTTGCGCCGCAATTGGTCTCTCTTTCAATGACTATGTACTGGCCATCAGGTGAGGGGATCTCCTTGTAGTCGGACTGCACGCAGTCGCATCCGTTTAACGCGACGAGCGCAACAACGGCCACGACGGCCAGCTGTACTCTAGTCATTGGAAACACCCCGATCGGTACGCTTGCAAGCCAGCTCGAATCAGGCGGTTGTCATTAGCTTGGTCCCCGTACGGCGGCACCATGAAAGGAAGCCCTGAACCGAAGGGATTGCGACCCTGCTTCGCCGCCCTCCACATGCGGTTCATGCCTGCCGCACTTTGGCAGAAGGCATCTGAGTAGTTCGCGGCGCATACGTAGCCGAAGTTCCAGTTGCCGTAGTCGACATACTGATCGCCACCCGAGCTTTTGTAGTCGAACGGCCCTCCTGTTTGAAAGGCTTCAACGAAGAAGTGCAACTTCGTCACGGGATTGAACCCCTGCGTTACGTGCCGCACTATCTCCGCATTAAACGTTGCGCTTGCGCCGAGAGGACTCTCCGGAACGTCCGGACAGGGGTTCGCGCCTTTCTTCGTGTCTTGATTGCCGCCGCCGTCCGGTATGTAGGTGGTGCCGCCTCCACCGGCCGTGAGGTCAGAACCCCCGAAGTTGACATCGAGCAGGAGGCTGCCGAGATCCAGTTCCCACCGTCTATCCGGGACGACAGTCACACTCACCGTCAATTGACAGCTTGCGGAGCCGGAGCCCACGACCCTGACGCACACCCAAGTCTCCTGGTCCTGAGCACCCATTGGATCAATGAATCCCAGCGGGTTGCTCTGCACGTAGCCGTAGGCGTTCGTCGCGCCCAGCGTCGGATTGGTCCACGCCAGGTCCGTCAGCGGATCGGGCGTCGTGAAACGCCCCCAGTCCCCCCGCAACTGTCGGGCGTGGAAGTAGTCCAGCGCCGTCTCGAAGTCCCGCTCCTGCCCCGTGAAGAGTCTCCGGTCTCTCGGCGGGCTCTGCGGTGCCAGCTCCTCCCCGAACGGCAGGAAGTCGTGTCGGGCGATCACTTGGCCCTGCGCGTCCGTCACCGCCCGCACCGACCCGACCCGTTCGACTCGCATGCCTCACCAGCTCGCTCAGGGTCGCCCTGAGCCGGCGCCCCGCGCGTTGCCCGGCGCCGTGTCGAAGGGCGAGCGCATCGAGGTGATAGTACTCCACCACCTGGAGCGGCGTCGGCGTCGGATCCGGCGGCGCCGGCTCCGACGCCAGTCCGGCCTCGTCGTCTGCGCCGACGGGCGTCGGCGCCACACCGGCCAAGGCGCTCATTACGACAGACGCCGAATTGTCGTCGAGCGGCAGCATGTCTTCTGAGTCCTCCGGGTCGCTTCCGGCCTGCGACCCGGTCGACAGGAAGACGTCCCAGATGGGCACGCGGCGACCGGAACTCAAGTGCACCACGCCGCGATACCGGTACAAGTTCCCGTGTCCGTCCCGCCGACCGACGACACGATACGACAGCTCGATGGCCGTCACCCCAGCGCTGGCTAGCGGCACCAACTCGTTCGGTTGCGAGACGCCGTCGTGGTTCGTATCAATCCACAGACGCAGCCGACTGAACACCGCGTCCGCGGCGCTGATGCGTCCATCGCCGTTCCCACCCAGCGCCGGAGTGTCGTAGGCCGCCAGCAGCGTGAAACTGTTCTCGCCGGCCAGCGGCTTCTGACGCCGAGGTGCGGCCACCGGCACCCCGAACAGTTCCGCGCCGGTGGTAATCGCCCCATCCTGGTCGAGGTCCAAGACGAGGAACGCGGCCGTCGAACCGGCCCGCGTCCACGCCAGCGACTCCCGCACCCCGTCCCCATCGACGTCGAACCAGACGCCGCCCAGGCGAGTGGTCAGGTGAATCGGCGATCCATCGAGGCTGAGGACCAGCGGGTCCTCCCAGTTGAACTGACAACTGCACGACTCTTCGTCCCACCGGCCTCCGCCCGAGGCCCGACACTCCGCCTGCAGGCACCCGTCCGGGTCGCACGGCGGCGGCAGGGCCTGGAACACCGCCGTGCATGTCCGCGCCCCGCTCATCGTCACCGTCCCCGTCGTGCACCCCTCGCCCTCCCAGCCCACGAACTCGAACCCATCCGCCGGATTCACCGTCAGTTGCACGGTCCCGCCCCACGAGTGAGCAGCGCGCTCCTATAAGCAGGCCCAGGTGGCTTGACTCACTCAATTCGCTCTCCGAGATTCCCGGTACGATTCAAGGCCGTCTCCGGACGGCCTGTCTACTCGTACAAGGAAACACTCCCCTCGGTATTGGCGATGATTACCTTGCCCTGGACTGCGGTGGACTTTCGGGCCGGAGGCAGCGACGGGTTTCTGGGATAGCTCTCCCCATTGAAGGAGAGCACCGCCTCATAGCCGGCCTGTACACCCCCACCCTGCACTGTCACTCCAATATCCGGGCGTCCATTTCGCATAGAAGACAAGAGTCTGACCGGGAGCTGCACGAGTGTGACCTTGCCAAGCAATTTGAAGCTCGATCCGGACGGCATTAGGATCAACAGCGTGCAGCCCCCGCTGCCACACCACCGCTGCCCGGAGACATAGACAACCTCCTCGGGCTCTCCGTTCTCAGCCTTTACCCGCGCAGCGGTGATCTTCGTGCTCGTATCCGGAGGAACTCTGCCTCCAAGCGTTAGGTAGTTTCGCAGATAGGCCTTCAGTGGCTCGCTTGGAAGACTAGGCGGCATGGCCTTCTGCCCGTGCAATACAGCCGCACCGACCATCATCAAGATCGCCGCACACACGATATTTGCCATCACTCGCATTTTGCTTCGCTCCGAATCTAGCGACGTGGAAAGCAGGACATCATTCCAACCACCGTACTGCCGTAATTCCCACCAGTAGTTCCAACATCGATTGTGTTCGGATTGCCACTGATGTTTCCCACGCCGAAATTGTATGAAGCGGCTGTCGCTTGAAGGAGTTGAGAGGGCGTGAAAGAGAAAGCGCCTGACAGATAGTTCATATTGGACGCGAGCATGCCCGCTGCGTAATTGGCCGAGAACGGAAGGTTGAACGCTTGTGTCGCTGACACCCCAGGCTGATTGGTTAGCTGGAACGATACTTACTCTTCGCAAAGCGGGCCTTTTGTTTTCAGTCGCTGATATTCCGACTGCGACAGATGGAGCTTGGCCCGAACTTGCGTTTGGAGACGCTCAAGCCTTTTGTTCTTTACTTCGCTACACTCCTTGTTGGCCTCAAACACATCTCCAGTGTAGGGGTCAACTGCATACATGCCCGCGACCACGCTTCCTTTAGGTAACCCTTCCCAAACGACCGTGAAAATCAAGAACTTGGGGCTCGGGTTATCTGGGTCGTCAAAGTGTTCCGCTTCCACCTTTGGCAGTCGACGCTCCTTCGCAGTAAGGGACGCCAGAACGAGCGCTTTGGCTTGCGCGACCGTTATTTTGCGCTCGGCAGGTCCCCCCGCCATGACTGTTGTTGAGTAGAGAGAGACCAGAAGGACAAGTACAATAACCCTTCTCATTTCATTGCCCTCCGGTGCAAGCGCTGACAAGAGTGTACGGACCGCGGTTGTTCGGACTCGTATTGACCATATAGGCTGGATAACCAGAGTTCCCAGTTGCATACCCATGCTGGTTCAGGATCGTAAAGAATTGCAGCGGGTGTGTGCCCATCCCCGGTTGCATATACGGCCCCACATTACCCACGAAGTGTTGACCAGAAAGGAGAAATCCGTTGGTTCCGGGAAGGAACTTCGCAACCGGCGTCTGATTGCCCGTCGTGTAGTAGGTTCCACCAGGCCCGGAACCGTGTAGGCCAAAGAAGTTTCCGATTTTGGCGAACGTCTGTGCGTCCCCATAGTGTGTCTCGTTGCCAGCTACGGCGAGGACTTCGGCAGGCGTGACTCCATTCCCGAGGCTATTGGCTAGGGTCTGCGCATCTGCCAGGTGCGCATTCACAAAGTTTCCGACATTCTTTAGGCAGGGTCCGTTGTTTGCGGCCTGTGTCGTCCCGCCTCCGCCGCCCGGTATGTAAGTGGTGCCCCCACCCCCATCGGAGACGGACGGACCGACGCTCAACCATGATAAATCGGGGCCAGCATAGTATCCGATGATTGTCACGCGAAAGGTGGGAACGTCTGGAATCCACTGGCAAGGGTTCTTCCAGACGTACTGGCACTTCCAATGCCCGCCCGGTTTCGACTCCTCTTGGGCCTGAGCACCCATTGGATCAATGAATCCCAGCGGGTTGCTCTGCACGTAGCCGTAAGCATTCGTCGCGCCCAGCGTCGGATTAGTCCACGCCAGGTCGGGCAGCGGATCAGGCGTCGTGAAACGCCCTAAGTCCACCCGCAACTGTCGGGCGTGGAAGTAATCCAGCGCCGTCTCGAAGTCCCGCTCCCGCCCGGTGAACAGCTTCCGGTCTCTCGGCGGACTCTGCGGCGCGAGTTCCTCCCCGAACGGGAGGAAGTCGTGTCGGGCGATCACCTGGCCCTGCGCATCGGTCACCGCCCGCACCGACCCGACCCGTTCGACTCGCATGCCTCACCAGCTCGCTCAGGGTCGCCCTGAGCCGGCGCCCCGCGCGTTGCCCGGCGCCGTGTCGAAGGGCGAGCGCATCGAGGTGATAGTACTCCACCACCTGGAGCGGCGTCGGCGTGAGGTCCGGCTCAGCGGACGCGAACCTCGACACCGAGTCGCCAGCCGGATCCGAGCCGGCCGATTCCATGGGCGCCGTTTCCACAGAGCGCGCATCGCCATCGAGCGGCCATGCGTCGCCGGCCGCCTCGGGCGCACTCCCCGCCCCTGGCCCGGTTGCCAGGAACACGTCCCAGAGCGGCACGTTCCGACCGGAGGCCAGGTGCACGATCCCACGATAGCGATAGAAGTTCCCGTGTCCGTCCCGCCGACCGACGACACGATACGACAGCTCGATGGCCGTCACCCCAGCGCTGGCTAGCGGCACCAACTCGTTCGGTTGCGAGACGCCGTCGTGGTTCGTATCAATCCACAGACGCAGCCGACTGAACACCGCGTCCGCCGCGCTGATGAGGCCGTCGCCGTTGCCCCCCTGTGCGGACGCGTCGTAGGCCGCCAGCAGCGTGAAGCTGTTCTCGCCGGCCAGCGGCTTCTGACGCCGAGGTGCGGCCACCGGCACCCCGAACAGTTCCGCGCCGGTGGTAATCGCCCCATCCTGGTCGAGGTCCAAGACGAGGAACGCGGCCGTCGAACCGGACCGAGTCCAGGCGAGGGACTCCGGCACCCCGTCCCCATCGACGTCGAACCACACGCCGCCCTGGCGGGTGGTCAGGTGAATCGGCGACCCGTCGAGGCTGAAGACCAGTGGGTCCTCCCAGTTGAACTGGCAACTGCACGACGCCTCGTCCCACCGCCCTCCTCCCGAAGCCCGGCATTCCGCCTGCAGGCTCCCATCCGGATCGCAGGTTGGCGGCAGTTCCTGGAACACCGCCGTGCACGTCCGCGCCCCGGTCATCGACACCGTGCCGGTCGCGCATCCCTCGCCCTGCCAGTATGCGAACTCGTACCCGTCCGCCGCAGAGGGAACCAAATAGACGTTCGTGCCCCAGGCATAGGCCGCCGAGCAGGTGGTGCCACAGTTGATGCCCGTTGGCACACTGGTCACTTGGCTGTCCTCGGCACCGTCTCCCGCTCGCTGAATCGTCAACACATACGTCTCCGCCGTGAAGGTCGCGGTGCAGGTCTTCGAGGCGTCCAGCGTGACCGTGACGGTCGCCTCCGTCCCGCTGCAGGCCCCGCCCCACCCGGTGAACGACGAGTGGGTATCCGCCACCGCGGTCAGTGTCACGATCGTGCCGTCCAGGTAGCGGGCTGAGCAGTCCGGCCCACAGTCGACACCGGCGGGAACGGCGCTCACGCGCCCCGTCCCGGTCTTGGTCACCGTGAGTGTGTCCAGCGTGCCCGCGGCTGGCCGCACCGCCGCCAGCAGACGTGCGCCCGCGGACACGTAATCCACCGTCCAGGTAATCGGTCCGCCCGCGGTGCTGAACTCACTCAGTTCGTTGACCGCGTACGTCTGGCTCGTACTCTGCACCTTCAGCACTCGTTGCCCGTCGGCGTCGTATCGGTAGGTCGTCAGGGCGCCCGCCCAGGTCTGGGCGGTCTCGACGAGGTTCGCCGGCGTGTAGGTATAGGTGTTGACCACGTCGTCTTGTGTCAGGCGGCCATTGTCGTCGTGGAGGAACCCCCGGTACTGCTGGCCCGTGATCGCGGACAGGAGACGATTGGTCGTCGCGCTGTAACTGTACGTGGTGGTCGTCCCGTTCACCACGGACGACGTACGATTGCCGATCACGTCGTACTCGTAGGTGAGGCCGCCCCAGGGCCCACTGGCGGTCAGCAGTCGGTCGAGCACATCGTAACGTGTACGTCGCCGCGTACCCCTGACGGGAATCGGTGATGCCCGTCACGTTGCCAGCGCTGTTGTACCCATAGCTGAGAGAGAGAACGCCCCCGCTCGAGCTGATCTGGGTGGGTTGCTCCGTGTCATTGTATGTCACGGCGTTGACAATGCCGTTGCCGCTGGTGTACGAGGCCAGGGCGCCGGACGGGCGGTAGATGAAGTCCCGCGCGAACTCCAAACCGCGCGCCGTATCGTAGACGCGCACGAGCCGGTTGTTCGAGTCGTAGTCGTAGCTCACGCAGTTCCCAGATGGATAGCAGAGCACGGTCAGGTTGTCGTTGTCATCGTAGGTGACGCTCGTTTCGAAGCGATGGCCGGCGATGTCGTCGATGCGCTTCGTCATTCGATTCCCCGCGTCGTACTCGAACTGGCTCGCCACGTACCCATTCGACGCAGAGATGCGGTTTGGAATCGTAAAACAGGCCACCACCGACGGACCCACTTGCGGTGGAGCCCGTAACCCCGAGACCGAGATCGGCGTTTCCGCCGCCTGTAATTCCTATGCCGCCGCCAAATCCGCCTGTTCCACAGGGTTGTCCGTTGTTTGCGGCAACCACACTTTCAGCCCCGCCTCAAGAGCATGTCGTAGAGAACCCACGCAATGGCCGCAAGAATCAGTGCTCCCGTCACGCGAACCTGGATGGCACCCCAACCAGTTGCGTATTTATCCTCGAGCAGTGAACCCTGCGCTCTAATCCAACCCGGCAGACGAAACCAACTGCGAGGGGAAGCAAGCATGAAAGCAGCGTTGACCGTCATTACGAGCCCGACGACTATTGCAATACACAAACCCACAATCCGAATCATTGGCATCCTCCCTTTATGACAGGGAAGTTGTAGCTCGCACCAAATGAGACAGGAATACGCGTTCCCACTGACGGACCGACGACAGGTGGGCTTCCCGGCGACTTGACGACCGTCGAGCCAAGGAATGGACTCGGTTGGAAGGTTACGGAGCCGCTCAGGCCGTTTGCGATTGAGTTTGGGTTCTGGCCAGCAGGCACAGAAACCAGATTCGCACTGAAGCCGTTGCCGCCTCCAAGTACCGGTGCAAACACGATCGTTGGTCCCGCGTAGAGACTCTTCGTCGAGGGCACATAGGATACAGTTCCGCCAACCCCGAACACGCTGCCTATTATTCCGCCAAGGAACGCACCCGGCGGTCCACCAATTGCTTCGCCTATGGCGGCCCCAGCCGCGATGGTCGGAATGTCCGTAGTCGCGTTGCCGCTGACGATCGAAGTCGTGCTGCTAGATGCCCCGCAGGGCTTCGGTCCGTTGTTTGCGGCCTGTCTCGTCCCGCCGCCGCCCGGTATGTAGGTGGTGCCCCCGCCCCCAGCGGAGTCGGACGAATCATAGAACAACCATAGATCGGGGCCAGGATAGTACACTTCGGAGATTGTCACGCGAAAGGTGGGAACGTCTGGAATCCACACGCAAGGGTTCTTCCAGACGTACTGGCACTTCCAATGCCCGCCCGGTTTCGACTCCTCTTGGGCCTGAGCACCCATTGGATCGATGAATCCCAGCGGGTTGCTCTGCACGTAGCCGTAGGCGTTCGTCGCGCCCAGCGTCGGATTGGTCCACGCCAGGTCCGTCAGCGGATCGGGCGTCGTGAAACGCCCCAGGTCCGTCCGCAACTGTCGGGCGTGGAAGTAATCCAGCGCTGTCTCGAAGTCCCGTTCTTGCCCGGTGAACAGCTTCCGGTCTCTCGGCGGACTCTGCGGCGCGAGTTCCTCCCCGAACGGCAGGAAGTCGTGTCGGGCGATCACTTGGCCCTGCGCGTCCGTCACCGCCCGCACCGAACCCAGCGCATCGAGGTGATAGTACTCCACGACCTGCAGGGGCGTCGGCGTGAGGTCCGGCTCACCGGCTCCGAACATCGCCGCGGAACCATCGTCCGGGCCCGGTCCGGCCGTTTCCAGGCGCGCCGTTTCCACAGAGCGCGCATCGCCATCAAGCGGGGTCGGATCCTCCGCCGCCTCCGGCGCACTCTCCGCCCCTGGCCCGGTTGCCAGGAACACGTCCCAGAGCGGCACGTTCCGACCGGAGGCCAGGTGCACGATCCCACGATAGCGATAGAAGTTCCCGTGGCCATCGCGCCGGCCGGCGAGACGGTACGACAGCTCGATGGACCTGACGCCCGCCGCCGACAACGACACCAGTTCGTCGGGTTGTGAGACGCCGTCATGGTTGCCGTCCAGCCACAGCCGCAACCGGCTGAACACCGCGTCCGCGGCGCTGATGCGTCCATCGCCGTTCCCACCCAGCGCCGGAGTGTCGTAGGCCGCCAGCAGCGTGAAACTGTTCTCGCCGGCCAGCGGCTTCTGACGCCGAGGTGCGGCCACCGGCACCCCGAACAGCTCCGTGCCCGTCGTGATGGCCCCGTCCTGGTTCAGGTCCAGGACGAGGAACGCGGCCGTGGAACCGGACCGAGTCCAGGCGAGCGACTCCCGCACCCCGTCCCCATCGACGTCGAACCAGACGCCGCCCTGGCGAGTGGTCAGGTGAATCGGGGATCCGTCGAGGCTGAGGACCAGCGGGTCCTCCCAGTTGAACTGACAACTGCACGACGCCTCGTCCCACCGCCCTCCTCCCGAAGCCCGGCATTCCGCCTGCAGGCTCCCATCCGGATCGCAGGTTGGCGGCAGTTCCTGGAACACCGCCGTGCATGTCCGCGCCCCGGTCATCGACACCGTGCCGGTCGCGCATCCCTCGCCCTGCCAGTATGCGAACTCGTACCCGTCCGCCGCAGAGGGAACCAAATAGACGTTCGTGCCCCAGACATAGGCCGCCGAGCAGGTGGTGCCACAGTTGATGCCCGTTGGCACACTGGTCACTTGGCTGTCCTCGGCACCGTCTCCCGCTCGCTGAATCGTCAACACATACGTCTCCGCCGTGAAGGTCGCGGTGCAGGTCTTCGAGGCGTCCAGCGTGACCTCGCGCCGCCGGAAGCTCGCAGAGCGGGGACGTCGACCGCTCGTCCCGCGACGTGGAGAGCGCAGGAACGCGTCATGAATAGTCCCGGCTGGACCTTCCGCTTACGGATCTGAGGGATCCCCTCACATACCGCTGGTAATCCGGGGCCAAGGAGATCATCGTAGTCGGTCATGAACCGAAACGTGATCACCGCCCGGCGCGTCGGGCGCTTGGTGGACTGGATGGTCGGCGAGGGGCTGCACGCCAAGCGGATCGAATCGCTGACGAACGCGGTCGGGGGCGTAGTGAACGCCGTGTCGCTGTCGATTCACGCGATTGGCGCCGGGCTCGCCCAGATGAACGGGCTCCACACGAAGCACGCGATCAAGCAAGTGGACCGGTTGCTGAGCAACGTGGGCCTGAATGTCTGGGCGCTGTTCGCACACTGGGTCCCGTACGTGATTGGGGCCCGCACGGACGTGGTGGTGGCGCTGGACTGGACCGACTTCGACGCCGATGGGCACTCGACCATCGCCCTGTACCTGGTCACGGCGCACGGGCGGGCGCTGCCACTGGTATGAATGAGCGTCGAGAAGGCGAAGCTCAACGACCGGCGGAACCAGTATGAAGATGCCCGCCTGCTGCGGCTGCGGGAGGTCCTGCCGCCCGGGGTGAAGGTCACCGTGCTGGCCGACCACGGGTTTGGCGATCGGAAATTGTACGACCTGCTCAGCGACTTCGGGTTCGCCTTCATCATCCGGTTTCGCGGCGTGCTCGTGGTGGAGAGCCGCGCCGCCGAGCGGCGCGCGGCCCGTGACTGGGTGCCGGCCAACGGGCAGATCCGCACGCTGAAGGGCGCCCGGGTCACCGCGGACCGCTACCCGGTCGATAGCGTCGTGTGCGTCAAGGCGCGGGGCATGCAGGACGCCTGGTGCCTCGCGGTCGGCGGCACGGCGGTGACCGGCGCGGTGGCGGCGAAGCTCTACGGCCGCCGCTTCACCATCGAGGAGAGTTTCCGTGACACCAAGGACCCGTGCTACGGTCTGGGCCTGTCGGCCACGCACATCCGCGACGTGCGGCGCCGGGACCGGTTGCTGCTGATCTGCGCAATGGCGATGACGCTGCTGACCGTGCTCGGCGCGGCCGGGGAAAGCCTGGGCATGGACCGAATGCTCAAGGCGAACACGTCGAAGAAGCGGACGCACTCGCTGTTCCGGCAAGGCTGTCATGACTACGCGTCCATTCCGGCGAGGAAGCAGGCAGAACTGGAGCCCTTGATGCAACGCTTCGGCGAATACGTGCTCAGGGAGCCGACCTACGTCCACGCGTTCGAGTTCAAATGAGGGGATGGCTCAGCTTACGGATAACAAGCGGTTGGCGGCGCCGGCCCCTTACCTTCCTCAGCTCTCGGACTCATAGCTGTAGGGTCTGGAATCGCATTCGCGGTAAAAGTGAATCTCCTTATCAGAGGATTGGCTTGCTGGTCCTTCGTGCTGCTCCACTCGACGTCCGTGAAGCGTAGCGTGAGAAGCATTCCCCTGAGTTCAAAATGCCGGACAGTGCTGTACTCCGGGTATTTAGCACATATTCCGCGAAGCTGAACTGAACGCATCCTGCCGCGATTCCACCAATCCGTGCTCAACTCGTTCTTTGTGTTGGCAGCCAGCAGATTGCCGCTCACAAGAGTCTTACCTCTTACCGCGAACAGAGCACACTGGAAATCCCCGGAGAAGTTCATCTCCGATTGGTCATCGTAGTTTCCGTTATGGCATTCAAGCCTATAAACCGGGACACCATGACTGTCTCTGATAGGGACCACGAATGGAGTATCGGCGTTGTGATTCCCAGGATTGATGAAGACACGTCTTTCTTCCAGCGACCGGATGACCGGCCATTCGGTTGGTTGGGCTAGTAACACCATCGTAGGCATGAGGACAAGAGCACAGAGGCAAATCTTCAACGGTGTGTTCATTACCGCACCTGCACAGTTCCCGCCGGGCAGCCGACGCCATTTGGAACCGTTAATGTTAGTGCCATGACGCCATAGTCCTGCGATGCTCCGGGCAATTCGACAATCAACAATCCTGGATTCAAGGTCATTAGGCCCGTCTGAACATCTGTAAACCCAGGAGGAGGAGCTCCACCGACAATGTCTACTACGCCTTGAAAGGATACAGTCGGATTCAGAAATACCACACTTCGTCTGAACTCACCGGTTATTTGACCGATATACCCTCGTAGGGCCGACTTACTCATTCCCCATTGACTTGGAATAATCGCTGCGCCGTTCTTTGTTACACGGAAGTTGCCTACGCTCGGGCCAGAGAAGCCTCCGGGCTTACCGATCGTCGTTGCGTTCCCTTGGAGAACTCGCGCCCCTCCACTGCATTTCGTCGTGCCGTCACTTGCGGCCTGTGTCGTCCCGCCTCCGCCGCCCGGTATGTAAGTGGTGCCCCCACCCCCATCGGAGACGGACGGACCGACGCTCAACCATGATAAATCGGGGCCAGCATAGTATCCGATGATTGTCACGCGAAAGGTGGGAACGTCTGGAATCCACACGCAAGGGTTCTTCCAGACGTACTGGCACTTCCAATGCCCGCCCGGTTTCGACTCCTCTTGGGCCTGAGCACCCATTGGATCGATGAATCCCAGCGGGTTGCTCTGCACGTAGCCGTAGGCGTTCGTCGCGCCCAGCGTCGGATTGGTCCACGCCACGTCCGTGAGCGGATCGGGCGTCGTGAAACGCCCCAGGTCCGTCCGCAACTGCCGGGCGTGGAAGTAATCCAGCGCCGTCTCGAAGTCCCGCTCCTGCCCCGTGAAGAGTCTCCGGTCTCTCGGCGGGCTCTGCGGTGCCAGCTCCTCCCCGAACGGCAGGAAGTCGTGTCGCGCGATCACTTGGCCCTGCGCATCGGTCACCGCCCGCACCGACCCGATGGCATCGAGGTGATAGTAGTCCACCACCTGGAGCGGCGTCGGCGTCGGATCCGGCAGCGCCGGCTCCGACGCCAGTCCGGCCTCGTCGTCTGCGCCGACGGGCGTCGGCGCCACACCGGCCAAGGCGCTCATTACGACAGACGCCGAATTGTCGTCGAGCGGCAGCATGTCTTCTGAGTCCTCCGGGTCGCTTCCGGCCTGCGGCCCGGTCGACAGGAAGACGTCCCAGATGGGCACGCGGCGACCGGAACTCAAGTGCACCACGCCGCGATACCGGTACAAGTTCCCGTGGCCGTCCCGCCGACCGACGACACGATACGACAGCTCGATGGCCGTCACCCCAGCGCTGGCTAGCGGCAATGCCTTTCGGGAATTCCGACTGACGCCGATCGGCAGCGTGTACTTTTTACACTTGTACGAGTCGCGCAGTTTCTGTATGTATTCTGGGGATGAGCGTTCATTCCCAGCCTGTTCCTGATCCGGCGCGGCCACGCCCCGGGGTTTCTCTAGACTTGGCAGCAGTTTCTCGGCGGGCGGGCGATGCCCACGCGTCGTCGCGGTCGCGGCCGACGCCCGCGGATTCCGTTGACGACGTTGCTGCCGGCCCTTATCTTCCATGTGATGCAGGAGATGGGGACGCTTGCCGAGCACTTCTTCGAGTTGACCGGCCAGTCGTTGGCGGACAGCTCGTGGGCCGACCGACGACAGCGGTTGCCGTGGGAGGTCTTCGACGAGCTGCTGCGGCGGCTGTTGCGCCCGTTGGCGACCCCCGCCGCGCACGCGGACGCGTTCTGGCGGGGCTGGCGCCTGGTCGCGCTCGAGCGAGTCCGCGCGTGGTCCGCGCCTGCCGTTGGTTCACGTCCTTGGAGCGCTCATCACTCTCTGGCTCCTGGCCCTTCCGCCAGCCTCCCGATGAACGCAAGAACCCAGAGCGCGATGCAAAAGTCCACCGAATCTACGAGCCCCATGGCTATTGCGGGGACCCATTTCGTGGTCCACGGAACGTACCACACGAACAACCCATGGAGCACCGCGAGGATACTTATAACGATCCAAAACCACACGCGCCGTCGGAGCCTCCATTTGAGTGCAATAAGGAATCCCAACACCGCGAGGAAGTTCAACGCCGGCAACGCTGCAGTCAGTCGGCCAATATGGTCGAAATACCATACGACTGGCAGGCAGAATGCCATCCACAGCAATACGGCCCACCAAGGGAACCAGACCTTCTGGGCGACTTTGATTTCCTTCTTGACGTCGGTCCTCAGCGACATGCTTGAATCGCCTTCCATGTGTTATAGCCGTCGTAAATCATCGCGACGCCAGCCGCAGCTTGACCTAAGCCGGGAACGAACCCAGCCACGTCAAGCGCGGCATGGAACCAATCCTGCTGGCCGACCGAATAGGCGGCCGAGAGCGTGTCCGCTCCCTCCTTAAACTGTGTGACAGCCTTGATGCCGATCTTGTCGGCTACCGCGCCAGTGTATCCGAAGAAGTGCCCCACGCCCCGGGCGACAGACTTCGCGCCACCGACCTCAGGAATCAGGCCAACAGAATCGGCAAGAATCATCAGAGAGCCCGAGGCGAGGGCTCCTTTGATGCAGTCCTTCTGGGCTTGTGTCGCCTCGCCTCCGCCGCCGCCCGGTACGAAGGTAGTGCCCCCGCCCCCAGCGGAGTCGGATGAAGCAACGCTCAACCATAGATCGGGGCCAGGATAGTACACTTCGGAGATTGTCACGCGAAAGGTGGGAACGTCTGGAATCCACACGCAAGGGTTCTTCCAGACGTACTGGCACTTCCAATGCCCGCCCGGTTTCGACTCCTCTTGGGCCTGAGCACCCATTGGATCGATGAATCCCAGCGGGTTGCTCTGCACGTAGCCGTAGGCGTTCGTCGCGCCCAGCGTCGGATTGGTCCACGCCACGTCCGTGAGCGGATCGGGCGTCGTGAAACGCCCCAGGTCCGTCCGCAACTGCCGGGCGTGGAAGTAATCCAGCGCCGTCTCGAAGTCCCGCTCCTGCCCCGTGAAGAGTCTCCGGTCTCTCGGCGGGCTCTGCGGTGCCAGCTCCTCCCCGAACGGCAGGAAGTCGTGTCGCGCGATCACCTGGCCCTGCGCATCGGTCACCGCCCGCACCGACCCGATGGCATCGAGGTGATGGTCCTCCACCACCTGGAGCGGCGTCGGCGTCGGATCTGGCAGCGCCGGCTCCGACGCCAGTCCGGCCTCGTCGTCTGCGCCGACGGGCGTCGGCGCCACGCCGGCCCTGGCGCTCATCGCGACAGACGCCGAATTGTCGTCGAGCGGCAGCATGTCCTCTGAGCCCTCCGAGTCGCTTCCGGCCTGCGGCCCGGTCGACAGGAAGACGTCCCAGATGGGCACGCGGCGACCGGAACTCAAGTGCACCACGCCGCGATACCGGTACAAGTTCCCGTGTCCGTCCCGCCGACCGACGACACGATACGACAGCTCGATGGCCGTCACCCCAGCGCTGGCTAGCGGCACCAACTCGTTCGGTTGCGAGACGCCGTCGTGGTTCGTATCAATCCACAGACGCAACCGGCTGAACACCGCGTCCGCGGCGCTGATGAGGCCGTCGCCGTTGCCCCCCTGTGCGGACGCGTCGTAGGCCGCCAGCAGCGTGAAGCTGTTCTCGCCGGCCAGCGGCTTCTGACGCCGAGGTGCGGCCACCGGCACCCCGAACAGCTCCGCACCCGTGGTAATCGCCCCATCCTGGTCGAGGTCCAAGACGAGGAACGCGGCCGTCGAACCGGCCCGCGTCCACGCCAGCGACTCCCGCACCCCGTCCCCATCGACGTCGAACCAGACGCCGCCCTGGCGAGTGGTCAGGTGAATCGGCGACCCGTCGAGGCTGAGGACCAGCGGGTCCTCCCAGTTGAACTGACAACTGCACGACTCTTCGTCCCACCGGCCTCCGCCCGAGGCCCGACACGCCGCCTGCAGAGACCCATCCGGGTCACATGACGGCGGCAGGACCTGGAACACCGCCGTGCATGTCCGCGCCCCGGTCATCGACACCGTGCCGGTCGCGCATCCCTCGCCCTGCCAGTATGCGAACTCGTACCCGTCCGCCGCAGCGGGAACCAGGTAGACGTTCGTGCCCCAGACATAGGCCGCCGAGCAGGTGGTGCCACAGTTGATGCCCGTTGGCACACTGGTCACTTGGCTGTCCTCGCTTCCGTCCCCGGTCTTCTGGACCGACAGCAGGTAGGTGGTGGGCGCGCTCAGCGTGAAGGTGGCGGCACAACTCTTCGCCGCATCGACGGTCACGGTCGCCGTCAAGGCCGTTCCGCTGCACACGCCGCGCTACCCCGCGAACTGGGAATGCTCGTCCGGCACGGCGGTGGGCTCACCGTCGTCCGTGTAACCTCGGCGGCCGTGCACGCCGACCCGCCTCGTCCCGGCGGTACCGGCGCGCCGAGGGCCTGCGTAACCAGCCTTGGCCGCCACGCTGGTTGCCCAATCCCTACGAGGTCCTCGGGAATCAGGGATTGACAAGGCACTGAGAGTCGGGCCGCCTCTTTGTAGCGAGCACCTTCCCAGAATCACTGTCCACGCTTACCGCAAAGCAGAATGCTCGCGTGGACGTGGGAACTCTGTCGAAGGACGTGCCTCCAACTGCGAGCACGAGTTCACTGCCTTTCCAAGACACAACTCTGGGAAGGTAGAATTCGAACTTTCTTCCGTCGCCTAGTTGTCTCCCCAGGGCTGATCGTATCGACCTATCCGTATCCCCTTCCGTTTTCTTCCCCTCACGGGAATAGAGGCACACCTCATACTGGTCGGCGGTCGCTTCATCGATAACCAGAATCCGATGGCTGTCGCCCCTCCACAGCGCCTGCGCTGCTCTCGTCAAAGTAAACAGGTCCCACTGCCTTCCGTCAGAAAGCCTGCGTACAACCACAGGTGAGTGATTCTCTTCGTCGGTGAGGATCGGATGAACCTCAATGTGGTACCTTCCGTCAGGGGATTTCACCGTCGCCCTCTCGCTCCAATGAAGGAACACCGGGCGATCCAGCGGTTGCGCCGCCAGCCCGATAACACCTGTAATGACAACGACAAGTGGTAGTCTCGTGTTCTTCATTTCACCACCGTATATCCAGCGGGGCAACCCGCCCGTGAGGCAGTCGGAAAGCTAACCACTACTGGCATGGTTTGTATCCCGAACTGCATTCCGGCTTGCACAGTCGGGAATCGATAGAGATCGAACGCGACGCCCTGCACAGCCTGGATGTTCGCGTCTCCGTAGTCCGACACGGTCCACGGCCCCGCAGGCCCTCCAAGTTCTGTAACACTTGCGCTGGAGAAAGCAGGGCTAATCGATATTTGCGTTCCGTAGGTCCTTAGGCTGCGCGTGCCGAGTCCTAGGAATCCGACCTGCACCGCTACTGTTCCGAGGACTCCGCCTCGAATGGAGCCACCAGCTTCCTTGGGGTAATGAGAGTAAAGCGCACCCTCCGCGTTGGCTTGGTTTCCGCCAACAGCCGAGACTCTCGCCCAGCCGGCGCACTTTGTGGTTGCGGCCTGTGTCGTCCCGCCTCCGCCGCCGCCCGGCATGTAGGTGGTGCCCCCGCCCCCAGCGGAGTCGGACGAACCGACGCTCAACCATAGTAGATCGGGGCCAGGATAGTATTCCGCGACTGTCGTGCGAAAGGTGACGGGATTGTCTGGAACCCACGCGCAGGGGGCCTTCAAGACGAAACTGCACTTCCAATGCCAGCCCGTGTGCGACTCCTCTTGGGCCTGAGCACCCATTGGATCAATGAATCCCAGCGGGTTGCTCTGCACGTAGCCGTAGGCGTTCGTCGCGCCCAGCGTCGGATTGGTCCACGCCAGGTCCGTCAGCGGATCGGGCGTCGTGAAACGCCCCAGGTCCGTCCGCAACTGTCGGGCGTGGAAGTAATCCAGCGCTGTCTCGAAGTCCCGTTCTTGCCCGGTGAACAGCTTCCGGTCTCTCGGCGGACTCTGCGGCGCGAGTTCCTCCCCGAACGGCAGGAAGTCGTGTCGGGCGATCACTTGGCCCTGCGCGTCCGTCACCGCCCGCACCGAACCCAGCGCATCGAGGTGATAGTACTCCACGACCTGCAGGGGCGTCGGCGTGAGGTCCGGCTCACCGGCTCCGAACATCGCCGCGGAACCATCGGCCGGGCCCGGTCCGGCCGTTTCCAGGCGCGCCGTTTCCACAGAGCGCGCATCGCCATCAAGCGGGGTCGGATCCTCCGCCGCCTCCGGCGCACTCTCCGCCCCTGGCCCGGTTGCCAGGAACACGTCCCAGAGCGGCACGTTCCGACCGGAGGCCAGGTGCACGATCCCACGATAGCGATAGAAGTTCCCGTGGCCATCGCGCCGGCCGGCGAGACGGTACGACAGCTCGATGGACCTGACGCCCGCCGCCGACAACGACACCAGTTCGTCGGGTTGTGAGACGCCGTCATGGTTGCCGTCCAGCCACAGCCGCAACCGGCTGAACACCGCGTCCGCGGCGCTGATGCGTCCATCGCCGTTCCCACCCAGCGCCGGAGTGTCGTAGGCCGCCAGCAGCGTGAAACTGTTCTCGCCGGCCAGCGGCTTCTGACGCCGAGGTGCGGCCACCGGCACCCCGAACAGCTCCGTGCCCGTCGTGATGGCCCCGTCCTGGTTCAGGTCCAGGACGAGGAACGCGGCCGTGGAACCGGACCGAGTCCAGGCGAGCGACTCCCGCACCCCGTCCCCATCGACGTCGAACCAGACGCCGCCCTGGCGAGTGGTCAGGTGAATCGGCGACCCATCGAGGCTGAAGACCAGCGGGTCCTCCCAGTTGAACTGACAACTGCACGACTCCTCGTCCCATCGCCCTCCGCCCGACGCCCGGCATTCCGCCTGCAGGCTCCCATCCGGATCGCAGGTTGGCGGCAGTTCCTGGAACACCGCCGTGCATGTCCGCGCCCCGGTCATCGACACCGTGCCGGTCGCGCATCCCTCGCCCTGCCAGTATGCGAACTCGTACCCGTCCGCCGCAGAGGGAACCAAATAGACGTTCGTGCCCCAGACATAGGCCGCCGAGCAGGTGGTGCCACAGTTGATGCCCGTTGGCACACTGGTCACTTGGCTGTCCTCGGCACCGTCTCCCGCTCGCTGAATCGTCAACACATACGTCTCCGCTGTGAAGGTCGCGGTGCAGGTCTTCGAGGCGTCCAGCGTGACCGTGACGGTCGCCTCCGTCCCGCTGCAGGCCCCGCCCCACCCGGTGAACGACGAGTGGGTATCCGCCACCGCGGTCAGTGTCACGATCGTGCCGTCCAGGTAGCGGGCTGAGCAGTCTGGCCCACAGTCGACACCGGCGGGAACGGCGCTCACGCGCCCCGTCCCGGTCTTGGTCACCGTGAGTGTGTCCAGCGTGCCCGCGGCTGGCCGCACCGCCGCCAGCAGACGTGAGCCCGCGGACACGTAGTCCACCGTCCAGGTAATCGGTCCGCCCGCGGTGCTGAACTCACTCAGTTCGTTGACCGCGTACGTCTGGCTCGTACTCTGCACCTTCAGCACTCGTTGCCCGTCGGCGTCGTATCGGTAGGTCGTCAGGGCGCCCGCCCAGGTCTGGGCGGTCTCGACGAGGTTCGCCGGCGTGTAGGTATACGTTTGGACCACGTCGTCTTGGGTCAGGCGGCCATTGTCGTCGTGGGAGAACCCCCGGTACTGCGGGCCCGTGATCGCGGTCAGGAGACGGTTGGTCGTCGCGCTGTAACTGTACGTGGTGGTCGTCGCATTCACCACTGAGGACGTGCGATTGCCGATCGCATCGGTACTCGTAGGTGAGGCTGCCCCAGGGCCCACTGGCGGTCAGCAGGCGGTCCAGCAGATCGTAGGTGTACGTCGCGGTGTACCCCTGACGGGAATCCGTGATGCCCGTCACGTTGCCAGCGCTGTCGTACCCATAGCTGAGAGAGAGAACGCCCCCACTTGAGCTGGTCTGGGTGGGTTGCTCCGTGTCATTGTATGTCACGGCGTTGACAATGCCGTTGCCGCTGGTGTACGAGGCCATGGCGCCGGACGGGCGGTAGATGAAGTCCCGCGCGAACTCCAGACCGCGCGCCGTATCGTAGACGCGCACGAGCCGGTTGTTCGAGTCGTGGTCGTAGCTCACGCAGTTCCCAGATGGATAGCAGAGCACGGTCAGGTTGTCGTTGTCATCGTAGGTGACGCTCGTTTCGAAGCGATGGCCGGCGATGTCGTCGATGCGCTTCGTCATTCGATGCCCCGCGTCGTACTCGAACTGGCTCGCCACGTACCCATTCGACGCAGAGATGCGGTTTGGAATCGTAAAACAGGCCACCACCGACGGACCCACTTGCGGTGGAGCCCGTAACCCCGAGACCGAGATCGGCGTTTCCGCCGCCTGTAATTCCTATGCCGCCGCCAAATCCGCCTGTTCCACAGGGTTGTCCGTTGTTTGCGGCAACCACACTTTCAGCCCCGCCTCAAGAGCATGTCGTAGAGAACCCACGCAATGGCCGCAAGAATCAGTGCTCCCGTCACGCGAACCTGGATGGCACCCCAACCAGTTGCGTATTTATCCTCGAGCAGTGAACCCTGCGCTCTAATCCAACCCGGCAGACGAAACCAACTGCGAGGGGAAGCAAGCATGAAAGCAGCGTTGACCGTCATTACGAGCCCGACGACTATTGCAATACACAAACCCACAATCCGAATCATTGGCATCCTCCCTTTATGACAGGGAAGTTGTAGCTCGCACCAAATGAGACAGGAATACGCGTTCCCACTGACGGACCGACGACAGGTGGGCTTCCCGGCGACTTGACGACCGTCGAGCCAAGGAATGGACTCGGTTGGAAGGTTACGGAGCCGCTCAGGCCGTTTGCGATTGAGTTTGGGTTCTGGCCAGCAGGCACAGAAACCAGATTCGCACTGAAGCCGTTGCCGCCTCCAAGTACCGGTGCAAACACGATCGTTGGTCCCGCGTAGAGACTCTTCGTCGAGGGCACATAGGATACAGTTCCGCCAACCCCGAACACGCTGCCTATTATTCCGCCAAGGAACGCACCCGGCGGTCCACCAATTGCTTCGCCTATGGCGGCCCCAGCCGCGATGGTCGGAATGTCCGTAGTCGCGTTGCCGCTGACGATCGAAGTCGTGCTGCTAGATGCCCCGCAGGGCTTCGGTCCGTTGTTTGCGGCCTGTCTCGTCCCGCCGCCGCCCGGTATGTAGGTGGTGCCCCCGCCCCCAGCGGAGTCGGACGAATCATAGAACAACCATAGATCGGGGCCAGGATAGTACACTTCGGAGATTGTCACGCGAAAGGTGGGAACGTCTGGAATCCACACGCAAGGGTTCTTCCAGACGTACTGGCACTTCCAATGCCCGCCCGGTTTCGACTCCTCTTGGGCCTGAGCACCCATTGGATCAATGAATCCCAGCGGGTTGTTCCAGACGTAGCCGTACGCGTTCGAGGCACCCAGGGTCGAGTCCGTCCACGCGAGGTCGGTCAACGGATCGGGAGCCGTGAAGCGCCCCAAATCGACCCGCAGTTGCCGAGCGTGGAAGTAATCCAGCGCCGTCTCGAAGTCCCGCTCCTGCCCCGTGAAGAGCCTTCGGTCTCTCGGCGGGCTCTGCGGCGCAAGTTCCTCGCCGAACGGCAGGAAGTCGTGTCGGGCGATCACCTGGCCCTGCGCATCGGTCACCGCCCGCACCGACCCGATGGCATCGAGGTGATAGTACTGCACCACCTGGAGCGGCGTCGGCGTCGGATCCGGCAGCGCCGGCTCCGACGCCAGTCCGGCGTCGTCGTCTGCGCCGACGGGCGTCGGCGCCACACCGGCCAAGGCGCTCATTACGACAGACGCCGAATTGTCGTCGAGCGGCAGCATGTCTTCTGAGTCCTCCGGGTCGCTTCCGGCCTGCGGCCCGGTCGACAGGAAGACATCCCAGATGGGCACGCGGCGACCGGAACTCAAGTGCACCACGCCGCGATACCGGTACAAGTTCCCGTGTCCGTCCCGCCGACCGACGACACGATACGACAGCTCGATGGCCGTCACCCCAGCGCTGGCCAGCGGCACCAACTCGTTCGGTTGCGAGACGCCGTCGTGGTTCGTATCAATCCACAGACGCAGCCGACTGAACACCGCGTCCGCGGCGCTGATGCGTCCATCGCCGTTCCCACCCAGCGCCGGAGTGTCGTAGGCCGCCAGCAGCGTGAAACTGTTCGCCGCGCCCTCGGGCCGCCGGTGGCCCGACACCGTCTGCCCGAACAATTCGCCCAGGCTGTCGATCGCGCCGTTGCCGTTGCGGTCGAGCTCCAGAAACCCCATCCGGCCGGCGCCCGCTGTCCAGGCCACCCGATCCAGGACGCCGTCGCCGTCGACGTCGAACAGCACGCCGCCCGCCACGCTCGTCGGCCGGACCGGGTGGCCGTCGAGCGGAATCACCAGCGGGTCCAGCCACTCGTAGTCGCACGTGCACGTCTCCTCGTCCCACCGCCCGCCACCGCCGCGGCAGGCTTGATGCGCCTCCTCGTCGCACCCCGGCGGCGGAACCGCCGCGAAGGTCGCCGTGCAGCTCCGCGCTTGGTCCAGCGTCACCGTGCCCGTGCTGCACCCGGCGCCCGACCACCCGACGAACTCGTACCCTTCGGCGGCCTCCGCGCTGAGCGTGACCGACGTGCCGGTGTCGTAGGCGGCGGTACACCTGCCGCCGCACGAAATGCCGGCTGGCGAGCTCGTCACGAGGCTGTCGCCGCCCCCGTCGCCGGCCTTGGTCACCGTCAGCGCGTAGATCGGGACGAACGTCGCCGTGCAGGCCCGCGCTGCGATCATCGTCATGGCCCCGCCCGTGCTGCAGTCGCCAGACCAGCCCGCGAAGCGCGAGCCAGTCGCCGGCGTCGCGGCCAGCGCGACCTCGGTCCCCTGCGCGAAGTCCGCCACGCACGTGCTGCCGCACGAGAGGCCGGCCGGTGTGCTCGTCACGGTCCCGCTGGCCGCCGTGGAACATCGCCGAGTCAGACTCCTGCACTGCCGAACACAAGCGGACGTTCACCAGCGCGAAGGCCTCGAATGCATGGACCGGCTCGCCTGAGACCTGTATGAACTCGCTGGGGTAGTCGGGCCCCAGGCCGCGGCCCAGAAGCCGGCGCAGCAGGCTCCTGGTCGCTCGCGTGTGCGGATTGCGCGGCGGGAAGCCGTCCTCGGCCACGAACCGGTACCCTGTTCCGAACTCGCGAATCATCTCGTGCCGCTTCGCGAGTGACACCCCGGCGTAGCCGTGCCCGTACTCCTGCCCCACCACCACGATCCGGAATCGCCGCCGTTGAGTGTCAGACCGTAGTGTCGCCCGGCAGGTGTCGCGCCACGATTGCGTGACCACCAGACGGATCGTCACCACTGAGAGTGCGAACGACCGTTGACACTACCGGACGATCCGTCGCTACATTGGCCGATTCAACGAGCATTCAAGACCCGTCCGATGGACGTACAACGATCCGACCCGTCGGATCGTTACTGAATCCGCTCTCACAGCCCACTAGAACACTCCCTTCCCCGCCTTGCCGACGTCGAACCTAATTTTGATGTCCATCCAAGCGGAGACTTCTTCAGCGACGCCATACTTCTCGCAACCCTTGCAGGCTATCAGCAGATCCCGATTGCCGACCCATGTGACGCTAGTATTGCGCAGACTGACGTTCGCTAGAAACACACGCTGGCTGGGGTGTCCGAGGAAGTCCATCCCCAGCCGCGACCGCCGAGACTCTAGGGTTATCGCCGTCCCAAATGGATCGGTTGCGCCGCAATTGGTCTCTCTTTCAATGACTATGTACTGGCCATCAGGTGAGGGGATCTCCTTGTAGTCGGACTGCACGCAGTCGCATCCGTTTAACGCGACGAGCGCAACAACGGCCACGACGGCCAGCTGTACTCTAGTCATTGGAAACACCCCGATCGGTACGCTTGCAAGCCAGCTCGAATCAGGCGGTTGTCATTAGCTTGGTCCCCGTACGGCGGCACCATGAAAGGAAGCCCTGAACCGAAGGGATTGCGACCCTGCTTCGCCGCCCTCCACATGCGGTTCATGCCTGCCGCACTTTGGCAGAAGGCATCTGAGTAGTTCGCGGCGCATACGTAGCCGAAGTTCCAGTTGCCGTAGTCGACATACTGATCGCCACCCGAGCTTTTGTAGTCGAACGGCCCTCCTGTTTGAAAGGCTTCAACGAAGAAGTGCAACTTCGTCACGGGATTGAACCCCTGCGTTACGTGCCGCACTATCTCCGCATTAAACGTTGCGCTTGCGCCGAGAGGACTCTCCGGAACGTCCGGACAGGGGTTCGCGCCTTTCTTCGTGTCTTGATTGCCGCCGCCGTCCGGTATGTAGGTGGTGCCGCCTCCACCGGCCGTGAGGTCAGAACCCCCGAAGTTGACATCGAGCAGGAGGCTGCCGAGATCCAGTTCCCACCGTCTATCCGGGACGACAGTCACACTCACCGTCAATTGACAGCTTGCGGAGCCGGAGCCCACGACCCTGACGCACACCCAAGTCTCCTGGTCCTGAGCACCCATTGGATCAATGAATCCCAGCGGGTTGCTCTGCACGTAGCCGTAGGCGTTCGTCGCGCCCAGCGTCGGATTGGTCCACGCCAGGTCCGTCAGCGGATCGGGCGTCGTGAAACGCCCCAGGTCCGTCCGCAACTGTCGGGCGTGGAAGTAATCCAGCGCCGTCTCGAAGTCCCGCTCCTGCCCGGTGAACAGCTTCCGGTCTCTCGGCGGGCTCTGCGGCGCCAGCTCCTCCCCGAACGGCAGGAAGTCGTGTCGGGCGATCACCTGGCCCTGCGCATCGGTCACCGCCCGCACCGACCCGACCCGTTCGACTCGCATGCCTCACCAGCTCGCTCAGGGTCGCCCTGAGCCGGCGCCCCGCGCGTTGCCCGGCGCCGTGTCGAAGGGCGAGCGCATCGAGGTGATGGTCCTGCACCACCTGGAGCGGCGTCGGCGTCGGATCCGGCAGCGCCGGCTCCGACGCCAGTCCGGCCTCGTCGTCTGCGCCGACGGGCGTCGGCGCCACCCCGGCCCTGGCGCTCATCGCGACAGACGCCGAATTGTCGTCGAGCGGCAGCATGTCTTCTGAGTCCTCCGGGTCGCTTCCGGCCTGCGGCCCGGTCGACAGGAAGACGTCCCAGATGGGCACTCGGCGACCGGAACTCAAGTGCACCACGCCGCGATACCGGTACAAGTTCCCGTGGCCGTCCCGCCGACCGACGACACGATACGACAGCTCGATGGACCTGACGCCCGCCGCCGACAACAACACCAGTTCGTCGGGTTGTGAGACGCCGTCATGGTTGCCGTCCAGCCACAGCCGCAGCCGACTGAACACCGCGTCCGCGGCGCTGATGCGTCCATCGCCGTTCCCACCCAGCGCCGGAGTGTCGTAGGCCGCCAGCAGCGTGAAACTGTTCTCGCCGGCCAGCGGCTTCTGACGCCGAGGTGCGGCCACCGGCACCCCGAACAGTTCCGCGCCGGTGGTAATCGCCCCATCCTGGTCGAGATCCAACACGAGGAACGCGGCCGTCGAACCGGACCGAGTCCAGGCGAGGGACTCCGGCACCCCATCCCCATCGACGTCGAACCAGACGCCGCCCTGGCGAGTGGTCAGGTGAACCGGCGACCCGTCGAGGCTGAGGACGAGCGGGTCCTCCCAGTTGAACTGACAACTGCACGACGCCTCGTCCCACCGGCCTCCTCCCGACGCCCGACATTCCGCCTGCAGGCACCCGTCGGGATCGCAGGTGGCTGGTAGCGCCTGGAACACGGCCGTGAAGGTCAGCAGCCCCAGGATCCGCATCAGGCGCTAGAGGGGCTTCCGGTTAACCGGCCGCCCCGCCCGCGCTTCCAGCGCCACCTGCATCTGCCGCGACCCGTAAAACCGCGTGGCCGTGTACTGCTGGTCCAGCCACCGCATCAAGTGCAACTCCTCCTCGCTCACCGCGACCGGATCGTAGTAGAACGAGGACCGCGGCAGGTCCAACAGGGCACACTGCTGCGCGACGCTCAGCCGGCGGTGCATCGGGTCGACCGCGGCGCGTCGGTCAGCGGTCGACCAGGTGGTGTTTGTTCTTCAGCCCGTCCAGCTCCATCTTGAGCTGGCCGATCTCCTGATACAGCGCCGCCTTGAGCGCCGCCGCCTCCTGCGCCTGCGTGTCGGGCCGCGACGCGAAGACCCGCGGCAGCGCCTCGGTTGGTTGCTTCTTCCACCTGGCGATCTGAATCGGGTGCACCTCGAATCGCGCAGCCAGCTCGCTCAACGTCCGGTCGCCGCGCGGCGCGGCCACCGCCACTTTCGCCTTGAACTCCGCACTGTCCAGTCGTCGCTTGGCCATCGTCGGATCTCCCTTCCGTGGGCCGACGACTTTGACTCAGCCGACTGTCCAGTTCTTGGGGTCCACTATACGGTTCATCTAGGTTTGACCCACCATACCCCCGTGTCCAGATCGATCAACAGCCGCACTTCATTCCTCTCGATCTCAATCGGATAACCAGCGTGATCCAGAAGAACATTGGGGGGCTTCCCAGGCACAATCCTCCACACTCCACTCTTCTCCGAGACAGCCTTCGTTGTTCCTCCTTCAACCAGGTCGAATGTTCCGTCCGACTGCAGAACCAGATGGTTCAGATTGTGATCTGTCACCCGGCTCTCAGGGTCTCTTGAGACATAGACGTAGCTTCCAGCAAGGGTCTCAGGTGTGACAGGCGGTTGCGTCGTGTCGCACGCCACGAGTCCACAGGCTGCTGCTATGAGCATTACTAATCGTAGTTTCATGGTCATCGGCACGTCGCGGTGATGCTGTACGTCTGATGGGAATTCCCCATCGGAGTCGGGAGGAGACCGGAGCCTCGCTGCCACTGTGGGCCAACGCCATACGTCAACGATCTGAAACTCGTTGTATTCGTGATCGACACGTTGATGCCGCCATCTTTCGGCGTGATGTTCCACCTAAACGATCCCACAAATTGGGCAACCGGATTGCCGCCAGCAGATACGAGCTCTGGAAGACCGAACGTGTAAAGCCCGCCTGTCTGTCCGCTAGAGTATGAGTTCAACACGTCTTGAACCGGGCCAGACTGAGCGAACACCTGCGACGTGGCCGAATCCGGTCCAAACGTCTGATTCCCCGGCCCAAGGCCTGAGAAGAACTCGGTCGTCATGGCGGCCACCTGGGCGGTCGCCGCCGCGTATTGACCCGCGCTGGCCGGGCTGACCGTGCATTTCCTGCTGTTGTTGGCAGCGACTGTCTGCCCGGCCGCTCCGACTCCTGGGCCCGCCATCGGCCCGTGACCCGGGAAGAAGCTGAGCGCGCCCGCACCCATCGGCGTCAGGGGTTGATTCACCGTCGACACTTGTATGTGCGACGCGACGACACTCACGAAGTACGCATAGCCCGCCGGGTACTCGACGAGAAGGCCGGTGCCCGGGTCTATGTAGTAAATGTGCCCAAGCTCGTCTATGCCTTTCTCTTTCCCTCCGGATTGCATTCCGCTCGGATCCGTGAATCCCAGCGGGTTGCTCTGCACGTAGCCGTAGGCGTTCGTCGCGCCCAGCGTCGGATTGGTCCACGCCACGTCCGTGAGCGGATCAGGCGTCGTGAAACGCCCCCAGTCCCCCCGCAACTGTCGGGCGTGGAAGTAATCCAGCGCCGTCTCGAAGTCCCGCTCCTGCCCCGTGAAGAGCCTTCGGTCTCTCGGCGGGCTCTGCGGCGCAAGTTCCTCCCCGAACGGCAGGAAGTCGTGTCGGGCGATCACTTGGCCCTGCGCGTCCGTCACCGCCCGCACCGACCCGATGGCATCGAGGTGATAGTACTCCACCACCTGGAGCGGCGTCGGCGTCGGATCCGGCGGCGCCGGCTCCGACGCCAGTCCGGCCTCGTCGTCTGCGCCGACGGGCGTCGGCGCCACACCGGCCAAGGCGCTCATTACGACAGACGCCGAATTGTCGTCGAGCGGCAGCATGTCTTCTGAGTCCTCCGGGTCGCTTCCGGCCTGCGGCCCGGTCGACAGGAAGACGTCCCAGATGGGCACGCGGCGACCGGAACTCAAGTGCACCACGCCGCGATACCGGTACAAGTTCCCGTGTCCGTCCCGCCGACCGACGACACGATACGACAGCTCGATGGCCGTCACCCCAGCGCTGGCTAGCGGCACCAACTCGTTCGGTTGCGAGACGCCGTCGTGGTTCGTATCAATCCACAGACGCAGCCGACTGAACACCGCGTCCGCGGCGCTGATGCGTCCATCGCCGTTCCCACCCAGCGCCGGAGTGTCGTAGGCCGCCAGCAGCGTGAAACTGTTCTCGCCGGCCAGCGGCTTCTGACGCCGAGGTGCGGCCACCGGCACCCCGAACAGCTCCGCACCCGTGGTAATCGCCCCATCCTGGTCGAGATCCAAGACGAGGAACGCGGCCGTCGAACCGGCCCGCGTCCACGCCAGCGACTCCCGCACCCCGTCCCCATCGACGTCGAACCAGACGCCGCCCAGGCGAGTGGTCAGGTGAATCGGGGATCCATCGAGGCTGAGGACCAGCGGGTCCTCCCAGTTGAACTGACAACTGCACGACTCTTCGTCCCACCGGCCTCCGCCCGAGGCCCGACATTCCGCCTGCAGAGACCCATCCGGGTCACATGACGGCGGCAGGACCTGGAACACCGCCGTGCACGTCCGCGCCCCGGTCATCGACACCGTGCCGGTCGCGCATCCCTCGCCCTGCCAGTATGCGAACTCGTACCCGTCCGCCGCAGAGGGAACCAAATAGACGTTCGTGCCCCAGACATAGGCCGCCGAGCAGGTGGTGCCACAGTTGATGCCCGTTGGCACACTGGTGACTTGGCTGTCCTCGGCACCGTCTCCCGCTCGCTGAATCGTCAAGACATACGTCTCCGCCGTGAAGGTCGCGCTGCAGGTCTTCGAGGCGTCCAGCGTGACCGTGACGGTCGCCTCCGTCCCGCTGCAGGCCCCGCCCCACCCGGTGAACGACGAGTGGGTATCCGCCACCGCGGTCAGTGTCACGATCGTGCCGCCCAGGTAGCGGGCTGAGCAGTCCGGCCCACAGTCGACACCGGCGGGAACGGCGCTCACGCGCCCCGTCCCGGTCTTGGTCACCGTGAGTGTGTCCAGCGTGCCCGCGGCCGGCCGCACCGCCGCCAGCAGACGTGAGCCCGCGGACACGTAATCCACCGTCCAGGTAATCGGTCCGCCCGCGGTGCTGAACTCACTCAGTTCGTTGACCGCGTACGTCTGGCTCGTACTCTGCACCTTCAGCACTCGTTGCCCGTCGGCGTCGTATCGGTAGGTCGTCAGGGCGCCCGCCCAGGTCTGGGCGGTCTCGACGAGGTTCGCCGGCGTGTAGGTATAGGTGTTGACCACGTCGTCTTGTGTCAGGCGGCCATTGTCGTCGTGGAGGAACCCCCGGTACTGCTGGCCCGTGATCGCGGACAGGAGACGATTGGTCGTCGCGCTGTAACTGTACGTGGTGGTCGTCCCGTTCACCACGGACGACGTACGATTGCCGATCACGTCGTACTCGTAGGTGAGGCCGCCCCAGGGCCCACTGGCGGTCAGCAGGCGGTCGAGCACATCGTACGTGTACGTCGCCGCGTACCCCTGACGGGAATCGGTGATGCCCGTCACGTTGCCAGCGCTGTTGTACCCATAGCTGAGAGAGAGAACGCCCCCGCTCGAGCTGATCTGGGTGGGTTGCTCCGTGTCATTGTATGTCACGGCGTTGACAATGCCGTTGCCGCTGGTGTACGAGGCCAGGGCGCCGGACGGGCGGTAGATGAAGTCCCGCGCGAACTCCAAACCGCGCGCCGTATCGTAGACGCGCACGAGCCGGTTGTTCGAGTCGTAGTCGTAGCTCACGCAGTTCCCAGATGGATAGCAGAGCACGGTCAGGTTGTCGTTGTCGTCGTAGCTGACGCTCGTTTCAAAGCGATGGCCGGCGATTTCGTCGATGCGCTTCGTCATTCGGTGCCCCGCGTCGGTACTCGAACTGGCTCGCCACGTACCCATTCGACGCAGAGATGCGGTTGCCGGAGGCGTCGTATTGGAAGCTGGCCGAGTACAAGGTCGCGGGATCGGTGGTCACCCCGATCACACGATTGCTGGTGTCATAGGAATAGGTGAGCGTGTGAGAGAGGGCGTCCGTGCGGGTTGCCAGATTGTTGAAGGTATCGTACGTGTACGTGGTGGTCCCGGACTCTGGCTGGGATTCAGTGTGTACCAGGCCCCGTTGGCTGTCGTAGGTCCAGGTCTTGGACAGAACGTTCGGCGCCATGATCTGGGTGAGTCGCCCGGAGTCGTCATACACGTACACCGTCGTCTTGTTGTCGGCGTTGGTGACGGACCTCAGCCGGGTGTTCGCGGGCGTGCCAGAGGCCTGCAGAATCTGGATCGTCGTCCGGTTCAGTTCGTCCGTCGTTGTCGTGCGCACGCCGGCGCTGGTACTGTCAAACGCGTAGGTAACGGTTGTGTTGTCGGGGTTCGTGCGCGTCGTCACTCGACCGAGCGCGTCGTACTCGAGCCACGTCGAAGGCGGCGCGGACGCAGGCGGGCTCGAGCACGAACTCGGCGGAGGCGTGGTCGTATACGGCAGGCTCTGGCGGACGACGCGGCCCAACGCGTCGTACTCCATGTCGATGCGTGCACCCGTACTGTCGAAGGTGAAGGCGGTTCGTCCGAATCCGTCCACGCAGGTCGTCGTCCAGGCGTTCCCGCGGGCGTGCTTCACCCACGTTCCGTCAGTGGCGTAGTTGATCGCGTAGGCATTCCCAGTCGGCGGGTGCACACCGGTCGGCCGACCCGCCGTGTCGTAATCGACGGTGGTAACGTGGCCGTTCTCCGTGGAGGTCGCGACGCTCCCGTCAGGGTTGATCGTGCGGACCACGGTCGATTGCGGCGCCGTGACCGTGCTGACGACACCCCAGCTGTAGTCGAACGTGGTGTGCTGCGTCCCACCGACCGTTTGGACGTGGACGTTCCCGTAGTCGTCGGGTGTGAATGTGGTCGTGAGGAGCCCGCCCGTGAGCGAGAGGAGGAACCCGGTGTTCGGGTCGTATTGCGCCGATCCGCTGATCCCGCCCACGTCAACTGAATCCGATTTATCGCCCAAGTAGGTGGTGCCAGAGAAGGAGGTATACGTGACGTCGGTCGAGCTCGAGAAGTCACCGGTACTGGAGATGTTGGTCGGCTGGCCGAAGTGGTTGAGATGGGCCGTCTCGTATTGGTACGAGCGGCTGTAGGTCCGTCCATCTTGTGTCACGGCCACCGACACCGGCAGCAGCGCGTGCGTGGGACCGAAGGGCACCAGCTGTCCGTTCACGTAATCCCATAACGTCGACCCGAGCGAGACCCCCTCCTGCCACGCGTAGTCGAAGTGTTGCTGGGCCGTACCACTGCCGAAGGTCGCGGACACGAGTGGGACCGTCCAGAACGTGCCGTCGTTGCGGAAGGTGTACTGTGCATGGTACGTGACGCCGCTCGTCCCGTCGATCGTGGTCGTCGGGGTCCCATCGGAGGGATACGTGAACTGCCACGTGCCGCCGGCGACGCCAGTGCCACCGGATTGCCGCGACCGCAGGGTATAGCTATCCCAGCGAGGATCGTACCCGATGGGCGACTGGTCCAGGTGCTTGCGAGAGATGTACCTGCACCCAGCCGCCGGTCGGCGTCGTGACGGTGATCGCCGACTCGTTCTCGGTGCCCACCTGCGATTGCGAGTAAGTGAACGTCCAGGACGGTCCCGCGGGCGACGTCGCGTGTACCAGTTGGCCCGAAGCCCACTCGTACTGCCACGTCTTGCCCTGGCACGAGAGTGAGGTCACGTTGCCCTGCGCGTCATAGGCAAAGTCCAGTTCACGACTCTGGCCGTTGCCCAGTGTCTGCGTAATGGACTCGATCCGCCCGCCGCTCCACGTCACAATCTGCTGATTCCCGAACGCGTCGGTGGCGGTCAAAGGCCGGCCGGATGAATCGAACGTGTACGTCACCCCCGCCGGCGTCTGGAGTACGCGCGTGGACCACGTGTAGTGCCAGAGCGAGGTCGAGTAGAAGCTGTCGGTGTTCGGGGAGTTCTGAGCGAGCCACGTGGCACTCCCATCGCCGTTGATGATGCTCACCGGGTACCCACCTGCCAGGGATAGCAGATGCGGCATGCCGATATCGAAGCGCCACTGGCCGTCCTTGCTGTTATAGACGCGTCTCACCGTCAGGTTGAAACCTGCGTTGCCTGGGAGGAGGAAATCGACAAACGAGAGCATGGCGTTGCCGCTCCAGGGGTCGATCAGATCCCAGGGCGCCAAACTGAGGGGGCTGTGCTCCGGCAGCACTCCCTTCTCTCGCGCCGTTTCGTACGGGGTGATCTGCGCTGCCGCAGGGATCGACGCGATCGAGAGAGCGAGAAGAGCGGCAATGACTGTGAGGAGTCCGGGGACGTGATGACACGGTGCCGGGAAACGGCGCGAGGCGGACAAGACGGGGCTGGACATGCCGACCTCCAGATGAAGACCGAAAGAGAACCGGAGGACACCTTTGTTCGAGCGGGCACCGGCCGACGCGGCCTCTGATGCTCGCTGGCGCCGTCAGCCTCGTCGAAACGCCCAGCCGCCCGCAATCGTCAAACGCCGTCATCCGCCCGGATGACAGCATCTGACAGCATCTGACGGCATTTGACCGTTGTGGTCAGAGGGGGCGCGCCGTGAGAATCCCGACCCGGAACGGGCATTCCGCCCGTTGGCTCCGCGTTGGAGGATTCGATGGTGATACTGCTCGCGGCGTGGTTGGTGGGCATACAGGCGGGATCGGGTCAGAATGTGATGGTCTCGCCGCCGCCCGGGGTCGTGCTGGAGGTGACGATGCCGAGCGGAAGCGTCAACCGCTTGACGATCCCTTCCGGAAAGCACGGCTCGGTGGGTACCGTGAACGGGCCCGGCCTGGACTTGTCGCCCACCCTGAAAGACGACGGGACCGTCGAAGTTGCCGTCACCCCGCTCACGTGGGATCCCGCGACTTACCGCTTCGCAAGTGGAACTGCGGAGCGCCAGGTCCTCCAGTCAGGGGAGACGGCCGCGTTCCCCAACGGGCCCTTCGCGATCGCAGTGAAGTGGCTCGGCACCGTGCCGGTGGCGACTCCGGCCGGATCGGCGACCACCGACCAGGCGACTCAGCGGTGTTGCGTGGTCTGCGGTTCAGAGGTGGTCTGCGGGTGTGCCGTCGTCACCCCGTGCGGGGACTGTTGTGCCGCGTCGTGCGGCTGTCAGGATGGCAGTATGAAGCGGATCGAGTAACGGCGTGGCCCTGGGCCGGCTACCTGGGAGGGGGTTCAGCGCTCACCCATCGGACCGAGAATCTGAACGGCTGACGAAGAAGAACGGTCTCGTTCGGCGGGAGCAGGAGCACGAAAGGCTGAGACGCGGCCCCCCCGTCCTTCACCGGCTTGCCGTCCGCTCGAGCGACCTCCAGCATCAGGCCGGCCGGCGAGAGGCGCGGGCGCAGGATCACGGTCGGATGGTTGGGGGACGGGCCGAGCTGCGCCGCCCCGCCGTCGGCCACCTGGATCGTCGTCTTCCAACCATCCGGCTTCGCGACTTCGAGTTGGACGAAGGGCAAGATCACCGGGGCCGGCTCGCCCGCCGCCCGCGCTCGCGCGGTGGGACGCTCGGGATCCACGCCAGGCTGCGGCAGGGCGCGGCCTGGCCATCCCATCAGCCAGACCGCGCAGATGGCCAGGCCCGCGACCGTGATCCCTGCGGCAAGGAGCCGGCGCCGGTTGAGCCGGAGCGGCGTTTCCTCGTCGACTGAAGAGGCTATCGGGCCGGGGCCACCCGATTCGCCGGCCCCCTGGCCGCCACGATCGGGCGCCGGTGCGACCCCCGTGTCTCCATCCAGCACGCGCCCGGAGTTCGATTGCTGCCAATGCTCGATCTCGTCCCGGAAGGCGAATACGGCCTCTTTGCCCTCTCCTGGAAGACGGTGCACCGGCAGACCACGCTGGCCTTCCCATCGTGTCGCCGAACTGACAGACGTGCCGAGAAACCCCGCGATTTCCTTCCAACCCCTGAGCTGATCCCTTCCCGCCATCTTGTCCCGCCGTCCCTCGCGGCCGACCTACGCCCAGCGACCCAACCTGTCTTCAAGCCGCGGATGATAGCACGCCGGTGTTTCGGGCAGGGGATGACGCAGCCGGCGGCGGATTCCAGATCGCGCGGCGAATTCCTCCGCGTCGGGTCAGCCGGCCGCGAATCCGGATCGGACCGCGACGAACAGGGCTGAAGCCGGCACTGCGCAGGGCTGAAGCCCGGCACTGCGCAGGGCTGAAGCCCTGCGCTATCTGGAGACGGGGTACGCGCGGCAGATAGCGCAGGCCTTCAGGCCTGCGCCTCGCCGAGGCCACCCTGAAGGGTCGCCCGAGGAGGACGTGTCGCAAGTCGCGGGCCGGCGGACACTGCCGTCGGCCGTCGGCCGTCGGCCGTCAGCCGTCGCCGTCAGCCGTCAGCCGTCAGCCGGAAACCGTCTACTTCTTCACGTAAATCGCCAGCCGCGGGAACGCGAACGTCCCCGCCACGTCGTCAACGACGTTCACCTGGCACGTGTAGAGACCGGGCTTGAGGTCGGTCGTCGGCACTTCCAGCTGGAACGTCGTCGCCTTGCGGTCCGGCGAGTTCACCGCGGTCGCCTCGATCAGGCTCGTCTCGAGCACGCGCTGCTGCCCGCGGAAGAACAGGACGTTCGACACGACCCGGATCCCCTGGCCGGCCGCCGCGGCCGCCTTTGCCTCGTTGCCGCCCTCGACGGTGGGCGTCGCCGCGTCGTACAGCTCGTAGTAGAGGTAGAGCGGCTGGCCCGCCGTCACGACGTGCGCCACGCTCGGGATGAGCTCGGTGCCGTTCTGCAGCAGCGGGTTCCTCGGGTCCTTCTTGATCCCCGACTGCAGCCGCGACCCCACGATGACCGAGCTGAGCCTGATCGGGTTGTGCGCCAGATCGGGGACGGCGATCGCCGCCTCGAACGAACCCATGCTGCCGGTCTCGTTCTCGCGCACGACCACCTTCATGGTGAACACGCCGGGCGGCAGCTCGAGGTCGGTCTGGTACTGCACGTTCTTCCGCTCGACCTGCTCGGTGGCCGACACGGCCAGGTTGACGGTGTCCCGGATCCGGGCCACGGGCCGCTGGTTCGGGTCCCGCACGACGCCGACGATGTCGATGGTGGCCTTGCTCTTGTCGCCGGACTTGTTGAACGGGACGCTCGAGCCCGGCACCATGATCCAGACCGGCACGAAGTACCGGTCGCCCTTGATGCGGAAGAACGCCGAGGAGACGTAGACCGGCACGTCGGTCACCGACAGGTCGGAGAACAACTGCTCGGTCAGCTGCTGCTCGCGGTCGTCGCGGCCGGCGTGGGCGAAGTCGCGCGGCGCGTAGTAGCCGGCGCGGTACTCGAGCTTGAGGTCCGGCCGCTTGAGCGTCACGCGCAGCCGCCGGAACCGGCCGTCCTTCGAGTGATTGGTGCTCGAGAAGCCGAGCAGGTAGTACGCCGACGTGTCGGCCACCACCTTGTCGAAGACCGTCCCGAAATCGTTCAGGTCGAAGAAGGCGCGGCCGCCAGTATCCTGGGCCATCGACGACAGCGCGTCCTGCGACGCCGACATCGAGTCGAACCGGCCGGAGACGGCCGCCCCCGAGAAGGCCGACTGGCCCCTCGTGCTCGCCTGGCTGGCGTCGCCCGCCGGGCCGAGCGCCTGCAGGCCGCGCATGTCGGCCGCGTAGATCGACACGTTGCTCTTGACGGCGCGGTCGATCACCGTGCGGATGGCCACGCGGTTGTCGAGGCCGGTCTGCGTCATCCCGCTGCTGAAGTAGATGAGCGACTTCTTCTGCTCGATCGGCGCCATCGCGTCGGTCAGCGCCTGGATCGCCTGGAGCCGGCGGTCGGTGTTGAACAGCGTGAACTCGCTGTCGTCGGCCGTGAAGCCGGTCGCCGAATCGTCGGTCGGGTCCCCCGCCGTGACTTCCTCGAACCCCATGCCCTCGTCGCCGGTCATCACGTTGAGCGCGTGCAGCAGCAGGTCGCGGTCGGCCGTGAAGTCCTGGGGCACCTGGAGCGTCGTCGAGAGGGTGGCGATGGCGACCATGTCGGCCGGCGTCAGCTTCTTCTGGATGTAGTCGCGGGCCGAATCGGCCGACCGCTTGATCTCCTCGGGCTGCATGGAACTGAGGTCGAAGAGCATCGCGATCAGCCGGCGGCCGTGCAGGTCGATGGCCGGCTTGGCCGGAGCCGCCGGCGCGGGCGTGGCCGGCGCGCGGCCGACGCTGCCGAGCACGGTCGTGATCGCGGTCGGTGCCGTCTCCAGCGGCGTGGTCGTGACTTCTTCGAAGTCGAACGTGTCGACCTGTTGTTTGGCGCCGTCCTCGGTCACCACGAAGTCGTCGCGGGTCAGCCCCTTGACGATGTTGCCGCTCTTGTCGCGGACGACGACGTTCACCGTCACCAGGTCCACGCTGGACCTGAAGACGCGCACGGGAGCTTGCGACGCGGCGCCCTGCGCCTGCGCCACCAGCACGTGCGTGCCGCCGGGCGCCAGCAACACGCCGGCCGCCGTGGCGATCGCCGCCACCCATACCGCACGAGACCGAAGATGAGATGTCATGGTCCGCGTCATCATCAGAATCCCGCCCGCAGGACAATCTGCACCGACCGCATCGATCCGACCGAGGTGACTTCGCCGAAGCCTTGCGAGTTCTGCGTCGTGTTGATCCCCCGCCAGACGACCATGTTCAGCACGTTGTTCGCCTGGATCCGCAGGCTCAGCGTGCGCAGGCCGCGCACGGTGAAGTTCTTCATCAGGGCCATGTTGAACGATCGCTGGGGCGGCCCGATGATCGTATTCCGCCCGGCCGTGCCGAACGTGAGGGGGGCCGGCAGGCTGAAGGCCGCCGTATTGAAGAACTCCGCGGCCGTCGGGTTCGCGAGCGCGATCGGCTGGCCGTTGTAGTCGGCGCGAAGGGACCCGCTGACTCCATTCGAGACGTTGCCCACCGCGCCGGCCACGAGCGCCGTGAACGGCGAGCCGGACGAGAACGAGAGCGTGCCGTTCAGCATCCACCCGCCGAAGATCTCGTTCGCCAGGCCTTCACGCGTCAGCCACCTGCGGTTCGAACCAAACGGCAGCTCGACGCTGAAGTCGCTCGTGAACCGATGGCGGATGTCGAAGCTCGACGGCCCGTACTCGGCGGCGAGGTCCTTGTCGTTCTGCGCCACCACGCCGCCGCCCCCGCCGAGGCTCGACGCGTTGTCGAACGCCCTCGAGTAGGTGTAGGTGCCGCCGACCTGGAACCCCTGCGACAGCCGCTTCCGAGCCCGGACCGAGAAGGCGTGCATGTTCGAGATGCCCCCGGAGGATTCCCAGATGAACGGCGAGGCGCCCGGGATGGACAGTGTCCCGTCGGGGTTGCGGTTGGGCGCGCGCAGGATGTCGAGGCTCGACCCGTGCGTGCCGATGTAGCTGAAGCCCACGTTGAGCGTCTGTGTCAGGTCGTGCTGGACGTCGGCGTTCCACATCTGCACGTAGCCGATGTTGTAGTTCGGGTCCACGCCGAAGTTGTTCGTGATGCTCTGCTGCGAGACCAGCAGAATGGTGGCCATAGGGATGGGAGTCGGCGGCGTGGGTGCCGTCGGATCCGGCGGCGGGATGTAGACCGCGTTGGTCGTCGCAAACGGCGGCTGGCCCGCCAGCTTCTGCACGATCTGCAGGTAGGGCACCGAGCTGTAGTTGATGCCGTAGCCGCCGCGGACCACCCACTTGGGCTTCGGCCGCCATGCCAGGCCGATCCGCGGCGCGAAGGCGTGGCGGTCGGGGTTCACGAGAGTCGTCGTGAACTGCCCGTAATACGGCCCGCTCTGTCCCGCGACGACCGGCACGGCCGCCGTGAAGGTGGAGTTCACGTCCAGGTTCACGAGCTGGTTGTTCACCTCGCTGTAAGGCGCCTGGTACTCGTAGCGCACGCCGAGGTTGAGCGTCAAGTTGGACGACACCCGCCAGTCGTCCTGGAAGTACGCGTTCGCCGACTGCGAGCGGAACTGATCCGTTCCCGGGCCGTACTGAACCGTCGCGGACTGCGGCATGCCCAGCAGGAAGTCGGCGAAGTCCGCGCCGTTTCCGTTGGCCGCCGTGGCGCCGGTCGTGAACAATCCGCTGAACGAGTACGTCCCGCGCGCGTTGGCGTCGGTCCGGTTGTCGAGTCGGTTATCCGAGAATCCAAACCCCCAACGGAGGTTGTGGCGCTTGACGCTTCGGATCATCGCGTCGCTGAACGTGAAGGTCTGCGCGTGGCGCGAGGAAGGGGTGATGTCGGTCAGGCTGGCGAATTCGCTGAACGACAACGCCGGCAGCCCCCAGTCGAACGGGTCGGACGACACGCCCTGCAACCCGGCCTGCCCCGCGACATTGGTGACGCCGGCGAAGGCGTTGGTCGTCGTCGTGTTGTTCAGGTTGTAGTCGGCGCGCACCTGGTTCATGATCCCCTTCGTCATGAAGGAGATCCCCACCGGGATGTCCCACCCGGTCTGCGACGAGGTGCCGGACGAGGTGCCGAGCGGCGTCGCCTGCGTGGATTCCTGCCGGTGGTAGTGGATCGAGATATTCAGGTTGGTACCGCCGCCGCCGCCACCGCCCCCGCGCCCGCCGCCCCCGCCCATTCCGCCGCCCCCCCCGCGCTGGCCTCGACGCGTCTGGGCGCCAAATTGCCGGATGAAGCGGAAGTTGATGTCGTCGGCCGATGTCGCGGTTGTGGTCGAGAAGTAGAAGTTGTTCGTCGTCGCACCCGGTTGCTGATTGGCGCGCGGGATGTACTGGAGGAGGGCGGCCGCGACCGGGCTGATCGGAACCGTGTTGTTAGGAAAGGCCTGGCCCGTGAGCGGGTCCTTCACGACGTTCGGGACGTCCTGGCCGGTGACCGGGTCTTTCACAGTGGTCGGGAAGATGCCCGCCCGCTCCGCGTCGGTCGGGACCGTCGAGAGCGCCGAATAGGCGTTTGTCGAGTGGTTGCCCGTGTAGTTCAGGAAGAACGACGTGCGCGGACCAAAATCGAAGAGGTGCGGGATCTTGAACTGGCCGCCTACCGACGCGGTGAAGCGCTGCTGAAGGTAACTCTCCTTCGGGTTCGGCTTCCCGGTCAGCGAGTACGGCGCCGCGTCGAACGGCGATCCGCCGAGCGTGTACGACGCCTGGCCCTGCAGTTGCCCCTGGCGCATCCGGTTGGCGAAATTCAGCCGGTCGCCGGTCGCGCCGCCGCCCCGCTGGCCGCCGCCCATACCGCCGCGGCCGCCGCCCGGTCCGCCGGCGAAGCCGCCGGCACCACCGCGCCCTCCGCCGCCCGGCCCGCCGGCGAAACCGCCCGCGCCGGCTGCGTTGGGGTCGCCCGTGCCCGGCATCCCGGGTATGCCCTGCCCCGCGTCGCCGCGCTGCCCGAACATGCCTTCGCCGCCCGGCCCGAACAGCATCGACTCGTTGGTCTGGCCGGTCTGCCCGAATGCCGTCACCGTGTCCGACATCGTGTCGGCCGAGAAGCCCGGCGGCAGGTTCAGGTGCGCGGCAACCGCCTGCGCGTCGTCGGCTGTCACGCTCAGCTGTGCGCCCTGATTCGCCGCGGCGTTCGCGGTGGCGTTCGCGCCGACCCGCTGGAACTGCGGGCCCTGCGCCCGCTGCCCGGCCGCCCCCTGCGCGCGCGCCGCCGGTGTCGGTGACGCCGGCTTCGTCGCGGCCGCACCGGTGGCCGCCGCCTGCGGCTGCCCCGTGGCCGCCGGCTTGGGCGCCGCGGGCACCCGCGAGGCCAGCGTCATCGGGAGATCGACCCGGGCGCCGCACACCTTGTCGGCGGCCAGTTCCCGGGTCGCCGTGGCGAAGGCGGCCAGCTCGGCCTTGAGGTCCCAGGCGCCGGGCGCCGGCAGCGCGAAGGTGTAAACCCCGTCGAGGCCGGTCGAGACCACGATCGGCGTGCCGCCGCCGTGCGGCGTCGCCGTCACCTCGACGCCTGGCAGCCTGGTCTGGCCGGCCGCGACGACGCCCGTAAGCGTGCACGCGGCGCCGCTGCCGCCCTGCGCGGCCTGCCGGGAAGAGCCGCCCGACTCGGCCAGCAAGCCGGGCACGGCGAGGGGCAGCAGGACCAGCACCACCAGTGGGGCGGCCAGCCGCAACAGGCGGGCGATCCGCGTGAGAGGTCGGGGACGCGATTGCCTCACGATCGTAACCTCGCAGGAATGACGGAAATCGACGTGTTGGGGCTTGCCTTCACGAAGTCTTCATACGACGGCCCCATGTCAGCACGGTGACAGTTCCGTGACAACACGATGACAAGGCCCCGAACCCGGCCCGTATGTGCGGGAAACGCCATTATGCGGCCGGACGGCCCGTCCCGTACCCACCCGGGCGCCACTTCCGGTTAATATTGCCGATCATGTCGAGTGACCCGCGCGCTCTCGAGGACCTCCGGATCGACCACAGCGCACGCGGCTCGGGCACCGTCCCCCTGTGGGCCTGGGGGCTCCTCGCCCTGCTCGTCGTCGTGCTCGCCGGCGCCTGGATGTGGGCGCGCGCGCCGCGCGCCGTCGAGGTCAGGACGGCGGTGGTCGAGCAACCGGCCCCCGCGGGCCAGGGCGGCGGCGCGGTGCTCAACGCCTCGGGCTACGTCGTGGCCCGGCGGCGGGCAACCGTGTCGTCGAAGATCACGGGCCGGGTGATCGACGTGCGGGTCGAGGAAGGCATGCCGGTGCGGAAGAACCAGGTCCTCGCGCGGCTCGACCCGGCGACCTACGACCGGGCGCTCGCGCTGGCCCAGGCCGAGCTCGAGGCCTCGCGGCGGGCCGTGGCCGAGAACCGCGTGCGCCTGGACCTGGCCCGGCTGACCGCCAAGCGGTTCCAGTCGCTGCGCGCCGACGGCATCGCCAACCAGGCCGATCTCGACAACGCCGACACCGAGGTGCGCGCCCTCGAGGCGCGGCTCGCCCTCTCCGAAGAACAGGTCCGCGTCTCCGAGCGCCAGGTGGCGATCCGGCAGAACGACCTGGCCGACACCGTCATCCTCGCGCCGTTCGACGGGGTGGCCGTCTCGAAGGACGCCCAGCCTGGCGAGATGATCTCCCCGGTCTCGGCCGGGGGCGGGTTCACGCGCACCGGGATTTGCTCGCTCGTCGACATGTCGTCGCTCGAGATCGAGGTCGACGTGAACGAGAGCTACATCAACCGCGTGAGCACGGGCCAGCGGATCTCGGCCGTGCTCGACGCGTATCCCGACTGGCAAATCCCCGGCAAGGTCATCACCGTGGTGCCGACGGCCGACCGGCAGAAAGCCACCGTGCTCGTGCGGATTGCGTTCGACCAACTCGATCCCCGAATCCTTCCGGACATGGGGATCAAGGTCGCCTTCCTCGGCACCGAGACCGAGGCGGCGACGAGCGAACCGCCGGTGACGATCCCGAACGCCGCGGTGCGCACCGACGGCGGCAGCCGCGTGGTCTTCGTCGTCTCCGGCGGCGACCGCGTCGAGCGCCGCGCGCTGCGCCTCGGCGCCGCGCGCGAGGACCGGGTCGAAGTCCTCTCCGGCCTGGCGCCGGGCGAGCGCATCGTGCTCGACCCGCCGGCCGCTCTCAAAGACGGCGACCGCATCGTGGTGAGGTAGCAGCCATGGCCACAGACGCCTTGAACGGCCGAGACCGTTCCGAATGAGTCGAGTTCTGTCGACGTGCTTTTCGCCGTTCAAGGCGTCTGTAGCCCCGCGCTCGCGCGGGGCCAGCCAACAGCGTCTCTGGTCTAGCGAGGCGCGCGATAAGGGGGAACATGCCCGATGATCTTCGGCGCGCCTCGCTAGACATCCTCGTCCGCGCCTCGACCCTGCACAAGGAGTTCCGGCGCGGGAGCGAACGCATCGACGTGCTCCAGGGCGTCGACCTCGAGATACCGAAGGGCGAGTTCCTGGCCCTGATGGGGCCGTCCGGCTCGGGCAAGACGACGCTGCTCAACCTGCTCGGCGGCCTCGACTCGCCGACCAGGGGCACGATCACGATCGCCGGCGAGCAGATCGACCGGATGTCGTCGGGCCAGCTCGCCCGGTGGCGCGCCGCGCACATCGGGTTCATCTTCCAGCTCTACAACCTGCTGCCGGTGCTGACGGCGGAGCGGAACGTGGAGCTGCCGCTGCTGCTCACCAGGCTGTCGCGCAAGGAGCGCAAGCGCCACGTCGAGACGGCGCTGCGCGTGGTTGGGCTCTCGGATCGCGCCAGGCACTACCCGCGCCAGCTGTCGGGCGGCCAGGAGCAGCGCGTCGGCATCGCCCGCGCCATCGTCGTCGACCCGACGCTGCTGCTGTGCGACGAGCCGACCGGCGACCTCGACCGCAAGGCGGGCGACGAGATCCTCGACCTGCTGCAGGCGCTCAACCGGGAGAACGGCAAGACGATCGTGATGGTGACGCACGACCCGCACGCCGCGGCGCGCGCGAGCCGGGTGCTGCACCTCGACAAGGGCGTGCTCTCGACGGAGCCGGCCGTATGAAGTTCCTGCCGCTGCTGTGGCACAGCCTGTTCCGGCGCAAGGTGCGCACGGTGTTCACGCTGCTGGCCGTGCTGGTGGCCTTCACGCTGTACGGCTTCCTGGTGGCCATCAAGGCCGCCTTCGGCATGGGCATCGAGCTGGCCGGGAACGAGCGCCTCGTGCTCATCCACAAGGTCTCGATCATCCAGCTCCTGCCGGTGAGCTACCTCGAGCAGATCCGCTCGACGCCCGGCGTCGTGGACGTCTGCCACGAGACCTGGTTCGGCGGCATCTACCAGGACCCGAAGAACTTCTTCATGCAGGTGCCGGTGGACCCCGAGTGCCTGCTGCGGATGTACCCCGAGTTCAAGCTGCCGGAGGACCAGAAGAAGGCCTGGTTCGCCGATCGGCAGGGCGCGATCGTCGGCCGCGTGACGGCTGAGAAGTTCCACTGGAAGATCGGCGATCGGATCCCGATCCAGGCGACCATCTGGCGCAAGAAGGACAACTCGATCAACTGGGAGTTCAACCTCGACGGGATCTACAGCGGGACCGAGGAAGGCACCGACGAGACGCAGTTCTTCTTCCACTACAAGTACTTCGACGAGTCGCGCCTCTTCGGGACGGGCAGCGTCGGGTGGTACGTGATCCGCATCGCCGATGCCTCGAAGGCACCGCAGATCGCGCAGGCGATCGACAGCCAGTTCGCCAACTCGCCGGCCGAGACCAAGACGACCACCGAGAAGGCGTTCATGCAGGCCTTCGCCAACCAGGTCGGCAACATCGCGCTCATCGTCCGCAGCATCATCGCGATGGCCTTCTTCATCATCCTGCTCGTCACGGCCAACACGATGGCCGAGTCGGTGCGCGAGCGGACGAGCGAGCTGGCCGTGCTCAAGACGCTCGGGTTCACCGACGGCCGGGTGCTGGCCCTGGTGCTGACCGAGTCGTGCCTGATCGCGGGCGTCGGCGGGTTCCTCGGCCTCGGCCTGTCGGGGCTGATCGTGCCGAGGATCCCGACGGCGAACCTCCTCCCGAACCTGTACGTGCCCACCTCGTCGCTCGCGGCCGGCATCGCGCTGGTGGTCGGCCTGGGCGTCGTCGCCGGCATCTTCCCGGCCCTTCGCGCGATGCGCCTGCGCATCGTGGACGCGCTCCGGAGGGTATGACCGCCATGTGGATATTCTCGGGCCTCGTCCAGTCCTACGTCGTGACGGCGCTGAACCTGCGCACCCTGCCCGGCCGGCTGGCGGCCTCGGCCGTGGCCGTGGTGGGCATGGCGGGGGTCGTCGGCGTGCTCGTCTCGGTGCTGTCGATCGCGGAGGGCATCCGGACGACGATGTCGAGTACCGGGTCGCCGGATACGGCCATCGTCCTCCGGACCGGCTCGGACGCCGAGATGACCAGCGTCCTGATGCGGGAGGACATCGACGCGATCGAGGATGCACCGGGGATCGCCCGGCGGCCGGGCGTCGGCGCGCTCGCCTCGGCCGAGCTGTTCGTCGTCGTCGACCTGGTGAAGGCGAGCACCGGCACGACGGCCAACGCGCCGCTGCGGGGCGTGGACCCGGCGGCGTTCGCGGTGCGCGATTTCAAGATGATCAAGGGGCGGCGGTTCGAGCCGGGCCGCAACGAGGTCGTCGTGGGGCGCGCGGCGTCGGCGGAGTACCGCGGCCTCGACGTCGGGGCCGAGTTGAAGCTCGGGCCGAACCACTGGCGGATCGTCGGCATCTTCGACGCCGGCGGGACGGTGCCCGACTCGGAGCTCTGGTGCGACGCGGGCGTGCTCGCGCCGCTCTACCGCCGCGGGAACTCGCGCCAGGCCGTCTACGTGCGCCTGACCTCGCCGGAGGCGTTCGCGGCGTTCAAGGACCGCCTGACGACCGACCCGCGCGTGAAGCTCAAGGTGATGCGCGAGCAGGAGTACTACGCCGGGCAGTCGGAGATGCTCTCGGGGACGATCGAGACGATCGGCGCGATCATCGGCGCGCTGATGGGGATCGGGGCGCTGTTTGTCGCCATCATCACGATGTACTCGGCCGTCGCGAGCCGCACGCGGGAGATCGCCACGCTGCGCGCGATCGGCTTCCGAGGCGGTCCGGTGGTGATCTCGGTGCTGGTCGAGTCGATGATGCTCGCGCTCGCCGGCGGCGCCGTCGGCGCCGCCGTGGCCTACTTCGCGTTCAACGGCTACGAGGCGGCCACGATGAACTGGCAGAACATGAGCAGCATCGGCTTCGCGTTCCGCGTGACCCCGGCGCTGCTCGTGCTCGGCGTCGGCTGGGCGCTCGCGCTCGGCCTGCTCGGAGGCATCTTCCCGGCGATTCGCGCCATGCGGCTGCCGATCGTGACGGCGCTGCGCGAGTTGTAGTACGCCGCCATGTAGGGCGGGGCTTCCCTGGCCTGAGCGAAGCCGAAGGCGGCCCCGCCGTCGCGCCGGGCCTGAAGGCCCGGCCTACGAACGATCAACCGCCTACTGTCTACAGCCTACTGCCTGGCCACCACCCACACCGTCCCATCCTTCCCGACGATGAACAGCTCGTCCCCCTTGGCGGCGAGGCCGGTCGGAGAGACGAGGCCGGGGACCGCCCACGCCGCCGTCACCTGGTGGGTGGACAGGTCCATCTTCACGAGCGTGCTGTAGGCCGCGCTGATCATGTAGAGCGACCCGTCGGCCACCGTCGCGCCGGTGACCGCCAGCTCGTCGAGCGTGCGCTTCGGCGCGAGCGCCAGGCCGGCGTCGGGCGCGAGCGTCGGGCTGAACTCCTCCGACAGCGTCATGTCGCGCCCGTCGAACCGGGAGACGACCAGCCGCTTCACCTTGTTGTTCGGCACGGTCACGGTGAAGATCGACCGCGCCGCCGGGTCGTAGGCCGCCGACAGGATGTACATCATCCGGGCGCGGACGGTGCCGAAGCGCGACCGCGACACCTCGTCGAAGGCGCCGGCCGATTCGAGGAAGTAGCGGAAGTTCGCCGCGGCGTCGCCCTTGGCGCTCGGCCGCACGATCACGAAGCTCTTGTTCTCGCCGACGGCCACGAGCGCCCCCTTGTCGAGGAACGCGGCGCCGCCGAAGACGCCCAGGTCCACCGAGTAGCCGGCGTCGACGATCGTGTAGCGCTTCATCGCCGCGAGCGTGTCGTCGGCCAGGTAGATGCCGTGCTGCGTGGTGAGGAGGAACTGCCCCGTGGCCGCGTCCCAGGCCAGGTCGGTGGGCGTCCCGTTCAGCGGGAACCCGACGCGAAGCTGGCGGGCGACGGGAAGGCTCGGCAGGTTCGCGAATGGTCCGCGCGCGGGATCGGCCGGGAGGCCGGAGGTGTCGGGCGTGTCGATCGACCAGCGGCCCCTCAGCGAGATGGGCGCCGGCGACCATTCCTCGGCCGACCAGACCCAGTGGCTCGGCGAGAAGGAGAACCGCACCGGGTCGCCCTGCCCCATGAACGGCGGCGGGCCCGTGCTGGCGAAGGCCTGGACGATGTTGGCGGCGATGACGATCACGAAGACGATGCCGGCCGTTGCCTCGAGCGGCCGGAGCGTCCGCGGCCGGTCCTCGATGTCCTCCTGGCGCGTCATCGTCAGAAGCAATCCCATCAGCGCCACGGCCACCCAGTAGATGAACAGCGACCAGGTGTAGGTGTGGGCGCCGAGGATCTCGGCGCTGAACCCCTGGCCCACGTCGCGCGCGGCGTGCATGCCCGTGTGGCGCAGGCCCATGAACACGCCCCACGCGGCCACCAGCACGCCCATGCCGATGTATTTCGGCTTCGGCCCGTAGCGCAAGATGAACAGCCCGACGAGCGCCACGAGCGCCATTCCGATCCGCTGTTCCCAGCACATCACGCACGGCGAATCGCCGTAGGCGAACCCCAGCACGAAGACCGCGACGCCGATCGGCACCACGGCGAGCGCCAGCACGGCCAGCGCGAGGATGGTATAGAGCGCGTCTCGTCTCACCAGCGTCTCCCCTCCGCCCGCGGCGGTCAGTAGTTCACCCCGGGCAGCAGCCCGGTCCGCGTCGCCACGGAGAACAGGAACACCATGAGCACCACGCTGAAGACGAGCAGCCCGAACGCCAGCCGCTCCTTGTGGGGTTTGCGCAGGACGAGATACGCCGTCACCAGGATCACGACGAGATTGAGAAACTCCACCTGCGGTCCTCCTCTTACCAACTCGTCAGGGGTCGGAGCGGTTTTTCGCCGATTACAATCTTGTATTACAAGTCTGTCGTCTGCGAAAAACCGCTCCGACCCCTGACGGATCCTCAGGCCGTCGCCGTCGGTCGGTCGGTCGATCGGTCGATGGCGAGCAGCACGAACACGATCCAGACCAGGTCGGCGCTCAGCACGTGCAGCAACTGCATCCAGACCGGCGCGAGCAGCAGCACGCTGGTGAGGCCGACCAGCACCTGCCAGGCGGCCGCGCCCACCAGCGCGAACCCGAGCGTCCTCGACCACCCGCGCGACTCGAAGCCGATCCGGATCCCGGCGACCACCAGCGCGACCGCCATGAACACCGCGATTGTGGGGTGCAGCAGCCTGAGCCGGACGAGCAGGTGCGAGGCGCCGGAGAACTCGGCGCCGAGCGCCTCGGCCAGCGATCCCGCCGGGTAGAGCGTGTCGCCGAGTGCGGCCACCGCCCCGCTGACGGCCGCCAGCAGGATGACCGCGCCGCCGAGGCCGTACTCCACGATGGCCGCCCGGTGCAGCCGGGCGCGCGCCGGGGAGTGCCGCGTCAGGTGGTAGGCCGTCCACGTCAGGCACGCGAGCAGCAGGAACGTGTTGGCGAGGTGCGCGGCCATGAACCACGCGCGCGCGAAGCTGGCGTTGTCGGCCACGAGCCGGAACAGGACGAGCGCCGCGCCGACGGCGGCCTCGGTCACGATGAACACCATCGCCCACGCGGCCGTCCGCCGCGCCGGGTGGCCGGCGGCGCAGGCCCGCCAGACCCAGATGAGCAGCGCGGCCACCGCCACCACCGCCAGGCCGCTGCTCACCCGGTGCGAGAACTCGACGAGCATCTCGACGTTCGGCGCATGCGGGACGAGTTCGCCGTTGCAGAGGGGCCAGTGCGCCCCGCACCCCGCCCCGGACCGCGTGGCCCGCACGTAGGCCCCGAGCGCGATCACGGCGAGGTTGTAGACCAGGACTTCCCAGCTGAATCGTGCGAGCTTGGTCATGGCAGTCACCGGCTCCTCACGGCCCGATTCCCCTGGCGGCGCGGGCGGACCGGGGACCCGCCGCCAGGATGACACCGGGCGAGATTGTAGACCGATTTCGGGGCGGCCGTGCCGGCGAGATGATCCGGGGCCCGGTCAGGCCTTGCCGCGCGGACGCCTGAGGACCGACCCGCGGGGCGGGTACTCGATCCCGCCGTCGAGTTCGGCCCGCTGCTCGGGCGTCATGTCCGGAAACGGCAGTTCGCCCCCCTCGCGCCACCCGCGCACGGTCCGCTCGGCCTCGGCCGCCTTCTCGCGGTCGAGCCCCTGGTCCCGCGTGAAGTACATCGTCTGCGCCGGGACGGCCAGCGCGGTGCCGCCCGCGTCGATCACGTCCATCAGCCGCAGCAGCAGGTCCTCCTGGATGGCCATGAACGCGTCGTAGTCGGTGACGGTCACGTAGGCGAAGATCTCGACGTCGAGGCTGGACGGCCCGAAGCGCAGCAGCCGCACGCGCGCGGAAGCGGTTTCCACCCGCGGGTGCCCGTACAGCAGCGACCGCAGCCCGGCCAGCACGAACCGAAGCTGCTCGGCCGTCGTCTCGTAGCGCAGCGCGAGCACGGGGTTGAAGAGGATCTTGTCGCGGGCGGCGAAGTTCTCGATGCTCTGGCTCGCCAGGTCCGCGTTCGGAATCGAGATGACCGTCCGCGCCGGCGTCCGGATCCGCGTCGAGCGCAGGCCGATGTCCTCCACCGTGCCCGTCATCGTGCCCACGCGGCAGAAGTGGCCGATCCGAATCGGGCTGTCGCCGATCACCATCATCCCGCCGAAGAGGTTCTCGAGCGTCTTCTGCGACGCGAGCGCCACCGCGATGCCGCCGACACCGAGGCCGGCGAGAATCGGCGTGAGGTTGATGCCGACCGCCCCGAGCAGGATCAGAATGCCCAGCACCACCGCCACCGCCTGCAGCAGCCGGCCGGTGAGCCTCACGAGCGCGACGCGCTCGGTCGCGCCTCGGTGCTCGAGCCCGCGCACCCATCGGCCGATCGACGTCGAGAGGAGGGTCACGCCCAGCCACGTCGCCGCCGTGATGACCAGCAGTGTCGCCAGCCGCCCCCCGAGGTACCGTTGCCTGAGCGTGAGCAGGTATCCCGAGATCACCTGCAGCGTCACGCCGAGAAGCAGCCAGTAGAGGGGCCGCAGCAGCGTCCTCACGTGCGAGGGCGCCAGTACCGCCGGCACGCGGCGGGCAGCGAGGCGCACAAAGAAGGCCAGCAACCGCCACAGCAGCGCGGCGATGACGACGGCGGCCAGGCCTGCCGCCGCCATCACCACCCACGACCACAGGCGGTACCGCTCGCCGTAACCCTGGACGAACGACGTCGGCAGCCAGGCCTCGATGAACGACGGCGCGTACTCCCGGTAGGCGGCCGGCACGTCGCGCAGCGTCTCGGGCGCGAACAGCCAGTAGGGCGGCTGGTCGCCGTAGTGGACGCGCAGGAGCAGCACGTCGAGCCGGCCCGTCTCGGTATCGACCGAGCCGACGAACTCGTGGTCCTTGCCGACCCGCTCGTCCTGCTCGCCCTCCGGCCTGCGACTCAGGCGGCTGAGGTCGGACGTCAGCCCGCGGTCGAGCAGCACCTTCAACTCGCGCGCGAGCTCCTCGGCGGCCGACTCGGTCAGCTTCGTGTCGAGGTACTTCGCCGCCCGCGGCCAGTCGCCGCGGGACCCGGCCGAGAGGAACCCCATCACGGTGCCCGCGGGCGTCTGCCGCCCGTAGGGGTCGGCCGGCACGGCCGCCGCCGCGGAGGCCGGCGCGGAGGCCGACGCCTGGGGCAGGAGACCCTGCGCCAGGGCCGCCGGGGCGAGGCCCGCGACGAGCGCCAGCGCGACGACGACGGACCGACACACGGCCATCATATGCGCCCCGCCCCTGAGTCCTGCCCGCCTTCGCGCGGAGCGCTTCGGCGGGTCCGCCATAGCCCGCGCGGTCTGTGCGCGGGCGAAGGCGGAAGCCCTGAGCCCTGAGCCTCTTGGCTCGAGCCTTGGGCCTCAGGCCCCGAGCCTATGCCCTTCCCATGAACTCGCGCGTCTCGGTGTGCACGCGAACCTTCTCGCCCTGCTTGACGAACAGCGGCACGCGGATCTCGATGCCGGTTTCGAGCGTGGCGGCCTTGTTGACGCTGCCGCTCGCGGTGTCGCCGCGAATCCCCGGCTCGGTGTAGGTCACCGTCAGCTCGACCTGCTGGGGCATCTGCAGGCCGATCACCAACCCGTTGAACAGCAGGACCTCCACGATCTGGCCGTCGACGAGGAAGTCGAGCGCGTCGCCCATCATGTCTTCCGGCAGCGTCAGCGTCTCGAAGCTCTCCTGGTCCATGAAGTGAGAGCCCTGGCTGTCTGAATAGAGGTAGCTCGCCGGGGTCTGGGCGAGGTCGGGCTCCTTGAACTTCTCGCCCGCCTTGAACGTCCGGTCGAAGACGGCCCGCGTCTTCAGGTTGCGCATCTTCACGCGCACGAGCGTCTGGCCCCCGCGGGCGGTCGGCGTGGACACCTCGACGTCGAGGCAGACGTAAGGGGCGCCATCGACCTCGAAGAAGGTCTTTCTCCGAATGTCGATGGCTTCGATCAACGCAGGCATGGGTACCCTTTCGGCGCTATTTCTTGTCCGCGACGGTGAACGAGCCGTGCACCATGTCCATGCCGCACGCGAACTCGATCTTGCCCGACTTGGTGGGCGTGAACTCGATGGTGGTCTGGCCTTCCTTGACGGTCTTCTTCACGTTGAACGCGCCGATGACCACGGTCCGCGCGCACCCCGTCACCGTCTTCAAGTCGACTTCCATCCGGACCGGGACGCCCGCGACGATGGTGTTGGGCGTCACCACGTAGCCCTTGTCGTCGACCGTCAGCTTGACCGTCTGCACCTTCGGCTGGGCCGCCCTGGCGGCCTGCGCCCACATCGGGACGGCCGCGCCGAGGATCACCGCGACCGAGAGGGCCACGCCGAGCGACACGCGCTGCTTCATGCTCATCTGTTGCCTCCAGTCGGGCCCCCGATCCGCGTGGAAGCCCCGGTCGATTCTCCCTCCAAGAAGGCGCGAGGGCAAGACGAGAGCCCGCCGATGTGCGATCCTGCGATAGAATAGGCGTTTCACACTGACAGGAATATGGCGGGGTACCCGACCGAAGACGGTTGAGTTGTGCGTCGACGGTTGGATGGGCCCCCCGGCTTCCTGCGTCGGAGTTGTCGTTGGGCCCCCGGGGCGGGCTCGACCGGCGGGGGCGGGCGATTCATGAGTCGATTCACGAAGCAGCAGTGGGCGGTGGTGCTGGGCGGGTCCAGCGGGTTCGGCCTGGCGTCGGCGAAGAAGCTCGCGGCCGAGGGCTTGAGCGTGTGCGTCGTGCACCGGGACCGCCGCGGGGCGATGGACCGCATCACCCGGGAGTTCGACGAGATCCGCGCCCACGGGAACGGGTTCTTCGGCCTCAACCTCGACGCCCTCACCCCCGAGGGCATGGCGGCCGTCCTCGACGCGCTCGCCTCGAATCTCGGCGCCGAGGGGCGGGTCCGTGTCCTGCTCCACTCGATCGCGTTCGGCAACCTGAAACTGCTCGTCCACGAGCCGCCGCCGGAGGCGCCGCCGGCGCTCGCGCGCCTGGCCCGGGCGCTCGGCGTCCCCGCCGCCGAGATGGACAAGGCCGTCGATGCGGTCGCCGAGTCCGGCGAGCCGATCTTCCAGGCGCTGCAGCCCGTCTACTACGGCGAGGGCGTGCTGGACGACGAGGACATGGCGAGGACGATCTTCTCGATGGGCACCAGCCTGATGACGTGGGTCCAGCGGATCCACGCCGCCGGCCTGTTCGCCCCCGACGCGCGCGTCCTCGGCCTGACGAGCGAGGGGAACGCCGTCGCGTGGCGCGGGTACGCGGCGGTGGCCGCGGCCAAGGTGGCGCTCGAATCGGTGTCCCGCGCGATCGCGGTGGAATTCGCCCCCTACGGGATCCGCTCGAACATCATCCAGCCCGGCGTGACCGACACGCCGGCGCTCCGCGTGATTCCCGGCAGCGGCCGCATGAAGGCCGGCGCCCGCCGCCGCAACCCGTTCGGCCGGCTGACGACGCCGGAGGACGTGGCCGACGTCGTCTACCTGCTCAGCCTCGACGAAGCCCGCTGGATCAACGGCGCCCTGATCCGCGCCGACGGGGGTGAACGCATTGCATAGGCACGCCCCGCTCGCCGGCGACCTGTTCGTCCACGGGATCGGCCACTTCCACCCGGAGAACCGGATCGACAACGCGTTTCTCGCGGCCCTGGACATCGGCACCGACGACGCCTGGATCATGGAGCGCGTGGGGATCCGCGCGCGCCGCACGGTCCTCGCGCTCGACTACATCGTCCGGACGAAGAACGAGCACCCCGCGGATTCCGCGCGGTGGTCGGTCTACACCAACGCGGAGACCGGCGCGCGCGCGGCGCGCCTCGCCATGGAGCGGGCGGGCGTCGGCCCGTCGCAGATCGGCCTCGTCGTCGCCGGCGGGTGCTCGCCGCAGTACCTCGATCCCGGCCGAGGCCTGCCTGGTGGCGGCCGAACTCGGCATCTCCGCGCCCGCGTACGACATCACGTCGGCCTGTTCGAGCTTCGCCGTCCAGATGCATCACCTGCGCGCGCTCAGGCCCGAGGCGCTGCCCGACTACACGCTCGTCGTGAACGTGGAGAACACCACGCGGACGGTGAACTACGGCGACCGGCGGTCGGCCGTGCTGTGGGGCGACGGCAGCGCCGCGGCCGTGGTCTCGGGGCGTATCCCGGCGCCGGTGCGGATCCGGCAGAGCGTGGTGCACTCCGATCCCTCGGGGTGGAACAAGGTCGTCATCCCGGCCGGCGGGCACTTCATCCAGGAAGGGCCGGCCGTCCAGGGGTTCGCGATCCGCAAGTCGGTCGCGACGCTGCACGAGATCGCGGCCTACGCCGCGCCCGACCGCGACCTGTGGTTCATCGGCCACCAGGCCAACCTGATGATGCTCAACACGGTGTGCCAGCGGGCGGGGGTCGACCCGGCGCGCCACCTGTTCAACGTGGACGAGTTCGGCAACTGCGGCGCGGCGGGGGCGCCGGGTGTGCTGTCGCAGCACTGGGACACGCTCCCGGCGCAGTGCCAGATCGCGCTGGTCGTCGTCGGCTCGGGCCTGACCTGGGGCGGCCTGTTGATCGACGTCGGGAGGGCTTCGTGAAATACGCCGAGTTCCTCGAGCGGGCGCAGTTCTCGAAGGCGGAAGTCCTCGGGCTGGCGCACGGCACGCTGGTCGAGGATCCGCCGGCCGACGGCCTCGCGTCGCTTCCCGCGCCGCCCATGCTCATGGTCGATCGCATCGTCGAGATCACCCACCGCGGCCCCCAGGGGCGGATCGTGGCCGAGTTCGACGTGCTCATCGACGCCTGGTTCTTCCAGTGCCACTTTCGCGCCGATCCCGTGCAGCCCGGGTGCCTGGGCGTCGATGCGATCTGGCAGCTCATCGGGTTCTACGCCGCCATGCGGGGGGCCAGGGGCGCCGGCCGCGCGCTCGGGGCCAAGGAGATCGAGTTCTCGGGCCAGATTCGGCCGTACAACAAGCTGGTGCGCTACGAGATCGACATCCGCCGCTACGCCGAACTGGCCGAGACCGGCGCCGCCATCGCCATCGGCACCGGGCGCGTCCTCGTGGACGGCGAGCCGATCTACCTCGTGAAGGACGCGAAGGTCGGCATCTTCCGCGGGATCCGCTATGCCGATTACCCCGCGCCGTCCGCCAACTCGGTGGGCGGGCTGATGAGCAGGTCGTAGGCCGTGAGGCGCAGGCCTGAAGGCCTGCGGTATCCGTTCTCTTGTGATCGGATAGCGCAGGGCTTTAGCCCTGCGCCGCGAGGCAGGTTATGGAGCAACAGCATCTGACCCCCGCCGAGATCCTGGACCTGCTGCCGCAGCAGCGGCCGTTCCGCTTCGTGGACGAGATCCTCGAGGTGGACGAGACCCGGATCGTCGGGCGCTACCGCTTCCGCGAGGACGAGTGGTTCTACGCGGGGCACTTCCCGGGCCGCCCGATCACCCCGGGCGTCATCCTGCTCGAGTCGATGTGCCAGGTGGGGGTGGTGGCCCTCGGCATCTACCTGTTCGCCCTGGAGTACACGACGAAGGACGCGCGGGCCTTCACCACGCTGTTCGTGGACGCGGAGTCGGAGTTCCTGAAGTCGGTCGGTCCGGGCGAGACCGTGACGATCCGTGGGGAGCGCGTGTTCTGGCGGCGCAACAAGCTCCGGGCGCGCATCGGGATGTTCGCGGCCGACGGCACGCTGGTGGCCCAGACCACGGCGTCGGGACTGGGAGTGCGGAATGAGTGAGCGTGTGGTGGTCACCGGCATGGGCGTCGTCGCGGCCAACGCGCACGGCCTCGACGCCTTCGAGCGGGCGCTGCGCGAGGGGAAGTCGGGCATCCGCTTCCACCAGAAGCTTCGCGACCTCGGGTTCGCCTGCCAGGTGGGCGGCGTGCCGGAGGTGAGCGAGGCGCTCAAGCGCGAGTACTTCCCGGAGGAGACGCTGCGCGCGCTCAACAGCAGCATGGTGTACGCCGGCATCGCAGCGATCGACTGCTGGCGCGACGCCGGGTTCGCGCAGCCGGAACCGGGCGGCGGCGAGGTGGACTGGGACACCGGCGCGATCGTGGGCACCGGGATCGGCGGGGTCGACACGGTCGGCGACTGGGTCGTCCCGCGCGTGAACGAGGGGAAGGTCCGGCGCCTCGGCAGCACGGCGGTCGAGCAGACGATGGCCAGCTCGGTGAGCGCGTGCGTGGGCGGCCTCCTCGCGCTCGGCGGCCAGGTGACCACCAACAGCAGCGCGTGCACGACGGGAACCGAGGCGGTCGTGGACGCGTTCCACCGCGTGCGGGCCGGCCGCGCCAAGCGCGTAATCGCGGGCGGGGCCGAGGGGTCATCGCACTACATCTGGGCCGGCTTCGACGCCATGCGCGTGCTGGCGCGGCAGTCGAACGACAGGCCGGAGGCGGCGTCGCGCCCGATGAGCGCGACGGCCGGCGGCTTCGTGCCCTCGTCCGGCGCGGGGCTGCTGATGGTCGAGAGCCTGTCGTCGGCCCGGGCACGCGGCGCGCGCATCTACGCCGAGATCCTCGGCGGGCACGTCAACTGCGGCGGCCAGCGCGGGGGCGGCAGCATGACGGCGCCCAACCCGGAGGGGGCCCGGCGGTGCGTGCTCGCGGCGCTCGCCATCGGCGGCGTCGCGCCCGGGCGCGTCGACCTCATCAACGGCCACCTGACGGCCACGATGGCCGACCCGCTGGAGGTGCGGACGTGGCAGCGGGCGCTCGGACGGCGGCCCGAGGAGTTCCCGTGGATCAACTCCACCAAGTCGCTGGTCGGCCACGGGCTCGGCGCGGCCGGCGGCATCGAGGCGGTGGCGTCGGTGCTCCAGGTGAGCCGGGGGTTCGTGCACGGCTCGATCAACTGCGAGGACGTGCACCCGGAGATCGCCCCGTTCGCCTCGAGGATTCCGCACGAGACCATCGACGTCGCCCCCCGGGTCCTGGCCAAGGCCAGCTTCGGGTTCGGCGACGTCAACGGGTGCCTCATCTTCGGCAGGTGGGAAGACGAACAGTAAGGAGATCGATATGGAAAACGCGGCAGCATTCGAGAAGGTCGTCGGGATCATCAAGCCGTTCGTGAAGAACCAGGACGCGTTCGCCAAGCCGAGCGAGGGCACGCGGATCATCGAGGATCTCGGCGTGAACTCGGCCCGCCTGGTGGACATCATCCTGGCCTTCGAGGACGAGTTCGGCATCGAGGTGGACGACGAGTCGGCCGACAAGGTCCGCACGCTGGGCGACGCCGTCCAGATGATCCAGCGGAAGACGGCGCCCGCGCACTGACGGCCGACCGTGCTGCCTGTCAGAACGCGCCTCGCGCTGCGGGTGCAGGAGGCGCTGTCGCAAGTCTTCGTCCCGGTGACGTACTACGGCCTGCTGGCGTGGCTGCGGTTCCGCCGGTACCGGCTGCCGGACGCCTCGCGGCTGCGCGCCGAGTTCGCGGCGTTCGAGCGCGAGCGCCGCGGGCCGCTGCTGATCTGCGCGAACCACATCACGCTGGTCGACTCGCTCGTCATCCAATGGGCGCTCTCGCCGGGGTGGAAGCTGCCGTTCCGGCCGCGCTGGTTCATCTGGAACCTGCCGGACCGGCACAACATCTCGGCCACCTGGTTCCTGCGGATCGTCGGCTACCTGGGCAAGTGCGTGCCGGTGCTCAGGAAGGGGCCGCCCGAGGACGCGCGGCGCACGCTCGACAAGGTCGCGTTCCTGCTCGCGCGCGGCCAGTCGGTGCTGGTCTTTCCCGAGGGCGGGCGCAGCCGGATCGGGCGCGTGGATCCCGACCGGATCATGTACGGCATCGGCCGGATGCTGCAGGAGGCGCCCGGCGCGCGCGTCCTGTGCGTCTACGCCCGGGGCGTCGGGCAGCGCGAGCACAGCGACTTCCCGCGGCCGGGCGAGACCTTCTTCGTGCGGCTCTCGGCGTTCGAGCCCGCCACGACGCACCAGGGGATGCGGGCCGACCGGGACCTCGCGGTGCAGATCGTGGGGCGGCTCATCGAAATGGAGCAGGACTACTTTGTTCACGCGCACGTGGATCGGTAACGACATCGTCGATCTCGGCGAGCCGGGCGTGGCCGGCAAGGAACGGGACCTGCGGTTCATGGAGCGGGTCTTCACGCCCGAGGAGCGCCGGCGCATTCTCGACGCCGCCGCGCCGACGCTTGCGCTGTGGCGGGCCTGGACGGCCAAGGAAACCGCGTTCAAGATCGCCAGCAAGCTGCGCGAAGGCGTCGTCTTCGCGCACCGGCGCTTCGAGGTCGGCCCCGACGCGGCGGGCGACTCGACCGGCGCCATCGGCCTCGCGACGGGGAACTGGGTCAGCGTGCGGTTCGAGGACCTCGAGGTGCAGGTCCGGTGGGAGACGGCTCTCGACTACATCCATTGCATCGGGCGGCTGGCGCGGCGCGGCAGCGAGATCGCGCCGTCCGGGTCCGAGACTCCGCACTGGTCCCGCCGCCTGCTCGCCGGGATCGTCAGCAACTCCCAGGGGCTCGGCGGCGCGCTGACCAGCGCCGAGCGGGCGTCGGTGCACTCGACGGCGTCCGAGCGCGCGCGCCTGCTGGCGCGGGAGTTGATGGCGCGGTGGGACGTGCAGGGCGCCGAGATCGTCCGCATGTGGCGCGCGTGGCGCTGGAGCCCGCCGGTCGTCGCCCGCGCGGGCGAGCCACTCGCGGGGTTCGACGTCAGCCTGTCGCACGACGGGCGGTTCGTCGCCGCAGCGCTCGTTGGGCCGGCGTAGAACAGGCTCAGGGCTCAAGGCTCGGGGCCAGCGGATTGACGCTTGCGGGGCCGGCCTCCCGGCCGGCTATATCGGACGATCGCCAGACCGCACGATCCCCGGATCGCACGCCTCACTATCGACATCTGCAGGAAGCAGGCTGACCGCACGGGCGCGCCGCCGGTCGGCGGTGTTACACTCTCGGGCGGTGCGCACGGCGCCCGGCATGTTCGACTGCCACGGGGGGACCGCTTGCTCGATACCGTGCGGGCCATCGGACATTCTCTTCCTGGAGGTTTCCGTATGCGCCGTACCGTTGTATGCGCCGTGGTGTTCTGCGCGGTCCTCGGCACTGCGATCCTCGCCGCCGCTGGCGACAAGGGCAGTCAGCCGAGATTCAAGACGCTCGAAGTGAAGCGCATTGTCCTCGCGGACGGCGTCGTCCTGCCCGAGACCATCAACCCGCAAACCTACCTCGGTCTCTTCTACGACAACCTCCGGTCCGAACTGGAGAAGAAGGGGATCGCGGCCCAGGTCCTCGAGGAAGGTGCGAGCGTCCCCGAAGCCGACGCCGGCGAATCCGCGGTGGTGGAAACGAAGATCACCGACTTCAAGAAGGCCGGCCGCGGCATGGCGCACCCCGGCGAGCTGTGGCTGCAAGTCGTGGTGACGCGACGGCAGGATCACGCGCCGATCGCGACCGCGACCCCGAAAACCAAGCTGATGCCCGGCAACTACCGCACCGACGCCAACTTCGCGAAGGTCTCGGCAAGCCTGGCGGCGGGCGAGATCAAGAAGGCGCTCAAGTAGGTCCGGGCGTCAGCCCGCAGGCCGCAGGCACAAGCCGCGAGGCGCACCCCGAGCGGAGCCGAGGGGCGTGTCCCCGTCAGCGCTTCAATCGCTGCAGCAAGGCCTTGTCGATCTTCAGCGCGATGCCGGAGTTGCGGTCGGCCACTTCGGTCACCTTGTACTGCGCGGCGATGCCGAGGAACTGCGCGACCTCGGATGGCGTGAGCGTGTAGTCGTCCATGATCCACTGGGCCATGCTGCTGGTGGCCTCGCGGAAGGCGTCGTCGAGCGAACCCGAATAACCGAGCGCGATGATGGCCTGCGCGGTCTCGACGCGCACGAACGGCGTCCGCTTGCCGGGGATGAGGTCGACCGTGAACTCGACGTCCATGGACGTCTCGAGCGCGTTGCCGTTCAGCTCGCCGTCGCCCTGCAGCGCGTGGCCGTCGCCCAGGTACAGGAGCGCGCCGGGATTGGTGACGGGCAGATAGACGGTGGCGCCTTCCGAGATTTCGTTGAAATCCAGGTTGCCGCCAGCAAAGCCCGAATCCCCGGTCGCCGGCGGAGCGGTGCCCGGCGGGAACGCCGTGGCCATGCAGCCGAGCATCGGGTGCAGCGGCGCGGCGAGGTCCCTCAAGTGCCCGGATGCCGGGTCGGGAGTGGCGGTGTTGCGCGCCAGGTCGAGATGCCAGCGGATGGAGCTGTTGTTGTCGCGCGTCTTGATCGCGAGGTCGGGCGCGAGCGCGGTCTGCACCAGGCGATCGTCGCTGCCGGCGGTGTCCCGGTTGAGCCGCAGCCGGTCGAGGTGCACCACGAGCGTGTCGCCGGGCATGGCTCCCCGGACGTAGAAGGGGCCGGTCTGGGGGTTGCCGCCTGCCACGCGCTTGACGTTGTGCTCGTCGTTGCCGCCCGCGTCGACCGTGGTGGTGTGCACGGTGTCGCCCGGGTTGACCGTGAGCACGGGCTTGTGGAACGGCGAGTACTCGCGGTAGAAGACGGTCGGCGCGAACTCGTGGCGCGCCGGCGCCGTCCGAACGAGCGGCGGGGCGGGCGCCGCGGTGAACTGGATCGCGAGCGGGACGTCGTTGGGCGCCGCAAGCGTGAGCGTGCCCGCGAAGGCGGCGCCCTGGACGGTGGCGTCGATGGCGGCGACCTCGCCGCCGTCCGATCGGCCGGTGAGCGTGAGGTGGCCGCCCGAGAGGCCGCCGCTCAGTTTCGTCCCGTTGAACGTCCCGCTGACCTGGCGGGACTGCTCGTCGAGATCAAGCCGGTAGTAGCGCGTGGTGCCGTAAAAATCGCAGGTCAGGAGCCAGCGCCCGGTCAGTGGTTGCGGCGCCTGTGCGGAGAGCGCAAGCGTGAAGGCGAGGACCGGGATCGCGGCGAGCAGATGCTTCATCGAGTGCTCCAGGGTGAGGACGGGAGCGGCCGCGCCGCATGGGCGTCACGGGCGGCGAATGGTGGCCCCGCCGGCGGTCACACTGGCTTAGACGCAAACCGGCGCCGCAGGTTTGTGCGGCGCCGGTGTCGGCATCTGAAAACCCGCCCTACGTGCGGTCCCGGCAAGCGCCGTGAGCCTTGAGTCCTGAGCCCTGAGCCGGATCCCGGCTGGAGCCGACGCGCGCCGGCCCTATTTCTTTGGCGCGGCCAGTATCGTCGGGTCCAGCCCCTTCTTGATCTGCGGTACGCCCTCGGTCATCCACACCGGCGCGGGCGCGCCCTTCAGATAGTGATCGAAGAACTGGCGCATGCGAATCTGGAAGTCCTTCTGGTTCTCCTTCCGACCGAGGTGGTGCGCCTCGTCCGGGTACGACAGCAGGATGACCTGCTTGCCCAGGCGCCGGGCGGCCGCGTAGAACTCGAGGCCCTGTCCGTAGTCCACCGACCCGTCGGCCGTCCCCTGCAGGATCATGAACGGCGTCTTGATCTTCGGCGCGTTGTGCACCGGCGACTGGCTCTCGTACAGATCGCGCGCCGACCACGGGGTCACGCCCGCGCCCATGCGCACCTGGCCCACCTCGGTGATGCCCTGCTGGATCGAGCCGCTCGACCGGTACAGCGTGTCGTAGAAGCTCGTCAGGTCGGTCGGCGGCGCCCCGGTCACGACGGCCGCGAAGATGTCGGTCTGCGTGACGATGAACGACGACTGGTAGCCTCCCCAGCTGTGGCCCTGCAGGCCGATGTGCGCAGGGTCCGCGTAACCGAGCTCGATCACCTTCTTGACGGCGCTCGTGACGCAGTCGAGCGCGGACGAGCCCGGCCGGCCGATCTCGTAGCGCACGTCCGGCTGCAGCACCAGGTAGCCGTTGCTCGCGTAGGTGGACATGTGGGGCCGGTCGTCGTACACCGGAAACGAGAAGGTGTGGTGCGTGTCGGACATCAGCTCGTAGAAGTAGACGAGCATCGGGTACTTCTTGCCCGGCTCGTACCCGGCCGGCAGCGTCAGCGTCGCCTGCAGGCGGACGCCCTTGCTGTTCTTGAAGTCGATGAGCTTCTTCGTGCCCCAGGCGAACTCCTTGAAGATCTCCGGCTGCGCGTCGGTCACCTGCCTGGGCGACGCGAAGCGTTTGTCGGCGACCCAGTAGTTCGGGTACTCGTTGAACGTCTGCTCGGTGAACACCAGGCGGTCGGCGGTCTTGGCCGCGACTGGCGCGCCGACCGACTTGTCGAGCCACAGCAGCGACGAGGGTGACTGCCCGGCGACCAGCTCGGAGTAGCCGGACTTCTTCGTCCATTCGCCGTCGGTCGAGAGCAGCAGCGGCTTGCCCATGTCGATGGGCTCCTGCCGGCCGCCGCCGCGCCCGCCGCCGCCCCCGCCCCGCCCTCCGGCCCCGCCGCGGCCGAGTTGCGTCACCCGGTACCGCACTTCCTGCCGGGAACCCTCGCCCTTGGTCAGGCACGCCGGTGTTCCGCCCGCCAGCGGAAGCGCCCAGACGTCGTAGCGGTCGTAGAGCAGCGCCGACTTGCCGTCGGAAGTGAACCCGGCCACGCCGTACACGGGCTTCTCGTAGTCGTGGTCGTCATCGGCGTTGACGAAGCTGCGGCCGCCGTCGATGGCGGCCTTCGCCGCCGTCTCCATCTGGTAGGAGTAGACGTGGCCGCTCTTCAGATACAGGAACCACTTCCCGTCCGGCGACAGGCCCATCGTCCTCGACAGCCCTCGCTCGACGAGCGTGCGCTCGCCTGTCGCGAGGTTGACGCGGTAGAAATCGCCCCTGGTCGCGCCCCACTCGACCTGCCCGGCGTACGGCGTGTCGATGCGGCCGATGGCCCACTTCAGGTCGTCGGTGGGTGTGATGGTCTTCATGTCGTCATCGGCGATCTGGCGCAAGGTGCCCGCCGCGACGTCGAGGATGGCGGCCTTCGTGGCCCGGCGCGCCTGGGCCAGCTGGACGATCTGCACCGACTGCGGGTCGTCGTCTTTCCAGTGCCACACGTCCACGTTGGCCTGCGGGTCGGTGGACGGCGCCTTCTCGGCCTCCTGCTCTTTCAGGCCGACGAGCACGCGCGCGCCGTCGTCGCTCCATCGAGGGGCGGTGAACTCGCTGACGACCATTCCGGCCGGGAACGGTGTCGCCTTCGTCGGGTCGAACGTCGCGGCCTTCATGTGGGGCGTTCCGGCATCGCGCCAGGTGAGGAGCACGTTCTCCCGGTGGGTCTTGCCTTTCGGCTTGTCGCCCCGGAGCACGGCGAGATTGGCGCCTTCCGAGCTCCAGATCAGCTGGTCGTAGTCGGCGGTCGCCGCATCGAGTGTCCGCTGTTCGCCGGTGGCGAGCGCCATCAGGTACACGCCGTTCCCGAGCCTCTGCTCGCCTCGCACGGTGTAGGCCAGCTGTTTGCCGGCTTCGTCGAACGCGTAGGTCCCGACCTTGCCGATGTACCGCTGCGTGCCGGTGGACAACTGGCGCAGCAGCAGATCGGTCCCGGGTCCCTCGTTCCCGGCCGCGGCGCCGGCACCCGGCGCCCCTCCCCGGCCGCCACGGCCCGCCGACGTCTCCGTTGTGGCGCCCTGGGCTCCTTGCGGCCGCATCAGCAGCCAGTCGCCCTCCGGAGAGAACGCGAAGCTTCCCACCGAAGGATACGTGGCCTTCGTCCCGGTCGAGAGGTCGAGCACCTCGAACGTCCGGGCCGGCGGCGTTGGAGTTGCCGCATTCGCCCCGGCCGGCGGAGCAGGCGCGTTGCCGCCGCGGCCGCTTCGGCCTCCTCGACCCGCCGAGGCCGGCGGCGCGATGAAGTAGCCGACCCACCGCGCGTCTTCCGAGAACGCGGCGTTCGTCCCCCGCGGAACGTCGTAGCTCTTGTCGCCGTCGAGCGCCCTGACGACGAGCGTTCCGTCGCCTTCGTTCGGCGTCAGCGTGTACAGCATCCATCTGCCGTCGGTCGAGATGGCGGGGCTGGTGATGCGCTTGAACTTCGGGTAGTCATCGAGCGTGATGGGTTTCGGTGCCGCCGACTGCGCGAGAATCGCGAACGGCGCGGCAACGGCGATCACGGCGAGCAGGACGGTAATCGAGCGGAGACGGGTGACCTTCGTCATCGATGTGCTCCAGATGAGCCGGGAAGTCGGTTGGCCCGCGAAGGATAGCACGGGAAGAAGGCTCGGGACTCAGGGCTCAAGACTCGAGGCGGTGTGACGGGGCTTCGGGCTGCAGGCTGCCGGCCTCGGGCTGCGGGTCCGATCGCGCGTGGCTCGGTAAACCGCCCCCGCTATCTTCCCGGACAAATGAACTCGTCCGCGAAGTCGAACCTGATTCTCGGAAATCGTCTTCTCAGGTCGTTCATCTTCGCCGCGTCCCCGGTGATCCGGCAGTTGTCTCCCAGGGTTATCCGGTCGAGATGCGGCGGGGCATTCAACAGATCCGGGAGGTCATCCAGGCCGTCGCCGTCCAGCCTCAGAGTTCTCACCTCACGAAGCGTGGCGATGAATCCCGGGATCGCCTTGACGTTCACGTTCCACGCAAACCCCAGTTCGCGCAGCCGCGGCAGGTCCTTCACGAACGAGGGAATCTCCTCCAGACCGTTGCGCCCGAGGTCGAGATAGACCAGGTTCTTCAGCCGGGACATACCGCGCGGGAACGGGTGCCGCTCCGCCGGTTGCGAACCCGGATGGCGCGGGTCCTGTGCGCCGTATAGAGTCAGCCGCTCCAACGATTGCAGATTGCCGATCGCCTCCGGCAGGCGAGGATTCATCGCACAGCCGTTCCCGTTGTCGATGACCAGCTCCTTCAGCTTCGTGAGCTTGCCGATCGCGTCCGGGACGGCCTGAAGGGGCTCGAGACAGCTGATCGACAGCACCTCGAGGGAGGGAAACTCCTCGATGTGGTCCAGAAGGCTTGCGTTGTCGCGGGTTATCTCCAGCCTGGTGACCGGAGCGCCGCGACCAGGCAAGCAGACCGGCAGGATACAGAGAACGCCTGCCAGCACCCGTGTCGCAAGAGTCGGAGGTGACATCTGGGGATTCCGAGCGATGTCGCGCATCATACACTCGATCCACGTCGCAAGCCGTGAGGCGCAAGCCGCCTCGCCCTGAGCCTTGAGTCCTGAGTCCTGAGCCTTGAGCCCTCCCCTGTGCTACACTCCGCCGCTACTGGCGGGGTCCGTTCCGGACGCCGGTTTCGCCGAGGGTACACGATGGTCTTTCCGCTTCTCCCACTCGTCCTGGCGGTGGGCGTGCAGGCGCCGCCACCGCAAGCGCCGCCCCAGCAGCCGCCCGCGGCTGTCGCCGCCGCGCCGGCGGCGCGGGCGCCGCGCAAGGTCTACAACGAAACCGCCGACGCCCGGGCCCAGATTGCCGCGGCCATCGCCGCGGCGGCCGGGGACGACATCCGCGTCCTCGATCAACTGGGGCGCCAACGACGACGAACGCTGCGCGAAGTTCCAGCAAGTGCAGCGAGCGGCGGAGATCGCCGGCCCGAAGTACCTCTCCGACGAGTACAAGCTCGTCTACGTGGATGTCGGCCACGCCGACAGGAATCTCGACGTCGCGGCCGAGTGGGGCGCCCGGCCCGGCGCTGGCGCGCTGCCCTACTTCACCGTCCTCGACAAGACCGGCAAGGTCCTGGCGGGCGCGCCCGCAGCCGAGTTCACCGGCGCCGACCCGGCCGCCTTCGATCCGAAGAAGGTGGCGGCCTTCCTGGCCGAGCACAAGGCGCCGGCGCCCGACGCGGACCCGCCATTCCAGGCGGCGCTGAGCCAGGCGAAGAAGGACGGCAAGTACGTCTTCCTCTGGTTCTCGGCCCCATGGTGAACGTGGTGCCACAGGCTGGGCGCCTGGATGGCGTCCAAGGACGTTGCTCCGATTCTCGCGGCTGAGTTCGTCACGGTGAAGGTGGATTTCGACCGCGCCAATGGCGCCAAGGACCTTCAGAAGCGGTTCATCGACAAGGAACAAGGCCTGCCGTGGTTCGTCTTCCTCGACAGCAGCGGCAAGGCGATCGTGCACAGCACCGGGCCCGGGGGCAACACGGGATTCCCCGCGAAGCCCGACGAGATCGCTCATTTCAAGTCGATGCTCGAGAAGGCGAAGCGGCACCTCACCGACGACAACATCGCCTTCCTCGTCTCGTCCATCGAGGAGGCGAACAGGAAGAAATAGCGGACGGGCCCTGGGCTTCTTGGCCCTGGGCCCCTATCCTCCGTTCGGCCCGTTGTGGCAGTCGTAGCAACCAACACTCGTGCCCGCGGCGAACGACCTGGTTCCGCCTTCGACGCTGAAGACCTTCGCCACCGCGATCGTCGAGAGCACCGTCCCGCGGTAGGTCGTCCCGTGGCACGTGCCGCATACCGCGAGGTTCGACCGTGCGTAACTCTGGTGCGCCTGCACCCAGGCCTGTCCGACGGTGTGCAGTCCGTGCGGGCCGCCATTCGGCGTCGTCGGAACCGTGCCGTGGCAGATCCCACACTCGGTCAGCCTCGCCGAGTAGCCCTGCAGGGTGACCGGCGGGACGTTGTCATTCGCCTGGATCGTAGGGTACTCGGCGTGCTGCGAACCGTGGCACCCCGAGCAGTACATCCCCGCCGTGGCCAGTGCTGTACCGGTAAAGGCTCTTGCCCTGGTTCGGCACGTTGAGGTTGGTCGCGAACTGCGTGTCTGACGTCGTACGCCAGACTCCCGGCGAGCTGAACGTCGTCGGGTAGCGCTGGCCGCCGTTGTGGCACATCTGGCACGCCGGAACATCCAACCACCCCACCCGCGTGGACGCGCCGACGGCGCTGAGATTGCCGTGGCAGTCGAAGCACTCCACGCCGTGCATCGCGCCGCGCTGGCACCTGGTGGTGGCGCCCGGGTGGCACAGGTAGCACGAGCCCGCGGAGGTGGCGGCGTTGTCGAGCGTGAGACCGGTGGCCGGGTTCACCACGCCGCCGTGCAACGAGTGCATCGCGGTCGTCAACTGTGTCGCGGGAGGGACCCCCGCCGTCCCGAGCGCGTTCGACGCGTGGCAGGCGGCGCACAGGATGGGTGTCCCGGCCCTGGCCGTGGCGTAGAGGCTCGACTGGTAGGTGTACCCCGCCGCCTGCAGGGCCGGCAGCATCGCCGCCACGCTCTGCTTCTCGTCGTGCAGCCGCAGGATGTTCCACTTCACGTCCTTGGCGGGGTCGGCGGCGTTCTCCCACCCCGCGGCTGGCATCGCCGCCGGATTGCTACCCGACGCGTGGCAGATGCGGCAGCTCATCTCGTCGCTCACCGCGAGCACGACCGTCGTCGAGGCGAGCACGGTGTTCTGGGCATCGCGCACCACGATCTTCGCCATCGGGTACGCATTCGAGGCTCCCACGTCGTCGTAGGGAATCGTCGGGATGCCCTCGGCCTTCCAGTTGCCGAGCGTCGCGTCGTAGGTCATAGGCTTCGGCGTCGCGCCCTGCACTCCGACGCCCGTGAGCCCGACGTCAGGCGCGACGACGGCGTGGAAGAGCGCCTGGACGTAGGTCCAGAAGTTGGTCTTCGCCGCGCTCCCGGTGTTGATGGAACCGGTGGCGTCCGCGACGGCCTCGTACGTCACGGTCACGCCAGCTTGCACGAGCGCAGAGGAGGACCCCTTCGAGATGACCTGGGCGTGGATGGTGTTGTAGGGCGGCAGGACGGCAAACACGGAGTAGTCCTTGCCATCGATGCAGTGCATGCCGAGCTCGCCCCACGCAAGCACGGCGTAAGGCAATGGGTCCGCCGGCGGGGTCGGGCCGCCGCCCCCGCTGCTGCTGCCGCCGCCGCACGAAACCAGGAACGACGCCGCCAGCGCCAGAGCGAACAATGCGACCGCTTTCATAGGTCCCCCCACGAGTCGCCGAAATGATCGCCCGTCCTGTCAGGGAACCCGTGCCACCGTTGAACGCCGAGCGTCGCAGGCCGCATCTCGCCGGCCCTGAAGGGCCGGCCCACGTACGGTTGGTGTCGGCACCGTCAGCCGTCGGCCGTCAGCCCTGTCTATTCGTCCGCGATCGCGCCGGCAAAGGCGAGCGACACGATCGCGGCCTGTTCGAGCTGGTGCGCCTTGCCCGAACCGGTCGCCGGGCTCGCCGACGCGCGCCGCTTCACCGACATCACGCCCGGGTGCGGGAAGATCGTGCGCAGGCGCGGCACCACGTAGAAGTGCGCGCCCATGTTCTTCGGCTCTTCCTGGACCCACACCACTTCGCGCGCGTCCGGGTAGGCCGCGATCGCCCTGGACAGCGGCGTCTTCGGGAACGGGTAGATCTGCTCCAGGCCAAGGATGGCCGTCGCCGCGTCCTGCCGCCGCGTCCGCTCGGCGCGAAGCTCGTGCAGGATCTTCCCGCTGGCGACGAGTATGCGGCGGGCCGAGGCCGGCCCCTCCGAATCCGGCAGCACGGTCTGGAAGCGCCCGTGCGTGAGCGCCTCGATCGGAGACGACGAGCCCGGGTGGCGCAGCATGCTCTTGGGCGTGAAGACCACGAGCGGCTTGCGCCAGTTGCGCAGCGCCTGGCGCCGCAGCAGGTGGAAGTACTGCGCGGCGGTGGACGGCTGGCAGACCTGCAGGTTGTCCTCGCCGGCCAGCTGCAGGTACCGCTCGATCCTCGCGCTCGAATGTTCCGGCCCCTGCCCCTCGTAGCCGTGCGGCAGCAGCAGCACGAGGCCCGAGAGCAGGCCCCACTTGTCCTCGCCCGCGCTCAGGAACTGGTCCACGACCACCTGGGCGTTGTTGGCGAAGTCGCCGAATTGCGCCTCCCACAGCACGAGCGCCTCGGGGTAGTCGCGGCTGAAGCCGTACTCGTACGACATCACCGCGGCCTCGGAGAGCGTCGAGTTGTGGATCTCGCAGAACGCGCCCCCCTGCGCCAGCCGGCCGAGCGGCATGTGCTTCTGCTCGGTCTCGGTGTCCACCAGCACGGCGTGCCGCTGGTTGAAGGTGCCGCGCTCGCTGTCCTGGCCGGTGAGGCGGATCGGCACGCCCTGCCGCAGCAGGCTGCCGAAGGCGAGCGACTCCGCAGAGCCGTAATCGAGCCGCCGCTTCCCCGCCGCCATCTCGGCCCGCTGCTCGAGCAGCCGCTTGACCTTGACGTGAACGTGGAAGCCTTCCGGCCACGAGTTGAGGACCGAGGCGATCTCGCGCAGCGTCTCGAGCGGCACGCCGGTGTCCACCTCGTAGGAGGCATCGTGGCAGCCGCCCTTGTAGCGGGACCAGTACGGCGGCAGCTGGACGAGCGTCACGCGCCCGGTGAGCGTCTTCGCCTCGTCCTGGGCCCGGCCGAACTCCGCGCGCGCCCGCGCCGGCAGGTCGCCCGCGTCCACGCCCGCCTTCGCCGCGAACACCCGCCAGAGCGGCGGATGCTCGTTGATGGCCTTGTACATCCGCGGCTGCGTGATCGTCGGGTCGTCCACCTCGCTGTGCCCGTGCCGGCGGTAGCCCACCAGGTCGATGAGCACGTCGCTCTCGAACGCGTAGCGGTAGGCCGTGGCCAGGCGGGCCGCGTAGATGACGGCCGGCAGGTCCTCGCCGTTGACGTGCCAGATCGGGATGGCGAGCCGGTGCGCGAGGTCGGTCGCGAGCGACGAGGAATGCAGCTCGGCTTCCGAGGTCGTGAACCCGATCTGGTTGTTGACGACGACGTGGATGGTGCCGCCCACCGAGAAGGCCGGCAGGTCGGCGAGGTTGAGCGTCTCGGCCGTGATGCCCTGGCCGGCGAATGCCGCGTCGCCGTGCAGCACGATGGGGACGATCCGCCGGCGGGCGCCCTCACCCTCTCGCGCCTGGCGGGCGCGCGTCCGCCCGAGCGCGACCGGGTACACGGCCTCGAGATGGCTCGGGTTCGACACCAGCTTGACCTTCAACTCGCGGCCACCCCGGGTGCGATAGGTCCCGGTGGCCCCCAGGTGGTACTTCACGTCGCCGCTGCCGAGCACGCTCTTCGGGTCCGGGTCCTCGAATCCCGCGAAGACGTCGAGCGCCGTGCGGCCCACGATCTGCACGATCACGTTGAGCCGCCCGCGGTGGCTCATCCCGATGAGCGCCTCCTCGAGACCGCCGGCCGCGCCGGTTTCGAGCACCTCGTCGAGCAGCGGCACGAGCGCGCTCACGCCCTCGAGCGAGAACCGCTTCGACCCCGGGTAGCGGCTGTGAAGGACCTCTTCGAAGAGATCGGCCTGGACGAGGCGCTCGAGGATGGCGCGCGCGTCGATCGCGGGAATGGGCCGCTCCACGCGATCCCGCACCCATTCGCGGCGCGCGGGGTCCGGGATGTGCATGAACTCGACGCCGATCGACCCGCAGTACCACTGCCGGGCTCGCTCGGCCTCCGGGCCGGTCCATGCCAGGTCGGGGTGCGGCCGGGGCGTCGCCAACCCGAGCGGGTCCAACGACGCCTCGAGGTATCCCCACCGCCTGAAGGAATCGAGGATCCGGTCGTCTTGCGCCATGGTGTCCTGCTCCCGTTCGTGCGACCCGTGCCCGCCCCAGTGTCGATCAGGCCGACGGTGAATGTCTATTCGGCTGACGGCTGACGGCTTGCGGCTCACGCCACCTGACGGCACGCCAAACGGCTCGCCCGACGAGCTTCGGACTTCGTACTTCTTACTTCATACTTCATACTTCCTACCTTCCCCGGCCCCCGTCCCCCGTCCCGCCTGCTGAGTGGCCATCCCGCCTCGATTGCGGGTAAGCTCGTAGGGTGAAGTTGTCATCCCTGCTCCTCAGCAAGCGCGCCCGGATCGCGTTGGCCCTGGCGTTGGCGTTGGCCACGCTCGGCGGCGTTTCCGCGCAGGATCGCCCGGCGATCCCGCCGCCCGAGACGATCAGCCTCAAGGACCCGGTCCCGGTCGACCCTCGCATCACCATCGGCTACCTCCCCAACGGCATGCGCTACTACGTGCGCGCCAACGGCCGCCCGTACCAGCGGGCCGAGCTGCGCCTGGTGGTGAACGTCGGGTCGGTCGTCGAGGACGCCGACCAGCGGGGCCTGGCGCACTTCGTCGAGCACATGGCCTTCAACGGCAGCGAGCACTTCGCCAAGCAGGACCTGATCACGTTCATGGAGTCGATCGGCATGCGCCTCGGGCCGGGCGTCAACGCCAACACGTCGTTCGACGAGACGGTCTACGTCCTGCACGTCCCGACCGACACCCCGGAGGCGATGCGCAAGGCGTTCCTCTTCTTCGCCGACATCGCCCACGGCCTGTCGTTCGATCCCGACGCCATCGCGAAGGAGCGCGGCGTCATTGTCGAAGAGTGGCGGCAGGGCCGCGGCGCCGACGCGCGGATGCAGGACGAGGAGACGCCGGTCCTGCTCAAGGGCTCGCGCTACGCCGAGCGCAACCCGATCGGCGGACGCGAGGCGGTCGAGACGTTCAAGCCCGAGGCGCTCAAGCGGTTTTACAAGGACTGGTACCGCCCTGACCTGATGGCCGTGATCGCCGTCGGCGACTTCAACAAGGCCGACGTCGAGAAGATGATCCGCGACCAGATGGGCGCCATCCCCGCGCCCGCCGAGCGGAAGCCGCGGCCGTCGTTCGACGTGCCCGATCACGCCGACACGCTCTATTCGGTCGCGACCGACCCCGAAGCCACGATGACGACGGTCCGGCTCTACAACATGCTGCCGATTCGCGAACAGGCGTCGGTCAGTTCGTACCGGCAGCACCAGGTCGAGCGGCTCTACACCGAGATGCTGAACGCGAGGCTCGCCGAGCTGACGCTCAAGCCGAATCCGCCCTTCATGCGCGCCGGCGTCAATCGCGGGATCTTCGTCAAGACCAAGGAGGCGGCGACCGCGGCGGCGCTCGTCAAGGATGACGGGATCCTCGGCGGCCTCTCCGCCCTGGTCACCGAGTCGGCGCGGGCCGCCAGGTTCGGCTTCACGCCCGGCGAGCTCGAGCGCGAGAAGGCCGAGGTGCTGCGCGGCTACGAGAGCGCCTTCGCCGAGCGCGACAAGGAGGAGTCGGCCGACCTCGCGGCCGAGTTCATCCGCGCCTACACGCAGGGCGAGCCGACGCCGGGCATGACCTACGAGTACGGCCTCGTGCGGCGCTTCATCCCCAGCATCACGCTCGACGAGGTGGACGCCGTGGCCAGGGAGTGGACCAGCGGCAGCCGGGTCGTGCTGGTGGAGGCGCCGAAGAAGCCCGGGCTGACGGTGCCCGACGCCGCGCAGCTCGCCTCGGCCATGAAGACGGCGCTCTCCGCGCCGATCACGGCCTACGTGGACTCGTCGTCCTCGCAGCCGCTCCTCGCCACGCCGCCCGAGCCGGGCTCGGTGGTCAGCACCGAGATGCGGGGCCAGTTCGGCCTGGTCGAGTGGCGGCTCTCGAACGGCGCGCGCGTCGTCCTGCTGCCCACGACGTTCAAGCAGGACGAGGTCGTCTTCCAGGCGTTCAGCCCGGGCGGCACGTCGCTCGCCTCCGACAAGGACTATATCGCCGCCACGACCGCCGCGCAGGTGATGGGCGCCGGCGGCCTCGGGCCGTTCAACGTGATCCAGCTCCGCAACGCCCTGGCCGGCAAGGCGGCGGCGGTGTCGGCGTTCATCGACAACGACTCGGAGGGGCTGAGCGGCGGCGCGTCTCCCAAGGACCTGGAGACGATGTTCCAGCTGATCTACCTGTCGTTCACCCAGCCGCGCGCCGACAAGTCGGCCTTCACCGTGCTGACGTCCGAGATGAGGGCGATGCTGGCCAACCAGCAGGCGAGCCCCGACTGGGCGTTCCAGCAGACGCTCAACACCACCCTCTCGCAGAACCACTTCCGCGCGCGGCCGATGACGCCGTCCCTCGTCGACGAGATGGACCTCGACCGGTCGTACGCGTTCTACAAGGACCGCTTCGCCGACGCGAGCGATTTCACCTTCGTGTTCGTCGGGAGCTTCGACTACACGAGCATCCGGCCGCTGGTCGAGCGCTACCTCGCGTCGCTGCCGTCGACCCGGCGGAGCGAGACATGGAAGGACGACGGCCTCAGGCCGCCGCGGGGCGTCGTCGAGAAGGTGGTCCGCAAGGGGATCGAGCCGAAGAGCCAGGCGGCGATCGTGTTCACCGGCGCCTTCCCGTTCGACTCGCCGCACGAAGTCACCCTCGAGGCCCTCGGCATCGTCCTCGAGGGGCGCCTGCGGCTGAGCCTGCGCGAGGCGATGCGGGGCACCTACGGCGTCGACGTGTCGACGCGCGACACGAAGATCCCCGTCCCGAGGTACAGCATCGCCATCCAGTTCGGCTGCGATCCGAACCGGACCGACGACCTGGTGGCGACGCTCTTCCGCGAGGTGGAGCGCCTGAAGACGCAGGGCCCGACCGAGACCGAGGTGGCCGACGCCCGGCAGGCGCTGATGGTCGGGCACCAGACCGACACGGCGGAGAACCAGCGGCTGGTCGCCCGGATCTCCGAGCGGTACCAGTTCGGCCAGGACGTGATGGAGTTCTTCGACCTGCCCGCCCGGTACCAGGAGTTGACCGCGCTGGCCATCCAGGATGCCGCGCGCCGGTACCTCGACACGGCGAACTACGTGCGGGTCACGCTGTTCCCGGAAGCGGCGGCGGCCAAGAAGTAGCCCGATCGGACACGCGATGCGCCACTCGCTCACGGGCATGGTCCACCCTGGCGGCCGTCTGCACGGTCGCCACCGCGCTCGGTTTCCAGCATTCCACGCTCGCGGCCCGCGAGCCTTCGACTTCGCTCAGGCCAGGCGACACACCCGCGCAGCCGGACGTCGCCACCCGCATCCTCCAGGCGGGCCTTCGCGAGCAGGGCGCCTACACGACGCTCGAGAAGCTCCTTTCGGTCGGGCCGCGCCTGACCGGGTCCGCCGAGGCCGAAGCGGCCGTGCGCCTGATGGCCGGGCACATGACCGCGCTCGGGTTCGAGAAGGTGAGGACCGAGCCGGTGACGGTCGGCCACTGGGTGCGCGGCGCGGTCGAAGAAGGCCGCATCCTCCCGACGAACTCGGGCGCGATCCCGGTGAAGGTGCGCGCCCTCGGCCACAGCATCGCCACCCCGCCAGGCGGCATCACCGCCGGCATCGTCGAAGTGCACTCGCTCGCCGAGGTCGGGAAGCTCGGCGACAGGGCGCGCGGGAAGATCGTCTTCTACAACGGCGCGATGGACCCCACGCTGCTCGACACGTTCGCGGCCTACGGCGGCGCGGTCGGCCAGCGGTCGATCGGCGCCTTCACCGCCGCCAAGGTCGGGGCCGTCGCCGCGGTCATCCGCTCGGTGACGCTGGCCATCAACGACGATCCGCACACGGGCACGATGGAGTACGACCCCGCCGTGCCGAAGATCCCGGCCGTGACGATTTCCACCGCGGCGGCCGATCGTCTCGACGCCCTTCTCCGTTCGGACCCCGGCGCGCGCCTGTTCATCCGGACCTCCTGCGCCACGCTTCCGCCGGTCACCGCCCACAACGTCATGGGCGAGCTGACCGGGTCCGAGAAGCCCGACGAGGTTGTCGTCGTCGGCGGTCACATCGACAGCTGGGACCTGAGCGTCGGCGCCCACGACGACGGCGCCGGGTGCGCGCAGGCGATCGAGGCGCTGCGCCTGCTGCGCGAGCTCGGGCTGCGGCCCAAGCGAACCATCCGCGCCGTGCTCTACATGGACGAGGAGAACGGCGGCACCGGCGGCCGCGAGTACGCCCGGTCGGACAACCGGAGGGCGGAACGCCACATCGCGGCGATCGAATCCGACCGCGGCGGCTTCCTGCCGCTCGGGTTCGGCGTCGCCGCGACGGGCGAGGCGCTGGCGCGCATCAGGAGCTGGGAGCCGCTGATGCAGCGCGTGGGCCTGCAGTGGATCCGCCCGGGCGGTGGAGGCGTGGACATCGGGCCGCTCGGCGAATCGGGCACGATCCTGATGGACCTCGTGCCCGACTCACAGCGCTACTTCGACGTCCACCACTCCGGGATCGACACCCTCGACAAGGTGAACCCGCGGGAGCTGCAGCTCGGCGCCAACGCGATGGCCCTGATGGCGTGGCTCCTCTCAGAAGAAGGGCTGCCCAAGTAGGGTGCCTTTGCCGCGCGCCGGCCCTTCAGGGCCGGCGCGTGTCCGGCGGGCCTGAAGGCCCGCCCTACGTACGACCTTCATCGCGACAACTGGTCACTTCTTTGGGTACCCTACCGACTGCGCGAGGACGATGAGCTGCGAGTCGCGCAGCTTGAGCTGCTTGGCCAGGGCCTCCTTCGGCACCGAGGCGCGGACCACCGAGACGAGCCCCTCGGAGGCGCAGAACAGGTAGACGTTCTCCATGATCGCGCCCGCGTCGGCGCCGATGTTCATCGCCTGCTGCGGATCGGTCGCCGGCCGCCCCGCCTTGCTCATGTCCGCCACGTAGACCAGGTTCACCGCGGCCGTCGCGGGGAACGGCTGGGTGCCGGTGGCGCCGCGCAGGTCGCCGCCCGCGACCGGGTTCAGCGTGTTCGCTTTCGCGTCCCACACGAAGGCGCCATCCGGCAGCGTCACGTAGACCTCGATCTCCTGCTTGTTGCTCGCCGACGGCGCGGTGCGGTGGCCGTCCGGGCGGTTGATGCCCCACGCCGCCCACAGCAGGTTGGACAGGACCTGCCGGGAGAGGCTCGCCGCGCCGAACTCGCGCTCGGAGTGGCGGGCCTTGAGCGCCTGCATCAGCGGCATGCCGCCGTCCGTCTTCGGGGCGGGCAGCTTGATGGCGGACGGCTCCTGCGCGCCGGCCGCGCCCGCGAGCACGAAGAACCCGATGACGATCGCCGTGAAGGAAGAAGTCCGGCGGGAGAACATGATGGGCCTTTCCGGGGGCGTGACGGGGGACAGTCTACCGCGGGAGCGGCGCGCGCCGCGAACGCTCGCAGGGATTCGCGACCGTGCGAACGCAGGAATCCTGCAAACAGCGCAACGAATGGCGCAACGAATAGCACTTGCCTCAGCCGGCCAGCAGGCGAACAATGCGTTGTCCTGTGGGCACCGCCGCACAGGCGAACGCGCGGTCGCCCGCGCCGAGCCGGGAAGTCCCGCGTTCCAGCCAGACGATCGTGAGCCTGACAGACGCAGCATGAGCGACACAGGCTTCTTCCTCCCCGGTAGCTGTCCAGATCCGCCCTACATGAACGTCCGGGATGGCGCCCACACCTGGCTAATGGAAGGCCGGGCGTTCACTGAATCTCTCTGGAAACGGTACGCTGATTTGGCCGACCAGCATTTCCGCCAAGATGCGCGCGCGCACTTCGTCGAGCGATTCTGGGAGATGTACTTGGCCGTTGCATTTCAAGATCGCCAATTCAGGTAGGGCTCACGGAATACGCGAGGTGGTCGCAGAATGAGGCCACCGCAACGACCACGGGGGAGCCGGCATGCCGAGGCAGGAACTGCTTCAAGTCGCCGCAATCGAACGCCGGATCCTCCTGATCCGCGGCGAAAAGGTCATCGTCGATGCCGACTTGGCGGCCTTCTACGGCGTGACGACGAAGCGCCTCAATGAACAGGTCAAGAGAAACCGCGACCGGTTTCCTGAGGATTTCATGTTCCAGCTGACCAGCCCGGAGAAATCCGAACTGGTCGCAAACTGCGACCACCTCTCACGCCTCAAGTTCGCCAAGACGCTGCCGTACGCATTCACCGAGCACGGCGCCATCATGGCGGCCGCCGTCCTCAACTCCAGACGTGCGGTAGAAGTCAGCCTCTTCGTCGTGCGGGCCTTCGTCAAGATTCGGCGCGTTCTCTCGGAACACGCGGCGCTCGCGCAGCGCCTCGACGAGTTGGAGCGGAAGCTCGCCGATCACGACACTCAGATCCTGGCTGTCGTGCAGGCGATCAGAGCGCTGCTCGGGCCAGCGCCCGTGCCGAAGCAGCGGCGAATCGGATTCAAGCCGATTGGAGAGCCCTGACCGACGCTTGCAGCCGCCGGCGCTTCCGAAACGGCGGCGCCGAGGCTGAAGCCGCGCGTCAGGCGTCTGACTGCACGCGCGCCGTCAAAGATTGCTGCCGGTCGCAGCCTCTGGTCCCCACCCTCCCCGATCCCCGATCCCCGATCCCCGATCCCCGATCCCTGATCCCCGACCCCCGATCCCCGATCCCGTTGCGGCGGTGGGTCTCACGCAAACGCGTGCGCGTGTCGCGCCGTGAATCTGGCGCCGAGGCGGTACCTCGGGCCCGGGTGAATGCAGCGCACCCAGGTGACGATCGTCCCGCCCGACCACGTGCGCCGCGTCAGCACGAGGCACGGCACGGCCGCTCCCATCCTCAGCAGCCTGGCCTCTTCCCTTCCCGGGATGACCGCGTCCACGACGTGCTCGACTTCGTCGAGCGGGACGGTGCGCAGCAGGTACGCCGACGGCGGTACGCGGGTAAAGTCCTGCGCGGCAAAGTCCGGCGCGGCCGCCGGGTTGACGTAGCGATCCTCGAGCTGGATCGGCACGCCGTTCTCGCGGTGGACGCAGACCGAGTGGTAGACCGGTTCGCCGGGCCTCAGCTCCAGCGCGGCCGCGACGTCGGCCCGGGCCTTCTCGCGGCCCACGCGGACGACGTCGCACGAGTACTCGTGGCCGCGCGCCCGGATCTCGTCGGCCACGTTCGCCACTCGGAGCAGGGCCGACTGCGGCTTCTCCTCGGCGACGAACGTCCCGATGCCGACAAACCGCACCACCTCGCCGCTCGCGGCCAGCTCCCGCAGCGCGCGGTTGACCGTCATCCGCGACACGCCGAGCGCGGCCACCAGTTCGTGCTCCGACGCGACGCGCGCGCCCGGCCGCCACCGCCCGCTCCGGATCCGCTTCCGGACGTGCTCCTTGACGGCCTCGTAGCGCGGCGGCGCCTTCGGCCGAGGCTCGCCCGGCGGGCTCGCCCGGCGTCGCCGGCCGTCGTTCGGGCGGCGCGTGGTGCGGGTCACCGTCCCGTCACCGCTTCGCGAGCATCGGCAGATCGAGGCCCGCCGCCGCGGCGCACTGCCGCGCCGTCTCGTAGCCGGCGTCCGCGTGCCGCATCACCCCGGTCGCCGGGTCGTTCCACAGCACGCGCGCGATCCGCCGGTCGGCCGCCTCGGTCCCGTCGCACACGATGACGACGCCCGCGTGCTGCGCGTAGCCCATGCCGACGCCGCCGCCGTGGTGGATGCTGACCCACGTGGCGCCCCCCGCCGTGTTCAGCAGCGCGTTCAGGAACGGCCAGTCCGACACCGCGTCCGACCCGTCCTTCATCGCCTCGGTCTCGCGGTTGGGGCTGGCCACCGACCCGGTGTCGAGATGGTCGCGGCCGATGACGATCGGCGCCTTCAGCTCGCCCGAGCGCACCATCGCGTTGAAGGCGAGGCCGGCCACGTGACGCTCGCCGAGGCCGAGCCAGCAGATGCGCGACGGCAGTCCCTGGAAGGAGATGCGCGCCTCGGCCATGTCGAGCCAGCGGTTGACGCCGGCGTTGTGCGGGAACAGCTCCTTGAGCTTTGCGTCCGTCTTCAGGATGTCCTCCGGGTCGCCCGAGAGCGCCACCCAGCGGAACGGCCCCTTCCCCTCGCAGAACAGCGGCCGGATGTAGGCCGGCACGAATCCCGGGAACGCGAAGGCGTCGGCGACGCCGTAGTCCCTGGCCACCTGGCGGATGTTGTTGCCGTAGTCGACGACCGGGATCCCCATCGCCTTGAAGTCGAGCATCGCCCGCACGTGCACGGCGCAGCTCGCCCCGGCCGCGTCCTTGAGCGCCGCATGCTGCGACGGATCGACCTGCGCGGCCCGCCACCGCGCGAGCGTCCACCCGATCGGCAGGTAGCCGTTCACCAGGTCGTGCGCGCTCGTCTGGTCGGTGACGAGATCGGGGCGCACGGCGCCCGCCTTCGCGCGGCGCACGAGTTCGGGCAGCACGTCGGCCGCGTTGCCGACCAGGCCGACCGACACCGCCTCGTGGCGCTCGCAGTGCCGCTTCACTCTCGCCAGCGCGTCGTCGAGATCCGCGGCCTGCTCGTCGAGGTACTTCGTCGTGAGCCGCATGGCCAGCCGCTCGGGATCGCATTCGACGATGAGCGACGTGGCGCCGGCGAAGGTGGCGGCCAGCGGCTGGGCGCCGCCCATGCCGCCGAGGCCCGCGGTGAGGATCCAGCGGCCGTTCCAGCTGCCGCCGTAGTGCTGCCGCCCGGCCTCGGCGAACGTCTCGTAGGTCCCCTGCACGATCCCCTGGCTGCCGATGTAGATCCACGACCCGGCCGTCATCTGGCCGAACATGATGAGCCCCTTGCGGTCGAGCTCGTGGAAGTGCTCCCACGTGGCCCACTTCGGCACCAGGTTCGAGTTGGCGATGAGCACGCGGGGCGCGTCGGGGTGGGTCTCGAAGACGCCGACGGGCTTGCCGGACTGGACGAGCAGCGTGTGGTGGTCGTCGAGCCTGCGGAGCGTGGCCAGGATCGCGTCGAACGCCTCCCAGTTGCGGGCGGCGCGGCCGATGCCGCCGTAGACGACGAGCGCCTTCGGGTTCTCGGCCACCTCGGGGTCCAGGTTGTTCTGGATCATCCGGTAGGGGGCCTCCGTCAGCCAGCTCTTGCAGGTGAGCTTGGGGCCCCTCGGGGCGCGGACGACGCGAGTGGCGTCGTAGCGCGGGTCGGCGGTCGGCGCGGTCGGCGTGCTCATGGGCGGTCACCTCGTGGGTGGTTGTCTATACAACTGTGGGCATTATACGCCCTACGCCTGACGCCGCACACCTGACGCCGCCGCACGTACGTGGGGCGGGCCTTGAGGCCCGCCTGACTCGCCGGCCCTCAAGGGCCGGCCTACGTACGAAGAGCCGACGCCTACCGCGGCCACGACTCCTTCTGCCACGCCTGGATGATGCGCGCCACCTCGTCGTCTCGCGCCCCCACCTGCGGCATCGTGGTCGCGGGCCGGACGGCCCGGGGGTTCCTCAGCCACGCGCGCAGCGCCTCGGGGGTCCAGCGCGTTCCCCCGGGCGCCGTCGCCGGGTAGAAGGCGGAGAACAGTCCGGAGAGATTCGGGCCGTCGGTCCCTCGCCCGCCCGCGCCGGAGGAGGTCAGCACGCGGTGGCAGCCGCCGCATCGGTCGTCGAATGCCGACGGGGCGCGCGCTCCTGCTTCGGCGAAGCGAACCCGATAGGACTCCTGCGGCGGCGAGACGCGCCTGGTCGAGAGCAGATACGCGATCAACGCCTCGACCTGTCGCCGGCCGAAGCCGAACCGCGGCATGCTCTCGACCGGCCCCTCGATCGATGAGACGAGCCCGGCTTCGCTCCTCGCCCACACGACCGCGCTCAAGTCGGTCGCCAGGTGATTGCCCGTGCCGTCGATCGCATGGCAGCGGCGACACGCCGCCCGCTCGGCGTACGCCGCGCCCTCACGCACGACGACGCCGTCCTTCTCCCGGTGCGCGGCCGCCGACCCGGCGAGCAGCAGGTGGTGCGCCAGGTCCTTTCGCCCGGTGGCGGCGTTGCCCCTGTGGCAGTCCACGCACGCACCCTGCCCGACGTGGTGCGCCGGGTGGCACGCGGTGCAGCCCTCGCCGCGCGCCGCGGCGCCCGTCGAGGCGACGCAGGCGCCCGCCGCGACGGCCAGCACGCCGGCTAGAACGGAGAGACGAACGTCCAATTGGCGCCTCGGAAGAACATGCCGATCACCGTCAGGGCCAGGATCGCGCACGCCGCCAGCGCGGCGCCGACCGCGACGCCGCGGTGCCCGTCGGAGAACCAGGCGGCGTGTTCCGGACGCGGCAGGGGGATCCACGGCAACGCCACCAGCAGCGCGGCGGCCAGGGCCACGAGGTAGATGGCAAGCGTCGAGTGGCTCACCAGTTCCTGTATCCAGACCAGGAACCAGGCCGACCTGGCCGGGTTCGGCGGGTGCGCGCGGTCTGCTGCCAATTCGAGCGGCGCCGGGATCCACGCGGCGAGAAGGACGAGCGCCACCACGCCGGCCAGCGCGGCCCGCTTTACCGGACGGAAGAAGTGCGGCGAACTCGGGACGTAGCCGTTCATAGATAGGGCAGGATTCCCTTCTGTCTCCGGATGACGAAGAAATGGAGCATCGCGAGCGCCATGATGGCGCCCGGCACGATCGCGATGTGCAGCGCGTAGAACCGAAGCAGCGAGAGCGCTCCGCCCACCTCGTCCGGCACCAGGAGGGCGCGCAGCGCGCCGCCAAACGGCAGCGCGCGCAACAGCTCCATGCCCGTCTCGGTGGCCCAGTAGGCGAGCTGGTCCATCGGCAGGAGGTAACCCGTGTAGGCGCCGCCGACCGCCAGGAACAGCAGGAGACAGCCCACGATCCAGTTGAGGCGGCGCGGTTGCAGGAACGCGCCCGTGAAGACGACGCGGAGCGTGTGGAGCGCGACCAGGGCGAGGAGCACGTGCGACGCCAGGCGATGCAGGCTGCGGACGTAGCGTCCTCCCCAGACGCCGGATTCGAGGAACTGAATCGACGCGTACGCGCCGTCCGGGGACGGCCGGTAGTAGAAGAGGAGCAGCAGCCCGCTGGCGACCAGGACCAGGAGCGCGGTGAACGCCAGCCCCCCCAGGCAGAAGGTGTACGTCACGCGGAGGTTCTCGGCGCGCACCTTGCGCGGGAAGAGATGCGCGACCAGCTCCCTCACCATGCCATCACCCTCGCGAGACCTCGACGATGCCGTCGTGCTGGTCGATCGACAACTGCGCCAACGCACGCGTCGCCGGACCCTGTTCCACCTGCCCGCCGCAGCCGAAGCGGCTGCCGTGGCAGGGGCACGCGAACCCCTCGGGCGTGGCCGTCACCGTGCACCCGAGGTGGGTGCAGCACAGGTTGACGGCCTTCACCCCTTCGGCCGTGCGAACCACCGCGCACTGGTCGTCGGGCAGCACGAGGGCGCCGTTCGCCGGAACGTCCCGAAGCGGCACCGAGATCGACCGCTTGCGGGTCGCGAGCCCTGCCGGGGTCAGGAAGCGCCAGAGCGCTCCCCCGCCGAGAAACGACAGCGTCAGCGCCCTGAGGACGGAGCGACGCGTTCGAGAATCTGCTTCCATCGGATGAGATACCCTCGTGTGAACACGGCCGTCTTCCGGTTCATCGCCGCGAACCGGCCGGCCGGAAAGAAGCTGCCGTTTTGCATCGTCTGCCCGCCGCTGTTCCAGAACGAACCGAGCGGGAGCCCGTCCAGGTCCGGCCGGTAGAGCCGATCCTCGTCGCGCTCGAGGAGGAAGCGTCGCGGCGACGCGTGGCAGGCGTCGCAACCCGGACCGCCCGGCCTGATCGTGTGCGGCGAGAACGCCTTCCACTCGGCGGCCAGCAGCTGGTTCGCCGTGCCCCGGCCGGGTTCGCTGGCGAAGAGGATGAACTGCGGCCTGATCGGCGCCACGCGTCCCTTGCTCGTTCAGGCCGAGCGGCGGCAGATCCTGCCGCCGCAGGTACGCGCTCTTCCGCCACGCGCCCCAGGCCGGCAGCGGCGAGAACGCCTCTCTCTGCGCGTCCGTCTCGGGCAGCACGAGGAAGGTGCCGTATTCCTGGGCCGCCCACGCGGCATGGCAGGCCTGGCACTCCATCTTCTCGAGGTGCGCGCGCACCGCGTGCTCTGGCACGTCGTTCGAGATTCGGGGATGGCACTCCCGGCAGGTCTTCGCCGCACGGCTTCCCTGCTGGAGCGACGCCATCGTGTGGCAGTCGGCGCAGGCCATTCCCCGCTCCTGGTGCACGTCGGGCAGCATCTTCAGGAACGGCTCGCCGTTCGCGGTCGGACCGCGCCGGTAGCGGCGGTGGTCCTCGCGCGGCGCGCGCCCGTAGTAATCCCAGCCGACGAAGTAGCCCCGATGGCATCGGAGACAGGCGTCATCGGTGGGCTTGCCGCGCCCTGCGGCGTCGGCATGGCAGTCGGCGCACGACTGGACGTGACACCCGCCGCACGCCGTGTCGAAGAATACCTTGCCGCGGTCGCCGAACGCACGCGTCGCGAACGCGGCTTCGGCGGCGCGCGTGGCCATGGCGCCGCCCAGCACTCCCCTCGCCGCCGGGTGGCAACGCAGGCACTCCACCTCGGCCGTCCGGCGGGCGGCCGGGCCGGGCGATCCGATCGCCGATGCCGGCCCAGGCCTGGGGCTATCGGCCAGCAGCAAGCAGGCGACGATGAACGGTGTCGTCCAGCGCATGGTCATTCAGCGTCCGACGGTAGATCGGGTCGTCCGCGCGGTCGTGGCAGACGAGACAGAGGTTCGTGGCGAGCACCCGCCTGACTTCGGCCTGGTTCAGCGGGCGGGCGCCCGAACGGGTGATGGCCGCGTGCGAGACCACTTCACCGTTGTCCATCGACAGGAACCCGTCCAGCGCCTTCCGGGGATTCCTCTCGCAGAGCAGCGTGCTCTTCACCTGGCCCCGCTCGAACACGTGCTGGCCGAACCCGAGAAACGCCGGGTTCGCGTGGCATTCCGCGCAGCCGATGGCGCGGCGGCCGGTGTTGTGGCCCTCGAACGCCGCGAACCGGAGCTGGGGCTTCCCCTTGTAGCGCGCGACCCGTTCGTCCGCCGACCTGCGGCCATCGGCCTCGACGACCGTGACGAACGTCTGGCAGCCCGGCGTCACGGGCGCGATCTCGCCTCGCGAGTTGAGCGCCAGCGGGAACGGAAACAACGTCCGGTAGTCCTCCGTCTCGCTGAACGCCCCGGGCGTCACCTCGTCGCGGACGGCGTCGTAGTCGTCCTGCCGCTTGTCGAACGTCGTGTGGCAGCCGTAGCACTGCGCGACCGAGCGGGAGTGGCAGCTCGAGCAGGCCATCCGCTCGTGGCCGGCGATGCGGTGCTCGGGCGTTCCGGTGATGACCTTCGCCTCGAGCAGCTTGCCGGTCCGCTTGGTCGACCAGCATCACCTTGCCGTCCCGCTCGAAGACGTTGGAGTAGGGACGTCCGCCGCTCGTCAGGGCCACGCGGTCGCCGGGCCGGATCCGGGTCTTGTACTGCCGCGATTCGACCACGGCCGGATCGCTCTCGCGGGTCACCGGCGCGAACACCGGACGCCGCAAGCCGTCGCCGTGGCAGTTCTCGCAGCGGATCTCCAGCTGCCCGTGCATGTCGGCCGCCGCGTACCCGTCGCCCATGATCTCGCGCGACGTGTGGCAGTCGATGCACTCCATCCCGCCCTCGAAGTGCACGTCGGGCGCGATGTGGGTGAACGAGCGGCCCTCCGCGCCGTCCACGGGCCCGGGCAGGCCGGCCCGCGTCGGCACCAGGCCGTTGTTGCCATCGTTGAGCCCTTGGTACGACAACCCGGTCCGCCCGCTCCGGTTGTGGCAGCGCGTGCAGGCGTCCATCGGGGGGAGGCCACGCAGTTGATGGGTGGGCGAATGCGGCATCTTGCCTCGCATCGCCCGATCGCCCCCGCGGTAGGTCGCCGCGTCATCGTAGGGCATGTGGCACGCGGCGCAGCCTGCCGGGTGGCCGGCGCCGTCGTCCGCGTCGTTCTGCCGGGCGATGTGGCAGCGGGCACAGAACTTCCGATACAGCTCGCCGGACAGGTTGTCGAGCGCGGCGACCGACACCTGGTCGAAGGGCTTGCCGTCGGGCGCGTGCTGGCCCGACGCGCGCGCGGCGTAGGCGACACCGGTCCGCTCGCCCTCCCAGGTGGCCTGGATCTCGGCGATCATGCCCGCGTTGGTGTACATCTGGCTGCTCTTCACGCGGTCCACCTGGAGGCGGTGGCACGGGCCGCAGCCCTTCTCCCAGCGGTCTGGCGACGACGCCTCGGCGCCCGCCGTAGAGGCTCGCGTGCGCGGCGGAACGCTCGGTCGCCGCTCGGATCGCCCCCGTGGCAGGACGTGCAGCCGGCGTGGGTTCGCGAGGCCACTTCGAGGCCGCGATGGCAGCCGAGACACGCCTCTTCGCCGGGCGGCCTGCCGGCGCAGGCCGCAAGGCCGGCGCTCGAGGCCAGGCAGAGACAGGCGAGGAGCAGGAGCAGCAAGCGAGACGAGACTGGTCGGGGTCGCTCGATGGCGGCCCCGGCCAGTCCGATGGCATTCACGACCGGTCCGTCAGCACCCGACCGAGCCGGCCTTGTCGAACGAGATGGCGTCGCCCACCTTCACTTCGGAGGCCTTCGACGTCGAGATCGTCACGGACTTTCCCGACACCTCGGTGATCTTGGCCGCGCCGAGACCCTTGATCTTGATGGCGGCGCCCTTCTTCACCCACGCGGGCGCCTTGTCGGCGTCGAGCGTCACGACGACGCTCTTGGTGTCAACCGTCGCGACCTTCGCGGTCAGGGGCGCGGCCATGGCGGTGCCGGCGGCGAATGCCAGGATGACGAAGGCGAGCACGAAACGCTTGAACATGATGATCCTCTCCTCGGGATGAATCCCGGCGCCGCGCGGGGAGGCGACGCCGGGGCTGTGATTGTCATTCAGGTCTGACGAGCCCCGCAAGGCCCCGCGCTCAGATGACGATCTGGAGCATGAGGCGGAAGGTGTTGAATCCCGACCACCTGTCGATCGGGGCAAACGTGACCGGATCGACCCGGCCGCCGATGAGGCCGGTGGGCGTGGCGAACGTCGTCCTGAAGGAACTCACCCGTGATGCGGGCGGTCTGCCCCTTGATGTAGTAGTTGACGCCGCCGCCGAACTGCTTGACCGTCTGCCCTTGAATCCCCAGCAGCGTGGCGAACTCCCAGTGCTCCCAGACCCCGTAGGGCTGGATCAGGCCGTCGCCGTGGAGCTTGACCGGCGGGATATAGGCTGCCTTGACGAAGCCGCCCTTCTTCTGGCCGTTGATGCCGCCGATGTTCGCCAGGAGGTCGCCGGGATTGAGGTTGGTCTTGTAGGCGTCGTCGAAGTTGACGTTCAGGTACTGGCCGTTGGCCGTGAACGTGCCCTGCGCGGTCGGGTACTCGAACAGGAAGTCGGCCGCGTAGGCCTTGTAGTTCACGGTGTCGTTGTTGAGCAGGGCCCCCGTGGCCGCCACGTTCTTGTAGACGGCGTCGGGCTGGAAGGCGGCGCCCACGCCGACGGTGAACACCTTCATCTCGCCGAGGTAGCTGCCCATGTAGCCGGAGCCCGGCTCCGCGTCGAGGAACGAGTAGTGCACGCGGCCGACGTACTCGAAGGTGCCCCGCGGCTGGATCGACGAGGTGACGACGGCGCCGGAGAACGGGTTGTTGGTCTTGGTCAGGCCCTCGCGTCCCTGGAAGATGCCCGCGAAGTACTTGAGCTTGTCGCCCTGGAATCCTCCCCAGGCCACGGCACCGATGTCGCGGCTGAACTTCGCGGGCGAGCTGCCGTAGGCGGTGTACACGAACATGGATCGGTCGAGCGAGAGCGGCGCGAAGCAGTCGTCCAGGTTCGCGCGTGTCAGCGGGATCTTGGTGAGGCCGACCTTCAGGTTGACGGCGTCCGAGAAGGCGAAGATGCCGTACGCGTCGATGATGCGGATGTCGCGATCGTTCGCGTCGGTGTCCTGCGCCGTCACGGCGTAGCCGAGGCTGCCCTGCTTGCTCGTGCCGCACGCCCCGCAGGTCTGGAACTTGAACCCGATCTTGTCGGTCAGCATCCCGGTCAGGGTGAGGCGCAGCCGCTGGAAGTGGAAGTCGGTGCGTGTCCCCTGGCGGTCCTGGCCCACGCCGAAGTCGGTGGTCTCGGAATAGACCTGCCCCTTGAGCTCGAGCTTCAGGCTCTTCCCGGCCGTTTCGACGGCCTTCTGGCCCTCGTCCTGGGCCAGGGCCGGCGTCGCGAGTGCGAGGGCGGTCAGCGCCGCGGTGGTACCGATGAGGGTACCAAGGCGCCCTCGTGCCGTAATCATGAATCCTCCTGCGACTTGGCGCGTGTATGAACTAAAATAGGAAGGCCCTCCGCCGTGGCCGCGTGTGCGCCTGCACGAGGCCGATGTCGGCGTCTCGACCGCTGATGCTGTCGGCGCCAGCCGAAAGAACCAGCCGTGACATGGTCGGCTGTTGGAAACGCCAAGTAAATTGCGTAATTCTCATAATCCTCATAACGTTCTGTGATGACAGGGCGGGGAGACTCCGGTGGAGTCCGTTTACCTGAAAACGCTCGTCGAAGTCGTGCGCGCGGGGAGCCTGTCGCGGGCGGCTGATGTGTTGTGCATCACCCAGCCTGCCGTGTCCCGTCGAATCAAGGTCCTGGAAGAGCAATACGGTCACCCGCTCCTCGATCGTTCGGGCCACGTCCTGCGGCCGACCGGCGCGGGGCGCGTCGTGTGCGAGAAGGCCGAGCGGCTGCTCGAACTCGAGGCGGACCTGGTCGCGGACCTCCACCTGTTGAGCGGCCGCACGCGAATCTCGTTCTGCAGCACGCCGTCGTTCGGCATCGCCCACCTTCCGGCCATCCTGAAGGACTTCATGCTGACGTGCGTGGAGACGACGGACCTGGAGTTCGCCGTCAACGTGCCGCGGGACATCCTGCGTGGGCTCAACGAAGGACTCTACGACCTGGCGGTCATGGAGATGTGCGACTGCTTCGACCTGTCGGCGTTCCAGGTGTTTCCGCTCCCGGACGCCGAGACGGTCTTCATCAGCGCGCCCGTGGTGTCGATTCCGACCCAGACCGATTTCGACACGCTGCGTGAACTGCCGTTCTTCGTGCGGCGGGAGGGGTGCTGTTCACGGACGCTGCTCGAGAACGGCCTGGAGGGGATCGGACACGCCCTGCGCGAGTTCCGCAAGGTGATCGTGGTCGACGATCTGCACATGATCGTCAGGGCCGTCGTCGACGGCGAAGGCGTGGCGTTCGTCTCGCCCGACGTCGTCAGCGACCACGTGGCGGCCGGCCGCCTCAGAACGCACAGGATTCCCGGATTCCAACACAACCGGCACCGCGCCCTGGTGATCAACCACGCGCTCTCCGGGGACGGACCGGTCGCGGAATTCGTCGGGGCGATGTTCGGTCACTTCGGGATGTCCGTGCCGCCACGCATCGAGCCCGACGAGGTGGCCTCGCGCCGCCCGGAGGACGCGACGACCGCGAGCGTGTCCCGCAAGTCGGCGGGCGGCACCGGACCCGGAGCTGCCCGCGCTACGCGTCCGCCGCGCCCCCGGAAACCGGCGGGCCGGGCATCGCGCTGAGCGACCCGGCCGCCGGCGGCGTGCGCCCGGCGCCCGTCGTCGTCCGGCGGGCCGCCCGGGTGGTCCTCGTGGGCCTGTTCCCACCGGCGCTCTTCCATCATCAGTTCTCTCCACCACTTGAAATGGTGGCTGTACGCGTACAACTCGTTGACGTTGCCGGTGATCATCGAGAAGAACGCCGGCTTCTCCTCGGGGAACACGGCGCCCATGTAGACGTGGACGATGAGGCCCGACACGACGACCCCGACGGCCGCGAAGTGCAGCACGACCGCCCAGCCCACCGCCTGCGTGCCGAACAGGTGGAAGACCATCACGACGCCGGTCAGCATGATGATCGGCAGCGTCACGTACACCATCACCGCGAACAGCTTCTGCCCCGCGTTGTAGATGCCCTGCGGCGGGAGGCGCTCCTTCGTCCGTCCGAGAATCTGCAGCGTGCGGACGATCAGCCACCGGACGTCGTCCTTGTCGAGCGCGATCTCCTTCTGCAGCACCTCCTGGCTGAGATACGTGCGGAACCCGAAGATCCCGTACACCAGGAAGACGCCGATCCACGTCAGCCCGAGCGCGAGGTGAACCTGCAGCATGTTCGCGCGGCTGCCGAACACGCCCTCGACGACGGAGAGGTACCACGCCGGCGCCACGCGGAAGTAGCGGGAGGTCACCAGGCCGGCGCCCGTCACCAGTTCGACGAGCCAGACGAACGCGTTGAACCAGTGCAGCAGCATGATGGCGACATGGTGCTTCTTGAACTGCCGCTGAAGCATCGTGTCGGCCTGGTCCGCCGTGAGCGGCACGGGAGCGGCGGGAATGGCGCTAGTCCTCAAAGTCCTTCTCTCCCTTCCGCAGCTGCGTGAAGAAGGCCACGGCCTGCCCGGCGAAGGTGGCCCCGACGGCCGCGAGGACCAGGGGCCTCACCAGCCGCCGCCACGCCTCGCCCGCCGGGAGCATCCGGGGTTCGTGCGGCGGGAAGGTCGAGCGGAGCAGGTCGAGGTGCTCGGGGCGCCCCAGGTAGTAGACGTTCGGTCCCACGGCGACGGTGCGGGTCTCGTTGCGGCCGGCGCCGCCCTGGTAGACCATCCGGAACACCTCGCTCGAACGGTCCTCGAGATCGCCGAAGTACTTCGCGTGCGCCGTGCAGGTCGCCACGCAGGCGGGCACGCGCGCCGCGCGCGGTGCGGGACGCGCAGAAGTCGCACTTGTCCACCTTCTTCGCGATCGGGTCGATGAAGCGGGCCTCGTAGGGGCACGCCTCGACGCAGAAGCCGCAGCCGATGCAGAGCGCCTTGTCCACCAGGACCGTCCCGTCCGCCGCCTGGAACGTGGCGCCGGTCGGACACGGCTCGACGCAGGGCGGACGGTCGCAGTGGTTGCACTGGGCCACGTAGACACTGGACACCAGGTTGGGGAACGTGCCGGCCAGCCGCGTCGGCCGCACGCGGGTCCTGGCGTGCCCCGCCGGGACGTCCCACTCGGCATTGCACGCCGCCGTGCAGGCCTGGCAGCCCACGCACTTCCGGAGATCGGTCACCATCGCGTATCGGGCCACCTGTCCTCCTACCTCGCCGTCCCGTCGGTCACCGGGCGCACGAAGGTCACCCGCATCCCGGTCCCGCCCATCAGCGGATCCACCTTGACGCGGTTCATCAACTCGGTATCCGAGGCGCCCCGGCCGAACGCCAGCCGCAGGGCCTTCGAGCGGTGCCCGAATCCGTGCACCATGTAAACGCAATCACGCCGGATCCCCTCGGTCACCTTCACGCGGACGGGAAGGCTCCTGACGCCGTCTTCGTTCTCGAGCCGCACCCGCGCCCCGTCCCGCAGGCCGAGGGCCCGGGCGGACTGCGTGTGCAGCCACACCTCGTTCTCGGGCATGAGGGCGTTGAGCATCTCGTTGTTCTGGCTCCGCGCGAACGAGTGCACCGGGGCGCGACCGTAGATCAGGCGGAGATACCCCGCGGGGGGCTCCCCGACCGGCGTGTAGCGCGGAAGCGGGTCGGCGCCGAGTTCCTTCAGGCGGGCGCTGTACAGCTCGATCTTGCCGCTGTCGGTGTCGAAGGCCGCCGGGTCGTCGGCCAGGCGGTCCTCCAGGTAGGGTCGCCCGGGAAAGCCGATCGCGCCGCGATTGCGCAGCTCCAGCGGGTTGATGTTCATCGGCCCGACGATCTGGGCGAGGTGCTGCTCGGGCGTGTCCCACGGGAACCACGCGTCGAGTCCCAGCCGCCGCGCCATCTGCTTCGCGATCCACCACCCGGGCTTGGATTCGTACAGCGGTTCGCACGCCGGGAAACCGTACGGAGATGAACGGCGTCTTCGCCGTTTCCACGATCGTGGGCGCGTCGTATCGCTCCAGGTAGGTCGCTTCCGGCAGGACCAGGTCCGCGTAGTTGACCTGGTTGACCGGCAGGACGTCGACCACCACCATCAGGTCCAGCTTCTCGATGGCCTGCAGGGTGCGCTGCTGCTGCGGGATGCTCTCCAGGACGTTCTGTCCGTAGACGACCCAGGCCTTGATCGGATACGGCTCGCCGCTGATCGTGGCATCCACCAGCCCGTTGGTGACCCCCTGGTCTTCTGACGCCAGGGGGAACCGGGTGCCGGCGCCGTCGGCCCGGCCGCGCGCGGACTCGGGGAACGAGGGCAGGTCGAAGCTGCCTCTCGGGACCGGGGTCGGCAGGAAGATGCCGCCCTTGCGCCCCCAACTGCCGAGGAGCGCCGTGAGGATCGCCATCGCCCGCGCGCGCTGCGTGTCGTCGCCGTACCAGGTCACGTGCCGGCCGGGGTGGAGGACGCACGGCCGGCTTCGCGGCGCCCATGGCCCGGGCCGTTTCCCGGATGCGGCCGGCGGGCAGTTCGGTGATCGTCTCGGCCCACTCGGGCGTGAACTCCCGGACGTGCGCCGCAAGCTCGGAGAATCCGGCCGCGTACTTCTGCGATGTACTCGCGATCGTAGAGGCCCTCGGCGATCAGCACGTTCATCCACGCGAGCAACAGGGCGATGTCCGTCCCCGGGCGGATCGGCAGCCACCAGTCGGCCTTGGCCGCGGCCGTCGAAAAGCGGGGATCGACGGCAATCAGCTTCGCGCCGCGAGAGAGCCCGGTGGCGAACGCCGTGATCTGGGACGTGAAGACGTTCTCGCCCAGATGACTGCCGATGAGGACGATGAGCTTCGACTCCTCGAGATCGACCGGCTCGGGCGAGCCGAGTCCGTGGCCGAAGGTGAGCCCGTAGCCGACTTCACGGGGCCCGCGGCACTGCGCGAACGACGGCTCCGCGCTGTTGGGCGTGCCGTACGCCTTCATCAGCGTGGCGAAGAACTGGGGCGCCAGGCCGTGCGGGAAGAAGGCGACGCTCTCCGGGCCGTGCGTGTCGCGGAGGGTCTTCAGCTTCGAGGCGAAGAAGTCGAGCGCCTCATCCCAGCTCACCCGCTTGAACTGGCCCTCGCCACGGGCGCCGGTCCTGAGGAGCGGGCCACTTCAGCCGGTCCGGGTCGTAGAGCAGGCCGGTCCCGGCGTTCCCTCGCGCGCAGAGGCGGCCCCGCGTCAGCGGGTGATCGGGATTGCCCTCCAGGCGAAGGACCTTGCCGTCGGCCACCTCGGCCAGCACGCCGCACCGCCAGAAGCACATCTCGCAATTGGTCGCGATCTGCTGGACGCGCTCGGTGCCGCGCCAGCCCGGCGGGTGGCCGCTGCCTTCAGCCGTCGCCGCGGCGCCCGCGGCAGCCGCGCCAACCGCCCCGATGGTTCCGAGAAACCGTCGTCGTGAGAACCCGTCGCTCATCGATTCGTCGTCCTTGGGAGGCCCTGGTCGTCGCCGCCGCCAAGCGCCCGGCTCGTGCGACGGATGTACGACCGATAGATGGTGTCGCCTGCGCCGGGCGAAGTAAAGTGCAAGACTCGCATGCGGTCCATAACGATTTGTCATGGCACCCGGCCCAGCATGACGAGCAGCACGAGGCCCAGCGCGAGCATCGCCATCCCGGCCACGACGTGCTTCCTGGTCGAGAAGCCATGCGACGGCGCAGCGGTTCCCGCCACGTGCTTCTCGATCAGGGTCGTGATGGCGAACGCCGCGACGGCCGCGCCAATCAGCAGGCACGCGAACAGGCCACGCGCCAGTCCGAGCGAGTCGAACACCGCGATCGGACCGAGCGAGGTGGACTCGTAGAAACGTGCGTAAAGCGGGAAGCCCTCCCCGAAGGCCAGCACGCCCAGCAGCCCGCCCCCGATGAAGACCATGGCGTCCACCTTGCCGATCGCCGCGGCGCACACGCTCGTGCCCGGGCAGTAGCCGCCGAGGATGAAGCCGGCCCCCATGATGACGCCGCCCGCGATCGCCGGTGCGAGCCAGGTCGGATTGACCACGATCATGTCGAGATCGAGGAGGCCGAAGTGGCTTAGCAGCAGCACCCCGCTCATCGCCGTCACCACCGCGGTGAAGTAGACGCGGATCACCGTGAAGTCGTAGCCGTAGAACACGCCGGCCAGGCGGCGCGACGACGAGAATCCCGCCTGTTCGAGGACGAAGCCGAACGCGATTCCCAGGACAACCGCCGCCAGCAGGTCGAGACGATCCGGAAGGAGCATCGGTCCAAGCATCGCGAACATGTCAGTCTCCCTCCGGGATCAGAGCCAGAGTTTCCGCGCGAAATACGCGCTGGCGTATCCCGTCCCGAAGATGGCGAGCATCGTCACGAACCCGGCGGTGGAGAGCACGGCCATGCCGCTGAGCGCGGCGCCGCTTGTGCATCCTCGGGCGAATTGGGCGCCGAACCAGAACATCGCCCCGCCGATGGCGGCGAACGTCCATCGGACTTTGCGGCGCACGCGGGGCCCGGATTCGGTCACCATCTTCAGGCGGTGAGAGAGCAGCCCCGACAGCCACGCGCCGATGAAGACGCCGATCATCTCGAAGACGATCCACGAGACGAGCGGATTGTCCTGGTCGGGCCCGACCACGGCGCTGTAATAGGCAGACCCGGCCGCATGGGCGGGCGAGGCCGCACCGACCGACGCGATCACCACGTTCTTGGTCGCTCCGCTCGCCCCGAGCCCGTGACCGGTCACGAAGAACGTGGCCAGCAGCACGAGTCCCAGCAGGAACCCCGCCGCGTAGGGATTCATGTATCTCGATGACATTCCCGTGTCCTCTCCGGGCGGGCTACGGCACCCACCCAAGCATCGCCGACACCACGCCGACCGCCAGCACGAACGCCGGGTGCCATCGCCAGCGCACGAGCAGCGCCAGCGCGACGGCCATCACGACGAAGGCCCGCCACGACACGATGCCCGACGGCCACAGCAGCACTGCCGCGCCCGCCACCAGGCCGACGACGGCGGGGCCGACGCCCGACATGAACGCGTGGAGGCGCCGCGAACCTTGAAGACGACTGTACATGGCGCTGAACACGGTCATCAGCACGACGGCCGGGGTGAAGAGGCCAATGGTAGCGGCGAGCGCGCCGCCAACGCCGTGCAGTTTGTAGCCGGCAAACGTGGCGAGCACGGCGATCGGGCCCGGCGTCAGGTTGCTGATCGCCACCCCGTCGAGGAACTCGCGCGGGGTCAGCCAGTGCAGCGTCGCGACGAGTTGCTGGCGCAGAATGGCCACGAGCACGAAGCCGCCGCCGAAGAAGCCGAGACCGACTTTCAGGAACGTCAGCAGCAGCGAAGCCAGTCCCACCGGCGGGACACTGGCGGCCACCGCGAGCGGCAGCAGCCCCGGCACGCGCAGGCCCACGCTGGTCTTGTCACCGGCGGGCGCGGCGCGCGTCTGGCCGGCGTCGGACCGGCCCACGGTCATCCGTCGGCCCATCAGCAGCCCCACCACGCCCGCGGCCAGAAGGATCCATACCGCGTTGACGCGCACGATCCCCGCGGCCAGCCCCGCGACGGCCAGGACGCCGGCCGGCCACGACCTGACGGCCTTCCGTCCCATGGACCATGCGGCGGCGAGAATGAGCGCGATCACGACGGGCCCCAGCCCCGCGAGCGCCCCCGCGAGGGCGGGCACGTGGTGATAATGAAAGTACAACGCCGACAGGCCGATGACGGCGGCCACCGACGGCGCCAGGAACGCCGCCGCCGAGGCGAGCCCCCCGCCCAAGCCGTGGCGTCGGTAACCGACGAAGAACGCGGCGTTGACCGCGAACGGACCGAGCACCTGGCTGAGGCCGACGCCGTGGAGGAACTCGTCGGGGGGCACCAGCCGGCGCTCGTCCACCAGTTCTCGCTCCATCAGGGCAATCACCGCCATCCCGCCGCCGAACCCGATGGCGCCGATTCTCAGGAACAACCCGAGCAACCGCAGGAGCGACACCGCCGGCGGGCTCGACGCTCGTAACCGACCAGTCACCACGTCCATGTCACCTGCGTCATGTACCAGAGCCCGTGGCGCGCCGGGCCCGTGAGGCGCACGAATGGCCCCGGGAGGTAATAGCCCATGCCCGCCATCAGCTCGAGCCAGGGACGCGCCCGGTAGACAGCGCGCGCGTCGAGCTCGTGACCCAGTTCCACGCCGGACTGGCCGCTCGGGTCGCGCCGCACGGTTGAGAGTGACGTGCTGTACCAGGCATCCCGAGCGGAGGCGAGCGCGAAGTCGTGTTCCTGCACGTGGAGATCGAGGCGCTCGGACGGGTGCAGCAGCAGTTGCACCTCGCGATCCCAGAGGTTGGCCCAGAAGAAGAGGTTGCAATACCCGTAGAACGCGATGTCGGCGCCCCCCAGGACCCCGTCGAACGTGCCGTGGACGCCGTCGTGAGGATCCCGGTCCCCCGATCCCCACGTCAGAAGGGCGCGCACTCTCGGCTGCCATGGCAGGTTCAGGCGAACCCCCAGCATGCCGCTCGCTCCAGCGGCGCGGATCTGGTCCTGGCCCCACCGGCCGCGCTGGATGACGCCGGTCAGGGCGTAATCCACCTTGCCGCGTGCCCCCTCGGCCTGGAATCCGAGCGACTCGGCGCGCAGGTTCCCGGCGCCGCGTTCGCCGACCGTCATCCCCGAGCGATCCTCCTTGTGCACGTAAAACACGTCGAGCCGCAGCGGCAGCCCCTGCGCGCGCACGTAAGCCGCGCCCACGACAGGCTCGGAAACGCTGGGGTCGGGCCACCGATCGGGCCGGCTCCGGACGGGCCGGCCAATCCAGACGTCGGCGTCCAGGTGGTGCCCCTTCAGGTTGACGAGCGCCGCGTCCCAGACCCACCGCCCGGTGTTTCCCCACTGCCCGGGACCGAAGACCCGCTGATCACCGTACGAGATCTGCTGGCGGCCCAGACGGACGCCCAGCCACGATCCTGCAAGCCCGCGCCCCTCGTAGTACAACTGCCGGACGTCGAGGGTATCGGAGAACGGGTTGCTGCGTGGAAAGTCCTGCTCGGTAAGGTACGACCCGGTTTCGTGCGCGTCACGCAGTTCGACGAACAGCCGATGGCGCGGCGAGAAGCGCACCGACCCGTCGAACGTCACCCGCGAGAGCAGAAAGCCGTCGTCAATCGACGGTCGGTACCCGCGCACGTCGAAGGCGCGGTCGTCCTCGAACCGCAGCCGTACCTGCCCGCCGAGCTCGACGTCGGCGCTGCCCACGCGAAACCGGACGGGTTCGGCCGGCTGGGCGACGGCCCTCGTCGCGGCGGCGAGCACGAGCATCAGCGCGACCGCACCGGCGACTCTCACGGCGGTCACTGATCCCAGCGCCCCAGCAGGTTCCCGTTCCCGCACCCCTCCACCTCCGGCTCGAGAGTGGCGTGTGTCACGTCCCACTCCTTCTCGAGAACGTGCTTGATGCCGCGGAGCAACGTCTCGATGCCGCGGCCATTCATCTCCGCGCCGAGGTCCACGTGCGCGGTGAGCACCCGCTGGCCCGGCGCAATCTCCCAGACGTGGACGTGGTGGAGACGGGCCGGGGCGAACTGGTCCCCGACCCGCACGGCCATCGCCTGGAGGTCCACGCCCGCGGGTGAAGCCTCGAGCAGGGTGCCCATCGTCTCCCGGACGAGCGAGAACGCCCCGCGCAGCACGGTCGCGCCAACCAGCAGCGCGACGGCCGAATCGACATAGGGTCCGACGCGCGTGCCGGCCAGCAGGGCGGCGACGACCACGGCGAGAGAGGCCAGCGCGTCCTGCGCCAGGTGGAGGAATGCGCTCCGGACGTTCACGTCGTGCTCGTCGTGACGGCGCAGGAGCAGCACTGATCCAGCGTTGGCCGCCAAGGCTACCAACGCGACGACCGTATCGGTCCCTGCTCCACTCGGCGCGGGATGCTGCAGCCGCACGATGGCTTCACGTGCGATCAGGGCGGTCACGGCAACCAGTAGAACGGCGTTCGCCAGGGCGGCGATCACCTCCGCGCGCTTCAGTCCGTAGGTGTGGCGCGGCGTCGTCGCGCGACGACCGAGTCGCCGCGCGCCGACGGCCAGGCCAAGTGTCGCGACGTCGCTCAGGTTGTGCGCGGCGTCCGACAGCAGCGCGAGGCTGCCGGCCATCAGGCCGCCAACCACTTCGGCGACGGTGATGATCACATTGAGGCCGAGACTCATCCAGAGCCGGCCGTCCGTCACGCCGTCGCTCGGCAGGCCGTGGCCGTGATCCTCGTGTCCCATCGCGACCTCAGCGGCCGTAGCCCGAACAGGGGATGCAGACCGGCTGGCCGTTCTGCTGGCGAAGGTAGCGCTCGAACACGTACTCGCCGCACTTCGAGCACAATGCCTTGTTGAACGACCCTTTGGGAGGCTGGTACTGGAAGTCCGGGCGCAACCGCACGGCGTAGATCGCCTCGTCGGCGAGCGACGACGTCCAGTCGATGGCCTCCTGCGTGACGGCGGCCGGAATGCCCGACGGCTCGACCCCCCGCTTGCGGTAGGCAAAGAACTCCTGCGCGCCGAACGTGTCGAGGAACTCCGCCTTGAGCGCGTAACGGACGGCCGTCTTCCCCGGGAACCAGAAGGTGGCTGCCAGCTTGCCCCAGAATGTCTTCTCGATCAGCGTCTTTCCGAAGGTGGCGCCCGTGGCGATCTGGATGCCGTCCATCAGGCACGTCTGCGGATGCCCCTCACCCAGTTCGCAGATGACGTGGAGCGTGTGATCCATCTCCCGGTTCGTCCCGAGCGACGCCGAGCGCGAGCAGGCCCATGCGATAGCCGAGCGGCATGAACGGACACCGATGGCCGTGGAACTCGAACGCCCACTCCGGGGGAACATAAAGCGACTGTGGTTGCGACATGTGACTGACTCCTTCGGTGCAGGGCTTGCGATTCGGAGAACCGCAGCCCTGTCGTTATGTGACTATGCTGGAGCGGGTGGTCGAAGCCACCCGGTGTTCCGGCGCGGGCGCGGGTCTCCGCCGCCGGCACCCGTGCCCTTCGATTCCGAGAGCCGTCAGGTCGAGGCCGGCCCGGCAGACCCGATCGAGCGGCTGGCGCCGGACGGCGTCCAGCAGTCGGGCGTCCTCGACCACCTGCCGGTCCTCCTTCGCGAGGTGCAGGATCTCCCGCACGACGCTCCCGAGGGGCTCCTCGCCGGTCAGTCCGTATCGGACGAACCGCCCCTCCTTCTGTTCGGCGACCAGGCCGGCCTGTCGCAGGATGGCCAGATGGACCGACACCGTCGAGGCGGCGAGGCCCAGCACCGTCCTGATCTGGCAGACGTAGAGGTCGGCCTCGCGCAGCAGCGCCAGGATCCGCAAGCGGCCCTTGTGCCCCAGCGCCCCTCCGACCGCTTCGAGTGTGTCGAGCGTCACCTCGTTCATCTGTCCATCCCCCAGAGCCCCATCGCCGTGTGGCGCGCGTGCGCCAGCCCTCCGGCACCGGCCGCTATCGAAACAGCACCGCGCGCAGGGTGGCGCGATCGAACGTGCCACCCATCAGGTGGACGTAGGTGGTGATCCAGTTGGCGAGGATCGTCACGACGCCGAACACGAACATGCCGACGCTCATGAGCGCCCAGCCCGAGAGGATGTTGCCCACCACGCACCCGGTCGCGAACGCGGCGCCGGCGCCTACCAGGATGCCGCCGAAGAAGGCCGTCACCGTTTCGGCGGGATCGCGTTTCGCGCAGGCGGGCGACGCCCGACAGGCGGGCCGCCACAAAGCGCCCGGCACCAGGCCGATCACGACCAGGACGAGCCACCAGTTGATCGACTTGGGCGGCGAGACGGCACCGGCCTGGCCACGGCGGGCACCGGCCCGATGCCGCGGCGCAGGGTCGCGTTGGCCGCGGGGCCACGGTCGCCGCCGGCGCCGGCCTCCAGACGTGCGCGAGATGGTTGTCCGTCAGCAACTCGTACGCCTGGAGCACGCCGTGCGTCACGCCCAGCGGGTAGTTCCGGCCGCTGGCGGCGGAGGACAGGTACGCGGGCACCGCCAGCAGGCCGATGGCCAGGCCCGCCTGCCACGGTCTCCACGACCCGGTGAGCAGACGCCGAACCGGATGGGCCTGCGCCTCGCGCGCCGGAGCCGGCCGCCTGGCGCGACGCACGAGCACGCCCGCCACCGTCGCTCCCGCGATCGCGACCGCCAGCACCCAGAACGGCAGCCCCGTCACCGTCGTCAGCGTCACCGGGCCGCCCGTCCCTGATTTCACCACGTGGGTCATCATCGAACGATGGAGCGCGTTGAGCGGGCCGTACTCCACCATCCCGATGCCGAGCGGCATGCCGACCAGCGCCGCCATCGAGTTGAGATTGCCGGCGCCCGCCTTGAACAGGCACCCGCTGATGCAGCCGCCGGCCAGCACCGTGCCGGTCCCGAACAACGCGCCGCCCACGACGTAGTTCAGCCAGAACATCGGCTTGGGCGCGAGGCGCACCCACCCGAGTTCCGCGATCAGGGCGAAGCCGACCATCGAGACGACGATGGCCACCCAGAGGCCGAACGTCTTGCGCCCGTCGCGCGAGAGGACCACCTCGCTGAACGCGGAAGCGCCGCACAGGTCGCCCTTCTGCAGGAGGAAGCCGAACAGGAATCCCACGGGCACGGCCGTCATCACCCAGATTTGCGTCCACCACGCCGCCGCCGTCAGCAGGGCCAGGAGCAGGAGGCTCAGTATCGCGTCGCGTCGCCAGGGTCTTGATTCGGTCATAGAGTTGTTCCTCGATGTCGGGTGCCTGGATTCGAACGCCGGAGCCGGAGAGGAATCGGCCATGTCAGGACTCCTTCGATCTGGGATGAACAGGGTCAGGTGAGGCAGCCAGGGACGGGTCGCTGATTTGGCCCGCCGACGCCTGCGCCTTCACGAACAGCTCGTACGGCTTCTTCGCGCGTGAGCGTGGGATGGCCGTTGCGCGCAGACGCTCGAGGGCCTCCACCAGCCCGTCGAGTTGCGCGACCGGAAAGCCCAGGACCGTTTCCTCGGGCCCGAGATCGGTGGCCTCGCGGCAGCCGTAGCAGCCCAGCGAGAAATTCAGCCGCTGCTCCTGGTACGGCACCACGACGGCATCGACGACGTCGCCTGGAGCACCGCGGTGTCGCCGTGGCGGCGGAGGCCGCCAGTCCGGTTCAGGTCGGCGAGCGCCAGCCACATCAGGGCTTCCGACGGTCCTTCCACTACGACGACATCGGGGGGACACGGGGCCTTCGCGAGCGGAGCGGTAGCCACGGCAACCACAGCACCCAATGGGAACCTGGGCATGTGCTCGAACATGGTCCGGCCGGTGGCGGCGTCCGAGACGATGCCGAAGCCAACGAGGGCTTCTCCGCTCTCAAGGGCGGGCGGGAGCGGGCGAAACCCAAACGCCCGCGCAGCCGCCGGGCACGCCAACCGCGCCGGTTGCACCAGCACCGACTCGCCTCGCCGCGCGCGCATCAGCGCCTGGCAGAACCGGAGCGAGTCGTCTGCACCGAATCCCGCGAACGGCGCGAGGTCATCCGCGGGCCGAATCAGCCAGACTCCGACGGGCTGCGTCGGGAGGTCAAGGGCAGACACGAGCCGCGCCGACGCCTGTGTCCATTGGTTGTCCCTGGAAATCGTCTGTGGTGTCTCGGTCATGTGTCCCCTGCCGTCATCCGAGTCATCGGTCATGCTACCGCAGATTCCCATATAATTCAAGTAACAACGAATTGATACTTCTTGTCAACACCGGCGGGCGCATCGCGACCGGAGCGCCTTACAGCGATATTACCGATATATATCGCGTGTGTTGACTATTTCACACTGGCCACTTGACACCTGTGCTCCATCGCGGTAGCCTGACAATGTGAGTGAGCACACACTTCCTAAACGGAACACACGCCTTCGCGTCGCCGCCGCGGCCCGCCGCGAGCAGATCCTCGACCGCGCCAGCGAACTCGCCACCGAGTCCGGCCTGGGCCAGATGACGATGAAGCGGATCGCCGCCCGCGTCGGATTCTCCGAGGCGGCCATCTACCGGCACTTCGCGACCAAGCAGGCGCTGCTGCTCGGCCTGATGGACCGCCTCGAAGCGCAACTGCTGGTGCCAATTCGCGCCATCGCCGAGAAGGGCGACCTGACGCCCACCGCGCGCCTGCAACAGATCGTTCAGCACCACCTGTCCGTCGTGCTCGAACGCCACGGCCTGCCGATCCAGCTGCTGGCCGAGGCGTCGGCCGCGGGAGATCCGGCGCTGCTGGCGCGGATGCGCGGGCTCATTCGCGGCTACGTGGAGATCCTGACCCGGTTGGCGAAGGGCGCCGTGGAGAGCGGGCACCTGTCATCCGACATCGACCCCGGCGTCCTCGCCCTGTGGCTGCTCGGCGGCCCCGCCGCGATGGCCATCGAGCACCGCCTGCGCCTCGACCCGTCCCTCGAACGGCGCGTCGCCGACAAGCTCGTGCCCTTCATGTTCCACCTCCTCGCCGGTTCACCAGGAGAGACACCGCATGGCCGCTGAACGCTCGAACAATCGGTCCTCAGACGTCGAGACGGTCCCGGCGCTACGGCGCCACCGCCGGTCCACGATCTGGCGGGTCGGGTCCTCCCTTGCCGTCATCCTCGTCCTCATGCTCTGGATCCTGGGCGCCTGCCGGTCGGGCGTCATCCCCGCCCGCAACGAAACGGCGTCCGGGGAATCGGCCGCCGGCCTGGCCACCCAGGTGCTGACGCCGCAGACACTGCCCACGGCGACCGAGGTGGTCGGCACGGTCCAGCCCGAGCAGATCGCCACGGTCACCGCCCGCGTGGTCGCCGACCTGGTCGAGATGCGCGCCTCGGCCGGCCAGCGCGTGACCAGCGGCCAGATTCTCGCGGTGCTCGACGACCGCGACCTGCGGCACCGAGTCGAGCAGGCGCAGGACGCCCGGCGCAGCGCCGAGGCCACGCTGGCGCAGGCGCAAGCCGACTACGCCCGCGACAAGCCCCTGTTCGACCAGAAGGTGATCACCCCCTACGACTTCGAGCATACGAAGACGGCGCTCGACGTCGCCCAGGCGAACCTGCACCGCCTGCAGCAGGCCGAGCGCGAGGCCGAAGTGGGCCTCTCGTACGCCATCATCCGCAGCCCGTTCACCGGCACGGTGGTGGACAAGCTCGCGAACGTGGGCGACCTGGCCGCCCCGGGGAAACCGCTGCTGACGATGTACGAACAGGGCCGGCTGTGGTTCGCGGCCAACGTGCCCGAGAACCTGCTGGACCGCATCCACCTCGGCGACATGCTGACGTTCCGGGTGGACGCGCTCGATCGCGAGCGGCAGGGGCGCGTCGTCGAGATCGTGCCCTCGTCGGACCCGGCGAGCCGGACCGTCGTCGTCCGGGTGCACATGATCGATACGGCGGACGTCTTGCCGGGGATGTTCGGCCGGCTGCGGATCGCCATGGAGCCGGAACAGGTGCTGGCGCTGCCCGCGGCGGCGGTGATTCGCGCGGGCCAGTTGACGATGGTGGACGTGGTTCGCGGCGGGCGCCTCGAGCGACGAACCGTGCAGCTCGGCCGCGCGGTTGGTGACGGGTTCGAGGTGCAGAGCGGCCTTGCGGCCGGCGAGACCGTGGCCCTGCGCGGCGCCGCCGGGGTCACAGAGGGGAGGACGGTCCGATGAGCCCCGCGCACGACTCCCTCACGATCCGCATCGTCCGGAAGTTCCTGGAGTCGAACCTGTCGGTGGTGTTCATCCTGGTGTCGATCGCCCTCGGGGCGCTCGCCCTCATGATCACCCCCCGGGAAGAGGAACCGCAGATTACGGTGGCGGCGGCAAACGTGATGGTGTCGTTCCCGGGCCGCAGCGCCGGCGACGTCGAGCAGCTCGTCTCCACCCCCCTCGAGAAGATGCTCGACCAGATCCCCGGCGTGGAATACGTCTATTCCCGCTCCATGCCCGGGCAGAGCATCGTCACGGTGCGTTTCTACGTCGGGCAGCCGCTCGAGCCGAGCTACGTGAAGCTCATCCGCAAGCTCAACGAGAACGCGGACCGGATGACGCCGGGCGCGTCGGGATGGGTCGTGAAGCCGATCGACGTGGACGACGTGCCGATTGTGACCTTCACGCTGACCAGCGGCACGCGGAGCGATTACGAGCTGCGGCGCATGGCCGACGAACTGGTCGCGCGTCTGCAGGGCGTGGACAACGCCGGCCTGGCCTACGTGGTGGGCGGACGCCCGCGCGAGCTGCTGATCCGGCCGTCGGCCACGCGGATGGCGTCGTACGGGATCGCCTCGCTCGATCTCGGCCGCGCGATCCAAGCCTCCAATTCCAGCCTGCTCGCGGGCGCCTTCGACCGCAACGACCGGGACGTGCGCGTGCAGGCCGGCCAGTTCATCGCCGACGCGCGGGATCTCGGGAACCTGGTGGTCGGCGTGTGGAGCGGCCGGCCGGTCTACCTGCGCGACGTGGCCGAGGTCGCCGACGGCCCCGGAGAGTTCACCGATTACGTGCGCTTCCACCGCGGGCTGGCCTGGGACCACCCCAAGGAGGAGGGGGCCGCGGGCAGCCTGATTGGAGGCCCGGGAGCGATCGGGCCGCCGCCGGGAGCCGAGCAGCCGGCGGTGACGATCGCCGTCGCCAAGAAGCACGGCACCAACAACGTCTGGGTGTCCGAGGACCTCCTGGCGAAGATGACCGAGTTGAGGAAGGCGATCCTGCCTGCCGACGTGCAGGTGGTCGTCACGCGCAACTACGGCGTCACCGCCAACGACAAGGTCGGGGAGCTGCAGGAGGGCCTGTTCGTCGCCATCGTGGTCGTGATGGCGCTGCTGGCCATCGGGCTCGGGTTCCGGCAGGCGCTGGTGGTGGCCATCGTCGTGCCGTGCGTGTTCGGCCTGACGCTCATCGTCAACTACTTCCTCGGCTTCTCGATCAACCGCGTCTCGCTCTTCGCGCTGACCGTGTCGATCGGCCTGCTGGTGGACGATCCGATCGTGGACGTCGAGAACATCCACCGCCACTTCCAGCTTGCGGGGCGGGCCACGGCCGACATCGTGCTCGACGCGGTCAACGAGGTCAGACCGCCGCTCATCGCCGCCACCTTCGCGGTGATCCTGTCGTTCCTCCCGCTGCTGTTCGTGACCGACATGATGGGGCAGTACCTGCGCCCGATGGCCGCCAACGTGCCGGTGACCATGCTCATGTCGCTGGCCGTGTCCTTCACGATCACGCCGTGGCTGGCCTACCACCTGCTCAAGGGCCATCATTCGGAAGGGGAGGCTCACGAGGCGCCGAAGGCGGGGGCGTCGGGCCCGCGCCGGTTCTTCAATCGGACGCTCCGGCCGCTCATCGAGAAGCCGCGGCTCGGCCGGCTATTCCTGCTCCTCGTGTTCGTGCTGTTCATCGGGAGCGTGCTGCTGGTGCTGACAAGGCGCGTCCAGGTGAAGCAGCTCCCCTACGACAACAAGGACGAGATCCTGCTCGTGCTCGACATGCCGACGGGCACGACGCTCGAGCGCACCGACGCTGCCGCGCGCGCCTTCGAGAGCTACCTGAAGTCGGTCCCCGAGGTCACCGAGTACGAAGCGTACGTGGGCACCACGTCGCCGGTGGACTTCAACGGCCTGATGCGCCAGTACTTCCTGCGCCGGGCGCCGAACCGCGCCGACATCCGGGTCAATCTGATTCACAAGACCGAGCGCGCCGCGTCGAGCCACGCCCTCGGGCTGCGCCTGCGCGCCGACCTGACGGCCATCGCCGCCCGCAACGGCGTCAAGCTGAAGATCGTCGAACTGCCCGCCGGCCCGCCGGCCATGGCCACCCTCGTCGCGGCCGTCTACGGCAGCCCGACGCAGTCGTACGAGGACCTGATCGGGGCCGCCTCGATCGTCAAGGCCCGCTTGCGCCGCGAGCTCGGCGTCGTGGACATCGACGACACGGTCGAGGAGAACCAGGCCAAGTACGTCTTCGACGTGGACAAGCAGAAGGCAGCCCTGAACGGCATCTCGACCGACGACATCGCCCGCACGATGGCGCTGGCCCTCGGCAGCCAGTCCGCGGGCATCGCCCAGGTGCCGCACGAGCGGATCCCCGTCCGGATCGCGCTCTGGTTCCCCCGCGTCGAGCGGTCCAGCCTGGTGGACCTCTCGCGAATCTACGCCAAGGGCGCCACCGGCAGCCTGGTCGCGCTCTCCGAGCTCGGCGCCTGGCGCACGACGATCGAGGACAAGACCATCTATCACCGCCAGCTCCAGCGCGTGGTGTACGTGCTCGGCGAGATGGCCGGGCGGCCGCCGGTCGAGACGATCCTCGACCTCCGGGCCGACCAGGTGCAGAACGGCACGCGCAGCTTCGTGGACGAGAAGGCGACGCCGATTCCGCTCGGCGCGCGGACGATGTTCCGCAAGGGCGGCGGCGTGCCGTGGGCGGTGGCCCGCGGGATCGCGATCGGCTGGTGGGACGAAGGCGAGATGTACATCACGATGCACCTGTTCCGGGACCTGGGCTTCGCGATGCTCGCCGCGCTCATCGCGATCTACATCATCCTGATGAACCAGACCGGATCCTACGCGCTGCCGCTCACGATCATGCTGGCCATCCCGCTGATGGTCATCGGCGTGCTGCCCGGCTTCTGGCTCCTGAACCAGATCGGGACGCACCAGGTCGGCGCCTTCAGGGACCCGGTGTTCTTCGGGGGCCCGGCCTTCATCGGCATGATCGCGCTCGCCGGGATCGTCACCAGGAACTCGATCATCATCGTGGATTTCATCCAGCTCGGCCTGATGCGCGGGCTGGCGCTCGAGGAGGCCATCCTCGACAGCGTGTCGATCCGCCTGCGGCCGATCCTGCTGACGTCGGGCGCCGCCGTGCTCGGCGTCCTGCCGATCACGATCGACACCGTGTTCGGCGGCATGGCCTGGTCGCTCATCTTCGGGTTGATCGTGTCGACGGCGTTCTCGCTCTTCGTGATCCCGGTGACCTATTACCTCGTGTATGCGAAGGCGCCCGACCACGGCCTTCCCGAGAACATCCGGCGGAAGCTGGCCGTCGGCATGGGGCAGCAACCGTCCGGCCGCGAATAGCGGCGGACCAGGGGAACGTCTTATGAAACTGTGGATCACACTCGTCGCGCCGTTCGCGCTCTCGGCGGTCGTCGCTGCCGCGCAGGACACGCCTGCCCCTGCGGCCATGAGCCTGCGGGATGCGGTCAACTACGCGCTGGCGCACTCCCCCGAGCTGAAGGCCTCGCAGGCGGAGGTCCAGCGCCGGCAGGGGATCGTGACCAGCACCCGGGCGGCCCTGCTGCCGCAGGTCGATCTGTCGGCCGACGCCTCCCGCACGCGATACGACCACGGCTATCCGTTCGGGGCGTCGCCGGCGCTCCTCCGCTTCGACACCGCGCTCTACTCCGGCAGCGCCGACGCGAAGTGGCTGGCCTGGGACTTCGGCCGCACCGCCGCCGAACTGTCCGCGGCGCGGGAGCGCGTCGAGTCGGCGCGGGGCGGCGTGGACCGGCGGCGGCAGGAGCTTGTCTTCGAGACGGCCCGGCTGTACCTGGAGACGCTGACCTACACCGACCTCATCCGGGCTGGCGAGGCGCGCGTCACCAGCCTGCAGTCGCTGCTGGACCGCACCAACCAGCTCGTCGCCGGAGGGCGCGCCGTGCCGGTGGACGCGCTGAAGATCCAGACGCGCGTGGCCGAGGTCGAGAGCAGCCTCGCCACGCTGCGATCGGGCCGGCGGTCGTCGCTGAGCGCGCTGGCCGCCGTGATGGGGTTCGAGGGAGACCTGCCGACGCTGACGTACACGGCGGCGACGCCCGATCTGCCGCCCCCCGCGGCGCCCGAGCGCGACATCCTCGGGGACGCCGCCGCGAGTCGGCCGGAACTCGCGTCACAGGACCACGAGATCCGCGCCGCCGGGCAGGCCGAGGCCGCCGCCCGGAAGTCCGCCTGGCCGCGCATCGACCTGCGCGCTTCGGTGATCGAGTACGGCTCGAACAGCCCGCTGGGTTTCCCGCAACTGATCGGCCAGATGCTGCCGGGACTCCCGGCCAACGCCCCCTCACCGGGCAACGCGGCGACCGACTGGGCCCTCGGCGTCCACGTCTCGGTGCCGCTCTTCGACGGGGGCCGCCGCAGGGGGCAGATCCAGGCGGCCGCGGCTCAGGTCGAGGAGGCGCGCCTGGCGCGTCAGCAGCTCGGGCTGCGCGTCGAGCGCGAGGTCCGGACCGCTATGGCCGACCTCGACAGCGCGAGGAGCCGGGTCGCGGCGCTGCGCGACTCGGTCGCCGAGAGCGAGCGGGTGCTGCACGACGAGCGGTTGAAGTACGACGCGGGCCGGAGCGTGATCAACTTCGTGCTGGACGCCGAGTCGGCGCTGCTGACCAGCCAGTCGCTGCTGTCGCAGGCCGAGCGCTCGGTGGCGACGGCCACGCTGGCGCTCGATCTGAGCGTCGGGCGGATCGACGTCGGCCTGCTGCCGGAGCGCTGACGCCCCGGAGCGCCGCAACCTCCGCCCGGAGACGTGTGATGACACATGCACGAGTGGACCGTGCGCCCCGAGGACCGGACCAACGGCTTCAGGCCCCTGCCGACGTGGACCGCCGTGGGCCGGCCGACCAGGGCCCGGCGGATGAATCCGCGCCCTGCGTCTGCCTGAAATGCGGGTACCGCGAGCCGGCCAGGCCGCACGTCGCCTGCCGGGCCGAGGTCTGCCCGGAGTGCGGGGCGGCAACGGTCCGGGAGGGATCGCCACGCCACCAGGCATACGTCAGGGATCGACTCCACCGGAAGGGGTCCGGTGGCTAGCCCAGGTCGTTCTCGATGCGCAGCCGGATCACCGGGAGAGCCATCCAGATCCGCAAGCGCCCGGCCAGCCCGGACGCGACCGCTTCGAACGCGCGGAGCCGGGCTTCCTCGCCTTGGATCGCAGCGGGGTCTTCGAAGCTCCAGTGAATGCGCGCAGGATCACCCGGGAACGCCGGGCACTGCTCGGCAGCCCGGTCTCAGCGGTAGACCTCACCCTGAGCGCCACCACCAGGGTGAACGCATGACGCGCGGATGCACGCGGTACAGGACCCACAGTGAGGCGACGACCACGATACCGCTCGAGATCGCGAGGATGAGGTCGGCATACAGGCTCATCGTCCCACCGACAACAACATGCGCCGTCGGTGTTTCCGCGGCGTGGCGACGGCGTAACATCTTCGTTAAGTCGCGACGCATGGCAACAGTTCAATCGGCGCTCGCGCGATCCGCCAGGTTGCGGTACGGGTCAGGGGTCTTGAAGCCGGATAGCAGGTCGGGAACGGCAGCTCATCCGCGTGCCGCGCGCCACCCGTGCGGCGCGGCCCGAAGCGGGTCCGACCGGCTACCGGGCGGCGAGGGGGGATTCAACCACGGCCGTGCACTGCCCCAGGAGACCGAACTGGAACGTGATGGCGCCCGCCGGCGCGCCCTCCAACAGCGCGCGCTCGACGTACACCGTCACCCCGCCGCCGGCCTCCAGGGCCTCGCACTCGGCGGGCGCGTCCGGGCGAGCAAGCGACCCGACCGGGCCGCGGACCGCCCGTCATCAACCCACCAGGTATACCTGGTTCGCAATCGTCACGACGCCCCCTCGGGCGGCGATGAACTCGCGAGTGGAATCCGAAATCGTGACGCGTCGCATCGGCTGCATCCTCGGTCCCCTCCCGCGGCTCATTCGATGAGGATTCGTGGCTCGACCACAATCCGCGACTTCACCGAATTCGCCACGAGACTGTATTTCTGCGCCGACTCCAGGGCGCGCCGGGTTCTCGCCTCGACGCGGGCCGGATCCTCCCCATTGGCGGCGACCCGGATGACGGGGCGGAACTCGAGCGTCGTGAAGATCTCACGGCGGTCCAGCTCGACGAGCTTCGTCCCTTCGACGCGGCACTCGTACGACTGCAGCGCCAGCTTGAATCGCTCCGCCGCCCAGATGAACATCAGCATCACGCAGGTGTTCGCGGCGGCCACGAAGGCGTCCTCGGGCGTGAACACGCCGGGATGACCCTGGGCATCCGGTGGAGCCGAGAAGGGCATCTCGGGACCGTTGCCCATGGCCAGGTGCCCCCAGTGCTCGCCCTTCCACTCGACGGTCGTGTGATAGGCGGTCGTCCGGCTCATCGCAGGGCCCCACGCGAACAGAAGTCCCTGAACTCCCGCGCGATCGCCTCTCGCCAGGCCGGCTCGTCGGCCGCCGGCACCTCGTTGTAGATCTTCACCGTCTCCATCAGCTTCCCGATCGACGCCTCGTCGTCGGCCATGGCCCCGGCCTCCCGGATCTGGCTGAAGATCAACGGAAGCGCGAGCAACTCGACCTCGCGCCCCTGGATCGTCACGCGCGCGACGGGAATGCCCGACCCGCACGAGCACGTGCCCGGCTGGACGAGCACGGCGGGCGAGGTGAGTGTTGGACGCGGAGTCTCCGGCCTGCACTCTCCCGTTGCGAGGGTCTCGTCAACCAGTTGGGCAAGGCGCGACGCCACCAGATCGGTCGCCTGGCGACCGGCGGCGTCCAAGCGGCGGCGCCCGGACGGCGCGGGCAGTCCCGCCTCGCGGACGAGATCGCTCACGACGAGGCTCGCCGTCGGTTCGCCGGAGTACATCGCCGTCCCGCGGGCGGCGCAGCGCAGCTCGCAGCCGTCCACGGTGATGGTCGGGTGGAAGCGGGCGAAGGCGCGATCGCCCTCGCCCCCCGCGAGGAACAGCGGCAGGCAGATCGTCACCGTCTGCCCCCTGCGGAGTTCGTGCAGCACCTTCAGTGCCGCGAGCCTGGTCACGGTCCCCTCGGCGAGCTCCTCACCCGAGCAGGCGATGACGCCGACCTTCCGCTCGGGCAGGTCAACCACGGTTCGCCTCCCCCGCCGGGGCCCCGGCGGCGTCTATGGTCCTGGCGATGTCCTGCGCGATGATCCGCGCCAGCTCCTTCCCGGCCTCGTTCAGTTCCGCGATGCCCTCCGGCTTGAGGTCCTTGTGATCTCGATAGACGTCGAGCACGGCCACCTGACGCAGGAAGCTGCCGCCGCTCTGCTCGACCAGCTTCGCCGCGCACATCAGCTTGCAGCCGTCAATCGTGACCGCGCGGCTCGCCTGCAGCCGCCGCCTGGCGTCCTCCTCGCCGAGCACCAGTTTGGAGAGGGCCAGCAGCCGCGTCGCGCGCGGCCGCAACTCCTCGCAGAGTTCGTAGCCAGCCTCCCGGCTGACGGTCCCGAACGCCTTGCCGATGCCGCTGCAGGGGACGACGACGACGACGAGGTCGTGATCGTGGGTCATGTCCTCTCCGCCTCCTGGCGCGCCTCGACCTGCATCACCGACAGGTAGGCCGCCGGGTCGAGCAGCGCCGTCCTGTCGGCATCCCAGGCGCTCGCCTGGACTACCGCCAGCCAGCCCCGGTCGTATGGCTCCTCGTTGATCAGCTCCGCCGTCGTCTGCACCACCGGGTTCGCCTCGAGGAGAGTGCCGGCCACCGGCGACGGCAGTGGGAGATTCACCTTGACGGTCTCCAGTTCGGCGAAGTCCTCGCCGGCCCGCAATACCGTCCCGGCCTCCCTGACCGTGGCGAATGCGACGTCTCCGCTGTGCTGCTGCACGAAGTCGGTCACACCGATCCGGACGCAGCCGGAGCCGAGGTCCTGGACCCAGATGCCCTCGGGAGAGTAGACGCGGTCCGGCGCCACCCTGAAGGTGAACTTGTCGACAGTCGTTTCGAGGTACCCGGTCGGCATGCGTCCCTACCCTCGTTCCTTGAGCACCTGTGCGGCGCACGCGAAGAAGTTGCAGACGCAGGGCGTCAGCAGGCGGTAGTACACGGCGGTGCCTTCGCGGCGGTCGTCCACGATCCCGTGCGCGCGGAGCACGGAGAGGTGCCTGGACACGGTGGACACGTCGCTGCCGACGAGCCGCGTGAGCTGGCCGACCGACGCCTCGCCACGGCTCAGGCGGTCCACGATCCTGAGGCGGGACTCGTTGGCCAGCGCCTTGAGCACGCGGGCCTGCTGAGTGAAGACGTCTGCGCGGGGCATCGCCCGAAGTATTTGCCTGCTTGGCCAAATAGTCAAGCTACAGGAGCGCGAGTCTCGCGCAGAGCGACGGGCGGACGACGCGATCGGAGGGGCGCCGGCGGCGGGTCCTTGACCGCGGAGCTCCGAGACGTTATAGTCATCCGTACATCCGGATGGATAGGGATATCGCCGTCATGACCTCGCCCCCCCTGCTCTTTCGCACCCTCAGCGACCGCACCCGCCTGCGGATCGTCAACCTGCTCGCCCGCGGCGCGCTGTGCGTCTGCGACATCCAGCGGATCCTGGGGCAGCCCCAGTCGAGCGTCTCCAGGCATCTGGCGCTGCTCAAGTCGTCCGGCCTCGTCCGCGACCGCCGGGACGGCCTGCGCATCTTCTACGCGCTCACCCCGTGGGACACGCCCCTCGCCCGCGGCGTCCTGGCGGCGATTCGCGGCCATCTGGCCGCCCACGGCGATTACGCCCGCGACGTGGAGGATCTGGAGGAGCTGCGCGCGCGCGGCGAGTGCCACGAGGAACCGAAGGCCGCGCCCCGCCGCCCTGCGGGCCGGCGCGGCACGGCAGCACGGGTGGAGGCGTAGATGGCTCCCGAGAAGGTCCTGTTTGCGTGCGTGCACAACGCCGGACGGTCGCAGATGGCGGCGGCCCTCTTCAATCGGCTCGCGGACCCGGCCAAGGCGCAGGCGCTGTCGGCTGGCACGAAACCGGGCAGCGGCGTCCACCCCGAGGTTCGCGAGGCGATGGGCGAGCTGGGCATCGACCTCTCGGCCGCGCGCCCACAGCTCCTGACGGCCGATCTCGCCCGCGGCGCTCGGCTGCTGATCACGATGGGGTGTGGCGAGGAGTGCCCGTACGTGCCGGGCGTCGAGCGTGACGACTGGGCGCTGCCCGACCCGAAGGGGAGGCCCGTGGAGGAGGTCCGCGCGATACGCGACGACATCCGCGCGCGGGTCGCGCAACTGGTCCGGTCGCGGGGCTGGGATAGCGCGCCGCCGCGCGCTGACTCGTAGCGCGGGGTTTCAGCCCCGCGAGTAGGGAACATTCATATGTCCGAACACGTTGCCTCACGCCTCTCGTTCCTCGACCGCTTCCTGACGCTTTGGATCTTCCTCGCGATGGTCGTGGGGGTCGGCGCCGGCTACTTCCTGCCGGCCTTCGTCCGGCTCATCACGACGTTCCAGGTCGGCACCACCTCCATCCCGATCGCGGTCGGCCTGATCGTGATGATGTACCCGCCGCTGGCGAAGGTCCGCTACGAGGAACTGGGCGAGGTCTTTCGCAACACGAAGGTCCTCGCGCTGTCGCTCGTGCAGAATTGGATCATCGGCCCGATCCTGATGTTCGCGCTCGCCGTGATCTTCCTGCACGTGGTGCCGACGGCGCTCGGCGCATCGCCCGCGGCGATGGTCACCAACCACGAGTACATGGTCGGCCTGATCATGATCGGCCTCGCGCGCTGCATCGCGATGGTCATCGTCTGGAACGAGCTGGCCCGGGGCGACACCGAGTACGCGGCCGGCCTGGTCGCGTTCAACTCCGTGTTCCAGGTCCTCTTCTACTCGGTCTACGCCTGGGTCTTCATCACCGTCCTCCCCGAGTGGTTCGGCCTGCGGGGAGTCGTGGTCAACGTCTCGATCGGCGAGATCGCCAAGAGCGTCTTCATCTACCTGGGGATCCCGTTCCTGGCGGGCATGCTGACACGCTTCTTTCTGGTACGGGCGCGCGGGCGCCAGTGGTATGAGTCCCGCTTCATCCCGAAGATCAGCCCGCTCACCCTCATCGCCCTGCTCTTCACCATCGTGGTCATGTTCTCGCTCAAGGGCGAGTACATCGTCCAGCTCCCGATGGACGTCGTCCGGATCGCGATCCCGCTGCTCATCTACTTCGTCGTGATGTTCCTGGTGTCGTTCTACATGGGCCACAAGCTGGGGGCGGACTACTCGAAGACGGCCACGCTCTCGTTCACCGCCGCCAGCAACAATTTCGAGCTGGCGATCGCGGTGGCCGTCGCCGTGTTCGGCATCCACTCGGGCGCGGCGTTCGCGGCCGTGATCGGCCCGCTGGTCGAGGTGCCGGCCCTCATCGCGCTGGTCAACGTCTCGCTGGCGTTCCAGAAGCGGTATTTCAAGGCCGCGGTGCCGGTCGCCGCGCGGATCTGACGGCGTCAACATGTCCACCGCTTCGCGTCTCGTCATCGTCGGAGCCCTGGTGCTTGCCGTGGCCGCGACCGTCGCGCTTCGGCGGGACCGCTCGCAGGCCTCGGCCTCCGCGCCTGTCCAGCCGGCGGCGGCCCTGCCACGGCTGGTGGACGTCGGCGCCGACAGCTGCATTCCCTGCAAGGCCATGGTCCCCGTGCTCGAGGAACTGCGGCGGGAGTACGCGGGTCGGCTGCGCGTGGACTTCATCGACGCGTGGAAGTTCCCCGATCGGGCCGACGCCTTCCAGGTGTCCGTCATCCCGACCCAGATCTTCTTCGACGCCTCGGGACGCGAGTTGCATCGCCACGTGGGCTTCATCTCGAAGGCGGAGATTCTCGAGACGTGGCGACAGCTCGGCGTTCACCTGATTCCGGCCGGGAAGAGTTAGGCCGTGACCGACCTGCTGACGGCCTTGACGCGGACGCTGCACGCGGCACCGGGAATCGCCGTGCTGGGGGCCTTCCTCTGGGGTGTGGCCAGCATCCTGCTCAGCCCCTGTCACCTGGCCGGGGTCCCGTTGATCGTCGCGTACACGGGACGAAGCGCGGCCCTGTCGCCGCGCCGGGCCGCGGGCCTGTCGGCGATCTTCGCGCTGGGCATCCTCGTGACGGTCGCCCTCGTCGGGGCGGTCTCGGTCGCGGCAGGACGCATGCTGGGCGCGCTCGGCGGCGTCAGCCACTACCTCGTCGCGGCGCTGCTCTTCGTCGTCGGCCTCGAACTCCTGGGCGTCTGGCACTTCCGCTGGTCCGGACTGCCGCGCCCCGAGACCACGCGACGAGGCCTCGCCGGCGCGTTCCTGTTCGGGCTGGCCTTTGGGACGGCGCTCGGGCCGTGCACGCTGGCGTTCCTGGGACCGGTCGTCGGCCTGACCATGACGACGGCGGCCGCGCGGCCGGCGTTCGCGATGCTGCTGATGCTGGCCTATGCCGCCGGCCACTGCGGCGTGCTCGCGCTGGCGGGGGCGAGCGGTCCCCTGCTCGCTGGCTACGCGGCATGGAGCGAACGCGGGACGGGCGCCGTGCGGCGCGCCTGCGGGGTGTTGGTGCTGGCCGGCGGACTGTATCTGGTCTACGCGGCCCCGTAGGCGCGAACCCCGCCGCCCGTTCGACGGCAACTCCGCGCACACTTCGCATCGAGTGACGTCATGTCCGAAGACCGCGACAAGGCCTGGCTGCCGAATGCTCCGACCGCGCCCCCCGACCCGGCGGGCGCGACGGGCGTGGCGCCCTCGGGGCAATTGGTGATCCCGCCAGAAGTGCTCGCTCGGGCCGGCATCGGCCCCGGCCAGGACGTCGTCGTCGAGGCCGGGCCCGGGGGCGTCCGCATCGCGCCCGACTCCCTGCGGAAGGTCTACGTCGAGACCACCAGCCGCTGCAACCTGGATTGCGTGATGTGCATCCGCCGCAGCTGGCGGGAGCCGCTCGGGGACATGCCGCGCGAACGGTACGAATGCCTGCTCGACGGGCTGCCCGCGGATGGCGCCGGGCCCGTGACACTGGCCTTTTCTGGATTCGGGGAGCCGCTCGTCCACCCGGGCTGGCACGAGATGATGCGCCTGGCGTGCGAGCGGCATCTTCGCGTCGAGTTGACCACCAACGGCCTGCTCGTCGATGCGTCCGTCGCGCGGGCGCTCGTGGACCTCGGCGTCGCGCAAGTGACCGTGTCGGTGGACGGCGGAAACGCCGCCGCGTACGCCAGGATGCGAGGCGCGGACTTCGAAGGCGCGCTCGGCGCGGTCGATCGGCTGATCGAGGCGCGCCGCCATACCCGCAGGCCGCTCGGCATCGGGGTCGCCGCCGTGGCCACCCGGAGCACCGTGGCCAGCCTGCCCGCACTCGTCGATTGGGCGGACGACCTCAAGCTGGACTTCGTCTCGATCGGCAACCTCGTGCCGCACACCGAGGAGATGGCCGGCGACATCTTGTGGGAGCGGGCCGGGTGGGCGTCGGTGTTCCACCGCGAGGCCTGGCGGCCGCGGCTGCGGGTCGGCCGTTTCGACGCTGAGGCCGTGACCCGCCCGCTGGCAGCGGCGGTTTGGGGGCGCGGACTCACCTACCCCTCCCCGAACGCCGACGACGGGGCGTGGCGCAACCGGTGTCGGTTCGCGCACGAGGGAATGTGCGCGGTGGCGTGGGACGGCCGGGTCGCGCCCTGCCTGTCGCTCCTGCACGCGCACACCGAGCACGTCAACAGCCAGACACGGAGCGTGCGCGAGTCGGTCGTCGGCCACATCGACGCGCAGCCGCTGGCCCGGATCTGGCGCGAGGCGGCGTTTCGCGCGTTCCGGGAGCGGGTCCGTGCGTTCGACTTCCCGCCGTGCTTTCACTGCGGCGGATGTCCGTTGACCGAAGCCAACGACGAGGACTGCTACCGGAACCCGGCGCCCGTCTGCGGCGAGTGCTTGTGGGCGCAGGGCATCGTGCTCTGCCCGTAGCGGCGGTTCGGAGATGAGATGCCTGTGATCGTGTCGGAAGAAACGAGCGTGAACGCCGCCGACGGGTCGGTCGGATCACGCCGGCTGCCGCGTTACCTGGCGGTCGGCGCCGGGGCGCTGGTGGCGTGGGTGGCCCTCTACGCGAGCCTGCAGCCGCTCGCCCGGTGGGTCACCTACGGGGCGATGGGGCTGCCGCGCGCGACACGCCTGGCGTCGGCGGTGGAGTTCTTCGTCTTCGAGTCGCCGAAGGTGCTGATGCTCCTCGTGCTGGTCGTGTTCGGCGTCGGCATCGTCCGCTCGTTCTTCACCCCCGAGCGCACCCGCCGCATCCTGGCGGGAAAGCGCGAGTCGGCGGGCAATGTGTTCGCGGCCATGCTTGGGATCGTCACGCCGTTCTGCTCGTGCTCGGCCGTCCCGCTGTTCATCGGGTTCGTCACCGCCGGGGTGCCCCTCGGCGTCACCTTCTCGTTCCTGGTGTCGGCGCCGATGGTCAACGAGGTGGCCGTCGTCCTGCTGTTCGGCCTGTTCGGCTGGAAGGTGGCCGGTCTCTACACGGCCACGGGGGTGGCGATCGCGATCGTATCGGGTTGGACCATCGGGCGGCTGCGCCTCGAACGCTCTGTCGAAGACTGGGTGTTCGAAACGCGGCCGAGCGACGGCGGCCCCGTCGAGCAGCGGCTCGGGTGGGCCGACCGGGTCGAGGCGGGCTGGCAGGCCATGAAGGAGATCGTCGGCAAGGTGTGGCCGTACGTGCTGGTCGGCATCGCCGTCGGCGCCGGCATCCACGGCTACGTGCCCGAGAACTTCATGGCGTCGATCATGGGCAAGAGCGCGTGGTGGAGCGTCCCGCTCGCCGTGCTCATCGGCATCCCGATGTATTCGAACGCCGCCGGCATCATCCCGGTGGTCCAGGCGCTGCTCGGCAAGGGAGCGGCGCTCGGGACCGTCCTGGCCTTCATGATGGCGGTCATCGGGCTGTCGCTGCCGGAGACGATTATCCTGAGGCGCGTGCTGAAGCCGACGCTCATCGCCGTGTTCGTCGGCGTGGTCGGCACGGGCATCCTGCTCGTCGGCTACCTGTTCAACGTTCTGTTCTAGAAAGAGGCACTCATGAAGATCGTGGTGTACGGTCCTGGTTGCGCCCGGTGTCACGAGACCGAGCGCGTGGTGCGGCACGCGGTCGAGCAGCTCGGCGTCGCGGCGGAAGTGATGAAGGTGAGCGACTTCCAGTCGATGGCGGCGGCCGGCGTGCTGGCCACGCCCGCCGTCAGCATCGACGGGGTGCTCAAGGTGTCCGGTCGGATCCCGAAGACCGAAGAGGTGCAGGCCTGGCTGGGCGCGGCGCCGCGGTGACGCACGGACAGAGAGACCGGGAGGGCACGATGACAGGTTCAATGCGTGTGGCTGTACGTTCTTGCGCGGCGGCGGCGCTCTCGGTCGCCCTCGGCGCTCAGGCCAAGCCGTTGACGATGGAGGAGATGCACAAGCTGCATCAGAACCCCCAGGCTTACATCGCCTCGCTCGAGGACCCCGCGCGTGACGCCTACCAGAAACCGCACGAGGTCGTGATGGCGCTGGCCCTGGCGCCGGGTGAGCGCATCGCGGACATCGGCGCCGGGTCCGGGTACTTCTCCCTGCGCTTCGCCCAGCACGTGGGGCCCACCGGGCGCGTGTTCGCCGTGGACATCGGCCCGGACATGATCCTCCATCTGAACCAGCGGATCCGGGACGAAGGCCTCGACAACGTGCGGACCATCCTCGCCTTGCCAGACGATCCGCTGCTGCCCGATGCCTCAGTGAACCGCGTCTTCATCTGCGACACGTGGCACCACATCTCGGACCATCCGCACTACCTCGGCGTCCTGAAGAAGGTTCTGAAGCCGGGCGGCCAGGTCGTCGTCATCGATTTCCAGAAGAAGGACACGCCGGTCGGCGCGCCGATGGAGATGCGCGTGGCGCGGGAGGACGTGGTTCGGGAGTTTGAGCGGCACGGCTTCCGGCTGGCGAAGGAGCACACCTTCCTGCCCTACCAGTACTTCCTGGTCTTCACCCCGTCCGCCGAACCGCGTTCGGAATCCCCGGCTCCACCCTCTCGCACCATCTCGAGAAGCTCAGGAACGAGGGGCTCGTGAACGTGCGCCGGGAGGGTACCTTCCTCAGTTACACGGCGAATTCCGGGGCCCTCGAGCAGTTGCTGGGGTTCCTCTACGCGGAGTGCTGCTCGCGCAGCAAGGCGGTGAAGCCCGACTCGGTTACCCGGTCCTGCAAGCGGTGCTGACCGCAGGGCCGAACGCAAGGAGCGCAATCATGGCAGACATCAAGGACGTCGTGAAGGAGAAGTACGGAGAGGCGGCCCTGCGCGTGGCCGAGGGCAAGACCTCGGGCGGCTGCGGCTCGAGCTGCTGCTCGCCGGTCCCCGGCGTCGTCGATCCCATCACCGTCAACCTGTACGACCGGAAGCAGACCGAGGGACTCCCGGCCGAAGCCGTGCTGGCCTCGCTCGGCTGCGGGAACCCGACCGCGCTGGCCACGCTCGAGCCGGGCGAAGTGGTGCTCGACCTCGGATCCGGCGGAGGCATCGACGTCCTGCTGTCGGCGCGGCGGGTCGGCCCGCGCGGCAAGGCCTACGGCCTCGACATGACCGACGAGATGCTGGCGCTCGCGCGGGAGAACCAGCGCAAGGCCGGTGTCGCCAACGTCGAGTTCCTGAAGGGGGAGATCGAGAGCATCCCGCTGCCGGACAACTCCGTCGACGTGATCATCTCGAACTGCGTCATCAACCTGTCGGCGGACAAGGACCAGGTGCTGGCCGAGGCGTTCCGCGTGCTCAAGCCCGGCGGGCGCTTCGCGGTGTCCGACGTGGTCACGCGCGGCGAGATCCCGGAGGGCATCCGGCAGAGCGTGCTCCTGTGGGTCGGCTGCCTCGCCGGGGCGCTCGACGAGTCCGATTACCTGGACCGCCTGCGCCGCGCCGGCTTCGAAGCGGTGTCGATCGAGCCGACCCGCGTCTACAGGGTCGAGGACGCGCGCGAGTTCCTCGCGGGACACGGCCTCGACGTGGACGCGGTCGCGCCGCTCGTGGACGGGAAGTTCTTCAGCGGCTTCATCCGCGCGCGCAAGCCGATCTAATCGGCCGGCGTGCGCCTCACGGCTGACGACCGACGGCTGACGACTGACGGCCGTGACGAAGATCGTACGTAGGCCGGGCCTTGAGGCCCGGCGCGTGTCGACGGGGCTGAAGCCCCGCTCTGCGGTCTGCGTCACGGGTGTCACGCGGAAGCGAAGCGTGGCAAGTGTGACATGACCGTCCGTCGTCAGCCGTCAGCCGTCAGTTGCCAGCCGACAGATGGCTGCGAGCGGCCAGGCGCTACTTTTTCGGGGACCGCGAGTTCTGCCTTGAGCACCTCCACGGCCTTCTCGATTTGCAGGTCGCGTCCGGCCAGGAAGTCGGCCGGCGAGTTGTCGACGTAGACGTCCGGCGGCACGCCGTAGTTCTCGAGGTTCTCGCCCTTGGCCGTCCAGACGCCGCTGCCCGGCGTCCGGATGCTCGACCCGTCGAGCAGCGTGTAGGACCCGGTGGCGATCACCGCGCCCATCGTCGGCACACCGATGGTCTTGCCGAGACCGAGATCCTTGAATCCCTCCGGGAACATCTCCGCGTCCGACGCCGAGCGCTCGTTCTGCATCACGACCATCGGCCCGTAGAAGTTCTGCGGGCGCCACACCTTCACGTCGGAGTCGCGGCCGACCGAGTACCTGGTACTTCCGTCCGGCGAGGATGCCGAGCAGCTCCTGGTCGATCCCCCCGCCGCCGTTGAAGCGCTGGTCGATGATGAGCGCCTTCTTCGTTCGATTGGCGGCCAGGTCGAGCTCGAACTGCCGCAGGGAGGCGGCGTCCATCGCGCGGATGTGCAGGTACCCGAATTCGCCGCCGCTCAGGCGGTTGACCATCTCGCGGCGATCGTCGACCCACTTCGCGTACTGCAGGTTGCCGAACGCGGCGCTCGCGATCGGCTCGATGGTCACCTCCCACGCGCCGTCCCTGACCGGCTTGCCGTTGACGAGGAAGTGGAACTTCCGGCCGGCCGAGATGGTGAAGTACTGCCAGTAGTTGTCCGTCGTCTTCAGGTCGCGATCGTCGAGGGCGATGATGAAGTCGCCCTCCTTGATCTTGAGATAGTCGTGGTCGGCGGGGCCGGTCTTGTAGACGTGGCCCACGCGGTAGTAGCCCGACGCGTCGGCCACGAGGTCGAACCCCGGATGGCGCGTCTGGGCCGGCGAGCGCTCCGCGTCGGCCGGGCCGCCGCTGACGCCGGTGTGCGACGCGTTCAGCTCGCCGATCATCATCATCATGACCGTGTGCAGCTCTTCCTCGTCGACCAGGTAGTTCAGCAGCGGCCCGTACGTCGACTTGGCGAGAGTCCAGTCGGCACCGTGCATCGCGGCGTCGTAGAACCGGTTCTTCATGATGCGCCAGCCCTCGTCGAACACCTGCTTGCGCAGCGCCTTGTGGTCGACCTCGAGGATGACGCTGTAGGTGACGTGCCGGGCCGACGCGCCGCCCGCGGCCGGTGTCGCGTCCGTGCCGCCTCCCGCGCCGCGCTGGCCGCCGCGCGCGCCGGCCGCCGCGGGCGCCGCCGCGGCTCCTGCCCCGCCCCCGCTCGGCACCGCGGCCGCGTAGAGCCCGCCGGCCGCGCGGAAGTAGATCGTCCGGCCATCGCGCGTGAACGCGAAGGCGCCGCCGCCGCCGAACCCGCCGCCGCCCCCGCGGCCCCCGCGGCCCCCGGCCGCCGGTTCGGCCGCCGGCTGCGGCACGCGCGAGGCCTGCTCGCTCTCGACGTTCATGACGTAAATGGCCGGTCCGCCCGCGCCGCCACCCGGCGCGCCGCCCGTCGCCGACGCGGTCGAGGAGGTGAAGGCCACCGAATGGCCCTCCGGCGTCGCCGTCAGCCCCCCGAAGACGTCGCCCGGCGCGTTGAGCCGCCGCGCGCGCTCGGCGAGGCCGGCCCAGTCGATCTTGACCTCGACGGGCGGGGCGGCCGCCCCGCCGCCTGCGCCGCGCCCGCCTCCCTGCCGCGACGCGGCCTCGGCCGCCACGCCCTGCGCCTCGTTGTCGACGTCGCGGTTGAGCGGATCCTTGTCCTGGTCGCGCAGGGGCAGCGCCCACATCTGCATCGTGTTCGGGAAGCGGGCGCCGGTCGACGCCACGCCGGTGCTCGTCCCGGCCGACGAGACGAACACGAGGTACTTGCCGTCGGCCGTCCACACGGCGCTCGTCTCGGCAAACAGCAGGCTGTCGTTCGACACGTGCCGCTCTTCGCCGCCCGTGATCGGCGCGATGTAGACGTGGGACCGCATGTGTCCGGTCCTGCTTCGAGAAGGCCACCCACTTGCTGTCGGGCGAGACCGCCACGCTGCCGATCCGCGCCACGTCGCTCGAAGTGACGACCGAGGTCTTGCCGTCGGCCACCGAGTAGGCGTAGAGCTTCTTGTCGGCGGCCGTGAAGAGCAGGAGCTTCGAGTCGGGTGTCCAGAGGAGCGACCCCTTCTCGTTGTCGAGCGTGGTGACCGGCTTGAGGCCCTTCCCGTCCTGGTCCGAGATCCACACCTCGTCGCGGCCCGAACGGTCGGAGATGAACGCGATCCACTTGCCGTCGAACGACCACTTCGGCGACTGGCTCCGCGACGCCATGGCGTCGGGCGCGATGCGCGTGATGTCGCCGCGGTCGGTGGCGATGGTCAGGATCTGCCCGCGCGCCGCGACGACGGCGCGGCGGCCCGAGGGCGAGAGGTCGAAGGCGTCGACCTCGTTGTCCACCCGCTGGGCGTCGGCCTCGTTTTCCTTGTCGTCGCTGGCGATGTCGAGCTTGATCTCGGTGGTGCGGCCGGAGGCCACGTCCAGCTTCCAGATGCCGAAGCCCTCTTCGTAGACGATCACCTTGCCGTCGCTCGACATCGACGGCCAGAACAGGCTGCCCGACGTGTGCTTCGTCACCTGGACCGGCGTCCCGCCGTTGACGCCGACACGGTAGATGTTGTTGACGCTGCGCCGCACCTCCGGGCTCCCGGGCGTGACGGCCTTGTCGTTGGGCAGCGGGTCGGCGACGTAGTAAATCTGGTCGTTCGGCCCCCACATCGGCCAGTAGCGGTTGTAGCGCTCGTCGCCGAGCAGCCTCCGGTACGTCTTCTGCGCGAGGTCGCCCACCCACAGGTCGGCGGCGTAGCTGCCGCGGTAGTGCTTCCGGGACCACACGCTCGGATGCCGGTTGAAGACGATTCGTTTCCCGTCCGGCGAGTACGCGCCCCAGTAGCCCCAGTCCACCGGCAGCGCCCGCTCCATGCCGCCGTCCACCGGCACCTCGTAGAGCGTCGCCACCGTCGGGAACGCCCCGTCGCCGCGGGCCGAGCGGAACATCACCGACCTCGAGTCGCGCGACCACCCGACCACCTCGTCGTTGCCGGTGTGCCAGGTCAGCCGCTTCGCCGCGCCGCCGGTCGCCGGGATGACGAACACGTCGTAGTTGCCGTAGCGGTTCGACGAGAAGGCGATCCACTTCCCGTCGGGCGAGAAGCGCGGGTAGACGTCGCGCCCGGTGTTGTCGGTGAGCCGGACGACGTTCGAGCCGTCCTCGCTGGCGACCCACACGTCGCCGAGGTAGCTGAAGGCGATCTTCCCGGCGTGGTAGTCGGGATGGCGGGCCAACCGCACGGGCGCGGCCCAGGATGCGCCCGCGAGGGCGAGGGTCAGGATCGCGAGGCCGAGTGACGCTCTGCGGATCATGGGTGTACCTCGTTCACAAGTGGGGTCCGAGCGGTCTTCTCCCGATCCAAGATCTGTAATTCAATTCTGTAATCGAGGAAGAACCGCTCCGACCCCTGACGGGCCTGACGGGCCGAAGATTGGCGCGATGCTACGCCTGGCCGTGAAGCGAGGTCAAGACGGAGGGCGAAACTCCACGCCTTACGCCTTGCGCCTCACGCCTTGCGGCTCGCGGCCTGGTTTCGGGCTGAGGGCTGAGGGCCTTGTCGGCTCCCGGCTTCGGGCTTCAGGCTTCAGGCATCGGGCCAGGTCACGCGGTCATTTGGACGGACCCGGTTCCTGCTTCGCCAGGTCGCGCAGCCTGGCCAGGAAGGACCTGGGCGTCGAGCCTGTTTCCACAGGCTGACCGAAGGAGTTGACGATCGTGTCGCCGTCGAAGAGCCAGACGTAGACCGGCCCCACCAGCCGTCTGAATCCCTCACGGGTGGACGTCAGGAATACCACCATCTCCTGTCCGACCGGGTAGGGTGTGCGCTCGTCCGACCAGTGCTCTTTCCGGAAGGTCAGCGTGTCCCCGACGGCCTCGGCCGACGTGTTCCTGAGCACCTCGATGACCCGCGCCGTCTGCATGAAGTCGTAGCTCGGGCACTCCTCGCGGACTGGCCCGCTGCCGGTGATGCGGACGTGTGCCACGACGTCGGCCTTCTTCCAGGCTTCCTCGAGACTGCGGAACGTGACCCAGAGAATCTCGATCCGCCCGCCGACACAGAGAGCGAAATCCACGGAGTCGGTAATCTGGCCGTCCGCAACCGCGACACTTTCCCGTTTGCCGGGGAAGAACCCAAGAAGAGTCGCCGAGACGGCATACGTCCCGGCTTCGAGGTTCTTGAACTCGTAGCAGCCCGATGCCTGGGTCACGATCTTCCGCGCGCCAGATTCGCCCGACGCGACGATTTCGACGCCGGGCAACGCGCCGCCGGACCGGTCCGTGACACAGCCGGTGATTCCACCCTGAGCCTGGGTGAGGCTGGCCGTGAGGACCACCGCGAGCGCCAGGAAGGCGATCTTCAATCGAACGTCCCGTTTCAGACGGTTACGTGCCGCCGACGGCGCTCAGTATCGATCGCTGGTCTCACGATCGCAAGGTGGCACGATCGCACGATCGCACGATCGCACGATCGCACGATCGCAAGATCGCACGATTGCACGATGGCGCAATGGGAAGACGACCGGCCATCCGGCGATCCTGCCCTTCGACTCGGGCGCTCCGCGCCCTCGTTCAGGGCACCCCGAGCGAAGTCGAGGGGTGAAGGGTCGCCCTACACCCGGTCCACCACGTACTTCGTACCTCTTACTTCGTACTTCTTACGTTCTCGCCCGGCAGCCTCGACGCGTCCCAGCCGCCGCCGAGCGCCTCGATGAGCTGGACGCTCGCGAGGAGGCGCCGCGTCACCAGGTCCACCTGGGACCGCCGGCTCTGGAGCAGCGTCGTCTGCGCGGTGATGACTTCCAGCGAACTCACCACGCCGGCCTTGTACTGGGCGGTGGCGATGTCGAGCGACTGCCGGGCCGCTTTGACGGCGTCGTCTGCCTGGACGGCCTCGCGCTCGAGGATGCGGAGGGCCGCCATCGCGTCCTCCACCTGTTGGAGCGCGGTCAGCACGGTCTGCCGGTAGTCGGCCACCGACGCGTCGAACAGGTTCCTCTGCTGGTCGGTGATGGCGTGTCGTCGGCCCGCGTCGAAGATGAGTTCGGCCGCATTCGCGCCGAGCGACCAGAACAGCGCCGGCACGCTGAAGACGTTCGCCAGCGACGTTCCCTGCAGGCCCGCCGAGCCGCTCAGACCTACCGTCGGATAGAACGCCGCCTGTGCGATCCCGATCTGCTCGTTCTGCGCCGCCATCTGTCGCTCCGCGGCGGCAATGTCCGGCCGCCGCTCGAGCAGCGCCGCGGGGAGCGCGACGGGCACCTGCGGGGGATTGGCCGACAGCATCAGCCGCGGGATGGTCACCTCGGCCGGCGGCCTGCCGGTGAGAATGGCCACGGCATGTTCGTACTGGGCGCGGGCCACCCCGAGATCGGTCAACTGCGCCCGGGCGTTGCTCAACTGGGCCTGGGCTTGCGCCACGTCGGCCCCGCTCGCCACGCCGGCCGTCAGACGGGCCTTGGTCAGCGCCAGGTACTCCTCGTAGGACTGCACGGTCTTCTCGAACAGGTCGATGTCCCCGTCGAGGCCGTGCAGGGCGAAGTAATCGATCGCCAGGTTGGCCTGCACGATGAGGCGCGCGTTCTCGAGCTGGGCCGCGCTCGCCTGCGCCGTGGCCGTCGCCGCGCGCACCGTCCGCCGGATGCTCCCCCACACGTCCGCCTGGTACGACAGGTCGACGACCGGCACCTGCAGCGTCGTCTTCACCGACGAGGATGCGCCGGCGAGCCCCGCCGTCGTCGGCCGCGACGCGGTGGCCGACGCGCCCCCGGTGACGGTCGGGAAGAGGGCCCCGCGCGCGGCGCGCACGGCGTCGGCCGCCGCGCGGTACTGCGCCTCGGCGGCCAGCACCGTCTGGTTCGAGACGTCGATCCGCCGCTCGAGCTCGTCGAGCGCCGGGTCGCCGTAGACGGCCCACCAGGGCCCGCGAATCACGCCGTCCGACGGCTCGGCGCGCTTCCACCCGTCGGGCGGGGCCTCCTTGAACGCCGGGGACACGGGTGCCTCCGGACGATGGTAGGCCGGGCCGACGGCGCAGGCGCCGGACCCCAGCGCGAGCGCCGCGGCGGCGACGAGGATGGCGGGCCGTGCGCGGCGGCCACGGGTCAGCGTCCGGCTCATGATCGCCTCCTGCGCAGCCACCAGTGCTGCATCCGGTCGAGGTAGAGGTAGACGACCGGCGTCGTGTAGAGCGTGAGGATCTGGCTCACGATCAGGCCGCCGATGATCGTGATGCCGAGCGGGCGGCGCAGCTCCGATCCGACGCCCCGGCCGAAGGCCAGCGGCACCGCGCCGAGCATCGCGGCCATGGTCGTCATCAGGATCGGCCGGAACCGCAGCATGCAGGCCTCGAAGATCGAATCCCGCGAGCTCTTGCCCTGCTCGCGTTCCGCCATCAGCGCGAAGTCGATCATCAGGATCGCGTTCTTCTTGACGATCCCGATGAGCAGGATGATGCCGATGATGGCGATGATGCTCAGGTCGGTCCGGGTCAGCATCAGCGCCAGCAGGGCGCCCACGCCGGCGGAGGGCAGCGTCGAGAGAATCGTGATCGGGTGGATGTAGCTCTCGTAGAGCATCCCGAGCACGATGTAGACGGCCGCGAGGGCGGCGGCGATCAGGAGCGGCTCGCCGCCGAGCGAGTCCTGGTACGCCTGCGCCGTGCCCGAGAAGCCCGTGTGAATCGTGGGCGGCAGGCCGACCCTCTGCGCGGCCGCGTAGACGGCGTCAACCGCGTCGCCGAGCGCCACGCCCGGCGCCAGGTTGAACGAGATCGTGATCGCGGGGAACAGCCCCTGGTGCTGGACCGTCAGCGGCGCGCTGGCGGGCGCGTGGGTCGAGATGGCGTCGAGCGGGACCATCGACCCGGACGGGGCGCGGACGTAGATGTTGCGCAGGATCTCCGGGCTCTGCCAGTACTCGGGCGCCGCCTCCATGACCACGTGGTACTGGTTGAGCGTCGTGTACATCGTCGACACCTGTCGCTGGCCGAACGCGTCGTACAGCGTGGTGTCGACGAGCTGCGGGGAGATCCCGAATCGGGCTGCGGTCACCCGGTCGTAGTCGAGGTAGGCCTGCAGCCCCCGGTTCTGCTGGTCGCTGTTCACGTCGGTGATGACCGGCACCTTGCGCAATTCCGCCAGCAGGGCCGGCGCGACCCGGTCCAGGTCCTGGAGGTTGTCCCCGCGCATGGTGAACTGGTACTGGGCGTTGCTCATGCGGCCGCCGACGCGGACGTCCTGGCCCGCCTGCAGGAAGAGCGTCGCCCCGGGCACGTGGGACAGCTTCGGCCGAAGCCGGTTGATGACGCCCTCGGCCGAGATCCCGCGCTCGGCGAGCGGCTTGAGCTGGACGAACATGCGGCCCGTGTTCACCGTGCCGCCGCCCGTGAACCCGATCACCGTGTCGACCGCCGGGTCGGCCGCCACCGTCTTGACCATCGGCAGCAGGACCCGGTCCATCGCCTGGAACGAGGTGTCCTGGTCGGTCAGGATCGCCCCCATCAGCCGGCCGTTGTCCTGCTGCGGGAAGAACCCCTTCGGCACGTGGATGTAGAGATAGACGTTCAGGGCGACGGTCGCCACGAGCACCATCAGCGTGACGAAGGCATGGCGCAGGACGACGGTGAGCGAGCGGCCGTAGAACTCGACGACCTTGCGAAACAGCCGCTCGGTGTACTGGTGCAGCCGCCCGTGGGTCTCGTGCTCGTCGAGGAGGTGCGCGCACATCATCGGCGTCGTCGTCAGCGAGACCACCATCGACACGACGACGGCGACCGAGAGGGTGACGGCGAACTCGCGGAACAGCCGCCCCACGATCCCGCCCATCAGCAGCAGCGGGATGAACACCGCGACGAGCGAGGTGCTCATCGTCATCACGGTGAAGCCGACCTCGCGCGCGCCGACCAGCGCCGCCTCGAACGGCTTCATCCCCCGTTCGAGGTAGCGCGTGATGTTCTCGATCACCACGATCGCGTCGTCGACGACGAACCCGGTGGAGATCGCCAGCGCCATCAGCGACAGGTTGTCGATGCTGTAGCCGAACAGGTACATCACGCCGAAGGTGCCGACGAGCGACACCGGGACGGCGATGCTCGGGATGAGCGTGGCCCGCGGGTTCCGCAGGAACAGGAACACGACCAGGATCACGAGCAGGACCGATCCGACCAGCGACAGCTCGGTGTCGTTGACCGAGGCGCGGATGGTCTGGGTCTGGTTCATGGCGACGCGCATGTCGATCGACCGCGGCATGGCGGCCCTGAGCTGCGGCAGCAGCGCCTCGACGTTGTCCACCGTGTCGAGGATGTTGGCGCCAGGCTGGCGGAAGATGATCACCATCACGGCCGGCTTCCCGTTGGCGTAGCCGGCGTTGCGGATGTCCTCGGTCGAGTCGACCGCCTCGCCGATATCGCGGACCCGCACGACCGAGCCGTTGCGGTAGGCCACCACGAGCGGCTGGTAGTCCGCGGCCTTGAAGATCTGGTCGTTGGCGCCCACCTGCCACGTGCGGTGGTCGTCGGAGAGCTGGCCCTTCGGCGTATTCGCGTTGGCGGCGTTGAGCGCGGCCCGCACCTGCTCGAAGCCGATCCCGTACTTCTGCATGGCGAGCGGGTTGAGCTCGATGCGCACGGTCGGCAGGGAGCTGCCCGCGACCAGCGCCTGTCCCACGCCGGCCACCTGCGAGAGCTTCTGCGCCATGATCGTGGAGGCGGCGTCGTAGATCTGCCCGCGGCTGAGCTCGTCGGAGGTCAGCGCCAGCATGTAGATCGGCGCGTCGGCCGGGTTGATCTTCCGGTAGCGCGGGTTGTTGGGCAGGTTGGTGGGCAGGGTGCCCCGCGCCGCGTTGATGGCCGCCTGCACGTCGCGCGCGGCGGCGTCGATGTTGCGGTCGAGGTCGAACTGGAGCGTGATGCTCGTCGACCCGAGCGCGCTCGACGAGGTCATCTCCGTCACCGACGCGATGCGGCTGAACTGCCGCTCGAGCGGCGTCGCGACGGCCGAGGCCATCGTCTCCGGGCTCGCCCCGGGCAGGCCCGCCTGCACCGAGATCGTCGGGAAGTCCACCTGCGGCAGCGGCGACACCGGCAGCTGCCGGTAGGCCACCACCCCGGAGAGCGCGATGGCCGCCGTCAGGAGCGTCGTGGCGACCGGGCGATGGATGAAGGGTGCCGAGACGTTCATCGCCTACTCCGACGGTGCGCGCCCCACGCCGGGCCCGGCCGCCGACCGGCCCGCGATCCGCCGCGCCAGCCGGTCGAAGTACAGGTAGATCACCGGCGTGGTGTAGAGCGTCAGGACCTGGCTCACCAGCAGGCCGCCGACGATCGTGATGCCCAGCGGACGCCGCAGCTCGGACCCGGTCCCGGTGGTGAGCGCCAGCGGCACGCCGGCGAGCAGCGCGGCCGCCGTCGTCATCATGATCGGCCGGAACCGCAGCAGGCAGGCCTGGTAGATCGCCTCGACCGGCGTCATCCCGCCCTGGCGCTCGGCCTCGAGCGCGAAGTCGATCATCATGATCGCGTTCTTCTTGACGATCCCGATGAGCAGGACCATGCCGATGAGGGCGATCACGCTGAAGTCGTTGTGGGTCAGCATCAGCGCGACCAGCGCGCCCACGCCGGCCGACGGCAGCGTCGAGAGGATGGTCACCGGGTGCACGTAGCTCTCGTAGAGCACGCCGAGCACGATGTAGACCGTGATGAGCGCCGCCAGGATCAGGATCCACTCGTTCGCGAGCGAGGACTGGAAGGCCTGAGCGGTTCCCTGGAACTCGGCCTGGACGCTCCGCGGCAGCCCGGCGTCCTGCGCCACCCGGTTGACGGCCGCCACGGCGCTGCCGAGCGACACGCCGGGCGCGAGGTTGAACGAGAGCGTCACCACGGGGAACTGCCCCTGGTGGTTGATGGCGATCGGCGACGTCCGCGTCTCGAGGCTCGAGAACGCGGCGAGCGGCACCTGCCCCTGGTTCGGGAACACGGCCGCCGACGCCGGCGCCGCGCCGAACACGCCGCTCGACGCGGTCGACGACAGGGCGGTCGCCGTGCTGGTCGCCCCGGCGTTCAGCGCCGCCGCCGACACGCTCGACGGCCCGAAGGCCTGCGCCGCCGCGCTGCCGCCGCTGACCACGCCGGCGCCGCCCGACCCGCTGGTGCTCGTGCGCACGTAGAGGTGCGCGAGGTCCGACGGCCGGCTCCGGAACGCGGGATCGACCTCGAGCACGACGTGGTACTGGTTGAGCTGCGTGAAGATGGTCGAGATTTGCCGCTGGCCGTACGCGTCGTAGAGCGCCTGGTCGATCGAGGACGGCGTGACGCCGTAGCGCGAGGCCGCGACGCGGTCCACGTCGAGCCTCGCCTCGAGCCCGTCGACCTGCTGGTCGCTCGCCACATCGCGCAGTTCCGGCTGCTGCTTCAGCCGCTCGACCATCCGCGGCGCGTACACGCCCAGCTCCTCGGCGCTCGGGTCCTCGAGCGAGGACCTGGAACTCGGTGCGGCTCACGCGGTCCTCGACCGAGATGTCCTGGACCGGCTGCATGAACAGCGTGATGCCGGGCACCACGGCCAGCGTCGGCTGGAGCCGGCGGATGACGTCGCTCGCCGACGCGTCGCGCCGGGCGATCGGCTTCAGGTTGATGAGCACCCGCCCGCTGTTCATCGTCGTGTTGGTGCCGTCCACGCCGATGAACGACGACAGGCTCTCCACGGCCGGGTCGCGGAGGATGATGTGCGCGAGCTGCTCCTGCTCCCGCGCCATCTCCGGGAACGACACCGCCTGCGCCGACTCGGAGATCCCCTGGATCACCCCCGTGTCCTGGATCGGGAAGAACCCCTTCGGGATGACGACGTACAGGTAGATCGTCAGGACCAGCGTCGAGATCGCCACCAGCAGCGTCGCCGGCTGGTGCCGCAGCACCACCTGCAGCGTCCGATCGTAGAAGCCGATGACCGATTTCCAGGCGTGCTCGGTCGCCCGGAACAGCCGCGTCTGCTTCTCCTCGGGCGTGTGCTTCAGCAGCCGCGAGCACATCATCGGCGTCAGCGTCAGCGACACCACGGCCGAGACCAGGATCGTCACGGCCAGCGTCACCGCGAACTCGCGGAACAGCCGGCCGACGATGTCGCCCATGAACAGGAGCGGGATGAGCACCGCGATGAGCGAGATCGTCAGCGAGACGATCGTGAACCCGATCTGCTCGGCCCCCTTGAGCGCCGCCTTCAGCGGCGTCTCGCCCTGCTCGATGTAGCGCACGATGTTCTCGATCATCACGATGGCGTCGTCGACGACGAAGCCGGTCGAGATGGTCAGCGCCATCAGCGTCAGGTTGTTCAGGCTGTAGCCGAGCAGGTACATCGCGCCGAAGGTGCCGACGAGCGAGAGCGGGACGGCGACGCTGGGGATGATGGTGGCGGAGACGTTGCGCAGGAACAGGAAGATGACCATCACCACCAGCGCGATGGTCAGCAGCAGCTCGAACTGCACGTCGGCGACCGACGCGCGGATCGTGTTGGTCCGGTCGGTCAGGATCCGCACGTCGATCGAGGCCGGCAGCGTGGAGGTGAGCTGCGGCAGCAGCGCCTTGATCCGGTCGACCACCGTGATGATGTTCGCCCCGGGCTGGCGCTGGATGTTCAGGATGACGGCCGGCGTGGTGTCCATCCACGCCGCCTGCCGCACGTTCTCGACGTCGTCGACGACCTTCGCCACGTCGGTCAGCTTGACCGGCGCGCCGTTCCGGTAGGCGACGACGAGCGGCCGGTAGTCGGCGCTCGACATCAGCTGATCGTTGGCGCCGATCTGGAACGACTGGTGGGGGCCGTCGAAGCTCCCTTTCGCCTGGTTGACGTTGGCCGCGATGAGCGCGGTGCGAAGGTCCTCGAGCGTCAGCCCGCGCGCGGCCAGGGCCGTCGGGTTGGCCTGGATGCGGACCGCCGGCTTCTGGCCGCCGCTGATCGACACGAGACCGACGCCCGCCAACTGCGAGATCTTCGGGGCCAGCCGCGTGTCGGCGAGATCCTCGACGGCCGACAGCGGCAGCGTCGCCGACGAGAGCGCGAGCGTGAGGATCGGCGTGTCGGCCGGGTTGATCTTGCTGTAGATGGGCGGCGTCGGCAGGTCCGGCGGCAGGTAGGTGCCCGACGCGTTGATCGACTGCTGGACCTCCTGCTCGGCCACGTCGATGTTCAGGCTCAGGTTGAACTGGAGCGTGATGACGGAGCTGCCGGCCGAGCTGGTCGACGTCATCTGCTTCAGGCCCGGCACCTGGCCGAACTGCCGCTCGAGCGGCGCGGTCACCGACGAGGCCATGACGTCCGGGCTCGCGCCCGGGTAGAAGGTGGTGACCTGGATCGTCGGGTAGTCGATCTCCGGCAGCGCGGAGACCGGCAGCTGGCGGTAGGCCACGGCGCCCACCAGCAGGATGGCGACCATCAGCAGGGTGGTGGCCACCGGGCGCAGGATGAACGGGCGGGAGGGGCCGCTCATTTCACTTGCGGCGGCTTCGACGCCCCGCCGTCCATCTGCACGTGCACCTTGGTGCCCTCCTGCAGCTTGTCGATGCCGGTCATCACCACGACCGCGCCCGGCGAGAGGCCCGAGACCACCTCGGTGTCGCTGCCTTCGCTGACGCCGATGGTGATCGGCTGCGCCGTGACGGTCGAATCCGGCTTCACCAGCCACACGTAGGTCGCCTGGCCGTTGCGCTCGACGGCCGCCGTCGGCAGCAGCGTGACGTGCTGCTTCTCCTGGACGCGCAGGCGGGCGTTGACGAACTGGTTCGGGAACAGCTCGAGCTTCGCGTTGTCGAACACCGCGCGGAGCTTCAGCGTGCCCGTCGCCTGGTCGATCTGGTTGTCGATCGTCTCGAGCCTGCCGGAAGCCAGCAACGAGCGGCCGTCGCGGTCGTACGCGTCCACGCGCAGCGACGCGCCGGACCGCACGCGGCTGACGACCGGCGCCAGCTGGTCCTCGGCGATCGAGAAGATCACGCTCATCGGCTGGACCTGCGTGATCACGAGCAGGCCGCCGGAGCCGCTCGCCGAGACGATGTTGCCGGGATCGACCAGACGGAGGCCGATGCGCCCGGTGAGTGGAGCGGTGATGCGGCTGTAGGTGAGGCTCAGGTTCGCGGAGGCGATGGCGCCCTGGTCGGTCTTGACGGCGCCCTGGTACTGCGCCACCAGCGCCTTCTGCGTCACCAGCTGCTGTTCGGGCGCCGCGTTCTGCTTGACGAGGTCCTGATACCGGACGAGGTCGGTGCGCGCGTTGTCGAGCAGCGCCTGGTCCCTGGCCAGCTGGCCCTCGGCCTGCGTGAGCTGCACCTGGTACGGCCGGGGATCGATCTCGGCGAGCAGGTCGCCCTTGTGGACGAGCTCACCCTCCTTGAAATGCACCGCCGTCAACTCCCCGTCGACCCGGCTCGTGACCGTGACCGTCGCGAGCGGCGTCACCGTCCCCAGCCCGTCGAGATACACGCCAATCGCCCCCTCGCGGGCCGCCACGGCCACGACAGGCACGGCGCCCGCGAACCCCGTGCCGCCGCGTCCACGGGTGCCTTGCGCGGAAGCCTGCTCGCCGTCCCGAAACGCCCAGATGCCGGCAGCGACGACGAAGGCGAGGGCGAGGGAGGGCCAGAGCCGCCGTCGCCGCGACCGGGCCATCGGAGGCGGCGCGCCCACAGGAGAGGGTGTGAAAGGCTGGGGTGTCGCAGGTCCGGTCTTCAGTTCGTCCATAAAAGATCACCATGAGGGCGCGTTCACTCATCCATCTGTTACGACGAAGCAAACGGTGGCCACGGTGCGGCAGGCCGGTGACGAAACTGTGACAGAAGCGCCGGCAGGTGTCGGAGCGGTTCTTCTTCGATTACAAAAGTGAATGACAGGATTGGGATCGAAGAAAAACCGCTCCGACCCCTGTGGGGGAGACGTCAGGGCTTCCAGGTCAGGCCGTAAAGGAAGATCGTCACGGCGGCCGCGCGGACCAGCATCGCCACACTCGACAGGTGCCGCTTGCACTCGAACCAGGTCCACGCCACGAGCGACATCACGGCCAGGAGCACCACGATCGTCGCAAAGACCTGGCCCGATCCCAGGCGGGCGCCCACGCTCTGGGTGAGGCCCACCGTCCACGCCGAACCGTAGAGCAGCACCACGTGCGCGAGGTAGACGAGCAGCGACTCGCGCGACAGTGCCGTGACGATGCCAGGCAGCTTCGTCACGCCGCGCACCAGGCGGATCGCCCCGGCCAGCCCGATCAGGACCGACCCGGCCTTCGCCAGAAACAGGTTCGGGCTGACGGCCCAGAATTCTATGGCGCCGTAGGGCTGCCACGGGAGAAGGTGCAGCAGCGTCCCGACCGCGACCATCCCCAGCCCGACTTTCAGGAAGGCGGGGGCGCGGTCGTCCCCCGCCCGGCCGCGGCCCGGCCGCGAGTACCAGACGCCGAGGGCCGCGCCGAAGAACACGTAGGCGGCCCACGGCAGCGCGGGGAAGAGAGACCCGGTGGCGGCCGTCAGGTACGCCCCGAGGAAGAGCGGCGAACCCTGCGCGGCGACACGCGACACGAGCGGCGTGACGAGCACGGTGGCGGCGGCGGCGCCGAGCGACCACGTCATGAGCGCGACGGGCGAATCGAGCAGCCAGACCCCGACCTGGAGTAGCGCCAACGTCACCGCGATCAGTTGCAGGATGTCGACGACGGCAAACGACTGCCACTGGGCCGGCGAGATGGCGGCCAGGCCAGACAGCGAGCGGGCCGGGAACCGCATGCCGTAGCCGAGGACCAGCAGCATCGCGTACCGGCCCAGGCGCCGGTAGACCCGCCGCCCGGGGGTTCGGTACTCCGGCCAGCGGCGGATGGTGGCGAAGCTGAAGGAGAACCCGGAGAGCATCAGGAAGGTGCACGACGTGAGCCCGCGCAGGTAGAGCCAGGCGTTGCCGAAGGGACCGCCGGCATACTGCGGGGCAAGCAGCACGGCGATCGTGTGCCCCTGGACCATGAAGAGCACCGCCGCCGCCCGGGCGAGATCGACGAAAAGCACTCGCGCGGGAGCCGCGGCAACGGAGTCGATGGCTTCGGCGAGTCGCCGAACGTCGATCAGGGGGCTGTCTGGCAGAGCGGCTCCTCCGTGTCGTGTCGGACCCGACCGTGGCAAGAGCGGGCGTAAACGGGAACGCCCGGGCCCCCTCAAAGGAGAGTCAAAGGGGGGCACCGGGCGCTCATCGACAGGTCGATTCAGAAGCTTACAGGCCGCGAACCCGGTCGGGTATCCGGTCGAGACAGTATTCTTGGCGGCTACGACAGGAAGCTGCCGGCGAACTCCACGAACGCGCGGGCGTCGCCCAGCGTGCTGGCCAGGCCGACCGACACGCGCACGGCCCCGGTGCTCTTGTCGTCGATGCACCGCCGGAACTCGTCGTAGGTGATCCGGTCCGACAGGCGGGCGAAGCAGCTTCTCATTTCGTCCGGCGAGATGCCCATCGCCAGTTCCCCGGCGCCGGGGTTGCAGAAGCAGCCCGCGCGGATGGAAATCCGCCTGGCGCCCGCCCGCTCCTCGATGAGCTGGTGGTCGATGAACCGCCCGTCGGATTCCCTGAAGTTGACGGTGATCGTCCCGCCACGCCGGTCGGTCCCGGCCGGTCCGTAGATCGTCACGAGCGGGTACCCGTTCGAGTGCCGCAGCGACAGCAGCGCGTCGAGCAGCCAGCCGGTCAGCGCGCCCACGCGCCGGTGGACGACGTCGATGCCGGTTTCCTCGAGGAAGTCGAGGCCGAAGTCCACCGCGGGCAGGCTGGCGAAGTCCACGGTCCCGTCCTCGAAGCCCGCGGCGCCCGCCGCCAGGTGGTGCCGGTCCGCGCCGACCGAGGCCACCGTGATCGTCCCGCCGGCGAACCACGGCCGGCGCAGCCGGCCGAGCGCCTTCCGCGTGGCCACCAGCGCGCCGACGCCCGTCGGGTAACCGAACATCTTGTAGAAGGACAGCACGACGAAGTCCGGGTGCCAGCGCGACAGGTCCAGGCGGTTGGTGGGCACGAAGGCGGCGGCGTCGAGCAGCACGTCCCACCCGCGCGACTGCGCCGCCTCGACGAAGCCGAGATCGTGCTGCACGCCGGAGAAGTTCGACTGGGCGGGAAACGCGAAGAGCCCCGGCTCCGGGCGTCCGTCCGGGTCGATCGCGGCGGCCACGGCCGCCGCCTCGACGCGCAGGTCCGGCGGCACGACCGGGATGTAGGTAACGCCGGCCCCGGCCGAACGGGCGAACTCCCTAATGCCGTTGACCGAGTTGTGGTTGTCGAAGGTGAGCAGGAACCGGTTGCCGGGTCCGAACGGGTACGATTCGCCGACCAGCTTGAGCGCGTGACTGGCGTTGGCGGTGAACACGACGACGTACTCGTCGGGCGAGGCGTTGAAGAAGGCGAGCACGTGACGCCGCGCCCGCTCCACGAACTCGGTGGCCAGCCGGGACGTCGGGCTCTCGGAATGAGGGTTCCCGAGCACGCGCCCCAGCATCAGGTCGGCGTGGCGCCGGATCTGCGACGCGGCCGGCACGCCCGCCCCGGTGTAGTCGAGGTAGACGTGGCCGTCGGCATCCAGCCGGCCAAACTCGTGCATCCGGAGATGATTGACCGGCCCGCCCGGCGCGAACTCCGGCCACGCCTTCAGGAATCGGTCGATGGCGCGGGTTTCGGGCATGGCCTTACCAGATGCTCGTCCGGACGTCCGCCGGCCGGACCATCGGCGATCCGGGGGCGCATCCAAACGCGGCGAAGAACTCGGGCATGTTGGCGAGCGGCCCGTTCACCCGGAACTTGCCCGGGCTGTGCGGGTCGGTGGCCAGTCGGACGCGCTGCGCCTCGGGGCGGATGTTCTGCCGCCAGATCTGCGCCCAGCTCAGGAAGAACCGCTGCTCGGGCGTGAACCCGTCGATCGGCGCCGGGCGCGGCTTGCCGGCGAGGGCCTTCTCGAGCGCCGTGTAGGCGATGGTCAAGCCGCCGAGGTCGCCGATGTTCTCGCCGAGCGTCAGGCGGCCGTTGACGTGCTCGCCGGGCAGCGCCTCGAAGCCGTCGAACTCCTTGACGAGCAGGTCGGTGTGCGCCTTGTACGCGGCCCGGTCGGCCTCGGTCCACCAGTTCCTCAGGTTGCCGTCGGCGTCGAACTGGCTCCCGCTGTCGTCGAAGCCGTGCCCCATCTCGTGGCCGATGACCGCGCCGATGCCGCCGTAGTTGACCGCATCGTCCGCCTTCGGGTCGAAGAAGGGGGGCTGCAGGATGCCGGCCGGGAAGACGATCTCGTTCATCGTCGGGCTGTAGTACGCGTTGACCGTCGGCGTCGTCATGCCCCACTCGGTGCGGTCGATCGGCTTGCCCAGCCTGGCGAGGTTGCGGGCGCTCTCGAACTTCTGCGCGCGCAGCAGGTTCTCGGCATAGGAGGCGCGGCTGATGGGGAGCGACGAGTAGTCGCGCCACTTGTCGGGATACCCGACCTTGACGCCGAACGCGGCGAGCTTGCGGAGCGCCTGCACCTTGGTCTGCGGGCCCATCCAGTCGAGCTTCTCGATCCGCGACCTGAGCGCCGCGCGGAGGTTCCCGACGAGCACGATCATCTTGGCCTTGGCCTCGGGGCTGAACGCGCGGCGGACGTAGAGCTGGCCGAGCGCCTCGCCGAGCGCGCGGTCGGTCGCCGCCTCCACCCGCATCCACCGCTGTTCCTGCTGGGGCACGCCGTTGAGGATCTTCCCGTTGAAGGCGAACGACTCGTCCTGGAACGCCACGGGAAGCGCGTCGGCCATGGCGCGCGCGAGGTGCCACCGCAGGTAGGTCCGCCAGTCGGCGACCGGCACGCTGGCGGCGATCCCGGCGAACGCCTTGAAGAACTGCGGCTGTCTCACGTTGAGCGCCGGCACGTTCGCGACGCCGAGCGCCGTGAAGTATCGCGCCCAGTCGAACCCTTCGCCGAGCGCCTGCAGTTCGCCCAGCGTCATCTTGTTGTAGGTCTTCTGCGGGTCCCGGTTCTCGACGCGCGTCATGCTGGCCGTCGCCAGCCGCGTCTCGATCCCGAGCACGACGCCGGCCTCCGCCGCGGCGGACTCGTGCGAGTGGCCGGCCAGTTCCAGCATCTTCGCCACGTGCAGCACGTACTGGTCGCGGATCTCCTTCGACTTCGCGTCATCCCTGGTGTAGTAGTCGCGGTCCGGCAGCCCGAGGCCGCCCTGGTTGAGCGTGCCGATGTAGCGCGTGCTCTCGCGCGGGTCCTGCGAGACGGCGAAGCCGAAGCCCATGCCAAGGCCGGCTGAACGCAGCTGGCCGAGCGCCCGCGCGAGGTCGTCGGTGCTCCTGATGCCGTCGATGATCGCGAGGGAGGGCCCGAGAGGCGCGACGCCGGCCTTCTCGATCGCCGCCCCGTCCATGCCGCTGGCGTAGAAGTCGCCGACCTTCTGCTCGATGCTCCCGGCGGGCCAGTCCTTCTTCGCGCTGACCTGGTCGAGGATGGCCTTCAGCGTGTCGCGGTTGCGGTCGGCCAGCTCCTCGAAGCTGCCCCAGCGGCTCTTGTCGGCCGGCACCGGGTTGGCCTTGATCCAGCTGCCGTCGGCGTACTGGTAGAAGTCGTCGCACGGCTTGACCGCGAGATCCATGTTGCGTGGATCGATGGGCTTCGGTGCCTGGCCCGTCAGGCCGGCCGCGCTCGCGCAAACCGCCGCGACGACGAGGGCGATGAAAGTTCGACGCATTGCTGCAATTCTCCCGTTACCCGTGTTCAGTCGTGTTCGTCACTCGTCCTTGAGCCCTGGGCCGTGAGCCCTGAGCCTGGAGCCGTGCCGCGAGCGGGCGCGGATGGCTCCAGCGAGCTCTGTCCCTACAGGCTCCAGGCCTTGAACATCCAGCTGACCCCGGCCGTGACGCCGACGGTCGCATCCATGTCCGTCATCCCGAACGTGAGTCCGCCATCGAGGCGCATCACACCCCTCACGTAGCGCGCGCCCACCAGCACGGAGCGGCGGCTCCCGGTGCCGGGAGGCGGTTCGCCGCGGGACGTGCTCGACCGCCCGGCCAGCTCGCCGAGCAGCTCGAGCTGGTCCGAGAGGCGCCGGCCGATCGACAGGCCGTAGGTGAGCACGTCGTTCTGCGACTGGCCGTCCACCGGGCTCGGCAGGATGCCGAGGCCGATGTTGCCGGCCACCCGGAAGCCCGAGAGCGTCTTGGCCGCCGCCAGGCCGGTGAAGAAATTGATCGTGTTGAGGCCGAGGCCGCTCGGGTGCTTCGAGTTGGGCAGGCTCGTCGAGAACATGAAGGCCACCGACGGGCGCCTGGCCGTCTCGCCGAGCACGCGCACCTTGGCGCCGATCGACATGTCCACGACCGAGTGCGTGGAATCGCCGGCCGCGGTCACCTGCCCGGCCAGCGGCGCGAGGTACCGGTTGGCGATCTCGAGGCGCTGATAAGGTCCGCCGGTCAGCTGGATCTCGGCGATCGGACTGATCCCGAACGTCAGACCGATGACCGGAACGCGCGTCAGCGTGCCCTGGAGCCCGGAGGCCGGGAACAGCACGTCCGTGCCGCGGTCGAAGCCCACGCCGATGAGCACGTTTCCCGCGCCGATCGGCTCGGGGTCCTGTGTCTGGAGCGGGCGCGGCTGAGCGACAGCCGCCGCGGGGGCGAGCAGGCAGGCCAGCAGGCAAGCGACCAAGGCGGCGGCGCGCAAGGCGCGGCCGCGCCGGAGGCGGCGCAGCCGGGAATCGGATGAGACCATCGCCTCATTGTGCCACACCCGCTACGGACACCCGGCGGCGGCCTGCTGCAGGATGTAGGCCTTGCTGTCGAACTTGCGCGAGGTGCTGGCGAGCGACATGTACCGCACCATGCCGTAGATCGGGCGCACGGGCCCCCACGCGCGGTCGTGCTTGCCGGCGATGGCCCACGCGATGCCGGCGTAGCCGTTCGGATCGCGGCCGTCCAGTTCGTAGCGGTCGTTGAGGCGCACGGCGACCTCGAACGCGTCCTCGGGGCTCCGGCTCCACTCGAGGATCTTCTTGCCCCAGTACATCCTCACGTAGCCGTGCATCCAGCCGGTGGCCGCCATCTCGCGCTGGGCCGCGTTCCACAGCGGGTCGTGCGTTTCGAAGTGCTCGAGCTGGCGCTCGGTGTAGAGATGCGGCCGCCGGTCGCGCGCGTGTTCGCCGAGCGTCCGCGCCGCCCAGGGTTCGGCGCAGGCCAGCGAGTCGTAGCGGGGGTTGAAGCGGACGAAGTTCACCGAGAGCTCGCGGCGCACGATGAACTCCTCGAGGAACGCCTCGCGGTCCGCCGCCGGCGCGTCGGCGTCCCGCACGGCCAGCGCCACCGTGCGCGGGCCGATGTGGCCGAAGTGCAGCCAGGGCGAGAGCCGGCTGGTGCCGGCGCGCTCCGGCCTGTTCCGCTCCCGCGCGTAGCCGGCCAGCCGGTGCCCGACGAACTCGCGGAGCGATCTCAGGGCCTCGGTGGTGCCGCCTCGAAAGCCGTCCACCGGCCGGGTGCGCCGGTCGAGCAGGAAGCGGTCGAGCAGGTTGCCCGCCGGGCGAAGCGAGCGGAGGCCCGGCCGCGCGTGCCATGCCACGCGCGCCTTCGGTTCGCTCCCGGCCACGAGGAAGCGCTCGAGATGCGGCTGAATCCTCGGGCGGATCGTCCGCGCGGCGAACTGTTCTTTCGGGATGAGCTTCGTGGGCACGATGACGTCGGCGTCAACCGTCCAGAACGGCACGCGCAGCCGGTCGGCCAGCGCCTGCCGCCAGCGCTCGGGTTCGCGCAGCGGGTTCTCGTCGCCGACGACGACGGCCGCGCGAACCTCGTCGCAGAACGCCGCGAGGTCGGCATCCGGATGCCGGCGGAGCACGAAGCCGACGCCGCGCTTCGCCAGCCCGGCCTCCGTGTCCGGCAGCCCCTCGACCAGGAACTGGTAGTGCCGCAGGTTCGCGTGGGGGTACGGCACCAGACCGAAGAACGCCACGACCGGCAGGCCGAGCGCGTTGCCGGCGGCGATGGCGAGGTCGAGCGCCGGGTTGTCGAGCGCCCGCTGGGCGCGCTGCATCCAGTAGACCACGGCCCGGCCCGTGGTGTCCGGCGGTCCCGCCCGGCGCACCGTGACACGCGGGTCGTCGGCGAGCGAGTCGAGGTTCATGGCGACCACCACTCTGCCACAACGCCGCGGCGTCTCCGTCGCTTCGGGTATCTTACGATCCGATTCCTGCCAGGCGGAAGACTGACGCGCAGACCCTGGGCGCGCGTCGTCGCGGTGGCGCGTCGCAGGTAGGGACCGAACACGCTGTAGAGCAGGACGATCAGCACGATCAGCGTGATGACCACGTAGCGTCGGTCACGTTGGAGCGCGAAGACCCCGACCGACAGGGTGACCCGCGTGACCGGCGTGACGATCAGGAGCAGGCGTCCAAGCTGGATCAGGCCGCGGCCGCGGCCGTGCCACGCGTCACCGACGATCCCCGGCACGGTCCTGAAGTCGGTCGGCTCGCCGCGAAAGACCTCGTACAGCGGCCGCTCGGATCCGTGGCGACGATGACGACGCCTCCACCGAGGCCGGTCAGGGACCCGAGGAGACCGGCCACGATGGATCCGCCGCCGACGAGGAGCGTGAAGATAAGAATCGTCACGAGTGGAGGGCCGACTCGACCGGCCGCCCACGCTCGCCGCTTCGATCGCCCGCGGCTCGCGCTACTTCTTGATCGGCGCGGCGGCAGCGGTGCCCGCGAAGGGGCACTGGCCCTGGAACCCGCGACCCCGCCCCAGCGGCTGCCACGCCGACGACAGGCGCTGCTCGAGGTGCAGTTTCATCTGCCCCATCATCAGGTCGGCCTGCTCCTGAGTCAACCGGCCGTCGGCCACCGCCTTGGCCACGAGCGCCTGGCGCGAGGTGAGCATCGATTGCACCAGGTCCGCGGCGGTCTTGCCCTTCTCCTCGACGATCTGCGCGAACGTCCGGCCGTCGGCCAGCGCGGCGCGCACGTCACCGGTGGTCATTCCCGTCACGCGCGCCGCGCCGTCGACGAGCGACTCACCGTTCGGGCCGAAGGCGAGGCCTGCGCCGGCGCCGAAGCCCATGCCGCGACCGGCGCCGAAGCCCATGCCGCGACCGGCACCGGCGCCCATGCCCCGGCCGAATCCGCGTCCCTGCCGGCCGCCCATGGCGGCGAAATTGTCGCAGATGCCGTCCCCGTTGGCGTCGACGAAGTTCGGGCCCACCGCAACCGGCGCCGGCTTTTGCGCCGCGGGCTTCGCGGCGGTCTGGGCGAAAACGCCGGCGGTGGCCACTGCGACGAGCGCCAGGACAATCAATGCTGCGCGTTTCATGACTCGATCCCTTCTGATGTCCTGCCGGTTCGGCGGGACGGCGCGGGCGTTGTGCTCGCGTCCGAAGGATGTGTCAGCAAGACCCGGGCCAGAACCCACGCCGCCGGCTCACCGTCGGCGTTGCCGCCTTTTCCACGAGTTCGCGGCAACGCGCCGCCACCCGGCGCCCTTGCACGCCACCGGCTCGACGCGACGGTCGAGCGGCTCGACCAAACGGTCGATCGGGGCGGCTGCGCCGGTCAGGCAGGTTCCCCCTCGTTACCGGCCGGACCGGCGTTCAACGTGTACTTGCGCAGCTTGTAGCGCAGGTGGCGCTCGCTCATGCCGAGCGCCCGGGCAGCGTGCGTCTGGACACCGCCGGCCCGTTCGAGCGCCTCGACGATCAACGCGCGCTCGAACTCCGCCACGCGGTCCACGAAAGAGGCCGCTTCGGCCGACCGGCCGGCCGCTCGCCCCTCGGTGACGCGAATCGGGAGATCCGCGGTGCCGATCGTCGCGTCGCGGGCGAGCACGACCGCGCGATGCACGATGTTCTCGAGTTCACGAACGTTGCCCGGGTAGTGGTACTTGACCAGGACGTCCATCGCTTCCCGGCTCACCGTCTTCGCCGGTATCTTGGCCTCGCCGGTGAACCGGCGGAGGAAGAGCTGGACGAGCGCCGGGATGTCCTCGCGCCGCTCGCGCAGCGGCGGGATTTCGACCGAGACGACGTTCAGACGATAGTAGAGGTCGTCGCGGAAGTCGCCGCGCTCCACCATCCCTTCGAGGTCACGGTTGGTCGCCGCAATCACGCGGACGTCCACGCGATGGGTCCGCGTCCCGCCGAGCCGCTCGAACGCCTGCTCCTGCAGCACGCGCAGCAGCTTGACCTGGGTCCCTTTCGGCAGGTCGCCGATCTCGTCGAGAAAGAGGCTCCCGCCGTCGGAGAGTTCGAAGCGCCCCCGGAGCTCGCGGTCCGCCCCGGTGAACGCGCCGCGCTCGTGGCCGAACAGCTCCGATTCGAGCAGCGTGTCGGGCAGGGCCGCGACGTTGACCGCCACGAGCGGGCCGGTGCCGCGCGGGCTTGCGTAGTGGATGGCCCGCGCCATCAGCTCCTTCCCGGTGCCGCTCTCCCCGCGGATCAGGATCGTCGCGCGGCTGGCCGCCGCCCGGGCCGCCGTATTGATGGCCGCCGCCATTCTGGAGTTCGACGTCTCGAGCCCGGCCAGGCGGTATCGCGTTTCGAGCTGCCGCCTGAGCTCGCGGTTCTCCGCCACCAGCGCCCGTCGCTCCAGCGTCCGGGCAATCAGCACGTCGAGTTCGTCGAGGTCGATCGGCTTGGTCAGGTAATCGGCGGCGCCCCGCTTCATGGCATCCACGGCGCTCGCCACGGTGCCGAAGGCGGTCATGACGACGACGGGCACCTCGGGGTTGATGCCGCGGACTCCTTCCAGCAGATCGAGCCCGGACGCGCCCGGCATGCGCAGGTCGGTCAGGACCAGGTCCACGGTGCGGCCCGCCACCTCCGCCAGCCCGTCCGCGACGCTCGACGCCTGCAGCACCTCGAATCCCCGCTTGCGCAGGAATCCCGCGAGCACGGTGCGCTGCGCCTGTTCGTCGTCCACGACCACGATCACGCGTTCAGACACCGGCACTCCCTTCCACCGCCAGCGGCAGGCGAACGGTCATCGCCGTTCCCTGGCCCGGCGCCGAGTCCACTTCGATCGTGCCACCGTGCGCCGCGACGATCTGCTGCGTGACGGCGAGGCCCACCCCGGTGCCGTGCGGCTTGGTGGTGAAATACAGGTCGAAAATGCGAGGCACATCGTCGGCCGCGATCCCGGTCCCGCTGTCGCGGACCTCGATCGAGTGGCCCCTCGATCCCGTCGTCGCCACCACCGCCACGCGCCCGCCCTCCGGGGTGGCCTCGATCGCGTTCCGGACCAGGTTGTCCACGGCCTGCCGCAACTGGCCGGCGTCCACCACGCCGGTGCCCGCGCCCTCCACGTCCGCCTGGAGCGCCACTCCCCGGCTGGCCGCAAACGGCCGCAGCGCCTGGACGAGCGCCGACACTTCGGCGCCGAGGTCGGCGGGCTGCGGGGCGATCCGGGGCGGCCGCGCGAACTCCAGGAACTGCTGGACGATGGTGTTGATGCGTTGCGTCTCGCCCTCGACGACGCCCAGCAGTTGCGTCATCTCCGCCCGGTCGGGGCCCGAGGCGGTGTCGGCCACGGCCGGGTACTCACGCCGCAGCCGCTGCGCGCTCATGGCGATCGCGTTCAGCGGGTTGCGCACCTCGTGGGCGACGGTGGAGGCGAGTTCGCCCATCGCGCTCAGGCGGTCGCGCCGCCGGAGCGCGGCCTCCGCCCGCGCGTGCTTGGCGCTCAGGACGGCGTAGGACTGGCGCAGCCAGACCGTGCCGAGCGCCAGCAGCGAGAGCGCGAGCGCGGCGGCCAGCGACACGACGAGCATGGTGAGCACGCGGCGCTCGGCCCGGCGAACGCCGTCGAGCCGCAGGCCCAGGCGCAGCGTGGCGTCGCCGCCGTCGCCGAGCGCGACCGGCCCGACCAGCTCGAGCACCGGCCGGCCGCCGACCGTCACCTCCCGCTCGGCGAGCGCGCCGGCGGCGCCGGGCGCGGCGACCGCGTGGATCCCCGGCGACCCCTCCGCGGGAACGGTGCCGTGGGCGATGTGGAGGTCGTCGCGGTCGAGCGTCACGTAGGCCAACTGCGCGGTCGTGGCCACGATGTCGCGGACCAGGCTGTCGAGCGACACCTGCTGCTGCAGGTCCGCGAGGGCCGTGGCATCGGCATTGAGCAGGATCGCGCCGCCGTTTGCGCGGCGCACGCCCGCCGACAGCCTGGCGCCACCACCCCATCGCGGGCTGTGCGGCTGTCCCACGACCTCCGACTCGGCGCCCGACAGGAGACGCTGCAGCATCGGGGCTCCGGAGAACCCCCGGCCGCCCGCGCCGAGACCGAATCCGCGGCTCGCGCGCTCGCTGGAGCCGTCGGGCGCGAAGACCGCGACCCTGAAGAGCCGGTTGCGGGCCGCGACCTGGTCGAGCAGGGCCTGGTCGAGCGCGTGGCGGCGGTCGAGCTCGGCGAGCAGCCGCGCGTTGTCGAGGAGACGCTCACCGACCTGCTGCTCCGACTGCGCCCGGGCCGACGCGTTCGCGCGCGCCGCCCCCGCGATCGCCTGGCGCAGCGACTGCGCCTGGTCGCGCAGCAACTGCAGGAGCTCGGTCCGCGTCGCCGCGTAGTCGAACCAGCCGACGAGCGCCAGGCCGGCCGCGGCGACGAGACTGGCGACGACGATGCGAGGCGCGCTCAGACGGGGAATCATGAGATACGACTGTGCATACCGCATGCCGTCACCGCGCGGGACATCGCCTCGCCGGGCGCCGCCGGGAGCGAGCCGCTCACTTCTCCATCGACGGGTTCCAGACCTTCCAGACGTTGCCCACCAGGTCCGGCCCGGGCTTGAGCGTGAGCTGGCCCGGCGCCCAGCCGGCCGGCATGGCCTCGGTCCCCTTGCTGTTCCGCACGTGCTGGAACGCCTGGACCTGGCGGATCGTCTCGGAGATCTTCCGCCCCACCGGGGGCGTCAGCACCTCCATCGCCTGGACCACGCCGTCGGGATCGATGATGAACCGCCCGCGCAATTCGATGCCCTGCTGCTCGTCGTACACGCCGTAGGCGCGTCCGACGGCGCCGGCCTGGTCGGAGGCCATGTGGTACGGCACGCCCCCGTCGACCATCTTCGTCAGCTCGTGGTCGTTCCACATCTTGTGGACAAAATGGCTGTCCACGCTGACCGAGATCACCTGCACGCCCAGCTTCTGCAGCACCGGGTACTTGTCGGCGACCGCCGACACTTCGGTCGCTCAAACGAAGGTGAAATCACCGGGGTAGAAGCAGAGCAGGACCCACTGGCCGACCAGCTCGGAGAGCTTGATGTTGGTGAAGGCCCCGCGGTAGTAGGCCGGCGCCTCGAACTCCGGCGCCTTCTGTCCGACGCGAGCGGTTGTCATCTGATCCCTCCGTGGTTCGCCGGGTGCGGGTCCGGGGACAGCAGGCGGCGGTTCACCGGCGACTGCTCCGGTCGTGCGCGCGCATCCCTGGGGTGGTTCCGGCATGCGCACTCCTTTCTGGCCCTGACGGGCGGGTGGACGACGGGGGCGGGAGTCCGGAGTGGATCGTAACAGAAAGCTCGGCCGCCGGCGGCCGAAGGCGGGCTGCAGGGGGTGTTGCGGGAGGTTGACAGTCCCGTGTTGTGGGCATATGCTCTAAACGTATGCCGCGTCCCGTGGTCCTCCGCCGCGTCGGCTGCCACATGAAAGGCCGGGGCTTCCGCCCGATCGGACAGCCCGCGTGCAAAGCCGACGCCGTGGCGATTGGCCTCGACCAACTCGAGGCCATCCGTCTCGCCGACCTCGAAGGGCTCTACCAGGACGCGGCGGCCGAGCGCATGGGGGTGTCGCGGCAGACCTACGCGCGGATTCTCGCGCGAGCTCGGCACGCCGTCGCCGCCAGCCTCCTCGAAGCCCGGATGCTGGTGGTCGGACCGGGGCCGGTGATCGAAGATGCCGCGCCGCCGGCCGCGTGCCCCGTTCACGGGGGAAAGCGGCGGCAGGGCCGAACCTGCCACTGCCCCACCGGCGGGGCGACATGCGGCGAGCACTGCCCGCACCCGGGGCCATTCTGCGAGTGCCGCAGCCGGCCGCCGGCAAAGACCGTACGTCGTCCACGTTGAACCCAAGGAGAACGTCCGTCATGCAGATCTGTATTCCCGTCATCGAAGACTGCGGCCTCGACAGCCGCGTATCGGGCCACTTCGGCTCGGCGCCCGGTTTCATGCTCGTTGATACCGACTCCGGCGCCTGCCGCCTCCTCGCGAATCACAACGAGCACCACGCCCACGGGATGTGCCAGCCGCTCGCCGCGCTCGCAGGTGAGACGGTGGACGCCATCGTCGTCGGCGGCATCGGCATGGGCGCGCTGATGAAGCTGCAGGCCGCGGGCATCACCGTCTACCGGGCGACCCACCCGACGGTCGCCGAGACGATGACCGCCTTCAAGGCCGGCGCGCTGCAGCCGGTTGGCGAGGAGGGGGCGTGCGCCTCGCACCACGGGCACGACCACTGAGGTCCAAGGGGTCGGAGCGGTTTTTCCGGAAGCGTGCTACGCAGTGATCAAATGTGTAAGGTCGGCGTCGTGGAACGCCGCCGATTACAGTCTTCGTCCCAGATGCGGACCCCCGCAGAAAAACCGCTCCGACCCCTTCGGGGAATCGAGGAGACATCATGAGCACGCCTGTTCGCGTCGGCATCATCATCTGCGACCGTTACCACACGTGTGCCGGAGGGAAGTGTCTCCGCGCCGTGCGCGAGCGGGAAGGCGCCTTCGCCGCCTATCGGGGGCGAGAGGTCGAACTGGTCGGCTACACGACCTGCGGCGGCTGCCCCGGTGGCAACATCGAGTACGCGCCGGAGGAAATGAAGAAGAACGGCGCCGAAGTCGTCCACCTCGCGACGGGAATGCTGGTGGGCTATCCGCCCTGCCCGCACCTCGAGGCCTTCCGCCGCTTCATCCCCGAGAAATACGGGATGCGGGTCGTCGTGGGCACGCACCCGATCCCGCAGAAGTACTTCCTGACGCACGACGCGTGCGGGACCTGGCGGGCCGACGAGTGGAAGGACCTGCTCGAGGCGACGCTGGCCGACGAGGCGACGCGGCTCTCGTACGACTGAGGCGTCGGCGGGCCGGCCCTGGCGCTCACCAGCCGAGCCGGAGGGCCAGCCACAGTCCGCCGAGGAGCAGGCACGCGCCGACGGTCAGCCCGGTCACGCTCGACACGAAGAACGGGTAGACCATGAAGAGCACGCCGGCGGCGACTTGCGGAACTCGCTGCTGCTTCCGGCCGTAGGTGAAGAGCACGAATCCCACGCCGCTCACGACGAGCTCGACCATGATCCAGCTGGGGTCGAAGGACATGTCCGCGCGGTGCCTCCCGTAAATATGGTAATATGGCTACGTGAAGACGACCATCGAGATCCCCGACGCGTTGTTCCGGCGGGCCAAGGCCCGCGCGGCCGAGCGGGGCCAGAGCCTGAAGCAGCTGGTCGCCGAGGCCCTGCAGGAGAGGCTCGCCCGTACTGGCCGCCGCGAGCCTGACGACGAGCCCGCCTGGATGCGGGGCTTCGCCGAGCTGAGCCGGCTCCGCGCGGAAACCCGCCGGGTCCAGGCGAGGGTGGACGAGGCGTTCGACGTGATCGAGCCCGAGGACCGCGCGTGATCCTCGACACCAACGCGCTGTCGGCGTTCGTCGACGGGGACCCGGATGTCGGCGGAATCCTGCGTCAGGAGAAGCGGGCGGCCATCCCGGTCATCGTGATCGGCGAGTTCCGTTACGGGATCGCGGCCTCGCGCCACCGGGCGATCTACGAGGCCTGGCTGGACCGTCACCTTCCCGATTTCGAAGTCCTCGACGTCACCGACGGCACGTCGGCCGTGTACGCCGCCGTGCGCGTCGCCCTGAAACGTGCCGGCCAGCCGATCCCGGCCAACGACGCCTGGATCGCCGCCCTCGCGCTTCAGCATGCGCTGCCCGTGCTCAGCCGCGACGAGCATTTCGACCTCGTCCGGGGCCTGCGCCGGCGAAACTGGTAGCCCCGCTTCCTCCGCGTCAGTTCCGATTCCTCAGCGTCAGTTCCGATTCCTCAGCGTCAGTTCCGATTCCTCAGCGTCAGTTCCGATTACTCAGCGAAGTCGCCGATTATTCATCGTCAGTTCCGATTGCTCATCGCCCCGCCTTCGCCGCTGACGCGGCTTCGGCGAGGCCGGCAGTTCCGATGACTGCGTCAGCAGTTGAAGTCGTCCCACCGCCCGAGCGTGTCCCCGTTTCCACAGCCGAGGACCTCCGGCTCGAGCGTGGCGTGATTCACGCCCCACTCCCGGTTCAGCATCGCCTTGATGCGGCCGAACAGCGTCTCGATGGCGCGCCCGTCCAGTTCCTGGCCGAGGTCCACGTGCGCCGTCAGCAGTCGCTGGCCCGGCGCGATCTCCCAGAGATGAACGTGGTGGATGCGCGCGGGCGAGAATCGATCCGCCACGCTGGCCACCAGCGCGTCGAGGTCGACGCCGGCCGGGGTGGCTTCGAGCAGCGTCAGCATCGTCTCCCAGACGAGCGACAGCGCGCCGCGGAGCACGAGGGCGCCGACGATGAGCGCCGCCACCGGGTCGAGGTACAGGCCGAACGGCGTGCCGGAGAGCAGCGCGGCGACGACGACGGCCAGCGAGGCCAGCGCGTCCTGGGCGAGATGGATGAACGCGCTGCGGACGTTGACGTCGTGTCGGTCGTGACGGCGCAGGAGCAGCACCGACCCGGCGTTGGCCCCGAGCGCCACGAGGGCGACAACGAGCATGAGCCCGCGTTCGACCGGGAGGGGGTGCTGCAGCCGAACGATGGCCGCACGCGCGATGAGAGCCGTCACCGCCACGAGGGTGACCGCGTTGGTCAGCGCGGCGATCACCTCGGCGCGCTTGAGCCCGTACGTGTGGCGCGGCGTCGGCGGACGACGGCCGAGGCGGCGGGCCCCGACGGCGAGGCCGAGTGCCGCCACGTCGCTCAGGTTGTGCGCGGCGTCGGCGAGGAGCGCGAGGCTGCCCGCCATGAGGCCGCCGACGACCTCCGCGATCGTGATCACGACGTTCAGGCCCAGGCTCATCAGGAGCCGGCCGTCCAGCGTGCCGTCGTTGATCGGCCTGTCGACGTGTGCCATCGGGTTGGTCCCGGGCCCCGAGGAGCAGGGTCCCGTGCATGCAGGATCTCACAAGTCGGGCCGCGACGGGTCCCGAGACCGTTGACGGCCCGACCGAGCCCCGCCGGGATCGACACGGGCCCGCCCGGTGATGGACAATGACCGGCTGGAGGACGGCACATGCCCCTGACACCGGCGGACCTCGAGAGACAGAAGGCGCAGTTCGCGGATCGCACGGCGCGGTTCGCGGCGGAGGGCTACGATCGGTTCGGCGCTCCCGAGTTCGTCCTGGACGAGGCCGGCCCGATCGAGGGTCCGGTCCTCGATGTCGGCACCGGCATGGGTCTCACCGCCCGCGCGCTCGCCGCGCGCGGCTTCGACGTCGTCAGCGTGGACATGAACGCGAACGACCAGCAGGTCGCCGAGTCCCTGACCGGTGACCCGGAGCTTCGCCGGCGGATCGACTTCCGCATCGCGGACGCCGCGAGACTCCCGTTTCCGGCGGGCCATTTCGGGTGCGTCGTGGCGGTCGACGTGTTGCACCACCTCGACGCGGGTGGGCCGGTGCTGACGGAGCTTCGGCGCGTCGTCAGGCCCGGCGGCCGGATCGTGCTGGCGGATTTCTCGGCCGAGGGATTCGGGATGGTGGCGCGCGTTCATGCAGCGGAGGGGGGGACGCACCCCGAAGGACCCGCGACGATGGACTGGACGCGCGGCTTCCTCGGCGGCCTCGACACGACCGAGCTGAAGATCTGCGGAGACCGGTTCCACCGCGTCGCCGTGTTCGAAGTGCCGCCCGCCCTCCAGGCGCCGCCGGCATTCGCATCGCTCGACCGCGCCGGCCTCCTCAGGGCGCTTGACACGTTCGCCAGGAACTGGCTGGCGCACGACGGCTGCTGGTTCCTGGCCGCCGAGGAGCGCTACGGCATGGAGACGGCGATCGAGCTCGACACCGCGTCGTGGCGCCGGTTTGCGGCCGCCGAGGCGCGGCGGATCATGGAGGCGTTCGCGATCCCGGCGGGCGGCGGCCTCGGCGCGCTCCAGCAGGCGCTCTCCTACCGGATGTACAGCTTCATCAATCCCTGGCGCGTCGAGCGATCGGAAAATGGAGACGTCCTCCGCTTCTTCATGGAGACCTGCCGCGTCCAGCAGACCAGGCGGCGCAAGGGACTCCCCGACTTCCCGTGCCGCAGCGTCGGCGAGGTGGAATTCGAGACGTTCGCCCGCACGGTGGACCCTCGAATCGTGACGAAGTGTCTCTCCTGCCCACCCGACCCCGGCGCCGACGGTCACTGCGGGTGGGAATTCCGACTCGTCGCAGACCGGCGGGGCTGAAGACCCATCTGGCCTACGGGTGGAGGGGGCGGCGCAGGACGAGGTCGCACTGCATCTTCACCCACACGGCAATGCAGGGCACGGCCTTCAGCGCGTAGGGCGCGACGAAGCGCGCGCGGACGGCCGGAGGGACCAGGTCGGTGGCGGCGAGGCAGGTCAGCGCGAAGGTGGCGACGACGAGCGCCGTGTCGAGCCGGGTCGGCCGGCGACCGACGTACCACAGCGCCACGCCCAGGACGGCGATCACGTAGGTGGGCGACTCGGCCATGTGGTTGAAGATGACGACGAAGACGAGCACCGACGCGATGAGCCCCGTCCGCGTGCCCGCATCGGCCAGCCGGGACGGCCTCGCCAGTGGCAGCAGGAGCAGCAGGCCGCCGAGCGCGGTCACCAGGTCCTTCGGCGGTCTCAGGCCGAACCAGGCATCGAGCCACGACATCACCGACAGGCCCACCTTGGTCGCGTGGTCGTGCCGCAGCAGGTCGAACCAGCTCCGGTAGAGGAACGCCAGGTGCTCCGGGGAGACGACGATCAGCGGGGCCAGCAACAACCCGATCCCCCAAACGGCCGCCCACGCAACGAACCGCCGCCGTCCGGGCTGCGGCAGGCACGCCAGGAGCGTGAAGACGCCGAACGGCTTCCCGAACGTCGCGAGCATCGCCAGCAGCGCCGCGGCCGCCGGCCGGCCCCGTTCCCTCGCCGCGAAGGCGCCCAGCATGAGGCCGGCGACGAGGCCGTTGCTCTGCGCGGTCTGCATCGAGCTGACGAGCGACAGGAAGACGAACCAGAGGACGAAGACCCGCGCGCGAGCGCCGACGCTGGGCAGCCACATGACCGCGCCGAAGATCGCCGCGGCGTTGAGCATGTTCCAGGCCAGCGCGCCGGCCGTGTACGGAAGCGCCGCGATCGGTGCCATGAGGAGCGCCCAGGTCGGCGTGTACTTGAACAGGTCGGCCTGCTGCTCCATCGGGAACGCGGCGTAGAGATCCTGGCGGGCCAGCAGGTGGAAGAAGGCGTTTCTGAACGCGAGGTAGTTCTGGTAGGGCGGGTAGAGTCGTCCGCCCACCTCGAGGCCCCTGAGCGCCATCTTCTGCAGCGCCACGACGGCGGCCGCGAGCAGGTAGAGGCCAAGCAGGACGCGCGGGTCCTCGAGGTACGCCGAGACCTTCTTCGGGACGGCCAGCCGCATGCGGACTCCAGGACGGTGAACGCTCGCGGCAGATCATACGGCAGGCCGCGGCGAGAGCGAAGCGCGACGCGGGGGGGCGGTCCTTGCGCCAGCCGTCCGACTCAGCTAGAGTCTGGCCAATTTGGAGGGTACAGCTGATGGACCAGTACTTCGTCGTCTCGAGCGATGGCAAACAGTACGGCCCCGTGGACCTTCCGGGGCTCATCGAGTGGATCCGGCAGGGGCGCGTGCGCCGCTCGACGCTCGTCCGCAAGGGGTCCGACGATCCGGTCGCGGCCGAGACGCTGCCCGAGCTGGCGGTGGCCTTTGCCGACGCGCCGCCGATGGCGTTTCCGCCGTTTGTCACGGCGACTCCGCTCCCGGCCGAGTTCAGGTCGTGGGCCTTCATCGGCCAGGCGTGGGAGCTGGTGAAGCCGCATTGGCTCCCGCTCGGCCTGACGTTCCTCATCGTCGCCGCCATCGCGGGCTCGGGCCTCGGAACCTGCGTGTTCTTCGTCATCGGCGGCGCCATCTACGTCGGCATCAGCCGGGCCATTCTCGGCCTCGTCGCCGGCAAGCCGCCGACGGTCGGCATGATGTTCGACGGGTTCGATCGGCTGGGACAGGCCTTCCTGGCGATGCTGATCACGAAGATCCTCGTCGGCCTCGGCACCCTGCTTTGCATCGTGCCGGGCATCATCCTGTATGTCATGTGGATGTTCGTCTACTTCGTCATGGCCGAAACGGATCTCGACTTCTGGCCGGCGATGCAGGCGAGCGCGAAGCTCGCAGAGGGCTATTGGTGGGAGCTGTTCTGCCTGCTGCTGGCGTGCCTCATCGTGGCGGTGCTCGGGCTGCTGGTCTGCCTCGTGGGGATCTTCATCGCGCAGCCGGTGATCGTCACGGCGATCGCGCTGGCCTACAGGTTCCTGCAGGCAAGGAAGGCCGCGCAGACGGCATGATCGAGGCTCCTCCCCGGCTGCTCGATCCCGGGCGGCGTGGGGCCAGGGCATGGCAGGCCGGCGCGATCGCGATCGCGCTGCTCGGCGCCCGGCTCGCCAACCCGGATCGCCCGCTGCCGTTCGACGTGTGCCTGTTCAGGCACCTGACGGGCCGGCCCTGCCCCACCTGCGGGCTGACGCGGGCGGTGTGCCACGCCGTTCGCGGCGACTGGGCGCAGAGCGTCGCGTACCATCCGGCCGGCCCGCTCGTGGCGCTCGCGCTCGTCGCGTGGATGGTGTGGTCCGCGGCGGAGGCGTACCGCGGACAACCCCTGGAGGAGGCGCTCCGCGGCCGGCTCGGCAACGCGCTGTTCGCCGCCGGCGCGGTGCTCTCGCTGGCCGCCTGGGTCGTCAGGCTGACGACCGGCGGCTGACGACCGACGGCCATGCGGCGGTCGCGCGACAGGGCAGCGTGGAGGCCGGGCCTTCAGGCAGGCCGTTGGACAATCGGCACCGGCGGGTGTCTCCTCGACTGCGGGCGGGTCGTCGGCTGGCATTTCGCCTTCAAGGAGCCCTCTTCATGCGCTGGCTGCATCGCTCCACGTTCGTCGCCGCCGCGTTCGCGTTCGTGCTGACCGCTGCCCTGTGGGGCTCGGCGCCGGCGTTCCTCGCCGGCCAGGAGAAGCCGCAGGCCCCACCGGACGCGCGGGCGGCCGCCGCACCGTCATCGCCCCGCTTCGACGTCGAGGCGGCCACAAACGCCTACATCGCGCAGATTCCCGCGGACGCCAGGGCCAGGTCGGACGCCTACTTCGAGGGCGGCTACTGGCTGATCCTCTGGGACTTCCTGTACGGCGCCGTCGTGTCGCTGGCGCTCCTCTTCTTCGGGTGGTCCGCGGCCATGCGGACGCTCGCCGAGCGACTTTCCCGATTCAAGGCGCTGCAGACGCTCCTCTACTGGGTCCAGTTCCTGATCGTCACGACGGTCGTGACGTTCCCGCTCACCGTGTACCAGGACTTCTTCCGCGAGCACCAGTACGGCCTGGCGAACCAGACGTTCGGACCATGGCTGGGAGATCAGGCCAAGGGGTTGCTGGTCGGCGCGGTGCTCGGCGGCCTCGCGGCGATGGCCTTGTTCGGCGTCGTGCGTCGCCTCGAGCGCTCGTGGTGGATCTGGGGCTCGGTCGTCACGATGCTCTTTCTCGTGCTGGCGACGATCATCGGGCCCGTGTACATCACCCCGCTCTTCAACACGGTGACGCCGCTCGAGGACGCGCGGGTGACCGGGCCGATCCTGCAGATGGCGCGCGCGAACGGGATCCCGGCGAACGACGTCTACGAGGTGGACGAGTCCCGGCAGTCCAAGCGGATCAGCGCGAACGTCAGCGGCTTCGGCCGCACCATGCGCATCTCGCTCAACGACAACCTCCTGAAGCGGGGCTCGCTCGAGGAGATCGAGGCCGTGATGGCGCACGAGATGGGGCACTACGTGCTCAATCACGTGTACAAGATGCTGATGTTCTTCTTCATCGTGATCGTGGTGGCGTTCGCCTGCCTCCGGTGGGCGCTGAAGGCCGTGCTCTCCCGGTGGGGCGGGACCTGGGGCGTGCGCGGCGTCGGCGACACCGCGGTGCTGCCGCTCGTCGTCCTGCTGGCGTCGGTGTTCGGCTTCGTGATGACGCCGGTGATGAACACGTTCATCCGCGTGCAGGAAGTCGAAGCGGACATGTTCGGGTTGAACGCGAGCGCGCAGCCCGACGGCATGGCGCAGGCGGCGGTGCACCTGTCGGAGTACCGGAAGATGAGCCCCGGCCCGCTGGAGGAATGGATCTTCTTCGACCACCCGAGCGGCCGCAACCGGATCCACGCGGCCATGCAGTGGAAGGCGTACCACGTCGCGGAGGCGTGTCCCAAGCCTGGCGAGTGACCGCCCCTCACTCGTCGCGCAGCGCCACCAGCGGATCGGTCCGCGTCGCGTTCCGCGCCGGGACGTAGCAGGCCACTCCGGCCACGGCGGCCAGCAGGACCGCCACCGATAGCAGCGTGAGCGGATCGCTCGCGCTGACGCCGAAGAGCAGCGCCTGGATGGCGCGCGTCAGCGCCAGCGCGCACGCCGCTCCGACGGCCACGCCGGTGAGCGCCGTCTTCGCTTCGGCGCGCAGGACCAGGCCCAGCACCTGCGCGGGTGTCGCCCCCATCGCCATGCGCACGCCGATCTCGCGCGTGCGCTGCGCCACCCCGTAGGCGGCGACGCCGTACGTGCCGGCGACGGCGAGCAGCAGCGCCGTCAGCGCGAAGAACCCGACAAGGATCAGGTTGAAGCGCCTCGAGCCCAGCGTGGCCGTGTACATCTGGTCGAACGACCGGAAGCGTGGCGGCGCGTCGGGCGCTTCCTCGCGGAGGATCCGCCGCGCCGCGATCAGCGTGGCTGCCGAATCGTTCGCGGTGTGGATCATCACCGTGAACGCGCCCCGCGGGCGCTGCAGGAGATTCGCGTAGACGATCGGGCGCGCCGGCGACTCCGGTCCATCTTCGTGGGTGTCTGCCGCGACCCCGACCACGGTGAGCAGGTGAAGGTCGCCGTCCATGTTGCCGAACTGCAGCGTCTGCCCGATCGGATCCTGCGTCGGCCACCGCGAGCGCGCCAGCGACTCGCTGATGACGGCGACGTGCGGCGCGTCGAATCCGTCGCGGGCGTCGAACGCCCGTCCCCGCAGCAGCGGGATCCCGAGGGTCCGGAAGTAGCCGGGCGTGACGACGCAGAAGTCGGCCTCGGCGCGCCGTTCCACCTGCTTCGCCAGCTCTGCCCATTGCGTGAAGTCCTTCGGGTTCTCGCTCGGCTTCACCAGCAGGAACATGCCGTCCGGCAGCCCGCCGTCGAGGGGGACGATGCCGGCCGCCGCCACCCGGTCCACGCCGGGAAGCGCGCCCAGGCGTTCCAGCAGGCGACCGACGAGCTGGGATTCACGCACTTTCGCCGCGGCCGCGGCCGCCGCGTCCGACTCCTCGACCGCGGGCGGATTCACGTCCATCACCAGCATGTTGTCGGTCCGGAAACCGGGATCGACCGAGAGCACCGCCAGCAGGCTGCGGCCGAGCAGCGCCGCGCCGGCCAGCAGCACCATCGTCACGGCCAGCTGCGCCGCCACGATCGCGCGGCTGGCGCGACGGCCGCTGCGCGTGCCCGCGTTCCCGCGTCCACCCTCGCCGAGCGCGCCCGAGAGGCCGCCCGTCCGGTCCACGCCGGCCGAGCGGATGGCCGTGACGACGCCAAGCCCGGCCGCAATCGCCAGTGCCAGGCCGGCGGCCAGCGCCAGCACCGGCCAGCGGATGGCGACTTCGTCGAGGCGCGGCAGCTCGGGCGGCGCCAGCAGGACGAGCACGCGCACCGCCAGCACCGCGATCAGCACGCCGACCGCCCCGCTCGCTCCCGACAGGAGGAGGGCCTCGGTGATGAACTGGCGCACCAGCCGGCCCTGCCCGGCGCCGAGCGCCCGGCGAATCGCGAGTTCGCGTCCCCGCTTCGAAGCCCGCGCCAGCAGGAAGTGCGCCACGTTCGCGCACGCCACCAGCAGCAGGAACCCGACCGCGCCCAGCAGCACGTACAGCGGCGAACGCACCCGCCCGGTGAGCGCCGCCTGCAGCGGCCCCGCGCCGGCGCCCTGCAGCAGGTAGTCGTTCTGCTCGGGCGACCCCCGCCTGATGCGCTCCCCGATCGCGTTCAGGTCGGCGCTCGCGGCCGCCACGCTCACACCGGGGCGCAGCCGCCCGACGGCCGCGAAGTTGTGCGACGTGCGGCTCGTGTTCTCGGGGTCCAGTTCGGTCGGCACCCACAAGTCGGTCTTCGCCGGAAAGTCGAAGCCCGCCGGCAACACGCCCGCGACGACGTAGTCGCGGCCTTCCAGGCGAAGGTGGACGGCGGCCATGCGCGCCGCCGTGTGTTCGGGATCGGTCGTTCCGAAGTGGTCCTGCCAGAAGCGATGGCTGACGAGCGCCACCGGCTGCGCTCCCAGGCGCGCATCGGCGGCGGTGAAACCGCGCCCGATCGCCGGGACGATCCCCATGACGGCGAGGAAGTCGCGCGACACCAGGGTGACGTTCGCCCGCTCGGGCTCGGCCGTACCGGTCACCGACTCGGTCACGCTGGCGTACCTCGCCATCGCCGAGAAGCTGTGGTTCTGGTCGCGAAAGTCGGCGAAGTTCGGGTCGGCGAGCCGCGCGTGGTGGCCGCTGGGCATGCCCTCCCACACCGCCATCAGCCGATCGGGTTGCGGGTAGGGCAGCGGCTGGAGCAGGACGCCGTAGACCACGCTGAAGATCGCCGTCGTCGCGCCCAGGCCGAGCGCCAGTGTCAGCATGGCGAGCGCGGTGAAGCCGGGATGGTGCAGAAGGCCGCGCCACGCGTACTTGAGATCCGATCCCCACGCTTCGACGATTCCGGCCGACATGGTGTATTGACTCCCGCGCTGGTGGCGCACACATCTACCCTTCTCCCGTTAGACGCGCGGTCCCGGCCCGAGGTTCGCGACCACGCGCAACTGTGCCACGAATGACCACGATAACGAGGTGCGCATGGAGCCGCACACCACGGTGGTCACGGCAGCGGAAGGCAGGATGCCGCCGGGCGATCACGTGCAGGCCATCACCCTGCAATTCTGCCCGGAGGGTCCGTGCGCGTGCTCACTACTGTGAGTGAAAGTGCTCAGTGCCACGAGCACTTCGAAACCGGGCGCCCCGTTCCGGCGCCGGTAGGCGGCACTCATCGCCTCCAGTCTGACGGAACCTCGACGCTTCCTGCAGGTGGCCGCGGCCTGCATCCCGGCCTCGCGGGCGTCCAGGGTCGATCCGGTGACCGCGCTGCGCAACGAGTGATGGAGGAGGAGCTGCCGGCCGCTGGGTCTCGCCGCCATCTCCGGGCCCGGGCCGTCACTTCCTCGATCTTCTGTCGTATTGCAGGAGCCAGTCGTAGATCCCCTGGCCCGGATAGGCCTGCCAGTGGATCCCGTGGCCGAGGTCCGGTTCCGCCGAGAACCTCAGGTTCCTGTTCCTTCCCTCAAGCCTCTTGACGACTCGGTCGGTTTCCTCGAACGGCACCACCGTGTCCGCCTTGCCGTGGAAGGCCCAGACAGGCATGTTGAGCAGTTTGTCGATGTTCTTGTCGATGTAGTCGAGATGGCTCGTGAATCCGCTCATCGGGGCGATGGCCGCGAACGTCTCGGGATACCGCGCGGCGATATACCAGGTGCCGGAGCCGCCCAGGCTCGGCCCGGTCAGGTAGATCCTGTCGGCGTCGATCCTGTACCGGGCGGCCGCTTCCTTGTAGAAGTTCTCGAACCAGTCAGCGGCGCGGCATGTCTCGACATTCACTACTACGCAGGAGCACGACGATGGTTAACCTGACCCCGGCCTTCGCGCCGCCGAAATGTGACCGACCCGGGAGGAGCCGGGACGAACCGTGGCGAATCCGGGCCGCCCGGGCTCACGACAGGGACCACATCGCCCGGGAGGGCCCGCTTGCGCCAGAACGACCGCGGTCCCGCCGAACCTTCCCGGACCGGCACCCGTATCTCCCCTCGACGAGAGAACCGCGAGGCACCGATGGAACTGAGAATCGAGAGCCTGTCGAAGACGTACTCCAACGGCGTACGCGCGCTTGGCGGCGTGTCGCTGTCGATTCCCCAGGGGATGTTCGGCCTGCTCGGACCGAACGGCGCCGGCAAGTCCACCCTCATGCGCACGATCGCGACGCTCCAGGAGCCTGATGCCGGAAGCATCACGCTGGACGGCCTGGACGTGCTCCGCGACAAGGACCTGGTGCGGCGGCAACTCGGATACCTGCCGCAGGAATTCGGCGTCCACCCGGAGATCGATGCGGTCACCATGCTCGACCACCTGGCGAGGTTGAAGGGGATCGCCAATCGGAGAGCGCGGCGCGACCACGTGGACGCGGTCCTGCAACAGACCAACCTCCTCGCCTCGCGGAAGAAGAAGCTCCGCGATTTCTCCGGCGGCATGAAGCAGCGGTTCGGCATCGCGCAGGCGCTCCTCGGCCACCCGCGCCTCATCATCGTGGACGAGCCGACTGCCGGGCTCGACCCCGAGGAACGCCAGCGCTTCCTGAACCTCCTCGGCGGCATCGGCGAGGACGTCATCGTCATCCTCTCCACCCACATCGTGGACGACGTGAAGGAACTCTGTTCGCGGATGGCGATCATCGACCGCGGCGCCGTGCTGCGGTCCGGCGAGCCGTCGGCCGCCGTGGCCGAGTTGCGGGGACTCGTGTGGCGCAAGGTCGTCGCCAAGGAAGAACTGGCGAACTGCCGGGAGCGGCACCAAGTGCTGTCCGGGAGCCTGCTCGCCGGAAAGGTGTTGGTGCACGTGCTGAGCCCGGTCGCGCCCGGCGACGGATTCGAGGCCGCCGAGCCCGGCCTCGAGGACGTCTATTTCTCCGCGGTCCAAGGCCACGTCGCCTGAGGTGAACGATGTTCCGGGAGTTCTTCCGCTTCGAATTGCGGGGTCATCTTCAACGTCCCACGCTCTACGTGTGCTTCGCGGCGTTGTTCGGCCTTGGTTTCTGGGCGATGCTCTCCCAGTCCGGTTACTTCCCGGACGGAGGAATCAGCCTTGCCGGCGCCGGTCGGGGCCAGGTCCATGCCGACGCGCCGTTCGCCCTGTTCCTCATCATCACGTTCTGCAACCTCGCGGGGCTGCTGATCGCGGCGGGGGTGATGGGGCACGCCGGCTACCGGGACTTCGAGCGCAACGTCACGCCGCTCATCCTCACGTGCCCGGTCCGCCCGCCGGCCATGCTGCTCGGCCGCTTCGCCGCTGGCGTGGTGACGCTGCTCGCCGTGTTCCTCGGCGTGGGGTTGGGGCTGCTGGCCGGCCGGCTCTGGCCCGACGCGGGCCCGGCCGCGTTCGGCCCGGTGCGCCTGTCGGCGTACTTCCAGCCGTATCTCGTCTCCGTGCTCCCCAATCTGCTGGTCGCCGGGTCGATCTTCTTCGGGCTGGCGAGCTGGCGGCGCCAACGGCTGCCGGTCTACGCGGCGTGCGCGTTCCTGGTGATGTCGTACGTGCTCGCACTGCCGCTCGCCGGCAGCGCGCACTCCCGCACGCTGGCCGGCCTGCTCGACCCGTTCGGCATCACGGCCGGAATGCAGGCCACGCAGTATTGGAGCATCACGGAGCGAAACGCGAACCTCGTCCCGCTGACCGGGCTCTACCTCTGGAACCGGCTGCTCTGGAGCGGGGTCGGGCTCTTCGTGCTCGCGATCGCGATCGCCCGGTTCCGCGTTGACGCGGCGATCGGCCGTCGGCGCCGGGGCGCCTTGGAGCCGCCGACCACGGCCCAGGCTATGCCGCTGGCCACCGGGCCGATCGCGCCGGTAGATCGCCGGTTCGATGTCGCGGGGTCGCTCGGCCAGTGGTGGAGCCTGACGCGCGTCGAGTTCACGAGCACGGTGCTCAACGTCTACTTCCTCGTCACCGTGCTGCTGGGCGCGCTGTTCACGCTGGTCGTCGGGTTCCGAACCATCGGCCGGATGTACGACACGACCACGTGGCCGGTCACGTACGTAGTCGTCGAAAGCGTGAACGACCTGTTCTCCGTGTTCGTGCTGGCCGTGATCATGTACTCGGGCGAACTGGTCTGGCGGGACCGGGACCGGCGACTGGCGCCGATCACCGACGCGCTGCCGATGCCCGACTGGGTCCCCCTCTGCGCCAAGCTGGCCGCGCTCGCCGGAGCGCTGGCGCTGATGCAATCCGTCGTCCTGCTGTGCGGACTCGTCGTCCAGGCCGGCTCCGGCTACTTCCGGTTCGAGCCGCGAGTCTACCTGATCGGGCTCTTCGTGGACCGACTGCCGGACTACGTCACTCTCTGCGCGGGCGCGCTGCTCGTGCACGTACTGGTGAACAACAAGTACACCGGCTATGCCGTCCTGACCGTCGGCTTCGTGTTGATGAACCTGGTGGGCAAGCTCGGTGTCGAGCACACGCTGCTGCGGTTCCCCGAGACATCGGGCCTGGTGTATTCGGACATGAACGGCTACGGCCCCTACCTCCAGGGGTTCGCCTGGTTCCGGCTGTACTGGACCGCGTTCGCGGGGCTGCTCGTCGTGGCGGCGCTGCTCTTCTGGGTGCGCGGAAACGAAGCGGGGTGGCGGGGCCGGCTGCGCATCGCGCGGGCCAGGTTCCACTCGCCGTTGACCACGGTCGGACTCGGCGCGCTGCTGGTCTTCAGCGGCAGCGGCGCCTGGATCTTCTACAACACCGACGTGCGACATCACTTCCAGACGACCTGGCAATTGGAGTCGGCGAGAGCCGCGTACGAGCGCCAGTACCGCCGGTACCTGTCGGTGCCGCAGCCGACGGTCACGGCGGTCTCGGTCCGGATGGAACTGTACCCGGCCGAACGGCGCCTCTGGGCCAGGGCTGCCCTTCGCCTCCAGAACACGCGCGACCGGCCGGTGAGCGAGCTCGCGCTTACCCTGCCGGCCGGAGTCACCGTGGAGCGGCTGGAGATTGGCCGGCCCGGTCGGCTGACGCTGGATGACCGGACGCTCCGCTTCCAGGTCTACCGGCTCGACCCGCCGCTTCCGCCCGACGAGACCCTGGGGATCGACGTGGAGGTCTCGGCTTCGCCGCGCGGATTCGAGAACAAGACGCCGCCGGGACTCGTGCGGGAGAACGGGACGTTCTTCGACGCGATGGCGGTCTTCCCCTTCGTCGGCTACTACGAGTCCCTGGAACTGACGGCCCCCGATTGGCGGAAGAAGCACGGCCTCCCGCCGGCTCCAGCGGGCGATCCCGAGGCGCGGGCGCCGGCGGCGTCCGGCGCGCGCCCCGCGTCGATCGACTACGAGGCGGTCATCGGCACGGCGGGCGATCAGACCGCCATCACGGCCGGCCGGCTCGCCGGGAGCTGGCGCGAGGGGAACCGCCGGTACTTCCGTTACCGCATGGACCGGCCCATGCCCTTCGGCATCCCGTTCCTGTCCGCCCGCTACGACATGACACGCGTGGACTGGCGCGGCGTGACGGCCGAGGTCTACTACCACCCGGCGCACGCCTTCAACGTGGCGCTGATGATGAACGCCGCGACCGCGACGCTCGACTACTGCACGCGGAGCTTCGGGCCCTACCAGTTCGCCGAGGTCCGCGTCGCGGAGTTTCCCCGGTACGGATCGAACGCCAGGAGTTTCCCCGGCACGATCGCCTACTCGGAGAGCCTCGGCTTCATCGCCAGGGTCGAGTCGGGCGGCGGCGCCGTGCCCTACCCGTTCCAGATCACGGCCCACGAAGTGGCGCACCAGTGGTGGGGCCACCAGGTGCGCGGCGCGGACGGGCCGGGGGCGGACCTCATCACCGAATCGATGGCGCAGTACGTGTCCCTGCAAGTGCTTCGGCAGCAACGTGGTGACGCGGTCGCCCGCCGCTTCCTGGCCGCCGAGATGGACACCTACCTGCGGTCCCGATCCCGGGCGACGGCGCTCGAGCCGCCGCTGGCGCGGGTCGAGGGCCAGGACTACGTGTCCTACCAGAAGGGGGCAATCGTCCTGGATCTCCTCCGCGAGCTTATCGGCGAGCGGCGGTTGAACGAGGCGCTGGCGCGCTGCCTGCGCGAGCACGCGTCCCCGCAGTCGCCCGCGCTCGACGCGGCGGCGTTCCTGGCGTACCTGCGGCAGGTGACGCCGCCCGACCTCCAGGACGTCATCACCGACTCGTTCGAGCGCATCACGCTGTACGACCTTCGGGCGCTCGGGGCCGAGAGCCGCCGGCGCGCGGATGGCCGGTACGACGTGACGCTGCACGTCGCTGCCCGGAAGTTGCAGTCCGACGGGACGGGAGCGGAGGTCGAGGTGCCCGTGGACGACTACTTCGACGTGGGGGTCCTCGACGCCTCCGGGCGGGCGCTGGCGCTGGAGAGGAAGAGGCTCGGTTCGCAGCCGACCCGGTGCACCTTCGTGGTGGACCGGGAGCCCGCTTCGGCCGGCATCGATCCGTTCCACCTGTTCATCGACCGCCAGCCGGCCGACAACACGACCGCCGTCAGGCCGGGGTCGGTGTCCCGGGCAATGCGGACGTCCACCCAGGTGTCCATTTCCTTCTGGAAGAAGATCGCATCGGGGTAGTGACCGAGCACCGCAGCGATCCGAAGGGGCGGGTCGGTCAGATGGTAGTGGCTTGGGATGATTCGCCGCGCGCCGATGCCTTCCTGCACCAGCCTGCGGTCAGAGGCGTCCCCCAACAGGCAGTAGTGCTGGATGAAGGCGACATCGAGCTTCTTCTCGGGAAGGTCGTAGGCTCGGAACTCCTCGAAGGTGACTTGGGAGGAGTCGATATCTCCCGTGTGGAAGAAGCTGAAGCCCCCGACGCTCACCACGTAGCCGTAGTTGAGGATCTCGGTCTTTCCCGCTTCCGGAGCGCCGTGTGGGAGATACAGGGCCTCCACCTGGATCCCCGCCACTTCCTTTCGATCTGCCTTGCCCCTGCTCGCCTCGAAGGTGACGACCCGGCCCTGCCGGTCCATCAGCGGCGCCGCCGCCTGGCGCGTCGAGGCAAACACCGCCTTCGGGTTGCTCTGCAGGTGCTTGCGCACCAACTCCGCATCGAAATGGTCGCCATGGGTGTGGGTAGCCAGGATCAAGTCGATCCCGTCGAAGGGCGCCTGGGCCTTCGCCAGCTTGTCCTGGATCTCCTGGGGAAGCAGATACGCTCCCGCGTATCCCCGGAAGCACCCATCGATGAGGATCTTCTTCTTCCCCATCTGGACGAGAAAACCCGCGTTACCCACGTAGGTGACCTGGAGCGGCTGCGCCGGGCTGAACCGACCCCCGCCAGGAGGACGGAAGCGAGGGTGATGCCGGCTGCGAACACGTTCATGATCCTCCCCACGGCCCGGCCGCGGCCCGGAAACGGCTCCGTTGCCGTCAGTCGGCACGTATCGCCTGAACCGGATCGACAGCTGAGGCTCGGCGTGCCGGGATCCAGCACGCGAGGAGAGAAAGCCCCACAACCGTCGCTCCAGAACCGGCGAGCGTGATCGGATCCAGACTGCCGACGCCGAACAACTGGGTCGAGATGAATCGAGTCAGGATCGGAGCGAGAAGCAGCCCGACGCCGACACCCGAGAGCGCCAGCCTCGCTCCCCGCCACAATACCTGTCCAATCAACACGGTCCCGGACGCCCCGAGGGCCATCCGGATTCCGAACTCCCGTGTGCGCTGGGCGACCGAGTAGGAAAGGACACCGTAGATCCCGGCGCCGGCAAGCACCAACGCCAGCGCGGCAAAGAGGGACAATACCGCCATGGTGGCTCGCCGACCGACGAGCGTCTCTCCGACCAGGTCCTCCATCGAAGCCACGCTCGCAACGGGCAGGGTGGGGTCCGCTGCCCGGAGTTCCCGCCGCACAGCGGCCGCCACGTCCGGCGAGCGGCCGTCCGTGCGGACGACGATCCCCGCCTTCAGCGGGGGGCTCTGCTCGAGCGGGAGGAAGACCTCGGCTCCGAAGTCCTTGTCGAGGCTGCTCTGTTTCAGGTCCTGGACCACGCCCACGACGGTGCGCCACGGCGCGTCGCCTCCCTGGCTCACCTGACGGCCGATGGCGGTGCCATCCGGCCAGTGGAGCCTCGCGAATGCGCGCGTCACCACGACCACGAGCGGCGCGTCCTCCCGGTCCCGCTCGGTGAACGCACGGCCTTCGAGGAGCCGGATCTGCATCGTGCGGAAGTAGTCCCCGCTCACTGGATTGAAACTGGCCGATGGCCGGTCCGTGGCGGCCGGAGACGGCTGGTCGCGGACGACGTAGCCAGACGTCCACCCCGAGCCGAGCACGGGCAGCGACCTCGCCGCGCCCGCAGACTGTACGCCAGGCAGGTTGTCGAGGCGTTCCAGGAGCTGCCGGTAGAACTGCCTGGTTCGGGCTTCGGGATAGCGGGAAGCCGGCAGGTTGAGTTGCCCGGCCAGCACGCCGCGAGGGTTGAAGCCTGGATTCACGTCGAGCAGGTGCGTGAAGCTGCGGATCAACAGGCCCGCGCCGACCAGCAGGAGCATCGACAGCGCCACTTCCGCGATCGTGAGCGCCGCGCCGAGCCGTCCGGTGCCGATGCTGGTGCCGCGGCCTCCCTGCTGCAGACTCTCGTTGATCTCGGACCGGGTGCCTCTCCACGCCGGGACCAGGCCGAAGACGATGCCCGTGAGCAGCGACAATGCGAACGTCACACCGAGCACGGTCCAGTTCGTCTCCGCGGTGTCGAGCCGGGGAATGCCGCGGAGCGCGAATCCGCGGATGACACCCACCGCCCAGCTCCCGATGGCGAGACCCGCCGTCCCTCCGGCGAGCGCCAGCACGACACTCTCGGTGACCAGTTGCCGCGCGATCCTCGAACGGCCGGCGCCCAACGTCATGCGAAGCGCCAGTTCTCTCCGCCGGGCGGGAACCCTGGCCAGGAGGAGGCTCGCCACGTTGGCACAGGCGATCAACAGGAGCAGTCCGACCGCGGCGGCCAACGTGAGGGCCATCGGGCGGACGTTCCCGACGACCGACTCGTGCAGCGATGTGGACGCCACCCGCACTCCGGAATTCGTGCCCGGATACTCCCGCTCGAGATCACGGGCGATCTGCTGCATTTCCGTGTCGGCGCTGTCGGCCGATACTCCCGGCGTCAACCTCCCGATTGCGACGGTTCGGAAATGGTTGCCGCGGCTCTGAAAGGCCGGAACCCGCGCCAGCCCCGCGAAGGACACCACGATGTCGGCATCCATGAACAGGCGGCTGTTGGGGCTGAGCACGCCGACAATCTGGCATGACTCGCCGTCCACGTCGATGATTCGACCAACGGCACTCGCATCGTTCGCGAAGTGCTCTCGCGAGAACTTCTGGGACAGGACCGCCTCGAGCGGCGCGCCAGGCGAGTCGGAGAGACTGGTCAGGGCACGACCCGCCGCCAGGCTGGCGCCGGCCAATGAGAAGATCTCCGCCGTGGCCCGTTGCCCTTCCACCCGGATCGGGTCCTTCAATCCGTTGACGGTGAACCCTTCCTGGCGAACGGCGCCCAGGCTTTCGAATGACCTGGCCGTGGCGCGCCAGTCCACGAAGTCCGGCCAGGCCACCCAGATCGGCCCGTTGTTGCCCTGTTCGACCATTCGGACCAGGCGGCCGGCATCCGGGTAGGGCAGGTCGCGGATCAACACGGCGTGGATGAGACTGAAGATCGCCGAACTCGCGCCGATGCCCAGCGCCATGATCAGGATGGCCGCCACGGTGAAGCCGGGACTCCTCCGCAGCACGCGGACCGCGTAGTGAACGTCCTGGATCGCTTCGTCGACGATCCGGAGGTGCCGCATGTCGCGGCACTCCTCCTTGCGCTGCTCGACGCCGCCGAACGCGCGCAGCGCCGCGTACCGGGCCTCGTCGGGCTCGATCCCCCTCGCGACATCCGCGGCGATCTGCTGCTCCAGGTGAAACCGGACCTCGTCGTCGAGCTCGAGTTCGACCCGACGCCGGAAGACGAGCGAGCGCAGGCGAAGTGGAACCGTGTACCCCCAGTGCGATGGGCGCATCTCTCACGCCTCCTCGATCCGCAATACGCTGGTGATGGCCCCCGACAGGCGCGCCCAACTGGCGGCCTCCTTCCGCAGCTTCGCGCGTCCGAGAGCCGTGAGGGCGTAGAACTTGGCGCGGCGGCTGTTCTCGGTCATCCGCCACTCGGCCTTGATCCACCCCTCCTGTTCGAGCTTGTGCAGCGCGGGGTACAGCGAGCCGTCGCTGACCTGGAGGATGTCGCTCGAGACCTGTTTCAGACGTTGGCTGATCGCCCACCCATGAAGCGGCTCGAGCGCCAGGAGTTTGAGGAGCAGCAGATCCAGCGTGCCCTGAACGAGGTCGGGTGGCTTGCTCATATCTCACCTCGGTTACCGAGACCAGAATACGCCCACTCCTCTCGGTAAGCAAGGGGAACGTGAGGCTGACGCCTGCCCACGGGCGCGGCGGGCAGTCAGCGCGCCGCCTACTCGTGGCGGAGCGCGGCCAGCGGGTCGATGGACGCGGCACGCCTCGCCGGCAGGGCGCTCGCCAGCAGTCTCGCGAGCGCCAGCGCGGCCGCCGACACGATGAAGACGCCGGCGTCGTCAGGCCGCACGCCGAACAGGAACGCCCGGATGCCCGCGCCCAGGCACCAGGCGCCGGCGCCGCCGATTGCCAGGCCCGCGCCAAGGAGGAGCGACGCCTGTCGGAGGACATTCCGAAGCACGCGGCCCGGCGTGGCACCGAGCGCCATACGCAAACCGATCTCGCCTGTCTGCTGCGCGACCGCGTACGACGTCACGCCGTACACGCCAGCCGTCGCAAGCACGAGGCCCAGGATGCCGAGCAGAACGGTCAGCGCCATCAGGAACCGGCGCTCGCCGATCAGTCGGTCCATGTAGCCGCCGAGCGTCGTGACGTCCGACGTGAACCGCTGGTCGCGGTTGACGGAACGGATGGCCGCCTTCACCGCCGGCAGCACCTCGAGCGGAGGCCGCGTCGTGCGGGCCACCAGCGTGGCCGCCTGCACGCGCTCCTGCGCCAGCGGGAGGTAGGCCTCCTGCCGGGCCGGCGTCTCGGGTCCGAGGTGCCGGATGTTCCCGACCACGCCCACGACGATCCGCTCCCTGTCGGCCACGGTGATCCGCTGACCCAGCGCATCCCGCCCGGGCCAGTACTTCCGGGCCGCCGCGTCGTTGACGAGCGCGACGAGCGGCGTCGACGCACGCTCGGCAGGCGTCAGCGGCCGTCCTCGAAGCAACGGGACGCGCAGGACTCTCAGATAGTCGGGCGACACCCGGCGCACGTCGATCTCGTTGTCGGCGCCCGGCAGGTCGCCGCGGCCGGGGAGCTCGACGCTGGACCGGCTCCATCGGCCGCTCAGCGGAAGGCCACCGGAGACGGCACCGGCCATCTGCACCCCGGGCACGCGACCGACGGCGTCGATCGCCTGTTCGATGACCTCGCTGCCACGCGCCGCCGCGCGGGACGCCGGCGACCTGGGATTTGGCGGCGCACCCACCGCGAGCGCGAGCACCCCGTTTGGATCGAACCCGGAGTCGACGCGCATCAGCCTGATGAAGCGCGTCGCGAAGAGCCCGGCGCCCACCAGCAGCAGCATGGTGAGGGCCACCTCGATCACGACGAGGCCGCTTCGCAGGCGACGTCCACCCGTGCCGGGCGTGGTCGAGCGCCCGCCAGCCGCCAGCGGAGTCCCGGCGCCGGGACGCATGGCGAGAAGACCCGGAATCAGGCCACAGGCCACACCGGTCGCGACCGCCGCGCCAAGAGCGACCGAGACGACCCGCCAGTCGATGACGACGTTGGCCACGCGCGGCAGGCCGAACGGGAGCCAGGCCCGCAGGACTCCCACGACGACGTGCGCCAGTGCGATGCCGCCCGCCCCACCGGCGACCGCGAGCAGGAGGGCCTCGGCAAGCGCGCCGTGCGGCCCGGCGACCAGTCGGGGTGTTGCCGGTCCAGGATTGCCGCCAGGCGCGCCATCTCGCGCTCCGCCTGCGCGAGCGTGATATCGGGTTTCAGCCGCCCGATGGCGCTGTAGAAGTAGGCGTGACCGCTCGCGCGCGATCGCTCGACGTCGGTGAAGGCCAGCGGGACGTAGAGGTCGGTGGACCGGGACGCGCCAACCGGATAGGTGAATCCGGCCGGAGCGACGCCCACGATCTGCCACCGCTCGTCGTTCAGGTCGAGCGTCCGGCCGACGACGTCGCGCGCGCCGCCGAACTGCTGCTGCCAGTACGCATGGCCGAGGATTACGACGTGGTGGCGTCCGACGACTTCATCGTCCGGCCCGAACGCCCGGCCGAGGATCGGCGCGATACGCAGGACCGGGAAGCACTCCCACGTGACCGACTGGGCCAGGGCCTCTACCGGCTCGCCCATCGACGTGCGCGCGCGGAACGACGCGTCGCCCACGGCGGCCAGGTGCTCGAATGGCGTCTGGAGGCGACGCCAGTCCCGGTAGGTGGGGGCCGACGTGAAGCCGCCCCCGTGCGTCTCGGCGGCCCGCGTGTCCTGCTCGACCACGGCGGCCACGCGGCCGGCATCGTCGAAAGGCAGCCCCCGAAGGACGACGCCGTCGACGACCGAGAAGACGGCGGCGGACGTGCCGATGCCGAGCGCCAGCACGCCCAGGGCGACGAACGTGAACGAGGGCGTCTTCCAGAGGCTTCGAATTGCGGCGCGAACGTCGTCGAGCATGGTCGGACCGTGTTCTCCTGCCTCCTTCGACGGGAGGAGGACGCCGGTGGTTGGCCCTAGTTGTCCCGCAGGACGACGATCGGATCCACCCGCCCGGCCGCGCGCGCGGGAATCGCCGACGCGAGCAGTGCGACCACCAGCATCGCGGCCGCCATCGTCGCGAAGACGGACGGGTCCACGGGCTGCACGTCGTTCAGCATCGCGCGCAGGGCGCGACTCATCGCCCACGCGCCGAACGCCCCCGCGCCGAGGCCGACGCCGGTGAGCGCCAGTGTGCGGCCGACGACCAGCCGGGCGAGCGTCGCCCGGCTCGCGCCAAGCGCCAGGCGGATTCCGAACTCGCGCCGCTGCCGCCGCACGTTATAAGCCATGACGCCGTAGACGCCCACCATCGCGAGCACGCCCGCCAGCCCGGCGAAGAGACCCGTCAGCGCAGACATCAGCCTCGGCTGGCCCACCGAGGCCGACACCACCTCGTCGAGCGTCTGGATCTTGGTCATCGGCAGGGACGGGTCGATCGCCGCGACGATGCCCCGAGCCGTGGGGATGATGCTCCCCGGGTCGCCGCCGCGCGTGCGAATCACGACGGTCATCGACGGAAACGCGCTCTGTTCCAGCGTCCGGTAGAACTCGTAGGGCGCGGTCGCGGCCAGGCCGAACGACCTCACGTTCCCCACGACCCCCACGACCTCGAACCACGCGCTCGTATCACGCCCCTGGCCGAACCGCCTGCCGACGGGGTCCTTGCCGGGCCAGAACTTCTCGGCCATCGCGCGGTTGATCAGCACGGTGGTCGTTCCTCGGCCGTCACGCTCGTCCAGCAGCCGGCCTTTCAGAAGCGGGATGCCGAGCGTCTTGAAGTACTGCCCGTGGAACCACCGGTACTCGACGAGCGGCGCCTGGCTGTCGGGCCACGGGTTGCCGCCCTCGATCGAGAAGTCGCCGTTGAAGCCGAACCAGTACATCGGCAGGTGGCTGATCAGGCCGGCGGTCTCGATCGTGTTCACCTGCGACAGGCGCGAGTAGACCTCCCGGAAGAGGGCCACCACCTGCTCGTCGGCCTTGTAGCGCGGACCGGTCAGACCGAGGTCGAAGGCGATCACACGCTCGGTGCGGAACCCAGCGTCGCGGGCGCGCAGCAGGACCAGGTTCTTGACCAGGAGGCCGGCGCCGACGAGCAGCGTGAACGCGACGGCCACCTCGACGACGACGAGCGCGCCGCCGAGCCGTCTGCCCGCGGGCGTTCCCGTTCGCGAGTCGCCCTCGCGGACCGCGGTCAAGAGGTCCCGCGTCTTGAACACCACCAGCGGCCACAGCCCGCACAGCACGCCGACCGCAAGCGACACGACGGCGGCAAAGACGAGCGCACCGACGTCAAGGTTCACGGTCTTGGCTCGCGGCAGCTGGGTGCCGGCCAGGTAGACGAACGCCCGCACCGCGCCGTAGGCAAGCAGCAGTCCCCCAAGGCCGCCAGCCAGCGCCAGCAGCGTCGTCTCCGCCACCAACTGGGAGGCGACGCGCAACGGGCTGGCGCCGAGCGCGACCCGCACCGCCAGCTCGCGGCGCCGCGCGATGGCTGACGCCAGCGCCAGGTTCGCCACGTTCGCGCAGGCGATCAGCAGCACGAAGAACACCGCCCCGAGGAGGACGACGAGCGGCGTGCGCACGCGGCCGACCATGGCTTCCTGGTAGGACTGCACGTCGATGCCGTGGTTGCCGCCGAACTCGCGCGCCAGCACCCGTCCGAGCGCCCGCATGTCGGCCGTAGCCCGCTCCGGCGTCACGCCGTCGCGTAGTCGCCCGCTCACGGACAGGAAATGCTCGCCCCGCTTGGCGGGATCGAGCTTGCGCTGCAGCGGCACGAACACGTCGCCGAAGCGGGACGAAAGCGGACACGTCTCGGGCATCACGCCGATGATCTCGTAGGGCGCGCCGTCGAAGCTGACCGTGCGTCCCACGACGGCGGGGTCCGCGTTGAAGTACTTCGTCCAGAAGGGGTGCGACAGGACCACCAGCTTCGGCCCGCCGAACTGGTCCTCCTGCTCGGTGTACCAGCGGCCGATCGCCGGATCGACGCGGTACACGGCGGCCAGCGAGGCTGTCGTCGCCATCCCGGTCACGCGCGTCGCGTCTCCCCGCCCCGTCATCACGAACGCCGCCGGCGTCGACCCGCCAATCGCCGAAAATACCTGGTTGCGTGCCTTCCAGTCGTGGTACTCCGGGAAGGACGCAGGACAGGTCGGGCACGAGGGCTGTGTGCCGTACACCGCGACGAGCCGATCCGGATCCGGATACGGCAGCGGCCGCAGGATGACGGCGTTGAAGATCGTGAAGACGGCCGTGGTGACGCCGATGCCCAGCGCGAAGGCGAGGACGGCGAGCGCCGAGACGAAGCGCCCGCGCACGAGCGCGCGGAAGGCCGTTTTGAGGTCAATGGCGAGTCGCGACATGGTCCCTCCTGTCGCTCAGACGGGGACGGCGCCCCGTTGGTTTGCCGGTGGGGGGTGCCCGCCCTCAGCTGGGCCTGAGCTTCTCGATGGCCGACACGGCCACCCAGTAGATCTGGTTCCCCAGCGAACCGTGGCGGGTGAAGAAGAGGTATTCCCCATCGGACGACAAGTGGGCCCCGTACTCGTCGTCGGAACTGTTGAACGCAGGTCCCAGGTTGATCGGCGTTCCCCAACCCCCGCCGGCCGCGGGGAAGCTCACGAAGAGATCCGCGCTCTTCCCGTCCCTGGCGGAGTTGAAGACGAGGAAACGCCCATCCGGGGCGATGCAGGGGTCGCCTTCATAACTGTTCGTGCTGACGGGCGGCCCCACCAGCTCCGCCACCAGCTTCCGAGATGCGTCCCTGTACGCCTTGTACACCTGGTACATTCCAGATCGTGTCGAGGTGAAGTACAGGGTGCCATCCGACATGTAGCTGCCTCGGTACTCCACCGCGTCGCTGCTGATGGGAGATGGCAGCGCGACGGGCGCGCCCCATGTCTGGTCCGCATAGCGGACCGTCCAGAGATCCTGCGGCCCCGTCGCCTTCCTGCCGGTGAAGGTCAGTGTCTTGCCGTCGGCCGAGAAGACCGGCTCGTTCGAGTAAATGAAGTCCGACGCGAAGGGGGCCGCCACCACTGGCGTCCATTCGCCGTTCACGCGCGTCGAGTAGTAGAGTCGCGCACGCGAGTAATCAGGGGCGCCGACCGCCACGAACATCTGGGTTCCGTCGGGAGAGAAGGCCGTGCCTGCCACCCACGCGCTGATCGACGTCAGGATCTCGGGCGCAAAGGGGACCGGCGTGTCCCCTGGCAATGCCTGGCCGAAGTAGATCCCTCTGACGCGTGTCTTGAACGTCCCGGCCGCCGGCTGCATCGTTCTTCCGGCGGTGGCCGCCGTCTGGGGCGCCTTGTGGGCGTCGAAGACATTCGCAATGCAGGCCACGACGTCCTCCTTCAGCGGCAGGATGACTTCCAGGTTCATCGCGGCGCCGACCAGCGCCTCGGCGGTCTGCTGACTGAGCTGTCCGTCCTTCACCGCGGGATCCACGCCCGCCGCGATGCTGCCGATCACCTGTGCCCTCGACGCCGATTGCTGGCTGCTCTTCATGGCGCCGAGGATGGCCTGCACGTCCTCGAAGGGAAGGCTCGCGAGACGGCTGGACAGCAACGTGCGGTAGGTCGCCCGGAAGTCAGTGCCGGGCGTGTCCATCGCCTGCATGTAGGGAATCGTGACCACGCCAGTCAGGAGCTTCACGGCCGGGTTGTCCTGGAGTTCACGGACCAGCTCCAGGTAGCGGCGGGCTGCGGCACGATCGCCCGTCACCAACGCGGTCGCCATCAGGCTCGAGTACATGCGCGTGAGAGTCGCCTTGTCGTGGATGCCGAACGTCTCGATGTCCGCCTTCAGATTCGTTTCGAGCTGCCGGGCGAGGGCGAGCACGGCCGCGTGGTTCTGAACCACGTCGCTGGGCCTGCCCTCGATGACGTAGGTGTGCGCGGGGAGATCGGAGGGCGTTGTTCCCGTCCTCAGCGTCTCCAGCAGGCTGTCGAATCGGACCCAGCAGACATCGACACGGGTGAAATCGGAGGAACGCGAGAAGAACAGATAGCGTGTGTCGTCGGTGACATACGGCCCGGATTCATATCCCGGCGTGTTGATCGTCGCGCCAAGGTTTTTCGGGTCCGACCAGGAGCCATCGCTCTCCCTGAAACTGACGAACAGGTCGCCGCCGCCGGCGCCTCCTCTGTGCGGGGAGCCGAACACGATGAACGTCTCGTCTCTCGCCACGTAGAAGTCCCCTTCGTTCCCCGGGGAATTCAGCGGCCTCCCCAGGCTGCGCCACCCGCCTGTGGCGTCGGTGTTCACCAGGGTGGAGATGTCCATCTGCCCGATGCCGTTCAGGGCTCCCCGTGACGATGCGTAGATCCGACCGCTCGCCGTGTCCTGGAGATAGTGCTTGTCTTTCGGATCCGGCACCTCCGTGCACAACGTCGGCGTGCTCCAGCCGGTGTCAGTCCGTTTCGAGTGCCAGCACGTCCTGGAATCGTTGTAGTTCTCGAACAACATCGTCTTGCCGTCAACCGAAAGCGCCGGCCCCAGGAAGCCGCGGAACAGATCGAAGGGCCCGTGCCATTTCTGGTCGGCGTACTTGTAGTACCTGATGTTGTAGTCGCTCCAGGTGCTCGTGACTTCGGTGTAGTAGAGCTCTTTGCCATCCGCCGATATGGCAATCCGATCACTGGCAAAGTAGCCCTCGTGCGTCTGAAGCCTGAACACCCGGGGCGCCTGCTCGGGAGGTGCCTGATCGAGGTACCCGGCGAACTTCTCCTGAGCAGGGGCACCGATGCCCACTTCCTTCAGCTTTGTGGTCGCCGCCGCGTGGCCGGGAGCGATCACCAGCGCCCGCTTGTAGCACTCGCGCGCCTTGTCCAGGTTGCCGCTCTGCCGATAGCCGTCACCAAGGCCGACCTGCGCGTCGGCGGACTGCGGATAACTGGCCGCCCGATACTCGAGGACTTCGAGCGCCCTGACGAACTTCTTCTCGCCGAGCAGACTGTCGCCCAGTCCCTTCAGCGCCTCTTCGTCGATCTTGCCCGGCACGCCGAACTTCTCGAGACGGCCGTCCACCTGGGCCCGAATCTCTGCGAAGCTGCTCTCGGTAAGCGGACTGGTGATCTTCCAGCCCTGGAACAACGCGCGCAGCCCCTCAACCAGCGCGTCGGGCGGGACGTGTTCCCCGTTCTCGATGACGCGGAGCCGACAGGTGAGTCCGGCGGGCGCCGTCATGCCGATCGCCTCCTTGAGCGCGCCGTTCTGGCTCACGACGGTCGGCAGGTCGTGCTCCCCCATCACGAGGACCAGCTGTCGGGTGCCGCCCTTGAAGTCGGCGATGAGCCTGTCCCGCGCGGACCGGAACGACGGCACCGAGAGCGTCGCGCTGGCAGCGATGTAGGCGCTGGCGAGGTCGGGGGTGCGGAACAAGCCGTACACGGCGGTGAAGCCGGTGTTGGACGTGCCGTAGAGCACCCGGTAGCTGGAGGCGCGATACGTCTTCTCGACGCGGGGCATCAGTTCGTCGCGGATGAAATCCAGGTACTGATTGGCCCGTCCCCCGTCCTTGCTCCCGTCCGGATAGGTGACCTCCTCCGGGAAGATGTCCTTCGATCGATTCGTGTTCTTCATCCCGACGATGATGAACTCGGGAATCTCGCCCAGCCAGGCCGCCTGCCGGACGCCGCCGATGACGCCGGAGTTGAAATTCATGTCCCCGTCCATCATGTAGAGCACGGGGTACTTCTCGGTGGGCCCGGGGTACCGGTCCGGCAGGGACACCCAGAACTCGCGCGGCTCGCCGACCTTCGCGGACGCCAGCGTCTCGACTCGAACGGGAATCGGGAGAGACGGAGTCTGCGCCTCGGCTGACGACCGACCGAGCGTCAGACCGGCGACGAGGATGAGTGCGGTTCGACCGATCATCGGTATGGTCCCTTTCGTCTGAGCAGCGCTCCTTCGTACGAGCAGCGCTCCTTCGGGGGGCTTCTCTTCGAATTGGACGAAAACCGTGGCGCCGGCGCAGCGGAAATGTGACCGACCGGGGGAAGTGCGGGACCAACGCTCGAAAAGGCGAGATGGCGGCGCCTGAAGACCCGGCCTTACTCAGCCGTCTCGTCGCTTCCCTTCCGGTCTTCGGCACTCGAGACGGAATGACTCAGTAGAACCACGGGAGCATCCGCCACGTGCGCTCGCGATAGGCTTCATAGCGGCCCGCGAAACGGCTTAACAAGGCCTTCTCTTCTACATTCATCCGTACGGTGAAGGCGATGAAGGGACACACCACCAGACTGATGAGCGACACCCAGTTGGCAAAGGCCAGGCCGATGCCCAGGAACACCAACAGTTCCCCCAGGTAGGCCGGATGGCGAACATGGCGATAGAGACCTTGCTCGATCAGTTCATGTTGGTCACCGATACTCACGCGATACGTGAAATATTCCTGCAAGGTCCGCATCGCCATCACACGAAGACTGATGCCGGCAACGATGACGCCTGAACCGCAGAGGGCGAGATACGGCGATCCCCACTCCAGGCGTCCATAGCGTGAAAAGGCAAAGGGAATGCCGATGGCATACCCGGCAGTAATGGCTCCGTAGAGCAGGATGAGGCTCCCCTTGTCGAAGTTCATCGTGCCGCGGACCTGCTTGCCCTGCTTGACCTGTCGAAAGATCTCTATGCCGGCCCACACATAGGCAAACAGCACGGCCAGATATCGGACGCTCATGCTGACCGAAAGCTGCTTCCACATTCAGGGCTGCTCCTGTCGTCGGTAAAAGAGGCGTCCAATGCGAGGATCGTGAACAAGGTGCATCGTTGAACTACCTCAGGATCTTCTTCAGCACCTCGTGGTACTGCTGGCCGACCGGGACCTTCAGTCCGCTCCGGGTCAGCAGGATCCACATGCCCTTCGCCCAGGGCTGGGCTTCCCGCACCTGCTCGAGGTTGACGATCCAGGAGCGGTGGACCCGCAGGAACCGCTGGGGGTCGAGCCTGGCCTCGACGGCCGAGAGCGTGCTGCGCAGGATGTGGTTCGCGCGCTCGCAGTGGAGGCGGACGTAGTTTCCGGTGGCCTCGAGGCAGTGGATCTCGGTGGTGGGCACGAGGAGGTAGCGTTCGCGGTCCCGCACGACGACGTGCGGCCGCACCGACAGCCTGCGTTCGTGCATCTCGATCATGGCCTCGATGCGCCGATCGAGCTCGTCCCGGTTCGGCCTTCCGACCAGTTCCCGCGCCCGGTCCAGGGATTCGGAGAAGCGCCCCGGATCGATGGGCTTGGTGAGGTAGTCGACCGCGTGCAGCCGGAAGGCCTCCAGGGCGAACTGGTCGTACGCCGTGACGAAGACGATGACCGGCAGGGAGCCCTCGCTGCGCCAGACCTCGGCCACCTCCAGCCCGCTCAGGCCCGGCATCTGGATGTCGAGGAAGACCACCTGGGGCGCCAGCGTTCGGAACGCCGACAGGGCGGACGGCCCATCCTCAGCCTCGCCCACGACCTCGACGTCCTGGTGGGCCGACAGCAACGTGCGCAGCCGCTCTCTCACCAGCGGTTCGTCGTCCACGAGGAGCGCCCGGATCATGATCGGTCCTCCTCGAGCGGAACCTGGATTCTCGCGCGGAAGCCGCCGCCGGGACTCGTGTCGATGAGCAGCACGGCCCGTTCGCCGTACATGGCGTTGAGGCGCTCGCGGGTGTTTCCAACGCCGAGGCCCGGGCCGAGCGGAAGCGTGGCCCCCAGCCCGTCGTCCTCCACGGTCAGGACGAGCGACGTTTCTTCGCGACCCGCGTGGATCTGCAATCGTCCCGGCCCCAGTTTCGGCGAGAGCCCGTGGCGGATCGCGTTCTCGACGAGCGGGAGCGCGATCAGGCTCGGAACCTGGACCTCGACCAGCGACTCGTCCACGCTCCAGTCGACGCGGAGCCGGTCCCCGAACCGCGCCTGCTCGATGTCCAGGTACTTCCGGGTCAGCTCCAGTTCCACGCCCAGGCTCAGCGTCTGGCCCGATGCGTCCTCGAGCAGCGCCCGCAGCAGGTCGGACAGGCGAACCAGGAGCCGGTCGGCGGTGGCGGGATCGCGGTGGAGCAGCGTCGAGATCGCCTGGAGCGCGTTGAAGAGGAAATGAGGATGGAGCTGGCGCTGCAACAGCGCGAGGCGCGCGTCGGAGAGTTGGCGCGCCAGGCGCCCGGCTTCGATCTCCTCCTCCTGCCGGGCCTGCGCGTGCTGCATGGCCTCGGCCCCGAGCAGGATCACGAAGTACACGAAGGGTACGTTGAGGAATCCGCCGAGCAGGTTCAGTGTCGTCGGCATCAACGCGCTGAACTGGGCCGGGTGCCACCCAGCCACGCTGGATCTCCACACGAAGCTGATGCCGCGCACGAGGCACCAGTAAGGCACGAAGACCAGGACCATGCCGGCGAAATGCGCGGACAGGAAGCGCCACGCGCCGGGCCGCCCGCGCCGGACCCGCCGGTTGAACGACAGGACCAGGGGGGCGAGAAAGGCCCATGGCAGTAGGCCGCCCAGCTCGGTTCTGGCGAGGTCCTGCCAGGGCTGGCCCGCGACCATTCCCTGGAGGATCCACGCGAGAGCCAGGCTCCCGAAGACCAGGAGTCGGAACCCCAGGCGGTCCCAGGAGAGAAGGTAGTCCGCCACGCGCGGAGTCTTCGTCGAAGAACCCATCGCTGCGCCTTTCCGGAAGGCCGGAGCTCACGCCTGCGGCTGCGACAGCGTAACCTGAAAGACGCACCGCTTGCTGCCGCCAAGCTTCGATTCCTTCAGCGCGACCTGGACCGGCTTTCCGAGGATCGCCTCGAAGGCTTCCTTCTGGTACCCGACCGAACAGTTGCAGAAGAAGGCCGGCGTCCGCCGGCGGTCCACCATCGGGCAACTGCACTCCCCTTCGGCCACGGCGACGGTGATGATGCCCTTCTGCTTGTCCCACGAGAAGTCCGTGCCCCAGTTCTTCCGGGCGGCGGCGAAGTACCCGTCCGGGTCGCCCTTGAACTTCACTCCCAGCTGGCCCAGCCTCGCGCACTCCCGGCCGATCTTCTCGAGCGCGTCCGCGCACGCCGGGGCCGCCGTGCCGGCGGCCATGAAGCCGACCAGCTTGGCGATCTGGTACCGCGCGAACGCGAGCCGCTGGTCCGGGACCTCCGTAGCCGCCGCCGCGAGCGTTTCCGGCGGGACGACGAGGCTCAGCGCGCAGCCGCACACGCCAAGCCCGCACGCGCTCTTCAGGAACTCTTTTCGATCCACGTGTCCTCCTTCCGGGCCGCGCCGTGGCTGGCGCGGCTGCCGGCCTGAGCCGCATTGTTCGCCGGCCGCGGTCCGCGCGCAGCGGAAATGTGACCGACCAGGGAGAAGGCGGGACGATCCTGTCCTTCGCAGGTGCCGAATTGCGGCAGCCGGGCGGAAGCGCCGCTCGCCGGGGACACGGCGGGGGCGCGCCGTCAGTCCTCGCGCAGGGCCGACGTCGGGTGCAGGCCCGCGGCGCGGAGCGCGGGGATGATCGTCGCGATCGCTCCGGTCGCGGCCAGCGTGACCGCCGCCGCGACGAGCGCGACGGGGTCGGTGGGCGCGAGGCCGAACAGCAGCGAGCGAGCGGTCGTCGCCGCCAGAACGGCCAGTACGACGCCCGCTCCGAGCCCGGCGGCAACCCAGCCAAGCGACTGGCCCGCCACCATGCGGACGATGTCCAATCGCGTCGCCCCCAGGGCCAGCCGCACGCCAATCTCCTGGCGGCGGCGCGCGACGAGGTACGACAGCACGCCGTAGATGCCGATTGCCGAGAGCGCCAGCGCCAGCACGCCGAAGAAGCCCGACAGGCTGGCCATCAGGCGCTCGCGGAGGAGCGTGTCGCGAACCATGCTCGGGTACGCCTGGAAACTCAACGAGATCTGCGGACTGCGCTCGGTCACTTGCTTCGTGACGGCGGAACGGAGAGTGGCCAACGACAATCCGGACCGGACGACGACGGTCAGCCCGCTGCCGGGTTCGGGGTCCTGCGCGGAAGCCCGATAGACGATCGGCTGAAACGGGTTCCTCAGATCGTCGTACGTGGTGTCCGCCACGACGCCGACAATCGCCGCCGCCGACCACTGTTGCGGTCCCGTGTGCAGGAGGAGCCGCCGTCCGAGCGCCGTGCCGCGACCGAGGTATCGCCTGGCGAAGGACTGGTTGACGATCGCGACCAGCGGCGATCCGACGACATCGCGCGCGTCGAAGTCGCGGCCGGCGACGAGCGGCGTGCGCATCGTCTCGAAGTAGCGGCCGCTCACGCCGTTCAGCTTGGTGGGCATCCTGGTCTCTGGGTGCCCCTCGAGCCTCAGCTCGTCCGCCGAACTCCACCCGCCGATCGGCACGATACCGACCTGGGCGGCCGAGGTCACGCCGGGAATCGACCGCACGCGGTCGAGCAACTCCCGATGCAGCGCCGGCTGGCGGTCGACAGGAACGCCCAGACGGCTGAAGTCGACGTCGACCACGACCATGTCGTCCGGCGTGAAGCCGGTGTCGAGTCCTGTCAGGTTGCGCAGGCTCGACGCGAACAGCAGCGCGCCGGTCACCATCACGAGCGACAGGGCCACCTGCGCGACGACCAGCGCGCGCTGCCACCCCAGGCGCGCACGGCTCGAGGTCAGTCCCCGGCTGGATGACCGCATCACCGCCTCGAGTGGCGCCGCGGTCGCCCGAAGCGCCGGCAGCAACCCGAAGAGCATCGTCGTCACGAGCGCCGTCACCGCGGCGAACCCGAGGATGCGCCAGTCCGGCGTGAGGGACACGAACAGCGGGTCACGGCCGGTACTCAGGAACGACACCAGCGTGGCGCTGATCGCCTGGGCCAGCACGGCCCCGAGCGCCGCGCCGAGCGTGGCCAGCAGCAGGCTCTCGGACAGCAACTGGCGGACGACGCGGCCGCGAGAGGCCCCCGTTGCCAATCGCACCGCCATCTCGCGCTTGCGGGCGCCGGCTCGCGCCAGGAGCAGGTTCGCGATGTTGGCGCACGCCGTGAGCAGCACGAGCGCGGACAGGCCCAGGAGCAGCCAGAGCGGTGTTTCATACCGCGTGCGCAGCGAAGAGAAGCCGCCGCCACGGGCAACCGCGTCCAGCTTGAACCTCAGGTAGCTGTCCGCCTGTTCGGGCTCCAACTGTTCTGGCAGTGTGGCCTTGAAGAGCGCCGGGGAAATCGTCTGCAGGTGCGCCGTCGCCCGTCCCACCGACCAGCCGGGACGCAGGCGGCCCATCGCCGAGAGCCACCAGGTGAGGAGCGGACCCGGATCCCCGCCGATTTCGGCGGCCGCGCAAATGGGCACGGCCACGTCGAACATCCGGCCGACCTCGACGCCGTAGAAGCCCGCCGGCGTGACGCCGACGATGTCGAACGCGTGACCCTCCAGGTGAATCGCCCGCCCGATGACGGCCGGGTCGCCGCCGTACTCCCGCTGCCAGAACGCATGGCTGATGACCGCGGCGCGCGAGCCGCAGCCGCGCTGGTCGTCGGCGTCGCCGAGCACGCGGCCGCGCGCGGCCGGGACGCCGAGCACCTCGAAGAAGCTGCCGCTGACGAAGATCCCTTGAGCGTTTCTGACCTCGCCGCCTCGAGCCAGGTTGAAACGCGACGGCGACCACGCCAGCATGCTCGAGAACGCCGGCTGGTCGGCACGGAGCCGCTCCCACTGGGGACTGGTCAACTGGGCGTAGCGGGCGACGACGTTGCCGGGGCGCGGACCCGGGTCGGCCAGCCGCACCTCGACGAGCTGGCCCGGGTCCTTCACCGGAAGCGGGCGAAGGCGCACGGCGTCGAGCAACTGGAAGATCGCCGTGTTGGCGCCGATCCCAAGCGTCAGCGAGAGAACGGCCACGGCCGTGAATCCCGGCGTGCGTCGAAGGAGCCGGAGCCCGAACCGGAGGTCCTGCCACAGCGTGTCCAGGATGGCCAGCGTGTTCATCTGGTAGATCTCCTCGCGGATGCTGAGCACGTTCCCCAGCTTGCGCTGGGCCGCCCACCGGGCCTCCTCGGGAGCCATGCCCCGGGCGATGTTCTCGTCGGTCTCGATCTCGATGTGCGCCTCGAGCTCCCGCGCCCGTTCGGCGTCCCACCTGCCGCGCCGGAAGAAGCGTGTCCATCCCATGCGTTCACCCGGTGGCTGGCTTGACGATCCGGTTGACGGCCTTGACGAGCGCGTCCCAGCGGCTCTCCTGCTGGACGAGCTGCCGGCGCCCGAGTGGGGTGAGGCGGTAGTAGCGCGCGCGGCGGTTGTTCTCGGAGGTGCCCCAGAACGACGCGATCCATCCCCGGTCCTCGAGGCGGTGCAGGGCCGGGTAGAGCGATCCGTACTCGACCTGCAGCACGTCGTCGGAGCGCTGTTCGATGGCGTGGGCGATGGTGTGGCCGTGGGCGGGCGCGAGCGCGAGCGTCTTCAGCACGAGCAGGTCCAGCGTGCCCTGCAGCAGTTCACCCTCGAGCGCGGCGCTTCCTCGTTTCGGCATGGGGCCACGGTACTCCAGTAGATTATCTTCTGCAATAGAGACGAGATATTGCGAACACAAGTTCCCACGTGTCGGAATGTGCCGCGACCAACGAGGAGATTGTCTACGTTCCGGGTGGCGGGTCCTGACTGGCGCCCCGCCCTCACCGGCCGCGCTCAGTCGAGCGCGGCCTGCTCTCCCGTCCTGATGACCTCGACGACCTCCTCGGCCGAGGTCGCCGTCATCAGGCGTTCCTTCACGTAGTCGCTCTCGTGCAGGAGCGTGGCGAGGATCGACTGCAGCCGCTGGTGCACGCGCGGCTGACCGGCGGGGGTGAGCAGGACGAACAGCAGGCGCCCCCGCTCCGGTGTCCCGTCGTCGTCCACGCGGTCGGGGGAGCGCAGGACCATCAGCACCGGCTTGCCCAGGGGGTTGGTCGTGATGAGCGGGTACCGCGTGAAGTGCGCGGTCTGGATCGTGGGCAGGTGTTCGGCCCACGGCCGCCGCGCGTCCAGCGTGCGCACCTGGGCCCGCTGCCTCATCGCGTCCCGCACGGTCAGCTCGCCCAGGTCGAACACGTTCTCCATGAAGAGCAGGCGGTGGAAGAACCGCAACGGCCTGGCGCTCCAAAGCGCGGAACGGTCCGCGATGCGGATCGCGATCGACTTCGGGACCAGCTCCCCGAGCAGGATGTGCGAGCCGGAGACCACCAGGCAGGCGACGCCGCCGGCCACGCCGTAGCGCCACGCGCGCGCGTCGGAACCGGCGCGCCTCGCCGGCGGCCATCGAATCGGGCCGGGTTGGCGGCGTCGAAATGGCCTTACCGCACCACGATCGTCGCGGTCGCAGCCGAGCCGCTCGTCGCGCGCGCCGTGATGCGATGCGTGCCGGGCGCGAGCGGCCACATCACGGCGTCGTCGGAGTCGCGGGTCGCCAGGGTCCGGCCGTCCACGCTCCACTCGACCTCACCGTGCGGCCGGGTCACGGCGCGGAGGGCCAGCGCCTGGAATTCACGGCGCAGCGTGGGGTCGATGAGGTAAGTGGCGCCGTCGGGCGGACTCGCGATCTGGACGGCTGGACGCCGCTGGTCCGAGGCGCCCGGCCCGTCGGCTGCGACCTCGCCCGCGGCGACCCGCGGCGTGCGGAGACCGGGCAGCAGGTCCTGCAGGACGCCGTGCTGCGCCGCCCACGCGCGGTACTCGGGCGGCCAGACCACCAGCAGTCCTTCGTCGCTCACGTGATGCCAGCTGCACGGCAGGCGCTCTTCTCCGACAGGCAGCCACTCGTGAATCCGCGACGGGCACCACGGGTTGGCCCGCATCCCGGACAGCGCGCAGACCTCCACGCGCTCGAGGCCGGCGGGCGGCTCGGCCAGTGAAGCCGTGGAGAGGAACGATCCGGCGCCGGCCACTCGGCGCTCGGCCGCCAGCATCACCGCGTGGAAGATGGGCGCCGCGCCGGTGACGCCCGACGAATCGCGGAGCGGGGACCGGTCGAAGTTGCCCACCCACACGCCGACCGTCACCTCGCGCGTGTAGCCGATCGTCCAGTTGTCGTGGTACGCCTGCGACGTGCCGGTCTTGGCGGCGACCGCGAACGGGAACTCCAGCGAGCCGCCCCGGCCGAAGATGTACTCGCGCGCGTCGGCGTCCGACAGGATGTCGGTGATCCAGAACGCGGTGGCCGCGGACACCAGCGCCCGGTCGGGTGGCCGCGCGACCGCCGCCCTCCGCACGCCCGTGGGCTCTCTCCACAGTCCGCCGCGCGCGAATGCCGAGTACGCGCCGGTCAGCTGGGCCAGCGTCACTTCGGCGTTGCCGAGCGTGATGCCGACGCCGTAATACGCCGCGGTGCGATCGAACGTCGTCAGGCCGGCGCGCTCGAAGAACCGGAGCAGCTGCGGAACCCCCACCGCCGACGCCAGCGCGACCGCCGGCACGTTCTCCGATCCGGCCAATGCGCGGCGGGCGAGCAGCGGTCCCCGGTAGCGGCCGTCGTAATTGCGGGGCGAGTACACCACGCCGGGCCTGGCCGTCGGAAAGTGCGAGGGGATGTCGGGAAGGACGCTGGCCGGAGTGTAGCCCTGCTCGAACGCGGTCGCGTAGGTCAGCGGCTTGAGCGCCGAGCCCGGCTGGCGCGGCACCAGCGGCCCGTTGATCGCCCCGCCGTGATTGGTATCGAAGTAGTCCCCCGACCCTTCCCACGCCAGCCACTCCCCCGTCGCGTTGTCGAGCACGACGACGGCCACGTTGGCGGCGCCGTGGGCCTGGAGCGAGGGGCGCTGGCGATCGACGATGTCGCGCACCGTCGTCTGCAGCGGCCGGTCGATCGTCGTGTCGATGCGGGCCGGGCGCGGATCGCCGGCCTGCGCGAGCACCATCTCGACGAAGTGCGGCGCCACCAGCGGCGCGTCGGGCCGCACCAGCGCGAGCCGCTCGGCGAGCGCCTCGCGGAGCTGCGCCGCGGTCAGCGCGCCCGCCGATTGCATTTGCCCTAGCACGGCGCGCTGGCGCGCCCGCGCCGAACGGGCGTCGCGCCAGGGGTTGAAGCGCGACGGCTGCTGCGGAAGCGCCGCGAGAAACGCCGCCTGCGCCGGGGTGGCCATCGACGCGGGACAGCCGAAGTAGGCCAGGCTGGCCCGCTCGGCCCCGGCGACCTGGTTGCCGTACGCCGCGAGATTGAGGTACCGCGCCAGGATCTCCCGCTTGGAGAACCGGTGCTCGAGCCGGAGCGCGAGCACCGCCTCGGCCGCCTTCGCGCCAAGGCCGCGCCGCCGTTTCGGATCGGCCCGGTTGAGCAGGAGCTTGGCGACCTGCTGCGTGATCGTGGACCCGCCCTCGGCCAGCCGCCTCCGCCACACGTCGTGCGCCAGCGCCCGCGCGAGCGCCACGGGATCCACGCCCGGGTGCGAGAAGAACCGGCGGTCCTCCGCGGCCAGCGTGGCGGCCACCAGCACGGGCGGCAGCCGGTCGGGGGCCAGCGCGATCCCGCGCGTGCCGGCCGGCGCCCGCGATTCGTACAGCACGCCGCCGTCGCGATCCAGGACGACCGTGGAGGCGCTCGGCCGGTCGTCGAGGAGCGCCGGGTCGATCGGGCCGAAGCGGAGCCACGCCGCCAGGAGACAGGCCACCACCGCCGCGGCGACGATCGCCGGCGTCCTGCCCCGCAGCCGGGTCACGCGAAGCGCCGCGAGAACCCGGCCGATCACTTCTTCACGTCCACCACCGCGGTCGCCGTTCGGCCGAACACCTCGGGTTCGTACATCTCCTCGGCGTGCGCGGGCGCGGTCCTGAACGTGCCGGCCGTGGTGGCGCGGACGACGTAGGTGAACTCGTGCTTGCCTGGCGACAGCCTCGTCGCGAAGGCGAGCACCCGGTCGTCGTGGCGCTCGACGTGGTCGAAGCCGCCGTGCTGCCACCAGGCGAACCAGCTGGTGGGGCTGTCGTCGGACTCGTCCGCCTCGTTCGACTCGCCGGTCAAGGCGCGGGCCGTCGTGACGAACCACGATTCGATCGGCTCGAACCCGGCCGGCAGCGGGTCGGTGAGCGCGACGAAGCGGCGCTCCTTGGTGAGCGTCAGCGTGAGCCTGACGCGGACGAGGTCCCCGGCCCGGTACGACAACGACACCGGCGCGGGATTCCCCGATTCGACGTACGGCTCGTAGGTGCGCTCGACCAGGATGCCGGTGTCGAGGCCCTGCTGGTACAACTCGTCGGCCGCGTATTGGAGCCTTGCCACGTAGAAGAGCGTCCCCGTGCCCTCGCGCGCGAAGGTCAGCGGCCGCGTGTCACCCGGCTTGCCCCTGGCCAGCACGTTCGCCATCGTCACGTCGGTGGAGGCCGACGCGGTCGAATCGCCCCTTGAACTGCTGCCGTGCCAGCTCGTCGGCGCCCAGCCTCACCACGGCGCTGAAGTCGGGGACGACGCTCTCGTAGGCGCGGTAGTAGGAGACCAGCGCCTCCATCGCGAGCGCGTTCTCCTGGGTGTTGCCCCACCGGCCGTTCCTGCGCACGGCCATCATCCACCGCACCATTTCGCGGATCGGCGCCTGGCCGACTCCGTCCTTCACCAGCGAGTTGAGCGCGATCGACGTCGAACGCACGCTCGAGTTCCAGAACCACATCAGGTAGGGATCCGACAACTCCTCGACGTGCGCGCTGCCCGCTTCGAGCCGCACCGAGTTGGCCAGCCGCCGCTTCAGGTCGTCGGCGCGCGGCCCGAGCGTCTCCCGCTTGGCCGTGAGCGCGTCGAGCAGGTAAGCGAGCGCGAAGACCGGCATGCGATCGCGGTAGCCGTAGAGGCGCGTGATGTGGGAATCGACGACCGCGCCGCCCTCGGCCAGCACCTTGACGGCGTAGGCCTGCCACGCCGTGTAGGACGGCCACCAGCCCTCGTTCTGCGGCGGCGGCTTCGACAGTTCCTTCTCCAGGTACGACAGGCCGCGCGCCTGCATCTTCGCGTCCACCGTGTACCCGAGCCCCGTGGCGACCTGGAGCACGTGGAGCACGTAGCTGGTCAGGTAGGGAGACGTGTACCGGCAGTCACCGGGCCAGTACGAGAATCCTCCGTCGCCGCACTGGTAGGTCACCAGTTCGTCGAGCACGTCCTGGACGGCCGGCCGGGCTTTCGCGGGATCGATGCCGGGCAGGCGGAACGCCTCGCCGAGGTCGGCCGCGAGCAGCAGCGCCAGCGCGCGCGACGTCTTCTGCTCGACGCAGCCGTAGGGGTAATCGACCAGGTAGCGCGCCCCTTCGGCCAGTCCCACCATCGCCGTGGACGACAGCTCCACGTGCAGGCCGCCGAAGCCCGGCACCACGCCGGGCGGAATCGTGATCGCCTCGCTCGCCACCGGCTTCGCGTCGTTCGCCTGGCCGTAGGCCGCGACCGTCTCGGGCGAGACCAGCACTTCGACCGGGATCGCGTCCTCGAACGCGTCGGTCTCGTCGCCGATGCGCACGCTCACCTGCACCCGCGCGCGCCCGATGCCCTTGCCCGCCGCGTCGAACCGCACCTCGAGCGAGCCGCCGGCCGGCACGGTTACCACTTGCTGCTCGGCCCCGGTGATCTGCAGCACGCCCGGGTCGAGACTCTTGAGCGTCACGGTGGCCGTGCCCGCGGTCTTCAGCTGGCTGGTCACGACCGCGCCGAACGACGCCCGGTCGCCCACGGCTAGAAAGCGCGGGAACGTGGGCTTGAGCGTCACCGGCTTGTTGATGCGGACCTCGCTCGCGCCGGACCCGAACCGGGATTGCAGGTCGCCCGCCACCGCCATGACGCGATAGGTCGTCAGCGACTCCGGCAGCTTCACGTCGACGCTCGCCTTGCCGTCGGCGCCCGTGACCACCGAGCCGAGCCAGAAGGCGAGCACGCGGAAGTCCCGGCGCATCGTGCCCGCGCCCGCGTCGGCCCCGCCGCCTCCGCCGGGGGTGTCGCCCTTCGGCGTCAGCACGCGCCGCGAGACGATCCGCTCGCGGGTGTCCTCGTTGAGCACCTGCAGCGCCTTGTGCACGTAGACCGAGTCCACGATGTCGGGCGGCGTGTAGCCGGTGAGCGACAGCACGCCGTAGTCCACCGCCCACAGCGTCACCTCGCTCGCGACGCCGCGCGCGAGCCGGTCCTTCACCTCCACCCGCACCTGCGCCGCGCTCGCGGGCCGGTACTCCTCCTTGTTCGCCGTCACCGCCACCGACAGGCGCTTGGCGAGGCTCTCCACCTTGAGGTCGATGTACCCGAGCCTGAACGCCGGCTTGCCGGGATCGCTCGTGTCTTCCTCGTCCGGCGGACCGCCGGCCGGTTGGGCCGACGCGGACCCCGCCCCGGCCGCCGCCGTCTTCGTGCGCCCCTTCACGAGCAGCACCGAAACGTAGACGTTGGGGATCTCGGCCTCGGTGATCGGAATCTCGATCGTGTGCTGCGTGGAGGTGAGCGTGAACTGGCGGTGCGAGCGGACGCCTTCGCGCTCGGTGGTCACCAGCGCCGTCGCCCGCTCCCACGGCGACTGGATCATGACGCGCGCCGTGTCGCCGGGCCGGTAGATCGTGCGTTCGGGCACGAGATCGACGCGGTTGTGGTCGTAACGCCGCCACGCGGTGTAGCCCTCGCCGAGCACGTAGAACTGCCACGTCGTGGCCGACGACCGCCCGTCCCGGTCGCGCGCCACCGCGCGAAGGACGAACAGCCCGCCCGTCGGCACGGCCGCGTGGAACGGCACCGGCTGATCGCCCGAGGTGACGCTCCACTGGCCGACCCCGATCAGCTCGCGGTGGCTCTCCCACGAGTAGAACCCGTCGCCCTCGGCCTGGCGCACGCTCTTCCACTGGACCTGGGACAGCGTCAGGTCCACCGGCACGCCGGGCGTCACGCGACCCTCCGGCGTCACCGCGATCACCTCAACGTTCACCCCGTCTTTCTGCTGCAGGAAGACGGAGGACGGCCGGCGCAGGCCGATGTACCAGGGGGCGGGGTGCACCGTGAGCGTCGCACGGCCGGCGATGTGCTGGCGCGACACGTCTTCGACGTCGCCTTCGAGCGTGTAGGAATAGGGCAGGCCCGCGTCGGCACGCGTCTTCAGATCGAGCGCCAACTCCCCGGCCTTCGACAGCGTGGTCTCCGCGCGCTCGGGCTGCTCGGCGCTCCGACGATCGTCGTCGGGCCAGCCGACAAACACCCATCGCTCACGATCGAAGATTCGGTACACGGCGTCCGGCGCGTCGTAGATCGGCGTGCGGGAGAAGGTCCACGTGACCGGCCGTCCCCCCATGGGCGATCCGAAGAGGTACCGGGCGCTGACCGTGCCCTTGAGCACCGCGCCGGCGACCGGCGTGTCCGACGACAGCTTGGCGTCCACCCTGAAGTCGGGCCGACGGTAGGCCGCAACGAGGAAGTCGCCTTCGACCGTCTTTCCCCATGGCACCCACACGGAAGACTCGTCGCCGGGCGCCTGCCCCGCTCGCGGCGACGCCGGCGGCTTCGGCTTGTCCTTCTCCAGGACGGCGCGAATCGACCACGAGCCCAACCCCGCGCCGGCGGGGAGTGTCAGGATCCACTCGGCGCTGCTCCACTTCCCGATCTTCACGATCCGGTCGTCGGCGGTCTTGCCCCAACTGTCGGTGACCGACACCCAGACGGCCGTTCCCTCCGGGATCGGCGCCACGCCGGACGGAGCGTTGGCCCGGAGGACCGCCTTGACGTGCACCTCCTCGCCCGGCTTGTACACGCCCCGGTCCGTGAAGACGCTGCCGACCAGCATCGGCGAGGCCTGCTCCAGCGAGAACGGCGTGCCGAACATCCAGGGGGTGACGCCTTCGTTCCAGTCGCTGCAGACGTACGCGAAGTCGCCGTCCTTCTCGGCGGTCACGATGAAGGAGAACTTGTACCAGTCGTCGTGTTCGCGCAGCGGCGTGTCGGGCGCGACGGCCACGCCGTCGGCGCCGGTCGTCCCCGTCCAGAAAACCGACTCGTCGAGGCGGACGATCGAGACGTGCGCGCCCGGCACCGGGGCGCCGTTGTCGAGACGCGTGACGAACACGAGCGTGTTCTGCGGGCTGTCCTTCACCGAGATGCCGAGGTTGGTCACCTGGACGAGCGTCGCAATCGTGTTCGGGATGGCCGGGTTGTCGCGGTACGTCCGGGCGTCGGCGATCGGCTTGCCCTCCTCGACGGCCGCCCACACCAGGCCCGTGCCGGCCTTCGAGAGCACCTTCGACATGTCGAGGCCGTGCGACTGCGTGCGGTCCACGGTCAGCCCCAGCTTGCGCACCTCTCCCGCGCCGGGAGGCGTGCTCGCGAAGCGCTTCGCGTTCAGCTGCTTCACGGTGGCCATCAGCGACGGGGGCTCCACCGGCCGGGCCCACTGGGTCACGAATTCGAAGTTGCGCGAGTGGAACGGCAGCACGGGACCGCCCGTGCTCTCCCACACGCCGTGTCCGCCGCCGAAGCTGATGAACGCGCCGCGGTGCCAGTTCTCGATCGACCCCATCCAGGTGTAGCCGAGCGTCTGTCCGTCGGCCGACTTCAAGCCGGCACTGACGGTCACCAGGTAGGTCGTGGCCGGCGGCTGCGCGTCGAATCCCGCATCCTCGAGCGTGGGCCGCGCCGACGTGTCGCGCGCGACGGAACGGGCTTTGGCGGTCTTCACTTTGCTGACCGTCGTTTCGCGGCCGGGAACCGTGGCGTTCCTGACGCTGACCGCGCGTTCGAGATCCGGGATCGCCACCGGCCTGCGCAGCTGCATGGCGTTGCGCTGTTCGGGGTCGCACTGCAGCCGGCACTCGAAGCCGTCCACGAAGAACGCTCGCTCCGCCTGGACGACGTATTGCTGCGGGCGGCCGGGCGTGGCCGTGCCGGCGGGCGACGGCAGCCTGGCGTCCAGTTGGATCCACACCCAGCTCTCGGGCGGTAATGGAGTGGCCGTCTCGAGAACCACCAGCGTCGGGTCGGGCGGAAAGAGCTTCTTGTCCCAGTCGGTGGCCAGCGTCAGCGTCACGGGGCCGGAGGCGGTCGCCGCCGCGCGGGCCGCCGCCACCTTCGCGCCGAACGCGTCGCGCGCGCGCGGATCGATCGCGGCGAGGCGCGCGCCGAGGTCCGGGGCGATCGAGGGCGCGTCGAACCGGTGGGGCTGGAAGCGCGCGGTCGCGTGGGCCAGCACGTCGGCCCCGCGCACGGGCTGGTTGAATCGAAGCGCGACGATCACCGGCTGATCGACCGTGCCGCGGCGGCGGTACCACGCCGGCCGCAGCAGCTGCACCGTCGGCGTCACGAACGTGAACGTGTAGGGCTGCGCCAGGCGGCGGCCGCCGAGCGACTGCGCGCCGGTGTCGATGGTCACGTCGAAACGGGTCGAGTACGGGAGGCCCGCTTTCGGGTCCGGCGTGAACACCAGGATCGTCGTCCCCGACCAGCGGAAGGTGCCCTGGATCGCGGGCGTGACGTGGAAGAACGGCGGCACGAGCGGCACCGGGATCCGCCCGAGCGAGACCATCGGCTCGGAGAAGGCGATCGCGATCTCGTTCGCCTGGGCGAGACTCCCCACCTCGCCGGTGGGACCCGCGCTGACAACGGTCAGTGCCGCGGCTTGCGGAGCCGCGGCGGCCGGCTCCATCGAGGCAACCGAGAAGGTCGCGAGCAGTGCGGCCGCGAAGAGCGGACCACGGCGAATCAAGGCGTCCATGATCCCAGTACCTTACGCCTGCGAAGGCTGAGCTGCACGGCCCGCCCGCATCTATATTCGTGCACGCACCGCGCGCATTTCCAGGCAGGCACTTTCACCTTGACCTCCGACAGGACAGGCGCGAGAATCTCCTCTCGTGGACCGAGAGGAGACAGATTGTGCCGAAGACCGACTTGCTCCAGGGAACGCTGGATCTCCTCATCCTGAAGGTCCTCGCCCTCGGGCCCAACCACGGGTGGGGCATCTCCAACCGCATCCGGCAGATTTCCAGGGAGGGGCTGCGGGCCAGCCAGGGATCCCTCTACCCGGCCCTGCACCGCCTCGAACTGCGCGGCCACATCACCTCGCAGATGGCGCCGCCGGAGAACAACCGGCGGGCCCGCGTCTACACGCTGACGGCCGCAGGACGGCAGCAACTGGAAAGCGAAACGGAGACGTGGGAGCAGTTCGCGCTCTTGATCAAGCGCGTGTTGCGAACGACCTAGCCCGTTCTCTTCTGCCTCGTCGAGGTGACCGTGATGCTCGCAGGACTTGCTGCGCGGCTGCGTGGGCTTTTTCGGCGGAACCGCGCCAACGCCGAAGCGGACGAGGAGATCCAGTTTCACCTCGAGATGGAGATCCAGGCGAACCTCGCGCGGGGCATGGGGCCCGCCGAGGCGCGTCGCGTGGCCCTGCGCGACCTGGGTGGCGTGACGCAAGCCCGCGAATCGGTGCGCGAGGTGCACGCGTTCTGGTTCGAGTCAACCTGGCAGGACGTCCGGTACGCCTGCCGGGGACTCTGGAGGCACCCGTTCGTGTACGCCGCCGCCGTGGTCATGCTGGCGCTGGGCGTCGGCATCACGACCGCGATGTTCACGCTCGTCGACTCGCTCGTCCTGCGGCCGGTGCCGTTCCCCGAGCCGGACCAGTTGGCGCACGTCTACATGGGGAACGAACACGGCGGACGAACCGTCGTGGCCCCCGGGGTGCTTCGCGCGTGGCAGCGCTGCCCGGCGTTCTCGCGGGCGGAATCTGCGGAGTCCGAGACGGTCCTGCTCGCCGCGAACGGCGAGGTCTCGACGCGTCGGATGGCGCGCGTGACGCCGGGCCTGTTCGATCTGCTGGGTGGTGTCCGCCCTGTCCGGGGACGCCTGTTCGATGCCGCCGAAGGCCGCGCCGGCGCCGACGATCGGGTGCTGATCTCCGAGGACCTCTGGCGGAGCAGCTACGACGCCGACGCGTCCATCGTGGGCCGGGCGGTGACGATCGACGGCAATCGGATGGTCGTCGTCGGCGTCCTGCCCGCCGCATTCCGGTTTCCGTCGTGGGACACCGCCATCTGGCGCCCGATCGACTTCCAGCTGTTGGCGGCTTCCGACGCGAAGCGGCAGGCCGCCGTGTACGTCCGGTTCGCTTCGAGCATGCCCCGGCACGACGCGCTGCGACTGGCCACCGCGGCCGCGAGAGCGGCCGACCCGGCGACCGCCAGGCTGTGGACGCGCGTGGACCCGCTGGCCGACGAGTTCCTGGACCCCTACTACCGGCGTGCCGTCCCGCTGCTCGCGGGCGGCGTCGTCCTCGTGTTTCTCGTGCTGTGCGCCAATGTGTGCAACCTCCTGTTGGCGCGCCTGACCGCTCGACAGCGGGAGTTCGGCATGCGCTCGGCGCTCGGCGCGTCGCGCGGCCGCCTGGCGCGGCAGGCGCTCGTGGAGAGCGGTGTCCTGGGCGCGCTGGGCGTCGCGCTCGGCACCGCGATCGGCTGGGCGCTCGTGTCGTTGTCGCGCGTCTTCCTGCCCGAGGCCCTCCTCCTCCACACCCTCAACCCGCTGATCGTCGATCGGCGCGCCCTGCTCGCCACCGCCGTCTCCGGCGTCGCCGCGACGCTCGTCGCCGGTTTGATCCCCGCCTGGATCGGGTCCCGTCCGAATCCCGACGCCTCGCTGCGCGTGGCGGACCGGGGCGGGACCGAAACGCGCGGCGCGCGCCTCATCACGCGCGCATTGCTCGTCGGCGAGATCGCGCTCGCCTGCACGCTGCTGGTCGGCGCGACGATCCTGGTCCGGTCGTTCGTCAACCTCGCCGGTGCGGACCGCGGCCTCGACGCAGACGGCGTGCTGGTGGCCAGCATGACCTTCCAGCGCGAGGCGTTTGCGACCGATGCGTCCCGCGCCGCGGCGCTTCACGCGATCGAAGCGCAGATCGCCGGACTCCCGGGCGTCCGCCAGGTGGCATGGTCGTACGGGCTGCCGCCGGATGGCGGCTGGACCTCGTATGGCAAGTGGCGGTCGGACGCCCCTGGCGCGCCGGTGGTGAACGCGACCGTCAATGGATACGCGGTCGGACCCGGGTTCTTTCCCCTCTACGGCATCTCCTTGGTCAGGGGGCGGCTCTTCCGGCCCGGCGACCCGGCCACCGCGGTTGTCGTCGGCGAGAGGCTGGCGAAACTGCTCTGGCCTGGGCTGGATCCGATCGGTCGCACCTTCAGCTTCGAGACGTCCAAGGAGCCCTACCATGTCGTCGGCCTGGTCCGGGAGATCCACTTCCCGTCTCTCGATGCCAAGCTCGACCTGCCGCAGTACTACGTCCGGCTCGAGACACCGTTGAACATGGCGATGATGAGCGTTCGCTCCGGCCCGGGGGGACCGAGCGCGGGGCTGCTGCACCAGCGCATCCTCGCGGCGCAGCCCGGTGTGCGTTGGCTCACCGTCAGGACGCTCGAGAGCGTGTACTTCGAGGAACTGGCGCGGCCACGCGCGGCGGCCGCCCTCGCCTTCGCGTTCGCCGTGGTTTCGGTCCTTGCCGCCGCGGGCGGGCTGTTCAGCGTGCTCAGCTACGCCGCCGGAAAGCGGCGACGAGAGTTCGGCATCCGGACGGCGCTGGGGGCGTCGCCCGGTCAGATCCGCCGGCTCGTGGTCCGCGAGGGGGCCGTCGTGACCCTGGCAGGCGCCGCGATCGGAAGCGCCGGGGCGTGGCTGCTCGCCCGGGCGCTGGTCTCCCTCCAGTACGGCGTGACGATCGCCGATCCACTCACCTGGGCCACGGTCCTCGGACTCCTCGCCGTGACGGCCATCGCCGCGGCCTGGCGGCCCGCGCGGCAGGCGACGACGGCAGACCCGCTGCGGCTGCTGCGAGAGGAGTGACGGGCGCCGGCGCGACCTTCGTTTGTGCTGATGAGGTAGCCGCTTCGGTTTCTTAACGGAAATCCCCCAATTTCGATATCCGTCTCCCCGGTCACCCCAACACGAAACCGCTTCATGGCGGGCATCGGCGCCAGCTGTGCAGTTCTGGACATCCGCGCCCGCAGAGATGGGGGTAACATGGGTTTTGGGGAATTCCCGCAATCTGCTGTCAGAAGGAGGACGTATGTTCAGGAAAGCAGTCTGGATCGGGTTGGCCCTGTCGGTGCTCGGGTTCGCGGCGGTGTCCTCGGCCCAGGGTAACTTCAGCAAGACGTCGGTACTCACGTTCAGCCAGCCCGTGGAGGTCGGCGGACGCGTGCTGCCCGCGGGCACGTACATGTTCATGCTGGCGACCCCGCTGGGCGATCGTCACGTCGTGGAGATCCGCAGCGCGGACGGGTCGCAGCTCATCACGACCGTGGCGGCGATTCCCAACTACCGGCTGAGGCCGACCGGCAAGACGGTCATCACCTTCCGCGAAGTCACCCGCGGGGCTCCGGAAGCGATCCGCGCGTGGTTCTATCCCGGCGACAATTACGGGCAGGAGTTCGTGTATCCGAAACGCCGGGCGCTGGCCCTGGCCAAGGTGTCGGAGTCGCCCGTCCCGTCGATGGCCGCCGAGACCCCCACGCCTGAGGAAACGAAGACAGCGCCGATCACGGCCGTCACCTCCGAGGAGAAGGAGGTCCCGGTGACCCAGGCCATCCAGACAACGCCACCGGCGGCGGCGGCTCCGATGGAGGCACCGGCCCAGAAGGAATTGCCGAAGACGGCCAGCAACCTGCCACTCATCACGTTGCTCGGCCTGGGGTCCCTCGGTCTCGCGCTCGGCTTGATCGTCGTTGCGAGACGCGCGAAGGGCTCCGCAGTTTAGCCCCGGCTTGGCGCCGCGGGACGGCGACGTCCCGCGGCGCAGGAAGGGACCCCGTGTTCCCTCAGCTCTGCGTTGCCCTGCTGCTGGCCCAGCTCGTCATGACGGCGCGTACCGAGCTGGTCGCGGTTCCCGTCACGGTGACCGATTCCCGCGGCCGTCATGTGACCGGGCTGAGCCAGGGGGACTTCCACGTATTCGAGGACGGCCGGCCGCAACCCATCGTGGTGTTCAGCCGGGAAGATGTGCCGCTCACACTGGGCGTGGTCGCCGACAGCAGCCAGAGCATGCGATCCAAGACGCCCGCCCTGCTGGCCGCGGTGGGGGCGATCGCAAGGTCGGCCCGGCCCGATGACGAGATGTTCGCCGTGACGTTCAACGATCGCGTGGAGTTCGCGCTTCCCCGCGGCCAGCGGTTCACGCACGACGCGACACAGCTCGAATCCGCCCTGGCCGCGGTCCGCGCGGACGGCGAAACGGCGCTGTACGACGGTGTTACCGAAGGACTGCGGCACCTGCAGCGCGGACAGTCCGGCAGGCACGCGCTGGTCATCGTGAGCGACGGCGGCGACAACGCCAGCCGCGAGACCTACGCCCGGGTCCTGGCGCTCGCGCGGCAATCGGACGTGGTCATCTACGCGATCGGCCTCATGGGCACGTCCCCGGGGCAGGAAGAGGAAAACGAGGGGCTGCTCAGGCGGCTCTGCGGGGACACCGGCGGGGTCGCGTACTTCCCGCGGACACCCGGCGAGATCCTCGCGACTTCGGCCCAGGTCGCCCGCGATCTCCGGGAGCAGTACACGCTGGGCTTCACCCCCAGCGAACGGACCGACGGGCGCACGTTCCGGAAGATCAAGGTGACGGTGACGGTGCCGGGGCGGGAACGGTTCCACGTCCGGACGCGGGCGGGCTACCTCGCCGGCGGAGGCAAGGGCGGCAGCGCCCGCGAGGACACGCCATGAGCCGGACTGCCCGCGCCTTGTTCCTGGCCGCCGGCGTGTTCCTGGTGCTGGGGCTCCTCGCGCTCGCGTACGCCGCGTACGTGGTCACCGACGCGACGCTGTATCAGGCGGCCGAGCTGCGCCGATTCGAGCACGCGGGACCGGCCCTGCCCGTGGAGCCTCCGCTGGTCGTGGGAGGGCCGATCGGCGAGATCCGGATACCGCGGCTCGGGCTCGCGGCGATGGTCCTCCAGGGCGACTCGGCGGATATCCTCCGCCTGGCGGTCGGCCATCTTGCCGAGACGGCGTTGCCCGGCCAGCCCGGAAACGTCGTGCTGGCGGGCCATCGCGATACCTTCTTCAGGCCGTTGAAGGGCGTGCAGGTGGGCGACGTGATCACGTTGAACACGCGCGGCGGCGCGTTCACCTACCGCGTGGAATCCACCGCCGTCGTGCCCCCCACCGATCTGCAGGTGCTCGAACCGACCGGCCGGCCCACGCTGACGCTCATCACGTGCTTCCCGTTCGCCTACATCGGCTCGGCGCCCAATCGCTTCATCGTCCGGGCCAGCGAGGCGGAAGCGCCGCGCTGACGCCGGTTCTCGCCGGATGCTACCCGGGCGCCCAGCCCAACTTGCCGGTCGGCGTGTCCGGTTCGTCGTCGGACTCCTCTTGGGCCTCCTCTTCCACGGGCAGCGCCGCGAAGAAGTCCACGTGGCCGCAGCGCGGGCAGATGTAGACGTCGAGTCCGTTGCCCGCGAGTCGCGGGAGCTTGACGTCGCCCAGCCAGGTCCATCGCTCGGCCGACTCGGGATCGTCCGGGTCGACGAGGCGCAGCGGCACGTGGCACCGCAGGCATTCCGGCTCCGAGGCCTCTTCATCGGACGTCTCGGCGCCGGCATCGACGCCAGCCTGCTCGACCGGATCCTCGAGGCCGCGGCGCTTCAACTCCGACCGGACGATGCACCGCCCTTCTTCGGTGAACTGGGCGAGGTCCGCGGCGGCCTCGATGAGTTCTTCGTCGCTCTTCTGGCTCCAGATGCGCTCCGCGTCGGTCATGGCTCCTCCGGTCACAGGGTCAGATTCTAACCCGCCTTCGCGGCGGTGGTCGCGCGGTTCTGGCACTCTGCTAGCGATGACGAGCGGGGCGGGTGTTTTTGTCATCGGCGCCGCACGGGGAGCATATTGGGTTTTGCCACACTTTCGCCTTCTGGTTCGTGTTCGGGGGCCGTAATCAAGTGACTGAATGAACCGATAAGATCTGACGAAGCGACGGAGACTGACTTTCGTGCCCGTTTCATGCGAGGCAGAGAACCGACCATGAGGATTAGACCACTTGCTCTCGTCACCCTGATCGCGTGTTCGGTGCTCTGTGGCCTGACGCTGATTCCGTCAGCCGCCAGCTACACGCCGGCACAGGGCATTCGCGTCAACCAGGTGGGATATCTTACGGGAGACAGGAAGATCGCGCTCGTCATCACGAACACCAGCCTGAGCGGCCAGCCGTTCTATCTCAAGTCCGGATCCACGACCGCCTTCTCGGGCACCGTCGGAGCCGACCGCGGCGCCTACGCGTCGGTGTCCCATCTCTACGAACTCGACTTCAGCGGCTTCAACACCACCGGGACGTATACCCTCCAGGCGGGCACCTACTCGTCGCCGTCGTTCAAGATCGGGAGCGGCAGCGACCTCTACAAGCCGCTTCTCGACACCACGATGCACTACTTCCGTTACCAGCGGTGCGGCAGCACCGTCGGCGCGGAGGCCGGCTACGGAAACTGCCATCTCGACGACGCGATCGTGAAGGGCGGGCCCATGGCCGGGCAGCGGTTGAACTTCGTCGGCGGGTGGCACGACGCCGACAACCCGCCGAAGCTGATCGTGACCTTCGGGTACGGGTTGCTGCAGATGATGATCGCCTACGATCGCTTCTCATCCACCGGGATCTTCGACGGCATGACGTATCCGGTCCTGACCGAGGCCAAGGTTGGACTGGACTGGATCTACAAGATGTGGGACCCGACCCACAACGTCCTGTACGCCCAGGTCGGGTACGAGCAGCAATACAGCGGAACGCGCATGGCCTTCGCCGTGGATCTGCAGGCCGGGTCGGGCGCCAACACGGCCGGCAAGGCCGCGGCGGCGCTGGCGATGGGCGCCTATCTGTGGAAGACGACCGATGCGGTGACGGCCGACAAGTGGTTGACAGCCGCCAAGCAGATTTACGCCTTCGGGAAGACCCACCAGAAGACGTGGATCGATCCCTGGGATTTCTACCCGGAGGCCACCGATTCGTCCAAGAACTGGAAGGACGACATGGCCCTTGGCGCCGTGGAGTTGTACAGGGCTACCGGCGACCAGGCGTACCTGAACGACGCCATCAACACCTACCTGCCTGGGGCGATCGCCGAGAAGACCTGGAACTCGATCGCCTGGTGGGACTCGACCGCCATGGCGAACTACGAACTGGCGCGCTTGTACCCGGCCTACGTGCCAACGGCCGTGACCTACTTCCGGAGTTTGCTGTCCGGCTACCCGACCGGCGAGAAATTCAATACGGCCGATTCGGTGGCCCTCTGGGGCACGGTCGAGGATCTCTCCTGCAAAGCCATCACGGCCCTCTGGTACCAGGACATCAGCGGCGACACGACTTACCAGGGCGTGGCGAACCTGCAGCGCGACTACATCTTCGGCCGCAACCCCTGGGGCTACAGCTTCGTGGACAGCGCCGGCACGTACTACATGCAGAACATCAACAGCGGCAGCCGCCGCATCGGGTGGTGGGGCGAGGGTCCGACCTCGATGGCCACCCTGAACGACGTGGGGCTCGGAACCTCACTGGGCTCATTCGACACGCAGAGCTTCTGGTACGCCGACGACTCGAGCAACTACGTCGTCAACGAGCACACCGTCACCGCCAACAGCGCGGGGCTGCAGCTGCTCGCCTGGTATGCGTCCGGTCGCGCCACCATGCCTGGTCCGCCGACCAACGTCACGATCAAGTGAACGGCTGGGATGAACACGTCCGACACCCCGAACAGAAACGGCAGTCGAAGGTCCTGTGCGAGGTGGTACGTGCACACCGTGTACATGCCCAGCGGGAACACCGCGCCCCAGTACTGCGCGTCGTAGGCGACCGCCACGCGGCGATCGCCCCACACTACCAGGCGGTCGGCCGGTAGTCCTTCAGGAACTGGCCCCACACGTGGGCGCCCGTATTGAAGCCCGTGATGATCGGGGCGACGATGCGGGCGCCGCCGTCCACGCTGTCGAGCGGCGGGTGGAAGCGCTCCTCGGCGACCTTCCGGGCCGCGATCTCGGCGGGGTCCTCGTCGGTGATCCAGCCCGTGTCCACGCTGTTCATGTGGATGCCGTCGTTGTAGTAGTCGGTCGCCGCGGTGCGCGTCATCATGTTCAGCGCGGCCTTCGCCATGTTCGTGTGCGGGTGGCGCGTCGTCTTGCCCGCCCGGTAGAACTGCCCCTCGACCGCCGACACGTTGACGATGTGCTTGTCGCGGCCGGGCATGCGGAGCAACAACGGCTTGAGGCGCGCGTTGAAGACGAACGGCGCGACGGCGTTGACGAGGTGCACCTCGAGCAGTTCCACGGTCGGGACCTCGGCCAGCAGCATCCGCCACGAATTGTGCCGGCGCAGGTCCACCTGCTGCAGGTCGGTATCGAGGCAGCCCCGGGGGAACAGCTCCGGGCGCGCCAGCCGTTCTTCGGGCAGCAGCGGCACCTGCGACAGCTCGGCGGCCTGCCACACCATCGCCTCGAGAGGCTCGCCTCGCGCGATGGCCGACCCGCTCGTACCGTCGCGGAGCAGCCGGGAGGCTTCGACCGGCATGTCGCGAAGCGCCGCGCGTTCCTCGGCCATCATGTGCGCGTAGAACTCGGGCGGGCGCCGGACGGTCTGACAGGCGTTGTTGATGATGAAGTCGAGGCGGTCGCGCGTCGCCACCAGGTCGCGGCAGAACGCTTCCACGCTCGGCGTGTGGCGCAGGTCGAGGCCGACGATCTCGAGGCGGCGGCCCCACTCGGGGAAATCGGACTCGGCGGCATAGCGGACGGCCGCGTTGCGCGGGAAGCGCGTGGTGACGATCACGTGCGCGCCCGAGCGGAGCAGTTTCAGCCCGGCCTGGTAGCCGATCTTGACCCGCCCGCCCGTCAGCAGCGCCACGCGGCCGCCGAGGTCGGCCAGTTCGGTGCGCGCCGCGAAATTGACCGCCGCGCACGACGGGCAGAGCTGGTCGTAGAAGTCGTGCACGAGCGAGTAGCCCTGCTTGCAGATGTAGCACTGCCGCTCGGCGACGGAGGCGTTCGAGCCCGCCCTCGCCCAGGTGGAAGCCGCCTCCTCCGTCTTCGCGGGCAGGGCCGGGGTCGGCGTGGTCACCGTCGGGCGGCGGCGCAGCGCGCGAATACCTGTTTCGTGAAGGACGGCCTCTTCCTGCCTGATGCGCTGGGCCCTGCGCTCGCGGGCCGTCGCCTTCGCGCGCTGGCGCCCCGCTCGCGGATCGGGAACCGAGAGCCCCGCAACGACCCGATGCAACCGCGCGCGCTCCTCGGCGGGCAGTTCGTCGAGGAGGCTCCAGTCGGCCGCGAGGCGTTCGAGCAGTTCGATGGCCGACGCGACCTGCTGGTGCAGGTCCGTCACGCTGCCGGTTGGTCGCGCGGGTCGTTCTTCGGATGCCATCGAACGAGCATAACGCACGGAGGCTCGAGCCGGCTCGCTACTCGGCGCGCAAGGCCTCGACCGGATCGACCGACGTCGCGCGAAGCGCCGGCACGTAGCTCGCCAGCACGGCCGCGATCACCAAGCCGAGCGACACGCTGCCGTAGGTCAGCGGGTCGGCGGCGCCGACGCCGAAGAGCAGCGACGCCATCAGCCGCGTCAGGCCGATCGCCGCGCCGAGGCCCACGGCGATTCCGACGACGGCCAGCCGCAGGCCCTGGCCGACGAACAGGCGCGTCACCTCTTCGCGGCGCGCGCCGAGCGCCACGCGAATGCCGACTTCCCGCACGCGCTGCGAGACCGTGTACGAGATGACGCCGTAGATCCCCGCCACGCCCAGCAGCAGCGCCATCGCCCCGGCGATCGACAGCATCACCAGCATGAACGACGTCCGCGCGAGCGACTTGCTGTAGATCTCCTGCTGCGTGCGGACGCCGGCCAGCGCCAGATCGGGATTGACCGACCACACGGCGCGGCCGACCTCGCCCACGAACCCGCTCGACCCGGCGCGGCGGCTCCGGATGACGAACGCCGGGACCCGCTGGACGAAGTCGTGCTCGCCCTCGAAGTCGTCCATCAGCATCGGCCAGCACACGAAGGTCGGCGCTTTCCGGTCCACCCCGTCGTCGCGCTCGTCGGCGACGACGCCCACGACCTCGCGCCAGGGGGACCCGGGGGACTCCCGCACGCGCTTGCCGAGGGCCGCCGACGGCTCGCGCCACAGCTCGCGCGCCAGGTTCTCGGAGACCAGGGCCACGCGGCGCCTGCCGTAGAGATCCTCCCACGTGAAATCCCGCCCGGCCACCACCGGGTTCCCCATCGTCTTCAGCAGGCCCGGCGTGATGAACTTGAAGCGGCGCAGCGGCGGGATGACTCCCTCGGCGTACGTCTTGTCGTCGGCGAAGATCGGATCGGTCCACCCCTGGCCGTCCATGGGGACGACCGACGTCAGGCCCACCGACGAGACGCCCGGGATCGCGGCGATCCGGTCGGCGATGGCCTGCTGCATGCGCAGCACGGCGGTGCCGTCCTTGACGGTTGCCGAGGGTATCGTGATCCGCATCGTCAGCAGGTCGGCGGGCCGGGTGAAGCCGGGGTCCACGCGCCGGAGGGCCTGGAAGGTGCGAATCATCAGGCCCGACCCGACGAGCAGAACCAGCGCGAGAGCAACCTGCGCGACGACCAGGGTGTTCCTGGCCCGATGCCGGTCCCGCCCCTCGCTCAGCGTGCGTCCTCCCGCGCGCAGAGCCGTGCCCAGGTTCGGGCCGGCGTACTTGAGGGCCGGGATGGCCCCCAGGACCGCGCCCGCGAAGAGCGACAGGGCGACGGTGAAGAGGAGGACCGGCCAGCCGATGGCAATCTCGCCCAGCCGCGGGAGGTTGGCCGGGGCGATCGCGGCCAGGACCCGCAGGCCGGCGTAGGCGAGCGCGAGCCCGGCGGCGCCGCCGCACGCGCCCAGCACGAGGCTCTCCGCCACCAGGTCGCGCGCGATGCGGCCCCATCCCGCGCCGAGCGCCGCGCGAACGGCCAGCTCCTGCTGGCGGCCCTGCGTCCGCACGAGCAGGAGATTCGTGACGTTCGCGCACGCGATGAGCAGGACCATCCCGATGGTGCCCATCAGCACCCAGAGGACGCGGCCGACGTCGCCGACAATCTCGTCTCTGAGCGGGCGCGCAATCGGCGCGAGCCGCGCTTGGACGAACATCTTCTCGCTGAAGCCAGGGGGCGCGGGGAACGCCTTGACGGCCACGGGAATCAGCCGCGCGAGATCGGCCGTGGCCCGACCGGTCGTCACGCCGGGCGCGAGGCGCGCGATCCCGTGGTAACTGAAGTTGCCGAGGAAGGTCTTGCCCCGGTCGAGCCGCATCGGCACGAACGCCGACGCGTCGCGGTCGAGGAAGCGGAACGACTGCGGGAGCACGCCGACGACTTCCCGCGCACGACCGTCGAACATGACCCGACGGCCGATCGCCGACGTCTGGCCGCCGAAGCGCGCCTGCCAGTAGCCGTAGGTCAGGATCACCGTCTCCGGGCTGCCGGGCGCGTCGTCGGCGCGCGTGAAGAGCCGGCCGAGGGCCGGTTTCACGCCGAGGATCGGCAGCACGCCTTCGGTCACGTCCACCACGGGGATTTCCTCGGGCGCGGCAAGGCCGGTGACGCTGACCGTGTCACCCTGCCACATGCCGACGTCCACGAAGACCTTCGCCTGCTCGCGGTAGGTGAAGTAGAGAAAGGGCGCGGCCCCGGCGTGCTGGATGTTCACCCCCGGCGCCGAGTGGTCGATGCCCAGGAGTTCGTCGGGGTGAGGATACGGGAGCGGCTTGAGCAGCACGCCGTAGACCACCGAGAAGATGGCGCTGTTTGCGCCAATTCCTATGGCGAGCGTGAGGACGGACACGGCCGTAAAGGCCGGGAACCGGATGAGTCGGCGAAGCACGCGCGTGAGGTGCATGACGGTGTAGACGGCTCTCGCCGGCGGGTGGTTCGCTCGTGCATCGGCCGTCGCCGCCCGCTCCCGGAGATGGCGCGTCGAGAATGGCCGTCAAGAAGACGCGTCGTCGAGAATGCTGAATCGCCCAGGCCGCCGTCGCGGTATGCTCTGCTTCACCACGATGATCTGCCCTACTTGCAGGACGGCGATTCCCGACGGCCGCGACGAGTGCCCTGTCTGTCGGGCGCCACTGCCGGCATCCGGCACATCCGGCCCGGACGCGATGGCCACCGGGATGCCGGCGGACCGCGAGAGCGAGGCGCCGACGTTCGACCCGGCCCTGCGCGCCGCCGCTGTTTCGCGGGGCGGTTCACGTTCCGCGTCGCGTCTTCCCGGCGTCGCTGGATCGTCCGAGCACGCCGCGTTCGAGCCGGGCGCGCTCCTCGGCGATCGCTACCGGATCGTCGCGCTCCTCGGCCGCGGCGGCATGGGCGAGGTCTACCGCGCGGACGACCTGACGCTTGGCCAGCCGGTCGCGCTCAAGTTCCTCCCGGCCGAGGTCGATCGCGACGCGATGCGCCTCGACCGCCTCCTCGGCGAGGTCCGGACGGCGCGCCAGATCTCGCACCCGAACGTCTGCCGTGTCTACGACATCGGCGAAGTGGAGGGACGTCACTTCCTGTCGATGGAGTACATCGACGGCGAGGATCTCGCGTCGCTGTTGCGGCGCATCGGGCGGCTGCCGGCCGACAAGGGGTTGGAGATCGCCCGCCAGTTGTGCGCGGCGCTCGCGGCGGCCCACGATCGGGGCGTCCTCCACCGCGACCTCAAGCCTGCCAACGTCATGCTCGACGGCCGGGGCAAGGTCCGGCTGATGGACTTCGGCCTGGCCGAGGCCGAGGGCAGCCACGCCGTCGCGGCGGCCGCCGGCACGCCCGCCTACATGGCGCCCGAGCAGTTCGCGGGGCAGCCCGCGAGCGTCGCGTCGGATCTCTACGCCCTTGGCCTGGTGCTCTACGAGATCTTCAGCGGCAAGCGGGCGTTCGAGGCGCCGACCCTCGGCGAGTTGCGCCGGCTCCACGAGGAGTCGCACGCGGCGCAGTTGAGCACCAGCGTGCACGATCTCGACCCGGCCATCGAGCGGGTGATCTTCCGCTGCCTGGAGAAATCGCCTTCCGACCGCCCGGCCTCGGCGATGGCGGTGGCCGCCGCCTTGCCCGGCGGCGACCCGCTGGCCGCGGCGCTGGCCGCCGGGGAAACGCCGTCTCCAGACATGGTGGCCGCGGCAGGCGACACGGGCGCCATGCGGCCGCGAACGGCCGTGGTGTGGCTCGCGGTGGCGCTCGCGGGCCTGGTGGCGACGCTGCTGGCGGGACACCTCAACAGCGCGCTCACCCGCCTGCCGCTCGACGACTCGCCGGACGTGTCGAGCTTCAAGGCGCGCGCGATGCTCGAACGCCTCGGCTACTCGAAGGCGCCGGCCGATTGGGCGCGCGGCTACCAGTGGGACACCGGGTACACGGACTGGGTCGAAGGGCACGACACCAGCCAGGGCCGATGGAAGGACCTCGCGAGCGGCCACCTGTTGTTGCGCTTCTGGTATCGAACCGCGCAATCGAACATGGTTCCGTTGCGGTTCTTCGGCGGGCGCCTGCTCGAGAGCGGACAGGTCAGGCTGGACGACCCGGCGCGCGACCAGGCGGGAATGACCTCCCTCTTGCTCGACGTCCGCGGCCGCCTGCTCCGGTTCGACGCGGTCCCGCCGGCCGTCGATCCCGAGGGCGCGCCCTCGGCGCCGGTCGCGCCTGCCGACTGGTCTCGCGTGGTGACGGAAACAGGTCTCGACCCGGCCTCCCTCGCGACGGCCGCGCCGCGGTGGACGCCGCCGGTGGCGTACGACGAGCGCGTCGCGTGGACGGCGCGCTACGCGGACCTGCCCGCGCTGCCGGTGCGGCTCGAAGCGGCCGCGTATCGCGGCAAGCCGGTGTTCGTCCGCGTGATCATGCCCTGGTCGCGACCCGATCGTGAGCCCGCCAGGCAGTCGGCCGGCGCCTCCGCGGCCGAGACCCTCAGCCTCATCGTGCTCAGCGCGCTGCTCGTCGGAGCCGTCCTGTTCGCGCGCCGCAACGTCGCCCTCGGCCGTGGGGACCGCCGCGGGGCCACCCGCCTGGCCGTGGCGATCGGCGCGATCGTGCTCGCGGCGCTCACGCTCGAGGGCCACCACCTGGCGTCCTCAGACGAGATGGTCATCGCGCTTCGGGCTATCTGCTGGGCACTGTTCGGCGCCGCCTTCGTCTCCACGCTCTACCTGGCCCTCGAACCCGCGATCCGCCGGCGCTGGCCGCACACGTTGATCGCCTGGAACCGGCTGCTCGCAGGCCGCCTCACCGACCCGCTCGTCGGGCGGAGCCTGCTGGTCGGCTGCGCCGTCGGGGCCCTCACCAGCGTCCTGGCGTTTGCGCAGGACCTGGTCGAGCGGCACTGGGCGAGCGGACCGCCGTCGAGCCCGGGGATGGGCCTGGCGGGCCCGCTGCTCGGCTGGCGGATGGCGTCGAGCTGGACGCTGCTGCTCGTCTACGACGCGATCTTCTCGGCGCTCGCCGTGTTCTTCATCGTGTTCCTGCTGCGGCTCGTGCTCCGCAAGGACTGGCTGGCGGCGTGCGGCTGGGCGGCTGTCGTCGTCGCGCAGAACGTGCTGGTGAACTCCTCGCCCTGGTTCACCGCTGTCGTCTCCCTGCTCATCGTCGGTGCCCTGATGGCGGTGTTGTTCCGGTCGGGAATCCTGGGCTTCGTGGCGGCGATGCTGGTGGTCACCGTCCTGACCCAGTTCCCGCTGACCACCGACCTCACGGCCTGGTACGGCGCGGGCGCCGTCGTGGCCATCCTGCTGCCGGCGGCCCTCGCCCTGTACGGGTTCCGCGTGGCGCTCGCGGGCAAACCCCTGCTCGGCTCGTCGGCGGATTAAGGGGCTGCACGAGCCGGAGGGCTCAAGACCCGTCGCGCCTTGGACGGAGATTGACTCACAACGGTGTCTTCCCTAAGCTGGGGAAGTCATGAACTACAAGGGCATCATCACGATCGAGCCGGGCAAGCGTGGCGGGAAGCCTTGCGTCAGAGGCCTGCGAATCACCGTGTATGACGTGCTCGAGTACCTGGCTGCCGGGATGACACCCGAACAAATCGTGGCAGATTTCCCGGATCTGACCGTTGAGGACATTCGGGCCTGTCTCGCGTTCGCCGCGGACCGTGAGCGCAAGCTCGTCAAGGTCCCCGCGTGAAACTGCTCTTCGACGAGAACCTCTCTCACCACTTGGTCGAACTGCTTGCGGACTGCTTTCCAGAGTCCACTCACGTGCGCGGCGTTGGCCTTGAACGCGCGGACGACATTGCCGTTTGGGATTACGCGGCGGCCATGTCAATGATCATCGTCTCGAAGGACTCCGACTTCCACCAGCGAAGTCTCCTGTACGGGCCTCCGCCGAAGGTCGTTTGGGTACACGTGGGCAACTGCTCGTCGGCAGCGGTCGAGCAGATCCTCAGGCGCCACGTGGCAGATATCGAGATGCTCGAGCGGGATTCGACGGCCGCGTTTCTCATTCTCGATTAGGCTCGGCACAACGGCCAGCGCCGTCCCCGCCGCGATGCACCCGTCTCGTTCCCGGCCGTCCGCAGATTTCAGCCGCTAACGTCGATCGGGGTCCGACGAGGCAAGTAGCGGTCCCGATCGTACGTCGGATTCTCGTGAGGAGGGACCTCGTCGTCGGGGGCGTCAGTCCACCGTATCCAGCGGGCCGGTCCGGGATCGCGGCGCCCGGTTGGGGTGCAGGGCGCGCTTCTGACGCTCGCGCTCGCCGGCATGGCGCGTCACCGGGATGGGCTGCCCGGACTCGAAGTCGAGGCCTGTCACGTACATCGCCGCCGCAACGGTCATCGGCAAGGGGATGAAGTCCTGTACCTGCTGGAGATTCCAGTTCTCCTTCCGCAGGAACTCCTCGACCGCCGCCATCTCCTGGTCGGTGCAACCGGGGAAGCTCGAGATGAAGTAGGGCACGAGGTACTGTTCCTTGCCCGCCGCCGCGCTCTCCTCGGAGAACTTCTTCAGGAACGCGGGGAAGTCGCCTGCCGTTCGACGCATCCGGCGCAGCACGGCCGGGTGCATGTGCTCGGGCGCAACCTTCAAGTGACCGGAGACGTGGTGCCGCACCAGCTCACGGAAGTACGCCGGGGTGCGCAGCGCCACGTCCATGCGGATGCCGGACTGCACGAAGACGTGATGGACGCCGGGTTGCGCGCGGGCGCCGCGCAGGAGGTCGAGGCCTTGTTGCTCGTCGATGCCGAACTGCGGGCAGATCGCCGGCCAGAGGCAGCTAGGGCGACGGCACACCTTGCACGCATCCACGTGCCCGTTCCGCGCGCCGTAGAGATTCGCCGTGGGACCGCCGAGGTCGGAAATCGTGCCGCGAAACGTGGCCGACGCGGCCAGCGTGCGGATTTCACCGAGCACCGAATCCACGCCGCGGCTGGAGATGAACTTCCCCTGGTGCAGGCCCAGCCCGCAGTACGTGCAGCCGCCCGCGCACCCGCGGGAGACGACGATGGAGTCCTTGACGGTGGCGAATGCGGGGACGGGGTCGATATAGGACGGATGCGGCCGGCGCTCGAATGGCAGTTCGTAGAGCGCGTCGAGGTCCGGGCCATCCACGGGCATCGCGGGCGGCTCCATCACGACCGCGCGGTTGCCGTGCCTCTGCACCAGGCGCTTGCCGCAAAAGGGCGACTGCTCGGCCTCGACGACTTTCGTCAACGGCACCAGGAGCGTCTTGTCCGCCTGCAACTCCTCCCACGACGGCAGCATGACGGCATCGCCGAAATCCGTCGCCGAGGTCGCCTTCGCGCCGAGCAGCACCGCGGAGCCCGGGATGCCGCCGAGGTCCGGGCAGCCGGCGTCCAGCCGCCGCGCGATTTCGCGCACCGCCCGTTCGCCCATCCCGTACACGAGGAGGTCGGCCTTGGCATCCGCCAGGATGGACGGGCGGAGCTTGTCCTCCCAGTAATCGTAGTGCGCGACGCGGCGCATGCTCGCTTCGACGCCGCCGAGCACCACGGGCACGCCTGGAAACGCCTGCTTCGCCAACTGCGCGTAGACCACCGCCGCATGGTTGGGACGACGGCCCGGCGCGCCGCCCTCGCTGTACGCGTCCTCCCTCCGCTTGTGTCGCGCCGCGGTGTAGTTCGAGAGCATCGAATCCAGGTTGCCCGCGGTCACGCCGACGAAGAGCCGCGGCGGCCCCATGGTGAGGAGGGAGTCGGCGTGCCTCCAGTCCGGCTGCGGGATGATCCCCACGCGGCAGCCCATCGCCTCCAGCACGCGCCCGATGAGCGCCGCGCCGAACGACGGATGGTCCACATAGGCGTCGCCCGTGACGATGAGCACGTCGAGCTCGTCCCACCCGCGCGAGGTCATCTCGGCGCGGGACATCGGGAGAAAGCACGATTGCCTGTCGGGTGGGTGTGGCAAGCGTCAATTATACGGCGGCCTGCCGGCTCAGCTTGCGGGGCCGTCGCCTGCCTCGACGCCGCGCGCCGCCGCCATCCAATTGGAGGTCGCGTGCAGCCCCCGATTGACGACCCGGATCCGGCGCATGACCTCCAGGACGCCCGAGAATGAGCGCAGCCCCGTACCGATTCGTGATATTCAAGATGCAGAGCACCGCGACACTGGCGCTGATTCGAGGCTGCGATGGCACACTCGCTCGACGCCGACCGTACGCTCGGCCCCGCTCGGGCGAGGCAGTTCTACGATCGCGTCGGTTCCTGGCTCGATACGCAGCGCTTCTACGAGGATCGCGCGATCGGCCGGCTTGTCGCCCGGGCGGGCTTCGAGACGGCGCATTCGGTCTTCGAGTTCGGCTGCGGAACCGGCCGGCTTGCGGCTCGACTGCTGGGAGACGCCCTGCCTCACGACGCGCGTTACACCGCCGTCGACATCAGCGGAACGATGGTGGGCCTGACGACCGGGCGACTGCGGCCGTGGGCGGGGCGCGTCAACGTCCGGCTGACCGAGGGGTCGGCGCCGCTGGGCGAACCCGGCGCGTCTCACGACCGATTCGTTTCGACCTACGTGCTCGATCTGCTTTCAGACCCCGACATTCAAGCGGCGCTCACGGAGGCACACAGCATCCTCACGGACCAGGGTTTGCTGTGCCTGGTGACGTCGACCTGGGGTGACCGGGGGTTCGCACGCGTGGTCACGGCGGGATGGACGTGGCTGTACCGTCGCGATCCGGTCCTGGTCGGCGGCTGTCGCCCGCTCCGCGCGGCCGACTACCTTCCGCGCGACCGGTGGCGGCTCGAGCACCGGGAGTCGATCGCGGCCTTCGGTATCACGTCCGAGGTCGTCGTGGCGTCAAAGCGACGAGGATAGGCCCTGCTCGAGGTGGCCCGCTCCCGCGTGCGCGGTCTGCGCCGGGATCGCGGCTTCCGCTCCGCGAACGTCTTCAGCCACTCGACAAACGCCGGGTTCGCCTTGCGATTCGTCGATCTTCCCCGTGCGGAGACCCTTGCCGAGCGAGCTGAACGGGACGAACCCTATGCCCGGTTCGTCGAGCGTCCGCAGGACGTCCTGTTCGGGCTCGCGCCGCCGTCGCGGGTGCTCACTCTGCAGCGCCGTCACCGGCTCGACGGCGTGGGCAAGACGAATCGTTCCCGCTCCTGCTTCAGAAAGACCGATTGGACCATCCCCGTTGCCCGTACGCGTCGGATGTTTGCCTGATTCTCCGATGGTCAGATGGGCGGGAGGCGAGCGCCGCGCGCCAGCCCGGCGATGGGCCTTTGCCTCATGCAGGAAGCTACATCGGAAGAACAGGGTATTCTCTCGGAGTATTGTGCAAACCGCCGCGGGACCGGCCTGTTATGCTTGGCACGGCATCGCCGGGGCTGTCGTCAGGTCCACCGGTCGCCCGTCTCCGTCGCGCGGTCCGCCTGCCGAAGCCAGGCAAGCGGGTGTCCCAGGAGCTGCAACATGAGGGAGCCAAGGCCAGCCGTCTCCACGCGCCGCCTTCGGGATGGCAAGACGAGCCGCGCTGGCCTGCGGCGGGCGAATGCCGCGTCTCGTTCCAGCCAACCGGCTGGGGAGGACGGGCCGCACGGGCAGAGCCTGGCCCGCCTGGCCAGGCTGTTGAAGGATCATGCGCCGTACGACGGGTCGTTCGCGCTCCCTTCGCCAGGTCTCCACGCGGTCCGGCTGTCGAAGCCCAGCCGTGAGATGATTCGCGCGACCGTCACGCCCGCCCTTTGCATCGTCGCGTCGGGCGCAAAGATCGTGATGCTCGGGCGCGAGGTCTACTCCTACGACGCCTCGCGCGTGATTGCATACTCCGTTGACCTGCCCCTCGCCGGCCAGGTCGTCAGGGCCAGCCGGAGCGAGCCGTTCCTCGCGCTCAAGCTCGATCTCGATCCATACAAGATCGCGGAGCTGGCGCTCAAGGTCTACCCGCACGGCGTGCCGAGCCCGCGGGACCGCCGGGGCGTGTTCGTGGGCCAGGCGACGACGGCCATCGTGGACGCGGCGGCGCGCCTCGTGGAGTTGATGGCGCAGTCCGCCGAAGGAACGCTGATCGCTCCCCTTGTCGTGGACGAGATCCTGATTCGCCTGCTGCGAAGTTCGATCGGCCCGCGTGTCGCCCAGATCGGCCAGAAGGAGTCGGGCGTGCAGCGCGTCGCCAAGGCGCTGTCGTGGATTCGCGGGAATTTCGCGCAGCCGATGGCGATCGAGGCGTTGGCCGGCCTGGCGCACATGAGCGTGTCGTCGTTCCACCAGCACTTCAAGGCGGTCACCTCCATGAGTCCGCTCCAGTACCAGAAGGTGCTTCGCCTCCATGAAGCACGACGCCTGCTGCTGTCGCGCCTGCTGGACGCGGGCAGCGCGGGTCGCGAGGTGGGCTACCTCAGCGCGTCGCAGTTCAGCCGCGAGTACGCCCGGCTGTTCGGAAGCGCGCCGACGAGGGACGTGGCGAAGCTGCGCCAGGATGGCGTCTAGACGGACGAGGGCGCGCGCGAGTCGTTGGATTCGTCGCCGATGCCTCGGTGTGGGGGCTCCGTGATGAAGAGATTCGTGTTGATACCTCTGATTCTGGCGGCCGCGGTGTTCGACGGCTGTGGCAGGGACCAGAGCACGGCCAGGAACGAGACGCCGGCAGCGATGCCGAAAGGGGGCGGGAGCGCCTCCCGGCACTTGTCGGCCATGTTGCCCGCGCCACACGAGGTGCAGGGATGGACGGTGTTCGGCGAGCCGAAGTCGTACACGGCTGAGAACCTATGGGAGGCGATCGACGGCGCAGCCGACGGCTTCCTGGCGTACGGGGTCCAGGAAGTCGTGACCGCCCACTACAAGCAGGCGGGGACTGGATTCGAGGCGGCCATCGAGATCTACCAGATGAAGAACGCGCTCAACGCGTACGGCAAGTACTCGGAGGAGCGAAGCGCCGATTACCGGTTCATCGACGTCGGAAACGAGGCCTATACCGGCGGGACGTCGTTGAACTTCTGGAAGGGCGCGTACTACGTGAAGCTCATCTCGTTCCAGCCGAACGAGGCGCTCGAACAGGCGTTGGTCAACCTGGCACGGTCGGTGGCCGCCAAGGTATCGGACGCGGGAGCCGAACCGGTCGAACTCTCCTACTTTCCGAAACAGGATCAGATCCCCCGCACGACGCGTTACCTGCCGAAGGACGTCCTGGGGCAGACCTGCTTCAGCACCGGGTTCGAAGCCCGCTACAAGGCAGGGGCGAAGGAGTCGAGGCTCGTCCTGATCGTCCTCGACACGCCGGCGCAGGCCAGGGACGCGATGGCGCGCTACAGGCAGAGCCTGTCGAAGGATGGGAACGACACGAGGGACCTGGTGACGCCCGGCGAGGGCGGCTTCGCCGGCAAGGACCGTTTCTACGGCAACCTCGCGGCGGTGCGCCAGGGCAGGCGCGTGGTCGTCGCACTCGGCACGGTGGACGAAGCGACGGCGAGAAGGCAGCTCGCGCAGATGGTCGGCAACATCAGGTAGGGCCAGGGTCACGCACCGCGCGCAAGCACGGCCGCGCGGTCTCCAGGAGCAACGTATGAACGAGAAGACCAGCCGCAGGGAATTCCTCGCCACGCCGCTTCAGTATGTCGCGGCCGCGGGACTGCTGGGTGCTGTGGCACCCTCGTTGTCCGCGCAGTCGGGTGGCTCACCGAGCAAGAAGATCCTGACGCGAACCCTTGGCAAGACCCGCATCTCGCTGCCGATCGTGAGCCTGGGCTTCATGAATGCCGACGCCCCGGACTTGATCCAGCACGCCTACGACATCGGCATGCGCCATGTCGATACGGCGGCGTTCTATCAGAACGGACGCAACGAGGAGATCGTCGGTGCGACCATCAAGAAGATGGGCGTCCGGGACAGCGTGATCATCGGCACCAAGGTGTTCCTGCGAGGTGTGGGGGTATCGGCCAGGGACCCGCAAGCCCGGAACGCGTTCCGGCAGGTGGCCGAAGCGAGCCTGAAGCGCCTGCAGGTGGACCACGTGGACATCCTGTCCTATCACTCAGTCGATTCCGCGGAGGATCTTCGGGCCGAAGGGCCGCTGCAGGCCCTGGCAGAGCTCAAGAAGGAGGGGAAGGCCAGGTTCATCGGGTTCTCCACGCACCGGGGGGCCACGGTGCTGCCCGAGGCGGTTCGCCTTGGCCTCTTCGACGTCGCTCTCGTCCCGATCAACTTCACGATGGCGTCCAACAAGGCGCTGCTCGACGCCATCGACGGAGCGGCCAGGTCGGGCATGGGAATCGTGGCGATGAAGACGCAGGCCGGCGGGCTGGCGCGGCCGGACCGCGCGTTGCCGAAGGGGCTTCCGCCTCACAGCCAGACCGCGCTGCTGAAGTGGGTGCTCCACAACCCTTCGATCACCACGGCGATTCCAGGCGTCACGGCGCACGACCAGCTGGACCAGAACGTCACCGTGGCGTTCGACCTGGAATACACCGCCGACGAGAAGACGTTTCTCGGCGACCGGGCCGTTCTGGCGCAGGCGCAGTTCTGTCAACAGTGTGGCGAGTGCCGCGGCGACTGCCCGAGGGGCGCTGACATCCCGACGCTGATGCGCTCGCACATGTACGCGGTGCAATACGCCAACGTCGAACTCGCGCGTTCGACGCTCGCGTGCGTGGACGCCGGCAACGGGCTGGCGCCTTGCGCGTCGTGCGGCGAGTGCAAGGCCGTGTGTCGTCACGACGTGAACATCGGCGGCAAGATCGAACACCTCTTGTCGTCCAGGCGGCTTCTCGCGGTTTGAGCTGCCTGATCTCCGGTCGTCAACCTGTGGCCCGGGTCGGCGCGCGCCGCGTCTCCGTCTTCTCATCCTCCAGCCAATGTGCGTAGAATGACCACGTGAAGTGGATAACGGCCCTGCTCCTGGTGGTCGTGTCGGCCGCGCCCGTGGCGGCTCAGGACACGACGGACGCCGGTAATGGAGAGAAGATCTATCCGTTCATCCTCAGGGATACCCCGGCGCGCCTGTTCACGATGCGGCAGTTCGACGAAGATTCCCTGAGCGCCTACCGGCTCTTCTCGGACGTGCTCAGCATCAATCTCAAACCCGTCGTCAACTACGCCGTCCAGGGCGCGTTTGTCGTCCTCTTCTTCCATGGCCTGACCCACGAAGAAGCGCACCGATCCATTCTCGTCGGGGAGGACATCGGCTCGGTTTCCCACCCGTTCCAACTCGCGGACCGCGGCGGATTCGTCACCGGCGTCACCGACGCGACGCTCCAGAACCTGCGCGACACGAAATTCCCCACCTTCATCCGTCTCCACACGGCGGGCTTCGAATCCGACTACATGATGGCCACCAGGGAAGAGACGCTCATGTCGCAGGACGACGAGCGCTACAGGAACCTGGTCGTGGAGTACCTGGCGCGCAAGGCGGGCATCATCCGGTATTTCACCGAGGGCATCTTCAAGTACAACACCGACGGCGCCGAGGAGGCCAACGAGCTCGATCGGGACGTCGTCGGAAACGACTTGTACGGCGCCATTCGCCACCTGTTCCGCCCGACCATGCCGTACACGCGCTACACGCGGTACCAGGACCTGACCGGCGAGGAACTGGACTACCTCCACCGAGTGCAGTACCGGACCTTTCTCAACCTCGTCAACGCGAACGTGATCGGCGTGAACAACTTCCGCGTGTCCGGCGCCGTCAGGCTCAATGTCGGCCTGGGGCACTGCATGGGGCCGTTCGGCGACTTCATCGACCAGAAGGTCTGGTTGCACGTGGGGAGGAAGGTGAAGATCAGCGGGTATGTGCGCGAGTTCGAGAACCGCTACCGCTGGTTCTACGGGGCCGGGATCGGCGTCAACGACTATCCCGTGGCCGGGCGCGTGGTCGTGTCGGCCGCGGTGCACTACTGGAACCAGCCCGCGGGCCTGAGCTTCACCGCGCTCGACGGCCGGCCGGGAGGCGCCGTCGATGTGACCGGCCGCTACAAGGTGCCGATCAAGAACAGCACCTGGCTGCGATACCTCACCCTGGACGTGGGCATGATCTACAAGACCGCCGGTTTCCTGCCGGAAGAGCTGGCCCTGGACAGGCACTTCGGCGCCCGGGTCGGCCTGAGCCTGATCACCAAGGGCGATTGAGGGAACCGGCTCGTCTGCCCGTTCCGACATCCGCTCCGGCCCCGGATCTACATCGTTATCGGGGGAGCCATCGCCCGATCCCTCGACGAACTGCCGGATCACGGGCGGCGGCGCGTCAACGCTTGTCGGTCGGTCGCGACAGCGCGGCGATCGCCGAGAGGACAGTCGGGCCCCTCACCCTGCCTCCGCGCCGATATCAGCTATCCTCGTTCGCGACTCTCCTGTAACGCCTGGTTGCCGGGGAAGGCGATAATGGAGTGGGCCAAGACCATGCGGACTTCACGACGGGCGCTCGCTCTTGGAATTGCCGTGCTCAGCCTTCTGGCGGTGGGAGGCATGAAGGTGGTGGAGGTCGTCAGGCGCGGGAGCGCCGCCACGCCGACTGGGCGTTCGCGGGACATCGCGCCTCAGCAGTCCTCAGGCGGTTTCGAGCCGTTGCTGTCCGCCATGATTGAGGCCGGCAATGTTCCCGATCTGGGCATGCCCGACTTCAGCAAGTTCCGTGAAAACCTGACGGACTTCTATGGGCCGTCCGGATATGGCCTGGCCTGGGTGAAGGAAGGACGCGCGACCCTCCAGGCTCAGGCGGCCATCGAGGTTCTGCAACATGCGGAAGACAAAGGCCTGAATGCGGAGGACTACGATGGCTCCAGGTGGGCCGAGCGCCTTCGGATGCTGCGGCGATCGGACCCGGCGCCGTCGGCGGCGGAACTGGCCGGGTTCGACCTGGCCCTCACCGTGGCCATGATGCGTTACGTCTCCGATGTACACCTCGGACGCGTCAATCCCCGAATCTTCCACTCCGGATTCAACATCGGACCGGCAAAACTCGATCTGGCCCCGTTCCTGCGCCAGCGGCTCGTGGATGCGCGGGATGTGAAGGCTGCGCTGGCGACGGCGGAACCTCCATTCCCGAGCTACCGGCTGGCGCGCGAGGCCCTCGCAACCTATCTCCGCCTGGCGCGAGAAGACAGCGGAGAGCAACTTCCCGTTCCTGCCGAACCGGTCCGGCGCGGCGGTGTGTATCCGGGCGTCAAACGGTTGACACAGCTGCTGCGGCTGGTAGGGGATCTTCCCGCTGATGCGGTCGTCCCTTCAGACGAGACGGTTTACAGCAGTGCCTTGGAGGAGGCAGTGAAGCGCTTTCAGAAGCGGCACGGTCTGGATACGGATGGGCGGCTCGGCCGAGCCACGGTGGAGCAGCTCAACACACCCCTGCAGCGCCGGGTGCGGCAACTCCAACTCGCGCTCGAGCGCTGGCGCTGGGTCCCGCACGAGTTCTCTCATCCGCCGGTCATCGTCAACATCCCGGAGTTCCAGCTTCGTGCCTGGGATGAGGCCGACAGGGTCGCGTTGAGCATGAAGGTGATTGTGGGCGAATCCTACCGCAACGAGACACCGGTCTTTGCGAAGGACATGAAGTACATCACCTTCCGGCCGTACTGGAATGTTCCGCTCAGTATTCAGAGACGCGAACTGGTACCGAAGATCCTCGAGGATCGCAACTATCTCGCGAAGCACGGCTACGAGGTGACCGACAACGGTGGCGCCGTATTGAGCACTGGAGAGGTCAGCGACGAAGTCCTCGAAGGCTTGCGCCGCGGCTTGGCCCTTGTCCGGCAGAAGCCGGGTCCGCTGAATTCACTGGGGCTGGTCGTCTTCATGTTTCCCAACGAATTCGACGTCTATCTCCATGGCACACCGGCGCCGGAGCTGTTCTCCAGGTCGCGGCGCGATTTCAGCCACGGGTGTATCCGGGTTGAATACCCCGAGAAACTCGCGGTGTGGGCGTTGCATGAGGAGCCCGGGTGGGATGAGTCCCGCGTTCTGTCGGCCATGCACGGCTCCGAGACCATCGATGTCAACCTCAACCATCCCATCCCGGTGCTGGTCCTTTACACCACTGCGATGGTGGCCGAGGACGGTATGGTGAAGTTTCTCCAGGACATCTACGGTCACGACGCGGCCATGGAACGGGTTCTCGCCAAGGGATACCCGTATCTGGGTCAATAGCGTGGCGATGCCGGCACGGCCGCTGGCGGCTACCAGCGGCGTACCGGACCCACGTCCACGTGAACAAAATCCGAGTCCGGGTAGTAGCCGACGCCGCCGCGCTCGAGCGCCAGGGCGGCGTCGCGCAGCGCTGAGGTCTTGACCCCCGGCATTCGGATGTCAATCGCCATACCCTGCATATGAAGGCTCTGACTGGCGACTCCCGGGGAATGTTGCCGGAGCCAATCGTTGGTTGCCTTCGAGCGATAGCCGCAGATCACTTCGATCGTCTCCCCCGGCCGGCCGACCATGTCCGTCAAGTCCGCAAGCAGGTCGAAAAGGGCGGGATCGATCTCGATGGTCTCACCAGTGAGGCTGTCGCGAAGGTGGTGGTTGAGTTGGACAAGAGCCTCCGGGATATAGGAGTCTCCCCGCCTGTAGACGACATCGATCCACTCACCGGTGTGCGTGTGATGCATCCGCAAGCGGTATTCCCTGGGCGCACGTAGAGGCGCCGGATTTACCGCCGGAGGAGGCGCCGCCATGACCGCTGTGGCAGTGAACCAGAAGACGGATAACCTGCAGGCCAGATTCCAAGCGGCGGTCAAATGCGCCCCACTCCTCCTGCAACTTGATCGATGCATCGATGCCCCGAGGTACGGTTGTCGCGGTTCAATCCCAGTGAAGGCCGTGCCTGACTGAGCGGTATTGGAAGCGGCTGTGCCACGAGCCGTCGCTCATCATAGTACCGTGCCGGGGGAAACAGGTAGAGAATTCGACGTTCCTTATTCTGGCAATCGAGCGTGTCCTACCCCGGCTGTTTCAGAGTCGGCGCTGGCCCCGGCGGCGTGTGACAAGGCGCCTGATGTTCGTGTCGCCGGGGGGCGAGAGCACAAGTGGGAGATTGTCAACATGAAGCACTTCCCACCGGAAAATGAAGCGCACCCGGACGAGTCTGACGACCAGCCGGGCCGGGGCGGAGCAGACAGCGGCGGACAATCGGGCGACACGCAGGGACTTTCGCAGGCGACCAACGCGTCCGAGGAGACCGTCGAGGAACTCGCCGACGCGGGGCAGGATTACGAGGCGGGAATCCAGGAGGGCATCGAGAATGCCGCCGACCATCCCGAGAAGCCTGTGCCCAGCCATGCCGGCCAGGAGCGTGAAGACGCCTCGCCCCGTCGTGAGCGGAGGTAGCATCGCACCGACATCACTGAACGGGTTGGAGATGCCGACCATGGCCGACGCCATTCCGGTGCTGCGTTGTCTCAATTCGAAGTGTGTGCCCGACACTCCCCTGCGCCGAGTCGAACCATCGACGGCCGCTCAGACCCAGTGGGAGTGCGCGAAGTGCAAGACTCACTTCTCCTATTACCACAAGAGCAAGAAACTCGTGGCCTCGTCGTCCTCCACGCACTGGAACTGGCCGAAGAGCCGGTGACTTTGAGCCCCCGCCCCTTCCCGGGCGGGTCGCAGCTCGACCACGGTCCGCGGCCCATCTGCCCACAGAGCACTCTCACGCGAAGGCCGCCGGGCTACCGCCGAACGCGTTCTTGCCGGGCGCCTCGGGGCGCAGTAACCAACGCCCCCCCTTTCGTTATTCACCTGCGAGATGAGCGATGACGGCAGTCGCTTTGGCGCGTGGCCGGTGATGCCCGGTGTCCTCGCGCCTCGAGGTCCGCATCACCGCCGTGTCGATCTTCAGCGTGCCAATCTTCCCGTGGAAAGCTCGCAGCTGTGCGACGATGTCGCTGTTCTTGACGACCGTGAGGGGAGCCGCCCTGGCGTGCTGGACAAGCTGCGGTTCTACGTGCCGTTTGCGTGGCGATTCGCGATCCTGCGGCGGCCGGTGCCGCTCATCTACGGCATCGCGCTGACCGATCATTGCAACCTGTCGTGTCGAGGCTGCCGCGTCTCCAATACCGGCCGCCCCGACATGAGCTGGGTCCAGGTCGTCCGGGCATTGAAGCGCGCCTGGGCACGCGGATTCCGCGACGTGTACCTGTCAGGCGGGGAACCGACCCTCTGGCGGGACGGCCCGCGCGCGATGGAGGACGTCGTCACCGAAGCCCGGCGTCTGGGCTTCTTCCATGTGCACGTGTACACCAACGGGATGGCCGGCATCAGGACGTCGGCCGACGTGGTCTGGGTGAGCATGGACGGTCTGCCGGGGGTCTTCGACACGCGGCGCGGGCCCGGGTTCTCCGACGTCGAACGCGCCGTGCGCGAGGGAGGCCATTCGAGGGTGGCGGTGATCTATGTCATCGATCGCCGCACCGCCGTCGGTGTCGAACCGTTTCTCCGGTGGGTGCGGGACACGGCGTTTCCGGTGCTGGGAGTCATGTTCTACTTCCATACGCCGTACTACGGCCGCGACGACCTGTTCCTGGACGCCGCGGAACGAGCGCCCGTCATCGCGCAACTGCTGGCGGATGTTCGGGCCGGGTTGCCCGTCCTGAATTCGCGCGCGGGACTGCGGGCGCTGGCGTCCGGTCGGTGGCCCCGGCGTCTGCCCGTGGCGTACGTGGCCGACGTCGACGGCGAGTCTGTCTGCTGCCGTGCGTCGGCGCTGGCCGGCGATGTGTGCGCGGACTGCGGCTACGCCGCGTGCACGGAGTTGACCGAGGCGCGGCGCCTGCGGCCAAGTGCCCTGATCGGGATGGCGAGGTACTGGTGATTGCCCGGGCCGACGCGTGGCGGCGACTCGCGACGGGACTGGTCCGGCGCGGCCTCGTTGGCCGGGGGCAGCGGTGGGAATTCCAGGCGCCCCTGCCCGGCTGGGTGCCGCCCCCGGTGCCTCGGACCTCGTTGTACCTGCACGTGCCGTTCTGCCGGCATGCGTGCCCCTACTGTCCCTATACGAAGTTTCCGCACGACGACGCGCTCGTCGGGGCCTACACGCGCGCGGCTGTCGCCGAGGTCGATTGGTGGGCCCGAGCGGTGGGAAGCTGCGAGGTCACGAGCGTCTACGTCGGCGGCGGCACGCCGACGCTGGCGCTGGACAGCGTGGATGCCGTCCTGGACCAGGCACGCCTGCGATTCCGCCTGACGGGCGACATCGCCATCGAGACCAATCCGGCGGATATCGACGCGGCGAGCGTGGGCCGGCTGCACGACATGGGCGTGGGGCTCGTGTCGCTCGGCGTGCAATCGTTCCACGCGGCGAGCCTCAGGTCCATCGGCCGGGCGTACGCGCCGGCGGTCGCCGAGCGCGCGCTCGCACTCCTGGCCTCACGGGGATTCGCGTCGGTCAACGTGGACCTCATGTTCGCCTTGCCCGGCCAGACGACCGCCGGGCTCCTGGCCGACCTGGACCGCGCCGCGCAGCTCGGTGCCAGCCAGATCACGGCGTACCCGCTCTTCACCTTCCCCTACACGTCCGTGGGCGCGTACCTCAATCTGAAGGCGGTCCGGCTGCCCGACTGGCGGACGCGCCGCGCGCAGTACCGCGCCATCTGTGCGTGGAGCGCCGCGAACGGGTTCGAACGCGTGTCGGTGTGGGGATTCCGAAAGGGGACGGCGCCGCGGTACTCGTCGGTGACGCGGGCTGGATACATCGGCATCGGTCCCGGCGCCGGCTCTCACCTGCCCGACGGATTCGCATTCAACACGTTCGACCTCGAGACCTGGACCAGCGCCGCGACGAACGGGGCCGGCGCGGTGGCCCTTCGCATGCCGTTCTCACGGGCGTTCGCGGGCTGGTGGTGGTTGTACTGGAGGCTCTACGACACGCGGATTCCCTTGGACCAGCTGGATGTCGCGCTGGGGCCCGACGCGCCGCGGGTGCGGCGGTGGCTGCGTGTCGGCGAACGGGCGGGACTCGCGACTCGCCACGATGGCGCCGTCACGCTCACCGACCGCGGTGCGTTCTGGCTGCACCTCACCCAGAACTACTTTGCCCTCGACTACGTGAACGCGATCTGGACCGCGGCGCGCCGACAGCCGTGGCCCGCCGCCGTGGTCTTGTGACGAACGGGGCGAAGATGGCGCCGGCATCGCTGGCGGATCCCTGGTGTAGTGGTCCGAGCGCCAGCCAATAGAGAGCGAGCAGGCCCGAACTCAGCGCGAATCCAGGCTGGTCGTCGGCGTAGTCACGGGCCGCGCGGGCGAGCGTTTTCGGATCGCACGGCGCACGCCCGGCCAATGCCAACGCCTCTCGGGTTCAATCACTGCCTGCACGACGTCTCTGAAGGCGGGAAGCGGACCGAAGATCATACCCGCCATGTTCTCGTAGTCTCGTTCCAGGCGTTCGAGCATGTCCGGCGCCGGCGCGAGGGCGAACGTCCCTGGGGCAGCGCGTGCGAGGTCGAAGTCCGGACGGTCGAAGAACATCCTGGCGTGCCGGACGCATTCGAGCGCCAAGGATCGATTGGCAGCCATCTCGTCCCCACCGCTCGCTCTCAACAGGCGATGGACGTCGTAGTCATGTCGCGTGATTCGATGCCGCGATGACCCGAACGTAATCCGCGTTCATGTGCGTGCCACTCCATAGTTCGGACAGCTTCACGATTTGTCCGAAGGGTGTCGCGTCTTGAGGACATCATCGCGGCGCGCCCGCCCCTGGTTCACCTCTTCGACGATTGCGCACCAGAGCGACAGCGTCAGGTCTTCTCGATCAGGCCGTCCCAGCCGGGGCCTCAGTTCCCGTTCGTAGCGGCTCTTCAGGATGGACACGTCGAGCCCGGGGCCGCGCGCCAGCCTCTCGACGTCTTCGCGGTCACGATCGCTGTTGCGTTCGAGCTTGGCCAGCACGAGGTCGTGTCGCTCGAGTGTCCGGATCCGGAGGCGCCTGAACTCTCCTGCGAAGACCGTCGTGAGACGGCGCTCGAAGTCCTCCGGCACGGTCGCGACGCCCACGATTAGGAGGCATCCGGCACAGCCTTGTCGGTCAGGGTTGAGAGGACGTTCCACCGGGCCGCTTCCGGCGAGCGATGTGCTCTCAGCCACTCTCGCTCGGCGTCGGTCAGCGACTCCCGGAATGCGTCCTCCCGTTGCAGCCGGGAGCGTTCGAGCACGCGTTCCCAATGGGACAGCGTCTCGGCCGTCCGGGAATCGGCGCGCCGCTCGGCCAGCTCCCGCGCGACCGTGACGACCAGTCCCAGCCGATTCTGCAGGTCGTTCAGCTTCGCTTCACGAACCAGCCAGTCCCAGTCGAGGTCCGGGTACGTCGCCACCACCCACGGCAGGGCTTCGACCAGCCGCGCGTCCAGGTCTTCCGCCCTGAGCGTCCGGACGAGCGCCTCGGCGGGATTCAGCGCGTGTCCGCCACGCAGGTAGGCGAAGCCCGGATACCCCACCCGACCGAGCCATGCCTGCACTCGTCGTCGCCCTCGGGTTTCGCCGGCGACCGTCGCCAAGTACCTGGCCGGCCGGGGAGGCCGTGCTCCCGCGTTCCTGGTGCGGGGTCGCGATGGCATCTACGGATGGACGGTCCGCCGCACGGAGCAAAGCCTGGGCCTCCAAGAGGTCGTCCCGGCGCCCCGCTCCCCGTGGCAGATCGGGTGCGCGGCTGCGGGACATCAGACCGGCCGATGCAGGTTGCGGCGAGGGCAGGGCCGCAGCAACGGCAGCCGCTCGTGCTGCCGCTGGCCGTGGTCAAGTAACGCGACGGCACGCGATTCGCTGTAACATGTCGCCAATCCGGAAGGTCGCGTGGCATGACCATGCTCGAACGGCTGGCCGCCTCGCTGGCCGACAGCTATCGGGTGCGTCGCGAGCTCGGCTCGGGCGGGATGGCGACGGTGTACCTCGCCGACGACCTGAAGCACGAGCGCGAGGTCGCGATCAAGATCCTTCGCCCGGAGCTGCACGAGTCGTTCGGCGCCTCGCGTTTCCTGCAGGAAATCCGCGTCACCGCGAACCTCCAGCATCCCAACATCCTGCCGCTGTTCGACTCCGGCATGGCGGACGATCTCCTGTTCTACGTGATGCCGTACGTGCCCGGCGAATCGCTTCGGGTGCTCCTGAGGCGCGAGCGCGAGCTTGCCGTGGACGTGGCGCTGCCGATGCTGCGCGAGATCGCCGACGCCCTCGCCTACGCACACGCACGCGGCATCGTGCACCGCGACATCAAGCCGGAGAACATTCTGCTCGCCGGCCGGCACGTGGTCGTGGCCGACTTCGGGATCGCCAAGGCCATTCACGCCGCGGCTGGTGGCGCGACGGTGACCGCCCTGCCGATCGCCATCGGCACGCCGGGGTACATGGCGCCCGAGCAGGTGGCCGGCCTCGAGGTCGATCATCGCGCGGACATCTACGCCTTCGGCCTGGTGGCCTACGAGATCCTGGCCGGGGGCCATCCGTTCTCCGGGACCGGCTCGCGCGTCGCCCTCACTCCGCCCGGCGCCATCGCCCCGTTGTCCAGGGTGCGCCCGTCGGTCGGCGCGGCGGTTGACCACATCGTGATGCGTTGTCTCGAACAGCGGCCCGCCGATCGGTGGCGGAGTTGCGAGGATGTGTTGTACCGGCTGAATGCGCTGACGGGTGGCGTGCCGACTCCTGCCGCCGAGACGACTTCCACGGCGCCGGTGGACCGGAGCTTCCTCCTCGATGAACGCGTGTGCCGCCGGTTGAACCGCTCGACACTCGACGCCCGCGTCATCGGCGGGGCGATGCACTACCTCGACAACGACCGCGCGTCGGACGTGCTGGTGTGCTACCTGCACGGACTGGGCGGGGACCAGCGGCATTTCGAATCGACGCTGCGCACCTCGCCGTACCGCGCGGTCGCGCCCACCGCGTTCGGCTTCGAGAACGTCTCCCGGCTGCGGATACCGCTCAGCCTCGAGGATCACGCGGTCATCACCCGGGAGTTCCTCACCGATCTCGTCGAACGCGTCCGGCCCGAGACGGTGCTCCTCGTCGGGGCCTCGTCGGGCGCGGACTTCGGGTTTCGACTCCTTGCGTCGAACCCGGACCTCGGATTCGTGGACGGATTCCTGGCGCTCGGCTGCAACGTCGGGCTGGACACCTGCTTCGCCTCCCGCGCGTTCGCCGACATCCCGAGCAGCGATGAGCAGGCCATTCTCAGGCACCTGAACGCGATCGGCGCGGAGGCGGGAACGCTCGAAGCCTGGGTGACGGCCCAGGAGTACCTGGTGATGTTCGTCCGCAAGTTCTACCGCGATCTCAGCGTGCTCCAGCGCTACGCCGCCGACGTCGTTCAGCCGTTCAAGGCGGCGGGCGAGCACGTGTTCGTGGATTGGTACCGGACCGTGTCGGCCAGGGTGCGGCGCCTTCGCGTGGTGTTCGAGGACGCGGAGCCGTACAGGGCGACCGTGTCCTCGCTGCGGCTGCGGCAGCTCGACGAGGCGGTCCTCGGCTCGAGCTACCGGCACGACTCGCTGGTCGTCGACCCGGACACGAACCACTTCGACCTGATGCAATCCGACCGCATCGCCCGCCACGTCGAAGCCCTGCTGTCGGCGCTGAGGGCCGAGGCCGACTGAGCGTCGGCTGGGTCACACGGGAGGCGTGCGGAGGTTGCCTCACCTCGCATTCCCGGCCCCTAGCAGGCCGTGGTGAAAGTGGGGCACGGCCTGCTAGTTGGACGAACAAGACGACCGGCCCAAGGGTATCGATCCAAGTCGTGAGAGCACACGCCAGAAATCGTCACTCTCCGATCTTGGCCTTCCGTGTAGGTCGCCTTGTTCGTCCTTCTAGCAGCCTGTGGCGGACTTGCGCCACAGGCTGCTAGGGTCAGCGTCCGGTCGCGAACTGCTTGAAGAAACTGTCGGCCTTCCACGCCGGCCGCGCCGGATCGTCTGCCACGCTCTCCATCAGCGCCAGCATCACGCGGTCGAACAGGGCCGCCGCTTCGGTGTTCACCGGCTGCTTCAGGTCGTCAGCCGGCTTGTGATAGAGGTCGCGCACCCAGTTGCGGCGAATCGTCTCCTCGGGGGAGCCGAATTCGTAGCCGAACTTGAACGCGAGCGACGGCACCCCGCGCCGGATGAAGCTGTACTGGTCGCTGCGGATGAAGCGGTTCTGCTCGGGCTCGCGGTCCGTCTGCACCTCCACGCCGAGCGTCTTCGCCGCCGCGCGCACCGAGTCGCCGAGCGATGACTCGGTCAGGCCCTGCACCTCGATGACCTTCAGCGTGTACAGCGGCAGGAACATGTCGAGGTTGACGTCGCCGACGATCTTCCCGAACGGCACCGTCGGGCGGTGCGCGAAGTAGCGCGACCCGAGCAGGCCCTTCTCCTCGCCGGTCACGGCCAGGAACACCAGCGAGCGCTTGGTCTTGACGCCCGAGGCCTTGAGCAGCCGCGCCGTCTCGATGATCGACGCGATCCCCGAGGCATCGTCCATTGCGCCGTTGTACAGGGTGTCGCCGTTGACGGCGCGGCCGATGCCGAGATGGTCGAGGTGCGCGGACATGACGACGTATTCGGACTTCAACCTCGGGTCCGACCCTTCGAGCACGCCGACGACGTTGCAGGAGTCAACGGGCTCCCTCTTGAGCGCCGCGTGGGCTTTCAGCGTCCCGGGAATCGCGAACCTCGGCAGCGGCTTGCTGTCGGTGACGAGCTGATTGATCTCCTCGATCGTGTGCCCCGTGCCGGCGAGCAGGGCGGCCGCGCCGCGTGGCGTCAGGGTGATCGCCACGGCCTCGCCCGCTGCGTCCACCAGCGCGCGATCCGCCAGCGTGATCGTCGGCTGCGGCGCTCCACCCCCGCGCCCGGCGCCGGCCGTTGCGCCTGCGGCGGCGGCGGCCGGGGGCTGCCCGGCGTTCGCCGGAGCCGCCGCGCCGGCTCGTCCGGCACCACCGCCCGCCGCACCGGCTCCGCCGGGCCGAGGCGCGGCAATCGTCGCGACGCCGATGGCGCCGGCGCGCTTCAGCGCCAGCCAGCGCTCGTCCGCGGTATTCACGTGCGACTTGACGTTGTCGGTCACCTTCACCGGCGGGAATGCGTTCACGTACACCGCGACCTTGCCCTTGAGATCGAGTCCGGCGAAATCGTCCCAGCCGGCCTCGGGAACCGACAGGCCGTATCCGACGAACACCGCCGACGCCTCCAGGTCGCCGTTGAGCTCGGCGCGCGCGCTCAACGTGGCGTCCTCGCCGATCGCGAGCGGTTGCTCTCTCCCGTCGCGCACGAGTGCGAGCGTGGTCTCGCCGGGCGCGAGCGTTCGGCTCTCCAGCTTCACCGGTTGCCTGAATCCACCCGCGCCTCCCGGCTTGAGCCCGATCGCCTGGAACTGGCTTTCCACGTACCTGGCTGCCGTCTCGTAGCCTGGGGTCCCGAGGTTGCGGCCCTCGAGCTTGTCGTCGGCCAGGTACTGCACGTGCGCCCACCACGCGTGGCCTTCGGCGGCGAGATCGGGGGATTGCGCGACGAGGCCGGTGATGGCCGCGCCGGCGAGGAGGGCTGCGAGCAGGAGTGTGCGTCTCATATTTGCGGGATGATACCGGAACATCACGTGAATGAGCAGGAGGGAAACGGCCGAGCCGGCCCGCGCGATGACAAGCGGCGAGCGCCTGGCGACCTGCCAGCCGGAGGGTTGGGCCGGCGGTTTGTCGGGCGTTGGACGGAGATCGACTCACCACGGAGTCTTCCATGAGCTGGGGAAGTCATGAACTACAAGGGCACCATCACGATCGAACCAGGCAAGCGCGGCGGGAAGCCGTGCGTCCGGGGCCTGCGAATCACCGTGTATGACGTGCTCGAGTACTTGGCTGCCGGGATGACACCCGAACAAGTCGTGGCAGATTTCCCGGGTCTGACCGTCGAGGACATTCGGGCCTGTCTCGCGTTTGCGGCAGATCGTGAGCGAAAGCTCGTCAACGTCCCCGCGTGAGGCTGCTCTTCGACGAGAACCTCCCTCATCACCTCGTGGAGTCGGCGGCGGTCGGGCAGATCCTCAGGCGCCACGCGGCAGATATCGAGATGCTCGAGCGGGATTCGACGGCCGCATTTCTCATCCTCGACTGGGGCGGCACATCTGCCGGCGCCGCTCCCGCTGCGCCTGGTCAATGGGCGGACACCATCGGGCCGTGCCGATCCCGCGGTTCTCGTTCCGGCATCGAACCGGCTGGTTCGACGGGCTGCGCGAGCTCGTCGCCGATCGCTCGGAGGATCGACGCCGCCGAGCCAGGCCCGATTCCTTCGACGTCGGCCAGCATGTCGGCCGTGGCGGCCATGACCGCGCTGACACTTCCAAACGACTCGAGAAGAGCACGTGCGCGTGCAGGGCCGACCTGTGGCAGTCCCTGAAGAATGAACAGCGCTCTACGCCGCCAGCCCTTTGGTCGGTAGCCCGGCCTCGCGTGGGAGAGGTTGGTCGTTCGTGCCAGTTGTCTCCCGGCAGTCACCATGATCTCAGCGCTCTCGTGGGGTCCATCTGCGAGGAGGATCGGCACACCGAAGACGACGGCCACGCTGGCGAGCGCGCCGCGCACGGCGTGCCACGGCACGCCCGATGGACTGCTGGGACACTGAAGCCCTTCGATGAGCAGAATGGACCGGTCCGCGTGGCGTCGAAGAGCAGACATCTGCCGGAACAGTCTGCCGTCGATGATCGAACGCCCGAGGTCGTCGGCCGTCTTCCGCTCGATCGACAGTTGCGAGGCGACGGAGTAATCGCCGTACTTGAGCGTCGCGATGGTCAAAGCCACGTCTGGCCGCACGCTGAGAACCGCAAAGGTCTCCGAGGGACGCTCGCGGACATCGGCTACGATGTCGATGACAGCCAGGGAGGTTCCCTCGCTGAAACGGTGACCAGCAGCGTCCGCGCGGCCGAGCGGAGCGCCTTCGACACTCGGGTCAGCGTCGCCGTCTGCGCAATTGCCCTCGGCCATTGTTGTCCTCGACGACGACGATGCCATCGTCTGGAAGGGCGGTCAAGGTGGGCGCGTGGAGGTCTTCGGCGAAGGGGGCCGAGATGCCGTCGCCACCGGGTGGCTGGGGAGGGGACCTCGGAGGGCCAGGCTCCTCATCCGCTGTCGCAACGCATTCGATCGGCCGCCCCGAGTGCGTTGCTACGGTGCGATGTCGTCGCCACCTTGTATCGGAGGACGGGACGAACGAGGAAGGTGGCTCCTCAGGTAGGACTCGAACCTACAACCCCCCGGTTAACAGCCGGGTGCTCTACCATTGAGCTACTGAGGAACGCTGGCAGATGCGCGCGAACCTCACGGCTCGCAGACGGATTATGTTAGCGGATCGATCGCGGGACGGTCAATCGTCACGCGCCGCCACCCGCCGCCATCAGTCGCCGCCCCTAAAGGGGCGGCCTACGTACTGCTCTTGGCGGGCTTCTTGGCCCCGCGACCGCCGAACGGCCGCGACGCGCCCGACCGGAACTGCACGAACGCGCCCACGATCCCGAGGGCCACCCAGGCGAGGAACGTCCACCGCCGACCCGGCGCCGGAAACCCCAGGTGCCCCACCCACACGTCGTCGAAGCCCAGGCGGCCGTCGCCGCGCCGGGTCAGGAACGACGTCAGCCCCGCGATTGCGGTCTCCGCGCCGACAAACGCCGTCGCCAGGATGACGAAGTGCTTCTGGAGCGTCACCGCGATCGCCGCGCCGGCCACCGCCGCGAACGCGACGACGAGGACGCCGGGCTCGGCCCCCTTCCACGCCACCCAGCCGGCGTGCACGGCCACCGCGCCGAACGCCCCGCCGGCCAGCGCGACGCCCACGAAGTAGCCGAACCATAGGATCGCCGCGCCGAGCAGGCCGCCGACGCCGAGCGTCACCAGCAGCGACATGGTATCGGTGGTGTGGACGATGGTGCTCGCGAACAGCGCGCCGAGCACGAAGCCGTAGACGGTGAGCACGACGCGGAAGAACCGGTAGCCCGCGAAGCAGGCGCCCAGCCCCACGAGCATCAGCACGACGCCGGTCGGAATGTGGTAGGTGGCTGGCAGCATCAGACCTCCCGCCGTCCCTCCATCGCCTTGTTCATCGTCACCTCGTCGGCATACTCGAGGTCGCTGCCGACCGGGACGCCCATCGCGATCCGCGTCACGCGCACGCCGAGCGGCTTGAGCAGCCGCGCGAGGTAGATGGCGGTCGCCTCCCCCTCGACGTTCGGGTTGGTGGCGAGGATGACCTCCTCGACCTGGTGTTCGGCCACCCGCGCCAGCAGCCCCCTGATCTTGAGCTGGTCGGGGCCGACCCCCTGGAGCGGCGAGATCGCGCCCATCAGCACGTGGTAGGTCCCCTTGAACTCGCGCGTCTTCTCGATCACGTTGACGTTCTGCGGCTCCTCGACGACGCAGATGACGCGGTGGTCGCGCGCGTCGTCGCCACAGCAGGTGCAGGGATCGACGTCGGTGATGCTGTTGCAGACCGAGCAGTGCGTCACGCGGTCCTTCACGTCGCGCAGCGCCTCGCTGAGCCGCTCCGCGTCCTCGCGCGGCGAGCGGAGGACGTGGAAGGCGAGCCGCTGGGCGCTCTTGCGCCCGATGCCGGGCAGGCGCTCCAACTCCTCGATCAGGCGGGTGAGCGGTTCGGGCTGGTGCATCGCGTCAAAACATCCCCGGGAGCTTCATGCCGCCCATCATCCCGCCCACCTGCTCCGACATCGCCTCGTCCACCTTCCGCTGCGCGTCGTTGATCGCGGCGACGATCAGGTCCTGCAGCATCTCGACGTCTTCCTTCGAGACGACCTCGGGGTCGAGCTTGAGCGAGAGCAGCTGCTTCTGGCCGCTCATCACGACGGTCACCATGCCGCCGCCGGCGGTGGCCTCGACGCGCAACTCGGCCATCTGCTTCTGCAGGCGGTCCTGCATCTGCTGCGCCTGCTTCATCATTTGCTGAATATTCATACCGTAGTCGGCTCTGACGACGAGCAATCGGAACTGACGATGGTCAATCGGAACTGACGATGATCAATCGGTGCTGACGATGGCTAATCGGCGACTTCGATGAGTAATCGGACCTCGTAAACCCGCACTCGAGTCCTGAGCCCTTGGCCGTCAGCCGTCAGCCGTCGGCCGTCGGCCGTCGGCCGTCAGCCGTCAGCCGTCAGCCTACAGCGGTTCGACTGACTTGATATCCAATGGCATCAGCTCGAGCAGCGCCTGCATGCCCGGGTCGCTCATCGCCTTGGCCTTCAGGTCGTCGGTCAGCGGCCCCGCGGGCGCCGGAGCGAACGTGCCGCCGTTGCCGGGCGCCGGTCCTTTCGCCATCTGGCCGGGCTCGGCGAGCGCCGCCGTGACGAGCATCTTCCGCCCCGCCACGCGCGCGGCAATCGGCTCGAGCCACGCGCGGCCCTTCTCCACCGCGTCCTTCGCCGCCCGCTTCGAGGGCGCGAAGGTGAACACGATGCGGTCGGATTCGACGGCCACCTCGTGCGCGAGCGAGAGGTACATCTTGTAGAAGCTGTCCTTCGCGCGGCGCACTTCCTCGAGGAACGACTCCTGGATCCCGTCTGCCGTCCCCGTCGTTGTCGCCGTCCCCGTCGCCGGCGACGGCACCCGCGCGGCAGGCGCGTCGGTTCGAGGCGGAGGGGGCGCCACCGCCGCGGGACCCGGCAGATCGTCGATCTCGTACTCGGAGTCCGCCTCGAACACCGGATCCGGCGGCAGCGCCGACGGCGGCGGGGCCGACTTGCGGCCCGGCATCGGTGTCGGCTTGTGCCCCGGCTTCGGCGTCGGCACGGGACGTGACGTTCCCGCGGGACGGCTCGGCGCGGGCGGCGCGGGCGGCGACGCGGGCGGGAACGATCGGCGAACACCGGTCGAACCGCTGCCGCCCCCGCTCCCGGCCGTCGATCCCGACGGCGCGCGGCCGGCCGGCGGCAGCCCGCCTCCCTGCCGAAGCTGCTCGATGAGCTCGGCGAGTGGCGCCAGCTTCCGCAGGTGGATCCACTTGAGCAGCGCCATCTCGAGGTGGTACCGCGGCTCGGCCGCGTTCCGCAGGTCCGACTCGGCGCGCGCGATGAGGTCGAACGACCGCAGGAGGTCCTCGCGCGAGAACGTCTTCACGAGCGCCGCCACCCGCGCCCGCTCCCCTTCGGGGACCAGCGCCGTGTCGTCGAGCTGCCCCGCGCCGACCGAGATCAGCATCAGGTCGCGCACGAGCCGCGACAGGTCGCGGCAGAGCAGGCGCAGGTCGTAGCCGGTCTCGATCGCCCGGTTCGCCAGCTCGAACGCGGCCGCCGCCTGCTCCGCCGCCACCGCGTCGAGGATGTCGAGCAGCAGGTCGCGCCCGACGATGCCGAGCGCCGAGGCCACGTCCTGCTCGGCGACGGTGTCGCCGGCGAACGCCAGGACCTGGTCGAACGCCGTCAGGCCGTCGCGCATGCTGCCGTCGGCCGCCCGCGCGACGAGGGCGAGGGCGGCGTCGGTGACCTCGAGCTTCTCGGCGGCGGAGATCTTCCGGAGCTGCCCCTCGATCGCCTTCTCGGAAATCGTGCGGAACTCGTACACCTGCGCGCGCGAGATGATCGTCTCGGGAATCTTCGCAAGCTCCGTCGTCGCCATGATGAAGACGATGTGCGGCGGCGGCTCCTCGACCGACTTGAGCAGCGCGGCGAACGACGGCTTCGAGAGCTGGTGGACCTCGTCGATGATGAAGATCTTGTGGCGGTCGCGCGCCGGCGGGACGGCCAGGCCCGAGATGATGACGTCGCGGACGTTGTCGATGCCGGTGTGCGTGGCCGCGTCGATCTCGAGCACGTCCATGTCGCGGCCGGCGGCGATCTCGACGCACGCCTCGCACGCGCCGCACGGGTCGGCGGTCGGCCCCTTCTCGCAGTTCAGCGCCCGGGCGAGGATGCGCGCCGTGGTCGTCTTGCCGACGCCGCGCGGGCCGGCGAACACGAACGCCTGCGCGACGCGGCCGTTGCCGATCGCGTTCTTCAGCGTGCGCGTGACGCCGCCCTGCCCCACGACATCGTCGAAGCGCTGCGGACGCCACTTGCGGGCCAGGACCTGGTAGGACATGCGGATGCTGACGGCCATGGCGCAGGGCTGAAGCCCTGCGCTATCTGAAGATCATCGCACCGGGCGCAGGGCTGAAGCCCTGCGCTATCTGAAGATCACGGGCACTTGGCGGCGGGACCCACCGCGACCCGGATGGCCCTGCGGCACATGACAGGCACTGTTGAGCGCTGCTGCCTTCCGGCCCTGACGCGGTTCACAGGCTGGCATTGCACAGGATCCGGGCCGCGGTGCGACCCGCCGCCGCTGGAGTTCACCAGTGTACTTCGCGCCGAGCGAATGGTCCAGAGATCCCCGATCCCCGATCCCTGACCCCCGATCCCATTCTTCCTGCATAATTCCCAACCGTGGCCACTCCCCCACGGTCTAGTGCCAGTGTGAGCGACGCCAAGCTCATCGAGCTGGCCCGTAACGGCGATCGTGCGGCGTTCGGCACCCTCGTCGAACGGTACCAACAGGTGGTGTTTCGCGCCGCCCTGGCCGCGCTTCGCTCGCGTGAGGACGCCGAGGAGGTGGCCCAGGACGCACTGCTCCTGGCGTTCCGCAAGCTCGACAGTTTTCGCGGCGAGGCGAGTTTCAAGACCTGGCTCCTGACGATCACCTGGAACCGCGCGATGGACCGCCGGCGACGCGTCGGCGAATGGCTCCATCGCTTCGTCGGCCGCGACGACAGCCACGAGATCGAGGTGGCGTCGGCCGAGGCGTCGGCCGAGACGAGGTTGATCGCCGAGGAGTCGAGGCGCGGCGTGCGGCGGCTGCTTCGGACGCTGCCCGCCCGCTATCGTGACGCGCTGCTGCTCTCGGCGTCTGGGGATCACACGTTCGAGGAGATCGGGCGGCTGCTGGGCGTCCCCACCGGCACGGCCAAGTGGCGCGCGATGGAGGGCAGGCGGTTGCTCAGGAAGAAGCTCGTCAGCCGCGGGCTCGGCCCCGAACCGCTGACGAAGGAAGACACGACAGGAGCTGTGTCATGACAGCAGGTTCACGTCGGGACGACGACCTCGGGCCGCAGGACCCGCTCGATCGCGCCATCGACGAGACGCTCGGGGCGGCGATGCGCGCCCACGCCGTCGACCTGCGCGAGCGGGTGCTGGCACGACTGGACGAGCCCGCCAGGCCCGCGCCCGCCTGGCGGCGGTTCGTGCTCTACCCGGCGCTGCTCCCCGCGGCCGGCGCGGCGCTGCTCGTCGTCGGCGTCGCCCTCACCTGGCAGCACGTGGACGACACGCTGGCGAGGATTGGCGCTCCGCGCCACGCCTCGACCGTCGCCAGTACCAGGAGCCGTGCGGCGGTCACGCCGAAGCCCACGTCAGACGCCGCCGTGACGCCCGCGACTGCGGCGGCCGCCGGCGCCGCTGCGCTCGGAACCTCGGTCGCCGCCGTCGCGAGGCCCCGGCGCGAACGCCAGGTCCCGGCGGGCGGCGAGCGTCTCGCCGCGGCCTCGCTGCTCGAGATGGACATCACGAGCACGACCGCGAAGATCGCCCCCGACACCGTCCTCGTGGGCGACGACGCGCCGCCGGCGTCGTCACTGCCGGGCGCGCTGGGTAACGACCTCGGCGATCCGATCAACCCGATTCCGCCTCTCCGCCCCATCGTGATTCGGCCGATCGCGCCGGCCCCCATTCTCGACGCGCCGCCTGTTTCGACGCTGGCCCCGCCGGTCAGCCCGCTTCCAACCGTCGGTGAGATGTCCCGGGATCCTTCGGGTCCCGGCAAGTCCGGAGGAGTCCGCCAATGAAGAACCGATTGATCTCGTTGCTCACCATCGCCTGCGTCGCCGCCCTGACGTCCGGAGCCGTTCCCGCCTCGGCCCAGGAGCCGGCGGCGACGGTAAAGGCGGCCATCCCGATCCAGGCGCCGCCGGTAATGGCCGCGCCGGTGGCCCAGAAGCCGGCCGTCCCGGCGCAGCAGGCGGAGCGGGCGCCGGCGCCGCGGGGCGTCTCCGATGCCGAAGCCGCCAACGTGCGGGTTGAAGTGACGATCTCCTACCAGGCCGGCAACGCCGCGCCGATCCGACGGACAGCGACGCTGACGGTCGCCGACCAGGGCAGGGCCTCGATCCGATCGGGCAACCAGGTCGCCGTGCCGTCGACGACTTTTTCCCCGGCCGCTGCCGGCGCCCCGGGAACGATGCCGATGACGTCGTTCAACTACAAGTCGGTCGGCCTCAACGTGGACGCGAACAACGTCTACATCCAGGGGAACAGGGCCAAGATGAACCTGAACGTCGAGTTCAGCGCCATCGACGACAAGACGGCCGCCTCGACCCCGCCGTCGTTCCCGACCTTCTCCCAGAGCATGTCGCTGGTCCTCGAGAGCGGCAAGCCGCTCATCGTCGGGCAGTCGAGTGACGTCGTGGACGGCGTCGAGCGGAAGCAGACGGTCGAGGTGAAGGCCACTATCCTGCGGTAGCGGCCCGCCGACGTGAGGAGACGGGGAAGAGCTACGAAGTAAGAAGTACCAGGTACGAAGTACGAAGTGGGAAGTGGGAAGTGGGCGCCAGGGGTTCGGAGTTCGGTCCGGGCCCCGACCCCTGAATCCCTGATCCCCCAATCCCTCGTCCCCAATTCCTGCCTGCCGTATGATGGTGGCGATGGACGAGAGCACCCCCGCGCTTCGGCGGGCTTGGCAGCGGCACGAGCGGCGTTGGGAGGAGAACCTCTACGTCTACGCCGTCGTGTCGAGGCGGAGCCACGGCGTGTCGGTGGGCATCAACGTCAATCCCTCCAAGGCCTGCAACTTCGACTGCATCTACTGCCAGGTCGATCGCGACGTCCCGCCGCGCGTCCGCGCGGTGAACCTCGAGCGCCTTACCGCCGAGCTCGATGCGGTGCTGCAGGCGGCTGCCGACGGCACGCTCTACTCCAAGCCGCCGTTCGACGCGCTGCCGCCCGACCGGCGCCAGGTGCGCGACATCGCGTTCTCCGGCGACGGCGAGCCGACCACCTACGCGAAGTTCAAGGAGGCGGTGGAGATCGCGGCGGCCGCGCGCCGCCGCTTCGCGCTCGAGGCGACGAAGATCGTGCTCATCACCGACGCCGCGTACCTCGCGAAGCCGTCCGTGCGCGAGGCGCTCGACGTGATGGACGCGAACAACGGCGAGATCTGGGCGAAGCTCGACGCCGGTACCGAGGAGTACTTCCGCCTGATCGACCGCCCGAACGTGCCGCTCCAGCGCGTCCTCGACAACATCCTCGACGCGGCCCGCCGCCGGCCGGTGGTGATCCAGTCGCTCTTCATGCGGGTGGACGAGCGGCCGATCCCGGAAGCGGAGGTCGCGGCGTACTGCGGGCGGCTGAACGACCTGCTCGCCGCGGGCGGCCGGCTCAAGGGGATCCAGCTCTACACGATTGCCCGGAAGCCTGCCGAGCCGACCGTCGCGCCGCTCTCCGACGCGGAGCTCGACCACGTGGCCGAGTTCGTGCGCGCGAGGGTGGCGGCGGAGGTCGAGACGTTCTACGGGGTGAGTTAGCCGGCTGACGGCCGACGACTGACGGCTGACGGCCCCGCCCTGGAATCTTGCGATCTTGCGATGTGGCGATCTTGCGATCTGGGCAGGTCGCACGATCGCAAGATCGAGAGATGTCGGCGTCAGTTCCCTATCTGGTCCGCCATCAACCCCACCGCGAGCGCGTAGGCGTGGGCGCAGTTGTACTGCAGCAGGACCGAGTAGTTGTCGAAGACGAGGAAGTTGCGCGTGCCGGCGCGGACGAGCGAGGCGGCGGCCGTCGGCTTCGGCGGCGCCTGGCGGCCGACCACGCGGACCCCGAGTTGCTGCCAGCGCGAGACGGGCAGGCTGCCGGTCATCTGGCGAACGGCTTCGCACCCCTGGCCGTCGGGCGGCGCCTCGGCCTCGATCTTCTTCGCCGCGGCGGCCGGCACCGTCACCGCCACGCCCCACCGCGCCCCCGGCGTCCACCCGCTCTGCTTCAGGTAGTTCGCGATCGACGCGAACACGTCCGCCGCCGATCCCCAGATGTCGCGCACCCCGTCGCGGTCGAAGTCCTCGGCGAACTTCAGGTAGCTCGACGGCATGAACTGCGGCTGGCCCATCGCGCCGGCCCACGACCCCTTCATCTTCGCGAGGTCGATGTCGCCGCGGTCCACCATCTTCAGCGCGGCGAACAGCTCCTCGCGGAACATCGCCGCCCGGCGGTTGTCGTAGGCAAGTGTCGCCAGCGCGGAGATCGTCGGGCGCACGCCGCTGAAGCGGCCGAAGTTCGACTCGATCCCCCAGACGGCGACGATGATAGAGGAGGGCACGCCGTATTGCGCCGACACCTTCCCAAGCAGGGCGGCGTGGCGACTGGCCATTTCGCGAGCGGTCTTCACCGTCTTCCGGTCCACGTGCCGCTTCAGGTACGCGTCGATCGTCTGCGTGCGCTCGGGCTGCGTCTTGTCTCGCTCGACCACGACCGGCACCGGTTCGACGCCGGTGAGCGCCGCCTCGACGGTCCGCTCGCTGATCCCCCTGGCCAGCGCCTCCTTGCGCAGATCCGCAAGCCAGTCGGCAAACGCAGGCAGCGGCGGCGCGGCGGTCTCCTGCGCCGACACGACCGGGGCGGCGATGGCGGTCGCGCAGAAGAGCGCGAGCAGGACGACGAATCGGCTGAGGTGGCTCGGGATCACGGTGGCGACATTATGTTCCGACACTACCTGCGACGCCACTCGTCTTCGGGCCGCGCGGGAGTCACCTTGACTTACCGTCCGTAGGGCGGGGCTTCAGTTCCGCCCTCTTGCGCCGGGCCTGAAGGCCCGGCCTACGTACGGTTGGCTATGAACCATCATCAGCGTCGGAGGCCGCTGTATACTCGCCGGGATGACGCCCAACAGAACGCTCAGCCGCAACCCGCCCCTCTGGCTCCTCGCCGTCGCGCTCCTGGTCGGCACGGCCGGCAGCGGGATTCGCACGCCGCTTCTCGCCCAAACCCACCCGGGCGCAGTGGTCGATCCGGGCGTGTACAGCGAGATGCGATTCAGGTCGGTCGGTCCGCATCGCGGCGGCCGCGTCACCGCGGTGGCCGGCGTGCGCCGCCAGCCGTACACCTTCTACATGGGATCGACCGGCGGCGGCGTGTGGAAAACAACCGACGCCGGGCACACCTGGCTCAACGTGTCGGACGGCTTCTTCGCCACCGCGTCGATCGGCGCCATCGGCGTCTCGGAGTCCAGGCCCGACGTCGTCTACGTCGGCACCGGCAGCGCGGCGATTCGAAGCAACGTGATCCTCGGCAAGGGCGTCTACAAGTCGACCGACGCGGGCAAGACCTGGAAGTTTGTCGGCCTGAAGGACGCCGGCCAGATCGGCTCGCTCAAGGTGTCGCCCCAGGACCCCGACACGGCCTACGTCGCCGCGCTCGGCCAGCCGTTCGGATCGAACCCCGAACGCGGCGTCTTCCGCACGACCGACGGCGGCCTGACGTGGAAGAAGGTCCTCTTCATCAACGACCGCACCGGCGTCGTCTCGCTCTCGATGAACCCGGCGAACCCGAAGGAGATCTACGCGGGCGCCTGGCGCGGCGAGCGGAAGCCGTGGACGATCGTCAGCGGCGGCCCGGCGAACGAGGGCGGGATCTACAAGACCACCGACGGCGGCGACACCTGGACGCACCTCACGAGCGGCCTCCCGCACAGTCTCATCGGCAAGACCGGCGTCGATCTCGCGCCGTCGAACCCCAGCCGCGTGTACGCCATCATCGAGGCGCCCGGCGCCGAGGCCGGCGTCTACCGGTCCGACGACGCCGGCGCGACCTGGCGGCAGGTGAGCAGCCAGGCGAGCCTCATCGCGCGGCCCTTCTATTACACCTACGTCAACGTCGACCCGGCGCGCGACGACGTCGTCTACGTCAACAACCTGTCGTTCTGGAAGTCGGCCGACGGCGGCAAGAGCTGGCGCAGCCAGCCGACGCCGCACGGCGACAACCACGGCATGTGGATCAACCCCGACAACCCCGACATCTTCATCCAGTCGAACGACGGCGGCGCGAACGTCACGCTCGACGGCGGACGGTCGTGGTCGTCGCAGCTCAACCAGGACACGGCCGAGGTCTACGCCGTCGGCCTCGACGATCAGTTCCCCTACCGGATCTACGGCGCGCAGCAGGACACCGGGTGGACGGTGATCGTTCCCAGCCTGCCGCCGACCGGCCTCTCGTACGACTCGCCGCTGCAGACGTGGACCCAGGGGCCGGGATGCGAGACGGGCCCCGTCATGCCCAAGCCAGGTGACCCGAACATCGTCTACGGGTCGTGCAAGGGCGAGTTCACGCGGATGAACATGCGGATCGGCCAGGAGCAGCAGCGCTGGGTGCACCCCGAGAACCGCTACGGGCAGGCCGCGCGCGACCTCAAGTACCGCTTCCAGCGCGTGTCGCCGATGGAGATCTCCCCCGCCAACCCGAGGGTCATCTACTACGGCTCGCAGTTCGTGCACCGCACGCGCGACGAAGGGGTGACCTGGGAGGTCATCAGCCCCGACCTGACCGCGGCCGAGCCCGACAAGCAGGGGATCTCGGGCGAGCCGATCACGCGCGACATCACCGGCGAGGAGATGTACTCGACGCTCTACGCGATCCGCGAGTCGGCGCTCGAGCCCGGCGTCATCTGGGCGGGGTCGAACGACGGCCCGGTGCACGTCACGCGCGACAACGGGAAGACCTGGAAGAACGTCACGCCGAAAGACCTGCCGCCGGGCGGGCGCGTGCAGAACATCGAGCCCTCGCCGCACCGCAAGGGGTCGGCCTACATCGCCGTCTACCGCTACCTGCTCGACGACTGGCAGCCCTACATCTACCGCACCGACGACTACGGGACGACGTGGAAGCGGCTGACCGACGGGACGAACGGCATCCCGCGGGACTTCCCGACGCGCGTGGTCCGCGAGGATCCTGGCTTCGCGGGCCTGCTCTACGCGGGCACCGAGTTCGGCCTCTTCATCTCGTTCGACAACGGCGCCCACTGGCAGTCGTTCCAGCAGAACCTGCCGGTCACGCCGGTGACCGACATCCGCATCCACCACGGCGACCTGGTGCTCTCCACGATGGGGCGCGGGTTCTTCATCATGGACGACGTGCTGCCGCTGCAGCAGGTGGCGGCCGCCGTCGTCGCGGCGCACGGCGCGCCGGTGCCGTGGAAGTCGGGCGTGGCGAACCTGCGCGCCGCCTGGCGCATGCGGTACAACGCGATGGGCAGCCGGCCCGACGAGCCGCAGTACCCGGCGCCCGGCGCGTACATCGACTACTTCCTGGCGACGGAGGCGACCGGGCCGGTCACCGTCGAGATCCTGGACGCCAGGGGCCGGGTCGTGCGCGCGTTCTCGAGCGAGGCGGCGGCGCGGCCCGCGGCGTCACCGCGAGCCGAGGTGAGCGACGAGGAGGCTCCGCGGCGCGGCGGCGCGGCGCCGGTCCGGCTGTCGAAGGCGGCCGGCATGCACCGCTTCATGTGGGACCTGCGGGTCGCATCTGCGCCGGGCGCGGGCGGCCGAGGCGGCGCGCCGCTGGTCGTGCCGGGGGCGTTCCAGGTCCGGCTGACGACGGGTGATCTTATCGAGACCAAGCCTCTCGAGGTGAAGCTCGATCCGCGCGTCGCCGCCGACGGTGTCACCATCGCCGATCTCCAGGAGCAGTTCGACCTGCTGCAGCGGATCCAGGCCGTGTCGGCGGACGCGCGGGACACGGCGACCAGGATCACCCTCGCGCTGGAGGCGCTCTCGCACGGCGGCAACAGCGCCGCGATCACTCCGCTCGCGGCGTTGCGGGTGAAACTGGTCACCGGCGGCGGGGCCTACTCGGAGCCGATGCTGATCGACCAGTTGGCGAGCATCGCGCGCATGGCCGGCAGCGCGGACCAGAAGGTGGGAAGGAGCGCGTTCGAGTATCTCGCCGAACTCGAGAAGGAACTCGCGGCGATCAAGGCGGAGGCGGGGAGGCTCGGAGCGTAGCAGGCGGACGGCTGACGACTGAAGGCCGACGGCCGGATCACACATGTCACGCTGCGTGACGGCCGGGACACGGCCGTCAGCCGTCAGCCGTCGGCCCTCAGCCGTCAGCCATCAGCCGTCAGCCGTCGGCCGTCAGCCGCCCGCCGGTGTCTAATCCCTCAAACGGAGGGCCGTATGGGCGGTGGCGTCTGGCGTGAGATCCTCTTCGGCCTCAGGCAATTCCGGCGGTCGCCCGGGCTGGCGGCCGGGGTGGCCCTGACGATCGGGCTCGGCGTCGGCGCCAACCTGGCGATCGTCGCCCTGCTCACCGACATCTTCTTCCCCGCCACGCCGTACCGCGACGCCTCGCGGCTGGTGATGGTCGAGAACACCGGTCCGTATTTCTTTGGCGGGAGCGTCCCCGAGGGGTTGACCGACCCGCGGATGTCGATGCCCGACTACGAGGACTTTCGCGCCGGCCAGCGGAGCCTGTCCTCGGTCGGCGCGTTCAGCGACGGCCACGTGTCGGTGCTCACCGGCACCGACCGGCCGCGAAGCGTGTGCCGCGTCTTCGTCGACCAGGGCCTCTTCCAGACGCTCGGCGCCGCCCCGCTGCATGGGCGGCTGCTCGGTCCCGGCGATTTCGCGGCCGGCGCGCCGCCCGCGGCGCTGGTCACCGACGGACTCTGGCGGACGGCGTTCGCCGCCGACCCCGGCGCCACCGGGCGGCAGGTCCGCCTCGACGAGCAGCCGTTCACGATCGTCGGCATCATTCCCGCGAGCACGTTCGGCCTGCTGCAGCCCCGCGAGAAACTCCTGGACGAGGGCCGCTTCGACCGCTGCGTGATCACGCCGCTCGCGGCCGGCTCGCGGGGCGAGAGCGACAGCATCCTGAAGTACCAGACCACGCATCGCGACAGCCCGGCGCTGCGGGTGCTGGGCCGGGTGCGTCCGGCGCAGACGACCGAGTCCGCGGGCCGGGACGTGACCGGCCTGGCGTCGCGCATCCGCGAGCAGAACAAGGCCACCAACGCGAAGCGCGGCCTGCGGACCGTCTCGCTCGACCTCTGGCGCACGGCCGGGGTCCGGCCGCTGCTGCTCATGCTCGCCGCGGCCGCCGCCCTCGCCTTCCTCGTCGCGTGCGCCAACGCGGCCGGCCTGGTGCTGACCGACACGATCCGGCGGCAAGCCGAGCTCGGCATCCGCCAGGCGCTCGGGGCAGGCTCGGCGCAGCTGGTGGGCGTCGTCCTCACGCGAGCGGTGCTCTGGTCCCTGCCCGGCGCGCTGCTCGGGCTCCTCTTCGCCGAGGCGACCATCGCGGCCATCCGGTGGGGAGCGTCCGCGGGCGCCGACCAGGTGGCGGGCGTGGCGTTCGGCCCCTCGGTCATCGGGGCCGGCCTGGCCCTGACGCTGCTCGCGGGCCTGGCCACCGGGGGCGTGGCGGCGTGGACGCTCCGCCGGCGCAACCTGGTCGAAGCGCTCCGCGAGGGCGGCCAGACGACCTCCGGCGGGCGGCGAAGCCACCGGGTGACGTTCGGGCTGGTGGCCGTCCAGGTCGCGGCGGCCACGGCGCTGACCTTCGGCGCGGCGCTCCTCCTGCGCAGCATGTGGAACGTCGTGTCGGCGGACCGCGGGTTCGACATCGACAAGGGGTTCGTCGTCCAGGTCCGCCTGCCGAGGTCGAAGTATCCCAAGGCGGCGGACAGCGCGGACTACTTCCGCCGCGCGCTCGGCCGGCTGCGCGCCATGCCCGAGGTGAAGTCGGCCGGCGTGAGCGTGTCGCCGCCGCTGACCGACACCTCGGTGGGATTGGGCGGCGACATGGAAGTCACGACGCCTTCCGGGAAGAAGACGTTCCAGCGGCTGAGCGGCGCGTTCGTCACGCCCGGCTACTTCGAGTCAACCGGCATGCGGCTCGTCCGAGGCCGCTTCTTCTCGGTCGCCGACGAGCAGACCAGGGCGGCGGTGATCGTCGTCGACGAGTCGTTTCGCCGCACCTACCTGGGCGACGCCGACCCGCTCGCCTGCACGCTGAAGTTCGGCAGCAGCATCCTCTCGATCGTCGGCGTCGTCGGCGACATCAGGCAGCAGACCGAGCAGAGCGCGCAGCGGCGTCCCTCCTCGATGGACACCGGAACGGCCTACCTGCTCTACGAGCGGTTCGGGCGCCCGCCGGCGTGGAGCTTCCTCGTCGTGAGCGCGAGGAACGAACCCGGCCGGCTGGCCGACGCGGCGATGAAGGAACTGCTGCTCGTGGACAACGCGGCGTGCCTGGACGACCCGCGGACCTTCTCGCAGCTGTTCGCGCAGAAAGTGGCCGAGCGGCGGCGCATCCTCGGCCTCGTCGGCGGGTTCGCGGCCATCGTGCTGCTCATCACGGCGCTCAGCCTGACCTCGGCGCTCGCGCAGTTCGTGGCGTCCCACACGCACGACCTCGCCATCCGTCGCGCGCTCGGCGCGAGCCCGGCGCACGTGCTGGCGTTCACCTCGAGGCATCTCGCGCTGGCGGTCGGCGCCGGCCTCGCAGGCGGCGCGGCGGGCAGCGCGTGGCTGGCCAACGCGCTCACCAGCCAGCTCTTCGGGATCGTGCCGTGGGACCCGCCCACCATCGCGGCGGCGGCTGCCGGGCTGGCCCTGCTCGCGGTCGCGGCTGCGGCGGGCCCGCTGTGGCGAGCGAGCCGGGTGGACCCGGCGAGGTCGCTGAGGGCGTTGTGACCGGCTCGCGACTCGCGGCCTGCGACTTGCGGCGGTGTCACGCCTGACCTGGCCGCCAGACCGTACGTAGCAACCGTCTTGTGAAGTCAAGGAGAGTTGCTACTCCGTGGCGAGCCTCCAAGGCTGCTGATGTTTAACCATCGCATTGAGGATGGTCAGGAGTTTGCGCATCGCGGCCGTCAGGGCGACCTTGCGTTTCTTGCCGGCGGCCACGAGGCGTTGGTAGAAGACCCGGATCGCCGGGTTGTAGCGCGTGGCGACGAGGGTCGCCATGTAGAGCGCGCCGCGGACGGTGGCGCGCCCGCCCCAGATGTGGCGAGTCCCCGAGAGCGTGCCGCTGTCGCGATTGAAGGGGGCGACCCCGACGAGCGCGGCGATTTCGCGCCGCGTGAGTTGCCCGAGCTCCGGAAGTTCCGCGATCAGCACCGCCGCGGTGTGCGGGCCGATGCCGGGGACGGACCGGAGGAGGTCCTCCTCGACGCGCCAGGCGGGCGTGGTCTCGAGCAGCCGGCCGATGTCCCGCGTGGTCTGGGTCAGGCGGCGATCGAGCCAGCGAATGTGCTGGTTGATGTCGCGGCGGACCACCGCGTTGCGCAGCTGGCTGCGGCGATGGCGCTCGGCGACGAGCATCTCGACCAATTGGCGCCGGCGGGCCACCAGCGCGGTGAGGCCCTCGAGCGCGGGGTCGGGGAGCGGGCGGACAGGCGGCTGCACGCGCTCGCCAAAGAGGGCGAGGACGCCCGCGTCGAGGCCGTCCGTCTTTGCCAATATCCCCAGCGCCTTCGCGAAGGCGCGGACTTGGCGCGGGTTGACCACGACCACCGGCACGGCGGCGGCGGCCAACGCGCTGACCACCGGGACCTCGTAGCCCCCGGTGGCTTCGAGCACGACGAGCGTCGGGGCCAAGGCCTGGATCCGGCTGACCAGGCGCGTCAGTTCGGGCTCCTCGACGAGCGCGGTCCACGTCTCGCCCGACGGGCGGACGGCGACCTCGACTTGGGCTTTCGCGACGTCGATGCCGACGTAGATCGGAGCGGTGGTCATGGGGCCTCCACAGCACGGCGACGTCGAAAGCGCCCGACCTTGTGGGATGCGGGCTCGAAGCCCTGTCAACCGTTCGGGCTGACGACGTGGCGATGGCGGCGCCCCTGCTACGTAACGGTCTGAGGACCTGGGGCGGATCGGGCTGCCGCCTCGCCGAGCTGTAGATTCTGTAATACGCGTTCTGTCAGTCAAGATACAAGGGCGGGCCTTCAGGCCCGCCGGCACGCGCCGGCCCTGAAGGGCCGGCCTACGTACGAACGGCCTCCAGTCGCGAGCCGCAAGCCGGTTGTGCCTCTGATATGATTCGCGGACCGGGCCGGCAGACGGTCCGGTCGGCTTTCCAATCGGCTGCTCCCTCCGAAGGACTGAAACATGTTTGCGACACATTCTCGACGTATCGCGTGGCTGACCGGGTTCTGTCTCGCTCTTACGGTCGCGCTCGCGGCCGCCGCGCCCGGCACGAAGACGATCACGTTCGCCGACCTGATGAAGTTCAGGGCCATCGGCGGGACGACGATTTCCGACGACGGGAAGGTGATCGCCTACGGCCTTCAGCCCGACCGCGGCGACGGTGAAGCCGTCGTCCACGCGCTGGCCACCGGCAGGGTCGTCCGGGTCCCGCTTGGCGGGTCGCCCGTCATCTCGAAGGACGGGCGCTTCGTCGCCATGGTGGTGAAGCTGTCGTTCGCCGCGAGCGAGAAGACGGGACGGGATCGGCCGAAGCCGGGCATGGCGCTCGTGGACGTCGCCTCCGGCTCGGTAACCCGGTTCGAGAACGTCGAGCGGTTCGCCTTCTCGGACGACTCGCGGTGGCTCGCCTATCAGTTGCCCGCACCAGAGGCGAAACCGGGCGAGAAGCCCGCCTCCGCGGGAAGTTCCGGTGGCGGCGCTGCGGCGGGCCAGCCGGCCGCGGCCGGTCGCGGCGGAGCGAGGCCTGACGCCGCCAGGGCTGGCGGTACCACTGAAGCTCCGCGACCTCGCGACGGGGACCGAGCGGGAGATCGCGTCGGTCGCCGCGTTCGCCTTCGACCCGGCGTCGAAGTCGGTCGCCGCGATCGTGTCCGGCGCCCGAGGGCAAGGGGAACGGCGTCTTCGTCTACGCGCTCGCCGACGCGGCGGACAAGCCCGCCGTCGCGGCCCAGGCGGACAAGGGCCGATACGAGACGCTCACCTGGGCGAAGGACGGCCACGCGCTGGCGTTCCTGTCAGGCGCGGACAAGCCGGCCGGTTCGGCGACGCTCTCGATCTGGGACGCCGCCGCCGGCCAGTCGAAGCAGGTCGCCTCCTCCGAGCAGGCCCCGAAGGGATGGACGCTTCCCGTCAAGAACGACCTGGCGTGGTCGAAGGATGGCCGGCGCCTGTTCTTCGGCTTCAAGCCTCCCCAGAAGGGCGGCCCCGCGGCGGGCGCCGACAAGCCGGCGAAGGCCGACAAGGACGCCGCGCCCGACCCGTACGACTTCGACGCCATCCTCGCGAAAGTCGAAGGGGACGTCTGGCACGCGAACGACCCGCGCATCATCCCGCAGCAGAAGCTGATGTGGAACCGCGAGAAGGACCGGACCTACCGCGCGGTGCTGCACGTGGACAGCGGGAAGATCGTCCAGCTGGCGGGGCTCGACCTGCCCGACGTCCAGGTGCCCGAGAACGCGAAGCTCGCGCTGGCGACCTCCGACGTGCCGTACCTCAAGGAGAGCACCTGGGGCGAAGGCGGACGCGACGTCTTCGTCGTCGATCTCGAGACCGGCGCGCGCACGCTCGTCGTCAAGAAGCTCGTCGGCCAGCCGTCGATGGCGCCCGACGGCCGATTCGTCGCCTTCTTCGACGGCACCAACTGGCGGCTGTTCGACACCTCGTCGAAGACGGCGCGCGTCGCGACCGGCTCGCTGAAGGTGATCCTCACCGACGAGGAGCACGACACGCCCGACTCGGCGCCGGCCTACGGGCTCGGCGGCTGGGTGGACCAGGGCGCGGGCCTGCTCGTCTACGACCGCTACGACGTCTGGCAGATCCCGACCGCCGGCGGTGAGCCGGTCAACCTGACGGGCAAGGCCGGGCGCGCCGCGCAGATCACCTTCCGCGTCGTCGTGCTCGACCGGGACGATCGGTCGGTTTCGAGCCGCGACCCGCTGCTGCTGACCGCCTACCACAACCAGGAGAAAAACTGGGGGTTCTACGCCGCGTCGTTCGCCAAGCCCGGCGTCGAAGCCCGCCTCGAGCAGAAGAAGCTGTTCAAGTTCATCGGCAAGGCGAAGCGAGCCGACGCGGTGCTCTTCTCGCGCGAGGACTACGGCGAGTTCCCCGACGTGTGGGTGAGCGACCTCTCGTTCAAGGCGCCGAAGAAGGTTTCCGACGCGAACCCGCAGCTCGCCGAGTTCGCCTGGGGCACGGCCGAACTGGTCCAATACAAGAACGTGGACGGCGTGCCGCTGCAGGGCGTGCTCATCAAGCCGGCGAACTACGTCGCCGGGCAGCGCTACCCGGTCATCACCTACTTCTACGAGCGGGAGTCGCAGCTGCTCTACGCGTTCAACGAGCCGGTGGTCAACCACCGCCCGTCGTTCGCCGTCTACGCGGGCGCGGGCTACGCGATCTTCCTCCCCGACGTCGTCTTCACGGTCGGGCATCCCGGCCAGTCGTTCGTGAAGTGCCTCGTGCCGGCCGTTCAGAAGCTGGTGGACATGGGCGTCGCCGACCCGAAGAAGCTCGGCCTGCACGGACACTCGTGGGGCGGCTACGGCACGGCCTACATGGTGACGCAGACCAGCATGTTCGCGGCGGCGGTCGCCGGCGCGCCGGTGGCCAACATGACGAGCGCCTACGATGGCATTCGCTGGGAATCGGGGATCGCGCGGCAGGCCCAGTACGAGAAGAGCCAGAGCCGCATCGGCGGGTCGCTCTGGGAGAAGCGCGACCTGTTCATCGAGAACTCGCCGCTCTTCTTCGTGGACCGCGTCAAGACGCCGGTGCTCATCGAGCACGGCGACGAGGACGGCGCGGTGCCGTGGTACCAGGGGATCGAGTTCTACCTGTCGCTTCGGCGAGAGGGGAAGGACGTCATCCTGCTCCAGTACCGCGGCGAGCCGCACCACCTGCAGAAGTACCCGAACAAGCTCGACTACTCGATCAAGATGAAGCAGTGGTTCGACCACTATCTCAAGGGGGAGCCCGCGGCCGAGTGGATTACGAACGGGCAGCCGTACACGGGCAAGTAATCGGAACTGCCTGCCTCGCCGAAGCCGCGTCAGCGGCGAAGGCGGGACGCGGGTCAATCGGGACTGCCTGCCTCGCCGAAGCCGCGTCAGCGGCGAAGGTGGGACGCAGTCAATCGGAACTGCCTGCCTCGCCGAAGCCGCGTCAGCGGCGAAGGTGGGACGCAGTCAATCGGGACTGACGATTGTCAATCGGGGACTTCGCTGAGGAATCGGAAGGGAAACAGAATGACGAGCGCTGACAACGCCACTCAGGGTCAGGTGCGGCCGGGCCGCCTTACGTGGATTGGGTTCGGACTGTCCCTGGTGATCCTGGCGACGCTCGTCGCCATGCACGCATTCGGCTTCAGGGACTCGTGGATGCTATGGGGGCTCGTCTTGATGAACGTCGGGAACTCGAGCGCCTCCGTGCTTCGTCTGCCGCCGCGCGCGAGAGACGCAATCCTCATCCTGGGCGCCATCGCCGCCGTTGCCGGGATTGCCGCTACCGTGATGGGCAAGTAACGGGTTGCCCGCCGTCTCCGCGCGCCGCCCCTGAAGGGGACGGCCTTTCGGTACGTAGGCCGGCCCTTCAGGGCCGGCGCGTCCGGCAGGGCTGAAGCCCCGCCCGTACGGTCCCTGTCAATCCCGCCGTAACGTGAGATAAAGCGCGACGGGGCCGAGAATGAGCCACGCGGTGGCGCCGAGCGCCAGCGCCCAGCGGAGGACCGGCGACACGTCCGCCACCGCCTGCGCCGCCTCGGACCAGGTCGGGAAGGTCGGGAGGGTCGGGAGCGTCGGCAGGAAGTCGGTCAGCGGCGCGGCCCACGCCCAGTGAGCAAAGGCCGAGAACGAGACGACGGCGACGACCAGCACGGCGACGAACGCGGCGGCGTGGACCAGCGTGACGGGCGCCGCGGCCCGGCGTTCGGCTTCCTGTCGTTCGCGGAGCTCGGCCCGCCACCAGACGAGGCCGGCGGACGGCGCCGGTACCTCGCGCCGAACCCGGTCGCGCTCCCCGCGCAGGGCGGTGATGACGAGCGCGAGGTCGCGGCACGCCTCGCACTCGGCCAGGTGCCGGCCGAGGTCGCTGTCGGCCCCGGACGAAAGCTCTCCGGCGCTGGCGGCCGCGGCCACGTCGCTCGACCGGTGACATTCGCGAGTCATACCCTCGTCCCCCATCCCTGGCCCCTCCGCCATAGGGCAACCCTAAAGGGTCGCCCTACAGCGTGACGGGCCGTCCCTCGTCCCTAATCCCTCGTCGCTAGTCCCTAGTTCCTCGCAGCATCGCCGCGAGCTTCTTCCGCGCCCGGAACAGCAGCACCCTGATCCCACGGGCCCTCAACCCGAGCGCATCCGCGATTTCCTGGTGCGACGATCCTTCGGCGTAGGCCAGCCACAACATCTCCCGCTCCCGGGCCGACAGGCGCCCGAGCGCGCGGCGAAGATCGGTTCGCTCCTCGTGCCCGTAGGCGGGACCCGGCACCGCCGCGCAGGCGGCCCCGCGCTCCTCGTCGAGCGGCCGCGACTCACGTCTCGCGCCGCGGCGGTAATGGTCGTGCGCCAGGTTGGTGGCGATGCGGATCAGGTAGTGGCGGCGGTGCGCGTCGCTCTCCCACCGGCGCCTGACGCCGAGGAACCGGATGTAGGTCTCCTGCAGCAGGTCGTCGGCGGCGTGCGGGTCGGCGGTCACGTGCGAGAGGTAGGCCCAGACGGCGCGCGAGGTCAGGTCGTAGAACGCACGGAACGCGTCCTCGTCCATCTTCATGGGATCGGCGGCCTCGATCGCCTGCTCTTCGATGCGACCGATTCCCGCAGCGACCAGATCTCGCGCCACGCCTGAATCCTCCGGGCTACTCGGTCGTGTGGGCATCGGTCGTCCGCTCGTCGCGGGACACCGCAGGACCCAGAATCCCCATCCGGCGCGAGAGCAGGAACGACGCTCCGGCCGCCAGGATGAAGCCGATGCCGAGCGAGATCGCGAAGACCGCCACCAGCCACATCATCTGCGGCAGGTCACCGGGCAGGTTCCGCCTGGCGATCATGAGGCCGCCCCCTCCGCACGCCAGGACCACGCCGATCTCGATCGCCCAGAGGATACGCCGCATCGGCCCTCCGACGGAAGTGGAGGCGGGTTCGAGCACGATCGGCGTCGATTCGAGGAATCGCTTGCCGGCCGGCGTGGCGATGTAGGCCAGCAGATCCTCGTTCGTGCCGAACCGGTCGAGCAGCTTGTTGTGCGCCTCGGTCTGCGCCTTGAGGAGCCTCGTCCAACGGCGGGTGTCGGTCACCGTCTTGATGAGCCAGACCAGCAGGCCGGTGATCACGCAGAAGACGAGAAAAGCGGTCATGCCACCCAGGAAGCCGCCATACATCCGAATCATCTGGGTGTCGCGGTCGGGCGCTTCGTAGTAGCCGGGCTCGAACTGACCGAAGTAGTACGACGCGTTGTGCGCCACGTCGGGGTGCTGGACCAGGAACGCCACCAGCTCGGGGTACGGCTCCAGGTAGGCAGCGTTCTGAAGCAGCGTCGGGTCGAGCGCCAACACGCGGGCCAGCGCAGGGCTGTACCGGGACAGCACCTGCTTCAGCGCCTGGCGCGTCTGCCTGGCGTCCTCCGAGCCCGTGTAAACAACCGTCGGCTGTGGCGCAGCCTGCCGGGCGGCTGGCGCGGCCGGGCCCTGGGGTCCAGGGGGCGCCTGGCGTACCTGGGGCCTGGCCAGCGCGAGGCCCGAAGAGCAGAGGATCGACAGCGCGACCAGGGCGGCGGAACATCCACGGCGGACATGTGCGGGCATCGGCAGTATCTCCTTATGCCCACTAATACGCTCGGGAAGGACGGGAGGTTAACTGGGTCCGGCTGACGGCTGACGGCTGACGGCTGACGGCTGACGGCTGACGGCCGATGGCCGAAGGCCACGACTGGCTGACGCGCGTCAGGCGCAAGGCGTAAGGCGTTAGCCGGCAGGTTTCTATTCGTTGTTCAGCGCCACCACCGGGTTGATGCGCGTGGCGCGGCGGGCCGGGATGACGCACGCGACCAGCGCGATGGCGCCGAGCGCCAGGCCGGCCAGCGCGATCACGCCCGGGTCGGTCGGCCGCACGCCGTAGAGCTGTGAGGACAGCGCCCGGCTCAGCCACAGCAAGCCCACGCCGCCGGCGGCGAGGCCCACGCCGAGCAGCACCAGGCCTTCCTTGAGCACGAGGTCGAAGATCGTCCGCGGCGTGCCGCCGATCGCCACGCGGATGCCGATCTCCTTGGTGCGCTGCGTGACCAGGTACGCCAGCACGCCGTAGATGCCGAGCGCCGACAGCAGCAGCGCCACCACGCCGAACCCCATCGACAGCAGCATCGGCCAGCGCCTGGTGACCAGCGAGTCGTCGGTCACCTCCTCCATCGTCTTCACGAAGAAGACCGGCAGCTCCGGATCCAGCCTCGCCATCGTGGCGCGCAGCGGCGAAGCGAGCGTGCGCGGGTCGCCGGCCGACCGCAGCGTGAACGCGATGTACCGGGTCACCTCCTGGGCCATCGGCAGGTAGTAGGCGCCGACCGGCGTCCTCGACTCCACCAGGCCGTCCTGCTTCACCTCGCCCACCACGCCGACCACGGTCATGAAGTGCTTCGGGTTCAGAGTCCCCAGCAGTTCCTCCGCGCTCTCGGGCCGATACATGCGGCGGCCGACAGGGTCCTGCCCGGGCCAGAAGCGCTTGGCCAGCCGCGTGTCCACGACGATCGTCCGCGGCGCGTCGGCCGAATCGCGGTCCTCGATGTAGCGGCCGTGAACGAGCGGGATCCTCATCGCCTCGAAGAATCCCGGCGCCACCTGGAGCCGGGTCGGCGAGATGACCGATTCGCCCGGCTTCATCTGGTAGCCCTCGGCCAGGATGACGCTGTCGCTGTGGTCGCCGGTCATCGGAATCGAGTCGGTGGCGCCGGCCGCCGCCACTCCCGGCGCCGCGCGAAGCCTCCGCAGCGCTTCTCCGGTGAACCCGCGAAGCTCGTTGTCGCCCGCGTAGCGCGAGGCGGGAAGCCTGACGCAGCCGACCAGCACGTGCCGCGTGTCGAAGCCGGGGTCAACGGCCAGGATTTGGCGGAAGCTGGCGAGCAGCAAGCCGGTCCCGACCAGCAGCAGGAACGCGACCGCCACCTGCGTGACCACCAGGCTTCGCCGCAGCAGCCGGGGCCCGCGTCCGCCGGTGCCCGTTCGGCCGCTCTCGTGCAGCACGGCGTTGATGTCCAGGCTAAACGCGCTCGCCAGCGGGAACGCGCCGATGACCAGGCCGAGTGCCAGCGAGAGTCCGAAGGTGAACGCCGCCGGCACCAGGCCGAGCTGGATCTCGGCGCCGCGCGGGATCTGCGCCAGGTCGAGGCCGGTCAGCGCGCGGACGGCGGCCCAGCCGGCGAGCAGGCCGACGAGGCCGCTGGATCCGGTCAGCAGGAGGCTCTCGGCGAAGAACTGCCGGGCCACGTCGCGGCGCCCCGCGCCGAGCGCCAGTCGCGTCGCCAACTCGCGCGAGCGCGAGTGCGTCCGCACGAGCGCCAGGTTGATGACGTTGACGCACCCGATCAAGAGCACCAGCAGCGTGCCGCCCCAGAGCAGGTAGAGCCGCCCCTTCACCTCGCGCACGAGGTCGTCCTTGAGCGGCACGACCACCGTGTGGAAGCCCGCGTTGACGAGCATCTGCTTCAGCGCCGGGACGAGGTCGAGCGAGGCGGCGTTGAGCGCCTGTGCCTGCGCCTGCGCCTGGGCGACGGTCGCGCCGTCGCGCAAGCGGCCGATGCTCGTCCAGCTGTTGTTGTGGCGTGCTTCGTCCGATTTCTGCTCGGCCGTGAACGCGAGCGGCGTCCAGATGCGCGCCTCGGGCTCGAGGAACTGGAAGCTCGCCGGCATCACGCCGACAATCGTCATCGGCTTCCCGTCGAGCCGCAGCGTGCGGCCGATGATGCTCCGGTCGCCGCCGAACCGCTCCTGCCAGTAGCCGTGGCTGAGCACCACCTTGTCGTCGTGCCCGGGCTCGCCCTCAGCCTCGGCGAACGTGCGTCCCAACTCGGGCGGCACGCGCGCCACGCGGAAGAACGAGGGGGTGACCTCCATCACCAACACCCGCTCCGGGCGGCCGGTCTCCCCCGTGCTCCGGTTTCGCGTGTCGTAGAGCGCGAGGCTCTCGACGGCCTTCATGCCCTTGACCCGGTCGTAGTAGTCAGGCACGCCGCTCGACCCGCGCTCCGCCCCGGCCCCGGGGTAGCTGTTGTAGACGAGGACGAGCCGGTCCGAGCCGGGCACCGGCAGCGGCTTGAGCAGCACCGAGTGGACGACGCTGAAGACCGCCGTGTTCGCGGCGATGCAGATCGCCAGCGTCAGGAAGGCCGCAACGCTGAAGCCCTTGTCCTTGAAGAGCGAACGGGCGGCGAAGGCGAGATCGTGTGAAGCCATATGTGTGAGCCGCTCCCCGGAGGGCGGAGATGGACCGAACCGACAGAGCGCGTTGTCTACTGGCTAGACGTATCATTGGCGGCGAAGGTTCACGCGCGGCCGGCATCCGGCCAGGCGAGGGGAGGCCATGAAGCTCAGCCAGCAGGCGGCGGATATCGACGTGCCCGATCGGGTCGATCCCGCGTCGGCCCTCGGCCGGACGACACACCTGGGAATTGCCGCGCACCAGGACGACCTGGAAATCATGGCGGCAGGCGGCATCCTGGCCTGCTTCCGGCAGCCCGACCGCTGGTTCACGGGCGTGGTCGTCACCGACGGGGCCGGGTCACCGCGCGACGGACGCTACCGGGATTTCAGCGATGGCGAGATGCGCGAGGTCCGCCGCCAGGAACAGCGGAAGGCCGCCCAGATTGGTGAATACTCCGCCGTCCTACAGCTCGATCACCCCAGCGCGGTCGTCAGGAACCCCGCGGACACGCGCCCGGTCGATGACCTCGTCGAGATTCTCCGCGCCTCGCGGCCGCAGGTCGTCTACACGCACAACCTCGCCGACAAGCACGACACGCACGTCGCCGTGGCGCTGCGCGCCGTGGCGGCGATCCGGCGCCTGCCGGCCGCCGACCGGCCCTCGCGTCTCTACGGCTGCGAGGTCTGGCGCGATCTGGACTGGGTGGGAGACGACGAGAAGGTGGTCTTCGATCTGTCGGCCAACGAGGAGCTGCGGGTCGCGCTCGTGAGCGTGTTCGACTCGCAGATCGCCGGCGGCAAGCGGTACGACCTTGCGACCGAGGGGCGGCGGCGCGCCAACGCGACCTACGCGGCGCCGCACGGCACGGACACCGCGAGCGCCTGCGGTTACGCCCTGGACCTGACGCCGCTCGCCGTGGACGACTCGCTTGATCCGGCCACGTTCGTCCGGGGCGCGATCGACCGGTTCCGGCAGGACGTCGAGGACCGGATCGCGAGGTACCGCGGGTAGGACCCGACTATCCGGTCTTGGAGTTCCCGTCATGATGTCACGCGCGCGATTCATCTATGTGTCGGCGCTGGTAGCGGTGGCGCTCAGCGTCTGGCCGGCGACGGAGAGGCCGGCTCAGGGCTCGCAACAGCAGTCCATCAGGATTCACGTCGCCAATCGCCCACGTCCGGTCGCGGAAGCGGTGATGCAAGTTGAGGCGGCGACTGGTGTGGTCGTGACCTACGAAGACACGCGCTACGTACATCCAGACGACATCGTCGATATCACCGACAGGCTCGCGCCCGACAAGCACCTGTCAGAACGCATCGTCGCGATGAGGCCTGGCACTATTGACGTTACCTATGATCCGCAGGCGGGCCCGATCGAGCCCCAAGTCGACGGTCTCCTGCACCGTATCCTCGCCTACTCGAATGCCGTGGGCAACACCGGGCGGTTTCGCGTTGACAAAGTGTCCGGCGGATACCATGTCGTGCCGGTGGCGATGCGGGGAAGGAGCGGCGCAATGGAGCCGTATGCGTCGCCGCTCGACACGCGCATCACCCTCCCGCACCAGGAGGGGAACGCGTTTGAGATGATCTCCCTGCTGACTCAGACTGTTACTACCGCTTCAGGCCATCGTGTGGGGCCCGGGCTGATCCCTATGAATTGGTCGGCGAGGAGTCGGCTGACTGTCGAGGCGCAAGACGAGCGTGCGCGTGATGTTCTCTGGCGCGCCCTGCGGTCGGCAAATCTCAACCTCTCGTGGCAGTTGCTTTGCGAGGTGGGAGACGACGGCTTGTGCGCCCTGAATATACATGGTGCGCAACAGAAGCAATAGAGCCGATTGCGAGCACTCCCGGGGGACCGATCGGTTCCGGCAGGACGTGGAGGACCGGATCGGGCGGTTCGCGCGCTAGGTCGGAGGCCGCAAGTCTCAGCACGAACCGGTGGTTCGCGATCACGGTTCCACACAGCCCAGGCTCGGGTTGGCGCCTGGCGGGTCCTGTCGCCGGGATCCCCCAGCGTCCTCGCGCACAAGGCGCTTGTCACGGGCGTCGCGCTCGGCCCGCTGGGGGGCCCCCGCCCGGCGCCACCCGCCCGTCGATGCATCTCCGGCCGGTCAACGCTTCGTCGCCAACCCGAGCGGGACCGGTGGCCGACTCGCACGATTCCGCACGACGCGACCGCGATTCTGGATCGAAGGCGGCGGGGCCGGGATGCGTCGCGAGTGGGCCTTCGCAGCAGGCCGTCGAGCGATTGTACGGAAAGCGACGAGCGCGTGCCTCGCGTTTCCCCGGCGAAACGCGTGCGGTCGGTCCAGCGCGAATAGCGTGAGCCGGACGCAGAGATCAGGAAACCGAGGCACCGCGAGGACGCTTTCCCGGCCTGCGGAGCGGCTCGCGAGCGAGGCGCCCGGCCCCGTCGCCGACCTGGAGTCGCGGTCACCGTGCTGGATCGGCCCTCACCGACGGACGGCCACACTTTAAGGAGACGGTCGCTCTCTCTGCCGATGAACCGCCGTTACTTCTCCGGCGGCTTCTCGCCGGGCTTGAGGATCTTCGTCTTGCCGTAGCCAACCAGCTCCAGCCAGTCGCGCGGGTAGCCGACCGACTGCTCGCGGCCGTTCTCGGTGATGTAGCCGTCGTTGTACTTGGCGATCAGCACGTCGGAGTACTTCCACCACTCCTCCACCGTCTTCTGCACCATCGTGTTGGTGTAGTCGGTGAGGTACTCCCGCGCCCTGGCGGGGTCCTGCTTGTAGAGGTCGAGCGCCTTCTTCTCGACCTCCGCCTGCTGGTCGAAGAACCCCTTCTCGATCGCGTCGCCGCGCGTGCGAATGTCCTTGGACATCGCGTTGTAGCGCAGGTTCGTCCAGTTGCTCACGAAGTCGAACGCCCACCACGCCGACGTGCGGTCAACCGCCGCGCGCGATCCCGTCTGCACCGACTCGGGCAGCTTCGTCGCGCCCGCGTAGAGCGGCATGTACACCGACGTCTTCGGGTCGTCCTCGGCGAACCAGACGAGGCCGCCGATCCAGGCGGGCAGCCAGCCGCGGGTCTGGATGACGGTGGCGTACGAGCAGCGGAAGATCGAGATCGACCGCTCCCACCCCATGTAGCCTGGCTCGGGCCGCATCCCGGTGCCGAATCGGTTCGGGTTGCCGAACGGCCCGGCCGCCGGCCCCTTGGTCATGTCGAACTCGGTCCCCTCGTAGGAATCGCGGTGCAGCTTCATCAGGTCCTGCGGCGTGACCTTCTTGTCGGGCTTCACCGAGAACGGCAAGTCGAGCTCCCAGGGGTCGAGGTGGGCCGACGGCGCCAGCGTGCTCAGGACGCGCCATTCGCGCCGCGTGCTGCCGAGCGACGGCGCCGTGTCGAACACGTGCCGGAAGACGAACGGCTCGCCCGGCTTCCACAGCCCCAGCTCCTCGGCCACCTTCTGCATCGTCGCCGACCCCATCGCGTTCGCGGGGTCCTTCAGGTCGAGCGTCGTGATGCGCGAGTGGTTCGCGCTGACGCCCACCTCGCCGTCCGGGATCCGCTTGGCGGCCCACACCGCCCCCTTCTCCATCGGCCCCGCCCCGAGGATCTCGAACTGCCAGGCCTCCTTCGGGTCGATGACGGTGAGGCACTCGCCGCCGTCGCCGTAGCCGTACTTCTCGGCCAGTTCGCCCATGATCTTGATCGCCTCGCGCGCGGTCGAGGCCCGCTCGAGGGCGACGCGCTCGAGCTCCATGATGTCGAACAGGCCCTCGTCGTTGAACAGCTCGCGGCGGCCGCTGATGGTCGTCTCGCCGATGCCCACCTGCTTCTCGTTCATGAACGAGTAGGAGGCGTCGTAGCGGGTGAAGGTCTGCTCGACCTCGGGAATCTCGCCGACCTTCTTCGCCTGCGGCCGATCCTGGCCGTAGCCGCCGCCCTTCATGATCGGGCGCATCGTGCCCTTGGGGAACGTCTTCCCCGGCACGACGTGGATCTGGAACTCGTAGTGGCCGTCGCACGAGTGGGTGGTCATCGTGCCGCCGTCGGCCGACGCGTCCTTGCCCACCGGGATCGACGTGCAGTGGTCGCACAGGTCGGCGACGTCGGTGCCGGGCGGCAGCAGTTCCGGCCTCAGGCAGGCCTTCTCGACGGAACTGCCCATGGCTCTCGAGGGTTCCTGCGGCTGCTGGCCGCCGGTGAACACGAACGCGGACAGCAGCAGGACGAACGTCGCGACCAGGATGCTTCTCGGTTTCATCGTGAGCCTCTCGAAGACACGCTATTCGTAGACCACGCGCCCGGCGGCCTTCGCCGGATCGTGCAGGTAGTGCCCGACGCCGTTGGCTACCAGTTCCTTGTACCGAGGAACCCCGGATATCACGAGCCGCTTGCCCGGGTGGTCCTCGCCCCACGTCTCCGCGATCTGCAGCAGCGTGGAGGTGTGGCGGCCCACGCGCACCGCGATCGGCCAGCCCTTCTCGTCGATCTTCTCGAACAGCAGGCCGTGCTGCCCGGCCTTGACGACGAACTCGTCGCGGCCGGTGAGCAGCTGTTCGCGCGAGGTGATGCCGCGCGTCGCGTCGAGGAACGGCTCGGGTGTCTCGGCCAGCAGCGACAGCGCGGGCGAGAAATCCCCGATCTCCCGGTGCGAGAGCCCGTGCAGCGTGCGCGGCGAGAACTCGGTGCCGATCTTGAACTCCATGTCGGTCAGCGTCATCGACACCAGCGCGGCCATCTCCTGCCCGCGCTGGTGCGTGACGATGGTGCTGATGACCGGGTACTGCAGCTCGGCCTCGTGCAGGTCCAGCTCGATGTCCACCTTCTCGCGCCTGATCATCTCCATCAGGGCGTAGGCGGTCTGCTCGGTCAGCGTCCCGTTCGCCCGGCCCGGCCACACCCGGTTCACGTTGCGGATGTCCACGTACGCCAGCTGCTGGCGGCTCGGGTAGTGGAAGTAGACCTCGGGGTCCGGCCACTGGTCGAGCGGGTTGGTGAAGCGATCGCCCATCCGGAAGGTGCGCGACCCGAAGTCGGTTGGGATCGAGTAGTCCGGCGGATAGGCCCCGCCGAGCCGCGTCACCGTCGTCGCGCTCCGGTTGGTGGAGAGCACGACAATCAGCCTCCCCTTCTCGACGACGGCGTTCTCGGCGAGGATCCAGGTGACCAGGCGGCCCGCCGGTTCTTCGGGGTGCGAGCCGCCGAGCACGAGCATCGTCGCGCCCGGCTCCTTGCCGTCGAGGAAGTAGACGTTGCAGTCGTTCGCCGTCCCGCGCAGCGGCTCGAACCAGGTCGAGAGCGGCTTCACGGAGGTGACGCCGGGGCCGAGGACGACCGGCTCCTTCAGCCGGCGGCTCTTGTAGAAGCTGGCGCCGGAGGTGGCCAGCAGCACGAGGCCGAGCGAGACGACGACGATCTTCTGCGCCAGGAGGCGTCCGCTCATCACGTCCCTCACTTGAGCCGCAGCAGCCGGAGCAGGAACGGCAGCAGCACGAGCACGTACAGCACGTCGCGCTCCCACTTCCTGGACTTCAGCAGGTTCACCACGAGCAGCACCGAGATGAACGCCACGAGGGCGTAGTACAGCAGTGTGACAACCGTCATAGAGCTCCACACCGTCAGGGGTCAGCGGGCAGCGGATCGCGGAAAGAGGACGGGAGACAGAGTAGCGGCCGGCGGATTCGCATGATCCGCTCCCGGCTGCCCTGTCCCCCGGCTACGCTCCGTGGTCCGCTGCCCGCCGCCAGCTAAACCGGTCCCCTTCCTCCGATCGTGATCCGCTGCCAGCTAGAGTCCCGTCAGGAACCCCAGCTTCTTCGAATACACCACCATCAGCGTCCCGACGACGATGATGAACAGCGCCGGCACGAGGCAGGCGCGGAGGAACTGTCCGTACGTGCCCTTGTGCCCCACGACGTCCACCGTGAGCCGGCCGATGATGGCCGTCGGCGGCAGGGCGTCGCCGAGCGGCCAGATGACGCTCATCCCCGCGAGGGCGACGATCGGGTCGAGCCCGCGGTTGTTGAACAGCAGGACGAGCGGCACGCCGATGACCGGCGCGGCCCCCCACATCAGCACCGCCTCCGACGCGGGCAGCACGAGGAAGAGCGACGCGTAGACCACCCAGATCGGCAGCGTGACCGCGGCCACGGCGAGCAGCCCGCGGGCGCCGGTGAGCGTCATCACTTCCACGAGGATCCCGGCGCACGTCAGCGTCGCCAGCAGCGGCAGCAGCTGGTCCACCGTCGCGCGCGCGATCCGGAACACCGGCAGCCGCACGGGCGACACGACGAACGACACGACCGCCGCGGCGGCGAACATCAGCGGCAGGCCGACGATCGGCGTCGCGAACGGCCACTGCCGGCCCACGAACACGAAGCCGCCGAAGACGGCGAACGGCAGCAGGACGCGCCACCACGACATCCCGGCCGGCGGGACCGGCAGCTCCGCCAGCGCCTTCGCCACGTTCGCGCTCTCGCCCTTCCAGCCGAGGTAGAAACTCGTGAACAGCCCCCCGGCCAGGCACGGCAGCAGCAGCGGCCAGAAGAACCCGACGTAGGGCATGTTGACGCCGGCCGCCGTCATCATCGCCCACAGGCTGACGGGCGGCGCCGCGGCGCTCAGGCCCGCGTTGATGAAGATGAGCGCGGCCGCCCGGTGCTTGGGGATGCCCATCGCGTTCAGCACGACGGCGACGAGCGCGCCCGTCACGAGCACGGTCACGCTGCCCGCGCCGGTCAGCGCGCCCGGCACCAGCAGCAGCACCGTCAGCAGCACCAGCAGCAGCGCGCGGCTGCGGTGGAACCGCCCGAGGATCGATCGCACGACGAACGCCACCCCTCCCGATTCCTTCAGGAGGTTCATGAAGAGCGTGGCGGTGACGAAGATGAGATTGATGTCGAGGTAGGTGGCGGCCCCTTCGGCGATGTGCCGGGCCGGGAAGCCAAAGCCGGCGACGAGCGCGCCGCCGACGGCGGCGCCGAACATCGCCAGCTCGGTCGTCAGCCGAAACATCCGGATCAGGACGTAGACGGCCACCATCGTGGCCAGCACGATGCCGGCCTGGGCGAACATGTTCACAGGCCGGCTCCTACTTGCCGAACACGTCCTTGAGCACGCCGTTCAGCTCGAGGCTCTTCGCGTAGAGACACCACCGGGATGTTGAACTTCTTCCCGAGCGTCGTGAACCGGCCGTCCTCGTCGCCGTCCTTGCGGACGATGAGGAACTTCGCCTTCGGGCAGACGGCGTCGATCGACATCTCGTCGGAGTTGTCGCCCGGCGCGGCGTTCTTGGCGCGGCGCTCCATTCCCTCGACGTGCGCGCCGATGACGGTGATCCCGCGCTTTTTCGCTTCCGCGATCAGCGCGCCCGCGCGGGCCAGCTCGTCGTCGATCGACACGCCGGCGCCGCCCATCCCCTTCAGGCTGCTGCCCGTGACGATGATGAGCGTCTTGTAGGGCTTGGCGCCGAGGTCCTTCACCGTGCCGGTTTCCCTGAGGTCGTAGTCGATCTGCAGGCGGTTCAGGAAGACCTTGACCGTCACCGCGCCCGGGCTCTGCCCGCACGAGGTGAGGAAGACCGGCGCCTGCGCCTTCGGCGCGGCGGCGGCGGGAGCGGGAGCGGCGGCCGGCCGGGCCTGGGCGACGAGCGGCGACACGCCAACGACAACGAGGAGCCCCAGGGCGAGCAGCGCCCGCGCGTGGAACGAACGGAGCATGGCGGAACCTCCAGCGGGAGAGCCGTGGCGGGGGCGTGGCGAAGGATATCAGATCAATCGGAGGACGGGCGGATCAATCGGGGGACGGGCGGATCAATCGGAGGCCGGGCGGATCAATCGGGGGACGGGCGGATCAATCGGAGGAAGGACAGATCAATCGGAGGCCAGGCGGATCAATCGGAGGCCGGGCGGATCAATCGGAGGCAGGGCGGATCAATCGGAGGCCGGGCGGATCAATCGGAGGCCGGGCGGATCAATCGGGGGACGGGCGGATCAATCGGGGGACGGGCGGATCAATCGGGGGACGGGCGGATCAATCGGAGGACGGGCAGATCAATCGGGGGACGGGCGGATCAATCGGAGGATGGGCGGATCAATCGGGGGACGGGCGGATCAATCGGGGGACGGGCGGATCAATCGGGGGACGGGCGGATCAATCGGAGGCCGGGCGGATCAATCGGAGGCCGGGCGGATCAATCGGAGGCCGGGCGGATCAATCGGAGGCCGGGCGGATCAATCGGAGGCCGGGCGGATCAATCGGCGGCCGGGCGGATCAATCGGAGGACGGACGGATCAATCGGGGGACGGGCGGATCAATCGGAGGCTGGGCGGATCAATCGGAGGACGGGCGGATCAATCGGAGGACGGACGGATCAATCGGGGGACGGGCGGATCAATCGGGGGACGGGCGGATCAATCGGGGGACGGGCGGATCAATCGGAGGCCGGGCGGATCAATCGGAGGCAGGGCGGATCAATCGGGGGACGGGCGGATCAATCGGGGGACGGGCGGATCAATCGGAGGCCGGACGGATCAATCGGGGGACGGGCGGATCAATCGGGGGACGGGCGGGTCAATCGGAGGACGGACGGATCAATCGGGGGACGGGCGGATCAATCGGAGGCAGGGCGGATCAATCGGAGGCCGGGCGGATCAATCGGAGGCCGGGCGGATCAATCGGAGGACGGGCGGATCAATCGGAGGACGGGCGGATCAATCGGAGGACGGGCGGATCAATCGGAGGAAGGACAGATCAATCGGAGGACGGGCGGATCAATCGGAGGACGGGCGGATCAATCGGGGGACGGGCGGATCAATCGGAGGACGGGAGGATCAATCGGAGGCTGGGCGGATCAATCGGAGGACGGGCGGATCAATCGGAGGACGGGCGGATCAATCGGAGGAAGGACAGATCAATCGGAGGACGGGCGGATCAATCGGAGGACGGGCGGATCAATCGGGGGACGGGCGGATCAATCGGAGGACGGGCGGATCAATCGGAGGACGGGCGGATCAATCGGAGGACGGGCGGATCAATCGGGGGACGGGCGGATCAATCGGGGGACGGGCGGATCAATCGGGGGACGGGCGGATCAATCGGGGGACGGGCGGATCAATCGGAGGACGGACGGATCAATCGGGGGACGGGCGGATCAATCGGAGGCAGGGCGGATCAATCGGAGGACGGGCGGATCAATCGGAGGACGGGCGGATCAATCGGAGGAAGGACAGATCAATCGGAGGACGGGCGGATCAATCGGAGGACGGGCGGATCAATCGGGGGACGGGAGGATCAATCGGAGGCTGGGCGGATCAATCGGAGGACGGGCGGATCAATCGGAGGACGGGCGGATCAATCGGAGGAAGGACAGATCAATCGGAGGACGGGCGGATCAATCGGAGGACGGGCGGATCAATCGGGGGACGGGCGGATCAATCGGAGGACGGGCGGATCAATCGGAGGACGGGCGGATCAATCGGAGGACGGGCGGATCAATCGGGGGACGGGCGGATCAATCGGGGGACGGGCGGATCAATCGGAGGATGGGCGGATCAATCGGCGGCGTCAGTTCCGATTGATCCGCGTCAGCCCCGATTGACGGCGTCAGTTCCGATTGACGGCGTCAGCCCCGATTGACAATCGTCAGCCCCGATTGACGGCGTCAGTTCCGATTGACAATCGTCAGTCCCGATTGACGGCGTCAGTTCCGATTGACAATCGTCAGCCCCGATTGACGGCGTCAGTTCCGATTGATCCGCGTCAGTCCCGATTGACGGCGTCAGTTCCGATTGACGGCGTCAGCCCCGATTGATCCGCGTCAGCCCCGATTGACGGCGTCAGTTCCGATTGATCCGCGTCAGCCCCGATTGACGGCGTCAGTTCCGATTGACGGCGTCAGCCCCGATTGACAATCGTCAGCCCCGATTGACGGCGTCAGCCCCGATTGACAATCGTCAGCCCCGATTGACGGCGTCAGTTCCGATTGACAATCGTCAGTCCCGATTGACGGCGTCAGTTCCGATTGATCCGCGTCAGCCCCGATTGATCCGCGTCAGCCCCGATTGATCCGCGTCAGCCCCGATTGACGGCGTCAGTTCCGATTGATCCGCGTCAGCCCCGATTGACGGCGTCAGTTCCGATTGATCCGCGTCAGTCCCGATTGACGGCGTCAGTTCCGATTGACGGCGTCAGCCCCGATTGACAATCGTCAGCCCCGATTGACGGCGTCAGCCCCGATTGACAATCGTCAGCCCCGATTGATCCGCGTCAGCCCCGATTGATCCGCGTCAGCCCCGATTGACGGCGTCAGTTCCGATTGATCCGCGTCAGCCCCGATTGACGGCGTCAGCCCCGATTGACAATCGTCAGCCCCGATTGACGGCGTCAGCCCCGATTGACAATCGTCAGCCCCGATTGACGGCGTCAGTTCCGATTGACAATCGTCAGTCCCGATTGACGGCGTCAGTTCCGATTGATCCGCGTCAGCCCCGATTGATCCGCGTCAGCCCCGATTGATCCGCGTCAGCCCCGATTGACGGCGTCAGTTCCGATTGATCCGCGTCAGCCCCGATTGACGGCGTCAGTTCCGATTGACAATCGTCAGTCCCGATTGACGGCGTCAGTTCCGATTGACAATCGTCAGTTCCGATTGACGGCGTCAGTTCCGATTGATCCGCGTCAGCCCCGATTGACGGCGTCAGTTCCGATTGACGGCGTCAGCCCCGATTGACAATCGTCAGCCCCGATTGACGGCGTCAGTTCCGATTGACGGCGTCAGTTCCGATTGCTCAGCGCAGCCCCCGATTGTCGAGCGCCCCGCCTTCGTCGCCGCTGCGACTTCGGCGGGCAGGCAGCTCCGATTGCCGTATTCAGAGCCGCCCCGAGCGCAGGATCCCGACGGCCAGCCAGAGGCCGAGCAGGGCGGCGGCGACGTAGCCGACCAGGCCGAGGGCCGGCAGGCCGAACCAGTTGGGGCCGGCCCCTCGCTGCAGGATGAACGAGGAGCCCACGATGAGCGCCGCCATCACGACGGCGAAGCTCAGGCGATTGCTCGCCCGGTCCATCCCCTGCACGAAGTGCTCGAGGTTGCGGTGGACGAACTGGATCTGGAAGCGGTCGCCCCGGGCCTTGGCCACGATCTCCATGAGGTCGCGCGGCAGCACCTGGAGCGCCTCGGCCACGTCGCGCCCGGCCTCGGACGCGCGCGCGGCCAGGGCGGAAGGCGTCAGCCGGTCGCGAAGGATCCCGGCGATGACCGGCCGCGCCTGCTCGACCATGTTGAAGGAAGGGTCGAGCCGCCGGCAGACTCCTTCGACGGTGACGAACGCCCGGGCGAGCAGCATCAGGTCCACCGGGAACTGCAGCCGGTGCCGCCGCATGACGGCGAGCGAGTCCAGCAGCAGGTTCGCAAGCGACAGGTCGCGCAGCGTGCTTCCCGCGTAGCCGTCGATCAGGTCCGCCAGGTCGCGCCGCAGTTGCCCGTCGTCGAGCACGTGGAGGGGGCGGCCGATCGACAGGATGGCGGCGGCGAGCCGCTCCGCGTCCTCGCGCACGATCGCGTCCACCATCCGCGCCAGCGCGTCGCGCAGGCGCCGGTCGAGGCGGCCCACGCTGCCGAAGTCGAGCAGGCAGACGACGTTCCCGGGGAGGATGAAGATGTTGGCCGGGTGGGGATCGGCGTGGAAGAGGCCGTCGCGCAGCACCTGCTTCAGGAGCAGCGTCCCGGCGCTCGCCGCCACGACGCCCGCGTCGAAGCCCTGCGACCCGGCCAGCGCGTCCGCCGCCTTCGTCCCCTCCATGTATTCCATCGTGAGGACGCCGTTCGTGGTCGCCGACCAGTGCACGCGCGGAAAGCGCACGGTGGGGTCGCCCTCGAAGTTGCGGGCGAAGCGCTCGATGGTGCGCCCTTCGCGCGCCATGTCTTGCTCGCGGCGGATGAGGCGGGCGAATTCGGCCACGAGCAGCGTCGGCTGGTAGAGATCGGCGTCGGGCAGGTAGCGCTCGGCGAGACGCGCGATGAGGCCGAGGACGCCGAGGTCCCGATCGATGACCGCGTCGATGCCGGGCCGCCGCACCTTGACCGCGACATCCTCGCCGCCGAGCAGCCGGGCCCGGTGCACCTGCGCGATCGACGCCGCGGCGACCGGCGTCCGCTCGAATTCAGCGAACACCTCGCGGAGCGGGACGCCCAACTCCCGCTCGACGGCCTCCTCCGCCACGCCGGGCGGCAGCGACGGCACCATGTCCTGGAGGCGGGCCAGTTCCGCGACGAAGTCCGCGGGCAGCAGGTCGGAACGGATGCTGAGGGCCTGGCCGAACTTGATGAAGGTGGGCCCGAGCGCCTCGAGCGCCAGGCGGAAGCGCTCGGCGGCCGTGCCGGGCGGCGCGGCCCGCCGCCGCCACGGAAGCAACCGGCGGCCGAAGGCGAGCGTGCGGTCGAGCTTCAGGCGCGCCACGACGTCCGGGAAGCCGAACTTCACCAGGACGGTGGCGATCTCCCGAAGCCGGCGCCACTGCTGCGCCGGGAGTGCAGGGCCGGGAAGGCGCATAAGCAGGCTCCCGCCTCCGCCCGCGCCTAATCCTCGCGGGCTACGGCGAGGCCTCGCCGTAGCGCTTCGCGCGAAGGCGGGCAAGGCTCAGGGCTCAAGGCGTAAGGCGTAGGGCGCAAGGCTCAAGCCGGCTTCCCGCTGTCCTTGTCGGTGAGTCTCGCTTCGAGCTCGGCGAGCTTCGCCTTGAGCGCGTCGATCTCGGCCTGCCGGGCGATCCCCATCCTGCCGAGCGCGCCATGCACGGCCTGCTCGACGTCCTTCTGCAGGTGGTCTTTCTGCTCGGCCGCCCGCTTCGACCACGACGCGATCATCTCCCTCGCGTCCTTCTCGCTCAACTCGCCGCGCGCGACGAGGTCGGCGAAGAAGGCCTTGGCTTTCTCCTCGGTCATGTCGAGCGCCCCGAGTCCGGCCAGCAGGAGCTTGCGCAGCGTGTCAATCATCGTCGCCCTCCTGGTGCGTGGTGGTGTGATTACAGACTACCACCACGGCGGCTTACGCCTCACGCCCCACGCCTTACGCCTTGCGGCTTGCGGCTCGCGGCCGTATTCAACGTGACCCGCGTGACACCGCCCGAAGCCCGTAGCCTGTAGCCTGAAGCCCAAAGGCGAGCCCTACTTTGTTGCGAGCTCCACGGTGGTCAGGAACAGGAGCCGCGACAGGTCCTCCATGATCGCGGGCGTGATGATGTCGATCGAGTCCTTCGACGTGTGGTAGGAGGCGAAGGGCAGCGGCTTCGCGCCGCCGGTGCCGAACGAGATCGTCGGCACGCCCGCCCACAGGAAGTGCGCCGCGTCCTGCCGCGGACGCGCGAGGTTCGCGTTCGAGGTCGGCGTCACCGGCCGGTGGATGTACTTCTTGTTCTCGCGGTCGACGACCTCCCACAGGGCCGGGAAGTTGCGCCCGGACCCGGCGCTGATCGACTCGCCCCGCCCGACGCTCTCCAGGTTCAGCATCGCCACCGTCTTCGTGTTCGGGATGAACGGGTGGGCGACGTAGAACTCGGAGCCCTTGACCCCCTGCTCCTCGGCGCCGAACAGCACGAACACGATCGAGCGCTTGAAGGGGATCTGCGACTCGGCCAGCGCCTGCGCGGCGCCGAGCAGCACGGCCGCCCCCGACGCGTTGTCGTGCGCACCGGGCATCAGCAGCGGGTTGAAGCCGAGGTGGTCGAGGTGGGCGCCGACGACGATCGCTTCCTGCTTGAGGACCGGGTCGGTCCCCTCGATCCAGGCGACGACGTTCGAGCCGATCCCCTCGGGATGGTATTCGGTCCGGTTGACCATCGTCATCACCTTGCCGGTCGCAAACGACGCGGGCTTGAGTGTCGTCCCGATGCCACGCACGACCTCGTCGTGCTTGCGGCCGGTACCCGCGAAGACATCGTCCACGACGGTGCGGCCGACGGAGGTGAAGCCGAAGCCCTTGACGAAGACGCAGTTGGGATTGGCGAGGAGGTAGTTGTACACGATGCCGGCCGCGCCGTGCTTCACCGCGTTCTGGACCTTGTAGTCATGGAACGAGTACGGCCGCCACTTCTTGAAGACCTCGGGATCGCGGTTGGGGCCGACCGGCGATTCGGGCTCGGCCATCACGAGCTTGCCTTTCACGTCCACGCCCGCGTAGTCGTCGTAGCCGAGCTCGGGCGCCGTGATGCCGTAGCCGACGTACACCACCTCGGCGGTGATCGAGCCGGAGTCGGATGTCGAGCCCGGGAAGAACTCGTCCTCGAGCACGTAGGGCCGCTTGATCGTGTCGCCGTTCGGCAGCTTGACGTCGAGCGAGAGCGCGCCGCCGGGGAGCACGAGCGTGTAGGGGTCGGGGAACTTCTGGTAGAAGCCGCCCTGGTCGCCGGCCGGTTTGATCTTCCACGACGCCAGCAGGTCGGCGGCCCACTTGGCGACCGCGTCGTAGGCCGGCGTGCCGGTGAGCCGCCCCTCGTACTTCGGCGAGGCCATCAGCTTCACGTAGTCGTACAACGTCTGGCTCGTGATCGAGTGCATGTCGACCATGAGCCGGTCTTCGCTCAACGGGTCGGACGACTGGGCCTGGCGCGCCTGCTGCGCGAGCAGGACCGACGAGAAGACCAGGACGCCGGCAAGCAGCCAGGCGAGGCGGGAACCGCGAACTCGTGTCATCATGGAACCTCGGTTGACTTGAGGGGTCGGAGCGGTTTTTCTTCGATTACAGTATTGAATTTCAGAAGTGTAATCGAGGAAAAACCGCTCCGACCCCAAGTCAGCGGCTCCAGCCGTCAGTCGTCAGCCGTCAGCCGTCAGCCGTCAGCCGGAATGAGAGGGGAACCCGGGATGCCTCTGTTCGAATATCGATGCGAGTCGTGCGGTCATAAGTTCGAGCACCTGGTGCGTGCCGGCGTCGCGCCGACGTGCCCGAAGTGCGAGGGCCAGCAGCTGGAGAAACAGCTGTCGGTGTTTGCCGTCAGCGTGCCGGCGTCTTCAGGCGGCGCAAGCTTTCCTGCAGACAGCCCGTGCGCGTCGTGCGGAGTGCCAGGGGGGCCGGGAGCGTGCGGGATGGCGGGGCGCCACTAGGAAGGCTCAGGGCTCAAGGCTCAGGGCTCAGGCACGGTTGTAGGGCGGCCCTTCAGGGCTGCCGGATCTGGCGGGCCTGAAGGCCCGCCCTACGCGCGCTTTGTCACTCCATCCGCAGCGCCACCGTCGGCTGGATCCGCGTGGCACGGCGCGCGGGCAAGTAACACGCCGCGAGCGACGCCGCCGCGAGGAGCAGCGGCGCCACCGCGAACACGACCGGGTCGAACGCGCTGACCTCGTAGAGCGCGCTGCCCACCAGCAGGCCGATGCCGGCCGCGATCCAGAGGCCCACGAGCAGCCCGGCCCCCGTGAGCACCAGCCCTTCCTTCAGCACCAGCCAGAGCACGTTGCCGGGCGTCGAGCCGAGCGCGATTCGGATCCCGATCTCGCGCGTGCGCCGGGCCACGACGTACGCCTTCACCGCGTAGAGCCCGACAACGGCCAGGAAGACGGCGACCAGGCCGAAGACCGCGAACAGCCACGCGCCCGCCTTGACGACCCAGTACATCACGCTCGAATCCCTGAAGTGCTCCATCGTCTGGAGACCGAGCACGGGCAGCCGCTCGTCCACCGCGCGGATCTCACGGCGAACCGTCTGCAGGACCGCGGCTTCGGCACCCGGCGCGGTCGAGGCGAGGCGCAGGTGCACGTTCATGCCGCTCCTGAACTGGCCGCCGAACGGCAGGTAGACGTGCGCCACCGGCGCCTTGTCGAACAGGTCGTGCCTGAGGCCCGGCACGACGCCGACGACCTCCAGCACCTGCCGCTTGTCGTCGGAGCTGTTGACCACGACGCCGCTCCCGCTGGCGGGGCCGGCGTCCTCGCGCGAGGGGAACTGGATCTGCTGGCCGACCGGGTTCTCCTTCCCGAACAGCTGGCGGGCGAGCGGCTCGTCGATGATCGCCACCGGCACGGCCACCTGGTCCTGCTCCTCGGCGGGCGTGAACTCGCGCCCGCGCAGCGGCTTCAGGCCGAGCGTCGAGAAGTAGTCGGTCCCGACGATGTAGGCGACGGTCGAGATGCCGGCCGCGCGGCCGTCCTTGCCGCGCGCGTTCTCGGCGCCCGGCTTCTGCACCGTCTTCCCTTCCGTCATGCCGCCGAAGGCGACGACCGACGCGAGGCTGGCCGACCGCACGCCGGGGACGCCGCGCAGCCGATCCATCAGCCGGCGGTAAATGGCGCGGCCCTGTTCCGGGTTGTAGCCGGCCAGGCTGGTATCCACCGACACGAGCGCCTGCCCGTCGTAGCGGTAGCCCGGGTCGGCCTGCCCGGCCTTCATCGCGCCGCGCGTGAACAGGCCGGCCGTCGTCAGCAGGGCCAGCGACAGCGCGATCTGCGTGGCGACCAGCACGTTGCGGGCCGAGAACCAGCGCAGGCGCTTGCGCGAGTCCTCCCCGCCCTGTTCTTTGAGCTCGGGTACAACGCTCGTGCGCGACAGCTTCCAGGCCGGCCCCAGGCCGAACACGACCGTGCTCAACACGCAGAAGGCGAGCGTCGCGCCGAGCACGCGCACGTCGGGCGTGCCGTCGAAGACGAGCGGGACCGGCGAGAGCGGCAGCAGCGTCGCCACCAGCAGGTTGATGGACCAGTAGCCGAGTAGCAGGCCGAAGGCGCCTCCGACGAGCGACAGCATCATCCCCTCGGTCAGCAACTGCCGCACGATCCGGCCGCGGCTGCCGCCGAGCGCCAGGCGCATCGCGATTTCCTTCCGCCGCGCCGAGCCGCGCGCCAGCATCATGTTGGCGAGGTTCAGGCAGGCGACGACCAGGACGATCACGGCCATCCCGATCAGCATCGCAAACATCCCGCCCATGTCGCCATCGTCGGTCGGGCTGGTGGAGATCGACGCGCGCGGCAGCTTCTGCACCGAGAGCAGCTGGTTCTTGTTCTCGGCCGGGTAGGCCCGCTCGAGATCGGTGGACAGGCGCTTGAGCGCCGGCATCTCGGCCTCGGCCGTCAGGCCCGGCTTCAGCCTGCCGACCAGCATCAGCGCCTGGCTGCGCCGATCCGCGACCGAGGTGGCCGACGTGTCGTCGCGCATGAAGTCGTTCTCGATGAGCTCGTTCGCGCCGATTGGGACCCAGACTTCCGGCGCGGCCAGGGAGGAGGTCCCGGTGAAGCCGCGCGGCGCGATTCCCACGATCGTGAACGGGCGGCTGTTGAGGCGGACCGTCCGGCCCAGGATGGCGAGATCGCCGCCGTGGCTCTTCCAGTACGGGTAGCTGACGATGGCGACGGCGGCCTGGCTTCCGGGCCGCTCCTCCTCCGCGGTGAAGGTGCGGCCGGCCAGCAGGTCCACGCCGAGCGTGGCGAAGTAGTTGCGCGTGATCGCCGAGCCGAACGTGCGCCGCGTCGCGTCGGCCTCCCCGATGCCGACAAACGACACGGTGAACGCCATGACGCTCGTGAAACCACGGCTGTGGTCCCGGACGTCGACGTATCCCGGGTACGAGAACGCGCGGTACGAATCGGGCTTGGTGTGGTCGTGGCTGTAGATGCCGACCACCTGGCCCGGACGTTCGCTGCCCGGCATCGGCCGGAGGAAGAGCGTGTTGACCAGGGTGAAGACGGCGGCATTCGCCCCGATGCCGAGCGCGAGCACCAGGATGGCCGTCAGCGAGAACCCCGGGTTCTTGAACAGCAGACGGAGGCTGTAGCGCGCGTCCTGGAGCAGGTTTGACATGGATGTTCTCCGGGCTGCAGCGCCGGGTCTGAAGACCCGGCCTACGTACAAGGGCGGAACGTGTCGCTCGCCGACCCTGAGAATGGTTACGCACGGCGGGGCGTCGGGGTTCCCTCCACCGCCCCGCCAGAGTCGAACGGCGGCGGGGCTACGGAGGGCAAGCCCCCCGCGCCTTACGCCTCACGCCTCATAGCTCGGCCGTAGGAAGGAAGCGCGGCGGGCGCCGGTGCTTCGTCGCCTGCTCGAACGCGAAGGCGTAGCCGAGCAGCTTCCCCTCGGTGAACGCCGGCCCGAAGAACGACAGCCCGACCGGCAGGCCGAACGCGTGGCCGGCCGGCAGGGTGACGTGCGGGTAGCCGGCCACGGCCGCGAAGGTCGAGCAACCGCTCGGGCCGTAGTCCCCGTTGACCAGGTCGGTGAGCGACGCCGGGCCGCTCGTCGGGGCGACGAACGCGTCGAGGCGGTGCTTCGCCGCCAGGGCGTCGATGCCGAGCGTGCGCGTCCACTGGTGTCCGTTCGCGAGCGCCGCCTTGTACTTCGGGTCGGTGAGCGGGACGGCCTTCTCGGCCTGGAGGAAGATCTCCTGGTCGAAGTACGGCATCTCGCGGTCCTTGTGTCGCTCGTTGAACGCGATCAGGTCCTGGAGCGAGTGGGCCGGCGCCTGGGGGCCGAGGCCCGCGAGGTAAGCGTTCAGGTCGGCCTTGAACTCGCAAAGAAGGACCGTGAACTCGCTGTCGGACACCTTCGAGGCGGGCGGGATGTCCGCCGGATCGACGATGACCGCGCCCAGCTTGCGGAGCACCGCGATCGCTTCCTCGACGACCCGGTCGGCCGGGGCGCTCATCCCGAAACAGGCCTTGCGCGGGATGCCGATCCGGGCGCCCTCGAGCGCGTTGAGGTCGAGGAAGGTCGTGTAGTCGCGCCGCCCCTTCGCGGCGCCCGCGACCGTCACGCGGTCGTCGGGGTCGGCGCCGACGAGCGCGCCGAGCAGGATCGCCGCGTCGGTCACCGTGCGCGTCATCGGGCCGGCCGTGTCCTGGCTGTGCGCGATCGGGATGATGCCGGTCCGGCTGACGAGGCCGATGGTGGGCTTGACGCCGACCAGTCCGCAGTTGTTCGACGGGGAGACGATCGACCCGTCGGTCTCGGTGCCGACGCCGACCGCGGCGAAGTTGGCCGACACGGCGACGCCGGTCCCCGAGCTCGACCCGGACGGGTTCCGGTCGAGCGCGTAGGGGTTCTTCGCCTGGCCGCCGCGGCCGCTCCAGCCGCTGGTCGAGTGCGTGGACCGGAAATTCGCCCACTCGCTCAGGTTCGTCTTGCCGAGGATGATCGCGCCGGCCTCGCGCAGCCGACGCGCCACGAAGGCGTCGCGTGCCGGCGTCGACCCCTCGAGCGCGAGCGACCCGGCGGTCGTCGTCATCCGATCGGCGGTGCCGATATTGTCCTTGATGAGGACGGGGATGCCGTGCAGCGGGCCCCGCGGCCCCTTGCCCGCCCGCTCGGTGTCGAGGCGGGCCGCGATGTCGTCGGCGTCCGGGTTGATCTCGATCACGGCGTGGAGCGCCGGCCCCTGCTTGTCCAGCGCTTCGATGCGGCGCCGGTACTTATCGACCAGCGACCTCGCGGACTCCTCGCCCGACTGCATCTTCTTCTGAAGATCGGCGAGCGTGGCTTCCTGGAGGTCGAACGGCGGCAGCGGCGCGGGACGCGACGCCTGGCCGGCCGCGGCGAGGTCGTCGCCGGCCAGCCTGCCGGCCGCGACGCCCACGCTTCCCGCGACACCGGCCTGGAGGAATTGGCGACGATCGATGGAGGACATGACTTTCTCCGGCTGACGGCTGACGGCTGACGACTGACGGCCGGCGACCAATATCCGCTGCCGGCTACCCTGTCTCCCGTCCTCCGTCCGTGATCCGCTTCCCGCTCGCCACTGAGCCTTCAGCCCTGAGCCTGGGTTATCCTGAGCCCATGGTCTTCCGCGGCACGCTCGGCTCCCGTGCGGCGACGTTGAGTGTCAAGGATACCTCCATTTCGCTGGCCTTCGAGGCCGCGTGGGTGGCCGCCTGGGACTTCGGCGGGCGGCTCTACAGCCTCTGGCGGGGTGGCGAGACCTATCGCCGCGGGCTCAGCGGCCGCCTGCTGTTCAAGCCCGGCCGGTCCGCCGACGTGCGGCGCCGCGTGCCGCTCGAGGGGGCCGCCGCCGACCGGGTCGTCCGCGAGACGGCCGAGCAGGCAGCGCTGCTCGCGCGGTCACTCGACCGGGACCCCCACGCGTGGGTTGCCGCCGGAGGGCGCCACCCTGGCGACGACGTGGCGGCGATCGTCGCTCGCTGCGCGGGCTTCGATCCCGCGGCCGCGCGCTGCGACGCGGCGCGGTTCGCGGAGGTCTACTCGCCCATCGGCATCCTGCCGCCTGACCAATACCTCTCGACCGTGCTGCAGGCCACCGACGGGTGCTCGTTCGGCACCTGCACCTTCTGCGACCTCTACCACGGGGGCTACCGCGTGAAGTCGGCCGAGGAGTTCGGCCGCCACGTGGCGGCGGTGCGCGACTACCTCGGCGAGTCGGCGCGGCTTCGCGGCCGGTCCTTCTTCCTCGGCTCGGCGAACGCGCTGGCCGTGCCGATGGCCAGGCTCCTCGAGTTCTTCGACCGGCTGCCCGGCCCCTTCGGCGGAGGCGCGCGGCCGATCAACGCGTTCGTGGACGGGTTCACCGGGATCGGCAAGTCGGCCGGGGACTATGCCGAACTGCGACGGCGCGGCCTCGGCCGGGTGTACGTCGGCCTGGAATCCGGCCACGACCCCCTGCTGACCTTCGTCCGGAAGCCGGCCACGCGCGAACAGGCGGTCGAGACGGTGCGCGCGATCAAGGCGGGCGGCGCGCAGGTCGGCGTCATCGTCATGATCGGCCTCGGCGGACGCGCCTTCGCCGACGGCCACGTGCGCGACACCGTCTCGGCGTTGAACCAGATGGGCCTCGGCGCGGGCGACCTGCTCTTCTTCAGCGAGCTCGTCGAGATGCCCGGCACCGCGTATCCGCGGGCGGCGGCCGCGGCCGCGATCGAACCCCTGCCGCCCGACGAGAGGATGGCGCAGGCCGAAGCCATCCGGACCGGCCTCGTGTTCGAGGGTCCCCGGCCCCAGCTGGCGAAGTACGATGTGAGGGAGTTCATTTATTAACGGCCTGAAGGCTGAGGGCTGACGGCTGACGGCCGTGATCCGCAGCCCGCTACTCTGTCTCTCGTCCTCCGTCCGTGATCCGCTTCCAGCTGGTCTATACTTGATGCTCAAGCAGGAGGACATCATGGCCTATACCGCGAAGGACTATTCCGCGCTCGTCGGGATCCCTGGCTTCAGCGAGACGCTGCTGAGGAACCACTTCACGCTCTACCAGGGCTACGTCACCAACACCAACAAGGTGCTCGATCTCGTCGGCACGATGCTCGGCGACGGCAAGTCCGGCACGCCGGAGTACGCGGAGCTCAAGCGGCGGCTCGGCTGGGAGTTCGACGGCATGCGCCTGCACGAGCTCTACTTCGAGAACCTCAGGGCGAAGCCGCTCGACGCGAACGGCGCGCTCGCGAAGAAGCTGGCCGCGGACTTCGGAAGCGTCGAGAACTGGGAGAAGGACTTCAAGGCGACCGGCGCGATGCGCGGCATCGGCTGGACGGTCCTCTACCAGGATCCGGCCGGCGGACGCCTCATGAACTTCTGGATTGGCGAGCACGACGTCGCCCACCCGGCCGGCTGCGTGCCGCTGCTCGTGCTGGACGTCTTCGAGCACGCCTTCATGCTCGACTACGGCCTCAAGCGCGCCGACTACATCGCGGCCTTCTTTGCCAACATCAACTGGGGGGCGGTGGAAGGGCGGGTGAAGTAATCTCCGGCCGACGGCTGACGGCTGACGGTCATCGGCCGCCAGTCGTCAGCCGTCAGCCAGATAGCGCAGGGCTTGAGCCCTGCGCTATCGTTCAGAGGCGATGCCCCGGAAGGCCACGTGAACTACCCCCTCTGGTCCCTTCCCGCCCCGGGTCTCCTGATCGCGTGCGTCGCGATCGTCCACGTCTTCATCTCGCACTTCGCCGTCGGCGGCGGCCTGTTCCTCGTGCTGGCCGAGCGGAAGGCCAGGCGGGAGCGCGACGACGGGATGCTCGGCTACCTGCGCCGGCTGAGCGCGGTGTTCGCGCTGCTGACGCTGGTCCTCGGCGCCGTGACCGGCGTCGGCATCTGGTTCACGATCGGCCTCGTCCACCCGCAGGCCACCTCGGCGCTCATCCACGTCTTCGTCTGGGCCTGGGCTATCGAGTGGACCTTCTTCGTCGTCGAGATCGCGGCGGCGATGGTCTACTACTACGGCTGGGATCGGCTCGACGCCGCCACGCACCAGCGGGTCGGGTGGGTCTACTTCGGCGCCGCGTGGCTCAGCCTGGTCGTCATCAACGGCATCCTCGCCTTCATGCTGACGCCCGGCGCGTGGCTCGCGACCGGCCGCATGTGGGACGGACTGCTCAACCCGACCTACTGGCCCTCCGTCTTCGCCCGCACGTTCGCCGCGGTCGGCCTGGCTGGCCTCTACGTCATCCTCACGGCCGCCGGGATGGCGGACCGCGACGTGAAGGCCAAGGTGGCGAGATACGCGGCGACGTGGGTCCTGCCCATGGCGATCGCGCTGCCCCTGGCCGTCGTCTGGTTCTTGTGGGCGGCGTCGCACGCGGGCGTCGAGGTGCTCGAAGTCCTCGGCCTGAAAGCCGCGTCGGTCGGCGACATCGTCGCCGTCCTGATCACCGGCAGCGTGTCCGGCTATCCGCCGGCCATCGTCGCGGCCCGCGCCGTGATCGTCGCGTCGCTCGTGACGCTGCTGCTGACCGTCGCGATCGCGTACGTGGCGCCGCACGCCTACGGCCGCGTCACGGCGGTTCTCCTGGTCGCGGCGGCCCTGGTCGCGATGGGCGGCGGCGAGTGGGTGCGCGAGGACCTGCGCAAGCCTTACGTGATCGGGCGCTACATGTTCGTCAACGGCGTGCGCGTCGCGCCGGAGTGGACGCGCGCGGTCGCCGCCACCGAGCCGACCGTGCGCGACGACCGCTTCGAGTTGTCGGCGCTGCGGCGGGACGGGGTGCTGAAGTCGGCGCGGTGGACCCGGCTGCCGGCAGCGGCGCCGGGCGGCGACCCACTGCAGCGCGTCGAGGACGACGGCCGCGAAGTGTTCCGCCTGTCCTGCACCATGTGCCACACGATCGACGGTTACCTGGCCATTCGCCCGCTCGTCGCGGGCCGCAGCCAGGAGGCGATCTCGTCGATCCTCGCGCGCCTGACGACGTCGGACCGGCAGCCGGTGGGCGACGGCACGCTCTGGACGTGGAGAGGCCGTCGGATGCCGCCGTTCCCGGGCACGGACGCCGAGCGCGAGGCGGTCGCGGTCTACCTCGCGAGGCTTGGCGGAACGACTCCGCACCTGCCCGCGCCTGGCGGCCCCGCGTCGGCGGGCGATGCGGGCCGCGCGTACTTCAACGACACCTGCTCGCCCTGCCACGGCCCAGGGGCGGATTACCAGATCGGCGGGCGCGGACTCACCACCGCGCGCGTCTACGAACTGCTGGGCCACCTGCCGACCGTCAATCCCGTGATGCCGACCTTCGAGGGCAGCGACGCGCTGCGGCACTCGCTCGCCGACTACGTGGCCTCGCTGCCGGTGTCGCCGAAGACGGGAGGCGCCCGGTGACGCCGCTGCCCGCGCTCGACCCGCTGCCGATGCCGGCGCCGACGTGGCTCCTGTCCGGGCTTCTCGGCCTCACCTTCCTGCTCCACGTGCTGCCGATGAACCTGCTCCTCGGCGGGTCGATCGTCGGCGTCGTCGCGCGGATCCGCGGCCGGAAGGACGAGCGGTGGGCAGAACTCGCGCGCGTGGTCGCGGGCGCCCTCCCGGTGCTGTTCGCGGCGACGATCACGCTGGGCGTCGCCGCGCTGCTCTTCGTGCAGGTGCTCTACGGGCGCGCGTTCTTCAGCGCGGCGGTGGTGCTGGCGGTGCCCTGGTTCCTCGTGGTGCTGGCGCTCATCCTGGGCTACTACGCGGCGTACGCGGCGCGCAGCCCGAAGGCGAAGACCTGGCTCGTCTCGCTCGGCGCGCTCGTCGTCCCGACCTGCGTCGTCTTCGTCGCGTTCGTCCAGTCGAACGTGATGGGGGCGACGATGCGCCCGGACCGCCTGGCGGCGCTCTTCGCCGCGAGCGCGAGCGGACTCCACCTCAACCTCGGCGACCCGACGCTCGCTCCGCGATTCCTCCACGTCGTCACGGGCGCGTGCGCGGTGGCCGGCGTGGCCCTCGCGATTGCCGGCTACGGCAGGCGAAAGGGCGACGCGGAGCGGTCGGCCTGGATGGTGCGGCAGGGCGCCGTCCTGTTTGTCGCCGCGACCGCGCTCAACATCATGTTCGGCGTCTGGTGGCTGGCGGCCCTGCCGTTGCCGACCATGCTGCAGTTCATGGGGCGGAACGCGATGGCGACGGTGTGGCTCGTCGCCGGGATCGTGGCGGCGCTCTCCGCGTTCGGGCACCTGATCCCGGCCATCATGGCGAACGACCCGCGCTCGCTGCTCGCCGGCGGAGCGGGCAGCCTGGCGGTCACGCTCGTCTGCATGGTGATGGTGCGCGACGCCGCCCGGCGGGCAGAGCTTGCGACAGCCGGGCTGCAGCCCGCGACGTGGGTGCAGCCCCAGTGGGGAGCGATCCTCGTCTTCCTGGTCCTGCTGGTCGCGGCGGTGGCCGCCGTCGGGTGGATGGTGCGCGCGATCCTTGTCCCGCGCCAACCCTTCAGCGTCGGCCTACACACGAGGGCTCAAGGCTCAAGCGAGACCGTACGTCAGGGCGGGTCTTCAGACCCGCCGATCAGGCGCCGCCCCTGAAGGGGACGGCCGACACCGGACCGGTCAAAGGGCGGCGACCAAATCGGGCAACTCCCCGAGCGACCTGATGCGGCGGCAGTCGAACCCGCCGTAGAGATCGGCCACGTCGAGCAGCACCGCCTCGAGACCGGCGCCGCGGGCGCCTTCCACGTCCACGTGGTAGAGATCGCCGACGTGCATCGCCTGCTCGCGGCGCGCGCCCGACCGTTCGAGCGCCAGCTCGAACAATCGCGGGTCCGGCTTCTCCACGCCTTCCTCGGCCGAGTCGAGCATCACGTCGAAGCGCCGCGCCAGGTCGAGCCTCGTGAACAGGTGCCTGAGCTTGCCGTTGGCGTTCGAGACGACGACCAGCTTCAGGCCCATCGCGCGGAGCCGGTCGAGCGTCTCGGGCACGCCTTCCGGCACCCGTTCCCACAGGTTGTGCTCGGCGTGGTAGCCCTGCAACTCGTCGAGCGCCGCCACGGCGGCGTCGGTCACCGGCACGCCGCAGTGCTCGAGGACCAGGTTGAAGTACCCCCAGCCGCGCTGCTGGTCGGTCGCGGCCGGGCCGAGGCCGAGGTCGATGTCGCGGCGGGCCAGCGGGTCCGCCGCCTTGAGCGCGTCGGGAGTCACGGCTACGTGGTGGGCGGCGAGCGCCGCGCTCACGCGCCGCCAGTTGGGCGTGACCAGCACGCCCCCGGCATCGAGGAAGATCGTCGTCAGGGTCACACTTCAGGATATCAGGGCTCAGGCGAACTCCGCGACCACAGGGCCGTGGTCGCTCGTGCCGATGTCGCGGTAGGCCGGGCAGCGCGTGGCCCTCGCCGCGAGCGCGCGGCTCGCGAGCACGTAGTCGAGCCGCCAGCCGATGTTCCGCTGGCGCATGCTGCGCCACGGCGGCCACCAGGTGAACAGTTCCTCGTTGTCTGGGTCGAGCGCGCGCCCGACGTCCACCAGGCCGCGCGAGATGATGCGCGCCAGCAGCTCGCGCTCCTCCGGGAGCTGGCCGATCGTGTTCGGCTTGCGCTCTTTCGGGTGCACGTCCTGGTCGGTAAGCGTGACGTTGAGGTCGCCGCACAACACGATCTCGCGGCCCGACGTTTCGGCCTCGCGGGCGTAGTCGTCTACCGCGGCGAGGAATCGCATCTTGGCCTGGAAGTCCTTGCCGCCGTTCGGCACGTAGAGCGACGCGACGGAGAGGCCGGGCAGCGTCGCGACCGCCACGCGCGTCTCGAAATCGAAGGGCGGGTGCGAGAAGTCGGGCCGGTCGGGGAACGCCGCCTTCCGCACGTGCAGGCCGACGCCGGAGTAGCCCTTGCCGCCGTGCCAGCAGCACCAGTAGCCGTCCATTTCCCACAGCGACATCGGGACCTGGTCCGGCGCCGCCTTGATTTCCTGCAGGCAGACGACGTCGGGCTGCTCGCGGGCGATCCACTCCTCGAACTGCGCCTGCCGGGCGCGGATGCCGTTGACGTTCCAGGTGGCGATCTTGAGCATGGGCGGAACCCTCACGTTCTGACGCGTCTCAGATCATCTCCCAGAGCGCGCGGATCGGCACGGCGTGCAGCCCATCCCCGAACGACGCGCTCATCTCTCCATCGTAGAGCACAACGCCTGCGGTAAACTTCGCTCCGGCGGCCGCACGCAGCTTCCGAAGTCCTCGAAAGTCGGCCGGGTTGACACTCGCGGCGGCTTTGACTTCGACGCCCGCAACCTCCTTTGTCCCTCGCTCCAGCACGATGTCCACCTCCGCCCCGTCCCTGTCGCGGAAGTGGAAGAACCGAATGTCCTGCTCGTGCCAGCTACCCTGCCGGCGCAGCTCCTGGAATACGAACGTCTCGAGGAGTTGCCCGAGCAACGGTCGGTCTCCGGCGAGCGCGCGTCCATCGAGGCCGAGCAGTGCGCATGCAACACCGGTATCGCCCATGTGCAGCTTGGGAGTCTTGACCGCCCGGCTCAGCCGGTTGGTGTGCCAAGGCGGGAGTGTTTCGAGCAGGAACACCCTCTCGAGCAGGGCGAGATAATCGTGCATCGTCGGCCGGCTGACCTGGAACGGTGCCGCGAGGTCAGCGAAGTTCAAGAGCCGGCTCGTCTGGCTGGCGGCAATCGAGAGCAGCCTCGGCAACGCGTCGAGTTGTCGAATTCGAGACAGGTCCCGCACGTCCCGCTGAACCAGGGTCTCGATGTAGTCGCGGTACCAGACAGACCTTCGCCGGGCTCGCGGGCGAGCCAGCGCGGGCGGGTAGCCGCCGGCCGCAATGCGCTCAGGGAGTTCAGCCGCCAGGCGATCGGATTTCGCGACCTTGAACGCCCCGCCGAAGATCCGGTCGAGAAACGCCGGCGGCTTCGCGGAGGTCAGTTCCGATTGGGCGAGGGGATGGAGGCGGACGATCTCCATTCGTCCCGCCAGGGAATCGGCGACGCCCGGCACGAACAGCACATTTGCCGAGCCGGTCAGGAGGAATCGGCCCGGCACGCGCCGCCGGTCAACCTCGGCCTTGAGAGCCGTGAACACGGCCGGCACGCGCTGCACCTCGTCGAGGATTGCCCGCTCGGGCAAATCGGAGACGAATCCGACCGGGTCACGGTCGGCAGCCACTGCCGCCACCGGGTCGTCGAAGCTGAGGTACGCGTAGTGCTCGCGCCGGCCGACCTGGCGCGCGAGGGTCGTCTTGCCGCACTGGCGCGGGCCGTGAATCAACACGACAGGCGAGTCGGCGAGCGCGTCGAGCACCCGAGGGACGACGTGGCGCGGATAGAGGTCGGCCTTCATCCCTTCTGATCGTAACCTGGCGCCTCGGCTGATCGCAACATTTCTAGTCGGCTGATCGCAACCTTAAGCGTCGGCTGATCGCAACGATTCACGTCGACTGATCGTGCCTCTCCGCGTCGGCGGCACTGGCTCCTCCGCACGCGCGCGGCGTGGGGATTCGATCTCCAACTGGCAAGCCACGATTGCGGCCTCGATTGCGGCTGAGGGCAGCAGGGACGGAATGCGTCCCAAACGAGGCGCCCGTTCCTGTTGCCGGCTCGGAATCGTGGCGGTCTGCTAAACTCGGCCCGGCTGGGGCCGGCACGTCCGCCCTGTAACCTCTCCGCCGGGCCCCGTCACTGCCTCGCGGAACCGTTTTACATGGTCCCCCACAGGAGGTCTCGAATGCGCCGTTATACGATCGCGTGTTGCCTGGCCGTCGCCGTGGTGTTGACGCTGGCCGCGCCGGCGAGAGCCCAGAACGCGCCCAAGGGGGACCTGGCTCTGTCCTACAGCGTGCTGTACGACAAGGAACTCCCGAACGACATCCCGGAGGCCAGCGGCTGGTTTCCGACCGGCTGGGTCGCCTCCGGTGCGGCGCGGGTGACAGGAAACCTGTCGCTCGTGGGTGAGATCGGCGCGAACTACCAGCCGCTCACCTACCAGGGCCTCGACGTGACAATCAACGTGACCAGCTATCTCGGCGGCGTGAGGTACACCGCCAAGGCCGGCCCGAAGGTGCTCCCCTTCGTCCAGGTGCTGTTCGGCCTCGCGCGGGCCAACGCGACCGTCATGGGCGTGAGCGCGTCGGACGACGCGTTTGCGACCCAGATCGGCGGCGGCGCCGACGTCATGGTGTCACGGACACTCGCCGTCCGGCTGCAGGGTGACTACCGCGCCATCCGCGCCCACGGGAGTGCGGGCAACGAGTTCCGCGTCGCCACCGGCATCGTCTACCACTTCTGATCGGACGCCGCGTCGCCCTCTTCCGGCGGCAGGTGACGGCGGTCGATCCGGCTTGCCGGGGCCGCCCTCAGCGAAACGCCGCGAGCGCGCTCAGCACGATGCCGGCGATTCCCACGACGCCGGAGCCGAGCCAGACGAGACGGATGCGCGTGAGAGCCGCAACGGCCCCCAGCGCGATCGACACCTGGAACAGCGCCACCGCGTTGGCGTAGCCATGGTGGCGATGCAGCAGTACGTCGGCCTCGCGCTCCTTCTCGTCGCGCTGCCGCTCCTTCTCCTCGGCGGCCTTCTTGATCGCCTCCTGCTCCCGCGTGTAGCGCGCCTGGGTTTCGGCGTAGGCTGGCGGCGGCTCCTTGCCTATCGCCAGCCACGACGTGCGCGAGGCCTCCGCGACGACCGACTTGATCCCCTTCGCCTGGTAATACGCCCACTGGTCGGACGCCTGCGCCTGGAGGCGCGTCGCCTCGGTCTTGAGGACGAGCGCCTCGTTGACCGTGGCGCCCGCCAGCAGCGACGCCACCGCCGCGCACGCCGCGAGCAGCGCGGTCGTCAGGGCGATCTGCTTGAGGAAGCGCCCGCCCTCGTGCTCGAGCTCCTCGTGGATCGCCTCGTGCAGCTTCTCGGTCGGAACTTCGGTCTCTTCGGGCACGGTGAACTCCTCTCACGCCCTACGCCCTGCGCCATACGCCTTACGCCGGCTCGTACTTCGCACTTCGTACTTCGCACTTCGTACTTCGCACTTCGTACTTCGCACTTCGTACCTCGTACTTCTTCCATCCTAGGCGCTCAGGCAGAAACTCCCCGCGTGCAGCCAGCACGCCGGCGACGGGTCGTGCGCGTCGCGGCGCAGCTTCTTCACCGGCGGGAACGGCCCGGTCTTCATCGCCTCTCCGAGCATTCGGTTCAGCGCGTCGTCGCGAAGGCCCACGGCGGAGTAGATCGCCACGAAGCCGACGGTCCGCGCGCCGAACGAGCCCCCCTCGCCGTCGTTCGTGAGCAACAGGGCCGGACCCTTGCCGAGCGTCCCCATGGCCGGGATCGTGACGGTGAGCGGCAGCAGCATGCGTCCGCCCGCCGAGAGCCCGTCCAGCCAGCACGTTTCGGGGTGCGTGACGCCGGCGTTCACCAGGATCGCGTCGAACGTCTCGTCGCGCGGATCGATCTTGCCGTCCCCGTGGCGGACGTCAACCTGGGTCCACGGCGCGAGCGACGCCGACGCCTGTTCGGCCAGCTCGCGGTCAACTTCGATCGCGACGACGCGGCCCTCCCGGCCCACGACGTGCGCCATCAGCGCCGAGTAGTAGCCGCGGCCGCAGCCGACGTGCAGCACGCGCGCGCCGGGCGCGACGCCCAGCATGTCGATCCACGAGCAGACGAGCGCGGGCTGTCCGTTGAAGAGCTGGCGGGCCGGGTCGATCGAGATGGAGATGTTGTGGAAGGTGTGGCGCGGGTCGGCGTCCGGCGTGGTCCGCCAGGCGTCGGGCATCCGCGACCCCGCCATGAAATCGCCCTGGCTCGCCACCTTCCACGGCCCGGGCGGCAGGAACCGCTCGCGCGGCACGGTCGCCAGCGCGTCGACGAGCGCCGGCGTGCGCAGGCAGGCGACGGCCTCAATCTCCTCGGCGAAGAACCGGCGTTGAAGCTCGAGCGTGTCGGACACGGAGTCCTCCGATTTTCAATGGGCTTGCGCCTTGCGGCTTGCCGCCTGCCGGAGCCATTCCCGTATCACAGCAGCGCCGGGTCGGTCGGGTCAAGGATAAGATCGGGCGATGCCGGCCGTCTGCCTGTCCCTGCATGCCGATTATGCCTGCGAGCGGTCAGGGCCGTGCTGCACCTCCGGCTGGCCGGTCCACGTCGAGCAGGAACGGCTGGCGGCATGGCGGGAGGCGCTCGCGGCAGGCCGGCTCTCGTTCGAGACCGATGGGCCCGGCGAGGGCAGACCGTTGGTGATGCCGCCGGACCTTCCGCCTGGCGCCGGCGGCGTGATGCGGACGCGCGCGTCCGGGGCGTGCGTCTTCTACCGCCAGGACGACGGGCTGTGCTCGGTGCAGCGCGGCCTCGGACACTCGTCGCTGCCCGCCGCCTGCCAGCACTTTCCGCGCCGCTGCCTGCTCGAGCCCGACCGCGTCGCGGTGTCGCTCTCGCACTACTGCCCCACGGTCGCGAGGCTGGCGTTCCGCACCGGACTTTCGACGGCGGTCGTCGAGGCGCCGCCCGCGCTCGTCGGGCATCTCGCGCTCGAAGGCCTCGACGCCACGGAGGCGCTGCCGCCGCTGCTCCGGCCGGGCTTGCTCGCCGACCGCGAGAGCTACCGCGCATGGGAGGGATTTGCGCTGGGGGTGCTCGGTCTCGACATCGCACCAGAGTCGGCGCTGGCACGGATCGCCGCCCTGACCGAAGAACTGAGGCCGTGGAAGCCGTCGGAGGGCAGCCTGCGCGGACGGCTCGACGCCCTCATCGCCGCTCTCCCTCCCGTAGGGGTCGGAGCGGTACCGCTCCGACCCCTGGAGGCGTACGAACTGGTCCGCGCCTCCATCCCGAGCGGTATCGCCACGCGACCAGCCCCTGAAGGCCTTCCCGGTCTCGATGCCGAGCTGGTCGCGCCGGCATGGCCCGGTTTCCACCGTCCGCTCCGGCAGTTCCTCGCGGCGCACGCGTTCGGCAACTGGTGCGCCTACAACGGGCGGGGACTGCGCACGGTCGTGCGCTCCCTGGACGTCGCGCTGAAGGTGGCGCGCGTCGAGGCCGCCCGGGCGTGCGCCGCGGCCAGGCGAGGTCTCGACGAGGCGCGGCTCGCCGAGGCGTTCCGGGCGGCGGATCTGCTGCTGATACACCTCGCTGACCCGATGGCGCTGGCGGAGAGGTTGAGCACAGTCGAAACGGCGCAGGGCTGAAGCCCTGCGCTATCTGGTGATCCTCCGCAACCCTGAAGGGTCGCCGCAGAGGAGCGTGTGACGGCGCCGTCAGCCGCCGGTCGCGAGCCGCCAGCCGGATGTCACTGGAACGCCTGGTCGTACACGCGCTTGAGCTCGATCGGCCTCGGGAGCTTGCCTCCCTCGACCCGCGTGACGACAACCAGCTGCAGCCCGTCGAAGACCTTGGTGAACGTCTGCGTCACCTTCGCGCCGTTGCCGAGCTTCGCCGTCGTCTCCAGCGCGCGGTCGGTCCACCTCGTGGTCCGCTCGACCGTTCCACCGGCCTGCTGCTCGACCACCTTCGTGCCGTCCGGCTTGAGCGTCGTCACGCGCCCCTGGTCGTCGGTCAGGATCACGGTCCCCTCGCGCTGGACGATGATGAGGAAGCGCGGCGCTTCGAGCGCGCGTTCCATTTCCTGGCGCACCGCGCTCGAATCCGGCTGCTTGGCGGTGCGGTCCCACTCGGTCCTCGAGCCGCCCCGGCCGCCCATCCCGCCGCCACGCCCGCCGCGGCCGCCTCCCCCGCCGCCGCCGCGATCCTCCCGGTCCTGGCCCTCGCCCTGCTGCTGTTCCGGAGCCGGCGTCGGGTCGCTCGCCTGCACGTTGAGGTCCCATCGCCCCACCATTTGCGGCGGTTGGAGAGGGGGTGGCGCAGCCTGCGCGCCGGCCGGGGGTGGCGGAACCTGCGCCAGCGCCATCGACGATGCGACGAGCCAGGCGAGGGCAGGCAGCGTGAGCGCGGAAAGCAGAGGGGTTGCCCGGAATGTCGGTCGGAGCATAAGCGGACGCGAGTCCTCCTGACTCATTATGACGTGGGCCCGGGCGACACGGCCGGGCCCACGCGTCAGGACTCGGGACTTACGGGCCGCTGCTACCGGCCCAGGTGCACCCTCACGCCCACGAAGATCTCGCGCGTCGGGCCCGGCTGGTACGAGTTGCCGTCCGGGTCGGGCTCGGTGAAGGCGATGTACTCGGTGCCGAACAGGTTCCGCACCTGCAGGAACAGCTCCGTGCGATACGGCGCCTTGCCGAGCCGGTAGGTCACGCGCGGGTTGACCAGCGTGTAGCCCTCGACCGACGCGACGTTGGTCTGATCGACGTACCAGCCGGTCTGCGCGAAGACGCCGAGGCCGAACGACAGCCGCTTGTCGTAGACGTACTCCCCGTCGAACGCGAACTGGTGCCGCGGCGCATTGGGCATCACCTTGTCGGTGAAGCTGCCGAACAGGCTCTGGATCGACGTGTAGAGGAAATCGTTGAACGTGTACGCGACGCGGAATGTCGCCTCCGGCACCGGCGAGTAGGTCACCGAGGTCTCGAGGCCGTAGCGCCGGCTCTGGCCGAGGTTGCCGTAGAAGGTCTCGAGCGGCCGGCCGACCACGCGGTAGCGCCCGAAATCGTTGTCCGTGTTCAGGTAGAAGACGGCGGCGTCGTACGCCACCCCGCGGAAGCCGCCGCGCACGCCGATCTCCTCGCCGCGCGAGGTGGCGGGCGTCAGGTTCTTGTTGAACCCGCCCTGCGCGTCGGGATTCTGGGCCAGTTCCTCGGTCGTCGGCGGCAGGAACCCCTGTCCCCACGACGCGTAGAGCCCGAGGTCGGGCAGCGGCGTGTAGGTGGCGCCCACCCGCGCGGTGACCTTCGAGAAGTTCGCGGAGCCAGACATGTCGATGCCGCCGACCTTCAGGTTGTCGGTCAGCTCGTTGGCGATGCGATCGAAGCGAAGGCCGAACATGCCGGAAATCTGCGGCGTGAACTCGAGGCGATCGATCAGGTAGGCGCCGGCGCCGGTCTGGGTGATCGACTGATCGGTCAGCCGGGCCGGCCCCTCGACGGCGTTGCCGAGATTGGCGGTCCGGTACTCGCCGATCGTCTGCCGGGAGATGTCGATGCCGAGCGACAGGTGGTTGGTGTACGAATCCAGCTTCGAGTCCATCGTGTACTGGAACGTGCCCCCCGGCGAATCGTAGGTCCGGTGCTGCACCGACGAAGGCACCGCTTCCCACCAGCCGGTGCGCCGGTAGTACACGGAGTAGGCCAGGTGACTGTCACTCGCGAGCTCGGTCAGTCCGGACATGCCGACGGTCATCCGGTTGGTCCGCTGCCCCTCGTTGTAGGTGAGGGCGTCGGGGTTCGCCTGGCGCCGATCCGCGGCAAGCCAGGTGAGGTTGAGCCCTTCGGCGTTGTCGTTGTAGTAGTGCGTGCCGGCCAGGATGAAGGTGAGCTTCGTCCGGTCGCTGGCCGTGTACTTCGCCTTGCCGTACAGGTTGTAGGCGTCGAACTTGGTGTGGACGCGGTAGCCGTCGCCGTTGGTGGTCGAGGCGGTGAAGTGGTAGTTCACGTCGCCGGACGTGCCGCCGACCTCCGCGTAGGGCTTGAAGAAGCTGTACTCGCCGGCTTCGAGCGAGGCCTGGCCCGTGAGCGGCGCGGCGCCGCCGTCGCGCGTCGTGATGTTGATGACGCCGCCGGACGACCCGCCGCCGTAGAGCGCCGAGGCCGAACCGCGCAGCACTTCGATCCGCTGGACCGACGCCCAGTCCACGTCGAACAGGTCGGGCGCGAGCCCCGTCGGATCGTTGAGCGGCAGGCCGTCGAGCAGCACCGTGATCCCGCGGATCCCACGCTCGGTGAGCAGCCCCTGGCCGCGAATCGAGAGGTGCACGCGCTCGCCGTCCGCCTGGTTGTCGACCTTCACGCCGGGCACCATCACGAGCGCTTCCTCGGCGCCGACCGTCCTCGGCATCGACTTCAGCTCGTCCTGGGTCACGACGGTGGTGGCGGCCGGGTTGTCCTTGAGCGGGATTTCGATGCGCGGTGCGGTGACCGTAACGTCGATGGCCAGCTTGGGCGGCTGCGTCTCGCCCTGCTGCTGGGCGGCGGCGACCGTCTGGCCAGCCGCGGGTTTCTGATCGGTGGCGGCCTGGGCCGTCGTCGGTTTCTGGTCGGGAGCCGCCTGTCCCTGGGACGCGTTCGTCGGGGTCTGGACCGTGGGCGTCGTGGCCTGAGCGGCGGCCACCGAGGAGATCAACAGGCCGAAGAAGGCGGCGGCCAGCCAGTGTCCGACACCGGTCCGGCGTGTCGCTGAACTGAGCATGATGAGGAACCTCCGGATTGAATGAACGAGGGGCGTTCGGATGGTGAACCGGGCGGGCGACTACTACCAGCGCTCGTAGTTGGGGGGATGGCTTACGGCAGGAAGCGAACCAGTCCTTCGGTGGCCACGTGGACGCCGAGCCACACGCCCTCGGCGGCGATGGCGGCGGCCACGAGCGTCATGCCGCACAGCGAGACCGACCAGGCGCGGCCGAGCCGGGAGGGCGGCACCTCGCCGACCTCCGGCGCGAGCAGGCGGCTGACGCGCTCCCAGATCGGCGCGCCGTCGTAGAACCCGCAACCCGCCGGCTGCACGCCGGTCGCCGGCGTCATCCGCGCCACCTTCACGAGGGCGGACGCCAGCAGCAGGCCCCGGCCCTCGCCGCCGGCCGCGGCACGCGCGTCGGCCGCGAACTCCATCGCTTCCCGCCAACGGCGCTCGATCTCGCGGCCTCCCGGCCACAGGCCGAGCAGGTCGGGCGAGCAGGCGACCAGCAACCGCTTGACGTTGTCGCGCGTCTGGTGGTGCGCTCGTTCGTGGGCCAGGCTGGCGTCCAGTTCGTCGCCGGTCAGCGCCTTCACGACCGACCGCGAGACGAAGACGCGCGCCTCCCGCAGACCCGTCATCGACACGATCGGGACGTCGTCGGGCAGGCAGTAAATCGGCAGGCCGCCGGCCGCGGAACTCGGCACCGGGCGCGCGCGGGCCAGCCAGCCGCGCTCGAGGCGGCGCGTGGCGCGGTAGTCGCGGACCGCGCGCCTGGCCGCCCGCCCCACCGACACCGCGCCGAGCAGGCCGAGCGCGACGAGCGTGTAGCCCGCCGACTCGTCGGCGTCCTTCGGCTCGAACCGCCACTGCGCGGGCAGGAAGAGGGCGAAGATGAACAGGAGCGCGACGGCGCCCGGCACGAGCTTCAGGGCCAGCAGCGCGGCGGGCGCCCGCGACGGCCGCATCCGGAGCGCGGCCCGCGCGAGCGCCGGGCCGACCGCCGCGGCGAGCGCCGACAGCGCGAGGTTGACGACCGCGAACCAGGCCAGCGCGAGCAGGAGCAGGAACAGCATCTCCCTCACTGCGCCTCCTCGTCCCCGCCCGGGCCCTCCCGTTTCACGTCCGCCCGGTCGAGTTCGCGCCGCTTCACCTTCACCAGCCGCTCGAGCTCGTCGAGCAGCGCCCGGTCCCGCTTCCCCACCGCCTCGACCAGGTTCGACAGGAACGGGAGCGGCGCCGACCAGTCGTTCGACAGCAGGCCCGACACGACGTCGCTGGCGACGATGGTGTCGAGCTCCTCGCGCGTGGCCTTGGCGGAATAGGCGAACGCCCGCACCCGCTTGGTGCGGGAGAGCAGCCCCTTCTTGAACAGCCGGTCGAGCGTCGTCATGACGGTGGTGTAGGCCACGCGGCCGTCGAGCTGCGCGTGCACGTCGCGGACCGTCACCGCGTCGCGGTCCCACACGATCTCGATGACGCGCCGCTCGAGCGTGCCGAGTCGCGCGCTCAGCAGCTCGCGCGGCGGGCGGAAGCCCCAGAAGAGAAAGTGACCTTTGGCCATCGTCTGGTCCGAGATGATACTGGCGAACCGGCGCAGGGCTAAAGCCCTGCGCTATCCGTCGTGGATACCGCAGGCCTTCAGGCCTGCGCCACGGCCTCCTACTTGACCCGGACGCCGGGCGCGATCAGCCGGTCCGACTGCGGCAGCGGCCCCATCAGCGGGCGCGCGTAGGCCTTGAACGACTCGTCGATGTCGTTGGCCCCCTTCAGGAACTGCTTCGGCAGCGGCTTCGTGTTGGCGGCCACCGTTTCGAGCGGGGTGAGGAAGTAGTCCACCGAGTAGTCCCCCGTCCGCCGGATGGCCACCGACCCGTTCCGCTTGCCGTGCACGGCGAAGTGGACCGCGGTCTCGCCGACGTCGCGGGCCTCGCTCGCGTCCACGGCCGAGATCACGCCGAGGAACGACCGCTGGAGGTACCCGAAGGTGTCGCACCGGACGCGGGTGATCTTGAGCCGCGCCTTCACGGCGTCCGACAGCGCGTCGCCGAGCGTGCTGCGCCCCGACAGCTGGAGGTTGCCGAACTGGTCGCGCTCCTCGACCTCCTTCAGCTTGAGCAGCATCGGCACGTCGTCTTCGGCGACGATCCCCTCGCAGACGGCGACCACGCAGCGCCCGTGCTCGCTGTAGACGCGGTCCACGTCGTCGAGGAACCGGTCGATGTTGAACGGCGCCTCGGGCACGTAGATGAGGTGCGGCCCGTCGTCGGGCCACCGCCGCGCGAACACGGAGGTGGCCGTCAGGAAGCCCGCGCTGCGGCCCATGACGACGCCGACGAAGACGCCGGGGATGGCGAAGTTGTCGAGGTCGAGGCCGGCGAAGGCGCTCACGACGAACTTGGCCGCGCTGCCGAAGCCCGGGCAGTGATCGGTCACCAGGATGTCGTTGTCGATCGTCTTCGGGATGTGGACGACGCGGAGGTCGTACCCCTTCTGCTCGGCGAAGGTCGAGACGATGCGGCAGGTCTCGGCCGAGTCGTTGCCGCCGATGTAGAAGAAGTAGCGGACGTCGTGGCGCTGAAAGACGTCCACCATCCGCTCGCAGTAGGCCGCGTCGGGCTTGTCGCGCGTCGAGCCGAGCGCCGAGGACGGCGTGATGCCGACCATCTCGAGGTTGTGCGTCGTCGCCTGCGAGAGGTCGAAGAAGTCCTCGTTGATGATCCCCCGGACGCCGTAGCGGGCGCCGTAGACGTGGGTGATGAACGGGTACTTCCGGGCCTCGAGCACGACGCCGGCGAGGCTCTGGTTGATGACGGCCGTCGGGCCGCCGCCCTGCGCCACCACCGCTTTTCCTTCGAGCCGCAACATGTCGCCTCCGATCGTGGTCAAGCGACCTCGTTTTGTAGGCCGACCCTTCAGGGTCGGCGCGTCGGCGGGCCTGAAGGCCCGCCCTACATCCGGTCCTGTCCGCCCGTCCCGTCCGGCGCACCGATCATCCTGATGGGCACGGCCTGCGTCACGTGCAGGTCGAAGACGACCACCTCGTTCTCGCCGGCCTTCAGCCAGGGCGCCGGACAGTAGAGCCGGCGCTGCGGGCCGATGTCCCAGTATCGCCCCAGGTTGTGCCCGTTCACGAACACGACGCCCTTCCGGTACCCGCTCATGTCGACGTAGGTGTCGGCCGGCTTCTCGACGCGGAAGCTCCCGCGGAAGAACAGGCCGGGCCGCGCCTCGTCCACCTTGTCGTCGGCGAGCGAGGTCGCCCACCGCTCGCCGAACGGCAGGAGGAACACGTCCCAGTTCATCAGCGTCATGCCGCCGAGCGTGACGCGGTCGGTGATCCCCTTGCGGTCGATCATCGCCTGGCCGAAGTTGATGTGGCCCATCCCCTCGACCAGGATGTCCAGCACCGGCGCCGCGTTCGTCGTGCGCGGCAACTCGAGCGTGTTTTCGCCCAGCCGCCGGTCGAGCGTGCCGACCGGCTTCCCGTCCACGAACACCAGCGCGTAGTCGTGCAGGTCGGTCACCTGCAGCCGGCCGCTCTTGCGGCCGACGAGCGTCGTCCGGTAGAGCACCAGCCCCTGGTTCTGGCCGTACGCCTCGAAGGGCCGCGGCTGCACCGACTTCACGGGCGCCGGCAGGTGCTTCCAGAGCGAGGCCGCCGCGCGCATCGGGATCTCGGCCACCTCGAGCGTCGGGATGGGGTCCGGCATCGCGGGCAGCGGCCCGCCGCCGGCCCGTAACGTGCCAATCATCTCACGAAGCGCCATGAACTTGGGCGTCGCTCGCCCCTGCTCGGTGATCGGGGCGTCGTAGTCGTAGCTGGTGACGTCGGGCTCGTACCCCTTGCCGCCCGAGTTGGCGCCGGCGGTGAAACCGAAGTTGGTGCCGCCGTGCACGACGTAGAGGTTGAACGACTTCCCGGCGCCGAGCAGGAAGCCCATCTCCTTGCGGAGGTCGTCGAGCGGGGGGCGCGCCCACTTCTCGCCCCAGTGCGTGAGCCAGCCCGGGTAGGTCTCCGACGAAAAGACGGGGACACCCGGCGCGATCGAGCGGGCGAGGTCCCAGTCCTTCTCGCTCGACCCCGAGTCGAGGCCCACGGCCGCGCCCGCAAGGTGGCCCGCCTCGAGCATGTAGGTCGTCGGGCCGTCGGCGGTGAAGAAGGGGCCGGCCACGCCGGCGTTCCTCCAGGCCGTGCGCAGGCGTTCGAGGTACGGGCGGTCGTTGCCGTAGCTGCCGTACTCGTTCTCGATCTGGATCATCAGGATCGGGCCGCCGCGCGACACCAGCAGCGGCCCGACGACGGCGGCGAGGCGGGCGATGTAGCGCTCGGCGGCCGCCATGTAGCGCGGGTCGAGGCAGCGCACCTTCAGGTCGGGGTCGCGCAGGAGGTACGACGGGATGCCGCCAAAGTCCCATTCGGCGCAGACGTACGGGCCAGGCCGGAGGACGACCCACATCCCCTCTTCCTGCGCGATGCGCACGAAGCGGGCGATGTCGCGCGACGGCGAGGTGAAGTCGAAGACGCCTTCGGCCGTCTCGTGGTGGTTCCAGAACACGTAGGCGGCGATGGTGTTGCAGCCCATCGCCTTCGCCATCCTGATGCGGTGGCGCCAGGTACTCGGGCGGGATGCGCGCCGGGTGCATCTCGCCCGAGACGATCTGGTACGGCTTCCCGTCGAGCAGGAAGTCGGAGGGGCCGAGGGAGAAGGCGTGGTGGGTGGGTGGGCGGGATTGAGCGCCCAGCCACGTCGCGAGCACCAGCATCGCGGCCACCGCGACGAGCACACGCCTCATATCAGCGAGCCCCCCGTGACGCGGCCGCAAGCCGCGAGCCACAAGCCTCTTGGCGGGTCTGAAGACCCGCCCGACGTACGGCCCGGCGTGACACCGCCGAAAGCCTTGAGCCTGGAGCCAGATAGCGCAGGGCTTCAGCCCTGCGCCCTTACTTGTCGAGCGTCCCCGCCACCCACTCGAGGTTGACGCGGGCGACGCGGTAGTCGCGCTGCGCCTGCGCCAGGTTCACGCGCGCCGACGACAGGTTCAGCTCGGCGTCCTGCACCTCGAGCCGCGTCTTCACGCCGAGTTCGAATCCCTTCTCGGCCAGGAACAGGAGCCGCTCGGCCTGCGTCACCGTGCCGGTCGCCGCCTTCACGATCTCCGACGACTCGCGCACCGCGTCCACCGCCGTCCGCACCGCGACGGCGATCCCCTCGCGCAGCTTCTTGTCGTCGAGATCCGCGCGCGCCAAGTCGGTCTCGGCCTGCGCCACCTGGCCCTTGGTCCGCCAGCCGTCGAACAGCGGCACCGAGGCGACGACGCCGGCGTTCCAGAGGTAGCCGCTCGACGACACCGACGGCAGGCCGATCCGGCCCATGCCCCAGGCGGCCGAGAAGTCGACCCTCGGCTTGCTCGCGGCCTGCGAGATCTTCAGCAGCTCCTTGTAGACGCCGCGCGTGTTGTCCTGCACGGCCAGCTCCGGGCGGCTGGCGAGCGCGCGCGCCAGCACCGACTCGTAGGTCGGCACCGCGTCGATCGGGACGCCGAGCGCGCCGGTCACGTCGACCTCCCCCGTGTCGGCCAGCAGGAAGGCCAGTTGCATCCGGGCCACCCGCACCGCGTTCTGCGCGCGGATGAGCGTGGGCCGGGCGTTCTCGACCACCACCTGCGCGGCGAGCACGTCGTAGTCGGTGGCGGTGCCGGCCGACTGCCGCTTGGTGGTCTCGTCCAGGTGCCGCTGCTTCTGCGCCAGGTCCTCCCCGGCGATGGTCACCAGCTCCCGCGCGGCGAGCACGTCGCAGTAGGCCGTCGTCACGTCCCGCGTGACCGCCTGGCGGAACTGGCGGAGCTGCTGGTCGGCGACGCCGAAGCCCAGCTTGGCGGCGCGGACCGCGGCGCCGACCTGGCCCCAGGTGAAGATCACCTGCTTGACGTTCACCTGCCCGGTCAGCGCGTCCTGCCGGCCGCTGAAGATCTCGGCGAGGTCCGAGCCGGTCCCCGACGACCCGCCGGAGGAATCCGCCCGACGAGAACAGGTTGAAGAGGTCCTTCTGCCGGTTGTCGAAGTTGCGGACGAGCGAGCCGGAGAAGGAGAGCTGCGGCAGCGCGGCGGCGCGCTCCTCGAGGTACTTCCCCTGCACCCACTTCTGGTACTCGATCGCCTTCTGGATGTCGCGGTTGTGCGACGCGGCGACGGCGAGCGCGTCCTCGAGCGTCAGCACCTTCACCTCGCCCGGCGCGGAGGCCTGGGCGGGGGCCGGCGCGGAGGCCTGCCCGGGCGCCTGCCCGGCGGCCTGCACCGCCGCCCGGTCGGCCGATGCCGTGAGCCCGGCGCGGCCGTCCGACTGCGCCGACGCCCGGGCCGACTGGCCGGCGAGCAGGGCCGCGACGACCAGCGCCACGGCCGCCGCGCGCGCGTGCCGCGCCGCCTTCCGGCCGATCCACGCCGAGATGTCGTCGAGGAGCGTGTAGACCACCGGCACCACGATGAGCGTCAGCATCGTGGACGTGATGAGGCCGCCGACGACGGCCCGCGCCATCGGCGCGCGCATCTCCGCCCCCTCGCCGAGCGCGAAGAAGAGCGGCAGCATGCCGAAGATCATCGCCGAGGTGGTCATCATGATCGGCCGCAGCCGCGTCCGGCCGGCCGTGATGAGCGCGGTCCTCCGGTCCAGGCCGCGCCCCCGGAGCACCTTGGTGTAGTCGATCAGCAGGATCGCGTTCTTGGTGACGAGCCCCATCAGCATGATCAGCCCGATGAGCGACATGATGTTGATCGTGTCGCCGGTCAGCAGCAGCGTGCCCGCCATGCCGACGATCGACAGCGGGAGCGACAGCATGATCGAGAGCGGGTCGACGAACGACTCGAACTGCGCCGAGAGGATCAGGTAGACGAAGATCACCGCGAGCAGCAGCGCCTCGCCCATGTAGCCGAACGACTCGATCATCATCTCGGTGTCGCCGCCCTGCACGAGCTTGTAGCCGGGCGCCATGTTCAGGCCCTCGCCCGCCTTCATCGCCAGGTTGCTGGCCGTGCCGAGCGGCAGGTTGTCGAGGTTGGCGTCCACGGTGACCTGGCGCGTCAGGTCGCGCCGGTTGATCTCGGCCGGCGAGGTGGCGCGCGTGAAGGTCACCAGGTCCGCCAGCGGCACGAGCGACGCGCCGGCCGGCCCGGGCACCGTGATCTTCAGGTTCTCGACCTGCGAGACGTCGCCCCGCAGCGCCTGCGGCAGGCGCACGCGGACGTTCACCGCCTCCCCTTCCTCGTCCTCGTAGGTCGACACCGCCTGGCCGCCGACGAGCATGCCCACGGTGCCCGCGACACTGCTGCTGCCGACGCCGGAGGCGGCCGCCCGGTCGCGGTCCACCGTCATCCGGTACTCGGGCAGATCCTGCTCCATGCTCGCCTCGATGTCCACGATGCCGGGGATCTTGTACATCGCGTCCTTCAGCCGCCCCGCGTACTGCTTGAGCGTGGCGATGTCGTCGCCCTGGACGGCGATGGCCAGCGGCTTCTGGAACGAGCTGGGGTCCTCGAGGAAGTTGAGGGTCACGCCCGGGACCTTCTCCAGCCGCTGCCGCGCGACGTGCGTGAACTGCTTCACGCTGAGCGCGCGCGCGTTCCGCGGCACCAGTCGCACGAACACCGTCGCGTCGCGCACGGTGTCCGAGTCGCCCGCGCCGATCGCGGCGTAGGTGTACTGGACCTCCGGGAACCCGGCGAGCCCCTTGAGCACCGCCTCGAGGCGGCCCCGCGTCTCGGCGATCGACGAGCCGGGCGCGCTCTTGAACTTGAGCGCGAACTCGCCCTGGTCCATCGGCGTCATGAACTCGGTCTGGAGGAGGCCGAACACCGCCATGCCCCCGACGAACGCGGCCAGGGCCGCGCCCACGACGACGAAGCGATGGTCGAGCGACCAGGCGATGACCCGCTTGTAGCCCTCCGCCATCCGCTCGAACCAATCGTTGAACCGGTCGAGCGCCCGCTGCAGGAGGTTCCGCTTCCCGGCCCGCTCGATGTCCGGGTCGTACCACCGCGAGGAGAGCATCGGGTCGAGCGTGAAGGAGACGAACAGCGAGACCAGGACGGCGAAGGCCACCGTCAGCCCGAACTGGTAGAAGAACCGGCCGATGATCCCCTTCATGAACGCGACCGGCACGAACACCGCGATGATCGACATCGACGTCGCCAGCACGGCGAGCCCGATCTCGGCCGTGCCCTCCCGGGCGGCCTCGAAGTGGTCCTGGCCGCGCTCCAGGTGGCGGACGATGTTCTCCCGCACGACGATCGCGTCGTCGATGAGCAGGCCGATGGCCAGCGAGAGGGCCATCAGCGTGAGCGTGTTGATCGTCATGTTCAGGAAGTACATGACGATGAACGACGAGACGACCGAGATGGGCAGCGTGAGGCCGGTGATGACGGTGGACCGCCACGAGTTCAGGAAGAAGAAGACGATGACGATCGTCAGCAGCCCGCCCAGCACGAGGGTGTTGTAGACGTCGCTGACCGACTCGCGGATGAAGGTGGACGTGTCGCGCACGATCTGGATCGTGGTGCCCGGGGGCATCTCGGCCTGGAGCTTCGCGACCGCCTCGCGCACGGCGTCCACGACCACGACGGTGTTCGCCTTGGTCTGCTTGGTGATGTCGATCGCGACGGCCGGCTTGCCGTTGATGACCGCCAGCGACCGCGGCTCCTCGACGCCGTCCTCGATGGTGGCGAGGTCGCCGAGCCGGATCGGCTGGCCCGCGCGCCGCGTGATCACCATGGTGCGGTACTCGGCCGCGTCGTGCGGCTTGCCGCTGATGCGCAGCGGCATCTCGGTGTCCCCCTGCGTGAGACGGCCGAGCGGCGTGTTCACGTTCTCGGAGGCGAGGCCGGCCACGACCTCGTCGACGCCCATGCCGTAGGCCGCCAGGCGCGCCGGGTCGATGTCGACCGCAATCTCGCGGACCGACGACCCGATGAGCTTCGCCTTGGCGACGCCGTGGATGCTCTCGAGCCGGCGCTTGATCCGCCGGTCCGCGAGCGTCGTCAGGTCCCGCGGGGACATCGAGGAAGACTGGATGGCCAGCGAGATGATCGGCATCGCGCCAAAGTCGAACTTCTCGATGACCGGTTCCTTCATCTCGTCGGGCAGCTCGCGGCGCACGGCGTTGATCTTCGCGCGCGCCTCCTGCGAGACGTCGTTGACCTTCACCTCGAGCTCGAACTCCACGATGATCGTGGACAGCCCCTCGCGCGACACCGACTGGATGTGCTTGACGCCGGCGATCGGGTTGACCGCCTCCTCGATCTTCTTGGTCACCTCGCGCTCGACCGTCTCGGGCGACGCGCCGGGGTACTCGGTGATGATCGACAGCACGGGGATCTCGACGTCCGGCATCTGGTCGATCGGCAGCCGCCGGGCCGAGAAGATGCCGAGCGTGACCAGCGTGAGGATCATCACGGTGGCGACGACCGGCCGCTTGATCGACAGGTTCGAGAGAAACATGGCTACGCCCCCTCGCCCTTCGACACGGTGACGCGGTCGCCGTCACGCAGCTGGAATCCGCCGCGGACGACCACCCGGTCGCCGGCCTCGACGCCCGCCAGGATCTCGACCGACACGCCGTTGGCCGTGCCGATCGTGACCGTGCGCTTCTGCGCCTTCTCGCCCGCGACCACGAACAGCTCGGCCCGCCGCGTGTCGAGGTTCCAGTTGAGCAGCGCTTCCTTCGGGAGCTGGAGCACGCCGGCCCGCTGCCCGACCACGATGCGGCCCTTGACGAAGGCGCCGTCGCGGAGCGCGCCGTCGGCGTTCGGGACCTCGGCGACGACCTTCGCCGACTGGGTCGTCGGGTCGATGGCCGGATTGATGAACTTCACCTTGCCGACGAACGCACGCCCCGGGACGGTGTCGGAGGAGAACTCGAGGGGCTGCCCCACGCGGACCGACGCCAGGCGCGTCGACGGCACCGACACGGTGAGGTCGAACAACCGGTTGTCCACGATCCGGAACATCGGCGAGTTGCCGCCCATGTTCTCGACCCGGTCGCCGACGCTCACGCCGCGGAGGGCCACGATGCCGTCCATCGGCGAGGCGATGGAGGACTTGGCCAGCCGCGTCTGGGCCGCGCGGATCTGCGCCTGCGCCGCCGCGGTCCCGGTCTCCGCCGCCTCGACGGCCGTCCTGGCGTCGTCGAGCGCCTGCTGGGTGACCAGGCCGTACTGCTTGAGCTGCTGCGCCCGCTCGTACTCGCGGCGCGCGCGGTTCTCGGCCACCTTGGCCTGCGCCTCGGCCGCCCTGAGCGTCTCGATGCCGGCGTCCGTCTCGCGCGTGTCCAGCTTGGCCAGGGGCGCGCCGCGGCGCACGGGCACCCACTCGGTGACGTACACCTCGGTGACGACGCCGGTCACCTCCGACTTGACCTCGGCCGAGAACTTCGCCTGGAGCGTGCCGACGACATCGACGCTCTCCTGGAGATCGGCGCGGACCGCCGGCTCGACGGTGACGGCCACCGGCGGCCGCCCGGCTTCCTGCTGCATCTGCGGGTCGGCCTGCTTCGAACAGGCGGCCGCCGCGACGACGGCGGACGTGACGAGAAGGATGAGGGCGATCGAATGTCGGCTACGTGTCATGACCGTGGTTCTCCTTGCTGCCGCTGCTACCCGCGAGCGCCGTCGAAGAGGAGCCCGACCAGGCGCTGAAGCGTCGCCAGGTCCACCTTGGCGACGCCGTAATGAAGCTGTCTCATGGTGAAGACGCCGATGATGCCCATCATCATCAGCGCGATGTCGGACGGGGACGCGGTGGCCGCGATCTCGCCCGCCGCCTGGCCGTCCTCGACAATCTGCCTGACGACCCGCTCGGACTGGCGGTCGAACACCGTGAAGTCGAACTTCGGCATCCCTTCGAGCGGGCCGAAGAAGACCGAGTGCGCGACGCGCGCGACCGGCACGTGCTCCTGGAAGAGGTCGTGGAGGTCGGTGCAGAGCGCGGACAGCCGCTCGCGCGCCGTGCCCTGTGTGGTCATCGCGGCGTCCATCTTCCGCTCGAAGGCCCGCGCCGCCTCCTCGAGCACCGCGGTCAGCAGCGCTTCCTTGCTGCCGAAGTGGTAGTAGAGGGCGGGCTTGGCGACGCCGGCCAGTTCGACGATCTCGCGGACCGAGGCGGCCGCGTAGCCCTTGCGGTCGAAGACGTCGACCGCGGCGCACAACAGCCGGCTGCGCGTCTGGTTGTCCTGTTCCGCGGGCGCGACCGCGGCGTCGTTGACGATGTCCGCCATGTTCGGTGGTCTTTGCTGAGGCTGCCGGCGGTCAGTGGGTATACCGACCGGTAGGAAGCATCAGGAATGTGCTACGGGTTGCCCGGTCCGAAAGTTCCGTGCGGAAGCAATCTGGACTGATTTCAAGTACCTACCGGTCGGTAGTATACCACGAGTCGGAGGGATGGGACGTCGGTTGGTGGGCTACTGGGGGCTCAGGGGTCGGAGCGGTTCTTCCGGATGACAGAATTGAAATTCAAAACGGTCAGCCAGAAAAAACCGCTCCGACCCCTAAGGGGAGGAGAAACCGGTCGCTATTGCTGGATGGACTTTCCCTCCGCGTCGAACGTCTCGACCTTCCCGAACTTCGTGAGCCCCTCGGCGATCTTCTTGCCGTCGCCGACCGCGATGATCTGCAGGCGCGACGCGTCGAGGTACTTCTTCGCCGCGGCCTGCACCTGGTCCTGGGTGATGGCCATCACGCGCTCCGGGTACGTGTCCCAGTAGTCGGCCGGGAGCTTGTAGATGTAGCTGACGATGTAGTTGGAGAGAATCGCGCCCGGCGACTCGAGCGAGAGCGCGAAACTGGCCACCATCGACCGCTTCTTGTCGGCGAACTCCTTGGCCGGGATCCGCTCGTCCCGCATCCGCGCGATCTCCTTCGTCATCTCGGTGAGGGCGGGCTCGGTCACGTCGGTCCGCACCTCGGCGCTCGCCGACCAGTCGCCCCGATAGCGCAGCGTCGTCATGCGGCTGTAGGACCCGTAGGTGAACCCCTTGTCCTCGCGGAGGTTGAGGAACAGCCGGCCGGTCGGTCCGCCGCCGATGATGTTGTCGGCCAGCCTCAGGACGTCGTAGTCGGGGCTGGTCCGGTTGATCATCTGCGTCCCGACGATCAGGTTGGTCTGCACCGAGCCGGGGCGGTCGATCAGGGTGACCTTGGCGGGGCCGATCGGGCCGGGATCGGCGACCGAGAGCTGCGGCAGCCCCTTCTTCGTCCACCCCGCCAGCTTCGCGTCCAGCCGCTTCTTGATGTCGGCCAGCGTCACGTCGCCGACGATGCCGATGTAGGCGTAGTCGGGCGCGTACCGGGTCGCGTAGAAGTTGACGAGCGCGTCGCGCGTGATCTTGTCGAGCGCCGCCGCCGTCATCATCCGCCCCGCCGGGTGCGATCCGAACACCACGCGGCCGTAGGCCTCCTGCGCGAGGTAGGCGGGCTGTGCCCGCTGCTGCACGAGGCTGCCCTTCATCCGCGTCTTGTAGCGGGCCAGTTCGACCTCGGGGAACGTCGGGTTGAGCAGCATGTCGGTCGTGATGTCGAGCACCGTGTCGAGGTGCTCGGTCATCGCGCCCATGCTGAGCACGGTGGTCTCCGACGCCGACGAGGTTCCCGCCCCGGCGCTCGCCGCCAGCGTGTCGAGCTCGGTGGCGATCTGCTGGGACGTGCGGGTCTTCGTGCCCTCCGAGAGCATCGCCGCCGTGACCGAGGCCAGGCCGGGCATGTCGTCCGGGTCGTAGTAGCCGCCCGCTCCACGCATCTGGATCTGGATGGCGACCTGCGGGGCGCGATGGTCCTCGAGCACGATCAGGTGCACGCCGTTCGCGAGATCGGCGTGCTGGGCCTTCGGCAGGACGACCTTCAGCACCATGTCCGACACCGGCGCCTTGCCCTTGACCACGACGCCCTTGCTGGGCGACATCCCCTGCGTCACCGGCGCCTGGGCCGAGGTGACCGCCAGCGACAGCACGACGAACGCCGCGGAGGTCAGTGTTCGCGTCAACATCACTCGCCTCCCTTCGTCGCGGCCGCGGAGCGGGGCACGGTGACGATCACCGTCCGGTTCTCCGGCGTCAGGTACTTGGCGGCCACGCGCTGGACGTCGGCCGCGGTGACCGCCATCAGGCGGTCGAGCCGCGTGTTGATCAGGTTCGGATCGTTGTAGTAGACCGCGTACTGCGACATCAGCACCGCGCGCTGCAGCGAGCTCGTCATGCCGGCGAGGTAGCTCCGGCGGGCGGAGTTGCGCGCCTTCTCGATCTCCCAGTCCTCGATCCTGCCCGTCTTCACCTTGTCGATCTCCTCGTAGATGGCGGCCTCGAGGTCGGGCGCCGTCTTGCCCGGCGCGGGCGACAGGACGGCGATGGCCCGGAACAGCCCGGGGCCCCGGCTCTCCATCGGACCGGCGTAGGCCTGCAGCGCGAGCTGCTTCTGGCGGACGATCGTCTGCGTGAACCGCGAGCTGGTGCCGCTCGAGAGCACGCTGCTCAGCACCGACAGCGCGTCGAAGTCGGGCGACGCCCCTGAGGGGACGTGCCAGCCGATGTCGATGCGCGTCGCGCGGGCGAGCGGATCCTCGATCGTCAGCCGCTTTTCCTTCACCTGCGCCGGCTCGGTCATGTCGGGCGCGGGCGGCGCGGGCTGCGACGGGATCGACTCGAAGTACTGCCGGACTTTCGCCAGGCACTCCGCCGGCTTCACGTCGCCGACGATGACCACCGCGGCGTTGTCGGGCGCGTAGTAGGTCCGGAAGAACGCCTGCACGTCCTCGACCGTGGCGGCGTCGAGGTCGGCCATCGACCCGATGACCGAGTGCTTGTAGTTGGGGTTCTCGTAGGCCAGGTCGTCGAACGCCTCCATCGTCTTGCCGTAGGGCTGGTTGTCCACGCCCTGGCGCCGCTCTTCCTTGACCGTGCTGATCTGGTTCTGCAGGTTCTCCCGGGTGATGTCGAGCGAGCGCATCCGGTCGGCCTCGAGGAACAGCGCGAGGTCGAGCTGGTTGGCCGGCAGGCGTTCGAAGTAGTTGGTCCGGTCCTTGCTGGTGGACCCGTTCATGTCGCCGCCGTTGTTGTAGACGAGCATGAAGTGCTCGCCGCTGCCGACGTTGGCCGACCCCTTGAACATCATGTGCTCGAAGAGATGGGCGAAGCCGGTCCGGCCGGGCCGCTCGTTGCGCGAGCCGACGTTGTAGGTGATCGCGATCGAGAAGACCGGGACGGTGTGGTCCTCGACGATGATCACACGAAGGCCGTTCTTGATCTTCGTGTCGGTGAACTGCACCTTCGAGCCGGGCGCCGCGACGAGCGTGGCGGCCATGGCGGCCGCCGCGAGCAGGAGCACGACGACGGTCCCCCGCATCGGTCGATTCATACACCCTCCCTGGCTATGGAAGACGACGCAGGCGGGATGATACAGGATCTGAAGGCTCAGGGCGTGAGGCGCAGGCCTGAAGGCCTGCGGTATCTGAAGTGAATACCCAGATAGCGCAGGGCTTCAGCCCTGCGCCGTGAGGCGTGAAGGCCTAAGGCGCAAGGCGTGAGGCGTAAGCCGTCATATACTTCGCGCCATGGCCGTCAGCGACCTCGCAACCACTCCCCGTTGGCTGAGAGCGGTGCGCCACCCACTGGCCAGGCTCATGATCCAGTCCACGGGCGTGCTCATCGCCCTCTTCGCGCTCCAGTCGGCGCTCGGGCCGTTGATGATGCGGGGCGGAATGGCCGGCATCGCCGGCAAGGCCGCGGGAACGGTGGCGGCCGTCGCCGCGGCGGGCGCCGCCTACGCCGCGCTGGTCCGGTGGCTCGAGCACCGCCCCGTCAGCGAATTGTCGTTCCGTGGGGCGCCGGTCGAACTCGCGCTCGGCGCCGCCCTCGGCGCGTCGCTCTTCGGCGCGGTGGTCGGCACGCTGTGGCTCCTGGGCTGCTACCACGTGACCGGCTTCGGAGGATGGTCCGCGGCGGCCGGCGCGCTGGCCGGGTCGGTGGTGGCGGGCGGGGTCGAAGAGATCCTGTTTCGCGGCGTCGTCTTCAGGAACCTGGAGGATCTCGTCGGCACGTGGTTGGCGCTGGCCGCGTCGGCGGCGATCTTCGGCCTGCTCCACATCATGAACCCGCACTCGTCGCCGTGGGCCGCCGCGGCCATCGCCATTGAGGCCGGGATCCTGCTCGGCGCGGGGTTCGTGCTGACCCGGCGGTTGTGGTTCGTGATGGGACTCCACTTCGCGTGGAATTTCACGCAGGGCGGCATCTTCGCCGTGGCCGTGTCCGGGGGGCGCGCCTCGGGCCTGCTGACCTCCACGCTGACCGGACCGGCGCTCGTCTCCGGCGGCGAATTCGGCGCCGAGGCGTCGGTGTTCGCCGTCGGCATCTGCCTGGCCGCCGGCATCGTTCTCGCCTGGCGGGCTCACGCGCGGGGTCGATTCGTCCGTCCTCGGTGGCGCAGGGCTCAGAGCTAGAGGCTCAAGGCGCAGGGCTCAGGGCGCAAGGCGTGAGGCGCAGGCCTGAAGGCCTGCGGTATCTGAAGTGACTACCCAGATAGCGCAGGGCTTCAGCCCTGCGCTTCAGGGCCGCCTGAACTCGAACGCCTCGAACCGCCCGATCCCCATCCGGCTCAATCGGAACTTCAGCGCCGTCGTCAGGCAGCCCGCGCCGTACCGCACGCTCCGCGAGAAGTTGATCGACGACGCCTCCGGGAAGTACTTCGCCGGGCAGGTCACTTCGCCGACCCGGAAACCGGCGTAGAGGATCTGCGACAGCATCTCCGCGTCGAACACGAAGTCGTCCGAGTTGCGGTCGAGCGGCAGCGCCGTGAGCACCCGGCGCGTGAAGGCCCGGTAGCCCGTGTGGTACTCGGACAGCTTGGCGCCCATCAGCAGGTTCTGCAGGAACGTGAGGACGCGGTTGCTGACGTACTTGTACACCGGCATGCCGCCGCGCACCGCCTGGCCGCCGAGAATCCGCGACCCGAGCACGACGTCGAACTCGCCCGACGCCAGCAGGTGCGCAATCGCCGGGATGAGCGCCGGCGTGTACTGGTAGTCGGCGTGGAGCATCACGACGATGTCGGCGCCGCGTTCGAGGGCCGCGCGGTAGCAGGTCTTCTGGTTGCCGCCGTAGCCGCGGTTCCGATCGTGGACAATCGTCTCGATGCCGAGCCGCCGCGCCACGTCCACCGTTCGGTCCGCGCTCGCGTCGTCGGTCAACAGCACGTCGTCCACGATGTCGAGCGGGATTTCGCGATACGTCCGCTCGACGGTGCGTTCGGCGTTGTACGCCGGGAGGACGACGACCACTTTCAGCCCGCGGATCATCGGGCGAAGTGTACTTCGAAGCGGGGCTGCACAGGAAACTCGGCCCGCCGCGGTCCGCTTGTTGGCGGAATACCACCAAAGTGCAATACTTTGCCCGCACGCGTTCGCGGTCCACACGCCCCCTCGGCCGGGAGGACCCATGCGCAGCGTCGTTCGCGCGATCGCCGCCACCGCGTTGTTGTTCGCCGTCGTTTCGCTTGCGCCAGCTCCGGTGACGGGCGCCGCCAAATGGGACTCCATCGATCCGAAAGAGCTGGCCGCGACCCAGCCCACGGTCGAAAGGGACGCCGACGCCGAGGCGCTGCTGTGGGAGGTCCGCGTGGAGGACCGGATGGTCAACGTCCACGAGGTGCAGACGAACTTCTACAACCACCTCCGGATCAAGATCTTCACCGACCGGGGCCGCGAGGCCCAGAGCCGCGTCGACCTCCCGCACGTCGGCTCCGCGCACATCAGGGACGTCGAGGGCCGCAGCATCAGGCGGGACGGCACGTTCACGGAATTGAAGAAGGCCGACGTCTACGAACGCACCCTCGCGAAGGCCGGCGGCGCCAAGATCGACACCACATCCTTCGTCCTGCCGCCGGTCGAGACGGGCGGCATCGTCGAGTACCGGTGGACCGAAACCCGCGACAACAGCATCTCCGACAACCTCCGGCTGCCGTTCAGCCGCGACATCCCGATCCGGCTGGTCCGCTACCAGTTCGCCCCGGGCGCCCCGGTCGGCACCAGCCTGCAGGGCCAGGCGTTTCATCCCAACCCGACCATGAGGCTGTCGGCCGAGCGCGGGGTGGGCCTGGCGTCGATGGAGAACGTCCCCGCGCACAAGGAAGAACCGTACGCGCCGCCCGAGTGGGACACCCAGCCCTGGGTCCTGATCTACTACGATCCCCCGCACCCGAAGGATCCTGACCAGGTACTGGATACGCTTCAGCCGGGCGCTGGCCTCCATCGCGCGCGATACGATGTCGCCGACGTCGGACATCAAGCGCGCCACCGAATCGCTGGCGCTCGGCACCGGCTCTCTCGACGAGAAGCTGGCGGCGCTCGTGCGCTTCTGCCGGGCGAAGGTCAAGCGGCTCGATATCGACACGGCGACCGACGCCGACCGCAAGGGGTTCGTCCCCAACCGGTCGCCCACCGCCGCACTCAGCGCTGGCCGCGGAACCTGGCTCGACACCGTCGGCCTGTTCGTGGCGATGGCCCGCGCGGCCGGCCTCGACGCCAGGCTGGCCGTCCTGCCGAGCCGCAACGACGTGACATTCGATCGCTCGCTGATGATCGGCCAGTTCCTCTGGTACCGCGTCGCGGCGGTCCGGGACGGCGACCGCTGGCGGTTCGTCGATCTGACGAGCGATCACGCGCCGGGCGGCCACCTTCTCTGGGCCCAGGAGGCGGTGCCGGCGGTCATTGGCGACAAGGACACGCTGGTGTGGGCCTCGACGCCCCCCTCCCCGCCCGAGTGGTCGCTCAGCTCGCGCTCGGCGACGCTCCGTCTCTCGGAGGACGGCACGCTCGAAGGCGATGTGACGGCGTCCTACGGCGGCCACACGGCGGTGGTCTTCAAGGAACAGGACGACCACCTGGCTCCCGCGGAGCGGGAGACGGAGGTCAAGGACGCCGTGACGTCCCGGCTGCCGGGGGCGGAGGTGACCGAGGTCGGCATCGACAACGTGGCCGATCCCGAGAAGCCGTACATCCGTCGATACCACCTGAAGATACCCGGCTACGCGCAACGGACCGGCTCGCGCCTGTTCGTCCAGCCCGCCGTGTTCCAGAAGGGGGTCCCGCCGGTGTTCGTCGCGGCCGAGCGGCAGCAGCCGATCTTCTTCGAGTACGCGCAGAAAGAGATCGATCGCGTCCGGATCGAACTGCCGGAGGGTTACGAACTCGAGTCGCCGACGACGCCAGAGCCGGTGGAGGCGGCGCCCTTCGGCGGGCATTCCATGAAGCTCTCCGCCACGGCGGACGGGCGTGCGGTCGAGATGACGCGGGAGTTCTTCACGGGGGGCGGAGGGCACCTGCGGTACCCCGTGCAGAGTTACGCCGCGCTGAAGCAGTTCTTCGACGGCGTGGCGAAGGCCGACGCGCACACGTTGACGCTGAGGAAGGCCGCGGGCGGAGGGGCCCAATGACACGCGGAGGAGTTATGCGCGCCACCGTTCGCCCGCTCGCCGCCACCGGGTTGTTGTTCGCCGTCGTGTCGCTCGCGCCAACTCCGGTGACGGGCGCCGCCAAGTGGGATCCAATCGACCCGAAGGAGCTGGCCGAGACGACGCCAAAGGTCGAGAAGGACGCCGACGCGGAGGTCCTGTTCTGGGATGTCCGCGTCGCCGACGAAAGCGGCCCGCATACGGTCTACTCCAACTACATCCGGATCAAGATCTTCACCGATCGCGGCCGCGAGGCGCAGAGCCACGTGGACGTCGTCCACGGCGACTCCGTGCACATCAAGGACCTCGAAGCTCGGAGCGTTCGACGCGACGGCACGGTCACCGAGATGAAGAAGGGGGACGTCTTCGAACGCACCGTGGTCAAGGCCGGCGGCTTCAAGGTGCAGGCGACCTCGTTCGTGCTTCCAGCGGTGGAGACGGGCGGGATCGTCGAGTACCGTTGGCGCGAGGTCTACGACGGAGGCCTCATGCAGAACCTCCGCCTGCCGCTCAGCCGCGACATCCCGGTCCGCGTCGCGCGCTACCGCCTCGTCCCGCTCAACCTCGGGTCGTTCATGATCCTGCAGGGCCAGGCATACAAGCCCAACCCGACCCTGCAGATGGCCCTCGACAAGAACGACACGGTCGTGTCGATGGAGAACATCCCGGCGCGCCGCGAGGAGCCTTTCTCGCCGCCGATCTGGGACACCGAGCCGTGGATGCTCATCTACTACGACGTGCCGCGGGCGCTGGACCCGGACCGGTATTGGCTCGGGTTGGCCAAGTCGCTCGCCGCGAGCGCAAACAAGGAACTGATGGCGACGCCGGCCATGAAGCGCGCCGTCGAATCGCTCTCGCTGGACCACGCCTCGCCCGACGCGAAGATCGCCCAGCTGATGGCCCTGTGCCGATCGAAGATCAAGCGGATGGACGTGGACACCGCCACCGAGGCCGATCGCAAGGGCTTCAAAGGGAACGACAGCTACGGCGCCGCGTTCGATTCGGGGCGCGGCACCGCCAACGATCTAGTCGGCGTCTTCGTGGCCCTGGCCAGGGCGGCCGGCCTCGACGCGCGGCTGGCGCGCGTTTCGAGCCGCGCCGACGTCGCCTTCGACCCCGCGGTCAAGTTCCACCGGCTCCTGTGGGACCTCATCGTCGCCGTGCGTGACGGCGAAGGCTGGCGCTACGTCGATCCGACCAACGACCACGCGCCGGCCGGTCATCTGACGTGGAGCCAGGAGGGACTGCCGGCGCTCATCGGCGACGACACGAAGCTCATCTGGGGCACGACGCCGGCCTCGCCGCCCGAATGGTCGCTCCGCGCCCGGACCGCGACGTTCCGCCTCGCCGAGGACGGCACGCTCGAGGGCGACGTCGCGGCGGAGTACAGCGGACACATCGGCGCCCGGTTCAAGGAACAGGACGACCACCTGTCGGCGGCCGAGCGGGAAGCGTCGCTCAAAGAAGCCATCACCTCGCGACTGCCGGGCGCGGAGGTCACGGCCGTGGCCATCGAAAACGTCACCGACCCCGAGAAGCCGTATTCCAACCATTACCACCTCAAGGTTCCAGCCTACGCGCAGCGCACCGGCTCGCGGTTGCTCGTCCAGCCGGCCGTCCTCTTCAAGGGCCTCCCCCCGATGTTCCCCGAGACCGTGCGCCGGAACCCGATCTCGTTCGAGCAGGCCTGGAAGGAGGTGGACCGCGTGCGGATCGAACTGCCGGCCGGCTACCGGCTCGAATCGCCAGGCGCCCCCGCCCCGGTCGTCTTCGAGCCGTTCGGCCGGTACGCGATGTCGGTGGCCGAGTCCGCCGACGGGCGCACGGTCGAGGTCACCCGCGAGTCCTTCATCGGCGGCGGCCAGAAGCTGCGCTTCCCGGCAGACGCCTACGCGTCGGTGAAGCAGTTCTTCGACGGCGTGGCGAAGGCCGACGCGCACACGTTGACATTGAGAAGGGACGCGGGCGGAGGAGCCCAATGACACGCGGAGGAGTCGCGCGCGCCGTCGTCCGCCCTGTCGCCGCAGCCGCCGCCTCCTGCGCCATCCTGGCGCTCGCGCCCGCGCCGGTCGCGGGCGCCGACAAGTGGGGCCCCATCGACCCGAAAGAGCTGGCCGCCACGACGCCCGTCGTCCAGCAGTACGCCGACGCGGAGGTGCTGCTCTGGGACATCAAGGTCGAGGACGTGGAGGCCTACGGGGGAGTGGACGCGGTCTACACCCACTACCTGCGCGTCAAGATCTACACGGACCACGGACGCGACACGCAGAGCCGCGTCGATCTCGGGATCGCGGTGGGATGCAGAATCGACCGCGTCGAAGGGCGCAGCATCCGGCGCGACGGCTCGTTCGTCGAGCTCAAGAAGGCCGACGTGTTCGAGCGGACGGTGGTGAAGGCCGGCGGTTTGAAGGTGAAGGCCACCTCCTTCGTGCTGCCCGCGGTCGAAACCGGCGGCATCGTCGAGTACCGCTGGCGCGAGATCTACCAGTCCAGGCTGTCCCAGAACCTCCGACTGCCGCTCAGCCGCGACATCCCCGTGCAACTGGTCAAGTACCACATCGTCCCGTACAACCTGATGCTCCCGGACGTGACGATGCACGCCCGGCCGTTCCACGTCAATTCGACGCTGCAGGTCGGCGAAGAGAAACGCGTCCGGACGGTGTCGATGGCGAACGTTCCGGCGGACATCGAGGAGCCGAACGCGCCGCCGGTCTGGGACCTCAGGCCCTGGATGCTGGTCTACTACCGCCGGCAGTTGCCGCCGGCCGGGCCGGAACGGTACTGGCTGGACGTCGGAAAGAGGCTCGCGTCGGGCCGCAAGTCCTCCACCGAGGTGACGCCTGAGATCCAGCGTGCCGTCGCGTCGCTCGGGATCGGTAGCGCGTCGATCGACGAGAAGCTCACTGCGCTGGTCGCCTTCTGCCGGGCCAGGGTCAGGCGCGTGGACGTGGACACCGCGACCGACGCCGACCGCAAGGGCTTCAGCCGGAACAAGTCGGCGACGGCTGCGCTCGCGGCCGGAAGCGGGACGGCCGACGACGTGCTCGACCTGTTCGTCGCAAGCGCCCGGGCGGCCGGCCTCGACGCCCGGCTGGCCAGGATTCCCAGGCGCGACAACGTCGCGTTCAGCCCCTCGCTGATGCTCGAGCAGTTGATGGACGACGTCGTGGTCGCCGTGCGTGACGGCCACCACTGGCGGTTTCTCGACCCCGGGAACGATCACGCCTCGCGCGGCCACCCGATGTGGAGCCAGGAGTCGATGCCCGCGGTCATCGCCGACGAGCAGGTGTCGGTGACGGGAGTGACGCCGGTCTCGCCGCCCGAGTTCTCGCTCCGCTCGCGGACGGCCACGCTCCGCCTCTCGGAGGACGGCACGCTCGAAGGCGACGTGACGACGGAGTCTCACGGCCATCCCGGGATGATTCTCGAGGAGCAGAACGATCACCTGTCCACCGCCGAGCGCGAGACCGCGGTCCAGGACCTGCTGGTGTCGCGGATGCCCGGCGCGGAGGTGACCGGGGTGGTTGTGGACAACGTGACGGACCCGGACAAGCCCTTCGTCACCCGCTACCACCTGAAAGTCCCCGGCTACGCGCAGCGCACCGGCTCGAGGCTGTTCTTCCAGCCCGACGTGTTCCAGAAGGGGATCCCGCCGGTCTTCCCGGCGCCTTGGCGCCGGTTCCCGATCTTCTTCGAATACGCGTGGAAGGACGTGGACCGGGTGCGGATCGAGTTGCCGGCCGGCTATCACCTGGAGGCTCCCGAGGCCGCGGCTCCCCTCGACCTCGCGCCGGCCGGCGCGTACTCGACGACGATCACGCGCGCACCCGACGGCGGATGGATCGAGTTGACGCGCGAGTTTTCCTTCGGCGGCGGAAACCGGCTGGAGTTCCCGGTGGAGGGCTACTCCGACCTGAAGCGGTTCTTCGACCAAGTGGCGCGGGCCGACGCCCGCGCGCTGACGCTGACGAAGCCCGCCGGCGAGGGCGGCAGGCCATGACGACACGACCGGGCGGTTCGGGACGCTCCATGCTGGCGCGCGTAGCGCCGGCCACGCTTTTCGCCATCCTGCTGTCATCGGCGGCCGGCGCGGCATCGGCCCCTTCCTGGCTGCAGAAGGCAGCGGCCGCCACGCTGACCGCGGCGCAGGCCTCCGCGCCCGCCGTCGTCCTGCTCGACGAGCGGGTCGTCACCGTGTCGTCGGACGGCAAGACCAGCACGCGTCACGTGTACGCGGCACGCATCGGGACCAGGGAGGGACGCGACGCCGCGAGCCTGGACGAGGTGTACCTGACCGACGGCGGCCGCGTGCGCCAGGCCCGCGGCTGGATCATCAAGCCGTCCGGCGAGGTGCAGGACATCGACAAGGACACGGTCGTCGACCGCGCGCTGGCCTTGAACGACGTCTACAGCGAGGCCAGGGCCCGTACCGTCCGTGCCTGGGACCCGGAGCCCGGCACGGTGTTCGGCGCGGAGATTGTCAGCGAGGATCGGTCGGTGTTCACGCAGTACCGACTGGGAGCTCCAGGACCGCTGGCCGGTGAAGACTGTCAGGCGGGGCCTGGAGGTCCCGGCCGGCTGGAAGGTCGTCTCGACGACGTTCAACCATGCGCCGATCGAGCCGATCTTCGCGCGCCTGTCGTGGACCTGGGAGCTCACCGACCTCCCCGAGATCAAGGACGAGCCCGCCAGTCCGCCGTTCACCAGTCTCGTGCCGCGCGTGGCGGTCACCTACCTGCCCCCGCAGCCGACCCCTTCGCTCCCGGCGTTTTCAGACTGGAAGGGGGTGTCGCGCTGGCTCGCCTCGATCGAGGACGGACAGGACAGCGCCGATCCCGCGCTGGCGGCGAAGGCGCAGGCGTTGACCGCGAACGCGGCCAGCGAGTTCGAGAAGATCCGCGCCATCGGCGCCTACGTGCAGAAGGTCACCTACATTTCGATCCAGATCGGCATCGGTCGCGGGGGCGGCTACCGGCCCAGGCCGGCGTCGCTGGTCTTCGCGCGCAACCACGGCGACTGCAAGGACAAGTCGAACCTGATGCGCGCCATGCTGGCGGTGGTGGGCATCCGGTCGTTCATGGTCTCGGCCTTCGCCGGGGATCGCGACTACGTCCGGGAGGAGTGGCCGTCGCCGCAGCAGTTCAACCACTGCATTCTGGCCGTCGCGCTGAAGGAGTCGGCGCCAGAGGGTGCGGCCGTCGTGGACGCGCCCGGCTACGGCCGCCTGCTTTTCGTGGACCCGACGGCCGAGTACACGCCGATCGGCACGCTGCCGCGCTCCGAAGAGGGCAGCCTGGTGCTGCTCGTCGCGCAGGACGGCGGCGGGCTGTGGCGCCTGCCGGATTCGGCGGCGGGCGCGCACGGCGACGCCGCCGAAGAAGACGGCGTCCTCGGACCCGACGGCGCGTTGACGTTGACCATCCGCGACACCCTGCGCGGCGAGGCCGCGAGCGGCTATCGCGCGGCCGCCGCAAGCCTGCCGCCTCCCGAGTACCAGAAGTGGCTCGAACGGGCGATATCGTCGCAGATCCCCGCGGCGCGCGTCTCGGAGGCCGCGCACCGCGACGCGGGCGATCTCTTCGTGCTGTCGATGACGGTGGCCGCGGCGGGATACGCGCAGTTGATGCAGGACCGGCTGCTCCTCTTCAAGCCGCCGTTCAGCCTGACGCGGGGCCTGCCGTCCTTTTCCGGCAGTACGCGCACGGCGCCGGTGATGCTCGAGGCAAGCCAGCTGTCGGCCACGCTGTGGCTGGACGCGCCGGCCGGGTTCGCGCTCGACGAACTCCCGCAACCGGCGTCGATCGACTCCCGGTTCGGGCGATACACGCTCGCCGCCCGCCAGGCAGGCGGGCGCATCATCGTCGAGCGGTCGCTGTCGCTCGCGCGCCTCACCGTCCCGGTGCAGGATTACGCCGCCCTCCGCGCCTTCGTCGACAAGGTCCGCGCGGCCGACACGTCGCCCGTGGTCTTCATTCGCCGCTGAACCAGCGGCGATGAAACAAACGGGCCGCTCGTGCCGTAACTTGTGTCGACTGCGCCGTCAGACAGGGGCGGCGGGGATTCTCTCGACAAAACCAAACTACCTGGTCCATTTACCGTCCAATTCCATAAGCGGGTCCCGGGAGGCGAGACCGATGCGTGTATTGCTGTCGGTGATCGCGGTCGCCTGTCTTGGCGTCGTGATGGTGGCCGCAGGCGCGGACGAGACCAAAGATCCCGCGGCCGTGCTCGCGGCCGCGCGTGAAGCGCTCGGCGGCGAGAAGGCGCTGTCGGCGGTCAAGACGTTCGTCGCCACGGGCCGGACGCGCCAGATCCGCGGGCAGAACCTCGTGCCGATCGAGTTCGAGATCGCCTGCGAGCTTCCGGGCAAGTACGTGCGGAAGGACGAGGTCCCGGCCCAGGAGAGCGAGCCGACGACGTCGGGATTCAACGGCGAGGGGCTGATCCAGATCCCGACGCCGCCTGTGCCGGCTCTGGCCGCGGCGGCGGCGCCGAACCCGGCCGGCCCGGCGGCGGCGCCGCCCGATCCGCGCAAGGCGCGCGTGGTCTCGCTCAAGCAGGACTTCGCCCGCCTCGCGCTCGGGATGTTTGCCGCCTCGTTCGACAGCTACCCGCTGACGTTCACCTTCGTCGGCCAGGCCGAGGCGCCCCAGGGCAAGGCCGACGTCCTCGACGCCAAGGGCCCGGGCTCGTTCACGCTGCGGCTGTTCGTCAACGCCGAGACGCACCTGCCGATCATGGTGAGCTGGACGAACCCGGCGACGAGCGTCGTGCTGACCGACCCCGGCCAGCCGCCGCCAGCCAGGCCGGTCGAGACCCGCATCTACTTCGCCGACTACCGCGACATCGGCAACGGCCTGAAGTTCCCGTTCCGCCTTCGCAAGGCCGTGGCGGGCGAGACGATCGAAGAGACGAACTTCGACGCCTTCAAGATCAATCCGCGGATCGACCCGCGAAAATTCGAGCCGCTCAAGTAGCCCCCGAGGTACTCCATGGCGCGTCGCATCGCTTGGGTCGTCCTGGCGGGTGTCCTGCTCTGCTCGTCCGGCCTGAATGCGCTCGCACAGGCCCGCGACGCGCGGCTGATCGTCACGGTGGTCGATCAGACCGGCGCCGTGATCCCGAACGCCACCGTCTCGGTCATCGGGCTCGAGGAAGCGACCAAGAAGGCGACGATCGCGCCGGCGAAATCGACCGACAAGGGGATCGCCACCTTCGAGCACCTGGCGCCCGGCCGTTACTCGCTGCAAGGGGAGTTTCCGGGCTTCCAGATGGGGCTGCTCCGCGACATCCGCCTCAAGGCCGGCGACAACAAGCACCTGATGGTGCTGCCGATCGCCGGGTTCACCGAGGCCGTGACGGTGGAGCGCGACAAGCAGGCCACGGCGGCAGACCGTGCGGGCGCGTTCGGGACGGCGCTCACGCGCGAGCAGATGGAGTCCCTCTCGGAAGACCCTGACGAGATGGCCCGTCAGCTCCAGGGGCTCGCCGGGCCGGACGCGACGATCCGCGTCGACTCGTTCGAGGGGCAGCAACTGCCGCCCAAGGCGCAGATCAAGGCGATCCACATCACGCGCGACGCGTTCGCGGCCGAGAATCACTCGGCCTTCGGCCTCTTCATCGACATCATCACGCAGCCCGGGATGGGCCCGCTGCGCGGCCAGGCGCGCTTCAGTTTCTACGACGGCGCGCTCGACGGCCGCAACCCGATGATCCCGCAGAAGGGACCGGCGCAGAATCGCAACATCGGACTGGGCCTCGGCGGCACGCTTATCAAGGACAAGAGCAGCTTCTCGGTGTCCGTCACCGGGTCGAACAGCTACCGGACGCCGAACGTGCTCCAGGGGGTCTCGAACGGAGGCGTGACGGCGAAGAACCTCGACCTGCGCACCACGACCACCTACCTGTCCATCTTCGGCAATCTCGATTACGCCCTCACCAAAGACCAGACCCTCCGCCTGTCGGTGGGTCGCTTCAGTTCAACCTACGGGAACCAGGGCGTCGGCGGGTTCGACGAGATGACCCGCGCCTACTCGACCGACAGCACCAGCTACAACCTCCGCGTCCAGGAGGCCGGGCCGATCGGGCGGCGGTTCTTCATCAACAGCCGCTTCGCGCTCAACTGGAGCGATTCGGCCTCGCATTCCGCGAGTGAGGCGCTCACCGAGATGATCATCGGCGACAAGAACACGGGCGGGGCGCAGATGAAAGGCGGCCGCTACACGCGCACGTTCTCGCTGATGTCGGACCTCGACTACGTCCGCGGTCGGCACTCGGTGCGCGGAGGCGTACAGTTCGACGGAGGCCGCTACCGCTCGGACGCCTGGTCGAATTACGTCGGCACCTACAAGTTCCTGTCGGAGGCCTACTACACGGCGGGCGAGCCAAGCTCCTACACGCGCTCGGTGGGCGACCCGAACATCGCCTACTGGAACCTGCAGGCGGGGCTGTACGTGCAGGACGACATCCGCGTCGCCAAGGGACTCACCCTCAGCCCCGGCGTGCGGTTCGAGACCCAGACGCACCTGACCGACCCCTTCAGCGTCGGGCCGCGCTTCGGCGTCACCTGGTCCCCCTCGAAGACCGGCAAGACGACGCTGCGGGCGAGCATGGGGATCTTCTACGACTGGCAGGGCGCGGGCACCTACGAGCAGACGATCCGCATGGACGGCGTCCACCAGCGGGAGTTGACGCTGAAGAAAGACGTGACGGATCCGCTCGACACGACGGTCATCCCGTACCCCGATCCCGGCCAGCTGACGGCCGGGCCCTCCGGCCGTTACCTGCTCGGCGCGAACGCGCGTATGGCCCGGACCTTCCGGATGAGCGCCGGGATCGACCAGCAGCTCTCCAAGATCCTCCGCGTCAGCGCGACCTACGCCGACACGCGGGCCAACGGGCTGCTGGCGGGGGTCAACCTCAACGCCCCGCTGGCGCTCAACGTGTACCCGGACCCGGCCTGGAAGAACGTGATCGAGGCGGACCCGATCGGCCGGTCGCACACGCAGTCGCTCGGCGTGAACGCGATGCTCAGTTTCACCGGGTCGGCCGGGCAGTCGTTCGGCGGGCCCGGCACGAGCGCGAAGAACGAACCCCGGTTCAAGTGGCGCCGTGGCCTCCAGCTCAGCACCAACTACACGGTCGGCAGGTCGTACAACAACACCGACGGCGCATTCAGCCCCTCCCCGACCGGCACGATCGACACCGAGTGGGGGCCCTCGTCGGGCGACACGCGTCACCGGATCGGGGTCTCCGCCTACAGCGGCGCGCTCAAGAACCTCAATGCCAGCTTCTACGTGAGCGCGAACAGCGGACGCCCATACAACGCCACCACGGGACTGGACAACAACTTCGATGACATCTACAACGACCGCCCCGCCGGATACGGGCGAAACGCGCTCCGCTCGGGGTGGCAGGTACTACTCCTCGGCCTACCTCACCTACACCATCGGCGTCGGCAAGAAGACCGTGCCCCTGCCGCCGGGCCTCACGCTCACCTCGTCGGGCGGCGGCCTGAGCCTGAGCACCTTCAACCAGGCCGACGCGCCGCGCTACCGGGTCACGTTCAGCCTGTCGATCGACAACCTGACCAACTACGCCAACTACATCGGCTACGTGGGCGTGAAGACCTCGCCGTTCTTCGGGCAGCCGACGACGGTTGACGGCGTGCGGACGATGAACTTCACGGTCGGAATCAGTTTCTGAGAGCGCCGGTCAGATCCCGGCCCAGCGCACGGCCGCCAGGGCCATGACGCTGATCGCGAGCCAGAGGCCGATGCCGTGCAGCACCGGCCTCACCCCCACCATCCGCAGCGACGCGCGCGACAGGCTCATCCCCACGAGCAGCAGTGTCACCGTCATCCCCGTTTTCGCCAGCTGGGTCAGCGACGGCGCCAGCGCGTGAACCGCCGGGACGGCCGTGCCCGCGAGCGACGCCGCCACGAACAGCGCGATGAACCAGGGAATGGTGACCGGCCGCCGCGGAGCCGACCGCGCGCCGGATGCGCGCCCAGAATCAGCGGCATCCGCCGCCTTCTCCGCCTCCGTCCGGCCGCGCAGGATGACGAACCGCGCCGCCAGCGCCACCGGCACGATCCACAGCGTCCGCGAGAGCTTGACGATGGTCGCGGTCTGCAGCGCCTGTGGGCCGTACGCGGAGGCCGCCGCGACGACCGACGACACGTCGTGGATCGCGATGCCCGCCCAGGTGCCGAACTGCACCTGCGTGAGGCCGAGCGCGTGCCCGAGCACCGGGAACAGGAAGAGGGCCACCGCGTTCAGCAGGAAGACGGTGCCGAGCGCGACCGACATCTCGGCCTCGGCGGCGCCGGTCGCCAGGCCCACGGCCGCGATCGCCGACCCGCCGCAGATGGCCGTGCCGGCCGACAGCAGCATCGCCGTCTTCGACTCGATCCACAGGACACGGCGAAGCCACGCGCCGAGCAGGAACGTGAGCGCGATCGTCGCGGCCGCGATCAGCAGGCCGTGGCGCGCGGCTACGAGCACCGCCAGCAGGTTGGTGCCGAACCCGAGGAGGACCACCGACGCCTGGAGCAGCGGCCGGCTCAGTCGCTTGGTCGCCGCCGGCCAGGGGTTGCCCAGGGTCAGGGTGAGCGCGAGGCCGACGGCCAGCGCGACGCCCGGAGAGGCGAGCGGGGTCAGGGCGAAGAGCACCGCCAGGACGAAGAGGGCGGCCGGGACGACGGAGGCGCGTGGGGAGGACATCCCCCCAACTGTAGCGGGTCGCGGAACCATAACTCCAATGCATAATAAACATGATGTCCATGCTATAAAGGCATGTCATGAACCTGAACCACCTCGGCGTCTTCGACGCCGTCGCGCGCGAGGGCAGCGTCACCGGGGCCGGCGTGCGCCTGCGCGTCACCCAGCCTGCCGTCTCCAGGCAGCTGAAACTCCTCGAGCAGGCCGTGGGCGCGCCGCTCGTGGACCGGCTGCCGAAAGGGGTCCGGCTGACGCCGGCCGGCGACCTGCTCGCCGGCTACGCCCGGCGGATCTTCGCGCTCGCCGACGAGGCCGAGCGCGCGGTGGCCGAGCTCCAGGGTCTCAAGCGCGGCAGCCTGACCGTCGGCGCGAGCACGACCATCGGCATCTATTTCCTCCCCACGCTCCTCGCGCGCTTCAGGCGCCGGTTCCCGCACATCGACCTCCACATGGAGGTGTCGAACACGCAGGTCATCCAGCAGCACCTGATGGACCGGCGCGTGGACGTGGCCGTGACCGAGGGGTTCGTGCACTGGCCGGAACTCGAGGCGCGGGTGTTCCTGGTGGACGAACTGGTGCCCATCGTCCCGGTCGGGCACCGGTTCGCGTCCGCGCGGCGCGTGAGCCTCCGCGAGTTCTGCACCGAGCCGCTGCTGATGCGCGAGATGGGATCGGGCACGCGCGAGGTGATCGAGGCGGCGCTCGCCCGGAAGGGTGTCCACGTGCTCCCGATGATGAACCTCGGCAGCACCGAGGCGATCAAGCGGTCGGTCGAGGCGGGCGTGGGCGTCGCCATCGTGTCGGCGCTGACCGTCGCGCAGGAGCTGCACGACCGGCGCCTCGTCAGCTTCCGTCTCGCCGACTGTCGCCTGCGCCGCTCACTCCACGTCGTGCAGGCCCGCGACCGGAGCGTGTCGAAGGCGGCGGCCGCCTTTCTGCAGCTGGTCGACGCCGCCACGCCCGCCCCGCGGCGCCCGGGCGAGACCGACCCCGGGGGCCGTCCGCGCGCCTGATGTGTGGTCTACTATCGACAGGAGCGCCGCAACACAGGAGGGTGACATGGCCTTGAGCGCCCGCAACCACCTGCCGGGGGTCATCGAGGAGATCCAGCGCGACACCATCATCGCGCACGTCGTCATTCGCGTCGGCGAGAACCTCGTCGAATCGGTCATCACGCGCCGGAGCGCGGACGAGTTGAGCCTGAAGGTCGGCGACCGCGTGACCGCGGTCGTGAAGGCGACCGAGGTGATGGTGTCGAAGCCCTGACCGTCAGGGCTCCCTGGCCGTCGTCTTCACCAGCGGCCGCAGTTCCTGCGGGAGCCGCCCGAAGTCGTCCAGGCTGACCTGCGCCGGCGCGGTCGGCGCCGGACCGTACGCCTTCAGCATCGCGGTCCCCGTGGGACCAAGCAGCAGGCGCAGGAACCGGATCGCGTCGGCGGGGTTCGGCGCGTGCCTCATCACCGTGATCCCCCACCCCACGCGTGTGGCCGAGACCGAAATCGTGCGCGCGCCCTGCGGCGTCCCGAGCCCCGGCAGCGCGATCGCCGCGTGCTGCGCGTAATACGCGTCCCTCGCGGGGTCCGAGAGGTTGATCTCGTCGGGCAGGTCCACGTAGCGGACGTCGGGATTGCCCGAGGCGAGTTCCCGCGCGCTGTGCTCGTAGATGAACTGCGCGTCGTAGAGGTCGCCGAGCGCCGGCCCGGAGCGGCCCGGACCGGCGATCACGACGTGCTCCAGCAGGTTGTCGTACAGGTTCGGCACGCGGTAGTACGCTTCGGCCAGCTGGAAGATCAGGTCCGCGCGGTACGCGCCGGGATCGAGGAACGGATGGCCCGCGCCGATGCGGACACCCGGGCTGGTGAGGATCTCGTACCACTTCGCCGTGGCCTTCGGCGCCCGCGGCGGCGAGCCCGCCTCCCCGCCCGTGGGTTCCGCGAGCGGCGGTAGCTTCCTGGCCTCGAGGTTCCTTGTCGAGTAGGCGAGGACCATCTTCCCGCGCGCGAACACGATCGTGTAGGCGGCGTAGCCGGCCGGTTTCATGAACAGGTCGATCACCGAGTCGTCGGCGGGCGCGTAGAGGTCGCACGCCTGCCCGCCCGCCGTGATCTGCCGGCCCGCGTCGACGCTGCCCATCGCCACGTCCTTCACCCGGACGCCGGCCTCGCACGTGAATCGCTCGATGAGCGGCTTGAAGGCGCGCGTGAGGCTGCCGGCCCGGTAGATGACGATCTGCCGCCCGTTGGGCGGCGCGCACGCCGGCGCCTGCCCGGCCGCCGCCGCCGGCAACGACAGCGTCAGCGCGGTCGCCGCAGCCATCCAGCGGCCGATCCACGCACGGCGATTCTCGGTCGCCAACAGGGCCGGGCGCGTCGCTCGTGCGCCGCTCCGCAGGCCGGGAAAGCTTCCTCGCGGTGCCTCGATTTCCGGATCCCTGCCTCGGGCTTGCGCTATTCGCGCTGAATCGACCGCACGCGCTGCGCCCGGGAAATCGCGGCACGCGTTCGTCGCTTTCCCTGAGTTCGGTGGGCGGCCTGCTACGAAGGCCCACTCGCGACGCATCCCGTCCCTGCCGGCTCCATTCCGAATCGCAGCCCCCTGCAGAGATGTGCTTGTGTTTGGAGTACGCATCCGATGCTCTCGTGACAGTTGTGTCTATATCGGGCCGTAGCCTGTAGCCTGTAGCCTGAAGCCTGAAGCCTCGCTCTACCACCGAGCCGGCGTCAGAAATCGATCCTCATCGAGGCGGTGACCAGCCTCGGCTCGCCGAGATGCCCGAGGTACGAGCCGCTGCTCTGCCCGGTGATGCTGCCCGGGCCGAGCGTGGACCAGTAGCGCGCGTCCGTCAGGTTGTTGACCGTGATGCGCCACGTCGTCACCTTCCCCGCGAGCGTCGTCGTGTAGCGGACGCCGAGGTCGAACACGTCGTAGGCCGGCGTGTAGGCGCTGTTGATGTCGTCGATCGGGCGGCGGCCGACGTGCTGCCAGTTCACGTTCAGGAACGTCCCGGCGACGACCGGCAGCGCGTACTCGGCGAGGAGGTTCGACCTCACGTCCGGCATCCCGACGAAGTGCCTGCCGCTTGTCGCGGCGACGCCGGTGTCGTTCAGCGTCGGGTCGAGGATCGTCAGGCCGCCGGTGACCATCAGGCTGTCGAGGAGGCGCCCGGAGAGCATCGACTCGAAGCCGGTCGTCGCCTGGGTGCCCGTGATGGCGAACCGCTCGCAGTTCGCGGTTCCCGACTGCGCGCCGCACGCGGCGTCGGTCACGCCGGTGACGTAGGTGGCGAAAGGCCGGTCGATGTGGAACGCGGCGGCGGTGAGCGTCAGCCGGCCGACCATGAACTTGTAGCCGACCTCGCCTCCCTTGCTGCGGTACGGCGGCAGCGCCTGGCTGGCGTTGACGATGACGATGCTGCCGCTGCTGGCTGCCGCCACGTCGGGCGCCTGGCTGCTGTTGGCGTAGGTCGCGTAAAGAGTCATGTCCGGACGCGGCTTGAACATGACGGAAGCCGCGGGGCTGAATGCGTGGCTGTTGTAGCCGCCCGCGGCCGCGGCCGGCTGGTAGCCGGTGGCCGCGTTGTCCACGAAGCTGCCGGTCCAGGTCCAGTCCTCGCTCGCGGCCAGGCGCACGCGCCAGCGGGGCGTGAGCGTGATGGTGTCGCCGGCGTTGATGCCCTGCTGGTGGATGATGCTCGACACGAAGACGCCGGTGGACGGGCTGGTCTTGTCGTACGAGAAAAGACCCGCCGCCGGCGGCACGAAGACCAGCGGCGCGTCGATGCTCGCCTGGCAGATCCCCGTCCCGCTGTTGTCGGTGCACAGCGCGGTCTTGACCGGGCCCGTCACCGGGGAGTAAGTCGAGAAGCGGTAACCGGTCGTGCCGATCGTCAGGTCGTGGCGGGTCGGGCCGGTCTCGAATGTGCCCGTCACGTACGCCAGGTCGCTCAGCACCGCGAAGCGGGGCGCGAGCGACGAGAAGGCGTTGGCCAGGTACGTCTTGTAGTCGCCCGCGTTGTCGATCAACTGGTTGACCGCCGTGTTGATGTTGCGGTCCGAGAGCTGGTCCAGCACGCCGGCGACCAGGCGCCACCTGGGGCCGAAGTCGTGCTTCACCCGCGCTTCGCCGATCCGGGACGTCAGGTCCACTCCCGAGAACGACTGGCCGTATCCCTGGCGGCCGGGGTCCGGCGCCTCGACGGGCAGCAGGATGCTCCTCGACCCGGGCGTGGACGGCGGCGTGGTGGTCGGCGAATAGGCGAACCAGCCGGGATACCCGTGCTGGAACAGGTTGTAGTAGCTGTAGTTGCCTTCGATCACGGTGCGGTCCGACACGCGGTAGTCGAGCGCCACGGCGGCCAGCTTGCGCCGAAGCTCGCCGCCGGCCGCGTAGCCGTCGCCGCTGCCGAGCACCAGGTTCGTGCGGTAGCCGAACCGCTTGGTCTTCCCGAGGCGGCCGCCCAGGTCAGCGTGGGCGGTGGCGACGGTGTTCCCCTCGAAGGTGACCTCGAACTCGCGCAGCGGCGTGTCGGTCGGCCGCTTGGTGACGAAGTTGAAGACGCCCGACGGGTTGGCCGGCCCGAACATGGGGCCGCTCAGGCCGTTGACGACTTCGATCTGCTCGTACTCCTCGAGGGCGGACGGCGTGGTCACGGCAAAGCCCATCCCGTCCTTGAAGTCGTTCTGCATGTTGCTGCCCTGCATGCCCCGCGTTTCGGGGCGCAGCACCTCCGGCCCCTGCATCTCCTGGAACATGACGAGGGGCAGGTACTTCGCGGCCTCCTTGAAGTTCCTCGACTGCGTGTCGTCGATGAGCTGGCGCGAGATGACGTTGACCGTGTACGGCAGGTCGAGGATCGGCGTCGCGCCGAACGGGCCTCCAGGCGCAACGCGGTCCACGCGGTAGGCGGCCTCGACGCTGCCCGCGACCACGTTGACCGTCTCCGACGTGCCGGCAATCGCGAGCGTGAGGTCGGCCGTCACCGTCTCGCCGGCCGCTACCACGAGTTCGGGACTGGCCGCCGGCAGGAATCCCTCCGAGCGCGCCTCGACGGTGTAGCGTCCGGCTTCGAGTCCGGCGAACGCGTACCGGCCGCTGGCGTCCGTCGCGGTCGTCGTCCGGGTGTGCGTGGCCTGATTGGTCACAGTAATCGGGGCGCCCGTCACGACGGCCTGGGCGGGATCCTTCACGACGCCGACGATCCGGGCGGTGCGAGTGGTCTGGCCGAGAAGCGGCGACGCAATCAGCGAAAAGACGACGAGCGCGCGAACGACACGCATGCGATCTCCGAAGCGTCCGGCTGGACACGGGGCAAGCCCGCCAGGCTCGGCGGGACGTTGAATCAGGAAGCGAAGCTCACGATTCTCTCAGCGGGACTCGAGCGCGCCGAAGAACACGATCTCCTCTTTGTCGAGCCGGCGGCCGGCGGCCGACTGCCAGTCGATGTCGCGCGTCCCTTTCGGCAGGGGCAGGATGCGGACGGCAACGATGCCGTGGACGCTCTTGCCGCCGTTGTGGTCGTACTCCTCGTGGAACCTGTAGGCGGGCCCGACCTTCGCGCGGCAGGACGCGTCGAGCGGCGACGGCAGGTCGGGCGGCGAGATGACGAACTGCGGCGTGACCAGCCGCGCCGGCCCCTGGCCGAGAAGCTTCCCGGTGGCCTGGTCGAGCTGCGCCTTCTGGAGCGGCTTCCCGTTCTCTTCGAACACGAGCATCACGGGGGCGTTCGGCAGCGGCGTGCCCGCCTCGAGCCGGTTGGACGCGTAGGTCACCCACCCGCAGGTGCCGAGGTCCTGCTGGCCGAAGCCCTTTGCCGGGATCCCCTGCGGCCAGGTCCTCTTCAGTTCGTCGGTCGTGAACGTGTATTCGTAGCCGTCGGCCGACAGCACGTCCACCGCGGTGGCGTTTGCGGCCACGCCGACCGCCTGCAGCGTCGCCCACAGCGAGTTGCCGCGGTAGTCGTTGTAGGCGTCGCCCTTCCTGTTCTGGGTCGTGTTGATGAACACGGGAAGATCGAGCACCGGCGTCAGGGCCTCGATCGCCGCCACCGTGTAGCTCCTCGACGGCGCCACCGCCATCGACGGGTGGCTCGCCGCGTCGCCGGGATTGGTGCCCTTCTCCAGCTCGGCCTGGTTGGCGACGCCGTCGCCGTCGGAGTCCTTCGCCGCGAGCGTGCGCACCGCCTGCTCGTTGCGCCCGCCGGCCAGGTAGTCGAGGCCGTAGCGGTTCAGCGTCTCCTTCGGATCGCGCTGGTCCCGGTTGACGAGCGCGTGGCAGTAGCCGCAGTGGTTCTCGTGGCGAAGCCGGCCGCCCGCCGCGGGGTCCTTCACGTCGCCGGCCGTGTGGCACGTCGCGCACGAGTCGGCGGGGGTCCCCCTCAGCGCCGGGTAGACGGCGAGCACGGCGTTGATGTCGTCGTCGCTGGCGTGCCCTTTGTACGCCGAGTGGAGCGGCGACAGCATGGCGACGACGGCGCACGCGGCGAGCGCAACGGGGACGAAGGCCTTGCGGACGATCATGGAGAACTCTCCCCTCGCGGATCCTGCGAGGCGGACGCGGCGCTGGTCTGCGCGGGTGGCAATCACGATAGCGCGGCGCCCCCCGGCCGGTAAGCGAATTCTCTTTCTTCGCTCGATGAGTACCGCTCATCGCGGCTTCAGTCGGCCATGAACGGGTACTCGAACGTCGTCGCCGGGACGAACGTCTCCTTGATGGTCCGCGGACTGACCCAGCGCAGCAGGTTCAACGGACCGCCGGCCTTGTCGGTGGTGCCGGAGGCCCGCGCGCCGCCGAACGGCTGCAGGCCCACCATCGCGCCCGTCGGCTTGTCGTTCAGGTAGAAGTTGCCTGCCGCGTGGCGCAACACCCGGCAGGCCTCGACAAACGCGTAGCGGTCGCGCGAGAACACGGCGGCGGTCAGCGCGTAGGGCGACGTCGTGTCGCACAGGTCGAGCACGCTCGCCCAGTCGCGGTCCTCGTAGACGTAGATCGTCACCACCGGCCCGAAGATCTCCTCCTCCATCGTCAGGAAGTGGGGATCGGTCGTCAGCACGATCGTCGGCTCGACGAAGTACCCGATCGACTTGTCGCCCCGCCCCCCGGCCAGGACGCGGGCCGATGGGGAGGTTCGCGCCCGCATGACGTAGCCCATGATGGTGTCGAACGCCGCCTCGTCGATCACCGCGTTCATGAAGTTGTGGAAGTCGTCGGTCCCGCCGACGCGGATCCTGGCGATCATCTCGAGCAGCGCCGACTCGAACGACGGCCAGAGCGAGCGCGGGATGTACGCGCGCGATGCGGCCGAGCACTTCTGTCCCTGGTACTCGAAGCCTCCGCGGACAATCGCCGTCGCGACGTCCTGCGCGTCGGCCGACCGGTGCGCCGGGATGAATCCCTTGCCGCCGGTCTCGCCGACGATGCGGGGGTAGGCGCGGTAGTGCTCGAGGCGCCCCGCGATGTCGCGCCAGAGCTGGTTGAACGTGCGGTTGGAGCCCGTGAAGTGGAGGCCGGCCAGGTCCCGGTGGCCGAGGGCGACGCGCCCGACGAGCGACCCGCCGCCGGGAACGAAGTTGACGACGCCGTCGGGCAGCCCGACCTCGCGGTAGATCTGCATCAGCAGGTACGACGACAGGATGGAGGTGGACGCGGGCTTCCACACCGTCGTGTTGCCCATCAGCACCGGGGCCATGTTGAGGTTCGAGGCGATGGCGGTGAAGTTGAACGGGCTCACCGCGAGCACGATCCCCTCGAGCGGGCGGTATTCGACGCGATTGAGCTGGTCGAAGCCGGACCGCGGCGATGGCGGCCTCGACCTCGGCGTTGCCGGCCTGGTGCACCCGGGCCAGCACCTGCCCATGCCGGCAGGGGTTGCGCACGTCGGCCAGCGAGCCGGTGCGCACGTCCCTGCCGCCGATGACGAGCGGGATCTCGTGTACCTGGCTCGAGAGGACGGCCAGTTCCCTATGGACCGCGTCGCGGTCGGCGCCGCCTGGCGCGAAGGACATGACCGGCTCGTTGGCCGGGACTTCGAAGCCAAACACGATGTTGTTCATGACACGCCTGCTGTCGGGAAGGGTTCACCGACACGATAGCGCGGCGCATCACGATGAGAGAAACGATATGTTTTCTCAAATACAATGAGCTACATTCATCTTATGCGGCTGACGACTGACGGCGGACGGCTGACGGCTCGCGCCCTACGCCGCGCGGCTCGCGGCCGGCGGCGCTAGAATGGCGATTTCATTATGGGGAGCATTCGATGACGTTCGCGCCGATCGCGATCGCAGCGGTGCTGGCTTGGCAGGGGGTTCATTCGTCGATCCCGCAGTCGCCTCAGGCTGGAACGATTCCCGTCCGCGTGACCTGGGGCGCCCTCAGTCCCGACGGCGACTCCGAGGTGACGGTCACCAACGACTCGCCGCTCGTCGTGACCGCGTGGGCCCTCGGCGTGAGCATTACGAGATCTGACGGGTCGAGGGGCGCGTACCCGACGACGCAGAGCGACACGCTGGGCGTCCTGGTGGCCATTCGGAGCGGTGCGGTCAAGGGGATGGCCGCCGGCGTTCTTCAACAGGCCCTCGATGCCGGCCTTCCGGCCGAGCGGATGGCTCTCGCCCTCAAGTACACCGCCCAGCGTGCGATTGCCCAGCGCGCCAACGCGACCGCGTTCCGGGCGACGATCGATCAGGGGATGAAGTACGCGAACGTGGCGATCACCGAATGCCGGCGGCGCCAGGGAAAGTAGGCGAGCCGGCGTGATCGCGAGCCGGCCCGCGCTCGTCGTCTACTTCGCGCGCGCCAGCTCGGCCTCGGCAGCGATGAGACCGAACGGCATCCAGTTCGAGCCCTTCACGATGCGCTGGAAGATGGCGGTCGCCTCGGCCTTCCGCCCGTTGTAGAGGTGCCAGTTCGCGACGCCGTAGGCCAGCGTCGCTTCCGACACCGGGTCCTTCGCCGTGGCCATGATCTGCTCCGGCGTCCGCGCGCCCTTGTACATCATCAGGCGGTCGTAGTAGTTCTGGTCGTCCTTGACCTTCATCCCCGGGACGATCGCCTCCAGTACCTTCGCCGCTTCGTCGGCGCGGCCGGCGCGCCTCAGCGTCATGTAGAGCCAGTCGCTCGAACCGGCGATCTGGTCGTCGTTGCCCATCGGCCCCTTCGCCACCGCGAGGCACTCCCGGTAGGCGGGCAGCGCGCCGGCGAAATCACCCTGGAGGTAGTGCGCCAGTCCGAGGTGGTAGTAGATGCCGTAGTCCAGCGTCTCGCTCGACATCACCTTCGGGTCGGCCGTCGTCGGCTCCTGCACGTCGGGCTTGCCGGCCATGAGCCGCGAGGCCTTCGTCAGGTCCGCGATCGCCTTGTCGAACTGGCGGAGCGTGACGTAGCGGTGGCCGCGGTGGCGGTAGAACCTGGCGTCGTTCGGGAATTTCGCGATGCCGCCAGTGAAGACGTCGATCGCGTCGCGCACCTGCCCGTCCACGGCCAGTTGCCGGCCGAGCCAGAGCATCGCGTCCACGCTGCCGGGCGCCTTGGCCAGCGCTTCGCGGGCGAGGCGAATCCGCTCGGCGTTGACCTGACTGACCTCCGGCGCCAATTGAATCCGGTAGAGCGGCACGCCCAACAGAGAGGTCGTTTCGGGCTTCGCCGCGGCCGGCGGCTTCGCGTGCCCCGGCGCCGAAGCAGCCAGGACCGACACGGCGGAGACGACAAGGAGCGGAACGACCACGGCGCGCAGACGTCGATTCATCTCACTACCTCCCGTAGGGGTCCTTCTGCACTTCGTCGGTGGTCACCTGGAAGCGGCGGATGTTCGTGTAGGTCGCGACGCACTCCAGCCGGCGCGACGCGCCCTCGTACAGCTCGCGCATCTCCGCCGGCACCCACGTCCCGCCCGACTTCGTGTCGGGCTTGTAGGTGACGGTCACCTCGATCGAATCCCCCCTCGACCTTCAGCCGCATCGTGCTGCGGACGACGCGCCCGGTGGACGGGTCGATCCAGAACGAGCCGGTGGCCGGCATGTCCTTGTCCGCGTCGCGCACGATGGTCGGCGAGCCGCGCTCGGTGAACGCCACCTCCCACGTGCGGACGCCGGATATCGTCGCCTCGCCCATCCTCCGGAACGTCAATTGCGTCCGGTGACCTGGATCGAGCAAGCGCATCGCCAGCGTCGGCAGGTTGATATTGCGCTCGACGAACCCGATGTTGTACCGCGCGCTCTCGGCGTTGATCCTGGCGGCGCGCTCGGCCGCCGTCGCCGGCGCCTTCAGGAACAGATCCTGCAGCCGCTCCTCCCGCTCGCGCACGGCCTTGCCGTCCACTTCGAACACGTCGCGGAACGGCATCCACCGGTCTTCGCCCTGGGCCTTGACGAGGAGGAAGTCCGACTTCAGCTTCCGTTCCTGCTCCAGGACCCACTCCGGTTGCTCGCGGATCGTCGACTGCGACTGGCCGCGCCTCGCGGGCGCCGAGTACGTCAGCGTCTGTCCCTGGTACGTGAGCGAGCGCTGGACGTACCGCTCCTCGGCGACCAGGCCCGAGAGCGCGGTTTCATACGCGGCGGCATAGCTGCCGGCGCGTTCCACTGCGGCTTCGACCTCCGGTGTCATCGCCTCGTCGGAGGCGGGGGCGGTCTCCGTGGCGGCCTTGCCCCGGGCGCCCTTCGTCGGCTCGGGCTCCGCCCGCGCCGGGCGAGGCACTTCGATGACGTAGCGCCTGCGCGCCCGCACCTCGACGCCGCGGCGATTCACCGAGACGTTGACCCAGTGCGTGCGCCCGTCGCGATCGGCCGGCGCCACCTCGACGCCCAACAGATACGACCCCGACAGCTCGGTCGCCACGCGCTCGAAGAACTGGTCGAGCGTGCCGACGCTCCGCATGAGCGTGCCGCCGGCCACCGAGGTCGCGTTCTCGATCCCCTCCCGCTCGAGCAGGTCGTCGTCGAGGGCCGTCGGCGACGGCTTGTCCTTCACCTGGCCGAACGACGACCGCTGCACGTAGAGGGTGTAGAGCGAGATCTGCGCGGCCGCAAACGTCGCTTCGATCTTGTCGAACGCGGCCGGCGAGTGGAGGTCGGGCGTCGGCAGGCCGCCGGACACGAGCACCAGCGTCTTGGGTCCCTCGACGGCCGCCAGACCTTCGGCAAGCTGCGCGAGCGCGTCGAGCGACCGCTGGCCCCGCATGTGCGCCTGCAGCTGCATCTGGCGGACCTGCATGCGGACGTCCTCGGGGCATCCCACACCCGCCCCGCGGCACTCGCGCGCGACGACCTGCTGCGCCACGTCCCCGTAACCCCGCTCGATGTCGAACGCCTCGGCGAGGCCGATGTTGTACTGGTAGCGGTCGACGGCGACGCCCGTAATCACCGCGGCGAGCGCCTTCAGCGTGTCGGCGCGCCTGGTGGACAGAGCCACGTCGTTGCTCAGCGTCGGGATGGTGACGACGCCCACCCGGTCGGCCGGCGCAAGCCGCTCGAGGAAGCCGGCCGCGGCCCGCTTCGCGATCTGCCCGTCGCCCGGCTCCATGCTGTCCACGTCGATGGCGATGAGCACGGTCCGCGCAGGCGGCGGCGCAGCAGGCGGGGCGGTCGAGGGAGCGGGTGCCGGGGCCTGCGCCACGGGTTGGCCGGTGGTCGCCGCCGCGCGCACCTCGTACTTCAGGAACTGCGCCGACACGATCGTCCGTGGCTTGCCGTCGACGGTGACCGTGAAGTCGCCGGGCGCCAGGTTGCCCACGGGCTGGCCCGTCCGGTCCACCACGCTGACGTCGATGCGGACGACGTCCACGCCGGACCTGAAGACAAGCGGTGGTTGCTGCTGCGCCCCGACGTCGGCCAGCACGGCGCAGGCCATCAACGCCGTCAAGATTCGGGTCAGGTTCGATCGGCCAAAGCAAAGCGACATCAGGTCCCCGCGAACACGTGTGGCAGGCCCCGACATCATATGGCAGGAAGGGCGGGGCTGCCAGCGGGCAGAAGTCGCAGGCAGCAGGCAGTTCTCCCCACGCGGGCGACGGCTGGCGGATCACGGCCCCAAGACGGAGCCCGCTGCAGGCAGGCCGGTGATCGGCCGATACGACAGGTCAGCGACTCCATACAGTGTCCCTATGGTCATTCGCTTGCCCGCCTGGACCGCAAAGCTCGCGGTCAGGTTCTTCGCCATTCTCGGCCTCGTGCAGGTCGTCTTTCTCGGGGCCGCCTTCCTCGGGCTCGACACGTACCTCGAGCGGCTCTTCCAGAACACCGCAACCGCCGAAGCGGCGGATGTCGGACGCGTCATCACGTCGGCGCTGCGCCGGCAGATGATGCGCGACCCGGGACCGACCGTGGACGCGATCCTCGCCGACCTGGCCGCGAACGAATCGGTTCGCAGCATCCGCATCATCGACAACAGCGGGCGTGTGGCCCACGCGACCGACCGGCGCCTGGTCGGCCAGGTGCTCGACAAGAACCGCGACGCCACGTGCCTCGCCTGCCACGCGACGCCGGCCGCGGCCCGGCGGCGCACGTGGTTCGCGATCGATGCGGGCGGTGAGCCGGTGATTCGGCATGTCGAGACGATCGAGAACGACCGCGCGTGCCGGCAGTGTCACGATCCGGCCGTGCGATTGAACGGGATTGTCGAGCTGGAACGCTCGACCGGCGTCTTCCAATCGGCCCGCTCCACCATTCGGCACCGGCTGGCCGGGACAGCCGCGGTCACCATGTGCGTCCTGCTGGCGGCCACCCTGCTGCTCGGCCGGACGGCTGTCGTGCGTCCGGTTGGACGGCTGCTCGCCGGGATCCACCGGTACGGCCGTGGGGACCTGGCCTACCGCATCCCGGTCCGGGGCCGCGGGGAGATCGCCGGCCTGGCCGTCGCGTTCAATACGATGGCGGGCGATCTCGACCGCAACATCAACGAGGTGCGCACCAAGACCGCCGAGCTGACGATCGTCTACTCGATCCTCGAGCGTGTGACGAAGAGCCTTCGCCTGACGGATCTGCAGGTCGTGATCCTGCACGCGTTCTTCGACGTCCTCGAAACGGATCTCGTCCTGCTCGTCGGCCAGCCTCATGACGATGCCGCGCTGGAGTTGCTGTGGCTGCGACGCGGCCAGCCACGCCTGCAGACCGCGCGCGTCGAACCGGGCGGCCGCGCGCTGCCGCCGGACGTGCGTGCCGACTTCGTGGCGGCGTGGCAGCGGGGCGATCTCGTCGAGCCGCTCGTCGACGCCGACTGCCGGGGGATCGCCCTGCCCATTGCGGGCTCGCGAACCCGCGCGCTCCTGGTCATCGAGCGCCGTCGCCCCTTCCTCCCCACCGAGGCGAACGTCGCGCTGCTCAAGGTTATCGCCCAGCACGCCGCGGTCGCCTACGACAACGCCTCCCTGTACACGCTCGCCGTCACGGACCCATTGACCGGCCTGTTCACGGTGCGCCTGTTCCACGAGCGGCTGGACGAGGACGTGGCCGAGTGGAAGCGCAGCCAGCGGGGTTTCGCCCTGCTGATGATCGACCTCGATCGCTTCAAGCAGGTCAACGACACCCACGGTCATCCGGGCGGCGACGAGGTTCTCAAGACCGCCAGCGTCACGATCAAGAAGGCCATCCGGCTGACAGACACCGCGTACCGTTACGGCGGCGAGGAGTTCTGCGTCCTGTTGCCGGGTGCCGGCGCCGTCGAGGCGGCCGCGGCCGCCGAGCGCATCCGGGCGAGCATCGAGCGGGCGGCCACCACGCTGCCGGACGGCACGGTGGTGCGAGTGACCGCCAGCCTTGGCGTCGCACTGTGCCCGGACCACGGATCGGCTGCGCGCGATCTGCTCGCCGCCGCAGACGGGGCCCTGTACCGCGCGAAGGGGGACGGCCGCAATCGCGTGTGCGCCGCGGGCCAGCCGTAGCGCGGACATGGCGGGAGTCGGCCGCCGGCCGCGGGCGGATCGTGGTCGACCGACGGGGACCGCTGTGGCGGCCAGCGGACCGGGACGGCCGGCCCACCCCCGCAGTGGGGCGCGCGGCGAGCGAAGAGCCGGCACAATCAGCTTCGCCGCTCGGGCCCTCCGAATCGGGCGGCGCCTCGCCGGGTCGTGCTCGCGCCGGCGGGCCGAACCTGACAGAGTAAGGGCGAACCGCCAGCGGGTCCGTCCGGCGCAGCCCCCGGCGAGCCGCCGGGTTGGGGGTCCGCGTCGCCGCGCAGAAATCGGCGGCCGGCTGTGCACGTTTTCCCCCCGTCTATGCCTCTATCTACTGTGCGGCCGCAACCCGACGACCTGAGCGCGGCTCGACGCGGCGACCCGGAGGCCTTCGGCCGGCTCATCCAGGCGTGTTCGGCGCGCGTCGTGCGCCTGGCCCGCTCGGTCGTCGGCGACGGCGATGCCGACGACGTGGCGCAGGAGAGCTGTCTCGCGTGCTGGCGCCACCTGGAGCAGATCGACGATCCGGCGAAGTTCGAGAACTGGTTGATGCGAATCGCCTATCGGACCGCGGTGCGCCGTGCGCGGTGGCACCGCCTGCGCGCCCGGGTCTTCGCGGCGCAGGGGTCGTTGACGACGCGGGGCGGGCCGCCCCGAACCTCGACCGACCCGACGTCCGACCTGCTGGTGTGGCAGGTGCTCTCGCGCCTGCCCCCGCGGCAGCGCGCCGTCCTGCACCTGACCGTCGTCGAGGGGATGACCGACACCGAAATCGCGCAGGCGCTCGGCATCCGCGCCGGCACGGTCAGGGCACACCGGCGCCGGGCGGCCGAACGAGTAGACGCGTCGTGGGCCGGACGGGAAGGGTGACATGAAACCACGAGGGGATTTCGACGAGGCGTTCCGCCGGTGGGCCGGCCGCCCTGCGTCGATGAACGTCGACCCGATCGTCGCGGCGCTGCGGGATCGTCGCAGGCCGCCGTTCTTCACGCCGCGCAGCCCGCTCCTCTGGGCGACGGTCACGGTGGCGCTGCTGGTCGTCGGCTCCAGCGCCGCGTGGTGGTGGACGACGAAGGCGCCTTCTCTCATGACCGTGCCGCGAACGGCGTCGCGTCTTGCGGAGCCGTCCGGCGACTCGGACGTCGTCGTCATCTGGCTCGACGATCAGACACCCGTTCACGTGTTCCTGACCGATTCGAGCGCGAGAGGTGATCAATGAAGACGAATCTCGTCCCCGTCCTGACGGTGGCGCTGGGCGCCATGCTCTCGACAGCTGCGGCGCGGGCCCAGGAGGCCCAACCGAAGGACCAGCCCGTGTACACGGTGTGCACGCTGCTCGCCGGCACCAGGGCGACCCAGCCCCCCGGAACCCAGGCAAAGGCTCCGCAGTCGAGCGATGGTTCCACGTCGATGGTTGTCCGCCAGTCGAATCCGCTCAGGACGGAGGAGATGCTGCGGATTGGTGAGGACGTCTCCGACCTGCAGGCGAAGCTGAAGACGGCATTCCAGTTCGACGAGGCGCGCACGATCGCCTCCCTGGGCGACTGGATGCCGGCCGGCCGCGAGATGGTCATCCAGGGGCGGACTGGCGGGCCGACGCTGTCGGTGACGGCCTTGGGCGTCGTCGCGGGGACCGAGCCGCCGTTTGTCGCCGTCGCGCCAAAGAAGGGCGGGCGGGCGGCGGACTACGAGCGCGGCTACGTGGCCGCGAAGATGAGCCTGTCGCACGTGGCGGAGTACCGGGTGCGGCTGACCGACGGGAACGCGGTGGTCCTCGACAAGACGATGCGGGTTCCGCTCGGACAGCGAACGGTCTTCGCGCGTCAGCCAGGCCCCGCCGGCCCGATGTACGTCGTCGTGGTCGCTGCGCCGCTCCCGCCTGGCGGATCGCCGCGCTCGATAGGGGCCCAGGTGGCCGAGCCCAACCCGCTGATTCGCGCGCCCAGGCTGCTGTCGGGCGGCGACCTCGTCCTGCCTCCGGAGGCGCGGACAGCCGGGCTCAAGGAGCGGATCGTCCTGACGGCCACGGTCGGCACCGACGGGCTCGCGCGCGAAATCAAGGTCATGCAACCGTGGCAAGGCCTGTCCGATCGCGTGAAGGAATGGGCCGTGCAGGCGCTCAAGCAGCGGCGCTACGAACCCGCGCGGGACGGGGCCGGGACGCCGATGGAGGTGCAGATCGTGGTGACGATCCCGGTCAGGGACGGCCCGGACGAGGAGTAGCGGGGGCCGCGACGAGTGGGGCTCGCCGCGACCAGAGTGATCTGGCGACACTGTCAACCGACACGGGACTGACGTTGTATATACGATAGCGACGTCGGGGTTGCTGGCGTCGCGCGGAAACGTCAGAGGAAAGGAAGTGTCCCGTGCGTATCCAGCCGTACGTTGCAATCAGCGGCTTCATGGTCTTGTCGATCGCCGTGGCCTGCGGCGCCGTGGTGCTGATCTTCAGGCGCTGGCCGCGGAAGGCGCGAGAGGCGGGTTACCCGTCATTGGCCGCGTATCTCGGTGCCGCCCCGCGAACCGACGAGGAGAAGCGGGACGCGGCCGACCTCGCGCTCAAAGGCCTGGTCCTCTGCCTGCTCGGCCTGCTGTTTCCGCCGATGCTGCTCGTCGGGTTGATCCCGTTCTTCTACGGCGCCCGCAAGGTCGTTTACGCCTCGATGGGCCTTGGACTCGCTGACGATCCCGATCAACACGCCCGGTGACTTTCCGCGACGCTCCCGATCGCGCACGGGTTGAAGCCGGCGAGCCGACGGTCGCGGCCGGCCAGGAGGCGGACGCCGTCCGGCGGGCAGTTCGCGCGGTCCGGCACGGCGACAGCCAGGCCTTCGCGCAGGTGGTGGAACGGTACCAGCGCCGCCTGTTCGGCCTTGCGCTAATGCTGACCCGGCAGCCTTCGGCGGCGGAGGAGGTGGCGCAGGACGCGTTCGTCCGCGCGTTCACCCACATGGACGGGTACGACGAATGCCGGCCCTTCTACCCGTGGCTCGCGACCATCGCCGTGCGGCTGGCGCAGAACTGGCTCACCCGGAACGCCCGCCTGGCCGCGCGCGAGGGCTGCGGGCTCGATGCGGATCTCGACAGCGTGACCGTCTCCGATCCGCTGGCGGCGCTGATCGCCGATGAGCGCGGCCGGCGGCTGTGGCGGTCGGTGGCCGCGCTGCCGTCGGGCGAACGCGCGGCGGTCCTGCTCTATTACAGGCAGGAGCTGAGCGTGCGCGACATCGCACGCGCCCTCGGCGTAACAGACGGGACGGTGAAGACGTACCTGTTCCGCGCGCGGCAGCGACTGCGGCGAGCGGCGGACGGTGCGCCAGTGGGAGGGGAACCGCGGTGATCAACCACTTGGAACCGGAGATGACTCGCCTGCCGGAGCCGGTGCCGCCGGCCACACTGGTCACGACCGTGATGGCCCGCGTGTCCCGCCTGGCTGAACAGCCGGCCCCCGCGTCGCTCGCCTCGCGAGCCTCGGTCGGGACCGCCCGCCACGAGCGCGCCCGTCGTTCGAGCGACCTGCCCGCCTGGGTCGCGGGCCTCGCCGGCCTTGCCATCGTATTCGTCTCGTGGATCGGCAGCCTGAACGAAGCGGATCTTGCGGCCGGCCTCATCTCGTCGCGAATCGGACCGCCAGACCTCTTGCACGTGTCGCTCAACGGATCCGCCGCGCTGGGGCTCGCCCTGGGCCTGCTGCTCTATCTCGCCGGCCTGTTCGCTCCGTATCGCCTCGGCAGGACGTACGTCAGGCGATGACGACGTCGAGACCCACGGCCCCTCTTCGGCGGCGCTACTTGCCCGGTTGTGCGAAGTCGCGTACCCCGAGAGGCGGGTTGACCCGAACGCTGGTGATCCGGGTGATGACATGCTGGCCGGGAGTCTGCTCATCCAGTCGGAACGGAAAGAGCAGTCCACCGACCCTCCGGTAATCGTCGAGCTTCTTCACGACGTCCAGGAGGCGTTCGCCGCCCGTCGCCTCGTAGCGTCGAGCGGTCGTGACGACCGCGAGAGGCAGGTGTCGGACCGCATCGAACACCATTCTGGGACCGCGGCCGGATGGACCAACGAATTCGATCGTTGGCCCCTCGAGACCATCGATCTTCGTGACGCCGCGGTATCTCGGCTCCCAGCGAAGCGCCGGCGGCGTTCTCACCAGGAACGCCAGCGTGAGATACGCCGAGTTGAGTTCAGTGCTCCGCCGGGCAGTGGCTTCGAGATCCGGCGTGTCCGGTACGAGCGGACCACCCGTCTGTTGCTTCCAGAACGCGCGGCCGTCCAGCGTGTGGATGAACCACCCTCGGGTGATCTGAAAGCGATCGGGCCAGCGCATCCTGAAGCCGAACGGCTCGGGAGCAGAGCCGTAGACGGTCGCACCGTTCGGCACGGCACCGGACGCTCCGCGCTCCTCCACGCCCTGAATCTCGAGAGTGGTCACCGCATCGAGAGCGTTGGAGCCGCCCAGGCTCGCACGCGCCTGGCTGAGGACGCGTCCGGCCTCGCCATCCGCACTCCGCGCCTGTCGCGGCCGGGAAATGTCCGCTGACAGCGGCCGTGCCGACTCGACAAGGGAGAGTGTGGAGATGGCGACGAGCGTGGTCGCCACGACCAGACACTGCTGGCGTCGCATGGAGCTACTCTTCACGCAGAGCCTCGGCCGGCTGGATGCGACCCGCGCGACGGGCCGGAAGCGCCGCGGCGCAAAGCGCAACGATCGTGGCGATCGCCGCAACGGAACTCGCTGTGACCCAGTCGATCGCCGGCACGTTGAACAGGAGCTCGGGCATGAAGCGGGCGAAGGCGCCGCCGACCGCCAGACCTGTCACCACCCCAGCAGTCACGACCTTCACGCTCAGGGCGGCGATACTACGCTGGATGCCCTCGGGTGCTGCGCCCAACGCCATTCGGATCGCGTATTCGCGGGTTCGCTGGCGAACCACGAACATCACGCCGCCGTACAGCCCGACCGAAGCCAGGAGAATGCCCGTCGTCGCCAGCACGAAGAGCAACTGCATCCGCATGCGGTAGGGGGCCGCCGCTCGTTCGGCGTCCCGGGTCACGTCCACGACGTCAGGCGACCGCGCGTTCCAGAATCGCCCGACGGTGTGGCGAACACGTCCCAGAAGAGCGGAGTCAGCTGCGTCGACCCGGACGAGAAGCCAGTACGGGGCCAGCCACTGCGCGCTGGGACAATACACCAGCGGTCGTGGGGCCTCGTCGGGCCGCACCATTCTCATGTCGCGCGCGATGCCGACCACGGCGTACGGGAGCCCGTCGATCAGGATCTCCCGACCGAGCAGCGAACCGTCGGTGTCGAAGACGCGCGCCGCCGTTTCGTTCAGAATCGTCACGAGGCGAGCGCCGCGGCCGTCGCGGTCGTCGAAGTCGCGGCCGGCGACGAGGTGGCCGCCGACGGTGGAGATGAACCCGGGAGAGACGATGGCCCGCGTCACGGCTACGGCGTCTTCCGGCCCAACGTCACGTCGCGAGGCCCGCGACAGCACGGTTTCTCGCGCGAAGGGCCGAAACATCGTCCCGGACGCAGACCGCACGCCGGGCAATTCGCGGACCGCGGCCACCGTCTCCAGAAAGCGCTGGGACATCGCATCGGGCGACTCATCCGTCCCCCGTGAAAGTGGCACCGCCACCAGCCCCTCGGGGCGGAAACCCAAATCGACCCGGTCCACCTCCTGGTAACTCCGGAAGGTCAGCCCCCCGAGATAGACCAGGGCGCAACTGACCGTCACCTGAGCGACCAGCAACGTGTTTCGCAGCCGGGCCGGACTCGGCTGGGAGCCGGGACCACCCGGTCCTCTCAGGGCCACACCCGGAAAGCTGTGCCGGAGGACGTAGGCCGGTACGAGGGTGAATGCCAGGACGCCGAGCAGCGCAGCGCCGGACGCAAAGGCCAGAACCCGCAGGTCCGCGGCGACGTGCTGCCCCCGCACCATCTCGCTCGGCAGATAGCTCAGAACGGCCGTCACCAGGACGGGAGTGGCCAGCCAGGCACACAGGAGCGCCGCCATCGCCAACACCCCACCCTCGACCGCGCACTGCGCCAGGACCTGGCGCCGCGACGCACCGAGCGCCAGGCGGAGGCCCAACTCCTTGTGCATCGAGGCCGCGCGCGTCAGCTGCAGGAAGGCGACCTCAACCCACGTGAGAAACAACACGAACGCCGCGCCGGCTGCGAGCAGTGCGAGCGCACGGGGGGAGTGCGGGCGCACCCAGTCGCGGAGGGGCATCGCGAGCACGGCAGAACCGAGCGCCTTGGTCAACTCACGTTGGGCGTCCGGAAGCGTGAGACCGGACCGCAGACGACCAACGGCCTGTAAGTACCGGTAGACCTCGTACTCGGGCTTGGGAACCAGGACGGCGGCCGCCCAGACATTCGTGCCCGACGGGAAGTCGACTCCGCGCTTCATGACGCCGACGACGAGGAGACGCCGGCCGGCGAGCGTGACGCGGCGGCCGATGACGCTGATGTCGCCGCCGAACCGCGACTGCCAGACGTCGTAGCCGATGACCACGTGTCGCGGTTCAGCCAGCGTCGAGTCTGCCTCGGTCAGTGTCCGGCCGAGGGCAGGAGCCTCGCGGAGCACATCGAAGAGACTCGGCGTGACATCGGTGCCGACCAGCCCGATGTCGTCAGGGCTTTCCGACGTGGACCATGGCGACATGACCGCCACCGCAGCCAGCGCATGGCTGTCACGTGCCTCGAAGTACTGGCGCGGCGACACCGGCAAGATCGGGACTTCGGACCGGGTCGGCCGCCCGCCGAAGACGACGAGCTCGTCCGGGTTCGAGAACGGCAGGGGCTTGAGGACGACAGCGTCGAGGACAGAGAAGACTGCGGCGGTGACTGCTACGCCGAGCGCGACCAGGAAGATGATGCAGCTCGAGATGGCGGGCTGCCGGCGGATGCGTCGGACGGCCAGATGGACATCGCGAGACAGGGTGTCGAGCCACAGGGTCCGCACTCCGCGGACAGACTCGGTGGTCTGCGCGACGCCGCCCAGGTCCCGCAGCGCCACGCGTCGCGCTTCCGCGGGCGACATCCCGGCCGCGGTGTTTGCGCGGGTTTCCATGTCAACGTGGAAACGCAGTTCGTCGCCGAGTTCGCGCTCGGCGCGACGCCGCGTCACCAGCCCTCGAAGAGTGGCCACGAGCCGTCCGAACATCATCCGTCTCCGCCCGGGGTCAGGCCCCTTGCAGGATGCGCTTCATCGACACGACGAACTGCTCCCAGTTCTGTGTCTCGGCTTCGAGGTGACGTCGGCCCGCGGCTGTGAGCTTGTACACTCGGGCCTTTCGGTTGTTCTCGGACGGCGTCATCTCGGAGACCACGTACCCGCCCAGCTCGAGTCGGTGAAGGGACGGGTACAGCGACCCCTGGCTGGCGGTCAGGCCCTCTTTCGACATCTGGCGAATGCGGTGTGAGATGCCCCAGCCATGATTCGGGCCCTGGGCGAGAATCCTCAGGACCAGGAGGTCGAGTGTGCCTTGAAGGAGATCCGTCTTGGCCATGCAGTCCTCTCGAATGACGAGGGGACTATACCCGCCGGGCGCGAGGACTGTCAAGGCGGCGGGACCGCCGTGGCGCTTCTCCACTTCGACCGGACGGCAAATCAGCCCTGGAGTTCGTCCTGCGTCTCGCGCGCCCACAATAGGAGGCCACGATTCTGAGTCGCCCGCGGGGCCGGGCGCGTCGCTCGTGGGCCGCTCCGCAGGCCGGGAAAGCTCCCTCGCGGTGCCTCGATTTCCGGATCCTCGAGTCCGCCTCGCGCTATTCGCGCTGGATCGACCGCACGCGCTTCGTCGGGGAAATCGAAGCACGCGCTCGTCGCTTTCCGTGCCTTCGATGGACGGCCTGCTACGAAGGCCCGCTCGCGACGCATCCCGTCCCCGCCGGCTCTATCCCGGATCGAGGCCTCCGATATAGCGTGCGTGCTGATGGCCAACGCTTCCATCGCCGCAAGTCGCAAGCCACGAGCCGCCAACCGGCTCTCGCCTACTCGCACCCGAGCGTCACCGCCGGATCGACGCGGGCCGCCCGCCGCGCGGGAATCAGGCCGGCGAGCACGCCGACGGCGGTGAGCGCGGCGACCGCCAGCACGATGGTCGTCGGGTCATCGGGTGAGATCTCGAACAGCAGCGACCGCAGGACGCGGTTCGCCGACAGGAAGAGGGTCGGCGACGCCGGCGCCTTGAGCCGGTTCCGGCTGTCACGCACCACGCCGACGATCTGCAGGCTCGCCAGCGCGCCAGGGTAGCCCATCATCAGCCCGATGACGTCCGGGCCGTCCAGGACCAGTTTCGCGAGGGTCTCGTTCACGATCACGACCCGGGGCTCACCGTGAAGCCGACGACGGGGTCGGCGTCGAAGCCCGGATCGACCGACAGCACGTTGGCGCGGCTGCGGCCGAGCAGCGCCGCCGAGCAGATGAGCGCGAGCGACAGCGACACCTGGACGACGACCACGCCGCTGAAGAACGACGCGAACGTCGTAGCGAAGGTGCATGGCGCGCTCCTGGATCGGGAGGGCAACAGGGCCGCCGGGCGGTACCGTATTGGACACCGACACAGACGGGGTGGTCGCGGGGAAAGGTTGGCCTCCGCCCCGGCGAAGGCCACACTCAGCCGTTCGCGGCCCGGCGCTCCTATTGACACGCAATAGGTCAAAGGCTACCCTTCTATGGCCATTCAATATGGAAGGTTTCTCCGGAGGTGGCGATGACGCCTGACAAGCCGGAAGTGCTCCACGGGACGCTCGACCTGCTGGTGCTGAAGACGCTCGACACGCTCGGCCCGCTCCACGGGTTCGGGATCGCGCGCCGCATCGAGCAGGTCGCCGGAAACGGGCTCGAACTCAATCACGGGACCGTCTACCCGGCGCTGGTGCGCCTCGAGCAGCAGGGGTGGATCAGTTCGTCGTGGGGCGCCTCGGAGAACAACCGCCGCGCCCGGTTCTACGAACTGACGAAGACCGGCCGCCGCCACCTGGCCACGGAAGCCGCCAACTGGGAGCGCGCGACGGCGATGGTCGCCCGCTTCCTCGAAGCGAAGTAGCCACGCCGGAGGTGCCGATGAATCGCGCACGGAGGCTGCTGGGCCGTCTGCTTGATCTCGTCCGCCGGCGCACGCTCGACAGGCGGCTCGCGGAGGAACTCGAGACTCACGTCCAGATGCTGGTCGATGACTACGTGGCTCAGGGCCTGTCGCCCCAGGAAGCGCGCCGCCGGGCCCGGCTCCACCTGGGCGGCGTGGAACAGACGAAGGAGGCGGTCGGCGACCAGCGCGCCCTCTGGCTCGAGTCGGTGTGGCAGGACGTCCGACACGGGGCACGCTCGCTTCGCAGGAACCCGGGCTTCGCTGCGGTGGCGATCGCAACGCTTGCGCTCGGCATCGGAGCCAACACCGCCATCTTCACCCTGGTCGATGCCGTCCTCTTCCGGCCCCTTCCGTTCGGGGACCCGGCCCGCCTCGTCTGGGTCATGAGCTACGACGAGCGGAGCGGCACGCTGGCCGCCACGATCCCGGCCGAGGTCTTCGTCGAGATCGCCGATCGGCGCAGCTTCGAAGCGGCCTCCTGCTCCAGTTGGGCGGGACCGACGTTCACCAGGGCGGACGACGAACGGGAGATCCTCAGGTCCAACCAGGTCTGCGCGAATCTGCTCGCCGTTCTCGGAGTTCGGCCGGTTCTCGGCCGCAACTTCGAGCCAGACGAAGGCGCCCCTGGAAACGACGCCGCTGGAATCCTGACCTACGCCGCGTGGCAGAAGTACTTCGGCGGGGATCCTTCGGTCGTCGGACGGGCCGTCGTCTTCAAGGAGCGCACGCTCAGGATCGTTGGGGTGACACCGCCCGGCTTCGTGACCGCACCCATGCTGTCGATGGGGCAGCCGGACCTGCTCGTTGCCGGACCTCGGCCCAGCGGGCGTTCCAGGGCCATCGCGGTCGCGCGGTTGACGCGCGGCGCGCGCGTCGAACAGGCGCAGGCCGAAGTAGACGCGGTGGGCCGGGGGCTTCAGGCAGCGGGCGCGCGTCAGACGCCCAGCATGCGTGTGGTCCCGTTGCAAGCCGCGATGTTCACGCCCATCCGCCGGCTGTCGACGGTGCTCGTGGCGGCGGCCGGTCTCGTCCTGCTCCTCGCGGTCGTGAACCTGTCCAACCTGCTCCTGGCGCGCGGGCGCTGGCGGGAGCGCGAGCTGGCCATTCGGGCTTCGCTCGGCGCCGGACGCGCGCGCCTGATCCGTCAACTGCTCGTCGAAGGTCTGCTCGTGTCGGGGACGGGGGGACTGCTGGGGTTGTTCCTGGCATCGTGCACCTTCCACGCGCTGCGCGCCCGCGTTCCCTCGCGACTCTTCGTGGCCCTGCCGACCGGCGTGGATCGACGCGTGCTGATCTTCACGCTGACCCTGTCGATCCTCGCAGGTCTTGCGTCCGCGATCCTTCCCGCGATTCGCCTGACTGGCGCGCATCTCCGGTCGGCGCTCAAGGAAGGCCGCCGGCCGGACGCCCTGTTCCGGCGCGGCAGGCGTGGCGCGCTCCTGGTCGTCGCACAGATGGCGATTGTCGTCGTGGTTCTTACGTCGGCCGGACTCATGCTCAACAGCCTCGCCCGGGCGCTGTGGATGGACCTCGGCGTCAGGACCGAGCAGGTCGTGCAGATCGGCAGCAGGCCGCCGCGCCAGGTGTGGAAGAGCCCGAGCGCCGTCTCGGCCTACTACGCGGACCTTGCCGCGCGCGTCGCGACGGTGCCGGGCGTGAGGCGAATTGCGGCCGTCTGCGCCCTGACTCTCGGCGCGAAGGCGGCACCCTGGGAAGCGATGTTGGCAGAGGGTCCGCCGGAGGGTCGCGGCGCCCGTTACCTCGTGACCGCCGGCTACTTCTCGGTTCTCGGGATTCCGCCTGGTCAGCGGCCGGGAGTTCAGCCAGGCCGAAATCGAAAGCTCGGCGCCGGTCGCCATCGTCAACGAGACGGCCGCGCGCCAGCTCTGGCCCGGCCAGCGCGCCGTGGGCCAGCAGTTCAAGACGGGCGACGAACCGCCCCGCGAGGTGGTCGGTGTCGTGGGCGACACCAGGGACGCCTATTACGCGAAGGTTCGCGCCGCCCTCTACGTACCGCCGGATCGAGGCCGCGCGCTGCCCCTGGATTTCGTGGCCCTCGTCGATGGCGACCCGGCCTCGGTCGCATCGGCCATCGAGACCCGCCTCCGGGCGCCAGGAACCGCGCTCACGGCCGAGCCGCTGCGCGAAGCCATTCTCGAAACGACCGTGTCCGAACGATTTCAGACGCTGCTTCTCTCCCTGTTCGCCGCGCTCGCCCTGCTGCTGGCCGCGGTCGGCATTGCGGGCATCGTCGGGTACACGGTGGCGCGGCGGACCCGCGAGATGGGGATTCGCGTCGCGCTGGGGTCCACACCTGGCCGAATCGTGCTGCTCGTCGTCCGGCAGTCGCTGGCACTGGTCGGCGTGGGCGCGCTCGTCGGCGTCGGCGCGGCACTGGCGGTCACGCGGCTGCTCTCGCGGCTGCTGTTCGAGGTGAAGCCGAACGATCCCGCGACGTTTGCCGCCGCAGTCGCAGCGCTCCTGGTGGTCGGGGCGGGCGCCAGCCTGCTGCCGGCTCTCCGTGCCGCTCGCGTAGACCCCGTCGAGGTGCTGAGAGCCGAATGACCCGACTGCCGAACGAAGCCGCGAAATGGGCGCGCGCGACCGCGATGGTCGCCCGCTTCCTCGAAGCGAAGTAGCCACGCCGGAGGTGCCGATGAATCGCGCGCGGAGGATCTTCGGCCGTCTGCTTGATCTCGTCCGCCGGCCGACGCTCGACAGGCGGCTCGCGGAGGAACTCGAGACCCACGTCCAGCTGCTCGTCGCCGACTACGTGGCGCAGGGCCTGTCGCCCCAGGAAGCGCGCCGCCGGGCCCGGCTTCACCTGGGCGGCGTGGAACAGACGAAGGAGGCGGTCGGCGACCAGCGCGCCCTCTGGTTCGAGTCGGTGTGGCAGGACGTCCGCCACGCCTTGCGCGCCCTCGCGCGCCGCCCGACTTTCAGCGTCGCGGCGATCGGGACGCTTGCGCTCGGCATCGGGGCCAGTACCGGCTGTCTTCTCGGTCATCCATGCGGTCCTGCTGAGCTCGCTCCCCTTCGACCGGCCGGAGCGGATCGTCGCGGTCCGTCTTCGCGACACCGGCGGGAGCGAGTTCGGCGTCGCCGCGAGCGTGGCGCACGCGTTAGGGCGCCTGCCCGCCGTCGAGCGTGCCGCCATCATGGTGGAGCTCGAAGAGAATCTCATCGATCGCACGGGCGCCGACATCGTCAGGGGCCGGCTGGTGAGCGGGGAGTTCTTCGCCGTGTTCGGCGTCGGGGCCCTTCGTGGCCGGCCGCTTGCGCCGCGTGACGAGACCGACGGGCTCGATACGGTCGTCTTGAGCGCGCGCTTGTGGCGCAGCCGCTTCGGGGGCGATCCGGCGATCGTCGGCCGCGCCGTGCGTTTCGACGACCGGACCTATACCGTGGCGGGCGTGATGCCGGCTACATTCAGGTATCCCGAGGACGCCGAGTACTGGCGCGTCCGGAAGGCCGGGTCGGAGGAGGACGGGCCCCTAGGGCGCGGCCCCTTCGATGCCGTCGCCCGGTTACGGGACGGCAACGTGTCGGGCGCGTCGGCGCAGGCCGCAACGCTGAACGCGGCCATCGCTCCCGATGGGCCGGACCGCTTGTCGGTGGCGCTCGTTCCCCTGCTCGACACGACAGCCGGGGGCTACCGCCCGATGCTGGCGCTCCTGTTCACGGCCGTCTCGATCGTGCTGTTGATCGCGTGCGGCAACGTGGCGAACCTGCTGCTGGCGCGGTCGATCGACCGGACCCGCGAGCTCTCGGTGCGCCTCGCTCTCGGCGCCACCCGCCCGCGGCTGCTCCGGGAACTGCTCACCGACTGCGCCGTGATCGCCGCCGCAGCGACGGCGGGCGGTTTGGCAATCGCCTCGCTGCTGCTCCGCATGGCTCCCAGGCTCGGCGTCGGGATCGTGCCGCGGCTGAACGAGGCCGGGATCAACTGGCCGGTGGCCGCCTATGCGGCCGGAGCGGGCGCGCTGAGCATCGTCGTATTCGGCGTCGGGCCGGCATGGCGCGCCATGCGGTGGGCCCAGGTCTCGCCCCTTCGGCTGAGGATCTCGGGCGAAGCGCGCGTCCGCACGACGTCGAGGATGCTGATCTTCGTCGAGGTGACCGGAACGCTCGTCCTCGTGGCGGGAAGTCTCCTGACGCTGACCAACCTCTATCGGCTCTACGCGGTGGATCCCGGATTCGACACGCGCGGACTCATGGTCGCCACACTGCGCGTGCCGTACGCCCGGTACACCGGTGCGGCGCGTGTGCGGGCCAACGACCGTCTCCTCGAGAGCGTGCGCGAGACACCGGGCATCACCGATGCGGCGATGATCTCTTGGGCGCCGCTCGCTCGAGTGTGGGGTGCCCCGGTCCGGGTGCGCTTCGAAGACGACTCGTCGCCCGCGGCCCGAGAGGAGACGGCCGGGTTGCGCGTCCTATCCCCGGGGGCGCTGCAGGTGCTGGGCGTGCGAACGATCAGCGGCCGAGGCTTCACGGACCGCGACGGCGAAGGGGGACCGCCGGTTGCCATCGTCAACCGGACGCTGGCCGAGAGGCTGTGGCCGTCGCGTTCTCCGCTCGGTCGGACGATCCGGGTTTCTGGAGGGCAACGCGGTGAACCGCAGGTGTTCCAAGTCGTGGGGGAGACCTCGGACATCCGCGGCAGCATCTACCGGCAGCCCGCTCCCGAGGTGTACTTGAGCTGGAAGCAACGGACCTCCCCGCGAATGAACCTCGCGGTGCGCAGCCGGCTCACGCCGGCGGGTGCCGGCGCGGCCATCCGGTCGGCCGTGCGCCGCGCGGCGCCAGAGGCGGCGACGACCGCGCTCGCCACGATGGACAATCTCATTGGCGAGGCGACGCAGGTACTACCGTTTCTCGGCGGCTGTGCTCACGCTGTTCGGCCTCTCGGCGTTGGCGCTGGCGGCGACGGGAATGTTCGCGGTCGCGCTGCACGCCGTCGCGCGGCGCACGCGAGAGATCGGACTCCGCATAGCTCTTGGCGCCAGGCTCGACCATCTGGCTGGCCTGTTCATGCGCGACCTCGCCCCGGCAGTCTTCGCCGGAATCGGTACCGGGCTGCTGGGCATCTACCTCTGCGCGGGGCTCTTGAGGCCTCTCGTAGTCGGCCTCCGACAGCCCGATCTGGGCGCGGCGGCAGCGGCGGCCACCGCGCTCTGCCTGGTCGCGGCGCTGGGGATCTGGTGGCCGCTGCGACGGGCTTCGCGGATCGATCCGGTCATCGCATTGAAGGACGAGTAGGCGCCCGTCGCGCCATGACCGCGGACCCGGTGGTCGCGTTGCGGTTCGAGTGAAACGGGGCGACGGGATCCCCCACTACTTGTCGAAGGGCTGCCCCGTCACCATGGCCTGCCAGGCCCGCGCCACGCGCTCGGTCGGGAGCCACACGGTCGGTCCCGTCCCTGCGCCGGAAGATGCCGGCCGGAACGTTTTCGACGACAGGTCGCCGAGGAAGCCGTCCTTCTCGGTCATCGGCCGCGGCGCGTCCGAGGCGCCCTCCCCGCCGAATCGCAGGCCGAGGAGGTCTTCGAAGAACACCATCGCCACCTCGCGCGAGCGCCCGACGACGTGCGCGGCGCCGGGCTCCTGCGCGAGCGCCCAGAGCGCGCCGGCGCGCCGGTTGACGGCGAAGATCCCCGCGATGACGTCCTTGCGCGACCACAGGTCCTTCTCGCCCGTGAACAGGAAGCCGGGCACGCTGCGCGACGCGCGCGGCGCCAGCGCGGTGTAGTAGATGCCGCCCTTGTTGACGACGAATCCGAGCACGCGGTCCGGCTTCCAGACGACCAGTTCGTAATTGAACTGGCCGCCGGCCGACATCCCCCAGAGCAGCAGCGGCGAGGCCGCCACCTCGGGGTGCTTCGCGCGCGCGGCCAGGGCGGAGAGGGCGTCGAGCAGCGCCTGCCCGCTCCCCTTCGACACGTTCACGTAGTCCTCGATGAACCCCTGGTCGTGCGGCTTGTCGGTGAACTGGCACGCTACGAGCGCCACGTGCTGGCGCGCCGCGAACTCCTGCCACGCGGCGTCGCTCGCTTCGGGGCGCCCATCGCCGTTGGACCCCGGCACCAGCACGACGACCGCGCGAACGGGCCCCGCCTGGGCAGGCACCCACATGCGGAAGTTCGCCTTCTCGTAGTTCGCTCCGGGCGGGATGCTCTCCTCGAACACGAGGCCCTCGCGGGCCTGGGCGGCGGCCCCGCGGGCAAGGCAGGCCACGGCGGCCAGCGCGGCCAGCGTTATCGCAACCTGACGACGGCCAATCGACGACATGCGACCTCCATGGGACTGCGGGATGATAGCAGGCTCACGCCTCGACGGTGCTCGGGGTGCCCCGAGCGAGGGCGCCGTGCGCCCGAGTCGAGGGGCAGGGCCGATGGCAGGCTAGGTGTGGGGCGAAGCTGTTGTTGACAAGTGAATTGTCCGCTTCTGTTTGACAAGTGAATTGACCGCTTTCGCTACATTGATGCCTGTGGGCGCTGTGGGCCGGCCGTCGGTCTGTGCGGCCGGTCCAACCGGCTTGTGCGCGGCCGGATCTGGCGGCCGTGCACAGCCGGGGCAGCGTCCACGGGCCGACCCTGCGCATCGAAGTGGCCCAGCCGCTGTGCCCCACGCCACACCGAGTGGCCGCCGTCGAGATGCCGCCGCACGACGACCTCCAGCCCCGCACAGGTGCGGCGGCCGGGCTGCTTCGCCACCTGCAGGACGACCCGCCCGATCGTGACGGTATTGTCGCGGGCGACGACGCGCGTCTCCTGATGGCAGAGGATCTGGTCCAGGTCCACGTCGCCGATCGTGACCCAGGCCGGGTCGGGATCCCGCGGCGCGTGACTGAACGTCTCGTTGTGCTGCGGCAGGAACACGGCCCGCAGGTACGCATTCGCGGGGGTGATCGCCGCGATGCCCGCCACGCGCAGCTCGTTGACCAGTCGATCCTGGAAGGTGCGATTGAGGCGCTCGCTGCGCCCGCGGGCTTGCGGCGAGTAGGCCGGGATGTGCTCCACCCCAAGCTGGGCGAGGGCCCGCCCGACCTGGGTCAATCGCCGCTTGTCGACCGGGCCCTTGGCCGTCGGCGTATAGAACGCCCACCCCGCGCGGTCGCTGTACACCGCCATGGGCAAGCCGTCGGTCCGAAACACCTCTCCCAGGGCGGTCATCACCGCGCGCGTGCTTTCGGCCTCCCCGAACTGCGCGTACAGCACCCGGCTGGTGGCATCGTCCGGCACCGCGATGAGCGTCGGCCGCTCCTCGGGCGCGAGCGCGAACCACGCGTGGGTGCTGCCATCGATATGCAGGAGCTCCCCGAAGCAGGCCCGCGGCTCGCGCCGGCGCCGATGGCGCCCGCGCGGCCGCTTCGTGGCCACCAGCCCGGCCGCCTGCAACGCGTGCTTCACCCAGGTGTACGACACCGTGACCTGGTGGTCGCGCCGGGCAATCTGGTGGAAATGCCGCACCTTGAATCCGCGATACCGCTCCCGGTAGAGTCGCAGCACCCGCTCGAGCTCCGCGGACGCGACCCGACGTGGCGAGGGGACCGCACGGCGGCCGTCGAAGAACCCGTGACTGCCGCGCCGCTCGTACTCCTCCCGCCACCGGCGGACCGTCCGCGCGCTGACGCCGAGAATGTCCGCGGCCCGAAACCAGTGAATCTCCCCACTGAGGGCCCGCATCATCACCTCGTGCACCTGCATGACCCGCTCCCACTCGGACTCGGGATACCCCATCGCGCCTCCTCGGCTGCTCGGGGTATCGGTCCGTGACTGAAGCGGTCAATTCACTTGCTCTCGCGAGCGGTCAAATCATGTACTCGCTACAAGGTGTGGGGCGAAGCTTGCCAACAGGTGCTCGGGACCCCATAATGCCGCGGTCCGCTACTGCCGCGTGTTCCCTCCGACCGCATGGCGGCATCCACGAGGAGACATTCATGAGCTACTCACGCTTCAGCTTCCATCGGAACCGTCGCCTGACGACTGTCCTCCTTGCCCTCGCGGTCTTGTCCGCTTCGGCCTACCTGTTTCCACCCACACGGGCCCAGAGCCCGGCCAAGAAGGTGCTTGCCATCGAGGATTACACGAAATGGCGAGCGATCAGCGGCCAGGAGATCTCGGGAGACGGCAAATGGGTGGCCTACGGCCTGTCCTATACGAACACGCTGCCCGCTGATGCAAAGCCGGCTCTGCACATTCTCAACCTCGATACCAATCAGGATGTTCAGGTTCCGAACGCAACCGGCGCAAGCATCTCCCCGGACTCGCGATGGATTGCCTATCAAGTCGATCCAGGCGGCGGCCGGGGCGCGCGAGGCGGTCGAGGCCGGGGCGGCACTCCGCCATCCGACGCTGCGTCTCCAGATAGCGGCGAGGCACACCCCGGACATCAGGCGCGCGCCGCGAGTGGCGAGCCACCGACACCGCCGCGGCACGTCGAGTTGCGCAACCTGGCAACCGGCGCAGTGGTGGGGTCATGGCAGGACATCGAGTCGTTTGCGTTCAACGCCAGCTCGACACACGTGTTCCTGCGGCACCGCGCCGCAAGTGCAGGAGGCGCGGCGGGAGGCGCGGCGGGAACCGGGGCGGGAGCCGGGGCCACGGCGCCCACGGGCCCGCGCGGCGTCGAGGTCGTTGTCGTGAACCTGGCGACGAATCGTTCGCAACTCCTGGGCATGGTCGGCGACATCGCATTCAACAAGTCGGGCGAACTGCTCGCGTACACCGTTGACGCCACCTCGAAGGACGCCAACGGCCTGTTCGTCCTCGATCTCAAGAACGACCGCCACATCGCTCTCGACAATGACGCGAAGCTCTACAGCCGCCTCACCTGGAGCGAGGACGGCACGGCGCTCGCCGTACTCAAGGGGCTCGAGGTCGACAAGATGCGTGAACGCGCCAATGTGCTCCTGGCGTTCCCGAACATCCAGTCGGCAATCAGCTCCAATCCTCCCGCCGCTCCCGTGATCCTGGATCCGACGAAAGCGGACGGATTCCCCACGTCATGGGTGGTCAGCGACCGCGCGGCGCTCTCGTGGAGCGACGACAAGAAGCGGGTGTTCTTTGGCGCCAAGGAGCAGGTCGCGGCGCCACCCACGGGCCAACGAAAAGGGACCGACGAGGTCGCCAACGTGGACATCTGGACGTCGTTCGACGAACGCGTCCAGTCGCTCCAGATGATGCGGGCCGATCAGGACCGGAACTTCACCTTCCGTCAGGCCTTCGATGCGTCCGCGCTGAAATTCGTCCGGCTCGCGGATGACACCATGCGCGACCTCGACGTCGCGGCCGATGGGCGCTGGGCGGTGGGGCGCGACACGCGCGCATATATCTCGGATTACAAACCGGCCGCGGCCGACATCTACCGCGTTGACACCTCGACGGGCGAACGCACGCTGATGCTGAAGGGCCAGCAAATCGGCAGCGGCGTGTTCGGCATGTCCCCGGATGGCCACTATTACCTGTACTGGAAGGATCTCAAGATCCAGGCGTATGACCTCGATGCCGGCACGACAAGAACCCTGGCGGCCGCAAGCGCTGTGAGCTTCGTCGATCCGGACTACGACCATCCCGGCCCCAAGCCGTCCCTGGGCATCGCCGGCTACACGAGCGACAGCAAATCGGTCATCGTCAACCAGAAATATGACCTGTGGCAGGTTCCCCTGGACGGCTCGGCGCCGCGCAGCCTCACCAACGGTCTCGGCACGAAGAACGAGGTTCGATTCCGCTACGTGCGCACCGAGCGAGAGCCGGGCGCGCCGGGGGCTCCCGGCGGACCTGGTGGAGGCGGCGGCCGGGGCGGCGGAGCCGGCGCTCAACGCGCGACCATCGATCTCGCGAAGCCCGTTCTGCTGTCGGCGTTCGGGGAGTGGACCAAGAAGGCGGGATTCTACGAACTCGCGAACGGACAGGTGAGAGAACTCGTGTTCGACGACGCGTGGTTCGGCACTCCGGTCAGGGCCGCCAAGGCCGACAAGTACCTGTTCACGCGCGAGACGTTCGCGGAATGTCCGAACCTGCGCGTGTCCGGGTTGGACTTCAAGGACATCAAGAAGATCTCCGACGCCAATCCACAGCAGGCGGAATACCGGTGGGGTCACCGCATTCTGTTCGAGTTCAAGAACCGGGACGGCTTGCGTCTGCAAGGCATCCTGGGTCTGCCAGATGATTACAAGCCGGGCGAGAAGCGGCCGATGATGGTGAATTTCTACGAGAAGAACTCGCAGAACCTGAACCGTTACACCGCGCCGTCGTACCTGACCGGGTTCGGGTCTTCGCCGATCCAGGCGATCAGCGAGGGCTACATCACCATGTTGCCCGATATCCACTTCCGGGTGGGCGCATCGCACACCGACATGATCGAGTGTGTCGAGGCCGCCACCAGGAGAGTGATCGAGCTGGGTTATGCCGATCCGAAGCACATCGGCATCAACGGCCACAGCTACGGTGGGGAGGGGACCGCGTTGATCGGCGTGCGCTCGAAGCTCTTCGCTGCCGCCGCGGACGGCTCGGGCGTCACGGACCTCTTCTTCGACTTCAACATCAACTGGGGATGGCAATACCAGGTGATGACGGGAACCGGCCAGAACCAGATGCAGTACTACCTCGACGGGCAGGCGCGTGAAGGCGCGAGCCCCTGGCAGAACCCGAAGATGTACGCGGACGAATCCGCCCTCTATCACGTGCCGGAGTGTATTACGCCATTTCTCCTCTACCATGGCACCGCGGATTCCACGGTGTCCTTCAACAACGGGATGGCGTTCTACAATGCTCTGCGGTTCAACAACAAGAGCGTGATCCTGCTGGCCTATCCGAACGAAGGCCACGGGTTGACCGGGCTGGCGAATCGCAAGGATCTCACGATACGGTTCTTCCAGTTCTTCAATCACTATTTGAAGGATGCGCCTGCGCCCGAATGGATGACCAAGGGTGTGAGCTACCTCCAGAAAGAAGCGAACCGGGACACGCCGGTCATCAAGTAGTCCGCTCTCGCACGCGTCGCGAGCGCCTCGAGGAGGGGTCCCCGACGGACCCTTCCCCCTTCCGCTGTGGGCCTCAAGCCAGGAGGCCCAGGGCTCAAGGCTCATGGCTCAAGCCAGGAGGCTCAGGGCTCAAGGGGTGTCGCCCTGCCTAGCCGTAGCTGGCCGAGGAGGGATGCAAACCGCGGGTGAGCGTGGACGTCCGCCTTCGCGACGGTCCGGCAGGACGCGTTCCTCCCGCCGCTACGGCGAGACAGCCTTCGCTGGCCTGCCTAGCCGTAGCTGGCCGAGGACGAGCGAGAGGTCCGCAGGCCAGCGAAGGCTGGCGGAGAGAGAGGGATTCGAACCCTCGGTAGAGTTTCCCCTACACACGCTTTCCAAGCGTGCGCCTTCAACCACTCGGCCATCTCTCCGTTCGACTTCCGCCTTCGCCCTTCCGCCTTCGCCGCGACGCGGCTACGGCGGACAAGCTGCTTCCGCTCGCTCACGGCAGGCCGCGATGAGTGGAATCAGCAGTGTAGCCCGATTCCTGGATTCGCGTCCACGCGCGAGTGTGACGTGACTTGTGGCGTAGGGACCGCCTACGCCACCTCAGTCTCGGCCGAGACTGCATCCACGAAGTCCTGACCGGACCGTTCACCGAACTTGAGCTTGCGCAGACGCCTCACGGCCCTTGCCGGGCAGCAACCTCGATCGCGAATGCCGCGCTGAGAGTCCGCCTACTTCTTCCGCTGCTCGAACGACTCCGTCCACTCCCGAGCCCGCTTCTTGGCTTCGGCGATTTGCGCTGGCGTCATCTTGCCTGCCAGTTCGTCGCGCCACTGCGTGCACTCTTTTCGAATCTCGTCCGGGGCCCGTGCATTGCCCAGATCAAACCACTTGTAGGCCTCGACGTCATCATGAGTCTCACCAGGTCGGGAGCCGGCGTAGCGCAGGCCCAGGAGGCATTGCGCTGCCGCGTAGTTCTGGTCCGCCGATCGACGAAGCCACCTGGTTGATTCCGCAGCGTCGTATGGGACGACTTCGCCAGTCAGGTAGAGGTTGGCGAGTTGAAACGCAAACTCGGGGCCACCCTGCTCGGCCGCGCTGCGGAACCACTTCACGGCTTCCGCGCGGTCCTGTCGGACGCCCCAACCGTCGGAATACGCCGCACCCAGCCTCCACTGGGCGGGCGCAGAACCCTTGTCGGCTGCCTTGCGGAACCACCTCACGGCCTCCGCATCGTCCTCCGGGACGCCTTGACCCCCGACATACACCTCGCCGACGTCGTACGCCGCCTTCGCGTCACCTTGTTCTGCTCTCTGTCGAAGTTCCTTCAACGCTTCCGGCGTCAGAGGCGGCTTCTGCGGGCCGGCCTGCGGCTGTTGCGCCGCGGCCGTGTCTCCCGGCCCGGCGAACGCCGCCATCCACTCCCGCGCCCGCTTCCGAGCGTCCGCGATCTGGGCGGCGTTCAGATTCTTCGCCATCCTGTCCCTGCTGGCGGCGTACTCCTTCTGGCGCTCCTCGGAGGCGAAGGCCGACGCGAGGTCGAACCACATGTGGGACTCGACGTAGTCTCTCGGCACGCCTTGTCCAGACGCATACACGCGGCCCAGGTTGTTCTGCGCGTCCGCCAGGCCCTGCGCGGCGGCTTTTCGATACCACTGGACCGCCAGGGCGTCGTCCCGCGGTACACCTTGGCCATTCTCATACCGCACTCCCAGGTTGTTCTGCGCCTCCGCGTAACCCTGTTCGGCGGCCTTTCGAATCCACTGAACCGCCTGGTCGTAGTCCTTCGGCACGCCCTGGCCCCTCACATACATCAGGCCCAGCTTGGATTGTGCCTCCGCCAGGCCCTGCTCAGCGGCCTTGCGGAACCACCGGGCCGCCTGGACATCGTCCTGCGGCGCGCCGTCGCCCCACCTGTACATTGCGCCCAGGGTGCATTGGGCGACAGGGTCCCCTCGCTCTGCGGACGCCTTCAGGGCACCCAACTCGCCGGCGGCTTTGGGCACACACTGCATGAAGGACGCCGGCGTCGGCATCGCCGGAAATTGACCGACTTGTCCGGCGCCCGCCTCGGCGGCCTCCGCAAGGCCGCCGAGGCCCGGGCACATCGCCAGGAGGAGGATCGTCAGGATGCCGGAGACCATCCGAGATGGACCGGGACATGACACGACGACGTTGCGGGGTGAGCCGGCAGTCATGGGCCGAACCTCCATCGCGAGTGCCGCGTTGAGAGTCCGCTTGCCTCCTCCGCTTCTCGCATGCCACTCTCCGCTCCCGCCCCCGGCTGTACGCGACAGACGGTATCACATGGACATCGCTGCCGGTCTTGATGTCGCAACCGATGCCGGCTTCCCATGCGGCGGCGAACCGGCACACGACGACCGATTCGACGAGTCACATCCTGGCCGAACCGCCGTTGCATGTTAGTTGCATGAACGGGCGCCGGACACCCGTACGGCGCCCGAATCACCCCGAATCACCGTTTGCCATCCCCGATCGTTCCCGGCATAATGCTGGCGATCATGCGAAGGCCGAATCGGCTGGTCGCCGGTGTGATGGTTGCCGCTTTCGTCTTGGCAATCTGTTCATTCGGCGCTGGCCCGCTGATCGTGCCGTTCGACGTCGCCTTGGTCTTGCTTCCCGATTTGGTGCCGGTTCTAGTTGTCCAACCGGGTGCACCCTGCGACGAACAGATCGTTCCCCTTCTCTCCTTGGTCTCGCCCCGCGGCCCGCCGCCGGTCGCATAGGCGTTCAAGTCATCGACAACTGAGTCCGTGCAAGCGCCGTCCAGACACGTGCTGTCTGCGGCGATTGTTTCGGAAGCGGCCTCGTGTTCGCACGGATGCGCAACGTGCGCGTATGCGTGTCCGGTCGCTGTCACTCCGTCACACCGTTGGAGGGCTTATGAACAGAAGGCGGATTGCGCTCATCCTCGTCGTGTTCTTCTCGCTGATCGTGACCGTGTTCTCCCTTGCCCCGAGTGTCAAGGGACAGGACGAGCCCTACGTTCGCAGCACTTACATGCGTGGCCCAAGAGAGGTGACCCTCAAGACCAGGAATGGCGTGGCACTCTGCACGATCCAGGTCCCGGCCGATGACGAACTCAGCATCCACGTCGTGGCGGAACGAGCAACCAAGCCCGATGTGTTCGTGGTCGGTGACGTCGCGATTCGGGTGCTGCCCGTCAAACAGATGCGAGAAGGAGATCTGTATGCGCAGATGATGCAGTCACCTCTTGAACTCAATGTCAGAGATGTTGAGGTGACGGTGAAGTAGTGGGTGAGACGTGCGACCGGCTCGCCCAATCTGTGGTTTCCGGCTGCATCCCGCACGGCAGTCGGATTGAAACGACCGGCGACGTGTGACGGGCGGCGACCGGGGGCGAGCAGTCCTCGCCCCCGGTCGTTGTTGATGTGGTTGATCGGCGTTACCGATCTCGCGCGCTCGGCCCCGCCGCGAGCCGCGAGCCGCGAGCCGAAGAGAAGATATGATCGTTCCGCGCGGGACTCGGCCCGCGAGCGTCCCGCCCCGCAGGAGGATCGCGTGAAACAGAGCATCGGCGTCGCCGTCGTCCTCGCCCTCGTCGGTTTCGTCGCCGCTGCCGCCGCGGCCCAGCCGCCGGCCCAGCCTCCCCGGCAGGTGCCCGCCCGCGCCGCGAGCGCGGACGATAAGACCGCCGCCGACGTCGAGCGCGTCGAGCGCGAGCTGGTCGCGGCCATCTCGAAGGCCGACCTCGCGACCTACGATCGGATCGTCGCCGACGATTACGTGGCGTACAGCGACACCGGCGCGACGCTCACCAAGCCGGAGATCATGGCCTCGTACCGCACCGGTCACTCGCAAGTACCTCGCGCTCGCCGTCAGCGACGTCACAGTGCGCGTCTTCGGCGACACCGCGATCTTCTCGGGCAACACCTCCGGCACGCGCATCGAGAACGGCGGGAAGCCGGTGCCGAACACGGTGCGCTACTTCCGGGTCTTCGTGCGGCGGCAGGGCCAGTGGCGGGCGGTGATGCAGATCGTGCAGGCGCTGCCGGCGGCCGCGAAGTAGGCCGGAGGCGCAGGCCTGAAGGCCTGCGCTATCTGGGAATCTATCTGGGAATTTCCCCGAGATCTGCGGAAAGCGCAGGGCGTCAGCCCCGCGCCAACGGCCGGCAGCCGTCGGCCGTCGGCCGTCAGCCGTCAGCCGTCAGCCGTCAGCCGTCAGCCGTCAGCCAGTTTCAGTTCTTCTTGAGAATCAGGCACGACAGCGGCGGCAGCAGCAGCCGCAGGCGGTGGTAGTGGCCGTGCGCGGCCACGGGCTCGGTCGCGACCACCCCCGCGTTCCCCTGGTTCGACCCGCCGTAGATCTCGGAGTCGGTGTTGAGGAGTTCGCGGTACACGCCGGGATCGGGCACGCCGACGACGTAGCCGTGCCGGACGACGGGCGTGAGGTTGAGGACGACCACCACGAAGTCGCGCGGGTCGCGCGCCCGGCGCATGAACGACACGACGCTGTTCTCGTTGTCGTTGCAGTCGATCCACTGGAAGCCGGCCGGGTCGAAGTCCAGGTCGTAGAGCGGCGCCTCGCGGCGGTAGAGCCCGTTCAGGTCGGTGACGAGGCGCCGGATGCCGCGGTGCGGGATCCCGTTGGCGAACGACCATTCGAGGGCGCCGTCGTGGTTCCACTCCGGCCACTGGCCGAACTCGTCCCCCATGAACATCAGCTTCTTGCCGGGGTGGGTGTAGAGGAAGCCGTAGACCGCGCGGAGATTCGCCGCCTTCTGCCAGCTGTCCCCCGCCATCTTCCCGATCATCGACCCCTTCCCGTGCACCACCTCGTCGTGCGAGAACGGCAGGATGAAGTTCTCGTGGTAGGCGTAGAGCATCGAGAAGGTGAGCTGGTTGTGCGTCCAGCGCCGGTAGACCGGGTCCTTCTGCATGTAGGACAGGATGTCGTGCATCCAGCCCATGTTCCACTTGAAGGTGAAGCCGAGGCCACCGAGGTGCACCGGGCGGCTCACGCCCGGGTACGCGGTGGACTCCTCGGCCGCCGTGATCGTCCCGGGCTGCTCGCCGTGCGTCAGCGTGTTGAGCGTGCGGATGAAGTCGATCGCCTCGAGGTTCTCGCGTCCGCCGAACTGGTTCGGCACCCACTGCCCGGGCTGTCGCGAGTAGTCGAGGTAGAGCATCGACGCCACCGCGTCCACGCGCAGGCCGTCGAGGTGGTACCGCTCCAGCCAGAAGAGCGCGCTGCTCAGCAGGAAGCTCCGCACCTCGTTGCGGCCGTAGTTGAAGATGAGCGTGCCCCAGTCCTGGTGCTCGCCCCGGCGCGGGTCCTCGTGCTCGTAGAGCGCTGTGCCGTCGAAGCGCGCGAGGCCGTGCGCGTCCTTCGGGAAATGCCCCGGCACCCAGTCGAGCAGGACGCCGATCCCCGCGCGGTGGCAGGCGTCCACGAACGCCTTGAAGTCGTCCGGGGCGCCGAACCGGCTGGTCGGCGCGAAGAAGCCGATCACCTGGTAGCCCCAGGACCCGGCGAACGGGTGCTCCATCACCGGCATCAGCTCGATGTGGGTGAACCCGTGGTCGCGCACGTAGGGCACGAGGCGTTCGGCCAGCTCGCGGTAGGACAGCGGCCGCTTCCCGTCGGCGCCGCGCACCCACGAGCCGAGGTGCACCTCGTAGATCGACATCGGCCGGTCGAGCCAGCCGTTCATGCGCGGGCGCGCGTCCATCCACTCGCGGTCGCCCCACTCGTACTGCCCCGGGCTCCACACGATGGACGCCGAGCGCGGCGGCGTCTCGAAGTAAAGCGCGTACGGGTCGGCCTTGGTGAAGACCCGGCCCGCCTTCGACCGCAGCTCGAACTTGTACAGCTCCCCCGGCCCGATCCCGGGGACGAAGATCTCCCACACGCCGTGCGGCAGCAGCAGCCGCATCGGGTGCGCGCGGCCGTCCCACCCGTTGAAGTTGCCGACGACCGAGACGCGGGCGGCGTTGGGCGCCCAGACGGCGAAGTGCACGCCGGCGAAGCCGCCGACCTCGGTGGGATGCGCGCCGAGCTTTTCGTAGGCGCGCAGTTGCGTCCCTTCGCCGAGCAGGTGCAGATCGAAGTCGCTGAGGATGCGGCCGAACCGGTAGGCGTCGTCGATCTCCTCCGAGCGGCCGTCCTTCCAGTCGACGCGCAGGCGGTACGCGAGGCCGGCCGGTTCGCCGGGCCAGCCGCGGACAATGGCTTCGAACAGGTCGGTGCTCTGCCGCCGCGACATCGGCACCTCGGCGCCCGCCGCGGGTGCGACGAGCGTCACCCGCTCCGCGCCCGGATTGAGAAAGCGAACGACGACGGCGGGCTCACCGTCGACGGTGGCCCGGTGGGGACCGAGCACGGCGAACGGATCGGCGTTGGTGCCATGCTGAAGCGCGTCGACGGGGTCGGTGGGACTCATGCACCAGTATTCTAGCCCGGCAGCCGCTCCAGGGCCGGAATTCACGGTGGGAAGCCGGGGCTGGCGGGGCGGGAACCTGCTTCCGCTCGTCGGCTCGAATACTATAGGATCGGTGGCCGGATGCCATCATCGCGCAAATCCATGTTCACCCTGAAAGGAGTGCACCCGATGTCGTCGAAGATCCTTTCCGCAGTGTGTGCGGCGCTCGTGCTGACGGCCGGCGCCGCCGCCGCGCAGGCGGGTCAGGCCGGCCCGAAGCTCGCGCCGGGGACGTACGCTCACTTCGTGACCAGCGAGGGCGACTTCACGGTCAAGCTCCTCGAGACGGCGGCCCCGAAGACGGTGGCGAACTTCGTCGGGCTCGCCGAGGGCACGATCGACCCGATCACCGGGAGGCCCGGCAAGTCGAAGCCGTATTACAACGGCCTGACGTTCCACCGGATCATCGACGGGTTCATGATCCAGGGCGGCGACCCGACCGGCACCGGGACCGGCGGCCCCGGGTACCGCTTCGCCGACGAGATCGATCCGAAGCACAAGTTCGACAAGGCGGGGATCCTGGCCATGGCGAACGCCGGGCCGAACACGAACGGCAGCCAGTTCTTCATTACCGTGGCGCCGTATCCCCAGCTGCCGACCAACTACACGATCTTCGGCGAGGTCGTCTCCGGGATGGACGTGGTGAAGAAGATCGGCAAGGTGAAGACGGGCCCCAACGACAGGCCGCTGACGCCGGTCGTCATGAAGACGGTGACGATCGAGCGGGTCAAGGGATAATACGAAACACCTGCTGGTCGTCCTGATGCTCGTCGGGCAGGCCTGGCCGGCGGCGGTTTCCGCCGGCCCGCCACCCGCCCGCCCCGGCCGGCAGGCACAACCCTCTTCCCCGAAGGAGCCGATCTTGACCCCAGGAATCTACGCGCGGTTCGCCACGACCGAGGGCGATTTCACCGTCCGGCTGTTCGACGAACGGGCGCCGAAGACGGTCGCCAACTTCGTCGATCTCGCCGAGGGCACCAAGGACCCCGCCACGGGCAAACCGGCGCAGGTGAAGCCGTTCTACGACGGGCTGATCTTCCACCGCGTGATCGCCGGCTTCATGATCCAGGGGGGCGACCCGGCCGGCAACGGCCGCGGCGGACCGGGCTACACGTTCGCCGACGAGTTCGACCCGAAGCTCACCTTCGACCGGCCGGGCCTGCTCGCCATGGCCAACCGCGGGCCGAACACCAACGGCAGCCAGTTCTTCATCACGCTCGACGCCACGCCGTGGCTCAATGGCAAGCACACGATCTTCGGCGAGGTGGTCGACGGGATGGACGTGGTCCGCAAGATCGGCCACGTGAAGACCGGCGCCGGAGACGCTCCGCTGACGCCGGTCGTGATGACGAAGGTCGCCATCGAGCGAGTCAATCAGTAGCACACGGCTCGCGGCGGTATCACACCAAGGCACGTCAGTACGTAGGCCGGGCCTTCAGGCCCGGCTTGCTGGCGGGGCTGAAGCCCCGCCCTACGTTCTGATCGCCGCAAGTCGCCAGCCGCGAGCCTGCAAGTCGCATCCGGGGCGCGCGGAACTCCTCCGCGCCTCCGGTGTCCAACTCAGTAGAAACGGAGAGCGCTCTCCTCCAACGTTTGGCCCTCGCGGCAGCCGCCCGAGGGATGCCTGAACCAGGAGGTGAGCCATGTCGCCCGATCTCTTCCGCCAGATCGTCGACGCCCGGCCGTCCGTCCCCGCACGGCGCCTGTCCGCGCTCCCGATCTCCATCCTCGTTCATGCGCTCGTCCTGGCGGCGCTCGTCGTCATCCCGCTGCTCGCGAGCGACGTCCTGCCGATCGTGCGCGGCGAAGACGTCCTCGTCATGCCGATCGTCTTGGTGCCGGTGCCGCCCGCCATCCCGGCGCCCATCACCCGGCACGCGCCGATGGAAGTCCTGGCCAACCCCGACGCCGCGCCCGTCGTACAGCCGAGCGGGATCGGCCGCGAGCGCCTGCTCCAGGCAGACCCGCCCACCGACGTGCCGGTGCCGGAGGCCGTCGGCACCGTGCCCGGAGTGGGCGTGCCCGGCGGGACCGGCGTCGGGGACATCGCCCCGCCGCCCGCGCGACCCAGGGAACCCGTTCGCGCCGGCGGGGTCATCAAGGCGCCCGTCAAGGTCCGGGACGTGAGCCCGATCTATCCACCGATGGCGCTCGCCGCGCGCGTGGAAGGGGTCGTGATCATCGAGGCGGTGATCGGCGTGACCGGCGAAGTGACCGAGGCCCGGGTGATCAGGTCGAAGCCGCTGCTCGACGAGGCGGCGCTGGCCGCGGTGCGGCAGTGGCGGTACACGCCGACGCTCCTCGGCGGCTCGCCGACGCCGGTGATCCTCACGGTGACGGTGACGTTCGCGTTGAAGTGACGGACGAGGTCGGGTGGATTGGCAGGGGTGCTCAGCGATGGCGCCCGTCGGGAGTCGTGTTGGTCCAAGTGGGAGGAGTTGAAGAACACCGCAGGGAACCTCCGCGGTCGTCGGCGCGGAGGGCGGATGATGGACCAGCGGCACGTCAGCCCGACGGGCTCATCGACGTTTGTCAGGATTCGGCTTGTTCGACTTTACGTGACTCCTTCCTGCAGGGCACGCGACTGGCTCGCGCGTGGGCACCGATGTTCATTCAGACGATGTGATCCGGCGTTTGGTTGGGCAGCCTTCCGCCGCGGCCGCGCCACCGGCTGAGCCGGCCTCGGCCTGGCCATCGTCAAGACGTGCGTGGACGCGTGCGGGGGAACGGCGACGGCGCGCAACCTGGCGCCGAAGGGGTTCGAGGTGACACTGCGCCTTACGGCGAGGCAACCCTGCCCTTCGACAAGCTCAGGGCACCCCGAGCGAGGTCGAGGGGTGAAGGGTCGCCCTACCGAGTGGCTGACGACGGACGGCTGACGGCTGACGGGCTCGAGACCGCCAGCCGTCCGTCGTCAGCCGTCGGCCGGCCTAGAGCTTCGCCGCGATCGCCTGCGCCATTTCGAGCGTCGTCGCCTTGCCGCCCATGTCGTAGGTGCGGACCTGGCCCTCCGCGATGACCGAGGCGACCGCCTGCTCGAGGCGCGTGCCCTTTTCCGCCTCGCCGAGCCAGTCGAGCATCATCTTGGCGGCGAGGATCGTCGCGATCGGGTTCACCTTGTAGAGCCCCGCGTACTTCGGCGCCGACCCGTGCGTCGGCTCGAACACGGCCAGCTTCTCGCCGATGTTGCCCGAGCAGCCGAAGCCGAGGCCGCCCACCATCTGGGCGCAGAGGTCCGACACGATGTCGCCGTACAGGTTCGGCGCCACCAGCACGTCGTAGTTGAACGGGTTCTTGAGCAGCCACATCGTCAGGGCGTCGATGTTGGCTTCGTCCACGGCGATCTCGGGGAACCCCTTGGCCACCTCGCGGCACTGCTCGACGAACAGGTTGTCGGTGGCGCGGACGACGTTGGCCTTGTGGACGATGGTGATCTTCTTGCGGCCGAACTTGCGGGCGAAGTCGAACGCCGCGCGGGCGATCCGCTCGGAGCCCTTGCGCGTGTTGATCTTGCACGACACCGCATACTCGTTGCCGGGCAGCTTGCCGAATGTGCCGAACGCCTTCGACAGCTTGCCGAGCGTCTCGGCCAGCTCCGGCGGCACCGGGCTGAACTCGACGCCCGCGTAGAGGTCCTCGGTGTTCTCGCGGAAGATGACGAGGTTGAGACCTTCCTTGTAGTTCAGCGGGTTGCCCGGGTAGGCGTTGCACGGGCGCAGGCAGATGTAGAGGTCGAAGAGCTGCCGCATGCGCACGATCGGCGAGCGGTACTGGAGCCCCTTCCCCTTGAGCGAATCGACCAGCTCGGCCTCGGCGGCCTTGAGCGGTTTCGAGGTGATGGCGCCGAACATGGCCGCGTCGACGTTCTGGAGCAGCTGGATCGTGCGCGCGGGAAACGCATCGCCTTCGGCCCGCCAGAACTCCCAGCCGATGTCGCCGTGGATGTACTCGGCATCGAGGCCGATGCGGTCGAGGACGATGCGCGCGGCGTCCATCACGTCCACGCCGACGCCGTCCCCGGGGAGCCATGCGATCTTGTACTTGGGCATGAGAACCACTCCTGATCTGATGATGGCCGGCTCGCGAAGCGTCGCCTCAAACCACCTTGGCTCGCTTCGCCAGCCAACTGTGTTTCCAGACGACGCCTCCGGCGTCGTCGCGGTCGCACTGGGGCGGTATTATAGCTGTCTCGGGGGTCGGGGGTCGGGGATCGGGGGTCAGGGGTCAGGCAGGACATCTATGACTCGAGCGCGCGTCACGGCACTCATCGCGGCGGCAATCCTCGCCATCATCCCCGCGCCGACGGTACGGGCGGGCGGCGACACGCCCGACCTGTCGGGCCACTGGACGCTGAACCCGAAACTGAGCCGGATCCCGCGCGAGATCGGGTTCGGGATGGACCTGTTCTCGACGACCGGCGCCCCCGCCGTGGGCGGCCTCAACGAATCGCCCACGGCCGTCAGGTTCCAGGAGAGCGAGAGCGAGTCGAAGCGGCGTGAGCTGCTGGTCGATGAGGTCAGGACTCCCCCGACCAACGTCACGATCTCGCAAACGGCCGACGAGGTGGTCGTCACCAACGAGGGCGGCCGGCCTCGCGTGTTCCACCCGAACGGCCGCGACGAGGTCCAGGACGTGGGCAGCGTGCCGCTCGTGACGACGTGCCGCTGGGACGGAACCGGGCTCGAGGTCAGGTACGCGGTCTCCAAGGACCGCGAACTCCGTTACACGTACTCGCGAGGCGACGACCCCCCGCAGTTGATCGTGCAGGTGCGGTTCATCGAGCGCGGCGGCAAGGACGTCGTCACGCTCGTGTATGAACCGTCGCAGCCGCTCGCGCCGGGCGCGGTCACGCCCGCAGTCGCCGGCGGCGCGGCCAGGCCGGGTAATCCGCCCGCCGGGGCCGCTCCGCGCCAGCCGTCGCAGCTGCCGGCGACCGTCCCGGCGTCCGAGCTGCCGCAGTTGCTCCCGCCTTCACCGGCCGGGCCGGGGGCGGCATCCGAACCGGGCAAGGGCCCCGACCCCGGCCTGCGGGGATTGACGACGCTCGGCGTCGTGGTCGAGGAGCTCAACCAGCAGGCGATGGCGTGCGGGCTGAGCCAGCAGGCCATCGAATCGGCGACGGTCAAGAGCCTCACCGACGCCGGGTTCAAGGTCTCGCGCCTCTCGGACGAGGACACCTATCTCTACGTGCAGGTCATGACGACCAGCGGGTCGGGCGGCCTGTGCGTGTCCCGGTACGACCTGTTCCTGTATTCGAACACGGTGACCACGCTCCCGTATCAGAGTGGATCCAACCTGGTGCAGGTGGAACTGCTGCACGGCGGCGGGATCGTCGGCGGGCGGATCGGCACCCACGCCGATGCGGTGATGGGCCCGTTGAAGAAGGCGGTTGACGAGTTCATCGCGCGCATTCGGGCGGCGAACCGGTGAGAGGAAACCGCCGCGATGGCTTGCGCCCGTGACCCCGGGCGACCCCGACGATCGACGGAGGCGATATGAAGGCCGCCACGATTCGACTCGCGGGCGTACCCGTCGTCATCTTGGCGCTCGCCCTCTTCCCGGGGGTCGGCGTCGCACGCATCCAGGCCGCTCCGGCGCGGCCCGTGCTGGTGGAGCACCACGGGCAATACTTCGCGTGGGCGGCGCCCGCGGACTGGCGCGGCCAGGATGCGCTGGCCGGCGTCGATCTCGCCAGTCCGGACGGCTCGATGCGAGTGCAGTCCGCGCTGCTGATGCGCACGCCCGGGAGGACGACGCCGCGGGACTTCCTGATGCGGGCGCTATCCCTGGGCGCCGTCGACATCAGGGTCCTCGCCGTGCGCAACCTGCCCGCGCTGATGTCCGGCTACCGCATCCCGTGGGAATCGCAGGAGTACGAGCTGACCTACGCGGTGCGAGGGCGGGCCCTGAAGGCGTCGTGGGTGGTCGGCGTCGTCAACGTGATGGGGATGTCGTACGACGCCTTCGTCGCCGGCTACGATGCGCCGGTGAACACGTTCGACCAGTCGGCGCTCTACCTGGCGGCCATCACCCGCAGCATCCGCGCGACCGGCCCCGTGGGCGGCCACGTCAACCTGCCGCAGAACCACCCGCTCGACAACTCGGCGCTCAGCGAGTCGTGGCGGCAGAAGGGGCTCTCGGAAGACCGCATCTCGCAGGCGCGCCGCGAGGGGACGATGGGATACGAGCGAATGTGGGATCCGGAACTGGACCGGTACTACAATATGCCGCTCGAGACCTACGACGGCACGGTGGGCGGGTACCGCAACCCGGCCCGCCCCAGCGAGCTGCTCGTCAAGCCGAAGGCAGGGTACTAAAGTGGAAGCAGCCATGACCGATGGAGGTTCGCGACCACCCGCCGATCTGGATCACGCCGGCACGTTCGCCGCATGCTCGCTGCTGTCGGCGGTGCTGTCGCTGCTGATGCTGGCGCTCACGTCCGTTCCGGTACCGCAAGATCCGGCCGAGCAACTGATCTTCATTGCCGCCCGCCGCCCGCTCATCGCGCTCGAGGCGGTCGCCACGCTGATGTGGGCCGTGTTCTCGGTCCCGCTGGTCGTGGCGCTCGGGCGGCTCCTGCGTCCGCGTGGCGCGGGCCTCGCGGCGACGGCCACGATCCTGTCGGCCGCCGGCATCCTGATGCTCGGCTACGCCATCCGCACCTACCTCGGCGCGGCGCTGTCAATCGTCGCGGCCAGCAGTCGGCCGGGCGCCCCTGAGGCGGTCTACCAGGCCGCGATCTGGAGAAGTCTCTCGTTCTTCCTCACCGATCCAGGCCTGATGACGTGGGGCCTCGGCCAGTTCCTGTTTGGCTGGCTGGCGAGGAGGAGTGGCGTGCTGCCGAACTGGGTCGCGTGGGTTGGGATACTCGGCGGGCTGGCCGGCCTGCTAACCGACGCCGTGTATCAGACGGGCGCGCTGGCTACGGTGCAGGTTCTGAGTTTCACGATCTGGGGATTCGCGACGGGCGTCGTGCTCCTCCGGGCGTGGAGGGCTCGAGGGAAAACCCCGGGGCCCGCTGGTACGACGGCCTGATGGCGAGGAGGAGTTCGTGCTCTTCAACGGCTCGCTGCCGATCGCCGGCGCGTGCCTCGTGACGGGCGGGATCTCCCTGGTGCTGGCCGCGCGGGTGCGGACGCCCGCCTGAGGGCTGCCGCCCGGGGCCGAGGCCGATGCTGGGTTACCTGACGACAGGCGTGACCTACGCCTTCGCTGCGGCGGTGCAGCCGGGCCCGTTCCAGGCCTACCTGATCTCGCTGACGCTGCGCGACGGCTGGCGGCGAACGCTGCCTGCCGTCTTCGCTCCGCTCCTGAGCGACATCCCCGCCGCGTGCCTCGCCCTCCTCGTCCTGACGCAGATCCCGCCGGGCGCGGTGGACGCGCTCCGCCTGGTCGGCGGCGTCTTCCTGCTGTACCTTGCCGCCGGCGCGTTGCGGGCGTGGCGCGGCTACGAGCAGGCGGTCGTGCTCTCACCCCGGCCGGCGCGGCGGACGCTCGTCAGCGCGGTCACGGTCAACCTGCTCAATCCGAATCCCTATCTCGGCTGGTCCACGGTCATCGGCCCGGCCCTCGTCGAGGCCTGGCGCCTCGCGCCCTGGTACGGCGTGGCCCTGGTGGCGTCGTTCTACGCGACGATGATTGCCGCGACCGCGGTCCTGCTGGCGGCGTTCGCCGCGGCCCACGCGCTTGGGCCGCGAGTCGGCCGCGTCCTGCTCGGCGTGTCGGCCCTCGCGCTTGCGGGGTTCGGGGTGTATCAACTCTCGTTCGGGGCTGCGGCTCTCGCGCACGCGCTCTGACGTAGGAGGGCTTTGGGCTCTAGGCTGTGGACTCTCGGCAGAGATCGGCACCCACCTCACCGCTACGCGGCCACGGCGTACCGAAGTCGAATTCAGATGAGGTACGGCGCTTGCCGCATGAAACGCCGAGCCGTGGCGGCCCACTCAGGCGGCCCGATGCAGACGAGCACGCGATAGTCGCTATCCGCGATGTAACCGCCTGTCGGCAAAGTACACGTCGCGAAGTAGTCCAGAGCCTCCTCCAAGGTCTCATGTGCGTGCCATGTGGTCATCACCACATCATCGGAAGTCGGCGGCAAGAACCGATTGCGGCCAGAGACTCCATCGTCGGCTATGATTTCGTCGACGATGTCGTGAAACCGTTCGCAGCCGGGTCCCCACGCACAGAAGTAGACCATCCCAGCGATTAGCGCCGCTTCGGCAAACGCCGAGATCTCTTCTACGCTGCTGTGGCTGGTGTCGGCGGCAACGAAGAGACGAAATCTCGATAGTGGGATTCGCAGCGAATCCGGCCACGCCACTTCGTTTGGCGTCACAATCGAAAACCGATGCTCTTCTGCCATCTTCGAAAGCCTACCACCGGCCGCAACCGGGGGCTCGTTCAGCGCGCCATGATTTCACCGCTTCATGCGAAGTGGCGTCTGGCGAATGCCCGACCTGATGCCGACTTCAGGTAGCGCTCGAAGCGGATCGCGGCGTCCTCGGCACCGAACTCCAAAGTGAGGACAAGGTTCCACGGGCGGTGGCGGGCGGTGTGCGTGACCTGGCCCGCATTGTGACTGGCCAGCCGCTTGGCCAGGCCGCCGGTTACGCCAACGTAATGACGCCGGGGGTCCGTGACGCTCCTGAGGATGTAAACCGTGCACTCCTTCGGTTCACGCATGCCCGGTAGTAATGCATGGGCCGAGCCAATGAAATCACCCCGGACAAACTGGCCAGGGACGGAGGTTGCGGTCCGGGAGGTTGCTTTGGTTGACACTTAGGATGCGCTGGAAGTGGCAGGAACTGAGGTCCGCCTTCGCGGCCGTCCGGCAGGCCGCTCTCCTCCCGCCGCTACGGCGAGACAGCCTTCGCGGTGTGGCAGCCTCGCTGGCTTGCCTAGCCTGGATTTCCACGGACCACCATTTGCCTAACTGGCGCCCGACCGGTCGGGCCGGTGTGCCTGCGTGAGCCGCTGATTCCGCCGCCTGCGTCGTCCCGGCTGTCCTCGGACGCGCCGTGGCGGCTTACCGTAATGGTCACCTGATATAGTCGGTACACACTGATACAAAGCGACTCGTCAGCATGCTCCCGAGCCGCCTGTCCGCGGAATCGCCTGCTGGGAAGGGATCCGGGGCCACATGCCGTGGTGTACGCAGGCCGGGCTTGACGCAACATGTAGTAGGTGATACTGTGTATACGTGCACAACGGAGCACCGAAAGACATAAGCGCGGTTCGCCAGTTCTTCCTCGAGCCGCAGTCCCCGAAGCAGCGCCAGTACGAGGCGCTGCGTGCCTATTTCGTAGAGGGGCGCCCCTCCCATGAGGCCGCCCGCGCCTTCGGCTACTCGGTGTCGGCGTTTCACGTCTTGTGTCACCACTTCCGGCGCCAAGCCGACCCTGTCTTCTTTGTCACGCCACGACGAGGCCCGCAATCGCAGCCGAAGAAGTCCGCCGCGCGGGACCTGATCGTCGATCTGCGCAAGCGGAATTACTCCGTCTATGAGATCAGCGAGCACCTCAAGGAGCAGCAGCGCCCGTTGAGTCCGACGGCCGTGCGCGAGGTGCTGAAGGCCGAGGGGTTTGCCGCACTGCCCCGACGCTTGGACGACGAGCGACCCGTGCGGCCGCGGCCCACCGTCGAACCGGTCGCCGACGTCCGGGACTTCTCGCTCGCGCCGCGCCGGTTTACGACCGCCTGCGGCGGCCTCTTCCTCTTTGTGCCGGACTTGGTCCGGCTCAATCTCGACGGCGCCATCCACGACGCCCGGCTGCCGGGCTCGAAGATGATCCCGGCCGGCCATGCCGCGCGGGCGTCGCTGGCCTTGAAGCTCTGGTCGATCGAACGCAAGAGCCACGTCATGGCCCTGCTGGCCGACGACGGCTTTGGCGCTGTTTGCCGGCCTGAACGTCTTCCCGAAGAAGAGCTTTCTCTCCGAGTACTCGAGTCGCATCGATCACCCGAAGACGATGCGGCTGCTGGCCGCCTGGCATGCCCACGTCAGCGGCGAGGCGATCTTTCCCGGGCAGTCCTTCAATCTGGATTTCCACTCGGTCCCCTACTACGGCGAGCATCCGACCGTCCAGAAGCACTTCGTGTCGATGCGCAGCCGACGCCAGCCGAGCGTGCTCGTCTTTCTCGCCCAGGATGCCGACACCCACGCCTTCTGCTACGCGAATGCCGATCTCCGCAAGGGCGAGGAGCCCGATGAGGTCTTTCGCTTCATCGACTTCTGGCACCGCACGCACGGCACGCTGCCGCCGCACTTGGTCTTCGATTCGAAGCTCACGACCCATCGCGGGCTAGCGCGGATCGACGATCTGCAGATCCCGTTCATCACGCTCCGACGCCGGTCGTCCACGCTGCTCAAGGAGATCGTGCTGCTGCCCCGGTCGGCCTGGCGCACCGTCGAACTCGACGTGCCGACGCGCAAGTACCGCACGCCGCGCTACGTCGAGCAGGCCGTCACGCTCGCCGGGCGGCGCTTCCGCCAGCTGTATCATCCAGGACCTCGGCCACGAGGAACCGACGATCCTGCTGACCAACGAGCCGCGGACCTCCCCGAAGGCCCTCATCACGCGCTACGCGCAGCGCATGCTGATCGAGAACGCCCTCTCCGATGCCGTGCGCTTCTTCCACATGGACGCCTTGTCCTCGGCGGTCGGCTTGAAGGTCGACTTCGACATGACGCTGCTCGTCGTCGCCAGCGGCCTCTACCGCCTGCTCGCGGGCCGCATGCGCGGCTACGGGGATGCGCAGGCCCGTCAGATCTTCCGCGACCTCGTCGCCATGCCCGCGACCATCACGATCACGGACGACGAGGTGGAGGTCAGCTTCCATCGACGCTCACACCTGCCGATCATCCTCGCATCGGGGCTCATGGATCACCCGGTGGCCGTCCCCTGGTGGGGCGGCCGCCGACTCCGGCTCACGACGTACAATGGCCCGACCGACACGGCGTCGTCTTAGGCAAATTCTCGTCCGTGGAAATCCAGGCTAGCCGAAGCTCGCGGAGGAGAAGCGCCAGCTCGCCGGACGCGAGCGAAGGCTGCCCTTCGGCTCACTGCGTTCGCTCAGGGCATTCTCCATGGGCTGGCCTGCCATGAGCGAGCCCTTCGACTTCGCTCAGGGCGAGTCGAATGGCGGAGAGGGTGGGATTCGAACCCACGTGCCGCTTACGCGACAAGACGCTTTCGAGGCGCCCCCGTTACGACCACTTCGGTACCTCTCCGCGGTAGGGACTGCGCAATTGACAATTGTAGCCGAGGCGCCGGATTCCGCCAACACCACCCGGGCTCAAGGCTCAGGGCTCAGGGCTTCGGGCCTTGCCACGCGTGAACCGGCCTGAAGCCCGTAGCCTAAGCCGGTAGCCTGTCGTGCGCTGTCACCGTCTCTCCCTGAAGAACGCCTGGATGACCTCCCGGCACTCGTCGGCCAGCACGCCGCCGACGACGTCGAACGCGTGGTTGAGGCCGGGCGACTCGTGCGCCCGCAGGGCCGATTCGATCGCGCCGCTCTTGGGCTCTGGCGCCCCGTAGACCAGCGTGCCGACCCGCGCGTGGACCATGGCGCCGACGCACATGAGGCACGGCTCGACCGTTACGTAGAGCGTGGAGCCGGTCAGCCGGTAGTTGCCCACGCGGCGGGCGGCGTCGCGAATCGCCACCACCTCGGCGTGCGCGGTCGGATCGTGGCTCCCGATCGGCTGGTTGAACCCGGCGCCCACGATCGCGCCGTCGAGCACGACGATGGCGCCGACCGGCACCTCGCCGGCCGCGGCGCCGAGCCTGGCCTGATCGAGCGCCGCGCGCATGAACGTCTCGCGGCCGACCTCAGCCACGTGCCCCGCTCCCGGCAGGAGCCGCCGCCGCGCGCAGCCGGCCGGCCGCGTCCCCGACGAGCAGCGTATCGGTCGCCGCGCAGACGAGCGAGTGGCCGTCGGCGAACGCCCGGCGCGCCGCGGCGCCGTCGCCGACGAACAGCCCGCACGGAAGCTGGCGCGCGGCGCAAGCCATGACGATGGCGCCGAGCGCCTGCCTCACCTCGGGCGCGTCGAACTGGCCCGGCTTGCCGAAGCTGGCCGAGAGGTCGAACGGCCCGACGAACACGGCGCTCACGCCGCGGACGGCGGCGATCTCGTCCATCTGCGGCACCGCGTCGGCGTGCTCGACCTGCGCGACCACCACCGTGGCCTCGTTGTCGCCGGCGACCGCCTCGAGCAGGCGGCTGCCGTAGCCTTGAGCGCGCCCGGCCCCGATGCTCCTCGCGCCCAGGGGCGGGTACTTCGCCGCCCGCACCGCGGCGCGCGCCTCGTCCGGCGTCGCCACGTGCGGGACGATGATGCCGGCGGCCCCGGTGTCGAGCGCCTTGCCGATCAGGATCGGCTCGTTGTAGGCGACGCGAACGAGACAGGGGCACGCGGACCCGGCGGCCTGCACCATCCGCTGCACGATCTCGAAGTCGAGCAGGCCGTGCTCCATGTCGATGAACAGCCAGTCGAAGCCGGCGCCGGCCAGCAACTCGGCGATCTCGGGCGACGGCAGCGTCAGCAGCGTGCCGAGCAGCGGCTCGCGGCGGGCGAGGCGATCGCGGAACCTGATGTGCGGCGTGTCGGGCATGGTGACTCCCCCTCGACTTGCGACTCGAGGCTCGCGACGTGCGGCCGTGATCAACGTGCCGCCTGTAACGCCGCCAGCCGACGGCCGCCAGCCGGCTCTCTACGCTTTCTCCGTCTGGCAATTCCAGCAGATGTCGAACGTGCCGTCGTTCGCCTCGTGGCAGCACGGGCAGGTCCACGGCTTGAATTGCGGCGCGGCCGCCTGCGACTTCAGGTCCTCGACGAATTCGCTCACCACTTCCTCGGCATCATCCACCCGGTCCTCGGGCACGAGCACCCTCACAGAGCCAGTCTCGCTCCCTTCGACGGCGTACGGCGCGACGGTGCCCATCAGTTCGTCGCCGATACGCGCCGGGATCTCCTCGGCCTCGAGCAGGGAGTAGAGCAGCGTGGTGTCGGTGACCTTGCCGGTGTAGACGATGACCCAGGCTGGCATCGGCATAAGGGCAGAGGATAGCACGGCGGACTCGTCCGGCTCGCGACTGCCGACTGACGGCTGTCGGCGGTATCGCGCGGGTCGCGCCGCGTGATGGCCGTGACGCCGCCGTCGGCCATCAGCCGTCGGCCTGAACCGGGCGGCGTTTGTCACTTCGCCGCCCGTTCCTGTGTCTTATGATCGGGTGGCGGCCCGCGAAGCCGCGCAAAGGAAATGTCCGTGCCACACGTCCGCAACTTCTTCACCGCCGCGTGGAAACGCCGGGAACCGGTCTTCTGGGTGCTCCTGGTCGCGCTGGCCGTCGGCACGCAGTGGCCGGTGCTGAAGGGCTGGTACTACCGGGCCAGCGGCGCTCCTGTCCCGTCGAGCGGCATCGCCTGGCGGACGAGCCTGCCGTCTGCTCTCGATCTCGCGCGAACGCAGCGCAAGCTCGTCCTGGTCGAGTTCTCCGCAAGCTGGTGCCCGCCGTGCGTGGCGATGAAGCACGAGGTCTGGCCGGACGCGAAAGTCGTGACGGCGGTCAACGCGGCGTTCGTCCCCGTGAAGGTGGACATCGACTCCGACAGCACGCTCTCCGACCGCTACGACGTGCCGGCCATTCCCGCGGTCCTGATCCTCGACGCGAGCGGCAAGGTCGTGCGCCGGCACGACGGCTACCTGCCGCTCGACGGGATGCTGCAGTTCCTCGCCTCGCGGTAAGATCCCCCTGCGCCGCCGTCACGCGCCGGCCCTGAAGGGCCGGCCCACAAGGGGAGCCATGACCACACCCGCCGACCGATCACGACGCGCGTTCATGGCCTCGATGAGCCTGCTTTCCGCGCTGCCGGTGTCGGCGGCCGCGTGGCCGCCGGAAGCCGATCGCGCGGCGGGCCAGCCGCCGGACCGTCCCCGGGGCCTCGCCCTGCGCGCGGACGATTTCCTCTTCGAGCCCGGCCTCGTCTACCTGCAGACCGGCTCGCTCGGCCCGACGCCGCGGCCCGTGATGGACCGGGCCATCGCCGCGTGGAGGGAGCTCGAGCGGAACCCGGTCTACTACGCGTACGGCCCGCAGGAGCAGGCGATGGAGGAGACGCGCGCGAAGGTGGCGGCGTTTGTCGGCTGCGGCAAGGACGAACTGCTCGTCACGCGCAGCACGACGGAGGGGATGAACTGGGTGGCGCAAGGCCTCGGCCTGAAGGCCGGCGACCGCGTGCTGACCACCGACCAGGAGCACCCCGGCGGCCGCGTCTGCTGGGACTACCTCGTGCGCAAGCAGGGCGTGGAGCTGGACGTCGTGCCCATCCGGCCCGGCGAGTACGACGCCCGCGCGATCGTGGACCGGTTCGCGGGCGCGATCACGCCTCAAACGCGCGCGCTGTCGTTCTCGCACCTGCTCACCAGCACCGGCGTGCGGATGCCGTTGGCCGCCCTGTGCGCGCTCGCACGGCGGCGGGGCTGCCTCTCGGTCGTGGACGGGGCGCAGGCGGTCGGCGCGATCGCGGTGGACGTGAAGTCGCTGGGCTGCGACGTGTACGCCGCGAGCGGGCACAAATGGCTGCTCGCCCCGGCTGGCACCGGACTGCTCTACCTGAGCGGCGCGATCGGCAGCGCGGTCGATCCGATCCCGCTGCAGGCGGGCCGCGCCGTCTACTCCGCCTCGTCGGGCGTCACCAACATCCCCGGCGTGCTGGCGATGGCGACGGCCGTCGAGTACCTGAACGCGGTCGGCGTGGCCGCCATCGAGCGCCACAACCTCGCGCTCCGCCGGCGCCTCTTCGCCGCGCTCCAAGGGGTTCCGAAGGTCCGCGTCGTCAGCCCGCCCGAGGGGCCGGCGGCCTCGCCGATGCTCTCGTACGTCCTGCCCGACGCGGTGAAGGGCGACGACCTCTACCAGCGCCTGTACCAGCGCCACAAGATCGTGGTGAAGGTGGTGCCGGCGCAGTGGTTCAACGGCCACCGCATCTCGACGCACCTGTTCAACACGCCGGAGGACGTGGACCGGCTCGTCGGAGCCCTGAAGCAGGAACTCGCGTAGCCGTCACCGATCGTCGTCCCTGTCGCCTCCGCTCACCATCGCCACGGCCAGCTCGTAGAGTTCCGCCTGGCGGCGGGTGTACGACGCATCGCCCAGCCCCCGCGTCCGCTCCGCCTCGGCGTGCAGCCTGTCGGCCAGCATCGAGAGGCGCGCGAGCGAGCCCAGTCGCCGGCTGTCGCGGTCCGGGCCCGACACGTCCAGCTTCTCGACGAGCGCCCAGATCTTCAGCCCCTCCTGCGACGCCTTGTACGAGTAGGTCCGCGTGAAGGTCAACTGGTCCGCGGTCACGCCGTTGTAGTCGGGCTGGAACATGTCGCGCAGGTCGGTGGCGACCAGGTCGCCCAGGTTGTTGGGCGGCAGGCCGAGCAGCAGTTCCTCGGTCTTCACGATCGAGGCGGTGGTGTAGTGGCGCGCCGCCGCGCCGGGCTTGGCGTACGGGCTCACCACCAGCAGCGGCGTCCGGTGCGGGTGGATGTGATCGAGCGTCGACTGGGCGTCGTCCCAGGTGACGAAGATGGCGCTGCCCTCGCCCGTTTTCGGGTCGTAGTACACCGGGCTGCGCATGATGTGCTCGACCACCATCCCGAGCGCGACGTCGCCGTCGGCCACCTGCATCGCCGGCACCCGCTCGGCGAGGTTCTTCGCCGCGACGAACCCCATGTGATCGTTGGGCTGGTAGATGTAGAGGAACTGCGGCAGCGTGCCCGCGGCCGCCATCCGGTCGAAGTCGCGGCAGAACTCCTCGGCGCGGCGCTGGTCGGAGATGTTGAAGTTGAAGCCCGGGTAGTCGAGGTCGAGGCGCGGCTCGCCGCTGGCGTTGGGCGTGCCGAGCACGGCCAGGATCGGGTTGTTCATGAAGTACGACTGGCCGAGCCCCCGGGTCGCCGAGTCCACGTCGCCCTGGTTGGTGACCGGCGCGGTGATGGGAGGCGCGGGGTAGCCGGCCTTCCCGCTCAGGGGATCGTTCAGCGTCGTCGGCGCGCTGGCGCCGGTGTCGGTCCCGATGATCCGGATGAGATCGCCGTAGTCCTTGAACGACACGCCGTGGCGCGCGGCGTTGTTGAAGATGTAGCCCGACTCCGGGTAGTCCTCGGCGTCCATGTTCTTGTTGACGAGCAGCCCGCGCCCGGCCTTGTCGCTGAGCGTCTTCTCCGTGTAGTCGCTGGCGATCCCCGACGCGGCGAACTGGTGGCCGGCGTCGCTCTCCTCCGCGTCGCTGTAGTAGTTGACGCCGACGGCGAACCTCGCGGCGAGCGCCTGCAGGTTCTTCGCGACGGCCGTGTACTGCGCGTCGGCGAAGCTCGCGCCGGCGCTGTCGGTGTAGGTCAGGCTGGCGAACGGCCCGAACTGCGTCATGTTGCCGAGCATCGAGTCGAACGTCTTGTTCTCGTGCAGGATGAAGAAGACGTGCGTGATCTTGCGCGACGCGGCGCCGCCGGCCGGCACGACGCGCGTGTCCACCGACGGCGCGACCGAGAAGTTGTTGGCGAGCACCGCCCGGTTGTCGGGGCGCGTCGTCGCCAGGTCCACCTTCTGGACGGTGCCGAAGATGTAGTTGCTATCCACCTTCACCAGGTTCCCGCCGGTGGCCATCACCTTGGACGGAGGCCGCGGCGCGCCCGACGGGGCGAGGTCCTCGGCGATCCCCTTGGCGTTGGCGACGTAGAGAAACCTGCCGTCGCGGCTCAAGTCGAGGGCCGTCGGATACCAGCCGGCCGGGATCCGGCCGACCAGCGTGGGGGCCTCCGGGTTCCTCGTGTCGAGCACCGCGACCGAGTTGAGGCCTGCTTCGGCGACGTACGCGCGGGTGCCGTCCGGAGACACCACGATGGCGTTCGGCGATCCGCCGTGCAGGGCCGGTTCCGCCCCGCCGACTTTCACCGGCGAGAGGTCGAGGTCGCGCAGCACCCCGGCCGCCGCCGGGCTCGCGTCGCGTCCAGACATTCGTCCGAGGCGGATGATGCCGACGGCGTCGGCGTTCGACTTCGTGACGTAGAGGTATTGCCGGTCTCCGCGGCCGACGAGCGCGGTCGCGCTGGGGTGCGTGTCGCCGACCTGGTTCAGCGCGTCGAGCGGTTCGCCCACGTACACCGACCGCACGAGCGAGGCGCGCGCGCCGTCGCCGTCGGGCAGCGCGACGACCGACACCGACGACGTCTTCGGCGTCTCGCCGGCGGTGTCGGTCTTCGGCACGAAGAACCCGGCGGGCTTGTTGTCCGCGATCGGCGCGATCGCCGTCAGCGTGCCGTCGGCGCCGTAGGTCGGCCTGGCGAAGGTGTACTCGGTGATGCCCCAGTTGGACACGAACGCCCAGCGGCCGTCCGCGCTCAGCGTCACGTCGTACGGGAAGTACCCCACGGCCACCTGGCGGACGACGGTGCGCGAGGAGGTGTCGATCACGGCGAGGCTGTTGTCGCCGTTGCAGGCGACGTAGAGGAACCGGCCGTCCGGACTGAGCGCGAGGCCAGCCGGGAAGGTCGTCGCCGCGCCGGCGGTGCGGTTGAAGCCGGTCGGCACCGGCGGCTTGTTGCCCGCGGCGTCGGCCGCGTCGAGCGCCGCCCCGGGCTTGTAGTGCGAGACGAAGCCGGCGCGCGCCGGCGTGATCGGATCGATGCCCACCCGGCCCGCCGCGCTGATCGCGCCGGCCGGCGAGAGCGTGAACCGCTTCACGTCGCTGTCGCCGCCGCCCGACGCCCACACCGTGTACGGCCCGCGCCCGGTGATCTGCAGCCCGACGAAGAACCGCCCGGCCTGGTTGATCCGGGAGACGACCTTCATCGTCGCCGTGTCGATGACCGACAGCGAGTAGCCGACCGTGTTGGCGGCGTCGTGTTGCGCGGTCACCGTCGAGTTCTCGTCGTTGTCGTTGGTCGTGACGAGGAACCTGCCGTCCGGCGTCAGGCGTACGCCGAGCGGATTCATGCCGACCTGCACGCTCTGCCCCGCCGGCTTTACGATCCGCCCGTTCGGCAGCACGCCGTGGAAGTAGTCGCCGCCGAACTGCTTCGGTCCGGCGAATCGCTCCGCGCCGTTACCGTCCGGGGCCGAGGAGCCGTAGACCGGCGAGACGACCCGGCCCCAGTTGTCGCGAGTGATTTGCGCGCGGGCGGCCGGCGCGGAAAAGGACACGGCCAGCGCGACGGCCAGCATGGGGACTGATGAACGAAGGCTGACGGCTGTGGTCTGTCTGGTCATGGCGTCGTAGTCGGAGGACGATTCAACGGGCTCGCTTTGCTTCTAGCCTAGCGCAGTACGGCGCAGGCCTAAAGGCCTGCGGTATCTGATGAGAGGCGACGGCGCAGGCCTAAAGGCCTGCGGTATCTGAAGATCTCGTCCCCCTCTCCAGATAGCGCAGGGCTTCAGCCCTGCGCGGCACCGGCTTCAGCCCTGCGCGACTGCGCAGGCCTTGCAGCACGGCGCGATCGTTGCACCACCGCAGTCATGCACCCGCCCCGTCTCCGTCGCATGCCCGGTTGCGATTACCTCGGGCTTCGCCGATATCTCGTGACGATTTGCGCGAAGTGGCCCGATGCCCCCTTTCGTGAGGCCGCCGTCGTTACGCGAGCCCTGGGGCAGTTGCGCCAACGCGCGGACGGCGATGAGTTCGCGCTTCCTGCGTACTGCTTCATGCCCGATCACGTGCACCTCGCGCTGGAGGGTCGCTCGCCTTCATCCGATCTCCGGCGGCTCGTCGCCCGCTGGAAGCAGGACGCGGGCCACTGGTTCAGCCGGGAGATGGGCAGGTCGTTGTGGCTGCCGGGCTATCACGACCTCGTCCTGCGCGACAACCAGTCGACGGTGAACGCAGTCCGATACGTGATGGAGAATCCAGTCAGGGCCGGGCTGGCGCGGCGGATCGGCGAGTATCCGTTTGCAGGGTCCGACGTGTACACCAAGGAGGAATTGCGTGAGCTCGTCGAACACTGGATCGGCGACGCGCAGGCCTGAAGGCGACGGCGCAGGCCTAAAGGCCTGCGGTATCTGATGAGAGGCGACGGCGCAGGCCTGAAGGCCTGCGGTATCTGATGAGAGGCGACGGCGCAGGCCTAAAGGCCTGCGGTATCTGATGAGAGGCGACGGCGCAGGCCTAAAGGCCTGCGGTATCTGATGAGAGGCGACGGCGCAGGCCTAAAGGCCTGCGGTATCTGATGAGAGGCGACGGCGCAGGCCTAAAGGCCTGCGGTATCTGATGAGAGGCGACGGCGCAGGCCTAAAGGCCTGCGGTATCTGATGAGAGGCGACGGCGCAGGCCTAAAGGCCTGCGGTATCTGCTCTCTTTCGGCAGATAGCGCAGGGCTTCAGCCCTGCGCCTCAGCATGCTATCCTCACTGGAAGACAGGCGTTGGAGTTCGCCTTCAACCGCCCGGGCGCCGCGCCCGGGAAGATGACTCCTACGGGCACGCGCTCGAGGGGTTCCTGCCGGCCGGTTTCCCCTCGCAGCCTATCGTCGATTCGACGCCGCAGCGGACGCGCCGCGTCCCCGCGGCTGGCGGACCGCCCGGCGGTCGGTGGGAGATGTCGTGAGTCGATATGCGATGATCGCCGCCGGCGGCGCGCTCGGCGCGCTCGCCCGGTACGCGCTGGGCGGGCTGGTGCAGGAGTGGGCCGGCGCCCGCTTTCCCTACGGCACCTTCGTGGTGAACGTCAGCGGCTGCCTGGCGATGGGCGTCGTGATGACGCTGCTCACCGAGCGGGGCGTCGTCCACCCGAACTGGCGATTCCTGGTTCCGGTCGGGTTCATCGGCGCCTTCACGACGTTCTCGACGTTCGAGTACGAGACGTTCCGCGCGATCGAGCAGGGCGGGTGGCTCGTCGCCACGGCCAACGTGGCCTTCAGCGTCGTCGCGGGGTTCGCGGCCCTGGTGGCCGGGGTCTTCGGCACGAGGGCGCTCCTGTGAGACTGGCGGAACAGGCCGGTCGGTTGGTGTGAGAGGACACGCATGCTCAAACAGGGCCCGGCCAGGCGCGTGACCGTGTGCGTGGGCGAGGACGTGCACCACCACGGCGAGCCGCTCTACCTCGCGGTGCTCAACTTCCTCTTCTACCGCGGCGTCGCCGGCGCGACGGTAACGAAAGGGATCGCCGGCTTTGGCGCCGATCACAAGCTGAGGACGAACCGGATCGTCCGGCTGGCCGAGAACCTGCCGATCACGATCGAGTTCGTGGACACGGCCGAGAAGGTCGAGTCCCTGCTGCCGAAACTCTACGAGATCGTCGGCCCCGGCATCATCGACGTCCAGGAGACGACCGTCGTCAAGGCGCCGTCGGAGGAGCCCGCCGCCGAGCTGCCCCGCGTCGCGCTGCAGGGCCGGGCCAAGCTGATGCGGATCTACATCGGCGAGGACGACCGGTGGCACGGCAAGCCGCTGTACGAGGCGATCACCGAGAGCCTGCGCGCCAACGACCTCGCGGGCGCGACCGTCTACCGCGGCATTTACGGGTACGGCGCGCACCGCCGCTTCCACCGCGAGAAGCCGCTCGCCATGTCGCGCGACCTCCCGATCATGCTCGCCGTCGTCGACGAGGAGCGAAAGATCCGCGACTACCTCCCCGTGCTCGAGGACCTCGTCCAGGAAGGGCTCGTCGTGCTGTCGGACGTGGACGTGATCCGCTACACGCACCGCGTCCACGCGGAGGGCGCATGACGCTCGCCGGGCGCGCGAAGCTCGTTCGCATTCACTTCGGCGAGAACGACCGGTGGGAAGGCCGGCCGCTGTACGAGGCGATCGTGGAGGAGGCGCGGCGCCAGGACCTCGCGGGAGCCACCGTCTACCGCGGCATCGAGGGGTACGGCGCGAGCACGCGCATCCACAAGAAACACCTGCTGACCTCCTCCGACCTCCCCATCACGGTCTCCATCGTCGACGAGGCGGAGAAGGTCGAGCGGTTCCTTCCGACGCTCGAGGCGATGGTGAAGGAGGGACTGGTCGCCGTGTCCGACGTGGAGGTGATCCGCTACACGCACCGCGACGAGCAGGGCTGAAGCCCTGCGCCGACAGGTGATCCTGGGCTGGACTCTCACCGAGAAGCAGGCCTGAAGGCGACAGCGCAGGCCTAAAGGCCTGCGGTATCTGTTTTCTTGTCGTCAGATAGCGCAGGGCTTCAGCCCTGCGCTGCAGAACCTTCGTGCCTCGTGCTACTCCGCCCTGAGCGCGCTCGTGGGCGATACACCCGCGGCGCGGTTGGCCGGGACGATCGCGGCCACGAACGCGCAAGCGCCGAGCGACACGACGGCCAGCGTCAGCGCGAGCGGATCCCAGAACGACACGCCGTAGAGCTGGGCGGAGATGAGCCGCCCCGCGCCCACCGCCAGCGGCACGCCCAGCACCAGGCCGAGCGCCACGCGCTTGAACGCCGTCCTCACGACGAGCGCCACCACGGCGCCGCGGCCGGCGCCGAGCGCCATCCGGATGCCGATCTCGCCCGTCCTCCGCGTCACGGTGTAGGCCGTCATGCCGTACAGGCCCACGGCGGCCAGCAGCAGCGCCACGACGCCGAACAGCCCCGCGAGGCTCGCCACCGCCCGCTCCTGGTCGAACGAGAGGGCGACCTGTTCCTGCAAGGTCCTCACGCGGATCACCGTCAGGTTCGGGTCCACCGCGGCCAGCGCCTTGGTCAGCACCGGCTCGAGCGCGCCGGGCGGCAGCTCGGTCACCAGCATGATCCCCTGGACGAAGTGGGACTGCAGTTCGATTCGCGCCATCAGGTCCTGCGGGTACGGGACGTTCTGTGCGAGCGGCACGTAGAACATCGCGCGCGCCGGCCGGTCCAGCGCGAACCCGGCAAACTTCGCGTCGCCGACGACGCCGACGATGCGGAAGGTGCCCGCGTTTTCGGGCAGGTCGAGGCCGAAGTGCTGGCCGAGCGGGTCCTCGTTCGACTTGAAGAACCGCTTCACGAACGCCTCGTTCACCACTGCCACCAGGTCGCCGGTCTCGTTGTCGGCGGCGCTGAAGTACCGGCCGCGCACGAGCCTCACGCCGAGGTTCTGCAGGTAGCTGGCGCTGACGCGGTCCCACGACGAGCCCGACTCCTCGCTCAGCTTTCCCTGCGGATGGCCCGACACGAACACCAGCTCGCCCCAGTTGTCGGTGAGCGGGTTGTAGAGCGCCAGCCCCGCGCCCCTCACCCCGGGGAGGCCGCCGAGGCGCGCCTCCACGTCCCGGTAGAGCGCCATCAGCTTCGGCAGCGTGTAGGTGGTCGGCGGTTTGTTCAGGGCCACGAGCACGCGGCCCGGCACCTGGAACCCGAAGTCCTGGTGCTCGAGCTTGTCGAGGCTCCTCGCCAGCATCGTCGCGCCGGCGACGAGCACGACCGACACGGTCGCCTGGACGACGAGCAGCCCGGTGCGGACGAGCGACGAGCGGTCGCCGCCGCCGCGCCCCAGGCCGTGCAGCGCGTCGATGGGCGCCGTGCGTGTCGCGAACCACGCGGGGACGGCGCCGAACACCGCGCCGGTCACGAGCGCGACGCCGAAGGCGAACACCAGCACCAGCGGCGAGGGCTCGACGCTGATCGGCAGGAATCGGGAGCTGTGGAAGGCCAGGACGAGCAGCAGGCGCGCCGCGCCGATGGCGACCACCAGCCCGACCAGCCCACCAGCCACGGCCAGCAGGCTGCTCTCGACGAGCGCCTGCGTGACGATCTGCCGCCTGGTCGCACCGATCGCCAGGCGCAGCGCCGTCTGCGGCCTCCTGGCGGCGGCCCGCGCGAGCAGGAGGTTGGCGACGTTCGCGCACGCGATGAGCAGCACGAGGCCGCACACCGCGAGCAGGATCTGGAGGCTGCGCCCGTACTCCTCCTTCATCACGCCGACGCCGGCGCCGGCGGGGACGACGGTGATCTCCTGCCTGGGCAGCATCCGGATGACGTCCGGCATCCAGTTGGCGGGATAGCCGGAGTCGTGCTGGATCCACGAGCGGAGCAGCGTCGTCAGGCGCGCGGACATGCCGTCGGTCGTGGCGCCGGGCCGCAGCCGGCCGATCACGCGCAGCCAGGCCGAGACCGGCTGATCGAGCAGGGCGCCCCCGCCGTCGATGAGCGGCTCCTGCTGCAGCGGGATCCACAGGTCGGGCGGGTCGGGGCGAAGCGTTTCGCCGATGAACCCCGGCGGGGCCACTCCGATCACCGTGAAGGGGTGTCCGTCGATCACGAACGTGGACCCGACGACCGTCGGGTCGGCGCCGTAGGTGTTCTGCCAGGCGTGATGGCTCAGCACCACGACGGGCGCCGACGCCCGCCTGTCGTCGTCGGGCGCGAACAGGCGGCCGCCGAACGGTCGGACCCCCAGCACCGAGAAGTAGCTGCCGGTCACGTACTCGGACCGGAGCGGCCTGGCGGCCGTGTCCACCCCCTCGCGGCGCACGCTCAGCCGCGCGCCCCCGGCCTGGAACGCCGTCGTGTCCTCGAACTCGGGCGTCGCCGCTTTCAGCCGCTCGTAGAGCGGGTAGGAGTACATCCCCCAGCGGTCCTGCGGGCCGCCCTGGACGCAGCAGTCGTTGCCGTCGCCTATCCGGTAGAGCCGGGTCGGGTCGGCGGCCGGCAGCGACCGCAGCATGATCGCGTGGATGAGCGTGAAGATGGCGGTCGTGCCGCCGATGCCCAGCGCGAGCGTCAGCACGGCGGCGGCGGTGAAGACCGGGGACAACCTGAATTGGCGGAGCGCGTATCGGATGGAACCTGGAAGACCACTCATACCTAGCGTTAGACGGATTCGGTCTTCGCAACGTTGACGCGAGTTCCGAAATCCCCGCACGACAACGGATGAGGTCGAGGTAACGAGCCGGTAACATTTCGGTCAAGACCCGTTCGCGAGGCTGAAGAGGTAGTACAATCCCGCCCCGTCTCACCCTTGGAGAACAGCCATGTCAAAACTTCTTTGTCGTATTGCGATGAGTGTGCTCGTCGTTGGGGCGGTGCTGCAGTTCACCAGCGCCGGCCACCTTCGCGCCTCTGAGAGCGGCGTGGTCATCAGCCAGGTTTACGGCGGCGGAGGCAACAGCGGCGCCACCTACAAGAACGACTTCATCGAACTCTTCAATGCCGGCTCGACCACGGTGAATCTCGCCGGATGGTCCGTCCAGTACGCGTCCAGCACGGGAACCTCCTGGTCGTCGAAGACGAACCTCGCGGGCAGTATTGCGCCTGGACAGGTACTATCTCGTCCAGGAAGCGGCCGGGGCCGGGGGGACGGTAAACCTGCCGACGCCTAGCGCGATTGGTTCGATCGCAATGGCTGCCGGGGCGGGCAAAGTCGCGCTTGTGTCTTCAACGACTTTGCTCACCGGCGCATGCGCTACGGGCGCGGTGGTGGTCGACTTCGTCGGCTACGGCTCCTCGGCCAACTGCTCCGAGGCCAGCCCGACGGCGACGCTGACGAACACGACGGCAGCGCTTCGAATCTCGGGCGGCGCCCAGGATACGAACAACAACTCGGCCGACTTCGTGGTTGACGCGCCGACCCCCCGGAGCACGGCAGTGGGGAACCTCGGGGTGTCGGCGCCCGCCACGACACTCGTGCGCGGCGAGACCAGCCTTCTTGCCGTGACCGTCGCGCCCGGGACAAATCCCGCGAGCACGGGCGTGCACGTGGTCGTCGATCTCACCGCACTCGACGGCTCCGCCACGCAGGAGTTCTTCGATGATGGGACGCATGGCGACATGGTCCCGGGCGACCTGATCTTCTCCTACGCCCTGGCCGTGCCCGCGGACTTCCGGATGGGCGCCCAGACGTGTCCAATCGCCGCCACCGACGCGCAGGGCCGAAGCGCGACCGGCAACCTCCCGGTCACGGTGAGCGACTTGACGCCGATCCATTCGATCCAGGGCCCGGGCACGACGTCGCCGTTGGCCGGGCAGATCGTGGTCACGCGCGGGATCGTCACCGGCGTGAAGTACAACGGGTTCTTCATCCAGGCGCCCGACGGCGAGGCGGACGCGGATCCGAACACCTCCGAAGGCGTCTTCGTCTACACGGGCTCGACCCCCGGGGCGGCGGCCGTCGTCGGCAACCTCGTTCAGGTCTCTGCCACGGTGAGCGAATTCAGGAGCCCCTCGACCGAGCCCGACGGCCTTTCGATGACCGAGTTGCAAGGTCCGACGACAACCGTGAAATCAACGGGCAACGACCTGCCGATCGCCGTCAACCTGTCGGCGTCCGACCTCAACCCTGGCGGGAGCATCTTCAGCCTGGAGAAGTACGAAGGCATGCGCGTTCACCTCGACGAGGTGATTTCCGTCAGCCCGACCGACGGAACGGTCAGCGAAGCCAACGCCACGTCCACATCGAGCGGCGTGTTCTTCGCCGTCCTGCCGGGCACCGCGCGTCCGTTCCGCGAAGCGGGCATCGAGACGCCGCTGCCGGTACCGCCGGAGGCCCCCGCCGAGACGACGCTTCCCGTCTTCGACGCGAACCCCGAGCGAATCGCCATCGACACCTTCTCGGTATTCCTGGACCCGACGTCCGCCGCCGCGTATCCAACGCCCGGCACGACGCTCGAGGTCACATCGGGCGTCACGGTCGAGAACATCACCGGACCGCTCGACTACGCCTCCCGCACGTACATGGTCGACACCGAGGGCTGGAACATGCCGAGGGCCACGACGCCGAACATGACCGTGACGCCGGTTCGGGCACGGACGGGTGACGAATTCACGGTGGCCACGATGAACCTCGCGCGGTTCTTCGACACGGACAACGATCCCCACACGTCCGACGCCGTCCTCACGTCGGCCGCATTTGCGATGCGCCTCCAGAAGGCGTCGTTGGCGATTCGCAACGTGATGCAGACACCCGACATCGTCGGTGTCGAGGAGGTCGAGAACCTCGCAACGCTGCAGGCGCTGGCAGACCAGGTGTCCGCCGACGGGGGCGGCACCTACGACGCATACCTGAAGGAAGGACACGACATCGGGGGGATCGACGTCGGGTTCCTGGTGCGCCACGACAAGGTGGCGGTGATCGGCGAGGTCCAGCAGGTCGGCTACGACACGCTGTTCTCGGACGGCTCGTTCCTGAACGATCGGCCGTCGCTCGTGCTCCACGCCGAGATTCAGCACGCGCCGTACGAGCCGTACCCGGTGACGGTCGTGGTGAATCACCTGCGGTCCCTGTCCGGCATCGAGGACGCCGACCCGCGCGTTCGGTCGAAGCGGCTCGCGCAGGCCGTCGAGCTGGCCTGGTACCTGCAGGGGCTGCAGGCCGCCGGCGAACACATCATCTCGGTTGGCGACTACAACGCGTTCGACGCGAACGACGGGTACGTGGACGTGATGGGCCTGCTGAAGGGCACGGAGGTCGGCTCGGGCCTCGTCACGCAGTGGGCGCCGAGTCCCGTCACGCGTGCGCTGTTCGACCTGATCGACCTCGCCGACGCCAGCCAGCGCTACTCGTACGTCTACTCCGGCAACGCGCAGGAACTCGACCACCTCCTGGCATCGGCCGACGTTCACCCGACGGCCATCGCCTACGCAAGGATGAACGCGGACTTCCCCGAGAGCCTCCGCGGCGACGCGACGCGGCCGGAGCGGCTGTCGGACCACGACCCGATCGTCGGGTACTTCACGCTGCCCGACATCGACACCACGGCCCCGGTGCTGACGCTCCCCTCGCCGTTCACCGTCGAGGGCAACGCCTTCGGCGGCGCGCGGGTGAGCTTCACCGCGTCGGCGCTCGACGCCGCGGATGGTGACATCGTCCCGGTCTGCGCGCCCGCGTCGGGCTCGCTGTTCCGTCTCGGAGAGACCACCGTCGGCTGCACGGCGGTCGACGCGCACGGCAACGTCGCCACCGGCTCGTTCACGGTCACCGTGGTGGACACGACGGCGCCGGTCATCAGCGCCGTGACGCCGGACCCCTCGTCGCTGTGGGCTCCGAACCACAAGATGGCGCCGGTCACGATTGGCGTGTGGGCGGGCGACGCGGTCGATCCCGCGCCGGCGTGCCGCATCACCGGAGTGAGCGGCGACGATGGCGCGAGCGCCAGCGACTGGCTGGTGACGGGTCCGCTGACGCTCAGCCTGCGCGCCGAACGACTCGGCAAGGGGAACGGACGGACCTACACGATCGGGGTGGTCTGCGTTGACGGCTCCGGGAACGTGTCGCAGCCGGCTTCGACGACCGTCTTCGTGCCGCACGACCAGAAGAAGTAGCGCGGTTTGGAATCGAGAGAGTCACGGAGGCGCGAAGATCGTCCATCTTCGCGCCTTCGTGGCTTCACACGCCGGCGCGGCTGCCTTCAGAACCGCTCAGTTCAGGTGTTATTCCCGCGAGAAGACCGCTTTGGATGACTAAAGTCACCGTCTCGTGTGGCTTTATTCGCCTTGTTTTGCGGCCAAACCACGTAAGCCATTCCTTCAATTAGACATGCCGTCGCGCGTCCAGAATCGCGTGAATGGCTCGTCTCTTGCTCAAAGCCCAGTTGAACTCGTTGCAGTCAGTCTCTCGAAGGGGGGGACATGCTCAGCAATCAGCCCGACGTCGCACCCGTCGCCGGACCCCCGAAAAGGACCCACGGAACCACCAGGCTGCTGCAGGCTGCGGCGCTGGCTGCCCTGCTGGTCCTCGTTGGCGCCATGCCGGCCCGTGCCGACAGCTTCATCTATTGTGGTTACGACGAGGGAGGGTGCAGCCAGTACCGGCTATTTCGACGCCGCCAACGGGTTCCAGAGCATCACGTGGCTGTTCCAGGATTCGAACCAGAACGTGGTGTACACCTTCCGGCTCGCCGGTATCCCGTCCCAGAGTTTCTTCATGGACGTGCGCGACCCCTGGACCACGCCCGAGAACGTGCCTGGCGGCTTGCCCTGCGTCATGAGCGACCAGGCACAGTGCCTGGTGTTCACCGCGACCGGGTATGTTCCCGTTCTGAGTGAAGGCGACATCCAGTCGCTCGTGCCCGGCGGTCAAACGACCCCCACGTGGGCGGACGGCTACACCGTCGCGATCGTCTGGAACGCGGGTGACGAGATACTGCCCCCTTATTACGTCACGATTCTCAGGCACGACAACGAGGCTGACTGGGACTTCACCGGCGCGGATACCCTGACGGACATCCGATACGCCCCCAACCTCACGCCCCCGGACCCCGGGATCAGCGGGAAGGGGAATGGGTTCTCGACGTTCGGCGTGTTCGCAGGAACGGACGTCCCCGCCACGGTCGTCAACACGAAGGACGAACTCATCTACGGCCCGGCGAGCCAGGTCGTTCCGGAACCCGCGAGCATGCTTCTCCTGGGCACCGGGCTGGCGGGCCTGGCGTTCCGCGCGAGGCGGCGCAAGAGGTAACCGTTCGCGCGCACCGTTTGCCAGGAGCGTCGAAGGACGGCACGCCGGGTCGTGGAGGCCCGGCGTTGCTGTATCAAGTGAGTGTCAGGAGGCCTTCGACCACTTCTCACACTCGGCGTGAATCGCCTTCAGATCGGCGCGCTCGAGCATCCCCTGGCTGCCGTCCTCGCGTGCCATCGCGTCGAGAAGCTGCAGCGCCGTCGCGTAATGCCGGCGGGCCTGGCGGTCGCCGGCAAGCCGCATCGTGCCGGCCAGCACGTACTCGCTCCTCGCCTGCAGTTCGCGCAGCCCCATCGTCTCGGCCTCGGCCAGCGTCTTGTCGATCTGCTGCCGCGCCTGCTGGCGATCGCCGGTCCTGAGCAGCGTGTCGGCCCGCTGGAGCGCGCACTCGACCGACAGGTAGGCCATGCCTGCGGCCTGCGCCTGCCGGCCGATCTTCGCGAGGGCGGCGGCCGCCGGCCCGGCGGGGTGAGCGGCCGCCGAGATCCTGGCCGCGACGAACTGGGCCCAGGTATCCAGCGACCGGTCCGAGGAGCGGCCCGCTTCCTGCACCGCCTCCGCCGCGAGCCTGGCGGCGCCGCCCGCGTCTCCCGCCCAGAACGCGCTCTCCGCCTTGAAGCGCGCGACTTGCGCCGCCAGCGCCTGGTTCTTGAGTTCGCGCGCGACCGTCAGCGCCTCGTCGAGATTTTTCGACGCCTCGTCGAACCGGCCGCTCAGCGCGAGGCTGTAGCCGGTACCGCTCAGGATTTCGCCGAACCAGAAGTCGCGCTGTTTGAGGTCCCGGAACGCCTGCAGCGCCTCGGTCTTCGACTTCACGGCCGCGCCGTAGCGCCCCTGGACGTCGAAGACGATCCCGATGCTGTAGGACTCCTGCGCGGCTCCGCGCGAGTCGCCCTGGGACCGCCTGAGGTCGAGGGCGCGCAGGTAGCGCGTCAGCGCCTGGTCGTACTTGCCCATCTTGCCGAGCGTCTCGCCGAGGTTGTGGAGCGTGTCGGCCATCTCGCCCGGCGCCTTGATCTGCTCGCGGATGTCGAGCGCGCTCTCGAAGTAGGTCTGCGCCTCGGAGAACTCCCCTTTTGCCAGGTAGGACGTGCCCATGGCGTTCAGCGCCAGCGCCTCACTGCCCCGGTCCCCCAGCTCCCGCTCGAGCGACAGAGCCTCCCGCAGCAACGGCAGGGCGTCATTGGGCCGTCCGAGGCTGTCGGTGAGCAGCGACGCGAGGTCCATCAGCGACAGGCCCGTCCCGGCCTTGTCGCCGACCTCGCGCTGCAGCGCCAGCGCGTCGTGGTAGCTCTTCTCGGCGTCCTGGAGGTTCCCCATCAACTCCTGGATCTGCGCAATCTCTCCGAGGCTGATCGCCATCCCCCGCTTGTTCCCGATCTGCCGCTTGATGGCCAGCGAGTCCTGGTACTCCTTCAGCGCGTCGGCCGGCTGGCCCATCAGCTTGTAGGCGACGCCGATCGCCTGGAGGACGTTGGCCCGCGCCTCGTCGTTGCGAAGCTGGATCGCCAGGCTGAGCGCGTTGTTGAGCGGCTGCAGAGAGGCCTTCGGATCGCCGCGCTTGATGGTGACGCGGCCCACCGCCAGCAGCCCGACGACGGACTTCGGGTCGAGGGACACGGCCCTGGTGAAGTGGTCCTGGGCCCTGGCGAGGTCGCCCGTCCGCTCGTACAGGCTCCCGGCGTCGAGGTGCAGCTGCGCGTTGTTGGGCGAGACCTTCAGCAGCTTCTCGTACGTCTCGATCCCCTTCGCGTTGTCGTTGGTGATGCGGTAGTGGGCGGCCGCGATGAGGTACTTCTCCTGCGGCGGGAGCGAGTCACTCAGGGCGACCGCGCGTCGCGACTGCTGCTCGGCCTGCGCGTCGTAGCCGAGCGCCGAGTAGGTCTCGGCGAGCGCCGAGTAGGCGAGCGCGAAGTTCCCGTCTTCGTTGACCGCCGCCAGGAAGCGCTTGAGCGCCTCCTGGTGATTGCCGTCCCGCGAGAGGTTGACGCCCTCGTTGTAGAGGCGGAGCGCCTCGAACGATTGCGTGGACGGCCGCCACGCCGACGCCTTCAGTTCCTTCAGGACGTCGGCCGACCCGGCAGCCAGCGCCTGCTGCACCGACCCGGCAAGCCGCCCGGCCGAAGCGAACAGGGCCGACTGGTTGGCGGCGGTCACCTTGAGCGGAGTCGATTTCTGCTCGGCGAGGTTCTGCAGCGTCGCGTCGATCCGGATCTCGTCGCCGAACTTCACGTACTGGCCCCAGAGAATCGTCTGCGCGCTGGCGAAGTCGGCGATGCGGGCCAGGTCCGACGGCGAGAGGTTCGCGCTCGCGTCGATCCGCAGGTCGCGAAGCACCTCGCGCAGACGCACCGACGGGATCGCACGGATGTGGGCGGCCTCTCCGAGATCGGTCGCCAGCACTTCGCTGAGGCTGGGACCGAGCGAGTCGAGTGCCGGGTCGCCCGACGCGTTCCTGAACGGGAGCACGGCGAGCGAGAGCGTCGGCGCGTTTGGCCCCGCACCGGCCGACCGGCGCGCGTCGTACCAGCGCTTGATGCCGACCCCCGCCACGACCGCCACCAGCAGCACGGCCAGCGCCGCCAGCGCTGCGACGCGTCGCCCGCCGGCCGTCAGCCTGCCGCGCACCGGCCCGGTCGCCGTGACCGTCACGGCCTCCACGCGATCTCCCCCGGCGACGCGGTCGAGGTCCCGCAGCAGGTCGGCGCTGGTCGGATAGCGGGCCGCCGGGTCCGGCTGCAGGCATCGCATGACGACCGCGTCGATCGCCTCCGGGATGCTCGCGTCAATCGTGCGCATCGGCGGCGGCGCGTCCTGCATGCGGGCCATCAACTCCGCGAACGCGGTGGTGGAGCCGGCGTGCCGGTGGCCCAGCAGCATGTCCCGGACGATCAGGCCAAACGCGTAGATGTCGGCCCGCTGGTCGGCTTCGACCCCCCGTGCCTGCTCCGGCGCCATGTACGCCACCGTCCCGACGACGGCCCCCGCGACGGTCACGGCGAAACCGGTCGCGTCGGAGGTCGAGCGGGCGATGCCGAAGTCCATGATGACCGCGTGGTCCTCGGCGTCGACCATGATGTTGGCCGGCTTCAGGTCGCGGTGTACGACACCGGCCTCGTGCGCGGCGACCAGCCCTGCCGCCACCTGTCGGGCAATCGACAGCGTCCGGCCGACAGGCATCCGGCCCTCGTGGGCCAGGATGCTCGTCAGGTCGGCGCCCTCGATGTACGGCATCGTGATGTACTTGGTGCCGTCGATCTCCCCGATATCGTGGATGCGGACGACGTTCCGGTGGGTGACCTGGCGGGCCAGCAGCAACTCCCGCTTGAACCGGCGCTCGACGTCCTGGGCGGCGACAGGGTCCGCCATCGCCTCCGGGCGGATCACCTTGACGGCAACCGCCACCTCCAGCTCCCGGTCCCACGCCTGGTAGACCGACCCCATGCCGCCCGACCCGACCAGCCGGATGATGCGGTAGCGCGCGCCGAACGACTGACCGACCTGGAGCGGGCCCGCGGGCTGCGGGCGCGGTGGGACGCTTGCGCCTGTCGACGCGGAAGGCGCCAAGGTCACATCGTCGTTGCTGCCGCCAGGGCCCGCGGCACCGCCCGCAGCGGCAGTTCCCGCCGCCGGGGCGAGGTCGGGGACAGGCGTCCGGCCAGACGCCGCCCCGGCGCCGCAAGCGGGGCAACGTCCCTCGACGGGGGCGACATCAGCGCCGCAACCAGGGCAAGGCATAGGACCGCCAGGCCAGGCCTTCGGGGCCAGCGGTGCCATTATCGCTGAAGCAGGCGGAAAGACGACCGGAGAATCGTGCGCCGGCGCCAGGATCTCAGCGGTGCCGGAACACCGCGAGCAGCACGGGAATCGCCACCAGCAGCCCGATCAGCACCCACGCCAGGGGATGGGCGAAGTTGAGCGTGTAGCCGATCCCGAAGCGCTTCTCGACGAGAAAAGCCGGGTCGTCCCGGTTGAAGTAGAACAGGCCCAGAGCCCACGCCGAGTCGGGTGTGCGATCGCCGACCGGTATCTCCCCCACCGTCGCCGGCGCACGCCGACTCCCGCCCTGGCCAAGCCAGAGCAGCGCCGCCGTCAGGACGAGCGTGACCACCAGTCCCCCCATCGTCACGACCATGACCTGCTGCCTGGCCGCCCCCGGGAACAACAGTTGAATCGCGGGCTGCGAGAGCAGCACCGCGATCAGCAACTCGCCCACGAGCAGCAGCACGGCCGTGATCGCGCGGAACGAGGACTCACTCGAAGCCGCTTCGCCGGTCGCCCGCACCCGGCGCGAGTGCATGACCGCCGCGGCCGAGGCCGCAAAGAGCCCGCAGAGGACTGCTGCCACGGCCATCGACTGGAGGACCGCGCCCAGCGACTTGTCCACGAAGCGGTCCGCCTCGCCGTAGAGGTTCCAGTGGACGGGCAGGCGCGCCGGCAGCTCGGTCCATCGCTCGTAGACCACCATGGCCGCAGCCGCGAGCACGCCGAACGGGATCGCCTGCAGGATCCAGCCGCCGGGCGGCGCGAAGCGCGAACGCACCACCACCGCCTCGCGCGTGGCAGCCGGCTGGACGGCGTGCGGCCGGACCCGTTGGCGCGCCGCGAGGAATCCACCCATCGTGCCGGCCATCTGGACCAGGAGCGCGAGCATGGCCAGCGGTCCGCGCGTGCCCTGGCGGGCGATCACCCAGAGCGCCACCAGCGCGAGCGCGCTCGAGCCGAGCGACACGGCGCGGTAGATCGCGGTCGCCCTCCGACCCTCCGCGGTCCCGCGAAAGGCCGGCGCGACGGTGACCGCGAAGAAGACGTCGGGGCGCGTCAGGCCCGGCATCGCCAGGAACAGCAGGCCCACCAGCGCGACGACGATGAACAGAGGCCAGAGGATCGGGTCCACGGCGGCTTCTCCTTAAAGCGTTCCCTTGGTGTCGAGTCTCTGCACGATCTCCGCAAGCCTGGCGGCGAGATCGCCGGTCGGCACGCCGGCCGCCACCGCCTCGGCCACCAGTTCTCCAATCCGCCGGCCGAACGCGTCGGCCATGTCGGGCGTCGGCTCGGGTGTCGTGCGCGCGAGCACGACGGCGCCCCGCCGGCGGCGCAGGTCCACCCACCCCTCTCGAGCGAGCAGCCGATACGCCTCGGCCACCGTGTTCGGGTGAATGCCGAGATCGACGGCCAGCTGCCGGATCGTGGGCAGCAGGTCGCCGGCCTCGATCGCGCCGGCTACGAGCATCGCCCTGATGCCTGCGGCAATCTGGCGGTAGGCCGGAACCGGTGATGACAGGTTGATGCGGAGGATTGCGGGTTCCGTCATTGTCTGTTGTCTACAGACAATATACAAACAACCGCAGAGGGTGTCAAGGTACTGAAGTACCAGCCCGGCCGGCCCCGAAAGTACCAGTCCGCCGGGACCATCCGGCTATACCGTCCAGCCCGGCAACTCACTAGATTCTCAATGGACCAACTGCACGCGGGAGCGAGTGTTGCCATTCCACCTGTTCCGCCGCCGCCTCGTCGGCCTGCTGGTTGTCGTGCTGACCAGCCAGATCAGCGGGCTGCCGGTGTCGGTGGTCCAGGCAGCGGGTGTCCAGGGCAAGGCCGACTCGTCGTGTTGCTGCTGTCGGCGCGGGTCGGCCGGCCACTGCCCGGTGTGCTCCCGGACACCGCACGTCTCGGCCCGTTGTTTGTGCGGCTGCCAGCACCACGATGCCGCCGTGCCTCTTGCGCTCGATCTCGCGGCAGTGGTCCCGGTCGCGGCGGCGGTGTTCGCGGACCTGGCGGCCGAAGGCGCGCCGGCCGGTCCGTGCCAGAGCATCTCCGACGTCATCCCCCTTCCGCCATCTCCCCCGCCCTGGATCGGCTCGCTCGGCGTCCAGTTCTCGCGAGCATCGAACGTCGCGCGAGCCTGACGATCTCTCGGGGCAGCCGCTTCGCCCGTCACAACCGCGGGCCCGAGCGCTGACGGCCCTTCGAGGTCGCCTCGCGCCCAATACGGGTCGCGCCGACGCGACCGCGGTCCGTCGTGCCGACGGGACATCGTGCAGGGAGGAGCGTATGACCGGGGCATCACGTCATTTGCCGCGGCTTGCGGTAATGGGACTTATATGGACAATCGTGTGCGCGGCAACCGGGTGGGCTGCGCCGGCGCCGGACACGCAGCAGCCGGCGGCCGCAGCGCAGCAGCCGGCGGCCGCAGCGCAGCAGCCGGCCCCGGCGAAGGGCCGGGTGGTCGGCGTGCTGAAGGACGAGAGCGGCGCGGTCATCCGCGGCGGCACCGTCGAGGTGCGCGCGGTCGATTCGCGCCTGACCGCGTCGATCGTCACGGACCAGCAGGGACGCTTCGCTTTCGAAGCGCTGCCCGCCGGCCGGTACCGGGTGTCGGCCGTCTCGCCTGGATTCGCCCCCACGCGCCGCGACGAGGTCGCCGTGAGCGCCGGTGGAGACGCCGTCCTCGATCTCGTGCTGGCGATCGCGCCGCAGGAGTCGTCGGTCGTCGTCACTGCGCCATCGACCAGCAGTCCCCTCGTGGTCGAGACCGACCCGAAGGCGCCGCGCCAGCCGATCCCGGCGCACGACGGGGCCGACTACCTCAAGACCATCCCGGGATTCTCGATCGTCCGGAAGGGCGGCACCGACGGCGACCCGGTCCTCCGGGGCATGGCCGGCTCGCGGCTCGGCATCCTGCTGGACGGCCAGCAGATCCTCGGCGGGTGCGGCGGGCGCATGGATCCCCCGACGGCGTACGTCTATCCCGCCGCCTACGATCGCATCACCGTCCTCAAGGGGCCGGAGACCGTGCTGTACGCGGCGGGGACGTCGGCGGGCACGGTGCTGTTCGAGCGCAACATGGCGCGCGCCACCGAGCCCTCGGTCGCGCTGTCGGGTTCGTTCACCGCGGGGGCCTTCGGGCGCCACGACGAGATGGCGGACGCGCGGGCCGCCATCCCGTCGTTCTACCTCCAGGGCAACGGGACCCGCTCGCACACCGACGACTACCGCGACGGCAACGGCGTCGCGGTGCACTCCTTCTACACCCGGTGGAGCGGGAACGCGGCCTTCGGCTGGACGCCGAACGCCGACACGCGCCTCGAGTTCTCGGTCGCGAGAAGCGACGGGCAGGCGGCCTACGCCGATCGGTCGATGGACGGCGTGGGTTTCGCGCGCAGCAACGCCGCCGTCAAGCTCGACCGACGATTCACCTCGTCGGTCGTCCAGCGGGTCGAGGCGCAGTGGTACTACAACTACGTCGACCACGTGATGGACAACTACACCCTGCGCACGCCCGGCACGTCGTTCATGGTGAAGAACCCCGACCGCGCGACGACGGGAGGCCGCGGCGCGGTCACGCTCGCGCTGGGGCGGACGACGACCATCATCGCGGGCGCCGACCTGCAGCACAACGTGCACACGATGCGCAGCGCGACGAGCACGATCTCGCCGGCCGACGCCAACGCCATCTACGCCGCGCTGCCCCGCGCCGAGGACATGCGGTTCCTGCAGGTGGGCGCGTTCACCGAGATCACGCACGCGGTCACGCCGCGAAGCCGGCTGGTGGGCGGCCTGCGCAGCGACTGGCACCGGGCCATCGACAGCCGCGCCTGCGTCGGGGGCGTGATGATGTGCCCTGGCGCCTCGCCGCTCAAGAACGACACGCTCGGCGCAACCGACAGCAAGACGCTCGCGAGCGGCTTCGCGCGCTACGAGCTCGACGTCGATCGCGGCGGCGTCTCGGGCCGGTTCTCGATCGGCGTCGGCCACGTCGAGCGGTCCCCCGACTACTGGGAGCGGCTGAAGCAGGATCCCGTGACGCTCAAGAGCGCGTTCCTCTCCACCAGGCCGGAGAAGACGACGCAGCTCGACGCGGGGATGGTGTGGCAGGTGTCGAGGCTGTCGGGGTCGGTGTCGGCGTTCTACGGCGGGATCCACGACTACATCCTGATCCGGTGGATGCCGACGCCGTCGGTGGCGCGCAACGTGAACGCGACGACCGGGGGGGCGGAAGCGAGCGTGGCCTATTCGGTCACCAGGAGCCTGAAGGCCGACGCCACGCTGGCCTTCGTGCACTCGAACAACACGACCGACCACAAGCCGCTGGCGCAGCAGCCGCCGGCCGAGGGCCGGTTCGGCCTCACCTACACCGCCCGGAACCTCTCGCTCGGCGGCCTCGCCCGAATCGTCACGGCGCAGAACCGCGTCGACGTCGGCTCGGGCAACATCGTGAGCAACGGCATGGACCTCGGCCCGACGCCCGGGTTCTCGGTCTTCTCGCTCAACGGCGGGTACCGGGTGACCGGCGCCCTGCACCTCGCGGCCGGCGTCGACAATCTCTTCAACAGGGCCTACGCCGAGCACATCAGCCAGGCGGGTGCGCTGGTACCGGATTTCGTCCAGACGACCCGGGTCAACGAGCCCGGCCGGACGGCCTGGGTGAAGGCGAACTACACGTTCCGCTGAGGTGGCCGCGGCGCCCGGGGACCTGGCACGATCGGGCCCCTCCCCGGGCGCCCCCCGTCGGGTCGCCCGTCCGCGCCATCTGGCGTATCATGGAATTCATCCACATTCACCGCACCTGGACGCGTCACGCGCCACGTGAACGAAAGGAACGAAACGATGAAGTCCCTCACCCTGACTGCGCTGGCGGCCGTCGTGCTCATCGCGTTCGTGGGAACCGCCATGGCGGCGGAAAAGACCCTGACCGGGAACATCGCCTGCGCCAAGTGCACGCTGAAAAAGGCCGACGCCAAGGAGTGCCAGAACGTCCTCGTGGTGAAGGGCGAGAAGGGCCAGACCGACGATTACTACGTCGTCAAGAACGACGTGTCCGAGAAGTTCGGGCACGTGTGCACCGGGATGAAGCCGGCGGTCGTGACGGGCACCGTCGAGATGAAGGACGGCAAGACCTGGATCATCCCCACCAAGATGGAAGAGAAGAAGTAGCCGACCTTGTAGACTCCCCGTTTCGCGGCGCCGGACAGCGAGACGCCGGTCTCGCCGTTCGGCGCCTCCATCAAGCCTGCGGTCCCGGTGCCGAGTTCGGTCGGCCCGCCCCGGGGGGTATTGTCGCGGCCTGAATTGCCGATGGTACCTCGCCAGAGCACGCATTCCGGACCGGCTATCTCGGCGCGCTCTCGAGCGCCAAGTTTGGGGAACGAGGTTCCCGGCCGGCGACCTGAGATGACCACAACCGCCGATTTTCGTCTCGCGCCTCCCCTGGGGAGCGATCCCGCGCTGTCCCCCTCTGACGCCGAGGCGGAGCACCTCCGCCACCTGATCGAGAAGCAGCCGTGCTGCCTGTTGCGCGTCGGCCAGGACGCCCTCGTGCTGGCCGCCAACGACGCGGCGATGGCCCAGCTTGGCGCGCGAGAGCCTGCGCAGGTTCTGGGCCGCCCGTTCACCGACTGGATCGTCCCCGAACACCGCGAACGGTGGGGTCACTTCGCCGCCAGGCTCAGCGACAGCGGGTCCGGCTCCGCTGAGTGCAACCTGGTGGGGCTCGAAGGCGCGCGGTACCGGGTGCTCATGCAGGGCGTGTGGCTGGCCAGTCACCCGGACGGGATTGCCTCGGTGATCCTCGTCGTGCGGGACATTTCCGCGACGGGCCGGCTCGAGGAGGCGGTCGAGGAACACGCCGCCACGCGGCAGGCTCTCGCGGACGCCCGTCAGCAGCTCGACCGCGAGGCCGCCGAGCGCCAGGACCTGCTGAAGGCGATCGAGGAACGCGAGGCCGCCAACCAGCGCCTGCTGGCCGATCGTACCGAGCAGCCAGGCGCTCGCCGACGAACACCAACTCTCGCTGCTCCTCAGGGACCGGGAAGGGCGCCAGCAGTTAGCCGCGATGCAGTCGAAGCTCGATTGGGCCGACAGCGAGATCGTGCGCCTCAACGCGCTGCTGGAGCAACGGGAGGGCCGAGGGCAGGCGCTCGTGTCCGAACTCGACGCGAAGCGGGCGGAGTTCGAACGCGAGCTGTCGTCGGCGAGAGCCGAGAGAGACGAGGCGTTGAAGGCGCTTTCGGATCAGCGGGTGGAATGGCGGAGCCTGGTCGAGGCGCTCAGCGCCGATGCGAAGGCGCTGCTTCTCCGCTGCGACGAGATGGCGCCCGATCGCCTCGAGGACCCGGCGCCGCGCAACGCCGCGTCCACCGGTCCCGGTCAACTTCACGACCTGGTGAGGACGCCATGATTGCGTCGCCCCCGGTTCCCGGCCAGGCCGGCGCCGGTTCGCCCCCCGCCGCCGGTCAGACGGTCCCAAGCGCCGCCGAGCGCAAGGTGCCGGCGCCACGACTGCCGGCCTCCCGCGTCACGTCGATCAGGGGTATGCGCCTGTCCCCGCCGGGCGTCGAGGTGACCCTCGTCAACATCTCGGCCACCGGCGCGCTCGTCGAATGTCCTCGTCGCCTGAATCCCGGCGCCGACGTGACGGTGATGTTCGACGGCACCCTGGATCCCCCGTCGGTGCCGGGCCGGATCGTCCGCTGCTCGGTGGCGGCCATCGGCAAGGAAGGCGTGCTGAGATACGAGGTCGGGATCGAGTTCGGCCGCCGGATCGAACTCGACGAAGCGCCGAAGCCTGCGGCCGGGCCTCCCGAGGCGCCGCGCCAGCCACCGGCTCCAGCCCCGGCGGCTCCCGTCCTTCGCAACCGATGGTAGGCCGCCGTGGCTCAGTGCGCCTGCGACGGGCGCCGCCGCCTGACGATCCGCCCGACGCCCCACGCGATCGCGAGACCCGCGGCCGCGCCGCACGCATCGATCGTCACGTCCCACGGTGTGGCCGTGCGGGAAGGCACGAAGGCCTGGTGGACTTCGTCGGACACCGCGTAGAGGACCGCCATCGCCAGGGCAATCCCCGCGCCCCGCCATTCCCGGTCGCGCGCGTCGCCTCCAGGCGACCGGCGCACGGCGCGCCAGCACAGCATGGCGAGGACGGCGTATTCGGTGAGGTGGCCGCCCTTGCGAACCACGACCATGACGGCTTCGACGGCGTCGCGAGACAGGCCCGGCAGGAGCCACTGAAGGAACGGCTCCAGGAACCTCGAGGTGCTGGCGGAGGACAGCGGATCCCCCGACCCGACGAAGATGGCCGCCGCCCAGGCGAGAACCGGCAGCCAGTCCCGACCGAACCTCGCGGCGCGAGTACCGAAGCCTGACACGATGGCGCCCTCCTACTTTCCCCCGTCGATGGCAATCGTCTGACCGGTGACCCAGCCGGCGAACTCGCTGGCGAAGAACACCACGCCGCTCGCGATGTCGTCGGGCGAGCCCAGGCGTCTCAGGGCGATGTTCTCCACGAGCCGCCGCTGCCCCTCCTCGCCGTAGGACTGCCACTGCTTCTCGGTGGTCGGGTTCGAGCGGACGAACCCGGGCGCGATGTTGTTGACGGTGATGCCCCAGGGCCCGAGCTCGTGCGCCAGCTGGCGGGTGAGGCCGATCTGGCCGGCCTTGGCCGAGGCGTACGCCTGGATGCCGGTCAGGCTGACGCCCAGGCCGGCGCCGCTCGAGATGTTGACGATGCGGCCGTGGCGCGCCGCTTTCATGGCCGGCGCGACCGCCTGGCTGCAGTAGAAGACGCCGTCGAGGTTGACGGCGACGATGGCGCGCCAGTCCGCCTCGGACACCTCTTCGAGCGGGCGGCCGACCTGGCCGAGCACGCCGCCCGGCGTCGTTCACCAGCACGTCCACGCGCCCGCGGGCGTCGAGCGTCGCGCCGACCATCGCCCCGACCGCGTCGCGATCGGTCACGTCCACCACGCGCGCGTCCACCGGCGTCGCCTGCTCGTCAGCCAGGCGCGCGGTCTCGCGCAGCCCGGCCTCGTTCACGTCGCAGCCGACGACGGCGGCGCCCAGGCGCGCGAACCGCAGGGCGATGGCACGGCCGAAGCCGTGCGCGGCGCCGGTCACGATCACCGTCTGCCCGTCGAACCTGATCTGCATGACTTCCTCCTTCAGGCCCACGGGCCTTCGAGGGCTTCGCGCGTCTCCTCGACCCCGGCGCGCCACACGCCCGTCACCCGCTCGTCGGGCAGCGCGTAGGCGCCGCCATAGCTGCCGTCCCCCAGGTACTCGCGCACAGCGGCCGCGCCCATCGCGCGTACGCGTGCGGCATCCACCATCGGTTTCCTGTCGCGCGGCAGCTCCACGCCGTGGACGCGTGTCCACGGGAAGTTCTCCATCCAGGACGCGTGCGACGCCTCGGAATCGACGGCCTGGACGGCGGCCCACGTCCTGGGCGCGCTCCACCAGTCGTGCCATCTCGCGCTGACGCCGCGGTGGCCGTTCATCCACTCGGCGAGCACCGACGCGCCCGGGCTGTTGCCGCCGTGCCCGTTCACGAACAGGATGCGCGTGAACCCGTGCGCGGACAGGCTGTCGAGGACGTCGGTCAGGATCCGGTTGTAGGTGTCCAGGCGGAGGCTGACCGTCCCCGGAAAGCCGAGGAAGTACGGGGTGACGCCGTAGGCGAGCACGGGGAAGACGGGCACCCCCAACGGTTCCGCGGCCTCGCAGGCGATCCGTTCGGCCAGCGTCGCGTCGGTGGCCAGGCTGAGGTAGCCGTGCTGCTCGGTGCTGCCGACGGGCACGACGGCCCGGCCGTCGCGCGTGACGGCAGCCGCCACCTGCATCCAGTTCATCTCGCCGATCTTCATCGCGTCCCCCTACCCTTTCGCCGTGATCGTCTCCAGCCCGTGCGCGCGCGGCCCGGTCTCCACACGCCGGAGGAGCATCGCGCACACCACCGCGAGTCCGGCAATCGCCGTGAAGATCCACAGGCTCGCGTGGTAGCCGCCCGGGTTGGCGGCGCTGGCGAGCCAGTGGTCGTTGGACCACCCGATGAGCAGGTTGATCCCGACCAGGCCCGCCTGCTGGATCGTGTCCAGCATACCGTTGGCCATGCCCAGGCGGGAACGGTCCACGACGTAGGCGAGCGCGGGCCACATGATGGCCGGCACCATCGCGAAGGCCACGCCCATCATCGCCATCGGGACGACGGGCGGGATGGTCGTGTAGGCGAGCATCAGGAAGACCGGCACGATCAGCATCGACCCGAACATCATGAAGAGCGACCGCCTGCCGAAGCGATCGGCCACCCACCCGAACAGCGGCATGCCCATCATCGAGAAGAGCGGCTCCATGCCGACCAGCAGCGACGCCTGTTGCGGCGACAGGTGGTGCGACTCGATGAGGAGCTTCTGCCCGAAGGTCTGGAACGGGAAGATGCAGCCGTAGAAGGTCACGCACAGCGCGGCGATCAGCCAGAACGACCGGTTGAACCGGAACACGTCGCCGAGCGCGAACCGTTCCTCGCGCGCGGTGTGGCCGAGCTGGAACCGGCGCTCGCCCCGTCGGTCGAGGACCCAGTAGAGCGCCGCCCCGACGAGGCAGAACCCGCCGAACGCGACGCCGATGAGCAGCGGCCACCGCCAGTAGGCGTACGCGGCGGCGGCCCAGGTGGGCGACACCTGCGCGCTGAACGAGCCGAGGCGGCAGAACGAGGACCGGACGGCGAATCCCAGGCTCAGCTCGCTGCGCCAGAACCAGCGGGCGACGGCGACGTTGGAGGCCAGCACGAGGGCCTCGGCACCCGAGCCGACGATGAGGCGGCCCGCCGCCATGACGGCCAGGCGCGGGCTGAGGGCCGTCACGACGAGCCCGACGAAGACGGTCACGCTGAAAATCGCCATCGACTTCCGCGTGCCGAGCCGGTCGATGACCCAGCCGCAGACGAGCATCGCCACGAGGTTCGGGAGGCTGTAGACGGCCTGCAGCAGCCCGATCTGGGAGTCCGAGAAGTGCAGCTGACGGCTGAGCACCGGCGCGAGCGGGCCGATGTAGTCGAACGCGTAGTAGCTGCCGAAGACGGCCACGCTCATCGCCACCAGCGCGATCCAGCGGGCCGCTCGTGTGGGCGTCGGCCGGGCGCTCTCGCCGGCATCCGGCCGGGCGTCGGTCATCGAGGCTTCCTCCATCCGCGCAACGTGCGACAGATTCTATGGCAGGTCGGGCGGCTCTCCACACTTTCTCCACAGAAGCCCGCTAGACTGGCCGCCAGGAGGTTGAGAGCCGATGAGGTCAGCACGCTGGTTCGTCGCGGTGGCGGTCCTGCTCGCCGGTGCGGTCGGGACGACGATTCGGGCCGTCGGGGACTCGGCGGCGCAGGGGCCCGACCCGCAGGTGCGCGCCCACGTGGACGCGTTCGCGCGTGCGCTGGCCAGCCTCGACGCGGACGCGTTCGAGTCGATGGCGCGAGACCACTTCGCGCCCGACCTGCTGGCGCGCCGGACCCCGGAGAGCCGGAGGGATCTCGTCCAGCGATTGAAGGCGGACTTCGGGACGATCACCGTCGGCAAGGTGCTGGCGACGCCGGACGGCACCGTGGTCCTGGAGATCCAGGGGTCCACTGGTTTCGCGGGGCGCGTCGAGCTGACGCTCGAGCCGGCCGCGCCGTTCCGCATCACGAAGATGGGGCTGACCGTCGAAGCAGGCGGTGGCGGGCAGGAGCGGCGGCCGGCCCAGGCGCCCGCGCCCGTCGCGCCGTCGATGACGCCGGCTCAGATGACCGCCGCGCTCGACGGCTACCTCGGACCGATGGCGACAGCGGACCAGTTCGCGGGCGTCGTGCTCGTCGCCCGGAACGGCGTCCCGATCTACGAGCGCGCCTTCGGTCTCGCCGATCGCCAGAAGCGGACGCCGATCGCGGCGGCGACCCGCTTCAACCTCGGGTCGATCAACAAGATCTTCACCAAGACCGCCATCGGCCAGCTGGTCGCCGCAGGCAAGCTGTCGCTCACCGACACTGTCGGCGCGCGGCTGCCCGACTACCCGAACGCGAAGGCGCGGGCCGCGACCGTGGACCAGTTGCTCAACCACCGCGGCGGCATCGCCGATTTCTTCGGCCCCGAGTTCGACCGGGCGCCCAAGACGCGCTTCCGGTCGAACGCCGACTACTACCGGTTCGTCGCGCCGCTTCCGTTGACGTTCGATCCCGGAACGAAGACCGCCTACTGCAACGGCTGCTACGTCGTCCTCGGTGCTATCATCGAGCGCGTTTCCGGCATCCGCTACGAGGACTACATCGAGACGCACGTCTTCCGCCCGGCGGGGATGAAGGGCGCGGCGTTCCTCCAGGCCGACGCGTTTCCCGCGGACGTGGCGATCGGGTACACGACGGAGAGATCGGGCGCGGCCGGCGCGCGGCGCTCGAACGAGGCCTTCCACGGCATGTCGGGCAGCGCGGCTGGAGGCGCCTACGCGACGGCCGCCGACCTGCTGGCGTTCGACAACGCGCTGCGCGAGCGGAAACTGCTCGACGCGAAGATGACGGCGTGGGTCCTGGGCGCCGACGCGACCGCCGCGGGGCGCGCGCGCGGCGGCATCGGCATCGCCGGCGGAGCCCCGGGCTGCAACGCCGCGCTCGATTCGGATGGCGAGTGGACCGTGGCCGTCGTCGGCAACCTGGATCCGCCGAACGCCGAGCGCGTGGCCGCGGCCATTCGACAGGCGCTGATGCGCTGACCGTGGGCGCGCGGGCGCACGGGCGCACGGCCGGGAGGGGCGGTGCCGCTGGTCGTGATCGTCGAGGACGACGGGGTGGTCGCGGAGACGCTGGAACTCTACCTGGTCCAGGCGGGGTTCGAGGTTGCCGTCGAGCGGACGGGCCCGGCCGGGCTCGAGCGCGCCCGGCAGCCCGGCGTGTCGCTCGTGATCCTGGACTGGATGCTGCCAGGGCTGAGCGGATACGAGGTCTGCCGGCGCCTGCGCGCCGCCTCGGCCGTGCCGATCGTGATGCTGACCGCGCGGACTGCGGAGGACGATCGCGTCCGCGGACTCGAGGCCGGCGCCGACGACTACGTCCCGAAGCCGTTCAGCCCCCGCGAGGTCGTCGCCCGTGTCCAGGCCGTTCTGCGCCGCGCGGGGACTCGACTGGAGGCGGACGCCAGACCGGCGCTCCGGGTCGGCGAGCTCGAAGTGGACGGCTGGCGCCGCGAGGCGCGGCTGCGGGGCGAACGGGTGGCGCTGACGCCGACCGAGTTCCGGCTGCTCGAAGCGCTCGCGCAGTCGCCCGCCCGGACTTTTACCCGCGACGAGCTCGTCGCGCGGGTCTTTGGGCCCGACTACCAGGGCCTCGACCGCACGGTGGACAGCCACGTGACCAACCTCCGGCGCAAGCTCGGCGCGCGGGACGGCCGGGGCTACGTCGAGACCGTGCACGGCGTCGGCTATCGACTGGTGCCATCCGATGACGAGTAGCCTCCAGGGCCGCCTGCTGATTGCCGTCGGCGCCCTGGCGCTCTCCGCCGTGCTCGCGGTGGCGATCGTCGCGCGACAGGGGGCGCGGCAGGAGTTTCTCCGATTCCAGAGCGTCGAACGAAGCGCCGGGCAGGCGGTGACCCCGGACATGGCCCGCCGGGTCGCGCACGACCTCGACGGACGCTGCTGCGCGCCGGACGTGCTCGACGGCGCCGCCGCCTCGCTGGGGCCGCGGCTCGCCATCCTCGTGACGGACCCGGTGTCGGGTCGCCTGCTCGCATCGGCCGGCCGGCCGGTCGCCGGCTACGAGCATCTGACGACGCGCCGCGACGGCGACGAGATCGTGTTCGAGGCCGGGCGTGCCGGTTCGGGCACGCGGGAGAACGTCGTCTTCACCCTGGCCGTCCCCGGCGTGCCGCTCCACTTGCAGGACGGTGCGGCCGCGATGCTCTACCTGATGCCGTTTCCCGACGCCGGCGCCGAGCGGAACGCGGCCGTCTTCCTCGGGTCGCTCGACCGGCTGCTGCTGGGCGCGACCGCGATCGTCGGCCTGATCGCCCTGGCCGGCACGTGGCTGGTGGCGCGAGGCGTCGTCCGGCCGCTGCGCGAACTCAGCCGAGCGACCACCGCGCTGGCGCAGGGCGATCTCGCTGCGCGAGTCGAGCCCGGCGGCGGGCGCGAGTCGGCGGAACTGGGCCGCGCCTTCAATGCGATGGCGATCGAGTTGGGCCGCCAGCATGCCCTGCGCCGCGCGCTCGTGCACGACGTCGCGCACGAGCTGCGCACGCCTCTCACGGCGCTGCGCTGCCGGCTGGAAACCGTGCTCGACGGACTCGCGCCCGATCCTCAGCGCGCCGTCAGGGACCTGCACGAGGAGGTCCTGCATCTCGGCCGGCTCGTGGACGACCTCCAGGACCTGGCGCTCGCCGAGGCGCGCGAACTCCGGCTCGACGTCGGCGACGTGCGGGTGCTCCCGGTCGTCGAGTCGGCGATCAGAGCGGCGGGCCTCGATGCCGATCCGCGCGTGCGCCTCGACGTGGCCGAGGGACTCGTCGCCCGCGCCGACGCGGTCCGCCTCCGCCAGGTCGTGCTCAACCTGCTCACCAACGCCGATCGCCACACGCCGGCGGGCGGCACGATCACGGTGCGCGGGTCGGTCGGCCGGCTGCCCGACGACGGCGCGCCCGCCGTGCGGGACACGGCGACCGAGGATCGCGTGGTCGTCGAGGTGACCAACACCGGCAGCCGGCTCGGGCCGGACGACCTCGCCCGCGTGTTCGACCGGTTCTACCGCGCCGATCCGTCCAGGGCGAGAGGCACCGGCGGCACCGGGCTTGGCCTCGCCATTGTCCGGCACCTGGTCGAGGCGCAGGACGGCGCGGCCTGGGCACGCAGCGACGACGACGGCGTCACGGTCGGGTTCGGCCTCCCGCGCGCGTGAACACGACGACAGCCCGACTTCCTGCGGCGTTCGGGCACGCTGCGACCGGCACCTTCGGCTCCTCGCTCCGCTTCCGCCGATCGGGTGTCTAACGAGGTAATCTGCGCGTCCTTGGGCCAGGGGGTCTCACATGCGCCCGTTCCTTCGTGACCTCACGTGGGGTGTTCGCGCGCTGCGTGCGACACCGGCGGCCGCGGCCGCTGCCGTTCTCACCATCGCTCTCGGCACCGGCGTCAATACCGCCGTCTTCGCGGTGGCCTACGGCGTGCTGCTTCGGCCCCTTCCCTGCCCCGAACCCTCGCGCATTGTCGTGGTGTCGCTGCACGCGCCGAACGGGAGGGAATTCTGGGTCCCGCTGACCGAGATCGAGGAATGGCGGCGCCGCGTCCGGACGTTCGAGGCGTCCGGCGCCTACAGCATCACGGAGGTCACCGTCCGCGGCATCGGCGAGCCGCGCCTCGTCAGGACGGCCCTGGTCACACCGTCGTTCTTCGACGTGCTGCGCGTGGCCCCGCGGGAGGGCCGCGCGCCCTCGGCCTCCGATCCCGACGAGTGGATGGTGCTCGGCTCCGGCCTGGCTGGCCAGCGCGTTCGCCCGGGGCAGGGCGGAGCCGCATGGATTCCGGCCGCGCCGCTCGCCCAAATCCGCCTGGCGTCGGGCCGGGAGGTCCCGCGCACGCTCCGGCTGATGGCCCGGCTCAAGCGGGGCGTGAGCCTCGAACAGGCCCGCGACGATGCGCAGCGGGCATTCGCGGAGGTGCCCACGACGCGCGAGGACCGGGGCACGGCCCGGGTGAGAACCCTCGACGACGTCCTGTTCGGCGAGGTCCGTCCCGTCCTCAACGCGCTGGTCGTGGCGGCCATGCTGGTGCTTCTCGTGGCCTGCGGAAACGTGGCCACCCTCCTCGTCAGCATAGCGACCGGGGTCGTCCCGCGGGTGGACGCGATCGCCGTCGACCTGCCCGTTCTCGTCGTGACGGTGCTCGTCGCCGCCGGCGTGACGCTCGTCTGCGGGCTCGCGCCGGCCATTCACGCCGCTCGCTCGGATTTCGGCCTAGCCTTCCGGGGTTCGCACGCGAGCGCGTCCCGGGGGGCGCGCCTGACCCGCCGCGCCCTCATCGTCGCCCAAGTGGCCCTGTCGGTCGTGCTCCTCAGCGGCGCCGGCCTCGTCGGGCGGACGGTGCTCGGGCTCTCCTCCGACCGCGCCGGCGCCGATCCGGATCGCGCGCTCGTCGTGAGGCTGAGCCTGGCCGACACGGCGCGCTTCGACCTGGCCTCGCGCATGCCGGCGATCAGGGAGATGCTGAGGACCGTGCGCGCCCTGCCCGGCGTCGAGCACGCGGCGCTCGGCACCAACGTGCCGCCGCGCGTCTCGTCAATCATGTTCACCGTCGAACAACGGTCGCAGGGGCATTCGACGAGTCACGCCGTCTACCTGGCTTCGGTGACCAGCGAGTTCTTCCCCGCGCTCGGAACCCGGGTGATCGAAGGACACGGGATCGACGAGGCCGACGAGCAGCGCGACGGACCCGTCATCGTCCTCAGCCAATCGGCGGCCCAGCTGCTGTCGCCGGGAAAGAGCCTCGTCGGCCGCGAGCTGCCGTGGCCGCTGCCGGCGGGGGCCGGAAAAGGGCGCCTCCCTTTCGTCGTCGGCGTTGTCGCCGACGTCAAGTACGGCGGACTCGACGCCCCGGCGTTCGCCGCGATCTACACGCGGTGGGCCGATCTGCCCGCGAGCGTCGGCTACCTGCTCGTGCGCACCTCCGGCGACCCCGCGCTGCTCGCGTCGACGATCGGGAAGACGCTGCGCAACGTCGATCCGTCCATGGCCGTCGCCGACATCCGGACCCTCCGGCAGGAATACGCCACGTCCATCGCGGATCGTCGAGCCCGCCTCGTTCCGGCCGCCGGGTTCGCCGGGCTGGCCGTCGCCGTGGCGCTGGTCGGCCTCGGTGGGCTGCTGGCCCGCGCGGTGACCGAGCGGCGCCGCGAGCTTGCCATCAGGATGGCCCTCGGGTCCTCGCCGTCAGGCGCCGTGAACATCATCGTCCGCGAGGGGACGTGGTTGGCAGCGGCCGGGGTCGTGCTGGGTCTCGGGGCGGCGGCTGGAGCGGGCCGGTGGCTGGGGGCGCTCCTCTACGGCGTGAGTCCTCTCGATCCCCTCACGTTCGGCAGCGTGGCGCTGTTCGTGTCGGCGGCGGCGCTGCTGACGTCGTTGCTCGCCGCCCGTCGCGCGGCGCGGGTGGAGCCGGTCGAGCTGCTGAGGTCGGAGTAGGGGAATTGCGCGCCCGGCCATGGGGGGACCGCCCCTTGTTGCACTCATCGAGATCGGGGAATCGTGCGCGCGCGGCGGGGGCACTGCGCCGTCGGCGGAGTTGCTCTGCGGGTTGGCGCTCTGCTTATCTCCCGGTTTACGCCCTATCGTGGGCCGCGCGATGCCCTCGGTCTGGCGGGGTCGGTAGAGGTTCCTGACGGGCGTGTCAGGATCACCTCTTGCGCTGGCCTGACGCGGTGAAGTTAACAATACCTGTAATTGACATATGTGTTAATTACTAGTATTACTATTGTCATGGACACGTGGCAGCCAGCTCAGTCGATCGAGCAGTTCCACCTGCTGTTCCTCTCCCAGATCAGCAGGCGTGTCGACAAGCGCGCCCTCGTGGTCAAAGGCGGGTGCAATCTCCGCTTCTTCCTCAAGAGCATCCGGTACTCGGAGGACATGGACCTCGACGTCGGTGACCTCGACACCCGGCTTCTTCGCGATCGCGTGCGGGAGGTCCTCGCGTCGCGGCCCTTCCGCCAGATTCTCGAGGCGCGAGGGATCGAAGTCGAGCACGTGACCGAGCACAAGCAAACCGATACCACGCAGCGCTGGAAGCTCGGCCTCCGCGCGCCGGGGACAGCGGTTCCGCTGCCGACGAAGATCGAGTTCTCGCGTCGCGGCCTGGACGAGGGTATCGCGTTCGGCAGCGTCGACCCGGGCGTCGCCCGCACCTACCAACTGCCTCCGCTGATGCTGAGCCATTACGGCGCGGCGGCGGCGATGCGCCAGAAGGTCGGCGCGCTCGCCGGCCGACGCGAGACCCAGGCGCGCGACGTCTTCGACGTCCACCACCTGCTGGCATCCGGTACGGGCGCAGCCGGCCTCGAAGGGTTCGACACACGCATTCTCGTCCGGGCCAGCGCGAATGCCCTGTCGGTGGACTTCAGGATGTTCAAGAGTCAGGTCCTCGCCTATCTGTTTCCCGAGGACCAGGAGCGCTTCGATTCCTCGTCGGTCTGGGATTCGATGGTCCTGGAAGTGGTCGAAGCGTTGGGCGGGGGGCGGTCGTGAACCTGATGACAGCCCTCACCGCGCTCGCCCCGACTGACGATCCCGTCTTCACGACCGCGGACGCCGCCGTCCGGCTGGGCCTGCCGAATGCCCACGCGAGCACGATCCTTGCGCGCCTGGCCGCCGCCGGGCAGTTGATTCGCCTGCGACGGGGGGTGTGGGCCAGGCCCGGCGGGGTGGACGCGCTGGCGTTACCCGAATACCTCACGGCTCCGTTCCCGGCCTATGTCTCGCTGCAGAGCGCGCTGTACCTGCACGGCATGGTCTCGCAGGTGCCTGGCGTGACCTACGCCGTGTCGTTGGCGCGGGCTCGCCGCTTTGTCACGCCTTTTGCGACGGTCTCGATTCACCACGTGCGGCCGTCGTTCTTCTTCGGCTTCGAGGAAGCCGGCCACGGCGGGCGCCTGGCCACGCCGGAGAAGGCCCTGCTGGACTTCCTCTATCTCACCCCGGCGCGCTCGAAGCTGTTTCGCGCGTTGCCCGAAATCGAGTGGCCGGCGCGGTTCAGCGCGAGCCGCGCGCGCGCCATGGTCCGCCGCATCGAGGCGGCGAGACGACGAACGCTCGTCGCGCGGAGGCTGGAAGCGCTCCTCGATCGGCGCAGGAGCGAGTGAACGGAAGACGGCGGTGCGGCTTCTCGATGTCGCCTATTCGCTGCGCAGCGCCGTCAACGGATCGACGCGTGCCGCCCGCCGTGCGGGTATGTAACTGGCCGCCAGGGCCACGACCAGGAGGATCCCCACCACGACGGCCATGGACCGCCGGGTCCGCTGGCGCGACGTCGTACAGCATGCCCTTGAGCAGGCGGTTCACGACGACGGACAGTGCCCCGCCAACGGCGACACCGAGCAGGACCCACGACATGCTCCGGGTGATCATCAGCCACAGGACGTCGCGTCGTTGAGCGCCCAGGGCGGCGCGAATGCCGATCTCGTGCGTCGCCTGCGTCACCGAGTAGCTGACGACGCCGATGATGCCGATCGCGGCCAGCACGAGTGCCAGGCCGGCGAGCGCCGCCAGCATCAACATCGGGAATCGCCGGGTTCCCACCGAGCCGCGGACGATGGCTTCCATCGTCTGGATCTCGGAAACGGGACGGTCCGGTTCGACGAGGAGCATGGCCTGTTTGACGCGGTTCGCGAACGTGGCCGGCGCGGCCACCGTTTTCACGACCACGCGCATGAACGGCCAGGCGGCCTGTGTGTAAGGCCGGAAGAACTGCGGCTGCGTGTCCTGCGACAGGCCCCAATGCCGCACGTTGCCCGCCACGCCCACGATGGTCAGCCACCCGGCGCCGTCCTTCCCGCCGATCCTGATGCGCTTGCCAATCGGGTCCTCGTCCGGCCAGTACCCGGCGCGCGAGGGCCTCGTTGACGACCACCACGCCAGGGCTGCCGAGACGGTCCTCGCGAGTGAATTCGCGCCCCTTCCTGATGGGAACGCCCAGCGTCCGGAAGTAGCCCGGGCAGGTGACCGTGTACGCGCCTCCCGGTCCATCCTCATCGGGCCCCGGCTCGGGACGCCCTTCGATGCTGAACCCGCGTCCCGCGTTTCCGCGCAACGGGAGGTGCGCCACCGCGCTGGCCGAGAGCACGCCTGGTATCGACGCCACCCGGTCCTCGATCTCCTCGCAGAACCGCGGGTGGTCGGGCGGGCCGTAGTACATGTTGACCTGGGGAACCGAGATCTCCGCCGTCAGGATGTTCTTCGGATCGAACCCGGGGTCCACCGCGATCAACCGGGTCATGCTCTTGATCAGCAGGCCGGCAGCCACCAGGACCACCAGGGCCAGGCCGACCTCCGACGCCACGAGGACGTGACGCACGAGACTTCTGCCGCCCGCGGCGGCTTCGCGGCCACCCTCCTTCAGCGGCTGCCCCACGTCATCCCGGGCCGCCGTCAACGCCGGCACGAGACCCGACACGACGCCGGTCACGCACGTGATGAGACACGTGAAGCCGAGAACCCGTGCATCGAGGCCAACCGCGTCGATGGGCCGCATCGGGAGGCTGGCGAAGCCGGCGGGCAAGACATGGGTCAACACTCGACTGGCCCAAAAGGCGAGGGCGAGCCCCGCGGCACCGCCCAGCGCCGAGAGCATCAGGCTCTCGGCCAGGAGCTGGCGGGCGAGGCGGGTGGATGAGGCGCCCATCGCGCGCCGGATGGCGAACTCCTTGCGCCGTTCCGCGCCGCGCGCGAGCATCAGGTTGGCGACGTTCACGCAGCCGATGAGCAGCACGAATGCCACCGCGGCGAGCAGCGTCAGCATCACCCGCTGCACGTTTTCGAGCCCGAACTCCCCCATGGGCGTGACCGTGGCACTCACATCCCGATCCTCTGGGTACTGCTTCGCCAGCTGGCCCTGGATGCCGGCAAGGTCGGCGGTGGCCTGCGCGACGGTGACGCCTGGCTTCAGGCGGCCGATGGCCACGAAGCTGTGGGAATTCCGGCTGCGGTCACCGTCGTTCCAGCCTGCGGGAACCCACAATTCGCGCTCGTCGCTCCAGAACTGGAAATGGAAGTCGCGCGGCATCACGCCTACAACCGTGTAGCTCTCGCCGTCGATCCGGATTGGCTGGCCGACCAGGTGCCGGTCGCTCCCGTACCTGCGGGACCACAAGCCGTAGCCGAGCACCACCACGCGGTCGTTCCCGGCCGTCTCCTCTTCGTGGCGGAACTCCCGGCCCAGGAAGGGCCTCACCCCGAGCACGGAGAAGAAGTCCGCCGTGACACGCACGCCGGACACCTGCTCGGCCTCGTGCCGTGCGTCCGAAGCGCCGAGGTTGTACCCCTTGCCCGCCGAGTCGAAGAGCGCGATGCGCTCGAACGTGCGGTTTTGGCGCTGCCAGTCCCAGAAGCGCGGTGCGGTGACGATGTTGGTGTCGGTGGACGCCTTGGCCGGCGTCTCCCAGATCAGCGCGAGCCGGTCGGGATCGGGGAAGGGGAGCGGCTTCAGGAACGTCGCGCCCATGACGCTGAAGATCGTGCTGTTCGCGCCGATCCCGAGCGCGAGCGTGAGCACCGCCGCGGCGGTGAACGTCGGCGCCTTGCGCATCATCCGGACGGCGAACATCAGGTCCTGCGCGACCGTCGCCCACGCCGACCACCGGTTGCCGCCGGCCCCGGCGTCGCAGGCCCGGCTCTCCAGCCGGCCCAGCACATCGACGGCTCCGCGCCGCGACTGCCGCAACTCGCGCGACAGCCCGGGCCAGTCGGGGCACTGGCTCCACGCGAACGAAGCGGCCTGGTCGTCCGACATCCCGCGTGCCAGCCCGTCCCGGTAGGCATCGTCGAGCTGCTGCGCCAGGTCCTCGACAATCTCGCTCTGGCGCGTCGGCTCGAGGCCGCGCAGGTCCAGGTTCTCGCGAATGCCGCGCTGCCAGTCAGGCACGCTCGCCTCCCAGGATCTGGTTGACGGCCCCGGTGAAGTCGCGCCAGACGCTTCGCTGCTCTGCCAGGACGGTACGTCCCCGGGCGCTCAGGCGGTAGAAACGCCGCCGGCGTTCCCCAGGCTTCTCGACCCAGCGGCCCGTCAGGAGCCCCTTGTCCTCGAGGCGAACCAGGATCGGATACAGCGATCCGACGCGGAGGGCCAGGCGCCCGCCGGAGCGGCTCTCGAGGAGCTTGGCCAGGTCGTAGCCGTGGCGGGGACGGGGTTCCAGCAGGGCGAGGATCAGGAGTTCGGTGCTGCCCTTCTTGAGTTCGCGGCTGAATACAGTGCGCACGTCTCAATATACCGCATTGCAGTATATGTTGTTACAGTATTCTGTAACGGTGACTATCCGCGTGTCGACGAGGTCGGGCCGCGTCCCGCCCGGGAACGGGCGGGGCTCGAAGTCACCGGCTCGTCGGCCAGTTCCAGTGCAGGGAGGACGACGAGGCCACGAGCTTCTTGCTCTTGTGGTAGTAGGAGAAGTGGGTCTTGCACTTGGGGCACTCCCACTGGCTCTGAGCGGCCGTGGGCTCTCCAACAGGGCGCAAGACACTGTCGGGCTCACACTTCGAATTGAGACAATGCAGCACCGGAATTGCGTCGGCCATGTTCGGCATCTCCAACCAGTCTAGTGAAGACCGTGAACTCCTCGAGGACAAGCACACGCGTTTTGCGCATGGCCGGTCGAAGGGTCATGGCTTGAGTTGGTAGGACCGTCCGAGCGGTCCGGCTCCTTCCAGGGTACTTGCGCGCGCGCACGAGCTCGGCGACCTGGCGAACGTGGCCGAGATCGTGCAGCGCCCATTCATGCAGCATGTGCGCGAGCGTGATTTCGCCGGCTTCGCGGTGCGTCGCCACGCGCCCGGCCATCTCGGCTGGAAGGCTGCGCAGACATTCCACGTTGGTTTCGCGCTGCTCCTCGAAGTGGTCGAATTCGTCCTCGGGGTCGGCGTTGCGGCAAAGGTCGAGACAGGGGAATCCGTTGTCTTCCATGAGGTCATCCTACGCCGTTCTCGCCGCGGTCGGCGTGGATGGTGCCGCCGGGCGGTCGGCATGCGGGCCTTCCAGCGGTCCGCCTCCCTCGTTGAGGCATTGGAAGCGAGGCACGGCGCGGCCTGATCTGTGAGCCTATTCTGCGGACGGCCTGCCAACCGTAGCTCACCGGAGGAAGGTAGCCCTATTCGCCCTCGGGGCGAAGCCAATCGACGTCGCGTCGGCCATTCGGAAAGGGCGGGCGCGGGCGGCATGATGCGGACGAGTGCCCGCCTTCGCGCGACCACACTTGCCCTTCCCGCCAAGGTCACGCCTCCGGGCGGCGGGGCCGGTCAAGGCAGTGGGTCGAGACGCTCGAGCGGTTCGAGGGCGCGGGCCTTCGCCCACGAATCCATGAGCGCGTTCCGTCTGGCGGCCGCCCATTCGATGGTGAGCCCGAGCGCCCGAGCCGGCAGCGCGCCGTCAATCACCGCAAGCGTCCGGATATCGATGAGGGCGAGGTGGTCGCCGGTACTCGGCATGAAAGTGGGGCGGATCGTGGTCGTTCCAGAACATCTTGATCACGATGCCGTAGAAACGACAAATCTCAGGCACAGCGGGTCTCGGGCGCGTCGAGGTTGGGAAACAGATCGACCGGCCGCTTGCCCGTCACCCGCAGGTAGAGCGCGTCCGCGCAGAGATCCACCCCGCATGTCCAGGTCAATTCGCCGGCAGTGCCGATCGCGAGGCTCTCGAACTGGCCGGGTATTGACCAGGCGGCAAATACTCCTCGGCCCGCGAGGTCGGACAGATCCGCAACACCTCGAGTCCCGTCGTCGAACCGGAGGGCCACGCGGAAGCCATCTTCCGCCTTCGCCTCGGTCAGCTTCCTCATCTCGGTCCCTCTCCGAGAAGGATAGGCCAACCAGGGCACGCGTGCAACGAACAGCGGCCACGCTGGGCTCCGGTGAACGACAGGCATGGTCCACGTCGAGTTCGACACGCCGGATGAAGTCCGGCCGGTTTGGCGCGGCGGGATGACAGGCGGGCCAAGCGGTTGGGCCGCCCTCCATCGAATCGCCTACGTGTAGCCTGACGAGCCGCGCCTGCGTGCGCCTGAGCACTGGAATCAGGTCTACTTGACAGACCCCGTGGCGGGGAAAGGGCACGAGAAGGGCGACAAACGACGAAGGGCCGAAAGGACCACATCCAGAGTGCGCGAATTCTCTAGGACAATTGCCTCGACGGGCAACCGCACCTGTAGGCCCCGCTGGCTGAAACCCAGACACGTTGGCGGGAAGCGCAAGGCCTTGTGAATTACTGATACAGGAGGGAATCTAGCGCGCCCTGCCCGCCTTCGTGCGAAGCGCTTGGGCGCGGCTCGAGGGCCGAAGCCCGGAGCCTGATCTGCGTGAAGCTGGCGCGATGGCTTGCCAACCGCAGCTCACCGGAGGAAGGTAGCAAGCCGACGGTGAGCGAAGGTTGGTGCGCCCTGCAGGACTCGAACCTGCGACTGCGCGGCGTCACTACTTTTGCGCGGCAGATCTAATTGTCGCCGCGCATGCGACCTCCTGGTTCGCAGCAGAACACGGATTTGTTGTCTTGTTGGTCCTACGTGGGTGAGCGTCGGACCAGGCTTGCGTTAGCTCGTTCTTCCCGAAATCGCCGGAAGGCGGCGCACTTTCTCGACGACTTTGCGGCAGGCCGCGATCAAGTCCAGGACGAGCCGCTCGTCGACGTCGAGCGCCCCTTCATATTCGGTCCGATTCCTCAGGTCGTGGCACTTCGCCAGCACGCGCCACACGTCCGCACCGAGGCCAAGCGTGTCGGGGAGCACCTGGAAGACGATGTAGCGTTTGGACGGCCGGAATCCGCAATGCCGGAGAGCGGCCAGCGAGAGGGCGTGAGCGGCGCTGTAGGCGAGGTCGAATCGGCTGTCGAGCGAGATCGTCGCGTTCTCCGCGTCAGCGAGACGCGAGAGGCCAGAGCGGAGGAGCCCGGCGAACTCGTGGGCATCCGGGGGTTCCTTGGCCAGGACGTTTCCCGGACCGGCGAGGCGCTCAAGCGGCGACGGGGAGATCACGTTCGGAACCAATCACCCAGAGCTTCGGTTGTTCGAGCACGCGGGTCACGAACGCGTTCCTCGCTCGGGCCCGCCGCGAGAACTCCGCGACCGTGTACACCGTCGGGTTGACGCGACGGCCCAACGCGGGACCGAGCTTCTCCAGGGCGCCAAAGACGTCGGCGTGGGTCACGTGATCGCTGACGATCAGAAGATCGATGTCGCTGGCCGCCTGGTCGGTGGCCTTGGCCACCGACCCGAACACAAACGCGGCGCGAATGCCGGCGGAGAGCGGCTGCAAGGCCGTCCGCAGGGGCTCCGCCAGGCCGATGGTCTTCAGCACGATGTCCCGAAGTTCCGAGAAGAGGGGCGAGGCCGGGTTGGCCTGATAGTGCTTCTGGTGGCCGACGCGCCGAGACACCACGAGCCCGCTGGCCTCGAGCCGCGCGAGTTCACGCTGCGCGGCCCCGGAGCCGGTGCCTGCCTCGCGAATGAGCTCCGACGCGTAGACGCTTCGAGATGGCTGGCCAAACAGCACGCGCAGAACGCGCTGCTGCGTCTTGGTGAAGAGCGCATCGGCCAGGCTGGCTCGGCGCGACCGGTGGGGTCGGGAGGTCACACCCACAATGGGCATGATTATGCCCATCTTGGGTATATTCGTCAAGACGGGGAGGCTGGGGAAAGGCGGGAATTCGTGCCGTTCAGAGGATGCGCGCTCGCCGCCCACTGGGAGACGGATTCTTCCCCCGCTGGACCGCTGGCGCGATCGTGAGCCAGCGTGCAGGTGGCTCGCCAACCGAAGCTCACGCCGCGTGCGAAGCGTAAGTGAGCGGTCTGGCGTGAGCGAAGGTTGGTGCGCCCTGTCCGCCGCCGCAACCCTGCGGGCGATTCCTCTTCCTCGGGTTGCTATGGCGGACTGGCGCGATGGGGGACCGCTGGCGCGATCGTGAGCCAGCGTCCAGGTGGCTTGCCAACCGTAGCTCGCCGGAGGAAGGTGGCGGACCGACGGCGAGCGAAGGTTGGTGCGCCCTGCAGGACTCGAACCTGCGACCTCCTGGTTCGTAGGCAACGCACGATGAAGGCCGATCGCAGCCGACCCAATAAAATCAGGGTCGGCTGCTCCCTCCACTAGCCGTTCGAAGCCGGTCATGGACGCCTGTTTTGGAACGGCTTGCAATTTCTTGCAAACGAGATCGCCGCCTCTGATCGGCGGTGACCACGAGAACGCTGACGTGGTCGCCGGCGTCACTGATCCCTGTCTCCAGTCGCGGCAGGAACGCGGCAGCCGTCTGCGATCGGGGGTCCTTTCAGCCCTTCTCTTCTCTCCCATACTGTTCGGGACGTCGAGTCGGCCGCGGCGCACCACTCGTCGGCGGCGACGCCCCGGGCGCTGTCGGTGTCGCCGCGGTCAGCGTACGGCGATCGTACGGCTTCCAGAAGTTACCCCCGATCACCTCGGCCATTTCGACGTTGTACGACTGAAAGCGCTCGTCGCCGGTAGCGAGACGCGCCAGTCTCGCAAGCGTGATAGGCGCCTGTGCAGCAACGTGGCTGTGAGCGTCGAGGATGATAGCGGTCGTGGCCACCACGAGAAGGCCGATAAACGCCAGCGAAGGGTGCATCTTCATGGTCCCTCCGAGAACGGCCGTCGTGTTACGACGAGAGCGGTAGTCGAGGTACCGGCAGATTCCAACCACGGCGGATCGCGATGAGCCGCATCCCGAAACAGAGGACCGCGCCCGCAAGCGTCGTCACCGTCGGTGGCCAGTGCAGGAGGTGCCCGCCAACGACGACTCCGGAGCCGGCGAGGGCGGCAAGGGCGTAGAAGTCAGCACGCAGCACCACTGGGATCTCGTTGATGAGCAGGTCACGCAGCACGCCGCCGCCGATGCCGGTCAGCATCCCGAGCAGCGCCGATACGAACGGGTTTACGCCGAACGCGAGCGCCTTCTGAGCGCCTGCCACCGCGAAGAGCCCCAATCCGGCGGCATCCAGGACCAGCACCATCGGGCGCAATCGTGCGACCTTCGGGTACCACACGAACGTCACCGCGCCGGCGGCCAGGGAGACGGCAATATAGCGCCAGTCGCTGACCGCCGCGGGCGGGACCGCGCCGATCAACAAATCCCGAGTGACACCGCCGGCGTTGCCGGCGACGAACGCCAAGACGCCAACGCCGAACGGGTCGAGCTTGTTCTTCACGCCGGACACCGCGCCGCTGAGGGCGAACACGAACGTCCCGATCAGATCGAGCGTGAAGAGAAGGGTGGCCGTCGACAGGAGTAGTGGCGACGTCATTAGACCAACTTACCGGGCAAGCCAGGCCCGTGACGCCACGACCAGCGCCGCGACGCCGGTTTCGAGCGTCGGATGCACGACCGGGGCGAATCGTGGATTGTGGTTCGTCGGAAGTTCGTTGACCCGCCCCGACTGCTTGGCCTTCGCGTACACGTCAGGGTCCGTGCCGCCAACGAACCAGAAGACGGATGGGGCATGCCATTGCACGCCGAACGATCCGAAGTCCTCGCTTGCCGATGTGGGACCGGTTTCGCGGACCCGGTCTGCGGGAAAATACGCCTTGAATGCATCGACGACGCGACGTGTGGCGTCCGGGTCGTTGGTGACCAACGAGTACCGATCAATCGGCGTGATCTCAGGCGGCCTCGGGGTACCGGACGCCGCGGCTTCGGCGTTGGCGATCCGCGTGATCGCGGCGAGCACGCGCGCTCTGACGCCATCGTCGAAGGTTCGCACATTCAGCTTGATGACCGCCTCGTCGGGAATCACGTTCTCCTTCGTGCCCGCCTGCAGCGATCCAATCGTGACGACGGCAGCGTCTGTCGGCGCGATCTCTCGAGACACAATCGTCTGGAGCCGGAGCACCGTGGCCGCCGCCATCACAACGGGATCGATGGCGGCTTGCGGCATCGACCCGTGCGCGCCGCGTCCGAACATCCGGATCTGCAAACTGTCGGCCGCCGAAGTAATGACTCCTGACCGCCCGCCAATCGTCCCCGCGGGCCCAACCATCACGTGCTGCCCGAGCACGACGTCTGGCTTGGGAAAGCGCGTCAGAAGCCCATCGTCGATCATGGCCTGCGCACCGGCGCCTGTTTCTTCCGCCGGCTGAAATACCGGCATCAGCGTACCCTTCCAGTCGGCACGTGTCTGCGCGAGGACCGTCGCCGCACCGATCAGCCACGTCACGTGCATGTCGTGACCGCAGGCATGCATGACGGAAACCGGTTTGCCTGTGGCGTCCGTTGCCGTCTGCGCGCTCGCGTACGGGAGCCCGGTCTCCTCGCGGACCGGCAACGCGTCCATGTCGGCACGCAGCATGAGCGTCGGTCCATCGCCGTTGCGCAACACGCCGACCACGCCGGTCTTGCCCACGCCGGGCGTGACGTCGAAGCCGGCGGCGCGGAGGCGATCCGCCGCGACACCGGCTGTTCGCGTTTCCTGCATGGACAACTCCGGGTGGGCGTGGATGTCGACGTAGACGCCCTCAAGGTCCGGCAACAAGTCGCGGATGCGTGAAGCGAAAGTACCTCAAGGCCGGATCCATGCGACGCTCCTCTCCATACAAGACGACGATGATCGCGACCGCAACGACACATGAGCTGGACTACGATGCACCTTCGGTCGCGCAACCGACCATTCGCGTGGCTACCGACGCCTGCCGCGAGTGCGACGTGGCGATCGGAAAAGGGTCAATCGGTCGCGTTAGCTCATCAATTGCGGCAACAGGCAGCGTGGTTGCCGGCCGGTAAGAGATTGTGGCATCCCACCGGCCGGCACAGCCCAGTCAGAGCACGCCGATTTGCCGCAGGAACCCCACTTGGTCGTAGAACAGATTCTCTTCGACGATCTCGCCATCCTTCCAGCGCGCGACCGTGCAGAACTCGAGTTCGAACGTCTTGCCCGTCGCCTGGTGCACCTTGCCGTCGAGCCCCGTCCACGGGCCCACCATCTTCCCCTTCCACCTGGCAATCGTGCAGGTCCAGTCGCCCGAGCCGAACATCACGCGATACGGATTGTTGTCGAGGTGGTTCTCGATCGACTTGAAGAACGCCTCGGACTCGGCGTGGTGCGCGTCGCGACCCCGCGTCGGGTCGGGCTGGCCTGGCCAGTACACTTCCGTGTCCGCCGAGTGCCGCTTCCGAAACACGTTCCAGTCCTGCGCGTTCCAGGCATCGTCCAGGGTCTTCATCCGTTGCAGGTTCTCTTCGGCGCTCATGTATCACCTCTCTTACTCGCAGCCGGACCATCCGACCGCGTCTCCGGATGGCGAATCGCCGACATGGTCTCGCCCCCGGCCTGCGGCAGCGACCGCGCGGACCGAGAGGCTCTCCTCCAGTGCGATCGGGCGCCGTCGCTACGTCTCGACGTTCATGTGAAGTCTCCCGGCCAGATCTCCGCGGATGTGGCAGACACTCCGCTCATGCACACACCTGCACTGGCCGAGGCGGGCGGAGACGCCCTTCCGAGCATGACGGACGATCGTGATGGTGGTGGAACCCAGGTACTGTTTATTGTAGAGCGGAAGGCGTGGTTCGCGGTCGGGAACGTTGCAGACTGACGGAGGCGCGCGACGGCGGGCCGGTCGCCTAAACTGGATCCCGGGGGGAGATCATGGAAGGTCTGAACGTGGAGATCACATCGACCAGCGGCAACATTCCCGACGCGGCCTCGGCGTCCCTCCGGGCGGCGCTTGCGCACCGTGCGAAGGCGACGGTGGTCATTCTCGCCGTGGCGTTCGCCGCGCCGCCGGGAGTCGGCGCCCACGGCGGTCCCGGCGGAGGCGGCCGGTCGGCCGCGGGCTCCGTTGGTTCGGTGCCGCCCGCTGGGGTCTATTCACTCGACCCGCCCCACACGTTTGTCTGCTTCTCGGCCCAGCACCTCGTCGTCGGCCGGGTTCGCGGCCGCTTCGACAAGGCCACCGGGACCATCACCGTGGCCGCGGTGGCGGCGGAGTCGAGCCTGGACGTCTCGATCGACGCGTCGAGCCTCAGCACGCAGAACAGCGTGCGGGACAAGGACCTGCGCGGCCCCGACTTCTTCGATGCCGCGAACTTCCCGGCGGTCCAGTACCACGGCCGCGGGATTCGGAAAGCTGGCGACGGCTGGGTGGTGGACGGCTCGCTGACCATCCGAGGGATCACGAAGCCGGTGCCTCTGTCGTTCACGTTCAGGGGGACGGCCCCGTCACAACCCGGGACGCCGCTTCGCGTCGCCTTCCATGCGACGGCCGCCGTCAAGCGCGCCGACTTCGGGATGACGCGCGACCTACTGGATGAAATCGGCGCGGTGTCGCCGTCGCCCGACGTCTGGATCGAAATCGACGCGGAGTTGCTGGCGGCGCCTCCCCCGGGCCGTTCGTCGCCTCGGGGCTGAAGAGGTCGCCCTTGGGATTAGAATGCGCCGCGCTGCAGCCCGCAAGACGGCGAAATCCTCCCCCGCTTGCAAATAACCCTGCCTGCGACCCTCTGGCCGCTGGCAAGGGGACGCCCGCTTCTGACGCTAAGTCGTTGGTGAACTAGCAGAAGGAGTGGTGCGCCCTGCAGGACTCGAACCTGCGACCTCCTGGTTCGTAGCCAGACGCTCTATCCAGCTGAGCTAAGGGCGCGATGGAAGTCACCGCCCCGCAATACTCAGCGGAACGGTCAGGAATTTTCTATATTACCACACGGACCCAGGCTACAGGCTACAGGCGTCCGGCTTCAGGCGGTGTCACGCGCGTCACGCGAGCGGGAACCCTGAAGGGTCCCGAAACGGGCGTCAGACGTCGGGCCTCAGGCCACGATCCGCTGCCAGCCGAACCGCATCCATCTTCCTACCTTGGTCCGCTGCCCGCTTCAGGGTGCGCGGCAGCCCTGGCGAGACCGTATCCGAATTGATACATTCCGGGTAGCGAGACCGGCAGCTTGCCGCCAATCGCGATCTCTCCCGCGAGCGCGCGCACGGCCGCCGCCTCCATCGCGTCGGTGTACTCGTAAGTCAGGATCTCGGCGGGGAGCTTCGGCAGCGCCATCGCCGTGTACGGGTTGCCGAAGATCACGGTCACAAACGGCTTCTTCTGGTCGCTGGCGATCGACTCGAGAAGCTGCGCCGCCTGCGGCGACAGATCCATCCGCCCGCTGAACGACGCGATCCGCACGAACACCGACGCCACCACCGCGTCCGACCGGCGCGCCAGCGCGCGCACCAGGTCGAACTCGTTCGGCGTCGTCTTGTCCGAGATCTCGACGGCGGTCACGTTCGGCCACCGCTTCCTGAGCTCGGGGACGAACGTCCGGCTCGGCGCCCCCTCGCGCCACCCGCTCGGGTAGTCGAGCACCGAAAGGTAGAGGATGCTCGCGTCCTTCCCCACCGCGAGCGGCACCTGGTTCCGGTCGTCCTTGATGAGCGTCAGCGCGCGCTCGCAAATCTCCGCGTCCACCGCCTCGTGCGCCCGCCCGCCGAGCTTCGTCTCGACGGCGTTCACGTCCACCAGGCGCGACTTGTGCAAGCCGAGCCGCGCCTTGGCGCGCAGGATCCGCTCGACCGAGGCGTCGATCTGCCCGCGCGGGATCTCGCCCGACTCGACCGCCGCCGTGATCGCCTTGAGCGCCGCGTCCTCGTCCGGCGGGTGGACGACGAAGTCGGCTCCGGCCTTGACGGCCATCACCGCGGCCCGCTCGTTGCCGAAGTTCTTCGTGATGGCGTTCATCTGCATCGAGTCGGTGAAGATGAGGCCGTCGAACTTCATCTCGCCGCGGAGCACGCCGGTCAGGATCGGCCGGCTCAGCGTGGCCGGCAGTCCGGGCGTCGGGTCGAGCGCGGGCAGGATGATGTGCGCCGACATGACCGCGTCAATCCCCGCGTCCACGGCGGCGCGGAACGGCGCCAGCTCGATTCGATCGAGCCGTTCGCGCGGGTAGTCGATCTTGGCGAGGCCGAGATGCGTGTCCACGTCGGTGTCGCCGTGGCCGGGGAAGTGCTTGGCGGTCGCCAGCGCCCCGCCCGCCTGGATGCCGCGCATGTAGGCGACGCCCATCTCGGAGACGAGGCCGACGTCCTCGCCGAACGAGCGGATGTTGATGATCGGGTTGCGCGGGTTGTTGTTGACGTCGAAGATCGGATAGAAGTCCACCGTCACGCCGACGGCCCGCGCCTCGGCTCCCGCCACCTCGCCCGCCTTGAAGGCCAGCCCGGTATCGCGCGTCGCCGCGATCGCCATCTCGCGCGGCAGCCGCGTCGCCCCGTCGAGGATGTAGCCGGCGCCCCCCTCGAAGTCCGCCGTCGTCAGCAGCGGGATCGCCGACGCCTGCTGCAGCCGGTTGAGCAGCGTCGCCGCGGCCAGCGGATTCCCCCGCCGGCTGGCGCTGCCGCTCGCGCCGTAGTTGGGGTTGAGAAGCTCCGCCGGAAGCGCCTCGGACCCGCCGAAGACGTGAATCCCCCCCACCTTCAGGTCGCGCACCAGGTGCAGCTTCTTCTCGTAAAGACCGCTGTCGGTGCTGGTGACGACGGCGTCGATCGAGGGGAGGAGCAGCTGCCCCACTTTCTCGTCGAGCGTCATCCGCTTCAGCGTGTCGCGCACCCACTTCTCGGCCGCCTTGTCGAGCGGCGGGCCGGCCGGTGGCGCCGCCGCCACGAGCGCGACGGCCAGCGCGACCGCCAGGGCGATCGACACGAGGCACGGCAACAAGGCGATCCGGGCGAGGTGGCGGTCTGTAGTCATAGTCGAGAGAATCGTATTACCGAACGGGGCAGATCGCTAGTGGGGCGACATACGCCTTGCGCCTCACGTCTTACGACGGGCTGAGGGCTGAAGGCTGAGGGCCAAGGGCCGTATCACGCGTGACATATGTGACGACGCCATCAGCCTTCAGCCCTCGGTCGTCAGCCGTCAGCCGTCAGCCAAATCTATCTGGCCATGACCTTCGTTCCGTCCGCCACCGAATCCGGCGGGTAGACAACCACGCGCGCGCCGGGCACGAGGCCCGACAGGATCTGGGCCGAGGCGCCGTTGCGCCGGCCGACCGTCACCGCCCGCACCCTGGCTACGCCGTCCTCCACGACGAAGACGGCCCAGCCGCCGCCCCGGCGGAACAGGCTGCTCGCCGGCGCCATGACGACGTCGTCCGCCGACCAGACGATGACGCGCGCCTCGACGCGGTAGCCGTCACCGAGGGCGCGCCAGGCCGTCTGCGGGTCCTCGAAGCGGAGCACCACCCAGACGCGCTGCTCCTCGACGCCGAGCGCCGACACCTTCGTGAAGCCGGACGGCTCCACGCGGTGGACGACGGCTCTGAGCGGGGCGCCGCCGCCCCACTGGTCGACGAGCGCCGGCATGCCCGGTCTCATCTGCACGGCGTCGGTCGAGAGGAAGTCGGCAATCGACCTCGAGCGCCGACGTGTCGCCCACCGTCACGAGCGGCTCGCCCTGCGGCACGACCGCCTCGCTTTCGTGGTTCCGCTCGAGGACGACGCCGTCGATCGGCGAGTGGAGCGTGAGCGTCGGGCCCGCACCCGGGCCCCGCGACAGTCCCGGCCCGGGCTCGGCCAGCGCCGCGCGAGCCGCTTCGAGCTCGTGCCCGGCGGCTTTCGACGATGCCACGGCAGCATCGAACGCGCGCTGCATGGCGGCGGCCTCGGCCTCGGCCGCCTGCCTGTCTTCCACCGTCATCAGCCCGGCCTGCGCGAGGTTGCGCGCCCGGTCGCGTTCCACGGCGGCGTGCTCGTTCTGCACCCGTGCCAGCTCCTGCTGGGCCTTCGCCTGCTCGAGCACCGCCGCGGCCGCGTTCACGCGCGCCAGGGCCTCGGCCCGCGTCCGCGCGTCGAGCAGCGGCGAGGTGCCTGGGGCGAAGGTGGCGATGACGGTCCGGTTGGCGACCACGCGGTCCCCGGGTTGAAGTTCGATCCGCAGCACGCGGCCGACCACTGGCGCCGACACCACGTAGCGCTCGAGGACCCGGGTCCGCCCCTCGTGGTCGAGCGTCTCGGCCATCGGGCCGCGCGTGATGGCCGCGAAATCGACCGGGACCGGCCGCGGCCGCAGGGCGAGCACGAGCGCCCCGGCGACAGCGATGCCGATGGTGCCCCAGAAGAGAATCCGCCGTCGTCTCGATGTGGACATAATCCGGCTCGCGGCTCGCGGCTGACGACTTGCGGCACAACGCGTAGTGGGCAGTGGCCAGTGGTCAGTGTCGTCACGCGCGACGGACTGACCACTGAGAACTGCCAACTACGATGTCAGCGTCCTTGTCCCTGCTCTACTCTCTGGTCTTGAGCACCCCGACCAAGTCGAGCCGGTCGAGCCGCCGCCGCACGACCAGCGCCGACACCAGGGTGGCGACGACAATCGTCGCGGCGGCCCGCGCGTAGGTGTCCGGCCCCACGGCCAGCGGGATCCGGAACATCTCGCTGTTCGACACGCGCACCACCCACGCCGCGAGCGCGTAGCCGAGCCCCAGGCCCAGCGGCACGGCCGCCAGTCGTCACCAGGCCGATCTCGCCGAGCAGGATGTAGGAGACCTCGGCGCGCGTGAACCCGATCACGCGCAGCGTGGCCAGCTCGCGCCCGCGCTCGGAGAGCGAGACGCGCACGCCGTTGTAGACGACGCCGAACGCGATCACGCTGGCGAACAGCATGTAGATCGCCCGGATCTGGCCGCAGCAGCGCGGCGAAGGTCGCCTGGAGGCTCTCGAGGGCCGCGCGCTTGCGGAGCACGCCCGCCACGCGCGGCGTCTGCCTCGAGTCGCTTGTAGAGCGCCCCGGCCCGGGCGGGGTCCACCAGCAGGTAGGCGCCCGACAACGTCCCGCCCTCCTGCATCAGCCGATGCAGCGCGCCGATCGACATGTAGGCGCTCGTGCCCAGGTAGTCGTCCACCACGGCGGCCACGACGACGTGGTGGACCGGCCTGAGGCCCTCGAGCACCTCCAACCGCACGCGGTCGCCACGGCCGACGCCGAGCAGGCTCGCCAGCGACTCTGAAAGGACGAGGCCGGCCGGCGGCAGCAGGATCGGCCCCCTCGACGCGTCCACCACCCGGTTGAGCGTGCCGCCCGTCCGGCAGGCCGAGCACCGCCACGTTTCGCGAGCGCGGACCCGCCCGCAGCCGCACGGCAACGGCGCGGAACGGCTCGGCGCGCGACGACGCCGGGCATCCGCGAGAATTCGTCGAGCGCGCCGGCCGAGGCCGGCTTGGCCAGTGTCACCATCACATCGTAGCGCTGCGCGACGTCGAACTCGGTTGCGGAGCATCAGGTCGATCGAGTCGCTCGAGAAGGTGCCGACGACGAGCAGCGACGCGCCGAGCGCGACGGCGGCGACCGACAGCGCCGCGCGGGCCGGGTGGCGCTGCAGCGTTCTCAGGATGATGCGCGTCGGCTGGGACAGCCAGCGGCGGAAGCCCGCGCGCTCTGGCCAGCTCTCGGCGAAGCGGGCGGGCGGCTCGGGACGCATGGCCTCGGCGGGCGGAAGCGCGACGGCGCGCCGCACGGCCCCGGCGGCGCCCGCGACCGCCGCCGCCAGCCCAATCGCGAGGCCCAGCACCGACACCCGGGTATTGAGGCGGTAGAGCAGCACCGGGAAGTGGAAGAAGACGGTGTAGAGCCGCGTGAACGCCCACCCGAGCCAGGCGCCGGCTCCGATGCCGATGGCGCCGCCGAGCGTCGCCACCGCCAGGCCCCACTTCACGTAGTGCGCCGCGATGGCGAGGTTGCCGTAGCCGAGCGCCTTGATGGCCGCGATCTGCGGTCCGCTGGATCGAGACCAGCCGCGAGAGGACGACGTTGACCAGGAAGGCGGCGACGGCGAGGAAGATGACCGGCACGACGAAGGCCGACGCGCGCAGCTGGGTCAGCTCGTTGGCGAGGTACCAGTTGGACGCCTGGAGCGCCCGCGGGATGGCCCCGGTCCCGCCGTAGGTCGAGCCCGAGCAGCCGGTCGAGTCGCGCGATCACGTCGTCGGCCGACGCGCCGTGCATGAGCGTGAGCGCGACGTCGTTGAAGGCGCCGTCCATCTGGAACGCCGAGGCCAGGGCGCGGCGGTCCATCCAGAACACGCCGAAGTGGACGTCGTCGGGCAGCAGCTCGCCCGGCCGGATCGGGTAGATGTACTCCGGGGAGAGCGCGAGGCCGACGATCCGCAGTTCCTGCCGCCGGCCGTTGATGACGGCGCCGATCGTGTCGCCCGGCCGCAGGCTTGTGGGCGCGGGCGAACGACTCGCTGGCCAGCACCTCGTCGGGGTGCGCCGGCTTCGGGCCGGCGGCCGGACCTGAGGAAGACGTCGCAGACGGCCGGCGGGCGGCCCGGCGTCATCGAGATCAGCCGGCCCGGGCCGGCTCGGTCATCCCCGGGACGTCGAGCGTCACGTCGGCCACGACGCGCGTTTCCACCTGCGCGACGCCCGGGATCGCCGCGATGGCGGGCTCGAGCGAGAGCGGCGCGCGCGTCAGCGAGAGCGAAGACGTCGGCGAAGCGGTAGCGGTCGTAGTAGGTGCGCAGCGAGAGGTCGAGCGAGTCGTAGGTCGAGAGCATCGCGACGAAGACGGCGATCCCCGCCGCGACGACCAGCGCGATGGCGATCGCCTGCCCGCGCGAGGCCCACAGGTCGCGCAGCAGCTTGCGATCGAGCGTCGCCAGGCCACGGCGCCGGCGGAGCAGGCGGCCTCACCACCGGATCTCCGCGGGCGCCGCCTGGACCTCGTTCCGGCGGTCGCCGGCGATGCGCCCGTCGGCCAGCGTCACCACGCGGTGGCCCATCGCGGCGATCGCCGCGTTGTGCGTGATGACGGCCACCGTCGTCCCCAGCTCGCGGTTGACGCGGGCCAGCGCCTCGAGGACGACGACGCCGGTGGTGATGTCGAGGGCGCCGGTCGGCTCGTCGCAGAGCAGCACGTCGGGACGCTTGGCGACCGCGCGCGCGATGGCGACGCGCTGCTGCTCGCCGCCGGAGAGCTGCGAGGGGAAGTGGTCGGCCCGGCCGACGAGGCCGACCAGCGCGAGGGCGTCGGCCGAGGGCATCGGGTCGTCGGAGATCTCGGTGACCAGGTCCACGTTCTCGCGCGCCGTCAGGCTGGGGATGAGGTTGTAGAACTGGAAGACGAAGCCGACGCGGCGGCGGCGGAAGGCGGTGAGCGCGCGCTCGTCGGCCGCCGTCAGGTCCTGCCCGCGGTAGCGCACGCGGCCGGACGTCGGCGCGTCGAGGCCGCCGAGGATGTTGAGCAGCGTGGACTTGCCGCTGCCGGAGTGGCCGAGGATGACGGTGAACCGAGCCTCGTCGACGTCGAGGTCGATGCCGCGCAGCGCGTGCACCTGAACCTCGCCCATCTCGTAGACCTTCGTCAGCCCGCGGACCTCGAACACAGGAGCCATGGGATCTTCCCCTGTTTCGATCCTACACCGTGCGGCTTGGGCCTTGCGCCGCACGCCCTACGCCTTACGCTTGGCCGCCATAGCCCGGAGGGCGACGGCGGGCCTTACGCCTTGCGCACGGGGTGCGCGGCGCCGCCATCAGCCGTCGGCCGTCGGCCGTCGGCCGGCTTACGGTATGATCCGGCCATGGGACACGTCGAGCACAAGGCGCAGTCGCCCGCCGTCGCCAACTGCTACGTCCTGACGATCAGCGACACGCGGACCGAGGCCGACGACACCAGCGGCCGCGCGATCCTCGACCTGCTCTGGGCGGGCGGCCACCAGGTGACCGGCCGACGGATCGTCCGCGACGAGCCGGACCAGGTGCGCGCCGCGATCCGCGAACAGATCGCCAACCCGGCGGTCCAGGTCATCATCACGACCGGCGGCACCGGCATCACCTCGCGCGACACGACGTTCGAGGCCATCGACGCGCTGCTCGAGAAGCGGCTCGACGGGTTCGGCGAGCTGTTCCGCATGCTGAGCTACGAGGAAATCGGGTCGGCGGCCATGCTGAGCCGCGCCTGCGCCGGCCTCGCCGGGCGGAAGGTCATCCTCTCGCTGCCCGGGTCGGAGGCGGCCGTGCGGCTGGCGATGACGAGGCTGGTGCTGCCGGAGCTCGGACACCTGGTCAGGGAGGCCTCGAGGTAGCATCAGGCTGACGGCTGACGGCTGACGGCTGACGGCCGTGAACGGCTGCCAGCGAGCCCGGGATCCGGCCACCAAGCGTGGTCCGCCGTCAGCCGTCAGCCGTCAGCCGTCAGCCGATGAGAGAGACTCCGATGACTGTCCGTTCCATGCGTCCCATTCGCGAGACGATTCCGCTCGAAGAGGCGCGGGCGCTCATCTTCGAGTCGGCCCGGCCCGTCGCGCGCGTCGAGTCGGTGCCGCTCGAGCAGGCGCACGGCCGCGTGCTCGCCGGCGACGTCGTCGCCGCCCAAGACGTGCCGCCGTTCTCGCGCGCCGCGATGGACGGCTTCGCGGTCGTCGCCGCCGACACGTTCGGCGCCGGACAGTTCAGCCCGAAGACGCTCCGCGTGGTGGAGAAGGTCTACACCGGCCAGGTGCCGGCGCAGCCGGTGCCGCAGGGCGGCTGCACCGAGATCGCCACCGGCGCGCCGATGCCCGCCGGCGCCGATGCGGTCGTGATGGTCGAGGAGACCGAGAAGGGAGACGACGGCGGCGTCCGCGTGTTCAGTCCCGTCTACCCGGGGCAGAACGTCGGACGGCAGGGGGCCGACATCCGCGCCGGCCAGCCGGTGCTCGCCGCCGGCGACCACCTGACGGCGAGCCGGATCGGCGCCATCGCCGCGCTCGGCTTCGACCGCGTGGACGTCTTCGAGCGGCCGCGCGTGGCCATCCTCTCGACGGGCAACGAGGTCGTCGCGCCCGGCCAGCCGCTCGCGCCGGGCCAGATCTACGACATCAACCGCTTCACGCTCGCCGCGATCGTCGCGGAGCACGGCGGCGTGGCGGAACCCCACCCGACGCCGGCCGACACGCTCGACGACCTGAACCGCGCGCTCGACGGCGCCCGCGGCGCGGACCTGGTGGTCTTCTCGGGCGGGAGTTCGGTCGGCGAGCGCGACCTGATCCTCGACGCCCTCGCCGCCCGCGGCGAGATCGTGTTCCACGGCATTGCCGTCAAGCCGGGCAAGCCGACGCTGTTCGGGACGATCGACGGCACGCCGGTGCTCGGCATGCCGGGCTACCCGACCTCTTGCCTGTCGAACGGCTACATGCTGCTCGTGCCGCTGCTCCGCCGCCTCGCGCGGCTGCCCGACGCGGTTCGCCGGGTCGTGTCGCTCCCGGCCGGCCAGCGCATCGTGTCGACGACCGGCCGGCACCAGTTCTACACCGTGCGCATCGTGGACGGCACGGCGATGCCGGCCTTCAAGCAATCGGGCGACATCACCAGCATGTCGCAGGCCGACGGCTACGTCGAGATCCCGGCGCAGACCGACATCGTGGAGAAGGGCGAACTGGTCGACGTCATCTTGTTCTGACCCTTTGTACGGCATACGCCGTACGCCTCGCGCCTTACGCCCGTGTCACGCGTGACACGCCGCGGCACGGCCGTGAGACGCAAGGCGTAAGACGTGAGCCAACAATGAGAGAATCCGCCCTCGTTCCTGGAATGCCGGCTCCTCCCTTCGCGCTGGCCAACCACCGCGGAGAGCGCCGCTCGCTCGCCGACTACACGCTGCTCGGCTCGCTGCTCCTCGCATTCCACCGGGGCACGTGGTGACCGAACTGCCGCCGCCAGTTCGGTGAACTGGCTCATCACTCCGCCGAGTACCTTGTCGATCGGCGTGCAGGTCGCGGCCGTCGTCGCGCAGCGGTCCGAGAAGGTGCGCCGCTACGTCGAGGGCGCGGGGCTGCCGTTCGACATCCTGGTCGACGACTCGCGCGACACGCTCAAGGCGTACGGCGTCTGGCAGCGGATCGGGATCGACGCCTGGAACATCTCGCGGCCGGCGCTCTTCCTCATCGACCGCGGCGGGATCGTCCGCTACAGCTTCGTGGCGTCCACGCAGTTCGAGTTCCCGACGCAGGAAGACATCCTGGACGAGATCGTTCGGCTGTCGGCCCCAGGCCTGAGGCAACCCTGAAGGGTCGCCCGAGTGGCTGACGACGGACGGCTGACGGCTGACGGGCTCGAGACCGCCAGCCGTTCGTCGTCGGCCGTCGGCCGGCGCGATCTGATCTATACTGATTTCCGTCAACCGACGCTTTGCCGGCGTCCAAGCGAAGTGGGTGGAAAGCCCACACGGTCACGCCACTGTAAACGGGGAGCGCGCGCCGCTAAGGGCCTTGCGAGAGGCCCCGTCACTGTGCCTGCGGGCATGGGAAGACGGCAGCGAGCGCTGGGATCCGTGAGTCAGGACACCTGGCCGCCCGGCACGTCCCTTCACTCCTCGCGCGGTCCCGTTGCCACGGGCCCGCCGGGAGCTCGGCGCGAATGACGCCGAAGGACCGGCCATGTCGTATTCCCCGCGGCTCGCGCGTTTCGCCACGCGCCTCCTGGTTCTCATCTTCCTCTCGGCGGTCGGGATCGTGCCGGCCCTCGCCGCGCGCGCGCGGCCCGCGGCGCCGGGCACGCCTTCCTCCATCGTGAGCGGAGCCGTCACCGACCCGGCCGGGGCCCGCGTTCCCCGCGCGCGCGTCGTGCTGTCGAGCGCGCTGGCCGTCGTGGGCACCGCCGAGGCCGACGCCCGCGGCGAGTTCCGGTTCGACCACGTCGCGCCGGGGCGCTACCAGTTGCGCGTCATGGCCGACGGCTTCGGCGCCGACCCGCTCGACGTCGTCGTCACGGCCGGCGAGAACGCCGTCGTGAACCCCGCGCTCCACGTCAGCGCGGTGGTCGAGTCGGTCGTCGTCTCGGCGGCGCAGGTCGAGATGCCGCTCGCCCGCGCGGCCGATTCGGTGACGGTCGTCTCGGCGGCGGACTTGCGCGCGGAACAGGTCGAGACGGTGGCCGACGCGCTGCGCTCGGTTCCCGGCCTCACCGTGTCCCGCAACGGCGGGCTCGGCGGCGTCACCTCGCTCTTCCCGCGCGGCGGTGAATCGGACTACACGCTCGTGATGATCGACGGCGTCAAGGCCAATACCTTCGGCGGCGGCTACGACTTCTCCACGCTCTCGACGAGCGGCATCGATCGGGTGGAAGTCGTCCGCGGCCCGGAGAGCGCGCTGTTCGGCGCCGATGCGATCGGCGGCGTCGTGTCGGTGGTGACGAAGCTCGGCGGACCGCCCCGCGTCGAGGGCTCGATCGAAGGCGGGAGCTTCGGCACCGCGCGTGCCACGGCCGGCACGTTCGGCTCGCTCGGACGGTGGTCGTGGGGCGTGTCGGGGGAGCGGACGTCGAGCGCGGGCTACACGGGCATCGCGCCCGCCACCGGCGAGCCGGTGTCGAACGACGACTTCACCACGACGCACGGCGGGGCGACGCTCGGCTGGCGCAGCGCGGCCGGCGCCACCCTGCGCGTCACGGGCCAGTACACGTACGGCGACCGTGGGTACCCGGGGCCGTACGGGTCGAACCCCGTCGGCGCCTACACCACCGTGGACCGCGTTTCGCGCGGCGTGATGCGGACCACGCAGGCCGGCGGGCGCTGGGTGCAGCCGTTCACGGCGGCGGGGCGCTCGTGGCGGCAGACGTTCGCGGCGAACCTCTTCGGCCTGACGAGCGACTTCACCAGCACCTACGGCCTGTCCGCCACGACCTCGCGCCGGCTAACCGCGCGGTCGCAGACCGACCTCGACCTGACGAGCGCGCTGGCGTTCTCGGCCGGCGTCGAGTACCGAGGGCGAGCGCGCGACGAGCACGTACATCACCACCGACAACGCGACGCCGGTTCCGATCGACCGATCGATCGTGGGGCTGTTCGTGGAGGCGCGCTACCAGCCCACGACGCCGCTGACGCTCACCGCGGGCGTTCGCGCCGAACGGATCCAGCGCGACACGCTGGCCAGCAACCCCGACCCGTACGCCCCGCGGCCGGCCTTCGGCGTCGACGTCCGTCAGTCGGTGAATCCGCGCGTGTCGGCGGCCTTCCTCTTCGGGAGCGGGCGCACGGCGGCCGTCGGCTGGACCCGCGCGCACGCCGCGGCCGGCACCGGCATCCGTCCGCCCGACGCCTTCGAGATCGCGTTCACCGACAACCCGGGTCTGAAGCCGGAGCGGAGCCGCAGCGTCGAGGCGGGGGTGGACCAGGCCCTCGTCCGCGAGCGCCTGGTCGTCGGCGCCACGGCCTTCTACAACCGCTACGACGATCTCATCGTGGCCGTCGGCACCGCGCTCAAGGACGCCAGCCAGTACATGACCGACAACATCTCGAACGCCCGCTCGAAAGGGGTCGAGCTCTCGGCCGCGCTTCGCACCGGGCACGGGCTGTCGGCGAGGCTGTCGTACACGTTCCTCGACACGGCCGTCCTCGCCGTCGACGGCCTCGGCTCGGCGCCCCCGCCGTTCGCGGTCGGCCAGCCGCTGCTCAGGCGCCCGCGCCACGCGGCGTCGCTCGACCTCGTCTACACGCGGAGCGCGGTGACGGCCTTCGCCCGCGTCGGCGCACGCTCCCGCGCGCTCGACGTCGAGCCGACCAACGGGACGTTCGGCGGCCTCTTCTACAACCCCGGCTTCACCGTGGTCGACGCCGGGGCGTCGTGGCGCCTGGCTTCCGGCGTGGAGATCTTCGGCCGCGTCGGGAACCTCTTCGATCGCCATTACGAGGAGACGTACGGCTTCCCCGCGCTCGGCCGCAACGCCACGATCGGAGTGAGACTTGCTGCGGGCCGCTGAGGTCAGCTTCGCGTACGGCCCCGGCCAGGCCGGCCTGCACGGCGTCTCGCTGGACGTCGCCCGCGGGGACCTGGTCGGCGTGATCGGGCCGAACGGCTCGGGCAAGACGACGCTGCTGCGGCTGCTCGGCGGGCTGCTTCCGGCCGCCTCCGGGCGCATCACGATCGACGGCCGCGAGGTGGCGCGCATGACGCGCCGCGACCTCGCCCGGCGGATCGCCATCGTGCCGCAGGAGACCCGCCTGTCGTTCGAGTACTCGGTGCTCGAGGTCGTGCTGATGGGCCGCTTCCCGCACCTCGGGCCGTTCGAGCTCGAGAGCCCGGAAGACGTCACGATCGCGCGGGACGCGCTGGCCGCGACGGGCACGCTGGCGCTCGCCGACCGCCCCTACCCGACGCTGAGCGGCGGCGAGAAGCAGCGGGTGATCATCGCCGGCGCCCTCGCGCAGGCCACCGACCTGATGCTGCTCGACGAGCCGACGGCGGCGCTCGACCCCGGCTACCAGATCGAGATCGCCGCGCTGCTGCGGCGGCTGAACGCCGAGCGGGGGGTGACGATTGTCGTCGCCACGCACGACCTGAACTTCGCGGCGGGGCTGTGCCGCGACCTCCTGCTGCTGCGCGGGGGACGCGTGCTGGCGGTTGGCCCGACCGGCGAGGTGCTGACGAGGGAGTCGGTGCGGGCGCTCTACGACGTCGAGGCCGAGGTGTCGTACCACGAGGGCGCGGGGCACCTCACGGTGGTCCCGCTGCGCCGGACCCGGGGGGCGGAGTAATCGCGTGTCACTGCGTCGCCGCGTTCTCCTCACCGTCGCGGTGTTCGGCCTGATGGCGGCGGCGGCCCTGGTGCTCGCCCCGCTGGTCGGGTCGGCGCCGGTCTCGCTCCGGCGGGCGTTCGACCCGCGCGTGCCCTTCGCCGACAACGTCGACGCGCAGATCCTCTTCGTCTCGCGGCTGCCGCGGACGCTGGCCGCCGCCATGGTCGGCGCCGCGCTCGCCGCGGCGGGGGTCGTGTTCCAGGCGCTGCTGCGCAACCCGCTCGCCGCGCCCTTCACGCTCGGCGTGTCGGCCGGCGCCGCGCTCGGCGCCATGCTCGCCATCACGCTGCCGATCTCGCTGGCCTTCGCCGGCGTCGGCGTGGTGCCGGTCGCGAGCTTCGCGGGCGCGCTCGGCTCGGTGGCGGTGGTCTACTTCCTCTCCACGGTCAGGCGCCGGGGGCTCTCGACGAGCGTGCTGCTGCTGGCGGGCATCACGCTCAACGCCTTCTTCTCCGCCCTCATCCTGTTCGTCCAGTACATGGCCGACTTCTCGCAGACGATGAGGACGGTGCGGTGGCTGATGGGGGACCTGGACGTGGGGAGCTACGCGCCGATCGTGGCGGCGCTGCCGCTCATGCTGCTGGCGTTCGCCGGCTTCGCCTACCTCCCACGCTCGCTGAACCTGTTGACGCTCGGCGCGGACGCGGCGGCGGCGCGGGGCGTGGACGTCCTGCGGACGCAACGCCTGGCGTTCTTCAGCGCGTCGCTGGCCACCGGCGCGGCCGTCTCGCTCGGCGGCCCGGTGGGCTTCATCGGGATCATCGTCCCGCACCTGGTGCGGTTGCTCGTGGGGTCGGACCACCGGCTGGTGCTGCCGGCCTCGGCGCTGTTGGGCGCCGCCTTCCTCGTCGCCTGCGACGTGGCCGCGCGCACGCTCATCGCGCCGATGGTCCTGCCGGTGGGGATCCTCACGGCCCTCATCGGCGGGCCGTTCTTCCTCTGGCTGCTGATTCGCAGGACGACATGACATACGATGTGCGCGCCGTCGCGGGTGCGTTCGGCCGGCGGCGTGTCGGGATGGCGATCGCGTGCGCGGCGCTCGGGGCGGCGCTCGCCTCGTGCGGCCGGCCGGCGGCCGCCGCGGCGGCCCAGCCGGGCCAGGTGGCGCCGGCGCGGCGGATCGTCTCGATCGTGCCGGCGGTGACCGAGATGCTCTTCGCCATCGGCGCCGGCCCGCAGGTCGTGGCCGTCAGCAGCTTCGACAACTGGCCGCCGGACGTGAAGTCGCTCACGCGCGTCGGCGCGCTGCTCGACCCGGACATCGAGCGGATCCTGCAGCTTCGCCCCGACCTGGTGGTCGTCTACGGCACGCAGTCCGAACTCGAGGTCAAGCTGCAGCGCGCCGGCATCCGGACGTTTCCCTACGTGCTCGGCGGCCTCGACAATCTCATGGCCACCATCGGCCGGCTCGGCCCGGTGGTCGGTCGAGCGGCGGAGGCCGAACGGGTGGCGGAGCGGCTCCAGGCGCGGTTCGACGCGATTCGGACGCGCGTCGCCGGCAAGCGGCGGCCGCGGACGCTCCTCGTCTTCGGCCACGAGCCGGGTACGCTGCGGGGGATCGACGCGAGCGGCGGCGTCGGGTTCCTGAGCGACATCGTGGCGCTCGCCGGCGGCGACAACGTGTTCGCCTCCGAGCAGCGCGAGTCGGTGCGGGTCGGCACCGAGTCGATCCTCGCCGCGGCGCCGGAGGTCATCATCGACATCCACTACGGGCACACGCTCGGCCCCGCGCAGATCGACAGGGAACGGGCGGCGTGGAGGACGCTGTCGGCCGTGCCCGCGGTGCGGATGGGGCGGGTGGCGATCCTGGTGGGGGACGAGTTCGTGGTGCCGGGGCCGAGGCTGGCTGACGCCGCCGAGGCCATCGCCGACCTCATCCACCCGGCCCCGCGACGATAGCCCCGCTACTGCTTGCGAAACTGCGACAGCAGATCGACGCCCATCCCGTAGTGCTGGAACGGGAACGGCGTGATGGCGTTCAGGATCTCCTGGTGCGTGACGCCGCCCCACTTGACCGGTCCATACATGGACAGGTCGAAGTCCTTGAAGAACTGGATGGGCGGGCGGGTGCCGAAGACGTTGACGTAGAAGTCGTACCGCAGCCCGGTCCCGGGGGCCGGCGGGAGCGCAGGCCCTTCCTTCAGCTGATCCCTGATCTGCTTGAGCGACACGCCCATCGACTCGGGCGTGGGCTGGGCCGCCTGCGTGGGGCCCTGCTGGGCCACCGCCGACGGAGCGAGGAGGAGCCCCACCATCGCTGCGGCTGTCAGTCCATGAGCGTAAGTCATAGGTGACCTCGAGCCTGCTCGTCCTTCCATTCGCCGTACCAGGCCATCTGGATCGCCTCCAGCCTGGCCTCGTTCGAGGACGCTGGATCGTCCCTGAACCCTGGTAGCTGCAAGACCCATTCCTTCAGCTGCGTGAACCGCACGGCCAGCGGGTCGATCCCTGGATGGGCTTCAATCAATCCTAAGCCTATACCCTCCGCGTCGGTCCAGAGCATGTGACGCCCTCTCGTTTCGTGCCCGCCAGCTCAGCCGCGCCTGCCGAACCTAATGCCGCCGCCTTCTTCCACGTAATTGCGCGTATACAACGGGATCTCGCACTCGACGTCACCGGTGACGACTGCCTGGCACGCCAGCCTCGACCGGGGCGTGACCTCCCACGCCGTGTCGAGCCGGTCGGCCTCGGCCTCGGCGAGCTCGCTGAGGTGATTCGCGCCCGACTTGACGACGACGTGGCAGGTCGTGCAGGCACAGTTGCCGCCGCAGGTGTGCCCGAGCGGGAGGCCGAGGTTCAGCGCGACGTCGAGCAGCGACCCCGGCCGGCCGTGATGCTGGTACGGCATCGCCGCCAGGTCGCCGTCGAAGGTGTGCCGCTCGCCGTTCAGGATGAATGTCACCTTCGTCATCAGTCTTCGCTGTCCGCCTTACTGCGTCATGAGCCGGGGCTCACCCTGGCCCATGAAAATGGCTATCCTGTGACGGCACTCCAGGTGACGTCGGCTAGGCATTGGTACACGAAGTCCGGCCTTACTGAGACGCGGGAGCTTGAGGCACCCCGAATTGTTGCCACGAGCACGCCGAGCACACTCTCGGACACAGAGCTCCTCTGGAGTGCCCAGCAGGAGGCTACCGCGATGACGATCACCTTCGACCGCTGCGCGGGGTTGGATGTACACAAGAGCATGGTCGTGGCGACGGTGCGGATCCCGGGGCCGGACGGCGGCCGCGCGACCCACACGCAGACCTTCTCCACGACGGTGCCCGGATTGCTGGCGCTCCATGACTGGCTGCAGGCGTTCGGGGTGACGCACGTGGCCCTTGAGAGCACCGGCGTGTACTGGAAGCCGGTCTACCACATCCTGGAAGACGACTTCACGCTGCTGCTGGTCAACACCCGGCATGTGCATCAAGTCCCGGGCCGCAAGACCGACGTCAAGGACAGCGAGTGGTTGGCGCAGTTGCTCGAATGCGGCTTGCTGCGCGGCAGCCTGGTCCCGCCGGCGCCCATCCGTGATCTGCGCGACCTGACCCGCTATCGACGCAAGCAGGTCGATGAGCGGAGTCGGGAGGTCCAGCGGCTGCAGAAGACCCTCGAAACGACCGGCCTGAAGCTGACCAGCGTCGTCTCGGACGTCATGGGGGCCTCGGGCCGCGCCATGGTGGAGGCCGTACTGGCCGGCACCACGGACCCCGCGGTGCTGGCCGACCTGGCGCGCGGGCGGTTGCGCCGCAAGCTGCCGGCCCTGCGCGAGGCGCTGCAGGGACGCGTGCGCCCAGCGCAGGCGTTTCTGCTCAGCCAGATCCTCGCCAAGATCGACTTTCTCGACGAGGCGCTGGCCACGCTGACCGAGGAAATCGACCGACTCCTTGCCCCTTTCGAGCCGACCCTGGCGCACCTGGATACGATTCCGGGGATCAACCGTCAGGGGGCGACGACGATCCTGGTCGAAACCGGCGGTGACATGACGCGCTTCCCCACAGCCGCCCACCTGTGCAGCTGGGGCGCCCTCTGTCCTGGCCAGGATGAGAGCGCCGGCAAGCACCGCTCCGGCCGGACCCGCAAAGGGAACCGCTATCTGCGCCGCGCGCTGGTCGAGTGTGCCCTCGGCGCCACGCACGCCAACAGGACGGCGCTCCAAGCCCGCTACCGTCGCGTCATGCGGCATCGCGGGCACAAGAAAGCAGTCGTCGCGGTGGGCCATCAGATCCTCGAAATCGCGTACTACATCATGCGGGACGGCGTCGAGTACCAGGAACTCGGCGCGGACTACTTCGACCGGCGCCATCGTGACCGGGCGCGCACCCGCTGCATCCATCAACTGGAGGCCCTCGGCTATACCGTCACCGTCACCGACCGGGCCGCGTAGCCCCGGCGCTATTTTCTGAGCACGCCCTATGCTTTACGCCTTGCGGCCACTTCGCACTTCCTACTTCGCACTTCCGACTTCCCTCTGCCCGCCGCTTCCGTGTCAGACCCCGTCCACGTTCTTCCCCGTCAGCGCCGCGCGCACGCCCCGGTTCATCATCACCTCGGCGAGGTGCCGGGTCACGTCGTTGAGCACCTTCGTCTTCGCTTCGATCGCCGCACGGTCGCCGGCCCCGAAGACCGACCGCAGGTCGGCCAGGGCCGACTCGATCGCGGCCAGCTCGCCCGGCGCCAGGTCCGCCCGCGCGGCCTCGATGTCGGGGTTGCGCAGCGACTTCTCGGTCGCGCGCACGACCGACTCCGCCTCGTTCCGCGCCTCGATGAGGAGCCGCGCCTCGACGTCCGCCTCGGCGTGCTCGAACGACTCGAGCAGCATGCGCTCGACTTCCTCGTCGGTCAGCCCGTAGGAGGGCTTCACTTCGATCGTCTGCTCGATCGACGTCCGCAGCTCGCGGGCGCCGACGCTCAGGATGCCGTTCGCGTCGATCTGGAACCGCACCTGGATACGGGGAAGGCCGGCCGGCATCGGGGGAATGCCGCGCAGCTTGAACCGCGCCAGCGACCGGTTGTCGCCGACCAGCTCGCGCTCGCCCTGGAGAACGTGGATGTCGACGGCCGTCTGGTTGTCCACGAACGTCGTGAACATCTCGGTGCCGCTCGCCGGGATCGTCGAGTTGCGCAGGATGATCTTCGACATCGCCCCGCCCATCGTCTCGATCCCGAGCGAGAGCGGCGTGACGTCGAGCAGCAGCATGTCGCGGCTGCCCGACACCATGATGTGCGCCTGAATGGCGGCGCCGATGGCCACGACCTCGTCCGGGTTCAGGTCGGCGTGCGGGCGCCGGCCGAACGTCTCCTCGACCAGGCGCCGCACCAGGGGGATCCGGGTCGAGCCGCCGACCAGGACCGCTTCGTCGATCTGCGACGCCTCCAGCCCGGCGTCCGCCAGCGCCAGGCGGCACGGCCCGAGCGTGCGGTCGACGACGGGGCGGACGAGGCGCTCGAACTCGTCCCGCGAGATCGGGCGGCGGACGAGCCAGCCCCTGCGGCCCGGCGCGTCGGGATCGGTCACGCGGATCTCGGTCTGCTCGCGCTCGGACAGGTCCCACTTCGCCTGGATGACGGCCTGGCGGATCGCCTCGAGCCGCCTCGCGCCGGCCGCGTCGCCGAGGCCGCTCTCGGCGAGGACCAGCCGCACGAGGATCCGGTCGATGTCGTCGCCGCCAAGGTGCGTGTCGCCGTTGGTGGCCAGCACCTGGAAGACGCCGTCCTCGACGCGCAGGATCGAGATGTCGAACGTGCCGCCGCCAAAATCGTAGACGGCGATGACGCCGTTGTGCCGCTGGTCGAGGCCGTAGGCCAGCGAGGCCGCGGTCGGCTCGTTGATGATCCGCAGCACTTCGAGGCCGGCGATGCGGCCCGCGTCGCGCGTCGCCGTCCGCTGGGCGTCGTTGAAGTAGGCGGGAACGGTGATGACCGCGCGGTCCACCTCCGGGTCGATCTCTCCCTCCCCGGCGAAGTACGCCTCGGCGCGGCGCTTCAGCTCGCGGAGGATGAACGCCGAGATCTCGGGCGGCGTGAACTCGCGCTCGCCGAGCCCGATGCGGACGACGCCGCCGTTCTCGCCCCGGAGCCGGAACGGGAAGTGCGCCGCCTCCCCCCGCACGTCGTCGCTCCCGCGGCCCATGAGCCGCTTGACCGAGTAGACGGCGCGCTCGGGGTCGGAGAGCAGCCGCCGCTCCGCCTCGCGCCCGACGTAGACGACGTCGTCGCGGTCGATCGAGACGACCGAGGGCAGCAGGGCGTCGCCCGTGCCGTCGCGGATGACGACCGGGCCTTCCCGGCCGACGAACGCAACCAGGCTGTTGGTGGTGCCGAGGTCGATGCCGACGACTTTGGACATGGACGGCGCCTACGTGCTTCGACTCGCAATTACGACCGCGACCGTTCCGTGGGGATGCGGCCCCTCACGCTCGCTCAGCACGAGTCCTGAGGGCACGAGGACGCGGCCGTCCTTGTGCATCGAACGACTACGCAACGTCGCGTTCCCGGTTGGTCGCGGCGATCAGGTTCGCGATGTAGCTCCGCTCCTGGAGCAGGCTGCGGAGCGAAGCGAGCGTGGCGCGCCGCACGTCGGGCGGCGCCTCCTCGTCGACCTGCTTGTCCCACCGCTGGAAGAGCGCCTCGAGCTGCGCCTCCTGGCGCGCGGCCCGTTCCTCGACCGGCCGCCGCGCGGCCTCCAGCCGGGCGCGCACCTGGCCGGCCGGGACGCCGGCCTCGCGAGCCGCGCGGATCTCGTCGAGCTCCTCGTTGAGCGCGAAGACCTCCTCGAGGACGCCGGCCGGCAGCTCCGCCGCGTCCTGGTGCTGGCCGACGGCCGGCAGCCCCTCGACCTTCAGGAGGTACTCGGCGCGATCCATCGGGTCCCTCAGCACCCGGTAGGCGTCGTTCAGGTACGACGAGCGCTCGAGGCTGGCGAGCCGCTCCTGCGCCGAGGCGGTGTAGAAGTAGTCCGGGTGGAACTGGCGGCTGAGCGCCCGAAAGCGCTGCTCGAGATCTTCGGCGTCGATGGCCAGCTTCCGGGGGAGCCCGAAGAAACTGAAGTAGTCGCCGTGACGCGCCAGCGTCAGGATCCGTTCGCACTGGGGACAGAAATGGACGTCAACCGGCGCGCCGGCTCCGCAATGCCGGCACGACTGCAGCGTCAACGTCCGCGTATCGCTGGGCACGTCTCCTCCGCTACACCGTGAACGACGAGCCGCAGCCGCAGGTGCTCTTGGCGTTCGGGTTCTGGAACACGAAACCCTTGCTGAGCAGGCTGGTGTCGTAGTCGAGCACCGTGTTGTTCAGGTAGATCAGGCTCTTCTTGTCGACGAACAGCCGCGTGTTCTCGGGGCCGTCGATGACCTCGTCGCCCGCGCGCGGCTGCGTGTCCCACGCGAACGTGTAGCTGAGGCCCGAGCAGCCCCCGCCCTTCACGCCGACGCGCAGGCCTCCCTCGGTCAGCCCCTGCTTGTCCATCAGCATCCGAATCCGCTTCGCGGCAACGTCTGTGACCTGGATTGCCATGGGTTCCTCCACACCGGCTGAGGGCTGACGGCCGACGGCTGACGGCCGACGGCTCGCGGCCGTGATCCGCTGCCGGCTACTCCGTCTCCCGTCCTCCGACCGTGATCCGCTGACAGCTACTCGCCCTGCCCGTTCCCGTCGTTCCCGTTGCCCTGCTTCCGCTTGTAGTCGGCGATGGCGGCGCGGATCGCGTCCTCGGCCAGCACCGAGCAGTGGATCTTGACCGGGGGCAGGCTCAGCTCCTGCACGATGTCCACGTTCTTGATCTCGAGCGCCTGGTCGAGCGTCTTCCCCTTCAGCCACTCGGTGGCCAGGCTCGAGCTGGCGATGGCCGACCCGCACCCGAACGTCTTGAACTTCGCGTCGTCGATCACGCCGGTCTCGGGGTTCACCCTGACCTGCAGTTTCATCACGTCGCCGCACTCGGGCGCGCCGACCAGGCCGGTTCCCACCGTCGCGTCGTCTTTCGGCAGCGAGCCGACGTTGCGCGGGTTGTTGTAGTGATCGATCACCTTCTCTGAATACGACATGGTCTCCTCCGGCTCGCGACCCGCGGCTCGCGATTTGCGGCCGTCCTCAGCTCTGCTTCTCCCGCGCCAACTCGTAGAGCGGCGACATCTCGCGCAGCCGCTTCACGACGGCCGAAAGCTTCTCGACGACGAAGTCGACCTCCTCCTCGGTGTTGAAGCGGCCGAGACCGAAGCGGATCGACGAATGGGCCAGCTCGTCGCTGGTGCCGAGCGCCTTCAGCACGTACGACGGCTCGAGCGTCGCCGACGTGCACGCCGACCCGGACGACACGGCGATGTCGCTGACGCCCATCAGCAGCGACTCGCCCTCCACGTACGCGAAGCTGACGTTCAGGTTGCCCGGCAGCCGGTGCGCCATCGAGCCGTTGACGAAGATCTCGCCGAGGTTGCGGTGGAGCCCGTCGTTCAGCCGATCCCGGAGCGCGGTCAGCCGCGCCGACTCCGGCGCCAGCTCCTCCCGGCAGAGCGCCGCGGCCTTCCCGAAGCCGACGATCCCGGTCACGTTGAGCGTGCCCGACCGCATGCCCCGCTCGTGGCCGCCGCCGTCGATGATCGGCGTGAGCAGCACGCGCGGGTTCCGCCGGCGGACGTAGAGCGCGCCGACCCCTTTCGGGCCGTAGATCTTGTGGGCCGACAGCGAGGCCATGTCCACGCTCGACGCGTTGACGTCGAAGGGGACCTTGCCGGCCGCCTGCACCGCGTCGGTGTGGAAGAGCACGCCGCGCTCGCGCGACATCCGGCCGATCTCGTCGATCGGCTGCAGCACGCCCACCTCGTTGTTCGCGGCCATGACGCTCACGAGGATCGTCCGGTCGGTGATGGCGGCGCGCAGCCGATCGAGATCCACGAGGCCGTCGCGGCCCACGGGCAGGTAGGTCACCTCGAAGCCGTCCTTCTCGAGGTGCTTGCAGGTGTCGAGCACCGCCTTGTGCTCGGTGACCACCGTGACGAGGTGGTTGCCCTTTTCGCGGTACATGAGCGCCGCGCCCTTGATCGCGAGGTTGTCCGACTCGGTGGCCCCGCTCGTGAAGACGATCTCCTTCGCCGTGGCGCCGATGAGATCGGCCACCTGCTTGCGCGCGACCTCGACGGCCTCCTCGGCCTGCCACCCGAACGAGTGGTTCCGGCTGGCCGCGTTGCCAAACCGCTCGGTGAAGTACGGCAGCATCGCCTCGAGCACACGCGGGTCCACCGGCGTGGTGGCGTGGTTGTCCATGTAGATCGGCAGTTTCAGCATGGCGACACTTGGCCTATCGGGCGTCGGGGAGGCTCGAGAGCGGCACGGCGTGGGCGGCGACGACCGGCACGGGGCCTTCCGACGCCATTTCCGACACGCTGCACGTCGCGAGCGCCGTGAGGATGCGCTCCCGGATTTTCCAGAGCGGGTCGCGCACGTTGCAGGTCGCAAACTGGCCGCACCGCTCGTCGTGCGCCGAGCAGGCCGTCACCGTGAGCGGGCCGTCGATGGCCTGGATGACGTCGGCGACCGAAATGGTCTCCGAGTCCCGGGACAACTGGTACCCGCCGCGCGTCCCCTGCTGCGACGACAACAGCCCGCGCCGCGCCAGCCGCTGCAGGACCTTCGCCATCAACTCGACGGGAATCGAATACTGCTCGGCGATCTCGCGGGCGCTCGACGACGTATGCCCCTCGCGAAGCGCGAGGTGCTTCATCGCGATCAGTGCGTAATCGGCCTTCTTCGACAACCTGAGCATAGACCTCGCGATACCCCAGGCGACGGCGCGGGGCACATATACGACCTCACTAGTCGTATTTTACGACGCCTTGGCGGGAAGATCAAATGGCGGGGCGTATCAGTAGCGGGGCATCGAGGGATCGACCTGGTCGATCCACGCCTCGATGCCGCCCTGCAGGTTTCTCGCACGGAACCCGGCGGCTCGAAGCAGTTCCACCGCGCGGACGCTCCGGATGCCCACGTGGCAATACGCCACCACGCTCCTGGTGCCGTCGATCTCGGCCAGGCGCTCGGGCAGGCTGCCGAACGGCATCAGCACGGCGTTCGGGAGTCGATTGATCTGGAATTCCATCGGCTCGCGCACGTCGAGCAGCAGCGGCGCGTCGGCGCCGTCGAGCGCCTGCGCGAGCGCGCGGGGCGAGATGTCGAAGTCCGCGGGCCGCGACGACGGGGCGGCGAGCGACGTGCCGCAGAACTGCTCGTAGTCCTGGAGTTCGCGGATGGTGGGCTTCTCGCCGCACACCGGGCAGTCGGGGTCGCGCCGCAGGCGGACCTCGCGGAACTTCATCGCCAGCGCGTCGAGGATCAGCAGCCGGCCGGCCAGCGAGTCGCCCGCTCCCAGGATCCGCTTGAGCGTCTCGGTCGCCTGGATCGTCCCGATGATGCCCGGCAGGACGCCGAGCACGCCGCCTTCCGCGCAGCTCGGGACGAGGCCGGCCGGCGGCGGCTCCGGGTAGAGGCAGCGGTAGCAGGGGCCGTCGGCGGTCGCGAACACCGACGCCTGCCCCTCGAAGCGGAAGACGCTGCCGTAAATGTACGGCCGGCGCGTCAGCACGCAGGCGTCGTTGACCAGGTACCGCGTCGGGAAGTTGTCGGTTCCGTCGACGATCACGTCGTAGCGCGCGATCATGTCGAGCGCGTTCGCCGAGGTGAGCGCGACATCGTGCGCCTCGACCCGGACCTCCGGGTTGATCGCCTTCAACCGCTCGCGGGCCGACACGACCTTGGGCCGGCCGACGTCCCGGGTCATGTGCAGGAGCTGGCGCTGCAGGTTGCTGAGATCGACGACGTCGAAGTCCACGATGCCGATGGTGCCGACGCCGGCCGCGGCAAGATACGTGGCGACGGGCGACCCGAGGCCGCCGGCGCCGACGCAGAGCACCCTCGCCGCCTTGAGGGCCCGCTGTCCCTCGAGGCCGACCTCGGGCAGAACGAGGTGACGGCTGTATCGCCGGATCTCGTCGGGCGACAGGGCGGCCGGACCGGTTCGGACCTCGTGCGCCATGCGGGGATCTTAACGCGAAACGCCGGCCGAAGGCTGAAGGCTGACGGCTGACGGCGATCAGCCGATGAGCGTGTAGGGCGAGGCTTCAGCCTCGCCGACGCGGCGCCGTCTACTACTACTGCTGGTAGTAGGTCGGCCATCTCAGCAATAGTGCGGGGGCACTGTTCGCACCACGTCCACCGGTGCACACCCCCCGACCTCGCCCTCGCCAGGAGCCGATTCATGCATCACGTTCTACTGGCCTGCCTCGCCGTCGTCTTCACGCTCGCCGCCCCGGCCTGGGCCGCAAGCGGGGCCGACGGGGATGTCGCCGGGGTGGTCCGCGACGGCAGCGGAGCGGTCGTCGTCGGAGCCCACGTGTCGCTGCTCACCGCCGACCAGGCCATCGTCGGCGCGACCACGACCGACGGGCGCGGCCGGTTCGCGTTTGGGGCGGTGCGGCCCGGCCGCTACCTGCTGATCGTCTCCGCTCCCGGGTTCGCGGAGACGCGCCTGGGCGTGACGCCGGGCGAAGGGGGCGACGAGGGCGTGGCGGTCACGATCGCGCCGGAAGGCGTACGCACCACGGTCAGCGTGACGGCGACGCGGGGGATGGTGCAGGATGCCACGGCCAGCCCGCAGCCGGTCACGGTGATCGACGCGGCCGACATCGACGTCCGCGCCAAGGAAGTCGTGGCGCAGGCGGTGGCCGAGGAAACGGGCGTCCACTTGCTGCGGACCAGTCCCACGATGGCCGGCATCTACGTTCGCGGCCTGACGGGCGCCAAGGTCAACGTCTTCGTGGACGGCGTGCGCTACTCGACCTCGGCGATGCGCGGCGGCGTCAACACCTTCCTGGATCTCATCGAGCCGACCAACCTGCAGGCGGTGGAGGTGCTGCGGGGGCCGAACAGCGCCGAGTACGGGAGCGACGCGCTGGGCGGGAGCATCCAGTTCGTCTCGGAGGCGCCGTCGTTCGCCGGCGGCGCGGGCGGCGGCTTCCACGGGCTCCTTTCGCTCAAGGGCGGGACGGCGGACGCCAACGTCGGCGCCAATCTCGCGCTCGGCTATCGCGCCGGCACCTACGGCTTCTTCGCGAATGTCGCGGCGCGCGACGTCGGCGACATCCGCGTCGGCCAGGGGATCGACTCCCACGCCGCGGTCACGCGCTTCCTCGGCGTGGCGTCGAACCGGCTGATGCCGGGGCACCTGCCCGACACGGCGTTCCAGCAGTTCGGTGGGATGTTCCGGATCAACTGGGCGCCGTCGCCCGACCAGCAGGTGATGCTCTACTACAGCCGCTCGCACGAGGACAACGGAAGGCGGTACGACCAGTTGCTCGGCGGGGACGGCAATCTCATCGCGGATCTCAGGGACCTGACGCTGGATCTGTTCTACGCGAAGTACCAGCGCGTCGGGCTGGGATGGTTCGACCAGTTCACGGCCACGTACTCCTACAACGCGCAGCGGGAGGAGCGGGTGAACCAGGGAGGCAACGGCAACCCGAACGCCTCCATCACGCACGAGTACGAGCGGACTCGCGTCCACGGCTTCCAGGCGCAGGTGACCAAGCAGATCGGGAACCGCCAGCGCCTGCTCATCGGCGGCGAGTTCTACCCCGAGCGCATCAGCGCGCCCTCGGTACCTGGTACGACCCGGTGTCGGGGACCACCGCCGTGCGGCGGGGGCGCGTGCCCGACAACGCCGGCTACCGGAGCGGCGGCGCCTACGTGCAGGACATCTTCGACGCCGTGCCCGGACGCCTCCAGGTCACGCTCAGCGGCCGATACGCGGGCGCGTCGTACAGCTCGCTCGCCGCCGACAGTCCGCTCGTGAACGGCCAGCGGCTCTGGCCCGACGATTCGCTGACCGTCTCGAGCGCCACGTTCAGGGCCGGCGCGGTCGTGACCCCGGGGATCAAGGGCCTGAGCTTCACCGCGAACGTCAGCCGCGGCTACCGCGCGCCGAGCGTGACCGATCTCGGCACGGTCGGCCTGACCGGGTCGGGCTTCCAGGTCTCGGCGTCGGCCCTGGGCGGCATGAACGCCACCGTCGGGACGACGGCGGGCGCGACGGCGATCTCGACGGGACAGCCGGTCGGGCAGCTCCGCCCCGAGACGAGCCTGTCCTACGAAGGCGGCGCGCACTACCGCGCCGCCAGGTTCGGCACCGACCTGACGGTCTTCGTCAACGACCTCTACGACAACATCACGTACCAGAGCCTGATCCTGCCGGCGGGAGCGGTGGGGCTGACGCTCGGCGACCAGGTCATCACCTCGCAGAACGCCAACGGCGTCGTCTACGTCGCGGCCAGCTCGTCGCCGGTGCTCGTGCGGACCAATTTCGGCGACGCGCGCATCTACGGCGTCGAGCACACGCTCGACTGGAAGGTGACGCGCGCGGTGTCGCTGCACACGGTGTTCACCTACCTGCACGCCGCCGACAAGACCACCGGCGCGCCGCCGAACATCGAAGGGGGCACTCCGGCGCCGGACGCCTACCTCCTCGCGCGCTACGTGGCGCCGTCCGGGCGGTGGTGGGTGGAGCCCTATCTCCACCTGGCCGCGCGCCAGGACCGGCTGTCCACCCTCGATCTCGAGGATCGACGCACCGGCGCCACGCGGACGCGAAACAACATCAGGAACTTCTTCTACAACGGCGCGACGGCCAGGGGCTGGGTCACGACGGGCGCGGACGGGATTGCGGGCACCGCGGACGACATCCTGAAGGTCACCGGCGAGACGCTGGCGCAGGTGCAGGACCGCGTGCTCGGCGCGCTCACCTCCGCGCCGCTGTACACGGACGTCCCCGGCTACGTCACCGTCGGCTTCCGCGGCGGGATCAAGATCGGCACGCGCAGCGAGCTCACGCTCGATTTCGAAAACGTCGCCGACCGGAACTACCGCGGCATCGCGTGGGGCATCGACGCGCCGGGGCGGAATCTCTCGGTGAGCTGGCGGACGTCGTTCTAGCGCGGACCATCGAGCCCAGGGTCCGCGCCGGCCGACCGCATCTGGACATCTTGCGGTCGGGCGATCTCGGCTGACGGCTGACGGCCGACGACCGACGGCCGAGGACTGACGGCTGTTACGGCCAGGCCGGCCCGTTCGGGCCGACGGCTGACGGCTGAAGCCTGACGGCGGGATCTACGCGAGTCACACTTCGGTAGGGCCTTCAGGCCTGCCGTCGGCCGTCAGTCGTCGGCCGTCAGCCGATCAGGCGGAGCAGATCCTCCGGCCGCTCCGCGACCTCGTCGGCCCCCGCCGCCTGCAGTTCCTCCCTGCCGCTCGGCCCCCACAGCGCGGCGATCGTCCGCATCCCCGCCGCCTTGCCGGCGGCCATGTCGTGGATCGCGTCGCCGACGTAGACGGTCCGCGCGGCGTCGAGTCCGCCCTTCAGCGCGGCGTGCAGCAGCGGCTCCGGGTCGGGCTTGTGCCGCTCGGTGTCGTCGTGGAAGACCTCGATCGACAGGAACTCCCCCAGCCCGTAGCGTCCATATGTCTCGCGGGCCGCCCATTCCACCTTGCTCGTCACCACGCCCAGCCTGAGGCCGCGCGCGTGCAGGCCCTCGAGCATCTCGCGAACTCCCGCGAAAGGGCGGATGAGCAGGGGCAGGTGGACGCGCTGGTACGCCCGGTAGGTTTGCAGCATCGCGCGGGAGGTCGATGAGGGGTCGGGCACGCCGGCCGCGTCGGCGTAGTCGAACAGGATGTCGTCGAGCGAGCGCCCCAGGTTGCCGATGACGACGCGCCGGCCCGGGTCGTAGCCCGGGAGGTGCGAGGCCAGCGTGTGCTCGTAGCACGCGAGGATGAGCGGGATCGTGTCGACCAGGGTGCCATCGAGATCGAAGAGAACGGCGTCGACGCAAGTCAGCATAGCGGTAGCATATAGTGCGGCGGCGCGGCCGGGCGCCGGCCGGGAGGATTCCTGTGAAGATCGTGCCATTCGAGATGGAGCGCATGCAATCCACCTGGGAGAACCAGGTGGAGATCAACCTGTCGGAGAGCGGCGTCCACCCGCTCACCGTCGGCGAACTCCTCGACGCGAGCGAGGACCGTGAGCGCCTGCTCGCCCTCGCGCTCGGCTACCCGCAGACCAACGGCACGGTCCCGCTCCGCACGGCCGTCGCGTCGATGTACGGGGGCGCGACTCCCGACAACATCCACGTGACCAACGGCGGATCGGAAGCGAACTTCTGCACCTGCTGGAGCCTGCTCGAGCCGGCGGACGACGTCGTGATGATGGCGCCCAACTACATGCAGACCTGGGGGCTCGCGCGCGCGTTCGCGGGGACGGTGCGCGAATGGCAGCTGCGCGAGACGGGCGGCCGCTGGCGGCCCGATCTCGACGCCCTCCGCTCGCTGCTCACGCCACGCACGAAGCTGCTCATCGTCTGCAACCCGAACAACCCGACGGGTGCCTGCTTCGACGCCGCCACGCTCGACGCGATCTGCCGGGAGGCCGCGCGGCACGGCACGTGGATCCTCTCGGACGAGATCTACCGCGGCGCCGAGCTGGACGGATGCGAGACGCCCTCGATCTGGGGCCGCTACGAGCGGGCGCTCGTCACGAGCGGGCTGTCGAAGGCATACGGCCTGCCGGGCCTCCGCATCGGCTGGGTCGTCGGGCCGCCCTCGTTCGTGGCGAACACGTGGGCCTATCACGACTACACGAGCATCGCCCCCGGCGCGATCAACGACCGGCTGGCCACCGCCGCGCTCGCGCCGGTCACCCGCGCGCGGATCCTGCAGCGGACGCGCGGCATCCTCAACGCGAACTTCGCCGCGCTCACCTCGTGGCTCGCCGCCAGGGCCGACCTGTTTTCGTTCGTCCCGCCCGAAGCCGGCGCGATCGTCTACGCCAGGTACCACCGGCCGATCGGCTCCTCCGAGCTGGCGACGAGACTGCGCGTCGAGAAGGGCGTACTCCTCGTGCCGGGCGACCAGTTCGGGATGGACGGGTACTTCAGGATCGGTTTCGGCGGGCCGGCGGACGAACTGTTCGAGGGATTGGCGAGGTTGGAGGATCTGCTATGCAGCGTGACGGGGTGAACTCGCTCGACTGACGGCTGACGGCTGACGGCCGATGGCCTTGCCACGCAGATCACGCCGTTTGTAGGCCGGCCCTTGAGGGCCGGCGCATGATGGCGGGGCTGAAGCCCCGCCCTGCGTACGGTCGGTGTCGAAGTCGGGCGCCGAAGGTAGCCTGTAGCCCGTAGCCTGTAGCCTGTAGCCTATGTTCACTCCCGACCTCGTCCTGATCGGCTTCGGCAACGTGGCGCGGCGCTTCGTGCGCCTGCTCGACGAGCGCGCCGCCGAGCTTCGGCGCGACCACGCCCTCGAGCCGCGCGTCGTCGCCATCGCCACCTCGCGCCACGGCGCGGCCCGCGACATGCGCGGCCTCGATGTCGCTCGCGCCCTGGATCTCGTCGAACGGGGCGCGTCGCTCACGCCGCTCGACGCGCCGGTCGCCGGCGGCTTCCCGCCGGCCGGCCCGGTGTCGGCCGTCGAAGTGATCGGCCAGGCCGCCCGCGCGGCGCGCGAGTCGGGCGGCACCCGGCCGCTGGTCGTGGTCGAGACGACGGTCCTCGATGTCGCGGCCGGACAACCGGCCATCGATCACGTTCGCGCCGCTCTCGGCGCGGGGGCGCACGTCGTCACCGCCAACAAGGGGCCGGTCGCCTTCGCCTACGCCGAGCTCGACTCGCTCGCCCGCGCCGCGGGCCGACGGTTCCTGTTCGAAGGCGCGGTGATGGACGGGATCCCGATCTTCAACCTCGTGCGCGACACGCTGCCGGCCGTGCGCATCTCCGGGTTCTCCGGCGTCGTCAACAGCACGACGAACTTCATCATCACGGCGATGGAGGGCGGGCAGGCGTTCGACGAGGCGCTGGCCGAGATGCAGGCGGCCGGGATTGCCGAGTCCGACGCCTCGCTCGACGTGGACGGCTGGGACGCGGCTGCGAAGGCGGCGGCGCTGGCCAACGTGCTGCTCGGCGCGAACACGACGCCGAGGCAGGTCGAGCGGAGCGGCATCGGCCACCTGACGGTGGACGAGGTCCGCGCGGTCGCGGCACGCGGCAGGCGGCTGAAGCTGGTGGCGCGCGGCCAGCGGCGCGAGGGCGGCGTGAGCGTCCGGGTGGGCCTGGAAGAGGTGCCGGCGGATCACCTGTTCGCGACGCTGGCCGGTCAGCAGAACGCGCTCGTGCTCGAAACCGACCTGCTCGGCGACTTCTCGATCGTCCAGCTCGGCGGGGGGCTCACGCAGACGGCTTACGCGCTGGTGTCCGATCTCGCGGCCCTCGCACGGGCCGGCGGAGCGGTCAGTCGCTGCCGAGCGCCTCGCGCAGCGCCTTCTCGTCGAAGCCGCGCACGATCCGGTCGCCGATGATCGTCACCGGGATGCTCATCACGCCGAGCGCGACCAGCTCGTCGAGCGCCGCCGGGTCTTCCTCGACGTCCTTGACCGTGAACACCCGCCCGTTTCGTGAAAGAAACTCCTTCACCTTCCGGCAGGCGTGTCAACGCGTTCCTGAGTAGACCGTGATCGCCAAGCGTGCCTCCTCGTGGTGTCGGGACGCGATCCATTGTACGATCTCTGGCGATATGGAAATCTCCGACATCAGGCGGCGGCTGCGTCACGCGCTCGAGCAGGCGAAGAAGGACTCGGCGGAACGCCGCGCGCGGACCGACCTGGCCGCGACCGCCTACGACGCGTTCCTCCGCGACGTCGCGACGCCGGTCTTCCGGATGTTCGCCAACGTCGCCAAGGCCGAGGGGCACGCCTTCGCGGTCTTCACGCCGGCGGGCGGCGTGCGGCTCGCCTCCGAGCGTCACGCGGACGATTTCATGGAGATCTGGCTCGACGTGTCGCTCGATCCGCCGCAGGTCGCGACGCGGGTGAGCCGCGTGCGGGGGCGCGACGTGACGACGAGGGAGGGACTGCTGAGGGAGGGCGCGCCGACCAACGGCCTCACCGACGAGGACGTGTTCGCGTTCCTGCTGTCCTCGGTCGGCCCGCTCGTCGAGCGCTAGACGGCGCAGGGCTGAAGCCCTGCGCCATCTGCGGAATGATCGCGCCTCAGGCCCTTCGCTCCACGAACGACGTGTCCACGCCGTCGCGGCGCAGCACGGCCAGGAATCCCTGGCGATCCGACGCCTTCCGGTACGCGTCCTTCACGTCGACGACGCCGCTCTGGACGAAGGCGCCGAGGGCGTCGTTGAGCGGGACCATCCCGAGCTTGCGGCCGCTGTCGATCGCCGCCGGCAGCTGGCTGACCCGGCCCTCGGCGATGAGCGTCGCGATGGCCGGCGTGTTCAGCAGCACCTCGCGCGCGGCGACGCGACCGCCGCCGGACTTCCGCACGAGCACCTGCGAGACGACGCCCCGAAGCCCTTCGGCCAGCATCAGCTGGACGCGGTCGCGCCGGCCCGCCGGGTACTGGTCGAGGATCCGACCGATCGCCTCGGTGGCCGTGTGCGCCGGCACGGCGCCGATCACGAGGCGGCCCGCCTCCATCGCGTCGAGCGCGAGCGCCACGACGTCGGGCGACCTGAGGTCCTCGATGACGAGCACGTCGGGATTCTCGCGCAGCGCCGCGCTCACCGCCGCCGCCACCTCGTCGGTATTGCCGCGGACTTCGCGCTGGCTGACCAGGCAGCCGCGGCTTTCGTGCGCGCATCCCACCTGGCTCTCGATCGTGATCACGTAGTCGGTGCGCGTGCGGTTGATGAGGTCCACGAACGCCGAGATGAGCGTCGACTTGCCGCTCGACCGGGGGCCGGCGACGAGGATGAGCCCCTCGGGCTCGGCGCAGAGCGACTGGATCTCGCGCGACAACCCGAGCTGCTCGACCGTCGCGGGCCGCGACGAGATCAATCGGAACATCCCGCCCGGGCCGCGGTGGTCCCGGAAGCTCTGGCAGCGGAACCGACCGACGTTCGGAACGTCGGACATCCACTCGGTGTCGAGCCCCTTCTCCAGCGCTTCGCGCGTTCGTTCCGGCGCCAGGTCGAGCAGCAGCGATTCGACCTCGGGCGCGGTCAGTTCCGCTTCCCCCTCGAACGCCGAGATCTCGCCGTCGATGCGGATCGAGGGCCGAAGCCCCGACATCAGGTACAGCGTGTTGGCGCCCCGCGCCGTCGCCAGGCGGAGCAGGCGCTCGAGGCCCGCGATCTGCGCGGAGGGCGCGGGCTGCGACGACGCGTCGGAGCGGATGGGGCTGCGGGCCAGCGGCACGATCACCGCCGGGCCGGATTCGGTCGAGGCCGTCGCCCGCCGTTCCTCGACCGCGTGCGGCGAGGTCGGGGCGGGCGCGGCGGTCGGTCGCGCCGGGCGCGACAGGGCAAAGCCGGCCAGCGCGGGCGACGGCAGCACGGGAGTCATCGGCACGGCCTCCGGCCGCGGGGGTTCGGAAGGCGGCGGAGCGGTCGGACCGGGCCTCACGGCAGGTTCCTCGAGTTCGAGCGGGACTTCCACTTCAGCGGTCGGTTCGACGGCCTGGACCGGCGTCACCGGCGGCGCGGGGGGCTCGGCAGACACGGAGGGCGCGGCCGCCCCGGCGGCCTCGCGCGCTTCGCCGGGCACCGCCCGATGCCGGCGGATCTCGATCCAGACGTCGTTGCCGCCTCGGGCCGCCACCACGGTGAACCGCTCGCCCCCGGCCACCGGCGAGCGGGGCAGGTCGTGCTCGACCGCTCCCAGTTCGTCAAGGGCGCGGCGGTGATCGGCCGGCAGCAACTGCCCCAGCATTCCGGCAACGGCTTCGAAGGTGAGCGGACGCGAAGACAGCTCGACCGGGCCCGCGGGAGCCACCACGTACGGCTTCTCGCCGACGTGCATCACGAGCGCGTCGCCATCCACCCGGACGATGGCGGTCAACAACGAGTTGACCAAATGTGTGGCTCTCCCTGTGCCACAGGCGGAGACGCGAGGTCTCGGGTGCGCCCCCCAGAGTCAATGTCGGCTGGAGGCCTGAAAGTCTTTAACTTCGTAGAGGCGAACCAGTTCCACCAGTTTGTAGCCCCTGGTCTGGTAGGGCGCGACGATCCGCTCCGTCCTCATGTACTGGAGCATCGTCTCGTCCGCGTAGTCGGCGGGGCCGATGTCGGGGTCGGCGGCAAGGCGCGACTCCAGTCCCGGGAGCGTCAGGCGCGGAACCTCGACGGCCCGCGTGCACGGGACGAAGCCCAGCCAGCGGGCCGCCACGCGGCGCGTCTCGGAGGCGAAGGTGACGAATAACTCGTTCGCCACCAGCACGTAGCCCGCGCCCGACCGGCTGGCCGGCGCGTCCTCGACGCGCACCAGCGCGACCTCCTCGACCCGCTGCAGCCACCCGATGAGCTGGATCGTGAAATCGCCGTCGCCGGACCAGCCCTCGCGGTCAACCTGCACGGCGCCCGCCCAGGACCAGGGCGACCACGCCGGACGGGTCGTCCGCGAACACCTCGCCGTCGCCGAGCGCAGACCGGTCCAGGTTGGCGAAGCCGAAGCCGTACCGGACAAGGCACACACGCGCGCCGGCGGCCCGCGCGGTCAGCAGATCAATGGTGGAGTCGCCGACCATGAGGGTGTCTCCGGCTTCGACGCCAGCCTCGACCATCAGATGCCGAAGGCCCTCGGGGCCGGGCTTGCGTCCGAACGGGCCGTCGCCGCCGACGACCTCGCGAAAGCTCGGCGCGAGGCCCAGGAGCGACAGGATCTTCTTGGCGGCCCGGGTCGGCTTGTTGGTCAGCACCACCAGCGGCACGACCGCCTCCAGGGCGCGAATCATCTCCACCACGCCGGGATACGGACGGGTCTCGCCTGGCAGCAGCGCGTCGTAGATCTCGACGAACCGCGGCAGCGCCTCGCGCGGCTCACCGCCCGCGCCCGAGGCGTCGAGCGCGCGGGCGACGAGCAGCGCCGCCCCTTCGCCCGTCATCGCGGCCACCTGCGCGGGGTCCAGGCGGCGCCCGCCCCGCTCGCCGACGAGCCGATTGACCGCCGCGGCGATGTCGCCGATCGAGTCGATGAGCGTGCCGTCGAGGTCGAAGGCCACCAGGGCCGGCCTGCCTGCGGCTGTCGGCGTGGCCTCCACGCGCTACTCGCCCAGGTAGGTGGCAAACGAGGTGGGCGTTTCCCACACGCGGACCTTCACCACGTGGAACCCCTGCTCCTTCGCGTAGGTGAAGATGAGGCGCGCGATCAGTTCGACCGTCGGGTTCGAGTCAACAAGGTAGACCGGTTCGCCGAGCGCCACGAGCGGCGCCACCAGCGGGTCGTCGCGGCGCAGGACCATCTTGTGATCGAGTTCGCGGTCGATCCACCCCTTGACGATCCGCTTGATGTCGCCGAAGTCGCACACCATGTTGCGCGTGTCGAGCGACTCGGTCCGGACCTCGATCTCGGCAACGGCGTTGTGCCCGTGCGGGTGCTTGCAAATCCCGCCGTAGTCGAGGAGGCGGTGGCCGTAACAGAAATCGATCCGCTTGGTGACGGAGTACATGCTTCGATTGTACAGTAGGAGGATCGCGCAGGCTGACGGCTGACGGCTGACGGCTGACGGCTGACGGCTGACGGCTGACGGCTGACGGCTGACGGCTGACGGCTGACGGCTGACGGCTGACGGCTGACGGCTGACGGCTGACGGCTGACGGCTCCCAGGACTTGGAATTCAGGGCGGTTCCCATGGCCGATGTTGCGGTGCTGCTCTCGGGAGGACTCGACAGCGCGGTGCTGGCGGCGCGGGCCGCCCGATCCGGCGTCGTGCAGCCGGTCTACGTCAGCGCCGGCCTGGCGTGGGAGGCCGGGGAGGTGGCGCTGCTCTCGCGCCTGCTCGGGTCGGCCGCCTACGCGTCGGGCGTCCTGCCGCTGGTCCGGATCCTCGTGGACGCATCCGATCTCTATCCCGACACGCACTGGGCGCGGCGCGGTGAACCGCCGGCCTACGACACGCCGGACGAGGCCGTCTACCTGCCCGGGCGCAACGTCCTGCTGCTGTCCAAGGCGGGCGTGCTGTGCGCGCTGCGCGGCATCCACCGCCTGGCGATCGGCCCGCTCGCCGGCAACCCGTTCCCCGACGCCACGCCGGAGTTCTTCGCGTCGATGGCGCGGACGCTGTCGCTCGGCCTCGCCCACCCGCTGACGATCGAGACGCCGCTCACCTCGATGCACAAGGAGGACGTCATCAGGCTCGGCGCGTCGCTCGGCGTGAACTTCGAGTTGACGATGTCGTGCATGAAGCCGTCGGGGGGACGGCACTGCGGGCTGTGCAGCAAGTGCCGGGAGCGGAGGGACGGATTCGAGGCAGCGGGGATCAGTGACCCGACGGAGTACCTTTCGCCCTCTCCGAGGGCCACGCCGAGAATCTAATCATCGTGCGATCGTGCGAAGTCAGAAGTACGAAGTAAGAAGTACGAAGTGTGAAACGGCGAAACCGCGCGGCGACTGCTTGCGACGTACTTCGGTACTTCCTACCTCTGACTTCGTACTTCGCAAGATCGCACGATCACACGATTCTTCTAGAGCGTCTTCACAACGATCGATCCGCTGTCGCTGCGCACCCGCAGCAGCTTCCCACCGCTGCCGAGCTGGCGCTTCAGTTCGCCGCGGGACGCGCCTTCCTTGGGCGTCGAAGCCGGCTCGCCGAACCCGCGCACGCGCACCGAGCCGTCGCCCGTCTCGGCGTCGAGCACCGCGCCGAACGCGGCGGGCAACTCCAGCCGCACGCCGCCGTCGCCCGTGCGGATCTCCCAGTCTTCGGTCATCGCGCTGCCGTCGAGGACCCGCACCTCGACCGACCCGTCGCCGGTCCTCAGCTTCACCGCCTGCAGCCGGCCGGACACCCGGGCGCCGCCGTCACCGCTGTCGAGGTCGAGCGAACCCGACACGTTGTCGAAGCGCATCGAGCCGTCGCCGGTGTGCGCGCGGACCGTCCCGGAGAGGTCGATCCCGGTGAGGCTGCCGTCGCCGCTGCGCAGGTCGATTTTCCCCTGCACGCGCTCGATCCGGATCGACCCGTCCTCGCTGCGCACGACCAGGTTGCAGCTTGCCGGCACGGAGGCGACGATGCGGGCGGAGGGCGAGACGCGGAAGCCGAGCCTCGCCTGCGGCCCGTCGGGCTTGCGGACCTCGATGGTGATCCGGCTGCCGGACTGCTCGGCCGACACCCGGATGGCCTCGGCCTGCGCCTTGTCCGACGCCCGCTTCTCGATCTCGACGAGCACCTCGTTCCGGTCCCAGGACCTCACCTCCACCGACCCGTCGAACGTCGTCAGCGTCAGGTCCGGGGTGCCGGTCACCTGGAACCGCTTGTCCTCGTGCGCGGAATACGGGCCCGCGTCCACCGTGATCTCGCAGGCCGAGCCGATGAGCGCGGCCGCCGCCACGACCGCCAACGACCCGAACCGGCGAATCACCTGGTTTCTCACGACACGTCCCCCCTCGCTGGCGTTAGACGGCCGGGCGGCGTCAAAGGTTCAACCGGGGGGCGCGACCGGCTACAATACGCGCCATGACCACCACGAACGCTGTCGTCATCGCCTCAGTGGTCGCCTTCCTGGTCGTCGTCCTGCTCGCGGCCGTCATCGTGCGGAAGGGGAAGCCGTTCACGACCGGCGACGTGTTCCGCGCCAGCCGGTGGAGCCGCGGGAACCGCCTCTTCCCGACGCAGGTGATGGTGTCGCCGACCTCGGTGGTGCACTTCTCGCCGCAGTGGGTCGGACGGCTCGAGCACACGATCCACATCGCGCACGTCGCGTCGGTCCGGATCGACACGAAGCTGTTCTTCTCGGACATCTTCATCGAGACGAGCGGCGGCGTGAGCCCGATCAGCTGCTACGGGCACCACAAGAAGGACGCCGTGCGCATCAAGGGGTTGATCGACCGGTACCAGTCGGATTACTTCCGGCCCGCGGCGGCGGCGCCTGGGCCGGGCGTGCTGACCCAGCCGTAAGTCGCCAGAAGCGCGAAGCTGTTCTCTGTGGCCAAGGGCTTCTGGCGCGGCGGCGCCCCGGTCCGGTGGAGGAGCGACCCGTCGAGCGTCAACCTCAGCCGCACTATGTCCGGCGGGATGAAAAAAGACGCCGCCATGGTCGGCCCAACAAGAACCAGGCCAACGCCGAATAGAAGAGAAGATCGGTCGCCATGGCCAAGAAGACGGATGATGTGTACTCGCTGCCTGGGTCAAGTAGCAAGAAACAGGCCGTACCTGCTGGAAGCGTCAGGACGTCGAAAATTCGCCCGAGCCAGACGGGCGGCTGGCTACGGTATGCCAGAAATATCAACTCGGTCACGCACGTAATTGTCGTGCCGACCAGGAGCGCGAGCGCTAACCGAAGCCTCTTAGTCATCGCGGAGTCCTCTTGGCCGTATCGGCGGAATGCAATCCCGGCCTCCCGATTCAGCACATAAACCCTCGCCGCATCGCGGAGTCCTGCCTATGTCGCGTCGGGTGTTCATAGCACCGTGATACGTGGGCACCGGTAGGGTTGAAACGAGCGTGTCCACGAAGAAGCACCCATCCAGTTGACCGGTCTCCACAAGCGAGGGGGAGGGGGCAGACGCCTTCATGGCGGTGAACATGCAATCCAGGATTGTCAAGCTCCGGACATCTTCGTCGGCGTCACCGTTGGAAGCCCCACCGACATAGGAGCTCGCGGGCGCGAGTACAAGTAGCCCGTTGCCTGAGTGTGGGCCCTGGAGCCAAACGCCTCAAAGAAGGCCTCGCGGATGGCCTGAAGCATAGCCTCCAGTTCTGAACCCAAGATCAGATCTAACGAGGCCTCCATGGCCCGGTGATCCCAATCAGCATGCAAGCTCGACAGACCGAATCCCGGCCAACCCTGGAAGCCTCTGTGTGGCGGCGAGAAGGTGTCTTCGATCGCGTGTCCGGCGACGCCAAAATCCCAATACGAGTTATGTTCATGGGCACTTTCTAAGTATGACCCTACCCAACCTTCGTAGAGCGTTTGTGCCTGTTCCACACTCTGCTGGGGATTTATCGTGCCGTCCCTCATCCCGTGGGCGAACGAATGCGCGTGGTCGCCTCGCCAGTCATCAGCCCAAGCGCTACCGCTCGCCATGAGGTCCAATTGCTCGGCGGTCAAACGGGGGAGCGCCATATCGAATATCAGTCTGTGAATCTCCTTCGGCCATCTTCCGTTCGCGTCCACGAACCTGAGGGGATTGTTCTTCCCGTAGGCGTATCGATTCCATAGTTGGGGATCGAGGAACGCACCCGGCCCTATGCTAGCAGGATCAACGATGAGGAACCTCCCGAGATCCGTCCGCAGCTGCCGGGCGTTGAAGTAGTCCTGCCCCGTCTCGAAGTCCCGTTCCTGCCCGGTGAAGAGCTTCTTGTCCGCCGGCGGGCTCTGCGGCGCGAGCTCCTCGCCGAACGGCAGGAAGTCGTGCCGCGCGATCAGCTGGCCCTGCGCGTTCGAAACGGCCCGCACCGATCCGAGCGCGTCCGTGTCGTAGTACTCCACCACCTGCGGCGCCTGCCCGAAGCCGGCCACCGGCCAGAGCAGCACGACCGCCACCGTGGTGAAGCCGGTGACGCCGACCCGCGCGACGGCCGCGGTCCGGCGTCTCGGCCGGACGAGCCCGGCGAGTCCCACGGCAATGAGCGCAACGCCGAGTCCCGCGAGCCCCGGTGAGAGCGGTCCCGGCCGGCTCCCGGCGGCCCTCGCCGGGCCGGCGGCCGACGCCAGCGCGCTCCCGTTCAGTCGCGCCGCGAGGAACACGTCCCACGCCATCGTTCGCCGGCCATCCGCCAGATGCACGACGGCTCGGTACTTAAAGTAATTCCCGAAGCGGTCCCGCCGGGCGATGGGTTGCGCGCCGAGCTTGATGGAGGCGACGCCCGCCTGCGCCAGCGTGACGAACTCGCCGGGCTGCGACACCCCGTCATGGTTCGCATCCACCCACAGCCGGAGCCCTGCGAACACCGCGTCCGCCGCGCTCATGAGGCCGTCGCCGTTGCCGCCGTTCTCCGGGAGGTCCATGGCCGCCAGGTCCGCGAAGCTGTTGGCGGTCCCACCCGGCCGGCGCCGCGAGCCCGACACCGCCTGCCCGAACAGCTCGTCCAGGCTGTCGATCACGCCGTTGCCGTTGCGATCAAGCACCAGGAAGCCCACCCGCGCGCCGGCCACCGTCCAGGCCACCGTGTCCTTCCGGCAAGCCTGCGTGAATTGACCTGAGCGACTTTGTTACCGTTGGTCCGTCGGCTCGCGGGAGCCAGGAGGACGGACCGATGGACCAGCAGATTCCCCTCGATCTCACGACCGTGGCGCCCCTTCGGGCGCGCATTACCCAGTGGCGGGAGACGCGGACGCACCGGGGCACGCGGATGCCGGCCGCGCTGTGGGCGGCCGCGGTCGACGTGGCCCGGCAGCACGGGGTCGGCGCGACGGCCCGTGCGCTGGGCGTGGACTACGCGACGTTGAAGCGCCGCCTGGCCGGCGACGGGCCGGCCCCGACGGCGGCAGCGCCGGCCTTTGTCGATCTCGGCGTCGCGGGACCGCTCGGTGTGGGCGCGAGCGTGATCGCGGTCGACGGCCCGCGTGGCCGGCGCCTGCGCCTGGAGGTGTCGGACCTGCGCGTGCCCGATCTGCTCGCGCTGGTCCACGCGGCGTGGGGGCACGAGGGGTGATCCAGCTCACGCCGCAGATGCGGATCCTGGTGGCGGTCGAGGCGCAGGACTTCCGCAAGGGCATCGACGGGCTGGCCCGCGTGTGTCGCGACGTGCTCGTGGCCGATCCGTTTTCGGGCTGCGTCTTTGTCTTCCGGAACCGGCGGCACACGGCCTTACGTCTGCTGTGCTATGACGGCCAGGGGTTTTGGCTCGCGCATAAACGGTTTTCGCGCGGCCGGTTTCGGCGGTGGCCGACGAGCGCGACGGCGACGGCGGCGCTCGCGGCCCACCAAGTGCAACGGCTGATCGTCGGCGGGGACCCGACCGCCCGGGATGCGGCCCCGCAGTGGCGCCGGTTACCCGCGGGGTGAGTCGGGGGGGGGCTTGCGTTCTATCGCGGGCTCTGGTACGCTCTCGGCCGTGGACGACGAGCTGACCTATCGCGGTCGCCGCATCACCGTCGCGGATCTCACCTGGCTGCGGGCCCGGATTGCGGCGGAGCCGGGCGTCAGCCGCCGCGCGCTCTCGCTGGCGGTCTGCGACGCCTGGGCGTGGCGGCAACCGAACGGCACGTCGTGCGATGCGATCTGTCGCGGGCTGCTCTTGTGGCTGCATCGTGGCGGCCATCTCGTGCTGCCGCCTCCGCGCTGGGGCACCCGCAAGCCGTGGCGGCCGCGCACCAGCGCACCGCCGGTGCTGATCGACACGACGCCGATCGCGGGCGCGTTGCGGACGATCCCGCCGCTGACGATCCGCCAAGTCCGCCGGACGCCGGAGGACGCCCTCTGCAACAGCCTGCTCGCGCAGTATCACTATCTCGGCTACCAGCAGCCGGTCGGCGCACATCTCAAGTATGTCGTCTTCGCGGCCGGTCGGCCGGTGGCGTGCGCGACGTGGGCGTCGGCGCCGCGGCACCTCGGGCCGCGGGATCGCTACATCGGGTGGGCGCCTGAGACGCGACGGCAGCACCTGCGCTTCCTCGCCGCGAACACGCGCTTCCTGATCCTGCCGTGGGTCACCGTGCCCCACCTGGCGTCGCACGTGCTCGGCCGCCTGGCCGCGCGGCTCTCGGCGGACTGGGCGCAGGTGTACGGCCACCCGATCTACTTCGTCGAGACCTTTGTCGATCCGGCGCGGTTTCGCGGGACGTGCTATCGCGCCGCCAACTGGATCGCCCTCGGCCCGACAACGGGGCGCGGGCACAACGCGCCCACCAAGGCGCGCACGCAGCCGGTCAAGGAGATCCTCGGCTATCCGCTCACGCCCGACTTCCGCCAGCGGCTCGGGGCCGGCTAAGATGGCTCGATCCACGCCTCGGATCGAACTGCACATGGACGATCTCGACCGCTTGATTGAGCGGGCGCGGCACGCGCCGCTCAGTGACGACGACTACGCCACCCTGAAGGCGGCGCTGCACACGCTGGGCACCGTCGCGGGCTTGGTCGAGACCAAGGGCGCCACCATTGCGCGATTGCGCCAGCTCCTGTTTGGACCGGGCAGCGAGAAGACGCGCGATGTCCTGCAGCGGGCGGGGCTGGTCCCCGAGGCGCCGACGACCGATCCCCCGGGTGAGGCGGCGGCGCCCGGTGACGGGGACGCCCGGCCCGCCGCCGGCCACGGACGGCGCGGCGCCACCGCGTATCCGGGCGCGATCCAGATCCCCGTCGCGCATCGCCGCGTCCACCACGGCGATCGCTGCCCCGGGTGTGCGAAGGGGAAGGTGTACGCGCAACGCGACCCGGGCGTGCTCGTGCGCATCCTCGGCCAGGCCCCGCTCGCCGCCACCGTGTACCAGCTCGAGAAACTGCGGTGCAACCTGTGTGGCGAGGTCTTCACCGCCGACCCGCCGCCGGGGGTCGGGCCGGACAAATACGACGCCACCTCGACGAGCATGGTCGCACTGCTGAAGTATGGGGCGGGCGTCCCGTTTCATCGGCTCGAACGCCTGCAGGAGCACGTCGAGATCCCGCTGCCGGCCTCGACCCAATGGGAGATGGTCGCCGAGACGGCCGCCGTCCTCCAGCCGGTGCTGCACGAGCTCGTGCGTCAGGCCGCCCAAGGCGAGGTGATCCATAACGACGACACGACGATGACCGTCCTCGCGCTCGCGCCGGGCGCGGGCGCTCCAGACACCGGCGCCACGCCGGAGGGCGTGGCGCCCGACCGCACCGGGGTCTTCACCTCCGGCCTCGTGGCCACGCGCGACGGCCAGCGCAGTGCCCTCTTCTTCACCGGCCATCGGCACGCGGGCGAGAACCTGGCCCGCGTCCTCGCGGAGCGCGCGGCGGATCTGGGGCCGCCGATCCAAATGTGCGATGCCCTCTCGCGCAATCTACCGAAGGGGCTCGCCGTCGTGCTCGGGCATTGTCTGGCGCACGCCAGACGCAAGGTCGTGGAGGTCACGCCAAGCTTTCCGGCCGAGTGCCGACACATCCTCGAGGCGCTGCGCGAGGTGTATCGGTGTGACGACGACGCGCGGGCGGCCGGCCTGTCGCCGCCCGATCGGCTCGTCGCCCATCAGACCCGGAGCGGGCCGCTCCTGCAGGATCTCCACGGCTGGCTGAACGCCCAGATCGACGATCACCGGATCGAACCGAACTCCGGTCTCGGCCAGGCGATCGCCTATCTCCTGAAGCACTGGACCCCGCTCACGCTCTTTCTGCGAGAGCCCGGCGCGCCCCTGGACAACAATGTCTGCGAACGGGCCTTGAAGAAAGCGATCCTCCACCGGAAAAACGCGCTCTTCTACCGGACGGCCGCGGGTGCGCAGGTCGGCGATCTCTTTATGAGTCTGATCCACACCTGCGAACTCGCGGGTGCCAATCCCTTCGACTATCTCACCGAGCTGCAGCGGCACGCGAACGCGATCGCCGCTACGCCCGCCGCGTGGCTGCCCTGGAACTACCGGGAGACGCTCGCCGCCCTCACCTCGGCCGCGTGATCGGACTCGCGACCGCACTACGCAGGCTCACCGGAAGGACACCACCGCCTGCCCGAACAGCTCGTCCAGGCTGTCGATCACGCCGTTGCCGTTGCGATCAAGCACCAGGAAGCCCACCCGCGCGCCGGCCACCGTCCAGGCCACCCGATCCAGGACGCCGTCGCCGTTCACGTCGAACCGCACGCCGCCCGCGACGCTCGTCAGCCGGACGGGGTGGCCGTCGAGCGGAATCAGGAGCGGGTCCAGCCACTCGTAGTCGCACGTGCACGTCTCGCGGACGAAGGTCGCCGTGCAGGCCCGGGCCGCGCTCATCGTCACGGCCCCGCCCGTGCTGCAGTCGCCCGACCAACCCGCGAACCGCGAGCCGGTCGCCGGCGTCGCGGTGAGCGCGACCTCGGTCCCTTGCGCGAAGTCCGCCGCGCACGTGCTCCCGCACGAGACGCCAGCGGGTGCGCTCGTCACGGTCCCGCTGCCTGCCCCGGTCTTCGTCACCGCGAGCGGTTCGGGCGGCCCGCCCGAGAACGTCGCCGTGCACGCGAGGTCGCTGGTCCCCATCGTCACCGTCGCCGTCGGCGAGGTGCCGGTGCCACAGCCCCCGCCCCAGGCGACGAAGGTCAGCCCGTCGTTCGGCGTCGCCGTCAGCGTCACGGACGACCCCGCCGTGAATCGGCCGGTGCAGGCCGACCCACACTCGAGCCCCACGGGGGCGCTGCTGACCGTGCCGGGGCCGCCCGCGCGGGTCTGGGCTTGATCCGGGGATGTAGAAACCCGGATAACCGCATCAAGCCCACTACACCCTGAAGCGGCATGGCGCGTTACGACCGCGGCACGACCTCAAACGTGTCCCAGTCAGGTGCAATTGGTTCCCCTTCGGCCAGTTTCAACAGTTCCAGCTCGTACACACGCCGGTTCTGGTCCTCCCATAGCAGTACCCGAATCTCGACTCCGTCCACGTCCCGCATTCTCCCTTCAACGGGCAGATCTCTCTGCCCCTTGTACGGCGGGCGCTCGTACCCGGGAAGGTGGAAAATCAGGTGAGCGCCGTGTGGATCCTCTGGCTCTACTTGCCCATCAGCAATATCTGTGGCGACCCGCTCGCCGGCGGGCCCGATCGCGGCGACCATCGCCAGTACTGCTCGCCGCTCGTTGTCATGGAGTTTGCGCATCGAATCACCATTTCACGTGTATCGTCCCCACGTACAGCTGGCCGTTGTAGGCATACGCCCGCCAAATCAGCTTGACGCCGTCCACGACGAGCTCACCGCCGCGCTGTCCCATCGCAATCCCGCCACGTACCGCCGCCTCAGCCTTCGCGACGCTGACTCCGGCAGCGACGAGGCGCGGCGCATAGTGCATCGTCTTGAAGACTACGGGTATCCCCCCGACGCCGAGCGTCGTGGCGCCACCCGCGGTAAGGCCCCCACTCAGCGCGCCCGCAGCGAGGCCGCCTGTGGCCGCGATGGCCGTGCCAATCGCCATCTGCGTCGCCGCCTCCCTCAACCAGCGCTCCGCGAGCCCTCCTGCCGAATGTATCATCACGTCGAAGTTGGCCTGGGGCGCATCTTCGCTCACCTGCTCATACGTTCCTGCGTAGGTCCACTGTCCGTTGACTACCGTCCAGATTTGCCCTTTATAGAACCGGTAGCTTCCGCCGGCGTTATCCATTGCCCCTTCCCAAGACCGGTCCTTGACGTCCGAGCAACCAGCACCCACGCCGCAGATTTGGTATTCGCGGCCATCGGGATCCGTGTACCTCAGCGGGTTGTTCCGGCCATAGGCATACGCGTTCCAACTCTGGGAATCGTCCAGACTGGCGCTTGCGTTCTCCGGATCGACCGTCAGGAACCTCCCGAGATCCGTCCGTAGCTGCCGGGCATTGAAGTAGTCCTGCCCCGACTCGAAGTCCCGCTCCTGGCCGGTGAAGAGCTTCTTGTCCGCCGGCGGGCTCTGCGGCGCGAGCTCCTCGCCGAACGGCAGGAAGTCGTGCCGCGCGATCAGCTGGCCCTGCGCGTTCGAAACGGCCCGCACCGATCCGAGCGCGTCCGTGTCGTAGTACTCCACCACCTGCGGCGCCTGTCCGAAGCCGGCCGCCGGCCAGAGCAGCACGGCCGCCACCGTGGTGAAGCCGGTGACGCCGACCCGCGCGCCCGCCGGACGGAGTCGGACCGCCGCGCGTCGCCTCGGCCGGACGAGCCCGGCGAGTCCCACGGCGATGAGCGCCACGCCAAGCCCCGCGAGCCCGGGGGCGGACGGTCCTGGCCGGCTGCCGCCGAGCCAGGGCAGCGCGGCCGCCGCCGCCGGCGCACTCCCGTTCAGACTCGCCGCCAGGAAGACGTCCCATGCCGTCGTCCGCCGGCCGTTCGCCAGGTGGACGACGGCCCGGTACTTGAAGTAGTTCCCAAAGCGGTCCCGGCGGCGGACCGGCTGGGCGCTCAGCTCGATCGAGGCGATGCTCGCCTCCGCCAGCGTGATGAACTCGCCGGGCTGCGACACCCCGTCATGGTTCGCATCCACCCACAGCCGGAGCTCTGTGAACACCGCGTCCGCCGCGCTGATGAGGCCGTCGCCGTTGCCGCCGTTCTCCGCGAGGTCGAAGGCCGCCAGGTCCAAGAAGCTGTTGGCGGTCCCACCCGGCCGGCGCCGCGAGCCCGACACCGCCTGCCCGAACAGCTCGTCCAGGCTGTCGATCGCGCCGTTCCCGTTGCGATCGAGCACCAGGAACCCCGCCCGGGTGCCGGCGGCCGTCCACGCCACCCGATCCAGGACGCCGTCGCCGTTCACGTCGAACCGCACGCCGCCCGCGACGCTCGTCAGCCGGACGGGGTGGCCGTCGAGCGGAATCAGGAGCGGGTCCAGCCACTCGTAGTCGCACGTGCACGTCTCGCGGACGAACGTCGCCGTGCAGGCCCGGGCCGCGCTCATCGTCACGGCCCCCCCCCCGTGCTGCAGTCGCCCGACCAGCCCGCGAACCGCGAGCCGGTCGCCGGCGTCGCGGTGAGCGCGACCTCGGTCCCTTGCGCGAAGTCCGCCGCGCACGTGCTCCCGCACGAGACGCCAGCGGGTGCGCTCGTCACGGTCCCCGTGCCGGACCCGGTCTTCGTCACCGTGAGCGGTTCGGGCGTGCCTCCGGAGAACGTCGCCGTGCAGGCGAGGTCGCTGGTCCCCATCGTCACCGTCGCCGTCGGCGAGGTGCCGGTGCCACAGCCCCCGCCCCAGGCGACGAAGGTCAGCCCGTCGTTCGGCGTCGCCGTCAGCGTGACCGACGACCCCGCCGTAAACCGGCCCGTGCAGGCCGACCCACAATCGAGCCCCACGGGGGCGCTGCTGACCGTGCCGGGGCCGCCCGCGCGGGTCACGGTGATCGTGTGCCAGGTGCCGGCGGGCGGCTTGGTCGCGGCGATCAGGCGGCCCGCCGCGTAGACGTAGTCCACCGTCCACCCGAGGGGGTCCCCTTCGGCCTCGAACTCGCTGAGCACGCCCAGCGGCCCGCGCAGGTAATAGGTCGAGTCCCCGTCGCCGAGGATCTTCCTGACGCGCTGGCCGTCGGCGTCGTACCGATACGTCGTCAGCCCCCCAACGACCAAGGCGGTCTCCTGCAGGTTGTCCGGCGTGTACGTGAAGGCATCCGTCCGGGTCGGGCTCCACACCTCATTGGTCAGACGGCCGGCCGCGTCGCAGAAGAACGACTCGGCCTGGCCGCCGCTGGTCGCCTACCCGTGACCTCAGCCGCACTATGTCCGGCGGGATGAAAAAAGACGCCGCCATGGTCGGCCCAACAAGAACCAGGCCAACGCCGAATAGAAAATGACGTCTGTCGCGACACCCAGAAGAAGGAGCGACATGTACTCGCTCCCGCGGTTGAGCAGGACGGAACAGACCGCGCCCGCTGGAAGAGTCAGAACATCGAAGATCCTTCCGACCCAGACGGGTGGGTGGTTGCGGTATGCCAGCAGTATCAGTTCGGTCACGCACGTAATTGTCGTGCCGACCAGCAGCGCGAGGGCTAACCGAGGCCTCTTAGTCATCGCGGGATCCTCTTGGCCGTATCGGCGGAATGCAATCCCGGCCTTCCGATTCAGCACATGAACCCTCGCCGCTTTGCGGAGTCCTGCCTATGTCGCGTCGGGTGCTCATAGCACCGTGATACGTGGGCCCCGGTAGGGTTGAGACGAGCGTGTCCGCCTGGTAGCACTCACCGATTTCACCGATCTCCGCAAGCGAGGGGGGAGGGAGCAGACGCCCCACTCGAACAGCATCGTCTTTCTCTGCTGGTCGGACAGACACCCGCGAACCTCCAGCGAGCATGACGCAGGTGGGCTAGTTAGTCGATCCGTCCGAGCGTTTCCGCCTCACATGAGACTTCCACGCGATCGTGGCCACCACCACCGCGAACAATAGCGTCGACGGGAGCCAGAGGCCGTCCAAGCCGCGTCTCTCCAATACCGGTCTCAAGCTGGAATCGGACAAGAACAGCGTCAGCAAGAGCAAGATATAGGCTGTCGCCTCCAAGAGACGGATCGCGGCTCCCCGCTTCCCCCGGCCGGAGGGAAGCATCCGATTAACCAGGTACATGCCGCCCACGTAGCCGGTCAGGATTAACGACCATAGCCACACCTGTCCAGCTGAGACCAATTTCGGGGCAAGAGAGTCGGCAAGGACGAAGTAACCGAATACAAACAGACCGTTCAAGAACGTCGCTCCGGCCCTCACTTTGAACCACCTCCAAAGAGGTACACGTGCGCGCACTGTGAATTGTCTGTATGGGACTGTTCAAGGAGTGTGTCAAACTCGATCGAGTGATCCAGCATCATCCAGAATGCTGCCGCTGTCACAGTAACGACAGAGGATTCCCCTAGCCCCTTGGCCCCGCCGCCGAATTGCTTCAACATCCAACCGGCGGTGGTAACGAGAAGTCCTCTTCCGACGTTCTTTGCTACGCCCGTCTTCGGCATCAAGTCTGCGACCTTTCTCTTCAGCGTGGCACGCGATCTGTCCATGCAGAAGTCGAACGTCCTCCTCGCGTCTTCAGGGGTGCCGACCGTGCCCAGCCGCTGCACCCGCCCGACGGCATTTTCGCTCCCGTTCACACCAATGGCCGCGATCAACGAGCGGATTTCCTCAGCCGACAGCGGTTGCGGGCCAGGCATATCTAATGGAAGTGGAACAAGGGGCACGTCAGGTGGCAGTGGGGCGGTGACGGTGACCGTAATATCCGTCCCAGCCAAACCGCTGGGATCGACCCATGACAAAGGGTTGTTCTTGACGTACACGTAGGCATTCAGCTCCTGCGAATCGAACGGGACAGGCAGCAAGGTCATTGGATCCGGCGTCAGAAACCTTCCGAGATCGGGCCGTAGCTGCCGGGCGTTGAAGTAGTCCTGCCCCGTCTCGAAGTCCCGTTCCTGGCCCGTGAACAACTTCCTGTCGCGCGGTGGGCTCGGTGGGGCGAGCTCCTCGCCGAACGGCAGGAAGTCGTGCCGCGCGGTCAGCTGGCCCTGCGCGTTCGAAACGGCCCGCACCGATCCGAGCGCGTCCGTGTCGTAGGTACTCCACCACCTGCGGCGCCTGCCCGAAGCCGGCCACCGGCCAGAGCAGCACGACCGCCACCGTGGTGAAGCCGGTGACGCCGACCCGCGCGACGGCCGCGGTCCGGCGTCTCGGCCGGACGAGCCCGGCGAGTCCCACGGCAATGAGCGCAACGCCGAGTCCCGCGAGCCCCGGTGAGAGCGGTCCCGGCCGGCTCCCGGCGGCCCTCGCCGGGCCGGCGGCCGACGCCAGCGCGCTCCCGTTCAGTCGCGCCGCCAGGAAGACGTCCCACGCCGTTGTCCACCGGCCGTTCGCCAGGTGGACGACGGCCCGGTACTTGAAGTAGTTCCCGAAGCGGTCCCGGCGGGCGATGGGTTGCGCGCCGAGTTCGATGGAGGCGACACCCGCCTGCGTTAGCGTGACGAGTTCCCCCGGCTGGGACACCCCGTCGTGGTTCGCATCCACCCACAGCCGGAGCCCTGCGAACACCGCGTCCGCCGCGCTGATGAGGCCGTCGCCGTTGCCGCCGTTCTCCGGGAGGTCCATGGCCGCCAGATCCGCGAAGCTGTTGGCCGCGCCCTCGGGCCGCCGGTGGCCCGACACCATCTGGCCGAACAGCTCGTCCAGGCTGTCGATCACGCCGTTGCCGTTGCGATCGAGCACCAGGAAGCCCACCCGCGCGCCGCCCACCGTCCAGGCCACCCGATCCAGGACGCCGTCGCCGTTCACGTCGAACCGCACGCCGCCCGCGACGCTCGTCAGCCGGACGGGATGCCCGTCGAGCGGGATCAGGAGCGGGTCCAGCCACTCGTAGTCGCACGTGCACGTCTCCTCATTCCACCACCCCACCTCGCCGCGGCACGCTTCGCGCGCCGCCTCGTCGCACCCGGGCGGCGGGACCGCCGCGAACGTCGCCGTGCAGCTCCGCGCCTGGTCCAGCGTCACCACGCCCGTGCTGCACCCGGCGCCCGACCAGCCCCCGAACTCGTACCCCTCGGCGGCCTCGGCGCTGAGCGTGACCGACGTGCCGGCGTCGTAGGCGGCGGAACACGTGCCGCCGCACGAGATGCCGGCCGGGTCGCTCGTCACGAGGCTCTCGCCGCCCCCGTCGCCGGTCCTGGTCACGGTCAGCGTGTAGGTCCGGACGAAGGTCGCCGTGCAGGCCCGGGCCGCGCTCATCGTCACGGCCCCGCCCGTGCTGCAGTCGCCCGACCAGCCCGCGAACCGCGAGCCGGTCGCCGGCGTCGCGGTGAGCGCGACCTCGGTCCCTTGCGCGAAGTCCGCCGCGCACGTGCTCCCGCACGAGACGCCAGCGGGTGCGCTCGTCACGGTCCCGCTGCCTGCCCCGGTCTTGGCCACCGCGAGCGGTTCGGGCGGCCCGCCCGAGAACGTCGCCGTGCAGGCGAGATTGCTGGTCCCCATCGTCACCGTCGCCGTCGGCGAGGTGCCGATGCCACAGCCTCCGCCCCAGGCGACAAAGGTCAGCCCGTCGTTCGGCGTCGCCGTCAGCGTGACCGACGACCCCGCCGTGAACCGGCCCGTGCAGGCCGACCCACACTCGAGCCCCACGGGGGCGCTGCTGACCGTGCCGGGGCCGCCCGCGCGGGTCACGGCGATCGTGTGCCACGCGCCAGCGGGCGGCTTGGTCGCGGCGATCAGGCGGCCGGCCGCGTAGACGTAGTCCACGGTCCACCCGAGGTGGTCCCCTTCGGCCTCGAACTCGCTGAGCACGCCCAGCGGCCCGCGCAGGTAATAGGTCGAGTCCCCGTCGCCGAGGACCTTCCTGACGCGCTGGCCGTCAGCGTCGTACCGGTACGTCGTCAGCCCCCCAGCGACCAACGCGGTCTCCTGGAGGTTGTCCGGCGTGTACGTGAAGGCGTCCGTGCGGGTCGGGCTCCACACCTCATGGGTCAGACGGCCGGCATTGTCGTACAGGAAGGTCCTGGCCTGCCCGCCGGTCGTCGTCTGGTCCAGGCGGTTCGTGGCGGTGTAGGTGTAGGTCGTGTCGACGCCATTCTTCGTCTGTGACCGGCGGTTGCCGATCGCGTCGTAGGTCCACCCGAGCGAGCCCCACCCGCCCGTCGCCGCCGACAGGCGGTCGAGCGCGTCGTAGGTGAACCCGGAGGTCATGCCCTCCCGCGGGTCGTCGATGCCCGTGACGTTGCCGACGCCGTCGTAGTGGTACGTCAGGTCCATCGCCCCGCCGCTGCCGGTCAGGTGCTCCGGCCGCAACCGCGCATCGTACGTGACCGCGTGCACCAGGCCGTTGCCGGTCGCGTAGTCCTGCAGGCCGCCCCAGTCATAGTAGTGGAAGTCGTGGGCGAAGGTGAGCCCGCGCATCGCATCGGACACGCCCGTGAGACGGTTGTTCGTGTCGTAGCTGTACCCGACATGGTTCCCGGAGGGATACCACACGTCCGTCAGATTGCCGTCGTCGTCGAAGTCGAATCGGCTCTCGAAGCGGCGGCCATCGATGACGTCCGTCCGCTTCCGCAACCGGTTCGCGGCATCGTAGTCGAAGGTGCTGCTGGCAGAGCCGTTCGACACCGCCGTCCGGTTGCCCCAGGCGTCGTACCCCACATCGCGCACGGCATGCGCCTCCACGGGAGCGTCGATCGCGATGAGGCGGTTCTCGGCGTCGTAGTGATACGTGGCCGTCTCGTCGAGCCCGACGCTCCTCTTTGTCGACAGGCGTCCCAACGCGTCGTAGGTGTACTGGGTTTCGCCCGATTCCGGCTGGAATTGGGACACGAGCCGGTTGTACTCCCCGTACGTCCACGTCCGGGTCACGCTCGTCGGGACCGTCCCCTGCGTCGGCGTCGTGACGCCCGTCAGGCTGCCGAGTCCATTGTACGAGTAGGTCGTCGTGGCGCCCGTCGCGTCGATGACCTGCGTCAGGCGCGCGTTGGCCGGGCTGCCGGTCGCCTCCAGGACACGCGTCGTCGCGTGGCCCAGTTCGTCCGTCGCCACCGTGTTCGGGATCGAGGCCGTCGTCACGTTGTAGGCCATCGTGACGTACGAGGGGTGGGTGGGCGTGTCGTCCGGATTCCTGCGCGTAATGAGCCGTCCGAGGCCATCGGTACTCGAACAGCGTCGCCGACCCCATCTCCGCCTGTCCCGTCGGGCAATCGCCCGAACTGGCCCCGAAGGGAAGGCTGGAGCGCCGCACTCGCCCCATGGCGTCATACGCGACGTCCGTGCGGACCAGATCGCTCGTGATGGTCGCCTTCGATCGGCCGAATCCGTCGTAGCACGTCTTGGTCCACGCGGTGCCACGGGACACCGTCGTCCACGACCCGTCCGACGCGTACGTGGTGGTCGTCGCGTGGCCGAGAGGCGGGGTCACCGTCTGGAGACGGCCGTCGGGGTAGTACGTCAGCGTGGTCGTTCGCCCGGCCTGGGTCTTCGACGCGACGCTCCCGTCGTCGTTGATCTCCATCGTCACGGCGGAGAGCGGACCGTGGATCCCGCTGAGGACGCCCTTGTCATGGTCGAACGTCGTCACCTGCGCATTCGGCGCGGTGCCGACGATTTGGCTGGCCACATTGCCGAATGGATCCCGCGTGTATTCGGTGCGGACGCCCGAGCCCGTACGCGCGGTGACGAACCCGAGGGAGTCGTACTCGATCGTCGAGGTCAACGACTGGCTTGCCCCGTCCACCTCGACCGTCTGGAAGGCGTCGGCCAGGTACGGACTGGTGAACGTCCGCGGATCCAGGAACTTCGTGGTCTGACTGAAGTCGCCCGTTTCGTCGATCTGGGTCGGCTGCCCGAAATGGCTGAAGTTACCGCCGGCATACGTGTACGTCTTCGCGTAGGACCGGCCGCTCAGCGTCGTTGTCACAGACTGCGGGAGAAAGGCGTCTCGATAGCCTGAGCACTCTCCGATGTAGCCGTAGCAATCGGACCACCCGACGGAGGTGGTGGTCCACAAGTAATCCGTGCGCTGCGCGGCCGCATCGAGCCCCACCAGTGCGTAGATTTGGGGAGCCTCGCCATAGAACCCGTTGTGGTCGTACTCGGCGTGATAGATCAGATTGTCGAGCGCATCCCGGCCCTCGATGGTCGTGTACTGATGGGCGCTGTAGTTCCCGTAGCCGTAGCCGAACTGCCAGCTGCCGATCGTCACCGCCCCATGGCCCACGACCCGCTGCCACAGCTTGATGGTCCCCCATCGCGTTTCCGGGATCGGAGTCAGGGTGTCATCAATCGGCCGCTCGACGCCTTCCCGGTGGGTGACATAACGGACCCAATCCCCGGTCGGCGTGGTCACGAGAATCGTGCGTTCCTCGATGGGGATGCCGGGCGAACTGGTCGGGATGGCCGAGTAGTCGAAGTGCCACGGTACCCCGGTGGGGGGATAGGCGGGTTCCCAACCGGTCGGCGTCACGATATCAAGCCCCGAGTACAAGTACTCGAACTGCCAGGTGACGCCGGCCGGCGACGTCGCCGTGGTGAGGTGCCCGTTCTCATCGTAGCTGTAGGTGTAGACGCGCCCGTTGGCGGTCATGGTGGTCGGGTAGCCGTTGGCGCCGTATGTGAAGTCGATCTCGCGCGTTTCGCCGTTTCCGAGCGTCTGAACTACCCGTGAAGGTTTGTTGTTCGTCCAGGTGATGTCCACCCGATTGTTGTATCGGTCGAGGGCGTAGTCACACACCAGGGTCGTCTGGTCCACGTGCTCGAAGTGGAATCGGACCCCGCCCGGGCTCTCGAGCATCCCCGTGGAACTCGTGTATCGCCAGAAGGAGGTCGTGTAGTACACGCCGCTGCTTCCCACGTCCAGACTCGTATACTCCTTGTGGCCGTCGCCCTGCACAATGATGGGGTAGAAGCCCGCCACCAGCGAGATTCTGTTTGGAATGCCGAGGTCCCAGACCCACGCCTGATCCTTCGTGTTGTACACGCGTCGGACGACGAGGTCGAATCCGCCATTGCTCGGCAAAACGGCGTCGACGAACGTCAGGATCGCATTTCCGCTGAAGGCGTCTATATTCTCCCATGGCAATAAGCTGAACGAACCGTGCAGGCTGCCGACGCCGTTGTTCTGCGCCGCGATTTCCCCCTGCGCCCAGGCCAACGACGTCGGGGTCAACAGGGCCGCCAAGAGGACGGCCAGCAACAGGAGTCGATGCTTCGAGGGGCCGCAACGGCGCGAGTATCGCCCACCAGCCAACCGGCTGACATGCAGGTCGCCCGACCCGGTAGACGCGTTTCGCGCAGCAGAACGGATCATTCTGGCCTCCTCACTGGTTCGCAACGACTTGGCGTTCAAGGCCACACGGGGGAACGCGGCCGCCGTCAGGGTGGGCCCACCCGCGCGCCCGCGCAACGGTCATTAGCGGCCAAGTGCGGTCATCGCGGCCCGTGGCCGTTATTGGCCGCTAATGGCCGCTGTTGACCGTTGTGCCGGGGAGCGTCACAAGGGGAAGATCGCCGCCGGCAACGGGCATCCCGCCCGTTGGCTCTCCGGTGGGAGGGGTCCGATGCTCCTGGTCGTCGCTGCGTGGTTGATCGGTCTTCAGGTGGGAATCGGTCAGGATGCCGTCATGCCGACGGCACCCGCCGTTGTGCTGCAGGTCACGATGCCGAGTGGAAGTGTCAATCGCCTGACGGTCGCGCCAGGCAGGCACGGCTCGGTGGGTTCCGTGTCCGGGCCGAGACTCGACCTGAAGCCGGCTCTCAAGGACGACGGAAGTCTCGAGATCGTCGTCACGACCTGTGTGCGGGACGCGGCGACGGGCACACTGGTGGCCAACGATGTCGAGCGACAGGTCGTTCAGCCGGGCGACGTCGCCCGTTTCGCGGCCTCGGTCTTTCCGATCGAAGTGAAGTGGCTGGCGACGGTTGCGGTGCCGGCGTCCGGGCAACCAGCAACCGCCGGCCCCGACGGGGACCGCTGTTGCGTCGTCTGCGGCGCGGACGTGACCTGCGGCTGCGAAGTCATCACGCCCTGCGGCGATTGCTGCGTGGGTACGTGCGGCTGTCAAGACGGTGGCATCAAGCGTCTTGAATGAGCCATCGGCTACTTGGGAGGAGGCTCATCGCCGAGCCACCGGACCGAGAACCGGCAAGGTTGCCGGAGTTGAACGGTGACGTTTCGCTCGAGCAGGAGCACCATCGGCTGTGATCCGTTGCCCTGGCCTTTCATCGGCTTGCCGTCTGCCCGGGTAATCTCCAGCATCAAGCCGGCCGGCACGACATGGGGGCGCAGGATCAACGACGGAAGGTCCGGCGATCCACCTACCTGCCCGGCTCCCCCCTGCGCTATGCGCACCGTGACGGTCCATCCGTTGGGCCTCGAGACCTCGAGCTGAACGGAACGCAGGACGACCGGCGCGGGCTGGCTGGAGGCTCGCGCATCCGCGGCGCGCGGCGACGGATCGGGAGCTTGATGCGATCGAGGACTGCCAAGCCACTCGCTCATGCCCCAGACGACGCAGATCACCATGGCCGCAAAGACGAGCCCCCGCCGCACCCCGGGCGGCCGCAGGCGACTCTTCTCGACAGGCGGTCCGGGACGGGCGTCGGCAATCGCATCTGGCCCTGCCGATTCGTCGCCTTCTCGCCTCCCGGCTTCGAGATCGGCCGTGCCTTCGGCCTCCACGAGTGTGGGGTTCGAGCGCTGCCAATGCTCCAGATCGTCCTGAAACGCGAAAACCGGATCCCTCGCCCCACCCCGTTGCCGCCGGACAGGAAGACCGCGTTCGCGTTCCCACCTCCGGGCTGTTCGCTCGGATGTCCCAAGGAATGCCGAGATGTTCTTCCAGCCTCTGACCTGATCCCCGCCCGCCATGTCGCCGGTTCTCCTTCTCAGGTGACCGCCCGGCGGGATCATATCACCGCGATCCCGCGCTCGCCACGCGGCTGAATCGACGGCTGAATCGACGCGCCGCTCTCGCAGGACTTTCCGGCGTTCGGCCGGAGTTCGCGGGTCACGCACCGCCGGGTTGCGCCACCCCTGTCCGCCTTCGCCAAGGCTACGGCGGACCCGCCGTAGCCCCGCCGTCACCTGACGAGCGGGGCGGAGGCGGGAAGGGGTGGCCTACGCACGAACAGACGCGCGCACCACCGTCAGCCGTCCGCCGTCCGCCGTCAGCCGGTTCGACCTGCGACTGTCGAGCCGCCGGGTCCGTGACCCGCCTCGTGCCGGTGCCCCCCTTGGTCACCGTGAGGTTGTGGCGGGCCTGGTCCGACTCTGCAGAGCCCCGCATGGCCGGACCGCAGACCCAGAGGCTCAGCGCGACCGGCCCTTCCATTGGACGGGCGCCTACTTCGTACTTCGAAGCTCCGCCGGCTGGCGTGCACGCGAGCCGTCGCTCTCGAACGGTGTGAGCGCCAGGCATTCGGCCCGCAAGAGTTCCGGGCCCAACCGTACCGGGACGGGACGGGCGGAACTGATTCGGGCCATGCGATCGGCGGGAACGAACAGGATCAACTTCGGCGGCTCCAGCGCGTCGCCCACGGGTTCGGCTCGAAGGCCTTCGGCCACGAGTCGGTTCGCCTCTTCGCGCGGGATCTCGAAGGCCGCGCTCGCGTCGGCGAGCACGCGGCGCAGCCGGAACCAGACACCGCGCGCGTGGTGGCGCTGGCGGTATTCCCAGGACCGCACGAGCACGCGCCGCCGCGCCTCTTCGACACGGTGATCGAGCGCCGGCCTCACGCGTCGCCTCCTTCCAGCCGTTCCAGGCGCCGGAGCAGGTCGGCCACCGCCGCGCGATGCGGCCGGGGATCGGGCATGCCGGCCCGCGTGTCCAGCAGCGACAGCAACGTCAGGTTGGAACGAACGCCGTGACGCAGTTCGGGGCGCAGGCGGGCGTACACGGACGCGAGTTCATCGAGATCCGCCGGCCCGGTCGTCACAAGCAGGCCGAGGGCGACCAGCAAATCGCGGTCGCCCTTCTCCCCGGTGCGATCCGTCACGAGCTTCTCGAGCAGCAACCCTGCGGGCCGCGGAAGACGCACGCGCGTTCCGGCCACTTCGATCTCGTCGCCCGCCTCGACCAGCGACAGCGCGCCGAACACCAGCAACGGCAGCCGGTCGTCTTCGAACACGTAGGCGTCAGCCGGGTCACGAGAGGAGTCGATCCCGACGAAGTTGACCTCGAGCAAGTCCGGGAATCGTGGCGTCCACACGGACGGCTCATCTTCCGATGGCGTGAAGGCGGCCGTCAGGTGCGCGAGCCGCTCTTTCACGAGCGCGTGGCGGGCGATTGGGACGCCGATATCGAGATCCTGCGACACGACCAGCGTCGCCGCCACGTCCGGTTCGAGCAGGTTGGGCACCTCCGAGCCCACGATCAGGACGTCCGGCGTCTCGAGGACCGGCCGAGCGGCGCCTATGGTGGCCAGCAGTCGATCCCGAAAGGTCATCGGCTACGAGTATAGGGTTCGAGCGGGGGGCGGTCCAGTCGGGCGCCACGCGACCGCGGATGGCCAGGACACGCACGCACCGCCGCCGTCAGCCGCCAGCCGTCAGCCGTCAGCCGGTTTGGGGCAGGTCTGTCGAGCCGCCAGGTCCGAGCCGATAGACAGGAAAGCCGGGCTATTCCGGCCATCCGGACCTGACGTGAGCAACGAGCTGACCACCCTGTCTTCGCGGCCCGCCGGCGACGTCGCCCCGCGCACGGCGCCGGGGGGCGCCGATCTGCAGGCGCGCTTCCGCACGCTCGTGCAGTCGCCGCTGCGCGCCGGCATCCTCCGGTACCTGTTCTCGCGCGAATCCGAGTCGTTCGACGTGGACACGCTGATGGGCGTGTTCGGACGGATGCGCCTCGACGTGGACAACTGCGTCGCGGAGCTGGCGGGGTTCGGCGTGGCCAGGCGCCTGCCCGGCACGCCGCCGAAGTACATCGCCAGCCGCCCCGAGTCGGACGCCGTCACCGGGATGCTCGACGATTTCCTGGACCGCCGGGCGACGGTCAGCACCGAGGACCAGTCGCCGTCGGTGCAGCGGTTCCGCGAGATGATCGGCCGCGACGAGAAGATGATGGTCGTCTTCGAGTGGATCCGGACCGCGGCCAAGTCCGACATCTCCGTGCTCATCCTCGGGCCGACCGGGTCGGGCAAGGAAGTCGTCGCCCGGATGATCCACGAGCTGAGCCGCCGCGTGAGCGGCCGGTTCCAGGCGGTCAACTGCGCCGCGCTGCCCGACACGCTGTTCGAATCCGAGATCTTCGGCCACGAGAAAGGCGCCTACACCGGCGCGCACGACCGGAAGCCGGGCCGGCTCGAGCTGGCCAACCACGGCACGCTGTTCCTCGACGAGATTGGCGACATGTCGATGGTGGCCCAGGCCAAGCTCCTGCGCGTGCTCGAGGAGCGGCGGTTCGAGCGGCTGGGCGGGAACAAGGCGATCGAGGTGGACTTCCGCCTGATGACGGCGACCAACCGGCCGCTCGAGCAGTTCGTGCGCGAGAACCGGTTCCGCGAGGACCTCTACTACCGCGTCAACGCCTTCTCGATCCGCCTGCCGTCGCTGAAGGAACGGCAGGTGGACATCCCCGTGCTGGCGCAGCGGTTCCTGGCGCGCTACTGCGCGGCCAACGGCCTGCCGATCGACAGCAAGGTGTTCGCCCGGGAGGCCCTGGACCAGCTGACGGCCTACCAATGGCCCGGCAACATCCGCGAGCTCGAGAGCACCGTGTCGAGGGCGGCGCTGTCGGCGCCCGGGCGCGCGATTCGCGCGACCGACATCGACTTCCTCCACCAGAGCGAGACGCCGGCCGAGCCGACCGAGGAGCGGCTCCCGTCGCTGCGCGAGATCGAGCGCTCGCACATCGTCAAGGTCCTCGACGCGGTCGGCTGGAACAAGAAGGAAGCGGCCGAGGTCCTCGACATCAGCCGCGGGACGCTCTACCGAAAGATCGACGAGTACGACCTCAAACCGGCCAGGTCCCCGGTGCTTCACATCGATACACCCTAGCCGCCACACAGCACCCCAGCCGTTGATTCACCCGCTTTATCGTCATTTCGTGCGTTCGCATATTGGTACAGCTGGACAGGTCCTCTAAGTCGTTGCCCATGCGACGCTTAGCCCGACAATTCTGTCGGTCGTGTTCAAGGATCGAACACGGCCCGGACGGGCGGGGCACCGACGGCAAGATCAAGACGCAACATAAAGCCCTGCGATGTAAGCACTTAACACCGACCGTCACGAGGCTTTCGACCACGGCAGTGCTTTTGCGATAGAGCCTGGCGGTGAAACGGTCATCCACACGTCTAGCCGGGCCCGTCCAGGCATCCTCCCTCACGGTCTCCGACCGTATGGAGGGTCTCGGCGCCAGGCTCGTCACCTGGATGCGTTCCGCCAGGCTCTTCCTTCTCTCGCCCGGCGTCGCCTTTCCGGCGGCGCTGGCTGCCACCGCCTGGGCCTCTGTCCTGGCCCTGCGCGGCTCCGCGGTGTCGTCGGCGATGCTCGGCCTGGTGGCGGCTTCCGCGTGGTGGATCGGGCATTGGCGGAGTCACGACCTGGCCCGGACCGCCGCCGAGCAGCGCCAGTTGTCCGGCCTGCACATGGCCACCATCGAGGCGCTGGCCTCGGCCATTGACGCGAAGGACAAGACCTCGGCCGAGCACATCCGCCGCGTGCAGCAGTTCGCCCGGGCCCTGGCGCGCGAGGTCGCTCTCGACGAGGACGAGGTCCAGGCCATCGCCACCGCCGCCCTCCTGCACGACGTGGGCAAGCTCGCCGTGCCCGAGCACATCCTGTCGAAGCGCGGGCCGCTCACTGACGAGGAGTTCGACCGGATCAAGATCCATCCCCAGGTGGGGTTCGAGATCATCGAGCACGTGCCGTTCCCCTACCCGGTCGCCCCGCTCGTACTCTGCCACCACGAGCGTTGGGACGGGTCGGGCTACCCGCTGGGCCTTCGCGGCGACGACATCCCGCTCGGGGCCCGCGTGCTCGCCGTGGCCGACTACTTCGACACGATCATGCGCGACCGGCCCTACAAGGACGGCGTGTCGAGCGAGACGGCCGCGCTGACGCTGCAGGAGGAATCGGGCCGTGCGCTCGATCCCCACCTCGTGTCGATCTTTCTCGGCATCCTGGCGGCGCGGCCGGTCGAGGGCCTCGTCGCGGCCGGCGCGAGTTCGCGGGAGCGGCGGGACGCGCGCCATTCCCCGTCGCCGCAACCCGGCGAGAGGACGGCCTTCGAGAACATCGCCCAGGCCCACCAGGAGATCTACTCGCTCTACGAGATCGCGCAGGCCATCGGCTCGAGCCTGGGCGTGGCCGACACGATGTCGCTCATCGCCGGCAAGCTCACCACGCTCATCCCGTTCTCGACCTGCGCCCTGTACATCAGCGACGGCAACGGGAGCATCCGCTGCCGGTTCGCATCGGGCGTGTGGGAGCACGACCTGCGGGAGCTGATCCTCGGCGAAGGCTCCGGCCTCGCCGGGTGGGTCATCCGCAACCGGCGGCCGCTCGTCAACGGCAAGCCGGTCGCCGACTTCGAGGCGGGCGCGCGGGCCGAGGCCGGCACCGATCTGCAGTCGGCGCTGGTTTGTCCGCTCATCTCGGGGGACCGCGTGGTGGGCGCCCTGGCGCTCTATCACGCCTCCCCGGACTTCTACACCGAAGAGCACCGCCGCCTGCTCGACCAGATCTCGGAGCAGACGGCCGCGGCCATCTCCAACTCGCTCGTCTACGAGCGGACGCGCGACGAGTCGCTCCGCGACGCGCTCACCGGGCTGCCGAACACGCGCTACATCTTCACGCACCTGACGCGCGAGCTCGCCCGGGCCCAGCGGCTCGGCCACGAGGTGGCCATCCTCGTGCTCGACCTCGACGAGTTCAAGCAGATCAACGACACCTTCGGCCACCAGACCGGAGACCTGGCGCTGCAGGCCGTGGCGCGCGTGCTGCGCGACACGGTGCGCCACTACGACGTCTGCGCCCGGTACGCGGGCGACGAGTTCATCATCGTGCTGCCCGGCTGCGGAATCGAGGAAGCCGAGGCCAAGCGGGTCGAACTGCAGGAGGCGGTGCGCGGCATCGCCCTCGAAGTCGTCGCCGGCCAGACGCTCAAGGTCAGCATGAGCGCCGGCGCCGCCGTGTTCCCGGCCGACGGCGAGACGTACGAGATCCTGCTGGCGACCGCCGACGGCCGGATGTACCGCGACAAGAAGACCCGCAAGCCGGCGCCCGCCGATCGGGCCGAATCCGTCCAGACGGTCGCCGCGCAGTTCCCCGCCCCGCCGGTCGCCATGGTGGCCTTGAGTTCGCCGACAGCAGTCGGCTAGGCCACACGCCCTACGCCTTACGCTTCACGACCGGCACTGGAGAGCCGGGCGCGGACCGGGTCGGCGCAAAGGGCGAATTTGGCGAGGTCCGCCGAGCTGAGCCCGGCGCGACGAACCGGGCCACGACCGGCGCCTCACCGGCCGGCTCTCGTCAAATCCCCACGATGTGAAATCCTGCGTCCACGTAGAGGATCTCGCCGGTCACCCCGCGGCTCTCGGGGCCGATGAGGAACATGGCGGCGCCGGCGACTTCCGACGCGTCGATGTTCCGCCGCAATGGCGCCCGCTCGCGGTAGACGCCCAGGATGTCGGAGAACCCCGAGATGCCCGTGGCCGCGAGCGTGCGGATCGGCCCGGCCGACACGGCGTTGACGCGGATGTTCTCCGGCCCGAGATCGGCCGCGAGGTAGCGGACGCTCGCCTCGAGCGCGGCCTTCGCGACGCCCATCACGTTGTAGTTGGGGAACACGCGCTGGCTGCCGAGGTAGGTCAGCGTGACGATGCTGCCGCCGCCGCGCCGCGCCATCAGCGGCTGCGCCCGCCGGGCCATCGCGACGAGCGAGTAGGCGCTGACGTCGAGGGCGATCCTGAACCCGTCGCGGGATGTGCTGACGAACCGGCCGGCCAGCTCCGCCTTCGGCGCGAACGCCGCGCCGTGGACGACGAAGTCGAGGCCGCCGAACTCGCGGCCGATCGTCTCGAACAGCTCGTCGAGGGACTGGTCCTGGGAGACGTCGCAGGGCAGCACCAGCGGGTCCCGCGTCAGCGCGGCCAGCTCCTCGACGTTCTCGCGGAGCCGGGCGTCCTGGTAGGTCAGCGCGATCCGCGCCCCGGCGTCGGTCGCGGCCTGCGCGATGGCCCACGCGATCGACCGCTTGTTGGCGACGCCGACGACGACGCCGAATTGACCGGAGAGGTCGCTCATCCTGGGTCGGTCAGCGGTCACGCCTACTTCGAGTGCTTCTTGCCGTGCCGGCCGGGCGGATGGCTTCTGCCCTGGCGCGGCATCTCGTTGCGGCCCGCCCCGGCCCGATCGGCCTGGCGCCCGAAGACCGGACCGCGCGACATGCCGCCGCCGCGCCCGCCGCCCGGCCTCGAGCCCGCTCCGCGCGGGATCCCGCCGCGGAACTTGCCGGGGCGCCCCTGGGGCTGGTGCATCGTGAACTCGGGGATCGGCCGCACGACCTGCTGGTTCTCCGTCCGGGGCAGCGTCGCGCGGATCAGGCGGCGGTGCACGTGGCCGACGTCGGTCGGGTTCGACCCGTCCGGTTCGGCGGAAGCACCGGGATCTGGCGCCGCGGCGGCAATTTCCGGCTCGACGGGCCCGGGCGCCGCCTCCGCCGCTTCCGGCGCCAGGTCGGCGGGTTCGGGCGGCGTCTCGGCGACGGCGACCTCCTCGCGGGGCGCCCCCACCACGTGCGGAACGGCCGCCGCCGGGTCGGACGTCACGGCCGCGAGCACTTCCTTGTAGGCCGTCGAGACGGCGTCCTTCTTTCGTCGCAGCGTCGGCATCTTGCCGTGCTTGAACTCGTGCTCGGTGTCGCACGTCGTGCACCGCGTCTGCTTGACGTCATCCTCCACCATCGCGACGATGGCATGGTTGGTAAGGCGGCGTTCGCGCGGACAATAGTCGTCTACGATGTCACCGGGCCGAAGCCGGCGCTGTTGCATGAGAGCCCCCGAAGAACTCGCTGGCGGGATAGGCCGATCACTACAGTTTATTGTCGAGCCCCGCCGCGTTGCCGGGCCGTGACGCGTCCCCGACGGACGTGCGTGGCGTTGATGAGCGATGCCGGATCCAGGAGCCGGCCGGGTGCCGAGTCGAGCGCCCGCCTCCCCTATGACCGCGGGTGAGAACCCGGTGAGAGCGACCGAACCACACGGGGAGGTAACGGTACTGTACACGATTTCGTTCCCGCGCGGTAGGGACCCGTTCCGGCGCGGTCAGGCTCTCTCGACCAACGGCGATCCCCACCGCCACGCCGGGCCCAGCAGCCGCGGGCGCCGCTCGTAGAAGTACAGGATCGAGAGCGTCGAGGTGACGAGGCCGACGCGCAGCAGGAAGAACATCGGGGAGTTGGTCCAGAACTGCGAGTCGGCGGAGAGCGACGGCAGGTACGACCCGGCGTCTGGCGCAGGTACCACTGCAGGACCGGCGGCAAGGCGCCAATCCACGACGCGGACCGGACGAGCGGCGTCGCCAGGGCAACGGCCAGCGCGCCGCCGCCGAGCACGGCCACGCGCCGGCCGGGTCCACGCGTCGAGCACGTGGGCCTCGATCATGATGAGGATGGCGAGCCCGCGCATCCAGTCGATGTAGCTCAGCCGGCCGTCGAAACTCCGTTCCGGCGCGCTCATCGCGCCTTCGGCGCGGCCTCGGACGCTGACGCCGGCGCTTCGATCGTGAAGGCGACCACCAGCTCGATGTCCTGGCGGAGGCTGTTCCAAACCGAGCAGTACTTGTCGCGCGAGAGGTCGATCGCCCGCTCCACGTGCTCCGGCAGCATCTTCCCGGCGAGCGAGAAGTCCATGTGGACCCGCGTGAGCCGCCGGGGCTCCTCGGCGGCGCGATGGACGGTCATCGTCGTCTTCAGCGAGTGGATGGCGTGGCGTCCCCGGGTCAGGATGTGGACGAGGTCTATCGCCATGCAGCCGGCCAGCGAAAGCGCCAGCAACTGCACCGGTGTCGGCGCGGCATTGGCCGAGCCGTCCATGCCGACGGTGTGCTTGCCGACCTCACCGGTGAACTGCTGCTCACCATCCCACTCGAGCGTGGCCACCAGCGGCGGACGCGGTTCTGACATCGATGGCTCCTCGGGAGAGAATTCCAGGCGCGGGCCTCTGACAGTATACGGGAGCCATGTTACTCTGCCCTCATGGCCCCAGCTCAGCGCACGCTGATCCTTGCCGCCGCCGCGCTTGCCGCCGCCGCCGCCGTCCCGCTTTTCGCGCAGAGCCAGCCGCCGGCCACGTTTCGCACCGGGGTCAAGACGGTGTCGCTGTTCGCCACGGTGACCGAGGCGGGGCGCCTCGTCCCCGGCCTGGCGCGCGAGGACTTCGAGGTGCTCGACGACGGCAAGCCGCAGCCGCTCACCGTGTTCGGCAACGAGGCGCTGCCGGTCACCGTCGTCGTCATGCTCGACACATCGGGGAGCATGACGGGCAACATCGAGATTCTCAAGGAAGGGGCCGAGCAGTTCCTGCTGCGCCTGCTCCCGGGCGACCGCGCGCGGGTCGGCGACTTCAACGACAAGATCCAGATGCTGTCGCCGATGAGCGGCGACCGCGACGAGCTTATCGCCTCGCTCCCCAACATCGACTTCGGGTATCCCACGCGCCTCTACGACGCGATCGCCCAGGCGCTGGACGAACTGCGGGAGGTCGAGGGGCGGAAGGTCGTCCTGGTGTTCACCGACGGCGCCGACACCAGCAGCCGGATGAAGTTCGGCACCGTGCTCGACCGCGCGCAGGTCCAGGAGGTGATGGTCTACGCGATCGGCCTGCAGGGGCAGGAACCCGTCCGCGGACGGATCGTGCGGACCATGCCCGACAGGAGCCTGAAGAGGCTCGCGGAAGCCACCGGCGGCGGGTATTTCGAACTCTCGCGGACCGACCAGCTCACGTCAACGTTCACGCGCGTGGCGCTCGAGCTGCACAGCCAGTACCTGCTCGGCTTCTCCGTCGAGGCGCGGGACGGCAAGAAGCACAAGCTCGAGGTACGGGTCAAGCGGCCGGGCATGACGGCCCGCGCGCGAACGACCTACATCGCGTCGTAGCCGGCCGTCAGTCGTCAGCCGGAAGTCGATTTCAGAGGAATACGGCGCAGACGATCGCGGCCAGGAGCAGCACGCCCACTCCCCAGTCCGCCTTGTCGTAAATGCGGCTGAACATCGCTTGTCCCCTTTCCCACATAGATAGACGGAAAGGGAGGGTCGCGGGTTCGCCTCAGACACAGCGGCTCGTGTGTAGGCCGGCCCTTCAGGGCCGGCGCGTTCCCACCGGTTGTCGGTCACCAGCTCCGGGTGCTGCTGCCTGAAGGTGGCGGCGACGTAGCAGTCGAAGCAAATCGGCTGGTCGCGCGCCAGCACGTCGGGCAGTTGCTCGGGCGGCACGTCGGTCCAGGGCCTGGCCTTGCCGGAGGCGTCAACGAACCCGGGCTTGCGCTCGAACCAGTCGATCTCGCCGAGCGGCCGGCGGCAGACCGTGCACGTCTTTCCCGCGTACCAGCCGGTGACGATCGTGCGGACGAGGCAGTCAGCGGGCGCCTGCTCGATCTGGGCGAGGCACTGCCGGCCGCACGTCTTCCGCTCGGGCCAGCGCGAGCACTCGGCGAGCGAGAGCGATCCGCCCGCGGCGGCCCGCGCCGCGCGGAGGCTCACGGCGGCCGCGGCCTTGGTCTCCGGGCACTCGACGATTCTCGCGCCCCGCAGGGCGAAGTACCGGCGACCCAGCCAGACCGCGGCGGCCGCGACGAGGACGACGACGAGGAGCGAGAGCGCCCAGGCCATTGGTCCCTCCCCGGATCCAGGTTGACGCGGCGGCGGATGCTCGACGTTCTTCAGGGACGGTATACAACGAAACGGGCGGGGACGCCAGAATCCGCCTAACGCCTGACGTCTCGCGCCTGACGCCTGACGCCTGACGGCTGACGGCGGTGTCAGGGCTGGAGCCGGCCTCCTGGCCGGCCGAGTCAGGGTGACACGGCGTGAAGCCTGTCGCCCGAAGCCTGGGGCCTGTCTGGTACAATCCCCCTCGCATGGACGAGGTCAGGACGATCCACCCTGGAGACCGCCCGTCGGGCAACCCGCGCGGCACCCGCTCGATGTCGCTGGCGCGCCGGGGGATGATCGCCACCAGCCAGCCGCTCGCCTCGTCGGCGGGTCTCGACGTGCTCCGCCGCGGCGGCAACGCGGTGGACGCCGCCGTCACCGCGGCCGCCGTCCTCGCCGTCGTCGAGCCGACGATGACCGGCATCGGCGGCGACCTGTTCGCCATCGTCTGCGAACCGGGCGGCCGGTTGCACGGCCTGAACGCGAGCGGCCCGACTGGCCGGGCGGCCTCGTGCGAGACGCTCCTCCGCGCCGGCCACGCGCGCATCCCGTCGAGGGACGCCCTCGCGGTCACCGTTCCCGGCGCGGTGGACGGGTGGTCCGAGCTGCTCGCCCGCCACGGCACCATCACGCTCGCCGAGGCCCTGCGGCCTGCCATCGGGTACGCGAACGACGGCTTCCCCGTCTGCGAGATCGTCGCCGGCCAGTGGCGCGAGGTCGAGGCGATCCTCGCCGGCCACGCCGCGGCGGCCGACGTGTTCCTGCCCGGAGGCCACGCGCCGCGTGCGGGCGAGGTGTTCCGCAACCCGCCGCTCGCCCGATCGCTCGAGCAGATCGCGTCGGGCGGGCGCGACGCCTTCTATCGCGGCCCGATCGCGCGGGCGATCGCCGACCATCTTGCCGCGCTCGGGGGCCTGATCGACGGGGCGGATCTCGCGGCGTACTCCGCGCGGTGGGTCGATCCGCTTCGCACGACGTTCCGCGGCTGCGAGGTCGCGGAGCTGCCGCCCAACACGCAGGGGTTCGTCGTTCTCGAGATGCTCAACATCCTCGAGGCGTTCGACCTGCGCGCGATGGGCCACAACTCGGCCTCGTACCTGCACGCGATCGTCGAAGCCAAGCGCCTGGCGTTCGCGGACCGCGACGCCTGGCTGGCCGACCCCGATTCGGTGGACGCCTCGGTGCTGGCCGCCCTGGTGTCGAAGGCCTACGCGTCCGATCGCCGCCGGTCGATCGACCCGGATGGCGCCGCGGGCCAGGTCGCCTGTGGCGACCTTCGCCCGTCGTCGTCGGCGCCGGCGGTCGAGGCGCGCGACGCTCCGCCTTCCGGCTCGGGCGACACCGTCTGTCTCTCGGTCGTGGACGGCCGCGGCCTGGCGGTCTCGCTCATCCAGTCGCTGTTCGAGTCGTTCGGCTCGGCGGTCGTTCCTCCGGCGACCGGCATCGCCCTGCAGAACCGCGGCAGCCTGTTCGTGCTCGACCCGCGCCACCCCAATCGCCTGGGCCCGGGCAAGCGGCCGCTGCACACGCTCATCCCCGCGATGGTCCTGCGCGACGGCCTGCCGTTGCTGTCGTTCGGCGTGATGGGAGGCGACCTTCAGCCGCAGGGGCACGTGCAGGTGCTGCTCAACCTGCTCGAGTTCGGCATGACGGTGCAGGAGGCGGGAGAGGCGGCGCGAATCCGCCACTCGGCCGATGGCGTCGCCGTCGAGTCGGGGATTGGGAGGGAGGCGCGCGACGGGCTGGCGGCGCGCGGGCACCGCGTGTTCGAGCCGCGAGGCGTCTTCGGCGGGTTCCAGGGGATCGGGATCGATCGCGCGTCGGGCGTGCTGGCGGGCGGCTCCGACCCGCGCAAGGACGGCCTGGCGATCGGATTCTGAGGCATCAGGCGCAAGGCGTAAGGCGTGAGACCTGAGGCGCGAGCCGTAAGTCGTAATACGATTGTTCGATGAGGTCCCGACGTCGATGACCTTCCGGTTCCTGACCGAAGACCAGGTGCGCGAGCTGCTGCCGGCGTCGGAGGCGCCGGCGCTGGTAGACCTGATGGCCGCGACGCTGGCCGACTTCTCGGCCGGCCGCGTCACGCAGCCGGTCCGCACCGGGGTGCCCGTCGGGCCGCCGGGGCAGTACCCTGGGCGTCATGCCCGGCCTGATCCACTCGTCCGGCGCGCTCGGCGCGAAGCTCGTCAGCGTCGTCCCGTCGAACCTCACGCGGGGACTCTCGACCCACCTGGGGATCGTCGCGCTGTTCGACGCCCACACCGGAGCGCTCCGCGCCATCATGGACGCGCGCTACATCACGGAGGTCAGGACCGCGGCGGTGTCGGCCGTCTCCGTGCGGCACATGGCCCGTCCCGACGCCTCGCGCCTCGGCCTGGTCGGCGCGGGCGTCCAGGCGCGGAGCCACCTCGAGGTGTTCGCGGCGACGCGGGCGCTCTCCTGCGTCCGCGTCTGGAGCCCGGACGCCCCGCAGGTCGCCTCGTTCGTCTGGGACATGTCCCGCGCCCTGGGCCTCGACGTCGAAGGGGTGGCCTCGGCCGCCGACGCGGTCCGCGACGCCGACCTCGTCGTGCTCGCGACCTCGTCGGACCAACCCGTTGTCGAGAACGCCTGGATCGCCGACGGCGCGCACGTCGTGTCGGTCGGCGCCTGCCGCCCGGACCAGCGCGAGATGGACCCGGCGCTCGTCGCGCGCGCCCGCGTGGTGGTCGATTCGCTCGAGGCCGCCGTGGTGGAGTCGGGCGACATCGTGTCGGGTCTCTCCGAGGGCCGCTTCGGCCGGGATCACCTCGCTGGCGAACTCGGTTCGGTGGTGTCGGGCGCCGTGCGCGGCCGCACGCGGCTCGACGAAGTGACCATCTTCAAGTCGCTCGGCCTCGCGGTGGAAGACGTCGCGGCCGCCGCCCTGGCCGCCCGGCGCGCCGAGGAACGGGGACTCGGACTCGAGCTGGCCCTCTAATGCCCATAAGAGAGTTCACCGTCATGCGCCTGTCCGGACTTGCCGCGCTCGTTCTCGCGATCGCCCTGCTCCCGGGCGCGACCGCGGCCGCCAACCCGCGTTCCCAGGCGCTGCTGCGCGAGGCCAACGAGGCCGCGTACAACCTGGACTTCGACCACGCCAAGGACCTCTTCGCGCAGGCCATCGCCGCCGACCCGGATGACGACGCCGCCTACCGGGGCGCGGCCGGCCTGTGCTGGATGCGGGTGCTCTTCCTTCGCGGGACCGTCCTGGTCGAGGACTTCCTCGGCCACCTCAAGAGCACGTCCGACGTGCCGATGCCGCCGCCTCCGGCCGACCTCGACACCGCCTTCCACCAGTACATCGACCGGGCCATCGCGCTCGGCGAGAAGGCGGTGGACAAGCGCTACAACGACGCCTCGTCGCACTACGCGCTGGGCGCGGCGCTGGGCATCTACGCCTCGTACGCCGGCTCGGTGGAGGGGCGAGTGTTCGGGGCGATGCGGTTGGCGCGGCGGGCGTTCAGCGAGAGCGAGATGGCGCTCGAGCTCGATCCGCACGAGACGCGGGCGGGCCTGGTGGCCGGCACCTACCGGTACCTCGTGTCCACCCTTCCCGCGGCCGTCCGCGTCATGGCCTACATCGTCGGCTTCGGCGGCGGAAAGGAAGAGGGGCTGAGGCTCATCGAGAAGGCCGCCGCCAGCCCGAGCGAGGTGCAGTCGGACGCGAAGACCGCCCTCGTGCTGATCTACAACCGCGAGAAGCGGTACGACGACGCGGTGAACGTGCTGCACAGCCTCGAACGTCTGTATCCGCAGAATCGTCTCTTCGTGCTGGAGGAGGCGAGCACGCTGCTGCGCGGGAACCGGCCGGCCGAGGCGGACAAGGTGCTCGAGGACGCCATGGCCCGGCTCCCGCAGGACACGCGGCCCAGGATGCCGGGCGAGGTCGGGCGGTGGCACTTCAAGCGGGGCGAGGCGCGCCTGCGGCTGGGCCGGCTCAACGAGGCCGAAGAAGACCTGAAAGCCGCGCTCGCGGCGCCCGACGTCCGCGGGTGGGTCCAGGCGAGAATCCACGTCGAGCTGGGCATTGTGGCCGACCTGCGCGGCGACCGGGCGGCGGCTCAGCGCGAGTACCGGACGGCGCTCGCCATCAGCAAGACCGCGCACGACGAAGAGGCGGAGCGCCGGGCGTTGGAGTTCCTGTCGAAGCCCTACAGGCAGTAACGGGGGAGGTCGCGCGATGGCCACCAGGAAGTGGGTTCCGATCGTTGTCGGCATCGTGATCTTCGTGGTGCTGGTCGGCATCGGGCTGGTCGGCACCCTCGCTTACGTCGTCTCCCGGCAGGTGAAGGTGCAGACGGTGACGGCCGAGGAGGGGCAGGCCGAGTTCGGCCGGCTCGCGGCGCGGATGGCCGGCCAGCAGCCGTTCATCGAGCTGCCCGCGCCGGATTCGGACGCCCCGCCGGTGGTACACCGGGAGCTCGAGACCCACGGGACCGGGTCGATCTCGACCGTGCACATCCGCGTCTGGTCGCCCGCCGAGAAGAAGCTGGCGCGGGTGGACCTGCCGGTCTGGCTGATGCGGCTCGGTGGCAACAAGCCGTTCACCGTCAACGCGGGAGAGATGGACGGCGTGACGCTGCACGTGACGCCCGAAGAGATCGATCGCCGCGGGCCGGGCCTGATCGTGCTGTGGACCAGCCCGCGCGGGAGCCGGCTGCTCGTGTGGACCGACTGAAACGGCTGGAGTAGCCGCCTCCCGTTGACAAATGCCGGGCTGGGGCCATAATCGGCTCGCGCGCGGGCCTTGTCTCCCTACCGATTGGTCGATCTCCTGAAGGGCGACCTGTCGAACGCCGACAAGGCGCTGGTGGGACTGGATCTCCTCGAGCGGTGACGAGCGATGTCGGATTCGGCTGCAGAACGCGATGGTGAGGTCGAGGCGCTGCGGCGGGAACTCGCCGAGACGCGCGAGGCGCTCGACGCGATCCGTTCGGGAGAGGTGGACGGCCTGGTGGTCTCCACCCCGGAGGGCCAGCGCACCTTCACGCTGGAGGGCTCGGACTTCGCCTACCGGGCCCTGGTCGAGCAGATGGAGGAGGGCGCGGCCACGCTCAACGGCCGCGGCATCGTCCTGTTCGCGAACCAGCGTCTCGCCCGGATGCTCGGGCGCCCCCTCGATGCAGTGGTCGGCAAGGCGTTCGGCGACTTCGTCGACGACGCGCGCCGGGCCCCGTTCCAGGAGGCGCTGGACCGGTGCGCCGAAATCGGGACGCCGTCGCGGACGGAACTCACGCTGGCCGCCGGGCCGGGGGCTTCCGTTCCCGTGTCGGTCTCCCTCCGGGCCTTCGACGTCTACGGCGCGCCGACGCTCAGCATGACCGTCGTCGACCTGACCGAGCACAAGAGACTGGCGCGCGCGGAGGCGAGCCGGGAGGCGGGCGAGAGTTACAGGCTCGCGATCCGGGCGACGCACGACGCGGTCTGGGATCTCGATCTCGTCACCGGCGCCTTGCACGCCAACGAGTCCCAAAACGAACTGCTCGGCGTTCCCCCCGCCGGCATTTCGGCCGTCGACTGGTGGCGCGACCACCTGCACCCCGGGGACCGCGACCGCGTCTGGGCCAGCCTGCTGACGGCCATCGACGGACCCGGCGACGAGTGGCAGTGCGAGTACCGCCTCATGCGGCCGGACGGGAGCTTCGCCACGATCGGTGACCGGGCCTTCATCGCGCGCGACCAGTCGGGGAAGGCCTTCCGAATCATCGGGGCCATGCAGGACGTGACCGAGCGCCTGAAGAACGAAGCGGCCCTCCGCGACAGCGAAGCGCTCTTTCGTGCCGTCGCCACCACCAGCACCGAATTTGCCATCTACCTGAAGGACCGGGAGAGCCGCCTCGTCTATCTCAACCCGTTCACGGAACGGCTCCTGGAGAAACCCGCCTCGGCGTTGCTGGGCCGCACGGACCGGGAGTTCTACGACGATCCGGCGATCGGGGACGCCATCCTGGAACACGACCGCCAGGTCATGGCCGACGGGCTTCCCGTCTCATTCGAAGAGGCGATCGAGTCGGCGGTCGGGATCCGGACGATGCTGTCGTCCAAGGTGCCGTGGCGCGACGGCGCGGGCAACATCATCGGGATCATCGGGATCTCCCGCGACATCACCGAGCGGAAGCGCTCCGAGCAGGCGTTGCGGGAAAGCGAGGGGGAATTCCGGCTGCTGGCCTGGACGGCCGGCAGGCTGCTCTCGGCGCCCGACCCGCAGGCGTTCGTCGAGGAGCTGTGCCGCACGGTCATGGAGCACCTGGGTTGCGACGTCTTCTTCAACTTCCTCGCCGACGAGGAGGCGTCCCGGCTGCACATGAACGCCTGCGGCGGCATCGCGGACGACGCGGCTCGACGGATGGAGTGGCTCGACTACGGCGTCGCCGTGTGCGGCTGCGTCGCGCGCGATCGCCGGCGCATCATCGCCGAGGACATTTCCGGCAGCGACGATCCTCGCACGGCCCTGGTGAGGTCGTTCGGCGTTCAGGCGTACTGCTGTCATCCGATCCTCGCCCAGGGAAGGCTCCTCGGCACGCTCTCGTTCGGGACCCGGACGCGTCCCCGCTTCACCGAGCGGGAGGTCGAGATGATGCGGACGGTCACCGACCAGGTCGCCGCCGCCATGCAGCGAGTCCTGTCGGAGAAGGCGCTGCGCGAGTTCAGCGTCACGCTCGAGCAGCGGGTCGCCGATCGGACGGCCGAGGTGCAGGCCCTGGTCGTGCGGCTCCGGGCGCTGGCGCTCGAGCTGACCGAGGCGGAACTCCGGGAGCGGCGCCGTGTCGCGCGCGTCCTGCACGACCACTTCCAGCAGATCCTGGTCGCGGCCAAGCTCCAGGTGGGCGTCCTGATCGCCCGGGTCCGCGCCGAGCCGTTGAAGGCGTCGGCGCAGCGGGCCGACGAACTGCTGACCGAGGCGATCCAGGCGGCGCGAACCCTCGCCGTCGAGCTGAGTCCGCCGCTGCTGCACGACGCCGGCCTCGCCGCGGGACTCGAGTGGCTGCGGCAGCGGATGCAGCAGCAGCACAGCCTCCAGGTCCACATGACCGCGGACGCTCAAATCGACCCGGGCACGGACGACATCCGGGCGTTCATCTACGAGTCGGTCCGCGAGCTGCTCTTCAACGTCGTCAAGCACGCCGGCGTGAGAGAGGCGAGGCTGGCCGTCCGTCGCAGGGATGGCGAGATCGAGGTGACCGTCAGGGACGACGGCGCGGGCCTGGCCCTGAGTCCGACGCTCGTCCTGGACCGGCTCCCGAGCGGGTCCGGGCTGTTCTCGATCGGCCAGCGGCTCGAGCTGCTGGGTGGGTCGCTGTCGTTCGAGACGGTGGACGGCCCCGGCACGAGCGTGAGGCTGCGCATCCCGGTCGCGGATCTGGCCGCGTCAGCACACGCAGCGCCGGCGTCTCCGGCGCCGTCCGGCGCGGCCCGCACCGGCCGCCGCAGGAAGATACGCGTGCTCCTCGCCGACGATCATCGCATCGTGCGCCAGGGCTTCGCGGCGCTGCTGCGGTCGGACGACGAGATCGACGTCGTCGGCGAGGCCGCCGACGGCGCGGAGGCGCTCGAGCTCGCCCGCCTGCTGCTGCCGGACGTGGTCGTGATGGACGTGTCGATGCCCAAGATGAGCGGGATCGACGCGACGCGGTGGCTCACGGCCAACCTGCCGCGCGTCCGCGTGATCGGGCTGTCGATGCACGAGGACGAGCCGGTCGCGCTCGCGATGCGCGAGGCCGGTGCGGTCGCCTTCGTAACCAAGGACGGCCCCTCGGCCTCGCTGATGGCGGCGATCCACGCGGCGAGACCCGGGAGACCGTAACCCCCCGAACGGTCGTGAACCCTTTCGATGCGGCGGCAGTAGTCCTCTCCAAATGGGTGACGAACTGGAACCGGCCGACGAGCTGCTGATGGGATACATCGCGGCCGGCCGTTCCGAGTGTGTCGGCGCGCTCATCCGCCGGCACGGAGGTCCGCTGACGGCGTTCCTCCGCCGCACCGCCCCTTCCACGGCCGACGCGGACGACATCTTCCAGGACGTCTGGCTGCGGGTCGTCCGGAGCGCGCGTTCGTACGACCCCGAGCAACGGTTCACGGCGTGGCTCTTCACCATTGCCTGGAACCAGGTGCGCACCCACTGGCGCCGCCTCAAAGCACAACAGTCGCTGTGCGCCGACGACGGGGCCGATCGCCTCGCGGACGCGCGCTCGTGTGCGCCGTGCGCCGACCAGCGGCTGCTCGAGGCCGAACGGGGGGACCGCCTGCGGCGTCTCATCGGGCTCCTGCCCGACCGGCTGGCGGAGGCCATCTGCCTGCGCTACTTCGAGGAGCTCTCGGAAAAGGAGATGGCGACCCGGCTCGGCATCCCCGTCGGCACGGTGAAGAGCCGCCTCCATCACGGGATCAAGCGGCTCTCGCCGCTGGTACGAGGAGAGCCATGAGTGAAAGGGACCGGCGCTGCGAGGACGCGATCGATCGTTTGATCGCGGCGTTGCGAAACGGCGGGGACGTTTCGGACGAGGACCGCCGGCACGTCGCGGCCTGCGCCGAGTGCCAGCGCGTGCTCGCGGCTGCCGGACGGCTCGAGGACGAACTCGAGGCGGACGTCCCGGCCGGCGTAAGCGAGGTGCCGATCGCGCGCGCCACGCGAGAGGCGGAGGCCGCGATCAGAATGCAGCGGGCGCGTCGCGTCGCGTTCACCCTGCTCGGCGCCCTCGCGATGCTCATCCCCTGGCTCTTGGTGCCGAAGATCTGGCTCCTCCAAGTCATCGGCGCGCTGGTCGGGCTCGGGGCCGTCGGCAGCCTTGTCGTGGACGGCCTCAACCGGCGAGCGGGCGGTGTAATGCTGTACAAGCGCCTGAACCGCCAGTGGATCTTCGGCGTGTGCCGGGGGCTGGCCGAGGCGTCCGGGCTCTCGGTCTGGGTGATTCGCGCCGTCTTCATCCTCTTGCTGATCGTCGGACAGTCCGGCAGGGCGATCGGCCTCTTCCTGTATCTGCTCCTGGACATGTCCCTCGAGGTCCATCCCGCGGATCGGGGACAGCTGCTCCGGTTCAGGTTCAGGCGCTGGCTGGGACGATTCCCCGCGGCCGGCGGCGGCCCCGCGGTGAAAACGCACGGAAGCCACTGACGGATTGCGGACTGGGTCGCCAGCGTCGGTGATTCGGTCGGGCCATGCGACACCATGCGTCATGTCTCGCTTTACAATGTGTCGCGTCAACCTCGAGCAGTACCACTGAGGAGTGTCGAGATGGCGAGGGAATATGCCGTTCGGCATCCCGGTGTCATCCCTCGGCCCCTTGGTGCCGATAGATCCACCGATACGTCCTCAACATCTCGAGCGAGGCCCATGGCCATCATCCGTCGCGCATCGAAGTACCTTCTCGTTCTCGTCGTCGTTCTCGGGGTGGCCTACGGGGCGTGGGCGCGGTTCCGGCCGCGGTCGCTTGGGGCGAGCGCGCGCGAAGAGACCTTCCAGGCCGAATTGTCGGCGATGGAGGACGTGCTGGTCGTGTCGGGGCAGGTCAGGCCTGCCGTGACCATCGACCTGCGCGCCGAGGCGTCGGGCATCGTCGAGGCGGTCTCCGTCAAGGAGGGCGACCGCGTGTCGCTGGGCCAGGAGCTGGTCCGCCTCGATTCGAAGCTCGCGCAGACGGCGGTCGACCAGGCCGAGGCCAATCTCCGCCAGGCCGAGTTGCAGGACGCCGCCACCAGGCTCGACCTCGACGAGGACACACTGGCCCTCAAGCGGAAGACGCTGGAACGCTCGACGGCGCTCTACCAGCGGGGCTTGATCCCGAAAGAACAGGTCGATCAGCACGAACTCGACGTGCGGGTGTCGGAGCGGGGGCTCGAACGGGCGAAGCGAAACGTGGACAGCAGCCAGGCCAGGATTGCGCAGACTCGGGCCGCAGTGGACGAGGCCCGCACGCAGCTGCAGCACACGACCATCCGCGCGCCGTTCGACGCCATCATCCTCAGGCGGCAGGTCGAGATTGGAAGCGGCGTCGCCGGCGTGAGCCAGTCCTCCATGGGCGGCACCGTGCTGATGACGCTTGGCGACGCGCGCCAGTCGGCGCTCTACGCGAAGGCGACGGCGTCCGACGCCAAGCGCCTGCGCGTCGGCATGGCGGCCCGGGTGCGTCTCGACTCCGACGCCGCCGAAGTCCTTCCGGCGGCGGTGCAGTCGGTTTCAACGGCGGGGGACGTGGACCAGACATCGAAACTCACGACCTTCCCCATCGTCATCGCCCTGAAGTCGCAGCCGCCGGGCGGCTGGGTCAACGTGCCCGCCCAGGCCGACATCGTGCTCAACGCGAGCATCCCGTCGGTCTCCGTCCCGGAGCGGTGCGTGCGGGCCGATTCGTCCGGGCGGTCTTACGTGGTCGTCAGATCCAAGACCGGGGACCGCTGGTTCACGGTGGAGGTCGGCGTCATCCAGAAAGACCGCATCCAGATCCGGTCCGGTCTCGAGCAGGGGCAGACTGTCGTCTGCCGGGTGCAGTGATGGGCCAGGTCGAGCGCGTGCGCGGATCCAGAGGGGTGGTGGCCCGCAACATCGTCAGCGAGGCGGCCGTCAACCTGCGCATGCGCCGGATGCAGGCGGGGATGTCGTCATTCGGGATCGCCACGGGGATTACGGCGGTCGTGCTGCTGGTGTCGATCGTGTCCGGCATCCACCGTTTCATGCTCGAGACGGTCGGCGTGGTCGGGGGCAATATCATCCAGGTCACGACGAGTGGGCAGCGATCGACCCGGGATCCGCGCGGATTCCCGATCACGGTGCAGCCGGCAGATGTGGAGGCGATACTGCAGTCCAGTTCGTACTTCGACATCGGGTCGGCCGAGAACTATTACTACGGCGTGGTGCGCACGACGAAGCGAAGCGTCCAGAACCTGAGCGTTCGCGGCCTCACTCCGTTCGGGTTCGACATCCTGGACGTGCACGTTGCGCGCGGCCGCCTGTTCCTCGACCGGGAGTACGCGGACGGAGCGCGCGTGGCAGTGCTCGGCGCGGACATGGCCGCCGACCTGTTCAGCCAGCAGTCGCCGGTCGGGCAGACGATCGTCATCGGCGAGTGGCCGTTCGTCGTGGCCGGCGTACTCGACTGGGTAGGCGACCCGACCGCCGGCATCCCGGCGCCACCCGATCGGTATATCTACCTGCCGTTCAAGGCGTGCGCCGCCGCGTTAACCGGTAGCGCGAACGCCGCCATCCTGCGGTTGCGGTTGCGGTCACCCGAGTCGGCGGACGCCGCGGTGATCGACGCCAAGCGGATTCTCACCCGCCAGGCGAAGCAGCGTGGAGCGACCAGCGGCGAGTTCCAGGTGGTCAACACGATCGAGCGGATGGCGCAGCTCAACATGGTCCTCACCGCGCTGAAGTTCGTCGTCGGGCTCGTGGGCGGCATCGGGTTGTTCGTCGGCGCCGTCGGCGTCGCCAACGTGATGCTCGTCTCGGTGCGCGAGCGTCGCCAGGAGATTGGCGTCCGCCGGGCGATGGGCGCCACCAGGGGAGACATCTTCGCGGGGTTCCTGCTCGAGGGACTCGCCATCACGCTGTCCGGCGGCGCGGCCGGCATCGTGGTCGCCTGGGCGCTGACCGGCATTGCCGTGTTCATCCCGCAAGTACCCGCCGGCGCGCGCCCGCACATCTCACTCGTGACCGCGGCGACGTCGATCGCCCTCCTGACGGTGGTCGGGTTGGTGGCTGGCGTTGGTCCTGCACGGCGCGCCGCGGCGGTCGATCCCGCGGAGGCCCTGCGGGCAGACTGAGAGGTCCTCCAACTCGCAGTCCCGATCCGGGGCGACGGCTGCTGCCCGGCAGGTGGGATGCTCGACTTCCCTCAACCGTCGAAGCAGACACGAGAAGAAGAGCCCATTCGCCTCTCGTGCTCTGCGCGTTTTGACCGATTATCACTATAGACATATATTGGCATAAGTGAACGACGGAGAGACTCCGCGGCCAATTACGTGGGTCGGATCCTCACGCATGGATCTGAAGCGCTTTCCGCAAGCGGTGCGCCGCGACATCGGGAAGGCACTCTACGCGGCGCAGCGCGGAGACGATGACCCGGCTGCGAAGCCGCTGAGAGGCTTTGGCGGGGTTCGTGTGATGGAGATCGTCGGTCGCCACGACACCAACACATACCGGGCCGTGTACACGGCGCAGTTCGATGAGGCGCTCTACGTGCCCCACGCCTTCCAGAAGAAGTCGAAGCGGGGCGCGGCCACGCCGTCGCGCGAGGTCGAACTGATCCGGCGCAGACTGGCAGACGCCGAACGGCTCCATAGACAAAGGCAGCATTGACATGGTGAAGAAGAAGACGGCAATCGCGCACGAGGACGGTGGCGGTAATGTCTTCGCGGATCTGGGCCTTCCCTACCCGGAACAGGAACTGCTCAAGGCGCGGCTGACGCTGCAGATCTACCGCATCATCAAGGCGCGACACGTCACCCAGGCGCAGGCCGGCGCCATCCTTGGGATCAAGCAACCGCAAGTGTCGCTGTTGATGCGCAACCGGTCGGGGAACTTCTCGGTCGAACGCCTGATGGATTTCCTGACGGCGCTCGGCCAGGACGTGGAGGTGCGGGTCACGCCGACGCGGCGGGAGCACGGACAGCTCTCCGTCGTGGTCGCTGCGTGAACCAAGGCCCACGATGAGTGAGGATCGGCGGCGCAGAGCCTCCGGTACGTCCCCAAGAAGATCGGAAACGAGTACTCGCCCGAGAAGATCGTCCTGACCTTTATGCCGGAAGTGCCGTGACTTGGACGGTTGGTACCGGTACGGGGATTCGAACCCCGGTCCCGTGGCTGAGAAACGCCAGAGGTCGTGTGGGTGCCGTGCGCGTGGCGAAGTTCAACGCGTCAGATAGCGTTCGAGGAAGGCACGCGGGCGGAGGACCTCGATGCCGCGGTAGCCGGACACGGTGAGCAGGTGCTTGTCTCCGCTCACGATCGAGCGGGCACCGCTTGCGACGGCGCACGCCAGGAGGATCTGGTGCGGCGGCCCCGTGAACAGAATGCCCGACACGAGGACATTCGTATCCAGGACGACCTTCACCGAGCACCCCGTACCTTTCGGACGGCTCGGGCGATATCGGGCACCTGGAGCCCTGCCTCGCGCGACTGTCGGCGCGCCTTGGCGGCGATGGCCGAGAATTCGTTTCGCGCGGGCGCCGCGATCGTCTTGAGAATCACCACGTCGCGATCGCCCATGACCACAAACCGCGCGCCCGTCTTCAGCCCAAGCCGGGTGCGAACCGCCTCCGGGATGACGACCTGGCCCTTCGACGACATCCGCGTCGTTTCGATGTTCTCCATCCGGAACACCCCCACGTAATCTTACCAGTAAGACTGGAACACTGTGGCGGCGGCGCGACAAGCGGCGGCGAGGTGGCCAGCTCCAGTCCGGCGCGACCGAAGCCGGCCAGAACGGCCGAGTCGTCAGTGGCCCGAGCCGACGTCACCCTCTGATCGTTCATCTGAAGCCGGCGGCTCGCAGGTGCGGCTGGGAGCCCGCCGCAATCAGTTAGACGGTCTCGCCATCACCAACCGTTCACGCAACGCCGCCGCGGCTGAGAAGGGGACACCACCCGGGTCCAAGCAGTTGCGGGCGCGGACGATGGACCGTCTGTCTGTATTCGGTGTCCAATTACGGGAGAGTTACCATCGCTGTCATGGCCCGCCCCGCCCTGCTCTCTGCCCTGTTCTGCGCGGCCCTCGGTGCTGGCGCGCTCGCCCATCAGGCCGGAAGCGTCGCCCCGCCTGTTGCCGAGAGGTCCAGCCGCCTCGTCGATCGGCTCGACACGTTGTTCGAGTCCGATCCGGCGTCGGCGCTCTCAGAGATCAAGAGGGCCGCGGGAAGCGCAGCCGAATCCGAACGTCGGGACCTCGGGTCCTGGCTCGACCAGCGGCTGCCTCGCTCCTACCTGCCGATGACGAAGAGGGGCGTCGACGACGCTTCGCACCGTTCGGTGCTCGAGGCCCTGGCCCGCGACCCGCGGCTGGCGGTTCACGTGGCCGACCTCGTCGACTACGTGCGGATTCAGGCGGCTGCTGAGGAGCCGGCATCCAAAGCGCTGCGTCCGCTGCTGGAGTCCTACGAGAGCTCCTGCCGCGCGTGGGGAGCGTGCGGGAAGGCCAGCATGGACTCGGTCGTCGGCGACCCGCGGATTGCGTTCGTGGCTGCGCTGCCAACGAGCCGTCGCGTCGGGCTGTACAACCCGGCGTCCGAGCTGGTACAGACCATCGACATCGGCTCCCCGCTCTTCGACAGCGACGGACGGTCCCTCGGGGCGGGCAGCGATTCCCGCACGTGGATGCTGTGGGGGCGAACGAACAGCGAGATCAACCGCGTCTTCGCATTCGGGCAGGTGGTAGCGACCATCCACTCGACCAATGACATCCCGGCCGCCTGAAACTTTCAGAGCTAACGAACCGAACGACCGCGTCGTCCTGCTGTTGTACCCGATTCCACGTCGCTGACGACGGGGCGCCGCGGCTTCACCTTGAAGGTAGCGCCGGGCAATACGTGCTCCCCGGCTACTTCGAATCGCCAGGCGTTCGGATGGTTCGCGATGGGCCATTTTCCGATGGCGACGGCTTCCGCAGCGACAGCGACGTTGACGTTCTGGTGTCCTTCGACCCGGCCGCCGCGTGGAGTCTCCTCGATCTTGTCCTCATGAGGGAGCAATTGGCGGTTCTCGTGGGCCGCGACGTGGACCTGGTCGAAGAAGAGGCGCTGAGGAATCCCTGTCGAGGTGAGTTGGTAGCGGTACGGGGAATCGAACCCCGATTTGATGGTTGAGAACCATCCGTCCTAACCGTTAGACGATACCGCCATCCGAGGGCGTGCGAGCTTTTGATGATACCAACGCCATGTAGCCGGGTCAAGCGGCGGCAACAGGCTGACGGCTGACGGCCGACGGCCGACGGCATTGTCACACGTGACAGCGCGATCCGGCCGTCAGTCGTCGGCCGTCAGTCGTCGGCCGTCAGCCGTCGGCCGTCAGCCGTCAGCCTGTTGCCGCGAGTATCATTGACTCATGCGCTACTTCCTCGGGATCCTCCTCGTTCTCGCCGTCGCCTGCGGCATCGTCTTCGTCGTCGCCGGCCGCGGCGCCGCTCCGTCCATAAAGGTCCTCCAGCCGGCGAAGGTGATCGGCGTGGACGCGACGCTCGACGTCACGGTCGAAGCGCCGAAGGCAAAGTTCACCCGCCTCGACATCACCCTCGAGCAGAACGGCAAGAGCACGCCGCTCTTCTCGCTGGCCGCGCCGGGCTCGGCCACGCTGACGCAGGAGACGCCGGACCGGATCCGCATCAGCCGCCCCATCGGCAAGCGCGCCATGCCCGACCTGCAGGCGGGCGCGGCGCGGATCGTCGTGAACGCGGCCCGGACGACGCTGTTCGGCCTGCGGACCAAGGAGGCGAGCGCGCAGCGGGACGTGACGGCCCGCTTCAACCCGCCGCGGATTTCAGCCGTTTCGACCCATCATTACGTGAACCTCGGCGGGTCCGAGATGGTCGTCTACACCGTGTCGCCGCCCGACGTCACCTCGGGCGTGCTGGTCGGCGATATGTTCTACCCGGGATTCCCCGCCTCCGGCGCCGGCGTGAAGTCCTCCGACCCCGGTCTACGCGTGGCCTTCTTCGCCCTGCTCTACGACCAGGACCTGATGACGCCGATCCGCCTGCTCGCCCAGGACGACGCGGGCAACCACACGCAGGCGTCGTTCGACTACAAGCCGTTCACGAAGAAGTTCACCAGGGGCAAGGTCGAACTGAACGACGAGTTCCTCCACCGCGTCGTCCCGGAGATCCTGGAGCACTCGCCCGAGCTCAAGGTCGCCGTCCGGGCGGACGAGGACTACCTGCCGGCCTTCCTCAAGATCAACAACGACCTTCGCCGGATCGACGCGGAAAAGATCGTGGCGCTGGCGAAACAGACGTCGCCCGAGATGCTGTGGAAGGGGCCGTTCGTCCCGCTCGGCAACGCGAAGGTCGAGTCGAAGTTCGCCGACCACCGGACGTATTACTACGGGAAGAAGGAGGTCGACCAGCAGGTGCACCTCGGCTTCGACCTCGCCGTCACCAAGCAGATCCCGGTCCTGGCCGGCAACGACGGGAAGGTCGTTTACGCCGACTTCCTGGGCATCTACGGGAACTGCGTCATCATCGACCACGGGATGGGCGTGCAGTCGCTCTACGGCCACCTGTCGTCGATCGGCGTGAAGCCGGGCGACACCGTGACCAGGGGCCAGCAGATCGGGCGCAGCGGCATGACCGGACTCGCGGCGGGCGACCACCTGCACTTCGCGATCCTGCTGCAGGGCAACCCGGTCAACCCGGTGGAATGGTGGGACCCGCACTGGGTCGAGGACCGGGTGATGCGCAAGCTGCGGGAGTAAGGCTCAAGGCTCAAGGCTCAGGGCTTCGGGCTTCGGGCGATGTCGGTGGGGCCGGCGGGGATTCGTCGTCGCGCGGACGAGCGGGTTGTGGTACTTTCGCGTAGGATCAAGCTGTGCAATTGGCCCCGGACGGCACCCGCACCTCCGCACTGTCGCTGCCGACGCCGCTGGCGTCGGCCCGGGTCGCCGACTTCCTCTCGCTGACCAAGCCCCGGCTCAACTTGCTCGTCGTCGCCACGACGACGGCGGGGTACTACCTCGGCGCCGATCGGGTCGACCTCGCACGGCTGGCGGTCACGGTCGTGGGGACGGCGCTCGTGGCGGGCGGCGCCGCGGCGTTCAACGAGGTCATCGAGCGCGACACCGACGCCCTCATGCGCCGCACGATGACGCGCCCGATCCCCGGCGGACGGATGCGGGTCGCGCCCGCCCTGTGGTTCGCGGCGGCGCTGGCGGCGAGCGGGCTGGCGCTGCTGGCCGCGGGCGCCACTTACCTGGCGGCCGGAGTGGCCGCAATCACGCTGCTGTCCTACACGCTGGTCTACACGCCGCTCAAGAGCCGGACGCCGCTCTCGACACTGATCGGCGGCATCCCGGGCGGGTTGCCGCCGATGATCGGCTGGGCCGCGGCTGCCGGCACGCTCCCAATCCAGGCGTGGGTGCTGTTTGCGATCGTGTTCCTCTGGCAGATGCCGCACTTCCTGGCGATTGGGTGGCTGTGCCGGGATGACTACGCGCGGGCCGGGCTGCCGCTGCTGCCCGTCGTCGAGACCGGGGGACGGAGCACGGCGAACCTGGCCGTGCTCTACGCGTCGGTGCTGGTGCCGATCAGCCTGGCTCCGACGCTGGTGGGGCTCGCCGGCCGGGTCTACTTCGCCGGCGTGCTGGTCCTCGGTCTCGCGTTCCTGGCGCTGGCCGTCCAGTTCGCCCGGCGGCGGACGAAGGACGCGGCAAGGCGGCTGTTCGTCGGCTCGATCGCGTATCTGCCGTCGCTGTGGGCGTTGATGCTTATGGACCACTGATGCCGGCTCGCGGCCTGCGGCGGTATCACGCGGAGGCAGATCGGTACGTAGGCCGGGCCTTTAGGCCCGGCTGGCTGGCGGGGCTGAAGCCCCGCCCTACGTCATGAACGCCGCAAGTCGCCAGCCGCGGGCCGTTGCTACGTCATGAACGCCGCAAGTCGCCAGTCGCGGGCCGTTGCTACGTCATGAACGCCGCAAGTCGCCAGTCGCGGGCCGTTGCTTTATGACCGAGTCCTTTCCCGCCGTCAACGTCGACCGCCTCGGGCACCGCTACGGCGAGCGGGTAGCGCTCGACGACGTGAGTTTCGCCGTCGCGTCGGGCGAGATCTTCGGCCTGCTCGGCCCGAACGGCGGCGGAAAGACGACGCTCTTCAAGATCGTCTCGACGCTGCTCCTCCCCGCCGAAGGCACGGTCCGCGTCTTCGGCGACGACGTCGCCCGCGACCCGGCCGCCGTGCGCCGTCGCCTGGGTGTCGTCTTTCAGCACCCGGCGCTCGACGGGAGGCTGACGGTCGAAGAGAACCTCAGGCACCAGGGACATCTCTACGGACTGAGCGGCCGCCCGCTGAGCGTCCGGATCGGCGAGGTGCTCGCGCGCGTGGGACTCGACGACCGGCGCCGTGACATGGTGGCCACCCTGTCGGGCGGCCTTCAGCGGCGGGCCGAGGTGGCCAAGGCTCTGCTGCACCGCCCGCAGCTCCTCGTTCTCGACGAGCCCAGCACGGGCCTCGACCCGGCCGCGCGGCGCGGCATCTGGCAGGATCTCTCGGCGCTGCGCCGCGAGGAAGGCACGACGGTCATCCTGACGACGCACCTGATGGACGAGGCCGCGGCGTGCGACCGCGTGGCCATCCTCGACCTCGGCCGCCTGGTCGCGCTCGACACGCCGGAGGCGCTCACCGCGACGATCGGCGGCGACGTGGTCCAGGTGACGACTCGCGACCCCCAAGGGCTGGCCGCGCGCGTCGCCTCCCGGTTCGGCGTCCGCGCGAAGGTGGTTGACGGCAAGGTGCAGATCGAGCGCGACCGGGCCCACGAGTTCATCGCCGAACTGGTCGAGAGCTTCCCGGGCGAGATCGACGCCGTGACGTTCGGCAAGCCGACGCTCGAGGACGTCTTCGTGCAGTTCACCGGGCGGCGGCTGGAGGCGGGCTCATGAGGCGCGTCCTGCTCGCGTGCTACACGCTCTGGGTCCGGGAGATCGTCCGCTTCCACCGGCAGCGCAGCCGGATCGTGGGCGCTCTCGGGTCGCCGCTCGTGTTCTGGTTCCTGATCGGATCAGGCCTCAACCGGTCGTTCCAGGGCGGCTCCGAGATGGCGCTCAAGGGCGGGTACCTCGAGTACTTCTACCCGGGCACGCTGGCGCTCATCGTGCTGTTCACGGCCATCTTCTCGACGATCTCGATCGTGGAGGACCGGCAGGAGGGATTCCTCCAGGGCGTGCTGGTCGCCCCGGTCCCGCGCGCGGCGGTGGTGGTCGGCAAGATCGCCGGCGCCACGACGATCGCGGTGATCCAGGGGACCGTGTTCCTGATGCTCGCGCCGCTGGCGCACGTGCAGGTGCATCTCGCGGAGGTGCCGGCGCTCATCGGCATGCTGACGCTGGTGTCGTTCGGCCTGTCGGGGATGGGGTTCCTGGTCGCCTGGTGGCTCGACTCGACGCAGGGGTTCCACGCGGTGATGAACATCTTCCTCATCCCGCTGTGGATCCTCTCGGGCGCGCTGTTCCCGGCGGCTGGCGCCGCGGGCTGGGTGCGCGTGCTGATGCTCGTCAACCCGATGACCTACGGCGTCGCGGGGCTGCGGTGGTTCTTCTACGACCAGCCGCTGCCGGGCGAGCCGTCGTTCGCGGTGTCGCTGGCGGTCGTGGTCGGGTTTGGCGTGGCGATGGCGGCCGCGGGGGCGGTGGCAGTTCGACGGCGGGCCTGAAGGCCCGCCCTACGTACGTAGGCCGGCCCTTCAGGGCCGGCGAAGGGCAGGTACTGTGACTGTCTCAGACCTTCCGACCCTGAACGCGACGCTGAACGGGATCTCGGCCGTGCTGCTCGGCACCGGCTACGCGCTGATCCGGGCGCGCCGGATCGCGTGGCACCGGGCCGCGATGCTGGCGGCATGGATCACGTCGATGATGTTCCTGGCCTCCTACACCGTCTACCACGCGATCGCCGGATCCCGGCCGTACCACGGCCCGATGCGGGCGCTCTACTTCACGATCCTGATCTCCCACGTCATCCTGGCCGTGGTCATCCTGCCGATGGCGCTCGTGACGCTGGCGCGCGCGCTCGGCGGCCGCTTCCCCGCTCACGCCCACCTGGCCCGTCGGACGCTGCCGCTGTGGATATACGTGTCGGTGACGGGGGTGGTGGTCTACCTGATGCTGTACCGGCTGTAGGCTGACGGCTGACGGCCGACGGCTGTAGGCTGACGGCCGACGGCTGAGGGCTGTAGGCTGACGGCCGACGGCTGAGGGCCGACGGCCAAGCCCCGACTGAAGCGAACCGGCGATTGGAGCGACTTTGCCGCGTGTGACACGACCGTCTGCCGTCAGCCGTCAGCCGACCGTCGTCAGCCCCCTCCTACCGCCTGTCAAACCTCAACTCCCACACCCTGTCCAGCGTCACGCTGAAGCCGGTGACGCGCCCCACCTTGTCGCGGCGGAAGCGGATCAGTCCGAGGTCTTTCGCGGCGAACGCGTCCTTGTAGACCGGCCGCAAATCCAGCGCCTTGTCGGGGCGGCGCGTCGCCTTCAGCGCGGCGCCGGAGACCGCGACATCCACCTGCGTTTCGGCCTCGTCGCTGCCGTAGCTGCCGGCGAACGCTTTCAACTCCTTCGCGGCCGGTTTCCACGGCTGGACCCGCTCGTAGGCCTCCGACGTGCCGTTCGTGTTGGCGACGGTGAGCCGGCCGGTCGCGCCGAACTCGTAGCTGCGCCCGCTCTCGGCGACATCGAACCTCGAGTTCGTCACGGGCGAAAGCCTGGCCGGCGGAGCGCTCCCGCTCTCGATCGTGAGCTGCCCGTCCCGATGGGAGAACGTTAGCGGCGCTCCGGTCACCAGGCTCCGGTACAGGCCCGCCCTCGCGGCGATCGCGGGCGAGGGCTCGACCGCCGCGGCCGCGCTAGCACCCCTCGCCCCCGCGGGTCGCAGGGCGTCCTCGAGGTACAAGGTCGCCACGTCGTGCGCGTAGCGCGCGGCGGCCGCGTTCGAAGCGTTGCACAATACGGCCACCGAGACGTGCTGCCGTGGATAGCGCGCCAGGAACGCGCGGTAGCCGGCCGTGGATCCGCTGTGGCTCACTTCGCCGACTCCCCGAAACGAGGTGATGTAGAGCCCCATCGCGTAGTCGTGCGGCTTGCCGTTGCTGAAGCGCCCCGGCTGCAGTTCCACGCGCAGGAACTCCGCGTCGCCCACCTTCTGCTCCACCGCGTTCTCGTTCCACCGCAGCAGGTCGCCGACCGTCGTCAACAGTCCGCCATTGCCGTGCGCGTCCTCGAACGGCATGTCCTGCTCGTAGCCGTTCTTCACGGCCTGGTAGGCGACGGCCCGGCCCCTGACGACGCGCCTGAAGTCGTCGCGCCAAGAGGTGTGCGTCATGCCCAGCGGCGCGAAGATTCGCCGCCGGCAGAACTCGGAGAACGCCTGGCCGCTCACGCGCGACACGATCATCGCCGCCAGGTTGTAACCGGTGTTGCTGTAGGACCAGTTGGTCCCCGGCTCGAAGTTGAGCGCCTTCTGCCTCGAGACGATGTCGAGGACGTGGTCCTGGGTGTAGACGCGGGTGGTGCGGGGCCAGCCGGCGATCGCCTCGATCTCGCCCCAGTCGCGCAGGCCGCTCGTGTGCTGCAGCAGGTGGCGGATGAGGAGCGGCTTGCCGTAGTCGGGCAGCTCGGGGATGTACTTCCTCACCGGGTCGTCGAGCGACAGCTTCCCGTCGTGGGCGAGCAGCAGGACGGCCGCCGCGGTGAACTGCTTCGACACCGAGCCGGCCTCGAAGATCGTGTCGGCCGCGTTCGGCGCGTCGTGCTCGAGATCGGCCATCCCGTAGGCCTTTCGCAGGACGACCTTCCCGCCTTCCGACACGCCCACCGCGCACCCGGGCGTCGCCGGGGACCACGTGGCGAAGATCTTGTCCACCGCCGCCTCGTCCGGCATCTTCGCCGGGCGGGCCTCGATGGCGACGACGACGAACAGGACACAGGCGGCAAAAGTACAGAGGAGTCTTTTCATCGCCAACCCCGCGCGGGCCAGGAGGCCCGCGCCACCGCAATCCCCGATGGAGCCGGCGTCCTCGCCGGCCGCCCGCCGTCAGCCGTCAGCCGTCAGCCGTCAGCCGTCAGCCATCAGTCGTAGATCAAGTACTTCGCCCTGAGCAACCGCCACTTTCCTTCGTCGTTCGCAAACGAGGCGGCAATTCGCGCCGGATCCTCGAACGCCTTGATCTCGCCCAGCGCCTTGGCCGACCCGAGCAGCGGCAGCATCCTGTCGATCTCCCACGTCGCCCCGTGCTGCTTGTAGATCGCCGACGCGATCTCGACGCCGAGCCTCGCCGTCTGGAGCGCCTCGCGGTCGGTCACGATCATGAACACGCCGCGGCACCGCTCCCCCTTGAACGCGCTCGCCGCCGGCGTGAAAGCGGTCGGGTAGAAGCGGATGCCGGCCAGGTGCCGCGCGTTGAGCGCCGCCGCCAGCTTCGCGCCGTCCATCCACGGCGCGCCGAACTGCTCGAACGGCGAGTCGGTGCCGCGGCCGACCGAGACATTCGTGCCTTCGACGATGGCCACGCCCGGGTAGAGCGCCGCCGCGTTCATGTTGCGCAGGTTGGGCGACGGATTGACCCACGCCTGGCCGGTCTGGTCGAACCACGCCTCGCGCGTCCACCCCTTGACCGGCACGACCGTCAGGTCCGCCCCGATCCTGTTCTCGGCGTTGAACAGCCTCGCCAGTTCGCCCATCGTCATGCCGTGGCGGATCGGCATCGGGAAGTAGCCGACGAACGAGAGGCGCGACTTGTCGAGCGTCGGCCCCTCGATGGTGAAGCCGTCGATCGGGTTCACGCGGTCGAGGACGACCACCTTGATCTTGCGCTTCGCCGCCTCCTCCATCACGTACGCCATCGTCGTTTCGTAGGTGTAGAAGCGGACGCCCGCGTCCTGGACGTCGAAGACGATCGTGTCGATCCCCGCCAGCATCTCGTCGGTCGGCCGGTTCACCTGGCCGTAGAGCGAGTAGATCGGCAGGCCGGTCTTCTCGTCGCGCGACTGCGGAACCGACTCGTCCACGTCGCCGCGGATGCCGTGCTCGGGGCTGAGCAGCGCCACCAGTTTCACGCCTGGCGCGTGCGCCAGCAGGTCGATGGTGGACTCGCCGGTGAGCGCAACGCCGGTGTGGTTGGTCACCAGGCCGACCTTGCGCCCCTGCAGCGACTTGAAGCCCTCCGCCTTCAGCACGTCGATGCCGTTCAGCACCGGCGCGCCCGTGCCCGCGGAAACCGGCGCGACGCCCGACGGGCCGAAGTCCCCGCCCGTCAGCCGCGCCGTCTTGAGCGCGTCGGTCGGCGGGTCGAGGATGGCCGAGCCGACCACCGTCGCGATCTTCGCGCGCAGCGGCGTGACGTCCCCCTTGCCGTCCGGGTGGACGCGGTTCGAGAGGAACACGATCCAGGTCTTTGTGAGCGGATCGATCCAGAGCGACGTGCCGGTGAAGCCGGTGTGGCCGAACGATCCGAGCGGCAGCAGTTCGCCGCGGTTGGACGAGTAGGACGAGTCGATGTCCCAGCCGAGGCCGCGCACCTGGCCGCCGGGGAGGACGATCGGGCTCGTCATCTTCGCCACCGTCAGCGGCGAGAGGATGCGCACGTTCCCGACGCGCCCGCCGCCGAGCAGCATCCGGCAGAAGACGCCGACGTCGGCCGCCGTGCTGAACAGGCCGGCGTGGCCGGCCACGCCCAGCATCCGCCGGGCGGTGGGGTCGTGGACGACGCCGCGGAGGATGGCGCCGCCGGGCTGGTCGCACGGCCAGCCGTACTGCGTGCACCTCTCGGTCGGCGCGATGCGCGGCCGAAGCGCGGCGGGCGGCTTGAACATCGTGTCGCGCATGCCGAGCGGCTCGAAGATGCGCGTCCGGCAGAACTCATCGAGCATCTGCCCGCTCACGCGGTGGACGATCTCGCCGAGCAGGACGAAGTTGATGTCGCTGTAGACGAAGCGCTGGCCCGGGGGAGAGGTGGGCACCTCTTCGATGGCCCTGGCGATCCCCTCGTCGTAGCTGGCGAACTCCAGGGACATGTCGAGGTCGGGCCGCAGGCCCGACACGTGCGTCAGCAGGTGCCGCACCGTGATGTCGCCCTTGCCGTATCGCTCGAACCCCTTGATGTAGGCCGCCACCCGGTCGTTCAGCCTGATGCGCCCGTCCTCGACCAGCATCATCACGGCCGTCGTCGTGGCCACGACCTTGGTCAGCGAGGCCAGGTCGAAGATCGTGTCGCGTCGTCATCGCCTCGACGGCCGGCTCGACGGCGCGATGGCCGAACGCCTGGCGATACGCCACGCGGTCGCCGCGGCCGACGAGTCACGACGGCCCCGGGCGTCTCGTTCGCCGCGATCGCCTCGTTCACGAGATCCGCGATGCGGCCGAGGCGGGCGGCATCGAGGACCGGGGCGGCCGGCGCCGCGGGAGCCTGGCCGCCGGGGTGTGCGGACGAGGCGAGGACGATCGCCGCCAGGACGACGGCGGTGCACAGCCGATGCTTCACGGCGCTCTCCTTCCGAAGGTGGGCACTATAATAGGGGATTCTGGCGCGAACTCGCGCGCTCGGTTCACGCGGCACAGCCTGAGATGACATCCCGGTGGCGTTACCGTTTCGTCGTAGGCCTGATCTGGATCGCGGTGCTCACCGCCGCCCTCGCCGGGTGGTTCTACGCCCGTTCGTCCGGCCCGGCCTACGGCCCCGTCATCCTCATCTCGGTCGAATCGCTCCGCGCCGACCACCTGCCCGTCTACGGATACCAGCGGGTTCGAACGCCGGCCATCGACGCGCTGGCCGCCGACTCGGTCATCTTCGACCGAGCATACTCGCATTCGCCGCTCACGCTGCCCTCGAACGTCTCCCTGCTGAGCGGCCTGCTGCCGTTCCAGAGCGGCGTTCGTGACGACGCGGGGTTTCCCGTCCCGGCGGGCGTCGGGCTCCTGCCCCAGTGGCTGCACCGGCGCGGCTTCAAGACCGGCGGGGTGGTGTCGAACTGCTGGCTTCGCGGCGGCACGGGGCTCGGGGCGGCGTTCGGCTTCTTCGACGACGAGACGGGGGGCGCGGGCGCGACCGGCGCGACCGAGGCGACCCCGCCGTGCACGCGGGACGGGGCGGAGTCGCTCGCGGTGGCCGAGCACTGGATCGAGTCGATCGGCACGCCGCGCTTCTTCCTGTTCCTGCAGATCGACGCTCCCTCGGCGCCGGTGGCCGTGGCCGGCGGCGCATCGCGCCTCTCGCCCTACGACGCCCGGGTCGCCTACGCGGACGGCCTGGTCGGGCAGCTCGTCGCCTTCCTGAAGAAGCGCGGCCTCTACAGCGGCGGCATCGTGATCCTGACGTCCGACCACGGCGAGGGCCTGGGCGATCACGGCGAGCAGGGGCACGGGCTGTTCCTGTACGAACAGGCCATCCGGACGCCGCTCATCGTCAAGCTCCCGCGCCGCGACGGCGGCGGCCGCCACTCGGACGCGCTCGTCGAACAGATCGACATCGCCCCGACGGTGCTCGAATTGGTCGGCGCGCCGAGACCCTCGAAGATCGGCGGGCGCTCGCTGCGGCGCGTGCTCGACTCGCCCACCGCGACGATCCCCGACCGGCAGGTGTACGCCGAGTCGTTCGCGCCGCGGTTCCTGTTCGGCTGGAGCGAGGTGACGTCGCTGACGACGCGGCGGTACCGCTACATCGGGTCGGCGAGGCCGGAACTGTACGACCTGGAGCAGGATCCGAAGGAACGCGTGAACCTGGCCGCGAGCGATCCGACGACCGCGCAGCAGCTGCGGTCGGCGCTCGAATCGCTCGTCGGGAACCAGCCGCCGCCGGTCCCGGCCGCAATCGCCGAGTCGGACCGGGCGCGGCTGGCGGCGCTGGGCCGCGTGACAGGGCTGCCGGACGCGGCGCCGGACGTCCCCCGCGAGACGCTGCCCGACCCGAAGGACCTCGCGCCGGTGGCCAACCGCTACTTCGAGGCGAACCGGCTTGCGGCGCTGGGCCGGGCCAATGAGGCTATCGCCGCCTACAAGTCCGTTGTCGGCGACGCTCCGTCACTCGCGGCCGGGTGGGATCGGCTGGCGGCATTGCTCGTCGCCGGCGGCAGGTTCAGGGAGGCCGGCGATGCGCTGACCTCGCTGATCAAGCTCTACCCCGAGGACGGCCGCGCCGCGGAAGCCGACCGCCGCCTCCAGGCATTCCTCGGCCCGGCGCCGACGGCGGAGCAGTTCGCGGTGGCCGAGGCCGTTTGGATCTCGCTCGGGGAGAAGGCGCGGGCGGCCGACGTGCGTTCGGCCGGGCGCAAGGCCGTCGGCGACGGCGCGCTGCGCAAGGCCGAGGCGGCGCTCAGGACGCGCTGAGGCACCTCTCGTGCTAGGATCGATGAAATACTGCCATTTCTTCAGGAATGACCAGGCAGTCGAATGAAAAGAGGAGTAACCGCAATGCATACCAGCCAGCGCAAGGTCGCGTGGCTCCTGATTCTGTTGTTGATGGTCCCCGGCTTTGTCTTCGCCCAAGAGAGAGCCAGACTCCTTGGCAGGATCATCGACCCGCAGGGCAAGCCGATCCAGGATGTGAAGGTGACGGTGACGTGCAAGCAGGACCCGAAGTTCCACGAGACGCGCACGACCGACAAGAAGGGCACTTTCACCGTCATCTTCAGCCAAATCAACGTCACGTACCAGTATCTCTTCGAGAAGGAAGGGTTCAAGACCCTCGAGGCGAACCAGGACTGGAGCGCGGAGGGTTCACAGCGCTTCGACTGGACGATGCAGCCTGGGACCAACGAGGTCAAGATCCAGGAGGCAGGCGTCGCCGCGCCCGCCTCGACGTCGCCGGAAGCCATCGAGGCCTATAACGCGGGCGTCATGGCGACCCGGGCAAAGGACTACAAGACGGCGGTCGCGAAGTTCAAGGAGTCGGTGGCGGCCGATCCCAAGCTGGTCGTGGCCTGGATCGGGCTTTCCTCGGCGCAGTTCCAGTCGAGAGACTTCAAGGATTCCGCGGCGTCGGCGGAGAAGGCCGTGGAGCTCGGCTCCAAGGACCCCGCGCTGTTGACGACGAGGTACCAGGCGTACAAGAACGCCGGCGAGGACACGAAGGCCGGCGAGGCGCTCAAGGATCTCGAGAAGATCGGCCGCGTGGCCGAGGAAGCCAAGAAGCTGCACAACGAGGGCGTGGCGCTCTACAAGGCGGGCGACAACGCGGGCGCGATCGCGAAATTCAAGGAGGCGCTCGCCCTCGACCCGACGCTCACCGCGTCGGCGGTCGGCATGTCGGATGCCGCGCTCAAGGCCGGGCTGTACGAGGACGCCGCGACCGCGGCCGAGGCGATCCTGAAGAACGACCCGAACAACCCGCAGGCGCTGAAGCTCCGTTACAACGCCTGCCTCAAGCTGAACGACCCGAACCGGCTGGCCAGCGCGCTCATCGGCCTCTACGCCGTGGATCCGCTGGTGGCGAAGAAGGGGCTTCTGAAGATCGCGGTGGACTCCTACTACGACGCCAACAGCAAGGACAAGGGCCGGGCGGCCTTCGCCAAGGTCCTCGAGTGGGATCCGAACGAGCCGTTCTCGAATTACTATATGGGGCTGTTCCTGGTCGCCGAGGGCAAGAACGCCGAGGCGAAGACCCATCTGGAGAAGGTCGTCGCGGTCGCGCCCAATACCGAGCAGGGCAAGTCGGCGAAGGACATGATCAAGCAGCTCGACAGCATCAAGTAGGGCTCACGGCTCACCCCTCGACGGTGCTCGGGGTGCCCTGAGCGAGGGCGCCGTGCGCCCGAGTCGAAGGGCAGGGCTCACGGCTCAGGGCTCAAGGCTCAAGGTCCAGGGCTCAGAGCTCTGGTAGAGGGCCGGGTTCAATCGACATAGGGGGGCGGTCTCCACTGGGGGGCCGCCCTTTCTGTTTGTACACGGGCAGAGGCTATGGCTCGATCAGTGCCTTCCGCGGGTTCTGCCTGAGCCTTGAGCCCTGAGCCTTGAGCCGGCCCGAAAACAGAAAGGGGCGGCCCCTTTCGGAACCGCCCCCAATAGTCTTACGGCTGCGCCGCTCGACTAGAACGTGAACTGGAACCCGGTGTGGATGTACCGGCCGTACGAGTCATACGTGTTGTAGAACCCGGCGCCGTAGTCGTTCGGGCTCGACCCAAAGCCCATCGGCGGCTCCTTGTCGAACACGTTGTTGACGCCGGCAATGAACTCGATCCCCTTGTGGATCTTCCACGTCACTCCCAGGTCCAGCCAGCTGAAGGACGGGATGTTCGCCGCCATGTTGCCGAGGCCGACGAGGGTGGCATACCTTCCGGGGTTCGCCAGGTTGACCTGCGAGCTGCCCGAATCCTCCGTGACCGGCCCGATGAAGCGCCAGCCGGCGGTGACGGTGACCTTCCACGGGGTCTCCCACGAGAACCGCGTCAAGTGCCGCCACTTCGGCGTCGGGATGCCGCAGACGTTGCCGAAGAGGCCCACGCAGTCGTACGAATACAGACCGGTGTTGACGTACTGCTTCATCAGGTAGGTGCCGATCATGTTGACGCTGAACGCGCCGAGGTCGTGCGGAATCGGGCGCGTGTAGCTGCCCGTGATGTCGATCCCTCGCGACCGCAGTTCGCCCACGTTGTTGCTGGCGGTATCGATGTAGCCGGCCGGCTGCAGCCACGTCGTGTAGAACTGGTCGCGGTGGATCAGGCCGCACAGCTGACCCGTGGCCGCGCACGTGGTCTGAATGTCGGACGACCCGAACGAACCGATCGTCCCTTCGATCTTGATGTCGTAGAAATCGACCGTCGCCGTGAAGCCCGGCAGGTACTTCCTCGGCGTCAGGACCGCGCCGGCGGTCCAGGTGCTGGCCACCTCAGGCTGCAGGTTCGCGTTGCCGCCGCTGAGGGTGTTGTACTGGCCGGCCGGGTTGTCGGCCACAAGGCCGTAATGGTTGGCCGGCACGCCCATGGTCACGCACTGCGCCTGCGTGGCGGCTGGACTCGTGCCCGCGCAGAGGTCCTCGCTGCCACCCAGCCCGATGCCCGCTGGCGTGTACAGTTCGGTGATGTTGGGCGACCGGGTCGCCCGGTTGTAGCCCGCGCGGAACTTGAAGTCCGGCGTCGGCGCCCACGACACCTGCAGCTTGTAGGTCGAGTGCGTGCCCGTGCTGCTGTAGTTCGACTCACGGATGCCGGCTTCAAAGGAAAGGTCCTTCGCCAGGTTCTTGTCCTGCACCAGCGGGATCAGGCCTTCCGCGAAGAACTCCTTCACGCTGTAAGTGCCCTCGACCGGCAGCGTCGGCCCGCCCGAGCCCGCGCCCAGCGCGGTCTCGAATGGGAAGTCAGGGTGAACGAAGAGGTATTCCTGGCGGTACTCGCCGCCGAACGCCACCTTGACGGCCTCGGTCGCGTACGGCGACACGATCCCGTAGTCCTTCAAGTCGCCCTTCAGGGTGCTGTTGAACACGCGGGTCCGCGTGCCGCTGTCGAGCACCTCGTCCAGCGCGAGGTAGTTCAGCGCGGCCGGCGTCACGGAGTGCAGGGTGAAAATGTTCCACGGAACGCACGTCGCCCCGGAAGAGTCGGTGCAGACGGGGTTGGCCGCCGTGCCGGTGACGATCAGCGCGTTCTGGATCCGGGTGGCGTTGAGGTCGTTCGAGTACGACTGGGGCGAACGCACCGTCGCCTGCATGCCGTACACGTCGTAGCTCCACACGTTGTTGAGCGTGCCCTTGACGCCCGCCGTGTACCGCAGGTCGGTGTGGTTCAGGTGGCTGATGCGGCCGCCGCCTTCGACGTTGCGCTTGAGGATGACCACCGTCGCGAGATCGGTCGGGCCGTAGCCCGCGGTGGTGCAGAACGCCGCTTTTTCCGCCGGGGTCAGCAGCGGGTTGTCGCAGTTGACCTGGCTGGTGTTGCCGAAGTCGCCGGACGGTGCGATCTGCGCATCGCTCTGGTCGTCCATGAACATGACGTCACCGTAGAGGCTGACGTACTTGTTCACGTCGTAGGTGAGGAACGCGCCGCCCGCCCACCGCTGGTCAGGGCGCTGCATGAAATTGGATGGTGCGTAGTTGTACACGTCGGCGGACGTGCGAGTCCGCAGCGCGCCGGTCGTCGGATCGAGGACGTACGCGATCGACTTGGCGTACGGGAGCCCCGTATCCGGGTTGATCTTGACGCTCCCGTCGGCGTTCTTCACGAAGTACACCGGGTCCACGCCAGGCGCGGGGGTGATGCCATCGGCGAGTGTCAGGGGGTTGACCTGGAACTGGCCGGACGGCCACGTGCCCGACCCGCCGCAGGTCGGGGTCGCATAGAGCGTGCTCACCGAGCAGTTGGTGTAGTCGCGCTGGTCCTTCGTCATCGCGTTGGTCTTGCGGTAGTCGAGGTAGAAGGACGCGTGGCCCTTGCCGTCAGCGAACTTGCTGCCGAAGGCGACGTTCCAGTCGATCGGGCCGTCGTTCCACCGGTTGCCCTTGACGATGTCGAACCCCTTGGCCGCGTTCATCGAGTCGGCCAGGGCGTTGCTGTTGTTGTGCTGGAAGCCGCTGTACTCCACGCCGCCCTTGAAGCCGGTGAAGTCGCGGTCGAGCACGAAGTTCACGACGCCCGCCACGGCGTCGGCGCCGTAGGTGGCCGACGCGCCGCCCGTCAGGACGTCCACCCGCTTCACGAGAGCGGACGGGATGAAGTTCAGGTCTCCGCCCGTGGAGAACGCATCGCCCTGCGGCATCCGCTTCCCGTCGATGAGGACGAGGGTGCGCTGCGTGCCGAGGTAGCGCAGATCGACCGTCGCCGTGCCGGACGCCCCGTTCGACACCGTCGAGTTCTGCGCGACGAACACCTGCGGCAGGCTGGTGAGGAGGTCTTCCACGCGGTTGATGCCGCGGTAGGTCAGCTCTTCGACTTCGAGGGTGGTCACCGGGCTCATCGCTTCGAGCGTGGGCCGCGGAATCAGCGTGCCGGTGACCTGGACCGCCTCGGTCCGGGCTCCGATCTGCAGCTTCGTTTCCACGGTGGCCGCCTGGCCCGCCGTCACCATGACGGTGCTCGTCTGGGTGGTGAAGCCGGCCAGTTCGTACGTAATCGTGTAGGAACCGGCGGCCAGCTTCTCGATGATGTAGCGGCCGTTCGAATCGCTGACGGTCGAGCGGACCGCGTTGTCCGGCCCCTTGGCACTGACCGTCACGCCCGGCAGCACGCCGCCGGTCGAGTCGGTGACCACGCCGGTGATGCGGCCGGTCTGGGTCTGGGCCATTGCCGTGAACGGCAGCCCGATGACGAGCAGCAGCAGCAGGAAGATCCGCAACCTTCCGGCCGTCGCCAACCCTACTCTCTCCATAGAATCCTCCTCGGGGAGACACTTTCCGATCGCGTCCGCCGGAGGCATTTCCGGCTTCCGCGGCCGATTAGAAAACAACAAGGGGCTTCGGTACGCAATTGCCAGGCCAAGAATCGTCGTTCAGATTACATCGTTATCATTTGTACATCTCCTGTAAATACAATCACTTAACACAAGTAAGATACGAACTGTGCTCATCGGCAACAGACGGCGATCCATATGTATGGATCCGGCCGGGCCGCGCGATCCATCCATCGGGATCCGGCGCCGGGCGCAGGATCGTTCAGGCAGGTGCCAGAAACGGCGGTTCTTACGCTTCCGGCCGCGGCGGGGCGGGCCTGTCGTATGATCGATCGAACCTGACGGCCAGCCACCGATGCGCCACCACGTCTTACCCTTCGCGCTCCTCGCGGCGCTGGTCGCCGCCCTTGTCATGCACGACGATTCACGCGCACAAACGCAGGCCTCATACGGCCTTACCGCGGTCGAGGGCCTCAAGGTCGGCCACGCCGAGATGCCCGGCCGCCCCACCGGCTGCACCGTCGTCCTTGCCGAGCAGGGCGCGGTCGGCGGCGTCGACGTGCGGGGCTCGGCGCCCGGCACGCGGGAAACCGACCTGCTCAACCCGATCAACCTGGTGGAGAAGGTCCAGGCGATCGTCCTCACCGGCGGCAGCGCCTTCGGCCTCGACGCCGCGACCGGCGTGATGCGGTACCTCGAGGAGCGCGGGCTCGGCTTCGAGACCGGGTTCGGCAAGGTCCCGATCGTCCCGGCGGCGGTGTTGTTCGATCTCTCGGTGGGCGACCCGAAGATCAGGCCGAACGCCGACTGCGGTTACCGGGCTGCCGCTGCCGCGTCGAGCGGGCCGGTCGCCGAGGGCAACGTCGGCGCGGGAGCCGGGGCGACGATCGGCAAGCTGGCGGGCGCCGCGCGCGCGATGCGCGGAGGCCTCGGTACGGCATCCATCACGACGCCGTCGGGCCTGACCGTCGCAGCGCTGGTGGCGGTGAACGCCGCGGGCGACATCGTCGATCCGTCGACCGGCCGCGTGGTGGCGGGCGTCCGCACGCCGGACGGCAAGGGCCTCGCCGACGCGAGGACGCTCATCCGATCGGGTGCGCTCTCGCGGCCCGACGCCTTCGGCCGGAACACGACGCTCGCCGTTGTCGCCACCAACGCGGTCCTGACCAAGGCGCAGGCGACCAAGATGGCGCAGATGGCCCAGGACGGGCTCGCCCGGGCGATTTCGCCCGTGCACACGCCGCTCGACGGCGACACGGTGTTCGCCCTCGCCACCGGTTCGCGGCCCGGTGTGCCCGACATGGTGACGGTGGGCGCGCTGGCCGCCGACGCCGTCTCCGAAGCGATCCTGCGAGCCGTGCGGGCGGCGAAGGGGATTCCCGGATTCCCGGCCGCCGGCGACTTGACCAAAGGCCGGTAGGCCAAGGGCGCAGGCCCGGAGGCGCAAGGCGTGAGGCGTGAGGCGCGATGATCCAGCACATCCCCGGCCCCGCGGGCATCCTCGAAGCACTGGTCGACGACCCTCGTTCGCTCTGCACGACGAGTTCTCCGGAGGCCGGCGCCGAGGGCCCGACCGCGGCGGTCGTCCTGGCGCACCCGCACCCGCAGTACGGCGGCACGATGCACACCAAGGTCGTCTTCCAGGCGGCCAAGGCGTTCTGCCGGCTGGGATGCGCGGTGCTGCGGTTCAACTTCCGCGGCGTCGGCGTGAGCGCTGGCGAGTACTCCGGCGGCGAGGGCGAGCTGGCCGACTTCCGCGCGTGCCTCGACTTCATGGCGGCGCGCTTTCCGGGCGTACCGCTGTGGGCGGCCGGCGTGTCGTTCGGGTCGTGGGTGGCGATGACGACCGGCGCCGGCGACGACCGCGTAACGACGCTCGTGGGCATCGCGCTGCCGTCGTCGATATACGATTTCTCGGCCGTGAAGGCGTCGGTGAAGCCCAAGTTCTTCATCCACGGCGAGCACGACGAGATCTGCCCGCTTCGCGGAGTCTGGGAGTTGTACGGGCAGGCCGCCGAACCGAAGGAGTTGGTGGTGGTGGACGGCGCCGATCACCTGTTCGACGGCCACGTGAGCGAGGTGGCCGACGCGATCGCGGATCTACTGGGCCAGGCCTGAGCTGGATTCGGGCTTCGGGCTCGCGTACGTAGGGCGGGTCTTCAGACCCGCCGGCGCGCCGCCCCTAAAGGGGTCGGCCTACGTACGGACAGGCCCGGAGCCAGGAGCCTGAAGCCTTCTCGCGGAGTGACGATGTTCCGAGCAATCGTTCTGGGCGCCGCGATCGTGCTGGCGGTCTCGTGCGCGTCGCGCCCGCCGGACGAGTCGAACTACGTCGGCCGGGTCGCGGCGGCGCGCGCGGAGAAGGACGCGGCGTTCCGCGACTCCGCCACGCCGATTCCTTTCGAGGCGCACGCCAGGTTCCTGCCGCTCGCCTACTTCCCCATCGACCCGAACTTCGCCGTGCCGGCCTCGTTCACCGAGGATCCGCCGGCCGCCAGACTGCGCATCGAGATGCAGAGCTCGGCCGGCCAGCCCCGGCTCATGGAGCGGATTGGCACCCTGGCCTTCACGCTTCAAGGCCAGGTGCTGCACCTCTCGGCGTTCCGCGAAGTCGGCGAGTCGGCCGACCGGCTGTTCGTGCCATTCACCGATACGACGACCGGCCGGGAGACCTACCAGGCCGGCCGCTACCTGGACATCGCCCGCTCGCCCACGGGGATCTACGTCGTCGACTTCAACCTGGCCTACAACCCGTACTGCTACTACAACCCGACCTACGACTGCCCGTACCCGCCGAAGGACAACAGGTTGCCGGTCGCGATCAGGGCAGGGGAGAAAGCAGTAAGCAGTAAGCAGTAAGCAGCCGCCAGCAGGCAGAACCGTTGTAGGGCGGGGCTGAAGCCCCGCCAACGCTGGCGGCCCTCAAGGGCCGCCCTACATCCGGAATGTCTGGTCCCCGATCCCTCGTCCCTCGTCCCTAATCCCCGATCCCCGACCCCTACTTCCCGATCTTCCCAATTTCCTCGTAGAGATACGCCGACGCGACGATGCCGCCGAAGAAGTTGTCGAGGTCGAGCTTCTCGTTCGGCGCGTGCGCGTTCTCGTCCGGCGTGCCGAACCCGAAGAGGACGGTGGGCGCGTTCAGCTCCGACTGGAAGGTGGCGACGACCGGGATCGAGCCGCCCTCGCGCGTGTAGACCGGCGACTTGCCGAAGCCGAGTTCGATGGCGCGCGCCGCGGCCTGGACGTAGGCGTTGTCGAGCTCGGTCATCCACGGCTTGCCGCCGTGCATGCGCGTCACCTTCAGCTCGACCGACTTCGGCGCCACCTTCTTCACGAAGGCCTCGAAGAGCGAGGCGATCTTGTCGGGGTCCTGGTTCGGCACCAGCCGCATGCTCACTTTCGCCATCGCGGTGGCGGGGATGACGGTCTTCGCCCCCTCGCCGGTGAAGCCGCTCAGCAGGCCGTTGACCTCGAAGGTCGGCCGCGCCCAGGTCCGCTCGAGCGTCGAGTAGCCGGTCTCGCCGTGCAGCTTCGGCGCGCCGAGGTTCTTGCGGTAGTGCTTCTCGTTGAACGGCAGCCGCTTGAACTCCTCGCGCTCCCGCTCGGTCAGCTCCCGCACGTCGTCGTAGAAGCCGGGGATTTTCACGTGGCCCCCGCGGTCCTTCATCTGCGCGAGCACCTGCGCGAGGACGAACGCCGGGTTGGCCACCGCGCCGCCGAAGGAACCCGAGTGCAGGTCGGTCGTCGTGCCGCGCAGGTCGATCTGGAAGTACGACAGGCCGCGCAGGCCGTAGCAGATCGAGGGCACCCCCTTCTCGAACATCGGCGAGTCGGAGATGACGACGACGTCGCAGGCGAGTTCGTCCTTGTGGTCGCGGATGAACTGGTCGAGGTTCGGGCTGCCGATCTCCTCCTCGCCCTCGAAGATGACGCGCGCGTTCACCGGCAGGCCGCCGCCCTGCCTGAGGTGCGCCTCGATCGCCTTGAGATGGACGAACAGCTGCCCCTTGTCGTCGGTCGCGCCGCGCGCGAACAGCTCGTTGTCGCGGACGGTCGGTTCGAAGGGGGGAGAGGTCCACTGATCGATCGGATCGACCGGCTGCACGTCGTAGTGGCCGTAGAAGAGCACGGTCGGCGCGCCGGGCGCGTTCAGCCAGTCGCCGTACACGACGGGATGGCCGGGCGTGGGGATGATGCGCACGTTCTCGAGGCCGATGGCGGTCATCTGCTCGGCCAGCCACCCGGCGCAGGCCGCGGTGTCACCGGCGTGCTCGGCCAGCGCGCTCACGCTCGGGATCGCGATGAATCGCGTCAGTTCCTCGATGTAGCGGCCGCGGCTGGTGAGGATCGAATCGACAACGGCTGGGTTCATGTTCGGCTCCTGTCAACGCAGGTTCGATGGGGTACGGATTTCCAGATTTCAGGCCGGGGATCTCTCGGGTTCCTCGTCCTTCGACGGCAGTGGAACGGCGACGTCGATGCGGGTGCCTTCGCCGGGAGCGGTCTTGACGGCGAACGTGCCGCCCAGCTGCCTCACCCGCTCCTCCATGGCGATGAGGCCGATCCCTCTCTGCTTCGCCTCCTCGAAGTCGAAGCCCTGCCCGCCGTCGCTGATCGACAGGAGCAGGCTGCCACTTCGCGATCCCAGGGAGACGCGAACCTCGCTGGCGCCCGAGTACGCGACGACGTTCTCGAGCGCCTCCTGGGCGACGCGGTAGAGGCCGAGGGCCAGGTCGCCGGACACCTGGAGCGCCGGCTCCCGCACGGAGAGCCTGGCCTCGATGCTCGACAGCCGCATCACGTCCTCGCACAGGGCTTTCAGGGCGGGCGCGAGCCCCAGGTGCCCGAGGACGGTCGGGTGGAGTTGATGGGCCGTGCGGCGGATGTCCCGCGCCAGGGCCTTCAGCCGTTCCTCGAGCGCGGCCAGTCGTTCCACGACCTCGCGCCCGCTCGCCGGCGCGCCCTCCTGGAGCGAGTGCAGCTCCAGCATCAGCGCCACCATCCTCTGGAGCACGTCGTCGTGGAGTTCGAAGGCGAGCCGCTTCCGCTCCTTCTCCCGCGCCGAGGTCAGCCCGGCCGCGAGCAGGCGCAGTTGGGTCTGGCTCGCGCGCAGCGCCGACTCGCTCCGCTGGAGCTCCTGTTCGATACGGTCGCGCTCGGTGACGTCGGTGCCGATGCGCACAACGTAGCGCAGCACCCCCTCGGCGTCGGTCATCGGCGCGCTGGACCACGAGATCAGGTGAGGCGCGCCGCCCCGGTCCACCCAGTGACCCTGGTGCTCGACCGGAACCCCGTCCGCGACGATCCGGCGGTAGGCCGCCTTCACCTCGTCGCGCTCCTCGGGGGCCAGTAGGAGGTCCCAGGTCGATTTCCCCTTCATCTCGTCGAAGGTGAACCCGGTGACCTGCTGGCAGGCGCGGTTGAACCGTTCGATGCGCCCGTCGAGGTCGGTCACGACGACCATCGCGCCGGCCGTTTCCAGCACGGCGGCTGAGAAGTTCCGCTCCTCCTGCAGCGCCAGGTGGGCGCGCTTAGCCGCGTCGATGTCGATGAAGATCAGGACGACGCCGTCGATCCTGTTGTCCAGCGTCCTGTAGGGCCGCACCATCAACGAGTACCAGCGCCCGTCGCGGTCCCGGACCTCGACCTGCCGCAGGCTCACCGTGTCGATGACCTCGGCGATCATCGAGCCGAGATTCGCGACCTCGACGTTCGAACGGATGTCGTCGAACGGCCTGCCGACGTCGCCGGGCCGCAGGTTCAGCAGCTTCTCGGCCAGGGGCGTGAACCGGCGGACGCGCCGATCGATGCCCAGCATGACGACCGGGATGTTGACGCCGGTCAGGAGGTTGGCAAGGTCGTCGTTGAGCTGCGCCAGCTCGGCGTTGCGGTTCTGCAGCTGCTCGTTCACCGTCACCAATTCCTCGTTGGTGGACTGCAGCTCCTCCTTCGCGGTCTCGAGTTCCTCGTTGGTGCTCTGGAGCTCCTCGTTGCTGGACAGCGCCTCCTCGTTGGCCGACTTCAGCTCCTCGTTGGTCGCCTCCTGCTCCTCGATGATCGACTGGAGGTGCTCTCTCGTTGCCTGCAGCTCGCGGTGCAGCCTGCCGGTCTCCATCTCGGCGGAGTTCCCGGCTCGCGCCGCGCCGCGGCCGGGCTTCGGACCGGTCGATTCGGGAGCCGGAGCCTCCTTGAAGAGGACGAGGTAATACCGGTCGCCGAGGGGCCCCTTGAAGGGGACGACGTGCAGGTCGATCACAAGCTGGCGGCCGCTCCGCTGCACGCGGATCCCTTCCTTGCTGACCGGCATGCCCTGCTTCCGGGCCGCGTGTACCGCCGTGCGCAGCGCGATGGCGAACTCGGGCCGGACCATCCGGAGCAGTCCGAGGCTCGCCTCGCCGGGGGAGGGATCGAGGTAAGGGCTGCACTGTCCCCGGAAGTTGAGGATGTGCAGGCTCTCGTTGACGATGAGGCCCGCCGGCGCGTACTTGCCCAGGATGATCCGGTCCGCTTCCTTTTGCACGTCGAAGGGCACGGGCGTCTCCGGCCTCGCCAGCTCCTCGGGCAGCAATCGCGGATAGCTGGCGGTGAAGTCGAACAGGGGCCGGACGTCCGTGAATTTCCTGGCGTAGACCTTGTGCTTGCGATCGACCAGCGAGAAGAGGTCGGCGTACCCGCTCATCGACTCCGACTTGCCCAGCACCAGGTAGCCGTTCGGCTTCAGGGCGTAATGGAAGACCGACATCACCTTCTTCTGCAGCACCGTCCCCAGGTAGATGAGCACGTTGCGGCAGCTGATGAGGTCGAGCCGCGAGAACGGCGGGTCCTTCGCCAGGTCCTGCCGCGCGAACACGCACATCTCGCGGACCGTCTTGGTAACCTGGTAGCCGCCATTGGTCTTGACGAAGAACCGCCTGAGCCGATCGGCGCCGACCTCGGCGAGGCTGGCGTCGGCGTAGAATCCCGCCCGCGCCTTCTCGAGCGACGCGTCGCTGATATCGGTGCCGAAGATCTGGATCGGGTTGGCGTGCCCCCGGCCGCCGAGATACTCGAGCAGCACGATGCCCACCGAGTAAGCCTCCTCGCCGGTCGAGCAGCCGGGGACCCACACGCGAATCGCCTCGCCCTTGGGCTTGTCCGCCAGCATCTTCGGCAGGTACACGTCCCGGAGCGCCTCGAACGACTCCGGCTCGCGGAAGAAGCCGGTGACGTGGATGAGCATGTCCTCGTACAGCGCCTCCAGCTCGGGCGGATTGGCCTGGAGGTACTCTGAGGTACTGCTTGAGGCTCCCGGACTTGCACAGGACCATGCGGCGGAGGATCCGGCGCTTGATCGTCGCGGACTTGTAGAAGGTGAAGTCCACGCCGCTGGCGTTCCTCAGCAGGGTGAAGATCTTGTGCAACTCCGATTCGTCTTCGACGGGCGGCTCGACGGGGGACTCCGCGTGCGCCGCGGCGCCGAGATACGGATGCCGGCCGATACGCGCGAGTTCCATGGCGATGGCGTCCGGCGGCAGGACGAAATCGACGCAGCCGGCGGCGACGGCGCTCCGCGGCATGCCGTCGTACTTGGCGGACTTCTCGTCCTGCGCGAAGGTGATGCCGCCCGCGGACTTGATGGCCTCGAGCCCCAGGGTGCCGTCCGACGCCGTCCCGGACAGGACGACCCCGATCGCGCGATTGCCGGCGTCTTCGGCCAGGGAGCCGAAGAAGTGGTCGATCGGCATGCCCGGCATCGTCGTCTTCCGTCGCGCCACCAGGTGGAGCACCCCGCCCTTGATGCTCATCGTCGTGTTCGGCGGGATCACGTAGACATGGTCCGGCCGCACCGCCATGCCTTCGGCCACCTCGGACACCGTCATGGCCGTGGACTTGGACAGGAGCCTGGCGAGCATGCTCTCGCGCTCGGGGTCGAGGTGCTGCACGAGGACGAAGGCGAAGCCGCTATCACGAGGCAGCGCGGCCAGGAGCTCGCGGAACGCCTCGAACCCGCCGGCCGACGCGCCGACGCCGACGACGGGGCAGGGCGTGCCGGGCGCCGGCCCCTCGGGGGAGGCCGGCACGATCCTGGTGGCCCCGGTCCTGGCCTTGCTCTTAGCCTTGCTTCTGGCCGTCTTCCTGGCTGTCGAGGTTGCCGCGGACCTGGCGGGCTTCATGGGAGACCGGCGGGTGTTTCTGCTGGCCATGAACCGACTCCAGTGGCGGGGCGCTCCGCGCCGCACATCCTCGAGCGTTCGCCGCCGCCCGTTTCGTCTCCGCGCCGGCGAACGGGGGTGGCTGGCTGAGATCGCCAAGATCCCAGTCTACCTCAGCCGGCGGCTCAATCGGCCCCGCGATCGCGACCAGGAAGAATAGTACCGGCCGCTGCGGCAATCGTGGAGGGGGTGACGTAGTGGGAGGAGCCTGAAGCCCGTGGCCTGCAGCCCGAAGCCTGTCTTTGTCAGTCCTCCGTCCAGTACTTCGAGTACTCCTCGAGGAAGCACAGCGTCTCGAACGACTTCATGCGGTCGATGAACAGGATGCCGTCGAGGTGGTCGATCTCGTGCTGCGCCACGCGGGCCGAATAGCCCTCGAGGTCGAACTCCACGCGGTTGCCGCGGCGATCGAGCGCGCGCACCTGCACCTTGTCGGGGCGGACGACACGGCCGCGCAGTTTCGGAAGACTGAGGCAGCCTTCCCAGTCCTCGGCGGTGGTCTTCGAGAGCGGCGCCACGGCGGGGTTGACGACCGGCAGCACGCGGATATCGCGGTTCTTCCCTTCGCCCTCGTCGATGCCGATGAGCGCCAGCCGGATGCTCTCGTGGACCTGCGGGGCCGCCAGGCCGATCCCTTCGTACTCCCGCATCGTCTCGATCATGTCGTCGACGAGCTTCTGGAACGCGGGCGACTTGATCTCGGCCGGCTCGACCTTCCGCGCCGGCTTCCGCAGCACCGGATGCCCCATGCGGGCGACTTTCAATATCGACATAGGACCATTATAGATTCGGCTGACGGCGGACGGCGGACGGCCGACGGCGGACGGCCGAGGGCCAGCAGCGGTGACACGGACCGTACGTAGCAACCGTCTTGTGAAGTCAAGGAGAGTTGCTACTCCGTGGCGAGCCTCCAAGGCTGCTGATGTTTAACCATCGCATTGAGGATGGTCAGGAGTTTGCGCATCGCGGCCGTCAGGGCGACCTTGCGTTTCTTGCCGGCGGCCACGAGGCGTTGGTAGAAGACCCGGATCGCCGGGTTGTAGCGCGTGGCGACGAGGGTCGCCATGTAGAGCGCGCCGCGGACGGTGGCGCGCCCGCCCCAGATGTGGCGAGTCCCCGAGAGCGTGCCGCTGTCGCGATTGAAGGGGGCGACCCCGACGAGCGCGGCGATTTCGCGCCGCGTGAGTTGCCCGAGCTCCGGAAGTTCCGCGATCAGCACCGCCGCGGTGTGCGGGCCGATGCCGGGGACGGACCGGAGGAGGTCCTCCTCGACGCGCCAGGCGGGCGTGGTCTCGAGCAGCCGGCCGATGTCCCGCGTGGTCTGGGTCAGGCGGCGATCGAGCCAGCGAATGTGCTGGTTGATGTCGCGGCGGACCACCGCGTTGCGCAGCTGGCTGCGGCGATGGCGCTCGGCGACGAGCATCTCGACCAATTGGTGCCGGCGGGCCACCAGCGCGGTGAGGCCCTCGAGCGCGGGGTCGGGGAGCGGGCGGACAGGCGGCTGCACGCGCTCGCCAAAGAGGGCGAGGACGCCCGCGTCGAGGCCGTCCGTCTTTGCCAATATCCCCAGCGCCTTCGCGAAGGCGCGGACTTGGCGCGGGTTGACCACGACCACCGGCACGGCGGCGGCGGCCAACGCGCTGACCACCGGGACCTCGTAGCCCCCGGTGGCTTCGAGCACGACGAGCGTCGGGGCCAAGGCCTGGATCCGGCTGACCAGGCGCGTCAGTTCGGGCTCCTCGACGAGCGCGGTCCACGTCTCGCCCGACGGGCGGACGGCGACCTCGACTTGGGCTTTCGCGACGTCGATGCCGACGTAGATCGGAGCGGTGGTCATGGGGCCTCCACAGCACGGCGACGTCGAAAGCGCCCGACCTTGTGGGATGCGGGCTCGAAGCCCTGTCAACCGTTCGGGCTGACGACGTGGCGATGGCGGCGCCCCTGCTACGTAACGGTCTGAGGACCTGGGGCGGATCGGGCTGCCGCCTCGCCGAGCTGTAGATTCTGTAATACGCGTTCTGTCAGTCAAGATACAAGGGCGGGTCTTCAGGCCCGCCGAGGCGCCGGCCCTGAAGGGCCGGCCTACGAATGATCGGCCGGAAAAGAGAACTGTTCAATGGCCGCGCCGGCCGCAGCCTCGGCGACCATCGCCTCGATCGGCAGCCGGCTCTCGGCCGCCGCGACCGCGGCGCGCGTCGCGCGGGTGGCGGGATGCTTCGGCGTGAACAACTGGCAGCAGTCCTGGTCGGGCACGATCGAGACGTCGAAGGTGCCGAGGCGCTGGGCCTCGGCCACGATCTCCTCCTTGTCCATCCCCACGAGCGGCCTGAGGATCGGCAGATCGGTGGCCTCCGCGATGACCGACATGTTCTCGAGCGTCTGCGAGGCGACCTGGCCGATCACCTCGCCGGTGACCAGGGCGCGCGCGCCGTGCGTCCTGGCAATCCGGTCGGCGATGCGCACCATCAGCCGGCGGTAAATCACCACCCGCAGCGGAGCCGGCACGGTGAGCACCACCTGGCGCTGGATCTCGCCGAAGGCGACGAGGAAGAGCTGCGTGCGCTGCTGATAGGTGGTGAGCATCTGCGCCAGCTCGCGCACCTTCTCCTGCGACGCGCGCGAGAGGAACGGGTAGCTGTGGAAGTGGACGAGCAGCACCGAGCAGCCGCGCTTCATCATCCGCCACGCGGCCACCGGCGAGTCGATGCCGCCCGAGAGCAGGCAGGCCACCTTCCCACTCGCGCCCGTCGGCAGGCCGCCCGGGCCGCGGTCCTTGGCGAAGGTGTAGAACGCCTCGGTCGCCAGCATCTCCACCGTGATGGTCAGCGCCGCGTGGTCGAGGTCCACCTTCCAGCCCTTCGCCAGCTTGACGCGGCCGCCGACCTCGCGCTCGATCTCGGGCGACTTCATCGGGAACCGCTTGTCGGCGCGCTTGACCGAGACGCGGAACGTCGGCGTCTCGGTGTCGCCCAGGTCGCGGATTATGGCGGCGGCGATCTCCTCGATGTCGAGCGAGGCGCGCCCGGCATGCCCGAAGTTGCCGATCCCGAACACGCGGGACAGCCGGCCGCGCACCTGCTCGTAGCAGGCCTTCGGGCCGAGGACGATCTCGATCCGTCCCATCAACGGCCGCACGGGCCCCACGTCGAGGTCCGCCGTCGCGCGCCGGATGTTGTTCACGAGCCGACTGATGAACCACGGGCGGTTCCGGCCCTTGAGCGCGATTTCCTGGTAGTGGACGACGATCGATTTCATTTATGGGGTTCCATCGAAATCCTCGCGGCGCGGTGACCGCTGACCACCGCGCCCTCTATCGTCGCAGGCAGGCCGGTTTCGGTCCAGTCGCCGGCGAGCAGCAGCCCATCCACGGGCGTCCGCGCGGCGGGACGCGCGGGCTGCCCGGGCGCGAGCGAGAAAGTCGCGCGCCGCTCGCGCACGACGAGGCTCCGGAGCAGGCGCGCGGAACGGCCCGCGGGCAGCGCCGCCGACAGCTCGCCGCAGGCCAGCGCTTCCAGCCGTTCGTTCGACTCGGCGACGACCGCCGCCGCGCCGCTCGAGACGAGCGAGAGGTGCGCGGCCGAGTCGCCGAACACCTGGCGCTTGTCGAACGCCCACTGGAAGGTCCGGCCCGGCAGGCCGACGAACGGGGCCGGCAGCACGTCGCGGTCGAACCACAGGTTGACGGTGACGATGGGCGACGCGGCCGCCGCGCGCGACGCCGCGAGGACGGCACGGACCGCCCCGACATCGCCGACGATCGTCTCCGCGAGCGCGAACCACGGCACCGCGACGATGACCGCGCCCGCCTCGATCCGATCGCCGCGGATCTCGATCTCCCCGACCCGCTTTCCGTCGATCCTCACGCGCGCCGGGCTCGAGACGCGGACTTCTCCCCCGTGCGACTCGATGAAGGCCCGCGCCGGTTCCGCGTACATCTCGGTCAGCGGCCTGAGCGGCATCGCGATGGCAGAGTCGGCCGGGTCCGGGCCCAGCATCCGCGCCAGCACGCGGACAAACGGCGGCGCGGCGGCCTCCCCGGCCGGCTGGTTGAGCGCCGCCAGGGCGAGCGGATCCCACAGCATCTCCCGCAGCCGGCGCGCTTGTCCCCGGCGGGTGAGCCAGCTCTCCACCGTGTCGGCGTCGGAGGCCGGGAACACGCCCGTTCCCGTCTCCAGGACGCGCTGCGCCTGGCGGATCGGCGCCACCATCCTGAGCGCCGAGAGCCGGTCTCCGAGTCCGATCGCGCGCCATCGAAGGATGGCCGCGAGCAGGTGATACGGAGCCGGCAGCGACGGGCAGCGCAGCGTGGTGAGGCGCCCGGTCTCATCGACCATCGGCACTTCGAGCGTGGCCTGCACGCGGACGTTGCCGCCGGCGCCGACGCGCTCGAGGAACTCGAACGTCTCGTGATAGCAGCCGAGCAGGAGGTGCTGGCCGTTGTCGATCGGCTCCCCGGTGGACGGGTCGGCGAAGGAGGAGGCGCGGCCGCCGAGGCCGGGACGGGCCTCGGCCAGGAGGACACGCGCGCCGGCGGCGCCGAGGCGCGCCGCGGCGCTCAGCCCCGCCACGCCCCCGCCGATGACCGCGACGTCGAATCTCATCGGTCAGCGTTCGCTCATCGCACGGGCCCACAGCATCGCCGCGATGATCGCGCGGCGCGGGCGGGGAACGCGGATCGTGCGGCGGAACACGTCGTAGCCGGACATCTCGATGCGGTCGAGAATGGCGTGGTAGATCCCGGCCATGATTCGGGCCGCCACCATCCGCCGCCGGTCCGCACGCGGCAGTTCGCGCTCGGCCTTGGCGTAGAACTCCCCGGCCCGGTCGCACTCGAAGGCGAGCAGGTTCCGCACGCGGTCGGTGACCACGCCCGCGCGCAGGTCGTCCTCCGTGCACCCGAAGCGGGACAGGTCCTCCGCCGGCAGGTACACGCGGCCCCGGGCCAGGTCGGCGCCGACGTCGCGGATGATGTTGGTGAGCTGCAGGGCGATGCCGAGATCCTCGGCGTAGCCTCGCGTGCGCGGGTCGGCGTAGCCGAAGATCTCGATGCACAGCCGGCCCACGGCCGACGCCACGCGCAGGCAGGTACTCGCGCAGCTCGCCGAACGTCTGGTAGCGCGATCGCTCCAGGTCCATCGCCACGCCGTCGATCACGGCGTCGAACGCCTGGCGGGGCAGCGAGAAGCGCGAGACGAACGGCGCGAGCCCCGCGCCTTGAGGGGACCTCGGCGAGCCCTGCCCGTAACAGGCCGCCAGTTCGTCGCGCCACCACGCCAGCCGGGACGCGGCGTCCCCGGTGCCCGACTCGCCCGGCGCCGGCGCCTCGTCCACGGCGTCGTCAACGGCGCGGCAGAAGTCCCAGACCGCCACGATGGCGCGCCGTTTCTCGGCCGGGAGGACCAGGAACGAATAGTAGAAGTTGGTGTCGCGCCCGCTCATCACGTCCGCCAGCGTATCGCCTGAAACAGCAGCGCCGGCACGTCCGGCGCGCCGAGCGACGGCCTCCGGTCGAACACGTCGTAGTCCGCGCGCTCCAGCCGCGACAGGATCCGCCGGCCGCCGAGCCACGTCAGCCGCAGCTCGAAGCCGAGGCGGCCGCCGACGCCGCCGCAAACAGCCCGGCCCCGCTCGAACAGCGCCGCCGTTCTCGCGCCAGCCCCGCGCAGCGCGCTGCGCCAGGCCGGCGTCAACCGGCCGGCGTCGAGGTCCGCAAGCTCGGCCCCTTCGCGCCGGCAGTCCTCGAGCGGCAGGTAGAGCCGGCCCGCGCGCCAGTCGCGCCCGACATCCTGCCAGAAATTCGTCAACTGCAGCGCCGTGCAGACCGCGTCGGACGATGTCGCGAGCGCCTCGTCCTCCACGCCTGCGATCCCGAGAACCAGCCGCCCCACCGGGTTCGCCGAACGCCGGCAGTAGTCGAACACCTCGTCCCAGGTCTCGTATCGCGTCGTCGTCACGTCCTGCCGGAAGGCGCTCAGCAGATCCTCGAAGAGCGACACGGGGAGCCGACAGGCGCGGATTGGTACTGCCGAGAGCCAGGAAGATGTTGTCGGTGTCGGATGGGGCGCAGGCCTGACCCTTCGACTCGCCCCGAGAAGCGTCGACGGGCTCGCTCAGGGTCACCCCGAGCAACGTCGAGGGGTGAAGGCCTGCGCTATCTGGAGACTGAGTCTCTGGAGACTGAGTCTCTGGAGACTGAGTCTCTGGAGACTGAGTCTCTGGAGACTGAGTCTCTGGAGACTGACGCTCTGGAGACTGACGCTCTGGAGACTGACGCTCTGGAGACTGACTGCAGATAGCGCAGGGCTTCAGCCCTGCGCCCGCCGAGGCACAATCCATCAGCCGCCGACGCCAATCGTCCAGCAGCCCCAGCCGCTCCTCCGGCGGGCGGTTCCCCTCGTCGGCAACGTCGTCGGCGAGGCGGGCGAACGCGTAGACGGCCGCGACGTGCGGCCGCATGCGGCGGGGCAGCAACAGCGAAGCGACCGGGAAGTTCTCGTAATGGTCGCGCGCTATCCGCGCGCAGGTGCCGTAAGCCTGGGCCAGCCCGGTCACCATTTGAGTTCGGCGATCTCCGCGCGGTGGTTGACCGCCCGCGCCGCGACGAACAGGAAGTCGGACAGCCGATTGACGTAGGCGAGCAGCACCGGGTCCACCCCGCCGCCGCCGAGCGAGACGACGCGGCGCTCGGCCCGCCGGCAGATCGTGCGCGCGAGGTGCAGCGCGGCTCCCGGGGCCGAGCCGCCCGGCAGGATGAAGTGCCTGAGCGGCGGCAGGCCCGATTCGAGCTGGTCGATCCACGTCTCGAGCCGGCCGACGTCGGCCTCGCCGACGGCCATCTTCCGCACGCGCCCCGCGACCCGGTGAGAGGGGTCGGCCAGCGACCCGCCGACGGCGAACAGGTCGCGCTGGATCTGCTCGAGCATCGCGGCCACGTCGGCGCCGACGCCCGCCGCGAGCGCGACGCCCAGCGCCGCGTTCAATTCGTCGATCTCGCCGTAGGCGTCCACGCGCAGATCGGCCTTCGAGACCCTGCGGCCGTCGAAGAGGGCCGTCTCGCCGCCGTCACCGGTTCGCGTGTAGATCTTCACCGGGGGAATTATGTCACGGGATCGGGTAGAGTCACGATCGGCTGACGACTGACGGCTTACGCCCACCTTACACTGACGTAGGACGTGCGTGAAGTGGTCAGTGGCTGGTGGCCAGTCGGTACGGGTGACACGGCCATCAGTCGTCAGCCTTCGGCCATCAGCCGATTGCGGCCGCAGGAGGCAGGGCGTACGGAGCATGGTCACGAAGCGGAAACAGAACCCGGCGCGGAAGATGCCCGCGCCGCCGGCGCGTCAGGCGTTCAGGCGCCGCCTGCTCGCGTGGTACGACAGGAACGGCCGGGATCTGCCGTGGCGCGACGCCACCGATCCCTACCACATCCTCGTGTCGGAGATCATGCTCCAGCAGACGCAGGTGGACCGCGTGCTGCCGAAGTACCACGAGTGGCTCGAGCGCTTCCCCTCGCTGGCGGAGCTGGCCGCGCGGCCGGTCGCCGAGGCCGTCGAGGCCTGGTACCCGCTGGGCTACAACATCCGCCCGCGGCGGCTCCACTCGATCGCCCGCGAGGCGGTGGCGAACTACGGCGGCCGGCTCCCATCCGACGAGGCCACGCTGCTCTCGTTCAAGGGAATCGGGCGCTACACGGCCGGCGCCATCCGCAGTTTCGCGTTCGGCGAGCGGTCGGCCATCCTCGACACCAACGTCGCGCGCGTCCTGTTCCGCGTCTTCGTGAAGAGAGGCGACCCGAAGTCGCACGCGGCGCGGGCGCACCTCTGGAGGATCGCGCGCGCGGTGCTGCCGCAGAAGCGGGTCTTCGACTTCAACCAGGCGCTCATGGACTTCGGCGCCCTGGTGTGCCCGGCGCGCACGCCGCACTGCGCGGTCTGCCCGATGGCGAAAGGCTGCGCGTCTTACCCGCTCGACGGCAGCGTGCGCACGGCCGCGCGCGCCAGGCGGCCGCCGAAGCAGCCGGTGGTGGTCACCGCCGCCGTCGTCGAGCGCGGGGGGCGGCTGCTCGTCGCGCGGCGTCTCGAAGGCTCGCACATGGGCGGGCGATGGGAGTTCCCGGGCGGCAAGTGCGAGCGCGGGGAATCGGCCCGGGTGTGCCTTCTGCGCGAACTGAACGAGGAACTCGGCGTGACCGGCGTCGTGCGTGAGGAGATCTACCGGACGACCTACGCCTACGACGACCGCGTGCTGGACCTTCGCTTCTTCACGTGCGACCTCGACGGCGAGCCCCAACCGCTGCTCGGGCAGGAGATCCGCTGGGTGCGCCGCCGCGACCTCAGCACGCTGGAGTTCCCGCCCGCAGATCACGAGCTGGTTACCAGGCTAGCAAGAACCGGCTGACGGCTGACGGCCGAAGGCCGTATCACGCGTGGCATCCGTGACAAGGCCGTCAGCCGTCAGTCGTCAGCCGTCAGTCGTCAGCCTTCGGCCGTCTGCCCGAACGGCAACTCAACGACCCTCGCTTTGAGAGCGTGGTCACGCCGCAGGACCGTCAGCCCGGTGCCCGGCTCGAAGAAGTCCCGCTGCACCATCGCCAGGGCGATCGGCGCGCCCACCAGCGGCGACCATGCGGCGCTCGTGATCTTCCCGGCCTCGCGGTCGCCGGACCGCAGGGCGTCGCCTGCGACCGGTACGTCCGCGCCGTCGACGACCAGCCCGACGATTCGGCGCGCGATCCGCCCGTGCCCGCGGTGCACGACGCGGATGACGACCTCCTGCCCCGGGTAGCACCCCTTGGAGAAACTGATCGCCCGCGACTCGATGCCGGCCTCGAGCGGGATCGTCGTGGCGTCCATGTCGGAGCCGAACGCGGGACGTCCGGCCTCGACGCGCAGCGTCTCCCAGGCTTCCTCGTCGGCCTTCGCCGCGCCGCCCGCCGCGAGCGCAGGGGCCAGTTGGTCCACGTACGGACGCTCGACGTACAGCTCGAGCGCCGATACCCCCAGGTCGTCGGACGCCGCGACGACGATCACCTGGCCCCGGAAGCTGGCGCGCAGGTTGCGGAACGGGGGCCAGCCCGACAAATCACTCGCCGCGAGCGCACCTCCGCCCGCGCTCTCGAGGACCGTGGCGACAATGGCGGCCGCGCCGGGGCCGGCCACGACCAACTTCCCGAACGCATCGCTGAGGTCGCCGAGCTTCACGTCCTCGCTGAAGACGAACTGGTCGAGTCTCGACAGCACGTCCGCCGTCACCGATCGGTCGAGATCGAGCAGCAGCATGTCGCCGAGGTCGAGCACCACCATGTCGGCGATCATCCGCCCCTGCGGCGTGAGGTAGGCCGCGTAACAGCCGCCGCCCCCCTGTAGCGACGAGACGTCGTTCGTCAGCATCGCGTGCAGGTAGGCGCGCCGGTCCGCGCCGGCCACCGCGATCTTTCCCCGCGCCGAGCGGTCGAACACGGCCGCCCCCTCCCGGGCCGCCAGGTATCCAGCTGTGCCGATCATGATCTCTCCCGAGTGCTATCCTTTTGGGGCATGCGCAGCCTTCATTGTACCGTCGCTCTGCTCACCTTCGCCCTGCTGGCCGGCCCCGCCCGCGCCCAGACGGCCCCGGCGGGTCAGGCGGTCAGCTTCACGGTCTTTCTGCAGGGGGTCGCCGTCGGCGCCGAGCAGGTGACCGTGACCCGAACCCCGCAAGGGATCACCATCTCGGGTGACGAGCGCATCGGTCCTCCGATCCGCCTGGAGACCCGGCGGGCCGAGATCCGCTACACGGCCGACTGGCGGCCTCTCGAATGCACGATCGAAGGCAGTTCGCGCGACGAACTGGTCATGGTGCGCGCGACGGTGAGCGGGACGACGGTGACGACCGATTACCTCCAGGGCACCAGGCCCGGGCACAGAACGGACCAGATTGGCGCCGACGCCCTGATGCTGCCCGACATCTTCTTCGGCGCTTACGAGGCGCTGGCCGCGCGCCTCTCGGGCGCGAAGGTCGGCGACCGCGTGAACGTCTACATCCCGCCGGTGTCGGCGGGGACCGTGACGGTCACCAGCGTCTCGGACGACCGGGTGCGCACCGATGCCGCCCTGGTCGAGGTCCGACGCTACACGCTGGAGCTCGCGGGCGCGTCCGCGCCGGCCGGCCTCGAGCTGTGGACGGATCCCGCCGGCCGCCTGCTCCGCTTCTCCGTCCCCGCGCGCGGCTTCGACATCCTTCGCTCGGACCTCGCCTCGGTGAACTCCCGGCGCGAGCCGGTGGCGAGGCCCAACGACGAACGCATCAGCATCCCCGCCAACGGGTTCGGCCTCACCGGCACGCTGTCGAAGCCCGCCGCCGGACCGGCGCCGGGCGGCCGCCTTCCGGCGGTCGTGCTCGTGAGCGGCTCGGCGCCGACCGACCGCGAGGAAATGCTGGCGGGCATCCCCGTCTTCGGCCAGCTCGCGTCGGCGCTGGCCGACGCGGGGTTCGTCGTGGTGCGGTACGACAAGCGCGGCGTCGGCCAGAGCGGCGGGCGGGTCGAGAGCACGACGCTCGAAGACTACGCCGACGACACCGCGGCGGTGGTGAAGGTCCTCGAGCGGCGCCAGGACGTCGATCGCCGCCGGATCGCGATCCTCGGGTACGGCGAGGGGGGCGCGGTGGCCTCGCTGGCGGCCTCGCGCCAGGGGTCGATCGCCGCGCTCGTGCTGGTCGCCGCCCCGGGCGCCGCCGGCGACGCCTACACGCTCGAGCGCCAGGAGCACCTGCTCGCCCTGATGACCATCCCGGCGGCCGACCGCCGCGCGAAGATCGATCTCCAGAAGCGCCTGCTCCAGGCCGTGCTCACCGGCAAGGACCTCGACAGGCTGCCGGCCGATCTCAGGCTGCAGGCCGACACGCCGTGGTTCCGCAGCTTCCTCGCCTTCGACCCCGCGAAGCAACTGAAGAAGTGCGACCAGCCGATCCTGATCGTCCAGGGCGGGAAGGACCGCGAGACGGCGCCGGTCAACGCCGACAGGCTGGAGGCGATCGCGAAGGCCCGCAAGGGCCGGGCCGCCCAGGCGGTCAAGGTCGTGAAGCTGCCGGCGCTCAATCACCTGCTGGTTCCGGCGCCGACCGGCGAGATGGACGAGTACGATCACCTCACCAGCCGCGCGGTCGCCCCCGAGGTCGCCCAGGCGATCGCTGCGTGGCTGAAGGACACGATGGGAGCCCGCTAGGATGTGGATACTCCGGACGAAGGCCGCCGAAGGCGGCAGCGATCAACTGACCTTCCGGCTGAGGGCCGGCGGAATGAAGACGTTGGGCCGCGCGACCCGGGCCGACTTCATCGTCGACCAGCCGCTGATTCTCGCGCGTGCACTGCCGGTTCACGGCCGGGGCGGCGGGCGTGCTCGAGGTGGAGGATCTCGAGAGCACCAACGGCACCTTCGTCAACGGCGAGCGGGTGAAGACGTCGCGCCTCGAGCCGGGAGACTGCGTGCGGGTGGGACGGGTCGAGATCGAGGTGACGGAGGCGACCAATTAGGGCTGAAGGCTGACGGCCGACGACTGACGGTCTTGTCACAGATCTCACGCGTGATCATGCCGGCGGCCGGCCGCCGGCAGCCGTCAGCCGTCTGCCATCAGCCCGCCTTAAATCCCCGCGAGAAATGGATTTGACTTCCTCTCCCGGCCGATCGTCGTCGCCGGGCCGTGTCCCGGGTGCACGATCAGGTCGTCCGGCAGCGTGAAGAGGACGTCGCGGATCGACCCAATCAGCGTGTCGTAGTCGCCTCCCGGCAGGTCGGTCCGGCCGATCGAACCCGCGAACAGCGTGTCGCCGGCAAGCAGCGCCGTGCCCGCCGCGTCGGCCGGCCCGACGAGCAGGCAGACGCCGCCCGGCGTGTGCCCGGGGGTGTGGAGCACGCGCGCTGACAGCGTGCCGATCTCGATCGCCGCCGACGGGTCGTAAAAGGCGTCCACCGGCGGCGGGTGCTCGATGTCGAAGCCGAAGAAGGCAGCCTGCTCGACGGCCTGTTCGTAGATCGGCGCGTCGGCCGCGTGCAGCCAGATGGGCGCGCCGGTGGCCGCCTTGGCCTGCGCCGTGCCGGACACGTGGTCCACGTGGGCGTGGGTGAGCAGGATCCGCCGGATCAGCAGTTTCTCGTCGGCCACCACGCGCAGCAGCTGATCGACCTCGTCGCCGGGATCGACCAGGACTCCTTCCTTCGTCTTCCTGCACGCGAGGACGTAGCCGTTCTTGTGAAATGGGGGCGCTTCCCGGGTTTCGAGCAGCATCCAGCTATGATACCGAGAATGAGCCAGCCGCTCCCCGGAATGCCCACGCTCGAGGCGATCGAGGCCGCCCGCGCGCGAACCGCGCCGCACCTCCGCCGCACGCCGCTCGTGCGTTCGGACCAGCTCAGCGATGCGGCCGGCGGCGACGTGTTCCTGAAGCTCGAATCGTTGCAGGTCACGAATTCGTTCAAGGCGCGCGGCGCGCTCAACGCGGTGCTGGCGCTCCGCGAGCGGCGCGGGCCGGGCGAACTCCTCCCCCGCCTGGTCACGGCGTCGGCGGGGAATCACGGGCGGGCGCTCGCGTGGGCCGCCGAGCTGGCCGGCCTCCGGGCGGTCGTCTTCACGCCGCGTGATGCGCCGGCCGCCAAGCTCGACGCCATCAGGCGCCACGGCGCCGAACTGCACGCCGAAGCCGACACGTACGAGGCGTCGGAGCGGATGGCCAAGCGGTACGCCGCCGAGACCGCCTCCTGTTTCATCTCGGCCTACAGCCACCCGGACCTGATCGCGGCGACGGGCCTGGTCGCGCTCGAGATCCTGGAAGACCTCCCGCGCGTGGATCAGATTGTCGTGCCGGTTGGCGGCGGCGGCCTCGTCGCCGGTATCGCGGCTGCGGCGAACCTCGTCCGGCCCGACGTCGCGGTGGTGGGCGTCGAGGTCGAGGCCTCGCACCCCTTCGCCGCCTCGCTCGCCGCGGGCGGGATCGTCGAGGTGGAGGTGGGGCCGACGCTCGCCGACGGCCTGGCCGGCAACATGGACCCCGACAACCTGGCGTTCCCGCTCGTCCGGGCGCTGGTCCGCGGGATGACGATGGTCTCGGAGCGGGAGCTGCGTGACGCGGTACGCGGGCTGGTCCGCGACGAGCACCTGGTGGCCGAGGGCGCAGGGGCGGTCGGCGTCGCGGCGCTGGCCGCCGGACGGGTGCCCGCCCGCGCGCGCACGACGGCAGTGGTCGTGTCGGGCGCGAACATCGACGTCGGCAGGCTCGCCGCGATTATCGGAAGCGCCGACTGAAGGCCCGGAGCCGCGGGCCGCCGAGCGCCCGCAGGTCGGCCGCCATCGCCGCGGCCGACGCGTATCTGGCCTCGGGGTCCTTCGCCGTCGCCCGTGCGAGAATCTCGTCGAGTCTCGCGGGCAGCGCCGGGCTGGCGAGGGACACGGGGGGCGTCTCGAGGCGCAGGACGTTCAGCGCCGCCGCCCCCGGGCTCGCCGCGTCGAACGGGTTGCGCCCCGTCACCATCTCGCACAGGAGCACGCCGAGCGAGAAGATGTCCGAGCGCTCGTCGGCTCGTCCCGTGAGAATCTGCTCGGGCGACATGTAGCAGACCACGTGGCCGTCGCCCGGCGCCGAAGCCTCGTCCCCGGCGGTCAACTGCGCGGCGATGGCCTGTCGTCTCATCCCCTCGGCCGTCCAGGCCGACAGGCCGAAGTCGAGGATCTTCGTCCTGTCCCTCTCGGTGATGACGACGGTGGACGGGCCGAGGCTCCCGTGCGCGAGGCCCAGCCCGTGTCCCTCGGCCAGGCCGTCGGCGAGTTGAATGCCGCACTCGAGCGCGCGCGCCGCGTCGAGCGACATCCCGCACCCGCGCTCGCCGAGCGTCCGCCCCGCCACGAACTCGTGCGCCAGGTAAGCGCGGCCGTCCTCTTCTCCGGCGTCGAACAGGGCGGCGACGTTCGGGTGCGAGAGGCCCCGCGCCGCCGACGCGTCGGCGAGCAGCGCCTCGCGCCGGGCCCGATCGTCGTTGATGAGCGGCGTCACGATCCGCAGGGCGACCGTCCGGCCGCGACGCGTGTCGCGCGCGCGCAGCAGTTCGCCCAGGGCGCCAGAGCCGAGCCGTTCGAGAATCCTGTAACGACCGAAAGCCTGCATGTGGAGGGGTCAGCGGTCCGGCTTGGAGGGCCGTATCTCGACGCGGCTCGGCAGGCTGCGCGGGTCGTGTTCCAGCAGGTCGGCGACGACCCGGGCCACGTCGTCCGGGTCGAGCTTCCATTCGCTGCCCGCGCCCTGGTGGGTGCCGGCGAACTCGGTGCGGACCGAACCCGGCATGATGCAGCTGGCGCGGATGTGCTCCTCGCAGAAGGTGCCCATGCCGGCGTTGTTGACGAGGATGTCGATGCCGCCGAAGAGTTCGGCCGCCTTCGCGAGCGCGCGCTCCACCTGCGCGTAGTCGCGCACGTCCATCTCGACGCACTCGAAGCGCCCGGCGCCCGCGGGCCGCCCCTCGGACCTGCGACGCGCCTCCAGTTCCCGGATCGCGGCGCGCGCCGCGTCGAAACCCGACGCCGTCCGCCCCGTGGCCACCACGTCAGCGCCGCGTGACACCAGTGCCGCCGCGATGGCCTGCCCGATTCCTCTCGTCCCGCCCGTGACGACGGCAACCCTGCCCGTGACTTCGCTCACCAGCCACCTCCGCCGCGTCCAATCTCCCTCAGGGGTCGGAGCGGTTTTCCGGAATTTCTCAAAATTACAGAATTGAATTACAACTTTGTCTTCGACGGAAAACCGCTCCGACCCCTACCTTCGCTTCCACGTCTTGCCGCCGTCCACCGTCTCGTATTCCGACCGGTCGGATGCGGTCACCGTCGCCGACAGATCGTTCCAGGCGTGCACGGCAACGAGATTCGGCGCCGGTCGGCGACGCCAGTTGCTGCCACGTCACGCCGTCGGTCGTCCGCAGCACCACGCCTCCCGCGCCCACGATCCAGCAGATCCGGTCGCTCGGCGCCGACGCGTCGGTGAGCGCTGTCGTGACGCCGCTCGACTGGCGCACCCATGTCTGGCCGCGGTCCGACGACTTCTCGATGCTGCCGTCGCGCCCGAATCGCCAGGAGACGGCGGATCCCGAGAGCATCGAGGAAGTGACCGACGTCTGGCGGACGGCCATCGAGTTGAATGTCAGGCGCGCGGGTTGGCCCGCGACGGCTGGTGGCGGCGGCGGTGGCGCGACGGCGGCCGGCGCGGCGGTCCGCAGCATCTTCGCGCTGGCGTTGTCGGCCTGCCGCTGCGCCTGCTCCGCCATCTGGCTCTCGGGCTTCGTCCCCTGCGGGAGCGGAGGGGCTGGCGGCGGCACCACCTCGACCTTGACCGCCTCTGCCAGGGCCGGTTGCCGGCCGGCCTCACCGTAGCCCAAAGGGCTGGGGCGGGCGCCCGCGGCGTCAGCAGCCGGGGGTGTTGGGAGCGGCTGCGGCGCCGGCGCGACCCGATTCGCCATGGCGGTGCGCGCCGTGCGGTCGGCAGGCGGGGAGATTCTGTCGGCCCCCTTCATCACCACCTGCGCTGGCGGCGGGCTGGCCGACGACGACGATCGCGGGCCTGCCTCACCGTAGCCCGACGGGCGCGGGCTTGCCTCGCCGTAGCCCGAAGGGCGCGGGCTTGCCTCGCCGTAGCCCGAAGGGCGAAGGCGGGTCACCGGCCCAGGCGCGCGCAGGGTGCGCGAGCCCACGACGAGCACGAGCACGGCGGTGGCCAGCGGGACCACCCAGCGCCAGTGCCAGTGCCACGCGCGCGGCGGCGCGGGCAGCGGCGCGGCCCTGATGACCTCCGGCTCCGATCGGGCGAGCGCTGCAAGAATCTGCTGGCAGCACTCGCAGCCGGCGACGTGCCCCGCGACCCTCTCCACCTCGGGCGACGACAGGGTGTGGTCGAACCACCCCGCGAGCAGGTCGGCGTCGGGGCAGGCGTTGCCCGACGCATCGACCTCACGCGCGAGGCCGTGCGCGATGAGGCGACCGAACGGCCGGTCGGGTTCACGTCCTGTCGGCTTCACCTGACACTCCTTGCTCCTAGAACGATCCTCGAGCCGTTTCTTGCTCCCCTCCGGGTTTCGCGGCCGCTCGGTCGAGCCACGCCTCGAGGTCCATGCCCACGTCCTCGAGCGCGCAGTCGATGCACGCCCGGACCGCGGCCTCGTCCAGCCCGTCCTCGTCGCGAAGATGCCGCTCGACCGCGGCCCTCAGGTCCCGGCGGATCCGGTCGAGCCTGCGGGAGACGGTGGCTTCGTGCTCGCCCGTCAGCCGGCCGATCTGCGCGAGCGTGAGGCGCTGCAGGTAATAGAACGACAACCTCAGGCGGTCCGGGGGATCGAGCCGGAGGATGGCGGCGCCGAGCGCGTGCTGCGCCATCCGCGCGAATCGCTCGCGGTCGGGCTGCTCCTCGACCGACACGGCGGGCCGGACGGGCAGCGCGTCGTCCTCCTCGTCGAGCGGGCGCGTCTTCCGGGCCGCCCTGATCCGGTCGACGTGTCGCTGCGCCAGGATCGAGCGCAGCCACGTCGTCAGCCGGCTGCGGCCGTGGAAGTAGTCGAACAGCGACCGGCGGCGGCCGTCACGCTCCTCGAGCCCGTACAGTTCGGCGTACAGCGAGTCGGCCAGCTCGTTCCCCTCCTCGTCGCCGACGATCGCCCGCGCCGCGGTGCGCAGCCCCGGCCGGTAGCACTCGAGAAAGTAGGCCCACGCCGATGCCAGCCCCGCCGAGCACGCGCACGCCAGCGCCAGTTCCTCGAGATTGAGCGAGTCGACGTACTCGGATACGAGGGCGGGAGACCACGTCTCGGTGGCGAACCGGCTGGCCACGCTGCGTTCGAGGGCGAGCGCGAACGCCGCCCGGCCGAGGTTCCAGCGCGGCGCGTTCGACCGCTTGAAGGCGCGGTCGAGCAGCCGGTCGTCGATGTGGCGGGCTGGCGATGATGGCGCGGGCGACATGACCTGGACTCACGCGGGCCACCGCTGGCGGCCACGCTTCACGGGGCCATTCTACCGCTGAGCGGTCCTTGTCCGCAGGGCGGTCCCATCGGCGATCACTTGATGCGCTCGGCCCACCGCAGCGGCGGGGCGTCGGGTAGCGCGCCCAGGTCGAAGATCGTCACGGTATCGGCGTTTGTGCCCGTAATCCCGACCAGCACGTTGTCACGGCCATTCACGACGAGGGCGTCGTAGACCGGCGCCAGCGCCACCGGCAGCGCGACGCGCGCGCGACGCGTGCCCAGCTCGCCGTCGAACACGCTGATGGCGTGGCGCTCGGGCGAGAACACGAGCGTTCCATCACGGCTCAACTTCGTCCCGTAGATCGGCTCGGTGACCGCGCTCTCGCGCTCGTTCAGGACGAGGTACGACGACAGGGTCAGGTTCGCGTCCATCAGGTAGGTCCCGGCCACCATGCGCGTCTGGTCCCCAGAGAAGGCCATGTCGCAGCCGATCCAGTCGATGAGTTCGTTCGAGGACAGCCGGCCCGACGACACGTCGAACCTCCTGAGGTATCCGCTGTTGACGTAGATCCGGGAGTTGTCGGCGGAAACCAGGATGCGGGTCGTCGCGCCGTACTGGCCGCTGGCGCCGAAGGGAAGCGTGAACGTCCCGGTCGTCGTGTCGAGCGCCCATATGATGGCCGATCCGCTGGTGTCGTCGGCGAAGTACACCATTCCGCCGTCGGTGATGGCCAGCCCGGCCGGGTGCGGGGGGGAGGTGATGAAGACTGGCGGGTCGAAGCTCCTCGCGGCGTTGGTTCCAAGGTCCACGACATGGATCTTCGACGCCCCGAAATCGGACACGGCAAGCTTCGAACCGTCGGGAGAGATCGACACCCCGAGGAGCCGGGAGTTCGGGTCCGACGAGGTCATGAGCGGCGCGAGCCACCGGCCGAACGTCGCCGAGAACACCTGGACCGCGTTGACGTCGCTGAAGTAATACACGTCCCGATGGCCGTCGTAGACCCCCTGCTGGAACGACGACCCGGCATGCTGAATGCTCCTGACCGCCGGCAGGTAGGTAATCGCCCCGCGCGCGGTCGACGAGCCAAGGGCGTTCGACACGGTGATGTCGGCCGTTGTCCCGGGCGATCCCGCCGGCAGCGCGATGCCGATCTGCTGCTTCGGCCCCTCGGTCCCCGCGTTGTAAGCAGGGATGAACGACGTGATGGTCGCCTGTTGGCCTCCGACCAGCACCAGGAGATCGCTCGGGGTGGTCGGTTCGGTCCCCCCGAATCCGTATCCGACGATGGTCGCCAAGCTCCCGCCTTCCGCCGTCGCGTGCGTTGACAGGACCTGGACGATTTGAGGCCCGTAACTGAATGCCTCCGGGTCGAGCAGCACCGCGCCGGACGTTGAGATTGCCGTTACGTCGACGGCGCCGCTGCCGCCGGCCGGTGTCGTGACGTTGAGGTGCCCCTCGCCCTTCGACAGCACCGACCCGGGCCGATTGCCGAAGTAGACGTGGCCGAGCACGAAGTCGTCGGACAGGCTGGCCTGGACCAAGGTCAGGGTGCCGCCAGCCGGTGACCCGAGCGGGGGCGCGACGGACCACCCGATGCCGGTCGCAGTGCTGCCGGTTTGAAGCGCGGCGCCATCGACGAAGCCGACGCCATGGGCGACTTCGCCGAACACCAGGCCGGTTTCGTCGATCGCCAGGGCCGAGACGGTCTGCTGCCAGGATTCCGTGACCATGAAGGTGGGAATCCAGCCTTTGATCTGCCAGGTGTTGTAGTCGTAGAGATACGCTTCAGGGGAGAACTCGTCGAAGAGGTACACGCCGTCGCCGTCGTGGGCCAGCAGATAAAAGTGCCTCGTGCCCGGATGGAACGCCGACTTCCGGGTCAGCGTCGCCGCATCATAGACGACGGCTTCGTACCCTTCCAGGCCGCCGAGGATCAGCGTCTTCCCGTCCGGGGTCGGCAGGATGCCGCTGATGTACCCGATCGGAGTGGTGATCGTTCTGTACGATCCCGTCGCCGGGTCGAGCTCGCAGAGCGTGGCGTTGCTCCCCCCGTTGGTAACGTAGATCTTGCTTCGATCTGCGGACAGATGGAGCGCCCCCAGGGCCTGGAACCCGCCGCATATCGGTTCGCCCGCGAATCCGTTGGCGGCGCCCTCGCTCGAGACGTATGCCTGAAGGCTGTTGGTGCGCGGATCCCACACGCCAACCTGGCTGCGGCTCACCCAGGGGGCGCGCTTCCCGCCGAGCAGCACGAGCCTGCCGTCGGCGAGCGCGCGCGGCTGGAAGGCTTGAAGCCCATTGGGGCCGATCTCGCTGGCGCGGATTCGCTCTGTGACGCTCAGCCCGACCGGATCCACTTTGTACAAGTCGGCCACTTGCGTGCCAACCCAGAGGATGCTGTGGTCCGGCGACAGGTCCATGCTCAGGGCTCCGGGGATTGCGATGCGCGCGATCTCCGTCTCACGGACGGCATCGAAGGCGATGAGCACGTTCAGGCGGGGGTCCGCCAGGAAAAACCGCCTGGTCGCCGAGTCGTAGATCGCGAAATTCTGTTGCGGGTAGGCCGTGAGGGTGTTCGAGTCGGCGAAGGTGTCGGTCCGCAGGTAGCGCGTGCGCCCGGGGGAGTGGCGGTCGAAGGCCTGTTCGGCAAGCTGCACCGCGATCGTCTGGGTATGAGTCCGCGTTGCGGCGGTGCCGGATAGGGTGAGCCGAACATTCCCCGCAGGAGCCCAGAACGCGGCGGAGACGGTCACCGTCTGCTGGCTGCCGGGAGTCAGCGTGAAGACGCCCGGCGAAGCACTCACTCCGGCCGGTGGCACCGGGACGCTCAGGGTCACGGGATCCGAGAACCCGTTCACTCCGGCGACCGACACGGTGACCGTCGCGCCGCCGCCAGCGGTCACCTGCAACGCCTGCGGTTGAACCGAGACACTGAAGTCCGGCACGGCCAGCGGTGGCGATCCCCCATTCGAACCGCCGCACGCGGCACAGGTCGCGGCGACGAAGAGGCAGAGAACGACGAACCGGCACGGCGTTGCGTACATCGGAATGCGGTGGCAAGACGAGTGCTGGGGCGACCGGTTGCACGGATGAGTATGGGGCCTGGGCGTGGCCGGATCAACCACCGAGAGCTTCGCTGGACGATTTCGCGCGCAAAGGCGCGGGTTGCGGCCGAGTGCGCCGATCGGCAGGCAGGGGGCGGAAGGCCGAAGGCCGGAAAGCGTCGGCCGCGTGGATCAGTTCGTCGATCCGAGTTCGCCGCGGTGCAACGCGATGCCGCCCGAGAAATCGGACAACTGGTCGCGGAGGATCATCCGGCCGCGGTGCAGCCGCGACTTGAGTGTCTCGCCGTTGACCGCGAGCGCCGCGCTCGCCTGCTCGGTCGAGAGGCCGTAAACGTCGCGAAGCAGAACCGGAACCCGGTAGAGCGGAGGCAGGCCGGCCAGCGCCTTGACGAGCTTCTGGCGGAGCTCGCCGCGCAGCGTCTCGTCGTCGCCGAGCGACGACCAGTCGGCGAGGTCCGGAGCGCGGACGCCGTCGCTGCCCGCCGGCGCAACCAGCGGAAGCTCGACCTCGAGCCTCGCGTACCTGGTCGTCCTGAGCCGCGACATCGCCGTGTTGAACGTGATGCGGTAGATCCAGGAGGAGAGGGCCGAGTCGCCGCGGAACGAATCGATGTTCCGGCAGACCTTGAGCAGGACGTCCTGCACCACCTCGTCGGCGTCTTCCTCGTTCTTGACGTGCCGCATGGCCAGTTGGCGGATCCTGGCCGAATACCGCTCGGCCAACTCGAACGCCGCGTCCTCGTCGCGAGCGCGGAGCCGCTCGACGAGGGTCCTGTCCGACGTCCCGTTGCCCGCCATGTGCATCACAGCACTCACTCCCGCTGGAACCAGAGGTGATTCTGGACCCAGTGTGTCCGATTGACTGATCTGGAGTCAAGAGGCAACGCCCGAGAGCGGTGCAAGCGGGCAAACAAACGGCGAATGTATGGTCGCGGCCGCGTCCTCGCCGGCGGGTCTGCCCTTCGACTCGGGCGCTCCGCGCCCTCGCTCAGGGCACCCCGAGCAACGTCGAGGGGTGAAGGCCACGCCCTACAAAAGGCCCTGCCTCGATGTAGGCCGTCCCCTTCAGGGGCGGCTCAGGCCTGGATGATCAGGCGGAACTCTTCGACGACCGTCTGCTCGGCTTCGGCCATCTCGACGGGGCGGCCGAGTTCGCGCGCGAGCGAGGTGACGCCGTGGTCGCGGATCCCGCACGGCACGATCAGGTTGAAGTACTCGAGGTCGGTGTTGACGTTGTAGGCGAAGCCGTGGCTGGTGATCCACCGGGAGATGCGCACGCCGATCGCGCCGATCTTGCTGCCGCCCACCCAGGCGCCGGTCAGCCCTTCGATGCGTCCGGCCGCCACACCGAACCGCGCGCTCGCCCGGATCATCACGCTTTCGAGGTTGCGGACGTAGTTGTAGACGTCGGCGCGGTCCGGCTTGAGATCAAGAATCGGATAGCCGACCAGCTGGCCGGGCCCGTGGTAGGTGACGTCACCGCCCCGGCCGGTCTCGTGCAGCTCGACGCCGAGCTCCTCGAGCCGCTCCGGTGTCACCAGCACGTTGGCGCGCGAGGTTTCCCGCCGGGTGCCGAGCGTGATGACGTGGGGGTGCTCGACGAGCAGCAGCACGTCGCCCACGCGACCGGCCCGGCGGTCCTCGACGAGCGTCCGCTGCAGCTCGAGCGCCTCCGCGTAGGAGACGCGCCCGAGCCGCCGCACTTCGAGATCTCTCACAGGCCCGACGGATCGAATGCCTCGATCTGCTTCTTGACCGCCGAGAGGAACTGGTCGGCCACCGCGCCGTCGATCAGCCGGTGGTCGAAGCCGAGCGACAGGTACGCCATCGGCCTGATCGCGATCGCGTCGTCCACGACGACGACGCGCTTCTCGACCGCGCCGACGTCGAGGATGGCGACCTGCGGCTGGCTGATGATGGGCATGCCGAACAGCGCGCCGTACACCCCGGGGTTCGTGATGGTGAACGTGCCGCCCTGCACCTCGTCCGGCTTGAGCTGCTTGCTCCTCGCGCGGCCGGCGAGGTCCTGCATCGCGCGGGCGAGGCCGAGCAGGCTCTTCTCGTCGGCCTGCTTCACCACCGGGACGATGAGGCCCCAGTCGAGCGCCACGGCGATCCCGACGTTGATGTCCTTGTGGTAGACGATCGACTCGCCGTCGATGGACGCGTTGAGGACCGGGAACGCGCGCAGGCCGGCCACGACCGCCTTGACGACGAACGGCAGGTAGGTCAGCTTCGCGCCCGCGGCCTCGTACTCGGCCTTGTGCGCCTCGCGGATCTTCGCCACCCTGGAGAAGTCGACCTCGAACACCGAGTGCACGTGCGCGGACGTGCGCCGGCTGGCGGTCATGTGCTCGGCGATCCGCCGGCGCATGATCGGCATCGGCACGACCTGGTCGCCCGCCGCGGGCGCCGCCGGCGGGGCCGGCGCAGCCGGGGCCGACGGCGCGGCTTCGGCAGCGCGCACGGTCCGGCCCTCGATGAAGCCGAGGATGTCCTGCTTGGTCACGCGCCCGCCGGCGCCGGACCCTTCGAGCCTCGAGATGTCCACGCCGTGCTCGGCGGCGATCTTCCGGACCACCGGCGACGACTTCTGGCGCCTCAGATCCTCGGCGGTCCCGGGTTCTTCAGCCGGTTCCGGCCAGGCGGCGGGCGGTTGAGGCGGCGCCGCCGCGGGCGGTTGAGGCGCTGCTGCCGCGGGAGCCGCGGGCTTCGGCGCCGGGGCCTCGGCGGGGACGGCCGCGGGAGCGCTCGCGGCAACCGCGGCACCGGGCGCCGGGTCGATGATCCCGACGACATGGTTGACCGGGACCGTCTCACCTTCCTTCGCGCGGATCTCGGTCAGCACGCCCGAGGCCGGCGACGGGATCTCGGCGTCCACCTTGTCGGTCGAGATCTCGAACAGCGGCTCGTCACGATCCACGTGGTCGCCGACGCTCTTCACCCACCGGACGATGGTGCCCTCGGCAATCGACTCGCCCATCTGCGGCATCAGGACATTGGTCGGCATAGGTCCCTCAGAGGTGAATCGCTCCGCCGTGCAGCGCGTGGGCGGCCTCGCCCACGGCCTCGGCGAAGGTGGGATGCGCGTGGATGGTCCGCACCAGTTCCTCGCCCGTGCACTCGAACCGCAGGGCCGCCGACGCCTCGGCCACCAGGTCCGTCGCGCGCGGCCCGATGATGTGCACGCCGAGCAGTTCGTCGTACTTCTTCTCGGCGACGATCTTGACGAACCCCTCGGTCTCGCCGGCGATCTTCGCCCGGCCGAGCGCGCTGAACGGGAAGCTGCCGATGACGACGTCGTAGCCTCGCTCCCTGGCCTGCTGCTCGGTGAGGCCGACGCTGCCGATCTCCGGATCGCAGAACGTGCAGCCGGGCACCTGGTCGTAGTTGAGCGTGCGCGGCGGCTGGCCCGCCACGCGCTCGGCGACGGCCAGGCCTTCGGCGGTCGAGACGTGGGCGAGTTGCGGGTGGCCGGGCTTGCCGAACGAGATCACGTCGCCGACGGCCGAGATTCCCGGCACCGACGTCCTGTAGAACTCGTCGACGACGACGTAGCCGCGGTCCATCCGGATCCCGGCCTCGGCGGCGCCGAGTCCCTCGGTGACCGGCCCGCGGCCGGTCGCGACGAGCAGGTAGTCCGCGCGGATCTTCTCGGTCTTCCCGTCGGGCAGCGCCACGTCGAGGTCCACGCCGCTCTCGTCGGCGGCGGCGCGCGTCACCTTCGACCCGACGTGCACGCCGATCCCGCGCTTCCGGAACGCCTTCTGCAGCTCGGCCGACACGGCCTCGTCCTCGATCGGCACGAGCCGCGGCAGCAGCTCGACGATCGTCACCTCGCTGCCAAAGGCGCGGAAGATGGACGCGAACTCGACGCCGACCGCCCCGGCGCCGAGGACGACGATCGACTTCGGCACCTCGCGGAGGGCGATCGCCTCGTCGCTCGTGATGATCCGCTTGCGGTCGATCTCGACGCCGGGCACGCTGCGCGGCTGCGAGCCGGTGGCGATGACGATCTCCTTCGCCGCGCGGAGCGTCTGCGGCTGCTCGCCGGCGACCTCGACGTGGCCGCCGCCGGCCAGGCGCGCCGAGCCCTTGATCCAGTCGATCTTGTTCTTGCGGAACAGGAACTCGACGCCCTTGGTGAGCGTCGTGACGACCTTGTCCTTGCGGGCCTGCACCTGCTTCATGTCGATGCCGACCGACGGCCCGTCGATCGTGAGCCCCCACTCCTTCGCGCCGCGCGCGACCTTCAGGGCGTGGGCGTGCTCGAGCAGCGCCTTGGTGGGGATGCAGCCCCAGATGAGGCAGGTGCCGCCGAGCGCCTTCTGCTTCTCGACCACGGCCACGCGCAGGCCCAGCTGGGCGGCGCGGATGGCCGTGGGGTAGCCACCGGTGCCGGCGCCGATCACGACCAGATCGTATTCGTTCGCCACGTTCGCTCCTCAATCTGGAAAGGCAATCGATCCATCGTGGTCGAACGCCAGCCCTTCAGTCAACTTCCGGGCTGACGGCGGACGGCCGACGGCGGACGGCCCCCGTCAGCCGTCAGTCGTCAGCCGTCAGTCGTCAGCCGTCAGCCGTCAGTCGTCAACCGCCAACCGTCAGCCGTCAGTCGTCAGTCGTCAGCCGTCAGTCGTCAGCCGTCCGCCTGTCGTTATACAATCCGCCCCGCATGACCTCAAAGCCGAAGACCGTGCTGATCGTCGACGAGGACGGCGCGGCGCGACTCCGCACCTCCAGCCTGCTCCAACGTCACTACCGGGTGCTCACCGCCGCGTCGGGCGAGGCGGCCGTCGCGATGCTGACCCGTGAAGAGGCGGACCTGCTGGTGATCGACGACGAGTTGCCGGGCATCAGCGGGCTCGAGCTGCTGCGGATCGTCCGCGAGAACTACGCGCTGCCCGAAATCGTGATGACCTCGGCCGCCGGCCGCGTGGACACCGCCGTCCAGGCCATCAAGCTCGGCGCCTACCACTTCGTCACCAAGACGGCCGACGGCGAGGAACTGCTGGCCGTGCTCCGGAACGCGGCCGACCACCAGGACCTCAACCGCCAGGTGCTCGCGCTGAGCGCCCAGGTCGCCGAGACCGACCGCGAGTTCGTCGTCGGGCCGAGCGCGGCGATGAAGAGCGTCGTCGACCTGGTCCAGCGGATCGCGAAGCTGTCGGCGACGGTGCTCGTGCTCGGCGAGAGCGGCACCGGCAAGGAGCTGGTGGCGCGGATCATCCACCGGCAGGGGGAGCGGCCCGAGGGGCCGTTCCTCCCGGTGAACCTGGCCGCGATCCCGGGCGAGCTGGTCGAGAGCACGCTCTTCGGCCACGAGAAGGGGGCGTTCACCGGCGCGGTCAGGCAGCAGCTCGGCAAGTTCGAGCTGGCCGCCGGTGGCACGCTGTTCCTCGACGAGGTGGGCGACCTGCGGCTGGACCTCCAGGGCAAACTGCTGCGCGCGCTGCAGGAGAACGAGATCGAGCGCGTGGGCGGGGCCCGACCGATCCGCACCGACTTCCGCCTGATCGCCGCGACCAACGCCGACCTCGACAAGGCGGTGAAGGACGGTCGGTTCCGCGAGGATCTGTACTACCGGCTCAACGTCATCCCGGTGCGCATGCCGCCGCTGCGCGAGCGGGTCGAGGACATCCCGGAGCTGGTGTCGTGTTTCGTCCGCCGCTACGCGACGCGATTCCGGCGCAACGTGCAGGGCGTCGCGCCGCCGGCCATGTCGCTGCTGCAGTCCTACTGGTGGCCGGGCAACATCCGCGAACTCGAGAACCTCGTCGAGCGGCTGGTCGCCATCACCGACAAGGAGTGGCTCACCGACGAGGACCTGCCCGTCGAACTCCAGGTCCCCGTGCCGGTGCCCGAGCAGGAGGGCGGCGACGGCGGCGGCCGGCTGCTCGCGCACGCCTGCGAGACGTTCGAGCGCACGTTCATCCTGAAGGCGCTGGAGCGATCGGGGTGGAACGTGACGGGGACGGCCCGCCACCTGGGGATCCCGCTGAGCACGATGAAGCACAAGATGGACCGGTTGGGGATCCGGCCCCTGGCCAGGCGCCTGAGAGGGAACTGATCGGAGAAGGTCGGACCGAGGGTGGACCCCGGCGGGCAGTCGGCAGGAAGCTGGCCCAGTGTCCTGAACCGGCGTCCTGCGGACCGACCCACCACCTCCAACACGATCGCCGTTCGCCCACACCGACAACGGGAACGGCGGCGAGGACTGCGGCTACTTGCGCGGAAGAACCGTGTCCTTGAGCTGCTTGACGATCTTGGCCTTCACGACGGTCTTGGCCGGGATCTTGATCGCCTCGCCGGTCGCGGGGTTGCGGCCCATCCGCGCCTTGCGCTTCTGGACGACCAGCTTCACCATCCCGGGCAGCACGAACTCCCCGGCGCGCTTGAGTTCCTTCTCGGCGAGCACGGCCAGCTCGTCGAAGATGTCCCGCGCCTGCGTCCGCTTCATCTCGAAGCGATCCGCGAAGTGCGCGAAGAGCTCGGACTTGCCCATCCTGCGGGCGTCAGCCATCGGCGTCCCCCTGACGTAGAGCGCGCTCAGGTATCGACCGTCACCTACCGCGCGCGCAGGCGGTCTGTGCGGAAACAGGCCCAATTTTCGAGGTATCCTAGCGCGCGGCTTCGGGGATTGTCAATCACGGTCGAGCCGCGGCGCCTGCGCGAATCCGCCTTCCCGTGAAGCGGGCTAGAATGTGAAGATGCCGTCTTTGGAGATCGAGACCTTCCCCAACCCGAACCCGTCGCGCGACTACGAGGTCGCGATCTCGTGTCCGGAATTCACGTCCGTCTGCCCGAAGACCGGGCTGCCCGACTTCGGCGAGATCCGGATCGCCTACGTGCCCGACGAGCGCTGCATCGAGCTGAAGGCTCTCAAGTACTACCTGGTCGGCTTCCGGGACCGCGGCATCTTCTACGAGCAGGTCACCAACCAGATCCTCGACGATCTCGTGGCCGTGTGCCGGCCCCGGCGCATGGTGGTGACGGGCGACTTCACGCCGCGCGGAGGCATCAAGACAGTCGTGACCGCGAAGTACGAGAAATAGCGGACAGCGGATCACGAACGAAGGACGGGGACCGGTTCAGCTGGCAGCGGACCACGCTGGCCTGTTGTCACTTCGCACTTCGTACTTCGCACGATCACAAGATTCCCGATGCGCCACGTCCCGATTGAGCCCGTCCTCGATCTCCATCCGTTCTCGCCCGCCGACGTGAAGTCGGTGGTCGAAGAGTACGTGCGCGCGGCGCACGAGGCCGGCCTGCGCGAGGTGCGGCTCATTCACGGGCGCGGCCGCGGCGTCCAGCGCGGCATCGTCCAGGCCGCGCTCGAGCGGAACCCGCTCGTCGAAGAATTCTGGGATGCGCCCGACGCCCACCTGGGCGCGACGGTGGCGAGGCTCGTCGGCGACGCCGCCTGACGCCCGGGCCTGGCGCCTCGCGGCGCCGGACGGACGGGCGGGTTCCCGCGCCGAAGCATCAGCTCGACGCCCCCGTGCCGCAGGACCGCGAACTCGTAGGGCGGCTCGGCCGGGAACGGGTCGCCGACGAAGCCGAGCATTTCGCGATACCACGCGATCGACCGGGCGACGTCGGCGACGCGCAACAGGGGAACGGCTTGGGTGATGGGCATGACGGGCTCTGCACGGGCCCAGGGCTCAGGTTCGGAGACTCACGCATTACGGTCAACCCCTCACGGCCGAGGGACGGTCATGCGTTCCCAACTTACACGATTTGCCAGCAGCTGAATCTCGCGCGGGGCGGCCGGGTGTCCCGCCGCGTGGGTGAAGCTGACGAGGAGCCGGTACCGCAAGGTCCGGTCCCGGCATCAACCGCGATCGTCCCCCGCTCGCCGCGGTCTGCGCCGGAGCGGCGGAACCGGCTCCCCTGCCGACGAGCACGCCAGCAACACGCCGAAGCGTTTCTCGCGCGTCGCCTCCTGCTTCGCGCTCATCACCCAGAACGACGCCGTGCGTCGGTACCCTGGCGGCCGGGTCGTGAAGAACCGCCAGGCCGTCCGGTCGGCCCGAATCCGCCGCGCGAAGCCGGGGTCCAGATCCACGGCGCGCGACTCGAAGGAGTACGACGTGCTCTTCCGCCTGGCGAAGGCATCCGCTCCCGCCGGTCGCATGCGGCCTTCAGCCTGGAGCTCCAGAGCCCGATCGATGTTGACCCTGCTCCAGGCGCTGCCGTTCTTCCGCGGGGTGAACCTGGTCGAGAAGCTGGCCTGGTCGAGCGCGTGGCGCACGCCGTCGATCCAGCCGAAGCACAAGGCCTCGTCCAGGGCCTCGCGGTACGTCAGGCCGCGAGTCCGGTGCTGCACCTTGTAGCACCGCACGAACAGCTCCGACACACGGCCGCCGTGCTTCTCGAGCCAGGCGTGGAACGCGGACTGGCTCCGAAACGACTTGGCCTTGATAGCTGTCACTTCTGCCGCCGTGTTCCGGCCCATCAACGCGTGCGGCCGGCACGACGCCACAGCGCCAGCGCGGCCCAGCCGAAGACAATGGCGATCACAGGGAACGCGACGGCGCCGACATAGGCGCCGTTGCCGCCGGCCCGCACTTGCTGGAGCAGGCGCGTGACGACCAGCAGGCGAACCGTGTAGAAGACGAAGAACGCGCTCACGCACCCCAACGCCACGGAGACGATGCGCATGGAACCTCCGTCGTGATCGTGCGGCCGGGGACTCGGCCGATTCAGGGTACCCGAAGTTCGGCGGCCCGGCGCGCGTCGTACGAATCCAGCCGACCGGCGTCGGCCGGCCACGCGGGCACGACCACGAGCGCGTGGTCGAGCGCAGCGGCGGAGTCGTTCTGCGGCGCCAGGATGGCGTCCACGTCGTCCGCAGTGGCGTCGGCGAAGGTCATCACGGCTGGTTCTCGCGGAACTCCAGCAACTCCACCGGCGCGCCGTCGTCCTCGATGAAGGCGACGCGAACGCCCGGCGACGGTTCGTTGGGCGCGATCAGGATACGCTTCCCTTCCAGCGCCCGACCCAGGTCCGGGACGACGAACGCGACGTGCGGCACGGTCTTCACGAGTTCCGGCACGTCGCAGTGCCGATCGAAGCGCATCCACTCGATCCCGTAGGGGCTCGTGTCGAAGCCGCGGACGTGAATGCCGAGCCGCTCGACGTGCCGCTCGCCGGGATGCGCGTCCGGCTGGGGGATCCCGAGATGGTGGAACTGCCACCCGTCCCGGGCAATGGCCGCAGGCGCCTCGGCCGGCTGTCGTGTCTTGCTCATTCGCCCGCCCGTCATCGTCTCGAGCCCTCCGATCCGTCACGCGATCCCTTGATCGGGAACTTCAGCAGCACGTTCTGTCCGCCGGCGATGAACCCCGGGAGATAGGACTGGTCGAGCGCGAACTGGAAATGGTGCGACTGCGCGCGAGGATCGGCGGTGAGATCGACGCCCACGTCGAGCTGGCCGCGCGCGTCGATGGCCAGTTTCAGGCAGACGTTCGGCTCGGTCGCCTCGAACACGAGTTCGCCCTTCATGTCCCGGTACAGCCGCTTGCACCCCTCGACCAGGTCCGACAGTTCTCCCGCGTGGAGAATCGGTCCCTCGGCCTGCACGACGGCGTACGCCGCATCGACCTGCACCAGCACGTTCAGCCAGTTGGCATCCCGGTAGTCCTGGGAGTCGGAGAACTCCCGCCCTCGAACCCAGATCGCGAGCGACCCGAGCCGCATGTCGGGCAGGCCGGCCGGCTCGTGCAGACCGTCGTGGTGCGCCATTTCGACTTCCAACCTCCGTGCGTCGGCTGCGATTCCAATGCGTGCGGCGATTCCCTCTCTCAATCGGCCACCGCTCAGCTCACTCGGCAGGCAGCATCTCTTCCACCAGTTCGGCCGCGCACCGCACGACGTCCACGCACCTGGATTGGAAGAGGCCCGCTTCCCGCGCGGCCCGCGCGCCGTCGGGGGTGCTGATGTCGCAGCCGAGAAGCTCCCGGCACGTCAGGCTGCCCTGTCGTTCCTGGAAGGCTTTCGAGAAACCCGTGACGGCATCGTACGCCGCCTGTCGGCCCTCGGCCACGTTGCAGCCGGGACCGCACTTCGCCAGGCCGAACACCATGAAGGCCCCGGTCACCGCTCCACACGTCCCGGCCATCCGCATGCCGCCCGCAAACCCTGCCGCGACACGCAGGGCGTGCGGTTCGCTCAGCCCGTACCTCGGGCCGTAGGCCGCCAGCACCGCCTGCGAGCATGCGCAGCCGCCACGAAAGAGCTCGACCGCCTTCGACACGCCGTCCATGGATGTTCTCCTCGACCCACGCCCTACGCCACACGCCTTACGCCTTGCGCCTCACGCCTTGCGCCTTACGCCGCACGCCTTACGCCTTACGCTCAGGCACTCGGCGGACCCACGCGCAGGTGCCGGGCCCACAGCGTCAGCCAGACGAGCACGAACGCCATGATCGTCAATACCACCTTGAATTCCACGATGCCGATGAACCACACGTTCCGGACTTCCTGCCAGGTGGATCCGGGGCCCCAGAGCGTCAGGAGCAAGTCGGGTTGGGCCGGGACCACGATCAGAAACGCGATCCACTGGATCAGGAGGACTCCCGCCGCGATCAGCCACGTCCACCACCCCGCGGTCGCCGCCGAGCGAAGTCGCGTCTCGAAGTTGTCGCTCATGACTTCACCTCTCGCTGACGAGCGGATTTACGCGCCGGCCACCGGCGCCGGCAAGGCAATCAGTCGAACTCCCGGCGGGGAGGAGCCTGTTCGAGGCCGACGCGGCCGACCGCGATATCGGCCACAAAGTAGTTCTCCCCGCGCATGGGATGGCCCGACATCCGGCGCAGCATGGCGAGCTGCCCGACGTGGGTGAGCGCGTCGGCAATCGGTCCCTGGAACAGCTTCTCCGGAGCCACCGCCAGCGGCTGCCCGGAGGCGACGAACGCATCGAACCGAAACAGCGCCTCGAAGAACCGGGCGACGTCCTTTTCCCAGGGAAGCGGCGCCGAGTCCTTCCAGAAGGGTTCGCCCTTCGCCATGGCCAGGGCCCAGTCGAGCAGGTCGCCCATGTGGGACAGGATCCGCGCCGGCGTGCGGGGGTTCTCGCCCGCCGCGTAGGCGGCGAACTCGGGAGGCGCGGTGCGGAGCACCTTGCCGCCCCGGTAGGCCAGAGTCGCCAGGGTGTGCCTCAACATCTGCCGCGTGGCGTCGATGCCTTCACTCATCTCTCCTCCGGTCGCGACCGGCCTGCCGCGCGTGGTAAGTCAGCCCGAACACCGTGTCGGTCAGCCACCGCCGGATGCCCTCGTTGTCCATGAACTGCTCGAACAGTTCCGTGTCGTCCTCGAGCCCGGCGATCATCGATTTGCCTCCGCCAGCAGGCGCGCCAGCGCGGCGAGCGGCATCGCCTCCACCTCGGCGTTCAGCGGGTAGCGCTCGTCACCCGGATAGACGATGAAGCGGCGCGCCGGCGAGAGGTCGGCGCACGCGTGGTAGAACCCCTTCTCGGGGCGGGGCGACAAGGTGCGCTTGATTTCGATCGCCCACAACTCGCCGCCACGCAGGTTCAACAACAGATCGATCTCCGCGCCGGCGCTCGTGCGGTAGAAGTGCCCGGTCGTACCCTCCGGGGCCGCGGCCAGCGCCTGCTCGACCACGAACCCTTCCCAGCTCGCACCGAGGACCGGGTGAGACACAAGCGTGTCCTTGTCGGCGATGCCGAGCAGCGCATGGACGAGGCCGCTGTCACGGATGTACACCTTCGGCGACTTCACCAGTCGCTTGCCGACGTTGGCATGCCAGGGCGGAAGCCGACGGACGAGAAGGAGATCCACCAGGAGGTCGATGTAGCCGCCCGCGGTCTTCGCGTCGACACCCAGGTTGCGAGCCAACTGCGCCACGTTCAGCACCCCTCCCTGGTGATGCGCCAGCATCGTCCAGATCCGGCGCAGACGGTCGGCGGCGATGCGCGGCCCGAGTTGCGGGATGTCGCGTTCGAGATAGGACCGGATGAAGTCCTGCCGCCAGCTCAGGCTCCGCCGGTGGCTGGACGCCAGGAAGCTCTCCGGGAATCCGCCGCGCAGCCACAGCCGGTCGCGGTCGGCTGCTGTCGCCCCGACTTCCAGTACGTCGAATGGCTGCAACTCGAGGTAGCTCACCCGGCCGGCCAGCGTTTCTCCCGACTGGCGCATCAGGTCGAGGGAGGCCGATCCGAGCAGCAGGTAGAGCCCGGCGCGCCGCCGGGACCGGCGTGCCCGGTCGATCAACCCGCGCAGGACGGGAAAGAGGCCCGGTGCACGGTGAATCTCGTCAAGGACGACGAGCCGGTCGAGATGGTCGGCCAGGTAGAGTTCGGGCTCGGCGAGTTTTGCCCTGTCCTGCTCCGACTCCAGATCCAGGTAGAGCGCGCCGATCCTGCCGGCAAGTTCCAGCGCCAGCGTCGTCTTGCCCGACTGGCGCGGCCCCAGCAGGACCACAGCGGCCTCCTCATCGAGGCGCTGTTCGAGGACGGCACGCAAGCGGCGGTCAATCATCATTGCAAGTATGGAGTATGACTCCATTATTTGCAATGATAATGGCTGAAGCCATGCTCCGACAGATTCCCCTTGCCAAGCCCGAAAGGCCCGACCCGAGGCGCGCGAGACACTGCCCGAAGCCTGGATCCCGAAGCCTGAAGCCGAAAGCCCTCGTGCGGCCCGCATTGCTAACTTCGGGCCGCTACCTTCGTCTAATCCTCCAGATGGACGAGAACGACGCCAGCGACGTCGCCCAGGCGCAGGCGGGGGACGAGGCCTCCTTCCGCCGACTGGTCGAGCGGCACGGCCGGGGTGTCTTCCAGCTCGCCTTCCGCCTGACCGGGAGCGAGGCGGACTCCGACGACGTCGTCCAGGAGACGTTCCTGAGGGTGTACCGGGAGTTGAAGCGGTTCGAATCCCGGTCGAGTTTCAGGACCTGGGTCCATCGGATCACCGTCAACTGCGCCTACGACCTGCTCAGGCAGCGGCCGCGGCACCGGGGCGAGTCGCTCGACGCGGGGCCTTCCGGCGGGGAGGCCGACGGGACCGAGCCGGAGGCGAACGCCACGTCGTGGCCCGACCGCGTCGCCTTCGGGGCCGAGATCGAGCGCTCGGTCAGGGCGGCGCTCGACCTGCTGACGCCGACCGAGCGGACCGCCTTCGTTCTCCGACATTTCGAGGGGCGCTCGCTCGACGAGATTGGCGAGACGCTCGGGCTGAGGACGGGAGCGACCAAGCACAGCATCTTCCGGGCCGTCCAGAAGATGCGGAAGGCCCTCGCGCCGATCGTCGGGCAGACAGGCGTGGAGAACGGCGGACGCGGATTGCGGCGGATACAGGCATAGCTGGTCCGGCTGTCCCTGTTGCCCAGGGCTGAAGCCCTGGGCCAACAAGAGACTGGAAGACAGCAGACAGGCAAAGGGCGGCAGTAGTCATGAATCACCTGACCGAAGAGGAACTGGTCCTCTACCACTACGGCGACGCCGGCGAGGGCGCCGGCACGGCGGCGATCGACGAGCACCTGCGCGCGTGCCCGGCGTGCCAGGCCGACCTCGACGAGGTGCGCCGGACGCTCGCGGCGGTGGAATCGCTGCCCGTGCCGGATCCGGGGGACGGGTACGGGGCCGCCGTGTGGGCGCGGATCCAGCCGGGTCTCTCCCGGCCGTCGCATGCGTGGCGCGAGCGGCTGCTCGAGGTCCTGACGCCGCGGAAACTGGCCTGGGCCGGGGGCGCGGCGGTGGTGTTCCTGGCCGCTCTTGTGGCCGGCCGCCAGGTCGCGTCGCACTGGTCCTCGCGCGCGCCGGTGACGACGGTTGCCAGGACGCCGGCTGCCGTCGCCCAGCCGACGGCGGCCGACCGCGAGCGGGTGCAGGCGAGCGTGCTGCTGATGGCGGTCGGCGATCACCTGGAACGGTCGCAGGTGACGCTCAGCGAACTCATCAACACCCCGCGCGGGCCGGAGATGGACATCTCGGGCGAGCGGCAGCGCGCCCGCGAACTGGTCAGCGAGAACCGGCTCTACCGGCAGACGGCCCTGAGGACCGGCGAACCCGCCGTCGCCAGCGTGCTCGACGATCTCGAGCGGGTGCTGGTCGAGGTGGCCAACGGCCCGTCGACGCTCGACGAAGCCCAGTTCGACCGCGTGCGCAATCGAATCGAGCAGCAGGGAATCATCTTCAAGGTCCGCGTGTTCGGCGAGCGCGTGCGCGAGGCGGAAGCCCGCCCGGCCGCCGGCGCCGGAATCCGCGGCTGAGGACAAGGGACGCTGCGGCGCAGGGCTGCCCTTCGACTCGACTGGGCCAAGTCGGGGGCTCGCTCAGGGCACCCCGAGCAACGCCGAGGGGTGAAGCCCTGCGCTATCTGTATTCATCGAAGGACACCACCAGGTTTCAACGAAGGACAACACCATGAGGCGCATCACTCCGCTGGCCGTTACGTTCGGACTCGTCGCGGCGCTCGCCGGCGCGCAGGCGCGCCCGGCCCCGCCGCTGCCCCCCGCGCAGCCCGTCGCTCCCGCGCTGCCGCCGACGCCGCCGCTGCTGCTGCCGGATCTCGATCTGAAGCTCGACCGGCTCGGCACGACCTTCCGCGGCCTCGATCGTCTGAAGGCCCTCGACCTTTCGGCCGTGGCCCTCGACTCCAGGCTCGCCGACCTCGACGACGTCCTCGCCGCGGACCTCGAGTTCGATCTCCCGCAGGCCGTCGCCAGGAGCGGCCAGGTACTGGCGCTGAGATCGGCGAACGGCGACTACGACCGCGGCACCTCCGCCCTCGACTCGGGCCGGTACGACCGCGCCATCGAGGCCTTCGACAAGGTGATCGCCGCGAACGGGCCGAAGGCCGACGGCGCGATGTACTGGAAGGCGTACGCGCTCAACCGGCTCGGCAAGCGCACCGAGGCGCTCGCGGCCATCGACGAGCTGGTGAAGAAGTTCCCGTCGAGCCGCTGGTCGAACGACGCCAGGGCGCTGCGGATCGACGTGCAGCGCGCCACCGGCCAGCCGGTGTCGCCCGAGCAGACATCGGACGAGGAGCTGAAGCTCATCGCGCTGAACGGCGTCGTGGCGACCGATCCCGACCGCGGGATCCCGATGGTCGAACAGATCCTCAACAGCTCGGCGTCACCGCACATGAAGGAACGCGCCCTGTTCGTGCTGGCGCAGAGCGCCTCGCCGCGGGCCAAGGCGCTGCTCGCCGACTTCGCGCGGGGCAAGGGGAACCCCGACCTGCAGCTCAAGGCGCTCGACTACCTGGGCGCGTTCAAGGGCGGCCCCGACGTCCAGCTCCTGCTCGACGTGTACAGGTCGACGAGCGACGTGGACGTCAAGCGCCGGGTGATCCGCAGCCTCGGCATGGCCGGGCGTCGCGGCCTGTTCAACTTGAACTTCGGCGGCAACGACCTGATCAGCAACTACGCGATCTCCTCTGATGCCTACGGCAAGGCGATGGACGAAGCGCGCGCGGCGCTCGACCGGGCCAAGGTCGATCTCGAGAGGACCAAGGCACAGAGCCAGAGCGGCCAGGTCAAAGTCGAAATCGAACGGGCGCAGACCGAGCTGATGAAGCAGTCGGCCACGAGCGCCGAGCGCGAGAAGGAACGGGAAGCCAGCGCCAAGGCGGCCGGCGACGCGCTCTGGTCGCTCTACCAGGCCGAGCCGTCCATCGACCTCAAGCGCGAGATCCTGCGCAACCTCCGCTTCGCCACCCAGTCGGACCACCTGCTGCAGATCGCGAGGACCGAGAGCAACCCGCTGCTGCGCCAGTCGGCGGTGCAGGGGCTCATCTTCGACCGGACGCCTCAGTCGGCCGAGACGATGCTCGGCCTCTACAAGACGGAGAAGGACCCGGCCGTGCGGCGCCAGATCTTCGACAGCGTCGCCTCGATGCGCGGGAACGCGGCCACGCTGGTCCAGATGGCCAGGCAGGAAACCGACCCCGCGCTGCGGAAGCGGATCGTCGAACGCCTCTCGACCATGAAGGACAAGGAGGCGGTGGACTACATGATGGAGATTCTCAAGAAGTAGCTCGCAGGCAGACGGCTGACGACTGGCGACTGACGGCCATCTGGGCCTTCAGCCTTCGGCCGTCAGCCTTCGGCCGGAAGACTACTTCCTCCCCTTCTCCACTTCCCTCCACACCCTGAGCAGGTTGCCCCCCCAGATCTTGTCGATCTGGTCCTCGCTGTAGCCCCGCCTCACGAGCTCGACGGTGACGTTGAGCGCCTCGGAGTGGTCGTTGAACCCGATGATGCCGCCGCCGCCGTCGAAGTCGGTGCCGATGCCCACGTGTTCGATGCCGGCGATCTTCACGGCGTGATCGACGTGATCAACGAAGTCCTTGACCGTCGCGCGCGGGTACTTCGCGTCGATCGCCTTCATCCGCTCTTCGTAGGTGGCGTAGAGCTTCTCCTGCGCCGCCTGCTGCTCGGGCGTCATGGCCGGCCGGGTGGCCGCCTGGCCCGCGGCCCCGCCCTGGCCCGCGCGCCCGCCCGCTTGCCCCGCCGAAGCCGCCCGCGAAGGCGGGCGCCCGCCGCGCCGCCCGCTGATCCCCAGCTCGTCGCGCAGCGCCTGGACGGCCTTGGCCCGGTCCGGCGACGGGGCCTTCAGGTAATCGCTGAGCGCCACGATCTGGATGACGCCGCCGTTCTTCGCGAGCGCCTTCAGCTGCTCGTCGTCCAGGTTGCGGTCGCTCGGCGCGAGCGCCGCGCAGCCGGAGTGCGACTCGATGATCGGCGCCTTGGTGACGGCGATCGTGTCCCAGAACGACTTGGCCGACGCGTGCGAGAGATCGACCATCATCCCGAGGCGGTTCATCTCGGCCACGACCTTCTTGCCCTGCTCCGACAGCCCGTTGTGCAGCGGCGCCTTCGGCCCCGACGAGTCGGCGAGCTGGTTGTGAGCCGAGTGCACGAGCGTCATGTACCTGGCGCCGCGGGCGTAGAACTCGCCGACCGCCGCGAGATCGTTCCCCGCCGGGTAGCCGTTCTCGACACCGACGAGGATGGCGCGCTTGCCGGTTTTCACGATCCGCGCGACGTCGGCCGGCGTCCGCCCCAGTTCGCACAGCTCGGGGTGCATCTTCATGAGCCGGTCGATCGCGTCGAACTTGGCCATCGCCTCGTCGTGCGAAGCCTTGAAGCCGGCCGGCGTCAGCTCGGGGTGCTGGCTGACGAAGACGGCCAGGAAGACGCCGTCGAGGCCGCCCGCCTTCATCTTCACGAGGTCGCACTTCAGGCTGGTCAGGGTGCCGGGGTCGAGCGCGGGCGTCGCGTAGTTGGCGCCGGGGATGTCCACGTGGGTGTCGATGGTGATGGCGCGGGAGTGGATGGCCTTCGCCTTTGCCAGCAGCGCGGCCTCGGGATCGGGCTGCCGGGCGCCGAGGCCGACGACCGCAACCGCCCCCAGGACCATCACCGACGCAAGAATCGACTGATGCAAGTGCATGTTCCTTCCAAGGTACAAGGAGGTTACTTGGGGATCGCGCGCCCGGCGGCAGACACACGACCGCCATCTCGAGTTGAGATACGCCGGCCGCTATCCGGACGCTTACGCGCGGCGGCAGGCGGCCAGGATCTTCACCGCCTCGCGGCAGTCGGCCTCGCCGATCCCGTAGTGCGTCACCATCCGCAGCCGGCCCCCGCCGAAGTCCGACAGCAGCACGCCCGCCGCGCCGGCCGCCGCCTGGAACGCCTCGGCCTCCGCGGCCGACGCCAGGGTGAAGATGACGATGTTGGTCTGGACCTTCTCGACCTCGATCGAGACCCCGGGCAGAGGGGCCACGCCTTCGGCCAGGATGCGCGCGTTCCGGTGGTCCTCCGCCAGGCGGTCCACCATCCCGGTCAGCGCGACGATCCCCGGCGCCGCGATGACGCCGGCCTGGCGCATCCCGCCGCCGAGGATCTTGCGCATGCGGCGCGCGCGGTCGACGAAGTCCGCCGGGCCGCAGATCATCGAGCCGACGGGCGCCGCCAGGCCCTTGGACAGGCAGAGCTGCACGGAGGTGACATGCCGCGTCCAGTCGGTGACGGGTCGGCCCGCGGCCACGGCGGCGTTGAACAGCCGGGCGCCATCGAGGTGGATGGGGAGGCCGTGCGTGCGCGCGATGGCCGCGACGTCGGCGAAGTAGGACGGCGAAAGGACCGACCCGCCGCACCGGTTGTGCGTGTTCTCGAGGCAGATCACCCCCGGCGGCGCCCAGTGGTAGAAGTGGTAGTGGTGCGCGGGCTGGTGGATCGCCGCTTCGATCGCCTCGAGCGGCAGCGTGCCGTCCGCGCGTGTCGGCACGGTGTGCAGCACCATGCCGCCGAGCGCCGAGGCCGAGCCGTTCTCGTAGTTGAAGATGTGCGACTCGTCGCCGAGGATCACCTCCTGGCCGCGCTGGCAGTGCGCCAGCAGCGACGCCAGGTTCCCCATCGTGCCGCTGGCGACGAAGAGGCCGGCTTCCATGCCGGTCATCCTCGCCGCGAGCGCCTCGAGCTGGTTGACGGTCGGGTCGTCGCCGAACACGTCGTCGCCAACCTCGGCCGTCGCCATCGCCTGCCGCATCGCGGGAGACGGGAGCGTGACGGTGTCGCTTCTCAAATCTATGGGCATTGGTATGTTCCCGGCTGACGGCTGACGGCTGACGGCTGACGGCCAGCCCCGCGTGACACTCGTGATACAGCCGTCGGCCATCCGCCGTCGGCCGTCGGCCTGCTGATTACTTTCCGTCCTTCACCCACCGATCCATCCACGCGATGAACTCGTGGTACCACAGGACCGAGTTGGCGGGCTTGTTGATCCAGTGCCCCTCGTCGGGGAACACGATCATCTTCGACGGCACGCCCAGCCGCTGGAGCGTCGTGAACAGCTGCAGCCCCTCGCCCACCGGCACGCGGTAGTCCAGCTCGCCGTGCATCACGAGCGTCGGCGTCTTGAAGTTCTTCGCGTAGGTGTGCGGCGAGAACTTCGCGTACATCTCGGGGTTGGTCCACGGCGTCCCCTTGAGGTCCCATTCCGGGAACCACAGCTCCTCGGTCGCGCCGTACATGCTCGTCAGGTTGTAGACGCCGGAGTGGGTGAGGATCGCCCGGAACCGGGTCGTGTGGCCGAGGAACCAGTCCATCATGTAGCCGCCGAACGACCCGCCCGCGGCGCCGGTGCGCCCCTTCTCGACGTAGGGCAGCGCCTCCGCGAAATCGGCGCCCTTCATCAGGTCCTCGTAGACCTCGCCGCCCCAGTCGCCGCTGATCTCGTCGGTGAAGGCCTGGCCGAAGCCCGTCGAACCGTGCGGGTTCGGCATGACGACGACGTAGCCGGCGGCGGCGAAGACCTGGGGGTTCCAGCGGTAGCCCCAGGTGTCGTTCCACGCGTTCTGCGGGCCGCCGTGCACGAGGTAGAGCAGCGGGTACTTCTGCCCGCTCTTGAAGTCCGGCGGCTTCACCACCCAGGCCTGGATCTTCGCCCCCGCCGCGCCGTCGAACCACACCTTCTCCGCCGGCTTGAGCCCGAACGCCGCCATCCCGGCGGTGTTGAGCGTCAGTTTCGTGCTCGCCGAAGCGTCCTTCGCGCTCGCGCGGTAGACCTCGGCCGGCTGATCGAGCGTGCTGCGCGTGTAGATCGCCGTCTGCCCGTCGGGCGAGATATGGATGTCGCCGACCGAGCCGCCGACGCCCATCGGCGTGGGCGTTCCGCCGGTCACCGGCAGCACGAACCAGCCGACATCGCCCTGGTCCTCGGCGGTGATGTGGAGCGCCTTCGAGTCGGGCGCCCAGACGTAGCTGTCGACCGATCGGTCCCACGTCGGCGTCAGCGAGTGCGCCGTTCCCGCCTGCCGGTCGTAGAGCATCAGCTGCCAGCGGTCCGCCTCGAATCCCGGGCGCACTTGCGCGCGGTAGGCCATGTAGCGGCCGTCGGGGGAGTAGGCCGGACCGTTGTCGGCGGCCGGGTTGGTGGTGATCTTGCGCGGCTCCGCCGAGGGATTGGCCAGGTCGACCACGAACAGGTCGCTGTTGGTGCTCGTCGCCTCGACCGGGTCGGTCTTGCGCGCGAAGGCCAGTTCCTTCAAGTCGGGCGAGAAGGCGTAGTCGTCCGGCCCGCCCAGCGAGAACGGGGGCACGTCGGCCTCGCCCGGCGTCAGGTCGATCGGCGCCTTCGAACCGTCCACCGGCACGATGAACAGGTGGCTGTACCGCCCGTCCTTCCACGCCACCCAGTGACGGAACATCAGGTGGTCGAAGACGTGGGCCTTGCTCGTCCTGGCCTCGAACGCCTGCAGCGCCTTTTCGTCGCAGGCGACGGTCGTGCACGGGGGGAAGACGTCCGAGGTGAAGGCGATCGACTTGCTGTCAGGCGACCACGCGAAGCTCGACACTTCGGTGGTGAGGCTCGTGATCTTCCGCACGTCGGTGGCCGTGCCGCTCCGGTCGATGTTCGCCATCCAGACTTGCGACGCGCCGCCGCGGGTGGACAGGAACGCGAGCCGGGTGCCGTCGGGCGACCACCGGGGCGAAGTGTCCGAGCCGTCGGGGCGGATCAGCTGCCACGGCGCGCCGCCGATCACCGGCACGAGCCAGATGTGGCTGACGCGGCTGTTTCTCTCGAGGCTGACCGTCGTCACGACGTAGGTGACGAACCGGCCGTCGGGCGAGAGCCCGGCGTCGGACACGCGTTCGAGCCCGAGCAGTTTCTCGACGGTGAACCTGGGGGCGGCCGGCGCCTGCGCGGCGGCCGTATTGGGGACGGCAAGGACGAGCGCCAGGAGCGCGCCGACACACCATTTCAGACGGGACATGAGGCCTCCAGTCAGTCAGGGGGCCAGTATATCGCGGCAATCGGAACTGACGAGGAGGGATCGGAACTGACGCAGAGGGATCGGAACTGACGTTGAGGAATCGGAACTGACGTTGAGGAATCGCGGCTTCGCAGAGGAATCGGGCGATTACCGTTCGGTGCCGCCGAGTTTCAACTCCCCTTGGCACCCGCCACAGGGGGCCGAAACATTCCGGCCGCACGCGGTCAGGCCATCGCAAACCATGCAGCATTGGCTGCGGGCGACTCGAGCGGCTGTCACCGCCGCCGGGATCTCTCCCGGCCACATGAGGTCGAGTTCGGTCCCGGCGAACCGCACGCGCTCGACGGCGTTTCCGGGCTGCAGCAAGCGGCTTTCGAGGAAGTCGATAGACTCGCCGGTACCGACAGGTCCGAGACGAGACAGGAACACTTTCAACTGCCGGCCGGCCATCTTCCCCTGCAGGCCCAAGTGCAGATTGGGCGTGTCCAGCCGCGCCATTTCCCCCTCGGCGACTGTGATCGTGAAGCCCGCTTGTCCCACAGGGGTGACCCGCATTTCGACGAGCGCAGGGGACTCAGCCTTCCCATATGCCTGCCGGGCGAGTCCGGATGAGGAGCTCCCCGCTGCCCGAGCGTCGTCCGCGATGGCGTGCCACACAGCGACGCCTCCCGCCAGCACCACCACGGCTCCAAGTACCACCAGGATCTTGAGCTTGCTGCCTGTGAGTAACGCGCTCCACGGGTGCCGAACACTCCTCTCGGCGCGGTCCGGGGCTTCAACCGCCTGGAGATCCCCCATTTGGCTGCGCGGGTTCTCGTGTCGGCCAGGTTCCTCTTTGCCAGGGGCCTCACCGCGAACCGCCCGCGCCGCCTCGGACTGCCACCAGGCCTCCAAGTCCGACGGATTGGCGTAGACGACGGGTCGGTCGCCGCGCGGCACACGGGATACCGGCAGTTCATAACTGTCTGCCCACCGGATGGCCGTCCGCTGGGACACCTTCAAGTAGCCGGCGATCGCCTTCCACCCCACAAGACGGTCCGCGCCCTGAGCCCCTGGTTCCGGATCACCCATGGCGACCATTAAGCGGGGCGAGCACCGACAATGTCAAGAGTCGCCAAGAGATGTCATGCAACCGTTTGGCGACTCTTGACGCTTGCGCATCTCCAAGCCGCTGCTACGCTCGCGGCGAGGTGTCATTCCGCCCCCCGATACGATCTCACGTGCGAGAACTCAAGGAGACAAGCCCGATGAGAACCGCGCTGACGGTCGGACTCCTGTTAGTCCTCACGGCTCTGGCCGGCGCTGCCCCAGGCGCCGATCCGAGTCCTCGGCCTGCCGCCAATCATCGGCTGGTCACGCTTCGGGTCCACGACGAGGGAAGCTGGACAGTCGAGGTCTCGGTTGCGATTGGAAACGCCGCCACGGTATCCCGACCTGGCATGCCCATGCTGCGAATCAGCCCCGCTGTGTCATCGGACGACCTGCTCAGCGTGACCGGTTCGCTGGTGTCCACGACCAATGATGCGATGCCGGTGGTGACCGAAGTCGCCATCGCCGGCCGTATCGCGTTCGGAAGTACCGCTCGCCTCGAGCTTGGGGAACATGTTCTCGACCTCACATGGATCGGTGACAGGACCGTCGTAGACACGCCCGCTCCCTCCGAAGACGCGGTGTCCGAATGCTGCGTCGTGTGCGAGGGAGTCAGGTTCTGCGCGTGCAGGGTGCAGGCGCCTTGTGGTGGGTGCTGCGACCAAGCATGTGGTGGATGTGGTCAGGCCGGAAGCCAGCCTGCCTGCGCGACGGCCACGGGTCTTGAGCCGCCAGTTGCGGGAGTATCGCCAGGTCACGTTTCGCGTTGGCGCAGCGCAGGCACGGCGAAGTCTCGAGAGAACCGGCGATGACAAGACATGCTGACGCGAATTCACGAAGCCTTGCGGGTCGGACGGGGACCATCGCCGAACTGAACCGGGAGGCAGAGATGTCGAGGAGGTCCGGGGTTCACGCGTCAATCAGGTGCAGTGCCGTGGTTGCGTGGTCTCTCCGCCTTGGCTGAGGAGGTAGCGGGGTGTTGCTGTCCCTTGGTGAGCGGATGGAGAAGATTGGACCGGGCGGCGCCCGCGACCAGGGCCCGGCAGCGTGGGAGCAGCTTGGCCGCGCACGCCCGCCGCCTCCGACGCTGACTGGCCTCGTCGTCTTCTCTCGATCGGCGGTTCCGCGAAAGGAGTCCACGCCATGTTCAGTTCGAGGCGTCCGTTGAAGCAGTTGCTGCGTGTGTTCGGGGTGTTCGTGATTCTGGCCGCCATGGCCGCACCGGTGATGGCGGAAGGATGTGACGAGTACCTGCCAGATCTGGTGTGACGGTTTCTGCACCGCGAAGGGCAAGCAGTGCCACTTCCAGGGCTGCAGCGGAGGGCCGGGCTCGTACCAGTGCTACTTCGGCTGCGAAAACATCCAGGACTAGACTAGTCGAAGAGGGGGAGGGGGCGACCCCCTCCCGTATCTGACAGGCGCGGCGCTACGGACTGCATCCAAGGTACCGGAGGTCGAAACTATGGCTCGATATCTCGAACGGACTGCCGACGTCGCCCTCATTGTCACGTGCATTCTCGCGGTGGGTTGGTTCGGCTATCGAACTCTCGGATCCCGCCGGGCACCGCAGTATGCACAGGGGGATCGTCTGGAGGAGACGCTTCGCAAGGCGTTGGCCCAGCCCAAGGGGCCGGCCCTTCTTGTGAAGCTCTCCTCGCACTGTGACTACTGTCTTCTGAGTGTTCCATACTTCAAGCGGTTTCTGGAACGTCGCAAGGCGGGCGCCCTCGCCGCGCCGATTCTCATGGTCAGCCAAGATGATCCGCAGCAACTGCAAGCCTTCCTGAAGCGCCAGGAGCTTGCCCCTGATTCCGTCACGGACCTTCGGGCCATCCGATCGAAGTTATCGGAGTTCCCGGTGCCGTATACTCTGCTGGTCGATGCCAGGGGAGAGGTGGTCCGCAGCTGGCCTGGCGTGTTAACTGAGACGCGGGCGCAGGAGGTGATTGACTCGGTCGCCGGTCTCAAATGACCGACCTCGCAAAGGCGGCACGCGCAGATGATGCAGGTCCTCAGGTTGAAGCTTCGGGCTACAGCACGCCGTCCGGGCGCGCACGTCCTCGCCATCGGTATCCTGGGCGCAGCTCTCTCGGTAGCGGGAACTCTCTACAGCCTGGAGGATGCGATCCTGTTCCGCCCGCTCCGCGTACCCAATCGCGACCGGATCGTCCGCATCGAACAGACGGAGTCCGGGAGGGATTACCCTGTCACCGTCAGCCCCCGCACCGTCGCCGCACTGGGCCTGGCCCCCATGAACGGGTTGAGTGGGTGGGCTGGTGTGGACCAGGGGCAATGCCAGATCACCGTTGACGGCCAGGTGAGGACGCCCACCTGCGCCACGGTGACGCCTTCGTTCTTCCCCCTGCTCGGCTTTGACACGCGATTCGACACAACTCGCGAACGCGACCAGGTGATCGTCAGCGAGTCGCTGGCGCGGGAGCTCGGCGGCGTCGGGCGGGTCCTTGGCAGACCAGTTCTCATTAAGACATTCGATCCAGCCGCCCTCCGCCTGGTGGACACGCCATTCGTCGTCACCGCCGTGGCGCCGAAGGGCATGAGGGTGCCGGGAAACACGGATGTCTGGCAACTGTCCTCCGGCGGCGAGTCCGGAGTGAGCTTCATGCAGCTGTGGGCCCTGGCCGACGCGGGCCATGCCGTCGCGCGAGTTCCGCCCAGCGATCTGGCGCGAGCACTTGGCCAAACCGGTGGGAGTGCGACGCTGGTCATTCGGCCCCTGGTCGACGTCCTGAGTCCACGGGAGGCCTGGCCGGTGCTCGTTATCCTCTGGGCGGTGGGCGCCGTCCTGGCCGTCGGATGGGTGCACGTCGCGCTTCTCTTCCGCGCGAGGCTGTACACCGCATCGTCTGTGACGGCGACGAAGATCGCCGTGGGCGCATCGCCGGGGGCGCTCGCCGCAGAGGCGTGGATCGACGCCGCCATGGTCTCCGGAGGCTCGTGGCTGGTGTCCCTTGTGGGCATGTGCGTGGCGACTGGCTACTTGTCCTCGGTGCTGCCGTTCACGCGCTTGCAGGACGTGCCGTACTCGCAATCCGCCGCGTTGGTGACCTTGGGCGTGGCCTGCGTCGGTGGAGTGCTGCACGCCGGCCTGGGCCATGCGGCGCTGAGACGGACCTGGACGGCGCCGCTCGCGGTCAGCGGGCGGTCACGGCGCAGCCATGTGGCCGATGCGCTGCTGGCGGGCAGTTTTGCCTTGGGCATCATGCTGCTCTATGTGGCCCTGATGGTCGGGAACAGCTACCTCCGAACCTACGGACGGGACTTTGGGTTCGATACGCGTCGCCTGTTCACCGTAAACGTCGTGCCTACTCCCTTCCACGACTGGAAGAGCACGGCGGCGATGGTCGATCGCGTGTTGCGCGCACAGCCTGAGATCGGCGACGTGAGGCGTGCCGTTGGGCCTCCGTTCGGGAGCTATCAGGTTACAGAACACGTCGAGTTGGTGACGCCGACCGGGACCAATTCGGTGGTCGCGAAGGTCAGATCGGCGGAGCCCGGCTACCTCGGAATACTCAGGGTGGCGCAGTTGGCAGGTTCCGATGTGGGAGTCCCCGCCGGGCCGCCAACGGCCGTGCTCAGCGCCCTGGCGGCGAGCCGTCTCTCGTCGGGAGTCCCAATTCTGGGTCAGCGCGTGAGGATCCGCGATCGGGAGTTCACGGTAGTGGGCATCTGTGGAGACTTCGTGGATAGTCGCTCCGGCCTTCGGGAGATCGAACCCCAGATCTACACGAGTTCGGCCCGGACCTATTCCGACTTCGTCGTCCGCACCATCGGTGACCCGGAGCGTGTGCTGGATCGCGTCCTGAGGGAAGTGCACCAACGGGAGAGCGCGGTGATCGTGCGTGGGTTCACCTACGACAGCCTGCGGCACAACCTGTCGCAGAGCGAGAAGGCCAACGCGCAGTTCCTCTTCATGGTGGTGGTCTGTGCCATCGTGACCTGCGGGTTCGGACTGTACTCGGGCGTGAGCGAATTGCTCCGCAAGAACACACGAGCGCTTGCCATCCGACTGGCTCTCGGCGCCACGACGGGACAGGTGCTGACCGGACTGGCCCGTTCGCTCTTCGTCTGGGTCGCCGCGTCCAGCGTGCTGGGTGCCGCGCTCGCGGTTGGCATCGGCACATTCGTCACGGCGTTCGTGCCAAACTCGGGCGGGAATCAGATCGGCAACCTTGCGGCGTGTGCGGTGGTCATCCTGGTGGCGGCGGCGTTGGCCATCGTCGGCCCCTTGCGCGTCCTGGCGAAGACAGATTTGGCCATGCTGGCCAGGACGGAGCCCTGAGGCCCCGTTCACGTTTGGTGGGACAAACATGGAGCAGCTCCTGATGCGTTGCGGCACGATTGCGATTGTGTGCGTGACCCTGTGCGCTGGGTGCGGTCGGGATGTCAAACGGGAGAGCGGCCGGTCGGCCGCGTCGGCGGGCCAGGCGCCGCAGTCACTGGCCGCCGTCATGCGTGGCGGCTCGCCGACCGCCAATAGCCGGAAACTGCCGGTCCCGATCAAGAGGGTGGCCGCCGACATCCCGGACGCTCTCCGCCCGACTACGGGAATTGGCACCGTGACGGTCAAACTGACCATCGACGAACAGGGTTCGGTGGTCGATGCAAGCGTGGAAGAGTCGACGGTTCCCAAGATAAACGACCGAATCGTGGCCACATGCCGGCAGTGGAAGTTCGAACCCTCTGGGGTCAGACAGGAGTTCTACGTTCATCAACAGATTTCCCCGGTATCAGGAGCGCCGAAGAAGCACGGTCCCCGCGTTCGACTCCCATAGCGGCCTGCCCGTTCGACTTACATTCCGGTACGTCAACCTCATCCCCCGCCGGACCGCCATGGCCCGCGGAATGGGATTCGACGACTACCGGAGCACGATTGGACCTGCTGTCCTACGACAGGGCGGCACTGGTCGTCACGTCCGGCGCGATCGGGGCGACGATCGCGGGCGCCTGGCAGATAAGGTCGATTGACCCGCCCGTCTTCCGATCGATTCGCCCATCCTCCGATTGACCTCCCCGCCCCCCGATTGACCTGCCCATCCTCCGATTGACCCGCCCGTCCTCCGATTGATCCGCCCGGCCTCCGATTGATCCGCCCGGCCTCCGATTGATCCGCCCGGCCTCCGATTGATCCGCCCGGCCTCCGATTGATCCTCCCGGCCTCCGATTGATCCGCCCGTCCCCCGATTGATCCGCCCGGCCTCCGATTGATCCGCCCGGCCTCCGATTGATCCTCCCGTCCTCCGATTGATCCTCCCGGCCTCCGATTGATCCGCCCGTCCCCCGATTGATCCTCTCGTCCCTCGATTGATCCGCCCGTCCTCCGATTGATCCGCCCGGCCTCCGATTGATCCGCCCGGCCTCCGATTGATCCTCCCGTCCTCCGATTGATCCTCCCGTCCCCCGATTGATCCTCTCGTCCCCCGATTGATCCGCCCGTCCTCCGATTGATCCGCCCGTCCTCCGATTGATCCGCCCGTCCTCCGATTGATCCGCCCGTCCTCCGATTGACCCGCCCGTCCTCCGATTGATCCGCCCGTCCTCCGATTGACCCGCCCGTCCTCCGCTCGCCCCGCCTGTCGAAACGGGAGCCCTGCCTCGCCGAAGCCGCGTCAGCGGCGAAGGCGGGGTTCTTGCAACAAGGGCTGGCCGAGAGCGGCCGCCGGCGGGGTTATTGGCAGCCGCTGCAACGAGGACGCAGATCGATGTCGCAGGAATCGCAAGCCCCTGGCTGCCGGAGCCCTGGTTGACGCCAGGGGCAGCCGGTGGCGCGTCGTCGAGGTCATCGACCACGGCGAGTGCCGGTCGTGTCGGCTGGTGGGCGCCGCGGCGTCGAACCTCGGCGTCCGCCGGACGCTGCTCGCGCCGTTCGACAGCCTGCAGCCCGCCGAGCGCGCGGCCCGGCCGCGGCTCGTCGGCCGGCGCAAGTGGATGCTCGGCCTCCGCGCCCTGCTCTCGGACGACGGCGGGCCCGGGCACCTTCGGGACGTCGCACGCGCCCGCATCGACCTGCTCGACTACCAGCTCGAGCCCGCGCTGGCGTCGGCGCGCGGCGCGACGAGGCTGCTGCTCGCCGACGAGGTCGGCCTCGGCAAGACGATCCAGGCGGGAGTCGTGCTCGCCGACCTGCACGCGCGCGCCGAGTCGGTCCACGCGCTGGTCCTCTGCCCGGCAGGCCTCCTGGTCCAGTGGCGGCGCGAACTTCGCGATCGCTTCGGCCTGCCCGCCGAACTCGTGGACCTGGCCGCCCTCCGAAGGAGGGCCCCGTCGTCGCTGACCGGCGCCGGTCCCTGGGACCTGCTGCCGGTCGCCATCGCGTCCATCGACTTCGTCAAGCAGCCGGAAGTGCTGGCGGGGATGGGCCAGGTCCGATGGGACCTGCTCGTCGTGGACGAGGCCCACCTGTGCGCGGTGGCGCCCGAGCGGGCCGCCGCTGTCGATGCGCTCGCCCGCCGCGCGAGGCGCGTGGTGCTGCTGACCGCGACGCCGCACTCGGGCGAGGCGGACGCGTTCGAGGCGCTCTGCGGGGTCGGGCGGCTGGCCGGCGAGGGGCCGATCGTCATGTTCCGGCGGACGCGCGCCAGCCTGGGGCGCGCGACCCCGCGGCGCGAGCGCGTGCTCCGGGTGCGGCTGTCCGCGCCCGAACTCCGCATGCACGCGCTCCTGGAGCGCTACACGTCGCGCGTCTGGGCGGCCGCCTCCGGCGGCGTCTCGTCGAACGAAGCCCGTCTCGCGATGATTGTCCTCCGCAAGCGCGCGGCGTCGGGACCGTGGCCCCTCCTGGTGTCGCTCTCGCGGCGGCTCCAGTGGCTGGGCCGCCCCGGCGAGGCCGAGGCGGCGCAGCTCTCGCTCCCGCTCGACGAGGTGGCCGAACCGGATCGCGGGGACGACCAGGCGTGGCACGTGCTGGCCGCGCCCGGCCTGCCCGACGGCGGCGCCGAGCGCAGGATGCTCGAGCGTCTGATCGAGGTGACCCGAGCCGCAACAGCTCACGATTCGAAGTGCCGGGCGCTGCTGCGGTTGGTGCGCCGCGCCGGCGAGCCGCTGATCGTGTTCACGGAGTACCGCGACACGCTCGATCATCTCACCGGCATCCTGGGCCGCCTGGCGCGTGTCGCCGTCGTCCACGGCGGGATGGATCCCGGGGCGAGATCCGACTCGATCGACGCCTTCACGGGCGGCACCGTGGACGTGCTGCTGGCCACCGACGCGGCGGCGCACGGGCTCAACCTGCAGGCCCGCTGCCGGCTGGTCGTGGATCTCGAGCTGCCGTGGAACCCGGTCCGGCTCGAGCAGCGCGTGGGAAGGGTCGATCGGATCGGGCAGCGGCGCGTCGTCCACGCCGTGCGTCTCGTGGCCCGGGACACGGGCGAAGAACAGGTGCTCGCCCGCCTGGCAATTCGCGCCCGGCGCGCGTCGGAGGCGCTGGGCGACACCCGGACGGACGCGTCCTGCCTTTCCGAGATCCAGCTGGCCGAAGACGTGTTCACCGGGGCCGAGCCGCGACCGTTCGCCGGCCCGGTACCGGCCGCGGCTGCCGCTACGGCTTCGAACCCGGGCAGGTCCCGGTCGGGTGGCGACGGTGCCGGGCCGACGGTGGCGTCGGTGGATCTCGCGGCCGCGGCGCGCGAAGAGGCGGCACACCTCGAACGCATCCGCCGGCTCACGCGGGGCCGGGAGGACGCGGTGGCCTCCGCGCTCGCCGCGCTCGAGCGTGGGGCGCCGTGGTGCTGCAGGCTGCGCGTTCGCGCTCCGCTCCCCTTCCGCCGTGCCGTCGTCGCGCTCGTTCGCGCCGATCTCGTGGACGGGCGCGGCGCCCTCGTCGAGCAGCACATCGTCGCCGTCCGATGCCCGTGGCCCGACCGGCTGGCCGCCTCGCCGAACGTCGCCAGGCCGAATCGGCTGCCCGAGGCGCTGATGACGGCCATCGGTGTCGAGGCGGGCCGCGCGGCTGCACTCCGACTGGGCGAGCTGGAGGCCCTGCTGTCGCCTCGCCGCGCCGCGTTCGCCGCCCGCGAGTCGGCGCTGGCCCTGACCGCGGGCAAGCCCATCGGCTCGTTCCAACCGGGCCTGTTCGATCGTCGCGAACTGCGCCGCGTCGAGCGGGAGCGCGAAGTGGAGGCGCTTCTGGCCGAGCAGGCGCGCGCCGAGATCGAGGCGATCTCGAGCGGGACGACGCTGTCGCTGGCCGGTTCGCCGCGCACGATGCTGGTGGCGCTGGTCGAATGCGGCTGTAGGCCGGCCCTTTAGGGCTGGCGCGGGTGAGGATTCTCATCGTGCTCCCAGGCATCTCCGGATCGCTCGTGTCGGAGTACTTCGCCGAGGTGTTCCTGCCCGAGATGTTCGCCGGGCAGCTCGGCGAGTCGTCCCGCGACGGCGCCCGCGCGGCGCTGCTCCGGTGGAGCCGCGGGCCCGCCCGCCGGCTGGGTCCCGTCAACGGCGCCCGCAGCGTCTTCGATCTCGCCGCGGTGACGGTGCTGGCGTCGCTCGGCTTCGAGCCCTCGATCCTGCAGGCGGCGCGCGACGACAGCTTCCTCGTCTGCCGCCTCGGCCCGTCAGCGGCCGGGCCGGCCGGGCTCGTCGCCGCGTGGGGCGCTTCGCTCGACGCCGCCTGGCGCGCCGCGGTCGGTCCCGTCGTCGCAACCGGGACGCCGTGGTGTCTTGCCACCAACGGCTGTCACCTCCGCCTGATCGACGCGCGGCTGGCCTGCGCCCGCCGCTTCATCGACTTCGACCTCGAATGCGCGCTGAGCGACGCGGCCTCGTTCGCGGTGCTCTGGGGGTTGTGCCACAGCCCGGCCTTCGAGGCGCCGTCGGTCGTCCAGCAGGTCGTGGACGCCTCCGCGCGCCACGCCATCGGCGTCGGCCGGGCGCTGCGTCACGGCGTCCTCGAGGCGATGGACGCGCTGCTCGCGGCGCTGTCGGCCGCCGGCCCGCGCGGGTCGGCGCGACGGCGAACGCTGCGGCCCCGCGTTTCCGAGGTCGAGGCGGTCCACCAGCAGGCGCTGACGATCGTCTACCGGATCCTCTTCCTCCTGTTCGCCGAGTCGCGCGGCCTGGTCCCGCTCTGGCACCCGATCTACCGCGACAGCTACTCGATGCAGTCGCTGCTGGCGCTCTCCGAGCGTCCCGGGCGGGCGCGCGGCCTCTGGGACGCGCTGCGCGCGATCTCGCGTCTGGCGCACGCCGGCTGCCGCGCGGGAACGCTGCGTGTCACCGCGTTCAACGGCCGGCTGTTCTCGCCCTCGGTCACGCCGCTCGCCGACGGCGGCCGCGTGGACGACGAGACGGTGCGCAAGGTGCTGCTGGCGCTCGCGACGACGCCGGTGAGGGCGGGAGGCGGGCGTGCGAGGATCGCGTACCGGGACCTCGGTGTCGAACAGCTCGGCGCGGTCTACGAGAGCATCCTGGACTACCGGCCGCAGACAGTCCCGGCGGCGGAGCGGCGAGATTCGAAGCGCCGCGAGGTCCGCCTCGTGGCCGGGCGCGCGGCCCGCAAGGCCACCGGCACCTTCTACACGCCGCGCTCGATTACGACGCACCTCGTCCGGCGCACGCTCGAGCCGCTCGTCACCGGCGCGTCGCCGGAACAGGTGCTGTCCCTGCGTGTCGTCGATCCCGCGATGGGCAGCGGCGCGTTCCTGGTGGCCGTGTGCCGCTATCTCGCGGCCGCCTACGAATCGGCCACCATCGACGCCGGCGGATGCCACCCGAGCGACATCTCCGACGCCGACCGCCGTGCTTTCCGCCGCATCGTCGCGCAGCAGTGCCTCTTCGGCGTGGACCGCAACCCGATGGCCGTGCAGCTCGCGCGCCTGTCGCTCTGGTTGTGCACGCTGGCGCCCGACCGCCCCCTCACCTTCCTCGATCACCACCTCGTTGTCGGCGACAGCCTGGTCGGCGCGTCGATCGCGGACCTGAGCCGGCGGCCGCCCTCCGGCACCAGCCACGGGCGCCATCCCTGCAGCGGTTCACCGCGCCTTCCCCTGTTCGAGGAGGACCAGGTCGGGCCGGCCATCCGCGACGTCCTGCCGTCGTGGGGTAGGCTCTCTTCGACACCGGACGAGTCCCTTGCCGTCGTCCGCGAGAAGGAGCGGCTCCTCGCGAAGGTCGCCGGCCCGTCGTCTCCCCTGTCGGCGTGGAAGGCCGCGGCCGACCTGTGGTGCAGCTTCGCGTTTCGGGCCGGCGATCGCGAGTCGCACGCGCGGCTGTTCGCGGCGCTCGGCGACCTGCTGCTCACCGGCCGGTCCGCGCTGCCGCGCCCGACGGCGGAACGGTGGTTGAGCGAAGCCCGCACGGTGGCCGCCGAGCGGCGGTTCTTCCACTGGCCGCTCGAGTTTCCCGACGTCTTCTACGCGCCCGACGGCTCGCCGCGCGAGCGCGCCGGCTTCGACGCGGTTGTCGGCAACCCGCCGTGGGACATGATCCGCAAGGACCGGGGCGAGCGCGTGGATGACGCCGGCGCGGTGGTCGGGCGCGACGAAGCGCGACGGCTGCTCGGCTTCGCCCGCTCGTCGGGGATCTACCGCGCGCAGGGCGACGGTCACGGCAACCTGTTCCAGCTGTTCGTCGAGCGGGCGTGCCACCTGGCGAGGCCCGGGGGACGCATCGGCCTCGTCGTTCCCTGGGGCCTGGCCTCCGACCACGGGTGCGCCCCGCTGCGCCGCCTGCTCTTCGACCGGTGCCGCGTGGACGCGCTTGTCGGCTTCGACAACAGCCTGGCCGTCTTCCCCATCCATCGCGGCCTGCGCTTCCTGCTCTTCACCGCATCGACGGGTGCGCGAACCGAGGTTCTGCCGTGCCGCCTCGGGATACGGGACCCGGACCTCCTCGAGTCGGACACCGGCGGGCCCGACGCCGCGGGCGGCGCGCCCTGGATCGCCCTGCCACGCCGCCTGCTCGAGCGACTGTCGCCAGGGCAGTTCGCCGTTCCGGACGCCCGGACGGCGGCCGACCTGGCGCTGATCGAGAAGACGGTTGCGATTGCGCCGCCGCTTGGGTCGCCCGACGGCTGGGGGGCGGAGTTCGGGCGCGAGCTGAACGCCGCGGAGGATCGCCGCCAATTCGAGCGCGGCGGCCATGGCCTGCCCGTCCTCGGCGGAAAGCACCTCGAGCCCTTTCGCGTCGCTGCGCCTCCCGACGGCCTCAGGCTCCCCGTCGATGCCGCCAAACGCCTGCTCGACAAGTCGCGGACCTGGGGCCGCCCGCGTCTCGCCTACCGGGACGTCGCCTCGGCCGCCAACAGGCTGACGCTCATCGCGGCCGTCGTGCCGCCGGGCGCGGTCACCGTGCACACGCTGTTCTGCCTGAAGACGGCGCTGCCCGAGACCGACCAGGACTTCCTCTGCGGCCTCTTCAACAGCTTCGTCGCCAACTACCTGGTTCGGATGCGTGTCACGATGCACGTGACGACCGAGATCGTCGCGCGCCTGCCGGCGCCGCGCCCGGACCCGGCATCACCGCTCTACGCCGCCATCGCCCGCCTCTCCGCGCGGCTCCGCCACTCGCCCGCGCCGCAACAAGACCCGGCCTATACCGAGCTGCAGGCGGCGGTCGCCCACCTATACAGGCTCACCGGGGACGAGTTGGCCCACATCCTCTCGACGTTCCCGCTCGTCGATGCGGCCACGCGGGAGGAGACGGCGAAGCGGTTTCAGTTGGTACGAATCGAGTGAACGGCCGCGTTTGCAGATGGCCGGCGGTAGGGACGGGATGCGTCGCGAGCGAGCCTTCGTAGCAGGCCGTCAACCAAAGATACGGAAAGCGACAAGCGCGCCTCGATTTCCCCGGCGCAGCGCGTGCGGTCGATCCAGCGCCAATAGCGCAAGCCGGACTCAGAGATCCGGAAATCGAGGTGCCGCGAGGATGCTTTCCCGGCCTGCGGAGCGGGTCGCGCGCGACGCGCCCGGCCCTATCTCCGCCTCACAATCGCGGTTGTCCCTAGCGACGCGCCCGGCCCTATTGCCGGCGCAGAATCGCGGCGTCCAGCTAGCGGATCGCGACGAGAAGGCTGCCGAGCAGGATGACGAGCACGAGGCTGGTGAGCGCCGTGAAGATCCAGTCGCGCGACATTGTGAAGTCAACCACCGATGCGACGACGCGCGCGACGGGCGTGGCGATGAGGAGGATGAGGCCGAGGTGCGTCAGGTCGTCGGCGACATTCGGCAGCACGTTCGCCAGCTGCAGAACCAGGCCGAGCGCGAGGAGGGTCGTGCTCGTCACCGCGCCGACGCCCAGGATCCTTCCGAGCCAGCGTTCGAGGCGTGCCGATCCGGCGTCGCTCATCGCGGCCTCACCAGCATGAGAATGCCGACCGCGGCCAAAATCACGGCGAGCAGCAGCTTCAGCCATTTCGCCTTCGCGCGCGCCCCCATCGCGAACCCCGCGCGCGAACCGGCGAGCACGCCCAGCACGGTGGCCGCTGCCATCCACGGCACGATGTCGCCGCGCCCGTAGTAGATGACGACGCCCGACGTCGCCGTGACACCGATCATGAAAGCGCTCGTCGCGGCGGCGGCGCGCAGCGGCACGCCGCACCAGGTGTTCAGCGCCGGCACCTTGAGGATGCCCCCGCCGACGCCGAGCATCGACGACAGGCTGCCCGCCGCGTACGACACGACCATGGCCACCGGGACACGCTTCACCCTGTAGGTCACCACGCCGCCGCTCTCGTCCTCGTGGTAGCGCCCGCCGAGGCGACCCGTTTCCGCGCCGGCGGCGGTGATCACGTTCCGCCGGTCGAGGCGCCCGAGCATGGCCAGCGCGGACACGATGGCCATCGCGCCGAACATGCGCTGGAGCGTGCCCGCCGACAACATGATGGCGATCAGGCCGCCGGTGAGACCGCCGGCCGTGGTGGCGACCTCGAGCAGCATGCCGAGCCGAAAGTTGACGAGCGACCTGCCCATCCGGAGCGACGTCACGACGCTTGAGGTCGCGATGACCGTCACGAGGCTGATGGCCACCGCGTGGCGCATCGGCAACTGCAGCACCAGCACGAAGAACGGAACGAGGAAGATGCCGCCGCCCAGGCCGAGCATCGCCCCGAGGATGCCGGCCACCATCCCGGCGGCGAACAGGGCGAGCGACAGGCCGAGCGAGGGGTCGGGGATCATGGCCGAGCGGGCGCCCCGTTCTCGAACGGCTTGAGGACGCCGTAGAGCGCGGCCATCACCGGCGTCGGGATGCCCGCCGCGCGGCCGCGGCGGACGACGGTGCCGGCCAGCGCCTCGAGTTCCAGCGGTCGGCCCGACGTGATGTCCACCATCATCGACGACCGCATCGTCGGCGGGCTCACGTCGAGGTACCGCATCTTCTGCGCGCGAACGTCGGCGGCCACCGGCACGGCGGCGTGGCGCGCGAGCGCCTCGATCTCGGCCATCGCGGCGTCGAAGGCGTCCCTGAAGGCCGGCTGCGCCCACGCCGGGCCGATTGGCAGGCGCGCCGCGGCGGTCAGCGTGGCGATCGGCGCAAGGAAGATGAACTTCTCCCAGATCGCGACCCGGCTGTCGGCGGCGGCCTCGGCCTGGATGTCGGCCGCGGCCAGCGCCTCGCGGAGCCGCGCGACGCGGCCGGTCACCACCCGGTCGCCGAACGCCTCGCCGAAGACGATCTTGCGCACATTCCCGATGTAGTCGATGACGCCCGGTTCGACGAGCGTCGCGCCGATGTAGGTCGTGCCCGCCAGGACGTGCTCGCGGCCGGCGACGGCGGACAGCTCGTCCGCGCTGTCCACGCCGTTCTGGAGGGGCAGCACCACGGTGTCCGGACCGACGAGCGGCGGGACGAGGGGCAGCGCCTGCGGGTTCGAATAGGTCTTCACCGCGAAGACGACGAGGTCCACGGGACCGACGCGAGACGGGTCGGACTCGGCCCCGACCGGCACGGTGACCTCGCCGCCCGCGCCGCGAATGCGCATGCCGCCCGCACGAATCGCCTCGAGGTTGGCGCCCCGCGCGATGAGCGTCACCTCGTGCCCGGCCTGCGCCAGGCGCGCGCCGTAATACCCCCCCACCGCTCCGGCTCCGACGACCGCAATTTTCATGGGATCCTTCTCGACTGACGACCGACGGCTGACGACTGACGGCTGACGGCTGACGGCTGACGACTGACGGCGGGTCCGCAGACCGCGCCCCGCGCACGATTCCGGTTCAGCGCGACTCTGCCGTCAGCCATCGGCCGTCGGCCGTCGGCCTGTTCTCAGAACACAAATGGCACGAACCGCTTCGTCCGACGCATGTAGCTCCGATAAGGATCGCCGATCGTCGCCTCGAGCGCACGCTCCTCGACGACCACGCGATACCAGTAGCCGGCCGCGACCAGACCCATCTGCGCGAAGAGCCCGAGCCAGTTGCCGAGGGCGAGCCCGATGCCGAGGAACATGAGCGCCCCGGCCGTGTACGACGGGTGCCGCACGTAGCGATACGCGCCGCGCTCGACCACCTCCTGGTACCGGCTGACGATCACCGCACCGGTGAAACTCGTTCCGAGCATCCGAAAACAGTGACGGCGCAGGAGACTGCCCAGGACGAGCGCCACCACGCCCGCCCAGAAGAGCCACGGCGGGTGCGGAAGCGCCGCCGACTTCACACGCGCGGCGATGGTGAACGCGGCCACGATGCCCAGCGGTTGCGTGAACATGATCACGCGCTTCGATCCGGCGTCCTGTGCGCCGGTCGGCGCACCCGCCCCCCTCGAGATGACCCCGAACTCCGGGCTGAACGCCCACACGAACACGCCCCAGAACACCAGGGCATACGGCCAGGCGAAGACCAAGGGCACCGCAGGCTCAGGACTCATGGCTCAAGGCTCAAGTCAAGAGGCTCAGGGCTCCAGGCTTCAGGCCCTGACCTGGTGGGGCCGGCCTCCTGGCCGGCCGACATCCACCGCCAGCTCCAGCGTAACATGCGTGATACCGCCGTCAGCCGTCAGCCGTCAGCCGTCAGCCGTCAGCCGTCAGCCGTCAGCCGTCAGCCGTCAGCCGATGGCGTTAGAATCCATCCTGTCTATGTCCTCTCCTTTCTACCTCGCCGGAACGTGGGAGCGGTCGAACCAGCCGCTTCCGGTCACCTGTCCGTTCGACAACTCGGAGGTCGGCGCGAGCTGGCTCGCGGGCGACGCCGAGTTCGAGCGCGCCACCTCGGCGGCGGTCGCCGCGGCGGCGACGATGCGGAAGATGCCCGCCTACGAGCGCGCCGCGATCCTGATGCGGGCGCACGCCGAACTGGTCGCCCGCCGCGAGGAGATCGGGCGCACGATAGCCGGCGAGGTCGGCAAGGCGCTGCGCGACGCGCTGGCCGAGGCCGACCGCGGGACGCAGACATTCCAGGTCGCGGCCGAGGAGGCGCGGCGGATTGGGGGCGAGGTCATCCCGATGGACCTGGCGCCGCACGGTGTCGGCCACGTCGCCTTCACGCGGCGCTACCCGCTCGGCCCGGTCGCCGGCATCTCGCCGTTCAACTTCCCGTTCAACCTCACCGCGCACAAGATCGCGCCGGCCGTCGCCGCGGGCGACCCGATCGTGCTCAAGCCGGCGACCAAGACGCCGCTGTCGGCGTTGATCCTCGCCGAGGCGCTGGACCGGGCGGGGCTGCCGAAGGGCGCGCTGAGCGTCCTGCCGATGTCGCGCCAGGTGGGCGACCGCCTCGTTACCGACGAACGCTACAAGCTGTTGACCTTCACCGGCTCCGGCGCCGTCGGCTGGTCGATGAAGGCCCGCGCCGGCAAGAAGAAGGTGGTGCTCGAGCTGGGCGGCAACGCCGGGGTCATCGTCGACGAGACGGCCGACATCGAGCACGCCGTCAGGCGCGTCGTCATCGGCGGCTTTTCGCTCGCCGGCCAGAGTTGCATTTCGGTGCAGCGCGTGTTCGTCCACGACGCGGTGTTCGACCGGTTCACCGCCAGCCTCATCGCCAGGCTCGGGGCGCTGAAGATCGGCAACCCGCTCGACCCGGCCACCGACATCGGGCCGATGATCGAGGAGGCGGAAGCCGCGCGCATCGAATCGTGGGTGAACGAGGCCGTGCAGCAGGGCGCGAAGGTGCTGACCGGCGGCCGGCGCCTCGGGCCGGCGATCTACGCGCCCACGGTGCTCGTCGAGGTGCCGGAGACCGCGAAGGTGTGCGCGCAGGAGGTGTTCGCCCCGGTGGTCGGTCTCTACCGCTTCACCGATTTCGACGATGCGCTGGCGAGGCTGAACCGGTCGGCGTACGGACTCCAGGCCGGCGTGTTCACGAGCGACCTGCTGCGCACGCTGACGGCGATGGACGTGCTCGAGGTCGGCGGCGTGATCGTGAACGACGTGTCGGCGTGGCGCATCGACCACATGCCCTACGGCGGCGTGAAGGACTCGGGTATCGGGCGCGAGGGTCCGCGCTACGCCATCGAGGAGATGACCGAGCAGAAGATCGTCGTCATCAACAGAGTGCTTTCGTAGGGCGGGCCTTCAGGCCCGCCTACCTCGCTCCGAGCAGCCTCTGTGCGGACAGGATGCGGACGACGGTGAAGCGGCCGGGGGCGGCGGGGCGCAGGAGCGCGATGTCGGTGTTCGCGCCGACGGCGAGCGGCCGCCACGATTTGAACGCGCCCCAGTCGGGGATCTCGACCGTGTCCCCCGCCTTCCACTCGCCGCGGCTCGCGACCGCGAACAGCCCCGTCGCGTCCACCGGCTCGAGCGCCGCGAACACGCGCAGGTCGCCGAGGTCGGCGACGCGGAACGCCTGGAACGCCTGGCGCTCGCCGCCGCCGTCCGGCTCCTTCACCACGCGGCTCGAGTCGAGGGCAAGGTCGCCGGTGAACGGCGCGACGCCCGTGCCGGGGACGACCGACGCGTTCCTGACGATGACCGTGTAGAGGTCCGACTTGTTGACCGGCAGCGAGGCGTAGAGGCTGACGTCCGCGTCGTTGACGGCGCCGGTCGCCAGCGCGTCGAGCGCCGCCAGGAGGGCCACCACGTTCAGCCGCACGAGGTCGCGGTCGGCGTTGTCGCCGGCGTAAGGGCCGGTCTCGATGAGCACGACCGGCGTGCCCCACCTGGTGAGGTTGTCCCCGAACGCGCGCACCTCGAAGTCCTCGTCGTAGCGCGCGATCTGGCCCGGGATCATCGCCTCCACCGACTGCCTGACGATCGCGCAGGTGCGCTTGGCGAGCAGCCGGCCGGGCGTCTCGGTGCCGGCTTCGTCCATGGCCACGGCGAGCAGCGAGATCGTGGCCGGCATCGTCTTGCCGGCGGAGGTGCGCCAGTTCTCGTTGTGCAGGTTGAAGCCGAGCACGGGCTGCAGGCGGTCCCGGAGCGCCTTGAGCGCGCGCCCTTCGGGCGACTGGAGCAGCAGCGCGTCGCGGTTGATGTCGAGCCCCTGCGCGTTCCGGCGCTGCCAGCGCTCGGCGCCGTCGGGGTTGACCATCGGCACGACGTGGATCGTCAGCTTGTCGAGGAGGCGCCGGATCGACGCGTCGTCCCGGTGGAGGGCGACCAGGTGCAGGATGTCGAGCAGCGCCGAGGTGGCCGTGGCTTCGTCGCCGTGCATCTGCGACCACAGCAGGACGTGCGTCGGACCGGAACCGAACCAGAGGTGCTCGATCGACCGGCCCTCCACCGACTGGCCGATCTCCTCCATCTGGATGAGCCCGCCGCCTTCTTTCACGACCGCGTCGAGGCGCGTCATCAGGCGCGCGTGGTCGAGGATCGCCGGCGGGCCGTAGTCGAGGTGCTCGGCGTCCCACAGCTTCGTGACGGCGGCCGCGCCGAGGTCGGCGATCTGTGCCGGCGCGGCGGACGGCGCCAGTCCAAGGGCCAGCAGAGCCAGCAGGCACGCGGCGGGAACCGGCGGGCGGACATGTCGGGTCATTGACGGCAGTATAGCCGCTGGCCTCGTGCGGCGGCGCGTGCTACCGTCGTCGATCGTGGACTCGCCTTCCTCTCGTAGGCCGGGGCTTCAGCCCCGGCGGTTGGACCGACACGCGAACGGGCACGCGCCCGAGCAGCCCCGGCTGCTCGACTCCCCCATGGCGGCGGGCGAGCACGTGGCGGGCACGGTGGAGCGGGTGACGTTCCACAACGAGGAGAACGGCTTCTCGGTGCTGCGCGTGCAGGTCCGCGGGCGCCGCGAGACGGTGACGGTCGTCGGCCACGCGGCCTCGATTGCGCCCGGCGAGTTCGTGCACGCCGAGGGGACCTGGGTCAACGACCGCACGCACGGCCTGCAGTTCAGCGCCAGCCGGCTCGAGTCGGCCGCGCCGTCCACGGTCGAGGGGATCGAAAAGTACCTGGGCTCCGGCCTCGTCAAGGGAATCGGCCCGCACTTCGCCGGCCGCCTCGTGGGCGCCTTCGGCGCGGCGGTCTTCGACGTCATCGACCGCGAGCCCGAGCGCCTGCGGTCGGTCGAGGGGATCGGCCGCGTGCGCGCCCTGCGGATCGTGGAGGCCTGGCGCGAGCAGCGCGCGGTGCGCGACATCATGGTCTTCCTGCACTCGCACGGCGTCGGCACCTCGCGCGCCGTGCGGATCTACAGGACCTACGGCCCCGACGCCATCGCCCTCATCTCCGAGAACCCGTACCGGCTGGCGGCCGACATCCGCGGCATCGGGTTCCTGACGGCCGACAAGGTGGCCGCGACGCTCGGCATCGGCAAGACGGCGATGATCCGGGCGCGCGCCGGCATCGGCTACACGCTCGTCGAGGCGACCGGCGACGGGCACTGCGGCCTGCCGCTCGCCGACCTGATGCCCGCCGCGTCGAAGCTGCTCGACATCCCCGAGGCGCTGGCGGCCGAGGCCCTGCAGCTCGAGCTGGCGGCCGGGACGGTCGTCGAGGACACGCTCGACGGCCGGCCGTGCGTCTTCCTCTCGGGGCTGCACGCGGCCGAGGCGGCGATCGCGGCCCGGGTGCGCGGCCTCGCCACCGGCCAGGTCCCGTGGAAGCCCATTGACGCCGCCCGCGCGATTCCCTGGGTCGAGACGCGGCTCGGCATGTCGCTGGCGCCGATGCAGGCCGAGGCGCTGCGCCTCGCCGTCGCGTCGAAGTTCCTGGTCGTCACGGGCGGCCCGGGCGTGGGCAAGACGACGCTGCTGAACGCCGTGCTGGCGGTCATCGGCGTGCGCGGGCCGCGGATGGCCCTCGGCGCGCCGACGGGGCGCGCGGCCAAGCGGCTGTCTGAAGCCACCGGCCTGCCGGCCAAGACGATCCACCGGCTGCTCGAGGTCGATCCGCGCACCGGCGGCTTCAAGCGGCAGGAGTCGCGGCCGCTCGAGTGCGACCTGCTCGTCGTCGACGAGATGTCCATGGTGGACGTGCCGCTGATGCACGCGCTCATGCGGGCCGTGCCGCCGCACGCGGCCGTGGTGCTGGTCGGCGACGTGGACCAGCTCCCGTCGGTCGGCCCGGGGCAGGTGCTGGCCGACATCATCGACTCGCAGGCGGTCCCGGTGGTGCGCCTGACCGAGGTGTTCCGCCAGGCCGGGGCGAGCCGCATCATCGTCAACGCCCACCGCATCAACCACGGCGAGATGCCCGACCTCACGGGCGGGCGCGAGTCGGACTTCCGCTTCGTCGAGGTGGAGACGCCGGAGGACGGGGCCGCGGCGCTCCTGCAGATCGTCCAGAAGCGGATCCCCGCGAGCCTGGGCCTCGACCCGGTCCGGGACATCCAGGTGCTGTGCCCGATGAACCGCGGGGCGCTCGGCGCGCGGGCCCTCAACGTGTCGCTGCAGCAGCTGCTCAACCCAGGGCGGGAGCCGAAGATCGAGCGGTTCGGCTCGACCTTCGCGCCGGGCGACAAGGTGATGCAGATCGAGAACGACTACGACCGGGACGTCTACAACGGCGACCTCGGGTTCGTCACCGCGGTGGACCCGGCCGCGAGCGAGCTGACCGTCGAGTTCGACGGCCGCCCGGTCGAGTACGACGCGTCGGACCTCGACCGGCTCGTGCTCGCCTACGCGACGACGATCCACAAGGCGCAGGGGTCGGAGTACCCGGCGGTGGTGATCCCGCTGGTCACGCAGCACTTCCCGATGCTGCAGCGCAATCTCCTCTACACGGGGGTGACGCGCGGCCGCCGGCTGGTGGTCGTGGTCGGCCAGCCGAAGGCGTTGGCGATGGCGGTGGCGGGGCGGCAGGCGAGGCGGCGGTTCACGCGGCTCAAGGAGTGCCTGGCCGAGGGACGGTGACGCCGGACTCACGGCTCAGGGCTCAAGACTCTGACCGGAGTCACGCTGCGCCGGGGCGACGCTCCGCGAGGGCCCTCCTCGCTGCGCTCGCTGCTTACCCTCGTCTGTTCCCGACGACTCAGCCCGGCGGTAGCTGCCACGCCGGCCCGCGCACAAGGTGGAGGTCGAACGCTCGCGGATCAGCCGCGGCGGCATTTCCTCAGTCACGGCGGAACTCGGGTGCAACCGCCTGTCAGACGGCCCACGTAGTCAGCGCAGCGAAGACGATTGGCACCAACACGGCGCCTTGCATGACGCTTCAGGACGACCGCAAAGACGACCAGGGCCTCGAAGGCCTCGACTGGTTCCGCTGGCCCAGCCTGGCTAGTCAGCAGCGCGGAGTCGGGCGGCCAAGGGGGTCCTTCTCGGGATCAGGTGCTATGGTCCCTCAACAGGAGCGGCGACATCTCCCCTCGATGGGACTGCGGGCGGGAAACGCCGCCTCAGAACCAAGAGACCTGCGACCGCAACCGCGGTCACGACCGCGAACGCGCCCCAGAACTCGGGACGCATCGGCAGCTTCTCTCTTCCGAACACATCGATCCCCCAGGCTGCCAGGCCGTCTACTCCGCTGAGATAGGCAAACGACAACCAAAACCATCGCAGTCGCTTCACGCGAATGGCGTACACGATCAGCACGGTTGAGAACACGTGGCCGAGAAGAGCGAACGCCCTTTCAAGCGGCCCCGTGATCGCTCGTGCAAAGGACGCATTGGCCGCCATTGTGGCGCTCTGTACGGGTGAGAGATGGTCCCCGGCCAGAAGAACGGCCACTGCCCCGAGGAGTACGAGGCAACCGAGAAGAACCGCCTCGATACCACCCTTACCGATGCCACTTGCGACGGCCTGGCTCCAATCAGCGTTTCGCAGACGACTACGTCGAACTACCAAGAGCAAAATGCCGCACTCGAACACTCCGGTCAACAGTCCGATGTAGATGTGAGAGATCGGGGTCGCGAGAATCGAGGGCAACGCCGACCGAAGAGCACCCAGAACATGCCGGTTGGTAGGAACCGCCCATGCGAGCTTGAGAGAGACTCCGATGATCCACGCCAGGGCTCCGATTCCAAGAGGGGGCCAGTTGCTCGGCCGGCTTCGGTTCCACAGCCATGACGGCAGGGCGCCAACGGCTATCATGCCCGAGGCCGAGAACAGCAGGACGACTCCTGGGCTCATCGCTCATCTCCTCTGGGTTGCCGACCGGATGCGCCTTCCATCTGCCTGAGCTTCTCTCGCTTCCGGTCCGCCCAACGATCGTCTAAGTGGAACGCCGGGATTCACGGTTGGAAACGTGGAGACCGCTCCTCCACGGCATCCGCGCCCGTCTCCAGGCCGGCATTGTCCCGCCCCCATGAGCTTCGGGCAAGTGTGCGCCGGATTACAGAACACCGCGTCTCGGGATCGAGCCAGCAGGGACGGGATGCGTCGCGAGCGGGCCTTCGGAGCGGGCCGTCGAACGAGGCCACGGAAAGCGACGACCGCCTTCGCGCCCGGCTTCGGCGGTCCGCCGTAGCCTTGGCGGAGGCGGAGCGGTGCGGCGATTTCCCGGGCGCGGCGCGTGCGGTCGATCGAGCGCGAATAGCGCGCGCCCGGTGCAGGGGACCGGAAATCGCGGCACCGCGAGGACGCTTTCCCGGCCTGCGCCCTTCGACTCGCGCTCAGGACGCCCCGAGCAAGATCGAGGGGCGGAGCGGCCCGCGAGCGAGGCGCCCGACCCTGTTGGCGAGTCAGCACACCGGCTCTCGTCGAGGGGCCGGGCAACCAGGCGCGTAGGGGCTAAACGCGACTCAGGGAGTGCCCGCAGGCGGGCTCGCACATCATCCCGTCTTCCGGAGTTCTTCCCGGACAATGCGCCTGATCGTGTCGGCGTCCACGGGTTCTCGCGACCGGCCCAGGTATTCGCGCAGGGCCTCATTGATCATCGTCTGGTAGCCTCGCCCCGCGGCGTCGGCCCGGTCGCGAAACGCCCCGAGCACGTGGTCGTCGAGGTAGATCGTGATCCGGGTCTTTCCCACTTGGGGAACCACCGGCCCGCGTGTCGCTTTGCTGAAGTCGTATTCCCTTCTCATAGTGACGTCTCTCGCTGGGAGTGGCGGAGCGTGCCGAGATCAGGCGCACGTCCTCTCCCCGATATGCATACACCACGACCAAGACGCGCCCGGTTGCATCGAGTCCGACAGACACAAATCGCTGCTCGTTGGCGGTCGTCAGATCAGCACGGCTCAGGGCGTTCGGATCGGAGAGCGCGATCTCGGCGTCCGAGAACCGAATCCCGTGCTTCGCAAGAGTGGCCCTGGCTTTCGCCGGATCCCAGGTCACTTGCATATATGTATGATATGCATACCCTCGGCGGGCGTCAATGTCCCCTCGTCCGGACGGTCTGATGGTCGAGCTCAGTCGCGGTCGCGCGGCGGGCGGGCCGCCGCAACCGGTTGTAGAACGGCCGCGAACTCAGTTCGCCAGCTTGATCGCCACCAGGTTCCGTATGTCGTTCGCTTCCGTTGGCGTGCGAACCTGGATCCGAACACCGCGCCCCTCCGCATACTTCGGAGCGTCAGCTACCCACTTCAGGATCGGCTCTGGAAGGTCCGCCGAGCGCGCCGTGGCGTACGCCTTCTCCCCCAGAACGAACGAGGCAAGGAAGTGCCCCGTGAACGCCCACTCTTCCTCGAGAGGCGCGAACTCCAGGCACAGTCCGTCCTTCACACTGACCCATACGGACGCCGCGCCACCAAGGGCCTTCGCGAGTGTCTTCGCGGTCGGAGCCGTGTTCGGGTCATCCAGGGCGCTCAACGCCACGTCGAGCCCTCGGTGTCCGCCACCGACCGCGCTTCAGACGCGGCCGCGCACGATCGCACCCAGCGTCGTCGGGTAGCGGCGGAAGTGACGGGGATGAGGAGATTGGCCATCGCCGGAGCACCGAGGAAGACCGCAAGAACGTGAAGCAAGGTGAAGGAGGCGCCCAAAGACCTGCGAGATGAGACGGCCCCGACTGCTGCCACCGAGACAACATCGAGGATCAGCAGGCCGAGCACGAGTCGCGGCCAGAGCCCGCGACGCCTGGCGAACAGCCTGTGAGCCAAGAACGCGTAGGTTAGGTTCGCGACGAGAACAGCCGGGAAGGCGAGCGCAGGCCCCAGAACTTCAATGTGGCGACCGCCTGCTTGCCTTGAATCCGCGAATCCAGTTGTCCGAGAAGCGGTCCAAGGGATCGACGTTCGCGTCTACCAGCGCCGGCTGACGACGCCATCGGCCGCCGTCGGGTCGAGCCGCTGGTCAGCCCGCCGGTCTCCGGGACCTGCGCTTTACCGACGCCGGGAGAACAGCAATGACCGCACGCAGGAACTCGTTCACTGCGTGTGACGAGGTGAACACTGCAGCCACATCCGGGTCGAGCACCACGGTGACGGTGTCCTTGCCGAGCCTGGCGGCGTATGGGTTGGGTCTCGCCTTGCCGGAGTCACAGCGATACTCCGGCCGCATCTCGCGCACTTCATCGCCCGCGCCGCTACGAGGTGTCTTGCTCATAATCCTGTCGCTCTCGCGCCGTCGCCCGCCTGGCGCTGATCACCCTGCTTGACGTCGTTGAGCCGCGCCTTCGACGCGTCCCATTCGAACTCGAGTCCCATCTCGCAGCCCCTCGCTCGTCGCCGGACTCGTACCTCTACCGTCAGGCTGACGCCCCCAGGGGAGTCGCGACGCGCGGCGTCACGCAGGCAGGCCCGCCGCGAACACCGTGATTCACGGCCGGAAACGCCGAGACCGCTCCTCGACGGCGTCCGTGCCCTTCTCTACGCCGGCATTGTCCCGCCCCCATGAGCTTTGGGCAAGTGCCCGTCCGGCCCTGCATTACGCGGCCGGCGGTCGTCGCGGCTTCAGACCCCAGGCCTCGGGCCATCGAACGGCTGACTGCCTGCCTTCTGACGGCGGGTCCGAAGACCCGCCCTACGTACGGTCTCGTCTGCCTGCTGCCTACTGCCTACAACCCCTGCCCCCTCTTGACACGCCGGCCGCACGGATGTTAACTAACTAGTTAGTTGTGGACGGGACCGGACGAAGGAGAGTCAGTGAAGAGAGCGGCCGGACACACGCGCAGCGCCCTCCTCGCCGCCGCCGCCGCCGAGTTCGCCGCCCACGGGTTCTCGGGCGCGTCCGTCGACGACATCGCCGCCAGGTCCGGCTTCAACAAGGCGATGATCTACTACCACTTCAAGGGCAAGCGCGCCCTCTACGTCGAGATCCTCCGCGACGTCTTCCGCACGATGGGCGCCCGCTCCGGCGAGATCGCCGCCTCCGACCGCGAGCCGGCCGCCAAGATCGCCGCCTTCATCGACGCCTTCGACCACATGGCCGCGAGCCGGCCCTACATGCCGCCCATGATGATGCGCGAAATGGCCGAGGGCGCCCGCCGGCTCGACGCCGGCACGCTGCGCCTGATGGCCGCGATCATCGGCAACTTCGCGCGGATCCTCGACGACGGCGCCCGGCAGGGCGTCTTCCGCCCCGCCGACCCGCTGCTCGTCTACTTCAGCGTGATCGCCCCCGTCATCTTCTTCCGCGCCAGCGAGCCGATCCGCGAGGCGCTCGGGAAGGCCAGGATTCTCAAGGTCCACGCCGACCCCGCCGCGTTCGTCGACAACCTCAAGCGCACGGCCCGCGCCGCGCTGGCGCCGGACCATCCGTCAGACGCTCGCGGCCGCCATCGGGCCGGGGCTGAAGCCCCGGCCCGCCTACGAAGGCGTTCCCGCTCGCCCCGTCCTGGAGACCACGCATGAACGCGAAGCTTCTCGCCAGCGCCGCTCCCGTCGCCCTCGCCGCCGCCATGCTCGCGGCCGGGTGCGCGTCGAAGACTCCGACCGACCGCGTCCGCGCGTCGGGCAACGTCGAGGCCACCGAGGTGCAGGTGTCCCCGAAGGTCGGCGGCCAGATGCTCGAGCTGAAGGTCGACGAGGGCGACCGCGTCAAGGAGGGCCAGGTCCTCGCGATCCTCGATACGACCGACGCCAGGCTCGCGTTGCAGCGCGCGAGGGCCGATCGCGACCAGGTCGCGGCCAATCTCGCGCTCATCGAGGCCGGCTCGCGGACCGAGGACATCCGGCAGGCGGAGGCGCAGGTCGCCAGCGCCGAGGCCGACGTCGCCGGCGCCCGCGACGATCTCTCCTCCGCCGAGGCCGACTTCGCGCGGTTCCAGGCGCTGCTCCAGTCGAACTCCGGGACCGAGAAGCAGCGCGACGACGCCGCCACCAGGAAAGACCTGGCCCGGGCGAGGCTCCAGGCGGCCGGGCAGCGCGTCCAGGCCGCGCGCGAGGGACTCGTGCGGCTGCAGAAGGGGTCGCGGCCCCAGGAGATCGCGGCCGCCCGTGCGCGGCTCGCTTCCGCCCAGGCTCAAATCGCCACGCTCGAGCAGAACATCACCGACGCCACCGTCATCGCGCCGACGTCCGGCATCGTCAGCCAGAAGTTCGCCGACGCCGGCGAGATCCTCGCGCCCCGCACGCCGATCGTCAGCGTGGTCGATCTCGACCACGCCTGGGCCAACATCTACATCGACGAGCCCGTGATGCCCCGGCTCCGCCTCGGTCAGCCGGCCACGGTCTTCAACGACGCCGGCGGCGCGGGTCTCAAGGGCACGGTCACCTTCATCTCGCCCAAGGCCGAGTTCACGCCCAGGAACGTCCAGACGGCCGAGGAGCGGTCGAAGCTCGTCTACCGCATCAAGATCACCGTGGACAACTCGCAGGGGATCCTGAAGCAGGGGATGCCGGTCGAGGCGGACGTGCCGCTCGCCGCCAGGTGACGACGATGTCCGACGCTGCTGTCGTCCTCGATCGCGTCACCAAGCGGTTCGGACCCATCGTCGCCGTCGACGACGTGTCGCTCGACGTCCGCAAGGGGGAGATGTTCGGCCTGATCGGCCCGGACGGCGCGGGCAAGACCACGACGATCCGCCTGGCCTGCGGCCTGCTGCGGGCCGACGCCGGCCGCATCAGCGTGCTCGGCGCCGATCCGGTCAGGCAGCACGGCGCCGTCACGCGCAGCGCCGGCTACTTCTCGCAGCGCTTCAGCCTCTACGGCGACCTGAGCATCGACGAGAACATCGCGTTCTTCGCCGAGATCCACGGGCTGACCGACTTCGGGGGGCGGCGCGACCGCCTGCTCGACATGACGCAGCTCACGCCGTTCCGCCACCGGCTGGCCGACCGGCTCTCGGGCGGCATGAAGCAGAAGCTGGCGCTCGCCTGCACGCTCGTGCACGAGCCGCAGATCATCCTGCTCGACGAGCCGACGACGGGCGTCGACCCGGTGTCGCGGCGCGAGTTCTGGAAGCTGCTCTCCGAGTTCCTGGCCCAGGGGATCACCATCGTCATGGCCACGCCGTACCTGGACGAGGCCGAGCGCTGCTCGCGCGTGGCGCTGCTCTCGAACGGGACACTGCTCGTCCTCGACACGCCCCAGGCGCTCCGCGAGGGGCTCTCCGGCGTCATGTTCGAGGTGATCGCGCGCCCCCAGGCCGACGCCATCGAGGCGCTCGGCTCGCTGGTCGGGGCGGTGGACATCCAGGCCTTCGGCGAGCGGGTGCACGTCCGCTGCACGCGCGCCGAGGGCGACGCGGCCGCGCAGAAGATCGAAGGATTGCTCCACGAACGGAACATCGAGGTCACGAGCGTGCGCGAGATTCCCGCCACGCTCGAGGACGTGTTCATCAACAGGGTGGCCGTATCATGAACCCGCTCACGATCACCGTCGCGACCCTGCTCTGCGCCGCCCTCTCGGCCGGCGCCGGTGCGGCCGACACCGCCTCGCGGCTGACGCTCGACCAGGCGATCGCCAAGGGGCTCGCCGCGAGCCACCGCCTGGCCGAGTTGAACGCCCGCCAGCAGGGGGCCTCGGCGTCCGCCGAGGGAAGCCATGCCGCGCGGATGCCGATCGTCTCGGCGCAGGCCGGTTACACGCGGACCAGCCACGTGACACCGTTCGGCCTCCAGTTGCCCGGCCTGCCGCCCGTCGTGGTCTACCCCGACATCCCGAACAACTACCGGACGCGCCTCGACCTGCAGTGGCCGATCTACACCTTCGGCCGGGCCGACGCGCTCGAACGGGCCGCGCGTGCAGAGGCGAACGCGACGGGTCTCGACCTCGCCGCCGCGCGCAACGACCTCAAGCTCGAGATCACGCGGGCGTTCTGGGCGGTCGTCACCTCCACCGAGGCGGTGAAGGTGGTGGACGAGTCGGTCAAGCGCATGGACGCGATGCTGGAGGACGTCCGCAACAGCCTGAAGGTCGGGCTGTCGGCTCCGAACGACGTGCTGTCGGTCGAAGCGCAGCGCGCCCGCCAGCAGATGCTGCTCATCCAGGCCCGGAACGCGCTCGAGCAGACGCTGGCCGACCTTCGGCGGCTCATCGGTGATCCGCCGGACAGTCCCGTCGTGCTCGACGCCGCGCTCGAGTCGGCTCCCGGGCCAACTCCGCCCGCCGACAGCCTCGTCGCCACCGCGCGGGCGGCGCGGCCCGATCGCAAGGCCCTCGAGACGCGCCTGCTCGGGGCCACCGACCGTCGCGAGGCGTCGGTCGCCAACCGGCGGCCGGTGATCTCGGTCGGCGGCGGCGTCAACCTCTCCAATCCGAACCCGCTGATCTTCCCGCGCGCGGCCGAGTGGAACGGGACGTTCGACGCCAGTGTGAACCTCAGCTGGACGTTCTGGGACTTCGGGCGCACCTCGGCCGACATCGCCGGGGCGAGGGCCGCCGAACGCGCGGCCAGGGAGCGGCTCGCCGAGTTCGACACGACGCTCGACGTCGAGGTCCGCCAGCGCCGCCTCGATCTCGATTCCGCCAACGCCGCCGTGGCGTCGGCCGAGGACTCGGTGCGGGCGGCGACCGAGGCCCGTCGCGTCGTGGGCGACCGCTTCGCCGCCGGCGTCGCGACGCCGACCGACGTGCTCAACGCGCAGGTGGCGCTGCTGCAGGCCGGCCTCGACCGCACGCAGGCGCTGGCGAACGTGCGGCTGGCCGAGGCGCGGCTCGACCGCGCGCTGGGACGCTGACCATGGCCGCCCCGCCACCTGCGTCCCCGGACGCCATCGTCGTCAGAGACCTCACGAGACGATTCGGCGAGTTCGTCGCCGTGGACCACCTGTCGTTCACCGTGAAGACCGGCGAGATCTTCGGGTTCCTCGGCAGCAACGGGGCGGGCAAGTCGACGACGATCCGCATGTTGTGCGGGCTGCTGACGCCCACGTCGGGCGCCGCGACGGTCGGCGGGCGGGACGTCGGCCGCGATCCCGAGGGGGTCAAGGCGCGCATCGGCTACATGTCGCAGAAGTTCTCGCTCTACGAACTGCTCAGCGTCGATCAGAACATCCGGCTCTACGCCGAGCTGTACGGCGTGGCGCCGGATCGCTTCGCCGAGCGGCGGCGGTTCGCCCTGGAGATGGCCGGCCTCGAGGGGCGCGAGCGGGCGCTCCCGCGCGATCTGCCCGGCGGGTTCCGGCAGCGGCTCGCCCTCGGCTGCGCCATCCTCCACGAGCCGCCGATCCTCTTCCTCGACGAGCCGACCGGCGGTGTCGACCCGATTTCGCGGCGCCAGTTCTGGCGACTGATCGACCAGCTCTCGAAGTCCGGCGTCACCGTCCTGGTCACCACCCACTACCTGGACGAGGCGGAGTACTGCCACCGGCTGGCGCTGATCCACGCGGGGAAGCTCGCGGCGCTCGGCACGACGCGGGAGCTGAAGCAGATCTTCGCGGACCGCCGGATCTTCGAGATCCGCACGCGCCGGCCCGTGGACACCATGCGGGCGCTCGACGCGATGGACGACGTCGAGGAGAGCAGCCTGTTCGGGACCGCCGTCCACGTCGTGCTGCGGTCGCGGGAGGTGGCGGCGTCCGAGATCGTGACCCGGCTGTCGGCGCGGCAGATCGACGTCGATTCGGTGGACCCGGTTCAACCGTCGCTCGAGGACGTGTTCCTCGACGTGGTGGAGAAGGCGGGGCGCGCATGAGAAAGGCGCTGGCGGTCGGCAAGAAGGAGTTCCGGCAGATCGTGCGCGACCGGCGCACGCTGATGATCCTGCTGTTCATCCCGGTGCTCTTCCTCCTCCTCTACGGCTACGCGCTCAACTTCGACATCAAGCACGTGGCGCTGGCCGTCGAGGACCGGGACGACAGCGTGGAGAGCCGCGCCCTCGTGTCGGCCTTCCTGAACTCCGGCTACTTCGACCTGGCGGGGACGCTTCGGTCGCCGGCGGATCTCGACCGCGCGATGAACGGCAACGTCGTGCGGGCGGCGCTCGTCATTCCCGAGGACACGGGCCGGCTGGTGCGCCGCGGGCAGCCGGCCCCGGTCCAGGTCGTCATCGACGGCGACAACGCCAACACGGCCGCGACGGTGCTCGGCTACGCCGTCACGATCGTCCGGACGGTGTCATTGAACCTCATCGTGGAGCAGCAGGGGCTGAAGTTCTCTCCGCCGGTCACCGTCGAACCGCGGATCTGGTACAACCCGGAGCTGAAGAGCGCGCTGTTCCTGGTGCCCGGCCTCATCGGCTTCATCGGGATGATCACGGCGACCATCTCGACGGCGCTGTCGGTGGTGCGCGAGAAGGAGCGCGGCACCTGGGAGCAGGTGCGGATGGCGCCGATCGACACCGTCTCCTACATCGTCGGCAAGACGCTGCCCTATCTCGGCCTGTCGCTCGTCTCGTCGATGGCCATCATCGTCGCCTCGATGTACCTGTTCGATCTGCCGATGCGCGGGTCGTGGTGGTCGCTGCTGCTCGCGACGACGACGTTCCTGCTCGGGGCGCTCGGCACGGGGCTGGTCGTGTCCACGGTCGCCGAGTCGCAGCTGTTCGCCTTCCAGGTGGTGCTGATCCTGGCGTTCCTGCCGACGTTCCTCCTGTCGGGGTTCATCTTCCCGATCCCGAACATGCCGAAGCCGATCCAGCTGGTGACCTACGTCGTGCCGGCCCGGTACTTCCTGGTGGCGCTGCGCGGAATCGTCCTGAAGGGCGTCGGCCTCGAGACGGTCTGGCGGTCGCTGGCCGCGCTGGGGATCTACGCCGTCGTGGTGCTCGGCCTGGCGTCGGCCCGGCTGGCGCGGGAACGCGGGTGAGGAGTTCGGAGCCATGAGACGCCTGCTGTTCATGATCTGGAAGGAACTGCTGGAACTGCGGCAGGACAAGAAGATGCTGCGGGTGGTGTTCCTCGCGCCGATCTTCCAGCTCATCGTCCTCGGCTACGCGGCCACGACCGACGTCAAGAACGTTCCCATCGTCGTCGCCGACGCCGATCGCTCCACGGCCAGCCGCCATCTGATCGAGACCTTCGACGCCTCGCCGTACTTCACCGTCACCTCCGTCGTCAGCAGCGTCAGCGAGATCACGCCGTACCTCGAGTCGGGCCGCGCCTGGATGGCGCTCGCGATCCCGGTGCGGTACGGCCAGACGGTCGGCGCCGGGGCGCCGGCGACGGTGCAGGTCGTGGCCGACGGGACCGACGCCAACTCCACCAACATCGCCGTGGGATACGCGACCAACCTGGTGGCGTCCTACGCGCAGGACCTGATGGCGGCGCGTGCCCCGGGGCGACGCCTGCCCGCCGGCCTGCAAGCCGACGTGCGCGTCTGGTTCAACCCGCAGCTCGAGAGCAAGGATTTCATGATCCCGGGCGTGCTCGCGCTGCTGCTGATCGTGATGACCGTCGTGCTCGCCGCGATGGGGATCGTGCGCGAGAAGGAACTGGGGACGCTCGAGCAGCTGAACGTCACGCCGCTCGCCCGCTGGCAGCTCATCGTCGGCAAGCTGCTGCCCTACGGCCTGATCGGCATGGTGGACATCTTCCTGGTGGTGGGCGTCGCCCGGCTCTGGTTCAGGGTGCCGCTCCTGGGAAGCTTCGGCCTGCTGTTTGCGCTGAGCCTGGTGTTCCTGCTGAGCACGCTGGGGCTGGGGTTGTTCGTCTCGACGATCTCGCAGAACCAGCAGCAGGCGATGATGACGGCCGTATTCTTCTTCGTCACCCCGATGATCTACCTGTCGGGATTCGTCTTCCCGATCGAGAACATGCCGGCCGTCATCCGGCCCATCACCTACCTCATCCCGCTGCGCTACTACCTGGTCATCGTGCGCGGCATCTTCCTCAAGGGCGTCGGCCTCGAGGTGCTCTGGCCGCAGGCGCTCGCCCTGCTGGCGTGGGGGCTCACCATCCTCGGTCTCGCCACGCTCAGGTCCACCAAGCGGGCGGCCTGAGACGGGCGGATCAATCGGGGGACGGGCGGATCAATCGGAGGAAGGACAGATCAATCGGAGGACGGGCGGATCAATCGGAGGAAGGACGGATCAATCGGGGGACGGGCGGATCAATCGGAGGAAGGACAGATCAATCGGAGGACGGGCGGATCAATCGGAGGACGGGCGGATCAATCGGAGGACGGGCGGATCAATCGGAGGACGGGCGGATCAATCGGGGGCCGGGCGGATCAATCGGAGGACGGGCGGATCAATCGGAGGACGGGCGGATCAATCGGGGGCCGGGCGGATCAATCGGAGGACGGGCGGATCAATCGGAGGACGGGCGGATCAATCGGGGGACGGGCGGATCAATCGGAGGACGGGCGGATCAATCGGAGGACGGGCGGATCAATCGGGGGACGGGCGGATCAATCGGGGGAAGGACAGATCAATCGGGGGACGGGCGGATCAATCGGAAGAAGGACAGATCAATCGGAGGACGGGCGGATCAATCGGAAGAAGGACAGATCAATCGGAGGACGGACAGATCAATCGGGGGACGGGCGGATCAATCGGGGGACGGGCGGATCAATCGGAGGAAGGACAGATCAATCGGGGGACGGGCGGATCAATCGGGGGACGGGCGGATCAATCGGAGGCCGGACATGTCAATCGGCTCCTGGCGCTACTGCCTGCGTTTCCGATCGGACCTGAGCAGATAGCCGATGAACCCCGTCAGCATGCGCAAGATTCCCTCGCCGTCCTCGCGCAGCTGCTTCGCTTCGTTCGCCCCGAGACGGCCTCTTGCCTCTGCACAAACAGGTGCGCCAGCGCTTCTGCACAGGATCCTCGGGCAATGACAGGTAACGGGCGAACGCGTGGTCCGTCCCCTGGCCGAAACCCTCGGACAGGTTCGACAGGATCGAATCCGCGCAGCCGTCGATCTGCTCGCGAAGCTGAAAGTCTCGCGATAGGCTCCCGCGACGGGTAGTTGCAGAAAGTGCCTCGACGAATCGTCGCGTCGCCTGCCACACCGGCAACTCTTCGACAGAATCGGCCCGCATGCCCGCGGCTCGTGCACTCCGCGTGCCAGCCGCCCGATTGACGGCGTCAGTCCCGATTGACCGCGTCAGTCCCGATTGACAAGCGTCAGTCCCGATTGACGGCGTCCCGCCTTCGCCGCTGACGCGGCTTCGGCGAGGCAGGCAGTTCCGATTGACAAGCGTCAGTCCCGATTGACAAGCGTCCCGCCTTCGCCGCTGACGCGGCTTCGGCGAGGCAGGCAGTTCCGATTGACAAGCGTCAGTCCCGATCGACCGCGTCCCGCCTTCGCCGCTGACGCGGCTTCGGCGAGGCAGGCAGTTCCGATTGACAAGCGTCAGCCCCGATTGACGGCGTCAGTCCCGATTGACAAACGTCAGCCCCGATTGATCCGCGTCAGCCCCGATTGATCCGCGTCAGCCCCGATTGATCCGCGTCAGTCCCGATTGATCCGCGTCAGCCCCGATTGACGGCGTCAGTTCCGATTGGCGGCGTCAGTCCCGATTGACAAGCGTCAGTCCCGATTGACGGCGTCAGTTCCGATTAACGAGCGCTCACCGATTACTGCATCGGCTACCGGATCTCGGACGTGCACTGCGGGCAGCGCGTCGCCTTCAGCGGGATCGCGGACGTGCAGAACGGGCATTCCTTGGTCGCCACGACCGGCGCCGGGGCCGGCTTGCGCATCCGGTTGACCTGCTTCACGAGCAGGAAGACCGCGAACGCCACCAGCAGGAAGTCGATGCACGTGTTGAGGAACACGCCGTAGTTGAGCGTGACGGCGCCGGCCTTCTTCGCATCGTCCAGCGTCGCGAAGCTCGCGCCGGAAAGCGTGACGAACAGGTTGGTGAAGTTGACCCTGCCGAGCAGCAGCCCGAGCGGCGGCATCAGGATGTCGGCCACGAACGAGCTGATGATCTTGCCGAACGCCGCGCCGATGATGATCCCGACGGCCATGTCGAGCACGTTGCCCTTCATGGCGAATTCCTTGAATTCCTTCAGCATGCGATCCTCCCTGGCCCGCGGCGGGCCGCATGGCGGACACGAGGCGGTCGGTTGACGAGCGTAGTGTCGCAAAGCCGTCTCGGCGGTGTCCAGAAGGATCTCGGCAGGAGGGTCGTCGCCGCGCGGGATCGGCCGCCGCGCCTCGCCGAATACTGTCTCGACCGGATGGCGCGGCCCTGCCCCGGCCTGTACTGTCGACCTGCGTTCCTCGAGATCGGCATCCAGCCGGTCGAGGGCTTTCTCCTCGGTGGGGTCCGGGCGTCGTGACCGTGTGGACTCGTTGACTGGGCGTCTGCCCGCGTCGGAAGAGTCGGCGTGTCCGGGTCCGCAGGGACCGCGCTTCGGGGTCGAAGTTCCCGGTGTCGGCGGCCCAGCCCGGCCGGCCGGCACCGGGCCGAGTTCGCCGCGGGCCGACACCGGACGCCGCGCTTACCCGCCGGACTCAGTCCTCCCTTCGGCCTGCCTGTTGCCCGGCCCGGCGGCGCGCCGCGCGCGCGCACGCCCACGACAGGGCGGGCGGCGTCAGCAGCGTGGTGACCATCACCATCACCACGATGGCCGAGAAGGTCGCCTGGCCGATCACCGGCTCGCCTCCCACGCGCAGCCCCAGCCCGACGCCCGCGAAGATCAGGCCGACCTCCCCGCGCGGCACCATGCCGATGCCGACGATCAGCCCGTTCACCCGCGTGCGAATCACGGCGATCGAGCACGCCTGCTTCCCGATCACGGCGGCGGCGGTCAGCGCCGCCGCGAGGCCGAGCACCTCCGGCCGCGCGAGCGACCGGAGGTCGGCGCGCATGCCGATGACGACGAAGAAGATCGGGGTGACGAACGCCGCAATCGGCGAGATGAGCTCGTGGATCGACCGCTCGCCGCGCCGGGCGAACTCGCGGAAGTGCGCGTCCTCCAGGATCACGCCGGCGGCGAACGCGCCGACGATGGCCGCCAGGCCGACCGCGGCCGCCAGCCACGACAGGAAGAAGCAGAAGGCGAGCGAGAGGGCCAGCAGCACGCCGCCCGCCCGCAGCCTGGAAGCCAGGGAGAACAGCCGCGGCGAGAGCCGCGCGCCGACGAGCAGCGAGCCCACGAGGAACACCACGGCCTTCCCGACGATGAACGCCAGGCCGCCGTAGGACAGCGCCCGGCCGCTGTCGGCCGCCGCGATGACCGCCGTGATCGCCGCGAGGATGACCAGCCCCAGGACGTCGTCGATCACGGCAGCGCCGAGGATCACGCGTGCCTCGGCGCTGCGGTCGATCCCCAGGTCCTTGAGCACCCGCGCCGTGATGCCCACGCTCGTCGCCGCCAGCGTGGCGCCGAGGAACGCGTGCACGTACCGCCCTTCGCCAGGCAGCAGCCAGGCGCCGACGGCCCACCCGAGGACGAACGGCGCGACGACGCCGATGAGCGCCACGAAGAACGCCGACCGGCCCACGCGCAGCATCTCGCTGAACGTGGAACCGAGCCCCACCTCGAACAGGAGCACGATGACGCCGAGCCGCGCGAGGAGATCGATCACCTGGTCGGTTTTCAGGTAGTCGAGCCCCTCGTAGCCGACGAGCACGAGGTTGCCGATGATCACGCCGACCAGCAGCTCGCCGAGCACCGCGGGCTGGCCGACGCGGGTGGCCAGCTCGCCGCCGATCTTCGCGGTGACGAGGATCACGCCCAGCGCCAGGAGCAGCGGGGCCACCGGGTCGCCGTGCAGGCCGGGTGCGTTCGCGAGCGCCACGACGAGCGATTCAGCGTGCATGCGTCTCCCAGGACAACGGACGGGGTCCGCTCAGCTGATGAGCCCCTTCCGCACGGCGTAGAGCACCAGCTCCACGGCGCTGTGGACGTCGAGCTTCTCCATGATGTGCGCGCGGTGGGTTTCGACCGTGCTGGGGCTCACGCACAGGAGGTCGGCAATCTCCTTGTTGGCGCGCCCCTCGGCAATCAACTGGAAGATCTCCCGCTCGCGCTCGGAGAGCGAGTCGTACCGGTCCACGATGCCGCGCTCGGCCAGGCGGCGGACGTAGTCGTCGAGCATCACCCGGGCAACCGCCGGACTGAAGAAGGACTTGCCCTGGCTCACCAGCGTGATCGCCCGGATGAGGTCGTCGTCGGCGGAGTCCTTGAGGAGGTAGCCCTTCGCGCCCGACTGCAGCGCCCGGGTGATGTACGCCTCGTCGGGGTGCATGCTGAGGATGACGACCTTGACGTGCGGCTGGCGGCGGGCGATCTGGCTGGTGGCCTCGATCCCGTTCAGCAGCGGCATGCCGATGTCGAGCAGCGCGATGTCCGGTTTGAGGTCGAGCGCCAGGCGCACGGCCTCGCGGCCGTCGCCGGCTTCGGCCACCACCTCCCAGTCGGGCTGGTCCTCGAGGATCTTCCGGATCCCCTGGCGGACGATCGTGTGGTCGTCGGCGAGGAGGATGCGAAGCGGCGGCATCTAGGTGGTCTCCCGGGCCTCGAGGTGTCCGGCTTCGCGCGGGGCGTCGCCGGCGTCTTCCCTCCGCTCGCGCGGAAGGGCCGGCAGTTCGACGGTCAGGCGCGTGCCCTTCCCCGGGGCGGTTTCGATCCGCAGCGATCCGCGGAACCCCGCGACGCGTTCCTCGATCCCGAGCAGGCCCAGGCCGCGCTTGCCGGCGCCGGTCGCCGCGCGCTCGGCTGGGAAGCCCTTCCCGTCGTCCTCGACCGTCAGCAGCACGGTGTGCGGCAGTCGCTGGACGTAGACGCGGCACTGGCTGGCCTCCGCGTGCCTGGCCACGTTGGTCAGCGCCTCCTGGACGATGCGGTAGAGGCAGGTCTCGATCTCGGGCGCGAGCCGATCCTCCATCCGGTCCTGCACCAGGTCGGTGCGGATGTTCGTCCGGGCGGAGAATCCATTGAGATACCAGGCGATGGTCTCGGGCAGCCCGAGGTCGTCGAGCATGGCGGGGTGCAGTAGCTGCGAGAGATCGCGGAGTTGCTGCAGCGCCCGATCGGCCAGCCGTCGCGCCTCCCGGAACGCAGTGTCCTCGCGGTCGGTCAGCGACGCGTGCTTCCCGGCAATCGACAGTTCGACCTTGATGGCCGTCAGCGCCTGGCCGACCTCGTCGTGCAGCTCCCGCGCGATGGTCCGGCGCTCCTCCTCCTGCGCGTTCACGAGCTTGGCGGACAGTCGCTGGAGGTCGCGGGTGTTGGCGGCGTCCCGGACCGACTGCTCGCGGATTCGCGCCTCGAGTCCGCCGGCGTAGCGCGTCGCCACGACCGCGACGACAAGGCTGGCGAGAAGGGCCAGGGCGCCGGTCTCCCAGATCCGCCGGCGCATGGCGTCGTAAATCTGCCGGACCTCGTCGTGCTCCTGCACGAGCGCCGCCCGGTCGATCGCCTCGACCCGCTCCGAGATCCGGATGATGAGTTCGCGCTTCGGGATGACCTCCTCGCGAATCCACCGCCGGGCCTCCGCGGCGCGCCGCGCCGCGTCCCACTCGAGGGCGGGCAGCACCGTCTCCCAGAAGCTCGCGATCTCGGCGCGCAGCTGCCGGACGCCTTCACGCTCGTCGTCGAGCGTGCCGACCGGCACGTACCCGCTGAGCGCCTGCGCCTCGTCCCGCCGCGCCGCCTCCATCCGGGCCCGGTAGTGGTCGCTCGCGTCCGGGTTGGTCTCGAAGAGGGCGTCGCGGAGGTAGAGCGAGGCGACGAGCACCTGCGTGCGGACCACCGACAGCCGCCGGTCGGCGTCGGCGAAGCGGGCGCCCACGGCGTTGGCGCGCTCCTCGACCGAGTTGAGGCGGGTGACGAGGTCGTATCCCGAGACGACCCAGAGGACGAAGACCAGGCCGAACCCAACGTACAGCGTCTCGCGGATGGTGGGCCGCCCGGGCCACCGCGAACGTCGGAGGCGATCCGCCTCGGTGCCGGGCTGTCCGGGATCCGCCATAGCGCATTCTAGCGCCGAGGCGTGCCCGACCCCACCCGAAGACTGCTTTCGCCGTCCGCCGCCATCCCCGACCGACCAGCCCAGAATACCGTCGATGCGGGATGGCCGCGGCGGCCCGTCGTCAATAGACTGGGCTCGAACAGCTGTCGGGCGCGGGAAGAGGCGGGCGCGATCGTCGTCTCCCGCGTGCCCGGCGGAGGGGGCGGCCGCTTGAAATCCCTGCGCAATCTCGTCTTCGTGACCGACGTCGATGGATGCCTGCTCGATCACCAGACGGGCTCGCACGCCGCGGCCGACCGCGCGGTCGAGCGGCTGAAGGCCGACGGGATACCGCTCGTCGTGTGCTCCAGCAGGACCCGCGCGGAACTGGAGCGGCTTCGCGAGGAGCTGGGCCTGACCTCGCCGTTCATCGTGGAGAACGGCGGCGCCCTGTATATCCCGACCGGCACGTTCCGGACGCGCGTCAACGGGACCCGGCACGTCCCCGGCTACGAGGTCCTCGAGTTCGGCCGCCCGCACGGTGAAGTGCTGGCCAAGCTGCTGAGGACCGCGGCGCAGATCGGCATCGAGGTCTCGACCTTCAGCGGGCTGTCCGTCCAGCGCGTGGCGGACGAGTGCGGCCTCTCCCTCGCGCAGGCCAGGCTGGCCAAGCTCCGGGAGTACGACGAGCCCTTCCGGCTGGTCGAACCGGATCCCTTTGCGCGGACGAAACTGTGGCGCGCGCTCCGCGGCGCCGGACTCCGGTGCTCGGCGGGCACACGTTACGACCACGTCACCGGCCGGACCGACAAGAGCACGCCGATTGCCACCCTGCGGCGGTTGTACGCCTCGGCGATCGGCGAAGTGGTGTTCGTCGGCCTCGGGGACAGCATCGAAGACCTGGAGCTGCTGGGCGCGGTCGACGTCCCGGTCGTCGTGCGGAACTCCTCGGCCGGGACGGGGGAACTGCTGGCGCGACAGGTGCACCGGGCCTTTGTCACCAGCCAGGAAGGCCCGGCCGGCTGGAGCGAGGCCGTCGCCAGCCTCCTCGGCGAAGAGTCCTGGGCCCGCCAGAGCGCCGGCGCGCGCGTCTATACTGAGTGAGTGAGCGAGAGTACGGGGCGACGCCCGATCGCCGTGCCGCTCGACGTGCTGCGAGCCAGGCCGCGACCGGCGCTGCTGCTCGATTACGACGGCACGCTGGTTCCCTTCGCCACGGCGCCGGAGCTCGCCCGGCCCGATCCGGAATTGCTCGAGCTGCTCGGCGCCCTGGCCCGGGTCGCGCCGGAGGTGCACATCGTCAGCGGGCGGTCGCGTGAGACGGTAGGCGAGTGGCTGGGGCACCTGCCCGTGGACTTGTGGGCCGAGCACGGGCTCTGGCATCGGGCGCGTTCGGCCGACGGCTGGGTCGCGATCGCCGATCCCCCCGTGGGCTGGATGGCCGCGGCGGCGCAGGTCATGCAGCAGTTCGCGGAGCGGACCCCCGGCTCGCTCGTCGAGCGGAAGAGCCGGTCGCTGGCCTGGCACTACCGGTTGGCCGACGCGGAACGGGGCGCCCTCGACGCGAAGCAGCTGGGGCTCGTCCTGACGGCGCTGCTGCGCGACGAACCGGTCGAAATCCTGAACGGGCACAAGGTCGTCGAGATCCGCCCGCGCGGCGTCAACAAGGGCTGCGTCGTCCGGCACGTTCTGGCGGGGCCGGACGCGCCGGCCCGGATCGTCGCCCTGGGCGACGACCGAACCGACGAGGACATGTTCGCCGCGCTGCCTCCCTCGGGCATCTCGGTATTGGTCGGGGGCGGTCCGAGTCGGGCCACCTACCGGCTCGCCGACTGGCGGGACGCCCGCGCGCTGCTTGCCGGCCTTCTCGACTGAACCGCGGGCGAGAGGAGCGCGGCGCGGCCGCGCAAACCGCCCCCTACTTCAACGCGTTCAGCCCGGCCGCGAGCGTCGTCAGCGCATCGGCGTAGCGCTGGTCCGCGGCCACGAACTTCGCGTCGTAGTCCGCCTCGGACACGCCGTGTGCCTGCCAGTCTCCGTCGAACGAGGTGCTGACGCCGTTCTCGTAGACGATGTCGAACGACTCGCCGCGGCCCGGCTTCGCCAGCAGCCCGTCGGCCTGCATGTCCTGGACGAAGAACCGCCCGTCCTTGGCGGTCGGACCCTGGAGTTCCATGTAGGCGTCGCGGTACTGGCGCTTGGCGAGCATGTCCTGGATGAAGCTCGGCACGGGGATCTTCGCGCTTACCACGAGGAGTTGCGTACCCGGAAAGGAGAGCACGGCGATGAAGCGGCCAGGCTCCTTCGGGTCGGGTACCGCGAACGCGTCGAGTCCCTTCTCCTGCATCAGTTTCACGAGCGCGGCGGCAGGGGCGGCCGACTGCGATTCGGGGACCCGGGCGAGCGCCGGTCTGGCGGCTGTCAGGACCAGCGCGACGGCGACGATCGAGAACACGGTTCGCACGGACGACCTCCTTCCGACCGACATGAACGACGGCGTGACGTCGGTCATCGGCCGATGTCCGCCTCCTTTGAGCTGATCGCTGGTCAATCTCCGCTTCGGGCCGGTGTGGAGCCGGCCGGCTTCGGCGGAGCGGGCGGCGTGAACCGTCCGCGCCCGCGGTGGAGCGCCACGCTCAGCGCGGTGGTGCCAAGCTGGTTCTGCAGGTACCGCGTCAAGGTCTCGTTGAAGACCTTGTCGAGGTCCTTCCTCGCCCGGTATGTCACGTGGACGACGATGCCGCCGGGGGACAGCACGAGCTCGTAGCCGTCGAGCGCGGCTGACTCCGACGGCCAGAACTCCTTGAGCGGGGCGTCGAGCCTCGCCAACACGTCCCGGCGGATGGCGTCCAGGGTGGGCGGCGGTTGTGGTGGTGGTGGCGGCGGCGGAGCCGGGAGCGGTCGCGTCAACTCGGCCCTGAGGACCGCCAGTTCCTCCTCCGCGGCGATCCGGCGGACGGCGATCGTCGCCTCCTTCCCGGTCCTCTGCCCAAGCTTGCGCTCGGCGGCCGAAATCCGATCCGCCGGGAGCGGCGAGGTCACGAGCAGCCGCACGCTCACGCGCTCGGGGCTGATGTCGACGGCCTGCGAGACGACGGCGGACGCCGGCACGAGACCCCGGATCACGTCGCGCACCGCCGCGCGGGCCACTGTCTCGTCCCGCACCTGCATGAGGCCGCGCCGAAGGGGCACGAAGAGGACGAGCAGCACCGCGAGCAGCATCGCGATCCGCCATCTCAGGCCGTGCGACTCCCGGAAGGTCTGCGCGAAGCGCGTGCGCTGCAGGGCGCGGTAGAGCGGGTCCCTCGCGGAGCGCGCCAGCCTCGATTCGTCGAGGCTCGCGCGGATCCCGGGCGCGTCCATGCGCACCACGTAGAAGACGGCGAACGCGCTCGCGACGATCGCGACCAGGTTGGTCAGGAAGAGCAGGCCGGCGCCGTAGATGATCGGCCACGCGAAGCCGCTCCCGATACCAAAGCCCACCGTGCAGAGCGGAGGCATCAGCGCGACGGCGATCGCGGCGCCGGGCAGCGTGGTCACGCCGCCGCTGGTCTGCCCCCGGCTGACCACGAGCGAGCCGGCGAGTCCCGAGAAGAGCGCCACGCCGAGATCGAGCAGGTTCGGCCTCGTCCGCGCCACGATCTCCGCCGTGGCCGACTGGAACGGCAGCAGCCAGACCAGCAGGGCCGACGAGCCGAGGGCCAGCAGGATGCTGCCGACAATGCTCACCAGCGACTTCAGGCCGAGGTAGAGGTCGGCCGCGGCGAGCGCCAGGCCCGCGGCGAGGATCGGCCCCATCAGCGGCGAGATGAGCATCGCGCCGATCACCACGGCCGGGCTGTTGAGCACGAGGCCCAGCGTCGCGATGCCCGCCGAGAGCAGCAGGGCGAGGAGGTAGTTGGGGTCGGCGAGTTCCGCGGAGTCGGAGAGGTCGGCATACACACTCGGCTTCGATGCCGGGTCGACCCGCAGCAGTCGTTCCAGGTACGACCGAATGGAGGCTGGCGCCATCATGGTCGAGCGCTCCAACGCGGCTCGGGCTCCGATGCTCCAACTCTATTATGGCGAACTCCGACCTCGGGGGAGCGGGGCTCCCGCTACCGTTCCAGCCTGGCGAGCGCCATGGCCACCGCCGGGTCGCCTCCCGCGCCGGCGCAGGACGGGGGGCGGGCGGCCCATACCTGCCGGGCCAGCCGGACGTTGTCGTCGATGGAGTCGGCGAGCGAGCGGCTGCGTCGTGACGCGGCGAGGGTCTTCCGGGCGATCGCGAGCGGCGCCGCGTCGTCGGCCGGGCCGGCGGCGGCCGGACACGCGTCGACGGCCGAGACGACGGCGGCCAGCAGCGCCCGGCTCCGCTCGTAGCGCTCGGTGGCCGAGAGCCCGTTCTGGCCGGGATCGAGCGCCAGCACGCGTTCGCAGAGCGCGGCCTGCGTGCGGGCATCCCGGTTGGCCGGGTCGAGCCGCGCCGCCTGTTCGAACGCCGCGCGTGCGGCCCGGTAGTCCTGCTGCGCCATCCCGGCCCGGCCGAGGCCGTCGTAGGCCGCGGCATTTCTCGGGAACACACCGAGGACCTGCCGGAACACGTCGATGGCCTGGCCGGGAGACGCCGCCGCGAGCAGCGCGCGGCCGATGCGGTTCAGATCGTCCGCGTCGCTCGTCTGCGTGCTCAACTGGAGGAGTTCCGCGACAGCCTGGCGAATGTCGCCCGTCTTCTCCAGGAGGTCCACGAATTCGAAGGCGGCCGCGACCCGCTCGGGCCTCGAGTCCGCCGGCCAGTTGCCGTTCAGCGCCCGCCGGTACCACCCGATCGCCGCCGCACCGTCGCCGCCGGCCCTGGTCACGCGGGCGATGGCGAGCGCGGCGGGTCCATTGCGGGGATCCATGCGGAGCACCTGGTCGAGGTAGTCCTTCGCCTCCGTCCCGCGATCGGCGCGGACCAGGGCGAGCCCTAGCGCCAGCAGGTAATCCTTGTTGGCGGTCATCGAATTGGCGACGCGGAACTGCTCGATGCCCTCGTTCACCCGGCCCGCGCGCAGCAACGCGTACCCGGCCTGGTAGGCGGCGGCGGCGTTGCGGATCGCCTGCGTGCGGTAGTGGTGAGCGAACAGCCCGCCGAGCAGGAAGAGCGCGAGCACCCCGGCGATCACCGCCGTCAGCAAACCCCGCCCGGACCGGACCCGCTCGTGGCGCAGCTCGGACAGCGACTCGTACTCCTCGACGTGGCTGTAGGCACGCGGCAGATCCGACAGCGCGATCAGGCCGACCAGTTCGTGGACGTCGGTCCGGCTCACGACGGGCAGCAGGTCGAGCCCGGCGCGGCCCATGCGCTGGAGCGCGACGTCCACCGGCTGGTCGAGGTGCACGTGAGGGAACGCGTCGGCCGACGCCGATTCGTCGATGCCGCCGACGATCTGCGCGAGGGTGTTCGCGCCGCGGCCCGCCAGCGCCGCCTCCTGGAGGCGCCTCTCGGTCACCAGCCCCAGAAAGCGATCGCCGTCGACGACCGGCCACGCGGCGCGCGGACCCGGGCTCTGACCCGGCGCGTGCGCGGCGGCGAGACGCGCGGCGACGGTTTCGTCCGACCGCGCCGCGCCGCTCGGTGGGCGCATGGCGTGCTCCACGAGCATGCCGGCGGCCTGGGGCCTGGGCGGGGGAAGCTGGACCCGGTCCTGGTGGAGGAGGGCCTCGTAGATCGGCGACGGCTGCAGGCGCTGGGAAATGAAGTAGCTCAACAGGTTCGCGATCATGACCGGGACGATGATCGAGTAGTCCCGGGTGATCTCGAAGATCATGATGACCGACGTCATCGGCGCGCGCACGATGCCCGCAAACGCGGTGCCCATGCCGACCAGGGCGTAGGCGCCGGCGCTCCCCGTGAGGTCGGGCAGCCAGGCGTGGGCCAGGCTGCCCACGGTCCCGCCGAGCATCGCCCCGATGAAGAGGCTGGGGCCGAAGATGCCGCCCGCGTTCCCGGAGCCGTAGGCGGTCGCGGTCGCGACCAGCTTGAGCGCGAGGAGCACGGCCATCGTGCCGAGGACGAGCTTGCCGTTGAGCGCGTCGCCGACGTGGTCGTAGCCGACGCCCAGCACGTTGGGCACGAGCCAGCCCAGCAGCCCGACCGCCAGCCCGCCGACGGCGGGCTGCCACCAGACGGTGGAGGCCGGCATGGCGAGAAACCGGCGCCTGATGCCGAGGAGCAGCTTGACGAAGGCCACCGACACGAAGCCGCCGGCAACGCCGAGGACGGCGTACACCCCGAACTCGATGGGATGCACCAATTGGTAGGCCGGGACGTGGAACAGCGGCTCGTCGCCGAGCAGCAGGTGCAGCACCGCCCAGGAGGTGGCCGAACTGATGACGATCGATCCGATCACCGGGGCGTGGAGATCGCCGAGGATCTCCTCGAGGGTGAACAGCACCGCCGCGATCGGCGTGTTGAAGGCGGCGGCCAACGCGGCCGACGAGCCGATGGGAATGAGCGCCCTGACCCGCTCGGGGCCGAGGCCCAGCCGCCGGCCGAGCACGGAGGCAATCCCGGCGCCGACCTGCACGGTCGGTCCCTCGCGGCCGAGCGCGATCCCGCTCGCGAGCGAGAGCGAAGAACAGCCGAACTTGCCGAGGACGGTCTGCAGCCGGATGTAGCCCTGGTTCAGGAAGTAGGCGGTCTTGGTCTGCGGGATCCCGCTGCCGCGCGCGTTGGGGAAGTACCGCGCCAGGAGCACGCCGCTCACGAGCGCGCCGGCCGCCGGGACGAGGATCCGTCGCCAGGCCGGGCCGCCGGCGGGCAGGAGCCAGTCGCCCAGGCGCGTGGTGACCACCATGAAGGCGACGACGGCCAGTCCCACCAGGGCGCCGATGAGCAGCGTCAGGACGAGCAGCAGCGTGTTCTCGCGGCGCCGGAGGCGCTCGGCCTCGGTCCGGCCGAGGAGTCCCAGCGTCCACGTCGAAGCGGGCGGAGTTGGTGCGTCTTCCATCGTCGTCGTGTCGCCGCCGGGGTCCCGCCGGTTCGGCGACCCGCCCGTGGCGGCGCGCGGGAACGCCGCGGACAGACGAGTGTACCACGCCTGTTCGTTTGAGCTCAAGTAGTTTGACCTCCAAACAGTTTGTGCTACGCTGCTCGCATGCCCCCGTGGATCCGCGACACGATCGCCTCGAGGAGGACGAACCGTATGCGCCACACTCGCCCGCTCCTGGTCGCAGGGGCCTCCCTGCTCATCCTGGCCGCCAGCGCCGGCTGCCAGCACCGGAAACCCGAGGTCACCCCGCCGCCCGCACCCATGGCGGCGCCGGCCCCCGCGCCGGTCGCCCCGCCGCCGCCCCCGCCGCCGCCGCCTCCGGCCCCGGCGCCGGCCCCGCGGCAGCTGACCGAAGACGACATCTTCACGGCCAAGACGCTCGATCAGATCAACGCCGAGCACCCGCTGACCGACGCCTTCTTCGACTACGACAGCTCGGAGATCCGGCCCGACGCGCAGGCCAGCCTGACGAAGGACGCCACCTGGCTCCAGCGGTGGCCCACGACGAAGATCATCATTTCCGGCCACTGCGACGAGCGCGGCACGGCGGAGTACAACCTGGCGCTCGGCGAGCGGCGGGCCGCGGCCGTCAAGTCGTACCTGCAGTCGCTCGGCGTCGCGGCCGACAGGATGCAGACGATCAGCTACGGCAAGGAGCGGCCCTTCTGCTCCGAGTCGAACGAGAGCTGCTGGCAGCAGAACCGGCGGGGCCACTTCCTGTTCACGGCCAAGTAGCCGGGCGGGACGGCCGGGAGCCGACGGCGATCGCGCCGAAGGAAGCGTATGCGTCGAGAGACGAGTCGCGAGGGCCCAAGAGCACCCACCGGGGCCAATGGAACGCCGGCGCCGGATGGCGTGCTCGAGTTCATGCGGGTGATCTGGGGGATCAGCCACGGCCTCCAGTCGACTTCGAAGCGGATGGAGGCCCGTCTCGGCATCACGGGACCGCAGCGGCTGGTGGTGCGGATTCTCGGGTATTGGCCGGGCACGACGGCGGGCGACCTCGCCCGCGTCCTGCGCCTGCATCCGAGCACGTTGACCGGCATCCTTCGCCGGCTCGAGGACCGGGGCCTCATCGCGCGCAGCCCGGGTGAGCACGACCGGCGGCAGGCCCACTTTCGCCTGACCCCGCCGGGCCGCGCCGTCGACCGCCGCAACGCGGGAACGGTGGAAGCGGCCGTCCGCCGCGTCCTTGCCGATCTCCCTCCGTCGAAGATCGAGGCCGCCAGCCGCGTGCTGACGGCGCTCGACGTGGAACTGACGCGCGGCGCGACCTGATGGGTGGGGCCGGCGTCCTCGCCGGCCCTTCGGGAGTCCGCGCTACCCGGCGATCTTCACGTCACCCGAGAAGGTCTTCAGGCGGATCAGGTGCCGCGCGTCGCCGCCGTTGAGCGACCCGCGCAGGTGGCCCTTTCGCTGCTCGGTGACCGTCAGCGGCACGCCGCTCGTCAGCTTCCCGCTGAAGGAATCGAAGTCGAGCGCCGCCGCGGCGTTTCCGGGGACCCTCAGGCCGATCGAGCCCGAGAAGGTCTCGAGGCTCAGGTCGGGCGCGGCCGCGCCGGCCGCCAGCCCCGCCTCGATGTCACCCGAAAAGGTCTTCGCCTGGATCCGGCCCGGCCCCTCCTCGATCCGCACGTCGCCCGAGAACGACTCGACCTTCTGGTCGCCGATGACGTTCCGGACCTGCACGGCGCTGCTGAACACCTTGATGTCGAGCCTCGCCTGCCGGGGCACGGTGATGTCGAACTCGGTCTTGACGACGTTGTCGTTCGTGGCGTGCCAGTCGGGGTCCTTCTTGTTGGCGTCGATGGTGACCGCGGACCCGGCCGCCTGGACGTCGAGCTTGATGTGGTCGAGCCGGTCGCGCGTCGCCGTGCGCACGGCGTCGATGGTGACCTCGTTCACGTCGGCGCCGTTGATGCGGACCGCGCCGGAGAAACTGTGAAGCGTCACGGTGCCGCCGGGGCCGAGCGGCACGACCTTGTGCACGCGCTCGGTCTCCTGGGCGGCGGCCAGCGCGGGCACGACGAAGAGCATCAGGGCGAGGGCGAGGGACGATCGCAGGGTGTTCATCGGGTCAGCTCCTTATGCAGGCATAGACGGGAGCGGAGCCCGGAGGGTTGCCCCTACCGCTTCTTCCCGGCGTCCGGATCCATGACGCCCGCGTAGATCGCCATGCCGACGACGGCGTCAACGCCCTTGGCGGCGAGCGCGTCCACTTCGGCCTGCGTCGTGATGCCGCCCGCGGCCGACAGGCGCCTCGTCGTCGCGGCGCGGATGGCGTCGACGGCGGCCACGTCGATCCCCTGCATCAGCCCTTCGTGGGCGATGTCGGTGTAGAAGAACTCGTCGCAGTACGGCTCGAGCGCCTTGATGGCCTCGATCGGCGTGATGGCCAGCGCCTTCCGCCAGCCGTGCGTGACCAGGCCGCCGCCGCGCGTGTCGAGCGCGGCCACCACCCGCTCCCGTCCCACGGCCTCCGAAACCTTCGCCGCAAACCCCAGGTCGGGCCGGCCGTCCTTGAAGAGCGCCGTGCTGAGGATGATCTTCCTAGCGCCGGCGTCGACGACCTCCCTGGCCCGGTCCACCGACCGGATGCCGCCGCCGACGCGGCAGGCGAGCTTGGCCGACACCCGCCTGACGAGCTCGTTGTTGTCGCCCGTACCCATCGCGGCGTCGAGGTCGATGATCTGGACCATCGGGAAGCCCTGGAAACGCCGGACCCAGCGAAAGACGTCCGAGCTCTCGATGGCCACCTTGTCGCCCTGGACGAGCTGGACGACCTTGCCGCCCTTGAGATCCATGTTGGGTATGAGCATGCGCCCCGGCTTCCCTGCTTCACGTCGAGCACGTACTTCCCGAACCAGTCCAGATTATGCTCCATCGCCGCGCGGTTCGCCTTGGGCCTGGTCAGGCAGTCCGCAACGCGGTCGGCACGGTCTGCGCGACGACCGGCGCCGGGACCAGGACGGCGAGAAGCAGGACGGCGGCCTTCTGTCATGATCGCTCCAGCAGGGTCTTCGCGAGTTCCCAGGCGCGCGCCACGTGGCGCTGCTCGGTCCTGAGGTTGCCGATGGCCAGCCGGAGCGTGAAGCGGCCGCTGAGCTTGGTGTGCGACAGGAACACCTCGCCGGTCGCGTTCATCGCGTCGAGCAGGCGCTGGTTCAGCGTCTCGAGCTCGGCTTCCGACCGCTCCTGCCCGCGCGGCTTCGCCCTGAAGCAGACGACGCTGAACGGCACCGGCGCCAGCCGCTCGAAGTCGGGATCGGCGTCCACCCAGCCGGCGAACAGGCGCGCGAGGCGCATGTGCTCGGACAACCGGTCGCGGATCCCCTCGGCGCCGAAGTAGCGCAGGATCATCCACAGCTTGAGCGCGCGGAACCGCCGGCCGAGCTGCACGCCGGTGTCCATCAGGTTGTGGACGGTGCCGGCCTCCGCCGTCCGCAGGTACTCAGGCGTGAGCGAGAAGGCCTGGCGAAGCAGGTCCATCCGGCGGCAGAAGAACGCGCTGAGGTCGAACGGCGTGAACAGCCACTTGTGCGGGTTCATCACCAGCGAGTCGGCCCGCCCGGCGCCGGCGAGAATCCACCGGCACTCCGGGACGATGGCCGCCGCGCCGCCGTAGGCGCAGTCGAGGTGGAGCCACACGCCTTCGCGCTCGCAAATCGAGGCGATCTCCTCGACCGGGTCCACGCTGGTGGTGGACGTCGTGCCGACCGTCGCCACGACCGCCATCGGGACGATTCCCGCGCGCCGATCCTCCGCGCACGCCTGCGCGAGCGCGTCGGTCCGCATCCGGAACTCCGGGTCGGACGGGATCTTCCTGAGCGCCTCGTGGCCGAGGCCGAGCAGGATGACGGCCTTGTCGATCGACGAGTGGGCCTGGTCCGAGCAGTAGACGCGGTAGCGCGGCAGCTCCGGCCGGCCGGCCATCCCCGATGCGCGCACGCCGGCGACGGCCGCCTCGCGCGCCGCGGCGAGCGCGTGCAGGCTCGAGACCGACGCGGTGTCGTAGATGACCCCCTCGAACGTGTCGGGCAGCCCCATCAGCTGGCGCAGCCACCCGAGCGACACTTCCTCGAGCTCGGTGACCGACGGCGACGTGCGCCACAGCATCCCCTGCGCGTTGAGCGCCGCCGACAGGAACTCGGCCAGCACGCCCGGCGCGCTCCCGGTAATCGCGAAGTAGGCGAAGAAGCCGGGGTGGTTCCAGTGCGTGATCCCGGGGACGATCAGCCGGTCGAAGTCGGAGAGGATCGAGGCGAATGTCTCGCCGTGCTCCGGCGGCTCCGCGGGCAGGGATCGCCTGACATCTCCCGGCGCGACTCGTGACAGCACCGGGTAGCGTTCCGGGTGGGCCAGGTAGTCGGCGATCCAGTCGACGACTCGGTAGCCCTCGCGCCGGAAGGTCTCGGGATCCATGTCGCCGAACCGGTTCTCCGGAGCCTTCATGGACGCGTCTTTCCGTGCGACTTGAGGTAGTCCAGGATAAAGGTGCGCAGCGGCCCGCCGACGTTCCTGGCGAGGTCGGGCAGCTCGTTCATCGCCTTCTCGACCGGCCAGTCGTCGAGCATCACCCGCTTGACGGCCCAGAACATCGACGCGCGCGCGCCGCTCGCGCAGTGGAGCAGCATGGGCTGGTTCTCGGGAAGCGTGGAGACCTTCAGGAACTCGTCGAGCTTGGTCGCGTCGGGCGCGGCGCTCCCGAACGGCAGGTGGATGTACCGGATCCCCGCCGCCTCGGCCGCCTTCTGCTCTTCCGCCGTGTTGGCGCCGGGCTCGGACTCGGGGCGCAGGTTGACGATCGACTTGAAGCCGGCCTGCTTGAGCGCGGCGTACGCCTCGGGCGAGAGCGAGCCGCCGCAGGCGATGGTCGCATCGACCCTGGTGAAGTTCCTGACGCCGGCCACGGTGCCGGGCGCGGCCTGGTCGGGGGGGGCTTGCTGGACGGCGGGTGCGGAAGCGGCAGCCTGCGCCGACGCCACCGGCGCGCCGGAAGCGACGAACAGGCACGCCGCGAGCGCGGAGACGAGAAACGAGTTGACGGACATGGTGTGCTTCGACATGTCCGCCATTCTAACGCGAAGGGGTCGGAGCTCCGACCCCTGGACTACTTCTCGACCGTCATATTGATGGGCGCCTGCGTCCGGATGCTCAGCGGCGTCCCGGCCGCGAGGCTGACGGGCATCCGGTCGCCGCTCATCGCCGCCGCGGTGCCGCCCGCCGCGCCGATGCCGCTGCCGATCGCCGCCCCCTTGCCGCCGCCGAGGATCGCCCCGAGGATCGCGCCCCCGATGGTCGCCCCGCCGATCTTCGCCGTGCTCTGGCCGGCGGGCGACTCGCCTTCGCGGTAGATCGTCTCGGTGTCGATGGTCAGCCGCGTCGTGTCGGGCAGGATGAGCGTGTCGAACCGGAGGCCGAGCCGGGCCCGCTCCTTCACCCGCCCGCCGCGCTCGACGAAGACGACCGAGCCGATGGCGCGCGAGCCGGCCGGGATGGCGACGCGGGAGCCCACGCGCACGTCGCGGGTGACCCGCGCATCGACGCGGTCCTCGACGCGGGCGAACTCCGAACTGACAGAGGACTCGAGCTGCAGGCCGATCACCGATTCGGCCGGGACCACGACCTCTTCCCACTGCTTCTCGGGCCCGCGCATCGACGCGTCCGGGTCGGTCCTGGCGGCTTCGGCGGCCGGGTCGATAATCAGCGGGACGATCGGGGCGGAAACGCCGGTCAACGGGCGCTGCGCCTGGGCCGCCGGATCGGCGGCGGGAGCGGTCGGCGCGAGCGGCGGCGCGGCCTGTGCCGGCTGGCCGTCGCTCGACGGCGCGGACAGCACCGGCCTCGCCATGGGAGCCCGAGCGAGCGCGGACCGGACCGCTGGCTTCTCCACCACCTTCTTCGCCGGACGTGTCGTCGCACGCGTCGCCCGTTCGGCGACCGTGGACGCGGCGGCAGGGCTGGCTGCCGGATGTGCTGCCTCGGAGGAGGCCGGCTGCGCACGCTGATTGGTTGTGGCCGCCTCGCTACTTACCGCTACCGGTTGTGGTGCGCGATCCGCGACAGGCGTAACGGCCGGCGCGCTCGTCCGCTCGTGCTGCCACGTCGCGATATACGCACCCCCTCCCGCGGCTGCCACGCAGGCGCCCGCGATCAGGATGAATGCCAGGGGTCTGGATAGCATCGGACACTCCTACACCGAAGCTACCCAAGCAATTGCCGTGCCTCGGTCGAACGCCTGTTTTCCCTGTCTTCTGCCGGAAGCCGACACGTTCGATGTCACCCTCAGCGGTCCGGACGTCCACCCGGCAGGTCAGGTTTCGTGCGATCATCCCCCAGCGTGAAGCTTCTCGCTCAGATCCCCGGCTCGGGCGATTTCCTGTTCCGGCGACGCGGGCTGTTGCCGCTGCTCCTCGTCCCGCTGTTCCTGCTCGGACTCATTGACGCCAGGCTTCCGGCGTCGCTGCCGCCGGGCGTGCGGGCGTGGCAGCTCCTGTCGCTCGCCTTCGCGCTCGCGGGCCTGGCCGTTCGCGTGGCGGCCGTCGGCACGGCGCCGCCCGGCACGTCCGAGCGCAGCACGACCAACCCCAGGGCCTCGCGTCTCAGGACGACGGGGCTCTACTCGGTGGTGCGCCACCCGCTCTACCTCGGGAACTCGCTCACCGCCGTCGGCCTCGCCTGCTTTACGACGACGTGGTACGTGCCGGCGCTCGTCGTCCTGCTGGCGGCGCTCTATCACGAGCGGATCGCGGCGCGCGAAGAAGTGTTCCTCGAGGAGAAGTTCGGCGCCGACTTCGTGCGGTGGGCCGACCGGGTGCCGGCGTTCCTCCCCCGACTCTCGGGCTACGTGCGGTGCGAGACGCCGTTTCTCTGGCGGCGCGTGCTCGGCCGCGAGTTCCACGCCCTGTTCGTGATCGGGTCCGTGCTGTTCGTCCTCGACCTCGCGCGGTCGGCGCTCGCCACCGGCCGCCTTGTCTTCGATCCGCTCTGGTCCTTATTCTTCCTCGTCACGGCCGCGATCTTCATCGTCTGCAGCCTGTTGAAGAAGCACACGAGCCTGCTGAAAGTCAACGAGGGAGGCGAGTCCCATGTCGCTGCTGTCCCGCGATCGGATTGAGGAGCGCCTGCGCGCGCTCGACGGGTGGCGTCTCGAGGGCGACGCCATCACCAGGCAGTTCACGTTCGCCGGCTTCCCGGAGGCCGTCGCGTTCGTGGGCCGACTCGTGCCCGGCGCCGAGGCGGCCGATCACCATCCCGACATCAGCATCAACTACCGGCGCGTCACCCTCTCCTACTCCACCCACAGCGAAGGCGGGGTGACCGAGAAGGACTTCGCGGGCGCCAGGATGGCCGACGCGTGCGCCCGGGTGGGAACTCCGTAGCCGGGCATCGTCGGCTGGCGGCTGACGGCTGACGGCTGAAGGCGGCGTTCGGCCGGCTCACGGCCATCAGCCTTCAGCCTTCGGCCCGGCACGGCTGCACTCGACGGCTGCACTCGACAGCCTCAGCCGTGCCCGATTTGTGTTATAACCCGCGGGTCCGGCCGACACTCAACGGACAACAGGAGGTTCTCGATGCGAAGGCACCTTGTACGCGCGTCCCTGCTGACGTGCGTTCTCGGACTCGTGCTCGCCACCGGCCCGGCCGTGTTCTCACCCGCGGTTCACGCGCAGGGGAAGGCGGCGGCGCCGCAGAAGATCGACGCCGACTACACGGCGAAGATCAAGGAATACACGCAGGACCCGCGGATCCTGACCGAGCTGGTCGATCACCTGCCGGCCTCGGCCACCGTGCCGACGCCGCTGAAGTTCCTCGGTCGGATCGCCGGCACGCCCGACGAGCTCACCTACTACAAGGACATCAAGCGGTACTTCGAGGCGCTGGCGAAGGCGTCGCCGCGGGCGAAGCTGTTCACGATCGGCCAGAGCGAGGAAGGCCGCGACATGATCGTGATGGCGATCGCCGACGAGGCGACGATCAAGGCGCTCGACAAGTACAAGAAGATCCTGGCCGACCTGACCGACCCGCGGGCGATCACCGAGGCGCAGGCGCGGACGCTCATGGCGGCCGGCAAGCCGATCTACTGGGCGACGGGCAACCTGCACTCGGGCGAGACCGGCAGCGCCGAGATGCAGATGGAGCTGGCCTACCGGCTCCTGGTCGAGGAGTCGCCGTTCATCCAGAACATCCGCAACAACGTGATCGTCTTCCTCACGCCGGTCATCGAGGTGGACGGCCGCGAGAAGGTCGTGGACAACTACTACTACCAGAAGAAGACCGGCAAGCGGATGCCGCTCATCTGGTGGGGCAACTACGTCGCGCACGACAACAACCGCGACGGCCTCGGCGTCGGGCTGAACCTGACGAAGAGCGTCCTCAAGACCTTCCTCGAGTGGCACCCGACGGTGCTGCACGACCTGCACGAGTCGGCGACCTATCTCTACACGTCCACCGGCGCGGGGCCGTACAACACCGCGATCGACCCGGTGCAGTCGGACGAGTGGTGGCTGCTGTCGAAGTACGAGGTCGCCGAGATGACCAAGCGGGGCGTGCCCGGGGTCTGGACCGGCACCTACTACGACGGCTGGGTGCCGAACTACCTGTTCTGGATCGCCAACACCCACAACTCGATCGGCCGCTTCTACGAGACGCAGAGCTACGGGCCCGCCAACACCACGGTGAACTCGTCGCCGACGTCGAGTGGCGGCAGCCGCGAGTGGTACCGCCCGAGCCCGCCGCTCCCGTCGATCAAGTGGGGGCCGCGCAACAACGTCAACATCCAGGAGTCGACGATCCTGTTCGCGATGCAGTTCGTCGCGCGCAACCGCGACATGTTCCTCGAGAACTACTACCTGAAGAACCGGCGGGCGGTGGCGCTCGGCAAGGACGGCCCGCTCTACGTGTGGGTCATCCCGGCCGGCCAGCGCCGGAACGGCGAGGCCGCGAACCTCGTGAACCTGCTGCGGCTGCAGGGGATCGAGGTGCACACGGCCAACGCCGCCTTCACGAGCGGCGGCGTCAAGGTCGCGCCCGGCGACTACATCGTCCGGATGGACCAGCCCTACAGCCGGTGCGCGCTGGACTTCCTCGACACGCAGTTCTTCAGCCCGGCCAACCCGAGCCCGTACGACGACACGGGGTGGGCGATCCCGCTGCTGCGCAACGTGAAGGTGGCGAAGATCGAGGACAAGTCGGCGCTCGACCAGCCGATGACGCTGCTGACCGCCGACGCCCGCGTGCCGGGCACGATCACGGGCACCGGCCCGGTCGTCGTCATCGACCACAACGGCGACACGAACCTGGCGACGTTCAGGTTCGCGAACAAGGACCTGAAGATGGCGGCGGCCGAGGAGCCGTTCGAGGCGGCCGGGCAGAAGTTCGCCGCCGGGGCGTTCATCATCTCGGGCGCCGATCGGGCGAAGCTCGAGGCCTCGGTGAAGGAGTTCGGCCTCGCGGCGTACGCGGTAGCGGCGACGCCGGCGGTGAAGTCGCACGACCTGACCGCGCCGCGGATCGGCTTCGTCCACTCCTGGTCGAACACCCAGAACGAGGGCTGGGTGCGGATGGTCTTCGACAAGTTCAAGATCCCGTACACCTTCATGGGCGACACGAAGCTGCGCGAGCCGAACCTGAGGCAGCGGTTCGACGTGATCATCTTCCCGCACGTGGGCGGCACGTCCGAGTCGCAGGTGAACGGCGTCCAGGGGGCCGAGCCGATCCCGTACAAGAAGACCGAGCTGACGCCGAACCTCGGCGTGCAGGACCACGCCGACGACATCCGCGGCGGCATGGGCTTCGAGGGGCTCATCAACCTGATGAAGTTCGTGCAGGACGGCGGGCTGCTCATCACCGAGGGGTCCACCTCGACGATCTTCCCCGACTACAAGCTGGTGAGCGGCGTGACGGTCGAGCAGCCGGAAGGGCTGTTCGCGCGCGGCGTGGTGCTCAAGAGCGTCTTCGCCGACCGCAAGAGCCCGATCGCTTACGGGTATGACAGCGACACGCTGGCGGTTTACTTCAGCTCGGCGCCGGTGCTGAACGTGGGAGGCGGCGGCTTCGGGGGCGGCGGCGGCCGCGGCGGCGCAGCGATCCCGGGCGTCGGCTACAACCTGACTCCCAACGCGGTGCCGCAGTTGCTAGCGACGCTCGAGGGCCCGGCGCCGGCGGCGGCGGCGGGCGCGGGCGGCGGGCGCGGCGGGCAGCGGGGCGCCATGCCGGGCGCGGCGGCCGGCGCGGCAGGCGGGCGCGGTGGCCGCGGCGGTGCGGCGGCGGTGGACACGGCGACGCGCCCGCGCGTCATCCTGCGCTTCCCCGCCGATCCGAACGACATGCTGCTCAGCGGAGGTCTGGTCGGCCAGCAGGCGCTGGAGGGGCGGGCCGTCGTCGTGGACGCGCCGCTCGGCAGCGGCCACGTCGTGATGTTCGCGAACCGGCCGTTCTGGCGCTACGAGACGTTCGGGAGCTTCAACCTCGCGTTCAACGCGATTCTGAACTGGAATCACCTGGAGGCGGGGAGGTAGCGGACTCGGCTGACGGCTGATGGCGTGGCACGCATGTCACGCCGTCGGTCGTCAGCCGTCGGCCATCGGCCGGAAGAGTCCTATGACGGCTGACGGCGTGGCACGCATGTCACGCCGTCGGTCGTCAGCCGTCGGCCATCGGCCGGAAGAGTCCTACCGCGCGGGAAGCGCCACGACGTACCCGTCGTCGCCTTCGAGCCAGAGCTGGGTGAGCACCACTTTGCGGCCGGTCCTGTCGAACACGGCCTTCACGCTCCCCGAATCGTTCGCGTCGGTTGCCCGCTCGAGCACCGGCAGTTCGACGTGCAGCCCGGGGACGTTCACCGATTCGAGCCTGATCACGTCAGGCGCCTGCTCGGTGAACTGGTAGACACCCGCGGGGAGCGTCTGCCCCATCACCGTGAAGGCGAAGGGGATCGTCACCTTCGCGTCCTGCGCGAACGCGGGCGCGCCCGCGAGCACCAACCCGAACATCGCCAGCGCCGCCACCGTCAGCTTGGTCTTCATACTCGTCTCCCTCCGTGCACCGTCGCCTCGGCTCCTTCGAGCGGCGACTTCCTGTTGGCTGTTCGCGACCGCGCGTGATGTGGTGCCGATCCTCGATCCCGCCATCACCACCCGTCGCACTTTCTAATGAGGTAGACGACATCAGGCGTGGAGTCGGTATGGCGGGGGGATGACAAGACTGTGACAGCGGCTTACGCCTTACGGCGTTCGGCTGACGACTGACGGCTGACCGCCGTGTCACGCGTGCCAGGCCGTCGGTCGTCGGCCGTCGGCCGTCGGCCTGGAAACATGTCCTGTCATTTTCCTGTTGACATCCATCTACTAACAACTAAGATGTTAGTAGACATGCCGCCCAAATCACCGACGCTCACCCCGCTCGAACTCGAGATCATGAAGGTGGTCTGGCAGAAAGGCCGGGCCACGGTCCGCGAGATCCACGCCGTCCTCAAGGCGCGCCGCCCGATCGCCTACACCACCGTGATGACGATGATGGGGGTGCTGGCGACCAAGGGGCACCTGAAGCGGCAGCTGGACGAGCGGGCGTACGTCTACCGCCCGACGCGGTCGTCCGCGGCCGCGATGAAGGCGATGGTGGCCGAGTTCGTCGACCGCGTGTTCGACGGCGCGGCCCAGCCGTTGCTCTTGCAGCTCGTGAAGGATCGGCGTCTGACGAAGAAGGAACTCGAGGACCTGGCCCGGCAAATCGAGGAGGGCTGACATGGCGCAATGGTCGCTGGCGAACCTGGCGGCGTGGGCGGTCCAGGTGGCGGTGCTGGTGGCGGCCGGCGTCTGGCTGCCGGCGCGCCTGCGGATCGGGTCCCCGCGCTCGCGTGTCGTGCTCTTCCGCGCCCTGCTCGTCGCCTGCCTCGCGCTGCCGCTCGCGCAGCCCTGGCGGCCCGCGCCCGCCGTTCCCGTTTCCATCGACACCTCCGACGTCGCGCTCGTCGGGCCCGCGCCTGCTGGAGACGCGGTGATTGGTCCCGGCGCGGCCGCGGTGGCCTCGCCGTCGGTGACGGCCCGCGTGCGCGGCCGGCTGGCGTCGGTCCCGTGGTCGCGCGTGGCCCTGGTGGCGCTCGCCGGCGGCGTGCTGCTGCGCCTGGCCTGGCTGGGGCTCGGCCTGGTGTCGCTCGCCAGGCTGCGGCGCCGGTCGGCGCCGATCGACCCGGACCTCGCGAGCATCAGGGAGGCAGAGCGCGCCGTGGGCGCGGTGGCCGTGTTCCGGGAGGCGCCGCGGGTGACGCGCCCGGTGACGTTCGGCCTCCGGCGCCCGGTGGTGCTGGTACCGCCCGGATTCGCGCAGCTCGATCCGGGGCACCAGCTCGCCGTCGCGTGCCACGAGTTGTTGCACGTGCGGCGCCAGGACTGGCTGCGCTTGCTCGGAGATGAAGTCGTGCGGGCGCTGCTCTGGTTCCACCCCGCCATCTGGTGGCTCGTCGAGCAGATCCACCTGAGCACCGAGCAGATGATCGACCGGCGGGCGGTCGAGATGGTGGGCGATCGTCGTTCCTACCTGCGCGCCCTGCTGGCGCTCGCAGGAGCGGATACGCGGCCGAGGTTTCAGCCCGCGGCCTGTTTCCTGGATCACGGCCACCTGCGGCAGCGGGTGGCGATGCTGATGGAGGAGGCGTCTATGTCTCGCGCTCGTCTCGTCGCATCGATCGTGGCGGTGACGGCAATGGTGGGAGCGGGAGGGTGGTGGAGCGTCAGCGCGTTCCCGCTGCGCGCCGCCCCCGTGCAGACCCCGGCCGCGGCGTCCTCGGAGCCGCCGGCGCCGGTACTGGCTGCGAGGACGTTTGGCGGAAGTCTCCCGGCCGCGGCGCCCTTCGTGGCGAGCCACCCGCCGGGTCGAGCGGCTTCAGCAGCGGATCAGACAACGGACGCGCCACCGCAGGCTCAGGCCCCGCGCCCCGGCATGTCCACGGCACCGCCCAGCGTCCCGCAGGACGAGGCCACCCTCAAGAAGATGATCGAGGCGGACCCGAAGAACTCCGATCTCTACTACGCGCTTGCGCGGGTCTACGAGAAGGGTGGCGACATCGAGAAGGCGGCGGCCACGATGGAAACCGCGGTAACCATGGCGCCGCCGAATAGCGGCCTCTACTCGCTCATTGTCGGCTTCTACAACCGCCAGGGGAACGTCGACAAGGTCGTTGAGTGGCTCGGTCGATGGGAGGCCATGGAACCGCAGAACCCTGTGCCCTACTACACGGCGTCCACGTACTACTGGGAGAAGGCGTATCGGGACGCGACGCTCACCGACGGCCAGAAGCGCGACTACGTCGAGCGCGGGTTGCAGGCGGCTGATCGGGCCCTCGCGATGAACCCCGATTACTCAGAGGCGCTGACTTACAAGAGCTTGCTGCTGCGGTTGCAGGCGCTGATCGAGAGCGACCCATCCGTTCAGAAGGCGCTTCTTGCCGAAGCCGACACGCTGCGCGCCCGGGCCATCGAGATTCGCAACGCCCGCCAGGCCGCGGGTCTGCCCACTTCAACCTATCCGCCCACAGCCACTGGCGGTGGCTACGTGGCCTATGCCTCCGCGCCACCACCGCCACCACCGCCTCCGCCGCCTCCCGGGTCACTCGGCGCCAAGGCCGGCGGTGTATCAGGAGGGATCGTCGGCGGGGTCGCGCCCACGCGTGTCGGCGGTGAAATCAAGCCGCCCGTCAAGATCAAGGACGTCAAGCCGGTCTACCCCGAAGAGGCCCTGCAGGCGAGGGTCCAGGGAACGGTGATCATCGAGGCGACGATTGACGAGACCGGCAAAGTCAGCGACGCGAAGGTCCTGCGTTCGATCCCGATGTTCGACCGTGCGGCGCTCGACGCGGTAAGGCAGTGGGAGTTCTCGCCGACGCGCCTGAATGGTGTGCTCGTGCCGGTCATCATGACGACGATGGTGAGTTTCACGCCGCCGGACAAGTAGATCACCACCGGCTCGCGGCTGGCGGCTCGCGACTCGCGGCTTCGAGGATGCCGACCGGCGAGACAGGGCCGGCCAGGACTCGGCCCCCAAGTCTCCTACTGGCCCTTCTCCACCTGTCGACCGGCGGGACCGACTGTTAGCACGGGCCCATGTGTCCCGGTCACGCTCGAGTCTGTGCTTGCTGGGGATTCTCGCCGGGCTGCTCGACGCGACTCGAAGTCAAGCAGAAGCGCCATTGCGGTCAACGGCCACCGAGCACTACCCCTTCGCGGCCCGCTTGGTTCGTCGGCCCTGGGAGCCCCTCTTCTCGCCGGCCGAAACTAGCAGATGACGTTGCGTCAGGAGACCGATGCGATGAGACACATACTCGCGTACGTGGGGTTAGTCCTCCTCCTTTGTGGCGGCAAGGTCCCGACGCAGGGCCGGGATCTCCACCAAGTGCTTGCAGAGGCCCGCAATGCAATCGGCGCGGATGCTCTGGATGGGCTGAAGACGCTAACGGCCACGGGACGAAACACGAGCGTGAGCCCGAACGGCGACACGATTCAAAGTGACTTCGAGTTGCTGATTGAATTACCCGACCGGTACCTGATGCGCACGGTTGTGATGAAGATGGGGAGCGCGAGCATCTACCGGAACTCTGGCTTCAACCGAGGTCAGTTGATCGACTACGTCGAGAGTCCACCGAGCCTGGCCGGCGGCGTCCAATTTGAGACTCGACTGGTGCGCGCCGACGGCTCGACGGCCGATCGTTCGAAGATGACACAGGAACAGAAGGTCGAGTTCGACACCTTGCGACTCGTGGCGAGGAAGAAGGAATTCGCGCAGTTGGCCATGGGCATGCTGGCGTCGCCGCTCGCGGCGTACCCTCTGGAGATGACCTACGCTGGCAAGGCGGAGGCGGCTGACGGGAAGGCGGAGGCCATCGACATTGAGGGTGAGGGGCCGTTTGCAGCGCGATTGTTCGTGGATGCCGAGACGCACCTTCCGCTCATGCTCACGTGGATGGACAAAGAGCCAGTGAACCCTCTGAACGGAGCAATGAGTGGATTCGAGCAACAGCCCGATCGTCCCGAGCGGAACGCGGCCGCCCGTCCACCGGAGACCGAGGCCAAACGCCGTATGGTGGAATTCCGGGTCTTCTATTCGGACTACAAAGCGGTCGGCGGTCTGACGCTGCCGCATCGAGTCCTGCGGTCTGTCGACGGAAAGCCAAAAGCGGACCTCGTCTTCACGACTTTCAAAGTCAACGCGAAGATAGATCCAAGGACGTTCGAGGTTCCCCGATAGACATCGGGATTGCTGCGGGTTCTAACACTTGGGTGAGAACCGGACGACCGGCGACGCCCGAGACGGCCATTCGACGCTCACACGGGCAACAGCGGAGAACTCAACACGTCAGGAAACCGCAAACGGTAGGAGCCCAATCGTGTCCCCGGGAATCGCACGTTGTTCGCTCGCGATCGTCGGGTCTTTCCTGACCGCGACTCTGTTGGCCTCCACTCAGGCCCCGGCTCGGCCCGGCCGACTCGTAATATTAGTGATCGATCAGACGAACGCGGTCCTGCCCAACGCAACGGTATCTGTGACGAGGGAGAACGCCCCAGATGCCCTTCCGCGTACCGCGACCGCCTCAGGCGACGGCATCGCGAACTTCGACGGCCTCGTCCCAGCCCGCTACAACGTGCAGGCGTCGTTCCCAGGTTTCCAGGCGGCAATCGCACGTCACGTCCGTGTAGGAGCAGGCGACAATCGCCGCACGCTGATGTTGTTCATAGAGAAGCTCGACGAAGCGGTAACGGTCAGCCGGGACAAGCAGACCGTCTCGCTCGACACCCAGGGCGCGGCGTTCAGCACCGTCCTCACGCGCGAGCAGATCGAGTCGCTGCCCGATGACCCCGACGAGATGGAGGCCGTGCTCAAGGGCATGGCCCCGCCGGGCGCGACGATCCGCGTGGACGGGTTCACCGGCGGCCGCCTGCCGCCCAAGTCGCAGATCCGATCGATCCGCCTCCCCCGGCTCGACATGTTCGCCGCCCAGAACCACGCCGGCATGAGCGGCGCGCTCTACATCGACATCATGACGATGCCCGGCGCCGGGCCGTTGCGCGGCAGCACCGACTTCACGTTCTTCGACGACGCGCTCGAGGCGCGGAACCCGATGACACCGGTCAAGCCGGAGGAGCAGCTGCGCCAGGGGAGCTTCTCGCTGTCGGGCACGATCACGCCCAACAAGACGTCGTTCTCGATGTCGGCCGGCGTCAGCTCGCAGAATCTCGCGTCCAACGTGTTCGCCGTCCTGGCCGACGGCACCAGCCACGGCACGAGGTTCGCCGGATTGTACGCGCAGCCGCAGGATCGGTGGAACCTGAGCGCGCGGATCGACCACGTGTACAAGAAGGACCACGCGCTGAGACTGAGCTTCGATCGGACCAGTTCCGAACAGCGGAACCTCGGCATCGGCGACGTCAACCTCGTCGAACGGGGGTATTCGAGCACGGCCGCGACCAACATGGTCCGGCTCTCCGAGAACGGGCCGCTCGGCCGCCGGTTCTTCACCGAATCGCGGCTGCAGGTGCGGTGGTCGGACACCTCGTACGCGTCGAACAGCGAGGCGGTCGCGCTGCAGGTCAACGGCTACTTCAACTCTGGCGGCGCCCAGATGCGCGGCGGGCGCCGGGATGTCACGTTCGAGGCAGCGTCCGACCTGGATTACGTCCGGGGGAACCACTCGTGGCGGACCGGCGTGCTGCTCGAAGGGGGGCGCTACACCTCCGACGACACGTCGAACTACCTCGGCACCTACACGTTCGCGCCGATTCCCGACCCCCTCGACCCGAAGACCGCCCTCGACGCATACAACGCGGGAATCCCGGCGCTCTACACTCGCCGCATCGGCAATCCGTACGTGCAGTACGCGCAGGTGCAGGCCGCCGGTTACGTCCAGGACGACTGGCGCCTCAGGCGCAGCCTGCTGCTCTCGTTCGGCGTGCGCTACGGCCTCGAGACGCACGTCTCCGACGCGTGGAACCTCTCGCCGAGGGTGAGCGCCGCCTGGTCGCCCCGGCGCGACGGGTCGCTCACCTTCCGCGCGAGCTACGGGTACTTCTACGACTGGATCGCGACCGACACCTACAAGCAGACGCTGCTCGTGGACGGGTCCCACCTCCGCGAGGTGAGCATCGCCAACCCGGCCTACCCCGACCCGGGCGCGCTGACCGCGAGGGCCACCAACCGCTATCTCTGGTCGGACGGCGTCGCCCTGCCGAATGCGCACCGCCTCAGCGTGGCGGTGGACCGGGTGCTGACGCCGAACTCGAGGCTGACGGTGGGCTACACGGCGGGCTTCGGCGCGGGCCTGCTCCGTTCTCGCGACATCAACATCCCGGTGACGGGGGTGCGCCCGGACCCGGCGTATGCGGACGAGTACGTGCTGGTCTCCGACGCCGCCTCGCGGTCGCACGCGCTCAACGTCGCCTGGAACCTCAACAAGATGAACTGGCACCGGCTGCTCCTCTTCGCAAACTACACGCTGTCGAGCAGCCGGACCGACACGGGCGGCGCGTCGTCGACCCCGACGGTCGCCGACGACCTCGCCGCCGACTGGGGCCCGTCGAGCGGCGACTCGCGACATCGGCTCGGCGGGATGATCAACGTCCAGCCGGTCACCAACCTCACCGTCGCGTTCACGGTGAGCGCCCGGTCGGCGCTGCCCTACAACATCATCACGGGAGAGGACAACAACCTCGACGGCGTGTTCAACGACCGGCCGGCCGGCATCTCGCGCAACTCGGCGCGCGGGTCGGCCGTCGTGGATGTCGGCGGTCGGATTTCGTACGGCTGGGGATTCGGACCCGTGCGGTCGGGCGGCGGCGGGGCACTACCGCCCGGGATCGGCGGACGCTCGACGGATCGACGATTTCGTGTGGACGTCTACGTGTCGGCGCAGAACCTGTTCAACCGGACCAACTATACGACCTACGGCGGTGTGTTCGGGTCGCCAGTGTTCGGCCACCCGACCAGCGCAGGCACAGCGCGGCGTATGCAACTGGGAGCACGAGTCGCGTTCTAATCCGACCGCGATGAGTTCTGGATCCCGCGAGGCTGCCGCCGGTTGACGACTTGGCTCGAGCCCGTCGAGTTGGCGTCCGCGTATGGCGTGCAACTCGGCGGTTGGAGCGGCTGCGTCGAGCGGGTCTTGGGCGACGGGCTCCGCCGTTGGATAGGGCCGCGAGGTGGGCCCGGTCGCGCGCGCGATCCGGGCGTGTATCAGGGGCTGCAGCACTTCATCACCGAAGGCGTGCGGGACGTGCCCGGTGGAGGTAACGATGAACCGCTTCATCTTCTTGTCCGTCGGCGTCCTGGTTGGCGCATGCGCCGCGCTCTCCTGTGCGCACCGTGCTCACCCTGCGGTCGCCCCGTCGACGTCGCAAGCCGTACAACTGAGACCCCTCACGTTCGACGTCAATACGGGCACCTTCACCGTGCGTGGAACGATGGTCAGGCGTGACCGCGGTAACGACTTCTTGTACACGGCACGCCTCACATTCACACTCAACACGGACGCTTCCGCACTGCACACCGACCGGGTGCGACTCAGTAGGGCGATCCTGACTGCCAGCGTGATTGATGAGCACAACCCGCCAAGCCATCGGCGACTGTTGTCACGCAAGAGTCGTGTTGTCCACGCGGAGTTTGTTGCGAGGGGTGATACGAGGACACTGCCAACTCTCCAGTTCGAGTTTCCCAAGAGCCTGGCGAACCATGCGGAGTACATAACCTTGGAGCTTACGGACGGCAACCTGCTCGTTCGGTTGCCGCTGAACTTCAGGGACTACTGGCGGTAACCAGTAGTCCGCTCGAACGACAGCCAAGCGAGGGTCCCGCTGCTCAAGGTCAAGAGGCCGCTGGCGCGGGTCGTCATGACGACGATGGTGAGTTTCACACTGCCGGGCAAGTAGATCACCACCGGCTCGCGGCTGGCGGCTCGCGACTGGCGGCTTCGAGGCCGTCGGCCGTCAGCCGTCGGCCCTTTGCCGAAATCCCCGCCTCCGTGCTACCGTCAGCTTGTCCGATGTTCACCCTCCGCGACGCCCACCTCGCGCTCCACGCGCTCGTCATCGGGACCGCGTCCCGGTCGGCGGGACTGTAATCTCCCGGCGTTGGGCTCTCGGGTCTCGGCTTGCGATCATACGTAGGGCGGGGCTTCAGCCCCGCCGTCACGCCGGGCCTGAAGGCCCGGCCTACGTACGGTTCCGGCTTGGCGTAACTCCGTCGCACGCCGCGAGCCATTATCTCTGCTCAATTCAGTCTCCGCAGGCACGACCGCGGAGCTTCGATGGAGGATTCCATGAGCTACAAGTACGTCGTCCTCGGCGCCGGCCGGCAGGGCCTCGCGTCCGCTTACGATCTCGCGGTGTTCGGCCAGGCCGACCACATCACGCTGCTCGACATCGACCTCGGCGTCGCCCGCGCGGGCGCCGAGCGCCTGAACACGCTGCTCGGCAGGACGATCGCCGCCGCGTTCAAGGTGGACGCCGGCGACGCCGCGGCCGTCGCGCCTCATCTCGACGGCGCCACCGGGCTCATCAGCTCGGTCCACTACACGTTCAACCTCGAGATGACCAGGCTCGCCATCGCGAAGAAGGTCCACATGGCCGACTTCGGCGGCAACACGGCCGTCGTCCGCGACCAGCTCGCGCTCGACGCCGAGGCTGCCGCGGCCGGCGTCACCATCGTCCCCGACTGCGGGATGGGCCCGGGGCTGAACATCTCGCTCGGGACCTACGTGATGTCGCTCGTCGAGGAGTGCGACGACGTGTTGATCTGGGACGGCGGCCTGCCGCAGGATCCGCAGGGGCCCTGGAACTACGTCAGCACGTTCAACCTCGGCGGCCTCACCAACGAGTACGACGGCAACGCCTTCTTCATCCGCGACGGCAAGGTCACGCCGGTCCCGTGCTTCTCGGGGTACGAGGTCCTCGACTTCGGCTCGCCGCTCGGCAAGCTCGAGGCTTTCGTCACGTCCGGCGGCCTGTCGACCTCGCCGTGGACGTTCGAGGGGCGCCTCAAGCGGCTCGAGAACAAGACGCTCCGCTACCCGGGGCACGTCGCCCAGTTCAAGGCGTTCTCGGACCTCGGCCTGCTCGGCCTCGACCCGATCGACGTCCGCGGGCAGAAGGTCGTCCCGCGCGACGTGTTCCACGCGCTGCTCGCGCCGCGGATCTGCCGTGACGAGGTGAAGGACATCTGCGTGATGCGCGTGAAGGGGATCGGCAGGACGAAGGGCCGACACGCCGAGGCGCTGACCGAACTGGTCGACCGCTACGACGAGAAGACCGGCTTCACCGCGATGCAGCGGCTGACCGGGTGGCACGGGTCGATCCTGCTCATCGCCGCCGTCAACAACATCGTCCGCCGGGGCGCGGTGTCGGTCGAGCTGTCGCTGCCGGGCCGGACGATCGTCGAGGAGTTCAGGCGGCGCGGCGTCGCCATCACCGAAGAGGTGACGGTGCAGGGGTAAGATGACGGGATGCGTGTGAAGGTCGTGGAGGCCACCGGAGGCCTCCTCGAGCGGATCCTCGACCAGACGTTTCCGATCTGGGGCGAGGGTCTCGCCCGGGAGGCCTACGGCAAGTACAACCGCGCGCAGGCCGGCACGCCGTGGGGCGCGGCCAACCTCCGGCGCTGCGCCCTCGTGGACGACGACGGTGAACTGCTCGCCTCGGCCAAGCGGTACGACCTCGTCGCCTGCCTGGACGGGGACAGGGTGAAGGCCCTGGGCCTTGGCGCGGTGTTCACGCCCGAGGCCCGCCGCGGCCACGGCTACGCCGCCGAGTTGCTGCGGCGGATGATGGATGCGGCGGCCGGCGAGGGGTTCGGGCTGGCGCTGCTCTTCTCGGAAATCGCGCCGAGCTACTACGAGCACCTGGGGTTTCGGCAAGTCCCCACCAACCAGGTCTGGCTCTCGGTCCGCCCCGGGAAGCGTCCAGGCCCGCGCGCCATCTCCATGCGCTCGGGCGACCGCGGCGACATTCGCGCGATCGTCGAGATGAACGCGAGCGCCCGCGACGGCTACCGCCTCGCGCTCGCGCGCGAGGCCGACTACGTCGGCTTCGCCATCGCCAAGAAGCGGCTGCTGGCGGCGAGCGGCGCGCCCGGCCACCGTCGCGTGGAGTTCTTCGTCGTCGAGGAAGGCGGCCGCGCGGCCGCCTATGTCGTGCTGCTCGAGGTGGGAGCGTTCGCGATGGTGACCGAGTGCGGCGACCGCGACCCTTCCGGCGCGCGCGTCGGCGCGATGCTCCAGACGATCGCCGCCCGCGACACCGCGTCGGTCGCCAACCTGCGGGCGTGGCTGCCGCCGAACTTCGTGCCGCCCCAGGTGGAGGTCGTCGCGCACGAGGTCCCGCCGGTCACGATGATGATGCGCCCGCTCGGGCGCCGGGTGTGGCCCGATCCGCCGCTCGGTTCGCGGGACATCCTGTGGTGGCACGCCGATGCGTTCTGAAAGCAGGCGTCAGCCTGCAGGCTTCAGGCACCGGGCCGATTCCGGCTGACGGCCGACGACTGAAGGCCGACGGCCGTGTCATGCGGGTCAGCGGCGTTCAGTACCTCGCGCTGGCCCTGAGCCCTGAGTCCTGAGCCTTGAGCCTTCCTAGAGCGGCAGCCAGGTCCCGAGCCCGCGGCTCACGGCCCGCGCGTAGACCTCGGGGGCGACCGCCATGTCGTCCAGCGCCAGTCCCAGGTTGATCGCCAGCGTCCGTTCGTCCTCCCCGGCGCGCCCGCTCTTCTTCCCGGCCACCAGTTCACCGAGGTCGGCGTAGGGCTCCGGCGTCTGCTGGAAGTAGCCGGCCTTCCGGTAGTAGTCGAACTGGGCGGTGTCGTCGGTCGCGGTCCGGTCGAACTCCGCAAGCGCCCCGGGGGTCCAGTAACTGTCGAAGTCGACGGCGCTCGCGAACGCGCCGGGCCGCAACCAGCCCTTCTCGATCGTGGGCGTCGGGTGCCTCAGGATCGGGCCCGACGTGACGACGATGTCGCCGCGGGAGACCGCCTGTCGGGGCCCGTCGGCGGAGACGATCTCGATGCCGAGCCTGGCGCCCATCTCCTCGACGAACCGGCGCTGCACCTCCGGCACGATGTCGTAGGCGTAGGCGCGCCGGATTCGGAAGATCGTCGTCATGGCCTCGAGGTTCGCGCGCCCCTGGACGCCGCAGGCGAGGATGGCAACCGTCTCGCTGTCCGGGCGCGCAAGGTAGCGGGCGGAGAGGGCCGACGCCGCGGCCGTCCGGCACGCGGTGATCCACGTACAGTCCATGACCGCGAGCGGGATTCCCGTGTCGACGTCGTTCAGGATCAGGAGCCCCGAGATGTAGGGCAGGCCCCGGGCCTGGTTCTCCGGGAACCCGCTCACCCATTTCACGCCGGCGGACCGAAGCGCCGGGATGTAGGCCGGCATCGCGTGGATGAACGCGTCGCGCCGCGGGTGGATGCCGGGCTTCGGAGGCATCTCCACCCGGCCGTTCCCTTTCTCGCGGAACGCCGTCTCGAGCAACCCGACGATCGCGGGCAGGTCCGGGCCGGCGGCCGCGACGTCGGCAGCCGACAGGTAGAGCAGGCGTGACGAGGTCATGGACGATCCTCCTGTCAGGGCGCGATGATGCGCAGGGCCGGAAAGTAACTGCGGTAGCGGCGCGCGTCGCGGGTCAGCAGCGTCATGCCCTCGGCGAGCGCGTGGGCCCCGATGTAGAAGTCAGGCAGCGGCGACCGCCGCTGACCGCCCCGGCGCCGGTAGCGGATGAACGTCCGCCCGGCCAGGAAGGCGGCTTCCCACGGCAGCGCCCGGCGCTCGAAATAGCTCCCGGGCAGCGCCTCTTCGAGATCCTCGATCCGGTCGAAGCGGGCGGCGACCTCGGCGTAGACCAGCGGGTTGACCACGAGCGGCCCGGCATCGGCCTGGGCCGAGAGCGCAGCAGCCGACCATTCCGCCCACTCCGGGTCCTCGGTCAGGACGTCGAGGATCACGTTGCTGTCGACCAGCGTGGCGGCCACGCTACTCGCCCCTCGTCAGCGCGAGGATCTGGTCCGTCGTCATTCGGGGCCCGGCGGCGCGGCGGCCGGCAGCCCGCATGCCGGCGACCAGCGCGGCGCCCCGGCCCTGTTTCCCGGCCTTCCGGATCCTGACGCTGCTCCCGACGATGTCGAACTCTACCTCGGTGCCCGGCAGGAGGCCGAGCGCCTCGCGGATCTCGATCGGGATGGTGACCTGTCCCTTGGTCGTCAGCGTCATGTATTACTCCTACTAGTAAGAGTAATACTAGTCCCTTCGGCGATCAACGTCTCGCCAGGTTCGGGACGCCTCCTTCCGCGCCGCGAGGCGCGCGGCGTCGCCATCCTCCAGCAGCCGGCGAAGGCGCACGAGGACGAGCGCCACGAGCTGTGGATCGCCTTCTTCAACGACTCCGAGCGCAACACGCTCGCGTTGATGAGCGAGGTGCCCAAGTAGAATTCAGGAATCGGGAATCGGGGGTCAGGGGACAGGGTCGGGCAGAGGAGCGAGATCCGGGTCGCGATAGCGTGCGGCGGCGCGAATCCCGAGCCCGAGAGCCGCGGCGGTGGATCCATCGACACGGACCCTGAAGACCCGTGCGACAATGCGGTCCATGGCGTCCGATTCGCGCTTCCTTCTCCTCCTCCACCGGTTCCGCGACCTGCCGCCCCTTACCCGCGAGGCGTGGGAAGGCGGTCTCGTCCGCCTCCCCAACTGGGTCGAGCACGGCCCGGACAAGACGGCGTTCCGCCCGTGGGGCGTCATCTGGGTGAGCCGCTCGACGGGTCGCATCACGATGAAGATCGAGCCCGGGCCGGAGATGCACGGCCCTGAACTCGTCCTGGAGTCGCTCGTGGAGTTCGCCCAGCAGGAACGGAAGGCGCTGGGAGGCCGCGCGGGCCGGCTCCTGGTGGCCGACGCGGCCGTGCGCGACTACCTGCAGGAGGCGATTGGAGATTCCGGCACGGACGTCGAGCTGGTCCCCCGCATCGACGCCGTCGAGGACGTCCTTCGTCACTACGTGGAGCACGTGGCACCGGACGACCCGCCGTCGGTGCTCCAGGGACGCGGAGTCACGGTCGACGTGCTGCGATCGTTCGCCGACGCGGCGGCGACGTTCTACCGCGCGGCGCCGTGGCAGCATCTCGGCGACGAGGACGTCATCCGCATCGACGCACCCAAGCCGCCCCGCGGCTACGCCTTCGCCGTCGTGCTCGGCAACGCCGGCCATACCTTCGGGATCGGGCTCCACGCTTCGCGGGCCGCGCACGAGGCAATGGGGATGATGCCCGCGGATGGCGCGGCCGTCGATGCCCGATCGGTGATCTTCGATTCCGGCGACGGGATTCCGATTGCCGATCACGACGCCTGGGAGGAATACGGCCTGCCGCTTGCGGGCCCGCGCGCCTATCCCTTCGCCGCGCACTACGTCGCCCGCGGAGAGGCGGAGCGGCTGCCGCGCGAGGAGTTGAACGTTCTCGAGGGCCTCATGCGCGCCCTGGCCGAGACGACCGAGGAGGAAATGGACTCCGGCGCCTGGTCGAAGGAGGTGATGGCGGGCGGAGCGAAGGTCACCTTCAGGCTGGCCCTCCCGGACCTGCTCGAACCGGGCAAGCCGGGCGCGCGCGTGGGACCGGATTCGTCCCGCCGGGCCTCGGAGAGGATGCACGCCGAGATCGGACGGTTCTTCGCGTCCCAGGAGTTCTCATCGCTGGAGGAGGCCAACCGAGCGCTCGCCGAGCGCTTCGGCGGCCGGCCGATGGACGAGATCGAGTCGACGGCGTCGACTCCACTCGAGCGCGCCCAGGATCTCGCCTCCCAGGCCTACGACTGGACCGGCCGAAGACGGGTCCAGCTGGCCAGGCAGGCGCTCGCGATCTCGCCCGACTGCGCCGAGGCGTACGTCCTGCTCGCCGAGCATGCGTACACGCACGAGTTGGCGTTGGACTTCTACGAGCAGGCGGTCTCGGCCGGGCGACGTGCGCTCGGCGAGGCGTTCGAGGGCCTCGCCGGCGAGTTCTGGGGGCACGTCGAGACCAGGCCGTACATGCGCGCCCGCTTCGAGTTGGCGGAAATGCTGGAGCATGTCGGGCGGGTCGGTGAGGCCATCGCCCACTACAAGGAACTGCTTCGACTCAATCCCGGCGACAACCAGGGCGTGCGCTACCTCCTGGTCCCGCGCCTGATCCTGGAGGGACGCGACGCTGAGGCGGCCGAGGTGGTGGCGGCCTATCAGGACGACATCGGCGCGACGCTCTGGTACGCGGCGGCGCTGCTGGCCTTCCGCGCGTCAGGCGACAGCCCGGACTCGCGCGGCGCGCTGGCACGCGCCATGGCGACAAACCGCTTTGTCCCGAAGCGACTGCTCGAGCCCGACGATGAGAAGGCGTCGTGGATCGAGCACTACGCGCCGGGTAGCGACGACGAGGCGATCGTGTGCGCGAGCGAGACCGGTGCGGCGTGGCGGGCGACGGCGGGGGCGCTCGACTGGCTGCGCGCGCGGATGAAGGCCGGGCGGGCGGAGCGGAAGGGCAAGGCGAAGCCGGGGCGGCGCCGCGGCCGGCCCGGCAGGCCCGGCCGGCGGTAGCGAGCGGAATTACCCGCCGCTGATCATGTGGATCACCTGGACGTCGGCCCCGTCGGGCACGACGGCGGCGGCGTAGGCGCCGCGGCGCACCACCTCGCCGTTCACCTGGACGGCGATCATCCGGAAGACATAGTTGCGGATCTTCAGGATCTCGGCGACGGTCATGCCCTCGTGCCAGGGGAGGGGGTCGCTGTTGACGGTGATCATGGCAGGATTCAGGATTCAGGATTCGGGATTCAGGGTTCGGCCGTCACGAGCCACCTTGCCTCCGCGGCTCGATCGCACGCCGGACTGCGTTTCGGCCAGTTCCTTCAATCGGCGAATCAGCCCGTGAAGCATGCGGCCGCACTCGGCGGCGGCTTTCAACAGATCCTCCGCAACAGGAGCCCGGGCGAAGCCCAATCTCACCGCAAGCTCGACTTGAGTCTCCATCTCCATCAACGACCCATGCGCGATAGCCAGGTGATGCAAGTACTCGCGCGTGCTGGACCGGCCGTGGCCCTCCGCGATATTCGAGGGTACAGACACCGCCGCCCGTTGTACTTGCGCCCGCAGCCCGAACTGCTGGTGCGACGGGAAGGACTCGGTGAGCCTGTAAGCCGCCGCGGCGAGATCCATGGCTTTCTGCCACACTTCGAGATCGCGATAGCTCTCGATCTTCACTGGCATCGGCGCCCTCGTCGTCGCAGCCCCGAATCCTGAATCCCGATTCCCGAATCCTTACGCCCCCGCCTAAGTAAGATACGGTGTCACGACCTCCACCACCTCCGGAAAATCGATCCTCAGCTTTCTGAGCGTCTCGAGCGTCGGGATGGCGTTGCTCGTCCAGCCGCGGCGCGCGTAGACCGCGTCGCACAGCTTGTTGTAGCGGTCCTCGCGCCACGCCCGGTGCAGCGCCATCTTCTCCTCGGTGGACTTGCCTTCCGGGTCGGCGCCGATGAGCTCCTTGAGCTGCTTGTCGTAGCGCTCGGCGCGCGATTCGTATTCTTCCTTCGTCACCGGGCCCATCGATCGGTACGGCGGCCAGTCGGACTTGCGCCCGCCCATGCCCATCCGGAGGTTGAACACGCGCTGGAAGTTGTAGACCGACTCGGACTGCAGGATGAGCTCGTCCCTCGTCATCTCCTTCCCGGTGATGCCGGCGTAGAGATCCAGGTAGTTGGCGACGTGCTCGGGGACCTTGGCCGCTTCCTTCCCGTGCTTGGCGTTGTCCTCGGGTTCGATGTCGTTCCACGGCAGCTTGCAGAGCCCCATCAGGCCGAACCAGGTGCGGAAGAGCGGGAAGTAGTGCAGCGCCTCGGCCTTGTCCTCGAAGGTCGGGATCTGGTTGTTCACCATGTCCATGAAGATGAGCCACGCCTCGTCGTGCTGCGGCCCCTTGTTGGTGAGCGCGTAGCCGCCCTGCTGCGCCAGCGACTCCTTGGACATGTACTGCGAGTACTCCATCCCCTTGACCTGCATGCCGATGTCGCGCATGAACGGCAGGTCGCCCCAGCCCTTCTCGGCGAAGTACTCTTCCATGTACTTCACGCCCTGGCCGACGATCACGCCGAACCCCTCGCCGCGCGCCATCTGGTGCAGCAGCTCGACGTGCGACGCGCCGTTGCCCCAGGTCATGTCGAGGCCGCCGGTCCGCTCGAGGTTCAGGATGCCGCGCTCGAAGCACTCCATCACGAACGCGCAGGCCGTGCCGAACGAGATCGTGTCGACGCCGTAGGTGTCGCAGTAGAAGTTCGACTCGAGGATCCAGTCGGGCTCGAAGATCCCGCAGTTCGACCCGAGGCCGGCCGCCGTCTCGTACTCCGGCCCGTCCACCGTGACGATGTGCCCCTTGTACGGGCCGGTCATCACCTTGTGGCAGTCGGCGCCCTTGGCGCACGCCATGTGGCAGCCGTACCAGCAGCCGTCGAAGATCCCCTGCGTGAACCGCTTCTGCCAGACGGTGGAGGCGATCTTGTCGATGTCCTTGTGCTTGCCGTACTGGAAGTTGTGCACCGGCAGGAGGTCGTACGCGTCCATGATCTCGACCAGGTGCGCGGTGCCGATCGACCGCATCTTGCACTGCTGGTCGTCGAAGTCGTGGATCTCCTTGGCCAGCTTGCGGCCGACCTTCGAGGTGCGCTCGAGGTCCACGGCGTTGTTCATGTTCGACTTCAGCTTCGGGCCGTGCACGACGAGCGCCTTGATCTTCTTGTCGCGGAACACCAGGCCGATGCCGCCGCGCCCGGCCTGCTTCAGGCGCACCGCGCCGCGCCTCGGGTCGTACCACGAGAAGTTCAGGCAGCCGATCCGGGCGTGCTCCGCGCCCTTGCCGGCCGACACCACCCCCACGTTGACCAGGTCCTTCTCGTTGTCGGCGTACTGGTGCGTGAAGATCTCGGCGGCGACGTGGCTGTCCGGGTTCTCCTCGGGCGCCTCCTCGATCGTGATCGTCTTCTTCGGCCCGTCGATGACGATGATGACGTCCCGCTCGGCCTTGCCCTGGATCTCGAGCGCGTCGTAGCCGCAGAACTTGAGGAGCGGGCCGAAGTAACCGCCGACGTTGCTGTCGACCGGGATCGAGGTGAGCGGCGAGAGCGTCACGACGAGCGACTTGCCCGAACCGGCGTACTGCGTGTTCCCTGCGAGCGGGCCCGGGCTGATGATGATGTCGTTCTCCGGGTCGTTCCACTTGGTGGTCGGCGTGATGGCGTTCCACAGGTACCAGAGCCCGAAACCGCGCCCGCCGACGAAGATGTCCTTCATCTGCTCGGTGACGGCCTTCTCGGTCACTTTGAGTGTCGTGAGGTCGATGTGCAGCGTCCGGTTGGTATAGCCCCGCTCGGGCAGGCTCGGTTCGAAGGCGTGCTGCAGCAGGACCTTGTGGGCTGCCTTCTGCGCGGCTGCCTCTTCGGTATACGAAGTCCGCGTCTTGTAGTCGTACGCGATCGTCATGGCCACTCCTTGTCGGTCAGCCGGCTGGTGACGCTCGGGCGCGAAGGCAGAGAAGGCCCCTCTCGAGAAGTTATGAAACCAAGGGCGGGGGTGAACAGACCCTGGGCCGCGACCGCGCTGACCGAGCTATTTTCCGCTGAAACGGGGGGTTACAGCAAGGAGAGGGAACGCGCGCGAGTCCGGCTCAAGGCTCAGGGCTTCCGCCCGGCCCTGGCGAGCCCAGGACACGGCGGTCCAATTGGCCGTCTGCGCGTTGGACAGCCCCGCGGCGCCAGGCGTAAGGTAGATCTCATGCGGAATGAGTTCACCGCCGTGTTCGAACGGGATCAGGGGTGGTACGTTGCCTACTGTCCGGAGATCCCCGGCGCCAACGGTCAGGGCCATACGAAGGACGAGGCCCGGAAGAGCCTCGCTGAGGCTATCGCGCTCATTCTAGAGGACCGGCGGGAGGATGGACTCCGTGGTGTTCCCCCTGACGCCGAGCGCGAGACGGTCATCGTCTCGTGAAGCGAAGCAGCCTGGTTCGGCACCTCCGCCAGTTCGGGTGTCATCTGAAACGGGACGGTGCCGCTCATTCGCTCTGGATCAATCCCACGACTGGCGCGACCGAAGCGATTCCTCGGCACGCCGAAGTGCCCAATATACTCGCCCAGAAGATCTGCCGCCGATTGTCGGTCCCTGTCCCCATGCATTCGTGATTCGGCCGGATCTTGGGCTGCGTCGGCTGTTGCCCGGCCGGCTGGCCCTCAGGCGCCGGCCTCTCGTCCTCCAACCACGAGAACTCAACGCTGGCTGCAGCTACGTTGAACGCGGACAGCCAATCGTGAACGAAGATTGAGTACGCGAGAGTGTCGAGCGGGATGTCCTGCACCAACGCGGACGGAATCCAATCGAGTCCCGTCCGATCACAGTGGAAATCCACACCGGCGGGGGTGCTTGAAGGCGAGGTGGCTCGTCGGCGATTCAAAGCTCAAGAACGCGACCCGCGAGAACGCCAGCTCGCCTGCGCGATACCGCTCGAGCTGGGCTCCCGCCCCAACCCAGACTCTGATTCGCAGAGCCAGTCGCGCGTCCTCGAAGCTGAAGCCCAGTTCCAGGATTTTCGCGTCGTGCAGCCCGTTGGGGAGGGCACGATCGATCTCTCCGAGTGTCATGCGTTGCGCACTGCCTAGTGCCTGCTTTCGCCGCCCCTGAAGGGGCGGCCTACAAACGAGCAGGGCTGACGCCCTGCAAACCCTACCGCCTGCCGCCTACTGCCTACTGCTTACTATCAGCCTCTGCGCCCAACCCGCCCGAGGAACCCGCCGACCGCGCCGGTGACGGCCGAGCTGGCCGGGCCGAAGGCGATCACCCAGGCCGGCACGTCCTGCAGCGCGTACGACTCGAGAATGCCGATGAGGGCGCAGACGGCTCCCGCCACCGCCCCGCCCGCGATCGCGACTGCTTGCTTTGCCGTCACCGACCAGCGGCCGAAGATGAAGCCGGCCAAGAGCGACACGAACATCCCCCCGACGGCGAACAGCTTCGCGATACTCGCGTCGTAGTGGCCGGACACCGCCAGCCCCAGCTGCAGCACGGTGCCGATGAGCGTGGCCCTCAGCAGCATCCATACCCAGCCGCGGGTTGCCGTAGCCGCCATCAATTGCCTCCCACGCTACCGTCTTACGCCTTACGTCCTACGCCTCACGCTGCGCCTCGTGCCACAAGGCCGGCGCTGGAGAGCCGGGCGCGGACCGGGTCGGCGCAAAGGGCGAATTTGGCGAGGTCGGCCGAGCTGAGCCCGGCGCGACGAACCGGGCCACGACCGGCGCCTCACCAGCCGGCTCTGCCCGGCGTCCCTACCTGACCCGCGTGCGGCTCTGCTCGCGGAAGAATTGCTGCAGGTAGTGCGGGCCGCCCGTGCCCTTGCCCGTCGAGCCGCTCGCCTTCCACCCCCCGAACGAGTTCTGCCCGGGCCACGCGCCCGTCGTGGCGCCCGCGCGGCGGTTGGCGTAGGTCACGCCCGCCTGGATGCGATCGAAGAACTCCGCGATCTCGCGGTCGTCCTCCGAGAAGATGCCGGCCGTGAGGCCGTAGTCGGTCCTGTTGGCGAGGTCGATCGCGTCGTCGAGCGTCAGGACGTCGGCCACCACGGCGATCGGGACGAACAACTCCTCCCTGAACAGCGGGTGGCCGGCGGGCAGGCCGTCGATGACGGTCGGCTCGACGAAGTAGCCGTGGTTGAACGGCTCGGCGGTGATCCGCCGGCCGCCGACGAGGACGCGGCCGCCGTCGCGCGTCGCCGTCTCGATGGCGCGCTCGTAGTTGGCGAGCGCGCGCGCGTTGATGACCGGCCCCATCCACACGTCGCGCTCGACGGGGTTGCCGACCTTGATCTTCTTCGTCTTCTCCACGAGCAGCTCGAGGAACCTGGCCCTGACCTCGCGCGACACGTAGACGCGCGAGCAGGCCGAGCATTTTTGCCCGGTCGCGCCGAAGGCGGACCGCATCACGCCGTCCGACGCCTTCTCGAGATCGGCAGAGGCCATCACGAGCGCGGGGTTCTTGCCGCCCATCTCGATGATGAGGGGGCGCGGCGTCACCCGGTTGCCGTTGTCGCGCAGCAGCTTCATCCCGACCGCCATCGACCCGGTGAACACCAGCCCGTCCACGCCCGGGTTGTCGGAGATCTCCTGGCCCACCGGCACGCCGGGGCCGTTCACCAGGTTGAAGACGCCCGGCGGCAGCAGATCGGCCAGCGTCTCGCAGAGCCGGACCCCGGCGAGCGGCGTGTCCTCGGCGGCCTTGCAGACGACGGTGTTGCCGGCGAGCAAGGCGGCCGCGGTCGGCCCGGCGGCGAGCGCCACCGGGAAGTTGAACGGGGCGATGACGCCGAACACGCCGTAGGGCCGCAGCACGCTGCGGCTCTCCTCGGTGGAGCCGGGCATCCCCGTCAGCGTCTGGAAGCCGTCGGTCTGCTCCATCCGGTCGCAGTAGTAGTCGAAGAAGTCGGCAGCCTCTTCGATCTCGCCGACGCACTCGAGCCGGCTCTTGCCGGTCTCGTAGCCCACCACCGCCGCCAGGTCGGCGCGGCGGTCGCGGAGGCGCCGGCCAATCCGGCGCACGATGGCCGTGCGCTCCTCCCACGGCAGCCGGCCCCACGCCGAGAAGGCCGCCCGGGCCGCGGCAATGGCATCCTCGGTCTGCCCGCGCGTCGCGGAGACGAACCGCCCGATGAGGATCCGGGTGTCGATCGGGCTCCGGTCCTCGAAGGCGTCGCCGGCACCCTCGACCGCGCGCCCGTTCACGAACATCGGGTGGGACTCGCCGAATCCCGCCCTCACCTGCGCGTACGCCGCGTCGAGCTCGCGCTGCAGATCGTCGAGCTGATCGGCGCTCATCGTCGCGTAGGTCACCTTCACGTGGGCCGGTTTGTCCATGTGCTCCATGGAGACCTCGGGAATGGGTCGTTTCTGGCCTAGATCTCGATGATACCATTGGAGTTCCAGCGAGGCGCGCCTCGGACCGTCTGGCGGGCGCCTCGCTGGAACCAGGAACGCTGCTGGCTGACCCCGCGCGCGCGGGGCGCTGGCGGCGCTCCCGCGCCGCCAGCCCATTCCATGAACGATTCCAGGCCGCTTCCGGATCCGCCCGCCCGCCGCCGCCTCTTCGTCGCCGCCGCGATGACGATGTTCGTCTTCGGCATGCTCATCGCGATGCTCGGCACGCTGTTCGGCCTGCCGGCCATGCGCGAGCGGCTCGGCATCGACCTCGCGCAGCAGGGAGACCTCTTCAGCATCCTCTTCATCGGCCTGCTCGTCGGGGCCGCGGTCGTCGGGCCGACGCTCGACCGCGTCGGCAGCAAGCCGGTAATGGTCTTGGCGTCGGCGATGGTGACGTCCGGGCTCGCCGCCTTCGCGCTCGCCCGGGGCTTCGGGGCGGCCGCGGCGGCGGCGCTGCTGCTCGGCGTCGGGGGCGGCTGGCTGAACACCGCGTCGAACGCGCTCGTCTCGGACGTCTTTCCGGAGGACCGCGGGCGGATGCTGAACCTGCTCGGGACCTTCTTCGGCTTCGGCGCCCTGTTCGTGCCGCTCGTCGTCGTGTGCGGGTTCGGAGCGTTGAACGTGACGGGCGTCCTGGCGGTCTGCGCGGCCGTGGCCGGCGCGAGCATGGTCGTGTGCGCCGCGCTGAGGTTCCCGCCCGCGCACGAGGGGACGGCGTTCTCCTTCGCCGGGATGCTGGGCGCGGCCAGGAGCCCAGGCGTGCTGCTTCTCGCCGCCCTGCTGCTGTTCGAGTCGGGCAACGAGGCGGCGCTGAGCGGGTGGACATCCACCTATATCAACTCGATGGGCTGGTCGCCGTTTGCGGCGACGCTGGTTCTGTTGAGCTACTGGGTGGTGGCGATCCTCGGACGCGCGGCGTCGGCCCGGGTGCAAGCTCGGGTCGGCAAGACCACGCTGGTCGTCGGCTCGTCGGTTCTCGTCGTGGCGGGGTGCGTCGTCCTGCTGGCCGCCGCGTCCTCTCTGCCCGGCCTGGTGGCGGGCGTCTGGATCGCGGCGCTGGGCCTGTCGGCCATCTTCCCGACAATGCTCGCGATCGCGGGAGACCGGTACCACCGGTTCGCCGGCACGGTGTTCGGCCTGCTCTTCACGGTCGGCAATCTCGGCAGCATCGCCTCTCCATGGGCGATGGGCCACATCTCCCAGGCGGCCGGCGTGCGGCTCGGCATGGTGGTGCCGCTCTCCGGGGCGATCGCCGTCACCATCCTGGCCCTCGTCGTCGCGCGCCGCGTGCCGCGCGGGCAGGCGGTCACGGCGTGACGCGGAACGCCATCACCTGCTCGGCCTTCGCCGCTCCGGCCTCGGCCCGGATGCGCAGCAGGTAGGTCCCCTTTCCAAGCCCGCGGATCGGCAGCTCGAGCCGGGACTTGCCCGCCTGCAGCGGCGGCGTGGGCAGCACGACTAGCGGCTTGCCGTCCGCGCTCAGGAGTTCGACGACAACGGCCGGCGTTCCCGCGGCGGCGCGCGCGTAGCACTCGACGTCCACGAAGACCCGGTCGGTCTGTCGGAACAGGCGGGTGGCCCGCGGAGCGGGGTCAGTGGCCGCCTGCAGCTCGTGCATCTCGGGCAGCGACGCCGCCACGTAGATCCGCGGCGTGGCGAGCGCGACGGGCAACGACGACAGGTCGGGAACGACGTACGGCTGTTCCCACCGGTCGACGGCGATGCCGTCGGCCGACAGGGCCGTGAAGCGAAGCAGGACTTCGCCGGGCGCCATCACGACGGCCGCCCGCGGTCGCGTCCGCTGCCCCGGCGGCGGCGCAGGCACCACCAGCGGCGGGCCGACCGGCGTCTTGGTCCCCGCCGGGACGATCTCCACTTCGAGCCGATCGACCGGCACGGTCGGGGCGGTGAGTGCGGGCTCCCACGTGACGGTCGCCTGCGTCTTCCCCTCCGGCGTCAGCGACACGCCGAACCACGCCTGCACGGCGCCGGCGGGCTCGAGGCGCGCCATCGTCTTCATGGCGCCCGCGACGCCCGGCACCTGCGGGCGATTCGCCGTGGCGGCCGCCGCGTCGATCGCCTGGCGGCTCGGCGCCCAGTAGCCCTCGCGGGCGAGCACGTGCGCGCCGGACCGTTTCACCTTCACCGAGATCTTGTGGTACTTCCCGTCGTCTTCCGTCCTGGAGGGCGAATAGCCGACCAGGTAGTAGGCACTCGCATCCTCGACGACCTGCCGCAGGCCGATCTCGAAGTCGTTCGTGTTGACGATCGTCCGCCCGCCGGTCCCGGCGGCGAGGGCGTAGAGCGAGTCGGCCGCGCGCGCGTAGCTGCCCAGGCTGCGGGGATCGACGACGTCGATCGTGACGTTCGCGCGGTTGGCGGCCTCGACGACGCCGCGCAGGTCGTACTCGAGCGTGGCGCCGCCGAGAGAGAGAGGCGGCCCCTGGCTGACGAAGATGATGGTCTTGCGCCCCTCGCGAATGCCGCCCAGGTGGACCGCCAGCGCTTCGAGCGCCGAGAAGGTGACCTCGGCCCGCAGGCGTTCGAAGTCCCCGCTGCGCAGCTGCGCGTCTTCGGCCGCGTTCTTGACGGGGAAGATCTCGTTGTGGCGCCCCTCGAACTTCCGCACGATGTCGGTGAGATCGGCGAGCGAGCGGGTGAAGTTGATGTCGCTCGTCGAGGTGAGCGGATCGACGATCGCGATGAGGTCGGTCGGCTGGAATTTCGAGATGAACTTCGTCAGGCCCTCCCGGACCGGCATGGTGACGCCCGGGGCCCGATCGAGGTGGTAGTCGTCGAGGAAGATGACGAACAGCCGGACGTCGTCGCGCGCCGCCTCGGCGAGGGCGTGCTCGCGCGACCTGATTTCGAGCGAGGTCTCGCCGCCCTGCCTGCGCTGGCCGTCGAGCCTGACGAATTGCGCCGTGTCGACCTTCTGGGCGACGCCGTCCTCGGAGACCTCGAAGTCGCCGGTCGTGAGGTCCGCGATCGGCTTGTCGTCCTTCCCGGTGACCGACACGTCCACGCGGACCACCTTGACGCCCGCGCGGAAGACCGGAGGTTGCTGGTTTTGGGGAAGCTGCTGGCCTTGCGGCGGCGGCTGCCGGCCGGCACCCGAGAGCGGCTGCGGAGCCAGGGCCAGCGCCATCCCGGCGAGCAGCGCACCAAACGACGCCAGGCGGATTCGACGGACGACCATGACGTCATTCTAGACCGTATCGATGCCGTGTCGGCGCGAGCCGGTCCGCAAGACCCAAGCGGGTCCAGCTGATAAAGAGCGGCTGGCGCGATGTGCTCTATGGGGGTCTGTGTCGGGTGCCTCGTTGACTCAGGCGGCTCCGAGGCGTAGTGTGCTGGCTCGTGGGGGAGGAGATGATCGATGCCTTCGCCCAAGGCCAAGACAATCGTCACGCGGATGGCGGTGGATCCAGCCAGCCTTCATGATGGCGTTGCCGGCCTTTACCTTCCGCCAACAAGCGCCGGCGACGAGCCGCGCATCCCTACATTCAAACGCTCACGACGGGCAGCGGCATGCCTATTAGGTTGGCAGCGCCGTCGCCCCCAGTAAGTGCCTCGCAGGGTCGGTCGGAGAGCCCCCTGAAAGGAGCCAAGGAGAATGGCGAAGCCATGGATGTTGGCGGCGGCCCTCGTGTTGGGGTTCTTGTCGGCGAACCCGAACCTCGAAGCCCAGCCAAGGAAGGGACTGGACGCGCTCGTGGCCGGCGACTACGAACAAGCCATCGCCGTCTTCAAGGCTGCCGCTCAAGGAGGGCAGGAAAAGGACCGGTTCATCAACTTCTCTTATCTGGGAACGGCCTATCAGTTGAACCGACAGATTCCGGAGGCCATCGCCGCTTTCGAGGAATCGCTGAAGCACAGGGAGACGGCGCGCGGCCTGACAGAGTTGGCGGGCCTGTGCTTTGGGAACCTGGGCCAGGCCTACCTTGACAACAGGCAGTATCGACAGGCGGGTTCGAATTTCTCGAGCGCTGCCAGTGTCTTCTTGAACCTGAGCCGCGACAAATCAAGTCCGTTGAACCGGGATCCCGCCTCGACCGAACGAACTGCGGGACGCTATTACGGTCTGCTGGGGCGTGCCCATGTCATGGACACGTCGTACCAGGACGCCGTGAGCGCGTACAGGAAGGCGATGGAGCTTGATCCGGCGAACGGCCAGCACTACTCCGGCCTCGCGCTCGCCTATGTCGGCTTGAAGCAATATGACGACGCGCTGGCCGCCGCCAAGAGAGGCGTGGAACTCGCGGCGAATTCCCAGACGTCATACGCGAACCTGGGTGACGTGCTCGCGGCCCGAAAGGAGTATGACCAGGCCATCGACGCCTACCACCAGGCCGTCGCGGTTGGGCCTCAGCAACTGGCCGCGGAGCAGGAGAATCTGAAGAGCGCGATGGGACAAGTCCTGCCCCTGAAGATCGACGGCCAAATGCGCGAGGCGGTGAATGTGGCGTCATCTGACGTCTACCTCAAGTCCAGTCAGATATCCATGGCACAACGGGACTACGCGGGGGCCGTTGACGCCGTCAACAAGGCCGCAGCGCTGACGCCGAACAATCCCGAGGTTTACAGCAGGCTCGGAGCGCTCAAAGCCCGGGAAGGGAGATTCGACGACGCCATCACTTCCCTGGGCAAGGCCATCGACATGGCGACCTCCGTCGGGATCGGGAGTCAAGTGCGGAGCGTTCCCAAGACCGCCGCGCCCTATTACGGGTTCAGGGGCCTCTATAACAGGGAGAAGGGGAATCGGGAAGGGGCCGTCAAGGACGCCGAGATGGCCTATTCGCTCGATCCGGAGAATGTCGATGCCCGAGAATCCCTGGCCGCGGTCGACCTCGACGGGGGAAAGTACGATGAAGCGCTCAAGCTCCTCTCGCTCCTGAAAGAGAGTCCCTTCGCTCGCCTTCTCGAGGCGACCGCGTACGCCAGGCAGAACGACGGCAACCGGGCGGTCGCCGTCTACCTGGCGATTCCACAAGATCAGATCCCGGCGACGCCCCTGATGCAGCACGCCGAGAAAACGCTCAAGCAGGCTCTTCGAGTCTATGTGCAGCCGAGATTGGACAACGCCGCTGCCGCCGAAACGGCCGGACATTTCATGGAGGCACTGACCGGGTATTCCGACGTGGTGAAGGTGGCGGACGAACCCACGGTCGCGTCTACCATGCAGCGAGTGGCTCAGCTTCTCAAAGGCCATCCGTATCTGGCCGAGCTCCCGGAGGAAGCCAGGAAGTACGCCCTGCGCGGGGACGTCTTCATCAAGGACGGCCGGTTCGAAGACGCGCTGAGGGAATATCGCACGGCCCTCGGGCTTGCCCCGTTCAACCCGAAGCTGCATTTCAACGCCGCCCTGATCTGCGGTCAGCTCAAGAACTACCGCCAGGCGATCGATGACATGACGATCTACCTTCAGCTCTCTCCGGACGCTCCGGATGCCCGCGCCGCCAAGGATCAGATCTACCAATGGGGGGCATCTTCGGAGAAGGAAGAGAAGAGATAGACGCCTGGGATGAGGAGGGATCAGATGCCTTCGCTTGGAGCCACGAGAATCGTCCGGCGGACGGTGGCAGGGCTGGCACTCATGCTGGCGTTCCCAGCCACGGTCTTCGGCCAGATACCAGAGCCGCCGCGACCGACGGCGCTGTGCCGCGCCTCCCTCGAGTCATACGTTCAGGACAGGCAGTTGAATGGCCACTGGGAGGGCAGCGCCGTCGTCCTCAAGAAGGGCGGCGTCGACTACGTCTGCCAGTGCACGTCCGCGACTCGGCCACCTGAGTGCAAGCCGAAAGGTTCTTCAGGCGCCGCTGGCTCGGGTGGCAGCGACCTCAGCCGATTCAGCCCGGGACAACAAGCCGCCCTGACGACAGTGCAGACCCTCGTCGAGGGACTGTTCAGCGCCATCTTCTCCGGGGGCAAGTCTGCCGGTTCGGGAGACGACCTCCTCAAGGCCCGGCAGGACATGCTCGCCAGGCAGGAAGCGGAAAGGCAACAGGCACTGGAGAAGTGGAACGCCTTCCAGGAAGAAGAAAAGCAGCGGCGCGAGTCGGAGGCCGAGATCGGCAGGCGGGATCTCCTCGCCCGGGTGGGCGGAACGAGCGGACAGGGGATGAACTTCCAGTCCGTATCCGGGGAGAAACTCGGGTACACCGATTGGGCGGCGCGGAACCCGGGGGCCGCTCCTCTGCCCTCGGGCAAGTACCCGTCGCCGGCGACGGCTCCCGAGCAGGCGCGATGCGCCGCCTACTTCTCCGAGCGAGCGAGCGGACTCTCCGCGCAGGGAAAACAAGAGGAGGCTCAGTTCATGAGCCAACAGGCCCAGAAGGCAATGACCGGAGAGCTGCTCGACGCTCCGTGCCAGGCCGTGGCGCCCGGTGCGGGCTCGGACGCGCAGAAGGCCGGGGACCGGGCCGCGGTGGTGAACGAGGTCCTCGCCCAGTACAACACCAAGATCAAGGAACTGCTCGATCTGTCTCAGAAACTGGCCGCGGTGCGGAAGCAGAAGTTGGAGGCTGAAACCCGGATTCAAGAAGCGGATGCCAAGATCGCAGACCTCAAGAGCCAGGCCGCGGCGGCCACCGGGCCGGAGGAAAAGCAGAAATGCGACGACCTGCGCGCCGAGGCCCTGGCCTTGCGGGGCCAGTCGGAGACCGACTTGAAGACCGCCACAGAGAATGAAAGCGCCTGCCTGGCGAGCGCTCGAGAGGCGGAAAGCCAGGTGAAGGAGCTTGGTTCCAAGCTCCAGGAAGGACCGCCAAAGAAATGAAGCACAAAGGGCTCGGGAGGATGGCCCGGCTGACATGTTTGGCCGGGGCGGTGATGCTGGGTGTCGTGTGGGCGAACTCGAACCTCGAGGCTCAGACACAGAAGGGAATCGACGCTCTCGATGCCGGGAACTACGAGCGCGCCATCGCTATCTTCAAGGCGGCCGCCCAGGAGACGAGCCACAACGACGACTTCCTGCTTGGGGCGTGTTTCAGGACGCAGGACCTGATCGACAGAACCGCGGCGGATCTACGGAAGGTGAACCGCGACATACAGGAAAACGACAGGGTCATCGGAAAGGCCGGTGACCTTATCGCCGTCGCCAGGCAGCGGAACGACAGGCAGACGGAAGCGATCGCCCAGGACGCCCTGCAGAAGGCGCAAGAGGCCAGGAAGAAGAACGAGGAAACCAGGGCCCGGTTGGAATTGACCAGATCAAGGGCGGCGGCCTCCTATGCTGCCCTGAGGAACAGGCTCGCCGCCAGCCTGGGGAGAGGGCCGGGCTCTCAGATCAGGGGCATGGTGTCCAACTACTCCGGGAGAGTTCAGATATCCAAGAGAAGCGGCGAGCACTTCAACCTCGCCAACGAGGATCCCGGCTTCCTCGAGCCAGGCGACACGGTCACGACCTATGGCTCGAGCAGCGCCGAAATCCAGACTCTCGGCGGCCGCGGGTCCGTCCGTCTGGGCGAGTATTCAGAGCTGAAACTCCGAGAGGACACCCCAGAGAAGCAGGCGCTGGAGCTCGTGAAGGGAAAGGTCTATTCCGTCGTCGACAAGGCCGACGAGTTCGAGAAGATGCTCCAGGACAAGATCGCGGACTATGGCCACGATCTTCTCCACCTCCAGAGGCTCGTCCAAGCAAGCGTGAGAAGAAAGCTCGAAATACGCACTCCTGCCTCTACCGCCTGCGTCAGGGGAACGAAATTCTCCGTCGAAGTCCGGGCTGAGGGGGCAACTGAACTCACGGTCGTCGAGGGGACGGTCGAAGCCAGCGACCTGAAGGGCGAGAAGCAGGTCCTCGTCGAAGAAGGCTTCAGGGTCATCGTGACCAAAGACGGGATCTCCAAGCCGCAGAAGATCGTCGATCTCGACAAGTGGTGGGACAAACAGGCCGGCGGACCTTTCTGATTCTGCGCGTGGTCGGTCAGTAGTCCCCACTGCCGGCGTGCCGGCCGCACGCGGGGAGTGGCACGGCTCGGCTTGGCGACACGCCGCCCTCGACAGCCACCGCCCTCGTCGTGTATGTTGCGGGCACTTCAGGCGGCCGGCGTCGGCGCCTCGGCAGGTTGCCGCGGTCTCTTGCGCCCACTGAAATGCTCGAACGGAGGACTTTCATGAAGGTCTGGCAGACGCTTACCCGGCACACGGCGCCACGGCGCGCGGCCTGGGTGATCTGTGCGTTGATTCTCGCGCTCGCGCCGCTGCCGCTCATCGGCCAGGCGCCCGGCGCCAGGCCGGCGGCACCAGCCGCGCAGGCCCAGGCGGCCCCAAAGGTCACGGCCCCGCTCAGCTGGGCTGACAAGATCCTGCAAACGGAGTCCTACACGACGCCGCCGCCCGAACTCGCGGCCGCGGTCATCGCGCCCCGGCAGCAGAACGTCACGCTCGCGAACCTGAGCCCCGACAAGAAGTGGTTTCTCAACCAGGTCGGCGACGGCCCGGTAGTGATGGCGACCTTCTCGAAGCCGTTCCACGAACTGGGCGGCCTGTTCGTCGACTTCAAGGCCAACCGGGCCCGCCCGCTCACCGTGAACAACGGCGTCGGGTTCCAGATCGTGTCGGCCACCGACGGCACCAGGAAGACGCTCGCCACGCCGCCGAACACGCGCGTGTCGAACGCCGCCTGGTCGCCCGACGGCAGCGCCGTCGCCTACTTCGTCCACACCGAGGATGCGACGCACATCTGGATGACCGACGTGGCGACCAACACGCCGCGCCAGATCACGCCGAGGCCGGTGCTGGCCACGCTCGTGACGACGTTCGACTTCACGCACGACGGCAAGCAGATCGCCACGGTGCTCGTTCCGGAGAATCGGGCCCCGATGCCTCAGCCGCCGACGGCCCCGACCGGGCCCGAGGTGAAGATCCACGACGGCAAGGACCGGAACAGGCTGCGCACGTTCCCGAGCCTCATGTCGACGCCGTACGACCTGGCGCTGCTCGAGTGGCACGCCACCGGGCAGCTCGCGCTGGTGGACACGCAGGCGCCGCCGAAGGGCGCGAAGCCCAGGCCGGTGAAGGGCGCGCCGATCGCCGGCCTCCACCCGATCGGCCAGCCCGCGATGTTCCGGTCGGTCGACGTCTCGCCCGACGGCAAGTTCGTCCGGGTGACCCGCATGGTCAAGCCGTTCTCCTACATCGTCCCGGTCGGCAATTTCGGGTCGATCGACGAGGTCTGGGACCTGGCGGGCAAGGCGCTCGCCAAAGTGTCGGACCGGCCGCTGGACCTCGGCACCCGTGACGCCACGGCGGCCGACCCCTCCGAGCAGCCCGCGGCTGGCGCCAACCAGCAGGGCAAGCGCGAGGTGGCGTGGCGCGACGACGGCCAGGGCCTGAGCTACCTCGAGCAGGATCCCGCGCCCGCCGACGGCGCCGGCGGCGCTCGTGGCGCGCGCGGTGCGGGACGCGGCGGCGCGGCCGCCGACCCGCCTTCGCCTACGGCTTCGGCGAGGCAAGCTGGCGACCAGGCGGCCGGGCCGGGCCGCGGCCAGGCGCCGCAGCGCAAGGATCGGCTCTACCAGTGGCTGCCGCCATTCGAGGAGAAGGGCGGGAAGGTGCTGTACGAGAACAATACGCGGATGAACGGCGTGCGCTACTCGCCCGACATGCAGACGATCTTCTTCCGCGAGACGAGCGGCAGCGGCACCTCGGCCAGCACGGTGGAGGTCGCGGTGAACCTCGCCGACACGACGCAGCGTTTCACGCTGGCCAGGTTCCGCACTAGCGACCCGGCGGCCAACCCCGGCACGCTCGTGGCCGTGCGCGGAGGCGGCGGCGGGCAGCGCGGTGGCGGCGGGCAGCGCGGGGCGGGCGGCGGCGGCGGCCCGGTCCTGTTGTCCCCCGACAAGACGAGCGTCTACTACCAGGGCACGGTGAACGACAAGAACCCGGACCAGGTCGGGCCGAAGACGTTCATCGACCGGGTGCCGATCAAGGGCGGCGACCGCAAACGCCTGTTCGAAAGCAGCAACCAGGACGTCTACGAGACCGTCACGTCGGTCATCGACCCGGAAGCCGGGCGGTTCGTCATCGAGCGGCAGAGCCCGACCGAGGTGCCGCAGTTCTTCCTGCTCGACGGGACGACGCGCAAGCAGTTGACCGAGAACAAGGACCTGTTCCCCGACCTGACGGGCGCACCGAAGGAGCGCGTGATGGTCACGCGCGCCGACGGGATCACCTTCCCGGTTTACGTGATGCTGCCGCCGGGCTACCAGAAGGGGACGAAGTTGCCCGCGATCTTCTGGTTCTACCCGCGCGAGTACACCGACCAGGAGGCGATCGATCGGCCGGACCGCACGTTCAACAGGAACTCGTTCCAGAACTTCGGGACGCGCTCGATGCAGTTCTTCGTCCGGCTCGGCTACGCCGTCGTCGTGGACACGCCGGGGGCGATCCCGATCGTCGGGCCGACCGGGCAGGAGAACAACAACTACGTCAACGATCTGCGCAACAACCTCTCGGCGGTCATCGACGAACTGGAGCGACGCTCCATCATCGACCGCGCGCGGCTGGCCATCGGCGGCCACTCGTACGGCGCGTTCACGACGGTGAACGCCATGGTGCACACGCCGTTCTTCAAGGCGGGCATCGCCGGCGACGGCGCCTACAACCGGACGCTCACGCCGATCGGGTTCCAGAGCGAACGGCGCGACCTGTGGGAGGCGCCCAACGTCTACCTCGGCATGTCGCCGTTCCTGTACGCCAACAACCTGACGGGCGCGCTGCTGATGTACCACAACCTCGGCGACCAGAACGTCGGCACCGATCCGACCAACTCGATGCGGTTGTTCCACGCGCTGAACGGCCTCGGCAAGACGGCCGCGCTCTACCTGTATCCGCTCGAGGATCACGGGCCGGTGGCGCGGGAGACGCTGCTCGACCTGTGGGCCCGGTGGGCGGCGTGGCTGGACAAGTACGTGAAGAACCCGCAGCCGGCCGAGGCGAAGAAATAGGCTCAAGGCTCAGGCTCGAAGCAGGGCTCAGGGGGCGGTCGGTCGGCCGCCCCCTCTTTTTCTGTACGGTCGTCGTGGTAGCATGCGGCCGGATCGCGATGCCGTCGGACGCACGAGGGGCGAGCCGGGTAATGCCACCCGCCTCGCCCCTCGTGTCCGGCGCAGCCCGTGTCAGGTCTTGAGCCCGGAGCCTTGAGCCGTTTGTCTACGCCGCCGTGTCGTTCTTCTTCTTCCCCGCGATCGCCGGATAGGCGAGCCAGGCGCCGACGCCGATCACCGCCAGCGGCCACCACTTGTCGAGCCACTCCAGCGAGACGCCGAAGAGCGTGTTCGAGAGCGCGATCGCGCCGACGATCACGAGCGCGATCCCGCCGGCCAGCGTGCCGCGCCCCTTGGTGACCGCGAAGTCGTCCGGCAGGACCGCCGGGCCGATGCCGGCCAGCGCGTTGTTGTAGAACACCGCGCGCCGCCATGCGTCCACGACGTTGTAGAGCCAGAAGAACGCCAGGAAGACCCCGAACAGGGGCTCGGCGCCGCGGATCATGTCCGTGCTCAGCAGCGTGATGATCGAGGCGGCCACGATGGCGTTGGTGAATCCCTGCTGGTAGTAGCCGACGTAGATCTGGCCGACGCCGGGCATCAGCGAGAGCACCAGCGCGAGCACCGGCGACTTTCGCCGCGGGTCGTCGTAGAAGTCGCGACGGCCGGTCGCGACCGCCGGTCGCGGCGCGGGCGCCGGTTCGGTCAGGCGCGGCGGAGCGCCCGTCTCGTAGGTCTGGTCCATGATGTCGCCTGGTTGGTTCTGCATAAGATCTCTCCTGGCTGACGGCTGAGGGCCGATGGCTGACGGCCGTGTCACTCGAGTCGCGCTCCAGGCCGTCGGCCGTCAGCCGTCGGCCCGCTGTCGCCGGCTACCGTCTCCTGTCATCACTAACGCACAGGCGGCGGGGGAGGTTCGCTGCCCGACCGGTGCGTCGCTTTCGACACCGCGTCCAGCATGGACGAGGCCCACGCGCTGGCGCGCAGCAGGAACGACCGCACGGGCGCGTCCACGCAGGTCTGCCACCACTGCCAGACCAACGCCCGGCCCGCGTCCACGCCGGTTGCCTGTCCCCTCTTCGGCGCGATCGCCTGCCCGACACGCGTCAGCTTCTCCTCGCCCGCGGCGCGCCAGCGGTCGATGGGGCCGCTCACCGCGGTGGCGGCGGCGCTGACGCGCGGCTGCACGCGGACCGACGCCCCCTTGAACGCCGCCACCGGGTTGCCCAGCACGACGAGCAGCAGCACGGTGAGCACGTACGCCACTTCGAGGCTGAACCGCGGCCGCGCGGCCGCGCGAGCCAGCCAGGCCGAGACGCGTTCGCCGAGCGTCGGTCGAACGGGCCGCCGGCTGGTCACGGCCAGCACGCCTGGAACCAGGCTGAACCGCGGCGACAGGGTGGCGAACGACGGAAGGACCGCCGCGGTTTCGGCGAGCGCGGCCGCCAGCTCCGCGCACGCGCGGCAATGATCCAGGTGGCCGCCGACCAGGTCGCGATCGAGCCCGGCCAGGGAACCATCGACGAAGTCGCACAGCCTCTCGCGCGCGGCCGCACACCCGCCTCCGCTCGTCCGCGCGACGATCGACTGCGCGAGCGACTCGTGTCCGGCGGCGTCCATGTCGTCGGTCCGGCCGGCGACGGCGTCGAACGCCCGGCGGCAGCGGGGGCACCCGGCGAGATGCGCTTCGGCCTCGCGCCACTCATCGGCGGTGCAGCGGCCGTCCAGCAGGTCGTCGAGGCAGTGCGCGAACGCTTCGCAATTCATCACAGCACCGGCGTTTCAAAGTTCGAAGTAGGAAGTACAAGAGTACGAAGTACGAAGTTCAGCCTCGGAGTCCCGACACCGCACTTCGCATCTCGGAGTTCGTACTTCGCACGTCTTACCTCAAACTCGTACTTCGAACTTCGTACTTCTAACTTCGTACTTCTGACTTCAGTCCCGTGTCTCCGGTCTCGCGGCCGAGGGCCAACACCTGCTCGGCGAGTTCCAATCGCGCCCGGTTCGACCGCGACTTCACGGTGCCCACCGGCACGCCCAGCACCGCCGCCACCTCTTGCAGCGACAGCCCCTGGATCTCCTTGAGCTGGATCACGTCACGGCTCAGCTGGCCGAGCTTCTGCATCGCGCGCCAGACCAGGCGCCGCCGCCCCGCCTCCTGCAGCTCGGTTTCCGGATCGGGGCCGCCGGCGGCGAGGTCCCACATCTCGTCGGCCTGGAGGTCCTCGGCGGGCGGCCGGGCCTTCTTGCGGCGGAGCTGGTCGAGGCAGACGTTGCGGGCCACGCGCACGAGCCACGGCACGAACACGTCGGCGTCCACCCAGCGCCCGCGCGTCTCGTACAGCCGGACGAAAATGTCCTGCGAGAGATCGCGCGCCTCGTCCGGCGACGAGGCATAGCCGGACGCGATCGAGTACACGCGCCGCTCGAACTGGCGCACGAGGGCCTCCCAGGCGAGGTCGTCGCCCTGCCGGCACCGGTCGAGCAGGCTCGGAAGGTCCATTGTCACCGCAGGTCACGGGGCGGGCTCAAGCCCGCCTTACCAGAACTAACGCACGGACGGACGGGCGGGTTCGCTCACCGGCCCGCGACTTGCGGCTCGCGACTTGCGGCGGGCCTAAAGTCCACGCCCTACGTCCGATCGGTCTTTCGTAGGCCGGCCCTTCAGGGCCGGCGACGCGGGCGGGGCTGAAGCCCCGCCCTTGTATCTTGACTGACAGAACGCGTATTACAGAATCTACAGCTCGGCGAGGCGGCAGCCCGATCCGCCCCAGGTCCTCAGACCGTTACGTAGCAGGGGCGCCGCCATCGCCACGTCGTCAGCCCGAACGGTTGACAGGGCTTCGAGCCCGCATCCCACAAGGTCGGGCGCTTTCGACGTCGCCGTGCTGTGGAGGCCCCATGACCACCGCTCCGATCTACGTCGGCATCGACGTCGCGAAAGCCCAAGTCGAGGTCGCCGTCCGCCCGTCGGGCGAGACGTGGACCGCGCTCGTCGAGGAGCCCGAACTGACGCGCCTGGTCAGCCGGATCCAGGCCTTGGCCCCGACGCTCGTCGTGCTCGAAGCCACCGGGGGCTACGAGGTCCCGGTGGTCAGCGCGTTGGCCGCCGCCGCCGTGCCGGTGGTCGTGGTCAACCCGCGCCAAGTCCGCGCCTTCGCGAAGGCGCTGGGGATATTGGCAAAGACGGACGGCCTCGACGCGGGCGTCCTCGCCCTCTTTGGCGAGCGCGTGCAGCCGCCTGTCCGCCCGCTCCCCGACCCCGCGCTCGAGGGCCTCACCGCGCTGGTGGCCCGCCGGCACCAATTGGTCGAGATGCTCGTCGCCGAGCGCCATCGCCGCAGCCAGCTGCGCAACGCGGTGGTCCGCCGCGACATCAACCAGCACATTCGCTGGCTCGATCGCCGCCTGACCCAGACCACGCGGGACATCGGCCGGCTGCTCGAGACCACGCCCGCCTGGCGCGTCGAGGAGGACCTCCTCCGGTCCGTCCCCGGCATCGGCCCGCACACCGCGGCGGTGCTGATCGCGGAACTTCCGGAGCTCGGGCAACTCACGCGGCGCGAAATCGCCGCGCTCGTCGGGGTCGCCCCCTTCAATCGCGACAGCGGCACGCTCTCGGGGACTCGCCACATCTGGGGCGGGCGCGCCACCGTCCGCGGCGCGCTCTACATGGCGACCCTCGTCGCCACGCGCTACAACCCGGCGATCCGGGTCTTCTACCAACGCCTCGTGGCCGCCGGCAAGAAACGCAAGGTCGCCCTGACGGCCGCGATGCGCAAACTCCTGACCATCCTCAATGCGATGGTTAAACATCAGCAGCCTTGGAGGCTCGCCACGGAGTAGCGACTCTCCTTGACTTCACAAGACGGTTGCTACGTACGGACTTTCCGATGGGAGGCGAGCAATGCCAGGCTCTCTTTGGCGAGGCGCGCGCCCCAGGTCGAGCGGAAGACGAGGTGGATGTTCTGCTTCTTCAGCGACTTGGCGGCTCTTGCGGTGTCCCGCTGCCACCTCGGCAAGAGTGTGCCCTGGTAGGCGAAGAAGCCGATGACCTGTCCGTGCCTCGTGGCCGCGATGGCGCACTGCCCGAGGAACCGCTGGACCTCGCGGCCCGGCAGCCGGCCGCCGCGCGCCCGGGAGAGCTCGATGGCGACGGCCAGCGACGTCCGGCCGTCGGTGGCGAGCAGGTCGAAGACGTGCTGGGAGCCGAACGCGGCCAGCGAGGCCCAGGCCCCGGCGCTTCTCCAGCACGCCGGGCACCCGAGGACGCGCCCCCTCCCCGCCGGCGGAGCGGTCGCGCAGGCCGGGGCGCAGCGGCGCGTGTTCGACCACGGGTGGGCGAACAGGAGCACGCCGCGATGGCGCGCGGCCAGCCGCGCCGCGACCGGCAGCACGAACAACTGCTCCAGGTCCTGCGCCTGCACGATTTGCTTGGGAAGGGCCCGACGTTCCAGCTCCCGCACGAGGTCCGCCGCGAAACTCGCGATGCCCATGAGGACCTCCCCGGCTGACGGCTGACGGCCAACGGCGTTCGGCCTTTGGCTATCGGCTTTCGGCAGGCCTAACGGCCCTACACACGGACCGATCGGCTTCGATCTTCAGACCCGATCCGCTGACTGCTGTCAGCTTTTCCCGCTCGTCGTCCTTCGTCCGTGATCCGCTTCCGGCGGCCCGCCTTTCCGCCCTTCCGCTGTTCCGTGTAGCATACCCCCGTCCCGGTTCCGGGCTCTTCAAAGGAAAGGCACACCATGTTCACGCGCCTCGCGCGGGCGATCCTCGCGCTCCCCTTGCTCGCCATCGTCGTCACCGCAGCGCCGGAATCCCAGCCCACCAAGCTGCTGCGCTCGCCGACGGTGAGCGCGACCGAGATCGCGTTTGCCTACGCCAACAACATCTGGGTGGTCGAGCGGACCGGCGGCCTTGCCCGGCGCATCACCAGTTTCCAGGGCCAGACGTCGAACCCCCATTTCTCGCCCGACGGCAAGCTCATCGCCTTCACCGGAGACTACGCCGGCAACGCCGACGTCTACGTCGTCCCCGCGAACGGTGGAGAGCCGAAGCGGCTCACGTGGCATCCCGGCGCCGATACGGTGCAGGGGTGGATGCCCGACGGCAAGACGATCGTCTTCGCCTCGTCCAGGGCCACGTGGGCGCCGAGCGCGGCGCCCCGCTTCTGGACGGTCCCCGTCGAGGGCGGCGTCGAGGAGCCGATGGCGCTGCCGCGCGCCTACCAGGGCAAGGTCTCGCCCGACGGGACACGGGTGGCCTACCGGATGAACAACTCGTGGGACGAGGAGCGCCGCAACTACCGCGGCGGCCAGAACCGGCCCATCTGGATCGTGGATCTCAAGTCGTTCGACCTGGTGTCGCCGCCGTGGACCGACTCGAAGGACATGGACCCGGTCTGGGTGGGAGAGACCGTCTACTTCATCTCCGACCGCGACGGCGTGGCCAACGTGTGGTCGTACGAGACCAGGGCGAAGAAGCTCACCGAGGTGACGCACTTCACCGACTTCGACGTGAAGACACTGGACTCGGGCGCAGGCGCCGTCGTCTTCGAGCAGGCCGGGACGGTGCACGAGCTCGACCCGAAATCCGGGCGCGAGCACGTCGTGGACATCGTCGCCGCCGGCGACTTCCCGTGGATGATGCCCCGCTGGGAGGACGTCACCAGCCGGCTGACCAACATGGCGCTCTCCCCCACCGGCAAGCGCGTGGTGGTCGAGGCCCGCGGCGAGATCTTCACGATCCCGTCCGAAAAGGGCGACGTCCGCAACCTGACCAACTCGACCGGGTCGGCCGAGCGCGACCCCGCCTGGTCGCCCGACGGCAAGCTCGTGTCGTACTTCAGCGACAAGTCGGGTGAGTACCGCCTGGTCGTCGAGGACCAGGACGGCCTCAAGCCGCCGCGCGAGATCGCGATGCCCAACACCGGGCACTACTACACGCCGTCGTGGTCGCCCGATTCGAAGAAGCTGCTCTTCACCGACACCAACCTGCACGTCTGGGTGCTCGACGTCGAGAGCGGCAAGGCGAAGATGGTCGGCCAGGATCCGTGGATGGTGCCGACGCGCACCGTGGACCCGGTGTGGAGCCCCGACTCGAAGTGGGTCGCGTACGCGGCGCACCTCGACTCGCTCTACCGCGCCATCTTCGTGAGTAACGTCGAGACCGGCGAGACCAGGCAGGTGACCGACGGCCTGGCCGACACGATGTGGCCCGCGTTCGACGCCAGCGGGAAGTACCTCTGGTTCCTCGCCTCGACCGACTACGGCCTGCTGTCGCAGTGGCTCGACATGACGTCGTACGACCACGCCGAAACGTTCGGCCTCTACGTCGCCGTGCTCAAGAAGGGCGAGGCCAGCCCGTTCCTCCCGGAGAGCGACGAAGACGCCGGCATCACCAGCGGCAGACCTTCGGGCGGTCCGCCTTCGCCTACGGCTTCGGCGAGACAGGCGGGCGAAGCGCCGGAGCAGGGCGGCGACCAGCCGGCGGCCGATCGCCGTCCGGCACAGCGGCCGGTGACCGTGCAGATCGACTTCGACGGCCTCCAGCAGCGGATCCTCTCGGTGCCCGGCGTGCCCGAGCAGCGCTATACGAAGCTGCGCGCCGGCGTGGCCGGACAGGTCTTCTACCTCGAGGCCGGGTCCGGCGGCGGGCGCGGCGGGGCGGGCGGCGGCTCGACGCTGCAGCGGTATCGCCTGAGCGACCGCCGGGCGGCGACGTTCGTGGCCGGCGCGACCGACTTCGCGCTGAGCGCCGACGGGCGCAAGCTGCTCTACCGCGCGGGCGGCGGCCAACGCGCCGGCGGCCCGCCTTCGCCTGCGGCTTCGGCGGGGCAGGCCGGGCCGGGCCTGTTTCTCGTGGACGCCGATCGCAATCCACCGCAGGCGAACGCCGGGCGCCTGACGTTCACCCTTCGGATGTATCTCGATCCGAAGCAGGAGTTCGCGCAGATCTTCAACGAGGACTGGCGCAACCAGCGCGACTACCTCTACGTGCCGAACATGCACGGGTCGGACTGGCCGAAGATGAAGACGATGTACGGGCAGTTCCTGCCGTACGCGATGCACCGCGCCGACCTGAACTACCTGATGGACATGATGGGCGCCGAGATCGCCATCGGTCACTCGTACGTCCGCGGCGGCGACATGCCCGCGGTGCCTCCCTCGCCCGGCGGCCTGCTCGGCGCGGATTTCGCCATCGACGCGGGGCGCTACAGAATCGCGCGCATCTACGACAACGAGAACTGGAATCCCGATCTGCGGGCGCCGCTGGCCGCGCCGGGCGTGGACGTCTCGGTCGGCGACTACATCCTGAAGATTGGCGGCGTCGAGCTCAAGACGCCCGACAACATCTACCGCCTGCTCGACGGGACGGCGAACCGGCAGACGGTGCTCACCGTCAACGCCAGGCCCACGCTCGAGGGGGCGCGGCAGGTGACGGTCGTGCCGGTGGCGAACGAGCAGGGGCTGCGCACGCGGGCGTTCGTCGAGTCGAATCGCCGCCTGGTCGACAAGTTGTCGAACGGCCAGCTGGCCTACGTCTACCTGCCGAACACGGGGCAGCCGGGCTACACCAGCTTCAACCGGTACTACTTCGCGCAGCAGGACAAGAAGGGCGCGATCGTGGACGAGCGGTTCAACGGCGGCGGCTCGGCGGCCGACTACATCATCGACGTCCTCCAGCGCGACTTCGACGGCTACTTCAACAACACGGCCGGCGACCGGAAGCCGTTCACGAGCCCGGCGGCGGGGATCTGGGGGCCGAAGGTGATGATCATCAACGAGATGGCCGGCTCGGGCGGCGACCTGATGCCCTACATGTTCAAGTACCGGAAGATCGGGCTGCTCGTGGGCAAGCGCACGTGGGGCGGCCTGGTCCACACGGCCGACACGCCGACGTTCATCGACGGCGGGTCGGCGATCGCGCCGCGCGGCGGGTTCTTCGCCCGCGACAACAAGTGGGCGGTCGAGAACGAGGGCGTCGGCCCCGACGTCGACGTCGAGAACTGGCCGAAGGACGTCATCGCCGGCCACGACCCGCAACTCGAACGCGCCGTCCAGGAGGCGCTGCGGATGCTGAAGGAGAAGCCGGTCGACCGCGCGGTCAAGGAACCGCCGTTCCCGACGTGGGGAAAGAGAAAATAGGCTCAGGGCTCAGGGCTCAAGGCTCAGGTTGGGAGCCGGGAAGACTGAATCCCGGCTCCCGAGCGAATACGCATCCCCGCATCCCTACTTCCTACTTCGTACTTCTTACTTCGTACTTCCTACTTGACCGCGTTCCCCTCGATGTCGAGCACCACGATCGGCGCGATCCCCGTCGCCTTCAATGGGGCTTCAATCGTGGCGCGGTCGCCGACGATCACGATCGACAGGTGATCGAGGTCGATGTACTGCTTCGCCACGCGCATCATGTCGGCCTTGGTGACCGCGTTGATCTTCTTGCCGTACTGCTGGTAGTAGTCCTCGGGCAGGCCCTGCAGCCAGACGGCACCGATCGCGCCGCCGATGCTGCTCACCGACGCGAATCGCTCGGGCAGGCTCTGCGCCAGCGAGTTCCTCGCCATCTGCAGCTCGTCGTCGGTGATCGGCCTGGCGCCCTGCATCCCGCGGAATTCCTTCATGAACTCGGTGAGCGCCACATCGCTCTTGGCGGAGATGATGTCGCCGCCGGCGCGGAACGGGCCCGGCCCCTTGCCGTAGGTGAAGCGGGAGTTGACGCCGTAGCTCAGCCCCTTCTCCTCGCGGATGTTGGCGTTGATGCGCGACTGGAACATGCCGCCGAGCAGCGTGTTCATCACCTCGATCGCGTAGTAGTCGGGCGTGCTCCGCGGCGGGCCGGGCAGGCCGATCGCGAAGGTGGACTGCGCCGCGCCCGGCTTGTCCACCAGGTAGATCGTCGTCGGCTGCTTCGGCGCGAGCGCCGGGTAGGCGAACGACGGCTTGGTCCCGCCCGCCGGCCACGCTGCCAGCGCCTTCTCCACCGTCGCCTTCGCCGCCGCGGGCGTGATGTCTCCGACCACGACGATGGCGGCGCGGCCGGGCTGGAAGTAGGCCCTGGCGAAAGCCGCCACGTCGTCGCGCGTGATGGCTTTCAGCGTGTCCTCGGTGACGATCTGCCCGAAGGGGTGATCGGTCCCGTAGACGATCTTCGGGAACACCCGGCTCGCCACGGCCCCGGGTTGCGCCTTCGCGGCATTCAGCTGGACGAGCCGCTGCGCGCGGAGCCGCTCCAGCGCCGGCGCCGGGAACGTCGAGTGGAGCAGCATGTCGGCCAGGATGTCGAGCGTCGGCGCCAACCTCGCGGTCGTCGAGACGAAGCCGAGCGATCCCGACTCGCTGCCGATTCCGACGTTGACCGAGGTGCCGAGCAGTTGCAGCGCGTTCGACAGCGCGTCGCCGTCGCGCGTCGCCGTGCCTTCGCTCAACATCGACGCGGTGAGGCTGGCGACGCCGCGCCGGTTGGCCGCCTCGAACTGGTCGGCCCCGCCCGCGATCAGCAGCGAGAAGGAGACGAGCGGCAGGTCGTGCTTCTCGGAGACGAACAGCTCGATCCCGTTGGCGAGCGTCGCCGTCGTCCAGGTCGGCACGCGAAGCTCAGGCGCCTTGCCTGGCGGGGGAATCTTCGCACGATCGAGCGGCTGCTGCGCCCAAACGGGCAGCGAGCCGAGCGCCACGACGAGGATGGCGGCCGACAGGCGTCGGATGAGGGGTTTCATTACTTCACCTCCGGGCGCGGCGTGTCGTCGGCGCCAGTGACCTTCTTGCTCTGCGGAAGCCTGGACGCCTCGTCGGCCTTGCCGTTCGGCACCACGCTCAGCACGATGCGTCCGCCCGTCAGGTACTTGTTGGCGACGCGCTTGACGTCGGCCGGCGTGACCGACGTCGACTTCTTGTAGGAGACCTTGTAGTAGCCTGCGTCGCCGTGGAATCCGGCGCCAGACGCCAGGTTGAAGGCCTTTCCGAGATTCGACTCGAGGCCGCGCACGAAGGACAGCTCCGCGCCGGCAATGGCCTTCTGGACCTCCTCGGCTGTCGGGCCCTCCGCCTTGAGCTTCGCGATGATCCCGTCGATCGTCGTTTCGATCTCGGTGAGCGAGTGGCCAGGCCGTGGCGTCGCCACCACCATGAACTCGCCGACGTCCTCGTTCGAGCTCTGATAAGCCGACACGCTCGCGGCTGCCTGCTGGTCGTACACGAGCGTCTTGGTCAGCCGCGCCGTCCGCGGTCCGCTCAGGATGCTGGCGAGCACGTCGAGTGCGTACTGGTCGTCGTTCTTCTCGCCGACCGTCGGCCACTGGAGGTAGAGCCGCGGGACCTGGATGCGGTCCTCGTAGTGGAACCGGCGCTCCGCCGGCAGCGTGGCGGGCGCGACGACGGGGCGGACGACCGGCTTGCCGCGCTTGATGTCGCCGAAGTACTTCGCGACCCACGCCTTGGCCTGCGCGGGATCGAAGTCGCCCACGATCGCCATGTACGCGTTGTTCGGCACGTAGTAGGTCCTGAAGAAGTTCTTCACGTCGTCGGCCGACGCAGCGCTCAGATCCTCCATGCTGCCAATGACGTCCCATGAGTAGGGATTGGTGGCCGGGTAGGTCGCCCGGGCGAGGATTTCACCCACCTTGCCGTACGGCTGGTTGTCGACCCCCTGCCGGCGCTCGTTCTTCACGATGTCGCGCTGCGCGTTGAGCTTGGCGAGGTCGAGCGTGTCGAGCAGGAAGCCCAGGCGGTCGGACTCCAGCCACAGCGACGACTCGAGGTAGTTGGCCGGCACGGTGTCGTAGTAGGTCGTGGAGTCGTTCCCCGTCCCCGCATTGTTGCCGCCGCCGACCCCCTCGGTCAGCTTGTCGTGGAGGCCGTAAGGCACATGGGCCGACCCCGTGAACATGGTGTGCTCGAAGAGGTGGGCAAACCCGGTCCGCCCGGGGACCTCGTTCTTGGATCCCACGTGGTACATGATGGTCACCGCCACCGTCGGGGTCGTGTGATCCGGCGAGAGGATGACCGTCAGGCCGTTCGGCAGCGCGTAGCTCTCGAACGGGATCTTGATGACGTCGGGCGCCGGCTTGGCCGCCGGCGACGGCTGCTGGGCGGCCGCCATCGAGGCGAGCGCCACGAGCGCGATCCAGACGAGCTTGCGGGAAGGTATGGGCACGGCGGGGTCTGCTCCTTGAAAAGAGTGCGCCGGACAATCTTACTCCCGATATAATCGCGCATCCCACCGCTAGACGTCTTGAACGGCGAGAGCGGTGACAGATGACGCGAGTCTTGTCGACGCTGCTTCCGCCGTTCAAGACGTCTAGAGCCCCGCGCACGCGCGGGGCCAGCCAACGGCGTTTCTAGGGTTAGCGAGCCGGGCCTGGGCAACGGTGCCAGGCCCGACTCGCTAACCTTCTGGAGGCTCTCGATGAAGCAGCATGCGTTGATGGGGTTCGGGGTGGCGCTCGCGCTCGCGTTCGCCGGCCAGTCGCTCGTCGGCCAGTCCGCACAGACGCCCGCGACGCCCCCGGCCGTGTCCGGTCCGTTCGATTCGTTGCACTTCCGGCCGATCGGCCCGGCGTCGATGTCCGGCCGCATCTCGGACCTCGCCGTCTACGAAGCCGACCCGGCCATCTTCTACGTGGGCACGGCCCACGGCGGCGTGTGGAAGACCACCAACGCCGGCACGACGTTCGAGGCCCAGTTCCAGGACCAGGGGCTCATCTCAATCGGCGACGTCACCGTGTCGCAGTCGAACCCCGACCTGGTCTGGGTCGGCACGGGCGAATCCAACAACCGCCAGAGCACCTCGTGGGGCGACGGCGTCTACAAGTCCACCGACGGGGGCAAGACGTGGACCAACATGGGCCTGCGCGCCTCCCGCCACGTCAACCGCATCGTCATCGACCCCCGCGACAACGACGTGGTGTTCGTGGCGGCCACCGGCAGTCTCTGGGGGCCGGGCGGCGACCGCGGCGTGTTCAAGACGGCCGACGCCGGCAAGACCTGGAAGGCGGTGCTGAAGGTGGACGACGACACGGGGGCGAACGACCTCGTGATGGATCCGTCGAGCAGCAAGGTCCTCTACGCGTCCACCTACCAGCGGCGCCGCACGCCCTGCTGCATGAACGGCGGCGGCCCGGGCAGCGGGCTCTGGAAGTCCACCGACGCCGGCGAGACCTGGACGCGGATGAAGGGCAACGGCCTCCCCGACGGACCGCTCGGGCGGATCGCCGTTGACGTCTACCGGAAGCGGCCGAACATCCTCTACGCGGCGATCGAGGGACCGGTGGCCCCGGGGGCGGGGCGCGGCGGCCCGGCTACGGCTACGGCGGGGCAAGCTGCGGGCGAGGAAGTCATGGGCGGGCAGACCGCGCAGGCAGGCGGTGGTCGGGGCGGCGCGACCGCCGTCAACGCGACGCCGACCGGCCTCTACCGGTCCGATGACTCGGGCGCGACGTGGCGGAAGGTGAGCAACGCCAACCCGCGGCCGATGTACTTCAGCCAGGTGCGCATCGACCCCAACGACCCCGAGGTCGTCTATCTCGGCGGCGTTGACCTGAACCAGACGCTCGACGGCGGCAAGACGATGAACACGGCGGCCGCGTCGCACGCCCACTCGGACCACCACGCCTTCTGGATCGACCCGGCCAACTCCCGCCACCTGCTGACCGGCAACGACGGCGGGCTGTCCGTGTCGTTCGACATGGCGAAGACGTGGGTGTTCTTCCCGAACCTGCCGGTGGGCCTCTTCTACCACGTCAGCGTGGACATGGCGACGCCGTTCAACGTGTGCGGCGGCATGCAGGACAACTACGACTGGTGCGGCCCGAGCCAGGTGCGCGGCGTCGCCGGCATCGCCAACCACAACTGGACCACCATCCAGGGGGGCGACGGGTTCGTCGCGCTGCAGGATCCGACCGACTACCGGGTGGTCTACACCGAGTCGCAGGACGGCAACATGACGCGGTACGACCGCGTCACCGGCGAGTCGATGAACATCCGCCCGCAGGCCGCGCCCGGCGAGCCGCCGCTCCGGTTCCAGTGGGACACGCCGCTCGCGATGTCGCCGCACGACCCGAAGGTGATCTACGCGCCGGCCAACAAGGTCTTCCGCTCCGCCGACCGCGGCCTCACCTTCACCGCCATCAGCCCGGACCTCACCGGCAACGCGAACCGCGACACCATCGTCACGATGGGCGTGAAGGGCAGCGACATCCAGATCTCGCGCAACGACGGGATCGCCGCATGGCCCACCATCACGACCTTCGCCGAGTCGCCCAAGCGGGCGGGCCTCCTCTACGCCGGCACCGACGACGGGCACCTGCAGGTGTCTCGCGACGGGAAGACGTGGACCGACGTCATCGGGAAGGTGCCGGGCCTCCCGAAGGACATCTACGTGTCGCGGGTGGTCCCGTCGCGCTTCGACGAGGGCACGGTGTACGTCACCTTCGACGGGCACCGGCAGAACGACTTCGCGACCTACATCTACGCGAGCAACGATTTCGGGCAGACCTGGCGCGCGGTGAACGCGAACCTCACGACCGAGATCGCGCGCACGCTGACCGAGGACACCCGGAATCCCGACGTGCTCTACCTCGGCACCGAGACGGGGCTGTTCGTCTCGACCGACCGCGCGAAGAGCTGGGCGCGCGTGAAGGCCAACCTGCCGACGGTGCGCATCGACGAGATCACGCTGCACCCGCGCGACAACGCCATGGTCCTGGCGACGCACGGCCGGTCGATCTGGATCCTCGACCAGATCGCGCCCTTCCAGGAGTACGCCGCGGCGCAGGCCGCGGAGGCGAAGCTCTACACGCCGCCGCCGACGGTGATGTACCGCCGGCCGGCGTCGGACCGGAACTACGAGTTCTGGGGCGATCAGACCTTCTTCGGCGAGAACCCGCCGCAGGCGGCCGTCATCGCGTGGCAGCTCAGGAAGACGGTCGGTGAAGTGAAGCTCTCGATTGCCGACGCGGCCGGCCACGAGGTGCGGGAGATCTCGGGCGCGGTGCTCTCGGCCAGCAACAAGGCCGGCTACCAGGCCGCGTGCTGGGACCTTCGCGTGCAGCCGCTCCCCGCGCCGGCCGGAGGCGGGCGCGGCGCCGGTGGCCGCGGCGCACAGGCGGGCGGTCCGCCTTCGCCCGGGGGTGCGTCCCAGGCTACGGCGAGACAGCCGGCTGCGCCGGCTGCCGGGAGGGGTGGAACTCCGTCGAGTCCCTTCGGCGCCGGCTGCGCCGCTGGCGGCGGGCGCGGGGGCGGCGGGTTCGGCGGAGGCGGCGGGAATCCCGGGCCGTTCGTCCTGCCCGGCACCTATACCGTGTCGCTCGTCGTGGACGGCAAGACGGTGGACAGCAAGCCGCTGAAGGTCGTGGCCGATCCCGAGGTGGCGCTGACCGCGGTCGAGCGGAAGAAGCTGTTCGACATGGCGATGGAGATGCACGAGCTGCAGCGGGCGGCCAACCAGGCCTCCGGCGCGATTACGCCGCTCAACTCCAGGGTGGCGGAGATCGCCAAGGAGGTGGCCGGCCGCGCCGATGTTCCGGCCGACGTGAAGGCCTCTGTTGACGGTCTCGCCAAGGAGCTCGGAGGGGTGGTGCCCAGGTTCGCGGCCCCGGCCGGCGGACGCGGTGGCGGCGGCGCGACGTCGTCGGTCAGCGTCGCCGGCCGCATCACCCAGGCCAAGAACGGCCTGATGGGCGGCATGTGGCCCACGGCCCAGGTCATGCGCGCCTACGACGACGCGAAGGCGCAGGCGCCGAAGGCGCTCGCCGACGCCAATGCGGCCATCGCCAGGGCCGCCGCTCTCAGCGGCACGCTGGCCAAGTACAAGCTGACGCTCGAAGTCCCCGAACCGGTGAAGCTGCCGGCCGCCACGGCCGGGAGCAGGAAATAACGAGGCCCGTTGTGAACACTCGACATCTCGCCAGACAGTTGTCCGCGTGCGCGCTCGTCGCCACGATCCACGTCGTTCTCTCCGCGGCCCCTGCCCCGCAGGGCAGGGCCGCGGGCCAGGCCACGCCGGCCGCCACCGAGGCGGCGCTCGCCACGGCCAAGCCCGGAAGGCTTCCGAGCCAGCCGATCGACGAGGAGTACACGAAGAAGATCAAGGAGTACACGACCGAGACCTTCTTCCTCTCGCCCGTCATCGACTACATGCCCGCCTCGAAGACGGTGCCGACGCCGAAGGCCGTGCTCGGCGACATCGCCGGCGCGCCGGGCAAGCTCCCCTACTCGAAAGAGGTGTACCAGTACATGCGGCTGCTCGCCAAGACGACGCCGCGGGTGAAGGTCTACTCGATCGGCACCACTGAAGAGGGCCGCGAGATGATCGCCGTCGCGGTGGCGTCCGAGGCGCTGATGGCGAAGCTCGACCAGAACAAGGCCGACCTCACCAAGCTGGCCGATCCGCGGACGATCAAGCTCGACGACGCCGTCGCCGACGAGATCGCGAAGCGGGCGGCGCCGATCTACTACATCACCGGCACGATCCACTCCAACGAGGCGGGGGCGCCGACGGCGTTGATGGAACTCGCCTACCGGCTCGCCGTGGACGACAGCCTCTACATCCGGAACATCCGCGAGCACGTCATCACGCTCATCACGCCGGTCGTCGAACCGGACGGCCGCGACAAGGTGGTGGACGTGTACGAGTGGAAGAAGAAGCACCCGAACGACACGCCGCTGAACGCGGTCTACTCGGGCAAGTACGTGGCGCACGACAACAACCGCGACGCGATGGGCCTCACGCTCAAGCTGTCGCAGAACGTGCTGAACACCTACATCGGCTGGAAGGCGCAGGTGCTGCACGACCTGCACGAGTCGGGGTCGTTCCTCTACGACAACACGGTCGGCAACGGGCCCTACAACGCCTGGCTCGACCCGATCCTCACCAACGAGTGGCACCTCATCGGCTGGAACAACGTCAACGAGATGACGCGGATGGGCATGCCCGGCGTGTACGCCTGGGGGACGTTCGACACCTGGTCGCCCGGCTACCTGATGTTCTTCGCGGCGCTCCACAACGGCATCAGCCGCCTCTACGAGACCTACGGCAACGGCGGCAACGCCGACACCGAGGAGCGGACGCTGTCGGCGAGTGAGACCTCGCGCACCTGGTTCCGCCAGAACCCGCCGATCTCCGCGCGTCCGCTGGTCGCTGCGCAACAACAACAACTACGAAGAGACGGGGATCATCGTCTCGCTCAACTACTTCGCCAACAACCGCGTCTACTTCCTCCGCAACTTCTACGACAAGAGCAAGCGGTCGGTGACCAAGCCGAAGGTCGAGGGGCCGGCCGCCTACGTGCTGCCGGCGAGCGACCCGCGCCTGGGCACCCAGGCCGAGTTGCTGCGCGTGCTGCAGAAGCAGGGGGTCGAGATCTCGCGGGCGACGGCCGCCTTCACCGTCACCGTGCCCGCGCGGCCCGCGGCGAACGCGGGCGGACGCGGCGGACGGGGGGGACGCGGCGCAGGTGGTGAGTCGGCAGGCGGTCCGCCTTCGCCGGCGGCTGCCGGAGGACAGGAAGGGCAGCCCCCGGCTTCGGCGAGACAAGCGGCGGAGGGGCGCGGAGGGCAACCCGGTGAGAAGCCCGCGCCGGTGACGCGCGAATTCCCGGCGGGCAGCTTCGTCGTCCGCATGGACCAGCCCTACTCGCGCATCGCCGACGCGCTGCTCGACTACCAGGTACCTGGGCGCCGAACGACGCGCAGTCGCGGCCCTACGACGACACGGGGTGGACGTTCCCCGAGGGGTTCGGCGTGCAGGCCGTCCGCATCACCGACGTGAAGGTGCTCGACGCGCCGATGGAACTCGTCAAGGGCGAGGTGAAGGCCGTCAGCGGCGTCACCGGCCAGGGTTCGCTCGTGGCCATCAACGGCAACGGCGACAACTCCCTCGCGACGCTCCGCTACAGGCTGAAGGACGCGGACATCCAGGTGGCCGAGGAGCCGTTCGAGGGCGGCGGCGCCAAGTTCAACCGCGGCACCTTCATCGTGAAGGGCGTCGCGCAGGCCGATCTCGACAAGGCGCTGACCGCGCTCGGCCTCAGGGGCGTCGCCCTGGAGGCCGCGCCCGCGGTGAAGACGCATGCCGCGCGCGCGGCGCGCGTCGCCATCCTGCACCAGTGGACCAACACGCAGACCGAGGGCTGGTGGCGGCAGGCGTTCGACATCTACGGCGTGCCGTACGACTACATCGATCCCGCGACGGTGAAGGACACGCCGAACCTCCGTGCCAAGTACGACGTGATCGTGTTCGGACCCGGCGGCGGCCAGGGGGCGGTCGAGGGCACGCCGATGTGGCGGAACCCGACGCCGTGGAACGTCAAGGAGCTGCCGAACATCGGCACGTGGGCGCAGACCGACGACACGCGGGTCGGCATGGGCCTCGAAGGGCTGATGCACCTGCGCGACTTCATCGCGAAGGGCGGCGTGTTCATCGGCTCGAACAGCTCCGCCGATTTCGCCATCAGCAACAACTTCAGCTACGGCGTGAACGCGGGGAACCCGGCCAGCACGACGCGCGTGGTCGGGTCGCTGCTTCGGACGAGGGTCGTGGACGACGCGAGTCCGATCGTTTACGGCATCCCCGACAACCTGGCGATGTACAGCAACAACGGCGCGTATTTCACCGTCAGCTCCACCGTGGGCGGCGGCGGGCGGGGCGGCGGCGGCGGGATGCCGGGCGGCGCTCCTGGAGGCGGGGCGCGCGGCGGCGGCGGGGCCAGCCGGCCGACCGGGCGCGGCACCGCGGACGATCCGGACACGGTGCAGGGCCGGCCGATGTACGTGGGCACCAACCTGACGCCGCCGCCGGCGCCGGTGACGACCCAGCCGTGGCAGTACGCGCTGCCGACCGACGAGCAGCTGAAGCGGAACCCGAGCAACCTGATCCCGCCGCAGTTCAGGCCGCGCGTCGCGCTGCGATTCGACGCCCAGGCCACGCTGCTCGCCTCGGGCCTGCTCGAGGGCGGCAATGACATCGCCCAGCGCCCGGTCGTCGTCGACGTCCCGGTCGGGCAGGGACACGTCGTGCTGTTCGCCGCCAACCCGATCTACCGGGGCGAGACGATCGGCGGATACGCGATGGTGTTCAACGCGATCCTGAACTTCGACAGTTTGAACGCGGGGCGGAAGCTGGACGCGAAGTAGGCGTTCGGCTCTCGGCTTTGCACGCTTGGGCTCGGGATCTACGCAGGTGGGTCCTGGGCCCTTCTTCTTTGGTGCGTCGCGATGTCAGGCGCGAACATGCCGAATCTGTCCAGGAGTCAAATCCGAGAGCGTGGCCAGCACCAAGTCCACCGTCGGTAGCAGATCCGCCACGCGATTCGACCTTGCGTGGATGATGACAACGCCGAAGGGCAGCCCCTCCAACCGCTGCTGGAACAGGAGGTTGCTGTCCATCGTGATGAAGGCGTCGATGGCGCCGACCGAGCGGCTCAGGAGTTCGCCGTTCTTGATCCCGGCCCAGCCGAGGCCCTGCACGGTGAGCACTGTATGCCCGCCGAGAAGCGGAATAAGATCGCGCGGGAGATTCTCGTCAAGCAGTACGCGCACGATCGAGCACCGTGTCCCGGGCCAGGTCGAGCGCCGCGATGGCCTGCTCGCGCCGGACCGAAGGGAACTGCTGGAGGAACTCGTCGAGCGTGTCGCCGGCTTCAAGGTAATCGAAGAGTGACACGACCGGAACTCGCGTGCCGACGAACACGGGCGTCCCGCCGAGGATGTCGGGGTCGCTGTGAACAACCGCCAGGCTTGGAACCATGGCTTCCTTCTGTCCCCTCCCGAGAGTATAGGCCCAGTCCCCGTTGTCGAGTGCTTAGACGCGAGCAATAAGCCGGGCCGACCAACGCGATTTTACGACGGGTCAGGTCAGCTTCACCCGTTAGTTAGTCGCTCACATTCGTTTGTCGATGCGCTCGAACCACGTCGAGGATACGCGGCTGTTTTCTTTTCAACGCGTCGATCATCCTCCGACCGTCGTACGTCCACGCATACCCCACAGTTGGCGAATGGGTGACACGTAGGGCGCCGACCGAAATCAACTGACGGATAGCGAGGATGTGGTCAAGCCCATTCAGCATCTCACCCATCGTCTTCGCCGGTAGCCGCATGTCAATGAGATCGGCCGTTTCATATTGCGCGACAACATCGATTGTGGCTGTGTCGAGCGAGTCGGCCATTTCCTCTGCTCGCACAAGCAGGTGGTGCTCGCAACTGCAAATCGCTGCGTTCAGCGCATCCGATAGCTCCTCGAACCTCTTTTCACCCACTTTTGTTTGCTCGGTCATCCGATATTCGATTGGCCATCTGTGCTGGAGAATGTCAAACGGCAGTTGATCCGCCCTTCCATACTTCGCATTGATGACCAGGATGGTTCGCTCCCATCCGACCGACCGCGCCGCGTACCCAAGCTCGATCAACACGTTGGGATTTGGAGCCAGCCTGCCTAATTCAGACTTGGCCGAGAACGTCAGGTCGGCAACAAAGAGCGCGCAGTCTCGGATGCGCGTAAAGATCGTCTCAACGATGTTTGGGCTGCCGGCGACACCGCCAGTGTCACTTTCCGGCCGCGGTGACGCTTCCAGGGAATCGGACAGCCCAATAGAGGCTGTGGCGCGTTCCAAGGCTCTCCAGATGAACGCCTTGTTCTGTTCAGAAGGCGTATCCAATTGCCATGCGAAGAAGACCGTGTGCGCCATGGTTGCTCTACAAACGTCCTTGGGCTTCTCGCGGATAACGTGGTTGTAAGTCGCTTCGCGGCCTGCCCCCGGGAAGACGGGCGTGGCAGGTATCCATGGCCGCATCCGGGCACAGGGTAGAACCGGACAATCAGCGCGACGCGCATGTTAACACGCGCCGACAGGAGCGGGATTCAGAGGTCGGGATTCAGGGATCGGGTCTCGGTACGTAGGCCGTCCCCTCTCCCGCCGCCGTAGCCTTGGCGAAGGCGGAAGGGGCGGCGCATGGCACGCGACGCCCGATATGGTTCAGGGCCCGGGATCCACGCCGGTGGGTCCCGGGCCCTTTTCTTTGGCGGGCAGCGGAGGGCGGGCCGGCTGGTCATCGCGGCAGTACGCGCTGGTGAGATCGCGAGCTGGGGGCATGAAGCGTTACAACGTCATGGCGTGTTGACGTCATAGCACTGCCAGGGCTATCCTGATCGCATGGGAGACTCCAGGCGTGCGACCGTCTACCTCAACGCCGACCTGCACCGCGCGCTGCGCATCAAGGCCGCCGAGACCGACCAGAGCTTGTCGGAGTTGGTCAACGCCGCCGTCCGACAAAGCCTGCTCGAAGACGTCGACGACTTGGCCGCCTTCGACGAACGGGCGCATGAGCCGAACCTCGACTTCGAGACGATGCTCCAGGACCTGAAGCGGCGTGGCAAGCTATAGCCTTCTGATCAAGCCGTCGGCCGCGAAGGAACTCGAAGCCCTGCCTCGCAAGGAACGCAGGCGACTGGTCGCTCGAATCAGCGAACTCGCTCTCGATGCCCGCCCGCCAGGTTCCGAGAAGCTGTCCGGCGAGGAGAAGTACCGTCTCCGCCAGGGCAATTATCGCATCGTCTATTCCATCGACGACGCCGACTCCTGTGTCGTAGTTGTGAAGGTCGGGCATCGCCGCGACGTATACCGTTGATGTGACCGGCGGTCTGACGATGGCACTCAGCCGCGGGTGCCACAACGATGGTGGCACCGACTCGCGCCCGTTGGCTGCAGCGCATGGTTAGGCAGGTCAACTATCTCCCTGGCCGTTCACTCCTACTCTCCCCGGCCGTTCATTCCCAAGCTTCGCCGAGGACCTGCCGAAACAGGGGATCCAGGTCGTCCGCGGCATTGGCCTCCGGCGGCGCCGCCGCCGCTCTCGCCTCGGCACGCTCCATCTCTGCCTCGATGAAGTCGCTGAGCGCGGCGACCCGCGGCCCCCGATCGAGCTCCGACCCCGCGATCTTTGCTGCGACCAGGTCGTTGATCGCTCTTCTGACGTCCGCCTCGGTGACGGTAGCGTCGATCAATCGCACGAATTCCATCGGAACCGGGCCGCGACCCTGCTCTATCCAGCGCAACGCCAAGAGGGGGCGGAGAACATACAGGTACTTCTTGCGCCACACGACGTCGCCCTGAAGATGCTCCCGCAGGTTGCCCTGCGCCATATGCCAGTAGTGAAACGCGCACGATCGAGGCGAGTAGAACTCTGACAGACGCGAGCGCATCTCGGTGGCTAGCCTGCCGATCTCACGGTAGACGGTGGGCGACTGCAGCCACTCGAGAATCGGCGGATTGGACTTCCGAAACAACCTGAGCGCCTTCCGGACGTCCCAGCCGCTAGCATCGAGCACGTCGGCTGCCTGCTGAATCGTGTCAGGCTTCGTCTCAAGGTCCAGCGAGAGGTACCATTCGAGCCGATGGACGTATATGAACCTGACATCGTAGTCGGAGTCGGGCGATGCAAATTCCCAAGCGCGGCTCCCCGACTCAACAGCGAGACAGACGCGAACGTCCTGCTGTCGCTCGAGATCGATAAGGGCTTGTTCGATAGCCACGCGCACGTATCTGGTTTCCTTCAACGTCTTACGATCCGCCTATCTTGGTTGTCGGTCGCTTCGCGGCCTGCCCCGGGGGCAAGGGCGTGGCAGGTATCCATGGCCGCGTCCGCGCACAGGGCAGAACCAGAAGCTCAGCGCCACGCGCATGTTAACACCCGCCGACTGGGGCGGTCATGAAACGGGACAGCAAGCGGCGGTCCCGGGTCGGTGACGCTCGCTCGTCCAGGGTCCCCGATCCCCGATCCCCGGTCCCTGATCCCCGTCACGCTACCCGCCCGACGAACCCTCCTCGCCCGCCATGCGTCCAATCCAGCATGGCCCACGACCGGTGAGGCCTGGAGGTTTCATGCTGCAGGATTTCCGCGTCGCCGTCCGCGCGCTCGTCAAGAACCCGGTGTTCGCCATCACCGCCGTGGCCGTGCTGGCGCTGGGCATCGGCGCCAACTCGGCCATTTTCGGGCTGGTGGACCAGGCCCTGCTCTCGCCGCCGGGAATCTCCGACCCCGCCCGCGTCGTCGCCGTTCGCGCGAAGTACTTGAAGCTCAACCTGCCGAGCATCTCGATCTCCGGCCCGGACTTCCGGGACGTCCGCGACGCCCGGGACACCTTCGAGCACACTGCCGTCATGGACCAAAGCGATCTCACCTACTCGACCGGCGGAACGCCGAGGGTTCTGCGCGGGGCGAAGGTGTCGCGCGAGTGGTTCGACGTGTTCGGGGCGACGCCGGAGCTGGGGCGGACGTTCACAGCGGAGGAGGACCAGCCGGCGGGACAGCCGGCGGTGGTGCTCGCTCACTCCGCCTGGCTGCGCTTGTTCGGCGGTGACCCGGCCGTCGTGGGCCGGACGATGACCATCGACGACAAGCCGGCGAAGGTGGTCGGCGTGATGCGCACCGACTTCCGCTGGCCCCGCGAGGTGGACGCCTGGGTCCCGTTCGGCTTGCCGGCGGCCGAATTCACCGACCAGTACCGGTTCAACGAACACCTGGTCGGCGTGGCGCGGCTCAGGCCCACGGTCTCGGCGGCCGGCGCCAACGCGCGCATCGACGCGCTCGCCGGGCGCGTGCGCACCGACGGCGGCGAGATCGGCGACTTCGCGAAATCGTCGCAGTGGGGCATGTTCGCGATGCCGTTCACCGACTACGTCGCCGGCGACTCGAAGCGGGCGATGCTGGTGCTGGTCGGCGCGGTCGGCTTCGTGCTGCTGATCGCGTGCGCCAACATCGCCGCGCTGATGCTCGCCCGCGCCGCGAGCCGCAACCGTGAAGCCGCCGTGCGGGCCGCGCTCGGGGCGGGACGCTGGCGGCTCATCAGGCAGACGCTGGCCGAGAGCGCCGTCCTGTCGGCCGCGGGGGCCGTCGTCGGCCTCGGCGCGGCCTACGCCGGCATGCGCGTCATGCTGGCGGTGGCGCCCGTGGGGTCGGTCGTCGGCCTGCGCCCGGCCATCGACGTCCCGGTGCTCCTGTTCACGCTGGGGATCGCCGTGGCGTCGGCCCTGCTCTTCGCGATGGCGCCGGCCTGGCAGATGACCCGCGTCGATCCGGCGGATCACCTCAGGGCCGCGGGGCGCACGGCTGGCGTGAGCAGGCATCGGCAGCGCCTGCGCTCGGGCCTGGTCGTCGCCGAGACGGCGCTCGCGATGGTGCTGCTGGTGGGCGCGGGGTTGCTCATCAGAAGCCTCGGGCAAATCCAGGGAGTGACGCCCGGCTTCGACCCGCGCGGCCTTGCCCTCGGCGGGGTGATGCTGCCCGAGCGACAGTACCCGAAGCCCGAGGCGCGGGTGGCCTTCTACCAGGCGCTGGTCGATCGGCTGCGGCAGTCTCCCGGCGTCGCCGCCGCCGGCGCGGGCTCGTCGCTGCCGTTCACGGGCGGCGACTCGTCGGCGTCGTTCGAGATCGAGGGACAGGCGCTCGGGCCCAACGAACCGGGGCCGCACGGACGCGTCCGCGTCGTCAGCCCGGGGTACTTCGCGACGCTCGGTATCCCGCTTCGGAAGGGTCGCGTCTTCACCGACGACGACCGGATCGGAACCGACCGGGTGGCCGTCATCGACGAGAACCTGGCCGCGCGCTACTGGCCGGGCCAGGACCCGGTGGGAAAGCGGATCCGCAACGGGTCCTCCACGCCGTGGGCCACCATCGTCGGTGTCGTCGGCCACGTCCTGCAAACGAGCCTGGCCGGCGAATCGGACAAGGGCACTTACTACTGGTGCCTCTACCAGCGGCCGACGTCGGGCTCTTACATCGTCGCGCGGATGAGCCGCTCGGATTCCGCGTCGGCATCGATCGTGGCCGCCGCGATCGGCGGTATCGACCCCTCGCTGCCTGCGCAGCGGCCGGGGACGATGGTGAACCTGCTGGACGAGTCGCTCGGCCCGCGCCGGTTCGTCGTGTCGCTGCTGGGCTTCTTCGCGGCGGTGGCGCTGCTGATGGCGGCGCTCGGCCTCTACGGCGTCGTCAGCTACTCGGTGGCGCAGCGCACGCAGGAGATCGGCGTGCGCATCGCGCTCGGTGCGAACGCGTGGTCGGTCGTAGGTCTCGTGCTGCGGCAGGGGGCGGGGCTCGCCCTCGCCGGCGTCGCGATCGGCGTGGCGGGATCGATCGCGCTGAGCCGGCTGCTGGCCAGCCAGTTGTACGACGTGAGCCCGTTCGACCCGGCGACGTTGCTCGTGATGACCGGCGTCCTGATGGGGACGGCGGTGGTCGCCGCCTACATCCCGGCGAGGGCGGCAAGCCGCATCGATCCGCTCCGGGCGCTCAGGTACGAATAGACTCAGGGCTCAAGGCTCAGGGCTCAGGCCAGATCGAAGACGAGGATCTCGCTCGCCTCGATTCCTGTAATCTGCACGCCCGGGATGCCCGACATCGCGGCGCCGTCGCCGGCCTTCAGGTCCTGGCCGTTGACACGCGCCTGGCCGCGGGCGATCTGGACCCACGCGTGGCGGCCCTCCGCGAGCGGCAGCGTCACGGCCTCGCCCTGGTCGAACAGACCCGCGTACAGCAGCGCATCGGCATGAATCGTCACGCTGCCGTAGCGGCCCTTCGGCGACGCCACCAGCCGCAGTCTCCCCTTCTGCTTCGCGCGGGGGAACGCCTTCTGCTCGTAGCCCGGCGCGAGGCCGCGCTGCGCGGGGAGGATCCAGATTTGGAGGAAGTGCACCAGTTCCTCCTGAGACGCGTTGAACTCGCTGTGCGTGACGCCCGTCCCGGCGCTCATCCGCTGCACCTCGCCCGGACGGATCACCGATCCGTTCCCCATCGAGTCGCGGTGCTCGAGCCCTCCTTCGAGCACGTAGGAGATGATCTCCATGTCGCGATGGGGATGCGTGGCGAACCCGTTCCCTGGCAGCACGCGGTCCTCGTTGATGACGCGGAGCCCGCGGAAGCCCATGTGCTCCCGGTCGAGGTAATCCGCGAACGAGAACGTGTGGTAGGTGTTCAGCCAGCCGTGGTCGAAGTGACCGCGCTCTTCCGCGCGGCGAACGGAAATCATCGTGTCTCCCCCTGTCGGACGCCTCTTTACCCGAACTCGACCGACCGCTTCGTGAACGCCCCCTCCATCCAGAAGCCGGTGATCGGGAACGTCACCTTCGGCCGCGCCGCGGCCTCGGCGCTCGCGCCCGCGCTCACGAGGAGGGGCGCGTAGTGCTCCCACGTCGGCAATGCCAGGTCGGCCGACGGCCCCCGATGATGGAAGTCCTCGAGCGAGTCCACGTCGAACCTGACGAGCGCGTCGGCGACCCACGCGTCGAATTCCCGCGCCCACGCCGGGATGCCGGGCCGGAACGCGTAGCGCATGTTGTGCGTGAGGAAGCCGCTGCCGAAGACGAGCACACCTTCGTCGCGCAGCGGCGCCAGCGCCCGGCCCAGCGCGAAGAGTTCCTGCGGGTCGAGGGCCGGCATCGAGATTCTGGAGCACCGGCACGTCGGCCTCCGGGTACATCGCGACCAGCGGCACGTACGCCCCGTGGTCGAGGCCGCGCGCCTCGTCGTCGGACCACGGCATCTTTCGCTGGTCGAGGAGGTCGCGAACCCTGTCGGCCAGTTCGGGGGCGCCGGGGCTCGGGTACCTCGTCCGGTAGTACTTGTCTGGGAACCCGTAGAAGTCGTAGACGAGAGGCACGGTTCGCGTCGCGCCGAGCGTCGTCGGGCGCTGCTCCCAGTGGGCCGAGACCATCAGCACGGCGGACGGCTTGGGCATGGCCTTCGCCCAGGCGGCCAGCTCCGACATCCAGGCGTCATCGTCGAGCAGCACCGGCGCGCCGTGCGCGGCGAAGATGACGGGCATCCTCATGGGGGCCTCCACACATCTACTGATCTCGCAATCTTCCGATCTCGGCTGACGGCTGACGGCCGACGACTGACGGCTGGGTCACGCTTGCACCACCGCAAGTCGCAGGTCGCGAGCCGCGGGCCGGTGTCTTACTTCGTACTTCTTACCTCGTACTTCGTACTTCGCAAGATCGCAAGATCTTGAGATTCCCCTCTCACTACTTTACGCTCCCGCGTTTGCCTGCGCTTCGTCGCGCCTATAGAATCGCCCTTATGTCGGGATCTGTCCTGCTCCGCGAGATTGCCGAACAGCCCGAACGGCTGAGGCGCCTGCTCGCCGACGGGGCGGACGAGGTGGAAGCGGTTGCGCGGACGCTTCGCCGGCGCGCGGTGCGCCACGTGATCGTCGCCGCGCGCGGATCGTCCGACAACGCCGCCCGCTACGCCCAGTACGTCTTCGGCGCGTACAACCGCCTGACGGTAACGCTGGCCACGCCGTCGCTGTTCACCCGCTACGGCGCCGCGCCGCGGATGGATGATGCGATCGTCGTCGGAATCTCGCAGTCCGGGCAGTCGCCTGACCTGGTGGCGGTCGTCGAGGAGGGGCGGCGGCAGGGATGCCCGACGCTCGCGATCACCAACGAACCGGGGTCGCCGCTGGCGGCGGTGTCGGACCATGCGCTGCTGCTCAGGGCCGGCCCCGAAGAAAGCGTGGCGGCCACCAAGACCTACACCGCGCAACTGTTCTCGCTGGCCATGCTCTCCGCCGCCGCGTCGGGCGACGCGGAGCGGAAGGCCGAACTGCAGGCGGTGCCCGACCAGGTCGCGGCGGCCCTCGCCGTCGGCGCCGGCGCCATCGACGCGGCGGCAGCGACGCTTGCCGGTGCCGGCCACGGTGTCGTCATCGGCCGGGGATTCAACTACGCCACCGCGTTCGAGATCGCGCTGAAGGCGAAGGAACTCGCCTACTTCGCCGCCGAGCCGTATTCGGCAGCCGACTTCCAGCACGGCCCGGTCGCGCTCATCGACACGGGATTCGCCGCCATCGTGGTCAACGTGAAGGGGGCGGTGAGCGGCGAAGTCGAGGACCTGCTGCGCGAGATTGTCCGGCGCGGCGCCAGGCCCGTGGTCCTCTCGAACCTGGACTCGTCGCTGGCGCTCGCCTCGGCCCCGCTCGCTTTGCCCGCCGACATTCCCGAGTGGCTCTCGCCGATCGCCGCCGTCGTGCCCGGCCAACTGCTCGCCTTCCATCTCAGCCGTCGCCGCGGGTTCGATCCGGACCAGCCGCGCGGGCTCTCGAAGGTGACGAGGACGACGTAGGGCAGCTCACGCATCACGCCCCCTACGCCTCACGCCTCACGCCATACGCCCGCGTCACGCCGTCACGTGTGATCCGGCCGTAACGCGTATGGCGTATGCCGTAAGCCGTAAGCCGAAGACCTCCTGACGATAGGCCGCATCAGCGGTCTCCGGCGGCCACTGGGTGCCCGGAGCTGAACATCATGTCCGTTCTCAGACGAGGGCGACAGGGATTCATGGCGCTAGTGGCCAGTTCCCACAGGCCAGACGACCACACGTGACACACTGACAACCAGCAACTGGCCACTGACCACTGTCGCCTTGCGCCGCACGCCTCAACGTACGGGCTTGTCCTCTTCGAACAGCCACTCCTCGACCGGCACGTCGTACTTCACGGTCTTCCAGACGATCGGCGTGAGCGTCTCGCCCTGGCGGGTCCGGGCGTACTCGTTGATCTTGGTGGGCAACGTCCGGCCGGCGAAGTTCGTGAACCCCGAGAACACGCGGCGCCCGTCCGGCGTCACCTCCTGCAGCAGGTAGGAGCGCTCCTTGTCGATGTAGAGATCGATGGCGGCGCCGTCGATCGTCGCGTGCAGCACGAAGGCTGGCCGGTCCCCGACGACCGCGTCCGGCTGCAGCGCGAAGGCTGCGCTGTGGGCCGCGTAGGCGGCGACGAAGGCGCACTGGTCGAGCCAGCGTTGCATGCGCGCCAGCGGCACCGTCCCGACGATCAGGCTCCGCCGCATCCACGAGACGCCCCCGTTCAGGAAGTATTGGTCGAATCGCCGGCCGCGGTCGGCGGTCAGGTCGTGCTCCACGCGCAGCTTGCCGGGCTTCTCCGCCCACAACCGGTAGGCGGCATGGTAGGTCACGCCGTCCACCACGTCGATCGTGCCCTCGACGACCATCGTCTTCCAGGCGGTCAGCTTGTCGCCGCCGTGCACCTGGATCGAGCGCGCGAGGATCGCCTGCGCCGTCTCGGCGGGACTCGACGCGGACACGCCGGCCCCGAGCGCCCCCGTGGCCAGCAGCAGAGCGACGACCATCCACCGATTCGACATCATGCCCTCGCTTCGTCTCTGAGGCGGTGATCGGTCCCCGGCTACACCAGCGACAGCATCCGGTGCGCGCCCGACAGCCGGCGGCGGATGCCCACGCCGTAGGGACACGAGGCTTCGCACGGGGCCGGGCAGCCCGCGCACGACGCCGCGCGGCGCGCGGCCGGCACCTTCTGGTATTTCTCGATCCCCAGCTTCTGTTCGCGGTAGTTCTCGAAGTACATCCGGTAGCGGAGGATGTCGGCGATGGGAACGTCCCGCGGGCAGGTCCCGAGGCAGGCATCGCAGCCCGGCCGGCAGTAGTCGGTGCCGATGTGTTCCGCGATCAGGTCGAGGCGCGCCTTGTCGCGCGCGGGAAGCTGGGTCGTCCCCGAGACGGCCAGGTACTCGGCCGCGGTGTCGTAACTCGGCATGCGCACGACCAGCGTGTCGAACAGGCCCGAGGCGAGCACCCACTTGAGGCAGGCCTGGCGCGCGTTGACGTGCTGCCCCTGGAGCGCGCGGATGTTCAGGTCCGACGTGTAGAGCGTCATCGTCTTCATCGCGATGGTCGCGATGTTCTTCGCCCGGGCCTTCTTCAGGACCGGCTCGATGCCGTGGGTGAGGAAGTTGGCGCCGACGAGGATCAGGTCGAAGCGGTTGTTGTCGATGCCCCAGCTCATGTCCTCGATGACCCGCGGGCCGTGGCTCGACGCGCCGGTGAAGCGGATCTTCCCGAGCTTCTTCGCCTCGTCCCAGGCCTCGTAGATCGCCGGGTTCTGGATCCGGTCCAGGCCGCCGTATCGCGGGTGGCCGATCGCGTGGAGCGCCATGCAGTCGATGTAGGTGGTGTTCAGCTTCTTGAGCGACACGTCGAGCGCCTCGAGCAGCGCCGACTTGGTCACCGTGGGCGTGATGAGCGGCGGGTCCCACTTGTCGAGCACGAACACCTTGCTGCGCCACTTGGGCAGCACCTTGCCGATGATCTCCTCATGGCCGACATACTGCTGGCCGGTGTCGATCAGGTTGATGCCGGCCTGGAACATGTATTCCAGCACGCCTGGATCCGTCTGGCCCGAGCCGCCAGAGATGTCGCCGACCTTCCAGCCGGTCCGGCCCAGCGTCTTGAAACGCTTGACCGCCGGGGCGCCGGCCGCCGGCGCCTGCAATCCCGGCTGCGCCGTGGGGATCGCGGCGCCGGCCGCGGCGGCCGTGGAGGCCTGGAAGAAGGTCCTGCGCGTCACCTTGGTCATCGTGTGTCCAGTTGCCGGGCGTGGAGGTAGTCGGCGATGAGACCCAGGCCCGCCGCGTCGGACGCGGCGCCGACCGAGATCACCAGGAGGGCCCCCGAGCGGGCCGCGACGACGCGGCCGCTGTACCGATCGTCGGCGGCGAAGCCTTCGTCACCCACGCGGCGCAACAGGGCCCGCGTCTTTCCGCCGGCGCCGACGAACGCCCGGTAGCGGCCCAGGCTGGCCGTCGCCTCCGCTGGTGTCGCGCCCGGAATGACGATGAGACGTGATGCCGCCGGCCCGTCCTTGTAGGCGGCTTCGAACCCGTTGGCGAGGTACGACTGCCCGAGGACATCCTTGGGCACCAGCTTGATCGAGTGCGGGACGAGACTCTTCCGGGGAAAGGCCGCCAGTTCGCCTGGCAACGGCGCGCCGCCCGGCAGTTTCTCGCTGATGGCGACGGCCAGGGCCGCCAGCGCCGCGCTGCCGGGCTTGTCGGGGCGGTCCGCGATCAACTTCACGTAGCAGGGGCCTTTCCAGAAGATCAGCACGTTGCTGTTCGCGTAACCCTCGGCGCCCACCTGGATCGCCTGCGGCGCCGGCGGTCGCTCCTGCGCGTAGATCCCCCAGGCGTGGAGCGAGTCGGGCGCCTGGTAGACCTCGACGCTCACGTCCGCGCCGCCAAGGCTGTAGCCCGCGCTCAGAGCGTCCTGGACGCCGAAGCCGACGTAGATCTCCGCGGCGCCGTCGATGAACTCCCACAGGTTGTCCGCGCTGTAGGCCTGGGGCGGCTTCGAGCGCGTCCACCCCGCCAGCGCGCCAGCCGCGGGAAGATAGGCGGCAAGGCCCGTGTCGGCCGAGGCGCGCGGCGGCGCCGGCGGCTTCGACTCCGGCGGTGAGCCGCCGCACGCCCTCAGGCCGATCGCCAGGACCAGGGCCGGCACCGTCAATTTCGATGGCATGAAGCCGGGATTATACGCCCTACGCCTGACGCCGTGCGCCGCCCGGCAGACGGCCGACGGTTGAGGGCCGAGTCACGCGTAACGGTACCGGTTCCCGCTCGAGGATGATGCCCGACCGCCTACCCGGTCGAGTGACCGAACCATTCTCTGAAACGTAAGATGCCGGTCAGATGCCTCGTCATTTCACGCGAACCAAGCGGACTGTGAGCGTGAGCTTCTCGCCGTGAGACGTCCACGGTCCCGAGAGCTCGAGCGTGTCGCGCTGCTCGGCCGGGGTCACGGTGTCGCGCCTCCACGTGCGTCCCCTCGGCATGATCGTCGACGACATGTAGCCGTTGCTGGTGAAGACGAGGAGGCCGTCGTAACCGGCGGCGGGCCCGGTCTTGATGAGCGATCCGTCGGGACGATGGTCGACTTCCTCCACAAGGCGCCACACGCCTTCCACGGCGTCGCGCTGTTGCGCGGGACGGGCGGCGGGGACGCCGGTCGCGAGGATGACCACGGCGACCAGGGCAAGTGCGTGCTGGGGACGGATGTTCAAGTTGTACCCTCGAGCGAGATGGTGATGATCTTGACGGCCACGCACCGATCACGCACTTCCGTCGACGCGTCGTCGAGGATCGGACCGGCCGCGCGGTGGCCAGCTGACCGTCGAGGCTCAACGCCGCAGATCCAGTCCCGCGACGAAGTCCTGGAACGCGGCGCCCCCGCACGGCGATCCGTGCCCGAAGCACACCCGGTCCGGCTCGAGCGCGGCCAGCCGCCGCAGTGAAATCCCGTTCCGTGCCGGGTCGAACGAGAAGCTCCGGATGGGCTCGCGCAAGCCTCGCCGATTGGTCAGCGGGTTCAGCGCCCACGCGGCATCGCCCACGACCAGCACCCGGTCCGAGGCGCGCCAGAAGGACAGGCTGCCCGGCGTGTGTCCCGGCGTTTCCAGGGCGACGAATCCCGCCGCGACCTCATCGCCCTCGTGCAGCACCCGCGCGACCGGATGTGCCGGCCCGGCGAGCAGGCGGGACAGGCCCCGGTTCAGCGGCCTGGGCTGCATGAGTCGGCCGATCCTCCCGTTCTCGAGCGCCCCGCGATCGCCTTCTCCGCACCAGAACTCGATCCCGAGCGTCGAGCACACTGCGTGGCTGCCGCCCTGGTGATCGAAGTGCCCGTGGGTCACAGCGTGCGCGCGGATCGCCCGTCCGGCGAGGGCCCGGAGCAGCGGGCGTACCGTCATGCGCCCGCCCGCGTCCACCAGGACATCGCCCAGGAGATAGACGTTCAGGAAATCGTCGCCACGCAACGAGAGCCGGTGGACGTCCGGTGCGACTGGTTCAAATGCTCGCATGGGACAATCGGCTGTATTCGAGGAAGCGGCGCCCGGCTCCCCGCTCACCGCCGACACACGCGCGCCAGACGAGCGTCAGCCGTTCAGTCATCGGTCGTCCCGGCCCCCAGGCGGGAGTTCTGGCCCTCGCCGGCCGCGGCCGTCTTCTGTCCGCCCGCGGGCCGCGCCACCGCCAACTCTTCCGTCAACTGCAATCTGACGAGTCTCTGGAGACGCACGGATGGCTCGCCCGCCGCCGGGCGTCCGAGCATCCCGATGAGGTTCCGGCCAATCTGGATGGGCGTCATGAAGACCCCGGCCGGCAGCCCCCACCATCCCAGGCCGAGCGAGATCAGCGTGTCGCAGAGCCGCGCCTTGTCGCCGCACGACTTACAGCTGAGCGCCGGCTTGTTGCTCCAGAAGGTGATGAGCAGCGCCGAAACCGCACGATGGCTCGTGTGGACGTCGATCGGTCCCGGCCCGCCGCACCGCGGGCATGGCCCGTCGAAGATGGACCGCACGCGGTCATCGACGACCTGGTCCGGGATCTCGCGAGAGGCGGACAGCAGGACGCCCGCCCGGCGGCACGCGTCGCTGCAGAACCGGAGGCTCCCTTGCCGCCTCCCGCCGTACAGGATCCGTGAATCGCAGTAGGCACACCGACGGGGGTCGGCGGCCGTAGGTAGGGCAAGCTCTGTCGCTGCCCGCAGAACGGGCGCCACGTCGAAACCCCGGCGCTGCGCTTCGGCCAGGATGACGCGGCGTCCTTCGTCGGTGTACTCGTCGAGACACGCCGCCGCGGTGAGGATTTCCTCGTCCGGCTTTCGGCGCCAGATCTCCTCGGCGTCCGACATCTTCGCACCTCGCCCCGCCTGGTGCGCCAGACGATATCACGATTGGAGGCGAGCGGTACTCCGCTGCAGCTCGGGGCGTGCGCCCATGCCTGGCAGCCGCATGGCCTTACGCCGCACGGCGCACGGCGCACGGCGCAGAGCGCAGGGCTGAAGCCCTGCGCTCTCTGCAGATCGTGTCGAGATTCCCGGATAGCGCACGGCTTCAGCCGTGCGCCTTTCCGGCGCCGACCGCTTCACCGCGTCCGCTCGATCGTCACGACGAGGTAGCCCTGCCCCGGCACGCCCAGCGACAGGCCCCGGCGGAGCGCAGCGTCGAGGCAGGCTCGAAGCGCGAGGGTGTTCCCCGCGGTCGCCGCGTCGAGCACCTCCACCCTGGTCGCATGGCCTTCGGCGTTGAAGTAGATCTTCACGCGGCTCCCGCGCTCGTCCACGGCGCCCGCCAGGCACGCATCGCCAGCGAACGCGCCGCCCAGCGTCAGGCTGACCGCAACCGTGTGGCCCGGCGCGTGGTTGACGAGTCGAACTTCGATCACTCGCACGCGGACGGCGGCCGGCAACTGCGCAAGTGGCGGCGGCGGAGCGGGCGCGGCGGCCGGGCTCCACGGCCTCGCCGTCACCAGGGCTTTCTCGGCGACCACCGGGGCTGCCATCCTGGCGGCGATCATCATGTTCCCGGCAACAGTCGTCCTCGAGCTGCCGACCGCGAAATCGCTCACGCCCTGCGGCATCGGCAGCGGCTGCTTCACCGTCTCGAGCTTCCCGTCCGTCCTGCGCACGCGCTGGTCGATCGCCACGAACGAGGTGAACTCGGTCAGCAAGTTGTACTTCAACCCGAGCTCGGTCAGCGCCAGCCGGCCGTCCTCGCCGTCGTCTACCACCCTGAAATCTGACAGCAGGCTCGCGCGCTCGCGGGCCCACAGATATCTCAGCCCGTCGCTGGTCGGATCGGATGGCCCCGCCGCGACCTTGATACGCCGTTCGAAGCGCCCGCGGCCGGTGTAGCCGCTGACGACGATCTCGCCCGCCGGCTCTCCCCGGTACTTGCCGACGATGACGAGGGGCCGCTCGGCGAACAGGTCCGGGATCCGCGCGGGTTCGATGTCGTAGGCCGCGAAGCCCGGCGTCTCGATGCGAACGTGGGTCAGCAGCGGCGACGCGATGTAGCGGAGGAACCTGGCGGCGGCCGGCTGCGCCTCGTCGCCATTGAGGACGACGAAGGGCTCCCCTTGGCCGATCCGTGCCATCCCTTCGATCAGGTGCCGGTTGACGGAACTGCCGATCCCGAACGTGAACAGGTTGGCGTCGGAGAGGTGGTCGCGGATGAGCGTGAAGGCCTCGCGCTCGACGGTCACGTAGCCGTCGGTGGCCACGACGACGACGCGTGAGATGTCCGGCCGGGTCCGGGCGAGGCCGAGCGCCTGACGAAGCGCCGGCAGCAGTTCGGTCCCTCCCCCGCCGCGTTGACGGTCGATCTCCTGGATTGCCCACGCCCTGTTGGCTTCGGTCGCCGGAACTGACGTCGGCGCGAGGACGTAGGACCCGCCGGAGAAGAAGATCACGTTGAACGAGTCGGTCGGCCTGAGCCTGCCGAGCACGGCCCGGAGCAGTGCCTTCGACGTCTCGATCGGGAATCCGTTCATCGATCCCGAGACGTCCATGACGAACACGTACTCGCGCGGCGGCACCTGGTCGGCGTCGAAGCGCCGCGGCGGCTCGAGCATGCACGCGAAGAAGCGCTCGTCGCCCCCCTCGCCGAGAAGCAGGCCGGTCTCGATGCGGTCCTCGGCCAGACGGTAGCGCAGGACGACGTCACGGTTGGCTCCGAAACGCTCGGTCGGCGGGAGCGAGATGGTCGCCCGGCGCGGGTCCTGGTAGCTGACGTCGATCTGGTGCGACGGCGAGCTGACTTCCCGCAGCGACATGCCGGCGACGATCCGCGCTCGGAACGAGAACGTGGAGGTCGGGGCTTCGCCGCTGTGGAGATACGGGTTCTGCACCCAGTGCTCCGAGTCTGGCGCGCCTGCCTCGGGCGTGGTCGAGTAGCGTGGCCCGACGACAGTCGGGTAGACGAACTCGTAGACGTGGTTCTCGGGGACGAGGAGCTCGGTGTAGGTCAGGTCAACCTTGATCTCGTCGCCGGCCAGGATGTTGGCGACGTTCATCTGGAAGACGTTCGGGCGCTGCTGCTCGAGCAGCGACGCCGTCTGACCGGCGTTCCGGGCGGCCTGGTACTGGCGTCTCGCCTCCTGTCGTTCCTCGATCTTTGCCGTGATCACCCGGTCGCCGATCCTCATCGTCATCCCGTGGACGGCGGCGCGCGTCGAGCCGGGGAAGACGTAGACCGCCTCGAGCGGCCGCTTGCCCTCGTTCCGGTAGACCTGGGTGACGCGGACTTGCGCGATGACTCCGGTGATGTCGACCACGGCCGAGGTCGCCTTCAGCGGGAGACGGTCCACCGAGGCGTCGCCGCCCTCGATGTAGAAGTAGGGGGACAGGGTCCGGTCGCCCGGCCGGAGGGGTCGGAGCGGTTTTTCCGTGCCCGATTGCAATTCCGTCATTGGAACCGGGCCGCCCGGAAAGACCGCTCCGACCCCTACCGACGAGGAGAGCGCGACGAGCAGTGACAACAGCAACCGTTTCATCGAAGACCTCCAGGAGGAATCCGCGCCGGGTCGGGCCGGCAGTCTCTCTCTATCCCCTGAACGCCCTCGGCGGGATTCCTTGCGCTCCGGTGGTGCGATAATGCGTCGCGAAGGCAGTCGGAGGTAAGCGGTAGGCAGTAGGCAGCAAGCAGTAGGCAGCGCGACACGGCCGTCAGCCATCCGCCATCAGCCGTCAGCCTGAGGGAGCGCAAAGTGAAGCGCCATCTTCTTGTTCTCGTCACGGCGGGGCTCGTCCTCGCTGGTGTCATCGCAGCCCGCGGCCAGTCGACGGGGTTGGCCGTCGCCCAGACCGCAAGCGCGGTCGTTCGCGCGGCGGCGGTGTCGCAGCCGGCGCCCCGGCTTCGCGCGCCCGCCGTGCCCCTGGTCGCCTACGACCCGTATTTCTCGATCTGGTCGCCGGCCGATCGGCTGACCGACGCGGCGACCGTGCACTGGACGGGACGCACGCAGCCGCTGACCTCGCTCGTGCGCGTGGATGGCGAGTCGTTCCGCATCATGGGCCCCCAGCCTGCGGACACGGCCGCGCTCGCGCAGCGGTCGGTGACGATCTCGGCAACGCGGACCACCTACACGTTCGCCAACAAGCAGGTCCGTGTCACGCTCGGCTTCCTGACGCCGTCGCTGCCCTTCGACCTCTCGCTGCTGTCGCGGCCGGTCACCTATCTCACCTGGAGCGTCGTCTCGGCCGACGGCAGGCCGCACAAGGTCCAGGTCTACTTCGAGTGCGGCGCGGAGATCGCCGTCAACACGCCCGACCAGAAGGCCGCGCTCGACTATCCATCGGTCGCCGGGCTGCTCGTCGCGCGCGTCGGCAACCCTGACCAGCCGGTCCTTGCCCGGAAGGGAGACGACGTGCGGATCGACTGGGGCTACGGGTACCTGGCCGTGCCGTCGGCGCAGGGAACGGTGGTGACCGGGGGGAACGGAGGACGCCTGCGGCGCGCGTTCATCGCGAACGGAACGGTGCCGGCGGCGGGCGGCCCGGTGGCGCCAGCTCCCGTCTCGGAGTCCCGGCTGGCGATGGCGGCGTCGTGGGACCTCGGCGAGGTCGGACCGTCCCCGGTCGCGCGCTTCGCGATGCTCGCCTACGACGACATCTTCTCGATCCGCTACTTCTCGCAGGACCTGCGCGCCTACTGGCGCAAGGACGGCACGACCATCGAGTCGGTGCTGTCGGCCGCGGCCCGCGAGCACGAGGCGCTCGACGCGAAGGCGGCGAAGTTCGACGCCGAGCTGTACCGGGATCTCGCGCAGGCCGGCGGCGCGAAGTACGCCGCCATCGCCACGCTCGCCTACCGCCAGACGCTCGCGGCCACCAAGCTCGTCGCCGACGCCGACGGCAAGCCGCTCCTGTTCCCGAAGGAGAACTTCAGCAACGGCTGCATCGCCACGGTGGACGTCATCTACCCGATGGCGCCGCAGTTCCTGCTGTTCGGCCCGGCGCTCGCCCGCGCGCTCGTGGTGCCGAACCTCGACTACGCCAGTTCCCCGCGGTGGACGTTCCCGTTCGCGCCGCACGACCTCGGCACCTACCCGCACGCCACCGGCCAGGTGTACGGCGGCGGCGAGAAGACGGAAGAGAACCAGATGCCGGTCGAAGAGACTGGCAACATGATCGTCCTCGTCGCGGCAATCGCGCGGATGGAGGGGAACGCCGACCTGGCGGGCCGCTACTGGCCGGTGCTGACGAAGTGGGCGCAGTACCTGAAGGAGAAGGGGTTCGACCCCGAGAACCAGCTTTGCACCGACGACTTCGCCGGCCACCTCGCCCACAACGTCAACCTCTCGGCCAAGGCCATCGTCGCGCTCGGGGCGTTCGCGCGGCTGTGCGACATGCGCGGCGAGAAGGCGCTCGGCGCGGAGTACCGCAAGCTCGCCGAGGGGTTCGCGGCAACGTGGGTGAAGGAGGCGGCCGACGGCGACCACTTCCGCCTCGCGTTCGACCGCCCGGGAACGTGGAGCCAGAAGTACAACCTCGTCTGGGACCGGATCCTCGGGCTGGGCCTGTTCCCGCCGGCCGTCGCGCAGAAGGAAATGGCGTTCTACAGGCGGAACCAGGAACGTTACGGGCTGCCGCTCGACAGCCGCCGGCTCTACACCAAGCTGGATTGGATCACGTGGACGGCCACGCTGACCGGGTCCCGCGCGGACTTCGAGGCGCTGGTGAACCCGCTGTTCGACATGCTCGACGCCACGCCCAACCGCGTGCCGATGACCGACTGGTTCTGGACGCACGACGCGACGAAGACGGGCTTCCAGGCGCGATCGGTGGTCGGGGGGGTGTATCTGCGGCTGCTCTATGACGATGGAGTGTGGAGCAGATGGTCGAAGGCAGGGGCGAAGTAGTAGGCGCTAGGCAGTGGCGCAGGCCTGAAGGCCTGCGCTATCTGCGGGTCTGCGCAGGATCTCCAGATAGCGCAGGGCTTCACCCCTCGGCGTAGCTCGGGGTGCCCTGAGCGAGCCCCTCGACGTTGCTCGGGGCGAGTCGAAGGGCAGCCCTGCGCGGCGGCGTCGGCCGCCAGTCGTCAGCCGGAAGGAGCACTTCGTGAAACGGTATCTTCTCGTCCTCGCCGCGGCGGCCCTCGTCTCCGGCTGCGGGGCGTCTGCCCAGGCCCCGGCGCCAGCGAAGCCCGTGGTGCCACAGAAGGCTCGTCCGCTGCCGCTCTCCGACGTCCGGCTGACCGGCGGGCCGCTCAAGCACGCCCAGGACCTGGACCGCGACTACCTGCTCTCGCTCGAAGTGGACCGGATGATGGCCTTTCTCCGGAAGAGCGCCGGCCTCGAGCCGAAGGCCCAGGGCTACGGCGGGTGGGACGGGCCTGGCCGCCAGCTCACCGGCCACATCGCGGGCCACTACCTGTCGGCCGTCAGCCTGATGTACGCCGCGACCGGCGACGACCGCTTCAAGCAGCGCGCCGACTACCTCGTCTCCGAGTTGAAGGCCGTGCAGGACAAACAGGGCGACGGCTACATCGGCGCGCAGGCCGACAAGGACGGCGTGGACGGCAAGATCCGCTTCCAGGAGCTGAGCCGCGGCGTCATCCGCTCCGGCGGATTCGACCTGAACGGCCTCTGGTCCCCCTGGTACGTCGTCCACAAGATCTTCGCCGGGCTGCGCGACGCGTATCGCTTCGCGGGCAACCGCGCAGCGCTCGACGTCGAGGTCAAGTACGCGGCGTGGGTCGAGGGCATCGTCTCGAAGCTCGACGACGCGCAGACGCAGCGGATGCTCGCCACCGAGTTCGGCGGCATGAACGAGGTGCTCGCCGATCTCTACGCCGACACCGGCGACAAGCGCTGGCTGGCGCTGTCGGACCACTTCGACCACAAGGCGGTCATCGACCCGCTCTCGCGTCGCGAGGACATCCTCGCCGGCAAGCACGGCAACACGCTGGTGCCCAAGCTGCTCGGCGCGCTGGTGCAGCACGAGTACACCGGCAGCCAGCGCGAAGGCACGGCCGCGAAGTTCTTCTGGGACGAGGTGGTGAACCACCACACCTTCGCCACCGGCGGGCACGGCCGCAACGAGTACTTCGGCGAGCCCGACAAGCTGAGCGACATGATCGACGGCCGCACGGCCGAGACGTGCAACGTCTACAACCTGGTCAAGATGGCGCGCGCGCTGTTCGCGCTCGAGCCCGACGTCCGCTACGCCGACTTCCAGGAGCGCGCGCTCTTCAACCACATCCTCGGCTCGATCGACCCGGCCGACGGCGCGATGTGCTACATGGTGCCGGTGGGACAGGGCGTCTCGCGCGAGTACCAGAACATGACGCGCGCCTTCACCTGCTGCGTCGGCTCCGGCATGGAAAGCCACGCGCTCCACGGCGACGGCCTCTACTTCGAGGGACCCGGCCGGCTCTGGGTGAATCTCTACGTGCCGTCGGTCGCCCGTTGGCGGACCGCTCGACGCCACGATCACGACCGAGACGACCTTCCCCGACGGCGACGCGGCGTCGCTGGCCTTCACGTTGAAAGCGCCGAAGCGGTTCACGCTGGCGCTGAGGCGGCCCTACTGGGCCGGCGCCGGCTTCTCGGTCAGGGTCAACGGCGCGCCGGTCGCGACGCTGCCGCCGGCGGACAGCTACGTCGAGCTGGATCGCACGTGGAAAACCGGCGACGTGGTGGCGCTCGTCCTGCCGAAGACGCTGCGGACCGAACCGCTGCCCGACAACCCGAACCGCGTCGCGCTGATGTGGGGTCCGCTCGTCCTTGCCGGCGACCTCGGGCCGATCGCGCGCAGAGGCGCGGTGGACGACGACGAGGATCAGGGGCTGCCGCGGACGGCGCCGGCGCTGGTGGCCGCGGGGCGACCACTCGATTCCTGGATCAAGCCGGTGCCCGGCAAGCCTGGCGTGTTCCGCACCGACGGCGTGGGGCAGGATCGCGACGTGGACCTCGTTCCCTTCTACGCGCTCCAGCGCCGCACGTACGCCGCTTACTGGGACCTGTACACGCCCGCGCAGTGGGCCGCGCACGCCGCCGAGGTCCGCGCCGCCGAGGAGAAGAAGCGCCGTCTCGAGGCCGCGACGCTCGGCTTCGCGCAGCCGGGCCAGATGCAGGCGGAGCGCGACGCGAACTACCAGGGCGAGAACGTCCAGCCGACGCAGGCCCGCGGCCGATACGGCCGCCGCGGCGCCGGGTGGTTCTCGATGGACCTCGCCGTCGATCCCGCGCAGCCGGTGACGCTCATCGCCACCTACGCCGGCGACGAGCGCGCGAACCGCACGTTCGACATTCTCGTTGACGGCGCGAAGGTCGCGTCGCAGGTGGTCGAGCGCCGAAGCCCCGAGACGAACACCGGCTTCTTCGACGTGGAGTACACGCTGCCCGCCGAGTCGACCAGGGGGAAGCGGAAGATCACGGTGCGGTTCCAGGCGACGGGGGGAAACGAGCTCGCGGCTGTTTATGGAGTCAGGACGGTCAGGACAGCCGCGGACAGGTAAGAAGTACAAAGTAAGAAGTACGAAGTGGCCGGTGGCGACATCTCGTGAGCGTGCGATCTTGCGATCTTGCGAGGGCTGGCGGCCGACGGCGCGATGACGATTTCATTTGTAGGGCGAGGCTCTAGCCTTGCCGTTGGCAGCCAGCAAGGCGTGGGGCGGACGGGAACAGCACGGGAGGCGAGTGGCCGGAGTCGTGGCTCAGTGCGCTGACCGTTTTCTGCGGCGCAGGCGCGGCAATCCTCCTCGCGATGATGTGGGCGTCATGACCGAGGAGGACCCCCGCCAACGGCGGCATCGATACGCGAAGCATGACCCGGGTGGACCACCGGTTGGCGCGGTCGGATGTCCTTGGATGGATTCGGCCGGCCCGGTTTGACGGCGGGTCTGCCTTCGACTTCGCTCAGGCCAGGAAAGACCCACCGTACCGGGGAACGCGTGATCCGGGCCTCAGCCGTCGGCCGTCGGCCATCAGCCGTCAGCCGTCAGTCGTCGGCCGCGCGTCTCTGGCCGCAATCCGCAAGTCGCGAGTCGCGAGCCGGCGCTCACTCGTGCCTGAGCGCCTGGATGGGATCGATGGCCGCGGCCCGGCGGGCGGGAATGGTCCCTGCGCCGAGCGCCACCACGGTCAGCCCGGCCAGCGCGGCGAGGAACACCATCGGGTCGTCGGCGCCCAGGCCGAACAACTGGGACGCGACGAGCCGACTGGCCAGCGCCGCCGCGACCAGCCCGATCGTCAGCCCGACGGCCAGGAGGATCCCGACCTCGCGCATGACCAGCCGCAGGATCTCGCGAGGGGGCGCGCCGAGCGCCATGCGGACGCCAATCTCGCGTGTCCGGCGCAGCACGATGTAGGCGATGACGCCGTAGAGCCCGACGGCGGCGAGCACGGTCGCGAGCATCCCGAACGCGGCGGCCAGCACGGCGATGAGCCGCTCGGTCGTCGTCACCTCGTCGATGAGGGCGCTCATCGGCTTCATGTTGAACACGGGCAGGTTCTGGTCGAGCTCGCGGACCGCCTTGCGCACGGCCGCAGCAATCTCCGCCTCCGAACGCGAGGAACGCACGTAGAAGGTCAGGCCGGTCGGCCGCTCGTCCTGCGGATAGGGGAAGAAGACCGTCGGCTTCGCACTCACGCGCAGGCCGTCGTGCTTGTAGTCGCGGACGACACCGACAATCTCGCGGTCGGCCACTGTGTTCACGCCCGAGCCGGTCGCGAGGTGACGCCCCAGCAGCGGACGCCCCTGCGCGTACTTCCGCACAAAGGCCTCGTTCACGACCGCGACCTTCCGGCCAGCGGCGATGTCGTCGTCGTCGATCGCCCGTCCCTGGCTGACGCGGATCCGCAGCGTCCCGAAGAAGCCGGCGCTCACCATGCCGACGGCTCCGCGGGCATCCTCGGCGTTCGGCGCCTGGTAGCCCTCGATCGTGAAGTTGGCGCTCCTGTCGGAGTCGGTCAGCGGCGCCGGTGCCGTGGCACCGACCGACTCGACGCCCGGCAGGCTGCGGAGCCTGTCCTGGAGGTCGTGGTAGAACGCGTAGACCCTGGAGGCAGGGTATCCCTCCGGTGTTGCGTCCACCTCGAAGGTCGTCACCCCGGCGACCTTGAAACCGGGATCCACACGCATCAGGTTGACCACGCTCCGGCCGAACAGGCCGGCCGCGACCAGCAGAAGGAGCGAGAGCGCCACCTGCGCCACCACGAGCCCCCGTCGCAGCCGGGCCTGGCCGGTGCCGGAGGAGACCGTCCCGCCTTCGTCCTTCAACGCGAGGATCGCGCGAGGCCGCGTCAGCTGCAGCGCCGGCGCAGCGCCGAGCAACAGTCCCGTGGCCACCGACAGGCCGAGGTTGAACATCAGCAGCCGGGCGCCGGGGCCGGCGTCAATCCCGCCGGCCATGTCCGCGCCCATCGCCGACAGCAGACCGGCGACGACCCAGCTGGAGACGAGCAGGCCGACGAGGCCGCCGAGGACGGCGAGGACCACGCCTTCGACGAGGAACTGGCGCACCAGCGCCGCGCGTCGCGCGCCGAGCGCCAGGCGAAGCGCGATCTCCCGCTGCCGGCCGGCCGCGCGGGCGATCACCAGCCCGGCCACGTTCGCGCAGGCGATGAGCAGGACGAGGCCGACCATCGCCATCAGCGCGAGCAGCGCACTCCTGAACTCGATCTGCAGCTCGTTGACACCCTGGGCCGCCGGCAGCAGCTCGAGGCGCAGCCCGGCCAGCATCCGTCCCAGGCGGCTGTCGCGCGGCCGTTTGGCCTCGGTCAGCAGCTCGTCGAGCAGGCCCGAGAAGAGCACGCGCGTCTTCGCCTGCGCCTGTTCGGGAGCCACGCCCGGCTTCAGCCGCGCGAACACGTTCAGCCAGGAGGTTTGCCGGTCGTCGAGGGCGAACCAGGTTGGAGTGATCTCGCGCTTCATCGCGATGGGGACGAACAGGTCGGGGGTGTTGCCGACGACGAGCCCCCGGAACGTGGCCGGCGCGACGCCGACCACCACCATCGGATGGCCGTTCACCAGGACCCGGCGACCGACGATGGCGGGATTGGCGCCGAACCGCCGCGTCCAGTACCCGTGCGTCAGCATCACCACCGGGCTCACATCGGGAGCGAGGTCGTCGGAGGGCGCAATCGCCCGCCCGAGCGCCGGCGCGACGCCGAGTACCTTGAACAGGTTTCCGGACACCAGCTCCGCGCGGGCGCGTTCGGTGGCGCCGCCATCCGAAACGTCGACCTCGGCTGACGCGCGGGCGACGACTCCGTCGAAGGCCTGGGCGCGATCCCTCAGGTCCTTGTAGAGCGGGTACGAGAAGACCGACTCGCTGCTGTCCGAGTGATTGTGGCCGGGAAAGCTGTCCGACGCGTGGAAAACGACGAGCCCCTCCGGGTCGGCCACGCGGAGGTTGCGGACGAGGATCTGGTCGATCAGGGAGAAGATGGCGGTGTTGGCGCCGATCCCCATCGCGAGCGACAGGATGGCGACGGCGGCGAACAGCGGCGCTCGCGCGAGCGTGCGAACGGCGATTCGAATGTCAGTCCACATGCGTGCCCCCGGCACGGCCGATCCACGGCCGTCCCCGCTTGAGGGGCAAGGACCGTGCCCGGGCACCGGGACGCCGCAAGTCGCAGATTACACGGGCGGTCCGCGGATCCGCCTCCGGCCGCCGCGCGAGCGGGCTGTCCGGGTTCGGCGCGCCGCGGTCCGGAAACGGACACCTCGGCCCTGCCGCGGCGCGCTCGGCTACTGCTTCACGAGCTCGACGCGATGGTTCGTCCAAAACCCGCAGGGGTCGGAGCGGTTTTCCAGCTCCGCTTACGATTCTGTCGTCTCCGCGGAGTTGCCGCGGAAAACCGCTCCGACCCCTACGGGCCTATTGGTTGATGTGAACGACCCTGGCCGGCGCGAACCCGTTGAACCAGGTCGCCGACGCGTTGCTGTACGCGCCGATGTCCTCGGAATAGACGAGGTCGTCGAGCTGCAGTTCGGGCAGCGCCTCGGACTGCGAGATCGTGTCGAGCCCGTCGCAGGTCTGGCCGAACACGGCGCAGACCTCCGTCGGCCCCTTCCTGAACGACTTGAAGTGATACGGGCAGTGGTCGAAGATGATGCCCGAGAAGGTGTGGTACACGCTGTCGTCGATGTAGTAGCACCCCCGCCCGTCGCGGACCGCCTTGCCGATGACCGTGGCGATCGACGTCACGGCCGTCGCCACCATGAAGCGCCCCGGCTCGGCGATGATCTCCATCTCCTTCGGGAACAGCCGGTCCACCTCGGCGTTGATCTTCCGGGCGAGCAGGCTGAACGGAGGCACGTGCCGGTTGTAGTGCACCGGGAATCCGCCGCCGATGTCGAGCACCTTCAGGTCGAACCCGCGCGACGACGCCTCGTGCATGACGGCGGCCGCCATGTTCAGCGACTGCACGTAGTTCTCGAAGTTCGTGCACTGGCTGCCGACGTGGAAGCTCAGCCCCTCGACCACCAGGCCCGCCTCGTGCGCTTCCTCGATGAGCGACACCGCCTCGCCCGGTTCGCAGCCGAACTTGGACGACAGCTCGACCATCGAGCCGGTGTTCGGCACGCGAAGCCGCACGAGCAGCCCCGCGTTCGGCGCGTGCTCGGCAACCTTCCCGATCTCCACCCGGTTGTCGAAGGTGACGAGCGGCTTGTACTTGTTCAACTCCTCGAGCGTCTCCTTCGCCTTCACCGGGTTCGCGTAGACGATCTTGTCCCACACGAAGTCCTGGCGCTCCTTCGCCGGCCGCCGCCGGATCAGCTCGTAGACGAGCATGAACTCGGGGAACGAGGCGACGTCGAAGCTCGCCCCCGCCTTGTAGAGCGTGTGGACGATCTCGGGAGCCGGGTTCGCCTTGACGGCATAGTACGCCTGCACCCGCGGCAGGTGCCGCTTGAACGTCGCGTAGTTCTGCCGGATGGCCTCGTGGTCAACGACGACGAGGGGCGTGCCGTGCTCGGCCGCCAGGGACTGGAGACGCTTCTGGGGGATTTTGGACATAAGGGGCTGAAGGCTGACGACTGACGGCCTTGCCGGCGTCGAAAGACCGGCGCACGCGCCCTCGGCTGCCGACCGTCGGCCGGCAACCGTCAGCCGTCGGCCGATTTAGAACCTCGGTTCCGACCCGTCGATCATCTTGACCTTGTTGTGCTTGAAGTATTCCTTCGTGAGCGCCTTCACCAGCGCCGGGCGCGAGTCGTAGAGCCGGCGCAGCTTGCGCGGCTTGTGCCTGGCCAGCGCGTAGTGCGTCAGGATCGGCATCGCGATCGTGGTGTCGGTGTAGCACACGACGGCGTCGGGCAGCCGGTCGGGGTCCACCTTGCCCCAGCTCACCGCCTCGCTCGGCGTCGCGCCGCTCAGGCCGCCGGTGTCGGGCCGCGCGTCAGTCACTTGCAGGAAGTAGTCCTGCCCGAACTCCTTGATGCGGAGCACTTCCTGGATCTGCGGCTCGGTCTGCAGCATGAAGTTCTTCGGGCTGCCGCCGCCCCACAGCACGACCGCGCTCTTCCCGCCCGAGCGCTTGGCCCCCAGCACGAACGCGGTCGTCTCGTTGACGTCGATCGAGGCGTTGACGCGCAGCTTGTTGCCGCGCAGCTCTACGCCGGCGACGTTCATGCCGATCGTCGAGTCGCCAGGCGACGAGGTGTAGCACGGCACGCCGGCGCGGTAGGCCGCCGCCAGCACCGACACGTCCTTGAGCCCCGCTTTCCGCTCCCACTCCGCGCAGTACTTCCCGAGCAGGTGGTGCAGCTCGGCCGTCCCCATCTCACGCTGGAACTCGGGCTGGACGAGGATGTTCCGAAGCGTCTCGTCGGTGGCCATCAGGCAGTCGCTGTAGCCCATCAGCACGTCGTAGACGCGGACGATGTCGTTGTTGCGCAGGTCGGTGTCGTCCATCTTGAAGCTGCCCATCCGGATTGGGTAGTTCAAGGCGAAGTGCATGTCGTGGTAGAGGATCGCGCCGGTGGCGACGATCCAGTCCACGAAGCCGGCCTTGATGAGCGGGACGATCGACGAACAGCCGAGGCCGGCCGGGGTCAGCGCGCCGGAGAGGCTCATGCCAATGGTGACGTCGGCCTCGAGCATCTTCCCGGTGAACAGCTGGCAGCCCTCGCGCAGCCGCCCCGAGTTGTAGGCCAGGAACGCATCGTCCACGATGTCGGCGAGCTTCTCGCGGCCGGTGAGGTTCCTGGGCAGGACGCGCTTGCCCGCCATGTACATCTCCCGGTGCGGGCACTTCTTCTTCTTGAGCCAGTCGGGCGCCTCGGTGAGGTCTTCCCGGTAGCGGCGCTGCGAGGGGTGGGGCATCGTGTGCTTCTTGGCCATGTGATCGGTGCGCTCCAGGCGAGTGAGTGAATCTGGCAATTATACCCTTCGACTCGCACGCATTGAACGCGCTCGCTCAGGGCCAGCCGGCTCGCGGCTCGCGGCCGGCGACTTTCGGCGGGGCCGACGTCAGGCTTCGGGCTACAGGCTCCGGGAGGGCTTCGGGTCTGGGGGCCGGGGGTCAGTTGATCTGGAACTTCAGAGCACCGCACATCGTCATATCTTGTGACGCAAGGCATCTGGTGCAACAAGGCAACAGCGGAGGGCCACCATGTCACCTCCTACCGGACGACCGGCGGACGCTGAGGGATTCGAGCGCTGGCAGGAGCAGCTTCGGCGGGGCGGCCTCGAACTGGCTATTCTCCTGGCCGTCGCCGGCCGGCCGCGCTACGGCCTCGAGATCATCCGGCACCTCGAGGAGTTCACGGACCTCGTCGTCAACGAAGGGACGATCTACCCCATGCTGGCCCGGCTCAGCCGCGACGGCTGGCTCGCGTCGGAGTGGCGCGAAGAGGGCCCGCACCCCCGCAAGTCCTACCGCCTCACCCCGCGCGGCGGCGCGCGCATGGCGGAAATGACGACCTCCTGGAAGGAGTTCGCCGCCAAGCTGGGCCGGTTGATCGAAGCCGTGGAAGGAGACGGTCATGAAACTCTCTGACGTCGGCGAAGCCCGGATCCGCGGATACCTGTACGTCCTGGGCCGCTCGCTGCGGTCGTTCCTCCCGCCCGACGTGGCGGCGGACGCGGTGCGCGAAGTCGAGTCGCACATTCACGACCGCATCGACCAGGCGGACGCGACGCCTGACGAGCGCGCGGCGGTCGAACGCGTGCTCGCCGTGCTCGGCCCGCCGCTTCGCGTGGCGCAGGCGTACTCGCAGGAAATGACGCTCGACGAGGCGATCACGACCGGCCGCCTCGCGCCGACGCTGCGCGCCTTGTGGCACGGCGCCACCACCTCGGTCCTCGGCTTCGCGTGGGCGATGATCGTCTTCATCGGGTGGACGTTGGGCGTGGCGCTTCTCGCCATGCCGGTGCTGAAGCCGATCTTCCCGAACAACGTGGGCTACTTCACGCTCAACGGGAAGTTCATCGGCTTCGGCGCGCAGTTCGGCCTTCCCCCCGGCACCGAGGCGCACGGCGGCTTCTGGATCGTCCCGGCGTGCCTCGTCGCCGGCTTCCTGTGCCTTCTCGTCACCCGGTTGGCCTCGCGCCGCATCCTGTCGTGGATGCGCACGCGCAAGTCGCCGGTGCGGTTCGCGCTGAAGGTGGAGGTGCGCGAGGGCGGGAGCAATCGGGGCTGACGCGGATCAATCGGGACTGCCTGCCTCGCCGAAGCCGCGTCAGCGGCGAAGGCGGGACGCGGATCAATCGGCGGACGGGCAGATTCCCCTGCGTGAGCCCCCGATTCCCCGCTCGCGCTACTTCGGCCTGAGCGCGACCAGTCGCTCGATGAGCGCCGGGTCGTTCGGGAGTTGGCCGGCCGCGGGCAGGCGCGGGATCAGGTCGGCCCACCAGGGCTCTTTCGCCAGCACGTTCTTCAGGATCGGGATCGCCTGCGCCTCGCGCCCGACCGACACGAGCGTGATCGCCTGCCAGAACGGCAACTCCTGGATCTCGGGCGCGAGCGCGGCGGCCGCCGCGTACTCCTTCAGCGCCTCGTCCACCTTCTTCTGGCTCACCAGTTCGTCGCCGTGATTGGCATGCGTGTAGGCGCGCTGGAGCCGCACGAGCCGGCGCAGTTCCTTGAGCGGCTCCGGGTTGTCCTCGACGCGCAGGTCGAACGTCCGATCGGCCCCCGCCCACGGCCGCCCGGTCGACTTCCCCGCGACGACCAGGATCGCGGCCGCCTGGCGCCCCCGGGCGTCTCCGCCAGCCGCCTGCGCCGCGTCGAGCGCGGCCAGCAGTCGCTCGGCCAGGTCGCCCTCCGCCCGCTCGAACGCCTGCGCCATCGCGGGCCAGACCTTATCGTTCGCCATGATGTTGGCCTGCACCGAGTACCTGCGAGCCCACCTTGTGGCCGGCTTCCGCGATGCACAGCTTCCCGGTGAACGCCGACACGCGCCCCTGCGCGTCCAGCATGGCGAGCTGCCGCACCTCGCGCTCGGTATCCGCCGCCAGCAGTTGCTGGAGCGCGTGGGGGGCGCTGAAGCCGAGCCGCATCAGGTCGAGCCCCTTCGGGCCGTAGCCGGGATCGATGACCGACTGCGTCGCGACGACGCCCACGCCGGCCTCGCCCCAGGTCACCACCGACCCGACCGAGAACCAGTGCGACTGCACGGCCACGCCCATCTCGCCGGTCTTCGCGTCGCGGGCGACGATGGAGAAGGTGTGAACAACCGGGCCGGCCGCGGCGCTCACCGCCAGCAACAGGCCGCCGACCACGCTCAGTCCCAGGCGCAGGAATCGCATGAGTCCTCCTTGTCGTGTAAGAGTCTACACGGCCTGCGCCGCGCGGTTGACGGCTGACGACTGACGGCCGACGGCGGTGCCACGCGTTCTCCAACGCGACCGTAGTTCGGGCGGGCCTTCCCGCACGTGTGGCCGCGTGATACGGCCGTCAGCCATCGGCCATCAGCCGTTGGTCGCAAGGCGCCGGGCGTACGCCGAGAAACCGCGCCGTTGTGTTTGGCGCCGACCGCCTGTGATGCTACCCTCTCCGCTCAACCCGACGTGTGCTCGTTCTCAGCGATAAGCTCGACCGTTCTTCAACGGAGGATCCTGTGTCGCGAGTTCACCGACTGCTCTCCGCGGTCATCGCGGTTGCCTTCAGCCTCACCCTCGTCTCCGCCGCGTCGGCGCAGAAGCCGCCGTCGATGGCGCAGTTCCTGAGCCCCGGCTACCCGTCGTCGCTCGTCTCGGCGAAGAAGGCCGATCGCCTGGTCTGGGTCGTGCTCGACGCCGGCAAGCGGAACGTCTACACCGCCGTCGGGCCGGAGTTCCGACCCGTCCGCCTCACGTCGTTCCTCGAGGACAACGGCGTGGATACGGCCGAGCCCTCCGTGTCCGACGACGGGTCGATCGTCGTGTTCGTGCGCGGCCACACGCTGAACCGCGAGGGCTGGGGAGCCAATCCTACGGCCAATCCCGACGGTCCCGAGCGGGCCGCCTGGGCCGTGCGCTCCGCGGGAGGCCCCGCCTGGAGGCTCGGCGAAGTCACCGCGCCCGTGCTCTCGCCGAACGGGCGCATCGTCGCCTTCGCGAAGGACGGCCTGATCTACGCCTACGCCGTCGTCGCCGGTGCGCTGCCGGCGGCGATCGCGACGGGCGAGAAGCCGCTCATCAAGGAGGCGGGCAACAACTCGAACCTGAAGTGGTCGCCCGACGGCACGAAGCTCGCGTTTGTCAGCGACCGCGGCGATCACAGCTTCATCGGCGTCTACGACGTCCGCAGGCGCGCCGTCATCTACCTGTCGCCGAGCGTCGACCGCGACAGCAGTCCGACCTGGTCGGCTGACGGCAAGCGCATCGCGTTCATCCGCCGCCCGGGCCTCCCGTTCGGCCAGCAGGCGCAGGCTGGCACCGGGGGCATCGGCAATCCCCCCGGCCCGGCGTACAACGCGCAGTCCGGCGGGCGCGGCCAGGGCCAGCGCGGCGGCGGGGCGCCTTCGCCCGAGGCTCCGGCGACCCAGGGGCGCGGAGGCGGTCAGCGCGGGGGGCCGCCTTCGCCCGAGGCTTCGGCGAGCCAGGCGCGCGGGGGCGCGCCGCTCGCGGGCGTCCCCGGTCTCTACTCGTCGCAGCTTCCCGGCGGCTACCGGATGGCGATGTGGGTAGCCGATCCGCTGACCGGCGACGCGCACGAGTTCTGGCATCCCGCACCGGGCGACATGACGTTCGGCGGGGTGAACGCGATCGAGTGGGCCGGCGACGTCGTGCTGTTCACGGCGATGCCCGGCGAGTGGCTGCGATTCTACTCGGTGAAGGTGGACGGCGCCGCCGCCGATCCCCTCCCGATCACGCCGGACGACGGGTTCATCGAGAGCGCGGCGTTCACGTCTCTTTCCCCCGACGGCCGGACGATGTTCTACTGCAGCAACCTCGGGGACATCGAGCGGCGCCACGTCTGGAAGGTCGCCACCTCGGGTGGCGAGCCCGTGCAGTTGACCAGGGGCGAGGGGATCGAAACCTACCCGGTGCCGGTCGCCTCGGGCCGGCAGGTGGCGCTGCTCGCCGCCGACGCCAGGCGCCCGCAGTCGATCGCGCTCGTCGCCGCCGCGGGCGGCGCGCCGAAGATCGTCTACCCGACGCTGCCGAAGGAATATCCGCTCGAGTCGCTCGTGGTCCCCGAGAACGTGCTGACCAAGGCGGCCGACGGTCTCGAGATCCACAACCAGTTGTTCCTGCCGAAGGACCTGAAGCCGGGCGAGCGGCGTCCCGCGCTCATCTTCGTGCACGGCGGTCCCGTGCGCCAGATGCTGCTCGGTTACCACTACATGTGGTTCTACCACCTGGCCTACGCGATGAACGAGTGGCTCGCGTCGAAGGGCTACGTCGTCCTCTCGGTGAACTACCGGAGCGGCGTCGGCTACGGCCGGTCGTTCCGAAGCGCCCCCAACACCGGCCAGCGAGGGAACGCCGAGTACCAGGACGTCGTGGCCGGGGCGAAGTACCTGCAGGGCCGGCCCGATGTCGATCCCAAGCGTGTCGGCATCTGGGGGTTGTCCTACGGCGGCCTGCTGACCTCGGAGGCGCTCGCGCGCAACTCCGACATCTTCGTCGCGGGCGTGGACATGGCGGGCGTGCATCTCTACACCAACGTGCTCGACCCGGCGAACGTCGCCTACACGTCTTCGTCGGCGTCGGCCGTGGACACGTGGAAGTCTCCGGTCCTGCTCATCCAGGGCGACGACGACCGCAACGTGGCCTTCACGCAGATGACGGGACTCGTGCAGTTGCTGCGCGCGCGCCACGTCTACCACGAGGTCATCGTGTTCCCGGACGACGTGCACGAGTCGCTCATCTACAAGCGCTGGCTGTACACCTTCGACCGGATGGAGCAGTTCCTCGATCGCTTCGTCCGCGACGCGGGCAAGTAGGTCCGGGACGGACGGCGGGCGCCCTTGCGGCGCCCGCTCGTCAACTCGAGCCGGGGCAGAGTAGGATCGTCCGCCATGGCGAATGCGATTGAGATCAGGAACCTGAGGAAGACGTTCGGCGAGACGGTCGCCCTCTCGGACCTCGACCTCGAGGTGCCGGCCGGCCGGCTGTACGGCGTCATCGGCCCGAACGGCGCCGGCAAGACGACGATGATCCGGATCGTCCTGTCCATCCTCTTCCCGGACAAGGGCGAGGTCACCGTGCTCGGCCGCCGGTCGGCGCTCGAGGCGAAGGACCGGATCGGCTATCTCCCCGAGGAGCGGGGCCTCTACAAGCGGATGCGCGTCGGCGAGTTCCTGCTCTACATGGCCCGGCTGAAGGGGCTCGACGGCGGCGGGCTGCAAGGTGAGGTCCGCAAGTGGCTCGAGCGGGTCGATCTTGCCGACTGCGAGAACAAGCGCTGCCAGGAGCTGTCGAAGGGGATGCAGCAGAAGGTGCAGTTTGTCGCGGCGGTCATCCACCGCCCGGACCTGCTGATCCTCGACGAGCCGTTCAGCGGCCTCGACCCGGTGAACCAGCGGCACTTCCGCGAACTCGTCCTCGAGGAGCACCGCCGGGGCGCGACGATCATCTTCTCGACGCACATCATGACGCACGCCGAGCAGCTGTGCGACCACGTGGTGATGATCCACCAGGGCCGGAAGGTGCTGGACCGATCGACGGCCGGGATCCGGGAGGCGTTCGATCCTCACCGGATCCAGTTCGAGCCGCTCGATCCCGCCAGCGATCCGGCGAAGCTGCGGGCCCTCGCCGGCGTCGTGTCGGTCACCGAGGACGGGCCGGCGTGGGATGTCGCGCTCGAGGCGAGCGCCGGACCGGCGGACATGATGCCGCGGCTCATCGCCGCCGTCCCCGCCTCGCGCGTCGAGATCAGGCGGCCCACCCTCGAGGACGTCTTCGTCAGCATCGTGACCGGGGGGGCGGCGGCAGCGACCGACGATGACGCGCGGCTCCGGGCCGCGGTGCGCGATGGCGGATCGGAGGTGCGGCGATGAAGAAGCTTCTCCACGTGGCGGTGCGGGAGTTCCTGGCCACCACGACGACAAAGGGGTTCGTCCTCGGGATGCTGCTGACCCCGGCCCTCATCGCGATGGTCATCTACGTGATGCCGCGCTACCTGACGAAGACGCCCCCGCGGATCGCGGGCCAGGTCGTGGTCATCGATCCCACCGGCGCGGTGGCCAACGGCGTGGCAGCGTATCTCACGCCCGAGCGGTTCGCCGAGCGCAGCGAGAAGACGCGCCGCGACGTCGAGGAGAAGACGCCGGCGGCCATCCGCGACCGGGTCGCGGCGACGCCAGGGGCCGCGATCGCGATGCAGCGGTCGATCGACACGGCCCTCGGTTCGGTTCCGCATCTGCAGGTGATCGCGCTCCCGGACGGGAGCGATATCGAGGCGGCCAAGGAGCCGCTGAAGGTGCCGCTGCCCGACCGCGGCGCGACCCCAGACACGAGGCTCGCGGTGATCGTCGTGGACAAGGACGCCGTGCGGCCCGCCGAGGGCCGGGACGCGCCGGGCGCTTACCAGATGTACGTTCGCGACAAGCTCGACGACCGCCTGCTGGACGATTTCCACGCTGCCCTGCGCGAGGCGATCGTCGCCCAGCGGATGCAGGCGGCCGGCCTCGACGAGGCGCGGATCCGGATGCTCACCTCGGTCGCGCGTCCCGAATCTCGGACGGTCACGGCGACGGGCGAGCGGACGACCAACCGCGGGTTCAACGTGCTGCTGCCGGCCGGCTTCATGCTGCTGCTGCTCATGTCGGTCATGTCGAGCGGGCAGTACCTGCTGACCTCGACCGTCGAGGAGAAGTCGAACCGGGTCGTGGAGGTGCTGCTCTCGGCGGTCTCGCCGATGGAGCTGATGGCGGGGAAGATCCTCGGGCAGATGGCGGTGGGCCTGCTGGTGCTGGCCCTCTACGCCGGCCTCGGCCTGCTGGCGCTCGTGTCGTTCGCCACGATGGGGCTCCTCGACCCGATCCTCCTCGTGTTCCTCCTGGTCTTCTTCGTGCTGGCCTACTTCACCTTCGCCTCGCTCATGGCCGCGATCGGGTCGGCGGTCAACGAGATCCGCGAGGCGCAGTCGCTGATGATGCCGGTGATGATGAGCATGATGATCCCCTGGATCCTCTGGCTGCCGCTCAGCCGCGAGCCGAACTCGATGCTCGCCACCGTGCTCAGCTTCCTGCCGCCGTTCAGCAACTTCGTCATGCTGCTGCGCATGAGCTCGGCGACGCCGCCGCCGATGTGGCAGGCGCTCGGGGCGGTGGGCATCGGCACGGCCGGCGCCTTCGGCGCGCTGTGGTTCGCGGGGAAGGTGTTCAAGGTCGGGCTGCTCATGTACGGCAAGCCGCCGACCTTCGGCACGCTCGTCAAGTGGGCGAGGATGGCGTAGGGAGATGGCGCAGGCCTAAAGGCCTGCGCTATCCGACATTCCTATTTCGTCAGATAGCGCAGCGCTTCAGCCCTGCGCCCCGCCGCTCACCAGTGTTGGACCGAAACGGTGAAGGTCACGGCCGCCGGGGCGCCGCCCGGCGTGTAGACACGCACGCAACCGGTCGCCCCGGCAGCCAGTATCGGGCCGACCACGCTCGTTCCCACCGTGGCTCCGTCGTTGGTGGTAATCGGGTTGCAGGTGCCACCCGACGATGTGCCAACAAGCAGGCCTACCGAGGCCGCCCCGGTCAGGCTGGTCAGCCTCGCAATCACCGGGTGCCCGTCATTGGTGATCGAGAACGCGTAGGTCGCCTGCCCGTTCGCGCTCAGGTTGCCGCTGTACGTCTCGGCCGAGAGCGTGGTGACGGAGATTGGCAGGGAGGCCGGGCTCGCGCCGTACGAGTTTCGTGCATAGACCCGGTAGTAGTACGGCGTGTCCGGCGTCAACGCGGTCACTTGCAGGCTCGTGACGTTGCCGACATCGCGTGCCTGGTAGCCCGTGAGGTAACCGGCGAACGAATTGCTCGCCGAAACATCGACCTGGTAGCCGGTGGCGTTACCGACCACGCCCCAGTTCGCCGTGAACACCGATGTGCCGATCGCGCTGGGCGCGGTCGCCGTCGGCGTCGCCGGCGCCGTGTTGGTCGGCCCGGTTGAACCGCCCCCGCACCCCGCCAGGCCCGCCGCGATGGCGATCGCCGGGCCGAGCCGAGCCACGCCGCGCAGATTCCGATGACCCACGTCGATCCCCTTTGGCGGCGTCCAGCGTCCTGCTGGGACGCGCCTCACGGCAAATGCTCCGCTACTGAAGGGTGAGCAATACGAGAATCTCGCCCCTGCCCTTCGGCAGCGGTTCGAGCGCCTTCCCGAGAATCGTCCCCGGCCGGTGCAGCGTCGTGCCGCTGACTCGCAGCGGGCGGGACCGCATCGCGTATCCCGGCGTCGGACTCGTGACCAGCAGGTCGCCGGCGCGGATGGCGCCGTAGGTCGCATCGACCTTCACCCGCACGCGCCCGCTCTGCGCCACCAGCACCTTGCCGGGCGCCCGCTGGCCCAACACCAGTCCGGGCTTCGCCGAAACGGCCCCGGCCACGGCGACGTCGTAGGCCCGGCGGCTGCCGCGCACACGGTCGACGCGGGCAACGTCGACGACGACCACGGTACCCGGGGTCAGATCTTCGGCTGTCGCCACCCACTCGGCCACGTCCTGGTATTTCGCGGCGATGTTCCCGTCCACCACCGCGTCGCCGGCCACGTGCAGCGGCGCGGTCGGCGTGGCCGTGCCGACGCCGACGTAGCCCCTGCTGTCGATGCGGAGGCGTTCGACGCCTGCGAGGGCCCCGGCCGGCGTGGTTGTCATCGCCAGGTAGGTTCCGTGGGCCGCGTCGGTCCAGCTCTCGGCGGCCTTGAACATCACCTCGCCGACGCTTGTTCCCGAGGTGGTGGCGCCCGTCACCGTCATCCCGCCCACGATGTTGTCCTGGGCGACGGCGGCCGCGCCCTGGGCAGAGCCGACGGTCATCGCCGCGTTGGGCCGTGCCATGCTCCGAACGGGCGCGGTCCGCACGTCTCCTCCGGTCGTCTGCCCACCATCCCGGCTGGCTCCCGCCCGTGTGGTGAGCTGAAGGTCCTCTCGACCGATACCTGCCTGGTCGCTCGCCAGCACGAACGCCGAGGGGGGCATCCCGTCGATGGTGACGGCGTCACCGGCCTTCAGCGCGTAGGGGACGCCGACCAGCAGGATGCGCGGCGATTCCGCCTGCCCCGACGGCTGCAGCCCCAGCCATCGGGCCTCGCCCGGGGCGAACAGGTCGGCCGGCAGCCCATCGGCCCGGGTGGCGCCCAGCAGCACGGTGTAGCGCCCCTCGGCGTCGAGTGAGACGGCCTGCGACTCGAGCCACAGGGGAGCCCCTCCTTCGGACTCCCGGTAGATCGCGACGGTCAGCGTCGTCAGGACGTTGACCAGGGGGGCTCCCTGTCCGTCGCGAATCACATCGGTGAAGCGCACCAGCCGTGGCGGCGCCTGCGCCGCCAGTGGCATCGGCAGCAGCGTGACCAGCGCGAGCCCACACAACAGGATCTTGAGCCTCATGTGCCCCTCGTCTTCCTCACCAGATTGCCAGGATGGCGGCCTGCAGTTCGTCGATGTGCGCCGCGGTGATCGTGGTCGCTCCCGCGTTGATCGTTCCCGTATACGCCGGCGCGCCGCGGCCGGCCACCGCGTACACCTCGCTCAGCGCCGCGCGCAGTTCCGTCAGGTGCAACGCTTTCACGACCGTCACGCCGGCGACCAGCGCCGGGTCCGTCCAGTTGAACGGGCCGAGCCCATGCCTGGCCCGGAGTTGCCCGATCGCCGCGCGCAGTTCCATGAGGTGCACGACCTTCACGGCGGTGGTTCGCTCGATCAGCGGAGCGTCGGTGAAGATGAACGGCGGCAGCGCGGCCTGCGCGACCGGGAAGGCGCTGCCCGCGATCGTCGCGCTGTCGGAGCGGGGCGCCTCCACCGGATTCCGGGTCCACGACACCGTCACGGACCCCGGTCCCGTCCCGCTCGCCGGTGACACCGTCAGCCACGAGCCGTTCCCGGTGGCCGTCCAGTCCCCGCCCACGCAACCATCCGGCAGCCCCGTCAGCGTCACCACCCGCTGCCCCGCCGTGTAGGTCGGGCTTGCAGACGTCGGGTTGGTCGTGAAGCCGGTGCACGTGGGCGCCGGGGTTGCCCCCTGCGTGACCGTGAAGCTCGACCCCGCCACTGCCGCGCTGCCCGCCCGGGACGTGTACGCCGCGTTCTCGGTCCACGAGACCGTCACCGACCCCGACCCGCTGCCGCCCGCCGGTGACACCGCCAGCCACGACCCGTTCCCGCTCGCCGTCCAGCTCCCGCCGGTGCAGCCCGTCGGCGCCGCCGTGATCGTCACCGGCTGCGAACCCGCCGGGAAGCCCGGGCTGGTCGACGAGGGCGCGATCGACAGGATGCAAGGGGGCACCAACTGGAGCACCGCGGTCGGCGTCGCCTGCCCGAACGTCGTCGTCCCATCCCCGCGTTGACCGGATTCGCCGCGGCCCCAGCACGCGGCGCCACCGCCCGTCGTCACAGCGCAGGTGTAGTCGTCACCAGCCGCGACGGCGGCCACGCCGGCGGCGAGGCCGCTGACGGCCACCGGCGTCGAGCGACTTGCCCAGGTTCCGTCACCCAGCTGGCCGAAGCCATTGCCTCCCCAGCAGTACAGGCCCCCGCCCGTCGTCAGGGCGCACGTCTGGACGCGACCGGCCGCGACGGCCGTCATGCCGGTGGAGAGCGCGCTGACGGGCGCCGGCGTCGGGTAGGTCATCCCCGTCGTGCCGTTGCCGATCTGACTGGAGGAATTGTCGCCCCAGCACTTCACGGCGCCAGCCGTCATCACGGCGCAGGTGTGGAATGTTCCTGCCGAGACGGCAGCCACGCCGCTGGCGAGTCCGCTGACCTGCACGGGCGTCGAACGCTGGTCGATTCCTCCGTCTCCCAGCTGACCGCTCGCGTCGAAGCCCCAGCACTTCGCGCCACCGCCGGTCGTCACAGCGCACGTGTGGAAGCCGCCGGCCGACACGGCCGTCGCGCCGGCCGTGAGTCCGAGGACGGCCACCGGGAACGAGCGATCGGTGGTCGTCCCGTCGCCGAGTTGACCCGAGTCGTTGCGGCCCCAGCATTTCACCCCGCCGGCCGTCGTCACGGCGCACGTGTGGTCGCCGCCGGCGGCCACCGTCATGACGCCGATGGCGAGGCCGCTGACATCAACGGGGGTTGGGCGGCCCGTCGTCGTGCGGTCGCCGAGTTGGCCGTGCTCGTTGGCGCCCCAGCATTTCACGCCGCCGGCCGTCGTCACGACGCACGTGTGGTCGCCGCCGGCCGCCACGGCTGACACACCGGTCGCGAGGCCGGTCACCGGCACGGGCACCAGCCGGCCGGTCGTGGTTCCGTCGCCAAGTTGCCCTGAGTCGTTGGCGCCCCAGCACGCCACGCCCCTTCCGGTCGTCAGGACGCAGGCGTGCGCGGTGGCCGCGGTCACCCCGACCGGGGTTCCGCACGGCATCGTGCTGAAGGCGGCGTCGGCGCCGGCCCACGTCCCGTCGCTGTCGGTGGCGACGGCCCGATAGTGATACGTGGTCCCACAGGTCAGCGAACCCACCGAGGCCGTCAACGTGACCGGGGTCGTTCCGGACCCCATGTTCTGCGCGGCGGTCGCGTTCCCGTAACCGCTCGTGACCCCGTACTCGAAGTAGGCCGTCGTGGCGCGACCGTTGGGGTGCACCGGAGCGCTCATGGTCACACTCGTCTGCCCGAACTCGCCCGGGCTCGGCGCGCCGACCCTCGCGATCGTGAATTGCAGGTACGGCGCCCCGTCGTCCCAGTCGGGATCGATGTCGTTGGTGGCGCCGACGGTGAACGCGATGGGAACGGACGCGGGGAAGTCCTCGTCGGCCACCCACGAGCAGTTGCCGGAGCCGGTTCCGCAACCCGCCTGCTGGGCCGTGATGGAATCGGCGCGGTAGACCATCGTCCCGGTCGCCGGGTTCGCCGGGTCCGACCAGTCTCGATACGCGGCCACGCGGTACCGCGTGGCGCCGGGGACCGCCGCCCACGCGATGGTCGGCGGTGTCGGGTCGATCGTGCCGGCGGGGCCGAGGAGGATGGGACCGCCCGGGCCACGTACCACGCCATCGTCCGGCTCGATCCCCCGGTAGGCGACCTGCGTGGAAGCAATCCAGTTGTAGCCGGTGGACCAGTTGTTCGTGACGTCGTACCAGCCGGTGTAGGCCCCGCCCCAACCCAGGTTGACGTGGACCTGGCTCGTGGAGTCGGTGAAGACCTGGTAGCCGTCGACGACGACGGCGTGTCCGTCGGTGGCCGACCACACCTCGAGCAGCAGAGGGCGTCCGAGGTCGATGTCGGCTCTCATGATCCTGAAGAACTGGTCTCCTGTGTAGGCGCTCCTGGCCATGCTCTGGCCGATGCGGCGGTACCTGAAATAGGTCGGCAGGCCGTTGGAGACGGCATCCGACACGGCCGCGGCGGAACCGGTACAGCTGTAATCCATGTCGAGCGCGATCCCGACGTCGAACATCAGGCGGGCGACGGCGTCGATTTGCGTGCTCGTGCTCGTCGTGGAGAGCGAAGCGGGCATGCCGCTCCAGTTGTAGGTGCGCGTGAAATCGGTGCTCAGGGTCTGGCCGTTCCAGGCGTACCGAGTGGGTGCCCGACCCGGTCGGGGGCCAGTTCCAGAACTTCATCAGCTGGGCCGTCGCCGTCGCCGTGCAGCCCGCGTAAGTGCGCGCGCACCCGCCAGGGCCGGAAATCGCCGGAGTGTAGAGGTTGTAGGTGAACGGGGCCGTCGTCGTGCCCTGGTCCCACGCGGTCGTCAGGAACGGGCCGACCACGGTCTGGGTCATCAGGCTCTCGAGCGGGAGGGTGGCCGCCGGGCGCGGAGCCGGGCGCCCCCCTTCCCGCCCGAACCGCGACCAGGCCGACTCGACCTGGATCGATTCCCGCGTCGCCCGGGCTTGCAGCCGCCGCCGCGTTGCGGGGTCCATGTCATTCAGCCGCTCCAACGTCCGGTGCGTCTCATCGACGATCCACGCTTCGAGCGTGCCGGGTTCGGTCACCTTGGCGGGGTCCCACGAGGAGCGGTCCGAGGTACAGGAGCACGGGGCTGAACTGGTCGTCGTAGGCCACCAGCAAGTGCCCCGTCGGGGTGACGGCGACGTGGTAGGCGACCGGGATCCCCTGGTCGGTGACCAGCGTGACCGACAGGATGCCCGGGTTCGCCACGCCGTTCCAGCTCCCGTGCGCCTGCACGTGGGCGGCCATGAAACTCCGGGCGACGAGCCGTGCCGTGGCTTCGGAAATCGGGGCTCCCGCGCCGTGCCGCGGGACGAGGAGGAACGCGACCGTCAGTCCCGCCAGCCAGAGCGCCGAGGCACGGCGAACGCTCATCCTGCCCTCCGGAGCGATATCGGCAGAGACTCCCGGCGGCCGCATCCATCCGGCCGCGTGCGGAGTCGGGGGACCGTGGAACGGGGGGTTGCCAAACGCCCGGTGATCATCAGGCCTGGGGGGACCGACCGTCAAGACACAACCGGCCTTCGACTCGCTGTGCTTGCAGTCTTGCGGCTTGCGACTCGCGGCTGGCGGCTGGCGGCTGATCACGGAGGACGGCCGGGTGGCCGAGTAGTCGCCAGCGGACTCGCCTGAAGCCCGAAGCCAGGGCGACCCTTCAGGGTTGCCGGGTCCGCCACCCTTCATCGCCGTCGATTTCTTGGTGCGCTCTGGCCGGCTGGGCTATGCTTCCGGCTATCCTGACGGGTGGGTCCCTCATGCCACCAGAAGGTCCGGCCAACAACGGTTCGCCGCCGCGCCCGATCCGCCTCAACGGCTGGAAGGAAATCGCCTCGTACCTCGAGAGAGGAGTGCGAACCGTCCAGCGCTGGGAGAAGGATGTGGGTCTCCCCGTGCGTCGAATCGGCACGGGCGGCGGTGAGGTCGTCTACGCGCTGGTAGAGGAAATCGAGCGGTGGCTGGAGTCGGCGGCGGCGAAGAGGGCCGCCGGTGAGCCACCCGATTCAAGTGGCGAGCCCGGCGCTCCGAAGCCTGCGGTCGCGGCGGTCTCCGGCGGCACGTCAGCTGCCACCTCTCGTCCCGCTATTTCTCGCCGGAGGTTGACTTGGATGGCCAGCGGCGCAGCCGTCGTCCTGGTCGGCGTTATCGCCCTGACGTGGGTTCGACTCGCGCATCCTGCGGAAGCGCAGCCAGCTTCCTGGAAGATCGCCAATGATGCGTTGGTCATCCTCGACTCGAACGGCCGGGTTCTGTGGACGAAGACGTTCGATTTCCGCCTGACCGAATCGGCCTACCAGAACCGGCTCGCGCAAGACGAAGGCCTCCAGCCCGTGGTAATCGACGACATCAACGGCGACGGCAACGCCGAGGTGTTGTTCGTCTCGGAGCCGTGGCTGCCCACCAGCCACGGTCTGTACTGCTTCGACCATCGCGGTAATGTGCTTTTTCATCGCGAGCCCGATTATGTGGTTCGGTTCGGCGAGAAGACATACGCCCCGCCCTGGCGTGGAGCGTTCGTGTCGACAACCGGCCTTCCCCGCCGACCCCACGGCATCTGGTTCGTGTCTACGCAACTCGAGGATTTTCCGACCGTGCTCGAGAAGCTCGACGCTTCCGGAAACGTCAAGGGCAAGTACTGGAGCAATGGACAGATTTCTAGAGTGGTGACCGGGCAGGTGGCTGGCCGGTCGGTCGTCTTCGTCGGCGCCTGCAGCAACGAATTCGGAGGCGGCAGTCTGGCGGTGCTGGACGCCGAGCATCTCTCCGGTGTGTCTCCGGCCACCAAGGACTACTACCGGTGCGGCGGTTGTCCGGGTGCGGCGCCGGTCGCCTTCCTTGTATTTCCAAGCCTGGACGTCACCGTCGCCATGAAACAGTACTCCCGCATCGCGAACGTGTTTCCCGACGCGTTGGGCCAGATCATGGTCGATGTCCTGCACAGCGTCGGCGAACGCCTGGCTCCTGAGCTTCAGCGGATCGCAACCAGCCACTACACGCTGGACCCGCAGTTCCGCGTGATCAATGGGGAGATGGGGACGAGGGTACCGGTCATCCACCGGGTGCTCGAGGGGGAAGGGCTGCTCGACCACCCGTTCAGTCCCGAGTACGACAGCCGCTTCCTGTGGCCTGTTCTCCGGTGGGACGGATCCACTTTCGTGCAGATCACCGGTCCAGAACCGCGTGAGCGACGCTGATCACTTGGCTCGGGATTTCGCTGAACCTGGTCTTGCCGCGTTACGTCATCATCCACGCCTGGCCCGAGGCGTAGGAATCAGCTGACTTACTAGACAAGCACGGGGCGGGGCGCCGCACCAGCGAGCGTCGAGCCTGTCAAACCGACCAGGGCTACCAAGATCGGCCCAAGTTGCAGCCCTGATTGGAGGCGCCGTCGTCCGGCCAAACGTGCCCGTTTCCACTGTGAGCCCGCCCCGCCTCAGAGACAGCCCTACTGGTACAGAGCGAAGTACGCCGCCCAGTCTCTTCCCCATGCACCAAGGCGCCCCTGCACGGCCAGCATGCGGTCGTACGCATATTCATTGCCCACATACTCCGCGGGGTACGGCCCCCAGAGCATGTGGTTCAGATGCCTACTCTGAAGGCCGCAGGTGGTGTTCCCGGGGGGATCGACGAACCCCAGGTGTGCGTGGGCGACCTCGTGGAATGTCGTCACTGCGAGATCCCACTTGTAATCAGGGGTATCAATGAGCGCTTGTCGTCCCGCCGCGTTGAGCAGTATCCAAAACATATTGGGGCCACCCATTCCCACGTCGCCGGGCGGTAAACTGTCCACGTAGGCGCCCGCGACGTCCGCCTGTCCAGTCCCAACGAACGCAAGGGAACCGTACTTGATGCCGAATGGGTTCAACCCGTCGGAAAAGGCCGCTGCAGCTGCACGGAATCCTTCCTCGGGGCCGTCGATTGCGGTGTATCCCCCAAGTACTTCCCCGGCAGCCGCTCGACGGAGACCGGCGAACGAATGAAGATAACCAACGGGCCAATGTGACATGTTCGGTACGAAGCCACCTTCCACACAGTCGTACTCCGTGCCGTCAAGCGCATTCAAGAGAAACACATCGTATTGGGTATTCGTCGAGGGAGCTTGAAACGTCAATTCGCCGGGGGTCTTTGAAGCATTGCCATACTGGCTACACGCTTCCGCCGGCCACCCCAAACATGGTGTGTACGCGACGTACTCACCGATCCGATCCCCTTGATGCGCGTTGCGCAGGAATATCCGATTCGGGTTCACGCCAGTGACGCCCATCTCAGCGATCCTCAGCGTGACGGGTGCCCCCGCCCTGGCGGTCTTCGAAAAAGACCCGATCTGCCCGCGCGTATGGTTGTATACGGTGAACTGCAACGAGTACTCCGGAATGGTACACGTGCGCGAGAGTTCGCTCGGGGGCGGCGATCCGTAGCAACCGGGGTTATTGATCGTGAACGACCGGGTCTGCGAGCCCATCGGGCACGCGGCGGGAGTCCAGTCGTAGTAGGTGAAGGTGCACGCTGGCACGGGCGAACCGCAACCGTAGCACGCCGCCATCAGCCCCACGAGGGCGGTCAGCAACCCGCTGTCCGAGATGACGGCTGTCCATGTCGTCGTGTTGACGTTGTGCGTCACGGCCCTCTCCTTCTCGTTCATCTGCCAACCGGGTGGTGTACTCCCGGCTCCCTGAAACTCGTGGCCAGACCCGGAGGAGGTGCCGCGTGCACCCCTACACTGCGTGAGGCTCTCCGCCGGACACGCTCCCTCTGCCCTCTGTGGGTTTTCAAGACCCAGGGTGAGCCGGGGGGGTGGAGCTTTGTCCGCGGGGTGAACCGCTCCGCGGGTTCGTCACGGTCGTGGTATACGCGAACGGGTGTTCTCCTCGATGCGTCAAGGAACGCCATCCCGTGTATGGCGCATCTTGACGCACGGTCCCGAGCGACTGGTCGTGTCGGTGGAGGAGCCGCCGACCTTCGGCACGCTCATCAGGTGGGCCAGGATGTCGTAGGGCGGCGCGAGCGGCCAACGCGGAATGGCGCAGGCCTGAAGGCCTGCGGTATCTGACCTTCTTCAGATCGCGCAGGGCTTCAGAGTGTGTGAAGAAATCAGGCTCAAGGCTCAAGACTCATGGCTCAAGCGCGGAAACCACGCGTGAAAGACCCTGAGCCCTGAGCCGTGAGCCCTGAGCCGGGCGATTGTTTCACAGGCTCTTCAGCCCTGCGCAACGGCGTCAGTCAGCCGTCAGCCCTCAGCCATCAGTCGGACGTTGGTATTAGAATATCCGCCGTGACGTACGACCACTTGGTGCGGCTGCTCCGGCGGCGCATTGCCGCCACGCCCGACGGCGTGGCGATGCGGTACGCGGAAGGCTCCGAGTGGCGCGGGATTACCTACGGCCGGCTCGGCGCCCACATCGACGCCGTCGCCTCCTGGCTCATCGACGCCGGCGTCAGGCGCGGCGACCGTGTCGCGATCTTCGCGCCGAACGCGCCGTGGTGGACCATCGCCGACCTGGCCACGCTGGCCGCCGGGGCCATCACCGTCCCCATTTACCCGACCAACACCTCCCTCCAGGCCGAGCACATCGTCCGCGACGCCGGCGTGAAGATCGCCTTCGTCGGCGGCGCCGAGCAGTACGCGCACCTTGGCGGCGTGCGGGGCGAGACCGGCCCGATCGAGCGCATCGTCTCCTTCGACGCGGGCATTGCGCTCGATCTGACCGACTCGTGCCCGATGTCGGTCCCGCTGGCCCACCCCCCGTCCCCGGATCTCGTGGCGCGCGGCGAATCCTCCAGCCTCGACGACGTGGCCACGATCATCTACACGTCGGGCACGACGGGCGAGCCCAAGGGCGTCGTCCTCACCTTCGAGAGCCTGGTGGTGCAGTTCGAGGCGCTCGACCGGTTCTTCTCGGTCACCGAGCAGGATCGCTCGCTCTGCTTCCTGCCGCTCAGCCACGCGTACGAGCGGGCCTGGACCTTCTACGTCCTCTACCGCGGGGCGCAGAACTTCTACCTCGAGGACCCCAAGCGCGTCATCGACGCGATGAAGGAGGTCCGGCCGACGTGCATGGTGAGCGTGCCGCGGCTCTACGAGAAGATCTACTCGACCGCCCGGCACACGGTGAGCCAGGGCACGGCGCTGAAGCGGAAGCTGTTCGAGTGGGCTGTCGGCACGGGCGGCCGCTACGCGCGCGCGGTGAAGCGGGACGGGCGCGCCCGGCCATTGCTCGCGGCCGAGCACGCCGTGGCCGACCGCCTGGTCCTCCACAAGATCCGGGACATCGTCGGCGGGCCGAAGAACTTCTTCTCCGCGGGCGGCGCGGCGCTCGCCAAGGAGATCGAGGAGTTCTTCTTCGCCGCCGGCCTGCTCATCTGCGAGGGCTACGGCCTCACCGAGACGGCCCCGATGGTGACGTGCAACCGGCCGGGCGACTTCGAGTTCGGGACGGTGGGCAAGGTCATCCCCGGCTGCGAGGTCCGGATCGCGCCCGACGGCGAGATCCTCGTGCGCGGCCGCAACGTCATGCGCGGCTACTACGGGAAGCCCGCGGCGACGGCCGAGGCGTTCGAGGACGGCTGGTTCAAGACCGGGGACATCGGCGAGTTCGACGACCGGGGGTTCCTGCGGATCACCGACCGCAAGAAGGACCTCATCATCACCTCGGGCGGGAAGAACATCGCGCCGAGCCGGATCGAGTCGGTCATCGGCCAGGACTACTACATCGAGCAGGTGGCGGCCATCGGCGACGGGCGCCAGCACGTGTCGGCGCTGGTCGTGCCGCACTTCGAGGCGCTCGAGCAGTGGGCCCGGGAGCGCGGGCTCACCTTCGACTCGCTGCGGGCGATGGTGAAGGACCGCCGCATCGTGGATTTCATCGGCCAGCGGATCGACGAGCGGCAGGCCGTGCTGCCGCACCACGAGCGGGTCAAGAAGTTCACGTTGCTGCACGAGCGGTTCAGCCAGGCGAGCGGCGAACTGACGCCGACGCTCAAGAACATCCGCGCCGCCATCGCCAAGAAGTACGCCGAGGTCATCGAGGCGATGTACGCCTCGGCGCACCATCATCATCGGAACTGACGCGGTCAATCGGGGCTGACGCGGATCAATCGGGACTGACGCGGTCAATCGGGGCTGACGCGGATCAATCGGGGCTGACGCGGATCAATCGGGACTGACGCGGTCAATCGGGGCTGACGCGGTCAATCGGGGCTGACGCGGTCAATCGGGGCTGACGCGGTCAATCGGGGCTGACGCGGATCAATCGGGGCTGACGCGGATCAATCGGGGCTGACGCGGATCAATCGGGACTGACGCGGATCAATCGGGGCTGAGGCGGATCAATCGGGGCTGACGCGGATCAATCGGGGCTGACGCCGTCAATCGGAACTGACGAATGTCAATCGGGGCTGACGCGGATCAATCGGGACTGACGCGGATCAATCGGGGCTGAGGCGGATCAATCGGGGCTGACGCGGTCAATCGGGGCTGACGCGGATCAATCGGGGCTGACGCGGATCAATCGGGACTGACGCGGATCAATCGGGGCTGAGGCGGATCAATCGGGGCTGACGCGGATCAATCGGGGCTGACGCGGTCAATCGGGGCTGACGCGGATCAATCGGGACTGACGCGGATCAATCGGGGCTGAGGCGGATCAATCGGGGCTGAGGCGGATCAATCGGGGCTGACGCGGATCAATCGGGGCTGACGCCGTCAATCGGAACTGACGAATGTCAATCGGGGCTGACGCGGATCAATCGGGACGGCTGGCACGCGGAGTGCACAACCGGCGGGCATGCGGGCCGATTCCGTGGAAGAGTTGCCGGTTTGGCAGGCAACGCGACGGTTCGTCGAGGCACTTTCTGCAACTACTCGCCGCGGAAGCCTCTCGCGGGACTATGAGCTCCGTGAGCAGATCGACGGCTGCGCAGATTCGATCCTGTCGAACCTGTCCGAGGGTTTCGGCCAGGGGACGGACCGCGCATTCGCCCGTTACCTGTTCATTGCCCGAGGGTCATGTGTAGAAGCGCAGGCGCACCTCTTCGTGGCAAAGGCAAGGGGTCATCTCGGGGCGGAGGAGGCGACGCGGTTGCGGGAGGACGGCGAGGAAATCCGGCGGATGCTGACGGGGTTCATCGGCTATCTGCTCAGATCCGATCGGAAACGCAGACGGTAGCACCAAGAGCCGATCGACTCGCGTCAGTCCAGATGGACCATCGGAGTCCCCGATTGATCCGCCCGTCCCCCGATTGATCCGCCCGTCCTCCGATTGATCTGTCCTTCCTCCGATTGATCCGCCCGTCCCCCGATTGATCCGCCCGTCCTCCGATTGATCTGTCCTTCCTCCGATTGATCCGCCCGTCCTCCGATTGATCCGCCCGTCCCCCGATTGATCCGCCCGTCCCCCGATTGATCCGCCCGTCCCCCGATTGATCCGCCCGTCCCCCGATTGATCCGCCCGTCCCCCGATTGATCCGCCCGTCCCCCGATTGATCCGCCCGTCCTCCGATTGATCCGCCCGTCCCCCGATTGATCCGCCCGTCTTCCGATTGATCCGCCCGTCCTCCGATTGATCTGTCCTTCCTCCGATTGATCCGCCCGTCCTCCGATTGATCCGCCCGTCCTCCGATTGATCCGCCCGTCCTCCGATTGATCCGCCCGTCCTCCGATTGATCCGCCCGTCCCCCGATTGATCCGCCCGCCCTCCGATTGCGCCAGCGCCCCGTGAAACGCCCGGTCACCGGGTGGCGTAATGGGGATATGATCGCCGCCGATCGAGGGGCGGAGGTTTCTTTGCCCGGTGGTCTAGCTGGTCAGTCGTCGTCGGGCCGGGACGCGGGCCAGGCGGTGTCCCTTCAGGTTCCCTCGCCTTCCCACAAGGAGGAGCAGTGTTCCGATCATCACGGAAGTTCTTGTTTTTCAGTACCTTGGCGGCCCTCATCTCGGTGCTCGGGGCGTTCGGTTACGCCCAGAACGCCCAGCAGAAGGCCACCAGCGTGGTTACTGCCGACGATTTCAACCAGTTCTCCTGGCGCTGGGTCGGCCCGATGGCCTTTGAAGGCCGCGTGAGCGGTCTGGCCGTGCCGAAGGGTCAGAGCCAGACCTACTACGTGCTGACGGCGACCGGCGGGATCTGGAAGACCGTCGACGGCGGCACGCACTTCGACCCGATCTTCGAGCACTACGGGACCCAGGCCATGGGCTGGCTGGCGATCGCGCCCTCCAACCCGAACATCCTGTATCTCGGCACGGGCGAGCCGATGCACGCGCGCGCCAGCTCGCACGGCAACGGCATGTGGAAGTCCACCGACGCCGGCAAGACCTGGACGCACATCGGCCTGGAGAAGAGCTACTTCATCCCGATGGTCGCCGTCGACTCGAAGAACCCCGACATCGTCTACGCGGCCGCCGAGGGCAAACTCTACGACAACGAGATGGATTGCGAGCGCGGCCTGTTCAAGTCGACCGACGGCGGCAAGACCTGGGCCAACATGGGCCCGATGAAGGACCGCGGCGTAGGTGACTTCGTCATCGACCCGCGCAACTCGAACGTCATCATCACCGCCTCGTACAAGCACTACCGCAGGGCGTGGACGTATGACGACCGCGACCCGGAGAACGCCATCTACAGGTCCACGGACGGCGGCAAGACCTGGACCCGCGTGACTGCCGGCACGCCGCCCAAGGGCACGCCGCTCGGCCGTACCGGGTTCGCCATCTTCGAGAAGAACCCGAACATCGTCTACGCGCGCGTGGACGAGGAGGTCGTGGTCGGCTTCCCCGAGCGCGACGGCGTGGCGAACTTCAGGGTCGCCCCGGCCGGCGGGCGCGGGGGCGGCGGCGGCGGTTTTGGCGGCGCCGCCATGGGCACGCCGCTCTTCGAAGCCGGCGTGACGCCGGCGAAGTTCAAGGCGTTCCAGATCAAGCCGGAACTGGCGGCGCTGGCGCCGAAGTTCACGCCGGTCACGGGCACCGACGAGGCGGACCTGGTGGCGAAGTTCAACGCGCTCGTCCAGGACAAGGACTTCGTGAGCAAGAGCGGCGTGGACGTCGCCAAGCTCCAGGCCGCGGCGAAGAAGGCCTACCCGGACGCGAAGGGCCTGCTGACCAACATCGCCGAGGTCGAGAAGCTGATGGCGAAGCCGGCGCCGGCCGCCGACTCGAGCGTGGTCAACGCCCGCTACCAGATCGTCAACCGCAACGTGCTCGAGATCCTCTACGCGGGCGTGATCGCCAATGCGGCGCCGGTCAAGATGAACGGCGTCGTCTACCGCAGCGACGACGGGGGCAAGGCCTGGAAGCGGATGACCGAGTACAAGCTGTCGACGCCGGCCGCGCCGACGATCCCGCAGGAAGCCGAGCAGGAACTCGACCCGGCCGCGCAGGCGCGCGAGGACGAGACCAACGAGGCGCGGGCGGCGCTCGGCGTGGCGGTCGAGCAGGCGCCGGCCCAGGCGCCGGCCAGGACGCAGGCGCAGGGTCGTGGCCAGCAGGCTGCCACCCCGGCGGCTCCGGCCCAGCAGGGCGGCCGCGGCGGCGCGCCGATCGCCGGCAGCGCCCAGGTCAACCAGACCGAGGGCGGCTACTACGGCCGGATCTGGGTGGACCAGACCGACGACAAGGTCCTCTACTGCGGCGACACCAACACGACGATCTCGAAGGACGCCGGCAAGACGTTCACCGTCGCCACCTGGGACCGCGGCAACACCGGGTCGCGCACCCACGTCGATCACCGCGTCGTGTGGTCGGATCCGCTCAACGGCAAGCACATCCTGAGCGGCAACGACGGCGGCGTGTCGGAGACCTGGGACGGCGGCGAGCACTGGAGCCAGAAGAGCACGATCAACGCCCAGCAGTTCTACGACGTGTGGGTGGACAACGAACAGCCGTACAACATCATGGGCGGCACGCAGGACAACGGCGCGTGGCTCGGGCCGTCGCAGAACCGCAACAGCTACGGCATGTTCAGCTCCGACTGGACCTACCTCCCCACCGGCGACGCGTTCGTCGTCGTCCGCGACTGGTGGAACCCGGAGTACGTTTACTACGAGAGCCAGTTCGGCGCGTCGAGCCGGATGAACCTGAACACCGGCGAGGTCAGCTCGCTGCAGCCCCGCCTCACGCCGCAGCAACTGGCCGCGGGTGAAGCCCCGCTCCGCTTCCAGTGGAACGCGCCGATCGTCCTGTCGCCGCACAACCCCGGCATCGTCTTCATCGGCTCGCAGTACGTGTGGCGGTCGTTGAGCCGCGGCGCGCCGGGCTCGTGGGTGCGGATCAGCCCCGACCTGTCGAAGGCGGACAAGAAGAAGCTCGAAGAGGCCAAGAAGACCAACCTGCAGTGGGGCACGGTCTACACGATCTCGGAGTCGCCGAGGAAACCGGGCCTCATCTGGGCCGGCACCGACGACGGGAACGTGCAGGTGACGACCGACGGCGGCACCACGTGGACCAACATCACCGCCCGGTTCTACGACGCGGCGTGCGCGCCGAAGGCGGGCGTGACGGGCGACCTCATCCCGTGCGACCGGTGGGTGAAGCGCGTCGTCGCGTCGGCGTTCGACGAGAACACCGCGTACGTGGGCTTCAGCGGGCTGCGCACGAACAACGAGGACAATACATGGCTGTTCGTGACCAAGGACCTCGGGAAGACCTGGACGAACCTCTCGGCCGGCATGGACCACGCGATCTTCGACGTCGAGGAAGATCCTGACAACGCCAACGTCCTGTACCTCGGGACGGACACCGGCGTCTTCGTGTCGATCGACCAGGGCAAGAGCTGGTCGGCGTTCTCGACCGACGCGCCCAACACGGTCATCCGCGACCTCGCCATCCAGAAGCGCGACCGCGAGATGGCCATCGGCACCTACGGCCGCGGCTTCTACGTCGCCGACATCGGGCCGATCAAGGAGTTCTCGGCGGCGGTGTTTGCCGAGCCGGCCCACCTGTTCGACCCCAAGGCCACCATCAAGTGGAACCGGTACGAGCGCAAGGGCGACACGCTCGGCGAGCTGGCCAGGGCGGAGAATCCGCCGGTCGGTTCGACACTCTACTACTACCTGAAGGCCGATGCCCAGAAGGTCACCGTCACGATCAAGGACCTCGAGGGCGCGACGATCCAGGAGTTGACGCCAAGCGCGAAGAAGGGGCTGCAGAAGGTGTTCTGGGGTCTCAATCGCCAGCCGGCCGGCGGCCAGCGCGCCGGCGGCCAGCGCGCCGGCGGTGGCGGGGGCGGGGGCGGCGGGCGCGGCGGCTTCGGCAATACGGTCGAGCCGGGCGTTTACAAGGTGACGCTGACGGTGGACGGCAAGGAAGTCGCCACCAAGAAGCTGACCGTGAGCCCGGATCCGATGTTCAAGTAACCGGCTGACGGCCGACGGCCGACGGCCAGCACCTAGACAAAGGGCCAGGGGGTATTCCCCTGGCCCTTCGTTTGTACGCGTGACGGCGTGCGCTCCGGACCTTGAGCCATGAGCCCTGAGTCTTGAGCCCGCTCTTCATTCACGCTATTCGAATATCTTCGTGAGCCCTTCGTAGCGGGAATGAAGAGCGTCCGTGGCCTTCTCGATGCCGGCCGGCTGGTTCCCCTTGCAGGCGGACACGAGCGAACCGGCGTCGGCGACGAGCTGCGTGGTCTCGGTCTTGAACGTCGCCGCCTTCGCCTCGAGCTTCTTGGGCAGCGTCGCGCCAGCGACCGCCTGGGCCTTCGTGTGCAGCTCCGCGCTCACCTTGCACACCGCCGCCCAGTTCTTCTCGGGCACGTAGGTGTGCTGCACGACGTAGAGCGTCTTGTGGAACGCGTCCATCTCGGGGACGATCGGCCGGATGATCTGGCCCTGCGCTTCGTAGGCCGCGTGCAGGCGCTCGGCGGCCTTCAGCAGCGCCGGGTCGTCGGTCCCGGCCGAGGCCTTGGCGTAGCCGGCGGCGGCGGCCTTCAGCTCGACGAGCCCCTTCGCCCACGCCGCCTCCTTCTCGCGCAGGATCCCCGGGAGCTGGGCCGCCGCGATGGCCGCGACGCCGGTCTCGACGTCCTTCGACATCTTGCGCAGCGCCGCGCCGTCCTTCGCCGGGTAGGCGGTGTGCCACATCGGCATGATGACTTCGTGGAACCGATCGAACGCCGGCACGGCCGTGGACGGCTCCTGGGGTACCGGAGCTGCCATGACGGCGGCTACGAGCGCGAGGGACGACACAAAGGCGGTCAGCAGTCTTTTCACGTCTCATCTCCTCGGGAATGACGTATGGACGATTCCCGATCTTATCTCATCCATACCGCTTGGCGCGCGCGCCCCGGTGGCGTAAAGTGTTGACGGCACCATCGTTGGCCTCATCCGTGAACGTATCGGTGCCGGAGGTGTATGGACTATTCCGAGCGGCTCGAAAACGTGGCGGTCCTTGGCGCCGCCGGCAAGATGGGCAGCGGCATCGTGCTCCTGGTGGCGATGGAGATGGCGGATACGGCGCTGCGGCCAGGGCCTCCGTCGCGGCGGTTCGTCCTGCACGCCGTGGACGTCTCGCACGACGTGCTCTCCGGCCTCGTCAGGTACCTGCGCGACCAGGTGCAGAAGTCGGCCGAGAAGCGAATCGTCGCGCTTCGGAAGGTCTACGCGGACCGCGCCGATCTCGTCGACAACTCCGACATCGTGCGCCAGTACGTCACCGACGTCCTCGACATCGTCCGCCCGACGACGATGATCGAGGCGGCGGCCGACGCGAACGTCATCTTCGAGGCGGCGCCGGAGAACCTCGACCTCAAGCTGAAGCTGTTCGCGAAGGCGGCGTCTGACAACCCCCGCCAGCCGTGGGTCTTCACCAACACGTCGTCCATCCCGATCCACGAGATCGCCGAGAAGGCCCGGCTCGACGGCCGCGTCATGGGGTTCCACTTCTACAATCCGCCGGCCGTGCAGAAACTGGTCGAGCTCATCCGCGGCAAATCGACCTCGGACGAGGTGGCGGCCTTCGCGACGACGCTCTGCAAGAACCTCAGGAAGGTCGTTGTGCCGTCGGCCGACGTGGCGGGGTTCATCGGCAACGGGCACTTCATGCGCGACCTGCTGCACGGCATCGCCGAGGTGGAGCGCCTCGCGGCCACCATGCCGTTTGTCGAGGCGGTGTACTCGGTGAACCGGGTGAGCCAGGACTTTCTCGTCCGGCCGATGGGCATCTTCCAGCTCACCGACTACGTGGGGATCGACGTCTGCCAGTTGATCATGGCGGTCATGAACCCGCGGCTCTCCGGCGCCAATCTCCACAGCGCGCTCATCGACCGCTTCATGGCGATGGGCGTCCGCGGCGGACAGAACCACGACGGGTCGCAGAAAGACGGGTTCCTGCAGTACGCCAAGGGGAAGATCGCCGGCGTCTACGACCCCGACGCGAAGCGCTACGTGCCGGTGGCCGACTTCCAGTCGGCGTGTGACGCGCGGCTCGGCGCGCTGCCCGACCCGGCCGTCGCCTGGAAGGACGTGGTGCGCGACAAGGCAAAGGACGCGAAGCTCTCGCAGTACTTCGGCGCACTCAAGTCGATGAAGACCGCCGGCGCCGAGCTGGCGCTCGCGTACGGAACGCGGTCGAAGGCCATCGGGTTGAAGCTGGTGAGCGACGGGGTCGCCAGGAACGCGGACGACGTCAACCAGGTGCTGCTGACGGGCTTTTTCCACGCCTACGGTCCGATCAATGCTTATTTCGGGTGATGAAGGCCTGGGCTCCTTACTCGTAGGCACGGGGCTTCAGCCCCGTGCGAACAACGCGTGTTTCGCGCGGTGAAGGTATGAACAAGCTGCGACGCAAGGTTTACATGACGGCCGGTTTCAACACCGTGTCGATGGGCACCGGCCGCAAGGAGTTTCATCCGAAGAAGCCGAGGCCGGGCCTCGAGCATTACATTCGCGAGGCGGGCCGCGGCACGCTCGCGCAGGTCGGCGGCGCCGCGAACGTCGATGAAGGCGTGATCGGCAATTTCATGGCCGCGCGCTTCAACAACCAGGGGAACCTGGCGGCGCTCATTCCCTCGATCGACGAGGGGTTGCGGTGGAAGCCGTGCACGCGCGTGGAAGGAGCGTGCGCCTCGGGCGCGCTCGCGCTCGCCACGGGGATCAAGTCGGTCCTGGCCGAGACAGCCGAGATGGCGCTGGCCTTGGGCGTCGAGGTCCAGAACACCGTCAAGGCCATCTACGGCGCCGACATCCTGGCGACGGCCGGGTGGAACCAGGAGCGGAAGGCGGGCCACGCCTATTTCTTCCCCGGCAAGTTCAGCGATCGCGCGGGCGCCTACTACGAGAAGTACGGCCGCGAGCGGACGCGCAAGGCGATGGCGCGGTGGTTCCGCAACGCGATCGAGAACGCCCGGCTCTGCCCCACTGCGCAGGAGTTCGAGAACAAGGTTGCGGACCTGGAGGCCCTCGCGCTCGCCGAGCCGAACCCGTCGTCGTTCGTCGATTACCTGAACGTGTTCGACTGCTCGAAGGTGTCCGACGGCGCGTCGTCGATCGCGATCGCGTCGGAGGAGGGGCTGCAGCGGGCGGGCATCGCGACCAGCGATGCCGTCGAGATCGTGGGCATCGGCCAGGCCGAGGCGGACCTCACGGTGCCGCCGGCGGACCTGACGCGCCTCGAGACCACGGCCCGGGCCGTGGAGAAGGCGCTGGCTTCAGCGGGGATCACCGTCGGGCAGTTGAGGACGGTCGAGACGCACGACTGCTTCACGATCGCCGGCATCCTGGCCGTCGAGGCGATCGGCCTCGCCGGGCCAGGCGAGGGACCGGACTTCGTGCTCGCAGGCGAGACGGCGCGCACGGGCCGGGTGCCGTTCAACACGACCGGCGGCCTGGTCGGGTGGGGACACCCGACGGGCGCCACGGGCGTGCACCAGGCGGTCACGATCTGGCAGCAGTTGACCGGCCGCGCGGAGAAGGCGCAGATCGAGATTCCGAAGGATCGTCCCTACGGCCTGACGGTGAACATGGGCGGGGATGACAAGACGGTAGTAGCCATCGTGTACCGCCGCGGATAGCGGGCAGCGGGCAGCGGATCAGGGTCGGAGGACGAGGACTGGGATCGCTGGCAGCGGACGGCCTCATACGTAGGCCGGGTCTTTAGACCCGGCGCCTCCGGCGGGCCTAAAGGCCCGCCCCACATACGCTCGGATCGGTACGTAGCAACCGTCTTGTGAAGTCAAGGAGAGTCGCTACTCCGTGGCGAGCCTCCAAGGCTGCTGATGTTTAACCATCGCATTGAGGATGGTCAGGAGTTTGCGCATCGCGGCCGTCAGGGCGACCTTGCGTTTCTTGCCGGCGGCCACGAGGCGTTGGTAGAAGACCCGGATCGCCGGGTTGTAGCGCGTGGCGACGAGGGTCGCCATGTAGAGCGCGCCGCGGACGGTGGCGCGCCCGCCCCAGATGTGGCGAGTCCCCGAGAGCGTGCCGCTGTCGCGATTGAAGGGGGCGACCCCGACGAGCGCGGCGATTTCGCGCCGCGTGAGTTGCCCGAGCTCCGGAAGTTCCGCGATCAGCACCGCCGCGGTGTGCGGGCCGATGCCGGGGACGGACCGGAGGAGGTCCTCCTCGACGCGCCAGGCGGGCGTGGTCTCGAGCAGCCGGCCGATGTCCCGCGTGGTCTGGGTCAGGCGGCGATCGAGCCAGCGAATGTGCTGGTTGATGTCGCGGCGGACCACCGCGTTGCGCAGCTGGCTGCGGCGATGGCGCTCGGCGACGAGCATCTCGACCAATTGGCGCCGGCGGGCCACCAGCGCGGTGAGGCCCTCGAGCGCGGGGTCGGGGAGCGGGCGGACAGGCGGCTGCACGCGCTCGCCAAAGAGGGCGAGGACGCCCGCGTCGAGGCCGTCCGTCTTTGCCAATATCCCCAGCGCCTTCGCGAAGGCGCGGACTTGGCGCGGGTTGACCACGACCACCGGCACGGCGGCGGCGGCCAACGCGCTGACCACCGGGACCTCGTAGCCCCCGGTGGCTTCGAGCACGACGAGCGTCGGGGCCAAGGCCTGGATCCGGCTGACCAGGCGCGTCAGTTCGGGCTCCTCGACGAGCGCGGTCCACGTCTCGCCCGACGGGCGGACGGCGACCTCGACTTGGGCTTTCGCGACGTCGATGCCGACGTAGATCGGAGCGGTGGTCATGGGGCCTCCACAGCACGGCGACGTCGAAAGCGCCCGACCTTGTGGGATGCGGGCTCGAAGCCCTGTCAACCGTTCGGGCTGACGACGTGGCGATGGCGGCGCCCCTGCTACGTAACGGTCTGAGGACCTGGGGCGGATCGGGCTGCCGCCTCGCCGAGCTGTAGATTCTGTAATACGCGTTCTGTCAGTCAAGATACAAGGGCGACCCTTCAGGGCCGCCTGACGGCCGCCGCTTTCCTGGGGAAGAGGTAGATCAGCGGCGGCACTCCTCCCACCATCGCGAGACCCAGCGCGATCGCGTCGGCGAGCCACATTCCCGATCCGCCGCTCACGGCCGCCCGATGGACGATCACTCCGACGACGTAGCCGGGAATCGTCAGAACCAGCGCGGTCAGGCTCAGAGCGCGCATTCGGTGGTCGCCGGCGGCCCGACTTGCCAGGAACCCCGCGAATGACGGCACCATCAGCACGTAAGGCGCCCAGGGGGCCGGCCGGGCCGAGCCCATGCCTGCTCCCATGAAGTTCGGCATGCCGGACAGCCACGCGCCAGCCAGGCACAGCCCCACGAACGCGCCGCCGGCGGCGAGCCCGTGGCAGTACAACGCGCGCGTCACCCACTCGCGGCGCAGCGGGAGCACCGACTGCCGTGCCCAGGCGTCTACGCGGAAGAGTCCCTGACCCCCCAACCGCGACGGCACCGAAAGATTGATCAGTCCGAGCGGGTTCATCACCAGTGGGATCCCCGCCATCATCGGTGCCCAGGTCGTCAGTAGCTGGACCACGCGGTGCGGCACGCCCTTTGTCAATCCAAGCCCCGCGGCCGTTAGTATCAGGGCGACTGACAAGTACAGCCCGCGGCGTCCAACCTCGATGGGGCCGAACCACGCGTCGCGGCACAGCGCCTGCAGCGGCGGACGCGCCCGCCTGACGAGCAGGCGACGCGCGGGGCGCTCGATCTGGCGGGGCCGTCTGCGTTCAATCCGCGAGAGAGCGTCGGCCGTCGTGAACAGGGCGATGGTCAGGACCGAGGAACCGAGCAGCGCGACGAGGGGCCCACCGGTGAGGGCCGCCGCCGCGCCGGCCACCGCCGCGAGGACGCCTCGCAGGACATGGAGAGGCTGGACGCGGCCTGGCAGCAGCCAGGCGACCGCCACCGGCAGCACCGTCACGTCGGTCACGACCGCCAGCCCTGGCAGGGCGAAAGCCTCCCGCCCGAACGCGATGGCGCCGACAATGAGAAGCGCGCCCTGGCAGGTCATCACGACGAGAACCCCCGCGAGCGCCTCGGCCAGCACCCGCGACGTGCGGTCGATCGGAAGCCCGGGGTTCGTCCAGTCACGGGGACTGGCGCCGACGAGGCGGGCAGAGAGAGACGACTGTCCTCTTCCGTCGCCTCCATCGCCAGCGCCGATCGCGGCGGCCACGATTCCAATTTGACAGAGCACGAGCGCGACGAAGAGCTCAGAGTCGAGGTGACCGAGACCCGAGTCCGGGTCGGCAGTCGTGGCCACCGCAGCGGCGCTGAGGAGGGCGGCAACCAGCCCCCCCAGGATCGACAGCGGAGACCGCCAGGCCGCCGCGAACCGTATCGCAAGATGGCGAAGCCCGTTTCTCATACCGCGCCCCACGCTTCCAGCGCCTCCTCCAGCGTCCGGCCGTCGCCGACCAGCGCGTCGGTTGCGTCGTCTTTGACCACGCGGCCGCGATGGAGCACGAGCAGTCGGTCGGCGACCCGCTCGACGTCGGGGATCATGTGCGAGCTGAACACGACACTCCGCTGCGGATCGCGCACCACCTCCAGCACGCTCTCGAGGAGACTCCGGCGGCCAGCGAGATCGAGGCCGGCGGCCGGCTCGTCAAGCACCAGGAGCTTCGGCCGGAACGCCATGGCGGCGATCAGCCGAAGCCGTGTGCCCTGCCCGTGCGACAGCTCCCAAACCTTCTTTGCGGGCGACAGCTCGAAGCGATCGAGCAGCGTCTCGACGAGCGCGGCATCCCAGGTTTGGTAGTACCCCGACAGCGTGCGCAGGAGGCGGTCGATCCGCATCGCGAACAGCGGCAGGTCGTCGCTCATGAAGCCCAGCGACGATCGCACGCCGACCGGGTCGTCCCAGGGGTCCTTCCCGAACACGCGCAGGCTGCCGTCGTCGATCGGGCGCAGGCCGGCGAGCGCCTCGAGCAGGGTGGTCTTGCCGGCGCCATTCGGGCCAACCAGGCCGACCACTTCCCCGGCGCGGACCTCCCAGCGCGGCACGTTCAAGGCGAAGTCGCCCCGGCGGACGACGAGGTCTTCGGCCGAGACGAGGATGTCAGAGGCCATCGGTTTCTTCCTCCTGGCGAAGCAAGCCGGCGACGAACTGCCTGAGCGGGCGACCGCGCAAGCCGAGCAGCCGCGCCCGGTGCACGGCGGCCGCGAGCTGGGCCCTGGCGGCGACGATGGCCTGCTCGCGCGAGGCCCTCGCGGCGCCGTCGGCGACGAACGTCCCCTGCCCTTGCCTGGACACGATGAGCCCGGCTGTTTCAAGGTCGGAGTAGGCGCGGCGGGTGGTGATGACCGACACGCGCAGCTGCGCGGCGAGGTCGCGCACGGACGGAAGCTGCGTCCCGGGCGGCAGCGTGCCCCGCTGCAGCAGGTCGGTGAGCTGATCGACGATCTGCCGGTAGAACGGAACCCCGGTCGCTTGCGACAAGACGATGGGCAGGTCGGTAGCTGGCGGCACTGTGTATCTGAGTATACACAGATGCGCTATGAAGTCAAGACGGCAGTCGGCCTGCGGCGCGCGACTTGTGGCTTGCGGCCGCGTGTTCTGAGCGGCACGGCCGCCAGTCGCGAGCCGGGTAGCTGGCCGCGGATAAAGGCAAGAGGCTAGCGTCGTTCTGGCGGGGCTGAAGCCCCGCCCTACGACGTTCCCATTCGTACGTAGGCCGGCCCTTCAGGGCCGGCGAGTCCGGCGGGCCTCAAGGCCCGCCCTACGGGTCGGGAGGCGGCGTGACGCGGCCGTCGGCCGTCAGTCGTCGGCCGGTCACGCGTGCGAAGCACGCTCGGGGAGCCGCAGGGTGAGCACCGCGGCGACTGCGGGGAGCACGCCGAGCATCAGCAGCGCGGACTGGAGCCCGACCGCGTCGCCGACCATGCCCACCAGCGGCACGGCGAGGCCGCCGACGCCCCACGCGACGCCCAGCATCAGCGACGACACCGTGCCGGTCGCCACGGGCGCGATGGCGTGGGCGTAGGCGATGTTGACCGGCAGCGTCGAGCCGAGGAAGAACCCGCCGGCCGCGAGCAGCAGCAGCCCGGGCACGCCGGGGACGACGAGCGCCGCCAGCAGCAGCGGCACCGAGAGCGCCAGGGTCCAGGCGATGATCCGCCTGGGGCCGAAGCGATCCGCGAACGGGCCGCCCGCCAGGCCGCCGACACTCCCTGATACGAGGTAGGCCCCGACGGCGAACCCCGCCTCGGACATCGACATCCCGTGCCTGGTCATCAGCACCGGCAGGAAGGTCGAGTACCCGATCGCCACCACCGTCCTCACCACGACGGCCGCCCACAGCAGGGCGAGCGGCCCCGCGTACGGCCTGAGCGCGCCGAACCCCTTCGGCCCGTGAGCGTGCGACAGGCGCACGTCGGGAACGCGCCTCAAGATCGCGGCCAGCACGGCCAGCGCCGGCAGCGCGAGCCAGGGCGTCCGCGTGATGCCGAACGCCGCCACGTAGGGCGCGAACAGCATGGGCGCGACGGCGTTGCCCACGGCGCCCCCGGTGACGTGGAGCGACATGGCCGTGCCGCGCCGCGCGCCGCCGATCCGGTTGACCACGGCGGCCGCCGTCGGGTGGAACGCCGCGCTCCCCAGGCAGCCCACGACGAGAATCCCGCCCAGCATCAGGGGCGAGGTCGCGAGCCCGGCCAGGCTGGTGATGCCGACGGCGACGAGCGGGCCGATCACCATCAGCATCCGCGGCCGCCACCGGTCGGCGAGCGGGCCGAAGACGAGCTGGGCGATCGAACCGGCAATCTGGATGGCCGCGGCGATCGTCCCGGCTTCGGTCAACGACATCCCCAGCCGGGGGATGAACATCGGCAGCAGCGGCGCGTAGATATTCATGAAGATGTCGTTGACGCCGTGCGTCCCCGACAGTGCCAGCACGGCGGGCGGCACGCCGAGCACGCGCGGCTCGGCGCGATCCAAATCCGGTCCGAGTTCGTCTAATACAATCGCCTGCGGCTCGTATTCCACGGAGGTTCTCAGTTCGGGTAATCGGCGGACGGGCACGTCAATCGGTAGCCGGCCGTGTCAATCGGACGACGGGTCGTCAATCGAAAGACGAGTCTGTCAATCGAAAGACGAGTCTGTCAATCGCGAGACGGGCGGATCAATCGATTCTTCGGATTGACAATCGAAGTTCCCGATTGGCAACCGTCAGTCCCCGATTGACAAGCGTCAGTTCCGATTGGAGGCGCCAGTCCCCGATTGGTGAGCGTCAGCCCTGATTGTCCTGCGGAAGTGGAGGTATAGTCTGTGCTCATGAAACGCTTCTTCTTCGCCGCCGTCATCGTCCTCTCGTTCGTGCTGGCGGGCCATCCCGGCCCGAGCGCCCAGGCCTCCGAGGCGCGGCTGCTCCGGTTCCCGACCATCCACGGGAACCAGGTCGTCTTCACCTACGCCGGCGATCTCTACACGGTCGCCGCGACCGGCGGCGTCGCCCGCCGCCTCACGAGCGACGTCGGGTTCGAGATGGTCGCGCGCTTCTCCCCCGACGGGAAGTGGCTCGCCTTCACCGGCCAGTACGACGGCAACACCGAGGTCTACCTGATGCCGTCGCAGGGAGGCGTGCCGAAGCGCCTGACCTGGACGGCCACGCTCTCGCGCGACGACGTGTCCGACCGCATGGGGCCGAACAACCTCGTGATCGGGTGGAAGGACGATTCGCACGTCCTCTTCCGCTCGCGCCGGATCGACTGGAACGACTTCCTCGGCAAGCTTTATCTCGCCGGTGTGAACGGCGGTCCGATCGAGGAACTGCCGCTGCCCCGCGGCGGCTTCGCCTCCTACTCGCCCGACGGCCAGCAACTCGTCTACAACCGCGTCTTCCGCGAGTTCCGCACCTGGAAGCGCTACCGCGGCGGGATGGCCGACGACGTCTGGCTCTACGACTTCAGGACGAAGGCCACCACCGACCTGACGAGCAACCCGGCCCAGGACGTCATCCCGATGTGGAAGGGGAACAAGGTCTACTTCCTCTCCGACCGCGACGAGCCGTACCGGCTGAACCTCTACAGCTACGACCTCGGGACGAAGCAGACGAAGAAGCTCACGAGCTTCGCCGACTACGACGTCAAGTTCCCGTCGCTCGGCGACGCGGCGATCGTCTTCGAGAACGGCGGCTACCTCTACCGCTTCGACCTCGCCACCGAGAAGGCCGAGAAGGTGCCGGTGACGATCGCCGAGGACTTCGACAGCGGGCGGCCCGTCACCGTGGACGTCAGCCACAGCGTCACCAACTTCGACATCGCGCCCGACGGAAACAGGGCGCTCTTCGGCGCGCGGGGCGACGTGTTCACCGTGCCTGCCAAGTACGGCCCGACGCGCAACCTGACGCACACGCCCGGCGTGCACGAGCGCGACTCGAAGTGGTCGCCCGACGGCCGCTGGATCTCCTACATCTCCGACGCGACCGGCGAGGACGAGATTCGGATCGCCCCACAGGACGGCCAGTCAGCGGCCACCCAGGTCACCAGGGGGAGCGACAACTACAAGTTCAACCCCATCTGGTCGCCCGACAGCAAGAAGATCATGTGGTCGGACCGGAAGCAGCGGCTGCTCTTCGTCGATCTCGACAGCAAGGTGGTCACGACCATCGTCGAGTCCCCGGTCGGGACGATCACCGACTACGCCTGGTCGCCCGACAGCAAGTGGGTGTCGTACGCCAGGCCCGAGGACGAGACGATGGGGCGGATCGTCCTCTACTCGATTCGAGTCGAAGCAGTCGGCGCCGGTCACCGACGGCTGGTTCGCCGTCGCCAACCCCGAGTTCAGCGCCGACGGCAAGCTGCTCTTCTTCGTGTCGGCCCGCACGTTCAACCCGACCTACGGGCAGACCGAGTTCCAGCACGTCTACAACGACATGTCGAAGATCTACTTCGTGACGCTCGCCAAAGATGCGAAGAGCCCGATCGCGCCGCGCAGCGACGAGGTCAAGATCAAGGACGAGGTGAAGCCGCCGATGCCGGCAGAGGCCAAGGCCGACGCGGCCGCGAAGCCGGCGCCCCAGGCCAAGCCGTCCGAGCCGAAGAAGGAGGAGGCCAAGAAGGACGCGCCGGTCGCCGTGACCGTCGATCTCGACGGGATCATCGGCCGCATCGGCGTCGTCCCGACCAGGGCGGGCAACTACCGGGCCCTGCGGTCGGTCGGCGGCCGCCTCTATTACGCCCGCGCCGGCACGCGCGAGCCGGCCGCGATGTACGTCTACGACTTCGACAAGCAGGCCGAGACACAGCTCTCGACAGGCTTCGGGTTCGAGATCTCGGCCGACGGCAAGAAGATGATCGTGCCCGCGGGCGGCCGCTACGCGATCGTGGACACGCCGACGGCGAAGTTCGAGACGCGCGACTACCTCGACCTCGGCGACCTCAAGGTGACGGTGGACCGCCACGCCGAGTGGAAGCAGATGTTCGACGAGTCGTGGCGGCAGATGCGCGACTTCTTCTGGACGCCCAACATGAACGGCGTGGACTGGCCGGCGATGCGGGCCAAGTACGCGCCGCTCGTCGAGCACGTCAACCACCGGGCCGACCTGACCTACGTCATCGGCGAGATGATCGGCGAGCTGAACTCGGGCCATACCTACGTCGGCGGCGGCGACATGCCGACGCCCGCGCGGATCCCGATGGGGCTGCTCGGCGCCCGGCTCGAGCGCGATGCGGCCACGAAGTTCTTCAGGATCGCCAGGATCCTGAAGGGCCAGAACTGGGATCCGGCGCTGCGCTCGCCGCTCACCGAGATTGGCGTCAACGTGAAGGAAGGCGAATACATCGTCGCGGTGGACGGCCGGCCGACCTCCGAGCTGACCGACATCTGGGAGGCGCTGGTCGGCAAGGCCGGCAAGCAGGTGACGCTCAAGGTCAACGGCTCGGCCGCCGCGCAGGGCGCCCGCGACGTGGTCGTCATCCCAACCGGCGACGAGCACCCGCTCTACTACCTCAACTGGGTGGAGGAGAACATCGCCAAGGTGAGCAAGGCCACGGGCGGCCGCGTCGGCTACGTCCACATCCCCGACATGGGCGTGCCCGGCCTCAACGAGTTCGCCAAGGACTTCTACCCCCAGACCAACAAGGAAGCGCTCATCGTCGACGTGCGCAGCAACGGCGGCGGCAACGTGTCGCCGATGATCATCGAGCGGTTGCGCCGCGAGCTGGTGCTCGTGGACATCGCGCGCAACGGGACGCCGCAGACCAACCCGGGCGCGATGATCGTCGGGCCGAAGGTGCTGCTGGCCGACGAATTCTCGGCGTCGGACGGCGACCTGGTCACCTGGCGGTTCAAGACGCACAAGATCGGCCCGGTGATCGGCAAGCGGACATGGGGCGGCGTCGTCGGCATCGCCGGCACGCTGCCGTTCCTCGACGGCGGGTTCCTCAACAAGCCGGAGTTCTCGCGCTACGACGTGGCGGGCAAATCGTGGGTGATCGAGGGCGTCGGCGTCGAGCCCGACATCTACGTGGACAACGACCCGGCGAAGGAATACGCGGGCGAGGACCAGCAGCTCGAGAAGGCCATCTCGGTGATCACGGACATGCTGAAGAAGCAGCCCGGCCAGCTTCCGCCGCCGCCGCCGTATCCGATCAAGCGGGGAGTGATGGGGCCGATCAAGAAGTAGGACGGGGGCCCGTAGGGGTCGGAGCGGTTTGTCTCGGATCACATTTTTGAATTTCAGATTTGTGATCCGCGAAAAACCGCTCCGACCCCTGCGCGGCGCGGCAAGGTAAAATCGTCGCATGCCCGTCCTCGAACTGCCCGGCGGCGCCGCGCTGTCTCCATTCCGTCTCGACAAGCTGAACGCGAAGATCCGGGAACTCGACGACCGGGCGACCGTTCGCTCGACGCGGCACTGGCATTTCGCCGAGGTCACGCGCGAGCCCGACGCGCGCGAGCGCGAAGTCCTCGAGCGGTTGCTGACCTACGGCCCGCCCGCCGACGACGACGTCGCCTGCACGGTTCCCGTGCTGGTCACTCCGCGCCCCGGCACCATCTCGCCCTGGTCGTCGAAAGCCACCGACATCGCCCGTCTCTGCAACCTCGACTTCGTCCGCCGGATCGAGCGCGGTACGGTATTCCACTTGTGTTGCGGCGCAGGGCTGCCCTTCGACTCGGCTGGTTCGCGGCCTGGCTCAGGGCACCCCGAGCAACGTCGAGGGGTGAAGCCCTGCGCTATCGGTGGCGTTCTGGGGGCAGCCGATCTCGGGCCGCTCCTGCCGCTGCTGCACGACAGGATGACCGAGGCCGTGCTGCCGTCGATTGGCTCGGCGGCCGAACTCTTCCGCCACGTCGCGCCGAGACCGATGACCGACGTTGACGTGCTCGGCGGCGGCGCGGACGCGATTGCCGAGGCCAACCGCAGGTTCGGCCTGGCCCTGGCGCCGGACGAGATCGAGTACCTCGTCTCGTACTTCGTTCGCGCCCGCCGCAACCCGACCGACGTCGAGTTGACGATGTTCGCGCAGGCGAACTCGGAGCACTGCCGGCACAAGATCTTCAACGCGTCGTGGATCATCGACGGCCGGTCCGAAGCCGAGTCGCTCTTCGGCATGATCCGCCGGACGCACGAGGCGAACCCGCAGGGCACCGTGTCGGCGTACTCCGACAACGCCGCGATCATGGAGGGGCGGCTGGTCAGGCGCTACCTCGCCGACCCGGTGAGCCGGCGCTATGTGTACCACGCCGGCCTCACGCACACGCTGATGAAGGTGGAGACGCACAACCACCCGACGGCCATCTCGCCCTTCCCCGGTGCGGCGACGGGATCGGGCGGCGAGATCCGCGACGAGGGGGCCACCGGCCGCGGGTCGAAGCCCAAGGCGGGGCTGTGCGGGTTCTCGGTGTCGAACCTGAGGATCCCGGGGTTCGTGCGCCCGTGGGAGCGCCCCGAATCGAGGCCCGAGCGGATCGCGTCGCCGCTCGCCATCATGATCGAAGGGCCGATCGGCGGGGCCTCGTTCAACAACGAGTTCGGCCGGCCCAACCTGGCGGGTTACTTCCGCGCCTACGAGCAGGAGGTGGCGGGCGTCGTCCGCGGCTACCACAAGCCGATCATGCTGGCCGGCGGCGTGGGCAACATCGCGGCGGAGAACGCCCACAAGGCCGACGTGCCGGCCGGGTCGCTGCTCGTCCAGATTGGCGGGCCGGCCATGCTCATCGGCATGGGCGGCGGGTCCGCCTCCTCGATGGCCACCGGGTCGAACACCGCCGACCTCGACTTCGACTCCGTGCAGCGCGGCAACGCCGAAATCGAACGCCGCGCCCAAGAAGTCATCGACCGATGCTCGGCGCTCGGCCCGGCCAACCCGATCCTCTCGATCCACGACGTGGGCGCCGGCGGCCTGTCAAACGCGCTGCCCGAGATCGTCCACGGGTCCGGGCGGGGCGCGCGCATCGATTTGCGCGCCGCGCCGAACGAGGAGCCCGGCATGACGCCGCGCGAGGTCTGGTGCAACGAGGCGCAGGAGCGCTACGTCCTCGCGATCGCCCCTGCGTCGCTCGACCTGTTCCGCCGGATCTGCGAGCGCGAGCGCTGCCCGTTCGCCGTCGTCGGCCAGGCGACCGAGGCCCGGCACCTCGAGGTCCGCGACCCGCTGTTCGGCAACAAGCCGGTGGACATGGACCTGTCCGCGCTGCTCGGCAAGCCGCCGCGGATGACGCGCGACGTTTCGCGCGTCGGAGGCCGTGGTGCGCTCTTCCCGCTCGCCGGCCTGGATCTCGCCGACGCGATCGAGCGCGTGCTACGTGCGCCGTCGGTCGCCGACAAGACGTTCCTCGTCACCATCGGCGACCGGACGGTTGGCGGCCTCTGCTCGCGCGACCAGATGGTCGGCCCCTGGCAGGTGCCCGTCTCCGACTGCGCGACGACGGTGCTCGGCTACGAGACGTATGCCGGCGAGGCGTTCGCCATCGGCGAGCGCACGCCGCTCGCGGTCGTGAACGCGCCGGCGTCCGGACGGATGGCCGTGGCCGAGGCGCTCACCAACCTGGCCGCCGCGCCCGTCGCCGACCTGTCCCGCGTGAAGCTCTCGGCCAACTGGATGGCCGCCGCCGGCTCGCCGGGGGAGGACGCGGCGCTGTTCGACACGGTGAAGGCGGTCGCGCTCGACCTCTGTCCGCGCCTCGGCGTCAGCATCCCGGTCGGCAAGGACTCGATGTCGATGCGCACGGCGTGGGTGGACGGGGGCGAGTCCCGCCAGGTCGTCAGCCCGGTGTCCCTGATCGTGTCGGCCTTCGCGCCGTGCGAGGACGTGCGGGAGACGCTGACGCCCCAACTCAGACGCGGCGAGGGCCCGACGCTGCTCGTGCTGGCCGATCTCGCACCGGGCAAAGCGCGGCTGGCCGGATTGGTGCTGGCGCAGGTCTACGACCGGGTGGGCGACGAGACGCCGGACGTGGACGACCCGGACTCGCTGCGCGGGCTCTTCGAGGCGCTCGCCGAGCTGCGCCGCGACGGCCTCGTGCTCGCCTATCACGACCGGTCGGACGGCGGCCTCTTCGTCACGCTCGCCGAGATGGCGTTCGCCGGCCACTGCGGCGTGGAGGTCGAGCTGCGCACGGTGGTCGCCGACCGGCGCTCCGGCGCGGTCGCGGACCCGGAGGTCCTGGCGGGGTTGTTCGCCGAGGAGCCGGGCGCGGTGCTGCAGGTTCGCGACGCCGACGCGGTGGCCGTCATCGACACCCTCCGCCGCCACGGCGTGGCCGCCCGCGTGGTGGCGCGCCCGACGAAAGACGACGAGATCTCCGCCGTCCTGGACGGGCGGGTCGTGTACCGGCGCTCGCGGTCGGAGCTGCAGCGCACCTGGAGCGAGACCACCTGGCAGATGCAGTCGCTGCGCGACAACCCGGATTGCGCCCGGCAGGAGTTCGACCGGGTGCTCGACACGGGCGACCCCGGCCTGTCGGTGCACCTCACGTTCGATCCGGAAGAGGACGTCGCGGCGCCGTTCGTCGCGCGCGGCGCGAGGCCGAAGATCGCGATCCTCCGCGACCAGGGCGTGAACGGCGAAGTGGAGATGGCGGCCGCGTTCGATTGCGCCGGGTTCGAGGCGCACGACGTCCACATGAGCGACGTCATCGGCGGCGCCGTGTCGCTCGCCGACTTCCGGGCCATGGCGGCGTGCGGCGGCTTCTCGTTCGGCGACGTGCTCGGCGGCGGCGAGGGGTGGGCCAAGTCGGCGCTCTACAACGCGAGGGCGCGCGACGAGTTCTCGGCCTTCTTCGCGCGGCCCGACACGATCGCGCTCGGCGTCTGCAACGGCTGCCAGATGATGGCGGCGCTCAAGGCACTCGTCCCCGGCGCCGACGCCTGGCCTCGCTTCGTCAAGAACACGTCCGAGCAGTTCGAGGCGCGCGTGGTGATGGTCGAAGTGCTGCCCGGGCCGTCGGTGTTCTTCGCCGGGATGGCGGGTTCTCGGATCCCGATTGTCACCGCGCACGGCGAGGGGCGGGCGGCGTTCGACGCGCCGGGGGACGCGGCCCGCGTCGTCCCGACGCTGCGCTACGTGGACAACCGCGGGGCGGCCACCGAGGCCTACCCGCTCAACCCGAACGGCTCGGCCGGGGGCCTCACCGGCGTGACGACGGCGGACGGGAGGTTCACGATTGTGATGCCGCACCCGGAGCGCGTGTTCCGGTCGGTGCAATGGTCGTGGCACCCGGCGGGATGGGGCGAGGACTCGCCGTGGATGAGGGTGTTCAGGAACGCCAGGGTCGCGTTAGGCTGACGGCTGACGGCTGACGGCCGACGGCTGACGGCTGACGGCCGACAACCGACGGAGGTCGGCCTCTTACGACCTCGACTCGCGATTCTCCGCGGCGGCCGCTTCGATCTCGCCAACGCACCCGGGGCACAAGGCGCCTCGGTCACGAATCGGCAACAGATCGCCCGGAGGTGTCGGCGTGCGGCACAGCGCACAGGGTACCGTTGTCGGAGCGGAGGAGTCGGCAGCCGTCGGTTGCCTCTCACGACCGGTTTCGACTGCGCCGCCGCTCCCTTCGAGATTCACGTCCTGGGCGATGAGGTCGACGCAGAGCTCGACGCATTCATCGCAAATGAAGACGTTTGGCCCGGCGATGAGCTTGCGCACGTCGTGCTGGTTCTTGTTGCAGAACGAGCAGCGCAGAACCTCGCCGCTGTCTTCCTGTTGGCGCTTTGGCCGTTTCGTCGAGAACATGGAACCCCCACCTGCCCGCACGTCGTCGATCGGATTCCCCACTCGGCCCCCCGCACGCTCGTTCGCATCGCGAAGCGCACCGGCCTGCGCCCCGACCTTTGGGCCACAGTGACCTGGCCCGTAGTCTGTAGCCTGAAGCCCTGAGCCCTCAGGCTCGCTCGGGGTGCGGCCACGCGCGGAGCCAGGCGCGCGCCTCGCGGTGCCACGGGCACACCGCCTCGAGCTTCTTCCAGAACCGGCGGGAGTGATTGCCCTCGGCGAGATGCGTCAACTCGTGCAGCAGCACGTAGTCGCGCACCGTGGGCGGCGCCTGGACGAGCCTCCAGTTGAGCGAGATGCGGCCCGCGTGCGAGCACGATCCCCACCGGCTCCGCTGGTCGCGGACCGTGACACCGGCGACCGCATATCCGTGCGCGGCGGCAAGGTCCATCAGCCGCGCGGACAGCTCGCGCGAGGCCAGTTCGCGCAGATGTCGAGTCACGGCCGCCGACAGCGCGGCCGAACCGTCGCCGCCGAGGGCGATCCGCTCTTCGCCAAGCCGCGCGATTCCCGCGCCCAGGTCCACCTCCAGGCGCACCGCCTCGCCGCGAAGCAGCACCGGGCGGCCGTCCTCCCACCCGCTCTGGCGCCCCCGCTCGATCTCGCGCCGGTACCGCTCGCGCTCGATCCAGTCGGACTTGCCGCGCGCGAACCGCTCCGCTTCCTTCCGCGATCCGCCGCGCGGGATGGTCACCCGCAGGCCGCCGTCATCCCCGACGCGAAGCACGTAGTGGCGCGCGCGCGGGTGCCTGACGTACGTGACCGTCCACACGCGGCGTCCGGCGGTGATCACCTCCCGCGGCGGCTCGGCCGCCCGCGGGGTCTGGGTCTTCCTGAACGGCAGGAACAACTGCATCGTCACCTACGGTCACGCCGGAGGCAGCCCTAAAGGGCCGCCCTACACCCGGTCCTTGTCACGGCCGTCAGCCATCAGCCGTCGGCCCTCAGCCGGACCGCCCTACGCCGCCACCGACTCGGCCTTCTTGCGCGCCGGCGCCTCCGCGATCCGCGGGTACACGAGGCCCGCCAGCGCGCCGCCGACGATCGGCGCGACCCAGAAGAGCCAGAGCTGCTGGATCGCCCAGCCGCCCACCATCACCGCCGGCCCCGTGCTGCGCGCCGGGTTCACCGACAGGTTCGTCACCGGGATCCCGATGAGATGCACGAGCGTCAGGCACAGGCCGATGGCGATCGGCGCGAACCCCTTGGGCGCGCGCGCGTCGGTCGCGCCGAGGATCACGAACACGAACATGAAGGTCAGCACGATCTCCGAGATCAGGCACGCGCGGAGCGAGTACTGGCCGGGCGAGTGCGCGCCGTAGCCGTTCGAGGCGAAGCCGCCGGCCAGGCTGAATCCGTCGGCCCCGCTCGCGATGAAGTACAGCACGAGCGAGGCCACGATCGCACCCGCCACCTGGACGACGACGTAGGGCAGCAGCTCCGAGGCGGGAAACCGCCTGCCGACGACGAGCCCGACCGTCACCGCCGGGTTGAGGTGGCACCCGGAGATATGCCCGATGGCAAACGCCATCGTGAGCAGCGTCAGGCCAAATGCCAGGGCCACCCCGGCAAAGCCGATGCCGAAGCCCGGGAAACCCGCGGCCAGCACCGCGCTGCCGCACCCGCCGAAGACGAGCCAGAAGGTCCCGACAAACTCAGCCAGCGCGCGCCGCGACATGGGCATGACAGCCTCCTTCGTTGCCTGGAACGTCCTTCGCAGGAATTCTGGCCACCTTTCGGCCACACGTCAATCACTTCCGCCACAGCGCGGCGTCGGGTCTAAAGACCTGGCCTACATAAAGACGACTGCTACGGCGAGACGCGATCGGCCCCGAACTTGCGTACACTAGTCTGGGGGCCGGCACGACCGGACCAGAGCGAGGCCCCCGCGTGCAGCGCACGACCGCTCGGGTCCGATTTCAACAGGATGAGCCGATGGCACAACGTACTTCCCTCATGCTCGCCGCCGTCGCGTGCTTCGCGATGGTGGCCGGCTCGGCAGCAGCCCAGGACGCCAAGGCCGTGGCCAAGGGCCAGGAACTGGCGGTCAAGAACCACTGCGCCATGTGTCACCTGATCGCGGGCAAGGGCGGCAAGATCGGCAAGCCGCTCGATGGCGTGTCCGAACGTCTCGACGCGGCCAAGATCAAGCAGATCCTCGCCGACCCACTGAAGGAATTCCCCAACGAGAAGGTCAAGATGCCGAAGGTGGCCTGGCAGCCGGGCGATATCGACGCGGTGGTGGCCTACCTGCAGACGCTGAAGGCCGGGAAATAGGCTCAGGGCTCAAGGCCCAAGGCCCAAGGCCCAGGAACGGCTCGTGGCTTGCGACGTGCGGCGTTGTCACGCGTGACACGGCCGCCAGTCGCGGGCCGCAAGCCGTTCCTCAGAACCTGACGATGTACGAGACGGCGAAGACGTGCACGCCGAAGTTGAACGCCTGCTCGCCCGTCGGGAGCACGCCGCTCGGCGTCCCCAGCCCCATCTGCATTCCCTCGTAGATCCAATCCGCCGAGTTCGTGCGCATGTAGGTGTACAGGAGGCGCAGCGACTGCGCCCTGGCGATCGGGTAGATCGCATTGAGCCGCAACTCCGACACGTGCGCGGTCACGGCGGGCATCGGCGCCGCCGGGATGAAGTAGGCCGCGACGGTTCCGGCAGGCGCGCCGGGCAGCGCCAGCGGGTTGTTCGCCCAGTTCCCGCCGGTGACGTTGTTCGTGCTCGTGGCCCGGCTCAGCATGAAGTCGGCCGTCACGTCCATCTTCCGGATCGTCCCCTTCAGCCCGACGCCGACGGTGTGCACGCGGTCGGCCATGTCGGTGAACCAGTTCAGGCAGGGGTCCAGCTTGTTGTTGTTGTTGCGCTGCTGCAGCGTCGTGTAGCCGTCGCACGCGTTGCCCGACAGCGCCGTGAAGCCGTTGACGCTGGCCGCGTTGCTGTTGCCCGTGTAGCTGTTGCCGGCGGTGCCGTTGCCGAGCGCCTCGTAGGTGTAATACACGTCCACGCTGAGCTTGTCGCCGAGCGCGTAGGACCCGTCCGCGTTGGCCGACCAGGTGTCCGAACGCTGCAGCCCGTAGGTCGCGCCAGGGTAGGCGTCCTTGCTGTAGTCGAGCCCCGCCTGGAGCGTGAACGCGTCGGTCGCCATCCAGGTGACCGACGTGCGGAGCTTGTTGCGGTTCCGGTCGGAGACGTAGTACCGCCGCATGCCGATCAACTCGCTGATCCGGTTGTTGTTCGCGTAGAGCGTGTTCGACAGCGCGTTGTTCGACGGGAAGAAGACGCTGTTGACGAACACGCCGCCGTTGTAACCCAGCACCGGGCCGTAGCCGGTCAGCCCGAGCGCGTACATCGCCTCCACGGCCGACATCGTCTGCCCGACCGGGATCACGCTCGCGTAGGGGACGAGCGCGAGGAACGCGTCTTCGTTGTAGTACGGCGACCGGCGCTGGGAGTACTCGTAGCCGACCCGGGCCGTCCAGGCGGAGCCGACGGTGGCCCGCCACCCGGCGCGGAGCGTGTGCTCGTTGGTGGTCCCCGCGTCCGCGCAGGAGATCCATGAGCCGGGGCACTCGCGGCTGATCCGCTGGAACTGGTAGCCGGCCGTGACGTGCTGCCCGGGCGCCAGGGCGTAGTCGGCTTCACCCGAGAGCTGGTTCAGCTTCTTGCTGTAGGGCCGGTTGGCGTTGGCGTTCTGGGCGAGGACCGCCCCCATCACGTTGGCCAGGCTCACCTGGAAGTTGGCGTTCGCGGCGGGCGCCTCGCTCGCGTCGGCGAACTGGAAAAGGTGGATCGCCGTGCGGTTGTCGCGATTGTCGAACTTGTAGGCCGCCGTCAGGTTCAGCTTCTTCGCGGGCCGGCTGGTGAGCTTCACGTCGAACGCCGAGGTGACGACGAGACCGTTCAGCGAGCTGACCGGGACGACGGGCGTGCTGGAGTCGGTGAGGAACTTGTCGTCCTGCGTGTTGCGGCCGTACGAGGCGCTGGCGGTCAGCCTGGTCGCGCGGGAGAACGAGTACGCCGCGGATCCGTTGAGCTGATTGAAGGTGTTGCTCGGCGCGCTGCTCATCGTGTTGATCGTGAACGCCGACGTCGCCCAGTTCTGCCACGACATGGACGGCACGTTGTTGGTGAAGAACGAGCCGTAGTAGCCCGCCTGGATCACGCTCTTCGCGTTCCGGTAGGTGGCGTTCAGGGTGATCTGGTCGGTATCGCTGTCGATCCGGTCGGGGATGATCGTGGAGATGTCGCCGCCCGTGGATCGGGACACCGTCCCCATCAGCTTCGTCCCGCTCTTGCGCTCGGGCGTGAACGTCGCGTCGATCGTCCACCGCGGGCCGACGTTCAGGCTGAAGGCGGCGTCGAAGCGTTTGCGGGTCGTGTAGACGTCGAACCCGTGGAACAGCGGCAGGTCGGCCGCGACCGCGGCGTTGACGAGCGAGGTCTGGGTCGCGTTGGGCGTGATGAGCGTGCCCACCGTCGGCGACGTGGTCTGGGTGTCGATGTAGGGCGCGAGGGCGATCGACGGGACGAAGCCCCTCGCGCTGGTGGTGTTGACGGCGTTGTTCGACGAGGAGGACCCGGCGACGGTCGGCACCAGCCAGGTCGCCGGCAGCGTCAGCGCGTTGCTTCCGGCGCCGTTGTACGGCGTCTGGTAGCTGTCCGACCGGTTGGCGCGCAGCTCGCTGAAGGCGAACGACAGGCGGAAGGAGCCCTGCAAGCCGTACTCCGCGCTGAAACTGCGCGTCGCGAGGCCGAGGTCGGTGCCCCTGATGCGGTACCGCGTCGCGTCGCCGCTGTCGTAGGCCCCTCCCCCGCGGAGGTCGACATCGCCGAGGAAGAAGCCGCCCTTCCCCTGCAGGCCGTTGTACTCGCCCGCCTTGAACGACCCGTCGGTGACGCCGCCGGCGCCGAGTTCGGCGGTGCTCGTGGGCCTGGTGAGATCGCTCGCGCTCGGGGCGGCGGCCGGGCTCGGGGCGGCGGCCTGGCTCGCGCCCTGTGCGGCGGCCGTGGTTCCGCCCTGTGCGGCGGCCGTGGTTCCGCCCTGTGCGGCGGCCGTGGTTCCGCCCTGTGCGGCGGCAAGGCACGCGCCCGCGACGACGACCGCGGCGGCAAGCGCCGCCCGCGCGGCCATCGTCTGGATCCAGGCGCCGGTTCTGTTCGCGTTGATGGTCATACTCATCGTCCCCGGTTCAAAACGGTCAGCGCTGGAACTTGGCCCCCGCCGGGTGGTTCGACCCGTGGATGAGCACGTGGCAGTTCAGGCAGGCGCGGCCGGCGAGCTGCGCCCGCGGCGCGGCGGCACCCGCCGCCTGCAGCCCGTTGACCGTCGTCACGGCGCCGGTGCCGAGATTGGCGCCGCTGTTGACCTGCGCGGCGTGGTCCCCGCTGTGGCACTCCTGGCACAGGAAGGGCGCGCGCGCCTTGAGCAGCGCGGGATTGGTGGACCCGTGCGGCGTGTGGCAGTTGACGCAGCTGTCGACGACCGGGCTGTGCTCCCACAGGAACGGGCCCCGCTTCTCCGCGTGGCACGTGTAGCAGGTCTCGTTCACCGTGTTCTTGACGAGAAGCGTGGGGCCGGTCGAGCCGTGGGGATTGTGGCAGTCCGAGCAGACCATCTTCGGGGGGCTGCCGACGGCCGTCACGGCGAGGGGGTGAGCCGAGATGCGCCGGACCTGCGCCCGCTGGGCCTTGTGGCAGGCGTAGCAGACCTCGGCCTGCGTCGCCCGCGTCAGCACCTTCTGGTCGGGCGCGTGGATGTTGTGGCAACTGGTGCAGGCGACGCCGTGGCTCTCGTGCTGGCTGCCGATCCAGTTCATCCGCGGAAGCACTTTCGAGTCGTGGCACGCCAGGCAGGCCGCGTTCCTCACGTCGGCCCGCGACAGCTTCTTCGACGCGGCGCCGAACACGACGTCGGGCGAGGTGTTGAAGTCGCTCAGGTGTCCTTCGCTCGGACCGTGACAGGTCCGGCAGCCGGGCGCTCTCGGGTCCGCCCGGTTGCCGTGCGGGGTCTGGTAGATGGCGAGGATCGGCTTGGCCCACGTCTCGTTGTGGCACGTGGTGCAGACCTCGTCGGCCGCAAGCGCGGCCTTGGTCGCCGCCCCCTGCTGAGCCGCGGCCGCCGCAGCCCACAAGACTATGAATGCCGACAGGCTTCCCAACCTGGACAGGCGCACCATGGCGTTCTCCGCATTAGGCCGAGTCAGACGCGTCGGGCTCCCGTAAGGACGCGAGGGCCCGGGCTGTCGCACGAGCAATCCCCGTTCCCGGTGATGGCGCCGGACGGCCGGGCACGGGCGCTGCATTGGATAAAGAGAATTGTGCCGTGCTTCGACGGATTCAGGCGCTGGAACCGAGTGAAACACGGTGGACAGACGAGCCGGGTCTGCCAGTGAGCTGTCACGGATGACATGCGGCAGACGCCGGAGACATGACACTGTTGTCATATCGGTTTGATTATAGATGACCTTGGCTGCCGGCGGGAGTCCCGCCGTCGGTCGCCCGCCGGGACCTTGATAGACTGGTTCTGGCTCACTTCGAACATGCGCGAGGGCGGGGAAGGCGGTCGGGATCGATGAGTCGCCTGCGGGTCCCCCACGTCGAACGGCTGGCGGCCCGGATCGCCATCGGCGTCAGCCTGCTCCTGCTCGGCCCGCTGGCCGGCGGACTCTACCTGCTCTCTGCCGTCCAGTACGACCACGCCGTCGCCGCCCGCCGCGAGGCGGCCGAGAGCGAGAACCGCATCCTCGAAACCGCCCTCCGTCACGACATGCTCGCGCGGGACACCCGGCTCATCACCGGCATCCTCCAGGAGGTCGGCCGCCAGCCCGAGGTCTTGCGCGCGATGATCATCGACCACAACGGGATCATCAAGCTCTCGAGCCGGCCGGCCGAAGTCGGCGTCCACATGTCGAGGACGTCGCCCACCTGTCTCGTCTGCCATGCCGAGAGTCCCGCCGGCCGCCGCCGATGGGTCACGCTCAGGGAAGGCCGCGCGGACGTGCTCAGGACCGTGCTGCCGATCGAGAACCGCACGGAATGCCACCGCTGCCACGACCCCGGCACGCGCTGGAACGGCATGATGGTGCTCGACGTCTCGCTCGTCGCGGTGCAGGCGCAGTTCCGCAGCGACGCGTGGCGCCTGGGCACCGGCTCGGCGGTCGTGGCCCTGCTGATGCTCGGCGGCCTCGGCTGGCACCTGCGCCGCGTCGTCCTCTCGCGGCTCTCGACGCTCACGCGGACCGCGCGCGCCATCGCCGGCGGCGCGCTCGACGAGCGGGCGGACACCTCGGGGGGCGACGCGATCGCGTCGCTCGCCACCGACTTCAACGCGATGGCCGACGCCACCTCGCGCCTGGTCGAGGAAATCAAGCGCCGCGAGCAGCAGCTCTCGGGCGTGCTCAACGGCCTCGACGACGGCCTGATCGTGCTCGGGCGGGACTTCAAGGTGGTGGCGGCCAACCGGTCGATCGCCACGTGGCTCGGGTCGCATCCCGACTCCCTGCGGGGCCAGGAGTGCCGGCGCGTGACGGGCCACGCGCTCCCCTGCTGCGACGATCCCGAGTGCCCGGCGGCGCGCTGCCTGGCCACGGGCCGCCTGGCGCAGGCGACCTACCGCGTGCCCGCGACCGACGGCGGCGACGAGCGCGTGTACGAGATCTACGCGTCGCCGGTCTACGCCGAGGACGGGTCGGTCGGGCAGGTCGTCGAGGCGTGGCGCGACATCACCGATCGGGTCCGGGAAGAGGAGCACCTCGCCGAGTTCGAGCGCCTGTCCTCGCTGGGCATCCTGGCCTCCGGCCTCTCGCACGAGGTCAACACGCCGCTCGCGACGACGCTCACCTGCGCCGAGGGGATCCTCGACCAGCTGCCGGGCCCGGCCGACGGCCCGCCCGACGCCGCGACGGTCGAGGCGATCCGCGACAGCGCCGCGGTGATCCGCGACCAGGTGATGCGGTGCCGCACGATCACGAAGCAGTTCCTGCGCTTCGCCCGCGGCATCCCCCCGGCCACCGAGCCGATCGATCTCGGCGAGGTCGTCGACGGCGTCCTCGCGCTCGCGGCCCCGGCCGCGCGCGCGGCCGGTGTCGAGATCGTCCGCGACCGCAGCGACCCGGTCCCGGTCGTCTCGGCCAACACCGAGGTGGTGCAGCACGTGCTGCTGAACCTGCTCGTCAACGCCATCGAGTCGTGCGGCGGCCGCGGCGGCCGCGTCGCCGTGCGGTTCGACGTCGGCGAGCACGTGCGCCTGCAGGTGAGCGACAATGGCTGCGGGATCCCCCTGCGGCCCTGCGGCGTCTGTTCGAGCCGTTCCGGACCGAGAAACCGAACGGCACGGGCCTCGGCCTCTTCCTCTCGCGCCGGTTCATGCGCCGCTTCGGCGGCGACGTCCGGCTGGTCGAGACCGCCGTCGGCCGCGGCTCGTGCATCGAGGTGATCTTCCCGCTCTCGGGCGCGGAGGCGTTGTGATGAGTTCCGACCCTGCAATCCGCGTGCTGCTCGTCGACGACGACGCCGCGTTCAGGCGCGTCATGGGCGCGGAGCTGGCGCGCCGGGGCTACTCGGTCGAGACGCGGGCGACGGGCCAGGAGGCGCTCGACCCGGCCGCGAGCGCGGAGGCGGACGTGATCCTCCTCGACCTGCGGCTGCCCGACATGGACGGCCTCGAGGTGCTCGAGGAGCTGCGGCGGCGGTCGGTCGCGGCGGGGATCGTCGTGCTGACCGGCCACGGGACGATCGACACCGCGGTCCGGGCGATGCGCGTCGGCGCGCACGATTACCTCGAGAAGCCGTGCCCGATCGCCAAGCTGGAGATGGCGATCCAGAAGACGCACGAGCACGCGCGCCTCGTCACCCGCCAGCGCGTGCTCGAAGACGGCTACGCCGTGCCCGACCGCGGCGTCGAGTTCGTCGGCGCGAGCCCGGCCAACCGCAAGCTGCTCGACGCGGTCGAGCGGATCGCCCGCACCGATTCGACGACGCTCATCCTCGGCGAGACCGGCGTCGGCAAGGAACTGGTGGCCACGCTGCTGCACATGCAGAGCGGCCGGCGCGAGGCGCCGTTTGTCGCGGTCAACTGCGCGGCGCTCCACGACGAGCTGTTCCAGACCGAGGTCTTCGGCCACGAGAAGGGGGCGTTCACGGGCGCCGACCGCCTGAAGCACGGGCTGTTCGAGGTGGCCAGCGGCGGGACGATCTTCCTCGACGAGGTGGGCGACACGAGCCCCGAGGCCCAGGCCAAGCTGCTCCGCGTGCTCGAGACGGGACGCTTCCGCCGCCTCGGCGGCACGCGCGAGATCGCCGTGGACGTGCGCGTGGTGGCGGCGACCAACCGGGACCTCACGCAGGCGACCGCCCGCGGCCACTTCCGCGAGGACCTGTACTACCGGCTGGCCACCTTCACGCTGACCATCCCTCCGCTCAGGACGCGGCCCGAGGACATCCCCTGCCTCGTCGACCACTTCATCGCGCGGTTCAACCGCCGCTTCTCGTGCGCCAAGCGGGTGGACGACGACGCCCTCGACGCGCTCCGGCGGCACGGCTGGCCGGGGAACGTGCGCGAGCTGATCCACGTGATCGAGCAGAGCGTCGTGCTGTGCGACGGCGACGTCATCCACGTGGAGGACCTGCCGCCGAGCCTGCGGCCCGAGGGCCCGCCGCTGCCGCGGGCCGGGGGCGAGGAGATCCCGTCGCTGCGTGAGATGCAGCACCGCCACATCCAGTGGGTGCTCAACAAGGTGGGCGGCAACCGCGCGAAGGCCGCCCACGCGCTCGGCATGTCCGAGCGGACCTTCTACCGGCTGCTCGAGCGGCATCGCGGCGGGGCCGCGACGCACGGCCCGACGGCCGAGCGCCCGGCGAACCGAAGAACCTGACAATCCTGTCACCCCAGGCGCGGGCCAACCTGTCGGTTCCGTCAGTCCCGCCTCGAGCCGCGCGCCTGCCCGCTCCCCGCATTCCGGCCGGACTGGCCGTGCAATCCGCGCGTTTCGGCGCGTCGGCCGCGGCCGCCGCCCGCCGGGGCACGGGACTTGCTCTGGGGGGACAGCGAAGGAGGCGCACGATGGAATCAGCTCTGGTCGTCGTCGTCGTGGCGGTCCTGTTCGGAGGGATGGTCCTGATGCTCGCGATGGGTTATCAGAGCAGCGAAGCCGAACGCGCGCGGCAGGCCAGGGCCCACCAGGCGGCGGCCGGAGCCCCGTCCATCGCCGCCCTGCCCGGCTTCTTCGCGTCGGCCGACAGGTCGCTCGCGCCCTCCCAGCCCGTCTTCAGCGAGGCGATGGTCAACCAACTCGAACACCACGTCCGGCTCGAGCAGGCGGTGGTGGCGCAGTTCGTCCATCAGCCGTCGGTCGACAATCTCTACCGTCGGGCCGGCACGTCTCTTCACGCGCAGTAAGTCGGAGTCCCCCGGACCGAGGACGCCGCCCAGCCAATCCGGGGCGGCTGGGCGGCATCGGTCTCCGGTACGAATCCGTACGTAGGCCGGCCCTTCAGGGCCGGCGCGCGGCGGCGGGTCTGAAGACCCGCCCTAAAGCGGTTCTCCAAGGAAGGTCGCATGCAGGAGTCTCTCCGCGCGGCCGAACTGTTCGACGGCCTCGACACCGCGAAGCTGACGCGCCTTGACGCCATCGCCAGGAAGCGATCCCTCGAGTGCGGCGACTACCTCTTCCTGCTCGGCGACAGCGCGCAGTACGTCAGCCTCGTCGTCCGCGGCCTCGTGGATCTGTGCCTGCCGATCCAAATCGGCGGCGTCGTCAAGGACATCACGGTCGAAGCCGTCGGGCCGGGCAAGGTGATCGGCTGGTCCGCGCTCGTCCGGCCGTATCGCTTCACCCTGTCGGCGCGGGCGGCGGCGCCCACCGAGGTCCTGGCCTTCGGGCGGCTCGACCTCGAGCAGTTGTTCGCGGCCGACCCGGGCATCGAGCGCGTGGTCCGCACGGGCATCTCGGAACTGATGGCGGTCCGTCTCACGATGTTCCAGGCGCTCTGGGCGCGTGAGCTGCAGCGGGCGCTCGATCCGGGCCGGCAGGCCGCCTCGGCCTGACGGTCGGCGGGCAGGTCGGACAACGTGGCGGCGGTCAGCGTGCAGGAGCCGAAGCGTGAACGTCGATGAGAAGCTCGGTCCGACCAGGCGGCTCGCCCTCGGCGCGTTCACCGTGCTGATGGCGGTCGCGGGCTTCGCGGGCGGCCGCGTCGCCTTCGACCCGAACGGCGCCGTCGTCCAGCCGATCCAATTCAACCACAAGAAGCACGTCAAGGACGCCGGCCTGGATTGCTCGGTGTGCCACCAGCTGTACGCCGATCACCAGCACTCGGGCCTGCCCGACCTCGCGCTCTGCGTCGGCTGCCACCAGCAGCCGATGACGAAGTCGCCCGAAGAGGCGAAGCTCATCAAGCTCGCCGCGAGCCCGGCGCCGCCGGTGTTCCGGAAAACGTTCCGGCTGCCCGACCACGTGTATTACTCGCACCGGCGCCACGTCACGCTGGGCGGCCTGCCGTGCGCGACCTGCCACGGCGCCATCGCGGAGACGACGGCGCCGCCGCCGCGGCCGCTCGTGCACATCGTCATGCAGACGTGCCTCGACTGCCACACGCAGCGGAACGTGCCGACCAACTGCATCGCGTGCCACAGGTGAGGGGGCGAGAGGTGGCCATTACCCGACGGAGCTTCCTGGTCGGTGCAACCGGTGCCGGCATCGGTTTCGGCCTCGGCGCCCTCTCGCACCAGTTCCCGCTGGCCTCGCCCCACGTGGGGCCGGACTGGGCGCCGAACGACGAGACGTTCGTCGCCTCCACCTGCCTGCTGTGCCCGGCGCACTGCGGCATCAGGGTCAGGCTCATCGACGGCCGGCCGGTCCGCATCGACGGCAGCCCCCTTCACCCGGTGAGCCAGGGCGGGCTCTGCCCCAAGGGGCGCGCGGGGCTCCAGTTGCTCTATCACCCCTCGCGGCTGAAGGGGCCGCTCGTGCGCGTCGGGCCGCCGGGATCGGACGAGTTCAAGCCGATCGGCTGGGACGCGGCGCTCGATCGCGTCGCGTCGGCGCTCGGTGCCGCGTATCAGCCCGGGGGGAGGACGCCGGTCGAGTGGATGGTCGGCGACGTGTCGGGCGTCATCGGCGAACTGGTGGCCGGATTCTGCGGCGTCCTGGGGACGACGCGCGTGTCGGTGGACGATTACCGGGACGGGTCCGCCGATCTCCTCCGCATGTGCCAGGGGATCGCGACCCCCCCGGCCTTCGATCTTGCCGGCGCCGACTTCGTGCTCTCGTTCGGGGCGGCGCTCGCGGAGGCCTGGTGGTCGCCGCTCCAGGCGGCGCGCGCCCGCGACGCCGAGCGTGACGGCCGGTCGCCCCGCTGGGTGCAGGTGGACGTCCGGTTGTCCCGGAGCGCGGTCGGCGCACACCAGTTCGTGGCCGTCCGGCCGGGCGGCTTCGGCACGCTCGCGCTCGGCCTGGCCTACGTCATCGTCAAGGAAGGGCTGTACCGATCCCGACCTGGTCGCGCGGCAGGTGGCCGGCTGGGAGGACTGGACCGGCGCCGACGGCACCACGCACGTCGGCTACCGCACGCTGGTGCTGCGGCACGGCCGCCCCGAGGAAGTGTCGGCGCGCACGGGCGTCCCGGTGGCGACGCTCACGGCGCTCGCCAAGCAGTTCGGCGCCGCGCGCCGCGCGGTGGCGGTCTGGGACCAGGCGGTCGCGTGGCGCACCGGGGGCCTCTCCGACGCGCTGGCGATCCACGCGCTCAACACGCTGACCGGCAGGCTCGGCCGGCCGGGCGGGCTGCTGGTGCAGGGTCCGATGCCGCAGCTTCCGGGGCCGGCGGAGCACAAGGCGCCCGGCTCGATCGATCTCGCGAGCGCGCCGCTCACGGCGACGAGCTGGCCGGCGGGCGCCGGCATCGCCGCCGGATCACCGAAGGTCCTGTTCCTCTACCACGCGAACCCGGTGGCGTCGCTGCCCGATCCCGAAATCGTGCGACAGGCGCTCGCGCGCGTGCCGCTGGTGGTGTCGTTCTCTCCCTTCTTCGACGAGAGCGCGCGCCACGCGCACCTGATCCTGCCCGATCACACCTACCTCGAACGCTGGCAGGACGCGCCGGCGCCGGCCGCCGTGCCGTCGCCCGTGTGGGGCGTGGTCCGCCCGGTCGTGAAACCGCTGCACGACACGCGCGCCACCGGCGACGTTATCCTCGATCTCGCGGGGCGGATGGGCGGGAACGCGGCGGCGTGGGCCCGCTGGAAGTCGGTCGAGGAGCTGGTCGGCGAGCGCGCCCTCTCGCTCGCGAGCGCCGGGCGGGGCAGCGCGTTCGTCGGCCGGTTCCGGCAGGGCGAGCTCGGCGAGGTCGAGGCGCGCGGGTGGTGGCTCCCCCACGGCCAGAAGCCGGAGGAGTTCCGGCAGACGATCATCGATTCGGGCGGCTGGTTCGATCCCCTGATCGACTACGAGGACGGCGCGAGCCGGTCGCAGCTCCCCGACGGCAGGGTCTGGATGTTCCCGCTCGAGGCCAGGGAGCGGCTGGCGAAATCCGGCCACGCGCTGGCCGAGGGCTTCCTGCCGATGGACGCGACGCTGCCGCCGCAGGACGGCGGCTCCCCGGAGTTCCCGCTGCAGCTCGTCCCGTTCCGCGTGATGACGCTCGCGTCGGGCGGGACGCCGCTGATGCCCTGGCTGCTCGAGCACCTCGGCGTGCTCGATGGCAGCGCGTGGGAGACGTGGGTCGAGGTCGCCCCGGAGACGGCGCGCGGCGCGCGGCTGGAGTCGGGCCAGCGCGTGCGGGTCGAATCGAGCCGCGGCCGGTTCGAGGCGGTCGTCCGCGTGTCGCCGGGCACGCAGCCGGGCGTCGTCAACGTGCCCTACGGCCTCCACTCGCGCGTCGAGGGGTTCGCTCAGGGCAACCCGAGCGACGTCGAGCGGTGGGGCGAGCCGAATGGCGCCAACCCGCTCGCGGCGGTGGGGCGGGCGATCGACCCGCTGAGCGGCCTGCCCGACTGGCAGTCCACGCGGGTGCGGGTCGTTCGGCTCTAGGAGTCATGCCCGCGAGTACGTGGGCCGGGGCTTGAGCCCCGGCGACGCGCCGGCCCTGAAGGGCCGGCCTACGTACCGAGGGTGATGAACGGGAACGAGGTTCGGGGAGACGCAGCATGGCCCGCTGGGGAATGGTCATCGACCTCGACAAGTGCAACGGCTGCCAGGCGTGCGAGGTGGCCTGCCGGTCCGAGAACAACATCGCCGTCGGCGGCCCGCAGGCCGCGGCCGAGCACCGCACGATCTCGTGGATGCAGGTGCGCGTGGACGTCGAGGGCGAGTGGCCGGACCTGAGGACGCGGTTCGTACCGCAGCCGTGCATGCACTGCGACCGGCCGCCCTGCACGCTGGTGTGCCCGGTCCAGGCGACCTCGATCGACCGCGAGGGGATCGTCAACCAGATCTACGCGCGCTGCATCGGGTGCCGGTACTGCGCCAACGCCTGTCCCTACACCGTCAAGTTCTTCAACTGGCACAAGCCCGACCACCCGGCCTCGACCGAGCCGGGGCTCAACCCCGACGTGTCGGTGCGGCCGGTGGGTGTCATCGAGAAGTGCACCTTCTGCAGCCACCGGTTGCAGAAGGCGCGGGAGACGGCGCGCGTCGAGAAGCGTCCCCTGCGCGAGCAGGACTTCACGACCGCCTGCGCCGACAGCTGCCCGACCGGCGCGATCGTCTTCGGGAATCTCGACGACCCGACGCACCGGGTCGCGGAACTCGCGCGCGACCCGCGCGCCTTCCGCCTCCAGGAGGGACTGGGCACCGAACCGAAGGTCTACCACCTGTCACGACGAGACTGAACAGTGACCGATCTCGAAATCGTTTCCCGCCTGCCCCAGGACGAGCGCGTGCTGCTCATGCCGCTGGTGCGCACGACGAAGGTGTTCTGGCGCTGGGCCGCGCTGATGGCCGCCGTCGCCGCGTGGGGCGGCTTCGCCTACGTCTACCAGCTGCGCAACGGCCTCGGCGCGACCGGCCTGAACACGCCTGAGTACTGGGGCATCTACATCATCTGCTTCGTGTTCTTCATCGGCATCTCGCACGCGGGCACGCTCATTTCGGCGATCCTCCGCGTGGCCAACGCCGAGTGGCGCCGGTCGATCACGCGGTCGGCCGAGTTCATCACGGTGCTCGTCATCGGGTTCGGCGCCGTGCAGCCGATCCTCGACCTGGGCCGGCCGGACCGCGTGCTGAACATCTTCCTCCACTCGCAGCCGTTCTCGCCCCTCCTCTGGGACGTCCTGAGCATCACGCTCTACTTCACGGCCAGCTCCGTCTACCTGTACGTACCGATGATCCCGGACCTCGCGCGCATCCGCGACCTCGGGCTCCGCCCCCGCGCGCTGGTACTCGTTCCTGGCGATCGGCTACCACGACACGCCGGCCGCCCGCGCGACGCTCGAGCGGATCATCGGGATCCTCGCCGTGGCGGTGATCCCGGTCGCGGTCTCGGTCCACACCGTCATCGGCTGGATCTTCGCGCTGACGCTGAAGCCGATGTGGCACAGCGCGATCTTCGGCCCCTACTTCGTCGTCGGGGCGATCTTCTCGGGGATCGCGGCGCTCATCATCGCCATGGCGATCCTGCGGCGCGTGTACCGCCTCGAGGCCTACTTCAAGGACGTGCACTTCAACAACATGGGGCTGCTGCTGCTCGTGACGACGGTGTTGTGGTTCTACTTCACCTTCGCCGAGCACCTCACGGTTTGGTACGGCGGCGAGGAGTCTGAGTTGGCCACGCTCTACGCCAAGCTGACCGGGGCGTTCGCGGTCCCGTTCTGGACGATGGTGGCCTGCTGCTTCTTCATCCCCTTCGCGCTGATGGCGCGCCGGAAGACGCGCAACGTGACCGGGTGCGTCGTCGCGTCGATCGCCGTCGTGATCGGCATGTGGCTGGAGCGGTTCAACATCGTGGTCCCAACCTCGCTCCACCCGCGGCTGCAGGCGGCGACGGTGCACTACACGCCGTCCTGGGTCGAGCTGTCGATCATGGCGGGCACGCTGGCCGGCTTCGTCCTGGTCTACATGGTCGCGACCAAGTTCTTCCCGATCATCTCGATCTGGGAGATCCAGGAGGGCCGCGAGCAGTCGGTGCACGAGGTCTCCGAGCGCGTTGCGTCGTACCTTCCCGACGATCTCGCGGCGGTGCAACGATGAGGACACGAGTGTTGGCGGCGGCGGCCGTCGTGGCGGCGCTCACCGCCGGTGCGGCGCCGGCCCAGGAGGGCAACCCGTTTCTCGGGCGGCAGCGCTTCGAGGAGAAGCGGTGCACCGAGTGCCACTCGGTCTGGGGCCACGGCGGGCGCCTCGGCCCCGAGATGAGCGTGGCGGTCGCCGGCAAGACGTTCTACGACCTGGTCGGCGACTTCTGGAACCACACGCCGCAGATGATCGACCGGGTGTCGCGGCTGGGCGGGCCGTGGCCGACGCTCGATCCCGCGGAGATGGGCGACATCCTGAGCTACCTCTACTACCTGCGCCTGTTCGACGAACCGGGCGACGCGGCGCGGGGCGCCCAGGCCTACGCCCGGCTGCAGTGCGTCTCCTGCCATTCGCTCGGACGACGCGGCGGGACAATGGGTGGCGCGCTCGACCGATTCAGCGCCTACACGTCGTCGACGGCGCTCGCGCAGGCGATGTGGAACGCCGGCCCGCGCATGCAGCAGGCGCAGGTGCGGACCGGCACGCCGATCCCCGAGTTCTCCGGGCACGACATGGCCGACATCCAGGCCTTCATCCGCGCCGAGGGTCAGCGGCCGGGGCGCGACGTCGTCCTGGAACCGCTGCCGAATCCGGCCAGGGGCGCGGACGTCTACAGGGCCAAGGGCTGCGCCGCGTGTCATGACGGTCCCGGGCGGTCGGGGCCCGACCTGGCGCGCGCGACGCTCGCGAAGACCGCCTCGGAGATCACCGGGCTCCTGTGGGACCACAGCTACGCCATGAGCGCGCGGATGGGCGCGAAAGGGATCCGGTTCCCGCAATTAACCGGCACGGAGATGGCGGATCTCATCGCCCACCTGTACTTCCTCGGCTACGTGGGGCGGGAGGGGGATCCGAAGGCGGGAGCGGAGGTCTTCACCAGCAAGGGCTGCGCCTCGTGCCACAAGGACGGCGGCGGCGCGCCGAACCTGGCCGGCCTGGCCAGGCAGACCGACCGCTCCGAGCTGGCCTCGGCGATGTGGAACCACGCCCCTGCGATGCACCGCACGATGGCCGAGCGCACGTCGTTCTGGCCGAAGTTCGAGCCGGGCGAGATGAAGAACCTGGCGGTGTACCTGGAAGCGCTCGCGAAGAGCGGTACGCCCGCCGCCGGGAGCCCGGCGCGAGGGCGGGTGGGCGGAGCGCGGTAGCTCGCGCGGGCCGGATCTCGACTTTCGGCTTTCGACTTTCGACGCTCGGCGGCGCCACCCGTCCTTCGGTAGGGCGACCCTCTAGGGTTGCCGACGTCCGGTAGGGCGACCCTGAGCTTGTCGAAGGGTCGGAAGGGCTGGGGCGGCGCGGAAGAAAGCGAAAAACACGTTCATCGCCGCAAGGCTGAAGCGTCGCCCTACCGGTCAGGGTGACCCGCGTGACCCGCCCCGAAGCCTGAAGCCCGAAGCCCTGAGCCTTGAGCCTTATAGGAGTCGGAGCGGTTTTCCGCGATTACGGTTTTGTGCTTCAGGAAAGCAACCGCAGAAAAACCGCTCCGACCCCTACGGAGTGCCGCGGTAGCGGACGACGACCGCCGTCATGTCGTCGCTTTGCATGGCGCCCGAGGCGAACGTCTTGACCGTCTGCACGAGGCACTTCAGCACGTCGTTCACGCTCGCCTCGGCGTGCTGGTGCAGGCATTCGACGATGCGGTCGTCGCCGAATTCGTCGCCGGCGGCGTTCATCGCCTCCGAGATGCCGTCGCTGAAGATGAGCAGCACGTCGCCCGGCTGCAGCTGGATCGTCTCCTCCTGGTAGGCGGCGTGGTCGAAGAGGCCGCAGATGAGGCCCCCGGTGTCCAGGCGGCGCACCGTGGACCCGGAGACGAGGATCGGCGGGTTGTGCCCGGCGTTGCAGCAGGTGAGACGGCCGTCGCTCGCCAGGGCGGCGAAGAACGCGGTGACGAAGCGCGACCCGGTGGCGCGGCGGATCAGGACCTGGTTGATGCGCGCGAGCGCCTCCGCCGGCCCGCCGCCGAAGAAGGTCTGCGCCGCCAGGGCTCCTTGCGTGACGGCCGTCAGCAGCGCCGCCGGCGACCCTTTGCCCGAGACGTCCGCCACCACGAAGCCGGCCGACCCGTCCGCCATCGTCAGGTAGTCGAAGAAGTCGCCGCCGATCCCGCGGCACGGCACGCTCGTGCCGATCGCGTCGAAGTAGCCGCCCGACCACTCGGGCGGCGGCAGCAGGGCCTGCTGGATCTCGGCCGCAATCCGCAGCTCCTGATCCATCTTGGCCTTCTCCACCGCCTCGCGGTAGAGCCTGGCGTTCTCGATCGCCACCGCGGCCTCGGTGGCCAGCGTTTCGAGGCCGGACTGGATGGCCGTCGAGGCGAGCGTCCCGCGCTCGCGGCTGTCGAGGTAGAGCACGCCGATGCGCCGCGGCTCGGCCGGGCTGTCCTCCTTGTCCACGTAGCGCACCAGGCGCAGGGGGACGCAGAAGACGTGGCGGATGCCGATGGCGACCGTTTCCGCGTGGCCGGCCGCGACGCCGCCGTCGAACAGGTCGAGCTCCACGCGCGTCTCGCCGGTCTGGAAGACCTCCTCCGGGATCTTGCGGCTGGTCTCGAAGGTCTGGCCCGGCAGGGTGGTGCGGCCGCGGGCGCGCGCCAGCTTGAACTCCAGCCTGCCTTCGCCGTCGGCGAGCATGATGAACCCGCGCTCGGCGCCGCTCAGGTCGATGGCCGAGTCGATCACGAGCGCCAGCACGTCGTCGAGCAGCCGCGCCGATCCGAGGGCGCGAAGCCCCTCGAGCAGCGTGGCCACCTGGTGGAGCTCGCTGCCGGCGGAGGTGATGACGCGCTCGGTCTGCGGCCCGTTCGACGCGCGCAGCCGCGCCACCGGCTCGCAGAAGAAGACCATCTCGACGCCGCCGCTCTGACCGAGGCGCACGACGTCGCCGTGCTTCAGGGCCTGCTGGGCAACCCTGGTGGCGTTGACGAAGGTCCCGAACCTGGACTGCCGATCGCGGATGACGAAGCGGTCGCCGTCGCGCGCGATCTCGGCGTGCTCGCGGGAGATGTCGGCGGCGCTCAGCTTGAGGTCGTTGCCGGCCCGGCGCCCGACGGTGAAGACGTCCTTCTCGATCGGCACCCGACGCGGTCCCGATCCCTCGTTGATCTCCAGCCACGCGTCGGACACGGGCACCTCCAGCGGGAAGGGGGGCTTCACGTCGACTCCCGACGGGCCCTCGGAAAACCCTCGCGCGCCGAACGGAACGATACGATAGCAGATTCTGATTCGGAGGGGGTGGGGGGGGCGACTGGCGGCTTGCGACTGGCGACTCGCGGCTTGCGGCCCCGACTTCCCTGACAAGTCCCCGGCTCCTCTGCGCAGCCCCCGATTCCTCAGCGAAGTCCCCGATTGCCCCGCGCCAGCCCCCGACTGCTCGGTTAGACTGGGTGTATACGTCCAATCGACCCTCGTCCCGGATCGAGCCGTGGTATGGGGCCTATGCCATGCAGGGCGCCGTGGTGGCCGGCCTGATCCCGATCGCCCTGCCGCTCGTCGTCGGCGGCGGCGGGAACCCCGCGCGGGTCGGTCTGGTGATGGCCGCCTTCAGCCTCGGCGGGCTGAGCGCCCCGGCCTGGGGCGCCCTGGCCGACCGCTACCGCCTGCATCGCTTCCTGCTCGCGGGAGGCCTCCTGGTCCTCTCGGCCGGGCTGGCGCTCATCGCCGCGCCGGGCGGGCCCGCCGTGCGCCTGGCGCTCGCGCTCGGGCTCGGGGTGGCCGCGGCGGCCAGCGCCACGGTGGCGAACCTCTTCGTCGTGGAGGTCCACCCGGAGTCGGAATGGGACGATCGGATTGGCTGGCTGCAGACCTTCTACGGCGGCGGCCAGGTCGTAGGGTTGCTCGTCGCCGGCCTGTTCGGCCTCGCCCACGCGCTCGCCGGGCTCGAGGCGGCGGCGATGATTGCGGCGGCGGCGGCCGTACTCGGATGGCTTGCGACCGAGACGCCGAAATCCTCCAGTTCCCCCGCGCCGGTCCTGCTGCACCCGATCCGGCAATGCGAAGCGTCGATCCTCTCGCCGCAGCGGATGTTCCACTACCCGGACGCGCGCGCCGTGTCTGCTCTGGGCACCGCTCTGCGGTCGCCGTTCGGCGGGTTCACGCTTCTCTGGCTGGTTTCGTTCGGGGGCGCTTCGGCGGTCTTTGCGCTCTACCCGGTGTTGATGAAGCAGGCGTTCGGGGCGACGCCGGCCCGCTCGTCGGCCGCCTTCGCCGTGGCGGCGACGCTCGGCCTGCTCCTGTACGCGCCAGCCGGCCGCTGGGCCGAGCGGCGCGGGCCGGTCCGCGTGCTGCGCTTCGGGCTGTGGACGCGGTTCGTCGCCTTCGCCGCGCTGGCCGCGCTCGGGTGGACGCCCGGCCTCGCCGGCCGCGCCGACCTGGCCCTGGGCTGCTTCGTCCTCGTGGTCCTGGCCTGGTCGCCGCTGAGCGTTGCCGCGACGGCGATGGCGGCCGAGTTGTCGCCGATCGGCAAGGGCGCGGGACTCGGGGTGTTCAACGCCGCGACCGGCGTGGCAGGCGTCGCCGGCGCCGCCGCCGCCGGATGGGCGGCGAGCGCCTGGGGCTACACCGCGGTGTCGGTGCTGGCCCTGATCGGTGTCGCGATCGGTCTCGCGTTGGCGCTGGTGGCGCCATCGACGTTGCGGACCCGCTGACCGCGGCGCGCGTCGCGGAAAAGGAGAGGATGGGATGAAAGCCATCGCGGTGGTCCCCGGAACGACGACGGTGCGGCTGGTGGATCGACCCGAGCCGCAAGTCGTCTCGGCGGACGACGTGAAAGTCGAAGTGTTGCGCGTCGGTATCTGCGGCACCGATCGCGAAGAGGCCGGCGGGGGACGCGCGCTGCTGCCGGACGGGCAGCAGGACCTGGTACTCGGCCACGAGATGTTCGGCCGTGTCGTCGAGGTCGGCGGGACGGTGACCCGCGTGCGGCCCGGCGACTACGCCGTCTTCACCGTCAGGCGCGGCTGCAACCGCTGCCCGCCCTGCCGGGAGAACCGGCCCGACATGTGCAGCACCGGCGACTACCGCGAGCGCGGCATCTGGGGTCTCGACGGGTACCAGGCCGAGTTCGTCGTCGACCAGGAGCAGTTCATCGTCAAGGTGCCGCCCGCGCTCGAGCCGGTCGGCGTGCTCGCCGAGCCGCTGTCGGTGGCCGAGAAGGCGATCGACGAGGCGGTGCGGGTGCAGACGGCCCGGCTGCCCGGGGCCGGCGACGGGTCGGCCTGGCTCGGCGGCCGCCGCTGCCTCGTGGCGGGTCTCGGCCCGATCGGCCTGCTGGCGGCGATGGCGCTTCGCCGGCGCGGCGCCGAGGTGTACGGCATCGACGTCGTGGACGCGGGTTCGGCGCGGCCGCGGTGGCTCGAGGCGGTCGGAGGGCGGTACGTGGACGGCCGGCAGGTGACCGCCGACAAGGTCGATGCCGCGATTGGGCCGGTCGAGGCGATCGTCGAGGCCACCGGCGTCGCCTCGCTGGAGTTCTGCCTCATCGACGCGCTCGCCCGCAACGGCGTCTACGTGCTGACCGGCATCCCCGGCGGCAGCCGGCCGATCGACATCCCGGGCGCCGACCTGATCCGCCGCCTCGTCCTCGGGAACCTCGCGATGGTGGGCAGCGTCAACGCCTCGCGCGCCCATTTCGAGATGGCCATCGACGATCTGGGCTGCGCGATGCAGCGGTGGCCAGGCCTGACGGCGCAGCTCATCACGCACCGCCACGCCCGCTCGGACTTTGCCGCGGCGCTCGCGACGCACCCGGCCGATGAAATCAAGTCGGTCGTCGAGTGGGGAGCGGCCGCAGGGGGGACCAAATGACCGACGGGAATGGGTTCGCTCCAGGCTGGCCGGGCCTGCCGCCGCGCTGGACCTCGGCCGTCAAGTGCGGGGTGGGCACGGCGCTCGGCTGCACGAGCCACGTCTGGTTCACCGTCAGCCACGGCATCCTGAACGAGGTCAGCTGGCCGCGCGTGGACCAGGCCTGCACGCGCGACCTCGGTCTCATCGTCACCGACGGCCGGGGGTTCTTCTCGGAAGAGAAGCGGCACGCGGACCACGCGGTTGCCTGGGTGGCCGACGGCGTACCCGCTTTCCGGCTGACCAACACGTGCACCGCCGGGCGGTACCGCATCGAGAAGGAAATCCTGGCCGACCCTCGGCGGGACACCTTGCTGCAGCAGGTCCGGTTCGAAGCGCTCCAGGGCGCGGCAGCCGACTATCACCTGTACGCGCTGCTCGCGCCGCACCTCGGGAACCAGGGCGCGGGAAACACGGCGTGGGTCGGCGAGTACAAGGGCGTGCCGATGCTCGTCGCCGAGCGCGACGGCCACGCGCTGGCGCTGGCCTGCTCGGCACCCTGGCTGAGGAGGTCGGCGGGATTCGTCGGCGCGTCCGACGGATGGCAGGACCTGACGCGCAACGGTGTCATGGCCTGGCAGTACGACCGCGCCGAGAACGGCAACGTCGCGCTGACGGGCGAGATCGACCTCGAGGCGTCGGGCGGAGCGTTCGTCCTCGCGCTCGCCTTCGGCCGGACCGCGGCGGAGGCGGGACAGCAGGCGCGCGCGAGCCTGCAGGACGGCTTCGCGGCGGCCCGCGACACCTACGTCGGCGACTGGCAGCGGTGGCTGGGCTGCACGAACGATTCTCACGCTCGACGCGCGGGAGGGCGGCCCACGCAATCTCGTCCGCGTCAGCGCGGCCGTCATGCGCACGCACGAGGCCAAGCAGGTCCCCTGCGCGTCGATCGCGGCGCTGGCCACGCCGTGGGGCCAGGCCAAGGGAGACGACGACCTCGGCGGCTACCACCTCGTCTGGCCGCGCGACCTGGCCGAGACGGCGGGCGGTCTGCTGGCCGTCGGCGCGAAAGACGACGTGCGCCAGATGCTGCACTTCCTCGAGGCGACGCAGGAGGCCGACGGGCACTGGCCGCAGAACATGTGGCTCGACGGCACGCCCTACTGGACCGGCATCCAGATGGACGAGACCGCCTTCCCGATCCTGCTGGTCGAGATGGCGCGTCGCGAGGGGGCGGTCGAGGCGGGCGACCTGGCGCGGTTGTGGCCGATGGCCCGCCGTGCCGCGGCGTTCCTGGTCGCGAACGGCCCCGTGTCGCCGCAGGACCGGTGGGAAGAGGATCCCGGCCTCTCGCCGTTCACCCTGTCGGTGGAGATCGCCGCGCTGCTCGCGGCCGCCGACCAGGCCGAGGCGAACGGAGAGGAGTCGGTCGCCCTCTACCTGCGCGAGACGGCCGACGCCTGGAACGACGGCATCGAGCGCTGGATGTACGTGTGCGACACCGACCTCGCGCGCCAGCACGGCGTCCGGGGCTACTATGTGCGCATCGCGCCGCCGGAGGTGGCCGAGGCCGCCTCGCTCAACGAGGGCTGGGTGCCGATCAAGAACCGCCCCGTCGCGGACTCCACCGAGCCCGCGGAGTCGATCGTCAGCCCGGACGCGCTGGCGCTCGTCCGCTTCGGCCTTCGCGCCCCGGACGACCCCCGCATCGTCGACACGGTCAAGGTGATCGACGCGCTGCTCAAAGTGGAGACCCCGTTCGGGCCGGCGTGGCACCGCTACAACGACGACGGCTACGGCGAGCACGAGGATGGCCAGCCGTTCGACGGGACCGGCGTCGGGCGGGCGTGGCCGCTGCTGACCGGCGAGCGGGCCCACTACGAACTGGCGGCCGGCCGGCGCGACGAGGCCGTGCGCCTGCTCCGCGCGCTCGAGGCCTTCGCCGGCGACGGCGGCCTGCTGTCCGAGCAGCTCTGGGACGCGCCGGACATCCCCGCGCAGGAACTGTTCTTCGGCCGCCCGTCCGGGTCGGCGATGCCGCTGGTCTGGGCGCACGCGGAGTACGTCAAGCTGCGCCGCTCGCTCGCCGACGGGCGCGTGTTCGACATGCCGGCGCAGACGGTTCGGCGGTACCTCGTCGAGCGGCGCCAGGCGGCGCACGCCTCGTGGCGGTTGAACAACAAGTGCCGCGCGTGCCCGGTTGGCCGCACGCTCCGGATCGAGGTCACCCGGCCCGCGGTCGTGCGCTGGAGCGCGGACGGCTGGAAGACGTCGGCCGACCTCGACACGCGCGACACGGGCATCGGGATGCACGTGGCCGATCTGCCGACGGCCGCGCTCGGCGCGGGAACGACCGTCCGCTTCACGCTCCGCTGGGCCGACGAGGACCGCTGGGAAGGCACCGATTTCGCGGTCGAGATCGTCTCGTAGGGGCGGCCTCTCGCGAGCCATCGGATTCGCGTCACCCACCTCGACACGGCAGAGTCGCCGGCGACGCTATCGGAACGCGCGGCCCGCGCCGGACGTATAGTTCGTTGAGCAGGAGAATCCATGCGCGCCGTGCTGTCGGACTTCCGCTACGCGTGTCGGGCCCTTGCGGGCACGCCGGCATTCACGGCGGTCGCCATCCTCATCCTGGCTGTCGCGATCGGGCTGAACACGGCCGTCTTCAGCCTCATCAACATGGTGCTCTTGCGGCCCCTGCACGGCGAGTCGCAGCCGGGTCAACTGGCCGCCCTGCACGCCAACGACCGCACGCGCCCCGATTCGTATCACGCCCTCTCGTACCCGGCCTACGTGGACATCCGCGACCACAACCAGGTCTTCACCCGCACGGCCGGCCTCGCCGTGACCATGGTCGGGCTGGGCGAGGGGGAGATGACCCGGCGCGCCTTCGCGTTCGTCGCGACCTCCTCCCTGTTTCCGCTCTTCGACGTCCGTCCAATGAAGGGCCGGGGGTTCCTGCCCGAAGAGGAGGCGCCCGGCGCCAACCGCCGGGTGACGATCGTCAGCTACGAGTACCTGGCGGCGGACCGGGGCGGATCCCGGTATCGTCGGGAAGACCGTTCGCATCGATACGCAACTCTTCACGGTGATCGGCGTCGCGCCGCGCGGCTTCGGCGGCCCGACCACGCTCATCACGCCGGCCGTGTGGCTGCCGACCGGTGTCTACGACCTCGTCGTCGGACACGCGTTCGGCCGAACCGCGCCCAAGCCGTTCGCCGACCGGGCCGAGGACTCCCTGCTGGTCTATGCCAGGATGAAGCCCGGCGTCTCGCTTGCCTCGGCAAAGGCCCCGCTCACCGCGCTGGCGCGTCAACTCGAGGAGGCGTTCCCGGCCGAGCATCGGCACCTCGGTCTCGAGATCGGGCCCATCTCCCGGACGGGCATCGGCGACGGTCCGCAGGACGACGCCGACGCCTACACCATGTCGGGCCTGCTGCAGGGCATGACCGTCATCGTGCTGGTCATCGCCTGCATGAACCTGGCGAACATGCTGCTGGCGCGTTCGACCAGCCGCCGCCGCGAGGTCGCCGTGCGCTTCGCGCTCGGGGCCAACCGGTCGGCCGTGGTCCGGCAGTTGCTGACCGAAGGGTGTGTCCTGTCAATCGCCGGCAGCGCCGTCGGTCTGCTGCTCTCCTATTGGGCGCTCCACGCCTTTGCCGCGTCGCTCGATCCGCTGTCCGAACTGTCGGTGGCGGTCGATCCCCGTCCCGACCTTCGGATCCTCGCCGTGACGCTCGGCCTCGCCGTGCTGGCGACGTTGACGTTCTGCCTGGGACCTGCGCTGCAGCTTCTGCGGACCGACGTGTTCGGCGAGCTGAAAGAAGGGGCCAGGGCGGCGTCAACGAGCCGGCATCGCTATCTCAGCCTCCGGCACGTGCTCGTGGTCGGGCAGGTTGCGCTCTCGCTGGCGCTGCTCACCGCGGCCGGCCTGTTCGTTCGAGGCGCGGCGAAGGCGGCAACGGCCGACCCCGGGTTCTCGCTCGACCGAAGCATCGTCGTGGGTGTGGATCCCGGTCTGACTCGAATGGAGGAGCCGGCCGAGCACGACTTCTACCGGCGCGTGCTGGACCGGGTGCGCGCCACCCCGGGGATCGAGGCGGCCAGCCTGGCGTCGATCGTCCCGTTCGGCAACATGAGCGAGACGCGCCGCGTCCGCTACGTCGGCCAGCCGGTGGCCGACGAGCAAGCCGACAACGAGGCCGGCGGCGCCAGCACGTCCTACGGCTCCGGGGGCGGAAACCAGGGCGGGAGCGATCGGAACGGTGTGGCGGCCGCCTTCTCCGTGGTCGGGAGCGACTACTTCCAGACGCTCCGGGTTCCGGTATTGAGGGGACGCGGCTTCACCGAGGTCGAGGAGTCTGAGGCCGGCGGGCCGCGCGTGGCGGTCATCGACGAACCGCTGGCCAGGCGCCTCTTCAAGGGGGCCGACCCGATCGGGCAGCACGTGTACCTGCCGGACCCGGACGCCGCCGTGCGGGCGCCGATGGAGGTGGTGGGCCTGGTGGCGGGCACGCGCCACAGCATGTTCGACACCACGCCGGGGCCGCACCTCTTCGTGCCGTTCGGGCAGCACTTCCGCCCGACGATGACGTTTCACGCGCGGATCGCGTCCTCGGGCCCGGCGGCCGAGGCGGCGGCGCTCGGCGCCATTCGCGAGCAGATTCGCAGCGTGGACCGTTCGATTCCGATCGTGCAGGCGAGCAGCATGGCCGACTACCGCGACCATAGCATGTCGGCATGGGGCGTCCGCATGGGCGCGCGGATGTTCGCCGCGTTCGGCGTCGTGGCGGCGTTTCTCGCCTTGATCGGCGTCTACGGCGTGCGCTCGTACCTGGTGGCCCGGCGGACGAGAGAGGTCGGCATACGAATGGCGATCGGCGCCACCCAGGCGGACGTGCTGCGGATGGTGCTGCGCGAGGGGATGGCCCTCGTGTCGGTCGGCCTCGCCATCGGCGTGCTTCTCGCACTGGCCGTCGGGGTGGCGCTCAGGGGACTCGTCTACCAGGTCAGCGCGCACGACCCGGTGTCGTTTGTCGGCGCGGCCGTGCTCCTCACCCTCGCCTCCGTTCTCGCCTGCTACCTGCCGGCGCTGAGGGCGACCCGGGTGCAGGCGAACGAGGCCCTGCGATCGTCCTGACAGAGTGCCTGGTGGAGCTGGCCTCCCCGCCGCCGCCCGTGATGTGTTACAATGCACATATACCACATATATGTGAGGGTTGCTAACGTGCCACAGCTTCACACGTACGTCCCCAAGCCTCTCGCGGCCCGCATCGCGGCGCGCGCCAGGGCCCGCGGCGTGCCGGTCTCGCGTTATCTCGCCGAGCTCATTCGCCGGGACGTCGACCTCGGCTGGCCGGAGGAGTTCTTCGAACGGGTCACAGGCGGCTGGAAGGGCGGACGGCTGAGCCGGCCACCGCAGGGCCGCCTGGAAGAGCGGGAGCCCTGGTGACGTACCTGCTCGACACCAACGCGTGCATCCGGGTGCTGAACGGCTCGTCCGAACCGCTGATCGCACGCTTGCGGCGCCAGGCGCCGTCCGAGATCCGGATATCGTCGATTACCCGCGCCGAACTGCTTTACGGCGCCCGCCGGAGCGCACGAGTGGCTGACAACCTGCGCCTCCTGGCCGCGTTCTTCGCGCCCCTCGTCTCCCTCCCGTTCGACGATACTTGCGCGGAACAGTACGGAGCGCTGCGGGCCTCGCTCTCGGCCGCCGGCAGACCCATCGGTCCGAACGATCTGCTCATCGCGGCGACCGCCCTCGCCCACAACCTCACGGTCGTCACGCACAACCTTCGAGAGTTCTCGCGGGTCACGGGGCTCAAGGTCGAGGACTGGGAGCGGGCCGAACGATAGAACTCACGCCTGCGGCCCGGGCTCGCTCGTGGACGCGCCGAACCCCCACATCTCGCGCATCCGCTGCCGGAACCGTTCCCGCTCCTCCGGCGTCATCCGTCCCCAGCGGCCGCCGACGCGAGGGCCGTCCCACGAGCGATGCCAACCGTGGCGCCCGATGCCGCCGAAGAGGATCCGGCAGAGCGCGAGGAGGCCCACGGCCTGCCAGAAGGTGACCTGGCGCCAGCCGAAGATCGACGGCGTCAGCCAGTTCCACAGCCACTGCACGACCCAGCCGCCGACGGCGATGAAGACGGCGACGGCGACGATCCCGAGCGGCGCCAGGATGATGAGTTTCTTCCTCATGTTCGTACCCTCAGTCTCCCGTGAATTCGTCGTAGACGCCCTGCAGCCGCTCGCGCAGGTGCCGCACGGCGTATCGCTTGCGCGAGAGCAGCGTGTTCACGCTCACGCCGGTCTCGGCGGCCATCTCCTTGAAGCTGCGCCCTTCGAGCTCGTGCGCCACGAACACGTCGCGCTGCTCCTGCGGCAGCTCGTCGAGCGCCAGCTCGAGCTGGTCGAGCAGCACCGCGCGGGCGTAGAGCGCCTCGGGCCCCGCGTCGGGCGAGGGCAGCAGGTCCTCGAGCCGCAGCGACTCGGCGTCCTCGTCGGCCGCGGCGATCTCGCCGAAGCTCACCGGTTTCTTCCGCCTGAACAGGTCGGTGATCCGGTTGCGCGCCACCCGGAACAGCCAGCCGGTCACGTGGTCGATGGGCATCAGCAGGCGGTTGGCTTCCACCAGCTCGTAGAAGACGTCCTGCAGGATGTCGTCCACGTCGCGCGGGTCGGGCACCCGGCGGCTGATGAAACGCCGCAGTCGGGATTGCTCCCGTGTGACCGTCTCCGAGATCCGCCGGTCCTCTTCGCGTGTCATCGGCTCCGGGCCTGCCGCGTCGTCCATCTACCGGTGAAGACGTATGAGGGGGTGCGGATATTGTAGGCGGTCTGCCGGCCTGATGAGCTTCGAACGCCGTCACCCGATGTCGCGCGGTCTGCTACCTTGGGAGGAGGGCTGCCCATGCCAGACAAGCAGATCATCGCGGTGGTCGGGGCGACCGGCGCGCAGGGCGGAGGTCTCGTCCGCGCGGTCGCCGCCGATCGAAACGGTCCGTTCGGCGCGCGCGCGATCACGCGGCACCCCGAGTCGGACAAGGCCCTGGCGCTGGCCGCGCTGGGCGTGGAAGTCGTGGCCGGCGACGCCGACGACCCGCCGATCCTCGAGCGGGCATTCGCCGGGGCCTACGGCGCTTTCTGCGTCACCAACCACTGAGACAATCTCATCTACGTCGGCATGGGCCCGCGCACGGGCCCCGACGGCGACCTCGTGTTCGCGCTGCCGCTCGGCGGCGCCAGACTGCCGGGCATCTCGGCCGGGGACATCGGCAAGTGCGCCTACGGCGTGTTCCGACGCGGCACCGCTGCCGTGGGCCAGCGGTTCGGCATTGCCGGCGAGATCTTGTCGGGCGATGAGATGGCGGAGAAGCTCGGGCGCGCGCTCGGGCGCAAGGTCAGCTTCTCCAACGTGCCCTTCGACGCCTACCGCGGCATGGGCTTCCCCGGCGCGGAGGATCTCGGGAACATGTTCCAGTTCCACGCAATCCTCGGCGACGAGTTTCTCGGGTACCGCAGTCCGCAGCTCTCGCGCTCGTTGAACCCCGAGATGCTCGACTTCGACGCGTGGCTGGCCGCCAACAAAGGTCGCGTGCCGATCCAGTAGCGGTTCACGTTTCGGAAATGGCAGGGGCGCCCGGCGGCCGTCCGGCTGGACGATCCGCGGGCGCCCCTCGTGCCCACTGGCGCCAGCGTGGTCAGCGGATCGGGCCGCCGGCGCGCGCCATCTTCGTCTGCGAGGCTGCCTCGACTGCTTTCAGCGGCGGCACGTGCCGCTCCCACAGCAGGCGTGCCTCGGACGACGCGTTCGGGTAGAGCTCCATCGACCTCTGCCCCGCCGGTTCGAGGACGAGATCGACCCGGCGGTTGTACGCCAGCCACGTCGCGTCCTTGTGCATCGCCATCCACTTCGGAGGATGCTGCGTGTCCGTGGCCTCCAGTTGCTGCACCTCGGCGACCGTCACCTCCCGCCGCTTGCCGTCGGCGCGGATTTCAATCCGGTCGGCCGGGATGCCCTGGGAGACCAGGTACGCCTTCACCGCTTCCGCCCGGCGCCGGCTCAGCGCCATGTTGTAGCCGGCCGGACCCCGCACGTCGGCGTGACCGACGACCACCAGGTTGTCCTTGCGGTCGTACTGCTCGTTCTGCTTGAAGGCGGCCGCCGCGGCGGCGAGCATCTGCTTCTCGCTCGCAACCAGCCCGATCCTGGGATGAGCGGGCTCGGGGTAGTCCGTCGGGTAGAACACGCTCGCCAGCGTGACCGCCGGCGCCGGTTCGACCGAGCCGACGACGTGAAGCATCGCGGATTGCGTGGTCGTTTCACCGCAGGAGTTGGTGACCTTGATCGTGTAGGTCTCGTCCCGGTCGATCGGGCCGTCGGTGGCCGAACCGGCTGTCGCTTCGACGACCCGCGAGCCGCTCGCCGGCACCGGGCCGAGCGGCTGGATGGTGACCGAGGTCCCGTTGGACGTGGACCACTTGAGCGTCGCCGAGTCCTGCCTCACGACCTCGTCGCCGATCTTCTGGTAGTGCACCTCCGGCTGGCTCAGCGTGAGCGTGGCCGCCGGGGTGGTCACCGCCACCTTGGCGCGCTCGATGGCTTCGCCTCCCGGCCCCTTGGCCACCAGCTCATAGGTCGTGGCCTTGGCCGGGTCCACCACCTGCTGGCCCTCGGGCGGCACCTTCCCGATGTGGGTGATGGACGTGTCGACCGCGTTCGACACCGCCCATTTCAAGTCGGCCGACTGTCCGCAGCCGACCTCCGGGGACGAGGAGGCGAACTGCGCCGTCACCGGCGCGATGGGCACCATCGCGCTGGCCAACCCCGCGTCGAAGCGCGGCTGGGGCCCGAGGGTCAGGCCGCGCGGGAAGTCGTACGTGGTCATCTGGCCGCCGTTGTTCAGATCTACCATCACGCGCTGCCCCGCATTCACGGTCACCGGGCCCGACCAGATCGTCCGGCCCTCCTGTGTCACCATCGCCTGGTAGGTGCCGGGCTTGACGAGCAGCCACTGATGCCACAGCCAGTTGTTGTCGAACTCGTCCACGTGGCCGACGAAGTAGGCCGGCGTGGTGCCGTTCAGGAGGACCGCCGCCCGCGGGTACCCCTTGAACTCGATGTCGCCGAAGGGCCCGTTCACCATCCGGCCTTGCGGGGTCAGGGTCACGTCGATGCCCACCGTATCATCGGCGAGGACGTTGACCGTCTGGACCTCGGGCGCGTACCCGTAGTTGTAGACGCCGACGGTGTGCTTGCCCGCTTCGAGCGTCACCGTCTGGCTTCCGTCGCGGATGGCCTTGCCGTCCACGAACACGTAGGCCTGCCTCGGATGCACGTGGATTCTCAGGCGGCCGGTGTCCATTCCGCTCCGCGCCATGGCGGGGGCCGCGACCATCAGGAGGGCGACCACCGCACATCCGAACAGCGAGACGAGAACTCCCGTCCGCGTCCTGTCTGCGCTCGTGCTAGTGACCATATGCCATACCTCGATTACAGAGTTCATCACGGTGCCGGCTCGGCCAGGGCCGCAGATGTGGTCCGGCACCGGCAGCACGGCACCGCGGCCCATGAGGCGGACACGACCGACCTCATGAGTCGATCTTGGACGCGACGGCGCAGGGGCCACAATTGGCCGGTGGGCATAGCCCGCCGTATGCCGATGGATATAGATCGGGGACGGGTCGAGTCGTGCGGCGTCCCTACTTCGCGGGATCGGCCGGGCCGGTGGGCGAGGCGGGAGCGGACGAGGAGGCGGGATCAACGGGAGAGCCGGGGTCCGGCAGGCGGATCACGCCCCGCTGGGCGGCCACGACGATGGCCTCGACGCGCCCCGCCGCCCCGAGCTTGCCGAGGATGTGGTTGACGTGCACCTTCACCGTCCCCTCGGCCACGTCGAGCGACGTGCCGATCTCCTTGTTGGACTTCCCCGCCGCCACCAGCCGAAGGACGTCGATCTCCCGGGGCGTCAGGCTGGGCGCGTTCGCCCTTTCGGCGAGCCTCGCGGCGGCGACGGGGTGAATCCAGACCTGGCCGCTCGAGACGGCGCGGAGGCAGGCGAGCAGATCCTCGCGGCCGAAGTCGCCCTTGGGCACGAACCCGCGGGCCCCCGCGCGCACGGCGTGGTGCACGTCCTCGTCGGTGGCGAACGCGGAGAAGACGACGACGTGCACGGCGGGGCATTTCTCGCGGAGCGCCGCGATCCCGTCGGCGGGTTCCATGCCCGGCATGTGAAGGTCCACGACGGCAATCTCCGGCTTCGCCCGGCAGGCCTGCTCGACGGCTTCGGGCCAGGTGCGGGCCTCGGCGACGACGGCCAGGTCCGGCTCGCGGTTGATGACGGCCGACAGGCCTTCGCGGACGATGGAATGGTCGTCGGCGATGAGGACGTGGACGCGTTCGGGCTTCGTCATCGCATGCCCTCAGGCCGCCGGGGGTGGAACCGGAATCGACGCGCGGACCTCGGTGCCGCGGCCGGGCTCGCTCGAAATCGCCCACTCCCCGCCGAGGGCCCTGGCGCGGTTTCGCATCGAGGTCAGGCCGAGGCTCCGGGCGTAAAGGCCGGGCTCGAATCCGCGGCCGTCGTCTCTCACCGACAGCCGAGCCTCGCGCGCGTCGAAGGACAACTCGATCCGCACCTCGCGCGCCTGCGCGTGCCTGAGCACGTTGGACAGCGCCTCCTGGCTGATCCTGAGCAGGACCTTCTCGGCCTCGGGGGGGAGGCGGCGGACCATCCCGTCGAACAAGCAGCGGACGGCGAGCCCGTTGCCGGCAGCCAGGTCGTTGGCCGTCGACTCGATCGCGCGCGTGAGGCTCACCTTCTGCAGTTCCTCGGGGTACAGGTCCCACAGCGCGCACCGCATCTCGGTCGTGCTCGCGCGGACCAGTTGAAGCGCCTTGTGCATGTGCTCGCGCGCCGGCGACGCGCCGGCGAGTTCGTCGCGGGCGCACTCGAGGTGAAGGACGGCGCCGGCGTGCGCCTGGCCGACCGTGTCGTGCAGTTCGAGGGCGATGCGCTTGCGTTCCGCGTCGAGCGCGGCCTGCAGGCGCCCCTCTTCCGCCAGCGCGACCGCGTGGCGCGCCGCCTGGCGCGAGACCCAGATGTAGGCCAGGAGCGCCGCCGCCAGGCCGATGGCCACGTCGTTCAGCACCGTCGTGGCCCGCTCGACCCCCATGCGGTCGAGGGCCCGGTCCAGGGCGAAATTGGCCAGGCCGACCAACGCCCCAAACACCACGGTCCCGAGGATCCGCCGTCCGAGGCCCTCGTTCGCTGGCGGTGCTGGCGGCCGCCCGCCCGGCTCGTGCAGCCCTGTGCCCATCGACGTGCTCAGTGGGTCTTGACGGCCTTCGCGACGCGCTCCACCTCGTGCGCGCCGCGGGCGACTACGTCGGCCACGTCGTCACGGACGCCCTGGGTCTTCTTCGTCAGGTCTTCTACCGCGTCGGCGACGCGGGAGCTGGCGTGCTCGTAGCGCTTCGACGCCCGCTTCCTCAGCGCTTTCGCCGAGTTGGACACCCGCTGACCGAGCTCCGAGGCGGCGCGCGGGATCAGCAGGATCGTCAGGCCGGTCCCGACGAACGTGCCCATCACCAGCCCGGTCAGGAACCTGTGGTTGCGATGATCGTTGTTCTCCGGGGACATGGGTTAGCCCTCCTTACTCAACCAGCATAAACCCACCTCCGCCGGGTGGGTGATTTTCCGTCGCGCCAGGGGCGGCCGCGGCCGCTGGCGGGGGGTGGCCAGGGGAGAGGTGCGGCAGAGTTGTGTCCCTGGATGAGATCTCTCGGGGTGGACGCTGCCGAGCCGGTAAGGCTGGGCTGGTAGAGCCAGGCCCGTGTTATGTGGAGCAAAACCGGCCGATGTGGCCGTCCCTCTCCTGGCAGGGGAGTTGCACAATCCCTCAGCGAGATTGGACGGCTGCCGCAAGGTCCCGGCGGCACAAACCTCGACCTCGTCCACCGGGTCCTGGCGGCAGCGTCAAACAGCTCGAAGGAGGTCATATGTATCGACTGTCGACCCTGTTCGCCGGGGCGTTGACCGTCTCGGCGTTGGCGCTGTCTTCACCGGCCTACGCGGTGCCGCGTCACGCGACAGGCACCGCAGCCCGCGTCACCCTCGCGGACGACCACGGCTTCAGGGGCGGTGGCGGCGAAGGCGAGGAACACGAGCACTTCGAGGGCCGCGGAGGCGGGTTCATCGGCGGCGGGTTCGACGATCCGTGGTGGGGCGGCGGGGGCTGGGGCTGGGGGTCGTATTGGAATCCAGGATTCTACGGACCCGGATACTACGGCTACGGGTACTCTCGCCCATCGAGCGGCCTGAAGATCAAGGTCGAGGGGACGGACCCGAAACTGGAGAAGGTGTTCGTCAACGGGAACTACGCGGGCACCGTGGACGACTACAACGGGTTCTTCCAGGAGCTCCACCTGAGGCCCGGCCAGTACCGCATGGAGATTCGCGCGAGCGGCTTCAAGCCTCTCGACTTCAACGTGATGATCCCGCCGGGGAAGACGATCACCTATCGCGGTGATCTCCAGCCCCTGGGGTAGTGCCGGGGCGTTCGGCGTTCGGCGGCGTTCGGCGGCGCTCGGCGACGGCGTTCAAACGGGGGCGGTGGTCCGCAGATGCGGGCGCCGCCCCCGGCCTTTGTACCTGCCTCGGGCCCGGCCGCAACGAGGTCGTGCAGCGCAGCTCAAATCCCCTGCCAGCGCTGCTTGAAGGAGAGCCGCGCCAGGATGCCCGTGAGCTCGGAGGCCGCTTCCCGTTCTGCGCGCCCGTTCGTCCTGAGCGTCCAACCCCGCGGGTAAGCAAATTGCACGATGAGGTCCTCGGCTTCCATCTCGGCCTTCATCCATCCGCAGACGGCGAGGACGGCGGTCCGAACGACGGCCGCGATGTCCGGCTTGCGTTGGCCCGCCCATATGCCTAGAATGTCTAAGCCTTAGAACGCCTTGGTATCACATGCCGAAGACCAACAGCGACCAGCTTCATGGCACGCTCGACATGCTCGTGCTGAAGACGCTCCAGAACGGCGCGCTTCACGGGTATGCCATCGCCACCCGGCTCGATCAGCTGTCGAGCGCCGTCCTGAAGGTCGAAGAGGGCTCGCTCTACCCTGCGCTCTATCGCATGGAAGCGCGCGGATGGCTGTCGTCCGAATGGGGCATCACCGACACCGCCCGCCGCGCCCGTTTCTACAAGCTGACCCGCCAGGGACGCGCGCAGCTCGAAGCGGAAACGAAGAGCTGGACGCGGCTGACGGCGGCCGTCCATAGCGTGCTCGCCAGCTGAGGGGGTATGCGTCTCCTCCACCTTGCTCTCGCCCGGTGCCGTGCCCTCTTCATGCGTGACGTCGTCGCCGGAGAGATCCACGACGAGATGCAGTTCCACCTGCAGATGCGCGCCGAGGAGTACGAACGGCAGGGGCTGCCCGCCGGCGAAGCCAGGCGCGCGGCGTCGAGACGTTTCGGCAATCTCGCGCTGATGCAGGACCGCGGCTACGACGTGCGGGGAGGCGGCATCATGGAGACCATCCTGCAGGACGCCCGGTACGGCGTGCGGCTCCTGCTCACCCACCGCGGGTTCTCGGTCGTCGCCATCCTCACCCTGGCCGTCGGGATCGGCGCCTCGACCGCGCTCTTCAGCGTCATCGATGCGGCCCTGCTGCGGCCGTTGCCGTACGCGCACCCCGAGCAACTCGTCGACATCATGGTCCGCGAGGCACGCCGCGGGGGGTCGAGCAGCTACGATCCGTCAATGGCCGACGTCCGCGCCTGGCGCGGGCAGGGGCGGGTCTTCGCTCATGTCGGAGCGGGTCGCCTGACTGGCTTTCTCCCGCTCATCGTCGAGGCCGGAGCGCCCGAGCGCCTGACGGTCGGCGACGCCTCCGAGGATTTTCTCGAGGTCTATGGCGTCACGCCGCTTCTCGGCCGGGGCATCCGGGTCGAAGACACGCGGGAAGGGGCCCCTCTCGTCGCGTTGCTCGGGCACGCCTACTGGCAGACCCGCTTCGGTGGAAGCGCCGACGTCCTTGGGCGTGTCATCCGGATCGCGGGCATGCCGGCGACGATCGTGGGCGTCGTTCCCGCGGGGTTCTATCGCGAGACGTCCGTCTGGCAGCCGACGCAGGTCCCGGCATCCCGCTCCAGCCGGCGCGGTTCGGGAACATCGGTCGTGGGACGACTGCGTCCCGGGGTCACCTTCGTGCAGGCCGAGCGGGCACTCACGAACCTCTCGATGGGAACCGCGCCCGACCCCGGTCATGCCACGGACGTTCGCGTGGAACTCACGTCGATGTACGACGACGAGACCAGCGGGTCGGGCAAGACCATTGCGCCGCTGGCGGGCGCCGTGAGCTTGATCCTGCTGATCGCCTGCGTCAACGTCGCCGGTCTTCTCCTGGCGCGAGGGACGATCCGCGGGCCGGAGTTGGCGATTCGGGCATCGATTGGTGCGGGGCGAGCCCGCCTCGTGCGACAACTGCTCACCGAGAGCCTCATCCTCTCGTCCGCCGGCGGACTCGTCGGGGTGATGCTGGCCTGGGCATCCCTGGACGCGCTCGTCGCCATCATCCCGATGTCGCTGCCACCCAATACCCCTGCGACGCTCAACCTGCGCGTGCTGGGGTTCGCCGCGGCGGTTTCGGTCTTCAGTTCCATCGCGTGCGGCATCGTGCCGGCTCTCCGGATCTCGGACGCACGGATGGGCGCGCAACTCGCTGTCGCGGGCCGTCGCCACGGATCCGCGTTGTCTCGACGCGGAGGGCAGCTGCTCGTCGCTGGAGAAGTCGCCCTGGCCGTCGTTCTGCTGGCCGGCGCCGGCCTGATGGTCCGCAGCTTCGCACGGCTCACCGGGGTTGACCTCGGGTTCGACCCAAGCGCGGTCCTGACGATGGAAGTCGAACCGATCGACCCTGCGCCCGGCGTCCTGGCGCAGTACCTACCCGGCGCTTCTTGCTGCCGTTCGAACGCTGCCCGGTCTGGCCGCTGCGGGCGCCATCGACTACTTCCCGCTCTACGACGCCTCTGCCGTCGGATTCGTCAAGGGCGCCGGGCAGACCAACGTCTCCAGGAGCCAGGTTCTCCCTGGCTACTTCGAAGCGCTCGGCCTGCCGGTGAAGATGGGACGATTGCCGACCGAGTCGGACCGGACCGGCGCAGAGCGCGTCGTCCTGATCAACGAGAGAGCCGCCCGGGTGCTGTTTCCAGGCGGCACCGCCGTCGGGCGATTCCTGGAGATGGCCGGCGACGAGCCTCGCCGGATCATCGGGGTCGTCGGCGACGTGCGGCGCGGAGGAACCGAGAAGACTCCCCGACCGGGAGTCTACCTGCTGTATGGCCAGGCTCCGCCTCACTCCATGCGAATAGTCCTTCGGCCGCGCTCGTCTGCCGTTCTGCCTGTCGATCGCCTGAAGAAGATGGCAGAGGCCGTCGGGCCGAAGGTGCTCGTCGGGCGCATCTGGTCGGGTGGCGACCGCCTGGGCGAGACCGTCGTGAAGCCGCGCCGACGTGCGCAGCTTCTCGGCCTGCTTGGCGGCCTCGGCCTGCTGCTCACCCTGGTCGGGATCTTCAGCATGACGGCGTATGCCGTCGCACGGCGCACGCGCGAGATTGGCGTCCGGATCGCGTTCGGCGCCGGGCCCGCCGACGTGGTGCTGGCGATGGTGCGCGACGCGGCCTGGCCCGTGCTCCTGGGACTCTCGGCCGGGATGGTCGGCGCGTACTTCGCCACGAAAGTGATCGCCAGCTTCCTGTTCCAAACGACGCCGCACGATCCGGCGACGTTCGCCGCCGTCGCGGTGCTCATGGGGGGCGCGGCGCTCGCAGCGGCCTGGGTGCCCGCCCGGCGCGCGGCACGGGTCGATCCGGTCATCGCGCTCAGGGCGGAGTGAGACCGCACCGAACCGCGCCGGCTAGCAACTCCTCAGCGTCTTCCAGTTGAGGACGGCTCCTCCCAGGTAAGCGATGCCGGCCGAAAGGAAGATCAGGTGCGTCCCAGCGCCGGCCGGGAACAGCGGTCCCGGCCTGACACCCAGGACGACCAGGACGGGGACGAGCGCGGCCGTTCCCCCAACCAGGAACAACTGCACGCGGTCGTTCAGCAGGCTCGGTGGCGCCTGGAAGTAGGTCGCTGCGGCCGGCCAGACCGAGATGAGCGCCTGGCACGCCGCCATGAAGAAACTCAGTCCGGCGGCAACCTTCAGCCACCACTTCCCGTCCATCGTCCCCTCCCTGAATTGCCCGGAGTGGGTTCCCGATATCGGCCCACCTCACAACGCTACGAAAGCGGCTGCGCCTCTGTTCCGCACTTTTCCTGAGGGGCGAGTTCAATAGCGGCAGCCCGCCGGAACCGGCGGGGTCGCAGTGCCAGGTTGTCGAAATGGCGGCCTGATGATGCACGGGGGCCGGCCCCCGTGCGCGGGGAAGATGTGAGGCCTCGAGCCCCCTCGCGGACCACCGCCAGTTCTGAGCGGGTCAGTTGGACTTCGGCAGCCCCTGTCCCAACACCCTGCCGTGCATCGCATGGCAGCTGGCGCAGCCGCCGATGAGTTCTCCGTAGATCGCGATCTTCGCCCCGGTGTCCGCCGCCTGAACAGCACGCCCGGCAAGTTCGTGAACGCGCGCTTCGGAAGCGACGGCTTCCTTCGAGGCCTTGGTCAAGTCCTTGTCCCTGAGCGGCGAGCCCTTCAGCGCTTCGGCCCCCTGCTTCCACAGGGTTTCGGACGGCCCGACCAACCCGCGGTACATGAGGTCCACCGCGTACTGGTGCATGAGCATGTGCGCCGCGCTACCCGGCACAGCCTGCGGCGCGACGACCTCGGGCATCCTGGGCGTGACCTTGGCCGCCGCGTGGCACTCGCCGCACGCGGCGACGGCGAACGCCGCGGCCATGCCGGCGTTGCCCGGCGACGCGGAGGCGGCCACCGCCCTGGCAGCGTCCCTGGTCGCCGTCACGTAGCCCTCCGTGCCGGCCGGGAAGCCGGCGGTCTCCTGGTGGTCGGCAATCCACAGAGCGGCCGTCTTCGCGGACTCGAGGTCGCCGCGAACGACGGCATCCTCGAGCTCACGGACCTTGCCGAAGTGGGCGTCCATGCGAGCGGCGGCGTCCGCCGACGGCGGGGGCGCAGCGGCCGCAGCGGACTGCCCGGCGGGGGCCGGTGCGGGTTTGCTGCACGCAGAAGCCGCGAACGCGACCGACAGGATCATCAAGCCGACGATTAGGCGATGCGCCATGAGGCACCTCCAAGCGGGATGTGGCGCTCATTGTCGGCCGGGCCAGCCACCCAGGTCAATGACCTGTCGCCACATGACCTGTCGCCACATACCTGTCGCCACATCGAACCGATCGAGGTTCATGACCTTGTCCCATGCCGCGACGAAGTCGAGGACGAACTTCCGCTGCGCGTCGGCGCTCGCGTAGACCTCCGCGATCGCGCGCAACTGCGAGTTCGACCCGAAGACGAGATCGACGCGGCTGCCGGTCCACTTGATCTCGCCGGTCTTGCGATCCCGGCCCTCGAACGTCTCCCCGGCGTCGGACGCCAGCCGCCAGGTCGTGCGCATGTCGAGCAGGTTCACGAAGAAGTCGTTCGTCAACGTCTCGGGCCGCTTCGTGAAGACGCCGAGCTCGGACCGCCGGTGGTTCGCGTTCAGGACGCGCATCCCGCCCACGAGCACGGTCATTTCGGGAGCGCTCAGCGTCAGCAGGCTCGCCCGATCGATCAGCAGGTGCTCCGCCGGTTGCGCGTGTCCGTGTCCGAGGTAGTTGCGGAACCCGTCCGCGGTCGGCTCGAGCACGGCGAACGACGCCACGTCGGTCTGCTCTTCGGTGGCGTCGGTGCGTCCCGGCGTGAAGGGCACCTGCACGTCGTGGCCGGCATTCTTCGCGGCTCGCTCGACGGCCGCGCAGCCGCCCAGCACGATCAGGTCGGCCAGCGAGACCCTCTTCTTGCCGCCGGCCTGGGAGCCGTTGAACTCCTTCTGGATCCCCTCCAGCGTCCGCAGCACCTTCGCCAGTTCGGCGGGATCGTTGACCTCCCAGTCCTTCTGCGGCGCGAGGCGAAGGCGCGCCCCGTTGGCGCCGCCGCGCTTGTCGGTGCCGCGGAACGTGGCCGCCGCCGCCCACGCGGTCGAGACCAGCTGGGAGATGGACAGCCCCGAGGCGAGGATCTTGGCCTTGAGGACGGCGATCTCCGGCGCGCCGACGAGGTCGTGCGTCACCGGCGGGACGGGGTCCTGCCACAACTGCGGCTCCGCGGGCACCAGCTTGCCGAGGTACCGGCTGCGCGGCCCCATGTCGCGGTGCGTCAGCTTGAACCACGCCTTGGCGAACGCGGCGGCGAACTCCTCCGGATGCTCGTAGAAGCGCCGCGAGATCGGTCCGTAGACCGGATCGAAGCGCAGCGAGAGGTCGGTGGTCAGCATGGTCGGCGGATGGCGCTTTGAGGGGTCGTGGGCATCCGGAATCGTGCCGGCGCCGCCCTTCGCGACCCACTGGTTCGCACCAGCCGGACTCTTGGTCAACTCCCACTCGTAGCCGAAGAGGTTCTCGAAGAAGTTGTTGCTCCACTTCGTCGGCGTCCTGGTCCAGGTGACTTCCAGGCCGCTGCCGATCGTGTCGCCACCCTTGCCGGTCCCGTAGCTGCTCTTCCAGCCGAGGCCCTGCTGCTCGAGCGGAGCCGCCTCGGGTTCGGGACCGACGCTGGTCGCCGGGCCGGCGCCGTGGGTCTTGCCGAACGTGTGGCCTCCGGCGATGAGCGCCACCGTCTCCTCGTCGTTCATGGCCATTCGGCGGAACGTCTCCCGAATGTCCTTCGCCGCGGCCAGCGGATCCGGGTTGCCGTTCGGCCCCTCCGGGTTCACGTAGATGAGGCCCATCTGAACTGCGGCGAGGGGATTCTCGAGGTTCCGGTCGCCGCTGTAGCGCTCGTCGGCGAGCCACGCGCGCTCGGCCCCCCAGTAGGTCTCGTCGGGTTCCCAGACATCCGCGCGTCCGCCGCCGAAGCCGAACGTCTTGAACCCCATCGACTCCAGCGCGCAGTTGCCGGCGAAGATCATCAGGTCGGCCCACGACACTTTCCGGCCGTACTTCTGCTTGACCGGCCAGAGCAGCCGGCGGGCCTTGTCGAGGTTCACGTTGTCGGGCCAGCTGTTGAGAGGCGCGAAGCGCTGCAGCCCGGCCCCGGCGCCGCCACGGCCGTCGTGGATGCGGTAGGTGCCCGCGCCGTGCCACGCCATCCGGATGAACAGCGGCCCGTAGTGGCCGTAGTCGGCCGGCCACCAGTCCTGCGACGTCGTCATCACGGCCTCGATGTCCTTCTTCAGGGCGTCGAGGTCGAGCGTCTTGAACTCCTCGGCGTAGTCGAACGCCTCGCCCATGGGACCGGCCGTGGGGGTTGGCTGGTGGAGGATCCTCAGGTTCACCTGGTTCGGCCACCAGTCCCGGTTCGACGCGCCCTTGCTGGTTTCGCCTGAATACGGGCACTTGCTCTCGTCACCCATGTTGTTCTCTCCTTCGATTGCTGCGCGGTTGGCGGGCACGGCGAGCCACGGAACCTCGCGACGTGCGGATCTCCGCCCGCGCCGATACCGGCGCTTTGGGCGCTCGCGGTGACTTCTCGATTCGGGCCCGCGAGAGGCAGTCCGGACAGCGGCCCCAGTAGATGACCTCGGCCTCGTCGATCTCGTAGCCGCTGTCGTTGGCCGCCGTGAGGCAAGGTGCCGAGCCGACGGCGCAATCGACGTCGGTCGTGCGGCCGCAGACGCGGCAGATCACGTGGTGGTGGTTGTCGCCGACCCTGGCCTCGAAGCGGGCCGGTGACCCCGCGGGCTGGATGCGCCGGATGATGCCTTCGGCGACCAGGACGCCGAGGGCGTCGTACACCGACTGGCGCGAAATCGCCCCGATCTTCGTCCTGACGATGTCGGCCACGCCGTCGGCCGTGATGTGCGGCCGCCCGGCGACCGACCGCAGGACGGCCAGCCGCTGGGCCGTGACCTGAATGCCGTGTTGACGAAGGAGGTCGGCCGAGCGGGCAGACATACAAGTAGATTGCATCCACATTTGGACAGAGTCAATGGCCAAGGTGTTCGCCAGTGTTCGCCTGTCGTGGCTACTCGGCCCGACTGATTGTGGGAGCTTGCCAGAACCCGATGCCGATGGTGGGATCCCGAACTGCGGCCCTCCGCAGAGAGTCCGCCAGGCGGGCGGGCTTCACTCCGCCCGCAACGTCCCTACCGGATCGATTCGGCTTGCGCGAAGGGACGGAATGAGTGCGCCCGCGAATGCGATGGCGACGATGAGCGCAACCGCCGCGCCCCACGACCACCCGTCGTAGAGCGGGGTCTTGTAGAGATAGCTCTGCACGTACTTCACGAGCCACGCGGCCGTGACGCCGCCCACCGACAGCCCGATGAAGACGGACGTCACCTGCTCGCCGAGTATCTGGCGCACGACGCCCGCCCGTGTCGCCCCCAGCGCCATGCGGATGCCGATCTCCTGCCTCCTGCGCCCCGTCGTCATGGCGACCAGGCCGAGGATGCCCGCGCCGACGATCGTCACGCCCGCGACGGCGAACGACGAGAAGAGCCAGGCGTTGAAGCGGCGGGGACGGATGGACGCGCCAACGACGTCGGACAGCATCTCCGCCCTGTAAATCGTGCAACTCGGGCAGCGGCTCTTGAACGCCGCCGCCACGTCGCGCAGCCCCGTTCGTCCCGACCGATCGAAGGAGACCAGCAGGTGATAGAGTGCTGCCGCCTCGGGCACGTAGATGGCCGGCTGCGGTCTGCTGTCGAGCGACATGAACCGCCCGTCGGGCACGACGCCGATGACGGTGAACGCGCGCCCTTTCTTTGCGAGCGACTGTCCAACGGCGCGCTCGCCCGGCCAGTATTGGCGGGCCAGGCGTTCGCTGACGACGATGACCGAAGCATGCGTCGCCCACTCCGTCGCTGTCGGCAGCCGGCCGTCAACTGGCTGCATCCCCAGAGCGTCCAGATAGCCTGACGTCACGCTGACGTCCCTGACGGTATCCGAGATGTCTCGCGGGGCAAGCTGACTCTCGACGCTGGTGGTCGCGCCTGCCGGCCTGTCGAACGAACTCCCGCCGAGACGGTAGGCCGATTCCAGCAGCGTGTCGTCGGTCCCGCCGGCGGCCTTCACGCCGGGGAGATTGCCGACCGTCCGCACGAGATCCTCGGCCGAACCGGCCGGCGCCTTGAGGGTTCCGACGGTCAGGTCGGCCACCCGGCTGGCGTCGAATCCCGGATTCTCGCCCCACACGCGAAGCAGGCTCCCGACGACGAGCGCGCCGCCGACCGCCATGACCGTGACCACAGCGACCTGGAGGCTCACGATCGACCATCCCCCGCGCGGCCCTCGACCCGTCGTCGTCAGGCTGCCCGTCAGCCAGGTCCGAAGTCCGCCCCTCCAGGCTACCCGGACCGGCAGCAGCGTAATGAGCAGCGCCGACACGGCCGCCGCCGCGGCCGAGAGGGCGAGCACGCGGCCGTCGATGGCCGGCGTCTTCAGGAACCGCAGACTACTCGGCATCAGATCCGTGGTCGCCGCCACGAGCGCGTGCGCGCCCCAGGCGCCGAGGGCCGCACCTGCAGCGGTGACGATGACATTCTCCGCCGCGAGCAGGCGAACCAGATCGAGGTACCGCGCGCCGAGCGCCCTCCGGATGACGAGATCGTGGTGGCGATCCTGGACCCGCGCGGCGGCCAGTCCGGCGACGTTCAGGCAGGCCAGGAGCATCAGCGCGACCGCTGCCCAGAACACGATCCGCGCGGTCCGCAGCGATCGGGCCGCCAGCGCGTCGCGCAGCGGGTTGAGCCTGATGACATCGATGGGACCGGTGACGATTCTCAGGCGCTCCGACGCGCCAGGTTTCAGACCCGATGCAGGCCACGTCGCGGCCAGCCGATTGGCTGCCGCGGTGAGGCGTTCTGCGACCTGGCTCGCGCTCACGCCGGCGGGAAGGCGGGCAATGACCTTCAGTGTGCGACTGGAACTGGCGGGATCGGGAATCACGAGCGGCCACACGGTTTCGGTGATCCAGGGGCCGCTCGGAAAAACGAATCCGGCGGGCAGAATGCCGACCACGCGCTTCGCCGCGCCGTCGCTGTCCCGGTAGGTGCACCCAAGTATGGACGGATCGAGCCCGTAATGGCTCCGCCAGACCTCGTACGTCATGACGACGGGAATCACGTCGCCATAGGCGGGCAGATCGGCCGGGCCGAATCCGGGACCTTGTACCGCGACGCCGATCGTCTCGAAGAACTTCGCGTCAACCCTCGGGTGCGACGCCGTCTCGAGGGTGTCGGTGTCGTACAGCGCGTCCGAGAAGGCCGTCAATTGAACCTCGGGCACCGCGGCGCGCCAGGCGTTCAGTTCCAGCGGAGAAACGCGCCAGACCAGAGGCTCGCCGTCGGGCGAGGCCGGCAGCCTCGTGAAGCCGGGCGCCACGGCAAAGAGCCGGTCGGGCTGCGGGTACGGCAGCGGCTTGAACAGCACGCCGTCAACGACGGCGAGCACCGCGGTGGTCAGCGCCATGGCGAGCGCGATGACGCCGACGACGGTCGCGAAGTACCAGGGCGTTCGCGCGAGTGAGCGGAAGGCGTGCCGGAAGTCCCTGGCCGCCGCGTCGAACCAGACGGTCCGCAGATCGCGCACGGCTTCCCTGGTCTGCGTGACGCCGCCGAGATCGCGCAGCGCGACGCGGCGGGCTTCCCGCGGCGTCATCCCCCGCTCGAGGTTCGCCTGGATCTCCATCTCGACGTGGAACGCGAGTTCTTCGTTCACCTCGCGGTCGATGGCGCTGCGCCGAAGCAGCCCCTTCACGTGCGCGATCAGGCGCGTCAGCATGGTCGTCTCCGGTGTCGGCCGGCGTCCCCGCCGGGATTACTGCGCTCGCAGCACGTCAACGGGATTCGCGCGGGCGGCCCGATGCGCGGGCAGCAGGCAGGCGCCGACGATCACCGCCGAGAGCAGTGCCGGAATGGCGACGAGCGTGAGCATGTCCAGGCCCGGCAGGGCCACCACCATGCTCGAAACGACGCGCACTGCCGCATAGCCGAGCGCCACGCCACACGCCACGGCGATGCCCAGCGCAAGCAAGGCGTCGCGGAGAAGCAGTCGGAGTATGTCGCCACGCTCGGCCCCGAGAGCCGTGCGAATACCGATTTCCCGCAAGCGCTGGGCGGTCGAGTAGGAGACCACGCCGTACAGGCCGACCGTGGAGAGCAGGAGACCGAAGAGCCCCGACACCGCGAGAATCGCGGCCCCGAGGCGTCTCGGGTAGAGCACCTCGCCGATCTCCTCGTCGAGCGTTCGTGCGCGCGTGATCTCGGCCTCGGGATGAGCAGCGGCGATGCCCGCCAGGACCGCGTTCAACACCTCACGCGACGTTCCCCGCCCGCGCACGACGATGCTCGTGTCGGGCACGCGTGGCTGTTGGTCGAGGGGCATGTAGATGAACGGGGTCGGTCGATCCTCCCTGCCGGCGACCTTCACTTCCTTCGCAACGCCGACAACCAGCCTCCACGTCGGCGTTCCGCCACCCTTCGGCTCGTAGTTGGCGATGTACTGGCCGACGGCGTCCTTGCCCGGCCACAGCACCCCTGCCAGCCGTTCGCAGACAATCGCGACGGGTGTCGACGTGGCCGTGTCGTGCTCGTCGAACGCGCGACCGCGCAGGATGGGAATGCGCATCGCCTCGAAGTATCCGGCGGACACTTCTCCGGCCGATACCCAGCGATTCTGCCCGGGGCCGTAGGCCTGCCTCGTGACCACCGAGCTGCCGCCCCAGCGGTCGCCGTTCCAGGACGATTTCGTCGCGAGCGCCGCTGCCTCGATCCCCGGGAGAGATCGGAGCTTCGTGAGCAGTTGCGCGTAGGTCGTCCGCTGGTGCGTTTCTTCCTCCCGCCCCTGCTCCTTGGTCATCGTCCAGACGTCCCAGGGCATGGGCAGCGCCACGTCCGCGTAGACGACCCGCTCCGGGTTGAACCCGCGGTCCGCCAGTTCCGCCTGCAGCAGGGTGCGCACAAGTCCGCCCGCACCGAGCAGCAGGATGAGCGACAGGCAGATCTGAGGGATGACGATCCAGCGGCGGATCGGTGAACGCCCGGTCGCCGGGGCCTGGCCGGAGCCGACGGCAAGCGCCGCCAGCACGTCCGTGCGCAGCGCCTGCAGCGCCGGCGCGAGGCCGACGAGCAGGCCGGCAACCACAGCGAGTGCCGCCGTGAACGCCAGCACCCGGTAGTCGATTGGCACGTCGAGCGCGATGGCGGTCAATGCCGTGGGGCCCGGCGCAATCCGGCCGGGCATATAGGTCAGGAACAGGGCGATGAACGCGCGAGAGAGCGCCAGCGCGGCGGCGGCGCCGGCCAGCGACAACATCAGCGTCTCGGTCAGCACGTGGCGCGCAACCCGGACGCGCCCGGCCCCAAGGGCGATGCGGACGCCGACTTCGCCGCGACGAGCGACACCGCGCGCCATGAGAATGCCGGCCAGGTTGATCGCCGCGATCAGCAGAACGATGCCCCCGACCGATCATGAGCGCCAGAGCCAGGCGGCCGGGCACGACATTGCGACGCGGGTCGAACGGCAGGCGGCCACGGTCCGCCGCCGCGCAGACGATGGTGCCTTTCTCGAGGCTCGTGCCGTGTGACGTGGCCCAATGCGCCTCGGGCATCTCCCGCTCGGCCGCCAGCGCGGCGGCCCGAAGAGCCGCATCGGTGACGCCAGGCTGCAATCGCGCCACGACGGTGACGCCGAGCAACTCCTGGAGCCCCTCCGCCGAGCCGCCCAGCATAATACCCTCTGCGGCGTTGCCATCGACCGAGTCGGCCGTGCGCTGGCGCAGCGGGACCCAGTACCTCGGCCGGCACCCAGACGCTGGACAGGCCGTTGAAGCCCGGCGGCATCACACCGACGATCGTGTAGGTGCGTCGGTAGCTCGAGTAGTGCTGGCTGTAGGCGGCCGGCCGCATCTCGAGCGTGGTGCCGACGACCCGCGGATCGGCGTTGAGGCGCCCGCGCCAGAATCGATCGCTGACGACGATCGCTGGAGCCCCGCTGGCCTCGTCGTCGGACGGGACGAATGTTCGTCCGACGGCCGCTTTCGCGCGCAACACGTCGAAGTAGCCGGTTGTGACGCGCTCGCCTTGCACCCTGGCGGCGGCGATGCCGTTGCCGAACTTCGCGTAGTCCGGCAAGAACCCGGCAATCCCGGCGAAGACGTCACGGCGCTCGGCCAGTTGCGTGAACGTGCTGTAAGGCACGGCGTTCAGGCGGTCGGAGATGTGCGGGTAGACGACCGACAGGAACCGCAGGCCGCCGGCATCGGGGACGGGCAGGGGCCGGAAGAGCACGGCGTTGACCAGGGAGAAGAGTGTGGTGTTCGCGGCGATTCCGAGAGAGAGGACGACGACGGCCACCAGCGCGTAGCCGGGGCTGCGCCGAAACGCGCGGAGGGCGAATCTTCCGTCCTGCCAGGCGCCGTCGAGAAACGTGGCGCGAAGGCGGCGCACGGCCTCTCTGGTCTGCGTGACGCCGCCGACATCGCGCAGCGCGACGCGGTGCGCTTCCTGCGCCGCCATCCCGCGCTCGAGGTTCGCCTGGATCTCCATCTCGACGTGGAAGCGAAGCTCCTCCTCGACCTCGGCGTCGATGGTCTTGCGCCGGAGCAGCCCTCTCACGTAGGCGAGCAGGCGCGTCAGCATGGTCGTCTCCGTCGTCAGCCTACGTCGCGCGCAGCACGCGTCGCATCGACAGCGCGAACTGATCCCAGGTCTCCGTCTCCGCCTCGAGCTGCTCGCGGCCCGCCTCGGTGAGCGTGTAGACGCGCGCCCGCCGGTTGTTCTCGGAAGGCGCCATCTGCGACGTGATGTGGCCGCGCAGTTCCAGCCGGTGCAGCGCCGGGTAGAGCGAACCCTGGCTGGCGCACAGCCCCTCGCGCGAGATCTGGCGAATCCGGTTGGAGATGCCCCAGCCGTGATTGGGGCCCAGTTCGAGGATCTTGAGAAGCAACAGATCGAGCGTGCCCTGGAGCAGGTCGGTCTTGGGCAAGCGTGCCTCCTGTCGAATCGCGAGAGGGACTATGCGCCACTGACACCTCGGAGGTCAAGAGGAAAGAGGGCGTCGTTTGCACGTTGGCGCGGAGGCTCGCGAGTGGTGACCTTCGCTGGAGGTCCACGCCCTTCGTCCTTCGGCCGGCCGCCCCGTCGCGATGAATCCGCCAAGCCCCCCGACAGCACACGCATTCGACCCGGTCCTGACGCCGCGCGGACACCTCCTGCTCGTGGAGTCGCTCGAGGCTCCGGGTCTCGACGCCGAGACGGCGGCCCGGCTGGTCGAGGCCGCCGCCCTCCGCCATCTCCGACCTGCCGGACAAGACCGAGGTGAACGCCTACTGCCTGCTCAGCCGCCCGCAGGCCGCGCTGTACCAGCAGGCGGTGCGCGACCTGCGGGAGCGTCTCGCGGCCGCCGACGGGATGGCGCGACGGGGGCTGGTGCTGGCCTCGCTCGTGCGCCTCGAGTCGATCTGCAACCACCCGTCGCAGTGGCTCGGTGACGGCGCGTGGTCGAACGGTTCCAGGACGACGAGCGCGTGTCATTCTTCGTCCTGTCGCTCAAGGCCGGCGGAAGCGGGCTGAACCTGACGGCCGCGTCCCACGTGGTACATCTCGACCGCTGGTGGAACCCGGCGGTCGACTATCCGGGCCGCCTCAGGACCACAATCCGGTTCGTGTTGGTGCCCTTCTTGTTGTTCGTGACGCCCCAGCAGGCTGCTGTCTTGGTGAAGGCCTGCGAGTTGATGAGCACGAGTTCGGGCCTCAGGCCCGCGCACGACGCCGCGGGGATCACCACCTGTTCCAGCTTCACCGTGCCGGACCGCACCTCGCCGACCTCGAACGCGATGTGGCCGTTGGGTCTGACGACACGGTGGAGTTCCTCCAACACCTGCGTCATCGCGGCCCGCCAGTCATCCACACGCCTGGCGATCGTGATCTCGACGCTGTCCGCTTCGATCCCGCAGAACCAGCAACGAAGCCAGTTGTCCCCGGCGTAGTCGACGACGTCGAGGAACGGCGGAGACGTGACGACGAGATCCACCGATGCGGTCGGGAGCGCCGGCGTGTCGTGTGCGGGACCCGCCAAGAGCAGCGCGCCCTGAGCCGACGAGTGCAGCGTCCGGCGGAGGTCTGCGCCGCAATCGATCAGCAGCGAGCGCGTCTTGCGGGCGATCACCTGCGCGACGTCGCGTCGTGGCGGGGCCTGATGCCGGTCGGCGTTGAACTGGAGCTGCTTCTCCACCGACACGGCTTGATTCGGTGGAAGCGTGTACACGGAGAAGAAGCCGGCGGAGTGGCCCGTCAGGCGGTTGACCGCGACCATCCTGATCCAGCGGTCCACCGCGTCGAGCGTGCCCGTCTTCTCCCCCGCGAGCAGGTACTCCCGCAATGCGCATACCTGGGTGAGGGTGTCGTTGTGGTAGAACGCGAGGAGGTCTTCGCGACGGCCACCGCACCTGGTGAGGTCGAGTTCTCTCAACCGTTTCTCGACCGCGGTTGTCGTTGGAGGGTCGAGGCGGGGCCCGACCAGGACCCGGCTGAGCGGGTTGATGTCGCCCCCTGCAGGCAGGCGTCCGAGCAGTGCGGCCTCGAGGACGGTGGTGCCTCGGCCCATGAACGGGTCGTACACTCGGTCGCCGACGCTCGTCAGGCGTTCGATGAAGAACCGGGGCAACTGCGGCTTGAAGCACGCACGATACGAGATCTCGTGCAGGTTGATGGCGGCCCGCTGACGACTGGTCCAGAACTGGTTGGTGAAGGTCGGCACTTCCACGGACCGGCCGCCCGCAACGACCGCCGTCGACGAGGTGATCGTCCTCTGGCCTTCGTACACGAACTCGGCGAGTTCGTCGGCGAACGAAGCCGCCTCGTGGTGCCGCTGCGGGGAGGGACCGTCGAAGAGCCCGGGCTGATCCTGCATCGCTCCAGTTCACTCAGAAGGGGTCAGCGCGGCCGCGCGGGAATCCGTGCGCGCGATACGACGGCCGGGCAGGAACGAGGCCCCGGGGCCGTCAGTGGAGTATACCTTCACCTCGTCGGTGCTCAATCTCATCGTCTGCGCGAGGGCATCGAACAGCCGCCGCCGGGTGTCCCGGTCGACCCGCCTGCGGGCCCCGGAGGGGGCGGCCGCTGCCTGCCGGGCCTGGCCGCCGGGTCTTCAGGTGCCGGCGGGCTGACCGGCCTATAATGTCGCCGTGAGCGACGCGACCGCAGGAGAGGCCGCTGCCCGCCTGGAGGAGTACTTCCGCGCGAACCCGTGCGGAATTGCCGCGGTTTACTTGTACGGCAGCGTGGCCCGGGGGACCGCCGGCGACGACAGCGACGTCGACGTCGCGGTGCTGTTCGAGCGCGACCCGCCACACACGCTCGAGGGTCTGCATGCGGACCTCGCCCACGCCCTCGAAGAAGTTCTCGGCGGGACGGTGGACCTCGCGATCCTGAACCACGCCCCTGTGGACCTGACGCATCGAGTGCTGCGCGACGGGATCCTGGTGAGCGACGCCAACCGCTCCGCCAGGATCCGCTTCGAAGTCCGAACGCGCAACCTGTACTTCGATCTCGAACCCTACCTGCGCCGGTATCGACGCGCAGGCTGACGGAGCGCTGCGATGACCGATGCCCCGGTCATCGAGAAGAAGCTGGCCCTCATCGAGACGTGCGTCGGCGATCTTCTCGCGTTCGTGCGCGCCATCCGCGCGCGCCTGCAGGTCTGAACTCGCGGATGGCTTCTGGCGATGTGGAGGGTGGGCCGGGGGCGTTTCGGGCAGGACCGACTTGGGGTTCCAGGCAAACTCGTGCGGGCGGCCCGCAGGAAGCCCCGCGCGGCCGCCCGCCACCGGGAGTCGCCGGTCCGCGGAACCGCGCGAGCGGTTCCGGCGCCGGTCCCGTCGTCAATGGCCGGACGAGATCGTCAACTTGAACCCGCTCGGGTCGGTCACGTCGAAGGCGCGGCTGCCCCAGGGCGTGTCGTGCGGCTCCGTGTCCAGCGTGATGCCGGCCGATTTCGCGTTGCCCGCGAGACGCTCGAGGTCCTGCGCCGTCGTGAGATAGACGCGCATGCCCACACCCTTGTGCCGGTCGCGGCCTTTCTGCCAGTCGTCCTGGGTAATCCCGAGCCGGACGTCGCCGGCCTTCAACATCACGCCGAGGAGGACGCCGTTGTCCTCCCACTTGTCGTCGATGTCGAAACCCAGCCCCTTGTAGAAACCGATGCTCCGCTGAAGGTCGTCAGCGGTGAGGCTCGGCTCGAGCGTCTTTGCCTTCAAGCTCGTGACGCTGTCGGACTCTCTTCGAGGTTCGGTTGCTGGCATGTTCCTGGCCTCCTCGGTTATCCGCCTTCGCTGTCGTGCGGACAGCCCTCCGGCAGCGGCGGCGGGACTGTGTGTTCGCGTGTTTCTCCAGCGTAGCACAGGCACGACGCCAGGAAATGAGGTGCAGGAGTTCGCGGCGCGAACCGTCGAGCCGGGTCCTGTCGTTGCACGGGCGACCCCGCGGTCGCCCGTGCAGAGGGTGGTTGGAAGAGAGGCGGCGTCGCGGCTCAGCCGGCCGGGGCGATCGCGACTTCCTTCTTGTCGATGCCGCCGCGAGTGGACGAGAGGTTGATCGTCGCCTTGCCCGTGCCCTTCACGCGCCAGGTGATGGTCTTCGTCTCCCCGGCCTTCAGCCACCCGAGGTCCTGCGTCGGGCGTTGCGGCGCCTGGCCTTCGGCCGCCGGCACGAGCGTCGCCCCGGACAGCACGATGCCGCAGTTGTCGGGGCGGACGATCTTCACGCGCTTGGCGATGTCGAGCGCGGTCGGCATCAGCCCATCGTTCACCACGGTGACCGTCAGGTCGTACTCGCCTTCGATGACCGGCGCCACCTTCTGGCCCTTCACCGGCGCGGCCTTGGCGGGCGTCGTGACGGCGGAGACGATCTTCACCTGCGGCAGTTGCTGCGCCATCCACAGGTTCCACATCGCCTCGTTCCTGGCCCACGTTTCGAGCAGGTCGGGCGGCGGATTCTGCGACCAGAACTTCGGGTTCCACCCGCCGATCTCCACCTCGCCCAGCGTCGGGTGCTTGAAGGGCTTCCAGTCGATGAAGTCGCCCTTGCCGGCCCGGTTGTCATCGCAGTACTTGAGGCGGTCCCACTCGTCGGTGGTTCCGTCCTTGTCGTAGTCGCCGACGTTGCCGCCGTTCCAGATTTCGTCGCCGTACCACGGCACGCCGAAGTACCGAGTATCCGAAGTCGGGGCTGTGGCCGAAGATCGGGCTTCCGCCGCGCTCTTCGGCCGGCGCCGCCGCCCCTCCGCGACCACCACGCGCTGCAGCCGCCGCCGCGCCTCCGCGGCCGCCGCCGGCCGGCGCGCCCGCCACGGGTGCCGCACCGCCGCGCCCGCCGCCGCCGCGCCCGCCGCGGGACCGGTTCGCGTAGACATAGTAGGTATCGCCGGCCCACGGGTACCCGGTGATCTCGAGCCCCTTCTTGTCCCACGCCTTGTGCAGCGCCAGGTCGTCAGGCGTCATCGCCACTTCGTCGCGCTCGGTGGACGGCCCGCGCAGCAGCATCGGCACCGACGTGTCGAGCGTCTGCGCGGCCGCGACGTTCGGGTGCGCCATCAGGAACAGGAAGACGGCGCGCGTTTCGGTCTCGGAGAGGGGGTACTCGCCGGAGCCGTTCTCGGTGTAGCCTCGGCCCGTCGCTTCGGTCATCGGCCGCCAGTTCTCCGGGTAGTTGCGGTGGAGGTCCAGGCCGCCGATGCCGTCCTCGTTGATGCGGCCGTCGTTATCGTTGTCGATCCCCTCGGAGAACAGCAGGTAGTCGCCTTCGCCCTGCGCCACCCGCATCATCAGCCGGCCCTTCGCGTCGCGCGGGTCCTTCTTCGCGTTGCCCTTGCCCGCGCCCACGAACTGGCGCATCTGCGTGATGAACCCGTCGCCGTTCAGGTCCTCCGGCGGGTCTTCGTCGAGCAACCCGTCGCCGTCGTCGTCGTAGGGACGCACGGTGCTGCGGTTGCTCTGCGCCGTCAGCAAGTACAGGCTGTTGCCGTCGGGATTGTTGTTCGGCTTGCAGTAGAGCGCCTTGGTATCCACCAGCTTCGTGACGGCGGGGTCGGTGCCGTAGCTCGTGAGGACGTGGTTGATGAAGTAGAGGACGGTCTCGATGCCCGTCACTTCGCCCGAGTGGCGTCCGCCTTCGATGAAGAACGCGGGCTTGTCGGTGTCCTTCCCGGTCTTCTTGTTCGCGATCGTGATCTGCCAGATGTCGCGACCCTCGAACGACTTGCCGACCGAGTAGAGGTCGACGAGATCGGGGTACTTCTGCGCCCACATCCGCAGCAGCGCCAGCGATTCCTCCGGCGTGTGGTAGTGCTTGAAATCGACCTCGCCCGCCTTCAGCGGCCGCGTCTGCCAGTAGTTGGTCCTGGGGAAGATCGACGCGCCGTCGCGGACGCCGGCCACGCGGTACATCGCCGTGTTGGGCACCGCCGGCGCGCCGCCGCGGCCGCCAAAGCCTCCCTGCCTTTGCCCGGCGCCGCCCCCGCCGCCCCGCTGCGCGACCAACGCCAATGAACCGGCGAGGACGAACACCGCCATCCAGACCGGCACGAAACGCCAGCTCTTCTTCATCCGATCCTCCTGAGGGGCGCCAGACAACCTCTTGCGGACTGCGTCGTGCCTCAGCATCGACCCGAGCGCGGAGCGCACGGGCCGCACCGAGCGACCTCCACAGGTTCCGCCGCCGAGACGCTATTCGACCAGCGCGGCTTTGTCAATCGACGGTGGTCATTTCTCACGGGGTTCGACGCGCGGCCAGCCGTCGAGTCTGCTGCCGAATCCGCTTGACCCCTTGTCGTGGTGCTGGCGATACTCGTCGCGCCGCGGCCGCCGCGTGGTTCGGCAGGCTCACCACGCCCTGAGCACCGTCGAAGGGCGCAAACGAGCACCGAGTGCGGCGGGCAATCAGGGAGGACATCGAGTCATGAAGAGGTCGCCGTCCTGTTGGGCTGTCATGTTCGCCATGGCTCTCCTCTCCGGGACCTTGCTCGCGGCCCCTCCGCCCGGCCAGGGGGGCAGAGACGTTCAAGCGGATCCTGTCTGGCCCCTGGTCAGTCCGTTCGAGTGGTACTGGCACAAACCCAACGAGAACCTCTCGCAGGCGCAGATCGACTCGTCGATGACCGCCCTCAAGTCGGGGATGTTCACGGTGGTCGGGACCAACTTCAAAGGGCCCATGGCCGGCGTCTCGGTCAGTCGGAAGAAGATTCAGTTCAACTACAAGCTTCCGGCCGGGCCGACCTTTTCTTCCTTCCCCGTCAAACAGCTCGAGTCGATGCGGCTGTACTACGCGTCGTCCCAGCCGCAGGGCGAGAAGTGGCTCGTGGTCGTGAATCTCTCGGCACAGGCCGTCATCCAGGTCTACTTCGAAACCGAAGCGAACGGCCGGGCGTTCATCGATGCGGCGGCGTCGGTCGCGAAGATGGAGGGGATCGCGCTCAAGGACATCGAGAAGCGGGGGTTCGTGGTCTCCGACCTGACGCCGGCCCAGATCCAGGCGTTGGGCAAGTCGCGAGTCGAGAATGCCCTGGTCACCATGATCGCCTACGGCGGTCCCGCCGAGCAGGCGGGCCTTCGCCTGCTCGACCTGATCACGGAGGTGGACGGCGTGAAGGTCCGCAACGCCGATCATTTCGTGTCGATCCTCGACGCGGCGGCGCCGGGGGCTTCGCTCAGCCTCACCTGCCTCGAACGCGCGGAGGAAGCCGGGAACGGCGTTCCGACCTCTGTGTGGAAGCCGAAGACGGTCACGTGGAAGTCGGGCCCGCGGCCGTGAGCTGACCGCCGCTGTCGTCCCGAGAACCGCCGACCCGGCTACTGCTTGAAGATCGGCGCGGGCTCGGGAATCGCCGCCCCGTCCTTCCGGGGCGACGAGGCGCCGTACTTCATGCCGGTCGCCGCGTTGTACATCACGGCGTGCCCGCCGCCGACGACGCTCGAGAAGGCGCCGCGGAGGCGAATCGTGTACCCCATCTTCGTCAGCCGGTCACGAACGGCCTCGGGCACACGGTTCTCGAAGTAGTAGTTGCAGCCGGCGAGCGCCACGTTGCGGAAGCGGGGCGCTTCGAGCGCGCCCTGCAGGTCCATCCCGTCATCCACGATGTCCGAGACGAACTGGGCGTGCGCCTGCGGCTGATTGGCCCCGCCCATGATGCCGAAACCGATGTGCAGATCGCCTTTCTGCATGAACCCCGGAATGATCGTGTGGTACGGGCGCTTGCGCGGCGCGACCACGTTCGGGCTCGCGGGATCGAGGACGAACAGGGCCCCGCGATCCTGCAGCGGGAAGCCGAAGCCATCGACGACGACCGCCGAACCGAACTCGTTGTACAGGCTCTGGATGAGCGACACGATGTTGCCGTCGCGGTCGATCGCGGTGAGATAGGTGGTTTCCCCTCCGAAGGCGGCCGGGTCACCGGGGCTGACCGAGCAGTTCGCCTTGTCGGCGGCGATCGTCCGCGCGCGCTCGGCGGCGTAGTCCTTCGACAGGATGCCCTTGACCGGCACGCTGGCGAAGCGCGGGTCGGCGAGGTACTTGTTCAGGTCCGCGTAGGCGAGCTGCTGGGCCGCCATCTTCGCGTGGAAGGCCGCCGCGCTGTCGAGACCCTCCTTGGCGAGCGGAAACCGCTCCATGATGTTGAGCATCTCGAGCGCCGCCATGCCCTGGCCGTTCGGCGGCAACTCGTAGACGGTCCAGCCATGATAGGTCGTCGAAATCGGCGCGACCCACTCGGGCTGATACAGGGCGAGGTCCGCGGCGGTCATGACGCCGCCCGCCTTGCCGGACGTCGCGAGAACCGCCTTCGCGATCGCGCCCTTGTAGAAGGCCTCGGGGCCCAGGTCGGCGATGAGTTGCAGCGTGCGCGCGAGGTCCGGGTTCCGGAAGATCTCGCCGACTTGCGGCGCCTTGCCCCCCGGCAGGTACAGCGTCGCGCCGTAGCGCTCGAGGACCGCCGCGTTGTCCTGCCACCAGGCCGCGACGAACTGGCTGACCGGAAAGCCGTTCTGCGCGTAGTAGATGGCGGGGCGGAACAACTCCTTCCAGGGCAGCTTGCCGAACTTCGCGTGGAGCGCCGCCCAGCCGGCGACCGCTCCCGGGACGGTGACCGAGTCGATGCCCCGCTCGGGAACCCGGGTCAGGCCCTTCTGCCTGAACAGCTCGGGCGTCATCTTCTCCGGGGCCCACCCGCTCGCGTTGAGGCCGGAGAGCGCGCCGGTCTTCGCGTTGTACTCGATGGCGAACAGATCGCCGCCGATCCCGTTCATCATCGGCTCGAGCACGCCCATCGCGGCATTGGCCGCAATCGCCGCGTCGGCCGCGGACCCGCCGCGGGCCAGGATTTCGGCGGCCGCCTGCGAGGCCAGCACCTGGTCGCTCGCCACGATTCCGCCGCGGGTGATGACCATCGACCGCGCGGTCGACCGGTCGTCGCCGCTTTGCGGCATCTGGCCGGATATCGGGAGAACGACGGCGCAGACGACCAGCAGACCGGCGAGCACGGCAATGGGTCTCATGATTCGAGGAGTGTACCCACGGGAGTCGGTTCTCGTCAAAACCGCAGAACACATCGCGAGACACGCCGGCCGCTGCGCGCATTCGGGGCGGGCACACGTGGCCAGGCTGCGTCGCCCCCGGCGCAGGCACCCGTCTTCCGCGTGGGCGCGCTATAGCGGGACGAACACCGCGTGAGCGCCGGCCTATAATGTCCCCGTGGGCGTCCCGAACGCGCGAGAGGCGGCGGCCCGGCTGGAGGAGTACTTCCGCGCGAACCGGTGCGGGATAGCCGCGGTGTATTTGTACGGCAGCGTGGCCCGCGGTGCCGCCCGCGACGACAGCGACGTGGACGTCGCGGTGCTGTTCGAACAGGATCCGCCCCACACGCTCGAAGGCCTGCACGCGGACCTCGGCCACGCGCTCGAGGAGGCGCTCGGCGCGAGGGTGGATATCGTGGTCCTGAACCACGCGCCCGTGGACCTGGCGCATCGCGTCCTGCGCGACGGGATCCTGGCGTGCGACGCCAACCGCTCCGCCCGAATCCAGTTCGAGGTGCGGGCGCGCAACGAGTACTTCGACCTCGAACCCCACCTGCGCCGGTATCGCCGGGCGGGCTGACGGAGCGACCCGATGACCGATGCGCCGCTCATCGAGAAGAAGCTCGCCGTGATCGAGACGTGCGTCGCCGACCTCCGCCGGCTCGCGCGCCCGGCGCGTCTCTCCACCGACATCCGCGAAGAGCGGTTTGCCGAGCACACGCTCCAGATGAGCATCCAGGCGGCCCTGGACGTGGCCTCGCACATCGTGTCGGATGCCCGCCTCGGCGAGCCCCGCAGCAACCGGGAGTTGTTCGCGCTGCTCGCCCGCGACGGGTGGGTGGGCGACGATCTGGCGCGCACGCTCTCGGCGATGGCCGGCTTCCGCAACGTGCTCGTCCACGGCTACGACACGGTGGACCTCGACGTCGTCCGCGACGTCCTCGAGCACCGGCTCGACGATCTTCTCGCCTTCGTGCGCGCCATTCGCGCGCGCCTCGCGGCCTGATCGCCGCCGCGCCTCACGGCCGCTTCGCCGGCCGCGGCGCCGGCGGCGCGACCCTGCAGGTCAGGGGCGTGAGCGTCGTCGGCGTCACGGTCATCGCCGGCAAACCGTTCTTCACGAGGAGCGCGTTGAAGTCCGCCACGTCCGCCGCCTGCGCCTTCTTCCACGCCGCAACCGTCGCGTTGTAGCTCTTGCACCCGCTCTCCCACGTATCGATCTGCGCCTGGGTCGGCCCCATGTCGAGGCCCACCTGCATCAGGCTGACCAGGCTGTTGAACGTGCCGTTGAGCGCGACGAACGACGTCACGGCACCCGGCGCGGCCGGACCGCCGCCGCGCCCGCCCGCGCCGAACCCGCCGCCACCGCGTCCGCCGCGCCCGCCGGCTGCGCCGCCGAACGCCCCGAGCGCGGTATCGAGCGCCGCCGCTTTCGCGGCCACGTCCTCCGGGAGCTTTCCGCGCCTGAGCGCGGCCAGCGCGTTGCGGACGGCCGTCACCTCGTCGTTGGCGCTGTAGGTGTCGGTCGCGCCTCGAAACGCGAGTTCGGTGAGCGCGTGCTGCGCGCCGAGCGCGCCCATCACGGCCGGGCTCTCGCCGACGCGCGGGTCGTTGCGCACCACGACGGTCTGCTTGTACACGGCGCCGTCAACCGTCAGCTCGAGCGTGTACGTGCCCGGCAGCGCCTGCGGGCCGTGCGGCCCGGGTGTCACCAGGCCTTCGGCCGCGTTCATCTGGTTCTGGAAATCGCGGCTGATCGCGGGCGGGTCGTCGTAGCGCAGATCCCAGTTGACGCGGTGCGTCCCCGCGCCCGTCGGCAGCGAACGGGTCTCCGGCGAGGCCAGCCACCGGTCGGTGTACAGCGCGCCCACGATCGGCGCCGGCGGCGTGCTCGAGATCGTGCGGACCAGGTGTCCCGCCGCGTCGAAGACCTTCAGCGTCATCTCGCCGCGCGGCGGCTGACCGAGGTGGTAGTAGATGATCGCGCCGTACGGCGGGTTCGGCGCGTGCGGCTCGTCACGGTTGATCGGCTGGTCCCAGTTCGCATTCATCCGCGCCCGGATGGCGTCGCCCGGCTTGAAGAGATAGGCCGGCGCGGCCGCGATCTGCTGCGCCTTGACGGCCAGCTCGCGCAGCGGACTCATGTCGTCGAGCACCCAGAAGCCGCGGCCGTAGGTGACGATCACGAGATCGTTCATGTGATGGTCGGTATGGAAGACCATGTCGCGGATCGACGTGGTCGGCAGGTTCTGCCGCAGCGGTCTGCCAGTCGTCGCCATCGTCGAACGACACGTAGACCGTCGTCTCGGTCCCGGCGAAGAGCAGCCCCTTTTGTTTCGGATCTTCGCGGACGACGTTGACCCAGCTGCCGGTGCGTTGATCGGTCGGCAGCCCCTTGACGATCTTCGTCCATGTCTTGCCGCCGTCGTGCGTGCGCCAGATGAGCGGCGTGTCCGTCTCGGCTGGCGACGCGGCGGCGGCGGCCGCACCGCCCCGCGGCGCGGTCGCCCGGCCGGCCAGGTAGACCGTGCCGGCGTCCTGGTGCCCGGCCTCGATCGTGCTGAACGAGACCGACGCCGGCGCGTCGGCGATGTTGCTCACGTTGTTCCAGTGGAGGCCGCCGTCGGTCGTGTTGAAGACCTGTCCGTTGCTGCTCACCGTCCACACGACGCCCTTCCTGACGGTGGAGAGCGAGAAATCGGCGATCGACGCGCCGGCCCCGCCTCCGCGGCCGCCCCCCGCGGGCGCGGCTGGAGCGGCGGGCGTGGCGCCACGCGCGCCAGCCGCGCCGGCACGCGCGGGCGGAGGGGGCGGAGGGGGCGCGCCGCACGGAACGAGCGGCTGGCCCTTCAGCGCGGTCAGGTCGGGGCTGAACGCCGTCCACGTCTTCGCGCCGTCGCGCGTGACGAGCAGGCATTGATACCCGACGTACATCGCCGTCGGCTCGAACGTCGTGTCGAAACGCTTCCAGAAATCGCGCGAGGCGCGGTACTTCGTCGAGTCGGCACCGAAATTCGGCGCGACGTTCCCCCACTGCCCGGTCGCCATGTCGATCTTGATGAGGGTGCTCCCGCCCTGCCCCGCGCCGTATCCAACGCCGTAGAGGATCTCCGGGTGGAGCGGGTCGGCCGTGATCGTGCCGAACTCGGACGAGGGGAGCGGCGACGCGTCGAAGACGTTGATCTGCCCGAAGTTGCCGCGGCTGCGCGTCATCACCGCGCCGGTGTCCTGCTCGGCCCCCATCACCCAGTACGGGAAGCGCGTGTCGGTGGACACGTGATAGATCTGCCCGACGGGCTGGTTGTACCAGGAACTCCAGGTCCTGCCGCCGTCGAGCGTCACGCTCGCGCCCTGGTCGGCGCCGAGCAGCATGCGCTGGCCGTTGGTCGGGTCGATCCACATGCAGTGGTAGTCTTCGCCGCCCGGGGCGCCCTTGAACACCGTGAACGTGTTGCCGCCATCGGTCGAGCGATAGAGCGGGACGCTGACGACGTACACGATGTCCGGGCTTTGCGGGTCAACCCACACGCCCGAGCCGTAGTTCCCCTGTCCGTTGGCGACGCGCGACTCGCCGTTCCCGACGTGCTTCCACGTCGCGCCGCCATCGTCGGAGCGGCAGACGCCAGACCCGTTCTCGATGGCGCCACCGACGACGTAGACGCGCTGGCCGTTCGTGTGCATCGCGACCGCCACGCTGATGCGGCCGGAATAGGCGGGCAGCGACTTGATCTCCGTCCAGGTCTGGCCTTCGTCAGTCGACTTGAAGAGCCTGGCGGGTTTCCCCGCAGGCGCGCCGCCGCCCGCCGGTGCGGCTCCGCCGCGCGGGGCCGCCGTCCCCTGCGTCGTGGCGAACATCACCGTCGGCACGTCGAACGCATACTCGAGATCGCGTGTCCCGCCCCCGCCTTCGGGCTCGAGCACCCTCTGCCACGTTCGACCGCCGTCGGCCGAGCGGTACACACCGCTTCCGCGGCCGGTGGCGTCGCCGGTCGCGGACGCCAGGACGAGATTCGGGTCCTTGGGATCGACGACGAGCTTGTTGATCTTCCACGCCTCGTCGAGGCCGATGTGCTTCCACGTCCGGCCGGCGTCCGAGGACTTGTACATCCCGGTGCCGGAGGGGCCGCCGACCGAATCGCCGGTGCCGACGTAGACGATGTTCGGGTCCGACGGCGCGACCTGGATGGCGCCGATGCCGTCGGCCTCTGTCACCTCGTCGAAGATCGGATCCCACGTCACGCCGGCGCTCGTCGTCTTCCAGGCGCCGCCCTGCGGCGTGCCCATGTAGAAGGTGCCGGCTTCGCCGATCACGCCCGTGACCGCCGAGATCCGGCCGCCGTGGAACGGACCGATGTTGCGCCAGTGCAATCCTGCGTAAAGACCCGGGCCGACCTGCGGGCTCTGCGCCAGCACGGCGACCGTGAGGGCGGCCGCGGCGGCGAGCGTCAGGACACGGATCACGGGCCGGACGAGCGACGGTGTATGCGTCATGGGGATGCCCCTTTCGGTGCCGGGCACAGTAACCCAGACGCGGGCGGGGGATCAAGCGGGGCCGGCTGAGGTAGCGCCGGCGACAGGCGGGCGAAAGAGCCCCCCAAGGACTACGCGCCCGGTCGATGCCAGCGGCTCTGCTGCGCTCGCCACTGGAGCGCTGGATGGGAGCGAAGACGCTCTTGGAGTTCCGGATCTGCCGTCAATGATTCCGAGAGGATCTCGCCGCGATCGCGGACCGCCGAGACGAACTCGAGTTCGTTCGTACGCAATGGGAGAACGGCCGCCAGGCGTTCTCTGCACTCGCGCACCAGGCGGTCACACCAGGCGGCGATGTCGTGGCGTTCGGGCGCGACGTCGCTTCGCAGCAGCGGGACCAGCCGCCGTCCGGCGTCGACCGCGTCGATCGCCACATCGTGGGGAGACACGGTCCGCCAGTCGCGCACGTTCATCGCACCGTAGGCGACGAATGCGAGCCGCAGGCGATCGGCGTCGTACCGGCGGCTGCCGAGCAGGAGCCGGGCGTCGAACAGGTCGCGGCTGGCCGTGCGTCCGAACAGCGCGGCCAGCTTCCCCGCAACGAGCTCGTGGTCGTCGACCACCGGCACGCGGATGGCCCTGAACGGGCCCACCGCCGGCGAGTCACGCTTTGCGGTGGGCCACAGCGGGACGCGGTGCAGATAGTTGAGATCCAGCTCGAGCTGGCCCGGGCGACCGTCGGCCCGCTGGTAGCGGAGCCGCCACCTTCCGCCGGCATGTTCGCCCGGGACCCCCGCGACCGAGAACCCCTGGCGGGCGCACACGGCGGCGATGGCCTGCTCGACCTTCGGGCGCTCGGCCATCATCACCTCGCGGTCGGCTGACCCGACATAGTTGAGGTCGATGTCCACCGACAGCCGGGGCAGATCGAGGACGAACAGGTTGAGCGCGGTTCCCCCCTTGAGGGCGACGCGGGTCGCCAGGTAGGGATGGCTGCGCAGTGCGTCCAGCAGGTCGATCAGGTGCACGACCTTCTCGAGGGGTTCCGGCTGAAATCCCACCTCCCGCGCCAGGCGCTCGAGATCCGCCGGAGTGAGCATCATTGCGGCTCCTCCCAGTGGCGCTCGAGGATGTACGGCGGAATCACCAGTCCCCAGCGCGCCACCCAGGTTCCGGACTGACGGCTCCGATCCCAGTGCAACGGATGCCTGGGTTTGGCGCGAATCAACGGGTCAAGGTGGCTCTCGTCGATCATCCACTGGTCCCGGTGCTGCTCGAGGAAGAAACCGACACGGGCGGCGGTCAGGGCCGACCGCATGCGAAGCGCGTGTTCGACGACGGTGACGGGGTCGACGAACTCGATCCCCTCGAGCGAGCGCCAGATTTCTTCCCATCCGCCGCCGTGCTGGGGCGCGTGCATGAGATCGACGAGCGTCCGCTCGATCGTGGTGACCCGCACGTCAGCCCCGGCGTGCGGCCGGCGCACGACGCCGCCCCCGAAGTCGGGGAGCGCGCGCACTTCGCGCGGCGCCTGGATGGTCCGGAACTCCGTATTGCCGAAGGTGAATCGCCGAGAACGCGCGGCGCTCACTGACTGGAAGTGCCACCAGATCGAGTAGGCCGCGCCGTGGAATGCGAGCGCGGTGTGGTAGGCCAGTACCGCATCATCCTGCACTTTCGCGGCGATCAGGAACGCGTCGGGCATGAAGCTCGTGACTTCTCGCCCTGCCGGAACCGTGGCGTAGAGCCCTCGACGGACACGGATGAGCCGCCCTGAACCGAGATGTTGAGCGAGGAGAGTGTTACTCGTGAGCCGGCTGCGTCCGGTCGAGGTATGCGCGGCAACGAACTCCGCGTGGGTGAACACGGGGTGTGAGGCGAGGAATGCCAAGACGCCGGCCCACTTGCCGTTTTCGCCAGACATAAGTATGAAATATACTTATGTCTGGCTTTGTTGGCAAGTTAGGCTTGTCACGAGCGCGCACAACAAGCGCTTCGACTATCAACGACGCGCCACTTCGACAAGCTCGTGCTATCGCTTTGCGTTTTCGACGCGGGCCGGTGGCTTGTTTACCCATTCGCGGGATGGACATCAAGCGCTGGCGACGCCGACAACCGTGTTCGCCCGCATCGATTTGCGAGTCCAGTGTTCACCGATGGCCTGGGTGAACTCCGGCGTCACGAGCTTGGTTCGCCCGGCCAGCCAGTGGTCGTCCTCGCTCCTCAGGTAGAGGTCTTCGGCACGCTGTCGCTCGTGACTGCCGGCGCCGAGCTTCGAACCGGCCATGATCGGCACAGGCTCGGGCGTCATCAGCGATTGGGCGGGCGGCGGATTGTCCTCCCTGCTGGACCGGCCCGGGCACGAACCCTATATTCGTACGCGATGACGTTTCGCGATCGTCTGCTGGCCACGATCGCCGCCGTCCGGCCGGTGCTCGAGACACTGGTGACGGACCGCACAGGCGAGAAAGGCGACCGCGATCTCGCGCGACGAGGCGGGGGGCGAGGCCAGCGTCGTCACGGCTGGCCCGGACGCGTGCGGGCCTGTTCCATGGCGATCTCGTTGACGTGCGCGAGGGCGCGCGCGCCCGACGCGCCTTCGATGGCCTTGACGGCGATGTCCTGCACCTGCCGCTTGGCCTCGTCGAACTGGCGCTGGAGCGTGGCGAGCTGCTCCGCCTGGCCCGCGACGATCTCCTCGAGCGTCTTGACCCGCAGTTCGGCGACGCGGCGATCCGCTTCGGCGTCCTTGGTCGCCACCAGCATCCGCTGCTCGTTCTCCTGCGCGGCCTGGCGCCGCGCGTCGCCAACCGCCCGCTCGATTTCCTGCGCGACCCGCTTGGGGAGGGCCTCGGCGTCCTTACGGAGCTGCGCCAGCTCCTCTTCCCGCGCCTTGAGCGCCGCTTCGCGGTCCTGCCAGCTCTTCTCGAGCGCCTCCTGCTTCTCGCGGTTCTGGCGGTCGCGCACGCGCAGCTCCTCCTCGTACTTGTCCTGCGCCTTCTTGCGCTCCAGCGCCTTCTTGTACTCGAACTCGTCGTTCTCGCGCTGTCGCTGTTTCTTGAGCGCGTCCTCGTAGTCGCGCGTGCTGCGCTCGCGCTCGGCCGTTTCCGATTCCCACTCCGCGCCGGCCGCCGCCACCTCGGCCTGGAACGCCTGCTTCTTCGCCTCGTAGTCCTGGACGAGCTGATCGAGGGAGGTCGCCGCGATGTCGATCTTGTGGAGGCGCTGAAGCTCCCGCTGTTCGATCTCCACCGCCTCGCGCAGCGTCGTCAGGCGTTCGACCTCGGCGACCAGCCGCGCCGAGACGTCGCTGAGCGCCTTCGAGAGGTGAAGCCCCAGCGCGGAGATCTCGCCGACGATCCCGTCCACGCTGGCGCCTTCGACGGCCTGGTGGACCTCGGACTCGCGGACCCTCGCCACTTCGCTGGCGCGCGCGTCTGCGGCCGCCCGCTCGGCGGTCGCTTCCCTGCGGATGCTCTCGAACTCCTGCTGGACCTCCGCCTTGCTGCGGCGGTTTCGTGCGGTTGCGGTTTTGGCCATGGCATCCCCTCCCGTTGGCTGGACATGATAGCACCCCGATCGGGGCCCCGGCGGATGGCCGCTCAACTCGCGCGCGATCTCGACCGCTCAGCGCCCGACCTGCTTCTGGAGGTGCTCCTGGTACCGCGCGCCGTGAACGTGGATCTCCGACTTCGCCCGGTCGATCTCGCGCAAATCGTCCGCCCCAAGCTGGAGCGTCGCGGCGCCCAGGTTCTCCTCGAGGTGATGGCGCTTCATGGAATGGTGTCGGCGCAATCGCTTGAAAAGGGGAAAGTCTGGGCGCAATGTGCGCTGAGAGGGTCCATCGGGAGCTCGTGCGGGAAAGTCCGGACAGGAATCGGGTTCCGGTGTAATCGGCGGGGAAGGCGAATCACGTGATGGAGAACCACAATGGCGATTCCCGCTGAAATGGGCAGACCGGCAGCTGTCGTGCTTTGCGTGGTCGCGATGGCAGCCGTCATCGTCGGTGTAGATGTCGCGTTCTTCAGAAACCGATTCTGGGAACGGCTGGCAGCGAACATTGGCATTGTGTTGGTGTTCGCAGCTTTCTACTGGAGATTCCTCAGGCGTCCATGAACAAGGCGCGAGGGCGCGCGCGCCGATGCGAACGGGTGCGTGGCTTGGCGTGCGGCTCACGCTGCCGCTGACGGCGGCAAGGGGCTTCGCCGCGGCGAGCCCGTGAAGACCCGCGGTCATCTCGATGAACCCACGAACGACAACCCGGACATCACCGGGACTTGAGCTGGCGAGAAGCAGCGAGTTGTCACCAATGTCACGTGGCGATCGCCTACTCGGTGGAGCAACTGTTGATTGCCTGCCTTTGCACGGCCACCGTCATGTGGTTGTTCGGCGGAGGCGTCGTGCAGGCCCTCAGAGACTTGGGATTGAGACGCGGAGTTGTGCGTGGCGTGTTGGTGGGCATCGTGGCGACGCTGCCGATGCCCATTCTGTTTGCCTTGTCGGGGCATGCCACATTCAATGCCGACATCGCCGTGCAGGTGGGCGTGTTCGGGTGCATTTCTGGCGTTGGTGAGGAGGTGCTGTTCCGCGGCTTTGCTTTTGAGCTCTTGTACCGGCGTCTGGCGCTGAGCTTCTGGCTCTCAATTATCCTGCCCACCGTCTTCTTTGGACTGGGTCATCTATACGAGGTGCATGGAATCCGGGACTCCCTGAGTATCGTCGCCCTCACGGGATTTGGAAGCGTGTGGTTTGGCTGGCTCTATGTTCGGTGGGAATACAACCTCTGGGTGCCGATCGCGGTACATGCGCTCATGAACTCGTGGTGGACGGTATTCAGCGTGAGTGAAACGGCCTTGGGAGGGCATCAAGCCAATGTCGCGAGGCTGTTGACCATCGTGTTGTCGATTGTGCTCACGTTGCGGCATTGCGGTTGGGAGTGGCGCAAGGCATTCATACACATTCGGCCTCGGCAGCCAGGGGCACCCTTCGTTCCGCGCTCTGCGACGTGAACGCGAGGCGCGATTGGCGCGGAGAGTACTTCTTCTCTCTGTTCATCTGGATTCACCGTCGGGGCGGAGGTCCGCCGGCTGCGGGCCGCCCAGCTCGCGCGTCATCTCGACCATCGTTCTTCGAAAGCCCACACGCTCGAAGGCCGCTGCGCCGGCTCGTTCCGCTCGGCGGTTGAGAGGACGACGCGTGGCGCGCCGGACGAGGGGAGTGGCCGGTGTGTCGCCTGTCATCTGGGTTCGCTCCTCAGCGCCCGACCTGCTTCTGCAGGTGCTCCGGGTACCGCGCGCCGTGAACGTGGATCTCCGACTTCGCGCGGTCGATCTCGCGCAAATCGTCGGCCCCGAGCTCGAGCGTCGCGGCGCCCAGGTTCTCCTCGAGCCGACGACGCTTCGTCGTCCCTGGAATCGGCACGATCCAGGGTTTCTGCGCAATCAGCCATGCGAGCGCGATCTGCGCCGGCGCGGCCTGCTTGCGTCCGGCGAACTTCTTCAGCCAGTCCACGAAGGCCAGATTCGCGTGGCGGTTCTCGGCGGTGAAGCGCGGGACCACGTTGCGGAAGTCTGTGCTGTCGAACGTCGTCTTCTCGTCGATCTTGCCCGTGAGAAACCCTCTGCCGAGCGGGCTGAACGGCACGAACCCGATGCCCAGTTCCTCGAGCGTCGGCAGCACCTCCTTCTCCGGTTCCCGCCACCACAGCGAGTACTCGCTCTGCAGCGCCGCCACCGGCTGCACGACGTGCGCCCGGCGGATGGTCTCCACGCCAGCCTCGGACATCCCGTAGTGCCTGACCTTGCCTTCGCGAATCAGGTCCTTGACCGTGCCGGCGACGTCCTCGATCGGGACGTTCGGATCGACCCGGTGTTGATAGAGCAGGTCGATTCGGTCGGTCTTCAGCCGTTTGAGCGACGCCTCGGCCACCTCGCGGATGTGCGCCGGCCGGCTGTCGAGGCCCGCCTGCTTGCCGCCCTCGAACTTGAAGCCGAACTTCGTGGCGATGACCACCTGGTCACGAACGGGGCCGAGGGCCTCGCCGACGAGTTCCTCGTTCGCGAAGGGCCCGTACGCTTCAGCCGTGTCGAAGAAGGTGACGCCGCCCTCAACGGCCGCCCGGATGATGGCGATGCCGTCTTCCCGGCTGGTCGCCGGCCCGTAGCCGAAGCTGATGCCCATGCAGCCGAAGCCCAGGGCCGACACCTCGAGTCCGCTCCTGCCCAACGCGCGCTTCTGCATTGCCTTCCATCTCCCAAAATCAGGGTAATTCTGGACGCCGGACGGGGGTAGCCCGCGATATGGGCACGGGACTACGAGCCACCGCAGATCGACGATTTCATGGTGCTGGACGGGACGACGATTCTGCGCGTCGACCGGACGACCTGTGTAGTAGATTCTGCCGCTCACGGCCAGCCGAATGCTCGGATCTGCGGGAAAAAGGCCTCATGTCGCACGCAATCCGATCGGCAGGGATCGTGAGTGTTGACGATGTATGATCGAGCCGATGCCGAGGGTTCCCCCGTTCGATCGCCCGGCAACTTACGAAGACCTCGAGAAGGTCTCCGACATCATGGTGGCCGAGATTGTGGATGGCGAACTGCACGCGACGCCGCGCCCGGCGCCGCGTCACTCGGTTGCCGGGTCTTCGGTTGGGGTGTTGATCGGCGGGCCCTACCACCACGGTCGCGGTGGTCCCGGCGGGTGGTGGATCCTGGACGAGCCGGAACTCCACCTGGGCCGTGACGTGCTCGTGCCCGACGTTGCCGGCTGGCGCCGAAATCGAATGCCCACCGTTCCGGAAACGGCCTACTTCACACTCCCCCCCGATTGGATCTGCGAGATTCTCTCGCCCTCAACCGCCTCGTTCGACCGCGTGACGAAGCTCGGCGTCTACGGGCGTGAACTGGTGGCGTTCGCCTGGCTGGTCGATCCGATCGCCCGAACGCTGGAGGTCCTGCATCTCGAAGGGGGGCGCTGGGTCCTCCTCGCCTCCCACGCCAGCTCCGAGGTCGTGCGCGTCGAGCCGTTCGTCGATACCGACCTGCCGCTGGCTTCGCTCTGGGCCGACGCCTGAGCGGACGACCGCCGACGCGAAGGACCTTCGAACGTGGATACGAGCGAGGTCCCTCGCTGCGACAACCGGCAATGGCGCGCCGGGGCGTTCCGCGAATGCTATGATCGCGGCACAACTGGAGACCAATCAATGAAGTCTGACGAGTGCATTTTGTTCAGCGGCGGCGCGCCCGGCGCAGAGTCGGCGTTCGGCGCCTGTGCGGAACGCTATGGTGTGGAAGAGGTGAACTTCACGTTCGACGGGCACAAGATCGAGCGCCGTCGAGGGGTCAGGGTGTTGAACCACGAGGAACTCCGGGCGGGCGACGTCAGCCTCGAGTACGTGTCGCGCCTGATGCGCCGGCGGTACACCGACGCCCCGACGATCCGCAAGGTGCTGCAGACACTGTGGTACCAGGTGAACCACGGCCAGGAGATCTACGTCGTCGGCGTGGTGCTCGAGGACGGCACGGTGCGCGGCGGCACCGGCTGGGGCGCCGAGTTCGCCAAGCTCTGCAACAAGCAACTGAACGTGTTCGATCAGGCGAAGGACGGATGGTTCACCTGCGCGGACGGCGAATGGCGGGCGTACGAGGGCGGCGCCGGCCCGCTGATCACGCATCCGCACTTCACGGGCACGGGCACGCGCTCGCTGCAGGCCAACGGCCTCAAGGCGATCGAGGGCCTGTTCGCGAGGTCGTTCGGCGCCTGACGCGGCGGGCCGGTGTCTTCTGCTGGTTGCGTGGGCGGTCCACCGAAGTGCCGCGTCGCGAATGCCCTGCCAGACCCTGTCTTCAGGCATTTCTCGAACCGAACCGCCCGCTCTTCGGTCGGGAACTCCAGACCGATGGGACCATCGGGATCTTCCGTGTCGTCGTCGCCGGCGTCAACAATGTCCAGTTCCTGCGCGGGTGCGGGGATGCGCACCTTCATGCGAGAATGATCGCTCGCCATGCGATTTGTCTGCACGAGTTGCCAACGTGAGTTCACCGTCGCGCCTGCGACGCTCGCCAGGTTCCCCACCTGGACGCCGAAGACCTGCATGACGTGCAAGAGCGGGAAGTCGGCGGCGGCGTCGCGGGAGGAGAATCTGACGACCGCCGCGGTGCTGGAGAAGTACACGTCTGGCCCCGTGAGCGGCGTCTTCACGGACGGCGCGGCGACGCCGAATCCAGGCCCCGGCGGCTGGGGCGCGGTGTACGTGGTGGACGATCGGATCATCGCGGAACAGCGCGGGCACGAGCCGTACACGACGAACAACCGCATGGAGCTCTCGGCGCTGATCGCGGCGTGCAAGATGGTGCCGCGCGACGAGACGACGGTGATCTTCACGGACTCGCAGCTCTGCGTGAACACGATCACCAAGTGGGCGAAGGCGTGGGAAGCGCGCGGCTGGCGCAAGAAGGACGGCGAGATCAAGAACCTCGCGCTCGTGCAGGAGCTGTACCGGCTCTACCACGGGCACCCGGGACTCGAGCTGCGCTGGATCAAAGCGCACAACGGCGCACGCTGGAACGAATACGCCGACTCGCTCGCCACGGCCTATCGCCGCGAGTAATCCCCGCCGTCGCGAATCCCTTCGAACGACGCGCACGCCTGGCTTCGTGGGCTGTTGCGGCCCTGCCCTGCCCGACCGGCGAACGGCTTGGTCACCGCGTCCTTGGGGCACGGGGCCGGGAACAGCAGGGCGGGTCGGACGCTACTTCGCGTCTTCCTCCCCGGCGTCTGGGCGGGGCCGCCACAGCCCGAGCACCTTCCCGACGCGCAACACTTCGGCAGCGCCGGTGCGGGCGCAGATGGCCTCGCAGAGATCCGCGCGCTCGGCCCGGTCCGCACTGCCGATCCGTACCTTGATGAGTTCGTGGGCCGCGAGTGCCCGGTCGATCTCGGCCACGACCTGGTCGGTCAGGCCGGCCTGCCCGATCTGCACCACCGGCTCCAGCGCGTGGGCTCGGGCTTTCAGGTGGCTCCGTTCGCGGTTCGTCAATGACAGCACCATGGCCCCATTGTATCCGGGCCCTGCCGCCTCCCACCTGGCAGGAGGCGCAGAGGCAGCACCTCATGGTGGCGACTTGCATGGGCGGTGTGTCGAAGTACTATCGAGATCTGACCAGGGGGCTCGACCCCGCGAGATCCCTGCCACCTGCGACGCGCTGACGGAAGGCCAAGGAGTACACGACGATGAAGCCGAAGAACGCGATCTGCCTCTGGTTCGACAAGGACGCGCATGAGGCGGCGCGCTTCTACGCCGCCACCTTTCCGGATAGTGAAGTGACCGCTGTTCACAAGGCGCCCGGCGACTATCCGGGCGGCAAGGAGGGCGACGTCCTGACGGTGGAGTTCACCGTCCTGGGCATTCCCTGTCTCGGTCTCAACGGCGGTCCGGCGTTCAGGCACAGCGAGGCCTTCTCCTTCCAGGTCGCGACCGACGATCAGGAAGAGACGGACCGGTACTGGAACGCGATCGTCGACCATGGCGGCACGGAAAGCGAGTGCGGGTGGTGCAAGGACCGCTGGGGCCTCTCGTGGCAAATCACCCCGCGCGCGCTGACCGACGCGCTCTCGGCTGGCGGCGCCGTAGCAAAGCGCGTCTTCGAGGCGATGATGCCGATGAAGAAGATCGACGTCGCCACCATCGAGGCGGCGCGGCGGGGATAGGAACGCCAGCGAGTCCCGTCAGCCTGCCCACGGTCGGGGTTTCCTGGCTCGGCTGCAGCGGCCGGCCGACGTCGCGCAGGCCCCTCGCGAGGTATCGACGATCTCGCCCGATTCGCGGTGGGGTATGCTGCTGCATGCCGTTTTCCAAGCTGCCCCTTCACCCTGACCTGACGCGCGCGGTCAGGGAACTCGGTTTCGAGCGCCCGACGCCAATCCAGGAACAGGCGATTCCGCCGGCGGCGGCCGGCCGGGACGTCTGTGCGACCGCCATGACGGGCAGCGGCAAGACGGCCGCCTTCCTGCTCCCGATCCTCAACCGCCTGGTGTCCGAGCCGCAGCGTCGGACCCGCGCGCTCGTCCTCACGCCGACTCGTGAGCTCGCCGCGCAAATCCACGCCCACCTCGAGGAACTGGCCGTGCACACCGGCATCACCGGCGCGGCCGTGTTCGGCGGAGTCGGCCTCGGGCCGCAGGAGCACGCCTTCCGCAGCGGCGTGGACGTGATAATCGCGACGCCGGGCCGCCTGCTCGATCACCTGCGGCGTCCATACGCCCGGCTGGCGGCGCTCGAGGTGCTGGTCCTCGACGAAGCGGACCGGATGCTCGACATGGGGTTCCTGCCCGACATCCGCCGCGTGCTGAAGCAGATTCCCGCGAAACGCCAGACGCTCTTCTTCAGCGCGACGATGCCGCGCGAGATCGTGACGCTGGCGCGAGAGATGCTCCGCGACCCGGTGATGATCAACCTCGAACGGAAGTCGGCCCCGGCCGTCGGCATCACGCAGGCGGTCTACCCGGTGGCCCGCGAGCTCAAGTCGGCGCTGCTCGTCGAACTCCTGAAGCAGGACATCATCGCCGACGCCATCGTCTTCACGCGGACCAAGCACCGCGCCAACCGCCTCGCGGAGTTCATCGCGCGAAACGGGATCTCGACGGCGAAGATCCACGGCAACCGCACCCAGAGCCAGCGCACGGCGGCGCTCGCCGGCTTCAAGAACGGCGAGCACCGCGTGCTGGTGGCGACCGACATCGTGGCCAGGGGCATCGACGTCGAGGACCTCGGCCACGTCGTCAACTTCGACGTGCCGGCCGACCCGGATTCCTACGTCCATCGCGTCGGCCGCACGGCGCGCGCCGAAGCGACCGGCGACGCGTTCACGCTGGTGTCGCCCGACGAGGAAGGCGACCTCGCGGCCATCGAGCGGGTGTTGGGCAAGTCGCTCCCGCGCGTGACGCTCCCCGGCTTCGACTACGCGCGCAAGACCACCGAGCGCCTCGAGATCCCGGTGCGCGAACGGCTCAGGGCGGCGCGCGCCGAGCGCGGGCCGCGCCACGCGGCACCGCGCCCCGCCGGCGCCAAGACCCCGGCTCAGCCGGGACGGTCGGCCCGGCACGGCGGCCCTCGCCCGAACGCGCGGGGCGGCAGCATCGCGCGGTTCCAGGCGATCCTCGACAAGTACGCGCCGGTGGGGTCGCGGTCGGGGAGCGGCGCGGCGAAGCCGCCGGGACGCCGCCGCCGGTAGGCCGAGATTCTGTCCGTTCGTCCCGTCTCTCGAGTGCGTTGACGGCCCAGCCCGCTACAGATCGTAGACCAGGAACGCGCCGGGCAGTTCGGCGTTGGTCGCGGGCTTGGTCATCGTCGGGTGGTGGCCGAACGCCTCGACGAAGCCGCGGTTGGCGACGAAGCACGCGGCACGCCAGCCTCTGAACTGCGCGAGCGTCCGGCCCATCGCGGCGTACAGGTCGAGCAGCCGGCGCTCGCCGGCTTCCCCGCCGATGCGAACGCCGTACGGCGGGTTGAAGCAGAAGACGCCCGGCTTCATGGTCGCCGACTTCGGCAGCATCCCGGCGACGTAGGCCGGCGTCAGCGCGCGGATGTCCTTCTGTCCGATGACGATCGACTCCTTGTAGGACGGGCCCGTGAGCCCCGCGGCGCGCAGGTTTCCGACCATCGTGCCGATCCGCTCTTCGTCCACGTCGAGCGACAGGATCTGCGGAACCGTACCGGGAAAGAGGTCAGGAGTCTCGTTCGGCAGGCCCTTGAAGGGCGCCAGGTGACGGAAGGGGAGATCGGACGGCCGGCGGATCGCCGCTCCCACCGCAAGCCCCGCCGCCTCGATGGCAATCGTGGCGCTCCCGGCCATCGGATCCACGAGGGGCTCGCTTCGCGCGTCCCACCGCGACAGCATGATCAGTTGCGCCGCCAGCGTCTCGCGCAGCGGCGCCGGGCCCGAGGTCACGCGCGCGCCGCGGCGGTGGCGCGCGCCAAGGCCGATGTCGATGCCGACCACGGTGCGGCGGCGCTCCGGCGTCCCGGCGCGCCTGGCCACGAACACGACGTCCGGCCTCTCGGCGTCCACCTCGCCCCTGACGCCGCGCGACTCCAACGCCTCGAGCAGCGCGTTCTTCACGACGCCGCGCAGTTGGAGCGGGCCGGCCTCGAAGTCCTGCGACGATCCGAGATCCACCGAGAAGCGAAGCGTCTTCTTCGTCCGCGGCAGCCGGTCGTCGGCCTTCAGGGCCGGCAACAGGTCGGCAAAGAGCGGCTCGAGCCGCACGGCCGGGCTCGAGAAGAGGTCCCACGAAATCCGGGAGGAGGTCCGATGATGGCACGCGGCCACCCACGCGATGCGCGGGTCGAAGGGGTACAGGAGCGTCCCGTCGCCCTCCCGCCTCGGGTCGGGCAGGCGGATCTCGAACGGCGACCGCATCATGAGGCGCTTCATCTCCGCCTCCATGACGCGATTGGCGCCTCCGGACCCGGTCAGTCGGATCTCGTCGCACCGCATCGTGACGACGATTATCCCCGTCTTCGTTCCGGGCACCAACAGGAAGACCTCGGTTTCCGATTCCGTGTAGATGCCGAGCTTCGACTGCCCGGTCGCCTGGATGAGCAACCGGCCGCCTGTTCTTCTGCGAGATGTCTCAGTGTGTCTCAGGCCGTGGCGCTGTCAGAGACTGTGCTGCCGTGCCCTTCCGACCGTGGAGTACAATCCGAAGATGGCCAAGACACTCTCCTCGTTGATTGCATGTGCCGTGGTGATTTCGTGGTGCATGGCCGTGCCGACCTTCGTCCACGCGCGAGCCGCCCAAGGAGGCCAGACCATGCTCCCCGCGCCGCCCGATGTCGCCGCCCCGCCCGCGGATGCCACGAAGACCGCGTCGGGCCTCGCCTACAAGGTCTTGCAGCCGGGTAAGGGCACGAAGCACCCGACCGCGACCAGCGCCGTCACCGTGCACTACACCGGGTGGACGACCGACGGCAAGATGTTCGACAGCTCGGTGACCAGGAATCAGCCGGCGACGTTCCCGCTCAACCGCGTGATTGCCGGCTGGACCGAGGGCGTGCAGTTGATGGTGGAAGGCGAGAAGACCCGCTTCTGGATTCCCGGCAGCCTCGCGTACGACAACAGCACCCGCCCCGGGGTCCCCAAGGGCATGCTGGTGTTCGACATCGAGCTGATCTCGATTCAGTAGGTTCGGCGTGAAGACCATCAGGGTCTTCCGTGTCGTCGTCGCCGGCATCGACAGTGCCCAGATGTGGCGCGGCTGCCTGGGGTCCTGCACCTTCATGCGAGAATGATCGCTCGCCATGCGATTTGTCTGCACGAGTTGCCAACGGGAGTTCACCGTCGCGCCCGCGACGCTCGCCAGGTTCCCGAGCTGGACGCCGAAGATCTGCATGAGGTGTAAGCGCGGGAAGTCGCCGGCCTCGTCGCGGGAGGAGAATCTGACGACCGCCGAGGTGCTGGAGAAGTACACATCGGGCCCCGTGAGCGGCGTGTTCACGGACGGCGCGGCGACGCCGAATCCCGGCCCCGGCGGCTGGGGCGCGGTGTACGTGGTGGACGATCGGATCATCGAGGAACAGCGCGGACACGAGACGTACACCACGAACAACCGCATGGAGCTGTCGGCGCTGATTGCGGCGTGCACGATGGTGCCGCGCGACAAGCGGGCGGTGATCTTCACGGACTCGGAACTCTGCGTGAAGACGATCACCACGTGGGCGAAGGCGTGGGAAGCGCGCGGCTGGCGCAAGAAGGACGGCGAGATCAAGAATCTCGAGCTCGTGCAGGAGCTGTACCGGCTCTACCACGGGCATCCAGGACTCGAGATGCGCTGGATCAAAGCGCACGACGGCGCGCCGCCTTCACCGAAATGCCGTGCCGCAAACGCCCGGCCCGATCCGCTTTTCAGGTATTTCTCGAAACGAATCGCCTGCTGTTCGGCCGGGAACTCCATTACGACCACGAAGGCCCACGGCCGGCGCGCGACTGTGTGTCCACAAGGGCCGTGGCTGTGCCACTCGAGGCGGCGATCCGGGTCGCTCGTGATGCCGACGTAGTAGTGGCCCCGGGATCCTTCGCTACGGAGGACGTAGACGAAGCGCTTTCCGATTCCCTGCAGGACTCGCCGAGAGCAGAATCTGGGCCAACCTAACGGTCCGATTTGCGGCACAAACCGGCGTCGACATGTGCCGAGCACGCAAACGCTGCAACCGATCAGTTCAACTCGGGCTGAAGAACCGGCCACTCGTGCGTGCAGGAGTGTTCCCGCCGAAACTCGCCGGAGGCGTACGCTGGGGTTCGAATCCCTTCGCGGCAGGGGGTCCGCCTTCGCCCCGAGCATCGTCGAGGGGCTACGGCGAGACAGCCTTCGCCTGCGGTGACGTCGCTTCGGGGTGTAGGCGAGCGCAGAGGTCGGCGACTCGCCTGCCTAGCCGAAGCTCACGCGAAGCGTGAGCGAAGGCTGGCTGGGAGGCAGGGATTCGAACCCCGATATCGTGGTCCAGAGCCACGAGTCCTACCGTTGAACGACCTCCCAGTAGAGGCGAACCGAGCAGGAACCATCAATTTTAGCGGATGAACCGAAGACACGCAAGAGACGGAGCCGGCCGAAGGCCGAGGGCTGAGGGCCGGGTCACGACCGTCACGCAGCCGCACAGGGCTAAAGCCATCGCGGCGCAGGGCTCAAGCCCTGCGCTATCTGAAGAGTTGGCGGTGGGTTGGCCATTCAGCGCAGGCCGTGCAGGAAGTCCGCAGGGGGAACGTGCAGCAACACCTTGTGGGCCTTCGCCGGGTCCATCCTGTCGATTTCAACCGAGACGGTGAGGAGCCGCGTGCCCCTGTCCCAGGTCACCTCGTCTACCGCGTCATCCCCGGGCACCTCTTCAAGATCGGGCGCGGGCTGCGCGAACCGCTTCGTCCAGGCCCGCTCTGCCGTCTTGAGGACGTTGATGCAATCGTAGTGGCCCCCGCTCGACAGGAACCACAGCAGTCTCAAGCCAGTGTCATCGTCGCCGTACCAGACATAGTCGGGCGTTCCGTCGCCGTTCATGTCCTTCTCGAGAGTGATGCCGTAGACCCAGTCCGACACGAGTTGCCCTTCGGTGTAGAACCCCACGTCTACCCGGAACGCTTCCCGCCGCGACTCGTTGCGAAGCATGAAGACCTGGTAGAGCTTGTCGCCGACTCGAAGTTCGCGCGACGTCAGCCTCGCCGTCTCCTTCCTCGGTTGCCCGCCACCCGGGAAGAGCTTCGTGACATTCGTGGTCTGCGCGATGCACAGAGTGGACAAGAGGAGGGCCATGAGCGTCGCGCAGGCCAGTCTTCCGCGAGTTGCAGCGCCCCGTGTTCGAGGGATGAGATTCACCGCGGCAGATTACGCCCGGTCGGCCGCGCGGGCCAGGAGATCTTGGAACCGGACGCGGCGCGGCAGGGCTGAAGCCATCGGGGCGCAGGGCTGAAGCCCTGCGCTATCTGAAGATTCAGAACCGATCAACGCGTGATCCGGCCGTCAGCCGTCGGCCTTCAGTCGCAAGCCGCAAGTCGCGAGTTGCAAGCCGTCTCTACGCGAGCGTGTCCCGTAACCTCGCGAGCCTCGCGACCGTCCTCTCGCGCCCCACGAGCGCCACCACTTCGAACACGCTCGGGCTCACGCCCTGCCCCGTCACCGCGATGCGCGTCGCGTGGATGAGCGCCGCCGCCTTGATGTCGCGCCCCTCCGCGCACGCGCGCAGCGCCGCCTCGATCGCGGCCGGCGTGAACGACTCGACCGCCGCGAGCGCCTCGCCCCACGCCGCAAGATGCGCAGCCAGCCCCGGCGCCGACAGGTGTTTCTTCACGGCCGCTTCCTCGTAGCCGTCCGGGTCCACGAAGAAGTAGCGCCCCTGGTCCGCCAGGTCCCGCAGCTTCTTCGCCCGCGCCTTCAGGATCCCGATCACCTGGTGGAACCACTCCCGCCGCGCCCCGCGCAGGTCGTCGTCCCACAGGCCCAGCTCGCGCAGCACCGGCTCGAGACGGTTGGTGATCTCGTCGCCGGAGAGCCGCGCGAGGTGCTGCGCGTTGAACCACTCGAGCTTCTCGGGGTTGAACACCGCGTTGCTCGACGCGATGCCGTCGAGCGTGAAGGCGGCCACCAGCTCCTCGCGCGTGAACAGCTCGCGGTCATTCCCCGGCGACCACCCCAGCAGCGCGAGGAAGTTGAACATCGCCTCGGGCAGGAACCCCTGGCGCTCGTACTCCATCACCGAGGTCGCCCCGTGGCGCTTGCTCAGCCGCCGCTTGTCGGGGCCGAGAATGAGCGGCACGTGCGCGAAGCGCGGCACCTCGGCGCCCAGCGCCCGGTAGAGCAGCACCTGCTTGGGCGTGTTCGAGATGTGGTCGTCGCCCCGGACGACGTCGGTGATGCCCATGTCGATGTCGTCAACGACGACGGAGAGGTGGTAGGTCGGGAAGTTGTCCGACCGCAGCACCACGAAGTCCTCGATCACCGCGTTCGCGAACTCGATCTTCCCGTGCACCACATCGTCATAGGAGGTCGAGCCCGTCGGCATGCGGAAGCGGATCGCCCGCGGGGCGCCCGACCGCTCGCGCGCCGCCACCTCGTCCGGCGTGAGGTTCGCGCACGTGCGGTCGTACGACCAGGCCTGCCCCGCCTGCTCGGCTGCCTCGCGCTTCGCCTTGATCTCGTCGGGATTGCAGTAGCAGTAGTACGCCTTGCCCGACGCCACGAGCCGCGCGGCCGCGTCGCGATAGCGATCGAGCCGCTCGGACTGGAAGTACGGGCCGTGCGCGCCGCCGACCTCGGGCCCCTCGTCCCAGTCGAGGCCGAGCCACTTCATCCCGTCGAGGATCCCCGCCACCATCTCCTCGGACGAGCGCTCGACGTCGGTGTCCTCGATGCGCAGCACGAAAGTGCCGCCGTGATGGCGCGCGTAAAGCCAGTTGAACAGCGCCGTGCGGGCGCCGCCGACATGGAGGTAGCCGGTCGGGGACGGGGCGAAGCGAACTCTCGGTGTGGACATCGCAGGGATCAGGGGGTCAGGAGTCAGGGATCGAGGGTCAGGGCCGACAGGATTCCTGTCGCTCGCGACATTCTCCGCCAATCCCCAGTATTTTACCCGAGTCCTGGCGACAGCCCGGGAATGTCCTGACGACAGGCTCCGGCACGGTCGTCGGCAAGGCGCCCACCTGCGTCGTCATCGAGCGGGAAGATCTGCTGACGCGCTGGACCTTCCTTGGCGCGATAATCGGACGAGGGGGACATCTTTCGCACACGGCCGGGTGACGACCGGGCGGGACTCGCGGACACGGGGACCGTCCGGACTTCGCGGAGGCTCCATGGTGCGCGCGCCAATTCGAACGGGTGCGGGGCTGGGTCTGCTGCTCACGCTGCCGCTGACGGCGGTGATGGACCTCGCGGCCTCGGCGACGCGCGTGCGGTTCCCGCCGTTCGACCTGTTCGAGTGGCTCACTCGCGTCCTGCCCGGAGGGATTCTCGCCTGGGGCATCGAGATGCTGGTCGCGGTGCTCGGCGCGCTCGGCCTCGATCTCCGCACCACATCGAAGATCGCCGAGCAGGCGCTCGCCCTCGCGCTCTTCGTGGCCGGCGGGGTGGTGGCCGGACTCCTGCTCGGCGCCTGGTTCGGACTGGCCCGCCCCCGGAACCCGGTCGCGCGTTCGATCGTCGCAGGCGGGACGATTGGGCTGCTCATCGCGATCCTCCTGCCCTCTTCGAAGCCTCCTGGCGGCGTTGCCGGCGCGGTTGCGGCGTTCGCCTGGGTCGTCGGCGTCTTCCTCGCCATGGGGGCGCTGTTCGGGATGGCGTGGAGCCGGCTCGGCGAACGGCAGACGACCGGCGACGCGCCAGACGAGGCGCCTTCTGGCGGCCCGACCCTGCGTCCGGCGGCCATCGAACGCTACGAGATCGGCCCTCCGCAGGGCGAGCGGTTGGCGTCGGTCCAGGCGACCGGCCGCCGCCGCTTCCTGGTGCGTCTCGGTGGCGCGGCGGCCGTGGTGACGGTGGGCGGGGCCGGCCTCGCGCAGTTTCTGCGCCCGGACCTGGGCGACGCCGACGCGGCCGCCCCGCCGCAAGGAATGCCGAGCCGCGTTGGGGCCATCGTGCCCGCTCCGGGCACGCGGTCCGAGATCACGCCCGTCAAGGACTTCTATCGCATCGACATCGACCTGTTCCCGCCGTCGATCGGCGGGGACGACTGGAAGCTGCCCGTCACCGGCCTGGTCGAGAAGCCGGCGCAGTTGACGCTCGACGGGTTTCAGAAGGGATTGTACGGCGCCGCCCAGCACCTGTGGGTCACCCTGGAGTGCATCTCGAACCCGATCGGCGGCGACCTCATCAGCACGACGCGGTGGACGGGCGTTCCGCTCCGGACCGTGCTCGCGCCGCTGCGCCCGACCTCGTCCGCGCGGTATGCCTCGATCCGGTCGAAGGACGGAATCCACGAGTCGGTGTCGCTGGACCTGGCGAACGGCGACCCGCGCGTGATGCTGACCTACGCCTGGGACGGCCAGCCGCTGCCGCAGGCCCACGGCTTTCCCTTGCGGATCTACGTTCCCGACCGCTACGGCATGAAGCAGCCGAAGTGGATCACCTCGATCGAGCTGACCGATCACGACACCGCGGGTTTCTGGGTCGAGCGCGGCTGGAGCCGGACGGCGCAGGTGAGGACGACGTCGGTGATCGACACCGTGGCGGTGCGCGCGGCGTACGACAAGGGCGGGCAGAGGTTCGTCCCTGTCGGCGGCATCGCCTACGCGGGCGCGCGGGGCATCTCGCGCGTGCAGGTAAAGGTGGACGACGGCCCGTGGGCGGACGCCGTGGTCGGCCAGCCGCTCTCGACCCTGACGTGGGTGCTCTGGCGGTACGACTGGCCGTTCGAGTCGGGTTCGCACACCTTTACCGTCCGCGCGGTGGACGGCTTCGGCGAGCCCCAGGTCGAGCAGGATCAGCCGCCGGAGCCGGACGGAGCCACGGGTCTCTTCCGGGTGAAGAAGAGCGACTGAGGAGGGGTCCGCCTTCGCCCACCTGGGCGCTCAGTCCCTGAACGGCCAGGGCCCCTCGGCCATCGACCAGTCGAACTCGACTGGACGGCCGCTCAAGCGCCAGCGCCTCGGGCAGACGGTCTCGAGCCAGTCGAGCGGCTCGGCCAGCGGCGGCGCGGCGGCCGCTGCCGCGAACGCTTCGGCCAGCGCCGTCCTGGCCTCCGGCGTCACCGCTTCGATCTCGGGCGACACGAAGGTCGGCATCCCGCTCTCCCCGAGCAGGCGCAGCCACAGCCGGCCCTGCGCCCAGGGCTGCTGCCTGGTGATCGCCGCGATGTCGGGATCGGCCGCGTAGAAGGCGCCGTGGTGCGCCGCCCTGAACGCCAGCGTGTTCACGCCCATCCGGCGCGTCCGGTCCCACGACCGGCCGCTCGTGTCGTCGCCGATGCGGTTGATCTCGAACAGGCCGGCGGACAGGTGGCTGAAGGTGTTGCAGCCGATCACGATGGCGTCGCCCGCCGCGTCGCGCAGCGCCTGGTAGAATCCCGTCACGATCTCGGCCGTCGTGCGGCTCGAATCCGCGAACCGCCAGCCGTCGTCGGTCAGCGTCGCGCCCATCGAAAATCCCCAGCGCCCCATGATGTCGAAGCTCGAGTAGTCGTGCTTGATCAGGCCGTAGCCCCACTCGCGCAGCCGGCGCGTGTCGCGCGCGACGATGGCGAGCACGTCGCGGAGACTCGGGTCGAGACACCGCCTGTTGCGCCCGAGGCGAAGCGCGTCGGGCCGCTTCGCGGAGGCGAGCAGCGGCCGGAACCAGATGCCCGGCCGCGCGCCCGTGTCGGCGATCTTCTGCGAGAAGGCGGCCATGTCGCCGAAGCGCTCGTTCCCGCGGTCCCACGTGCCCGCCTCGTCGCCGCCCGGCGCCCAGCCGTCGTCGATGACGCTCCAGGGGCGGTTTGGACCGGCTGGCGAGACGGAGACCACCAGGCGCGTCGTTTCCAGGATTCGCTCGGGGTGGCTGTCGCCGTACTGGTAATACCAGTCGTTGGTCCCGAACACGGGCGTCGCGGGCATCCGCGGGCGAGCGCACATCGCGCGGCAGAACTCGCGGGCGGCGATGAAGGGCGATTCGCCCGCCGCGCCCTGGCGGAAACAGAATCTCGCAGACGGGGAGGACGCGCTCTCCGAGTTGGACTCCGACACCGCCGCTGCGCACGTCGGCCCAGAGGCTGATGCCCGCGCGATCCGCGGTCCAGAAGCAGAAGCCGCGCGCGCCGGTGCGCACGCCGTAGCCGTCGGTGCGCTCTCCGCTGTGGGCGAGGAAGTACCAAGGCATCGGCCTGTTCGGCACCTCGCCGCGCCATTCGAGGTCGGCGTACGAGCGCTCCCAGTGGTCGCCCAGGAACAGCTTCACGTGGCCGAGGCTGACGTGCCAGCGAAGCCGCAGGCGGACGACCGCGGACCTCGGGGCCGAGAGGCTGACCGCGACGCGGCCCGACGCGACCTCGGTGCGCACCTCGAATCCATCGGCCTGCCAGACGCCGGCGGTCGTGTGGTTCAGCGGCACCTGACGGTCCTTCTCCAGGAACACCGTCACGACGTCAGGCGGACGGAGGATGCCGGCCGAAGGTGCGGGAGCACGCCCAGGTTGCCGGCGAGCCGGCTCGACCTCGCCAGCGCCCGCGGCCGTCGAGTGACCGATCGTGAGCACGGTGGACGAGGCGACGAGGCGCGAGCAGAAGGTTCGTCTGTTCATGGCTCGCCGGTTCTCATAACTCCTTCAACAACTCCTCGACGCTGAGGACGCGGCCGTAGCCGTTCTTGATCGTGGCCAGCGCGGTCGTGTGAACGTCGATCGCCGCCGCCGTGTGGCCGCCGAACTCGAGGGGGCGCGCGGCGCAGGCGTCGTGGACGACGGTCACCTCGAAGCCCAGGTCGGCCGCCGCGCGGGCCGCCGCCTCGACGCACATCTGCGTCTGCATGCCGACGATCACGAGCTTCTTGATCCCCTTTGCGCGCAGGTAGTCGAGCAGGTCGGTCTCGCGGAAGCTGTTCGCAAATCGCTTGGTGATCACCTTCTCGCCCGGCGCGGGGGCCACGACGGGCCGGATGCGGTACTGCGCGTCGGCGGGCACGCCATCGACGATCGCGACCGACTGCGGCACGTGCTGGACGTGGATCACCGTCAGGTGCTTCGCGCGGAAGGCGTCGAGCACGCGCTTCGCCTGGCCGGCCGCTTCGACCGGCCCGGTCAGCGGGAGCAGACCGCCCTCGAAGTAGAAGTTCTGGATGTCGATCACGACGAGCGCGGTGTCGGGACCCATGGCCGGCTCCTTCGCCGCGCCGAGCGGCGTGGCGGCGGCGAGCAGCATCACCAGTCCAAGCGTGTTGAGCAGCATGACGGACCTCCCGATGACAGGCGCCACGCGCAGACCGGCGCCGCGCGGATGCACTGAACAACGTCAGGCTAACACGGGAGGAGGTGGGGGTCCGCCTTCGCGGCTACGCCGCTTCGGCGGGACAGCCTTCGCTGGCCTGCCTAGCCGTAGCTGGCCGAGGACGACCGAGAGGTCCGCAGGCGAGGGCGGTGGTCCGCCTTCGCTCCTTCGGCGCTACGGCGAGACAGCCTTCGCTGGCCTGCCTAGCCGTAGCTGGCCGAGGACGACCGAGAGGTCCGCAGGCCAGCGAAGGCTGGCGGTGAGGCAGGGATTCGAACCCTGGATACAGGTTTTAGCCCGTATAACGGTTTAGCAAACCGCCGCCTTCAGCCTCTCGGCCACCTCACCGCGAAGGCGCTGGCGCCCGGCGCCGCACTTGGGCCGACGGGCACAGTAATCAGGAAGGATAGCATACCGACGCGGCAGCCGGCAGCCGGCAGCGGATCACGGATGGAGGATGGGCGCGGTCCGGTCGGCGGCGGTGCCGGACCCGCTTGACGATTACACGGTCTGCGTGTAGTGTGTAATCAGCTGCCGTGATCCAGTCCTTCGCAGACGAGACGACCGCCGATCTCTTTCGCCAGCGCAACACTCGGGCCGCCCGCCGGGTGCCTGTCGACATCTGGCAGGTGGTCCAGCGCAAGCTCAAGGCGCTGGATGTCGCCGCGCGCTTGGACGATCTCCGAATCCCGGCTGGAAATCGGCTGGAGGGGTTGAAGGGCGATCAGGCTGGGCGTCACAGTATCCGGATCAATGACCAGTACCGTGTGACGTTTCGATGGGAGCAAGGACATGCCTGCGAAGTTCGCGTCGAAGACTATCACTAGGGATCCGGATTGGCTGGGGCCCGCGATTTCACCTGGCGAGATGCTGCTGGAGGAGTTCCTGAAGCCATCCGGTCTCGGTCAGGTCGAGGCAGCGCGTCGTCTCGGGGTTTCGCTCAACCGACTGAACGAGATCGTGCTCGGCAAGCGCGGCATCACCGCCGACACCGCGCTGCGCCTGGGACGCCTGTTCGAGATGTCACCGCAGTTCTGGATGCGGCTCCAGGCCGATTGGGATCTGCATGAGGCGATCGAGCGGCAGGCACGAAAAGTGTCCTGACCACCAAAGCGGCCGAGGCCTTCTCCCGCTTGTACGATTGCCGACAATCTGCACACGAAATCACCTCCCAGCGGATGAAGGATCGAGGGCGCGGGGCTGGGCCCACCGGCCGCTTTGATAAAAACACGCGCCCCATCCGTCATACACACAACAGTGAGCGCTGACCGCGACGACGGCCCCGATCGTGAGTTGTTTCGACGTCTGGCTGGCGGCGACGCCGAAGCGCTTGCCGGGATCTACGACCGTCACGGCGCGGCCTTGTTCCGTCACGCCTTCGCGCTGGCGCGAAACGCGTCGGACGCGAAGGACCTGGTCCAGGCGACCTTCGTTCGTCTCGCCACCGCCGGAGCACCGCTGCTGGGAGCCAGGAGACCCTCGAATTACGTTCACCGGATGCTCCACACCGCCTGGGTCGATGCGCTGCGCCGCCGGGCCGTGGCACGCGACGAGCCGATCGCGGCGAACGCGGCGGGCGCGTCCGGAGGCGACCTGGCGGCCTCCATCGACGTGCGTCGCGCTCTTCTGGCTCTTCCCGAAGAGCAGCGCGAGGCCGTGGTTCTTCACCTGTTCGACGGTCGTCCGTTCCGGGAGATCGGCGCCATGACGGACGTGTCCACTTCCACCGCGGCCAGCCGTTACCGCCTCGGCATCGACCGGCTGCGGGACATCTTCGGCAAGCGATGACAGAAGAACTTGACGGGATGGAACGGTTGATCGTGGATGCGGGCTGGGTCGAAGTTCCCGACGACCTGCGCGGCCGCGTGGTCGTGGCTGCGGCCGCCGCGGTGCGTGAGAGCCAACACGCCGGCTGGTTCGATCGCGTCTGGTACTCGACCCGGTGGCGCGTGGCCACCGCCGTCACGCTGCTTGCGCTGGCTCTCCTGAGCCGGACCCCGGCACGCACCGACAGTGGCAGTGCTGACGGCTTCGGCAGGACCGCGTACGAGGCGGCCGAAGACGCCGCCGACGCGGCTCGACAACTCGGACTGCCGGATGCGGATTGCCAACGACTGCGTGACGAGGCGTTGGTCGCGGCGAGCCGCCCGGTGCCAGGCGATGCTTCCGAGGGCAAGGAGTAGGGCGATGATGGACGGGATCGCGGGCATGTGGCGACGGAACTGGCGGCGTGCTGCCGTTCTCCTGGTCGCCCTCGTCGTGTTGACTCTGGCAGCGCGGACGATATCCGGTTGGCGGATTGGCCGCCAGCTCGGAGAGGAGGTCGCCAGGCTCGAGAAGTCGTACGGGAGCCTGAACACCCGCAGCATGAATCCGCCGATCGTCCCCGCCCCCGAGAACCGGGCGCGCGTCATGCGCGCGGCCGCCGAACTGACCGTGGTCGATCGCGGCGAGAAGACCAGCTCGGCTGTTCGCGGCGGGTGGCAAGCGGTGATGACCTGCCTGAGCGGCGGCGATTGCCCGGCGGGCGTGACCGCCGACCTGCGGCAATTCGTCGATCAGAACGCGTTGGCGGTCTCTGTCGCGACGCAGGGACGCGCGCTGCCTGGCGCCACCTGGGATCTGAGTTACTTCCGCGGCGAGACGACCGGCATACCGCGCCATGTGCTCGATCTCAGCATGCTCCTGGCCGCCGCGTGCCGGGTCGAGGTGGAGGACGGTCAGGCCGATCGCGCCGTCGACGTCGCGTTGACCGGACTGGCCGAAGCCTCATCGATGCGCCTCGAGTGGAGCCGGTCGATGCAGGTCTGGCGCATGCTCGCCGTCGAGCAGCAGGTCGGCTGCGTGCAGGAAATGCTCCAGCGCGCCGAGCCGTCGGCGCAGGCGCTGGCCGATCTCGCCGCCGCGCTGGCGGAGAGCCGGTGGCCCGATCCCACGCGCATGTGGCTCATCGGCGAGCTGAAGATCGCCAACGCCTGGTTCGTCGAGCTGGAACGTGGGAGGACGGTTGAATTCCCGTGGGCGACCTCGTTGAACAGTGCAGGGCCGCTGAACTGGCTGATCCGCCCGGTCGTCTCCTACCGCCGCCTCGGCGATCTGCGGGCCCTCGATCGGTTCGTCCAGCTTCAGGCCCTTGCGCCGTTTCAACGAGACGCCGCGCACACGCCGCTGCCCGCGCCGTCGCCCGAGGAACAGCGACGGGCCCGCGAATGGCAGGCGTCACGTTCGCCCGTGCTGAAGGCCCTGCGGATGACGTTCGTCCGGCCAGCGTTGTCGAACGAGATCGACACGGGCTGGGAGTTCCACAGCGTGCTGAACGCGGCTGAGACGGCGGTCGCGCTACGCCGCTACCGCCTGGATCACGGGTCGTACCCGGACGGGTTGCCGCAACTCGTTCCGCAGTACCTCCCCTGGGTGCCGATCGATCCGTTCACCGGACGTCCTCCGGAATACGCGAAACACGCGGACGGGTTCGAACTGCACGTCCATCGCGCGAAGGCCAACGAACGGTGGGTGACCCAGAAATTGCTGTTCGACTGGAGAATTCCGCGGGCTGCAGGCCAGAAGCCGTAAGGCGTCGGGCGTAGGGCGTAAGGCGTGAGGCGCAGGGCGTGAGGCGCAAGGCGTGAGGCGCAAGGCGTAAGGCGCAAGGCGTGTTCCCGCCAGCGCGCTCACGGTTTCGCGCGCAGATACTGCTTCGGCCACTCGACCGCGGCGCCCAGCCTCCGCGCGGCCATCAGCGGCCAGTAGGGGTTCCTGAGCAGCTCCCGCGCCAGCAGCACCGCGTCGGCCTGGCCGGTGGCGAGGATCTGCTCGGCCTGCTCGGGGCTCGTCACCAGGCCGACGGCGCCGGTGGCAATCCCCGCCTCCTGCCTGATGGCCGCCGCGAGCGGCGCCTGGTAGCCGGGTCCGACCGGGACTTTCGCGTGGGAGACGGCGCCGCCGCTCGAGCAGTCAACCAAGTCCACGCCGAGCGTCTTGAGCCGCCGGGCCAGCGCCACCGAGTCGGCGATCGACCAGCCCCCCTCCATCCAGTCGGTGGCCGAGATGCGGACGAAAAGCGGCTGCGACGCGGGCCAGATCTCGCGAACGCGCGCCACCACCGCCAGCGGGAAAACGAGGCGGCGCTCGAAATCACCGCCGAACCGATCGGTTCGGAGATTGGTCAGCGGCGACAGGAACTCGTGCAGCAGGTAGCCGTGCGCCGCGTGAATCTCGAGCACGTCGAACCCGGCCGCCCGCGCGCGGCGCGCGGCGTCGCCGAACTCGCCGACCAGGCGCTCGATGTCCCCTGGCGTGAGTTCGTGCGGCGCCGGGGAGTTCGGGCCGAACGGCTCGGGGCTCGGCGCCACCGGCGTCCAGCCGCCGCGGTCGGGACCGACCGTCCCGCCGCCATCCCACGGCGGGGCCGTGGAGGCCTTGCGCCCGGCGTGGGCGATCTGGATGCCGGCCGCGGCTCCCTGGGCCTTGATAAACCTGACGAGCGGCCGGAGCGCGTCGGCGTGCGCGTCGCTCCAGAGGCCGAGGTCGCTCGGGGAGATGCGCCCTTCCGGCGTCACGGCCGTCGCCTCGGCGATGACGAGCGCGGCGCCGCCGACGGCGCGGCTGCCGAGATGCACCAGGTGCCAGTCGCTCGCGAGGCCGCCCTCGCAGGAATACTGGCACATGGGCGAAACGAAGACGCGGTTGCGGAATTCGACGTCGCGGAGTTTCAACGGCGTGAACAAGTGCGGTTGGGATGCCATGGACGCTCCGGTGAGATCGTAACCCATCGCGGCCGAGAGGGCCCGCGCTACCCCGCGACGCCGGAGCGCGTGCCGTGCTCGACAAACGCCTTCAACCTCGTGCGCACCAGGTCGTCGAGGACGGCCGCCGCGTCGCCGCGCGCCGCGGGAACGCCGCCGGCGCCCGCTATCGACGCGCTGACGAGGGTGCCCCCCTCGCGCCGCTCGAGGACGAAACCGAGCGAACACGCGCCGGCACCGAACACCGCCCCGGTCAATTCGAGACGCTCGTCCTGCTTGACGGCCGCCACCAGGCCGCGAAGCGCCCCCTGCCGATGGCCCCATTCCTCGTAGAAACGGCCGCCGGGCTGCGCCTCGAGCACGAGGCCGGTCGCATCCGCCGCCACCAGGTGCGGCGCCCCCCACCACGCCCCCACGTTCATCGTCAGGGCGTCGAACACGCGCCAGGGGGGCGCGTCCACGAACACGCGAAGCTCGGCTGCAGCCGGTGCGCCCGGGGCCGGGGGTCGGGGGTCCGGGGTCCGGGTCTGTCCTCGACCCGCAACCCCCGATCCGGATTCCCTGATCCCCGACCCCTGATCCCCGACCCCTGATCCCTGCTCACCTGCCTGCGGCCACCGCGACTCGAGCGCCTGCAGGGGCCCGGGGTCGAGCGCGTTCCAGCGCCGGCGGCCGGCGCGGCGGACCGTCACCACCCCGCAGCGCTCGAGCACGGCGAGATGCTTCATGACGGCAAACCGGGTCGTCGAGAAGGCACGACACAGGTCGCCGGTGGTCCGGGGCCCGTCGCGCAGCAACTCGATCAGCCGGCGGCGGGTCGGGTCGGAGACGGCTCGCCACAGCGCGTCCGGGTTCACGGGGGCCCCAGCCTGCTATTCATGTGACCATATAGTCACATATAGTCACATTTCGCGCAACACGAACGAATTCGGACGAATCGCCTCGATCACCATCCGCCGGCCGGCGACGGACCGGTCGGGCGCCCCCAAACCTCATCCAGAGTTGCAATTAGGGTTTTTCCAGCTTGTATGCTAAAGATGCAAGAATAGGAGTTGCCAACCCATGACCCGTCCGCGCGTTCGTGCGTGCGTCGCGTTTGCCGTCTTCGTCCTCGCCGGCCTGGTTCCCGTCGGCGCCTCTTCCCCGCGGGACCGCGTCGCGTCCGTCCCGGGGCCCTCGGCTGCCCCGGCGCCGTCCGCCGCGCTCCTCGACATCCTCCAGGGCGAATTACACCGGAACGTCGGCGTCCTCCAGAAGCAGCCCGTTCCGCCCTACTACGTCTCGTACGCGGTCTACGACATGCAGTCAACCGAGCTCGAGGCGACGTTCGGGGCGATCGACGCCGACACCGACGATCACTCGCGCAATTTCACCGTCGACGTGAGGACCGGCAACTACGACGTCGACAACACGCACGAGATCCGCGGCGAATCGGCGCCGCCCGCCGCGCTCGGCCGGGCCGTCATCCCGCTGACCGACTCGGCCCCGGCCATCAGCGTCGCGGCGTGGCAGGCCACCGACCGCGCCTATCGCCAGTCGGTCGAGCGGCTCGCGCGGGTGAAGACCAACCTGGCCGCCAAGGTCAAGGAGGAGGACCCCGCGCCGGACTTCTCCCGCGAGGACCCGCAGGTGTTCGTCGGCCAGCCGGCGTCGTACCAGATCGACAAGGCGGCGTGGCAGGCCCGGCTGCGCCGGGTCTCGGCCGTCTTCGCCGAGGACCCGCTCATCCTGCAGGGCGACGCCGCGCTCAGCGTCCAGGCCAGCAACCGCTACATGGTGAGCACCGAGGGGAGCCGCCTGCTCACCGGCGACCTCGCGTGCCGGATCGCGATCCAGGCGCAGACCAAGGCCGACGACGGCATGGACCTGCCGCTCTACACGACCTACTTCGCCACCTCGCTCGCGGGACTGCCGTCGGAGGCGAAGATGGTCGAGGACGCGCGGGCGATGGTCGCCTTGCTCGCGCGGCTTCGCACGGCCCCGCTCGTCGATCCGTACACCGGGCCGGCCATTCTCTCGGGGCGCGCCGCCGGCGTCTTCTTCCACGAGATCTTCGGCCACCGCATCGAGGGCTCGCGGCAGAAGGCGGCCGACGACGCCCAGACGTTCTCGAAGAAGGTGGGCGAACAGGTCCTGCCGACCTTCCTCACCGTGGTGGCCGACCCGACGCTCAAGAAGCTCGGCGACACGGAGCTGGCCGGCGCCTACCAGTTCGACGACGAAGGCGTGAAGGCGCAGCGCGTCTCGGTGGTCGAGCGCGGCCTGCTGCACGAGTTCCTCCTCAGCCGGTCGCCGCTCGCGCGCTTCCCGAAATCGAACGGTCACGGCCGCGCCCAGCCCGGCCTGCGCCCGATCTCCCGCCAATCCAACCTGCTGGTCGCGTCGTCGGCCGGCGTCCCCTTCCCGCAGCTCGTCGAGCGGCTGAAGGACGAGGCGCGGAAGGCCGGCAAGCCGTTCGGCCTGCTGTTCGACCAGGTCGAGGGCGGCTTCACCTACACCGCGCGCTACTCGCCCAACGCCTTCAACGTCTCGCCGCTCGTCGTCTACCGCGTGTACACCGACAACCGGCCGATGGAGCTGGTCCGCGGCGTGGACCTCATCGGGACGCCGCTCTCGGCGTTCAACCGGATCGTCGCGACCGACAACCGCCCGCAGACCTTCAACGGGATCTGCGGCGCGGAGAGCGGGTCGGTGCCCGTGTCGGCCTCGTCGCCCGCGCTGCTGGTCTCCGAGGTCGAAGTGCAGAAGATGGCGAAGTCGGACGACTCGCTCCCGATCCTGCCGGCGCCGGCGGAGAGGGACGCGGGCCAGTCGGACTCGGCCGTGCTCCACGCGCTCGGCGACGAGCTCTCGCGGTCGGTGTCGGGGTTGAAGCTCAAGGACGAGCCGGCCCCCTACTACGTCGGCTACTCGGTCACCGACACGGCGGAGAGCGGCTTCCGCGCGACGCTCGGCGCGATCGTCAGCCGCCGCTCGGCGCGCGCGCGCCTGGTCCGCGCCGACGTGCGGGTGGGCAGCTACACGTTCGACAGCTCGCGTTTCATGGCCAGCGGGCTGCCCGGCGGCATGGCGTCGCTCGGCATGCTGCCGATCGACGACAACCCCACCGCCCTGCGCCGCGAGGCCTGGCTGACCACCGACGCGGCGTACAAGAACGCGGTCCAGGTCTTCTCGCGCAAGAAGGCCGCGTTCGAGAACCGCAACGACGCCGACCCGATCCCCGACTTCTCGAAGTCGGCGCCGGTCGAGTACGTCCAGCCCGCCAGGACGTCCTCCATCGCGCCTCCCGAGTGGCGGTCGGTCGTCGAGGAGATCTCGAAGACGCTCGGCGTGCCCGAGGCGGTGTCGTCCGACGTGTCGCTCGACCTGAACGACGGCACGCGCTACTTCATCAACAGCGAGGGGACCCGCGTCGCGGTGCCGGCGCGCGTCGCCTCGTTCCGCGCCGGGATCACGGTGCTCGGCGACGACGGGATGCCGGTCAGCGCGGTGGTCTCGCTCGCGGCGCGGCCCGAGGACCTGCCGGCCCGCGCCGACCTGCTGGATCGCACGCGGAAGATGCTCGACGACGTGATGACGACGCGGGCGGCGAAGGTGGGCGACGATTACAGCGGGCCGGTGCTGGTGGAGGGGGACGCCGCGGTGTCGCTGGTCTCGCAGTCGCTCGTGCCGCTCTTCCTGGCCCGGCGGCCGCCGGACTCCGACCGCGGCGGGCGCGGGGGCGGGGCGGGCGCCGCGACGCCGTACCTGTCGCGCCTGGGCAACCGCGTGCTGCCCGAGTCGTTCACCGTGTCCGACACGCCGTCGGTCACGCGCCTGCTCGGTCAGCCGGCCGGGGGCAACTACGTCGTCGACGACGAGGGCGTGAAGGCCCAGGACGTGACGCTCGTCAGGGACGGGCGGCTGCTCACGCTGCTGACGTCGAGAACCCCGCAGCGCAACCTGGCGGAGTCGAACGGCCACATGCGCGGCAGCGGGCCGCAGGCCAGCGTCTTCCAGGTCGAGAGCTCGGACGGCGTGCCGGCCGCGGATCTGAAGGCGAAGTACCTCGGGCTGCTCAAGACCCAGGGGCGGTCGTTCGGGTACATCGTGCGGCGGCTGGGGCCGCTCGGCCGCGACGGCCTGCCCCTCGCGGCGGCGGTGAAGGTGACGCCGGACGGCCGCGAGGAGCCGGTCCGGGGGCTCCTGCTCGACGCCGTCACGCACACGGCGTTCCGCGACATCTCCGGCGCGTCGAAGGAACGGACCGTCGCGACCTCGCTCGCCGGGAGCGGTGCGGCGATGGCGCAGGCGACGATGGTGACCGTCGCGGCGCCGAACATGATCTTCGAGGAGCTGGACCTCTCGCGGAGCAAGGAGCCGCTGCAGAAGAAGCCCGTGGTTCCATCGCCGCTCGTCGTGAAGTAGCGGCGCGGCCGGTGCGACCGGCGAAGAGGGCGTGAAGACGCAGGGCGTCGGGTGTAGAATCCTGACGGTCTCCCGGAGTGGCTTCGGAGCCTGGTCGGACACGTCCCGCAAACGATCGGCTGCGCGGGTCCGACGGTCAACGGTTTGACATGGACCACAACGCGCCGCCCCGCGCCAGGGCCCTGCAGGATCACGTCGAGCTGGTGCTCGAGATCGGGCTCAAGGTCAACGCCGAGCACGACCTGGACCGTCTGCTTCAGCTCACGGTCCAGGCCGTCAAGGAACGGCTCAACTACGCCCACTGCGCCATCCTGCTCAAGGAAGGCACGGACCTGGTCATCCGGGCGGTCACCGAGTACCCGGAGACGATCCTCGGCAAGCACATCCCCATCGGCGTCGGGCTCACCGGCCGCTGCGCGCAGCGCAAGGCGGAGGCGCTGGTTCCCGACGTGAGGCACCACCCCGACTACATGCACCTGGGCGATCAGGTCTTCGGCTCCGAACTCGATGTCCCGATCGTCTTCCGGGGGAAACTGCTCGGCGTGCTGAACACGCAGGGCCCCGAGACCAACGCCTTCGACGCCCGCGATGTGCACACGCTGAAGATTCTGGGAACGCAGCTCGGCGTGGCGCTCTACAACGCCCAGGTCCGCAACCAACTCGAACTGGTCCAGGACATCGGCCTCCAGTTGGCCACCATCGTCAAGACCGAGGAACTGTTCCCCTGGATTGTCGGCCAGATCCAGCAACGCCTCCATCACGAGTCGTGCGGCATTCTCCGCGTCGAAGACGATTGCCTGGTGCTCCAGGCGTCGACCGGCGGGCTGGCCCAGGACCCGGTCGGCATGCAGATCCCCTTCGGCCAGGGGATCACCGGCCGCTGCGCGGTCGAGAACAAGGTGATCAACGTCGGGAACGTCCGGTCCGACGCCGGGTACATTGCATCCGGTGTCGAGGGCGCGCGGTCCGAGATTGCGGTGCCCGTCCGCTTCGAGGACGAGTTGCTCGGCGTCCTGACCATCGAGAGCCGCGACGAAGACGCGTTCGACGACGACGATGTCCGGCTGCTGTCCACGCTGAGCGCTCACGTGGCGGTCTGTCTCCACCAGGCGCGGGCCCTGGCGGAATCCGAGCTTATGGCCGTGACCGACGGCCTGACCGGCCTCTACAACCACCGCTACTTCCACGAGCGGCTGCGGGGCGAGATGGCCCGGTGCACGCGGTACAGCCGCCCGCTGTCGCTCGTGATGATCGACCTGGACGACTTCAAGGCGATCAACGACCGGTTCGGACACCTGCGGGGCGACGAGGTGCTCCGGGAAGTGGCGCGACGGATCAAGATGAACATCCGCGGCTCCGAGGCTACCGGGACGACGAAGCGGGCGGACGTGGACATCGCGTCACGCTACGGCGGCGAGGAGTTCATCATCATCATGCCGGAGGCACCCGCCGCGGGCGCGGCCATCGCCGCCCAGCGCCTGCGGACCGTGTTCGAGGCGGAGGTGGGGCGGACCGTCGGTCTGACCGACGACGACGGCCAGCCGTGGAAGGTCACCGGCAGTTTCGGCGTGGCGGGCTTCGCGCCGGGCCTCGAGCCCGATAATTTCATCAGGCGGGCGGACGAGGCGGTCTACGAGGCCAAGCGCGCGGGCAAGAACCGGGTGCTGGTGGCGGAGGGGCCGCCCCGCCGTCCGGGCGGACGCTGACGCCGAGCAGGATTCGGGATTCGGGAACCCTGAATCCTACTTCCGCAACAGGTACGCCACCTTCAGGAAGAACCCGTCGCTCATCCGCTGCAGGTTGGCCAGGCTGAGCGTGCGGTCGGTCACGAACGAGGCCCCGTAGCCGAAGAACACCATCGTGCCCGGCGTCGGCTTGTAGGACGCGAGCCAGTCGAGGCGCAGGCCGTCGGACTTCTGCGCCGGCGGGATGACGCCGGCGACAGCCAGCGGCTCCCCGTCGATCGCGCCGAGCAGCAGCCCCTGGCGCTGCGACTGGTACTGCACCGCCGACCCTTCGGCGAAGATGGCGACCGGCCCGCGTGAGACCTCGACCTGCGCGTCGAACGCCCGGAAGATCGGCGTCCGGATCGACACGTCGGGCGTGAACCCGCCGACGCGGTCGATCGGCAGGTAGGGCTCGCCCGTCCGGCTCAACTGGTAGGCGACGTAGCTGTCGCGCTGGAAGTCCCAGAACACCCGCTGAAGGTTCGCGTTGAGCGACCAGCCGCCGCGCCACCCGAACTGGAAGACGAACGAGTCGGCCCCCTCGATCGGCCCGCGGCTGCCGAAGTCGTGGTAGCGCCAGATGCGGCTCGCGTTGTAGTGGGCCGAGAAGGTCTCGAACCTCGCCCCCTTGGCGCCGTACCACGAGTAGTCGTCCGCTCGTCGAAGGCGACGACGCGGTTGCCGCCGGAGTCGGCCGAGCGGACCGTGAAGGTCACGCCGAAGGTCGAGCCCGAGCCGATGTCGCGGCGAACGCGCGCGATGTCGAACAGCGCGCCGCCGCTGCCCTTCCGCTCCTTCATGCCCAGGTAGGCGACGTTCCAGGATCCGAGCTTGCCCGTCAGCTTCGCGCCGGCGATCGGGTCGACGATCTGCCGCGTGTAGACGAGCTGGTTCGGCGTCGCGAACATGTCGATCCCTTCGAGGAAGAACGGCCGCTTCTCGGGGTAGAAGAGCGCGAAGCGCTAGTTCGCGGTCACCTGTGCGGCGTCGGCCTCGATCTGGCTGAAGTCCGGGTTGACCGTCGTGTCCACGGTCAGGCTGGTCGTCGAGAAGCGGAAGTTGAGGCCCGGCTTGAAGTCGGGCCGGCCGCGGACGAACGGAGCGCCGTCGCCCGCGCGCGACCCGTTCTCGGAGACGACCAGCACCGGCTGCGTCTCGGTGACGATGCCGCGCCGCATGTCGTGCAGGCCGGCGATGGCCCCGGACTGGGCGAGGAAGCTCTCGCCGGCCCGGCGCGCGTCGGTCCACGTGTCCTTGTACTGGGTCCGCTGCACGATCCGGCGGACCTGCAACCCCCAGGTCTGGGGCGCCGCGCCCCCCGGGTAGCGCAGGGTCTTGAAGGGGATGCGCACCTCGATGACGTAGCCGAAGTCGGTGAGCCGCCCCTTCGAGTCGAACTGGAAGTCCGGGGTCTTGTCGTCCATCCCGCCCCCGGACAACGTGCCGGCGTTGAACCCCGCCTCGCTGTGCATGCCGTCCTGCTGCGCGCCGAGGGCGTTCACGGTGAAGAAGAAGGCCCGCCGCAGGTCGTGGAAGGTGTCGAGGTAGATCGTCACCGTGTCCTCGGAGTCGAGGTTGTCGCGGTCGGACATGGTGGCGCGCACCGAGGACGGGTCGCTGTCGCGCGCGACGATCCCGAAGTAGATGGCCGTGGGCGAGTACCAGACCAGGACCTCGGTCTCCTCCTCGGCGGGCCGGCCGTCGGTCGGCTGGTACTGCGAGAAGTGCCCGAGGCGAGCGGCCTGCGACCAGGCGGGCTCGTCGAGGACGCCGTCGATCTGCACGGTGGCGTCGATCCGGGGGATCGTGACCGTGGGAGATCCGACGCCGGAGACGACGGCCGACGGAGGCGGCGGCGCCTGCGCGAGGGCCGGCGGGACGAGGAGCAGCAGGAGCGGGAGGCAGAATGCGAGCCGGGACGCGGAACGGTGTGAGTTCACGGCGGACGAACCTGGAACGCGATTCGGGGGGAAACGCGCGGAGTTGCCCAAGGGTTGAGCTTGCCGAACGGCGCGCAAGCAAAGACCGATTCTATCTCGCCAGGGGCCGATCCGATCACGCGCGGTGGGAGACGAGCGGCCGCCTCGCCGGGGCGCCAGCCGGGCCGGGCGCGCAGCCCGTTCGAACCTGGAACCCACGCACATTGAGCCAAAAACCTAAGCACTCTGGTTTCTATGAATTACGGACGTCCTCCGGTCTCAACCGCGAGCCGCAGTCACATAGCCGTCACTTAGGGCCACCGCCCGGCTTCACGCCCAGAAGGGTAGGTAGCTGGCGTGCCTTTTCGACGAACTCTCCGGGTCATAGGGCTTGACCAACCCGGCCCCTATCGCCTCGCCAATGACCCTGGACACCATCGAGTAGTTCTCCTCGCTGATGCCGAATCTCTTCCGCAGCGTGGCGTTCGTCATGCGGAGGTTCGAAACGTACATCAGGCACGCGTGCTGATAGCAGGCCCTTACCCGATCCCCGCGGTCCATCTTCGCCCATTTCTTCGGAGCGAAAAGCACCACCTTGGTGTGGTTATCGGTCACGACGAAGTCCGGCGCAGGCAACTGCGAGAGTTCGACCGCCGATACCACCTTGTCAATCCCGCTACCGCGTTCTTCGCAGACGCTTATCCGACGCATGAACGCGGCAAGCGTCTCATTCCGAGAACGGGGAGGATTGTCCATGAACCGCAGGGTGTCGACCAGTGGAACCCCGGGGTTCGTTATCTCGACGCGGCCATCGAAGATCTCGACCGTCGGACCTGTACCAGTCAGATGAAGATCTTGATGGATCAGCGCGTTGGCAACGAGCTCCCTAATCGCGACAGCCGGGTACATCCGGTTCTCACGGCGCAGCGCCTCACCGATCTCCTCGCTCTGCGGCAGTTGGTCGTTGATGAAGCCAATGAGCCGTTCAAACGCGGGCGCGTACCCGAGGCGACCTTGCTGCTCACGTTTCGTCTCGACGCGGTTGGTTCCCCGGTAGACGATGACGCGCACCGCCTTGCGGGCGAGACCGCCGAATGCATCAAGGTCCTTCGCGAACAGGATCGCACCCAGATTGGTCACGTTGTACCGCTCGCCAGACACGGAGACGATGAAGTCTTCCTGGCGGAGGCGGTCGAGAATGCCGCTTCGATCCTCTGGCAAGCCTTGCCCGAGAAGCTCAAAGTACGCTCGATAATCGAGCAGCTTGAGCACATCGCCGGGGGCCACGTCCCGCTGGGCGACGCCTTGTTCAAACGAGGTGCGGGACAGGAGCGCCCACAGCGCTCGCTCCTTTTCGGGGAAGTCGGCGAGTTTTTTCTTGCAGCTGCCGATGCGAACGTACTCGACGTGCTTGAATCTGACAGGCGTGTGTGTCGCTGCCGGCACTTGGATCAGAACCACAGGCTTCCCGTCGCACACGAACTGGCGGATCCGGAGGTCAAGCCTCGGGCTCAAGTGAAAAGCCAACCACGGCTCGAGTTCCTCATTGCCGATTTTGCGCTGGCGCGGCTGAAAGCCCGTTCCGACGAGTTCGCGCGTGCCGTCCCGCACGCCCCAGACGATGAAGCCGGTATCCCGCCCGTGCAACGTGGCCGAATTCGATATGCCGGACACATACTCGCCGACGTCATCCGGTTCGGCTCGGTTCTCCTTGAATTCGAGCCATTCGGTCTCGGCCGGCATGTCGAGCAGTGTCCGGAGCCGGGTTGGCGCCTGGATCCCGATTCCTACACGCGCAATCCTGACACTTCCGGTGCTTGTCTACTCACTTCAGCGGTCTCCTGCCCGCCTCCACCGTCTCGACCACGCTCCACTGCCCGGACGTTCGTCGGAGGCGGATCAGCTGCAGATGGTCTTCGGACGCCGGGTCGGCCAGCGTCACGGAGACGCCGTCGTTGCCGGCCTGCGACATCTCGGCAATCGGCCAAGGCTGGATGTCCGACCGGTAGTTGTCTGTCGCCTTCGACGCGGCCGTTCTCCGAATCAGCCTCACGATGGAGACCAGGTCCTCGTCTTTCAGGACCAGCCCCCTGAGCGCCCCCACCGGGATTGGCACCTCGCTCGCGGCGTCGCCGGCACCAGTTGCCAGCTGGATGTACTCGAATCCGTTCATGTCGAACTGCCACGCCAGGTGCGCGTCCTTCGCTGACAGCACCGGCAGCCTGGCGCCCAGTGCCGCCGCCCCGCGACGAAACGTGCGTGTCGCCACATCCGGTTCGAAGAACGCATAGACCACGCTGCTGGCGTCGCCGATCCTCCGCGGGACAGACGAAATGCGCACCTGGAGGCGCCAGGGCTTCTTGCCTGCTGACGCAAGCACGGCCTGGATGTCGTCCAGATCCTCGTCCGACAGACGCTCGTCCGCCGGCTCTCTGATGTCGACCCCGCCGACGGTCCGCGTGACGATCGGTGTCGGCAACGGCGCCGCCGGCTCGGCCGTCGTCACCGCGGCCGCCCGGGCGTCGAGTTCGGACGCGGCTGCCGCATCTCCGATCGACCGTTTGAAGGCGGCGTAGCGAGTCAGTGCGCTTCGGAAGCCGGACGCGTACGCCGGCTGCATCACGGGTGAATGCTGGAGCGCCGCGGTGTATTCGGCAATGGCCGCAGCATATTCCGCGTCTGCCTTCTCCTTCTCGCCCAGGCTGAGATGGAGATCTGCGAGAAGCTGGTGCAGACCGGCCGAACCCGCGTCAGGTCCGCGCGAGACGCGGTGGCGCATCTCGTCGACGCCTTCGACTTCCAGGATCGCATCCGCCACGCGGCCGCCGGCCATCAACGCGTGCGCGTGGTCGGCACGCGCGGCGCCTCGATCGAGGACGCGGTCCGGCGGCAGCAGGTCTGCGCTGCTAACCGCGGCGGCACACACCGCCTCTGCCTTCGACGCGTCGATCTCCAGTTGACGCTTGCACTGGTAGACCGACGATCGGAAGTCCTGAAGATGGCGGTCCGCCTCGTCCTTAAGCGGGTCCGGGAAGTCGATTTCGAGGATCGCCTGTACGGAACCGGGCCTGCCGTTGGTCGTGAACGGCTTGAAGACCCATTGCCTCAGCGCGCTTTCCGCCGCGGGCCGAAGCAGTTCGGGACCGCTCAGCATCGTCAAGGACGAGACTTTGCCCCTGGCATCGATGGTCACGTCCGCAATGACGGGACCACCGATCTTCCTGGCCCGGGCCTCGTCGGGAACGACCGCATCGACTTTCTTGACCACGTGCGACAGGGCCATTTCGGTATCGACGCGGCGGACCTGGGCACCAACGAGGTTGCCGGCGGCGAGGAGCAGGGCGGAGACGACGAGCGGGAGGAACGCCTGAGGAGCACGTAAGGGGAGACTGCCCATCGCGGCATTGTAAGGCCAAGCGCGGTCGTTTCTTCATCGCTCCGCCACACTGGCGCCACATCGCGCCCGTGTAACCGGATAGAGAGCGCCGAAGACACTCGGAGAGAGGAGCAGGCGGTGAAGCTCGACGGTTGGCACAGCGCGGCGGTGGCGCGCACGTCCGGAAATCCAGAAGCCTGACCCGCGTCTCCGTGCCGCCCGCCGTTCAGACCGCGGCGGCCGCGTCCTTGCCGACCACCGTCGTCCACTCGCGAACGCGCCAGCGCTTCACCAGGCCGCTGGCGACGTAGGGATCGGCTGCCGCAAACCGCTCGGCGACCGCCGGGGAGTCACCGCTGAACAGGAGCACCGCGCCGTCCACCGGGTTGGTGAGCACGCCGCCGAGCACGAGCTCGCCGCGCTCGACCGCCTGCTTCGCGAGCGCGAGGTGTACCGCCCTGAAGTCGGCCCTGCGCGCCACGTAGTCGTCCGCTACTTCGTAGAAGAGAAGATAGTGCATCGCCTGTCTCCACCTGGCGCCGACCGGGCGCAATCTCCGCTCACCCGTCCGGCGTCAACGGCACACTGAATCCCCACCGCGTCCTGGAATCCTATCGTATCAGGCGTGCGTGGCAGGCAACGCGCATGACGGATGGCGTGCCATCGGCGCAACGCCCGCTCTTCGACCGTCTGTTCACCCCAACATGTCCTCTTGACCTCCGAGGGGCCACTGGCGCATAGTCCCTCTCGAAATTCAACAGGAGGGACCCTCTCCCGCGACGTGCCCTCTGCCCTTCGCTCAGTTCGGCGCAATCCGGCGTTCACTGGCGTCGCGGTGCTGACGCTCGCGCTCGGGATTGGCGCGAACACCGCGGTGTTCACGCTCATCGACCAGCTCCTGCTGCGGCCGCTTCCCGTGAAGGATCCGGACACGCTCGTCCTGGTCAGCGCGAACCCGCTTCCAGCGTTCGGCCGTCGCTTCAGCGTCAGCGGTAGCGGCCGCAGCCCCGACGGCAGACCCACCTATTCCGTCAGCTACGAGCTGTTCTCGGCTCTCTCCGCGCGCGTGCCAGCCTTTGCGCAATCGATCGCCCAGACCGGCCGACCGTACCCCGTACTGGTCGGTGATACGCCGAACGATCTGAGGGGCCTGCTCGTCTCGGGCGACTACTTCGCCATGCTCGGCGTCAAGGCCGCAGCCGGCCGGCTGCTCTCCCGGGACGACGACCGGTCCGGCGCCTCACCTGTCGTCGTCATCAGCCACGGCTACTGGCAGCGACAGTTTGCCGGCGAACCGTCGGCCGTCGGCCGCACGATACGTGTCTCTGGGCACCCCGTGACGATCGTCGGCGTGGCCGCCGCAGGCTTCACGGGTCTCGGGGGCGGGCAGAGCCCGGACTTCTTCGTCCCGCTCGAGCTCTTCGACGTGCTCAACGACGTGCTCAGTCGGCCAGGCCGACTGCCGCTCAGGAGTGGCGGGGGCACCAGTGTCCTCCAGATGTTTGCGCGGCTGCGGCCTGGCGCGAGCATCGAGCGGGCGCAGGTCGCCGGAGAGAGGGTCTACGGGCAACTGCTCGCCGACGCGGTGGGGGGACGCTGGAAGGAGGTGGAGGAGAGCGACCGGCGCGTGTCGCGCATGGTGTCGGAGTACTTCACGTCGCGGGGCGAGCCGGACCGGTCAACGGCGGTTCGCGACAACATCGCGGCGGGCCGTCATCTGACGCTGTTTCCGGCCGGCTACGGCCTCAGCAGCCAGTCGTTCGTCGGCCCGCAACTGCTGCGGGCGCTCCAGATGCTCATGGCGATGGCGGTCCTCCTGCTGCTGATTGCCGCCAGCAACGTCACCAACCTCATCGTCGCCAGGGGCGCGGCCGCAAGACGCGAGGTGGCGATCTGCCTTGCGCTTGGCGCCAGCCGCACGCGCCTGCTCGCCGAACGCCTCGTGGACAACCTGCTCGTGGCCGCTGCCGCCGGCGCCGGCAGCCTGCTCGTGGCCGAGTGGCTGGCCGACGTGCTGCTCCTGATCCTGCCGCTCGGATCCGGGCAGACTTCCTTGACGACGACGCCCGACCGACGGACGATACTCTTCACCTTCGGTGTTGCGCTCGCCTCCGGCCTCTTCGTATGGCTGGCCTCGTCGCTCCAGATCACCCGCCGCTCCACGCTGCCGCCGCTGACCGACGCCGGCCTCGGCGGGGTCTCCACCCGTCCGATGAGGTTCCGCCGGGGCCTGCTCGCCCTGCAGACGGCGCTCTCGCTGGCGCTGCTGTGCGCGGCGTCGATGTTCGCGCACAGCCTGTTCAATCTCACCAGCATCGACGCCGGGTTCCGGGTCCAGGGCCTGACGACGTTCGCCCTGCGACCTTCGGGCGCGGACGCCCCGAAGCAGATGGAGCCTCTGGTGCGCGGCACCGTCGCGGCGTTTGCGGGGATGGCGGACGTGCAGTCGGCGGCCGCAGCCAGCGAGCTGCCACTGATGGGCCGGGGCGCCACGAACGTGGTGGGCGGCGACGTGCCCCTCGACGCGGAGAAGGCGGTGACCGCCGGCGAAGTCTCGGTCACGCCAGGCTACTTCCGAACGATTGGACTGCCGCTCGTGCGCGGACGGGAATTCACGGAGCAGGATACCGCCGGCGCCGAGGGCGTGGCCGTCGTCAACGAGTCGCTGGCCCGAGCGCTCTTCGGCGACCGGAACCCCCTTGGCGAGAGGGTCGGGCTGCAGCACGTTGCGCTCGACAGGACCGTCGTCGGGGTGGTGGCCGACACGAAGGAGAGCCTGCGCCGGCGACCCGAGCCGGCGATGTTCGTTCCCCTGGCGCAATACCCGGCGCCGTCGATGATCGTCGTCGCACGCGTGTCGAGCGGCCGGCCGCTCGACATGCCCACCGTGCGCGCGGTGGTGGACCGCATCGATTCGACCGCGCCCGTGACCGATCTGGCCACGATGCAACAGTTGATTGACGGAACGCTCGCGCGCGATCGGATACTGGCCCTGCTGTCGTCCGCCTTCGCCGGTGTCGCCGCGCTCCTGTGCGGCCTTGGGCTGTTCGGGATGATGAACTTCCACGTGGCGACCCGGCAGCGCGAGCTGGGCGTACGGCTCGTGCTCGGCGCCGAGCGGCGGTCGATCCAGTGGAACGTGGTGCGTGAAGCGGTGTTCGTCATTCTGACGGGGGCGCCGGTCGGCCTGGCTGCGTACCTCGCGTCGAGCCGCCTGGTCGGTTCGTTCCTGTTCGATCTGTCGCCGACCGACGTGCCGACGGTAGCGGCCGCCGCCTGCATGCTCGTGCTGGTGGCGCTCGCCGCGAGCTTCATCCCCGCGAGGCGCGCGACGCGTCTGGATCCGGCGGTCATCCTGAGGCGGGAGTAGACCCGAGAACCGGAGAATGCCCTTCGACTCGGTCGCTTCGCGCCCTCGCTCAGGGCATTCTCCGTGGGCTGGCCTGCCTGGCCGTAGCTGGCCGAGGACGAGCGAGAGGTCCGTAGGCGAGTGCGGTCGTCCGCCTTCGCTGGCCTGCCTAGCCGTAGCTGGCCGAGGACGAGCGAGAGGTCCGCAGGCCAGCGAAGGCTGGCGGAGAGGGAGGGATTCGAACCCCCGGCACGGTTCCCCGTGCAGCGGTTTTCAAGACCGCCGCCATCGACCGCTCGGCCACCTCTCCGCAGGGGGTAGCTTAACAGGCTTTCGGCTCTGCCGACGCGCGGTAGGCAGGGCTGAAGCCCCGCCCTACTGGGCGCCGCGCGACTCGGCCTTGAGCCCTGAGCCTTGAGCCCTAAGCCCTTTTCTCGATCCTCTCCTGCCCTCCCATGAACGGCCGCAGCGCCTCGGGGATCACGATCGACCCGTCCTTCTGCTGGTAGTTCTCGACGATCGCGATGAGCGTGCGGCCGACGGCGAGGCCCGAGCCGTTGAGCGTGTGCACGAACTCCGCCTTCCCCTTCCCCTCGGGGCGGAACTTGATGTTCGCCCGGCGCGCCTGGAACGCCTCGGTGTTGCTGCACGAGGAGATCTCGCGGTAGGTCCGCTGGCTCGGCAGCCACACCTCGATGTCGTAGGTCGTCGCCGAGGCGAAGCCCATGTCGCCGGTGCACAGCATGACGGTGCGAAACGGGAGGCCCAGCCTGACGAGCACCTGCTCGGCGTCGTGCGCCAGGCTGTCGAGCTCCTCGTGCGAGCGGTCCGGGTGCGCGAACTTGACCAGCTCCACCTTGTCGAACTGGTGCTGCCGGATCAAGCCGCGCACGTCGGCGCCGTACGACCCGGCCTCGCTGCGGAAGCACGGCGTGTAGGCGCAGTACTTGATCGGAAGCAGCCGGCCGTCGAGGATCTCTCCGCGGTGCAGGTTGGTGAGCGGGACCTCGGCGGTCGGAATGAGGTAGAGGTCCCACGTCGCCGGCGATCTTGAACAGGTCCGCCTCGAACTTCGGCAGGTTGCCGGTGCCGGTCAGCGTCTCGGCGTTGACCATGAACGGCGGCTCGACCTCGAGGTAGCCGTGCTCGCCCGAGTGCAGCGCGAGCATGAAGTTGATGAGCGCCCGCGAGAGGCGCGCGCCGTCGCCCATCAGGAAGGCGAACCGCGCCCCCGAGACCCTGGCGGCCCGCTCGAAGTCGATGATGCCGAGCGCGGGCCCGAGGTCCCAGTGCGCCTGCGGCTCGAAGTCGAACGCGCGCGGCTCGCCGACCCGCCGCACCTCCAGGTTGTCGGCGGCGCTCTTCCCGACCGGGACGCGCGCGGCCGGCAGGTTCGGGATCGTCAGCAGCAGCGCCGCACGCAGGCGCTCGATCTCCTCGAGGTCCGCCTCGAGCCGCTTGATCTGCTGGCCGCGCTCGCGGTTGGCGGCGAACACGGCGCTCGGGTCGCGCCCTTCCTTCTTCGCCCGCGCCACGTCCTCGCCCGACTTGTTCTGCTGCCGCTTGAGTTCCTCGACCTCGACGATGGCGGCCCGGCGGCGGGCGTCGTAGTCGGCGAGCGCGCCGAGGTCGGCGTCGGGGTCGATGCCGCGGTTCCGCAGGCCGGCCCGCACGAGGTCGAAGTTGTCGCGGACGAAGTTCGGATCGAGCATGGCTCCATCGATCCTAAGCGATTAGGACAACGTCGGGCCAGTCGTTTTGCCGCCCGGCGCGGGGCCGACGCGGACGGATCCTTCCGCCCGGGGCCGACCTCGGATAGGATGTCGCCGAAGGAGACTCTCCTGTGACCCGTGTCCGCAAAGCCGTGTTCCCGGTCGCCGGCCTCGGCACCCGGTTCCTGCCGGCCACCAAGGCCCAGCCCAAGGAAATGCTGGTGCTGGTGGACAAGCCGGTGATCCAGTACGGCGTCGAGGAGGCCATCGCCTCCGGTGTCGAAAGCATCATCCTCGTGACCGGTCGGGGCAAGAGCGCGATCGAGGACCACTTCGACGTGGCGGCCGAGCTGGAGGGGTTTCTCGAGGCCCGCGGCAAGACCGACCTGCTCGCCGAGGTCCGGAAGGTCTCGAACCTGGCGAATTTCGCCTGCGTCCGCCAGCGGGAGCCGCTCGGGCTCGGCCACGCGGTGCTCGTCACGCGCGAACTGGTGGGCGACGAGCCGTTCGCCGTCATCCTCGGCGACGACGTGATCGACGCCGACCCGCCGGCGCTGCGCCAGCTGATGGACCTGTACGATCGCGTGCAGGCCCCGGTGCTCGCCGTGGAGCGCGTGCCGGAAGCGAACGTGTCGTCGTACGGGATCGTGAACATCGCCGAGTCGCTCGGCGACGGCGTCTTCCGCGTCGGGGACCTCGTCGAGAAGCCGACGCGCGAGGAGGCGCCGTCGAATCTCGCGATCATCGGCCGCTACATCCTCACGCCGGACATCTTCCCCGCCCTCGAGACGACGCGCGCCGATCGCACCGGCGAGATCCAGCTCACCAACGGCCTGCGCCGGCTGCTGCAGGACCGCCCGATTTACGCCTGCGCGGTGAACGGGGTTCGCCACGACACGGGCAACAAGCTCGGGTTCCTGAAGGCCGTGGTGTACTTCGCGCTGCGGCGGCCGGACCTGGCCGGGCCGTTCAAGGAGTACCTGCGGTCCGCGCTCGAGCAGTAACCGGTCAGGCCTTCGGCTTCGACGGTGTCTCGGTCTTCGCGCCGGCCGACGCCGAGGGCTTGTCGGCGGAGGCGGCCGGCTTGTCGGACGTGGCCGGGGAGCTCGTGGCCGACGACGACTTGTCGGAGTCGGTGCCGGTCATGCCCTTGCGCGCGTAGTCGGTGATGTACCAGCCCGTCCCCTTGAACTGGATCGCCGGTGCCGACAGCAGCCGCCGCACCGTCCCGCCGCATTTCTTGCAGGTGCCCACGACCGGATCGGTGAACTTCTGAATGACCTCGAACCTGACGCCGCAACTCTCGCACTGATATTCGTAAAGTGGCATTGAATTGTCCAGACGCCTTGCGCCCTACGCCTCACGCCCCACGGCTGATGGCTGACGGCCGTGTCCGCTGACCGCGACGTCGATGCCCGTCGCCCTACCGTGATCCGCTGGCGGCAGGGCTGAAGGCCCGCCCTACTCCAACACTTCCCCGCGGTCTCCCGGCAGCATCAGCTTGCGCTGCGCCCACATCGGCAGCGTGCCGTTGCCGAGGTACGTGTCGTGGAACGTCCGCAGCGAGAACCGGCTCCCCTGCTGCGCCTTGTAGTCGGCCCGCAGCTTGAGGAGCATCAGCCGGCCCGCGCTGTACACGAGGTAGGTCGGGTCGAATGCCCCCCGCTCGGCTTCGCGCCGGGCGCCGGCCTCCTCCATGAACGCCTCGTCGCGGAAGAACCGCATCCCGGCCTCGACCGACATGTCTTCGGCGTGCAGGCGGATGCCGACGATGAACCGCGCGAGCCTGATGAGCGTTTCGGCCAGCTGGCCGAGCCGCACGATCGGGTTGCCCTTCTCGAACCCGGCCTCGATCATCATCTGCTCGCAGTAGTGCGCCCACCCCTCCACCGCCGACGCCGGGGAGAAGAGGAGCGACTTCCGGAGCTTGGACTCGACGCGCCGCAGGTGCAGCGCGTGAAGGAAGTGGCCGGGATAGGCCTCGTGCATCGAGACCGACCACAGCGTCGCCGCGGCGAAGTCGCGCAGGTGCTCGGCCTGGCGGTCGGCCGGCCACGACGGGTCGGCGTCGGTGACGTAGTAGTACGAGCGCTCGAGCTTCGACTCGAACGGGCCCGGCGTCCAGAGGCTCGCGAACGACCAGCGGTAGAAGTCGGGCGTCTGCGCCACGACCAGCGGCTCGGCCGGCGGAATGGTCACCAGATCGTGGCGCTCGATGAAGGTGAGCAGCGCGGCGATCTGCTCCTGCGCGAGGCCGACCATGCGCCCCGGGCCGGGATGATCGTCCTTGGCTTTGCGCCACGCCTCGAGCGGGTCGCCGCCGCTGTTGAGGCGCGAGGCGACGCGCCGGAACTCGGCCTGGGCCTCCCACAACTCGCGGGTCGCGATGGCGAGCAACTTGTCGACGCCGATCGACAGTCCCTCTTCGAGCCGCAGCTTCTTCTCGAACTTCTCGCGGCCGAGGCGGAACGAGGCGCGCGCCCGCGGCGCCAGTTCGGCCTCGAGGTAGCCGGCGTAGTCCCTCACGGCGTCGGCCGCCTCGACCGACGCGTCGGCGAGGTCTCCGAGCAGGTGCAGGTCGTCCACGGTCGAGAAGGCGCGCGGCAGGTCGTGCTCGATGAACTTCAGCACGCCACGCAGCGTCTCCAGCCCGACCTTGGCGAATATGCCCGGCGGCTCCTTGATGTTGTCGCGGGCCGCCTGGATCAGCCGTGGCGCCTGCCTGAGCTTCGAGAGCACGCGGCGGGCCCGCTCGTCCTCGGGGGCGTAGGGAAAAATCGCCTGGACCGCGAGACTCGTGGCCAGGACGTCGGCGTAGTACCTGCGGGTTCCGCTCCCAGGGGCGGACCTCCTCGAGATCGAAGACCCGGGCCCGGATGTTCGCGGCGATGACGGGATGCTCGATCCGCTCGATCTCGGTCAGACCGTCCACCGGGATCTCGTCGAGACGCCGGGCGAAGCCCGAAAGCGCCCGCGCCTGCGACTCGAGCGCGCCGCGGCTCAGGTCCTCGAGCAGATCGTCGTAAGTGTGCACTCCGTCGAGCGTTGCGCTGGTCGGACACGCCTCGTAGAGGTAGCCCAGGTAGTCGTCGACGAAGTGATGGAGCGGTTCGGATGAATACACACTTGCGCCTCGGATACGACGTGCCCGCTTGCTGTCAGACAGGGGACCACCATCGCCTGCCTGGCCACGCCCCGGCAGACTGCCCCTTCTGCAATGGTACAATATCTGAACGGCGGCGGTACGCGCGCCGGACTCGCATGAGCGCACCCACGCTGTTTCTGGTGGCCACGCCGATCGGCAATCTCGAAGACGTCTCGCTGCGCGCGCTGCGAGTGCTGCGAGAGGTGTCGCTCGTGGCCGCCGAGGACACGCGGCGCACGGCCAAGCTGTTGTCGCATTTCGACATCCACACGCCCACGACGAGCTTCTACGATCAGGTCGAGCACGAGAAGACGCCGCGCCTGATCAGTCGGCTGGCCGCCGGCGAAAGCCTGGCGCTCGTGTCCGACGCGGGGACGCCCGGCATCTCGGACCCCGGCTACCGCCTGGCCAGGGCGGCCATCGAGGCCGGCTTCAGGGTCGAGGCGATCCCGGGAGCCAGCGCGGTCTTGACCGCGCTCGTTTCCTCCGGCCTTCCGACCAGCACCTTCTCGTTTGTCGGCTTCCCTCCACCCCGCGCACAGGCGAGGGAGCGCTGGCTCGCGGAAATCTGCTCGCGCCGCGAGACGGTCGTGTTCTTCGAGGCGCCGCACCGGGTGCGGGCGACGCTCGACGCAATCCTGCGCGTCGGGGGCGACCGGCCCGTCGCCGTCGGTCGGGAACTCACCAAGGTCCACGAAGAGCTGCTGCGAGGCACGGTGACGAGTGTTTTGGGGCAATTGACCGAGGAAAGGGGCGAGTTCACGATCGTCCTCGGGGCGGCCGGCGAGACCTCGAAGCCTGCCGAACCGCTGCCGGAAGCTGAACATTTGCTGGCTCTTTTCGGTCAATTGACAGATGATGGGTCTTTGTCCCGTCGCGAGGCGATAGGTCAATTGGCCGAACGCTACGGGATGAGTTCCCGCGATGTCTACCGGGCGATCGAAGACGCCAAGAACTCGGTCGAATGACAGAATCTGCCGCCAGGCAAGATCCTGCGCAATGGCGGCTTGACCGAATCCGGCCCATTTGCTAAGTTAGCGCCGCCAATCACGAATCGGAATCCGGGCGCCGCCTTCTCGGTGGACCAGTTGATGCCCAAGCAGAGCCGCACCGCGTCTTCCCGGCCGGTCGCCAAGACGAAGCCGGCCGCTCGCGTCCAGCCGAAACGACAGGCCGTCGCCAGGCCGACGCGCCGTCCCTCGTCTGCAGGCCGACGCCGACAGACGACGAAACCCCCGAGCAGGAAGCCGGCCATAAAGGCCCCGGCGAAACTGGTCGTGAAGGCCGCGGCGAAACCGGCCGCAAAGGTCCCACCGAAACCGGCCGTCAAGGCCGCGTCGAAGCCGGACGCGAAGCCGGTGCCGAGAACCGCCGCGAAGGCGGCGGCGAAACCGGCCGCCGGCCGAGTCCCGTCGAGAGCGCACCAGGCGGCGGCGCCGGCCGGCCCGGCCGCCCGCGAGCAGGCGGTCGAGGCCTTCGAGCGCGGGTTCCGGGCGCTGCAGCAGCGGCAGTTCGACCGCGCGGCCTCGGCGCTCAAGACCGTGGTCAACGGCTTCCCCGACGAGAAGGAGCTGCAGGAGCGCGCCAGAGTCTACCTGAGCATCTGCGAGCGCCAGTTGGCCGGCGCCAGGCCGCGCTCGTTCGAGGAGAAGCTGAACGCAGCCACCGTCTCCATCAACCGCGGGGCGATCGACGACAGCCTGCGGCTGCTGCGCGACCTCGAAGCGGACAACCCGCTGAGCGATCACGTGCAGTACCTGCTGACGGTGGCCTTCACCTCGACGGGCGACATCGACAAGGCGCTCTCGCACCTCCGGCGGGCGATCGAGCTGAACCCGGAGAACCGGTTCCTGTCGAAGTCGGACGCCGACCTCGAGCCGTTGCGGCAGCACGCCGGCTTCCTCGCCGCGTCAGAGGCGCACCCCGCTTCGTCCGCGCCTCGCCGGCGTTCCGCCGCCAGAGGACGGTAAATCGTCGCCGGTTGGCAGTGGTCAGTTGACAGCCTGTCGCTCGTGGACGCTGCCGACTGGCAACCGGCCACTGTCTCCCGGCCTCTTCTGTGCTTCAATAGGCGCATGTCTATGTGTCACGTCCTGATCCTTGCCGCCGGCAAGGGCACCCGCATGAAGTCCGCCCTGCCGAAGGTGCTGCACCGCGTGGCGGGCGCGCCGATGATCGACTACGTGCTCGCCGCCTCCGCGTCGCTCGGCGCGACGACGACGACGGTGGTCGTGGGGCACCAGGCCGACGCGCTGCGCGACGCGCTCGCCGGGCACGCCGGCCTCCGGTTCGTGCTGCAGGAGCCGCAGCTCGGCACGGCGCACGCCGTCCGGCAGGCCGCGCCGCTGCTCGCGGACCTGCGCGGCACGCTGGTGGTGCTCTCGGGCGACGTGCCGCTGCTCTCGGCCGACACGCTGCGGGCGCTCGTGGCGACGCACGAGGAGGCCGGCGCCGCGGCCACGCTCCTGACGGCCGTCGTCGACGACCCGACGGGCTACGGCCGTGTCCTCCGCGACGGCGACGGGGTGGCGGCGATCGTCGAGCACCGCGACGCGTCGTCCGCCGAGCGGGCGGTCCGCGAGGTCAACGCGGGGATCTACGCCTTCGATCTCGAACCGCTCTTCCCCGCCCTCGAGCGGGTGGCGCCGAACAACTCGCAGCAGGAGTACTACCTCCCGGACCTGGTCGGCATCTACCGGCGCGCCGGCCGGCGGGTGGTGGCGATCCCGGTCGAGCGAGTCGAGGAGACGCTCGGCGTCAACACGCGCGCCGAGCTGGCCGCGATGAGCGCCCGCGTCTGGCAGGCCCGGCGCGAGGCGCTGATGGCGTCGGGCGTGACGCTGGTGGACCCGGCGACGACCTACGTGGACGCGGAGGTCCGCGTCGGGCCGGACAGCGTGATCCACCCGGGCGTCCACCTCCAGGGCCGGACGCGAATCGGGACGCGGGCGGAGATCCACGCGGGCGTCCGGATCGTCGACTCCGAGCTGGCCGACGACGTGAAGGTGCTGGACCACTGCCTCGTCGAGGGGGCGCGCGTCGCCGACGGCGCGAGCGTCGGGCCGTTCGCGCACCTCCGCCCGGGGGCGGATCTCGGCGCGGGCTCGAAGGTCGGCAACTTCGTCGAGCTGAAGAAGACGCGCCTCGGGGCGGGGTCGAAGGCGAGCCACCTGGCCTACCTCGGCGACGCCACGATCGGCGAGAAGGTGAACATCGGCGCCGGCACGATCACGTGCAATTACGACGGGGAGCGCAAGCACCCGACGGTCATCGAGGACGGCGTCTTCATCGGGAGCGACTCGCAGTTGATCGCCCCGGTCCGGATCGGTCGGGGCGCCTACGTGGCGGCCGGCTCGTCGATCACGAAGGACGTGCCGGAGGGGGCGCTGGGGATCGCGCGGGGCCGGCAGGAAAACAAGGAAGGGTGGGCGAGCCTGAAGAAGTCGAGGCAAATGGCCGAAAAGAAAGGCTAGGGCGCGGCTGCTGTCCTCGCCCGACACCGGAGTCCCGGCCTGCGAAGCCTGCGAGGAGCAGTTATGTGCGGCATCATCGGCTATATCGGGCCCAAGCCCGTCGTTCCGGTCCTTCTCGACGGCCTGCGCCGCCTCGAATACCGCGGGTATGACTCGGCCGGGGTCGCCGTCGTCCGGCAGGGCGTCATCACGCTGCGCCGCAGCGCCGGCAAGCTCTCGCGCCTCGAGGAGGCGATCAAGGCCGATCCGATCGAGGGCGAGTACGGCATCGGGCACACCCGCTGGGCGACGCACGGCCGTCCGACCGAGGAGAACGCCCACCCCCACCGCGACTGCACCGGCCGCATCGTCGTCGTCCACAACGGCATCATCGAGAACTACCTCGAGCTGAAGCGCGAGCTGCAGGGGCTCGGCCACAAGTTCGTCACCGAGACCGACACCGAGATCGTCGCGCACCTGATCGAGGAAGAGATCAAGATCGCGGGCGCCGGCGGCGGCGGCCTCGAAGGGGCGACGCGCCGGGCGCTGGCCCGGATGCGCGGGATGTTCGCGCTGGTCGTGATCTCCTCGGCCGAGCCGCAGAAGATCATCGCCGCCCGCATCGGCCCGCCGCTCGTGGTGGGCATCGGCGCGGGGGAGTACTTCGTGGCGTCGGACATTCCCGCGATCCTCGCGCACACGCGCGACGTGGTGTTCCTCGCCGACGAGGAGATGGCGGTGCTCACGGCGGAGGGCGTTGCCTTCAGCACCTTCGCCGGCGCGAAGCTCGATCGCCCGACCCAGCGCGTGGTGTGGGACCCGATCCAGGCCGAGAAGGCCGGGTTCAAGCACTTCATGCTGAAGGAGATCTTCGAGCAGCCGCAGTCGGCGCGCGACACCGTGCTCGGCCGCGTCTCGCTCGACACCGGGCGCGTCTTCCTCGAGGAGATGGCGCTCTCGGAGGACGACCTCGCGGCGATCGAGAACGTGACGATCATCGCGTGCGGCACCTCCTGGCACGCGGGGCTGGTGGGCAAGTACCTGATCGAGAGCCTGGCCCGCCTCCCGGTCGAGGTCGATTACGGCTCGGAGTACCGGTACCGCTCGCCCATCGTCGGCGCCAAGACGCTGGCGGTGGTGATCACGCAGTCGGGCGAGACGGCCGACACGCTGGCCGCGATGCGCGAGGCGAAGGCCCGCGGCGCGCGCAGCATGGCCATCTGCAACGTCGTGGGCAGCATGGCCACCCGCGAGAGCGAGGGCACCATCTACACGCACGCGGGGCCGGAGATCGGCGTCGCGTCCACCAAGGCGTTCACCTCGCAGCTGGTGGCGCTGCACCTGCTGGCGCTCCACCTGGCGCAGGTGCGCAAGACGCTCACGCCCGACCAGGCGCGCGAGGAGATCGACGGGCTGCTCCAGGTGCCCACGCTCATCGAGCAGACGCTGCGCGTCTCGTCGCTCGTGGACGAGATCGCCCGCCGGTTCTACAACCGCCGGGACTTCCTCTTCCTCGGCCGCGGCATCAACTACCCGATCGCCCTCGAAGGGGCGCTCAAGCTGAAGGAGATCTCCTACATCCACGCCGAGGGCTACCCGGCCGGCGAGATGAAGCACGGGCCCATCGCGCTCATCGACGAGCAGATGCCGGTCGTGGCGCTGGCACCGCGCGACCACGTGTTCGAGAAGATGCTGAGCAACATCCAGGAGGTCAAGGCGCGCGGCGGCTCGGTCATCGCGCTCACGACGGGCCGCGACGAGCTGGTCGAGACGCTGCTCGACACCGAGCACGACTCGATCATCAGCCTCCCGGAGGCCCGCCCGCGGCTGTCGCCGCTCGTGAGCGTGATCCCGCTGCAGCTGCTGGCCTACCACATCGCGGTCCGCCGCGGGTGCGACGTCGACCAGCCGCGCAACCTGGCGAAGAGTGTCACGGTAGAATAGTGGCCAGTGACCGGTTGTCAGTTGCCAGCCTGTCGCGCGTGACACCCTGGCGACCAGCAACTGGGAACTGACCACTACGGCATGGACTTCCTCAACGAGTTGAACCCCGAGCAGCGCGAGGCCGTGCTGCAGGTCGACGGCCCCCTGCTCATCCTCGCCGGCGCCGGGTCGGGCAAGACGCGCGTCATCGCCTACCGGGTCGCCTACCTGATCGGCGCGGGCCACGCGGACTCGCGCGAGGTGGTCGCGGTCACCTTCACCAACAAGGCGGCGGAGGAGATGCAGCAGCGCGTGACCGCGCTGCTCGGCGACGCGGCCGCCGGCGCGTGGGTGTCCACGTTCCACTCGATGTGCGCGAGGCTGCTCAGGCGCGAGGCGCCCGAGCTCGGCCTGTCCCGCGATTTCGTCATCTACGATTCGTCGGACCAGCTGTCGGTGATCAAGCACGCGATGCGCGAGCTGGGGATCGACGACTCGCTGGTGCAGCCGCGGGCCGCGCTCGGCCGGATCAGCCACGCGAAGAACATGTGCCTCGGCCCCGAGGCGTTCGCCGGCAGCTACAACCCCAGGGACGCGCAGCTCGGCCAGCTGTTCGAGCGCTACCAGCGCGCGCTCGAGGACAGCCAGGCGCTCGACTTCGACGACCTGCTGCTCAAGACCGTCGCGCTGTTCGACAAGCCGGAGGTGCGCGCGCGCTACGCCGGCCGTTTCCGCTTCCTGCTCGTCGACGAGTACCAGGACACCAACCGGCCGCAGTACCTGCTGATGCGGCGGATGGCCGAGGCGCACCGCAACCTCTGCGTGGTCGGCGACCCGGACCAGTCGATCTACAAGTGGCGCGGCGCCGACCTGCGCAACATCCTCGACTTCGAGGCCGACTACCCCGACGCCCGCGTCGTGCGCCTCGAGCGCAACTACCGGTCGACGGAGGTCATCCTGGCGGCCGCCTCGGCGCTCATCCGCCAGAACCGCCACCGCAAGGAGAAGCGGCTCTGGACCGAGAGCACGGGCGGCGAGAAGATCCACTACCACCAGGCGAACGACGAACTCGAGGAGGCCGACGCCATCGCCCGCGTGGCCCGGGCCTCGGTGCGCGCCGACGGCGACACGCCGATGGCGGTGCTCTACCGGACCAACGCGCAGTCGCGCGTGATCGAGGACGCGCTGCGGCGCGAGGGGATCGCCTACCGGATCGTCGGCAGCGTCAGGTTCTACGAGCGGAAGGAGATCAAGGACACGCTCGCCTACCTGAAGCTCCTGCTCGACCCGGCCGACGACGTGAGCCTGCGGCGGGTGATCAACGTGCCGCCGCGGGGGATCGGCAAGGGCGTGATGGACGCGCTCGACGCGGCGCCCGCCGGCCTCGACCTGTCGGGCGCGGACGGGGTCTCGCCGCGCTCGCTCTGGTCGCGGCTGGCCGCCGGCCTCGACCGCGGCGCCTTCACCGGGCGCGCCGCCTCGTCGCTGCGCGTGTTCCGCGACCTGGTCGCCGGCCTCGCGGAGGTCGTCCGGCAGGAGCCGCCGTCGGCGGCCATCGGCAAGGTGCTCGACCGGACCGGCTACCTGTCCGCCCTGCGGGAGGACCGCAGCGAGGAGGCCGAGGGGCGGGTCGAGAACCTCGCCGAGCTCGTGTCGGCGGCCAGGGAGTACGAACTGCGCGAGCCGGAAGCGACGCTCGGCGGATTCGTGGACAGGCTGTCGCTGCTCTCGGACACCGACGAGTCCGAGGGGGCGGCCGACGCGCGCGTGATGATGATGACGCTGCACAGCGCCAAGGGGCTCGAGTTCCCCGTCGTCTTCATCGCGGGCCTCGAGGAGGGGCTGTTCCCCCACTCGCGGTCGAGCGAGGACGAGGCCGAACTCGAGGAGGAGCGCCGGCTGTGCTACGTGGGCATGACGCGCGCGCGGCGCAAGCTGCACCTCGGGAGCGCGGGACGCCGGCGGTGGTACGGCGAGTTCCGCCCCGCCGCCCCGTCGCGCTTCATCGACGAGATCCCCGAGGAGCTGGTCGAGCGGGTCGAGCCGGCCGGCTCGGGCTCGTACCAGCCCGGGCTGTGGGCGGGACGCCGTAACGGCTGGACCCGCGGCGCGCCAGGGGACCGCGGGACGCCGACGCTGCGGCGGGGGCCGTCCCGCGTCAAGGAAGCCGCGCCGGCCTACGCCTACGAGGACGAGGACCAGTCGCGCAGCGGCCGCCTGGCGGCCGGCATGCGCGTGCGCCACGAGAAGTTCGGGGTGGGGACGGTGGTGAGCGTCGAGGCGGCCGGCGAGGACGCGAAGCTGGTCGTCCGGTTCGCCAGCGTCGGGGCCAAGCGCCTGCTCGCGCGTTACGCCAACCTCGAGATCCTCTGACGCCGGGCGACGGGCGCCGTACACGGACGAAGGGGCGTCCCAGGGCGCCCCTTCGTGGTCGATCGGTCGGCCGCGGCAGCGTCGGCCCTGGCTCTACTGGGCGGCTCCGACCTCCTTGAGGCCGGTGATCATCCACTTGCCTTCGATTGGCGGCTTGCCGCCCCCTTCGTTCAGGACGACGCGCTGCAGGGTGAGCACGATCGTCTTCTTGGACGACTGGCCGTCGGGCGTCCGCACGTTGGCCGTGACGGTGACTTCCTTGGTCGACTCGGTCGCGTCGAACGCGGCCGCGTCCCTGTCCGGCACGCTCAGGTCGGCGACCCGCCGCTCGGTCTGGAGGGCCATCCTGGCCTCGGACGCCCTCTTCTCGACCACCGAGGACTTCTCGCGCCAGTCGGTCCAGGCTTTCTGCACCTCGGCGTCGCGGCCGGTCACGCGGCCCCCGCCCTGCTCGGCCTTGAGCACCCGGCTGATGGCCTCGGCGTTCTTGTCCTGGTAGTCCTTCATCGCCTTGCTGAGGGTGGCCGCCTCGGCCTGGGCGTCTTTGTACGCCTTGTCGAGTTCCTTGATCTTCAGCACGCGCGTCTGCTCGGGCGTCTCGCTCACGAACGTGACGCTCTGCGCCCGGCCGTCCTTGTTCGGGTCGAACGAGACGGTGGCGATGTTCCCGAGCGTGACCGTGTCGCCCGCGCCAGAGGCCATGAAGAACTTCTTGATCATCAGCTCGTTCTCGGAGCCCCCGCAGCCCGTGGCGGCGAACACGAGACCGATCAGGACGGGAGCGAGGAGTAAACAGCGAAGATAACGCGGCCGATGCATGCCAGCCTCCTTCTCTACTCGTTGAGATCTGCTTCTCGTTCTGCGAGCCGAGCGATCGACACGACCCGATCGTCGTCCTCGACCTCGATGAGCCGGACGCCCTGGGTGGCCCGGCCGATGGTTCGGACGTCGCGCGCGCCGGTGCGCAACACCTTCCCCTGCTCGGTGATGAGCATCAGCTCATCCTCGTCGCGCACGTAGGCGATCCCCACAACTTTCCCGTTACGGTCCGTCGTGTGGATGTTGATGATACCCAAACCGCCCCTCGACTGCACGCGATATTCGTCGAGGTTGGTCCGCTTGCCGAAACCGTTCTCCGCGACGGTCAGGACGGTGCCGCCGGGGGTCACCACCTCCATGGCCACCACCGCGTCGTCCTCCCGGAGGGTGATCCCCCGGACGCCGAACGTCCCGCGGCCGGTCGGCCGGACATCCTCCTCGGGGAAGCGGATGGCCATGCCGTCCCGGCTGCCGATGAACACCTCGCCGCGGCCGTCGCTGAGCTGGACGGCCATGACGGCGTCCCCCTCCTCGACGCCCATGGCGATGATGCCGGCCGCCCTCGGGTTGCGGAAGGCCGCGAGGTCGGTCTTCTTGACCACCCCCCGGCGGGTGCCCATCACGACGAACCGGCCCTCCTCGAACTCCCGGACCGCCAGCAGCGCGGCGATCTTCTCGTCGGGCAGCATCGAGACCAGGTTGGCGATCGCCTTGCCCTTCCCGTCGGGGCCGACGTCGGGGATCTTGTAGACCTTGAGCCAGTAGACCCGGCCCTGGTCGCTGAAGATCAGGATGTAGGCGTGCGTGGACGCGATGAACAGGTGCGAGACGAAGTCCTCCTCGCGCACGCTCATCCCCTTGCGGCCGAGCCCCCCGCGGCGCTGCGTCCGGTAGCTCGACACGGCGGTCCGCTTGATGTAGCCGGTGTTGCTGACCGTGATCGCCATGTCCTCGTCGGCGATGAGGTCCTCGATCCGGAACTCCCCTTCCTCCTCGACGATCTCGGTGCGGCGCCCGTCGCCGTACTTCTCCCGGATCCCCCGCAGTTCGTCGACGACGATCCGGGTCAGCAGGGTCTCGCTGCCCAGGATCGCGAGCAGCCTCGCGATCTGCGCCCGCACCTCGATCAGCTCGTCGATGATCTTCTGCCGCTCGAGGCCGGTGAGCCGCTGGAGCTGCATGTCGAGGATGGCCTGCGCCTGGATCTGGCTGAGGCCGAAGCCGGCCATCAGGCCCTCGCGGGCCTCGGCGGGCGACTTCGACTCGCGGATCAGGGTGATGACCGCGTCGAGATGATCGAGGGCGGTCTTCAGCCCCTCGAGGATGTGGGCCCTCGCTTCCGCTTTCCGGAGCTCGAACTCGGTCCGTCGCCGCACCACCTCGCGGCGGAACTCGATGAAGTGCTCGAGCGCGTCGACGAGCGACAGGTACCGGGGCCGGCCGCCGACGATGGCGAGCATGATCACGCCGAAGTTCACCTGCAGCGGCGTGTGCTTGTACAGGTTGTTGAGGACGACGTCCGCGAGCTCGCCGCGCTTCAGCTCGATGACGATGCGCAGCCCGTCGCGGTCCGACTCGTCGCGCAGGTCGGAGATCCCCTCGATCGTCTTGTCCCGGACCAGGTCGGCGATCTTCTCGATGAGCTTCGCCTTGTTCACCTGGTAGGGGACCTCGGTGACGACGATGGCGCTGCGGTCGCCCTTGGCCGACTCCTCCACCGACGCTTTCGCGCGGATGGTGATGCTCCCGCGGCCGGTCGAGTACGCCTGCACGATCCCCGATCGCCCGACGATCAGCCCGCCGGTCGGGAAGTCCGGCCCGGGGACGATCCGGAGCAGCCCCTTGCGCTTGGTCTCCGCCGACTCGGCCGCGTGCTCGATGAGCCAGATCGTCCCGTCGATCACCTCGCCGAGGTTGTGCGGCGGGACGTTGGTGGCCATGCCGACGGCGATGCCGACCGAGCCGTTGACGAGCAGGTTGGGGAACGGCGCGGGCAGGACCGACGGCTCCTCGGTGGTCTCGTCGTAGTTGGGGACGAACTCCACCGTCTCCTTCTCGAGGTCGGCCATCAACTCCTCGGCGAGCGGCTTCAGCCGGGCCTCGGTGTAGCGCATGGCCGCCGGCGGGTCGCCGTCCATCGAGCCGAAGTTCCCCTGGCCGTCGACCAGGGGCGACCGCATGTTGAAGTCCTGCGCGAGGCGGACGAGCGTGTCGTAGATCGCGGCGTCGCCGTGCGGGTGGTAGTTGCCCATCACCTCGCCGACAATCTTGGCGCACTTGCGGTAGGCCCGGTTGCTCGCCAGCCCCATCGTCCGCATGCCGTAGAGCACGCGGCGGTGGGCCGGCTTGAGGCCGTCGCGCACGTCGGGAAGCGCCCGCCCGATGATTACGCTCATGGCGTAATCCATGTACGAGCGCTTCATCTCGTCTTCGATGTTGACCGGGAGCTTCGAGGCGGCAATCGTCATGTGCAGGATTCGGGATCCAGGATTCGGGATTCAGGGCGGTCACCGGGACACTCTCGGCCCCGATTCCTGAATCCTGACTCCTGAATCCTCTCAGATATCAAGGTTCTTCACGTTGAGCGCGTTCTCTTCGATGAACTTGCGCCGGGGTTCGACCTGGTCGCCCATGAGCGTGGTGAACATCAGGTCGGCCTCGGTGTGGTCCTCGGCCCGCACCTGCAGCAGCGTCCGCACCTCGGGCTTCATCGTCGTCGCCCACAGCTGCTCGGGGTTCATCTCGCCCAGGCCCTTGTAGCGGTTGATCGCCACGCCGCGCTTGCCGGCCGTGATGAAGAACTCCACGAGTTCGTCCAGGGTCCGGAGCGTCACGTCGGCGTCCTTCGCGCGCGCGGCCGGCGCCTCGGCCCCCTCGGCCGCGTCCTTCTCCTCCGGGTCGGCCGCGGCGGGCGCGCCGAGGGTGACGACCCCCGGCAGGCGGACGCCCTTGATCTCGCGGTAGCTCGCGAGCAGCGTCCGGGTACTCCCCGCCGCTGACGAAGTCCATGTCGACCGTGTAGTGGCGCGGGTACCCGTTCGAGCGGTCCTCGACCCGCAGCGCCGAGATGTTGTGCTCCTCGTCGGCCTCGACCGTCACCGCGCGCGTCGGCGACGAGAGCGCGTCGGCGATCTGCCGCAGGCTCTCGGGGTCGCCGAAGAACGTCTTGTCCTTCGCGTCGCGGTCCATCAGCGCCCGCACCACGTCGCGCTGGTAGCCGCGCCGCTCGATCACGTGGAGGTACTTGTTGAAGGCGATCAGCCGGTGCAGGATCCGCTCGAGCGGCGGCCCCGCGAGCTCCGACCCGTCCGGCTGGCGCACGGCGCGGCTCTCCACCGCGCGATGGATCAGCCAGTTCTCCAGCTCCCGCTCGTCCTTGATGTAGTGCTCGACCTTGCCGCGCTTGGCGCGGAAGAGCGGCGGCTGCGCGATGTAGACGTGACCCCGCTCGATCAGCTCGGGCAGCTGGCGGTAGAAGAAGGTCAGCAGCAGGGTGCGGATGTGGGACCCGTCCACGTCCGCGTCGGTCATGATGATGACGCGGTGGTAGCGCAGCTTCTCGATGTCGAAGTCCTCGGCGCCGATGCCGCAGCCGAGCGCCGCGATCATCACCTTGATCTCCTCGCTGCCGAGCATCTTGTCGAAGCGCGCCCGCTCGACGTTGAGGATCTTCCCCTTGAGCGGGAGGATCGCCTGGAAGCGGCGGTCCCGCCCCTGCTTGGCCGACCCGCCGGCCGACTCCCCCTCGACGATGTACAGCTCGCAGCGCGACGGGTCGCGCTCCTGGCAGTCGGAGAGCTTGCCGGGGAGGCTGCTGTTCTCGAGCGCCCCCTTGCGCCGCACCAGGTCGCGGGCCTTCCGGGCCGCGTCGCGGGCGCGGGCGGCTTCGACCGACTTGAACACCAGCCGCCGCGCGACCACCGGGTTCTCCTCGAGATAGGCGCCCAGCTTGTCGTTGACGATCGCCTCGACGATCCCCTTGACCTCGGTGTTCCCCAGCTTCGTCTTGGTCTGACCCTCGAACTGCGGGTGCGGGATCTTCACGCTGATGACCGCGGTGAGCCCCTCGCGAATGTCGTCGCCGCTGATGCTCTCCTTGAGGTCCTTGGTCAGGTTGTTCTTGGCCGCGTACGAGTTGACCGTGCGCGTCAGCGCCGCGCGGAACCCGGAGAGGTGCGTGCCCCCCTCGTGCGTGTTGATGTTGTTGGCGAAGCTGTAGAGCGTCTCGGTGTAGCCGTCGTTCCACTGCAGCGCGATCTCGGCGTCGATGCCGTCGCGCTCGCCGCGCATGTAGATCGGCTCGTCGGTCACCCCGGTCTTGTTGCGGTTGAGGTGCGTGACGAACTCGCGGATCCCCCCGCGTACTCGAAGCGGTGGCTGCGCCCGTCGCCGCGCTCGTCGTCGAGCGTGATGGCGACGCCCGGGTTGAGGAACGCCAGCTCGCGCAGCCGCTGCGCGAGCGTGTCGAAGCTGAACTCGAGCGTCTCGAACACCTGCGCGTCGGGCAGGAAGGTGATCTTCGTCCCGCGCTTCTTGGTCTTGCCCGAGATCTCGAGGTCCGCCTGCGGCTTGCCGCGCTCGTAGGTCTGGCGGTAGACCAGGCCGCTGCGCCAGATCTCGAGGTCGAGCGTTTCCGACAGCGCGTTGACCACCGACACGCCGACGCCGTGCAGCCCGCCCGAGACCTTGTAGCTGTCGTTGTCGAACTTGCCGCCGGCGTGCAGCACGGTCATCACGACCTCGGCCGCCGACCGGCCGCTCTCGTGCATGTCCACCGGGATCCCGCGGCCGTTGTCGATGACCGTCACCGACTGGTCGATGTGGATGGTGACGTTGATGGTGTCGCAGAAGCCGGCGAGCGCCTCGTCGATCGAGTTGTCCACCACTTCGTAGACCAGGTGGTGGAGCCCCGCCGCGCCGGTCGACCCGATGTACATCGCCGGGCGCTGGCGCACGGCCTCGAGCCCCTCGAGCACCTTGATCTTGTCGGCGCCGTAGGCCTCGACCGCCGCCGACTCCTCCGGCCGGAACTCCCCACCGGGAGCCGGCTCGCCGTCGCGGCCGGGCACGCGGGCCTCCGGGGCGGGATCCCCGGCGTCTGAACGCAAACTCTCGTCACGATCGGGCATGGAATCTGACCGTCTAGAACCGCATCGGCATCAACACGTAGGTGTAGGCGAACCCCTCCTGGCCGACCGGTTTCATGACGGCCTGGCTGACTTCGTCCTTGAGCTCGAGCGCCACCTTGTCGGTGCCCACCACGTCGAGGAACTGGAGCACGTACTGGCCGTTGAAGCCTATCTGCAGGGGGTCGCCCTTGTAGTCGTCGATGAGGATGGCCTCCTTGGCCTCGCCGAACTCCGGGCTGCTCGACGACACCTCGACCTTGCCCTCTTCGATCGCGAACTTGACGGCCTTCGATCGCTCGGGCGACAGCTGGCCGACCCGCTTGAGCGCGTTGGCGAGTCGCTCGCGCTCGAACTCGATCACCTTGTCGTTCCCCTTCGGCACCACGCGCTCGAACGCGGGGAACTGCGCCTCGATCATGCGCGAGATGAGCACGCGCCCCCCCACCTTGAAGAAGAGGTGGTTCTCCTGCCGCTCGTACTCCACCGGGCTCTCGGTCTCCGACGCCAGGCGCGCGAGCTCGGCCACGGTCTTCTTCGGCAGCAGGACGCGGATCTCCTCGGCGGGGCCCTCCCCCTCGAGCTCGGCGCTCACGAGCGCCAGGCGGTGCCCGTCGGTCGCCACGAGCGAGAACCGCCCGCCGCCCGCCACGAGCAGCACGCCGTTCAGGAAGTACCGCGTGTCGTCGCTCGTCGTCGCAAACTGCGTGCGCGCGATCATCTCGGCCAGCCGCGCGGCCGGAAGCTGGAGCGCCGCGGTGCCCGACGGGTGCGGGAGCGACGGGAAGTCGTCGGCGGCCATCGCCTGCATCTTCGAGTCGAACCGGTCGGCCGCGACGCGCACACCCGACTTGTCCTGCTCGATCCGGATCTCCGTCTCGGGCAGCACGCGGATGATCTCGAAGAGCTTCTTCGCCGGCAGCGTCAGCTTGCCGCTCTTGGCGACCGAGGCCGGGCACTGGCTCCGCAGCGCGACCTGGAGGTCGGTGGCCAGGAACTTCAACTCCTCGCCGTCCGCCTCCATCAACACGTTGGCCAGCACGGGGATCGTATTGTTCCGCTCCACGATCCCCTGGAAGAGTTGCAGTTCACGCAGCAGGTCGCTCTTGCGGACAACTAGTTCCATGGCGCGTCTGACCTCGCGAGAAGAAGTTGGTGAAGACCCCGGTGAATGCCGTCTATCGGTCTTGAAGATCCTGAGATCTGAAACAACTAATTATATAGGAAATAATACCGTGTTGAAATGACGAACAACCGCCATTAGTCCTTGTGTGTGAACCACTTGCGCTGTGGAAACCCGGGCCGCCAAAACGCGGCCCCTGCGGAAGACGCCAGGCGCCGCCGGTTATCCACAGGCGGCCCCGCGGGCCGCGCCGCGCAGACTGTGGAAAACTCCGCCGGCGCGCCGGGTCCGAACCGGTCGGCCCCGTGTCCACCGGCCGGAAGGCTACCTCAGCGACTCGACGAAGCTGTTGAGAAGCGTGTTGAAATCCGAATTCGCCTCCTTCAACTTCTCCACCATCTTGATCGAGTGGATGACGGTCGAGTGGTGCTTGCCGCCGAAGCTCCGCCCGATCTCGGGCAGCGACGCGTTGGTGAGCTGCTTGCACAGGTACATCGCCACCTGGCGGGGCCGCGCGACCGACTTCGAGTTGTTGCGCGCCTTCAGGTCCGCGGTCCGGAGGTGGTAGTAGTCGGCGATGTACTTCTGGATCACCTCGATGGTGACCGCCTTCTCGTCGTGGTCGAGCACGTGCTTGAGGACGTCCTGCGCGAGCGCGAGCGTGATGTCCTGCCCCTTGAGCGACGCGTACGCGATGAGGCGCACGAGCGATCCCTCGAGCTCGCGAATGTTCGACTTGATCTTGCCCGCGATGTAGAGCGCCACGTTGTCCGGCAGCGGGATCGCCTCGGCCTCGGCCTTCTTCTTGAGGATGGCGACCTTGGTTTCGAGGTCGGGCGGCTGGATGTCGGCGATGAGGCCCCACTCGAAGCGCGAGCGCAGGCGCTCTTCGAGCGACGGGATCTCGCGCGGCGTCCGGTCGCTGCTGATGACGATCTGCTTCTGCGCGTCGAACAGCGAGTTGAAGGTGTGGAAGAACTCGGTCTGCGTGCCTTCCATGCCGGCCAGGAACTGGATGTCGTCGACCAGCAGCACGTCCACCGTCCGGTACCGCTCGCGGAATTCGTACACGCGGTTGTTCTTGACCGCGTTCATCATCTCGTTCTTGAACCGCTCGGTCGAGATGTAGGTCAGCCGCATGTTCGGGTGGTGCCGCAGCACGTAGTGCCCGATCGCGTGCATCAGGTGCGTCTTGCCGAGCCCCACGCCGCCGTAGATGAACAGCGGGTTGTACGACCGCGACGGCGCCTCGGCCACCGCGCGGCTGGCCGCCTCGGCGAACTGGTTGGACGGGCCGACGACGAACGTCTCGAAGGCATACCGGGGATTGAGGCCGCCGAGCGAGGTGACCGGGGCCAGCGACGCGTCGGGCTCGGACGCCTCGGCCGGCGCGGCGCCGTCGGCCGCGGGCGCGTCACCCGCGTCGGTGACGAACTGGATGTGGCAGCCCGGCCGGCCCGCCTCGGCCACGGCGTCCTCGAGCACCGCGGCGTAGTTGCGCTGGAGCCAGTTCTTCACCATGGCGTTCGCCACGCGGACCACCACGGTGGCGTCCTCGTCGCGCTCGAGGTTGGTGCCCTTGAACCACGAGTAGAACGTGTGCTGGTTGACCTTGGTGGCGACGCGCTCGAGCACGCGCTCCCAGATGTTCGTGTCGTCCATGATGTTCCGCCCGTCCGGGTCGCCACCGGTCGCCCGTTTTCACGGCCACGGCCGACTTTCGCCCCGTCGGGAGCCCCCGAAGGAGCCCATCTGGCGCCAGCCGAACAGGCCGGACGGCCGCCTGTCAAGGCCTCCAGCCGCCTTCGCCCGCCCGAAAACGCGCAAATTCGACCGTTCCCGGGGCGGCTGGACCCCCCACGAGGCCGTTTTCCACATATTTTTCCACAGATGTGGAAAACTTCCAGGATGAGCCGGCTGCTGCCGCGCGTCCTCCGGCCTGATCGAGGGGGAGGAAGGCTCGCCAATGTACCACAGAATCGGCCCCGGCGGGCGCCCTTTCGCGGCGCCGGTTTGACAGGCGGCGAAGGGCTCCGATATCATTGATAGTTCGGCATCTCATGACGAGCTGCGGCCGGGTTGCGGCCCACAGGATCTGACCATGAAGCGCACGTTTCAGCCCAATAATCGTCGTCGCAAGAAGACCCACGGATTCCTCGTTCGGATGGCCACCAAGGGCGGCCGGCTGGTGCTGAAGCGCCGCCGTGCCAAGGGCCGCAAGCGCCTCACCGTCTCGGTGTAGGCGCCGTCGCGGCCAAGACCCGTGGAGCAAGGTTCGACCAGGCCGCACGGACTCCCCGCCTCGGCGCGGATACGGCGTCGCCCCGAGTTCCTGCGGGTCTACGAGCAGGGCGTGCGGATCCGCGCGCGGCTGATGACCGTCATCGCGCTCCCGAACGCCCTCGGCCGCAGCCGTCTCGGGATCGCCGCCACCAAGAAACTGGGTGGCGCGGTCGTCCGGAACCGGGCCAAGCGCCTCGTCCGAGAGCTGTTCAGGCAGGGCGAGGCCCCCCCGGGATTCGATATCGTGGTGATCCCTCGCCCGGACATGCTCAATGCCGACGACCGCACGCTCCAAGCCGAATTCCGCTACGCGCTGCGACGGGCCGGCCAGTCCCGCGCCGCCGGACGCTGAGCGGTTTCGCCTCGCGCCGAGCGACCCGGCCGTTCCGGGGCGGCCGACGTGGGCGGCGCGCGTCCTGCTGGGCCTGGTCCGCGGTTACCAGCTGCTGCTCTCGCCCATTCTGGGCGGTTCGTGCCGCTACAGCCCTTCCTGCTCGCACTACACGGCCGAGGCCGTCCGCCGACACGGCGCCACGTCGGGCGCGTGGCTCGGGCTCAAGCGCCTCTCGCGGTGCCACCCGTTCGGCGGACGCGGTTTCGACCCGGTCCCCGATGTGTGGCCTCCCCTGCCCGCGGCCGGATGTACCGGGCACGATCTCCCTGGCGCGCTGCTCGGTTCCGCGGATGCGCCTTCACCGTCGCCCGCCAGCGCGGGCGGCCGCCCCCTCTAGGTTTCATGGAAAAACGCCTTCTGATCGCGATCTCCCTGTCCTTCCTGGTGCTCTACGCGTACCAGATGTTCGTGCTGAAGCCCGCGGCGGACAAGGCGAAGCGCGAGGCGCCAGTCGCCGCCACGGCGCCGGCGCCGGCCACGTCGAACGAGGCGGCAGCAGCCGTCGGGGCGCCGCAGGGCGCCGCCCGCCCGGCCGCTTCGCCGAGCCAGCCGATCGTTGCCGACGCGACCGAACACGACATCGTGGTCGAGACCAAGACGGTGCGGGCGGTCTTCACCAATCGGGGCGCGAAACTGACGAGCTGGACGCTCAAGGCGTTCCGCGACCTGCACAAGCAGCCGCAGGAGCTGGTCCCGAGCTACCTCGAACCCGGCCGCACCCGCCCGTTCGACCTGATGGTCGACGACCCGGCCGCGACCTTGCGCCTGAAGGACGCGCTGTACCGCCTGGTCAGCCCGGCCGAGGGGACCATCGACGCGTCGCGGGCCGGGCGGACGATCGTCTTCGAGTTCCAGGACGGCTTCGGCCTGAAAGCGCGCAAGGTCTTCACCTTCGAGCCGACCGGCTACATCGTCCGGGTCTCGGCCCAGGTCGAGGTGGGCGGCCGCACGATGAACCCGACGGTGCTCTGGGGCGGCGCGCTCGGCGACCAGGTCCCCGGCGCCGAAGCCAGCCGGTACATCCAGAAGCCCGAGGCGATCGTCGTCCGCGGCAGCAAGGTGCAGCGCCTCGCGGCGACGGAGCTCGCCAGGCTGCCGGTCCAGGAAGGCGACTTCTCGGCCGCGGGCGTCGACGACCAGTACTTCATCGCGATGGCCCTGCCCACGCGCATGGTGCGCGTGGACTACTCGCGGATGGTGTTCACGCAGGAGCCGACGGGCGCGAGCCCCGGCGCGGCGGCGGCGCCGAAATACGCCGACCTCGTCGCCTTCGGCGTGCGCCAGGCGAAGTCGATGGACGACCTGGCGTTCTTCTTCGGGCCGAAGGACTTCGACGTGCTGCAGGCGGCGCGGCCCGACCTGCAGCTGGTGCGCGTCATCAACTTCGGGATGTTCGACTTCCTCGCGGTGCCGCTCCTGCGCGGGCTCGTCTGGATCCACGGCTACGTCGGCAACTACGGCTGGTCGATCATCATCCTGACGTTCCTCATCAACGCCGTGATGTTCCCGCTGCGGCACAAGAGCATGGTCTCGATGCGCAAGATGCAGGAGATCCAGCCGCAGGTGAAGGCCATCCAGGACCGCTACAAGCACCTGAAGGCGACCGACCCCGAACGCCAGAAGATGAACTCGGAGATGATGAGTCTCTACAAGGAGAGGGGCGTGAACCCCGCGAGCGGCTGCATCCCGATGCTGCTGACGCTGCCGGTGCTGTTCGCGTTCTACTCGCTGCTCTCGGCGGCGATCGAGATCCGCGGCGAGCCGTTCATCTGGTGGATCAAGGACCTCTCGGCGCACGACCCCTACTACGTCACGCCGATCCTGATGGGCGCCAGCCAGCTGTGGCAGCAGCGACTGACGCCGACCGGCGGCGACCCGGTGCAGCAGAAGATGATGATGATGATGCCGCTCGTCTTCACCTTCATGTTCCTGTGGATGCCGAGCGGCCTGACGGTGTACTGGTTCTTCAGCAACCTGCTCGCGATCGGCCAGCAGTACATCACCAACTCGCTGGTGGGCCCGCCGAACGTGCCGCGGCCGCCCGCGGAGCGGAAGCTGAAGGTGAAGACGGCGTAAGGGCAGGATTCAGGGGCCGGGATTCGGGATTCAGGGCTGCGCGGTCGATCCGAATCCCGATTCCCGCACGATAATCGGAGGGCAACGGACGTGGACGATCTGGACCTGAACGCGAGACTGCTGGACTTCGTGAAGAGCGTGACGACGGCCATGGGGTTGTCGCTCGAGGCGGCGGTCGATGAGACGCCGGACGGCCCGCGCGTGAACCTCACGGGCGACGACGGGGAGGTGCTGCTCCGCCACAAGGCCGACGGCCTGCAGGCGCTGCAGCACATCGCGTCGGTCATCTTCCGCGACGAGCTGCCCGATCACCAGCGCGTGGTCGTCGACTGCATGGACTTCCGCCGGGACAAGGACGCCGAGCTGCGGCAGATGGCGATCTTCCTGGGCGAGAAGGCCAGGCGCACGGGGCTCGAGCAGAAGCTGGGCCCGCTCAACGCCTACGAGCGGCGCATCGTCCACATGGCGGTGGCCGAACAGGGGATTGCCGAGACCGAGAGCATCGGCGACGCGGCCGTGAAGACGGTGCTCATCACCGCCAAGCGAGAACGGAAGTAGGCGCGCCGGACGGGCCAACGGCGTTCCGTGGCCTCGGGCGGGGCGCCCTGGAACCGGCGCTCCACGCTCTTGGCGGCCCGAGGCGCCCCGCGCCAGGCCGCGCGCGGCAGGCGATGTTCACCCCTGACGACACCATCGTCGCTCTCGCCACACCGCCCGGTCGCGGAGGCCTGGCCGTGGTCCGGCTGAGCGGGCCGCGAAGCCTCGAGATCGCGGCGCGGGTCCTCGACTCCCCCACCACGCTCCAGCCCCGGCACGCGACGCTCGTGCGCGTCGCGCGCGCCCGGCGTGCGCCCGCGCGCGGCGACGCCGGCTCCGGCGTCGCCGCGACGGGCGCGGGCGATCAGGCCGCGGTCGATCAGGCCGTCGTGACCTGGTTCGCCGCGCCCGCCTGGTACTCCGGCGAAGACGTCGTGGAGTTCAGCCTGCACGGCAGCCCCGTGATCGCCGGCGAGGTGATCGCCGCCTGCGCGGCGGCGGGCGCGCGGATGGCGGGGCCGGGGGAATTCACGCTGCGCGCGTTTCTCAACGGGCGCCTCGATCTCACGCAGGCCGAGGCCGTGCGCGACCTGGTCGAGGCCACGACGCCGCTGCAGGCGAAGGTGGCGTTCGACCAGTTGCAGGGCGCCCTGGCCGAGCGGATCGGGGGGATCGAGCGCGACCTGTTCGAGCTGCGGACGAGGCTCGAAGCGTCGGCCGATTTCGGTGAAGAGGGCTTACGCTTCATCTCGCCGCAGGAGACGCGCGAGGCGATTCACGCGACGCTCGCGCGGATCGAGGCCCTGCTCGCCGGCGCGCGCCGCGGGAGGCTGGTGCGCGAAGGGATCGTCGTCGCGATCGCCGGGCGGCCGAACGTGGGGAAGTCGACGCTGTTCAACCGGCTCGCGGGCGCCGACCGGGCGATCGTGACGCCCGTGCCGGGCACGACGCGGGACCTGCTGACCGAAGCGGTGATGCTGGGGGCGACGCGCGTGACGCTGGTGGACACGGCGGGCCTGCGGCCGACCGCCGACCCGGTGGAGCGCGAGGGGGTCGTGCGCGCCGAGAAGGCGCACGCCGCCGCGGACCTCGTCCTGGCCGTGCTGGATTCGATCCGCGCCGCTGACGGAGGACGACCGGCGGTTGCTCGCGGCGGGGGAGCGCGCCGTCCGGGTCGTGGTGGCCAACAAGTCGGACCTGGCGGCGGCGTGGACCCTGTCGGACCTTGTCGGGTCGGGACTGGTGGACGGCCTTACGGCGGTCGTGGCGATCTCGGCAGCGACCGGTTCCGGGGTTGACGAGCTGGTTCGGTCGATTGACAGAGCGGCCGGTCTGGCCGGGCCGCAACAGCCAGTGTATATTAGCAATATCAGGCACATTGACCTGTTAGGGCGAGCGGCAGAAATATTAATGGCGGCGGAATGTTACCTTGCCGAAGAAATAGGTCACATACCAGAAGAAATAGTGTTGTCTGATATTGGGATGGCTTCTGAGCTCTTACAGGAGGTCACCGGCGAGCGGACGACGGATGATTTGCTGGAGGCGATTTTCTCGCGATTTTGCGTCGGCAAGTAAGGCCCAAGGGCTCAGGGCTCGAGGGCTCAAGGCTTGCCCGCCGTAGCCCGGCTGGCGAAGGCGGGGCTCAAGCCAAGAGGCTCAGGACTCAGGACTCAAGACTCGGATTCGTTTCGCGCGAGACCGCGTCACATCGATGTTCAACGGCTTCGACATCCTGGTCGTCGGTGCCGGTCATGCCGGCTGCGAAGCGGCGTGGGCTGCGGCCAGGCTCGGGTTGCACGTCGGACTCTGCACGCAGTCGCGGGAGACTGTGGCGCTGATGTCGTGCAATCCGGCCGTAGGCGGCACGGCGAAGGGGCATCTGGTCCGCGAGATCGACGCGCTCGGCGGCCTGATGGGGCGGGCCATCGACGCCACCGGCATCCAGTTCCGGGTGTTGAACCGGAGCCGGGGACCGGCCGTGTGGTCGCCGCGGGCGCAGGCCGACAAGCGCGCGTATCGGGAATGGATGCGGAGCGCTCTCGACGGCCGGTCGGGGATCGACTGGCTCGTGGGCGTGGCGGCGGCGCCGATCGTGCGCGACGGAAGCGCGGTCGGGCTCAGGCTGGAGGACGGCAGGGAAGTCGGCTGCCGGGCGCTCGTCGTGACGGCCGGCACGTTCATGAACGGCGTGATCCACGTTGGGCCCGAGCGGTGGCCGGCGGGCCGAATCGGGGAGCCGGCGACCGGGCAGCTCAGCGAGGCACTCAACGGGCTTGGATTCCGACGGGGCCGACTGAAGACCGGCACGCCGCCGCGGCTCGACCGCCGATCGATCGATTTTGACAAGGGGGTTGACGCCGGTTTCTTCGAGGTCCAGCGGGGCGACGATCCGATCGTCCCATTCTCGTTTTCGAGCGGGCGGATCGACCGCCGGCAGGTGGCCTGCTACCAGTTGCATACCACGCCGAGGGTTCACGAACTGGTCCGGTTGAACCTCGTGAAATCGCCGCTCTACAACGGGCAGATCACGGGGATCGGGCCGCGATACTGCCCATCAATCGAGGACAAGGTGGTGAAGTTCCCCGAGCGGGAGCGCCATCATCTGGTGCTCGAGCCTGAGGGGCTGGACGTGGACGAAATCTATGTCAACGGCCTGTCGATGAGCCTTCCGGCCGATGTGCAGCTCGAAATGGTGCACGCGCTGCCGGGCCTGGCCGACGCCGTGATGCTGAAGCCGGCTTATGCGGTGGAATACGATGTCATTCAGCCGACCGAGCTCCGGGCCACGCTCGAGACCAAGCGCGTGCGGCGGCTGTATCTGGCGGGGCAGGTCAACGGCACCAGCGGGTACGAAGAGGCGGCGGGCCAGGGGTTGCTGGCGGGAGTCAACGCGGCGCTGGCGGTGAAAGGGGAGCCCGCGCTGGTGCTGGGGCGCGACGAGGCCTACATTGGGGTCATGGTGGACGATCTCGTGACGCACGGTTGCCCGGAGCCGTACCGGATGTTCACCTCGCGCGCGGAGCGGCGCCTGCTGCTGAGGACCGACAACGCCGACTTGCGCCTGTCGCCGCTCGGGCGGCGCGCCGGTCTGGTGGACGACGGGCAGTGGGAGCGATTCGAGGCGCGGCGGGAGCGGTTCGAGCGCAACCGGCGCAGGCTGGCATCGACGCTGGTGCCGTCGGCGCAGGGGGGCGGTCGCGTTTGGGCTGAGCAGCGGCTTCGACAGCCTGGGATTCGGCTGGTGGACCTCGTGGAATCGGGGCACGTGGAGTTCGAGACGAGTCCTGGCGCGGAGGACACCGACGGGGCATCGGTCGAATCCGACGTGAAATACGCCGGATATATCGAGCGGGAGCGGGCGTCGGTGGCCCGGACGAAGCGGGAGGAGCACCGGGCGATTCCCGACGGGTTCGCGTACGCCGGTCTCCCCGGGCTGACGCGCGAGGCGGTCGAGCGGTTGTCGGAGGTTCAGCCCGAGACGCTCGGTCAGGCCGGGCGCATTCCTGGTGTGACGCCGGCGGCGGTTGCGGTGATAGGCTTTCACGTTGAGCGGTGGCGTCGAAGCCGCGGCGGGTCTGAAGCCGGCGAGGTGTCCGCGTGAGTCTGGCCGACGGACAGGCGTGGGGCTGTCGTACCGAGAGTCTGTTGGCCCTCGGGGCTGAGGCGCGAGGAGCGGGGATCGGATCGAGGCTGCCATGACCAGCCGGGAGTTCTTCGATCGTGTTCGGCGGCGGGCCAGGAAGGCCGACGTGCAGCCGTCCGAGGACCTTCTTGAGAGGCTGGAGACCTACTTTCGGTTGCTGGCCGCCTGGAACGCGAAGATCAACCTGACTGCGCTGGACCTCGTTCGAGACACCGACAAAGCGGTAGACCGGCTGCTCATCGAGCCGCTCGTGGCCGTCACGCACCTTCGGCCTGGCTCGGCGAGCGCCATCGACATCGGCTCTGGCGGCGGGTCCCCGGCCATCCCGATGAAGCTGGCGAGGCCTGAAGTGGCGTTCACGCTCGTCGAAGCCAAGACGCGCAAGTGTGCGTTCCTGCGCGAGGCGGGGCGGCAGCTGGGGGTCGAATTGCGGGTGGAGACGACGAGATTCGAAGTGCTGCTGAGCCGCCCGGAATTCCACGAGGCATTTGACGTCGTGACGCTGCGCGCGGTCAGGGTGGAGCCGAAGATCCTGCTCGGGCTTCAAGCGTTCTTGAAGCCGGGAGGGGAGGTCCTGCTCTTCAGGGGACCCTCGACTGCGGAGCCGCCGGCCGCGGTCACGCCGCTGCTGGTGCCGCAGGGTAATTACAGCCTGGTCGAATCGCTCCAGAGCCGCCTGCTCGTCCTGAAGAAGAGGGAAGTCGGCGTCGCCGGCGTGGCTCCTGTCGGGGCGTGATGTTCCACGTGGAACGGGCGGGGCCTTCGGCCCCGCATCGGAACTGACGCAGAGTAATCGGGGCTATCGCTCGGGTAATCGGCGCTGTCGATTAGGTGATCGGAGCCATCGCTCAGGTGGTCGGAGGGTACTCCTCCTCAGCGAAGCCCCAAATTCGTCAGCGAAGTCTCCGATTCCTCAGCGAAGTCGCCGATTCCTCAGCGAAGCCGCCGATTCCTCAGCGAAGTCCCCGATTCCTCAGCGAAGTCCCCGATTGCCCAGCGAAGTCGCCGATTCCTCAGCGAAGCCGCCGATTCCTCAGCGAAGTCCCCGATTGCCCAGCGAAGTCTCCGATTCCTCAGCGAAGCCCCCGATTCCTCAGCGAAGCCCCCGATTCCTCAGCGAAGCCGCCGATTCCTCAGCGAAGCCGCCGATTCCTCAGCGAAGCCGCCGATTCGTCTGCGAAGCCGCCGATTCGTCTGCGAAGCCGCCGATTCCTCAGCGAAGTCCCCGATTGCCCAGCGAAGTCCCCGATTGCCCAGCGAAGTCTCCGGTGCCTCAGCGAAGCCGCCGATTCCTCAGCGAAGTCCCCGATTGCCCAGCGAAGTCCCCGATTGCCCAGCGAAGTCGCCGATTCCTCAGCGAAGTCCCCGATTGCCCAGCGAAGTCCCCGATTGCCCAGCGAAGTCTCCGGTTCCTCAGCGAAGTCCCCGATTGCCCAGCGAAGTCCCCGATTGCCCAGCGAAGTCTCCGGTGCCTCAGCGAAGCCGCCGATTCCTCAGCGAAGTCCCCGATTGCCCAGCGAAGCCCCCGATTCCTCAGCGAAGTCTCCGATTGCCCAGCGAAGTCCCCGATTGCCCAGCGAAGTCCCCGATTGCCCAGCGAAGTCCCCGATTGCCCAGCGAAGTCTCCGATTCCCCAGCGAAGTCCCCGATTGCCCAGCGAAGTCTCCGATTCCTCAGCGAAGTCCCCGATTGCCCAGCGAAGTCTCCGGTGCCTCAGCGAAGCCGCCGATTCCTCAGCGAAGTCCCCGATTGCCCAGCGAAGTCTCCGATTCCTCAGCGAAGTCTCCGATTCCTCAGCGAAGCCGCCGATTCGTCTGCGTACCGGCCGTTCCACGTGGAACATCCCCGGGGCCGCCGATTTTGCTCGCAAAACAGACGCCGGCCTGAAATAATGACCCGTCTTCGGTGCCGACCCGGCGCCGCCGGGATGCGCCCCGCGCCACAGCGGCCCCTCACGTCAACGCCGCGCGTGAAATCATTGTAAGTTGTTGAAAATGGGCAGGATAATTGCTGTCACCAACCAGAAGGGCGGGGTCGGCAAGACCACCACGGCGATCAACCTCGCCGCCTCGCTCGCCCTGGCCGAGCGCCGCGTCCTCCTCATCGACGCCGACCCCCAAGCCAATCTGACGAGCGGCGTCGGGATGCGCGACCAGGTGTCCGCCGACCGATCACTCTACTCGGCCCTCACCGCCCCCGACATCGACACCGACTTGTCCACGCTCGTCCGAACCACGGCCGTCGGCGGCCTCTCCATCATCCCCGCTGACCGCAACCTGACCGGCGCCGAGATCGAAATGGTCGGCCTGCTCGCCCGTGAGCAACGACTCCGCCGCCTCGTCCGCCCACTGGCCGAACAGTTCGACTACATCTTCATCGACTGCCCACCGTCGCTCGGCCTGCTGACGCTCAACGCGCTCGTCGCCGCCGACTCGGTCCTGATCCCCCTCCACTGCGAGTACTTCGCGCTCGAGGGACTCGCCGACCTCGTCGCCACCCTGCGCCGCGTCCGCGCCGCGCTGAACCCTCCGCTGGACATCGAAGGCGTGCTGCTCACCATGTACGACGAGCGCACGAACCTGGGACAGCAGGTGGCACGCGACGTGCGACAGTTCTTCAAGGAGAAAACGTTCGACACCGTGATCCCGCGCAACGTCAGACTCGGCGAGGCGCCAAGCCACGGGATTCCGGTCGTGCTCTACGACGTCAAATCGCGCGGCGCCGAGGCATACCTGGCGCTCGCCCGGGAGTTCCTCGAGCGCCACGCGCGCAGGAATTCCACCCAGGGACCCGCGCCGACGGTGTAGGAACTTCAAACGAGAACACCCATGGCAGACAAGCGCCCCGCGCTCGGCAAAGGCCTGAGCGCCCTCATCCCCGACGCCCCTCCCGAACCGCGCAGCGGCGTGCTCGAGATCGACGTCGACCGGCTGTCACCGAACCGGTTCCAGCCGCGCGACCACGTGGAACACGCCGACATCGAGGAACTCGCTCGCTCGATTCGCACCAACGGCATCATCCAGCCGATCCTCGTCAGGCGCGACGGCGCGGGATTCCAGATCATCGCCGGCGAACGCCGATGGCGCGCCGCCCAACACGCCGGCCTCCTCAAAGTCCCCGTCATCGTCAAGGACCTCGAGCCGGGACAGGACGCGATGTCCCTCCAGCTGGCACTCATCGAAAACCTGCAGCGCAAGGACCTGAACCCGATCCAGGAGGCCCTCGGCTACCGGCAGATGATCGACCAGTTCGACTGCACGCAGGACCAGGTCGCCGAGGCGATGGGGAAAGACCGATCGTCAATCGCCAATACCCTGCGCCTGCTCCGACTGCCGCTCGCCGTCCGCGAACAGGTCGCCGCGGCCTCGATCTCGATGGGCCACGCTCGCGCGCTGCTCGGCCTCGACTCCGAGACCGCCATCGCCAAGGCCGCCGCCACCGTCGTCGCCGGGCAGCTGTCAGTTCGCCAGACCGAGGCGCTCGTCAAGCGGCTGCTCGCGCCGCCGAAATCGAAGACCCCCGCCGTCGCCGACGTCCACACGCGCGCCGCCGAACAGGAACTCAAGCTCGCCCTCGGCGCGCCGGTCCGCATCGTCCGCGCCCGAAAGGGCGGGCGGATCGAGATCGACTTCAAGTCGGAGGACGACCTGCAGCGGCTGTACGAGGCGCTGAACCGGAGGTAATCGGCACTCACGCAGAGGAATCGGAACTGACGCAGAGCAATCGGGGGCTTCGCAGAGAAGTCGGGGACTGCGCTGAGGAATCGGGAGCTTCGCAGCGTAGTCGGAACTGACGGCGAGTCGTCGGGCATAGAAGGCCGAGCAGTCAAATGACCCAGTGGTCATAATTATGACCACGAGTTCGTCCTCGCGCGGCAGCGGGCGAGGCCCGTAGCCAGAAGCCTGGAGCCCGTAGCCTGAGACCAGGCCGCCAGTCGCCAGTCGCCAGTCGCGGGCCGCGGGCGCGACGGAGATGACCATGAAGCGTCTGACCCAGATGACCAGCTGCTCGGGTTGAGCGAGCAAACTCGCCGCGGGCGAGCTGGCCCAGGTCCTGGGCCACATTCCGGCCTCGCACGACGACCGCGTCCTGGTCGACTTCAGGACCGCGGACGACGCGGGTGTGTACCGCTGGGACGACGAGTCGGCGCTGGTCCAGACGGTGGACTTCTTCACCCCCGTCGTCGACGACCCCGCCATCTACGGCGCGATCGCCGCGGCCAACGCGCTCAGCGACGTCTACGCCATGGGCGGCCGCCCGCTGACCGCGCTCGCCGTCGCCGGCTTCCCGAAAGACGAGGTCGACGAGGCCACGATCCGGGAGATCTTCCTCGGCGGCCTCCACAAGCTCGGCGAGGCCGGCGTGGCGCTGCTCGGCGGCCACACGGTGCAGGACCGCGAGGTCAAGTTCGGCTACGCCGTCACCGGCGTGGTGGCCCCCGGCGCGGTGTGGCGCAACTCGGGCGCGCGCCCCGGCGACGCGATCTTCCTCACCAAGCCGATCGGCACCGGCGTCGTCGCCACCGCGATCAAGTTCGAGCGTGCCGGGCGCGAGACCGCGGACGCCGCCATCGCGGTGATGCTCGAGTTGAACCGCGCGGCCGCCGGGGCGCTGCTGACGCTGCCCGCGGGGAGCGTCCACGCGTGCACCGACGTCACCGGGTTCGGGCTCCTCGGCCACGCCACGGAGATGGCGCACGGCAGCGGCGTCACGCTGGCGCTCGACGTCGCCGCCGTGCCGCTCATCCCGGGAGCCCTCGACCTGGCGTCCAACCGCTCGGGCGGGATGAAGACGAACGAGGAGTACTTCGCCGCCGGCGTCGCCGGTCGCGACGGCGTGGCCCCGGATCGGCTCGCGCTGCTCTTCGATCCGCAGACGTCGGGCGGGCTCCTGGTCGCGGTCGACCCGGCGTCGGCGGCCGCCGCGGCGTCGGCGTTCTCGGCCGCCGGCGTGACGGCCGCCCGTATCGGCGCCGCGCGTCCCAGGTCGGGCTCCGCCATCGCGCTCGGCTAACCCTGAGCGAGGGCCCTCGAATCGGGCCCGAGTCGAAGCCCGCCCTTCGACACGCTCAGGGCGCGGTGAGCATCGTGGAACCGCGCAGGGCGGATCATTCGGGCCTTCATGAATGATCCGGGCTAGACGGCTGTTCCATTCCGCCCGGAAGCCGTGGTATAAATTGATGTTTTCACGTTCTTCGCCTTTCGCCGGATGCTGGTGACCCCGGCGCGCGGTCCCCGAGGCCGTGCGCGGGTTGGAGGTGTTCGCAGGTGCTCCCGGGTCTCGCCGTCTTCTGGGTCATCGTCATCGTGCTGCTCGTCGCCGTCGTGCTCGACCGCGGGCTCTTCCGTCCGCTCGGGCGCGTGATGCGCGAGCGCGAGGCGGCGATCCGCTCCGCCCAGGACATGGCCCAGGCCGCCGCCGCGAAAGCCCGCGAGGCCGCGGCCGAGTTCGAGCGGCGCACCAAGGCCGCGCAGGCGGAGATTTACCGCGAGATGGACGAGAACCGTCACCGGGCCGGCGAGAAGCGGGCCGAGCTCATGGCCGAGACGCGCCGGGAGGTTGACGCGCAGGTCGCCGAGGCGGGCGCCAGGCTCAAAGCGCAGGCCGGCGAGGCGCGGGCGCAACTCGAGAAGGAGGCCGATGCTCTCGGCGAGGCCATCGTCGAACGCGTGCTCGATCGGAAAGTGTCGTGACCCTTTGATCCGCACTCCGGCCACCCGATCCCCGATTCCCCCGACGCCGACCGCCCACGCCGCACGCTCCCGGATGGCGCGCGCGGCCGCCGTCCTCGCCGTCCTCGTGTGGGCGTCGTGGGGGCTGCCGGCCGCCGCGGCCGCGCGGGAATCGTCCGCCCCGCAGGCGGCGGCGGCCTGGCGGCGACCGCGCCGCCGCGGGGCCGGCGACGCGCGGCACGCCGACGCCGGCGAACGGGAGGCGGAGCGCGCGGAATCGCCATGGGCGACGGTGGCGCGCCTGTTCAACTTCGCGCTGCTGGCCGGCGCGCTCGTGTACTTCCTGCGCTCGCCGCTCATGGCCTACCTCGACCAGCGCCGCGTCCAGGTGCGCAGCGAGCTCGCGAAGGCGGCGGACCTCAAGGCCGAAGCCGGCGCCGAGCTGTCCGTGATCGACGCGAAGATGGGCGCGCTACCCGGGGAGCTCGAGGCGCTGAAACGCCGCGGCGCCGAGGAAATCGCGGCCGAGGAGGCGCGCATCCGCGCCCAGGCCGAGGCCGAGCGCCAGCGCCTGATCGACCAGGCGAAGCGGGAGATCGCGACCGAGCTGCGCGTCGCCGAGCGCGAGCTGAAGGCGCGCGCCGGCGAGCTGGCCGTCGCCGTCGCCACCGAGCGCGTGAAGCGCGCGATCACCGACGCCGACCAGGCGCGGCTCGTGGACCGGTACGTGGCTCAAGTCAGGGAATGAAGGGGCCGACGGCTGAAGGCTGATGGCCGACGGCGGCCCTCGGCCCTGCGCCGTCAGCCGTCAGCCGTCAGCCGTCAGCCGAGACCGAAGATGACCAACCGCAGTTCCGCCGCACGCTACGCGAAGGCGCTGCTCGACGTGAGCCGGCTGGAGGGCGACCCGCAGGCCGCGGAGCGCGACCTCGCGGCGTTCGTGTCGCTCACGGTCGGACACGACCAGCTCGCCCGCGCGCTGGTCAACCCGGCGATCCCGGCCGCGCGGAAGGCGGCCCTGGTCGCGGAACTGGCGGCGCGGCTCGGCACGGGCCCGATCGTGAAGAAGCTCGTCGTGCTGCTGGCCGGGCGCGACCGGCTGGTGCTGCTCCCGGACCTGCTCGAGGAGTACCGCGACCGCCTGCTGGACTTCCAGAACGTCGTCCGGGCGGAGGTGACCAGCGCCGTGGCGCTGCCCGCCGGCGCGGCCGAGGCGATCGGGGGGGCGATCGAGCGGCGGACCGGCCGGCGCGTGTCGATGACGTCCCGCGTCGACGCGACGCTCATCGGGGGCGTCGTGACGCGGATCGGCAGCGTGGTGTACGACGGCAGCGTGAAGCGCCAGCTCGAGAAGATGAAGGACGCGTTGACCGGCACGACCTGGACGTCTTGAAGGGCCTGAATTCGATGGACATCAAAGCCGAAGAAATCTCCAAGATCATCCGCGACCAGATCGGCAGCTACGCCGTCGAGGTGGACGTCGCCGAGGTGGGGACGGTGGTGTCGATCGGCGACGGCATCGCCCGCGTGCACGGCATCGATCGCACGATGGCCGGCGAGATGATCGAGTTCCCGCACGGCGTGTTCGGGATCGCGCTCAACCTCGAGGAGGACAGCGTCGGGACGGTGCTGCTCGGCGAGTACCGCAACATCAAGGAAGGCGACACGGTCAAGCGCACGGGGCGCATCATCTCGGTGCCGGTGGGCGAGGAGATGCTGGGGCGCGTCGTCAACAGCCTGGGCCAGCCGCTCGACGGCAAGGGCCCGATCGCGACCAAGCGCCTCGCCCCTATCGAGCGCCTCGCGCCGGGCGTCGTGGACCGCCAGGGGGTGCGCGAGCCGGTGCAGACCGGCCTCAAGGCGATCGACTCGATGATCCCGATCGGCCGCGGCCAGCGCGAGCTGATCATCGGCGACCGCCAGACCGGCAAGACGGCGATCGCGATCGACACGATCATCAACCAGAAGGGGCAGGACGTCGTCTGCATCTACAACGCGATCGGGCAGAAGACGTCCACGATCGCGCACGTCGTGAAGACGCTCGAGGAATCGGGCGCGATGGAGTACTCGATCGTCGTGGCGGCGGCGGCGGCCGACCCGGCGCCGATGCTCTACATCGCCCCCTACGCCGCGTGCGCGATGGGCGAGTACTTCCGCGACAGCGGCCGCCACGCGCTCTGCGTCTACGACGACCTGTCGAAGCACGCCCAGGCCTACCGCGAGATCTCGCTGCTGCTCCGGCGGCCGCCGGGCCGCGAGGCCTACCCCGGGGACGTGTTCTACCTGCACTCGCGGCTGCTCGAGCGGGCGGCCAAGATGAAGAAGGATCTCGGCGGCGGATCGCTGACCGCGCTGCCGATCATCGAGACGCAGGCGGGCGACCTGTCGGCCTACATCCCGACCAACGTCATCTCGATCACCGACGGCCAGATCTTCCTCGAGGGCGACCTGTTCAACCAGGGCCAGCGCCCCGCGGTGAACGTCGGCCTGTCGGTCTCGCGCGTCGGCGGGTCGGCGCAGGTGAAGGCGATGCGGCAGGTCGCCGGGCGCCTCCGCCTCGACCTGGCGCAGTACCGCGACCTCGCGGCGTTCGCGCAGTTTGCGAGCGACCTCGACAAGGCGACGCAGGACCAGCTCAACCGCGGCCGCCGGCTGATGGAGATCCTCAAGCAGGCGCAGTACCAGCCGCTGCCGGTCGAGAAGCAGGTGCTCATCATCTACGCCGGCACCAACGGCTACCTCGACCCGTTCGAGGTCGCGGACGCGCCGGCGTACGAGACCGGGCTGTTCCGGTTCGTCGAGACGCGCCACCCCGGCATCCTGAGCGCGCTCAGGGACAAGAAGGCGCTCAGCGACGAGCTGAAAGCCGAGGTGGACGCCGCGTTGAGGGAATTCGGGGCCGAGTTTGCGGCGGCCCGCCGCGCCGCGTAGCAGATCGAGAGCCGAAGACGCCCAATGCCGTCACTGATTGACATCCGCCGGCGGATCCGCGCCGTCAAGTCGACGCAGCAGATCACCAAGGCCCTGAAGATGGTGGCCGCGGCGAACCTCCGCAAGTCGCAGGAGCGGATCGTCAACGCGCGCCCGATGGCGCGGCAGATCTCGCGCGTGCTGGGCGACCTGGCCCTGCGCGTCGACCCCTCGACGCACCCACTGCTGGCGCAACCGGCCGCGAGCGACGTCCACCGCGTGCTGATGGTGGTGATGACGGCCGACAAGGGGATGTGCGGCAGCTTCAACGCCAACATCATCCGCGCGGCCTCGAACCACATCCTCGCGCACGCGGACCAGGCGGTGACGCTCGGGCTCGTCGGCCGCCGGGGCCGCGATTTCTTCCGCCGCCGCGAGTACCCGGCGCGCTTCGAGCTCGTCAACTTCACGCGCAACCCCGGCTACGAGCACGCGAAGGCGATCACCCGCGAGGTCGTCGGGGCGTTCACCGCCCGCGAGGCCGACAGCGTCTACCTGGCCTACAACGAGTTCAAGTCGGTCCTCCAGCAGCGGCTCGTGATCGCGCCGCTGCTGCCGATCCCGAGGGGGCAGTTCGACTCCACCGACGCCACCGCCGCGGTCGACTACCTCTACGAGCCGTCGGCGCAGCAGATCTTCGACGATCTGCTGCCGCGCTTCGTGGAGTTCCAGGTGTACGCCGCGCTGCTCGAGTCGGCGGCCGCGCAGAACGCCGCGCAGATGGTGGCGATGGAGAACGCCACGAAGAATTCGGGCGAGGTGATCGACAGCCTGACGCTGACGATGAACAAGGTGCGGCAGGCGGCGATCACGCGCGAGATCATCGAGGTCGTGTCGGGCGCCGGGGCGCAGAGATGAAGGCCGAACGTACGAAGTACGAAGTAGGAAGTATGAAGTAGGAAGTAGCGCGTCAGGCGCGGGGCGTCAGGCGTAGGGCGTGCAGGGGCGCGGGGACTATGGAACAGACAGCCAATCACCACGTCGGCAAGGTCGTCTCGGTCATCGGCCCGGTGGTCGACATCGAGTTCGAGGGCGGGCACCTGCCGGCCATCTACAACGCGGTCCGGGTGGCCTCGCCGGGCGGCGAGGGCTCGGCCGCGATCGACGTCATCCTCGAGGTCGAGCAGCACCTCGGCGAGAACCGCGTCCGGACGGTCGCGATGGAGCCGACCGACGGCATGCAGCGCGGGATGGCGGCGACCGATCTCGGCGAGGGGATCTCGGTGCCGGTCGGCCCCGAAACGCTCGGCCGCGTGCTGAACGTCCTCGGCCGCCCGGTGGACTTCCCCGACCGGCCGGTGATGGCCAAGGAGCGGTGGCCGATCCACCGCCCGGCCCCGGCGCTGATCGACCAGTCCACCGAGCTGCAGATGTTCGAGACCGGCATCAAGGTCGTCGACCTGATCGAGCCGTACCTCAAGGGGGGCAAGATCGGCCTGTTCGGCGGCGCGGGCGTCGGCAAGACGATCATCATCCAGGAGCTCATCCACAACATCGCGCTCAAGCACGGCGGCGTGTCGGTGTTCGGCGGGGTGGGCGAACGCACGCGCGAGGGGAACGACCTCTGGACGGAGTTCCAGGAGAGCGGCGTCATCGTGGCCGGCGACCCGTCGAAGTCGCGCTGCACGCTGGTCTACGGCCAGATGACCGAGCCGCCGGGCGCCCGCCTGCGCGTCGGCCTCAGCGCGCTGACCGAGGCCGAGTACTTCCGCGACGCGGAAGGCAAGGACGTGCTGCTGTTCATCGACAACATCTTCCGGTTCACGCAGGCCGGGAGCGAGGTGTCGGCGCTGCTCGGCCGCATGCCGTCGGCCGTCGGCTACCAGCCGACGCTGCTCACCGAGATGGGCGAACTGCAGGAGCGGATCACCTCGACCAACAAGGGCTCGATCACCTCGGTGCAGGCGATCTACGTGCCGGCCGACGACTACACCGACCCGGCGCCGGCGACGACGTTCGCCCACCTCGACGCGACGACGAACCTCTCGCGCGCCATCGTGGACCGCGGCATCTACCCGGCGGTCGACCCGCTGGCCTCCTCCTCGCGCATCCTCGACCCGCACGTGGTCGGCGAGGAGCACTACGACGTCGCGCGCCAGGTGAAGCAGGTGCTGCAGCGCTACAAGGACCTGCAGGACATCATCGCGATCCTCGGGATCGACGAGCTCTCGGAGGAGGACAAGATCGCGGTCGCGCGCGCCCGGAAGATCGAGCGCTTCCTCTCCCAGCCCTTCTTCGTCGCCGAGCAGTTCACCGGGACGCCGGGCAAGTACGTCCCGGTCGCCGACACGATCCGCGGGTTCAAGGAGATCCTCGAGGGCAAGCACGACGCGCTGCCCGAGCAGGCGTTCTACATGGTCGGCACGATCGAAGAGGCGGTCGAGCGCGCGGCGCAGCTGAAAGCGAGCTAGGACATGGCACTCCCCGCGCACCTCGCCCTCGAGATCGTCACGCCCGACCGGGCGATCGTCCACGACCAGGTGGACGAGGTCCAGGTGCCGGGGACCGAAGGGTACTTCGGCGTGCTGCCGGGCCACACCCCGCTGCTGTCGATGCTGCAGGTCGGGCAGCTGTGGTACCGCAAGGGGGCCGAGAAGTTCTACCTCTCGGTGGCGTTCGGCCTCGCCGAGGTGCTGCCCGACCGGGTGGTGGTCCTCGCGCAGATCGCCGAGCGCGCCGACGAGATCGACGTCGACCGCGCGCAGGCGGCGCGTCAGCGGGCCGAGCAGCGGCTGGCGTCGCGCCAGCGCGACCAGGATCTCGAACGCGCCCGTGTCGCCCTGATGAAAGCCCTGACCCGGCTGAACGTGGCAACCCGGGCCCGCACCCGCGGGTAGGAAGGCGGGGCATGCCGTTGTCGTTCTCGGCCGCCACCCACATCGGCGTTCGCCGCGAGATCAACGAGGACAGCTACTGCGCGCGCCCGGACCTCGGGCTGTTCGCGGTCGCCGACGGCGTCGGCGGCCACAACGCCGGAGAGGTCGCCTCGCACGCCGCGATCGACGCGATCCAGCTCGCGATCGAGGAGACCCGCGGCTGGACCGAGCGCTCCCCCTGGCCCTTCGACTACCAGTCGCCGCTCGGCGTCGACGGCAACCGCCTGAACTGGGCCCTGCACCAGGCGAACGTCCGCCTGCAGGCCGAAGGCGCGGGGGCGCGCGGCCGGACCGGCATGGCGACGACGATCGCCACGGTGCTCTTCGAGTCGGACCAGGCGGGCGTGCGCGACCCGATCGCCGGCGCGACCATCGGCCACGTCGGCGACAGCCGCGTCTACCGCTGGCGGGGCGACCGGCTCGATCGACTGACGCGCGACCACTCGTGGGTGGAGGAACAGGTGCGGGCCGGCCTCATCACCGAGCAGGACGCCTGGCGCCACCCGCGGCGGAACCAGCTCACCCGCGCGCTGACCGGCGGCATCGAGCCGCTCTCGGAATTCGGGTGGGCGCCGCTCAGGCCCGGCGACGCGCTCCTGCTCTGCAGCGACGGGCTGTCGGGCGTCCTCACCGACGCCCAGATCGCGGAGATCCTGGCGCAGGACGGCCAGGGCCCGGCCGGGAACGGCCCCGTCGGCACCGTGTGCGACGCGCTCGTCCACGCCGCCAACCTGGCCGGCGGCCCCGACAACATCACCGTGATCGTCGTCCGCGTCTGACCGGTCCGAACGCCATGCCCGTCCTGACCCGTCGCGCCGCCGCCGCCTGGGCCGACCGGCTGCACGCCGCGGGCCGGACCGTCGTCTTCACCAACGGCGTCTTCGACCTGCTACACCCCGGGCACGTGCGCTACCTGGCCGAGGCCCGCGCCCACGGCGACGCGCTCGTCGTCGCGGTCAACTCCGACCGCTCGGTGCGGGCGATCAAGGGGCCGGCCCGGCCCGTCAATCCCGGGCGCGAGCGCGCCGAGGTGCTGTCGGCGCTCGCGGCGGTGGACGCCGTCGTGATCTTCGACGAGGACGACCCGCACGCCGTCATCGCCGAGCTTCGGCCCGACGTCCTCGTGAAAGGCGCCGACTGGGCCGCCGACCGGATCGTCGGCCGCGACAGCGTCGAGGCCGGCGGCGGCCGGGTCATCCGCATCCCGCTCGCGCCCGGGTTCTCGACGACGAGTATGATCGAGAGGATCAGAACCCGTGGCTAGTTGCCAGTAACTCGTTGCCAGTGGATCACGCGTGACAGGCTGACAACCGACCACTGACCACCGCGCGCGAAACACCACCAGTGTCCACGTCCCTGTCCCTGCAAGCCCTTCTCAAGAGCGTGATCGCTCGCGCCGGCCTCGGTGCGCCCGGCGTCACGCGCGTGGTGGGCCTTTCGTCGTCGGCCCGCGCCCTGTACCTCGCCGCGGCCGCCAGCCGCGACGCGCGGCTGACGCCGGCCGGATCGGCGGTCGCGACGATCGTGGCCGTGGTGCCGACCGACGCCGACGTCGAGCAGGTGAGCGGCGACGTCCGCTTCTTCCTCGCCGCCCTCGACGGGCTTTCCGACGCCGCCGCGACCCAGGCGGTGCTGCCGTTCCCGTCGCACGAAGTCGATCTCTACCGGGGGCTGGCCCCGCACCCCGGCGTGCTCGCCTCCCGCGCCCGGGCGCTCCACGGCGCCGCGACCGGCGCCGCGCGCGTCATCGTCGCGTCGGCGCCGGCCCTGCTGCCGAAGGTGAGCGCGCCCGACCGGCTGCTGGCCGCCTCCATCGACGTCAAGGCGGGCGACGAGGTCGATCCCTACGCGCTGGCGTCGCTGCTCGTCGACGCCGGCTTCACGCGCCAGGACCCGGTGGACGCCCACGGCGAGTTCTGCGTCCGCGGCGGCGTCATCGACATCTTCCCGGCGGGGAGCGCCCGGCCGTACCGGATCGACCTCGCCGGCGACACGGTCGAGTCGATCCGCGCGTTCGACCCGGCGACGCAGCGGTCGGTCGGCGAAGTGGACCGCATCGGCATCGTCCCGCTGCGCGAGGTGTTCACCACCGAAGGGACGAGGGACGACCTGTCCGCCGAAGCTCGCAGAGCGAAGGCGGAGGGGCGAGGGACGGCGGACGAGGGACGGGGAACGAGGGGCACTTTCGCAGGCCGAGGGCCGGATGTTCTGCCCGACGAGGATGCGGACGCCGCCGACTGGGGCGACGATGACTCGGCCAGCGAGGCCGACGAGGTCGAGGCCGGGACGGACGATGTCGAAGACCAGCCCCCGCCCCTCCCCGACGCCCTGGAGTTCGACGGCGACCGATCGGCGTCGCTCATCGACTTCGTCGGGCAGCCGCTGCTCTACGTGTGCGAGGCCGAAGAGGTGCGCGCACGGGCGGCGAAGTCGCTCGAGCAGTTCGCGGCGAGCTGGCGCGAAATCTCCGACCGCGGCGTGTCGGCGCCGGCGCCGGAGCGGATCTTCCACGCGCTCGACGACATCGACGCCTGGATCGGCCTGGCGACGACGATCGACGAACTCGGCATCGGCGAGGGGACGGCGTTGGTCGGGCCCCCGGGAGAGGCCGCCGCCGCGCCCGGGCGGGCGTCGGACGGCGAGCTGGCGGTCCGCTGCCAGACGGCCGTCGAGTTCCGCGGGCGCATCGGCGACTTCGTCCAGGAGATCCGCCGCGCGCGCCAGGCCGGGGAGGTCGTGCTCCTGGTGGCCGCCACGCCGGGCCGCGCCGAGCGCGTCATCGAGCTGCTGAGGGACTACGACCTCATCGCCTCGCCGGTCTTCGTCGACGCGCGGGGCGGCGAGCGCGGCGAGGCGCGCGGCGAGATGGCGCACGCCGCCGCCGTGCTGGTGGCGACGGGCAGCCTGTCCCGCGGCTTCCACCTGCCGGCCCCCGGGCTCGAGGTCTTCGCCGAGACGGACGTGTTCGAGGAGGAGCGGACGCCGTCGGACCGCCGGCGCGCGGCGGCCCACGCGTTCCTGTCGGACTTCCGCGACCTGAAGGTCGGCGACTTCGTCGTGCACGTGGACCACGGCATCGGGCGGTTCGCCGGCCTGCGCCAGATCGCCACCGACCCGTACAGCCAGGCGACGCAGGAATTCCTGGAGGTGCGCTACGCGGGCGACGACAAGCTGTACGTCCCCGTCGAGCGGCTCGACCTCCTGCAGAAGTACACGGGCGCCAGCCGCCCGCCGCTCGACCGGCTCGGCGGCACGACGTGGGAGCGCGCCAAGACCCGCGTCAGGAAGGCCATGCGCGACATGGCCGAGGAGCTGCTCAAGCTCTACGCCGCGCGCAAGGCCAAGCCGGGCCACGCGTTCGGCGCCGACACGCACTGGCAGGAGGAGTTCGAAGGCGCGTTCCCCTACGACCTCACCACCGACCAGCAGGCCGCCATCGCCGACATCAAGGCCGACATGGAGTCCTCCACGCCGATGGATCGCCTCCTGTGCGGCGACGTGGGGTACGGCAAGACCGAGGTCGCCATGCGCGCCGCGTTCAAGGCGGTGATGGACGGCAAGCAGGTGGCGATCCTCGCGCCGACCACCGTCCTCGCGTTCCAGCACCTCAAGACGCTCGGCGAGCGGTTCGCGGGCTTCCCCGTCCGCGTGGCGATGGTGAGCCGGTTCCGCACGCGCGGGGAGATCAAGCAGTCGCTGGCCGACCTCGCCGACGGCCGGGTCGACATCATCGTCGGCACGCACCGGCTGCTGTCGAAGGACGTAGTGTTCAAGGATCTCGGCCTGCTGGTGGTCGACGAGGAACAGCGCTTCGGGGTGGCCGACAAGGAGCGCATCAAGCAGATGCGCCGGCACGTGGACGTGCTGACGATGACCGCGACGCCGATCCCGCGGACGCTCAACATGTCGATGGTCGGGATCCGCGACATGTCGGTGATCGAGACGCCGCCCAAGGACCGCCTGGCCATCCAGACCAACGTCGTGCGCTTCGACCAGCCGCTCATCGCGCGCGTCGTGCGGAACGAGCTGGCGCGGGGCGGCCAGGTCTACTTCGTGCACAACCGCGTCGAGTCGATTTACTCGATCGGCAGCCTGCTGACCCGGCTGGTGCCGGAGGCGAAGGTGGTGGTCGGCCACGGCCAGATGGGCGAGGAAGCGCTCGAGCGCGCGATGGTGGATTTCGTGGCGCGCAAGTTCGACATCCTCCTCGCGACGACCATCGTCGAGAACGGCCTCGACATCCCCAACGTCAACACCATCCTCATCAACCGGGCCGACCGCTACGGCCTCTCGCAGCTCTACCAGCTGCGCGGGCGCGTCGGGCGCTCGGACCGGCCGGCCTACGCCTACCTGCTGGTCCCGCCCGGAAACACCCTGTCGCCGGTCGCGCGCAAGCGATTGGCGGCGATCCGGGAGTTCTCGGACCTCGGGAGCGGGTTCCGCGTGGCGGCGCTCGACCTGGAGATCCGCGGCGCCGGCAACCTGCTCGGCGGGGAACAGAGCGGCCACATCGAGGCGATCGGCTTCGAGATGTACATGAAGCTGCTCGAGCAGGCGGTGCGCGAGCTGAGGGGCGAGGAGATCGAGGACGACACCCGCGCGACGGTGAACCTCAACGTCGACCTTCGCATCGACACCAGCTACGTGCCGGAGCAGGCGCAGCGGCTCGCCCTCTACCGCCGGGTCGCGGCGGCGCGGACCGACGCCGAGCTCGACGGGGTCGCCGAGGAGGCGGTGGACCGGTACGGCCCGATGCCGCCGCAGGTGCTCAACCTGGTCGACTACGGGCGTGTCCGCATCGCCGCCGACCGTTTGGGGATCGAATCGATCGACCGCCAGGGCTCGGCTGTCGTCTTTACGTTCAAGGGCCAGGGGGGGCCGGACCCGCAGCGGGTCCTCAGGCTGGTCGCCGAACGCCCGGAGGTGACGCTGGCGCCACCGTCGAGCTTGAAGCTGGACCTTGGCCGGGTGCCGCCGAAGGCGTTCAAGGGGCCGAACCGATCCGGGCTCCTCGGCCACGCGGCCGCGCCGCAGGCGCCGGCGGGACGCGCGCGCCCGGGCCAGCGGGCCGTCCCGGGGCGCGTCGGCCCGGCCGCCCGGTCGTGGTGGACGGCGCGCGCCACCGAGGAGGTGGTGCGGCCGGGGTTCAACAAGGAGGCGATCCTCCGCCCCGAGAAGGAGGACCCGCGGGGCCCGGCCGGCGTGCTCACGCGCGTCCGGCAAGTCTTGAGCGAGCTTCTCGGTTCGAAGTAAGATTGAAAGTTCACGAGGTTCAATGAAGAAAACGGTTGTCGCTCGCGGATTCGTCATCCTCCTGGGCCTGGTCACCCTCGGCGTGGCCGCGCCGCGTGCCGAGATCATCGAGCGCATTCTCGTGAAGGTGAACGGCGACATCCTCACCCAGAGCGACCTCGAATCCCGCCAGTCGGAGGCGATCAGGGCGATGCGGGAGAACCCGCAGTCGATGAGCAACGCCGAGCTGACGAAGACGCTCGCCGAGATCACCCCCCAGATCATCGTGGACGCCGTCGACGAGCTGCTCCTCCTGCAGCGCGGCCGGGAGCTGGGCTATCACCTGACCGACGAGAAGCTCAAGGAGACGCTCGAGAACATCAAGAAAGAGAACAAGATCGAAACCGAGGAGCAGTTCCAGCAGGCGCTGAAGGCGGAGGGGATGACCTACGCCGAGCTCAGGGCGCGCCTCGAGAAGAACATGATCATCCAGCAGGTGCGGGGCAACGAGGTGATGGGGCGCATTTCGGTCACCGAGGCCGAGGCCAAGGCGTACTACGAGGCGCACCGGGCCGAGTTCACCTCGCCGGCGACCGTGATGTTGCGCGAGATCCTGATCCCGGCGACGCCAGCCTCCGACGACCCGGCGCCCAAGGCGAAGGCGGACGCGCTCTTCGCGAAGCTGAAGGGCGGCGAGAGCTTCGAGAAGGCCGTCGCCGACGACTCGACGGCGGCGTCGAAGGCCAACGGCGGCCTCATCGGCCCGATCAGCATCGCCGACCTCGCGCCGGCGCTGCGGCGGATCATCGAGCCGCTCAAGGTCGGGGAGATCACGCCGGTGATCCGCACGCAGAGCGGCTACCAGATCTTCAAGATCGAGACGCTCAACGAGGCCACGCTGCTGCCGTGGGACCAGGCGCGCGAGGCGATCGGGAACCGCGTGGGGAACACCAAGCAGGCGGCCGAGTACAACCGCTACATCCAGAAGCTCCGGGCGGAAGCGGTACTCGACTGGAAGAACCCCGAGCTCAAGAAGATCTTCGAGCAGAAGGTGGCGGAGGATGCGGTGGCGGCGAGTGCGCCGCCGCCGCCGGAGAAGAAGTAACCGTGCCACCGTGGTTTGCCGTCTGGACGCGCTCGCGCGCCGAAAAGGCGGTCTACGAGCAGCTGGGGCGGAAGGGCGTCGAGGCCTTTCTGCCCACCGTGCCCCGCTGGAGCCGCTGGAAGGACCGCCGCAAGCGCGTGGACTGGCCGCTCTTCCCCGGCTACTGCTTCGCGCGCTTCGACCCCGCCGACTCGCTGAGTGTCCTCACCTGCGCGGGCGTTGCGACCATCGTGTCCTTCAACGGCAAGCTCGCACCGATCCCGGACACCGAGGTCGAGGCGGTCCGCCGACTGGTCACGAGCGACCTCCAGTACGACCCGTGCCCGTTCATCAGCGAGGGCTCGCGCGTCGAGGTCGTCCACGGCCCGCTGAAAGGCGTCACCGGGCTGCTCGTCAAGAAGGACCGGCACGCAAGGCTCGTGCTCGCCGTCGAACTCATCGGGCGGGCGGTCGCGACGACGGTTGACGCGGCGGACGTCAGGCCATACTGACGTAATCGGAACGGACGCTGAGGAATCGGTTCCTCAGCGAAGCGCCCGATTTACCATCGTCAGTCCCGATTACCGTGATTACCCTCCCTTCCCCGTTCGGCCTCGCGCCGATGGCCGGCCTGACCGACACGGCGTTCCGGCGCCTGGTCAAGCGCCACGGCGGCTGCGGCCTCGTCGTGACCGAGATGGTCAGCAGCGAGGGGCTGGTGCGTGGGATCGACCGGACGCTCGAGTACGCCGAATTCACCGAGGAGGAACGCCCGATCGCGGTGCAGATCTTCGGCGGCGACCCCGGGAAGATGGCGCTCGCGGCGCAGGTGGTCGAGCGGCTCGGCGCTGACGTGGTCGACGTCAACATGGGCTGCCCGGTGCCGAAGGTCGCCAAGGGTCAGGCCGGCTGCAGCCTGATGCGCGACCCCGAGCGGGCGGCGGCGATCGTGCGGGCGATGGCGCAGGCGGTCGCGATCCCGGTGACGGTGAAGATGCGCGCCGGCTGGGACGATCGCGAGATGACCGCGCCCGACCTGGCGCAGCGCCTGGAGCGCGCGGGGGCGTCGGCCCTCGCCGTGCATGGCCGCACCGCCGCGCAGGCGTACAGCGGGCGGGCCGACTGGGCCGTGATCGAGCGGGTCGCGCGGGCGGTCGCGATCCCGGTCTACGGCAACGGCGACTGCGTCGAGCCGGACGAGCTTGTGCACCGCGTGCGCGACGGCGCGGTCGCCGGCGTGCTCGTCGGACGCGGCGCGCTTCGCAATCCCTGGATTTTCGCCCAGGCCGCCGCCAGCGCCGCGGGCCGACCCGTGTCCGCCGTCTCGGTCGCCGACCGGCGCGGCTTCCTGCTGGACTACATCGACATGCTCCTCGCCGACCCGGCCGGCGAGCCAGCGAGCTTCAGGCACGTCGCGCTCCGCGCCGGCGCCGGGGCCGACGAACCGGGCGACGCGGGCGGCCGCGCGGGAACGTCTGGCGCCGCCGGCCCGGCCCGCGGCCGCGAGCGCTGGGTCATCAACAAGCTCCGCGCACTCTGCGCCTGGTTCACGAGGGGGTTCCCCGGCGGGGCGCACCTGCGCGAGGCCGTGAATCACGCCGACTCGATCGAGGGGCTGCGCGCCGAGATTGCACGGTTTTTTACGTAGGCGCCCCGCGGCGGGGGCCGCACGTGCCCGGCGCGCCGGGTGGCGGTGCTATCATGAGCGTCCCCGGCGCCGAGCTTCACCGACGGGGCCGGCCCAGGAACCTCGATGGCACTCAGGATTGCGTTCGACTGCGACGGCGTGATCGCCGACCTCGACACCGCGCTGGCCGAGATCGCCACCCGATTGTTCGGCGAGGCGCCGCAGGACGGGCCCGGGCCCGGGCCCGGGGCGGCGGCGCCGGCCGACCCGGCCGCGCCAGGATCGGCCGACGGCCCGACGGCGGAGGAAGAACAGGTCGAACCGACCCGCATCAGGGCGCTCACTCGCCCGCAGCAGCACGACATCTGGGAAGCGGTGCGCCGCACCGGGAATTTCTGGGAGTCGCTGTCCGAGACCGAACCCGGCATCGTCGCCCGCCTCGCCGCGCTGACCAGGGAGCGGGGGTGGGAGGTGATCTTCATCACGCAGCGGCCGTCGAGCGGCGGCGACAACACGCAACTCCAGACGCAGCGCTGGCTCGTCGCCCACGGCTTCGACCTGCCCAGCGTCTACGTGATCAAGGGGTCGCGCGGGAAGGTCGCCTCGGCCCTCTCGCTCGACGTGGTCGTCGACGACCGGCCGGAGAACTGCCTCGACGTGAAGCTCGAGTCGAGGGCCCGCGCGATCCTGATCTGGAACGCGAATCTCGTCGACATCCCGCCCAACGCGCAGCGGCTCGGCATCGAGCCGGTGACCGGCATCGGGGCGTGCCTCGATCTGCTCACCGCGCCCCGGACCGAGAAGCCCGGGATCTTCGCGCGGATCCGGCACATCGTCGGCGGAAGGCCGCCCGACTGACGCTGGTGCTATCATTCGTCCGACGCCCCGCCGTCGCGGACCGACGGGCGAGGGTCGATCCTGTGGAGGGGGAAGGTCTCGTGCTCAATTGTCCGAAGTGCGGTTCTCCGAGGATCCATCGGTCCCGAAGCCGGAACGCGTGGGAGCGCCTGCGCAAGGCGTTCACGCACGTCAGGCTCCACCGCTGTCACGCCTGCGGCTGGCGCGGGTGGGGAACGGTGAGCTCAGCGTCGGCGCGCGCCGACTGCACGGCGGGCAAGGCCAGGCCGGCGCCGAACCTGGAGGCGATCGACCTCGCCGTGGAACGGGCCCAGGGCCGGGACGACGGCAAGTAGGGCGCGCCCCGGGTCACTCCTGCCGCGCCAGCAGGCGGAGTTCCTCTCCGTCCTGCATTTGGTAATCGAAAATCGCCGACGCCTCCAGCGACTGCATGAAACGCTGGCCGAGCGCCTCGTGCGCGGGATGCCGGAGGTACGTCTGGAGGCCGGTCAGGTCGTCGAATTCGACGATCGCCGCGTAATCGAGCGAGACGAGCATTTGCGACTCGTAGCCCGCACCGTGCGTCACGCGGCGCCCCACGTGAAACCGCCTGATCGAGGGGATCCGCCGCAGGGCCTCCTCGAACGCCTCCACCAGGCTGGCGCGACCGGCCCCGTCCAGGTCGGCGCGGGGACGGAAGAGGACGACATGGAAGACCATGGTCGGTACCGACGGCCTACGCCGAACGCCTTGCGCCTTGCGGCTGACAGGCCTTGAACCGGCAGGACCGCCTACTTCGGTACTTCCTACTTCGGTACTTCCTACTTCTTCCTACTGCCAGGTTCTTCCATCCCCCTACGGCTTCCTCAGTCTCGGCAACTTCGTCTTGTGTGCCGGGGCCGGCGGACCGGCGACGACCGGAGGCGCCGCGGGTACCGGGGCGACCGGCTTGGCCGGCGGCACCACGCGCTCGGGCGGAGGCGCCGTGGGCTTCCGAACGGGCTCGGGCACCGGCGGGGGCAGCGCCGGCCTCGGCGCAGGCCGACGATCGTCACGCGGAGGGCGCGCAGGCCCGCCCTGTGAGCCATAGCCTCCATGGCCGCCGAAGCCGCCGGGACGACCGGACCCGCCCTGCGGTCCACGTCCGCCGGGGCCGCCGAAGCCGCCGGGACGACCGGACCCGCCCTGCGGTCCACGTCCGCCGGGGCCGCCGAAGCCGCCGGGACGACCGGAGCCGCCCTGCGGTCCACGTCCGCCGGGGCCGCCGAAGCCGCCGGGACGACCGGACCCGCCCTGCGGTCCGCGCCCGCCGGGGCCGCCGAAGCCGCCGGGACGACCGGACCCGCCTGGCGGTCGGCCGGAGCCGCCCTGTGAGCCATAGCCTCCATGGCCGCCGAAGCCGCCGGGACGACCGGCCCCGCCGGGCGGTCGGCCGAACCCGCCCTGCGGTCCGCGTCCGCCGGGGCCGCCGAAGCCCCCAGGACGGCCAAATCCTCCACGGCGATCACCACCGTGTTCCCTGTCGCCGCCGCCCCAGCCAGAACCGTGAGCGCGTTCGCCGACCGGACCGCCGTGGCCGGGGCCCTTCGGGCGGAATCCGCCCTTGGCGCCCTTGAAATCCCTGCCACCCGGCCGATCCTGCCCCTGGGTCCCGCGATTGCGCGGCCGACCGGCGCCGGGTCCGCCCGGGCCATGGGGACCGGCGGGCCGGAAGCCCTGCGGTCGGGACCCCTGGGGTCTGGACCCCTGCGGTCGGGACCCTGAAGGACGGGGACTCTCAGGGCGTGGGCTCGGAGGGCGGGAGTCCGGGGGAGGTGCGCCGACGCGATTGCCGCCGCCCGGTGCGCTGCCGCCTTCGGGTCTCGGCCCGCGCGCGAGGTCCGCCGCCTTCTTCTCGCGGCGCTTCCTCGCCTGGAAGGTCTCCTTCTTGAACCGTTCGCGGGGGTCGCGATGCTCGCCGCCCGGGCGCCATTCGCGACCGCGCCGCTCCGCGGCCGCCGCCTCGCGCGAGACCGCCTCCGCCTCGGCGCGCTCGCGGCGCGCCTCCTCGGGCGATTCCCACACCCGGCCGCGCGCGAACCACTTCATCGCGGCCGCCGGGTTCTTCGCCTGCAACTGCTTGAGCGTGGGCAGCAGTTCGTCGCGCTCGGCCGCGCGAAACGCGGTCGGCTGCCCGTCGATGATGATGGTCCAGAAGGCGAATCGTGGCGGCATGCGGTCACTCCCGGTCGAGGCGCTTCAGCTTCTCGACGAGCGTCGTGCGCTTCAGGTTCAGCAACTGCGCCGCGCGTCCCTTGTTGCCGCCGGCGCGGGCGAGCGACTGGTGGATCAGCTCGCGCTCGACGTTCGACACGTACGCCTGGAGGTCGAGGCCGCCGTCGGGGAGCGCGAACGCCGCCGACGAGGACGAGGGTCCCATCTCCTGCACGTCGGGCGGCAGGTCGACCACCTCGATCTGCGTCCGACCGGCGCCCAGTGCGACGGCGCGCTCGAGCGCGTTCTCGAGCTGCCGCACGTTGCCCGGCCACGCGTAGGCCATCAGCCGGCGGATCGCCTGCTGCGACACGGTCATCGGCGGGCGCGGCGGCGTGAACTCCCGGCAGAACCGCTCGAGGAAATGCTGCACGAGCAGCGGGATGTCCTCGCGGCGATCGCGCAGCGGCGGCAGCCGCACCGGGATGACGTTGAGCCGGTAGAACAGGTCCTCGCGGAACCGCCCCTCGGAGACCAGCTTCGCCAGGTCGCTGTTGGTGGCCGCGATGACGCGCACGTCCACCTTGATCGGCCGCGAATCGCCGATGCGCTCCACCTCGCGCTCCTGCAGCGACCGCAGCAGCTTCATCTGCAGCGGCCCGCCCATGGTCCCCACTTCGTCGAGCAGCAGGGTCCCCTTGTGCGCCTGCTCGAACCGCCCGATCCGCGTCCCGACGGCGCCGGTGAACGCCCCCCGCACGTGGCCGAACAGCTCGGCCTCGAGCAGCGTCTCCGGGATCGCGCTGCAGTTGAGCGCCACGAACGGGCCGTTGCGCCTCGGACTGTTGTGGTGGATCGCCCGCGCCACCAGTTCCTTGCCCGTGCCCGTCTCGCCCGTGACCAGGATCGTGCTGCTCGTGCCGGACACCGTCTCGAGCAACTGGAAGAGATCGCGCATGGGCCGGCTGCGGCCGACGATCCCCGTGAAGCTGTACCGGCGCTCGAGCTGCGATCGGAGGTAGGCGTTCTCCGACTTCAGGCGTTGCTGCTCGAGTGCCGACTCGAGCGCGTGCAGCAGTTCGTCGAACTGGAACGGCTTGGTGACGAAGTCGGCGGCGCCGCGCTTGATCGCCTCGACGGCGTCCTTCACGGTCCCATAGCCGGTCACGACGATGCCGATGATCTCGGGGTAGCGGGCGACCGCGGCCTCGAGCACCTTGCCGCCGTCCACCCCCGGCAGGCGCAGATCGGTGACGATGATGTCGAAGGCGAATTCGGCGAGGCGCTCCAGCGCCTCCTCGCCGTTGGCGGCCTGCACGACGTCGTAGCCATTGTCGGCCAGGCGCTCGGCGACGACCTCGCGCAGCGGGGCCTCGTCTTCGACGATGAGCAGATGTTTAGTGATTGCAGGCATTTAGTATAGCGCCAACATTTTGACACAGCTCGTCCGTTCAGGGAAGTCTCGCGAACGAGCGGTTCCTACAGTCCCCCGCGGCACCGGCCGATAGAAAGGCCGAACCTGTTTCGTGCCGCGGGGATGCAAACGTGTCAGAAGCCGTCAACACGACCATTCAAAAGGACCTGAGCGAGTTGTTCCACAGGCTGAACAACGAACTCGGCGTCATTCTCTCCCACGCGGAACTGCTCGAAGCCAAGTGCGACCAGGACAAGAACCGGTCGCGCGCCGCGCAGGTCGTGGCGGCCGCCCTCGAAGCCATGGGCACCGCGAGGCAGATTCGGGCGCAGATCGGCGACCTCCCGCCCGGCAAGTGACGCCGGCCGCGCACCGCGAACGCCCTTCGACTCCAGGGTCGTCCCGGTGTTCCGGAAAGAACCATCTCCAGCCATCGCAGTCACAGTTTTGACAGCAGACACCGCCAAAACGTCAAAAATTTGACTGTTCAATGACGCACCAGTCCCGGCGGCTCCGCCCGGACCGCACCGGTAGCTCTGCCTTTAAGCCAATACCGTTCATGCCTTTACAGGTGTTGCTTCCCCTGCACGATGGGCCCCGGCGGGGTGTGTCCAATTCTGGCACCGACGTTGCGACTGGATGGGCTCGTCGGACATGCGGCAGGAACAACACGTCGTCAAGGAGAACGTCAGATGCAGGCCCACACGATTCCCAATCACGAGAGCCAGCGCGTTGTCGCCGGACTCCCCTTCGTCGAGGCCCTGGCGCGTCGCCTCGCCGCGTCGATGCCGCACTCCATCGACATCGGGGACCTGGTGCAGGACGGGGTCATGGGCCTGATCGACGCCGCCCGCCGCTTCGACGAGGCGCGGGGCATCAAGTTCGAGACCTTCGCCGAGCGGCGCGTGCGCGGGGCGATGATCGACGCGCTCAGGCGCGAGGCGTGGCCACGCGGGGTGCGCCGCGTGCGCCGGGAGCTCGAAGCCGCCCGCGAGACGCTGCGTCGCGAGCTGGGCCACGAGCCGTCGATCGCGGACCTGGCCGCCAAGGTCGGCTCGGACGAGAAGCGCCTGGGCCGCACGATCGTCCGAATCCACACGATCGAGTCCACCTCGCCGATGGCGAGCGCCGACCGCGTGGACGAGACGTCGCTGCCCGCGGCGCTGGTGCCCTCCGAGCCCGACGCCCCGGATTCGGCCTACGAGCGGACCGAGATCAAGGAGCGCATCCGCACGGCCATGGCCACGCTGCCGGCGCGCGAGCGCCGCCTGGTGAGCCTCTATTACTTCGGCGACGTGACGATGAAGGAGATCGGCGTCGAGCTGGGCGTCAACGAATCGCGCGTGTCGCAGTTGCACGCCCGCGCCGTCCAGCGCCTGCGCGCGGCGCTCGAGCCGTCGGCTCCAGCCGCGCGGGCGACGGGCGCCGTCAGGCAGCCGCCGGTCATCACCGCGTTCACGCCGCGCGTGCCGCTCGCGGCGCGCCCCGTGCTGCCGTTCGCCCGCCCCGTGCAGGCCAAGGCGGCGCTGCCCGCGGCGCCGCGTGCGGCCACGGCCTCCCCCGTCCGCGCCGTCGCCGGCGCCACCGTGCTGTGCTATCCAAGGACGTCGCGCGCCGCCCGGAGCAAGTCGGCGAGCCTGAACGGCTTGGCGAGCCAGCGGCAGCCGGTCTCCTCGAGGAACCGCTCCGCGTCGGTGCCGACGACGTCGCCGGTCACGAAGATGACCCGGCGCGCCAGCGCGGGCATGGTCGCGGCGATGGTCCGGTAGAACTGCATGCCGTCCACCCGCGGCATCTTCAAATCGCACACGATCAGGTCGTAGGTCCTGGCCGCCGTCCTGGCCAGGGCCTGCTCGCCGTCGCTCGCGTGGTCGACGACGAACCCCGCGTCGGCGAGGCCGTCGCCGACGGCCTGCGCCAGCGCCGGCTCGTCCTCCACGAGGAGCACCGACGCCCCGCGCGGCAGGTCCTTCGCAATCTCCTCGGGCGGCGGCTGCGGCGCGCGCACCGCGCTCGCGTCGCCCGTCGGCAGCGCCACGAAGAACGACGCCCCGCCGCGCCCGTCCTCCGGCGACCCGATCCAGATCCGCCCCCCGTGTTCCTGCACGATCGCGTAGGCCACGGTCAGGCCCAGCCCGGTCCCCTTGCCGACCTCCTTGGTCGTGAAGAACGGGTCGAAGATCTTCGTCCTCGTCTCCTCCGGGATCCCCGGGCCGTCGTCATTCACCTCGAGCACCACGGTGTCGTCGGCGCCGTCGTGCCATGTGCGCACGACGAGCGTGCCGTGGCCGTGGGCCGACAGCATCGCCTGCTCGGCGTTGATGACCAGGTTGAGGAGCACCTGCTGCAGCTGGTGGGGGTCGGCGAACACCTGCGGCAGGCCGGCCGCCAGCGCGCGGAGGACGTTGATGTTGGTGACGCGCTGCTCGTAGGAGCGCAGCGTCAGCGTTTCCTCGACGACCTGGTTGACGTCCACCATCGCGCGCGTCGTGTGCCGCTTGCGCGCGAAGGTCAGCAGGTTGCGCACGATCCGGGCGGAGCGCTCGGCTTCCGAGAGGATGACGTCGAGGCCGCGGCGCGTCTGGTCGTCCACCTGGCGGTGCGAGAGCCGCTCGGCCCACGTGAGGATCGTGGCCAGCGGGTTGTTCAGCTCGTGCGCGATCCCGGAGATCGTCTGGCCGAGCGAGGCGAGCTTCTCGGCCTGCAGGAGCTGGTGGTAAAGGTCCCGGGTCTGGTCGTCGAGCTTCTTCCGGTCGCTGACGTCGCGGACCAGCGCCTCGAGGCGCACGCCGCCGCCGGCGGCGGCCTCGGCCCAGCCGGTGATCTCCACCCAGATCGGCGAAAGGTCCGCGCGGCGGACGCGGACCAGGAAGTCGGCGATCGATCGGTCGCGCAAAAGCCGGTCCACGAGGTTCGTCCGCGCGAGCGGGTCGATGAAGCGCTCGACGCCGAACGGCTCGACCGTGCGCTCGTCGGTCTCGACCGGGTAGCCGAAGATCAGGCGGAGCTGCGCGTTGACCGCGAGGGTGCGATCGCCGCTGTCGGAGAGGATGCCGACGAACGCGCCGACCCGGGAGTGATCGCACAACCGCGCGAAGGCGCGGTCTCGGGAGTCGGCGGCAGGAAGGTCCACGGGGGTGATTATAAGGGAAGGCGACTCCGAACGCCCGGCTTACGCCTCACGCCCAAGTCACATGGCTGCCCGGTATGGAGCCGCTTCTCAAGTGGCGGCGACTGCGCCGCGACTTCGTGGCCGGCGGCCTCGGCTGTCGGGGCCCTCCGCCGGCGCCGATAACACGGGGAAGCGCGGATCCGCACGCGGTTGCCACCATGCGCATCGGACGACAGGAACTGCTTCTCATCGCCGGCCTCGCCGCGGGCGCCGCCGTGGCGTTCTCGGGACAACTGTCCACGCTCCTCGAGTCGATGCGGGAGTTCGAGACCCAGCATCACATCGGGCTGCTGCCGGGTTTCACGATCGCGGCGCTCTCGCTGCTCGGCTTCATCCAGGCCAAGCGCCTCCAACTGCAACAGCGGGCGGCGGCCGACGCCGCCGAGGTCGGCAAGGCGCGGGACCGGGCGCAGCGGCTCGAGCACCTCGTCACCTTCTGGCAGGACCTCACCGAATCGGCCGACCTCGACGCCGTCCGCGTCGTCCTCGAACGCCACCTGCCGGAGCTGACCGGCAGCGGTGAAGTCTGGGTCGTGGCGGGCGGAGAGGGGAACTGGAGGCCGATCCTCGGTCCCGACATCGTCCGCACGACCGGCGGCCAGGTGTCGGTCGTCGAACTGGCCGTCGAGGTGCTCTCGAAGCAGCGGGAGGCGGTGCGGCCCGAGGGCCTCGACATCGGCGGCCAGGTGTGCTTCCCGATGACCGCTGCCGGTACCAACCTCGGCGTCCTCGGGCTGCCGTCGGCCTCGCCGGCGGCCTCGCCCGGGCGGCGCCTCCTCGTCGGCGCGACGGTGGCGCTGGTGGGCGTGTCGCTCAACAGCCTGCACCTGCTGCGAACGCTGCGCGAGAGCAGCCTGCGCGACGCGCTGACGGGGCTCGCCAACCGCGCGCACGCCCTCGAGCGCATCGCCGGCGAACTCGCGCGGGCACGCCGCACCCGCCAGCCGGTGTCGCTCGTGATGTTCGACGTGGATCGGTTCAAGGCGATCAACGATCGCCACGGGCATCTCTGCGGGGACACCGTGCTCGCCCGGGTAGGCGCCATGCTGCGCGCCTCGCTGCGGTCGGCCGATCTGAAGTGCCGGTACGGCGGCGAGGAGTTCCTGATCCTGCTGCCCGACACGCCGCTCGACGGAGCCCGGCACGCGGCCGAAACGCTCAGGCGCGAGCTGTGGGGGGTCGAGGTGCCATGGAACGGCGAGACCGTGCGGGTCACCGGCAGCTTCGGCGTGGCCTGCGCGCCGCCGGACGAGCTCGACCCCACCGTGCTGATCGGCCATGCCGACCAGGCGCTCTACCGCGCCAAGCGCGAGGGCCGCGACCTCGTCTGCCTCGCCGACGACGAACCGGCGCCGGCTCCACCCGCCGCGATTGGAGATGAATCCGGACGGTGACCTGCCCTATCCTGTCTCCATGCTTCCGCCCATCCGCCAGCTGACCACCGACTCCGCCGGTGTCGGCTTCTTCGTGTGCACGCAGAAGGACCTCCGCCCCGGCCGCAACGGCGAGTTCCTCTCGCTCATGCTGCAGGACGCCACCGGGCGCATCGTCGCCCGCGCGTTCGACGACGTCGATCGACTCAAGGGGGAGTTCGAGGCGGGCGAGTTCGTCAAGGTGAGGGCGCGGGCCAATCTCTACAACGAACGCCTGCAGCTCATCGTCGAGAACATCCGGCGCGTCCACCCCGAGCAGGACCGGCAGGAAGGGTTCCGCGAGGAGGACTGCGTCATCGCGTCGGCGCGGCCGATCGACGAGATGTGGGCCGAGCTCCAGGGGCGGATCGCGGCGGCCGCCAACCCGCACGTGAAGCAACTGCTCGAGCGCGTCGTGACCGCCCACGAGGCGAAGCTGCGGATCTGGCCCGCCGCGCAGGTCCTGCACCACGCCTACCGCGCGGGGTTCCTCGAGCACATCCTCCAGATGGCCAGCGTCGGCGAGATGGTGGCGCGGGCCTACAACGCCGACGCCGACCTGGTGCTGGCCGGCGCGATCCTGCACGACATCGGCAAGCTGCAGGAACTCGACTACGACGTGGCGACCAGCTACTCGCGCGAGGGGCGGCTCATCGGCCACATCGTGCTCGGCGCGGAAGTCGTGCGCGACGCGGCGGCCGCCATCGGGGGATTCCCGCCGGCGCTGCTCACGAAGATCCAGCACCTGATCCTCTCGCACCACGGGTGCCTGGAGTACGGATCGCCGGTGGTCCCGATGACGATCGAGGCGTTCATCCTGTCGTTCGTCGACGACCTCGACGCGAAGATCAACATGGTGCAGCAGGCGATCCGCGACGACACCGGCGACGGGGAGTTCACCGGGTACCACAAGCGTCTCGACCGCGTGTTCTGGAAAGGGCCGCCCGCAGGGTGAGCGGCCGGCGCCGCTACCCGGCGGCGGACCGGGGCGGGCTGAGGGCGAACGTCATCGTGCCGGCGAGCACCACCCGGCCGCCGACGCGGGCGATCCCCCGGAGGATCCCCATCTTGCTGCGCAGCCGGACGACGGTCGCCTCGACCTCGACGACGTCGCCGGGGCGCACGGGCCGCTTGTAGCGCACGCGGTCGATCCCCATGAAGTAGATCAGGCGGTCCCGGTTCTCGGGCTTGGCGAGGATCAGGATCGCGCCCACCTGGCCGACGGCCTCGGTGAGGACGGTGAGCGGCAGCGACGGGCCGTCCTCGGCGCTCCTGTTGAGGAAGTACTGGCCGGCGGAGATGTTCTTGACGCCGACGATGCGCGTGTCTTCCTCGAGCTCGGTGATCCGGTCGACGAGCAGGAACGGGAAGCGGTGCGGGAGGATCCGCTGGATTGTCGCGTTTTCGAGGGGCAGCTGCAGGTCCATTTCGTGAACGCTCCCGGCTTCTCGCGGTAAGCTGAGAAGTATAATCCGGTTACGTTGTCCCGGGCTCCAGGTTCATCGACCGTCATGCACCCATCATCTTCCGATCCTCACGCGGGCGAGGCCGGTCCGGCCACCGGCGCCGCGGCACGGCCGAGCGACCAGCAACTGCTGACGACGCTGTTCGACCTGGGGCGCCAGGTGACCTCGGTGCTCGACCTCGACGAGCTGCTGCAGCGGATCCCGCAGCTCATCAGCCGGCTGACGACGTTCAGCTCGTTCGCGGTCTACCTCATCGACGACCGCCGGCACGACCTCTACATCGCCTACGCGGTCGGCTACCCGGACGGCCTCGTCCGGGCGCAGCGCCTGCAGGTGGGGCAGGGACTGGTCGGCGCGGCGGTCGCCGACGAGCGCCCGATCCTGGTCCACGACGTGCTCGCCGACGCGCGCTACGTGGAGATCGTGCCCGGCACGCGCTCCGAGCTGGTCGTCCCGCTGCGACGCAAGGGCAAGGTGATCGGCGCGCTGAACCTGCTCAGCCCCGCCGTCGCGCAGTTCACCGAGCTCGACGAGGCGATCCTCAGGCAGTTCGCGGCGGCGGTCGCCGTCGGGATCGAGAACGCCAGGCTGTTCGAGAAGGCGCGGCAGAACGCGGAGATGCTGGAGACGCTCGCCGAGGTCAGCCGGGAGGTGTCGTCGATCCTCGACCTCGACGCCCTGCTCGTCAGGCTCGCGCAGCTCACCAAGCGGCTCATCGAGTACCGCACGTTCGGCATCCTGCTGCTGAACCCCGCCACCGGCGAGCTCGAGACGAAGCTGGCGCTCAAGTACGACGAGAAGGCGACGCCGCGCACGGTGAAGGTGGGCGAGGGGCTGGTCGGCTACGCGGCGCAGCACAAGGAGATCGTGCTCGTCCCCGACGTCCGCGCCGACGCCCGCTACGTGAACGCGATGGACGACGTCAGGTCGGAGCTGGTGATCCCGATGCTCGTCAAGGACCGCTGCATCGGCGTCATCGACCTCGAGAGCCCGGAGCTCGACGCCTTCACGAAGAGCCACGTCGAAGTGATGACGATGCTGGCGGGCCAGGCGGCGGTGGCGATCGACAACGCGTGGCTCTACGAGAAGATCCGGTCGAACGAGGAACGGCTCGCGGGGGAGCTGCGCTTCGCGCAGCGCGTCCAGGCGGCGCTGCTGCCGAGCGAGCTGCCCAAGCGGATGAAGGGCATCGACGTCGCCGCGCGCTTCGCCCCGGCGCGCGAGCTGGGGGGCGACCTCTACGATTTCCTCTCCCCCGAACCCAATACGCTCGCCGTCGCCGTCGGGGACGTGTCGGGCAAGGGGGTCCCGGCGGCGCTCTACGGCGCCTTCGCCGGCGAGCTCGTCCGCTCCCGCACGTTCCGGCGGCGGTTCGCGCCGCACAGCTTCGGCCCGGCCATCGTGCTCTCGTCCACCAACACGATCCTCCACGAGCGCCAGCTCGAGGAGTACTACTGCACGCTCTGCTACGCCGTCTACGACCTGAAGCACCGGACGGTCGTCATGTCGAACTCCGGGCTCCCGTACCCCATCCGCTGCTCGGGCGACGAGTGCGGGCCCGTCGAGATCGCCGGCGTGCCGCTTGGCGCCTTCGCCGGCTCGCACTACGACGAGATCACCTTCCAGCTCCACGCGGGAGACCTGTTCGTCTTCTGCACCGACGGCGTCTACGAAGCGATGAACGCGGAAGGCGCCGAATTCGGAACGGCGCGGGTGATCGAGATTGTCCGGGAGGCGCGCGCGCTGTCGTCGCGCGAGATCGTGGACCGAATCTTCGCGGCCGTCGAAACCTTCCGCGGCGCTCATCCGCCGAACGACGACATGACGGCCGTCGCGGTCAGGATCACGCCCTGAGGGGGGCGCCGGCCCAGCCGGCGGCGCGAGGTCGTACAAGAAAAATCGCGCGGAACCGGATGCCCTGCCAGACATTCGAGGTGCAACGATGCCAGCGCCTGCCTGAGTTGTTGTGCACCCCGCCGATTCCACGCGATCAACCGCTCGATCATCAAGATCCATGCCGGGGTGCTGTCCTCGGAAACCCTCGGGATTCCACCATGCGACGGTCCACCGTCGGCGGCGGCGTCCTGCCGATGTGACGGACGCTGCCCTCGGCCAGGGACGCCCGATCCAAACTCCCCGGTCGGCTCGTCCGTCTGAACTGGAGAGGGCAAAGGTGTCCATGCGATGGTTGGCGCGCGCGGCGGCGGTCGGGGCAGCGATGGCCGTGGGGGCGTCCGCCCTCGCGCTCTCGCCGCAGGCCGGTGGAGTCGGAGGCATCCAGCGGACCTCGCGCACGTTCCGCCTGGATCCCCAGGTGGAAAGCCGCCTGAGCCTGCCGGGGCCCGGCGGCAGCCAGTTCGGCATGACCCTGCGCGGCCTCGACGCCGCGACGGTGAAGCAGCGGAAGCTGCCGTCGGCACAGGGTGTTCTCGTGGACAGCGTGCAGCCCGGCGGCCCCGCCGACAAGGGCGGGATCAGGGCCGGCGACGTCATCTCGGATTACGACGGGGAGCGCGTTCGCAGCCTCCGCCAGATCGAGCGGTTGCTCGCCGGGACGCTCGAAGGCCTGCCGGTGAGAATCGGCGTCATCCGGGACGGGCGCGCGCTCGAGCTGTCGGTCCTGCCGGCCTCGGCCGGCCCCGAGATCGACGATGCCTTCGTCGAGGCGCTTCGGCGCGGGCTCGACGGCAACACGCGCGCCCTGCCGCAGGTGCCGCCCGACCGGCAGGACCCGCGCGAACTCCGGTCGCCCGACGACTGGCCGTCCGGCGGCGGCCGCCTCGGCATCGTGGTGCAGGAGATCACACCCCAGCTGGCCGCCTACTTCGGCGCGAACGACGGCGTGCTCGTGTCCAGCGTCACCGAGAACTCCCCGGCGGCCAGGGCAGGAATCAGGGCCGGCGACGTCGTCACCGCGGTTGGCGGCACCGGCGTGACAAAGGTGGACGATCTCGCGCGGGCGCTTCGGGCCGTTCCGGAGGGGAGGGAAGTCGAGATCGCCATGGTCCGCAGCCGCCAGGGGCGCACGGTCAAGGTCAAGCTCGACGGCGCAAGGCGTGGGCCGTAAGGCGTACGGCGCGAGGCGTACGGCGCTGGATCAACTCGTCGTCTCGGCGACGAGCGAGGCGAGTTGCGCCGCCACGATCGTGGCCACCGCCTGCACCGACGGGTTCGTCTCCGCGCCGTGCCTGACCTCGGCGGCGACGGCGCCGACGCACCCGTCCGGCGTGACCACCGGCGCGACGATCGCGCCCGTCCTGTCCCGGCCGCCCCGCACCACTTCCAGCCGGCCCGAGCGGAAGGCGACCCAGACGGCGTTCTCCGACCGGCCCGAGAGCGCCTTCATCCTCGCCAGGGCGTGGTCGCTGTAGCCGTGGCTGGCGGCGGGCCGGAGCGCGGACCCGCCCGACTCGACGATCCACAGCACGATGCCCGAGGCGTCGAGCAACTCCGCCGCCCGCGCCAGCAGGCCCGCCAGCTCGCCCTGCTCCCTGACCCGCGCCAGGTCGGTGCACAGGCGCGCCGCCTCGGCGAGGTCCACCTGCGCGTCCACGTTGAGGCGCAAGGCGGAGTCGCGGCGCACGTCAGCCTCGATCTCCCGCTCGGACTGGTGCGGCGGCTCGGGCGACGAGGCGGCCGTCTCCTGCTGGCGGCGCCAGGCGAGGTCGAGGTCGAACCCGTCGCCGTCTGCGACCGGCGCTGCGGCCGGCGGGCCGCCGAGCGCCAGGCCGAAGTTGGTCGGCACCGGGCTCTCGGCCGAGTCCGCGGCGGCTTCGACGATGACGCGCGGCAGCAGGACGAGCAGGACGATAAGCGTCCACGCCACGGCGCCGCCGAGCGCGAAGGCCTCGTTCAGGCTCAGGCGGGACATCTCGCGCTCGAGGGCCTGCCCCTGGGCGACCGCGGCGCTGGCCAGGGCGGCCGACGCCGTGCCCAGGTGCTGGGCGGCTTCGCCGAAGACGATGGACGAGGCCGTGAGGGGCTGCTCGGTGGCGAGGAGGTTGCGCACGTGATCGGCGAGCTTCGCGAACGCGGCGAGGGCCTCGGTGACCGCCGCGAGATCCTGCGCCGAATCCTGGGAAAGCGACGCGCGATCGATCTTGCCGAGGGTGTCGCCGGCGGCCTGGACGAGGCCGGCCAGCTTCGGCGCCCACTCCGCGGGATCCTGGCCCGAGGCCACGAGGCCAGCCGCGGCGCCGCGCAGTTCGCCGACGAGCGTCTGCGCGCGGCCCGTGTCCCGCACGAGGCCGTCGAACGCGGCGCGGGCGGCAGCCTTCTGCCGCTCGGCGCCGACGACGAAGTACCCCGCGGCCGCCTGGGCCGCCAGGGCCAGCACCACGAGGATCGTCCTCAGGATCCGGTTCGTCATGGCGCGTGTCGCCGTGACCGGCGCGCGACGCCGGCCTATTCCGGTTTCGACGTGGGGTCCGACCCGCCCGCGAATTGCACCGGAGGCAGGTCCTTGAACATCGTCTCCCACTTGCGGCGCTCGGACGGGTTCGAGGCCTGCAAGACCGACCGCCTGGCCGTCGGGCGCGCGAAACCGACCTGCGCCAGGCCGGCGTAGCCGGCCCGATCCGGCAGGGCGGCGGCAATCTCCGCGCGGATCTGCGCCGCGTTGGTGCAGGTGAGGGCGACGCCGAGCGTGACCGCCACGCCAACCAGGATCTGCCAGTCCTCCATCGCGTCACCGGGGGGCGTCACGGCTCGCGAGGTGGCCTGCACGAGGTGCTTGTCGTTGGTGTAGCAGGCGTCCTTCTCGAGGTAGCTGGCGCCGGGCAGCACGAAGTCCGCCGCCCTCGCGAGAATCGGTGAGGAGGATTCCCTGCACGGCGAGGACCTTGACGCGGCCGGCCCGGCGGGCCTCGACGAGCCACGCGGTGTCGCCGAGAGACCCGGCGGGACCGGGGTCGAGCACGTAGACGGCCGGCGCCTCGCCCGCGTCCACCGCCGCGCGCAGCGCGGTGAGGTCCGCGGCGCCGTCAGCGGCCGCCGCCACGCGCAGGCCGAGATCGCGGGCGCCTTCGACGTTGGGCGCGTCGAGCGCCGGCACGACGAACCGGGTTCCCGCCGGCTGCGCCTTGCGGCTCACCGTCCAGCCGAGCGCGATATGGCGCTCGGCGCCCTCGCCGTGGAGGCCGCGCGCCAGTCGGACGAGCAGGGCCAGCTCCTCGAGCGAGGCGTGCGCCGAGGCCAGGAAGCGCAGGCGGCCCCGCAGGTCGTCGGCCGTCGGACCGAGCGCGCCGCGCAGCTGCACCATCAGGTCGTGCCAGGCCGCGGGCGCGAGTTCCCCCGCCGCGTCGCGCACGAGCGGGCGCCGCAGCCGGTTGTCGCCCTCGACGAAGTGGTAGTCGAACCGACCCGTGTCGCACATCCAGGTACTCGTTCACGTCGGGGTTGAACCGCGGCGTGAGGCGCGCGATGCGCGGACCCTTGGCCCACTCCGGCTTGGCGCGCAGCCAGGCCGTGACGGCGCAGCCCTTCGAGCAGCGCGTGCAGATCGTGTCGACCGCCGTCGGGTTGTCCCACGGCCTCGACGCGAACCGGTAGTCCTTCGTCGTGATGGCGCCCACCGGGCAGACGTCCATCAGGTTCCCGCTGAGCAGCGAGTGGACGCCCTCCTCCTGGAACGTCTCGATCTGGCTGCCGTTGCCGCGGTCCTGGATGGCGATCTGCGCGTCGCCGTCGACGTCGCGCATGAAGCGGACGCACCGCGTGCAGAGGATGCACCGGTTGCGGTTGAGCATCAGCGTCGGCCCGAAGTCGACGTCGCCCTTCACCCCCTCGCCGTCGAACACGCGGCGCGGGAAGTCCATGCGGCTTTGCGCCGGGCCGAAGGCGTTCGAGTAGTCCTGCAGCGGGCACTCGCCGCCCTTGTCGCACACCGGGCAGTCGAGCGGGTGGTTGAGGAGCAGGAACTCGAAGACCGACGCCCGCGCCGCCACGACCTCCGGCGACCGGGTGTCCACGACCATCCCCTCCGCGCACACCGTCGAGCAGGCCGTCTGCAGCTTCGGCATCTTCTCGATGCGGACGATGCAGACGCGGCAGGAGCCGTCGATGCCGAGCGCCGGGTGGTAGCAGTAGAACGGGACGTCGATGCCCGCGTCGAGCGCGGCCTGGAGCACGGTCGTGCCCTTGGGGACCGACAGGGCATGACCGTCGATCGTCACGTTGACGCTGTCCATGATCTCTGAATGATATCACGCGCCCGGCGGCAAGGGCTTGACGGTGAAGACGCCGAGCGCGGCCTGGTCGCGGTTGATCTCGACCCGCCTCAGGGACCCCTTGAGCGGCACCCGCACCACGGTCCGGCGATCGGTCAGCTTCACCAGGACGTTCGCGACCGAGTTGGTGCCGGACTCGACCGTGAGCGTGACGGGCACGTCGTACACGTCCCCGGTCTGTTCGAACTCGACGACCGCCTCCTTCGCGCCGCCGCGCTCGTCGACGCGGGTGGTCACGGTGACCTGGGGCAGCCTCTCGTCGAGCACCCACCGGTCGAAGAAGCGCCCGAGACTCACGCCGGACTCCGCCTCCATGGCCTGCCGCAGATCGTCGGTGCCCGCCTTCTTGAACCGCCACGTGTCGTAGAAGCGCCGGAGGCCGGCGAAGAACTCCTCGTCACCGACGAGCCTCCGCAGCATGTGCAGCACCAGGGCGCCCTTGTCGTAGACCACCGCCCGGTACAGCCGGCTGTCGCCCTTGACGTGGCCGATGCGGTAGCCGAGGTAGATCGGGCCCTGGTCCGACTCGTTGGTGGCCCACGTCTGCATGCGGCGGATGATCGCGTCGAAGGTGCCCTTGCCCCGCGACCGTTCGGCGTAGAGCGCGGCAAAGTACTGGGCGAATCCCTCGCTGAGCCACTGTTCGTGGTAGTTCTTCCACCCGACCGCCTGGCCCCACCACTCGTGCGCCAGCTCGTGGGCGAGGAAGAAGTCGGGGTAGTCCGGGAGCAGGCCCGGATCGTCCCCCCAGCTGAGCGTCGAACCCGGCCCCTGCGTGGCCACGACGACCATGTAGCCGGGGCTGTGCCCGCCGGGCAGCTGCTTCTCGACGGCGGTCACGCTGAGCGCCTCGAAGGGAAAATCCCCGACCAGGGACGTGTAGAACCGGATGATGTTCGCCGACGTCCGCTGGAGATCCAGGATCCGACGCTGCTGCCTCGGATTGGTCCTGACCGTCACCTGCACTTCGTCGTGCTCGACGCCCGGGAGGCGGGTCCGCCGGGGCGGCTCCTCCGAGCCTTTGAGCGAGACCGTCTCCGTCCTCGGCGGCGACAGCCTGGCCACGAGGAACGCCAGGTAGCGGATCGGTTCGTTGGTGCGGAACGAGAACTGCCGGAGACTGGCGCCCGCCGATGCCGGCCCGGTCACCGGCACGGCCGAGACCGGGTCGCCGCTCGCCACGACGACCCACGGGTCCGGCACCGTCACCGCGATCCGCGCCGTCGAGTAGCCGGAGGTCTCCGACTGCACGTACCAGTAGCTGCGGTTGCTGTAGAGGAAGCTCGGGTCGAGCGGGACCTCGAGGTCCTCCTGCAGCGGGTTCCGGCGAACGTCCGGCAGCTGCGGCGCGATCGCCTCGCGGTCGATCGACTGCGGCTCGAGCTGGCCCGAGTAGGCGACCAGCAGGTGCAGGCGGTCGCCCCGGGCGAGCGTCCTCGGCAGGTCGACGACGATGCTGTCCCGGTCGCGCACGCGCACCGAGAGCATGCGGCCGAATTCGGCCGAGACGACCGATTGGACCGCCAACGAGTCGGCCAGGCGCAGCGTGAGCACGTTGACCGACGAGGCGACGACCTCGATGTTGAGGCTGGTCTGTCCGACGATCGACTGCTGCTCGGGGTTGTACCGGATGTCCACGCCGTACGACTGCACGCGGTAGTCGAGGCGCTCGTCCTCGCTGTAGAAGCGTGTGTACTGCTGCAGGTGGGCCTTGGACGAGTAGACCGAGAGGTTGTGCCGGCGTTTTCGATCGAAGAGCGAGATGTCCTCGATCTCCTCGGACGCGCGCGCGTAGGTGAGCGTGTCGAACCGCCGAGTGCGAATCTCGGCGAGGAAGTCCCCCGGCAGCGGCAGCAGCGACCAGTTGTCCGCGCTCAGGTCGCCGAGATCGAGGCTGAACGACTTGACGACCTCCTGCCGGAACAGGTCGTCGGCACGCTTGGCGTCGCGCGCGTCCACCGGCCGGTCGACCATCTCCCGGGCCGACACGTGCTCCGAGTTCTCCGCCGGGTTCAGGCGCACGAAGAGCGTGTCGAACGAGGCCTGGAGCACCTCGTTGCCGGTGATGAGCTTCATCTGCTCCTGCTCGGCCGCGGGCGCGGGCGAGAAGGTCATCTCTCCGCGGCCGAGGATGACCAGCGCCGTGGGCGCGTTGTCCACCTGCGCCACGAACATGACGCCGTCCGGCACCACGAGCTTCAGGTCCTCTGCCGTCACGACGAGATCCCGCACGGCGATCTCGCGCCGCGGGTCGAGAGCCAGGCGGTACAGCCCCTGGAGCGTGGTCATCAGGTCCTGCGACACGATGCCCCAGCCCCCGGCGGCGTCGCCTCCGCGCCGCCTGACGTCGAGACGCCAGGTTTCGACCTTCGCCACCGCGCCCGACTCGAGCATCACCTCCACCATGAGGCGATACCCCTCCCCGGGCAGCGTGCCCGTCAACTCCGACCGGTCGCGCTCCTTCACCACCGCCCGCGTGACGCCGGGCACGACGACCGTCCGCGCGAACGCCGCCGCCGCGGGCCGATCGGCGGACGCGGCCAGCAGATCGAGGTAGCGTTCGGGGGACCCCTCGCGCAGCACCGCCTCGAGCCGTGCGAGCAGCCCGGCCACCGGGTCGGGGCCCGGCGGCGCCTGACCCTCCGCGGGGCCGGCGAGGCACACGAGCAGCGCGAAACCCGCGAGGATGCGCGTCATGGCGTCGTCGCTTTTCTTCTCACCACGAGGACGGTCAGGTCGTCGGCGAGGAAGGTTTCCTGCGCGTGCGTCTCGACGACACGGAGGATCGTCTTCGCCAGGTCCGGCGGGGTCGCCTGCGCGTTCAGCGTGACGACGCGCTCGAGGCCGGACTCCTCGAACGCCTGCCCCTTGTGGTTCTCCGCCTCGGTCACGCCGTCGCTGTAGAGCACCAGCGTGTCGCCCGGCTCGATCGTCGTCTCGTGCGCCTGGTACTTCGACTGCTCGAACATGCCGAGCGCGATCCCGCCGCCCGACAACTGCTCGAACGTGCCGTCGCGGCGGCGGAGCAGGCCGGGCATGTGGCCGGCGTTGACGTAGACGAGGCGGCCGGTCGCCGGGTCGCAGGCGGCGAAGAAGAGCGTGATGAAGCGCGAGGCCGGCGAGTGCCGCGAGACCTGGACGTTGAGCCGCTCGGCGAGCGCCGCCGCCTCGAGCCCCTCGTCGACGAGCGTCCGGAACATGGCCAGCAGCAGCGCCATCAGCAGCGCCGCCGGGCTGCCCTTGCCCGCCACGTCGCCGAGCGTGACGATGATGCGGCCGTCGGGCAGCGGCAGCACGTCGTAGAAGTCGCCGCCGACCGTGTTGGCCGGCCTCGTGAGGCCGAACGCCTCGAAGGTGGGGGAGTCGAAGGCCGCCTGCGGCAGCATGGCGTACTGGATCTCGCGGGCGATCTCGAGGTCGTTCTTGAGCGAGAGCCGGTCGGCCACCTCGAGCAGGACCAGGAGGTTCACGAGCGCGAAGCCGATGAACAGCTTGCCGGCGCCCGGCTCCCACCGGGGGAACGGCAGGCCGACGTCGAACGCGAACGGGCCGAGGACGAGCGGCTCCCCGCCGCCGCCGAAGCCGCGGAACATCTCGAGGAAGCCGATCAGGCAGAGCAGGAGGCCCACGCCGTAGATCACGCGGCGGGCCGGGGAGAGGCGGAGGGTGAACGCCCAGAAGAAGAGCCGGGCGCGCGCGACCCACTGCTTGTGCCGGGGCAGCGCGGCCAGTTTCTGCTCGTCGAACGTGCGGGCGAAGAACCGGTACGCCTCGCGGGTGTCGCGCGTGAAGAGCCGCTGCAGGTCCTCGCGCTTCAGGCCGTGCGTGTAGGTGTCGAGAAACGAGCGGGCGTTGTCGGCGAGACGGCGTTTTCTGGCGCGCATGGCAAGCTTCGCCCCATCACCGTACAAGACGAATTCCGCGGGGGGCCGGTTCCTGCCCGGACGGCACCGGGGCCGCGCCGAGGGCTCTCCGAGCAGTGTATGCTAGACTCGCGACGTTCGGTCGCGTCTTCTGTACCCGGGACGAACGCTCCTGCCCCCGACGAGTCTCCCGTGATCCTTGGGATCGGTCTCGATCTCTTAGACACCGCCCGCTTCGCCAGGGTGTCGGCCCGGCACGGCGCCGGGTTCGTCGAGGGCCTGTTCGGCGAGGCGGAGCGCGCGTGGTGCGCGCGGCAGCGCCGGCCCGACGAGCACCTGGCGGCGCGCTTCGCCGCCCGCGAGGCGCTCCTCAAGGCGCTCGGCACGGGCCTGGTCGGGACGATGTCGTGGAAGGACATCGAGGTGGTGCCGGGCGGGGCCCGCGGCACCGCGACCCTCGTCGTGCGGGGGGCGGTCGGCGCCGAGGCGGAGCGACAGGGCGTGCGGCGGATTCATCTGGCGCTGGCGACGACGCGGCACCTCGCGGCGGCCAGCGTGATACTCGAACGCTGATCGGCGAAAGGACCTTATGGCCTATCCATCGAACGTCCAGGAAGCCTTCCGCGGGGAACTCGACGGCATCCGCGAGAAGGGGATCTTCAAGCAGGAGCGGTTCATCCACTCGCCGCAGGCGGCCGACATCTCGGTGGAGTTCCCCGCCGGGCAGGCGCCCAAGCGCGTGGTGAACCTGTGCTCGAACAACTACCTCGGGCTCTCGTCGCACCCGGAGGTGGTGGCGGCGGCGCACCGCGGCCTCGACGAGCGCGGCTACGGCATGTCGAGCGTGCGGTTCATCTGCGGCACGCAGGACCTGCACCGCCAGCTCGAAGCGAAGCTGACGGCGTTTCTCGGCACCGAGGACACGATCCTCTTCCCGAGCTGCATGGACGCCAACGGCGGCGTGTTCGAGGCGGTGCTGAACGACCAGGACGTCATGATCGCCGACCGCCTGGTCCACGCGAGCATCGTGGACGGCATGCGGCTCTGCAAGGCGATGCAGGACACCTTCAAGCACGCCGACATGAAGCACCTCGAGCAGAAGCTCCAGGAGCACCAGGACAAGCGCGTGCGGCTCGTCGTCACCGACGGCGTCTTCAGCATGGACGGGGACCTGGCGCCGCTCGACGAGATCTGCGCGCTGGCCGAGAAATACCACGCGATGGTGTTCGTGGACGACAGCCACGGCAGCGGCTTCATGGGCAAGACGGGGCGCGGCGTGCACGAGCACTTCGGCGTCGTCGGCAAGATCGACATCCTCACGACGACGCTCGGCAAGGCGCTGGGCGGCGCGAGCGGCGGTTGCGTATCGGGGCGGAAGGAAATCGTCGAGCTGTGCCGGCAGAAGGCGCGGCCCTACCTGTTCAGCAACGCGGTGCCGCCTCCGATCGCGGCCGCGGCGATCAAGGTGCTCGAGATCCTGAGCGGCAGCACCGAGCGACGGGACCGGCTCGAGGCGAACCAGAAGTTCTGGCGCCAGGCGGTGCCCGAGGCCGGGTTCGTCATCAAGGACGGCGCGAGCCCGATCGTCCCGATCATGCTGTTCAACGCGAAGCTGAGCCAGGACATGGCGCGCGACCTGTTCCAGGAGGGGGTCTACGTCATCGGGTTCTTCTTCCCCGTGGTGGCGGCGGGGCAGGCGCGGATCCGGACGCAGATGTCGGCCGACCACGACATCCCGATGCTCAAGGTCGCGCTCGAGGCGTTCAAGAAGGTCGGCGCGAAGTACGGCATCCTCGGGCTCGACAAGAAGGGGATCATCGAGAAGTACGGGATGTAATCGGTAGACGGGCGGATCAATCGGGGGACGGGCGGATCAATCGGAGGACGGGCGGATCAATCGGTAGACGGGCGGATCAATCGGAGGACGGGCGGATCAATCGGTAGACGGGCGGATCAATCGGAGGACGGGCGGATCAATCGAAGGCCGGGCGGATCAATCGGAGGACGGGCGCGCCAATGGGAGGACGAGCCTGCGAGGTCGGTAATCAGAGGGCCGCCATGTAACAGCGTGGCGGCCCTTTCGACTTATGCTGGCCGGGACCCGCCGGCCTGCTTGGGCCCGCGTCGCCAATCGGGTCCCGGCCGGCGCGGTCTTGAGCGCGCGGCCCGTAGGTGGGCCGGCCCTCGAGGATCGGCGAGGGCCGCACGCCGCCAGTCGCGAGCCGCAAGCCATCACTTCTTGTTCAAACCAAGGCCGGATAAGCAAGGACCTGTCGGGTGCGGCCTGACCAGGCGATTGACCGGGGGACACGACGGCCGGCGCACCTTGATCCACACAGCATGAGTGTGTAGACTATTTGTGTATGCCGACGAACCTCGCCATCGACGACCAGTTGCTCGATCAGGCCCGCAGCGTCGGTGGGTACCGGACCAAGCGCGAGACGGTGAATGAGGCGTTGCGGGAGTTCATCCAGCGGCGCCAGCGCCTGGCGCTGACCACGCTCGCCGGCAAGATCGACTACGACCCCACGTTCGACTACAAGCGGGAACGGCGGGCGCGGTGATCCTCCTCGATACGTCCGTGCTCTCGCGCGTCTTCCGCCGGAGGCGTCCCGGGCCAGAGGAGGGACGGCTTCAACTCGTGTTCGAGGAGTTGATGGCGAGCGACCTCCCCCTCGGCCTCCCCGGCATCGTGCTCCAGGAGGTGCTGAGCGGCATCCGATCCCACCGGCAGTGCAGCGACCTCAGCGGGAAGCTCCTCGCAGCGTTCACCGTTCTTCCCGAGGGGATTCCGGAACACCTCGAAGCGGCGAGGGTGAAGAAGGTCTGCCAGGGCAAAGGGCTCAACGTGTCGGGGGTCGACTGCCTGATCGCCGCCTGCGCGATCACGGGCAGCCACGAACTCTTTGCAGCCGACGAAGACTTCGCGGCCATTGCCGAGCACACGCCGTTGAAGCTGTTCCGGGGAGACCGCCGCGCATGACACCGGCTTGCAGCGGACGGCGTCCGGTGCGATCGTGAAGCGCCGCCGCCGCCGACGGGCCGCGGCACAACCGGGGGAGACTGACTATCGGGTTCGCGGCTCGCGGCTGATCGGCGGTCGTTCGGCGGACGTGACGACCGGACATGCCGGCCACGGACGGGGCGCCACACGGCAATGACCTTCACTCGGGGCAAGTGAACCGCGGAGGGCGGTCATGCAGCAACTTCTGTTCCCGGCCCTGCTTACCTTCGTGGCCCTTGTCATCGGCATTCCAAGCTACTTCACCTGGTCCAGGCAGTGGACCGGCATGATTGCAGGATTCGATCTTGCTCGTTGCACCGATCCGGCAGACCTCACGCGCTGGCTCGGCGCGACAGGCGCTGCCATGGCTTCAGTGCTGCTGCTCGCGGCGGCGCTCGTCTGGGTTGCTCCCGGGACCCTCCGCCTCGTGGGTGTTCTCGTTGCGGTGACGGTTGTCGTCGGATCCATTGCCACCATGAACGGCTGTCTCCGTTTCACCAGGCGGTAGAATCACCGCCAACCAACGCGCCGGCCCCGTCACCGCTTCGGAGGCCCACGATGCCTGACACGAGCCGCAAGAGACAAACGGAACGGAAGGAACGAAGCACCTCGGGAAAGAGCGGGTCCCCGAAAGGACAGTCCCCATCTCGCCTGATAGACGAGAGGATCGAGGAGCTGGGCGACTGGCGGGGCACGATGCTCTCCCGGCTCCGCACCGTGATCAAGCAAGCCGACCCCGAGGTGGTCGAGGAGTGGAAGTGGCGAGGGGTTCCGGTGTGGTATCACGACGGGATGATCTGCACCGGCGAGACGTACAAGAACGTCGTGAAGATGACCTTCGCCAAGGGGGCCGCGCTCGAAGACCCATCGGGCCTCTTCAACTCCAGCCTCGAGGGCAACACCAGGCGCGCCATCGACGTCCACGAGGGCGAGAAGATCGACGAGAGGGCCTTGAAGGCCCTCATTCGCGCGGCCGTGACGCTGAACGCGTCCCGCGCCAAGCGCTGATTGAAGGGCGGCGGCGCCAGCACCGATTTGCGCGGCTTCATCGGCCCGGTGTTAGACTCGCGGCGGCCGGCGCGCGAACAGGGCAAGGGTGTGGGGATCCCGGCTCCGCATAGCAGGCTCGTCCCCACCCACGACCGCATAAGGGCTGACAAGACCTGGTCCTTCGCTGCGATCGAGACGGCCCACGACGCCATGGTGACCGGCGCCGACCAACGGGCTTCCATGCTGGCCGGCGTCTGAGACCCGCGCGCTCGTCACGACGATGGCGCCACCTTGGAGGGAATGATGTCCACCGTCCTGATGTTCCTCTTGCTCGCCGGGTCCTGGCAGGCCAGGCCGCCGGCCGCCATCGACGACGTGTGCAGGACCGTGCGCTGCCGGGATGCCAAGGTGGTGCAACTCGAGCTGCCCGACGGCTCGACGGCGCAGGTCAGCCTGCCGCGGTCTCCGATCGTGAGGAACGAATCGGTCGGCATCTACGTCGGCGAGCATCTCGTGCTCGCGCTCGAACCGATAGCCGGCGGCAAGTTCCGCGTGTCGGCGCCCGACAAGGAACCGCCGAAGGGTCAGAAGCTCGACCTCGTGTTCCGGCAGGAACAGCTGAAAGCCGGCGAGCCGAAGGCGATGCTGCTCGTCGCGACGAGCTCGGTCGCGAAGACGATTCACTTCAAGGCCTCCATCGTGACGGGCCCGAACGACACTCCGCAGCCGACGTCGATCTGTCCGCTGCCCACCAACGTCGCCAGCTACGAAACGTGGCCGGGCCCGATCGTCCTCCTGCTGTTGCGGGACTTCGTCGTGGTGCCGGACGGCACGCCCTGCAAGTAGCGGTGACGGCGGAGACCCGCGCGTCGGGCAGACTGGAGGAGCGGCCCGTGGCACTCGTCGTGCTGCTGAGGGGCGTGAATGTCGGCGGCCACCGGACGTTCCGGCCGGCCGCGCTCCCGGTGGCGCCAACCGGCATCGTCCGCTTCGTGAGCGTCCTGGTCCGGGACCCCATCGAGACGCCTGCCTTGCCGCTGCAGCTCCCGCCCAGCGGCCAGTGGCTCGTGAGAATCCTCCTCCGCGACGGCCGGCTCGTCGTCGGCGAGTACCGGCGCCACATGAAGACCATCGGCTACCTCGGAACGCTGGACCGGATCTTCGGCGTGCCCGTGACGACGCGCAATTGGAATACCATGACCGCGATCGCGAAGGCGCTGGAGGGCGAGGCGAGCCGATAGTCGTCGCGGATGGAGTCCCGGAAGGAGACGAGACGGTGGCCGTTGTTCGCCTGATCGCCGGCTCTCTGGCATCCTCCCTCGCGCTGCTGACCATCGTGGCGACTCAGGGGATGTCCGGTCACGTCAGCGCCGATCTCCTGGTCCTCGGCTACGGCGGAGGCTGGTTCCTCCTGTTTGGGATCGCGACGACCATCCAGAGAACGACGGGGGAAGGCGTCCTCGAGCGCGCCGATCCGCGGTTTCCCGAGGCGTTGTTTCCATTCCGCTTCTCGGGCGGCACGATCTATCCGTGCGACTGGCGCGCAAAACGACTCTTCGACGGCGAGGCGGACGAGGTGTGGAGCAAGTACCTCGGTCCTTGTCCTGGAACCGTTGAAGAAGGGCACGGCGGCGGCCGGCTGACCGGCGAGGCCGGGGGACAGAAGCCGGGTGCGGCCCGTCGGCACGTCAGGCGAACGGGAGCGTGGGATGATCATCAGGGCAGAAACGCCGGCCGACATCGCGGCGGTTGCCGACGTCACGGTGGCGGCGTTCCGGAATCAGCCGTTCAGTCACCAGACCGAGCAGTTCATCGTCAACGCTTTGCGTGCGGCGAACGCCCTGACGATCTCCCTGGTGGCCGAAGTCGATGGACGCGTGGTTGGGCACATCGCCTTCTCGCCGGTGGCGGTCTCGGACGGCACGAGGGGCTGGTACGGCCTGGGCCCGGTCTCCGTCCTGCCGGAGCAGCAACGTCAGGGGATCGGCTCGGCGTTGATCAACGAAGGCCTCTCGTCGCTGAGACGGCTGGGCGCCGGGGGCTGCGCCCTCGTCGGGGACCCGGGCTATTACGCGCGGTTCGGGTTCAGGAACTCGCCGCGCCTGGTCTATGAGGGAATCCCGCAGGAGTACTTCCAGGTGTTGCCGTTTGCAGGAGAGTTCCCGCAGGGCGTGGTGGTATTCCACGAAGGATTCCAGGCAACGGCCTGAACCGCCGCCAGCCGTAAGGCGCGAGGCGCAAGGCGTGTGCCGAGTACCGCCGAACGCCGGCGACGCGGAGCACAATGTGGAGATGCAGAAGGTCAACCTCGCGGAGAAGCTGGCGCGGATCCCGGAGTTCTGGAGCCCGAAGGCCGTGGGCGCCGTCAACGGCTTCCACGTGAAGCTCGTCAAGCTCCAGGGCGAGTTCGTCTGGCACGCGCACGAGGCGGAGGACGAGCTGTTCCTGGTGCTGAAGGGCCGCCTGCGGATGCAGTTCCGGGACCACGACGTCGTCGTCGATCCCGGCGAGCTCATCATCGTCCCGCACGGGACGGAACATCGCCCCGTTGCGGACGGCGAGGCGCACGTGCTGCTGTTCGAGCCGGGATCGACGGTGAACACCGGCACGGCGGGAGGTGAGCGCACGCGGGCGGTCGAGTGGATCTGAACGAGAGACCGTGACTCTGAGTCGCCCGCAAGACCGGGCGCCTCGCTCGACCATCGCAGGCTTCAGGCTCCGGGCTCCGGCCATGTCCTTGACCGCACAGAATTGACCCGGCCGGCAGCCGTCGGAGACGACACCGCTGCGGTCCGGGGAAGTCGGCGCAGGGTGGACGGATGACGAGCTGCCAAGGGCACCCGGATGTCGGCCGCGTCGTCGCGCTCGGCGGCCGAATCGCTTCGCCTCTACCTGATGCGGCCGGAACGGCAGGGGCTCTTCGGTGCCGAGCGCCTGACACCGCAAACCGGAGCGGAATTGCGCCGCGGCGGTCGCGTGTGGCTGTACTCGCCGGCGGTCGGCTGACGGCCGGTGGCTGACGGCTATCAACGCCGGCCCTGAGCCCTGAGCCCTGAGCCTTGAGCCTCACGGTAACGCCGGGCGTCGGAACGACCGAAAAATCCAACGTGCTGGATCCGATCGTCGTCGGCGTCGGAACGGGCCTCATGGCGTCGGCGGTCGGAGGCCGCGCGGTCGTCTTTGGCCTCGATTCGCTGACGGAACAGCGGCGCCGGACGGCGGAGTGGGCATTCACTCTCGCCGCGGCCGCCGTCGCCATCGCGGCCGCCCTCTGGCTGGACCGACCCGGTGCGCCGGCAGCGCTGGCGTTCGTCGTCGCAGCCCTGCCCGGCATCCTCGCCTACCTCGCCTGGCGGACCGTCGTCGCCAGCGCGCTCGTCTCGATGCTCCCGCTCTATTTCGCCATCGCCGAGTTCGCGAGGGGCGGGACGCGGCACGCGCCAGCCACGGCGCTCGACCTGGCGCTGGCCGTCCAGCCCGCCTGGACGCTCGTCTACGCGTCGCTGTGCCTGTCGGTGCTCCTGCCGCTGCTCGTCGTCCGCGAGCGGAGATTGCTGCGCCGGACGATGCTCGCGCTGCTGGCGGTGATGTCGATCGGATACATCGGCTTCCTGGTATATCCGACGATTGGCCCGCGGCCGGCCGCCGTGACGGGCGACGGCTTCGCGGCCTGGGGGCTGCGGCTCACCTATTCGCTCGACTCCGGCTACAACTGCTTCCCCTCGCTCCACGTGGCCTACGCGTTCGTGGCGGCGCTCGCGTGCTACCGGGTGAACCGCCGTGTCGGGCTGGCCGCCGTGCTGTGGGCGTCGCTCGTCGGCGTCTCGACGCTGTTCACCAAGCAGCACTACGCGGTGGACGTGATCGCCGGCGCGGCGATGGGAGTGGCGGCGTCGGCCCTCATCCTGCACGGCTACCCGCGCCACGTCGTCTCCGAAGCCGACCGGCGCATGGCTCCCCGCCGCGCCATGACCGCGGTGGGAATCTTCGGGGCGCTGATCGCGGTCCTGTGGGTCCTCTACCGGACCGGCATCGTGACGCCCACGCAGTAATCGTGCGATCCAGGGCTGATGGCTGACGGCTGATGGCCGAAGGCCAGTAGCGTCGGCCTGGGGCTTTGAGCCTTGAGCCCTGAGTCTCCGGGCTTGAGCCATGAGCCGTGAGCCCTGAGCCGCTTCCCCGTTGACCCCCTCTCTCTCCATTCGCTACACTCGCGGGACGCACTCAATCCAGAAGAGTCGCCGCATTCAGGGGTCGGAGCGGTTTTCCCGACTTACAATTCTGGGCTTTCAATATTGTCATCGGGGAAAACCGCTCCGACCCCTTCCGGCCGCACGGAGGCATCAATGGGCAAGTCTGTCACTCGGAAGATCATCGAAGCGCACCTGGTCGAAGGCACATGGGCGGTCGGAAGCGAGATCGCCGTCCGCATCGACCAGACCCTCACGCAGGACGCCACGGGCACGATGGCCTACCTGCAGTTCGAGGCGATCGGCATCCCGCGCGTGAAGACCGAGCTGTCGGTCAGCTACGTGGACCACAACACGCTCCAGGGCGATTTCAGGAACGCCGACGACCACAACTACCTCCGCACGGTCGCCGCCAAGCACGGCATCGTCTTCTCCCGGCCCGGCAACGGCATCTGCCACCAGCTCCACCTGGAGCGGTTCGCGCGGCCCGGCCGGACGATGATCGGCAGCGACAGCCACACGCCCACCGCGGGCGGGATCGGGTCGCTCGCCATGGGCGCCGGCGGCCTCGACGTCGCCTGCGCGATGGCCGGGGAGCCGTTCAGGATCAAGGTCCCGAAGGTCGTGGGGATCAAGCTCACCGGCGACCTCCGGCCGTGGGTGTCGGCCAAGGACATCATCCTGGAGCTGCTGCGCCGCGTGGACGTGAAGGGCGGCGTCGGGAAGATCTTCGAGTACTTCGGCGAGGGCGTGAAGCGGCTCTCGGTGCCGGACCGCGCCACCATCACCAACATGGGCACCGAGACCGGGTGCACCACGTCGATCTTCCCGAGCGACCGCGTCACCAAGGCGTTCCTCAAGGCGCAGGGGCGCGAGGACCACTGGGTGCGGTTCGAGGCCGACCGCAACCCCGGGTTCGACGAGGTGATCGAGATCGACCTCGGCGCGATCGAGCCGCTGGCCGCGACGCCGCACAGCCCGGGCGCGGTCAGGTCGATCCGCGAGATCGGCCCGATCCCGGTCCAGCAGGTCTGCATCGGGTCGTGCACCAACTCGTCGCTCAAGGACATGAAGGTGGCGGCCGCGGTGCTGCGCGGGAAGACGATCGCCGCGAACCTGCACCTGACGATCAGCGCCGGGAGCCGGCAGGTGATCGAACACCTCGCCGAGACCGGCGACCTGCGGGACATCGTCGCCGCCGGCGCGCGCATGCTCGAGAACGCGTGCGGCCCCTGCATCGGGATGGGCGCGGCCCCGCCGTCCGGCGCGGTGTCGGTGCGCACCTTCAACCGCAACTTCGAGGGGCGGAGCGGCACCAAAGACGCGGCCGTCTACCTGGTGTCGCCCGAGGTGGCCGCCGCCACCGCGATCGCCGGCGTGCTGACCGACCCGCGCGACCTGGGCGAGGCCCCGTCGATCAAGCTGCCCACGCGCTTCTTCGTCAACGACAACATGTTCCTCCAGCCGCTGGACGAGGCGGCGGCGCCCGCCGCCGCGATCATCCGCGGGCCGAACATCGCCCCGCTGCCCGCGTTCCCCCCGCTGCCGGACGTCCTCGACGGGCAGGCGCTGCTGAAGGTGGGCGACAACATCACGACCGACCACATCATGCCGGCCGGCGCCAAGGTGCTGCCGCTCCGGAGCAACATCCCCGAGATCTCGAAGTACGTCTTCGAGGCCGTGGACCCGGCCTTCGCCCGGCGCGCCAGGGACGCGGGCGGCGGCTTCATCATCGGCGGCGACAACTACGGCCAGGGCTCGAGCCGCGAGCACGCGGCGCTCGCGCCCAAGTACCTGGGCGTCAAGGCGGTCATCGTCCGGTCGTTCGCGCGGATCCACCTCGCCAACCTGATCAACTTCGGGATCGTGCCGCTGACGTTCACGAACCCGGTCGATTACGACGCCATCGAGCCCGGCGACCAGATCCAGGTGATCATCGGCGACCTGCTGGGCCGCGTGGTGCTGAGGAACGTGACCGACGGCACCGAGGCCGAGCTCGCGCACGCGCTGTCGCCGCTCGACGCCGAGATCCTCAAGGCGGGAGGGAAGTTGCCCTGGATCAAGGCGCGGACAGCGGCGCTCGCGTGACGCCGCGCTCGCGTGCAGGATTCGGGATTCAGGAATCAGCCGGCAGGGCCGTCAGCCCTCAGCCGTGAGCCGTTGAACGAGGAGACCATGACCAAGATTGCGATGAAGACCCCGCTCGTGGAGATGGACGGCGACGAGATGACGCGCGTCCTCTGGGTGTGGGTGAAGGACAAGCTCCTCACCCCCTACGTGGATCTGAAGACCGAGTACTACGACCTCGGCCTCAAGCACCGCGACGACACCAACGACCAGGTGACGCTCGACGCCGCCGAGGCGAACCGGCGGCTGGGCGTCGGCGTGAAGTGCGCGACCATCACGCCCAACCAGGACCGCGTGAAGGAGTACACCCTCAAGCAGCAGTGGAAGAGCCCGAACGGCACGCTCCGCGCCGCGCTCGACGGCACGGTCTTCCGCAAGCCGATCCTCGTCCCGAACGTCACCCCGAGCGTGGCGAGCTGGAAGAAGCCGATCATCGTCGGCCGTCACGCCTACGGCGACGTCTACAAGAACGCCGAGATCCAGGTGCCCGGCCCCGGCAAGGGCGAACTGGTGTTCACGGGCGCCGACGGCACGGTGCAGCGGGTCCTCATCCAGGACTTCAAGGGCCCCGGGATCCTGCAGGCGATCCACAACACCGAGCGGTCGATCCGGAGCTTCGCGAAGTCCTGCTTCAACTACGCGCTCGACGAGAAGGTGGACATGTGGTTCGCCACCAAGGACACCATCTCGAAGGTCTACGACCAGACGTTCAAGCTGCTGTTCGAGGACGAGTTCGCCAGGGGCTACCGCGAGCAGTTCAACGCGGCCGGCATCGAGTACTTCTACACGCTCATCGACGACGTGGTCGCGCGGGTCATGAAGGGCGAGGGCGGGATGCTGTGGGCCTGCAAGAACTACGACGGCGACGTCATGTCCGACATGGTGGCCTCGGCGTTCGGCAGCCTGGCGATGATGACCTCGGTGCTCGTCTCACCCGACGGCTGCTACGAGTACGAGGCGGCGCACGGGACGGTGCAGAAGCACTACTACAAGCACCTCAAGGGGGAGAAGACGTCGAGCAACTCGATGGCGCTCATCTTCGCCTGGACGGGCGCGCTCCGGAAGCGCGGCGAGCTCGACCACCTGCCGGAGCTCGCGGCCTTCGCCGACCGGCTGGAGCAGGCCTCGCTCGCGACGATCACCGACGGCGTGATGACCGGCGACCTCGCGCGCCTCGCCACCCCGCCGGCCAGGAAGCTCGTCGGCAGCGAGGAGTTCCTGGACGCGATCGCGGAACGACTCAGACAGTAAGAAGTAAGAAGTAAGAAGTACGAAGTACGAAGTACGGATCGGGAACCAGTCAGTAGGCAGCGCGTCACGCGGGACGTTCCACCTTCCAACTTCGTACCTCCAACTTCTCACTTCGTACTCTACCCTGACGATGTCCGCGACCCGCCGTCCCTGTCCTACCAATTCCTGTTGTAGATCGCCCTGATCTCGTCCGCGTCCACCCGCTCGTCGAGCGAGAGGGCGCGGGCCTTGTCGAGCCACCGATCGTTCGGCCGCATCCGCGCCACGCGGTGGATGTTGAGCAGGTGGTCGGTCGAGATGTTGTCCGTGCTCACGTTGCCCGCCTCGGTCCCGCACGCGAGCGTCAGCGACGGCCTGAGGGTGTTGAACGTCCCGCCGATCGCCCCCTGGCTCGACGGCGTGTTCACCAGGATCCGGCCGGCGTTCATCGTCGCGAAGTCTTCCACCACCCGTTCGTCGTTGGCGTAGACGCCGACGGTATGGCCGACGCCGCCCCAGCGGTTGAGCGCCTCGCACGTCTCGATCGCCCGCGGGTAGCTGTCCACGGTGTAGTAGGCCAGCACCGGCGCGAGGATCTCGTACGACAGCGGGTGGTCCGGCCCGACGCCCTCGGGCTCCCCGATGAGGATGCGCGTCGAGTCCGGCACCGGGAAGCCGGCCCGCCCGGCGATGTACCGCGCCGACTGGCCGACGATGTCGGCCCGCATGCGGCGGCGCGCGAGATCGATGCAGACGCCGCCGAGGGCGCGCGTCTGCTCCGCGGTGCAGAAGACGGCGCCGGCGGCCTCGAGCAGCGGCCGGAGCGCCCGGTCCACGTCCGGCTCGACGACGATCGCCTGCTCGCTGCCGCAGATGGTGCTGTGGTCGAACGTCTTCGAGAAGACGATCGAGCGGGCCGCGTGCTCGACGTCCGCCGAGCGGTGGACGTAGACGGGGACGTTGCCCGGGCCGACGCCGAGCGTCGGCGTGCCCGACAACTGCGCCGTCCGCACGATCGAGCTGGTGCCGGTCGCCAGGATGAGCGCCAGCTTCGGGTGCTTCATGATCCGCTCGACGTACTCGGCCTGCGAGCGGGAGATGCACTGGATCGCGTCGGCGGGCGCGCCGGCCGCCTCGGCCGCCTCGGCCAGGATGCGCGCGGTCTCGCGGATGCACTTCCGCGCCCCCCGGTGCGGGCTGAAGATCACCGGGTTGCGCGTCTTCATGCAAATGAGCGCCTTGAAGATCGTCGTCGAGGTCGGGTTGGTCACGGGGATGGTGGCGAGCACGGGACCGCGCGGCTGGGCCACCTCGCTGATGCCGCGCACCGGGTCGTGGCAGATCACGCCGACGGTCTTCCGAAGCCGGATGTCCTCGTAGACGAGCAGGCTCGCGTAGGAGTTCTTGATGATCTTGTCGTCGAGGACGCCCATGCCGGTCTCCTCGAACGCCAGGCGCGCGAGCGCGACCCGGCTGTCCCAGGCGGCCTTGTAGACCGCCTCGACGATCTGGTCCACCGGATCCTGCCCGAGTTGCCGGAAGGCTTCGGCGGCCCGGCCGGCGCGGCCGAGCAGATCCCCCGCGTATTGATCGATCGCGTCCATGGCGCACGCACACCCTGAAATGGAGTCCGACTGAACCGGCATGTACAATGGGGCCACTTCATTGTAGCCGGTCTGGCCGGGAACACCGGCCGGCAGCCCGGGCCGCCCGCGGATGCCGGCCCGGTCCGCCCCTCGACTCGGGCCGGTACAAGTCGGCCCTCGCTCGGGGCTGGCCCTGAGCAAGGCGCGTCAGCGCCGCGTCGAAGCCGGCGGTGGCGAGGATGCTGAGGACGGCGGCGCATCATGAGCGAACGCGGCGGCGTTCGGGAATGATGCGGGCCAGGAGGACCCGCGATGCCCGTGACCGGAGTCGGGGAGCTCGAACGGTTCAGGTCGCAGTACCCGGAGAAGTTCCTGCCCGACGACGAGGTGTTCGCCCACATCCGGCGCGGCGACCGGATCTTCCTCGGCACGGCGTGCGGCGAGCCGCAGCACCTGGTGCTCGCGCTGACCGACTACGTGAAGGCCCACCCCAAGGCCTTCTTCGACGCCGAGATCATCCAGGTCTGGACGCTCGGCGTCGCCCCCTACACCGACGAGCGGCTCAAGTCGAACTTCCGCCTGAACGCGTTCTTCATCGGCAACAACACGCGGGCCGCCATCAACAGCGGCCTCGCCGACTACACGCCGATCTTCCTCTCCGAGGTCCCGGGGCTGTTCAAGCGCCGGATCCTCTCGGTGGACGTCGCGCTCATCCAGACCTCGCTGCCCGATCACCACGGCTTCCTCAGCCTCGGCGTGTCGGTGGACATCGTCAAGGCCGCGGCCGGCAGCGCGAGGCTCATCATCGCCCAGGTCAACCCGCGGATGCCGCGGGTGCAGGGCGACGGCTTCCTGCACATCGGCGAGGTCGATTACGTCGTGCCGTTCGACGAGCCGCTGCTCGAGTACCGCCCGAACGTCCCCGACGCGATCGCGACGCGCATCGGCCGCTACGTCGCCCGCATCGTGGAGGACGGCGACACGATCCAGGTCGGCTACGGCAGCGTGCCGAACGCCATCATGTCGGCGCTCGGGCGCAAGAAGCACCTCGGCGTGCACACCGAGCTGCTGACCGACGGCCTGGTGGACCTCATCCGGAAGGGGGTCATCGACAACTCGCGCAAGACGGTGGACCAGGGGAAGACGGTCACCTCGTTCTGCATGGGCAGCCGGGACGCCTACGACTTCATCGACGGCAACCCGACGATCGAGTTCAAGACGATCGACTACACCAACGCCCCGGTGGTGATCGCGCGGCAGGAGCACATGTGCGCGATCAACAGCGTGCTGCAGATCGACCTCACCGGGCAGGCGACGGCCGAGTCGCTCGGCCGCTCCTTCTACAGCGGGATCGGCGGGCAGGCCGACTTCATGCGCGGCGCCGTCCTGGCCCGGGGCGGGAAGTCGATCCTCGCCCTCCAGTCCACCGCGCAGGACGGCAAGGTGTCGCGGATCGTGCCGTTCCTGCCCGAGGGCGCCGGCGCCACGCTCAACCGCGGCGACGTCCACTACGTCGTCACCGAGTACGGCATCGCGCACATTCACGGCAAGAACGTCCGCGAGCGGGCGATGGACCTGATCGCCATCGCGCACCCGGCGTTCCGCCACCAACTGGTCGAGGACGCCCGCCGCCTGCACCTCGTCTACGGCGACCAGGAGTTCGTGCCGGGCGAGCGGGGCGAGTACCCGGAGCACCACGAGACGCGCAAGACGACGAAGACCGGGCTGGCGATGCTGCTGCGGCCGGTGAAGATCAGCGACGAGCCGGCGCTCAAGGACTTCTTCTACTCGCTGTCCGACCAGAGCATGTACCGCCGCTTCATGACGCCGCGGCGCGACATGCCGCACGAGCGGCTGCAGGAGTTCGTGGCCATCGACTACGGGCGCGAGATGGTGATCCTGGGCTGCCTCGACGAGGGGGCGCGGTCGCCCGTCGTAGGGCTGGCCGAGTACTACATCGAGGAGGACGGCCTGACGGCGAACGTCGCCTTCGCCGTCACCGACAATTACCAGAACAAGGGGGTGGGCACGGAACTGCTCACCCACCTGACGCAGATCGCCCGACGGCAGGGGCTGCACGGCTTCACGGCCGAGGTCCTGCGCGAGAACGAGGCGATGCTGCGCGTGTTCGAGAAGATGAAGTTCCCGGTCGAGATGACGACGAGCGGGGACGTGTACCGGCTGAAGATATCGCTGAAGTAGGGATTAGCGGCCAGCTGTCAGCGGATCACGGTCGGAGGACGGGGGCCGGGACAGCTATCAGCGGATCACGATCGGAGGAAGGGGACCGGGACAGCTATCAGCGGATCACGATCGCCGGCCGGAGGGTTGAGTCGCTGCCAGCGGAGGTCCGCTGCCAGCTACTCTGCGCCCCGTGCTCTGACCGTGATCCGCTGCCAGCCACTTACTTCTTCGCCGTGTGCCTGTTCACCAGCGCGATGATGCTGGTGACGGTGTTGAACGCCTCGGGCGACGCTTCCTCGTCGGGGATCGAGATGGCGTACTTCTTCTCGAGGAAGCGCTTGAGGCTCACCATGCTGAAGCTGTCCACGATCCCGCTGGAAATCAGCGGCGTGTTCTCGTCCAGCTGAACCTCATCCGCCTCGTCGTCGTCGATGTATTCGTTCTTGATGTACTCGAGAATCATTTCCTTCATCGAACCCTCCACGTGTTGACCGGCTCGCGGCTGACGACTGACGACTGGCGGCCGTGACCGCGCTGCGAAGCCCCCGACTCCTCAGCGAAGGCCCCGATTCCTCGTCGAAGCCCCCGATTCCTCATCGAAGCCCCCGATCAATTATCATCCATCGTGCTGATATCTCCGATGGGCTGTCCGAGTTCCTGCGCCCTGAGCACCCGCCGCAGGATCTTGCCGCTCCGCGTCTTCGGCACCTTGTCCACGAACGCGATCTCCTGCGGCATCGCCAGCGGCGACAGGCGCTTGCGCACGTGGTTCATGATGCTCAGCTCCAGGTCCTCGCTCGGCACGAAGCCGGGACGCAGGGCGACGAACACCTTCACCACTTCCATGTTCATCGGGTCCGGCTTGCCGATCGCGGCCGACTCGGCGACCGCCTCGTGCTCGAGCAGGGCGCTCTCGATCTCGAACGGCCCCACCAGGTGCCCGCCCGTGTTGATGACGTCGTCGTCTCTGCCGCAGAACCAGAAGTAGCCGTCCTTGTCGAGGCTCGCCTGGTCGCCGCAGATGTACCAGCCGTTGAGGAACTTGCCGTAGTAGGTGGCCGAGTTGTTCCAGTACGTCCGCATCATGCTCGGCCACGGCGGCCGGATCGCGATGAGGCCGACGCGGCCAGGGCTCGTGATCACCTCGCCGCTGCGCGGATCGACCACCGCCGCCTCGAGCGCGGGGAACGGCCGGCCCATGCTCCCCGGCTTCACCGGCATGCCGGGGAGGTTCGTGATCATGATCGACCCGGTCTCGGTCTGCCAGAAGGTGTCGTGGAAGTCGAGGCCGAACGCCTCGCGGCCCCACCGGACCGCCTCCGGGTTGAGCGGCTCGCCGACGCTGCACATGTGGCGCAGGCTCGCGTGATCGTGCCGCGCCACCGGATCGAGGCCGTCGCGCATCAGCATGCGGATCGCGGTCGGGGCGGTATACCAGACCGTGATCCGGTGCTTTTCGATCGTCTCGTACCACCGGTCGCTCGAGAAGCCGGCGTCGAGCACGATCTGCGTCGCGCCCATCGCCCACGGCCCGATGATGCCGTAGCTCGTGCCCGTGACCCAGCCCGGGTCGGCCGTGCACCAGTAGATGTCGTCGTCCTTCAGGTCGAGCACGACCTTCGAGGTGAGGTACTGGGCGAAGACACTGCCGTGCACGTGCATGGCGCCCTTCGGCTTGCCGGTCGTGCCGCTCGTGTAGTGCAGGACGCTCGGCGTTTCCGGAAACGCCCTCGACACCGGGAAGGTGACGAGCTGGTTGGCCATCATCGAGTACGCGACTTCACCGTCGCCTTCGCGGAGCGGCCGGCCGTCGGCCTCCTGGTCGATCACGATGACGGTCTTGAGCGACGGCACGCGCTCGCGCACCCGCCGCACCTTCCCGAGGTGCTTGCGCTGGGTGATGATCGCCGTGGCCGCGCTGTCCTCCATGCGTGAGTGGAGCGCGTCCTCACCGAACGCCGAGAACAGCGGCTCGACGACGGCGCCGACCTTGAGGATGCCCATGAAGCCGATATACAGCTCGGGGACACGGTCGAGGAAGAGACAGACCCGGTCGAGATTCTTGATGCCGCGGCCGCGAAGAAACGCCGCCCACCCGTTGGTGAGCAGCATCAAATCGCGATAGGTGAATCGCCGCAGCTCCCCCTCGTGGTTCTCGTGGACGAGTGCGACCTTGTCGCCCCGGCCCGCCATCACGTGCCGGTCGATGCAGAGATCCGCGATGTTGAGCGAGCCGCCCTCGACGTAGCCCAGCTCGCGCCGGGCCGCGTCCCAGGTGATCGTCGAGCGAAGTTTCTGGTAGTCCACCGCGCAGGACAGCGTTGACTCCATTGTGCCTCCAGGGCCTTATTGGCGAAGACGGAGCCGCCGAACCGGTGGGGGCAGTAAGGAGAACGAGGTCGGCAGTCTAGCACAGGAGAAGGCTCAGGGCTCCGGGCCTGCCGAAGCGCCGTACCGGCGCGGCGTTCCTGGTGCCGTCCGACACCGTCACGTCTCTTCCGCGTCCTCGAGCGTGAACCAGGCAAACCCATCGTTCGGTTATACTGTCTCTGATGACGTGGGCAGAACTAATCCGTCGCCTTCGGTCCGCAGGGTTCGTGGAGGAACGGATCGGCAAGGGGAGCCACCGCAAGCTGGTTCACCCGACCACGAAAAAGGAAGTCTGGGTGTCCATTCACACGAAGAAGGACGTCGGGCGACTCGCCCGACGCATATTGAAGGACGCAGGGCTGGAATGACCACGAGATACCCTATCGTCTTTGAGGCCGAAGAAGGCGGAGCGGTCGGCGCCTACGTGCCAGGCTTGCCGATTTACGCGGCCGCGGACACGGCCAGCGAAGCGGAACAGGCCGTACGGGAGTTGCTCGTGCTGTACGTCGACGACCGACAGGCTCGCGGACTCGCCCTGCCGGAGCCACCGGCCGGCGTGAAGGTTGCCCGGGTGACGACCGTGCGTGGCCGTTCGACCGTTGCCATCCTCAGCCCCGCCGCGTTGCTCGGCCGTCAGCGATCGGCGAAGAAGGCCGCGGCTGCCCGCCGCAACGGCCGCCGCGGTGGTCGTCCGGCGGCGACTCGTCCCACGCGTTAGCGCACGCCTGGAGCCGCGGAACCGTTCCCCGTTATACTCGGGGGCTATGTCCATCGATCCCCTGCACTACCTTGGCGTGGAACTCCAGTCGCTGCGAGACCAGGGCGCCGCCCTCGACATCCGGATCCTCGACGGCCCGCAGGCCGCGCGCGCCGACATCGACGGCCGAAGCTGTGTGAACCTCTCGTCCAACAACTACCTCGGCCTGACGACGCATCCGAAGCTGAAACAGCGCGCGCTCGAGGCGATCGAGCGCTACGGCGTCGGCACCGGATCGGTCCGGCCGATCGCGGGGACGATGGACCTGCACGAGGAGCTGGAGCGCCGACTCGCCGAGTTCAAGCAGACCGAGGCGACGGTCGTCTTCCAGAGCGGGTTCACCGCCAACGCCGGCACGGTCTCCTCGATCCTGACCCGCGAGGACGTCGTCGTGTCGGACGAGCTGAACCACGCCAGCATCATCGACGGCTGCCGACTCAGCCGGGCGACGATCAAGGTGTTCCCGCACCGCGACGTCGGCGCGGCGCGGAAGATCCTGCGCGGGCTGCCGGCCGCGCAGCGGAAGCTGCTCATCACCGACGGCGTGTTCAGCATGGATGGCGACCTCGGGCCGGTGGCGGCGCTGTGCGAGATCGCCGAAGAGTCGGGCGCCATCATGATGGTCGATGACGCCCACGCGAGCGGCGTGTTCGGGCGCAACGGGCGGGGCACGGTGGACCATTTCGGCGTGCACGGCCGCGTCCACGTCCAGGTGGGGACGCTCTCGAAGGCGATCGGCACGCTCGGCGGCTACGTGGCCGGCAGCCGCACGCTCATCGACTACCTGCGCCAGCGCGCGCGCCCGTTCATCTTCTCGACCTCGCACCCGCCGGCGGTCGTCGCCGCGTCGATCGCCGCCGTGGAAGTGCTGCTCGAGGAGCCGGCCATCATCGACCGCCTCTGGGAGAACACGCGGTTCTTCAAGGCCGGCCTCCACGCCATCGGCTTCAATACCGGCGCCAGCGAGAGCCCGATCACCCCGATCATCGTCGGCGAGTCGAATTGCGCGATGCGCTTCTCGGCCCGGCTCTTCGAGGAGGGGGTGTTCGCGCAGGGGATGGGCTTCCCGATCGTGCCGAAGGGCAAGGCCAGGCTGCGGACGATCGTGACGGCCGCGCACACCAAGGATGAGCTGCAGTACGCCCTCGACACGCTGAAGCGCGTGGGGATCGAACTGGGAATCGTGTAGGCTTTTCACGCCTCGCCGCGCGGGCGCCGACCGCCGCGGCCAACCTCGACCGACAATTCTGAAAGCGGGGCGCGAAATGCGTCCCGCCAGCGGGCCGCAATCGACCTCCGCGAGGCGGACAGCCCGTCATTTCGGGCGCTGCGCGCGCAGATCCCGGCGTTGCCGGCGCAATTCCCTTCCGCCCGCGGCTGGCACAGACCGTGCTAGGTGATTCCCCATACCCCAGACAGTCAAGGCCACGTCAGCCGGCCGCGACCGATGTCAACCCCGATAGACTCCGGAGGGACAGCGTGGCAACCCGCGTCGATCAACATCCTTGCGCGACGGCGCCGTCGAGATACGTGCCGGCTGAAATCCTGCGGTTCGAATCCTGCGAGCGCCACCTGCACTGGTCGCTCGCCGTCCCGTTCACGATCTGCTACCTGACGGCGCTCGTCCTGGTGACCGTCTACAACCCGGCCCCCACCCGGCCCTACCGCATCGTCTTCGCGTGGGTCCACAGGCTGTCCGGGCTGTGCCTGACGCTGCTGCCGCCGCTCGTCCTCTTCGTCCACAGGCGCGAGTTCCGGAAGCACCTGGGCAATATCCGGGACGCCTTGTCCTGGGGGCTCGACGAGCTGAAGTGGCTGCTGCTGATGGGGCCGTCGATGCTCAGCCGGCGGGTGACGCTGCCGGACCAGGGGAAGTTCAACGCGGCCGAGAAGATCAACTTCATCATGGTGATGTCCACCTACCCGCTGTACATCGCCACCGGCCTGACGATCTGGTTCCTGCGGCCGGCCTACGTCTCCTGGATGATCCACCTCGCGATGGCGTTGGCCGCGACGCCGCTCGTGCTCGGCCATGTCTTCATGGCGACGGTCAATCCCGACACGCGCGTCGGCCTGAGCGGCATGTTCTCCGGATGGGTCAACCGTGAGTGGGCGCGCCACCATTACCGCCGCTGGTACGACGAGCAGTTCGGCCCGGCCGGGCACGCGGTGCCCGCGATGGCCGCCGCTCGATCGGCCGCCGCTCCGGAGCCCGTGACGCCGACGCCGGTGCGCCAGATCCTGCCGCTGCGGCCCGCCCCCGCCCCTGCCGCGCAGGCAGCCCTCGCGCATTCCATCCTCGCGCGCTCGGCGGCCGCCCCGGCGCCAACTCCCGTTCGCGCGCCCGCCGTCCCGCCGAGGATCGCCGTCCGTCCTGCCGTGCCGGACCGCCCGGCGGCCGCGCCTCGGCCGGTCCCGTTGCGTCCGGCGGCTCCTTCGTCCCGTCCGGCGGCTCCGGCGCGTCCGGCAGCCCCGTCGCGTCCGGCGTCGCCGGCATCGCCAGCCCAGGAATGGGAATGGGCGTAAGCGGCGTGTGGCCGAGGCGGCTGCCCGCCGTTCTGGCGCTCGTGCTCCTCGCATCCGCGGCCCGGCTCGCCGCCGCGCCGCAGGTGCAGGTGTCCCCGGGACCGCTCTCGCGCGCGCACGCCAGGCTCGAGGGTATCGCCAACTGCACGAAGTGCCACGACGCGGGCCGCACGCTGTCGGCCCAGCGCTGCCTCTCCTGTCACAAGCCGATCGCCGAGCGCATGGCGAGCCGGAAGGGCGTTCACCGCGCGGTCACCGGCGACTGCGCGCGCTGCCACGTCGAGCACCGCGGGGCCGACGCGGACCCCCGCCGCCTCGACCGGCAAACGTTCGACCACGCGGCCGAAACGGGGTACGCCCTCGACGGCCGCCACGCCGCGATCGCGTCGAAATGCGAGGCCTGTCACAAGACGCGCAGCTTCCTCGCGGCCCGCACGGCCTGCGAGTCGTGCCACGCCGACGTGCACAAGGGGGCGCTCGGCCGCGACTGCGCCAGGTGCCATCGGACCACGGTCGAGTTCAAGCAGACCCGCGCCGGGTTCGACCACGCGACCGCCCGGTTCGCGCTGACGGGCGCGCACCGCGACGTGGCCTGTGAGAAGTGCCACGTCAACAAGGTGTTCCGCGGCCTCCCGTTCGAGGACTGCGCGCCGTGCCACAAGTTCGCGCACCGCCGCGCGATGGCCCGGACCTGCGCCACCTGCCACGTCACCGAGCGATGGGCGGCGGCCGCGCAGGGCTTCGATCACGCCAAGACCGGGTTCGTGCTCGCCGGCGCCCACGCGCAGGTGGCATGCGCCAAGTGCCATGCGGCCGGCGTCCGCACCGCGCTCGCCCACGACCGCTGCGCCGCGTGCCACTCCAACCCCCACCGCGAGAGCATCCGCGACGACTGCGGCAAGTGCCACGACCAGACCGGATTCAAGAAGGCGAAGTTCGACCACGCGGAGCGCACCGGCTTCCCGCTCGTCGGGAAGCACGAAGGGCTGGCGTGCCGCAAGTGCCACACGACGCTTCCGGCGGCCGACGCCCCCGCCGCCCCGGCCGCGCGCGCGGTGGTGGACTTCAAGGGCGCGAGCCGCGACTGCGGCTCGTGCCACAAGGACCAGCACAAGGGGGATTTCGGCCGTTACTGCGAGTCGTGCCACCAGCCAACAACGTTCAAGGTCGCGGCGTTTGTCCACCCGCGCTCGCCGGAGTTCTTCGCGGGCAGCCACCAGGGACTCGCGTGCGTCAAGTGCCACGTGCGCCCCGCCGGAGCGCCCGGCACGGCGTCGAGTGCTCCGCTGCCGCCGCCGGGCCACGCCTCGTCGCCCTCGCTCGCGTGCGCCAGCTGCCACGCCGACGTGCATCTCGGCCAGGTCGGTCCGGCGTGCGAGAAGTGCCACGCGGTGGACGCGCCGAAGTTCCAGCCCGCCCGGTTCTCGCACGACACCGTCGCGTTCAAGCTCACCGGCAAGCACGCGACGGCTCCGTGCCTGAAGTGCCACCCGTCGCAGACGGCGGCGTTTCCCTCGGGCACCGGCACGGCCAAGCGGCTGCGGCCCGTCGACGCCGAATGCAAGACCTGCCACCAGGACCCGCACCTGGGCCAGGTGGACGGGTCGTGCGCGCGGTGCCACGCGCCGTCGACGTTCAAGCTGGCGACGTTCACCCACGTCGGCCTCGAGAACCTGATGGGCGTGGCCAGCCACTCGCGGCTCCCGTGCAAGAGCTGCCACAAGACGGTGACGGGCCAGTTCCCCGCGGGTCGCGGGACGGCTATGCGGTTGAAGGTCGGAAGAACCTGCCTGGAGTGCCATCCGTAGAGCCGACGGCCGACGGCTGACGGCTGACGGCCGACGGCTGACGGCTGACGGCTGACGGCTGACGACTGACGGCTGACGACTGACGGCTGACGGCTGACGGCTGACGGCTGACGGCTGACGGCTGACGGCCGACGGCTGACGGCTGACGGCTGACGACTGACGGCTGACGACCGACGGCCGACGGCCGACGGTGTCTGCAAACTACGGGCTGCGGCCCGCGTCACGCGCGACAGGCGCCCCACCGATCTTCAGATAGCGCAGGCCTTCAGGCCTGCGCCAGACCGCGTGCCTGCGCCAGAGCGCCTGCTCATCGGCCTGCTGCTATTCCGGGAGGGCCTCCGCGCGAGACGACGATCGTCAGCGACGCCTGGTTGCCCGAGAAGAACCGGCCGAAGTCCATGACCGCGCGGGCGCCTTTCAACTGCACGGCCGGAGCTGCCACATTGGAACACACGTTCACCGGCACCGCGGCCGTCGTGGCCGGATCCGGAAGGACCAGCGCCACCGCTTCTCCCAGTCGCGCGCGGTAACTCTGGCGCCCCCCGTCTCCCAGGTCCTGTTTGCACCAACTCACCGTGCGATCCGTGTTCACCGAGACATCGACGAAGCCATCCGGGCCGAGCGTGGCGCGGATCGTGCCGTTCGCGGTCACGCGGACGGCACTGACATCAGCTGTCCCGGTGAGGGCGACCCCGCGGACCGACCACGCGAGCGGGTCCAGGGTGAACGTGACGGGGTCGCTCGACCGGCCGCGAACCTGTCGGTGTGACCAGTGACGGCCGAGCGGGCCCTCTTGGGTGAGCCAGAGATCGTAGGTCAATTCGGGCCGGGGCTCGTCCTGCGGAACCGGGTCCGCCGCCAGTCGAATCTCCAGATTGGCGCACGGGGAAGGCGGACCGCCCGGGGCGGGGACAAAGTCCAGAATGTGATAGTCGCCGGGCGCCAACGTGACCGTCCTCGATCCCGTTGCATCTTGCTCGTCCCGCCGCCAGCGCGTCCACGAGACAGCCAGCGTCGTCCGCGCCTCGGTCGCGGCTAGTACCCGCGTGTCGAATCGCCAGAGGTAGAACGCGGGGCCGTCCGGTCGCTGGGGCGAAAATCCGGCGTCACACAGCGTCGGCGCGTCACGGTTGCCTGCCACGAGGAACGTGACGGCGTCGCCCCCGACCGCCCGGATGCTTCGGGACTCGCAGCGCTGCACGCCAGTTGGCCCGTCGTCGTTGGTGGCGAGGGCTTCGAGTCGGATCTGCGCGCGGACGGCCGCCGATTGGGTCGGCGTGCCGCTTGGGCCTGGCTGCCGCGCCACACCCTCCACGGGTGCTAACGCCAGCGCGGCCAGAAAGCCCACGGTCACCGGGGCCCACCGTCCCACGCGCCATATGGCCCGGCCAGACTTGGGGCTGTTCGCGAATGTGTCCATCATGCTCCGCTCCCTATTCCGGCTGGCCGCCGGCGGTCGCGACACGCGCTTGCCATTGCGAGAAGCGCAGGCGGAGGCTGGCCGGCGGCGGTCCGTCTGCTCCGGCACGGCGTTCCCCTGGTGCGGGCGTGCCCGGTCTCACGGTCAATTGGCCACCGGCGGCCGGCGTCGTGCTGGCAGGGGGTCTCGTCGCCGGGGCTTCCGACCGGACGGGCCGTGCCGCGGTCTGCGGTCGCGGTGCCGGAGCCGGTCGCATGTCAGTACCCCGTAAGCCCGGCGAGCAACAGGAGGGACGCCGCGATCGCCGGCTGCGCAAACCACCGCCACCAGCGATTCATCCGGCGAACCCGCAGGATGGGCGCCATCGCCGCGTAAAACGCGTCGTCGGGACGGCCGATGTCCTCCTGGGCCAAGGCCCGGAGCCCCGCCAGCTCCGCGAGGAGCGCCGGGGCCTCCGGATCGGCGAGCGCGCTCTCGACAATCGCTGGGTCCACCCGCTCACCATCGAACAGCGCGGCCAGCGCCTCCGTGTGTTCTCGCTTCATAGATCACCTTCTTCGTCTTGCGGCGCCGTCGCGCCTCCGAGATCGGCACCGAGAGCCTGGCGCAGTCGTGCCCGCGCCCGCCGTAACCGTGAGCGGACGCTCTCGAGCGTCGCCTCGTGTACCGCCGCGACCTCCCCGTAACTCAATCCCTGCACCTCGCGCAGCACGAACGTCTCGCGGTCGCGCTCAGGCAGCGTCTCCAGAGCCTCCTGGAGGGTCAGCGCCGCGCGTTGGGGGGGATCGACACTGATGACATCGACGAGGCCCTCGGTCGGCAGTGCCGCCATTGTCTTCCTCCGGTGATCGACCAACACGTGATGGGCGATCTGGAACAGAAACGCCGTTTCACTCCGCAGCTGGATGCCGGCACCGAGCCCCCGGACGACGCGGAGGAACGTCTCCTGGGTGAGGTCCTGGGCGAGATCGTGCTGCCCGGTCATCCGCCGAAAGTGGCGGTACACCGCGAGGTGGTGACGGTCGAAGAGATCGGCAGCGAGCGTGTCGGTCACGGGACTCTCTATATGTACTGACGTGCCACGCGGGCGAAAGTAGCACGCGTCGACCACCTTGCACAGAAATCGTAGGGACCGGTGACACGATCGCCCCTCCAGCACGTCAATAGTAGGTAGAAGGCCACTCGTCGGTGTGCGAAGTGGGGCGCCTCCCGGTCCTCGGATGGGAGGACCGGGCCCGACGCCCGGTTTATGCGGAGGGAGCTATGCGCTGGCGTGTGGTGTTGGGGGCGTTGGTCATCTTCGTCGCGGTGGTGGTCGGCGCCTGGGCGTCACGGTCGCCACTCACCGAACGCCCCGAGATGCAGACCGGATGGGTCCGGATGTCGTCCTCCGAGGATGGCCTGACCACAGTGGTCACAGTGGCGGCGCACCCGCCCACCGCTGAGGGCGTGGACGTCGTGGAACGGGCGTTTCGCCTCCAGCACCTCCAGCCGCAGCACCTGACCTACGAGGGACCCGCCTCGGTCACGCACGTGCCGAACCAGCTGATGGTGTCGGTCGGCGACGGGCACGGCTGGCGCTTCCCGGTGGCGGGGCGACCGGTCATGGCGGGCTCGGTCCCGGCGAGTTACGTGGAGGTCCCCGTCCGCGGCTTGTCGCAGCATTGGGGCGCGTCGGTCCACCGTCCCCACGACGAGATCGTGGCGGCACTGCTGGCGGGTGGTTGCCCGTTGGCCGGCGGGTCGAGCAACTGCGAGTCGTGCCAGGCCGGTGGGGCCGGGGCACCGAGCTGCAAGGTGCAGTGCGGCGACGACGGGTGCTCAGCCGAATGCAATGCCGGATGGTCTGCGTGCTGCAACTGTCCGGGGATTTGCAGCTGCTGTCCGGACCAACCGAACGCCGCAGCGAAGAAGTTGACGGTTGCGGCCAAATACGTGTCCGGGTTCGATGCAACTACAAATGCTCGCTGTGCCCGAACGCCACGGAGGGGATGGTGGCAGACCAACGATGTGGGCTTGAAGTGAGACGGTCCTGGCGTGCGCAGCGACTGCCTTGAAGACATCCGTGCCAAATCCGAGCCCGGCTGCCCAGTTGCTGTTCACCGCAGGGGAGGTTATCTCAGCTACTGACAACCGAGAATGCGACCGCGACGATGCGCGACGTCAAAGCCAGTCAGGCCATCCATAGGGCTGGCATTCCTCCCGGAGGGAGACGAGGACCATGAAGGACGCGACCTCCAAGCGTATCGAGACCGCCGCGAACATCGCCATCATAGTGTCCGCACTACTCGCCGGAGCCGTTCTTGTCCGTCAGCTCTTAACTCCGCATCAGGAAGCGGGCGGGAGCGCGTCCGCCGCTGTGCAGAGCGCGGCGCGACCGTATGCCCGCAATCCTGAGCTAGTTCAGGGACATCAGATTCACTTGGCTGGATTCGACTGGGCGTCGCGGCCGAGCACGCTCCTGCTCGTGCTGTCAGCGACGTGTCACTACTGCCAGGAGAGTGGCCTCTTTTACAATCGGCTAACTGCTGAAGCACATCGGGCGCACGTGACGGTCACCGCGTTGTTCCCGCAGGAGGAGAAGGCCGCAGCGGCATTTCTAAAGAGCCTGGGGATCGCCGTCGACGTTGTCATCACAGCAGCGCCGGCCAGCATCGGTGTGCATGGAACACCGACAATCCTGTTAGTCGACCGTCACGGAATCGTCACCGCAGCGTGGTTCGGGAAGTTGCTACCGACCAAAGAGGCCGAGGTCATGGCGAGCCTTACCCGACGTACGTCCGAATGACGGGAGTTCTCATGCGACGAGCGAATCTCTTCTCGGGCATGTTGCCCGTGTTCATCTGGCTGAACGATGGCGTCGTGGGGTTCGGCGCATCCGGCTAGCGCCGGCACACGCGGTCCATCAGAGGGTTGTCCGCCGCGCACGTTGTCCCTGCGAATGACCCGGCACGAGGCAGGGTGACAGCGTATTCGTGATCGGGTTTGCCGTCGTGTCCTATCGATTGTCTGATCCAAAGGAGGTACCGGATGACTCGGCGTGTCACCATGGCGGCCTGCTTCGCCTTCCTAGCCGCTTGGCTCTGGTGGAGTCCCATCGTGATCACAGCGCCGCGCTCGACGTCTCGAGCGCCGAGACCGACTTGTACTCGTCCCATTCGGACGGCGAACTCACGCCGTGAGGCAGCGTCCCAGAAGCTCCGGAGCATGCTGCTCGCCAACGCCGTCCCGTTCGATCCGGAGGTATTTCGGACGGCGTCTTGGCCTGCAGTGGTGAGGGATGTCTTCACTCGGATGCCGGAGCTGAGGAGGACCGTCTTTCATTCCGGACCATTGGCCGGTGTCATCCTGGCAGATACGGTGCACTTGCCGGACGACACGGAGCTCAACGACGACACGGTGATCATTGCACGGCGGTTGATGTTCCGCACAGCTCGCCCGAGCATCCGAGGCCATCATGATCTTCACCTGTTCGTGCTCGAACGGTATCGCCGCGAGGACGTCGCGGCCGGTGCCGATGACAGGATCAGTCTGAGGATCGATCTGAGCGGCCGATCCGGCGACGAATTGCCGCAAGCCCATCGGCGCGCGGTCGGCGTTGCCCCCGCTGCCAGTGGAGAGTTGGAGGCTGACGCTGATCGGGTGTCGTCGGACGACGCCATCGGCGCGCAGTTCGACCCGAAAGAGGGTCGACCTGGTGAGAAAGGTGCCGATGGCAATAAGGGACCAGATGGTTCATTGGGCACCGCAGGGGCAGCCGGCTCCTGCGGCACTTCGTCAACGGCCCAGGGAGGAGCCGGCGGCGCGGGTGGCGACGGCCGACCTGGGGAGATCGGTCAGGACGGGCAGCAAGGAGCCGACGGAGAGAACGGAACGTACGCGGATGTTCCATACTGGCAGGGGGATCCCCTACCTGACCTCCGCGGCGGGAACGGCGGTAAGGGTGGTGACGGCGGGAAGGGCGGAGCGGGAGGCAAGGGCGGCGCTGGCGGTGCGGGAGGAAGCGGTGCCGCCTGCGATTGCGACTCCGGCGGACCCGGAAACGGAGGTCAGGGAGGAGACGGCGGCAATAGTGGTGTGGGCGGTGTGGGCGGAAATGGCGGCGCAGGAGGAACTGGCGGCGCGGGCGGCGTACTCTTTCTGTTTCTGATGGACACTGACGAGCCGCCATCGGCGGCCGACGATGCCATCCAGCCTGGTGCCGGCGGCGAGGGCGGTAAGGGTGGCCTCGGCGGCGACTGCGTCGCCGGGGGGACAGGCGGCACCGGAGGAAGCGCGGGTGGCACCACCCTGTGTCCCGGCACTGCCGGAACCGCTGGTGCCGCTGGAAGCTCCGGAGCCCAGGCGTGGTGTGAGTTTCCGGTCGATCCGACGACCAATCGGACCCTCTCCGGTGTTGACGGGCCCCGTGGCATGGAGGGCTCGCCAGGCGTCTTGATATGGGACCACTATAGCACCGGCGGCGGCGATGGCGGTGGTGGCGGTGATGAGTGTGACCCGGACGGCTATGAACAGTACCGATTGCGAGTTCTGGGGTGGCATCTGGTCGTCGCACGATTGCAGCTGCAACTTCGACATGTTCGATCCCGTCGTGATCCCCTTGGCTGGACCGCTCACGCTGACGGGACCCAGGGACGGCGTGCTCTTCGATTTTGACTCCGACGGTGTCGCGGAGCAGCTGGCATGGACTCGGGCCGACTCGAACGCCGGGTTCCTCGCGCTGGATCGAAACGGCAACGGGGCGATTGACGACGGCTCCGAGCTGTTCGGTCCCCCGGTCTTCCGGCGTCCGAAGTCCGTTCGATCCGTTCGTGCCAACGGTTTCAGCGAATTGGCGGTACTCGACGGATCCGACCACGGCGGCAATGAGGACGGGCGAATCGACGCCAGAGACGCAGCGTTCCCTCTGCTGCGTCTCTGGTTCGATCGAAACCACGACGGACTTTCGCAGCCGGAGGAACTCGTCCCGCTGGCAGAGGCGGGCATCCGGAGCATTGAATTGACGTACGTGACCGTCCGCAAACACGATCGCTTTGGCAACTACTTCCGCTACCAGGCCGTCGTCCATTTCCGCGACGGCCGCGAAGGCACGGCCTGGGACGTGTTCCTGAGATCGCTGATTCGATGAGTCGCCGACTGCCGTAGTAATGGGGATGCGGGCATGCGCCTGCATCCCCGGTCTTCTCTGCGGCGAGAAGAACCGACGGGGTGAATCGCGGTCGCGTTGGGCCGCGTGATCGCACGGACGACAGGGTATAGGATTAGCCCGTCGAAGAGAACGGTGCTGCGCTTCTCCTGGCTCGGGGCGCGACGGAGGTCGTCATGTGGTTCGCTGGCCGATGGCGCGTCCGCTGGGCTGCGTTGCTTCTGGTCGTGCCACTTGCGGCCGCTCCCGAGTCACCCTCTCGCCCCGGCTCAGCCACCGCTGCGATCTACGTCGTGGCGGCTCGAGACGCCAACCTTCTGGCCCCATGTCGAGGCACTGGAACCGGCAGCTTGTTGCGGAACCCGCTCGCGTTCCCCGGACCCGAACTGCTCCCCGAATCCGTCAGTGATTGGATTGGCGGTGTCCCGTTTCCGGAGCTGCGAGCGACCATCGAGCACGAACTGACTCGAAGCCATCGCTACACGGTCGCGTCGTCAGCTGATGCGGCCGACCTCGTGTTCTTCGCGGAGAGCCGTTCCAGCGCAGTGCTCGTCAGCGGCAGGATGACCTCCGTCGGGGTTGACGTCCCACGCAACCTGGTATACCAGATTGACGCCATCGTGATGCCATCTGCCGCCTGGCGCCGGTCGACCACTGAGGTCACGGCCCTGGTGTCGGCACCGGTGTGGCAGGCGCACGTCGTGGGGGTCAATACCGTACCGGCGTCGCCGACCGACATGGTCCGGCGGTTCCTCAAGGACTACCACGGCGTCGCCGTGCCGGGCATCGCGAGGGTATCACCCGCTTCGTCGTATTCGACGCCGAACTTCTGGCGAGATTTCGAGGACGTGCGCGACGCGTGGGAACGAGGCCCGTTGCCGGAGCCACGGCAGCCGGATGTCAGGAAGGTCCCGGCGTCGGAACGCGACTCGTTCTGCGCGGTCCGGCAACCGCCGCGGGCGCCGTCGATCGAGCCCGTGGCGACTGCGTCGCTGCCGCTGACACCCAACGTCGCGCCGCCGCCGGCGTCCGCGTCTCCGCCGACGTACAGGGCCGGGGTCACGGCTGTGCTCGTGCCGGTCGTCGCGCTGGACGCTCGTGGCGCGTACGTCGGCGGCCTGAACGTCTCCGACTTCCGGCTGTTCGAGGACGACGTCGAGCAGCCCATCGGTGGGCTGCTGGACCAGTCGCTGCCCATCACGGTGGCGCTGGTGCTCGACACCTCGTGGAGCATGCGTCGAAGCGCGGAGGCCGTGCGCGCGTCCGCGTCGTGGCTCATCGACGGTCTCCGGCCGGATGATGCCGTCATGGTGATCGCCTTCGACTCGCGGACGTACCTCGTGTGCGACGCGACAACGAATCGCGACGTGCTGACGCGGGGCCTGCTGCGGATCCAATCGGCGAACGGGAGGACGAGCCGGCTCTACGACACCCTGCTGGCGACGCGGGATCGGCTCGAGGCGGTGGCCGGGCGCAAGGCCATCGTCCTGATGACCGATGGGATTGATGTCGGGAGCGGCCTCGTGGATGGGCCGGGCGCCCTCTCGGCGCTCCAGGCGTCCAATGCCCCGATCTTCATCGTCCAATACGCCGCCCCGACCACCGCACCGTCCGCTGGCGGCGGGGCAGGGTCCAGAACGCTTGCCACCGCGGCCGCCAACATCAGGGTCCCGCCGCGGGTGTGGGCCTCGGCCACCACGTACCTGGAAGCGCTCGGCGCGGCCACCGGCGGGCGGTTCGAGCACGCCACGACGAGCGAGGGCATCCGAACCGGGTTCGCGCGCATTGCGGAGGAATCTGGGGCGTGAGTACGTGCTGTACTACGCGCCCTCCAACCGGGCGGCCGACCATTCGTATCATCGGATCCGCGTGGAGGTGACACGTCCGGGCGTGACCGTTCGAGCACGCGAGGGGTACCGTGCGGTCGTCGGTGGGCGTCCGGGCAGGTAGGACGCACATGAGGAGCACACGACTGTCAGCCAGCCTGGCGGCGGCGGTAGCGGTGGCCACTGCCACAGGGCTGGCGGTGTCGGTCGGCGCCGGAAGTTCGGACGCCGCGCGTCCGACGACGCGCGTGTACGTCGTGGTGGTCAGGAACTCGGGCCTGCTGACACTGTGCGTCCGTGACCGGGTGCCAGTGCTCGCGCCGTTTGTCGCTTCATCGGCGACCGGCACAGGGGTCAATGGCGCCGTCTTCGATCGGGAGGAACATCTGGCGCTGGGCGGCCGGCCCCCGACGACGGTCGTCTTGCCGGTGCCTCGTGCGGGGGCGAATCCGCAGGGCGTCTCGCTCGATCGCGAGGAGCTCGACCGGCGCGTCATGGTTCCCGATCCGGCGGTCAAGGGGCGACTCGAACAGGAATTCCGGAAGCTGCGGGATTACACCGTCGTGGACGGGGCGGAAGCGGCCGATGTCGTCTTCGTCGCCGAGACGTTCTATGTGCCGATGACGTTCGCCGAAGGGTTGTCCGGCCCCGGTGTGGCGGTGGGGGCCGACCTCCTCGATGTGCTGAAGTCCATCGCGCGAATGGGCCTCAACGATCTCGACCGTGGCTACGGGCTCAACCCGCTCATCATCCAGAGTGACGACTGGACGCCGTATTTCCTCGAGGCGACACTCGCCATCGCCGTTCCATCGAGCGTGTATCGGACGAGTCCCGGCGACGCCGCGGCCCTGCTGCGGGCGCACCTCTGGGACGGGATGGCCCTCGAACAACCGGCCGACGACCTGGCGGCGGCCGTCCGAGCGATTCAGAAGAACGCCCGGCCCAATCTGGCCCCGCGGCCCGCACAGCCCGAGTGGCTCGTGCAGCAGTTCGCTCGGCGCAAGGGAATCGCCGAGGCCGTGTGGGTGTGTCCGGCTTCGACCGACCCGCTGGATGCGCGCGTGTGGACGGCGACCGAGATCGTTGGCGGCACGGATGGGCCGGCAGGCACTGCGCCGGGGGCAGGGCCGGAACGTCCGGCGGCCGGGGCGCCGGACGCGTTCGCTGTTACGGTGCCCCTGATTGCCGGCGACGCGAACGGGGACCGGCTCAGCGACTTCAGCGTCCGGGATGTTCGGCTGTACGAGGACGATCTCGAGCAGCCGATCGATCGCCTGGTTGGGCCCGGTGAACCCATGGACGTCGCGCTCCTCGTCGATACGTCACGCAGCACGGATGGGAACCTCAGGCCCGTCGAGGAGGCCGCGCTGACCTTCATGGCCAGTCTGCCGGAAGAGGCGCGCGTCCTGCCCGTCTCCTTCGCGGACGAGGTGTTCGTGCAGGCCGAGTTCACGAGCGACCGCAGCCGGTTGCGCCGGGCGCTGGTGCAGATGAGCGCCGGCGTGGGCACGCGCCTCTACGATGCCCTGAATCTGGTCAGCGTCGATCGCCTGGCCGCCGGCTCGGCACGCAAAGCCATCGTCCTGCTGACCGACGGACTCGACACGCGCAGCCGTCTGGCAGACGGACCCGGCGCCGTGGCCGCCATCGATCGGCTCGGTCTGCCCGTTTACGCCATCCAGTACGGCAGGGCGACAAGGCCACTGGCGCCGGCCTTCGGCGCGAGCTGGGGCGAACGAAATGACGACCACGTGCCGCTGCCACGCACGCCGCCCGTCCCGCTAATGGTACTGCTCCTGCCGGAAGATGCTCGAGACAGCGAGGCGTTCTTTGCACGGGCGACCGCGTATCTCCGGGATCTGAGCGAGTGGAGCGGTGGGCGGTTCGTTCGGACCGACACGCCTGCCGGGCTCGCGGACGCGCTCTCCGAAATCAGCCGGGACCTGCATCTGCAATACGGCGTGCGCTACCGCCCGTCGAACCAGGCGCGCGATGGACGCCTGCGCCGCATTCGGATCGACGTGCGACGGCCGCACGTGCAGGTTCGGGCGCGCTCCCGCTACATCGCGCCCTCGACGCACGACCGGTGAGTGCCGGCCTCGACCGCCAGAAGAGTGAAGCCGCGGCGGTAATGGACGCCGCTGAAGAAGCCAAAGAGACGAGCAGGGTAAGCGGATCCTGTGCGAGGGAGTTCACAGCAGCCTGGCTGGGGCAGCGTAGGATAGGGGCGCGGTGCGCTGGGCATTGGCGGGCGACGCGGGCGCGCCGCGATTTGGTGTCGCGGGCACTCTTCGGGGGCCTACATGACCGTCGACCTGTGGAACGCCGTGCGGTCTCTTCTGCGAACCCGTCGGGTGATGACGCTCGCCGTGATCGCCACGATCGGCATCGTCCTTGGCGGCGTGACGATGATCTTCGGGCTGGTCAACGCCGTCTTGCTGCGCCCCCTTCCGTATCCGGACGCCGACCGGCTCGTGACGGTGAAACTCTACGACCGGGAACTCGGCCCGAGTTCGTTGTTGCCCTTTTCGCTCTTCGAGCAGTTGTCCTTGCGCGTCCGAAGCGCCGAACAACTCGCGGCTGTTCGCCTCGAGCCCCTCGATGTCCAGGGGGACCAGTGGCACGTGGTGCAAGCCGCCGCCGCGACGGTGAACCTGTTCGCCGTGCTCGGCGCCCGGCCACTTCTGGGGCGCCACGTCCATCCCGACGACGACCGCGCCGAGGGCGACGAACCGGTGGTCCTGTCGGAGGCGTTGTGGCGTCGCGCGTTCGCCGCGGACCCGTCGATCGTCGGCCGGCGTCTGCGTCTTTCACACCTCGTCGGTCGTCACACGAGCTTCTGCGTCGTCGTTGGCGTCACCCCTGCGCTCCTGGCCTCGGGGCCACGCGAGTTCGTCGACCTCTATTTCCCGGAGCGTCGGGACGCGTCCTGGCGCCAAGGCGGAGTCGAGTATCGCGTCATCGCGCGCACGCGAGCCGGCACGACGCCTGACCAGTTGCGGCGTGAGGTCGAGGCCATTGCGCGTCAGGCCGCGCCTTCGATGCACATGGCCCAAGTGGGCGCGATCATCGAGCCACTCGGGAACGAGCTGGGCCTCAACTGGCGGTCGCGGCTGATGTCGCTGTCTGCGGTCGCCGCCCTGGCGCTCCTCGTGGCTTGCGCCAACATTGCCGGACTTCTTCACGGCGTGAGTCGATCCCGGTCCGCGGAGCTGGCCACGCGTCTCGCCCTTGGCGCGACGCATGCCCGGGTCGCGCGGCAGCTCCTGATCGAGAGCCTCCTGACCGCCTGCGCCGGGGGCGCGATGGCGCTCGTCGTCGCGACGGCCGGTCTTCCAGTGTTCGTGGCCCTGGCACCGACAAACATCCCTCGACTCGCCACCGTGTCGATCGACGCCAGAACCGTGGCTTTCACGGTAATTGCCGCGATTACTTGCGGGACGCTGTTCGGCCTTGCGCCGGCGTTTGCCCAGCTCCGACGGGGCTGGAGCCGGGTCGGACGCGTCGGGCACCCGTCTCGTCAGACGCCGCTTCGGTGGGGAGCAGAAGGCCTGGTTGCTGCCCAACTGGCCTTGGCCACTGCGCTGACGGCCGCGAGCATGCTGGTGCTGGGCAGTGAATGGCGCTTGCTGCGGGCGCCCCTGGGCTTCGAGACGGAGAACGTGCTCACGGCCCGACTGGACATCGGTGCCCGTTACAAGGACCCCGACGTCGCCACCGCCGCCTTCCGGACGCGCCTCCTTGATGCAGCCGCCGACACGAGGTTCATCACCGCGTCAGGCGTCAGCAATCAGTTGCCTCCGAACGTGAACAGTACAGCAATATTGTTTCTTCCGGACGGCCACAAGATCGGCGTGTTGGTGCTCGACGTCAGCCCGGGGTACTTCAATGCGCTCCGCATCCCCGTCCTCCGCGGAACGCTGCCAGCACCGGGAGAGTCCCTGGCTCGAAAGGGCGTGGCGAACGAGGCCTTCGCGATGCGATGGTTCGGCCGCAGCAACGTCGTCGGCGAGACGATCCCGTTTGGTGCGGACGCGATGCAGATCGTCGCAGTGACTGAGAATACCAGGGAGGCGGCGGTTCGCGCGGCCCCCAAGCCGATTCTGTATGCCTTGTGGGGGCCAGGAGTCAACGAACCGAGGGTTCGGATGTTCCTACTCGCCCGAGCCCGCAGCCGCTCGAACGACGCCATGCTAGAACTCCAGGGCAGGCTTCGGGACATCGACCCGGACATTCCGGTCACCATGGGATGGCTCGACACGCGATTTGCCCAGGATCGGGCCGAGACCACTTTCTATGCGCGCATCCTCCTCTTCTTTGCCGTGGTGACCGTGTTCGTCGGCGCCGTCGGTGTAGCGGCCATTGCCCGCGAGGCGGTGGCCAGCCGACGTCGCGAGGCGGCCATTCGTCTCGCGCTGGGCGCCACGACGACCAGCGTCCGGCGGCAGCTGCTGCTTGGCACGTGGCTGGCTAGTGGGGTGGGCGTCGTGGCTGGCCTTTGGTTGGCCGGCGTGACCGGCTCGTTGCTGGGGAGCGCGCTCTACGACATCAGCCCGCGCGATCCGCTCACGCTGACATCGGCCGCCCTGGTCTCGCTGGCGGTTGCGCTCGGTGCGGCGTACGCTCCGGCCCGTGCGGTCTCCGATGATGACGTGGTCGCCTTGTTGAGGGCGGAATAGCGCGGACCGTGGCGGGCGCCCAAGCCCTATCGCTTAACGGCCGCGATCCGCTCGAACAACTGGATCCGCTTGTTCACCTGCTCGGTGACGAGGATCCGCCGGCGGGCGCGGTCCACCGCGATGCCGGCCGGCAGCTGCATCTGTCCCGGGCGCTCCCCGAGTTCTCCCACCCACATCAGGGGGTCGCCCTCCGGCGTGAACATCTGGAAATTGTTGTAGTCCGAGTCCACGACGTAGACGACGTTGTCGGCATCGACCGCGATGCCCTTCGGTCGCCGGAACTGCCCGGGGCGGACGCCCATCTCGCCGAAGCTGGTGACGAAGGCGAGGTTCCCGTCAAACACTTCGACGCGGCAGTTCATCGTGTCGGTGACGTAGACGCGGCCGTCGGGGCCAACGGCCACGCCGGTGGGGAAGTTGAACTCGCCCGGTCCGGTGCCCCGCTTGCCGACCTTCTGCAGGAGCCGGCCGGTCGCGGCCTCGTACACGAGCAGCACGTGCTTACGGGCATCGACGACGTAGAGCCGGCCGCGGGCGTCGTCAACGGCGAGGCCGCTCGGCGCCACGAGGTCCGGCTGCTGGCCGATCGTGCGCTTGAACGCCAGGTCGGGACCGAACACGAGCACCTGGCCGAGCCCGCTGTCTCCCACGTAGATGTTGTTGTCGGCGTCCACGGCCACGGCGACCGGCACCTTGAACGGCGCCTGCCTGGTGTGCTCGCCGATGGCGGTGAAGGTGCGGCGTTCGCCGTCCATCACGAACACCGCCGCCAGCGCCGTGTCGCTCACGATGAAGCGGCCGAACCCGTCGATGGCCACGCCGTACGGCTTGGCGAACGCGTTCGGGATCGCGGCCTCGCTCCCCGCGCGGGCCTTCCCGAGCAGCGCTTCCTTGAGCGACACGGTCTTCGGCTTTCGCACCGCGCCCACGTCGGCGGCGCCCGAGAACACGTTGATGTAGCGGATCCGCGCCTGGTCGGGCGGGGACGGCCACACGGTCCGCACGGGCGTCTTGTCGGCCGCCGGCGCGGCGCCCCCGGCCGCAGCGCCCGGGCCGGCGGGGGCCGCGAGCAGGAGCAGCGCCAGGACCAGCGCCTGTCGGGGGTCGGCGAACGTCGATCGTCTCATGGTCGTCTCGCGAATGAACCGGGAGTTAATGACAGCCCGACGTCGTCGAGCAGTTGCTCTTGTTGTAATTGCGCGCGCCGGAGGCCTGCGTGTACGCCGTGAGCTTCGAGGCGCCCTGGTTGTACGGCGCCGGGTCGGTCGTGAGCGCGATCAGGCCGGGCCTGAAGCTGCCGTGCGGCGAGGCGGAGTGGCACGCCTGGCACGGGCGCGACGAGTGCTCGCCCACGCCGTGCACGTTGTTCGTGTTCCGGATCGTGGACGCGCTGTGGCAGGTGACGCAGAACCCCGTGGGGCTCGACAGCGTCGGCGCCGTCGTGCTCCAGGTCGCGTTGGCGCCGGCCAGCATGTACGGGTTGGTCGATCCGTGGGGGCCCTGCGGCACCGCCACCCCGGTCGCCTCGTTGTTGCCGTGGCAGTCGGTGCAGTACATGCGCGTCGCCGCCGTCGTCGTGTTCCACGGGGCGAGCAGGTTGGTCGCCGCGACCCGCAGGTGCGGCGCGCCGATCACCGGGTGGTAGCTCCGGTTGTTCGGGTTGAACGCCGCCGCGAGGTCCGTCTCGGTGCCGCCGGAGGGCGAGGTCGGCGGCGTCGATCCGTAGGCGTAGGACGTGTGGCACTTGAAGCAGATCTGGTACTCGCGCGCGGCCGGCGCGAAGACCGTGAAGCCAGTCTGCGCCACCGCGGTCATCGGATAGGGGCCGGTCAGCGGCAGCACCGCCGGGTAGGCGGCCGGCTCGACGCCTGTCGCCCCGGCGAGTACGCCCGACGTGATCTGGTTCGTGCCCGCCGCATGGAGTCCCGTGGCCGCGCCGTGCGAGTTGTGGCAGTCCTCGCAGTCCACGTGGCGCCTGGCGCCCGAGAAGTTCGTCGGTGACGTGCGGACTTCCGTGGCGTCGTGCAGGATGGTCGCCGTGGAGCTCTCGAGCGGGTGCCGGTACGTCTTGGCGAACACCGTCGCCAGGTTCTTGGCGGCCACGGCCGTGTTGCCGTGGCACTGGAAGCAGACGTCGCGCTGGTTCACCGCCTTCAGCAGCCGCTGCGCCTGCGGGGCCGAGTGGGGCCGGTGGCACGCCTCGCAGCCGTTGTCGGCGACGGTCGTGTAGCCGGTGTGCGCGCCGAGGCCGGCCACGCCGCCCGTGCTGGCGGTCGTGTAGCTCTTGGCCGACACGGCGTGCGAGGCGGACGTCCACGCCCACCCGGTGCCGGACTTGCGATGGCAGGTCACGCACATCGCCGACGCCCGGTTCGACTTCGCCAGGAACTTGCCCACCGTCGGGTCGATCCACTGGCTGTGCGGATCGTGGCAGGAGACGCACTGCACGAACCTCGTGCCGGTCTCGAGCTGGACGGGGTCACCCGCCGCCGGGTCCACGACCTGCGCGTCCGACGCGTTGCGCGCGAACGACACCGGGTGGTCGTTCGACAGGTCGGTGCCCAGGCTGGAGGTGGCCGGGACGAACGTGCCGCCGGCCATCGCGATCGTGCCGTCGTTGACCGTCGCGTTCACGGCGATCGTCCCGTCGTGGCAGCTCAGGCAAAGCTTGGCCGACCCGGACGGCTGTGGGGCGCTGGTGCCAGAGAACGTGTTGAACGTCCCTGGCGTCGTGCCCGACTGGAACGAGCTGCTGCCGTAGGTCGTGTAGGTCGCCGCGCTCAGCGTGTGGTTCCACAACTGCCGCGCCGGCGACGAGTTGTGCGGCGTGTGGCAGAAGACGCACGGCTGTGTCTCGGTCGAAGCCTTGGTCGCCGCCCCGCCTCTGACCGACAGATCGTGCTTCGAGCCGACGACGTCGCTCGTCTTGCCCTGGGCGTAGGCCGGCGGCCCGGCCAGCATCGCCGCCAGGAGCGCCCCGATCACGACCGGTATCTTCACGACTCGGTTCATGGTCAACTCGACCTGATCTCCCCGTTACCGCGCGTCCGGCTGGCTGATGTACTGGAACACCTGCACGCGGCCGTTCAGCGCGTCGGCCACGAAGATCCGGTTCGCCGCGTCGATGTGCACCGCGCTCGGCAGCGAGAACTCGCCGGCGGCGCCGCCGCTGCGGCCGACGACGAGCAGCAGCCGGCCGCCCGCGTCGAACACCTGCACCACGTCGTGCATCGCTTCCGCCACGTACACGTGCCCGTCGGAGTCGAGCGCCACGCCCTTCGGCTTGTCGAAGTCGCCCGTGCCGTTTCCGTGGCGGCCGAACTCGCCGAGGAAGCCGCCGTCACCGTCGAAGATCTGGACACGGGCGTTCATCGCGTCCACGACGAAGATCCGCCCGTCGGGGGCCACCGCGATGTCGGTCGGGTAGTTGAACTCCCCGGGCCCCGCGCCGCGCCGGCCGAAGGACCGCCCGATCGCGCCATCGGGGCTCATCTCGACCACCCGGCTGCCCAGCGTGTCCACGACGAGCAGGTCGCCCCGGGGAGTGACGGCGATCCCGGTCGGGCGCGCGAACACCGGCTCGCCCTTGACGACGCCCAGCGTGGCGCGCAGGCGGCCGTCGGGGTCGTACCGGTAGATGCGCCGCCGCCCGGAATCCGAAACGTAGATGCTCTGGTCGTGGCCGACGGCGATGCCGACCGGCGACACGAATGGCGCCGGCTTCAGGTACCAGGTACTTGCGGGCGCCGACGTCAATGACGTGCACCATCCGCTGGTCCGGGTCGGCGATGAACAGGCGGCCGCTGCCGTCGGTGGCCAGGCCGCGGGGCCGCAGCACGCTCGGCTGCCGCTTCCGGCCGAGCAGCACCCCCGCCGCGCGCGAGAGCCACGACCCGTTGGCGCCGATGTCGTGCGGCGAGCTGATCGAGGTCAGGAACCGCACCCGCTCAGGGTCCGGGGGCGCCGGCCACACCGGCCCGTTTGGCGGCGGCGCCGGCCACACCGTGAGGCTGCGGCCCGTGCCCGACATGAGCACGACGACGGCCGCCGCGACCGAGACGAACGCGAGGCGGCGGCTGGCGGACGGACGACGGCGCGTTGGGCTCTGGATCATTTGATGAACAGCAGGTCGCGGCGGACCCTGAAGTAGATCCTCGAGTCGTGCACGTTGCCGAACGACGTGGTCGAGTCGTACGACTCCACCCCGAATTCGAGCTGCACCTGCCGCAACTGGTAGGTGGCCGAGACCTGCCGGCCGCGAAGCGTGAAGCCGAACAGCCCCGGGTAGGCCTGGTCCATCTGCTGGATGCGGCCCTGCACGGTGAGACCGGCCACCGGCCTGACCTGGACGCTGAGCGCCTTGGACCGGTCGCTCGAGCCCAGGAGGTTCTGCAGCAGGTCCGGCCTCGAGGCCAGCAGGGCGATGACGTCCGGCCGGTTGCCGAGGATCGCCGGCGAGAGCAGCATCGGGTTGGTGTTGGACTGGTTGATGTCCACCGCGACGTCGTACCACCGCGAGCCCACGCCGACGGTGCCGCCGAGGTGCCGGTCGCGCGCGTCGGCGTAGAGGATGTCGCGCAGCGCGTCGTAGTGCGTGATCGAGGCGTGCACGGTGGCCCAGCGAGGGAGCGTCGTCTCGATCCGGCCGGTGACGAAGATCGACTGGAGGTTCACCGGGTAGAAATCGAGGCGGGCCACGCGCCGGAAGCTGCCGTCGGCGCTCAGGCGGACGGCGTGCCCGGCCGGCGTCGAGACGGTCGCCTGGACGCCACCTTCGCGGTACCGCTCGCTCACGCCCTGGTTCGAGCGCGCCGTGCCGGCCGAGGCGTCGGCGCCGGCGCCCAGCGTGAGACCGTGCACCGTTCGCTCCGCGCGGACGAGCCCGCCGCCCGTCGACATCGTCGTCAGGGTGGGCGCCAGGTCGCCCGGCACGCCGAACGAGACCGTTTTGAAGATAGCCGAGGCAGTGAACGGCCGGGTGTTGTAGTCGAGCCGGGCCTCGCCGTCGCTGTAGACCGTGTGGCTGTCGAGCGAACTCGCCGGCACCGGGCCGCCGCCGGTCTGGCCCGGGTCGAGCTGGTTCGAGAGGATCGCCTCCACGGCGTTCGACGAGCGCGAGTAGCGCCCGGTGGCCGAGAGGTTCTTCGTCATCTGGAGCCGGATCGTCCCGTCGCCGCCGATGCCGGTGACGCTGCTGCCGGTCGAGACGGTGCCGAGGTCGAAGCGCGACGCGCGGGCGTGGAAGTCGGCGAACAGCCACTTGGTCGGCGCCAGCCGGGTCGTGAGGTAGAGCAGGTCGTTGGCGGTGCGGCTGCTGAGCCCGGCGTCCGGCACCTCGTACAGCACGTCGCTGTGAACGAGGTCGGCGTCGAACTGCACCGTCGGACGGATGCCGCTGACCCGGAGTTCCGCCCGCCGCTCGCGGTCGGTCGAGCCGTAGCCGAACAGGTAGTCGCGATCGTCGCGCTGCAGGCCCGTCGAGGCCGACAGCTGGACCCGGGGCATGTGCGGCGCCGACACGTCCCAGGTGAACCCGCTCGCGGTCCGGACGCCGTGGACGTGGCGAAGTGACTCGAGCGAGCCGCCGCCGGTCTGGAACGCGCTCGAGAGCGACGCGCGATCGGTATAGAGGTGCAGCGGCGCCGAGCGGCCGGTCAGCACGCCGACATCCACGCGGTAGCTGTTCATGTTCGTCGTGTCGAGCAGCGAGCTGTCCCCCGTCGAGTTCATCGTCCGGTTCATCTGGAACTCGCCCGAGAAGTCCACGTTGAAAATCTGCGGGTCGAGCACGGCGAACGACGTGGCGATCGTGGCCAGGCCGCCCATCTCACGGTGGTTGAGCCGGCCCGCGTCCTGGCTGACGTCCGCTTCCTGGTAGTTGAACCCGACGCTCGCGCGAAGCGCCCGGGGCTTGAACCAGCTGCCCAGCACCGACCCGTCTCCGATCTCGCTGCCGGCGGGAGGCGGCGGCTTGAGGGCGGAACGCGAGCGGCTGGCGGCCGGCAGGACGGCGGCGGTCACTTCGGGATCGCCTGCCGCCTCGGCCGCGCGAGTGGCCTCGCTGGCGGCCCGGGCTTCTTCGGCCGCGGCCGCGAGCAGCGACGGCTGGACGCCCGGATTGTCGGGGGGCTCGACCGCCACGACGACCGTGCCGGTTGCAGGGACGACCACGACGGCGGCGGCGCCGGGGGCGGCAACGGGCACGGCAACGGGCACGGCAACGGGGGCGGCGGCTGCGACCGCAACGGGAACAGGGGCCGCCGGCGCCGTGACCACGGCGACCGGAGGAGGTGCCGCGGCCGTCTCACCGGCCGGCGCCGTGTGCTCGCCCGGCCGATCGGGACCGTTCGCCACCAGCCATTCCTGGCGCACCCACCCGTTCGTGATCGGCTCGCTCGACGGGCCGGTCGGGACGACGACCCAGCACCATCCGTCCTGCCGGTCGAAGACCTGCACCATGGTGCCGGACGGAATCGTGGTGACGACCGCGGCGCGCGCGGTCGGCCGCTCCTTGACCGGGGCCGGGCGCGCACCCACGTACAGCGCTTCGCTGGCCTGGGCCGCGGTGCCGGCGAGGAACACGGACGCGGCCATGAGCACGGAACGGGACCACTTCGCGGCCCCTCGTCGCGGCATCCTCATTGGGCGGCTCCGATGACGGGCCGCCTGCCCGACCTGATTCCCGCGGTCACCTCGTCGTCCGGCAGTTCCGCGGGGCGGGCCCGGCCGAGCGCGGCGTCGCGGATCTCGACGCTCGCCGACGTCAGCAGGTGCGCCTTCCAGGCACGAAGCTGCCCGGCGCGGCGATCGCGGACGAGCCGCCCGGCGATGATCGGCCGCGCCTGCTCGAGCGTGAGCAGGGCGGGCGGCTGGCGCTCGAGCACCTCGAACACCTCGAACCCGTAGAGCGAGTGCGCGACGAGCGGCCGGCCGATCGGCGCGGCGAAGACCGCATCCTCGAACTCACGGTCGAGCCGGCCGCGGTGGACGAGTCCCATGTCGCCGTCCTTCACGCGGTACTCGTCTTCAGACGCGCGCCGCGCCAGCGTGCCGAACGGCTCGCCGCCGAGGAGGCGCGCCAGGGTCGCCCGCGCCTTCGCCTCGGCCGGCGCGACGGTCGCCGGGTCGGCCGGATCGACGCGAAAGAGAATCTGGCGGAGGTGCACCTGCTCGGGCCGCTGGAACCGGGCGGCGTTCTCGCGGTAGTAGGCCGCGATGTCGGCCTCGTCGACCGTGACGCGCGAGTGGGCGTCGCGGCATTCGCGAACGAGCACCGCCCTGGCGAGGCGGGCGCGGAAGGCGGCCTCGTCGAGGCCGTTCTCGGCGAGCGCGACGGCGAACGCCTCGGCTGAATCGAACCGCGCGCGCGCCGCCGACACTTCAGCGGTCACGCTCGCGGGAGAGGGGCGACGGCCGGCGGCCGCCGCTTCGCGGTAGATGAGCTCGTCCAGCACGAGATCGTCCAGGGCGGCCCGCTTCAGCGCGAGCGCCTGGTCGGGAGCGAGGCGGCCGTGATAGGAGGTCAGCGGGAGAACCTGCGAGAAGCGAAAGTCGAGGTCCCCGGCCGTGATGGCGGTTCCGTCCACGAGCGCCACCACCGCTGCCGGGACCGCGGCCGCGGCGTCGGATCTCCAGACGAGCAGCGTCGCACCCGCGACGAAGGCCGACAGGCCGATCGCGGTCACCGATCCGAATCCGACGCGGCTGCGGCTGGCTGACAGTGACACTGGAACCTCGCTGGCAAGACGGACCGATCGGAAAGACTCTGAATCTTGCGATCGTGCGATCGTGCGGTCGTGCGATCGTGCGATCGTGCGGTCGTGCGGTCGTGCGACCGTGCGGTCGTGCGATCGTGCGAGCCTGCGATCACGTGATCGTGCGAACTGGCGAACGCGTGTTGATGGCCAAACCGCTCACGGCTCCAGACTCTCGACCCTTGGCGGCGCCTGGCCAGAGGCCTGCAGCGGGACACCGCCGAGAGCCGGGAGCCCGGAGCCTGGAGCCGTTTCCGCGGCGAGGCTCCGGCCTTGCCGTACCGAGCCGCCCCTAAATGTGGCAGGCCAGGCAGAGCGCGCTGTTCGTATTCGGCGAACGAAGGAAGTTGGCGGCGTTCGTGTGGGAGTCATGGCAACTCCCGCACTCGACGCGGCGTGCGCCGGCCGTGCCGAACAGCTTGACCTTCGTGGGGTCGGGCGTCTGCACGAGCTTGGCCGGCGCGCCCTGGCCGGTGATCGACGCGTCGTAGCTGAACCCGACCGGGTGGTCGTTGGTCAGGTCGGTCCCGAGTTTCGTGGCTGCCGTCACCGTCGTCGTCTTGAAGGTCGTGCCGTTCGGGGTATTGATCACCGAGTTGAGGGCCGTCGTACCGTCATGACAGCTCATGCACAGCAGGCTCACTGCAGAGCTCGAGCCCAGGCTCACCGTTCCACCCTTGAAGTCCGGGTTCGTATTGACGTCGTACGCCGTGAAGGAGGTTCCGGTCGGCACGTAGTTGCGGTTCCAGAGCACCGCCTTGTACGTGGTGTTGGAATTGTGGGACGTGTGGCAGGCGGCGCAGACGTCGCCCGTGTTGCCCGTGGCGCGGACGTCGTGCGGTCCGCCCAGCATGGCGCTCTTCTGGGCCGCAGCCTGGCGCGAGAACAAAACTGCGGCTGCGAGCACGAGAATCGTGATCGATCGTCTCATTGACTTCGCTCCCCCATCCCGACCGGTGACCGACACCAGCCCGGTGATTGACCGGCTGCCGCGCGGTGGGCGGCCAGCCGGTCGTACACTTGAACGACGCGTTGTTCACGTAAGTCCTGCACGACGCCGGGTCCCCGCTGCCGAGAGCCCGGTTTCGCACGCCGCCTCCGCTCCGCGCGATGGATCCGCGCGGCGAGCACAGCGACGACATAGAGGTGACGTGCGCTTCTGGGTGGGTTCCCGTCGGATTGTTCTACAAGGACTGTGCCACGCGAGGCACCGGGGGGCCGGGCAGACTAGTGCTGAGCTTGCAGAAGCGCGCAGCGGGCGATGGCGATCGGGGAAACCAGGACAGGCTCAGCTTACGACGCGACGGTGAGCAGCGCCGTCCAGGGGATGATGGCGGCCACGAAATAGAAGACCGTCAGAAGCGCGACCAGGCGATGGGTGCCGGAGAGATGAAGGGCCGCGCCAAGCCCACAAGCCCAGAGTTTGGCCGAAAACAGCCCCGGTCCAAGCCCGAGCGCGGCCACCAGGCTGGCCACCAGCGGGTTCCCCTCGGTGACGTGTCCGACCGACGTCACGCCGATGTAGGTCAGGACGCCGTCCAGCGCCTGCGCCACGAGGAACACGAGCACGACGCGATTGCCGAACCGAGAGTCCGCAGATCTGTTGAATATCCAGCGCAGAGGTACCATTGGTCGCCTCAGTGGTTGACTTGTGCCCACAAAACGGGCTCTAAACCCTTTAATAACAACAGTTGTGCCATGAGATGGGGTCGAACACCGTGCGCAGCACCATGAACGAACTTATTACCCTGTTCAGCCCTCAGCCGCATGGAGTGTAATAATTACCTCGTCCTCGGCCGACTCCCCGGCCCAGAACCAGACCCAAATCGTCAAGTGACTGAAAGCTCGTCGTTTAGCCGCATGGCACGAGATGTGAAGTAGGTCCCAGCGGATGAAACGCACCCTCCTCCTCACGCTCGTGCTTGTTCCGCTGCTCGGCCGGGTGGCCGCAGGGCAGACGTCTGGCGCGGCCGGAACCGAGCTGCCGACGTTTCGTGCCGGCGTCGCGCTCGTGACGGTCAACGCCGTCGTCCGCGACGACCGCGGCCGCGTCGTCACGACCCTGAAGCAGAGCGATTTCTACGTGGTGGACGGGGAGGCCCAGCGCCCCATCAAGGAATTCCGGACCGAGGAAGCCCCGGTGAGCGTGGCGCTGCTGTTCGACGCGAGCGGCAGCATGCAGGTCGCCGCCAAGCTCGAGGAAGCCCGGCGGGCCGCCCGGCAGTTCCTCGCCTACCTGCAGCCGGGGCTCGACGAACTGGCCATCTACTCGTTCGATTCGGGCCTGCGCCGTTTGCAGCCGTTCGCGCCGTTCAGGGCCGACGGAACCCTCGAACGCTCGCTCGCCCGCGTCAACCCGTTCGGCATGACGTCGCTCTACGACGCCATCGCCGCGACTGCCCGCGAGGTCGCCGGCCGGCCGAACGCGCACCGGGCCGTGATCGTCCTGACCGACGGACTCGACAACAACAGCCGTCTCACGGCAGCCGAGGTCTCCGGCATTGCTAGCTCGATCGACGTACCGGTCTACATCCTGGCCGTCGTCTCGCCGCTCGACCATTCCGGCACGGCCACCGCGGTTGACTCCGACCACCCCGTTCCGGCCGGCAACCTGGCCGACCTGGCGCGGTGGACGGGGGGCCGGCTCTACATGACGAGTGCGCTGGTACAGTCGGGCTTGGCGACCCATGACATCGCCGAGGAGCTGCGCCACCAGTACTTCATCGCCTTCGAACCGGGCAGCCGCGAGGGCTGGCACCCGCTCGAGGTGCGGGCGAAGGATCGCCACCTGGTGGTCCGCGCGCGCAGCGGCTATTTCACGGGACCGGCCAGACCGGTTAAGCTAGCTCAAGATGATCGTGACGATTGAAGGAGGCTTGTTATGAGACTGTTTGTTGTCGCCATTTCGATGGCCGCGCTGGCCGCAGGGTCCACCGCGTGCGCGACCAAGAATTTCGTCAAGGAGCGCGTGGGACAGGTCAACGACAAGGTGGAGTCGGTGTCCAAGTCCCTCGAGGAGACGCAGGAGCGGACGCGGAAGAACGAGGCCGCCATCGCCGACGCCAACGTGAAGATCGGGCAGGTGGATCAGAAGGCGGCGGCGGCGAACACGGCCGCGGCCGGCGCGCAGACCACTGCCGTCACCGCGGTGGGCAAGGCTGACGCGGTCGACCAGAAGATGAAGCGGATCCTCTACCAGGTGACGCTCAGCGAGGACCAGGGCAACTTCAAGTTCGGCGAGGCGACGCTGCCCGACGAGGCGAAGGCCAAGATCGACGAACTGGTGAAGCCGCTGCTCGACAACCCGAACGGCAACTTCTTCGAGATCGAGGGCTACACCGACAACGTGGGGACGCGCGAGTACAACATGAAGCTGGGACTCGACCGCGCCGAGGCCGTGAAGCGCTACATCTACGAGCAGTACCACATCCCGCTGTTCAGGATGAGCGTGATCAGCTACGGGCCCGACAACCCCGTGTCGCCGAACACGACCCGCGACGGCCGCGCGCAGAACCGGCGCGTCGTCATCAAGGTCCTCAACTAGGCTCAAGGCTGAAAGGCCCGAGGCCCAAGCCAAGAGGCTCAGGGCTCAGGACTCAAGGCTCAGGTGGCCCAGGGTCTTGAGCCCCTTGAGCCCTGAGCCTTGAGCCTCCTAGCGTGCGCCCTGAGGCTCAAGCCCCTGAGCCTACAGTCCTGCCGCCGTCGCGGCCCGCTCCGCGTCCGGCACTCCCACCACCACGCTCGCCATCGGCTGCCCCTCGATGGCCGTCGCGTAGAGATACTCCATGTTGATGCCGGCCTCGGCGATGAGGCGCGTGACCCGCAGCAGCGCGCCCGGGTCGTTCGGCGCCGTCGTGTAGATCACGTCGCGCTCCTCGACGTGGTAGCCCCGCTCGCGCAGGACGCCGGCCGCGTGGGACGGGTTGTCGAGGAGGATCCGCACCATCAGGGAGCTGGCCAGGTTGATGGCGACGATGTTGATGTGTTCTTCGGCGATCACCTGGCACACCCTGGCCAGCGTGCCAGGGCTGTTCTGGAGGCGAAGCGTCAATTCGGTGCGAATGGCCATCTGGGCAGCCTAGCACAAATGGTGTGGAGGGAGCAGCGCACGAGCGGGGACGGGGGACGAGGGATGGGAAGCGGGCTCCAGTGGTCAGTGGCTAGTGGCCAGTAGATCACGCGTGACCCACTGACCACTGACAACTCGCCACTACGGGACTCGGGCGCCTACTTCTTCGGCGCGGCGGCCGTCGGCGCGGGCTTGGTCGCGGCGATCGTGATCTTCGACGCGACGTTCTTGCCGTCCACGACGGTGTAGGTCACCATGCCGTGCTTGCCGTTGAGCTCGGCGGTGGTCATCGTCTTGGCGCCCATCATGATCTTCGCATCCGGGGCCAGCGTGAACGACTTCTCGCCCACCGTCAGTTCCTTGGTGGCTTCGTCGAACTTGAACTCGCCCTTGACGGAAAGCTTGGCGGGCTTGGCGGCAGGCTTGGCCGCCGGGGCCTGGGTCGTCGCCGCGACGGGCTTGGCCGCGGCGGCTGGCTTCGTGGCGGTGGCGGGCTTGGCGGTGGTCGCCTGGGCGAAGCCCATCGTGCTGAACGCGGCGACGGCGACGACGGCCGTGAGAATGGTAACGAAACGGCGCATGGCAGATCCTCCAGTGATGGATGGGTTGTCCGAAAGCCCTCGCGCAAATGCACGGCGGCACTCCTGGCACACACAAAGCACGTACCAGGCTGGCCACGACCCGGCGAAGTGATGTAAATTACTCTTGCCAAGGGACTTACATGAGGACTGAAGGCGCCCTGCAAGGCTCCGCGCCGCGGCAATCCCGCCCCAACGTGGCGAAGTTGTTCGTGCCGCTGCGCGTGCGGCTGCCGCTGCTGGTGACGCTGGTCCTCTCCGTCGTCCTGGGGGCGGCCGGCTACTGGGAACTCCGCACCTTCGAGACGAGCATCACGGCCGACCTGGTGGGCGTCGCGCGCTCGACCGGCCAGGCCGTCGCCGACGATATCGAGGTGGGCGACGACCCCGCGCGGCGGGAAGACCTCGCGGACAGCCTGCGCGAGTTCGCCTACGCCTTCCCGTCGATCCGGTCGATCCTGGTGGCCAGCGTGGAGAACGACACGCCGACCGTCGTCGCCAGCACCTCGTCGGCCGAAGACCGCGACTGGCTGGCGCTCGCGCGCGAGGCGGTCAAGCGCGACGAGATCGTGACGGCCGAACCGGTGAAGCAGATCCACCTGGTCGGCGTGCCCGCCAAGCGCGACGGCCGGGTCTGGGGCGCCGTCGTCGTCACCTACTCGCTGGCGTCGGTCGAGGACTTGAGGCGCCAAGGGCGGCGGGTCGTGCTCTGGTTCGTGCCGGCGGCGGTCCTCCTGATGACCGTCGTGCTCGACCTGCTGATGCGGCGCCTGGTGCACAAGCCGATCGACGGGATCCGGCGGACGATGGAGAAGGTGAGGGCGCGGGAGCTGGGGGCCCGCGCGCCGGTGCTGCGCGACGACGAGATCGGCGCGGTGGCGCGGGGGCTCAACGACATGCTGGCCGAGCTCGAAGGGGTCAACGTGTCGCTCCAGGGGCGGATCCGCGAGGCGACCGGCGAGCTGCGCGCCAAGAACGAGGAACTCGTGGAGAGCTACCAGCGCGTGTTCGCGCTCCGCGAGGCGCTGGCCCGGGCGGACCAGATGGCGGCCGTCGGCCACATGGCGGCCAGCGTGGCGCACCAGGTCGGGACGCCGCTCAATCTCATCTCGGGCTACGTCCAGGTGATCCGCGAGGAGGAGGGCCTCGACCCGCGCATCACGCGGCGGCTCGAGATCGTGCAGGAGCAGATCGCCAAGGTCACCTCGATCGTGCGGGCAATGCTCGACCACGCCCGGCGGCCGATCCCCAAGGAGCCGACCGACCTGGGCGAACTGCTACGGCGCGTGTGCGACGTGGCGCGGCCGAAGCTGGACGCGCTCGGCGTCCGGCTCGACCTCGAGACCTCGGCGGTGCCGCCCGTCATGGCCGACGCAGTGCAGCTGGAGCTGGCGCTGCTGAACCTGGTGTCGAACAGCCTGGACGCCATGCCGACGGGCGGCGTGATGTCGATCTCGCTCGGCCCGAACGGCGGCGGCCGCGTGCGGATCGAGGTGGCGGACACCGGGACGGGAATCGCGCCCGAGTTGATGCCCCGGATCTTCGAGCCGTGGGTGACGACCAAGGACGCGGGGCGCGGGACGGGCCTCGGCCTGAGCATCACGCGCGACGTCCTGGCCGGGCACGGCGGTTCGATCTCGGTGAGGAGCGAGGTAGGCGTCGGCTCGGTGTTCACGATCGATCTGCCGGCGGCCCGGGTGCCGCGGCCGGACGGCGGCGAGGGCGACTGACACGCTATGCCGAGAATCCTGATAGTGGACGACGACCGCGAGACGTGCCGGTTCATGGCCGACCTGCTCGCGCGCCCGGACCGGGTGATCGAGTCGGCCTACGATCCCGAGGCCGCCCTGGCGCTGGTCCGGACCGAGGTGTTCGACCTGGTGATCTCGGACATCAACCTGAACGCCGAGCGGTCGGGCCTCGACATCCTGCGCGCCTTCCGCGAGTCGAGCCCGCGCGGCCACGTCCTGCTCATCAGCGGCTTCGGCACGCTCGAGACCGCGATCGACGCCGTGCGGGCCGGCGCCTTCGACTACATCAGCAAGCCGTTCGACATCAACGAGGTGAAGGCCACCGTCGAGCGCGCCCTGATGCAGGCCGGCGCGCCGGCCGGCCAGGCGGCGGCGCCCGAGCGCGGCATCCGCCCGCCGGGGCTGCTCGGGCGGACCGCGCCGATGCTGGCCGTCTACAAGCAGATCGCGCACGCCGCCGACGCCGCGGTGCCGGTGCTCATCGTCGGCGAGAGCGGGACGGGCAAGGAACTGGTCGCCCGCGCGATCCACTCGCACGGGCGGCGCGCGGCGCGGCCGTTCGTCCCGGTCAACTGCGGCGCGATCGCCGAGACCCTCCTCGAGTCGGAGCTGTTCGGCCACACGCGCGGATCCTTCACCGGCGCGGTCAGCGACACCAAGGGGATCTTCGAGCAGGCGAACGGCGGGACCGTCTTCCTCGACGAGATCGGCGAGACCTCGCCGGCCCTCCAGGTGAAACTGCTGCGCGTGCTCGAGGAAGGCGAGTTCCGCGCCGTCGGGGCCAGCCGGGCGACGCGCGTGGACGTCCGCGTGGTGGCGGCCACCAACGTCGATCTCGAGAAGCAGGTGTCCGAGCAGCGGTTCAGGCAGGACCTGTTCTACCGCCTCAGTGTCATCGCGATCCGCGTGCCGCCGCTGCGCGAGCGCCGCGCCGACATCCCGCTGCTCGTGGGCCAGTTCCTCCTCAACGCCTGCACCCGCGCGGGCCGCCAGGTCGAGCTGACGCCCGCAGCGCTCGAGAAGCTGACCGCCCACGCCTGGCCCGGCAACGTCCGCGAACTCGAGAACACCGTGGAGCGCCTCGTGCTCTTCAGCCGCGGGACCGTCGTCGACGCCGCCGACCTGCCGGCGGCGTTCCACCAGGCGCCGCCCGACCTCGAGGACCGGCTGTTCACCGGCCTCCCGCCGCTCGACGAAATCGAGCGCCGCTATCTCGTGCACGTGCTCGACAGCGTCGCCGGCAACCGCACGAAGGCCGCCGAGATCATGGGCATCGACCGCCGCACGCTCTACCGGATGGCGGAGAGGTTTGGGCTGGATCTCAAGGAAGGGGACTCGTAGGCCGGCTTGCGGCTCGCGACTGGCGGCTGGCGGCCGCGCGACGCAGGCCGTCAGAGCGGTCCCGCCGTCTCAACGGTCGGTGCGTGATTCCGGTGCGAGGAGGGCGCCCATGCTCACCGGAGTCGAACCCGCCCGCCGGAACCGATCCGCTCGTCGCCTCTGGCTGTTCTGCTGTCTCGGCCTCGTCGTCTCATGCCTGACGGCAGCAGCGCCGGCCCCGCTGCAGGAACAGGCATCGATCCCGGTGCCGCCGTTCGCCTCGAACGCCGTCTGCACGGTCGCCGGGGGAACGACCGTCCCCGGCGTGCAGCGCGGAAACACGCTGGCCTTCGGATGCCCAGCGCACGACGAGGGGGTGCGATGTGACTTCGTCGGTGCCGAACCGCTGGACGTTCGGCTCGATGCGGTGTGTCAGACGAGGGCCCTCCCGGCTCGAGCCGCGAAGCCGGTGATGGTGCGGATGTCAGAGCATCGACCCGTGACCGTCGATTGGGTCACCATGGCGTGGCAGCCGCCCGGCGTGCGCCTCGTGGCGGCGAGGACCATCAAACCCGGTGATCCGGTCACGCTGCTCGTTGCAGATGACGAAGACCGCTTCGTCCGGTTCTCACGCGAGGGTGCCTCTCCGGTGACGGTCCCGTCCCGCGATCTGCCGGCGCCGGGGGGATGGCGGCTACCAGGAGCCGTTCCAGGTGGCGAGCTCTTCGTTCGCATCGAGCCGGCGCCGATCCTCCCGGTCCGCTACCAACTCGAGGGGCCACGGGCCATGCGGCTCGAGCCGTCACGGAGCATGCTTGCCGTCCGCGGCCTTCCCGCGGGTGACTACCAACTCACGCCCGTGTTCGCTGGCGGGGTCGCTGGACGGGTGAGGCGTTTTCCGATCATCGACGGGAGATCGACGCCCTTCTACATCGCGCGGGCGGCCGTCGGGGCGGCCAGGCTGTCCGGCGACGACGCGCTCTGCGCGAGCGCCACGAGATTGGCCGTCACCGGGGTCTCGGCCGGGAAGGCGCCCGTCGGCCGCACAACAACCCGCTCCGACGTCGTGAGCGTCACGCTCGACGATTCGTCCGATCAGACCGTCGGCGGACTGGCCCCAGGAATCTACGAGGTGGCGTACGCCGGTGGACAGGGCCACCTTGCCTCGAACGAGTTCTCGGTCGTCCAGGACCAGGTGACGCCGGTCCTGACGACGCTGCCGACGACGAGGGTGGCCGGCCAGGTTCTCCTGAACGCGGACCCGGGCGCCGGGGTGTCGGTCACCTTCACGCCCTCGTCGGTTCGCGCGGGGCGCGGGCCAACGACTGCGAACGCGGACCCGGGCGGCATGTACGAAGCCCTCGTCGCCGGCTCCGGGGACTACGTCGTCTCGTTCAAGAAGGACGGCGCCGACCTGGTCGGCTGCGACAGGATGGTGAGACTGGTGCGCGGCGACAACGCCCTGGACTTCCCGCTCGAGGTCGCCTCCCTCCAATTGGACGTTCGCGGATGGGATCGTGCCAGCCCGTTGGACGTGCGGGTCCTCCAGGTCGCGCAGTCTCAACCCGGCATGATGGGGATGGGCAAGCGAGTGAACGTCGGCGACGAGCTTCCCCTCCTCGTCACCGGCCTCGCGCGCGGCCGCTACAGGGTGGAGGCGAGGCAGCACGTGGCCGGCGCCGCGGACAAGGTGGGCGCGACGCGCTTCGAGACCGCCGGCAGCACCACTCGCGTTCGCGTCACGATCGACCTCGCGGCGTACGAGCGGAACGTGTCGGTCGTGGACAGGATCGGCAATCCCATTACGGGGGCCACGGTCACTGCCGAAGGCACGCCAGTGGCGGAGTCGTCTCCCGGACGCTACTCGCTGGCCGATGCCGCCCCCGGCGCACACGTCACGGTCTTCGCGGCGGGCTATACCGGGACGTGCCGCATCGTTCCCCAAGGAGCCGACCTGGTCGTCACGCTGGAAGAAGGGACCGAGGTCCGGATCCAGTTCCTGACGAGACGACCCCTGGACCGCCCGCCCGGACGCCTCCTGCTGCCCGGTGCCGAATGTCCGGTCTCGTTTTCCCAATTCGGCTACGTACGCGCCACCTCCGCCGCCGGCATGGTCGAGTTCCTGGTTCGCGGGTTTCCAACGAGCGGCGAGGCGACCTTGCTGGTGGGGCCGTTCGATCAGCCAGGCCAGGGCGTGCCGATCCGGGTGGGACGGGACGGAATTGCCCGGGTCGATATCAGCGATCGGTAGGTGGGGCTTCGGTCCACACACTTCGGGCCCCGGTCGGACACCTGACAAATCTGCGTGAGCCTTGAGCCCTGAGCCTTGAGTCTTTCCTACCGCTTCCCCCGAAACACCTGCGTCCACCCACCCGCGATGAGCGCGCTGACGTGCGCGATGGCGACCGGCCACTCCCAGGCGTTCTGGTAGGCCATGTAGCGCGGCACCCAGTCGGGGCCGAACTTCTCCTTGTAGAGCCGCAGCCCCTGGAAGTTGTACCAGGTCTCGCCGTGCTGGAAGAACAGGTTGGCCAGCCGCTCGCGCGTGTGCGCCCCGCGGAGTTCGCCGACGCTCGCGAGCGGGGCCATCCCCATGTTGAACCGCTTGTAGCCGCGCTCCTTGCCGTACATGAACAGCGAGGTGAACATGAAGTCCATCACCCGCGGGGCATCGTCGCGGTACCGCATCAGGTCGATCGACAGCTCCTCCCGGCCCGGGCCGAGCAGCAGGTTGGCGAAGGCGATGATCCGCCCCGACTCGTCCTCGACCACGGCGCACGGGAAGCGCAACAGGTACTCGGGATCGAAGAAGCCGATCGAGAACTGCCGCTCGCGCACCCCCTTGCTCTCGAGCCACGCGGCCGAGATGGCGGTCAGCTCGGGCAGCGCGCGCTCGACGTCGTACGGCGGCAGGACGCGGAAGCGCACCTTGTCCCGCTCGGCGCGCCGCAGGAACTGCCGGTACTCCTTGCCGGCGTGCCCCTCGAGCGTGAACCGCTCGAGCGGCACGTGCGCCTCTTCGCCGAGCTTGAAGAAGGCGTAGCCCCGGTCGTGCAGCGCGGGGATCCAGTTGAGCGACACCTGGTAGAAGATCGGGCGCCGATCCAGGTCGCCGGCGTGGTCGAACAGCGCGTTCAGGAATGCCCCGCGCTCGCCCGGGCTGCGGATGACCGGGTCGGAGAACGCGACCAGGTAGGGGCCGATCGTCCGGAAGAGGCAGAAGCCGCGCCCGGGATCCTCGAAGAGATCCTTGTCGCCGCAGGCCACGAGCATCGGGCTCGTGTCGCCGCCGAACTCCGAATGCACGTCGAGCGCGCGCGACACCCGGTCGCCCGCGAGCCGCCTGAAGTGGACCGACGGGCGAATCAGCATCCAGGCCGCCGCGGCCGACACCGCGATGAGCAGCGTTGTCGCGGACCGCAGGAAGCGGGTGCGTTCGACCTCGGCGAACGGCATCGACCGGAACGACCCGATTTCCGAGACGCTGGGCGCGCGGATGCGGTAGGCGATGGTCCCGAAGACGATGAAGACCAGCAGCGCCAGGAACGCCACGCCGAGGTCGCGCGTCTCGAGCCAGTCGCCGCGGCTCTTCCTCGTGAACAGCGGCCGCTGCGAGATGGCCAGCAGGGCGACCAGCGCCAGGATCACCGCCTCTTCCCAGTCGAGCCCCTTGAGGATCGAGAACACCACTCCCATCAGCAGGAGGTTCACCGTCCAGTGGAGCGCGGCCCGGTAACCCCGCGCCAGCCCCCGGGCGAGCACCAGCAGCAGGATGCCCGTCGCGGCGGCGGCGAGGTGGGAGACTTCCACGACCGGCAGCGGCAGCCACTCGTTGACGGTCGTGAACCGCGAGCGGATCGAGAACGACGCGGCGCTCAGCAGGATCAGCAGCCCCGCCGCCCCGACGATGCCCCCCATCAGGCGGCGGGCCAACTCGAGTCGCTTGGTGGCGCGGTGCGTGGCCCAGCTGAGAAGCAGCAGCGAGGCCATCACCCAGGGGATGACGTAGTAGATCAGCCGGTAGGCCAGCAGCGCGGCAACCGTGATGCTCTTGCCGATCGGCAGCCGCGCGATCCAGAAGGCGTCGGCGCTGCCGACCCCCCCCGGCACCAGGCTCGCCAGCCCGACGGCCTGCCCGAAGAAGAAGGCCCGGATCGACTCGATGACCGACAGCGGGACGCCGGTCGCCCGCATGCACGCCGTGAAGGCGATCGCGGCGAGCAGCCAATCCAGCCAGCCCACGACGGCAAGGTGGAGCGCGGCGATCGCGCCCCCGGTCGGCGTCGGCAGCCGCTCGATCCGGTTGAAAATGGCGCGGGCGATGTGCACGCCGGCCAGCGTCGTCAGAAAGGCGACGCCGATGAGGGCGATCTCGATGCGGACATCGCTCACGGCCGGCAGCAGCCAGGCGGCGACGGCCCAGCCGCCGAGGCCGGCGGTGAACGCCGTCGCGATCGAGACGACGCCCCCCTCGAGGTCGGCCGGCCTGTCCACGGCCGGGCGGTAGAGCCAGAACCTGATGGCCGGGCCGGCCAGCGGGCCGAGCGTCAGGAAGTTGCTCCAGGCGAACGACACCGCCCCGTAGCGCCAGCGCTCGAACCAGCGGGAGCGCGTGTGCTCGAACGCGATGACGTCGTAGAGCCCCATGACGGCGATGTTCGCCAGCGTCGCCCCCGCCGCGACCAGCAGCCAGAAGGAATCGAGCTGGTGGAAAGCGCCCCGCACCTCGCGCGGGTGGATGGCGCGCAGCGCGTTCCAGGACAGGGCGGCGACCAGGCCGATGACGACGACAGGCAGGATCTTCGGGGCGTGACCGACGAGCCAGAGGAGGCCGTTGCCGACCCGGGCGAAGAGGCCCGGCTGATCCGGCTCGACACCCGTGGCGTCCCCGAATTCGGCGTCCACGGAGCGGGTCGGATGCTGGCCGTCGGTGGCGTTCATCGCGGAACCGACATTACTATACGATGAGAGCGATGAAGAATCTCCTCTTTGGTCTGACCGCGGCGGCCGTGTTCGTCTGTGGATACCTCGGCATGGTCCCGGTCGCCCAGAGGGCGGCCGACGCCGCGCGCCGGCCCGGCGCGATGGGGGATGGCACGGTGCTGCTGCCGAACGGCTGGCGGATTGCGCCGGCCGGCCGGCATGTCGCCGTGGGCGACCTGCCGCTGGCGTTCGCCTGGACGCCGGACGGGTCGGCGATGGTCGTCACCAACAACGGCTACGACAAGCCCACGCTGACCATCGTGGACGCCCGCACGTTCGCCGTCAGGACCACGATTCCCGTCGAGCAGGCGTGGCTCGGCCTGGCCTGGCACCCCGACGGCCGGCGCTTGTACACGACGGGCGGGGACCAGGTCCAGGAGTTCGCCTACGACGGGGACACGCTGAAGCCGCTCCGCGTCTTCCCGCTGCCCGCGTCCCCGACCGCGCTCGGCGGCGGCATTGCCGTGACGCCGGACGGACGGCACCTGTTCGTCACCCGCGCGCTCGAGCAGAAGCTGATCGAGCTGTCGGTCGAGTCCGGGGCGATCGAGCAGACCGTCGATCTGCCCGCCGAGGTGTACAGCTGCCTGCTCTCGCGGGACGGCAAGCGACTGTTCGTCTCGCTGTGGGGCGGCGCCAGGGTCATGGTCTTCAACGCCGCGTCGGCCGAGCTGGTCGGCGACGTGCGCGTGGGCGAGCACCCGAACGCCATGGCGCTCGCGCCCTCCGGCGACCGGCTGTTCGTCGCGTGCGCCAACACGAACGCCGTGTGGGTCGTGGACACCCGGTCGATGAAGGCCACCGAGCAGATTGGCGTCGCCATGTTCCCGAAGGCGCCGGCCGGAACCACGCCGAACGGCCTGGCCCTCTCGCCGGACGGCCGGACGCTGCTCGTGGCCAACGCCGACAACAACGACGTGGCCGTGGTGGACGTGGCCGAGGCCGGGCACACCACGGTGTCGGGGTTCATCCCGACCGGCTGGTATCCCACCGCCGTCGGCTTCGACCGCGACGGCCGCCAGGTCTACGTGCTGAGCGGCAAGGGGCTGTCGTCGCTGGCCAATCCGCTCGGGCCGACCCCGCTGTCCGGGCGCTCGGACCAGTACATCGCCGGCCTGCTCAAGGGCGCGCTGTCGGTGCTGCCGTTCCCGCAGGGCGAGGCGCTCCGGCGGATGACCGCGACGGCGGTCAGCCTGTCGCCGTATTCCGACGCCGTGCGGCTCGCCCCGGCCGGCGCGCCGCTCGCGTCGTCGATCCCGGCCCGGGTCGGCAAGCCGTCGCCGATCAAGTACGTCTTCTACATCATTCGCGAGAACCGGACCTACGACCAGATACTCGGCGACGTCCCGGCGGGCGACGGCGACCCCGCGCTCTGCCTGTTCGGCGAACGCGTCACGCCCAACGCCCACGCGCTCGCGCGCGAGTTCACGCTGTTCGACAACTTCTTCGTCAACGCCGAGGTCAGCTACGACGGGCACGCGTTCTCGACCGGCGCCTACGCGACCGACGTCGTGGAGAAGATCTGGCCCGCCAATTACGCCAAGCGCGGCGGGGCCTACCTCAGCGAGGGCGGCGGCCAGATGCGCAACCCGTACGGCAACGTGGCGGCGCCCGCGGACGGCTACATCTGGGACGCCTGCCGCCGCGCCGGAGTCTCGGTGCGCAGCTACGGCGAGTTCGTGGTGCACGGCCGCGACTTCAACGACAAGACGTCGCCGCTCACCGCCACGGTTCCCGGGCTCGAGGGCGCCATCAGCCCCACCTTCGCGCCGTTCGACATGAACATCTCCGACCAGGTCCGCGCCGACGCCTGGCTGAAGGAATTCAGGGCGTTCGAGGCCTCGGGCGCCCTGCCGCGCCTGACCGTCATGCGGCTGCCGCGCGACCACACGGCGGGCACGCGGGCCGGATCGGCCACGCCGGTCTCGATGATCGCCGACAACGACCTCGCCCTCGGCCGGATCGTGGACGCGATCTCCCACAGCCGCTTCTGGAAGGAGTCCGCGATCTTCGTTCTCGAAGACGACGCGCAGAACGGGCCGGACCACGTGGACGCGCACCGGTCGGTGCTGCTGGTGGCGAGCCCGTTCACGCGGCGCGGGGTTGTGGACCACACGCTCTATACGACGTCGGGCGTCCTCCGGACGATCGAGCTCATCCTCGGCCTGCCGCCGATGAGCCAGTACGACGCCGCGGCGACGCCCCTCTACAACGCGTTCGTCACGCGGCCCGACACGTGGCCCTACACCGTGCGGCCGGCCGCCGTGCCGCTCGACGAGCGGAACAAGCGGGGCGCGCCCGGGGCAGCCGAGTCGGCCGCGATGGACTTCAGCGCGCCCGACCTGGCGCCGGACCTGCTGCTGAACGAGGTGATCTGGAAGTCGGTGAAAGGCGGGGCGTCGGTGATGCCGCCGCCGCGCCGCGCCGCGTTCGTCAAGGCAGCGGAAGAGAAGTAGAGAGCAGGCGAGCAACAGATTGGCTGATGGCTGAAGGCCGGAGGGTCGCCATCATGGACCTTCGTGACCGCGTCGTCCTTCTGACCGGCGGAAAGCGAATCGGCGCCACCGTCGCCCTCGAGCTCGCGCGGCGCGGCGCCGACGTGGCGCTCGTCTACAACCGATCGCGGGACGAGGCCGAGGCCGCCGCCGGGGAGATCCGGGGCCGCGGCCGGCGCGCCGAGGTCTTCGCAGCCGACGTGTCGAAGGCCGCGGCGTGCGAGGCGCTGGTCGCCGCCGTCGTCGCCGGCTTCGGCCGCCTCGACGTCCTGGTGAACATGGCGTCGGTCTACCGGTCGGTGCCATTCGACCGGATGACCGACGAAGACCTGCAGGCGAGCCTCGACGTGGATCTCAAGTCGGCGTTCAACTGCGCGCGCGCGGCCGCCCCGCACATGCGGGCGCTGGGCGGCGGGCGGATCGTGAACGTCTCCGACTGGCTGGCCGTCAGCCAGCGCCCTCGCTACAAGGGGTTCGTCGCCTACTACGTGGCCAAGACGGCGGTGATGGGGCTGACCTCGGCACTGGCGCTCGAACTGGCCGCCGACCGCATCCTCGTCAACGCGATCGCGCCGGGGCCGATCCTCGCGCCCCCCGACCTGCCGGACGAGGAGCTCGCCGCCGTGGAGAAGGCGACGCCGCTCGGCCGCTGGGGCGGCGCCGAAGAGATCGCGAAGGCCGTCGTCGCCCTCGTCGAGTCCGACTTCATCACGGGGGAGACACTGCGGGTGGATGGGGGGAGACACCTGCAGTAGGCAGTAGGCAGCTTGCCCTGAGCGAGCGAAGCGAGTCGAAGGGTAGGCAGTAGGCAGAACCGCACGTAGGCCGGCCCTTCAGGGCCGGCGAGTCCAGCGGGCCTGACGGCCACGCCCTACGTACGATCCCGCAGCGCACGGCTGAAGCCGTGCGCTATCTGGAGGAACTCGATCAGATAGCGCAGGGCTTCAGCCCTGCGCAATACGGCTTCAGCCCTGCGCCGCGAGTTCACGGCAGTCATCGCCCGACCCTTCCAGCCTTGCGATCGACAACGTATATCCGTGCGAGCAGCAAGAGACTGCAGAAGCCAAACATCCTGGCAACGCAGAGCATAGCCAACTGATGGGAGCTCAGGGTCGCAAACGACTGGACAACGCAGGAACCAAGAGAAGCCGCAACGACGACCGCCACAAACCGCGGCAACCCGGGACGAAACGCGAACACACTGAAAGCTGAAAAGACAATCGCGACTACCGTGTACAGTCCATACAGAACCTTGAAAGACCCACGTAGTCCTGGCCGTACGTTGGTGAAGAGAAATGAAACGTCCTGAACGACGATGACAGGGATGACGAGGGCAACAAGCACGAGACCGAGCGCGACGAAGTTGGCACCGAACTCAGAGGACAGCCAATCACGCCGCATAGACAGCCTCGCAAATTCCTCTCGGACTAAGCGCCAGCATCGCTGGCACCCCATTTCCGGCGAGCTGTAGGCCGGCTCTTCAAGGCCGGCGAGCCTGAAGGCCACGCCCTACGCACGGTCTTGCAGCGCACGGCTAAACCCGTGCGCTATCTGGAGAAACGGTACCAGAGAGCGCAGGGCTTCAGCCCTGCGCCTCACAACTTGGAGCCGTCTACTGCCCCAACTTCCCTAGATTGCCTCCCAGCCGCGGTTGCGGAGGCGGCGGCATCTGCATCGGTCCGGACCGCGGCGGCGTCACCCCGACCATAGAGAAGATCTCGTCCTTGGTCCACCCGTCCTTGACGAGCGCCAGGTACACCTGCTGCTTCGCCGCGTCGAGCGCCTTCTGTCGCGGCGACTGCTGCGCGTTTCCCATCGCCGTCGCGGCGGCCCGCTCCTGCGTGGTCAGCACCAGGTTGCCGGACCCGTTCAGCGTCTTCTTCAGCTCCATGAGGCGCGCGGCCACCGCCTGCGGCGCCGTCACGTCGAACTCCACGGTGACGACGACGTTCTTGTCGGCGATCTTCTTCGCCAGCGCCGCGTCGGGCGCCGTCGTCAGGCCGGTGACGAGGAAGCCCTTCTTCGCGTTCTCGAGCATGCTGTCGAGCAGCCGCGCCGGCGGGTTCACGAACTGGAGGACGACGCCCGCGCCCTCGAACGCCTTGAGGGCCTCCTTGCCGCGGTCGCTGACGCCGCTCGAGCCGAACCAGGTGCCGTCGCCGCCGCCGACGATTTGCACGCGGCCCACGCTCAGCAACCTGGCGGCCATGTCGATCATGGCCAGGTTTCCGCCGAAGGCCGTCACGTCCAGGCTGATCCCGAACCGCGGGCCCTGCTGCGGCGCCGGCTGGAACGAGTTCGGCCCGGTCATGATGTACATGGCGCCCGTGCCGGCCGAGCGCACCGTGTCGAGATTGAGGACGTTCATCCGCATGCCGTTGTAGAGATGCAGGCGGTCCGGGATCAGCAGGTCGGTCGCGGTCTCGTTCGCCACGTTGATGGCGCCCTGCAGCACGAACTGCCCGTTCCGGCGCAGCATGTCGGCGTCGATCTTCTCGGTGTCGTCCCCGGCGTCGTGGTAGTCGGGGTGGCCGATCCCGCCGGCCGTCATGAGTGCGAGGGATTCGATCCCCTGCCCGATGAACGCGGAGTAGTCGCTGCCGCCAGGGCCCGCGGTGGATGTTTCCAGGTCCTTGACGACGTCGGGTTCCTGGTTGCGCATGATCACGGCCCAGATCGTCGGAAAGTTCAGGCCGCCCGGGGCGCCGATCCGGTCGCCGAGGCCCACCATGTCGTTGTTGAAGTTGGCGACGACGTTCTCGATCTTCACGCCGTCGGTCGGATGGCCCGCCCAATACTCAGAGCCGAGGAGGCCGAGCTCCTCGCCGCACCACAGCGCGAAGTAGAGGGTGCGCTTCGGCTTGATCGTGGCCGCGTTGGCTGCGAAGAGCCTCGCCATCTCCATCGTCGTCGCCGCGCCGGACGCGTCGTCGTCGGCGCCGTTGAAGACGACGCCGCCGGTCATGCCCACGTGGTCGAGATGGCCGCCGATGACGATGATCTGGGCCTTGAGCTTCGGGTCGGTGCCTTCGACCTTCCCGACCACGTTGTGCGAGATGTTGTTCTTGAGCTTCGCGCTGTAGGCGGTCGCGGTCGCGTAGCCCTTCACCGACCCCTTGACGCCCGTAGCGATCGAGTGCGGCTTCTTGTCGCGGATGTCGCGGCGCCACTGGTCGATGCGGGACGTGAAGCCGCGAGCCGATTCCTGCGGGTCGCGGAACATCAGGTGGCGGAACACGCGCTCGTTGACGTCCGACACGACGAGGAACGGCCGCGCAAAGACGAGCGGCTCGCCGGCCTGGCCGCCGGCTCCGACCATGGCCATCACCTGGGCCTGCGTCATCAACTGGCCCGGGGCGGAGGCCGGCGCGGGCGAGAGCTTCTCGGGCGCGAACAGCAGGATGGCGGCGGCGCCCTTGTCGTAGGCCGTCTTCACCTTGGCCTGGTCCTTCGACTCGTCGGCCCACGGCTCGACCTGCTTCGGTTCGGCCGCCGTCACGCCGAACATGCCGCGCGCGGCGGGAGCGTCCTTCGGCGAGCCCTTGAACGCGATCACGATCCGGCCCTTGACGTCCACGCCCGCGTACTCGTCGAGGCCCTTGTCGGGCGCCGAGATGCCGTAGCCGACGAAGACGATCTCGCCGGCCGCCTGCGCGCCGGCGACCGACATCGAGCCAAGGGTGAAGTCAGCGTCCTTGGTGTAGAACGCCCGGCCGTCCACGATGAGCTCCGGGATCCCGGTCGTCCACGTGAATCCGTTCTCGATCGGCACGTCCTGCAGGAACGTGCCGTTGTCGCCCGCCGGCTTCAGGCCCCATTCCTTGAACTTCCCCGCCGCCCACTCGGCGACCTTCTCGTAGCCTGGCGTCAGGGACTTGCGGCCCTCCTTGTCGTCCGACGCCATGTAGGCGATGTAGCCCTTGATGATGCCGCCGTCCACCCGGATCGCGGTCGGTCCCGCCGCCGGCTTGCCTCTGGTCTGGGCGCCCACTCCGACCGACAGTGCGAGTGCGGCGATCGCCGCAACGGCGACGCCGCGCCACGAGGTTCGAACGTTCATGAGAGAGGTCCTTTCGATGTTCCGGATGGACGCCTGCAGGGGGCCGCGCAGGTGCAGATGCTACTCCGGAGGCGGGCCGCGCGCAAAGCGGACGCGGCCGGTCGCGGCGCACGGCTGAAGCCGCGCGCTATCTGGAGTGATTCAATCGGAGCTGGAACACATTGATCAGATCTGGAACACATTGACCAGATAGCGCAGGGCTTCAGCCCTGCACTTCGCGGGCAGTCGCGCGCCATCCTCCAGTTTCTCCCCCCTCGACCCGATAAGACGAAGAGAGGGGGTCTGCCGTCTCGGAACGAGTGTTCCGGCAGGGTGGGCCCTGATTTCCTTCCCGGAGATTGAGTCCGGCGATGCCAGTTGACGCAAGCACCCCGCGGCTTCCGCAAGAGCCGCTGGTCCAGGAGTTCGCGCGGGCGTTCCGCGCGGCGGCCCGTGCGGTGAGCTTCTATCCGCCGTCGCACCAGGCCGCCGTGTCGGCGCTCGAGCAGGTGGCGACCGCGGCGCACGCCGCCGCGGGCGACGGCTCGCTCTGCCTGACGATCCTGCCCAAGACGCTGCTCGCCCGCGGCGTGGCGATCGACGCGTCCCAGACCGCCGTCGCCGACGTGGCGGACATCTGCCATCGGCACGGCATCGGCGCCCTGAGCCTCGACGGCCGCGACACCCCGGAAACCTGGCGCGCGCTCCTCACGCTCCTGGCCCGGAAGCCCGAGGACGTGCGGGGCGCGGGGGGCATCCAGCGCCAATGGAAGGCCCTGCACCACGTGAGCCCGACGGTCCTCGAGATCGATTTCGGCGCGCTGCTGCGCGGCCACGTGGGCGGCGATTTCAACGAACTGGCGGGCGTGATCAGCCACTACCTGGAGACGGCCGGCGTCGGCGGCTCGATCCTGGACGACCCGTGCGGCGCCCTTCGCCGGGCCATCGAGAACGCGGCGGACGACGCCCAGGCGGTCGCCGCGGTGCTCCGCGAACTGAGGGCGGCGGCCCAGCTCACCTGCACGCAGCCCGACCAATTCGACGACGTGTTCCGCCGCGCGGCGGCGGTCGGCGAGCACCTCAGCGCGGGCGTCCTGAGCGGCCTGCTCGACTACCGGGGGACCGCCGAGGCGATGGTGGGCCAGGTGGACGTCGTCTCCGCCCTGGTCGAACGGATGTCGGACACCACCGTCTCGGCGCTGCTGTCGAGGATCATGGGCGAACCCGACGCCGCGTCCGCGGGCGTCGCCGACCTCTTCACGCGGCTCGTCTCGGACGCCGAACGGCGCCGGGTGATCGTGAGGGGGGTGCACGACGTGGCCCTCGCCGGCAACGTGGCCGGGCAGTGGGCGGAGCTCGAGCGCAACCTCGAGGCCTACGCCGACCCCCGATTCGTCTCCGACGAGTACCTGAACGAACTGCATTCGGTGCAGGTCCGGGCCGACCGTCTCGGAAAGGACGCGGCGGCTCCGCCGGAACTGCTCGCCGAGTGGGTGCGGTCGATCGATGACGGGCAGATCCTGGAACTGGATTCCCAGTTGATCGCGGACCTGGTGCGTCTCGAGACCGATTACGGACGGTCGCGCAAGCTGTTGGAGACCCTGCAGGCCGATGCGCTCGATGCCGCCGCCAAGGGCGACTGGCCGGGCGTCGCTCGCGCGGTCGAGCTGCTCGGCCGCGCGGCGTCTGAAGGGGCCGACAGCATGGTGCGCGAGGCGGCCGCGGAGATCCTCCAGAGGCTGTCGAAATCGCCGCTGCCGGTGCGCGCGCTCGAGATGCTCCCGGACGCCGATCCCCCGCTCTTCGAGGCGCTCTCCCGCGCGCTCTCCCGCATCGGGACGTCTCTCCTGCCCGCGATCGCGGCCCGCTGGGCGGCGGACCGCGGGACGACCCTGCGCCCCCGCCTCGAACAGGTGGTCGTCGCGAGCGGGCGGCAGGGGCGCGAGCCCTTGCGTCGCCTGCTCGCCTCGGAAGCCGAGTCGCCCGACCTGCGCGTGGCCGCCATCCGCCTGCTCCAGCTCACGCCGGGCTCGGACCACCTGCCGGCGCTCGAGGCGGCGTTGTCGGACCGGCGGGAGGATATCCGCCGCGAGGCCTTCGGCGCGCTCGCCGGCTTGTCCTCCAAGCGCGCGGCCGACATCCTGGCCCGCGGCATCGCCAGGGCCGACGCGCCGAACCAGGCGATCCTCCTGGATTGGCTCATGGCGTGTGGCGACCGCCGGGTGTTGACCGTCCTGCAGCGCCTGTTCTCCCTGATCGATCTGCGCACGGTGCCGGCGCCCGTGTACCTCTCGATGATCGCCGCCGTGGAAAAGACGGGGCGCGCGGACGCCGCGCCCCTGCTGACGACGGTGTTTCAGCGCACGTCGTGGCGCGCGCCAATCCGCACGTGGCGCTTCCGCGCCGCGGCGAAGTCGGCGCTCAAGACGCTGCGCGGTCGCCCGGCGAGCGCGCCGCGCGAGAGGCCATCCCGGGCCGGCCAGGACGAGAAGCCGGCCCCCGCCGCCGAGGAGCGCCCCCGATGATGGACCGGACGACCCGCCTCGGCTGCTACGCCGACATCGTGCAGAGGCTGAGCGGCGCGCTGCGGGCGGCGAGCCTCTACTCGTTCGAGCACCCGAGCGTGGACGACCACGTCCGCGCCCTCCTCGACGCGGTCCAGCGCCTGCACGAGGTCGAGCCGTCGGTGCTCATCGGCCTGGTGGGCGGGGAGGTGATCGCCGACGACACGCCGCTGCTCGCGATGACCTCGTACCGGGCGGAGTTCATCCGCTACATGCAGGCCCTGGGCATCAACCGCATCCTGCTGGACCGGGGCGTCACGCTGGAGGAGATCCGGGCGTTCGTCCGCGCGGCCTCGCAGCCGGGCACCCGCACCGCGGACGGCGGGGCAGAGGTGGACCTCGATTTCCTGAAGCTCCAGCACCTGCGCGCGGGCCGGATCCCGGTGGACACGACGTCAGGGAACTGGGGGTCCAGCGCGGTCACGCTGCGGCAGGTCTACAGCGGCTCGGTCGAAGCGGCGCGCATGATCTGGGAGAGCACGAGGCTCGAGGGCGCCCCCGACGCGCCGATGGCGAACGAGACGGTCGAGCACCTGGCCGAGGCGGTCGGCACGGCGCCGGCGAGGATGATCGGCCTCACCGGGATGAAGGAGCACGACGAGTACACCTTCACCCACATGGTGAACGTCTCGATCCTCACCATGGCGCAGGCCCGGACGCTGGGCGTCGAGGGGCGGCAATTGCGCGCGCTCGGCCTGGCGGCCATGCTCCACGACATCGGCAAGGTGCTGACGCCGATCGAGGTGCTCAACAAGCCCGGGAAGCTGACGCCGGCCGAGTTCGAGATCATGAGGCGGCACCCGCTCGACGGAGCGGCCATCCTCAGGGGGGGACGCGACATCCCGCGCCTCGCCGCCGTCGTGGCCTTCGAGCACCACCTGCGCCGGGACGGGAAGGGGTACCCGGACGGCGTGCAGCGTTCCTCGATCAACGTCGCGACCGTCTTGTGCGGGATCTCCGACGTGTACGATGCCATGCGGTCCACGCGGGTGTATCAGGCCGCCTCGCCCGCCCAGCGGATCATGGAACTCATGGCCCACAAGGACACGGGCCGGTTCGACCAGCACCTCGTCCGGCTGTTCGTCGGCCTGATGGGCGTTTACCCGCCGTCGACGCTCGCACGGCTCACGAACGGCGAGGTCGGCATCGTCGTCGGGACCGGCGGCCCGGATCCGTCGCTGCCGACGGTCAAAGTGCTCTTCGACCCGGCAGGCGCCCGGCTGAAGGCGGCCCGCGTCCGGCACCTGGGGGCCCGCGCCGAGGGGGACGAGGAGATCAGGGTCGAGGCGGTACTCGATCCTGAGGCGTACAGCATCGACGCGATGGACTACTTGTAGGGCGACCCTTTAGGGTTGTCTGAAGATGCTCCTCATCGACTCGATCGCCCCAGTCAACTCCGCCCGATCCCGCGCGAAGCAGAACCGCAGGTACCCTTCGCCGCCCGGGCCGAAATCGACGCCGGGCACGCACCCGATCCGCCCGGCGGCGATCAGGAACGCGGTCAGGTCCCACGACGGCGACGACATCCCCGCTGCCGCGCCCACGCCCCGGGCTGCCGCCGCGGCGAGCGTCGGGGGACCGACCCGCTTCTTCCACTCCGGATCGAATTTCAGGAACGCGTAGAACGCGCCGAGCGGCGGACGCCCGCTGAACACGCCACCGAGCGACTCGACGCCGGCATAGAACAGGTCGCGCCGCGCCTGCAGCTCGGCTCGGAACTGCTCGATGACCGCCTGCGATCCTTCGAGCCCCGCAATGCCGCCGTACTGCACGACCGACGCGACGTTGCTCGTCGTGAAGAACAGCGCTTTTCGTACCCGGTCCCTCAGCGCCGCGTCCGCCACCGCCAGGTAGCCGAGCCTGAGCCCGGTCATCGCGTACGACTTGCTGAACGTGTAGACGGGCACGGTGCGGGGGTACATGCCTGCGAGCGACGCGGCCGACACGTGCTCGACGTCGTACACCACGTCTTCGTACGCCTCGTCGGAGATTAGCCATAACCCGCGCCCGTCGGCCAGCCGCGCGATCGCCTCGACGTCCCCGCGCGTGAGCACGCCGCCGGTCGGGTTCTGCGGCGAGTTCACGTAGATGGCGCGCGTCCTCGGCGTCAGGCACGCGGCCAGCTCGTCGATGTCGAACCGCCACCCCGCCGCCTCGTGCAGCGGGTAGCGGACGACGACGCCGCGGGCCGAGAGGATCGTGCCGGCGCCCGGCGGCCAGAGCGGGTCGGGGATGACGACCTCGTCGCCCGGCTCGAGCAGGGCCTGGAACAGGATGTAGAGGGCGTGGATCCCGCCGTTGGTGACCAGCACTTCGTCGGGGGAGCCCACCGGGATCCCGTTCTTCCGTCGCAGTTTCTCGGCGAGCAGGTCCTGGAGCCGCGGCACGCCGGCCGTCTGCAGGTAATGCGAGTGGTTGTCGGCGATGGCCCTGACCATCCCCTGCTTGACCGAGTCGGGCGCGTCGAAACTCACGTCGCCCTGGTCGAGCCTGAACGGCCGCTCGACCGCGTACATCATGTCGCGGATGCGGATGATTCCCGAGAACGGCACCGAGTCGAGGAAGTGAGGCATCGGATCCATCCAGGGCACGGCTCAGACGAGCGCGAGGATCGCGGCCAGCGTCTCGTGCGTGCGGCTGAGAGGGAGGTTGCTGACATAGAAGCGCCGGGCGCCCAGCGCGATCATCGTGCGGAGCGTGCGCGCGCAGATCTCCTCCGGCGGGACGCCGGCGTCGAACTCGCGCGTCAGGCCGGCCGCCGGCACGGGGATGAAATCGGCCAGCAGTTCCAGCGTGCGCGGCCGCGCGCTGCGGAAGTAGAACACGCCGAACAGGCCGGGCAAGCTCACCCCGCGCCGCGCGGCCTCGTTCAGGAACCGCTCGACCGGCTCCGGGTCGTGGTGCGACACCACCTGGGTCAAATAGAACTCGCCGGTGAAGTCGCCGTCGAGCAGGTAGTCCACCTGGCGGCCCGGCTCGCGGTACGGGTTGGCCCAGCCGCCCATGCACAGGTCGGACCCGCGCGCGCGGATCCGGCGCCTCAGTTGCCACGCGTGCTCGACCGACCGCGGCACGCCGACGCGCGCGTCGCCGCCGAGGACGACGAGCGACTCGAACCCGTGCTGTCTCGCCCGGTCGGCGTACGACAGGCAGTAGTCGAGGGGGTGCTTGCTCGTCAGGAACGGCACCACCCGCTCGAGCGGCGCGTCGTCTCCCAGGTTGACGATGAGATGACGGAGGTTGTCTTCCTCGGGCACGCCGACCGCGCTGTCGGTCAGGAAGACGAACGTGTCGCGACGGGTCAGCGTGCGGACGGCGTGGTAGGTGTCGATCCAGGCGTCCATCCCGTCGCTCGACGTCAACTCCGCGCGGGGCGGGCGGAGTTCCGCCGCCACGACGAGCCGGTCCGAGCGCAGGGTGTCGAGGAGAAGGCTCACGAGAGATGAGTTCCGTTCGGAGTATACAATACCGTCGATGGTGCCATACCCCGACAGCCCCGCGCTGGCGGCCCTGCGCGCGGTGCCCTCGCTCGCCCTGGCGGCCTATCCCACGCCGATCGACGAGGCGTCGCGGCTGCGCGCGGCGCTCGGCGGAGGCCCGCGGCTGCTCGTCAAGCGGGACGACGCGATCGCGTTCGGATTCGGGGGGAACAAGGTCCGCAAGATCGAGATGGTCGCGGCGCTTGCGAAGGCCAACGGCGCGGACCTGCTCATCACGACCGGCGGCGTGCAGTCGAACCACTGCCGCGTCACCGCCGCGGCCGCCGCGCGGCTCGGCATGCGGTGCCTGATCGTCGCCAACGGGGCGCCGCCGGCGCTCCTTTCGGGCAACGCGCTGCTCGACTCGATGTACGGGGCCGAGGTGCGGTACGTCTTGGCGCGCGAGGACCGTCAGCCTGCGATGGAAGAGTCGGCCTCGGCCTGGCGGGCCGTCGGCGGCCGGCCGTTCGTCATCCCGCTCGGCGCGTCCACGCCGCTCGGCGCGCTCGGGCTCGCGCGCGCGGTGGGCGAGACCATCGCGCAGTTGCCCGCGCCGCCCGACTACATCTTCCACTCCACCTCGTCCGGCGGCACGCAGGCCGGCCTGCTGGCCGGCTGCTCGCTGCACGGCCTCGCGACGCGCGTCGTCGGCATCAGCGCCGACGAGACCAGGGAGGGGATCCAGCGGACGGTCGGCGGGATCCTCGAGGGCATCGGCCGCATCCTCGGCCTCGACGGCGCGGGCTTCGCCGCCTCGTGCGCCATCGAGGCGGACGACCGGTTCGTCGGCGACGGGTACGGCATGCCGACCGACGCGTCGCGCGAGGCGCAGACGCTGCTCGCGCGCACGGAGGCGCTGATCGTAGATCACACCTACACGGCCAAGGCGCTGGCCGGGACGATCGGCTGGATCCGCGAGGGGCGCATCGCGCCCGAGGCTACCGTGCTCTTCTGGCACACCGGCGGGCAGGTCGGAGTTTTCGCGCTATAGTTTGGTATGCCGTCGCTGACCTTCCTCGGCGCCGCGGGCACCGTCACCGGCTCGAAGTACCTGCTCGAGGCGGCGGACCGCCGGGTGCTGGTCGACTGCGGCCTGTTCCAGGGGCTGAAGGACCTGCGCGAGCGGAACTGGCAGCCGCTGCCCGTCCCCGCCTCCTCCATCCACGCCGTCGTCCTCACCCACGCGCACCTCGACCACACGGGATTCCTGCCGCGGCTGTCGGCCGACGGGTTTCGCGGGCGCGTGTTCTGCACGCCGGGGACCGCCGACCTGTGCAAGATCGTCCTGCCCGACGCGGGCCGGATCGAGGAGGAAGACGCGAAGGAGGCGAACCGGCACGGCTACTCGAAGCACAAGCCGGCGCTGCCGCTGTTCACCGAGAACGACGCGTTCCGCGCGATCTCGCGCCTGCAGCCCGTCGGCTTCGACCGCCCCGTGCCGGTGACCACGGGCGTGACCGTGCGGTTCGTGAACTCCGGCCACCTGCTCGGATCCGCGGTCGCGGTGCTCACGCTCGAAGTTGACGGCGGCCGCGAGCTGGTCTTCAGCGGCGACGTCGGCCGCTACGACCGCCCGGTGCTGCCCGATCCGCGGCCGATCGACCGCGCGGACACGCTGGTCGTCGAGTCCACCTACGGCGACCGGACGCACGAGCCCGACCGCGACGGCTCGACGCTGGCGACGATCGTGAACGACACGATCGCGCGCGGCGGCAGGGTCATCGTGCCGGCGTTCGCGATCGGCCGCGTCGAGGAAGTGATCTACTGGCTCAAGAGGCTCGAGGACGAAGGCCGCATTCCGCAGGTGCCCGTGTACCTCGACAGCCCGATGGCGCTCGAGGCGCTCAAGTACTACACCGGGCGCGCGAACGAGCTGGATCCCGACGTCCGGCCGGCGCACGGCCAGGTCTCGGCCTTCGTGACGCGACGCTTCCAGACGGTGGAGAAGTCCCGGGATTCGTTCGAACTCGCGTCCTCGACCGGGCCGGCGATCGTCATCTCGTCGAGCGGCATGGCCACCGGCGGGCGCGTGCTGCAGCACCTGAAGACGGCGCTGCCCGATCCGCGAAACACCGTCCTCTTCACCGGGTACCAGGCCGAGGGCACGCGCGGGCGCCGGCTCGTCGAGGGCGAGCGCGAGGTGAAGATCCACGGCGAGATGGTGCCGGTGGCGGCGGCGGTCGCCCAGCTGCACTCGATGTCGGCGCACGCCGACGCCGACGAGCTGATGCGCTGGCTCCGCGGCTTCACCCGTCCCCCGAAGTTGACGTGCGTCGTCCACGGCGAGCCGCAGGCGTCCGCCACCTTCGCCGACCGCGTCCGCCGGGAGCTGGGCTGGACGGTGGCGGTCCCGGAGTACATGCAGGCCCTGGAACTGCCTTGAGCCCTGAGCCTTGAGCCGTCTTTCCCTGAGCCTTAAGCCATGAGCCCTGAGCCGCCGGCCCGTCCCTACCTTCTCGAGCGCGTCGGCGAAGCGGCCGTCGTGCAGTTGTACGCCGACGGGTTCGCCGCGCTCCCGGTCGGCGAGAAGATCCTGGCCTGGCACCTGTACCGGGCGGCGCTCGCCGGCCGCGACATCTTCTACGACCAGCATTACGCGCACGGCCTCGAGATGCGCGAGGTGCTCGAGGAGATCCTGACGCACGCCTCGGGCGTCGAGGCCGGCACGCTGGCCGAGATCGATCGCTACACCAAGCTGTTCTGGATCAACAACGGCCCGTTCAACAACCTGACCGCGCGCAAGTTCGTCCTCCGCTGCGCGCCGGAGGCGTTCAGGGCCGCGGCCGCGGCGGCCGCGCGGCTGGGCGCGCGCTTCCCGCTCGGGGAGGGCGAGACGCTCGACGATCTGCTGGCGCGCCTCGAGCCGATGTACTTCGACCCGTCGCGCGATCCGATCTGCACGAGCAAGACGCCCGGGCCGGGGCGCGACATCCTCGAGTCGAGCGCGAACAACCTGTACGAAGGCGTGACGATGGGCGACCTCGAGGGGTTCGCCGAACGCTACGCCCTCAACTCGAGGCTCGTCCGGCGCGACGGCAGGCTCGTGGAGGAGGTGTACCGGGTCGGCGGTCGATACGACCGCGAGATTCGCGGGATCGTCTCCCACCTCGAGGCGGCCATCCCCTGGGCCCCGGCTCCGCTGGCCGAGGCGCTCTCGGCGCTGGTGGCGTTCTACCGGAGCGGCGAAGACGCCGATCGGGTGGCCCACGACATCGCGTGGGTGTCCGCCCAGTCGGCGCCGGTGGACACGATCAACGGCTTCATCGAGGTCTACCTCGACGCGCGGGGCACGAAGGGGGCGTGGGAAGGCCTGGTCTACTACGTGAACCACGACAAGACCGAGGCGATCCGGACGCTGGCCCGCGAGGCGCAGTGGTTCGAGGACCACATGCCCTGGGACCCCGCCTACAGGCGGCGGGGCATCACCGGGACCACCGGCCACGCGGTCGAGGTCGTCATCGAAACGGGGCACGCCGGGCCGGTGACCCCGATCGGCATCAACCTGCCCAACGACCAGCGCGTGCGCGAGAAGTACGGCAGCAAGTCGGTCTGGCTGTCGAACGTGTCCGAGGCCCACGAGAAGTCCCTGCCGCCGGTCTTCCGGCGCGAGTTCTCCTGGACGCCGGCGGAGGAGGCCCGCGCGGAGCGGTGGTCCGCGTTCACCGCCGAGCTGACCACCAACATGCACGAGGTGATCGGCCACGGGTCGGGCCGCATCGAGGAGCGTCTCGGCGGCAATCCGCACGCCTTCCTCCGCGAGCACTTCTCGGCGCTCGAAGAGGCCCGGGCCGACCTGGTCGGGCTCTACTTCCTCGCCGACCCGAAGCTGGTCGAGCTGGGCCTGGTCCCGGCCGAAAGCCACGACGACATCGTGCTCGCCGGCTACGAGGCCTACTGCCGAAACGCCCTGGTCCAGCTGCGCCGGATCCGCGAGGGATCGCAGATCGAAGAGGACCACATGCGCAACCGGCAGCTGGTCGTGCACTGGCTCATCGCCGGCACGACGGCGATCTCGGTCCGCGCGCGCGAGGGCAAGACGTACTACGTGCTGACCGATGCCGGGGCGTTCCGCGAGGGGGTCGGGCGGCTGCTCGCCGAGGTCCAGCGCATCAAGGCGACGGGCGACTACGCGGCGGCCCGCGAGCTGCTGGAGGCCCACGGCGTGCACTTCGACCCGGCGCTCCGGGACGAGATCGTCGCCCGCGTCGAGACGCTCGACCTGCCGTCCTACAACGGTTTCGTGATGCCGCGGCTCGAGCCGGTCCGAAACGGCGCGGGGGAGATCACCGACGTGCTGGTCTCGTACCCGATGGACCTTGCGGCGCAGATGCTCGAGTACTCGGGGAAGGCCACCCGGTGACGCGAGAACGCTCCCGCCGGCATCGTCGCACCGCGCTGGCCACGGCGGCGGCGATCCTGTTCGCCGTCGCCGTGGCAGCCGTCCGTGCGGCGGAGCGGCCGCCGGTGGTCTCGCGCCTCGCCATCATCCGGGCCGAGGACGCGCGGGCGGCGACCGCGGAGCAGTTGGACACGCTCAAGACCGCCGCCACCTCGGATCCCGCGCCGCTGCAGGCAATGGCCGTTCGGGCGCTCGGCCGGCTCGAGAGGCCGGAGCTGGTGCCCGCGCTCGCGCCGTTTCTCGACGCGGCCGCGGCCCCGGTGCGCGCCGAGGCGGCCTGCGCGCTGGCCCAGGCGGCCGGCAACGACGCGGCGGCGGCCCGCGCCGCCCGCGAGGCGATCGTCCGGCGGCTGGTGGGGGAGAACGACGCCGACGTCCGGGGGGCGCTGGCCGAGGCGCTCGGCCGGCTGCCGATCGACTCGCCGGAGGCCGCGGCCGAAACCGAGAAGGCGCTGGTCGCCGTCGCCTCGCGGACCGAGGTCACCCACCGCATCGGCAAGTCGTCGGCCGGGCCGAGCATCATCGGCCTCACGCTGACGCCGACCAGGGTGGTGGCCGTGCCCGCGCCGGCGCTCGTCGGCGCCCTGCGCGGCCTGGAGTCGTTCGCCCGCAGACGCGCGCGCGCCCGGCAGGGGCTCACGGCCGAGACGGTCGCGCTGCTCGAGGCGGTCGTTCTTGGCGGCGAGCGGTCGCTGCCGCGCGCCCGGGCGCTCGCGCTGCTGTGCCTGCTGCCCGTGAACTCCGCCGACCAGGACCTGGCGGTCCGCGCGCTCGACGACCCCGACTTCCAGGTCAGGCGGCTGGCCGTGATGTCGTCCGCGGCCGACCTGCCGACGCTCCTGCGGGCCATGAAGGACCCGGCGTGGATGGTGCGCTACGAGGCGCTGCTCCGCTACGGCAGGCGGTTCCAGGCCGCCGAGGGGTGCGGGCCGATCGTGAACGCCATCGGCGTGAAGGGAGATCATCAGTCCCTGCTCGCGATCGACCTGCTCGGCGGCCCGTGCCGGCCCGGGGATCACGCGTTCGAGACGCTGCTGGATCTGGCCGCCGGCGTCGGCGAGGGCGACTGGCATCGCCCCGCGCACGCGATCGTGGCGGCGGCCAAGGCGTCGCCCGACCGGGCGCGCCCGATGCTGGCGAGGTTCCTGTCGGCCCCCGACTGGCAGGCCCGGATGTACGCGGCGCGCGCGTTCGGCCAGCTGCGCGACGCCGCGTCGCTGCGGCGGCTGGCCGAGGACGCCAACGACAACGTTCGCGAGGCGGCCATCGCCGAGCTTTCGGCGGTCGCGGGACACGAGGCCGACCCGGCCTACGTCGCGGCGCTCGGCGCGGCCGACTTCCAGCTGGTGATGACCGCCGCGAAGGCGCTCTCCGGAAGCCCCAACCGCGACACGGCCGTCCCGGCGCTCGTCGCCTCGCTCTCGCGCCTCACCGCGCTGGCGAACGACACGTCGCGCGACCCGCGCGTCGCGCTGCTCGAGCGGATCCAGGATCTGGGCTCGCCCGAACTGGCCGGCCAGCTGAAGCCGTATCTCGAGGATCCCGACCCGCGCGTCGCCGGCCTCGCCGCGCGGATCCTCACGAAGTGGACCGGGAGCCCGGTGGAAGCGGCGCCGAAACCGCGCCCCGCGCCGGCCTTCACGCTGACCGACGCGGACCTCGACCGGCTCTCGCGCTCGGCGGCCAGGTTCACGATGGCCGACGGGCGGCAGTTCGAGATGAGGTTCCTGGTGGACCTGGCGCCGGTGTCGTGCTTCCAGTTCGCCGAGTTGGCCGGCCGGGGGTATTACAACGGCCTCACGTTCCACCGCGTGATCCCGGACCTGCTCCTGCAGGGCGGGAGCCCCGGCGCGAACGAGTACTCGGGCGGGAGCCGCTACTGGAGGGATGAAGTCGGGCGCATCTCGCAGACGCGAGGCACCGTCGGCCTCTCGACGCGCGGCCGAGACACGGCCGATTCCCAGTTCTACGTCAACCTGGTGGACACGCCCCGCTACGACCACGAGTACACGATCTTCGGTGAGGTGACGAGCGGCATGGACGTCGTGGACACCATCCTCGAAGGCGACATGATCCGGAAGGTCGAACTCGTGGCCTTCAAGGCCAAGAAGAAGTAGATCGGCTCAGGGCTCAAGCCAAGAGGCTCAGGACTCAAGGCTATCGGCGGACACCTGGCAAATCTGCTTGAGCCCTGAGCCGTGAGCCCTGAGCCGGCTGATTACTTCACAGGCTCTTCAGCCCTGCGCGTTTGTAGGCCGGCCCTTCACCCCTCGACGTAGCTCGGGGCGCCCTGAGCGAGGGTGCGGAGCGCCCGAGTCGAAGGGCAGGGCCGGCGCGTGCGCCGCGTGCGTGCTCGCCAGGCGTGCCGCGATGGGGAAGGCGTCAGCACGGCCGGGCGCGTCGCTCGCGAGCCGCTCCGTCCCTCGACCTTGCTCGGGACGCCCTGAGCGCCAGTCGAAGGGCGCAGGCCGGGAAAGCGTCCTCGCGGTGCCGCGGTTTCCGGTCTTCTGAGTCCGGCTTGCGCTATCCGCGCTCGATCGACCGCACGCGCTGCGCCGGGGAAACCAAGGCACGCGCTTGTCGCTTTCCCTCGGTTCCATCGACGGCCTGCTACGAAGGCTCGCTCGCGACGCATCCCGTCCCCGCTGCCGCGACCGCAGTCGCGGCCTCTCCGGCCGGCCTGAAGGCCCGCCCTACACACGGGGCCGCCCTACCGAAGCCCGTGTGATACCGCCCTCAGCCCTCAAGCGACCGCGGGCTCGAGCATCGTGATCGTCCCCTTGACCGCGTCGATCTCGACGTCCAGCCCCTCGGGGATCGTGAACTGCCGGTCGATGTGCCCGATCATCGCGCCCGACCAGGCCGGCACGTTCAGCGCCTTGATGTGGTCCCTCAGCACCTCTTCGAGCGTCAGCGCCCCGTACCCCTCGCCCGGCAGGCACTTGGTGCAGTTGCCGAAGACGACGCCCCGCAGCCGGCCGAGGATGCCGGCCAGCGCGAGCTGCGTCAGCAGGCGATCGATGCGGTAGATGTTCTCTTCCACGTCCTCGACGAACAGGATCGCGCCGCTCCAGTCCGGCAGATAGCCCGTCCCCACGATGCCGGCGAGGACGGTGAGGTTGCCGCCGAGCAGCCGGCCGCGCGCGACGCCCGGCGTGATCGTCTGGATCCGGTTCTCGACCTGGACCAGCGTGTCCTTGATCTCGTGGACGTTCTCGAAGGTGACCGCCTCGGCGCCGAAGAGCACCCGCCTGAAGTAGTCGATGTTGAAGGTGTTCCAGGTGGACCCGGCCATCGGCCCGTGAAAGGTGATGAGGCCGGTCCGCGCGTGCACCGGGAGCAGCAGCGCGGTCAGATCGCTGTAGCCGATGAGGATCTTCGGGTGCTTCGCGATGACGTCGAAGTCGAGGTGCGGGAGCAGGCGCGCGCAGCCCCAGCCGCCCCGAAGCGCCATGACGGCGTTCACCGACGGGTCTCCGAACATCTGGTTCACGTCGCGCGCGCGGTCCTCGTCCTTGCCGGCGAGGTAGCCGTACCGGTCGGCGAGGTGCGGCGCCGGGCGCGCCTTGAGGCCGAGCGCCTCGATCACCTCGATGGCGACCTCGATCTTCACCGACTCGAAGGTGGCGCTGGCCGGGTCGATGAGGCCGACCGTGTCGCCCGGCTTCAGGCGCGGCGGCTTCACGACGCGCGAGCCCGTGGTCCGCGTCTGGCTGATGGCCGTTCCGGCGGCCGCGGAGGCCAGCGCCGCGGCGCCGGCCAGTTCGAGGAAGTGACGTCGCGTGGCGGTCATGCGGCCCTCCCTGGTGTCGTCAGGCAAACGTCGAGCGCACCTTCGCCAGCACCTCGTCCGAGCGTGCGTGCGCGGCGCGGGCGAGGTCGTCGGTCTCGGTTCGGCACGAGGCCTTGAACTTTTCGTCCTTCACCGAGCCGAGGTTGATGAGGACGTTCAGGACCGCGCCCTCGACGCCGGCGCGTCCCATCAGCGCCGCGACGCCGGCGTCGGACGCCGAGTTCCTGTTGCCCTTCGCGGCCACCAGGCCCGCGAGATCGATCGCCTCGAGGCACAGCGTGGCCGTCGCGAGCGGGACGCGCGCGGCCTGCTGGTAGCCGGCCTCGAGCGCCGCGTCGCGGGCGGCCTGCTCCTCGGGCGTCCCCTTCGGCATCCGCATCGCGGCCATCGCGGCGTTGAACGCCTCGGTGTCCTCGTCCACGGCGCGAAGCAGCCTGTCCTTCAGCGCCTGGCCGCGCTCGGCGATGGCGGCGAGTTCGGCCCACGCCGCGTCGTACCCCTTCTTGCCGACGGTGAGATTGGCGACCATCGCCGCGAGGCCCGCCGCCAGGCTGCCGGCGAGCGCCGCCACCGACCCACCGCCGGGCGCCGGCGATTCCGACGACACCTCGTCCACGAAGCGGTCCACCGCCATCGAGACGAGCGGGCCGCGCGCGCGGAACTGGTAGTCGATGACCTTCTTGTCCGGATCGAACGCGGCCAACTGATCGAGGCCGAGCGAGCGGACGGCCGTTTCGACCACTTCGCGCTCGGGAACACCCCTGGACTTGCCCTGCTTGTGGAGGTAGAACTTCCCGGCGTCGAGCAGCGGCTGCAGCGGCATCAGGCCGACCAGTTCCGAGCCGGTGACGATCAGGCCGAGCTTCTCGGCCTCCTCGCGCACCGTCTCGAAGACGACGTGCAGCGGCGTCGTCTTGTAGTTGATGAGGTTGATGGAAACCTGCGCCTGCCGGTACTGGTCGATGTACCAGCCAATCGCCCGGACCGCCCTGAGCCGCCCCGGCCGCTTCACCTGCCGGCCGTGTTCGTCGAGGACGGGCTGGCCCGCCGCGTCGCGCGCCACGCGCCCGTTCTCGCGGATATTCAGCGCGATCTCGTTCGCCAGCTTCCGGTCGCGAGTGTTGAGGTTGACGTTGTAGGCGATGAGGAACTCGCGCGCGCCCACCACCGGCGCGCCGAACTTTGGATCGAACCTCGCCGGCCCCGCGTCGGGCGCCCAGGCCGGGTCCTGCAGCTTTCGCTCGAGCGCCTCGTACTCGCCGGTGCGGATGTTGGCCAGGCTGCGCCGCGCCTCGGAGGTCGCCGCGTACTCGTAAAAATACACCGGGATCTGCAGATCGTCGGCGATCCGGCGGCCGAGGTCGCGTGAAATCTCGACGCACTCGTCCATCGTCACCTCGGAAACGGGGACGATGGGGCAGACGTCCATGGCGGCCTGGCGCGGGTGGGCGCCGTGGTGCTTCGCCATGTCGATGAGTTCGTACGCCTTGCGGGCCGCCTTGAGCGCCGCGTCCGACACGGCGGCCGGCGGGCCGACGAAAGTGTAGACGGTGCGGTTGGTGTCGGCGCCGGGATCGACGTCGAGCAGCTTGACGTCGGCGACGCCCTTGATCGCGTCGGCGATGGCGTCGATCACCGCGCGGTTCCGGCCCTCGGAGAAGTTCGGGACGCATTCGACGAGCCTGGCCATCAGTGCCTCCGGAAGAAACTGGAAGCGTACCACTTCCGGGGCTCGGCGGGACAGGCCCGACAACGGCCCAGGGCTCAAGACTCAGGGCTCAAGGCATCCGTTGCCCCTGCCGGCGACAGAGAAGCACGGCCTCTCATTCAAGGTGTATTCTTCCGAAGTCAGAACGGCGCGCGCGGCGACGGCTGGTCGTCGATGATCGGAATGAGCCCCATGAATAGCCACGAGCGTCGCTATCGTTGGTGTGTCCGTGCGCTGTGGGTCTTGCTCGGCTTATGGGTGGCATTCCTGATCGTAGGCCCGGCGCTCGCTGCCTCGGCGCAAGATCGAGGCCTGACTGCGTCCATCATTCTCGACATTGGTTTACTGCTCTTTGGGGCCTCGGTCGTCCTGAGCGCACTGTTCTGGATCAGCTATTGGCGCAGGACCAGGAATTGTCGGTTCCGCCCCCCACCTCCCACCGGGCAGGGATCGGCGAGAACTTACGACACAGAAGCAGAACGAGGGCGGCCGAAAGACCATTCCTAGGCCGTCGGCCAGCAACACCCAAAGCCGCCGGTTGGAATCCCGCACGCAGGGCCGGGATGCGTCGCGAGCGGGCCTTCGTAGCAGGCCGTCGGGCTTGGCGCGGAAAGCGACGAGCGCGTGTCGTGATTTCCCGGGCGAAGCGCGTGCGGTCGATCAAGCGCGTATAGCGCGAGCCCGACGCACGGAGGCCGGAAATCGCGGCACCGCGAGGACGCTTTCCCGGCCTGCGGAGCGGCCCACGAGCGACGCGCCCGGTCCTGCGTGCGGTACCAACCCGTGGCCAATCACCGGCGGGCCGTGGCCGCGTTGTCGGCCCCCTGGCTTTGTGGTAACGTCTGAGCGCGGTGGCCGGGCCCACGCGCCCGCGGCTGCTGCCTCGACACCCCCAATCGCTCGCCGCCCCCAAGCGCATCCGCAATCTGCGCGACGTCCGACTGCTGAACGTGCCGGCGAGCAGACGAGGCGCCGCCGCTCGCGTCAGCCCGCCCGGAGGCGATACACCACATGAACCCACGATCCCGTCTGCCGGTCGTCCTGTTGGCTCTCGTCGCGATCTGCCTGGCGTCGCCCGCCGGCGCCGCCGAGTTCGGCCCCGCCAAGGGGGCCCTCGTCATCGTCGGCGGCAACATGCACGACCCGGCGATTCTCAAGAAGTTCTTCGAGCTGGCCGGCGGGCCGGACCAGCCGATCGTCGTCATCCCGACGGCCGGCGGCGCGCCCACCTACGATCAGAATTACAGCGGCCTCAAGATGTTCAAGGACGCCGGGGCCACCAACCTGATCGTGCTGCACACCACCGACCGGAAGGTCGCCGACACCGAGGAGTTCGTCAAGCCGCTCCGTACGGCCCGCGGCGTGTTCTTCGAGGGCGGACGCCAGTGGCACCTCGCCGATTCCTACCTGGGGACGCTGACCCAGAAGGAGTTGTTCGCGCTGCTCGACAGGGGCGGCGTCATCGCCGGGTCGTCGGCCGGCGCCACGATCATCGGCGACTACATGGTGCGCGGCGACACCAAGACGGCCGACATCATGATGGGCGACCACGAGCAGGCGTTCGCCTTCCTCAAGAAGTCCGCCATCGACCAGCACCTGCTGGTGCGCAACCGCGAGTTCGACCTGATCCCCCTCATCGAGAAGCACCCCGACCTGCTCGGCATCGGCCTCGACGAGGACACCGCCATCGTGGTGCAGGGCGACGAGTTCGAGGTGATGGGGCGCTCGCGCGTGGCGATCTACGACATCCACAAGATGATTCCGCCGGCCGGGAAGTTCTACTTCCTCATCCCCGGCGACAAGTACAACCTCAAGACGCGGACGGCCACGCGCCCCTCGGCGCGCGGCGGCTCGCCGATCGACCGCGTCAAGGACATGCCGTGGGTGAAGTGAGCCGGTCATGGTCCTGGTGAAGAAGGTCAGGAAGCGCGGCGGGCCGGGCGGCTTCGGCGGCCCGTCGGGCGGGTCCTCGCCGCTGCGGCCGGTGCTGGTCGCGAAGGAGCCGCCGTGCGCCCACGCCTGCCCGTGCGGCACCGACGTGCGCGGGTTCCTGAAGGCGCTCTCCGGCGGCGCGAAGCGCGGCCTGACCGAAGCGCAGGCGATCGAGGAGGCGTTCTACCTCATCGCCGACCGCAACCCGCTGCCCGCCGTCTGCGGGCGCCTGTGCCCGCACCACTGCGAAACCGGCTGCACGCGCGAGGCCTACGACGGCGGCGTGTCGGTGAACCAGGTCGAGCGCGCCATCGCCGAGGCCGCGATCAACGCGTTGTGGCCGCTGCGCGCGATCGACGAGGCGGAGCCCGGGGAGCCCGCCGAGACGGTCACCGTGATCGGCGCGGGCGCCGCCGGGCTGTCGGCCGCCTACCAGCTGGCGCGGCGGGCCTACGACGTGACGCTGGTAGACCCGCACGAGGAGGCCGGCGGCGAGCTGCGCTACGGCATCGACGCCGATCGGCTGCCGCGGGCGGTGCTCGACGCGGAGGTGGACCGGATCCTCGCGCTCGGCGTCACCTTCGTCGGCGGCGCGAACGTCGCGGAGTTCGAGGAGGCCGAGCCGCGCGTCGTGAAGACGAGAATCTACGAGGACGGCACGCCGGTGGCGGTCGGATCGGTCGCGGCGTCGATCCACTTCGGCCGCCACGCGGCCGTCGTCCTCGACACCGAGATGCGGCGCGCGGCCGCGCCCGAGCCCCCGAAACTGCCGCCGGTGGCGAAGGACCGGGTCATCCTCGACCACTTCCCGCGCGTCGCGCGCGGGGTGCCGAGAGAAGGGACCTGGTCGGCCGCCGAAGCGGTCCATGAGGCGCAGCGGTGCCTGCAGTGCGGCGGCTGCGTCGAGTGCGACAACTGCTGGAAGTACTGCCCCGACCAGGCGGTCATCAGGCCGCTCGAGCCGGGGCAGCCCTATCGCTTCAGGCTCGAATTCTGCGGAGGGTGCTCCAAGTGCGCCGAGCAGTGCCCGACGGGGTTTATCGAGATGAGGTAGGTGGGGTCGGGGATCGGGGGCCGGGGGGCGGGGATCGGGGACGAGGGACTAGGGACGAGGGGTTAGAGATAGCGCAGGCCTGAAGGCCTGCGGTATCTGAAGTGAGTACCCAGATAGCGCAGGGCTTCAGCCCTGCGCCGCGAGGCGTAAGGCGCAAGGCGTAAGGTATCCACCATGTCCGATGAAAGGCGTCCCACCCCCAAACTCGACGACCTTGAAAAGGGGCCGTGGCCGAGTTTCGTGAAAGAGCTGAAGCGCGCCGCCGAGACGAGCCCAATGGCCGACGACCTGGTCGGCGTGCTCGAGCTGTCCTACCAGGAGCGCGTCGGCCACTGGAAGCACGGCGGCATCGTCGGCGTCCGCGGTTACGGCGCCGGCGTCATCGGCCGCTACTCGGACGTTCCCGAGCAGTTCCCCGAGGTGGCGCAGTTCCACACGATGCGCGTGAACCACCCCGCCGGCTGGTTCTACACGACCGACGCGCTGCGCAAGGTCTGCGACATCTGGGAAAAGCACGGGTCCGGCCTCACCAACCTCCACGGCGCGACGGGCGACATCATCCTGCTCGGCACGAAGACCGAATCGCTCGAACCGGCGTTCGCCGAGTTGACCGAGAACGGGTTCGACCTCGGCGGCTCGGGGTCGGTCGTGCGCACGCCGAGCTGCTGCGTCGGCCCGGCGCGCTGCGAGTGGGCCTGCTTCGACACGCTCGCCCTCACCTACGACCTCACGCAGCACTTCCAGGACGAGATGCACCGCCCGTCGTTCCCGTACAAGTTCAAGATCAAGTCGTCCGGCTGCCCGAACGACTGCGTGGCCGCGATCGCGCGCGCCGATCTCAGCGTCATCGGCACCTGGCGCGATGCCATCGAGGTGGACCAGCCGGCGGTCGGCGAGTACGCGGCCGGCGGCCTCGACATTCGGGCCGTCGTGTGCGACCGCTGCCCGTCGAAGTGCATGACGTGGGACGGCGCGACGCTCGGCCTCGACGACGGATCCTGCGCCCGGTGCATGCACTGCATCAACGTGATGCCGAAGGCGCTCCGGCCCGGCCGCGAGCGCGGCGCCTGCATCCTCATCGGCGGCAAGGCGCCCATCGTGTCGGGCGCGATGCTCTCCTCGGTGCTCGTCCCGTTCATGACGATCGAGCCGCCCTATACCGAGCTGAAGGAGTTGCTCGGCAAGATCATCGAGCTGTGGGCCGACGAGGGGAAGAACCGCGAGCGGGTCGGCGAGTACATCCAGCGCGTCGGCCTCGGCAACTTCCTCGAGGCGATCGGCCTCGAGCCGAAGCCGGAGATGGTCAGGCACCCTCGCGAGAACCCGTACGTGTTCTACGAGGAGTACTTCGAAGAAGAGAAGTAGAGACAGGAATCGAACCATGTCCGACACGACGCCCAGGCGCAAGACCGACATCGGCCCGCCGCACTACGAGCAGTTCCTGCCGCCGATCGTCAAGGCGAACTACGGGAAGTGGAAGTACCACGAGATCCCGCGCCCGGGCGTGCTCGTCCACGTCGGCGAGACCGGCGACCGGCTCTACACCGTGCGCGCCGGGTCGCCCCGGCTGCTGAGCGTGCGGACGATCCGCGAGATCTGCGACCTCGCCGACAAGTACTGCGGCGGCTACCTCCGGTTCACCAGCCGCCACAACATCGAGTTCCTGCTGACCGACGCGGCGAAGATCGACCCGCTCATCGCCGACCTCGCGGCCGCGGGCTTCCCCGTCGGAGGCACCGGCCACTCGATCTCCAACATCGTCCACACGCAGGGCTGGGTGCACTGCCACTCGGCCGCGACCGACGCCTCGGGCATCGTCAAGGCGCTGATGGACGAGCTCATCGGCCGGTTCACGTCGATGGAGCTGCCCGGCAAGCTGCGCGTGGCGCTCGCCTGCTGCGTCAACATGTGCGGCGCCGTGCACTGCTCGGACATCGCCATCCTCGGCGTCCACCGCCGGCCGCCGAAGGTGAACCACGAGCGGCTCGCGAAGGTGTGCGAGATGCCGACCGTCGTCGCCTCGTGCCCGACGGCCGCGATCCGGCCGGTGCGAAAGAACGGGCAGGAGTCGGTGGAGGTGGCCGAGGACCTCTGCATGTTCTGCGGCAACTGCTACACGGTGTGCCCGGCCATGCCGCTCAACGACGCGCTCAACGACGGCGTGTCGATCTGGGTGGGCGGCAAGGTGAGCAACGCCCGAACGGAGCCGGCCTTCTCGAAGCTGGCAATCCCGTTCCTGCCGAACAACCCGCCGCGCTGGCCGGAGGTGGTGGCGGCGGTGACGAACCTGGTGGACGTCTGGGCCGCGAACGCGAAGCCGTACGAGCGGATGGGCGAGTGGATCGAGCGGATCGGCTGGCCACGCTTCTTCCGCCTGACCGGCATCGAGTTCACCAAGCAGCACATCGACGACTTCAGGCACGCGGAGACGACGTTCAGGAGGTCGGTCCACTTGAAAGGCTGACGACTGACGGCTGAAGGCCGACGGCTTCGTCACGCCGCCACGCGCGATCCGACCGTCAGTCGTCGGTCGTCAGCCGTCAGCCTGGAGAGAACGCCATGTCGGAACCAGTGAGCGTTGACGACCTCGCCGAAGCGATGTTCCGGACGATCAGCGAGGCGCAGGGGCTGCGGAAGCTGAAGCCGAACGACGTCAGCAAGGCGATGATCGAGCGCTTCGGGCCGGAGCGGTGCAGCAAGGAAACGTGCAAGGACGCGATCCGGCAGCTGGTCGACTCGGGTCGCTGCATCTACACGTACTTCGGCGGCAGCTACATCGAGCTGCCGAGGAGCGAACAGGAAGGGTAGGAGGATACGTGCCGACGATCGAACTGAACGGACATGCCTACGCGGTGGACGAAGACGGCTTCCTGGAGGACCCGACGGTCTGGAACGACCAGGTGGCCGCGGACCTGGCGACGACCGAGGGGGTCTCGGCGCTGACCGAGAACCACTGGAAGCTGGTGAACTACCTGCGGAACTACTACCTCGAGTTCGGCATCGCCCCGATGATCCGGAAGGTGTGCAAGGAGACCGGGTTCAAGCTGAACGAGATCTACGAGCTGTTCCCGGGCGGTCCCGCGAAGGGCGCCTGCAAGGTCGCGGGTTTGCCCAAGCCGACCGGCTGCGTGTAGTCCGATGAGTTCCGCCCTGCTGGCCGTCGCGCTCTATGGTGCCGCCGCGAGCTTGCTGGGCGGACTCGCCTGGCGCATCTGGGGCTGGGCGGTCACGCCGGAGCCCTTCCAGATCCCCACGACGACCGGGCAGCAGCCGTCGCTCGACGGGATCGCGGCCAGCCGGATCGAGAGTCCTTCGACGCGTTGGGGCGTCGTCGGCCGGATGGCGCTCGAGGTGTTCCTGTTCAGGTCGCTGTTCCGGAACACGGCCGTCGGGCCGGCGTTCGGGTCGGGCGACGTGAAAGCCCGGCCCGTCTTCCTCGAGCGCAAGGGGCTGTGGCTGGGCGCGATGGCGTTCCACTGGTCGCTGCTGGCCATCGCCGTGCGCCACCTTCGGCTGTTCGTCGAGCCGGTGCCGCGCGGCGTCGAGGCGCTGGGCGCGGTGGACGGGTTCTTCCAGGTCGGCTCGCCGCACTGGTACGCCACCGACGTCATCCTGGTCGTCGCGCTCTGCTACCTGCTCGGCCGGCGGCTGGTCAACCCGCTGCTCCGGTACCTGACGCTGCCGGCCGACTACCTCGCGCTCGGCGCGCTGCTCGCGGTCGCCGGCACGGGGATCGTCGTCCGCTACGTGGCGAGGACGGATCTCGTCGCCGTCCGTCAGTTCACGCTTGGGCTCGCGGCGCTCGCGCCGACGGCCATCCCCGCGCCCGGCTTCTGGCTGGCGGCGCACCTGCTGTCGGCCGCGTTCCTGCTGGCGATCCTCCCGGCGACGAAGATGGTGCACGCGGCCGGCGCCTGGTTCAGCCCGACGCGGAACCAGCGCAACGACAGCCGCCGGCGCCGCCGCGTCAATCCGTGGAACGCGCCGGTGCGGGTGCACACCTACGAGGCGTGGGAGGACGAATTCCGCGACAAGCTCGAGGCGGCCGGGATTCCGATGGAACGTGCCCGGCGGACGGCGGGCGGATGAGCGCCGAGAAGCCCGATCCCGTTCGCCTGGCGAGCGTAGACTACACCCCGCCGCCCCGCCCCTGGCGCGACGCGCGCGTCGAGTTCCGCAAGGGCACCTACGGCCACGCCGCGCCGCGCCGGCATCTCGAGTACCTCGGCCTGCCGAACCCCCGCGACTGGCAGCCAGCCGACGCCGACTGGAAGCTGCCCGACAACTGGAAGCAGGTCGTCCTCGACGGGATGAAGGACCGGCTGGATCGCTACCGGTCGTTCCGGCTCTTCATGGACACCTGCGTGCGGTGCGGCGCCTGCGCCGACAAGTGCACGTTCTACCTCGGCTCGGGCGACCCGAAGAACACGCCGGTCCTGAGGGCCGAGCTGCTCCGCTCGGTCTACCGCCGCTACTTCACCGTCTCCGGCCGCCTGTTCGGCGAGCTTGCCGGCGCGCGCGACCTGACCGAAGACGTCCTCAAGGAGTGGTTCTACTACTTCCACCAGTGCACCGAGTGCCGGCGATGCTCGGTCTATTGCCCCCAGGGGATCGACACGGCCGAGATCACGATGATCGGCCGCGAGCTGCTGAACCTGGTCGGCTGCAACATCCAGTGGATCGTCGAACCGGCGTCGACCTGCGACCGCGTCGGCAACCACCTCGGCATCCAGCCCCACGGCCTCAAGGACAGCCTCGAGTTCGCGGCCGGCGAGATCGAGGAGTTGACGGGCATCCGGATCGACATCCCCATCAACAGGAAGGGGGCGGAGGTCCTGCTCGTCGTCCCCTCGGCCGACTACTTCGCCACGCCGCACTACTACACGCTGCTCGGCTACCTGATGCTGCTGCACGAGGCGGGCGTGGACTACACCTTCAGCGCCTACGCCTCGGAAGGCGGCAACTTCGGCCTCTTCGCCTCGCACGAGATGGCCAAGCGGCTCAACGCGAAGATCTACGCCGAGGCGAAGCGGCTGGGGGTGAAGTGGATCCTCGGCGGCGAGTGCGGCCACATGTGGCGCGTGGTCCACCAGTACATGGGCACGATGAACGGCCCGGCCGACTTCCTCGAGGTGCCGGTCTCGCCGGTGACCGGGACGCGGTTCGAGCACGCCTCGTCCACGAAGATGCTCCACATCTGCGAGTTCACCGCGGACCTGGTCGCGCACGGCCGGCTCGCGCTCGACGCCGCGCGGAACGACCGCTGGAACGTCACCTTCCACGACTCCTGCAACCCCGCGCGGGCGATGGGCCTCTACGAGGAGCCCCGGGCGATCCTGCGCGCGGTCGTCAAGGAGTTCCACGAGATGCCGGAGGACACGATCCGCGAGCGGACGCTCTGCTGCGGCGCGGGCGCCGGCCTCGGCTCGGACGAGAACGTCGAGACGCGGATGCGAGCCGGCCGCCCGCGGGCGATGGCCGTGAACCACGTGCGCGAGCGCCACGGCACCAACTGCGTGGCCTGCATCTGCGCCGTGGACAAGGCGTCGCTGCCGCCGCTGCTCGACTTCTGGGTGCCCGGCGTCGAGGTCGCGGGCGTCCACGAGCTGGTCGGCAACGCCCTGGTGATGAAAGGGGAACACCCACGCATGACGGACCTGCGCGGCGAGCCGCTTCGCGGCGCCGGGGGCGAACGTGCGTAGGCGTGCGCTCCTCCTCCTCGGCGGCCTGGCGGCGCTGGTCGCGCTGGCCACCTGGCCCGTCTGGCGCGCGCTCGCGAGCCCGCAGACGTCCGCCCCCGTGCTCGCGCGGCCGGTCGGCGCCACCGAGTGCGTCGCGCCCACCGCCTACATGCGCGCGTCGCACATGAAGCTGCTCGTCCAGTGGCGCGACCGCGTCGTCCGCGACGGCGTCCGCACCTACACCGATCGCCACGGCCGGGTCGTGACGATGAGCCTGTCGAAGACGTGCCTCGGGGCCTGCCACACCGACAAGACGACGTTCTGCGATCGCTGCCACGACTACGCCGGCGTGAAGCCCACGTGCTGGAACTGCCACGTCGTGCCGCCGGTGCCGGCGCCGCCCGCGCTGGCGTCGGCAGGGGGGGTTCGATGAGCGCGAGCCGCCGCGTGTTCCTCCGCCTCGCTGCCACGGCCGCCACCGCCGCGGCCGCCGGTTCGGCGCTCGGGTGCGCCGCCGCCGGCGGGACGCGCCGCCGGCTCGCCATGGCGATCGACGTTCGGAAGTGCCTCGACGTCCGCGGCTGCCGCGCCTGCATCGACGCGTGCCATGCGGCGCACAACGTGCCGGCGATCCCGGAGCGCGCCCACGAGGTGAAGTGGATCTGGAAGGAGCCGTTCGAGCGGGCGCTGTCGGTCCGGGAGCCGGAGACGCTGCCCGCCGCGCTGCGCGGCAGCGAGGTCCTGGTCCTCTGCAACCACTGCGACAACCCCCCGTGCGTGCGCGTCTGCCCGACCGGGGCGACGTGGCGCAGGGATGACGGCATCGTGGCGATGGACGAACACCGCTGCATCGGCTGCCGGTACTGCGTCGCGGCGTGTCCCTACGGATCCCGGAGTTTCAACTTCGTTGACCCGAAGCCGTATGTCGTCCATCCGACGGCCGACTACCCGACGCGGACGAATGGGGTCGTCGAGAAGTGCACGCTGTGCGAGGAGCGCCTCGCCGTGGGCCGTCCGCCCGCCTGCGTGGAAGCGTGCCCGGCCCGCGCGATGGTGTTCGGCGACCTCGACGAGAAGGGATCGGAGATTCGGAAGCTGCTGAACGAGCGGTACGCGGCCCGGCGGAAGCCGGAACTAGGGACGAGGCCGCAGGTGTTCTACGTGATCTGACCGGCCGACGGCTGACGGCTGACGGCTGACGACTGACGACTGACGGCCGACGGGCGACGGCTGACGACTGAGGGCCTCAAGCCGCCGTCAGCCGTCAGCCGTCAGCCATCAGCCGTCAGCCCGATGTGGATGCATCGTCCATGTTCATGCTGGAAAAGACCCTCACCGGCGGACGACGGTACTGGCTGTGGATGGCAGCCTTGCTGGCGATCGTGTGCGCGGCGGCCTGGTGCTACGCGCTCCAGTTGCGCGTCGGCCTTGGCGTCACCGGCCTGAGCCGCGACGTGACCTGGGGGCTCTACATCGCGCAGTTCACCTTCTTCGTCGGCGTCGCCGCCTCGGCGGTCGTCGTCGTGCTGCCGTACTACCTGCACGACTACAAGGCGTTCGGCCGGGTGACCATCCTCGGCGAGTTCGTTGCCATCTCCGCCGTCACCATGTGCGCGGCGTTCATCTTCGTGGACATGGGCCAGCCGGCGCGCCTGCTGAACGTCGTGCGCTACGCCGCCCCGGGGTCGCTGATGTTCTGGGACCTCGTCGCGCTCGGCGGCTACCTGTTCTTGAACGTGGTCATCACGCGGACGACGCTCGAGTCGGAGCGGTGCCAGACCGCGCCGCCGCGATGGGTGAGGCGGGTGATCCTGCTGTCGATCCCCTGGGCGATCAGCATCCACACCGTCACGGCCTTTCTGTACAGCGGTCTTCCCGGCCGGCCGTTCTGGCTGACCGCGCTCCTCGCCCCAAGATTCCTGGCGTCGGCGTTCGCGGCCGGGCCCGCGCTGCTCGTCCTGTTGTGCCTGCTCGTGCGCCGGTGGTGGGACCTCCGCGTGGCCGACGAAGCGATCCGGACGATCGCGGTGATCGTGACCTACGCGCTGGCGGCCCACCTTTTCTTCACGGGCGTGGAGTTGTTCACCGTCTTCTACAGCCAGGTGCCGGACCCGATCGAGCCGTACCGCTACCTCTACGCCGGTCTCGACGGACACGCGCAGCTGGCGCCGTGGACGTGGGCGTCGGTGGGGCTCGCCGTCGCGGCGCTCGGCCTGCTGCTGACGCCGGCGGCGCGCGTGCGCCGCTCGGTGCTGGCGGCCGCCTGTGTCGCCGTCTTCGTCTCGCTCTGGATCGAGAAGGGGCTGGGCCTCGTCGTCGCCGGGTTCGTTCCTTCGCCGCTCGGCTCCGTCACCGACTACGCGCCGACCTGGCGCGAGGTGACGATTGTCGCCGGCATCTGGGCCGCAGGCGCCGCGATGGTGACGGTGTTCTTCAAGATCACCGCGGCGGTCAGGACGGACGGGCAGTGACCGGATCGGGCGCCCCGCGGATCGTGGTGGCCGGCCTGTCGGGCGACGGGGGCAAGACGCTGGTGTCGCTGGCGCTCGCGATCGGCGCGCGAGACCTCGGGCGGATCGTCCGCGGATTCAAGAAGGGACCGGATTACATCGACGCGTCCTGGCTCGCGTGGGCGACGGAGGCGCCGGCGAGGAACCTCGACACGTTCCTCATGGGCGACGAGGGCGCGCGGCGCGGGTTCGCGGACCATGCCGCGCGCGGCGCCGACGCGCTGAACGTCCTCGAAGGCAACCGGGGCCTCTTCGACGGCGCGGACGCGGTGGGTTCGCACAGCACGGCGGCGCTGGCCGAACTGCTCGACGCGCCGGTCCTGCTCGTGATCGACGCGCGCAAGATGACGGCGACCGCCGCGGCGCTGGTGCTCGGCTGCCAGGTGATGGCGCCGTCGCTTCGGATCGCCGGCGTCGTGCTCAACCGCGTGGCCGGCGGCCGCCACGAGTCCGTCGCGCGCGAGGCAATCGAGCGCGCCTGCGGCGTCAGCGTGCTGGGCGCCATCCCGCGGCTGGAGGAGTCCGAGCTGCTGCCAGGCCGCCACCTGGGCCTGGTCACGCCGCGCGAGCACGACGCGAAAGGCCGGCTGGCCGAGCGGTTGCGGAGTGTCGCGCGCGGGTCGCTGGACCTCGACCGGATCCTCGAACGCGCGGGGGCGACGCCGCCGATCGACGACGAGGCCTCGCTGGACGCGACGCGTCCCGCGCCAGGCACGGCCGCCGAACCCGTCACGATCGGGTATCTCTCGGACTCCGCCTTCAGCTTCTACTACCCCGAGAACCTCGAGGCGCTGGAGGCGCGGGGCGCAAGGCTGGCGCCGTTGTCGTCGCTCTCTGGCGGCCCGATTCCGACGACGCTCGACGCGCTCTACATAGGCGGCGGGTTCCCGGAGACGCACGCGGCGAAGCTCTCGGGCAACACCGCGCTCCTCGAGTCGCTGCGCGCCGCCGCGGCCGCCGGCCTGCCGATTTACGCGGAGTGCGGCGGACTGATGCTGCTCGCGAGATCCGTGACCTGGCAGGGCGTGCGATACGGCATGTCCGGCGTCCTGCCCGTGGACGTCGAGGTGCTGGACAAACCGCAGGGGCACGGCTACGTCGTCGTGTCGGTGGATCGGCCGAATCCGTTCTTCGACGTCGGCCGCGAGATTCGGGCCCACGAGTTCCACTACTCGCGCATCGAGGGCGGGCTGCCGGCGACCGCGTGCGCCGTCCTGCGGGGCACCGGCTGCGGCGGCGGGCGCGACGGGATCGTGACGGGCAGCGTGTGGGCGAGCTACGCGCACGTCCACGCGGCCGCCACGCCCGGGTGGGCCGACGGCCTGGTGGCCGCGGCGAGGCGGTACAGCAGCCAGGCGGGCGATAGTGAAACCGCGGCGCCCCATATCGCTGGCCGTCAGCCGTCAGCCGCCCTTCGGCAGGCTCAGGGCGACCCCGAGCGCGGTCGAGGGGCCGTCAGCCGTCAGCCGGCGTCCCGTGGGGGTCGGTCATGACGGCCGGCGAGCGCCGCGGGTGGCGGCATCCGATCTTCGTCGATCTGGCCGGTCAGCCGGTCGTCGTCATCGGCGGCGGGGCAGTGGCCGAGCGGAAGATCGAGATCCTGATCGAGTCGGGCGCGCGCGTCAGGGTCGTGAGCCCCGAGGTGACCGATCTCGTCGCGCGGTGGGCCGAGGCCGGACGGATCGCCGTCGAGCGGCGCGGCTACCGGGCCGGCGACCTGGACGGCGCGAGACTGGCCTACGCGGCCACGTCCGACCCGCGCGTGAACGAGTCGATCCGCGACGAGGCGCGCCGCGCGGGGATCTGGCTCAACGTCGTCGATCAGCCCGACCTGTGCGATTTCATCACGCCCGCCCTCGTGCGCCGGGGCGACCTGACGATCGCCGTGTCCACCAACGGCCGGGTGCCCGGGCTCTCGAAGAAGATCCGGCAGGAACTCGAGCAGCAGTACGGACCGGACTACGCGGATACGGTCGCACGGCTCGGCGACGAGCGCGCCCGCGCCCGGGCCGCGCGCGCGTCATCCGCTGCCGCGGGAACGGTGTACCTCGTCGGCGCCGGTCCCGGCGATCCCGAGTTGCTGACCGTCAAGGGGCGGCGGCTGCTCGAGTCGGCCGACACGGTCGTCTACGACGCGCTCGTCGATCCGCGCCTGCTCGACCTGTGCCGCGCGACGGCGGCCCGCATCTTCGTCGGCAAGCGCGACAATCGCCACAGCCTGCCGCAGGCGGAGATCAACGACCGGCTCGTCGAGGAAGCCAGGGCCGGCCGGGTCGTCGTCCGCCTGAAGGGAGGCGACCCGTTCATCTTCGGCCGCGGCGGCGAAGAGGCCGAGGCGCTCGGCCAGGCCGGCATTCCCTACGAGGTCGTGCCGGGCGTGTCGGCCGGCGTCGCCGTGCCCGCCTACGCGGGGATCCCGCTCACGCACCGCGACTTCGCCTCCGAGGTCGTGTTCCTCACGGGCCATTCCTGCGCGTCGAACCGGCGTCCGATCGACTGGGAGCGCTACGCGAAGTCGCGCGCCTCGCTCGTCATCTTCATGGGGCTGCACAACCTGAAGGCGATCGCGCGGGAACTGGTCGAGCGCGGACGCGACCCGGAGTGCCCGGTGGCGGTCATCGAGAACGGCACCACCGAATCGCAGCGGACCATCGTCGCGCCGCTGGCCCGAATCGCCGAGGAGGCCGAAGCCGCCTCGGTCAAGCCGCCGGCGCTCATCGTCGTCGGGGAGGTCGTGAGCTTGCGGGACCGGCTCAACTGGTTCGATCCCCCAGGGGTCGGAGCGGTTCTTCCCGATGACAACTTTGTAAGCACAAAACTGTGATCGGGAAAATCCGCTCCGACCCCTAAGCGCAGTGGTTCAGGGAAAGCTGTCAGCAGACCACGGCCGTCAGCCGTCAGTCGTCAGCCGTCCGCCGGATTTCACACCATCCCGTCGTACTCCGCCGGGTCCACCACCGCCTCGATGACGACCGGGCCACCGGCCAACAGCGCCTCGGAGAACGCGGCGCGGAACGACGCCTCGTTCTCGGCGACCACGACCGGCGCCCCGAACAGCGTGTCGCTCGGGCGATAGCGGTCGCCATAGAGCTGCACACCGGACAGCGCAAACTGCCGCCGTGTCTGCTTCACGCGGATGAGGCTCAGGTACCGGTCGCGGAACACGACGAAGACGACGGGGAGGCGCAGCCTGACGGCCGTGTTGATCTCGCCCACCATCATCAGGAAGCCGCCGTCGCCGAGACATCCCACCACCTGTCGCCCCGGAGACACCAGCGTGGCCGCAATCGCCGCCGGGATCGAGAAGCCCATCGACGACCAGCCGTTCGACACGAGCAGGCGGCCTGGACCGTGTGGGTTCCACAACTGGGCGACCAGGTGCGTGTGGGCGCCGACATCGACGGTCAGGATCGCGTCCCGGGCCATCAGGTCACGCATCGCCGTCACGACGTGGTGCGGCGCGAACGTCGAGGTGTCCGGCGTCAGGGCTTCGCGAAGCCGCCGGCGGTGCGCCGGCACGCTCGAGAGGTCCCACCGGTGCCGCAGCGGCGCGGCGGCCGCCAGGTGCTCCAGCGAGTGGCGGATGTCGCCGACGACGTCGCAGGCGAGCGTGTGCGTCGGCGCGAGGTCCGCCGGCACCGTGTCGATGTGCACGATGGGCACGCCCTTCGGGACCCAGTCCTCGTAGTTGAACTCGACCGGGTCGTACCCGACGCCGACGACGAGGTCCGCGGGCCCGCAGAAGCCGGCCACGATGTCGCGCCGCGCCCGCCCGACCACGCCGACAAAGCGCCCGCCGTCCTCGGGCACGTGGCCCTTGGCCATCATCGTCGAGACGACGGGGAGATCGTGGCGCTCGACAAACGCCGCGAGCGCGTCGGTCGCGTGCGCGCGGTTCATCGTGAGGCCGACGGCGACAAGGGGGAAGCGGGCCGACCGCAGAGCGGCCTCTGCGCGGGCGAGCGCGTCGGGCGCGGCCGGCGCCGCGGCCGGCCGCGCGGCGAGGGCGGCGAGGTCGCCCGTCGCGTCCTCCTCGGCGGTATCTTCCGGGAAGTCCAGGTGGACCGGCCCCGGCTGCTCGTCCTGCGCGATCCGGAGCGCGCGCTGCAGCGTCTCGGCGGCGGACGCCGACTCGAGTTCGGTCGTCCACTTGGTCAGCGGCGCGAACAGCGCGCAGTGGTCGATCTGCATCTGCACGGTGCGGTTGCGCCACTTGCGGCCCATCTTGCCGGTGAAGGCGAGCACCGGGACGCGGTCGAGATACGCGTTGCCCACGCCGGTGGCGAGATTGGTGGCGCCGGGGCCGAGCGTGGACAGGCACGCGCCGGGCCTGCCGGTCAGCCTCGCGCACACGTCGGCCATGAATCCGGCCGACCCCTCGTGCGTCACGAGCACGAACTCGACGCCGCTCCCCTCCATCGCCTCGATGAAGCGCACGTTCTGGCCGCCGGGGTAGCCGAACACGCGGCGAATCCCGGCTCGGGCGAGGGCGGAGACGACGAGGTCGGAGGTGGTGCGCATGGGCAGTGATTGTACACACGCCGCAATATCCGGATAGACCCGCCAGCCACAAGTGTCGAGAATGGGCCTATGGCGATCGCAACCCATCCGCTCCCGCAGTCCTCGCGCGGTCACAACGCGCGGCGGACGGCGCGCGCGCGAGCGGCATCCGAGCTGGTGGGCCGGGCCTGCGCGATGGTGCAGGCGGCGGCCGAGGGCAGGCCGCCGTCGCTCGCCGGCCTGGCCGGGCGCCTCGGCGTGAGCCCGTTCCAGTTGCACCGGGCCTTCCGCGCGACGCTCGACATCTCGCCGAAGCAGTACGCCGAGGCCCTGCGCGCCGGCCGCCTCAAGACCCTGCTGCGCGACGACCAGCCGGTCACCGCCGCCCTCTACGAGGCGGGCTACGGGTCGAGCAGCCGTCTCTACGAACGCTCGGACGCGGAGCTCGGCATGACGCCGGACGCCTACCGGCGCGGAGGATTGGGCATGCACATCCACTACACGTCCGTCCGCTCGGCGCTCGGACGCCTGCTCGTGGCCGCCACCGACCGCGGGGTCTGCAGCGTCAAGCTCGGCGACGGCGTCCGCGAGCTCGAGGCGGACCTCCGGCGCGAGTACCCGGGCGCGACGATCGAAGGCGACCTCGGACGCCTGTCGCCGGCCGTGACCAGCCTGCTGGACTACCTGGCCGGCGAGCGGCCGCCGGACAACCTGCCGCTCGACGTGCAGGGCACCGCGTTCGAGCGGCGCGTCTGGCGGTACCTCCAGCGGATCCCCATCGGCCGGACCCGTTCCTACGGCGACGTGGCGCGGGGCATCGGCGAACCGCGGGCGGCGCGCGCCGTCGCGCGGGCGTGCGCGGCCAACCACGCGGCCCTTCTCATCCCCTGCCACCGGGTCGTGCAGGCCAACGGCGCGCCGGGCGGCTATCATTGGGGTGAGGCGCGCAAGCGCCGCCTGCTGGCCATCGAGCAGGGTCTCGCCGGCGGCGCGACAGGAGAAGGCAAGACGCGGGAGTGAGGGTCGCCCGGCGCGCCGGCTGCCGGCGGACCCGACCAGCGTAGGAAAGGGGCCGCGACCGCAGTGGACCACTCTCCGAGCGTTCTCGTCGTCGGCGCCGGGCCCGCGGGGGCCACGGCGGCGCGCGCGCTGTCGCTCGGCGGCGCCAGCGTCCGCCTGCTCGAGCGCATGCACTTCCCGCGCAACAAGCCGTGCGGCGGCGGCCTCACCGCGCGCGCCCTCGTCCGGTTCCCGCATCTCGGCCCCGCCCTAGAACGAATCCCTACGCACCGGATCTCGCGCCTCTTCCTGGAAGGACCGTCTGGCCGAGGCGTCGTCCTGACCTCACCGACGCCGGCCGTCGTGACCGTGCGCCGCGCCGAGTTCGACGACCTGCTGGCGCGGCTGGCCGTCGAAGCCGGCGCCGACTTGGTCGAGGACGCCTGGGTGTCCCGGGCCGAGGCGGATGACGACGAGGCGCGCGTGGTGACGCGGGACGGCCGCGAGTTCCGCGCGGATTACCTGGTGGCCGCCGACGGCGTCAACGGAATCGTAACGAGGAGGCTGGGGCTGCACGCCGGGTGGGACGAATCGGGCGTGGCGCTCGACATGATGGAGGAGGCGCCGAACGAGCGGTTGCGCGCGCGCGATCCCGACACGCTCTGGGTCTCGTACGGGCAGGGCGGGGCGGACGGCTACGGCTACATCTTCCCCAAGCGCGGCCACACCAACGTCGGCATCGGCTGCCTGCAGTCGCACTTCCGCGCGCGCATCACGGTCTCGCCGTACGAAATGCAGCAGCGCTTCGTCGGCGAGCTCGGCCGGCGCGGCCTGGTTGACGGCGGGTCGAGTCGCCGCGACTTCACGCCCTACCGCATCCCGATGAGCGGCCCGATTCGCCTGACCGCTCGCGGCCGGGCCCTGGTCGCGGGCGATGCCGGCGGGTTCGTGAACGCCTACACGGCGGAGGGCATCTACTACGCCATGGTCACGGGCGACCTGGCCGCGAGGGCCATCCTCGCCGACGCCGCGTTCGACGACCCCCGCCGCGGACGGACGGCGGCCGAGCGGTACGAAGACGCGTGGCGGGGGGAGATCGGCGCCGAGCTGCGCGACTCCCTCCTCATCCAGCGGTATCTCTTCCGCGATCCCTCGCGCATCGACGGGGTCGTCCGCAGCGCGGAGACCTGGCGCGACGTCGCGGACCTCATCATCGCTTACGCGGCGGGCACGGTTCCGTACGCCGAGGCGCGCCGGCGCATCCTGCGCCGGTTCCCGCGCGTCGTCTTCCGGCTGGCGCGGGCCGCCGTGTCGGCCTGACGGGCGGGGCCGGCATAGGCCTTACGCCTTGCGCCTTACGCCCTACGGCTCACGTCTTCGGCCGGTCGTGGCACGTGTCGATCAGCTCACGCTTCACGAGATCCTTGTTGCCGATCACGGTGAAGAACTCCTCCAGGTACTCCGCGGCCTTGCGCCGCTCGGCGTCGCCGAGGCCGGGGATTGAACCGACGAGCGCCAGCATCTCGGCTCGCTTCGCACGGAAGGCGGCCAGCGTCGGCTCGAATTCCTCCGCGCTCCGGCAGGGCCCGAGGTAGGACCGCGTCCGGACCTCCGCGATTTGCTTTCTCACGCCCGCGATGGGGATCGCGTACCGGGGATCGACCAGGCCGGTGACGTCGAAATCCCACGTGATCGGGTAGCGCACGTTTGCGGCCGTCTGCACCAGGCGGACGTTGTGCATCCCGGAGATCGAATAGTCGGGATTGCCGATCATGTACTGGAAGACCGTCATCAGCGTGAGCGAGTCCTGGTCGAAATCCCTGAACAGCAGCCCGGTCAGGGCCACCGAGCGCCCGTCCATCCGCCGCGCCACGTCGTCGTCGTCCTCGATGAACATGGCGTGGTGCGTGGACAGCGTCCGGCCGCTCGTCGAGTCGACGTAGGTGGCTCGCGCGAGCCGCACGCGGAACGACCGCGGCGTCATCAGGTTGTAGAGACGATAGGCCAGGTACTCGAGCAGCACGAGCTGGTCTGACGCCTCGTTCTCGTTGCAGTGCGCCACGAGCTTCAGCTTGCTCTGCCCGTCGAACACCGTGCGTGCCGCGCTCTGCTTGACGAACTCGATGCCGAGCGGCGCGAACGAGCACACGTCCGATCGCAGCCTGATGCTCCCGCGCGTGCTCAGGTTCACCGGGAGCGCGACGGCGGGGACGGAGCCCTCCTGGCCCCGGACGGTGAGCACGGCCGGGAAGGTCTTGGTGCTGGCGTAGTTCCGATCCCGGTTCACCGCCTTGAAGTCGGCCGCGAGGGTGAAAACGAGCGGCTCCACGTCCTGGAACAGCCGGCGCGCCTCCGCGTCCTTGCGGCGCTCGGCCAGCTTTGCGGCATCGGGCCACGGCTCGGCCAGCTTGGCCGCCGCCGGCTTCTTCGGCTTCTGGGGCTGGTCGGGTTTCGCCTGCGAACCGTACGCCACACCGTCCGTGCCAAAAGCGGGCACCGTGCGAAGCACGGAGGAGGGCAGCAGCATCAGGAGCGCACCGGCCATCGCCGCCACGCGCGGAGCGGACATCACGACCTCCCGGCCATGGAATCCGCTCCAGTATCCACAGCGGCCGCCGCTCGTCAAGCCAGACAGCCAGACAGCCAGCAGCCAGCCAGCAACATGCGCGCCGCGTTCCCCCGCTCGCTTGACTCGCCATCGGACGCCACCTACGATGGCGACGGGTTCGCATCGGCATGGTCCACGACGCCGGCAAAGGGTCACATGGCGAGATCTCGTCGATTGGCACGGCAAGCGCTCACGGCGTGTCTCGCCGTCGCGCTTCTGCTGACCCCGGCCGCGCAGAATCGGGCCCCGGCCCGGGTGGTCGCGGTCGCGGACGTGCACGGCGCCTACCAGCAGTTCGTGGCGCTGCTGCAGCGCGCCCGGCTGATCGACGCCCGCCTCCGGTGGGTCGGCGGTTCGGCGACACTGGTGCAGACGGGCGACGTCCTCGACCGGGGGGCGCGATCGCGCGAGTGCCTCGATCTCGTGATGGCGCTCGAACGCCAGGCGTCGAACAGGGGCGGGGCGGTGGTTCCGCTGCTCGGGAACCATGAGCTGATGAACCTGATGGGCGAACTGCAATATGTCACCCCGGACATCTACCGGAGCTTCGCCACCGGCCACTCGGAGAAGCGGCGCCAGCAGGCCTACCGGGACTACCTGAAGTTCCTCGCCGCGCACGCCGGCCACGGCCACGCGGCGGCGCCGCCCGGCGACGACGCGGAGCGCGCAAAATGGATGGACGCGCATCCCCCCGGCTTCGTCGAGCACCGCGACGCATTCGGGCCCAATGGGAAGTACGGCCGCTGGATTCGCAAGCACCATGCGGTCGTGCAGATCGGCGATGGCGTCTTCGTTCACGGCGGCCTGAGCCCGGCGCTCGAGATTTCCGGCATCCGTCAACTGGACGAACGGGTGACCGCCGAACTGGCCCTGTTCGACTCGATTTGGCAGGCGCTCGTCGACGGGAACGTGATCTGGCGCTACATGACGCTGCCCGAGGCGATGACGTTCGTGGGCGAGGAGGCGGCGTGGCTGCAGGCCAACGGCCTTGCGGCGGCGCCCCGCGTGAGCGTCGCGATGCAGCGACTGCTCGACCGCGCGCGGTGGATGGTGGCGGACACCCCCGACGGCCCCCTGCGGTACCGCGGGCTGGCCGAGGCGCCGGAAGACACGCTCGTCGACGCCGTGACGGCGATGCTGGCGCGCCTGCACGTCCGGTACATGGTGGTCGGTCACACGCCGCAGTCGCAGGGGGAGATCGTCCCGCGTTTCGGCAGCCGCGTCTTCCTGCTCGATACCGGGATGCTCACCCAGGTGTACCAGGGGCGGGCGACCGCGCTCGAGATTCAGAACGGACGGTTCACCGCCTTGTCCACCGACAGGGACCCGGTCGAACTCCCTGCGCCCCCGGCCGCGACGAGCGCCGCTCGGCAGTCACCCGGCCGGTGAACGACCACGTCGGACATCGACCTTGGTGCGGTCCCGCCCCAATCGCCGTAGGGCGGTATCTGACCGGGGCCGTTTCCGTCCACTCGCGCGGAAGCTCATCGGCCTCCCCCCCGGGACGACCGCGCCGGCGCAGAGCCACGGTCCTGGCGGCGACGGCCGTCGCGTTACGCCGGCACAGGCTCGACGTGGAAGCTATCCAGCGGCCCTCGGCGCGCTCGTGCCCGGCAACCGCGGCCCTGGTGCCGACCGGTTCCCCTGGAGCGTCCCGCGCTGAGCGGCGGTCCGCTCCCTGGCAGCAGCGTCGAGACCCTGACCGTCCCTACTTCCTCCGGGCGGCCAGCGCGAACTGATCGAGGTACTTCTGCAGCGAGGACGCGGTCGAGTGGTACTGGTTGCTCCCGCCGAAGAAGTCTGCCACCACCTCGCGGGCTCTGGCAATCTCGCGCAAGCGGGCTGGTGTTTCCCGCAGCCGCGGGTCGGCCAGCGTGAGGTCGAACAGCTCCAGCGCGCGGTGGAACGCGAGGCGTGCCGTGTCGGGATTGCGCGAACGCCAGCGCGATGCCCGGCTGACCTCGCTTCCGACGTTCCCGAGCTGTTCGGCCAGCGACAGGGTCCACCAGCGCCCGCCCGCCAGATCCCGGTGCACGGCCTCGCTCACCGCCGGACCACCCTTTCGACCCATCGGACGATCGCTTCGCGCGTCGCCGAATCGTCCACGCCGCGGGAGCAGTTGCCGAACGACGGCCGGAGGTTGATCATCGAATCGAACTCCAGCCAGTCGTCGCCTTCCGCATCCGGGTAGAGATTGATGCCCCAGAGGTCGGCCTGAACCGACCCTTCAGCCAGCAACTCCGCCTCCTCGTCGGCGTGCATGTCGGCGTCGAGGAGCATGATTCCGCGGCGGAGGTCCACGACGGCCTTGACCATCTCGCCGAAGCGTCCTCGCGCCAGTTGGCGCACCTGGTCGAGCGAGAGCGGGGCAGTGACAGTGGCTCGTGTCATCGCGTGGATTCGCCTTCGCGCACAATTGTACACGCCAGCGATCGCCTGCACCATTGGGCCGTTACAAGTTCGGGTGCTTCACGTGCACGTCGGTGTGCACCTGCAGCTGATGCGCGACCGAGAGAATCAGATCGTCTGCGAAGAGATTGCCGACGATGACCGCGCCGATTGGCTGCGGCTTCAGCTCGGGCGGCGGAGGCTGCTGCCCGCCGCGACCGCCGCCCTGCTGGGGCGGCACGTCGAACTTGTACGGCACGACCACGCAGGGATGGCCGGTCTGCGCGTTCGGCGTGACGTCGGCCTGCGGGCTCCCGATGAACATGTCCAGGTCGCGCATGTACTCCGCCCACTTCAGCACCAGCAGGTGACGGCGCCGCTGGGCCTGCACGTAGTCGAGCGCGCGCGTCATGCGGCCGTTGACGAAGCGCGGGTTCCAGTCTGCCGGCGCCATCGGGTTGGGCGGCGGACCGCCGGCGGGGACGCCCGGGGCGCCCGGCGCAGGGCCGCCGCGCCCGCCGCCGCGCCCGGCCGACGGTTCGGGCAGCGTCGTCAGGTCCAGCCCGGTGTCCTTCGCCTTCCGCCGCACGTACTCGTCGAACGCGGCCGCGCCCTCGACGTTCAGCCCGACGCCGCCGATGCCCGCGACCGTGGGCCGCGGCCCGACGTCGCGGAGCCTGGCGCCGAGCTCGCGCAGCGTGGCGACGAGCTCCTTGGGCGCGTTCGGATCGACGCCGATCCGGAGCGTCGCCAGCGAGATGTTGCGGTCGAAGTGGAACGGCGCGGTCACGGTGGACGGGTCCTTCTCGTCCACGCCGTGAATGGCGTTGAACACCATCGCGCAGTCCTCGACGGTGCGGCAAAGCGGCCCCACCCGATCCATCGACCACGCGAGCGCCATCGCGCCCGTGCGGCTCACGCGGCCGAAGGTCGGCCGCAAGGCGCTGACGCCGCAGCGCAGCGACGGCGAGACGATCGAGCCCTGCGTCTCGGTGCCGAGCGAGAACGCGACGCAGCCCGCGACGGTCGCCGAGGCCGGGCCCGCCGACGATCCGCTCGATCCCTGCACGAGGTTCCAGGGGTTGTTCGTGCGCCCCCTGAACCACTGGTCGTTCTGCGCGAACAGCCCGGTCGCGAGCTTCGCGATGAGCACCGCGCCGGCATCTCTCAGCCGGACGACGACCTCGGCGTCCTCGTCGATGATCCGGTTCTCGAATTCGGCGGCGCCCCACGTCGTGGGGGCGCCCCTGGTGGCGAAGATGTCCTTGATGCCGTACGGCAGGCCATGGAGCGGACCGCGGTACTTGCCGGCCTTGATCTCCGCGTCGGCGCGTGCCGCCTCGGCGCGCGCCGTCTCTTCCATGATCGTGACGGCGCACAGGAGCACGGGGTTGAGCCGCTTCAGCCGCGCGAGGTAGATGTCGGTCAGCCGCGCGGAGGTGATCCGCCCGGCCTTGAGCAGCGCGGCGAGGCGATGGGCCGGCAGGAACGCGATCTCGTCGTCGGACGACGGAATCGGGCCCGTCCACGGCGGCAGGGTGAACACGGCGCGATCGAAGGCCGTGCGGCCGCGTTCGCGCGCCAGTTTCTCCATCATCGCGCCCGTGCCGCCCGGGTACGGCTGGAACTGCAGCGCCGGCGCCTCGCCGTTCCCGAGTGGCGCGGGTGGCGGCGGCGCCTGCTGCCCGGCCTGGGGCGGTGGCGCGGCCGGTGTGGCCGCGGCGCCGCCCTGCGCGCGCGCCGTGCCTGACCCCAGCGTCGAGGCCGCCGCGGCGGCAATCGACAACGAGAGGAATGCGCGGCGATCGACTCCGGCTGAAGCCGCGGGCGGTTGGTCGGCGCCGTCGAGATCGGCGTCGGGATGCGAATCGGGATCCATGGGTACGGTCACGCGTCTCCTCCAGAGATCGGGGTGTCGTCCGTCCTATTTACGTTCGATCGCCAGGCTGGCCATCTGCGCCTTCGTCAGCGGCGACGAGAAGCCGCCGAACGAGACGATTGGGGCCTCCGGCCTGGCGAGCGGCACCCACTTCCCGCCCTCGCGGCCGAGAAACGCGATCTTCCACGCGGCCGGGTTCGAGACCGGGACGATGCCGGTGGCGGTGGCGAGCTCGCCGCGCTCGAAGCGCGAGAGGACGAAGGTGCCGGCGGCGATCGCCTTCACGTTCGTCGTGGCGTGGCACTCCGCGCAGGTGCGACCCGCCTTCACGATCTTGTGCCCGAAGGCCGGGCCCGCCGTGATGGCCGTTCCGTTCTTGTAGACGTAGGTCAGCAGATTGGCGAGCTTGACCCGGCCGGCGTGGTTGACCAGGTAGATCGCGCCATCCTCCCGGATCGAGGCGTCCGAGATCCCGGCGAGGCGCGAGTCGATGTGGCAGTTGAAGCAGGCCCGCATCTCCCGCGTGTGGCAGGCGCTGCAGTCCACCTTTCCCTGGTGCACCGTGTGGCTGCGGGACTTCGAGATGTCCTTGTGGCAGTTCTCGCAGCGGGTCTGCATCGCCCCCTCCTGCCACGCGCTGTCGTAGGCCTTGCCGTCGCCGTGGATCTCACGCGCGGTGTGGCAGTCGAGGCACGTCATCCCCCTGCGCACGTGGACGTCCACGTCCTTCGGGTCGGGCGCGCCGTGGCAGGGCTCGCACGCCTTCTCGACCTTCGCCCGCGACACCGGGGAGACGACCGAGCCCGCGGCATCGACGTCGTGGCAGACGTTGCAGGTCCTCGCGTGGCAGGCGTCCTTGGTGCAGCCGATGCGATCGGCGGGGAAGCCGGTGAGCTTGCGGAGCCCGTGATCGTAAGCGTAGACGAGCCCCCGGTTCGTGACGTGGAGGCTCTTGCTGTAGTCCGCGGGAGTGGGCACCGGAGCCGGCGCCGGCTTCTGGGCCAGGGCGGTGGAGGAGGACAGGACGATGAGGACGGCCGCCAGGCGGAGCGTGAAGGGAATTCGCATGGAGAGCTCCTGAGGGACGCCGCGTATGGTACACGAAAAGGGCTCAAGGCTCAGGGCTCAAGGCTCACGCTCGGAGGCCATGGGCTCAGGGCTCATGGCACCCCGAGCATCGTCGAGGGGTGAAGCCCTGCGCGCCACACGCAGCAACCGGGAAGGGGAACTTCATCCTCACGGCGCGTTGACCGTTGTACCATTCGGGAGCATAATCCATTTTAGTAGAACCAAACAGTAATATATTCAGTTATGGTACATCGAGACTTCCGGCGCCTTCTCGAGATCGCCCTTCCGGCCGGACGGTCCGCCTTCCTGTGGGGCGCCCGGAAAACCGGGAAGAGCACATACCTCCGGACCACGTTTCCCGACAGCGTCAGCGTCGATCTGCTCGAGACCGACGCCATGCTCGAGCTGGCCAAGAGGCCCGGTCTGCTGCGCGAGCGGTTGCTGGCGGCGTCGCCGCGCCAGCTCCAGGCGCCTGTCATCATCGACGAGGTTCAGAAAGTCCCGCAACTGCTCGACGAGGTCCACTGGCTCATCGAGAACAGGAAGCTGAGGTTCATCCTGTGCGGCTCGAGCGCCCGCAAGCTCCGGCGAGGCCGGGTGAACCTTCTTGGCGGGCGGGCCTGGCGATACGAGATGCACCCCCTCACCTCGGTGGAGGTCACGGACCTGGACCTGCTGCGGGCGCTCAACCGCGGCCTCGTGCCGGCGCACTATCTCGAATCCGAGTATCGCCGGTCACTCGACGCCTACGTTCGCGACTACCTCGAGCAGGAGGTGTTCGACGAGGGGTTGACCCGGAACATCCCGGCGTTCGCTCGATTCTTCGACGCGATGTCGTACTCGCACGGGGAATTGACCAACTTCGCCAACATCGCCCGCGACTGCGGCGTGGACGCGAAGACGGTGAAGGAGTACTACCAGATCCTCGTCGACACCCTGCTCGGCACGTTCATCGAACCGTACAAGACGCGCCAGGAGCGCCAGGTGATCACCAAGGCGGCGCGCTTCTACCTCTTCGACGTCGGTGTGGCCGGCGCCGTCACGAAGCGCCACGTCGCCGAGGAACGGGGGGAGCAGTTCGGCCGCGCCTTCGAGCACTTCATCCTGATGGAACTCCTCGCCCACCGCTCCTACCGGGACCTGGACTACGACATCCATTTCTGGCGCACGAAGAGCGGCCTCGAAGTGGACTTCATCCTGGGCCGCGGCGAGGTGGCCATCGAGGTCAAGGGTACGAGCCGCGTCGACCAGTCGGAGTTCCGCGCGCTCCGCGCGTTCGTGGCGGACCACCGCCCGCGCAAGGCGTTGGTGGTCTGCAACGAGCGCAGGCCACGGGTGCACGACGGCGTGGACGTGCTGCCGTGGCGGGAGTTTCTCGCCCGCCTGTGGGGCGGCCTGATCCTGAAATGACCCGGTCGAACGAACCCCTGGCAATCGCGCTGGAGAACCAGATCCCCACGCGACCGGGCGGGTGAAAGGGCGTCACCCCTCGACGTTGCTCGGGGTGCCCTGAGCGAGGTCGCGAAGCGGCCGAGTCGAAGGGCAGCCCTGCGCGTCAGCCGTCACCGTTGCCACAGGATGCGGTCGATCTCCAGAGGGACCGCGACGCCATCGCGGCAGGGGATCGCCCGCGCGGTGTAATCGCCGGCCGGACGTCTCGCAGGCACCCGCGCGCTGTAGACGCAGCCGCCATCCGGGCCCTCGAGCCGCCGGTCGCGCGTCATCGCGTGGAGTTCGAGGGGATGGCCGCCCGGCCCGTCGGCAAAGAGCTCGACGCGCACGGCGTCCGGATCGAGATCGCCGACGAAGACCTGGATCTCGAACGCGTGGGAATCCCCGACGGTCTCGACCTTCACGGCGCCAAAACGGAGAGCGCCCCAGCGCTGCTCCACCTTCTGCCGCCAGGCGACCATCTCCTTCCCGAGCGCGCCACCCGCGGCCGCCCGCGCGCGGAACGCCTCGGCCGCCGGCAGGTAATGCTGCTCGGTGTACTCGCGCACCGTCCGGTCGGCCGAAAAGCGCGGAGTCAGCCGCGCCATGCTCTCCCGCATGCGCGCGACCCACGTCTCGGGGATGCCCGCCTCGTCACGCGTGTAGAAGGCGGGCACCACGTCACCTTCGAGCAGGTCGTAGAGCGCCTCGGCCTCGGCCGCGTCCCAGGCCGGATCGTCGCCGTGGTCCTGGCCGTCCCCGAGCGCCCAGCCCACGTCCGGCTGGTAGGCCTCCATCCACCAGCCATCCAGCTCCGACAGGTTGAGGCCCCCGTTGACGAGCACCTTCATGCCGCTCGTCCCGCTGGCCTCCCACGGGCGCCGCGGCGTGTTGACCCAGAGATCGACGCCCTGCACCAGGTGCTCGGTCAGGAGCATGTCGTAGTCGCTGAGGAAGATGACGTAAGGTCGCGCCTCGGGCCGGCGGATGAAGCGGATCCACTCCTGGATCAACACCTGCCCGGCCTCGTCGGCCGGGTGCGCCTTGCCGGCGAGGACGATCTGCACGGGACGCGCGGGATTGCCGAGCAGGCGGAGCAGGCGCTCGGGATCGTGCAGCAGCAGGTTGGGCCGCTTGTAGGTCGCGAAGCGACGCGCGAAACCGAGCGTCAGCGCGTTCGGGTCGAACAGATGTCGGGCCTCCTCCACGGCCTCGGGCGGCGAGCCGCAGGCCGCCAGCTGCCTGGAGAGCCGCTCGCGCGCGAACTCGATGAGCGAGGCCGTCGCGGCCGTGCGCAGGTGCCACAACCTGGCGCTCGCGACGCCGCAGATGACCGGCTCCAGCGAGGCGGCGTCCCCCAGCCAGCGTTGCGCGCCGCAGGCCTCCGTCCACAACTCGTCGGCGGCCGCCGAACTCCAGGTGGGCACGTGGACGCCGTTGGTGACGTGACCGATCGGCACCTCATCCTCCGCCCAATGCGGAAACAGGGGCGCGAAGAGGCGCCGGCTCACCTGCCCGTGCAGGCGGCTGACGCCGTTGGCCCTGCCGGTTCCGTGCAGCGCGAGATACGCCATGTTGAACGGCTCGGACGGGTCGGCGGGGTTTTGCCGGCCGAGGGCCAGCAGTTGGTCGAGCGAGAGACCGAGCCGCCGCTGGGCGTAGCGCCCGAGGTACTGCTCGACCAGCGCCGGACTGAATCGGTCGAACCCGGCGTCCACCGCCGTGTGTGTCGTGAACAGGTTGCCCGCCCGCGTCACCGTCAGCGCGACGTCGAACGGCTCACCAGTGGCCTCCATGAAGGTCCGCGCGCGTTCGAGCACCGCGAAAGCCGCATGCCCCTCGTTCAGGTGGCACACGTCGGGCCGGATGTCGAGTTCGCCCAGCAGGCGCCAGCCGCCGATCCCGAGGACGATCTCCTGGAGGAGCCGCAGTTCCGGCCCGCCGCCGTAGAGCTCGCTCGTGATCCCGCGGTGAGAGGGCACGTTGGCGGCGTCGTTGCTGTCCAGGAGGTAGAGCCTCGCCCGCCCCACCTGCACTTGCCAGGCGCGCAGCCAGACCGAGTAGCCCGGCAGGATGATCTGCAGCCGCAGCCACTCGCCGTTCGGATGACGCACCGCCGTGACCGGCAACTGCCCGGGATCGTTGTACGGAAACAGGGCCTGTTGCGCGCCGGCCATGTCGATCAGTTGGCGGAAGTAGCCCTGCTGGTACAGCAACCCCACGGCGACCACCGGCACCCCGAGGTCGCTCGCGGCCTTGAGCTGATCGCCGGCCACGTTGCCAAGCCCTCCCGAGTAGATCGGGAGCGCTTCGCTCAGCATGTACTCCATGCTGAAGTACGCCACCTGGACCGGGTGCTCTGACGCGTGCGCGTGTTGAAACCACGCCGGCGACTCGACCGCCCGCCGCTTGGCCTGCAGCAGGCCCTCGATCGTCGCGCACAGCCCGGGATCGGCCAGCACCTGCCGGATCCGTTCGCGCGAGGCCGTCTGCAGCACGCCCCAGGGATTGTGCGTGAGGTCCCACAGGTCGGGATCGAGCCGTCTCCACACCTCGTCGGCGGCGTGGTTCCACGACCAGCGGAGGTCCAGCGCGAGCTCGGCGAGCGAGTCGAGCCCGTCGATGTCCGTGGGCAGGAGGCTCCACCTCGGATTGCTGACGTGCGCGGGAATGGTCACGGCGCCTCCTCGTTTCGGCCCGGGTCAGTCAGTCTTCACCGGATTCATTGTAGAGCCGGAACCGACGGCCGGTGTCCCCAACTCGAGGCGAGGACGGGCCCCGGCCCGCGCCGGCCGGGTGTGCACAACTGGACAGACGCGGCCCGGGCGCGGATGTAGGCTCAGCCAATGCCGGTGACGGCGAAGCGGCTGTACCTCATCAACCCCTCGAATCCCCTGGTGAGCATCGTCAAGCTTTCCGAGAGCCGGTGGAACCGCTATCGGGTCTGGCAGCCCCTCAGCCTGATGACGCTCGCCGGTTCGACACCGCCCGCGTGGGACGTCTCCATCCTCGACGAGAACGTCGGGATCCCCGACTACCGGCGGATGCCGCTGCCCGACCTCGTGGGGATCACCGCGTTCACCTCGCAGGCGCCCCGCGCCTATCAACTGGCCGAGCACTTCCGGGGACTGGGCGTGCCGGTCGTCATGGGGGGCATTCACGCCACCATGTGCGTGGACGAGGTCCTGCCGCGCGTGGACTCGGTGGTGACAGGCGAGGCGGACGTCCTCTGGCCGCAGGTGCTCGAGGACGCGGCGCAGGGGGGCCTGAAGCGACGGTACGACGGAGGCCTGGCGGACATCGATGCCGTCCGCCCGGGCCGGCACGACCTGCTGACCGGCGACTATGCCTTCGGCGCGATCCAGACCACGCGCGGTTGCCCGATGAACTGCACGTTCTGCAGCGTCACGGCCTTCAACGGCGCCCGCTACCGGCACCGCCCCATCCCGGACGTCGTGCGCGAGTTCCAGTCGATCCCGGAGACGCGCGTGCTGGTGGTGGACGACAACCTGATCGGCACCAGCGCCGGGCACATCGCGCGCGCGAAGGCGCTGTTCCGCGCGCTGGCCGCCGCCAGGCTCGACAAGACATGGGTGGCGCAGGCGACGATCAACTTCGCCGACGACGAGGAACTGCTGGCGCTGGCGGCGGACGCGGGCTGCGCCGGCGTGTTCATCGGGTTCGAGTCGCCGACGGTGGAGGGCCTGACGGAGGTCGGCAAGCGGTTCAACCTCCTCAAGGGCCGGAATCTCGCCGCCTCGGTCGCCCGCATCCAGCGCCATCACATCCTGGTCGTGGGGTCGTTCATCATCGGGCTGGACTCCGACACCGCGGGCATCGGCCGGCGCACGGCCGCGGCGGCCCGCGACTACGGCCTGGACCAGCTCAACACGCTCTTCCTGACGCCCCTGCCCGGCACGCGCCTGTGGGAACGCATGGCGGCGGAAGGGCGGCTGACCCTCGACGATTTCCCGCAAGACTGGAAGTACTACACGCTGACCTTCCCCGTGGCCCGCTACCAGCACCTGTCCCGGGAGCTGGCGATCGAGGAGATGCTGGCCTGCGACGCCGACTTCTACGCGCTGTCCGGGATCCTGAGCAGGGTCTGGAGAAGCGTCACCGAGCGGCGCCAGCCGATGATCAGCTTGTTTGGCGGCCTGTCGTACCGCCGGAACCTCGTGCTCAACCGCCGGGCCTACGCGCGCTTCTGCGCCGAGCATTCGCGGCCGGCGGGTGAACCGGCGAGGTCGGCGGTTCCCGTCGCGCGTTCCGCCTGACGAGCCGCCCGGCGCGGGCCCAGGCCGATGCCGCCGAAGCGGCGCGCCTCAACGAGGCACTCGCCCGCCAGGGCGGGGCCCCACCTCCGGTCTGACGAGGGTCCACCCCGGGGCCGTCAACTGGAGCGGGCGAATCGCCCCGTCCAGACCCCGCCCCTGATCCCCCGCCCAGGAGAACTTCCGGCTGCCCCGGCTGTCTCACAAGAGATAGACTCGGAAAGACAACCTGTTCGATCTCGTCGATCGGTCCACGTCTCAGCGCCGAGCCGACGACCAAGAAGATCGAGACGGTTGGGGCGCCAGGGAAGTAAGAAGTACAAAGTACGAACTGGCAACCAGCCTCTGGCATGTACGTCGAGGCCGTCGGCCGTCGGCCGTCAGCCGTCAGCCGAAAGTCGATAGCCGAAAGCCCCCGGGAGACCCGTCCGTTATGTCCGATCCGACGCCAACCGCCACCCTCAACACTGCCACGCAGGACGACCTGCAGCTCTGGCCCGCCTGCCGCCTCGAACGCTTCATCGGCAAGCCGTCAACCGAATGGGCGGTTGACGACCTGGTGGCGGTGGTCGGGCGGCTGGGCATCCGGCTCGTCAGCCTGATGCACGTGGGCGGCGACGGGTGGCTCAAGACGCTGGACTTCGTGCCGGGCAACCAGGGCCACCTGCGCGACGTGCTCTCGTTCGGCGAGCGCGCGGACGGCTCGAGCCTATTCGGGGCGATGGGCATTCCGGTCACCGCGTCCGACGTGGTGCTGCGGCCGCGCTTGTCAACGGCGTTCGTGGACCCGTTTGCCTCGTATCCCACGCTGGTCGTCTTCTGCGCGCACTACGGCCGCGACGGCAACCCGCTGCCGGAGTCGCCGGACACGATCATCCGGCGGGCCTACGCGCGGCTGCAGGCCGAGCTGGGCGTGGAGCTGCAGGCGCTCGGCGAGATCGAGTTCTTCCTCGGGAAGCGGCCGGACGAGACCGACATCTACGGCGCCACCGAGCGCGGCTACCACGCCAGCTCGCCGTTCGTCTTCGGCGAGCCGCTGCGCCGGCGCGCGATGGTGATGCTGTCGGAGATCGGCATCCCGGTGAAGTACGGCCACAGCGAGGTCGGCTACATCCAGCCCGACGAAGTGGACGCGCGGATCTGGGAGCAGCACGAGATCGAGCTGGCGCTCCAGCCGCTGCCGCAGGCGGCGGACTCGGTGCTCATCGCCCAGTGGCTGCTGCGCAACCTGGCGCACAAGGCGGGCTGGCGGTGCAGCTTCGACCCGATCCTCCGCAAGGGACACGCGGGCAGCGGCCTCCACTTCCATCTCTCGCCCGTCATCGGCGGCGTGCACCAGAAGCACAGCACGCCGGACGGCAAGCTGGTCGGCGTGCCGCGGTGGCTCATCGCCGGCCTCGCGCAGCACGCAGGCGCCCTGATGGCGTTCGGCAACCGGGCGACCAACTCGTTCGTCCGGCTGCTCCAGGCCAAGGAGGCGCCGAGCACGGTGACCTGGGGCCACTACAACCGCCGGGCGCTCATCCGGTTGCCGATCGTCGCGACCGACGAGAAGGGGCAGTCGGTCAGCCCCGAGACCGTCGAGTTCCGCCTCCCGGACGGCTCGGCCCACCCGCACCTGCTGCTCGCCGGCATCGCGCAGTCGATGGTGGCGGGGCGGGGGATCGAGAACCTCGACGCCATGCTGGCGGAGACCTCGGCGCTGAAGAAGGGGGGCGCGGCGGCGCTCCCGGTCCCGAGGAGCTTTCTCGAGGTGGCCGACCGGCTGGCCGAGCGCCGCGAGACGTTCGAGGCAGGCGGCATCTTCCCGGCGCAGGTCATCGACCGGACGATCGAGGGGCTGAGGCAGCTGTAACGAAGGCTGGCAGCGGATCACGGAGGAAGGACGGGGACCGGTATAGCTTGCAGCGGACAGCGGACCACGATCGAAGGCCGGGAGACACACGAGCTGCCAGCGGATTCATTGACCCGCTGTCCGCTGGCCGCTACTCAGCAACCCGGCGTCCGTCCGTGATCCGCTGGCCGCTACCCCAGCCAGCCTCCGTACAGCTCCGGCCTCCGGTGCTTCATGAACAGCCGGCGTGCGTGCGACCGCTCCACCTTCCCGAGATCGACGTCCGCGTAGAGGATCGTCTCCTCGAGCGCCGGGGCGCTGGCGATCACGGCCCCGTTCGGCGCGCAGACGAACGATTCGCCGCCGAAGGTCAGGCATTCCTCCTCGCCCACGCGGTTGCAGAGCGCCGTGAAGTAGCCGTTCTGGAACGCCGCCACCTGCAGCTCGGATTGGTAGAGCCCTTCCGGCCACTCGCCGACCGAGCCGGCCTGCGGCACCACCACCAGCTCGGCGCCCCCCACGGCCAGCGCGCGCATGTACTCGGGGAAGTGCCGGTCGTAGCAGATGGCGACGCCAATCCGGCCAACCGCCGTCTCGTACACCGGCGCGCCCGTGTCGCCCGGCATGTAGTAGCCCTGCTCGTGGAAGCACGGGTACTCGGTGATGTGGACCATGCGGGTGCAGCCGAGCAGACGGCCGTCGGCGTCGATCACCGGCGAGCTGTCATAGGTGCACAGGCCGTCCCGCTCGAACAGGTTGAGCACCACCACCATCCCGAGGTCGGCCGCCTTGCGCTGGAAGAGTTCCGTCACCGGTCCGGGCACCGGTTCGGCCAGGTTCGCGAAGTCGGGCCCCGCCGGATGCTGCGGGTAGAACGGCTCGAAGGCCAGCTCCGCGAAGCAGCTCAGCTTCGCCCCGCCCACGGCCGCGGCCTCGAGCGCGGCCAGCCCGCGGGCCACGTTGGCCGCCTTGTCCGAAGTGGCCTTCTGCTGCACGAGTGCGAGTCTCATGGATGAATCTTAACCCGCCGGTCTACAATCTCCCCGTTCCATCGAGCCGGTCTCCTGTGTCGTCACGTTTGTGGAGGATCGTCCCATGCGACTGCCGTATCTGGCGTCCGGCCCCCTGTGGCCCCGCCGCGTGCTCCTGCTGACTCTCGCGTTCCTCGTCGTCGCGGGCTCGGCCGCGATGCTGGCCACCGACGAGCGCCTCGCGCCGAAGCCGAACTACGACCTCGCGGCCCGCTGGATGGCCTCGAAGGTCGGCAAGCTCGTGTTCGACACCGCCGTCTCCCCGCGCTGGGCCGAGGGGAGCGACCGCTTCTGGTACGCGTTCGAGACCGCCCAGGGCCGGCAGTTCGTCCTCGTGGACCCGGTCAAGCGGACCAAGTCGCCGCTCTGGGACAACGCGAAGTTGGCGGCCATGCTGACCAACATCACGCGCATCCCGTACGACTCGGAGCACCTGCCGATCCAGCCCACGACGATGAAGTGGGTGAAGAACGACACGGCGATCCGCTTCGAGGTCGAGGTACCGAAGGACGCGAAGATCGTCGGCGAGAAGCCGCCGGCCGAAGAGAAGAAGGCCGCCGACGAGAAGAAGGACGTCAAGACCGAGGAGCAGAAGAAAGAAGAGGTCAAGAAAGAAAACGTCCAGAAAGAGGACGTCAAGAAGGACGACGCCAAGCCGGCCGCTCCGCCCGAGCCGCCGAAGACCACCAAGACGCTCTACTTCGAGTACGACCTCGCCACGGCGAAGATCGCGCTGCTGCCCGACTTCAAGGCCGACCCCAAGAAGCCCGGCTGGGCGCAGGTCTCGCCCGACGGCAAGACGGTCCTCTTCGCCCGCGGCTTCAACCTCTTCATGATGGACGAGGCCAGCTACAAGCTCGCGCAGAAGGACTTCGGCGACCCGAAGATCCAGGAGGTGCAGCTCACCACCGACGGCGAGGACCATTACAGCTTCGCCCGCGAACTGAACGACGAGGCGAAGACCACGCTCAAGAAGGACCAGAAGGGCGACACCAAGCACAAGGACGGCCCGCGCGTTCCGGCGATCGGCGCGACCTGGTCGAAGGACTCGAGCCGCTTCGCGATGACCAGGACCGACCAGCGCAAGGTGGCCGACCTGTGGGTCATCAACTCGCTGGCACAGCCGCGCCCGACGCTCGAGACCTACCGCTACGCGATGCCCGGCGAAGAGAACGTGGACCAGGAGGAACTGCTCGTCTTCGACCGCGCGACCAGGCAGCGCGTCACCGCCAAGGCTGACGCCTTCAAGGACCAGAGCCTGCAGATCGCGACCGCCCGAGGCCTCGCCAGGGAACGGGCCGCCGAGAAGACCGAGCCGAAGTGGCTCGGCGACAGCGCCGACACGCTCTACACCTGGCGATCGAGCCGCGATCTGCACCGCGTGGACGTCTGCTCGGTGAACGCGACGACCGGCGCGGTGAAGCCGATCATCGAGGAGCGGCTGAACACCTACATCGACACGCAGCCGCTGTGGACGGTGGGGAACGGGCAGGAGTTCATCCACTGGTCCGAGCGCGACGGCTGGGGCCACTACTACCTGTTCGACGCCAACGGCAATCTCAAGAACCAGATCGACTCGGGCGAGTTCGTCGCCGGGCCGATCACCTACGTGGACGAGAAGCTGCGGGTCATGTTCTTCATGGGCAACGGCCGCGAGGCCGGCGAGGACCCGTACTTCACGCACCTCTACCGCGTGAACCTCGACGGCACCGGCCTCAAGCTGCTCGACCCGGGCGACTTCTCGCACGCCGCCGTCATGTCGGACAACGGGAAGTACTTCATCGACACCTTCTCGCAGGTGAACACGGCGCCCAGGTCCGACCTGTTCGACGCGACGGGCGTCAAGGTCACCGATCTCGAGCAGACCGACGTCACCGCGCTCGTCGAAGCCGGCTTCAAGTTCCCGGAGCCGTTCAAGGTGAAGGCGGACGACGGCGTGACGGACCTCTACGGCGTGATGTACAAGCCGTTCGACTTCGACCCCGGGAAGATCTACCCGATCATCGCCTACGTCTACCCCGGGCCGCAGACCGAGAGCGTGACCAAGACGTTCTCGCCGCGCAACGCCAACGTCGCCCTCGCCAACATGGGCTTCATCATCGTCGAGGTCGGCAACCGCGGCGGCAACCCGCAGCGGTCGAAGTGGTACCACAACTACGGGTATGGGAACCTGCGCGACTACGGCCTGGCCGACAAGAAGGCCGCCATCGAGCAGCTCGCGCGCAAGTACCCGTGGATCGACATCCACAAGGTCGGGATCTGGGGCCACTCGGGCGGCGGCTTCATGTCCACGGCGGCGATGCTCGTCTACCCGGACTTCTTCAAGGTCGCCGTCTCCGAGTCGGGCAACCACGAGAACAACATCTACAACCGGTGGTGGAGCGAGAAGCACCACGGCGTCAAGGAAGTGACCGACAAGGACGGCAAGGTGAAGTTCGAGTACACGATCGACCGGAACTCGGACATCGCGAAGAACCTGAAGGGCCACTTGCTGCTCTCGACCGGCGACATCGACAACAACGTGCACCCGGCGAACACGCTGCGCCTGGCCGACGCGCTCATCAAGGCGAACAAGCGGTTCGACATGTTCATCCTGCCGGGCCAGCGGCACGGCTACGGCAACATGGCCGACTACTTCTTCTGGGTGCGCGCCGACTACTTCTCCGAGCACCTGCTCGGCAGCAAGGCCGACACGGTGGACCTGCTCGAACTCTCGCGCGAGACGCCGCAGACGGGGGCGAAGCGGAGCGGGACGACGGGAGGTGTGCGACAGTAGAGAGCAGGCCGCCGTCAGCGGACCACGGAGGCAGGACGGGAAGCGGTGCGGCTGGCCGCGGATCCGGCCCGACGCCTGGAGCCTGCGGCCCGAAGCCCGAGAAGGCCGTCGGCCGGCAGTCGTCGGCCGGCGGCCGGTGAGGAGCCCCCATGCGCCAGGACGTCATCACCCTGTACGACCAGTACGTCCACGGCGGGATCAGCCGGCGCGAGTTTCTCGACCGGCTGGCCCAGACCGTGGGCGGGTCGGCGGCGGCGCTCGCGCTGCTGCCGACGCTCGAGAACGACTACCGCCAGGCGCCGCTCGTCGCGGCCGACGACAAGAGCCTGGACGTCGGGCGCGCGGCCTACGACGCGGCCGGCACGAAGATGTCCGGCTACCTCGCGCGCGACAAGGGCGGGACGAAGCGCCCGGCGGTGATCGTCATCCACGAGAACCGCGGCCTCAATCCCCACATCGAAGACGTGGCGCGGCGGATCGCGAAGGACGGATTCCTCGCCTTCGCGGTCGCTCCTCTCACTGGGTCGAGCAACACTGCGCGCTCCTCCAGCACACGAACAGCGGTGAAATTGCAGTTGGCTCGCTGAATACAGTGCACACGACTGGTCTCAGCGTTCGCCGACTCCCGATCTGCGGTGAATCCGAGCTCGACGCTCGGACGAGAGTTGCTTCGACAGCGCCTCTTCCGCCCCACACAGATTAGGTTGCAAACCCTACGCCGTTTAGAGGAGCGGCTTGCGCACAAGTTGATTGAGCACGAGTTGCCGTGCAATCCTCACGGACTCCCTCGTCCTCCCTTGATCCGTACTAAGTCCGGTCCCATACTTCCTTCGACGTTTGCCTTGGCACAAAGGGAGATCGACGGTGCCACGACGGTCGCGCGGCGCCGCGCTTGCCACTGGCGGCCGCAGTAGATGGCACCCGGACTCTTGCACGCGCACTCCGTGGAACGCAGTGGCAGGGGAGACGGCGTGAGGCGGCAACCTGACGCGGTTGTCAACGCGACGGTCTCGAAGCATTGGGCTGGTGATTACCTGTTCACGAACCCGACCGTTGTCGAGCGAGGTCGAGAACGAGCTAGAGCAAGCGGCCAGCCGGGCGGGTGCGAGGCCACGATGCAACGACAGGTGCACAGACAAGACGCCGAGGACTCGTATGTCGATGCCGTCCCAGGCGCGGCTGAACTCGTGCAGGTTCACTTGCGCTTGCGTCGAACGGACGCCGAGATTCTGAAGAAATTGGCCAGTGATCAGGACCGGACCCTCTCGGCAGTCGTCAGGCATATCTTGAGAGCTTACCGGCACAATCCGGAAGCCCCCGGTTCAAACATCGCGAGGTGATGTGGGTGCCTTACGACGCCACACCCATCGCCTGGGTCGCGACGATTGTGGCCGTTCATGCGGCGTTTGCTGGTGAGCGCCGGTGAATCTGGCACTACCCGGGGCCGCAAGCGACCGTACGGGTGTCTTCTTGCCCGCGAGCCGATGACGATTGGCGCTGCGCTTCCAGTCCGCTCTCCCAGAGCTGTCCGTCGATCGGTTCCGCCCCGCCGGTATCCGCTCCTTTGAAGCGGCGTCCGCAAGCAATGACGTCGCGGGTCGTACACCGCGACGGACGCGGGCAAGCCGCTCTTGCACAATATTGTGGTACCGAGCGGTACCGGATCTCTTGAAGCGCCCCAAATGGCGATCATATGATGCGGCCCGCGAGGACGTCCGCGGGAACGACGCAATTCATCTGTCACTGTCGGCCTGAACAGGAACATCGGAACCGGGTCGCCATCACGCTGGCGGCTTGGCCGCCAACGAGTGGGGTATGAATGCCAAGCGAGAGCCGTTCGCCACGCTCGGCCGATGCGACATCGGTGATCGGCGTCATTCGCCCCGTCCTCGACGGCTTAGCCGCCGTCATGCTCATCATTGCTTCGGCCGTCGTCATATGGGTGATGCTGAGTCGGCCAAGAGCGGTCAGACCGGATGCAGCGTCGGATCCGCCGATACCGCAACAGCTCGTGCCGCTTGAGGGCGCTGCTTTGAAGGGCGACTTAAGTGCCCCGGTTGTCATGATTGAGTACAGCGACTTTCAGTGTCCTGCGTGCCGGAACTTCGCGAACACGACCTTGCCGTCAGTCGTTGCGACATACGTCGTGCCGGGTAAGGTGCTTCTCGCGTTCAGGCACATGCCGTTGAAGAGCGTTCACCCCAACGCCGTCCAGGCAGCGAAGGCTGCCGAGTGCGCCCGGCGAGAGGGGAAGTTCTGGGACATGCACGACCGCCTGTTCGACGTTTCCGCCGGTCCAATCACGATCCAGGCGGTCAACGACAGGGCGTTGGCTGTCGGCTTGTCGAAGTCCTTGTTCTCGGCATGCATGAGTCAGGCGGAGACAGATTCTGTGGTGCGACTTGATGCTAACAGCGCGACCGCGCTGCAGCTGAGAGGTACACCGAGCTTCCTCTTAGGTGTTGCGGATGGGAAGGGCAGGGTCCGGGTCAAGAGGGTCCTCTCGGGAGCTCCACCTTACCCCCGCCTCGCGGCCGTTCTCGATGAATTGTTGAAGATCGGAGGAGTAACAGTTTCGAACCGCTAACTCAGATCCGTGGTGCGTCCAGAATGGAGGAGGGCAGATGAAGACGATCCGAAACGTGGCGTTCGCCGTGTTCCTGTTGGTGGTACTGATGTCCGTTCCCGGCGCGGCGGCTCGGACGGAGCAGTCGCAGCCTCTCTGCTGGGGAACTTGGATCTGCGAACAACCCGGATGCTCGTGTGAAATCCTCTCCAACGAGATGTTCGTGCTATGCGATGACAACTACCCTGGTTACTTCATTGGCGATTTCCAGGACGCGTGCTGGGAGTACTGCGCGAGTTGCTTTGACGGCGTAGCGCGCGCGCAGCTGACGTCTGACCACGAAGGCGATTGCCTCTGCAAGATGATCGAAGGCAAGTGAGCGGAGTCGGTTCTCGATAGCCCGCCAGGTGTTCACCATCTGGCGGGCTGGCAGTGGATCCTCTCTACTGGCGGCGGAATGACAATTGTGACTTCCGCGGTGACGGCAACGGGCTCCCGTCCGCTTCGACCGCCGCTACTTCGGCCATCCAATTTGATCGAGAGTGTTCCGGCACGCCCGCCGATTGGGCCAATCCGGGGGCGCCTTCGCCAAGGCACTTCGAAGCTCGGCCGCGGCCGCGGCGGTTTCGCCTGACCTGAGCAAGATGAGACCGTGAAAATATAGCCCATTCACGTCGCTCGGTCGCAGAGACAAACCGCGTTCCACATCTACACGTGCGGTCTGGAAGTCCTGCATCGAAAGTTCTGCGACACCCCGACCAAGCCAACCATCCGGCAAGTCAGGACTGAGTCTGATGGCGTTGTCAAACGCGCGTTTGGCGACGGTTGGATTTCCTTCATTGAGAATACGCATGCCCTGTTCAACGTAGGCGGCAGGATTCACGAACGCAGGCGGGTTCTGCCACTCCGCCAACTCGTGATACACGTAGTACATTGGCACGGTGAAGGTCCAACCGACGTGTGAAGCGGGAAGAAGGAGATTGGCGGCCATCACTGTTGCCACGATTCGTCCGTTCGCCCGTGGGAACGACTCACAAGCTAGCAAGCAGCCAACCAGGACCGCAGGAGTGAGCATGGCGAGATTGCGAGACATGTCGGCTGCAATGACAAGCCCAAGCAGCATCTCGGCGCATACGACGGTAAGTGCGACGTAACGCCACCCCCCCCCAATCCGCCAGATTCCCCAGGCGAAGATGGCGAGATAGAACCAAGCGGCTCTGAATCCTGCCCACAGACCCTCGGCAAGGCGCCATGAAGACACGGCTCCTAGCTCGCCGATCGTCTTGTGGATGTAGTCTGTCGACCCACTTCCCAACACCAGGACGCGTGCGCCGACGTAGGGCAGCAAAAGGCCAGCCACAAACGTCGCATCGATCAGGAGCGACTTCCAGCCTCGCTCCTGCCCCTGCGAGTGGAACATCGAACGGGCAACACCGCACAAGGGCAGCGCCAGAACGAACCGCTCATCGATCCAGGGTACAGTCAAACATGCAAGCGCAATGCACACCCGAGACGACGAGAAACTGACCACGAGTAGTCCGAGCACGAACCACGAATCGAAGTACGCGAGCCAGCCCATCGAAACGAAGAACCAGTCGGCGCTGGCCAACGTACTCGCGGCCATGAACGCGAGCGTCCATTGCCCGGTTCGACGCCACACGATATGTATGACGTAGCCGACGGCGAACAGGCATCCGACGTGCGGCAGCGCCAGGAACAGCCAATCGGGGAAGTGAAGCAAGTGAGCAGTCAATGGAAAGAACAACCGCCACGCGATCACAGCGTTGCTCGGGTTGTCGATCTTGACGAAGGGATCTTGCAGTTGCCTGAGAGTATCGACCGCCCGGTTGACTTCTGGATAGAACCACGCTTCCGAGATTCCGAGACCCCGCCACAAGACGAAGCGAGGCGAGAAGAAGTAGCACACTAGCAAAGTGGCGAGCACGCTTCCGCCCGCGAGCCAGAGGAGCCCTCGCTGCCTGGCCCAGTCGCCGCCGGCTTCACCGGAAGGCGCTTCGGACACCGTTCGGGTCTGCCGCTTCTTCACGTCGCTCCTCAGCGGACAATGCCGCGCTGACCGACTGGGCGGGCCGATCATCGGTCACCGCGCTGATTCGGATGCGCGGCGGACAAGCGGCACGGGGACGGATCTCGAAGAAGGCCCCGCCAGTCTCCCTGAAGTCGTTACCAAGATTACCACTGCCGAAGCGAAGGGTGTCCAGGACGCCGAGGCCGCTCGAGCCACCTGCTCGGCGTGAAGGCCGACACGGTGGACCTGCTCGAACTCTCGCGCGAGACGCCGCAGACGGGGGCGAAGCGGAGCGGGACGACGGGAGGTGTGCGACAGTAGAGAGCAGGCCGCCGTCAGCGGACCACGGAGGCAGGACGGGAAGCGGTGCGGCTGGCCGCGGATCCGGCCCGACGCCTGGAGCCTGCGGCCCGAAGCCCGAGAAGGCCGTCGGCCGGCAGTCGTCGGCCGGCGGCCGGTGAGGAGCCCCCATGCGACAGGACGTCATCACCCTGTACCATCAATACGTCCACGGCGGGATCAGCCGGCGCGAGTTTCTCGACCGGTTGGCCCAAACCGTGGGCGGGTCGGCGGCGGCGCTCGCGCTGCTGCCGACGCTCGAGAACGACTACCGCCAGGCGCCGCTCGTCGCGGCCGACGACAAGAGCCTGGACGTGGGGCGCGCGGCCTACGACGCGGCCGGCACGAAGATGTCCGGCTACCTCGCGCACGACAAGGGCGGGACGAAGCGCCCGGCGGTGATCGTCATCCACGAGAACCGCGGCCTCAATCCCCACATCGAAGACGTGGCGCGGCGGATCGCGAAGGACGGGTTCCTCGCCTTCGCGGTCGACGCGCTCTCTCCGCTCGGCGGCACGCCGCCGAACGAGGAAGAGGCGATCAAGCTCATCGGGACGCTGAAGATGGACGAGACGGTGGCGCATTACGCGGCCGCCGTGAAGTTCCTGGCGGCGCACCCCGAGTCAACGGGCAAGGTCGGCGCCGTCGGCTTCTGCTGGGGAGGCGGGATCGTGAACCGCCTGGCCGCGGCGGGCACGACGCTCTCGGCCGGCGTCGCCTACTACGGCATGCAGCTGCCGGCGGCCGAGGTGCCGAGGATTTCGTGCCCGCTGCTGCTGCAGTACGCCGGGCTCGACCAGCGGATCGACGCGGGGATCCCGGCCTTCGAAGCCGCGCTCAAGGCCAACAAGAAGCCCTACGAGTTGTTCATGTACGAGGGGGCGAACCACGCCTTCAACAACGACACCAACGCCGCGCGCTACGACAAGGCGGCCGCGACGCTGGCGTGGGGAAGGACGGTGGCGTTTCTGCGGAAGTACCTCACGTAGCGGTCAGACGGGCATTCCGGATGTAGGGCGGCCCTTCAGGGCCGCCGGCGTTGGCGGGTCTGAAGACCCGCCCTACAGCCGATACTGCCAGCTGTCTACTGCCTCTGTCCCCTCGGCGCCTGGTCGACATACGTCACTGGCTTCGAGCGATCCTCGTACGGCCGCAGGATCCACTCGAAGAACGTCCACGTCCGGTTCCACGAATCGATCTGATCCGGCGACTCCACGCGCTGCAGCGTCGTCGGATCGACGCGCCGGCTGAAGGCGTGGCCGCCGCTCTGCCCCCAGCGGGGCGGGTTGACGTAGGTCTTCGTCTCGGCCAGGTCCGGCTTGCGCGACCTGAGCGCGTCCACGATCTGCTGGTCTTCCACGTAGTTCACGTCGCCGTCGTTGGTCGCGACGTGGACGAGCAGCGGCACCTTCAGGTTGTCCACGTGGTAGAGCGGCGATCGCTCGATGTAGATCTCCGGCTTCTCGAACGGCAGCCCCTGGATCCCCTGCTGCGTCGAGAAATCCCACTGGTAGCTCGGCCCCTTGTAGGAGAGGCGGAACACCAGGTTGGTCACCGGGACGATGGCCGCGCCGGCCGCGAACGGGTGCTCCTTGCGGAAGACCGACATCAGCGTGATGTAGCCGCCGTGGCTCCAGCCCATGATGCCGATGCGCGCCGGGTCCACGTAGGGCAGCGTCTTCAGGTAGTCCGCCGCCGAGATCGTGTCGTCCACTTCCTTGCCGCCGTAGTCGATCGCCTGGTGGTAGGCCTCGCCGTAGCCGGTGCTGCCGCGGTAGTCGGGCGCGATGACCACGTAACCGCGGGCGACCGCCTCCTTCACGAAGGGGAACATCGTGATGCCCCAGTTGCCGTGCACCCCGCCGTGCACCCAGACCATCGCCGCGTGCCCCTTCAGGCCGCGCTTCTGGATCGGCTGGAACAGGTAGGCGGGGATGTCGAGATCGCCCAGGCTGCTCCGGTACTTGACGATCTTGAAGTCGATGATCCCCTTGCAGAGCTCGGGATAGCGCGCCGCGTCCTTCTCGCGCGCGGCGATGTCGGCCTGGTAGTTGGTGCCGAGCGACTGGTCCTTCGGATCCTTCGAGACATACAGGCGCCGTGCCCGCGCCTCGTCCATCGGGACCTGGGCGCGCGGGCTCTGGCGCGGCTGCTGGGCGGCCTGCGCCTGCTGCGCCGGGCGCGGGGGCGCCTGTGCCTGCGGTGCCTGCCCGACGTCTGCGCCAAGGCCGACGCCGGCGATCGCCATCGCCACGACGAACGCGTGCGAGAACGGAAGAGATGGCCGATTCAAGAGGACCTCCTGGTCACGGGGGCCGGGGCGTGGGAATGTTAGCGGATCCGGGGAGGTTTGGACACGACGCCCCGGAGGAGGGCTCAAGGCTCACGGCTTTAGGCTCAAGCCAGCTCCCGCGATTGCGGACCGTCCCGGTCCCGTTCTGTGCCAAATTTCGTTACAAATATTTTTGACACTTTCGGCCTCCGCGACCGTTCTTATGTGTGAACGGCTGAACTGGCGGGCGGCTTCCATGCGTGCTGCCCGTGCCCTTGAGCGTCGACGGAGAGCGTCGCGATCGTCGCCAGAGGGAACGGGCGCGAATGTCATGTTGAGCGGCCAACATTCTTAACACTCGGCCACGCGCGAGGAGGCTATCGCCATGGGCTCATTCTCTCTGACTGTCCGCCGGCACTCAGTGGCAGCCACGTCGGCGCGCGTGTGTCTGCTGCTCGCGGTCTGTCTCGCGCCGGCCGCCCGGGTCCTGGCGCAGGACCCGGGCGTGAACGCCCTCGGCGTCGGCGCGCAACACGGGGCCTTCAGCCTCCTGCCGTGGGAACAGATCGACCCGTTCACGGGAAATGTACTATTAATTTCCACCGACTTGGTTATGCGCGGCAATGCCGGGTTCGATCTCACCGTCCGCCGGTATTACAACACCAAGACCCCCGGGGGAGGCTGGCTCTTTGACTACGGCTTCCCCCGCATGGCGTTGCCCGGGACGGGCTGGCCGGCGGCTTCGTATCCGGTGATCGTCATGTCGGACGGAACGTACTCCCGGCTGTTGCAACAGACGGACCCCGACGTCTATCTCACCACCTCGTGGTGGCGGTACCGATCGTCCACGCGCGTGCTGGAGTCGCCGAACGGCCGCACGTACCAGTTTGACGCGCAGGGCCGTTGCCAGTTCGTGCGGGACCGCTTCGGCAACCAGATCGACGTGAATCGCGGCACGGCGGGAGCGATCACCAGCCTGGTGCAGCACCTGGGTGAACAAGGGGGCCAGACGCAGGACCGAACGGTCTCGATCGGCTACAACGCGGCCGGTGACGTGACGAGCATGACGGCCAACGGCCGGGTCTGGGAGTACGGCGTCGACCTCCAGGGGCGTCTGTATGCCACCTCGCCGACCGGCGCCACGTGGACCCTCGGGTTCACGGAGTCCTACTCGGGGGGGACCGCCACGCAAGTGACCACCGTGACGACGCCCACGGGCCACGCCTTCGGCCGTGGCAGGTCGCGGCCGGCGCGGCGCTGGACCTCACCTACACGTACGACCACGTGGACAACGTGACGGGCATCGCCGACGCGCTCACGACTTCCATGAGCGCGGCCTACTCCTACGACGTGCTGGACCGGCTGGAGACGGCGACGGGGCCCTGGGGCGCGCTGACCTATGACTACGACGCGATCGGCAACCGCACGCAGCAGACGCACGGCTCGACCACGACGACCTATACGTACTCGTCCTCGACCAACCAGCTGACGGCGACGAGTGGCGGGCAAGTCGAGGGCTTCGACTACGACGACGCCGGACGCCTGACCCAGGACGGCCGGGGCAGCTACACGTACACGGGGGGCGGCCTGCTCGGGACGGCGACGATGAACGCCGGCGTGCTGCAGACCTACCGGTACAACGCGGACGCCCAGCGCGTGGTGAAGATCACCGGCAGCGACACAAGCCGCACCTATGTCGTCAATGGCCTGAGCGAGTTCGCCGTCGAAGGCGGGACGCTGAAGTGGACCGTGGACTACGTGTACGCGGGCGGGCGGCTGCTGGCGGCGATGCGGCCGGCGGTGGTGGCGCTCACCAGCCCGACGTTCGGCGCGCGCCTGCTGGCGCCGGCCACGGTCACGCTGACGGCCGCGGTGGCCGGGTCCGCCTCGGTCGCGCGGATGGATTTCCACCAGGGGACGACGCTGCTCGGCACCGCCACGGCCAGCCCGTATACCTACGCGTGGACGAACGTGGCCGCGGGGAGCTACACGCTCACGGCGCGGATGACCGACACGGCGGGACACCAGACGTCGTCGCCGCCCGTGACGATCACCGTCATCGGCCACGTGGACGCCGTGTCGGTGTCGTCGCCCGTGACGCAGGGGCAAGCGGCGACGGTGACCGTCACCGGCGTGAACCCGTGCGGCGCTCTCCAGCTCGACTTCGGGGACCAGACCGTGGTCACCTCTCCCATCACGTCCCTGCCCGCGACCTTCACGCACACGTGGACCGACGTCGGGGCCGCCACGGTGACCGCGACCGGCCAGGGCGCCTGCGGCGGCTCCGCCTCGACGTCGGTCACGGTGGACGGCTCGGCGACCCAGACGCTCACGGTCGCGCGCGCCGGATCCGGCGCGGGGACCGTCACCGCGTCGCCCTCGGGCCTCGACTGCGGCGGCACGTGCGCGACGACCTACGCGACCTACGCGACCGGCACGCCGGTCACGCTGACGGCGACCGCGGCCGCGGGGTCGCTGTTCGCGGGCTGGTCGGGCGACGCGGACTGCGCCGACGGGGCGGTGACGATGAACGGGCCGAGGACCTGCACCGCCACGTTCGTGGGGTCGGCGGCGCTGACGGTGAGCAAGGCCGGGAGCGGCGGGGGCACCGTGACCAGCGACCCCGGCACCATCAATTGCGGCGGCACGTGCGCCGCGTCGTACGACCAGGGGACGTCGGTGACGCTGACGGTGGACCCGCCCAACGGCGTGACCTTCGTCGGCTGGTCGGGGACCGGCTGCGGCACCGGGACGGTGTCGATGGACCAGGCGCGCTCCTGCACGGCCACCTTCGAACTGGCGCCGCCCTCCTGCAATGAGGACGAGGCGCGGGCCTGCCGGGCGGACGGGAATCGGTACAATTACGAGACCTGCACGTGCGAGCAGTTCTGGCTGGATCCGTTGCTCCTCGCGCTGGACGGCGGGCCGATCCGGCTGACGCGGGCGAGCGGGGGCGCGGGGTTCGACGGAGACGGCGACGGCGTGCCGGAGCAGGTCGCCTGGCCGCGGCGCGGCACGGGCGCCGCGTTCCTGGTGCTCGACCTGAACGGCAACGGGACGATCGATGACGCCGCGGAAATGCTGGGGCAGGCGGTGTCGGGGCCGTGGCACAGCCGGGCGCCATCGGCGCCGGAGAACAGCTTCCAGACCCTGGCCGCCTACGACGCGAACGGCGACGGGGTGATCGATCACCGGGACCCGGTGTTTGCGCAGTTGCGCCTGTGGACGGATCGCAACCGCGACGGGGTGTCGCAGCCGGACGAACTGACGACGCTCGCGGCCGCGGGCGTCCAGGCCATCGATCTCAGCTACCAGGCGGTCGCGCGCCGCGACGGCTTCGGGAACTACTTCCGCTACCGGGCGACCGTGCGGCTGACGAACGGCCGGCGGGTGCCGATCTGGGACGTGTTCCTGGGGATGGCCCGGGGGCCGGCCGGGCCGGCGTGCGGCGCGACCTCGAGCGGGCCGCGGCCGGAGTCGGCGCCGGCGGACGTCGCTGGCGCGCCGGAATCCGCGAACCCTCCAGACGAGTTGGCCGGGCCGGAAGAGGGCGGCGGCGGCCTGACCGACGACTTCCCGCCGCCGGAGCCGCCCGCGGCCGTCGCGGTGGAGTACTACCACCTCGACGCGCTGGGGTCGGTGCGGGCCGTGACCGACGAACTCGGCCAGGTGATCGCGCGGCACGACTTCCTGCCGTTCGGCGAGGAGTACAGCCCGCAGAGCCCGCCCAAGGACCGGAAGCTCTTCACCGGGCAGGAGCGGGACGTCGAGACGGGCCTGGACTATTTCAATGCCCGGCAACTGCGGCCCGACCTGGGACGGTTCCTGACGCCGGATCCGCTGTCCGCCCTCCCCCGGCTCACCTCCGCCCAGGGATTCGACGCCTACGGGTACGTGCTCAACAACCCGCTGCGGTTCGTCGATCCGACTGGGCTCGAGAGCCAGGACCGGCCCACGTCCCGACCGGTGCCCCTGGCCCAGGAGATGCCCAACTGGTCGCCCTCGGAACTCCACATGGGGATGGGCGAGCACGATCTCCGGCTAACCGCCATTGAGGAGATCTGGCTGTCGAGCTATATAGAGAACGCGGACGGAGAGGCGCAGACGCAGCAGCAATACAATTACGAAAAGTATGGTCCCGAAGACCCCTCGAACCCTGGACACCCGCTGTCCGAGAACCCTATCGTAAAAAAGGCGTCGGATGAGGCGTTCATGGCGACGGCTAATGGGCAAGCGGGCGCCGGGTCAGCTGAGGCGGGGTTCTCGATCCAATATGAAGGTGGGAAGATCAAGATCGCGTACAAGACTAATTCGGCCAACGAGGGCGTGAATGCTAACCACCTCTCACTAACAGTGACCGAACACACCATTGCGATCTTCCATACACATGGGAATAGGGTTGCCCCTGAGCCAGCGGAGGCCGACCGAAATCCCAACCTGCGGGTCCCGAGCTTCGTGAGATCAAAGGACTCACTCTACGTGGTGATTCCTCACTCTGCAAGCGGGTCGCCCGAGCTGAACAGATTCATCCAGTTGTACTAGCGGGGACAGGATCTAACGAAGGAGCCTGCGGCCATGATCTTGAGGAACCTCTCACGATGTGCAGTCGTCGTTCCGCTCTGTCTGGCTTTGGGTGCAGCCGCTCAGCCCAGGGATGACGGCTTCAAGAGCATGAAGGAACGTGTCCTAGACGTTCTGTTCCCCGTTGAAGACCGGACGCCGCCATACCTCACCAAGATGACCTTACGTTACGGTGATACCGACACACAGCTCGTTGTGCTCACGTATTTTGCTTACCCGAAACGTCCCGGTGGGCAAGCCGAGGTCATCAGGTACTCGATTGCTGGGATGGAGAAAGGCGGCCTCTCAAACTTCGTCGACAAGAGTGTTGCCCAAAGGCCTGGCGTGACGGCAAGCGAAATCGCAGCCATGCTGAAGGTCAATGTGGCGCACTTGTCTGTCGATTACGACTTATTAATGAGGTTGACGAAGGATCTTAAGGACATTCGGATTGCTCCGGTACTGCAGACGCGGGTAGCGGTGGACAATTACTCGCAATATGACTACTGGTTCGACACCGGTCAGGAGTTCGTGCACTACTCGATCACTGGTCCGTCCAACGGTAGTCCTCAAGATCGATTGGTTGAATGGATGATCAGATTCCGGACACGCCTTCCCGACTTGGTGAAGCCGTCATCGGGACCAGGGCGATGAAGCCACCTTCGAGTCACCGAAGGAAGTAGCGTTGATCGGTGTCGATCGGGTGGTTGATTGCGCGACCTCATGTTGGGCTGCTCGCGCTCGGTAGGACACTGGGCTCATCGGCCCCAGCGGCGGCTCCGCCTCGACGTCGGTCACGGTGGATGGCGCGGCGACCCAGACGCTCACGGTCGCACGCGCCGGATCCGGCGCGGGGACCGTCACCGCATCGCCCTCGGGCATCGACTGCGGCGGCACGTGCGGCGGCAGCTACGCGATCGGCACGCCGGTGACGCTGACGGCGTCGGCGAACGCGGGATCGCGCTTCGCGGGCTGGTCGGGCGATACGGACTGCGCCGACGGGGCGGTGACGATGACCGGATCGGTGGCGTGCACGGCCACGTTCGTGGCGGTGCACGGGCTGACGATCAGCAAGACCGGCGACGGCAGCGACGACGCCGTCATCACGGCGGATCCGGACGGGATCGACTGCGGCAGCACGTGCGCCGCGTCGTACGACCAGGGCACGTCGGTGACGCTGACGGTGGACCCGCCCAACGGCGTGACCTTCGTCGGCTGGTCGGGGACCGGCTGCGGCACCGGGACGGTGTCGATGGACCAGGCGCGCGCGTGCACGGCCACCTTCGAACTGGCGCCGCCCTCCTGCAATGAGGACGAGGCGCGGGCCTGCCGGGCGGACGGGAATCGGTACAATTACGAGACCTGCACGTGCGAGCAGTTCTGGCTGGATCCGTTGCTCCTCGCGCTGGACGGCGGGCCGATCCGGCTGACGCGGGCGAGCGGGGGCGCGGGGTTCGACGGAGACGGCGACGGCGTGCCGGAGCAGGTCGCCTGGCCCCGGCGCAGGACGGGGGCGGCGTTCCTGGTGCTGGACGTGAACGGCAACGGGACGATCGACGACGCCGCGGAAATGCTGGGGCAGGCGGTGTCGGGGCCGTGGCACAGCCGGGCGCCGTCGGCGCCGGAGAACAGCTTCCAGACGCTCGCCGCCTACGACGCGAACGGCGACGGGGTGATCGATCACCGGGATCCGGTGTCTGCGCAGTTGCGCTTGTGGACGGACCGCAACCGCGACGGGGTGTCGCAGCCGGAGGAGCTGACGACGCTCGCGGCCGCGAGCGTCCGGGCCATCGATCTCAGCTACCAGGCGGTCGCGCGCCGCGACGGCTTCGGGAACTACTTCCGCTACCGGGCGACCGTGCGGCTGACGAACGGCCGGCGGGTGCCGATCTGGGACGTGTTCCTGGGGATGACCCGGGGGCCGGCCGGGCCGGCGTGCGGCGCGACCCCGAGCGGGCCACAGCCGCCGTCGGCGCCGGCAGAGATCGCCGTCGCGCCGGAATCGGCCAACGCGCCAGACGAGCCGGCGCGGCCGGAAGAGGGCGGCGGCGGCCTGAGCGACGACTTCCCGCCGCCGGAGCCGCCCGCGGCCGTCGCGGTGGAGTACTACCACCTCGACGCGCTAGGGTCGGTGCGGGCGGTGACCGACGAACTGGGCCAGGTGATCGCCCGGCACGACTTCCTGCCGTTCGGCGAGGAGTACAGCCCGCAGAGCCCGCCCAAGGACCGGAAGCTCTTCACCGGGCAGGAGCGGGACGTCGAGACGGGCCTGGACTATTTCAATGCCCGGCAACTGCGGCCCGACCTGGGACGGTTCCTGACGCCGGATCCGCTGTCCGCCCTCCCCCGGCTCGAGTCCGCCCAGGGATTCGACGCCTACGGGTACGTGCTCAACAACCCGCTGCGGTTCGTCGATCCGACCGGGCTCGAGAGCCAGGACCGGCCCACGTCCCGACCGGTGCCCCTGGCCCAGGAGATGCCCAACTGGTCGCCCACGGACGTCAATTATATTCTCAGCGAGTGGGGCGACCTTGGGTTGGAACAACAGTTCGCAATGGCCAACTACATTGCGGGCTCTGTCGCGGGGGCCGAAGCCTCCGACCCAAGCGACTCTTCGGACCAGCAGAGGGGCGAACGCAATCGGGCCGCGAAACCAGAGGGATCAGACAACCCGACCAAGCACGTCAAACCCAATCCAAAGGACCCCACTACGGTCATGATTCCGGACGCAAATGGAACGGACCGCCCGCACAAGGTGACTCCCGAGATCAAGAAATGGTGGGATCAGAAACACCCGGACCAACGCGACAGGGTTCAATTGCCTGGGAAGAGGATGGAGCCGATGCAGATACCCCCCCTGACCATTGAAACTATGCGTGCCATCATAGCAGCAGGGACAATGGTGTTGATCACCAGTACGTTGATAGTGTTCGCACTCGTGGCTGTTGGAGGGTGAGATCAATGAGTCTCCAGACCAGGCCGTACCCGAAACATGCGCAGACCGCGTCGCGCGCTGACCATGACGCAGCGATGGACGCTTGGGAACGGGGAGACGATAGGACCGCCTTTCGTCGCTCACTGGCAGGCGCGAAGCGCGGTGACAGTTTTTGCGAGTTCGACCTCGGGTACTGCCACGATGCCGGCCGTGGAACAAGAGGGAATCGAGCGGAGGCGGTTCGCTGGTATGTCCGCTCGTATCGCCATGGATTTCCTTTCGCTGCGCTCTCCATCGGCAAGCTACTCCGGAAGAGTGGGGAAGCTCGCCGCAGTCGGGCATGGCTTCACCGTGCCTTGAGCCACGGCGTGGGACCTGCAGCGCTCGAACTGGCTGCGGGCTACGTGGGGAGCCGCCGCCATCTCCGGACGGCAAGGAAGTACCTAAGGCGGGTAGTTAGGTCTTGGGACGTCTCGGAGGACGACCAAGAGCAGGCCAAGGCACTGTTGGTGCGGTTACGGGAGGGGAACGCGGCGAAAAAGAGGAGATAACGGGGCGGAGCGGCCACGGCAAGCGGTTGTAAGCCGACGCGCATCACCCAGAGGAATGTCAGCCATCCGCGGCGGGTCTCGGCGTAGCAAGAGGACCGTTCGCCCCTCCGATTCCATTCATGGCTCCTTTGACCCTCGATCGGTGGACGGCTGTACGCGGATGAGGGCCGATGATCGGCGGCGTCCCACGAATGGCGCGCGCTTGCAAGTTTCTGCAAACGGTTCCGTCCGGGGCGTCCGCTTCAGTTCACATCTGATCAGGGTCGCGCCGTGGAACGCTGAAGAATCGGCTCCCGATCGGGCTCGGGGCGTGCCTCTGGACCACGATATCGGGGTTCGAATCCCTGCCTCCCAGCCAATCACCGCTCGCCAACTGACGCACTGCTCGGGCGCCCGGCTCAGGGCTCAGGGTTACGGGCTCAGGGCCAGCCCAGGGAGAATGCCCTGAGCGAGCAACGCGAGTCGCCCCTTGACGGTGCGCGGGGCGACCCTGAGCGCGGGTCGAAGGGCTCACTGCTCGCACGCCTTCGCCCCGCTCGCCTATCCGGCTCAAGGCTCACGGCTCAGGGCAGACACGCGTACACACGAATCCCCGGGCCGTCATGCCTCGACCCGGGGATTCCAGCTGATATCTGCGTGCGGGCGCCCTACCTCTGGCCTCTCCGGGCTTGAGTCCTGAGCCCTGAGCCCTGAGCCTTGAGTCCTGAGCCCCGCCTTCGCCCTTCGGGCTATGGCGGGCAAGCCCTGAGCCCTACGCCGTGGCCCGCTTGGTCTCATCGCGCGAGGCCATCGCCTGGCGCGCGCGGAAGATCGAGCACCAGTCCTTGTGATCGGTAATGGCCATGCCGCACTCGGGGCAGATCCGGACGCGATTGACCGGCTGCCCGCTCGCCAAACCCAATATCTTCTTGAGGAAGGTCATTGTCGGTCTCCATCGGCAACCCTGCCCTTCGACTCGGGCGCCCAGCGCCCTCGCTCAGGGCACCCCGAGCGAAGTCGAGGGGTGAAGCGTCGCCCTACAGGGGCCTTCGATATCCTTAAAGACGGCTTTGGGCGCACAATGGTTCCCTGCCATGGCGTCTGCCATCCATGTCCACGGCCTGACGAAGGATTACAGCCGGCTCCGGGCGCTCGACGACCTGACGCTCGACGTCGAGGACGGCGAAGTGCTGGGCTTCCTCGGGCCCAACGGCTCGGGTAAGACCACGACCATCCGCCTGCTGCTCGACCTCATCCGACCCACCCGCGGAACGGCCGCTATCGGCGGCTTCGACTGCCAGCGGCAGAGCCTCGACGCCCGGCGCCTGGTGGGCTACCTTCCCGGCGAGATGCCGGTCTACCCCGAACTCTCGGGCGCCGACTACTTAGGGTATCTGACCGCGCTTGGCCCCGGGCGCCCCGAGCCTTCAGCCCTCGACCACCTGCTGACCCGGTTCAACCTCGGTCCCGCCGACCTCGAGAAGAAGCTGCGGGACATGTCGCACGGCACCCGCCGCAAGTTCGGCATCGTCCAGGCCCTGATGGCGCGGCCGAAGGTGGCCATCCTCGACGAACCGACCTCCGGCCTCGACCCGCTGATGATCGAGGCGTTCGCCGAGACGATCGGCGAGTTGAAGCGCGAAGGGAGGACGACGGTGTTCCTCTCGTCGCACGTGCTGTCGGAAGTGGAGAGCACCTGCGATCGGGTGGCGATCATCCGCGAGGGGCGCCTCGCGACGGTCGAATCGGTGGCGCGCATCCACGAGACGCTCCCGCGCCGCGTCGCGGTGCGGTTCGCGGAAGGGCAACTCCTCCCGCCGCCCGAGATAGCGGGAGTCCGAGCGGTCTCTTCTTCGCCGACCGAATGGGTGCTCGAGGTGAGCGGACCGATGGGGCCGCTGCTCGAACACTTGCGTGGGCAGCCGGTGATCGACCTCGACGTCACGCGCGCGTCGCTCGAAGACTACGTGCTCCAGATTTACGGGAAGAACTGATGCCCGACACCCGGCTCTTCCCGCTCGTGCTGAGGTCGCTTGCCCGCGGGCGCGCCGTATTCTTCGCGGTCGCAGCCGTCCTGACCGGGTTCCAGGTGATGCTCGTCGTGATCGCCTCGACGCTCCAGACGACGCGGTCGTTCACGCTGCTGTCGGCGATGATGCCGATGGGCGTGCAGCAGGCGTTCGGCCCGTCGGTCTTCATGCTCGCGTCGTTCGCCGGCCTGACGACGTTCGGCTACTTCCACCCGGTCGTGGTCCTCGCGGTGACGCTCGTCGGTGTCTACGCGGCCACCGAACCGGCGGGGGAGGTGGAGTGGGGGCTGTTCGACCTGGAGCTCGCGCGGCCGGTGCCGCGCCGCGACGTGATCACGCGCAGCCTGCTCGTGTCGCTCGGCGTCACCGCGGTCGTGGGCTGCGCGATGATGGCCGGGACCTTCGCGGGACTGGCGGCGCTCGCGCCGGCCGGCTCCGCCTGGCCCCGATTCCCGCGCCTGCTCGACCTGGTGGCGCACCTGGTGGCGCTCGCCTGGGTCTTCGCCTCGGCGGGCCTGCTGGCCTCGGCGCTGGCGCGCCGGCGCGGCACGGCGTTCGGCGGCGTGGCCGTCATCGTCGTGTGCCTCTACCTGCTGAACTTCATCGCCGACGCCTGGGACAAGGCCGCCGCGCTCCGACCCTGGCTGCCCTTCCACTACTTCCCCGGCTTCGAGGTCGCGAGCGGCACGGCGGCGACGGCGCGGGACGTCGGCGTGCTTCTCGCCGTTGCTGCCGTGCTCATCGCGGCGGCGTATTGGAGATTCGAGAAGCGAGACCTGTAACCGGCCCGGGGCGCAGGGCTGAAGCCCTGCGCTATCTGGAGTATGGGTACGAACCGCAGATCCGCCGCCAGCGATGCCGGTCCCCGTCCTCCCTCCGTGATCCGCTGTCGGCTGACGGTATGATTGCCCAATCCCTGCCGACTGCCGATCACGCGCCTTTTCTGCGCAGCACCCAGAGCGAGTTCGGGCGCATGGGCGTGCGCCTGGCCTCGGCGTCCCAGGCGTAGACCGGCGGCGTCCCGCTCGTGCCGACTTCCACCAGTCCCACGAGCTCGTAGTTCGCCGGCGCGTACTGATTCAGCCAGTCCAGGATGTCCCTGGGCGATTCCGGCCTGGCGCCCCACGACAACTGGAGGTTGCAGTACCACGAGGTACTTGGGCCGCGCGGCTTCGATCTCGGCCATCATCTCGTGCTGCATCCTCACGTTGTCCGGTTGGAGCTCGGTCAGCGGATACGTGTACATGTAGCCCGTCGCCGCCCGTCGCCCCGAGTACACGTAGATCTCCGGCTCCGAGCCGACGACGGCGACGGTATCCGCCGGCGTGGTGTCGCTCGCGATGCGCGCCCCGACCTCCCTGGCCTCGACGAACGGATTGCCCGCGTACCTCTTCCTGCTCACCTCGTCGGGCGGATCGTCGAGGTAGTAGGCGCGCCCGTTCGCGATGGCGACGATGCCCATCGCCGCGATCGCGATGAAGGGCATCGCCCGGACCAGCGGGCGACGGCGGTAAAAGGGGATCAGGCGCGCCGCGGACTCGAGGGCGACGGCGACCAGCAAGCCGACGGCGGGCAGGAGCACGACGAAGTAGTGTGGTCGGAAGTTGAGACCTGGCAGCACCGCGGCGGCCGACGCGACCGCGAGGCCGGTCGCCAGGAATTTCTGCCGCCACTCGTACCGGGCGATCCACACGACGGGGAGTCCGGCAAGGGTCAGCACCCAGACCACCGGATACTCCCTGAACATCGGGCCAAACGACAGGCCGAACGGCGCCGTCCCAAGCTTCCGCGGCGTCTCGGCTGACGCGTAGCTCATCGCGTAGGTCACGGTCCAGAACCAGAACTTGTCGAACGCGCCTCCGGCGGCCATGACCAGGACGACGACGGCGTAGGGGAGGACGGCGGCGACGCCGAAGGCGGTCGCGGCGGCCGCGATCGTCTTCCAGGACCGCGGCGTCACCGCTCCCGCACGCACCATCACCATCAGGCCGCCGAACGCGACGAGAAACACCGCGGGCTGCTTCATCAGGAACGCGAGGCCGAACATCAACCCGGCGAGCCCGGCGTGCAGCCACGGCCTGCGGTCGTCCCACCGCGCGTAGAACCACAGGCCCAGGAGGACGAAGAGGTTGACGAAATGGGTGGCGTGGGCCGCCGTGCCGAGCATCGGGGCGCTGACCGAGAGCAGGCCGTAGGTCGTGGCGGCCACCAGGCCGACGCCCGGCGTGAACAGGCGCTTGAACACCGCGTAGGCGAGAACGATCGTGGCGAGCGACAGGATCGCGAACCCCGCGTGCACCCCCGTCGGCGAGCTGCCGAAGACGCCTTCGATGAGCGAGTACACGGCGTAGGTGCCCGGCAGCTTCATGTTGTAGGCGTCGCGGTAGGGCAGGCCGCCGTGCAGGATCAGGTGGCCCATGTACGTGTACTCGCCCTCGTCGCGTTCGAACGGCGTGGCGAGCAGGCGCAGGCGAACGAGGCCGATGAGCACCACCACGGCCGACAGCGTCACGGTGTGATAGTCGAGCCAGGAGACTCCCGCACGCGGCCCGGTCCGGACCGCCGGCCGTTCGTCCCGCGTACTTGGCTGGCGCATCTTGGTCATCCTGGTCATGGAATGGTCGAGGCCGCGGCCGCCTCTTTTCGGCCGCCGACATTCTAATGCAAGGCCCGGCGCGGGCCGGCCACGGTTCAGGCACCACGGTTCAGGCGCCTGGCGGAACCGCGTGGTAATCTCTGATCCCGTGCTGAAGACCCGCCCGGTGGCATCGGGAGCAACCCTGTGGATCCTCCTGGCGCTCGCGGCGCTGACGGCCGCCGTCTACGCGCCGGTGCGCCACTACGACTTCGTGTCGTTCGACGACCCGGTTTACGTCAGCGAGAACGCCACCGTCGCCCGCGGTCTCACGTGGGAAGGGGCGAGGTGGGCCTTCACGACCGGCCACGCGTCCAACTGGCACCCGCTGACCTGGCTGTCGCACATGCTGGACGTGCAATTGTTCGGCATGACCCCGGGCGCGCATCACCTCACGAACCTCGTCCTGCACGTCCTCAATACGCTCCTCCTGTTCCTGCTGCTCCTCAGGTTGACGGGTCGGGCCGGCCCGAGCGCCGTCGTCGCCGCGCTGTTCGCGGTGCATCCGCTGCACGTGGAGTCGGTGGCCTGGATCGCCGAGCGGAAGGACGTGCTCAGCACGTGCTTCTGGCTGCTCGCCTCGTGGTCCTACCTGTCCTATGTGGGGCTGCCGTCCGTCCGCCGACACGCGACGGACGTGGCGGGCAGCGGGTCCCGGATACGGTCCTACGCGCTGATGCTGCTCTGGTTCGCGCTCGGCCTGATGGCCAAGCCGATGCTGGTGACGCTGCCGTTCGTGCTGCTGGTGCTGGACGTGTGGCCCCTCGGGCGGCTCGGACGCCCGGACGGCGGCGCCGGGGGCGCGTTCCCAGCCGGCTGGATCCGGACCTGGCGCGGGCTCGTCCTCGAGAAGGTCCCGCTCGTGGCGCTTGCCGTCGTCTCGAGCGCGGTCACCTTCCTGGTCCAGCAGCGCGGAGGCGCGGTCTCGGGACTGGCGGTCGTCCCCTTCGCGCGCCGCCTGGCCAACGCGGCGGTGGCCTGCGCCACCTACCCGCTGAAGACGATCTGGCCGGCAGGCCTGACCGCGTTCTACCCCTTTCCGGCGTCGATACGGGTCGTGACCGTCGTCGGCGCGATCGCGGTCCTGGTCGGCGTCTCGGTTCTTGCCGTGCGGCTGGCGCGAAGCCGGCCCTACCTGCTCGCCGGGTGGCTCTGGTACCTGATCACGCTCGCCCCCGTCGTCGGGATCGTCCAGGTCGGCCGGCAGGCGATGGCGGACCGCTACACCTACGTCCCGCTGATCGGCCTTTTCGTGGCGGTCGTGTGGGGCGCCTGCGACGCGCTGGGCCGCTGGCCGGCGCGGCGCGTGGCGCTGCCGGCCATGGCGACGGCCGCCATCGCGCTGTGCGCCGTGACCGCGCGGGCGCAGGTCGGGTGGTGGGCCGACAGCACCGTGCTCTGGCAGCACGCGCTCGCGGTGGACCCCGGCAACTACTTCGCGCTCAACTCGCTCGGGTACCTGAGCAGCCAGGCCGGCCGCACCGACGAGGCCGCCAGGTACTTCGCCGACGCGATTCGCGTCGCCCCCGATTACCCCGCGGCCCACTACAACCTGGGCCTGATGTCGGCGCGCCAGGGCCGGTTGGACGACGCGATCGCGGAGTACCGCAAGGCGCTGGCGCTGAACCCCAATCTCTCGGCGGCGCACGACAACCTGGGCCGGGCGCTCGCGTCGCAGGGCAGGCTCGATGACGCCATCGCGGAGTACTCCGAGGCGCTGCGGCTCGATCCCCGCCTCGTGGACGCGCACAACAACCTCGGCGTCGCGCTCGCGGCCGTCGGCAGGACGGCCGAGGCGGCCGCGCACTACCGGGAGTCGCTCGGCCTGCAGCCCGATCAGCCGGACGTGCTGACCAACCTCGGCGTGGCGCTGGCCGCGCTCGGCAGCGGTGAGGAGGCGGTGGCGAGCTGCGAGGACGCGGTCCGGCTGAAGCCGGGCTTCGGCGCCTATCATTACAACCTGGGAACCGTGCTCGCGGGCCGAGGACGTACGCCGGAAGCGGTCGCGGAGTTCATCGAAGCGGTGCGCCTGCAGCCCGACCTCGCGGCCGCCCACACGAGCCTGGCGCTGGTGCTGGCGGCGCGGGGCGACGTCGCGGAGGCGATCCCGCACTTCGCCGACGCCGCCCGCCTCCAGCCCACCTCGGACGCCGCCCACCAGTACCCTGGGCATCGCGCTGGCGGCCGCCGGGCGGTTCAGGGAGGCGATCGCGGAACTCGACGAGGCGCTGCGCCTCAATCCCGGCAACGCGGACGCCCGGCGCGCGCTCGCGATGGCCGCCAGCCGCCTGCGGGCGTCGCCCGGAGCGGGCCGGTGATCGGGAAGCGGCAATGACCCGTGGACGGACCATCCTCGCGGCCCTGGCGCTCCTGGCGCTGACCCTCGCCGTCTACGCGCCGGTCGGGCGCTTCGACTTCGTGCAGCTCGACGATCCCACCTACGTCACCGAGAATCCGCACGTCCTCGGCGGCCTGACGGGGGAGGCCGTCGCCTGGGCCTTCACGACCGGCCACGCCGCGAACTGGCACCCGGTGACGTGGCTCTCGCACATGCTGGACGTGCAGCTGTTCGGCGTGGCCGCCGGCCCGCAGCACCTGGTCAACCTCGCCCTGCACGCCGCGAACGCCCTCCTGCTGTTCGGACTCCTCGTGCTGCTCACCGGCGCGCTGTGGCGCAGCGCGCTCGTGGCCGCGCTGTTCGCCGTCCATCCCCTGCACGTCGAGTCGGTGGCGTGGATTGCCGAGCGCAAGGACGTTCTGAGCACGTTCTTCCTGATGCTCACGCTGTGGGCCTACGCGGGATTCGTGCGTGCTGCCGGTCCGGCCGCGGCGGACGCGCCGCCGCCGGCGCGTCGCTCCCGGCGCGTCTATTACGCGCTCGTGCTCGTGTGCTTCGGCCTCGGCCTGATGGCGAAGCCGATGCTGGTCACGCTGCCCTTCGTGCTGCTGCTGCTCGACATCTGGCCGCTGGGGCGGCTCGGCCCGGCGGCGCCTGGCGCCGGGACACCACCGGTGAACGCCGGGTTCCGGCGCCGCGAGCCCACCGGCTCGCCGAAGGCCGCCGGGGCGAAACGCCGCTCGAAGGGCCGGCCGGCCGGGGCCGGAACGCCTGGAACGCCTGGAACGCCCGGGACGCTCGCCCTGCTGAAGTCGGCCTGGCCGCTCGTGCGCGAGAAGCTTCCCCTGCTCGCCATGGCGGTCGCGTCGAGCATCGTGACCCTCGTCGCCCAGCAGCGCGGCGGGGCCGTGACGGGCTTCGAGATCTACCCCTTCGCCCTCCGCCTCCAGAACGCCGTTGTGTCGATCGTCGCTTACCTTCGTGACGCGCTGTGGCCCACGGGCCTGACGATGCTGTATCCATTCCCGTCGGCGGTCCCCGGCTACCAGGTGGCGGGCGCGGCGGCCGTCCTGGCCGTCATCTCCCTGGGGGTGTATCGCCTGGCGCGAAAGGAACCCTACCTGCTGGTCGGGTGGCTCTGGTACCTGGGGACTCTCGTGCCGGTCGCGGGCCTGGTGCAGGTCGGTGTCCAGGCGAGGGCGGACCGCTACACTTACGTGCCGCTCATCGGGATCTTCATCATGGTCGCGTGGGGCGTCGCGGCGCTCGTGGGTCGGCGGCCCGTCCTCCGGGTGGCGGTCTCGGCCGCGGCCGTCGGCGCCATCGTCGGCTGTGCGTTGACGACGAGGGTCCAGGCCGGGTACTGGAAGGACAGCGTGGCGCTGTTCACGCGGGCGACGACGATCACGCTGCACGTGGACGAATACGAGGCGCACATGTCGCTCGGGACGACGCTCGGCGACCAGGGACGCGTGGACGAGGCGAGGGAGCATTTCGCGGAAGCCGTGAGGCTGCGCCCCGAGTCCGACGCGGCGCGCTGCGACCTCGGCATCGCGCTGGCCCGCTCGGGCCGATTCACCGACGCGGCGCGCGAGCTGAAAGAGGCGCTGCGCCTGAACCCCGGCAACCAGGCCGCGCGGCGCGCGCTCGACAGCCTCGAAGGTCGCGACAGGTTCTGACCGGATTGCCGATGGCCAAAGACAAGGGATCCAGGACGGCCGCTTCTCCGAACCGGCGCAGGCACGACCGGGCGCGCCCGCTCCCTTCGGACGCCGGGCGGCGCGCGGCGGGATGGCGCGCGGCCGGCTGGCGCGGCTGGCCGACGGTGGCTGCCGTGACATTGCTTCTCGCCGCCGGCGCCTGGGCCTATTCGAACAGCTTCGACGGCGTGTTCGTCTTCGACGACATCGCGTCCATCACGTCGAACCCCCACATCAAGTCGTTGTGGCCGCTCTCGACGGCGATGTCGGCGCCGCGAGACGTGACCGTGGCTGGCCGCCCGGTCCCCGCGCTGACACTCGCGCTCAACTACGCCCTCGCGCCGGCGGACGCCCGCGACGCCCTGACGACGCCGGGGCCGGACAGCCCTCCCGACGACACCGACCGCTTTCTGCGCAACGTCTGGGGCTATCACGCCGTGAACCTCCTGGTGCACCTGCTGGCCAGCCTCGCCCTGTTCGGGGTGGTGCGCCGGTCGCTGCGCGCCCCGGCCCTGCGCGAACGATTCGGTCCTTCGTCCACGCTCGTCGCATGGGTGGTCGCCCTCGTCTGGGTCGTCCATCCGCTCACGACCGAGTCGGTCACCTACGTCGTGCAGCGGGTGGAGTCGCTGATGGGGCTGTTCTTCCTGCTCACGCTCTACTGCGCGATTCGCGCCGCCGAGCGGGGCCCTGCCCGGCGGTGGTGGACCGCCGGCTCGGTGGCGGCGTGCGCGCTCGGCATGGGCTCCAAGGAAGCGATGGTGACGGCGCCGCTGGTCGTGGCGCTCTGGGACTGGCTGGTCGGCCGTCCGCCGGCTGATGCCGCCGAACCGGGAGGGTGGCGGCGCGATCGGTGGCCTCTCTACGCGGGGCTGGCGGCGACGTGGGCCATCCTGGTCGTGCTCGTGGCCGGGAGCCCGCGGTCCCACTCGGCGGGCTTCGGCCTGGGCGGCTGGACCTGGTGGTCCTACCTGCAGACCGAGGCCGGCGTCGTCGCCCACTACCTGCGGCTGGCCGTCGTGCCGTCCCCGCTCGTGTTCGACTACGCGTGGCCGCGCGCGACGTCGTTCGCCGAGGTCGCCCCGCAGGCGATCCTGCTGGCGGCCCTGTTCGCGGCCACCGTCGTCGCCGTGGTTCGGCGCCACCCGCTCGGTTTCGCGGGCGCCTGGTTCTTTCTCGTCCTGGCTCCGACGTCGAGCCTCCTGCCCATTCCGACCGAGGTCGCGGCGGAGCACCGCATGTACCTTCCGGTGGCTGCCGTCATCGTGCTGGTGGTCGTTGGGGTGCAGGCACTGGGACGGCGCGTCCTGTCCGCGGTCGTCCGGCCCGGCGGGCCCCGGCAGCGGGTGCCGGCGGCCGCGGGCCTGCTGCTCGGCGTGGCCGTCGCCGCGACGTTCGGGACGATGACCTTCGCGAGGAACGCCGACTACCGGAGCGACGAGGGACTGATGCGCGACACGGTCGCGAAGCGGCCGCTCAACATCCGGTCCCGCATCGCGTACGGGGCGGACCTGCTGGCGGCGCGGCGCTTCACCGAGGCGGAGGCCGAACTGCGCGTGGCCGCCACGCTCGAGGGGTCCGACAAGGCGCGCGCGCAGACCAGCATGTATCTCGGGGCCGCGCTCTGCGCGCAGGGGAAGGCCGGCGAGGGGATCGCCCGCCTGCTCGAGGCCCTGTCGCTCGACCCGACGCTCGCCGAGGCCCACGCCCTGCTTGGCGAAGCCTACGCCGGCCAGGGCGCGCTGGCGCTCGCCCTCCCTCAGTTCACGGCGGCGCTGAGCAGCATGCCGGACAACGTCGCGGTGCTGCGCCGCGTCGCGTGGCTGCTGGCCACGGCGCCGGACGCACGTGTCCGGGACGGCCGCCGGGCGGTCACGCTCGCCGGGCGGGCGGTCCAGTTGACCGGGCGGCGCGACGTGATGGCGCTCGAGGCGCTGATGGCCGCCTACGCCGAGCAGGACCGGTTCGTCGAGGCTGGCGCGGCCGGGCACGAGGCCCTGGCCCTGGCGCGCGCGCAGGGCAACGAACTGCTCGTCGGCCCGCTCGCACGGGAAGCCGCCCTATGCGAGGCGGGTCAGAAACTGCGGGAAGGCCGGTAACGGCGAGGCCGGCTGGGGGCCCCGCAACGCCACGTTGCCGGTCCGCCATCCAGCAATCTGTATTTCCCCGCTCCAAGCTTCTGGATCCGGCCGCCCTGGCGGAGCGGCCCTTGCCAAACCCGGCCGTTTTCGAGCCGGCGGAGCTGGCCCCCAATATGCTACGCGGCAGGCGAACGCTCGATCTCCCGGGCGGCCGCGTCGTCACGCCGCTCGAACAAGTCCTTGACTTCATCGAACGTTGTGGCGTATCGTCCCGCGCTAAGCTCGAGTCAGGCGAGCGGACATCTCCGGATAGGCTCGAAATCTACTCGTGAACCCCCTTGCGTGCGGCGTTCGGCCGCGTTCTCGGCGGTGGCAGTGTCGACGGGCGGGAGTTTCTGTTCCGTTGCAGCCTATTCAGGCTGTGCTTTGCAGTGGCGGCCATCTGGCTCGGCCGCGGGTGTTGGGAGGAGGCAGCTCATGAGACGACGAGGCGGAGGATGGCTCTGTTGCGTTCTTATTTGCACGGCGCTGATGTTCTCGTTCAGCACGCTGGCAAACGCGCAGGGCGCCGCGACGACAACGCTTACCGGAACGGTCGTTGACAGTTCCGGGGCCATGATTCCGGGCGCGGATGTCGTGGCGAAAAACAACGCGACCGCGACCGAGTATCGCGCGGTAACCGACAGCACCGGGCACTTCAGCGTCGCGGCGCTCGCGTCGGGCACCTACACGGTGACCGTGTCGCTGATGGGCTTCAGGACCGTCGTCCTCCCGGACGTCATCGTCATCCAGGGCGTCGGGAACAGCATCAAGCCGGTCGCCCTCGAAGTCGGGCAGGTCGCCGAAACCATCACCGTCACGGGCGCGACCGAACTGATGCAGACGCAGTCGGCCACGGTCGCCACCACGCTGAACACCACGCAGGTCTCGAGGGCGCCGCTCCCCACGCGCAACACGATGGACTTCGTCGTGATGCTGCCCGGCGTCAGCACGACGAGCGCCCCGCGGTATTCGTCGGTCATGGGGCTGCCCGGCAGCGCCCTGAACATCACGATCGACGGCCTGAACGTGCAGGACCAGGCGCTGAAGAGCACGACGGGCAGCTCGTTCTTCGCCTACATCAACCCGCGCCTCGACGCCGTCGAGGAAGTCACCGTGTCCACGGCGAACCCGGGGGCCGAGAGTTCGGGCCAGGGCGCCGTCCAGGTCCGCTTCCAGACGCGCTCGGGCACCAACCAGTACCCGGGGCAGCTTCTACGAGTTCCTGCGCAAGACCAGCTGGAACACGAACTACTGGTTCAACCAGAACGCGAACAACCCCTCGCTGCCGAAGGACAAGGCGGACGTCACGACGTGGGGCGGCCGCATCGGCGGCCCGATCGTGAAGGACCGCGCGTTCTTCTTCTTCAACTACGAGGACTTCAAGCAGCCGGTGGGCGTGTCGCGCACCCGCACCGTGCTGACGCCCGACTCGCTCGCCGGGCTGTTCGACTACACGTGGAAGGACGCCCAGGGCATCAGCCACAACGGGCAGGTGAATCTTTACACGCTGGCTGGGACGAACGGCCAGGTGAACACGCCCGACCCGAACATCATGTCGCTGCTCAACGGGATCAACGCCACGCTGGCCGGGCAGAGCGTCATCGCGGGCACTAACTCGGTCACCAATACGCTGACGTTCCAGAACAACGGCCCGCAGCACCGCGTCTACCCGACGGCGCGCATCGACGTGAACATCACCAAGAACAACCGGCTGGGCGTCTCGGCCTACCTGCAGCGGTTCACGTCCTTCCCCGACATCCTGAACAACCGCGACCCCGCGTTCCCGGGCTACACGATGCAGGGCAACCAGGTCGGCTGGCGCCCCTCGGTCATGCTCGACTGGCGCACGGTGATCGGGGCGAACATCGTCAACCAGGTGCGGGCGGGCTACATGGGCTGGACGCCCACGCACTTCTCGGACAACATCACGCCGGACCAGTTCCCGGGCGGCCTGCGTCTCACCCTGCCGCTGATCTCGCTGCCGTACTCGGGCACCAACTACGAACTCCGCTCCTCACCGGTGACCAACTTCGACGACACGTTGACCTGGATGAAGGGCAAGCACACGATCTCGGCCGGCGCCTCCTACACGCGCATCGCCTACACCGACACGTTCAAGTATTACGTGCCGTTCCTCGGGATCGGGTTCGACACCACCAACGACCCCGCGGCGTCGATGTTCAGCAACACGAACTTCCCGAACGCGAGCACCGCGGACCTCGGCAACGCCCGCTCGCTGTACGCGCTGCTGACCGGCCGCGTGACCTCGATCAACAACACCGCGTTTCTCAACCCGACCACGGGCCAGTACGCTGTACAACGGCCCCTGGCAGTACTGGGTCAAGCAGCAGGAATACGGGTTCTACGTGTCGGACAGCTGGCGAATCCGGCCGGACCTGACCCTGACCGGCGGGTTGCGGTACGAACTGCAGATGCCGTTCACCTCGGCCAACCAGTTCTTCAACCAGTTGTCCGACTACAACATGCTGTTCGGCGTTTCCGGCCTCAACGCGGCCGGGCAGCCGAACTACTTCTGGTCGCCGGGCCTGGCCAACGCCGGGATCAACACCGCGACCATGGTGCCGCTGGCGTCGGGAGCTCCGCCGTTCAACACCGACAAGAACAACATCGCGCCGAGCGCCGGCGTGGCCTGGAAGATCCCGGTCAAGCAGGGCGGGTTCCTGTCGAAGATCCTGAGCAACGACCCGGTGCTGCGCGGCGGCTACTCGAAAGCCTACACGCGTGAAGGGCTCGTGACGGTGGCCGACATCTACTCGTACAACCCGGGCGGGTACACGTCGGTGTTCCGCAACCAGACCCTCGGCAACCTGGTCGTGCCTCCCCAGACCTGGCCGATCCTCTATCGGAACGCGGCCGATATCGGCGCGCCGCCGTTCCCGACCTCGCCGGTCTACCCGCTGGCGGTGGGGATCAGCAACTCGATCAACGCGTTCAACCCCGACACGCAGACGCCGTGGGTGCACTCGTTCAACGTCGGCTTCCAGCGCGCCATCTCGAAGAACTCGGTGGTCGAGCTCCGCTACGTCGGCACGCGGTCGCGCGGCGGCTGGGTGGACGGCGGGCGCTCGCTGAACGAGCTGAACATGGTCGAGAACGGCTGGATGACCGAGTTCCAGCACGCCCAGGCGAACCTGGCGCTCAACCAGCAGGCCGCCGGCTCGACCAACGGGGTGTGGAACCCTGCCGGGAACACGTTCAAGTATGCCGGCCTTCCGGGCCAGTTCCCGTTGCCGATCATGCAGGGGTTCTACGCCGGCTATAACTGCACGACGACACCGGCGCTGTGCAGCAGCCCCGCCAACTACACGAACGCCGCCTACACCAATTCCACGCAGCTGAACTACCTGAACCCGGTGAACCCGAGTCCTTCGTCGATGGCGGCCCAGTTCTGGAGCAACGCGACGTACAGGAACAATGGCTCCTTCAACACGGTCAACGCGGGATATCCGGCCAACTTCTTCTACATGAACCCGACGGTCGGCGGCGCGTATGTGACCGGCCGGCCCCAGGACTCGTCGGAGCGCAACTTCGACGCCTTGCAGCTCGAGTTCCGTCGCCGGATGAGCGGCGGGCTGCAGGTGGCGGCCAGCTACCAGTACATCATTCGGCAGAACGCGACCAGCTACGTCTCGTTGCGGGTCGGCCCGGAGTTGACGCAGCAGTCTTCTCCGAAGCACGCCGTCAAGATCAACTGGAACTACGAGCTGCCGTTCGGCCAGGGCAAGCGGTGGGGCGGCGGCGCCAGCCGGCTCATGAACTACCTGATCGGCGGCTGGTCGTTCGACGGCAACGGCCGTCTCCAGACCGGCAACATCCTGGACTTTGGCAACCGGTTGCTCGTGGGGATGACCGACCAGCAGTTGCAGGATGCCTTCAAGGTCTACACGGTCGCGGATCCGAACAACGGGAAACCCATCACGCGCGTCTACATGCTGCCCCAGGACATCATCAACAACACGATCCTGGCGTACAGCACGAGCGTGACGTCGGTGACCGGCTACAGCGGCGCCACGCCGACCGGCCGCTACTTCGCGCCGATCCAGTCCACCGGGTGCCTGCAGCCGTACAACGGCGCCTGCGTGGTCAACGGTCAGATCGTGACCGGCCCGGCGGATCATCACTACGTGACGGGTCCGGGGTTCATGCGCTTCGACATCGCCGTGACCAAGCGCTTCGACGTGACGCGCCGGGTCAACGGCGAGTTCCGCGTCGAGATCCTGAACGTGCTCAACAACATCGACTGGGTGGGCACGACGAGCCTCGGTGGCACCGCGCCGACCAGCTACGCGGTCACCTCGGCGTACCGTGACGCCAGCAACACGCAGGACCCCGGCGGCCGGCTCCTGCAGCTTTCGTGGAGAATCAACTTCTAGTCGTTCGCTAGGCTGGAGGCTTCACCTGGGGCACGCGGTCTGGACCGCGTGCCCCTTTTTTTGCGCCGCGCCGATCTTGGGGACGACCCGGAATCCGTTGTACAGTGGGGCGTCACCCATGGCCACGCGCAAGGTCTCATACTCAGCCGTTGTCACGCCCCGCACCCCCAACGCCCCCCGACGCCGGGCGTGGCGCCGGGCGGCGCTCGTTCTCACCGGTCTTGGGCTGGTCGCCACCCTGGCCGTCGTCGCGTGGCGGCACGGCGCGGCGGCGCCGGCTGCCGACCCGTCGCGGCTCAACGTGCTGCTCGTCACCCTCGATACGACGCGGGCCGACCACATCGGCTGCTACGGCGACGCGCGGGCGCGCACGCCGCGCCTCGACCGCCTCGCGAAGGAAGGGGCCCGGTTCGCGCAGGTCTCGAGCCCCGCGCCGATCACGTTCACCGCCCACACGTCGCTGTTCACCGCCTTGTACCCGTTCGACCACGGCGCGCGCGGCAACGGCGATTTCTACCTCGCCGACCGCTTCCCCACGCTCGCGACGGTGCTGCACCAGGCCGGCTACCGCACAGCGGCGTTCGTGAGCGCGTTCGTCCTCGACCACCGGTACGGCCTGGCGCGCGGGTTCGACCGCTACGACGACCGGATGGACACGTCCGCGGAGGCCGACGCGCACGTGATCGACGTCGAGGCCGAGCGCCGCGGCGACCGCACGGTGGCCGCGATGTCGGCGTGGCTCGACGCGCAGGGCGCCACGCCCGCCGCCCCGTTCTTCGCGTGGCTGCACCTCTACGATCCCCATACGCCGTACGACCCGCCGTCCCCGTTCAAGGAGCGCTTCGCCGACGCGCCGTACGACGGGGAGATCGCGTTTGCCGACTCGCTGGTCGGGTCGGTCCTCGACCACCTCGACCGGCTCGGCCTCGCCGACCGCACGCTGGTGGTCGTCGTCGGGGACCACGGCGAGAGCCTGGGCGATCACGGCGAAGAGACGCACTCGATGTTCGTCTACGAGAGCGCGATCCACGTGCCGCTCGTGGTGTGGAGACCCGGGATCGTCCCCGCGGGCGCGGTCGTGACCGGGCCGGTGAGGCTGACCGACGTCGCGCCGACCATCCTGGACCTGCTCGGCCGGCCGGGCCTGGCGGGCGCTGACGGCCGCAGCCTCGTCGGCGACATGCACGGCCGGCACGTGACCCCCCCGCCGGTCTACGCCGAGACGCTCGCGCCCGAGTTCATGATGAACTGGGCCCCGCTGCGCAGCGTGCGCGACGAGCGGTGGAAGCTCATCGAGGCGCCCAGGCCCGAGCTCTACGATCTGGAGAAGGATCCCGGCGAGCTGGTGAACCGCGCCAACGCCCAGCCGCAGACGGTCCGGGCGCTGGAGCAGGTGCTCGCGCAGGTCGCCGGATCGGCCCGCGGAGAGATGAGCCGCACGGCGGTTGACGCGGAGACCCGGGACCGTCTCGCCGCGCTCGGGTACATCGGCTCGGGATCGGGGAAGCAGACCGACACGGCGCTGGCGGCGCGCCCCGATCCCAAGGACTACATCCTCGTCTACAACCGGCTGAATGCCGCCAGCCGGCTGGCCCGCGAGCGCCGATTCGACGAAGCGCTCCCGGTGCTGCGCGACGCGCTCGCCAGGGATTCGCGCAACGCGTTCGCCCACCTGAAGCTCGCCGACGTGTACTCGGAACTGGGCGACGCGTCGAAGGCGATTGTCGAGTACCGCGCCTATCTCAACCTCGTGCCGCCGACCGCCTACGTCCATCACCTGATCGCCGCGTGCTACCTGCGCCTCGGACAACCCAAGCCGGCGCTCGAGGAGGCGGCGGCCGCGCTGGCCATCGACCCGAGGTTCACCGACTCCCGGATCCTGCGCGGCAGCGTCTTCGAGGGACTCGGGCAGCTCGACGCGGCCCTCGTCGAGTTCAGGGCCGCGGTCGGGAGCGACCCGGCCAACGGGATGATCCGGCTGGATCTGGCGAAGGTCCTGACGGAGATGGGGCGGCTCGACGAGGCGCGGGGGGAATACGAGACGATCCTGAGGCAGCAGCCGGACGCGCCATCGGCGCTCGCCGACCTCGGGGCGCTCGACCTGAAGCAGGAGAAGCTGCCGGAGGCCGTGGATCGGCTCGGACGCGCGCTGGCCCTCGACCCCGAGCAGCACGAAGCGCGCTTCAACCTCGCCCTGACCTACCAACGCCAGGGACGAAAGGCGGAGGCGATGGAGGCATACCGGACGCTGCTCGAGAGCCCGCACGCCGCCGCCGATCTCAAGCGCGCCGCCACCGAGCGGCTTCGGATGCTGGAGTCGTCCCGGTAGCGCGGCCTCGAAGACTTCGACCGGAGCGGCGCGAAGGGGCCACGGCCAGCGTCAGCGAACGCGGCGCCCGGCCAGCGCCTTCGCCTGCCGCAGATCCTCTTCGATTTGACTAGCCGCCGCGGTCTGACCGGTGGCGTTCGCCACACGCAACGCTTCCTGGTACTGCGCGATCCCCTCCGCCGTCCGTCCCGCCTCGCAGAGCGCGTTGCCAAACGCCATGCGGACCCTGAAGTTGCCGGGCTGGAGACGGACCGCCTCGCCGAACTGTCGGAACGCCTCTTCGCTTTCCCCGGTGGACAACAGCGCGAGAGCGAGATTGGCGTGCGCCTCGGCGTAGTCCGGCTCGAGCGACAGCGCCTTCCGGTATTCGACAATCGCCTGTCCGACCTCGCCCGCCTGCTGCAGGGCGCCCGCGAGGTTGTTGTGCGGGTGCGCCTCGTTCGGGGCCAGCGCGACCGCGCGACGATGCTCGGACACGGCCTCGTCGGGCTGGCCGGACTCCATCAAGGCGAGCCCCAGGTTCGTGTGCGCCTCGACCGACGACGGCGCCAGCCGTGCCGATTCCCGCAGGTGCTGGAGCGCTTCGGCCGGCCTGCCCGCGGCCTCCAGCATGACCCCGAGGGCGCTGTGCGCCTCGGCGTACTCCGGGCGCAGGCGTACGGCCGTCTCGAGCTGGTCGAGCGCGGCCTGCGGCTGCCCCGTATCGCGGTATGCCAGGCCCAGGTTGAAATGGGGCGCCGCATAGTTCGGATCGACGGCGACGGCCTTCAGGAGAACCGGAACGGCTTCCGCGGCCCTGCCGTCCCGCACGAGGATCGATCCGAGGTTGATGTACGTCTCGTCGTGCACCACCTTCATCGGCATGCGCGCGACGACGGCCACCAGGGCCGCGGCGGCGAGCCCGGGCAGCCACTGCCGGGTCCACGGCTGCGCCGGCCGCGGCTGGCGCACGGCCGCCGCCTTCGCGGTCTTCCCGCGGTCCTGCCGGCCGGCGGCCCGCCGCTCCGGGTTCGTCCGGCGCAGGTCCAGGAGACCGGCGAGCCCGGCCGCCGAGAACAGCAGCACGAGCGGCACCAGGGGATGGCGATAGCGGGCGACGACGTAAAACAAGGCCACCGACACTTCGAGGCCCGCGAACATGCCGTAGAGGATGAGCAGCTTCCGCCAGTCGCGGCGGGACACCCAGGCGCCCAGAACCGCGGCCGGCAGGATCACGCCGAAATCCAGCCAGAGCAGCCCACGCAGGGTCCAGGAGTAGTCGGCATAGGCCTCGATCGACTCGGTGTCGGGAATCTCGGCCGCGTTCACCGTCAGGAGGAACTTCTTCCCCATGAGGCCGAGCCAGCCGAACGGGTGGTCGCCGATCTCGCTCAACGACCGGCGGAGCCAGTAGTCCGACACCTCCGAAGCCGAGAGCGGCCTTCCCACGGCCGTCGAGGCGAGACGCGTGGCGTCGTCGCGTTCGTAGATCGGGTCGCCACGGCCAGGCACGAGGGGCTCGTAGCTGCCCGACGCGTGGCTGTTGTTGCCGATGTAGAAGTTCGGCCCGAGCTGGGACGTCGAAAGCAGGAAATCGCCGCCAACCCTGTAGTTCCTGAGCCCGACGGGCAGCAGCACGGCGAACGACGCCCCCAGGAAGATGGCGACCCATCCCAGCCGGCGCCGGACCGGAACGTCCCGGAACGCGAGGAGCAGCCAGGCGGCGACGACCGGGTAGAGAACCCGGGCGTTCTCGCGATTCAGCGCGAACACGGCCGTCGCGGCGCCCGCGGCCGCCAGCCACTTCCAGTGAGGCCGGTCGTGGAACCGGGCGACGAGCGCGAGCGTCAGCGTGAACAGGAAGATGTCGAGCGACGACTTCTGGACGAGCCCGTCGAAGAAGATCGCCGGCGGGTAGAGGGCCAGCAGCAGCGCGGCGATCACACCGACGCGCTCGTTGAAGAAGCGGCGGCCGGCCAGGCCGAGCATCACGCAGGAGGCCGAGCCGAGGACGGCCTGCACGACCCGCACGAGGCCGAGGCTGTGCCCCGCGATCGAGAAGATGACGGCGAGCGCGTACGGGTAGAGCGGCGTCTGGTAGAAGACCTCCGTCCCCATCCACTGACCGGCCGCGATCCGCATCGCCCATTCGTCGTACTGGCGGCTGTCGCCCATCAGGACCGACAGCAGCGGGCTTCCGTTCAGTTCGACCAGGTAGGCGGCCCGCAGCGCGAGGGCGACGAGCGCGACGACGAGCAGTGCGGATGAGAATCGTGTCAGGCGAAGGCGCATGTCCATTCCCGGCGTCCGGCGGCCCAGCATCCCGCGGCGCGTTCATGCAGTGTGCCATCAAGTCGCGGGCGTACAAAGATCTTTGCACGGAGATTCGAGGTCATCCGCCCAGGGGGAGATTACACGCTATCGCGCGCCGAAGACGACAGGGTGTTGTTCCCCGCCGCGCGGCGTAGCTGAGAGGCCGTGGTTCCGACTCGCCGGTAGGGCCGGGCGCCTCGCTCGTGGGCCGCTCCGCAGGCCGGGAAAGCGTCCTCGCGGTGCCTCGATTTCCGGATCTCTGCGTCGGGCTGGCCCTATTCGCGCTGGATCGACCGCACGGGCTGCGCCCGGGAAATCGTGGCACGCGCTCGCCGGCCTCCGCTCGCCAAAGATCTGGCGAGCTACGGCCAGGCCGCGCCGAAGCTGCGCATCACACGGTCCTGCGCAGCGGAGGCGGGTCGCTTTCCGTGCTTCGATGGACGGCCTGCTACGAAGGCCCGCTCGCGACGCATCCCGACCCTGCCGGCTCGGCCCTCAATCGCGGACCCGAGATTCCCGCCTCTGCCAGAAGAATGTGGCGCTCACGGCCGTCCTGGCCGTTCCGTTCGTTCTTCCACGTTCATTCAGCGCCCGGCATGACACCATCGACTTCTGGCTCGCCTTCGGATCGGTTAACGCAATCTTGCCCGCCGTGTTGTGTTCGGTGTGGTATCTGCTGCGGTATCGGACCAGGTCCAGGCTGTTCACGGTCGCTGCCTGGCTCATGCTGGGAATGTGCATCCGTCTAGCCGGGCTTGCCTTCTTGCTTCGCCGGGCCTAGCCAGCCAAGCTGAGCCCAAACACTGACATCCCCTCATGAATCCTGAGCCTCGAGCTCCGGCCGGTGAGCCCGTAGCCTGAAGCCTGCAGCCCGTAGCCTAATTGCATGCGATGCGCCCGGGGGGCGCCGGAGCATGGCGGCGCACGGTACGTTGTAGAATGGCCGGGACCGGCGGGCTGCCGGTCCCCGGAATCCGGCTCATCAGGTAGCCGAGAGGCGGAGGAAACCCATGTCACGACGCGCGTCGACGCCCTTCACTTGGCTGTTCATACTGGCTCTCGTCGCGGGCGCTGGGGCCTGGTGGTCGGCAGCCGCGGCTGGCCCGGGGGCCGCGCCCGGAAGCCGCCAGGCCGGCGGACAGCAGCCGCCCTCGTTCCGCGCCAGCACCGTCGTCGTGCCCGTCGAAGTCCGGGCCGTGGACAGCAAGACCGGCAAGGCCGTCCGCGACCTGACCATCGACGACTTCACGCTGTTCGAGGACGGGACCCCTCAGACGATCCGACTGTTCGAGCGGCGGGAGTTCGTGCCCGAGGAGGTCAAGCCGGGCGTCATCGATACCATCCCGCTTCGTCGCTCGCCGTTCGGCGTGTCGCAGGTGAACAATCGGGTCTTCCTGATCGTGCTCGGCCGCGGGCGGCTGCAGGAGCCGTCGCGCGCGCTCGACGCGCTGATCCTGTTCGTCCGCGAGAAGCTGCTGCCGCAGGACCAGGTCGCCGTGTTCGCCTACGACCGGGCGACGAAGTTCACGACGGACCACGAGGCGATCGCGGGGTTCCTCGAGCGCTTCCGCACCAAGCACTACGAGATCGACATGGACGTGCGGCTGCAGGTCGAGAGCGGGCTGTCCGCCCTCTACGGCAGCCGGACGCTGCCGAAGAAGGTCCAGGACAAGATCGACAACCTGTTCGAGGGCCCGGGCCTGCTGGACTCCAATCGAGTGAAGAGCGTCCAGCCGCCGGGAGCCCAGCGGGCCGACGCGGACATCCAGAAGCAGGCCGAGGCGCTGCAGCGCGTCGAGATCAACAAGGCGGGCGTGGACATGCAGAACGCCCTCGCCGGCGGGCGCGGATCCAACTCGGCGACGGGCGGCGGCCTGGGCTCGTGGACCTCGTTCGACCAGATTACCAACGATCAGTTCGCGGGCATCTCGTTCGACGACTACATGCAGTACACGGCGCAGGGGCTGATGGACCTGAGCAGCTGCTTCGCCGGGGTCGAGTACCTGCGGCATCTCGAGGGAGAGAAGCACCTGGTCTTCGTCACCGAGAAGGGCATGTACCTGCCCCGTATGGACGACGACATGTCGCTGGCCCGGGCGGCCAGCGTCGCGCAGGTGGCCATCGACACCTTCCAGACGGGCGGCCTGACCCCGCAGCGCGGCGGCGCGGTGCAGAACACCTGGAACGAGACGTTCGCCTTCGCGGCGCTGCGCACGATCTCGAAGGAGAGCGGCGGCGTGTCGTCGATCACCGAGAAGGGTGACGTGGCGGTGGAGCGCATCGACGATTCGTCGCGGGCCGGCTACGTGCTCGGGTTCTACCCGCCGACGGCGCGAATCGACGGCAAGTACCACCAGCTCGAGGTCAAGGTGAAGCGGCCGGGCGTAACGGTGCTCTTCCGCCACGGGTATCTCGCCGAACGCGAGATCAGCCCGTTCGACCGCCGCACGTTCATCACCAACGATCGGCTGATCGCGGCGGCGTCGTTCTCGCGGTCGATCGCGGACATCAGGATCAAGCTGAAGGCGGACCTGAAGCGCCAGCCCGACGGGACCACCTGGCTGGTGATCGACGCGGCGATCGACCCGTCGAGGCTTACGCTGCCGCTCGCGGACGGCGTGCGGACCGGCGCGATCGACGTCCTGGTGCTCGCCTTCGACGAGAAAGACAAAGGCCTCGCGCAGAGCTACCAGCGCGTGACGCTGACGTTCGACCAGGATGCCTGGCAGCAGGTGAACAAGAGCTGGATCCCGTACAAGGGGCACATCGAGGTCAATCCCTCGGCGCGGCAGGTGCGGTTCATCGTCTACGACTACGGGGCCGACCTGGTTGGCAGGGCGGACGGGCGCGTCTGGTAGGGCGGGCTTCGGGCTCTTGGCTCGGACCCTACTGTAGGGCGAGGCTTTAGCCCTTCTGTAGGGCGGGGCTTTAGCCCCGCCTCACAGCTCTTCCCAGTTCGCCACCTCCGGCTCGCGCGCCTGCGCGAGCGCGGCGTGGCGGTGCGGCTTGATCACCAGGGCGGGGCGGCTGATGGCGGGATCGTCGAGCGGGAAGACCCGGTCGAGCGAGCCGTAGCGCCGCCTCAGGTCCTCGAGGTCGCCGAAGTCGAGCGCGCGGTTCGGGCACGCGGCCACGCAGGCCGGCGGCCGGCCCGCGTCGACGAGGTCCACGCAGAAGTCGCACTTGCTCACGCGGTTGGTCGCCGCCTCGTACCGGATCGCCTCGTAGGGGCAGTCGGCGCGGCACTTGTTGCACTTGATGCAGCGCGACTGCTCGATGAGGACGATGCCGTCGGGACGCTTCCAGATGGCGTCCACCGAGCACTGCTTGCCGCAGACCGGCTCGGCGCAGTGGTGGCAGGCGACCGACAGGTGGTAGGCGACCACCGACGTCGTCCACGCGTCGCCGGCCCTCTGCCAGCCGCCCGAGGTCACCTGGTACACCCGCCGCCAGTGGACGCCCGCCGCGAGGTCGTGGTGATCCTTGCACGCCACCTGGCACGTCTTGCAACCCGAGCAGGCGTCCGAATTGACGAAGAAGGCCAGTTGGGACATAGAAGGCTACAGGCTTCAGGCACAGGCTACAGGCTACGGGCTTCAGGCTTCGGGCAGGACCACAGGTGTCACACCGAGCCAGACAGCGTGACGTGCACGGCCTGTAGCCGGGAGCCTGTAGCCCGAAGCCGGTTCAGGTCTTACTCATCTCCGCCATGACCGTGTGCTGTGCGTTGCCGAAGGCCAGCGGCGTCCAGCGCTCCGACGTCAGGACGTTCACCGACCCGCCCGTGTCCACGCCCAGCGCGTTCGGCGTCCACCAGGCCCCCTGCGGGATCGCCACCACGCCGGGCATGATCCGCCGCGTCACGCGGCACCTGATCGTCAGCTCGCCCCGGTCGTTGAACACGCGGACGGTGTCGCCGTTCGAGATCGAGCGCGCCGCGGCGTCCGCCGGGTTCACGAACACCCGCTGCGGGAACGCCTCCTCGAGCCAGTCCACGCCGCTCATCGTCGAGTGCACGCGGGCGAGCGAGTGGTGGCCCACGACCTGCAGCGGGAACCGGCGCGCTTCGGGGCCGAACGGGCTCTCCCATTCCTGGATGTACTTCGGCACGGCCGGGATCTCGTCCGGCTTGCCGAGCGCCTGGAGCGCCGCCGAGAAGATCTCGATCTTCCCCGAAGGCGTCGGCAACGGGAATCGCGCCGGGTCGCGCCTGAAGTCGGCGAAGGCGATGGCCGGCCTGGTGACCGGCACGGCGTGGATGCCGGCGTTGCCGTCGGCGAACGCCTCGAGCGTCGGAAGGCCGGGGTAGGCCGGCCGCAGGGCGTCGAGGGCGGCCCCGACCCAGTCCCGCTCGGTGCGTCCCTCGGTGAAGCGGTCGCGCAGGCCGAGCCGGTCCGCCAGCTGGGCGCAGATCTCGTAGTCGCTCCTGGTCTCGCCGGCCGGCTCGACCGCCTTCGGCATCAGCAGCACCTCGTCGCCGTACTTCCAGCCGTCCTCGACGCCCCACGTCTCGAGCTGCGTGCACGCCGGCAGCACGATGTCGGCGAAGCGCGCGGTCGGCGTCAGGAAGTTGTCCTGGACGACGAGGAACTCGACGAGGCGCTGGTCCTGCAGCAGCTTCGCCGTCCGGTTGATGTTGGCGTGCTGGTTGACGAGCGCGTTCGAGGCGACGGCGTAGAGGAGCTTGATGTCGTTGTCCAGGCGCGCGGCGCCGCGGACGCCGTGATCGGGGCCGAGCTGCTTTCCGCGAATGACCGCCTCGGCCCAGAGGAACGTCGGGATGCTCGCCTTGACCGGGTTCTCGCCGGTCGGGAACACGTTCCACAGCGGCCCGCCGGACGGCGCCTGCAGCGCCAGCCCGCCGGCCCAGCCGCCGGGGACGCCGACGTTGCCCGTGAGAGCGGCGAGGACGCACCCGGCGCGAACCACCTGCTCGCCGAAGGCGCGCCGCTGCATGCCGTAGCCCTGGTAGAGGACGCCCGGCCTGCGCGTCGCGTACTCGCGCGCCAGCCGGTCGATCGTCGCCGCCGGCACGCCCGTGATCTTCTCGGCCCACGCCGGCGTCTTGGGGATCCTGTCGCGCGTGCCGAGCAGGTAGTCCTTGTAGCTCTCGGCGTCGGGTGAAGAGGGCGGCATCTGCGACCGGTCGAATCCGACGCAGTGGCCGGCGACGAACTCGGCGTCGTGGAGGCCGGCCGTCACCATCACGTGGGCCATCGCCGTCATCATGGCCGCGTCGGTGCCCGGGCGGATCGGCACCCATTCGTCGGCGAGCGCGACGGCGGTCGGCGACATCCGCGGGTCGATGCAGACCAGGCGCGCGCCCTGCTCGCGGGCCTGGCGAAGGAGGAACTCGGTGTTCGTGCCGTCGCGCATCTCGCTCGGGTTCCACCCCCACATCAGGATGAGCTTCGCGTTCAGCCAGTCCTGTCGCTGGTTGCCGGTGACCGTGGTGCCGTAGACCGTCTCGGTCGCACGCGCCATCGCCGCCCACGAATAGTTGTTGTAGTGGCCGAGCGAACCGCCGAACACATTCGTCAGCCGCTGGGCGACCTGGCGCCCGTTGGTCTGGCTGTAGCTGCCGGTGCCGTAGGGGACGAAGATGGCGGAGTTGCCGTAGGTCTTCTTCACCCGCAGCAATTCGGCCGCGACCCTGTCGAGCGCCTCGTTCCACGAGACCGGCTCGAACCGCCCCTCGCCCCGTCGCCCCACGCGCTTGAGCGGGCGGAGCAGGCGGTCGGGATGGTACTGGCGGCGGCGGTAGGCGCGTCCCCGGATGCAGGCGCGCAGCTGGGGCGCCTCGACGGTGTCGGTTGGCCGGTCGTCGGTCCCGATGCGGACGATGCGGCCGTCTTCGATGTGGAGTGTGAGCAGGCAGCGCCCGCCGCAGTTGTGCGACGGGCAGCCCACGCGCAGGATGCGCGTGCCCGCCTGGGCGCCGGCGCCCGGGCACGGAAGGTCGGCGGCCTCGACGGGGAGGTCCCCGAACCACGAAGCCACCGACGCTCCCACCATCAGACCGAGGAAGCATCGCCGGGTCGGAAGCCGATCAGGATGATCCATCGCGTCACGCGAAGGGGCGCTGGCATCATATCAGCTGGATGGCGGACCGCGATTCCACGGCGTCAACAGGACAGGGCGCCGCGCCGACGAGCCGCTGGCAGAGATGGGTTGACAGGTGCTGAGGACGGGGGTACTTTCGGCGTCTCCTGTGCCGCGAGCCGCCGCGTGAGATGGCCTCGACGAGGCCTCCAGGACGGGTTGTCCTCGGCTGCAATCGGGCACCAGGGCAGCAGACGGCCGGAGGTTGGTCATGAGTCCACGGCCCGGGCCGAAGCAGGGCGATCGACGAGCGACGAAGACCGCGGCGCGACTCCGCGAGACCGTTGGCACAGCCGATGTGCCGGCCTCGCCACTCGCGTCGCCAGGACCGCTCGTGCGGTACCGCACGGCCCTGGTCGTCGCTGCCCTGGTGGCCATCACCCTCCTGGTCTACCTTCCGGTCTCGCACTACGACTTCGTGCGGCTCGACGATCCGGACTACGTGACGGCGAACCCGCCCGTCGTCGGCGGGCTGACTTGGGCTGGCGTCGCGTGGGCCTTCACCACGGGGCACGCGGGGAACTGGCATCCGATCACGTGGCTGTCGCACATGGCCGACGTGCAACTGTTCGACCTCAATGCCGGCGCGCACCACGTCACCAACCTCGTGCTTCACGTAGCCAACGCGCTACTCCTTTTCGGGCTGCTGCGGCGGATGACCGGCGCCGTGGGCCGCAGCGCGGCCGTGGCGGCGCTGTTCGCCGTGCACCCACTTCACGTCGAGTCGGTCGCCTGGGTCGCCGAACGCAAGGACGTGCTGAGCACCTTCTTCTGGATGCTCACGCTTTGGGCGTACGTCGCCTACGTACGGCGCCCGCGATGGACACGCTACCTGGCTGCGATCGCCTTCTTCGTGCTGGGGTTGATGTCCAAGCCCATGCTGGTGACGCTGCCCTTCGCGCTGCTACTGCTCGACGTCTGGCCACTGGCGCGGGCGCCACGCCGTGAGCCGACGCCCGGTGCCGAGGCGGTCTCGCCGCGCGACGAGCTCGCCGCGCCTGGCTCTCCGCCGCACACGGTGACATGGCCGCGACTCGTGCTGGAGAAGATCCCGTTCTTCCTGCTTGCCGCGGCGTCGAGTGCGCTGACGTTCGTCGTGCAACAGAGAGGCCACGCTGTCGGTGGCCTCGACGCGTTTCCCCTGGGCCTGCGCGTCGGCAACGCGCTGGTCTCCTACGTGGCGTACATCCGGGAGGTGCTGTGGCCCGTGAACCTGACGGTGCTCTACGCCTTTCCCGGGACGCTGTCCACGTGGACGGTTGCTGGCTCGGGCCTGGTGCTCGCGCTGCTGACAGCCGGCGTCGCCTACCTCAGCCGGCGGCGCCCGTACTTCGCTGTCGGATGGCTCTGGTACCTGGGAACGCTGGTGCCCGTGATCGGCCTGGTGCAGGTGGGCGTGCAGGCCAGAGCGGATCGCTACACGTACGTGCCGGCCGTGGGGCTGTTCATCATCGCCGCATGGGGCATGGCAGACGTGCTTCCACGCTGGGGGGCGCGACGCTACGTGCTGCCGTCGGCGGCGGCGCTCGTCATCGTGGGGTGCGCGGCGGTCGCCCGGGGCCAGGTCGCGGTCTGGGAGAACAGCGTGACCCTGTGGTCGCACGTCGTCCGAATCGCGCGCGCCGAGAACGCCAATCGCGGAACGGCGGCGTCGCGCGCGGAACTTCCCGACCAGGCGCGGCTCGGTGAAGCGCTGGCGGACCTCAACCTGGGACTGGCGCTGGCCGACGCGGACAGGTTGAGCGAAGCCATCGATTCGTTGTCCGAGGCCGTTCGTCTCGAACCGGACTACGCGCGGGCCCACGCGGATCTCGGGCTGGCCCTCGCGCGTGCGAACAGGGACGACGAGGCGATCGCGCAGTACTCCGAGGCGTTGCGATTGCAGCCCGACATGGCTGACGTGCACAACAACCTGGGCGTGCAGCTTGCGCAGCACGGGCGCGTGGAGGAGGCGCGACGTCACTTCGAAGAGGCCGTGCGGTTGGACCCCGGCTTCGAACTGGCGCAGGTCAATCTGGGACTGGCGCTGGCCAGAACGGGCCGGCGAGAGGAGGCGATCGTCGTCCTCCAGCAGGTGCTGCGGACCAATCCCAACAACGAGTCGGCCAGGCGCGCCCTCGAGGCGGCACTCAAGCGGCCGTAGTCACGTCGGTGAAGGCCGATCGACGCACGAGGCGTCGATTGGCACCTCATGATGTGGCGCCTACCCCGGCTGCCGCGGGCTAACGGACGAGCGCGTTGAAGAGCAGCTTGAACGTGCCTGCGGTCTGGTCGCGATGCTGCGTCCGGTGGCCGATGAGCACCACGCGGCCGCTTCCCATCTGGGCCGACACCATCGCGGCCTTCTTCGCCAGGAACTGTTCGCCGATGAGCCAGCCGCTCTGGAGCAGGTCGCGCTCGGGGTAGCTGACCACGATCTGGTACCGCTCGTTGAAGTCGTTCGGCAGGATCTCGAACGCCGGGCTCCCGCCGAGAAAGGTGACCAGCCCATCGGCCGGCATGCCGTAGGCGAGCGGGTTCGACGTGTCGAACTTCGCGTGGAGCGTCGAGCCGGGGCAGAAGAACTCCTTGGACGGACGCCCGGCGACGACGTTGCGGATCGGCAGGCCGAAGCGCTCGATGGCGAAGGCGGCCGCGCCGCCGAGCGTGACCACCGTCCCGCCGTTCTCCACGAACGAGCGGAGCGCAGCGACGCCCTCGGCCCCGATGCCGCTACGGTACTCGGGCGGAACCGACGTCTCACCCCGCCCGCCAGCTTGCCGCGCCGTAGCCACGCCGAAGCCCGCAAGGGCGGAGGCGGGCGAAGGCGGGCGCTCGCCGGTGATCATCGCCGTCGAGTCGTCGGGCAGGATGATGACGTCGTACTTCGCCTCGAGGCCGCCCTTCTTGATCTCGGCGTCCATGAGGGTCGTGTAGGGGAACGAGAACTGCTCGAGCAGCAGCCGCGTCCAGCCCTCGTCGATGTTCCCGCCGTAGTAGCGCTGGTACATCGCGACACGGAGCCGCTTCAGGTCGTGCACCCCTGCCTTCGGCTCGGCCTTCATCGCCAGAAGATCGACGCCGGTCTCGGTCGCGACCGACGTGAGCAGCGCGTCCGGCGCGCCCGCTGCGACGAAAAAGTCGCCCGTCCTGAGCCCGGCCGACGGCTTGTCCACGCGCCTTACCGCGACGCCCTTGTCGATCAGCAAGTTGACCGCCTGGAACGCGGCGTTCTCCCGCCCGTCGAGGAGGTAGCCGACGGCGTTCTTCTCGACGCGGCCGACGCACTTCACCCCGGAGATCGTCCGCAGGTCCGCCGCCGGCACCTCGTCCACCGGGTCCGCGCGTACGCCCATGAACTCGGCCATCGTGTCGGTCGCCATGTCGTAGGGCCGGATCGGCGAGCCGTCGCGGTCGCGCGTGTAGGTGTTGTCGGGGTAGAAGGTCTGGCCGAGGAGGTAGCGGACCAGGCCCATCTTGGGCTGCGCCATCGGCACGACGTAGCTGCCGGCCGCGTACAGCACGCCGTTCGAGCCGGTGAACGGCCTGTCGGCCACGCGGACCTCGACGCCCTGCACGAGCAGCTTGGCGGCGAGCTTCGACGCCGTCAGCGTGTCGTGCTGCGGCAACGGGATGACGTAGGCAGCGGGCTTCCCCTCGGCGCCGCGCTCGGTCTGCCGCTTCGCCTTGAGGTAGGCGTCCCAGAGCACGGTCTCGCGGTTGCGCGCCGCCAGGTCGAGCGTGGCCCACGCCGCCGTCTTCTGGCGGTCGAGGATGTCGCGCAGGCGCCACCAGCCGCCGGGCCACGGGTCGGGGAAGTTGGTCTGGGCCTCGTAGGCGGGCAGGTTGCGGACGCCGCCCTGGAGCTGGTCGGCGTGGATGAAGATCGGCGAGGCGAGCCTGGCGCTCGCCGACTCGGTCAGCATCCCGGCGATGTTGTGGAACGGCGTGACCCAGTGGAAGCCGAAGTGGCCCCAGCCGGAGTACTCAGCGTCGTTCAGCACGCCCGAGAGCCCGGCCTCCTCCTCCTTGTAGGCGATGTGCGCGCCGTACCAGCTCAACTCGCGCCACACGAGCGGGTCGGCCATCGGGCGGATCGGGTCCGCGTAGGGCGGCACGTAGATGCGCGCGCCGTAGGAGCCCATGTGATGGTGGTCCACGTAGGCCTCGGGCTTCCAGTCGGTGAAGAGGATCTTCGCCATGTACTGCGACTCGACCAGGTTGGTCATGAACGCGTCGCGGTTGTTGTCGTGGCCCGCGTACTTGTGGTACAGCACCGGCGGCGCGGACCCCTCGAACTCGGTCCCGAGCGTCTTCTGGTACCAGTCGTTGACGATGATCTCGCCGTCCGGGTTGAAGCAGGGGACCATCAGGAAGACGACGTTGTCGAGGATCCGCTGCGTCTCCTCGTCCTGCCGCGTCGCCAGGTCGTAGGCCAGCTCCACGGCCATCTGCGTGCCGCCGATCTCGGTGGCGTGCAGGCTCATCGACTGGCAGATGACCGCCTTCCCCTCGGCGACGAGCTTCTTGATCTCGGCCTCGCCGAGCCCCCGCGGGTCGGTGATCTGCAGGTTGACCTGCCGCAGGCGATCGAGCCTCGCGAGGTTCGCCGGCGACGAGATGACGACGAGGAGGAACGGGTTGCCCATGGTGCTCGGCCCCATGTCCACGACCTTGATCCGGTTGCTCTCGGTCGCGAGCTGCGTGTAGTAATCGACCATCTTGTCCCAGCGGGCCATCTTGCGGTCGGCGCCCATCTGGAACCCGAAGAACTTCTCGGGCGAGGTGACCGTCTTCGCCGGCTGGGCGAGGAGCCCGGTCGTCGCGAGCAGCACCGAGACGGCGAGGATGACGAGGATCGCGCGCGGGACACGGGCAGATGTGTGCATGGACTCACTCCACGGAAGGGGCGTTCGTCGAACTAACGCGCGCGGGGCAGCGCGTCCCTGACCATCTCGGTCAGGGCGCGGTAGTCCACCTTGCCGCTCGGGACCTTCGGCAGGAATGGCACCACCAGGAACTGCTTCGGCACGGCGATCCGCGGCAGCTTGTCGGCGAGGTCCGCGGCCGCCGCGCGTTCGTCCACCTCGCCGGTGACGGCGGCGACGATCCGCGCGCCGCGCGCGGCATCGGGGACCTCGACCACGCCGCACGCCACCCCTTCGGGCAGCGTGCGCTGCAAGGCGTCTTCCACCTGGCCGAGCGACACCATCTCGCCGCCGATCTTGAGGAAGCGGCCGAGGCGGCCGACGTGCCAGAGGTAGCCTTCCTCGTCGCGGTAGCCCATGTCGCCGGTGTCGTACCACCCGTGGTGCATGTGCTGCACCGTCGCCTCGAAGTCGTCGAAGTAGGCCGACATCACGCTGTCGCCCTTGACGAGAATCTTGCCGATCTCGCTCACGCCGCACTCTTCGCCCGTCTCGTAGTGCTCCAGCCGGACCTGCACGTTGGGCAGCGCCTGGCCCACGCTGCCGGGGCGGTTGTGCTCGGGCGTGTTCACCGAGATGACCGGGCTCGTCTCGGTCGCGCCGTACCCCTCGAGCAGCACCTGGCCGTGGCGCGCCAGGTAGCCCTGGCGCAGCGACTCGGGACACTTGTCCGCGCCGGTGATGAGCAGCCGGACGGAGGCGAAATCGCCCGGATCCGACTTCTGGAGGTAGCCGGCCAGGAAGGTCGGCGTCCCCACCATCATCGTGACCCCCTCCTCGCGGACCGCGGTCGTGACGGCGCGGAACTCGAGGGGGTTGGGGCAGGTGACGACGGTCATCCCGCTTGTCAGCGGCAGCCAGAGCGTGACGGTGAGGCCGAAGACGTGGAAGAGCGGGAGGTTGCCGAGGATCGTGTCCTTCGGCGCGAACTCCAGCACCTGGTGCATCCCCTCGATGTTGGCCTGGATGTTCCGGTGCGTGAGCGGCACGGCCTTCGGGTCCTGCTCGCTGCCGCTCGTGAACAGGATCACGGCCCGGTCGTCGTCTTCGCCGAGGTGGACCTGCCGGCAGATGTGGCCGGCGGCCATCGAGGCGTTCGCGAAGGCCCAGAGCTTGTTGAGCGTCGTGACCGAGGCGGCCAGGTCCTCGATGAAGACCATCCCGTCCACGACGGGGCACTTGACCTTCTCGAGCAGGACGCGCGTCGTGATAATCGTCCGGAAGGCGAGCCGCCGCTGCGCCATCTCGCAGTTGCGGGCGGCGCCGGTCGAGTAGTTGATCATCACCGGCGTGCGGCCGCTCATCAGCGCGGCGATGACCGCGTAGATGGCGCCGCCCGAGGTCGGCATCATCACGCCGATCAGGCCCGGCTCGTAGCGCTTGAATTTCCTGGAGAGGATCAGCGTGCGGAGAAGCGCGTCGCGGTAGCTCACGCGCTGGCCCGTCGCGCGATCGACGATGGCCAGCCTGCTCTCGTGCCGCTTGGCGGTCCGGATGAACTGTTCGACGAGGGACACGCGCGCCTCCCCGGCTGACGGCGGACGGCCGACGGCTGACGGACTGGTCGCGCGTGACACGCGTGACTTCGCCGTCGGTCGTCTGCCGTCAGTCGTCAGCCATCGGGCCGAACCGTCAGCCGTCAGTCGTCAGCCGTCAGCCGTCAGTCGTCAGCCGTCAGCCGTCAGCCGTCAGTCGTCAGCCGTCAGCCGTCAGTCGTCAGCCGTCAGCCGGCTAGAACACCTTGTCAAACCACACGTCGTCAACGATCGACGCGGTCTTGGTGACCGTCTTGCCGCCGGCCGTGATGACGACGGTGTACTCGCCCGGGTCGGCGGGCACCATGCCGCCGAAGCTCGGGATCGCCGGGTTGGCCGCGCCGAATCGGCCGCCGCCGCCGCCGAAGCCGCGGCCGCGCGCCGGCGCCGCCGCGACGCCCGGCAGGGTCACCGCGTCCATCCGCAGGTTCCACACGAGCGTGTTCAGCCCCGCCGCGTTCGGCGCCTTCTTGTTCTCCGCCACCACCCGCGCCCCCTTGAGGATCTGCACGGTGATGTCGCCCGACGCGGGCGCCTTCTGGTAGTAGGTGATGACGAGCCCGGCCGGGTTGCTCTGGCCGGCGAAGTTGGTGGTGGCCGTCACGTGCTCGGTCCTCGTGACCCACTTCACCGCCGGCTTGAGGTCGAACAGGTGCAGGTTCTCGCCGAGCGTGGCGTCGCTCACCTGCTCGAGCGGCGCGATGTCGGCGATGAAGATGCCGCGGCCGTGCGTGCCGACGATGAGTTCGCCGTCACGCGGCTGGATCGCCAGGTCCCACACCGGCTGCGTCGGCATGTTGCCGTGGAAGTCGTTCCAGCTCTTGCCGCCGTCGACCGAGACGTAGAGCCCGAACTCGGCGCCGACAAACAGCAGGTTCGGGTTCGTCGGATCCTCGCGGATCACGTTGATCGACTTGGCCGGGAGGTTGGCGGCAATCGACGTCCAGGTCTGGCCGTAGTCGGCCGTCTTGTAGACGAACGCCCGGAAGTCGTCGTTGCGGTAGCCGGTGTAAGTCAGGTAGGCCGTGCCGGGGAAATGGTGCGACGCCTCGATCCGGCTCACCCAGTAGCCCGGGTTCCCCTTGATGTTGTCGTTCAGCTTCGTCCAGGTCTTGCCGCCGTCCTTGGTCACCCAGACGTTCCCGTCGTCGGTGCCGGCCCAGAGCAGGCCGGGCGCGATCGGCGACTCGGCGAGCGTGCTGATCGTGCAGTACTCGATGTTGCCGTCGCCGCCCTTGCCGTCGACCGTCAGCTTCGACTTGTCGTTGGTCGTCAGGTCGGGGCTGACGAACTCCCAGCTGTCGCCGCGCGAGGTGGACTTCAGGACCCGGTTGGCCGCGTGGTAGATCACGCTCGGGTCGTGCGCCGAGACGACGATCGGCGCCGTCCAGTTGTGACGAAGCGAGTTGTCCTGGAACCCGATGTTCTTCGTCTCGCCGGTGTAGAGGTCGAGGCGGCTGATGGAGCCGAACTGCGACTCGTTGTAGAGGTAGCGGTTGGTGACCGTGTCCATCACGTTGAACTGGCCGTCGCCGCCGCCGACGGTCTGCCAGTCCTCGAACGCGATCGGGCGGCCACCGCGCTTGCTGCTCGGCCCGCGCACCGACCCGTTGTCCTGGAGCCCGCCGACGACGTTGTAGGGCACCTGGTTGTCGTAGCCGATGCCGTAGAGCTGCGCGAGCGGCAACTCGTCGGGGTGGTGCCAGTTCTTGCCGCCGTCGAAGGTGATCCCCATGCCGTGGTCGTAGCCGAGGATCATGTGCTTCGAGTTGGCCGGGTCGATCCAGAGCGCGTGGTTGTCGCCGCCGAACCGGAACGCCGAGGCCCACGTCTTGCCGCCGTCCTTGGTCTCGAGCACGCCGACCGTCAGGACGTAGGCATGGTTGACGTCGTTCGGATCGACGCGGATGTCCATGTAGTAGTAGCCGGGCCCGCCGCCCACCGGGTTCTTCTCGTTCACCTTCTTCCACGTCTTCCCGCCGTCGTCGGTCCGGTAGACCTCTTCACCGATCATGCCCGCGCTCGACTTGCCTTCGCGCAGTTCCTTCAGCCGGTCGGCGTCCGACATGTTCGGCTTGTTGGCGTTCTCGATGTTGGCGTAGAGGACCAGCGGGTTCCTCAGGCTGATGTCGAGGCCGATGCGGCCGATCATGCCGCCGGGGAGGCCCGCGGTCAGCTTCGTCCAGGTCTTGCCCGCGTCCACGGTCTTGTAGATGGCGCTGCCGGGACCGGCGAGGTTGAACGTCCAGGGCTTGCGCTCCTTGTCGTAGGTGGCCGCGTAGAGGACCTCGGGCTTCTTCGGATCCATCACGATGTCGACGGCGCCGATGGTCTTCCCGTCCGCCTTGACGTCGAGCGACTTGGTCCACGTCTTGCCGCCGTCGATCGTCTTGTACACGCCGCGCTCGTCGTTGTCGGAGTAGAGATGGCCGAGGGCCGCGACGTAGACGATGTCGGGATTCTTGGGATGGATCACCATGCGGCCGATGTGCTGGGTGTCCTTGAGGCCGACGTTCGTCCAGGTCTTGCCGGCGTCGGTCGACTTGTAGACGCCGTCACCGTAGTAGGTGCTGCGCGAGCTGTTGGCCTCGCCGGTCCCGACGTAGACGACGTTCGGGTTCGAGGCGGCGACGGCGATGTCGCCGATCGAGATGACCGGCTGGTTGTCGAAGATCGACTCCCACGTCTGGCCGTTGTTGACCGATTTCCAGAGCCCGCCCGAGCCGGTGGCGGCGTAGATGGTCCACGGCTCGAGCTCGGGCACGGCGATGTCGGTGAAGCGCCCGCTCTGCCGGGTCGGGCCGATCGCCCGGAAGCTGAACGCCTTGAGCACCTCGGGCGAGAGGGCCTGGGCCGAGAGATCGCCGGCGAAGAGCACGAGGCCGAGCGCCACGGCAGCCGCGACACCCCACGCCTTGATGACGGGACGAACCTTGCTCATGCAACCGCTCCTTGGAGTGGACGGAAGGACAGGGGTCAGACCAATACCCCGGGAACAGGTACCTGAGGCGAGGGGCCGGCGTCAAGCGGCAGGGCGGACGCGGCCAGCGGCCGACGGCTGACGGCCGACGGCCAACGGCGCTATCACGTCAGTCACGGGTTCATTCGTGATCTCCGTGACACGGCCATCAGTCGTCAGCCGTCGGCCCGCGTTCCGCGCCATTCTGTCCCCCATGATCGTCCCGCTCCGCCACGGACGCGGTACCGTCGCGCTCGAAAGGATCGTCGTCGCCCTCATCGAGCCGCACTTCATGGCGGGGTTCTTCTGCGCCGACGTGCTCGAGGCGCACCGCGCCGGCTGCCTGGAGGCGCGGACATCGGGCGATGGTGGAGTGCGACAGCTGGTTTCCGGTCGTCGTGACCACCAACGCCGGCTTTCCGCTCGACCAGAACCTCATACCAGGCGGTGAAGGGGATGTCGGCCGCCAGACTCTAGTCTGGCTATAATCTAGCCGGAATGCGGTTCGAGATCGTTCTCTCGCCAGGCGCCCTGAAGTCGCTGCGCGACGTTCGAGCGCACCCCAGGGCCGAGGTGAAGGATGCCCTCGAACGGCACCTGAGGCACGAACCGACGAAGATCAGTTAGAGCCGCATCAAACGACTGCGGGGGGTGAGTCAACCGCAGTGTCGCTCGAGGGTGGGCGAGATTCGGGTGTTCTATGACGTCACAGAAACAACGGTCGAGATCCTCGCGATTGTCGGGACTGCCGAGTCGCAAAGATGGCTCGACGAAAGCGGCACACGTGGGCCGAGCCGTGGCGCTCGCTGAGGTCAAGGACGACCTGTCGAGATACCTTCGCCTGGCGGAGCACGAAGAGATCGTGATCACACGGCACGGCCGGGCGGCGGGCGTATTGATCGGTTTCGGATCGGAGGAGGACTGGTTCGACTATCGCCTCGAGCACCACCCGGAATTCTTGCGTCGCGTTGCCGAGGCGCGGGCGGATCTCCGAGAGGGCCGCGGCGTGCGGTTGGAAGATGCGTAGTGGTTGGTCAGGCGCCCTGGGGGCCATGACGGCCGGGCTTGCGTACGCGAGCCCGCCGCCGAGGGGCCGATGAGGATCCCGTATTTCGTGTGAGGGGGACCGCGGAGGGGATCTCGATGGCACTCGAAAAACGACGGTGGGCAAATGCAATCCTGTTCTTGTGCGCCGTTCTGTGTGCGATCGTCGTATTCAGCGACAGTAGCCACCACACCAATGCGAGGTACCTCATCTGGCGACAATTCGCAGTTGGCGACTGGCGTTACGGGGTCCGGTTTCTGAATGTAGACTCCACTTTTCGGACGTCCTTCCAGGGTAAGTCGCGGGCACATTTGCTCCGGTGGTTTCCCGATCTGAGACCAGGCGGCAGCCGTGCGCCAGTTTGTCCTCAGGACGCGGAGTGGAAGGGCAGACAGGACCACGCGGAGTGGATCGGAGACACGCTGTGGCTGGTGCTCTACCGCGGCGGCGCCGTTTCGGACATTGTCATGCCCAAGGGCTGCTGAGTCCTGTCGTTCCGGTCGGGCCCGGCCGGCGCTACCCCTTACATCGACACAGAAGCTGGCTGACGGCTGACGGCCGCAGGCCGACGGCGGTATCACGTCAGTCTCGCGTTCCTTCGTGATATCCGTGACGCGGCCGTCAGTCGTCAGCCGTCAGCCGTCAGTCGTCAGCCCGCAAGCGGCTGGCCCTTGACTCCGCCAGCGGCCGCTCGGTACATTGACCTGCCCCCTCCGTCCGGGCGCAGGGCCCGAAGTCCGGCACCTGTCCTCGAGGTTCATCATGCTGAAACGATTAGCCCTTCTCCTCGTCGTTGCCTTCGTCCTGGGCGTGCCCGCGTGGGCACAGGCCCCGGCCGCCAGGCCCGCCGCGCCGGCCAGGGTCGCCGCTGCCGCGCAGCCGGCCGCGGCCATCGCCGGCAACCCGCTCCTCGCGCCGTGGACGACGCCGTTCCAGGTGCCGCCGTACGACAAGATCAAGGCCGAGCATTACATGCCGGCGATCAGGGCCGGCATCGAGGCGAACCGCCAGGAAGTCGCCGCCATCGTCAACAACCCGCAGCCTCCGACCTTCGCGAACACGATCGAGGCGCTGGAGAATTCCGGCGAGCTGCTGTCGAAGGTGCAGGGGGCGTTCGGCGGCCTCCAGTCGGCCGACACGACGCCGGAGCTCCAGGCGATCAACCGCGAGGCGACGCCGCTGCTCTCGTCGCTGCGCGACGAAGTGCGCCTGAACGAGAAGCTGTTCCAGCGGATCAAGGCGGTCTACGACGCGCGCGCGTCCTCGAAGCTGACCCCGATCCAGGTCAAGATGGTCGAAGAGGTCTACAAGGGCTACGTGCGCGGGGGCGCGAACCTCGACGCGGCGAAGAAGGAGACGCTCAAGAAGATCAACGCCGAGCTGTCGATGCTGAGCCTGAAGTTCGGCGACAACCAGCTGCACGACACCAACGCGTTCCAGCTCGTCATCGACCGGCAGGAGGACCTCAAGGGGCTGCCGCCCTCGCTCGTGGCGACCGGCGCCGCGGCGGCGAAGGCCGCGAAGATGCCCGGCAAGTGGGTCTACACGCTCCAGGCGCCGAGCATCTGGCCGTTCCTGCAGGACCTCGGAGAACCGCGACTTGCGGCGGCAGATCATGAACGCGTACACGAGCCGCTGCGACCACAACGACGAGTGGGACAACAAGAAGATCGTGTCGCGCATCGCGGCGCTGCGCGTCGAGCGGGCGCAGCTTCTCGGCTACAAGACCTACGCCGACTTCGTCCTCGAAGAGAACATGGCGAAGACGCCCGCCGCCGTCTACGGCCTGCTGAACCAGCTGTGGACGCCGGCCCGCGCCGTCGCCCTGAAGGAAGCATCCGACCTGCAGGCGGCCATCGACAAGGACGGCGGCAACTTCAAGCTCGAGGCCGGTGACTGGCGCTACTACACCGAGAAGGTGCGCAAGGCCCGCTTCGACATCGACGACCAGGAGCTGCGGCCGTACTTCAAACTGGACAACGTCGTGGCGGGCGCGTTCGAGGTGGCCCACAAGCTCTACGGCATCACGTTCACGCCGCTGCCGAACCTCCCGGTCTACAACCCCGAGGTGAAGGCCTACGAGGTGAAGGACGCGAACGGCGAGCACCTGGCCGTGTTCCTCACCGACTACCACCCGCGCCCCGGCAAGCGGACCGGCGCGTGGACCGGCCGCCTGCGCGGCAGCTACGTCCGGAACGGCAAGGTCGTGCGGCCGATCGTGACCAACGTCTGCAACTTCACGCGCCCGTCGGGCGACGAGCCGGCGCTGCTGACGCTCGAAGAGGTCAACACGCTGTTCCACGAGTTCGGCCACGCCCTGGCGGGGTTCCTCGGCAAGGTGCCGTATCCCACGCTGGCCGGCTTCCCGCGCGACTTCGTGGAGGTGCCGTCGCAGATCATGGAGAACTGGTGCCTCGAGCCCGAAGTGCTCAAGCTCTACGCGAAGCACTACAAGACCGGCGAGGTGATCCCGGCGGCGCTCGTCGCGAAGATCGAGAAGTCGGCGCAGTTCAACCAGGGATTCATCACGGTCGAGTACCTGGCCGCCGCGCTGCTCGACATGGACTGGCACACGCTCTCGACGACGGCGGAGCAGGACACGAGCGCGTTCGAGAAGGCGTCGATGGCGAAGATCCAGCTGCTGCCCGAGATTCCGCCGCGCTACCGCAGCACCTACTACAGCCACGTCTTCTCGGGCGGGTACTCGGCCGGCTACTACGCCTACATCTGGAGCGAGGTGTACGACAAGGACGCGTTCCAGGCGTACAAGGAGAAGGGGAACCTCTTCGACCAGGCGACGGCGAAGGCGTTCCGCAAGGTGCTCGAGCAGGGGGGAACGGTTGACGCGATGGCGGCCTACAAGGCGTTCCGCGGCCGGGACGCGAGCGTGGAGCCGCTGCTCAAGGCCCGCGGGCTGAAGTAGCGCCGGGGCTGAAGCCCCGGCCTACGTACCGGACCGTACGTAGGCCGGCCCTTTAGGGCCGGCGGACAAGGAGCCGGAGCGGTATCGAAACCGCTCCGGCCCGTCGTCTCGACCTGCCAGCTACTGCCGCGCGACCAGTTCCACCCGCCGGTTCTTCGCACGCCCGTCATCGGTCTTGTTCTCGGAGACCGGCGCGTAGGGACCCGCGCCGTGCGACCCGAGCCGCGCCGGCGCAATCCCCATCCCCGCGAGCGCCTTCACCACGGCGGCCGCCCTGGCCTGCGAGAGCGTCACGTTCATCTCCTCCGCGCCCGTATTGTCGGTGTGGCCGACCACCCAGACCTTCAGCGCGGGATCGGCCTGCAGCAGTTTCACGATCTCCTTCAGCGCCGCGTCGGACTCCGGCTTGATGTCCGACTTCGAGGTGTCGAAGAAGATGCCCGGCACTTCGACGTGCCCGGTCGCAGCAAGCCCGCTCTTGAGCGCGTCGGCGCTCGCCACGACGTCCTGCGCCATCGCCTGGCGCTCGAGGATGGTCAACTGGTACTCGTAGCCCACGCGGGCCGCGACCTCCACCCACGTCTCGGTCCCGCTCTTGGCGACGAGCATGGTCGTCCGGTAGGCATCCTCGTGCAGCACCTTGCCGCCAAGCCGTTTGCCGGCGTCCTGGTAGTTGCGCTTGATTTGCAGGGCGCTCGGGCCGGCGCCCGTGCTCCTGTCGAGGACGTAGCGGTAGATCACGCGGTGACCCTCGACGGCCTGGCGCTCGACGCCTTTCGGCCCGGTGACGAAGAACTGGTAGCTGTCGAACTGCTTGTCCTCCACCGAGGCCGCCGAGACCAGGAAGAAGTTCGGCATCCGCGTGAAGAGGGCCGGGTCCTTGAGCCCCTTGAAATCCTGGAGAGGTTTCTGGGCAGCGGCCGCCGTGGCGACAAGGAGCAGCGCGATCAGAGTGAGTCCCTTCGTTCTCATGCAACCTCCTGCAGAAGTAGGGGTCGGAGCGGTTTTCCCGGATTACGAAACTGAAAGTCGAAATCTGTAATTGCGAAAAACCGCTCCGACCCCTAGAAGATACCGATCGACGCCAGCGTGGGGCAGGCTCGCGCGCCGAGGATGTTCACCCGGACGCGGCTCGCCGTCAACGGACCGCACCGCACGATGCGCTTGCGGCCGATCGTCGTGCCTTCGGCCACCACCTTCCAGGCGCCGTCCTGATCCGCCTCCACCGACCAACGCTCGACTCGCTGGCCGAGCGCGATGAACTCCTGCATGACGATCCGCTCGAACGAGGTCGGCTTCGGGAACGCCAACGTCACGCTGGCGCTCGTCACCCCGTCGTCGGCGGCCCAGTAGGTATCGGCCCGACCGTCATTGACGCGCGCGGCGCGGTAGGCCGCCAGGCCGCCCCGGACGCTGGTGGCGGAGGCCGTCGCGGAGCGGGCCAGGTCCACGCGATACGCGGCGTCGATCGCCGCGCGGAACGTCCGCAGCCGTTCGGCGTCCACGTCCGGGATGAGTCCGCGCCGATCGGGCGGCACGTTCAACAGCAGGTTCGCGCCGCGACCGACCGACTGCTCGTAGATGGTCACCAGGTCGCCGACGGTCTTGACCTTCGCGTCCTCAGCCTGGTGGTAGAACCACCCTGGACGGATCGAGACGTCCACCTCGGGAGGCACCCAGTCGCTGCCGTCGGCGCGACCGCGCGCGAAGTCGCGAGCGTAGGCCGGGTCGCCGGGATACGTCCGATCGCGGTCGAGGCCGTACCACGACGTCTCGAAGGCCACCCCCTTCTCGTTGCCGACCCAGCGCACGTCCGGCCCCGCGTCGCTGAACATCACCGCGCCGGGCTGCAACTGCCGCACGAGAGACCAGGTGGCCGTCCAGCCGTAGTAGGTGCGCGCGTCGATGCGCCGGGTCTCGCGGGCGCCGCCGTAATAGCCGTCGCCACCGTTGGCGCCGTCGAACCAGACCTCGAACAGCGGGCCGTAGCCGGTCATCAGCTCGCGCAGCTGCGAGCGGTAGTAAGAGAGGTACTCCGGCGTCCCGTAGGCCGCGTGATTGCGGTCCCAGGGCGACAGGTAGACGCCCAGCTTCAGACCGTACTCACGGCAGGCCGCGGCCAGTTCGCGGAGGACGTCCCCCCGACCCGACTTCCACGGGCTTCGCTTCACCGAGTGCTCGGTGAGGCGGCTGGGCCAGAGGCAGAAGCCGTCGTGGTGTTTCGCCGTGAGGATGAGCCCCTTCATCCCCGCGTCGCGAGCCACGCGGGCCCACTGGCGTGCGTCGAGCGCCGACGGGTCGAAGAGCGACTCGCTCTCGTCGCCGTAGCCCCACTCCTTGTCGGTGAACGTGTTGATGCCGAAATGGAGAAAGCCGCAGAACTCGAGGTCCTGCCACTGGAGCTGGCGCGGCGAGGGGATCGAGCCGATTGGCTCGGGCGCGCCGACCGGCCGGGCGCGGTGCGCGTCGGCCACGACGACACTGACGGCCACGACGACGGCGGCCGCGATGACGAGACGTTTCAGGTGGACCTCCAGGCCCGACGAGGCACCATGATAACAGCGGGCACCAGGCTTGCGACTCGCGACGACGTCAAACGTGGGCGGGTGTGTACGTAGGCCGGGCCTTCAGGCCCGGCGCGACGGCGGGGCTGAAGCCCCGCCCTACGTACAATCGTCGCAAGCCGCGAGCCGCGAGGCGCCAGCCGCGAGCCGGCGTGCGCCAGCGCGCTAGAATACCCCTGTCATGAAACGCTCCGCCCTCGCGGCCCTGTGCGCCCTTGCGTCCGGCCGGCTGTGCCTCGGCGCTGCGGGGGGCGCCGCGCCGGTGATGCTCACCGACGGCTACGTGGGGTCAGAGTTCGGCCCTCGCGGGCTCGTCGCCGTGTGGGCCGAAACTCCCGGCGTGGAGGCGAGGCTGTCGCACGACGACTTCGACATCACAATCGACGGGCGGGTGATCGCGAGCCGCGATCTGGCGCCCCCTGCGCGCGACCTGTCCGAAACAGGCGTCACCTACACCTGGTCGGCCGATCCGTTTCGCGTGCGCGTCATCTACGAGCCCGCGCGAGGCCGGGGGTTCGTCAGCAAACAAATTGTGGTGGACGGCGCGACGCGTCCCTTCCGCGTCACGGATGTAGTCGTGTTTGACGCGGCGTTCGATGGGCCGATCGTCTCGGAGTTCGTGCCGCCGAGCGCGCGGCCGTCGCTCGGCACGAGTGACTACGGCGCGTGCCTGAGACTCTCCAGCGGCGGCAGCGTGCTCGTCGCCGCGCAAAACCCGTTCCTGGAGTTCCACCGTGACGCCCAGGCGTTCACGCTCCGATACAAGCCGGACCTCGTCTGGAACCCGGCAGACGGGCCGTTCGTTGCCGACCGAGGCCTGATCGCTCCCATCGCGCTGACGGGCCGCGTGCTGCCCGCGCGGATGCTGGCCGAATGGAAGGCCGTCCCGGGCGAATCGGCGCCCGGCATGGACGAGGCGGAAATTGACGCGTTCACCGGTATGGTGCGCGCCTTCACCCTCTCGCGGCCTTCGCGCCCGCTGAACGTCTTCGTGCCCTGGTGCCTGAACGACTACCAGATCGACATCGCGACGCCCGAGGGGCGGACCGAGTACAAGCGGGTCCTCGACACGGCCGCCGCGCTCGGCGCCGACTACGCGATCTTCGCGCCGACCAATTCCGATCTCGCGAAGCGCGAGGACAACACCGACGACTGGAGCTGGGAGAACCTCCTGTGGGCCGGTTTCGGCCAGAAGATCCGGAAGAACGAGTGGAATCCGGCGACCGGCGCGATCCCGCCATCGGTCCGCGAGATACGCGACTACGCCGCGTCGCGGAAGATCAAGCTGCTCGCCTACGTCTATCCCGTGCTCGCCTTCTCGCAGGACCCGTCGTGGCTGACGACGCGCCCGCCTTCGCCTTCGGCTACGGCGGGGCAGGCTCCGCCTTCGCCTTCGGCTACGGCGGGGCAAGCAAGGCGCCTGTATGCCGACCTCGGAAACCGCGCCTTCCGGGACTGGCTGATCGCGACGCTCGTCGCCTTTCACGACCATCTCGGCCTCGGCGGCTACTCGTTCGATCACACCTTCCTGAACATGGACGGCACCAGCCGTTACGCGCAGTGGGCCGGCTGGCGGCGCGTGACGGAGGAACTCCGCCGCCGCATCCCCGACATCGTCATCGACGGCCGCCAGGCGTATCACCTCTACGGCCCGTGGGGCTGGCTGGCCGGCAGCTACCCGCATCCGACCTTCAACGACGAGCAGCCCGAGAGCTTCGTGCCCTTCCCCGACCTGCATTTCGACCGGGTGTCGGCGGACCGCGAGCGATGGACCGCCTACCGCTACCGCAACTACGAATTCGCGCCGAGCGAGCTGGTGCCGGGCTTCATCACCCACCAGACCTCGCGCGGGGACGACACCGGCGAAATGCCCGAGAAGAAGACCGATCGCGGCGTGATGCTGCTGCCGTTCCGCGCGCGTGACTGGGACTACCTCGGGTGGCGGTATTCGCTGCTGTCTTCGATCGCGGTGGCCGGGTGGAACAACGTCATCGACATGATCCCGGCGCGCGACGTCGAGGAACACAAGGCGTTCACCGATGCGGACCGCCGGTGGTTCCGCGGCTGGATCGACTGGACCGCCGCCCACAAGGAGTACCTGCGCCACACGCGCACGATCCTTGGGCAGCCCGCCATCGGGAAGATCGACGGCACGTCGGCCATCGTGGGCGACCGGGGCTACGTCTTCCTGTTCAACCCGAACGGCCGCCGGCTCGAGACCGCCTTCACGCTCGACCGGTCGATCGGTTTCGCCGGGAGCGGGCCGGTGCAGATCGGGGAGATGTTCCCGAACGAAGGGCGGTTGGTGGGAAAGCCGGGTGCCGGCTTCTGGCAGGCCGGCGATCGCGTCGGAGTGACCATGGACGGCGGCTCGGCGATGGTGCTCGAGATCCAGCCGGCGCCGACGAAGCCGCGGGCGCCCGTGCTGTTCGGCGCCGCGGGGTCTGTGACCGTTCGCGGTGACGTCATGTCGATCGACGGCGTGCGAGGCGAGGTGGGGACGAGCCAGGGCCTCGTCGTGGCCGGGCCTGCGGCCGGCGCGGCGAAGAAGGTGCGGGTGAACGGACAGCCGGCGGCATTTGTCCGGACGCCCGCCGGCGCGCTGTCGATCCCGGTTTCCTTCGCCGGCGCGCTGTTCCGCCACTACCAGCAGGTCGGGGCGGACGACCCCAGCTTCACGGGCGGGCGGTTCACCGCGCGTTTCACCGTCCCGGGGCGCATTCTCGACCAGCTCGCGGCCCGTCGTCGGGCCTGGCCGATCCCGTGGACCGCCGACGATTACCTGACGACGTGGCTGGCGCCGGAGCGGTTGTTGCTGTTCGTGCAGATCGCCGAGCCCGACCCGGCCTGGGAGGCGAGGCTCGCGATCGACGGGCAGCCGGTCGAGCTTCGGAAAGCGTACTCGGCCGTTCGGAACGAGCCGCGGACGTTCGTCGGCTTCTACGCGGACCTGTCGGGGATCACGGCGGACCGCGAGCACACACTCGAACTCGACCTGCCGCGCCTCCGGCCCGGACAATGGCAGGGGGTATTCTTCGAGAACGTCGAGACGGAACTGACTGACCGATTGGTCTCCCGCCGCCCCTGAAGGGGCGGCCTACGATCAAGAGTGGGCCGGGTCTTTAGACCCGGCGTCCGGCGACGAATCGGATCGTACGTAGGGCGGGTCTTTAGACCCGGCGTCCGGCGACGAATCGGATCGTAGGTAGGGCGGGTCTTTAGACCCGCCGTTCTTCGCCGCCCCTGAAGGGGCGGCCCACAACAGAGAGTCACCAGATACCGCAGGGCTTCAGCCCTGCGCCATACGACCCATGTCATCACACTCGATCCTCTCCGACCTCGAATCCGACTCCTCTCTCGCCGTCGCGCAGGACTTCGCGGCCGTCGTCGCGCGCTACTTCGCGGACACCCGCGCGGGCGACGGGCGCGTCTCGACGCCGCTCACCGCCGGCGACCTGGCCCGCCGATTCGACGAGCCGCTGCCCCGCGGATCGCAAGACGTCGCCGCCGTGCTCGCGCGCCTCGAGCGCGACGTGCTGCCCGACTGCAATCGCCTGACGCATCCGCGGTCGATGGGTCACCAGGTCTCGGCGCCGCTGCCCGTCGCCGTCTGGACCGAGGCGCTGACGGCGGCCGTCAACCAGTCCGGCGCGGTCTGGGAGATGTCGCCGGTCGGCACGGTGATCGAGGCGCAGGTCGTCCGCTGGATGTGCGACCTGGCGGGCTTCGGCTTCGACGCGGGCGGCACCTTCACCTCCGGCGGGACGGAGGCGACGTTCGCGGGACTGCTGGCCGCGCGCCAGGCGGCCATCCCGGATGCCTGGAAGAAGGGCGTCGGCGCGAACCCGCCGGTGGTCGTCTGCGGCGAGCACGCGCACTACGGCATCGCCCGCGCCATCGGCGAACTCGGCCTCGGCACCGACAACGCGTCGGTCGTTCCGTCAAGGGCCTTCAAGATGGACGTCGGCGCGCTGCGGCGGGAACTCGACCGGCTCCATGCCGGCGGCCGCGCCGTGATGGCCGTCGTGGCTACGGCCGGCACGACGGCCACCGGATCGTTCGACGACCTCGACTCGATCGGCCGGCTGTGCGAGGAGCGAGGGATCTGGCTGCACGTGGACGGCGCCCACGGCGCGTCGGCGCTGCTTTCCCCGGCGCACGCCCACCGGCTCGCCGGCATCCAGCGCGCGCGATCGATCGCCTGGGACCCGCACAAGATGATGCTCATGCCGCTCACCGCGAGCGTCGTCCTCGTGCGCGACGAGGCCGACCTCGAGGCGGCCTTCAGCCAGCGGGCGCCGTATCTCTTCCACGCGGGCGTCGGCGCGCGAAGCTGGGACCAGGGTCTGCGCAGCTTCAGCTGTTCGCGGCGCATCGACGCGTTCAAGGTGTGGGTGGCGCTGCAGCGGCACGGCGCGGACGGCCTCGGCGCGCTCTACGACCTCCTGTGCGCCAACGCCCGCCTGATGCACGCGGCGGTCGCCGCGAACCCGGAGTTCGCGGCCATCCACGAGCCCGAGTCGAACATCCTCTGCTTCCGGTACGTCGGGCGGGGGACGATGCCCGACGACCAACTGGACGCGCTGAACCTCCGGATGCGCGAGGAGTACAACCGCTCCGGCACCGGCTGGATCACGACGACGATGCTCGGCGGGCGGCGGGTGCTGCGGGTGACGCTGATGAATCCGCGGACGACGGGGAAGGCGCTCGATGAGACGCTGGAGGAACTTGCGCAGATAGGGCGGCAACTCGCGCGGCTCAAGGCTCAGGACTCAGGGCTCAGGCACGAGTGAGTGATCCGGGAGAGATTGCCTGAGTCCTCAGCCGTGAGCCCTGAGCCTATTCCAGGTGTTCCTGCGCCGTCCTGATCTCCAGGACCCTCGCCGTCCTCGACCCGGCGTGCGCCTGGACCCACACGGCGACCGAGAACCTCCCCTTCGTCTGCGCGAAGGGAACGTCGAACTTCACCTCTTCGGCCTTCTGCCGGCCAGCCTCGCGGTCCACCGTCGCGACTTTCTTCCCGTCCACGAGGATGTCGAACGCTTCTCGCTCGCCGATGCCGGCTGCGAGGGCGAAGACCAGGGTCAACGGACTGTCGTCGTAGATCCGGAGCGAGTAGCCGAACCAGCCGGTGGCGCTGCGCCACGTCCGGCCCGCCGCCTCGCCGACCTGCGTCTCCTCGCCGGCAAACCCGTGCGCCGCCTCGTCGCGGGCCGCCGAGAGATCGACGCTGTCGACGACACGGACGCTCTGAGACGGCCCGGCGGCGAGGCCGGCCGTCGTGAGCGCCAAGAGAGCCGCCAGTATTCTCATCATCCGCAGATTGCTCGGCAGGGCGAGGCTCTAGCTCTAGCTTTGCATCAGGCAACCCTAAAGGGTCGCCCTACAGAAGAACGCGTGACACCGCCCTCAACCCTCAGCCGTCAGTCGTCAGCCGTCAGCCGTCGGCCGTCAGCCGTCAGCCGTCGGCCGTCAGCCCTCAGCCGTCGGCCGTCAGCCGTCGGCCCACCACTATCGAATCAGATGCATCTCCGTCTGCCTGCCGTCCAGGAACCGCACGCCGCCGCTGGTCAGCACGGCGTCCTGCTCGAGCGGGAACCGGACGTCCATGCCGCCCCACTCGGCGACCGCCGCGGTGAGGTTCAGCTCGATCGAGTGCACCGTGTCGTCCGAGAACGGAAAGTCGCCGATGCCCGGGATGCCGTTCTGCATGTCCCACATGCCGATATTGGTGCCCGCGGCATGCCCGTGCACGCCGAGCGGGTGGGTATAGATACTCGGCCTGAGCCCCTCGGCCTTCGCCCGCGCCAGGGCCGCCGCGAGCACCTGGTTGCCCGTCCGCCCGGCCCGCATCTCGGCGATCTCGATGTCCTGCAGCCGGTTCCCCTGCGCGAGCCCGGCCTTCAGTCCCTTCGGCGCGTCGCTCTCGCCGTCTTTCAGGACGTAGGCCAGCTCCTGCGTGTCCGTGCACAGCTTGAGGTAGATGATGCCGAAGTCGCAGTGCAGGAGGTCGCCGCGGTGAATCACCGGGCTGTCCTTGAAGGGGCTGTCCTTGGGGCGCTGGATGTCCACCGTCGGGTGGAACCAGTTCGTCATCCCGAGCTGCCGCGTCCGCTCCCTCATCCACCACACCACGTCGTCGGTCGTGGTGACGCCGGGCGTGATCACCGCGGGAGAGAGCGCCTCGGCGATGATGGCGTGGGCGATGGACACGATGTGCGGGTAGGTTTCCAGTTCCTGCGGCGAGCGGCGCTCGAGCCAGCGGACGGCCAGGCGCTCGGCCGACTGCACGCGCGGCGCGAACTCGGGCGGCAGCGCCGCCATCAGCTTCTTCTCGAGCGTCGCGGTGAGGCCGTCGGCGTAGTTGAACGTGTCGGACGTGTCGATCCCGATCCGCTTCGGATTGCGCGCCTTGACGATCTCGGCGAGCCGCGCCCACTGCTCCGTCTTCTCCGGCTCCCACGCGCTCCGGTAGACCGTGCCGATCCCGGCGCGGCTGACCGTCAGCCGCTCGACGCCCTCGGCGCCGCGGTCGAAGAAGACGAGCATCGACGTGCGGCTGGCGTAGAGGTTGTTGAACGGGACCAGCGAGAAGAAGACCGGGTCCTCGTTGTTCTCGCGGCAGATCACGAGCCACATGTCGATGCCTTCCTGCCGCATCAGGTCGGGAAGGATGTGGTCGAGCCGGTACTCGAGCCAGGCGTTGTAGACCGCCGCCTGCTCGCGCAGGGTGAGGACGGCCGGCCGCTGCTCGGTGCGGGCCGGCTGCGGCGCGACGACGAGCAACAGGAGGATGAGAGCGCCGATGACGCGTTTCATGATTGAGACTCCTCCTCACCCTTGCGCACGACGGCCATCACGGCGTCGAGCTCGGCCACCAGCCGACCCGCGTCATCGCCGACCCGGATCTCCGCGCGGGCGCGCAGTGCGAGCGCGCTCTGCCGGGTCACGCGGCCGGTAATCACGAGCGGCATGCCGACGCGCGCGGGCTCCCTGAAGCGCGCCTCGGCCTTCGCCGTCACGCAGCGCTTCCCGGCGTAGGTGCACGCCCACGCGACCGCCTCGTCCATCAGCGTGAAGAGCAGGCCGCCGTGGATCAGGGACGGCCAGCCGGCGTGCTCTGGGCGCGCGACGTACTCCGCGCGGCTCGCGCCCTCGCCGTCCTTCCGAAACGGGATCCGAAGCCCGGCCTCGTTCTCGAGGCCGCACACGTAGCACCCCTTGTAGGTGCCGTTCTCGACATCAGGCACAAGTCCTCCACCTCGTCGCACGGTCCGAGGGGAATTCTATCCGAGACGGGGGAATCGATGCTGTATCCGGACATCTGGCGATCTTGCGAAGTACGACGTACGAAATGCGAAGTACGACGGGCTGGCGACGTGCGGGTAGCTGGCCGTCAGATCGCAAGATCCAGAGATCGCACGATGGCGTAATGCCCTACGGAGGCCGGGTCTTGAGACCCGGCGCTGCCGGCGCGTCTCGGGCCTGCCGCTCAGCAAGTGGACGGCCTGCTGCATTCCGCAGACGGGTGGGAGGTAATCGAGCCGTCTCGAGATTTGGTCGAGGGCGACGGCGGGAAGGGTCGGCGTCGCGCCGGGTCTAAAGGCCCGGCCTACACTGACTCGCCGGGTCTAAAGACCCGGCCCACGTACAGAAGACCCGGCCGACGTACGGTCCGATTCCTCATCGCCAGCGCCACCGTGCTGGCCGGCCCTGATCCCTGAGCCTCTTAGCATGAGCCTTGAGCCGAAAGCCCAAAGCCGAGAGCCGAGAGCCCTCAACTCTCACTCCAGGACCGCCATCCCGTACTTCGTCCACTCCTCCTTCGACGGGCCGTAGACGCCCGGCACGCCGAGACCCGCCTGGCGCATCAGCACGGTCATCTGGCCGCGATGGTGGATCTCGTGCGCGATGAGTCCCCAGAGCGCGTAGCCGCGCGCCCACTTCTCGCCGTACATGTCGATCTCGACCAGGAGATCGGCGTCGGTCCACGTGGCCTCGACGCCCTTGACGAGCGACGCGGAGCCCGACTCGTACGCGTCAGCGATCGCCCTGGCGGTCGCGGGCTGCGGCGTCTTCTCGCTCGCGGCCTCGGCGGGGATGTGCATCTGGCTGCCCATCTCGCCGAACATCTGCGTGATGTGCCAGGCGATCCGGCCGAGCGAGCGTCCGCCCGGGCCGACCTTCTGCGCGAGCGCCGCGTCGGTGAGCGCGCGCAGCACCTTCAGGGTGTTCTCCCGCTCGCTGTTCATCGACTTCCTGAAGTCCTCGACGGTGCGGTACATCGGTCCTCCTTCGCTTTCGAGCGCTGGGGTGAGGAAACCGTCACTTCCGGACGCGACCGGTGAGGGGCACGCGAATCGTGCGAGTTCCGAACGGGGGCAGTCGAACCGGGGATCCGTCGAGGCGCCCTGTGGCCTCGGCCGACGACGCATTGTACAGCCGGACGATCAGGCCGTCGCCAGCGGAATCAGGCCGGACCGAGGAGACGACGATGGAGGCGCTGTCGAAGGCGAACGGCGGAGGCGCCGCGGCGGCGGCGGCCACTGGCGCGGCGACGAGCGGTTGCTCGATCTCCGCGCCGAAGCGCCGCAGGCCGGCCGCGTCGAAGGCCCCGTGCGGGCGGATCGAGAAGGAGAACTCGAGCGGCCCGGCCTGGTCTGCCTTGTAGTTGGTGTGCCAGTAGTTGTTCAGCAGGTAGGCGTACACCGTCGTCCCCGGGGCGACCGCCTCACGCCAGGTCCGGGGCATGCTGTTCGCGGTTCGCTCGTCGGTGATGGCGCCGGGCTCGAAGAGCGGCGCGTCCGCCGACGCGATCGAGACGCCGGCGACGCCGCTCGAGACGTCGATCGCGCTCGTCACGCCGATGAAGTCCTTGCAGGAGCCCGGGAGCTGATCGGCCTCGATGGCGACGAGCGCCTCGCCCTGATCGACGCGGATCGTGCCGCCCGGAAGGTCGAGGGGGAAGGCCAGGTGCGCGCTCTCCTTCGTCCGGACGGCCGTCTTCTCGATGAGCGCCTGCAGTTCGACGCGATCGGATCCAGCGGCGAGCGTGACGGTGCGGACCAGCCGCTCCGTTCCCGGCGCCGCGCCGGCGACGCGCAGCGTCGCGACGAGCGGCCCGGCGTCCACTAGCTCGATCGTCGGACGGCCGGGGCGTTCCGCCTTCGACGGGTCGCGGCCCGGGACGTAGAGATAGGCGCCGAGGCCGCCGCCGGGTCCGACCAGATTCCGCGTGCCGGGACCGCCCGCGCCGGTGGAGACCAGCCTGCGAATGTCGCCGGTCGCGGGGTCGATCTCGACTCTCACCGTCCCGTTGTCGAGGAAGGTGAGCCCCGCCGCCACGGCGCGTGTCGGCAAGGCCGGCGCGCCGCGCACCACCTGCAACCGCACGGCGCCGAGAGCGGGCACCGCGTCCACCGCGACCGCCAGGCGGCCATCGGCGAGCCGCTGCGAAGGCAGCGCGATGCCACGGCCCGCGTCCAGCACCCGGTCCAGTCCCGCCGTGCGGTCGGCTGGAAGCCACACGACACCCCCGCGCGGCCACGAGAGCGTATTCAGAACCTGGAACCCGGCATCCGCGTCTGCGGCCGGCCGCGGCGCGCCGGGAAGGGCGGCCTGCATCAGCTCGCGCGACCGCCGGTCGGCTTCGACGGCGAACTGCCGCTTGTAGAGCCACTGATCGACGACGTCCTTGCGGTCCGGCTGGCTGATGCTGTCGGCGGCGCCCCAGGTGTGCTCGTGCCAGAGGAGCACCTGGCTCCACGCGGCGTCGAACGCCTTCGCCGGGAAGGCGCGCGGGTTGCGCATCGCCCAGAGCACCTCGGCCTGCTGCAGGCGGCGGGCGGCGGCGCGGACCGAGGCCTCTTCGGCCGCCGTCGAGATCGCCCCGTCCTCCCAGTACGGCGTCATGTCGCCGCGCCGCGACGGAAGCCGGGCGCCGTAGCGCCGTTCGAACGCCTCAAACATCGCGTCGGCGGTGTCGATCACGATCCGAGGCGAGGCGAACTCCTCGTTCCACACTTTGACGAACGCCGGCAGGTCCGGATCGACCGGGCCGTTGTCGCCGCCGATGGTGTAGCGGATCTGCACGAGATCGTACGGGTAGGCATCCTCGTTGAGCTGCCACGCGTAGTCGAGCAGCGTGCGGCGTCCCGCCTTAGCCATCGGCCCCGAGTTCATGCCGTGGAACAGCGAGTAGCCGCGGCCGGCCATCCAGAAGAGCACGCGCTCCTGGCCGGACGGCGACACCCACCAGAACGGCCGGTCGCCCAGCGCGTGGAGCGTGTGGCCGATGCGGTCGCCGAGGTCCGGGTTCGACGGCATGTAGTTCGGCCCGCTGCTGAAGTAGCGGACGCCGGCGTCGGCGAGCGCCGAGACCACGGTCCAGCTCAGTCCCGGGATGTCGGTGTGCATCGCCGTGCGCCCGACGGGCAGGTGGTACTCGGCCTCGAGACGCCGGGCCGCGTCGGTCCAGCGACGCAACTCCTCGGGCGTGCACAGCCCGGTCAGGATGTTGGTGTAGTTCGCCTGGAGGCCGACCGACCCCGCGCGCACCGCCTCGACGAACGCGGCTCGCTCGGCCGGCGCCGCCTGCGCGAGGTAGCTCTCGACCGACCACAGCCCCTCGACGTTCCAGCGGAACCGCGCCTCGGGCGGGTTTGCCGCCGTCGCGGCCGCCAGCGCGACCGCGTCACGGAGGTTCTTCCACTGCTTGCGCTCGACCTCCGGCTGCGGGTCGGAGTAGCCGATGTCCACGTGAGAATGAGGCAGGAGGTGAAGCTCCCAGTCGCGGACGGGCCGCAGCGCCACGGCGATCGATCCGGCCTCCCGCCCGGCGACCTCGATGGTGAGCGGCAGTGACGTCGACGCCGCCTCCACGCCGAGGACGATCTCGTTGTAGCCGAGCGCCATCGTGCCCGACGCCAGCGTGCGCGTCCCGGAGCGGACGAGGTACGGCGCGGGGTCGCCGACATGGCTGACGTCGAGGCGAACGAGCCTCGTGCCGTTGCGATACCTCGCCTGCTCGCCCCTGGCGCGGGTCCAGGCCTCGACCGGCGCCTGGAACGTCATGTAGTAGTCCTGGCTGCCGGCAGCCTCGCCGGCCACGACGAACCTGGGCGCGTCCGACCCGACGACGCGCCGCGGGAGGGTGAGCTTCATCAGGCCGAACAGCTCGTTGAACATCCCCACGCGCGTCGTCTGGAACGCGAGGCGGCACCCGTTCTCGCCGGCCACCTGCCACGCGGCGTCCTTCGTGTCGCGCCCCGACCGGAACGTCGCGCACGGACGGCCGTTCACCGACAGCGCGAATTGGTGGGCGCCGTAGCCCGACGCGAGGCCTCCGTGCCAGAGGTATGTCACCGTCTCGTCGGCCGGCCCGGCAGGCGCCGCCTGGCCTTCCCACTCGATCCGCCGCGTGCCGTCCACGGCGCGGGTGAGCAGGGCGTGCGTCTGGCCAGGGTAGGCCCACTGATAGCCGATGACCTCGCCCGACACCGGGCGGGAGTAGCCCTGCAGCCAGCCGGGCGGGATCGACAGCGATGCCGGCGCGGGCTGCCGCGCCGCCGGCCCGGGCCCAGACAGGGCAAGCACCGCAACCACCCCGAGGCTCGCGATTGGATGAAATCTGGTCACCGTCGTTCTTCCGACATCCCGAAACTGTAATGCGAATCGGCGCCAGCGCAGTCCATTCAATTGCCGGGTCTAAAGACCCGGCCTACGTACGGTTGTGGAGACTCCCGGCGCTGGCCGGCGGCGGACGGCCCGAAGCCTGCCGTCGGCCGTCAGTCGTCAGCCGTCGGTCCGTTCGTGCTACATTCCCGCCAATGTCCGTCGTCGTCATCATCAACCCGGTCGCCGGCGGGAGCCGGCGCGGCCTGCCGGTCGAGGAGCGCGCCCGCCTGGTGCGGGAGGCGCTCGGCCGGCACGGCGCCGAGGGCCGCGTCGAGTTGACCCAGCGCCCCGGGCACGGCAGCGAGCTGGCCAGGCAGGCCATCGCCGAAGGGTGCCGTCATTTCGTCGCCTGGGGCGGCGACGGGACGATCAACGAGGTGGCGTCGGAACTTCTCGGTACCGGCGCCGCCCTCGGCATCGTCCGGGCCGGGTCGGGCAACGGGCTCGCGCGCGAACTGGGAATCCCGGCGAGGCCGGAAGCGGCGCTGGCCATCGCTCTGGGAGGGCGGGAGCGACAGATCGACGTCGCCGAGATCGAGGGTCGGCCGTTCCTCAACGTCGCCGGCGTCGGCTTCGACGCCGCCATGGCCGCCGCCTTCAACGCACTGGGCGGCGAGCGCCGCGGGACCTTCCGTTACACGGTGCGCGCGATCCGGGCCGCGCTCGGCTACGTCGCCGGCCGGTACACGATCGAGGTTGACGACCAGCGGCTGGAGGCGGACGCGCTGGTCGTTGCCATCGCCAACCTGCCGCAATACGGGTCGAACGCGGTCATCGCCCCGCACGCCGTGCCGGACGATGGCCTGCTGGACGTGGTGGTGATCGAGAAGCGGGGGCGGCTGGCGGCGCTCGGCCTCGGGTGGCGCCTGCTCGACCGGACGATCGACAAGGCGGCGGGCGTGACCATCCTTCGCGGTGCGCGGGTCAGGGTGACCGGCGCGGGGCCGCTGTCGTTCCACGTGGACGGCGAGCCGCACGCGGGCGGCTCGACGCTCAGCGCGGTGGTGCGTCCGGGAGGGCTGCGTGTCAGGGTGCCCTGACGGCCGGCGCGGGAACGGCCACTTCCCGGCGGCCGCTCACCGTGGAATCATAGTTTACAAATAGACGACTAGATGGTAAGTATATATTCATGATCGAGCGGCCCTACTGGGCGGAGCGCATTCGCGCCGCGTGGCGGGCCCGGCCCATCGCCTGGCTGGCCGGCGTTCGGCGCGTCGGCAAGACCAGCCTCGTCCGCATGTTGCCGTCGGCCACCTACCTGAACTGCGACCTGCCGTCGTCTGCGCGCCGCCTCGAAGACCCCGAGCTGTTCTATCGATCGATTCCCGCCAGGAGCACGGTGATCTTCGACGAGATCCATCGCCTGCCCGACCCGTCTCGCGTCTTGAAGATCGGGGCCGACGAGTTCCCATCACTCCGTTTGCTGGCGACCGGGTCGTCGACGCTCTCTGCGACGCGCAAGTTCCGGGATTCGCTGACCGGCCGCAAGACGGTCGTGCCGCTGCCGCCGGTGCTCTGGACGGAGTGCCAGGCCGGGTTCGGGCCGCCGGACCTCGATCACCGCCTGCTGAGAGGCGGGCTGCCGGAGCAGTTGCTGGCCGAGGCCGCCGAGCCCGAATGGTACAGCGAGTGGATGGACAGCTTCTACGCGCGGGACATCCAGGAACTGTTCGGGATTCGCGAGCGCACGGGGTTCCTGAACCTGCTGCGGCTGATGCTCCGGCAGAGCGGAGGGCTGACGGATTACTCGGCGCTGGCCCGCGAGTGCGACATCAGCCGGCCGACGGTCAAGGCGCATCTCGAGGCGCTCTCCGTCGCATGCGCGATCGTGCCGGTGCCGCCGTTCCACGCCGGCGGGCGCCGTGAGCTCGTGCGAAGACCGAAGGTCTACGGCTTCGACACAGGGTTCGTCGCCTTCGTGCGCGGCTGGACCCAGTTGCGCGACGAAGACAGGGGCCCGCTGTGGGAGCATCTCGTCCTTGACGTCCTGCGCGCGACGCCCGACGGCCGCGCCGTGGCCTATTGGCGCGACAAGTCCGACCGCGAAGTCGACTTCGTCGTGCCGCGGGGAGGCCGGGTCGATGCCATCGAGTGCAAGATCCGCCCGGACCGGCTCGATGCGAGGAGCCTCCGGGCGTTCCGCGAGAGCTACCCGTCGGGCAGAAACCTGGTCGTGTCTCCTTATGTCGACCGACCCTATAGTTTCCGGGCCGGATCGCTGGAGATCCGCGCGGTCGGGTGCGCCGACCTCCTGGCCGGCGTGAAGTGACGGACGGGTCCGCTACCGGGCACGATCCACCCGGCGGCTCTTCGCGTGAAGGTGCCCTGAGGCGCCTGATATACTCCCCCCTATGACCAGTCCCGAGGCCCCTGGGGGGGGTGTCCGGCCCTCCGGCGCGCCGGAGCCCGTCCCGTCGGATTTCATCCGCGAGATCATCAAGCGCGACCTCGAGTCGGGCAGGCATTCGACCGTCGCCACCCGGTTCCCGCCTGAGCCCAACGGCTACCTGCACATCGGCCACGCCAAGTCGATCTGCCTGAATTTCGGCGTCGCGCAGGAGTTCGGCGGCACCTGCAACCTCCGGTTCGACGACACCAATCCCGCCAAGGAAGACGTCGAGTACGTGGACTCGATCATCGAGAGCGTCCACTGGCTCGGCTTCGACTGGGCGGACCGGCTGCACTACGCCTCGGACTACTTCGAGCAGATCTACCAGTACACGCTGGGCCTGATCCGCGACGGCAAGGCGTACGTGGACGACCTCACCGCCGACCAGATCCGCGAGCACCGCGGGACGCTGACGCGGCCCGGGACCGAGAGCCCCTGGCGCGACCGCCCGGCGGCCGAGAACCTCGACCTGTTCGAGCGGATGCGCAAGGGGGAGTTCGCGGACGGGGCGAAGGTGCTGCGCGCGAAGATCGACATGGCGTCGCCCAACCTCAACCTGCGCGACCCGGTCATCTACCGCATCCGGCACGCCGCCCATCACCGGACCGGCGACGCGTGGTGCATCTACCCGATGTACGACTACACGCACGCCATCTCGGACGCGATCGAGCACATCACGCACTCGCTGTGCACGCTCGAGTTCGAAGACCACCGCCCGCTCTACGACTGGACGGTGGACAGCCTGCCGGTGCCGAGCAAGCCGCGGCAGATCGAGTTCGCGCGGCTGAACCTGACCTACACGGTGATGAGCAAGCGCAAGCTGCTCCAGCTCGTGCAGGAGGGGCTCGTCTCCGGCTGGGACGACCCGCGCATGCCCACCCTCGTCGGCCTGCGGCGGCGCGGCTTCACGCCCGAGTCGATCCGCGAGTTCGCCGCGCGCATCGGCGTCGCCAAGCGCGAGAACATGGTGGACGTGGCGCTGCTCGAGGACGCGGTCCGCGACGACCTCAACCGCCGCGCGCGGCGCGCGATGGCGGTGCTGAGGCCGCTTCGCGTGGTGATCGAGAACTACCCCGAGGGGCAGGTCGAGCAGATCGAGATCCCGGTCAATCCCGAGGACCCCTCGCTCGGCACGCGCTCGGTGCCCTTCTCGAAAGTGCTCTACATCGAGCAGGACGACTTCAAGGACGTGCCGCCGCCGAAATACTTCCGGCTTTCCCCGGGCCGCGAGGTGCGGCTGCGCGGCACCTACTTCCTCAAGTGCGAGCGGGTCGTGAAGGACGCGGCGGGGGAGCTGGTCGAGCTCCGCTGCAGCTACGATCCGGCGACGCGCGGCGGGTCGTCCCCCGAAGGGCGCAAGGTGAAGGCCACGATCCACTGGGTGTCGGCCGCCCACGCGCTCGACGCCGAGGTGCGGCTCTACGACCGGCTCTTCACCGTCCCCGACCTGCACGACGCCGAGGAAGGGCGCGACTGGAAGTCGTACCTGAACCCGAACTCGCTCGAGGTGCTGAAGGGCTGCAAGGTGGAGCCGGGCCTCGACCGCGCGGCGCCGCTCACCGCCTTCCAGTTCGAACGTCTCGGCTACTTCTCGGTGGACCCCGACTCGGCGGCCGGCTCGCTTGTCTTCAACCGGACGGTGCCGCTTCGCGACACCTGGGCGCGAACCCTGGCTCAGTCTTCCTAGGACCCGAGCCCCGACCTGGAGCGTTCGATGAACCAGAAGCTGCAGGACAAGCAGGACATCATCGCGCAGTGGTCGTTCGACACCCGCCCGATCCTGGGCCGGTTCCACCTCTGGCTCGACGACGTCGAGGTGGAGTGGGTCCGGGGAGAGCCCGCGAGAGAGTTCACGCGGGAGCTGTCGTTCCTCGACGGCCGGATGGAGCGGCTGTTCGCCATGACCGGCGCGGTGACGGCTCTCGGCACGCAGGTGTTCGGCAAGCCGGGCGCCGGGGCGCACCTGGACAAGGCGGCGCTCAACCAGGTGAAGAAGGACGCGGACGCCATCTCGGCGTACGCGATGAGCGAGAGCCTCTGGTACCTCTCGCGGCAGCTGCCCGAGAACCACGCCATCATGGTGTGCCTCGGCGAGGGGCTGATGCCGAAGGCGGGTGAGACGCCCGAGATGGGCTCGAACCCGCAGATCGGCTTCGGCCGCGTCTACGCGCGGCCGGAAGTGGCGCGGTGGCTCGACCAACGCGTGGTGCGGCTTCTCAACGACCCGACCTACGGCTGGTGCGGGTTCTACGGCGAGACCAAGTCGTCCGGCATCACGGTGTGGGGCGCCGCGATCGACACGCTCGAGAACACCTCGCGCTTCGCGAAGGGGAGCCCGAGCGGGCCGATGACCGTGCTGCACCTGTTCAACCAGCCGCTCCACGTCTCCCGCCCGTACGAGGGCTATGTCGGCATGGTCATCATGCCGAGGGAGGTCGTGCAGACGGCGGCGGACCAGGCCTGGCTCATCAACTTCCGCACACCGCGCGGCCGGATCGTGGAGGCGATCGAGAAAACCTATCCCGGGATTCGGCGCAACCACATCCACGTGTGGACGCTCGGCGGCAAGGCCCGCGCGCCGCGGATCGCGTCGCTGTGGAAGGCGTGGCAGGAGCACGGCGTGCACGTCATCGAGGACGGCTGGATGCTGCCGAGCGGCATCCCGGCCTTCACCGAGTCGGGCACCTACGCGCCGACGTTCAGGGTGGGGACCTGGAAGGACGCCAACGGGGCGCTGCACCTGTTCATCACCGACGGCTACGCGGCCTCGGCCGAGGCGGTGCAGTCGGCGACGCTCGGCCCGATGCTCGGCCTCGACGTCTCGATGGTGCCGTTCACCTCGCGGTTCGACCTCCCCTGGGAGAAGGAGCAGGAGGTGATGCGGCTCGACCCGGACGCGCCGGATTTCGCCGCCCGGATCTCCGAGCTCGTCGGAAGCACGGCCGACCTTGCCACGGTGAACAACTACGCGCGGATGATCCGCGAGGCCGCCTGCGCGGGGCTCCTGTCCAGCCGTTCCACGCTGACCGCCGACGACTTCTTCCCCGAGAAGCGCTGGGAAGTGCTGGCGGTCTCCGGCTACATGGGGCCCGACCCGTATTCCGGGGCGCCAGGCGTCGAGGAACTGCGGCCGGGCGTGTACCGCTCGACCGTGCGGCTGGCTTCCTCGGGCGGCGACAAGCGAATCACGCTGACGCTTCGCCTCGGCGAGACGCTCGAGCAGAGCCGGCTCGTCTTCAGCCCCTTGCTCAGCCGGTTCCTCGCGGGCGAGGCGTTCAAGACCAGGCCGGTGCGAATCTCGGACTCCGGCCGCATCAGGAACGAGCTGCAGACGCTCTGCGCCGAGGCGCTCGAGTTCGTCGATTCGACGACGATCCGCGTGCACTTCGACCGGATCCCGCCGGAGGTCATCCCCTACGACAAGCAGCGGACGCTCGTCGAGGTGCTCCGGTGGTACAAGACGCGGCACCCGCTGTGGTTCTCGTGGATGGACCTGGCCGAGGCGACCGAGCCGGTGTCCATGCTATGACGCTCACCGCGCGCGAAATCGCCGAGATCTCCGGCGGCGCCCTCGCCGGTGACGCGGCCGTCGGCGTCACCCGCGCGGCCCGGGCCGACGCCGCCGGTCCCGGCGACGTCGTCTTCGTCGAGGACGCGAAGGCCCTTCCCGCCGCGCTCGCCTCCGCCGCCGGCGTCGTGATCGCGGGCCCGTTCGCCTCCGGCGCGTCGCGCGAGACCGGGGCGCTCGTCTGCTGCGACCAGCCCCGCCTGGCGTTCGCGCGCATCGTACGGCGCCTGCATCCCGCCGCGCGCCCGGCGCCGGGCGTGCACCGGTCGGCCGTCGTGGACCCGTCGGCCGTCCTCGGCGACGGCGTGTCGATCGCCCCGCACGCGGTCGTGGACGCGGACGTCCGGCTGGGCGATCGCGTGGCCATCGGGCCGGGCGTCCACATCAACCACGGCGTGGTGGTCGGCGACGACAGCGACATCAAGTCGAACGTCACCATCTACGCGGGCACCTCGATCGGCGCGCGCGTCGTCGTCCACGCGGGATCGGTGCTCGGCAGCGACGGCTTCGGCTACGTCCGCGACGTGGCGACCGGGCGTTACGAGGCGTTTCCGCAGGTCGGCCGGCTCGTCGTCGAAGACGACGTGGAGATCGGCGCGGCGTGCACGATCGACAGGGGAGCGCTGGCCGAGACGCGGATCGGGCGAGGGACGAAGCTCGACAACCAGGTGCACATCGCCCACAACGTGTCGGTTGGGCAAGACGTGGTGATCTCCGCGCAGACGGGAGTGGCGGGAAGCTCGGTCATCGAGAGCGGGGCGATCGTCGCCGGCCAGGTGGGGATTGCCGACCACGTGCGGATCGAGAGCGGCGCCATCCTCGGCGCCCAGTGCGGCGTGCCGAGCGGCAAGGTCATCCGGGGACCGGGCGTGCTCTTCTGGGGCACGCCGGCGAGGCCCATCAAGCAGTACCCTGAGAGAGCTCGCGATCCTCGCGAGGCTCGCAAGGAAATAGGCTCAAGGCTCCCGCCTTCGCCCGCACGTGACTCGCGCGGGCTACGGCGAGGCCTCGCCGTAGCGCTTCGCGCGTAGGCGGGCAGGGCTCAGGGCGCAGGCCAAGAGGCTCAGGGCTCAAGGCTCAGGGCTGTCCCGTTGCCCGGAGTCATCTGTGGGAGCAGGGCTTCAGCCCTGCTCTGTCAACCAACCCGCCAGGATCGCTTTCTGCAGCGGCGTCGAACCGGCCATCCCTTCGCTCCGCGCGGAACTTCTCGTGGGTGCACCCCCGCTTCTTCTGCCGGTAGAACTCCCGGTAGAGCGCCCGCATCGCGTTGAGGTGTTCGATTCGCGGCCGCGCTGAGGGGCGCGATGCGCGCCGGCTCGCGCGACTGTCGACTGCCTCAGTCCGGTACTGTGCCAAATATTGTCCAAATATATTTTGACACTTTCGGCCTCCTCGACCGTTCTTATGTAGTGAACGGCTGAACTGGGGGGTGGGCTTCCATGCGTGCTGCCAGTGCCCACTGAGCTGTAAGCGCTGCTCGGACATCGGTGGGCCGCGTCGCCATCATGGCATGACGTCAAGTCGTCGCGAACCAGTGAGGAGGCGAGTATGACCGGTTCTGCTCCGGGCGTCGCGTCTGCCGGGTCGGGCGCCGTTGATGTCGGCCGGTTGGGTGGAGGACGAGGTTCCGGCCGTCCTGGCCGTCCACAGCGTCGACTCGTCTTGCTGGCCGTCCTCCTGGCGGCCCTGTTGATCCCGACGTCGTTGGCGTGGGCGCAGGGGGAAATCGCCGCGCAGAACAACGGCGTTGGCGCCCTGCACGGGTCGTTCAACCTCTCGGCCTGGGATCGCGTCGACGCCTTCAGCGGGAATGCAATGCTGACCTTTACCGACGCCATCCTGCCAGGCAACGGTGGATTCGACCTCGTCGTCCGTCGCATCTACAACACGAAGGACCAAGCGTGGGTCTGGGACCTCGGGATTCCAAAGGGGATTTCGCTGGTGGCGGGGTTCTACCCCATCGTCGTGCAGGGCGACGGCCAGAAGGAGTATACGAGTCTGGACGTGGGAAGCAGCGGCGTGTACTACACGACCTCCTTCTGGCGATACACGAGTTCCACGGGGATGCTCGAGACCCCGGGCGGGGTCCGATTCCACTTCGAGCACGTGGACCAGACGACCCTGGTGTGTGACTACGCCCTCGACCGATACAACAATCGGGTGGACATCACCTGGACGAACAACAGACCTTTACACGTCGTTCAGACGCTCGGGAACGGCGAGACGCGCGAGATCGACTTCACATACGGCGCCAACGGCTACCCGACCACCATGACCGCCAACGGGCGCGTCTACTCCTACAGCTACGATGAGGACGGGCACCTCACCACGGCGACGTCGCCGGCCGGCGTCTCGTGGCAGTTCGAGTACACCTACTCCACCGCTGATGTCGTGGCTCCGACCGGGTGGGAGCCCGCCTTTCCACCGACCGGGGCGCCACCGTGGCACTCCGACTACGCGGCGATCCCGACGGAGGCGCCCGGCATCCCGATCGAGGAGCGCTCGATTCGCGTGATCACGCCGACCGGGGGCTGGGTACGCTACGTGACGCACCGGGAAGCCGGCGATCGCCCGCTCGATGACACGCTCGAGCCGATCCCGGAAACGCGATGGGGGACCATCAAGCTGTGGCAGTTGATAACGGGCGATGCGGCGGGGACGATCGGCACCTGGCAGTTCAGCTACGGCCACGGGGGCAGCATTTATCACCAGTACACGACCATCGAGGGCCGGGATGCCCTCGACACTCTGATCGACCACGCCGAGTACGACCACAATGGGTACTATGCCGAGGCCCCCGAGATCTATGCGCTGGCGGGGCTCGACCCGGTCACGCAGCGCACCGATTACACGTGGACCACCACCTCCATCGGGCGGTCCGATTGTTTTGGGTACGCCGGCGAGTGCTGGACCACCACCTATGGGTTCTTGCCGGACACCGTGACGACGACCCTGGGCGGTCGGTCCTACGCGAAGACGTACACCTATGCGAGCGGCCACTTCAGCCACTTCGGGCAGCCGACCCAAATCGACGACACGGGCGACTTCAGTCAGACTACGAAGTTCCTGAATCCGCGCACGTTCACCAGTCCGTACCTGGCCGACGCCTTCCAGACGGTCGAGGTGGACGGCGCCAGCCAGTCGTTGACCGCGACGATCGAGTACGACGCCCTCGGCTTCGTCACCGCGCGAACCGCCGCGGGTGTCCGCACGGAATACACGCGGGATCCATTCGGCAATGTGGCCAGCCAGACGGCTGGCACCGGAACGTCGCTCGCGCAGACGACCTCCTTCGTGTACGACGAGGGCCAGAACGTCCACCACGGGTATTCGTACGGCGCGGCGACCGCGGTCAAGGCCCCGCAGTCCACGCTCCTGATGACGATCAACGTCGACGGGACGGTGGCCAGTCGGAACCAGGATGGCCGCACGACCACGTACGGGTATGACGCCGCCGGTCGCCTGACGAGTGTGCAGCCCCCGGTGGGCAACCCGACACTCGCGAGCTACGGAACCGACGAGTCCATCACCATGGCCCGTGGCGCGGCGTGGACCACCACGTGCGTCGACGGCCTGGGCCGCCCCGCGTCCACGTTCAACAGTGCCGGCGTCCGGAAGGACGTCGAGTACGACGCCATGGGGCGGGTGCGTCGCTCGTCGCTGCCCTACCCGATGGCGGGCGGCACGCCGTCCTGCAGCAGCGCGAACCCGGCGACGGGGTGGACGGTGAGGTGGACGGCCTTCCAGTACCGACCTGCTGGGGCGGATCACCCAGCAAACGAATCCCCCGGTCGACGGGCACTCCGAGACGTCCGCGACTTTTCAGTACGACAGCGTCTCGAATGGTCTTCGGACGCGCTCGACTGACGAAGCGAACCGGACGACGGTGGGGATTCTTGCAGGCGTCGGGAAGTCCCGGCCGCGGCCGCCTCGCGTCGTTCACCGACGCGGCGAGCCAGACGACCACCTATGCGTACGATGGCCTGGGCCACCTGGCCCAGACAGTGGCGCCGAACAACGTGACGAAGAGTTGGGCCTATGACGCCGACGGCCGGTTGGCATCCCAGGCCCAGCCGGAATCGGGTTCGTCCAGCTTCACCTACGACGCGCTGGGTCGGGTGGCCACGCGGACCCACGACCAACTCGGCCACGTCAGTACGTTCGGCTACGACACCAACGGCCGCCTGACCGGGGTGAGCACGCCGTGGGATTCGGCCTCGTCGACGACCATCACGTATGACGCCTACGGCAACAGGGCGTCCGCGGCGAACAGCTACGTGACCAGCACGTTCGAGTACGACGCCGGGAACCGGCTCACCTCGCGGACCGACATCATCAAGGCCTACACGACGGACGCCACGGGGCAGACCTTCGTGACGAGCTTCGCGTATGACGACAATGACAACGTCACGCAGGTGACGTACCCTTCCGGGAACCGCGTGAAGTACGCGTACGACGACAGCAACCAGCTCAAGTACGTCTACGATGACGAGCGAAATCTCAGGTTTGCGGGGGCGCCGAAACTCACGAACGGCACCTTCGAAGAGGGCGCGTTCACGTACATGGCGTCTGGGGCGCTCGGGTCCTTCACGAGCGGCAACGGCGTGGCGAACAGCTTCACCTACGACGACAGGGCCCGAGTGAGCGCGATCGCCGCGGGCACCCTGCTGAATCTGACCTACACCTACGACGACGTGGGCAACGTCACCGACATCGGGGATTCGCGATCCGGCATGAGCGCGCACTACACCTACGACTTGCTGGATCGGCTGACGGGCGCGACGGGACCCTGGCAGACACTGGCGTACGAATACGACGCGATGGGCAACCGGACCCAGCAGACCAAGGGCAGCACGACGACGACCTACGCCTACGACACCTCGACCAATCGGCTCGCGGCGACCAGCGGGGGCCAGGGCGAGTCGTTCTTCTACGACGCGGCCGGCCGCCTGACGCAGGACGGCCGGGGCAGCTACACCTACAACGGCGCCAACCTGCAGGCGACGGCCTCGATGAATGTCGGCACGCTGCAGACCTACCGGTTCGACGCCGAAGGCCGGCGCGTGCTGAAGATCACCGGAAGCGACACGAACCGCACCTACATCGTGAACGGCCTGAGTGAATTCAGCACGGAAGGCGGTGCGCTTACCTGGACGGTGGACTACGTGTCGGCCGGGGGGCGACTCGTGGCGGCCGTCCGCCCGAATCCGACCCTGACGCGCTACACCTTGACGGTGACCAAGGGGGGCACCGGCACGGGGCGGGTGACGGCCCTGCCGGCGGGCCTCGACTGCGGACCGACCTGCACGGCGCGCTACGTCAACGGCACCGCGATCACGCTGACCGCGCTGCCGGACGCGAGCGCGCAGTTCGGCGGGTGGAGCGGTGAGTGCACCGCCGTGCCGAACCACCCCACGCTGGCCACGGTCACGATCGCGGAGGCGAACGCGAGTTGCACGGCAACGTTCTCGCCGCTCCAGCCCCTCACGGTGACGCTGTCGGCCAGCGGCGCAGGCACGGTCGCCTCGACGCCCCAGGGTCTCACCTGCCAGGGAACGAACTGCGCGGGCTACTACGAAGCCAACACGGAAGTCACGCTCGCCGCGACGGCGGCCAGCGGGTGGCGGTTCGCGGGCTGGTCGGGGGACGCGGACTGCGCGGACCACGTGGTCACCATGAACGGGTCGCACAGTTGCACCGCGACGTTCGTGCGGCAGTACACGTTGACGATCCTCCGCGCGGGAGAGGGAGCGGACGCGGGGACGGTGACCAGTTCACCGTCGGGGATCGATTGCGGGGCCACGTGCAGCGCGCCGTACGACACGGGGACATCGGTCGAGCTGTCCGCGGACGCGGGCAGCGGGTACGTGCTGACCGGGTGGACGGGGGCGGGGTGCACGTCGGGGATGGTGACGATGACGCAGGACCGGACGTGCACCGCCACGTTCGACCCGGCCCCGTGCGATCCCGAGCAGCAGGCGGCGTGCCGAGCCTCGGGCGGCGGGCGCTGGGATGAGGAGACGTGCACGTGCGACTACGAGTGGCTGGACCCGCTGGTGCTGCGGCTGGATGGGGGGCCGGTGCGGTTGACGCGGCAGCGGGCGGGAGTGTGGTTCGACGTGGACGGGGACGGCCGGCGGGAGCGGGTGGCGTGGACGCGGCCGGGGACCGGGGAAGCGTTCCTGGCGCTGGATCTCGATGGCAATGGCGCGATCGATACAGCGGCGGAGCTGTTTGGCACGACCGTGACGCGCCCGAGCCGGCAGAAGCCGACCGCGCAGGAGAACAGCTTCGCGCTGCTGGCGGCGTACGATCGCCCGGAGAACGGGGGAAACGCGGACGGCGCCATCAGCCCGGCGGATGCGGTGTACGGGCGGCTGCGGCTGTGGGTGGACGCGAATCACGACGGCGTGTCGCAGCCCGGGGAGCTCATCACGCTCGCCGCCGCCGGGGTCGAGCGGATCGAGCTGAGCTACCGGACGATCAACCGGCGGGACGGCCAGGGGAACTATTACCGGTACCGTGGCGTGGTGCACCTGACGAGCGGCGCGATGGTGCCGATCTGGGACGTCTTCCTGTCGACGTATGATCCGCCGAGCGGGTGGCCAGCCCCCGAGGCGGCGGTCAGCGCCTTGGGAACGCCCGCCGTGGGGCCCGACGGCGATCTGGGCTCGGCCCCTTCCTCCCCGATGGTGCGACGCCCCGTCATGGCGGCAGCGACGCGACCGTCATCGACGTGGGCGATCGGCGCGGCGGTGGCGCGCGGTGTGAGCCACCTCGCCACGTGGATGCGCTCGATGTGGCCGCGGCGCGGGGCCGGCGACGCCCCGGTGCCGCCCGCAGTTAACGGGACGCCCGGCACGACCGTGTCCGCGGAACTGACCCACGACCCGTGGGCCGACTCACCACTCGACCAGGCGGCAGATTCAGAACCGGCGGCGAGCGGCGGCCAGCGTCTCCTCCCCAGCAACGACGTGGCGTCGAACAGCGAATCGGGCACCGGGCTGGAGGCGGGGCCGACCGACCCCGACGAGGGTGGGGTGCGAGCGTTCTCGCCCGCCCAGCCGCCTCCGCCCCCGCCGCTTCAGGTGGTCGAGGACCACCACCTGGACGCGTTGGGCTCGGTGCGGGTCGTCACGGACGCTCAGGGCCAGGAGGTGGCCCGGCACGACTTCCTGCCGTTCGGCGAGGAGCTCGCCCCACCGAGCCCACCGCGCGACAGGAAGTTGTTCACGGGCCAGGAACGGGACTTCGAGTCGGGGCAGGACTACTTCAACGCCCGGCAGCTACGGCCGGACCTCGGGCGGTTCCTGACGCCGGACCCGCTGTCAGCCCTACCCCGGCTCGACTCCGCCCAGGGGTTCAACGCCTACGGATACGTGCTGAACAACCCGCTGCGGTTCATCGATCCGAGCGGGCTCGCGCCAGCGGACCCGAACGGCGTCCAGCGGGCCGCGCTGGATATGGCGTCCGACGCTCGACAAGCGCCAATGGTGGTTTCTTGGGAAACGCTCGATGAGCACAACGACAGGGTGGACGCAGCGAACGCGATGATGGTGAACCTCATTGTCCTTGCTCTATTCGGGCCGCCGCAGCAAGGACAGACGGGTGGGGGGCAACAGCTTACGGCCGGGACTGTCTCGGGAGGCCCAACGACGAATCCGTGGCGAATCCGGTGGGAATTGAGCAACCCGTCTCCAAGCGGTGGGTGGATTGTGCAAGAGGTCCACGCCAACTTTGCGGGTGAAGACCCGACGACGTACTGGGAGGCGTGGAAAGTGCCGGCGAAATCCACCTTCACCATCTATGTCGGGGATTCTCCATTCGACGACCAGTTCTATGGAGATGCGACGCCCTGCTCGGGTACCGCGACAGCACGATTCTACGAGGGGCTGACGCTACCAAGCACCTTCCAGGTCGGCAACGTGCCGCATGCGGGCATTCTCCCTTCAACATATGTGGATCCGAATCTGCCGACGTCTAATGCGACGGCCCCAGCAGTACGATCATGGGTGGTGCGATAGACCAAGGTGGAAGGAGCAGGCCATGCGATGGGTACTATCGAGCTGGTTATGCATTGGTGTCTACGGTGCGGCGTTCGTCGTACCGCAAGAAGCAACGAGTGTCTCGGGGGTATCTGCGCCCATGGAACAACTCAAGGCTGCCATAAAGAAAGTCCGGACTCTCCCGCCTTCAACGATGGCCCGAACAACGGCGGCAGAAGATCTTGCATCGTTGACGCGCAAGGTCTCGCCGGCGGAGGTGGATGATAGGACGCTAGCGGATCTGATATCTCTCTTGGACACGAGTGACGATTCGGTGCGCGCGTGGGTCGCAGCGTCGCTTGGACACCTGGGTCCTCGAGCGAAACCCGCCATCCCAAGACTCCTGGCTATCTTGCCGGAAGTGGAGTGCGTTTCCAGGGAGTTGACCTCCGCATCATTTATCCGGCTAGCGATATCTCGAATGGGGGTGAAGCCACCGCCAGAACCCAAGTGCGGAAGCGCGAAGAAGTAGCGGCGACGTCCGGCCCGCGCGGCGCTGTCCCCGCCGGCATCGGGCCGTCGGTAGACAGGAACGCCGCTGCCCCCGGGGCCCGAGGCAATTCAGGGCAATCCGGAGCACGATGAAGCGCGATGGAGCGCGATCCGAGTGCGATAAAGCACAGAAAAGCGCGATGGAGCACGATTTTGCCCTCGACTTAAAATCCTGGGCTCCGCAAGGAGCGTGTGGGTTCGACCCCCACCCCCGGCACCATTCGACTCGGCCTCGGCTTCGCCGAGTCCTCGCTCATGGCAAGCCCGCGGCTCGCCCCGCCGCCCACAGCGACTCACGAGCCCGAGGCGAATGCCCCGAGTGAGCGCTCGAGTTCGCCGCGCGCGAGTCGAAGGGCTGTGCGATCCTGCTGTGCGCGTCTGCCCGCGCTCGATCAGCGGTCGCGTGCCCCGCCGGACCGTCGAGGCAATCGCGAGGCAATTCGGGGCTCAACCCACGAGGATGAGCAGGGTGGGGCGACGGGGCGGGGAGGCTGCCCGAGGGCTGGTCGGAGGGCGAGTTCTCGTTCGCCGGGCGTTCACCTTGTCGCAGGCTCTCGGCCGCTGGACGTCAGCGGACTTCCAGTGCCCGGCGGCCGGGCCGTCGGCATCGAGGTCAAGTCTGGGTCGTCTACTCCGCGAACATCTCAAGTAGAACCCGGAGAACATCGGCCATCGTCTCCGGGTCGAGCCGGCCGAGGCGCTTCACGAGCCGCTCGGTGTCCACCGTGCGGAGTTGATCCACCGCGACGAAGCCCGAGCGCCGCTGGAAACGGCAGGCGATGCGCCACGGGTAGGCCAGTCCTCAGATCCTGCAGCACTCCGTCCATCGTTCCTGGCCGAAAGCCCAAGGCCGAGAGCCGAATCCCTGTCGTCAGTCCGGCTCATCCGCCGCGGCCGTCGCGTGGTAGGCTTCCGCCGTCCTCGGTCGGACAGCCTCAACCGGCCAGTAGCGACAGGTGGTCGGCAAGACGCTGCCGAGCGAGTTCGAGGCCGGTTGGGGCAAACCGGCCCGGGTGAGCACGCCGTTTGCTATCTGCACAACCGGGGGACAACAACGTGGACAGGAATCGATCCGCGGTTCGCGTGTTTCGGAGCCCGATCCTGCTGCTGGCGGTGGCGATGGCGGCCGCCTGCGGCCCTTCGCCGGGCGCAAAACCCGGTCCGGACGCTGCGCGGCGCGACCTGGGGACCGAGCCTCCACCTACCAAACTCGTCATCGCCGCACAATTCGCGCGGGCGTCCTCCTTCAGCGAAGGGCTCGCGGCCGTCCAGGTGGGCGAGCCGGGCACGGGGAAGTGGGGGTTCATCGACAAGTCGGGCCGGCTGGTGATTCCCGCGGACTACGACTGGGCCGGAGACTTCAGCGGCGGCCTGGCGGAAGTCGGCACCGGCGACGCGCGGACGGGACGATGGGGCTACATCGACCGGCAGGGGAAAGCGGTCATCCCCCCGCAGTTCACGGCCAGGTGGGCGGACGTGACGAGGTTCAGGGACGGGATTGCGGGCGCCCACATCGGCGCCGAGGACACCGGGAAGTGGGGCTACATCGACACGAGCGGCCGGTTCTTTGTCGAGCCGCGGTTCGACGCCGTCGGGCCCTACAGCGAAGGACTCGCCCCGGTGGCTCTCGGCGTGGAACAGGCGGCGAAGTGGGGATTCGTGAACAAGGCCGGCATCCTTGTCGTCCGGGCGAAATTCCGCTGGGCCCAGCCCTTCAGCGAAGGGCTGGCGGCGGTTCGGGTGGCCAGTGTGGGCGTCGGACAATGGGGCTTCATCGACAGGGCGGGACGGCTCGTCGTCTCGCCGCGCTTCCAGGACGCCACCTCGTTCTCGGAAGGACTGGCCGCCGTCGTCGTCGGTGACGCGGCGAGCAGCAAGGCGGGCTACATCGACAAGGCCGGGACGTTCGTCATCGAGCCGCAGTTCATCTGGGCGAGGCCGTTCAGCGAGGGGCTGGCCGCGGTTCGTGTCGGCGACGGTGCGACGGGCCACGTGGGATTCATCGACAAGCACGGTGCCGTCGTCATCGAGCCGCGCTTCAGCCAGACCGGGCAGTTCAGCGGAGGGCTGGCCGCGGTCCGGGTCGGCGACGGCGACGAGGATCCGTGGGGCTACATCGACAGCACCGGCAGGATGGTCGTCGGGCCGCAGTTCGGCATGGCCTCTCCCTTCAGCGAGGGGATGGCCGCCGTTCGCGTGGGCGACGGTCGGACAGGGCGGTGGGGTTATATCGGGCGGTAGGATGGCGCCCTACGCCGCCTCACGCCTCACGCCTTACGCCTCACGCCTGATATGGAACGACCCTGTCAAGTCAGCTCGTGGTCGTTTCGTTCGACGACCAGCAGCACCGGTGGCGGTCGAGACGGCTATCGCGACGGTTGATCACTCTGATATTCGCGGGTCGGAACCGCATAATCGTGATCCGTCGGGAGCTACCTCGGACTTACATCGCGGGTTGGGCCCTGAGGCCCACCGCATAGGCGTGTCGAGGATTCTCCTTTCCGTGTGCCCCTCGACCGCCACCGGTGCTGCTGGTTCCTCCCCTCGCCGTCCCCCTACGCGGCCAGCGGCTGCCGTTGCTGCTGGTCGGATTCAACCGTTCGACCGATGGCCCAGATGAAGCCCAAGAGCTCGCGGCCGATGGCTGTCACCACCTTCTGCTGGCACTTGCTGCGGCCGAGCAGCCGGCGGTAGCGCGTGTGCAGCCGGTGCTGCGCCTTCCAGGCCATCGCCGTCACCTCGGGACTGAGCGTCGCCTGGCGTTTGCGGAGCACCCCGCCGACGGCTGGGCGATGGCGATACGCCCAGGCCGCCTCAATCACGATGCGACGCACATGCGCGTTGCCGGTCTTGGTGATCCCGCCGCGGCGGTGGCGCTCGCCGCTGGAGGCTTCGCGGGCCCCCATGCCGCAGTAGCCCATCAGCTGCGGCGCGCGCGCAAACCGCGAGAGCTCGCCCACTTCGGCGACGATGGTGACCGCCGACACTTTCGCGATGCCGCGGAGCGCTTGGAGCGCCTCAATGACCGCCCGCATCTGGGGCGGGGCCCCCACGATCGCGTCATCAATCGCTCGCTCCAGCCGTTCAATCCGGGTCGCCGCGTGCTCCACTTCGTGGAGGTAATCCAGCAGGGTCGCCTCCTGCGCCGGCTGCTCGAAGTGCACGGCCTGTTTGACCCAGAGGAGATACCGCTGCGTCCACGGCGTCATCCGCTCCGCGGGGCGTCGCCCGTGGCGGAGCAAGAACTTCCCGAGGCGATGCCGCGCGCGCAACTGATCTTTCTTCGCGGCCTCTCGGGCCCGCACCACGTCGCGCAACGCCTCGTGGCTGGCATCGGGCACCCACACCGCCGTCAAGTCGCGGGCGCGATAGCAGCGGGCCAGCTTCTCGGCGTCACGTCGATCCGTCTTCACGCGGTCGCCGGCCTTCACCGGCACCAGCGTCGGCGCGACGACCTCGCAGCGCACCCCCAGCGTCGCCAACTGCCAGTACACCACGTACCCGGTCGGCCCCGCCTCGTAGCAGACCCGCAGCCCCTCCACTGGCCCGAGCCGCTTGACTAACCGGCGGATCGACTCACTCCGGTTCGGAATCACGCCCAGCGACCGGACCTCCCCGGTCGGCTCCGCCACCGCCACCGCGATCGTCTCCGCATGGACATCGAGACCGATAAATCGTACCGTGCTCATGACCGGCTCCTTCGCATGTGGCTCTGCGTTGTGCAGTCCACCAACTCGCAGCGTAACCCACGAGCTGCGAATCAGCCGGTCGTTCCATTCTGACTTACGCCTTGCGCCTTACGCCTCACGCCTCGCGCCTTACGCCCGACGCCCCACGGCGCAGGGCTGAAGCCCTGCGCTATCTGGGTACTCACTTCAGATACCGCAGGCCTTCAGGCCTGCGCCTCACGCCTTGCGCCTTACGCCCGACGCCCCACGGCGCAGGGCTGAAGCCCTGCGCTATCTGGGTACTCACTTCAGATACCGCAGGCCTTCAGGCCTGCGCCTTACGCCTTGCGCCTTACGCCTTGCGCCTCACGCCTTGCGCCTCACGCCTTGCGCCTCACGCCTCACGCCTCACGCCTTACGTCCTACGTCTCACCTTCAGATCAACGCTCCAAGCTCAGCAATGCCGTGATAGGCTACCGCCGCCCCGCGCCGAGGGCCGTCGGCATCCGGCGCTCGGCCGCCGGTCGGACATGGCCCTGAGCCCTGAGCCTTGAGCCCCGAGCCGTCTTCCCATGGAGGCACGCGTGACTCCTCGACACATCTTCCGATGGCCGATCCTGGCATTCCTGGCGGCCGCCGCCCTGGCCGGCGCCGCGGCCCTGCAGGCGCAGGCGCCGGCCCGAAGCTCCGCCCCGACGATCGTCATCAAGGGCGGGACGGTCCTCACTGTCACCAAGGGCACCATCCCGAACGGGGTGGTCATCGTCAGGGGCGGCAAGATCGCCGCGGTCGGCGCCGGCCTCGACGTGCCCGCGGGCGCCGAGGTGGTGGACGCGACCGGCAAGTTCGTCACGCCGGGCATCGTGGACGAGCACTCGCACATCGCCGAGGACTCCACCAACGAGGGGGGGACGACGGTCAGCTCGATGACCAACGTGCTGGACGTGCTCGACCCGCTCGACGTGAACATCTACCGGGACCTGGCGGGCGGCGTCACCGTGGCCAGCGTGTTCCACGGCAGCGCCAACCCGATCGGCGGCACCAACACCATCATCAAGCTGCGCTGGGGGAAAACGCGCGCCGAGGACATGGTGTTCGACGCCGGCGTGCCGGGCCTGAAGTTCGCGCTCGGCGAGAACCCGAAAGCGATGCGGACCGCCGGCGCGACCGCGGGGCCGCAGCGCTACCCGGCGAGCCGGCCCGGCGTCGAGTTCGTCATCCGCGACGCGTTCACCAGGGCGAAGGCATACCAGCGCGAGTGGCAGGCCTACGCCGCGCGGAAGAAGGCGGGCGAGGACGTGATCCCGCCGCGCCGCGACCTGCAGCTCGAGCCGCTCGTCGAGGTGATGGAGGGGAAGCGACTGGCGCACGTCCACGCGTACCGCGCCGACGAGATGCTGATGATGCTGCGCGTGGCCGAGGAGTTCGGCTTCAAGGTCACCACTTTCGAGCACGGCCTGGAGGGCTACAAGGTGGCGAAGGAGCTGGCCGCGCACGGCGCCGGCGTCGGCACCTTCTCCGACTGGTGGGGCTTCAAGGTGGAGGCGATCGACGCGATCCCCTACAACGCCGCGATCATGATGGAGGCCGGCGTGGTGGTGTCGATCGACTCGGACAGCGCCGAGCACGCGCGCCGCCTCAACACCGAGGCCGCGAAGATGATGCACTGGGGCGGCCTGACCGAGCAGCAGGCGCTCGAGCTGGTGACGATCAACCCGGCGAAGCAGCTGCACCTCGACAAGCGCGTCGGGTCGATCGAGGCCGGCAAGGACGCGGACCTCGTCGTCTGGACGAAGCACCCGCTCAGCTCCTACGCCGTCGTCGAGCGGACCTACGTGGACGGCACGCTCTACTACGACCGGCAGGCCGACATCGAGCGCGTGGCGAAGGTGGAGAAAGAAAAGGCCGACCTCGTCGCCGCCGAGAAGGCCGAGCGCGAGGCGGGCCAGCGGCGCGGCGGAGGTGCTGCCGCGGCGCCAGGCACGGATCCGGCCGGGTCCGCCGCGGCTTCTCCGGTCCCAGGCACCCGCCTCTCGGCGGGGCAGGCCGACCTCGCCCGGCTGGCGCCGAAGATGACCGCCGGCGTCAGGACGAAGGGGGTGCTGGCGATCACCAACGCCCGGATTGTCCCGGTGTCGAAGCCGGTGATCGAGAAGGGCACGATCGTCATCCGCGACGGGAGGATCGAGGCGGTCGGCGCGGCGGTGACCATCCCGGCCGGCGCCAAGGTCATCGACGCGGCGGGGGCGGAGGTCTACCCGGGCTGGATCAACGCGAAGACGACCGTCGGCCTCGCCGAGCCGGGCCCGCGCGGCTACGAGGACACCACCGAGATGCTCGACTACAACCCGCAGATGCGGACGGTGGTCGCCTATCACAACGACAGCGAGTCGATCCCCGTGGCGCGCGCCAACGGCGTGACCACCGTGGCCGTGTTCCCGAACGGCGGCGTGCTCGGCGGCCAGGTGCCCGTGATGAATCTCGACGGCTGGACGTGGGAGGAGAGCACGCTGGCGCCGATCGCCGGGATCGCGTTCCAGTTCCCAGGCGTGGGTGGCGGAGGCGGACGGGCGCGGGGCTCGCGCGGGCGCAGGAGGCGACCGGACCTACGACGAGATGAGGCGCGACCGCGACGTCCGTCTCGACGCGCTGGCCCGGTTGTTCGACCGGGCGCGGGCCTACGCGCGAGCCGCGGGCCCGGGCCGCCAGACCGACTGGGTGCTCGAGGCGCTGGTGCCGGTCGTCGAGCGGCAGATCCCGCTGTTCACGACGGCCGCGCGCGCCGAGGACATCCGGGACGCCGTGGCGTTCGCGCGCCGCGTCAACGTCCGGATCGTCATCTGTTCCGGGCCCGAGGCGGCGCTGGTCGCGCCGCTGCTGAAGGCGAACGACGTCCCGGTGATCCTGGGCTCGATCCTGGCGCTGCCGACGCGGGAGGACTTCTTCCACGCGGCCAGCTACCAGGCGGCCGCGGCGCTGGCGAAGGCCGGCGTGAAGTTCGCCTTCGCGACCGGCGACAACGCCAACGTCCGCCAGGTGCCCTACCAGGCCGCGATGTCGGTGGCGTGGGGCCTCTCGCGCGACGAGGCGATCCGCGCGCTGACGATCGACGCCGCGGAGATCCTCGGCGTCGCAGGTCGCGTGGGCAGCATCGAGCCCGGCAAGCTGGCGAACCTGATCGTCGCCCGGGGCGACCCGCTCGAGGTTCGCACGGCAGTGACGCACGTGATCATCGACGGGCAGGACGTGGACCTGGACAACAAGCAGCTGTCGCTCTACGAGCGCTACCTGAAGCGGTAGCGGGAGGACGCCATGAGACACTCACCAACCGCCATCCTCCTCGCCCTGGCGCTCGTCGCCGCGTTCGTTCTCGCCGGCCGCGCCGAGGCGCCCGACGTGTACGCCATCGCCGGCGCGCGGATCGTCACCGCCGCCGGCGCGGCGATCGACTCCGGCACCGTCGTGATCCGCGGCGGGTTCATCGAGGCGGTCGGCCCGTCGGTTGCGGCGCCGCCGGACGCCGTGGTCGTGGACGGCAAGGGGCTGACCGTGTACCCGGGCCTCATCGACATGGGGACGACGGCCGGGCTGGCGATCCCGGCGAGCGCGGCGCCGGCCGACGCCCGGACGCTGATGGAGATCGAGCGCGCCAGGCGCCAGTCCATCCTGAGGCCGCAACTCGAGGCGGCCGCCTACCTCCGCGCGGACGCGCCCGACTTGCGGCGCCTCGCGGCGGCCGGCATCACGTCGGCGCTCACGGTGCCGACGGGCGATCTCATCAAGGGCCGCAGCACGCTCGTCAACGTCGTGGCGCCGGAGGACGCGCCGCAGATCGGCAACGTGGCGGACGAGCGGCGCGGGCTGCACGTGCTGCGGAGCCCGGTCGCGCTGCACGTCTCGTTCCCGCCGAGGGAGGGCGGCGGCCCCTACCCGGCGTCGCTCATGGGCGCCATCGCCTTCGTCCGGCAGGCGTTCCTCGACGGCGGCCACTACCAGCTCGAAACGGCGCGCTACGCCCGGATGAAGGGGCCCGCGGCGCGGCCGGTCTACGACCCGGCGCTCGACGCCCTGCAGCCGGCGCTCGCCGGGAAGCTGCCGGTCGCGTTCGAGGCCGGCAGCGCCCTCGAGATCCGGCGGGCGCTGGCGCTGGCCAGGGAGTTCACGCTCGACCCGATCATCACCGGCGCCATCGAGGCCGACACCGCGAGCGCGGACCTCAAGGCGCAGAACGCGCGGGTCGTCTACAGCCTGAACTACCCGGTGCGGCCGCGGTCGCTGGCGCCGGACGCCGACGAGCCGATCCGCACGCTGCGCGAGCGGGCGAACGCGCCGAAGGTGCCGGCGGCGCTCGAGAAGGCGGGCATCCTGTTCGCCTTCGAGTCGGGCGGCCTGACCGACCCGAAGGACTTCGTTCGAAATGCCGCGAAGGCGGTGAGGGGCGGGCTGCCGGCCGACGCCGCGGTGAGGGCGCTGACCATCAACGCCGCGACGATCGCCGGCGTTGCCGACCGGCTGGGGTCGATCGAGAAGGGGAAGATCGCCAACCTGGTGGTGACCGACGGCGACCTGTTCGACGAGAAGATGACGATCAAGCTGGTCTACGTCGATGGTCGCCCGGTGGCGCTGGATGCCGGGGCACCGACAGCCGCAGGGCGTCGGGGGCAACGGGGACAGTAAGAAGGCTCAGGGCTCAAGGCTTCGGGCTCAAGGACAGACGGCTCAGGGCTCAGGGCTCAGGACTTCTGGCTGCGCCACGCACTCTTCGGCAGGCGGGCCGCCGGGACGACGGGCGGCTCGAATGGCGAGGGATACGATATGAGTCGAACGGCATCCTGTCGGTCATCGGTCTTCTGATCGCCCTCGCCCTGGCGGGATGGTGGTTCCCGATCACCAGTGACTCCGAGGTCCAACTGGCGGCCGGAGTCACTCTGACGAGCGAGTGGCAGTCGCTGCGCCCGGCCCGGCCGCTTCGCTGCAGTGGCCCCTGGAATGAGCTGCTGCTCGAGATACCGGACGCGCGTCGCGATGCCAACCCTCGCCAAATCGTCCGGGTGGCGGACGGTCGGGAAGTGCGAGTGAGCGGCTGTCTCCGCATGACTGGCGGCAACTGCATTGAACTCGACGAATCGTCGGTTGTCGGGTTCAACACCAGGACGTATCTGCGTCTACGGGCGGGCGGGCTCGGGCAGAGGGTGTGCAACGATCGGTTCGAGGCGGTGGAGCTGCGCTCCGATAGGGATGTGAAGGTCGGCGAAATCGTGTGGATGTCCTACGACCCGCGAGACCACAAGGGCGGGGTCCAATTCCCACGGTCGTCGAGGTGAACAGTTAGAGGCAGCATTCGACGAACCGGGCTCAGCCCTAAGCCCTGAGCCTTGAGCCCTTCTATGAAGCGGCCTCTCGCGTCAAGCGGTGGATTTCGTCCGTTCCGCTCGTCGTCTCCTCGCGTGCGTTCCCCCCGAAGACAAACGTCCAGTGAGCGCGCGGCTCACCCCTCACCCGCGGGCGGGTGAGGCGCGCGCGCACGGCCGCCGGGGCATCCACGCCGTGGGCTCACCTGTCGAGTACGCTCGATCCGCGAGCGTGTCTCACCCTTCTATTCGTGCTCAGCATGGGCGGCCGTGGCCGCCGGCACATGAGAAGGTCCGAGAGCGGGGGCGGCGCCATCTGAGCCTCGACACTGACCGTCTGTCACGGGCTCACTCGCGCTCACCCCCGGATGACGCCCCCGGTGTCGTCGCCAAGCGTCCCCGCGAGTCGCCGGGTCTACGCCGCCAGGGCGCCCGCGTCCGTCCTCGTCCGTGGGGCGGTCCGGTCAAACGCGGTCCCATCGCGCCACATCGCATAGAGGATGCGCGCCAACCGCCGCGCCAGCGCCACCGCGGCGATCCGCTTCCCCCGGCGCGCGGCCAAGGCCACGGCCCACGTGTGGAGCGGCCAGTCCTGGGTCTCGCGGCCGCACAGGATGCCCCAGCCCGCTTGCACCAACAGCCATCGCAGACGCGACGGGCCGGCTTTACTGATATGGCCCGCGCGCCGCCGATCCCCGCTGCTGTCGTCCCTCGGCGCCAGCCCCAGATAGCTCACCACCTGCCCGGCGTGCGTAAACCGCGTCGGCGTATCCAGCGTCGCCACGAACGCCGCGCTCGTCACCGGCCCGATGCGCGGGGCCGTCTGCAGGCGTTGCATATCCGCATCCTGCGCGACGTGCGCGGCCAGTTGCGCGTCGGCGCCCGCCAGGGCGACCTCTAGCCCGTCCAGCACCATCAGCAACGGCGCCACCGTCGCCGCGAGATCCGGCGGGAGGGCCACCGCCCGCAGTCGCGCCGCAAACCCCTCCGCGGCGCCTGACGCCACCCGCAGCCCCTCCGCCCGCACCGCCGCCCGCAGCGTCGCGATCCGCCGCGTGCGCGTGCGGACCGGCGCCTCCCGCACCGTCAGCGCCTCCCGCACCACCCGCCGTCCGCGCGACACCCGATGCACGGGCCGATACGTGCCCCGCAGACTCGCCTCCGCCAACGCCGCCGCGTCCCGGGGGTCATTCTTGTGTCGCCCTCCGCGTCGACGCGGATACATCGGCGCGTAACTCGGGTCCACCACCCACACCCGATGCCCCAGCCCCTCCACCACCTGCGCCACCCACTCGCTCTCCGTGCCGGCCTCGATCAGGACCTGGCCCGGCGCCTGGTGGCCCAGCATGGCCTCAAACCGGTCCCGCCGGGTCTGGATCCGCTGCTGCCGCACCTCCCCCGTCGCGTCGTCCAGCCAGCAGATTTGACTTTCCCGTTTGTGTAGATCGATGCCAATATGCTGCACGGTCGATCTCCTCTCTGCGCCTTGAGCGCGTTACTCAACTGTGGAGCGGTCACGCTACCACGCTGAGGAGATCGGCCGCTTCATCCTATCTGAGCCTTCTCTAGATGCTGACCGGCACCCTCGTCGCGTAGTCGCTCAGGATGAGCAGCAGCAGGATCCCCAGCCAGAAGACCGACGCGCCGGCGACCACCCAGGTGAGCCGCGTCCCGTACTTCAGGTGCATGAAGAAGAGCACGACGAGCGTGGCCTTGAGGATGGCGATGCTCAGCGCCACGACCGGGTTCGCCAGGCCAAGATCGAAGAACGCCACGGCCGTCGTCAGCACCGTCAGGAAGACCAGCGCGACGTAGACGGCGAAGTAGGTCGCCGGCCGGACGACTACGTGTTCCATCACCGACCTCTCATCGAAGCCACGAGTCGTCAATCGGGCCCTTCGATCGCCAATCGGGGTCTTCGCTGGTCAATCGGGCGCTTCGATCGTCAATCGGGGTCTTCGCTAGTGAATCGGGTGCTTCGATCGCCAATCGAGGTCTTCGCTGGTCAATCGGGCGCTTCGATCGTCAATCGGGGTCTTCGCTAGTGAATCGGGTGCTTCGATCGCCAATCGGGGCCTTCGCTGGTCAATCGGGCGCTTCGATCGTCAATCGGGGTCTTCGCTAGTGAATCGGGTGCTTCGATCGCCAATCGGGGCTGACGCGAGCCGATTGATCCGCCCGTCCTCCGATTGATCCGCCCGTCCCCCGATTGATCCGCCCGTTCTCCGATTGATCCACCCGTCCCCCGATTGATCCGCCCGTTCTCCGATTGATCCACCCGTCCCCCGATTGATCCGCCCGTTCTCCGATTGATCCGCCCGTCCTCCGATTGATCCGCCCGTCCCCCGATTGATCCGCCCGTTCTCCGATTGATCCGCCCGTTCTCCGATTGATCCGCCCGTCCCCCGATTGATCCGCCCGTCCTCCGATTGATCCGCCCGTCCCCCGATTGATCCGCCCGTCCTCCGATTGATCCGCTCGTCCACCGATTACTTGTGCCTGTCCACCAGGTACAAGAGCGGAAACAAGAATATCCAGATAATGTCCACAAAGTGCCAGTAGAGTCCGCTGATCTCGACCGGCGTGTGCCAGGCGGCCGAGAACTTGTGTCGGGCGGCCATGACGAAGATCACCGTCAGCACGCCGAGGCCGATGATCATGTGCAGCGCGTGCAGGCCGGTCATCGCGAAGTAGAGCGAGAAGAACAGGTTCGCCCGCTCCGGCGCGGTTCCTTCGAAGTGGAACCCGAAGCCCGGGATGTGGTGCTCGACGTACTTCTGGTGGTACTCGACCCCCTTGATGCCGAGGAACACGAGGCCGAGCACCATGGTCACGACGAGCAGGATCATGAGCGGCCGGCGCCGGCCGGTGGCCGCCGCGCGCACGGCGAACGCCATCGTGAGGCTGCTCGTGATGAGCACCAGGGTGTTGACCGCACCCAGCCGGATGTCCAGCGTGCGGCTCGCGTCGCCGAACGTCTCGGGATACCAGACGCGGTAGATCATGTAGGCGGCGAACAGGCCGCCGAAGAACAGCACCTCGGTGCCGAGGAACACCCACATGCCGAGCGTCGCCGCCTCGTGCTGCTGCTCCGCATCGTCGAAGTGATGCTTGAGCCTCGGGTCGTGCGGCGGAGCGGTCGCGATGTCAGCCACGCGTCGTCTCCCTCGCCTCGTAGGCGTAGGCCTCCTCGGTGACCACCGGCGTCGTCTCGAAGTTGAACGTCGGCGGCGGCGAGGCGGTCGTCCACTCGAGCCCGGTGGCGTGCCAGGGGTTGTTCCCGGCGATGGGGCCGTACTTGAGCGACCACAGCAGGTAGCACACCGGGATGATGAACCCGATCGCCATCACCGACGCGCCCGCGGTGGACAGGACGTTGAGCGACTGGAACTCGGGCGGATAGGTGTGGTACCGGCGCGGCATCCCCAGGTAGCCGAGGATGAACTGCGGGAAGAACGTCAGGTTGAACCCGAGGAACGCCACCACGGCGGCGACCCGGCCCCAGATGTCCGGGTACATCCGGCCGGTGATCTTCGGCCACCAGAAGTGCAGGCCGCCCAGGTAGCCGAACAGCGCCCCGCCCACCATGATGTAGTGGAAGTGCGCGACGACGAAGTAGGTCTGCGTCACGTGCACATCCACGCCCAGCGAGGCGAGGAACAGCCCGGTCAGGCCGCCGATCGTGAAGAGGCCGATGAAGCCGAGCGCGTAGAGCATCGGCGTCTGGAACGAGATCGATCCCTTGTAGAGGGTCGCCGTCCAGTTGAACACCTTCACCGCCGACGGCACGGCGACCAGGAAGCTGAGCAGCGAGAAGATCATCGCGGCGTAGACCGAGATGCCCGCGACGAACATGTGGTGGCCCCACACCAGGAAGCCCAACACCGCGATGGCGAGGCTCGAGAAGGCGACGAACTTGTAGCCGAAGATGGTCTTGCGCGAGAAGCAGGCAATCAACTCGCTCACGACGCCCATCGACGGCAGGATCATGATGTACACGGCCGGGTGCGAGTAGAACCAGAACAGGTGCTGGAACAGCAGCGGGTCGCCCCCGTACGCCGGGTCGAAGATCCCCATGTGGAACGCCCGCTCGAGCGCCACCGCCGCCAGCGTGATGGCCAGCACCGGCGTGCCGAGGACGTTGATGAGGCTGGTCGCGTAGATCGCCCAGAGGAACAGCGGCATCCGGAACCAGGTCAGCCCCGGCGCCCGCATCGTGTGGATCGTCACGATGAAGTTCAGCCCGGTCAGGATCGACGAGAACCCCATGATGAAGATGCCGATCGCGGCCGTCATCACGTTGGTCTCCGAGGACATCGTGCTGAACGGCGTGTAGAAGGTCCACCCGGTGTCCACCCCGCCGGTCACGATCGCGTAGAGCGTGAACAGCCCGCCGACGAGGAAGATGTAGTAGCTGAGCAGGTTCAGCCGCGGAAACGCGAGATCGCGCGCCCCGATCATGAGCGGCACCAGGAAGTTGCCGAGCACGGCCGGGATCGACGGGATGAGGAACATGAAGATCATCACGATGCCGTGCATCGTGAACAGCTTGTTGTAGGTCTCGTCGGAGACGAAGTTGCCGCTCGGCGAGAGCAACTCCAGCCGGATGAGCCCCGCGAAGGTCCCGCCCAGCACGAAGAAACAGGTGATCGTCCCGAGGAACAGCAGGCCGATCCGCTTGTGGTCCGTCGTCAGCAGCCACGACTTCAGGCTGTAGTCGGCGTTGAGGTAGTTCGTCTCGGGCCAAGCCTGGGTGTCCATGCTCGTCACTTCTTCGGAGTCCGCGGTTCGGGTGCCTTCAGCGACTTGACGTACTCGATGAGCGTCAGCAACTGCTCCTCACTGACCAGGCCCTGGAACGTCGGCATGAGCGGCTGGTAGCCGGCCACGATCTTCGCCGTCGGCGACAGGATCGACTCGCGGATGTACGCGTCGTCGGCCACGACGGTCTGGCCGGTGTCGAGCTGGACCTTGCTGCCGTAGACCCCCACGAGCGACGGGCCGCGGCCCTGGCCGTTCGCGAGGTGGCAGGAGGAGCAGGCCAGATCCTGGAACGTCTTCTGCCCCTGCGCGGCCAGCGGCACGTCCGACGCTCCGCCGGAGAGCCACGCCTGGTAGTCGGCCGGCGACATCACGATGATTTCGCCGCGCATCTCCGAGTGCCGCGTCCCGCAATACTGCGAGCAGAACAGGTGGTAGGTGCCGACCTTGGTCGCCGTCGAACCAGATCGTCCGGTAGCGCCCGGGGATGACGTCGGCCTTGATGCGGAACGCCGGCACGTAGAACGAGTGGATGACGTCCTCCGACGTCCCCGTGAGCCGAATCGCCCGCCCGACCGGGATGTGCAGTTCGTCGATCTCGCGCCGGCCGTCCATGTGCTGGAACTTCCACATCCACTGCTTGCCGACGACGTAGACGTCCAGCGTTTCGCCCGGGGGCTGCGATTCGCTGAAGTAGAGGTGCGCCCCCCAGGTGAACATCACCAGGCCGAGGCAGAGCGGGATGACGGTCCACGCCAGCTCCAGCGCCATCGACGGCACCACCACCCGGCCGGTCTCGTCCTTCGCCCGCCGCCGGTAGCGAATGCCGAAGACCACCACCAGCCCCGCGATGAGGACGACGAAGAACGCGCTCACGGCGACCAGGAAGAAATAGAGGGCGTCGACCTTCCCGGCCATCGTGGACGCTTCGACGGGGAACAGCGGGAGAGCGGGCATACGTCAGTTCGCCGCGGGCTTCGCCGGCCCGCCGTGTGTGGCCTGGGCGCGCCGTTCGTGTCGCCGCATCAGCACGATGAAGCCCCCGATCATCACGATGGTGACGACGCCGCCGAGGCGGAGGACGTTCATCAGCACCAGGCCGTACTTCCCGGTGGTCGGGTCGTAGTGATAGCAGTAGAGCAGGAGCCGGTCCACCGGGGTCCCCACCTTGTGGTCCGACGCCTCGATGAGCGCGAAGCGCAGGTCGCGCGGGCCGTAGTCGATGCCGTAGATGTACTTCGACACTTTCCCCTCGGGCGTGAGGACGATCATGCCGGTCGGGTGGGCGAACTGCTTCGTCGCCGGATCGTAGACGTAGTGGAACCCCACCGTGTCGGTCAGCAGGCGGATCGACGACTCGGGGCCGGTCAGGAAGTGCCACGCGCCGGCCGCCCCGGGCTTGCCGAGCCGCCCGACGTACTCGTCTTTCTTGGCCGCCGCCTCCCGCGGGGTCTCCGCAGGGTTGAAGCTCACGGTGACGATCGCGTAGTCGCGCCCCGGCTCGAGCGCGAGCACTTTCAGCGACTTGACCAGCCCGTTGAGCGCCTGGACGCACAGCATCGGACACTCGTAGTAGACCAGCGCCAGGATCACCGGCCGGCCGGTGAAGTACTGCGAGAGCTGGACGGCGCGGCCGGTCTCGTCGCGGAACGGCAGGTCGAGCGGTACCTGCACCCCCAGCTCCTGGTCGAACGACACCTTCTTCAGGTCGTTCGGCGTGATGCCGGCCGGCATCCCGCCCTTGGTCATCATCCCGGACGCCGGCACGCCGTTGTACTGCGCGGCCGCCGGCCGCGCCAGGCCGGTCAGCGCCAGCACGCACGCCGCCGCGATCGCCATCTGTCTCATGCTCACCTCCCGAACGGCGACAGCGTCCGTCCGGAGTTCGACTTGTCCGGCCCGCTCGCGGGCGCGTAGGGCGCGCCGCCGGTCCGCGCCGGGAGCCCCTGTTCGACCGTCATCGCCATGGCCCTGGCGATCGGGATCCGGACGATCCCGCGCTGCGCATCCACCCAGCCGTACGAGTCGAGGACCCGCTCCTCCTCGGCGCGCAGCCGCTGCAGATCCTCGCGGGGCTGGGTCTGCAGCCGCGGCTCGGGCGGAAGCCGGGCCGCGCCGACGCGCGCCATCGGGTACTCCTGCGCGTGAGCCCGCGCGGCGGCTTTCGCGAACTGCGCGTAGAGCAGCCAGGTCGCGCCCTGGACGAGCAGGCCGCCGACGAGCAGGGAGACGGCGAAGCTGACGACCACGCGCGTGGAGATGTCGCGGATCTCGTGTCCCTTTGCCGCGTCTGGCGGCGGCTCGCCGGGTTCGTGCCTGTCGCGCATACGCCCCATGTCCCTCATGCTTCGACTCGCCATTACCGCCGCGACCTCCCGTGACAACGCGGCTTGCTCCGCTCGCTCAGCATGAGTCCCGAGGGCACGCATAACGTCGGGCAGGTGCGCATCGAAGGACTCAGTGCTTTCTCGCGAGCGTTCCCGGCAGCAGCGGGTCGTTCGGCGCCAGCAGCGGCAGCATGCCGAGGCGCCGCACGACCATCACCGTCCAGACGCCGCCGAGGCCGGCCAGCGTCGCGAGATCCAGCCAGTGCGCCGTGAGACGCGCCGGCGAGAACTCGGGCGCGACCAGGAAGAACATGTGGACGGCCCGGACGATCAGGACGCCGACGGCCAGCACGGCCAGGCGCTGGTGCTGACGCTTGTTGTTGCGCCCGAGCAGCACCCCGAACGGCACCGCGAAATAGAAGAGCGCGAGTCCGCCGGCGAGGAACTCCCAGCCGCCGCTGATGCGGCGCAGGTACCAGCGAATCTCCTCCGGCAGGTTCCCCGCCCAGATGATCAGCAGCTGCGAGAAGGCCAGGTAGGCCCAGACCATCACGAAGGCGAGCATCAGGTTCCCGAGGTCGTTCAACACCGTCGGCTTGAGCGCCTTCGCGTAATCCGGGCGGCGCGCCAGCAGGTAAGCGATCGCGCTCGCGAAGGCCATGGCCCCGAGCCCCTGCTCGGCGAAGAAGGCCATGCCGTAGATCGTCGAGAACCACTTCGGGTCGAGCGACATCGCCCAGTCGAAGGCCGCGAAGGTCACCGTGAAGCCGACGATCACGACGCCGGCGCCGCTCAGCTTCTGCATCCGGTCGCCGTACCGCGGGTCGCCGGTGCGGTCCTGCGCCCTCGACCACCGGAGCATGAAGTAGGCGAGCGTCAGCCAGACGATGAAGTAGAAGACGGCGCGCCCGATGAAGGCGGGCACGTTGAGGTACGCCACCTTCAGCCTCAGCTCCCCGTCCGCCATCATCGTCGCGTGCGAGGTCCAGCTGTACAGGGAGGACAGGCCGAAGAGCAGGGGAACGAACAGCGCCGCGAGCAGCGGGAGCACGCCGGCGGCCGCCTCGAGGGGGCGCCGGATGGCGACGCCCCAGCTGCCGCCCGTCAGGTTGTAGACCATGAGGACGGCCAGGCAGCCGAGCGACAGGCTGGCGACGTAGAGGTAGGCGACCAGGTAGGACCGGAAGAACTGCGCCGGGTCGAGCCACGCCCCGGCCAGCGAGGCGACCCCCCCCACCGTGCCCACCACGAGCGCCGCGCGACCGAGGCCCGAGAGCTCCGGAATGGCCGTGTCGTTCACCGTGCGCTACCTCCCCGTTCCCGGCGCCAGCTTCTCGCGCTCGGCGGGCGGCACCGCCGCGAGCGTGGCGTTCTGGCTGGCCTGCAACGCGCGAATGTAGGCGACGATCGCCCACCGGTCCGCGACCGGCACCTGGTCGCGGTAGTCGGGCATCGCGCCAAACCCGTTGGTGATCACGTCGAAGAAGTGGCCCACCGGCGCCTGCCGCAGGCGATCGATGTGGTACGACGGCGGACGGCGGTAGCCGCGCCGGACGATCATCCCGTCGCCGCTGCCCGTCCGGTCGTGGCAGGGCGCGCAGTAGATGGTGAAGCGCTCCCGGCCGCGCGCCATCACCTCGCTCGTGACCGGCCACGGGAACTCGGTCGCGTCCTTGCCGTCCACCTTCCCGGTGTCGAGCCACTCGTCGTCGTCGAGATGGCCGCGCGCGACGGTGCCCTCGACCAGCGGCCGGGCAGACCGGTGGTCGCTGTAGAAGTCGCTCTCGGCGAGCGGCTTGAGCTTCGGCTGGTCGTGCATGTCCTGCCGGCAGCCGGCGAGGAGCGCCGCCGCGGCCAGCCCCAGGAGCAGGAGCGGTGTCTTACGGCTCAACGTCGGTCACCTCGCGAGGACCAAGGCTCAGCAGGAACGTCCGCGTCGCGGCCGGGTCGAACTTCGCGTCGGCCGACTCGATGCACAGGAAGAAGCGGTCGCGCGACGCCAGCTCGAAGCGCGGCGCGTTGAACACCGGGTGATACGGCTTCGGCAGGCGGTTGAGCGCCAGCATGCCCAGCACGGCGGCCAGCGCGGCGAAGAGCACCGTCATCTCGAACGTGATCGGGATGAACGACGGCCAGCTGTGGTACGGCCGCCCGCCAACATTCAGCGGATACGCGGCGGCCGACACCCAGTCCTGGAGGCCGAAGCCGGACAGCCCGCCCACGATCCCGCCGAGGAGCACGATGAGCGGCACCGCCGTGCGGCGGGCGTGGATCGCCTCGTGCAACTCCTCGATCGGGAACGGCGTGTAGGCGTCGAAGCGGCGATACCCGGCCTCGTGCGTGCGGCGCGCCGCCGCCACGAGGGCGCTCGGGTCCTCGAACTCCGCCATCAGGCCGTAGGAGCGCGACGATTGGGTGTCAGTGTGATCCGACATCGTTCATTCCGGCCACAGGCTACAGGCTACGGGCTTCAGGCCCTGATCCGCTGCCGGCTATCCCCTCTCCTCCTTCACCTTCGCCTCCGGCAGCAGCGTTCGCATCTCGAAGATCGAGATCGCCGGCAGGAAGCGCAGGAACAGGAAGAACATGAAGACGAAGAGACCCAGCGTCCCGGCGAAGGTGAACCAGTCCCACTTCGTGGGGTAGTACATCCCCCACGCCGACGGGTCGAAGTCGCGGTGCAGGCTGGTGACGACGATCACGAACCGCTCGAGCCACATCCCCGTGTTGATGATCATCGCGAGCACCCACAGCAGCGGGATGTTGCGCCGCACCTTCTTCAGCCACAGCAGTTGCGGCGTCACGATGTTGGTCGCGATGAGCGCCCAGTACGCCGGCCAGTAAGGTCCCGTCATGCGGTTCCAGTACATGAACCGCTCGTAGACGTTGCCGCTGTACCAGGAGATGAACGCCTCCATGCTGTAGCCGTAGGCCACGATGAGGCCGGTGGCCAGCATGACCTTCGCCATGTTCTCGAGGTGACGGTCGGTGATGAAATCCCGCAGGCCGTACGCCGCCCGGATCGGAATCGCCAGCGACAGCACCATCGCGAAGCCCGAGTAGATGGCGCCGGCGACGAAGTAGGGCGGGAAGATCGTCGTGTGCCAGCCGGGGACGATCGCGATCGCGAAGTCGAAGCTCACCACCGTGTGCACCGAGACCACCAGCGGCGTCGCCAGGCCGGCGAGCAGGAGGTACGCCGTCTCGTAGCGCGCCCAGTGCCGCGCCGACCCGCGCCAGCCGAGCGCGAACACGCCGTAGATCACCCTCTTGGTGACCGTGGTCGCTCGGTCGCGCAGCGTGGCGAGGTCCGGCACCAGGCCGATGTACCAGAAGACGAGCGAGACGGTGGCGTAGGTCGAGACCGCGAACACATCCCACATCAAGGGGCTTCTGAACTGCGGCCAGACCGTCATCGTGTTCGGGTACGGGAACAGCCAGTAGGCCAGCCACGGCCGCCCGAGGTGGAGGATCGGGAACATCCCCGCGCACATGACGGCGAACAGCGTCATCGCCTCGGCGAAGCGGTTGATCGAGGTGCGCCAGGACTGGTGCAGCAGCAGCAGGATCGCGGAGATGAGCGTGCCCGCGTGGCCGATCCCGATCCACCAGACGAAGTTGACGATCGCGAACCCCCAGGCGACCGGGATGTCGATCCCCCAGATGCCGACCCCCTTGATGAACAGCCACGTGACGGCCGTCAGGAAGAGCGCCACGAAGCCGGCCGCGATCCCGAAGCCCACCAGCCAGCCGACCGGCGTCCGCCGCGTGAGCACGATCGCCCCGATCTTGTCGCTGATCGTGGCGAACGTGTAGCCGGGCGCGATCACGGGCGGCGTGGCGGGCGGATCCGCCGGCGGGCGGCCTGTCGGCGTCGTCACTTCTCAGCCTCCTGAGGCAGCGCGGCATCGGGCATCTCGGGGTTCGGGTTCCGGAGCGCCGCCAGGTAGGTCGTGCGCGGCCGCGTGTTCAGGTCCTCGAGGAGCCCGTAGTCGAGCGGCTCGGTCTTGAGCTTCGCGACGCGGCTCTCGGGGTCGTTGACGTCCCCGAACACGATGGCCTGCGTGGGACACGCCGCCTCGCAGGCGGTGACGATGTCGCCATCGCGGACCTTGCGGCCGGCCTTCTCGGCCTCGATCTTCGCCTCGTTGATCCGCTGGACGCAGTAGGTGCACTTCTCCATGACGCCGCGGCTCCGCACCGTGACGTCGGGGTTGCGCATCATCTTGAGCGTCGGCGTCGTCCAGTCCTGGTACAGGTAGAAGTTGAACCGCCGCACCTTGTAGGGGCAGTTGTTCGAGCAGTAGCGCGTGCCCACGCAGCGGTTGTAGACCATGTCGTTCAGCCCCTCGGTGCTGTGCGACGTGGCCCCGACCGGGCAGACGAGTTCGCACGGCGCGTTCTCGCACTGCATGCACGGCACGGGCTGGTTGAAGGTGGTCGGGCGCTCGGCGTCGCCGGTGTGGTACCGATCGACCCGGATCCAGTGCATCTTGCGCCCGCGGTCCACCTGGTCTCGGCCCACGACGGCGATGTTGTTCTCGGACAGGCAGGCCACCATGCACGCGTTGCAGCCGATGCAGGTGTTCAGGTCGATCGACATCCCCCACGCGTAGCCCGTGTACTCGTAGTCCCGGGTACAGCGTCGTGGACCGGGACGGCTTCTCGACCTGCCGGTGCGCGAACTCGGGATCCTTCTTGAATCCCTCGAGCGTCGCGAACCTGACGATGGCGCGCCCCTCCATCGTCTGCTGGATCTGCGCGCTGACCAGGCGATGGCGGTCGCCGGTGGAGCGGACCGCGAGGCCGTAGTCGGAGCCGGGCGCCAGGCTCGTGCGGAGGGCGTAGGCGTCGAACCCGGCGCCCTCGCCCACCTGGCCGACCCGCCTGCGCCCGTAGCCGAGATGGACGGTGATCGAGTCGGGCGCCTGGCCGGGCAGGATCCAGATCGGCGCCCTGACCGTGCGGCCGCGGCAGCCCAGCTCGACCACCTGGTGGTTCTCGACGCCGAGCCGCGCGGCGGTGGCCGGGCTGACCAGCGCCGCGTTGTCCCACGTGAGCTTGGTCTGCGGCCTGGGCAGCTCCTGGAGCCAGCCGTTGTTGGCGAAGCGGCCGTCGAAGGCGGAGGCATCGGCGCGGAAGACGATCTCGCGCCCCTTGCCGCCGCCCGGGATCGACGCGGGATCCACCGGGCGCGCGGTCACCGCCTTTTCGGGCGCGGCGGTGCCGGCGACCATCCCGTCGTGCAGCGCCCGGCGCCAGAACTTCTCGAAGTCGTCGCCCTTGAGCTTCGTCCGCTCCTGCCAGTACGCGCGCACCGCGTCGTGGCTCGACTGGGCGGTGTCGGACGACAGCAGCGCGCCGACAATGTCGTGCGGCGTGCGGCCGTCGTAGAGCGGCGCGACGAGCGGCTGGATCAGCGTGACGGTGCCGTCGCCCGCGCGCGCGTCGCTCCACGACTCCAGGTAGTGCGCGGCGGGAACCTGCCAGTGGCAGTACGCCGCGGTCTCGTCGTGGTAGAGCCCCAGGTGCACCCGCAGACGGACCTGACCCATCAGCCGCTCGTCGAAGTGGAGGTCGGCCGGCGCCGTATAGAGAGGGTTGGCGTCGATGACGACGAGCGTCTCAACCTTGCCCGCGCCCATGTCCGCCGCGAGCTGGCGCAGCGAGGAGAGCTGGTCGATCGGATTCGCCTCCACCGGCTCCGTGTAGACGACGGTGCGGCCGACGTTGTCGAGCGCCTGGTTGATCGCGTGGACGACGGCGTGCACCGCGGCCGGCTGGTCGTCGCCCGCGATGACCACGCAGGAGCCCCGGTGGCGCTGGAGGTCCCGCGAGAGCGGCGCGATCCATGCGGAGAACCGGTCGGCGGCGGGAGAAGGCGTCGCCCCTGGCACGCCCAGCGCGGCCGCCAGCGAGAGGGCGAACGGGCCCACGAGACCCGCCTGCAGCGGGAGGCGGTGGTCGGCGATCGAGCCGGTCACCGACGGCGTCGGCTCGGCGACGTAGAGGCGGTTCATCTCGCGACGGCCGCCCGTGACCCGGCGCCGGGCGGCGAACTCCCTCGCGTACTTCACGCCGAGCGGGCCGCCGCCGAGGACGTCGGCGTCGAGGGCGAGAATCACCTGCGCCTGGTCGAGGATGTACTGCGCGTCCACGTACTCGCCGAACGCGAGACGCGCCCCCTCGCGGGCCTGGTCGCGCCCGGTCGGCTCCCACTGGTGCCAGACCATGTTGGGAAGTTCGGCCTGCAGGCGGCGGATCTGACTGGCCAGCGTGGGCGACGTGACGCTGCCGGTCAGCAGCCGGACGCCGTCGCCCCCGCGGCCCCGCGAGGCGTCCGCCGCGGCCTTGAGCGCCGCGCGGACGTCGTTCCACGGCCGGATATCGCCGCGGTAGGTGAACGTGCGCGTCCGATCCGGGTCGTAGAGGCCGAGGATCGACGCCTGCGAGAAGACGTCGGTCGCGCCGCGGCTGACCGGATGATCGGGATTGCCTTCGATCTTGGTCGGGTGGCCCTCGTGGCTCTCGACGAGCAACGGCGCCGCGTAGCCCGCCATCGGCATCGCGGTCGCGTAGTAGAGGGGCTTGCCCGGGAGGATCTCCTCGGGCTGCTTCACGTAGGGGACGATCTTCTCGGCGGGCTGGCGCGTGCAGGCGGTGACCCCCGCCAGCGCGAGCGACGCGCCCATCAGCTTGGCGAACGTGCGGCGGCTCACGGGGTCGAGGAGGTCGGACGCCCCCTCGGGGAATTCGTGGTGGAGCGCCTCGCGGAACTCGGGCGTGTCGGCGAGCTCCTCGAGGCTGCGCCAGTATTCACGGCCGCCGTTCTTGCTCGCCTCATCGCTCATCGGTGATCCCATCGACGGCTTACGCCTTGCGCCCTACGGCTTACGCCTCGCGCCCCTACCTGTGGCACGTCGAACAACTCGTCAGGCTCTGGATCTTGTACTCCGCCACCAGCCTTCTTCCGAGCACGCGCTGGTCGGCCGGTGGGCGATAGGTCATGTCGAACACCGCCCCGCGCGGCCGGACGTAGAGCTCCGGGTGCCGGTGGCAGTCCAGGCACCACTGCATCTCCAGCCTTTGGACCGAATAGGTCAACGGCATCAGGTCCACCCTGCCGTGGCAGGTCGAGCAGCCGACACCCTTGTTCACGTGGATGCTGTGGTTGAAGTAGACGAAGTCCGGCAAATCGTAGACTCGGGTCCACGGGATGGACCGGTCGTCGCGGAAACTGGAACGCACCAATTCGAGGAACGGCGAGTCCTTGAAGATCTGGGAATGGCAGTTCATGCACGTCTTGGTCGGCGGGATCCCCGCGAACGAGGACACCTCGACCGACGTATGGCAGTACCGGCAGTCGATGCCGTTGCCGCCGGCGTGCCGCTCGTGGCTGAACTGGATGGGTTGTGACCGCGGCTGGAACGCGCGGGTGACCCAGGGCGAACTCTGCAAGGCGTAAGCGAGGCTCACCAGGCCGCTCACCATCAGCACGAGGCCGATGAGCGTCACCAGGAAAACGGTATTGGCACTACGACGAAAGGTTTGTGCCATGCCATTCCACCTTCAGAGCAGCCGCTGATCAGCTTAGCTGGATTCGGCTCGAAAGGCGAGAGTCTGGCGGGAGATTTCTACTTGAACAGATCGTCGAACGCCTGCCGGGCCGAACCGACCGCGACCGAGTGCGTCTCGCGCTCGACCGTCGTGCGCGGCTCCCAGAGTGGGCACGCGTTCTTCGCGTCCTTTGGCGCCACGCGTTCCGGCACCGGCTGCATGCACTGGAAGCGGGCCCCGGGGTCGAAGTAGGCGCACTGGGCGCAGGTGTGCACGTCCGCGCCGCACTTGGCGCAGCGGCCGTCGGCGGCATAGGGGGAGGCGATCTCGGCGCCGCACTTCGCGCACCGCACGACCTGGCGGGTGGGCATCAGGTTCGGCGTACGCGGCCCCTCGGGCCGATCCCCGCGCGGCCTGGGCCCGGGCGGTCCCTGTGGTTTCGGGGCCGGCTGTCTGTCGCGGTCGTCGTCCTGGTATCCGCGCTGGCGGTACTTGCGGTCGCTCATGGGAAATCCAGGGAAACTGTAACACAGGGCCGACGGCTGATGGCCGACGGCTAACGCCCCGCGCCTGACGCCTCACATTTCGCGGCTCCGTTGGTGGTTTCGATCGTAGGGAAGGCATTGAGGCCCGCCGACATGTGCCGGCCCTCCCCGCCTCCGCGCGAAGCGCGACGGCGAGGTCTCGCCAGAGCCCGCACGCCATCGAATGCGGGCGGCGGCGGAAAGGGCCGGCCTGCTGAAGAGAGCGTGACACCGCCGTCAGCCGTCAGCCGGGGCGCGCTTCATCCCCCGGAACCCCAACCCCTATCGCGTCCTCTACCGTCCGCCGGCCGTGGCCTTGAGCATGCGCATCACCTCGTCGATCGCGGCCTGGAGCTCGCGGTCCACGCCGTTCATCTCGTCGGTCAGCGAGTTCTGCACCCAGACGTCGGGCGGGACGCCGTAGTTCTCGAGGTTGGTCCCGTAGTTGTTCGGCCTGGTCGGATCGTACACGGCGGCCAGCTGCATCGGCGTGCGCACGCTGCCGCCGTTGATGAGCGCGTAGCTGCCGGTCCAGATGACGCCGCCGGCCGTCGGCGTCCCGACGATGCGGCCGAGGCCCAGCGTGCGGAATCCCATCGGCGTCGCCTCGCCGTCCGAGAACGACCGCTGGTTGATGAGCATCACCTTCGGCCCGGCGATGGCCTGCTGCGGCCGCCGTCCCCAGGTCCGGGCGCCGTTGCGCGGGTTGGTGTACATGTAGGGCCGACGCTCGATGATGTCGAGCAGCTGCTCGTCGATGTTGCCGCCGGTGTTGTAGCGGACGTCGATGATGATCCCCTTCTTGTTCCAGTACCGGTCGATGTCCGCGGTGAAGCGATCGAGCGACGGCTGGTCCATCGCGCGGATGTGGACGTAAGCAATCTGCCCGCCGGTGGCCTTGTCCACGATGTCGCGGTTGTTCGCGACGAACTCGTCGTAGCGGAGGTTGCCGAGGTTGGTCACACTCGCGATGCGCACGACCTTCGCGCCCTCGCCCGACGCCGTCTTCGACACCTTCACCGGGATGTACTCGTTGGTCGTCGTGCTCAGGATCTTCCAGTAGTTGTCGCCGGCCTTGACGTCCGCGCCGTCGATCGCCAGGACGTAGTCGCCGACCTTGAGGTCGAGCCACTCCTTGTCGGCCGGGCCGTCGCGATAGATGTGGGTGATGCGGTAGCGGCCGCCGGCCGGTTCGAGTTCGAAGCCGAGGAACCGCGTCGTGTAGAGCCGATCCATCGTCCTCGTGGGCGGGCCGCTGACGCCCGTGTGCGAGCTGCTCATCTCGCCGATCATGGCGTTGCCGAGATCGTAGACGTCCTCGTTGGTGCCGACGTACTCGAGCAGCGGCTCGTACCGGGCCTTGATGGCCGCCCAGTCGTAGCCGTTCAGCTTCGGATCGTAGTAGCGGTACTTCATCACCCGCCACGTTTCCTCGAACATCTGCTTCCACTCCGCGCGGCGGTCGATGCGCAGCGTCAGCGAGAAGCTGACACGATCGTTGCGCTGGGGCGAGGCGAGCAGGATGCGGTGGACTTCCTGCCCCCCGCCGCCGCCCCGCGCGCCCGGAGCGTTGGCAGTGCCGCCGCCGGAGGCGAGCGGCGCGGAAGAAGACGGCCCGGCGGTCGTAGGTCGGCCGCAGGCCCGGGAAGGAGCCGCTGGCGACGGTGCGGCGGTCGCGTCCGTCGATCCCGATCGCGAACAGCCCGGTTGTTGCTTCCTCCGCCGTCGTCGCGGCTCCGCGGCCGCGCGCCGGTGAAGGCGCGGGCGCCTGGGCCTGGCCCCGCCCGCCGCGGCCTCCCCCGGCGCCGGTGGCGAAGTAGATGGTGCGGCCGTCGTTCGAGAGGAAGAAGCCCGTGACCGGGGACGTGCCGCGCGTGAGCTGCACGGCGCGCTTCTCGATCCCGTCGAGGTCGATGCGCGGCGGCGCGACGCTGGCTGCCGCGGCGCCCGCCTCACCGCCGCCGCCCCGCCCGCCGCGTCCGCCGGCCGCGGACGCCTGGCCGCGGACGCGCTCGCGCACGAGCGGGTCGTTCGGATCCTCGGCGAGCCTGGCCAGCGACACGGCGAACAGCTGGTTGACCGCGCCGTCGCGGTTGGAAGTGAAGACCACCGTCTTGCCGTCCGGGGTCAGGGCGCCGGAGGACTCCCCGGCCGGGCTGGCTGTGACGTTGTACTCCTTCTTCGCGGCGATGTCGTAGAGGTACACCTCCGCGTTCTGGTCGTCGTCGCGACGGCTGTAGACGAGCCACGCGCCGTCGGCGGCGTACTGCTGGATGTTGAAGCCGCCGGCGGGATTCGACGCCAACTCCTTCGGCTGCGGCTGCGCGGGTGAGAGGTCGATCTCCCAGATCTTGTTGTCGCCGGTGTAGGCGAGCTTCTGGGAGTTGGCCGCCCAGACGATCGGTCCCTTCTCGGACGGCTGGGTGGTGAGTCGGCGGCGGCTGCCGGTCGCGATATCGTAGATCCACACCTCCTGATCGCCGGACTCGTCGGAGACGTAGGCCAGCTTCTTGCCGTCCGGAGAGAACTCCTCGCCGCGTTCGCGCCACGCGGTAGCGGCCACGGGCGTGCGCTCGCCGACGCCCTGCTCGCTGGGGACGATGGTGATGTCCCCGTGGAAGTCGACGGCGACGTAGTCCCCGTTCGGCGACGGCGCGAACCCGTCGGCGAGGTTGTCGGTCGTCAGCACCTGCAGGTCGCTGTCCTTGGGATCGAAGGCGAGCGGAATGGTGAGCTTCTTCGGCGTGCCGTTGGGCACCTCGAGCGTCCAGAGGTCGAAGTCGTCCTGGAAGATGATCCGCTTGCCGTCGGGCGAGATGGAGGGAGAGAAGACGCCGCCGGACTTGAAATGCGTCACCTGCTGCGCGGCTCCGCCCTTGGACGGGATCCGCCAGAGGTTGTAGGTGCCGTCGCGTTCGGAGGCGAAGTAGATGCAGACCATCGGCGCCCCACATGGGGTACACGTCGTTGACGTGCTGCTGATAGTCCTTCATCGCGGTATTGGTGATTTCGGTGATCTGCGTGCGTGGTCATGTCCTCGACGGCCAGGCCCGGCGCCGAGTTGCCCTTGAACGCCTTGCGCCAGACGCCCGTCGAGGGGAGCGCGCGGTTGAACGCCAGCAGGCTGCCGTCCTGCTTCAGCATGCCGAGCCGCGCCGACGCCATCTTGATCGGCTCCTCGGGCGAACCGTCGATGGGCAGCAGGAACAGCGGCGAGCCGAACGCACCGGGGCCGCGGCTGCTCGACATGAGGATGTGCTTGCCGTCGGGCGCCCAGTAGAGCACCTGGTCGTCGCCCGAGTAGTAGGTGAGCTGCCGCGCCTCGCCGCCGGCGGCGGGAATGACGAACACGTCGTTGTTGCCGGCGCGGTTGCTCGTGAAGGCGACCCACTTGCCGTCGGGCGAGAAGCGCGGCGTGGTGTCGGTGGCCAGGTGCGCGGTCAGGCGCCGTGCGTTCGAGCCGTCGGCGTCGGCAATCCAGATATCCTCGTGGTACGAAAAGGCGATGCGCCCGTCGTTCGCGATATGCGGCGCGTGGGCGAACTTGATCGCTTGCGCGGCCGGCTGGGCGGACAGCGTCGGCCGCGTCAACAAGCCGGCGATGGCCGCGCAGACGATGCCGCAGTATAGAAAGACGCGCAGGACGGATTGGCCGGAACGGGTCATGGCACTCTCCAGAAGGCGGGAACGGGCGACCGGCGGCAGCCGGACGAACGAACCGCGTGAATGCTGTCACGACGGGGGAAGGATGGCAAGGGACGGGGACATCGGCCACAGGCTGCGGGCCACGGGCTACGGGCCACGGGCTACGGGCCACAGGCCTCGTCACGCGTGACAATCGTGACGCCGCCTGAAGCCTGTGGCCTGTAGCCAGTAGCCTCCCGTCGTCAGCCGTCGGCCGTCAGCCGTCAGCCCGCGAGCGGCGCATCGTCCAGAACGCCAGTCCCAGCCCCAGCCAGGCGGCCAGCGCGAGCCACTCGGTCGCCGTGAAGCTCCCCGGCACGAACGGCAGCACCTTCATCGCGATCAGGCTGACGGCCACGACGGCTCCCACGCAGGCGGGCCAGCGCGGCTCGTCGTGCACGCGCAGCAGCCAGGCGACGCAGGCGGAGAGCCAGCCGACGCCGGCCGCCAGCGAGCCGACCTCGGTGATGGGCACGAGCAGCGCGTCGCCGAGCAACGCCGCCGCGGCCGTCAACCCGGCCACCAGCCAGATGGCGGCGGAGGGCGTTCCGTGCGACGAGTGCACCCGCGAGAGGATCGGGTGCACCAGGCCGCGGCGACCGATGGCGAGCATCAGCCGCGTGGCGGCGACGAAGTTCCCGTTGAAGACCTTCAGCAGCGAGAGAAAGGCCGCGGCCAGGACGAGCTGCGCGATGGCGCGCGACCCGAACGCCTGCTCGAAGGCGACCTCGGTGCCGACGTGCCCCGACACGATGTCGCGCCAGGGATGGATGAAGGCCACGGAGCCGACGATGACGACGTAGAAGAGGGAGCCGGCGACGACGGCGAGGTACATCACCCGGGCGAACTGACGCCGGTCGAAGTCCTGCCGGGCCTCCTCCGACCCCTTCACTACCGACTCGAAGCCGGTCATGAAGTACGGGACGATCTGCATCGCCAGCAGGATCGAGAGCAGCGCGCCCGCCGTGCCCGGCCGCGCGAAGGCCGGCAGCATGTTCGCCGCGTGGCCGCGCGTCAGGCCGAGCGAGATGAATACCACGAACGCTCCGAGCAGCCCGAACGTGGTCACGTCCTGGAAGAGGCCGCTCGGCCGGATCCCCCGCAGGTTCACCGCCGTGATGAGGCCGGTCAGCGCCAGGCCGACCGCCAGGCGCGGCGCGTAGATGGTCTTCCCGGCCAGCGCGTAGAGGGGCCACGAGTTCAGCGACGGGAAGATGCGCGCCAGCAGGTTGCCGATGGCCACCGCCTCCCACGGGCAGACGATCGCGTAGGCGAGGACCATCGTCCAGCCGGTGGCGAACGAAAGGAGCGGGGGGAAGACCCCCTCGGTGTAGGCGATCTCGGCGCCCGCGTCGGGGATGCGGCGGACGAGCGAGCCGTAGACACGGGCGATCGGCAGCAGGAGGAGGCCGCCGAGGAAGAAGCCGAGCATCGTGCCGGCGGGCCCGCCGCGCCCGAGCCAGTCGTCCATGAGGACGAGCCAGCCGACGCCGACCATCGTGCCGAAGCCGAAGGTGAAGTACTCGACGACGGAGAGGCGATGCAGCAGCGTGGGCTTGTCGGTCATCGTCGGAGCGGATCCGGCGCGTCAGCGTCGAGCCGAGCGGGTCACTGACCACAGCGTAACACCGCCCTGCCATCGCAGGAGAAGAGGCTTCCACTCGCGGAGGGTGCAGGTTACGCTTAGCGCCGCCGGGATGGAAGCGCGCACCATCCTCGAGATCGCCCCGCGGGGCATCGGGCACTGAAACCGGTCGTGTCGATGAATCACTACCCACTCTATCGAGACGGTCAGCTCCATCCGCAGGCGGACGAACTCCTGACGAAGCTGGCCGGCGCGCCCGGCGCGCCGCTTTCGGCCCTCTCGCTCGATGAGGCTCGTGCGAACTTCCTGGAACCGTCGTGGATCGGACCGCCAGGCGAAGTGGCCGGCATCGACAACCTGACCATTCCCGGTGCCTCGCGGCGGCTGACCCTGCGCCGGTACACTCCGCGGGGAAACCCGCCGTTTCCGGTCCTCGTGTTCTTTCACGGCGGTGGATTCGTGCTCGGCAGCGCGCCCGAATTCGATGGGGTCTGCACCCGCCTGTCGGCCGGGGCTGCCTGCATGGTTCTCTCGCTCGAATACGGCGTCGCGCCCGAGAACCCGTATCCCGTCGCCGTCGAGGAGGCCGCGACGGCCCTGCGATGGGTCGGCGGACATGCGCCTGCCATCGGGGGCGATCCGGCGCGGCTGGCCGTAGCGGGTGACAGCGCGGGCGGAAACCTCGCGGCTCTGGTGTCGATACGGGCTCGCGACGAGCGGTTCCCAGCCGTCGCACAGCAAGTACTCATCTGTCCATGGGTCGACCTGTCTTCGACCGAAGACGAGTCCTTCCGCTGGTTCGGCGAGGGGCCGTGGCTCTCGACGGCCAGCATTCGGTGGTACCGCGACCACTACCTGACGCGGCCCGACCTGGCAGCTCTGCCAACGGTCTCGCCGCTGCTCGCACCGGATCTCTCGGGGTTGGCGCCTGCGCTGGTGCTGAACGCCGAGTTCGACGTGCTGCGCGACCAGGTCGCCCGCTACGCGCGGCGGCTCGCCGCGGAGGGCACGCCCGTGCAGTACCGCTCGTATCCCGGCACTCTGCACGATTTCGCGGTTCTCCCCGGCCTGTTCGACCAGGCGGACGACGCGCTCCGCGACGTGTGCACGGCGCTCCGCCGATCCTTCGCGTCCTAGACGCAGCGTCAATTCGTCCCGATCGACGCCCTGCGGTCTGCGCCTCCGTTGGTGATCGGCACCCGGCTGCAGCGCGCTCAGGGCCGGCCGGGTTGCAGGACTCGAAGCCCGTGGGCGCGGGCGGCGGCTGCCTGTCGTTCGTCGTGGGTGTTTCGAAATAGCGTTATATATGTCTATAATTAATATCAGTGATGTTCGACATTCAACAGTCGCAGCGCGACGCGAAGGCGCGGCTCGGTCGAGCCTCGAGACGCCGCCGGCGGGCTGATGCCGGCCGCTCGCGGCTTCCGGCGCCGGTCCTGGCGGTGGTGCGGCAGTCGACGCTGGGTCCGCGCCGGCCGAACATGGCGGCGCTCCGGCAGCGGGTCGCCGAATTGTGCGCCACCACCGGCCTGAACCCGCCCGCCCGCGCGACGCTGTACAACGCATTCGACCGGATCGAGCCGCGCCACTACCGCGTCTCGACGCTACCGCCTCACGCCGCCGCCGCCCTGTACAATCTGGCGCCCGACACGGTTGTCCCGGGTCCGCAGCTCGCCTTCTATTGCTTCAACTACGGGTCGCTCGCCGCGGTGAGCTTCGCGTCGAGCCTCCCCTGGCTCGACCTGTACCAGGCGCGGCGCTTGCCCGGCTGGCGGCCGCGGAGCCGCGGCCTGTTCGACGCCGTCATGCGCGCGCGAGGTCTCTCGTGAGCGCGCCCTACGGGCCGCTCCAGGTGATGCCCGCGCCTCTCGCCACGGCCGTCGAACCGCTGCCTTACTGGTTCGTCATCGGCGGCCAGGCCGTCCGCTGTTTCGCGCCGTACCGACCGAGCCGCGACGTCGACTTCGGCCTGGATTCGCCCGGCAACCTCACCGACCTCGTCGAGCAGCTGACGGCGAGCGGTGCGGTCGAGATCCAGGAGCGCGGCCCCGACACCGTGCATTTGCTGTGGAACGGGATCAAGGTCTCCGCGTTCGTCCTCGAGTTCCTCGTCCCCCATGCCGAGGCGCGACACCTCGACGTCACCGGGGTGCTGGCGACGAAGCTGCATGCCATCCTGGACCGCGGCTTGCGGCGCGACTTCTTCGATGTGTACGTCATGCTCCAGCAGCACCGGCTGGGCATCGTCTCCGCCCTCGCCGCCATCCGCACCGTCTACGACGGGCACATCGACGACGGCCTCCTGCTCCGCGCGCTGACTTACTTCGTCGATGCCGACCGCGAGGCGCCGCTGCCCGGCGAGGGGCGGACCGACTGGGCCACCGTCAAGGAGTACTTCCAGGTGCAGGTGGGGAGCCTCCTGACCCCGCCGCTCACGCGGCTGGCGATACAGGCCCGGAAGGTCGACGTCGAGGCTCGCTGACGTCCCCGCCCGCCGCGACGGCTTTCCTGGCCGGTCGCCCCGCGCCAGAGCCCTGACATCGCCGCTCCTGACGATGCTGTACCGGCCCGGCGGTGCTACCATACCCGTCAATGGACAAGGGACGCCCGTTGCCGGAGCTCCAATCCTGGCTGGACGAGTTCGAGGCCGCGCGCCGTCGTCCGCTGTCCCTCCGGGTCCGCTACGCCTTCATCAAGACCTACCGTCCCGTGCTCGATGACGAGCCGTACCGCGCCTTCGATACGATGGAAGAGTACCGGCGGTGGTGCGAGACCGCACTGCCGGACTGGCTGGGGTATGGGCGCGTTTGAGTACCGCCAGGCGGAGGAGATCCGCGACGCGTTCTCCCGCCACGGCGTCCGATACCTCTTCATCGGCAAGTCCGGCGCCATCCTTCTCGGATTCCCGGATACGACGCAGGACGCCGACCTGTTCGTCGAGCGCACTCCGGAGAACGGCGCCGCCCTGGTGGAGGCGATCCGGGAACTGGGATTCGACCTCGAGCCGGCACAATCCGCAGAGATTGTCAGGGGGAAAGACTTCGTTCAACTGAAGAACGGCCCGTTCGACCTGGACCTGGTGTTCGCTCCGGACGGCATCGAACGTTTCGCCGATGCGTGGGCCAGGCACGTCGATGTCGAGGGCTTCCCCGTGTGTCATCCCGACGACATCATCGCCAGCAAGGCGGCCACCAACCGGGTCAAGGACCGGGAATCGCTGCCCCGCCTGCGCGCCTTCCGCGACTACTGGTCAGCCCGGCAGCGTTGAATGGCCGGCCCGCCACCCGCCCGCCTGGGGCCGATCGCCTCATTGTCGGTGCCCAGATCCTCCACGGTTGTGGAAGCTCCGAGGATGACAAGGCAATGCGGTGTTGGGGCACCCAGATGAGGCGTGTCGATGGCTGGACCGCGCGATTCAGGACCGTTCCACGCAAGTGGTGTTCATCCGAGTGATGCCGGAACTCGAGAGCATGCGGTCGGATCCGCGGTTCGCGGCTGCGCTTCAAGGTCAGCCGTGTGCGCTCGGCACGGGAATCCGGACGCCTCGGATCTTCCCCTTACCGTAGAATCGATCCACGGGCTTTTCACACCACAGCGGTTGCACCCAGGGAGAACCCGGGAGAAGGAGAAGTTCGCCATGCAGACCATCGGATTGATCGGCGCCGGGCACATCGGCAGTCAGATCGCCCGGCTCGCCGTGAAGAACGGCTACGACGTCGTCGTCAGCAATTCGCGGGGACCCGAGACGCTGAAGGATCTCGTCGCCGAGCTCGGGCCGCGGGCGCGGGCGGCGACGCCCCTCGAAGCGGCAAAGGCGGGAGAGATCGTCGTGGTCACGATCCCCTTGAAGAACTACCGGCAGGTTCCCGTCGAGCCCCTCGCCGGGAAGATCGTCATCGACACGAACAACTACTACCCCCAGCGCGACGGACACGTTCGCGAGCTGGACGACGAGTCCACGACGACGTCGGAGTTGCTCCAGGCGCACCTGCCGACGTCGAAGGTCGTGAAGGCGTTCAACCACATCTATGCCGCCGAGCTGACCACGCACGGCCAGCCGGCCGGCTCGCCGAATCGGCGGGCGCTGGCCATCTTCGGCAACGACGGGGAGGCGAGGAAGACGGTCACCGGGTTGCTCGATCGGTTCGGTTTCGACACGGTCGACGGCGGCTCGCTCGGGGAGAGCTGGAGAATCCAGCGCGATACGCCAGGCTACGGTCCGCGGCGCACCGCGGACGAACTGCGCAAGGATCTGGCCGCGGCGAAGCGGTACAAGGAGCGGGCGCACGGGGCATGACGCGCGACGGAAGAACCTGGCCGACCGACGAGCCGGTCCCGCACACCACGCCGGTCGGCCAGGACGATCCCGGCCCTCACACACGACCCCCGCTCGCCTGGACGGTGAAGGAAACGTGCCCGGCGCCGGACGAGCCGGTCAATCAGCCCGGGCGACGTGGCGACGGGGTCAACCGCAGCACCGTGGCGGCAGCCATCAGGCGGACGCTCTCGTCCTCATCGGTCAAGGCGGGAGCGATTCCGGAGAGCAGCGACGTGTCGCCGCGTTCGGCAACCGCCCGCAACGCGGCCACGCGAACGAGCGACTCTCGTTCAAGGACGTCTTTCCTCCCAAGAACGGCCTCGACGAGGGCCCGGCCCGCCTCCGGGTCGGGATCGTGCGCGAGCGCGAGCGCCGCCGCGGCGCGCGCCCGGACGTCGCTGCGTCCCTGAAGCGCCTTGAGAAGCGCCAGTGCGTAGCCGCCGTACGGGGCAAAGTTGATTCCATGGGTGACGACGAGGTCGGCCATTCTCTCGGGGTCGCGCAGGGTCTCATGAGCCTGCACGGAGAGCGACGCGTTGGCCTTGCGCCGGCCAGTCAGGATTTCGTAGGGGATGTCGTAGGCCTGACCGTCCTTCATGGAAAGGAGGGCGCCCGAGGCGGCCCAGGCGACGGTGACATCGCGGTCATCGAGCGCGGCAAGCAGCCTGGGGATGGCGGCGGTGGAGCGCATTTCACCGAGGGCGTCCGCGGCGGCCGCGCGCACTTCGGGCGTGGTGTCTCCAAGCGCGGCGAGCGCCAGGGCCTCGCCTTCCGGGTCTCCGCGCAGGACCCCCAGGGCACGGACGGCCTTGACTCGCCTGGGCGATTCCTTGTGATTGGCGGCAGCGCTGAGAAGTGTCCAGGCGCTGGCCCTCAGGTCGGTCTGCGGCGCGGGCTGAGTGGCTTGCCGCGGCGCCGCGAAGGTGCAGGCGGCACAGGAGACGAGGGCGATCGTGGCGACCTGGACGCGCGGCAGCGCATGCATGGAAGTCTCCCCTCTCGATCGGTTCCGCCGGATTATGCCTCAAGACGCGAGCGGAGCGCTCGAACGCACGTGCTCCGCCAACCCGTGTTTCGTGTATCGTCTCCGGATGCGCACCCTGATCCTCCCCATCGCGTTCGCGCTCACGCTGACGCCGCAGGCCCAGCGCCAGGCGGCCCGGCCGGTCGCGCCCTGCACCACGGCCACCCCTGCGTGCACCGAGTGGGTCACGCTCGGAGGCGGACCGGCGCGGGCGATGATCTATCGCTCGTACTCGCTCGACGCGCCCGACCCCCGCATCACCCGCGCGATCGTGATGGTCCACGGCACCGGCCGCAATGCCGATCACTACTTCCTGACGACGATGTCGGCGGCCTTCCTCGCCGGGGCGCTCGACGACACGGTCGTGATCGCGCCGCACATGATCGACGCCAGCGATCGCGCCGAGCCGAACGAAGTCGTCTGGCAGACCAGCTGGCGGACCGGCGGTCCCGCGCGCGACAACCCGGCGCTGTCGTCGTTCGACTTCGTGGACGAGATCCTGCGCAAGCTGGCCGTGAGGTCCACGTTCCCCAACCTCAAGAGCATCGTCGTCACGGGACATTCGGCCGGGGGGCAGTTCGCCAACCGCTACGCGATGGCGAACAAGGTGCACGACACGCTCGGCGTGCCGGTGAGCTACGTGGTCGCCAACCCGTCCAGTTACGCGTGGCCGGTTGCCGAGCGGCCGCTCCCGCAGGGTGACGCCGACCCGGCCGCAGCGAAGGACGGGTGGAGCTACATGCCGAGCGCCAACCCGCTGCCGGCGCACACCAACTTTCACGTTCGGCCCGTTCGACCCGGCGAAGGCCCCGAACTACAACAGGTGGCCGGCGGGTTTGGCGAACCGCACCGGGTACACGGCGCAGACAACCGACGACCAGCTGAAGAAACAGCTGGTCGAGCGGCCGACGACGTTCCTGCTCGGGCAGGTGGACACGCTGCCGCTCGGCGGATTCGACAGCTCGCCGAACGCGATGGCGCAGGGTCCGACCCGGCGGGCGCGCGGGGAGGCGTTCGTCAAGTACGTCGACGAGGTGCTCGGCGCGAAGCACAAGATCGTCATCGTGCCCGAATGCGGCCACAACGATCGCTGCATGTTCACGACCGGCATCGTGTTCCCGTACGTCTTCCCCGGGGCGGCGGAGACGAAGTAGCGCGCGTCCCGAGCCGCCGATCCCGTCATCCCCAGGCGCCCGCCGCGCCCGAGCCGGCCGGCCAGGAGCCCGAGCCAGCCGACGGCGGCCATCGTGCCGAAGCCGGTGGATACAATTCTGTCACCCAACCCGGGCGCAGTTGAAAAACCGCTCCGACCCCTGCGGGAAGATGACGCCGGGCGCCAGTTTCCAGTCCGGGTCGAGGGCGCGCTTGACCGCGCGCATCTCCTCGAGGCCGCGGTCGCCGTAGAGCTGGCGCAGCAGCGCCTGCTTGACCGCGCTCCGGCCGACGCCGTGCTCGGAGAGCGGCGACCCGCCGCGCGCGACCACCTCGCGGCCGAACTCGAGGATCGCCTCCTGGCCCGCCGCGACATCCGCGGCCGTCCGCGGGATGACGTTCGGGTGAACGTTGCCGTCCGACACGTGTCCCCAGATCGCGTAGGGCAGTCCGCGCCGCTCGTAGCCGCGCCGGTAGATCCCCATCATCTCCGCGAACCGGTCGAAGGGCACGATCATGTCGGCCGCCGTCTTCTGGATCGACGGGTCTCCCTTCTCCTTGGCGAGCGCCACGCGCTGCTTGACCGCCTCGGGCGCCGATTCGCGGAAGTCGAAGAACTGCTGCGCGCGAGCCTGGTCGCCGGGCACGGCCACCTCCACGTGGTCGAGCACCCCGGCCGCGCGAAGCAATCGGCAGAAGAGGCCGAGCGGCGCCCGGTCACCGCCGGGGTCCAGCGCCGACGCGATCTGGTCGTACGCGTCCTCGCCCGTCGTGCCGGGCGCGAGCTCGAGCTGGACGAGCAGCGCCGTGTCGGTCGCCGGCGGCAGGGAGATCCCGTGCTTCGCGTCGCTCCCGTCCTCGTGCAGCATGGCCAGGCATCGGCGGTCGAGCATCTCGATGGCCGACACGTCGAGGCCGTGCGGGTCCCGCTCGCGCCACGTGCGCCGCGACCGCTCGCGCAGGTCGGCGACGACGGCAAGCGCGCGCGCCTCGTCGGGAAACGGCACGAGCGCCAGGCAGGCGGCCGGCGCCGGCGTGACCAGGCCGAGCGTCGCCTCGACGACCACGCCGAGCGTGCCTTCGGCGCCGATGAAGAGATCGATCAGGTCCATGCCCGGCGCCGCGAAGTAGCCGGCCGACCGCTTCGGCACGTCGGGCATCCGGTAGGCCGGGACCGGCACGGTGACGCCGCCGCCGGCCGTCTCGATCTCGAAGAAGCCGCCAGGATCCGCGTGCACGCGGCCCCGCTCGAGGTCGAGCACCTCGCCGCAGGCGAGGACGACGGTGAGGCCACGCACCCAGTCCCGCGTGCTGCCGTACTTGAACGTCGCCGCGCCGGAGGCGTTGGTCGAGATGGTGCCGCCGACGAACGCGCCGTCGTAGGTCGGGGCCGGCGGGTAGTAGCGACGGTCGGCCGCGAGCGCCTGCTTGAGCGTGGCGACGGGCAGGCCGGGCTGCACGCGGGCCAAGGCGTCGGTCACTTCGAGGATCGCCGCCATCTTGGCGGTGGAGAGGACGATGCCGCCGAGCGGTGTGGCGCCGCCGGTTACCGACGACTGCGCGCCGATGGGCAGCACCTGCCGGTGCTCGCGGACGATGGCGGCCACCTCGGCCTCCGAGCGCGGGAACGCGACGCCGTCGGCCCGACCCCCGGGGTAGTGCGCCGCATCGTCCAGAAACGACGCGACGACGGCCGGGTCGGTCTGGAGCGGCGGCGCGACGACGGGGCCGCGAGGGGGACGGGTGGATGCGCGATGAGACATGACGTGGGAACCAGGTCAACGAACGGGCTGACGGCTGATGGCCGACGGCTGACGGTCGTGTCACGCGTTCGGCAAGGCTGAAGCCTCGCCCTACCGGGATTCCGCGTGCCAGATGTGACTCCGGTAGGGCGGCCGTTTAGGGCTGCCTCAGCGTGGCTCGGCCCTCAGTCGTCGGTCGTCAGCCGTCCGCCGGTCACTCCGTCAACTCCCGAATGAGCCGGTAGAGAAACTCCCTCTCCTCGTAGAACTGGCGCACGCCCATCCGCTCGTCGCGGCCGTGCGAGCGGATGTCGTCAACGTTCTCGAACGCGCCGAGGCCGTAGGTGGCGATGCCGGCCATGCGGAACCACTTACCGTCGGTGGCGCCGGTGCCCATCACCGGGACAACCGGGACGCCCGGCCACATCTCCGCCGTGACGCGATCGAGCGCGCGCATCAGCGCCGGCGAGAGGGGCGAGGCGGGGCCCGGCTTCGCGGGAGCCACCGGCGCGATCGCGATCTCCTTGTCGGCGACGGCGCGGGCGAGCGCCTGCATCACGTTCTCCGTCGTGTCGTCGGGGAGCATGCGGCAGTTGACGACCGCCCGCGCGAGTTGCGGGAGGGCGTTCTCGGCGTGGCCACCCTGGAGCAGCGTCGGCACGCAGGTCGTGCGCATCAGCGCGTTGTAGTAAGGCGACGCCGCGAGCCGGCCGGCCGCCGCGAGATCCGGCGGCGTCGCGGCGACCGCGCGCATGTCGCGCGCGACCTCGCCCTGCTCGACCCCGGACATCCGCTCGAAGTAGGTGCGCGTGACCTCGTTCAGGCGGATGGGGAAGTCGAACGCCGAGAGGCGCGCGAGCCCGGCGGCCAGGCGGTAGATGGCGTTGTCCTTCGAGGGCAGCGAACTGTGGCCGCCCTTGTTGTGCACCTCGAGGGCGAAGCTCTGGTAGACCTTCTCGGCGGCCTGCACGTTGTTCGAGACGTAACGTCCGTTCTTCATCTGGCCGCCGCCGCCCTCGTTCAGGGCCAGCTCGGCGTCGACCAGCTCGTGGTGGGTCCGCAGCAGCCATTCCGCGCCGTTCGAGTCCCCGTCCTCCTCGTCGGCGGTCAGCGCGAGGATGATGTCGCGGTTCGGCCGGTATCCCTGCCGCTTCAGCTCGAGCAGGTTCGCCACCCACGAGGCGTCCATGTCCTTCATGTCCGAGGTGCCGCGGCCGTAGAAGTAGCCGTCGCGCTCGACGAAGGTAAACGGGTCGAGCGACCAGTCCTCGCGTCGCGCTTCGACGACGTCGAGATGGCCGAGCAGCAGGAGCGGCCGGGCGGCGCCGGTGCCGCGGTATCGGGCCACCAGGTTCTGCTTCTTCGGATTCGGCCCGAGCACCTGCACGTCGGCGGGCGCGAAGCCACCGGCGAGCAGGCGTTTGGCCATGGCCTCGGCGGCCCTGCTCGAGCCGCCCGTGGACTCGGTGGTGTTGATCTCGACGAGCTCGCGGAAGATGTCGAGCGCCAGGGCGTTGACGCCGGTCGGCGGCTGGGGAACCACGGGCGGGTTCTGCCGGGCGTGGAGCGTGGCCAGGGTGAGCGCCGACGCGATGGCGGCGACCAGGGCGAACCACGCGCGAGGACGAGAGCGAAGGCGTTGGTGCATGGGCGCGATTATAGCTTCCCGGCTCCCGGCTCGCAGCTTGCGGCGCCTCCCGCACGGCGTAGGCCGTAAGGCGTGCGGCGTAAGGCGAGCGGCGTAGGGCGTTCGGCGTGCGGCGTAGGGCATATGCCTCGCACCGGGTCATCCATATATCGGACTCTACCGGTCCCGTATTCGTGTTATATTGGAGACCAGAACGGTCGGATAAAGAGGCTGACCGGGAGCCGGCCCCCAATCCCGGTCAGCTCAACCTCCGCCGCGGCCGTTCGAAGGATGTGCCGATGAGCACGGAAACCAGGACGATCGAGGCGCTCACCAGCCAGGACTACAAGTACGGCTTCGTGACCGACATCGAAGCCGACACGGTCCCCCGCGGGCTGAGCGAGGACATCATCCGCCAGATCTCGGCGCTCAAGGACGAGCCCGAGTGGCTGCTCGAGTGGCGGCTCAAGGCCTACCGGGTGTGGCAGACGATGGAGGATCCCGACTGGGCCAACGTCCACTTCGACCCGATCGACTACCAGGACATCATCTATTACTCCGCACCGAAGCGGAACAAGGCGCTCCGCAGTCTGGACGAGGTGGACCCGGAGATCCGCCGGACGTTCGAGAAGCTCGGCATTCCAATCGACGAGCAGAAGGCGCTCTCGGGCGTCGCGGTCGACGCGGTGTTCGACAGCGTCTCGGTGGCGACCACCTTCAAGGCGAAGCTCGCGGATCTTGGGATCATCTTCTGCTCGTTCTCGGAGGCCGTGCGCCGGCACCCCGACCTGGTCCGCCGCTACCTCGGCTCGGTCGTGCCCTACTCGGACAACTTCTTCGCGGCGCTCAACTCGGCCGTCTTCAGCGACGGCTCGTTCTGCTACGTGCCGAAGGGGGTGCGCTGCCCGATGGAGCTGTCCACCTACTTCCGCATCAACGCGCAGAACACCGGCCAGTTCGAGCGGACGCTCATCGTCGCCGACGAGGGGGCGCAGGTGAGCTACCTCGAAGGGTGCACGGCGCCGATGCGCGACGAGAACCAGCTCCACGCCGCCGTCGTGGAACTCATCACGCTCGACCGCGCGACGATCAAGTACTCGACCGTGCAGAACTGGTACCCCGGCGACAAGAACGGCAAGGGCGGGATCTACAACTTCGTCACCAAGCGGGGGCACTGCCGCGGCGCCGACTCGAAGATCACCTGGACCCAGGTCGAGACCGGGTCGGCCATCACGTGGAAGTACCCGGGCTGCATCCTCCAGGGCGACCGCTCGGTGGGCGAGTTCTACTCGGTCGCGGTGACGGCGAACTACCAGCAGGCCGACACCGGGACGAAGATGATCCACCTCGGGAAGAACACCCGCAGCACGATCGTCTCGAAGGGGATCTCGGCCGGCCACGGCCAGAACACCTACCGCGGCATGGTCAAGATCGGCAAGCGCGCCCAGAACGCGCGCAACTACTCGCAGTGCGACTCGCTGCTCATCGGCGACAAGTGCGGCGCGCACACCTTCCCCTACATCGAGATCAAGAACACCTCGGCGCAGATGGAACACGAGGCGTCGACGTCGAAGATCGGCGAGGACCAGATCTTCTACTGCCGGCAGCGCGGTCTCACGACCGAGGACGCCATCAACCTGATCGTCAGCGGGTTCTGCAAGGAAGTCTTCCGCGAGCTGCCGATGGAGTTCGCCGTCGAGGCGCAGAAGCTGCTCGGGGTCAGGCTCGAGGGGTCGGTGGGATAGAAGAGGGCTCAAGGCTCAGGGCTCAAGGCTCACCCCTCGACTTCGCTCGGGGTGCCCTGAGCGAGGGCGCGACGCGCCCGAGTCGAAGGGCAGGGCTCAGGGGCGAGGGACGAAGGATTCGGGAGTCGGGATTCAGTGACCCGGCCGTCAGCCGTCAGCCGTCAGCCGTCAGTCGTCAGCCGTCAGCCGTCAGTCGTCAGCCGTCAGCCGTCAGTCGTCAGCCGTCAGCCGAGGGAGACATGCTCGAAATCAGGAACCTGCACGCGCGCGTGGGCGACAAGGAAATCCTCAAGGGAATCGACCTCTCGGTGCGGGCGGGCGAAGTGCACGCGGTGATGGGTCCGAACGGGTCGGGCAAGAGCACGCTCGCCGGCGTCCTGGCCGGACGGCCGGACTACCTGGTCACCGAGGGGTCGGTCGTCTACAAGGGGATCGACCTGCTCGGCCTCCAGCCCGAGGAGCGGGCGCGCGAAGGCCTCTTCCTCGCGTTCCAGTACCCGGTCGAGATCCCCGGCGTCAACAACATGTACTTCCTGAAGGCCGCGCTCAATGCCGTCCGCCAGCACCGCGGCGAGCCGGACCTCGACGCGATCGAGTTCACCGCCCTCGTGCGCGACAGGATGGCGCTCGTCGGCATGGACCAGGAGCTGATGACCCGTCCCGTCAACGACGGGTTCTCCGGCGGCGAGAAGAAGCGCAACGAGATCTTCCAGATGGCGGTGCTCGAGCCGACGCTCGCCATCCTCGACGAGACCGACTCGGGCCTCGACATCGACGCGCTCAGGGTCGTGGCGAACGGCGTCAATTCGCTGCGCAGCCCCGACCGCGCCACCGTCGTCGTGACGCACTACCAGCGCCTGCTCAACTACATCGTGCCCGACCGGGTCCACGTGCTCACCGACGGCCGGATCGTGCGGTCGGGCGGCAAGGAACTGGCGCTGGAACTCGAGGAGCGGGGATACGGCTGGCTCGAAGCAGCGGCGCAGGCCTGAAGGCCTGCGCTATCTGGAGTCGGATGGCGGGAGGGCGTGCGTCAGATAGCGCAGGGCTTCAGCGCTGCGCCGACGGGAGTGGAGACGGGTGTCGGATCAGCGCAGGGCGTGCGTCAGATAGCGCAGGGCTTCAGCGCTGCGCCGACGGGAGTGGAGACGGGTGTCGGATCAGCGCAGGGCGTGCGTCAGATAGCGCAGGGCTTCAGCGCTGCGCCGACGGGAGTGGAGACGGGTGTCGGATCAGCGCAGGGCGTGCGTCAGATAGCGCAGGGCTTCAGCCCTGCGCCGACGGGGACGGAGAGATGGCCACCAAGGTGAGCGCGTATCTCGCGATGCTGGAACGGGCGCAGGACGCCCGTTCGAACGAGCCGGCCTGGCTCCGCACGCTTCGGCAGCTCGCGATCGGCACCTTCCGCCGCGCCGGCTTCCCGACGACGAGGGACGAGGAGTGGCGGTTCACGAGCGTGGCGCCCATCGCGGACACCCCGTTCGTGCCGGCGCCGCCGGCCGCGGTCTCGGCGTCGGACGTCGCGCCGTTTCTCATCCCCGGGCTCGACGGCCCGGCGCTCGTCTTCGTCGACGGGCGCTTCGCGCCGGGCCTGTCCAGGGTTGGCGCGCCGGTGCCCGGGCTGACGCTCTCGTCGCTGGCCGACGCGGTGGCCCAGCAGCCGGCCGCGCTCGAGCCGTACCTGGGCCGCCACGCGGGCGTCGACGGCCGCTCGTTCACGGCCCTCAACACCGCGTCGTTCGAGGACGGCGCCTTCATCGCGGTGCCGGACGGCGCGGTGGTGGAGCCGGCCATCCAGGTGCTGTTCCTCTCGACCGTCACGCCGCAGCCGGCCATCTCGCACCCGCGGCTGCTCGCCTCGCTCGGCCGCCACAGCCAGGCGCGCGTCGTGGAGATCTTCGCCAGTCTCGGTCCGTCGCTCGGCTTCACCAACGCGGTCTCCGAATTCGTCGTGGGCGAGGCGGCGGGTCTCGACCACTGCCGGCTGCAGCGCGAGTCCCACACGGGCTTCCACGTCGGGCACACGCAGTACCACCTCGGCCCGTCGGGCCGGCTGTCGGCCCACGCGGTGGCCCTCGGCGGCCTGATCGCGCGAACCGACGCGGTGGCGGTCCTCGGCGGCGAAGGGGCCGACTGCACGCTGAACGGCCTCTACCTCGGCGGCGGCGTCCAGTTGATCGACAACCACACCGAGATCGACCACGCGCGGCCGCACGGCACGAGCCGCGAACTCTACAAGGGGATCCTCGACGGCCGCGCGCGCGGCGTGTTCAACGGCCGCGTCCGGGTCCGCCCCGACGCGCAGAAGACCGACTCGAAGCAGACCAACAAGACGCTGCTGCTCACCGACGACGCGCAGGTGAACACGAAGCCGCAGCTCGAAATCTTCGCCAACGACGTGAAGTGCACGCACGGCGCGACCGTCGGCCAGCTCGACGCGGACGCGCTGTTCTTCCTCCGGGCGCGCGGCATCGGCCTCGAGGCGGCGCGGGGCATGCTCATCCGCGCGTTCGCGACCGACGTCACGGCCCGGATCGGCCTCGACCCGCTGCGCGCGGAGATCGAGCGGCTGCTGGCGGCCCGGCTGCCCGGCGCGCCGGTGATGGAGAGGGTGCCATGAAGGCGTCGGCACGACAGGTGGCGGCGGACGAACCCGAAAGCGCACCGCGCCGGCCGTTCGTCGTGGCGGACGTGCGCCGTGACTTCCCGATTCTCCAGCAGCAGGTCCACGGCAAGCCCCTGACCTACCTCGACAACGCGGCGACGTCCCAGAAGCCCCGCCCCGTCATCGACGCGATCACGCGGTACTACCGGGCCGACAACGCCAACATCCACCGCGGCATCCACGTCCTGGCCGAGCGCGCCACGGCCGCCTACGAGGGGGCCCGCTCGACCGTGCAGCGGTTCCTGAACGCCCGCGAGTCGCGCGAGATCGTGTTCGTGCGCGGCACCACCGAGGCGATCAACCTGGTCGCGCAGGCCTACGCGCGGCCGCTGCTCAGGCCGGGCGACGAGATCGTGGTGTCGATCCTCGAGCACCACTCCAACTTCGTGCCGTGGAAGATGGCCTGCGAGGCCACCGGCGCCCGGCTGCGCGTCGTCCCGATGGACGACGACGGGACGCTGCGCCTCGACGACTACGAGCGGCTGCTGTTCGACCGCACGCGCCTGGTCGCGATCGGCCACGTCTCCAACGCCCTCGGCACGATCAACCCGGTGGCCGAGATGGTCCGTCTCGCCCACGCGCGCGGCATCCCGGTGCTGGTGGACGGCGCGCAGGCGATCCCGCACATGCCGGTCGATGTCAGCGCGCTCGGCTGCGACTTCTACGCCTTCTCGGGGCACAAGGTGTTCGGCCCGACCGGGATCGGCGTGCTCTACGGCAGGGCCGACCTGATGGACCGGATGCCGCCCTGGCAGGGGGGCGGCGACATGATCAGCTCGGTCACGCTCGAGGAGGTCCGGTACAACGCGCTGCCGGCGAAGTTCGAGGCCGGCACGCCCGACATCGCGGGCGCCATCGGCCTCGCCGCGGCCATCGACTACCTCGAGGGCCTCGACCGCGCGGCGGCGGCCGCGCACGAGGCGGCGCTCACGCGCTACGCCGAGAAGCGGCTCGGCGAGTTCGACGACGTGACCGTGTTCGGGCGGGCGAGAGAGAAGGCCGGTATCGTGTCGTTCGTGATGTCGTGCGCCCACCCGCACGACATCGGCACCGTGCTCGACGGCGAAGGCGTGGCGGTCCGTACCGGGCACCACTGCTGCCAGCCGCTCATGCACCGGCTCGGCGTGGCCGCGACGGCCCGGGCGTCGTTCGCGTTCTACAACACCCACGAGGACGTCGATCGGCTCATCGACGGCCTGGCGCGCGTGAGGGAGATGTTCGCCTGATGTCCGACCTGCGCGAGCTCTACCAGGAAGTGATCCTGGACCACAACCGGCGGCCGCGGAACTTCGGCCCGCTGCCCGGGGCGAACCACGAGGCCGAGGGGGTCAACCCGCTCTGCGGCGATCACCTGAGGCTGCACGTGGACGTCGAGGACGGGGTGATCGCGCGAGTGACGTTCGAAGGCGCGGGCTGCGCGATCTCGCGGGCGTCGGCCTCGCTGATGACCGACGCGATCAAGGGGAAGCGGGTCGAGGAGGCCGAGCGGATGTTCGAGCAGTTCCACCGGATGGTCCTCTCGGGCGCCGGGGACCCGGTCGAAGCCGGTCTCGGCAAGCTCGGCGTCCTCTGCGGCGTCCGGGAATTCCCCGCGCGCGTGAAGTGCGCGAGCCTGGCGTGGCACACGCTGCACGCGGCGCTCGCGGAGAAGGAAGAGACGGTCACGACAGAATAGAACGGCTGACGGCTGACGGCTGACGGCCGCGTCACACGGGCCACGCTGAACGCCAGCAGCGATTCACCGCAATCGGCCTTCGGCCGTCAGCCGTCAGCCGTCAGCCGTCAGCCGTCAGTCGTCAGTCGTCAGTCGTCAGCCGTCAGCCGTCAGTCGTCAGCCGTCAGTCGTCAGTCGTCAGCCGTCAGTCGGAGATAGTGTCCATGCCCAACCCCGTCCTCGATCTCACGCTGCGGCCCCGGATCATCGAGGCCGTCTGCTCGGTGTACGACCCCGAGATCCCCGTCAACATCTGGGAACTCGGCCTGGTCTACGACATCGACATCGACGACGAGCGGCGGGTCCACATCCGCATGACGCTGACCGCCCCGGCCTGCCCGTCGGCCCAGGCGCTCCCGCTCGAAGTCGAGCGGAAGGTCCGCGAAGTCGGTGGCGTTTCGGACGCTTTTGTCGAGATCGTGTGGGAACCCGCCTGGTCGCCGACGCGAATGTCCGACGCCGCCCGGCTCCAGCTCGGACTGCTCTGACAGAAGCGTAATTCCCTGTTCAATCATGAAACAGTCCGGCGGGACGGGCGGGGCCAGACTGGGCCGAATCTCCGCCTAATCCGTCTCCTTTTCGGCAACCAGGCCGATGGCGCGCCGCTTGCCCTTCCTTGGATCGTCGCGGCTGCATCTCGCCGGCAGGACCGGCCGGCCGCGCTGCATTCGAAGGATCGAATCCGATGCAACAGTCGCTCCTCGGGCACACCATGCGGGAATCCGGTCGACGGCACCGTCCTCTCCCGGATCGATCGATCGCCGGGTTCACCATGATCGAACTCGTCGTGGTGATCGGCATCATGTGCGTCGCGGCGGCGATGGCCGTGCTCGTCATGCCGTCGGCGGTCGCCACCGCCAAATCGGACAGCGGCGCCACCCGCGTGACGTCGGTGCTCCGCGCGGTGCGCGAAGAGGCGATCAGCCAGCGCCGGAACATCCGGGTGGCGTTCAACGCCCCGAATCAGATCGTCGTGTCCCGCGTGGAGGTGCCTGGACCGGGCACGACCGTCATCAACACCGTCGTGCTCGAAGACGGCATCCGGTTCCTCACGTTCGACGGCGTGCCCGACACCCCCGACGCCTTCGGCAACAGCTCGGCGACCTCGTTCGGCGCGGCCACGACCGTGGCGTTCACGAGCGAGGGGCAGCTTATCGACCAGCACGGTGACCCGCTGAACGGCACCGTGTTCCTGGGCCGCTACGGCGACACGACGAGCGCCCGGGCGGTGACGATCTTCGGGCCGACGGCCCTCCTCCGCCAGTGGCGCTGGAACGGGCGGGCGTGGACCAACTGACGGGCGCAGCGAACCGGACGGAGGAAGCCGTGTCGAAGACCACCACATCCCGCGCCGTTGCCGGTTTCACGTTGATCGAGGCGATGGTCGCGATGACCGTCCTGCTCGTCGGCCTGCTCGGTCTCGCGCAGGCCTTCTACCTGGGCATGCGCCACATGTCCACCTCGTCGGCGAACCTGACCGCGAGAGAGAAGGCACGCGAGGCCATCGAGAGCGTTCACACCGCCCGCGACACGCGGACGATCACCTGGGCGCAGATCCGGAACGTTTCGGACGGCGGCGTGTTCCTCGACGGCGCGCAGCCCCTGTACGCGGCCGGCGCCGACGGGCTCGTCAACACGGCCGACGACGCCGCCGCCGGACTCGAGGTGCTGCGCGATCCGGGGCCCAACGGAACGCTCGGGGACGCCGACGACATCGTGACTCCGCTCAACGGGTTCACGCGCCAGATCCAGATCCTCGAGCTGAGCCCAGTCAACCCCGACCTGCGGCAGGTCCTGGTCACGATCACCTACAGCGTGGGCCCGCAGCGAGGCTCGTACACGCTCCGCACGTTCATCTCGTCGTTCTCGTAGAGGCGTTGCCATGCGCAGCCTGCACCGACCGCCACGCCGGGAATCCGGCTTCAGCCTCGTCGAACTGGTGATCGCGATGGCCATCGTGCTCCTGATCATGGGCGCCACGATGACCGCCCTGAGCAACGCCTATCGCAGCACCGAGAGCGCGCGAGGCATCATCGACGTGAACAACAACCTGCGCATCGGCACCGACCTGATGGTCCGCGACTTCATCCAGGTGGGCCAGGGGCTGCCCACCGGGCGCGTGATCCAGGTGCCGAACGGATTCGGCGCCCTGCAGATCCAGCGTCCGCACCCCCAGGACAGCGCCTGCACGCAGTTCGACGCGGGGATCGTCACCATCTCCGCCGTGACCGCCGGCCCCGGGTGCGGGCCCGTCGTGGACGGCGTGGCCACCGACATGGTGACCACGCTCGCGGCGGACTCCGTCCTCGACACCGTCCCCGTCTACAGCTTCAACCTGGGCGCGCACACCGCGACGGTGGCGCTGCCGGCGCAGTGCAGCGCCGGCACGCTGCCGAATTGCACGACGTTCGTCGCCGGCACCTACACCAACGGCCTCGACATCAGCACCGGTGTCGGCGACGACGTGGCGGCGGGCGACCTGATGATGTTCGCCAAGGGCAGCGTCTCCGCGCTGGTGTACGTGACGGCCGTGAACGGAAACCAGACGTTCACCTTCGCGCCGGGCGACCCGATGCGCCTCAACCAGTTCGTCGCGGCGCTCAACGGGACGGTGGACGACCTCGCCAACACGACACCGACCACGGCGAATTCGGCCACCGTCTCGCGCATCCGGATGATCTCGTACTACCTGGACAACACGCTGGATCCGACGACGCCCCGCCTGATGCGGCACATGAACTGGGGCGATCCGGCGGCGGCGGTCAACCAGCGCGGGCTCACCGTGGCGTTCGCGATCGACAACCTGCAGTTCACCTACGACATGGTGGACGGCGACGCCAACCCGGCGGGCGTCAGGATGAACGCCGCCGATCTCGCCGGCACGGGCCGGTGCGCGCCGGACCCGTGCTCGCCCAACCAGATTCGGAAGGCGAACGTGTACATCTCCGGGCGATCGGCCCAGGCGTTCTCGCTGACCAGGCGGTTCTTCCGCAACTCGCTGCAGACGCAGGTCAGCCTTCGCAGCCTGGCGCTCGTGGACAGGTACCGGTAGGCGGGTCGCTCCGCGATGAAAGGCACGACAATGAAACCGACGGCGAACGTCGAACGGCGAACGAAACGCGCCCATACCGGTGCCGGGCGGCGATGGATGGAGCGGCTCCGGAGCGAGTCGGGGATGGCGCTGCTGGCCGCGATGCTGATCATGGCGCTGATGTCGGGCCTGCTGATCGGGTTCTTCGCGATGATCCAGGCGGACCAGCAGGCCAGCGGCGTCAACCGCGATCAGACGCAGGCGTACTCGGCCGCGCTCGCCGGGCTGGAGAAGCTGACCTCCGATCTCGGCGCGCTGTTCACGGGGGGCAACTACAGCCCGACGGCCGCGCAGATTGGCGCGCTCACGGCGAACCCGCCCAGCCTTCCGGGGTTTCAGTTCCGGTCCCCGGACGGATCGTCCGGCTACACGATCACCCAGCAGCCGACGGTGAACGCGACGATTCCCAACGGCCCGTTCCAGGGGCTGACCGGGCTGCTGACGCCCTACCAGATCACCGTCACGGCGCGGGCGACCGGGGGCGGCTTCGGTGCCGCCGCCGAGGTGAGGATGCGGCGCGTCCTGCAGACCGCGGCGGTGCCGGTCTTCCAGTTCGGCGTCTACTCCGAGAACGACCTGAGCTTCTTCGCGGGTCCCGACTTCGACTTCGGCGGGCGAGTGCACTCCAACCAGAACGTCTATCTCGCCCAGGACGGGTCGGCGACGCTCACCGTGCGGGACGTCCTCACCGCCGTCGGCGAGATCGTGCGAACGCACCTGGCCAACGGGCTCCCGCTGTCGGTCAGCGGCCACCGCGGCTACGTCTCGCTCGCGACGACGAGCGGCACCAACCCGGTGTACCGCAACCTGAGCTGCGGCGCCAGCGCCCCGTACGGGCAGGGCGGCAATTGCGGCGTTCTCACGCAGGAGGGAAGCGTCAACGTGACGAGCGTGCCCCCGTCGGTGCTCCAGATGGTGGACGGCGTGCCGACGATGGTGCTGACGGCCGGCAACACGCCGAACGAGCCGAAGTGGACCAGCGTGGCCGCCGGCACCTACAACAACCGGATCCGCAACGGTCGAACCGGCGCGACCCGCCTCGACCTGCCGCTCGTGACCGACGGCGCGCTTCCGGTGGACCTGATTCGCCGGCCGTCGATCGCCACGCCCGACTCCGCCGCGGTGCTCGGCCAGCGCTACTTCTCCCTCGCCAGCGTCCGGATCCTGCTGTCCGACCGCGCGTCGGACATCACCAGCCTGCAAGGGGTGACCGCGACGCCGCCGGTCGATCTCGCGAAGCTCGCGCGCGACGCCACCTACCGGCAGGGTTTGGGCGTCGACTGGACGCTGAACAGCAACAACCACAGCAACATCCCGCTCGCCCTGGAAGGCACCTACAACGCGTCCAACGGCTACGGCTACCGCCTGCCCCCCGGCACGCCGATCGCCGACGGGTACCTCAAGATCGAGCGCCAGGACAACAGCGGCGGCATCACCGGCGCCTGGACGGACGTGACCGTCGAGATCCTCAATCTTGGAGTCACCGGTCGCAACATCGCCAGCGCTGGCGCGTGGAACACGCGAGGCACGACACCTGCGCCAGCTCCGCCAACGACGACCCGAGCCCCAAGGCCGTCATCCGGCTGCAGCGGGTGCGCGACAACCCGTCCATCGTCTCCGGCTCGAACGGCGTCTGCGGTCACACGGGCAATGCCGGCACCAGCGGGACCTGGTCCACCGCGCCCACCGACTATCTTCCCCTCGCGCTCTACGACGCCCGCGAGGGGGCGCGCCGGGACGACCCCACGGGCGCGGGCACCGTGCCGCTGTTCGGGGGCGTGATGCACTACGTCGAACTGGACGTCAACAACCTCCGCCTCTGGCTGGCGACCCACGCCGACACGCAGAACACGACCGGGTTCGTCGTCTACTTTTCCGACCGGCGGGGCAACAAGAACCAGGGCAGCGACAACCTGGCCAACGCCCGGCAGGGCGCCGACGGCCTCCTCTACACCGCCGACGACTTCGGCGACGACCAGGAGACCGGCGAACTGGGCTTCGAGGACATCATCAACCCTGCCTCGGGGCAGAGCGTGTCGAACGGCTGTGCTCGATCCCGGCGAGGACGTGAACGGCAACGGCATCCTCGACGTCTACGGCGGCGTGCCGCGGCAGTACCCGGTACTCGGCGGCGCCTACGCCCTGGCGAACGATCCAGCCTGGGCGCTCGGCCACACTCCGACGTGGCCGGTGGGCCTGGCCGCCTCTCTCTTCTGGCCGCCGGCGAAGGGATACCAGCCCATTACGGGGTTCTCCACCGCCAGTCTCTGGGCGCAGGGCACCTCACCGGTGACGCTCACGACCCAGGTGCCGGTCAACGAGGCCCGGGTCAACCCGCCGATCTTCTTCCGGCGCGCGCTCAAGATCGTCAATGGAGGATACGCGGGTACGCTGAGCCTGCCGCACAACGGCTCTCAAGGGCTGAGCATCGTCGCCGAGAACCCCGCCTACGTGCAGGGGGACTTCAACGCGCCGAACGCGGCGCGCAGCGACTTCGGCGCGACGCCGGGCACCGACCACGTGTCGGCGGCGATCATCGCCGACGCGGTCACGCTGCTGTCGAACAACTTCAACGACATCGGGACGTTCATGTCACCCCACCAGGTCCTGCACGCCAACTCGGGCGGCGCTCGCGACGCGGCCACGACGTGGTACCGCATGGGCGTGATCGCGGGCAAGGGGCTGAACTTTCCGAGGCCGACGAGCAACACCGCGAACGACCACACCGACTTCGGCACCGACGGGGGCGCGCACAACTTCCTGCGCTACATCGAGGACTGGTCGGGGGACAACCTCAACTACCGGGGCTCGATCGTCAGCTTCTATACCAATCGCCAGGATGTCGGCACCTACAAGTGCTGCGACGTGGTCTACTCGCCGCCGTCGCGCGGCTACAAGTTCGACAACGAGTTCCTGACGCCGTCGCTGCTGCCGCCGCGGACGCCGATGTTCCGCGACATCAACACGCTCACCTTCCGCGAGCTGTTGAGGCCGAACCAGTAAGAAGAAGGCTCAAGGCTCAGGGCTCAAGGCTCAGGGCTCAGGGTCGTAAGGCGTGAGGCGTAAGGCGTGAGGCGTAGGGCGTAAGGCGCAAGGCGCAAGGCGTGGCCGCAAGCCGCGAGTCGCGGGCCGGCGTGTGTGGTAGGCTTCCAAGCTGACCGTAATGGTCTTATAAAGGAGTCCTGCCATGAAGACCGACGACAACCTGATGGCCGCCTTCGCCGGCGAGAGCCAGGCCAACCGCAAGTACCTCGCGTTCGCGAAGAAGGCCGCGTCCGACGGCTTCCCGCAGATCGCCAGGCTGTTTCGCGCGGCGGCGGAGGCCGAGACCGTGCACGCCCTGGCGCACTTCCGCGTGGCCGGCCACACCAAGGACACGGTGAGCAACCTCCAGGCGGCCATCGCCGGCGAGCACTACGAGTTCACGACGATGTACCCGGAGTTCATCGCCGCCGCCATCACCGAGGACAAGAAGGGGGCGCAGGCGAGTTTCGAGCGGGCGAACGAAGTCGAGCAGACGCACCACGCGCTCTACAGCCAGGCGCTCGCAGCGGCCAGGGCGGGGAAGGACCTGCCCGCGGCCGACATGTACGTCTGCGAGGTCTGCGGCCACACGGTCGCGGGAGAAGCGCCGGACGTGTGCCCGGTCTGCGGCGCCCGCCACGACAAGTTCCACAAGGTGGATTAGCGATCGGCCGACGGCTGACGCCTGACGCCTGACGGCTGACGGTTGTGTCACACGTGACGCCGCCGTCGGTCGTCGGCCGTCCGCCGTCAGCCAGTCATACCCCTGCCGCCGCGAGCGCCTTCTCGAACTCGTCCGGGTGCCAGGCGCGCAGCAACCCCTCGCCCCGCTCGATGAGCCCCTTCTTGATCAGGGCGACCAGGCAATCCTCGAGCGTGAACGACCCGGCCTTGCGCGTGATCGTGATCTCCTGGTTCAGGTGCTGCAGCGCGTTCTTGCGGATGTGCTGCCTCGCCCCGTAGCCGACCATCAGCATCTCGGCCGCGGGAATCCGCCCGCCGCCGATGCGCGGCAGCAGCGCCTGGATGAAGACGGCCGACAGCCCCATCGCCAGATCCTGCCGAATGGTCGGCTGCCGCTCGGGCGGGAAGTAGTCGGCGATTCTCCCGACGGTGGACGCCACGTCGGTCGTGTGCATCGTCGTCAGCACGAGGTGCCCGGTCTGGGCGGCCGCGAGCGCGATACGCATCGTCTCCGGGTCGCGCATCTCGCCGATGACGATGACGTCGGGCGACTGGCGGACCACGGCACGAAGCGCGGTGGGGAAGTCCGGCGCGTCGGTGCCGATTTCGACCTGCTCGACCAGGCACCGATCGTGGGCGTGCTCGTACTCGATCGGGTCCTCGATCGTCACGATGTGGCGGTGATCGCGCCGGTTGATTTCGTTGACGATCGCGGCGAGCGTGGTGCTCTTGCCTGACCCGGTGGCCCCGCCGATCAGGACCAGCCCGTGCGGGATCCGCGACAGCAACTCGACGCCCGCCGGCAGGTTGAGGCTGGTGAGCCGGGGCACCCGGGCCGGCAGCGCGCGGATGGTCGCCGCCGGCCGGCCGCGCTCGTGATGGAGGTTGATGCGGAACCGGCCGAGGCCCGGCACCTTCCACGAGGCGTCGGTGATCCGGGTCTGGTCGTACCGGTCCCTGGCGTAGCCCGGCAGGGCGGGGCGGACGGCGCTCTCGATTTCGTCCCCGTCGATCGGGGCCTCCTCGAGGCGGGTGACCTCTCCGTCCACGCGCACGCCGGGCGGACTGCCCGCGACCAGCAGGAGGTCCGCCCCGCGCCGCGCGACCAGCGTGCGCAGCCAGGTTTCGAGCCGCCCGGTCTCGGACGTCGCCGGCGCCTCGGACCTGGGCGCCAGGGAGTTCAACTCGCTGACCACGTCGTTGGGATCGTCCCAGCTCATAAGAAGGCTCAAGGCTCAAGGCTCAGGGCTCAAGGCTCAGGGCTCAGGCTCGAGGCCCAAGACTCACTCACGACAAAGCGGGCCTTTCGGGCTTATTATGCCCGCTATGACTCCAGACGTGATTCGCCGGCTGCCGAAGACCGACCTGCACGTCCACCTCGACGGTTCGCTCAGGCTGGCGACGCTCGTCGACCTGGCCCGCCAGGGCGGAGTCCCGCTGCCGTCGTTCACCGAGGAAGGGCTGCGCCAGCTGGTCTTCCGGGACCACTACGCGAACCTGTCCGAGTACCTGGAGGGGTTTCGCTACACGGTCGCCGTGCTCCAGGACCGGGAGGCGCTCGAGCGCGCGGCCTTCGAGCTGTGCGAGGACTGCCAGGCCGAGGGCGTGCGATACGTGGAGATCCGGTTCGCGCCGCAGCTCCACGTGCGGTCCGGGTTCGACTTCCCGGAGGTCGTCAGGGCCGTCGACGCAGGGGTCCGCCGGGCGTCGCGGGCGTTCAACGCGAGGCCCGAGGTGGCATCCGGCCAGGAGCCGCGCTTCGCCGCCGGCATCATCCTGTGCGCGCTGCGAGCGTTCACGCCGGAGCACTCCGAGGGCTACCGCCGGATCTTCACCGCCCTGCCGGAGGCGTCTCCGCGGGAGCTGTACGCGGCGGCCAGCGTGCAGGTGGCGCGCGCGGCGGCCAGGCTCAGGCACGACGAGGGGCTGCTCGTCGTCGGCGTGGACCTGGCGGGCCAGGAGCACGGCCACCCGGCCGAGGAGCACACGCTCGCCTACCAGGTCGCGCACGAGGCGTTCCTCGGCAAGACGGTCCACGCCGGCGAGGACTACGGGCCGGAGTCGATCTTCCAGGCGATCGGCAACCTCCACGCCGACCGCATCGGTCACGGCACCTGGCTGTTCGACGAGTCGAAGATCAAAGGGGGGAGCATCGCCGACAAGCGCGCCTACGTCGAGCGGCTGGCGCAGTTCATCGCCGACAAGCGGATCACGATCGAGGTGTGCCTGACCTCGAACCAGCAGACCGTGCCCGAGCTGGGCGCGGACCTGTCCCGGCACCCGTTCGCCGAGATGCGCAAGCGAAGGCTCTCGACCACCATCTGCACCGACAACCGCCTCGTGTCGAACACCTCGGTGTCGAACGAGATCCGGCGCGCGACCGAGGCGTTCGCGCTCACCGACCGCGAGGTGCGCGACATCCTGATCTACGGCTTCAAACGCAGTTTCTACCCCGGGACCTACCTCGAGAAGCGCGCGTACGTCCGGGAGATGATCAACTTCGCCGACCGAATCCTCGAAACGCCGAAGCTGGATCCGTAGGGACGCACGGCTGCCCCTCGAGGAGTTCAGGGCCGCTGCTCAGGATCTTCAGATAGCGCAGGGCTTCAGCCCTGCGCTGACACGGCTCGACCCGTAAGCACTGGAGAACTCAGCCATGACTCGACGCCGACTGTTGTTGCCGTTCCTCCTCGTCGCCGCCCTCGTCTTCCTGTTGCAGCCCGCGCCGCGCGCCGCGTCGCCGCAGGCGCCCGCCCCCCAGGCGCCGGCGTCGCCGGCGCAAGCCGCGCCGGCCAAGCCGTCCGCGCCGCGCCCGATGGAACTCGCCGACATCCTCGCCTGGAAGAGCGCGAGCGGCTCGGCGCTGTCGAACGACGGCCGCTGGTTCGCCTACCGGCTGTCGCCGCTCGACGGCGACAGCGAAGTGAACGTCCGCGAGACGCAGGGCAAGCGACGGCACCACTTCGCCGTGGGCGACACGCGGTCCACTCCCGGGTCGATGGCCTTCTCCGAGGACTCGAAGTGGCTGGCCTTCAGCGTCGCCCCGACCAAGAAGGAAGCGGCGCAGCTCAAGCGGCAGCGCCGGCCGCTGCAGAGCAAGCTGGTGATCCTGAACCTCAACGAGGGCACCGAGACGAGGATCGACAAGATCCAGCGTTTCGCCTTCGCGGGCGAGCGCGCCGGGTGGATCGCGCTCAAGAAGTACGGCGCGGACGGGCCGGGCGGCGAGCCGGCCCCGGCGGCGGCTCCCGCGGCCGCCGCCTCGGGCAGCGCGGCGGACGAGCGGCCGAAGGGCGCCGACCTCGTGCTGCACGAGCTCGGCACCGGCACCGAGCTCAACATCGGGAACGTCAACGAGTTCGCCTTCGACAAGAGCGGCAAGTTCCTGGCGGTGACCGTCGACGCCGCCGACAAGCTGGGCAACGCCGTCGTCCTCTACAACCTGGAGACCGGCGCCGTGCAGCCGCTAGACAGCAGCAAGGCGTCCTACGAGAGGCTGGCGTGGACCGAGAAGGGCGACGGCCTGGCCGTGCTGAAGGGCACCGAGGACAAGCGCTACAAGGACAAGATCTACGCCGTCGTGGCGTTCACCGGGTTCGGCCAGGCGAAGCCGGTGAAGGTCGTCTTCGACCCGGCCGCGGACAAGACGTTCCCGGAGGGGATGTCGATCAGCCCGAACCGCACGCCGGCGTGGACCGAGGACCTGTCGGCGCTGACGTTCGGGATCCGCACGCTGAAGAAGGCGGACGCGAAGCCCGACGCCAAGCCCGGCGCGCCCGAGGCCGCGCCTGCCGCGCCGCCGGCCGCGGCCGACGCTACGCCCGACGACGAGAAGCCCGACGTGGTGATTTGGAACTACCAGGACCCGCGGCTGCAGTCCGAGCAGCAGGTGCAGGAGCAGGCGGACAAGAATTTCAGCTTCCTCTCGATCTACCGGGTGGACGACAAGAAGTTCATCCGCCTCGCCGACGAGAGCGTGCGCAGCGTGTCGGCCGCGCCAAAGGGCAAGTACGCCATCGGCAGCGACATCCGCGCGTACGAGCTCGAGGGCAATCTCGACGGCCGTGACTACCAGGACGTGTACGCCATCAACATGCGAACCGGGGAGCGCAAGCTCGCGCTGAAAAAGGCGCGCTGGGTGAACCAGCCGTCCACCGACGGCACCAGGTTCCTCTACTACGAGGACGGCAACTACTTCGTGTACGACATGGACACCAACCAGTCGGCCAACATCACGAAGACGGTGCCGACGTCCTTCGTCAACGTGGACGACGACCACAACGTCGTCAAGCCGCCACAGCCGGCGCTCGGCTGGACGAAGGACGGCGATGCCGTGATCCTGTCGGACGGCTGGGACCTCTGGAAGGTGCCGGCCGCCGGGGGGCAGGCGGTCAACCTTACCGTGAACGGCCGCAAGGACGGTATCCGGTACCGGCGGCTGCTGCGCCTCGACCCGGACGAGAAGGGCTGGGACCTGTCGGTGCCGCGCTACGTGGACATGTTCGGCGAGTACACGAAGAAGGGCGGCTTCGCCAGGATCGAGCCGGGCAAGGCCGGCGCGCAGCCGCTGCTGTTCGAAGAGGCGACGTTCGGCGTGACGAAGGCGAAGAAGGCCGACGTCTACCTCTACACGAAGTCCACGCCGGCGGCGCCGGCGGACTCCTACCTGACCGACGCCAGCCTGAAGGGCGGCACGAAGCTGACCGATCTCGACGAACAGGTGAAGGCGTTCACGTGGTCGAGCGGCGCCCAGATCGTCGACTACACGGTGACGCTCGGCAAGGGCGGCCCGACCCGCAAGCTGCAGGCGTCGCTCTTCCTGCCCGCGAACTACGTGAAGGGGAAGAGCTACCCGACGCTGGTCTACATCTACGAGAAGCTGTCGCAGGGGCACTACGGTTTCGCCACACCGAGCGCCAACGGCTTCAACAAGTCGGTCTACACGAGCAACGGCTACGCCGTGCTGATGCCGGACATCACCTACCGGCTCAACGACCCGGGCATGTCCGCCGTCTGGTGCCTCACCGCCGCCGTCAAGGCCGCCGTCGCCACCGGCGTCGTCGATCCGAAGCACATCGGCCTCCAGGGTCACTCGTGGGGCGGCTACCAGACGGCGTTCACCGTGACGCAGACCGACCTGTTCGCGGCGGCGGTCGCCGGGGCGCCGCTGACCGACATGGTCAGCATGTACAGCCTGATCTACAAGAACAGCGGCGGCGCCAACCAGGCGATCTTCGAGAGCAGCCAGGGGCGGTTCCTCGGCGGCTACTGGGACAACTGGGAAGCCTACGTGCGCAACTCGCCGGTGAATTTCGCGAGGAACGTGAAGACGCCGCTCGTCATCCTGCACAACGACAAGGACGGCGCGGTGGACTTCACGCAGGGCGTGGAGTACTTCAACACGCTCAGGCGCCTCGGCAAGCCGGTGGTGATGCTGGAGTACCCGGGCGAGAACCACGGCCTGGCGAAGCCGCCGAACCAGCAGGACTACACGGTGCGCATGAAGGAGTTCTTCGACCACTTCCTGATGGGCAAGCCGGCGCCCGACTGGTGGACGAAGGGGGTGCCGCGGCTCGAGATGGACGATTACATCAAGGCGCGGATGGAGGCGTTGAAGAAGAAGGTGGGGGAGACGGGGAAGTAGTGGTCAGTGGCTAGTGGTCAGTTGGCGCCGACTGATGGCTGACGGCTGAAGGCTGCCGGCGGTGTCACGTGTGTTACGCCGAAGTCGGCCGTCAGCCGTCGGTCGTCGGCCGTCGGCCTGCTCTGCTACACTCGCCGGATGGGCGAGACGAATGGACGGATGACGGCGCTCGTCACCGGCGCGTCGGCCGGGATCGGCGCCGCCATCGCGTGGGAGTTCGCCGCGCACGGGTTCGACCTGGTGCTGACGGCGCGGCGGCGGGACCGGCTCGAGGCGCTCGCGAAGGAACTCGCGGCCGCCCACGGCGGCGCCGTGCACGTGATCGTCGCGGACCTCTCCGACCCGGCGGCGCCGGCGCGCATCTTCGACGAGGTGGCGGGCGCGGGCCTCACCATCGACGCGCTCGTCAACAACGCCGGCTACGGCCTGCCCGGGGGCTTCCTCAGTTCCGACTGGGAGGCGCACCGGGCGTTCGTCCAGGTGATGGTGACCTCGGTCGCCGAGCTGTGCCACGTGTTCGCGCCGGGAATGGTGGCGCGGCGCCGAGGTTTCATCGTCAACGTCGGGTCGGTCGCGGGACTGGTGCCGGCGACGGCCGGGCACACGCTCTACGGCGCGGCCAAGGCGTTCGTCATTCGCTTCTCGGAGTCGTTCGCCCTCGAGCTACAGCCGCACGGCGTACACGTGACCGCCCTGTGCCCCGGGTTCACCTACAGCGAGTTCCACGACGTCAACGGGATGCGGAGCCAGGTCAGCGGGCTGCCGCGCTGGATGTGGATGGACGCCGCGACGGTCGCGCGTCAGGCCTACGACGCGGTCGTGCGCGGCGACACCGTCTGCGTCAACGGGCGCGTCAACCGCGCGATCGTGGCGCTCGCGCGGTACACGCCGCAGTGGATCGTCACCCGCGTGACGAGGCGGGTCGGGAAGAAGTTCAGGAGAATCTGACCCAACGGGGCATCTTGCGATCGTGCGACCTTGCGATCGGGCGATGTGCCCGGCTTGCGCCTCACGCCTTGCGCCGCCGCGAGTCGCAAGCCGCGAGCCGCGAGCCTATTCCACCCAGAACTCTCCCAGGCTGAACTCGATGGCTTCGAACGGCTCCGCCCGCACCGCGTCCTCACCTGCACGCGTTACGAGGATGCTCCACCTGCCGCCCTCTAGACGCAGGACCTCGAGCGTCCGGGCGATGGGATCCATCAGCCACGCGTGGCCGACGCCTTCCCGGGCGTAAATCGCGAGCTTCTTCGCCCGATCGAGCAGGGCCGTGGACGGGGAGAGAATCTCGCACACCCAGTCAGGCGCGAGAGGGAAATAGGCCGTCTCCGGTACGCGGGGCATTCGCGTGCGGCGCCAGCCGGCGAGATCGGGCACCAAGACATCCGGCCCGAGGTGGAGTTCCGGTTCGGCCAGGATCCACCAGCCGCCCGGGCCACTGCGGCCAGAATCGAAAGCCGACCCCAGCAAGCCTGTCGTCCGGGCGTACGCAACCGCATGACGCGGCGCGGGTCGTGGAGAGGCGTGCAGTTCGCCGTCCACGATCTCGGCGACCACGTTATCTGGTAACGCGACCAGATCCTCGTAGGTGGCGGGACGCTCGAACGGCGGAACCCTTGGCACGACTCGCATTGTACATCGTCGTGCACGACGAACATGGGGGCTGACGGCTGCAGGCTGACGGCTGAAGGCGGTGTCACGCAGCCGGTCCGCAACCCTCGGCCGTCAGCCGCCAGCCCGTGTCAAATCTGCGCGATCCGCCTCCTGTGCCACAGCAGCAGCACCGCGGCGACGACGACCCCGCCCGCGAGGGAGAGGCCGAAGAACCCTCGCGACGATGGCACGCCGATGAGCGTGCACACCACCACGCCGATGACGAAGATCAGGCCGCCGAGATCACCGCCCACCTTGATCCGGGACATATTGATCTCCGGGTGGTCGTCTTCGCGGGTCCGGCCGCCGTGGCCTTCGGAGCTCATAGGTCCTCCATTCACCGGCTTTCGGCTTTCGACATTTCCGCCTTCGCCCCATGGGCTACGGCGGACAAGCGGCCTGCCGCCTCCGTCGGTCGCGTGGAGGGCCATTTCGCGACTCGCGCAACGACCGACTGCAGCACGCGACGAGATCCGTCTTCCTGGACGAATGCGACGACCACGAGATTCGACGAATCGAGATCGCATTTCTTCTCGTTGAATGCGAACGGGCCCGACAGAGCCTTCCTGCTCTTCTCGTAGTCGTCCAGGTACGACTTCAACTCGGCGCCAATGGCCGCCAGGTCGAACTTCACCTCCGTCCTCGCGGTACCCGTGGCCGGAACGAGGATGCCGGCGCCGTCGCGGGCCATCTTCCTCACCACCATCGGGTGGAAGCGGATGCCATTGCCGCCGCTGTAGCGGACGCGCTCTTCGGCGAGCGCGACGTGCAGGCGCAGTGCGGGCGTGCGTCCAGCCGCGGAGTTCGCATGCAAGACGACGCGTGCCGTGATGAGGTTGCCGGCACGCACGGTGTCGAGCGTCAAGCGTGCCTGCGCCGGACCTGGCAATCGCGCGGTCGAGGGCAGGCTGCACCTTGTCGCGGTAGATGCCGGCCGCGTCAGCGGCCTTCCCGCCGCCTTCGTCATCGAGCTTCACGCCGTCTACGAACAGGTAGGGCACCCCGGCGAAGGCGTACCACTTCGCGCGCGCTTCGGCGGAAGGGCTGACGAGCGGATCCGGCGACGGCATGTGCTGGTGGTAGACCAGCACCGCGAGGTCGCGTGGCTGATAGCGGCGCAGGGCGGCTTCGAGCGCGAGGTCGATGCCGACGCACGGACCGCAGGAGGCACCGGTGAACATCTCGGCCAGGACGGTCCGTGCTTCGGCGTGCGGCGTGCGCGCGAAGGATGCCACGGGGATGCGTGCCGGCAGTTCGGCCTCGTAGCGGGCATCGAGCATCGCCTCGAGACCGTCGAGAGAACCGTGGTGCGTCCGCCTGTACGCCTCGTCGAGTTCGAGGCGCCGCGCCGGCGTGAGGCCGCCGTACAGCGCGAGCGCGACCAGGCAGTCGACCTGGTCGTCGGCGCGCCCGCGGCGCTTCGCGATGTCGAGCAGCACGGGCATGACCTGGCCGACGACGCCCGGTTCGTTTGCCCGGTCCTGGTAGGCCTCACGCAGGTATCGTTCGGCGTCATCGTCACGGCGTTCGGCGGCGAGAGCCTGTCCGAGGAGCCACAGCGGGATGGCGCGCTCGAGCGCCTGGCCGGCGTCACGCGGCGGCCCCGCCGCGGCTCCCGAGTCCCAGGACTCGAGCGCCTTTCGCGCGTAACGCTCCGTCTCCGGCCACATCACCTCCGTGCGGGCGAAGGCCATGGCGAGCAGCGTATGTCTCCATGCAGTCCTGCCGCGATCGGCAGGCGGGAGGCGCGCGGCGAATGCCTCGGCCGCGTCGCGCGCTTCCTTCGCTTCCGCCGCGACCAGGTTCGTTGCGAGCGAGAAGATGTTGAACTGGGGCGCGCCGTTCTTCACGACATCGCTGTCCGGGAATTCGGCGACGAGTGCCCGGAAGGCGGCCAGCCTGGCCGCCGAGTCCTTCGTGTTGAGCGCGTCGCGAAACGCCCGATCGGCCGGCGAGAGCGGCTTCTCCTGTGGCGCCTGCCGCGCGGACACGCCGGCGTTCGCAGCGGCCAGCAGCAACACGACGGCGACCGACAGGCTGAACGGTACCGCGCGCATATCTTCCTTTCCCTGGACGGCAGTCGCGCTCTACCGAGTCTTCGCCACGTCGCCGGGGGCCATCGCGCCGGGCCCGATTCCGCCGGGCCCCATTCCCCCGAGCGCCGCCGTGCCCAGCATCCCGCCGAGCCCCATCGTCTCCACGACCGACGAGGGGACGATGACCATCGAACCGCGCTCCTTGATGGCCTCGTAGAGCATGTTCATCGCGCGCAGGTGGAGGGCGATCGGGTTGTCGCGGTAGACCAGCGCCGCCTGGGCGAACTTGTCGGAGATCTCGGTTTCCGCCGTGCCCAGGATGATCCGCGCCTGCCGCTCCCGCTCGGCCTGGGCGCGCCGCGACATCGCGTCCTCGAGCTCCTTCGGGATGTTCACGTCGCGGATCTCCACCGACTGCACGGTGATGCCCCACGGGTTCGTCTTCTCGTCGAGGATCCGCTGCAGTTCGTGGCCGAGCGTCTCGCGCTCGGTGATCATCTGCGCCAGCTCGTGCCGGCCGATCGACTCGCGCAGCGCCGTCTGGGCGCTGAGCGCGATCGCCTCGGCGAAGCTCGCCACCTCGAGGATGGCCTTCTCCGCGTTCCAGACGACCCAGAAGACGATCGCGTCCACGTTCACCGGCACCGTGTCGCGCGTCAGCGCCGTCTCGGCCCGGACGTCGGTCACGCGGATCCGCTGGTCCACGTATTCGCTGACCGTGTCCACGATCGGAATGACGTGGAACCAGCCCGGTCCCCGGAGCCCGCGGTAGCGCCCGAGGCGCAGGACGACGACCTTCTCCCACTGGTCCGCTACCCGGATGGCGAACAGGAAGTAGACCCCGACGACGGCACCGACGATGACCGGCGCCACGTGGCTGGTCAGCGCGGTGACGATCCCGCCGGCGATCACAAACCCGGCGAGCAATGCGGCCCCGACCGAGCTCGACGACGTCGAACGGCCGGGGCTCGGCGCGAACAGTTCCATCCCTCTGCTCATGATTGCCTCCCTTGCTCGGCAAGAAACTCCTGCAGTCGTTCGATGAGGGCTTCGGCGGAGAAGCCCGCGCCACCCGCCCGGGCGACGATCTCGCCGACGAGCTGGTCGAGCTGTCGCTGCCGCTCGGCATCGTCCGGCCCGACCGGGACCGTCGTCACGAAGGTGCCCACGCCCTGCTGGGTGCTGAGGACGCCCCGGATTTCCAGCTCGCGGTAGGCGCGGACGACGGTGTTGGGGTTGATGGCGAGGTCGACGGCGAGCTGGCGGACGGTGGGCAGCTGGTCACCGGGCCCGAGGGTGCCGGCGGCGATCCCGCCCAGGATCTGGTCGATGATCTGGCGGTAGACAGGCACGCCGCTCGCCATGTCTCGCCGGAAGAGCGGGCCGAAGCTAGTCCGATTCATATCCGTATATGAGTGTATTAATATACTAATACATTGTCAAGACTATTATTCGGCTGACGGCTGACGGCTGACGGCTGACGGCTGACGTTCGGCGTTCGACTGGCGGCGGTGACGATTACTCCCGCCTGAGCGCCACCATCGGGTCCACCCGCGAGGCCGCGGCGGCGGGAACGTACCCGGCCGCGAGCGCCGCGGCCGCGAGCACGACGGTGGCCGCCAGCAGGGTGAATGGATCCGCCGGGGAGACGCCGAACAACTGGGCCTGCACGAGGCGGCTGAACGCGACGGCCAGCGGAAGGCCGAGCCCCAGGCCGATCGCGACGAGCATCGCCGCCTCGCGCATCACCTGCCGGAGGACGTCACCGCGCGCGGCGCCGAGCGCCATCCGCAGGCCGATTTCCCGGGTCCGCCGCGCCACCGTGTAGCTCATGACGCCGTAGAGGCCGACGGCCGCCAGCAGCGTGGCGAGACCGCCGAAGCACGCGGTCAGGATCGCCACCATCTTCTCGATGAAGAGCGACTCGCTGGCCACCGTCGTCATCGGCTTGATGTCCACGACCGGGATTCCCGCGTCGAACCCGGCGACGAGCCGCCGGATGGCATCGGGGCCGAACACGGACAGCGAGGCGGTCCGCACGAAGAAGCTCATCCCGCCGATCCCCTCGTCCTGGTCGAACGGGATGTAGACGAGCTCGGCGACGTCCGAGCGCAGGTCGAGGTCCTTCCCGTCCTTTGCCACGCCGACGATCTCGATGTCGGTCGGCTTGCCGCGGCCGAACCCGAATCGGCGTCCGATCGGGTTCAGGTTGCCGAAGAAGTGACGCGCCATCTTCTCGTCGATGACGGCCACGCGCGGCGCGCCGGCGGCGTCGGCGGCCGTGAACTCGCGCCCGGCCACGAGCGGGATGCCCATCGTCCTGAGGTAGCCCGGACCCACCCAGTTTACGTGCGGGTTCAGGTCCTCGCCTTCCCTGGCCTTGTAGCCGTCCACGTAGACGGTCATGATCGACAGGTCGCCCGACAGCGGCCTGGTGGAGGCGAGCGACGCGTCCAGCACGCCGGGCTGCCCGACAATCGTCTCGAGCAGCCGCTTGAAGAGCGCCCGCGACTGCTGATCCGAGTAACCGCTGAGCGTCGGGTCGAGCGAGAAGGTGGTCACGCCCTCCACGCGGAACCCGGGGTCGAGCGTCCGCAGGTTCCAGAGGCTCCGCACGAACAGGCCCGACCCCACGAGCAGCAGCAGCGACAGCGACACCTGGACGACGACGAGCCCCTTGCGGAGCCGGACGTGCCCGGTGCTGACGACACCGCCACCCTCGTTCTTGAGCGAGGTGACGACGTGCGGCCGCGCGGTCTGCCACGCGGGGGCCAGGCCGAACACGACGCCGGTCAGCAGGGAGACGGCGAGCGCGAACAGGAGCACGCGCAGGTCCGGCGCGGAGCTGAACGTCTGCGCCGCCGACTCGAACGGCAGCGCGCCGAGCAGGAAATCGCCGGTCCAGGTCGAAACGAGGATCCCGCCGGCTCCGCCGAGGACCGACAGCAGCAGGCTCTCCACCAGCAACTGCCCGACGATGCGTCCGCGCGAGGCGCCGAGCGCGAGGCGGATGGCAATCTCGCGCTGTCGTGCCGGGGCGCGCGCCATCAGCAGGTTGGCGACGTTGGCGCAGGCGATGAGCAGCACCAGGCCGACCAGCGACATCAGCACCACGAGCGGCGTCGAGAACTGGTCGCGCACCTCGGAGAAACCGCGGCCGCCCGGTTCGACGAGCAGCCGCGTGCTGACGAAGCGATCCTTGAATCGCGCCGAGGTGGACGTGATCTCCCTGACCTCCTGCCCGCGCACCTGGCGGAACAGGACGTTCATCGCGGCGGCCGCCTGCTCGCGCGAGACGCCCGGCCTGAGGCGCGCCATCACCTGCAGCCACATGTAGCGGCGCTCGTTCAGGCCGTCGTAGGTGGGCGTCATCTGCGCCTTCATCGAGACCGGCACGAAGAGGTCGGACGCCCGGCCGTTGTCGGTGCCATTGAAGCCGGCCGGGGCGACGCCGATGACGGTCATCGGATGCCCGTTGAGGCGGATCGTCCCGCCGACGATCGCCCGGGAACCACCGAACCGCCGCAGCCAGAAGCCGTGCGAGAGCACCGCGACCGGGTGCCCGCCAGCCGTCACGTCGTCGCTCGGCCCGATCAGGCGGCCCGCGGCCGGATGCAGCCCGAGCACGCCGAAGTAGGTCCCCGTCACCAGGTCGCCGTGCACGCGCTCCGAGCGGTTGTCGTGGAGCATCGTCAGGACGACCGGGAACCGCGCGAGCACTCCGCTGAAGACGGTGTTCCTGTCGCGGAAGTCGAGGAACATCGGATAGGAGAAGGCGTGGTCGCCTTCAATCCGCCCGTGGTTGGGCCCAGGGGCGTCGAGCGTGACCAGGCTGCCGGGATCCTCAACCGGCAGGGCCCGAAGCAGCACCTGATCCATCAGCGTGAAGATGGCGGTGTTGGCGCCGATGCCAAGCGCGAGCGTCAGGACGACGACGAAGGTGAAGCCCGGCGCCTTGACGAGCGTCCGGGCCGCAAATCGCAGGTTCTGCCAGAGCCAGCCCATCAATCCCCCTTCATCGTCGGAGCACGACCTCACCCATCGGCAATGGCCGGGGTGCCGTGAGCTTGTCGAACGGCAGCGTCGCGCGTCGCTGGGAGCACGATGCAGCTCGGGCGCGCGGAGGCGCCGTCCTCGGTGCAACTCCGGGGCCATGACCGGGCGGACTCCGGGAACCCTTCCTCTTGCAGGATCTTACCGCGACGAACAGGGCGACCGGGCGCCGGCGGCGACGTCCGGCGGCGAACAGTCCGGCGCGAATCCGGACACATGCGGTGATACGATGCCGGCGTGCCGCTCACCGTCGTCCTCGGCCTCGTCTTCGCGCTCGCCGCGACGTTCGTCTCGACGGCGCTGCTGGTCCGCACGGCGTTCGGGCGCGTCCCGCACGCGATCACGTTCCTGCCGGTCCCGCTCGTCCTCTACTGCCTGTGGATCTCGGCGCGGTTCGTTGACGCCTGCCTGCGGCAGTTCGTCCTCACCTCCATCACGCCAGCCGCGGCCATGCGCCTGCTGGCGTTCGTGTTCCTGGCCTCGGCGCTGTTCGCGGTGGGGGGGCTCTACGGCTGCCTGTCGGTGGTGCACCAGTTGCTGGGCGGACGGACCGCGCGGCGCGTGCGCCGCGGCGCGAAGCACCTCGCGCTGCTCTACTGCGCGCTCCTCGTCGTCGGCTGGAGCGCGTATCACTTCCAGGCGAGCACGGCGCTGTTCACGCCACTGCGACACCTGGTCGACATCGTCGCGTCCCCGCTCGCGCTGGCGACGTGGGTCTGGCTGCTGGTGGGCGCGCGTTCGCTGCCCGACGCGCCGTGGCGCGCGGCCGTCGTAAGGCTGGCCCGCTACTACGTGGCGCTGTTCTCCGTGATGACCGTCGTTGCGGCGGTGCGGGACAGGCTGTGGGCCGCCAGCCCCGCGCTGCCGCTCGTCATCGACGTCTTCCTCGTGCTGACCTACACGCTCGTCACCGTGCTCTGGGTCGAGTCGGTGGAGCGGTCCGCGCACCGGGCGCACTGAGACCCAAGGCCCAAGCCAAGAGGCTCAGATAGGATGAAGCGGCCGATCTCCTCAGCGTGGTAGCGTGACCGCTCCACAGTTGAGTAACGCGCTCAAGGCGCAGAGAGGAGATCGACCGTGCAGCATATTGGCATCGATCTACACAAACGGGAAAGTCAAATCTGCTGGCTGGACGACGCGACGGGGGAGGTGCGGCAGCAGCGGATCCAGACCCGGCGGGACCGGTTTGAGGCCATGCTGGGCCACCAGGCGCCGGGCCAGGTCCTGATCGAGGCCGGCACGGAGAGCGAGTGGGTGGCGCAGGTGGTGGAGGGGCTGGGGCATCGGGTGTGGGTGGTGGACCCGAGTTACGCGCCGATGTATCCGCGTCGACGCGGAGGGCGACACAAGAATGACCCCCGGGACGCGGCGGCGTTGGCGGAGGCGAGTCTGCGGGGCACGTATCGGCCCGTGCATCGGGTGTCGCGCGGACGGCGGGTGGTGCGGGAGGCGTTGACGGTGCGGGAGGCGCTGGTCCGCACGCGCACGCGGCTGATCGCGACGCTGCGGGCGGCGGTGCGGGCGGAGGGGCTGCGGGTGGCGTCAGGCGCCGCGGAGGGGTTTGCGGCGCGACTGCGGGCGGTGGCCCTCCCGCCGGATCTCGCGGCGACGGTGGCGCCGTTGCTGATGGTGCTGGACGGGCTAGAGGTCGCCCTGGCGGGCGCCGACGCGCAACTGGCCGCGCACGTCGCGCAGGATGCGGATATGCAACGCCTGCAGACGGCCCCGCGCATCGGGCCGGTGACGAGCGCGGCGTTCGTGGCGACGCTGGATACGCCGACGCGGTTTACGCACGCCGGGCAGGTGGTGAGCTATCTGGGGCTGGCGCCGAGGGACGACAGCAGCGGGGATCGGCGGCGCGCGGGCCATATCAGTAAAGCCGGCCCGTCGCGTCTGCGATGGCTGTTGGTGCAAGCGGGCTGGGGCATCCTGTGCGGCCGCGAGACCCAGGACTGGCCGCTCCACACGTGGGCCGTGGCCTTGGCCGCGCGCCGGGGGAAGCGGATCGCCGCGGTGGCGCTGGCGCGGCGGTTGGCGCGCATCCTCTATGCGATGTGGCGCGATGGGACCGCGTTTGACCGGACCGCCCCACGGACGAGGACGGACGCGGGCGCCCTGGCGGCGTAGACCCGGCGACTCGCGGGGACGCTTGGCGACGACACCGGGGGCGTCATCCGGGGGTGAGCGCGAGTGAGCCCGTGACAGACGGTCAGTGTCGAGGCTCAGATGGCGCCGCCCCCGCTCTCGGACCTTCTCATGTGCCGGCGGCCACGGCCGCCCATGCTGAGCACGAATAGAAGGGTGAGACACGCTCGCGGATCGAGCGTACTCGACAGGTGAGCCCACGGCGTGGATGCCCCGGCGGCCGTGCGCGCGCGCCTCACCCGCCCGCGGGTGAGGGGTGAGCCGCGCGCTCACTGGACGTTTGTCTTCGGGGGGAACGCACGCGAGGAGACGACGAGCGGAACGGACGAAATCCACCGCTTGACGCGAGAGGCCGCTTCATAGAAGGGCTCAAGGCTCAGGGCTCAAGCTCGGAGGCCCAAGGCTCAGGGCTCAAGGCTCAGGGCTCAAGGCTCAGGGCTCAAGCTCGGAGGCCCAAGGCCCAGGGCACAAGGCTCGAGCTGAGCCGAGACCCAGGCGTTCCCGGGGAAGACCCCGACTGGAGACAGAATGATCCGCCAGCCGTCTTGCACTTCGCAGGAGGAGGCGGCGTCACACCCATACGGGTTAGAGCCTGCCGGATGAAATCTGCCGAGGTCAACGTACCCTTGGAGGCAGTCCGCAGCGGGAAGGAGTTCCTCGAGTTTGGGAATTGCTGCCTTCGCTCGGGGTCCGAGTGTTCCTACGGCCGCGGCCACATAAGCACGAACGGAATCATCAGGAGCATCCAGCAAAGAGATCAGATTCGAGAGCGTCGTATCGTCGATCCCCTTGGGCCCTGTCTTGGCGATCAGCAGGGCAAGTGCTTCCGCGTGTTTCGTTCGAATTGTGACTGTGTCGCCGGTTCGCACCTTCGCAATCGTGTCAGCGACCTGCTTGGTCATCTCCTGGTCGCCATGTGCGTCGACCGCTCCGGACAGCGCCACCGTCAACAGGGCTCCAAGAGCAAATGTAAGCAGCTCAGACCGTCGTCTGCACACGTTCCCCTCCTGTCGCATACGCTCGGCGAGCTGGGCGCCAACCTGGGCCTGCCCCGTTCTTCCGCCGCCCCTGAGCCCTGAGCCTTAAGCCATGAGCCTCCGGGCCTGAGCCCTGAGCCTCGGCCGAGCCTTGAGCCATGAGCCTCCGGGCCTGAGCCTTGAGCCCCGCCTTCGCCCCGCCAGAGCCCGAAGGGCGACAGCGGGGCTACGGCGGGCAAGCCTGAGCCTACCAGGCGATCCCGTAGTCCTCCCCGTGATTGCTCGACCCGCCCCACATCGTCCCGTGGAGGCGGTCGAAGAAGATCGCGTTGATCGGCCCCGAGGTCAGCTTCAGGTAGTCCAGCTTGTAGCCGCGTCGGGCGAGGTCCTCCCGCACCGCGGCCGGCGCCGCGTCGTTGAGCGTGATCCGCCCCGGTTCCGCGCGGTGATCGCCGAATGTGCTGTGCATCTGGTAACTGTTGAAGTTAGCGGCCTCGGTCGCCTGCTGCACGTTCATGCCGAACTCGACCATGTTCAGGAAGAACTGGAGCAGGTTCTGGTCCTGCGTGTCGCCGCCCTGCACGGCGAACGCCAGGTACGGCTTGCCGTCCTTGAGCGCGAGGCTCGGCGTGAGCGTCGAGCGCGGGCGCTTGCCGGGCGTGACGACGTTGAACGGGCACATTGCCTCGTCGAGGACGAAGGCCTGCATCCGCTGGCTCATGCCGACGCCGGTGCGGCCGGCGATCGTCGCCGGGACCCAGCCGCCGCTCGGCGTGACCGACACGACCCAGCCTTCCTCGTCGGCCGCCTCGATCGACGTCGTGCCGGCGGTGAAGCCCTCCTCGAAGGTGCGGCTCCCCTCCGCGCCGGTCGCCTTCGGAGGCGGAGGCGGCCAGTTGGCGAGGAACTTCGTGTAGGGATTCGTCTCGCCCTGGAACGGGTACGGATCGCCGGGCTTCACGTTGGGATCGTTCCGGTCCCAGTTGATGAGCTTCGTCCGCTCGCGCGCGTAGTCCTTCGACAGCAGCCCCTTGAGCGGCGTGGCCGGGGGCATGTACGGGTCGCCGTAGTAGAAGTCGCGGTCGGCGTACGTCAGGTTCATCACCTGGTAAAGGGTGTGGATGTAGCGGGCGCTGTTGTAGCCCATGGCCTTGAGGTCGATCGGCTCGAGCATGTTCAGCGCCTGCAGCATCACCGGCCCCTGCACCCAGGTGTTCAGCTTGTAGACGTCGATGCCCTTGTAGCGGGTGACGACCGGCTCCTCGATGTGCACCTTCCAGTTCGCGAGGTCCGACTCGGTGATGAGACCGCCGAGTTCGCGCGAGCCGCGCACGAACTCGCGCGCGATGTCGCCCTTGTAGAACCGGTCGTAGGCGGCATAGATGGCGTCCTTGCGGCTCTTGCCCGCCGCGAGCGCCGCTTGCTCGGCATCGACCAGCTTGCGGAGTGTGGCCGCGAGGTCCGGCTGCTTGAAGACCTCGCCCGGCTCCGGCGCCTCGTGCGGCTGGCCCAGGTGCGGGAGGAAGACGGCCACCGACGGCGGCCATTTCCTGATCTCGCGCTTCTGGCGCTCGATGGTGTCGGTGAGCTGCTGCTCGATCGGATAGCCGTCGGCCATCTGGATGGCCGGCGCGAGCACGTCCTTCAGGCTCATCGTCCCGAATTCGGCCAGCATGGTCATCAACCCGCCCGGCGTGCCGGGCGTGACCGCGGCGAGCGGGCCGTACTCCGGCGGGTAGGCCATTCCCCTGCTGCGGAAGAACTCCGGCGTCGCGCCGGTTGGGGCGACGCCGAGCCCGTTGATCGCGATGACCTTACCGGTCTTCGGGTTGAAGATGAGCGCCTGCGTCTCACCGCCCCACGAGAGCGTGTCCCACATCGTGCAGACGGCGGCGAGCATCGCGCACGTGGCGTCCACCGCGTTGCCGCCCTTCTCGAAGATCTTCGCGCCGGCGGTGGCGCCCAGCGGCTTGCCGGTAATCGCCACCCAGTGCCGGCCGTGAAGCGCCGGCTTCACGGTCCGCTGAGCCGAGACGGCCAGTCCGAGGCCGACCAGCAGGACGAACAAGACGAGGAATCTGGTTCGCATGAGGCACACGGTACTACAGGTCGCTTCGCGTGGGACAATGCGGTCTTGGGCCCGCGGCCCGCGGCTGGCGACTTGCGGCGGTGTCACATGTGACATGGCCGCGAGCCGCCAGTCGCGAGGCGCAAGCCGGGGAGAACGCAATGCTCGACAAGGTCGTCGTGATCACCGGCGCCAGCGGAGGGATCGGCGCGGCGCTCGCCGAGTTGCTGGCCGAGCGTGGGGCTTCGGTTGTGCTCGCCGCGCGGCGGGAGGCCGAACTGAAGGCGGTGGCTTCGCAATGCGGCGAGCGGGCGCTGGCTGTCGTCGCCGACGTGACCGACCGTGCCGAGGTACGCCGGCTCGTGCAGGTCGCGCTCGAACGGTTCGGGCGGATCGACGTGTTCGTCAACAACGCCGGCCGGGGCATCACCCGCCTGCCATCGGAGTTGACCGACGAGGACATCGACGAGATGATGCGCGTCAACGTCAAGTCGGCGCTCTACGGCATGCAGGAAGTCCTGCCGCACTTCCGCGCGCGGGGCGCAGGCCACATCGTCAACGTCTCGTCGATGCTCGGGCGCATCCCCTACGTCGTGCCTCGCGCGGCCTACAGTGCGTCGAAGCATTACCTCAACGCGCTCACCGCCAACTTCAGGGCCGAGGTGCAGCAGAGCCATCCGGCCATCCAGGTCTCGATCGTGTCGCCGGGCGTCGTGCGCACCGATTTCGGGAAGAACGCGCGGCACGGCGGGTCCGACTCGCGCCAGGTCGGCGACGCGCAGACCCCTGAAGACGTGGCGAAGATCATCGCCGATATGATCGAATCTCGTCGCCCCGACGTCTACACGCGCCAGGGTTCGCGCCAGCGCGTCGCGGACTACTACGCGGCGGTTGGGGAGGACGCGTAGTAGGCAGTAGGCGGTAGGCAGACGTCAGTGGTTAGTGGCTAGTGGTCAGTGTGTCACGCGTGACTGGTCTGTAGCCTGGAGCCCGTCGCCCGACGGGGCCGCCGGCCGTCAGCCGTCAGCCAAAGAGGATCATGATGGAACTCCGTCTCTACCACATCGACGCCTTCGCCGACCGCTTGTTCGGCGGCAACCCCGCGGCGGTCTGCCCGCTCGAGGCGTGGCTGCCCGACGAGACGATGCAGCAGATCGCGTTCGAGAACAACCTGTCCGAGACCGCGTTCTACGTGCGGACCGACGGCGGCTTCCACATCCGGTGGTTCACGCCGGCCGTCGAGGTTGCCCTGTGCGGGCACGCCACGCTCGCCACCGCGTACGTCATCTTCATCTACGACCGGTATCCGGGCGACACGATTGAACTGGCGTCGAAGAGCGGCCCGCTGAAGGTGAGGCGCGAAGGGGAGTTGCTGGTGCTCGACTTCCCGGCGGGCCCGCCCGCGCCGGCCGCGCCGGCGCAGGGGCTGCTCGAGGCGCTCGGCGGCAAGCCGGTCGCGACGCTGAAAGGGAAGACCGACTACCTGGTCGTCTACGAGACCGAGGAGGAAGTGGCGACGCTCGCGCCCGATATCCCCGCGCTCGGCCGCGTCGAAGCCCGCGGCATCGTGGTCACGGCGCCGGGCCGCCACGTCGATTTCGTGTCGCGCTTCTTCGCGCCGCGAGTGGGCGTCGCCGAGGACCCGGTCACTGGCTCGTCGCACACCATGCTGACGCCCTACTGGTCCGCGAGACTGGGCAAGCCGGTGCTCTCGGCGATGCAACTCTCGAGGCGGCAGGGACGGCTGCGCTGCCGGCTGGCCGGCGACCGCGTGGAGATCGCCGGGCGCGCGGTGCCGTACCTGGTGGGGACGATCACGCTCTAGGGGTCGGAGCGGTTTTCCTCGAGCGATAGATGTGAATTACAGATCTGTCGGTCGGAAAATCGCTCCGACCCGTACGGCCCGCGCCACTCCCGGGGCCGCCGAGCAGAACTTGCGCGAGGCGACCGCCTTTCAGCCACCTCGAACTCCCGCTCCTGCCCGGCGAACACCCGCGGGAAACATGTTCTTTTTTTCACAAGCTCCGAAAATCGCCAGGCGGGGCGCACGGATAATGTGCTATACGTAGAGATCTCGTTCGTCCGGAGTCGTTCGTTCGCATGATCTATCGGCGGCCCAACAAGAAGACGAAGAACCCGCGTTGTCGTGAAGGCGCTTCGACCGCACCCCAGGCCACACGTCACAGATTCCCCGGTTTCGACGTCGCACACCCATCCGAGTGGCACATCATCGTGCTGCTCGCGGTGACGACTGTCGTGTGTCTCGTGCCGTTCATCGCCAAGCCGCTGAACGTCGACGACCCGTTGTTCGTCTGGGCGGCACAGGGCATCCGGCAGCACCCTTTCGACTTCTACGGGTCCCCGGTCAATTGGTACGGGTGGGCCGACAGCATGTCAGGGGTGATGAAGAACCCACCGCTGGCGGCGTACTACATCGCGGCCGCATCGCTGGTGACCGGGTGGAGCGAAGTCGGGCTTCACCTCGCGTTCCTGCTCCCGGCCATTGGCACGGTGCTCGGCACCTACGCCATCGCCAGGCGGCTGTGTCAGCGGCCCGCCTGGGTCGCGATGGCGACGCTGCTGACGCCGGTCTTCATGGTCTCGGCGGCGACCGTGATGTGCGACATGCTCATGCTCTGCCTGTTCGTGTGGGCAATCGAGCTGTGGATGCGAGGCATCGACAAGTCGGCCGCAGGGTACTTGATGGCCTCCGGGTTGCTGATCACCCTCTCTGCGCTGACGAAGTACTTCGCCCTGAGCCTGATTCCGCTTCTTCTCGTGTACGCCGTGGCGTCAGGGCGACGGCGCCGGATGACGGCACCGCTGCTCGCGCTCGTCGGACCCGCAATCGCGATGGCGGTGTACCAATGGACGACCCGGCGGTTATACGGCCGGGGCCTGCTCCTCGACGCGGCAGCGTATGCCAGCGGCTGGCACCCCGCTGACGTCACGTCGTTCTACGCACACGGGTTGATCGCGCTGGTCTTCGTCGGTGGCTGTGCGATCGGCGTCGCGTGTCTGTCGTTCTCGACGTTTCGGCCGGTCCTCTGGATCAGCATTCTCCTGACGGCATTTGCCGCCAGTTGGGCGAGCGTGAACATCGCCCACCTGGGGCTCTCGGCGCTCACGGTCGATGCGGCAGCGCGGTGGCGCCTGGTCGTGCATCTGGCCGTCTTCAGCGCTGCGGGAATCGCGCTGTTGCTGGTCACCTTCAGGGAACTGAAGAGGTGGCGGGACTCGAACTCCCTGTTGATCTGCCTGTGGGTGATGGGGACGTTCGTCTTCGTGGCGTTCTTCAACTGGACAATCAACGGACGAACGATTCTGCCGATGGTGCCGGCGCTGGCCATCGTCATCGCGCGGCAATTCGACCGAATGCCCGACCGCCGCGCCGTGGCATACGCTCGCTGGGCCCTGCTCGTGCCCGCGGCCGCCGTCGCGCTGATGGTCACGTCGGCCGACCAGGACTGGGCCCAGGCCGCGAAGGACGCCGCGCGCACGACGGCCGAACGGTTCGGTCATGGCGGTGGTCACCTCTGGTTCCAGGGCCACTGGGGATTCCAGGTACTACATGCAGCAGGCGGGCGCGCGGCCGGTTGAGGCACGGTCATACGTGGAAGCGAACGACGTCATGGTGATTCCGGCTTTCAACACGAACCTCCTCGGCGTCCCCCTCGACCACGTGCGGCCCCTGGAGGAGATTCGTCCCGCCGACGAGAGCTGGCTCCAGACGATGAACCCGACGGATCAGGCCTCGTTCTACAGCGCATCCATCGCTCCGCTGCCGTACTCAATGGGGATGGCTCAAGTCATGCCGTACTACGTGTTCGAGGTCGTTCGGCCGCTTCAATATGACCTCAAGATCGCCTCGGAAACCGGCACCGCGGCGGGTGTGCCCTGACCTCGACGGCCGATGGCCTCGTCGGGCTGCAGGCTACGGGCCACAGGCTTCGGACGCCGTCACGCGTGCACGGCCTGAAACTCGAAGCCGCAAGGCGTAAGGCGTGAGGCGCTATTCGCACCGCAGCGCCTCCACCGGATCGACGCGCGCCGCACGTCGTGCCGGGAGATAGGCCGCGATGGTCGCCACCGCCAGCAGCAGCAACGTGGCGGCGAAGATGGTGATCGGATCGGTCGGCTTCAGCTCGTAGAGCAGCGATTTCACGTACCTGGTCGCGGCCAGCGCCGCCGCCATCCCGACGCAGGCGCCCGGCACGACCACCTTCGCGCTATCCACCAGCATCAGCTGCAGGACGGCTCCACGGCTTGCGCCGAGCGCCAGCCTGACGCCCATCTCCGCCGTCCGTCTCGCCACCGCAAACGCGACGACGCCGTAGAGGCCGACGGCGGCGAGCAGCAGGGCGACCGCCCCGAACGCCGAAGCGAGCACCGACAGGCTGCGCTCCATCGAGAGCTGTTGGGCGATCTGCGCGCGGTAGGTCCTGATGCGCGTCACCGGCAGCGTCGGCTCCATCTCGTGGACGACCCGCCTGATCTCATCCGGCAGCTGCGCCAGGTCGCCCGACGCCTTCAGCGCGAAGGTCGGACCCTCCGGGATCAAATGCTGCGCGTCCGGGAGATACGCGATCGGCGCCGCGGGGCGCCTGATCACGTTGTACTTGCTGTCGCGAACGACTCCCACGATCTCGAGCGTGAGCGGCGTCTTCCCCAGTGTCACCAGGAACGTCCGGCCGAGCGGTGGCACGCCGCCGAGGTACTTCGCGACGAACGACTGGTTGACGACGGCCACCTTCGTCGCCGTCGGGCCGTCGCGGTCGTCGAAGAGCCGTCCCGCGACCAGCGGCATCTCCAGGACCCGGTGGAACCCCGGCCCCACCCAGAGCAGGTTGCACGGCGGCCGCCTTGGCGCCGCGTCACCGGGAAGCCGCAGCCTGGAATTCCAACCCACACCGTCCACCAGGGCAAACGTGGACCAGGTCACCGCGCCGACGTGCGGGACCTGCTTCAACCGCTCCGCGATCCGCTCGGTCGCCTGCGCTTTCTGCACCGGGGAGTAACCGGCGGCCGTCGGGTTGAGCGAGAAGAGCACGAGGCCCTCGGGGTTGAATCCGAGCGGCACGGCCTCGAGGTTCGCAAGCGTTCGCACGAACAGGCCCGCCGTCACGAGCAGCAGCAGCGACAGCGCGATCTGCACGGCCACCAGCGGGCGGCCGAGTCCGAGTCGCCGCCCCCAGCCGCTCCGTACCGTGGTGCCGGCCCGGACCGCCGCCGCGACCGAAGACCGTGACAGGGTGATCGCCGGGGCGAGGCCGACGAGCAGGCCCGCGACGACCGCGATCCCGGCGTCGAACGCCAGCACCCGCCAGCTGAAACCGAGGTCGAGGTCCATGCCGGCGTTCGCCGGCACGAGCGACACCATCGCCACCGAGAACCACCGGGCGAACAGGAAACCGCCCGCCCCGCTGATGAGCGCCAGCATCAGGCTCTCCGTCAGGTGCTGCCGCACCAGCCGCAGCCGGCCGGCGCCGAGCGCGAGCCGAAGCGCCGCTTCCTTCCGTCTGGCCGCGCCACGCGCGAGGAGGAGGTTGGCGACGTTCGAGCACGCGATGAGGAGCACGAGGACGACGAGCGACATCAGGATCGTGGCGGGCCTGATCTTGTCCGCGTCCTCGAAGGCGAATCCCCGCGCGCCCGGGCGAGTGCCGAACGTCGCGTTCTGTGTCGGCTCGGTGATGAGCGGCCTGACCATGCCGGCGAACGTCGCGCCGAGCGCGGCCTTCACGGCCGCCTCGCTGGCGCCCGGCTTCAGCCGTCCCACCAGTTCCAGCCACCAGAAGCTGTCGCTGGTCAGGGGGGAATCGGCGGCCATCTCAGGCTTGAGGTGTCCGACCCAGCACGCCGGGAGATAGAGGTCGGTCCACTGCCCGGGCATCGCGCCGAAGAACGCGGCTGGCGCGACGCCGACGATGGTGAAGGTCTGTCCGTTGACACCGATCGCGCTGCCGACGGCTGCCGGATCGCCGCCGAATGCGTTCTGCCAGAACCGATGGCTGATGACGACGACCGGTGTCGAAGCCGCGGCGTTGTCGCCGTCGACGAACAGTCGGCCGGCCGCCGGCCTCACGCCCAGCACCCGGAAGAAACCTCCGGTGACCAGCGCGGCCTCCGCCGTTCCGGCTTCGCCCTTGACGAGGGTAATGGCGCCGCGCAGGTGCTGACTCCCGGCCAGGTCGATCCCGGGCGTCTTCCTCAGCTCCTCATAGATCGGGTACGAGAACGAGAACACGTTGTTGTCGTCGTCGCTCGTGCCCCACTCGCCGATTTTCGGCCACTGGGTGGAGTGCCACTGGAGGACGACGAGTTCGTCGGGCCGATCGACCGGCAGCGGCCGGATCAGCAAGGCGTCGCCGACGGCGAACACGCCGGTGGTCGCGCCGATAGCGAGGCCGAGCGACAGGACGGCGGCGACGGTCAGCGCCGGCGACCGGCGCAGCAGCCGAAGCCCCAGCCACACGTCCTGCCGGACGCTGTCGAGCCAGGCCAGCAGGCGCACGTCGCGCACCCGTTCCCGCGCCAACAGCGGGCTGCCGAACCGGCGCAGCGCCTTGCGGCGGGCCTCCTCGGGCGACAGCCCGTCGCGCCGGTAGGTCTCGATCCGCATCTCGACGTGGTACCGCATTTCCTCGTCGAGTTCGCCGTGGAGCCGGCCGATGCGGAGCGTGTCGAGAAGGCGTTTCAACCAGGACATAGAAGCTCATCGTCAGCGCAGGGCTGAAGCCCTGCGCTATCGTGCTCGAGGCTAGAAACTCAGAACTCAGAACTCAAGACTCAGAACTCAAGTGAACTGCAGCACCCGCTGAATCGCACTGACGACCACGCGCCAGTTGCGCTCCTCGTCGGCCAGGCGCGTCGCCCCGGCCGCGGTGAGCGCGTAGAACTTCGCGCGGCGGTTGTTCCCCGACGTGCGCCAGTTCGACCGCACCCACCCCGACTGCTCCATGCGGTGCAGCGCCGGGTAGAGCGACCCCTCCTCGACGCGCAGCACATCGCCCGACACCGACTCGACGTGCAGGGCGATGCCGTATCCGTGCAGCGGTCCCTGCGAGGCGAGCGTCTTGAGGATGAGCAGGTCCAGGGCCCCCTGGAGGGTGTCGGGTTTCTTCGGCATGGTGGCATTTACAAAGACGTCTTACTGAGCGGTCTATGTATATAGACGCCGGCGGGGCCCGGAGGTTCCCTTCGAGGACGATTTGTCGTTGGGATCGCCCCAGGCCAGGCCTTACGCCTTACGCCCTACGCCCGGCTCTCGGCGTTCGGCTTTCGCGCGTGACATGCGTGACGCTGCCGCAAGGCGTGCTCAGAAAATGGCGCCAGCGCTTGATGCGAGACCGCGATTCTGAGCGGCCGGCCGGGCCGGGCGCCTCGCTCGTGGGCCGCTCCGCAGGCCGGGAAAGCGTCCTCGCGGTGCGGCGATTTCCGGATCGGGGCGTCGGGCTTGGGCTATTCGCGCTGGATCGACCGCACGCCCTGCGCCCGGGAAATCGCGGCACGCGCTCGTCGCTTTCCGTGCCATCGCCGGACGGCCTGCTCCGAAGGCCCGCTCGCGACGCATCCCGTCCCCGCCGGCTCGGTCTCGAATCGCGGCCGCCGCGCGTGACGCCGGGCTCCGCAGAGACCATTTTCATGGGCCAGGGTGAGCCCCGGCTCATGACGCAGTAAGACGCAAGTCGTGAGGCGCGAGGCGTGTTCACGCCCCCTCCAACCGCGGGTTCATCGGGGCGGCGGCCGGTTCCTGCGCTTTCTTCATCGGAGGGGGGCCTCGATGGGCCCGCCGAGCAGATCGTCGACCTCGCCTGTCCGGCCGAGCCGCGCCCACATCTTGCGATAGACCAGCTCGAGCTGCTTCCGCTCGACCACGCGGAGCGCGATCGTGTTGGCCAGCCGTTCGGTCTGCAGAAACGGGTGGTGCGTGAAAATCCAGACGTGGCCCAGCTCGTGGGCCAGCGCCGCAGCGAGTTCGTCGCTCGTCAACTCCGCGAGGAACCCGGCGTCGATCGACAGACGGTACGGGCCACCACGACCGTTCTCCGTCTCGACTGAGAACAGCAGCTTGTTCGCAGGCACAACGGCCACCAGCACCGTCTCGCGGATGGCGAGCCGGCTGCGGAGGCCGTCGATGGCGGCCTGGACGGGGTCAATTCGCCGCGCCGCCGGGCTCGCCGGCCCAGCCAACGCCGGCACTGCCGTGAAGAGCGCGAGGCAAGAGACGAACACGAAGGCAGCCGCCCTGCTGGCAGTCGGCGCCTGCGACCTTGGATTCATCGGAGGGGAACCTGGCTCAACGAACGCGACGTTCGGGATAGTGGGAACCCAGGAAGACAACTCGACGATCGTGTTCTCGTTCACCGACGACACGAAGATTGTCGGAGCGGAACAGGGCGTGGCCGGCCTGGCGACGATGAACGGCGCCCGGGTGACCGTCCGCTACACCGTGGAGTGCCAGTCGACCGTGGCCACCGAGGTCGACGTCCTGAAGTAGGGTCGTTCGCCGGCACTCGACCGTCGAGGTCTGCGGTTCCCGGGGCTGGCGAGACCCGCGGGGCCGCAGATCTCGAACCGACCGTCTCGCCGCCGGTGGCCAGCATCGGGCTGTCTGCAGTCGGGAGAAGCACGATGAAACGGGTTTACACTGGGGTTGGGGCGAAAGCCTCGACCGGCTTGGGCGCCCTCGGAACCAAGGGGTGAACCTGCCCATGAACGCCGACAACTCCACGCCTCGTTCGGTCATCCGTCTCTTCCCCGTCATCGCGCGATTCCTGATGGGGCTCCCGCTGCTCGTCTTCGGTCTGAATGGATTCCTGAACTTCATCCCGCCGCCACAGAAGCCCCTGCCGGCGGCCGCCGCCGCGTTTGCCGGCGCGCTCTTCAACTCCGGGTACATGATGCCGCTCATCGGGGGCACGCAGCTGATCGTCGGCGGGCTGCTGGTGTCGAACCGCTTCGTCCCGCTCGCGCTGGCCCTCTTCGCTCCCTTCATGGTCAACAGCATCGCCTTCCATCTCTGCCTGGAACCCTCGGGGCTGCCGATGGCCGCCGTGTTTCTCGCGCTCGAGCTCTATCTGGCCTGGGCGTATCGGCAGGCGTTCCGGCCCATGCTCGCCGCCCGCGTGTCGCCGGCCTGAACACGAACAGTCGCCGTTGCTGCATGCTCCTCTGTGCCAGATCCTGTGTCAGGCCTGCTCACCGCCCCCGGCCCAGGGCTGCTCGCTGAAGGCCGGATCACGCGTGACTCCTGTGACCAGGCTCTCAGCCAGCGGCCCTCAGCCATCAGCCGGAAGGCGTAAGTCGTGAGGCGTGAGGCGCAGGGCGTGGAGCGTAAGCCGGCCTGCTCAGGGAGCAGGCGGCGTGCGGTGCCGCGCCCACCGGGGCGCCACGATGAGGGCTGCGCCGTAGACGGCCAGTGACAGCACCAGTGTCGCCGCCCGGCCCTGCGGAAAGTCCTCGACGAGCAGCTTGATCCCGCCCACGAAGAGCACGACGTAGGTCAGCCAGCGGCCCTCGGGGAACAGGCCGCGGCCGCCGAGAAAGGCCAGCAGCAGCACCGCGGCACCGAGCACGACCGTCCGGACCGTCGCCGTCACCGCTGCCGGGTCGGCCGCTCCGCCGGGCTCGCCGGATATCAAGGGCACGACGTAAGTGATCATCGCCCCGCCTACGCCCGCCAGCAGCAGGAGCACCACGAGGACCTTCGGGACCCGAAGGTGGCGCGCGGGCGACGCGCCGCGCACGGTCGCGGGGATCCCCGCGCAAACGGCGGTCGCGGCGAGGACGACCCACGCGGTCAGCGACAGCCCCGTCCAGGCGTGGCCGGCCGACGCCGTGAACGCGTCGGCGATGGTGCCGAGCAGGGCCGAGGCGATGCCCGCCGCCACGAGGTAGATCGCGGCGTGCGACCCGATCGCGATCGCCTGGTAGCGGTAGCCGAGGAACGCGGCGACGACGGCCAGCGCCGCCCAGGCCATGGCCTGGGTGTCCGCCCCCATGGTCAGGCCGACGCCGGCCACCATGAACACCACCGCGAGCGAGGTGTAGAACGCGAAGTTCTTCCAGCCGCCGTTTCGCCACTCGACGAACGCGAAGGCGACGCCGTAGCAGCCCGCGCCGAACACGAGGCTCGCCAGGCCGAGCGGCGTCGCCCCGGCGCCGGTCGACCCCATGACGTAGACCGCGCCGCCGAAGGCCACGACGAGCAGCGCCACCGTCTGGACGACCTCGAACGGGACCACCTCCCGCGACCGCCACAAGGTCCGCGCCGCGATGCTGATCAGGTAACCGGCGAACATCACCAACTGCAGCACCATGACCGCGCCGGGATCCCCTTTGTGCCACGGCCCGACCACCGAGCCGACGACGAAGAGCAGGTAGCCGTCGGCGACGAAGGCGACCGGCCACCGCAGCCAGATCCAGTCGAGCGAGTAGCCGAGCCACAGCGTGCACACGCCCAGGAACGCCAGGTAGAAGCCGAGGGAGAGGTCTGGCGGTTCGACAACCGTCACCAGGAGAAGCGCCGCCACGACGCCGGAGAAGCTGATGATCCAGGCCAGCGACTGGATGCGCCGCCTGGCGGCGACCAGCAGCGCCAGGGCGGTGACGGCCGCCATGGCGAGCGCCGTCTCGGCCGGCGTGAGCAGCTTCACGCGCACCGCCGCCTCCCACAGGATCGGGAAGGCGATGAGGGCGGTGGCGAGACCGTAGAACGGGGCGACGAGCCGGCGGCCGGCCCCGTCGAGGCGGTAGGCCGGGACGAGCCACGCCACCGCGTACAGCAGGCCGAGCGCCGTGCCGCCGACGCGAGGCAGCGTACCCGCGTCGGTGAGCGCCCGAAGCAGGTAAGCGCCGCCGAGCACGAGACAGGTGCGCCCGGCGAGCGAGAGGACGGTGACCACCGTGATGTCGGACCGGGAGCCGTCGAGGGCGCCCGGCACTTCCGGGACCGCCGGGGCCGAGGGCGAAGACGCCGGGGCCAGGCCGTCGCCGGCCCCCTGCGCCGTCACCGACTCCATCGTGGCGAGCCGTCGCTCGAGCGACGCCACGGCGCCCGCGAGCGTGCGCACCTGCTGCTCGAGCAAGGCAAGACGGTCCTCCATCGAACCTCCAGCTGAGCTTGTTGGCGAGGATGTACGGCGCATTTGACCTCAAGAGCCCTCGCCAAAGCAACTGCGTCGAGAACCGATTCCCGGACCGTGTACAAGCCGATGGCCAGGGGGGACACCCCTGGCCCTTCGTCCGGCCGCGTTTCCCGATTGCGCCGGCCCTCAAGGGCCGGCCTACGACCGAATCCTGAATCCTGACTCCCGAATCCTATTTCCCAAACCCCTCGGGCAACTTCATCTTCAGCTCCCGCACCAGGAAGCCGAACATGTCGGCGCGCTCCTCGATGACCTTCTCGGTCGGCTTGCCCGCCCCGTGCCCGGCCTTGGTCTCGATCCGGATCAGGATCGGCGCGGGCCCGGCCTGCGCGGCCTGGAGCGTGGCGGTGAACTTGAAGCTGTGCGCCGGCACCACCCGGTCGTCGTGATCGGCCGTCGTCACGAAGGTGGCCGGGTACTTCACGCCCGCCTTGATGTTGTGGAGCGGCGAGTACTTCATCACCGTCTCGAAGTCCGCCTTGTTCTTGTCCGGCTCGCCGTAGTCGGACCGCCACGCCCACCCGATCGTGAACTTGTCGAACCGGAGCATGTCCATGACGCCGACGGCCGGCAGCGCCGCGCCGAACAGGTCCGGCCGCTGGGTCAGGCAGGCGCCGACGAGCAGGCCGCCGTTGCTGGCTCCCTGGATGGCCAGTTTCGGCGTCGAGGTGTACCTCTCGCGGATCAGGTACTCGGCCGCCGCGATGAAATCGTCGAACACGTTCTGCTTGTGCTGCAGCCGGCCGGCGTCGTACCAGGCCTGGCCGTACTCACCGCCGCCGCGCAGGTTGGCGACGGCGTAGATCCCGCCCATCTCCAGCCACCCGGCCGCCGCCGGCGAGAAGGCCGGCATCGTCGAGATGTTGAACCCGCCGTAGCCGTAGAGCAGCGTCGGGTTCGCCCCGTTCCTCTGCAGCCCCTTCTTGTAGGTGAGGAACATCGGGATCCGCGTCCCGTCCTTCGAAGGATAGAAGACCTGGACCGTTTCGTACCCGCCCGGGTCGAACGCGAGCGCCGGCTTCTTGAACACGGTGCTCGTCGCGGTCGCGAAGTCGTAGCGGTAGACGGTCGTCGGGTAGAGGAACGAGCCGAACGAGTAGAACATCTCCTTGTGCGACCGCCGGCCGGTCGGGCCGGCGACCGCGCCGAGCGTCGGCAGCGCGATGTCCGCGCCGGCCTTGCCGTCGAGACCGTACAAGCGCAACGCGTGGTGCGCGTCGGTCATCCACAGCGCCACGAACCGGTTGTCCACCATCACGACGCTCTCGAGCACGGCCTTGCCGGACGCCTCGGGGACGAGCGTCTTCCACGCGTCGGCCGCCGGGTGCTGCAGCGTGACGGCCACCAGCCTGAACCGCGGCGCGTTCTTGTTGGTCAGCACGTAGAAGGTCTCGCCGTCGTTGCCGACGACGGCGTAGCTGGCGTCGAAGGCGTCGAGGAAGGGCTGGATGGGGCTGCCCGGCTTGCTGAGGTCGCGAACGAACACGCGGTTGCGGTTGTCGGTCCCCTCGGTCTGCGTGATGAGGAGGAAGCGGCCGTCGTCGGTCACCTCGGCGCCGAAGCCCCAGTCGGGCTTGTCGGGCCGCTCGTAGACCAGCGCGTCCTTGTCCTGCGTCGTGCCCAGCTGGTGGAAGAACACCTTCTGGTTCTTGTTGAGCGCCTGCAGCGCCTCGCCCTTCGGCTCGTCGTAGCGGCTGTAGTAGAAGCCGGAGCCGTCCTTGAGCCACGAAGCGCCGCTGAACTTGGACCACTTCACCAGGTCGGGCAGGTCCTTCGCGGTCGCCACGTCGCGCACCCGCCACTCGAGCCAGTCCGACCCGCTGGCGGCCAGCGAGTACGCCATGTAGCGACCGTCGTCGGTGAACGAGATCGAGCCGAGAGCGACGGTGCCGTCCTTCGACAGCGTGTTGGGATCGATGAGCACCTCGGGCGCGGCCGAGAGCGCCCTGGTCTTGTAGATGACCGCCTGCGGCTGCAGGCCGCTGTTTCTCGCGAAGATGTACCAGGACCCCTCGCGCGACGGCGTGCCGAAGCGCTCGTAGTCCCACAACTTCGTCAGCCGGGCCTTGATCGCCGCCCGCTCGGGAATGGTGGACAGGTAGTCGAAGGTGACCTTGTTCTCGGCGTCGATCCAGGCGCGCGTCTCGGCCGAGTCGGAATCTTCGAGCCACCGGTACGGGTCGGCCACCTTCACCCCGAAGAAGGCGTCCACTTAAGTTCCCTTCCGGGCGACGGGATACGTCAGCTTCTGGGCGCTGGGGTGAACTGAGAGCATGGCGATGGCCAGGGTAATGGCAAAGAGCAGGGAAGGCTTCATCGGTGACCTCGATCGTGCAATGGTACCAGACTGACGGCTGACGACTGACGGCTGACGGCTGACGGCTGACGGCTGACGACTGACGGCTGACGGCGGATGGCGAATTGCCAACGGCGAAATCACGTGTGACCTGCGTGATCCGGCCGTCAGCCGTCAGCCCCTACCTGACCGGCCTCAACAACAAGTCCTGAAAGTCGAAACTGAAATCCGTCGCCGGCGAGACGGCCCGCATCTTCGCCTGGTCGATCGTCCCGTCGGGGTTGAGCGCGAAGGTGACGAACGCGTCGGCGCGCAGTTCGCGGTCGCGCCACCTGGCGACGAACGTGTCGTACTGCCAGTGCTCGAGGTCGCCGACAAGCGCCGGCGTCTTCGTGAACCGGATCACCAGCCTGTCGCCTTCCAGGGCGATCGCGATGTCGCCGTACCAGGCGTCGCGGTAGGTGCCCGCGTAAGCGGCCAGCGGCAGCGACGGTTTCGACGCGACATTCCGCGCCGTCGCCGTCTTGCGGTCGGCGTCAGCGATGGCGGCCTCGTTTCGGGCGCGGATCTTCTCGTAGCCGGAGAGCCAGTCGGTGCGCGCGCCGCCGGCGTAGGCGTCGGCCACCGCGTAGGCGATTGCGTCGAACGCTTCCCCGGACTCCTGGTTGGTCAGCACCGCGACGCCCAGCTTGAGGTCGGGAATCATGAGCACGCGCGAGACGTACCCGGGAAGGCCGCCCGTGTGCGTGAGCACCCTCAATCCCTTGAAATCGCGCGCTTCGAGGCCAAGGGCATAGCCCCGGAAGTTCGTTCGGAGCGCCGGCAGCTCGGGTGGCGGAGGGTTGTTCGGCTCCGGCGTGACCGACGTGGAGATCTGCCGCCACGTGGACGCGCTGAAGAGCCGCGATCCGTCCGCGAGCCGCCCTTCGTTCAAGAGGAGCCGCAGCCACTTCGCCATGTCCTCGGCGCACGAGTTGATCCCGCCCGCGGGGTTCGTGTTGTCGCTGTCGAACGGCGCGACCGGTTTGACCGTGCCGTCCACCCGCGCGTGCGGCGAAGCCACGTTGCCGCCGCCCGCGGCCGCCGAGTGCCTCACGTTGCTGCTCGTCATGCCGACTCTCGCCAGGATCCTCGAGCCGACGAAGTCCTCCCACGACTGGCCCCCGACCGCCTCGATCACCTCGCCCGCGACGAGGTAGAGCACGTTGTCGTAGGCGTAGGCGCTCCGGAAGCTCGTGGCCGGCTTGATGTACCGCAGGCGGCTCGCGATCTCCTTCCGGTTGTAAGTGCTGGGAGGCCACCAGAGCAGGTCCCCCGCGCCCAGGCCGAGGCCGCTGCGATGGACGAGCAGGTCGCGAATCGTCAGCTCGCGCGTGACGTAGGGATCGTAGAGCAGGAACCAGGGCAGGTAGTCGATGACCGGCGCGTCCCACCGGAGCTTGCCCTGCTCGACCAGCAGGCCGAGCGCCGTGGCCGTGAAGACCTTCGTGTTCGACGCGATGCCGAACAGGGTCTTGCCGTCCACCGGCGCCGGCTCTCCCATCCTGCGCACGCCGTACCCCCTGGCCACCACCACCGCGTCGTCCTTGACGATGGCGAGGGCGAGACCGGGGACGTCGAACGCCTTCATCACCCGGGCGACGTACGCGTCGAGGTCGGCGGCGGGGATCGGGGCGGCCGGCACCTGCTGCGCCGGCGCCGCCGCCGCGAAGGCCAGGGTGACGGCCACGGCCAGGCCGGCCAGGCTCGCGCGCCGGGAGAGTCGGATGATCATGGCGCCGATGCTACCATGCCAGAACTGGCGGTCCGCACCCCCGACGCCGTTCCTCCTGCGGCGGCGGCTGAAATCGCCGTTTCCATGGTGCGAAAGGGGAGACCCGTCGCCGATGATCGACCGCCTTTCCAGCGCGGTTGTGCCTCATGGACCCCGGTGCCACGCATGCATGAGAGAGTAGGCGTCATCGGCGCCGGGCCTGCGGGCCTGGCAGCGGCTTACACCCTGGGAAGGCATGGGGTGCCCGTCGACGTCTTCGAAGCCGGTCCCGCCGCCGGCGGGATGTCCAGGACCGTCGCGCTGTGGAACCAGCGCGTCGACCTTGGCCCGCACCGGTTCTTCAGCGCGAACCTGCAGGTCAACCGCTTGTGGCGCGACGTCGTGGGGGCCGAGTACCCGCATGATCGAGCGGCGGACCCGGATCCTCTACGACGGCCGGTTCTTCGACTATCCGCTGCGCCTTGGGGACTCGCTGGCCAAGCTCGGTCCGGCCGAGTCCGCACGCTGCCTGCTCAGCTATCTCCGCCAGGCGTTCCGGCGCCAGAACCCTGCCGCCAACTTCGAGGAATGGGTCCGGGCCAGATTCGGGCAGCGGCTCTACGAGATCTTCTTCCGCGGCTACAGCGAGAAGGTGTGGGGGATCGGCGGCGAGAACCTGGATGCCGACTTCGCGGCGCAGCGCATCCGCAAGCTGTCACTGTACGAAGCCGCCCGTAACGCGCTGGCGCGCGGCCGCGGGAACCGTCACGCCACGCTCGTGGACCGGTTCGCCTACCCGCTCGGGGGGACGGGGAGCGTCTACGGGACGATGGCCGATGCGATCGGCGCGCAGGACGGGGCCGTGTACCTGCGAACGCCGGTGCGGCGGGTCGTGCCTCGCGAGGACGGACGCCTGGACGTGGAGATCGGGCCCGGGGCCTGTCGTACCTATCGCCACGTCATTTCGACCATGCTCCTGACACACCTTGTGCAGGCGCTTCCGGACGCGCCGCAGAAGGTGCGCGAGGCCTGCTCGCGCCTGCGCTTCCGAAACACGGTCCTGATCTACCTCCGCGTCGAGGCGCAGACCCTGTTCCCCGACCAGTGGATCTACGTCAACTCGCCCGAGCTCGCGGTCGGGCGCATCACGAACTTCAGGAATTGGGTTCCCGAGCTCTACGGGGAGAGCCGCGACACCATCCTGTCGCTCGAGCTGTGGTGCGACCCGGGAGACGCGGTGTGGCGTGACGGCGACGAGCGCCACATCGAGCGGGCGTCGGCGGACCTGCGCAGGACGGGCCTGCTCGACGGGGCCCGCATCGCGGCGGGACACGTCGTGAGAATCCCCTGCTGCTACCCGGTGTACGAGGTCGGCTACCGGGACCACCTGGACGTGCTGCGGGGGCACCTGCGGACGATTCCCGGCCTCGACGTCATCGGGCGCGGCGGCTCGTTCAAGTACAACAACCAGGACCACAGCCTGCTGATGGGGATCCTGGCCGCGGAGAAGATCGCGCTTGGCCGCGATCACGACCTGTGGGCAGTCAACGCCGACGACGCCTACCAGGAAGCCGCCGTCATCGACGGGACCGGGCTGGTTCCGCGCGCGTCATGAAGGCAGGTCTGACCCCAAATCGGGGGTGCTCCCCGCAAGCGGAGGGGGTGCCTGGCTCGGGCTTTCGGTCTACAGCGCTGCCGCGGACACCTGTTGCACAGGCCTCGGCATGGCGGCATCGAGCGCGACCGCCGCCCGCCGCTCAGAGGTATCTCAGCAGCGAGCGCAGCGCCTCGACGATGGCGTGGGAGACCAGCGTGTAGGCCGACGACACGTCGCCCGACTGGACGGCGGTCGCCACGGCGACCGGGTCGCTCAGCACGAGCCAGATTGTCGACACCGCGAGCACGACGCACGTGATGGCGATGATGCCGGACGCTTTGATGGAGGCAGCGGTAATCGACATGGCGGCACGTCTCGCGCGGCGGCGCCAGAGTGATTCTGACGGGGCCACCAACGCAAGCCCGATGCCATAGATACGCACGGGCGCTGCCCAAGGTTGCATGGGGCGTCTATCGGGCTCAAGGCTCAGGGCTTAAGGCTCAGGAACCAAGGCTCAAGGCTCGGGGCTCAAGGCTTAGGCTGGGAGCTCAGGGCGACGGCCCGATGTGCGCGGGCGGGCAGGGCCGTCCCGGATTCGGACGGCTCTCGCGCCTACGCCTGACGCCTTACGCGATAGGTCTTACGGCCGAGCCAGGGTCGTCACGCGCGCTCCGGAACCCGAGTCGGCTGGACGTGAGATCGCGATTTCGAATCGCGGTTTCTCTGTTAAGTGAGACGCCGTGATCCTGGGGCGCCAACAGGACCGGGCGCCTCGCTCGCGGGCCGCTCCGCAGGCCGGGAAAGCTTCCTCGTGGTACCGCCATTTCCGGATCCTTGCGTCGGGCTGGCGCTAATCGCGCTTGATCGACCGCACGCGCTGCGCCCGGGAAATCGCGGCACACACTCGTCGCTTTCCGTGTCGTCGTTCGACGGCCTGCTACGAAGGCCCGTTCGCGACGCATCCCGGCCCTGCTGGCGCGATTCTCCGTTGCGGCGTCCTATCCAGACAAGCGACCGCGATCCGGCGTCGCCTTCGGTTATGGATCCCTCGGGCCCTTGCCCTGCGTCCTCGTGGGCCGCTCGGCAAACGGGCGGAAGTTCACACGCTCCAGGAGCCATGAGACAGCGACGTACTCCGCGGGACACGCAACCCCCCACCAGAAGGGCCTGAAGTCGTTGAGCGCGATCAGAAGGGGAACCCACAGGGTGCAGTGGAGTACCAGCCACAGGACAATGGCCGATACTGACCGGCGCTCGCCCGCGAACAGCAGTTCTCCCACGATAGCAGTCTCGAAGGCGAGTCCAACCCACCTCGTGATCACAGTTTCCGACCCACTTGGCTCGTAGACCGCCAGCCAAATCGTGCCAAGAACTATCGTCGATCCGATGCCAACATAGAGGATCTAATCACGAATGCGCGCCTGTCGGGACGGCCTCATCGCTTTCACTCCAAGTGGCACGAACCGGCACCCGCCGCCCTGACGCCGCCGTCAGCCGTCGGCCGTCAGCCGGATTCGGCCGAGAGCCAAGAGCCTGAAGCCGAGGGCCGCTCTCGTCCTACCGGACGAGCACCAGTTTCGTCTGCTGTCCCGAGAGGTAATCGGCGCCGGTCGGTGTGACCACGACCATCTCCTCGACCGTCGCGACGCCGTAGCCGGACACGGTCAGCCGCGGCTCGAGCGTGAAGACCATCCCGACCTCGACCGGCACGAACGGCCGCCGGCCGTACTTCTCCCAGGCCGGGCCGAGGATCGCCGTGCCGTCGTGGGCGTAGCGGCCGACCTGGTGGCCGAGCGCGTGCGGAAACTCGCCGTAGCCGGCGCCGGTGATGAACGTCCGCGCGACGGCATCGACCGACTGGCCGGTCACGCCGGGCTTCAGCGCCCGCCGCGACGCTTCGATCGCCTGCACGATCGTGTCGAACCCGCGCTGCACCTCGGCCGGCGCCGCCGACTCGCCGTCGCGGAGCACGTAGAAGGTGCGCTGCAGATCGGCGCAGTAGTCGCGGTACTTCACCCCGAAGTCCATGTTGACGATCTGGCCGCGCTCGACCGCGCGGCCGGTGGGGGAGTAGTGCGCGCCGGCCGTGTCCGGACCGGTGAACACCGCCGGGCAGGTGCCGGCCTCCCACGCGATGTCGAGCCCGCCCCTGCGCACCTCGGCGGCCACGTGCTCCGCCACGTCGCGCTCGGTGACGCCGGGCGCCAGGAACGTGCCGACCTTGGCGAAGATGTCCTCGGTCAGGGCAATCGCGGTCTTCATTCGCGAGAGTTCCTCGACGGTCTTGCGCGCCCTGAGCGCCGAGACGATCCGCTCGGCCGAGACCAGGCGCCCGTCGAACCCGATCTCGGCGAGCCACGACTGGAGCGTGAGGAACATGCCGTGCGTCAGGCCGTCGCAGACCTCGCTGTCGGTCGAGTAGTTGACGGCGATCGACGAGGGGTTGCGGCTCCGCAGGAACTCGAGGAGGGGTGCCTTGGCGCCCTGCACGTGGCCCTCGACCTGCCGGTAGGCGGCGGTCTCCTCCATCGTCTTGCGCTCGAACTCGCCGACGATGGCGTGCGCCTCGCCGTCGGCCATGACGATGAGGGCGCTGTGCCATGTGAGGTGCGAGGGCGCGAGGAACGGCATCACGGGATCGCCGTTGATGCCCGTCTCGCGGACGAACGTGAGCCAGCACGGGACGTCGAGTTCCCGCAGGATGCCGGCGGCCTGCGCGATCTTCTCCTGGATCAGCGACATGAATGCCTCCCGTCGAAAGATGCGATCAACTCCAGCCTTCTTCTCCGTCCGAACCCGTGGCCACTCGCGAGTAGCGTTCGAGCGCGTTGCGGTGGTTCGACACGGCGTGCCGCTCGGCGGCATCGGCGTCGCCCGCGGCGATTGCGGCGATGATGGCGGCGTGCTCGTCGAACGACTCCTGCTGGCGGTGTGCCTGGAAGAGCGCCTGGGTGTAGGCGCGGATGTAGCGCTCGCGCCGCCCGTGGAGCGCGGCCAGCTTGGCGAGCAGCCGCGGACCGGAGGCCGCCTGCTCGTAGCAGTTGTGGAAGTCGGTGTCGAGCGCCTGGGCGGCGCGGATCTCGGCCGCCCCGGATCCGGAGAGCGACCGGAGGCGCGCGTTGATGGCCTCGGCGGCGCCGGCCACCGCGCGCCGCGGCGACTCGGGCAGTTCCGCGGCCAGCCGGGCCGCGATGCCGTCGAGCGCGCCGACCATCAGGAACAGCTCGCGCATGTCGGCGGCGGTCATCGGGGCGACGGTGACGCGCCCCGACCGTTTCGCGCCGCGCGTCACGACCAGGCCTTCCTGCTGGAGGCGGAGCAGCGCCGCGCGCACCGGCGTGCGGCTGATCCCAAGGCGGCGGCCGAGTTCGACCTCGGTGAGCCGCGCGCCCGGCGCCAGCCGCAGCGTGACGATGCTGTCGCGCAGGCGGGAGTAGGCCGCGTCGGCGAGCGTCGGCGCGGGCCGCTGACGGGCGCGTGACCGGCCGGGGGACACGTGGGGGCGGGCAGTAGGCATCGCGCGGGTTAGCGTATCAGATCGGCATTCGGGAGTCAGGGACCGGGATACCGGCGCGAGGGGCCAGCGCTTACCCGGGCCGTAGGCCCTTACGCCGTTCGTCACGCGCCGGGGCTTTGCGCTGGAATCTCGCGTCTTCTACTGCGCCCTCCACCCCACCATGGTCGGGACGCTGAACGTCACCCAGTGACGATTCGCGGGCCGTGGACCACCTTCACCACGGCCTGCTAGGCCCGGCCTCACCTGGCCGCGCCGGTTCCGGCCGGCGCGACGGCTCTGAGCACGAAGTGGATGTCGAGTTCGTCCTTGACGCGGACGGCGCCGCCGGCCGCGGTGACCGGCACCATGCCGTAATCGGTCTGCTTGAGCAGGAAGGACCCGCGCGAGGTGACGCCGCCTCCCGCGTCGAGCGTGACGGCGGCGCGGATCGCCGCCGGGCGCGTCGTCCCGTGCAGCGTCAGGTCGCCCTCGATCAGGACGTCGGCAGAGGTGGCGGTGAGCGCCTTCACCGAGACGCGCCGCGACCGGAAGGTGATCTTCGGAAAGCGCGCGACGTCGAGCACCTTGTCGCCGAGCATGACCCGCTGGACCTCCGGCACGTCCGCGGGGCGCTCGCCCTTGCCGGTGACGCGCAGCGCGGCCGCGTCGAAGTCCAGCGAGACGCTGGCCCGCGACCAGTCCGCCGGGTCGTAACTGACGCGGCCGCCAACCGGCGAGGCCACCACTTCGTGCGCGTGGCCGGCAAAGCTGAGCATGCCGGTCTTCCCGACGTCGATCGCGACCCGGCTTTGGGAGGGATCGATCGCGAGAACGATCGGGCCAGGGGCCGCCGCCTGCCCGATCAGCCAGATGGCAAGTGCCGCGCTTGCGAGCGACTTCTGCGTCACGACTCACCTCTTCAGGTATGCGTTCCGCTAATCTAGTCCTATAGGCTAGCAAGACACGTGCCCCGGGTGGAACGCGCGTCCCAGTTGGATTCCCGAGCCGAATGGCGGGGTGGGGCACGGGTGGCGTAAACGCTTACGCCCTTCGTCGGTGATGGACGCGGGCAGCGCGGGAATCGGGCGGAATCTCCATGGCTGTCACGGCACGAGGCTTGCGAGACCGACAGAGTGGTATGGCGAACTCCCTGGTGCGAGCGTGTCGCGTCGCGAGCGTGGTGGTGCTGATGGTCGCGCCCGCCGTCCGGGCCGAGGCGCCATCCTCGCTCGAGCGCGGCTACGCGCTGATGTACGGGCTCGACTTCGCTTCGGCACGACAGGTGTTCGGGGCGTGGCGCGCGGAACACCCCGGCGATCCACTGGGGCCGATGTCGGAAGCGGCAAACCTGCTGTTCGACGAGCTGGACCGTTCGGGCAGGCTGCAGGCCCAGTTCTTCGTGGACGACGCGCCGCTGACGACGGCGAGGAGTTCGGCGCTCCCGAGCGGCCTGCGCGAGCGGTTCGACGCCAGTCTCGACGAGGCCGAGCGCCTGGCGAAGGCGCAGCTCGCCGGCGACCCGCGCGACTGCAACGCGCTGTTCGGCCTGGCGACCGTCTACGGGCTTCGCGCCGACTACGCGGCGATCGTGGAGGGGCGCGGCATGGCGGCGCTCTCGTACACGCGCCAGGCGACCCGCCTGGCCCGCACGCTGCTCGCGATCGCCCCGGACTACGCGGACGCGCACCTGTCCATTGGCGTCAGCGAGTTCATCGTGGGCAGCCTGGTTGCGCCGCTCCGGTGGCTCCTGCGCATCGGGGGGTACCAGGGAAACAAGGCCAGGGGCATCGAGGACCTGAAGATCGCGGCCGAGCGCGGGCGGCTCCTCGGCCCGTTCGCCCGCATCATGCTGAGCGTGGCTTACCTGCGCGAGCATGACACGGCCCGCGCGCGGGCGCTGCTCGCCGGGCTCGACCGCGAATTTCCGTCGAACCCGCTGTTCGCCCGCGAGCTTCGCCGGATCGACGGCGCGACGCGGTGACGCGCCCCTGCGGGCTAGCGCTTGTAGATCTTGCCGTCCTTCATCACGAACGCGACCTTCTCGAGCGTCGTGATATCGGTGGTCGGGTCGCCCGGGACCGCCACGAGATCGGCCAGCAGCCCCGGCTTGATCGTGCCGATGCGATCGGCCTGCCGCAGCACCTTCGCGTTGACGGCCGTCGCCGCGAGCAGCGCCTGCGCCGGCGTCATCCCGTCGCGCACCAGCCATTCCGCCTCGCGGTAGTCCTCGCCGTGCGAGTAGACGCCGATGTCGCCGCCGAGACCGATCACCACGTGGTTCTTCATCGCCAGCTGAAACGCCTGCTTGGCCTGTTCCATCGAGCGCGTCGGCGTGCCGCCGCGCTTGTAGGCGCCGGAATACTCGGCCGAGGCCTCGACCGCGGTCAACGTCGGGAAGAAGGCGACGTTGCGCTCGGCCATCATCCGGAACACCTCGTCGGTGCCGCCGTAGCCGTGCTCGATCGTGTCCACGCCCGCCACCACCGCCCGTCGCATGCCTTCCGCCGTGGACGCGTGCGCCGAGACCGGCTTGCCCGCGCTGTGCGCTTCCTCGACCCCGGCCTTCAGCTCGTCGAGGCTGAAGGTCGGCACCGAGGGACCGGTGCCGCGGCGGTAGTCGGCGTACAGCTTCACCCAGTCGGCGCCGTGGCCGATCTGCTCGCGCACGGCCTTGAGCATCTCGGGGATGCCGCTCACTTCCTGCCCGCCCTTCGGCGTGTCCACGTTGGGCGCGAAGCCGGCCGGGCCGGGGCCGTAGCTGGCGGTCGCGACGATGGCCCGCGTGGCGACGAAGAGGCGCGGGCCGGGGATCATCCCCTCGTTGATGGCGCGCTTCACGTCCACGTCGGCGAACCCCGCCCCCTCGGTGCCGAGGTCGCGGATGGTCGTGAACCCGGCGAGCAGCGTCGCCTCGCAGTGCTTCACGGCCTCGATCGTCCGGTAGGCCTCGGACTCCTTCAGCACCTGGTCGTTCCAGAGCGTCTCGCTGTAGGCGTGCAGAAAGATGTGGGTGTGCGCCTCGATGAGGCCGGGCAGCAGCGTCATGCCTGGCAGGTCGACGGTGCGGGCGCCGGACGGCGGCGCGACCGAGGCCGCGGGGCCGGACGCGACGATCCGGTTGCCGGTGACGAGCACGACCCAGCCGGGGTGGGCCTGTTCGCTCGTGGCGTCGAAGACTTGCTGGGGACGCAGCAGCCAGCTCTCGGCCGGCACCTGCGGGGTCTGCCCGCGCTGCGCGCGGACGTCTGTGGCGAGAAACGCGGCCGAGGCCACCAGGCCCAGGGCCGCCACGATGAAGATCGGTCGGGGAAGTCGTCTCATGGACGCGCATTATACGCGCCTCCGGCTGCCGGCTGCCGGCTGCCGGCTGCCGGCTGACCGGCTGCCGGACTGACGGCTTGCCGCGGGTGTCACGCGTGACTCGACCGTCGGTCGTCAGCCGTCGGCCGTCAGCCGGCGTCAGAACCCCTTCTGTTCCGTCCGCTCGATGATTTCGTCCTGCAGATCCCTGGTCAGATCGCAGAAGTAGTCGCTGTAGCCCGCGACGCGGACGATGAGGTCCCGGTACTTCTCCGGTTGCTCCTGCGCGGCGCGCAGCGTGTCGGCGGTCACGACATTGAACTGGATATGGTGCCCGTCGAGCTTGAAGTACGCGCGCACGAGGTGCGCGAGCTGATCGATCCCTTCCTGCCCTTCGAGCGTGGACGGCGTGAACTTCTGGTTGAGCAGCGTGCCGCCGCTCCGGGCGTGGTCCATGCGCGCGGCGGAGCGGATGACCGCCGTCGGCCCGTGCCGGTCCGCCCCGTGCGCGGGCGAGATGCCGTCGGATACCGGCACCCAGGCGTGGCGGCCGTCCGGCGTCGCGCCGCACACCGAGCCGAAGTAGACGTGGCAGGTGGTCGACAGGTAGTTGACGTGATAGGTGGAGCCGGTGGGCCCGCGCCGCCCGTCGATCCGGCGGAACAGCTCGTCGCACAGCAGCGTCACGAACGCGTCGGCGTACTCGTCGTCGTTGCCGTACTTGGGCGTCTTGTTGAGCAACAGCTGGCGCAGAGTCTCGTGGCCGACGAAGTCGTCGCCGACCGCCTTGACGAGGGCGGGCATCGTCACGTGGCCGCGATCGAAGACGTGGTGCTTGACGGCCGACAGGCAGTCGGCGGCGGTGCCGGGCCCGACCGGCATGATGTAGCGCGTGTTGTAGCGCGCGCCGCCCGCGTTGTAGTCGCGCCCGTTCCGGATGCAGTCGTCGGTGATGACCGACAGGAACGGCGCCGGCATCATCGTCGCGTACATGCGCTCGATGACGTGGCTGCCGGCGATCTTCACGTCGAGGAAGTGCTGGAGCTGGCCCCGGAAGGCGTCGAGGAACTGGTCGAACGTCGTGAAGGCGGACGGGTCGCCGGTCCTCGGCCCGATCTGCCGACCGGTGCGCGGATCGTAGCCGTCGTTGAGCGTGATCTCGATGACCTTCGGCAGGTTGAAGTAGCCGGTGAGGATGTAGCTCTCCTTGCCGAAGGCGCCCACCTCGACGCAGCCGCTCGTGCCGCCGCACCGCGCGTCCTCGACCGCCTTGCCCTGCCGCACCAGCTCGGCCACCACCATGTCGGCGTTGAACACCGACGGCTGGCCCCAGCCTTTCCGGATGACCTCGCAGGCCTTCTTCAGGAACCGGTCCGGGTTCTTCTTGCTCAGCTGGATGTTCGACGAGGGCTGCAGGAGGCGCATCTCGTCGACGACCTCGAGGATCAGGTACGAGACGTCGTTGACGCCGTCGCTGCCGTCCGCCTTCAGGCCGCCGTTGTTGATGTTGGCGAAGTCCGTGTAGGTGCCGCTCTCGGCCGCCGTGACGCCGACCTTGGGCGGCGCCGGCTGGTTGTTGAACTTCACCCAGAAGCACTGCAGCAGCTCCCTGGCCCGCTCGCGCGTCAGGGTGCCCGCCTCGATCTCGCGCTTGTAGTAGGGATAGAGGTGCTGGTCGAGCCGCCCGGGGCAGAACGAGTCCCAGGTGTTGAGTTCCGTGATGACGCCCAGGTGCACGAACCAGTACGCCTGCAGCGCTTCCCAGAACGTGCGCGCCGGGTGCTCCGGGACCCACGCGCAGTTGACGGCGACCTGCTCGAGCTCGGCCTTGCGGACCGCGTCGGTCTCGGCCGCGGCCAGGCGTGCCGCCTCCTCGGCGTGGCGCCGGGCGAAGTGGATCACCGCGTCGGCGGCGATCCGCATGCCCTTGAGCTGCTGCCGCTTGTCGTACGCGTCGAGGTCGGTGAGGTCGTCGAGCGCGGCCAGCTCACGGTCGATGTCCCCCTGCAGGCCGGCGAGGCCCCTCGCGTAGATCTTCCCGTCGGCCACGGTATGGCCGGGCGCGCGCTGCTCCATGAACTCGGTGAAGACGCCGGCCTCGTAGGCGTGCTTCCACGCGTCGGGCAGCTCCTGGAACATCCGGTGGCGCATCGACCGCTCGCGCCAGTACGGGATCACCGAGTCGCGGTAGGCCTCCCTGGCGCGGTCGCCGACGCCGAAGGAGATCTTCTCGCGGGAGTCCAGGATGTCGAGGTCCTCGAGCGTGTGGCAACACAGCTCCGGGTAGGTGGGCGTGGCCTTGGGCGCCGGGCCGCGCTCGCCGACGATGAGTTCGCCGGGGAGGACGCAGAGCGCCTTGCGCTCCATCAAGTAGCGGAGCGACCGGGCGCGCAGGATCGGCAGCGGGGCGGTCGGGGCCTCGCGGTAGAACTCGGTCATCAACTCGGCCCGCTCGCTCGAAAGCGTGGGCCGGCAGTCGAGGCTGGCCTGGCGCAGCCTGGCCACGCGCTCGGTCATGACGCTCCTCCTGGCTGGACGATGAGCCCGCACGACTCCAGCAGGCGGACCACGTGGGCCTGCCGATCGGGCGTCGGCGGTTCGATCTCGGGAAGGCCGTAGGGCCGGCGGAGCCGTTCGTACTTGGCCAGCCCGGCCCGGTGGTAAGGCAGCACGTCGACCCGCGTCAGCCCGAGCGAGGCGAGCAGCGCGCCCATGTCGCGCACGTTCCCGTCGTCGTCGTTCACGCCCGGGATGAGGGGGAAGCGGACGCGAATGGCCGCGCGCGCGGCGACCAGAGACTCGAGGTTGCGCAGGATCAGGACGTTCGACGCGCCGGTGTACTTCCGGTGGCGCTCGTCGTCGACGAGCTTGAGGTCGAAGAGGAACAGGTCGGTTTCGCGGGCGACGTCGAGCAGGATGCGCGTGTCGGCCTGGCCGCACGTCTCGACGGCGACGTGGATCCCGCTTGCGCGGCAGGCGCCGACCATGTTCGCCAGGAAGAGCGGCTGCATGAACGGTTCACCGCCCGAGAAGGTGACTCCGCCGCCCGATTCGTCGTAGAAGATGCGGTCGCGCTCGATCTCGGCCATCAGCGCGTCCACGCTCACCGTGCGGCCGACCAGCTCGCGGGCGCCCGTCGGGCAGGCGTCCGCGCACGCGCCGCACGTCGTGCACGTGGCGGGCGTGACGGGGCCGTCGCTCGCCGCTGGAGGGGCGGCGTGGTACGGGCAGGCCTCGGTGCACGAGAGGCACCCGACGCACCGGTCGGGGAGCGGCATGAACTCGGGCCGCGGCGACTGGCTCTCGGGGCTGTGGCACCACGCGCAGCGGAGCGCGCAGCCCTTCATGAACACGGTCGTGCGGATCCCCGGCCCGTCGTGGATGGCGAACCGCTCGACGCGCAGGATGGTGCCCTGGATGTCGGCCATCCCCAGGAACGTCGGATCGGTCCAGGCGCTGCAGGTCACGTCGGTAGCCTACCAGTTTCCCCGTTCGCCCAGGATCGTCACGACCTGGCGGTAGCGCGCGGCCGATGCCCGCCAGTGGCGCTGGACGGCGCTCTCGGCGCCGTCGGAGTCGCCCGCGCGGAGTGCGTCCACGATCGCCGCGTGCTCGCGGGACGCCTCGTCGAACGCGTGGACGACCGCGCCCGCGTAGACGCGCTCGTAGCGCTCGGCCTGCGGCTGCAGCACCTCGAGCTCGGCGAGCAGGCGCGGCCCGATGACGGACGCGCAGAAGGCGCGGTGAAACTGGACGTGCGCGGCGAGCGCGCCGGAGATGTCCGGCGGCTGCGACGAGGCCGCGGAATCGAGCCGGGCGACGAGCCGGGCCATCAGGTCGGAGAGCGCGTGACGGCCGGTCTCGTCGAGGCCGGCGCTCAACCTGGCGGCCGCCGCCTCGAGGGCGCCGGTCATCAGGAACACCTCGCGCATGTCGGCCGAGGTCAGCGGCGCGACGACCGCGCGCAGCATCGAGCCGGCGCGCGAGGCGCTCACGAACCCTTCCTGCTGCAGCCGTTGCAGCGCGGCCCTGACCGGCGTGCGGCTCACGCCGAGCCGCGCCGACAGCTCGGTCTCGATGAGCGGCGCGCCGGGAGCCAGCCGTCCGGTTACAATCAGGTCGCGCAGCCGCTGGTAGACCGACGAGGTGACCTCGCGGCGGTGCCCGGCGCGGGTCTCGGGGCGGGTGGCGCCGGCGGTCGGGCCTGCCCGCCGCGGCTCGGGTGAGCGACCGGACGGACTTGCCCGCCGTAGCCTTGGGCGGAGGCGGGCGGTTCTTCCGGGAACGCGCGTCATAACCAGCACCAATCTATGTCATTGCATCGCAAATTGCACGCGGTTTTGTATACAATAGACGCCGCCCCCGCGCGCCGTCCGCCAGCCCTCGTCATTTCCGCCGTGTTTCGGAGGTTTTCCATGGCCGACATCCGCTTTCCGCGCCGCGCGGCCCAGGCGCTCGGCGTCCTCGCCGCGCTCCTGCTGACCGCCACCAGCCCGCTCTCGGCCCAGGCGCCGAAGGCCGGGCCGCCACCGTCACGGGCCGCCGCCGCGGCCGCCCAGGGCGCCGTCTCCACCGCCCCCGTCGCCGACGCCGCCTTCCGCCTCAAGACGTGGGACACCTTCGTCGCCATGCGCGGCGCCTCGCCCTTCAAGGACCTGAAGTGGCAGTTCCTCGGGCCGACCAGCATCAGCGGTCGCGTCGTGGACGTGGCGGTGGCGAACCGCAAGGGCAGGACGCGCGTCATCTACGTCGCCACGGCCTCGGGGGGCCTCTGGAAGACCGAGAACGAGGGGACGACGTTCGAGCCGGTGTTCGAACAGGCCGCCTCGGTGCAGGGCGGCAACGTCGAGGTCGCCCCGTCGGACCCGAACGTCGTGTGGTTCGGCACCGGCGAGGCGAACATCTTCCGCAGCTCGAATGCCGGCGTGGGGATCTTCAAATCGGTGGACGCCGGAAGGACCTGGCAGCACATGGGCCTCGCCGCGACCCACACGATTCCGCGCATCGTCATCCACCCGACCAACCCCGACATCGTCTACGTCGCCGCGGGCGGCCACGAGTGGACCGACAACGAGGACCGCGGCGTCTACAAGACGATTGACGGCGGCAAGAGCTGGACGAAGGTGCTCTACGTCGACGCGAAGACCGGCGCGAACGACCTCGCGATGGACCCGGCCGATCCGAACGTGCTCTACGCGACCACCTGGCAGCGCATCCGCCAGAAGTGGAACGACCCGCGCACGCTCCGGGGCTATACCGGCAGCGGCATCTGGAAGACGATCGACGCGGGCAAGACCTGGACGCCGATCGACGAGGGGCTGCCGGTGCCGGACCGCCGCGGCCGCATCGGAATCGACGTCGCGCGGTCGAACCCGAACGTCGTGTACGCCTTCGTGGACAACTACGAGATCGCGCGCCCCGGCAAGCCCGGCGAGACGGATGCGTACGGCCGGCCGGCCGAGGGGACGATCAAGGGGGCCGAGATCTACCGGTCCGACAACAAGGGCCTGGCCTGGAGGAAGGTGAGCGAGTCGAACGCGTTCATGGAAGGGGCGGCGGCGACCTACGGGTGGGTCTTCTCGCAGATTCGAGTCGATCCGACGAGCGAGAACGTCGTCTACTTCCAGGGGCTGATGCTCAACCAGTCCACCGACGGCGGCAAGACCTTCAAGGTCCTGCGCGGGATGCACACCGACCACCACGCGCTCTGGATCGACCCGGCCAATCCCGACAACCTGCTCGACGGCAACGACGGCGGCGTCGTGATGTCGTACGACGGCGGCAAGACCTGGCGTCAGTTCACCGGCAACCTCCCGGTGGCCACCTTCTTCAACATCGAGTTCGACAACGGCAGCCCGCTGCGCGTCTACGGGTCGGTGCAGGACCACGGCAGCTACCGCGCGGTCGTGGACCTGAGCAAGGGGCGCGACAAGGTCCCGACGCAGGCGTTTGAAGAGACGCTCGGCGGCGAGGGGACGACGCACGCGATCGACAAGAGCGACAACACCACGATCTACGCCTCGAGCTTCTACGGGAACCTCGACCGCGCCGACCTCACGAAGCCGGGCCGGCCGACGCGGTTCGGGACGGCGGCGTTCGATGAGACCAACATCATGCCGAAGGTCGCGCCCGGGGAGCCGCCGCTGCGCGGCCAGTGGATGGCGCCGACCATCGTCTCGCCGCACGATCCGAACGTCGTGTATCACGGGCTGCAGTACGTCTTCCGCTCGCTGCACCAGGGCGACACGTGGGAGCGCATCAGCCCCGACCTGACCGGCAACGACCCGAAGATGTTCGGCGACATCCCCTACCAGACGCTGTTCGCGCTGGCCGAGTCGCCGATGCGCTTCGGCCTCGTGTACGCCGGCACCGACGACGGGCGGCTGTGGGTGACGCGCGACGGCGGGAAGGCGTGGACCGAGCTGACGGCGAACCTGCCGCAGCGGAAGTGGATCTCGCGCGTGACGCCGTCGGCCTTCGACGAGGGCACCGTCTACGTCACGCAGAACGGGAAGCGCGACGACGAGTTCGCGGCCTATGTCTACAAGTCCACCGATTTCGGCAAGACGTTCAAGAGCATCGTCGGCACCATCCCGTGCGGGCCGGTCAACGTGATCCGCGAGGATCCGACCAACCCGAAGATCCTCTACGTGGGGACCGACATGGGCGTCTACGTGACCCTCGACGGCGGGGCGAACTGGAGCGTGCTCGGCGGCAACCTGGCGCAGGTGTTCGTGCTCGACCTGAACATCCAGCCGCGCGACCGGATGATCGCGATCGCGACGCACGGCCGGGGCGTGTGGGTGATGGATGCGGTGCCGGTGCAGACTAGGAAGTAATCAAGCCGGCTGAGGGCTGACGGCTGACGGCTGCCGGCTGACGGCGGCCGTCGGCCGGCCGTCGGTCGTCGGCCGTCGGCCTGTGAGGAATGCCATGAAGCGTCTGCTGCTCCTGTCGATCGTCTGCCTGTTCGCCGCCGCGCCGGCGCTTGCCGACGTGACCCTGACGACGAACACGTCCATCAACGTCGGGCCGATCGCGACGACCGGCGTGACGACGACCCTGCTCAAGGGGACGAAGTTCCGCTCCGACGGGAAGGTCATGGGCCAGGACCTGTCGATCCTCTTCGACCCTGCGACCAAGCAGATGCTCATGCTGAACCACGTGACCAAGGAGGTGACGGCCTTCGCCCCCCTGCAGGCGATGGCCGGCCTGCCGGTGACGTTCGGGGATGCGCACGCGTCGGTGAAGCCCAGCGGGCAGACGAAGGAAGTCCTGGGGCGTGTCTGCCAGGGCTTCACCCTCGAGCTTGTCATGCCGATGACGATGAGCGGCGAGACCATCACCGTGAAGGCGACCGGCCCGGTATGGGTGGCGAAGGACGGCCCCGGAGCGGCGGAATACCAGGCGGCCCAGAAGGTGCTCGCCGTCGCCGGCCTCAGCATGTCGCCGTTCGGGCAAGGGCCATCGGCGAAGGCGATGGCCGAGGCGTCCAAGGTCCTCGCGGACGCCGGGATCACGATGGAACAGGAGATTCACATCACTATGGAAGGGACGGGCCAGATGGCGCAGGTGATGGGCCAGGTGGGCGACACGACGATGAAGATGACCGTCACGGCCATTTCGACAGATCCGATCCCGGATGCGAAGTTCGTGGTTCCGGCAGGGTATACGAAGAAGTAGCGGCCGGCCGACGGCTGACGACCGACGACTGACGGCGGGCCGACGGCCACCGTCAGCCGGCAGCCGTCCGCCGTCAGCCCGGGGCGCGGCTAGTCCAGTTCTTCGAGGGTCACCAGGCCGCGCCGCAGCGCCTGGACGATGGCCTGCGCGCGGTTCTCGACCTGCAGCTTCCCGAGCACGCTCCCGACGTGCGTCTTCACCGTCTCCTCGCCGATGCAGAGCGCGTCGGCAATCTCGCGGTTCGACATCCCCAGCGCCAGCCGCCGCAGCACTTCGCGCTCGCGCGAGGTCAGCTCGTCGCGCGGCGACGCGGCGTGCAGCACCTGGTCGCTCACCGACGGGTCGATGTAGGTCTTGCCCCGGACGACCGCGCGCACCGCCGCCAGCAGCGTCTCGGGCTCGGCGTCCTTGCGCACGTAGCCGGCCGCCCCGGCCCGAAGGACGCCCATCATCCGCGCCTCGTCGATCGACGCGGTCAGCGCGATGACGCGAACCTCCGGCCGCCGCTCGAGCACGCGGCGCGTCGCTTCGATGCCGTCCATGCCGCCCGGCAGCAGCAGGTCCTGCAGCACGACCTGCGGCTTCCACTCGTCGAGCCGCTCCATCAACTCCTCGCCGTTCGACGCGGTGCCCACCACGACGAGATCCGGGAACGACTCGAGGTACGCCTTCAGGCTGCGCGTCACGACCCGGTGATCGTCGACCAGGACGATGCGGATGGGCTGCGTCATGAAGCGCCGTCCTTTCTTCTCGACTCCGACGCGATCGTTCGCGCGCGGAGGTACGGACCGATGACGCGCGCCAGCATCACGCAATGGACGGCCAGGAAGACAATACTGGAGGCGACCATGAACCGATCCGGCCGCGCTTCGAGGCCGTAGAACACGCTCATGCCGAGCCAGAAGAAGGCCAGCGCGGCCCAGAAGAGCACCCGGTTCCGGTAAGCCGTCACGCCGACCGAGTCTGCCGGCGCGTGCGGGACCGACACGCGAACCAGCGTCCCCTCTCCGGGCTTGCTGGTGATGGCCAGGACGCCGCCGAGGGCCGCCACCCGCGTCCGCATGTTGCCCAGCCCCATCCCGTTCTCCGCCCGGGCCGGGTCGAATCCCACGCCATCGTCGTCCACGCGCAACTGCACGCTGATCGGCGTGGAGTCCAGCGTGACGGCGACGTGCTTCGCCCTGGCGTGGCGCCCGACGTTGGCGAGCGCTTCCTGCGCCACGCGGAATATCGCCTGCTGCGCGCCCGGCGGCAGGGCTTCGCTCGGCGGAAGCTCCCCGATCGTGATCCGGACATCGGCGCCGGTGCGGAAGCGAAGCGCCTCGCACTGCTTCTTCAGCGCCTCGACGAGGCCGTTGTTCTCGAGCGGCGATGCACGCAACTGGTCGAGCATCGCCTCCATTTCGGCCATCGCCTCGCGGGCCGAGTTCCGGACCTGCTCGATGGCGGCGGTGGCGCCGGCGGGATCGGTGCCGAACCGGGCCTGCGCAGTGGCCGCGGCCGTGTGGATGACGAAGATCTGCTGCTTGATCGAATCGTGCAGATCGCGCGCCAGGCGGTGGCGTTCCTCCTGGCCCGCCGCCTCGCGGATCTGCTCCTCGTAGGTGGACCTGAGGCGCCGTATCGCGGGATGACGCATCTCGTCGAGCACCGACGGGTGAGACTGCAATCCGCCCCATGGGAGGCCGTCCGCCGTCTGCCAGAAGTGCATGAAGAGGAACGCGATGGCGACCAGCGACCCGAGGACTGCCAGGCCGCCCCATCCGAGGTTCTCGAAGCCGATCAGGGCATGGAACTGGAGGGCGACGCCAACCAGCACAACGGCGTGGGCGACCGCCCACCAGCCGAGCGCTCTCCGGCGGGCGTCGTCGTCGTTGCTACGGGCCATGGCGAACGCGAAGAAGCCGGCGCCCGCCGCGATCGCTCCGACCAGCCGCACCGTCATCCAGTCGGAGTACGGCACGCCGGCCATCATTGGAGCACGGAACCAGAGCCCTCCCCAGGAATAGAGGAGCCCGCCGGCGACCCACGCGATCACCGCATAGATCTTGAACACGAGCCGCGTGTCGAGGGCGTCGTTGTAAGTCCTGGCAATCATGGCCCCACTCTACGAGGTGGGCGCAGCATCGCACATCACCCGGCTTTCGCGAAATGGGTCACCCGGATGGGGGAGGACGGACGGCGGGCCGACGGCTGACGGCTGACGGCGCAGTCTCGCAGGACCCGCTGTCAGCCATCCAGTCTCCCGTCCACGTTCCGTGATCCGCTGGCAGCCGATAGACTGCCCCCTACGCCTTCCGGCCGAGCAATTGGTCGAGATTGCTTCGCATGACGACGTGCGGGATGACCTTGATGCGATCGGGCGGGCGCGTGCCGTCGGCCAGGAACTGGTAGAGCGCCTGCAGCGCCTGCCGGCCCTGGCTCACCGGCCGCTGGTAGATCGTCGCGGCCACCTGCCCAGCGCGGATCCTCGGCACCAGCGCCGGAAACAGGTCCGTCGTCACGACCGCCACCCGGCCGGCACGGCCCCTGCGCTCGATGGCCCGCAGCACGGGCAGCGAGTTGACCGTGCTGACGTAGACGCCCCCGAGATTCTCGTGCTCGTCGAGGACGGCCAGCGCGCGCCGGTATCCCACCCGCTCGTCGTCGTGCGCTTCGACGATCGACACGAGATCGACGCCGCGCCCGACGTCCTCCAGGCTCGACCTGAATCCGCGCAGTTTCTGGGCGTGGTCCTCGGTGCCGAGCCACCCGGTAAAGAAGGCGACGTCGCCGCCGCCGGGCAGGAAGCGCGACAGCAGTTCGCCGGCCACCGATCCCACCGTGAACGGGTCGGCCGAGACCGACGTCAGCCGCTCGCAGGCCGGCGCGTCGGTGACGACGCACACGACCGGCACCTTCTTCCTGGCGGCCTCCCGCAGGCACGGCTCGAGCGCCGACGGATTGCCGGGCGCGATGACGAGGCCGTGGACCCCGTCGGCCAGCGCCTGCTCGAACAGCGTGATGTCGCCTTCACCCATGCGCGGGTAACTGCGGAACTCGACCGAGAGCGACGGCGCGAACGGCGCCGCGGCCTCCCGGATCCCGTCGCGGAGCGAGTCCCAGAAAAGCGCGATCTCCTCGGGCAGGTGCACGGAGACGCGTAGCGTCGTGCGCGATTTGAGATGGCGGGCCGCGAGGTTGGGCCTGTAGCCGAGCGCGGCGGCCTTGTCGAGGACCCGCCTCCGCGTGGCGGGATTGATCCCCGGCTTGTCGTGCAGCGCGCGGTCCACGGTGCCGATCGAGACGCCCGTCGCGCGCGCGATGTCCTTGATGCCGGCCGGTCGCGCGGGCGTGGTCGGCCGCGTCTTCACTGGCGCACCTTCCACTCCTGCAGCCCCGCCGACCACTTCGGCTGCATCGTCAACTCCAGGCGCAGGCCGGATGTGGTGACGGGCGTGAACCGCACGCGATTGTAGCGGTCCTTCTCGACGCCGTAAGGGCCCGACGCGCTCACGGGCTTCCACGTGTCGCCGTCGCGGTAGAGGATGCGCCAGGACGCCGGCACGCGGACCTCGCCGCTGCCGGTGTCGTCGAACCAGTAGACCTCGACCTCCGACACGGTGGCCGGCTTCGCGAACGTGTACTCGACCCACTCGCTGGTGCCCTTGGTCGGCCACCAGTCGAAGTACGACGCCGAGTCGGCTCGACGAGGACGGCTCCTCGCCGTCGTTGATCATCTTCGGATTCCGCCGGCTCTTGCCGGACACGGTGACGGCGCTCGTCGTCGCGACCGTCGGCCACGGCGTCGGCCGGGCAGACGGACTCGACGCGCGGGATCCACACGAGCATCTCGCCGCGCCCGCGGTTCGCCCAGGCGTAGTAGGGGATCGCCGTGAACGGCTGGGAGGTCTTCGCGACCTTGCCCGCGGCGTCGTAGGCGAGGGCGAACGCCCTGCCGGTGATGACCGTGACGCCGCCGAGCAGTCCGGGCGGAACTCGGCGCCGAGCGCCGACGAATCGGGGAGCACCAGGTTGCGCACGTGGCCGCCCGGGTTGTCGGGCCACTCGGCCGCGTACACGATCGGGCCGCGCTGCAGGGCCACGCGGTCGCGGTCGGCCTCGACGCGACCGTTCGCGACGATGCGGCGGACCGGCATCGGCAGCGTGAGGTCGATGGTGTCGCCGGGCCGCCACGCGCGGCGGAGCGGGACGTAGCCCTTGTCGAGCGCGAGCGGCGTCGGGGCGCCGTTGACCTTCACGACCGCTGCGTCGGTCGACCCGGTCGAGGAAGCGGTACAGATCGCTCGGCACCGGTTCGTTGCGCGCCCAGCCGGGGATGCGCACGTCGATCGTGAAGGCGCCGGCGCGGTCGGGCGTGACGGTGAGCCTTACCCTGCCGTCCCACGGGTAGCGCGTCTCCTGGCGCAGCGTGACCTGGCGGCCGTCGTCGAGCCGGACGTCGGCCGTGCCGGCGGCGAACAGGTTGACGTAGATGGTGCTGCCGCTCTTCGCGTACGCGTAGCCTGGCACCGACGCCATGAAGCGCGTGATGTTGCCCGGGCAGCAGGCGACGCCGAACCACGGGCTTCGCGCGTGCTGGCCGGCCGATTCGAGCGGGTTCGGGTAGAAGAACGCCTTGCCGTCGAGCGAGACGCCCGAGAGCAGGCCGTTGTAGAGCGTGCGCTCCATCACGTCGATGTACTTCGCGTCGGCGTGGAGCAGGAACAGCCGCTGGTTCCAGAAGTCGTTGCCGACGGCCGCGCAGGTCTCGTTGTAGGCGGTCATGTTCGGCATCTCGTAATCGCCGCCGAACGCCTCGCCGCGCCCGGTGGCGCCGATGCCGCCCGTGATGTAGAGCTTCTTCGCGACCAGGTTGCCCCAGATGGTGTCCGACGTCCTCAGGTAGGCCGCGTCGCCGGTGAGCGCGGCGATGTCGGCGATGCCCGAGTACATGTAGGTGGCGCGCACGGCGTGGCCGACCGCCTCGGTCTGATCGACGATCCTCGCCTGCGACTGGTTGTAGTTGCGCCCCGCCCCCTGGCTGCCGTCGGGTCCGCGCTCGTCCAGCATGAACTTCGCCAGCTCGAGATACGGCTCGCGGCCCGTGACGCGGTACAGCTTCACGAGGCCCATCTCGGTGATCTGGTGCCCGGGCCAAATCGATTTCTTCCCGGGGCCGAACGTGCGGGTGAGCAGGTCGGCCGACCTGAGCGCGATGTCGAGGAGCGTCCGCTTGCCGGTCGCCTGGTAGTGCGCCACGGCCGCTTCGTACAGGTGGCCGAGGTCGTAGAGTTCGTGGCTGTCCACCTTTTCGAGGACCCAGCGCTCCTTGCCGGCCCACGGGTGGGGGTGCTGCGGGTCGATCGTGCGGGCGGTGTAGAGGTAGCCGTCCGACTCCTGGGCCGCGCCGATCTTGGCGATGAGCGAATCGACGTAGGCGTCGAGCTTCGGGTCCGGGTGGACGCTGAGCGTGTAGGACGCTCCCTCGATCACCTTGTAGACGTCGGTGTCGTCGAAGGGATAGCCGGGCAGTTTCCTGTTGACGATCTCCTCGCCGCGCAGCGCCTTGGCGGCTTCGACGAAGTTCTCGACGCGGCCCGACAGCTCGCACTGCTCGAAGGCGAACGGCACGCTCACGGTGCGGTTGGTCTCGATGCGCGGCGCCCAGAACACGTCGTCCAGGTGGACGGCGGTGAAGGGGACCGGCTGGACCGGGTAGTCGTGCGATGGCCCAGGGGTCTGTCGCGCAGGCGGGGCGCTTCGCGCGGCGGGCCACAGGGGGGCGAAGCAGGACGTCACCAACAATGCGAGGACAGTCGCCTTCACCTGCGCGCTCATCGTCGCCCCCTGTCAAAGGCTCAGGACTCAGGACTCGACCCGTTTGTCCGTCCGCCGAGCGGCGTGTATTATACCGTGAACGTTCACGTACTCCCGGCCCGGCGTGGACGGAACGGAGACGACCGTGAAGCAGTGGCGTCTGGCGCGGTTCTTCCCACTCCTGCTGTTCCCCCTGATGCTCGGCGTCGTCTGGCAGGGGCCCCGCGCCGCCTCGACCGCGGCGCCATCGCCGGTCAACCCCTTGGTCAAGTTCAAGGCCGAGCCGTTTCCGCTCCAGGACGTGCGGCTGCTCGAGGGCCCGTTCCACGACGCGATGGTCCGCGACCAGAGGTACCTGCTCGATCTCGACCCCGATCGCCTGCTCCACAACTTCCGCGTGAACGCCGGCCTGCCGTCGAGCGCCAGGCCGCTCGGCGGCTGGGAGGCGCCCGACGTCGAGCTGCGCGGGCACACCGTCGGGCACTACCTGTCGGCGCTGGCGCTGATGTACGCCAGCACGGGGGACGCGCGCTTCAAGGCGCGGGGCGACCTGATGGTGGCGGGGCTGGCGAAGGTCCAGCAGGCGTCGCCGTCCAGGGGCTACCACGAGGGGTACCTCTCGGCGTTTCCCGAGAGCCTGATCGACCGCGTCGACGCCCGGCAGCGCGTGTGGGCGCCCTACTACACGCTCCACAAGATCATGGCCGGCCTGCTCGACATGTACCAGCTGGCCGGCAACCGGCAGGCCCTCGACGTGGTCGAGAAGCAGGCGGCCTGGGTGAGGTACCGGATGGACCGCCTGTCGCGCGAGCAGCAGCAGGCGATGCTGATGACCGAGCACGGCGGGATGGCGGAGGCGCTCGCCAACCTGTACGCCGCGACCGGCAACACCGAGTACCTGCGCGTTGCGCGGACGTTCGACCACGCCTTCATCCTCGATCCGCTGGCCCGGCGCGAGGACCGCCTGGACGGTCTGCACGCCAACACGCAGATCCCCAAGATCATCGGCGCCGCGCGCGAATACGAGATGACCGGCGAGCCGCGCTACCGCGACATCGCCACCTACTTCTGGGACCGCGTGGCCCTGCACCGCTCGTACGCCAACGGCGGCAACAGCGACGACGAGTCGTTCTTCGACGTGGAGCACTTCTCCGAGCATCTCGGCGCCTCGACGTCGGAGACGTGCAACACCTACAACATGCTCAAGCTGACGCGCCACCTGTTCTCGTGGGAGCCGTCGGCGAGGCTCATGGACTTCTACGAGCGCGGCCTGTTCAACCACATCCTGGCGCAGCAGGATCCGGAGACGGGCGGGATGTTCTACTACTGCCCGCTGCTGCCCGGCGCGTTCCGCACCTACTCGACGCCCGACGCGTCGTTCTGGTGCTGCGTCGGCACGGGCCTCGAGAACCACGGCAAGTACCCGGACACGATCTACTTCCATTCGGACCACACGCTCTTCGTGAACCTCTTCATCGCCTCCGACTTGAACTGGCGCGAGAAGGGCCTGTGGGTCCGGCAGGAGACGCGCTTCCCCGAAGAGGCGTCGAGCCGGCTGGTGTTCACGGCGTCGCGGCCGGTTCGCCTGGCGGTGGCGGTGCGGTTCCCCTCGTGGGCGACTTCCGGACTGTCGCTGCAGGTGAACGGCGCCGCGCAGCCGGTCGCGGGCACGCCGGGCTCCTACGTCACCGTCGATCGCGAGTGGAGGGACGGCGACACGCTGTCGATCAGGATGCCGATGTCGCTGCGCGTCGAGACGATGCCCGATAACGCCAGGCTCGCGGCGTTTCTCTACGGGCCGATCCTGCTGGCCGGCGACCTGGGGCGCGAGGGGCTGACGCCGGCCGTCCGCTACGGTCCGAGCTCGCCGCCCGTCCGGCGGATGGCGATGCCGACGGTGCCGGGCCTGATCGGCGACGCGCGCTCGGTGCTCGCGTCGGTGAAGCCCGTGCCCGGCCCTCCCCTGACGTTCAAGACCTCCGGCATCGGCAAGCCGGCCGACGTCACGCTGGTCCCCTTCTACCGCGCGTCCGACATCCGCTACACCGCGTACTGGAACCTGTACACCGCCGCGGAATGGGCGGCGCGCGAGAAGACCGCCGCGGCGGCGGCCGCCAGGCAGCGCGGTCTCCAGGCGCGGACGCTCGACATGGTGGACCTCGGCACGCCCGCCAGCGAGAAGGATCACGGCTACCAGGCCTCGGGCGCGACGCGGCCGGACTTCGACGGCCGGTTGGGGCGCGAAGCCGCGCGCGACGGGTGGTTCAGCTACCGGCTGCGGACCAGGCCGGACGTGCCGCTTGCGCTGTTGGTGTCCTGCCGCGGCAGCGAAGGGCGCCGGCGCGCGTTCGACGTCCTGGTGGACGGCGAGCGCATCGCCACCGAGACGCTGCCCTACCACCCGACCGAGATGCTGGACTTCGAGTACGTGATTCCCGAGGCGCTGACGCGCGGCAAGGCGCAGGTCGCCGTGAGGATCCAGCCGCAGGGCCAGGCGGCCACGGCCCAGGTGTTCGAGATCCGGATGCTGATTCGGTCCAGGTAGGAGCGGGCACATGGCGACCATCGACTGGGTGATCATCCTCGCGTACTTCGCGCTGCTGCTCGGGATGACGTCCTGGGTGATCCGGAAGAACAAGGACACGGCCGACGACTACTTCCTGGCGGGCCGCAACCTCGGCTGGCTGATCGTCGGGGCGTCGATCTTCGCCTCGAACATCGGGTCCGAGCACCTGGTCGGCCTCGCGGGCTCGGGCGCGACGAGCGGCGTGGCGCTCGCGCACTACGAGCTGCACGCCTGGTGCCTGCTGGTGCTCGCGTGGGTGTTCGTGCCCTTCTACACCCGGTCGAAGGTCTACACGATGCCGGAGTTCCTGGAGCGCCGCTTCTCGCCAACCTCGCGATGGGTACTCTCGGCCATCTCGCTGGTGGCCTACGTGCTGACGAAGATCGCCGTCGGCATCTTCGCAGGCGGCGTCGTGTTCGGCACGCTGCTGCCCGAGTTCCACCTCGAGATCGCGGGCATGACCTTCAACAGCTTCTGGGCGGGCTCGGTCGCGGTCGTCGTGCTGACGGGCCTCTACACCGTGCTGGGCGGGATGCGCGCGGTCGCCTACACCGAGGCGGTGCAGACGTTCATCCTCATCGCCGGCTCGCTGCTGCTGACGGTGTTCGGGCTCGAGAAGCTCGGCGGCTGGGCGGCGCTGCGGGACGCGCTCCCGTCGGACATGTTCAACCTCTGGAAGCCGCTGATCCCGGCCGGGGTCGAAGGGACGTGGGCCCCGGTGAAGGAATCGGGACGGATGGCCTGGTACTTCAACACGAACTACCCGTGGATCGGGATGCTCTTCTGCGCGCCCATCATCGGGCTCTGGTACTGGTGCACCGACCAGTACATCGTCCAGCGGACGCTCGGCGCGCCGAACGAGACGGAGGCGCGGCGCGGGTCGATCTTCGCCGGCTTCCTGAAGCTGCTGCCCGTCTTCATCTTCATCATCCCCGGCATGATCGCGCTCGCGCTGGCGCGCACCGGCAAGACGCCCGGGCTCGGGGTGATGGTGGACGCGCAGGGCCGAACGATCGCGGCCGAAGCCCAGGCGGCCTTTCCGCTCATGGTCCGGCACGTGATGCCGGCCGGCCTTCGCGGCCTGGTGGTCGCCGGCCTGCTCGCGGCCCTCATGAGCTCGCTCGCGGGCGTCTTCAACGCCTGCTCGACGCTGTTCACGATCGACTTCTACCAGAAGCTCCGGCCGAAGGCGACCGAGCACCAGCTCGTCTGGACCGGCCGGGTCGCGACCACCGTGATGGTGCTCGTCGGCCTGCTGTGGATCCCGGTCATCCAGGGCGCGCGCGGGCTGTACCAGTACCTGCAGGGCGTGCAGGCCTACCTGGCGCCGCCGATCTTCGCCGTCTTCTTCTTCGGCGTCTTCATGAAGCGCCTGAACGCGAAGGGCTGCCTCTCGGCGCTGGTGACCGGCTTCGTGCTCGGCGCGTTCCGACTGGGCGTCGACACGCCGGTCACGCTCAAGTTGTCGGGCTTCGAATCGGGCTACGGCGTCGGGACGTTCCTGTGGATCGTCAACAACATCTACTTCCAGTACTACAGCCTGCTCATCTTCGTCGTCTCGGCCGCGGTGCTCGTCGGCGTCAGCTACGCGACCGAGGCGCCGTCGGACGCGCAACTCGCCGGCCTGACCTACGCGACCGTCAGCGCCGACCAGCAGCGCGTGTCGCGACGCAGCTGGAACCGATGGGACGTGGCGAGCTCGGGCGTCGTCCTCGCGCTCATCCTGGCCGCCTACCTGTACTTCAACGGGTAGCGGCTCCCGCCTGGCGGCGGCGTTGCGCGCCGGGACCTGAACGGCACGCGCGTTGGCGTAAGGCGTAGGGCGTAGGGCGTAAGGCGCAAAGCGCAAGGCGTAAGGGGCCACATGACAGAGGATCCGGGTCACCTGAACGGGTGATTCATGGCAACTGACAGAGGATCCGGGTCACTCGCGGAACCGTCGGACGGGCAGACGGTGGTTGATACTCTGGACCAACGGTTGGTCCAGCGGTTCCCGACGCCGGAGACGGTAGATGTCGATCCGATGGTGGTCGAGATCGACTTCAGCACGGACCAAACGATGCGGCCACAGGGGGTCGATGGCCCAGGCATGACCGAGCAAGGTGATGCGACCGTGGTCGTCGGTTCGTCGGAGAAAGACCAGGCACCCGTGAGGCGGCGCTTGGAGGTCGAGCTGAAACGACGCCGGAACAGGACGGCGAGGGAGCAGGCTGTCACTGCGCGGCGCCAGCCGCGCGCGAGCGGCGGCCAGGTAACGAGCGGATCGCTGCTGCAGGTCGGACAGGGCCTCGTGGTGAAAGCGCGCCCAGACCTTGCTTTGCCAGCGGCCGTTGAAATTCTCGATGCGGTTCTGGAAGCCATGCTCACGCGGTGGCGCAAACACGGGGATGACGTCGAGCTGCAAGCAGAGACGCATGACACGACTGATGACATCCGGGTGCTGGTGAGGGCCTTGGAACCGCGTGTCGTTGTCGAACTGCGCGTACGCCGGCACGCCGACGTGCCGCCAATGCTCGAGGATCGTGTCCAGCGTGCGCACGGCCGTGTAGGGCCGATCAGGCCACGCCCCGGGATAGCCGCCATGCAAGCTGATGACATTGAGGATCTCGACTTCCGGTCCATGCGCAATGACCAAGCCCTCGACGAAGTCCCAACTGTCCAGCTCGGCCTCCTGCGCCGCACACGCCGGCAGGTACCAGCCGGCCGGCGGAGCAGGCCGCCGCACACGACGGCGATGGTCCAAGGCCCCGTAACGCACCAGCACCCGATGGATAGTGCGCTCGCTCGGCACGGCAGCCCCTTCGGCCGACAAGGCGCGGGCGATCGCCGCCGCCCCGTACTCGCCCAGGTCGCTCTCGTGTTTCAGCGTGGCGCGCAACTCGACGATCCGGCATTCCAGGTTCGGCGGCGTTCGCGCCACCCGCCGGGGCACATGGGGGCGATCCGTCCAGCAGACCCGATTCAAGCGCTGGCCGGAGGCCCGTGCGACCCACCGTTGGACGGTGCCGAGTCCCACGCGAAAGCGCCGGGCAACCGCCCGCTGAGACAGCCCGCGCCGCACGGCAGCCACCAGCGCGTGGCGCCACGCGAAGACGTTTTTTTGCCATGCTGCCATGCCTCCCGTATGGCAGCGTACCTGAAACCCGGCCGTGGAAGCTGCCGGAACTGAGGATGCACAGAACGCATCCTCAAGCTCCTTGGACAACGCGGCCGACCGCGTTGCCCACAGCTTCCACCGCCATCACTTTCAGTCCTGTACTGACCCGGATCCTCTGTCAGCTACGTGACCCGGATCCTGTGTCAGTCGGCCCGTAAGGCGTAAGGCGTAAGGCGCAGAGGACCCCATGAACATCGGCCTGATCGTCGGCAACCGCGGGTTCTTCCCCGACCATCTCGCCAGGAGCGGCCGCGAAGACATGCTCGCCGTCCTGGCGAAGGCCGGCGTGAGGGTCGTCGCGCCGGGATCCGAGGAGACGAAGTACGGCGCGGTCGAGACCCGCGTCGAGGCGCGGATCTGCGCCGACCTGTTCCGCCGCCACCGCGACGAGATCGACGGCGTGATCGTGACGCTGCCCAACTTCGGCGACGAGCGCGGGATCGCCGACACGCTGCGCATGGCCGACCTCGGCGTGCCCGTGCTCGTGCAGGCCACGCCCGACGCCCCATCGCGGATGACGATCGAGGACCGCCGCGACAGCTTCTGCGGCAAGATGTCGGCCTGCAACAACCTGAAACAGTACGGCATCCCGTACTCGCTCACCACCCGCCACACCGAGACGCCGGCGTCGGCCGACTTCGCGCGCGATCTCGACTGGTTCCTCGGCGTGTGCCGGGTCGCGAAGGGGCTGCGGCGGCTGCGCATCGGCGCGATCGGGGCCCGGCCGGCCGCGTTCAACACGGTCAGGTTCAGCGAGAAGCTGCTCGAGGCGTCGGGCATCTCGGTCGAGCCGATCGACCTGTCGGAGATCCTCGGGCGGATCGCGCGCCTGGACGCCGAGCATCCCGCCGTCGCGGCGAAGCTCTCGGCGATCCGCGCCTACGTGCCGACCGCCGGCGTGCCGGCGCTGGCGCTGGTCAAGATGGCCAGGCTCGGAGTGGTCATCGACGACTGGATGCGCGAGACCGACGTCGCCGTCAGCGCCGTGCAGTGCTGGACCTCCCTCGAGGAGTTCTTCGGCGTCGTCCCCTGCACGGTCATGAGCATGATGAGCCACGAGCTGATGTCGAGCGCCTGCGAGGTGGACGTCTGCGGCGTCATCGGGATGCACGCCATGCGCCTGGCGTCGGGCACGCCGTCGGCGCTTCTCGACTGGAACAACAACTACGGCGACGACCCCGACAAGGCGGTCTGCTTCCACTGCAGCAACCTCCCGAAGCACTTCTTCGAGGAGGTCCGGATGGACTACCAGGCGATCATCGCCGGGACGGTCGGCCGCGACAACACGTTCGGCACGTGCGTCGGCCGCGTGAAGCCGGGCCCGATGTCGTTCGCGCGCTTCTCGACCGACGACGGGGCGGGACGGATCCGCGGCTACGTGGGCGAGGGGGAGTTCACGCGAGACCCGCTCGAGACCTTCGGCGGCGCCGGCGTCGTGCGCATTCCGGAGATGCAGCGGCTGCTCCGCTTCATCTGCGAGAACGGCTTCGAGCACCACGTGGCCGCGAACCTCTCCTCGGTGGCCGCCAGCGTGTACGAGGCGACGACGAAGTACTTGGGGTGGGACGTGTACTGGCACAGGTAGGGATCGGGGATCGGGGATCGCGGATCGGGGATCAGGGATCAGCGTGGCAGTCCCTGACCCCAGACCCCTGACCCCTGATCCCGAGACAGCGATTCAGCGAACAAGGTGATCCGATGGCGATCGTCGCGGGGGTGGACTTCGGCACGCTGAGCGTGCGGGTGTCGATCGTGGATTCGGAGCGAGGCCGGCTGGGCTCCGGCGTCGCGGACTACCCGCTGCGCCGGAGCAAGCAGGACCCGGACCTCGCCACGCAGAGCCACGACGACCAGATGAGCGCCCTGGCCGCCGCCTCGCGGCGCGCCCTCCACGCGGCGGGGGTCGCCGGGGAGGCCGTGGAGGCGCTCGCGCTCGACACGACCGGGTCGAGCGTGATCCCGGTGGGTGAGGGCCTGGTTCCGCTCGACGACTACTATCTCTGGTGCGACCACCGGGCGTGGGAAGAAGCGGCGCTCATCACGCGCGTCGCGCACGAGACGGGGCTCGAGGCGATCCACTGGTGCGGCGACACCTACTCGTCGGAGTGGGGGTTCTCGAAGCTGCTGCACTGGCTCCGGCACAACCCCGGGAAGCGCGGCCGGTTCGTCACCGCGCTCGAGCACTGCGACATGGTGGCCGCGGTGCTGTGCGGGATCACCGACCCGGCGCGCGTGCCGCGCAGCGTCTGCGCGATGGGGCACAAGTGGATGTGGAGCGAGGCGCTCGGCGGACTGCCGCCCGAGAGCTTCCTGGCCGCGGTGGACCCACTGCTCTCCGGCGTGCGCGACCAGATCGCCGGCCGGTTCGCCACCTCCGACCGACTGGCCGGGCGCCTCGCGCCCGCGTGGGCCGACGGCCTCGGCCTGCGCGCCGGCATCCCGATCCCGGTCGGCGCGTTCGACGCCCACTGGGACGCCGTCGGCGCCGCCGTCCGTCTCGGCGACGTCGTCAACGTCATCGGCACCTCCACGTGCATCATCGCCGTCAGCGACCAGGCGGCCTGCGTGCCGGGACTGTGCGGCGTCGTGCCCGGGTCGGTCCACCCGGCGCTGACAGGGATCGAGGCGGGGCTGTCGGCCACGGGCGACATCTTCGACGCCATCGCCCGCCGGGCCGGCACGAAGGTGGCGGCGCTCTCGGACGGCCTCGAGCGCTACCGGGCGGGGGAGACCGGCCTGCTGCACCTCACGTGGGACAACGGCGACCGGACGGTGCTCGTCAACCCTGAACTCGGCGGCGTAACGCTCGGCTGGAACCTGACGCACACGCCGCAGGATCACCTGTTCGCCGCCATCGAAGGCTCGGCGTTCCACACGCGGATCATCCTCGAGCGGATGGCGGAATACGGCGTGCCGATTCGCCGCGTCATCAACGGCGGCGGCATCCCGCGCAGGAACCCGACGCTCAACGCCGTCTACGCGAACGTGCTCGGCAAGCCGATCCTCGTCCCGAAGGCCGAGGTCACGAGCCTCGGCTCGGCGATCTTCGCGTTCATGGCCGCCGGCGCGTTCTCGACGATCGAGGCGGCCCAGGACGCGCTCTGCCCCGGATTCGACGTCGTGGAGCCGGACCCCGGGCAGGCGGTCGCGTACGAGAAGCTGTTTTCGATGTACCGTTCCCTGTACTTCGCCCTGGGAAGACCGGACGCCGGGCCGGCGGCGCTCGGGTCGGTGCTGCCGGCGCTCCGGCGAATTGCCGCAGAGGCCAAACGGTCATGAGTGCCATCGCCCATCTCCGCCTGGAAGTGCTCGAAGCGAACATCGCCCTGACCCGCTACGGCCTGGTCGTGCAGGCGTTCGGCAACGCCAGCGCCATCGACCGCGAATCGGGCCTGGTCGTCATCAAGCCGAGCGGCGTCGCCTACGACGCGCTGGACGTCGACGCCCTCGTCGTCACCGACCTGGCGGGCACCGTGGTCGAGGGCCCCTACCGCCCGTCGTCCGATCTCCCGACGCACCTGGCGCTCTACCAGGCGTTTCCAGGGATCGGGGCGGTCGTGCACACGCATTCGCGGTACGCGACGATCTGGGCGCAGGCCGGGCGCGAGATCCCGTGCCTGGGGACGACGCACGCGGACTACTTTCGAGGAGCGATCCCGGTGACCGACGCGATGACCGAGGAGGAGATCCGGTCGGCCTACGAGTCGAACACCGGGCGGGTCATCGTGCGGCGGCTCACGGGCCTCGACCCCGCCGACGTGCCGGCCGTGCTCGTCAGGGGGCACGGCCCGTTCTGCTGGGCAGGGACCGCGCGCGCGGCCGCCGAGCTCGCGGTGATCCTCGAGGAGGTGGCGTGCATGGCGTGGCACACGGTGGCGCTCTCGCCCGACGCGCCGGCGCTGCCGCACGCGCTCGGCGAGAAGCACTTCCTGCGGAAGCACGGGCCGGGGGCGTATTACGGACAGCGGTAGGGACCCTGACAGTACGCATTTCGTACGTAGGCCGGCCCTTCACCCCTCGACGTAGCTCGGGGTGCCCTGAGCGAGGGACCGGAGTGCCCGAGTCGAAGGGCAGGGCCGGCGAGTCCGGCGGGCCTGAAGGCCCGCCCTTGTATCTTGACTGACAGAACGCGTATTACAGAATCTACAGCTCGGCGAGGCGGCAGCCCGATCCGCCCCAGGTCCTCAGACCGTTACGTAGCAGGGGCGCCGCCATCGCCACGTCGTCAGCCCGAACGGTTGACAGGGCTTCGAGCCCGCATCCCACAAGGTCGGGCGCTTTCGACGTCGCCGTGCTGTGGAGGCCCCATGACCACCGCTCCGATCTACGTCGGCATCGACGTCGCGAAAGCCCAAGTCGAGGTCGCCGTCCGCCCGTCGGGCGAGACGTGGACCGCGCTCGTCGAGGAGCCCGAACTGACGCGCCTGGTCAGCCGGATCCAGGCCTTGGCCCCGACGCTCGTCGTGCTCGAAGCCACCGGGGGCTACGAGGTCCCGGTGGTCAGCGCGTTGGCCGCCGCCGCCGTGCCGGTGGTCGTGGTCAACCCGCGCCAAGTCCGCGCCTTCGCGAAGGCGCTGGGGATATTGGCAAAGACGGACGGCCTCGACGCGGGCGTCCTCGCCCTCTTTGGCGAGCGCGTGCAGCCGCCTGTCCGCCCGCTCCCCGACCCCGCGCTCGAGGGCCTCACCGCGCTGGTGGCCCGCCGGCGCCAATTGGTCGAGATGCTCGTCGCCGAGCGCCATCGCCGCAGCCAGCTGCGCAACGCGGTGGTCCGCCGCGACATCAACCAGCACATTCGCTGGCTCGATCGCCGCCTGACCCAGACCACGCGGGACATCGGCCGGCTGCTCGAGACCACGCCCGCCTGGCGCGTCGAGGAGGACCTCCTCCGGTCCGTCCCCGGCATCGGCCCGCACACCGCGGCGGTGCTGATCGCGGAACTTCCGGAGCTCGGGCAACTCACGCGGCGCGAAATCGCCGCGCTCGTCGGGGTCGCCCCCTTCAATCGCGACAGCGGCACGCTCTCGGGGACTCGCCACATCTGGGGCGGGCGCGCCACCGTCCGCGGCGCGCTCTACATGGCGACCCTCGTCGCCACGCGCTACAACCCGGCGATCCGGGTCTTCTACCAACGCCTCGTGGCCGCCGGCAAGAAACGCAAGGTCGCCCTGACGGCCGCGATGCGCAAACTCCTGACCATCCTCAATGCGATGGTTAAACATCAGCAGCCTTGGAGGCTCGCCACGGAGTAGCGACTCTCCTTGACTTCACAAGACGGTTGCTACGTACGAGGGAGACATCATGTCAATCGACCGTCGCAGATTCCTCCAGACCTCAGCCGTCGCGGCCGGGGCAGGCCTCATCGCGAACACCAGCCCGCTGCAGGCCGCGCAGGGCTTGGCCGCGGCCGCCGGTCCCTTCGCCCACCTCAAGCCGATGACCGGCGGCATCGTCCGCATCACCGTCGAGGACCGGAAGGCGCGGGTCGAGAAGGCACGCCGGCTGATGGCGGAGAGCAAGATCGACGCCGTGATTCTCGACTCGGGCACCAGCCTCGTGTACTTCACCGGCATCAGCTGGTGGGCGAGCGAGCGCACGTTCGTCGCCATCCTGCCGGCGCGCGGCGAGGTGGCCTACGTCTGCCCGAAGTTCGAGGAAGGGCGGGCGCGCGAGCTCATCACGATCGGCGGCGACGTGCGGACGTGGGAGGAGCACGAGAGCCCGTTCGAGCGGATCGCCCAGGTGCTGAAGGACCGCGGCGTCGCCCGGGTCGGCTTCGAGGAATACGCGCGCTTCTTCGTCGCCGACGGCCTGCGCAAGGCCGCGCCGACGGTCGAGATCGTCAGCGCCAACCCGGTCACGATCGGCTGCCGGGTGATCAAGACGCCGAAGGAAATCGCGCTCATGCAGTGCGCCAACAACATCACCAACGAGGCATACCGCGCGGTGATTCCGCTGCTCAAGCCCGGCATGGTGGCCGAGGAGTTCGGCGCCCTGGCCGCCGCCGCGCACCGGGCGCTCGGCGCCGAGGGCAGCATCGGCGCCACCTTCGGCGAGATGACGGCGTCGCCGCACGGCAGCGTCAGGCGCCGGCCGCTTCGCGAGGGCGACGTGGTCCTGATGGACGGCGGGTGCTCGGTGGACGGGTTCCGCTCGGACATGAGCCGCTCGGTCGTCATCGGCGCGCCGACCGGGCGGCAGCGCGAGGTCTGGAACCTCGTCAAGCGCGGCCAGGCGGCCGCGTTCGCCGCGGCGAAGCTCGGCGCGGCGTGCGAGGACGTGGACGCGGCGCCGCGGAAGCTCTACGCGGAGCACGGGTTCGGCCCCGACTACAAGCTGCCCGGCCTCCCGCACCGCACCGGCCACGGCATCGGCATGGACGGGCACGAGTGGACGAACCTGGTTCGGGGGAACAAGACGAAACTCGCGCCCGGCATGTGCTTCAGCGACGAGCCGATGCTGGTCATCCCCGGCGAGTTCGGGATCCGGATCGAAGACTGCTTCTACATGACCGAGCAGGGCCCGAAGTTCTTCACGACGCCCAGCCCGGCGATCGACAAGGCGATTGCCTAGACATGGGCCGAGGGCCGGTCGGCTCTCTTCGTACGTAGGCCGGGCCTTCAGGCCCGGCGCGGCGGCGGGGCTGAAGCCCCGCCCTACGTACGGTCGCCCTCAGCCTTCAGCCCGAGAACCGCACCATGAAGAAAGCACTCACGTTCCTTTCATCGCTGGCGGCAATCGTGGCCGCTGCCAGCATCCCCGTCCTGTCCCAGTCCCCGTCGGCGTCGTTCTCCGAAGACAAGCTGGCCGGCTTTACGTACCGGGCGCTCGGTCCCTACCGCGCCGGCTCGTGGGTCTCCGACATCGCCGTCCCCGAAGCGCCGCTGAAGTCGCACCTCTACACCTTCTACGTCGCCGTCCGCTACGGCGGCGTCTGGAAGACCACCAACAACGGCACGACGTTCCAGCCCGTCTTCGACGGCCAGGACGTCACCGGCATCGGCTGCCTGGCGATCGCCCCGTCGAACGAGAACATCGTCTGGGTCGGGACCGGCGACGCCTCGAGCGTGCGCGTGGCCTACCCGGGCGACGGCGTCTACAAGTCGATCGATGCCGGCAAGACCTGGCAGCGCATGGGGCTCAGAGAGACCCGGCACATCGGCCGCATCGTCGTCCACCCGACCAACCCTGACGTCGTCTACGTGGCCGCGATGGGGCGGCTGTGGTCGACCAACCAGGAGCGCGGCGTCTTCAAGACGACCGACGGGGGCAAGACGTGGAAGAAGGCGCTCTACGTCGACGACCAGACGGGCGCCATCGACCTCGTGCTCGACCGCAAACACCCCGACACCCTCTACGCCGCCATGTACGGCGTGCAGCGGCGGCCGTGGAAGCTCATTGAAGGCGGCGAGGGCAGCGGCATCTTCAAGACGACCGACGGCGGAAGAACCTGGAAGAAGCTGACGAGCGGCCTGCCGGCGAAGCAGGGGCGCATCGGCCTCGACATCTACCAGAAGAACCCCGAGATCCTCTATGCGGTCACCGAGAACTTCGCCACGCGACCGCCAACCGACGAGGAGGCCCGGCGCGACCGCGCGCGCGGCCTCCAGCCGCAGCCGAGGAACCTCGGCGGCGAGGTGTACCGGACCGACGATGGGGGCAGGACCTGGCGGAAGACGAACACGTCGGCCGACGACATGAGCTCGAAGGCCGGGTACTCGTTCAACCAGATCCGCGTCGATCCGAACGACGACCGGCGGATCATCATCAACTGCGACTCGCTGATCAGCTCGGAGGACGGCGGCCGGACGTGGAAGGGCCTGACGTGGGACCAGAGGAGCCTGTTCGGCAAAGCGTTCGGCGACTTCCGCACGATGTGGATCGACCCGCAGAACTCGGATCGCTGGATCCTCGGCAGCGACGGCGGCGTCCATATCTCCTACGATGCCGGGCAGACGTGCGATCACTACGCCAACATCCCGGGCGGCGAGTTCTATTCGATCGCCGTGGACATGGACCACCCGTACCACATCTACGGCGGCCTGCAGGACCACGACTCGTGGCGCGGGCCCATCAACGGGCCGGCGGGCCGGGTCGGGCCCGAGGACTGGGTGACCGTCGGCGACAACGACGGGATGTACAACCGCGTGGACCCGACCGACAGCCGCTGGGTCTACAACACGTTCCAGTGGGGCGGGCACTACCGTCTCGACCAGCGCACGAGGACGCGCAAGGCGATCACGCCCACGCGGCCGGCCGGCCAGCCGCCGTTGCGGTGGAACTGGACGCCACCGCTTGCGCTGTCGCCGTTCAACAGCCACATCCTCTACACCGGCGCACAGGTGCTCTTCAGGTCCGTGGACCAGGGCGACCACTGGGAGGAAATCAGCCCGGACCTGACCGTGAACGACGCGTCGAAGATCTCGCCGCCGGGTTCGACGGTCCAGTACTGCACCATCACGACGATTGGCGAGTCGCCGGTCGCGCCCGGCGTGATCTGGGTCGGGACCGACGACGGCAGGGTGCAGGTGACGCGGAATCACGGGGCGGCGTGGACCGACGTCACGGCGAAGGTCGTGGCCGCGGGGGGAGGGCCTGACTACTACGCGACCACGCGCGTCGTGCCGTCGAAGTTCGACGCGGGCACCGCCTACGTGACGCGCAACGGCCGGCGCTTCGACGAGTTCAAGCCGGTCGTGATGAAGACGACCGACTTCGGCGCCACGTGGACCTCGATCGCCGGCAATCTCGACGACCGGGCCATCGACGTCGTCGTCGAGGACGTGAAGGACCCCGACATGCTCTTCGTCGGCAGCGACAAGGGGGTCTTCGTGTCGCTCGACGGCGGCCGCCGGTGGGTCGCGCTGAAGGGAAACATGCCGACGGTTCCGGTCACCGACATGTTGATCCACCCGCGGGAGCGCGACTTGGTCGTGGCCACCTACGGCCGTGGGCTCTACGTGGCGCCCACCGCCTGGCTGGCCGAAGCGAAGCAGGGGGCGTTCGATCGGCCCGCGTACTTCTTCGCCGTCGAGCCGCGGCCGCTGCCCCCGCCGGGTCCGCTCGGCAACTTCGAGTTCTACGGCGACCGGACGCTGCTCGTGCCGAACGACGAGGAGATGGCGTTCGACTATTTCCTGCAGACCAAACTCGCGGGCCAGGTGAAGATGACGATTACCGACGCCGGCGGCAAAGACGTCAGGACGCTCACCGGCGCGGGTGAAGCCGGGTTGAACCGGATCACTTGGGACATGGCCGACGCCCGCCGGCGGCCGGTCGCGCCAGGGGCCTACGTCGCGACGCTGCAGGCGGGCGATCTCAAGCTCTCGCAGACAGCGACCGTGCTCGGCCCCCATTAGGGGTCGGAGCGGTTTTTCCGCTCGTTCCCTTTCTAATGACAGATCTGTAAGGGAGGGCTTCGGCCAGCCGTTCGATTACATAATTGGTGACATCGCGGTCTCGTTCGGAAAAACCGCTCCGACCCCTGGAAAGAGGAGTTATGTTCGACGCCAGCATCTACACCGCACGTCGCGCGCGTCTGGAGCAGGAGTTCAAGCACGGCCTGCTCCTGTTCGTCGGCAACAACGATTCGCCGATGAACTACACCGATAACACCTACCACTTTCGGCAGGACTCGTCGTTCCTCTACTACTGGGGCCTGAACGACCCGGAACTCTGCGCCATCATCGACGTGGACGCCGGCACCCACACCGTCTACGGCGACGACTTCACGATCGACGACATCGTCTGGCGCGGGCCGCAGCCGACCGTCGCCGAGCGCGCCTCGAAGGCGGGCGTCACGGCCACTGGCGCGCGGAAGGCCCTCGAAGGGGCGCTCGACGAGGCGGTCCGGAAGGGGCGGCGCATCTACTACCTGCCGCAGTACCGCCACGACAACGTGCTGCTCATCACGCGCCTGGTGGGAATCCGCCCGGGCATGGTGAACGCGCACGCGTCCACGTCGTTCGTCAAGGCCGTCGTGGCGCAGCGCGCCTACAAGGGGCCCGAGGAGATCCGCGAGATCGAAACCGCCGTCGGTCTCGCGCACGACATGCACGTGCTCGCGATGAAGGTCGCCCGGCCGGGCATGTACGAGCGCGAAGTGGCCGGCGCGATGGCGGGCCTGGTCGAGTCGCGCGGGTCGCAGCTCGCCTTCCCGATCATCTTCTCGGTGCACGGCGAGACGCTGCACAACCACTCGCACGACAACCTGATGCAGGCCGGCCAGATGGCGGTCAACGACTCGGGCGCCGAATCACCGCTGCACTACGCGAGCGACATCACCCGCACGATCCCCATCGGCGGGAAGTTCGTCGGGCCGCAGCGCGACCTCTACCAGGCGGTGCTTCGCGCGCACAAGAAGGCGCTGGCCGCCGCGAAGCCGGGCGTCAAGTGGATGGACGTCCACCTGCTCGCCTGCCGCAGCCTGGCCGAGGATCTCAAGGCGATCGGCTGCATGAAGGGCGATCTCGACGCGGCGGTGCGCGAGGGCGCGCACGCGATGTTCTTCCAGTGCGGCCTCGGCCACATGATGGGCTTCGACGTGCACGACATGGAGGGGCTCGGCGAGCAGCACGTCGGGTACGACCACACGGTGACGCGCAGCACGCAGTTCGGCCTGAAGTCGCTGCGCATGGGACGCCCGCTCGAGCCGGGCTTCGTGATGACGGTCGAGCCCGGGATCTACATGATCCCGACGCTGATGGACAAGTGGCGGGCCGAAGGCCGCTTCACCGACTTCCTCAACTACGACGTGATCGACAAGTTCCGCGGATTCGGGGGCATCCGCGTGGAAGACGACGTCGTCATCACCGAGACCGGCTCGCGCGTGCTCGGCAAGTCGATCCCAATCGAGATCGACGACGTCGAAGCGCTCGCTGGCTGACGGCTGACGACAGACGGCGGACGGCCGTATGCCGCTGTCATGGCGGGAATTGGCTCACCGCTTTGAGCAGATTCTGCAATGCACGGACGACGTGGTCGCTGCATTCCCTGCAGTGCGCCACGTCGTCCGTGGTGAGCAGGGACAGGTCTACGGCAAGACTGAGCAGGTAGCTCACCTCCGACGCCGACCCCAAGGCGACATCGAGGAATCGCTGGTACCCCCGGGGTGTCCGTCTTCTGCAGCCTTCAACGATATTCGTTGGAACCGACGTTGCCGCGCGGCGCAACTGCGTCGTGAGTCCGTAGCGTTCGACAGCGGGCAGCCGTTCGGTAAGTCGGTATACGTCGAGCGCCAATCGGTGCGCATGGTGGAAGACCTGGAGCTTCTCCGGATCTCGAGCCATGCAACATCTTGGCTGCAAGATCGCCGCCGACGGGAAGCGCGATCCGGCCGACGGCCGTCAGCCAGCCTTCAGCCCATTTCCACAACTCGGCTTACGTCTGGCTTTCGGTTCTCGGCCGGCTCAGGGCTACCTGGTTGGAACTCTCGCCTTCAGTTCCTCGACCCAGTTCAGCACGATGTTAATCTGCGTGACGTGCGGGATCGACGGCTTCGACCGGCTCTGGAGCACGTAGAACCGCTGCCCGTCCGGCGATACGTCGTAGGCCCGGGTCTCGCTGGCCGCGAAAAGAAGGTCTTCGGCGTCGCCTTCGGCGATCTGCCGGGGAGTGCCAATCTGGGGAGGCGTCCCCGGCTGGAACTCGACTTCCATCACGCGACCCCTGCCGGGCACGTTGGATCTTGCCACATAGAACAAGGCCCGACCGTCTCGGCGCCATGCCGGGCAAACCCCGCCAGGGGGCGGCAACTGAACCCGGGGACCCGGGCCCGGGTACGGCTGCACGTAGATCTGGTTCGAGCCGGAATCCCCCGACGCGTAGGCGAGCCAGTGCCCGTCGGGGGAGAACTCAGGATGATCCGCGTTGTTGGGAGCGTTGGGCCACGGATTGACGGTGGCCCGTCCATCTTCGACAGCGAGAACGACGATGGTGCTGTGCTCCAAGTCCACCGCCGCGAGTCGGCGGCCATCCGGCGTCCACGACGAGGGAATGAGGTCTCCCGCGAGCGATTCCGGCGGCCCGGTGCCGTCGGCGCGTTGCCAGGCGAGAGACCGCCGGCCCTCCTTGTTCCACCGGAACACGAGGTGCTGCCCGTCCGGCGTCCAGACAGGATACGTGGCCTCGCCGTCCCGGAAGACCTGCGTCAGCGTGCCGCGCACGAGGTCGTATGTCCAGAGGGCGGTGTCGTGGCGACCCAGGACGTTCAGGAGCAGTTCACGTCCGTCGGGGGCCAGCCGGACGCGAATGCCGTAACTGTTCACCGGCGCGTTCAGCGGGGTCACGCGCCCCTGGCGGTCCACGGCCACGAGCGCCCTGGCAACAGGGGGCGCCACCGAACCCGCCAGCCAGGCCAGGCTGCCGGTTGAGGCGACCGCGAACTGTCCCGCCAGAGACCGATCCTCAGTGGCGCCCAGCGCCGAGACCGCGTGCGCGACCCCGCCGAGCAGCGGCACCACGTCTCCTTGCACCTGCAGCGTGCGAGGATTGAACGCTACCGCCAACAGGACGCCCTCGCGCATGAAGACCAGGTGCCCGGTCGGGATAAATCGCGCATCGGTCGCGTCGCGGAGCAGGACGGTCCGCTGTCCGGTTCCGAGCGTCTGCGCGACGATCTCCTCGTCGCCCGGGATGACCACGTGCCTCTCCACCGTATAGAGCAGAACCTGTCCGCCGGGCAGCAAGCTGGGCCGGCTGTGGAACAACTCGGTCGCGCCCCGCGTCGTCACCCGAACCAGCGAGCCGCCGGGCTGGACCTTCCAGATGGCGCCGTCCGCCTGGTTGCCAAAGTACAGCGCGCCCGAGCTGTCCCAGGCCAGGCCGAACGGAACCCCCGCGATCCCCGGCGCGAGTTGCACCGTGGGACCGCCGGTCAGCCGCACCTTCTTGAGCGCGCCAGCCGCCCAGAATGCCACCCACTGCCCGTCGGGGGAAACCGCGGGTGCCTCGGCCGCTTCGGTCCCAGCCAGCGGATGTGCCTCGGCGCTGTCGAGACGCCGGACATAGAGCTGCTGCGCGCCGTCCCTGCGGCCCACGAACACGAGGGCCTGTCCGTCCGGCGTCCACGTCAGCGCCGTGAGCGCACCGCCCGCGTTCCAGGTGACTTCGCCGCCGTGGACTTCCTCAGCCGGACGCACATCCAAGGTCAGGCGCGCCACGGGTCCCCGAGACGGAGCCGGGCGCAGCAGCCATGTGAGGCCCACGCTCGCCATGACCAGGCACAGCGCTGCGGCGGCCGCGAGTGCTGTCCACACAATCCGCCGGCGCCTGGGCTGAACGCGCAACGTCGCCGCGCCGACGCCGCTGCCTTCCCGCAGCCAACGCAGGTCATTGGCCACGTCGTGCGCCGTGTCCGGGCGGTCCTCGGGTGATTTCGCCAGGCACTGCCGCACCAGCCGATCGAGCGCCGGCGGGGTCACCGGCTGCAGGGTGGCCAGCGTAGCGGGCTCGGCGTTCATGATGTTGGCGATCAGGCTCGCGGCGCTCCCACCCTCGAACGCCCGCTGGCCCGTCAGCATCTCGTAGAGGAGCGCCCCCAGCGCCCAGAGGTCGGTTCGCGCGTCCGCCGGTTTCCCCTCGACCTGCTCCGGCGCCATGTATTGGAGGGTGCCGACGATGCTCCCCTCGCTCGTCAGTGGCGCTGTCCGCGTGGGCGCCGACGCGAGGCTCGCGGCGGCCGGCTGCTCGCCGTGGCCCGCCAGCTTCGCCAGGCCAAAGTCGAGCAGTTTGGCGCCCGCCTTGGTCAGCATGACATTGCCGGGCTTGAGGTCGCGGTGGACCACGCCCTGGCGATGCGCCGCAGAAAGTGCGTCCGCGACTTCCGTCGCGACCCCGAGCGCCTGGTCCAGCGGCAGCGGCCCTTTCTGCAGACGATCGGCCAGCGTCTCACCGGTCAGGTGCTCCATCACGAGGAAGGTCGTGCCCTCGTGCTCGCCCACGTCGTACAGGGTGCAGATGTGGGGATGGCTCAGCCCGGCAATGATCTTCGCTTCGCGCGAGAAGCGGGCGCGGCGTTCCGGATCGGCGCCGATCTCCGCAGGGAGGACCTTGATGGCGACAGTGCGGTCGAGCCGCGTGTCGCGCGCCTTGTAGACCTCCCCCATCCCGCCCGCGCCGATGGCGGAGGTGACCTCGTAGGGACCGAGCCTGGTACCGGGCGAGAGCCTCATCGCCATCGACATCTCCTGGCCCTGGACGACGACCGCGATGGGAAGGCGGCCTGATTATAGCCGACGCCGACCAGCCCGGCCGTCCCCAGAACGGCTGTGCTAGAATCCTGTTCTCTCGACAGGGCCGTGACGGGCGGTTCCCGACCACCGTTGGTGCCTTGTGGCCTTACTGCCAGACCTGGCTCTCATTCGCGTCTTCGCTCAGGTTCGAAGCTGGCGCGACGACCTGATTCACCCCGACCTTAACCACCCGCGGATCGACGTCCGTCGCACGTACACAGGCAGGGAGTCGGCTCAGTAAGGAGGCGGCCATGGACCGCGAAGGTCCTGCGGCAGCGGCACGGGCGTCACACGCGGCGTGGCGGCTGACGATGATCTGGCTCCTCGTCCTCGGATGGCCGCTATGGGCGGCTGCTCAGACCGAGACCGCCCGCCTGACAGGCACCGCCACCGATGCGACCGGAGGCGTGCTGCCCGGCGTGACGGTAACGCTCGTCAGTGCGGCAGCAGGCGGCGTGCGCTCGACGACGACCGACACGAACGGCCGTTACGTCATCGAGAACCTGGCGCCGGGTTCGTATGAGCTTCGCTTCGAGCTCTCCGGGTTCGCCACGCAAACCAACCCGCTGACCGTGGTGGCCGGCCAGACCGTCACCGTGGCGGTCATACTCCAGATTGGCGGCCAAGCCGAGGCGGTCCAGGTCACCGGGTCGCTGATCCCGCGGCCCGCGCTGGAAGCGATGAGCCCGGTCACCACGCTGGAGATCGAGGAACTCACCTATCGCGGCATGACCCGCCTGGAGGACCTCCTTACGACGCTGCCACAGGTCTTCACCGCGCAGAACTCCACGGTCTCGAATGGCTCGGTCGGCACGGCAACGGTCAACCTGCGGAACATGGGAGACAAGCGAACGCTGGTCCTGCTCGACGGCCGGCGGATGGCGAACGGCGATGCGTGGGACGCCTCGCCCGACCTCAACTTCATCCCGTTGGCGCTCGTGAAACGGGTGGACGTGCTCACCGGCGGCGCGTCGGCGGTCTACGGCGCCGACGCCGTCGCGGGCGTCGTCAACTTCGTGCTCGACCGCGACTTCACCGGCGTACGCGGCGGCGTGGAGTTCAGCGGCTTCCAGCACGACAACCGAAACGCGCTGGCGCAGCAGACGAACGCGGCCGCGGGATACGCTTATCCCACGGGGAACATCTGGAACGGCGGGCCGATCGATTTCAACTTCGCGTTCGGCAGCAAGTTCGCCGACGGGAAGGGACACGCGGCGTTCTACCTCGACTACCGGACCACCACCGCCATCACCAAGGACCAGCGCGATTACACCGCCTGCTCGCTCCCCAACCTCCCCAGCATGACGATGACCGGGCCGGTTTGCGGCGGGAACGCTGTAATCCCGGCTGGCCTGTTCGTCGTCTACGGCCCCGCGTCCCCCCAGGGCAGGAACTACGTGCTGGACCTGAACCCCACGACCGATCCGACCGGGGACCAACTGAGACCGCCCACGACATCGGACCCGTGGAACTACGCGCCCTACAACTTCATGCAGCGAGACGACAGGCGCTGGGCCGGCGGCGCGTTCATGAACTACCAGCGGGACAGGCACCTCGACCTTTACGGCGACGTCATGTTCATGACCGACGTCACCGACTCGCAGCTTGCCCCCTCGGGCGACTTCGGCAATACGACCCAGCTCAATTGCGACAACCCGATGCTGAGCGCCCAGGAAGTGCAGTTGCTCTGCACCAACATGGGCTACGGCCTAAACGACACGGCCTCTGTGCACATCTATAGGCGGAGCGTGGAGTCCGGTCCCCGCGTCACCCACATGGAACACAACTCCCTGCGTTTCAGTGCGGGCGCGCGCGGGGACATCAACGACGCCTGGAAGTACGACGCCTACTTCATGCAGGCGGAGGTACACGCCCCGTGGTCGATGAACGACTTCGACATCTCGCACCTGCGGAATGCACTGCTGGTCACGGGTACGCCCGGTCAGCCGAGCACGTGGCACTGCATCAGCGACGCGGAGAACTGCGTGCCCTGGGACATCTTCAAGGCGGGTGGCGTCACGCAGGAGGCGTTGAACTACGTCGAATTGAAGGAGGTGCAGAACGAAGGCACGAGAACGCGGGTCGTCAGCGGGAGAGTAACGGGCGACTTGAAGAACCATGGCGTCGCGTCCCCGGCGGCCGTCGAGGGTATCAAGGTCGCCGTCGGTGCCGAGTATCGCCAGGAGTACCTCTTCGTCGATTCCGACTCGGCCCTGGAGCAGGCGCTCGGCGCGGGAGCGGGAGGTCCGATTCCCTCGCTGACAGGCGGCTACAGCGTGAAGGAACTGTTCGCCGAGGGGCTGGTGCCGCTCGTCCAGGATCACTGGATCGCCAAGGATCTCGGCCTCGAGGTCGGCTACCGCTTCTCCCGCTACAGCACCACCGGCTCGCACTCCACCTACAAGCTTCAGACCTCATGGGCCCTGACGCCCGACCTGAAGCTCCGCGTCGGCTACAACCGGGCCGTCCGTTCGCCGAACATCCAGGAGATGTACACGCCGCAGGGCATTGGCCTCGGCGGCAGCACGGACCTGTGCGCGGGAGTGAACCCGGCCGCGACGCTCGCGCAGTGCCAACGAATGGGTGTCACCGCCGCGCAGTACGGCAACATTCTCGGGAGCCCGGCCGGCTACAACGCCCTCAGTGGCGGCAACCTCCACCTCAGTCCCGAAGTCGCCGACACCTGGACGGCCGGCCTGGTCGCGACTCCGCGACGATACGTTCCGGGCTTCACGCTCGCCCTCGACTACTTCCACATCAAGCTCGACGACACGATCGGCTCGCTGAAGTATGAGGCCATCATGAACGGCTGCGCCGCCGGGAACACCGCACTGTGCGCCTTCATCCACCGCGACCAGCTTGGGTCGCTGTGGCTGACGCGCGACGGCTACATCGAGACCAACAACCAAAACGTCGGGATGTTCCTGACCGAGGGACTCGATGTCAACGGCAGCTACACGCGGCCGGTGGGCAGCCTTGGCCTGTTCACCGCCAGTCTGATCGGCACCTACATGATGAAGAGCGAGATCAACACCGGTTTCTATGACTACGACTGCGCGGGCTACTTCGGCAACACGTGCTGGAATCCTCTCCCGCGGTGGCGGCACCTGGCGCGCTTCTCGTGGGAAACCACGCACGGCGTGACCCTGTCGGTCGGCTGGCGCCTGCTCGGCCGCGTGACGATCGACTACGCCAGCCCAAACTCGTACCTGGCGCACCCTGAGTACGTCGCGCGGGCCAGGGCGAGCAACATCTACGACATTCCCACGACCAACTACCTGGACTTCGGTGTGACCTGGAAGATCAGGAAGGGGATGCAGTTCGTCGCGGGCTGCAACAACGTGTTCGACAAGGAGCCGCCGCTCGCGCCCGGCATGGCTGCCAACGACTACGCGACTGGCTTCTTCGGCACCTACGATCCGCTGGGCCGCTACATCCACGTGGGGATGCAGTTCACGTTCTGACGGGGGCGCTCCGCGCCGACTCGTGGCAGGGTCCGGCTGGCGACCTGCGGCTTGCGACTCGCGACCTGCGACGTGCGGCCTGGTCCGGCTTGCGCCTCGCGGTGACCGGTTTCGGGCTTACAGGCTTCGGGCTTCAGGCCGGATCACGGGTGCCGCGCTGCATCGTGTGACATGGCCCGAAGCCCGTGGCCTGTAGCCTGAAGCCCGGCACAGCCTCATTCACTCCGCAACACCGACATCGGGTCGAGTCGTGACGCTCGTCTGGCCGGCAGGTAGGCCGCAACGGCGCCTCCAGCTAGCAACAGGGCGACCACCGCGACGAGGGTCCACGGGTCTGACGGCGACACTTCGAAGAGAAACGCCCGCAAAGCTTGCCCGCCGGCGAGCGCCACCGCGAGCCCGATGACACAACCCGCGGACACAAGCACGAGCGCCTGGCCGAGAACAAGGCGCCGCACGCCGCCAGGCGATTCACCCAGCGCCAGCCGCACGCCGAACTCGCGCCTCCGTCGCGCCACGCTGTAGCCGACGACGCCGAACAGACCGATGCAGGCCAGCGCGAACGCCACGACGGCGAAACTACAGAGCACGGCGACGGCGAAGCGGGTGTCCGCGCCCGCGGTCGCCACCAATTCATCGAGCGTCGAAGTCTCTCCCACGGCGACGCCTGGCGCGACCGACGCCACGTCGTTCCGGACGGCGCGCGCCATGGCCGGTGGCGCTCCTACGGTCCGAACCACGAGATAGCGGATCGAACCGTCCGTGCTGGCGCTGGGCACGTAGACTCGCGGAAGCGTCAGGCGGCTCAGCCCTTTCATGCGAACGCCGCTGTTGAGCGTGCCAATCTCCGTCACGTCACCCACGATCCCCACGATCTCGAACCACTGCCCGAAGCCGATCCGCCGGCCGAGAGCGCTGCCCGTCGGGAACACCTCCCGAGCGAACCGCTCGCTGACGACCGCAACGCGAGGATTCAGTTCATCGTCGGCCGAAAGCATGCGGCCGGCCAAGAGCGGAACGTGCAGGACCTCCAAGAAGTCGGCGCTGACGGCCGAGACCGCGGTCCCGCTCTCGTGCCGGCCGTCCTCGAGCGCGACGGCGGCGAGTCCGGATTCGGTGAATGGCAACTCCGACGTCATCGCTGCCCCGGTGACCCCCGGCAGCGAGCCGACCTTGGAGACGAGTTCGCGGCTCACTGCACCGATTCGTCCTGCGTCATTGCCCGGCGGCATCAAGAGGCGCACTGACAGGACGTGCCGCGGATCGAACCCGGTGTCAACGCGTGAGAGCCGCCAGTAACCGTGGGCGATGAGCGCCGACGCTGCGAGGAGAACGACGACCATCGCCGCTTCGCCGACCACGAGCGCGTTTCGGAGGCGGGCGCGCATCGTCGGCGAGGCCTGGCCCGGAGACAGCGGACCGACACTGTGACGCCTCGACAGGAGCACGGCGGGAACGACCCCGGAAGCCAACCCGAGGAAACCGGCGAGCGCGATCCCGACCATGACGCAAGCCGCATCCAGGCGCACGTCGCCGAGGCGTGGCAATGTCGGTGGGGCCAGCCGAACCGCGACGGGCACCGCCCAGAACGCCAGGACGATTCCGACACACCCGCCGATCCCCGCCAGCAGCAGTTGCTCGGTCGCGAGTTGCCGGGCCAGGCGAGTTCGCGAGCAGCCCAGGGCCATGCGGGCGGCCAGCTCGTCGCCGCGTCGAAGCCCCGAGGCCAGCAGCAGATTGACGAGATTGGCGCAGGCGATGAGCAGGATGAGGCTGACTGTCGCGCCAAGCAGCAGGAACAACGGGCGCGTGTGGCCGAGCAGTTCGTCGTGCAGAGCGTCGATGCGAACCGAAAGTCCCGGGACCAGTTCGATCACGCTGCGGCTCGAGCGCCTGAAGACGGTTCCGACATCGGCGGTGGCCTGCTGGATCGTGGTGCCAGGCCTGAGCCGGCCGAACACCCAGAGCGACGCCGCCCCACGCCCGGGATCCTGGAATCCCGCGCCGGAGATTCTAAGCGGCACGTAAAGGTCGCAGCGGGAAGGATACCGGTAGCGTAGCCGTGTTGACGCGGGGACCACGCCAATCACCTCGAAACTCCCCGGACCACTGGAATACCGCGATCGTCCACCGTCCAGGGCAATACGCCGGCCGATTACGCGAGGATCCCCGCCGAACGCGCTTCGCCAGAAACCCTCGTCCAGAACCACCACGCGGTCACGGCCGGGTTGGTCCTCTTCGTTCCGAAAGGTGCGCCCGAGAATCGGTTCGACGCCGAGCATCGAGAGCAGATTCGGTGTCACCGCGAGCGCCTCCGCCCATTCCGCGTGGCCACCGACCGCCACGCGGACACCGGCCTGCGCCGCAGCGCTGAGAGCACTGAACGATCGACACTGCGCCTTCCAGTCGAAGTACTCGGGGACCGACACGCCGACCCGAGGCCACTCGGGTTCGGTCCTCCAGACTTGGACGAGTTCCCAGGGTCGGGGGAACGGCAGTGGTCGCAGCAGGACACCGCGGGCGAGCGAGTACACGCTGGTGGTGAGGCCGACAGCCAAGCCGATGGTCAGGACGATGGCGGCGGCGAGACCAGGTTCGCGCCGCACCCTTCGGATCGCATAGCGAAGGTCCTGCCTCACGGAATCGACCCAAAGACCGCGCACATCGCGCACGGCCTCACGGGTCTGCTCAACGCCGCCAAGGTCGCGAAGTGCCGCCCGCCGCGCCTCTCCCGTCTTCATCCCGCTGGCAACGTTCACCTGCGTCTCCATCTCCACGTGGAACCGCAGTTCCTCGTCGAGCTCGCGTTCTACGCGACGTCGGGTGAGTAGACTGCGCAGCCTTGCTGTCAGTCGATCGAACATGATCCGTCTCAAGAAACGTCAGGCGCCCTGCAGGATGCGGAGGACGAGCAGATCAAGCGTCCCCTGGAGCAGGTCGGTCTTCGCCATGGATGTCTCCTGTCGAATGGCGAGAGGACTCTATCCGCTGGGTAGGAGCATGTCAAGAGGCCACGCCGGTGTTCGGCAAGCCAGGAGGCTTGCCCTGCCGCGTCCGGCGTGCCCGGCCGCCAGCCGCACGTCGCGAGTCGCGCGTCGGAGTGATCCCGCCGCCAGCCGCACGTCGCGAGCCGCGATCCGGCCGTCGGCCGTCAGCCGTCAGCCGTCAGTCCGTGAGCCGTCAGCCGTCAGCCGTCAGCCGTCAGTCCGTCCTGTAGTGGCACCCCCGGCTCTCCCTCGATTCCATCGCCGCCAGCAGCACCACCAGTGCCGTCTGCACGCCGTTGCGAAGGGAGATGAGCCCGTCGCCCAGTTCCGCCTTCGCGTAGAACCTGCCGATCTCCATGTGCAGCTCCCGGAGAATGGCGTGCGCGCGGTCCAGGCGCCTGCGGTTCCGCACCAGCCCCACGTAGTTCCACATCGTCTGGCGGATGGTGAGCCAGTCCTGCGCCACCAGCGCCGGGTCCACCGGCTCGGTCTCGTACTGCCAGGGCGCGATCTCGGGGACGTACTCGTTCGCGCCCGACTTGCAGGCCTCGGCCGCCGCCTCTCCCGCGCGCGTGCCCCAGACCAGGCATTCGAGCAGCGACGTGCTCGCCAGGCGGTTCGCGCCATGCAGCCCCGTGCACGACACCTCGCCCACCGCGTGCAGCCGGCACAGGCTGGACTGTCCCTCGCCGTCCACGTCCACCCCGCCGCAGCTGTAGTGCGCCGCCGGCACCACCGGGATCGGCTGGGTCGTCAGGTCGAAACCGGCCTCGCGGCAGCGGCCGGCGATGGTCGGAAACCGCTCCAGGATCCATGCCGCCGGCTTGTGGCTGATGTCGAGGTAGGCGCACGGCGACCCGGTCTCGTGCATCATCTGGTGGATGCCGCGCGCGACGATGTCGCGCGGCGCCAGCGAGCCGTCGGGGTGGTAGTCGGTCATGAACTCGCGGCCGGCCCCGTCCACCAGCCGGGCGCCCTCCCCCCGCAGCGCCTCCGACAGCAGGAACCGTTCCCCGGCGTGGTAGAGCGTCGTCGGGTGGAACTGGATGAACTGCATGTTGAGGCAGCGCGCCCCCGCCCGGTAGGCCATGGCCACGCCGTCCCCGCAGGCGCCCGCCGGGTTGGTGGTGTGCATGAAGATGCGGCCGAGGCCCCCGGTCGCCAGGATCGTCTCCCTCGCGAGCAGGGTGTCCACGCGGCGCGAGGCCTGGTCGAACACGTAGGCGCCCACGCAGGTCGGCGGCGCGTAGATGTCGAGCGGGTTGCGCGAGTGATGCGACAGCGTCAGCAGGTCGATCGCGCTGCGGCCCGTGAGGATCGTGATGCGGGGCTCGCGCCCGACCGCCGCCAGCATCGACTCCTCGATGGCGCGGCCCGTTCCGTCGGCGCGATGGACGATCCGCGGGCGCGAGTGCGCGGCCTCGGCCGTCAGGTCGAGTTCCCCGTCCGCCCGGCGGTCGAACGGCACCTTCGCCTCGCCGAGCAGGATCTGCTCGACCAGTCGCGGCCCCTCGCGGCTCAGGATCTCCACCGCCTCGGGCCGGCACAATCCCGCCCCGGCGGTGACGATGTCGGCCGCCAGCAGGTCGGGCGAGTCGTCGTCGGCGCGGTAGATGATGCCGCCCTGCGCCTCCCAGGTGTTCGAATCCTCGGCGCGCCCCGCCTTGGTGAGCATGACGACGCGCGCGCCGCGGCGGGCGGCGGCGAGTGCGGCCGAGCAGCCGGCGAGGCCGCTGCCGATGACAAGCACGTCGATCCGGTCGGTCATTGATCAAAGTCCAAGGCGATGTCCACCGAGGGCGCCGAGTGGGTCAGGGCCCCGACGGAGATGGTGTTCACGCCCGCCTCCGCGTAGGCGCGGACGTTCTGCAGGGTGATGCCGCCCGACGATTCGATCCAGACGGCGTCGCCGCCCGAGCGCCCGCGGACGAGCGCGACGGCCTCTGCCGTCTCGGCCGGCGTCATGTTGTCGAGCAGCACCGCCCGCGCGCCGCCCTCCAGCGCCTCGGCCAGTTCGCCCAGCGAGTCCACTTCCACCTCCACGACGAGGTCGCCGGTCGGGTGCGAAAGCACCGAGCGCAGGGCGGCGCCGACGCCGCCCGCCGCGGCCACGTGGTTGTCCTTGATGAGCACCGCGTCCGAGAGCCCCGAGCGGTGATTGCGCCCGCCGCCAGCGCGCACGGCGTATTTCTCGAACGCGCGCAGCCCGGGCGTCGTCTTGCGCGTGTCGGAGACCGAGGCCGCCGTGCCCGCGACCGCCTCGACGTAGCGCCGCGTGACCGTCGCGATGCCCGACAGGCGCTGGAGCAGGTTGAGCGCCAGCCGCTCGCCCGAGAGGATCGGCGCGGCGGGACCCGCCAGCCGCATCAACCGCGCGCCCGCGGCCACCGCCGCCCCGTCGTCAACGCAGGCTTCCGCCACGATGCGCTCGTCGAGTTCCGCGAACACGGCCGCGGCGAACGGCAGCCCCGCGACCACGCAGGCCTCGCGCGCGACGATGGCGGCGCGCGCGCGGGTGCCGTCCGGCACCGTCCAGAGCGTGGTGATGTCGCCGTCGCCGACGTCCTCGCGCAGGAACCGCCGCACCTGCTCGCGGACGTAGACGGGATCGAGGCCGGCCGGGATCACGCGCTCATCTCCAGCATCCGCTGCAGGGGCACCAGGCACTTCACGCGCAGGTCCTCGGCGAGCGCGATCTCGGGCCGCCGATCGCGCATGCAGAGGTAGACCTTCTCGAGCGTGTTCAGGCGCATGTACGGGCACTCGTTGCACGAGCACCCGCTGTCGGGCGGCGCCGGGATGAACTCCTTCGCCGGGCACGCCTTCTTCATCTGGTGGATGATCCCCGCCTCGGTGACGACGATGAAGCTCCGCGCCGGGCTGGTGGTGGCGTACTTCAGGATGGAGGTGGTGGAGCCGACGTGGTCGGCCAGGCGCAGCACGCGCTCCTCGCACTCGGGGTGGGCCAGCACCAGCGCGTCCGGGTGCTCTGCCTTCAGCCGGATCAGCCGCCGTTCGGAAAAGGTGACGTGCACCGAGCAGGCGCCGGGCCAGAGGACCATATCGCGGCCGGTCTGCTTGATGACGTAGCGTCCGAGGTGCTGGTCCGGCGCGAAGAGGATCGGGCGGTCGGAGGGGATCCGGCGGACGATCTTCTCGGCGTTGCTCGACGTGCAGATGATGTCGCTCAGCGCCTTCACGGCAGCGCTCGAGTTGATGTAGGTGATGACGGTGTGGCCCGGGTGCGCCTTCACGAAGGCGTCGAACTCCGGAGCCGGGCAGCTGTCGGACAGCGAGCAGCCGGCGGCGAGGTCGGGCAGCAGGACGAGTTTGTCCGGGTTGAGGATCTTGGCCGTCTCGGCCATGAAGTGGACGCCGCAGAAGACGATCACCCCAGCCTCGGTCTTCGCGGCCGCCTGCGAGAGCGCCAGGCTGTCGCCGATGACGTCGGCGATGTCCTGGATGTCGGGCTCCTGGTAGTAGTGCGCCAGGATGACGGCGTTCATCTCGCGCTTCAGCCGGGCGATCTCGGCGAAGAGGTCCACCATATCTCTCGGCGCTGCAGTTGCCAGTGGGCAGTTGTCAGTCTGTCATGGTGGCACACTGGCAACTGGCGACTGGCAACTGATAACTGACCGCGATTAGTCCTGGTCCGTTTCCTTTGGCTAGTCTAACGTAGTTAAATGTTCTCGACGCGCACCCCGTCCGACCTCGCGCCCAACACGCTGACCAGCGCCGAGCTGGCCGCGCGGGCGGCGGGCGTCCGCCTGATCGACCTCACCGAAACCAACCCGACCAGGGTCGGGCTGGTCTACCCGGACGGCGCACTGGCCGCGCTGGCGGCGCCGGAGGGGCTGAGCTACGACCCGCACCCGTTCGGACTCCCGGGCGCGCGCGAGGCGATCGCCGCCGGGATCGGCAGCCCGGGTTCCCCGGTCGATCCGGCGCGCCTCGTTCTGACGGCCAGCACGAGCGAGGCCTACGCCTTCCTGTTCAAGCTGCTCTGCGACCCCGGCGACGAAGTGCTGGTCCCGGTGCCGAGCTACCCGCTGTTCGAGCACCTGACGCGGCTCGAGCTGGTCGCCGTCCGCCCGTACCCGCTCGACTTTCACGGCACGTGGTCGATCGACGCGCACGCGGTGGAGGCGGCCGTCACGCCGCGGACGCGCGCCGTCCTGGTGGTCAGCCCGAACAACCCGACCGGGTCGGTGATCACGCGCGGCGACCTGCCCGCGCTGGCCCGCGTGTGCGCGTCGCGCGAGCTGGCGCTCATCGGCGACGAGGTGTTCTCGGACTACCTGATCGACCCGCGGGCGGACCACGCGCGCGTGCTCGACCAGGACGAGGCGCTGACGTTCAGCCTCGGCGGCCTCTCGAAGTCGGCCGGCCTGCCGCAGATGAAGCTCGGGTGGATCGTGGCCGGCGGCCCCCCGGCGCTCGTCGAGGCCGCGCTCGCCAGGCTCGAGATCGTGTGCGACACGTTCCTCTCGGTCTCGACGCCTGTGCAGCGCGCCGCCGGCGCGCTCCTCGAAGCCGGCCGCGCGGTCCGCGCGCAGATCCTCGACCGGGTGACGGGGAACCTGGGGACGCTGCGCTCGCTTGCCGCGCGCTACCCGGCCTGCTCCGTGCTGCGCGTCGAGGGCGGCTGGTCGGCCGTCGTCCGCGTGCCGGCCACGCGCAGCGAGGAGTCGCTCGTGCTCGACCTGCTCGAGCGCGACCACGTGCTGGCCCATCCCGGCTACTTCTTCGACTTTCCGCACGAGGCCTTCGTCGTCGTCAGCCTGCTGCCGCCTCCGGGCGAATTCAGCGAAGGCGTCGCGCGCCTGCTGGCGCGCGCCTCCGCGTGACGGCGTGACTGCTTCGGGCTTCGGGCTTCAGGCGACAGGCTTCAGGCCGTACCGCGTCTGTCACACGTGACACAGCCCGAAGTCAGACGCCTGTAGCCCGAGGCCGGCTCCGGCCGCAAGTCGCAGGTCGCGGGCCGCGGTCCGGATTAGAATGTCCCCAATGCCCATCACCCCAGGCCGACACGCGGGACTCCTCGTGCCGCTCTTCTCGGTCCCCTCCCGCGCGAGCTGGGGCATCGGGGAAATCGGGGACATCCCCGCGCTGGCCTCGTGGCTGAACGAGGCGGGCCTGGACCTGCTGCAGCTGCTGCCGATCGGCGAGATGGCGGTCGGCCAGCGGTCGCCCTATTCCGCGATGACGGCGATGGCGATCGATCCGATCTTCATCAGCGTCCACGCGGTTCCCGATTTCTGCGCGATCGGCGGCGAAGAGGCGATGGACCCCGAGTGGCGGCAGCGGCTGGACGAGGCACGCCGGTCGCCGGTCATCGACCACGCCCTCGTGCGCAGCGTGAAGGGGCCGGCGCTCAGGGCGGCGTTCGAGGAGTTCGAGCGGCGGCGGACGGCGGGTGGCGACCCTTCGGTCGAGGCCTTCGACGCCTGGGCCGACGCCGAGGCCTGGTGGCTGGACGACTACGCCCTGTTCCGCGCGCTGCACGCCGACGCGCAGGATCGCCCCTGGCGCGACTGGCCCGCGCCGCTGCGCGACAGGGAGCCCGCGGCGCTGGCCGAGGCCGCCGCGCGGCTGGCCGTCGAGGTGCGCTACCGGAAATGGCTGCAGGGCGTCGCCGACGCGCAGTGGCGACAGGCGAAGGCGCGCGCCCGCCCGGTCAGCCTGCTCGGCGACCTGGCCTTCATGGTGGACGGCGACAGCGCCGACGTCTGGGCCGACGCCGGGTCGTTCCGCCTCGACATGTCGGTCGGCGCGCCGCCCGACGCGTTCAGCGAGTCCGGGCAGAACTGGGGGATGCCGGCCTACCGGTGGGACGAGCTGGCCGCGCGCGACTTCGACTGGCTGCGGCGGCGGGCGCGCCGGATGGCCGCGCTCTACGACGGCTACCGCGTGGATCACCTGGTCGGCTTCTATCGGACCTACATGTTCCCGCACGACGGGTCGCCGGCGCGGTTCGATCCGGCCGACGAGAAGTCGCAAACCGAGCTCGGCGAGCAGGTGCTCTCCATTTTCGACGGTTCGGGCGCCCTCATCCTCGCCGAGGACCTCGGCATCGTGCCCGATTTCGTCCGGCAGTCGCTGGCGTGGCTTCGCATCCCGGGGTGCAAGGTGTTCCGATGGGAACGGCACTGGGACAGTCCGGGCCAGCCGTACCGGGACCCGGCGGGCTACCCGGCGGTGTCGGTCGCCACCTCCGGCACCCACGACACCGAGCCGGTCGCCGTTTGGTGGGACGGCCTCGACGCGGCCGAACGGGCGGCGGTGCTGGCCACCCCGGGCGTGGCCGGTCGCGTGTGGATGCTCAACGATCCCGGCGGTCCGTTCACGCCGGCGCTCCGCGACCTGCTGCTCGACGTGCTGTTCATGTCGGGTTCGGACATTCTCCTGCTGCCGATCCAGGACGTGTTCGGCTGGCGGGAGCGGATCAACGTGCCCGCCCGCATCGACGACCACAACTGGACCTGGCGCCTGGAGTGGCCGGTCGACACGCTCCGCTTCGAACCCGAGTCGATCGAACGCGCGGCCGCGCTCCTGCGGATGAGCCGTCATTCCGGGCGGGTTTGAGCCAACCGGGACGGCTTATTGGCTCGAGGACAAGCCGGCGATTCAGGGGCCGAGGGCTGATGGCTGATGGCCGACGGTCCTGTAGGCTCAGTGGCAACTTGTCAGTTCGCAGCGTGTCGGGCGTGACAGACTGACAACCGGCCACTGACCACCGCGACCAGGGTGATCGTCACCCCGGGGGCATCAGCGCGACCGGCGGTCCCCTTGGAGGGCTCCATGCTCCGCTCTTCGGGCGTTGTGGCCGCGGTGCTCGTCCTGGCCGCAGTGGTCGTCCCCGCGCAGACCCAACAGCCCACGCCACGCTTCAGAACCGGCGTGGAAGCGGTGGTGCTCGACGTCTCGGTCATCGATCGCGATCGGCGGCCAGTCCGCGGCCTGGTGGCTGCCGACTTCACCGTGCTCGAGGACGGCCAGCCGCAGACCATCCAGACGTTCTCCGCGATCGACTTCCCCGACGTCGTCGACACGACGACCGCCGCCTGGACGCGAAATGTGGGTCCCGACGTACGGCGCAACGACGACTTCGCCGATCGGCGGTCGGTGACGATCGTGCTCGATGACGCGGTGGCGATGCGCGACGGCGACGACGTTCTTTGGACCAGGAGGATGGCGAAAGACGTTGTTCGGCAGATGGGGCCGCGGGATCTCGTGTCGGTGGTGTATCCGCTCGACAAGAGCCACGGCCAGGATTTCACGACCGATCACGCGCTGCTCGACGCGGCCATCGATCGCTTCAACAACGGTGACAGCCGGAACGTGTTCGTGACCTGGCATGCGCTTCTGAGTACGCTGCGGGGCGTCGTCGAGAACCTGAGCGGACTGCCACAGCATCTGAAGATCCTCGTTCTCGTCAGCGCCGGCATTCCCCTCGTGCCACCTCCCACCGCTTCGGGAGAGCGGAACCCGCTGGCCCCGCCAGACATGGTCACGCCCGGCGAGTATCTTCGCGACGCCATCGCCGAACTCCAGGACCTCTTCCAGGCCGCGCGGCGGGCCAACGTGACCGTCTATCCAATCGACCCGGCCGGCCTGGTGACGCCGGGAAAGAAGACCATTCGGACCGCCGTCGCGGGCCGCGACTTTCTGATCTCGGTCGGGAACACCACGGGCGGCTTCGCGGTGGTGGACACCAACGACACGCCGGCCGCGGTGGCGCGCATCTATCACGAGAACAGCTCCTACTACGTCCTCGGCTATACGTCGTCCAACCTGCGACGTGAAGGCAAGACGCGCAAGATCGACGTGCGCGTCAATCGCCCCGGCCTCACCGTCCGGACGCGCAGCGGGTACGTGGAACCCCACAGCGCCCGTGCGTCGTCGAAGCCGACGGTCTCGCCATCGCCCGTCTGGACCGCGCTCGCGGCGCCAACGCCTGAGAGAGACCTCCCGCTCCAGATGACGGCTGCAGCGTTCCCGATGCTGCCGGGTCGAGAAGCGACAGTCGTCATCGTGGCCCGTGTGAGCCCGCCCCAAGGCCCGGCGGTGATGGCGGACGGAGAGAGCGTTGATGTGCTGGTCAATGCCTACGACCCCAAGGGCGACCGCAAGGCGGGGACGCGACTGACCGCGATGGTCGTGCGGCAGCCGAACGAAGGTGGCGAGGCGGGTTTCGAGGTCCACACGAACCTGGAGCTGGCGCCGGGGCGCTACCAGGTCCGCCTGGCAGCGGCGGCGACCGGCGTGGCGAAGTCCGGCAGCGTCTTCTACGACCTCGAGGTGCCCGACTTCGCCAAGCAGCGCCTGGCCCTGTCGGGCCTCGCGCTGAGCGTCAACCCTGCACGGCCCCCAGCCCCGACGCTGGCGTCGGGCAGCCTTGTGCCCACCAGCACGCGTGCCTTCCGACCGGGCGACGACGTGGTCCTGTTCGCGCAGGTGTCACAGGGTGGGAAGCGGCCAGTGCAGCCGGTCGCGATGCGGGCCTGGGTCGTCGACGAGCACGACCAGACGGTGTTCGAGCGCAGCGACACGCTCGATCCGTCCCGGTTCGAGCCCGGGGGACGGGTGACCGACATTCGGCTTACGATCCCGGTCGCCACCCTTCACCCGGGGCTGCATCTCCTGACGCTCGAGGTCCGCGCAGGAAGCCTGACGTCCCGGCGCGAGGTGCGATTCGCCGTCCTGGCACAGTAGGGTGCCGCGTTCGGGTCCTGCATTCTGGGGTGAGGCGGTTCGACACCGCCCGGGGCCCAGCGCGCAGGCGCCATATTTCATGGTATATTTTCTACCATGACTACAACCATGGATGCGGCCGGGCGCCTCGTGATTCCGGCCGAGATCCGCCGGAACGCGGCGCTGGAGCCGGGCGTGCCGCTGGAGGTCCGCTGGCGCGACGGGGTGATCGAGATCGAGCCGCAACCGCTGGCGGTGACGCTCCGGCGCCGGGGGCGCCTGCTCGTGGCGATACCGGCGGCGAAGGTGGCCCCGCTCAGGACCTCGGCCGTTGAACGCGCCCGGCGAGATCTCGCGACGCGTCGGGAACGGGGCTGACCGTGCGAGCGTTCGCGCTCGACACGAGCTGCATGGTGGCCGCGGTCTGTTCGTGGCACGAGCGCCACGGGGCGGCGCTCGCCGCCATCGACGAGCGCCTGGGCCGGGGCGAACGGCTCGCGGTGGCGGCCCACGCTCTCGTCGAGACCTACGCGGTCCTGACCCGGTTGCCCGCGCCCCACCGTCTCGCGCCCGCGGATGCCTGGGCGCTCGTCAAGGCGAACTTCGTCGATCACGCCACGATTGTGACGTTGAACGGCCAGGGGCATGTCGCGCTTCTGGGCCGGCTGGCCGCCACGGGGATCGGCGGCGGCCGGAGCTACGATGCCGTGATCGCGGCGTGCGCCGGGCAGGCCAGGGCCGAGGCCATTCTGACGCTCGACCGGCGGCATTTCGATCCACCGCCCAAAGGTGTCGCCGTGATCGACCCGTCCGATTTCGAGTGACGCGAAGGCCCGCCGGCGAGCCGACACCCGCTCGACGAATACGGCCATGCGGTGTCAAGGTCAGCGCGGACCACGGCGGCGGCTGATCAGGCGTCTCCTGTTCATCTCGCCCGTGGGGATGCCCCAGGGGCCGCGCTCACGGTTCCTTCTGTCGCCGTCCTCGGTGCTACAATCCGGCCGTCCGTCCGCCCGCCCGCGCGTTCTCGATGCCGGAAAGGAGCGTCACCGTGCGACTCCGCATGCTTTCGGGAGCGGTCCTCATCTGCGTGGCGGTTTCCGGGTGCGGGCACGGCCCTGCGACCGTCGCGCCTGCCCTGCCCGAGCGCCCGCTGGCCATGGCCGGGGGTGCGATCACGCTGCTCGGCTTCAATGCCGACGGTTCGCGACTGGTCTCCGCCACGCCGCGGGCCCTGGCCGTGTGGGACGCGAAGACGGGGACGGTCGTGTCCAAGCGGGACTTCGGCAGCGACCTCAACCCCCTCTCTCGCGCGCTCACGCCTGACGGCAGGTTGCTCGCGTGCAATTACGTCATGCCCGGCGCTCGCACCGGCGGCAGAGCCAGCCAGACCCGATTGCTCGACCTCGAGTCGGGACGCACCATCGTGCTGTCGCCATTCTCCTTCGGGCCGGGCGACGTGGCCACCAGCCCGGACGGCCGCATGCTCGTGCGGGTGGATGTGGACAGGCCCCGCGGCAACATCGCCGTGCAATGGTGGACCCTGCCCGAGGGCCAGCCGGGCGATGCCGGGGCGATCGGCCTCGAGGCGTCTCCGTCCGGGAACGTCGCGATCAGCCCGAAGGGCGATCGGTTGGCCATCGGCACCCACCAGAGAACACGAGAGAACCCGTCTCCACCCGACCCGGTCGGCTCCGTGCTCATCTGCGATCGCGCCACCACCAAGGTCCTTCGCACCATTCCGATGCCGGACATCCCGAGGGCCATGGCGTTCGCCGCCGACGGCGTGCATCTGTTCTGCGGGAGGGACGACACCGGCCAGGTGCTCGTCTACGACGTGGACTCCGGCCAGCAGGTCGGCGCCTTCGGCAACCACGCCGGTGCCGTGCTCAGGATGGCCATCACGCCTGACGGGGCGCGACTCGCGACGGCCAGTCCCCGCGAGCGGGCCGCCTACGTGTGGGACACGGCGACGCACGCGCTGGTGAAGACGGTTCCCCTCGAGACCCCGCCCTATTCGCTGGCGTTCGATCCAGGCGGCAGACGTCTCGCCGTAGGCACCCAGGACGGGGCGATCACGATCGTCGACATCAGTCGGAACTGAAGCGCTTGGGATCAAGTCCGCTGCTTCCGGGCGTCGATCGTTCGTCGGCCTTCGCAGCGGGAGGATCGACTGCGCAGACTCACGTCAGTTCTTCTGTTCGTATCGCTCCTGGCGGCCCCTGCGCTCGCGCAGCGAACCAAGCCGCCGTCCGAGGACGAACTGGCCCGAATTACCGAGAGGGGAAGGCGGCTCGCCGAATACGATGTCGCCGCCTGGTACGCCGGCGACGCCGTCGTCGCGCTCAAGCCCCCCACGAGCACCGGCGCCCGTTCCATCTGCCGGAAGACGGGGAACGCGTGGACCGTCGCCTTCGGCCGTCTGAACGATGCTCGAGACAAGTTCCTGGTCGAGTACGAGGCCACCCAGGGCGCCAGCCCGACGGAGTTCAGCGCCAGGAGACTGGAGACGCCGAGAGCAGAGACGGGCTACGTCCTGTTCGCCGTCAGGGCCATCGAGACAGCTCTGGCGGATTTCCAGGGTGAGTCCAGGCCTTACACCGTCACCGTCCTGCCGGCCGACTCGAACCAGATGTATGTGTACGTCGTGCCTGCCCAGACCAGGGAAGGCGGCTTCCCGCTGGGCGCGGACGCGCGGTACCTGGTGTCCGCGGACGGCACGAAGCTCGTCGAGAAGCGGCGGTTGCACGTCTCCGTGATCGAGTTCTCAAAATCGCCGGAACTGAAGAGCGTGGAGTTCGGCTACCACACGGCCGTGCTCGACGACCTTCCGGAAGACACCGACGTGTTCCACGTCCTGAGCAGAACCCCCGCGATGCCGGAGTGGGTGGCGACGAAGCGATATGTCTTCGTGATCGAGCGGGACGGGACGGTCAAATACGTGATGACGACCGAAGCCTTCGTGAAGAGCAAAGGGAAGTAGATCGCCCCGGAGAGACCGCGGAGAGACGGAGGCAGCCATGCGAGTGACGCTGCAGACCCTGGTCCTTGCCTCCGCGTTCCTGGTTGCGCCGGTCACCGAGACGGCCGCGATCAAGGCGCATTCCGTCGAGCCGGCGTTCGCCGAACTGTTAGCGCGCGCCAGGAAGGACATCGCGACAAAAGAGGGCCCGGCGTACGACATCGTCATCGGGAAGCAGGTCGGCCGCCGGCACGCGCACGATGTAGGGATGTGTGTGAATGCGAGCCCGGTCGCGCCCGAGCCGTTCAAGATCGTCCTCGTGGTGGAGGAGAGCGGTAAGGTGACCACCGTGGCCCTGAGCGCCGAGACCGCGGTAGCCACCTGTATTCGCAAGGCGCTCGTCACAGAGAAGTTTCCGAAGCCGCCCTTTGCGCCGTTTCACGACCTGATCGAGATGGCGTTCGAATAGCCCGGACCAGGCAGAGGCGAGCTCCGGCGCGATGATGGGCCGCCGGTCGCCGAGCGGCTCGGCCTAGAAGGCCGCGGGTCGGGGTCCCGAGCCGGACCGTGGGATGCCTCGCCGACCGAGCCGTTCGCAGCAGGCCGCTTCACGATCCGGAAGGCCACGAGCGGCTGCACCGGTTTCCCCGGCGCAGCGCGTAGCGGTCGATCAAGCGCGGATAGCGCCAGCCGGCCGCAGAGTGGCCGGAAACCGGTGCACCGTAAGGAGCCTTCCCGGCCTGCGGAGCCGGCTCGCGAGGCCGAGGCGCCCACGGTTCGGCGAGGTCCGGAATCGCGGCCTCTCGTTGGCCTTTTCCAGACCATGAGGTATGCCCATGGACAAAGTCCTCCGCGCAAAGGTCCACGCCGCCGCGGTCGCCGCGTGGTGGACCCTCCTCATCGCCGTCGCGTTCGTGATCGTCCAGTGGTTGGGCTACCTGCTGGCCTTGCACGTGAGACCGGCGTGGTACCTCTCGATGTGCGGCCCGGGCGTCACCTGGGAGAGCCTCGCCCCCACGTGGTTCCACGCGCTGGTTCTCCTGAAGCTCGGCCTCTGGCCGATCGCGATCGTCGCCGTATGGCTGACCCTGTGGGCCCGGCACCTGCGCGTGGGTCCGCAGAGTACCTGAGCGCGACGCCGCCTCTGCCGCGGCCGATCGTGCAGGCGGCAGCCTTGATTACCGCGCTCGATTCTTGTTAGCCTGCGGCCACATGGGCAAAGGGAAGAAGCGATCCGGACCGCGCCGTCCCGTTGTGTCGCGGTCGGAACATCGAAGCGGGAGGGATTACTGGGCCTATATCGTCCTGGTCCTCGCGGTCCTCGTCGTCTACAGCCAGGTGCGCGCCTACGAATTCGTCAGCTACGACGATCCGATCTACGTCACCGGCAACCCCGTCGTGCGCGCGGGGCTGACGTCACACGGAGTGGTCCACGCGTTCACGTCCAGTCTCGACGGGAACTGGTTCCCGCTGACCTGGATCTCGCACACGCTCGACTGGCAGCTCTTCGGTCCGGCAAGCGGCCTGCATCACCTGACCAGCGTCCTGATCCACCTGTGCAGCTCGTTGCTGCTCTTCGCGGTCCTGAAGCGGATGACCGGGTCGCGCTGGCGCAGCCTCATTGTCGCCGCGCTGTTCGCGCTGCACCCCCTGCACGTCGAGTCGGTCGCGTGGGTGGCGGAGAGAAAAGACGTTCTGTGCGGGTTCTTCTGGATCCTCGCCATCTGGGGTTATGCGCGTTACACGGCAAACCCCCGACCGGCAAGATACCTTCTTGTCCTGGTGCCGTTTTGCCTCGGCCTGATGGCAAAGCCAATGATCGTCACGCTGCCGTTCGTGCTGCTGTTACTGGACGTGTGGCCGTTGCGGCGCATTTCCCTCTCGAAGCCGCTCGACCGTGAAACGGCGCAGGACGAGCACGAGAAGGCCGCAGCGCGGCCGTCGGTCGCGGCGGTCTTCCTGGAAAAAGTGCCGCTCTTCGCGCTTTCGGCGGCGTTCGCGGTTGTGACCTTCGTGGTACAGAGGGGTGTGGGCGCGGTCATGCCCCTGGCCTGGATTCCGTTCGGCACGCGGCTCGGGAACGCGTTCGTCTCCTACGTCACCTATCTTGCCCAGACGTTCTGGCCGACGCGACTGGCCGCGTTCTACCCGCATCCCGTGCATCTCCCGGCATGGGAGATTGCCGGCGCAGTCCTGATCGTCGTCGGGATCTCCGCGCTGGTCCTGCGCTCGGCGCGCCGTCTTCCCAGCCTTGCCGTGGGGTGGTTCTGGTACCTGGGAACGCTGGTGCCTGTCATCGGACTGGTTCAGGTCGGGATGCAGGCGAGGGCCGACCGATATACCTACATCCCCCTGATAGGGATCTTCATCATGCTGGCGTGGGGCCTGCCTGATGCGTTGGAGCGGTGGCCGCGTGCACGCTCGGCATTCGCCGGGGTGACGGCGATTGCCTGTTGCGCGTGCCTGCCTGTTGCCTGGTACCAGGTGCAGAATTGGCGGAACAGCGAAACGCTGTACCAGCACGCCATAGCGGTCACGACCGATAACTACGTGGCCTACTACAGTCTCGGCAACGTCATGAAAGCCCAGGGGCGCCTGACCGAAGCCACAAGGGCCTATCTCGCGGCGATCCGGATCGTCCCTTACGATGGCAAAGCCTACGGGGGCCTCGCCGGGGTTCTGCTCGTGCAGGGCCGGGTTGACGACGGCGTGAAGCTCTATCGAGAGTCACTGCGACTGGCGCCGGATTCAGCCGAGGCGAAGAGCAACCTCGACAAAGCTCTCGCCGTGCAGGCAGGGGCAGCCAACCGCCAGGCGCCCTGATGTTCCGGATCGACTCGTACCACCTCGGTGGGAGATAAGCGGCTTTCGCACCACGACTTGGGGGCCTTCACCCCCTCACTTCCGCTCCGCGATTACCCTCCCCCCGATTACAGATCTGACCTTCCGTCGGGGGAACCGTAACCCCGATCAGCGTTGCCTTGCGCCCGTCCGGGAGTTCCCCCTCGAATTGCACGGAAATTTTGTCGTCCCGCCGATGGGCCGGGTGGTGCCTGTCTTGCATCTCGCATTGACCTCTTACCCTATTTGGCTGTCGCGACACGTGTAGAGGCGTGTCGCAGGGGAGCGACCGTGGAGAAGGATTGGTTCGCGGATGCGCTGGGACAGAGACACCGGGCGACCGACCCGGACGGCTTGGCCGTCGACGTGTTCCGCTTGAATCCCGAGCTGTCGGCGGCTGCGACCGCCGAGTCCGCGGTCACCGCCAGGGCAGACCGGCTGTCGGCCTTCGGCCATCCAGGGTTCGCCTCGATCCGCCGGGTCGAGCGCGTGCCCAACGCCACCAACCAGCTCACCATCGTCTCGGCTGCCATCCCGGGCATCCGCCTGTCCGAACTGCTTCGCCGCGGGCACGAGCGCGGTGTCAAGCCCAGCCCCGGCTGCATCCGGAACCTCACCCGGCAAATCGTCCAGGCGATGGCCGACTTCCATCGCGGCTTCCCGGACCTCGCCCACGGCACGCTCGGTCCCGAGCGGGTGATCGTCAGCCCCGACGGGCGGGCCGTGATCGTCGAGCATCTTCTCGCCCCGGTTCTGGGCCCGCTTCGGATGGGCAGGGCGGCCCTGTGGACCGCCTTCCAGATCCCGGTCCCGTCCGGCGCCGGCACCGCCCGGTTCGACCAGGTGACCGACGTCGTGCAGCTCGGCATGCTCACGCTGGCGCTCGTTCTCGGCCGGCCGATCGGACGCGAAGAGTACCCGCACGAGGTCGAGCGCATGCTGGCCGACGCCGCGACCCCCGCCGGCGGTCCCCACCCGCTCGAATCGCCTGCCATGCGGTCGTGGCTGCTTCGCTGCTTCCAGGCCCTGCCGCGAGGCGCGTTCAGGACGGCGGCTGAAGCGGCCCTTGCGTTCGAGGAAGTGGTCGACGACGAGCCGCGAGTGAAGTCGCGACCGTCGGCCGTGCTGGCGTATCTCGAGGCGGTGGAGCCGGGATCGACCGGTACTCCCGCGGGCGGGCCGAGCCCGTCGCGGAACACCTCCGGCGGATCGGCCGGAAGCCGGGTGTCGGCGGTTCGGCCGTCGATCGGCGCGCCGCAGCCGCTGAAGGCGGCCCCGGGCGCGGCCGAGGGCCAGGCCGCGGCGTGTGCGAACGACGGTCGTCCGACCCCCATCCGGAGCGGGTGGGCCGCGATCCGTCGCCGGGTCGGCATCGCCGCCGGCTCGCTCGGTCTGCTGGCCGTGCTCGCCGTGCTCTACGTCGGCATCCGCAGCTACGCGCACTCGCCGGTCAGTCACGTCGGGCATCGCGCGCTCACCACCGAATCGCGTCCGACGGCCCCGGGTGCCAGGTCCGACCGCACCTGGCCGCGCCGGTCGCCCGCGTCAGCCTCGCGGCCGCTGTTGCCCGGGTCCCGCCATCCGCTGTAGCATTTCGTTTTCGAGGGAGAACACCATGAAACGAATGCTGCTGGTTGTAGTGTGCCTGCTCGCGATGACGCTTCCCGCCCTGGCGCAGGTGCCTGCGCAGGGAGCCACGGCCGACCCGTTCAGCAAGGCGCTGAAGGCGTCGTTCGACACCGTGTCGAAGTACCTCGCCGGGTCCGCGGAGAAGATGCCCGAGGCGAACTACCCGTTCAAGCCGACGCCCGAGGTCCGCAGCTTCGGCGAGATCCTGGGCCACGTGGCCAACTCGCAGTTCTCGTATTGCGCGCGCGTGAAGGGGGAGAAGAACCCCAACGAGGGGAACGACTTCGAGAAGAAGACCGCGAAGGCCGACCTCGTCAAGGCGATCAACGACTCGAACGCCTACTGTTCGGCGGTCTACAACTCGATGACCGATGCCGTGGCGATCGAGCCGATCGCGGCGCCCCCGGCCCCGGCTCCCGCGACCGGCGCGCCGGCCCGCCAGGCGCAGCCGCCGGCGCTGAAGCTGCGCTTCCTGCTCGGCAACGTGACGCACGACCAGGAGCACTACGGCAACCTGGTGACCTACCTGCGGCTGAAGGGGCTCGTGCCGCCCTCGAGCGAGCCGCGGAAGTAGGATGGGTCGCCGACATCGCGGCCGGCCAGGAGGCCGGCGCCACCTGTGATGTGCCGCACCGCGGCCGCTCTGGGTCTTGCGCTCGCCGTGGGACTCGGAGCGGCGTGCACCCGCACCGGTGATCCGCCGCGGCCGGCGCCCGCCCGGCCCGACGTGTCTCTCGCGCGCGAGACCGAATCGGTCAGCGGGCGCGTCCCGAACCGGACGACGCTTGCGGCGCTGCTGGTGGCCTCCCGCCTGCGCAGCGACCTGGTGCCCGCCGTCGTGTCGCTCACGCGCACGGTCTTCGACCCGCGGCGGATGAAGGCGGACCACGCCTACCTCCTGGAGCGCACCTTCTCCGGCCTGGTCCGCCGGTTCGAGTACCGAGATCGACGAGGACCGCTTCCTCCGCGTGCTCGGCCCCACCAACCGCCAGCCCGAGGACCTGACGGTCGAAGTCGTGCCCTACCGCAAGGACCTGGTGCCGGCGTGGGCTCACGGCGAGATCTCGACCGACGCGACGTCGCTCTTCGCGGCGATGGATCAGGCCGGCGAAGGGGCGGACCTCTCGATCGAGCTGGCCGACATCTTCAGCGGCGAGATCGACTTCAACTCCGAGCTGCAGCCGGGCGATCGGTTCGACCTCACCTTCGAGAAGGTCTACCGGGAGGGCGCGTTCCTGAAATACGGCGACGTGCTGGCGGCCACCTTCTCGAACGGCGGCCGGGTCCTGAAGGCCATCCGCTACACCGTGCCGGGAGGCAAGCCCGCCTACTACGACGAGAAGGGCCGGTCGCTCAAGCGGTTCTTCCTCAAGTCGCCGCTGAAGTTCGGCGCGCCGGTCACCTCGCGCTTCTCGCTCGCGCGGATGCACCCCATCCTGCGGGTCCTCCGGCCGCACCTCGGCGTGGACTACGGGGCCCCGGCCGGGAGCCCCGTCATCTCGGTCGCAAACGGCGTCGTCGTGTCGGCCGGCTGGAGCGGGGAAGGCGGCCGGATGGTGCACCTCAGGCACGCCGACGGCTACGAGACCTTTTACATGCACCTCTCGTCGATCGCCGTGCGCGCGGGTCAGCGCGTTGGCCAGGGGGAGCTGATCGGGAGGGTCGGCATGACCGGCCTGGCCACCGGGCCGCACCTCGACTACCGGGTCAAGAAGAGGGGCGTGGCGATCAATCCGCTGACCCTGCTCCGGGCGCTCCCGCCCGGCGAGCCGATTTCGGCCGCGCTGATGGCCCAGTTCGCGGCCGAACGCGACCGGTTGCTGACGCAGCTCGCGCACCCTGTCGCGGTCGCGGCTGTGGCTCTTACTGCCGCGCCGCCGTCGCGATAGCCGTCCGCTCGCACAAGGGCTCGCGACTTGCGGCTGGCGACGGTGCCGGGCTTACGCCCTACGCCTCACGCCTTACGCCCTACGCCTCACGCCTTACGGGCCGACTGACACAGGATCCGGGTCACGTAGCTGACAGAGGATCCGGGTCAGTACAGGACTGAAAGTGATGGCGGTGGAAGCTGTGGGCAACGCGGTCGGCCGCGTTGTCCAAGGAGCTTGAGGATGCGTTCTGTGCATCCTCAGTTCCGGCAGCTTCCACGGCCGGGTTTCAGGTACGCTGCCATACGGGAGGCATGGCAGCATGGCAAAAAAACGTCTTCGCGTGGCGCCACGCGCTGGTGGCTGCCGTGCGGCGCGGGCTGTCTCAGCGGGCGGTTGCCCGGCGCTTTCGCGTGGGACTCGGCACCGTCCAACGGTGGGTCGCACGGGCCTCCGGCCAGCGCTTGAATCGGGTCTGCTGGACGGATCGCCCCCATGTGCCCCGGCGGGTGGCGCGAACGCCGCCGAACCTGGAATGCCGGATCGTCGAGTTGCGCGCCACGCTGAAACACGAGAGCGACCTGGGCGAGTACGGGGCGGCGGCGATCGCCCGCGCCTTGTCGGCCGAAGGGGCTGCCGTGCCGAGCGAGCGCACTATCCATCGGGTGCTGGTGCGTTACGGGGCCTTGGACCATCGCCGTCGTGTGCGGCGGCCTGCTCCGCCGGCCGGCTGGTACCTGCCGGCGTGTGCGGCGCAGGAGGCCGAGCTGGACAGTTGGGACTTCGTCGAGGGCTTGGTCATTGCGCATGGACCGGAAGTCGAGATCCTCAATGTCATCAGCTTGCATGGCGGCTATCCCGGGGCGTGGCCTGATCGGCCCTACACGGCCGTGCGCACGCTGGACACGATCCTCGAGCATTGGCGGCACGTCGGCGTGCCGGCGTACGCGCAGTTCGACAACGACACGCGGTTCCAAGGCCCTCACCAGCACCCGGATGTCATCAGTCGTGTCATGCGTCTCTGCTTGCAGCTCGACGTCATCCCCGTGTTTGCGCCACCGCGTGAGCATGGCTTCCAGAACCGCATCGAGAATTTCAACGGCCGCTGGCAAAGCAAGGTCTGGGCGCGCTTTCACCACGAGGCCCTGTCCGACCTGCAGCAGCGATCCGCTCGTTACCTGGCCGCCGCTCGCGCGCGGCTGGCGCCGCGCAGTGACAGCCTGCTCCCTCGCCGTCCTGTTCCGGCGTCGTTTCAGCTCGACCTCCAAGCGCCGCCTCACGGGTGCCTGGTCTTTCTCCGACGAACCGACGACCACGGTCGCATCACCTTGCTCGGTCATGCCTGGGCCATCGACCCCCTGTGGCCGCATCGTTTGGTCCGTGCTGAAGTCGATCTCGACCACCATCGGATCGACATCTACCGTCTCCGGCGTCGGGAACCGCTGGACCAACCGTTGGTCCAGAGTATCAACCACCGTCTGCCCGTCCGACGGTTCCGCGAGTGACCCGGATCCTCTGTCAGTTGCCATGAATCACCCGTTCAGGTGACCCGGATCCTCTGTCATGTGGCCCCTTACGCCTTACGCCTTACGCCTCACGCCTCACGCCTCACGGCGGGATCACGCGGGCGGTACGTGGGCCGGGGCTTCAGCCCCGGCGTCTTCGAATCCGGCGCCGCTGCCGTACGCAGATGCCTGTTGCAATCTCAACCGCATTGAGGTATACCTCGTTGCGGTATAGTTGCAGATTTGGGAAGGCAGCAGGATGACACGCGAGCAGGATCACTCTCCGAAGATCTCTCCGCCCAAGTTTCACGTGATGGTGGCGCTTGCCGACGAAGACCGGCACGGCTACGCCATCATGAAGGAAGTCTCCGAACGCACGGGCGGCCGTGTGCAGCTCACCGCCAGCACCCTCTACGGAATCATCAAACGCCTGCTGGACGATGGCTGGATCGTGGAAACGACTGGGCGTGTGGCATTGGCGGGAGACGACCCGAGAAGACGCTACTATCGCCTGACGCCGCGTGGTCGCACGGAAGCGCAGACTGAAGCCGATCGGATGGCGCAAGTGCTGAAACTGGCCAGAACGGCCCTGTCGGAGAGATGACATTGCAGAAGGACAGGATGCGCGGCCCAAGGTCCCGTCGGACGTTGCGCGGCCTGATCCGGCTTCTCCCGTTCGACTTTCGCACGGACTTTGGTGGCGAAATCATGGCCGCCTTCGAGGAGCAACAGTCCGACGCGCGCCAACAGGGAGGGCGCAGGCGATCCGGGTGGCTCTGGTTGCTGACCGCGGTCGATACGGTCCGCCTTGCGATATCGCAGCACTGGGATCTCCTTCGCCAGGACGTGCGCTTCGGTGTGCGCACCTTCGTGCGCAATCCCGGTTTCACGTCCGTTGTCGTACTGACCCTGGCGCTGGGCACCGGTGCGGTCACCGCGATCTTCACGGTGGTGGACGCGGTGGTCTTCAGGCCGCTCCCGCTGCCGCAGTCCGATCGCCTGGTCCACATCGAAGTCGTCAGGCACGAGCGCGGCGGCTTTGCCGGCGGCATGCCCGTGTTCTCATTTCCGCAGTTCGAGGACGTGCGCGACCAGAACCACGTCTTTACCGGAGTGGCGGCTTACACCGGTCAGGGCAGCGTCACGGCCGCCGGAAGCGATGCCAAGATCGCGATCGGCCACGCGTCGTCGGATCTGTTTCGCGTGCTCGGTGTGCGGCCGGTGCTCGGTCGCGGTTTGACGCTTGCGGACGAAAGCGGCCGTGGTTCGCTGGTGGCGGTCATCACGCATCGCACGTGGGCATCGGTGTACTCGTCGGATCCGCACATCCTGGGCCGTGTGTTGACCGAGACGCGCACGGGCAACGGGCCGGCACAGCCCGTGATCATCGTCGGCGTCCTCCCCTTCGGATTCCGGTTCCCGTTCTACAACGGCGACGCGGACATCGACGCGTGGCTGCCCACGACGCCCGACATGCGATCCCCGGAGGGCATCGTGTCACGCGGATCGGCACGATGGAGCGTCGTGGCCCGCCTCAAGCCGGACGTCTCACTCGAAGCCGCGTCGAAAGACCTCGACAACATCGCGGCGAGGCTGGCCGTCGCGTATCCCGAGTACCACGCACACAGCGGCCTGCGCGCGATGTCGTTCCACGACCACGTGGTGGGCAGCGATCGGCTTCCACTTCTCTTGTTCCTTGCCGCCGTCGCGTCGCTTCTTCTCATCGCGTGCGCCAACGTCACCAACCTGTTGCTCGCGCGCGGTACCACGCGCGAACGCGAATTCGCCATGCGCATGGCACTCGGTGCGGGCCGCATGCGCGTGGTCCGCCAGATGCTGACGGAGACATCGCTCCTGGCGGTCGCCGGCGGCGTGGCCGGCCTCGGGCTCGCCTTTGCCGGCGTGCGTGCGTTCGTGGCGTTCAGTCCGAGCATGCCGCGGCTGGAGCAGGCAGGCATCGATCACCGCGTCCTCGCGTTCTCACTCGCGTTGATGGTCTTCACCTCGGTTGTGGCAGGCTTCGCGCCCGTCATCCGCTGTTCACGCCGCAGTGTCGTTGAAGCCCTCACTCGCGCCGGTGGCGGCACCACCGCCACGGGCGGCCGACTTCGGCTCCGGCCCGTGGACCTGCTCGTCGTGGCCCAGGTGGCTCTTGCCGTGGTGCTGCTCGTGGGCGCCGGCCTGATGGTCACCAGCTTCACGCGCCTCATCGGGGCGGACCTTGGCTTCGACTGGCGTTCGCTGGTCACGGCCGACGTCACCGGCACGTTGTCCCGGCAGGAGACCGATCGCACGCCGACGTGGGCAGAGATCTTCCGGCGAGAGCGCACGACCGGCGTGGTCACGCTGACGGAGCGCGATCGCCGCCGGGCGGCGGTCAACGAGGAGATGGTCCGTCGCCTCGCGGCCTTGCCCGGGGTGGAATCGGTTGGCATCGGCACGAACGACCCGTTCCCGTTCGGACGAAACAGGAACGGCGTCCGGATCGACGGCGCGGCGGCCACCGGGAGGGCCCACTTACTTGCCGAGACGGCGAGTGCCACCCCGGGCTATTTCAAGACGCTGAAGATCCGACTGGTGTCGGGACGGCTGTTCGACGACCGGGATCGGGAAGGGACCCCGCGCGTCGCCATCGTCAGCGAAACGCTCGCCAGGCTGGGCTGGCCTGGCCGGGACCCGCTGGGCCGCCTGGTCGCCGTCGGCTCCGCGCCACCCGGTCGCGTGGTCGGCGTGGTCCGCGACAGCCGGCGACAGGGGCCGACCGATGAACCGGCGCCCGCTCTCTACTTCCCGGACGCGCAGGACCCGCAGTCCTCGACGCTGTTGCTGCGCGGTCGGAACGTATCCCCCGCGCTGAGGACGGCAATCGAGCGCGAAGTGAACCGGGCGGATGCGGGCCTGCACGTGGGACCACTGCGCGTGGTGGAAGACTTCCTTTGGGAACGCCTGGTGGTCCCGCGCTTCATCACAATCCTTGTGACGGCCTTCGGCGCGTTCGCGCTGCTGCTCGCCTTGATCGGAGTCCACGGCGTGCTCGCTTACAGCGTGTCGAGGCGGCGCCACGAAATCGGCATCCGGATGGCCCTGGGCGGGTCGCACGGGCGGGTGATGCGGATGGTGCTCGCCGAGGCGACGCGCTACGCCGTCATCGGCGGCATCGCCGGGCTCGCGACGGGCATTGCCGTCGCCCGTGTCGCGAGGTCGCTGCTCTTCCGGGTCGCCCCCACGGATCCGACGACACTGGTGGCGGTGTCGCTCGTGGTGTTCGCAACAGTGCTGTTGGCGGCATTCGGACCCGCGCGCCGGGCCACGCGCATCGACCCGATTGCCAGCCTGCGCCAGGATTGACCGTTTCGGAAAGCGACCGTTCGGTTCGGTAGGGGTCGGAGCGGTTATTCCTGGTTACAGAATTGAAAGTAGAAAAATGTAATCGGGGAAAACCGCTCCGACCCCTTCTCCTTGACAGGCTTCCACGCTTCCGGTAATTAAAGCTAGTCAGCGGCCCCGCGGCCGCCGGACTGCCGCCCCTCGTAACCCTCTGCGCTGCCCGGGATGCCGGGCGGCCCGCCGCGAGTCACCAGATGTCTATCATTCGCCCGTTCCGTGCGCTCAGGCCCTCATCTTCCAACGTCGACCGCGTGTCCGCCGTGCCGTACGATGTCGTCAACGCGGAGGAGGCGCGGGCGCTCGCGGCCGGCAACCCCCTCAGCTTCCTGCACGTGTCGCGCGCCGAGATCGACCTGCCGCCGGCGACCGACCCGTACTCGCCCGCGGTCTACGAGAAGGCACTCGAGAACTTCACCACGCTTCGCCGCGCGGCGCCGCTCGTCGTCGAGGACGCGCCGGCCGTGTACTTCTACCGCCTGAAGATGGGGAACCACTACCAGACGGGGCTCGCCGCGTGCTACTCGATCGACGAGTACGACGCCGACCTCATCAAGAAGCACGAGAAGACGCGGCGCGAGAAGGAGGACGACCGGACGCGCCACATCGGCACGCTCAGAGCGCAGACCGGCCCGGTCTTCCTGACCTACCGGCACACGGCGGCGATCGACGAGGCGGCCGCCAGGGTGACGGCGGGCGCGCCGCTGTTCGACTTCGAGTCGGCCGATGGGGTGCGCCACACGATGTGGAAGGTCACCGGCGCCGACCTCGCGGCGGTCGTCAAGGCGTTCGGCGAGCTGCCGTGCGTCTACATCGCCGACGGCCACCATCGCGCCGCCAGCGCCAGCCGCACGCGCAAGTACCTGGCCGACCAGTCGCCCGTTCGACTCGCTTCGCTCGCTCAGGGCGACCCTGAGCCTGTCGAAGGGTCGCCTGCCGCGAAGAGCGACGAAGCCGACTGGATGCTGGCCGTCGCGTTCCCCGACAACCAGACGCAGATCCTGCCCTACAACCGCGTCGTGAAGGACCTGGCCGGGAAGACGCCCGAGGCCTTGCTGGCGGAGCTGAAGTCGCGGGTGGCCGTGGCGCCCGGCACGCCGGCGCCGACGAAGAAGGGCGAGGTGGCCATGTACCTGGGCGGCCAGTGGTACACGCTGCGGCTGGCGGCCACCGCCGGCTCGACCGACGTGGGCAGCACGCTCGACTGCAGCCTGCTGCAGGAGCAGGTGCTCGCGCCCGTGCTCGGCATCGGTGACGTGCGCACCGACAAGCGGATCGATTTCGTCGGCGGCATTCGCGGCACCGCCGAGCTCGAGAAGCTCGTGAACGGCGGCAAGGCGGCCGTCGCGTTCTCCCTGTTTTCCGTCGGCGTCGACGATCTCATGCGGATCGCGGACGCCGGCGAGATCATGCCCCCCAAGTCCACCTGGTTCGAGCCGAAACTGCGCGACGGTCTCCTCAGCCATCTCATCTAACCGGGCGTGGCCGGCCACGCCGAGGGGTGCACAGCCATGAAAGTGCTCGTTGCTGACAAATTCGAAAAGAGCGGGATCGAGGGACTCAAGGCGGCGGGGTGCGAGGTCATCTTCGAGCCCGACCTCAAGGACGCCGCGCTCGCCGAGGCGCTCGGGAAGACCGGGGCCGACGTGCTCGTGGTCCGCTCGACGCAGGTGACCGAGCCGATGATGGACGCGGGGAAGCTGGCGCTGATCGTCCGCGCCGGGGCGGGCTACAACACGATCGACGTGAAGGCGGCGAGCAAGCGCGGCATCTACGTGTCGAACTGCCCCGGGAAGAACTCCCTGGCGGTGGCCGAGCTGGCCTTCGGGCTGATCCTCGCCCTCGACCGGCGGATCCCCGACAACGTCGCGGACCTGCTGCGCGGCAAGTGGAACAAGAAGGAGTACTCGAAGGCCAAGGGGATCTACGGGGCCACGCTCGGCATCCTCGGCTTCGGCAAGATCGGCCAGGAGGTCGCGCGGCGTGCGATGGGCTTCGGCATGAACCTCGTGATCTGGAGCGAGATGGGCGTCCGCGTCGACCGCGACGCGATCCCGGTGGACCTGCCGCTGCTGCTGCAGGTGCGGCCCGGGCCGGGCTCGCTCATCGAGGAGCGGATCACGGTGGTGAACACGCCGGCCGAGGTCGCCGAGAAGTGCGACATCCTGAGCATCCACCTGGCCTCGAGCCCGCTCACCAAGGGGATCGTCAGCGCCGAGGTGATCGGCAAGCTGAAGCCGGGCGCCTACCTGGTCAACACGGCGCGTCCGGACGTGATGGACTACAAGGCCCTGGCGAAGGCGGTGAAGGAGAAGGGGCTCCGCGTCGGCCTCGACGTGTACCCGGGCGAGCCGGCCAGCGGGACCGCCGACTTCACCACCGAGCTCGTCGGCCTGCCGGGCGTCTACGGCACGCACCACATCGGCGCGTCCACCGACCAGGCGCAGGAGGCGATCGCCGGCGAGACGGTGCGGATCGTGAAGACGTTCAAGGAGACCGGCAAGGTCCCGAACGTCGTGAACCTCACCAGGAAGTCGGCGGCGAAGTACTCGCTCATCGTCCGCCACGGCGACAAGCCGGGCGTGGCGTCGTGCGTGTTCGGCAAGCTCGCGGCGGCCGGGATCAACGCGCACGAGACCGAGAACATCATCTTCGAGGGCGGCGGGGCCGCCATCGCCCGCGTCAACGTCGACAAGCAGCCGCCGGCCGACCTGCTGGAGTCGCTCAAGGGCTGCCCGGGCATCCTGGAGGTCGGCGTCGTCGAGCTGGCGTGACACATCGGGCCGACGGCTGACGACTGACGGTCGGTCGTCGGTCGGGAGCCGAAAGCCGCCGTCGGTCGTCGGCCGTCAGCCCATTTCAGAGACTGTCATTGAGGAGACTATGTCCATGGCAACCATCACCCGTGTGTTCAACTTCGCGGCCGGCCCCGCCGTCCTGCCGCTGCCCGCCCTCGAGGAGGCTCAGCGCGACCTGGTGGCCCTCCCCGGCGTCGGCATGTCGGTGCTCGAGATCAGCCACCGGTCCAAGACCTTCGAGGCGATCATCGGCGAGTGCGAGGCCAACATCCGCAAGCTGGCCGGCATCCCCGACAACTACCACGTGCTGTTCCTCCAGGGCGGCGCGACCACGCAGTTCTCGATGGTGCCGATGAACCTGCTGCCGTCGGGCTCGTGGGCCGACTACATCGTGACCGGCGCCTGGTCGTCGAAGGCGGTGAAGGAGGCCAGGAAGGTCGGCGCGGTCAACGTGGCGTTCGACGCCAAGGCCGAGAACTACAACCGGCTGCCCAAGGTGGAGGAGCTGAAGCTCACGCCGGGCGCCGCCTACATCCACATCACGACCAACGAGACGATCCACGGCGTCGAGTTCCACAAGCTGCCCGACTTCGGCGCCGCGACGGTGGTGGCCGACACCTCGTCGCACATGTTCAGCCGGCCGATCGACGTCACCAAGTACGGCCTGATCTACGCGGGCGTGCAGAAGAACCTCGGCCCGGCCGGCGCGACGCTGGTCATCGTCCGCGACGACCTGGTCAAGAAGGCGGCCGAGCGGCCGTCGTACGCCAACCTGCCGGTGATGCTGCAGTACGGCACGCACGTGCCGGAGCATTCGCTCTACAACACGCCGCCCGTGTTCACCATCTACATGATCGGCCTCGTGATGAAGTGGCTGGTCTCGCTCGGCGGCCTCGAGGCGATCGACAAGATCAACGAGCGCAAGGCCTCGAAGCTGTACGCCGAGATCGACCGCACGGGGTTCTTCCGCGGCCACGCCGCCAAGGACTGCCGGTCGAGGATGAACGTGACGTTCCGGCTGCCGAACGAGGAGCTCGAGGCGAAGTTCGTCAAGGAGTCCAAGGCGGCGGGCCTCGACGGCCTCAAGGGCCACCGGTCGGTCGGCGGCCTGCGCGCGTCGATCTACAACGCGTTCCCCGAGGAGGGCGTGGACCAGCTCGTCACGTTCATGAAGGAGTTCGAGAAGAAGAACGGGTAGGAACGGCTCAAGGCTCAGGGCTCACGCCTCAGGGCACGACCGGGTGTAGGGCGGGTCTTTCCTGGCCTGAGCGAAGTCGAAGGCAGACCCGCCGACAATGACGAACTTCACGGGCCGCCCGATTCACGTCGGGCGGCCCGTTTCTTTTGACGCGGGCGGTGGAGCGTCAGAACGGCGATGTGCGGCAGAGCTCGACGGGGAGCCGCGATTCCGAGTCTCGCCGAACCGCGGGCGCCTCGACCTCGCGAGCCGGCTCCGCAGGCCGGGAAGGCTCCTCGCGCTGCGTCGATTTCCGGTCCTCCGTGGCCGGCTGGCGCTATCCGCGCTCGATCGACCGCACGCGCTGCGCCGGGGAAATCGGCGCAGCCGCTCCGCCTCCGCCGAGGCTACGGCGGACCGCCAATGCCGGACACAAAGGCGGTCGTCGCCTTCCGGCTCATGAAGCGGCCTGCTCCGAACGGCTCGTTCGGCGAGGCATCCCACGGTCCGGCTCACGATTCTGAATCGCGGGCCTTCATGACGGTGAACGCCCGAAAGCTCCGGAGGAACCTGGAGGTCGCGTCCTGGCGCCGGACGGGGACGAACTCAATACGCACGCCATCGTCGGTTGAGGGTCACCCGCCGGAAAGTACGTGGGCCTCGAAGAGATCCACGACGGATTGTGGGGGGTGTACTTCGGACCACTCAAACTTGGACGGCTGGACGAGCGGATTCTGCGGATTGAGGACCACAAAGCGCGAACCGTGCGGAAGACCGTGTCACCCATTTCGCCGAACTGATCTGTCACCTATCTCCCCGGCCGCCCAGTCACGAGGTGCTTCCGAGGACTTGCCGCGAAACACTTTTCGTGATCTCCCACAACAGCTTTGCATCCGCAGCATCTAGACGGACCCCGTGCGACAGCTGCTTGAATGGATGCACGAAATTGCGGTAGTCACGAAGCACCTCCCCGACGTCCTTCGCAGACTCGGAGATCCACCCGCGCTCGTGGATTACCTCGATGTAGTTCTTCAACATCCACTCGTTCAGCGGCCTGGTACTCCCGGTCTTGTCCTTGGGAGCGGCCTTCGCTGTGAAGATCGGCGCTTTGTCCGCCTCGCGATTGATCCGCGCCAGCAGAAGAGCCTCAAGCAAGCCACCCATCATCACGGTCGCTGCAAGCGGGGCATCGATCGAGAGGCATTTCACACACTCGGTCCAACGTGACGCCAAAATCGTCTGCATCTGGGGGTCCGAGATCAGCGGCGCAAAGGCCGGCACCGCATCGCGACTTCCCGAGCTACCGACGGCGGTGACCACCTCGGAGCGGAGGTCAATCAGCTGCTTGCGCAGCGTCTTGAGGGCCACGAGAAGGCTCTGTCGAGACGCCGCTTTGTCGGCAGACTCCAAAAGCCGCCTGTAGCTCGCGTCTGTGGTAGCGAGCGCGTCTGGGTTCAGCGATGGGGCGATCTTGCTTCGAGCATTGTTGAACCAGGCGAGGGCTGAGGCTTTGAGGACCGCACGCTCGTCGGTCCCTCGTACCTGGCCCGTACACGTCTTCTTCAACAGTGATCGCAGTCGGTCGCACTGTGCGATCGCGTCGTCGAGCGCGATTCGCTTACTGGACATTGATTACCGTCGCTTCCGAGCAGCCGTCGCGGAGCGACCGCGGGTTTGTGTCTTGCTGGCCTGGCGGGGAGCGCGTCGTTTGGAGGGCTTCGACACCGTGCCGGTGCCGCCGGGCAGAGCCATCGCGACGAGGTTCTCGCCCACGCTATTGATGACGTATGTTCCCCGTTCAGCGCCCTTGTCGAGCAGGCCTTGTTGGTGCGCGTTGATCAGAGTCTGCGCCGGCCTGCTCATGCGTGTCGGCGTGGGCGGCGGCCCTGGAGTGGGCGCCGCGTCGGTGGCGGCACGAACATGCGTTGATACTGCTCCCTGCCCGGCTGGCAGCCCCAGCTTCTCCCTGGCCCAGCGCAGGATGCGCTCCTGTTCGGGCGCTGCGAAGTCCGCAAGAGCTGCGACCACGGCTCGGACCGCTTCCAGATCGTCCGGAGCGTCTTTCGTCATGCTGCCTCCATTTACGTTCCGCCCAATCCCGTCTCTCCGTCCGGCTAACATCGTTCAGCTGAAAGGCCGGCCTTCGGGGCCGGGATGGCCCAAACCAATCCCGGTCAGCCTCCGGCTTCAGCAGGTCGGTCGCAATCTGCGCCCGTTGGACCGCCGAGACAAGTAGCTCTCGCCCCGCCGTTTGCACAGAGTCGAAGCTGCGGGGATCGTCAATTCGGCCGGCGCCAGAACAGGGACAGTCCACCGTTAGGCGGAGCGCGGCCCAACAGAGCCGAATGGACAGCGTCGCACCGACCCAGCCCATGGTCTTCGGCCTCGAGGCGTCGGACTCCAGACCGCCGGCGCGTCACGCTCGCATCGGAACGGTGGATAGGGCCGGCGAGGACGCCGGCCCCACCGAAAGAGGGACCAGCCTCCGCATCCTGCGTGACAGCCTGGATAGGGGGCCGCGATTCACGGTGGCGCCAGCAGGGACGGGATGCGTCGCGAGCGAGCCTTCGGAGCAGGCCGTCGATCGAAAGAAGGGAAAGCGACGACCGCCTTCGCGCCAGGCATCGGCGGTCCGCCGCAGCCTTGGCGGAGGCGGAGCGGTGCCGCGGTTTCCCCGGCGAGGCGCGTGCGGTCGATCGAGCGCGTATAGCACCGAGCCGGCCACAGAGATCTGGAAACCGAGGCGCCGCGAGGATGCTTTCCCGGCCTGCGGAGCGGCTCGCGAGCGAGGCGTCCGGCCCTGTTGGCGACTCACAATCGCGGCCCCGGGGGCAAGAGCCCGTGCGGAGGATTGGCCGGCTCAACCGAGAGAGCCGGCCGGCCATTTCTCTTGGTAACATCGGTAAACAGCGGGCGGTCGGCCGCCCTACATCAGGAATTACAGGAGCAGGGCGTCAGACCTGCTCAGCGGAGGCCTGAAGCCTGTAGCCTGTAGCCCGGAGCCTGCGGCCCGATGTCCCGCAAACATCGCCACCCCACCGTCGAAACCGGGATTGACCAGCCGCGGCCGACGCCGGTGCCGTATCGCATCTTCGGCGAGTCGCTGGAGCCGACCGCGCTCCAGCAGATGCTGAACGCCTGTCGGCTGCCCGTTGCCGTCGCGGGCGCCCTGATGCCCGACGCGCACCAGGGGTACGGGCTGCCGATTGGCGGCGTGCTCGCCACCGAGCGGGCCGTCATCCCGTACGCGGTGGGGGTGGACATCGCGTGCCGGATGAAGCTGAGCGTGCTCGACCTGCCGCCGTCGGCGCTGGGAGCGACCCAGGCCGAGTTGAAGCGGGCCATCGAGAAGGAGACGCGCTTCGGCATCGGCGTCGAGTTCCGCGAGCGGCGCGCGCACGACGTGATGGACGCCGACTGGTCGGTGAGCGACGTGACGGCGCATCTCAAGGACAAGGCCTGGGCCCAGCTCGGCACGAGCGGCAGCGGCAATCACTTCGTCGAGTTCGGCGTGCTCTCGGTGCCCGAGCGGCTCGGCAGCCTGGAGCCGGGCGATTACCTCGCGCTGCTCAGCCACTCCGGCAGCCGCGGCACCGGTGCGGCGGTCGCCGACCACTTCAGCCGTCTCGCGCGGCGGATTCCATCCCACGCTCCCGAAGGAACTGGCGCAGCTCGCCTGGCTCGACCTTTCCACCCAGGAAGGGCAGGAGGACCTGGGCCGCGATGGAGCTGATGGGCCGCTACGCCGCCGCCAACCACGAGTTGATCCACCGCCACGTCACGGGCGCGCTCCGCGGGGGGATCGTCTTCGGCGTCGAGAACCACCACAACTTCGCGTGGCGCGAGCGCCACGTCCTCGCCGACGGCACCGAGCGCGACGTGGTGGTCCACCGCAAGGGCGCAACACCCGCGGGCGTGGACGTGCTCGGCGTCATCCCCGGCTCGATGGCGGCGCCGGGGTACGTCGTGCGGGGCAAGGGCTCCGCCGCGTCGCTGCGGTCGGCGGCGCACGGCGCCGGCCGGCGGATGAGCCGGACCCGGGCCAGGGCGGAATTCACGTGGGACGACGCGCGGCGGGCGCTCTCCGAGCGGGGAGTGACGCTGATCTCGGCGGGTCTCGACGAAGTGCCGATGGCCTACAAGGACATCGACAAGGTCATGGCGGCGCAGCACGACCTTGTCGCCGTGGTCGCGAAGTTCGAGCCCCGCCTGGTCAAGATGGCGCAGGCGGGGGAGAGGCCGGAGGATTGATCACACGGGCTACGGGCTTCACGCCTCGGGCTACGGGCTGGCCGGGGTTGGCGGGCCTGAAGGCCCGCCCTACACCCGGTCTTGTCGCCGTCCGCAGTCCGAAGCCGGTCGCGAGGAATCCGCTGGCCGCTACTCCGCCGCCCGTCCTCCGACCGTGGTCCACTGTCCGCTACTTCTTCACATTTTTCTTCACGAACTCTCCCACCACCTGCTCCAGGTTCGGCGTGCCGATCTCCTGCAGTTGGTAGGTCACGCGGACGGTCGGCTTCCTGATCTTGACGATCCGGTTGAGGTCGATCGGCGTGCCGATGACCACCACGTCGCAGGGCACCTTGTTGATCGTCGTCTCGAGGTCCTTCACCTGCTGGGTGCCGTAGCCCATCGCGGGCAGCAGCATTCCGATGCCCGGGTACTTCTTGAACGTCTCGGTGATCGACCCGACGGTGTAGGGCCGCGGGTCCACCAGCTCGCTGGCGCCGTACTTGTTCGCGGCCACCACGCCGGCGCCGATCTTCATCTCGCCGTGCGTGAGCGTCGGGCCGTCCTCGACCACCAGCGCCCGCTTGCCGGTCAGCCGCTCAGGGTGCTCGACGAAGATGGGCGACGCGGCGTCGATGACGGACGCCTTCGTGTTCACCTTGCGGATGTTGGCGCGAAGCTGGTCCACCGCCTTCGGCTCGGCGCTGTCGATCTTGTTGATGATGACGACGTCGGCCAACCGGAGGTTGGCCTCGGCCGGGTAGTAGCTCAGTTCGTTGCCGACGCGCAGCGGGTCGGCCACCACGATCGAGAGGTCCGACTTGTAGAACGACATGTCGTTGTTGCCGCCGTCCCACAGGATGACGTCCGCCTCGGCCTGCGCCTGCTCGAGGATGGCGCCGTAGTCCACGCCGGCGTAGATGATGATCCCCTCGACGATGTGCGGCTCGTACTCCTCCATCTCCTCGATGGTGCACTTGTGCTTCTTGAGGTCGGCGAGGCTGCCGTAGCGCTGCACCTTCTGCTTCTCGAGGTCGCCGTAGGGCATCGGGTGGCGAATCGCGGCCACCTTCAGGCCGTGCTGCTGCAGCAGGTGCGCGACGCGGCGGCTGGTCTGGCTCTTGCCCGACCCGGTCCGCACGGCGCACACGGAGATGACCGGCTTGGTGCTGGCGATCATCGTCGGCTGCGCGCCGAGGAGCTTGAAGTGGGCGCCGCACGCGTTGACGAGCGAACCGCGGCTCATCACGTAGTTGTAGGGGACGTCGCTGTAGGCGAACACCACTTCCTCGACGCCGTGCTTGCGGATGAGCGACTCGAGCTGCTTCTCGTCGACGATCGGGATCCCCTTCGGGTACAGGTTGCCGGCGAGCGAGGCCGGGTACTTGCGGCCGTCGATGTTCGGGATCTGCGTGGCCGTGAAGGCGACGACGTCGTACTGCCCGTTGTCGCGGTACACGGTGTTGAAGTTGTGGAAGTCGCGCCCCGCGGCGCCCATGATGATGGTCTTCGTGCGGTGCATGTGTCCCTCGTTACGAGTATTGAGTCAGATTGGGAGCTTGAAAGTGCGAAGTACGAAGTAGGAAGTAGGAAGTACGAAGTACGCAATACGAAGCAAGAGGTGCGGGGTGGTCCGTGGCGCGGCGAGCCTCGTAACTTCTAACTTCGAACTTCGTACTTCGAACTTCCTTGTCCCTACCCCCCGATCACCTTCCCGATCCTCGCCACCGCCCAGTCGATCTCGTCCTTGGTGATGACGAGCGGCGGGGCGAAGCGGATGACGCGCTCGTGCGTCTCCTTGCAGAGGATCCCCTCGTCCTTGAGCTTCTCGCAGTACGGCCTGGCCGGCCCCGTCATCTCGACGCCGATCCACAGCCCGAGGCCGCGCACCTGCTTCACGTTGGGGCTCGTGATCTCCCGCAGCCGCGCCAGGAAGTACGCCCCGAGCGTCGCCGAGTTCTCGATCATCTTCTCGTCGATGAGCGCCCGCAGCGACGCCCGCGCGATGGCGCACGCCAGGGGGTTGCCGCCGAACGTGCTGCCGTGGTCGCCCGGCTTGAACACGCCGAGGACCGCCTTCGACGCGAGCACGGCCGACACCGGGTAGTAGCCGCCCGACAGCGCCTTGCCGATGATCACGAGGTCGGGCCGGATCCCCTCGTGCATGTAGGTGAACAGCTTGCCCGTGCGGCCGAGCCCCGACTGGATCTCGTCGGCCATGAACAGGACGTTGTGCGTCCGGCACGCCTCCCAGGTCTCGCGGAGGAAGCCGGACGGCGGCACGACGATCCCCGCCTCGCCCTGGATCGGCTCGACCAGGAACGCGCAGGTGTTCGGCGTGATGGCGCCGATGACGGCCTTCGCGTCGCCGTAGGGGACGATCGTGAAGCCGGGGGTAAACGGCCCGAAGCCGTCGCGATACTGCTCGTCGGTCGAGAAGCTGATGATCGTGACCGTCCGGCCGTGGAAGTTGTTGGAGCAGACGATGATCTCGGCCTTCCCGTCGGGGATGCCCTTGACCTTGTAGCCCCACTTGCGCGCCGCCTTCACGGCGGTCTCGACCGCCTCGGCCCCGGAGTTCATCGGCAGCGCCATGTCGAAGCCGGTGAGGTCGTGCAGCTCCTTGTAGAGCATCGGCAGCTGGTCGTTCCGGAAGGCGCGCGAGGTCAGCGTGACCTTGTGCGCCTGGTCGATCATGGCCTTCAGGATCGCCGGGTGGCAGTGCCCCTGGTTGACGGCCGAATACGCGGCGAGGCAATCGAGGTAGCGCTTGCCGTCGACGTCGTACACCCACACGCCCTCGGCCTTCTCGATGACGACGTCGAGCGGGTGGTAGTTGTGGGCTCCGTACTCGTTCTCGAGCGCGACGTAGTCCTTCGTCTGCATCACTGGCTCCTTCGTTCGCCGGCTGACGGCTGATGGCGGACGGCCGACGGCCGGGTCACGCGTGACACCGCCGTCAGCCTTCAGTCGTCAGCCGCTCGCCCTTTCATTCGTCCCAAAGCATCGTCAGCAGCGCCATCCTGACGAACAGCCCGTTGGTCGCCTGCCGGAAATAGAGGGCGCGGGGGTCGGCATCCACCGCCTTGTCGATCTCCACCGTTCGCGGCAGCGGGTGCAGGATCAGCGCGTCCCGCTTCATCGTCTGGAGGACGGTCGCGTCGATCGTGTAGCGGCCGTAGTTGCCGCGGTCCTCCATCCGCTCGGGGCGGATGCGCGTCTGGTACACGACATCCACCTCGGGCAGCACCTTCGTGGCGTCGGCCTCCAGCGCGTACCACACGTCGTGCTCGTCCAGGTGCTCGAGGATGTCGGGCGTCATCTGCATCTCGGGCGGGCTGACGAAGTAGACCTTCACCCGCTCGAACTTGCTCAGCAGGTAGGCCAGCGACCGGGCCGTCCGGCCCCGGTCGAGCTCGCCGATGAAGGCGATGCTCAGCCCCTCGATCGGCCGCTCGCGGTAGATGGTGTAAAGGTCCAGCAGCGCCTGCGTCGGGTGCTGGCCGCCGTTGCCGTCGCCGGCGTTGATGACGGGCACCGGCGACACGTCGGCCGCGCGCTTCGCGCCGCCCGCCTGCGTGTGCCGGATGACGATGACGTCGGAGTAGCCACCGAGGATCCGGATCGTGTCCTCGAGCTGTTCCCCCTCGACCTCGGAAGAGAAGTGGCCCGCCTGCTCGGTCGAGAGCACGCGGCCGCCGAGGCGGTACATGGCCGCCTCGAACGAGAACCGGGTCCGCGTCGAGGGCTGGTAGAACAGCGAGGCCATGATCCGGTTCTGGTAGTCGCGCGTCCCGCCCCGCGCGGCCACCTTCTCCATCTGGCGCGTTCTCGCGAACAGGTCCATCAGGAGCGGCACGGTGAACTGCTGCGATTCGACGACGTGCTTCAGCTTCATAGAGCGGCTTTCGGCTCTCGGCCCTTCGACCTCGCTCAGGGCCGCCCCGAGCAACGTCGAGGGGCGGCGGTGTCCGTCCCTCGTCCCCGACCCCTGACCCCCGACCCCTGATCCCCGATCCCCGATCCCAATCACGATTTCACGATGTGCGTCCCCGCATCCCCATGAGCCGCCGCGCGGAGGTGGTCGTACGACGTGATGACGACTTCCCGCCCGCCCCGGTCGAGGAAGCGCAGCGCCGACTCGATCTTCGGCCCCATGTTGCCGGGCGGGAACTGCCCGGCGGCGTAGTGCGCAGCCATTTCGGCCGTCGTGGCGCGCGCGAGCGGCCGCTGCGTCGGCTTGCGGTAGTCCACGTACACGCGGTCGGCGTCAGTCGAGATCATGAAGCAGTCCACGCCGAGCCGGCTGGCCAGCAGCGCCGACACCCGGTCCTTGTCGATGACGGCCTCGACCCCCTTGAGGCCGACCGGCGTGCGCACGACGGGAATCCCGCCCCCGCCCGCGGCGATGACGAGGACCCCCAGCGCCAGCAGGTCCCGGATCACCTGCTCCTCGACGACCTCGATCGGTTCCGGCGACGGCACGACGCGGCGGTAGCCGCGCGCCGCGTCCTCGACCACCTGCCAGCCGAGCGTGTGCGCGCGCTCGTCGGCGTCGGCGCGCGAGTAGAACGGCCCGATCGGCTTGGTGGGGTGGCGCATCGCCGGGTCGTCCGCGTTGACCACGACCTGGGTCAGCACCGTGGCCACCGGCACCTTCAGCCCGGCCGCCGCCAGCTCGTTGTGCAGCGACTGCTGCAGCAGGTACCCGATCTCCCCCTGCGTCGTCGCGTCGCAGACGTCGAGCGACTGGCCGTACACCTGGTCCGACGCGCGCTCGGATCTGAGGAGCGCGGCCCCGACCTGCGGCCCGTTCCCGTGCGTCAGCACGAGGCTGATGCCGTCCTGGATCAGGCCGACGATGGCGCGGGCGGTGCGCCGGGTGTTGGCGAGCTGCTCCTCGATCGTGCCCTTCTCACCGGCCCGGATGAGCGAGTTGCCGCCGATGGCGACGAGTGCGCTGCGCGGCATCATCTATTTCATCAGGTCCAGCATGATGGCCTTCTGGGCATGGAGCCGGTTCTCGGCTTCCTGGAAGACGACCGAGCGCGGCGTGTCGATGACGCCGGCGGTGACTTCCTCGCCGCGGTGGGCGGGCAGGCAGTGCATGAAGGAGCAGTCGGCCTTCGCGCGGGCGACCATCGCCTCGTTGACCTGGTAGGGCATGAAGATCTGCTTGCGCGCCGCCGCCTCGGCCTCCTGGCCCATGCTCGCCCAGACGTCGGTGTAGATGACGTCCGCGCCGCGCACGCCCTCGACCGGGTCGCTGGTGACGACGCAGCTGCCGCCGGTCTTCGCGGCCTGGGCGGTCGCCCACGCCGTGGCGTCCGCCTTCGGCTCGTAGCCGGCCGGCGTCACGATCGAGATGTGCGCGCCGAGCAGGGCGCCGGCGAACATGAGCGAGTGGGCCACGTTGTTGCCGTCGCCGACGAAGGCGAGCTTGATTCCCTCGGTCCGCCCCTTCACCTCGCGGACGGTCAGGAAGTCGGCCATCGCCTGGCAGGGATGGCTGTAGTCGGTCAGGCCGTTGATGACGGGGACCGACGCCTCCCGGGCCATCTCCTCGACGATCTCGTGGGCGAAGGTGCGGATCATGATCCCCTGCACCATCCGCTCGAGGTTCTTCGCCACGTCGTGAATCGACTCGCGCTTGCCGAGGTTGATCTCGGCCGGCGAGAGATACACCGAGAACCCGCCGAGTTGCTGGATCCCCACGTCGAACGACACGCGGGTGCGCAGCGACGGCTTCTCGAAGATGAGCGCCAGCGTCTTGCCCTTGAGCGCGGCGGCGTAGGCGTCGGGCCGCTTCTTGATGTCGGCGGCCAGGTCGAGCAGGTGACGGACCTGGTCGGGCGTGAAATCGCGCAGCGAGAGAAAGTCGTTGGCCATCGTCGGTACTCCATGCGGGGGTCGATCCCGGAGGTGGGACGTCCAGCCGCTCCAGCCATCATCGCGCAGACGGCGATTACACCAAAGCACGTGACGGAAGGCAAGCAAACGGAAGGTTATGCACGGCGCGGGCGAACTATGCAGTCGCCGGCTGGCGGCTCGCGCCTTGCGGCGGTGTCACGCGTGTCACGCTCGCTGGGGGGTGTAGGCCAGATGGCTTTCAGACCCGGCGTGGGTGGCCGCAAGTCGCAGGGCGCGAGCCGCGGGCCGGCGTGATGCTACTGCTCCGGCGGCACCGTCCGGCGGCGGCGGCGGCGACGGCGGCGCCGGGCAGGCACGCGAGGCGGCGGCTCGGGCAGCGAACCGCTCTGCGCGAGTTCGCTCATCAGCGTGCGCCAGCGGGTCACCGCGTCGGGAGCGTCCCCGTGAATCTCGAGCCACGACAGCGCGTCGGCGAACGCGCCCCGCGCGAGCAGCGCCCGCGCCGACCGCGCGGACAGGTTGGGGTCGCGCAGCCGACGCTGCAGGGCGAGCAGTTGCGCCAGGCGCTCGATGTCGCGACGCGCCACCGGCAGCACGCCGAGCCACGACGCGCCGGCCTCGACCGCGGGATGGCCGTCCGCGGGCGAGAAGCCGAGCGGCACCAGCAGGCTGCCGAGCAGCACGGCGTTCGAGAAGCCGTCGGGTGCCGACGTGAAGCGCTGGCGGTAGGCGTCGAGCCGTTCCATCGACTGCCGGAGCGCGGCGTCCTCGGCCTCGTGCTGCAGTTCGGGCGTAATCGCCTCGAGCAGGCCCAGGGCCGCCGCCGAGCGGAAGACTGCCGCGCTCGCGCCGGTGCGCAGGATCTTGTAGTACTCCTCGATCAGCCGGGCGGGTGAGCTGCGGGCGATCTCGCCGCGGTTGCGCCGGATCGCCTCGACGACGGGCGGATCGATGGTGAAGCCGAGTCGCCCGGCGAACGCCGCGGCGCGCAGCATGCGCACCGGGTCCTCGAGGAACCGCTCGTCCGGATCGCCGATCGCGCGAATCACCTGCCCGCGGAGATCGCGCAAGCCGCCGACGTAGTCGATAATGGAGAAGGTCGCGATGTCGTAGAAGAGCGCGTTGACGGTGAAGTCGCGGCGGAACGCGTCCTCCTCCGGCGTGCCGAACGTGTTGTCGCGCCGGATCAACAGGTCGCGCACCGACGCGTCGCGCGTCGTATCCTGTTCGTCGGCAGCGTGACCGCTTTCGTCGGGCTGCGACTGGTCGGACGCCTCGGACGGCGGAAGATGACGGCGGAAGGTGGCGACCTCGACGATCTTCTGCCCGAACTTCACGTGCACGAGGCGGAAGCGCCGGCCGATCACCCAGCAGTTTCGGAACAGTCGCTTGACCTGGTACGGATGCGCGGACGTGCCGATGTCGAAATCCTTCGGCCGCCGACCGAGCAGCAGATCGCGAACGCTGCCGCCGACGAGGTACGCGATGAACCCCGCCTCCTTGAGACGGTACAGAACCTTCAGCGCATCGGGATCGACATCGCGGCGCGACAGCGCGTGCTCGGACCGCGGGATGACGATCGGCTCCACCATGGCGAGAGGATTATATCAAATGCCGGGCTGTCAACACACACAAGTCCATGCTCTGCAAAGGGTTAGCGTGTGCATCTTCTCGGCGGCCCTCCTGGGGGTCCTCTGGGCCCCCCCGGCGAGCGCCCAACAGGGGCTCGACACCGCCCGCCAGCTCTACAATCTGGGCCGTTACCAGCAGGCCATCGACGTGGCCACCCGCCTGCGGACGCCGCCCATGGCCGATGCGGCCAACCTCCTGATCGCGCGCGCCTCCCTCGAACTGTTCCGGAAGACGACCGACCGCTCGGCTCTCGTGTCGGCCCGCCAGGCCCTCAACGACATCCAGCCGGCCCGCCTGACGCCGAGAGACCGGACCGACTACCTGATCGGCCTCGGCGAGGCGCTCTACCTCGACGACGGGTTCGGGCCGGCGGCCGAACTGTTCGCGAGCGTCCTCGACCGGGAGGATGAGCTGGCGCCAGACACCTTCGACCGGGTGTTCGACTGGTGGGCCACCTCGCTGGACCGCCTGGCGCAGTCCGGCCAGGTCGGCAGCCGGGACCAGCTTTACCAGGCCGTTCGAAACCGCGCCATCGTCGGGCTGGGCCGGGTGCCGGTCTCGTCTGCCGCCGCCTACTGGCTCGCGGCATCCTACAGGTACTTAGGGGATTTGCCCCACGCCTGGGATGCGGCCGTCGCCGCGTGGGTCAGGGCTCCACTGGCCGAAGATCAGGGTCGCGCCTTGCGCGCCGACATCGACCAACTCGTATTGCAGGCGATTCTTCCCGAACGCGCCCGGCTGATCACGTCGACCGACTCCGACCGGGAGCGAGTGACGGCGGCGCTGCGCGCCTCGTGGGAAGCGGTCAAGAAGGACTGGCCGAACAAATAGACGCCGCCGTCGTGCCTCGGGCGGCGACGATGGCTCAGGGCTCAGGACTCAAGGCCCAGGTGGCCAAGGGCCCCGTAAGGCGTAGCGTAAGGCGTCGGGCGTAAGGCGGGCGTAAACCTCAAGCCGTGAGCCTCTTGGCTTGAGCCTTGAGCCCTGAGTCCTGAGCCTTCCTTACGGCTTCGCGTCTCTCCAATTGGCGCCGACGCCCACGTCGACCGTCAGCGGCACCGACAGGACCATCGCCCCCTCCATCCCCGCCTTCACCAGGGGGAGGACGGCGTCCACCTCGCCCTCGGGCACCTCGAACACCAGTTCGTCGTGGACGGTAAGGATCATCCGCGCGCCGAATCCTGCGCTCCGCCGTTTCGCGAGCGCCTCCTGCACGTCGATCATCGCGCGCTTGAGGATGTCGGCGGCGGTGCCTTGTATCGGCAGGTTGACCGCCACCCGTTCGGCGGCCGACCGCACCTGCGCGTTGTGGCTCGCGATCTCCGGCACCAGCCGTCGCCGGCCGGTCATCGTCTTGACGACGCCGGTGCGGCGGGCGTCTTCGAGCAGGTTGTCGATGAACCGGCGCACGCCCGGGAAGCCGTCGAAGTAGGCGTCGATGAACGCCTGCGCCGCCTGGTGCGACACGCCGATGTCCTTGGCGAGCGTGAACGCGGTCTTCCCGTAGAGCAGCGCGTAGTTGATGATCTTGGCCCGGCGCCTGAGTTCGTGCGGGTCGAGGCCGCTGGCCTCGCCGAACACGCGCCGCGCGGTCTGGTCGTGGATGTCGTCGCCGCGGCGGAACGCCTCGACGAGCGCCTGGTCGCCCGAGAGGTGCGCCAGCACCCGCAATTCGATCTGCGAGTAGTCGGCCGACACCAGCACGTGGCCCGGCTCGGCGACGAACGCCGCCCTGATCTCCCGGCCGAGCTCGCTCCTGACCGGGATGTTCTGCAGGTTGGGGTCGCTGCTGCTCAGCCGCCCGGTCGCCGCCACCGCCTGGTTGAACGAGGTGTGCAGGCGGCCGGTTTCCGGGTTCACCAGCAGCGGCAGCGCGTCGATGTAGGTGCCCTTGAGCTTCTGGAGGCTGCGCCAGTCGAGCACGAGGCGCGGCAGCTCGTGGACGGCCGCCAGCTCCTCGAGGACCTCGACCGCCGTGGATGCCGTCCTGGTCTTCCCCGTGCGCTTTCCCGCCGGCAGCTTCAGCTTCTCGAACAGGACCTCCGAGAGCTGCGCGGGCGAGTTGATGTTGAACCGTTCACCCGCCCCGTCGAAGATCCGCGCGCTCAGCCTGGCCAGCTCGCGCTCGAGCCGCTCCGACAGGCGGCCGAGCACGCCGGTGTCGACCTTGATGCCGGTCCGCTCGATCTCGGCCAGCACCGGAACCAGCGGCAGTTCCAGCTCGCGGTAGACCGCCTCGAGTCCGTTGGTCTCGAGTTCCGGGGCCAGCCGGTCGGCGAGCTGCCAGGCGAGGTCCGCGCGCTCGCCGGCGAAGTCCAGGACGGCGGCCGGCGGCAGTTCGTCCATGCCGAGCCCCCTGGCGCCGCGGCCGCGCACGTCCTCCTCGGCAATCGCGCGGTACTGGAGGTGCTCGAGCGCGCACTCCTCCAGGGGATGCGACGAGCGCGTGGCGTCGAGCAGGTAGCTGGCCAGCATCGTGTCGAACGAGAGGCCGCGGAGCGTCACGCCCTGGCGGGCGAGCGCGATCGCGTCGAGCTTCAGGTCGTGCCCGACCTTGGGGACCCGCGGATCCTCGAGGAGCGGCCGCAGCGCCTCGATCGCCGCCCGGCGATCGGTCTGCGGACCGGCGTCGAGGGCGTGGTGCGCCAGCGGGACGTAGCGCGCCTTGCGGTGGCCGGTGGACACGGCGATCCCGACCAGCTCGGCCTGCACCAGCGGGCCGGCGGTGGTGAGCGTGCGCAGGGCGAACCGGCCGGCCGCGCGGAGTTCCGCCGCGAGGGCGTTCACCGCCTCGAGGTGATCGACCATCGCGTAGTCCTTGCGGACCGTGTCCGCCGTGGGCGCGAACTCGTTGAGCAGCGACCGGAACCCCAGCTCGCCGAACAGCTCGAAGCAGGCCTGCTGATTGGGCCCCGTGTAGCGGAACGAGGCGACGTCGAACTCGACCGGGGCGTCGCGCCGGATCCGCGCCAGCTCGCGGCTCTGCCGGGCGAGGTCGGCATTGGCGAGCAGCGATTCGCGGTACTTCTTCTGGGTGACCTCCCCGGCCCGGGCGAGCAGGGCGTCGAGCGACCCGAACGACGTGATGAGTTCGCGCGCCCCTTTCTCACCGACGCCGGGCACCCCCTTGATGTTGTCCACCGCGTCGCCCATGAGCGCGAGCACGTCCACCACGAGAGCCGGGGACACGCCGAACTTCTCCTTCACGCCCTCGGCGTCGTACCAGGTCCCGTCGTCGCGCGGGTTGAAGACGCGCACGCCGTCGGCGACCAGCTGGAACATGTCCTTGTCGCCGGTGACGATCGCCACCTGGTATCCCTCGCCGACCGCCCGATCCGCGACGGTCCCGATCACGTCGTCGGCCTCGAACCCCTCGCACGAGAGGATCGGGACGCCGAGCGCCTCGCACGCGCGCTGCACGTACGGAATCTGGTACACCAGGTCGTCGGGCATCGGCGGGCGGTTGGCCTTGTAGTCGGCGGCCATCTCGGAGCGGAAGGTCGGGCCCGCCAGGTCGAACGCGCAGGCGACGAGGTCGGGGCGCTGGTCGGTCACGAGCTTGCGCAGCATCGCGACGAAACCGTAGACGGCGCCCGTCGACCGGCCGTCCGGACCGCTCAGGCCGCGGATGGCGTGGTAGGCCCGGTAGATCTGCGAGTGGCCGTCGATGAGGAACAGGACGGGACGCGATGAGCTCTGGCGTTCGGTGGTCATAGACATCTTCCAAGGCCCCGATCGTGACGCGCGAAACATCCTCCGGGCCGGGCGCTGGAGGCTGTGCAGAGACCGCTCCGTGAGCCGGGCCGGCCTTGGAAGATGTCGTCGGCCCCGCCGTGAGCGGGGCCGCAGGAAACGGCGTTCCGTCTCGGAGCGTGTTCTCGAGGTCCTCGAACACGCTCCGAGGCCGATCGAGGCGTGGCGGGTGTAGCGAATATAATATCATTGGCGGACATGTCGAACGTGGACGCGCCGCGGCGGCGACACGCGGCCCGGTGCCTGCTCGCGGCGATCGTGCTTGCCGTCGTGGTCGCCGGTTGCCGGGCGCCGGAGTTCTTCAAGCAGTACCAGTACGAAGAGGACGTCTACCTGTCGCTCGACGGGTCGGCCACCGTCTACGTCAACTCGTCGATCGCGGCGCTGGTCGCGCTGCGCGGCGTCGATCTCGACACGTCACCGGCCGCCCGCTTCGACGGCGCCAGGATCGCCGCCCTCTTCGAGTCTCCCGGCGTCCACGTCGTCCGCGTCTCCAGCTCGCGCCAGCACGGGCGCCGGTTCGCTCACGTCCGCCTGGACGTGTCCGACATCCGGAAGCTGCCCGCCAACCCCATGTTCTCATGGGCCACCGTGCGCTTCGAGCGGAAGGACGGCCTCGACCGTTTCCGCGAGGACCTCGGGAAGTCGGCCGACAAGGCCGTGGGCAACGTCGGCTGGACCGGGAAGGAACTCGTCGGCTTCCGGCTGCACCTGCCGAGCAAGATCGCCTACCACAACGCCGGCGAGGACAACCTGCTGCGCGGCAACATCCTCGTATGGGACCAGCCGCTCGCCGACCGGCTCAAGGGCGATCCCCTCGAGATGGAGGCGCGGATGGAGCCCACCTCGATCCTCTACTACACGCTCTGGCTGTTTGTCGGCAGCATGGCGGCGGCCTTCGCGATGCTCGCGGCGATCATCTGGTGGGTGGTCAAGCGGGGCCGGGACCGCCTGGCGGATTCGCCTTCCGACGCTCTCCACCGGTAACTTCCGGCCTGCCAGGGGATAGATCCGGCAGGAGGGAACGCGCGCATGACGCACGCTTCAGGCCGGGACGCGGCGCCGCTCGCGGATTTCGCGGGCATCTACGACGCCTACGCCGGGGACCTGCGGCGGTTCGCGCTGTACCTGTCCGGCGACGCCGCGCTGGCCGACGACCTGGTCTCCGAGGCGTTCGTCCGGGCCTGGACGGCGTGGGAGCGGGTGAAACTGCCGACGGTCCGCGCCTACCTCTTTACCATCGTCCGAAACCTGTTCCTGCACCACGTGCGCGACGAGCGGCGCCGCGCGCCGCTCGACCGGGACGCCGTCGACGAGCGCCCTGGTCCGGAGGAACGCGTGACCGACCAGCGCGACCTGGCAATCGTGCTCGCGGCTCTCCGCGCGCTGCCCGAGGTCGATCGCGCGGCGCTTCTCATGCGGGTGGACGAGCAGGTGTCGTACCGAGGAAATCTCCGCCGCGCTGGGCATCACGGTGGCGGCGGCAAAAGTCAAGGTGCACCGGGCGCGCCTCAAGCTGGCCGAGGCACGCCTGGCGGGAGGCGGGGCGGCCCGCGCGGGGAGGGACACACATGAAGATCACACGTGACGTCGTTTCCGATCTGCTCACCGTCTACCTGTCCGGCGAGGCGACCGCCGACACGCGCGCGCTGGTCGAGGAGTGGCTGAAGACCGACACCGGCCTGGCGATGCAGGTGAACGAGGCGCGCCGGGCGGAGCTGCCGCCCGTGACGCTGCCGGCGCCGTCGGTCGAGCAGCGAGCGTTCACGCGCACCAGGCGCGGGCTCAGGCTGAAGGCCATCACGCTCGGTGTCGCGATCTACGTCTCGACGCTGCCGCTGACGGTGACCTTCAACCGGCACGGCTTCCAGGGCCTGATGATCCAGGACTGGTGGGAGCGCATCCTCCTGGTCGCGATCGCGGCCGGACTGTGGGTGGTCTACTTCAGGATGTCGCGGGGGCTGAGACGGTCGGGGTTCTGAGCGCCGCAAGGCGTGAGGCGCAAGGCGCAAGCCGTTGCCTCAAAAGTCGATGCGAACGCCGGCGATGGGGGTGAAGCCCCACTGCAGGATCGGCTGGACCTGTCTGAGCGACTTGGACCACTCGTAGATGTAGACGTTGTCGCGGTTGTAGACGTTGTCCGCTTCCGCAAACAAGGTCACGGCGGCGTGCCTGGTCGCGAAGACCCGCTCGACGCGCACGTCCAGCCGATGGTAAGCGGGGTAGGTGGCCGCGTTGGTCCTGGATCGATCCAGGCGGCCGGTGTTCGCGCGGATGGACGCCGCGACGTCGAATGGCGTGTAGGGCCGGCCCGACGCGTATCGCCACAGCGCGGACGCGGTCCACCGCTTCGGCTTGTGCCAGACGAGCCACACGCGCGCCTGGTGGCGGATGTCGTAGTCGGCGGGGATCCACTGCTGCAGCAGGTTGAACTCGCGCACGTCCCAGTAGGAGTAGCCGAGGGCGAGCGTGAGCGCGCCCCTGAAGTCCTGCGAGAACGACGTGTCCACGCCGTCGGCGTTCACGCGGCCGGACGGCGCCAGGATTCCCACCAGCGGCGACTCGAAGTCGGCGCCCGCGCTGACGAGCACCCGCGACGGCACGCTCGGGTCGATCGGGTACCCGGTGTAGCGCTTGCGGAACCCTTCGGCGGTCAGCCAGCCGCCCGACCACGGCGCCCCTTCCACGCCGCTCGTCACCATGACGCACTCGATGGGATCGAGCGAGCGGTTGGCCGGATTCGATCCGAGCCAGACGTCCGGGATGTCCTGGCGGTACTCCCCCCACCCGCCCGTCACCCGCCAGCGCGATCCGAGCCGGACCTGGACGTGGGCCCTCGGGCTGGCGTACCAGCGCGCGGTGCGGCCGGAATGGTCGGCCCGCGCCCCGAGGGTGACCTCGGCCGGACCGACCAGCCAGTCCACCTCGGTGTAGCCGGCCGTGTCCGTCACGGTGTCGTGCCAGGTCGCCTTGACCGGCGGCACGGGGATGTTCCACTCGTTCTGGTACCCGCCGTCCTGCAGGTCGAAGTTCACGTTGGAGCGCTTGAGCGCGGTCCCCGCCAGGACCCGGATGTGCGGCGTGACCGTCCGGCGAATCTCGCCGCGCGCGCGCAGGAACCGTTCGAGCGAGGCGTTGACGAAGCTCGTGGACGTCTGCTGCACTTCGCTGAGCGAGGTGTCGTTCGACGCCCAGCTCACCGAGACGTCGGTGCGGGTCTTGTCCGACCAGACGCTCGCGAGGCTCACCCCGCCGAGGCGCATCGTCTCCTTCCCGGTGAGCGCGGAGGCCGACTGCGTCCAGCTCACCTCGAGGCCATCCGACGAGCCGAACCCCAGCACGTGCAGGCGGTGCGTCGGGGACAGCGGCACGTCGAGGTTTCCCATGAAGTCGACGTAACTTGGGGCCGACCGCGAGTCGCCGCGCGAGACCGCCACCTCGAGGATGCTGCGCCTGGCCGACACCATCCAGGATCCCGCCTGGCCGTCGGGCGCGGGAATCCGGCCCTGGGCGAGGCCGTAGACGCCTCCCGCGGTGAGCTCGGCGCGTCCGCCGGCGCGATCGCGCGCGCCGGTCCGGGTCTGCACGTCCAGCACCCCTGAGGCCCGCTCACCGAAGGCGACCGAGAAGCCGCCCGTGTCGAGCACCGCGTTCTGGATGCTGCCGGCCGGGATCAGGCTGATGCCTCCACCCGAACTGCCAGGCCAGGCGAAGTGGCTGCCGGTCGGCAACTCGAAGCCGTCCACGCGAACCGAGGTCTCCCAGGCGCCGCCGCCGCGAACCAGCAGGTCGTTCCGGTTGTCCTGCGAGGGCGCGACGCCCGGCCGCAACTGCATCACCCGGGCGATGTCGCCCAGGCCTCCGATCGCCGACGCCACCTGCTGGCCGGTCAGCTCCGCGCTGCCCAGCACCACCGGCGGCGGGCTCGCCGGCGACGCCGACGCCATCCCGAGCACCTCCGTCGTCACCAGGAGGCTGTATTCGATCTCCACCGGCGCGTCGGTCCCGGGCTGCACGATGACGACGAGGGGAGCGGACGCGGAGAAACCGTCGAGGACGGCGACGACCTCGTGACGCCCGGGCGCGACGTCGTCGAACCGGAAGGCCCCGTCGGTGCCCGTCCTCGCCTCGGCCGAGGCCCCGTCGAGCCGCACGAGCACCGACCCGATGCCGGCGCGCGATTTCGCGTCGATGACGCGGCCGACGATGCGCGTTGGCGCGGCGGTGGAAAGGCAAGGCTCGGCGCCCCGGGCCAGGGCGAGGCCAGGGACCAGCGTCAGGACGGCGAGGAGGCAGAGGACTGCGCGGAACATGTGCGACGGCCGGCAGCGGCCGGTGACGATCGGTCAGCGCCTGGTGGTCGGTCGAGCGATCGTGACACGCTACCACCAACGGCGGACCGCGGGCCACTGTTCCGAGCCGGTCGGGCTGACGGGCTCATCGGGCGGCGGGGACTGCGTTCGGGGAGGGGAGACGACAGCGCCGGGGGCGGATTCCAGGCGCCGTCGGCCCTGGAATCCGTCCTCGAGCGGTCGGTGCGGTGGGAGGGACTGGCCCCTAGAAGCCCAGGCCCTTGCGGCCGCCCATCCGGCGCCACGGCCCCTGCTGGTGCAGCTGGTTGGCCTTGGCCTGCTGGTCGGGCGTCAGCACGGCGAACACCTGGGTGTGGATCGTCGCGCGGAACACCGCCATGTCGGCCTGCACGGCGGCCACGTCGGCGGCCTTCGCCCTGATCGTCGCCTCGTCGGCGCCGCTCCAGATGGCGGCGTCGAGCGCCTGCCGGGCCGTCTTCATCCTCGCGGCGAAGCCCTGGATGTCGGTCTTGTGACCGTCGAAGATCGCCTTGATCTGCGTCTTCTGCTGGTCGGTGAGTCCGAGCTGCGCCAGGCCCCGGCGGATCCCCATGAACGGGCCGCCCATCGGGCCGCGGCCGCCCATCCACGGGCCCCGGCCCATCATTCCGCCGCCTGCCGGGCCGGCCGGCTGCTGCGCGAAACTGACGCCGACGGCGATCACGCCGACCACCACGGCGCCAATCGCCAGCCCCACCAACGTTCGAACCTTGCTATTCTTTGTCATTGTGTCCTCCCGCACCCGTGTTGATTCTGACAGGATAGACAAGCCGTTGGTGTCGGCACGGTGGCAGGCTTGTGAAACAACTGTGACAGCGGGCGAACCGGGTCCCCAGGGCCGCCAAGTTGGGCAATGATGATCGCGCGCCAGCGCGGTCGGATCGGGGAATGACCATGGCGACGACGGTGCTGGTCGTAGAGGACGAGGCGCACATCCGCGAGCTGGTGTGCCTGCACATGCAGCTCGAGGGGTACACCTGCATTCCCGTCAGTGACGGCCGCCAGGCGCTGCAGATCGCGGGCGAGCAGAAGCTGGACCTGATCGTGCTCGACCTGATGATCCCCGGCCTCGACGGCCTGACCGTGTGCCGCGCGATCAGGCGGGAGGGACAGAACCGGGACGTCCCGATCCTGATCCTCACGGCCCGGCGGGAGGAGGCGGACAAGGTGCTGGGACTCGAGAGCGGCGCCGACGACTACCTGGCCAAGCCGTTCAGCGTCCGCGAGCTGGTCGCCAGGGCGCACGCGCTGCTGCGGCGCGTCCGCCGCGCGACGGCCGCCGCCGCCGAGGCCGAGCCGGCCGCGGGCGGCGGCGAGCTGGCGCCGCGCACGGTGTCGGTGCACGGCGTGGACCTCGATCCCGCGCGCCGGACGGCGCGCGTGCGGGGGCACGACGTCGACCTGACGAACCAGGAGTTCAACCTGCTGCTGCTGTTCGCCGAGCACCCGGGGATCGTGTTCAGCCGCACCGCGCTGCTCTCCAAGATCTGGAAGGGCGACACGTTCGTCACCGAGCGCAGCGTGGACACGCTCGTCAAGCGCCTGCGCCACAAGATCGAGGCCGATCCCGCGAACCCGACGCTGGTGCTCACGCAGTGGGGCGTCGGCTACAAGCTCGCGGACGTGTGAGCGTCATGCCCGAACGCGCCTGGTACCGCAGCCTCTACTGGCGAATCGCGCTCGGGTTCGTGTGCTTCCTCGGCCTCACGCTCGTCATCCAGGCCAGCCTGTTCCTGGTCGTCGTGGTGCGCGCCGAGCGCGACGTGTCGGTGCCGGCGCTCGACGCGTTCGCGTCAACGGTGGCCGCCGGCGTCTCCGCCGAGATCGAATTGCACGGCCTGAGCGAGGTCGAGCACCACCTGGCCGACCGCTACGGCAGCCTCCCGCGGCCGATCTGGTTGATCCTGGAGGACGGCACGGTGTTCTCGGGGCGATGGGGCCCGCCGCCGCCGGGGCTCGTGCGGCGTTTACGCCTGCGGCCGCCGAGCAGAACCGGCGCGCCGCCGCTGAGCAGTCCCGAGGGCCGGGGCATGCTCAGGGTTCGACGGATGGCCGCGGCGCCGGTCGTCGTCCACGGCCAGACCGTGGGCACCGTGCTCGTGCAGGCCGGGCGGCCGTCGGAGTTCGTGGCGCGCGAGATCGGCCCGATGCTGCTGCTGATCGCGCTCGCGCTCGTCGTCGGCGTCGGGGCGCTGGCCGCGGTGTTCGTCTTCCGGCCGGCCAACCGCCGCCTGCAGGACCTGGCCGCCACGGCCACCCGGCTCGGCGCGGGCGACACGTCGGCGCGGGCCCCGGAGACCGGCGGCGACGAGATCGCCGGGGTGGCGCAGGCCTTCAACCGGATGGCCGAGGACCTCACCCAGCGCGCCGAGGCGCTGCAGGTGTCCGACCGGGTCCGCCGCCAGTTGCTCGCCGACGTGTCCCACGAGTTGATGACGCCGCTGACCGCGATCCGCGGGTACCTCGAGACGCTCGAGATGCCGTCGATCGCGCTCGACGACGCCATGCGCACCCGCTACCTGGGCATCGTGCAGGAGGAATCGCTGCGCCTCGAGCGGATCGTCGGCGACCTGCTCGACCTCGCCAGGCTCGAAGCCGGCGGCGGCGAGTTCTGCCTCGAGGACGTGCCGATCGGGCCGATCTTCGCGCGCGTGCTCGAGCGCCACGGGCACGCGGCGGGGGAGCAGGGCGTGGGGCTCGAGTCGCGCGGCGACCAGACCATCCTCGTGCGCGCCGACCCGATGCGCCTCGAGCAGGCGCTGCAGAACCTCGCGGCGAACGCCTTGCGCCACGTGCCGCCCGGCGGGCGCATCGTCCTCGAGGTCGAGCGGCGCGAGGACGGCGTGGCCCTGTCGGTACGGGACAACGGCTCGGGGATCCTGCCCGAACACCTGCCGCACATCTTCGACCGCTTCTACAAGGCGGAGGCCTCGCGCTCGGAAGGCGCGGGCGCGGCCGGCAGCGGCCTGGGCCTGTCGATCGTCAAGACGATCGTCGAGCGCCACGGCGGCCGGATCAGCGTCCGCAGCACCCCCGGCGTCGAGACGGTGTTCGAAATCGTCCTGCCGGACGAGGATGCGGCGGCCGACACGGACGGCTGACGCCTTACGCCTTGCGCCTTACGGCTCACGCCCTACGCCTTACGCCTCACGCCTCACGGCGCAGGGCTAAAGCCCCGCGCTATCTGGGTACTCACTTCAGATACCGCAGGCCTTCAGGCCTGCGCCTCACGGCCTGCGGCTTACGCCTCAGGATCATGCCGGTGGGACCGCAGAGCCGCATCAGCTCGTGGGTTGAAGGAGACGGCGTTGGCCGGTAGGATGAACGTCAATCGCGTCGCTGAGGCTGAAAGACCCGTCAAGCAGTGCTGGTGATTCCGCAGAATGAAATCGGAACCTTCCTGACAGAGCCATGGATCCTTCGACGTTCGACTTCGCCGGCTTCTACCGCGAGCGCGTTCGCGCGGTCAACCGGCCGGAACGCTCGGCCGACTACTGGGACGGCCGCGCCGCGTCGATGAACGAGCGCGGCTTCGACACGCCCTACGTCCGGGAGTTCCTGGCGCGCCTGGACCTCTCGGGCTGCTCGACGCTGCTCGACGTCGGGTGCGGCCCGGGCACGATCGCCCTCTCGGCGGCACCCCGCCTGGCGCACGTCTACGGCCTCGACCACAGCCCGAGCATGCTGGCCGCCTTCGCCGCGAACGCGCGGGCTCGCGGGATCGCGACGGCCACGCCGGTCCTCCGCGCCTGGGACGACGACTGGACCGACGTCCCGGTCTGCGACGTCGCGATCGCGTCGAGATCCACCGCGGTGCCCGATCTCGAAGCCGCGCTCGTGAAGCTCCACGCCAAGGCCCGCCGGCGCGTCTACATCACCTACCCGGCCGACGGCCACCTGGTCGGCGACGACGTGCGCCGCGCGATCGGCCGTGAGGCGTCCGCGCTGCCGGACTACCTTTCGGTCGTCGGGCTCCTGCACCAGCTCGGGCTCCACCCGACGCTCGACTACCTGCCGGGCGAGAACCGCCTCGCGCAGGCGGCCGACTTCGAAGAGTTCCGCGCGCGGATCGACCGGCTGCTCGGCGGCCTCGACGTCGAGGAGGTGCCTCGCCTGGCGGCGTACTTCGAGGAGCATCGCGGTCGAAAGCCGGCCGCCACGATGCGCTGGGCGCTGTTTTCGTGGGAAGTAGGGGGCTGAAGGCTGAGGGCCGAGCGCGGCGCGGTACGCGTGACAGGTCCTGAGCCGTGAGCCCTGAGCCTCCTGGCGTGGGCCCTGAGCCGTTACCGCAAGCCACCTCTCTCGCGGTACCATGAGCCCGATGACCAGCCGCCAGGTTCGACTCTGGCAGCGTGCCGCCGTCTACGGCAGCCTCTGGGCGGCCGTCGAGATCGTCGTCGGCAGCTTCCTCCACAACCTGAGGATTCCCTTCGCGGGCAGCGTGCTGAGCGCGGTGGGCGTAGCCATCCTGACGGCGAGCCACCGCGCGTCGCCCGAGAAGGGGCTCATCTGGCGCACGGCGCTCGTCTGCGCCCTCATGAAGTCGATCTCGCCGAGCGCGGTGATCCTGGGCCCGATGATCGGCATCCTCATGGAAGGCGTGCTGCTCGAGGCCTCGGTCCGGATTTTCCGCGGTCGCGTGCCCGGCTACCTGCTCGGCGGCGCGCTCGCCGTTTCCTGGTCGATGGCCCAGCGCGTCATGAACGCCCTCGTCACCTACGGCACCGACGTCGTGCGCCTGTACGTCGATGCCTACAGCTACGCGTCGCGGTCGCTCGGTGTCTCGTCGTTCGGGCCGTTCGACCTGATCGCCACGCTGGTCGGCCTCGAGATCTGCACGGGCGTCGCCGCCGCGACGTTCGGCCTGCGCGTCGCGCGCCGGGCCGGCACGGCCGCGGCGTCCAGCCCGGCGGCCGCGACGCCCGGCACCTGGTTCCCCGGCCCGCCCATCACCGCGGAAGGCCAATGGTCGCTCACCCGGCTGGCGCTGGCCGCCGCGGCGATGCTCGCGGGGATGGCCGGGGTGGGCCTGCTGCCGCTCTGGGCGAGCGCCGTCTACGCGGCGGTCTTCGCGGCCGCGGTGCTGCGCACGTATCCCCGGGCCGTCGCGCGGATTCGCCGGGCGTCGCTGTGGATCGAACTCGCGGTGGTGATGCTGCTCGCCGGCCTCCTGTTCGGCGGCGTGCGCCACGGCCTCGCCGGCATGATGGGGGGCCTCGCCGCCGGGGCCGCCATGGTGCTGCGCGCGACGATCGTGCTCTTCGGGTTCACGGCGATCTCGGTGGAACTGCGCAACCCCTCGATCCTCGCCTTCGTCGAGCGCCGGGGCCTGCGCGGGCTCTCCGACGCGCTGGGGGTCGCCTTCGCGACCCTGCCCGCCTTCACGTCGGCGCTGGCCGGGCAGCGCCGGCTCTGGCGCCGGCCGGGGCAACTCGTGGCGAACCTGCTCCAGACCGCGAGCGGCCTCGTCGCGGCCGGCAGCGCGGAGTCCACCGCGCGCTCGGCCGTCGTGATCACGGGCGCGACGGGGTCCGGCAAGACGACGCTCACACGGGCCGTCATCGAACGGCTCCGCTCGCGAGGCGTCCACGTGGCCGGCGTCCTGGCGCCTGGGCTGCTGACCGACGGCCGTCGGACCGGCTTCGATCTCGTCAACCTGGCGACCGGCGAGCGGGCCCCGCTGGCGCGGGAGCAGGGGAACGTCGGCGGCCCTCACGCCCGGTGGAGCCGCTTCGCGTTCTCGCCCGAAGGGCTCGCCCTCGGCCGCCGCGCGCTGACCGACGACGCCCGCGGAGCCGACGTGGTGGTGGTCGACGAGGTGGGACCGTTCGAGCTGTCCGGCGGGGGATGGGCGCAGCCGCTCGACGCGCTCGCGCACGGATTCGGCGGCGCCCTGCTGCTCGTCGTGCGGGAGTCGGTGGTCGACGCGGTCAGGGCCCGGTGGGGCCCGGCCGACACCACGGTCTGCGACGTGGCTGACGCGGAACCCGACGCCATCGCCGTCCGGCTCCAGCCGGGACCCTGACCCCGCGCGTCACTCGAGCTTGTCGAACAGCGCTCTCATCTCGGCGTCGGTCCGCAGCCGGTTGTCGACCGAGAAAGCCCCGGACGAACTGGCCAGGTTGCCGGCAAGCGCCCGCTCGACGTTGCTGCTGACCACGCCGGTCAGCGTGACGTGCCCGTTGTCGACGATGATATGAACGGGCGGGTTGCGCATCGTCGCGTACCGCCAGAAGTCCGGGTTGTCGTAGATGGCCCGCGCGATCCGGTAGCGCAGTTGGTCGTCGAAGAACGACTCGGGCAGCGACTGGATCTCGTTCCTGACGCCGACGACACCCGGCACCCGCGCCACGAGGCTCGCGATGTCGCTCGCCTTGAAGGGCTGTGTCACCTCGCCGGTGAGCGTCACCACGCCGTGGTCGATGCTGCCGCTGATGTCGTCGAAGACGGTGAACCTCGGGTAGTTGGCCACCTCGCGCGCGATGTCGCCGAAGATCTGCGTGTCGGCCCGGACGGCCTGCGCGTGCGCGGGGCTCGCAAGAAGAAGCGCGACCGCTCCTGCCAGCGCCGCCTGCCTCAGCATGGGGAAACCCTCCTGACGTACGAGTGCCGGCACCTCGGCCGATCCCGCGCAGGCGTTGGCGCCTGCTTCATGGGATTTCAAAGCGCGTGCCAGTCGAGGGTCGCGGCGGAGGAGGGAAATACGGCCGGAAGCCAAGGCCGGCGGGCCGCGATAATGCCTGAGGTGTGCTCTGAGGGGGACGGGCGGATCAATCGGGGGCCGGACAGAGCAATCGGTGGACGGGCGGATCAATCGGGGGACGGGCGGGTCAATCGGTGGCCGGACAGATCAATCGGTGGACGGGCGGATCAATCGGAGGACGGGCGGATCAATCGGGGGACGGGCGGATCAATCGGAGGACGGGCGGATCAATCGGGGGACGGGCGGATCAATCGGAGGACGGGCGGATCAATCGGAGGACGGGCGGGTCAATCGGGGGCCGGGCGGATCAATCGGAGTCCCGATTTGTCAATCAAAGCCCCCGATTGGCGATGGTCAGTCCCGGTTGACCAGCGTCAGCCCCGATTGGCGATGGTCAGTCCCGATTGACCATCGTCAGTTCCGATTGGCGCTCGTCAGCCCCGAATGCCGCTCGCGGGCTGGCGCCTACCCGCCGTGGCCGGCGAACAAGACACCGAGGCCGAAGGTGATGGCGGCCTCGAGGACGCCGACGGCCGTCATCTCGGCGCCGCTCGCCCACCACGACCGTGTCGTCACGAGCGCCTTGGAGGCACCGACGGCGAAGTGCGCGAGCGTGCTGATGATGAACGAGGCGACGACGGCGCGCATCCCGTGGGCGAACAGGAACGGGATGACCGGGATGATCCCGCCGATTGCGGTGGACACGGTGGCCGAGATCGTCGAGCGCAGCGGGTTGGGGAAGCTCTCCTCGGAGAGTCCCAGCTCCTCGTGCACCAGGGCCTTGAGGAACTCCTTCGAATCCGACCGCAGCCGGCCCACCATCGCCTGCGCCTCGGCCGGCGAGAAGCCCTTGAGCTGGTAGAAGAGCTCGAGCTCGGTGCGCTCTTCTTCGGGGTCGGCCTCGAGTTCGCGCTTCTCGCGCGTCACCTCCGACTCGTAGACCTCGCGCTCGGACTTCGACGCGAGGTAGGCGCCCGCGCCCATCGACAGCGCGCTGGCGAGCGTCCCCGCCAGGCCGGCCGCGAGCACGACGCTGCTGCCGCCGGTGTACCCGGCCATCCCGGAGACGATGCCGAAGACGGCGCCGAGCCCGTCGTTGACGCCGTAGATCGCGTCGCCGATCCAGCCGGTGCCGCGCACGTGCCACCGCTCGCGGCCGAGGATCGTGTCGAGCACCGTGCGCGGCGAGGGCGGCGGCCCGGCCAGCACGCCCAGCGTGCGCGCGTGCTCGCGCTCCTCGCGGGCCACCTCCTCGGCGACCAGCCTGTCTTCGGGGTCGGTGAACTCGGCGGTCAGCCGCCGGTACTCCTCGTCGGCGATGTTCTCTTCCTCCTCGAGCCGGTGGAGGATGACCGACTGATCGCCCAGCTTCTGCAGCCAGCTGAGGGACTGGTGGATCGACCCGGGGTCCGGCGCGCGCCCGGTGACCGCCTCGATGCGGGCGCTCCACCGCGCGGCGTGCCGCTCCTCGGATTCCGACAGCCGGCGCAGGATGTCCCGCCGGTGCGGATCGGTCTCGCGCTCGCCGAGCAGGCGGTAGGTCGTCGCGGCTTCGACTTCCTGGCGCCACAGCTTGTGGAGTGACGCGAGGTGCTGGTCGCGGTCCATGGGCGTCGGTTACTCCCGGAGCCAGAAGGCGGTGGCCATGCCGGCCGCCAGCAACAGGAGCTGCTTGAACGCGCTGGCGTCCACGTGCCCCTTGTGGAGGTCGGGCATCAAGTCCGCCATCGCGATGTAGAGGAAGCTCGCGGCCGCCACGGTCAGCGCGTACGGCAGCACGCCGGGCAGCGACCCGAATGCCAGGAAGGCCGCGACGGTTCCCGCGACGGCGCCGGCCGCCGACAGGACGCTCAGCCCGAGCGCCGGCCCGCGCCGGTAGCCCGCGTGGAGCAGGACCGCGAAATCGCCCACCTGCTGCGGCACTTCGTGCAGGGCCACCGCGACGGCGGTGCTCACGCCGAGGGGGATCGACGTCTGGACCGCGGCGCCGATCGCCACGCCGTCCACGAAACTGTGGAACCCGTGGCCGATGAGGATGAGCGCGCCGGGGCGTCCGTGGGTCTCGCAGTCCTCGCTGTGGCAGTGGTGCCAGAGCACCAGTTTTTCGAGGACGAAGAAGCCCATGATGCCGGCGAGCAGGACCATGCCCGTCCGCGCGGGGTTCAGTTCGCCGAGCACCTCCGGCAGGATCGAGAGCAGCGCCACGCCGAGCAGCATGCCGACGGCGTAGCTGATCAGGTGCGGGACCAGCCCGAGCCGGGTCTTCGGCTTGAGCAGCAAGAGCACGGAGGCGAGCATCAGGCTGCCGAAGCTGCCGAGCACGCTCAGGCCGACGGCGATGGCGAACAAAGGCACCCCGGCATCATAAGCCAGCCCGACATCAGCCGTCGACCCGCGCTCACGTATACTGGTGCCGGGTAAAGACATTCACCGTTCATGGCGGACGGCGTGAGGCGCCAGTCGTGGCCCGGTTCGTCGCGCCGGGCTCCCGCCTTCGCCCGCTGCGCAAGCGGTGGCGGGCTCCGGCGAGGCTCGCCGAAGCGCGAAGCGCGGAGGCGGCAGCTCGGCGGACCTCGAATTCGCCCTTTGCGCCGACCCGGTCCGCGCCTGGCTCTCCAGCGCCGTCCGCGGAGCGTGAGACGTAAGGCGTAGGCCGCACGCCGTCAGCCGTCGAGGAGGACCGATGCAGGAGCCCCCGCGCACCTCGGACCCGTCCCTGGGCGACATCGACGCCCTGCTCAGCGAGGACCGCGTCTTCGAGCCGCCCCCGCTGTTCCGGCAACAGGCCAACGCGCGCGACGCGTCGATCTACGAGCGGGCGGACCGGGACCCCGAGGCGTTCTGGGCCGCCTTCGCCGGCGAACTCGAATGGAGCCGCCGGTGGGACACCGTCCTCGAGTGGAACCCGCCTCACGCGAAGTGGTTCGTCGGCGGCACGCTCAACGCCAGCGTGAACTGCCTCGACCGCCACGTCAGGACGGCCCGCCGCAACAAGGCGGCGATCGTCTGGGAAGGGGAGCCGGGCGACGCGCGCACGCTCACCTACTGGGAGCTGCACCGCGAGGTGAACCGCTTCGCCAGCGGCCTGCGAGGTCTCGGCGTCCGCCGCGGCGACCGCGTGGCGGTCTACATGCCGATGGTGCCGGAGCTGCCGGTCGTGCTGCTCGCGTGCGCCCGCATCGGCGCCGTGCACTCGGTGATCTTCGGCGGGTTCAGCGCCGAGTCGCTGCGCGACCGGATCAACGACGCGCAGGCCACCGTGCTCGTCACCGCCGACGGCGGCTACCGCCGCGGCGGCGTGATCCCGCTCAAGGCCACCGCCGACGAAGCGCTCGCCGGCACGCCCAGCATCCGGCACGTCGTCGTGCTCAGGCGCGGCGGCGGCACCGCGATGCCGATCGCGTGGACCGAGGGGCGTGACATCTGGTACCACGACCTCGTGAAGGACGCGCCGGCCTGGTGCGAGCCCGAGGCGATGGACGCCGAGGACATGCTCTACATCCTCTACACGTCCGGCACCACCGGGAAGCCGAAGGGGATCGTCCACACGACCGGCGGATACCTGACGGGCGTCTACGCCACCACGAAACTGGTGTTCGACCTCAAGGACGACGACGTGTTCTGGTGCACGGCGGACATCGGCTGGGTCACCGGCCACAGCTACGTCGTCTACGGCCCGCTCGCGCTCGGCGCGACCGTCGTGATGTACGAAGGGGCGCCCGACTGGCCCGCGAAGGACCGGTTCTGGGACATCATCGAGCGGCTCGGCGTCACCGTCTTCTACACGGCGCCGACGGCGATCCGTGCCTTCATGCGGTCGGGCCCCGACTGGCCGCGGCGCCACAATCTGAAGACGCTGCGGCTGCTCGGCAGCGTGGGTGAGCCGATCAACCCCGAGGCGTGGATGTGGTACCACGTGCACATCGGCGGCGGCCGGTGCCCGGTCGTGGACACGTGGTGGCAGACCGAGACGGGGCACATCCTCATCACGGCGCTGCCCGGCCTCACGACGCTCAAGCCGGGCTCGGCCACCAGGCCGTTCCCGGGCATCAGGGCCGAGATCGTCAACGAGCGCGGCGAGACGGTGAAGGTGGGCGGCGGCTACCTCGCGCTCACCCGGCCGTGGCCCGGGATGCTGCGGACGATCTTCAACGACCCGACGCGCTACGTGCGGCAGGTACCTGGAACCGGTGGGGCGCGGGCGTCTACGTCACCGGCGACGGCGCCAAGCGCGACCGCGACGGCGACTTCTGGCTTCTCGGCCGCGTGGACGACGTGCTGAACGTCGCCGGTCACCGCGTGGGCACGATGGAAGTCGAGAGCGCGCTGGTCGATCACCCGGACGTCGCCGAGGCGGCGGTGGTCGGGAAGCACCACGAGATCAAGGGACAGGCGATCGCGGCCTTCGTGACGCTCAAGGACGGCGTGGCGGCGACGCCCGAGATGGCGTCGCAGCTCAAGGAGCACGTCGCGAAGAAGATCGGCGCCATCGCGCGGCCCGACGACATCTTCTTCACCGGCGATCTGCCCAAGACGCGTTCGGGTAAAATCATGCGCCGGTTGCTGCGCGACATCGCCGAGGGGCGAGCGCTCGGCGACACGACGACGCTCGCCGACCCGGGCGCCGTCGATCGCGTGAAGTCCCGATACGAAGAAGAGCACGGCTGATCCCTTATGAAGACCATTCGTCTCGTCGTGGTGGCCGCCCTCGCCGGCGGCCTGTTACTAGGGGTGTCGGTTCGCCCGGCGTCGGCGCAGTGGCAGATCGACAGCAAGGACGGCAAGGCCAGTCTCAAGATCGGCTTCCTCGCCCAGCCCCAGTTCGAGGTCCTCGACACGCCCGACGGGACCGGCGAGTCGAAGAACGTCTTCCTGCGCCGGCTCCGGATCATGTTCGGCGGGAAAATCTCGGACAAGTGGACGTTCTTCGTCGAAACCGACGACCCCAATCTCGGCAAGACGGTCCCGGACCTCTCGACCAACCCGACCGGTGCCAAGGACGCCGGCAACCTCTACATCCAGGACGCCGTCCTCACCTACACCGCCAACAGCGTGTTCATGGTGGACGCCGGGATGATCCTGGTGCCGCTCGGCCACGAGCACAACCAGTCGGCGGCCACGCTGCTGCCGATTGACTACGGGCCGTACGACTTCACCGAGAGCACGCCCGTCGGATCGCGGGTGGGACGGGACTACGGCGCCGAGATCCGGGGCTACCCGCTGAACCAGCACTTCGAGTACCGGCTGGGCGTCTTCCAGGGGGTTCGCGGACCCGAGGCGCGGAACAGCTTCCGGGTGGCCGGCCGGGCGGTCTGGTACCCGTTCGCGGCCGACACCGGCTTCTTCTATGGCGGCACCTGGCAGGGGAGCAAGCGCATCCTGGCCCTCGGCGCCGGCTTCGACACGCAGAAGGAGTACCACTCCTACGCCGCCGACGTGTTCGTCGAGCAGCCGATCAACAGAGGCGAGCAGGGGCTGACCGCGCAGTTCGACTGGACGCGGTTCGACGGCGGCACGTTCCTGCCGACGCTGGCCAAGCAGGACGCCGTTCTCGTCGAGGTGGGCGTGCACCTGCTCAAGGGCAAGGTGTCGCCGATCGTGCAGTACTCGAGGAAGACGTTCGCCGACCCGTTGACGCCGGGGCAGTACGCCTGGCAGGCCGGCGTGGCCTACTGGATGAAGGGCCACCAGCGGAACATCAAGGTGACGGCCGGCCGCCAGCACGTCGACGGGCAGGCGGACCGCACCCAGGTGCTGGCGCAGTTGCAGCTCTTCTACTTCTGACGCTCCTGGGCTGACGGCCGAAGGTGTGCGGCCGCAGGGAAGCCAATCGTGGCCCGGTTCGTCGCGCCGGGCTCCCGCCTTCGCCCGCTGCGCAAGCGGTGGCGGGCTCCGGCGAGGCTCGCCGAAGCGCGAAGCGCGGAGGCGGCAACTCGGCGGACCTCGAATTCGCCCTTCGCGCCGACCCGGTCCGCGCCTGGCTCTCCAGCGCCGGCTGGCGGCCGAGCCCGGCTTACGCTTCGCGCCTTGCGCCGGCGTCACGCGTTCACCGAACGAACCGTACGTCGGCCGGCCCTTCACCCCTCGACGTAGCTCGGGGTGCCCTGAGCTTGTCGAAGGGCAGGGCTGCCCTGAGACGAATGTGGGAGCAGGGCTTCCCGCCGCCGCCCGCGCCCGGGTTCTCGCGGGCTTTGGCGAGGCCTCGCCGAAGCGCTTCGCGCGAAGGCGGGCAGCCCTGCTCTGTGCGGTCGACTCTCCGCTGGCCGGGAGTGGTGTGCCGCATTCAGGCCGTTCAGCTTTGAGGAATGCGGGACGCAGTCGTTACGCTGGCAGCCGAGCGTAGGTTGGCTTGCCCACCGTAGCTCGCTCATTGATCCACGCGAGCGAAGGCTGGCGTCCCCAAGGGGACTCGAACCTGCGGAGTACCTCTGAGTCCAATGAGTCGTGAGCCGTCAGTCGGACACCGTCGAGAGTTTGCCGAGGAGGTCACGACTCCGCACCGCGGCGAGAGGGTCGGGATGCGCCGCGAGCGAGCCTTCGTAGCAGGCCGTCCAGTGGAAGTACGGAAAGCGACGACCGCCTTCGCGCCCTGCTTCGGCGGTCCGCCGTAGCCTCGGCGGAGGCGGAGCGCGTGCCTCGCGTTTCCCCGGCGCAGCGCGTAGCGGTCGACGCAGGCGGATAGCGCAAGCCGGACGCGGAGATTTGGAAGCCGAGGCACCGCGAGGAGCTTTCCCGGCCTGCGGAGCGGATCGCGAGCGGCGCGCCCGGCCCTGTTGCCGCGATCGCGACACTGTCACGCGGTCGGCAACCCTAAAGGGTCGCCCTACCGCGGGTTCGCCTGGAGCCTGAAGCCTTCCCTACCGACGCAGCCCTTCCGTGAACCGCTGTCCGTCCCGGTTCGCGAGGACCCTGACCGGGTGGAACCCCGCCGCCTCGAGCAGGCCGGCGGCGCCCCCCTCGGCCCGGAACCCTTCGAGCCCGGGCGTCGCGTCGCCACCGAGGAGGCCGAACAGCCTCTTCGGCTGGCCCTCGACGACGACCAGGCGCCCGTTGGGCCGAAGCGCGCGGCCGATCGAGCGGGCCAGCTCGACGCGGCGTTCGCGGTCGAGGCCGGCCAGTATCGCCGGCCCCGCGTTGAGGACGGCCACGTCGAACTCCCCGTCACCCACCGGCAGGGCGGGGAAGTCGCCGTGCGTGATGTGCTCGAACAGGATGCCGAGCGCGGCGGCCTCGGCGGCCACGGCGGCCGCCGCCTGGGCCGAGCCCGCGACGGCGACGGCCCGGCCCGTCAGCCCCACCTTCCCGGCCAGGTGCGCGAACAGCCGGGCGTCGTCGCCCGCGAGGAGCAGGCGCTCGCCCATGCGCAGGGCCACCATCGCCATCGCCAGTGAATAGGGTGTGCCGCGGTCGCGATTGAAGAGGAAATCACGGAAATTCGACATAGGTTCTCGCCACTGTATTAGACACCGGGAACACCCAGGGGCTTCCCGCCTCCGCGCGCCAGATGTATCTGGCGCGCTACGGCGAGGTCTCGCCGTAGCCGGGCGAAGGCGGACGGGGGAGATCTCGGCAATGGCTCATGATATAGTTCCCGTTTGTGACTTCACCATCTGAAATCGCCCCGCCCAAGGGAAAGCTGGGCATCATGCTGGTCGGCCTCGGGGCCGTCAGCACCACATTCATCGCCGGCGTCATGGCGGTCCGCAAGGGGATCGCGCGTCCGATAGGCTCGCTTACACAGATGGGCACGATCCGTTTGGGCAAGCGCACCGAGGGGCGCACTCCCCTGATAAAGGACCTGGTGCCGCTGGCCTCGCTCGACGACATCGTGTTCGGCGGGTGGGACATCTTCGAGGACGACTGCTTCGAGGCCGCGACCACGGCCGGCGTGCTCGAGCCCGGGTTGCTCGCGCAGATCAAGCCGGAGCTGGAGGCCATCAAGCCGATGTCGGCGGTGTTCGACCGCCGCTACGTGAAACGCCTGGACGGGCCGAACGTCAAGAAGGGTCCGAACAAGATGGACCTGGCCGAACAGGTCCGCGCCGACATCCGCCGGTTCAAGAAGGAGAACCACCTCGACCGCCTGGTCATGATCTGGTGCGGCAGCACCGAGATCTTCATGACCGAGACCGACGCGCACCAGTCGATCGAGGCGTTCGAGAAGGCGCTGGCGACGAGCGACGTGAACATCCCGTCGAGCATGGTCTACGCCTACGCCGCGCTGAAGGAAGGGATTCCCTACGCCAACGGCGCGCCGAACCTCACGGTGGACATCCCCGCGCTGATGGACCTGGCGCAGAAGAACGGGTGCCCGGTCGTCGGCAAGGACTTCAAGACCGGCCAGACGCTCATGAAGACGATCATCGCGCCCGGCCTCAAGGCCCGCCTGATCGGCATCACCGGCTGGTACTCGACCAACATCCTCGGCAACCGCGACGGCGAGGTGCTCGACGATCCCGAGTCGTTCAAGACCAAGGAAGAGAGCAAGAAGTCCGTCCTCGACTACATTCTCCAGCCCGACTTGTATCCGGAACTCTACAAGGACCTGTGCCACGTGGTCCGGATCAACTACTACCCGCCGCGCGGGGACAACAAGGAAGGCTGGGACAACATCGACATCGTCGGGTGGCTGGGCTACCCGATGCAGCTCAAGATCAACTTCCTGTGCCGCGACTCGATCCTCGCGGCGCCGATCGTGCTGGACGTCGTCCTGTTCATGGACATGGCGAAGCGCGCCGGCCTGAGCGGGATCCAGGAGTGGCTGTCGTTCTACTTCAAGAGCCCGATGCACGCCAAGGGCCTCTACCCCGAGCACGACCTGTTCATCCAGCTGATGAAGCTGAAGAACACGCTGCGCTACCTCCGGGGCGAGGAGCTCATCACGCACCTGGGGCGGGAGTACTACGACTGACGTATCTCGCGTAGTGGTCAGTGGCTAGTGGTCAGTGGTCAGCGTGTCGCGCGTGACAGACTAGCCACCAGCCACTAGCCGCCGATCACTGTTAACTGATCTCGAGCGACTTGTCGGTGCCTCCAGGGAGCGAGGGGTTCCATGCCGTCTTCCAAGCTCCAGCCTGCCCTCCTCGGTGGACTTCTGCTCGGGGTCCTCTCGGCCCTGCCGATCGTCAACATCGCCAACGCGTGCTGCTGCCTGTGGGTGCTCTCGGGAGGCGCGCTGGCGGCCTACCTGCTCCAGCGGAACCAGTCCGCGCCGATCTCGTCGTCGGACGGTGCGCTGGTGGGCTTCGGCGCGGGCCTGGTCGGCGCCGTCGTGTGGCAGGTGCTTACCGTCCCGGTCACGCTGGTCATGGGGCCGATCCAGAGCCGGCTGATCGCGCGGCTGCTCGACGCCGGCGACCTGCCCGAGAACGTCCGCCAGGTGTTCCAGACGCTGCAGGAGAACGCCGGCTTCAGCCTTCGCCGGTTCGTGCTCGGCGGATTCTTCACGATGTTCGTCAGCCTGATCTTCTCGACGCTTGGCGGGCTGATCGGCGCGGGGCTGTTCCGCACGAAGGTGCCGCCGCCGCAACCGGACCAGCCGCCCGTGGTCCTGCCGTAGGACGGACGGGCACCCCGGGCGAGTCACCGGGCGGAGACCGGCTGGCTGGGCCGGCGCGGGGTTGACCGGCGCCACGCTGGCACGTAGAATTGTGCAGCACGGAACAGCGTGCCGGCAGCCCATGGCCACGAAGACCAACGTCACCCTCAAACTCGACGCCGACCTTCTCCGAGAGGCCCGGATCCTGGCCGCCGAGGAGGGCTCGTCGGTGAGCGCGATGCTCGCCGGCCAGCTCGAGGCGCTCGTCCGCGACCACCGCGGGTTCGACAGGGCGCGACGCCGGGCGATGGGACGGCTGCGCCACGCGCCGTCGCTCGGCTGGCGCCGGCCCGCGTCACGGGATGAGCTGCATGAGCGGTAGATGCTTCGTGGACACCACCATCCTGGTGTACGCGCACGACGCGGCGGCCGGCCCCAAGCACGAGCGGGCCCGGGCGCTCGTCGAGCAGCTGTGGCAGTCGCGGACCGGCGTCGTCAGCACACAGGTCCTGCAGGAGCTCTGCGTCAGCGTGCGGAAGAAGGCCGCGCGGCCGCTGGACGTCCAGGAGACCCGGGACCTGGTGTCCGACTACCTGGCCTGGTACGTGGTGGTGAACGACGGACAGGCGGTCCTGGCCGCCCTCGACATCGAGCAGCGGTACAAAGTGTCGTTCTGGGACGCCCTCGTCATCCAGGCGGCACAGGCCGCCGGCGCCGACGTGCTCTACTCGGAGGACTTGTCCGACGGCCAACGCTACGGCGACGTGCGCGTCGTCAATCCGCTGAAGGCCTGACGACCCTGGGTGGCCGAGGAACATTCCGTGGCGGGATGTCGTATCCTCCGTGTAAGCTCGCGGGAAGGACTCTGTACCGATGGCACTGATTGAGACGCACGATCTCTGGAAGTCTTACGTGATGGGCAGTGAGGAGATTCACGCCCTGCGAGGCGTCAATCTCAGCATCGAGCGAGGCGACTACGTGGCCATCATGGGGCCGTCCGGGTCGGGGAAATCCACGCTGATGAACCTGATCGGCTGCCTGGACACGCCGAGCAAGGGCAGCTACCTGCTGAACGGCAAGCAGGTCGGCCAGATGAACGACGACGAGCTGGCGAGGATCCGGAACGAGGAGATCGGCTTCGTCTTCCAGACCTTCAACCTGCTGCCGCGCGCGACGGCGCTGCACAACGTCGAGCTGCCGCTCGTCTACGCGGGCGTGCCGGCGCACACGCGCATCGAGCGGGCGAAGGCCGCCCTCCAGAAGGTGGAGCTGGCCGACCGCATGACGCACCGGCCCAACCAGCTCTCCGGCGGCCAGCGGCAGCGCGTCGCCGTGGCCCGCGCGCTCGTGAACAACCCGTCGATCCTGCTCGCTGACGAGCCGACGGGCAACCTCGACTCCAAGACCGGCGTCGAGATCATGGCGCTGTTCGCGCGCCTGCACCAGGCCGGCAACACGATCGTGCTCGTCACGCACGAGGCCGACATCGCCGCGCACGCCCATCGCGTCGTCCACATCCGCGACGGGCAGATCGAGGACGACGTTCGGCGGGCGGCTTAGACGGCTCAGGACTCAAGGCTCAAGGCCCGCACGCGTGACACACTGCCTGGTTTCCTCTACGTAGCAACCGTCTTGTGAAGTCAAGGAGAGTCGCTACTCCGTGGCGAGCCTCCAAGGCTGCTGATGTTTAACCATCGCATTGAGGATGGTCAGGAGTTTGCGCATCGCGGCCGTCAGGGCGACCTTGCGTTTCTTGCCGGCGGCCACGAGGCGTTGGTAGAAGACCCGGATCGCCGGGTTGTAGCGCGTGGCGACGAGGGTCGCCATGTAGAGCGCGCCGCGGACGGTGGCGCGCCCGCCCCAGATGTGGCGAGTCCCCGAGAGCGTGCCGCTGTCGCGATTGAAGGGGGCGACCCCGACGAGCGCGGCGATTTCGCGCCGCGTGAGTTGCCCGAGCTCCGGAAGTTCCGCGATCAGCACCGCCGCGGTGTGCGGGCCGATGCCGGGGACGGACCGGAGGAGGTCCTCCTCGACGCGCCAGGCGGGCGTGGTCTCGAGCAGCCGGCCGATGTCCCGCGTGGTCTGGGTCAGGCGGCGATCGAGCCAGCGAATGTGCTGGTTGATGTCGCGGCGGACCACCGCGTTGCGCAGCTGGCTGCGGCGATGGCGCTCGGCGACGAGCATCTCGACCAATTGGCGCCGGCGGGCCACCAGCGCGGTGAGGCCCTCGAGCGCGGGGTCGGGGAGCGGGCGGACAGGCGGCTGCACGCGCTCGCCAAAGAGGGCGAGGACGCCCGCGTCGAGGCCGTCCGTCTTTGCCAATATCCCCAGCGCCTTCGCGAAGGCGCGGACTTGGCGCGGGTTGACCACGACCACCGGCACGGCGGCGGCGGCCAACGCGCTGACCACCGGGACCTCGTAGCCCCCGGTGGCTTCGAGCACGACGAGCGTCGGGGCCAAGGCCTGGATCCGGCTGACCAGGCGCGTCAGTTCGGGCTCCTCGACGAGCGCGGTCCACGTCTCGCCCGACGGGCGGACGGCGACCTCGACTTGGGCTTTCGCGACGTCGATGCCGACGTAGATCGGAGCGGTGGTCATGGGGCCTCCACAGCACGGCGACGTCGAAAGCGCCCGACCTTGTGGGATGCGGGCTCGAAGCCCTGTCAACCGTTCGGGCTGACGACGTGGCGATGGCGGCGCCCCTGCTACGTAACGGTCTGAGGACCTGGGGCGGATCGGGCTGCCGCCTCGCCGAGCTGTAGATTCTGTAATACGCGTTCTGTCAGTCAAGATACAAGGGCGGGGCTTCCCGCCTTCGCCCCGCCGCTCGCCGGCCCTCAAGGGCCGGCCTACGTACAGATCGCTCCGCCGCCGCAAGTCGCAGGTCGCGAGCCGCGAGGCGCAAGGCGTCAGATCGCCGCCATGTGTCCTGCGGCGACTTCCCTGAGCGGCGCCCGCAGGTCCACGCTGTCCGGATCCCATTCGATCCGGGCAGGCTTCGCGTCCGGGTCGGGCACCGGGATGGCCGAGAGAAGCGCCCGCGTGTAGGGGTGCGCCGGGTTGCCGAACAGGTCCGGCGTGGGGCCCATCTCGAGGATCCGGCCGCGGTACATGACGGCGGCGCGGCGGCAGACGTGCCGCACCAGCCGCAGGTCGTGCGCGATGAACAGGTAGGTGAGGTGCAGGCGCTCCTGCAGGTCCATGAGCAGGTTGACGACCTGCGCCTGGACCGAGACGTCGAGCGCCGACACCGGCTCGTCGGCGACGATGAACGACGGTTCGAGGGCGAGGGCGCGGGCGAGCCCGATGCGCTGGCGCTGGCCGCCGCTGAACTCGTGCGGGTAGCGATCGAGGTGCGCCGGGTCGAGGCCGACCAGCTCGAAGAGCGTCGCCACCCGGTCGCGGCGCTCGGCCCGGGTGCCGAGCTTGTGGATGACGAGCGGCTCCTCGACGATCCGCCGGGCGCGCATGCGCGGGTTGAGCGACGAATACGGATCCTGGAAGACGATCTGCATGTCGCGCCGCGCGCGGCGCATCTGCTCGCGTGGGAGCGCGAGCACGTCGAGGTCCTTGAACCGCACCTCTCCCGAGGTCGGCTCGATCAGCCGGAGGATGCACCGGCCGGTCGTCGTCTTGCCGCTGCCGGACTCGCCGACCAGGCCGAACGTCTCGCCGGGCTCGATCGTGAAGCTCACCTCGTCGACCGCGCGCACGACGGGCTGGTGGCGCGACCAGCCGCGGCCGCGGGGGAATTCCTTCACGAGCCGGCGAACGGCCAGGATCGGCATGCCGCTAGCTTCCCTGCGCGGGCTGTCCGTGGACGTGGCAGCGGACGACACGGTCCGGCCCGGGCGCGGTCTCGGTCGGCCGCTCGCCCCGGCAGACGGGGATCGCGTCGCGGCACCGCGGAGCAAACGCGCAGCCCTGCGGCATCTCCGAGATCGCGGGCACGGCCCCCTCGATCGCCGCGAGCCGCCCCCCGGCGTCGCCCCGCGGGACCGACGCGACGAGCGCCCTCGTGTACGGGTGCGCCGGGGACGCGAACACGCTCCCGACCGGCCCCTGCTCGACGATGCGGCCGGCGTACATGACGGCGAGGCGGTCGGCCGTGCCGGCGATGATGCCGAGGTCGTGCGAGACGAGCAGCATCGCGAGGTCGAACTCCCGGCGCATCTCCCGGAGCAGGTCGAGGATCTGCGCCTGGATCGTCACGTCGAGCGCCGTCGTCGGCTCGTCGGCGATGACGAGCGACGGACGGCACGAGAGCGCCATCGCGACGAGCACGCGCTGCTGCATGCCGCCCGAGAGTTGGTGGGGATAGCTGCGCGACGCGCGCTCCGGGTCGGCGACGCGCACGGCGCCGAGCAACTCGACCGCCCGCCGCCTGGCGCCGGCCCGCTTCTCGAGGCCGTGGACGATCATCGCTTCCGCGATCTGGTCGCCCACGGTGAAGACCGGGTTGAGCGCCGTCATCGGCTCCTGGAAGACCAGGGCGATCCTGGCGCCGCGCACCCGGCGCATCTCCCGCTCGGCCAGCGTCATCAGGTCGCGCCCCTCGAACAGGACGCTCCCCCCGGCGATCCGCCCCGGCGGCTGGACCAGCCGGAGGATCGACAGCGCCGTCATCGACTTGCCGCTGCCCGACTCGCCGACCAGGCCGAGCGTCTCCCCCCTCCGCACCTCGAAGCTGACGTCATCGACCGCGGGCAGGGCACGCCCCCCCACGTCGAAGACCGTGGTCAGGCGCCGGACCTCGAGCAGGGCAGGCGTTGGAGCAGGCACCACTCTAGCGGAGCTGGGCGAACGTCTCGCGGCCCGCGTAGCGCGCCCGCGAGCCCAGCTCCTCTTCGATCCTGAGCAGCTGGTTGTACTTGGCGACCCGGTCCGACCGGCTCGCCGACCCGGTCTTGATCTGGCCGGCCGAGGTGCCCACGGCCAGGTCGGCGATCGTCGAGTCCTCGGTCTCACCCGAACGGTGGGAGATGACCGTCGTGTAGCCGGCCTCCCGCGCCATGCCGATGGCGTCGAGCGTCTCGGTGACGGTCCCGATCTGATTGAGCTTGATGAGGATGCTGTTGGCGATCTTCCGTTCGATCCCGCGCGTGAAGATCGACGGGTTGGTGACGAAGATGTCGTCGCCCACGATCTGGACCCGCTCGCCGATGCGGCGGGTCAGCAACTCCCAGCCCGCCCAGTCTCCCTCGGCGAGGCCGTCCTCGATCGACACGATCGGGAACTGGGCGATCCAGCCGGCGTAGAGGTCCACCATCTCGGCCGACGTCCTCGGCTTGTCGCCGGACTTCTTGAACAGATACCGGCCCGTCCTCGCGTCGGGAGCGGCGCCGGCCGGGCTCTGGTCCTCCCAGAGCTCGCTGGCCGCCGTGTCGATCGCGATCGCGACCTCGCGCCCCGGCGTGTAGCCGGCCTTGGCGATCGCCTCGACGACGAACTCGAGCGCCTGCTGGTTGGCCTTGAGGGTGGGGGCGAAGCCGCCTTCGTCGCCCACGCTGGTGGACAGGCCGTGCTGCTTGAGGATCGACTTCAGCGCGTGGAACGTCTCGGCGCCGGCCCTGAGCGCCTCGCGGAACGACGGCAGGCCGAGCGGCACGACCATGAACTCCTGGACGTCGACGTTCGAGTCGGCGTGCGCGCCGCCGTTGAGGATGTTCATCATCGGGACAGGGACCACGAAGGAGTCCGACGGCCTGCCGGCCAGCCGCGCGATGGCGGCGTAGAGCGGCTCGCCCTTGGCGAGCGCCGCCGCGCGCGCGGCCGCCATCGACACGCCGAGGATCGCGTTGGCCCCGAGCCGGCTCTTGGTCGGCGTCCCGTCGAGCGCGTTCATCGCGGCGTCGAGCGCCCGCTGGTCGGCCGCGTCCCGGCCCGTCACCGCCGCGGCGAGTTCGCCGTTCACGTTGGCCACCGCCCGCAGCACCCCCTTGCCGAGGTAGCGAGCCTTGTCGCCGTCGCGCAGTTCGAGCGCCTCGCGCTCGCCGGTGGACGCGCCAGACGGCACAGCCGCCCGTCCGCGAACGCCTCCCTCGACCTCGACATCCACCTCGACCGTCGGGTTGCCCCGCGAGTCGAGAATCTCCCGGCCGTGCACGTGCGTAATCTTCACGAAAGGTCTCCTCGGGCCGCCTCTCGGCGGCGGAAGCGCTGCGATCAATCGGACCGGTCGGACCCGGGCGGCGGGCCGGGGAAGTCAGTATCGTCGACCGGGGCGGTGTCGCGCCAGTCCTCGGATTCCTCCGGGCTCCGGCCGTTGTCGGCCCCCTCCTCCGCCGCGAGCGCCTCGGGCTCGATCCCGCGGATGAGGGGCTCGTCGTCATGCGTCACGACCACGATCCCCTGGTCGGACACGGTGTGCCGCCGCCGATCCTCCTCGAGGTCGTAGCCGATCACGGCGCCGCGGGGGATGAAGACGTCCCGGTCCACGATCGCGCGCCGGATCCGGGCGTGCCGGCCCACCCTGACGCCCGGCATCAGGATGCACCGGTCGATGTGGCAGAAGCTGTGGACGCGCACGTTCGGGCAGAGCACGCTGCCGGTGATCCGGCCGCCGGAGACGATGCAGCCCGGGGAGATGATCGAGTCGAGCGCCTGCCCGCACCGGCGCCCGTTCTCCGCGAACACGAACTTGGCCGGCGGGGCCTGCGGCTGGTAGGTCCGCAGCGGCCACTCCGGGTCGTACAGGTTGAACTCGGGGTTCACCTGGACGAGGTCCATGTTGGCCTCGTAGTAGGCGTCGAGCGTGCCGATGTCGCGCCAGTACTTGGCCGCCTTCTTGTTCTCGTCGTAGAACCGGTACGAGAAGGTCGGGACCTCGCCGATCAGCGCGGGGATGATGTCGCGGCCGAAATCGTGCGTCGTCTCGCGCGCGGCGTCGGCCTCGAGCGCGCGGACGAGGACGTTCCCGTCGAAGACGTAGATGCCCATCGAGGCCAGCGTGAGGTGCGGCGCGCCGGGAGACGGCACCGGGCACTCGGGCTTCTCCTCGAAGCCGACCACCCGGTCGCGCTCGTCGATCCGCACGATGCCGAACCGCTGCGACTCCTCGATCGGCACCTCGATGGTCGCGATGGTGACGGCGGCCTTCCGGTCGCGGTGGAACCGCAGCATCCGGCTGTAGTCCATTTTGTACACGTGGTCCCCGGAGAGCACGACCACGTAGCGGGGGCGCTCGCGGACGATCGAGTACAGGTTCTGGTAGACGGCGTCGGCCGTGCCGAGATACCAGTGCTCGCCCACTCGCTTCTGGGGCGGCAGGATCTCGATGAACTCCCCGAGCTCCTCGGAGACGATGCTCCAGCCCATGCGGATGTGGCGATTGAGCGAGAGCGACTTGTACTGGGTGGCGATGAAGATCCGCCGGAGCCCGGAGTTGATGCAGTTGCTCAGGACGAAGTCGATGATGCGGTAGGGCCCGCCGAAGAAGACGGCAGGTTTGGCCCGCTCCCTCGTGAGCGGATAGAGTCTCTCGCCGGCGCCGCCGGCGAGGACGATGACCATGGCCTCATCGAGCATGAGCGCGTCTCAGGTTCGACCCGCCGGAGTACTCCCGCGGTTTCGGATCATAGCACGCGCGCCTGCCGGCGGACGCCGCGGCTCAGCTGGCCGGCGAGCGCTGCAGGTTTTGACTTTCGCAACACCCGGCGACTATGATCCAACGATTCGTCATTCCGACGTAGCGCGGGAGCAAACTCGTCATGATCATCCGTAACCGGGTGCTGCAGGTGGCCGGCGCCCTCGTGTTCGCTCTGTTCGTCTCCTCGTTCCAGGCGGCGGCCCAGGACAAGAAACCTGCGCCCAAGCCCGACAAGGCCCAGCAGGCCGAGATCGCCGCGGCCGTCAAGATCGTCGACGACGCGATGGCGGGGCAGCCGGCGCCGACCGACATCAAGTTCTCGTGGGTCACCCACTTCATGAGGGGCACGGGAGGCCGCGAGTACGTGCCGTTCCTGATGCTGCTCGACAAGGATCAGAAGCTCCCGCCGACGGCGACCTTCTTCCTCCGCGTGGTGGACAAGGCGACCATCGCGGCGCAGCAGAAGGCGCAGGCCGACTACAAGGCTGCGCTCGCCAAGGCTGACAACGAAGTGAAGCTCGATCCCGAGAACCAGGACCTCATCGAGGCCGCCAACAAGCTGCGCGCCCAGCCGCCGGCGGTGGAATACCCCTTCGAGGACCTGAAGTCGTTCGCCCTGAACGCGCAGGCCGGCACCACGCTCCGGCTCCCGTCGTCGATCATGGTGCCACCCGGCGACTACGAGGTCTACCTCCTGCTCAAGGAGCCCGCGGCGAACGTCAAGGACAAGAAGGCCCAGGCGAAGGCGGGTTTGCTGAAGGCGGCGCTGACCGTTCCGGACTTCTCGACCCAGCCGCTGGCGACCAGTTCGGTGCTGCTCACCAAGGCGCCCGAGCCCCAGGCCCCGAAGCTGCAGAACGACCCGGCCAGGAATCCTTACATCTACTTCCAGGTGGCGTCCGAGGCCATTCCGCTCGAGCCCAAGTTCGACAAGAAGTCGTGGCTGTCGATCAGCCTGTGGGTCTACAACACCGGCGTCGATCCGGCGACGAAGCTGCCGAACCTCACGGTGGACTGCTCCTTCTACCACAAGGAGGACGGCGGCGAGAAGCTCTTCAACGGGACCGGACCGCAGCCGTTCGGCGCGAAGGCCGACCCGAAAGCCGGCGTGTTCGTCGGGACGGAGGTTCCCCTCGAGACCTTCCCCGAAGGGAGCTACCGTGTCGAGATCAAGATCGCCGACAAGGTGACGGGCAAGTCGAAGGTCGAGAACGCGCAGTTCACGGTGCTCCCGGGGTAGCCGGCAGGCTGCCGGCAGGCGGGCCTGTCGGATCGTGGCCGGGGACCTGCGGGTCCCCGGTGCACGCCAGCCGGCCGGGAGGCCGGGGAGCCAGAGCCAGCCTATGAACCGCTTCCTGACGATCGTCGGTTCGACGGTCGTGGCGGGCCTGGTGGGGTGGACCCCCGCCGCGCAGGCCCAGCCCGGCAACGCCCGCGCCTCCTCCGGCGGGTCGGCGCACCGGGCGGCGTTCGCCTCGTCGGGCTACATCGAGGGCGTGGTCGTCGACGAGCGGGGCGCGCCGCTCACCGGGGCGATGGTGTCCGCGATCGGCGCGACCAGCGCCGTCGCGATGACCGACAAGAGCGGCCTGTTCACCATGGGCCTGCCGCCTGGCCAGTACGTCCTGCGCGCTCACCTGGCCGGGTTCGTCCCGTCGCGTCGCCAGTTCGTCGACGTCCGCGCGGCCTCGCCCGCGCATTACGCCATCACCCTGCAGCGCGCCATCCCGGCGAACCCGTCCTCGCCGGTCGCCTCGACGTCCCCCCTGCCGAGAACACCGCCTCCACCGCCGCGGGTGCTTGCCGCCGGGCTCGCGCCGGTCGCGCCGGGGTTCGACCCGCTGGCGCTCGACCCGTTCGCCGTTGCGGACCCAGCGGCGAAAGGACCGGACGACCGCAACGAGACGGTGTGGCGGATTCGCCACCTCCCGCGAAGCGTCCTGAAGGACACGACCGAACGGGCATCGGCCGCGCCGGTGACGGCGGACGGTCCGGCCGGCGGCAGGCCGCCGGCGGCGTCCGGTGTCGGCCTGGCCCGCGCGCTCGGCGCGCCGGCCAGGATCCTGAGCGATCTCCCCGTGACCGGGCAGGTCAACCTGATGACGTCGGGATCCTTCGACGGCAGCCAGGGCCAGTCCTCCTCGGACTCCGCGATGCGCGGGAGCGCGTTCTTCGCGCTGGCCGGACCGGTCTGGCGCTATGGCGACTGGTCGGCGCGGGTAATGACGCAGGCGACGCCGGGTTCGTGGTTCCTCTCCGGAGGGTTCCGGAACCGCGCGCCGTCGAGGAACCTCTACAACGTCGGCTTCGCCTACAGCTCGCAGCGCCTGGCGTCGACGAACCCCGGCGCCCGCTTGTCGCTCGGGCAGGCGGAACCGGGCGACCGCACCGCCGGCCTGCTTTACGGCACCGGCCGGTTCACCGTGACGCCACGTCTCATCATCGACTACGGCGGGCGCCTGGCCTGGTACGACTACATGCGCGGCGGAGGTCTCGTCAGCCCCAGCGTCGTGGTGACGGTGGTGCCGATCCAGCGGTTCAGGCTTCGGGTCGGCGCCTCGCAGAGACAGCTGGCCCCCGGGGCGGAGGAGTTCCTCGAACCGTTCGCTGGCGGATTCTGGGTGCCGCCCGAGCGGACCTTCGTGTCCTTCTCGCCGATGGTGCCCCAGCGCACCACCCAGTTCGACGCGGCGATCGAGCACGACCTGACGTCGGGCCTGTCCCTCGCGCTCCGCTCGTTCTACCAGGACACGACCAACCAGCAGGTGGTGTTCTTCGACGAGGCGATGGCCGGTCAGGCGGGGCACTACGGCATCGCGGACGCGGGCGACGTCATGACGCACGGCTGGAGTTTCGGCGTGACACACCACCTGCTGTCGCGGCTGCGGGGCACGGTGGCGTACGAGCTGACCGAGGCCCGGTGGTGGAGAACGGCGCCAGGGCAGGAGCTGCTCGTGCTCGGGTTCGGTCCGCGCCCGAGCCACGAACAACTGCACGGCCTGGCGACGTCGATCGAAGCCGACCTGCCGCTGACCGAAACGCACGTGTTCGTCGCGTACCGGCTCAACAGCGGCTTCGCCAGGCAGGATGGCGAATCGGCCGGCGCGGGTTTCGACTCGCGCTTCGACGTCGAGGTCGCCCAGCGGCTGCCGTTCCTCGACTTCACGACGGCGCACTGGCAGGTGCTGTTCGTCGTCAAGAACGTGTTCAGGGACGTGGCGCGCGACAGCTCCGTCTACGACGAACTGCTGGTCTACAAGCCGCCGACCCGGATCCTCGGAGGATTCGTCGTGCGGTTCTGACCGCCGCCTCCCGGGCGGGCGGGGTGGTGAGCGAACCCCAGGGGGCGGGCGCCGGAAGCCCGCCCTTGCTGTCTGGTCCGTTAGAATTCGGCTGTCTATATCCACTATTGTGGACGAGGGGTCCAATTGGTTGGATGAACGGGCGACAGGGTTCCAGGCTTGAGCGGCAAGTCGAACCTTTGCAAATGTTTACGGCGCTGTGGCTGCATCTCGTCCATGGTATGCCGTTTGCTCTCTTCAACGATCGACGTTGAACGGTCGGCGACCCGGTCATGAACACGCGACCAAGCGCGGCGGAAGCCAGGCGGAAGATCCTGTGGCGTTGGCCCGGCTGGCCCGCGTTCACCCCGTCTTTGCTGACGCTCGGCATCGCGGCGATCCTCCTGGTTCTCGGCCTGGCGAACATCGCCATCCGCGCCACTTCGCACGAGGCTGACGACGGCGTGCTGTGGGTGAACCGGGTCGAAGGGGTGACCGCGTTCGAGGTGGCTCCGGGGACGCCGGCGGCGCGCGCGGGCATCAAGCCCGGCGACCTCCTCGAAGCCATCAACGGGCAACTGGTCGATCGGTCCCCCGACGTCTGGGACATCCTGCGCCAGTCGAAGGAGGGGCAGCCGGTCGAGTACCGGGTGCTGCGGCTGGGGACCTCTGAGGCCTTCAGCTTCCGCCTGGCGTCGGTGCCGCTCGGCAACGTCGGGCTGTACTTCGTGCTGGCGCCGATCGGTCTGTTCACGCTGCTGGTGGGCGCGAGCGTGCGCCTGCGGAGGCCGAGCCACCCGGCGACGCTGCATTTCCTCTGGCTGGCGGGCACGTTCTTCGGGTGGGCCGTCTTCTCCTTCTCCGGCCGGCTGGATCGGCTCGACTGGTTCTTCTACTGGGCCGACGCGGCCGCGGTGCTGCTGCTGCCGCCGCTGTTCCTGCACTTCACCTTCTTCTTCCCCGAGCGCCCGCGCACCTTCGTGACGACGCCGCTCGGCAGCCGGCTGTGGCCGCTGGTCTACCTGCCGGCGGTGCTGCTCGGCGCCGTGCGGATCGTGGCCGTCGCGCGGTCGGTGCAGAACGCGCGCTTCTACATCGACGGCGTCGTGCAGGCGCTCGACCGGTTCGAGCCGCTGTACCTGTCGATCTTCCTGTGCGTCGGTCTCGCGGTGATCATGCGGGCGTTCGGCGAGGTCCGGACGGTCACGGCCCGGAGGCAGCTGCGGTGGATCGCGTGGGGCACGGCGCTCGGGGGGCTGCCGTTCGCGTTCGGCTACGCGGTGCCGTACGCCCTCGGGACGAGGCCGTCGCTGCCGATGGAGCTGTCCGCCATCCCGCTGAGCCTGATCCCGCTCACCTTTGCGTCGGCGATCGTGCGCTACCGCCTGGCCGACGTCGAGGTGATCGTCAAGCGCGGCATGGTGTGGGCCGCGATGCTGGCCGGCGTGGCGGCCATGTACGCGGTGCTGCTGCGGCTGGCCGACTGGATGGTCCCCGGGGGGTCGCGCGAGCACACCTCCGTCATCGCGATGCTGGCCACGCTGGTGGTCGTGCTGGTGGCGCGGCCGCTCAAGAACGTGATCCAGACGACGTTCGACCGCGTGTTGTACCGCGACCGGTACGACTACCGGCGGGCGCTGGTCGGCTTCGCCCGCGACCTCAGCTCGGACCTGAACCTCTACCGGCTGGGTGACCGCATCGTCTCGCGTGTGACCGAGACGCTGCTGGTGGACCGGATGGCGCTGCTGCTGGCCGAGGAGCGGACCGGGGACTTCGTCGCGATCCGCTCGGCCGGGATGGACGGCGCGCCGGTGCGGCTCGGGCGCGCCTCGCCGCTGGGCGCGCGGCTGGCGTCGGGCGCGACGATCGACCTCGACGACCCGGTCACGACGCACGGGCTGGCGCCCGGCGACGTCGAGGAGTGGCGCGAGCTGGAGCTCTACTACTTCGTGCCGTGCGTGTCGAAGGAGTCGACGATCGCGGTGCTGGCGCTGGGCCGCAAGGAGCACGCCGAACCGCTCAGCTCGGAAGACCTGGCGCTGCTCGCGGCGGTGGCCGGGCAGGCGGCGACCGCGCTCGAGAACGGCCGGCTCTACCGGCAGCTGCACCTCAAGGCCGAGGAGCTCGGGCGGCTGCGCGAGTTCAACGAGAGCATCCTGGAATCGCTCGACGCCGGTCTCGCGGTGGTCGACGCGCACGACCGGGTGCTGCGCTGGAACCGGGCGCTCGAGCAGCAGCACGGCGCCTCGCGCGCCGACGCGGTCGGCCGGACGCTCGGCGAGCTGTTCGGGCCGGCCTTCGCCGAGGCGGTGAGGGACGCCCGCGGGCAGTCGCCGCAGGGCGGGACCTGCTACCGGTTCCCGCTGGACGGGGCGGCCGGGGGCCACGCCCGGGCGCTCGTCAACATCACCACCGTCCCGCTCCAGTCGCTGTCGGGCGGCGCCGACAGCGGCACGGTCGTCATCGTCGACGACGTGACGGCGCGGGCGCAGCTCGAGGAGCAGCTCCAGATCTCCGACAAGATGGCGTCGATCGGGCTGCTGGCCGCGGGCGTGGCGCACGAGGTGAACACGCCGCTCACCGGCATCTCCAGCTTCACGCAGATGCTGCTCGACGGCGCCGACCCCGACGATCCGAAGACGCGCCTGCTCGAGAAGATCGAGCGCCAGACGTTCCGCGCGGCGAAGATCGTCAACGGCCTGCTGAACCTCTCGCGGCCGGCGACGTCGACGCCCGAGCGCGCCCCGGTCGACCTCGCCGTCGTCGTTGGCGACGTGCTGTCGCTGCTCGAGCACCAGTTCAAGGTGTCGCGCATCCAGGTGCGGCGCGAGATGCCGCCGCCCGGGCCGGTGGTGCTCGGCACCGAGTTCAAGCTGCAGCAGGTGTTCCTCAACCTGTTCATCAACGCCCGCGACGCCATGCCCAAGGGGGGCTGGCTGACCATCCGCACGCGGACCGCCGATCACACGGCCGTCGTCGAGGTGAGCGACACCGGCGCCGGCATCCCGAGCGACTACCTCGCCCGGATCTACGACCCGTTCTTCACGACCAAGGAGATGGGCCAGGGCACCGGCCTCGGCCTGTCGATCGCCTACGGCATCGTGCGCGACCACGAGGGCGCGATCGCGTGCGAGAGCGCGGTCGGCGTCGGGACCCGGTTCACGCTGTCGTTCCCGCTGGCGGCGCCCGCGTCGATCCCGCGCGCGGGCCGCGCCGTCTGACCCTTTCGCGTCTGCCCTGACTATGGCCCGATCCGGCACCGTGCTCGTCGTCGACGACGAAGAGATCATGCGCGAGATCCTCGAGGCGCTCCTCACGCGCGAGGGGTACGACGTCCGCCTGGCGTCGGGCGGCGCCGAGGGGCTCGACATCGCGCGATCGGTGCCGGTGGCCGCCGCGATCGTGGACGTGATGATGCCGGGCATGGACGGGCTCGCGGTGCTCGACGAGATCAAGAAGATCGACGAGGACATCGCGGTCATCATGGTCACCGCCTTCGCCTCGGTCGAGACGGCGATCGCGGCGATGAAGCGCGGGGCGTTCGACTACGTCACCAAGCCGTTCAAGAACGACGAGGTGCTGGTCGTCCTCGGCAACGCCGTCGAGCGCTCCCAGCTGGTCGCCGAGAACCGGGCGCTCAGGCAGAACCTCCAGGAGCGCTACAGCAAGTTCGGGAACATCATCGGCCGCAGCCAGCGCATGCGGCAGGTGTTCGACCTGATCATCCAGGCGGCGCCCAGCCGGTCGACGATCCTGATCGGCGGGGAGAGCGGCACGGGGAAGGAGCTGGTGGCGCGCGCGATCCACTCGAACTCGCCGCGGGCCCCGCGCGCCTTCGTGACGGTGAACTCGGGGAACCTGCCGCCCGACCTGCTCGAGTCGAACCTGTTCGGCCACGTGAAGGGCGCCTTCACCGGCGCCGTCTACCCGAAGAAGGGGCTCTTCGAGATGGCCGACAAGGGGAGCATCTTCTTCGACGAGATCGGCAACATCCCGATCGAGACGCAGCCCAAGCTGCTGCGCGTGATGCAGGAGCGCGAGTTCATGCGCCTCGGCGGCGTCGAGAACATCAAGGTCGACGTCCGGATCATCGCGGCGACCAACGTGGACCTGCGCCAGATGATGGAGGAACAGCGGTTCCGCGAGGACCTCTACTACCGCCTCCACGTCATCACCGTGCAGCTGCCGCCGCTGCGCGACCGCAAGGAGGACATCCCGCTGCTCGTGCAGCACTTCCTCCACAAGTACGGCACCGAGAACGAGAAGGTCGGGCTCGAGCTGACGCCCGGCGCGCTCGACCTGCTGCTCGAGTACCGACTGGCCGGGCAACGTGCGGGAGCTCGAGAACGCGATCGAGCGGGCCGTCGTGCTCACCACCGGCCCGACGATCGGCGAGGACCTGGTGCCCGAGCAGGTGCGGAAGCGGCCGGTGTTCAGGATGCCGCAGTTCAACCTGCCCAACGAGGGGATCTCCGTTCAACGAGGTGACGGCCGACTTCGAGCGGCGGCTGATCGAGTCCACGCTCGACCTGGTCGGCGGCGTGCAGAAGCGGGCGGCCGAGCTGCTGCACCTCAAGCCGACCACGCTCAACGAGATGATCAAGCGGCACGACATCCGCCTCCGGCGCCGGCGCGGCGAGGACGGGACCGCGAACGGCGACGACCCGGCCGAGTCGTAGCCGGTCGGCCGCTGAAGGCCCTCGGCTCTCGGCTCTCGGCTTTCGACTCTCGGCGGAGTCACGTACCGACCGTTGGGCGAGCCGATGCGAGACAAGAACGAAGTGGCTGCGGCCATTCGAGCCGCGTTCGCGACGACGCCGTATCCCGGCGACGCCTTCCTGGTCGGGAGCTCCGAGGGCTGCGAGCCCGAGGAGGAGGCGGGCGCGTGTCCCGGGCACGTGGCGGAGGATGAAGCGTTCTTGGAGGCCTTGCGCGGGCGGTGCTGAAGCCCCGCGCTGCCGATTCCGGCTGGCGGCTGGCTGCCGATGGCCCACGTCGTACTTCTTACTTCCTGAGTTCTCCCATCATCCGCTCGTACTTCGCGACAACGATGTCCCACCGGTAGTTCCGCCGGACGTACTCGCGCCCGTTGCGGCCGAGCCCCGCCCGCAGCCCCTCGTCGGCCACCAGCGTCCCCAGGCACTCGACGAACTCGTCCCGGTCGGCGTAGAAGAGGCCGCCGTTGCCGGTCAGGCAGTGATCGACGAGCACCTCGCTGCGCGCGCTGGCGAGCACCGGCGTGCCGACCGAGAACGCCTCGAGCGCGAGCAGCGACAGCGTCTCCACCGGCGACGGCACCACCACGACGGTGGCGGCTTCGAGCGCCTGGCCTCGCTCGGTCTCCGAGAGCAGCCCCGCGAAGGTGATGAACGGCTCCTCGGGCAGCGGCATCAGCTTCACGCCCATCAGCACGAGCGACGCCTCGCCGCCCGACTCGACGTAGGTGTCGAAGTACTCGACCAGCTCCTCGCACCCCTTCCGCGCCTCGATGCGGCCGCCGTACAGCACGAACGGGCCGTGCAGCCGGTGGCGCCGCCTGAACATCGCGCCGCGCGAGGTGAGGTGCGACGCGAAAGGCCGTCCGCCTTCGCCCGCCGGGCCGCGGCTGACAAGGCCGCCCTCCGCCTCGCCTTCGTGACCCGTCTCGGCATCGCTCTCGGTGGCGTCGGTCGCGCCGGGGCCGAGGCGCGGGTAGGCGTGGTGCTGCGGCAGGTCCACGCCGCAGCCGATGACATCCTGCACCTCGGCGCGGATCCCGAGCCGCGCGGCGAGGAACCGCTGCTCGGTGGGCGTGTTGTAGGCGATCGCGCGCGGGCGCTCGATCGCCTCCCTGACGATCGACAGCCCGAGGGCGGGCTCGTCGTGCGCCGCCGGTACGAGGATGCTGCGCCCGGGCGCCACCTGCAGGCCGAGCACCGACGGCGCGTGCACGCAGCCGAAGAACACCAGCGCGTCGTACGACGCGTGCTGCCGCGACAGGTAGTCGAGCAGCGGGGGACACCACGGTCCCTGCTGCCGCAGCCATTCCGCCTCGTCGGCCGCCGTGTGGGAGGGAGAGAAGACGAGCGAAGACAGCCGCTCGAACGCGCGAGGGTCTCGCGTCGCGGCGTTCGCGAACCGGCGGACCATCACGCCGCGGACGCGGTCGGTCGACTCCGGGTACTCGTTCTGCCACGTGGCGGCGTCGCGGGCGCACGTCGTCAGCACGTCCACCTGGTGCCGCTCGGCCATCCGCTCGGCGACCAGGCGGCAGTGGTACTCGGGCCCGCCGAGGATCTCGGTCCCGTAGCGCGGGACGATGAACGCAATCTTCACGGTGTCCTCGAACCACGCGGCACGACCGCGACCGCAGGGCCGCGGCGGCCGATGGCTCCGTCGGGCGAGACGACGACGGCGCGTCTCACCAGACGTCTTGAAGGGCCAAAGTCGTGGCGAAAGAGTCAGTTACTCCCGAAGTCACTCGTGCCCTTCAAGACGTCCTGAGCCCCGCGCCTGCGCGGGGCCAGCCAACAGCGTTCCTGCGACTCGCGAGGCGGGCAAGATTCGACCGTCTGAGGCCCGCCTCGTTAGTCGTCGTGCTCGGGCGGCGGCTCTCCGTGGCGCGGCTCGGGCGCCGGGGCATCGGCCGACGCCGTCGCCGCCGCTTCGGCTGGCTCCGCGTCGCCATCGGCCTGCGGCGCCGGTCCGGCACCTCCAGCTACGACGGGCTCGCCGGGCGCGCGGTTCGCGCCGCCCCGCCGGCCGCGCCGCCGCCGCCGCCGCCGCTTCGCCTCGCCGCCGGCACCCGGCTGCTCCGCGTCACGACCGACCTGCGATTCCGCGTCACGATTGACCTGCGGTTGCGCGTCGCGGCCGACCTGGGCTTCCGCGTCACGGCCGGCTGCCGACTCGATGTCGCGGCTGGCTGGCGGCTGCGCGTCTCGGCTGGCCGGAGGCTGCGCGTCTCGGCTGGCCGGAGGCTGCGCGTCTCGGCTGGCCGGAGGCTGCGCGTCGCGGCCGGCCGGAGGCTGTGCGTCGCGGCCGGCCGGAGGCTGCGCGTCGCGGCCGCGCTGGGGCTGACGTCCCGCGCCACCTTGCGCCGACCGCTGGAAATCCCGCGGCGGGCGCCCCTGCGCCGGGACGCCCGGCTCGCGCGTCGCCCGTCGCGGCGCGAACTCGGGATCCGGCTCCTGCTCGGCTCGAGGCCGGAACGACCCCTCGAGGAAGCGCGCGCGCCGCTCGGCGAACTCGAGGCGGGCCGACTGCGATTCCACGCGCATCTCGAGCTTCTTCACCTCGACCTCGAGACGCGTCGTCTCGATCACCAGGTCCTCGACGAGCTCGAAAATCATCGCGCTGAGCTGCTCCTGCCGGGCCCGGCCCTCGTCCTGCCGGCCCAGGGCGTGCACGACGCCCGTCGGGCTGAGGAAGAGCGCGAGGACGGGGCTCAGCAGGCGGCGGATCCACCGGAGCGGCCCCGGCCGCCCGTACAGCGGCGAATCGGCGACGCTCTCGCCTCCGGGCGCGGCCTTGGCGGCGCGCCGGAGGTTTTCGACCAGTGCCTCGCGCGCGCCGTGCGAACCGACAAGGCCCGCGAGCCTGGCCGCCGCCAGTTCGCGGATCTGCGCGTCGGCGTGGTCGGCGCCGCGCCGCTCGCGAATCCGCGCGCGGATCTGCGCCATGATCTGCTCGACGTTGACCGTCTGGAAGCGGGCGTTTGGATCGGACATCAGTGTCGACTGCGAAATCGTGCCGAGGGTCCAGCGGCCGGCGGGGGCACGACGATCGCCGGCGCGGTCATGGATGGTGCCTGTAGCCGTCCGCCATCTGGACCGGCCCGTACACGATGAGGACGACGGTCGCGGCCCAGAGAGCCACGCACGCCAGCAGGGGGCGGTCGGTGACCAGCATCTCCGCCGGGCTGCCGCCTCCGTCCTTCCTGTGCACGAGGTACAGGTACCGGAATATGCCGTAGAGCGGGAACGGGATGGTCAGCGCCAGATTCTCGGTTCGGAAGTTCTGCACCGTCTCCGGGCTGATCGTGTAGAAGATGTACGCGATCAGCGTCGAGGCGGTGACGACGCCGATCATCTGGTCCAGCAGGTACGGACTGTACTCGCCGAGGATGCGCCGGTGGCCCGCGGCGCCGTCGGCCAGCAGCGTCAGCTCGTGCCGCCGCTTGCTGAGCGCGAGGAACAGCGCCAGCAGGACCGTGCAGATCAGCAGCCAGTGGCTGATGGTCACGCCGATGACCACCGCGCCCGCGACCGCGCGCAGCACGAAGCCGATCGCGATCGTCAGCACGTCGATGATCACGACGTGCTTGAGGCGCGCCGAGTAGGCCGCCAGCAGGACCACGTACGCGAGCGCGACGACGGCGAACGCCGGTCGCAGCCAGTACGCCAGCGCGAGCGCGACGGCGGCGAGCGTCGCGGCCGTGGCGCACGCGCTCGCCGGGGAAAGTTCGCCCGAGGCGATCGGCCGCCTCGACTTGAGCGGGTGCTGCCGGTCGGCCTCCCGGTCGGCCACGTCGTTGATCAGGTACACGACGCCGGACAGCGCGCAGAAGATCGCCGCCGCCGCGCACGCCTCGGCGAAGGCCGCGGGATCGAACAACCGCCGGCCGAACAGCAGGCCGGCGAACACGACGAGATTCTTGGTCCATTGGCCGGGGCGCAGCGAGACGACCAGGCTGCCCAGCCGGGATCGGCCCGGGACGTCTCTGGCGGCAGAGGCGTCCCGGCTCACGGAATCCTCGAGGGGCTGACGCGCCATGCAAGCGCGGCGGGGAGGGTCAGGCACCCTTCGGACCGAAGCTGCCGACCGCGTCAGCCTCGGCGTCGAACGTCTCGAAGACCGTCAGCAGCTTCGTGATCGCCAACAGGTCCTGGATGCGCTTGGTCAGGTTCAGGAGCTTCAACGCGCCGCCCTGGTGGCTGACCGTTGTATAGGTGCGGACGATCTCGCCGAGACCGGCGCTGTCGATGTACGGGACCTCCGCGAGATTGAGCACGAGCTTCTTCTGACCCTGCTGGATGAGGCTGTTCACCTTGTCCCGCAGCAGCTCCTGGCCCTCGCCGAGAGTCATCCTGCCGTTGACGTCGATAATCGTCACGTCTCCGACCGCTCGTTCATGAATGTGCATGCCGCCATTCCCTCCCGCCTTACAACACGCAACCTGCCGCCACCGGACACTGGGCCGAGCCGCAAGTTGCCGTACCAAGGCGCTTCATCTTAGCGTAGCGAAGAAAACAGCGTCAACCAATGCCGACCGGCGGCGTGCGGCTTGCGACCGGCGGCCGCTCCACGGCTTCGGGCGTGATCGCGGCGCGCGGGCCACGGTCCCCTGTGGACGCCGATTCCCGTACAAAGAAAAGGGGCCGCGCACGCGGCGCGGCCCCTCCGGTTCCCCGATGACAATTCCCTACGCGCCGTTTCCCGTGGCACCCGCGAACTTTCGTTGCTGGAAGCACTCGCGGCAGTAGACCGGGCGCCCCTGGGTCGGTTTGAACGGAACCGTGGTAACTCTCCCGCATTCCGAACAGGTCGTCTGGGTCTCGACACGCTCACGAGCCTGCCCCGCCCCCGCCGGCCGGCTGGCCCGCTTGGTCTTGCACGCCTTGCACCGCTTGGGCTCGTTCTTGAAGTTCTTGTCGGCGAAGAACAGCTGCTCTCCGGCCGTCCAGATGAACTCCGCCCCGCAGTCCACGCAGTGCAGGGTCTTGTCTTGGAATTCCATCGGCGGATCCCCCGTTCTGGCTATTCCATCTCCCGCCGGAGCTTCTTACGGCTCCGCTTGCGCGCCAGTGCCTGCTTGGCCCGACGCTTGTCCCCCGGTTTCAGGTAGAAGGAATGCTTCTTGATATCCTTGATGATATCTTCCTGCTGAACCTTCCGCTTGAACCGCCGCAGGGCGCTCTCGACCGACTCGCCTTCCTGCACTTTGACTTCAGCCACGCCCTAGAACACCCCCTCACCGGCCCGGCTGGCACCTTCGTAAACCGCTGAAAACCCGAGAATATGTTAGGCTATCACAAGCAGTGGCGGATTCTAGGCCCAAAGATGGCGTGGAGTCAATTTATTACTGCCGGGCTTCGGCGCCGGATCGGCCCCTGCCGGTGTCGCCTAACCGCTTGTATTCCAGCAACATATCTTCGGTAGACGGACGCCCATGAAGCTCCTGGTGGTCGGCTCCGGCGCCCGCGAGCACGCCCTGTCGTGGCGCCTGGCCCGCGACGCTGCCGCGCACGAGATCGTGTGCGCCCCCGGCAACGCCGGGATCGAGGACTCCGCCCGCGTCGTGCCGGTCGATGCCGGCGACCCGGAGGCGGTCTTCGCCCTGGCTGAACGGGAGGGAGCCGATCTCACCGTCATCGGTCCGGAACTGCCCCTCACGCGCGGCATTGCCGACCTGTTCGCCGAGAAAGGCCGGCTGCTGCTCGGCCCCACGCGCCTCGCCGCCGAGCTGGAGTCCAGCAAGGCGTTTGCCAAGGAGTTCATGGCCAGGCACGGCGTGCCAACCGCCCGTTACCAGGTGTGCGAGTCACCCGAGATCGCCCTCGCCGTGCTGGCGACCCGGCAGTTCGGCTACCCTGTCGTCATCAAGGCCGACGGGCTCGCCGCCGGGAAGGGAGTCGTGGTCGCCGCCGACCAGCTCAACGCCAGCCTCGCCGTCCGCGCGATGATGGTCGACCGCCGGTTCGGCGACGCCGGGGCGCGGGTGGTCGTCGAAGAGTTCATGCAGGGGCAGGAGGCGTCGGTGTTCGCGCTGACCGACGGCTGGCGCGCCGTGCTGCTGCCGACGGCCCAGGATCACAAGCGCGCGTTCGACGGCGACCAGGGACCGAACACCGGCGGCATGGGCGCCTTCGCGCCGAGCCCGCTCGTCGACGACGAAATGCTCGACCGTATCCGCGACACGATCGTCATGCCCGTCATCCGGGGCATGCGCGAGGAGGGTCGCGAGTTCCGCGGCTTCCTGTACGCGGGGTTGATGCTGACGGCCGGGGGGCCGAAGGTCGTCGAGTTCAACGTGCGGATGGGCGACCCGGAAGCGCAGGTCGTGCTGCCGATGATCGACGGCGACCTGGCGCCGCTGCTCCGCGACGCGGCCGCGGGACGCCTGGGCCAGGACACGTGCCGCGCGCGCGACTGGCCGCGGGTCGGCGTGGTGGTGGCCTCGGCCGGCTACCCGGACAAGTACGAGACCGGCAAGGTCATCAGCGGCCTCGGCGCCGCGGCGAGCGTGCCGGGCGTCGTCGTCTTCCATGCCGGGACCGCGCGTCGCGGCGCCGACATCGTCACCGCCGGCGGGCGCGTGCTCACCGTCGTGGCCGAGGGGCAGGACTACCGCCAGGCCGTCTCCCGCGCCTACGAGGGCGCCCGGCGCATCGCCTTCGACGGGGCCTTCATGCGGAAGGACATCGGGCAGAAGGCCATCAGGGCCACGACCGGCTGACGGCCGAGGGCTGATGGCCGAGGGCCGCGTCACACGTGTCACACTGGGCCGTCGGTCGTCAGTCGTCAGTCGTCGGCCGTCGGCCGAAGAGCGAACACTTATGTCCCACATCTCCGTCCTCATCCTCATCGGCTCCGACTCCGACGCCCCGGTGATGCAACTGACCGTGGACCTGCTGAAGGAGCTCGGCATCGCCTGCGAGATGACGGTGGCCTCGGCCCACCGTTCGCCGGCCCGCGTGCACCGGTTGCTCGACGAGGCTCCCTCGCGCGGCGTGAAGGTCTTCATCGTCGGCGCCGGCGCGGCCGCGCACCTGGCGGGCATGGTGGCCGCCCACACGACGCGGCCGGTCGTCGGCGTGCCGATCGACTCCTCCGCGCTGAAGGGGCTCGACGCGCTGCTGTCGACCGTCCAGATGCCGCCCGGCGTGCCGGTCGCCACCGTCTCGATCGGGAAGCCCGGCGCCGTGAACGCGGCGGTGCTGGCCGCCCAGATCCTGGGTGTCGGCGACCCGGCCATCACCGCGCGCCTCGAGAAGTACAAGGCGCAACTGGCGGCGAAGGTCGAGCAGGCGGCGGAGAAGATGGAGCTGTGAAGGAATCCTGACTCCTGATTCCGACTGAGATGAAGTACTCCGTCCTGACGTTCGGGTGCCGCGCCAACCAGTCCGATTCGTGCCGGGTCGAGCGCCGGATGATCGAGGACGGCGGCGTCAGCTCCGCGCCGGACACCGCCGACGTCGTGGTCGTCAACACCTGCACCGTGACGGCCGCCGCGGACCGGGCCGCCCGGAATGCGATTCGCCGCGTCGCCCGCCTCAATCCGCGGGCGCGAATCCTCGTGACCGGTTGCTACGCCGCCCGGCGGCCCGACGAGATCGGCCGGCTGCCCGGCGTCACGCTCCTGCCGCGCCCAGCCGACACGCGGCCCGAAGGGCCTCGCGACGGCCGCGCCACGCGGGGACCGGCGCTGCGGCCCGGCGACCGCGGCCGCACGGCTTACCCGCTGCGGGTGCAGACCGGGTGCGACGAGCGGTGCGCCTACTGCATCGTGCCCAGCACGCGGGGACCCGGGCGCAGCCTGCCGCTCCAGCCCGTGCTGGACGAGGTGCGCGCGCTCGCGGAGGCGGGGTTCAGGCAGATCTGGCTGACCGGCGTGCACCTGGGGTCCTGGGGCCGTGACCTGCAGCCTCGCCGCGGCCTGATCGACCTGCTGGAGGCGCTCGGCCGCGAGGCCGAGGCCCTGGATCTCACCTTCCGTCTCAGCTCGCTCGAGCCGATGGATTGCAGCGACGAGATCGTCGACCTCGTGGCGGCCTCACCACGCTTCGCCCCGCACCTGCACCTTCCGCTGCAGCACGCGAGCGACGCCATGCTGGCGGCGATGCGTCGTCCCTACATGTACGCCCGCTTCCGCGAAACCGTGTTTCGCGTTCGCGACCGGATCCCGGAGGCCGCCATCGGCACCGACTTGATGGCCGGATTCCCGGGCGAGACCGCGCAGGACTTCGACCTGCAGCTACGGGCGGTCGGCGAGCTGCCGCTGACGCATCTCCACGTGTTCCCGTATTCCGGCCGGCCCGGCACGGCCGCGGCGCAGCTGGGCGCGCGCGTGTCCGGCGCGGAAGCCCGGCGGCGGGCGAACGAGTTGCGAGCGATCGGCCGCGAGAAGACCGCCCGGTTCTACGAGAGCATGGTGGGGCGGGAACTGGCGGCGCTGACGATCGACGACGGATCGGTCGCCCTGACCGACAACTACCTGAAGCTGGCCATCGCGCCCGGCCACTCGCGGAACGTGCGGGTCCGCGTGCGGCCGACGTCAGCGAACCCTCCGCTGGGAGAAGTCGTCGCGTGAGCCAGGCCGGAAGGGGTCGGGGCTGTTTTCGTCATGCGAACGGCGTTCGATCGTGACAACTGACGAAAACGGCCCCGACCCCTTCCGGTCGTAAGGCGTCAGCCGTGCGGTCTAAGCAAGCAAGTCCGCCAGCCGTTGTGCGGGGGACTTGCTCGTCCCTTCGACAATGAGCTGGCCGCAGGCCGCGCGAATGTCGCGCCCGCGGCTCTTGCGCACCGACACGGTCACGCGGGCGTCGGCCAGGCGACGGGCGAACTCGTCGACGCGCCGGTCGGACGGGCGCGAGAACGGGATGCCGGCCGCCTCGTTGAGCGGGATCAGGTTCACCTTGGCCTTGAGGCCGTCGAGCAGCCGGACCAGCCGGCGGGCGTCCTCGACGGTGTCGTTCACCCCGGCCAGCATCACGTACTCGAACGTGATCCGGTCGCGGCGCCTGACCGGGAAGCGTCGGCACGCGTCGATGATGTCCTCGATGCGGTACTTCCGGTTGGCCGGGACGAGCAGGTCGCGCTGCGCCTCGGTGGTGGCGTGGAGCGACACGGCGAGGTTCGGCATGTAGGCCTCCTTCGCCAGGCGATCGAGCGCGGGCACGAGGCCGACCGTCGAGACCGTCACGCGGCGCGGCGGCACCGCGAAGCCGTCGGCGTCACCGAGGATCCGCAGCGCCTTCATCGTCTCGTCGTAGTTGTGCAAAGGCTCGCCCATCCCCATCAGGACGATGTTGAAGCGGGAAGTCGTGAGGCCGAAGGCCCCGGCGAGCGCGCGGACCTGCCCGACGATCTCGCCGGCGGTCAGGTTGCGGGCGAGCCCCATCTTCCCGGTGAGGCAGAACGCGCACTTCATCGCGCAGCCGACCTGCGTCGAGATGCAGAAGGTGTCGCCCGGCGAGTCGGGGATGTAGACCGACTCGATCTTCCGCCCGTCCTCGAGCTCGATGAGCAGCTTCGTCGTGCCGTCCGACGAGCGCTCGGTCGCGGCGACGAGCGGGCGCGAGATGCGGGCGATCGCCGGCAGGCTCGCGCGGAGCGGCTTGGACAGGTTCGTCATCAGCTCGAACTCGGTCGCGCCGCGGCCGAACACCCAGCGGAAGAGCTGGGCGGCACGGTACGGCTCGACGCCGTGCGCGTCGAGCAGCGACGCGAGTTCGGTCCGCTCGAGTCCGGCGATGTCGGGCAACGGGTCTGCTTGGAGCGCGGCCATTGGAGTCTCGCCGACTCCATTATGACGGATTGTCGCGGGCTCGCGGGCTCGCGGGCTCGCGTCCCGCGGTTGGCGGCCTGCGGTATCTGGGAATCTCCATGAGATCTGCAGACAGCGCAGAGCGTAAGGCGTAAGTCAGGCCCGTGAGGCGCAAGCCGTCTGCGAGGCCTCCCGCGCTCAGCCGAGGAAGATCCTGCGGTAGCCGCCGGCGATGAGCGCCGAGACATCGGCGAGGATGCGCGGCAGCCGCATCCCGCCCACGTAGGCCAGGTAGTGAGGTTCCCAGGCCGGGTCGAACTTCTCCTTGAACGCGCGCAACCCCTGGAAGCGGTAGATCACCTCGCCGTGCTCGAACAGGAACGCGCCAAGCCGGTTCCAGAGCGGGGAGACGGGCGAGGGCTCGACGCCGGACAGCGGCGCCATGCCGAGGGCGAACCGCCGGAAGCCGTGGTCTCGACCCCACAGGATCGCGTGGAGGAACAGCATCTCCATGACGGCCTTGGGCGCGTCGTGGTGGTACCGCATCAGATCGGATGACAGCTCGATCGCGCCAGGCCCCGGCCACAGGCTGGCGAATGCCAGGATCCGCCCCTGCCGCTCGATGACCGCCACCGGAAAGCGCGACACGTAGGCCGGTCCGAAGAAGCCCAGCGAGAACCCCTTCTCGGCCCTCGCCCTGTTCGCCAGCCAGTCGTCGGACACCGCGCGCAGCTGATCGACGATCTGCGGAACCTCGGCCGCCTGCACGACGCGGAACGAGCCCCCGTCCTTCTCGAGCCGGTGCAGCAGCTGGCGATGCTTGCTCGCGTGCCCACCTTCGAGCGTGAAGGTCCCGAGGTCCACGACAGCTTCCTCGCCGAGCTTGACGAAGGTGAGGCCGAAGTCCGCGTAGTGGTGGAGGTGCTCCTTGCGGACCTGGTAGAAGACCGGGACGCCCCCGTAGTCGTCGCACCGCTCCACGAAGGAGCGGATGAGGTCGGGATGGCACTCCGCCGGTCCCACCGGGTCGCCCAACGCGACCCACGTTCGCCCCTGCACCGCGTACATCACGAAGGCGGTCTTCCGCTCGTTGAAGAGCAGCGCCTTGTCGCGCAGGTAGACGAGGTAGGGAAACGTGGAATTCTGCGCCGCGATGGCGGATGCCGCGTCCGCGAGGTCGTCATCGGTGGGCGGGCTGACCTCGGGTTGCGCGTGCCGCAGCAGTCGCGACACGGCAAACAGCAGGACGAGCACCGTGGCCCCGACCGACGCGCGAAGGAAGCGCGAAGCCTCTCCATACAGCTCGAACCGCCACCACAGCTGGCTCGAGTACTCGACGTGCCTGAAGGCGAACAGCCCCAGCCAGATCGACGTCGAGAGCGCCGCGATGACGGAGGCGGCCCAGTCGACGGAGAACGGCACGTCGAACAGCGCCGCCCGGCGGTCGAAGGCCGGTTTCGCCCGCCACAGCACGAGAAGGAGACCCGCCAGCAGCGCGATCTCGACGTAGCCGGCGCCGTTGACGAGCGAGGCGACCAGGGCGATCGCGAGCGACGCGAACGCCAGGGCGTGCGCGGCGTCGAGCCTGCGCGCCAGCCCCTGCGACAGCAGCAGCAGCCCGGCGCCCACGACGCTGCCGAGGAAGTGGGACGCTTCGATCATGCCCAGCGGCAGCACGCCGCCGATCAGGGCCAGCCGGCCTCTGGCCGCCGGGGTCGCGCCGGAGAACAGCAGGATCAACCCGGCGATGAACGTGAACGAGGCGACCAGTCGCGGGGTCACCAGTTCGGCCAGGCGGCCGAACAGGGCGCCCACGCGAGCCACGCGCGGCCGGCGCTCCCGGGCTTCGTCCGCGACGAGCACCGCCAGCGCGCCGGTCAGCGGAAGCAGGTAGTACACCAGGCGGTAGACGACCAGCGCGGGGAGCAGCACGGCCGACGGGTAGTAGGGCCTGAGGAGGAGCACCATCAGCCCCTCGAACACGCCCACGCTCCCCGGCACGTAACTCGCCAGGCCCAGCAACTGCGCGGCGAGAAACGCGCCCAGGAACCCGGGGAATTCCAGGCTGCTCGGGGGGAGCAACACGTACAGCACGGCGCCCGCCAGCGCCCACTCCACGGCGGACACCGCCAGTTGCGCCACCGCGATCCTGGTCGACGGAAGCGGCAGTTCGAACGTTCCGACACGGATCGGCTTGCGCCGGAGCACGGTCGCGACGACGTAGGCAACGCAGGCCAGCACCAGGAGCCAGCCGGCCGGCGCGGCCAGTTGGAGCGCCGCCGACACGTGCGCGGCGTGCGGCGGGTTCAGCGCGAGGCTCAGTCCCCCGAGCGCCAGCAGCCCGAGCCAGAACGTGACCGAATACGAGAAGACGATCCGGGAGAGCTCCTCGGCCGTCACCCCCCACCGCGTGTAGAAGCGATACCGGACGGACACCCCGGACAGCAGCGCGAAGCCGACGTTGTTGGCGACGGCGTAGGCCAGGAACGAGGCCAGCACGATCCGCCCCCGGGCCAGCCGCCTCCCGATGTACGCGAAGGCGATGAGGTCGTACCCGGTGAGTGTCGCATAGTTGAGGACGGTCAGGAGCATCGCCCACCCGAGCCGGCGGGGTGGCGTGCGCAGGACGTCGCCCGTCAGCTCGTGCCAGCCGAGCGTGCGCAGCTCCGACTGCAGCACCGCCAGGGCGACGCCGAAGAGCGCGAGGCCGACGACGGCCGGGAGCGCCTGTCGCACTCGCTCACGCATCGGGAATCCTCAACGCGGGGCGGCCTGCCGGACCCACGCCATCGCCTCGAGAAGGCACCGGTCGAACTCCGCCTGGTTGTCGCTGAAGCGATGGTCCGCCGACTCGACGATCCAGCGCTTCTTCGGCTCGCCGGCGGCCTGCATGACGCGCCGCACGTGCGCGAGCGGCACGAACTCGTCCCTCGTGGAGTGGATCGCCCCCAGCGGGAGCGGCGCCATCCTGTCCACGATGGCGGCGACGCTGAAGACCGGCTCGTTCGGGATGCGGTGCGTGAGATAGGTGATCGAATCGCGCCAGCGCCAGCCCAGCTCGTTCACGTCGGGCAGGCCGAGGCCGATGACGCCGGCGACCACGGCTTTCAGCGAGGGAGCCGTCGCCGCCAGGACCGACAGGCCCGCCCCTTCCGACACGCCGATGAGCGTGGGCTTCTTCCCCGTGCGCGTGGCCGCGAACTCGGCCAGCGCCTTGTAGTCGGCCGGTTCCTCGTCGGGGTTCAGTGTCGCGTCGCCGGACGTGAAACTCTCCAGGTACGCCTTCGTGTCCAGGCCGACCACGAAGAACCCCCTGGCGGCGAGGATCTCGGCGACGTGCGGCCCGAGATGGACCCAGCCGCCGAAGCCGCATGACCATCGTCTCCTTGCGCCCCCCTGTCACGTCGAGTCCCCGGGTGCCCCCCCTGCAATCTTACGACCATCCGGACGGGCTGGGCTGTCGAGCTTGCGCCCCGGCGACGGCGCCGGCGGTTGCAAGACGACCTCATGGCCGCGACGCGGTCCGAGGCCGGCGGCCTTCGACCCACAGCCCCGTTGGGCGCGCCGAGGCCGTTGTGGCGTGCCACACGCCGTGCTATGATGGCCTGTGGCCCTCAGCTCTAATCCATTATCTGTCAAGTATTTGCGGATGTTGGCCGGCTCCGCCGGCGGCCCGCGCGGCCTCCGCCGCTTCCGCCGGTCCCGGACTTCCGCTCGGCGGAAGGACCGTGGTGTCCAATGATCGTCCGTGAGGTGCTCGGCAACCGTCTCCGGCTGCTCACCGAGTCGATGCCCCAGGTGCGCTCGGTCAGCATCGGCGTCTGGCTGGCGCGCGGCTCGCGCCACGAGCCCGTGGAGTCGAGCGGCATCGCCCATTTCGTGGAACACATGCTCTTCAAGGGCACCGCGACGCGCACCGCGGAGGACATCGCGCAGGAGATCGATTCGGTCGGCGGTCAGCTCGACGCGTTCACCGCCAAGGAGTACGCCGGCTACTACATCAAGGTTCTCGACGAGCACCTGCCGCGGGCGGTGGACATCCTGGCCGACGTCGTGCTGCACCCGGCGCTCGACGCCGACGACATCGAGCGCGAGAAGAAGGTGATCCTCGAAGAGATCAAGATGGTCGAGGACACGCCCGACGACCTCGTGCACGAGCTGTTCACCGAGAGCTTCTGGCCGGGGCACCCGCTGGGGCGCCCGATCCTCGGCACCCGGGAGTCGGTGGATCGCCTGACCGGGGAGGTGCTGCGGCGCTACTTCGCGCGCGTCTACACGCCCGGCAATTTCGTGATTTCGGCGGCGGGCAGCCTCGAGCACGCCCGGGTTCGCGAGCTGGTCGAATCGGCGTTCGGCGCGACGGGGGCGGCCGGCGACCCGGTGGACGACCGGCGGCCCGACGCCGCGCCCGTCTTCACGGTCCGGAACAAGGACCTCGAGCAGAGCCACATCTGTCTCGGCACCTCGGCGCACGCCCAGTGCGACGACGACCGGTACGTCGGCTACGTGCTCAACACGCTGCTCGGCGGCTCGATGAGCTCGCGGCTGTTCCAGAACGTGCGGGAGCGCCGCGGCCTGGCCTACTCGATCTTCAGCGGCCTGAGCGCGTATCGCGACACCGGGCTGCTGACGATTTACGCCGGGTGCGCGACCGACAGGGTGGGCGAGGTCATCGACCTCGTCGTCGACGAGCTGCGCAACGTCAAGCGCTCGGCGGTCCCGGAGTCGGAGCTTCGGCGCGCCAAGGATCACCTGAAGGGCAGCCTGATGCTGGGCCTCGAGAACACGGCCAGCCGCATGTCGCAGCTGGGGCGGCAGGAAATCTACTTCGACAGGCATTTCGGCCTCGACGAGACGCTGGCGGGGATCGAGCGCGTGACCTCCGCCGACCTCGCGCGCGTCGCGGCCGCCCTGTTCTCCGACGGGGCGCTGGCGGGGACCGTGTTGGGCCCGCTCGACGGATGGCAGTACCCGGCCGAGCGGCTACGACTCGATTGACGGCTTTCGGCGTTCGACGTTCGGCTCTTGGCGGCTCACGGCTCGCCGGGTTCGGGCTGAGAGCGCGGGCCGAGAGCCGGACACCGCCGAGAGTCGAGAGCCCAGCGCCGGGAGCCGTTTCTGGAGGCTGCAATGATCACTCGTTACACCGGCGCGGCGATGGGACGGATCTGGAGCGAGCAGCGGCGGTTCGAGACCTGGCTGCAGGTCGAGGTGGCGGCGGCCGAGGCGATGGCCGAGGCCGGCGTGATCCCCGCGTCGGCGGCCGCGGCGATCCGCGAGCGCGGCGGCTTCGACGTGGCGCGCATCGAAGAGATCGAGGCGAAGACGAAGCACGACGTCATCGCCTTCACGACGGCCGTGGCCGAGCGCGTCGGCGACGAGGCGCGCTGGCTGCATTTCGGCCTGACCTCCTCGGACATCATCGACACGGCCCAGGCGCTGCAGATGCGCGAGGCGTGCGACCTCATCCTCCAGGGGCTCGCGGCGCTCTCCGACGCGATCCGCGCGCGGGCCGACGAGCACCGCCACACGCCGATGATCGGGCGGACGCACGGCGTGCACGCCGAGCCGATCTCGTTCGGCCTCAAGCTGGCGCTGTGGTACGCGGAGACGCAGCGCAACGTCGAGCGCGTCCGCCGCGCGCGCGCGGTCGTCAACGTCGGCAAGCTCTCGGGCGCGGTCGGCACCTTCGCCCACCTCGACCCGTCGATCGAGGCGGCCGTCTGCGCGCGCCTCGGCCTCGATCCGGCGCCGGTCTCGTCGCAGATCATCCAGCGCGACCGGCACGCCGAGCTGCTCGCGGCGCTGGCCATCACCGCCTCGTCGCTCGAGACGTTCGCGCTCGAGATCCGCGGGCTCCAGAAGACCGAGATCGGCGAGGTCGAGGAGCCGTTCGAGACGGGCCAGAAGGGCTCGTCCGCCATGCCCCACAAGCGCAACCCGATCGGGTGCGAGCAGGTGGTGGGCCTGGCCCGGCTGCTGCGCGGCAACTCCATGGCGGCGATGGAGAACGTCGCCCTGTGGCACGAGCGCGACATCTCGCACTCCTCGGTGGAGCGCGTCATCCTCCCCGACAGCTTCATCGCGCTCGACCACGTGCTGCGCCGGTTCACGAAGATCGTCCGGCACATGGTCGTCCATCCGGACCGGATGCTCGAGAATCTCGGGCGGTCGCGCGGCGTCGTGTTCTCCGGAACCGTCCTGCTCGAGCTGGCCCGGCGTGGCGTGTCCCGGGAGCAGGCCTACGAGTGGGTGCAGCGAAGCGCCATGCGGTCGTTCGACGAGAAGCGTTCGTTCAAGCAGTTGTTGCTCGACGATGTCGAGGTGCGCCGGGTGCTGTCGGCCGAGGAGATCGAGCGGGCGTTCGACCCGGCGGTCCACCTGCGCCACGTCGACCAGATCTTCGCGCGCGTGTTCACGAGCTGAGACCGTGCGCGTAAGCCGTAGGGCGTGAGGCGTAAGGCGATCGGATTACCCGGGTCCAAGGGGTCGGTGGCGATGTTCGACAAGTTTCACGAGGAATGCGGGGTGTTCGGCATCCTCGGGCACGCCGAAGCGTCGAAGATGGCCTACCTGGGGCTGTACGCGCTGCAGCACCGGGGCCAGGAGAGCGCCGGCATCGCCGCGTCCGACGGCGAGCGCCTGATCGCCTACCGGGCGATGGGGCACGTCGCCGACGCGTTCAGCGAGGCCGAGCTCTCGCGCCTTCACGGGGATCTGGCCGTCGGCCACGTGCGGTATTCCACGGCGGGCGCGAGCAAGCTCGTCAACGCGCAGCCGATCCTCATCGACTGCCAGCACGGCCAGATCGCGCTGTGCCACAACGGCAACCTGGTCAACGCCGACGAGCTGAAGGACGAGCTGGTGCGCGGCGGCGCCATCTTCCAGACGAGCAGCGACTCGGAGGTCATCCTCCACCTGTACGCCCGGTCCAAGGCCCCGCGGGTGGAGGACGCGATCATCGAGTCGCTCGCGCAGGTGCGCGGCGCCTTCTCGCTCGTGCTCGCCACGGTGGACCGCATCGTCGCCGTCCGCGACCCGCACGGGTTCCGGCCGCTCGCGCTCGGCCGGCTGGGCGACGCGGTCGTGGTCGCGTCCGAGACGTGCGCGATGGACCTCATCGGCGCGACCTACGAGCGCGACGTCGAGCCGGGCGAGGTCGTCATCATCGACCGGACCGGCGTCCGGTCGTTCACGCCGTTCCCGCCGGCCCCGCGCACGCAGTGCATCTTCGAGCACGTGTACTTCGCCCGGCCCGACAGCTACGTCTTCGGCGAGAGCGTCAACGACGCGCGCACCGCCTTCGGCCGCCGGCTGGCGCTGGAGTCCCCGGTCGACGCCGACGTCGTCGTGCCGGTGCCCGACTCGGGCGTGTGCGCCGCCATCGGCTACGCCGAGGAGGCGAAGCTGCCGCTGCGCATGGGGCTCATCAGGAACCACTACGTCGGACGCACCTTCATCGAGCCGCAGCAGTCGATCCGCCACTTCGGCGTCAAGGTGAAGCTGAACCCGGTCCGAAGCATCCTCGACGGCCAGCGCGTCGTCCTCATCGACGATTCGATCGTGCGGGGCACGACGTCGAGGAAGATCGTGCGGATGATCAAGGCGGCCGGCGCCCGCGAGGTGCACGTGCGCATCAGCTGCCCCCCGACGATCTCGCCGTGCTTCTACGGCGTGGACACGCCGCGGCGGTCGGAGCTGATCGCCGCGACGCACACGCTCGAGGAGATTCGGACCTACCTCGACGCCGACTCGCTCTGCTACCTGAGCCTCGACGGGATGCTCGCCGGCATGAACTCGCACCGGTCCGCGTTCTGCACGTCGTGCTACACGGGCCGCTACCCGGTGCCGTTTCCGAAGCAGCAGGCCGACGAGCTGCAGTTGCCGCTGAAGCTCGCACCGTAAGTCGGAGTCGGTCGTCAGCCATCAGCCGAGGCACGTAGGGCGTTTATGGACTACAAGACGGCGGGCGTCGACATCGACGCGGGGATGGAGGTGGTCAGGCGCATCAAGGGCCTGGCGCGCTCGACCTTCACGCCCGGCGTGCTGTCGGAGATCGGGTCGTTCGGCGGGTTGTTCCGCCTGGAGCCCGGCCGGTTCGACGACCCGGTGATGGTGGCCAGCGCCGACGGCGTCGGCACGAAGCTCAAGGTCGCATTCCTGGCCGGGCGGCACGACACGGTCGGCGAGGACCTGGTCAACCACTGCGTCAACGACATCCTGGTGCAGGGGGCCCGGCCGCTGTTCTTCCTCGACTACCTGGCGACCGGCCGCCTGGCGCCGGACGTCGCCGAGCAGGTCGTGGCGGGGATCGCGCGCGGCTGCCGCGCCAACGGCTGCGCGCTGCTCGGCGGCGAGACCGCCGAGATGCCCGGCTTCTACGCCGAGGGCGAGTACGATCTCGCCGGCTTCATCGTCGGCGCCGTGGACCGCGCGGCGGTGATCGACGGGCGGAGCCTCGGGGCCGGGGACGTGCTCGTGGGCCTGCCGTCGACCGGCCTCCACACCAACGGGTACTCGCTCGCGCGCCGGATCGTCTTCGAGCAGCTCGGCCTGCGGGTCGATTCGGTGGTGCCTGAACTCGGCGGCGTCACGACTGGCGAGGCGCTGCTCGCCGTCCACCGTTCGTACCTGAAGGCGATGGAGCCGCTGCTGGCGGAGCGGGGGCTCGTGCCGGGCCTGGCGCACATCACCGGGGGCGGGATCACCGACAACCTGCCGCGGATCTTCCCGGCCGGCCTCGGTGCGCGCATCGACCGCCGCGCGTGGGAAGTGCCCCCGCTGTTCCGCTTCCTGGGGGACGCCGGTCGGGTGCCGACAGAGGACATGTATCGTTCCTTCAACATGGGGATCGGGCTCATCGTCGCCTGCCGGCCGACCGATGCCGACCGTGTCGTGGCGAGTCTGCGCAGCCAGGGGGAGCAGCCACGGGTGATCGGCGAGATGGTCGCGGGCGAACGCTCGGTTTCCTACGTTGGCTAGGCCGCAAGCCGTCAGGCGGCAGACAGTAGGCCGTGGGCAGTAGGCAGTGTGAAACGGCCATCAGCCGTCAGCCTTCAGCCGTCGGCCGCCGTGAGGCGTAAGGCGCTATGAATCGCACCCTTGGCGTGCTGATCTCCGGTCGGGGATCCAACCTGCAGGCGATCATCGACGCCATCGCGGCGGGCAGGCTGGACGCCCGCGTCGCCGTCGTGATCTCCAACCGGTCCGAGGCGGCGGGCCTCGAGCGGGCACGCCGCGCCGGCGTCGAGACGCTGTGCCTGCGCCACCGCGACTACCCGAACCGCGAGGACTACGACCGCGCCCTGGTGGGGGCGCTGCGGGACCGGGGCGTGGGGCTCGTGTGCCTGGCCGGCTTCATGCGGCTGCTGAGCCCGGTGTTCATCGCGGCGTTCCCGAACGCGATCCTGAACATCCACCCGTCGCTGCTGCCGGCGTTCCCGGGACTCGACGCGCAGCAGCAGGCCTGGGCCCACGGCGTGAAGGTGAGCGGCGCCACCGTGCACCTCGTGGACCGCGACCTCGACGCCGGGCCGATCGTCGCCCAGCGGGCCGTCCCGGTGCTGGAGGGGGACACGGCGGAGACGCTGGCGGCGCGGATCCTGGAGCAGGAGCACCTGCTGTACCCGGAAGCGATCGGCCTGGTGCTGTCCGGCGGCTGGACGGTCGAGGGGCGGCGGTTTCGGACCACGATCGGGCTGAAGGCCGACGGCTGAAGACTGACGGCGGTGTCGTCCTGTCACGCGTGACGTGGCCCTCGGCTCTCAGCCTTCCGCCCTCAGCCCTTGGCGGATCCTCGCCGGGGCCGCGCTAGAATGAGTGGTTCGCGGACGCTGCGGACGGGAGGCACGAGAGGCG
>CAVZMW010000003.1:0-332500 GCA_963776495.1 uncultured Acidobacteriota bacterium | reverse complement strand
CAGTGGCGAGGTTAAGCGTAAGCGAGCCGTAGCGAAAGCGAGTCCGAAATGGGCGTTTAGTCGCTGGGAATAGACGCGAAGCGAGGTGATCTACCCTTGGCCAGGGTGAAGCGCGGGTAACACCGCGTGGAGGCCCGAACCAGTGTTGGTTGAAAACAACTTGGATGAGCTGAGGGTAGGAGTGAAAGGCCAATCAAACCTCGTGATTGCCCGTTCTCCTCGAAATATCTTTAGGGATAGCCTCGGGAGGTCGGCGTTGGTGGTAGAGATCTGAATGGACTAAGGGGCTTACCAGCTTACTGAATCCAACCAAACTTCGAATGCCAACGACACGTATCCCGGGAGTCAGACGGTGGGGGCTAAGCTTCATCGTCAAAAGGGAAACAGCCCAGACTACCGGCTAAGGTCCCTAAATCTGTGCTAAGTGGTAAAGGATCTGGAGACACTCAGACAACCAGGAGGTTGGCTTAGAAGCAGCCATCCTTTAAAGAAAGCGTAATAGCTCACTGGTCAAGTGGCTCCGGGCCGACAATTCAACGGGGCTCAAGCACAGTACCGAAGCCGTAGATTGCACGCCACCTTCGGGTGGCTCAGTGGTAGAGGAGCGTTCTCACAGCAGTGAAGCCAGACCGTGAGGACTGGTGGAGCGGTGAGAAGTGACCCTGCCGGCATAAGTAGCGAGAAGAGAGGCGAGAATCCTCTCCGCCGTAAGCCTAAGGTTTCCTGAGGAAGGTTCGTCCGCTCAGGGTTAGTCGGGTCCTAACGCGAGGCCGAAAGGCGTAGCGGATGGATATCAGGTTAATATTCCTGAACTACCTGGAACACGTTATTACCGATGGGGGGACGCAGGAGGCTAACCGGGCCCACGATTGGACGTGTGGGTTCAGGCATGTAGGGGGATCCGCCAGGCAAATCCGGCGGGTCATATTCCCTGAGGTGCCATGGCGAAGCGCTTAGCGCTACAAAGCCGGTGACGCCACGCTGCCGAGAAAATCCTCTAGGGAGTATTCCAGGTACCCGTACCGCAAACCGACACAGGTAGGCGAGGAGAAAATCCTCAGGCGCAAGTGAGAACCCTCGTTTAGGAACTCGGCAAACTCGCCCCGTAACTTCGGAAGAAGGGGTGCTCCATTAACGTCAGCCGGCTTGCCCGGCGAAGCGTGAAGGAGTTGCAATAAAGAGGCCCAGGCGACTGTTTACTAAAAACACAGGACTCTGCAAAGTCGAATACGACGTATAGGGTCTGACGCCTGCCCGGTGCCGGAAGGTTAAAGGGAGGGGTTAGCCGCAAGGCGAAGCTCCGAACTGAAGCCCCGGTAAACGGCGGCCGTAACTATAACGGTCCTAAGGTAGCGAAATTCCTTGTCGGGTAAGTTCCGACCTGCACGAATGGCGTAACGATCTGGGCGCTGTCTCAACGAGGGGCACTGCGAATTTGTGGTACCGGTGAAGACGCCGGTTACCCGTGGCTAGACGGAAAGACCCCGTGCACCTTTACTACAACTTAGTAGTGAATGCTGACGCATTATGCGCAGGATAGGTGGGAGACTTTGAACCGGGCTTCTTGGGGTCCGGGGAGTCAACGGTGAGATACCACCCTTACTGCTTCGGCGTTCTAACCTGCTCCTGTGATCCAGGAGAGGGACACTGCTAGGCGGGTAGTTTGACTGGGGCGGTCGCCTCCTAAACTGTAACGGAGGCGCGCGAAGGTTCGCTCAGGCTGTTTGGAAATCAGCCGGAGAGTGCAAAAGCATAAGCGAGCTTGACTGCGAGACTTACAAGTCGAGCAGGTGGGAAACCAGGCTTTAGTGATCCGGTGGTTCCGCGTGGAAGGGCCATCGCTCAACGGATAAAAGGTACGCCGGGGATAACAGGCTGATCTGAGCCAAGAGTTCACATCGACGCTCAGGTTTGGCACCTCGATGTCGGCTCATCGCATCCTGGAGCTGTAGCAGGTTCCAAGGGTCCGGCTGTTCGCCGGTTAAAGCGGTACGTGAGCTGGGTTTAGAACGTCGCGAGACAGTTCGGTCCCTATCTGCCATGGGCGTAGGAAATTTGAGGGGGGCTGTCCTTAGTACGAGAGGACCGGGATGGACGCACCTCTGGTGTACCAGTTATCCTGCCAAGGGTAGCGCTGGGTAGCCATGTGCGGACGGGAGAAACGCTGAAGGCATCTAAGCGTGAAACCCTCCCCGAGATGAGATTTCCCGAGCCGTAAGGCTCCTAAAGGCTCCTGGAAGACTACCAGGTGATAGGCCAGGTGTGTAAGGATGGCGACATCCTAAGCTTACTGGTACTAATCAGCCGTGAGGCTTGACCATAACTATTCTTAACGCGGTGCGTGCGTTTAACTCGCCGTAGCCCGTAAGGGCGAAGGCGGGCCGCGTCGGGAACTACCGTTTGCAGGGTATTCAGTTGTCCGCCTTCGCGGCCCGTGGCCGCTTCGGCGGGACAAGCTCAGGTTCTTTCTCAAGTTTGAATCGCCCCGCGCACTCAGGCGCATATCGTCGCCGAGCACGACCGTAAGTCGGCGGGGCCGTTCAAAGAATTTCCCGGTGGTCATAGGAGCAGGGCCACACCCGTTCCCATTCCGAACACGGAAGTTAAGCCTGCTACCGCCGATGGTACTGCAGAGGTGACTCTGTGGGAGAGTAGGTCACTGCCGGGGATATCTCAGGGGCCGCCGGTCGCGAAGGCGATAGGCGGCCTCTTCGTTTGTACCGGAGCGACCTGCCCGCCTGCTCAGTCGGGCCTCTTCTCGGCACCGCAGTAGCCCGCCGGCCCGACGCGGGCCCCGGCGTCAGCGCCATCCCCGCCGTTCGCCTCGAGACTCGACGCCACCCGCCCGTGAGTTCGCCCTGTTGACTACAGCGACGATTGTGATATCTTATCGAACGTTCGTTCGACACGAGGCTGCCGACTCACGGAGGTCCCGTTGGCTACGCGGACACAGATCGTCGATTGGGCCAGGACCCTGTACGAGGATCTCGACTTCGCTGCCGTGCGCGCCTGGCTCGCCGACTCCCCGGGGCGCAGGGCGGCCGGCTACCTGCCGGTGTACGTCCCGCGCGAGATCGTCCACGCGTCGGGCCTGCTGCCCGTCGGCATCCACGGCGGCGGCGACCGCCTCGAGATCATCAAGGGCGATGCCTTCTACCAGTCTTACATCTGCCACCTGCCGCGCTCGGTCGTCGAACTGGCCGAGTCGGGGCGGCTCGGCATGCTGTCGGCCGTGCTCTTCCCCTCGACCTGCGACGTGATCCGGAACCTCTCCGGCATGTGGAAGCTGCTCTATCCCGGCACTTACGTCCGCTACCTCGACGTGCCGCAGGTGATGGCACCGGAAACCGGAGGGCGGTTCTGGGAAGCCGAGCTCCGGTCGCTGGCCGCCGACCTCGGCGACGTGTCCGGCGCTCCGGCCGACGAACGCGCGCTCCTCGCCTCGATCGTCCTCTACAACGACGTCCGCCGGTGGGTGCGGGCGCTCTACCGCGCGCGGCGCGAGGCGCCGTGGAGCGTGCCCACCGAGGAGCTGTACCTGCTCATGCGCGCGGGCGAGGTCGTGCCCGCCGAGACGTTCATCGAGCAGGCGCGCGCCTACCTCTCGGCCGTCGAGTCGGAGCCGGGCCGGCCGCGCGACAACAGCCGCGTGATCGTCGTCGGCGCCTTCTGCGAGCAGCCGCCGCTCGGCCTCATCAAGACGATCGAGCGAGCCGGCTGCTACATCGTCGACGACGACTTCCTGCTGGGGAACCGCTTCCTGACCTGCGACGTCGAGCCCGACGGCGACCCGGTCCGCGCGCTCGCCGGGGCGTTCATCCGCAACGACCTCAAGACCTCGGTGCTCTTCGAGCCCGACCCGCGCGGGAAGCGCGGGCTGATGAGGGCGCGCGTTTCGACCGCGAGGGCCGACGGCGTCATCTTCGCCGCGCCCAGCTTCTGCGACCCCGCGCTGCTCGACCAGCCGATGCTCAGGGCCGGGGCCGAGGAGGCGGGCATTCCGTGCATCGCCTTCAAGTACTCCGAGAACAGCGGACAGTTCCAGCAGTTCCGCGAACAGGCGGGCACCTTCTCCGACTCGATCAAGCTCTGGGGAGGCGCCTGATGGCCGACGCACAGAAGGACCGCTCGATGGTGCTCCAGAAGGAGATGATCGAGCGGCATTTCCGGCGCCTCGAGCGGGCGCCCGAGACGGGCGAGCCGGTGGTCTACACGTTCGTCCCCGGCAACCTGACCGAGCTTGTCAGGTCGTTCGGCGCGCTGCCGGTCCTGCCCGAGATCAACGCCCTGCAGTCCGGGATGCGGAAGCAGTCGGCCGACTACATTGCCGAGGCGGAGCGGGCGGGGCACTCCGAGGACGTGTGCACTTACGTGAAGTGCGACCTGGGGATGCTGAAGTCGGGCAACGTCGGGCCGGCCGGCACGCGACTGCCGAAGCCGGACCTGCTGCTGCTCTCCTACACGGGCTGCTACACCTTCATGAAGTGGTTCGAGCTGCTGCGCGAGGAGTACCGACTGTCCGACGGCGTTCTTCCACGTGCCCTACCAGGGGGACGGGCGGCTCGAGCCGCAGCACCGCGAGTACATGGTCCGCCAACTGCGCGAGCAGATCGTCCCGGCGCTCGAGAAGGCGACCGGCCGCGCGTACGACGAGGACAGGTTGCGCGAGGCGCTGACGCTGGCTGCCGAGGCCGAGGACGACCTGGTCGCGGTGCTGCACTCGGCCAAGCGCCGCCCGAGCCCGATCGACGGCTACTTCGGCGCGGTCTACTACGTGGGGCCGATCTTCAGCGCGTTCCGCGGCACGCCGGAGGGGGTCGACTACTATCGCGCGCTCCGCGAGGAGGTGGAGGCGCGCGCCGCCGCCGGGCTCGGCCCGATCACGCCCGAGGGTTCGCTCGACGACCAGAAGTACCGCCTCGTGATCGAGGGGCCGCCCAACTGGACGCACTTCCGCGACTTCTGGAAGATGTTCGCCGACGAGAGGGCCGTCGTCGTGGCGTCGACCTACAGCAAGGTGGGCGGCACCTACGACTTCGGATTCCGGCACGACCCGTCCGACCCGCTCGGGACGCTGGCCGATTACTGCAGCGGCTGCTACACCAACCTCAACCTCCCGTCGCGCGTCGAGATGCTCGCACGCTACGTGCGCGAGTATGCGGCCGACGGCTTCCTCATCAACTCGGTCAAGTCCTGCAACTCGTTCTCGGCGGGCCAGCTCATGATGCTGCGCGAAGTGGAGCGCCGGACCGGCGTGCCAGGCGCGTTCATCGAGTCGGACCTCGTGGACCCGCGCTACTTCTCGGCGGCCAACATCAAGAACAGGCTCGAGAGCTACTTCCAGATGCTCGACGCGCGCCGCGCGGGGTCGACCGCATGAACTGCGTCGTCGGCATCGACCTGGGATCGACCACGACCAAGGCGGTCGTGCTCGGGGAGCACCGCGAGGTGCTCGGGCGCGGGATCACCAACTCGCGGTCGAACTACGACCTGGCCGCCGCGCTGGCGCGGAGCGAGGCGATCACGAGCGCGCGCTTCGCCCTGCTCCGGCGCGAGGCCGAGCCGGTGGCCGGCGCGGCCGCCGTGGGACGGCTGCGCCGCGCCTTCCTTCTCGCCCAGACGCTGTACCAACTCCGGCGCCTCCACGCGCTCGTGGTCGAGGAGGCCGAACGCTCGGTGCCGCCGGCGCTCCGGGCGCCCGCCCTCACGGCCGTCGGGGAGATTTGCGAGGGCCTCGTGGCCGAGGAGGAGCGGAGTTTTTCCGAGCCGCCGATGGCGAGGAAGTCCGAGTTCTTCCGCGACCTGGCCGGGTCGGCGTTTTCGCGGATGGCCGAGGGGCTGGCCGGGCGAGCGGGGATCACCTTCGACCTGCTGATCGGCCTCTACGACAAGTGCATCATCCGCGTCGAGAACGAGCCGATGGAGCTCGGCTTCCGCGATCACATCGGCGCGGCACTGGCGCGCGCCGGCGCGGCGCCCGCGCTTCGCGCGGCGGTCGAGGCGGCGGCGTCGGCGGACCTGCTCGAGGCGGCCACGGTCGGCACGGGCTACGGCCGCGCCCGCCTCCCGTTCCCCAAGGAGCAGATTCGCTCCGAGATCCTCTGCCACGGCCTCGGCGCGCACGCCATGTTCCCGGGCACGCGCACCGTGCTCGACATCGGCGGGCAGGACACCAAGGCGATCCAGGTCGATGCGCGCGGCATCGTGACCAGCTTCCAGATGAACGACCGGTGCGCGGCCGGGTGCGGACGCTACCTCGGCTACATCGCCGACGAGATGAACCTGGGGCTTCACGAGCTGGGGCCGCTGGCCGAGCAGTCGCGCCGGCGCGTGAAGATCAACTCGACGTGCACGGTGTTCGCCGGCGCCGAGCTGCGGGAGTTGCTCTCGCTCGGCGAGGCGCGCGAGGACATCCTGGCCGGGCTGCACCGCGCGATCATTCTGCGAGCCATGAGCCTGCTCGCCCGGTCGGGGGGCGTCGCCGAGGAGTTCACCTTCACGGGCGGGGTGGCGCACAATCCGGCGGCGGTGCGCGCCCTGCGGGATCTGGTCCGGGACAACTACGGCGAGATCCACACCAACATCTCGCCCGACAGCATCTACACGGGCGCGCTCGGCGCGGCGCTGTTCGCCCACAGGATGGCCGAGTCATGATCGTCACCGCCGGGATCGACGTCGGCAGCGGCGCCGTCAAGGTCGTCGTCATGCGAGGCGAGGCCGGCGGGGAGGCGATCCTGTCGCACGCCTCGGCGCGGATCCGTCGCCGAGAGGTCGTGCGGGTGGTCGAGGAAGTCTTCGACGGCGCGGTGTCCGCCGCCGGGGTACGCGAGATCCACTACGTGGCGACGACGGGGGAGGGGGAGGACATCGGGTTCGCCACGGGCCACTTCTACGGGATGACCACCCACGCGCGCGGCGCGCTGTTCCTCGATCCGCGGGCGCGCGCCGTCCTCGACGTCGGCGCGCTCCACGCCCGCGCGGTCGCGATGGACGAGCGGGGACGGGTGCTCGACTACAAGATGACCAGCCAGTGCGCGTCGGGCTCGGGGCAGTTCCTCGAGAACATCGCCCGCTACCTGGGCGTGTCGCAGGCCGAGGTCGGCCCGCTCTCGCTCGAGGGCTCCAGGCCCGAGATGGTCAGCTCGATCTGCGCCGTGCTCGCCGAGACCGACGTGATCAACATGGTCTCTCGAGGCGTCTCGACGCCGAACATCCTGCGCGGCATCCACGAGAGCATGGCCGAGCGGTTCGCCCGCCTGCTCCGCTCGCTCGACGTCGCCGGCGCGATCTTCGTCAGCGGCGGGCTGTCGCGGGACGTGGGGCTGCTCGCCGCGCTCGAGGCCGCGCTCGGCAAGCACGCCGCCGCACGCCAGCGCCCGTTCGAGCTGGCGACGCACGAGCTAGGCATGCTGGCCGGGGCGATCGGCGCCGCGATCTGGGGCGGCTACCGCCACCGCAAGCTGGGAGAGGGAGGAGTCGCATGGACGCCGGCGACGTGGAAGCGCTCGTCCGCACATTGAGGCTCGACGACTGCGCCCGTCTGGTCAGAATGGATCATCAGATCAGCGGGCGGCATCGGCCGGCCTGGTACGAGGGGAAGATCCGATCGCGCCCTCGAGGACGCGGACGTGCGGATCTCGCTCGGCGCCGAGATCGACGGGGTGCTCGTCGGCGCCCTGCTCGGCTCGGTCCACTACGGCGAGTTCGGGCAGCCCGAGCCGGTCGCGATCCTCGACACGGTGCTGGTGGACCCCGCCTTCGCCCGGCGGGGCGTCGCGACGGCGATGCTGCGTCAGTTGCTGCGCAACCTGTCGGCTCTGCGCATCGAACACCTCAGGACCGAGGTGGCGTGGGACGAGGTCGACCTGGCGGCGTTCTTCGCCAGGTCGGGGTTCGTGCCGGTGCCGCGCCTCGTGCTCGAGCTTCGCGTGCCCGCTGCGCGCTGAGGCGCGAGAGGACAACCGCCGTGACCCAACGTCCGACCGGCAGCCCCGCGAGGGGCGTGGATTTCTACGATGTCGACGCGGATCTCGCCGATGAGGAGCGACTCGTGCGCGACACCGTGCGGGCCTTCGTCAACGAGCGCGCCCTGCCCGTGCTCGAGGAAGCCTTCCGCAACGACCGCTTTCCTTTCGAACTCGTGCCGGAAATCGCGCGGCTGGGCCTGCTGGGCTCGAGCATCCAGGGCTACGGCTGCGCGGGCGCCAACAGCGTCGTCTACGGCCTCATTTGCCAGGAACTCGAGCGCGGCGACTCCGGCCTCCGATCGTTCGTCTCGGTCCAGTCGTCGCTCGTGATGTACCCGATCGACGCGTTCGGGAGCGACGCCCAGAAAGAGACGTGGCTGCCCAGGCTGGCGGCGGGCGAGGCGGTCGGCTGCTTCGGCCTCACCGAGCCGGATCACGGGTCGGACCCGGGGACCATGCTGACGCGCGCCGAGAGGAGAGGGGCCGGGTGGGTGATCCGCGGCCAGAAGGCGTGGATCACCAATGGCTCGACCGCCGACGTCGCGGTCGTCTGGGCGAGGACCGACCAGGGCATCCGCGGCTTCCTCGTGGAGAAGGGCACGCCGGGCTTCACGGCGCACGACTACAAGAACAAGTTCTCGCTGCGCGCCTCGGTCACCTCGGAGCTGTTCTTCGACGACTGCGAGGTGCCGGAGGACGCGGTGCTGCCGGGGACCGGGTCGCTCAAGCACGCGCTGATGTGCCTGACCCAGGCCCGCTACGGGATCGCGTGGGGGACGATCGGCATGGCGGCGGCGTGCTATGAGGCGGCGCTCCACTACGCCAGCGACCGCCTCGTGTTCGGCCGGCCGGTGTCCTCGTTCCAGCTCCAACAGGCGAAGTTCGCCGACATGCTGACCGAGATCACCAAGGGGCAGCTCCTCAATCTCCGGCTGGGCCGGCTCAAGGACCAGGGGCGCGCCGACTTCGCGCGCGTGTCGATGGCCAAGCGCAACGGATGCCGCACGGCCCGGCACGCGGCCCACCTGGCGCGCGAGATCATGGGGGCGGCCGGGGTCGTGCACGATTACCCGGTCGCGCGCCACTTCTGCAACATCGAGGCGGTCTGCACCTACGAGGGCACCGACGACATCCACACGCTGATCCTCGGCAACCGGATCACGGGCCAGGCGGCGTTCGAGTAGGGGGAAGCGCGCGGAGCGCACCCCGGCGCTCGACATCCGAATGCCGCCGCAAGGCGGCATCGGAGTCGGGTTGCGTTAGTGTTTGAACTGACGTATTCTATCGAACGTTCATTCGATAGTAATGCGGTATCGTCTCTGACGCGGGGGACCAGGCAGCTCCCGGGAGCGCAACCACCCTGGAATCCGGCCCGCCGGCAGGCCGATCGTCCATGGCGCTCTGTGACTTCTCCTACCACCGGCCGGCGTCGCTGTCCGAAGCGCTGGCGCTCTCCAGAGAGCTGGGTCCGGGAACGCTGTACCTGGCGGGCGGCACCGAACTCCTGCCCGATTTCCGCCGTGGCGTCGAGGCCGCGTCCCACCTGATCGCCCTGCGCGGCGTGCCGGGGATGGCCGGGATCTCGTCCGACGGCGGAATGCTGACACTCGGCGCGATGACGACGATCGCCGAGCTCGGCAGGTCGCCGGAGGTGAACCGGCTCCAGCCGGCGCTGGCCGAGGCGGCGCGCTCGCTGGGGAGCCCGCAGATCAGGAGTCTCGCCACCATCGGCGGCAATTTCTGCCGCGCCGTGCCCTGCGCCGACACCCCGCCGCCGTGCATCGTCGCCGGCGCCACGCTGCGCCTGGCGGGCGACGACGGCGAGCGCACCGTGGCGGCCGAGGACTTCTTCGTGGGCCCGCGGCAGACGATCCTGCGGCGGGGTGAACTCCTGGTGTCGATCGCGATCCCGCCGTCGCCTCGCTGGTCCGGCGCGAGCTACCGGCGTTACGCGCTTCGGCGAGGGTCGGCGCTCGCCGTCGCGTCGGTGGCGGTCCGACTGGTCCTGGACGGCGACCGCATCGCCGCGGCCCGTGTGGTCCTGGGCTCGGTGGCCCCGGTGCCGCTGCTGGCGGCGCGTGCGGCGGCGCTGATCGAGGGACGGCCGGCGACCGAGGACGCATTCGCGCGTGCGGCGGACGAGGCGGCCGCCGAGTCGCGCCCGATCACCGACCTGCGCGGCACGATCGCCTTCAGGCGGCATCTGGTCGGGGTCCTCGCGCGCCGCGCGTTCACCGAGGCGCTGTCGCGCGCGCGGGAGGCCGCCGCGTGAGCCGCGAAATCGTGGTCCGCCTCGAGGTCAACGGTCGGCCGCACGCCGTCGCGGTGCCGCCGAACACGACGCTGCTGTCGCTGCTGCGCGACCGGCTGAACCTCACCGGCACGAAGAAGGGGTGCGAGGCCGGCGACTGCGGCGCCTGCACCGTCCTGCTCGACGGCCAGCCCGTCGCCTCGTGCGTCACGCTCGCGGCCGAGGCCGAGGGCCGGTGCGTCACCACGATCGAGGGGCTCGCCGCGGGGGGCGAGCTGCATCCGCTGCAGAAGGCGTTCGTCAAGCACGGGGCGCTCCAGTGCGGGTACTGCACGCCCGGCACGATCATGGCCGCGAAGGCGCTCATCGACCGCGACCCGGACCCTTCGGACGAAGACGTGAAGGAGGCGCTCAACGGGAACCTGTGCCGGTGCGCCGCGTACCCGCGGATTCTCAAGGCGGTCACCGGCTGGAAGGCGTTCGTCTCGCAGCCGCTCGACACCCGCCCGCTCGACGACGCCGAGCGCGACCAGGCGCGCGATCACGACGTGGTGGGCCACGGGGTGACGCGCTACGACGCGCCCGACAAGGTGTCCGGCCGGGCCAAGTACACCGCCGACCTGCGGCTTCCCGGGATGATCCACGGGAAGCTGTTGACCAGCCCGATCGCGCACGGCCTCATCCGGCGCATCGACGTGAGCCGGGCCCGCGCGCTGCCGGGCGTGCTCGACGTGATCACCGCGGAGGACGTCCCGGCGGAGTGGTACGGCGTGAGCCCCGCGCGTTACGACGAACAGATCCTCGCGAGGGATCGGGTCCGCCACGTGGGCGACGAGGTGGCGGCGGTGGCCGCCGTGGACGTGGAGACGGCCGAGCGCGCGCTCGCGCTGATCGAGGTCGAGTACGAGGCACTGCCCGCCGTGTTCGATCCCGACGCCGCGCTCGCGCCGGGCGCGCCGGTGATCCACCCCGAGAACCCGCGCTACGCCGGCAACCTCAACTCGCGCGTCGAGTGGCACTTCGGCGACGTCGCGGCCGGCTTCGCGGCCGCCGACCGCGTCAGGCAGGAGCGGTTCGTCGGGAACCGGACCTACCAGAGCCCGCTCGAGCCGCACGCCGCCGTCGCGCAGTGGGAGCACCACGCCGGCCGCCTGACGCTCTGGACCGCGACGCAGACGCCGCACTACGTCCACCGCACGCTGTCGCGGGTGCTCGGCGTGCCGATGGGCTCGATCCGCGTGATCAAGCCCGCCGTCGGGGGCGGGTTCGGCTGCAAGGCCGAGACGACGGCGCTCGACTTCTGCGCCGCGATCCTCGCGCGGCGGACCGGCCGCCCGGTGATGATGGAGTACTCGCGGGAGGAGATGGTCCTGCACTTCCGCGGCCGCCACAAGCAGTACATGGACCTGAAGGTCGGCGTGAAGGGCGACGGGACCATCACCGCGGTGGAGTTCCGCTCGGTCCTCGACGGCGGGGCCTACACGTCTTACGGCGTGATCACCGCCTACTACGCCGGCTCCATGCTGCCGACGCTCTACCGGATCCCGCACTACAAGTTCGACGGCGTGCGGGTGTACACGAACCTGCCGGCCTCCGGGGCGTTCCGCGGCCACGGCGTGCCGCAGCCGCGTTTCGCCTTCGAGTCGATGCTGGACATGCTGGCCGAGGATCTCGGATCTCGACCCGTTCGAGATCCGCTCCCGCAACGCGATGACGCCGGGCGCGCGAACCTGCAACGGGCTCGACATCTCGTCCTGCGAATTCAGCGCGACGCTCGCCGGCGCCAGGGAGCGGTCGGGGTGGCGCGAGAAGAAGGGGCGGCTCCCGCGAGGCAAGGGCATCGGCGTCGGCTGCGGCGGGTTCGTGTCCGGGGCCGGCTACCCGATCTACCGCTCCAGCTTCCCGCACTCGAACGCGCTCATCCGCGTCCACGAGGACGGCACCGGTGCGTCGCTGCACATCGCGGCCGCCGACATCGGGCAGGGCTGCGACACCGTGCTCGTCCAGATCGCCGCCGAGGAGCTGGGGATCCCGTACGACCGTGTCTGGCTCGCCGACTGCGACACGGTCCTCAGTCCGCTCGACCTCGGATCGTACTCGAGTCGCGTCACGCTGATGGCCGGCAGCGCCGTTCGCCAGGCGGCGGCCGGCGTGAAGGCGCAGCTTCTCGAGACGGCCGGGCGGCACCTCGACTGCGAACCCGCGGACCTGGTGGCGAGGAACGGCCGGATCTTCTCCCCGCGGCGGCCGGAGGCCGGCATGGACTGGGCGGAGGCCGCGCGCCTCGCGTTCTCCGCGCGCGGGCCCGTCGTGGCGACCGGGTGCTACTCGCCGCCGACGGGCCTCGGCGGCGACTTCAAGGGCGGCACCGTCGGCACTTCGCCCGCCTACAGTTTCTCGACCGCGGTGGCCGAGGTGACCGTCGATCTCGAGACCGGGCACGTCACCGTCGATCGGATCACCGACTTCAGCGACGCGGGAACGGTGGTCAACCCGGTCACCTTCCACGGCCAGGTGGAAGGGGCGATGATCATGGGCCTCGGCGAGACGCTCCTCGAGGACACGGTCTTCGATTCGACAGGCGCGCCCGCGAACCCGAACCTGCACGACTACCTGCTGCCGACCATCCGCGAGGCGCCCGAGATCACCACGGTGGCGGTCGAGAGCTACGAGCCGCGCGGCCCGTTCGGGGCGAAGGAGATCGGCGAGGGATCGCTGCTTCCCGCGCTGGGGGCCATCGCCAACGCGATCTACGACGCGTGCGGCGTGCGCGCGACCGAGCTGCCCATCACGCCGGAGAAGATCCTGCGCGGGCTTCGGGCGCTGGGGCAGGACGAGACGCAGGCGGCGACCGCCTCGCGCCGCGGGTGCCGGAGGGGATAGCGATGAATGCGACCGTCACGCCCGAGGCTCCGACCGTCACACCCGAGGCTCCGACCGGGACGGCCCGCGGCCGCCGACCGCGGGCCGACACGCAGCAGAAGCTGGAGCACCTGCTGTCGGCCGCGGCCGGGCTGATCGCGCGCAAGGGGTACGAGCAGACGTCGATCCGCGACGTGGGGCGCGAGACCGGGGCCAGCCTGCCCGGGATGTACTACTACTTCAAGAGCAAGGAGGATCTGCTCTTCCAGATCCAGCGCCGGACGTTCAGCTCGCTCCTCGACGCGCAGCAGGCGGGCGTGGCCGCCGGGGACGCGCCCGATCGCCGGCTCAGGCGGCTCATCGCCGGGCACCTGGCGTTCTACGCCAGGCACCCGGCCGAGATGAAGGTCTGCACCTTCGAGCTCGAGTCGGTGCGGGGCGAGCCCTACCGCGAGATCGAACGTATCCGGCGCCAGTACTACCGCCTGGTCGCCGTGGTGGTCGGCGAGCTGACGGCGTGCGAGGGACGGCCCGATCCTGGCGGCGTCCTCGTCCGCCACCGGACGCTGTTCGTCTTCGGCATGCTCAACTGGATCTTCATGTGGTACGACCCGGCGCGCGACGGCGCGGTGGATCGCCTGGGCGAGGAGATGGCCTCGATGGTGCTCCACGGCTTCGGCGGCGGCGCGTGACCGGCCCGGAGTGAGAGCGACAAAGGAGCGCAACGATGGACAAGTTCCCCTCGAAACCGGCCGCCGACCTGGGCTTCCGCGACGTGCTCTACGAGAAGCGGGACATGACGGCCCGCATCACGATCAACAGGCCGGACGTCTACAACTGGTACTCGACCGAGACGCTGCGCGAGCTGATCGCGGCCTTCGAGGACGCCTCCTCCGATGACGCCGTCGGCGTGATCGTGTTCACCGGGGCCGGCGACAAGGCGTTCTGCACCGGCGGCGACGTCAAGGAGTACGCGAACGTCTACACGCAGCGCCCGCGGGACTACTGGAAGTACATGGGCCTCTTCAGCCGCTACATCGAGAGCATCCTCAGGAGCGGCAAGGTGACCATCGCGCGGATCAACGGGATGGCGGTCGGCGGCGGGAACGAGTCGCAGCTCGCGTGCGACCTGGCCGTGATGGCCGACGACACCTACCTCGCGCAGGTCGGCACCAGCGTCGGCAGCGTCGCGTGCGGCGGGGCGACGCAGTGGCTGAGCCTGCACGTCGGCGACCGCCGGGCGCGCGAGATGCTCTTCCTGAACCCCCGGATCCCGGCGAAGCAGGCCCTCGAGTGGGGGCTCGTCAACCGCGTGGTCCCGCGCGAGCGGCTCGACGCCGAGGTCGCCGCGATGGCCGAGCAGTGCCTCGACAAGTTCCCCGAGTGCACGCGCTACACCAAGCAGCAGGTGAACTACTGGAAGGAAGCGGCCTGGTTCTCCACCGTCGGCCACGCCCGCGACTGGCTCTCCACGCACTTCACCTCGCTCGAGCCGTACGAGGGGATGCAGGCGTTTGTCGAGAAGCGCAAGGCGAACTACCGCGGCCTGCGCGAGGCGGCGGCCTCGGGCGGAAGCAGCGAGTTCCTGTGGGGGCCCTACCGCCACGAGTGCCCGTCGTGCGGGGCCAAGGGGATCCCCTCGCGGTTCCAGTTCTGCGGGCAGTGCGGCACGAAGCTGTAGCGCGGGGGGCGGGTCCGGGGTCGCGGCCGCCGGAGGGAGTCGGCATGGATCTGGAGCTCGACGGCAAAGCGGCGCTGGTGACGGGCGGAAGCCGCGGGATCGGCGCCGCGGTGGTCATCGGCCTCGCGCGCCGGGGCGGCGACGTCGCGTTCACCTACCGCGGCCGGGCCGACGCGGCCGCGGAGGTGGCCGGACAGGTCCGCGCCCTCGGTCGGCGCGCGATGGCCATCCAGGCCGACGTCGCCGACTTCGACGGGGCCGAGCGGGCCATCGACGCGGTGGTCGCCGGGTTCGGCCGGCTCGACATCCTGGTGTGCAACGCCGGCATCACCTGGGACGCCGTCGTGTGGAAGATGACCGAGCAGCAGTGGGACACGGTCATCGACACCAACCTGAAGGGGTACTTCAACTACAACCGCGCGGCGGCCCGCGTGTTCAAGGACCGGCGGAGCGGGAAGATCGTCAACATCTCGTCGATCAACGGGATCCGCGGCAAGTTCGCCCAGGCGAACTACTCGGCCGCCAAGGCCGGGAACATCGCCCTGACCAAGGCGCTCGCCAAGGAGCTCGGGAAGTTCAACGTCAACGTTAACTGCGTCGCGCCGGGGATGGTCATGACCGAGATGGCCGAGTCGCTGGCGCCCGAGATCCTGAACGCCGCCGTCCGCGAAACGGTGCTCGGCCGGATCGCCACCGCCGACGACGTGGCCAACGTGGTCGCCTTCCTGTGTTCCGACGCGTCGCGGCACGTGACGGGCGAGGTGATCAAGGTGGATGGCGGGCAGTACATCTGATGGCTCAGGGCTCAAGGCTCAGGGCTCAGGCTGTTCCAGTGTGCTCGGAGGTTCGATGACACGCGTCGCCGTGGTGGGAATCGGACACGGCCGGTTCGGCCCGCGTTCGGACGCGACCGTGCAGGAGCTCGCCTTCGAGGCGTACCGCGAAGCGGTGCGGGACGCCGGGATCGGGCCCGACGCCATCGACGCGTCGGTCGTCGGGTCGGTGCCCGAGTACCACAAGCAGCGGTCGCTCGCGGGCGTGATCCAGGAGTACCTCGGGCTGAACCCGAAGCCGACGTGGCTGACCGAGGCGGCCTGCGCCTCGGGATCGGCCGCCATCCGCACGGCGTGGATGGCGATTCGCTCCGGCCTCCACGAGGTCGTCGCCGTCGTCGGCTGCCAGAAGATGACCGAGCTGACGACGGCCGAGATCCTGGCGCTGATGGGGCGGGTGGGCGAGGTCCAGTGGGAGTCGGTGTTCGGCACGACCTTCCCTGGCTACTACGCGATGTTCGCGCGGCGCCACATGCACGAGTTCGGGACGACGCGCGAGCAGCTGTCGCTGGTGGCGGTGAAGAACCACTACTACGGCGCCCGCAACGCGTGCGCGCTGTTCCGCAAGGAGATCACGCTCGAGAAGGCGCTCGCCTCCGAGCCGGTGGCGTCCCCCTTCCTCGTCTACGACTGCTGCGCGAACGCCGACGGGGCCGCGTGCCTGATCCTCGCCTCCGAGGCGAGGGCGCGGGCGATGGGCCGCGCGGGCGTGTGGCTCGACGGCATCGGCTGCGCATCGTCGAGCATGTCGGTCCTGCGGCGGCCGGACCTCACCGGGCTGTCGTCGGCCGTCGAAGCCGCCCGGCAGGCGTACGCGATGGCGGGGACCTCCGCGCGCGAGATCAAGGTGGCGGAGGTCCACGACTGCTTCACCATCGCCGAGATCATGGCGTACGAGGACCTGGGCTTCTGCCGCAAGGGCGAGGGCGGCGCCTTCGTCGAGGGGCGGCAGGCCCACATCGGCGGCGCGACGCCGGTCAACGTGGACGGCGGCCTGAAGGCGAAGGGCCATCCGATCGGGGCGACCGGCGTGTCGATGGCCTGCGAGATCGTTCGGCAGCTGCGCGGCGAATGCGGCGAGCGCCAGGTGCCGGGCGCCGACGTCGGCCTGACGCACAACGTGGGCGGCATCGGCCAGTACCTGCTTCGTCAACGTCTTCCGGAGGGACTGACGCCGTGTTCTCCTGGTTCGGCAAGGTCAGCTACTGCCCCCACACGAAGGTGTCGGCGTTCGCCGACCTCCTCAAGACGGGGCGGATCGCCGCGTCCCGGTGCGCCGGGTGCGGCCGGCTGTCGTTCCCCCCGCGGGCCGACTGCCCGGCGTGTCTCTCGGGCGAGTTCGACTGGGTGGAGGTGAGCGGCCGCGGGACGGTGGCGACCTGGACGCGCATCGACGCCGCCCCCGCGGGGTTCGAGGACCTGGCGCCGTACCTGATCGGTGTCGTGGACCTGGAGGAGACCGGTCGGTTGCTCGCGTGGATCGGCGAGACAATCCCGGAGCGTGAGATCCGGGTGGGCATGAAGGTCCAGGTCGTGCCGCGCCTCTTCGAGGAGACCCCGGACATCAAGGTCTATTACACGCTGGAACGGCCGGGGACCTCATGGTCCAAGGAGCCCGGACCGGCGATGGAGGCGGCGCGATGAGCGGCAGCGGGATCGGGTTCGAGCGGTCGGGCGATGTCGCGTACGTGACGCTGGATGCTCCGCCGCTCAACATCCTGACGGGGGCCATGATGGGCGCGATCGCCGACGCGCTCGACGAGATCGGCGCCGACCGGTCGCTGAAGGCGGTGGCCTTCACGGCGAACGGGAAGGCGTTCAGCGCGGGGGCCGATGTCGGCGAGCACCGGCCCGAGCAGGCGCCCGCGATGATCGCGGCGTTCAGCCGGATGTTCTCGCGGCTGGGCGCGATCGACCTGCCCGTGGCGATGGCCGTTGACGGCGCGGCGCTCGGCGCGGGGTTCGAGCTGGCCATGATGGCCGACGTGCTGCTCGCGAGCGACCGGGCGAAGTTCGGCCAGCCGGAGATCAGACTGGGGTTCTTCGCCCCCGTGGGAGTCGCCCTGCTCCCCGCGAAAATCGGCGCCGCGCGCGCGATGGCGGTCACCTGCTCGGGGCGGACCTACACGGCGGCGGAGATGCAGGCCATGGGGCTCGTCTCGCGCGTCGCGCCGCCCGACGGCCTGCGTGCGGCCCTCGAGGAGACGCTGGCCGACTTCCGGCGGGCGAGCCCCTTCGTGCTGCGGCTCAACGCGCGGATGGTGCGGCGGCTCGCGGGCCGTCCGTTCGAGCAGGCGCGGCTCGAGGCCGAGCGCGTCTTCCTCGAGGAGTTGATGCCTTCCGACGACGTGCGGGAGGGCATCGCGTCGTTCTTCGAGAAGCGCGAGCCGTCCTGGAAGAACCGGTAAGGGGGTCGCCCGTCGCGGGCGGGAAGGATGAGCGCGGGATGCGGATCCTGGTGATTGGGGCGGGGGCGCTGGGCGGCCTGGTCGGGGCGCGCCTGTCGGAGGCCGGCGAGGACGTCTTCCTGATCGAAGTCAACACCGCCCGCGCGCGCCTGCTCTCGGAGATGGGGCTCTGCATCACCCGGGACGGTGCCGACGAGCAGCAGGTCAGGCTCCGCGTCGTTTCGTCGCCGGACGGCCTCGGGTCGTTCGACCTGGTCTTCGTCGCGGTGAAGACCTACCAGACCGAGGACGCCGTCCGGTCGATCCTCCCGGCCACCGCCCCCGGCTGCCTGTTCCTGTCGCTGCAGAACGGCGTCGGCAACACCGACGCGATCGCCCGGATCGTGGGCGGCGAGCGCGTGCTCTGCGGCATCACCTACCACAGCATCCAGCACACGGGCCCGAACCGGATCCACTACCGCGCCGGGATCAAGCCGGTCCAGATCGCTCCCTACTCCGGGAGGATCACCCCCGAGGTGGAGGCGATTGGGGCGATGCTCAGCCGGGCCGGCCTGCCCACCGACGTGGTGGCCAGCGTCGACAACACCACGTGGCAGAAGCTGCTGCACAACGCCGTGGTCAACCCGGTGTCGGCGGTGACCGGCCTGACCTGCCGGGAGATGCTCGCCGACGAGGACCTGATGGCCTTCATGCGGGACCTCTGCGGCGAGTGCGTCGCGGTGATGCGGGCGCACGGCGTGCCGATCGTGGACGAGGAGGACCCGTTCCGGCCCGTCATCGGCTCGCTCAAGGCTCTCGGCAAGAACCGGCCGTCGATGTGGCAGGACCTGACGCGCGGCCAGCAGACCGAGGTGGACGCCATCAACGGCGCGATCGTGGGGGAGGGGGCGAGGCTCGGCGTCGCGGCGCCGCACAACAAGGCGCTCGTGCATTTCATCCACTCGAGAGAACGGCAGAAGATCCTGCGGCGGCAGGAAATCCAGCGCCAGCTCGAGGACGCGGGCGCGCGCGCGCCCGCGCCGGGGCGCGCGCGGCCGACGCCGATGGCCCCCGGCGGCGGCATGCCGACCGCCAGCGTGCCGCTCCGCTGCGCCGAGGCGCTGAAAGCACTGGTCCACGCCTACTACGTCGACCTGCAAGCCGCCTCCGACGACCCGACGCGTCGCGTCGCGTGCTGCTCCGGCCTCGGCCCGGTGGAGCTGGTACGCGCGTTCCAGCTGACGCCGTACTTCCCGGAGAATCACGCGGCGCTCATCGGCGCCAGCCGCCAGACGGGCCGGTACATCCCGCGGGCCGCGGCCGAAGGGTTCTCGCAGTTCGTCAGCTCGGGCATGCGATGCGACATCGGGGCCCTGCTCGCGGGCGACAGCCCGCTGGTCACCGCCCACGGGATCGCCGGCCCGCCGCGTCCGGATGTCGTCGTGTACAGCACCAACAACGGCCACAGCCTGATCCGCTGGTTCGAATTCTACGGCCGGCACTACGGCGTGCCGGTGCTCGGGCTGCACCCGCCGGCGGCGCTGGGCGAGATCGACCGGATCGACGTGGACACCTCCGTGCAGCAGATGCTGCGGCTGACCGGCCGCCTGGAGACGGTCACCGGGACGCGGCTGGACATCGACAGGCTTGCCGAGATCGTGCGGTGCTCGGCGCAGGCCGCGGCCCTCTGGGCGGAGATCCTCGCGCTGGCGCGCGCGGTCCCGGCGCCGATGTCGTTCTTCGACACCGTGGTTCACGTCGCGCCGATGGTGCTGCTGCGGGGAACGCCGCAGGCGGTCGAGTACTACTCGCTGCTCAAGGCCGAACTCGAGGACCGGCTCGCGGTCGGAGTGGCCGCCGTCCCGGGAGAGCGCCACCGCTTCTACTGGGACGGCCCCCCGGTCTGGAGCGCGCTCCGCCCGCTGTCCGAGCTGTTCGCCGGGCGCGCGGCGGCCGTGGTGGCCTCCACGTTCGCCTCGAACTTCGCCCTTGCCGGCCTCGACCCGGACAACCCGATGGAGAGCATGGCGCGCACCTACACGGGCATCTTCCCGAACCGGTCCGAGGACTACAAGGCGGCCTTCATCATGCAGCAACTCGAGGAGTACGGCGCCGACGGCGTCGTCTACCACGAGTGCCGGACGAGCCCCGAACACAGCAACGTGCGCTACGGCCTCGAGGTTCGCGTGCGGCGGCAGACGGGCCTGCCGTCGTTCGTGCTCGAGGGCGATTCGCACGACGTGAGGCTCTTCTCGAGCGAGCGGCTCGAGAGCCTGCTGGCGGACTTCCTGGAGCAGCGGGGCGAGCGGCCGCACTGACGGTGCCCGGAACGGCCGGGCCGATGTGACAACGGGGGGCACGCGGTGAGCAACGAGCAGCGGGTGGCGGCCGGCGTGGACGTCGGCACCGAGTGCGTGAAGGCGGTCGTCGCCGACCGCGCGGGCAAGGTGCTGGGCCGGGCGGTCGTGCCGACACGCGGGTACTTCCAGGCGTGCGTGCACGAAGTGCTCGCCGCGGCGCTCGACGACGCGCAGGTGGTCGAGCGGAGCCTGGCCGGGATCTGCGCCACCGGGTTTGCCGCTTCCTGCGTGTCGCGGGCGACGATGACGGCCACCGAGACCGCGTGCCACGCGCTCGGCGCCTTCCAGGGCTCCCCGTCGGCGATGACGGTGATCAACATCGGCGGTCGCGACCCGCGCGTCATCCGGGTCGACGAGGCGGGCCGGAGAATCGAGGCGCTGGCGGTCCGCCGGTGCGCGGTGGGGATCGGGACGTTCCTCATCTTCACGGCCCGGCACCTCGATGTGCACCCGACGCGGCTGCAGGAACTGGCCGCCGGGGCCGAGCGCCCGGCGCCGGTCAGCAGCTTCTGCTCCGTCTTCTCCGGCACCGAGATCCTGGAGCGGCTCCGGGAAGGGGCCAGCCGCGAGGAGGTGGCGCTCGGCGCCATGCACTCGATCGCCGAGCGGATCCTCGAGATCGGCGGGCTGGAGGACCCGGTCGCGGTGACCGGCGGCGTGGCCGAGTACTTCCCGGGCGTGCTGCGCGCGCTCGAGTCCAGGTCCGGCCTGCGGGTGACGCCGATCCCGCAGCCGATCTTCGCCGGCGCCCTGGGCGCGGCGCTGAAGGCCGTCGGCGCGATTCCGCCGTCGGGGGCGTGAGACGGAGGCAGCGATGGCGCGCGTCGAGTTCCGGAGCGAGTCGGCCCTGAAGAGCACCATGGCGGCGCATTATCAGGCGCTCGGCCGGGCGGCCCGCGGGAAGAGCGCGCCGGTCGCCTGGTGCACGAGCGTGGGTCCGGCCGAGATCCTGCGGGCGCTGGGCTTCGAAGTCTTCTTCCCCGAGAATCACGGCGCCATGCTGGGCGCTTCGCGCAAGGCCAACGACACCATGCCGCGGGCGCACGCGCTCGGCTACTCGCCCGACATCTGCTCCTACCTCACGAGCGACATCGGCGCGTACCTGTCGGGCACGACCCCGCTCTCGGCCTTTGGCCTCGACGCGGTCCCGCGCGCCGACGTGCTCGTCTTCAACACCAACCAGTGCCGCGACGTCCGCGATTGGTTCGAGTTCTACGGGCGCGAGTGGCGCGTCCCCGTGATCGGCATCCGCTCGCCCCGCTCGCTCGAGCGCGTGACCGAGGGTGACGTGGACGACGTCGCGTGGCAGATCGAGGCGCTCGTCGGCCCCCTCGAGGCGATTGCCGGCCGCACGCTCTCGGCCGGCGCGCTCGAGGAAGCCGTCCGCCTCTCGCGCGAGTGCAGCGACCTCTGGAAGGCCTGCCTCGAATCGGCGGCCCACAGGCCGGCGCCGATCACCTTCTTCGACGGGGTCGTGCACATGGGACCGGCCGTGGTCCTGCGCGGAACGCCCGAGGCGCCGGCCTACTACAGGGGGCTTCTCGACGAGCTCGACGCGCGCGTGCATTCGGGGGTCGCCGCCGTGCCGGGCGAGCGGTTCCGCCTCTACTGGGAGGGGATGCCCATCTGGGGGAGGCTGCGCCTGCTGTCCACCCTCTGCTCGGAGCTGTCGGCGGCGGTGGTCGTGTCGACCTACTGCAATAGCTGGGTCTTCGACGCGCTCGACCCCGCCGACCCCATCAGGTCCATGGCGCGCGCCTCGCTCGAGCTGTTCATCGTCGGCTCGGAGGAGCCGAAGGAGACCTACATCCGCGCCAACGTCGAGCGCTTCGCCGTCGACGGGATCCTGTTCCACGACTGCCGGACCTGCCCGAACAACTCCAACGCGCGATACGGGATGCCGCGGCGCATCGCGTCGGCCGCCGGTGTTCCGACGCTCGTTCTCGACGGAGACGTCAACGACCTGCGCTGCTTCTCGGAGGAGCAGTCGAAGACGAGCATCGAGGGGTTCGTCGAGCAGCTCGCGGACCACCGCTCCGCCGGCGGCGGACCGGGGGCCCGATGAGCGCCGGCTTCGCCGGGATCGACTCGGGATCGTGGAACACCAAGGCGGCCGTGATCGACGCCGCCGACGGGCGCGTGCTCGGCACGGCTGTCGTGCGGACCGCGGCGGACCTCGCGGGCGCCGCCGCCACGGCCCTGCAGGGCGCGCTGGCGGAAGCGGGGCTGGAGCGGGAGGACCTGGCGGCCATCTGGTCCACCGGCTTCGGCCGACGCAGCATCGAGATGGCCGGCGGGTCGCGCACCGAGCTCGACTGCCACGCGAGGGGCGTCGGCCGGTTCGTCGCGGGGGCCCTGACCATCGTAGACATCGGCGGGCAGGACGCGAAGGTGATTCGCCTCGACGCGACTCACCGGCGGATCTCGCACAAGATGAACCGGAAGTGCGCAGCCGGGACCGGCAGCTTCCTCGAGGAGATCGCGCTGAGGCTGGGCGTGGGCATCGGGGACCTCGACCGGCTGGCCTCCGGCTACCAGGAGGAACTGGAGCTCGGCAGCTTCTGCACGGTGTTCACCGGGACCGAGCTGCTCAGCCTCATCCGCGCTGGGAAGCGCCCGGCAGACCTGGCGCGCGCGGCCTACCGCTCGCTGGTGAAGCGGGTCCTCGAGATGGACGTCCTCGAAGGGTGCGTCGTGGCCACCGGTGGTGTGGTCGCGCACCATCCGATGGTGGTGGATCTGCTCGGGCGCGCGGTCGGGCTCGACATCGTCGTGCCGCCGCACGCGCAGGAGATCGGAGCGGTCGGAGCCGCGATCGGCGCGAGGGAGGCATGGGCGGCCGGCGGGGCCGGATCGGCCGACCGCGCGTATCCGGTCGCATGAACGTTCGTCCCGGGGGGATTCGGATGGGCGAAGAGGCACTCGAATCGGCGGCAAGCCGCGTGACGCGCCACGCGGAATCGGTGGTCCGCGATGGCGATCTCGTGTACTCGACGATCGAGCCGCCCGGGGGCCCCGAGGCGATCGGCGCGCTGCTGGCGCGCAACGTGGACCGCTTCCGCGATCGCGTCGTCTACCGGGAGAAGCGGGGCGGGCGGTTCGCCGGCGTGACGTGGGAGGACTTCCTCTGCGACGTCGTCTCGTTCGGCCAGTTCCTGTCCGCGGCCGGCGTCGGGAAGGGCGACCGCGTCGCGGTCCTGTCCTCGAACCGCGGCTCGATGCTCATCGTCGAATTCGCCGCGATGTGCATCGGCGCGGTGTATGTGCCCATCTTCCCCGGCTACTCGGCGGGGCAGGCCCACGCGCTGATCGAGTACTCGGGGGCGACTGCGCTCGTCGTCTCCGACCAGGGTCAGCTCGACAAGATCCACGTCCCCGGGTCGATCCGCCTGGTCGTCTCGTTCGACCCGATCGCCCGGGCCACGGTGGACGACGCGCTGGCCGGCCGCACGGCGGCCTACTGCACGCTGTCGGCCGCGCTGCGGCGCCACGCCGTGGAGGGTCCGGACGACCTGCGCGTCAAGATGTTCCTCTGGTCGGCGGCCCGCGTCCGGCCCGAGGACACGTGTCTGATGATGTACACCTCCGGGACGATGGGACAGCAGAAGGGAGTTCGTCTCAGCCACGACAACATCCTGTCGCAGCAGCGGGCGCTCTCTTCGATCTGGCGCATCACGCCCGAGGACCGGCTGCTGTCCTACCTGCCGTGGCACCACAGCTTCGGCGGGATCTTCGAGAAGTACACGGCCCTCTGCAGCGGCGCGACGCTGGCGCTCGACGACAGCTTCGGCAAGGACTTCGACCAGTTGCTCAGGAACTGGAAGGACGTCAGACCCACGATCTACTTCAGCGTGCCGAAGATCTACCAGCAACTGGTGGATTACGTCCGGACGCACCCCGGCGAGGAACGCCGGATCTTCCACGACGGGCTGCGCTTCGTGTTCACCGCCGCCGCGCCGCTGCCGGCCAACCTGTCGGACTTCTTCGCCGAGCGGGGGGTCCCCGTCGTCGAAGGCTGGGGCCTCACCGAGACCTCACCGTGCTGCACGCTGACCGACATGGCCGAGCCGCGGACGGTCCCCGGGATGGTCGGCTACCCGATCCCGGGCGTCAGGCTCAGGCTCGCCGGCGACGGGGAGATCCTCGTCCAGGGCCCCAACGTCATGTCCGGGTACCACGAGAACCCCGAGGCGACGGCGGCCGTGCTGCCGGGCGACGGGTGGTTCCGCACCGGGGACGTCGGCGCATTCTCGGGCAAGGGCCTGAGGCTGGTCACGCGGAAGGACCGCGTGTTCAAGATGCTCAACGCCGAGAAGGTCGTCCCCAGCGAGCTCGAGATCGACCTGGCCGGACGCAACAAGTACATCCGCCACGTCGTCGTCGCTGGCGAGGGAAGGAGCTTCCTCACCGTGCTCATCTACCCCAACTTCTTCCTGATCGAGGAGGAGTTCGGGCAGGACCGGGCGGCCGCGGACCGCGTGGTCGGCGACTCCCTCCGCCGGACGATGCTCGAGTTCAACGCGGCACACGGCGTGCGGTACGAGCGGGTGCAGGCGTTCGCGGTCATCAGCAAGGAACTGTCGGTCGAGGACCACGAGCTGACGCCATCCATGAAACTGCGCATCCGGAACGTGATGCGCAACGCCGAGGACTACGTCGAGGCGATCTACGAGCCGAGCCGCGACTGCGACTGCCGCTTCCTCCGGAAGGTGATGCGGCTCGAGCCCGACGCCAGGCGCTGCTTCCAGGGCAAGGACATGACGCTCGACCAATGCCACGAGTGCGGAAGCTTCGTGTTCGGCGATCACTGACCGACACGTGTGCCGGGCGAAGCGGGCGAGCCCGGCCCGGCGGGATCGGCACCGGCGGCACGTTCCGCGCGACGCCTCGCGCGGTTCGGCCTCTTCCAGGTTCAAAGGAGAACGACGATGAGTCAGGCTGGCGTGGCGTGGTCGGCGATCGATGGATGGGCAATGACAGCGCCGGGGGCCCCTTTCGAGCGGCGGTCGGTCCCGCGCCGCGCCCCGGACGCCGGGGACGCCGTCGTCGAGGTGGCCGGATGCGGCGTCTGCCACACCGACCTGTCGTTCCTCCATCACGGCGTGAAGACGCGCTCCTCCTTGCCGCTGGTCCTCGGACACGAAATCAGCGGGACCGTCGTGGACGCCGGAGACGCCGCCCGCGACTGGGTAGGTCGGCCCGTGGTCGTGCCGGCGGTCCTGCCGTGCGGCGAGTGCGAGCTGTGCCGCGCGGGCGCTCGCACGATCTGCCGCGCCCAGGTGATGCCCGGCAACGACCGCGACGGCGGCTTCGCCTCGCACGTCGTGGTGCCGGCGCGGTTCCTCTGCGCGGTGGACGACGAGGTCCTGGCGGGCCACGAGTTGTGGGAGCTGGCCATCGTCTCCGACGCGGTGACCACGCCGTTCCAGGCCGTGCGGCGATCGGGCCTCGAGGCGGGCGACCTCGCCATCGTCGTCGGCGCCGGCGGGATCGGCGTCCACGCCGTCCAGATCGCCGCCGCGGCGGGGGCCAAGGTGATCGCGCTCGACGTGCAGGCGTCGAAGCTCGACCAGGCGCTCTCGTGCGGGGCTGCAGCGGTCGTCGACGTGACGGGGCTGTCGGTCAAGGACGTCCTGCGCGAGGTCCGCGGGCAGGCCGACCGGATCGGCGCGCCGAAGCACCGGTGGCGGATCTTCGAGACCTCGGGCACCCGCGCGGGCCAGGAGACGGCGTTCGGCCTGATGGGATTCGGGTCGACGATCGCCATCGTCGGCTTCACGATGGACCGGCTCGAGGTACGGCTGAGCAACCTGATGGCGTTCGACGCCACCGCGTCGGGCAACTGGGGATGCGACCCGGTGCTGTACCCGGAGGTCCTGGCGTGGATCGCCGCCGGGCGGATCCGCGTCCGCCCGTTCGTCGAGAGGCACGCGCTGTCCGAGATCAACCGCGTGTTCGAGGCGGCTCACCACGGGGAACTGGTCGGGCGTGCCGTGCTCGTGCCCTAGCAGGGGGCGCGCCCGGCCGCGCCCGGCGGGCGGCCAGCCGAGGTTCCGCTCAGGCGCGCTCCAGCACGAGCGCGATCCCCTGGCCGCCGCCGATGCACATCGTCACCAGGCCGTAGCGCTTCGCGGTCCGCCGCAGGGCGTACGCGCAGGTCAGCGTCAGGATCGCGCCGGTCGCGCCGAGCGGGTGGCCGAGCGCGATGGCGTTCCCCATCGGGTTGACGCGCTCGGGGTCGATCCCCATCTTCTCGAAGTCGCGGATGCACGCCAGCGCCTGCGGCGCGAACGCCTCGTTGAGCTCGACGATGTCGATCGCGCCGCCGTCGATGCCGGCCATCGACAGCGCCCTGCGCGTCGCGGGCACCGGCCCCCACCCCATGATCTGCGGGTCGCAGCCGGCCATTCCCATCCCGGCCACGCGCGCCAGCACCCGCGCCCCGTGGCGCTCGGCGTCGGACTCCCGGCCGACGATCATCGCGGCGGCGCCGTCGACGACGGCGCTCGCGTTGCCGGCGGTGATGATCCCGTTCGGCTCGAACGCGGCCGGCAGACGGCCGATCTTCTCGAGGCTGATGTTGTCGAGGATGTGCGTGTCGTGCCGCACCTCGACCGGGGCGCCCGCGCCGCCGCCTTCCACCGTGACGGGCTCGATCTCCTCGCCGAACCACCCCGCGTCCCTGGCCTTCTTCGCGAGCACGTGCGAGCGGTAGCCGAAGCGGTCGGCCTCCTCGCGGGTGATACCGTACCGTCTCCCGAGTTCCTCGGCCGTGTTCGCCATCGACATGCGCGCGCTCGGGTCGTAGAGCGACATCAGGAGCTGGTCCTGGAGGTAGGTTCCCGGCGGCAGACCCCTCGCGTCGATCGGCCCGTACTTCTGGACCGCCTCGCCCACCTTACGGCCCCGCATGTTGTAGAGACAGAAGGGGTACTGCATGCTCTCGGCGCCGCCCACGACGAGGAAGGGGCGGCTCTCGTCGTGACGCAGGCCGGCCAGGATCATCTCGGCCCCGACGGCGATGGCTTCGGCGCCGCTGCCGCAAATCCGCGCCACGGTGAGGGCCGGCACGTCGTGCCCGAGGCCGCCCCGCCAGCGCATCCCTTGCGCCGCGTAGATCGAGTCGCGGTGGCTGTGCATCGCCATGCCCATCACGACGTGGCCGATCAGGCCTGCGTCGAGGCCGGTGCGCGCGAGCGCGGCCTTGATGGCCAGGCCGCCGAGCTGCGTGGCCGAGAAGCGGGAGAACAGCCCCGGTCTGGCGTTGTCGGCCAGGATGTCCGCTCGCGGCGTGCGCCGCCCACCGTCGAGGATCGCGATCGATCGGTCCCTGCTGGTCATGTCTCCCTCGCTACTCGTTCATGAACACGGCCGGGACCCGGGGGCCGTTCTGCACGAAGTTCTTCATGCCGATGTCGTAGTCCACCGTCTGCCGGCACCGCGCGAAGCCGGCCGCTTCGACCTCGAGTCCCTGGTCCAGCGGGCGGCTCAGCCCGTCGCGCAAGACGTCCACCAGGATCGCGTCGGTGACGAGCGAGTGGTGGCCGATGTCCACGGTGGGAAACGCCTCGCCCGGGACCACCGGCGACGGGTCCGCGGGCGCCAGCGCGGCGCGTCCGTCGAGCTGACGGCGCAGGAGCTCCTTGGCGGCGCGCACCACGTCCTCGGCGGGCTCTCCGGAGGCCCACCCCCAGGCACAGGCCTCGGCGGCGGACGCCGGCCGCCCGGTACGCAGCATCTCGAACGCGCGGTGGACGCCGATCAGCCGGGGCAGCCGCTGGGTGCCTCCGTAGCCGGGGATGATCCCGAGGTTGACCTCGGGCTGCCCCAGCATCAGGTCGCGTCCGACGACGCGGGCGTGGCAGGCCATCGAGAGCTCGGCGCCTCCGCCGAGCACCGGACCGTCGACCGCCGCCACGACGGGCTTTCGGAGCGACGCGATCGCCGCGAGGATCGCGTGGCCGCTCCGGCACTTGGCCGCCGCGGCTTCGGGCGTGGGCAGCGCCGCGAGTTCCGCGATGTCGGCGCCGGCCAGGGATCCGTCGAAGCTGGTGAGCACCACGCCGCGGACCCCCGGATCCGCGTCGAGACGGGCGAAGACGCCGGAGAGCTCCGTCATGGTTCGCTCGTCGAGCGCGTTCTTCACCTCCGGGCGCTGCACGGCGACGACGGCGATGTCCCCGTCGCGCTCGACCGACACGTTGCCGAGGAACGCCGGCAGGCGGCGGGTGGCGACGCTGCGGGTCACCGGGAACCCCGGGTGGGCCGCCGCATACGCGGTGCAGATCGCGTGGACCCGATCGGCGCCGAGCTCGGCAGCCAGGTCGAGCAGCCCCTTCCTGAAGCCCAGCGCGTTGCGCGTCAGCCAGTTGAGATCGCGCGCGTCGCACGTTCCCTCGTCCGCTACGTGGAGCGCGCGGCCCAGCAGCACCGCCAGGATCCGGTCGAGCACCTCGCGGGCGCGCGCGGCATCGATGCGCGCGTCGCCGGGAGTGGTCCTGTCGTGCCACGGTTTCAGGCCCTGGCTGATAAAGACCGGTGGCGGCGCGAACCACTCGCCGCCCGCCTCGCGCATCAGGTCCTGACAGTGCACGTTCAGGAGGTTGCCCCGCGTGAGGTCCATCACGAGGAATGGCCCGCCGCCGCCGACGGCGTCGTTGACGACCGTGTCCACCTGGGCCGGAGTGGCGAGCCCCTCGGCCGCGATTCGCGCCGCCTCCGAGCAGTAGTTGCAGAAGATATCGTCGGCCGCGAAGCACGGCACGTCGGCGGTGACGATGGGGACCTTGCCGAGCATCCTGAGCGTCCGGAGCATTCGCGCGCCGAGCGCCTGGTCGCCCGAGAGCACCACCTCGATCGGAAGCGCGCGCCAGGCGGGGTAGAAGGGGTGGTTTACGAAGCAGCGCTCGGGACGTGCGGCCGCCGAAGCGATCCGGGCGCGAGGGATGCCCGACGTGGCGAACCCGATGAGGCAGTCCGCGCCGACCGCCGCCTCGAGGTTCTTCAGGATGGTCCGCTTGATCTCGAGGTCCTCGGTGGCCGCCTCGAGGACGTAGTCGCAGCCGGAGAGGTCCCGCAGGTCGCGGGTCGTCACCACCGCAGCTTCGATCGCCGCCGCCGCCTTCGCGTTCACCTTGCCCCGGGACACGCCCTTCGCGACGTAGTCCCGGATCCGCCGAAGACCGGCGTCGAGCGCCTCCTGCCGGACGTCGAGCAGGCGGACCTGGCCGCGCCCGGAGCCGGCCAGCGCCGTGGCGAACCCGTACGCGAGGTCCGGGCCGATGGAACCCGAACCAATGACACCCACGTTCATCTCCGAGCTCCTCCCTGTCGCCGCCTGCGCGGTGAGGCCACCGGGCCGGCGGCACCCGCGCGACGGCTCAATCGCCCCTCGAAGCGGAGGCCATTGCTCCAGCCGCTCAATTGATCGAGATGGCGCCTATTCTAACCCGGACTCCCCGCGCCGGCACCATTGGCGAGGACAATTGGCGCGAAGCGCTGCCCCGGCGTCCGGCCACTGTTCCCGGCAACCGACTTCCGACTAGAATCCCCGCATGTGCAACCGCCACTTCGCCGCCATCGCCCTCGCCTGCGCCCTGTTCGTTGCCGCCGGCGTCGCCACAGTGGCCCGCCTCGCCCCGCCGCCGCCCGCGCTCCCCGGCAGCCTCGGCGCCGGCGTGACGCTGCTGCCCAACGGCTGGAAGATCAAGCCCGCCGGGCGGCACATGCAGATCGGCGACCTGCCGCTCGCGATGGTCGAATCGCCCGACGGCAAGTACCTGGTCGTCACCAACAACGGCTACCAGAAGCCGACGCTGACGGTCGTGGACCTCGAGAAAGGCGTCGTCGCCAGCCGAGCCCGCCTCGACAACGCCTGGCTCGGCCTCGCCTGGCATCCCGACCAGCGGCGCCTCTTCTCGTCCGGTGCCGGCCAGACGACGGTGGACGAGTTCTACTGGACGCCGGGCAGGTTGACGGCAGGCGCCATCTACGCCCTCGGCCGCGATTCGCTGAAGCCGCTGCCCGGCATTGCCCGGCCGGAACCGGTCGAGCAGAGCTTCGTCGGCGGCCTCGCGATCTCGCCGGACGGGAGGTACATCTACGCCGTCCACGTCCTCGGCGAGGCGCTGACGATGCTCGACCTCAAGTCGGGGCTGGTGGTGAAGACGGTGGATGTCGGGGCCGAGGCGTACACCTGCGTGGTGTCGCCCGACGGGAAGACCGTGTTCGTCTCGGTGTGGGGCGTGTCGAAGGTGCTGGTGTTCGACGCGCTCACGCTCGACAGGCGCGGCGAGGTCGCGGTCGGCGAGCACCCGAGCGCCATGGTGTTCTCGAAGGACGCTTCGCGGCTCTTCGTCGCCTGCGCCAACACGAACAGCGTCTTCGTCGTCGACGTGGCGACGAGGACGACGACCGAGCAGATCTCGGTGGCGCTGTTCCCGAACCTCCCGCCCGGCGCGACGCCCAACGGCCTCGGCCTCTCACCCGACGGCGCGACGCTGCTCGTCGCTGTCGCCGACAACAACGCCGTGGCGGTGGTGGACGTGAGCACGCCGGGGCACTCGGCCGTGAGCGGGTTCATCCCGACCGGCTGGTATCCGACGGCGGCGCAGTTCAGCCGTGACGGCTCGAAGATCTACGTGCTCTCGGGGAAGGGCCTGACCTCGTCGGCCAACCCGCGCGGGAGGCAACCCGGCATCCCGGGCGCCGAGGGCCAGTACAGCGGATCGATGCTGGAAGGATCGCTGTCGATCCTGCCGACGCCCGACACGGCGCAGCTGCAGGCGATGACGAAGACGGTGTACGGCCTGACGCCGTTCACCGCGGCGACGATCCTCGCGCCGGCCTCGGCGCCGGTCGCCTCGCCCATCCCGCGCAAGGTCGGCGACCCCTCGCCCATCAAGTACGTCTTCTACATCATCCGGGAGAATCGCACTTACGATCAGATTCTCGGCGATCTCGAACGCGGCAACGGCGATCCCAACCTGTGCCTGTTCGGCGAGGAGGTGACGCCCAACGCCCACGCCATCGCGCGTGAGTTCGTCGTGCTCGACAACTTCTACGTGGACGCCGAGGTGAGCTACGACGGGCATGCGTTTTCGACCGGCGCCTACGCGAACGACTTCGTGCAGAAGATCTGGCCCACCAACTACGGCGGCCGCGGCGCCCGCTACCTGTCCCAGGGCGGCGGGAAGATGCGCAACGCCTACGGCAACGTGACGGCGCCGCTCAACGGCTACATCTGGGATGCCGCCGTTCGCGCGGGCCTGAGCGTGCGCAGCTACGGCGAGTTCACCATGCGCGGCGCCGAACCCGAGGAGGAGCGCGACACCGGTGTCGGTGACGTCGTGGCCTCCGTGCCGGGCCTGAAGGGGCGCGTCAGCCCGACGTTTGCCCCCTGGGATTTGTCGGTCCCCGACAACTCGCGCGTCGACACGTGGCTGAAGGAGTTCAGGGAGTTCGAGAAGAACGGCAACCTGCCCCGCCTGAACATCTTCGCGCTCGGCGACGACCACACGGCCGGCACGCGCGCCGGCTACCCGACGCCGAGGGCGATGGTGGCGGAGAACGACACGGCGATCGGCCGGGTCGTTGACGCCATCTCGAACAGCCGGTTCTGGAAGGAATCGGCGATCTTCATCCTCGAAGACGACGCGCAGGACGGTCCGGATCACGTGGACACGCACCGCTCGATCGCGCTGGTGGCGAGCCCGTTCGTGAGGCGCGGCGCCGTGGACTCGACGCTCTACGACACGGCGGCCATGCTGCGCACGATCGAGCTGATTCTGGGCCTGCCGCCGATGAGCAACCTCGACGCCGGCGCGACGCCGATGTACGCCGCGTTCCAGGCGACGCCGGCACCGACGCCGTTCGCCGTGCGGCCCGCCCGCATCGACGTCCAGGAGAAGAACCGAGCCAACGCGTTCGGCGCCGCCGCCTCAGCCGGAATGAACTTCGCCGAAGTGGACCAAGCGCCCGAGCAGTTGCTCAACGAGATCATCTGGCGGTCGGTGAAGGGGCCGACGGCGGTCATGCCGCCGCCGGTGAGGGCCGCATTCGTCCGCGCGCGTCCGGAGACGCCGGACGAGGACGACAAGTAGAGCGATCGCCCTACGCCCTACGCCTTACGCCTTGCGGCTCGCGCAGCTGGCGCGTGCGTTACACACACGCCAGCATGGCCAGACACCCCGCTTCACAGGCCGTGAGGCGTGAGGCGTAAGCCGCGAGGCGTCGGGCTATTTCTTCCTGGCGATGGCCTGGCAGTAGAGGACGAGGTAGTCCACCTGCTGCGCGGACAGCGTTCGTCCCCACGGGGGCGAGAGAGGCGACCGTCCCACGGCCGCGCTGCCTTCCATGATGACGCGGCGGACGTACGACGCGTCCGCCATCGCCTTCGACGTCGTGAAGTCAGGCGGCGGAGGCTTGAGCGTGTAGGCATTCTGCCCGTCCCCCTTGCCCGCGTCGCCGTGGCAGGTCGCGCAGTAGCGCGCGAAGACCGGCCGGCCGAGCGACTCGGCGTAGGTGAGCCCGACCTGCTGTTCCTCCGCCCGCAGGGCATCGATTACCGGCTCCTGGGCGGGAGGAGCGGGCCGCCGGCAGCCGGCCAGGGAGGCGAGGGCGAGCGTCGCCACGAGTCGGTGCGCGCGCGTCATCTCGTCCCTCCGTCCTTCGCCGCCGCGTGTCCGCCGGCAGGCGCCGGCGCGACGCCGAGCGACATCAGGTAGGCGGTCAGGTCGCGAATGTCGGGCGCCGACAGGCCGTAATTCGGGTCGATGGTTCCGGGTTTCGCGCGTGGCGGGTCGGAGAGCCAGGTCGCGACCCATCCCGCTTCGAGCCGCCGGCCGGTGTTCGACAGGTCGGGTCCGACGTAGCCGCCGTTTGTGCCCACCTGGTGGCAGCCAACGCAACCGAGGTCGCCGAATCGCTGCTGGCCCCGCCTGGCATCAGCCTGTTCGAGGCCTGCCGCGCGTCCATCGATCTGGTCGTCCACGAAGACGGTCGAGAAGTAATCCGCGAACGTCTTCGCCTCCTCCGGCGTCATGTGAAAGAGGGGCATGCGGGCCTCGACGCTGACGCGGACGGCGCCGGGGTTCAGCAGGTAGCCCACGATATAGTCGTGCTGCAGTTGGCTGCCGATGCGGTCCAGCGGGACCGTCGACAGGTCGCCGCCCGTGCCCTGGATCCGGTGGCAGCTCAGGCAGCGATAGCGCCGGACCAGCTGGCCGAACTCTCCTTGCGGGCTGTAGGTCGGCGGTGACGGCGGCCTCACGACACGCGAAGCCGGCAGGTCGGTCTTGTGCAGGCCCGCCAGGGCGACGGTGACCGTCGCGGCCTGCACGGGCGTGAAGCCGAAGGTCGGCATCAGCGACGGCGAACCGAGGCCGTCGGGATGCATCAGCTTCTCGAAGATGTAGTTGTCGGTCGTGTGACGGTCGTGGCTGCTCCCGTAGGCCAGCTGGTCGGGATCGCGATCGGCGACGCCGGCCAGGCTCGGGCCGAACTTCCCGGTGTTCGAAATGCCCGGGAGGCGATGACAGCCGTAACAGCCCCGCGCGATGAACGTGTTCCGTCCTGCGGCCACCGCCGCCGCGTCCTGGAACGAGGGGAGCGGGGGCTCCGGGCCACCGCCGCTCGTGTAGTTCTGCAGCAGGAACGCGGCGAGGTCCCTGACCTGGTTGTCGGTGAGGCGGTACCGGAGCATCGCCGTGTCGGGCTGGTCACGATACGGATCCTGGAGGAAGCCGAAGAGCCAGTCTCTTCGCACCTTGTCGCCGACCAGCGTCAGTTCCGGCCCCATCGTGCCGCCGCGCCCGTTCACGGCGTGGCAGCTGACGCATCGCAGTTCGCCGAACAGCGCCCGCCCGTTGTCGGTGTCGGCGCGGGACCAGTCGACGCCCGCGTCGGCCGATGGCACCTCGGCCCGCTCGGAGAGCAGGAGTGCCTGCAGCCCGGCGATCTCGTCGGGCTTCAGCCGGAAGTTGCCCATCTTGGACCCGGGGAGCGTCGCCTTCGGATCCTTCAGCCACGAGAGCAGCCACTCCGGGCGGACCTTGAATCCCTCCGAATCGAGCGAGGGGCCGCTGAAACTCACGCCCTGGAACCCGGGAATGTCGTGGCAGGCGACGCAGCCGGAGGCGACGATGAGCCGTCGCCCGGCCGTCAGCCTGGGCGCGTCGGGCGTCTCGATCGCCTGGTGGCAACTGCCGCAGCTGGCTTCGAGGGTTTCGAGCGGCCGCATCGGGCGTTCGACGAAGGGGATCGGCTGGTGGGCGGCGTCCCGGTAGTCGGTGGCCTGGCCCTGCCCCTCGTGGCACACCGTGCAGCCGTAGCGTTCGGTGGGGTGCGTGGTCAGCCACGTGCCGCCGTGGGTGCGGAACGGCTGCGCCGCCGCCTTGAACGTCGCGTCGTCGATGCCGAGATGGCACGTCGTGCAGCGATCCACCCGCTGAAGATCCGACAGCCAGACCTGGCGGAGGCCGTCCACCGGCGGCACCTGCGCGAGCTGGTGCGGGTTCTCGAGCGTCGCCTCGAGCGAGCGGAATCTCGCCTGGTACTGGCGCCACTCCGCGCCCTGTTCGCCCAGGTAGACCCAGGAGAACACCGCCAGGAACGCCACGCCGAGCAGGGCGAAGGCGACGTGGGCCGATGCGGGCGCGCGTTGGGGATCACGCATGGCTGATACCGTCGGCCCCTGGCGTCACCGCCATGGCCACACCCAGGCCCAGTACGGGCCGCGGAAGAAGGTCCCGATCACGGTCAACGTGGAGAACAGAAGCACCGCGGCCAGGAAGATGACGTTGGCGACCCGGCGCTCCGGCGCGAACCACCGGCCGGATCCATGAGGATTGCGATCGACGTACGGCAGCAGGAGGAGCGTCACGACGAGCAGGGCCGGCACCACGACGCCGCCGACGAGCGCGGAGTAGTGCACCAGCTCCTGCAGCCCCAGGAAGTACCACGGGGCCTTGGCCGGATTCGGCGTCCGGGTGGGGTCGGCCATCTCTTCGAGCGGAGCCATGAACACGAGCGAGATGAGGTGCATCGCGATCACGACGCCGAGCGCGACCAGGGCCTCCCGATAGAGCAGGTGCGGCCACGCGAACACCTCGTCCTCCGCGTCGCGCGCCTCGACCGACACGGTGGGCCGGCGGGTCAGCGCCATCAGGCCGTAAGTGCGGGCCGAGGCGGGGAACCCGCCGTCGGTCTCCTTCTCGACGGTGGCCGGGGCCGCGGGCGCGCCGCTCAGACCGTCCTTGCGGACCCTCCAGATGTGCAGCGAGAGCAGGACCAGCATGCCGAGCGGGAGGATGACGCAGTGGAGCACGTAGAAGCGCAGCAGCGTCATCGGGCCAATCACGTGGCCCGCCAGCAACAGGAACTTGAGCCGCTCGCCGATGACGGGCGTGTACGCCGCGATGTTGGTGCCGACGGTGATCGCCCAGAAGGCCAGCTGGTCCCACGGCAGCAGGTAGCCGGTGAACGACAGGGCGAGCGTCAGCAGCAGCAGGAGGACGCCGATCACCCAGTTGAACTCGCGCGGCGCCTTGTACGAGCCGGTGAGGAACACCCGGCACAGGTGCAGGAAGACGACCAGTACCATCGCGTGCGCCGACCACCGGTGGAGGTTCCGCAGCACGACGCCATAGGTGACGGCGAACTGCAGGTCCTTCATGCTGCGATACGCCTCGTCCGGGTAGGGGACGTAGTTGAGCATGAGCGCGAGGCCGGTCAGCGTGAGGATGCCCAGCAGGACGGCCGACACCAGGCCCAGGCCGAGCGTGTAGCCGGCCTCCAGGCTGTGGCGCGACACGCGGGCCGGATGGATGTGGAGGAACAGGCTCGAGATCATCGAGGCGGCGCGGTCCTTGTCGGTCCGCGGCCACCCGATGCGCCACACCGATTGGCGGACGGCCGCCGCCCACCGGATTACCCGCCCCGTGATCGTCAGGTCCGCCTGGTCGGCCACTCGTTCCTCGCCTTCCCGCGCGTCCCGGCTACGCGCGCAGCCTGAAGTCGGGCCCCACGGTTCGATCCAGATCGACGACCAGGTCGCCGCGCGGCGACAGGGTCAGTGCGTACCAGTTCAACGGCGCCGGGGCCGGCCCGCGTATCACGCGGCCGTTCTCGTCGAACCGGCTTCCGTGGCACGGGCACTCGAACCCCCAACTCGTCCGCTTCACGTTGCAGCCCAGGTGGGTGCAGACCGACGAGATCGCGTAGAAGCCGTCGGCGCCGTTGAAGATGAACAGGCGGTCGTCGGCGAGGAACGTCGCCGTCTGCGGCGGGAATTGCGTGGGCGGGCCGATGCTGAAGATCGACGGCGGCTCGTAGAGCACGTTCGGCACCAGGAAGCGGAAGGTGCTGACCAGGAAGCCGACGCTCGCGGCGGCGATCGACGCGCACCCGACCCAGAAGAAACCCCGCCGGTCCAGGACACGGTTGAGGCGATCGAGCGGGCTCACAGGTGCTTCTCCTGCATTCGCTCGGCGAACAGCCCGAGGGCGGTCCCTGGCGACTCGTCGAGTTCCAGCATGTCCATGGTGATGGCCCCCGTCGGGCAGCGTTCGGCGCACAGGCCGCAGCGGATGCAGCGCTCCTCGTCCTTGACGATGGCCCCGGCGTCCGCGTCGGCGCCGAGCGCCGCGCGGACCGCCTCCAGTTCCGGCGTCCCCCTGAGCCGCGCAACCGGCACGAGCGCCAGGCACGCCTCCGGGCAGATCTCGACGCACCCGCTGCACAGGATGCACCGCTCCGAGTCGAAGACCGTCTCGACGTGGCACCACAGGCACCGCGAGGCTTCCACGCGCGCCTGCGCTTCGCCGTAGCCTTCCTCCACCTCGCGGAAGCCCGTCCGGCGGGCCACCGGCAGCGCCGGCACCTGCTGCCTGGGGATGCGGTCGTAGCGGTCGCCGGCACGGTGGATGGCGATGGTCCGGAACCAGGCCCGCGCCCGCGGCACCACCGAGCCACCGAGGTGCTGGTGAATGGCCAGCGCGGCGCGCTTGCCGTCGGCCACCGCGTCGATCACGATCCGCGGCCCGAAGGCCAGGTCCCCGCCGGCGAAGACGCCCGGCATCGTCGTGGCCAGCGTGACGGGATCGACGGCGACGAGCCCACGCGGGGTGATCTCGATCTCGGCGTCCGCCGAGAGGCACTCGGTGTCGGGCTGTTGCCCCACGGCCAGGATCACCGTGTCGGCCTCGACCTGTTTCTCGGTGCCGGGCACGAAGGTCGGATTGAAGCGGCCCCGCTCGTCGAACACCGAGGCGACGTCCAGCGTCTCGACGGCGGTCACGCGGCCGGCCGTCCCGAGCATCGCCTTGGGCCCCCGGCCCGGCAGCAGCGTGATGCCCTCTTCCTCCGCCTCGCGCACCTCGTCGGGATGCGCGGGCATTTCGCGCCGCGACTCGAGCGAGACGAGCTGAACCCTTCGCGCGCCGAGGCGCAGCGCGGTCCGGGCGGCGTCGATGAAGGCGTTGTCGTAGCCCCACGAGTGGAGGAGGTCCTGGGCGCCCGAGGGCAACGCGGCCGGCGTGTCTTCGGTCGAGTAGCGCAGCGCGGTCCGCGCCACGTCGATGGCGACGTTGCCCCCTCCCACCACGACGACGCGCTCGCCGAGCGTGACGTGGTAGCCCAGGTTGGCATTGAGGAGGAAGTCGACGCCGTTGATGACGCCGTCCAGGTTGGCGCCGGGGACGCCGAGGCCCCGGCCGCGCGAGGCGCCGAGACCGAGGAACACCGCCGAGAACGAGTTGCGCAGCAAGTCGCCCGCCGTGAAGTCGCGTCCGAGGCGCCAGTTGAGCCGCAGTTCGACCCCCATCGCCAGCACGCGGTCCACCTCGGCCCGGATGATGTCCCGCGGAAGTCGGTACTCGGGGACGCCCTGGTAGAGCATGCCGCCGATGACCGGCGCCGCGTCGAACATGGTGACGCGGTAGCCGAGCAGCGCGAGATCGTGGGCGCACCCGATCCCGGCCGGCCCGACCCCGACCACCGCGACTCGCGCTGCCCCGTCGCCCGTCTTCGCGGCCAGGCCCAGCGGAACGAGCGGAAACGGGGCAGCCTTGGCGAAGGCGCTCTCGACGCCGTGCCGCTCGGTGACCGTGCGCTTGAGCGCGCGTATCGAGATCGGCTCGTCAATCAGCCCCCGCCGGCACTTCGTCTCGCATGGATGCGCGCAGATGCGCCCGCAGGTCGAGGCCAGGGGGTTGGGCGCCCTGGCGATCGCGTAGCCGGCCTCCGTGTCCCCCTCGCCGATCGCGCGTACGTATCCTCCCGCGTTGGTGCGCACCGGACACGCGCTCCGGCAGGGCACCAGGTCCAGGAAGTACTGGAGGCCAGGCACCACGGTGGAATACGTACGCTTGGTCATCGAGGCCCCCGCCACCTTCTATCTATCTCCCGAGCACGAAGTCGACGACCGCTCCCTTGCCCGCCTCCACCGTCACCGGCTTCGGCTGCGCCTTGAGCTTCTCGTGCCAGACCGCGACCACGTACTTGCCGGGCGGCACGTCGCGGATCACGTAGTGCCCTTCGCGGTCGCTCACGGCGAAGTACGGGTTCTGGAGCACCACGACGAATCCTTCCATCTCCGGGTGAATGCGGCAGAGTTGGGTGTAGGCGCACGGGAACTTGGTGCACTTCGAGAAGGTGTAGTCCTTGGACTGTCCTTCCGGCCAGGTGCCGAGGTTGTACTTCTCGTAGTCGGGCGAGAAGACGTTGTGAGCCGTCGGATCGCTGTTCACGAACTTCACGGTCGTGCCGGCCATCACCGGCAGGACGTGGGGCAGGAACTGCATCTTCTTCTGATCCATCGTGGCGGGGCCGGGCGGCTTTCCGGCCGGCGCCTCCTGCAGGTAGACCACCGCGTCGGCGCTCGAGGCGAGGCCGGTGGCCTTCACCGTGCCGGTGATGTCCGACCCCGCCGCGGCGACCCGAACGCCGTAGGCGACGAAGGTCACCGCCGCCAGACTCACGACGACGACGAACAGGCGAAAGGTGCGCATGAGGGAACCTCCTCCTCAAAGATAGCGCCGGGCACGGTCAAAACGCGAAACGGAGGAGCACGTTGAGCGAGTGGTTCTGGCCCGTGCGCAGGTCCCGCTGGTACTCGACCATGGCCTTGACGTTGGCCCGGATGAGCCCGCTCAGGTTGAACACCGCCGTCTGCAGGCTGGGGACGCTCCTGTCGCCAACCCTCACCGTTTCGAAGCGCGCGGCGGCCAGCAGCCACGGGTAGATGACGTAGTCGGCCTGGACGAACCCCGAGTCGTAGGTCGGCAGCACTTCCCCAAGAAGCGTGCCGGATGGTTGGAATAGCTGGAGCGTGTCGGAGCCGTGGACGTAGGCCCCGAAGACGTTCAGGTCGCGGAAATAGACGCTGGCGTAAAGACCCGTGCGCAGGAAGTGCGCGTCCTGCACGTTGACGATGAGCCCCTGGCCGAAGGGGTAATCGATCCCGCTGCCGTCGCCCCGGTAGACGAAGGCCCCGACCCTCAGCGAGTCGTCGCGCCAGTTCTCGGCCGGCGCCTCTCGGCCGCCCATGTCGCCGTCGAGCCCCATCCCCCCGAACTTGTAATCGAGGCGCGCGTAGAAGTCCTTCCTGTTGTTGCCGTCGAAGCCGCCGGACGGCCCGGGCGAGATGCCGTTCGCGACGCCCGCCACCCACAGGACCCGGTGGTTGATGATGCCGTAGCCCTCGATCCCGCGCACCCTGTCCGGCAGCGCGATGGGCTGCGGGCTGACGTCGCCGGCCAGGCCCACGCCGCCGTTCAGGCCGATCGGGTTGTAGGCGAACACCGAGTCGATGGCGGCATCGGTCGAGATCCACATCTCCTGGAAACCGTCCGCGAGGTTGGGCGCGAACTTCCCGATCCGGATGTGGATGAGATCCTCGCGTCCCCACGGCGAGTCGATCTGGAACCTGGCGTGCTCGAGTTCGGTGCTCGTCGACCCGTCGGGATTCTCGGCGAATGTCACCTCGGTGAGGTACGAGACATGGTCGCCGAGGGTGCCGGCGCCGAAGATGTTCACTTCCTGCGGGAACTGGAAGTCGTTTCTGAGGGTGGTGACGCTCCCGTCGGGGTTCAGCGTCGAGCTGTTGACGACCGCCATCTTGGCGTTGATCGCCAGAGGTACGGCGCTCGAGATTTCCCCCGGCCACACGGCGTGCGGCCACAGGCGCTTGTAGGCCGGAGCGCCGAGACTGACCGGTTTCTCTTTGACCATCTCCTCGGTTTCTCCCGGCATCCGGTAACCCTTCAGCCGGAACGCTTCGCCGAACGCATTCAGCTTCGGGAAGATGGTGTGGCACGTCTGGCAACTGGTCTGGTACTTCCGGGCGAACGCCGGCACGCCCTCGGCGGCCGTCGAACTCAGCACGATGGCCGCGAGCGCCAGAACCGAACCAGTCCACCACCGGTTGCGCAGGGTCTCGGGGCGAGCGCTCATGGTCTGCCCTCCGCGTGTGTCCGTGACGAAGACTCCACATGTCCTTTCGCAACAATCACGCCGGTACCGACCCGGGTCCGACGATCGCCGAACTGGCGACGGGACATCGACTTGGAGGAAGGCGGTGAAACCGCCCGAGGGACAAGCCAGCCGACCGAGTTGTCGGAAAACCGGACAGCCGACCGATAACGCGCTCTCTGTCAGCGATTTGCGGGATGTGTCCGGGAACCGGACATGGCGGAGTCGCGGTCTTCTTCTTCGAGCTTGCGGTAGAGCGTGTCTCGTGAGATGCCCAAGAGCTGGGCGGCCTGCCGCTTGTTGCCGTGGGTTCGGCGCAACGCCTCCGCGATGGCCCACGCCTCGAGCTCGTCGAGCCGGAGCGGCAGCACGCCGGACTCCTTCAGCCCGCTTCCGGTCGGTGACGATCCCCGGCGCCGCAGCCATTCGCGCACGTCGTCGGTTCCAATCGTCCTGCGCCCGCCGGTGAGCGTGACGGCGACGGCTTCGACCAGGTTCTGCAGCTCGCGGACGTTGCCCGGAAACGGGTGCCGCGCCATCAGGTCGAGCGCGGCCGGATCGACCGCGTCAACCGGGACGCCGCGCCCGCGCAAGTGCAGGAGCGTGGCCTCGACGAGCAGCGGGAGGTCGTCCATGCGCTCGCGCAGCGGGGGGATGTCGATGACGAGCACGGAGAGCCTGAAGAAAAGGTCCTGCCGCAACACGCCGCCCTTCATTGCGGCCAGCGTCCTGTTGCTGGCGGCGATGGTGCGGGTGTTGACCCGGCGACTCTCGAGCCCGCCGACGGGACGGACCTCGCCGTCCTGAAGAACCCGCAACAGCTTGGGCTGGGCGTCGGCCGGCAGTTCCCCCACTTCGTCGAGGAAAAGCGTGCCGCCGTCGGCGGCCACGAAGAGACCGGCGTAGTCGGCGGTCGCGCCGGAAAACGCGCCGCGCCGGTGACCGAACAGTTCGCTCTCGAACAGGTCGCGTGGAAGGGCCGAGCAGTTGACCGGGACGAACGGCTTCGACGCGCGACGGCTGTTGGCGTGGATGGCCCGCGCCAGCAGCTCCTTGCCGGTGCCGGTCTCGCCGACGAGCAGGACCGGGGTGTCGTTCCGGGACGCCGCGATCGCGCGTTCCAGGACGGGCCGCATGCAGGCCGAACGGCTGAGGATCCGATCGAACCCGAACGTGCCGGCGACGAGCCGGTGGAGCGCTTCGAGCCGGTCGCGCATGTCGGCCGCCTCGAGGATGCGCCCCACTTCCTTGCAGAGCACCTCGGCGACGTAGGGGACCGGGACGAAGTCCTCGGCGCCCCGGCGCATCGCCTCGGTGGCATCGGCGACGGTAGGCTGTTCGCAGAGCAGGAGGACGGGGACGTCAGGCCGGCGTTCGCGGGCCGCCTCGAGCAGGTCGAGCCCGGACCCCGAGACTCCCTGGAACAGGATCAGAAGCCGGATCGACGGCTGGCGCACCAAGGCTGTCAGGAGGTCGAGCGGCCTGGTGGTCGTGACCTCGAGGGGATGGCTCGCCAGCAGGTCGCACAAGCCCGCCCGCAAGTCGCCGTCCGCGGCGGCAATCAGGATCCGCGCGTCCACGTCGGTCCCCGATCAAGTCAGAGAATTCAAGCCTGATCGATGGTAACACGGCGGACAACAGATGGGCTGGAAGGGGCACGACAGGAATCTTTCGATCTTGCGATCTAAGGATCTTACGATCTATCGAGCCCCACGCCGACCCACTTCGCACGATCGCACGATATCAACCCGTCCACCCAAGATCCTTGAGTTTCCGGTAGAGGTTCCGCTCGCTGATGCCGAGCGTCTTCGCCGCCTGGCCGCGGTGGCCGTGCACGGTGTCGAGCACCCGGCGGATGTGATCGCGCTCGAGCTGGTCGAGCGTGGCCAGCGGCTCGGCGGGCCTGGCGGGCGGCGGGGGAGGTGCCGGCCGCCGAAGGACCGTCTCGAGGTGCTCCGGCCGCACTTCGTCGCCGTCGCACAAGACCAGCGCCGCCTCGATGGCGTGCTTCAGCTCGCGGACGTTTCCCGGCCAGTCGTGGCCGCGCAGCATCTCGAGCGCGGCCGCGCCGATCCGTTTCCGCCGGTCGAACCGCTCGTTGAGCTGGGCGACGAAGTACCGCGCCAGCAGGTCCACGTCCCCGTCCCGCTCGCGCAGCGGCGGCACGTGCAGCGAGATCGTGCTGAGCCGGTAGAACAGGTCCTCCCGGAACAGCCCCTGCCTGACCATCGAGGCGAGGTCCCGGTTGGTCGCCGCCAGCACGCGCACGTCCACGCGAATCTCCGACGTCCCGCCCACGCGCCTGAAGGTGGACGTGTCGAGCACCCGCAGCAGCTTCACCTGCGTGGGCGGCGAGACCTCGCCGATCTCGTCGAGGAAGATCGTGCCGCCGTGGGCGACCTCGAACAGGCCGGACTTGGCGCGGTCGGCGCCGGTGAACGACCCGCGCTCGTGGCCGAACAGCTCGCTCTGGAGCAGGCTCTCCTGCAGGGCCGCGCAGTCGACGACGACGAACGGCTTCTCGCGGCGCGAACTGCGGGCGTGCACCAGCTTGGCGACGATCTCCTTGCCCGACCCGGTCTCGCCGGTGATGAGCACGGTCGAGTCGGTCGCCGCCACGCGGCCGATCAGGTCGGCCAGCCGGGAGAACGCCGGGCTCTCGCCGACGAAGACGCGGCCCAGGTCGGGAGGCGTCAGCCCGCGCTCGAGCAGCGTGGCGCGCCGGTTCAGCGAGTGGCGCTCCAGCGCCCGCTGCAGCCGCACCTCCAGCTCGTCGAGCGGGCACGGCTTCGAAATGTAGTCGAAGGCGCCGGCGCGGATCGCCTCGATGGCCGTGTCGATCGAGCCGTGGCCGGTGAGCATGATCACCTCGCTCGCCGGGCTCGCCGCGCGAAGGCGCTCGAGTACCTGCAGGCCGGTCATGTCCGGCAGGCTGAGGTCGAGCAGCACGACCTGCGGCTGGGCGTCGGCCACGGCGCCGAGCGCCTCGGCGCCCGACGCCGCGCCGCTCACGGTGAACCCGGTGCGCTCCAGTTCGGCCGCCATCACGCCCCGGAACGCGTCGTCGTCGTCGACGAGCAGGATCGTCGGTCGCGGCTTCACGGCCTCGCCTCCTCCGCCGCGGCGCCCGGCGCGAAGGCGGGCAGGGCGATCTCGAACGTCGAGCCGGACCCGACCTCGCTCGCGACGGTGATGTCGCCGCCGCACGCCTTCACGAAATCGAGCGAGAGAAACAGGCCGAGACCCGTGCCTCCCTTCCGCATGCTGCAGAACGGCTCGAAGATCTGCTTCAGGTGCTCGGGCGGGATGCCGCAACCGTTGTCGCAGACGCGGATGCGCGCCGGGTCGCCCGGCTCGGCGGTGACCGTGACCGTCCCGCCGCGCCGGCACGCCTGCACGGCGTTGATGAGCAGGTTGATGAGGGCGTGCTGCAGCGACGCTTCGTCGGCGCGCACCCGCAGGCCCGGCGGCGGGCTTTCGACGGCCAGGGTGACGCCCGAGGCCCGTGCCGTCGGCTCGACCAGGCGCGCGGACGCCGACACGACCGAGTCGAGCTCGACGATGTCGCCGGCGGACGACTGGCCGCGGGCCATGCGCAGGAAGTGCTGCGTGATCCCGCGGCACCGCAGGATCTGCTCGCGGGCGATCCCCGCGCTGTCGGCGATCCGGCCCGACTGCGGGCCGCCGTCCTCCGACGCGCGCACCTCGCGCAGGATCCCCTCCACGCAGGTGAGAACCGTGGCGAGCGGCGTGTTCAGCTCGTGCGAGAAGCCCGAGGCGAGCAGGCCGAGCGAGGCGAGCTTGTGCGACTCGGCCATCGACGCCTCGGCCGCGCGCCGGTCCGTGATGTCGCGCCACACCTCGACGACGTGGCCGATCCGGCCGTGCCCGTCGGTGATCGGCGAGGCGTGCACCTCCTCCCAGCGCACGCGGCCGTCGGGCTCGGTGCGCTCGCAGAGCCGCACCTGCCGCTGGCCCGACTGCAGACAGGCGAGCGTCGGGCACTGGCCCACCTGGCAGGCCCCGGAGGCGCCGTCGGCGCAGCAGCAGCCGACCAGCGCCTCGCGGCGGCCGCCCGTGCGCGCGAGGAACGCGTCGTTCGCGGCCACGACCGTCCGCGCCCCGTCGAGGACGACGATCCCGTCGTCGATGCTGTTGATGACCGTCTCGAGCCGCTCGCGCTGGTTGCGCACCTCGCCCACCAGCCCGGTGACCGAGTCGGCCATCGCGTTGAACTCGCGGGCGAGCCACGAGATCGTGTCCGAGCCCTCGTCGGGCACGCGCCGCGCGAGGTCGCCCGAGGCGATCTGGCGGGCCGTCGTCTCGAACCGCTGCAGGCGGCGCAGGATGAGGAAGCGGACGAGGAACGCGATCGCGCCGACGAGCACGAGCGTGGCGACGCCGGTGCCGCCCACCATCCAGACCAGGTCGCGGTCGATCGAGGCGCGCACGCTGCCGACGTTCCGGTCGAGGATCAGGATGCCGTTCATCCGCTGCGATGCGGCGTGACACGCGTAGCAGGCCGGGCGGTTGCGGATGGGCACGACGGTCCGGAGCACCGTGCCGCCGCTCGTCTCGAGCACGCGGCTCGACCCGCGCTGCTCGGGCGGGTACTGGTGGCACGCCTGGCAGGTGGGGGAGCCGGGACGAAGGTCGGCCGTCTGGGCGGCCGGCACGCTCGAGTAGCGGACGTGGCCGGTGCGGTCGAGGAGCACGACGCGCTCGACGCTCGGCTGCCCGCCGAACGACTGGATCATCTGCGCGATGAGCGTCCGGTCGTTCTCGATCATCTGGTGCTCGAGCGCGACGCGGATGAGTTCCCCCTGCGCGACACTCGACTCGCGCGCCGTCTCCAGCAGGCTCTGGAAGTGGTGCCGCGAGTAGAAGAACGCGGACGCCGCCAGCACCGTTGACACGGTCACGGTGATGCCGATCGCCAGGCCGACGGTGGTCCGGGTGAGTCGAGCCTTCATGCGTTGTGGACTGTTTGGGAACCCGCCGGCATCGTGACAGAGACGGCGGCCCGCCGTCAAATCGACAGGACTCCCGTAGGGCGGAGAATATCTTCTTGACGCCGCCCGTGGCGCGGGCGACGATGCCGGCCGTCACTCCGGGCCGCGCCGGCGCCACCGCAGGCGGGCCTTGATACAGCCTGTTGTCTCCATGAGGTGTCCATGACTCGCACGAGCGTCGTCAGCCTGGTCGGCGTCCTCGCTCTCGCGCTTGTCGTCGCGTGCCGCCAACCGCCGCCGCCGCCTCTCCCACTCGAACCCGATCCCCAATGGGCTGCGCAGTGGACCCGATCCAACGCCCGGTTCGCCGAGTTCGATGCGGAGCGGGCGATGACGGCGGCGCAGGTTGCGGCACTCGAGGCCGTGCTGGTGAAGGACCCGGAAGACGGCGACGCGCGGCGGACGCTGATGGACTTCTACCTTTCCGCCGACTTCGGGCACAAGGTGGTCAGTTGGGACGAGAAGGTGCTGGCACGACGGCGTCACGTCCTGTGGTTGATGGCCAATGACCCGGACTCGGCACTGCTGCAGCGTGCGTGGCCCCTGATCACGCCGGCCTTCGATCCGGCCGGCTACGCACAGGTGAGGGCGCTGTGGCTGGCCGCGACATCCAGGACGGACGCCTCGGTGACGGTCCTGAGCCGTGCGGCGGACTTCTTCGAACCCAGCGACAAGTTCCAGACCGAGAGACTCCTGCTGCGCGCGGAGGCCCTGGACCCCGGAGGTCCCTTGCCGCGCGTAGGAAACGGCGTCTCCCACCTGTGGTGGTCGCTATGGCTCAAGCGGCTCGGGCGGCTCGGGCGGCTCTACGGCGACGCCATCCGCGACGTTCGGCTGAGTGAATCGGGACTCCCACACAACGGGGTGCGCTCGAGCGATTCCGACCGCGCATTTGCCCTGGCGGCTCGCAAGAGGCTCGAGGAAGCGAACGACGTGAGCACGCTCGTGGCGGCTGCTGACGCGCTGATGAGCCCGTTCAATTCTTTCCGGTTCCCGAACGATTTGCTCGCCGCGGAGTTCGAAGCGTTGGGCGCGTCTTGCGTCGAACGGGCCATCCGGCTCGAGCCCGGAAACACAACCGCCCTGGCCCTCCGCGCGTGGCTCGCGTCGGTCCAGCACTACCGCAGCGTTCAGGCGGCGCTGAAGGGCGTGCCGAGACAGAAGAGGGAAGACGCGATTCGCGCGTTGCCGGACGCCGACCGACTGTGGGCCCTGGCTGACTACGCCGCCAGGCTGAGGGGGGCTCAGGCGTTCCGGGGGTTCGGCGATTTCGGTCAACAGGGCTGGCCGTCGTTGGACCGGGCCCGGGCGTGCGCCGAGGACGTGCTGACGCTGGCGGGAGGTCGGCTGGACGACCCGGATCGACGGGCCGCCATCTACTCCGCGCATCTCACGCTCTGCGACATTGCGCTCACGCGCAACGACCTGGCCGGCGCGCTGGCGCACCTGGAGGCGGCCGGCTATGCCCCGCCGTCGGACGAACTGGAGTACCGTCAGTCGCGCGCCTGGGGGAGCGTGGCAGTCCGGTTGCTGAAACTGGGGGAGCGCGAACCGGTGGCGCGGTTCCTGGACCGGCTGGCGGCGAGGCAGTCGCCCAGCGAGGAACTGGTGAAAGCGGCTGCCCGGATTCGCGCGGGCCGCAGGCCCGCCTTCTATTAGGTCGCCGTGTGGCGCTGACGATGGCGCCGGGGTCTGGTCGCCGCGTGGCTTGGCGGTCCGTACGAACATCACCGCGAAGCTTCCATCCGCGTCGTGCTGGCCGAGGGCGTGTGTGTCTACGACGCGAAGGCGCACCCCTTGAACCCGGTGGCGCCGGGCGACCATCGCGCGCAGGCGGGCACACAGGCCTCCGTCGCCACCGCGCCGGTCAATCTGGTCTACGCCGCCGATCTCGGCCGGCGCGCGACCCTGGCCTCCTGGCTTGGAATCATCGCCGTCTCAGTTCTCTTTGGCTACGGCCATTACCACAAGGGCCCGGCGGGCATCGTCGATTCCGGCATCGCGGGTGTGCTCCTGTCCCCCCAGTCGGGCGATCGCGGGTCACCAGTCGTTTCGCGGTAAGCTGGGCTTCACGGATATGACCACGCCCGGCCAACTGTCCGACGTCATGATCCCCGATCCCGCAAGCCTCGAACTCACACCCGACCTCATGCGCCGTTTCGGCGAGGAGGCCCTGGCCCGCGTGGTCGCCCACCTGGCCGCCATCGGCGAACAACCCGTCCGCGGCGATGTCGAGGCCGAGGACGTCTGCCGGGCCATGCGCGAGCCCGCGCCCGAGTTCGGCGCCGCGCTCGAGGCGATCCTCGACCCGCTCTTCGACGAGTGGATTCCGCGGTCGTTCACCACGCCGTCGCCCGGCTACCTGGCCTACATCCCCGGCGGCGGACTCTACCCCGCGGCCGTCGCTGACTTCATCAGCGCGGCGACGAACCGCTACACGGGCGTGTGGCTGGCTGCCCCGGCCCTGGTCCAACTCGAGGCCAACGTCCTGGAGTGGCTCCGGGAGTGGATGTCGTTTCCCCCGTCCGCGCGCGGGCTGCTGACAACGGGCGGTTCGATGGCGGCCTTCAACGCCGTCCTCTGCGCGCGCGAGCGGCTCCTGGGGCGCGACATCCGGCGGGGTGTGCTCTACACGACGGGCCAGGCGCACCACTCGGTCGAGAAGGCCGCGAAGCTCGCGGGCGTGTTCGAGGACCGCGTGCGGCGCGTCGCCATCGACGGGGGCTTCCGCATGCGCGTGGACGCGCTGGTGGAGGCCGTGCGGGCCGACCGGGCGGCGGGCCTGCGGCCGTTCATGGTGGTGTCGTCGGCCGGCACGACGAATACGGGAGCGGTGGACCCGCTCGACGCGGTCGCCGACGTGTGCGCGGCCGAGGGGCTGTGGCACCACGTGGACGGGGCGTACGGCGCCTTCTTCCACATGTGCCCGGACCTGCGGCCGCTCCTCGAGGGGCTGCCGCGCGCGGATTCGCTCACGCTCGATCCGCACAAGGGCCTGTTCCTGCCGTACGGCACGGGGGCGCTGCTGGTGCGTGACGGCTCGGCGCTGCGCGCCGTGCACGCCGTGTCGGCGGGCTACCTGCCGGTCGCGCCGGCCGCGGACGGGTTCTACGACCCGAGCCAGTACGGCCCCGAGCTGTCGCGCGGCTATCCCGGGCTGCGCATCTGGATGTGCCTGAAGGTGTTCGGCGCGGCCCGCTTCCGCGCCGCGCTGGCCGAGAAGCGGGCGCTCGCGGTGCAGGCCGCGGAGCGCGTCGCGGCGCTGCCGGGGATCGTCATGGTGGCGCCGCCGCAGTTGTCGCTGTTCGCGTTCTACACGACGAGGCCCCGCGCGACGCTCGACGAAGAGAACCGCGCCACGGCGGATCTGCTGGAGCACGTCACGCGGCGCGGGCGCGTGATGCTGACCGGCTGCACGGTGGACGGGCGCTTCCTCGGTCGCGTGTGCGTCCTCAGCTTCCGCACGCGCCAGGCGCAGATCGACGCGTGCGTCGAGGACCTGGCCGAGGCACTGCCGGCCGTCTGGCGAACCTGAAGAGCCGGTCACAGTCCCGTCGCTGGACGCGAACTGGCAGCCGGCGCGCGGCCGGGCGTATCATGCGCGCTGAATGCGACCGGTTTCAGTGCTCCTCGTCGCGCTGGCCGTGACCGTCGCCGTGGCACCAACACCGCCCGGGCAGCGCGCGGTCCTGGTCAACGAGTTCATCGCCGATTCTCCGCCGACGCCGCAGTGCCACGCCTCGACGATCGTCCAGACGCCTGGCGGCCTGGTCGCCGCGTGGTTCGGCGGCCCGTACGAACGTCACCCCGAGGTGGCCATCTACGTGTCGCGACTGGCCGCCGGGCGTTGGAGCCCGCCGGTCGCCGCGGCCACCGGAACGCAGCCGGACGGCAGGCGTTTCCCCACGTGGAACCCGGTGCTCTTCCGGCCGCGCGGCGGCCCGTTGATGCTCTTCTACAAGGTCGGCCCCGACCCGGCATCCTGGTGGGGCATGCTCGCCACGTCGCGAGACGACGGCCGCACGTGGTCGGACGTGCGCCGCCTGCCCGACGGCATTCTCGGGCCGGTCAAGAACAAGCCGCTGCAGCTCGCGGGCGGCGACATCCTCTGCGGTTCGAGCACCGAGTCGCCGTCGTGGCAAATCCATTTCGAACGGACCCGCGACGCTGGCACGACCTGGGATCGGGTGTCACCACCGAAAGGCCGCGCGTCGATCGAGGCCATCCAGCCGGCGCTGTTGCGCCACGCCGACGGCCGATTGCAGGCGATAGGCCGCACGCGCCAGGACCGGATCTTCACCACGGAGTCGAAGGACAACGGAGCGACGTGGGCGCCGCTTTCGCTGCTCGACGTCCGGAACCCCAACTCGGGCATCGACGCCGTGACGCTGGCCGACGGCAGGTTCCTGCTGGTGTACAACGACGCGCAGAGCGTCAGGGGCGACTGGAGCGCCGGGCGCGGACTGCTGCGCGCCGCCGTGTCTTCCGATGGCATGGCCTGGAAGCCGGTGCTCACGCTCGAAGACCAGCCCGGCCAGGAGTTCTCCTACCCCGCCGTCATCCAGGCGGACGACGGATATGTGCACGTCACCTACACCTGGAAGCGGCAGAAGATCCGACACGTCGTCCTCGATCCGCGGCTGCTGCGCTGATCGGGTCTACGTGGCCGACCTCGCGAAGACCGGGAAGGCGCTCGACCTGCGCGCCGATCAGAAGATCATCCTGGCCCAGACGATCGGTCTGCCGAAGAGATCGTCTCCGCGGCGGAGCGGCTGTCAACCGATCACCCGATCCGCCCGCGGCCGGTGGCGACACCACACATCACGCGTCACCCGGTCAGAAGCCCGACGTCAGAGGCCCGATGCCGTCAGGCGTGTTCAGAAAATGGCGCCGGGGCTATGCGGCTCCGTCCAGCCCTTACGGCTCAACGGCCCACGGGCGTTCCCAGGGCTGGAGCGGTCGTTGCCGCCCCATGAGAGGTAGGCAGATGCGCTGAAGCTCCAGCACGATGCGGACCTTCTCGCGAAGGGGAAGTCCACGCTGTTGGTCGTGGTAGTCTGCCTTGCCGCGACGGAGCGCGGCAAGAAGTTCGTTGGGCGGTCTCAATCGAGGTGTGGTCGGCATGGTCACGGGTCCAGGTGGAACCTGGCGAGCAGTTCGTCCAGGAGACCGACATCCACCGAGGGGGATTCCCTCAAGGCCGCCGCACGTTCGCGGCGCTTGCGCGTGCGAGCCCCCGGCTCGAGGTAGAGCGCGATCAGGTACTCCGGCCTCACAACGCGGACCGGCACCCCCTCGTAGTCCAGCGTGGCCGCATGTTCGATCGCCTCGTCGGCCAGCGGGTTGTGAGCCGGCAGGAATTGTACCTGGCACGTCCGCGATCAGCACGTGCTCGGCCTGCGCCGGATAACCTTGTGCCGCAGCCCATCGATAGATGGGCTCCAGGCTTACGATCGGGGACGCGGCCGGCGGGAGGAACACCAGGACGTCGAGGTCGAACGTGGGGATGGGTTCGCTCCAGAACACCACCGCCATGGCGCCCGCGACCGCGTACTCCTCGATGATCGCGGCGTCCTTCATGTTGTTCAGCGCGCGGAGGGCGCCCGCGAAGGATGCCATGCCCGGTATTCTAGCAGGGCTGTGTTCAGAAAATGGCGCCGGAGCGATCCGGCCCCGCGATGTCAACCGAGGCGGCCGCCGCTCGGCGACACGATGCCGCCACCAACGAGCGCTCGGTCCGGCGCCTGCTCGACCGCGTGACGTTCGGCCCGCGGCCGGGCGACGTCGAGGCGGTCGAGCGAATGGGCGTCCCGGCCTACCTCGACCTGCAGCTGCACCCCGACCGGATCGACGATAGCCGCCTCGAGGCGCGGCTGGCGGAGATGCCGACCCTCCCCACCGGATGGACGATCGACAAGCCGGCAAGTGGCGGCGGCTTCGTCTTCGACCCGCGCCGGCACGACGAGGGGCGGAAAGTCTTCCGCGCCACGTGATCGGGCAGTTCGGGGTGCGCGGCGGGCGGGTGCTGGGGCGGTGACCCGGGCTCGCTCCCGACCAGCTTTGCGAGATCCGCACCAGCCTTCGGCCGGGATCGGCTCTCGGCTTCGGGCTTTCGGCCGAGCCCCACTCAGGGCCTCTCCGCCGCAGCCGGCCTCTTCCAGACTGAACCGTCCTCAAGGCGGCGGCGTCTTGCTTGGTGGATACGGGACGCATGACACAGCCGATCGCGTCTACGATGGCGCCGTGACCGCAGACGACGCCCTCGACCGCGAATTCGAGGACCGGCTCCTCGAGACGTCGACGCTGGCCTTTCGCGTCGCGTACAGCGTGCTGCGCCATCGCGAGGACGCCAGCGGCGAGGTGCTCAAGATCGAGGTCACGCTGACGGTCGTGAAGTGAGAAGTGAGAAGTACGAAGTAGGAAGTAGGAAGCGCGAACGTCACACCTCGGACTTCTTACTTCGAACTTCTTACTTCGTACTTTCAACCCGACGTCCGCCCTCCGTCCGTGATCCGCCGCCAGCGACCTGCATCATCCTCCCGCCGTCGCCCCGACGATCATGAACGGCTCCGCCCGCTCGGCGATCCCCCTCGGCAGCGGCGCATCAGGTGGGTCGAGCGACACGTCGCTGCCGCACGCGAAGAACCTCAGGAACGGCCGGCGGCGAAGCGTCTGGTAGTCGCGGATCGTGCCTCGCAGCACCGGGTAGCGCGCCTCGAGCTCATCGAGGATCGCGCGCGTGGTGACCTCCCCTTCGACGTCGAGCGACACCCCCGCGTGGAGGCCCGCGAGCGTCCGCAGGTGCGCCGGGAGGACGACGTCTACGGTCACAGCGTTTGCACCTCGACCGAGAGGACGGGCGGCAGGTCGCGGACGGCCGCCGTCCAGGCATCGCCGCCGTTGGCGGACACGAAGATCTCGCCGTCGGTGGTGCCGAAGTAGATCCCGCACGAGTCGAGCGAGTCCACCGCCATGGCCTCGCGCAGCACGTTGACGAAGCAGTGGCGTTGCGGCAGCCCCTTGGTGAGCGGCTCCCATTCGTATCCGCCCGTGCGGCTCCGGTAGACGCACAGCTTGCCGCCTGGCGGGTAGTGCTCCGAGTCGCTCTTGATGGGGATGACGTACACGGTGTCGGGCTCGTGCGCGTGGACGGCGGTGACGTAGCCGAAGTCGGTCGGCAGGTTGCCGCTCACCTCGGTCCACGACTCGCCGGCATCGTCGCTGCGCATGACGTCCCAGTGCTTCTGCATGAACAGGACGTCGGGCCGCGACGGGTGCATCGCGATCCGGTGCACGCAGTGCCCCACCTCCGCGTCCGGCTTCGGGATCTCGCCGGAGTTCAGCCCCTTGTTGACCGGCCGCCAGTTCTGGCCGCCGTCGTCGGACCTGAAGACGCCGGCCGCCGAGATGGCGACGTACATCCGCCCGTGGTGGCGCGGGTCGAGCAGGATCGTGTGCAGGCACATCCCGCCCGCGCCCGGCGCCCAGGACGCCGAGGTCTGGTGGTGGCGCAGGCCGGAGAGCTCCGCCCACGACTGGCCGCCGTCGGTCGAGCGGAACAGCGCGGCATCCTGGATGCCGGCGTAGATCGTGTCGGGGTCGGCCAGCGACGGCTCGAGGTGCCAGACGCGGGAGAACTCCCAGGACCTCGGGGTCCCGTCGTACCAGGGGTGCGTGCCCATCGCGCCGTCGTAGACGAACTTGTTCCCCATCGCCTCCCAGGTCTTCCCGCCGTCGTTCGAGCGCTGGATGATCTGGCCGAACCAGCCGCTCGACTGCGACGCGTAGAGACGGTCGCGGTCGGCGGGCGACGCCGTGACGTGGTACACCTCCCAGCCGCCGAAGTAGGGTCCACGGACGTGCCAACGCTTGCGCGCGCCGTCCGCATCGAGCACGAAGGCGCCTTTCTTGGTGCCGACGAGTACGCGTACCGAGTTCATCGCTTCCTCACGATCGGGGACTGCGACCTGCCCCCGGAGTGCCGCCCGGCGAAACCGCCGGCCGCCGCTCCTGCGGAAGGCGTCGCAATCGAAGGTATGGTTGGGGTCCCGATCCGATTGTGAGCCTGCGGCGGCGCCCGATCAACGCCGTCGAACGCGCGCCGGGGATCGCGAACACGCCAGCTCTGCCGCTCGGGCGAGGGCAGATCCGGTCACGCCCCTTCCGCCACCTCATCGGAGCCCTTCGTGCCGCTGATGATGGCCAGTTCCTTCTCTATCACGGCGACGAAATCGTCGAGCGAGCCGACGTGAACGAAGCGGATGTTCCCGCTTCCGTCGATGACGTAGGTGGCGGGTACCGCACTGACGGCGAATGCCTGCGCGGTCGAGTCCGAGACCGCCACTCGAAGGTCTTCGAGATTGCGCTTGTCCAGGAGGGCACGCACCTCGGCGATATCCGCGTCCTTGGCCACCGCAACGACCGCGACCTGTGGGTTACGCCGCTGGAACTCCAGCACGCCGGGCAATTCCGCGACGCACGGCCCGCACCAGGTCGCCCAGAAGTTGAGGACCACCGGACGCCCCTTGAGAGACGCCAGCGACACATTGCTTCCGTCAAGCAGCGTCGCGCCGAACGCCGGCGCCGGGCGCTCGATGGGAACGGGCGTGAAGTCCGCCGCCGCCTTCTTCCGGCGCGCCGCGATGCGCGCCGCGACACGGGCCTGCAGTTGATCCTCCGTGCCCACGCCACCGGCGACGAACACGCGCCTCAACGCATCCATCGGTTCGCGGCTCGTCTGATACGGTGCGGACGCCGCATCCAGGTATGCGGCAAGGGCGACGTCGCTGCGGCCGGCCTTCACGGCAATCTGCCCCAGAGTCATCGCCACTTTCGCATCGTCGCCGAGGAGGCGCGCTGCGAACTGCAGGTCCTCGACCGCCCGCTGCATCTCGCCTTGCTGCGCGAGGGCCTGGCCCCGCCAGTAACGGATCGTCGCAAGTGCCTGCTCCAGCCGTGCCTGCCCAGGCGCCGGATTACCCGGGTCCGGCTCGTCACAGGTCACGGTGACCGCCTGCCGGTTGCCGCCCGCCCGGGCGGCACCAGTTGCCGCCGCCAGGCAGCGCTCCGTCGCCTGGTCGAAGATCCGCACGGCTTCGTCCGGCTTGACCTTCTGCTCCACGTAGAAGCGGCCGATCGACGCGAGCGGATCGGGCGATGCCGGTTCGAAGGTGCGCCACCTCTGGAAGGCTCGCTCAGCCGCCGGCGCGTCTTTCAGGTCCTCCGCCGCCGCGATGAACGCGCGCGCATATGCAAGCTGTGCATTGCCGTTTCCCGGGTAGGCGGCAGCGAAGTCCTCATACATCTGTATCCGGCGCCGCGCGTCCTTTTCGTCGTATATCCGATCCCAGGCCACCTCCGCCAGGACGCTCCTTGCGAAGGAGGAGTGCGGGTTCAGCTTCGTCAGCGCGGCCTGCGTCGTTGCGAACAGGGTCGCGGGCAGGCGCGCTCTCCACGTGCTCACGAACTGCAGCGCTTGTGCAAGGGCAGTCTCGTCGCCGGGGTGGTCCGCAACGAACCGCTCGATCTCGGGCACCAGCGCTTTGAACGACACGTCGCTTCGCCCACCCTGACGGGCTCGATAGCCCCAGACGTCGGTGACGAACAATGTCGAGTCCTGATGTTCGGCCATCCACTGCCGCAGGATCGAGATTGCCCGGTCGAAATCGGGCGCTCGCTGGATCCCGTCGGCGAGCGCGTCGCCGGTGTAGCTCGCCGCCTGGTAGGTGACGGCGCGCGCCGACGGCATCTGGTCGGCGCCGCACGTGATGACTTCCCAGTACCGGCCCGCGTTGTTGTCGATGTGGTCGCGATCGTCCCTGAGGTAGAACAGCCCGAACGCGAGCCAGTTCGTGTCGAACGTCAGCGTCGCCTGCCACCGCCCATCAGGGGTCCGCGTCATCGCGATCGAGCGGTGGTTGTCCCGATCGTTGGACGTGTTGAAGGCGACATCGAGAGAGACGGCGCGCGCATCGACGAGCCGGGCACCCGGTGCCCTGGGATCGTAGGTGATGCGCATCTGAACGGGGGGATCCGGCTTCCGGATGGGCAGCACGGGGCAAGGCGGGGCGATTGTGACGATCGACCTGGACTGGGCGGCCGCCATCCTGGCCGAGCCGGCCGACAATGACAGGGCGACCGCGGCACCGCACGCCGCTCGACACAGCATCCTGCGCATTGGACCCTCCCGGGCCGTCGGGGCGCCGCCATGATACAACGACCGGCGTGGATGCCGGCCGCCGGCCGCCGGCCGCCAGCCGCCGGGCGTAAGGCGTGAGGCGTGTTCAGAAAATGGCGCCAGCGCTCAATGCGAGACCGCGATTCTGAGCGGCCGGCAGGGCCGGGCGACTCGCTCGTGGGCCGCTCCGTCCCTCGACCTTGCTCGGGGCGCCCTGAGCGACAGTCGAAGGGCGCAGGCCGGGAAAGCGTCCTCGCGGTGCCGCGATTTCCGGATCGGTGCGTCGGGCTTGGGCTATCCGCGCTGGATCGACCGCACGCCCTGCGCCCGGGAAATCGCGGCACACGCTTGCCGCTTTCCGTCCCAACGCGGGACGGCCTGCTCCGAAGGCCCGCTGGCGACGCATCCCGTCCCCGCCGGATCGATCTCGAATCGCGGCCGCCGCGGTGGCGCCGTGCTCCGCAGATACCATTTTCATGGGCCAGGGTGAGCCCCGGCTCATGACGCAGTAAGGCGTAGAAGTAGGAAGGACGAAGTTCGAAGTACGAAGTAAGCGGAGACGCCGAAGGACGTAAGACGTAAGGCGCAAGGCGTCAGCCCTAAGCCGCAGGGCGTCAGGTGTGACAGCTGAGCTTGCCGAAGGGCCGACGGCCGGACGCTTGATCGCGGGCCATGACCGGCGTCAGTATGCCTTCAGGGGCATACCGCCAATGCTTCGGCTGATCGACCGTTATCTCCTGCGTGAGATGGTGGTCCCGGCGATCCTCGCGCTCCTGGTCGCGACCATCGTCCTCGAGCTGCGGCCGTTCGCGACGCTCGGGGAGACGCTCATCGAGAAGGGCGTTCCCTGGCAGACGACGGTCCTCCTCTTCTCGCTCCTCGCCGTGGGCGCGCTCACGGTGGCCGTCCCGATCGCGCTCCTGATCGGCCTGCTCGTCGCGTGCGCCCGGCTGTCGGCCGACTCCGAGTGGGTCGCGTTCCAGGCTTGCGGCGTCAGCCTCTCCCGCCTGCTCAGGCCGGCCCTAGTGCTCGGCGCCGTGGCGTGCCTGGCCACCGGCTCTCTCTACGAGAGCGTCCTCCCGCGGTCGCGCCTGCACTTCCGCGAGTTGCTGTACTCGGTCTCCTCGTCGGTGACCGAGAGCGAGGTCAAGCCGCAGGTGTTCTTCGAAGACGTGCCGGGCCGGGTCCTGTTCGTGCGCGGCCGTGCGCGCGGCGGCTGGAGCGGCGTCTTCATGGCCGACGGCGCGGGGGAGGATCCCGCCCGGATCTACCTCGCCCGCTACGGGCGCCTCGTGGTCGATCGCGCCCGGCACGACGCCTTCCTCGCGCTGACCGACGTCGTCGTCCACACCGTGGACCAGCCGCCGGGGGACCTCTATCGGTGCGACTGGGCCGCGCAGGTGGCCATCCCGATCGACTGGCAGCTCATCGCGCCGTCGATCGTGGTTGACGCCAGCACAGCGGACATGACGATGGCCGAGCTGCGCAGGCAAATCGACGGGACGACGGAGCGGCGGGCGCCAGTGGCCGCGCTGCGGCTCGAACGGCAGCAGCGGTACGCGGTGCCGGCCGCGTGCCTGCTCGTGGCGCTGGTGGGGGTCGGGTTCGGCATGACGACGCGCCGCGGCGGGAAGCTCGGCGCATTCGTGCTCGGCCTGGCGGTCATCTTCGGCTACTACGAGGTGATGTTCGACGCGCGTTCGCTCGCCTACGCGGGGCTCATGCCGCCCGTGCTGGCCGGGTGGCTGCCCGACGCGCTGCTGCTCGTGGCAGGCGTGGCCGCGGTCACGCGGCGACGGCCCGCCGGTCCAGGCGCCGAGGTGCTTCGACGTCGCGCCGCCGCCGTGCTCGTCCGCGCGTCCGACGCCCTCCGTGGCTGGCGTGGACCGCGCGCCGGCCACTTCGCGGTGCGGCGGCGGATTCTCGACTGGTACTACCTGCGCATCTACGGGGCCGTCTACCTGGTCACCCTCGCCGGCCTCCTGGGGCTGTATTACCTGTCCATGCTCACGGACCTGTCCCAGGATCTTCTCTCCGGCGGCGCGACGCTCGCGATGATGGCTCGCTACTTGTGGTTCTCGACGCCGCAGACGCTCTCCCTCGTCATTCCGATTTCCGCCCTGGTTGGGACGCTGGTCACGATCGGCCTGCTGTCGAGGCGGACCGAGCTGGTCATCGCGCGAGCCTGCGGCATCAGCCTGTACCGCGCGACGCTCCCGTTTGTCGCCGCGTCCCTCCTCTGGAGCGGGGCCTTGTTCGGCCTCGAAGAGTACGTCGTGCCGCCGAGCGACCGGCAGGCGACGATGCTGTGGAGCCAGATGCACGGACGGCGGGCCGTGGACGCCGCGGCCGATCGGCACTGGGTGGCCAGCCGCAGCGGCGCGATCTATCACTACGACAGATTCGACCCGGCGAACGACGAAATCCGGAACCTGACCGTCTTCGAGCTGGACGCCCAGAACAGGCTGCGCCGGCGCACGTTCGCCGCCCGGGCGGTCTACGCGGGGCGGGCGGACGGTGACATGGGATCGTGGGCCGCGCTCGACGGCCGGACCTGGGAATTCGGCCCGGACGGGAAAGTGCGCGCGACCCGGCCGTTTGCCGAGAACCGCTTGTCGCTCGAATCGCCCTCCTATTTCCGGTTCGATCGCACGGACGCCAAGCAGATGACCTACGCCGAGCTGCGCCGGTACGTGGCAGACCTCCGCGCGCGAGGCGTCGACGCGACGGCCAATCTCGTGGCCCTGCAGCGCAAGCTCTCGTTCCCCTTCATCGCCGTCATCCTGACCCTGCTGGCCATCCCGTTCGGCACGACCGCCGGCGGGCGCGGCGCGGTCTACGGCATCGGTCTCGGCATCTGCCTGGCCTTCGGGTGCTGGATCAGCTTCAACGTGTTCGGCGGCCTCGGCAAGGCGGAGGTGCTCGACCCGTGGATGGCCGCCTGGGGGCCGACCACCCTGTGGGGCGGCTTCGCGATGTACCTCCTGCTGACGGTGCGGACGTGACACGCCGGGTCGGTTCCACGCCGGCGCCGCCGCGGACGGGCTTCGAGACCGCCTCGTCTGCCCGACGGCAGGACCGGCACTCCTCCGGGCGCGGCGGTGTGCCGAAGTGAACATCCCCGCACGTTCGAGCCGCTCGTGTCATCGTCATAGAACGTGCATACGGCGAACGAACTGACGAGCAGTCGCGCCGACCACCGCCACCGCCCGCCACTCACCATTTCGACCATCCCGGCCCGCGCCCCCTCCCCAGCGGACCCGGCGCGGATGCCGTTTTCGGAGATGCCCCCATGGCCGTGCACCTCGTGAACCCAGCCACCTCGCGTTCGGCATCAGCGTGATCACCCCCGATGGCTGTTCGTCCTGGCCGGGGCGACCCCGGCCGCGTACGGCGTGCCGCACCTCGTCGACGAAACGCTCGAGCCGCTCGATCCCGGCCACGTCGCCCCGGCGACGTCGTCGGCATCAGCATCCACACGGGCAACGCCTTGCGCGGCTACGAGGTGGGCCGGCAGTGCCGCGAACGCGGCGCGTGGGTGGTGTACCGCGGCATCCACGCGACGCTCTACCCGGACGAGGCCCTCGAGCGCGGCCAGGCGCACGCCGTCGTGAAGGGCGACGGCGATCAGATCTGGGCCACCGTCCTCGCCGACGACAACTTCTACCCGGTCACGCTGGCCGACCTGGCGCAGGCGGCCCGCCGCGCGGATCCCGCGAGGCTGCGCGCGCTCGAGGCCCTGCGCGACGAGCGGTTCGAGACGTTCGACGCGACGGCGGACCTCGCCGATCGCGCGGAACTCACCTTCGCGCAGTTCGTGCCCCTGACACCGTTCCCCGGCACGCTCGATTTCGCCAAGTGGGAGCAGACGCCGGAAGCCCAGCGGGTCGTCGTCGGCCTGCCCGTCGGCCGCCACTGGCTGATCCCCTACGACCAGGGCCTCAACATCTACGTGGGCCATCCCACGATGACGGTTGACGAGATTCGGCGGCGCACCCAGGCGGTATGGGATCGGTTCTACAGCTTCCCCCTGATCTGGCGCCGGGCGCGGTGCGTGGAAGCGATCAAGGCCCGCCTGGCGTTCGTGCTGATCTCGAAGCTCTACCGCCAGATGTACGCGAACACCGGCACCACCGCCGAAGGGCCTCGATACCGCCGCTGGTCGCGTCGCTCGCGATGGACGTCAGGTGGCGTCAAGGTGCTGGCAGAGGTGGCGGAGTCGCGCGTACAATCAGGCGCCAAGGAGGGCGCGTGAACGAGCGGTGCACTGTCGTGGTCTTGTCCGCGGCCCTGGTCGCGTCCGCTGCGGCGACAACCGCGGTCCCCGTCCGCACCACGGCGACGGCACCAGCGGAGGCATCGACAGCCGCCGCCGAGTCTCTTCGGGACCTGGCCGAGGGTGGGCACTGGAAGCGGCTGCGTTCGATCGTCGAGACGCGCGTCAAGGCGAACCCGAACGACGCCGAAGCGCTCTGGCTGCTGGCGCAGGTCAGGGAGGCGTTTGGGGATTACGAGGGTGCGTTGCCCTTCGCCGAACGAGCCGTGGCGCTGGACGGACGAAACCCGGCCTACCACCTGGAAGTCGCCAGCGTCTGTGGATCGCTGACCCAGCTCGCCGGCATTCTCAAGAAGATGTCCCTGGCCACTCGAACGAAGAGCGAAATGCAGGCCGCGCTGAATGCCGATCCGAGACACGTGGACTCGCTCCGGGGCTGGATGGATCTTCTGTGGGAAGCGCCCGGATTCTTCGGCGGCGACAAGGACAAGGCGCGCGAAACCGCTCGACGAATCACCGAGATCGACCCGGCCCGCGGGTATCTCGCGCAGGCCGAGTTGGCTCGCCGCGACAACAAGAGCGACGGGTTGGAAGCCCTGTATCGGAAGGCCGTCGAAGCCGACCAGCGCAATTACGAGGCGTTGACCGCCCTCGCCAGCTTCCTCTTGTCCCGCCCGACACCGCAGTTCGCGGAAGCCGAGCGACACGTCCGTGAAGCCATCGGGATAGCGCCCGACCGGTCGAACGGGTACAACATCCTTGTCCGACTATGCGTCTCCCAACAGCGCATGCCGGATCTCGAGGCCGCGCTCGCCCAGGCCGAACGCCACGTCCCCGACAATCCCGCGCCGTTTCTCACGGCGGCCAACGCGCTGCTGGCGGCCCACGGGGACATGTCGCGCGCGGAGACCTACGTCCGCACCTACCTTCGACAGGAACCTGAAGGCGGCACCGTGAGTCACGGCATCGCCAGGTGGCGGCTCGCGCTGGTCCTCGAGCGGCAGGGCCGGCTCCGGGAAGCGGTTACCGAACTGGAGACTGCGGCGAAGCTCGAACCCAAGCGGGACGCCATTGCGAAGGACCTCAAGAGGCTGCGTAGCCACGCGCCACAGCAGAAAGGTCGCGCTACCGCCGATCGCCACGTGGCTGACCGCGGACCCCGGCCGCCCGTTCAACTCACGGCGTTCGCGCAGGGCAACCCCGAGCCTGTCGAAGGGGCGATAGCCACTCCGAAGACGCAAGGCGTGAGGCGTGAACGGCCGACTGACACAGGATCCGGGTCACGTAGCTGACAGAGGATCCGGGTCAGTACAGGACTGAAAGTGATGGCGGTGGAAGCTGTGGGCAACGCGGTCGGCCGCGTTGTCCAAGGAGCTTGAGGATGCGTTCTGTGCATCCTCAGTTCCGGCAGCTTCCACGGCCGGGTTTCAGGTACGCTGCCATACGGGAGGCATGGCAGCATGGCAAAAAAACGTCTTCGCGTGGCGCCACGCGCTGGTGGCTGCCGTGCGGCGCGGGCTGTCTCAGCGGGCGGTTGCCCGGCGCTTTCGCGTGGGACTCGGCACCGTCCAACGGTGGGTCGCACGGGCCTCCGGCCAGCGCTTGAATCGGGTCTGCTGGACGGATCGCCCCCATGTGCCCCGGCGGGTGGCGCGAACGCCGCCGAACCTGGAATGCCGGATCGTCGAGTTGCGCGCCACGCTGAAACACGAGAGCGACCTGGGCGAGTACGGGGCGGCGGCGATCGCCCGCGCCTTGTCGGCCGAAGGGGCTGCCGTGCCGAGCGAGCGCACTATCCATCGGGTGCTGGTGCGTTACGGGGCCTTGGACCATCGCCGTCGTGTGCGGCGGCCTGCTCCGCCGGCCGGCTGGTACCTGCCGGCGTGTGCGGCGCAGGAGGCCGAGCTGGACAGTTGGGACTTCGTCGAGGGCTTGGTCATTGCGCATGGACCGGAAGTCGAGATCCTCAATGTCATCAGCTTGCATGGCGGCTATCCCGGGGCGTGGCCTGATCGGCCCTACACGGCCGTGCGCACGCTGGACACGATCCTCGAGCATTGGCGGCACGTCGGCGTGCCGGCGTACGCGCAGTTCGACAACGACACGCGGTTCCAAGGCCCTCACCAGCACCCGGATGTCATCAGTCGTGTCATGCGTCTCTGCTTGCAGCTCGACGTCATCCCCGTGTTTGCGCCACCGCGTGAGCATGGCTTCCAGAACCGCATCGAGAATTTCAACGGCCGCTGGCAAAGCAAGGTCTGGGCGCGCTTTCACCACGAGGCCCTGTCCGACCTGCAGCAGCGATCCGCTCGTTACCTGGCCGCCGCTCGCGCGCGGCTGGCGCCGCGCAGTGACAGCCTGCTCCCTCGCCGTCCTGTTCCGGCGTCGTTTCAGCTCGACCTCCAAGCGCCGCCTCACGGGTGCCTGGTCTTTCTCCGACGAACCGACGACCACGGTCGCATCACCTTGCTCGGTCATGCCTGGGCCATCGACCCCCTGTGGCCGCATCGTTTGGTCCGTGCTGAAGTCGATCTCGACCACCATCGGATCGACATCTACCGTCTCCGGCGTCGGGAACCGCTGGACCAACCGTTGGTCCAGAGTATCAACCACCGTCTGCCCGTCCGACGGTTCCGCGAGTGACCCGGATCCTCTGTCAGTTGCCATGAATCACCCGTTCAGGTGACCCGGATCCTCTGTCATGTGGCCCGTGAACCGTAAGGCGTCCTCCTGCCATCCTGTCAGGGCCCGTCCTGCCAATCTGTCAGTCGGCGCATGGCTACCGCCGCAGACCCGCTGAAATACGGCCGAGAACGCGTCGATCAGACCTGGCATCGGACGTGCTTCGTGGACGGTCAACGGAAGGAGCGTCCGATGATCATGTTCCTGATGGGTCTTGCGCTGGCGATGTTCGGCTTCGCGGTCACGGCGGCGGCGTTCGGATCGGCGACGCGCACCGAGCGGACACCGGAACTTCCCGCGCAGCCGCGGCTCGAGATGGTGCCGGAGCGCTTCTTCGCCGAGCCGCACCGGGCGTTCCACCGGCAGCCGAACGTGCCCCTCGAGGTACTCCTGCTGCAGATCGAACAGCATGTGCGCCTGGAGCAGGCGGCGGCCGAGTCGTTCATCAGCCTGCCCTCCCCCGAGGTCCTCAACTGCCGGACGGAATCCCCGCTCGTTCACTGAACAGGAATCGTTTACCATAGCGCGGTGCGAGAGACGGCCCGGGCGGGCCGTCCCCGCGTCCGCGTCTTCCCGCAGAGACGACGATGGCGGACACCCATCTGGACTTGCTGAAGTCGGTCCCGGCCGCGGAGGCCACGGCGGTGCTGGCGCTCGGAAGCCGCCTCTCCCTGCCGAGCGGCACCGTCCTGTTCGAGCTCGGCGCGCCGGCGGATCACCTCTACATCATCGAGCGCGGCCGCGTGAACCTGACGCTGCCGATGCAGGTGTTCGGCCGCGAGGAGGACATCCTCGTCGAAGAGCGCGTGGCCGGCCAGACGCTCGGGTGGTCGGCGCTCATCCCGCCGCACCGGTTCACGCTCAAGGCCACGGCGCAAATCGACAGCGAACTGCTCGTGTTCGGACGCGCTGTCCTGCTCGACCACTTCGCCGCCCACCCCGCGGTCGGACACGCGGTGGTCGGCAACGTGGCGGCGACGGTCGGCCAGCGCCTGCAGGTGTTCCAGGCCATGTGGCTGCGCGAGATGAAGCGCGTGCTCGAACTCTCGCGCGGCGGCCTGGGGGAAGGCGGGAACCGGGAGGAGAAATGATGCGCGCGACGCGGCTGCTTCTCGGCCTCGCTGTCGTCGGGCCCGTGTGCGCGGTCGCGGCCGGCGCGTTGTGGGCGCAGGCCGGAGCGGGTCCCCGGGGGGCCGGCCAGCCGGCGGCCCGGGCGGGCCAGTCGGCGGCGGGGCAGGGAACGACGGGCGGCAAGACCGAGCGCCCCGAGGTGGGGCCGCCGCCGTTCACCGAAGGGCTCTTCCCCTGCTCGGTGTGCCACGCTTCGATGAAGGTCAACCGTACGAGGCGGGTGTTGACCGAGATGCACACCGACATCGTGTTGAAGCACGGCACCGCGAAGTTCTGGTGCCTCGACTGCCACGACGCCGACAATCGCGACATGCTGCACCTGGCGAGCGGCGAACTGGTGCCGTTCGACGAATCGTACCGGCTCTGCGGACAGTGCCACGGCGAGAAGTACCGGGACTGGCTGGTGGGCGTGCACGGCCGTCGGACTGGCGAGTGGAACGGCCACAAGACGTACCTGCTGTGCGTCAACTGTCACAATCCCCATCAACCGCACTTCAAGCCGCTCGTGCCCAAGCCGGCACCCGTGCCTCCCACGCGGCCGGGGAAGTAAGCAGGAGACTCCGATGGACCGAGCCCCATTCCCGGTCGAGCCGGCCCCGGCACGCGAGGAGGACCGCACGCCGCGACTCCCGCGCGTGTCGCGGCGGCAGTTCGCCTCGCTCGCCGGCGCGGCGGCCGCCGGCTGGATCATGACCGCGTGCGGGCCTCGCCGGCTGCACGAGATGTCGAAGGACACGCTCAGGAGCCGTGTCCGCGATCTCGAGCGCGAGTACTCCGCCCGCTACAAGACCGCGGTCACGGTGGCCGACGAGGGACCGCTGCCGAACGTGCTGTTCGCCTACGCGCTGGACATCTCGCGCTGTATCGGCTGCCGCCGCTGCGTGTACGCATGCGTCGAAGAGAACAACGAGTCGCGCGACCCGCAGATCCAGTGGATCCGGGTGCTCCAGATGGACAAGGAGCGCGGCGTGGACTTCACGCACGCCGACCCCTACTACCATCCGGCGGAGGTGCCCGAGGAGGGTCACTTCTACGTGCCGACGGCGTGCCAGCAGTGCCGCAACCCCCCGTGCACGAAGGTCTGCCCGGTCGGCGCCACCTGGACCGAGCCCGACGGCATCGTCGTCATCGACTACGACTGGTGCATCGGCTGCCGCTACTGCATGGCCGCGTGCCCCTACGGCGCGCGCCACTTCAACTGGGGTGAGCCGACGATCCCCGACGGGCACCTCAACCCGAACACGCACGTGCTCGGCAACCGCCCGCGGCGCAAGGGCGTCGTCGAGAAGTGCACCTTCTGCATCCAGCGGACGAGGGCGAAGAACGGCCGCTACCCGGCGTGCGTCGAGGTGTGCCCGGTCGGCGCGCGGAAGTTCGGCAACCTCCTCGACCCCGAGAGCGAGATCCGCTACATCATCGAGAACAAGCGCGTGCTGGTGCTGAAGGAAGAGCTCAACACCGTGCCCAAGTTCTTCTATTTCTACGCCACCTAGAGGTACCCGGTGAACACCTTCGAGCTGTTCTCACGATTCGTGGCCGGGAGCCTGCGGCTGGTGCTGCGCGGCAACCGCGCCTACTGGACGTGGATCGCCGGGCTCCTGATCCTGATCGCGTCGGGCATCCTGGCCTACGCGAACCAGGTGCGGACCGGCCTCATCGTCACCGCGATGCGCGACCAGGTGAGCTGGGGCTTCTACATCGGCAACTTCACGTTCCTGGTGGGCGTGGCGGCCGCCGCGGTCGTGCTGGTCATCCCGGCGTACGTCTACAACTGGAAGCCGATCCGCGAGATCGTCATCTACGGCGAGCTGCTGGCCGTCAGCGCGATCGTGATGTGCCTGCTGTTTGTCACCGTCGACATCGGCCGGCCCGACCGGTTCTGGCACCTCGTGCCGTTTGCCGGGCACCTGAACTTCCCGCAGTCGCTGCTGGCGTGGGACGTGCTGGTGCTCAACGTGTACTTCCTCATCAACTTCACGGTCGTGACGCACATCATCTACCGGGCGTACCACGGCCACCACTACAACCCTCGGATCGTCGTGCCGCTGGTGCTGCTGTCGATCCCGATGGCCGTCGGGATCCACACCGTGACGGCGTTTCTGTACAACGGGCTGTCGGCGCGGCCCTACTGGAACTCGTCGATCCTGGCGCCGCAGTTCCTCGCGTCGGCCTTCTGCTCGGGGCCGGCGATCCTGCTGGTCGTGCTGCAGGTGCTGAGGAAGTTCACCGCGTTCGAGATCCAGGACGAGGCCATCCAGAAGATCGCCGAACTGATGGCCTACGCGATGTTCCTGAACCTCTTCCTCCACGGGGCGGAGGCGTTCAAGGAGTACTACTCGAACACCCAGCACGTGCTGTACACGCGGTATTGGTACCAGGGGCTCGGCGCGCACCGGACGCTCGTGCCGTACGCCTGGTCGGCGGTCACGCTGAACGTCACCGCCTTCGCCCTCTTCATCACGCCGCGGATGCGGCGCAACTGGGTCACGCTCAACATCGGCTGCCTGGCCATCTACGCCGGCTGCTACATCGAGAAGGGGATGGGGCTCATCATCCCCGGCCTCACGCCCGACACGCTCGGCGAGATCTACCAGTACTACCCGACGCTGACCGAACTGCGGGTGGCCGCCGGCGTCTTCGCGGTCGGGTTCCTCGTCTTCACGCTGATGCTGAAGGTGGCGGTGCCGATCTCGCTGGGCGAGTTCCAGCGGGTGACCCCGGAAGGTGCGGCTCCGAGGCGGGCCTGACCCGTTAGCCCGTCAGGGGTCGGAGCGGTTTTTCGCACCTGCAATCATGTAATGTCAATTCTGTAATCGCGAAAAACCGCTCCGACCCCTGACGAGGCGCCTGACGAGGCGCGACTCAGCGCTTGATCATCCCGCCGGCGACGCCGGGTTCGGCGGGCTTCACCGTGTAGCCCGCCGGCAGTTCGAACAGCGACGGCGCCGGTTCGGTGCGCGTCACGTTGACCAGCCGGTAGGTCGTTTCCCCCACGCGCGGGTCGCTGTGCCTGGTGAGCACGAGCACCTGCAGCTCCGGCGAAACCCACTCCTCGGACACGATCCTGATCGGCTGCTCGTTGTCCACCGCCCCGGCCGGCAGGACGGTCGTCGTGCGGGTCCCGTTTGCCATCACCCCCTCGATTGTCTGCTCGCCAAGGTCTTCCTTCGTCGTCTCGCCCTTCGGGGCGAGATTCGTCCCGATCTTGATGACGCCGCCCTCGCTTGCCGTGACGACGACCGACTGCCGGATCTCCTTCACCGGGCCCGCAGTGTCGCCCGACGTGGTCGTCCAGGTCATCGCCGTGCCCGGCGGGGCCGCGGCGAGGTGGGGGAGCGTCCCGCCAACCCCGAGCTCGGAACCCGCGCGGGACACGAAGTATAAGACCGAGGAGCGGCTCGCGGTCTGGGTCCGGGGATCCAGCGCGTAGCTGGTCTTGGCCACCGGGTCGGAGATGACGACCGACTCCACCTGGCCGTCGGCACCCAGCGTCTCCCTGCGCGTCCGGCCCGCGCTGTCGCGGTAGACGCGCGTGGTGGTCCTCTTCACGATCCGGTTGCCGTCGGCCAGTGTCATCACCGATTCCGTGGTGGCCTCGGCCGAATAGGGCGCGTCCGGCGTGGCCTTGACCTGGAACGAGATCGTCGTCTGGTCCCTGGCGATCTTGTCGAGCAGGATCTGCGGCGTCTGGTCGCTCGCGACCTTCCGTTCGAAGGAATACGTGGCGGTGCCCTGCGCCGACGCGGTCGCCGATACGGCGACGACGGCCAGGATGGACAGCATGATCTTCTTCATCGAGGTTCTCTCCTTGGTCCGGTGACGAGGCTGACAAGTCTGATCGCTCGCGCCTGGCCGTCCTGGCCGACCAACACGTCGGCATCGACGGTCCGCGCGGCGTCGGGGGTCATGGGGAAGCCGAAAGCGGGGAGGCTCGCCGCCGGAAGTGCCACCCGAACGATCGTGCCGCTGTCGAATCCCGGGAAATGATCCGCCGCCGGGAGCGCGACGAAACCCGCCAGTTCGTCGGCGTCCGCCGCGGGCGCGGTGGGCCGTCGCGCGGCCTCTGGACGAGGCGGTCGCGGGAGTCCGTCACGAGTCCGTGACGTCGAGGACACGGGCGAAACCGTCGCGGCCGACGCGGTCGCTGGCCGTGTCGAGAGGTTCGCCACGGATGCCGGTGGACGAACCTCGCCGCCGGGTCCGATGCCGTCAGGCGCATGCGCCGTCGTGGTGATCGTCCGGGTCCCGCCGCCGTGCGGCCACCTGGTGGCGGTCCACGACCCGACGAACAGGATCGCGGAGGCCGCCGCCAGCATCCACCACACGGTCGTCATCCTGGCGGGCTGAACCGGCCCGGACGACGACCGTGAGGAGGCGAAGGCCTCCAGCAGCCGCCGCTCCGTGTCCGGGTTCTCGGGCGCCTCGGTTCCTTCGGCGAGCGACCGCAGGCCGCCGGTGAGCGCGCGCTCGCGCGCCAGCCTGTCGGCGCACGCGCGGCACGTCTCGAGATGCCGGCGAAGCTCCGGTGCCGTCCCGGGTTCCCCCGGCGCGCACCGGGCCAGTTCGACGATGTCCGCTTCGAAGTCGCGGCAGTTCATGAGATGCATCCTCGGGGTTCCAGCGCGGCCCCGGCCACCCGCCGTGCGCCCGATTCCCCGCTGCCCGCCGACGCGGTGCGCAGCTTGGCCGTCAGCAGCGCCCGCCCGCGATGGAGTCTCGACCTGACCGTGCCGACGGCGCACGACAAGGCGACGGCGGCGTCCGCGTAGGACAGTTCCTGCAGGTCGCACAGCACGACCGCCTCGCGGTACCGGACCGGCAGCGACAGCACCGCGCGGCGGAGCGATTCGAGCTCCTCGACGCGAATCAGGTCGGCGAGCGTGTCCGGCTTCGAGGCCCACGCCTCGACCAGCGGATCCTCGTCGTGCCCCAGCGGCTCGAGACGGCGGTCGCGGGCGAGGCGCTGGCGCAGGTGGTTGCGGGCGATGCCGCAGAGCCACGCGGCCACCGTGGCCCGTCCCGCCTCGAAGCGGCCGCCCTCGCGCATCACCGTGAGGAACACCTCCTGCACGATGTCCTCGGCGACCGCCGCATCGGCGGTCATGTGGAGGACGAACCGGTACACGTCCTGCCGGCGGCGGCGGTACAGCCCGCCGAACGCGCCGGCGTCGCCCGCCGCGGCGCGCGCCAGCAGTTCGTCATCCGGGACACGATCGGCCGTCGGTTGCGCGCTCACATCCTCCTGGTTCGACGCGTGCTGACCATATTGTGTCTTCGGGGGGGCGAAGTTCCAGAAAACACGCGGTGGCCAGCTGAGCCGCGGCGATTGCCGAACTCCCGGCGCCGCCCTCACGTCTAGTACCGTCATGCATTTCCGAATCGGCCTGATCGCGGCGCTCCTCTTTCTCGCCACCCCCGCGCCAGGGCAGCCGCCATCCCAGGGGCGAAGCCAGTCCCCTGCGGCGTCGAGCGCCCCGATGGCCCCCCTGCTGTGGCTCGAGGCCGTGAATGGCGACAAGAGCGGCGGCCCGCCGCTCCTGCGAGAGCTGGCCCGCACCGACCCGCGCCTGAAGGACTGCGAGCGATGGGTGGACAACGAGCCGGCGCGGTTCACGCGGACGCTCATCGCGTGGGCCTGGCGGACGCTCGGCACGCCGGGGAGCTGGCCGGAGGGCCGACTCGCGGTGCTGTTGCGGTCCGGGGGAAACAACGGCGAGTTCGGGTTCAGGCTCGAACGGGCCGGCAAGGTCGAAGACCACGCCGACGTGCCGTACATCGTCCTGGAGGCCGATCCCGGCAGCCTCAGCGACACGCTGCTCCACGAAGGCGGCCATCTGCTGCACATGATCGCGGCGCACGGCAGGCACCCGTCCGCCGGCTGGTCGTCGGTCGCGCACTCGACGTTTGCCGTCACCGACCCGCTGACCGCGCTCGCCGAGGGCTACGCGATCCACTTCGAGACGCTGCTCGGCCACTACGGTCGCGACCCCGAAAAGCGGGCCTACTACCACCGCCTCGCGCCGGCGTTCGACCTGAAGAACAGCCGGCGGGCGGAGTTCTACGCGCCCATCACCGACCTGATGACCTTCTCCCAGAGCTGGGCGCGCTACCAGGCGGTTCGCGAGACATGGCCGGCGTTCGAGGGCCACGTCTACCCGGGCCAGTACCTGCGATCGCAGTACGACCCGGCGCGCGACCGCGCCGTGCTCAAGCCCGCGGGCGCGATGGTGGCATCCGAGGGCGTCGTCGCCTCCACGCTCTTCTGGATCTCGGCGACGCTCGCCGACCGCGCCGGCGCCAGGCCCGGGGAAGGCCTTGACCAGCCCGGACTCCAGGCGGCCGAACAGCAATTGCTGGAGGCTCTCGCCCGGCTTCCCGCGCGGAACGGGTTCCGGCCCGACGTCGTGGACCTCGTCTCCGCCATCGGGGCGCCCGACTCGCCCGAGCGGGCCGTCGCGGTCTCGCGCTACGTGACCGTCACACGGGGGGTGACGGCGCGGCCCGAGGTTCGCGAGAAATGGAGCACGCTCTACCAAGACGCCATCAGCCTGGACCTCGCAGGGTCGAAGGCGGTCTTCGCCGAGCTCGACGCGCTGCGCGAGGCCGTCGTCGAGGCCGCGTCGAAGGACCCGCACGCGCTCCGGAACGGCGTCGGCCCGGTCGTGCCCGTGCGTGCGCCCGGGGTGATGCTGGAACTCAAAGCCCTCGGGGAGAAGTTCCCGCTCGAGTTCGACCTGAACGCCGCCGGCGACGCCGACTGGCTGGCGGCCGGCGCCGATCCCGCGGCCAGAGACCGGATCCGGCGGGAGCGTGACAGGACGCCCTTCGCGTCGGTGGGCGATTTCGAGAGACGGGTCGGGCTCCCGCTGGCGAAGCTCGGGCTCGAAGAGATTAAGGGCAACTGACCTCGACGACGGTCCTTCATTCCGCCGAACCTCTGCCGTAGCCCTCGTTTCGCGTGCGTGCGTAAACGCCGGGTGCCGCAGGGTCGTAACCACCTCCAAGGACTGGTCTGCCGCCGGCGTTCCACGCCGTTCAGGCTTCTGAATCTACCCGCCTCGGGACGCACAGCCCGGTGTGCGCGCGTCTTCCGGCCTCAGACAAGTCCGCCAACGCTGAACGGCCGTAGCCCACGAGACTGACATCATGCACATCGATCGCCTCAGGAAGAGTTTTCGCGCCGATTCGAACCCCGTGCGGCTGGCGGGTTTCGCGCTCCTAGCCCTGCTCGCGGCCGGTTCCTGGGGGTGCAGCGGGACGTCCGGCGCCGCGGCGCCCGGTTCCGCTGCCGGCGGCGGCGGGCGCGGCGGGCGCGGGGGGCGGGGCGGCGGCGGAGCCGCGCAGCCGGTCGTGACCGCCCGGGTTTCCCAGCGCGACGTGCCGGTCGAGATCGTCGCGGTCGGGAACGTCGAGGCGTACAACACTATCTCGGTCAAGTCGCAGGTGACCGGCCAGTTGCAGCAGGCGTTCTTCCGCGAAGGCGACGTGGTGAGGAAGGGCGACCGGCTGTTCACCATCGACCCCCGGCCGCTCGAATCGTCCCTCAAGCAGGCGGAGGCCACACTCGTTCGGGACCAGGCGCTGGTCAACCAGGCGGAAGCGCAGACCGCGCGTGACGGCGCCAACGCGGAATACCAGCAGCTCGCGGCCGACCGCCAGGCGCAACTCGCTGCCCGGGGCCTGATCTCGAAAGACGCCAGCGAGCAGTCTCGAGCCGCGGCCGACGCAACCCGCGGGACCATCACGGCCGACAAGGCGGCGTATGAGAGCGCCAAGGCCCAGCTCGCGGTGCAGCAATCCGTCGTCGACAACGCCAAGGTCCAGCTGAGCTACACGGACATCCGCGCGACGATCGACGGCCGCACCGGCAGCAACACCGTCAAACCGGGCAACCTCGTCAGCGGCAACTCCACCGAACTGGTCACGATTACCCAACTGCAGCCGGTGTATGTGACGTTCGCGGTGCCCGCGGTGCACCTGCCGACCGTCAAGCAGCAGATCGGCAAGGACCCGCTGCTGGTCATGGCGGCATCGCCTGAACCGGGCGGCCAGCCGATCGAGGGACGCCTGACATTCGTCGACAACGCGGTCGATCAGGCCTCCGACACGATCAAGCTCAAGGCGACGTTCCCGAACACCGATCTCCGGTTGTGGCCCGGGCAGTTCACCCGCGTCACCCTGCGACTGACCACGCTGGCCAACGCGACGGTCGTTCCGAGCCAGGCCGTTCAGACCGGCCAGGACGGTCAGTTCGTCTTCGTCGTGAAGCAGGACTCCACCGTGGACATGCGTCCCGTCACCGTCGCCCAACGGATCGGCGAAACCGTCGTGATCGGCAAGGGGCTCACCCCCGGCGAGCGGATCGTCACGGAGGGGCAGCTGCGCCTGGAGCAAGGGACGCGCATCCAGGCCACCGACAGCGCCGGCCGGGCCACCGGCGGCGCCGGAGGTCGAGGCGGCCGCGGCCGGGGGGGGCGCGGCCAGGGTGGCGGTCAGGGCCAGACCGGCAACGGGCGGAGCGGCCAGGGCGGACAGGGCAGGCAGGGCGGGCAGTAGGTCGCCGTGAACATCTCCGAAACGTTCATCAGGCGCCCGATTGCCACCAGTCTGCTGATGGCGGCGATCGCCTTGTTCGGGGTGGTGGCGTACCTCGGGCTGCCGATCAGCGACCTGCCGACGGTGGAGTATCCCACGATCAGCGTGAACGCCAGCCTGCCCGGCGGCGATCCGGCCACCATGGCGGCGTCGGTCGCCAGCCCGCTCGAACGACAGTTCACGACGATCGCGGGCGTCGACGAGATGACCTCGCGCAGCGGCACCGGCAGCAGCTCGGTCACGCTGACGTTCGACCTGAACCGCAACATCGACAGCGCGATCACCGACGTGCAGACCGCCATCTCGGCCGCGATGCCGCTGCTGCCGGCCACCCTGACGGCCCCGCCCTCGTTCCGCAAGCAGAATCCGGCCGACCAGCCGATCCTCTCGATCAACCTGACGTCCGACACCCTCGACATGACGCAGGTCGACGAGTACGCGGAGGACATTCTCGCCCCGCGCATCTCCACGGTGAGCGGCGTCGCCCAGGTCAACGTGCAAGGCGCCGCCAAGTACGCCGTGCGCGTCCAGGTCGATCCCGACCGGCTGCAGGCGCAGAGGCTCGGGCTCAACGAAGTCAGCACGGCGCTCGGGAACTGGAACGTCACGCAGCCCACCGGGCAGCTGTTCGGTCCGCTGTCCACCTATACCATCGCGGCCAAAGGGCAGCTCAACGACGCCGCGGAATTCGCGCAGATTGTCGTCGCCTACCGCGACGGGCGGGCCGTGCGGCTCAACCAGGTGGCCAACGTCATCGACAGCGTCCAGGTCGTCACGCAGCGGGCGTGGTACATCACGAAGAACGCCTACCAGCGGTCCATCACCCTCGACGTCCTGAAACAGCCAGGCACGAACGTCATCGAGGTCGCCGACGCCGTCCGCGCCGTGCTGCCAGGCCTCCAGGCCCAGTTGCCGCCGTCGGTGCACATCGTGATCCGCCAGGATCGCTCGGTGAACATCCGCGCGGCGTTCGCCGACATCCGGATGACGCTGTTCGTCACGCTCATCCTGGTGGTCGGCGTCATCTATCTCTTCCTGCACAACACCTCGGCGACGCTCATCCCGGCGCTGGCGCTCCCGTTCTCGATCCTGGGCAGCTTCGCCGTGATGCAGATGCTGCACTACAGCCTCGACAACCTGTCGATGATGGCGGTCATCCTCTCTGTCGGGTTCGTCGTGGACGACGCGATCGTGATGCTCGAGAACGCCGTGCGTCACATGGAGGCCGGCGAGTCGCCGCTGGCAGCTGCGCTCGCGGGCTCCAAGGAGATCGCCTTCACGATCGTGACGATGACCGCCTCGCTGTCGGCGGTGTTCATCCCGCTCCTCTTCATGGGGGGCATCCTCGGCCGGCTGTTCCGCGAGTTCGCGGTCACCATCACGAGCACGGTGCTCATCTCGGGCGTCGTCTCGATCACGCTCACGCCGATGCTCTGCAGCCGCTTCCTGCGCGTGGTCCTGGTCAAGCGCGGGTTCGCGGCGTTGATGGACCGCGGGTTCGACCGGCTGCGGTCGGCGTACGGGCGGAGCCTGAGGGTCATCCTGCGGCACCGCCTCGCGGTGCTCGCCGCGTTCGCGGCCGTGCTCGTCGCCACCGTGGAAGTGTTCGGACTGGTGCCGAAGGGATTCATCCCCGACACCGACAACGACACGCTGAGCGTCAACCTCCAGTCGGCACAGGGGACCTCGTTCTACGAGCAGGTCGGATACGTCCAGCGGATCGCCGACATCATCCGGGCGAACCCGTATGTCGTCGCGCAGATGGCCAACGTGAGCGGCGGCGGTTACGGCGGCGGGTTCACCATCCAGCTGAGCCCCCGCGCCACGCGGAAGCTGACGGCGCAGCAGATCGCGCAGCAGCTCCGGGGACCGCTCGGGCGCTTCCCGGGATTCCGCGCCTTCGTCAGCGTGCCGGCGTCGCTCCAGATCGGCGGCTTCCGGGGCAACAGCAGCTACAACGTCACGGTCCAGAGCCTCGACTACGAGCAGCTCTTCTACTGGACGCCGCGGCTCGAAGCGGCCATGGCCGACCTGCCCGCGATCCAGGACGTGTCGGACAACATGGAGATCAAGAGTCCGCGCGTCAACATGACCATCAACCGCGACAAGGCGGCCGCCGTCGGCCTGAACGCGACGCAGATCACGCAGACGCTCTCCAACGGGTTCGGCCAGCAGCTGGCGGGCACGATCTACGGCGACCGGACCCAGTACCGCGTGCTGCTGGAGCTGGATCCGAAATACCAGGAGCGGCCCGAGTCGCTGAAGAAGATCTCCTTCAGGACGCCGCAGGGCGCGCTGGTCCCGCTCGAAGAGGTGATGGACATCAAGGAGGACGTCGGGCCGCAGAGCGTCAACCACTACGGGCAGCTGCCGGCCGTGAGCATCTCGTTCGCGCTCAAGCCGGGCGTCTCGCTGGGCTCGGCGATCGATCAGATCAACCGGGTCTCGCGCCAGGTCCTGCCGGCCACGGTGACGACCAACTTCCAGGGGTCGGCGAAGGTGTTCCAGGCGTCGCTGGCCAACCTCAACGTCCTGTTCTTCATCGCCATCGGCGTCGTCTACATCGTCCTCGGGATGCTCTACGAGAGCTACATCCACCCGATCACGATTCTCTCCGGCCTCCCCTCGGCGGCCCTTGGCGGCCTCCTGACGCTGTGGGTGACCGGCAACGAGCTGAACATCTACTCCTACGTGGGCCTGATCCTGCTCATCGGCCTGGTCATGAAGAACGCGATCATGCAGATCGACTTCGCGCTCGACGCCGAGCGCCAGCAGGACCTCGCCCCCATTGACGCGATCTACCAGGGCTGCATCGTCCGGTTCCGTCCGATCATGATGACGACCATGGCCACGCTGCTCGGGGCGCTGCCGATCGCGCTGGGGTTCGGCGCCGGCGGCGAGGCGCGGCGGCCGCTGGGCATCGCCGTGGTCGGCGGCCTGATCGTCTCGCAGATCATCACGCTCTATCTCACGCCGGTCGTCTACACCTACATGGCGACGTGGGTCAAAACGAGCAGAATCCAGGCGGCCGGAGCCGCCGGGACGACTGAGTAAGGGGCCCCGTGAACATCTCTGAAGGCTTCATCAAGCGGCCGATTGCGACCAGCCTGCTCATGGCCGCGATCACCCTGTTCGGCATGGTGGCGTATCGGGGGCTGCCGGTCAGCGACCTGCCGAACGTGGACTTCCCGACGCTGCTCGTCACGGCGCAGCTGCCCGGCGCCAACCCGGAGACGATGGGCGCGTCGGTGGCGACGCCGCTCGAGAACCAGTTCTCGACGATCTCCGGCCTCGAGCAGATGACCTCGGTGAACTCGCTCGGCTCGACGCAGATCACGCTCGAGTTCGCGCTGGACCGCAGCCTGGACGGCGCCGCGGTGGACGTGCAGGGCGCCATCACGCAGGCCTCGCGCATGCTGCCGCAGGGCATGCCGACGCCGCCGGTCTTCACCAAGGTCAACCCGGCCGACCAGCCGATCCTGTACCTGGTCGTCACCTCGACGACGCTGCCGCCGTGGACGCTCGACGAATACGCCGAGACGCGGATCGCGCAGCGGATCTCGCAGGTCTCCGGCGTCGCGCAGGTGCAGGTGCTGGGCGGCCAGAAGTACGCGATGCACGCGCAGATCGATCCGCACGCGCTCGCCGCCCGCCAGATCGGCATCAACGAGGTCGAGGCGGCGCTCCGGAACTGGAACGTCAACGTGCCGACCGGCTCGATCATCGGCCCGCACCAGGTGTTCACCCTGCAGGCGAGCGGACAGCTGATGAACGCCGACGAGTTCCGGAACCAGATCATCTCGTACCGGAACGGTTCGCCCGTGCGGCTCGAGCAGCTCGGCGCCATCGTGGACGGGGTCGAGGATCAGCGCACGGGGTCGTGGTACTACACCGCCGACGGCCGGCAGAGCGCCATCACGCTCGGCATCCAGCGCCAGCCGGGGACCAACACGATCGCGGTCTCCGATGCCGTGAAGGCGCTGCTGCCGAGGCTGCGCGCCGAGCTGCCCGCCAGCGTGCACATGGACACGCTGTACGACCGCGCCAACTCGATCCGCGAGTCGTTCCACGACGTGCAGTTCACGATGGGGCTGACGCTGGGGCTCGTGATCCTGGTGATCTTCGTGTTCCTGCGCAACGCCTGGGCGACGGCGATCCCGAGCCTCGCGCTGCCGTTCTCGATCATCGGCACGTTTTCGGCGATGTACTTCCTGAACTACAGCCTCGACAACCTGTCGATGATGGCGCTCATCCTCTCGGTCGGCTTCGTCGTGGACGACGCGATCGTGATGCTCGAGAACATCTTCCGGCACGTCGAGATGGGCCAGGAGCCGCTCGAGGCGGCGTTTGTCGGCTCCCGCGAGATCGGCTTCACGATCGTGTCGATGACGCTGTCGCTGGCGGCCGTGTTCATTCCCGTGCTCTTCATGGGCGGCGTGCTCGGCCGGCTGTTCCGCGAGTTCTCGGTCACCATCTGCGTCGCGATTCTCATCTCGGGCGTGGTGTCGGTGACCCTGACGCCGATGCTCTGCAGCCGCTTCCTGAGGAAGCCGCGCCCGCGCCGCCAGGGCGGCGGCCGCTCGGGGTTCTACGAGGTCACCGAGCGCGCCTTCACCGCGTGGCGCGATGCCTACGGCCGATCGCTGCGGGTCGTCATGCGGCACCGCGCGGCGACGATGGTCACCTTCGTCGTGATGCTCCTCACGACCGGCGTCCTCTTCCTCGTCGTGCCCAAGGGCTTCATCCCGGACCAGGACGCCTCCCAGATCGCCGTCGTCACCGAGGCCGCGCAGGGCACCGCCTACGGCAAGCTGGTCGAGTACCAGGACGAGGTGGCCAACGTCATCAGGCGCGACCCCAACGTCGAGGGGCTGGTGTCGACCATCGGCGGCAGCGCCTCGATGACCCTGGGCGGACCGAACCTGGGGCAGATCGTGGTCACGCTCAAGCCGCGGGACGCGCGGAGCCTCTCGGTGGACGAGGTCATGGAAGAGCTGCGGCCGCAGGTCGAGAAGATCCCCGGCATGCGCGTCTTCATGCAGAATCCCCCGACCGTCCGCATCGGCGCCCAGGTCAGCAAGAGCCTGTACCAGTTCTCGATGCAGTCGCCGGACAAGCCGGCGCTGTACGCGGCCGCCCGCAAGCTGCAGTCGGCGCTGGCGGCGCTCCCCGGCCTTCAGGACGTGACGAGCGACCTGCAGATCACCAGCCCGCAGGTCGGCGTCGAGATCGACCGCGACAAGGCCGCGGCGCTCGGCGTGACCGCGAACCAGATCGAGAGCGCGTTCTACGACGCGTACGGGCCGCGGTGGGTCTCGACCATCTACGGGTCGGTCAACGAGTACAAGGTCCTGCTCGAGCTCGCCCCGGAGTTCCAGCAGGACCCGAGCGCCCTCTCGATGCTCTACTTCAAGGGCAGCGGGGCGAACAGCCCGGTGGTGCCGCTCGACACGCTGGCGAAGCTGACGCAGCAGGTCGGCCCGCAAACCGTGAACCACTACGGCCAGTTGCCGGCCGTCACGGTGTCGTTCGGGCTGGCGCGGGGCGCCTCGCTCGGCGACGCGCTGAGCCGGGTGGCGCAGGTGACGAAAGACACCGTGCCCGACGGCGTGACGGGTCAGTTCCAGGGCGCGGCGGCCGCGTTCCAGGGCGCGCTCTCGAACCTCGCCGTCCTGCTGATCATCGCCGTGCTCGTCGTCTACATCGTGCTCGGCATCCTGTACGAGAGCTACATCCACCCGCTGACGATTCTCTCGGGCCTGCCGTCGGCCGCCTTCGGCGCCCTCCTCACCCTGATCCTGTTCCGCATGGATCTGAACATCTACGCGTTTGTCGGCATGATCATGCTGATCGGCATCGTGGAGAAGAACGCCATCATGCAGATCGACTTCGCGCTGGAAGCCGAGCGGGAAGGGCAATCGCCCGAGGAGGCGATCTACTCGGGGTGCCTGATCCGGTTCCGCCCGATCATGATGACCACGATGGCCGCGGCCCTGGGCGCGGTGCCGATCGCGGTGGGATTCGGGGCGGGTGGAGACGCCAGGCGCCCGCTCGGCCTGGTCGTCGTCGGCGGGTTGATGTTCTCGCAGATCGTGACGCTCTATCTCACGCCTGTCTTCTTCACCTACATGGCGCAGCTGCAGACGTGGCTGGCGTCGCGCGGTCGGACGGTTCCCCAGGCGCAGCCGACCGTGGTGAGCGAGTAGGGGGCGGAGGGCCCGCGCCTTACGCCCTGCGCCTTACGCCGGTCGCCGGCGTGTGAGAACTGGAGGTTCACTGATCGTCGAGTGCTTCGATGTCGGCGAGGTCCTTCAGCCGGCCGGACGCGCGCTTGTTCTTGACGAACTCGCGTCGTCCGATGAACGGCAGGTCGTGGGAGCCGCACCGCCCGGTCTGCCGGCCAGCCCACGCCTCATCCCATGACACACCGCTGATCGCATTCATCACGTGGATCTGGACCGGTTCGACTCCCATCTGCAGGATGCGGTCCGGATTGGTCAGATCCTCCGGCCGAAGGTCCCCGGTCGGAAAACCGAATGTGGCCAAGGCTTCGAGGAGGTGTGACGCGTTGTCCTTGCTCGGGCGGACGAAGACGTCGATGTCGCCCGTGAAGCGGGGCGCACCGTGGTAGGCCAGGGCGTATGCGCCGATGACCAGGAAGTCAACGCTGTGGGCGATCAACGAGCCGAAGAACTCGTCGAAGTCTCGCGCGAGCTCCATCGTGCTGTCTCCGCAGGAACTCTACAGCGGCCAGGCGTTCCTCGACAGGCCTCGAACGCCAGTAGTCCCGGCCCTCGGTTCCGGCCGCGTGCGCTGCGGCGCTGGTCACCCGCAGGACCCGCTGGAGTCGGAATTCCATGCCGCCAGTATACGCCGCCGACCAGCGCCGCGATCCGGTTCGCCCTGTTTGACCGCGTCGACCCGGCCAGGTGAACAGATTCCCTCTCGAAGAAGAGTCGCGCGCCTTGCGGACAGCGGACTCGAACCTGTTCTCTCTCGGCCGCGGAGCCACCGGCGACCCTAACGGGTCGCCCTGCCGGAGTCACGAACGGCACGGCCCGGACGGTCTCCTGTCCTTCGTGCGAGGAGACGATCACCCGGCGATCGAACGACGGAACCCGTGCCACGGCACGCCTTGTACGTCGTCGCAGAGTCACGACGACGTGGCGAGCTTCGTGCGCGCCACCGAGGCGGGGAAGTACGCGATCGAAAGTGGCAGCGCCGTCGGCCGCACGCTATTCGCACTTGAGCGACAGCGACGGATCGACGGCGCTCGCGCGCCGCGCGGGAAAATAAGCCGCAACGACGACAGCCGCGACGAGAAGCACGACGGCGATCACCATCGTCAGCGGATCGGTCGGGGTGACACCGAATAGCAGCGAGCGAATGGCGGGCCCCGCCGCCCAGGCGGCCACAAGCCCGACCAGACAGGCCGGCAGGGTGAACCGGAGCGCCTGACCGATGACGAGCGTCACGAGGTCGGCGTCGGTGGCGCCAAGCGCCTTGCGAATTCCCATCTCGCGCGTTCGTTGGGCCACGGAGAAGCGCAGCACCCCGTGCACGCCGACCACTGCGATGGCCAGTGCGATCAGGCTGAACACGGAAACGACCAGCGCGAGGAACCTGGCGTCTGAAAGCTGCCTCCACCAGATGTTCTCGAGCTGACGCGGAGCTCCTGCCTCGATTCGGTTTCCGATCTTCGCGAGTTCCGCGGCCACGAGGTTGCCCACTCCGATTGCGCCGGGCCGCTTGCGCACGACCAGCATCACCGGATCCGGATATGCCTGCGACGTCGGGATGTAGAACGCGGGCGCGGCGTGTCGGCGCGCACCGAAGTTATGAACGTCGCCGACAACGCCGACGACCCGCCTGGTCAGGCGACCCTCGAGGAACCGCCCTCCGACTGCACTGCGCGCGTTCCAGAGCCTCTTGGCCATCGTCTCGTTGACGACAGCTACCAGCGGCATGCCCTCGCGATCGTCACGGCCGAACCAGCGACCGCTGATCACGCGCAGGCCAAGGGCATCGAGGGCGGCTGGACTGGCGACTCGCCGGTCCGCATCGACGGGTGGGTCGGCGTCTTCAATCCGGGCGTCGGAGTAGCGGCACGGCAGTCCGAACGGATCGTCGCCCGTGAGGGCGACCGCCGCGACACCAGGGATTGCCGCAATTCGCTGCGTGATCTCGTCGCCGATGGCAGCGGCCTTGCGCTGGCGCGCGGACAGCACCGCCACCGTGTGCTGCTCGTTGCCACCGGGCGCCTGTCGCGATGTTCCTTCGTCTGGCAGGTTATGTGTGATTGTGACCATCACGATCGACCGGGCGTCAAATCCCAGATCGGATGCGACGAGACGGGCGAAGCTGTTGACGAGAAGTCCGGTTCCCGCAAGCAGCACCAGCACGGTTGCGACTTCGGCTGCTGCCAGCAGGGCGAGCGGCCTGGAGAACCCGGTTGCGGCTGCATGCGCGCCGCCGGCGCGCCGCAGTCCGTCCGCGACGGCTCGCCGCGACGACAGCCATGCGGGCACCAGCGCGGACACGCACGTGGCCAGGAGGACCGCTGCCAGTGCGAACAGCAGGGCGGGCATCCCAATTCCCGAGTCGTTCAACCGCGGCATCGACGGGCTGATGGCCATGAACGCCCGCCAGCCGGCCCACGCCAGCGCAAGTCCCGTGATGCCGCCGGACGCCGAGAGAATCGCGCTCTCGGTGAGCAGTTGGCGGGCCACGCGAAACGGCCGTGCGCCGAGAGCAAAGCGGGCCGCGAACTCGTGGCGCCGGGAGATCGTGCGCGCGAGCACCAGGCTGCTGACGTTCACGCAGGCCACGAGCAGCAGCCCCAGGACCGCCCAGAGAAACAAGACCAATGGCGCCCGGACCCGGCCGACGCGTTCGTCGCGAAGCAGATTGGCGCGCAGCGATGCCGTGATGTTCGCGGCCGTCTTCGGCGGCGAAGGCGCGAGGCGCGGCGTGAGCGTGGCGAGTTCCGCGCGGGCTGCGCCGACAGAGACGCCCGGCGCAAGCCGGGCGTAGACGTACAACGAGGAAATGTCGCGTCCGGTCCCGTCGCGCATCGTGTCGGCGTCGAGCGAGGCCACCGCGGACACTTCGGGTCCATCCCACCCCAGGCCCTTCAAGGCGCCTGCTGCGAGCACACCCACGATCGTCACCGACTTCCGACGATCGTGGGCGAGATGCCGGACGAGCGTCCGGCCAATCACCTTCGCGTCCCGGCCGTATACGGACGTCCAGGTGCTGTAGCTGAGGACCGCGACCGGAGTGGCTCCGGGCTGTTCGTCGCGTTCGTCGGGCAGGCGGCCGAGCACGGCCGAGACGCCAAGCAGCTTGAAGAACGAGGCGGAGGCCATCATCGGCGGGACGAAACCCGGTCCGACACCACTCAGCTCGGAGTCGGGCAATCGCACGTACAGCGCGCCTCGATCCGACGAGAGAGAGTCGTGCTGCGTCGCGGCGATCACGTCGAACGACTTGCATCTCTCCCGCAAGGCCTGAAGAGCGGAGAGCGATACCGGACGGAGGACCGCGGGTGCGCCACCCGCCTGTTCCGCGCTTCCCCATCCCACATCGACCACGCGCTCGGATTGCGGGAAGGCGAGCGGACGCAGCACAACGGCATAGACAACCGAGAAGATGCTCGTGCTGCCACCGATGCCGAGGGCCAGCGTCAGGATGGCGGTTATCGCAAAGCCGGGGCTGCGGGCGAGCAGTCTCGCGCCAGCTCGCAGGTCCTGACGCAGGATGTCCCACTGTTCACGAGGCGCCGTGCGGGCGAAATCGACGAGCGTGCGGAGCCAGAAGCCGAGAACCTGCGTGCGCTTCCGACGCGTCAGGACGTCTTCCTGTTCGTCCGAGAACGCCTGCTCCATGTCTTGCCCGAACTCCGCCCGGAACTCGAACGGAAGCAGGCGCAAGAGCGCGCGATAGAAGCGCCGTACACCGGACGGCCCGCGCCGTTCTGCGGCAGGCATGATGGTCCCTCAGTGAGCTGGGTTCGGCGTTGGGAGCAAGCGGGACGAGCGCGCTGATGCGACCGCGCGTTCCAGCCGTTTCGCTTCGGCGGTCGCCACTCTGCGGCCGAGCGAAGTAAGCCTGTAGTACCGGCGACGCTGGTCCCCGCACTCGTCGTGCTCAGTCGAGGGTATTTCCGTGATGAGGTCGTCAGCGAGCAGGCGCTTGATGATGGCGTAGAGCGTGCCGGCGCCCAGGCGCTCGGCCCCGCCGGTCCGTTCGGCGACGTCCTTGATAATGGCGTAGCCATGACGAGAGCCGTCGGCCAGCGACACCATGACGTGAAAGACCGCAGGGGAGAGCGGGAGGAAGGTCGCGACGTCTTCATGAGGCATTGAACACCTTCGGAACGATCGCCCCGCACTATAGCACGGTACGCTATATCGTCAAGGGGTTCATCGCCGTACTCGACAACCGCTTCCGCGGGCGGGTTCGCGGACTTCTTGAACGGCTGAGCGGGCCGGGCGCGCGCACGCCTCAGCGCGCCCACGACTATCGATTGATGCGTCGCCGTCCGATACCAGATCCAGCAAGCCTCTGGGCGACCAGCGGCGGTGCCGTCCGGGAGAGGGGCTTCCCCGTGGCCATCCTCGGAGCCGGGTCGCGTTCTGTGTTCGGCCGACGGAGGCCCGGCGATGAGGTTGGCGGCGGATTTCCCCCCAAGACAACATGACGGCGGTCGGCTGCGTTTCGGGAGGCGCCGTCTTGCCGCCCTGACCGCGTGTGCAGCCGTGTCGCTGGCGCTCGCGGCGTGCGGTGGCGGCTCCGGCTCGGCCGGCACCAGCCCGCCCATCGTCCAGCCGATCTCGGTCACCCTGAACCTCATCGGGATCTCCACGTCCAGCGTGTCCGGCACCGTGTCGGCGTCCGACCCCCAGGGGCGGACGCTGACGTACGCGGTCGCGGGCGCGCCGACGGTCGGCACCGTGACGCTCAACGCCTCGACCGGCGTGTTCACCTACTCGGTCGCGGGGCTGGTCACCCCGACCACCGATTCGTTTTCGGTCAACGTGTCGAACGGCGGATCGTCCGCCAGCGAACTGGTGACGGTGCGGCTGCAGGGCGACCCGCTGGTCGGCTACCAGTGGCATCTCCAGAACGCGGGCAGGTCGGCCTTCTCCTCCACGCTGCCGGTGGCCGGGAACGACTTGAACGTGGCCGGCGCGTGGGCGGCGGGGTACTCGGGCCAGGGCGTGAAAGTGGCCGTGGTGGACAGCGGCCTCGAGGCGGCGCACGAAGATCTCGCGGCGAACGTCGACCTCGCGCACTCCTACAACTTCACGACCGGCACGAGCGACCCGACGCGCGCCACGAGCGACATCGGGTTCGACCACGGTACGGCGGTCGCCGGGATCGTCGCCGCGGTGGCCTTCAACGGCAAGGGAGGGCGCGGCATCGCCTACAACGCGCGGTTGCGCGGGTACAACCTGCTGGCCGACAACTTCACCGTCGCCAACTACGCGATGGCGATGGGGGGCATGACCGCGTCCGCCGACAACGCGATCTTCAACGCGAGCTTCGACATCACGAACGCCGCGCCCGTCCTGCCGCCGCAGGACAGTTCGCTGACCGCGGTCCAGGCCAACCTGCAGACGCTGCGCGGCGGACTCGGGGCGGTGCTGGTGAACGCCGCCGGCAACGACTACCTGGACTGGGAGAGCCTCCCGGGCACGGGCGCCTGCACGCTCGCGAACACGTACGGCGTCAGCTGCGGCGATCCCATGTACGACACGCGGCTGGGCGGCTACACGCCGGTGATCGTCGGCGCGATCAATGCCGACGGGGTCAAGGCGAGCTACTCGTCGGCCGGGTCGGCGCTGTGGGTGTCGGCGCCGGGGGGCGAATACGGGTTCGATTCCGGCTTCGTCTCGAGCACCAACCCGAACGTCTTCAAGCCGGCGATCGTCACGACGAACCGGGGCGGCTGCGCCAACACCAACTACCCGCAGCCGCGCAACGCGCTCGACAACCGCGGCCTCAACCCGCTCGCCGCCAACTGCCAGTACACGGCGGTCATGAACGGCACCAGCTCCGCGGCGCCGAGCACGAGCGGCACCATCGCGCTCATGCTGGAGGCGAACCCGAATCTCGGGTGGCGCGACGTCAAGTACATCCTCGCGAAGACCGCCCGGAAGGTCGACGCCAGCCGCGGGCCCGTCTCGACGGGCGCCATCCTGCCCGGGAAGACGATCACCCTCGACCAGGGATGGGTGAAGAACGCGGCCGGCTTCTGGTTCTCGAACTGGTACGGGTTCGGCGCCGTCGACGCGGCGGCCGCGGTCGCGATGGCGAAGACCTACACGGCGACGCTGCCGGCGATCCGGGAGTCGAGCAACTACTACTGGCCCTCGGTCCAGGGAATGACCGTGCCGGCCCTGTCATCGGCCGGGCTCTCGATGCTCGCGAACGTGTCGGAGCCGTTCACCACCGTCGAGCACGTGGTCCTCTTCCCGAACATCGGCCAGACCCAGGCGATCCAGTGCAACCAGATCGAGGTCGTGTCGCCGTCCGGCACCAGGTCGATCGTGCTGCACGCGGGCAACGGGTTCCTGCAGACGTCGGCGATCGGATTCCGGATCCTGTCCAACGCCTTCTACGGTGAACCGCTCAACGGCACCTGGACGGTCACGTATTTCAACTTCTGTTCCGGGCCGACCGTCCTCTCGACGACGCAGCCGCAGGTGATTGGCTTCAGCGGCCGGTAGAGGCCGGGCAGGAGGGAAGGGCCGATGAGACGCTTCGCATTCGTCCTCGCGTTGACGCTCGCGTGCGGCGCCGGCCCGGCACGGGCGCAGTTGCCCGTCGCCCCGAGGGCGAGCCAGCCGGTCGTCGATCCGACGATGGTGGTGGAAGACCGCGGACAGGCACTCGAGATCTTCCCGACCGTTCGCGCCTCACCCGAGCTGGCGCCGAACGGGAGGAGCGTGATCCAGCGGCTGGCTTCCGCCGACGTCGCCGCCGTGCTCGGACCGCGCTCGCTCGGCGTCGTCTACAACCACACGATCGGGGCGCAGGGGTTCGTCACCGGTGAGATCACGTTCCAGCCCAGGGGCGACGCGCTCCCTGCCGACATGGGGCCGGCGACGTGCCCCGGCCTCAGGAAGATCGTCGAGCCGAACGTGTACGAGGTGGTGGCCCGCACGCCGTCCGAGCTGATGAGCCTGCTCTCGACGCTGAAGGCGAGGACCGACCTCGAGTGGGTCGAGCTGTTCGTGCACTACGGCGTGTCGGCGAACAGCCTCGTGTCGGTCGCCGGCGCCGGCAAGAAGTAGGCGGTTCAGACCTGGCGGCGCAGGCCGAGGGTCACGAGCAGCCAGGCCACCGCGAGGAACCCGAAGGCGACGAAGATCGGGACGACGCACTCGGAAAGCCCCATCAGCGCGAGCCCCACGTTGTGCGCGTTCCATGCGGGAGTGGCTCCGGCACCCCTGAGGACCGCCACCAGGCCGCCCGAGAAACTGCAGATCGACGCGAAGATCGCGGCCAGCGTCAGCGGCCGCAGCAGCATCAACGTCCGCTCGGTGGGGCGGTACGCGTACGCGATGGCCGTCCCGAGCACGCCGACGCCGCTCACCAGGATGACGAATCCCATCAAGTAGATGCCAACCATGCTCCACCTCCGTTCGCCCGGTGTCTACTGAGTACAACGGGCGGTAGGCGGGCAGCGTGACATCCGTCACGCTCGCCGCCGCGGCGCGTTCTTACGGACATGGACCGGGACACCGAGCTCGCCCTCGTTGACGGGCTTCGGCGACGCAGCGGCGCCTCGTTCGACGCGGTGTACGAGGCGTACCGGGCCAGGCTGTTCAGCTTTCTCCTCAGGTCCTGTCGTCGCCGCGACGTGGCCGAGGACCTGCTCGAGGAAACCTGGCTGCGCGTCGTCGCGAGCGCCCCGGAGCTGCGCCCCGACACCCGGCTCGCGCCCTGGCTGTTCACCGTCGCGCGCAACTTGTTCTGGAGCCACTGCCGGTCCCGCATGGTGGAGGAGAAATTCGACGCGGCCCTGCCCAATTTCTGGCCGGCGGCCCGGGAGCTGCCGTCGCCGTTCGAGGAGGCGGCCGCCGGCGAGTTGGAGCGGCGGGTCGAGCGGGCGCTTGCCGCGCTGCCGGCCCACACCCGCGAGGCGCTGGTGCTCGTCGGGCTCGAAGGGCTGACGCCGACCGAGGCGGCCGGCGTGTGCGGCATCGCGCCCGAGGCGATGCGCCAGCGGCTCGCGCGGGGCAGGGCGCTCCTGTCGGAGATGATCGGCATGTCGGACCTCGACGACGCGCGTGACGACAAGGGAGGCACGCCGTGATGGAGCGGGCGGGGGAGGATCGACCCATGCTGGAGCTGAACCGGCTTCGGGCGCTCGACGTGAACCGCGGGCGCGCGGACCGGATCCGCGAGCGGTGTCACCAGGCGCTCGAACGGCCGGCCCCCGGACCGGCGGCGCCGTTTCGTTCGCGCCTCGTCGAGTCGGCCATGGTCGCCGGTGTCGCCGGCCTCTTCCTGGCGGAAGTCATCAGGCGCGCGCTGGCGATCTTCCGGCCCTGACGGCATCGGGGTGGGGCGCATGGCCCCGTCAGTCCACCCAGAGGTCCGAGAGTTCCCGTTCGACCTCGTCGAACGGCTCCGCGCGGACCGACCAAGGTGGCGCGGACTGCGGCGTCGGCAATCGAAGCATGATGACCCCGGCCGGCGGCCCGCCTGGAACTCCGGCCGGCCGTTCGGCGTCCATTGCTGCGAGGGTATCCGCATGCGACGACTCCCTCCCGCCCTTCTCGGCCTCTTCTTCGCGGTCGTCGTAGCGGCCTCCGTTTCGGCGCAACCGCCCGCCCCCGGTGACGCCGACCGCAAGGCGGCGATCACCATCACTCCCGATGCTCTTGGCAAGAAGGGCGGCGCCGCGGCAGCCTCGCTGCTCTACGCAGGCGTGCGCCTCCAGTGGCAGCGGGAGAAGTTCAAGCAGCAGTTCCCGAACGAGGCGGCCTATCGCCACACCTTGAAGGAAGAGGCCGAGGCGCTCGGGACCGTGGCCGACGTGGTGGCGCGCGAGCGCGACGACAAGCAGGGCGGCGGCGAGAAGGACATGGACCCGGAACTCGCCGGGCTGATCCGGATCCGGGACGCGGGCCTGCTTGAAGCCTACATCCTGCTGTTCCGGCCCGACGCCGGCATCGCGCAGGACTACGCCGTCTACCGCGCGACGAACCGCGAAAAGCTCCTCCGCTTGATGGACGAGTTCGTCGTGCCGCGCCTGCCGAAGAAAGAGTGACCCCGCGCGTCGTCCCTCACTCGTCCCGCAGGGCCTGGCTGGGTTCGATCGCCATCGCGCGGCGCGCGGGCACGAGCACGGCGAGCGCGGCGGCCGCCAGCAGCACGAGCGTCGCGACGGCCGCCGTCATCGGATCGTGCGCGTCGAGGCCGAACAGCAGGCTCCCCACGAGCCGCGCGGCGCCCACGGCCGCCCCGAGGCCGACCACCGCCCCGACTCCCACCATCGCGACCGCATCCCGCGTCACGAGCCACAAAACGCTCGACCGGCCGGCGCCGAGCGCCAGGCGAATCCCGATTTCGCGGGTGCGGCGGGCGGCAAGGTACGCGAGCACGCCGTAGAGGCCGATGGCCGCGAGCAGGAGCGCCAGTCCGCCGAACAGGGTGGCGAGCGTGGCCACGAGCCTGTCCTGGACGATGTCGCTGTCGATCTGCTCTTCGCCCGTCTCGAGGTCCCGCAGCGGAACGGCGACGTCGATGCCGGCCAGGACCGAACGAATCGACTGGCCGAGGCCGGCGACCCTCCCGCGCGTCCGTATGGCCAGCGTCAGCGACGACGTCAGGCCACGCCAGACCGGGACGTAGACCATGGGTTCGGGGTTCTCTCTGAGTCCGAAGTACCTCACGTCCCGGACGACACCAACGACCTCGTAGGCGCGGGCCGCGTCGAACGTCTCGGTCATCGAGACGCGGCGGCCGAGTGGACTCCCGCCAGGGAGGTATTTCCGGGCGAAGCTCTCGTTGACGATCGCGCGCCGCGGGCCCGGCAGTTCGGGCACGGGTTCGCGCGAGGGGCGTTCGCGCGGATCGGGGACGACGGCCGGGCTGTCCTCGGGCAGGAACTCGCGTCCGACCACCACCGGGATGCCCATGGTCTCGAAGAAGCGTGGGCCCACCGAGTTGAAATCGACCACCCGCTCGTCGGCCTGCTGCGACTTATCACCTTCGACTGCGAAGTCACCGTTCCATCGCGTGCCATCGAGGGGCGAGATGACCGCGAGGCTGGCGGACCTGACCCCGGGTACACGTTCGACACCTTGGCGCAGCCGCTCGAAGAAGTCGCGCAGCCGCTGCCCCTTGTAGCCGAGACTCTCCGGATTGGCGGACGCGATGACCAGGCGATCGCGCTCGAAGCCGGGGTCGAGGCTCTCGAGATTCGCGAGACTGCGCGCGAAGAGCGCCGCGCCGATGACGAGCAGCAGCGACAACGCGACCTGACCGACGACCAGCAGCCGCCGCCCGAGCGCGCGTGACGCGCCGGCCGTGTCGGTCTTCAGCGCCGGAACGAGCACGAACCGGGATGCCTGGAAGGCCGGGGCGAGCCCCGCGAGTATGCCGGTCCCCACGGCGACCGCGGTGGTGAAGGCCAGCACGGCCAGGTCGGGAGCCAGGTCGATCTCAACCGGGGTCGATCCCGCCTGCGGAACGAACCGGGCGAGCAGGGCGCCGCCGCCGAACCAGGCCAGCAGGATCCCGCCCACGCCTCCGGCCAGCGACATCACCAGGCTTTCGGTCAGGAGCTGCGACGCGATCCGGCCGCGCCCGGCGCCCATCGCCATGCGAATCGCCAGCTCCCGCCCCCGCCCGGCCCCGCGCGCCAGCAGGACGTTGGCGACGTTGGCGCACGCGATGAGGAGCACCAGCCCCACCATGGCCATCAGGACCAGCAGCGGCTTCTCGAGGATGCCGCGCGAATAGGTGTAACCGCTCGCGCCCGGCATCAGCGCGACGGTCACCGCCTTGCCGCGCGCGCCCGTTCGCGGGTCCTGGCGCCGCTCGGCCTCGTCCTGCGCGCGGGCGATGTTGGTGAGGCGCGTCTCGAGCGACGGGATGTTCGCACCGGCCGGCACGCGTCCGATGGTGCGGATCCACCAGTAGTGGCGCGTGTTCCAGACTCCGGCCGGGACGCGGTTCACCTCGGAGTGCATCGCGATCGGCACGTAGAGGGCGGGCGATCTCGTGGGGTCGGTTCCCCGGAACCCGCGCCGGACCACGCCGACGATCGTGAGCGGATAGCCGTTGACGCGGATCGTCCGGCCCACGACCCGCGGATCGCCCGCGAAGCGCGCGCGCCAGTAGTCGTACCCGACGACCGCGTAGGGTGCGGCCCCCAGTTGGCGGTCGTCGGCGGCACCAAAGAGCCGGCCAACTTCCGGCGTGACCCCCATGACGGCGAAGTAGTTGCCCGAGACGAACTGGTTCGGCGCCAGTTCGGCGACCTCCGTGGCGCTCTCCGATGCCTGCACGCCGATCGGCTGCACGCCCGAGGCGGCGGCCAGGGGAACGGCGGTGCCGTCCCGGAAGGCCAGGTAGTCGGGGTAGTTCCACGAGAGCCGGTCGCCGGGACGCTGCATCACGAACCGCAGTTCCTGCGGCGACGGGACGGGGAGCGTCCGCAGGAGCAGCGTGTTGATCATCGAGAAGATGGCGGTGTTGGCGCCGATGCCGAGCGCCAGCGAGAGGACCGCGACGGCTGACGAGGCGGGCGCGCGGCGCAGGGACCTGACGGCCCACCGAAGGTCGGCCACGTGACGCTCGATGACAAGTGGCCGGGTCACGGGACGCTCCTTGCGTGGGATTCTACGCCCTGCACGACAGTCCTGGGGCATTAAGACGGACCTGCGGGGCGAAGGTCGGCGACGCGTGGCGCGGGAGCGACTCCGCGGCAGCCGGTTGCGGCGCCAGCAAGGCCGGTGACTGAGGCCGCAGTCCAGGTCGTGGGAGCGACGTCAGAGCTTCGAGACCTTCGAAGGATCTGCCAGCAGTTGCTCGGCCGGGAGGACGCTGACCCCGCCGCCCATTGAGTACCGGTCGCGACCCGGATACACCACATAGCCGCGGTCGATCCCGAGGTCGGCCATGCAGGCCCGGAGCCCCGCCGCGGCGTCGGCGCGCGGCGCGCTGTGCAACTTGATCTCGAACGGGATCAACCGGCCCCCCGTCTCGACCAGCAGATCGACCTCGACACCTCGCGCGGTGCGCCAGAACCACGGCTCGGCGGCGGGATCGATCCGCCGAAAGGCCGAGATGGCCTGGTCGATGACGAAGGCCTCCCAGCTGGCGCCACGGCCCGGGTGCACGTCGAGGTCAGCCTCTGTTTTCACGCCCGCGAAGAAGTGCAGCAGCCCCGTGTCGCGGAAGTACACCTTTGGGCTGCGCACGAGGCGCTTCCCCAGGTTCCGGAAATACGGAGAGAGCTTGCGCACGAGGAAGGTCTGCTCGAGGATGTCCACGTATCGGTTGACGGTGTGATAGCTGACGCCTAGCGAGGCGGCGAGCTGCGACGCGTTCCACAGGCCGCCGTTGGCGTGCGCGAGCATGGCCATCAGCCGACGCATCTGCGCGGCCGAAACGTCGATCCCGAGGGCCGGCAAGTCGCGCTCGATGAAGGCGCGGGAGTAGGCGTCGAACCATTCCCTCCGGGCCGTTGCGTCGGCCGCGAGGAAGGTGCGCGGAAACCCGCCCCGCAGCCAGAGGCTCGACAGGCCGCCGGTGGCGGGCCGCCCCCTCACTTCGTCCCAGCGAAAGGGTGGCAGGTCGAGGAACGCCGTGCGTCCCGCGAGCGACTCGGAGATCCCCCGGACGAGCGATGGCGACGCGGACCCGAGCAGGACGAACCGGCCGGTCCGGCCGCGCTGGCGGTCGATGATGCCGCGGAGAATCGGAAACACCTCGGGAGCCTGCTGCGCTTCGTCGAGCAGGACGCGGTCGCCGATCTGGTCGAGCCTCGCCTCGGGGTCGGACTGAAGGGGCACCAGGTCGGACGGGCGCTCGAGATCGAGATAGGTCCAGCCGGGCAGCGCCGCGCGGACGAAGGTGGTTTTCCCCGACTGGCGCGGGCCGAGTACGGTGACGACCGGGAACCGGCGCAGCAGGCGGTGGAGCGACGCGGCGAACCGGCGGGTGACCATCTGTGCATAATAGAAGTGACACTTCTAAAATGCAACCTCCCAGGCCCGGACTTCTCTCGGCGCGCCCCGTGCAGGCCGAAGCCCTGCGCTATCTGATTGGATCCTCGTACCGCGGCCTACAGCGGGCTGGCCCTGAGCCTTGAGCCTCCGGGCATGAGCCCTGAGCCTCGGGCCATGGGCCTGTCAGTCCACCCAGAGATCCGCGAGCGCCAGCTCGACCTCGCCGAACGGCTCGGCGCGGACCGTCTCGTTTCCCGCGTGCGAGGCCACGATGGTCCAGCGGCCCGCTTCGAGGCGGAGCACTTCGAGCGTCCGCGCCAGCGGATCGACCAGCCAGACGTGAGGCACCCCCGCTCGCGCGTACGCGGCGAGCTTCCGCGTGCGATCGAGCGAGGCCGTCGAGGGCGAGATGACCTCGCATAGCCAGTCGGGCGCCAGCTCGAAGTAGGCCTTATCTGGAATCGAGGGCATGCGAGTTCGGCGCCAGCCCGCGTAGTCGGGAACGAGGACGTCGGACCCGAGATGAAGCTCCGGTTCTGCGAGAATCCACCAGCCGCCAGGACCGCCGCGACCGAAATGGAACGGATTGCCGAGCAGCATGCCGACAGCCGTCTCGGCCACCGCATGGCGGGGCGCCGGCCGCGGGGAGGCGTGCAGTTCCCCGTCCACGATCTCGGCTACCAGGTTGTCGGGGAGCTTGACGAGATCGTCATAGGTCGCCGGTCGATCGAACGGCGGGACCCGTGCCACGGCTCGCATTGTACATCGTCGTCCGTGCACGCCGCGTGCCGGCCGGAACGCGCCTGAACTCGCCGGAATCTCCGCAGGCCGGGCGGCAGTGCTGACGCCAGATCGCCGTGCCTGCCAGTCGGGAGGGGGAGCGCGGTGGCCACGACTGCCTGGTTGACAACGGGTCCGGATCTCCAAGAAGACGAGGGGCCGCGATTCGGATTCGTACCGGTCTCGCCGTCCCGGTCAGAGTGCGCTGTACCGGGTGGTGCGCGACGACCTCGAGACGTTCCGCCTGCAGTCGGCGGGACTGCGTGGTGGCAGGGGCTGCCACGGTTCGTGGAGGGGGAGGTTCCGCGCGTACCTGCGCTGTGGCTGGCTGGCGGACCACCGTCACCGTCTCGAGCGCCTGGGCCGCTACCGATTGCGGCCGCCCCTCGGCATGACTCGGGGCGGCCCTGAGCGAGTCGAAGGGCCGCTCATCGCGGTCGATGGCGAGGGACTGGCCCCGGACGACGGGCCAGGCATCGTCTGCGATCGAGAGCCCACGCCGGGTGACGACGAACCGTGTTGAGGACGTTCCGGCCCGGCCGTCTGCGCCGTGTCGGGGGACGCGTGGGCTCGGCGGCAGTTGACGCTTGCGTTCCTTCCGGGATACAGAACATGCCAGTAGTGATTAGCTTTCCGGCCGCCTCAGGCGCGGGTTGCCCTGCTGGATAGCGGTGGTGAAATGAAGAACACGAGACGACCACTTGTCGTTGTCATTACAGGTGTTATCGCGCTAGCGGCCCAACCGCTGGATCGCCCGGTGTTCCTTCATTGGAGCGAGGGCGCGACGGTGAAATCCCCTGACGGACGGTTCCAAATTGAGGTTCATCCGATCCTCACCGACGAAGAGAATCACTCACCTGTGGTCGTTCGCAGGCTCTCTGACGGAAGGCAGTGGGACCTCTTTACCTTGACGAGAGCAGCGCAGGCGCTGTGGAGCGGCGACAGCCATCGGATTCTGGTTATCGATGAAGCGACCGCCGACCAGTATGAGGTGTGTCTGTACTCCCGTGAGGGAAAGAGAACGGAAGGGGATACGGATAGAACGATACGATCAGTCCTGGGGAGACAACCAGGCGATGGAAGGAAGATCGAATTCTACCTTCCCAGATTCGTGTCTTGGAAAGGCAGTGAACTCGTGCTCGCAGTCGGAGGCACGTCCTTCGACAGAGTCCCCACGTCCACGCGGTCATTCTGCTTTGCGGTAAGCGTGGAGAGTGATTCGGGGAAGGTGCTCGCTACAAAGACGCGGCCCGACTCTCAGTGCCTCATTAATCCCTGATTCCCGAGGACCTCGTAGGGACTGCGCAACCGGAGTGGCGACCAAAGCTGGCCACGCGGGCCGCGGCCGCGCCGGTGCCGCCGGGAAGGCGCGGCGGCTGGCGCGGCCCCGAATCCCAGTAGCCGACGTTTGAGAACGGGCGGTTATGTTCACTGCCCTGCACCCACAGGCAGTCGGAAGCCGCTGATGTTGCCGATTGTCTCGACAAGCAGCCGGCCGCACGGGCGTCGGCGTTGTGCGTGCGGAGACCGCCGCTGCAATCGGACCGGCTGACCGGAGGGGGGACACTGCGCTTCAGCCGGTGTTCCCCCTCTCGTGCCCCCCTTGGCTCACAGCACAGCCTGGCGCTCCTCGACCGCCGGAGACTGACGGTGGAAGACGCGTTGGCTGACCTGAGGTCGGGGCAACAGCGTCCGTTGCGCCCCTCAACGGATGAGGGTGGACTGGGATGACCAGGGGGCCCTCGCCGTTTGTACGGCCTCTCGGTCGTTGACGCTCACTCAGCCCGCCGCGTTCGGCTCGAAGACGATCCGCAGGCGGGTCCGGGTAGCCTGGGCGAATCGCTCGAGAGCGCTGGTCGACGGACGCACCTTCCCACCCTCGAGGCGAGCGATGTAGGACTGCGACGTCTTCATACGGCGCGCCAACTGCGCCTGCGACAGGCCGGCTCCCGTCCGCGCCTCGATCAGTGTTCGCGCGAGGTCGAACTCCTCTTCGAGTGCGTCGTAGGCATGCTTGTACTCGGCGGTGTTGCTCCAGCGACGATGGAGTTCGCTGATCTTCGTCATGGCTTCAGTTCCTTGGCCCTCTCCAAGGCCACGTCGATCTCGCCCGCGGGCGTCTTCTCGGTCTTCTTGACGAAAGCCCGCAGGATGACGACCCGCTGCACTCTCGCGGTCACGTAGAGAGCGCGAGCAACGCCGGCCTTCCCCTTGAGCCGAATTTCCCACAACGGACCTCGGATGTGGCGAACGTGCGGCTCCTTGACGTTCGGCAAGCCGACGGATGCGATCAGTTCGGCGATCCGCACGAGTCGCGCCCGCACGTCCGGCGGCAGCTCTGCCAGCTCGGCATCGACCGTCTCGTTCAGAGTCTCGACGCTCCACGGCATCGTGACCATAATACCAGATATGGTATCGGCATCGACAGGACACGGCCGGTCCCTGGTTCACGCCGCTCGTCGCAGCGCCTCGACCTGCCGCAACCACCCGTTCAACTGGTTCCAACCCGTGAAGAGGCGGCTCACCACTTTCCCAGGCCCGCTCAATTCAAGGACGGTCGCTCGCCGGGCCGGCTCGAGGCGTAGGGCCCAGGGATCGACGCGCGTGCGATATTGGACTGCGACGTCTTCATCCTCCTGGCCAGCTGCGACTGCGACAGCTCCGCCCCACTCCGGGCCTCGATCAGCGCACGAGCGAGGTCGAACTCTTCGCCGAGGGCGTCGCAGGCGGCCCTGCAGTCGGCGTCCTTGCTCCAGCAGCGGTGGAGATCGGGCATTCTTGGCCAAGGCTGTGGCGGCGAGCCGCTCGGCAAGGCTGAAGCCTTGCCCTACCGGTGAGAACGCCGGCGCCCTGAGCCTTGAGCCACCTCGCGGGGCGCCGCCGTCAGCCGTCGGTCGTCGGCCGTCGGTGACCAACACGTAGGCCGGGGCTTCAGCCCCGGCGTTCAGTAGCTGTAACGGAGAACGAGGCGGGCCGAGGAGTTTCGGCGGTACTGCCCCAGGAAGTCGTCGAGCGCACCGCCGATCACGTCGGCCCTGACGCTCGCGCGCCAGTGCTGGCCGAAGGCCTGCGAGCACTCGGCCTTGACGTAGAAGCCCCGGCCGTTCTGGCGGACGGCGCCCTCGAAGGCGAGGCTCCGGTTCACGTCGATCGTGTACGATGCGCGTCCCAGGAACGTCTTCGCGAGTCCGCGGTCGAAGGCCGTGAACTGCGCCGGCAGCGCCGACCGCGTCACGGTCACGAACTCGCCCGCGTAGCCGCCGACGATCGTCCACTCCGCGACCTGCCGCTCGAGCTGGACGACGTAGATCCCGTAGTCGTCGGTCGCCGGGTTCGTCGTCCAGAAGTAGCCGGCCTCGCCTTTCAGGGTGAACCAGCGGAGAGGCCAGGCCATGTCGCCGCCGACCATCCGCATCGTCGGGTAGGTGCGAGTCACCTCGAACCGGAGCGCGACCGGGTTCACGCTCACCTGGCTGTTCGGGAGGTTGTTGAACCCGTCGTAGGCGGAGAGCGAATACTCGAATCCCGATCCGACATGGTTCCAGCGGATGCCGGCCTGGGGCCTCGTCGGGAACTCCGACCCCACGACGACGACCGGCCAGCCGGAGGCGCCGGGCGGCAGGCTTCCGGGTGGCGCCACCGCGGCGACCGACGGGAACCAGCGATCCCCGGCCAGCGGAAGGCGGCTCGGCGTCAGGCGAGGGGAGACGACCAGGTCGAGGGTGTCGGCGCCGCGTTCGTAGGTGAGCCGCGCGGCCGTGACCGCGAGGACGTCGTTGTCGACGACCTCGAGCAGGTCGCGCGGCGCGAAGCGATCGGTGGGATTGAGCACATCCGCCTTGCCCCACCGCACGAACTGCTTGCCGGCTTCGAAGGTGAGGCCGCCCCGGTGGGCCGCGACGCTCAGCCTCCTGACGGCGAGTGCGGGCCGCTTCAGCCCGCGGTCGCTCCAGTCGATCGACCAGCTCTTTTCCACCCAGTCGGTGGTGGCCGCCCGCGCGTCGAACGTCCCGGCGAGCGACAGCCACTGCGCCGGCCGCCACGACGCCTCCTGTCGGAACAGGACTTCGCCAACCCACCGCCCGTCGCCGGAGCGCGACTCGAGGGGATAGACGAGACCCGTCGCTTCGAGGAAGCCTCGCTGGCTGGTCTGCTGGGCGGAGGAAGACAGCGCCGCCGCCATCATCACCAGGACCCACGCTGGCACGGCCCTCGGCGCCCTCATTGGTCTCGGCGGAGCCCCTGCAAGGTAAAGTCCTCTTCCTTCATCGGCACGTTGTACTTCAGCGCGTCGAGCTTCAGCACCGTCCGGCTCTTCCGGCGAAGGTCGGTCATCTCGAGCGTTCGGCCGGACCAGATCCCCTGCACGTTCTGGATGTCGCTGTACTTCAGGATCCGGACGACCTGGGACTTGATGTAGCTCTCGACCTGCTGGTAGGCGTAGTTGTCCTTTCGCACCCACACGCGCGACTGGGTGTACTGCGACACCTTGGTCGAGCGCGGCTTCGCGACGATCCGCCAGCAGGCGGCCCCGCCAAGCGTGTCCTCGCCGTCCATCGAGTAGTCGTACTGATCGACGTCGCGCTCCTCCAGGTCCTCGAAGCTGAAGTCGGTGCCGAAGAACCGCTGCGACCGATCCTGGAGCGCCACGCGCCGGTCTCGCCCGATGGCCGGCGTCCACATCCACTGGTCCGACGCCCGCTCCGGGTGGTTCACGACCAGCAGCGCGACGCCCTTGACCTCGGGCGGCGCGGTGAACCGGAGGACCGACCGGCTCGACCCGTGGGAGCCCAGGCGGTCGAACGTCCACCGCTTGTCGCTGATCTTCCCCTTCGCGTCGAACACCTGCAGCGTCCCCTCGTAGTGCTCGGATGAGGCGCGGGTGCGCTTCTGCGCCTCCTCCATGATCCGCCGGGCCTCCTGCCCGAACGACGGGGCCGGCGCGAGGGCGATCAGCGCCGCCGCAAGCGGCACCAGCAGGAACATCAGCCGCCCTGTCAGGCGCGACTCGGCCGAAAGTCGAGAGCCGAGAGCCGGAAGCCGGCAAGAATCCTGGCCCCTCATTCGTACTCCAGCGCCTGGACGAGCGAGCCGCGCACGGCCGACTCGGCCGGCCACAGCGCGGCCACCAGCGCCGCGCAGAAGATGACGGGGACGAGCATCAGCGCGATCCCGGTCGGGAAGCGGTAGGGCATCAGCATGCCGCTGATGTCGCGGTGCGTCATGTCCAGCACGTAATGCAGGTTGATGGCGCCGAGACCGAGGCCGAGCACGAGGCCGACGAAGCCGATGCTCAAGGCCTCCATCCAGATCGTGTAGCGGATCTGCCGCCGCCGCGCGCCGACCGCCTGGAGCACGCCCAGCTCCCGGCGGCGGTCCATGATCGAGACGGTCAGCGTGTTCATGATGCCCAGCACGGCCACGAGCACCGCCACCGCGATCTGCGAGTACGAGAGGGCGAGCCACTGGTCGGTCAGGCCGGTGATGTAGCTCCGGACCTCCTCGTTGGTGAGCACGAACAGTCGGCGGTTGGCCGACAGCCGCGTGAGGATCGTCTGGCGGACGCCGGCGAGCGACGCGCCCTTGCGCAGGTAGACGCGGAAGGTGTTGACGCGGTCGTCGTTCCACCACTTCCGGTAGACGCTGCGGTCGAGGAAGATCGAGCCCTGCTGGTCGGACCAGTCCTCGATGATCCCGACGACGGGGAGACGGAGCGGGCCGGTCGGGGTAGGGATGTCGATGGCATCGCCGACGTGGAGGCCCTTCATCGACGCCAGGTTCTGCGACAGGATCGTCCCCCGGCCCTCGGCGGCCAGCCGGTACGCCTCGTCGGGCCGGCCCTCCATGGGCCTCCGGCCGGCGCGGGCCGCCCACTTCTGGATCTCGACCGCGATGAGCAGCACCGGCGTGCCGCGGAACCGGATGCGCGGCGTGCGGACGCTCTGCACCTGCTCCACGCCGTCTACCTGCTCGATCGTCGGCCCGAGGGCGGCGGGGAACAGGAAGCTGCGGCTGGTCAGCGTGGGCGACGCGGTGACGAACAGGTCCGGGTTGAGGGCCGTGCCCATCCAGTCGGTGATCGACTCGTAGCTGGCCTTCGAGATTCCGCCGAGGCCGATCGTCATGCTCAGCGAGAGCATCAGCGCCGACACCGTGGCCGACGTCCGCCGGGGCGCCTGGATCAGACTGTCGGCCGCCAGCGCGCCCTCGACCGGCCACAGCCAGCCGAGCAGCGGCCGGAGGCCGCGCGTGAGCCACAGCGCCAGCGCCGGCGTCAGGAGCAGCGCGGCGGCCATGGCGAGGACGAAGCCGGCGTAGAAGGCGAGATCGCCGGTGCCGGCCACCAGGCATCCGGCCGAGACCGCCGCGAACGCGAGGGCCACCACGAGGCGCGCGCGGTTCTCGCCGGCCGACAGCACCTGGTAGCGCCCCTTCTGCAGCGCCTGCACCGGATCGACGCGCGCCGCGTTTCGTGCCGGGACGAACGCCGCCACCATGCTGGTCACGACGCCCATCACGACGGCGAGCCCCATCAGCCTGGGGTCGGTGGCGACCTCCTCGACCCGTTGCGCGACACCCGAAATCCCCTGGAGCATCTGCCCGACGTAGCCGGCCGTCCCCCTCGCCAGCAGGTAGCCGAACCCGAGGCCGAGCGTCGAGCCGACCAGGCCCGCGACGGCGCTCTCGGCCAGGAACAACCCGCGGATCTGCCGGCGCGTCGCGCCCAGCGCCCTGAGGATTCCGATCTCCGCCCGGCGCTGCGTCACCGCGATCGCAAACGAGTTGTAGATGATGAACATCCCGATGAAGAGCGCGAACAGGCTCGTGATGTTCACCGTCACCGAGTAGACGCGGAGCACCGAGTCGAACTGCTGACCGCGGCTGGCCGGCGTCTCGACCTCGAAGCCGGGCCCCAGCGTCTTCTCGAGCGCGGCGCGGCACTGCTCGATCGAGTAGCCCTCGCGGACCGCCAGGTCGATCCGGTCGAACTTGCGTCCCCGCCCGAACACCTTCTGGGCGGCGTAGACGTCCATGATCGCGAGATTGCCGCCGAAGGCCTTCGCCAGGCCGCTCGACTTCATGATCCCGCGGACGACGAACCGCTTCGGCCCCTCCATCGTCCGCATCGGGACGACGCTGCCCGTCTGCAGGTGGTTCTGCAGGGCGAACTCCCGCGTCACGATCAGCGAATCGGGCTGCGCCAGGAAGACCAGCGGGTCGTCCACGATCGGCTCGTCGCCGCTCTCGAGCGCGTAGTCGCGCAAGGATCCGTCGCCCGTCATGTCCACGGCCAGGATCATCACGCTGCCCTGGCCCGGCAGCTCGGTGTCCACGACGGCCTCGATGACCGGGACCGCGACCCGGACCTCAGGCACGTCCTGCACCCGCTCGAGCACGCCCTCGTCGAACCCGCTCTCGCCCGCCGTGACCTGCAACTGGGTCGTGCCGGCGATCCGGTCCACCGTCTCGTGGAGCGCGTAGAGGACCGACTGGTTCGCGGTGTGCATCCCGACGAACACGCCGACGCCGAGGACGATGCCCGCCGTGGTCAGGAGGGTCCGGAGGATGTGCTTGCGGGTGTACGGCCAGCTGATCAGCCTGAGCAGGATCATCGGCGTTCGTCCCCGACCACCCGGCCGTCGCGGATGGTGAGCGTGCGCGGGCAGCTGCGGGCCACGGCGAGGTCGTGCGTCACGATGAGGACCGTGGCGCCGAGGCGCCCGTGGAGATCCCGGATGAGGTCGAGGATCTCGGCGCCGGTGCCGGTATCGAGGTTGCCGGTCGGTTCGTCGGCCAGCAGGATCGGCGGGTAGACCGCGAGCGCCCTGGCGATGGCCGTTCGCTGGCGCTCGCCTCCGGAGAGTTCGTCGGGGGTGTGCTCGAGGCGCGGCGCCAGTTGGACCAACTCCAGCAGTTCACGCGCCCGCGCCACCGCCTTTCGCCGGGGCCATCCCCGAAGATGGAGCGGCAGCGCGACATTCTCCAGGCACGTGAGCGACGGGAGCAGGTTGAAGAACTGGAAGATGAACCCGAGCTTGTCGCGGCGGATGAGCGTCAGCTGGTCGTCCGACAGGCCGCCGAGCCGCTGGCCGTCGATACGGATCTCGCCGGTCGTCGGTCGATCCAGGCCGCCGATCAGGTTGAGGAGCGTCGACTTCCCGGACCCCGACGGCCCGACGATCGACACCAGCTCGCCCCGGCCGACCGCGAGGTCGACCGCCGAGAGCGCGGTGACCCGCCGCTTCCCGTCGAACTGCTTGCTGACGCCGGTCAGTTCGATCATGGGACGACGCTGGATGTTCTCATGACAGCTTCCCAATCACACTCAAGCGGAACTGCGGGGAGCCGCGTCCATTATAGAACCCGGCGGCGTCGAGCGTGCCAGGGCGCAGATGGAGGCCGGCGACATCAAGGTGGTGTCCGAACAGGGGAGTGGCGGACAAGTGGGCGCGCGGTCCGACGTGCGGCGGTGGGCTACTTCGACACTCTGGGTGCGGCCCTTCGTGCGACGCCCAACTCCCCGAGTCGTTGGGCGATGTCCCTGCCGGCGTTGGCGGCACTGACGGCCTTGTCGACGTAGAGGATCTTCCCGTCGATCCCGATGTAGAAGGTCCACCGGACGGCGTACGCCTGGCCGTCCTGGACGACTCCGTACGCCTTCGCGACCTCCTTGGTCGGGTCGCCGAGCAGTGGGTAGTCTGCGCCGATCTTCTGGGCGAACGCCGTGAGGTCCTCCGGCTTGTCGGTGCTCGCCGCGAAGTGCACGACGTCGAATGCTCGAATCGAGTCGCCGCTCACACGGAGCGACTGGCATTCTGCCGTTCAACCAGCTGAAGACGCCTTGGCGAACCACGCGAGGACAACCGCCCGCTTGCCGCGGAAGTCCTGGAGCCGGTACGTCCGCCCGTCCGAGCCCTTGAGCGTGAATGGGGGCGCCGGGTCGCCCGGCTCGAGCGAGACTGGCCCGGCCGGCCCCGCGGCCGCCGGGATGGGGACGCCCGCCGGCGTGCCGGCGAGAATGGCTGCCGTCAGCAAGAGGTACAACATGCCGCTCCTCAAGTTCCTGGGACCTTGAGACGAGATTCGGATGTGGAGATGAGGGACGCATTATAATGCGTTCGCCCCCATGAATCTACAACCCGGCTCGACGCTCGGGAACTACGAGGTGATCGGCCTCATCGGCGAGGGCGGGATGGGCTCGGTCTACCGCGCGAACGACTCGCGGCTGGGCCGGCAGGTGGCGCTCAAGATCGTGCGGCCGTCGCTCGTCGCGAGTGCCGACCACGCGACCCGGTTCACGCGCGAAGCGCGCCTGCTCGCCTCGCTCAATCATCCCAACATCGCCACGATCCACGGGATCGAGGAATCAGGCGGCGTCCGCTTCCTGGTGCTCGAACTGGTGCCGGGCGCGACGCTCGCCGAGATCGTCGCGAGGGGCCCGCTCCCGGTGCGCGACGCGCTGATTCTCGGGGCGCAGATCGCGACCGCCATCGAGGCGGCGCACGAGCGTGGCATCATCCACCGCGACCTCAAGCCGGCCAACATCAAGGTCACGCCGGACGGCACCGTCAAGGTGCTCGACTTCGGGCTGGCCAAGGCACTGGCCGCGGAGTCGAGCTCGGAGGGGGAGGACGTCAAGACGACGCTGGCGCCGTCGGGCACTGCGGCCGGCGTCATCCTCGGGACCGCCGCCTACATGAGTCCGGAGCAGGCGCGCGGGGCGCAAGTCGACAAGCGCTGCGACGTGTGGGCACTCGGCTGCGTGCTGTTCGACATGCTGACGGGCCAGACGGCGTTCGGCGCCCAGACCGCGTCCGACACCATCGCCGCGGTGTTGACCCGCGACCCGGACTGGTCGCGCCTGCCTGCCGACCTGCCGGCGTCGGTCCGGGCCCTCCTGCGCCGGCTGCTGGTCAAAGACCTCCACCGCCGTCTGCACGACGCCGGTGACGCGCGCATCGAGCTCGAAGACGCGGTCGCGGCGCTCGCCGATCCGTCCGCGGCACCATCCGGCGAACGCCGCCCCGCGACCGACCGTCGTCGACGCGTGGGAACGGCTGCGGCGGCCGTCGTGTCGGTGGCCGTGCTCGCAGGCGCGGCCGGGTGGATGCTGAAACCATCCGCAGCGCCGCCCGCGCGTCGGCCGGTCCAGTTCGTGCTGCCGTTGCCACCCGGGGAGGCTCTCGACCGGCTCGACTTCGCCGCCGTCGCCATGTCACCGGACGAAACGCACGTGGTGTTCGTCGCGACGCGCGGAGGCCAGAGCCGGTTGTTCGTCCGGGCTCTCGCCGAGAGCGAGGCGCGTCCGATCCCGGGCACCGAAGAGGCGCTCAGCCCGTTCTTTTCGCCCGACGGCGAGTGGATCGCGTTCTTCGCGGCGGGCCAACTGAAGAAAGTGCAGGTCGCCGGCGGGCCGGTTCAGAAGATCTGCGACGCGGCCATCGGCTTCGGCGGCGCCTGGGGGGCGGACGGGACGATCGTCTACGCTCCGGACAACGGCTCGGCGATCTGGCAGGTGTCCGCCGACGGCGGCGTCGGCCGGCCTATCACGCGGCTCGACACGGCGCGCGGCGAGTTCAGCCACCGCTGGCCCGAGCTGGTTCCCGACTCGGGCTTGCTCCTCTATACCGTCGGCACCGAGGGCAGTTGGGACGACGCCGCGATCGTGGCGCAGTCGTTGAAGAGCGGCGAGCGCACCACCATCATCCGGGGCGGCACCAACCCCAAGTACCTGCCGGGCGGCCGCCTCCTGTTCGCGCGAGGCGGGTCCGTGCTCGTCGCGCCATTCGATCCGCGGCGCCGGCTTGTGACGGCGGACGCGTCGCCAATCCTGGCCGGCGTCGTCGAATCGAGCGACGGAGCGATCCAGCTCAGCGTGTCCCGCGCCGGAGGCGTCGTCTACCTCGCGGGAGAGAGCGATCGGACCAGGAAGACGCTCGTGTGGGTCGACCGCCAGGGCAATGTGCAGCCGTTCGCCGCGCCTGAGCGCGCCTACTCGTCCCCGCGCCTCTCACCGGACGGCCGGATGCTGGCCGTCGCCGTCGCCGGCCCCGATCGGGACGAGGTCTGGACGTACGACATCGCCCGAAGCGCGCCGAACCAGGTAACGTTCGAGGGCGGGACCGCCCCCGTCTGGACAGGGGACGGCAGGCGCATCATCTTTAGCGCCAGCCGCGGCGGACCGCCAGCCCTCTTCTGGAAACCGGCCGATGGGAGCGGCTCCGACGAGCGCCTGACAACCAGCCAGCGCGCCGATGTTCCGGGTTCGGCATCTTTGAACGGACGAACGGTCGCGCTCGCGGAGTCCGACTTGGCCGGCGGCGGCGACATCCTGTTGCTCGACACCGACGACCGGACGTCGCGCGCCTTCGTGAAGGCGCCGCCCAATGGGAAGGCCCCTGCGCTGTCGCCCGGCGGCCAGTGGGTGGCGTACGTCTCGGATGAGTCGGGTCGCGACGAGGTGTACCTCGCTCCAGCCGCCGATCCCAAACGGCGTCTGAGAGTGTCGGCCGACGGAGGAACCGAGCCGGCGTGGTCGCGCGACAGCGCCGAGCTGTTCTTCCGCTCCGGCGACCGGATGCTGGCCGCGGCGGTGGCGGTCAGGCCGTCGTTGAGCGTGAAGCCGCCCACCGTGCTCTTCAGCGGGGCGTTCGACAAGGGCCAGGCCGCGCGCGCGGCGTACGACGTCAGCGGCGACGCCCGATTCCTCATGGTCGCCAGCCCTTCCAGGTCGCGCGCACCCGCCGGACTGCACGTCATCCTGGGATGGCCCGCGCCGTGGATGGCCGCGGACGGGTCGGCCCGACAGCGGTAGGGTGCCGCCGCCCTCGAGTGCCGAGCCGGATGCGAGCGAGGCGTCACGCGCCGCGCCCAGCGGTCTGCGGGCTGCGCCCGGCAGCCCGGTCAGACCCCTCAAGAGCCCCCGAATCCGATCGTGACCTTGGCGCCGTCGACGATCACGGGCACGTCGCGGCGTCCGTCGGTCAAGGCGAGCATGCGCTCCAACGCCGCCCGGTCCTTCTTGACGTTGAGGTACTCGAACTCCACGCGCCGCCTGCCGTACTCCTCACGGGCGGCCAGGGTGTACGGTCAGGTGTCCTTGCCGAAGATGTAGATCATGGGTTCGCCTCCGGTTTGAGTGGACCTGCGCGGAACGACGTCCATTATAGAACCCGACGGCCTTGGCTGGGCTGGAGCCCGGCCGGCGTAACGCCTTCATGACGATTCGTCAGATCGCCCTGGGCGCGCATGGGGTTAGACTCTCCCCGTGCGGTCCGGAACTCGCGGGATCGATCCGAGGAGGCTGCAAATGGGACGAGCGCGATGGCTGGCTGCGCTGGCGGTCTTGACGCTCGCAGTGCTCTGGCCCGCCGGAGACGTCATCGAGGCGGACGGGCAGCAGAGAGATTCCGGCCCTCCGTCCACGGGCACGGTCCGCTTCGGGAGGGTGACGACGGCCTCCGAGGTGCGCGGCTGGGGCACCTTCGTCGTCAAGACGCAGTTCCTGGCCGGTGACCGTGTCTGGCTCTACGTCGAGACGTATGGCACGCCGCGCCAGGGGCGGGTGGACCTCATGTTCCACCTCCAGGTCGCCACCGCCGAGGGCCGCAGCCTCTACGACCAGACGGCCGAGTTCAACGAGCCGACGCAATCGACCAACTGGGGGGTCTGGCGGACGTTCACCTTGCCCGCGCGGACTTCGCCTGGGGTGTGCACGCTCCGCGTGGAAGCCGTGAACCGGCTGACGGGCGACCGCGCCACGAAGGTGTTCGACTTCACCGTCGTGTCCGCCGCGGGAGCCCTGCCGTCCGCCGCGCCGCCCTCGGGTGGAGGGGAGGCCGGCCCCGAGTCGGCGTCGGCCGCACCGTTGAGCCCCGCGATGGAAGAAGCCTTCGCCCTGCTCCGCATGCGGCAGTACGACGACGCCGTCAAGGTCTTCAAGAAGGCGCTCGGCAAGGAAAACCCGACCGCTCGCGGCTACCTCGGGCTCGCGCAGGCCTACGATGGCCTGAACGCCTACAAGAGCGTGCTCGAGGCGTGCGACAAGACCATCGAGTGCGCGGCGTCCGCCGGCGAGAAGGCGGTCGCGCACAACACCAAGGGGGTTGCGCTCTTCTCGCGGGCCAGCGAGAAGCAGCCGCCCGGCGCGGACGACCTGAAAGCGGCGGCGCGAGAATTCGGCGCGACGCTCGAACTCGACCCCGGCTTCCAGATGGCCCGCTACAACCTCGGGATGGTACTGCTCAAGGCGGGCGACGCCGCCGCGGGCATCGAACAACTGCGCGGGTACCTCGCCGCCGCGCCGGAGGGCGCCGCCGCGAAGGACGCGGAGCGGATGATCGCCAACCCGCGCCGGGCGCGCGAGAACTTCGCGCCCGACTTCAGCCTCGTGACACGCGAGGGGCTGCACTTCGACCTCGAGAGCCTGCGCGGGAACGTCGTCGTGATCGACTTCTGGGCCAGCTGGTGCGGCCCGTGCCGCTCGACAGTCGCGTTTCTGCGGGGTATCCAGAAGAAGTACGCGGCGCAGCCGGTGGTCCTGCTGAGCGTCAGCATCGACACCGACGCCGCCGCCTGGCGCGCCGCGATCGCCGACGAGAAGATGACGTGGCACCACTCGCTGGACGGCAGCGGGCGGATCGCCAGGCTGTTTGGCGTGCGGCCCATTCCCACGACCCTGGTGCTCGACGGCGAGGGGATCGTCCGCGAGCGCATCGTCGGCTTCTCGGGCTCGTACGGGTTCACGCTCGAATCCGCCGTTCGCGACGGGTTGAAGCGACTGGCGCCGGCCGGAAAGTGAAGCGCCCGCCCGCTACTGCAGGACTACCGTCCTGGCGGTCTTCCCCGCCTTGAGCGACTGGTAGGCGATGGTCAGCTCGCCCTTGCCGGACACCAGGAACTCGAATTCGAGCTTGCCGTCGCCGGGCACCTGGAGGAACTGCAGCTCCGGGCGTCTTGCCTTGTAGGCGGCGGTTTCGATCGGCACGCCGGAGACGCGTCCGCCGGCCACCACCTTCACCGCCGGGCCCGACACCTTCAGCATGTCCTGCGGGTGGAGCTTGCGCTGCACCGCGTTGTAACTCAGCGAGGGGATCGAGCCCCCGTTGATCACCCGGACGCGAACCTTGTAGAGGTCCGCGCCGGCCTTCACCGGCGTCAGCACGTCGAGCGAGATGACCGGCGTCTGGGCGGCCGCGAACAGGACGGCCGACGCGTTGCGATGCACCAGGTCGTTCAGCATGAACGGGTGCGGCAGCCGCGAGCTCATCTTCACCCAGCCGCCGATCTCGATGTCGCCGAACTGCGGATGCTTGAATGGCTTCCACGGCTTGTAGAGGTCGCCCTGCGCCACGTTGTCGTTGAATTTCAGGCGCTCCCGCTCCTGGTCGTTGACAGCGTCCATCATGTCCATGATGTCCGCGGCCGGCGCCACGGTGGCACCCGGCTTGGGCGGCGGCCGATAGGTTTCCGACTCGGTGACGAACAGCTCGCCGGTGAAGCTGTAGGACCCGATCATGTTGTCGGTGAAGTCGGTGAAGTCCCCGTAGGTCGGGTAGAGGTCCTTCCACGACACCAGGTAGCGGTACCCGGGCACGATCTTCTCGAAGTTCTTGCCGAGCAGATCGTAGACGCCGACGTCGGACGGATTCATCGGCTCCTCGGCCTTCGTGCTCGGTCCGCGGAGGTACATCCCGCCGTTGTTGTGGAAGGCGAAGACGACGATGATGTTCGGGCGATCCATGAGGAACTTCGCGATGGCGCGCATGCCCGCCGCCTCGAACGGGTAGTCGCCCGACCCGGACTGCACGTAGGGCGGCGCCCAGTCGATGCCCCAGTTCCGGTTCCCGTCCACGTAGCCCTCGCCGTCCTCGTTCAGCTTCCCGTCGCCGTCGTTGTCGATCCCTTCCTCGCCGAGGATCGTCCACTCGCCCTTCTCGCCCGGCTTGACGCGCACCATCAGCCGCGGATCCTCGGGGTCGGTCTTGTATTGGCCGAACGGGTCCTTCTTCCGCATCATGCAGATGTTGCCGTCCCCGTCGAGATCGTCGGGCGGGTCCTCGTCAACCAGCCCGTCGCGGTCGTCGTCTTTCGGGATCCGGATGCTCCGGCTCGAGTTGGGATCGTTCGGGTCGTGGAAGAAGTGGTAGCGGCCGTCGACGTTGACCGTCGGGATCACGTAGTAGGCGTTGCGGTCCACCAGCCTCGTGATCTCCTCGTTCTGCCCGTAGCCGGTCAGCAGCCGGTTGAGCAGCGCCAGGCAGACCTCGCTCGCCTGGATCTCGTTGCCGTGGATGTTGCCGTCGGCGTAGACGCCCGGCTTGTCGAGCGCGGCGCCGGTCTTCGGGTTGTTCACCGTCATCGCCCAGATGTCGCGCCCCTCCTCGCTCTTCCCGACGACGTCGAGCGTCGTCAACTGCGGGTAGGCGGCGTGCAGCGCCCGCAGCGCCTCGCCGACCTGCTCGTAGGTGTAGTAGCGGTCGAACCTGAGGGGGACGGTGATGGGCTGCGACTGGGTCGCCGGTGCCGCGGCCTGCGGATCGTTTGCGGGCTTCGCGACGGGCCTGGCCCGCTGCGGCGAGGCCTCGAGGAGCAGCGAGGAGGCGGCGACGAGCGCCGCCAGCGTGAGTGTGCCGATCCCGTGACGCGCGCTCATTTCGCACCTCCTTGCCCGCCGCCCAGGTTGATCCGCCCGGTGTCACCCCCCGCGTTGGCCGACTCGACCGCGACGTCGATCCCGGTCTTCGTCGGCGCGACCTGCACGAGCCACTCGAGCTTCGCGCTCCGGCCGCCGTCAATCGCGTCGATGGTCGTGCGGGTGCGGCCTGAGAGGAAGGTGACGTCCTTCGCGCCGCCCTTTCCGCCGAGCAGCACGATGGCCGGCGGCACGTGCAGGTTCTTCCGGCCCATGGCGGTCGGGAACGGCAGGTAGCCGGCGTTCTCGACCCACAACGTGAGCGCGTAGACGCCGGCGCCCTTCGCCTGCGCCTCGCTCTTCAGGATCTTGAGGCGCGGCAGCTTCTCGGCCAGCTTCAGCACCCACGGCAGCTGGCCGTCGAGCAGGGGCTTGACCATCGAGGCGGGCGGCGTCGTGTCGGCGAACGGCACCATCCCGCCGATCTCGACGTCTCCGAGCTGGGGATGCTTGAACGGGGCCCAGTTCACGTAGCCCTTGCCCTGCAGATCTTTGTCGCTGAAGGCCAGCAGCGCCTTCTGCTTCGGGTCCGCGCCCGACGAGTCCTTCGGCTTCGGCATCTGCTTGAGCATCCCCGCCATCTGCTTCGGCGTCATCTTGCCGGACTTGACGCCCTCGACGAGCATCGCGGGCTTGATCGAGTCGGGCGCGCCGATCTCCTTCAGGAACGCCGCGATCTTCGGCTCGCCGAGCGCCACGAACGCGTCGGGCGCCATCGCCTCGAGCGACTCCAACGTGATGCCAGACTTCTCCTTGTCGTCGGCTTTCACGTCGGGCAGCGTCCAGAGATCCATCGAGAACACGGGTACGCCGAGCTGGTAGTACAGACCACAGCTCGAACGATCCGTCCTTCGGCTGCGCCGGATCGAGCCGCTTCGCGTCCAGCTTGGCCGTCTTGAGGAACTCCTTGTACTGGTCCGACAGCTCCTTGTAGAACTTGAGGTCGTCGTCGAGCGGGTTCACCACCGCGCCGAGGCCGAGGAACGACGCGATGACCCCCTCGGTGATCTCGAATCCCGGCGGCGCGAGCGGCCGGACCATCTCGACGATCTCCTTCATGGAGTACGTGCGGTTCGGGTCGGCGCCCAGGCGCGGCGCGATGCGCTCGGGGATCTTGATGGCGGTGGCGTCGAAGCTGCCCTGGCGCCCGCCGGCCGGCGGCTGCAGACACATGTTCGTGGACCCGAACGCGAAGGTCATCGCGATCTCGGGGTGGTCCATCGCGAATTTCATGATCCCGAACGTCTCGGGCTCGCTGCCCGGCCACCGGCCGCCGGTGGAGGTCCAGGGATGAAAGAGGTGCGGGAACGTGATGCTGATGTTGGTGCCGCCGGGCGGGTCCTCGTTGTACTCGCCGTCACCGTCGTTGTCGATCCCCTCGGAGTAGAGCTTGTAGAGGCCCTTTTCGCCCTTCGCGGGATCGGCCTTGCGCATGAGGCGCGGCTCGCCCTCCACCGGGATCCACTCGCCGGCGGGATCCTTCACCCGCATCTCGGTGATGAGACCGTTGCCGTCGAGGTCGTCCGGCCCGTCCTCGTCGGTCTGGTCGTCCATGTCGTCGTTCCACTTGCTCCCGTTCCGCTCGTCGGCGACGAGCGGCTTCCGGAAGTACCGGGAGGCGGCGTCGGGGTTGCCGTTCGGCAGGATGAACCACGTGAGGTTCTTCGCCGCGGCGGGGCTGGAGATCAAGCGGTCGGCGAGCGCGAGCGCCCCCTCTGTGGAGAGAGGCAGCACCCCCTCGAGGTTGGCCACCACGAAGACGGCGGGCACTCGGCGGGCGGTCTTGCCCGCCTCGGGGCCGATCTCGAGCACCATCAGTTCGACGCCGCCGGGGCTCGTGGCGATCCGGTGCAGCGCCGTCTGCGCGGGGTTGGCCTTGTTGATGGCGAGAAGCGCCGCGTTGACCTCCTGCGGAGAACGATAGGCGGCCGCGAGCGGCGGAACCGGCGCAGCCGCCGGCGGGGCCGGCTTCCGGGCCTCGATGGCCGCCCCGGTGCCGATGACCGCGGCGACCAGCGCCGCCAGGACCGGACCTCGATGAAGGATGATGCTCATGGAACCTCCCGCGCCGGCGTCGCCACGTCCCGAGGTGCGCGCCGTGCGGAAAACAGGCCGACCGACTACCCGCGCGCGCCATCGTAGCTCGTAAGCTCGACCACAGCCAAATCGTGCGGCGAGGCTCCGAGAGGCGGCTCAATAAGTGGTGGTGGTCCGGCGGACGATGGCGGCGACGCTGACTACTCGGGCAGCGCGGTCAACAGAGAACAGAATCCGCCAGGCGCCAACACGTCGGCGCCATGGGTAGGGCTGGCCGTGGAGTTGGCGTATGGCTCCGGAGAACGGGTCCTGTTCCATGCCCAGCAGGGCTGTGAGCAGACGCATCCTGTCAGCGGGAGGCGCTCCGTGAACGGCGCGCGCCGCGCTCCGGGCGAGGCGGACCTTCCAATTCACGGCACAGCCGCTCCACCGTCACGAAGTCGCCGGAGGCCAGCTCGCGACGGCCGATGGCGACGGCGCGCCGCTCGGCTGGAGTGAGGGCCTCGTCCGCGGGCGGCCGGCGACCCGCACCGCGCTTGACTCTGGTCGTGTCTGGCGCCTGAGCGGTTCGTGTTCGAGGCATAACGCATTCTAGCATCGTCGATGTACGTGCCGTTCCAGGCGGGGAAGCGGGGAATGTCGAAAGAACTCACCGGACCAGTCAGGGCGCGCGGCAGACACGGCTACGGGAGCTGGGTGCCTGGCGGCGGCACTTGCGACGCACTTCGGGCATCTGGATGGCGAGGTTGCGCCGCGGGTCGCGAACCGGCGGGCCGGTCGGCGGTGCCGATCACTGGAGGCCGGAGGGTATACTACCGGCGTTCCAGCGCGGCGGAGGCGCGAACGCGATGACCACGAGGGCAAACCCGAAACCGACGCGGCCGCATTTCGGCGTGCCGCGGCTGCGCAAGCGGTCGAAGCCCGGAGCCGTCGCCGGGATCGAATTGTCGGAGCTCGCGCGCATGCCGGGCACGCAGGAGCCGGTCTCGATCACCTGCATCGACTACGGGCCCCATCAGTCCCAGGTGCTGGAGGTGACGGATCTCGACGCGTTCCTCGCCGGTCATCGTCCCGAGTGGGCCACGGTGCGCTGGATCAACGTGGACGGTCTCAGCGACCCGCAAGCCATCGGCAGGCTGGCCGAGAAGTACCACCTGCACCCCCTGGCCATCGAGGACCTCCTCCACGTCACCCATCGGCCGAAGGTCGAGCCGTACGAGGACGACGGCGAGCTCCAGGCGCGGCTGTTCATCATCGCGCGCATGCTCGAACTCGCCGACGGCCACCTGCGCAGCGAGCAGATCAGCATCTTCCTCGGGCGCCGCACCGTGCTCACCTTCCAGGAGAGCCGCGGCGACGTCTGGGACGGGATCCGCCAGCGCGCCAGGACGCCGGGGTCGCGGCTCCGGGCCAACGACGCCAGCTTCCTGGTCCACTCCCTGCTCGACGCGATCGTGGACCACTGCTTCCCGATCCTCGAGCTCTACGGCGACCGTCTGGAGGACGCCGAGGTCGAGGTGCTGCAGCGGCCGACGCCGGCCGCCATCCAGGACATCCACACGCTCAAGCGCGAACTCCTGCTGCTGCGCCGGGCGGTGTGGCCGATGCGGGAGGTGATCAGCGCCCTGCAGCGCGAGCCGCACGCGTGCATGAGCGACGCGACCCGCACCTACATGCGCGACGTGTACGACCACACGGTGCAGATCATCGACATCGTCGAGACCTACCGCGAAATGGCGACGGGCCTCACCGAGACCTACATGAGCGCGATGAGCCAGCGGCTCAACGAGGTCATGAAGGTGCTGACCATCATCGGCACCATCTTCATCCCGTTGACCTTCCTCGCGGGCGTCTACGGCATGAACTTCAAGTACTTCCCCGAGATCGGATGGGTGTGGGGCTACCCCGTCTTCTGGGGGATCTGCGTCGTCACGGCGCTGGGGATGGTCGCGTGGTTTTGGAAGCGACGCTGGCTCTGACCGGGGGACGGAACCGACAATTGGGGGACGGGCGGATCAATCGGGGGACGGGCGGATCAATCGGAGGACGGGCGGATCAATCGGAGGACGGGCGGATCAATCGGAGGACGGGCGGATCAATCGGGGGACGGGCGGATCAATCGGAGGACGGGCGGATCAATCGGAGGACGGGCGGATCAATCGGAGGACGGGCGGATCAATCGGAGGACGGGCGGATCAATCGGAGGACGGACAGATCAATCGGAAGACGGGCAGATCAATCGGAAGACGGGCAGATCAATCGGAAGACGGGCATTTCAATCGGAAGACGGGCAGATCAATCGGAAGACGGACAGATCAATCGGAAGACGGACAGATCAATCGGAGGACGGCGAGAGGAATCGGAGGACGGGAACAGTGGTCGGCTGAACACGAGGCCACGATGGAGGTGGCGGCGACAGGGACGGGATGCGTCGCGAGCGAGCCTTCGGAGCAGGCCGTCCAGCCACGACACGGAAAGCGACCCGCCTCCGCTGCGCAGGATCGTGTGATGCGCAGCTTCGGCGCGGCCTGGCCGTAGCTCGCCAGATCTTTGGCGAGCGGAGGCCGGCGAGCGCGTGCCTCGCGTTTCCCCGGCGAAGCGCGTGCGGTCGATCGAGCGCGGATAGCGCCAGCCGGACGGAGAGATCCGGAAACCGAGGCACCGCGAGGAGGCTTTCCCGGCCTGCGCCCTTCGACTGGCGCTCAGGGCTTCCCGAGCAAGGTCGAGGGACGGAGCGGCTCGCGAGCGAAGCGCCCGGCCCTGGCGACGCGTTTGCATCGGGGCCGCCCAGCCGGTCGACGCTCGCACTGCGAAGTCGGTGGCCGGGTCGAGGAAACGGAGGACGGGCCCTCCTCCGGTTACTCGGTCTTGAGCGCCGCCACCGGATCGGTGTTCGACGCCCGCCGGGCCGGCGGCCAGCACGCCAGGATCGCCAGCAGCGCAAGAAGCAGGGCCGCGGCGGCCAGGACGCGCGGGTCGTGCGGCCGAATCTCGAAGAGGTAGCTCTCCACGTAGCGGCCGAGCGCCCACGCCGCTCCGCCGCCCGCCCCGACGCCGAGCAGCGTGATCAGCGCGCTTCGGCCGAGCACAGTCCTGATCACCTGGTCCCGCCGCGCGCCGAGGGCGAGACGGATCGCCATCTCGCGACGTCGCTCGCCCACCGAGCAGGTCATGACGCTGTTCAACCCCGAGACGGCGATGACGACCGCCAGGATCCCGAAGACGGCCATCAGGATCGTGTTGAAGCGTCGAGTGGTCGTGCTGCGCCAGATGCCATCTTCGAGCGTGGCGACCCTCGAGATCGGCTGCTGCGGCCAGACGGAGTGGACCGCGCGCCTCATGCCGGCCATCGTGTCACTGACCGGACCGTCGAGACGCGCGACGAACGAGCCGTACGCCCGGCGCTTCATCTGCGCCAGCGGAATGTAGAGCACCGGGCGTGGTCCGGCGTCGGTGCCGACCTGCGCGATGTCGCCGACGACGCCCACCACCTCGTAGGTTCGATCTTGAACCACGAGCTGTCGGCCCAGCGGATTCAGGCCGCCCCAGTGACGACGGGCCGCGGTCTGGTTCACGAGGATCACCGGCGGCGCGCTCATCGTATCGTGGTCGTCCAGGTCGCGGCCGCGAACCAGTGGAACACCCAGGACACGGAAGAAGCCTGGAGTCACCCACGTGAGGTCGCTGGACCCGGTTTCGCCCTGTGGACGCGGCGAACCGGGCTCGTGCGCGGGATAGGTCATTTGACCGCCGCCGAACATCCAGCCGCTCGCGATCACGCCGGCACCCGTGACGCCGCGCGTCCGGCGCACCCGGTCGAGCAGCGTTTCCAGATCGGCGAGGCTGCGCCCCCCGGCGGTCACGTCTTTCGGGACGTCGACCTCGAGCACGACGAGGTTGCGCACGTCGAAACCAGGTTCGACGCTCATCAGCCGGATGAAGCTCGCGATGAAGAGCGCGGCCCCGGCCAGCAGCACGAACGACAGGGCCACCTCGCTGAAGGCCAGCGCCTCCCGGAAGCGGCGCCCGACGCGTCCACCGGTGGCCAGCGGGCCGCCGTCCTTGAGTCCACCCACGACGTCGGCCCGGGCGCCGCGCACCGCTGGAAGCACCGCGGAAAGGAGCCCCGTCACGAGACCTGCCGCGACGGCAAACGCCAGCACGCGCCCGTTGACGGCAATGTCCGCCAGGCGAGCGAGGCTGCGCGGAGCGGACGCGCTCAAAATCCGCACGCCCGTCCACGCCACCAGGACGCCGACCCCGGTCGCCACCGACGACAAGAGAAGACTCTCGGTCGCCAGTTGGCGGACGAGGCGAAGGCGCCCGCCTCCGAGCGCCCGCCGCACGGCGAGCTCACGAGCACGGCCGGAGGTGCGGGACAGCGTCAGGTGGGCCACGTTCGCGCACGCGATGAGCAGCACGAACGCTGCCGCGCCCAGGAGCATCGCCATCCAGCGCTTGCTGTCTCCGACCTCGATCTCGTCCAGCGGCAGCAGAAAGGGCCGCCAGCCAAAGCCCGGGATCTGCTTCAGGCCGCCGGAAAGCGACTGCAGCCTGGCGTCGGCCTGTGCCGGGGACACGCCGTCCTTCAAGCGAAGCACGGCGCTACGACCTGGTGACACGTCTTCCCTGGCCGACGCGTCGAACGAGAAGGGCGTCCACAAATCGTACGGACGGACGCTCGGCGGGAACGTGAATCCGGCCGGCATGACGCCCAGGACCTCGTACACTCCTCCGTCGAGGCGCAGCCGCCGTCCGACGATGTGCGGGTCGCCGCCGAACCGCCGCTGCCAGAACCCGTAGCCGATGACCGCGACGAAGTGGTTGCCCCTGACCTCGTGCTCGCGGCCGAACACGCGGCCCAGCAGCGGCTTCGCGCCCAGTGTCTCGAAGATGTCGCCGGTGACTTCACAGCCTCTGAGTTGCTCGGGCTCGCCTTCGACGAGGTTGTAGGTCCCGCCGCCGACCAGCGAGACTCGTCCGAAGTCCTTCTGGTGATCGCGCCACACGAGGAAGTCGCGGATGCTGACACCCATCGAGACCTGGCCGTTGGATGTCGATCGGCTGTGGATGCCGAAGAGGCGATCGGGCCGCGAGTAGGGAAGCGGGCGAAGCGCGGCGGCGTCGGCGACCGAGAACACGGCCGTCGTGGCGCCGATGCCGAGGCCGAGCGTGACGATGACCCCGAGCGCGTATGCGGGCGAGCTGCGAAGAACACGGACGCCGTACCGAACGTCCTGCCAGACGGAGTCGATCCAGGTGCCGCGTGAGTCGCGTACGGCCTCCTTGACCTGGTCGGCTCCGCCGAGAGACTGAAGGGCCGCCCGGCGCGCGTCGCCGGGCGTCATCCCGCGCGCGCGGTTCGCCTCGGTCTGCATCTCCAGGTGAAAGGCGAGCTCGGCGTCGACCTCACGTTCGACGTCGCGCCGCTGAAATCGTGCCGTGATGCGAGCCAGCAGTTCGAGCAGCATCGCCACCTCGGACCAACGAACGGGACCGCGCCCGACCGCGAACGGCGCCGGGAACCTAGGCCTCCAGGATCCGAGCCACCGCGAGCGACAGGCGCTCCCAGCTTTCCGTCTCGGCCGCGAGGCGCTTTCGGCCCGCGGCCGTCAACCGGTAGAAGCGCGCCTTGCGGTTGTTCTCGGAGGTTCCCATCTCGGACGCGATGAGCCGCTGCACCTCCAGGCGGTGGAGGGCGGGGTAGAGAGACCCCTGCGTGACCGACAGCACGTCCTTCGAGATTTGCTGGATCCGCTGCGAGATGCCCCAGCCGTGCATCGGCTCGAGGGCGAGGGTCTTCAGCACCAGCAGGTCGAGCGTCCCCTGCAGGAGCTCCCGTTTCTCGGCCGTCATCGCTTACCTCCAGACAATCGACAAGAGACTAGACGTTCTCCTGTCGATTGTCAAGGGGAGTGAGAATTCGGAAATCGGTAGACGGGCGGATCAATCGGTAGACGGGCGGATCAATCGGTAGACGGGCGGATCAATCGGTAGACGGGCGGATCAATCGGTAGACGGGCGGATCAATCGGTGAACGGGTTGAGGAATCGGGGGCCAGTCGTTAATCGACCCACAGATCGGATAGCCCCAGCTCGACCGCCGCGAACGGCTCCGCGCGGACCGACTCCCGTCCCTCGTGCGAGGACACGATCGCCCAATGGTCGGCCTCGAGTCGCAGGACCTCGAGCGTTCGGGCCAACGGGTCCACCAGCCAGGCGTGACCGACTCGCTCGCGCGCGTAGATGGCGAGCTTCCGCGTTCGGTCGAGCGAGGCCGTCGAGGGAGAGAGGATCTCGCACACCCAGTCGGGCGCCAGGTCGATGTAAGCCGTTTCTGGCGGTGCGGGCATGCGGACCCGCCTCCAGCCGGCGAAGTCGGGCACGACGACGTCGGCCGCGAGGTGCAGTTCGGGTTCCTGGAGGTCCCACCATCCGCCGGGGCCCCCGCGACCGAGATGAAACGGCCCGGCTATCAAGGTACCGAGGATCGTCTCGGCGACTGAGTGGCGCGGCGCCGGGCGAGGCGACGCGTGCAACTCCCCGCCCACGATCTCGGCCACCAGGTTGTCGGGGAGCTTGACGAAATCCTCGTAGGTCGCCGGGCGATCGAACGGCGGGACCCGTGCCACGGTTCGCATCGTACATCGTCGTCAATGCACGCGACGTGCCGGTCGGAACGCGCGAGAACGCGCTGGAATCTCCGCAGGCCTGGCGCCTGTGCTGACGCCAGATCGCCGCGGCTGCCAGACGGGAGGGAGACCGCCGTGGCGACGATTGCCAGGCGGCCCCATCGGTCGTACTCTTGGGTCGTGTCGAGCACCCTGAACCGGGTCGAAGCGTATCGACTTGAAGCTCGTGAGCCGGCTGGAGTTCGGCTCGGGGGCAGTGGCGATGCGGTATGAGCCGCCAATGCCGCCCACTGTCTCCGAGTCTCAGAAGGGTCCGAGCCTGACGCCCGCGCTGCCGGAGGCTCCCCTCAGGCGGCTCTCGTAACCGCTCGCGCTTCCAGCCACGCGGTAACCAACCGCGACTTCAACCGACACACGGCGGCCGACACGCGATTCGGCCGTGACCTGCGGCTCGAACACGAGGAAGTACGGGTTTACCGCGACAGCGATGATTATGGAGTCGCACAGGAACGGGTTCGTCAGGCAAGCATCCCCGTCAGAAGAAGGAGGAGGGGGAACCCAGAGGGTCGCATGGCCGATTCCGACGAGCCCCCGCACGCCTATTCGCGTCCGGTCATTGACCGGAGCCGCGAAACCGGCCGCGAACCCACCGTAAGACATGACCGCGCGGCCGCCGCCCCAACGAGCGCGTAGGCACCAGCACCCAGGAAGACGCCGTCCGGCCGCAGCCAGCCGCCGTGCCAGCCCGCCAGCTCTCCGAGCGATCCATCGACGCTCGTGATCCTGACCTCGGGAGCGAAGACGAAGCCGCTCACACTTGACGGGACCGGGGGAGGCCCTTGCTGGGCGCCAGCGATGGCAGCCACGGCCCATACGCAAAGTGAGACTGCGGCAATCCTCGACGAGACGACACCCGGTATCGATGCCCCTTTTTGAGATGTCGGCCGGCTGCGCTCGCATCGGTCAGCCTCGGCCGGGCGCTAACGGTAACACATCTCGATAGTGGCCAGTGGTCAGTCTGTCCCGCGCGATCGACTGATGACTGGCAACGGACCCAAGGCGGGGGGCGGAGATGCGGTCGTGCCTCACGTACGGTCCGCTTTGTCGGTGCGCCGGCCAATGGCTGAATTCGCCGACTGCGGCGGACGGCTCACCGGCGGGACTTCCGCCGAGCGGAGCCTGCGCGAACCGACCGAGCCCTGATTGGTCTCGCCGGCTGAGAGCCGAGAATGCCCCACGACGCCAGGATGCGAAGGTCGTGGTCGAGGGCGTTCTGCTCGCTGGGGGTGAGCTTCTCGTCGTCGAACTCAGGGCAACCTGTCGCTCGCTTCGCCCTCCCGCGCGTGCTCGGTGTGGGTGCTGTTCTCTTCATGTCCGTTCCGACCTTGGCTACTGCAACGGGCATTCCATTCGGGCATCCAACGATTCGCGCCCAGACAACATCTCACCCTGAACGGCCCGCGCAGAATCTACCGCCTCCTCTGACGATCGTCCCGCAGGATGTTCGTCGTTTCTGCCTCCGATCGCGGTGTACCGTCAGCCGGACGCCACCCGCCGAGGCAACTGCGCACCCACGAGGAACTCCATGCGGGGGGCGGCTGGATCCGCTTGACCTGGGCCAGCCGGTCAGCGAGGGACTGGCTGCGGACGACGCGCCAGGCATCGTTTCCGATCGAGAGCCCACGCCGGATTGTGACGAACCGTGTTGAGGCCGTTCCAGCCCGGCGTTCTGAGCTGTGGCGGGGGACGGGTCGCGTTGGGGACAGTGAACGCTGGTGTTGCTTGGGTGCGGCGAGCTAATGCAGGCCTTGTCAGAGTGGCGCGGCGGCTGGCGCGCCTGCCCCTCGACGTCGCTCGTGGCGGCCCTCAGCGCGAGGACTCGTCGATCAGCGCCTGGAGAAACCCGCGGTCGGCGGCGTCCGAGGGCCGGACGGTGTTCTTCGTCCGCATCAGCGTCGGTGGACTCGCCACGGGCATCTCCACGCCGCCGAAGACCATCGGCACCGCGTCACGGCTCGCCTCCGCGTAGTCCACGCCGCAGGCGGCGGCCATCAGGCCGACCCCGATACGTAGCGGACCTGGTGGGCGTTCAGCGCGCGGCCGAGTCGGGCGAGGTCGTCGAGTTGCGGCTCACGTGAGTACGCGCGATCATGCGGGTCATCCACGTGTCGGCCTCCTCAAAGGTCCGGAACCGGTACACGCCCCGTGGCACGAGTGCCCCCGTTCGTCGCACCGCAGCGCGCGTGCGCTGGAGGGCAGCCGGGTCGTTTCCGTCCGTCCGCCGGCGTCCGACGACCTTCTCATCCACGGTCCGATGATGGCAGGAGTTGGACCCGCCGCCTCCCCGTCCGCAAGCCGTTCGTGTGACCGGGCGTTCCAGAAGACCGACCGGCTCGGGGACTGCTCGATCCCGTTAACGGAAACGTGAGTGAGGCCTCGACTCCAGCCGGTCCCGAGTCGCGAAGACCGACACCGCCGAACCCGGAGAAGCCGTGGCCGCGCCGAGGCAGTGAACGGCCGGCGCGCCGGCCCTGCCCTTCGACTCTGGCGCTCCGCGCCCTCGCTCAGGGCAGGGCTACCCTGACACTTCGAAATCGGCGCCCTGCTCGTCCGCTTCTGAGGGCGCGGGCGCAGCTGCGGGGTCCACCTCTTCGCCCGCCAGCAGGCGCTCGGTGATCCAGGCGTGCGCCGTCGCGTCCTGGCGCGCCAGCAGCTGCTCGAGCGGCGTCCGCGCGAAGCTCGTGTCCTCGCGCTCCTGCATGCCCGGCCAGCTGCCGTCCGGCCGGCGCGGCGCGTAGCGGCACCAGAACCCGAAGTGCCAGCGCGTGAACTCCGCCACCTGCGCGCGGGCGCGCTCGTGGTCCCCCCAGTGCTCGAGCGCGAGGGCCACGTATCGCCGGTAGACGGCCAGCCGCTCCTCGGCCGCGATGTCGCGGTAGCCCGAGGCCGCCTCGCCGAAGATCCACGGCTTGATGAGCGCGCCGCGCGACACCATCACGGCCGCGCATCCCGACCGTGCCCGCGCCGCCTCCATCTCGTGCGGGAACAGCAGGTCGCCGTTGCCGACGACGGGCACGGCCACCGCGCGCGCCACCTCGCCGATCGCGTCCCAGTCGGCGGCGAAGCGGTAGCGCGCGTCGCGCGTCCGGCCGTGGACGAAGAGGGCGCCGGCGCCGCCGTCCACCGCCGCCCGCGCGATCTCGAGGTAGTTCCGCTGGTCGTCCTTCCAGCCGAGCCTGAACTTGACGGTCACCGGGATCGCCTTCACCGCCAGGCGCATCGCCTCGACGATCTTCGCCACGCGCTTCGGCTGGCGGGCCAAGGCGGCGCCCAGTCCCTTGCTGGTGAAGTAGTCGATCGGGCAGCCGAGGTTCACGTCCACGAAACTCGCGCCGCGCTCTTCGACCAGCGCCGCGGCCCACGCCATCTCCTCCGGCTTGTTGCCGGCCAGCTGCACGCCGAAGCAGGTCTCCTCGGGCGCCCGGCGGATCAGGGCGTACTCGGGACGCCGGTTCTGCTTGAGCCGCCGCGCCAGCGCCATCTCGCTGCAGGTCACGCGCGCGCCAAGCTCGACCGCCAGCCGGCGGTAAGGGAGATTGCAGCCCTTCGCCATGGGGCCAAGGATCACGGAACCGGGCAGGGACGAGAGGAAGGACATGGGCAGTAACGTGGGTTCAGGGTTCACGGGTCAGGGTCCAGCGGGCAGCGGATCACGGTGGGAAGACGGGACGCGGTTCAGCCGGCAGCGGATCAGGGCCGTCAGCCGTCAGCCATCAGCCGTCAGCCATTGGTTGAGATCGGTGCGGCAGCCTCCGTCCGCGCCTCTTCGGCGAACTCCAGCAGGGCGAGGACGAGCGCGATGACCACGGGGCCCAGGAAGATCCCGACCATGCCGAACGCGGCGATTCCGCCGAGCAGGCCGATGAACACCGGCAGCGTGGAAATCTTCGCCCGGCTCGAGATGAACAGCGGCCGGACCACGTGGTCGGCCGACGACACCACCGCGGCTCCCCAGATCAGGACGAACAGCGCCGTCCCCGGGTGACCGGACAAGCCCAGCCAGGCGGCGACGGGCACCCAGACCAGGGCCGTGCCGACCACCGGCACCACCGCCGCGCCGACCGTCAGCACGCCGAACACGATCGACCACGGCACCCCGGCCAGCGCGAAGCCGATGCCGGCCAGCGCGCCCTGGACGAGCGCCGTGACCATGGTCCCGAGGACCACGGCGCGCGTCACCTCCGACAGGTGGAGCAGCAGATGCGACTTGCGCCGGTCGTCGAGCGGCACGAGCACCATCGCCCGCGTCACCATCAGCTCGCCGTCCCGCAGGAAGAAGAACAGGACGAACAGCGCGATGACGATGGACATGACGAGGCCGAAGAGCGAGGCGAACAGCGACCCGCCCAGCGAAACCGCCGACCGGGCGAACTGTTCCCCCGCGGTGAGCAGCGAGTCGCGAATCTGGTCCACCGGGACCGGCAGCCAGCCGCCGATCCGCCGCGCAATGCTGTCGAGGAGTCCCGTCAGGTCGCCCGCGCTCTGGATCTGGTGCTGGGCCGCGGCGGCCTGCAGGTGCCCGGCCAGCGCCGCCGCCTGCGTGGCGAACGTCACGCCGAGCAAGAGCGTCGGCACGACGACCATCAGCACGACCGCGAAGGTCAGCAGCAGCGCGGCGACGCTCGTCCTGCCGCGAAGCCTCTTGCGAAGCCGCAGGTTCAGCGGGAAGAGGAGGAAGGCGAGCAGCGCCGCCCACAGCAAGGCGCCGGCGAACGGCCGCAGGATCCAGAACACCGCCAGGCCGAGCACCGCGGCGGTGACCGTCGCGAAGACGCGCGGGTAGAAGGCCGATGGAGGCTGCGTCATGATCGTCTCCCTGAGCCCTGAGCCCTGAGCCCTGAGCCCTGAGCCCTGAGCCCTGAGCCTTGAGACCTGAGCCTTGCCCCCTACCCCCCGTACTCCGCGAACAGCTTCCCCCACGCCGTGTCGCGCCGCCAGCGCTCGAACGTCCGGCGGTCCTTCACCGGCCACCGATAGTAGTCGTGGTAGGTCTCCGACGCAAACACGAACAGGTGGACGATCGGCGTGTGGAAGAGCAGCTTCTGGAACACCTTCAGCGGCGAGAACCAGAACAGGTCGCCGCCGCGGCTGGCCAAGTTGTCCCCCACGTGAAACCCCCACGACTCGTTCGTAATGTCGTCGCCCACGATCTCGATCTCGCGCGGATCGCCCACGCCGAGGCCGTCCTCGTGGGCCACCCTGATGTACTCGATTCCCATCGGGTCGAAGCCCATAAGCCGTGCGGCCACCGCGTCGATCGCCACCTGGTCGGCCGAGGCCAGACAGACGCTCTTCACGACCGGGTACATCGTCCGCGGCCCCGGGCCGTTTCCCGCCGTCGTGCCGTCCATGACCGCGAAGAGGCCAGGGTGGATCTCCTTCTGGATCGCGAGCAGGTCGACGAGCGTCCGGTGAATCCACGAGTGGGTGTAGTGCCGGTGCGTGTGCAGCAGGCCGCCGAACGCGTTCTTCATCGCGCCGGTGGTGGTCGTGTAGATGTGGCACTTCACCGTCGGCAGGTGCACGACGTTGCGGCCGGGGAAGTAGTCGGGGATGTGGATCCCCTCGGGGAAGATCTCGTGCAGCACGTGCATCCGCGCCTTCGGCTCGTAGCGGATCCACGCCATGTCCTGCTCGCGGAAGTTGTAGAGGATCGGCACGCCGTAGCGGGAGAGGATCGGCACGTAGCGGTTGAGATCCTCCCCCTTGAACGCGTCGGTGACGACGGTCTTGTTCTGGACGCAGGTCAGGTTGCCGTACCCCGCCCCCTGGAGCGCCCGGATGGTGCCCTCGAGCTGCCAGGGCGTCGTGTTCGCTCCGGGGAACGGGAAGTGCCAGGAGATGTTGTCCTTCAGGATCGTCGGCGCGGACGGCGCCAGCGCCTGGCGCATCCCGGCCAGCTCGCACAGCCGGTCGATCGACCCGAGGACGGTCGCCGGCTCGACCCGCAGAACGGCGACACGGCTTTTCATGCGCGTCATTATACCTTGCGCGCGTCGACGCGCTTCATGATGGCCCGCCCGAGGCGCGCGATCCCCTCCTCGATTTGCTCGTCGCGCGCGTTGCTGAAGTTGAGCCGCATGGTGTTGTGGCCGCCGCCGCCCGGGAAGAACGGCGCCCCGGGCACGAAGGCCACCTTCTCCTTCACGGCGTCCTTCAGCAGGTCGGCCGTGTCCATCCACTCCGGCACGGTCGCCCACAGGAACAGCCCGCCCTGCGGCCTCGTCCATCGCACGCCCACCGACGGGTCGGGGAACGCCTTCTCGAGCGCGGCCAGCATCACGTTCCGGCGATGGCCGTAGACCTCGCGGATCCGGTGGACGTGCCGGTCGATGAACCCGCCGCGCCCCACCTCGTACGCCACCATCTGGTCGAACGTGCTGCACTGCAGGTCGGTCCCCTGCTTGGCCTGGACGAACTTGTTGATGACGTCCTTGGGCGCCGCGATCCACGCCATGCGCAGGCCGGGCGCCAGCGTCTTGCTGAACGTGCTCAGGTAGATCACGTTGCCCGTGTACTTCCCGTTGTGCTCGCACTCGAGGCACTCCGCGTCGAGGACGACGAGCGGCTTGATGTGATCGCCCTCGTAGCGCAGCTGCCCGTACGGGTCGTCCTCGATGATCGGGATGCCGTAGTGGTCCGAGATGCGGATCAGCTCCTGCCGCCGCTGGAGCGGCATGGTCACGCCGGTCGGATTCTGGAAGTTGGGCAGCGCGTAGATGAACTTCGGCCCTGCCCGCAGCGCGTCCTCCAGCTGGCTGGTCACCATCCCGTCGTCGTCGGCCGGGACGGTGGCGAACTCCGCGCCGTACATCGTGAACGCCTGGAGCGCGCCGAGGTAGGTCGGGTTCTCCATCAGCAGCTTGTCGCCCGGGTTGATCAGGATCTTCCCGATGAGATCGAGCGCCTGCTGGGAGCCGCTGGTGATGAGGACGTTGTCGATGTCCACCACGATCCCGTAGCGCGCCATGTGGCGGACGATCATCTCGCGCAGCGGCGGGTAGCCCTCCGTCGTGCTGTACTGCAGGGCGATCCGCCCCTTGGTCTCGAGCACCGCCTCGGCGGCCTCCTTCACCTCCTCGACCGGGAACAGGTCGGGGCCCGGCAGGCCGCCCGCGAACGAGATGATGTCGGGCTGCGCCGTGAACTTGAGCAGCTCGCGGATGATCGAGCTCGTCATCCGCTGCGTGCGCTGGGCGTATCGATGATTCCACAAGGTGCTCATGACGGACTCCTGGCGGGGGCTAGGTGACCCTCGTGGGCGGCGCCTCGCCGAACGCTCGCTCCGCGAGCACGTGTTCGAGAGTGTCGACCAGGCGTTCGATCTCCTCGAACGTGTTGTAGAAATGCGGCGAGACCCGGATGCCGACCTTCGGCCGGTAGTCGATGAGGACGTCGCGTGCCTTGAGCGCGCGCGAGGCCGGCAGCGCGTCGGGGACGTCGATGGCGACGGTGCCCGCCACCCGCTCCGGGTCGCGCGAGGTGGGCGTCGGCCACCCCCGCCGATCCACCAGCTCGAGCAGGCGCGCCGTCAGCCGCTTCGACTGCTCGCGGATCCGGTCCACGCCAACCCGGCCGACGATCCGGAGACCCGGCAGCGCGGCGTAGTAAGCCGGGATGGGCGGCGTGCCGTTCATCAGGCGACACGCGTCCTCGCGCAGCTCGCCCTCGTCGATGTCGAAGGCAAAGGGGCGGGTGAGCGCCAGCCAGCCGGTGAAGCGCGGGTGGAGCGTCCGGAGCAGGTCGGGGCGCGCGTAGAGGAACGCGTTGCCCGGCCCGCCGCACAGCCACTTCAGACAGCCGCCGGCCGCGAAGTCGACGCCGAGCCCGGTCAGGTCCAGCGGGACGATCCCCGCCGACTGGTAGACGTCGAGCAGCGTCAGCGCTCCGACTTGGCGCGCGCGCTCCACCACCGGCCGCGGATCGACGATGAACGAGGTCCGGAAGAGCACGTGCGAGAAGGCGACCAGGAGCGTCGTCTCGTCGATGGCCTCCACCAGGCGCTGCTCGTCCACGTTCAGGTCCGGCCCCGCCGGCACCACGCGCAGGTCGAACCCGAGCGGGACCTGGGCGCGGTAGAGGTGGATCACCGACGGGAAGTCGGCCGCCGTGCAGACGATCGTGCGACGCCGCCCCTCGGGCTTCAGGCACGAGAGCACGGCCATCTGCGCCGACGTCACGTTGTCGTGCATGCACACCGACCCCGCGGGGGCCCCGACGATGGCGGCGACGGCGCTGCCGACCTCGAGCGCCATCTCCCACCAGCGCTCCTCCCACGCCCGCACGCCCCGGGTCGCCCACGTGTCGGCGTACTCGGCCAGCGAGCGGGCGGCGTCGCGCGGCATCGCGCCGAGCGAGTTGCTGATCATGTAGACCGTGCGGTGGAGGATCGGGAATTCGTCGCGCCAGGCCGCGAGCGGATCGTGCGAGGCCGAAAACATGAGCAGATAGTATCATTCGCCGATGGCTACCGAGGGCTGGAAGGGCTGGGACGAGTACGCGCGGTTCTACGACTGGGAGAACGCGCGGACCATGGGGCGGAAGGACGTGCGGTTCTGGCAGGACTTCGCCCGGCGGGAAGGCGGCCCGGTGCTCGAGCTGGGCTGCGGGACCGGCCGGATCCTCATCCCGGTCGCGCGCACCGGCGTCCGGGTCGTCGGCATCGACCGGTCGGAGCCGATGCTGGCCTACGCGAGGGAGCGGGCCCGGCGGCTGCCGCGGGCCAAGCGCCCGGAGATGGTGCGCGCCGACATCCGCCAGCTGCCGTTCCCCGACCGGTCGTTCTCGGCCGTGATGGCGCCCTACGGCATCCTCCAGTCGCTGACGAAGGAGCGGGACCTCGCCACGACGCTCGCCGAGGCGGCCCGCGTGCTGAAGCGGGGCGCCACGCTGGGCATCGACCTGGTGCCCGACCTGCCGGCGTGGGACGAATACCGCGGCCGCACGAGGCTCCGCGGGAAGCTCGGGCAATCGGGCGGCCGCGTCACGCTCGTGGAATCGGTGCGGCAGGACCGCCGCCGACGGCTGACGATCTTCGACCAGGAGTACGTCGAGACCGAGCGCGGGCGAACCCGGCGGCACCGGTTCTCCCTGACCTTCCGGACGCTGCCTCTGCCCGAGGTTGCGGCGCGGGTCGAGAAGGCCGGGTTCCGCGTGACGGCCGTGCTCGGCGACTACCGCGGGCGCGCGTGGGACCTGCGGGCGGAGGTCTGGCTGCTGCTGGCGAGGCGCAGATGACGCCACTGCGCCTATAATCACCTCTCCGCCAGGTTCCCGAGGAGACCCCCGGCATGAGACGCGCGGCGTTCGTCGTTGCCGTTCTGCTGCTCGGCCCACAGGTCACGGCGACCGCGCAGGCGCCGCGCCGCGGCCACATCGAGGGCAAGGTGTCGGACACGTCCGGCCTGCCGCTGCCCGGCGTGACCGTGGCCCTGACGCACGAGGCGCAGCCGCCGCTCGTGGTGCACACCGACGAGGTCGGCCGGTTCGCCTTCGACGTGCCCTACGGGCGCTACACGCTGGAGGCCGACTTGTCGGGCTTCGAGTCCGCCGTCCGTCCGAACCTCACCGTCGGTCCCGAACCGCTCACGATCGACCTGGTGCTGAATCTCGGCGGGTTCACCGAGCAGACGCAGGTGGTTGCCCAGGCCCCGCGCGTGTTCACCACGACGGAGCCGACGGCGCCGGCCACGGTGGACCGCGAGATCATCAAGATGGCGCCCGTGTCGGGGCTGCGTTACGACTCGGCCCTGCCGCTGCTGCCCGGGGCCGTGCGAGGGCCGGACGGCCTCATCAGCGTCTCGGGGGCGAGGTCGTGGCAGGGCACGGTGCTGCTCGACCAGATGCGCGAGACCGATCCGTTCTCGGGGGAGCCGAGGCTCTCGCTGCCGATCACGGCCATCGACAACGTCCAGGTGTACTCGCCGCTGCCCCCCGCCGACGCGGGGCCGGCGAGCGGCGGCGTGACGCTGGTCAACACGCGGGCGGCGGTCGACAGCTACTCGTTCAGCGTTCTCGGCCTCTTCCCGCGCCCCAGGCTCTCGGGCGCGGGCACCTTCGGCGTCGAGGCGTGGCAGCCGACCTTCGGGGTGAGCGGACCGATCGTGCGGGGCCGCGTCTGGCTGGCGCAGTCGGTGGAGTACCGCTACGAGCGGTTCCAGACCAACACCATCGTCGGGCCGCAGGACAGCAGCCGGCACGGCTGGTCCTCGTTCACCCGGCTCGACATCAAGCCGCACGGGTCGCACCACCTCACCCTGCGGCTGCTCGGCTCGCCCGACTGGAGCCGTCACTACGGGCTCGGGGCCTTCGAGCCCGCCGACACGGTGCCCGACCTCGGCACCACCGGCGTCAGCTTCGCCCTCGTCGATCGCGTCGCGCTCGGGGCCAACTCCACGCTGGAGTCGCACTTCCACGCGCGGTTCCTGACATTGGACCTGACGAGCGACGGGCTCCTGCCCTACGAGGTCGCCCACGAACGCATCTACGGGAGCTACTTCAGGACTCGCCACCAGCAGTCCGAACGCTACGAGGCCGGCACCGTGTGGTCGAGAGGGGCCATCAAGTGGCACGGTGAACACCTGGTCACGGCCGGGTTCGCGGTGGCGTATGTCACCGGGTCCGCGTTCGAGACGAACCGGCCGGTCGAGTACCTGAGAAGCGACGGGACGCTGGCCCGCCGCTACGAGTTCAGCGGGCCGGGCATTCTGGCCGCCTCGCTGACCGAGCGGCAGGCCTTCGTGCAGGACGAATGGACGGTAAGCGCCAGGTTCAAGGTGAGCCTCGGCGCCCGGTGGGACGCGACGACGTCCGCCAGCGGTCAGGCGCTCTGGCCGCGGGCCGTCGCCAGCTACGACCTCCGGCCCAATTCGACCAAGCTGACCGCCGGGATCGGCGTGCTGGCCGACAAGCCGCTGCTCTCCCCGCTCGTCTTCACCCAGCGCCAGGCGCGGCTCGAAACGCTCTACGACCCGTCGGGGCTGGCGATCGTCTCGTCGAGGCTGTTCACCAACCGGCTGGCGGGTCCGCTGGCGATCCCGCGGGCCACCACGTGGGACCTGCAGCTCGACCAGACGCTCAGGGGGGGCTGGATGGTCAGGGCCGCCCTGCAGCAGCGCCTCGGACGGCACGAGTGGACGATCGACCCCGTGGCCGTTGACGCGACGACGGGCGACCTGAGACTGGCCGGCGACGGCGAGTCGAGCGCCCGGAGCCTCGAGGTGACGACCGGCTACCGCTCGGCCCACGGCGAGCGGCAGTTCTACCTGTCCTACGTCCGGTCCCGGACCGAAGGAGATCTCAACGACCTGAACACCGTGGCGGGCAACCGCTCCCCGGCGCAGGTGCTGCCGGCCGCCATCGGGCCGCTCGCGGCCGACGTCCCGCACCGGTTCCTCGCCTGGGGCGTCATCTCGCTGCCCTGGCAGATCACCGCGTCGCCGTTCCTCGAGATCCGGTCCGGCTTCCCCTACACGCGCATCGACGAGAACTGGGACGTGGTCGGCGTGCGCCACGACGCGCGGTTCCCGACCTTCGTCTCGCTCGACGTCGCGGTGGAGAAGGCCGTGCAGCTCCCGTTCGGGCTGCCGGCCCGCATTGGTCTGAAGGTGTTCAACCTGGCCGGGCGGGCCAACGGGCGCGCCGTGCAGCGCGACGTGCAGCGGCTCGATTTCGGCCAGGTCTACGACTCTCCGGGACGCCAGCTCAGGGGCACGCTCGAGATTTCGTGGAACAAATAGCCCGGCCGAGGTCGGGCTTCGGGCTTCAGGCCTCGGGCTTCTGGCTTCGGGCCGTGTCACGCGTGATCCGGCTGTGCCTGTAGCCTGCAGCCTGCAGCCTGCAGCCCCCGCTACCGTCGGCGGCCGAGGGTGTGGTACAATTCGCCCTCCATTTTCCTGTTGATTTCACTGGAGTTCCAGCATGTCCGGCCATTCAAAGTGGCATACGATCAAGCACAAGAAGGGCGCCGCTGATGCCAAGCGCGGGCGCGTCTTCACGCGGATTATCAAGGAGATTTCCGTCGCGGCGCGGGCCGGCGGCGGCGATGCCGACTCCAACCCCCGGCTGCGCACGATCATCGCCGAGGCGAAGGCCGCCAACATGCCGGCGGAGAACATCAAGCGCGCCATCCGGCGCGGCACCGGCGAGGAACCCGGCGTCAACTACGAAGAGGTCGTCTACGAGGCCTACGGCCCCGGCGGGACGGCGATCATCCTCGAGGGCCTGACCGACAACAAGAACCGCACCGTCGGCGAGCTCCGCCACCTGCTGGACAAGTACAACGGCAAGATGGCCGACCGCAACACCGCCCTCCGCAAGTTCAGCAAGAAGGGCCAGATCATCATCGAGAAGACCAGGGTGGCCGAGGACGTCCTGATGGCGGCGGTGCTCGAGGCGGGCGCCGACGACATGGTGGACGACGGCGACAGCTGGGAAGTCCTGACGGCGCCGGCCGCGTACGACGCGGTGCGCGAAGCGGTGACGAAGCTCGAGGTCGAGCCTCTGAGCGCGGCGGTTGCGATGGTGCCGGCCGAATTCGTGACGCTGACCGGCAAGGAAGCCCAGTCGATGCTCAGGCTGCTCGATATGCTCGAGGACCACGAGGACATCCAGCACGTCTGGTCGAACGTGGACATCGACGAGAAGGAGATCGAGGCTTCGCTCTCGTGAAGGTGTTCGGGATCGATCCCGGCTCCGAGCGCACCGGCTACGGGTGCGTGGAGACCGACGGCAGCCGCCACCGTCTCGTGACGTGCGGCGCCATCGTCACATCGCCGCGCCTTGGGTTTCCCGCACAACTGCTCCGGATCCACCAGGGCCTGGCCGCCCTGCTGGCCGAACACCGGCCCGAGGTGGTCGCGATCGAGAACGTCTTCTACGCGGCGAACGTCCGGAGCGCCCTCAAGCTGGGACACGCCCGCGGCGTCGCCATGCTGGCGGCCGTCGAGGGTGGATACGCCGTCGCCGAGTACACGCCGGCCGAGATCAAGCAGGCCGTTGTCGGCTACGGCCGCGCCGAGAAGCAGCAGGTCGGAGAGATGGTGCGGATGATCCTGGGCCTGGCCGAGGTGCCGACGCCGCACGATGCGGCCGACGCGCTCGCCGTGGCCATCTGCCACGTCCACAGCCAGGGCCCGCCGGCCGTCGCCGATGCGCTGCGCCAGGCGCGCGGGAAGCCGCGGTCGTGGCGGGACGTGAAGCGGGATTAGACTCGCGGCCCGCGGCTTGCGACTTGCGGCGATGTCGTGCGCGACGGGGCCGCCAGCCGCCAGTCGCGAGCCGCCAGCCGGAACCGACATGATTGCACGCCTGACGGGCCGCCTCGTCGAGAAGCAAGCCACGCGCCTCGTGGTGGACGTCGGCGGCGTGGGCTACGAGGTGCTCGTCCCGCTGTCCACCTTCTACCACCTGCCGGACCCGGGCGGCGAGGTGGCGCTGCGCGTCCACACGCACGTGCGCGAGGACGCGATCGTGCTGTTCGGGTTCGCGACCGCGCTCGAGCAGCTGGTGTTCGAACGCCTGATCGCGATCAGCGGCATCGGCCCCAAGCTCGCCCTGGCCGTGCTGTCCGGGATCGACCCGGCCGACCTCGTCCGCGCCGTGCAGTCGGGCGACCTCGCCCGCCTCACCAAGATCCCCGGCGTGGGCCGGAAGACGGCCGAGCGGATCGGTCTCGAGCTGAAGGACCGCCTGAAACAGCCGTGGGCGGAGGAAGCGGCGGCGGCCGTCGGGACGGCGTCTGGCGAGGCCGAGCTTCGCGCCGATCTGCTCTCGGCGCTGCTCAATCTGGGATATCATCGCGCTCTTGCGGAGAAGGCCGTCGACGACGCGCTCGGGGCAGCCGGCGAGCGGACCTTCGAGCGGCTGCTGAGGAGCGCGCTGAGACGAATGGGGTAAGGGCCCGCTGTGGTTCTGCGGGCTGACGACCGACGGCCGACGACCGACGGCCTGGCCATCAGCCGGCAGCCGGCAGCCGGCAGCCTGAAATGAGCGATTCCCGGATCATCACGCCGTCCCGCGTGGACGACGACACGCAGTTCGAGGCCGGCCTCAGGCCGCGCACGCTCGACGAGTACGTCGGGCAGGAGCGGATCCGCGAGAACCTCGTCGTGTCGATCACCGCCGCCAAGCAGCGGGGCGACGCCCTCGACCACGTGCTGCTCTACGGCCCGCCAGGCCTCGGCAAGACCACGCTCGCCTACGTCATCGGCAACGAGCTGGGCGTGCCCGTGCGGTCCACCTCCGGGCCGGTGCTCGAGAAGCCGGGCGACCTGGCCGCGATGCTGAGCAACCTCAAGGAGCGCGAGGTGCTCTTCATCGACGAGATCCACCGGATGTCGCCGACCATCGAGGAGATCCTCTATCCCGCGATGGAGGACTACCAGCTCGACATCATGATCGGGCAGGGGCCGAGCGCGCGGTCGATCAAGGTGCCGGTCCCCAAGTTCACCCTGATCGGATCGACGACGCGCGCCGGGCTGCTGACCTCGCCGCTGCGCAGCCGCTTCGGCATCGTCCACCGCCTCGACTTCTACGGCGAGGTGGACCTGCAGGAGATCGTCCGGCGGTCGGCCCGCCTGCTCGGCGTCAGCATCGAGCCTCGTGCCGCCGACGAGATCGCGCGCCGGTCCCGGGGCACGCCGCGCGTGGCCAACCGGCTGCTGCGCCGCGTGCGCGACTACGCGCAGGTGCGCGGCGACGGCGAGATCACCCTCGACGCCGCAATCGCGGGATTGAAGATGCTCGAGGTGGACGAGCACGGGCTCGACGAGATCGACCGCCGGCTGCTGCGCACGATCGTCGACAAGTTCGGCGGCGGGCCGGTGGGCCTCGGCACGATCGCGGCCGCCATCTCGGAGGAAAAGGACGCGATCGAGGACATCTTCGAGCCGTACCTGCTCCAGATCGGCTTCCTCGACCGCACGCCGCGCGGCCGGGTGGCGACGGCGCGGGCGTACGACTACTTCGGCCTGCGCGCGCCGGAGAGAGAGCAGAGACTGCTGTAGGCCCCGAGCCTTGAGCCCTGAGCCTTTTCGTAAGGAGGACGAGTGGCGAGCGACGACGGTCAGACCCTCATTCCGGACCATCGGCCCTCGGGACTGGGCTGCGGGCGGCCCACCGAGATTACCAGTTTGGCCACCTACGTGCCGCCCCGCCTGCTGACCAACGCCGACCTCGAGAAGATGGTCGACACGACCAGCGAGTGGATCCTGCAGCGCACGGGCATTCACACGCGCCACGTCGTCGATCCCGGCGTCGCCACCTCGGACCTCGGCACCCAGGCGGCCCTCAAGGCCATCGCGCAGGCCGGCCTGACGCCGGACGACATCGACCTCATCATCGTCGGGACGACGACGCCGGACATGTTCTTCCCGAGCACGGCCGCGCTCATCCAGAACAAGATCGGCGCCCACCACGCCTGGGGCTTCGACCTGGCCGGCGCCTGCTCCGGCTTCAACTTCTCGCTGGCCACCGCGAGCCAGCTCGTGTCGACCGGCCGCCACGACCACGCGCTCGTCGTCGGCGCCGACGTGATGTCGAGCATCATCGACTACACCGACCGCGCCACCTGCGTGCTGTTCGGCGACGGCGCCGGCGCCGTCGTCGTGAGCGCGGCGAGGGACCCCTCCCTCGCGATCCTCGATTTCGCCCACGAGATCGACGGCAGCGGCGGCGTGTCGCTCAACATGCCCGCCGGCGGCAGCCTCAGGCCCGCCACCCGCGAGACGGTGGACCAGCGCCTGCACTACGTCAAGCAGGACGGCTCGGCGGTCTTCAAGTTCGCGGTGCGCAAGACCGAGGAGGTCAGCCGGCTGATCCTGCAGCGAAACGGCCTGACGGCCGGCGATCTCGCGCTGTTCGTGTCGCACCAGGCCAACCGGCGGATCATCACGGCGGCCGCCGACCGGCTCGGGATCGAGCCGGCCAAGGTCATCATCAATCTCGAGAAGTACGGGAACACTACGGCGGCGACCATCCCGCTCGCGCTCGACGAGTGCGTCCAGGACGGCCGGTTGAAGAAGGGCGACCTCGTCATGCTCGCCTCGGTAGGAGCCGGCTTCACCGTGGGCGGCGTCCTCTTGCGCTGGGCGATCTGAACTGGCGACCCGGGGACGGCACCGCCGTCCCCGGGCTGCGCCGTCGGTCGGCGCCACCCCTTTGTCCTCCCCACCCCGGACTCCCGAGTCTGTTCCAATTCAGAACAGCACCGGGGCCAACCCCGGCCGTCAGCGTACCGGTCCCGCCCGGCCGAACGCCAGAGATCTGACGATTCAGGCGCGTGTTTCGACGGGCGCCACCGTTCGGACGCCCGCGTGTCCAGCAATATGACATCGCCGAAACGCCAAAAACATCAGGGAAAACGGTCGAATTGAAGAATCGGCCACCCGGTCCCGCCGGGCGTTGTTCAGTATCTGCACAAGATCGAGCCGAACCGGCGGGGGGCCGCGCCCGGACGTTATTTGTAACGCCATCATGTTCAACAACTTACAAGGCTTTTGCTGCAATTGGCCGGGCTGGCCGGCGGATTGCTCTTATGGCGGGCGTGAAACGCCTCTCCTCTCTCTCCGCCGTCACCGCACTCGTGGCATTTGGTCTTATGGGGCTTCCAGGCCCGGCTGCCGCGCAGAGCGGAAACCAGAAACTCGACAGGGCTCTCGCGGCAGCGGAAGCCGCCGGAAGCGGCGTGCAGCACGTGATTGTGCGCACGGCGCCTGGCGCCCGCATCGCCGTGATGGACGGCCTCAAAGGCCGCGGCTATCGCATCCATGGAGAGCACGCCTCGATTAGCGCCCTCGCGCTGGACGTGCCGTCGACGGCGCTGACCGGCCTCGCCGCCAACCCGGACGTCCTGTCAATCTCCTCCGACGCGACCGTGACGCCGACCGGCGGGGTCTCGTGGAACCGTCCGGGTCCGGCCGCCGGCTTCCTGCGGGAGACGCTGGGGCTCGACGCCAGCTCGCCGACCGGGAAGTCCGTGGGGATCGCGATCATCGACTCCGGCGTCCAGCCGAGCAGGGACCTGGCGGGCAACGTCGTGGCCTTCTACGACCTGACCGGCGGGACCATCCGGAGAGGCGCCCCCTACGACGACTTCGGCCACGGCACGCACGTGGCCGGCCTCATCGCCGGGGACGGAACGCTTTCGGGCGGACAGTACGCCGGCGTCGCGCCGGACGCGCGGCTGACGATCTTCAAGGTGCTCGACGCCAACGGGCAGGGGCGGACATCCGACGTGGTGACCGCGATCGAGTACATCGTCGCGAACCGGCAGCGGCTGCACGTCGACATCATCAACCTCTCGCTCGGCCACCCGATTTTCGAGCCCGCTTCGTCGGATCCTCTCGTCCAGGCCATCGAGGCGGCGACGCAGGCCGGCCTGGTGGTCGTCGCTGCCGCCGGCAACTGCGGCATCAACCCGGAGACCGGCCAGCCCGGCTACGCCGGCATCACCTCTCCCGGCAACGCGCCCTCCGCCATCACGGTCGGCGCGCTGCTCACGCAGGGCACGTCGGTGCGATCCGACGACGAGGTGGCGCCGTTCAGTTCGCGCGGACCGAGCTGGTACGACGCCTTTGCCAAGCCGGACATCGTGGCCCCCGGCGACCGCCTGGTGTCGAACGGCGCCGTGGGCAGCACGCTCTACACCAGCTACCCGACTCTGCAGGTGACCGGATCCCTCGGCGGGCACTACCTGCGCCTGACCGGCACCAGCATGGCGACCGCCGTGACCACCGGCGTGGTGGCGCTCGCCATGGAGGCCGCCGGCACGAACGGTTTCCGCCACCATGGCGCGCTGTCGGCCAACACGATCAAGGCCATCCTCCAGTACTCGGCGTTCCCCGTTCACGACGCCGAAGGCGCTGAATACGACCGGCTGACCGAAGGCGGCGGCGGGCTGAACGCGGTCGGCGCCATCCAGTTGGCCGACGCGGTCGAGAGCGACACGCCATACGGCAGCCCGTGGATCTCCCCGGTGCCCGTGCCGAGCACGACGATCGGCAACGAGACGCTGCTGTGGGAACAGAACATCGTCTGGGGCGTCTGGCAGATGCCCGGCTCGGTGCTGCTCACCAATTCGCCCTGCTGGGGCAACAACATCGTGTGGGGCGTCTCCTCGGGTCAGAACATCGTGTGGGGCACCAAGAAGACGAGCGCCCAGAACATCGTGTGGGGCATCAACAGGACGAGCGCCCAGAACATCGTGTGGGGCACCAAGAAGACGAGTGCCCAGAACATCGTGTGGGGCGTCGACAGGACGGACGCCCAGAACATCGTGTGGGGCGTGCCCACGGGTGACACCTCGGCCGAGAACATCGTCTGGGGCTCGAACATCGTGTGGGGCAACAACATCGTCTGGGGCGTCAACATTGTCTGGGGCGTGAACATTGTCTGGGGCGTGAACATCGTCTGGGGCGTGAACCTCGTCGGCGCCGCCGACCTCACGTCGCCCGACCAGGTCGCGTGGGGGCAGGCCGGTGGCCCCGGGAATACGGTGTGGGGACATCTCGATGCCGCCAACATCGTGTGGGGCGTCTCGTCGAACAACATCGTGTGGGGAGTGAACGACATGCTTGCCTCGGGTGCAATTCGATGAGCGCGAAACTACCGTTCAGGCTGGAGGCCGGGTTGCAGATCGTCCATCCCTCGTCGGGCGCCTTCCGCCCGGAGGGAGACACGGACTGGACCGCGAAGGTGCCCGAGCTCGCCGACAGCGTCGTGACACTGCGCGAAGTGCGCCGCTCCGACGCGCCGTCGCTGTTCGCCATGCTGACGACGCCCGAAGTGCGTCGCTACATGTCGACCCCGCCGCCGGACGTCGCCGGCTTCGAGCGGTTCATCGAGTGGGCGCAGGCCGAGCGCCGGGAAGGCCGGTACATCTGCTTCGCCGTCGTGCCGAAGGGCTACGACGTCGCGATCGGGATCTTCCAGGTTCGCCAGATCAATCCGCGCTTCGAGACCGCTGAGTGGGGAGCCGCGCTCGGGTCCCAGTTCTGGGGGACCGGGATCTTCGACGCGAGCGCCAAGCTCATGTTCGATTTCCTGTTCGACCAGGTCGGCGTGCATCGCCTCGAAGCCCGAGCCGCCGTGCAGAACGGCCGGGCCAACGGCGCGGCCCGCAAGGTGGGGTCGGTGCCCGAAGGCGTGGCGCGCCAGGCGCTGAGGACCGAAGGCCGTTACCACGACCAGCTGATGTGGTCGCTTCTCGCCGAGGACTGGCGGGACGCGAAGGTGGACATGCGGCCGGTGGTCCACTAGAGAAGAGAAGCCCACCCGCCTCTGTACCCCGGGCTTCAGCGAGGCTGGCCCGCCCGCCTATGGCCCTCGGGCTCCGGCGAGGCGGGCTTGCCCGCCTTCGCCCCTCGGGCTACGGCGGGCAAGCCCGCCAGCCGTCGGCCGTCAGCCGTAAGCCGATCTACACTGTCCCGGTGGACGTGTCCCTGTTCGACTTCGATCTCCCTCCCGAGCACATCGCGCAGCAGCCGATCCCCGAGCGGGACCAGGCGCGACTGCTCGTTCTCGACCGATCCTCCGGCGCCGTCGTCGCTCACACGACCGTGGCGGCCCTGCCCGAGTTCCTCCGGCGGGGCGACCTGCTCGTCGTCAACAACACCCGGGTCTTCCCCGCGCGGCTCCTTGGCCATCGCGACCCGACCGGGGGCGCCGTCGAGTGCCTGCTCGTCCGCCGGATCGAGGCCGACCGGTGGGAGGCGTTGATGCACCCGGGCCAGAAGCTCCACCCGGGCGCGCGCGTGAAGTTCGACGCCGCCGGGCTGACACTCTGGGCCGAGGTCCTCGCCCAGCACTTCCACGGCCGGAGGACGGTCCGGCTCTGGACCGGGAACGGCGACGATCTCGAGCGCGTCATCGACGCGATCGGGCACATGCCGTTGCCGCCCTACATCCACCGTGCCGACGACCCGCGCGACCGCGAGCGCTACCAGACCGTGTACGCGAGAACCCGGGGCTCGATCGCCGCGCCGACGGCCGGGCTGCACCTCACCACGCGGCTTCTCGGCCGGCTGGAATCGGAGGGGGTCGGGCGGGTCGACGTGACGCTGCACGTCGGCTACGGCACCTTCAAGCCGGTGCGCGTGGACCGCGTCGAAGACCACCAGGTGGACGCCGAGCGCTTCGACGTGCCGGCGGAGTCGGCGGCCGCCATCGAGGCGGCGATCGCGGACGGGCGCCGCGTGGTCGCCGTCGGCACGACGACGACACGCGCGCTGGAGACGGCGGGCCTGGCCGGCGATGGCCGCCTGGTCGTCGGGCCGGCGACGAGCGAGCTGTTCATCCGTCCGGGCCACCGGTTCCGCGTGGTCAGCGGGCTGCTCACCAACTTTCACCTGCCGAAGTCGTCGCTGCTGATGCTGGTGTGCGCGTTCGCCGGCCGCGAGTCGGTGCTCGGCGCCTATCGCGAAGCCGTGTCGCTCGGCTACCGTTTCTACAGCTACGGCGATGCGATGCTCATTCTGTAACGGCGCGACGCCGACGGGTAAAATCCTAGCCGCGCCGTTGACGGGCTGACGGCTGACGACTGACGGCTGACGGTGGGATCACGCGTGATTCCGCCGTCCGCCGTCCGCCGTCCGCCGTCCGCCGGGAGATCGTCCCATGCCCTTCCCCTACGAAGAATTCGACCTGTCCGGCATCCGGACCTACCCGTTGAAGAGCCGGGCGAGCAAGGTGCGGGCGGAGGACTTCGCCACGCCGTACCGTCCCGGGTCGGGCCTGGCCGGCTGGCTCGACTCGTTGCCGTCGATCCTGGCCGCCGCCGACTTCCGCGCGGTGGTGGGCGCGATGAGCGAGGCGCGGGCGGAGGGCCGGGGAATCCTCTGGGGCATCGGCGCACACGTCATCAAGACCGGGCTGTCGCCGGTCCTGATCGACCTGATGGAGCGCGGCTACGTGTCGGCGCTGGCGACCAACGGCGCCGGCCTCGTCCACGACTTCGAGATCGCGCTGTCGGGCGCGACCTCCGAGGATGTCGACGACAGCCTCGGGGAGGGCCGCTTCGGCATGGCCGAGGAGACGGGCCGGCTGCTGAACGGAGCGATCAACGAGGGCGTGGCTGCCGGCCTCGGCCTCGGCCAGGCCGTCGGCCGCTACCTGTGCGCGCGGCATCCGCAGCACGAGCACGGGTCGATGGCCGCGGCGGCCCACCGGCTGGGGATCCCGCTGACGGTGCACGTGGCCATCGGCACCGACACCGTGCACATGCACCCGGCGGCCTCGGGCGCCGCGCTCGGGGAGGGAAGTCTTCGCGACTTCCGCTACTTCGCGTCGAACGTATCGCGCCTCGAGAAGGGCGTCTATCTCAATTGCGGGTCGGCGGTGATCCTGCCCGAGGTGTTTCTCAAGGCCGTGTCCCTGGCGCGCAACAAGGGCTGCCGTCTCGACGGCCTGACGACGGTGACGCTGGACTTCGCGAGGATGTACCGGCCGCAGGTCAACGTGGTCAGTCGCCCCACGGCGGGAACCGGGCGCGGGTACTACCTCGTCGGCCACCACGAACTGCTCGTCCCCCTGCTTGCGGCCGCGCTGGTTGAGGGCGGCGAAACGCCGTGATATCATCGAGGTTTACGCCGGTGTAGCTCAGATGGTTAGAGCACGCGGCTCATATCCGCGTTGTCCGGGGTTCAAGTCCCTGCACCGGCACCAGATTCACCGCTCGCCTGAGTGTGCTCGCTCTCGATGTCCTTCCTCACCGAGCGAGTCTGCCGGACGATTGACCGATACGGCCTGTTTCCGCCTGGCGCGCGCGTAATGGTCGCCGCGTCGGGCGGGGCGGACTCGACGGCGCTCGTCTGCCTGCTGCACGAGGCGGCGGCGCGGCTCCGGATCGAACTCGCCGGCCTCGCGCACTTCAACCACATGCTTCGGGGCGAAGCAGCCGACCAGGACGAGCGCTTCTGCCGGGCGCTGGCCGAGCGGTTCTCGCTCGCCTTCGACGCCGGCCGCGGCGACGTGCGCGCGGCGGCCCGGCGCCTGGGCGCCTCTCTCGAAGACGCGGGGCGCCGCCTTCGGTACGAGTTCCTCGACGCGGCCAGGGTGCGGGCCGGAGCCACGCACGTGGCCATCGGCCACACGCGGGACGACCAGGCCGAAACGGTGCTGATGAACCTGCTCCGCGGCGCGGGCACGCGGGGGTTCGGCGGCATGCCGGTCAGCCGGGGGGTGTTCGTGCGGCCGCTGGTCGAATGCGGCCACCGGGAACTGGTGGAGTTCCTCGACGCGGCCGGCGTGGAGTTTCGCGAGGACGAGTCGAACCTGGACCGGCGGCATCTCCGGAACCGGGTGAGGCACGACCTGTTCCCGGTCCTGGAGCGGATTGTCCCCACGGCGCGACGGTCGCTCGCCCGGGCCGCCGGCAGCGCGCGGGCGGACGCGGACTACCTCGACGAGTTGGCCGCGAGCCGCCTGACCGGGATCGCGAGTGGGGAGCCGGGGCCGGCCGTGACGCTGGACGCGGCGGCGCTGGCCGGCCTCCCGCTGGCGCTCGGGCGCCGCGTCGCCAGCCTCGCGCTCAAGCAGGCGTCGGGCGGCAGGTTCGTCGGGTTCGACCAGGTGGAGCGACTGCTGGCGCTCGCCCGGGGATCGTCCAAGGGGCCGGTGGCGCTGCCCGGCGTGCGGGCATCGCGTCCCGGCGGCGGGCGGCTGCTGCTGGAGCAGACGGCCGGGCACGGCCGGGCTGGAGGGCCGGCGGCCGCCCCGCCGAGAACCTTTTTCCGGAAAACGTTGTCTATACCAGGAGAGGCTGTCCTGGACGACGGTCTCACGCTTTCGTCCGAGCTTCGCCCCGCGGGCCCCGAGCCCGTCGGCCTTGCGGCGTCCTTTCTCGACGGGCGGACGGCCGTCATCGACGCGGACCTGGTTTCCGACCTCTCGGTCCGGTTTCGTCGTCCGGGCGACCGCTTTCCGCCGCTCGGCCTCGACGGCCACAAGAAGTTGCAGGACTTCTTCGTCGATCGCCGGGTGCCTCGCGGCGAGCGCGACCGGATCCCGCTCGTGGTCGACGGGGACGACCGGATCGTCTGGGTGGCGGGACACGTGATTTCCGAGGTTTTCCGCGTGAGCAGGGGTACGCGCGCCGTGGTAATCTTGACGCTGAGGGGAGAACGAGGGTGAACTCCACGCTGAAGAGCCTGCTGTTCTGGATGGTGCTGGTCGTCGTCGGCGTGCTGATCTGGAATTTCTCCACCAACTTCCAGCAGCGCGACAGCGAGATCAGCTTCAGCGCGTTCATGGAGAAGGTCAACGCCGGGCAGGTGGCCTCGGTGACGATCACCGGGAACGAGGTGACCGGGGTCTACAAGGCGGCCAACGAGACGTTCCGGACCTACGCCCCCGCGCAGTACGACGGCCTCGCCAACAAGCTGATCGACAAGGGCATCGACGTCAACGCCAAGAAGGCGACCGACAGCCCCTGGTCGCTCATCTTCTACTCCTGGGCGCCGATCCTCCTGATGATCGGCTTCTGGATCTTCCTGATGCGCCAGATGCAGAGCGGCGGGAACAAGGCGCTCTCGTTCGGCAAGAGCAAGGCCAAGCTCTCCTCCACGTCGCAGAAGAAGGTGACGTTCAAGGACGTGGCGGGCGTCGACGAGGCGAAGGAAGAACTGCAGGAGATCATCGAGTTCCTGAAGGAGCCGCAGAAGTTCCAGAAGCTCGGCGGCCGGATCCCGAAGGGGGTCCTGCTCGTCGGCGCGCCGGGCACGGGCAAGACGCTGCTCGCGCGGGCGGTGGCCGGCGAGGCGAACGTCCCGTTCTTCTCGATCAGCGGCTCGGACTTCGTGGAGATGTTCGTCGGCGTCGGCGCGTCCCGCGTGCGCGACCTGTTCGAGCAGGGCAAGAAGAACGCCCCGTGCATCGTGTTCATCGACGAGATCGACGCCGTCGGCCGTCACCGCGGCGCGGGCCTCGGCGGCGGGCACGACGAGCGCGAGCAGACGCTCAACCAGCTGCTCGTCGAGATGGACGGGTTCGAGTCGAACGACGGCGTCATCCTCGTCGCGGCGACCAACCGCCCCGACGTGCTCGACCCCGCGCTGCTGCGCCCGGGCCGCTTCGACCGCCGCATCGTCGTCAACCGCCCCGACGTGAAGGGGCGCGAGGGGATCCTCGGCGTCCACATCCGCAAGATCCCGCTCTCCGACGACGTGAACGTGACGGTGCTGGCGCGCGGCACGGCCGGCTTCTCGGGAGCCGACCTGGCGAACCTGGTGAACGAGGCGGCGCTCTACGCCGCGCGGTTCAACCAGAAGGTCGTCCGGATGCTCGACTTCGAGTTCGCCAAGGACAAGGTGCTGATGGGCACCGAGCGCAAGTCGATGATCATCAGCGACGCCGAGAAGCGGGTGACGGCGGTGCACGAGGCCGGCCACGCCCTGCTGACGGTGCTGCTGCCCGGGGCCGACCCGATTCACAAGGTGACCATCATCCCGCGCGGCATGGCGCTCGGGCTCACGCAGCAGCTGCCGGTCGACGAGAAGCACAACGTCTCGCGCCTGTACCTCGAGGACGAGATCGCGATCCTGCTCGGCGGCCGGATCGCGGAGGAGCTCACGGCCGGCAACGTGACGACCGGGGCGAGCAACGACCTCGAGCGGGTCACCGATCTCGCGCGCCGCATGGTGTGCGAGTGGGGGATGAGCCAGTCGATGGGGCCGCTCACCTTCGGCAAGAAGGAGGAGCAGATCTTCCTCGGCCGCGAGATCGCGCAGCACCAGGACTACAGCGAGGACACGGCGATCAAGATCGACCAGGAGGTCAAGGGGATCGTCTCCACGCAGTACGAGCGGGCCTACGCGATGCTGGCCGAGCACCGCGAGGCGCTGACGCGCATCTCCGAGGCGCTCCTCACCCACGAGGTCCTCGACGGCGAGCAGGTGCGGCGGCTCGCCGCCGGCGGCACCGTCGAGGAGATCGGGCAGGCGCTCTCGCAGGCTGCCAGCGCGGCGGCCGACGACGAGGCCCGCGCGAGGCAGCGTGACCGCGCGCCGGTCGCGCCTCCGCTCCCGCCCATCCAGAAACCCGTGCCGCAGGAATGATCCTGCGGCGGACGGCGGTCGTCGCCGCCTTCCGTCGTGAGGTGACACGGGACGACATTGCACGCACGCCGACGCTACACCGTGCCTCTCCCCGGTGACCGCCGACTCCAGCTCGGCGAGCGAACCTGCGTGATGGCGGTCGTCAACCTCACCCCCGACTCTTTTTCCGACGCCGGTCTCGCCGGCGACCCCGGCCGCGCGCTCGATTTCGCGCTGGCCGCCGAGGCGGCAGGTGCCGACATCCTCGACCTCGGCGCCGAGTCGACGCGCCCGGGCGCGGCGCCCGTGGACGCCGACGAGGAACTCAGGCGCCTGCTGCCCGCCCTGCGACGGATCGCCAGGGAGAGCCGCCTGCCGATCTCGATCGACACCACCAAGGCCGCCGTCGCCCGCGCCGCGCTCGGCGAGGGCGCGGCCATCGTGAACGATGTCTCCGGCCTGAGGTATGATGCGGGCCTCGGGAGGGTCGTGGCGGAGGCCGGCGCCGGGCTCGTCGTGATGCACATGCGGGGGCGTCCGGCCGACATGTACCGGCAGGCCGTGTACGCCGACGTCGTCACCGAGGTGTGCCGCGAGCTGGGCGAAAGCGTGGCCGCGGCCGAGGCGGCGGGCGTCGCCCGCGACGCGATCGTCGTCGATCCCGGCCTCGGGTTCGCCAAGCGCGCCGACCACAGCTACGCGCTGCTCGGACGGCTGGCGGAGGTCGCCGTGCTCGATCGCCCGATCCTCGTGGGCAGCTCCCGGAAGTCGTTCCTCGCGCGCGCGCTCGGCGACGTGCCGCCGGCGGCGAGAGACTGGGGCACGGCGGCGTCGGTGGCCGCCGCCATCCTCGAGGGGGCCCACATCGTGCGCGTGCACGCCGCCGGCGACATGGTCCAGGTCGCGCGGGTGGCCGACGAGATTCTCAAGGGGGCGGGCAGCGTGTGACCATCGTCGATTCCCTCTTCTCCGTGCTCAGCCATTTCGGCTGGAGGGACTTCATCGATGTCCTCATCGTGTCGGTGGCGATCTACGAGTTCCTCACGCTCATCCGGGGGACGCGCGCCGTGCAGATGGGGATCGGCGCGGGCCTGCTCGTGCTGCTGTTCTACATGTCCCGGTGGGCCCACCTGCAGACGGTCAACTGGATCATCCGCAACGTGGCGGGCTACCTGGTGTTCGCCCTGATCGTGCTGTTCCAGTCCGACATCCGCCGGGCGCTGGCGCACTTCGGCCGGACGCCGTTCGGGGCGTTCTTCACGCGGCCGCAGCGGGCCGAGGAGATGATCGAGGAGGTCGTCGTGGCGGCCGGGATCCTCTCCGGCCAGATGATCGGCGGCATCGTCGCCATCGAGCGGAACATCGGGCTCCGCAATTACATCGAGGGGGGCATCCCGCTCGACGCCACGGTCACCAACGACCTGCTCGTCACGATCTTCCGCCCCGGGACGCCGCTGCACGACGGGGCCGTGATCATCCAGAACGAGCGGATCGCCGCCGCGGCCTGCTTCCTGCCGCTGACGGTGAACCCCCGCGTCAGCAAGGACTTCGGCACCCGCCACCGCGCCGCGATCGGGCTGACCGAGGAGACCGACGCGGTGACGGTGATCGTGTCCGAGGAGACCGGGCGCATCTCGCTCGCCCTCGAGGGCGGTATCGAGAGCCCGGTGACCACCGACGCGCTCCGGCAGCGGCTCCGCGAGTTGCTGACCGCGCCGCGGCGCGAATCGCGCGAACTCGCGCGGCCGGTTGACGAGTGATGGCTTACCATCCGTTCCGCCATCTCGGCCTGAAGTTCATCTCGGTCGTCGTGGCGCTCGGCCTCTGGTTCGCGGTGGCCGGCGAGCAGACGGTGGAGCGCAGCCTGCGCGTGCCGCTCGAGCTCCGCAACCGGCCGCCCCAGCTCGAGCTGGTCGAGGATCCGCCGTCGACGGTCGAGGTGCGGGTCGTGGGCCCGTCGGGGCTGCTCAGCCAGCTGTCGGCCTCCGACGTCGTGGCCGAGGCGGACCTGTCGGGCGCGCGGCCGGGCCGGCGGTTCTTCCACATGACCGCAGCCCAGGTGCGGGCGCCGTTCGGCGTCCAGGTCGTCGACGTCATGCCCGCGACCATCTCCCTGAGGTTCGAGCCGACGCTGGTGCGGCGCGTGCCCGTCGTGCCGGTGGTCGAGGGAGATCCCGCCCCAGGCTACGTCGTCGGCCCGGTGAAGGTCAGTCCGGAGACGGTCGAAATCGCCGGCCCGGAGAGCGCCGTCCTGCGCCTCAAGGAAGCGAACACCGAGCCGATCTCGGTTTCCGGCGCGCGGCAGTCGCTGCACGAGTCGGTCGTCATCGGGCTGTCCGACCCCGGCCTGCGCCTGACGTCGCCAGGCAATGCGGAGGTGACGGTCCAGATCCAGCCCAACCCGATCGTTCGCACGGTGGCGCAGGTTCCCGTGCACATCCGCAACATGGGTCCCCGCCTGTCGGCCCAGGCCCTCCCCGCCGGCGTCTCGGTCACCGTGCGCGGACCCGAGGACGTCATCGACGCGCTGCGCCCCGACTCGATCACCGCGTTTGTCGATCTTGCCGGCCTCGGACCGGGCCAGTACAATCTTACGGTTCGGGTGGAGTCGTCCCCCGACTTCGTGGCGGTCAAGATTGAGCCCGCCACGGTGCACGTGAGGATCAGGTAACGTCACGCCCCGCACGCTCCGCGGTCGACGCGCTATTCCAGGTCTCGACACTCATGGCTGAACGACTTTTTGGAACAGATGGCGTGCGCGGACGCGCCGGCACGCCGCCGCTCGACCCGCCCACGGTTCGCCGGCTGGGCGCCGCGCTCGTGCGCGCCCTGCCGCGCGCCTCCGACACCCACCGCCTGCTCATCGGGCGTGACACGCGCGAATCGGGGGCGTGGATCGGACGCGAACTGGCGCACGGCGCCAGGGGGGCGGGCGGATCGGTGACCTGCGCCGGCGTGATTTCGACGCCGGCCGTCGCCTACCTGACGCGCGAGAACGACTTCGACGCGGGCGTCGTGATCTCGGCCTCGCACAACCCGTTCGAGGACAACGGCATCAAGGTCTTCTCGGGCGCGGGCGAGAAGTTCACCGAGCGGCTCGAGCGGGAAATCGAGCAGGCGGTGGCCGACCCGTCCTGGTCGGCCGTCGGCGGCGACGCGCCGCCGCTCGAGGAGGACGATTTCAGCGGGCCGTACCTGGCGCACGCCAGGACGGCGATCCCCGGCGCCGGCGCCCTCAGGGGGCTGCGCGTGGCGGTGGACTGCGCCAACGGCGCCACCTCCGCGCTCGCGCCGCGCCTGCTGGAGGACCTGGGATTCGACGTCGTGGCGCTCTCCTGCGCGCCCGACGGGCGGAACATCAACCTGGACTGCGGCTCCACGAGCCCGGCACGGCTGGCCGAGACCGTGGTCGGGCGCGGATGCCGGCTGGGCATCGCGTTCGACGGCGACGGCGACCGCGCGATCTTCGTCAGCCACCGCGGGCGCGTGGTCGACGGCGACGCGATCATGCTGCTGGCGGCGCGGCACCTGCAGGCGACCGGGCGCCTGAGGAACGGCGCCATCGTCGCCACCGTGATGAGCAATATCGGGCTGGAGATCGCGCTGCGCGAGAGCGGCATCGGTCTCGTGCGCACCCCGGTCGGCGACAAGTACGTGATGGAGGAGATGATCAAGCGCGACCTCGTGCTCGGCGGCGAGCAGTCGGGGCACGTGATCTTCTCGGACTTCCTCTTCACCGGCGACGGGCTGGTGACCGCGCTCAACGTGCTGCAGGTGATGGCGGCCACCGGGCGCGAGCTCGAGGACCTGGCGTCCGAGCTGACGGTCTACCCGCAGATCCTCGTGAACGTCCGCGTCAGGGAGCGGCGAGACTGGCGCGAGGTGCCGAAGGTCGCGGCCGCCTGCGCGGACGTCGAGCGGAAGCTCGGCGGCGACGGCCGGCTGCTCGTGCGCTACTCGGGCACCGAGCCGCTGCTGCGGATCATGCTCGAAGGGAAGGACCAGGACGAGATCCGCGCGTGGGCGGAGCAGATTGCGGCCGAGGTGCGGGCGCACCTCGCCTGAGACGGTGACAGGTGAACGGCGGCGATCCGGCCGCCGAAGGAGAAGGGTGTTCATGGCAGACCTCGACGGCTTGAAGAAGACCAAGGAGTACCACCTCGACGTTCCGGCCCGGAACGAGGCGTTCTTCCTCAAAGGGGCCGGCGCGCTCGATTGGGGCATGCAGAACCGCCTGTCGCGGATCTTCAACCCGCGTTCGGGCCGGACGGTGATGCTGGCGATCGACCACGGCTACTTCATGGGGCCGACCTCCGGGCTCGAACGGATCGACGTCAACATCGTGCCGTTGCTGCCCTACTGCGACGCGCTGATGCTGACGCGCGGCATCCTGCGCACGACCGTCCCGTCGGCGTTCAGGAACGGCGTCGTCATGCGCGCCAGCGGCGGCCCCAGCATCCGCAAGGAGCTGTCGAACGAGCTGCTGGCCGTCGATATCGAGGACGCGCTGCGGATGAACGTCTCCGCCATGGCGGTCCAGGTCTACGTCGGCGGGGAGTTCGAGACGCAGACGGTGACCAACATGACGAAGATGGTGGACATGGGCAACCGCTACGGGATGCCGACGCTCGGCGTCACCGCGGTGGGGAAGGACATGGTGCGCGACGCCGAGTACTTCCGCCTCGCCACCCGGATGTGCGCCGAGCTCGGCGCGCAGTTCGTCAAGACCTACTACGTCGCCGACGGCTTCGAATCGGTGACGGCGTCGTGCCCGGTGCCGATCGTGATGGCCGGCGGCAAGAAGCTGCCCGAACTCGAGGCCCTGACGATGGCGTACCGCGCCATTAGCGAGGGGGCGGCGGGCGTCGACATGGGGCGCAACATCTTCCAGTCCGAGGCGCCCGTCGCCATGATCCAGGCGGTGCAGAAGGTCGTGCACGAACTGATGAGGCCCGAGCACGCCCTCGAGCTGTACCAGACGCTCAGGCACGAGCGGACGATCCCGGTCGCCGGCTGATCCCGGGCGCCGCTCCGCGGTCCGGCCACGCGCATGACCAATCTCGAACGCCTGCTCGCTCTCCGGCCCGCCGTCAGCGTCGGCTTGCTGACGGCGGACCTGCTCTCGCTCGGGTCCGAGCTGTCGGTCCTCGAGCGCGCCGGCATCGGTGTCGCCCACGTGGACGTGATGGACGGCGTCTTCACGCCGGTCATGACCGTCGGCCCGCCGTTCGTCCGGGCGCTGCGCACGCCGCTCATGAAGGACGTGCACCTGATGATCCGCGACCCGCTGGCGACGCTCGCCGACTACGTGGCCGCCGGCGCCGACATGATCACCGTGCACCAGGAGTCGTGCACGCACATCCATCGCGTCCTCCAGGCGCTGGGCGCGATGACCCACGCCGCCGACCCGGCCCGCGGCATCGTGCGCGGCGTGGCGCTCAACCCGGGCACGCCGCTCGAGGCGGTCGAGCCGCTGCTGGCCGAGATGGACATGCTCCTGCTGCTCGCCGTCAACCCCGGGTGGGGCGGCCAGCAGTTCATTCCCGCCACGTTCGACCGGATGGCCAGGGCGAAGGCCATGATCGCGGCCGCCGGCCGGCCCGTCGTCCTCGGCGTGGACGGCGGCGTCACCCGGCAGAACGTCGGCGCCATCGTGGCCGCCGGCGCCGAGGTGATCGTCACCGGGAGCGCCGTGTTCGACGGCAAGGCCGCGGCCGCCAATGCCGCCTTCATGCGGCAGGCGGCCGGCCGGGGAGTCTGACGATGCATTCTCACTGGGAGCAGGCCGAGGCCGATCGATTCGTCGAGCGTTACGCGGGCCGCTGGGGCGAGGCCCTCGCGGCGCGAACCTACTCGGCGAGGCTGCTCGGCGGCGAGGCCGCGCTCGTCCTGCACGGCGGCGGCAACACCTCGGTCAAGGACCTCCACACGACGATCGTCGGCGAGCGGCTGCCCGCGCTGTACGTGAAGGCGTCCGGCGTGGACATGGCGGCGATCGAGCCCGGCGCCCACCTCGCGCTCGACCTGGTAGAGCTTCGCAAGCTCCGCGTCCTCGACTCGATGGACGACGTCACGATGGCCCTGGAGCTGCGAGCCCTGATGTTCGCGCCCACCGGTCAGATAGCGCAGGGCTTCACCCCTCGACATCGCTCGGGGTGCCCTGAGCGAGCCCTCGACTCCGCCCCGGGCGAGTCGAAGGGCAGCCCTGCGCCGTCGGGCGCGCACCAGATACCGCAGGGCTTCAGCCCTGCGCTACCGTCCACACCTTCTATCGAAACCCTGGTCCACGCCTTCCTGCCCGCCCGGTTCGTGGACCACACGCACGCCGACGCCGTGCTCGCGCTGACGAACCAGCCCGGCGGTGACCGCCTCGTGCGGGATCTGTTCGGCGACGACGTGATCGTGCTCCCCTACGTCGCGCCGGGATTCCTGCTCGCCCGCGCCGTGGCCGACGCCGTCGAGCGCCAGCCGAACGCCCGGGGCATGGTCTGGTCGCACCACGGTATCGTCACCTGGGGCGACGACGCACGGGAGTCGTACGAGGCGATGATCGACCTGGTGACGAAGGCCGAACGTCACCTGGAGTCGCGGTCGGCCAGGTTCCTGCGGGCGCCGTCGCCCACTTCCGTGGCGGTCGCCGCCGAACGAACCGGCCTCGTGGCGCCCGTGCTGCGCGGGCTGCTGGCCCCGAAGACCGGCGACCCCGACCGGCCGCACCGGCGCATGATCGTGCGGCCGCTCGTCGGCGTCGAGGTGCTGGAGTTCGTCGACGCGATCGGCGCCCGGGACCTGGCATCGACGCCGCCGCTCACGTCCGACCACCTGATCCGCACCAAGGCGTGGCCGGCGTTCGTCGAGGAGCCGGACTACGGCGACGCCGACCGCCTCCGCGGTCAGCTCGAGGCGGCGATCCGCGACTACGCGACCCGCTACGAGGCGTATGTCGGCCGTCACGCGGGGCTGATGCCGGCCGGCATGGCGCCGTTCGACCCGCTGCCGCGCGTCGTGCTGATGCCGGGAGCCGGAGCCTTTTGCGCCGGGCCCGACCTCGTCTCGGCGAACATCGCGCGCGACATCACCGCGCAGACGCTCGCCGTCAAGGCGAAGGTGGCGGCGTTCGGGGCGTACGAAGGGCTGGGCGAGGCCGATCTGTTCAAGATGGAGTACCGGCCGCTGCAGCACGCCAAGCTCGCGGGGCGTGGCGTCGGGGCCCTGTCCGGCGAGGTGGCGCTCGTCACGGGCGCCGCCGGGGCGATCGGATCGGGCGTGTGCCGCGAACTGCTGGAGAGAGGGTGCCTGGTCGCGGCGACGGACCTCGCGGGCCATCCGCTCGACAACCTGGTCGCCGAGCTGGCCGGGACGTTCGGGCCGAAGATCCTCGGCGTGCCGCTGGACGTGACCGACCCTCAGTCGGTGGCGACGGCGTTCCGGGCGGTCGCGTCGACCTGGGGCGGCGTGGACATCGTCATCGTCAATGCCGGCATCGCCCACGTCGCGCCGCTGGAGAAGATGGACCTCGACACCTTCCGGCGCCTCGAGCGCGTGAACGTCGAGGGGACGCTGCTGGTCCTCGCCGAGAGCGCGCGCCACTTCAGGGCGCAGGCGACCGGCGGCGACGTCGTGCTGGTGTCCACCAAGAACGTGTTCGCGCCCGGCGCGAAGTTCGGCGCCTACAGTGCGACCAAGGCGGCCGCGCACCAGCTCGCCCGGATCGCCAGCCTGGAGATGGCCGACCTCGACGTGCGCGTCAACATGGTGTCGCCCGACGCGGTGTTCTCGGACGGCAGCCGCAAGTCGGGGCTCTGGGCCGAGGTCGGGCCCGACCGGATGCGCGCCCGCGGCCTCGACGAGGCCGGGCTCGAGGCGTACTATCGCAGCCGGAACCTGCTGAAAGTCGGCGTGACGGCGAAGCACGTGGCGAACGCCGTCATCTTCTTCGTCACCCGCCAGACGCCGACGACCGGCTCGACCATCCCGGTGGACGGCGGCCTGCCGGACGCGACACCGCGCTAGAGAGGGGACACGACGATGCGACTGGGCGTGAACATCGATCACATCGCCACGATCCGTGAGGCGCGCCGCGCGCGCGAGCCCGAGCCGGTGGCGGCGGCGCTGATGGCCGAGCTCGCCGGGGCGTTGGGCATCACGGTGCACCTGCGCGGGGACCGGCGCCACATCAAGGAGCGCGACGTCGAGCTGCTGCGGCAGGTCGTCGCCACCAAGCTCAACATCGAGATGGCCGCGACGCCCGAGATGACCGCGATCGCCGCGCGCGTCAAGCCCGACCAGGTCACGCTGGTTCCCGAGCAACCGCACGAGCTGACCACGCAGGGCGGCCTCGACGTCGCCGCGAACCGCAGGACGGTGGCGAACGCCGTGAAGAGGCTGCAGGCCGCCGGCGTCCGCGTCAGCATCTTCATCGATCCCGACCCCGACCAGGTCGCGGCGTCGAGCGCGGTCGGGGCCGAGGCGATCGAGATCAACACCGGGGGCTATTCCGACGCGTCCGCAGCCGGCCGCCCCGCCCGCCTCGACGCGGTGCGCGAGGCCGCGACTGGCGCCGCCGCCCGGGGCCTCGAGGTCCTCGCCGGGCACGGTCTCACCTACGTGAACGTGCGCCCGATCGTCGCCATTGCCGAGATCGTCGAGCTCAACATCGGCCACAGCATCATCGCCCGCGCGGCGCTGGTCGGCCTCGAGCGGGCCGTGCGCGAGATGGTCGCGCTGCTGGAGCCGAAGTGACCCGGCGGGCCCTCCTGCTCGCCGCGCTCCTCGCGCTGGCGGCCGCGCCGCTCCGGGCCGCGCAGGTGCAGGAGGTGACGTTCACCACCGCCGACGGCGTGGCGATCGTCGGGTCGCTCTACCTGCCGTCGCGGCCGGGACCGGGCATCATCCTGCTGCACGCGCTCAGCCGGACGCGGGAGGACTGGCAGCCGGTCGCCTCGCGCCTGGCCGACGCCGGGTTCGTGGCGCTCGCGATCGACCTGCGCGGCCACGGCGCCTCGGGGCCGCTGCCCGAGGGCACCAGCCTCGAGGATCTCACGCGGATGGTGGCCGACGTGAAGGCGGCGCGGGAGTTCCTGGCCACGCGCCGCGAGGTGGCGCCGACCCGGATCGGGATTGCCGGGGCCTCGATCGGCGCGAACCTCGCGATCCTCTTCGCCGCCGGCGACCCGACCGTGCGATCGCTGGCGCTCCTGTCGCCGGGCATCGACTACCGCGGGCTTCGGCCCGAGGCGGCGATGAAGAAGTACGGGGACCGGCCGGCCCTTCTCGTCGCGAGCCAGGAGGACAACTACGCGGCCAACTCCACGCGGCAGCTCGCTGCGTCCGGCCCCGGCGTGCGCGACCTCCGGATCCTGACCGGCGCTGGGCACGGCACCGCCATGCTCGGACGGCAGCCGGAGCTGGCGGCGTCGCTGGTGGACTGGTTCAGACGCACGCTGTTATGATCGATCGATTCCCCGAGACCACATGAAACCCGAATCGATTGTCTTCGCCATCGCCGGCGCGTTCTTCGGACTCCTCGTGGGCTGGATCATCGGGACCCAGCAGGGCGGGCCGCCGCGCGCGGCGGCTGCTCCCGTGGCCGTCGCCCAGCCGGCGGCGGACGCGGCAGCGGCCTCGTCGCAGGCCGGCCAGGCGCCGCGCCCGATCGACGAGGCGCAGGTCCAGACCCTGAGCGCGAGCGCCGAGAAGAACCCGACCGATGCCGCGGTTCGCGTGGAATTGGGGAACCTGTATTTCGACGCCGAGCGGTACCCGGAAGCGGTGAGGTGGTACGAGGATGCGCTGAAGCTCAACCCGAAGAGCGCGGACGTCAGCACCGACCTCGGCGTGGCGTACTACTACATGAACCAGCCCGACCGCGCGCTCCAGCAGTTCGCCGAGTCCTTGAGGGTGGACCCGAAGCACCCCAAGACGCTGCTCAACGAGGGCATCGTGATGGCGTTCGGCAAGCAGGACCTGAAGGGAGCGGCGGCGGCGTGGACCCAGCTGATCAAGGTGGCTCCGACCTCGCCCGAAGCCGACGTGGCGAGGAAGGCGCTCGAAGGCCTGAAGTCGGCGCACCCCGACATGGGCGGCACCCCGACGGGGACGCCTCCCGGCAAGTAGCCCCGACTGCGGTTCGCCCATGGGCATCCTGCTCCGCTTCCTGCTGCTGCTCCTGCTGGGGATGCTCCTCGTCCGGGCATTCTGGCGCGTGCTGGCGGGAGTGATCGACGGCGTGTCCCAGCCCGGGGCGCGCCGAAGCGGCCCGCCCGACCGGGGCGTCCAGATGGTCCGCGACCCGGTCTGCGGCACGTTCCTTCCTCCCGAACACGCGGTCACCCTCACCGACCGGGGATCGGTCCGCTACTTCTGCTCGGAGAAGTGTCGGGACGCGTACAAGGCCCGCACGTGAAGCCGCCCGTCCTGCTCACCCGCCGGATCCCGGCGTCGGTCCTGGCGCGCCTGAAGGCCGCCTGCTCGGTTGACCTGCACGAGGGCGACGACCCGATCGCGCGCGCCGACCTGCTGGCCCGCATCCGGGGCAAGCAGGCCCTGCTCTGCCTGCTGACCGATCGCGTGGACGCCGAAGTGCTCGACGCCGGCCGCGACCTCCGGATCGTCGCGAACATCGCCGTCGGCTACGACAACATCGACGTCGCCGCGGCGCGGGCCCGCGCCATCCCGGTGACGAACACGCCGGACGTGCTCACCGGGGCGACCGCCGAGTTCACCTGGGCGCTCATCCTCGCGGTGACGCGCCGCGTGGCGGAAGGGGAGCGGCTGCTGCGCGGCGGAACGTGGAAGGGCTGGGCGCTCGACTTCATGCTCGGGATGGAGCTTCGGGGAAAGCAGCTGGGCGTCGTCGGACTGGGGAGGATCGGCTCGGCCGTGGCGTCGCGCGCCGCGGCGTTCGGCATGAGCGTGGCCGCCTGCACGCTCGACGCGCCACCGGCGCCGGCTTCGGCCGCCACCCGCCCGCCGGATGTCGAGACGATGACGCTCGACCGCCTGCTCGCCACCTCCGACGTGGTGACGCTGCACGTGCCGCTGACCCCGGAGACGCGCCACCTCATCGATCGCCCCGCGCTCTCGCGGATGAAGCGATCGGGCTACCTCGTCAACACGTCGAGGGGGCCGGTCGTCGACGAAGCCGCGCTGGCCTGGGCCCTCGGCGAGCGCCTCATCGCGGGCGCCGCGCTCGACGTCTACGAGGACGAGCCGTGCGTTCACCCCGCCCTGTCGGGGCTCGAGAACGTCGTCCTGGCGCCGCACCTGGGCAGCGCGACCACCGAGACCCGGACGGCGATGGCGTCGCTCGCCGTCGACAACGTGCTGGCCGTCCTCGAGGGCCGAAAGCCGTTGACGCCCGTCGGCGGGTGAACGGGGGCGACGGACCGCTGCCAGCCGTCAGCCGACGGCGGAGGGAAGACCGAACTCATGCCGACCCGTGCTCTCCCGATTCCCCAGGTGATGCGCGCGCTGTCGCGCGCCATCCAAGACCACGAACTGCCGGCCGTCGAGAAGATCGCCGAGGCGCGGCAGCATCACGCCTTTCACGTGCTCATCAGCACGCTGCTGTCGGCGCGCACCCAGGACGCGACGACCCACGCCGCTTCCGAGCGCCTGTTCGGCGTCGCGGAAACGCCCGAGAAGATGGCCGCGCTGACCGTCAGGCAGGTCGAGAAGCTGATCTACCCGGTCAGCTTCTACCGAAACAAGGCGCGGCACGTGCGCGCCTCGTGCCGCCTGCTCCTCGACCGCTTCGGCGGGCAGGTGCCGGGGACGATGGAGAAGCTGCTGACGCTGCCCGGCGTCGGCCGGAAGACCGCCAACCTCGTGCTCATCCTCGCCTTCGCCAGCCGCGACAACATCTGCGTGGACACGCACGTCCACCGGATCGCGAACCGCCTGGGCTGGGTGAGGACGAGAACGCCGGAGCAGACCGAGCAGGCGCTCTACCGCGTGGCGGACCGCCGCTGGTGGGCCGACATCAATCTGTACCTCGTGACCTGGGGGCAGAACGTCTGCCGGCCGATCCGGCCGCGCTGCGCGGCCTGCGCGATCAGCCGTTGGTGTCCGAGGGTGGGAGTGCGGTAGACCGGCCGACCCACTGGAAGAAGGCGAAGAGCAGGACGGCCGGCACGGCGAGTCCCCACCAGCCCTTCAACCCGATCCACGCCATGGCCGTCGGCCCTCCCCAGGCCACCGTCGCCAGGATCGCCGACGCCCAGGCCAGCGCGCTCACCATGTTCAGGCTGCTGAACTTGACGGGCTTCACCCCGGCGTAAGCGCACGCGGCGGGAATGGCCGTGCGCAGGCCCGGCAGGAACCGGCAGGCCAGCACCATCGCGGTCGAATGCTGCGACACGCGGGCGGTGATCGCCTGGTGGCGGCGCGCGATGCGCGGAAACCGGTCGAGCCACCGGTGCAGGCGCCCGCGCAGCACGTAGAAGAAGAACTGGTCGCCGGCGGAACCCCCGAGCGCGCCGGCCAGCAGGACACCGAGGGGATTCAACTCGCCGCGCCCGACGAGGACGCTGGCGGTGATGAACACCACCTCGCCTTCGACGATGGCGGCGATGAAGACGGCGAGGTAAGCCAGGCCGCCAGGCCAGTGCGCGGGATTCACGACCGGGCGGCCTCCGTCGCCCGCGGACCGACCGGCGCCGCCCCGGCCTCGAGGACCTTCCTGAGCACTCCGGTCACCCGGCGCATCTGGCGGTCGGTGAGCGACGCGTGCACCGGCACCTGGATGGCCCGCGCCGCGCGTTCGGCGACCGGCGCCGGAGTCCGCTCGGCGGCGAACAGGTCCAGTCGCGGGCAGACATCCACGTGCCGCATCTCGACGTCCACGCCGCGGCGCAGGCACCGGCGGACCACCTCGGCCCGCTTCGGCACCTCGAGGCAGTACCTGGTAGTAGACGTGCGTGCGCTCGGCCGGCTCGGCCGGCAGTTGGACGCCCGGGACGCCGCCCAGCGCCACGCTGAGGGCGTGGGCGTGCGAGCGCGTGGCGGCCGTCCAGCCGTCGAGCAGGTCGAGGCTGGCGAGCCCGAGCGCGGCCTGGACGTTGCTGAACCGCTCCAGGTATCCGTCGGGCAGCGGCGTCAGCGGCCGGATCTTCTCCGCGAGGCAGGCGTCAGGCTGCGCGCCGAACAGGCTCGCGGCCCAGTAGACCGGGAAGCCCGTGAAGGTGAAGACCCGCGGCCTCGTGAACACGCGCAGCAGCCGCCCCGCCAGCAGCCTGTTCGCGATCCGCTTCTCGTGCGGCCAGGGCAGCGCGTCCACCCGGGCTCGGACGCGCGCCGCCACCGCCGCGTCGCGCACCACCGCCATGCCGCCGCCGTAACAGTTGAGGGGCTTGAGCGTCTGGAAGCTGAACAGCGCGCCGTCGCCGAAGGTGCCCACCGGCCGGCCGCGGTAGGTGGCCCCCAGCGCGTGCGCGCAGTCCTCGATCACCGCGAGGTTGTGCCGCCCCGCGAGATCCATGATGGCGTCCATGTCGCACGGCAGGCCGAACAGGTGCGTCGGGACCACCGCCCGCGTCTTCTCGGTGATCGCCCGCTTCAGCGCCGCCGGATCCAGGCAGAAGGTGGCCGGATCGACGTCCGCGAAACGCACGCGCAGGCCGGCCGCGCGAGCCATCTCGGGCACGACCCAGAAGGTCAGGGCGGGCAGGACGATCTCGGACCCGCGGGGGAGCCGCAGCGCCTCGAGGATGAAGTAGAAGGCCGTCCGGCCGTACGACGCGCCGATCGCGTGGCGCGCGCCGAGCCGCGCCGCGAAGGCCCGCTCGAACGCCGCCACCTGCGGCCCCTTGATGAACTCTCCCCGCTCCCGGCACGCGGCGACGATCTGCTGGGTCGTCGGGTGCACGCGCGCCCCGTAGCGGGAGACGGCGATCAGCATGCGGCCTGTCTCATCACGCCGGCCTCCCACCGGTTGATGCGGGCCGCGGCGCGCTGGTCGAGCCGCTCCACCCACCCGCGCACGTGCCGATTGTGGATCCGCATCATGTTCGCGAGGTACGACGGCCGCATGTAGAAATGCGTGTAGGCCGCTCCCAGAAGGAATCTCAGCTGGCCGGCCGACAGGTTGGGGTGCTCGAAGGTCGGCGTGAAGCCGTCGAACTTCTCCCAGTCGGGCTCGACGATGCGCGGTTCGACCTGCTTGAAGAGCGGCGTGCCCGGGTACGGCGTCAGCAGCTTGAACTGGGCGAACGTCGGCGCGAGGTCCTTGGCGAACTCGATCGTGGCCATCACCGAGTGCCAGTCGTCGGTCAGGAACCCGAGGACGAAGAACGCGGACGTGGCGATCCCGATGTCGCGGCACTTCTCGATGATGTGCTGCTGTTGGACCTCGGGAATCGGCCGCCGGCCCACCCGCTTGAGCACCTCCGGCGACACCGACTCGACGCCGAACCCGATGATGCGGAGGCCGACGCCGTACATCTCGTGCAGCAGGTCGTCGTCCAGGCGGTCGAGGCGCGTTTCGCACTCGAAGCGGATGCGCAGGTCGCGGGCCCTGATGAGCTTGCAGAACTCGAGCACACGGTCGCGCGATTCGGTGAACAGCTCGTCGCGAAAGATGATGTACGGGCGCCGGTGCCGCCGGCACATCTGCTCGATCTCGTCGACGATGTTGCCCACCGAGCGCGTGCGATAAGGGGCCAGGATCCGGTGCGGGCAATAGGTGCAGAACTCCGGGCAGCCCCGGCTCGAGAGCAGCGGGAAGCCTCCGCCGACCGGCCGGGCCACCATGCGGATGCCCGCGCGGTTCTTCTGGGCGACCAGGTCCCAGCGGGGGAACGGCAGCGAGTCGAGGTTCTCGACCGGCTCGCTCTCGCACAAGCCGGACAGCCGCTCGCCGCGGGCCAGGCGGAAGGCCGCCGTTTCCGGCTCTCCGGCGACGATGAAGTCGGCGTGATCCGCGAACAGCTGCGGCATCTTCGACGCCGTCAGCCCGACGAAGCCGACCCGCGTGCCGCGGGCCCGCATCATGTCGGCCCACTCGGCCTCGTGGCGGTGGTCCACGAGCGAACTCAGCACGAGGGCGAGGTCGGCGTCGACCGGCGCCTCGTCGGTCGAGAGCACCTCGTGACCCGCGTCGGCGAGAATGGCCGCGATGTAGGCCAGGTGGACGCTGGGCGTGTAATGGTACTGGCTCTTGAAACGGTGCACCCAGGCCGTCGTCCGCGAAAACGTCCTGAAGCGCGATCCATAGCCGCCGGCCACCGTGTCCTTGGACACGAAGCCGCCGCGGCCCTTGAGATCTGCCAAGACAACTCGCATCGACCCCTCGTGTCCACTATTCGGAATTCCTGATGGTAGCCCACCTGTCGGCCTCCCGCAATTCACAGGTCTTCTTTGCGGGCTTTTGACCTAATCGAGAACAGGCCGCCCCCCTGCGGCGGGACGATGGCGCGGAGCTCGGGGTACGCGTCGAGCATCTCCTCGCGGTATTCACCGGCGACCGGCTGGCCGAGTTGATGCCGGAGCATGGTCGCGTTGACGACCGCCTTGGCGGCGAAGTGATTGTTCAAATACAGGTAAGCCTTCTTCACCGATGGCCCGACGGTTGCGGCGACGGCGGTAAACGGCTGAAGTTCGTCTGGCGAGTACAGGTAGTTGTAGCGATCCTCGGTCGCGTCGGGCGACCACCACTGCGCGGCGTTGCGCCCGTGCAGCCGCAGGTAGTAGAACCGTTCGGTATTCGGCGCGAGGTCCTGCCGGATCGACAAGCGGAACTTCGGCTCGTCGATCTGCGCCCAGGCCGCGTCGAATCGGCCGAGGACGTCGGTCGTCCGGGCGGCCGCATCGCTCCACGAGCGGTGGCGGAGTTCGACGGCCATGGGGTACTCGCGAAACGTCTCGAGCAGGTGGACGAGGTACGCCAGCGAGTCCTCGCCAAAGTGGAAGCTCGGCGGGAACTGGGCGAGCACCGCGCCGAGCTTCCCGCTTCGGGCGATGGGGTCGATGCCGGCCTTGAACTGGTCGGCCTCCTTTGGCTCGGGCCGCGGCACAGTCGGGCGGTCGCGGTCTTCGTCGGGCGGCGGCGTCCCGTGGCCGATGGGCGCCACGTGGGTGAACCGCTGGTGCAGCTTGAGCGAGAACTCGAAGCCGGGCGGCGTGCGGGCGACCCACCGGGCCGTCGTGGCGGCCTCCGGCGGCCGGTAGAAGCTGGAGTTCACCTCCACCGTCTCGAAGTGTTCTGCGTAGTAAGCCAGCTCGTCCGCGGCGCGGAACCCTCGTGTGCCCCGGGCGGGATAAAAGAGGCCGCTCCATGTGCCTCGGCCCGTGGGGTAGCTCCAGCCGGAGGTGCCGACACGGACGCTGTTCATCGTGGCGCTCGTTGAACGGCTGACGGCTGACGGCTGACGGCTGACGGCTGACGGTCCTTCAGTTCCCAGGCGGGCGAACGTGACAGACTGACCACTGGCTACTGGCAACTGACCACTGATCCAGCCGCCGCTTGCTGCCTACTGCCTACTGCCGTCCGCCCCCGCTCAATTCGTACTTCCTACTTCGTACTTCTTACTTCCTACCTGCGCCCTCCACCGTCAGCCGTCAGCCGTCAGCCATCAGCCGTCAGTCGTCAGCCCCGCTTGATCGCTTCGTAACGGGCCTTGTCGAAGCCGAACACCACCTCGGAGCCGAGCACCAGGACCGGACGCTTGATGAGGTTCGGCTGCTGCAGCATCAGGTCGATCGCCTGCTTCTTTGTGGCCGGCAGGGAACGCTCCTTCCACACCGGACTGCGGCGACTGAGGAAGTCGAGGAAGCGGCTGCGCGTCGATGTGCTTTTCGAGAAGCGCGCGAGGCGGCGGCTCCTTCATGATGTCGCGGAAGTCGATCTCGACGCCGTGCTGCTCCAGGAAACTCCTGGCGTTGCGGCAGGTCGTTCAGGTGGGCTTGCAATAGAAGATGGGCTTGGGCATCGTCTGCTCCTCCACGGGCCGCTCTTGGGAGCCGGCCGCCCGCGCGCGGCAGGCGCTGACACCCGGGATTATACGCGCCGTCGGCCGCGGCTGCCCGCGGCAGCCAGGTGCCTCGCTGAAACCTGCAGATAGCGCAGGGCTTCAGCCCTGCGCCCTCGCCGCCATCGTCGGGGCCGCGGAAGTTGGCGACCGCAGCACGCCGCGTCTCGGGTCTGCCGCTCCGCCCCTCGACGTTGCTCGGGGCGCCCTGAGCTCGTCGAAGGGCGCTATTCGCGCTGGACCGACCGTACGCGCTGCGCCCGAGTTCCACCGAAACAGCTGGGCACGTCTCGGCGTGTCGCGGCCGCACGCCGTGGACGGGCGGAAACGAACTGCTCACCTTTACGAGTGCGCGCAAACGGTCCCGTCCGCCCCGCCCATCGAATCCTCGAAGCGGACCCCGGAGTCCCCTTCCCGCGCCGTCGGCCGCGGCGGGGTCCCGGCCATCTTCGGCGCGGCTTCCCGGCGTTCGCGGCCGCGCCGAGGAGCGTGGCGCGCGCCAGCTCCCGCGATTGCGGATCGCCCTGGTCCGGTGCTGTGCCAAGTTTCGTCACAAATATCTTTGACACTTTCGGCCTCCCCGACCGTTCTTATGTGTGAACGGCTGAACTGGCGGGCGGAACCCGGACGCCGCCGGCCGTGCGAGTACGACGCGGACGGCCAACGCGTCCGGAAGAGCTTCGGCGGGGGCCAGACCTCGACCTACTACCTGCGCGGCCCGCTGGGGGTGCTGAGCGAGTTCGAGGGGGCCTCGGGCCTCGTCGGGTGGAGCGTCGATTACATCTACGCGGCCGGCCGCCTGATTGCCACGACCAAGCCCCCGGCCGGCGCGTGGCACAGCCTGACCGTCACCCACTACGGCGGGCCTGGCCGGGTGGCCAGCTCTCCCTCCGGCCTGGATTGCGGGTCGGCCTGCACGGGCCGGTTCACGCAGGGCTCGTCGGTCACGCTGACGGCGACACCGAACGACGGGCTCTCCTTTGTCGCCTGGGGCGGGAGCTGCGGCACCGGCACCTCGCCCACGGTGACGGTGACGATGGGGACCAGCGACCTCGTCTGCACGGCGACGTTCTCGGGCGGCCCGCCGGAACAACTCACGGTGACCAAGACCGGATCGGGCAACGGGACCGTGACGAGCACGCCCGGCGGCATGTCCTGCGGGGCGACCTGCACGGCGGAGTACGCCCAAGGGACACCGGTCACGCTCACCGCCGCGCCTCTGGCTGGAGCCCGATTCGCAACCTGGGGCGGCGCCTGCAGCGGCAGCGGGACGTCGCCGATGGCCACGGTGACCATGAGCGCGGCGCTGACCTGCACGGCGAGCTTCATCCAGACCTACACGCTGACGGTGAACAAGACGGGTCCCGGAGCGGCCGAGAGCCTGGTCACCACGCTGCCCGCGGCGATCTCCTGCGGGGCGACGTGTTCGGCGAGCTACGACACCGGCACGTCGGTCACGCTGCTCCCCGAGGAAGCCGAGGGGTACCAGTTCGCGGGCTGGTCGGGCTCGGGATGCGGCACGAGCGTCGTGACGCTGGATCAGGCGCGGGCCTGCACGGCGACGTTCGCGGCGGTCCCGCCGCCGGGGTGTGACGAGCAGGCGCGCGAAGCCTGCCGCGGCGATGTGGGGTGGTGGAATGAGGAGACGTGCACGTGCGACTACGAGTGGCTGGACCCGCTGGTCATTCCGCTCGACGGCCACCCCGTCCGGCTGACGAGCGTCGCGGGCGGCGTGCGGTTCGACATCAACGGCGACGGCGTCCTGGATCGGGTGGCGTGGACCGCGGCAGGCGCCCGGGCGGGGTTCCTGGTGCTGGATCGCAACGGGAACGGCGCGATCGACACGTTGGGAGAACTGTTCGGGCAGACGGTGTCGGGCCACCGGCGGCCCGAGGGCGCGGCCAACAGCTTCGCGGATCTCGCGGCCTTCGACCTCCCGGAGAACGGCGGCAACGGCGACGGCCTCATCAGCGCGGCGGACGCGGTGTTCGCGCAGCTCCGGCTGTGGGTGGACCGCAACCACGACGGCGCGTCGCAGCCGGGAGAACTCCTCACGCTGGCGGAGGCGGGCGTCGCCTCCATCGAACTCGGCGCGCAACCGGTCGCCCGCCGGGACCGGTTCGGGAACTACTTCAAGTACCGGGCCGTCGTCCATCTGGCGAACGGCCGGCGGACGACGGCGTGGGACGTGTTCCTGGCGGCGCGGCTGAACGGGAGCGAGCCGGCGTCGGCGGCCGCGCTGCCCTGGCCCGGCGCGGGCGGGCCCGGTCCCGTTGCGGTGGGCTTCGCGGGACTCGGGGCCGGCCTCATCGCGCTCAGCTCTGCCGGCGTCGTTCGGAGGAGGACGCGTGGGCACGGGTCTTCAGACCCGTGCGTCACGGCGGTTCTCGCGGGATCGCGATTGCCCCGGCTGCCCGTGCCGGCGGCGAGGCTCGGCGTCACCGGCGCCACCACCGTGGCCGTCGTGCTGCTCTGGCCCGCGGCGAGCTTCGGGCAGCAGACCTGGCAGGTGGTGGAGTACTACGACACCGACGCATTGGGATCCGTGCGTGCCGTCACCGATGCGCAGGGCCAGGTCGTCGCGCGGCACGACTTCCTGCCCTTCGGCGAGGAACTCGCCCCACAGAGCCCGCCGCACGATAAGAAGTTGTTCACCGGCCAGGAACGAGACTTCGAAACGGGCCAGGACTACTTCAACGCGCGGCAGCTCCGGACGGATCTGGGGAGGTTCCTGGCGCCAGACCCGATCAGCTCGGTGCCCCGGGTGGTCGGGTCCCAAGGCCTCAATGCCTACTCGTACGTGCGCAACAATCCGCTCGGGCTCGTCGATCCGAGTGGACTGGAGGCGCGCGAACCGCGCGAGGTGGAGCCGATGGAGCTTGATCCTTCGTGGGACCTGAATGAGTTGCCGCCGGGGACGCCGTGGGACCAAGTCGGGGAGAATGAGTTCACGCGCGATACGTGGTACCAATTGAACCAAGAGGCCGCAGTGGCAGCAGCCCTTGCTTCTGAAGTGCCCTATGAGGTCGTGGCGGCAATCGCAGCGTCCGTGAGTGCTAGCAATAACCCTTCGGCCGACGCGCGCGACAAGCAAGGTGGCTTCCACGAGGAGGGGGGGATATGGGGTAGAGACGCGTTCGGGAATGCCGTACCCGTCCCTTGCGTACCTGGGATGGCCGCAGACCCGTCAGTCGATTCCGCTGCGACGATTGTTACGATTGAGTCGAAGAACCCGAGCCTGAAGCAGAGTCTGGCCAGCATCGATGGGCAGTGGCATGTGCACCCAAAGGGCTGGAAGGTGAAGGACAATACGATCTTCTCCTTCAGGCAGCCGCCTGGCCCGCCTGACCTGCCCACTGCGAATTACAGGATCAATATCGTCGTCGGTGCCGAAACTAAGCGAGTGTACTTCTATGTCAATTCTGGGGATTATGTGAGCATGAGCCTGAAGGCTTTCCTGAGGCGCTGAGGAGACAGCCATGAACAGAATCTGGTTCGTCGGTATGGTGCTGATCTCGCTGGTGTCATCCCCCGGCCCTGGCGATCCTGTCGTCGTCGCCCTCGCTGTCAGATACAACGGTCGGGAGCAACCTCCGCCGACCAGCGTCATGTTGACGATCGATGGTCGCTCAGTTCGGTTGCCCGTCCGGCAAGGAAAGTTCGAAGTGTCTTCTGACGTCCTTAACGCTCGGGATGTAATGTTCGCTGCCGACATCGGGCCCGATCACGTGCGCATCCCGGGTCTGCCTGGCAGCAAATTCAGCCAGGACAGTTGGACTCTCCTCCTGGCCGACCGCGAATACAACGTCAACTATGAGTGGTCCGTGCCGAAGGGAGTCGATGTCCGACGGTCCTGCATGCTGGTTTTCGAATCGGCTCGTTCAGGCGCCGCCGTCCAAATCGCCGCCACCCAGGTGTTCGTCCGGGATTGCCGAAGCGCCCGCAAGTGATATGCGGGTGACGTCTCCCGCTTCCGCACCGTCTGCTTCACGGTGATGCTCGTGGCCACGTAGCTGTACCTCACCGGACGATCTCCGGATACCCGCCGATCTCCGGTGCCGGCCGGCGGCTGCCCTCCGCGGTGGTGAGAGTCGGGGTCACCGGCGTGACGACGATGGCGGTCCTGCTCTTGTGGCCCTCGGCCACATTCGGGCAAACGTCGCAGGTGGTCGAGTACTATGAGACCGACGCCGTCGGCTCCGTGCGCGCGGTGACGGACGCACAGGGCCAGGTGATCGCCCGGCACGACTTCCTGCCGTTCGGCGAGGAACTCGCGCCGCAGAGCCCGCCGCGCGACAAGAAGCTCTTCACCGGCCAGGAACGGGACTTCGAGACGGGGCAGGACTACTTCGGCGCCCGGCAACTGCGAACGGATCTGGGGAGGTTCCTGGCCCCGGACCCGATGTCGTCGGTGCCGAGGGTGGTGGGGTCGCAGGGCATCAACAGCTACGCCTACGTCCGGAACAACCCGCTCGGGCTCGTGGACCCCGGGGGACTGGACGCGCGGGAGCCCCATGAGCCGATGATGCTGACCGACACCGGCGACTTCTCGCATGTCGTAGGTACGGCTGCATGGCGAACGCCCTCCAGATCCGCGCCACGTGGCTTTCCGTCCAAGTAACGTCGTGCGTCTCAGCGCGAGGCCGCCACTTGCCGCAGACGCGCGCCGACGAACTGCGCGTCTTTGCAAGTTTCTGCAAACGGTTCCGTCCGGGGCGTCCGCTTCCGTTCGCTTCAGATCAAGGTCGCGCCGCCGCCGGATCTCCCTCGCGCGGGCCGCCGTCCCAGCGCTCCCGGCCTGCGCCATTCGACCCTTCGACGAGCTCACGGTCGCCTCGAGCAGAGTCGAGAGGCGACTGTCGCTCAGGACGCCCCGAGCCAGGTCGACCGGCGGAGCGGCCCACGAGCGGGGCGCCCGATCCTGCCGGCGACTCGAAATCGTGTCCTCTTGTCCAGCGGCGCGGATTGCAGGCTCGACGATGCGACCCAGGCCAGAGCGGCCGAATCGCATGATCGACGTAAGATAGTGGTGCATGTTGACGGTGAACGAGATTTTCCATTCGATCCAGGGGGAGTCCAGCTACGCGGGACTCCCGTGCGTGTTCGTCCGTCTCACGGCGTGCGATCTCCGCTGCGCCTGGTGCGACACCGCGTACGCTTTCACAGAGGGGCGCAAGCGCGAGGTCGCCGACGTCGTGGCCGAGGTGGCGTCGTTCGGATGCCGGCTCGTCGAGGTGACCGGCGGGGAACCGCTGCTGCAGGCGGGCGTCTATCCGCTCATGCAGGGCCTGCTCGACCTCGGACACGAGGTGCTGCTCGAGACCGGGGGCCACGTGTCGATCGAGCGGGTGCCGGCGCGCGTCATCCGGATCATGGACGTGAAGTGCCCGGGCAGCGGCGAGGCGGGCACGACCGAGTGGGACAACCTGTCGCGCCTCGGCCCGCGCGACGAGGTGAAATTCGTGATCGCCGACCGGCGCGACTACGAGTACGCGGGCGACATCGTGGCCCGCTACGGCCTGGCGCCGCGGGTGGCGAACATCCTCTACTCGCCGGTCCACGGGCAGATGTCTCCGGCGGAACTCTCGGCGTGGGTGCTCGCCGACCGGCTGCCCGTGCGCGTGCAGTTGCAGGTGCACAAGGTGATCTGGGGGCCGGCGACGCGCGGCGTGTAGGAGGCCATCCACTGGATACTCAGACGGCCGCCCGGGAGGCCGCGACCGGGGACGCCGCCAGCGGGGACGGGATGCGTCGCGAGCGGGCCTTCGGAGCAGGCCGTCCCCCGTGAGCACGGAAAGCGACGACCGCGTGCCTTGGTTTCCCCGCCGAAGCGCGTGCGGTCGATCGAGCGCGGATAGCGCAAGGCGGATTCGCGCGTCCGGAAACCGAGGCACCGGGAGGAGGCTTTCCCGGCCTGCGGAGCGGCCCACGAGCAACGCGCCCGGCCCCGCTGGCGGTTCATGGTGCGGCCTCACAGTTGGCGCCTGACGCGAAAGGAGATCAGTGGCTTCTCCGACATCCGACCGGCCCCGCGCCGTGGTCCTGCTCAGCGGCGGCCTCGATTCGGCGACCGCGGCGGCGATTGCGGCCAGCGAGGGATTCGAGTTGTACGCCCTGACCGTCGAGTACGGCCAGCGGCACGCGTGCGAGATCGCGGCGGCGCGGGCGGTGGCGCGCGCGCTCGGCGTGGCCCGCCATGTCGAGCTGCGGGTGGACCTGTCGGCGTTCGGGGGTTCGGCGCTGACCGGCGCCGTCGAGGTGCCGAAGGACAGGGATCTCGCCGCCACGGACATCCCGGTCACCTACGTCCCCGCCCGGAACACCGTGTTCCTCTCGCTCGCGATGGCGTGGGCCGAATCCCTCCACGCGCGCGACATCTTCATCGGCGTGAACGCGCTCGACTACTCGGGCTACCCGGACTGCCGCCCGGAGTTCATCGAGGCGTTCGAACGCCTGGCGACGCTGGCCACCAAGGCGGGCGTCGAAGGGGCTCCGATGCGCGTGCGCGCGCCGCTCATCTCGCTGACCAAGGCCGAGATCATCCGACGGGGCCTCGCGCTCGGCCTGGACTACGGCCTCACCCATAGCTGCTACGACCCGGACGTGACCGGCCGCCCGTGCGGGCGCTGCGACAGCTGCCGGCTCCGCGCGAAAGGGTTCGCCGAGGCTGGCGTGCCGGATCCCGCGCTCTCGCGCCTGCGCCCGGCCATCGTCGTGCCGGGGGACTGACCGATGGCCAACCGCCTCTACTACCAGGACCCGCAGTGCATGGAGTTCGACGCCGTCGTCACCGAGGTGACGCGCCTCGACGGCCGGCCGGCGGCCGCGCTCGACGCGACGGCGTTCTACCCGACGTCGGGCGGACAGCCCTTCGACACCGGGACGCTCGGCGACGCGCGCGTCGTGGACGTCGTCGAAGCCGAGACGGGCGAGATCTGGCACGTGCTGGATCGGGAACTCGAGGCGGGGCGGGCGGTGCGCGGCGTCGTGGACCGCGCCCGGCGCCTCGACCACATGCAGCAACACACCGGGCAGCACATCCTGTCGGCGGCGTTCGACCACCTGCACCGCGCGCGGACGGTGGGTTTCCACCTGGGCGCGCTCGTCTCGACCGTGGACCTGTCGCTCGACCTGCCGCCCGACGCGGTGGCCGCCGCCGAAGCCGAGGCCAATCGGATCGTCTGGGACGATCGGCCGGTGGCGATCCGCTTCGTCAGCAGCGAAGAGGCGGCCGCGCTGCCGCTCAGGAAGGAACCGGAGCGGGGCGGTGTCCTCCGGTTGATCGACGTCGAGTCGTACGACCTGTCGGCATGCGGCGGCACGCACGTGGCCCGGACCGGGGCCGTCGGCCTGATCGCGGCGCTGTCGGCCGAGCGTCTGCGCGGCGGGACGCGCCTCGAATTCGTCTGCGGAGGACGGGCGCTTCGGTCGTTCCACCAGTTTCGCGACGCCGTGGCCGGCTGCATCCGGCACGTGTCGGTCGCGCCCGAGGAACTGCCGGCGGCGATCGAGCGCCTCCAGTCGGAGAGCAAGGATTCCCGCAAGCTCGTCCGCGACCTCCAGGACCGGCTGGCCGGGTTCGAAGCGGCGGCCATCGCCGCCGCGGCCGAAGAGGTCGGCGGCGTCCGCCAGGTCGTGCGGGCGATCGAAGGACGCGATCAGAACGAGTTGAGGACGATGGCGCTGTCCATCTGCGCCGCGTCCGGCTACCGGGTCGCGCTGTTCTCGACCACCGCCCCGTACGTGGCGGTGCTGGCGCGGTCGAAGGACGGGCGGACCGATTGCGCCGGGGCGCTCAAGGCGCTGATGGCGGCCTTCGGCGGCAGGGGAGGCGGGAGACCGGAGATGGCGCAGTGCGGCGGCCTCACGGGCGACCTGGAGCAGATCCTGGCGGCGGCCCGGGCCGAGTTCGAGCGGATGTAGGGCGGGCCTTCACCCCTCGACGTTGCTCGGGGTGCCCTGAGCTTGTCGAAGGGCATACCCGCCGAACGCGCGCCGGCCCTGAAGGGCCGGCCTACGTACTGGCCGAAAGCCCGAAGCCAGTAGCCTGGAGCCCGAAGCCCGAAGCCAGTAGCCCGAAGCCTGAACCCGGTCACCGTTGTGGGTTCCTCGTGAACTCCGCCAACTGCACCACCGCGCGGTCAGCGGCCGCGTCGATGTCGGCCTGCGGCAGGTTGAAGTGGTTGGCGATGATCGAGAAGGCGAACCATTCGCCGTCGGCCGAGGTGACGTAGCCCGAGAGGGAGCGCACGTTCGCGATCGACCCTGTCTTCGCCCGCACGTTGCCCGCCGCGGGCGTGCCGACGAACCGGCGCGCGATCGTGCCGTCCTGGCCGCCGATCGGCAGCGTCGCCACGAACGGGTCGCGCAGCCGCGGGTCACCGTACACGTGCGCCAGGATCTTCACCAGCATGTCCGCGCAGACGTAGTTGTAGCGCGAGAGCCCCGAGCCATCGACGAGCACGTAGGCGTCGCTCGGTATGCCCCAGCCGTCGAGCACCTCGCGGACGACCTTGTCGCCGGCCGCCGCCGTCCCCTCGCCGGACTGCGCGCCCAGCGTCCGCAGCAGCGTCTCGGCGTACTGGTTCTGGCTCACCTTCATCTGGACGCGCGCGATCTCGGAGAGCGGCGCCGAGCGGTGGGACAGCAGCACTCTCACGGGCTCGGCCGGGGGCGTCGGGTAGACGTCCTCGAACTCTCCCGCCTCTCCCGTGACACGGATGCCCTTCGCCATCAGCGTCACCCGGAGCATGCGCGCGAAGTAGAGCGCCGGCCGGTCCACGCTGGCAGCCCGCACGACCTCCCCGGAGCCGACCGGGATCGCGCCGCGCACGATGAGGCGGTTGGACCCGGGGAGTCGTGCCACGTCGATGTCGGCCGCGCCCTCGGCGACCGTCGTGACCTGCTTGTCGAGGAACAGGCCGCTCTCGATCGGCCGGACTTCGATCACGGCGGGCGTGCCTGGTGAAGGGCCCGGCCGGACCGCGACGTCGGCCACGCTCTCGTTGAACTGCAGCGCCGACACGCCGGCGGCGTAATAGGCGGCCAGGTAGTCCCACGCCCAGCCCGCGCCCAGGCTCTCCCGGTCGAAGGCACGCGCATCGGCGACGATGCGGCCCTTGATAGCCGTGATGCCGTCGGCGAGCAGCCTGTCGGCCCACGCCTCGAACACGCGCGTGGCGGGCCCGCCGCGCCCGCCGATCGTCGGGTCGCCGCTGCCGACGACGACGAGGTCGCCCTCGAGCACGCCGCGGACGACCGGGGCGGAGGAGACAAGCCGGGTTTCGTAGGTGAAATCCCAGCCCAGGCGCTCGGCGGCGGCCGCCAGCGTGACGATCTTCATGTTCGACGCCGGCATCATCAGCTTCGACGCGTTCTCGCTGTAGAGCGTCTCTCCGGTCGAGAGCGACTGCACCAGCACCCCCCACTGCATGCGGTCGAACGCGGGCGTGTTGAACGTCGCGTCGAGCGCCGCGCGGAGGCGCCCGACCGGCGTCGGCGGCGCGACGGGCGCCGCGGCCGGCGAGGGCTTCGGGGCCGTGACCGGCGGTGTCCTCGGCGCGCAGGCCGCCGCGCCGAGCAGGAGGCCGAGCGCGACGGCCGCGGTCAGCCGGTGGATGCGGGTCGAACGGGGGCGGGTCATCGGCGTGCCACGGGGGCTACTTGACGCCGTCGAGCGCCTTGATGGCGTCGTCGAACTCAGCGGTATCGACCTTGGCCGCGCCCGACTGGCCGGCGACGGCGGCATAGACGTCGGCGCCGACGCGGCCGAAGGAGACGCGCTCCTCCTTCCGGCCTTCGTCGAAGCGGACGACCACGACCACCGCGGGCGCCTCGAGCCCGGTCTTCGTCTTCGCCCCGGCCGCGACGAATGACTGCGCGCGCAGGTTGGCGAGCTTGGTCAGGGCCGTGTCGAAGGCCGCCGGATCCACGTCCTTCGTGGCGGGCTTGGTCTCGCGCCACTTCTCGCCCGCCTCCTGCCCCTGTCCCGCGACCTTCTCGAAGGCCAGCGTGTCGTTGCCCCGGGTGATCCCGATCGCCGTCGCGTTGAACGCGCGGAACTCGAACACGTCCTTCCGCCGCAGGTCGTCGGCCGGCTTCTTCACGTCTTCGAGGAGCGACCCGTCGACGGTGAACACCATCGGCCGCGACGCGTCCTTCGCGTACACCGTGCCGGCCTCGGCCGCCTTGCCGAAGAGCAGCGTCGCCTGCGAGCTGCCGAGGCCGATGGTCACCGTGGCCGCCGGCTTGTCGAGGCCGTACTGCTTGGGGTCGCCGCCATCCTGCGCCGCGATCGACCGCATCTGCGCGCTCTGGACGCGTCCCACCAGGCCCTCGACGCTGCCGTAGTCGGCCGGGGCCTCGTACGGCTTGTCGATCTTCCACTCGCCGCCGGCACGGCGCAGTTCGACGGTCGACGTCGGCGACTGCACGGCGAGACGATCGACCTTGTCGCGCTCGAACGCCAGCACCGCCTTCTGCCGCAGGTCGAACGTGCCCCGGTTGAACGAAGCCTCGAACGATCCGGCGATGAGGAACACCTTGTTCTGGCCGGGGAGCCTGGCGTAGAGATCGCCGGAGGTGGCCGTCTTCTCGCCGATGAGCAGCCGCTGCGGGCGCGCGGCGCCCGCCGTCTTGAAGGTGATGTCGACGCGGGGCGGGGCCAGGCCGAACTGCTTGAGATCGCCCGGCGTCTCCTCGACCGTGCGCACGACGTCGGCGGTGGCGAGGGCGCTGACGATTCCCGAGACCTCGGCCTCGTCGGCGGGCGCGTGCACGGGGTCGGTGATCTGCCAGGCTCCGCCGACCTTCTGGAGCGTCGTCTTGTCGCCGGCCGCCGACTTCACCGTGATCTCGTCGATCGCGTCGGCCTTGACGGCGAAGACCGTCGCGGCCGGCGGCGTCTCTCCGCCCTGGGGCTTCTTCGATTCGACGAAGTAGATGTAAGCGCCGAGCCCCGCGAGCACCACGACCAGCACGAGCAGCGACTTCACTCCGCGCATCTACCGCCTCCGCCACCACGCGTAGACGCCGCTGCCGAGCACGAACAGCGGCACGAGGAAGAGCGACAGGATGACGACCTGGAGCTGCTGGCCCGCCGTCATCGTGAGGCGGCGGTCGTCGGCCTCGCGCGGCCGGATCGCGATCAGGTTCTCCTGCTGCGCCAGCCAGCTGATCGCGTTCATGAAGAGGTCCTTGTTCCCGCTGACGCCGAGCGCGAAGTTCGACGCGAAGTCGGAGTCGCCGAAGACGACGACGCGGGACTCCGGCTTCGCCTCGCCGGCGGCCGACTTGTCCGCCGCCAGCGGCGCGGCCACCGGGGCCGAGGCCGCAGCCGCGATCGAGATCGGGCCCGGCTTGTCCCCCTTCTTCTCGTCGAAGCTGACCTTCCCGCCGGTCAGCATCGTCTTCAGGTCCGCTTCGGCCCAGCTCCTGGCGCTGGTCTCCACGAACGACTGCGCCACGTGGCCGCCGACGCCCCCGCTGATCGCCGTCACCGAGCGGGCCAGCGGGAACGCGGTGAGCGAGTCGAGCCCCTCGACGATCGGGTGCGGCGGGTATTTCACCGCCACCGGGACCGTTTCGTCGGTGCCGAGCAGCCGGCCCACGCCGCTGACGTCCACGACCACGTTGTTGCCGACCTCCATGTCCCAGTCGTGGGCCAGGGCGATCAGGTTGGTGAGCGGCGGGCTGTCGATCTTGGCCGGCGGATCGAGCAGCAGGCAGACGTGTCCGCCCCTGGCGATGTAGGCGTTGAGCGCGTCGATCTCGCCGGGGAGGAAGTCGGTCTTCGGGCCCGCCACGACGACGGCCGCCGCGTCGGCCGGCACCTGTCCCTCCTGGGCGAGCGGCAGCGGCTCCACCTTGTAGTTGTCGCGGGCCATCTGCGCCGCGATGGCGCTGTAGCCGGTCCGCTCGGTGTTGGACGTGTCCTTCTCGCCGTGACCCTGGGTGAAGTAGATCTTCCGCTCCTTGCCGGTGACGACCTTGATGATCCCGTTGGTCAGGTCCTGCTCGGAGCTCCCGACGACGCGCTCGATCCGGCCCTTGTACTGGACGGCGATGGTGCCGTTGGACTGGATCGCGAGCTCGTTGGCGCGCCTCGGGTTCTTGTCGGGATCGACGTACTCGGTCGTCACCTGTTTGGAGACGTACTCGTAGGGGCCGAGGCGGTCGCGGTAGGCCGGGAGTTCGGCGTCCTTGGCGAACACCGTCAGCTTGAGCGGGCTGTCGAGCGACTTGAGCACCTTGACCGACTGCGGCGAGAGCGAGAACTGTCCTGCCGCCGTCAGGTCCCAGCGCTTGTGCTCGCGCGCGGAGAGGTAGTTGACGGCCACGAGGATCGCCAGCACGACGACGATGCCCGCGCCCGAGACGGTGCCGAGGCGCACCGACCGGGCGGCGAACACCCGGGCGATCTCGCGCCACTGGCCGAGCGTGAAGATCAGGATGCAGGCCAGGCCGCCCCACGCCAGCCAGCGCGAGTACGGCTGCCACTCGGCCTTGAGGAAGAACACGGCGACGGCGGCGAGCACGAGCGCCGTGCCCAGCCACCCGATCGTATCGAGAGCTCGTTTCAGCATCGCGCGCTACCCCCGCCACCGCTCGCTGTCGACCGCCTTGGCCGTCAGGAACAGGCCGAAGGTGATGAAGCTCAGGTAATAGACGACGTGCGCGGTGTCCACGATGCCGCGCAGGAAGTCCTCGACGTGCCCGGTGAGCGAGAGGTAGGAGCAGACCGCCGCCAGCCCCGCGGGCAGCAGGCCGCCGATCCACTCGATGACCCACAGCAGCAGCAGCACGATGAAGGTGAACATCCCGGCGACGATCTGGTTCCGGGTCAGGCTCGAGAAGAACACGCCGACCGAGACCATGCAGCCGCCGACCAGCAGCATGCCGAGATAGCCGGTGACGATCGGCTTCCACTCCGGGTTGCCGAACCTGAACAGCACCGCCATGTGGATCAGCGTGATGGCCAGCGTGGCCGCGAACAGCGACAACGCGCCGAGGAACTTGCCCATCAGGATCTGGAAGTCGGTGACGGGCGCGGTCATCAGCAGCTCGATGGTGCCCGAGCGCTTCTCCTCGGCGTAGGTCCGCATCGTGATGAGCGGCACCACGAAGAGGTAGATCACCATCGAGTTCATGAAGACGTAGCGGATCAACTGCTGGTTGACGTTCATCGGGCCGCCCCCCATGGCGGGCGCCCGCATGCTCTCCTGCAGGAACCACGTCAACCCGACGGTGTAGAAGTACCCGAAGATGAACGCGTACAGCCCGATCACGACGTACCCGATGGGCGACTCGAAGTAGCCCCTCCAGTCCTTGCGGACGATCGCCAGGATGTTCGTCATTGGTTCGCTGCCTCCCCGGACGGCTCCTCCGTCGTCAGTTGCAGGAAGATGTCCTCCAGGCTCATGCGGACCGGCCGGAGCTCCAGCAGCCCCCAGCCCGACGCGACCACGGCCCGCGCGATGTCGCGGCGGAGGTCCTGTCCCGAGGCGCTGTCCACCTCGTAGCCGACGATCCCCTCCTGCCGGTCGACCTCGGCGATGCGCGTGATGCCGGCGATCCGCCGGAGGGCGGCCGGCACCGCGTCCACCGCCCCGTCCACCTGCACGTACATCGTCTGCGCCCCGCCGAGCCGCCGCGTCAGGTTGTCCGGGGAGTCCACCGCCACCACGCGCCCGTGGTTGATGATGACCACGCGCTGGCACGTCTGCGCCACCTCGGGCAGGATGTGCGTGCTGAGGACGATCGTGTGATCGCCGGCCAGGTGCTTGATGAGTTCGCGCGTCTCGATGATCTGCTTGGGGTCGAGGCCCGCGGTGGGTTCGTCGAGGATCAGCACGTCCGGGTTGTGGAGCAGGGCCTGCGCGAGGCCCACGCGCTGGCGGTACCCCTTCGAGAGCTTCCCGCAGGGGCGGGCGGCCATGTCGGTCACCCGCGTCTTCTCCATCGACGCGTCGACGCGGCTCTTGCGCTCGCGGGCGGGCACCCCCCTGATCTGCGCCACGAAGCCGAGGTACTCGCGGACCGTCATCTCGGGGTAGAGCGGCGGCGTCTCGGGCAGGTATCCCGTGCGGCGCTTGGCTTCGAGCGGCTCGTCGAAGACGTCGAAGCCGGCCACGATCGCACGGCCCGATGTCGCCGGCTGGTACCCGGTGAGCACGCGCATCGTCGTCGTCTTGCCGGCGCCGTTGGGGCCGAGAAAGCCGAGGATCTCACCCCGCTCGACCCGGAAGGTCACATCGTCGACGGCCGTCACCCGGCCGTACCGCTTCGTCAGGTGCTGGACCTCAATCACGCTGCTGCTCCATGGAAACCGCCCGGATCGTTCATGTTAGTCGAAGCCTTCGACGGCCGGCAAGGTCGTGCGCCGGCGTCCGGCCGGCACCGGGCGCCGCCCTGAAGAGCTGGTCTTCAGGGCTGCTTCGGGGCGGGGGACAGGTAGACGCGGGCCACGCGAAGGCCGTCGAGCGCCTCGACGCGGAACGTCCAGTTCTCGACCTCCACGCGGTCGCCGAGCCGGGCCCGCCGGCCCAGTTTCCCGAGCACGAATCCGCCGACCGTCGTGAAGTCGTCCTCGTCGATGTGCAGGCCGAACTCCGCGTTGACGTCGGTCGTCAGGGCCAGGCCGTCGAGCAGCGCCGCGCCGCCGGGCAGCACCGAGATCCTCGTGCCGCCGGTGCTGAATTCGCTCCCGACCTCGCCGACGATCCGTTCCATCAGCCCCTCGAACGTCACCAGCCCGGCCGTGCCGCCGTACTCGTCGATGACCACCGCGTGGTGCGTGCCCTTCCGGCGCATCTCCTCGAGCACGTCGTCCGCCTTCAGCGTCTCCGGGACCGTCAGGGCCTCGCGGAGGCAGTCGGTGACCCGGAACTGATCGGCCGGCTTGGTCAGCGCCGGGAAGAGATCCTCGACGTGCAGGAAGCCGCGGATGTCGTCGATATCGCTCCCGAACACCGGCAGCCACGGGTGGGGGTGGCGCGACACCCGGTCGATGACGTCCGCGAGCGTCGCGCCCGCCGGGATCCCGGTCATTTCGGTCCGCGGCACCATCACCTGCTCGGCCGTGAGATCGCCGAAGCCGAACACGCGGTGCAGCATCTCCCCTTCGTCCTCCTCGAGCACGCCGGCCTCCTGGCTGGCCGTGACGAGCATCTTCAACTCTTCCTCCGAGTGGACGAGCGAGCGCGCGGTCTGGGGCTCGAGCCCGAACAGGCGCACCACGAGCGCACCGAGGGCGTTGAGCAGCGAGATGAACGGCCAGAGCGCCAGCATGAAAAGCCGGGTGGGCGCCGTCACCAGCAGCGCCGTTCGCTCGGCGTGCTGGAGGGCCAGGGTCTTTGGCGCCAGCTCGCCGCAGACGACGTGCAGCGAGGTGATCAGCGCGAAGGCGACGCCGGCGGCGATCGAGTGCGCGCCCACCTGGACCCACGCCGACGGCAGGCCGGAGAGCAGCGGCTGGATCGACCGGGCCACGGCCGGTTCGCCGACCCAGCCGAGCCCGAGGCTCGCCATCGTGATGCCGACCTGGGTGGCGGCCAGGAAACGGGTCGGGTCCCCGATCGCCTGTCGAACCCGGACCGCGCGGTGGTTGCCCTCGGCCACGAGCTGGTCGATCCGCGTCTTGCGCACCGTGACGATGGCGAATTCACTGGCCACGAAGAACCCGTTGGCGCAGACGAGCGCCAGGACGGCCGCCAGCCGCCCCGCCACATCGAACGTGCTCTGGTCCATGCGAGCACTGTAGCCGGGGAACTGATGGGATGCAAACGCCGGCAACAGCGCTCACGGGGGTGGGAAGAGCCGGACGATGGACGCGAGGGAGCCGGATGAGTGGCGGCCGGCGGCGGCCCGGACGTCAGCCCCGGGCGGTGAAGAAGTGCCCGTCGACGAACTCGTCGATGCCGGCCTGGTCCCCGGCCTCGAGCCGCTCGAACTGCAGGCCCATCCCGATCCGGTGGTCGCTCCAGGTGACCTTCGCGTCGGCTTCGATCTCCTTGGAGGCCCCGGGGAGGCCGAAGCGCACCCGGGTCTTCGACCCGACCGACAGCGGGCTCATCGTCCGGAGGCTGAGGCCACCCTTGCCGATATTGAGCGTGAGGACGGCCGTGATGGTGTCGCCGCACCGGTAGGCGACCGGGATGCTCAGCACCACCCTCGGGCTCGACCGCCGGTTGAAGTTGTCGGGGAACAGGTGCGGCGCCAGCGAGGGGAGAATGTGCTGCACCGCGCTATACTCGTTCACGTAGCCTGCCACACCGAGCGCGGCGAGTTCGCGGACCTCTTCGGCGCTGGTGATCGTGCCGCTGAAGACGAGGATGGGCAGGCGCCCGTTGTCCAGTTTGCGCACGGCGCGCACCAGATCGACGCCGGTGGTCTGGGGGAGCCGCAGGTCGAGCACGAGCAGGTCGATCTGATCGAGGTCGGCCCGCACCCGGCCGAGCACCTCGGCGGCGCTGCGCGCGATGACGGCGTGGTGGCCGGCCTCCTGGAGGACGGCCTGGAACCGCTCGCGCACGAACGAGGACTCGCCGGCGATGAGGACGGTCTTGGTGGCGGCACTTCCGGCGGTCATCGATCTCTCTTATCGGGAGGGTGGTGGCGCAACGTTAGATCCTCCGGGTCGCGGACGGTGGAGCGCCGGCGGCCGGGTGATTGCGGCAGCCGCCAGGATATCGTTATAATCCCGGCCCGCTCTCGCCACAACCCTCGATAGGGACGGCATGGTACCAAATCGGAGGAACGCGACCCCCTTGACGCGGGCGGGCGCCTTCGGGAGGATGGGGTATGGCCATTTGCCCCGAGTGTGAAGCCGACATCGACGTGGACGAGTTCGACGTCGACAAGGGCGACCAGATCAGCTGTCCGGAATGCGGCACCGATCTCGAAGTGATCGGCGTTGCCCCGGTCGAGTTCGATGTGGTGGCGGACGAGGACGAGGAAGAAGCCGACCCCGACGAGGGCGAGGACGACCTCGACGAGGACGAAGAGGAAGACGAGGATTTGGAAGAGTGAGCGATCAAGCCCCCGGGGACTCCCAGGACAGTCAGGCCGAGACGCTGGCGCAGAAGGAAGCCGCCGTGCGGCAGATCCTCCGCCGGCTCGGATCGGTGGTAGTCGCCTTCAGCGGAGGCGTCGACTCCGCGCTGCTGGCGGCGGTCGCCCACGAGGTGCTCGGCGAGCGCGCGCTGTCGGTGACGGCCGACAGCCCCAGCTACCCCGCCGCGCACCGCGACCTCGCGCTCGCCGTCGCGAAGCAGTGCGGGCTCCGCCACCAGTTCATCGCCACCTCCGAGATGGACTCGCCCGCCTACACGGCCAACCCGTCGAACCGCTGCTACTACTGCAAGCAGGAGCTGTTCGGCCGCCTCGCCGCGCTCGCCCGCGAACGGGGGCTCTCGGCCGTCGTGGACGGGAACAATGCCGACGACCGGGGCGACTACCGTCCCGGCCGCGACGCGGCGCGCGAGCACGGCGTCCGCAGCCCGCTCGACGAGGCCGGCCTGACCAAGTCCGACGTCCGCCAGCTGTCGCGCCGCCTCGGCCTGCCCACCTGGGACCAGCCGGCTTCGGCGTGCCTGTCCTCCCGCATTCCGTACGGCGCCGAAGTCACCGTGGAAAAGCTGCGGATGATCGAGCAGGCGGAGGACGTGCTCCACTCGCTCGGGTTCCGGCACTGCCGCGTGAGGCACCACGGCGAGATCGCCCGGCTCGAACTCGACCCGGCCGACATGCGCCGGGCGTTCGACGACGAGGTGCGGCGCGCGATCGTCGAGGACCTCAAGACGATCGGCTTTCGCTACGTCAGCCTCGATCTGCAGGGCTACCGAACCGGCAGCCTGAACGAGGTGCTGCCGCTTCGGGCGGTGTCGTAGCCCCGCGCGGGCCCCCGTCGCGGCTCGCGCACGGCACCCGCAGGTTTGACACCCCCGCGACCGAACGGCTAAGCTGGGTTTCTGCCGCTCGCGCTCGGCCGACGGCCCGCCGATGTCCTGCTTCGTGGCGCCCGCCCCATACCTTGGCCGTGCCGGGGAGACGGTGTTCGAGGAGAGTCACCATGACACGCTTGGTCCGTTACGTGGTCGCTGCCGCCGCAGTCGCCGCCATCGGTCTCGGTGCGGCCGGCTGCCACAAGAAACCGCCGCAGACGGCTCCGCCGCCGCCGCCGCCACCCCCGGTGGCGACTCCGGCACCGGTGCCGCCGCCACCACCACCGCCACCACCACCACCGCCGCCTCCGCCGCCGCCGCCCGCGCCGCTGACCGAGGATCAGATCTTCGCGGCCAAGTCGCTCGATCAGTTGAACGCGGAGAAGCCGCTGGACGACGCGTTCTTCGACTTCGACAAGTCGGAGCTGAAGGACGCGGACCGGACGGCGCTCCAGAAGGACGCTGACTGGCTGAAACGGTGGGCGGGCGTGAAGGTCACCATCGAGGGCCACTGCGACTCGCGGGGGACGGCCGAGTACAACCTCGCCCTCGGCGAGCGGCGCGCGAACGCCGTCAAGAGCTACCTGGTGAGCCTGGGCGTCGGCGCGGATCGCCTGCAGGTGGTCAGCAAGGGCAAGGAACAGCCGTTCTGCACCGAGGAGAACGAGAGCTGCTGGTCGCAGAACCGGCGCGGCCACTTCATCATCACCGCGAAGTAGCGCGCCCCGACGAATCCGCGGGCGGTGGGGACCGGCGTGTCGCCGGTCCTACCGCCCGGCTTCCCAACTCGTCCGGATCGCCTCGGCGGTCTCGCGACGTCCACCTTACCCTCGGCGCCGTCACCAACGCGCAACCACAGGCGAGTTGGAGGCTCGTGGATGCGTCCTGCCTCTTGTCGGGCAGTGCTGCCACGGGACGAGCGAGGCGAAGGTGGCGTCACAGCTGGCGGCTATTGTCGAGGACTTGGTCGAGGATGTACTCGACGGGAAGATGTCCGCTCCCAAGGGTGACGCCGCCCGCAGTTACAGCGGCGAGTTCGTCGTCAGGATTCCGAAGGAACTGCACAAGAAGCTGGTGCTGAAGGCGATGGCACGCGGCGAGAACCTGAACCAGTTTGTCGCCGAGGCGCTGTCGCGAACCTGACTCCTCCCGAGCCCTGGGCCGCTTGCGGGTCCGGGGATCTCGAGTCGAGGCCGAGTTCGCGCTCCAACGCGTCTCATCGTGCGCCGGATTGCCCCGAATTGCCTCGGGACGGGGGGACGCGGTGTCGGTGTCGGCAGGTTCGGGCTCGGTCAGGGTGACCGGCGTGAACGGCCCCGCGCGCATCAGCACGGGGAGCGGCGGCATCGACGTCCAGGGCCGGCCGACCGGTCCCTGGTCGGTGAACGCCTCGTCGGGCAGCATCCGGATCAGGTAGGGCTATCGCCTACTTGCCTTTGGTGATCTTGGAGATGACCGCGTCGATCAGGTCCTGGGCGGCCGCCTTGGATCCGAAGAAGTTGTTGACGCTGACACTCACGAGGCCGTCCTGCGGGCCCTTGCCCGTCCAGCCGATTTTCCATGTCACGAGCTCGGGTCCGCTGCCGCCCCCGATCCAGGGCGTCATGACCTTGCGGCACTGGCGAACGCCGTCGCGGTATCGTTCCCTGCCGCACGGCTCCTCCCGGGTCGCCGACCCCGGAATCTGTCGGGCCGGATCTTCGGCCTGCGAGGCGACCCTCTCCAGGAATTGATCGACGGCAGGGTTGTTCATCCACGAGATCTCGAGCACGATGCCCTGGTCCGCGTGCGGCTTCGGGACGTTCTCGTTGGGCTTGATTCCGTTGACGATCTGAAATCCACCAAGGTTCCGCTCCGCGGTGACCTTGAACCCCGGGGGGAGGATGTCGGCTGCGGGGGGGAGCTGGGCAAAGGCGGCGGGCAATGACAGCAGAAGCGCCGCGAGGGACAGCGAGAGGACGAGCAGTCGTTCACGCTTCATCGACCCCTCCTTGACAGCCGGCGGTGACCGGGCTCGAGGCGGTCATTCTCGCTCCTGGCCCGTGGGCCGTCAAGCGGGAGCCGAGGGATCTCGACCTCCTCCGGCAACATCCGGATCAGGTCGGAGACGCCACCGACGCCTTCAGTTGATCGAGCGTCAGCGTTGTGTAAGAGTGGCGTGCCGACTGCCGCCGTCGCCCCTTCGACACGCTCAGGGTCGCCCTGAGGCCCTCGAAGGGCCGCGGATCCCGGTCGAGCGTGTCTGAGAACGGCGATTATGTTCACCGCCCGCCGCCCCGCAGCATCGGCAGAGGCCGCTACTCGCGCCTGTTGGCTCTCCGGAGGGTTCCTCGCTTTATGAACGCCAGGCTGATAGCCGCGTGTCTGACAGGCATCCTTGTTGCGCCAGTGATGACCCAATCCGCCAAGCCGCACCCGTACGGTCTGGCGTCACCCAAGGCCGCGGGCGATCTTCTGGCTCAGTCAATCGACTTGGCCGGTCGCGATAGGATCGATGAAGCGATACGCACCGCGCGAAGAGCGATAGGCGTCGCGCCGATGTCTCTTGATCCGCACATCACCTACATACGCCTGAGGGCCGACTTCCAGGGCGAGTTGGACGCGGTCAAGGCCGAATACGCCGACCTCATAAGGCGGCAGCCCGACAATCCGGTCTATCCACTCGCCCTTTTCCTGAGCGGGGTCGGTCGAGGTCCCGACGACATGCGCTGGCTCCGACTCGTTGTCGCGCTCGCGCCAGACTCCTCGTGGGGCCACTTCGCGCAGTCGTACGTCATCGCTGGGAGAACCTGGGAGATGATGAACGACGACTTCGGCGGGAACGGACGTCGGATGGTCCAAGAGGCGCTGGCAGCGGTCGACGCCAACGCCGGGCGGCAGTTCTACGTCCGCGCGATCCATCTGCAGGAAACGGTGGAAGGCGTGGATGCCGCGATGCTCACCGCGCAGAAGATGGCGTCGCGGCGCGATCTCCGCGCCGACGGTCTGGGGGAGGTATGGCGCCTCCGCCTCGTGAAGGCGCGCGGTGGCCAGCAAGCTCAAGACGATGTGAAGAGAGAGATGAAGGCTGTCTCGCGCGGCGCGACCGACATTCCACTTCTCGCTGCCGTGCGCGACGCCTACCTGACGCTCGTGCACGACCCGGTCGCGGCGGAAACCGTTGAACGGCAGATTCTCCGCCTCGATCCCGCGTGGTATCCGGATCGCGGCCGGGCGGTTCTCACGACCGACACCAACGCCACGGGTCTTCCGTACGCGATCCTCGCCGTCAACCGGCAGTATGCCCTCTACGCCGATGTCAAACGAATCGTCCTTGCGCGCGAGGCCGACTGGCGGAAAGAGATAAGGGCATTCGAGGCGCTGTTGCGGCGGCATCCCGCCCCCGCGCTCGAGCGGTTCATCGTGGGTCTGATGTTTCAGTCGGCGCGGCGGGCGGGAGATGTCGCGTCCATGACCGCCTACGCGAACAGGATCGCGCGGATTGATCCGACTGACACCGCGCCGTTCGCCATGACCGCGCTCGCGATGGCGGCGCACAGCACGGACCTTCCGACTGCACTGGCGTTTGCGACGCGTGCCGAGCGAGCTGTGGCGGAGTTCCATCCAGTGGCCCGGCCGCCGGAGGTACCAGCGGAGGACTTTGCCGCCCGCTTCTCAGTGGAGCAGCAACAGGCCACATACCGCACCCAACGCGCGCTCGCGCTACATGCGACGGGCGCGGTGCTCCTGAGATCCGGACGCGCGGCGGAAGCCGAGGAACGGCTGCGGCAATCGGTGTCGTTGAACCGGGAGGAGTCGACCCTCGCCCATCTGGCCGAGGCACTCGGCGAGCTCGGGCGAAAGGACGAGGCGCAGGCGTTGAGGCGGGAAGGCGACGAGCGGGTCGCAGCCGACGTGCGGAAGCGGCTGACCACTCGTCCTGCCGCCGACTTCGATCTCGAAGCCACCGGCGGCCGCCGCTACCGCCTATCGGATCTCAAAGGGAAGATAGTCCTCGTGAACTTCTGGGCCACCTGGTGTGGGCCGTGCGTTGGAGAGATGTCGCTTCTGGCGACCACCTACGAGAAGTACAAAGCGCAGGGCGTGGAGATTCTGGCTGTCTCGACGGATGAGGCCAGCGACCACGGGCGCGTCAAGGAGTTTGCGGAGGGGCAGCGACTCCCGTTCCCGGTGCTCTACGACGACGGTGTGGCCAGGCGCTTCGGCGTGAACGGCTATCCAACCACCGTGTTCATCGACCGACAGGGCAACGTCCGATACGAAGAGGCCGGAGCGTTCGAGTCGTCCGGCCGCCGCCTGGAGATCATCCTGGCGGAGTTGCTGAAAGTACCTGGTTCGATGCCCTGAAGTACGTGCGTGTGTCGGTCAGTCAGGCGCTACCGGACCAACGGCGAGTCTACCGCCCCGTCGCGCAGCTCGCGCAGATCGCCTCGGCCGCCTGGCGAGGGTCCGGGGCGCCAATGATGGGTCGTCCCACCACGAGATAGCTGGCGCCGGCCGCCAGCGCTTCCGCCGCGCCGAGCGTGCGGGCCTGATCGTCGGCGCGCTCGCCGACGGGCCCGGCCCCGCCCCTCGCCCCTTCGACAAGCTCAGGGTCGCCCTGAGGCCCTCGAAGGGCGACGTTGCTCGGGGCGGCGCATGAGCGAGTCGAAGGGCCGCGAATGCCCGGCGTCACGATCACGAACCCGGGTCCCCGGCGCGCGCGCAGCCGCGCCGTCTCCTGCGGGGAGGCAACGACGCCGTCCAGCCCCGCCTCGGCGGCCAGCGCCGCCAGCGCGTCCACCTGGTGCAGGACCGGCGCCCCGACGCCGACGCGCTCGAGCGCGGCCTGGTCGAGGCTCGTCAGCACCGTCACCGCGATGACGAGCGGCTTCGGCAGGCCCTCGGCCGCGGCCGTGTCGGCGGCCGCCTTCCCCGCGGCGCGCATCATGTCGAGGCCGCCCGAGGCATGGACGTTGATCATCCAAACGCCCAGGCGCGTGGCGGCGCCGACCGCGCCGGCCACCGTGTTCGGGATGTCGTGGAACTTGAGGTCGAGGAAGACGCGGTGGCCATCCTCCACCAGGCGGCGGACGACCGACGGCCCCTCCGACGTGAACAGTCGACTGCCGACCTTCACGCCGCCGACCACTCCGGCCAGCTCGCGGGCCAGCGCGATGGCGCGGTCGGCGGAATCCACGTCGAGGGCGACCAGCAGTTCCTTCATCGGCGCGTGTCTCCCGGCATCTCGAGCGTGCCGACCAGGTCGGCCACGCGTTCGACGGCGTGACGGCTCATGTAGTCGCGGATCCCTGTTTCGAGCTTGCCCCAGATGAACGGGTCGACGAACGTCGCCGTCCCCACCTGCACGGCCGTGGCGCCGGCGATCAGGAACTCCAGCGCGTCGGCGGCCGACATGATCCCGCCCATCCCGATGACGGGGATCTTCACGCGGCGCGCGCATTCGTAGACCATCCGCACGGCGATCGGACGGATCGCCGGGCCGCTCAGCCCGCCCATGCCGTTCGACAGCCGCGGGCGCCTGGTCTCGACGTCGATGGCCAGGGCGAGGAACGTGTTTACCAGCGACACGGCGTCGGCGCCGGCCTCCTCGGCCGCCCGCGCGAACGACGCCACGTCGGTGACGTTCGGCGTCAGCTTCGGGATGAGCGGCAGCGGCGTGGCGCGGCGCACCGCGGCCACGACGTCGTGCGTGTTGCCGAGGTGGCACCCGAAGGTGATGCCGCCTTCCTTGATGTTCGGGCAGGAGATGTTCAGTTCGAGCGCCGCGACCCCTTCGACGTCCGAGAGCACCCGCGCGACCTCGGCGTACTCGCCGATGGTCGTCCCGCAGATGTTGACGATGACGGTGGCGCCCTTCGCCCGCAGTTCCGGCATCTTCTCGCGGACGAACCGGTGCACCCCGATCCCCTGCAGGCCGATCGCGTTGAGCATGCCGGCCGGCGTCTCGACGATCCGGGGCGGGGGATGGCCCAGGCGCTCCTTCAGGAACAGCCCCTTGACGACGACGGCGCCGAGCGTGGAGAGGTCCACGACGTCGGCGTACTCCACGCCATAGCCGAAGCACCCGCTCGCCGACATGATCGGCGTCTTGAGCCGGAGCGCGCCGATCCGCACTGAGAGGTCCATGGCTGCAGGTTCCCTCGTGTCGCCCGTCACGACGCCCGGTCGTCCCACACGATGTCGGCCGCCGAGAAGACGGGGCCTTCGAGGCACGACCTGGCGAACCGCCTGCCCCCGTCCGGCGTCCGGACCGCGACGACGCAGCTGTAACAGCCGCCCATGCCGCAGCCCATCCGGCGCTCCATGGCGACCTCGCAGGACAGCCCGTGCCGGGCCGCGAGGCCGGCCACCGCCTCCAGCATCCCCTCCGGGCCGCACGCATAGAGCACGACGGGCGGGCCGCCGGCCCGTGCGGCCAGCTCGCGCGCGAGGGGCACGGTCACGCGGCCGGTCTCGCCGCGGGTGCCGTCCTCGGTGGCCAGCAGCGTGTCGACGCCGACCGGTTCGAAGCGGTCGAGGCAGAACAACTCGGCCCTCGTTCGCGCGCCGTAGAAGAGCCGGCGCCGCGCGCCCGCGGCGGCCAGTTCCTCGCTCAACGAGGCGAACGGCGCCAGGCCGGTTCCGCCGGCGATCATCCACGCCTCCGCGCCCGCGGGCGGCAGCGTGAAGGGCCGGCCGAGCGGCCCGAGGCAGGGGAACCTCGCGCCGGGCGCGGCCTCGGACAGCAGGCGGCTGCCGGTGCCGACCCTCTTGTTGAGGATCGAGAACCCGACGGGGCGCCCGCCCTGGTCGCGCAGCAGGTCGAAGACCGAATACGGGCGGCGCAGCAGGGGCACGTCGCCCGGCGCCGTCCGGATCATCACGAACTGTCCCGGGCGGATCGCACCCGCGAGGGCGGGAGCCCGGAACCCGACGACGGCGTAGTCGTCCGACAGGCGGGTCGAGAACAGGACCTCGGCGTCCACGTCCACTGGCATCGCTGGCAGTATAGCCGATGGCCGTCGTCCACCGCCCTCCGCGGGGAACGCGGGCGAGGACGCCCGCTCTACCGTCCAAGGGCAGCGCCGGCCTCCTGGCCGGCGAGCGTGCTATACTTCGACTGTTCTTTAAGCCGGTCCGGTGAGGCCGACAAGATCCCGCATGCACGAACCCGCCCGTCCGTTCATCGCGTCACCCGCCGACCCGGCCGCCGCCCGCCGCGGCCCGACATCGCCCGTGTTCACCTTCAAGGAGTTCGTATGCCCGTCGTCATGGACGCGGACCGGATGGCGCGCACGCTCGCCCGGATCGCGCACGAGATCGTGGAGCGCAACCGCGGCGTCGATCGCCTCGCGCTCGTCGGCGTGCGCACGCGCGGCGTCCCGATCGCCGGCCGCCTGGCCGTCCGGCTCAAGGAGATCACGGGGCAGGACGTGCCGGTCGGGGCGCTCGACATCACCCTCTACCGCGACGACCTGATGCATCACGCCGTCGGGCCGCAGCCACTGGTCCGCAGCACCGAGATCCCGTTCTCGATCGACGACCGCGTGATCCTGCTGGTCGACGACGTGCTGTACACCGGACGCACCATCCGCGCGGCGCTCGACGAGCTGATCGATTTCGGCCGGCCGCGGGCCATCCAGCTCGTGGTCATCGTCGACCGCGGGCACCGCGAGCTGCCGATCAAGGCCGACTACGTCGGCAAGAACCTGCCCACCTCGCGCGCCGAGAGCGTGTCGGTCCGGCTCGCCGAGACCGACGGCTGCGACGAGGTGGTCATCGACCGGATGGCCGGGGAGGACGAGGCATGAGCCCGGAGACCACGCCCACGACGGCGGCCGCGCCGCAGGCCGACGACGCGCCGATCCCGACGAGCCGGCTGCGGAGGAAGGACCTGCTCGGCATCGCCGAGCTGACGGCCGAGGAGATCTCGCTCATCCTGGACACGGCCGTCGCGATGAAGGAGATCTCCTCGAGGCCGATCAAGAAGGTGCCGGCGCTGCGCGGCAAGACGGTCGTCAACCTCTTCTTCGAGGCGAGCACGCGCACGAGGACCTCGTTCGAGATCGCCGAGAAGCGGCTCAGCGCCGACACGCTGAACATCGCCGCCAGCACCTCGAGCGTCGTCAAGGGCGAGACGCTGGCCGACACGGTGCACAACATCGAGGCGATGTCGCCCGACCTGCTCGTCGTGCGCCACTCCTCCTCCGGCGCGTGCCACTTCCTGTCGCGCATCTGCCGCTCCGGCGTCATCAACGCCGGCGACGGCATGCACGAGCACCCGACGCAGGCGCTGCTCGACGCGTTCACGATCCGCGAGCGAAAGCGGCGGATCGCGGGGCTGAAGGTGGCGATCTGCGGCGACCTGCTCCACAGCCGCGTCCTCAGGTCGAACGTGCTGCTGCTCACCAAGATGGGGGCCGACGTATGGCTGTGCGGCCCGCCCACGCTCATCCCCGTCGGCTTCGAGCGGACGGGGGCGCACGTGACGTCGTCGATCGACGAGGCCGTCGAAGGCGCCGACGCCGTGATGATGCTGCGCATCCAGCTCGAGCGGATGCTCGGCGGCTACTTCCCGACGCTGCGCGAGTACTTCAACGTCTTCGGCATGACGCCCGAAAGGGTCCGGCGGGCGAAGCCGGACGTGCTCGTCATGCACCCGGGGCCGATGAACCGCGGCGTCGAGATCTCGTCGGACCTGGCCGACGGCCCCTCGTCGGTGATCCTCGACCAGGTCGCCAACGGCGTCGCGGTCCGCATGGCGATCCTGTATCTGCTGTCAGGTGGAGCTGAACATGAAGCGGTTGCTTAAGGGCGGGCACCTGGTCGACCCGACGCAGGGGATCGACGGCACGAGGGACGTGCTCCTGGACGGCGACCGCGTGGCGGCGGTCGGGCAGGACCTGCCGGCCGAACCCGGGACCGAGGTCGTCGAGATCCCGGAGGGGCTGGTCGTGTGTCCCGGGTTCGTGGACATGCACGTCCACCTCCGCGAGCCGGGGCAGGAGCACAAGGAGACGATCGCCAGCGGCACCGCCGCGGCGGCCGCCGGCGGGTTCACCGCCGTCGCCTGCATGCCCAACACCGAGCCGGTGAACGACAGCGCCGCCGTCACCCGGTCGATCGTCGAGCGGGCGGCGCTCTCGGGCGTGGTGCGGGTCTACCCGATCGGCGCGGTGTCGAAGGGCATGAGGGGCGAGAGCCTGTCCGAGATCGCCGACCTGAAGGGCGCCGGCTGTGTGGCCGTGTCCGACGACGGGAGGCCCGTGGTGTCGGCGCTGCTGATGCGGCGGGCGCTCGAGTACGCCGGCATGTTCGGCATCCCCGTGATCGACCACTGCGAGGAGCCGACGCTCAAGGGCGAGGGCGTGGCGCACGAGGGCTACGTCGCCTCGATCCTCGGCCTGCGCGGCATCCCGGCGACGGCCGAGTCGATCATGGTCGAGCGCGACCTCGCGCTCGCCGAGGTGACGGGCGGCGCGGTCCACCTGGCGCACCTCAGCACGCGCCAGTCGCTGCGCGCGATGGAGGCGGCCAAGTCCCGGGGTCTCGGGGCGACGTGCGAAGTGACGCCGCATCACTTCACGCTCACCGACGAGCGGCTGACCGGCCCGGTGAGCTACGACACCAATCTCAAGATGAACCCGCCGCTCAGGGAGCGGGCCGACGTCGACGCCGTGCTGCAGGGACTGCGGAACGGGACCGTCGACGCGATCGCCACCGATCACGCGCCGCACCAGCAGGACGAGAAGGCCGTGGAGTTCGACCGGGCCCCGTTCGGGATCATCGGCCTCGAGACCGCGGTCCCGCTGGCGCTCGACCGGCTCGTCCACCGGGGCGTCGTCACGCTGCGGCGACTCGTCCAGCTGATGTCGGTCAACCCGAGCCGCATCCTCAACCTCCCGGGCGGCAGCCTGAGGCCCGGCCGGCCGGCCGACGTCACGATCCTCGCCCCGTCGGCCGCGATCATGGTGGACCTCGGCAGGTCGCGGTCGCGGTCGCGCAATTCGCCGTTCGACGGGTGGAAGCTGCGGGGCGCGGTCGCGGCCACGATCGTCGGCGGCCGGGTCGTCTTCGCGAACGACCAGGTCGCGGGCGCCGCAGCGTTCCAGGCGCCGGGTGGGCGGGGATGACGGGCCGGCAGGCCGCCGCCGGCCCGCGGGCAGGCCTGCCCTTCGACGCGCGGGGGACAAGGCCGAGCGCTCGCTCAGGGCACCCCGAGCCACGTCGAGGGTTGAAGGAGGTGCTCGACGACCTCTACGCGCGCTACAACCAGGCCGACAGCGTCGCCGACCCGGTGAATCTCGTGCGGCGCTACCCGGCGCGCGCGGACAGGGACGTGGTCGGGTTCCTCGCGGCCGGCCTCGCGTTCGGCCGCGTCGCCAGCATCCTTCAGTCGATCGAGCGCCTGCTGGCCGAGTTGGGCCCCGCGCCGTCGGCGTTCGTCCGCCGGTTCGATCCCCGGCGGGACGGCGGGGCGATCGCCCCGCTGGGCCATCGCTGGACGAGAGGCGAGGACCTCGCGGCGCTGATCGATCTCCTGCGGCGGATGCTGGACGAGGCGGGCTCGATCGAGGGGTTCTTCCTTCGCGGCCACGACGCGGGAGACGTCGACGTCGAACGCGCCCTCGAGTCGTTCTCGCGCCGCGCGCTCGTGCTGGCCGGAGAGGCGCACCCGCGCCTCCGCGGCCTCTCGTACTTCTTCACGCGTCCGTCCGCCGGCAGCGCGTGCAAGCGCCTGAACCTCTACCTGCGCTGGATGGTGCGCGCCGACGCCGTGGACCTCGGCACCTGGTCCGGCGTCTCGCCGTCGCAGCTGATCGTGCCGCTCGACGTCCACGTGATCCGCGTCGGGCGCTGTCTCGGGCTCACGCGCCGGCTCAGCCCGGGCTGGCCGATGGCGTCCGAGATCACGGCCGCGCTGCGACAGCTCGACCCCGACGACCCGGTCCGCTACGACTTCGCGCTCTGCCACGTGGGGATGCGCGACCAGTGCGGCCTCAATCGGCCGTCGCTGGATTCTCGATGTCCTCTGCGGGGCTGGTGCCGGCCAGGCCGACGTACACGGCGAGCGTCCCCTCCACCATCCGATCGACGCTGAATCGATCCCGCACCCGCGCGAGGCCCGCTGCCGCCAAGCGCCGCCGTCGTTCGGGGTCCCGCAGCAGGTCCAGGATGCCGGCGGCCAGCGCCGGGGCGTCCCGCGGCGGCACCAGCAGGCCGGTCTCGCCGTGGAGCACCACCTCGAGGATCCCGCCCGCCCGCGTGGCGACGATCGGCCGTCCGAGCGCCATCGCGTCGAGCAGCGCCGTGCCGAGCCCCTCGGTCACCGAGCTCATCACGAACAGATCCAGCCCCTTCAGCACGCCGAGCACGTCGGCGCGGAACCCGGTCAAGACGATGTGCTGCGCGAGGTGCAGGTGCTTGATCTGATGCTCCAGCGCGTCGTGCAGTTCGCCCTCGCCAATCAGCAGGAATCGCGCCTCGGGCATCTCGCGCACGACGATCGCCGCCGCCTCGACGAGGAACTTCTGCCCCTTGTGCGGCACCAGCGCGGCGATGTTGCCGACGATCAGCGAATGCGCCGGGAACCAGTACCTCCTCCCGCACGTTGAGCGGATCGACCGCGGCGACGCGCTCGACGTCGATCCCCTCGTGCACGGTGACGATCCGGTTCGGCGCGATCCCGTCCTCGACGAGCATCGCGCGGATCGCCTCGGACGCCGCGACGAAGCGCGACACCTGCTGGTGCTTCCAGCGCGAGAAGGCGTTGGCGCTCAGGTGGAAGTCCACGCGCCGGGCCGCGACCAGGGGCGGGCGGCGCGCCGGCGCGCCGATCGAAAGGGCGGTGGCCGCGGCGGCGAGGCCGTGCGAATCGTGGGCGTGCACCACGTCGGGCTGCAGCCCGCGGATCACGCGAGAGAGCTGCCAGGCGGCCGGAAGGTCCACTTCGCTCCGGGGGGCGAAGTCGACGACCTCCAGGCCGGCGGGCAGCCGCCGGCGCAGTTCGCCATCGGGGCGCGCGACGACGACGACGCGATGCCCCCGCGCGGCAATCCCCTGCGCGGTCAGCAGGACCTGCTGCTGGCCGCCCCGCCACGTGCGCGCGGTGTCGATCTGGAGAGAAAGCACTGACAGGCTGAGTATAGCTCGACAGGATTCGGGATTTGGGATTCAGGATTCAGGGGAGGGATTCTGAGGGGAGGAGCGGCTGACCGCCTTGCGGGCGGCCAGCCGTGGTGCCGTCTGCCGGTCGTGACTGTCCCTAGGAGCCGATCGTCACGCCGCCGCCGGAGAGCGGGGCCTCCTGGACGGTCTCGAAATCGACGAGCGAGCGGTTGTAGTCGAGCACCGCCTGCAGCTCCGCGTTGCGCGCCGCCGCCAGGTCGCGTTGCGCCTGGATCACGTGGAAGTTGTCCGACATGCCGGCTTCGAACTTCTTCTGCTCGGCCCCCAGCTTGCGTTCGGCCAGCTCGCGCGACACCCGCGTGGCATCCACGCGCTTGCGGTTCGTGTTCAGCGTTCGCACCGCCTCCCGCACCTGCGTGGCCACCGACATCTCCAGGCTCCGCAGCTGCAGCTCCGACTGGCTGTAGGACACCTTCGCTCTCGCCAGCGAGACCTGCGCGTTGCTGCGGCCGAGCGGATACGCCACCGTGACGGCCAGCGACCAGTTGTGGAAGTCGTTGCTCAGCATCTGCGACAGCACCGACCCGTACCCGTTCTCGGTGACGGAGGTCACGACCGGGGGGAACGAGTCGTTGAAGGTGTACGCCGTGCCGCCCTGGCCGGACAGCCCGTATCCTGCCTGGACGTTGAGGTCCGGCAGCGTCTGGTTCTTGTAGTAGCGGATGCTGATGTCGGCCGACTCGAGCGACTTGCGCATGTTGACGATGTCGGTCCGCTTGTCGAGCGCGGTCCTGACCGCGGCATCGACGTCCACGTCCTTCGCGCGGAAGCTGGGCACGTCGGTCAGCTCGAACTTCATCCCCCAGAAGTCGGGGACCTTCGGGTCGAAGACGAGCTGGCGCAGGGCGTCCTCGGCGCGGGTGATTTGCGCGTCGGCGACGATGACCGCCTCCTCGTTGCGCGCCACCTCGGCCTCGGCTTCGACGATGTCGATCGGCGCCATCGTGCCGACGGCGACGCGCGCCTTGTTGTCGAGCAGCGACTGGCGGGCGATGTCGAGCGACTGCTGCTGCACCTTCATGTTGTCGACCGCGTAGGCGAGGTCCCAGTAGGCGCTCTTCACGTTCCGGATCGTCACGAGCACGGTCTGCCGCAGCTGCACGTCGGACATCTCGCGGTTCTTCTTGCTGATGAGCAGCTGCTGCCGCGTGCTGTCGATCCTGAAATTGCGGAGCAGCGGCTGGGTGAAGTTGAGGCCGAGATCCGAGGCGAGCGAGGGGTTCGGGCTGCTGAACACGCTGTTGTTGTCGCTCCGGGTGTTGTTCCAGGAGACGCTGTAGTTCGACCCGAACCAGGGCAGGGCCTGGCTCTCCTGGACCGAGACGCCGAAGTTCTTGCTGATCAGTTGCGTGGAGACGCCCGAGAGGTAGCTGTTGACGGGGCTCGTCGCGGCCTGGTTCGACACCGTCGAGCTGATGGTCGGCGTCCACGCCGTCCTGACCTGAGACACCGCCAGGTCCTGGATTTGCGGGTTGAGCCGCTGCACCTGCAGCGCCAGGTTCTGTTCGAGCGCGAGCTTCACCGCATCGTCCACCGAGAGCCGGCGAAGCGGAGCGGTCTGCTGGCCGCCGGGCGCAGGAGCGGCCTGGGCGAAAGCGGCGGCCGGAACGAGGAGGAACACGAGCGAAAAGCCAGACACGAGGCGGCGAAAGGTATCAGACATCAGGGTGACTCCAGAACAGGTCCTATGTATAGACGAGGAACAGGGGGCCACGGTTCACGATCCGCGCTGATCCAGCGCCAATTCTCTCCACCCTGGGGGCCGGGGTCAACGGGCCGCGGCGCGCCCGGCGCTTGACAAGCATCCGTGTCTCAACGAAGGATCAGCGATCCCGGCGCTGGACGGCGGCAGGCCGAAGGGTCGGTCGCCGGCTCTCTTGCGGCCGAGGGAGTGGACCATGAACCGTGAGGAGTTGCTCGACCTGTTCCGGCGGTGTTCGGCGCTGCTCGAGGGGCATTTCCGGCTGTCGTCCGGCCTTCACAGTCCCGGCTACCTGCAGTGCGCCCTGGTGCTCCAGCATCCGCAGCACGCCGGCGCGCTCGGCGCCGAGCTGGCCGACCGCGTGCGGGATCTCCGGCCGACCACCGTGCTCTCGCCGGCGCTCGGGGGCCTCATCATCGGCCATGAAGTCGCGCGGGCGCTCGGCGCCAGGGCGATCTTCGCCGAACGCGAGGACGGCGCGCTGCGGCTGCGCCGGGGCTTCAGCCTCGGCGACGCCGAACGCGTGCTGGTCGTCGAGGATGTCGTCACGACGGGCGGATCCACCCGCGAAACGATCCAGGTGGCGAGAGCGGCCGGCGCGCAGGTCGTGGCGGCCGTGGCGATCGTCAATCGGAGCGGCGGCGCCGCCGAGCTCGACGTCCCCCTGCACGCGCTGCTCGACCTCCAGCTTCCGACCTACGACCCGGCGGCCTGTCCCCTCTGCGCGGGCGACGTCCCGATTCAGAAGCCGGGCTCCCGGCAAGGCGCCGTGGGACACGATCGGTAAGGCCGGCGGCATGTCCCGCGCCCTCAAGATCGTCCTCGCCTACGACGGCACCGGGCTGGTGGGCTGGCAGCGCCAGCCCGCCGGCGTCTCGGTCCAGGCCCTGCTCGAGGACGCGATCGCCGCGATCGAAGGCCGGCCGATCGTCGTCGTGGGAGCAGGCCGGACCGACGCCGGGGTCCACGCGCTCGCCCAGGTCGCCAGCTGCAGGATCGAGCATCCGATTCCGGCCGACGAGCTGGCGCGGGCGCTGAACGCCAGGCTGCCCGACGACGTCCGGGTGCTGTCGGTCGAGGACGCGGCCGACGACTTCCACGCCCGCTACGGCGCGCGATCGAAGACCTACCGCTACCTCATCCTCAACGACAGGCTCGTCAGCCCGTTCGAGCGGCGCTACGTGTGGCACGTGCCGCAGCCCCTCGACCTCGCCGCGATGGCCGAGGCCGCCCGAGCCCTGGAAGGGCGGCACGACTTCGCCGCGCTGCAGGGGACGGGGAGCGCCACGAAGACGACGGTCAGGACCATCGAGTCCGTCCGGATCCAGGACCTTCCGGCCATGGCGGTGGCCGGCGGGCTGACGCTCCGGGCGCGGCCGGACGGGGGCCGACTGGTGGCGTTCGACATCTGCGGCGACGGTTTCCTCCGGCACATGGTGCGCAACGCCGTCGGGACGCTCGTCGAGGTCGGTCACGGTCGCCGCGACCCGTCGTCGATGGCCGGCCTGCTCGACTCGGGCGACCGGAGGCTGGCCGGACCGACGGCGCCCCCCACCGGCCTGTTTCTCGTCGGCGTCGAGTACGCGCCGGGGCCCGCGACCCGGCCTGGTTCCCTTGCTCCGCCGGGAGGCAGCCTGTAAGATCGAGCCTTGTCTCGCTGGCACCGGTATGCCTCTCGAACAGATCCTGGAGTGGATTCCGCCCGGGTCACCCGAAGCCGCGCTGGCGCGCGAGGTTGATTTCGCGCGCCTTCCCGCGCACGTGGCCATCATCATGGACGGCAACGGGCGATGGGCGGCGAAACGCCACCTCCCCAGGGTGGAGGGGCACCGCGCCGGCATCGACGCCGTGCGCGACGCGGTCGAGACGTCCGCGCGACTCGGGATCCCCGTCCTCACGCTCTACGCGTTCTCGGTCGAGAACTGGAAGCGGCCGCGCGCGGAGGTGTCCACGCTGATGACGCTGCTCAAGCGTTATCTCCGCCTCGAGCTGGACACGCTGCTCAAGAACGACATTCGCTTCAAGGTGATCGGCAGGCCCGGCGAGCTGGCGAGCGACGTCCGCCGGGAACTGACCCGGGCGACGGAGCGGACCGCCGGGAACTCGGGCATGCAGTTCAACATCGCGCTGAACTACGGCGGCCGCGCGGAGATCGTGGACGCCGCGCGGCAGCTCATCGAGTCCGGCATCACCGCGGCCGAGCTGGACGAGAACCGCCTGGCGAGCTGCCTCTACACGGCCGGCCAGCCGGACCCGGACCTGCTCATCCGCACGAGCGGCGAGATGCGCGTCAGCAACTTCCTGCTCTGGCAGATCGCCTACGCGGAGATCTGGGTGACAGACACGCTCTGGCCCGATTTCCGGTGTCGCCACCTGCTCGAGGCGATCGTCGCCTATCAGAAGCGCGACCGCCGATACGGCGGGATCCAGCCGGCGCGCCAGACCTCCGGCGCCAGGTAGCCGACCACATGCTTCGCATTCTCAGCGGGCTCGTCCTCATCGTCGTCTTCTTCTGCGGCATCTGGTTCCTGCCGTCCTCGCTGCTGCTGGTGGTGGCCGAAGGCGTGCTGCTGCTCGCCTTCCTCGAGTACTCGCGGCTCGCCGAGGCCCTCGGCGCGCGGGTGCCGCGCGCGGCATCGGCGGCGGCGGCCATGGTGACGTGCGCCGCGGTCGGCCTCGGCGTGCCGCTGGAGCTGCCGCTGGCGGCCGTGCTCGTCGGCCTGGGCGGGCTCGCCGTGGCGTCGCGGGCGCCGGCGCCGGGCGTGCTCGCCGACGTCGCCGCAGCGGCCTTCCCGGTGCTCTACCTCGGCCTGCCGCTGGGTGCCTTCGTGGCGCTCCACGCGTCGGCCGGGCGGGAGCCCGTGCTGCTGCTGGTCACCACCATCGTCGTCAGCGACTCGGCGCAGTACTTCACCGGCCGCCTGTTCGGCCGGACGAAGCTCTCGCCGGCCATCAGCCCGAAGAAGACCGTCGAGGGCGCGCTCGGCGGGTTCGTCCTGGCGCCGATCGTCATGGCCGCGCTCGCGCCGTGGTGGCTGCCGGGGCGGACGATCGGATGGTCGCTGCTGGTCGGCCTGGCCCTGGTCGGCCTCGGCATCGCGGGCGACCTGTTCGAGTCGCTGCTCAAGCGGAGCGCGGGCGTCAAGGACAGCTCCGCGCTCATTCCCGGGCACGGCGGCGTGCTCGACCGGATCGACGCGATGCTGTTCGCGGCGCCGGTGTTCTACGTCCTGCTGAAATATGGAGCCTAGGTGGCGGTGAAACGCCTCGCGATCCTCGGGTCGACCGGGTCGATCGGACGCAGCGCCCTGTCGGTGGTGCGCGCCCACGCGGACCGGCTCGAGGTGGTCGCGATGGCCGCCGGCGCGAACGTGGCGCTGTTCGCGGAGCAGGTGGAGCAGTTCCGGCCGCGCGCCGTCGCGATGGCGTCGGGGGCCGCGATCGACCGCCTGCGCCGGCACGTGGGCGTCTCGGTCGCCGAGATCGCGGGCCACGGGTCGGACGGCCTCGTGGCGCTGGCCACCCGGCCCGACGTCGATATGGTGCTGTGCGCCTCGTCGGGCACGGCGGCGCTCGAGGCGGTGCTCGCCGCGATCGAAGCGGGGAAGGCCATCGCGCTGGCGAACAAGGAAGTGCTCGTGATGGCCGGCGCGCTCGTGACCGACGCCGCCCGGCGCCGCGGCGTCGAGATCCTGCCCGTGGACAGCGAACACAACGCGGTCCACCAATGTGTGCACGGCCGGCCGTCGCACGAGATCAGGCGCCTCATCCTGACCGCGTCAGGCGGGCCGTTCCGCGGGCACTCGGCAGAGGCGCTGGCGGCGGTGGCGCCGCCCGACGCGCTGAAGCACCCCACGTGGCGGATGGGGCGGAAGATCACGATCGACTCGGCGACGCTCATCAACAAGGGACTCGAAGTCATCGAGGCGCGGTGGCTGTTCGACGTCCCTCCCGACCGGATCGACATCGTCGTGCATCCCCAGTCGGTGGTGCACTCGATGGTGGAGATGGTGGACGGGTCGATCCTTGCCCAGCTCGGCGTCACCGACATGCGGCTGCCGATCCAGTACGCCTTCTCCTATCCCGATCGGTGGACGTCGCCGCTGCCGCCCCTGGACCTCACGCGGTGCGGGCGGCTCGACTTCCACCTGCCGGACCACGAGAAGTTCCCGGGCCTGCGCCTCGCGTACCGGGCGCTCGAGACCGGCGGCGGGCTGCCCGTCGTGTTCAACGCGGCCAACGAGGTGGCCGTCGAGGAGTTCCTCGCGGGCCGGCTGGGCTTCACGGCCATCCCGCGGCTCATCGCGCAGGCCATGGACGCGCACGCGCCCGCGCCGGTGAACACCCTCGCCGAGGTCCGCGCACTCGATGCCTGGGCCCGTGCGTATTCCCTGGCGCTCGCGCCCACGGTACAATTGAACAACTGAGGGTTCCCTTTGCTGTTGAACATCCTGGCGTTCGTCTTCGTGCTCGGCGTGCTGATCTTCGTCCACGAGCTGGGCCATTTCCTGATGGCCCGGCGGATCGGCGTGCGCGTCATCACCTTCTCGCTCGGCTTCGGGCCGAAGATCGTCGGGTTCCACCGGGGAGGGACGGAGTACTGCATCAGCGCGGTGCCGCTCGGCGGCTACGTGAAGATGGCGGGGGAGACGCCCGAGGACCCGCGGACGGGGCACCCCGACGAGTTCCTGTCGAAGACGAAGTGGGAGCGGTTCCAGGTCCTGGTCATGGGGCCGGTGATGAACATCCTGCTGGCGGTCTTCCTGATGTGGATCGTGCTGATGCAGGTGGCCCACGTCCCGGCGTTCCTCGACCGGGCGGCGGTGGTCGGCGCGGTGGACAAGGGGTCCCCGGCCGAACGCGCCGGCGTCAGGCCGGGCGACAGGATCGTCCGCGTCGCCGGCCACGCGGTGCCGACCTGGGAGGACCTGTCGATCGCCGTCGGGGCCAGGGCAAAGAAGGACATCCCGATCGAGGTCGTGCGCGGCGGCGAGACGCTCACCCTCTCGGTCACGCCCGACGCGCGAACGAAATACGAGATCGGTGACATCGGCGTCTACCCGGACGTTCATCCGACCATCACCCAGGTCACGCCCGGCGAGGCGGCCGAGAAGGGCGGACTCAAGGCGGGCGACATCGTCGTCAGTTTCAACGGGCAGACGATCACCTACGGGTCGCAGCTGACCGAGGACATCGCCAAGTACCCCGGCAAGCCCGTGGTGTTCGGCGTGCAGCGGGGCGGGGAGCGGCTCGACCTGCAGGTGACACCGATGCCGCGCGGCAAGAAGGGCTGGGTGGGCATCGGCCTGATCGACGCGTTCAAGACCGTGCGCCTCGGCCCGTGGGACGCGGCGAAGACCAGCGTGCAGCGCAACTACGAGTTCGGCGGGCAGATCTTCCAGACCCTGGTGGGGCTGCTGACGCGTGAGACCTCGCCGCGGCAGCTGATGGGGCCGGTGGCGATCGCGCAGCTGTCGGGCGAGTCGGCCGCGCTCGGCTGGATGGCGCTCTTCAGCCTGATGGCCTACATCAGCCTGAACCTGGGGATCCTCAACCTGCTTCCCATCCCCGTGCTCGACGGCGGCCACATCTTCATCATGGCGCTCGAGGGGCTGGCGCGGCGCGACTTCAGCACGCGGGTCAAGGAAGGGATGCTGCTCGCCGGCTTCGCCGCGCTGATGCTGCTGATGGTGACGGTGATCTACAACGACCTCACGCGCATCGAGTGGATCCAGCGGCTGATGTTCTGGAGGTAGGATGCCGGCCCGCGGCCGACGGCTGACGGCCGACGGCTCACCGGGTGGGGCCGGCCTCCTGGCCGGCCGCGCGACGAGACACCATCCGTCGTGAGTAGGGCAACCCTTCAGGGTTGCCGTTTGTGAGGCCGCTCAGCGTGGCAGGTTGATCTTCAGAAGATCCAGGCCCGAGACGCACCAGACCGACTGGGCGACGACCTCACACGACCCGACACCACCAATCCGACCCTCCGCGCGCTGCCAACTGGTGCCCCCGTCGGCCGTGGTGAGCACGGCATCGCCGACCACCAGCGCCCCGAGCTGCTGCGAGACGAACCTGATTGCGCGAGGGGCGTCGTTGGGCGATGCCGCCTTGCGCCAGGTAACGTCCTCGCTCCACGTGAGCCCCCCGTCCGTCGTCTTCAGTAACGCCGAAGGATTGGCGTTCCAGAGGATCAGCCAACCGCGGTTGGAGTCCAGGAAGAAGAGATCGATCGGATTCCCGCGGACCTGCTGAGGACACGACGCATCCTGCCAGGTGCTGCCGCCATCGACCGTGCGAATCAGGCGCGGTCGCATGACTCTTCCGTCATCTTCCGAAGTTGTCCCTCCCATCCAGCCCGTCTGCGGCGTCAAGAAGAACATGACGCTCGGGTAGCCCGCTGCTCGCACCCGGGGATCGTCTCGCATCACCCAGGTCAGACCGCCGTCCCTCGTGATGGCGAACTGAGGTCCGTCGGCCGCCACGGCGTAGCCAAGCGACCGATCGAAGAATCTCAGGTGAACGAGGGGAAAGAGCTCGTCTGCCTGCAGGGATTGCCAGGTTCGGCCGCCGTTCGATGTCTTGATCAAGTGACTGAGCGGACTGGCCGTTGTGGGCCAGCCAATCCAGCCCTGGCGCGCGTTCACAAACGAGAAGGCCGGCTCGATCTCCAATCCGTAGGTCTCAATGTCCCGTTTTACCTGTCTCCATGTCGCGCCTCCGTCAATCGTGCGAAGGACGGTGCTGTACTGCGATACGTGGGACTCGGACACGACGACGAAGACGCCTGTCGCCCATGCTTCGTTACCGGAAACGAACTGGAAATGGCTGAGTTGGTACGGCCTGTCGCAGCCGACGCACCGCCCCTTGACTCTCTCGACGAGGGGTGTCGGCGGCTGCTCTGCCACGAAGCCTATGCCAAGGGAGAGCGCAGCAAGAACAGCGACGACCAGCCGCATGGAACCTCCGGACTACGACGACCTTACTTGGAACCCGCCCCGCCCAGCAGCCGCGTCGCGTTCCCGCCGAGGATTCCCGCTCTGACCGACTCGTCGATCTCGAGCGCCCGGAGGCTCGAGAGCATCTTGGGGATGCTGCCGATCTGGTGCGGGTAGTCGCTGCCCGCCATCACCCGATCCGCGCCGGCAAAGGCGATCGCCAGCCTCAGCGCGTTCGCGTCGAAGTTGACCGTGTCGAGATAGAAGCGCTTCAGGTGCTCGCTTGGCGGGCGCGTGATGTGCTGGCGGCACTCCGAGAACGCGTAGAATCCGCGGTCGAGCCGCTCGGCCAGATACGGAATCGCGCCGCCGAGGTGACCGAGCACCCACTTGATGCGGGGGAATCTCTCGGGGACACCCGCGAACACGAGGTGCGCGGCCGCGAGCGTCGTGTCCATCAGGAACCCGACGAGCGGCATCAGCCAGTACTCCGTCATGGCCTCCACGCTCACCGGATGGTTCGGGTGGATGTAGAGGATGGCGCCCAGCTCGTCGGCCTTCTCGTAGACCGGCCAGAACCGTTCGTCGGCGAGCGGCACGCCGTTGACGTTGCTGAAGAGCATGGCGCCAGGGAGCTGGAGCGTCGTCATTGCCCGCTCGAGTTCCCTGGCCGAGGCGGCGGGATCGTTGAGCGGCAGGGTGGCCAGCGCGGCGAAGTGCCGCCCGCGCGTGGCGACGACCTCGGCGAACTCGTCGTTCACCAGGCGAGCGAGATCGGCGGCGCGCTGCGGCGTCTCGACGTGCGTTCCCGGCGTGGTCAGCGTCACGACCTGCCGATCGACGCCCAGTTCGTCGAGCACCCTCTGCCGGTATTCGATATCGCGGTGCCCTTGCACGACGATGTTGTAGTCGCCCGGATAGTAGAGAAGCGGGTTGCCGTCGGCGTCTTCGCCGACCGTCACGCTGGTGCCCTTCGACCGGAGCGCGTTCAGGTACGCGGGCGGGTAGTAGTGGTTGTGGAAGTCAACGATCGGCATGGGCTCAAGGCTCCTTGGCGGAAGGCCGCGATTCGAAGTCGCGCCACAAACGTGGGGCGGGCCTTCAGGCCCGCCTGCCGGGGCTAAAGCCCCGGCCTACGACAGCGAGGCGTCGCGGTCGGGCGTCGGACGCCGCCTGCCAAGATAGTACGCCGGAAGACCGGCTCCGACCAGCAGCAGGCCGATCAGCGCCTCGGACGGATTGGCCACGAGCGCGCTGACGGCGATGGCGACGGAAACGAGGGCAAACAGCGCCGGCACCACCGGGAAGCCCGGCAGGCGGTACGTCGCGGCGTAGCCCGGCCGGCGGCGGGCGACCGCGAGCCCGACGGCGAGCGCCGCGAAGAAGATCCACTCCGTGTAGACCACCCTCGTGAACAGCGCGCGGTAGGTGCCGGTCGCCACCAGAACGGACGCCCAGACGGCCTGGAGCGCGATGGCCCGGTACGGAGTGTGGAATCGAGGATGGACCGCGCCGAGCCAGCCGAACCAGCGGCTGTCGGCGGCCATCGAGAAGTAGACCCGAGGGCCCATCAGGATGAGGCCGCTGAGGCCGCCGAAGGTCGAGACGACGACGAGCGCCGACATGATCGCGCCGCCACCGGACCCGAGCACGGCATCGGCCGCGTCGGCCGCCACGCGCGTGGACGAGATCACCGTGTCGAGCGGCAGCACGTAGAAGTACACGGCGTTCAGCGCCACGTAACAGACGGTTACGATCGCGGTGCCGATCATCAGGGCGAACGGAATCGTCCGGCGCGCTCGGACCGTTTCGCCCGCGACGTAGGTCACCATGTGCCAGCCGCCGAAGGAGAAGAGTCCCGCGGCAACCGCGGCAGGGAACCGGGTCAGCAGATCCGGCGTCGGGCGACCGCCGACGAAGTGCGGGAGATGGCGGCCGGCGGCGAACCCGACCCCGATCATCAACACCACGGCGACGAGCTTGGCGATGGTGATCGTCGCCTGCACCCGGCTCCCGAACCGCACGCCGAGATAGTTGACGGCCGACAGCAGCAAGATGACGGCGATGGCCGTCGCGCGCTGTTCGGCGTTGGAGAGCGGCACCAGGTAGGCGGCGTAGCGCGCGCAGATGACGGCGAGCGCGGCGATGATGCCGGAGTGCATGCTCCAGAACATCGCCCACGCCCACAGGAAGCCGGCGGCGGGCGACAACGTCTCGCTCAGGAAGACGTAGATGCCGCCGGTCCGCGGGTAGGCCGACGAGAGCTCGGCGCAGATCAGGGATCCGACGATGGTGAGCGCGCCGGCCACGACCCAGGCCAGCAGGAGACCGGGGATCGACGGCAGCGCGCCGCTCATCTCCGACGGCTGGACGAAGATCGACGCCCCGATGATCGTGCCGACGACCATCGCGGTCGCGTGGGGGAGCCGGAGCGCCTGGCGGAGTTCCGGACCGGGGCCCATGGCGGCGGATGGTAGCACGACCGCCGAAGCCCCAAGGCCCCGGCCAAGAGTCTCAAGGCTCAGGGCTCATGGCCATACGTCGTCTCGACGTAGTCGTCCACGAGTCGGCGGAAGGCATCGGAGAGTTCCTCGGCCGTGCCCTTGAGCGTCGTGAAGTGCCGGCCGTCGATGAACACGGGGCAGTTGGGCGCTTCGCCCGTGCCGGGCAGGCTGATGCCGATGTTCGAGGCCTTCGATTCCCCCGGCCCGTTGACCACGCACCCCATCACCGCCAGCGTCATGTTCTCGACGCCCGGGTAGCGCGCCTGCCACTCGGGCATCCGGTCGCGCACGTAGTCCTGGATCCGCTCCGCCAGTTCCTGGAACGTCGTGCTCGTCGTCCGGCCGCAGCCCGGGCACGCCGTGACGCTCGGCGAGAAGGCCCGAATGCCGAGGGCCTGCAGCAGTTCCCGCGCGGCGTAGACCTCTTCGCGGCGATCGCCGCCCGGCCGCGGCGTGAGCGACATGCGGATCGTGTCGCCGATCCCCTCGCTCAGCAGCACGCCCATCGCGGACGACGACCACACGAGGCCCTTCATCCCCATCCCGGCCTCGGTGAGGCCGAGGTGCAGCGGCTGGCGCGTCTTCGCCGCGAGGTCCCGGTAGACCGCGATCAGGCTGGCCGGCCGCGAGACCTTGCACGAGATGATGACCTGGTCCTCCCGGAGCCCCGACTCGAGCGCCAGATCGGTGGACTCGAGCGCCGAGCGCACCATGCACTCGTCGATGACCTCCTCGGACGTCAGGCCGAGTTGGCCGTCGGTGTTCTCCTGCATGCGCCGCATCACCAGTTCCTGGTTGAGCGACCCGCCGTTGACGCCGATCCGCACCGGCTTCCCCTCGCCCACGGCGATCTTGCAGATGGTGGCGAACTGCTCGTCGCGGCGCGCGCCGGATCCGACGTTCCCCGGGTTGATGCGGTACTTGTCGAGCGCCCGCGCGCACGCCGGGTGGCGCGTGAGCAGGAGGTGGCCGTTGTAGTGGAAGTCGCCGATGAGCGGCGCCTCGCACCCCTGGTCGAGCAGGCGCCGCTTGATCTCGGGCACCGCGTCGGCCGCCGCGGGCAGGTTCACCGTCACGCGCAGCAGCTCGGAGCCGGCGCGCGCCAGCTCCATGCACTGCCGGACCGTCGACTCGATGTCGGCGGTGTCGGTGTTGCACATCGACTGCACGGCCACCGGCGCGCCGCCGCCGACCCGGACCCCGCCGACGCGCACCCCGACCGTCTCGTGCCGCTTCATGGTTCTACGCCCTGCGCCTTACGCCTTACGCCCTGCGCCTTACGCCCTACGCCTTACGCCTTGCGCCTTGCGCCTTGCGCCCTACGCCTTACGCCTTACGCCTTGCGCCCTACGCCTTGCGCAGGGCTGAAGCCCTGCGCTATCTGAAGTTCCTGGCGGGCAGCCGCCCTGCGCCAGGCTCTCCAACCATCAGCAGATAACGCACGGCTTCAGCCGTGCGCCTCTGCGTACTTCGTACTTCCTACTTCGTACTTCCTACTTCGTACTTCCAACCTTACCCTACCCCACCGTCTCGACTTCCTTCATCGCAGCCTTCGCCGCGCGGAGGGTCCTCAGGATATCGGCCTCGGTGTGCGCGGCCGAGAGGAACCAGGCCTCGAACTGCGACGGCGGCGGGTAGATGCCGCGCGCCAGCATGCCGCGGAAGAAGGCGGCGTACTGCAGGCTGTTCGACTGCAGCGCCGAGCGGTAGTCGCGCACCGGCGCGCTCGTGAAGAACGGCGTCAGCAGCGACCCGTGCGCGTTCACCTGCAGCGTCACGCCCGCCTCCCTCGCCGCCTCGGCCAGGCCGGTCGCGAGCATCCGGCCCAGCCGGGCCATTCGCGTGTAGAGCGGCTTCGACAGGTGGCCGAGCGACCAGAGTCCGGCCGCCATCGCCAGCGGATTGCCGGAGAGCGTGCCCGCCTGGTACACCGGCCCGGCCGGTGACACGTACTCCATCAGGTCCGCGCGTCCGCCGTAGGCGCCCACCGGCAGGCCGCCGCCGATGATCTTGCCGAGGCACGTGAGGTCCGGCGTGATCTTCCAGACCGCCTGGGCCCCGCCCGGCGCGGCGCGGAATCCCGAGATCACCTCGTCGAAGATGAGCAGCATGCCGTGCCGGTTGCACAGGTCGCGCAGGCCGGCGAGGAAGCCGTCGGCCGGGAGCACGACGCCCATGTTGCCCGCCAGCGGCTCGACCACCACCGCGGCGATCTGATGGCGGTTGGTGTCGCACAGCCGCTCGACCGAGGCCAGGTCGTTGTAAGTCGCGAGCAGCGTGTGCTGCACCGCCTTGCGCGGCACCCCCGGGCTCGTCGGCGCCCCCAGCGTCGTCGCGCCCGAGCCGGCCTTGACCAGGAACGGGTCGGCGTGGCCGTGATAGCACCCCTCGAACTTGATGATCCGGTCGCGCCCGGTGGCCGCGCGCGCCAGCCTGACGGCGCTCATCGTCGCCTCGGTGCCGGAGTTGACGAAGCGGACGCGCTCCATCGACGGCATCATCGACCGCACCTTCTCGCCCAGCCGCACCTCCGCCTCGGTCGGCGCGCCGTAGCTCGTGCCGGCCTTCGCCGTCTCGGCGACGACCTTCACCAGGCCGGCCGGCGCGTGACCGTGGATGAGCGGGCCCCACGACATCACGTAGTCGATGTAGGTGTTGCCGTCGACGTCGGTGAGCCGGGCGCCCTTCGCCGACCTGATGAACAGCGGATCGCCGCCCACGGCGGTGAAGGCGCGAACGGGACTGTCGACGCCGCCGGGCAGGATCTTCTGGGCCCGGGCGAACAACCGGGAGGAGGTGGACCAGCGCAGCTTCTTCATGATCTACCGGAGCAGGCGCGCAGCCTCGCGCGCAAAGTAGGTGATGATGATGTCGGCCCCGGCGCGCCGGATGCCGACGAGCATTTCCATCATGGCGCGCGGCCCGTCGATCCAGCCGTTCGCCTCCGCGGCCTTCAGCATCGAGTACTCGCCGCTCACGTTGTAGGCCGCCGTCGGGTAGCCGAATTCCGCCTTCACCCGGGCGATCACGTCGAGGTAGGGGAGCGCGGGCTTGACCATCACGATGTCGGCCCCCTCCTCGATGTCCTCGGCCACCTCGCGCAGCGCCTCCTCGACGTTGGGGGGATCCATCTGGTGCGTGCGCCGGTCGCCGAACTTCGGCGCCGAGTCCGCCGCCTCGCGGAACGGGCCGTAGAAGGCCGAGCAGTACTTGGCGGCGTAGGACATGATCGCCACCTGCTCGAAGCCGCGCTCGTCGAGCGCGCCCCGGATGGCGCCGATGCGCCCGTCCATCATGTCCGACGGCGCGACGATGTCGGCGCCGGCCTCGGCGTGCGACACGGCCGTCTTGACGAGCAGCGCCACGCTCTCGTCGTTCCTGATGTCGCCGTCCACCACCACGCCGCAGTGCCCGTGCGAGGTGTACTCGCACAAGCAGACGTCGGTGACCACGAGGATCGAGGGGTCGGCCTTCTTGATCGCCCGCACCGCCGCCTGCACCGGCGCCTTGGCGTCGTACGCCGCGGAGCCGACCTCGTCCTTGAAGGCCGGCAGGCCGAACAGCAGCACGCCGGGCACGCCGTCGGCCCTGGCGGCCAGCGACTCCCTCACCGCCTCGTCCACCGACAGGTTGAACACGCCGGGCATCGACGTCACTTCGCGCCGCACGCCGGCGCCCTCGCAGACGAACAGCGGGTAGATGAAGTTCTCCGGCGACAGCCGGGTCTCGCGGACCATCGACCGGATCGCAGGCGACCGCCGGAGCCGGCGGCCCCGACGCGTCAGGTCGAGCCGACCGGAGGCGACTGAAGGGGACATGACGTACCTTCCTGTTTCTGGCGGGGGCTGCTCCCGGCTCAGGCCCGCTCGAAGTGCTCCACGATGGCCCGCACGAGCCCCGGGATGGTGTACTCGGTCGGCACGATGGTCGTGCGGATCCCGCACTGCTGCGCGGCCTCGGCCGTGACCGGCCCGATCGAGGCGATCGCCACCGGCTGCAGCAGGTCGGCGACCGGCTCCACGCCGTAGAGCCGGACGAAGTTGCGCACCGTCGACGCGCTCGTGAAGGTGAGCACGTCCACCTTGCGGTCGAGCAGCATCCGGTAGATGTCCGGCTCGCCGTCCCGGGCGATCTCGACGGGAACCGTCCGGTAGGCGGTGACCTCGGTCACCAGGCCGCCCGACTGCCGCAGCTCGTCGGCCAGCATCTCGCGCGCGAGGTCGGCGCGCGGCAGCAGGAACGACGTGCCCGTGAGATCCCCGGTCGCGCGCAGCGCCACGACGACGGCCTCCGCGCGGTACTCCGGCGGCACCAGGTCGACCTTCAGCCCGTGCTGCGCCAGCCGCTCCGCGGTTCCCGGGCCGATCGCGCACAGCTTCACGCCGGCGAGGGCCCTCACGTCGGTCGGCCCCGCCTGCATCCGATCGAAGAAGGACTCGACCCCGTTCACGCTGGTGAACACGATCCAGTTGTACCGGGCGACGTTGGCGCACGCCTCGTCGAGCGGCGCGAAGTCTTCGGGCGGGACGATGCGGATGGTCGGCGCCTCGACGATCGTGGCCCCGAGCTGCTCGAGGGCTTCGACCAGGTCCGCCGCCTGCTCGCGCGGCCGCGTGACGACGATCCGCTTGCCGAACAGCGGCCGGGCGTCGAACCAGCGCAGGTGCTGGCGCAGCGCGGTCACGCGCCCGACGACCAGCAGGGCCGGGTCCTTGTACTTCATCTCGCGGGCCGTGTCGGCGAGCTCGCCGAGCGTGGCCTGCACGGTCTCCTGCTCGGGCAGCGTCCCGTTGGTCACCAGGGCCGCCATCTCGCCGCGCAGCCAGTCGTGCGACAGCATCGTGTCGAGGACCCCGTGCAGTTGCCTGGCGCCGCAGTAGCAGACGACCGTGCCGCCGAGCTTGTGCAGGCTGGCCCAGTCGACGCGCGGCGCCTTCGCCTGGCCCGCCTCGTGCCCGCGCACGAAGGTCACCGTGTTGCCGGCGCCGGGGTAGGTGAGGGGAATGCCCGCGTAGGCCGGGGCGCCCACGGCGCCGGGAATGCCCGGGATCACCTCGAAGCGCAGCCCCTGCTCGTGCAGGAACAGCGCCTCTTCGCCGCCCCGGTCGAAGAAGAACGGATCCCCCCACTTCAGGCGGGCGACCACCTTGCCCTCGCGCGCCTTCTCGGCGATGAGGTAGCAGAATCGCCTCCTGCTCGAGCGACTCGGGCGCGGCCGGCCCGACGTCGATCCGCTCGGCGTCCGGACGGGCCTGCCGCAGCAGGCGCGGGTGCACCAGGTGGTCGTAGATCACCACGTCGGCCTTGCGCAGCGAGCGCAGGCCGCGCACGCTGACGAGCCACGGGTCCCCGGGTCCGGCTCCGATGAGATAGACGATCGGTGTCTTCATGGCGGCGTCCGCGACGCTCCCCAGGCTAGGACTGGGCGCGTCGCACGTCCTCGAGAATCGATCCGGCGCCTTCGGAGAGCAGGCGCCGCGCCAGGCGCGCCCCGAGCGTGGCGGCCTCGGCACGTCGCGCGCGGTCCTGCCCGCGCACCACCTGCCGGCCGTCCAATGAGACTACCACCGCGTGCAAGTCGAGATCGTCGCCCGAGGCGACGGCGACGGCGCCGATCGGCGTCTGACAGCCGCCGCCGAGCTCGGCGACCAGCGCCCGCTCCGCCTCGATCGCCGTCGCGGTCTCCCGGTCGTCGATGGCCGAAAGGGCGCGGCGCGTCGCCACGTCGTCGGCGCGAAGCTCGATCGCGATCGCCCCCTGGCCCGGCGCCGGCACGCACGCCTCCACCGGCAGCGAGAACGAGATCCGATCGGTGAAGCCGAGCCGCCTGATCCCCGCCGCGGCCAGCACCAGCGCGTCGTAGAGGCCGTCGTCCAGCTTCCTGAGCCGCGTGTCGAGGTTCCCGCGGATCGGCACGAACGTCGCCTCGGGCAGGAGCCGCGCCAGTTCGGCGATGCGCCGCACGCTGCTCGTGCCGACGCGCGGCTCCCGGCCCAGGGCCGCGCGCAACCGGTCGAGCGTCGCGGGCTGTCCGGCGGCGGCGGGGAGCACGATCACGTCGCGCGGGTCTTCGCGCGCGAGCACCGCGCCGATGGTCAGGCCGTCGGGCAGGACGGCCGGCATGTCCTTGCAGGAATGGACGGCGAAGTCGATCTCGCCGCCGAGCAGCGCGTCCTCGATCTCCTTGACGAACAGCCGCTTGCCGCCGACTTCGGAGAGCGGCGCCTCGGCCAGCCGGTCGCCGCTCGTCCTGATGACGACCACCTCGCACCGCGGACCGCCGGCCCGCTCGAGCAGGGCGGCCGTCGTGCGGGCCTGCCACAGCGCCAGCTGGCTTCCCCGGGTTCCCAGACGCAGAGCCTTCACGATGTCACCGCCGTGCCGGCGTCGTCCGCGCTCCGCGCGGCCGGATCCCGACCCGGCTCGCCTCGGGCCGGTTCCTCGGCATCGAGCGCGAACAGCCGTGTCAACGCATCGGCGTAGGCTCGCACCCGCTGGGGGTCGGACGTGGACTTGAGCTGCTCGGTCGGCGTGATGAGCAGCTTCTCGACGAGCAGCCGCGTGATCTCGTCGACGCGCGCGCCGGCCTCGGGCGGCAGGCCCGCCAGCTTCGGCTGCAGGCGCTCGAGCTCGCGACGGCGGATGGCGTCGAACCGCTGGCGCAGCGCGACCACGGTCGGGATCGCTTCGCGCGTCACCAGCCACGCCTCGAACTTCTTCACCTCGCCCGCGACGATGTCCTCCGCGCGCGACACTTCCGCCGCGCGGCGCGCCAGGTTCTCCTGCACGATCGCCTGGAGGTCGTCGATGTTGTAGAGGAACACCGCCTCGAGATCGCCGACCGCCGGGTCGATGTCGCGCGGCAGCGCGATGTCGATGAGGAACAGCGGCCGGTTGCGCCGGCCGCGCATCACCTGCTCGGCCTGCGAGCGGGTCACGATCGGCAGCTGGGAGCCCGTGGCCGAAATCACGATGTCCGCGTGGCCGAGCGTCGCGAACAGGTCCGCCCAGGGCACCGCCGTCCCCCGATCGACTCGGCGAGCGCGGCGGCGTGGGCCAGCGTGCGGCTCGTGATGAGCATCCGGCCCACCCCCTGCGCCTGGAGGTGCTGCGCCGTCAGTTCCCCCATCTCGCCGGCGCCGATCACCATCGCGGTCCGGCCCTTGAGGTCGCCGAAGATCTTCCGCGCGAGCGCCGTGGCCGCGTAGCTGATCGAGACCGCCCCCTCCGACAGCGCCGTCTCGGTCCGGACCCGCTTGCCGACGGTGAACGACCAGGCGAACACCTTGTTCAGCACGGGCCCGACCGTGCGCCCCTCGCTCGCCGCCGCGAAGGCGTCCTTCACCTGGCCCAGGATCTGCGGCTCCCCGACGACCAGGGAGTCCAGACCGCCGGCCACCCGGAACAGGTGCTGCGCCGCTTCGGCGTCGACCCGCTCGTAGAGATGCGGCGCGAGCGCCGCGGCCTCGAGTCCGTGATACTCGGCGAGGAAGGCGAGCAGGTCCGCCCGCGCGGCCGGCACCTCGTCGCACGCCACATAGAGCTCGGCCCGGTTGCACGTCGACAACACCACGGCCTCGCTGGCGCCGGGCCGGGCCGCGAGCGCCTCGAGCGCCGGGCCGAGCCCCCGGGACGCGAAGTCGAGACGTTCCCGGACTTCGACCGGGGTGGTCTTGTGGCTCACGCCGAGCAGGAACAGGTGCATACCGGCGTCCTCACCCCCCGAAATTGTGGCTGCGGGTCAGGAAGTAGCCGATCGGCACGAAGTTGAACAGCACGATGGCGAACCCGATCACCGAGATGTAGGCCGCGCGCTTGCCGCCGACGCCCCGCCTCCTCGCGTACAACGCGAAGGTGTAAATGGCCCAGCTGACCATGGCGCCCAGGATCTTCGGGTCGGCGAGCGTGATCGCCGCGACACGCGGGTCCACGTTCGGTCCCTGCCTGGCCTGCAGGGTCCAAATCACGCCGACGATGACGCCGATCGTCAGGCAGATCCACCCGAGGGCGACCGTGCGCGCGTTCATCAGGTCGAGCGATTCGAGCGGCGGCAGCCGCGCGTAGAAGAACCCGAGGTGCTTCGCCTTGATCTCCTTGAACAGCAGCACGTAGGTGAGGCCGACGACGAAGGCGAGCGCCAGGCAGGCGTAGCCGAACAGCAGCGAGGCGACGTGCACGCCGAACCAGGGGCTCTCGAGAATCGGTATCGGCTTCTCCACCACCGGGCTGATCACGCGCAGCAACTGCAGCGCCACGAGCAGCGGCGCGATGAAGACGCCGAGCGCGCGCTCCCCGGTCGTCATCTCCATGTAGAGGTAGGCCAGGGCGAGCAGCCCGACGAACACCGAGATCGCCTGCGCCACGCCGGCAATCGGCACGTGCCCCGCGGCCATCGTCTGCATCCCGGTGACGAAACTGTGCGCCACCACGCCGAGCGTCAGCACGGCCGTCGCCGCGCGTCCCACCGCCGCGTCGCGCCCGGCGAAATGCACGGCGTAGAGGATGCCGGCCGCCAGATACAGGATCAGGGGAATCGCGTTCACGATGACCTCAATGCGTTCTCGGGTCGTGGACAGTGGTCGGTTGCCGGTTGCCGTTACTTTCCCGTCTTTCCCGTCGGTCCGAAGTATCCGGACCTCGTGCGCGTCACCGCCCCCGTTCGATCGACCCGCACCGCGACGCGGCGCCACGCGCCGTCGCGCCTTGGGTTCTTCGAGATGTACCCGAGGACGTATTGGCTGGCCAGTTCGTCCGCGATCTGCGAGTACACGCCGGCGAGATCCTCGATGCGCGCGGGGAAGAACGCGCGGCCGCCGGTCTCCAGCGCCAGCTGGCGCAGGGTGAAATCCGCCTCCTGGACCGTCTTGCCGCCGGGATCGACCTGCGTGCGCAGCCCGATGGTGTAGATGGCCGTCTCCGACCGCCTGGCGAGGTCGAGCACCTCGTCGTAGTCGATCAGGCTCGAGGTGTCCTCGCCGTCCGAGACGACGACCACGGCCTGTCGCCGGACGTCCTGTTCGGTGGCGGCCCGGTTCTTCCGCAGCTCCCTCAGGGAAACGTAGATGGCATTGTACAACGACGTCGACCCGGCCGCCGTCGTGGACCGGACGGCCCGCTCGAGCGCGGCCTGGTCGCCCGTGAAGGTCTGGAGGATCCGGGCGTCGCGGTCGAAGCTCATCACCTCGGCCACGTCGCGGGGCTGCAGCCGCCGCACGAAACCGATGGCCGCGTTCTGCGCCGTCGTCATCCGCTCGGTCATGCTCGCGCTGGTGTCCAGCAGGAGGGCGAGGGCGATCGGCATGGCCGTCCGGTTGAAGTAGGCCACCTCCTGCACGACGCCGTCCTCGAACACGTGGAACTGCCCCTGTTCGATGTCGGTGAGGTAGCGGCCCGCCTGGTCGGTGACCGTGACGGTGAGCGAGACGATGTCGATCCCGGCGCGGAAGGCGGGCACCTGGCGCGCCGCGGCCGCGACGCCGTCGGACGGCCGTCCACCGGCGGCCGACATGGCGCCCGTTCCGCTCTCGCCGACCGCGAGGGCCGCGGCGGTCGCGGCCGCGCAGACCCACCCGGCCCGGCCACGGCCGATCATCGCGACCTGACGAGGACCGGCGTCCAGCGGACCGTCAGGTCGGGCTGCCGGACACCGACCTCGATCTTCTGCGGGGGGACCAACCTGTCGGGCCGCCCGTAGGTGACCCGGTACTGATTCGACAACTCGTCCGCCAGGCGGTTGAGCTCGCCGTCGAGGGCCATGCTGGTCAGCAGGAGGACCCGCGTGCCGCCGGTGGCCTTGGCGGCCGCGTCGAGGAACATCTCGCGATTGCGCTCGCCGGGGTCGGAGAGCCGCGGCGCGCTGGTGTTGAACACCATCGCGTCGAACGTGGCGCCCGAACGTCGGACGGCCGCCAGCGGCTCCTCGTAGACCTGGTCGCTGAACTCCGCGCCGTCGGCGGTGATCGCGAGGATGACGGTGCGGTCGAAGTCCCGCTTCGCCAGTCCCTTGCAAGTCTCCTCCACCGCCTGCAGCAGGTAGGACCCGCTGCCCGCGACGGGGAAGATCCTGTCGACGCCTTTCTGGAGCAGCGCGAGGTCGCGCGTGTAATCGGCGAAGACCGTCGGTCGCTCGCCGAACCCGATGATGGCCACGCGATTGCGCTCGGCCATCCGCTTGACGAATCCGGTGAGCGCCCGCCGCATGTCGGGGATGTACGGTGTCGCGGCCGCCGACGTGTCGACGAGCACGGCCAGCGCGATCGGCTCGGTCGCCTTCTCGGCGCTGAGGACCTCGCGGACCCGGCCGTCCTCGCGGACCACGAAATCGGAAGCCGCGAGCGTGGTCACCGGCGCGCCGTCCTTGTTCAGGACGCTCACGAACACCGCGCGGTCGGTCGGCCGCGCCGTCCGCGCCTGCGCGGCGAGCCGCGTCGAGTCGGCGAGCATGAGGCCGCACGACAGGGCGAGAGCGAGCACGGTCAACGAACGGACGACACGCGGCCGACGCGCAAGGCTGGACATGAGCTTCTCCCCGGTTGGCAGGCGGTGGCCGATCGGGTTCAGTATAGGACCCGGCCGGACCGGGGGTCAAGGCGGCCTGGCGACTGAAACCCGTTGATATTCAATTACTTGCGGTTAGAAGAGTGTTTCGGAAGACTGTGCACCGTTTCTTGACACCCCCGGGGGGCCATGCTATAAACACCCGAGATCATCGCTCGATCACGCTGCTGCTCTCGTGTGCCTCGCTGCTGGCAGAGCGAGTCCCCGGGCGGTGCCGTGCGAGGGTGAGGGCCCTCGCACCACCAGGGGCCCCGCCCCGGCCGCAGCGCGAGGACTGTCGCTGCGGGCGCGGCGTGCCTCCCCGGACACGGGTTCAGCTTCGTTCCATAACTTGCCGTAACGCTCGATCATGCTCGACGCCTACATCCCCATCCTGCTCTTCGTGCTGGTGGCGATCGGATTCGCCATCGTGGCGCTGCTGCTCGCCTGGCTGATCCGGCCCGAGCGCTACAACAAGGTGAAGGCCGAGCCGTACGAGTGCGGCATCGAGACGCGCGGCGACGCCCGCGACCGGTACAGCGTCCGGTACTACATCATCGCGATGCTGTTCGTCGTCTTCGACGTGGAGACGGTGTTCATGTTCCCGTGGGCGGTCATCATGCACCAGCTGAAACTGTTCGGCCTGGTGGAGATGATCGTCTTCCTCTTCATCCTCATCGTCGGTTACGCCTACGCCTGGAAGCAGGGCGCGCTCGAATGGGCGTAGACCGGGTGGCGATGACTGGCGGCCCGCGCGCCGCCCAAGCACGAAGCGACTCCCATGGCTGACACCGAGAAGACCGATCCCACGGGCGCGACACCCGCGGCCCCGCCGGCTGCGGCTGCGGCCGCCGCCGCCAAGCCGGCCGCGGCCGCTCCGAAGGTCGAGAAGGCCCCGCCGGCGCCGCCCGGTCCGCCCGACCCGCCGCCGCCCGCCGACGTGCCGGTTCCCGAGTACATCCGCGTGCTGCAGGAGGCGCTTCCCGGCGCGGTCACCCAGGTCAGTTACTGGGTGGGCGACTGGACCGTGATTGTCGCGGTGCCGCGGCTACTCGAGGTCGCCCGCTACCTGCGGGACGATTCGGGGACCCGGTTCGACTACTGCTCGGACGTGACCGCCGTGGACTGGCTGGCGCGGGCCGGCGAGCGGTTCGACGTCGTCTACTGCCTGTATTCGACCGCCCTCCGCATGCGCGTGCGGATGAAGGCCCGCGTGGCGGACGGCGAGTCGGTGCCGTCGGTCTCGGGCATCTGGGCGGCGGCCAACTGGCTCGAGCGCGAGGTCTGGGACATGTTCGGGATCCGGTTCGACGGCCACCCGGACCTGCGGCGGATCCTGATGCCGGAGGAGTGGCAGGGGCACCCCCAGCGCAAGGACTACCCGCTCGAGGGGCCGGGCGAGCTGATCCTCGAGAGCCCGCAGGAGTGGTTGAAGGTGCGCCAGTCGTTCAACGAAGCGGAGATCGAGTAATGGAACCGGACGTCGTCCATCCGATGTTCGACACCGACGAACTCGTCATCAACATGGGGCCGCAGCACCCGGCCACGCACGGCGTGCTGCGCATCGTCCTCAAGCTGGATGGCGAGAAGGTCATCGATGCGGACGTCGTCATCGGTTACCTGCACCGGGGCGTCGAGAAGCTCAGCGAGAACCGCGACTGGACGCAGATCGTCCTGCTGACCGACCGCCTGGACTACGTGGCCTCGGCGGCGGCCAACCTGGCCTACGTCGAGTCGGTCGAAAAGCTCCTGTCGCTCGAGGTGCCGCGCCGCGCCCGCTACATCCGCACGATCCTGGCCGAGCTGCAGCGGATCGCGAGCCACCTGGTCTGGCTCGGCAGCCACGCGATGGACATCGGGGCGGTCACCGTCTTCCTGTACTGCCTGCGCGAGCGGGAGTTGATCCTCGACCTGTTCGAGGAGTTCTGCGGCGCGCGCCTGACGTACAACTCGATGCGGATCGGCGGGCTTCCGCAGGACCTGCCGCCGGGCTGGGACAAGAAGGTGCTCCAGTTCTGCGCGATCCAGCTGGAGAAGCTCGACGAGTACGAGACGCTGCTCACCCAGAACCGGATCTGGCTGGAGCGGACGCGGAACATCGGGGTGATCTCGGCGGCCGACGCGGTCGCCGTCGGCCTGTGCGGGCCGCCGCTGCGCGGGTCGGGCGTGGCGCGCGACGTCCGCAAGGACGAGCCCTACGCGGCCTACTCCGAGATGGAATTCGACGTGCCGATCGGGACGCACGGCGACACCTACGACCGGTACCTGGTCCGGCTCGAGGAGATGCGCCAGGCGGTGCGCATCGTCCGCCAGGCGATCGGCGGGCTGCCCGAGGGGCCGGTGATGGGGAAGGTGCCGCGGCTCATCAAGCCGCCGGCCGGCGAGACCTACCACGCCAACGAGTCGCCGAAGGGCGAGATCGGGTACTTCATCGCGAGCGACGGCAAGTCGACGAGCCCGTACCGGCTCCGCGTGCGCCCGCCGTCGTTCTGCAACCTCCAGGCGCTGCCGCGGCTCGTGCGCGGCCACCTGGTGGCGGACGTCATCGCCCTCATCGGCACGATCGACATCGTGCTGGGAGAAGTGGACAGGTAACCGGCTGACGGCTGACGGCTGAAGGCTGACGGACACGCATGATTGACCTGCTCGTCATTCCGCTCATCAAGATCGTCATCGTTCTCACCGGGGTGCTGGTCACGGTGATGTACCTGGTGCTGCTCGAGCGCAAGGTCCAGGCCTGGGTCCAGGTGCGGCTCGGGCCGATGCGCGTCGGGCCGCACGGCGTGCTGCAGCCGATCGCCGACGTCCTGAAGCTGTTCATCAAGGAGGACCTGACGCCGGTCCGCGCCGACCGGGCGGTCTTCACGCTCGCGCCGATCATCGTGCTGGTGCCGGCCATCATCGCCTTCGCCGTGATCCCGTTCGGCGACCGGGTCAGCGTGTTCGGCCACTGGGTGCCGCTGCAGGTCGCCGACATCAACGTCGGCCTGCTCTACGTCGTGGCCGTCGCGTCGATCGGCGTCTACGGCATCATCCTCGCCGGCTGGTCGTCGAACTCGAAGTACGCGCTGCTCGGCGGGCTGCGGGCGTCGGCGCAGCTCATCAGCTACGAGGTCGCGGTGACACTGACCTTCGTGAGCGTGATCCTGGCGTCGGGCAGCCTGAGCATGGTGTCGATCGTCAAGGCCCAGGAGGCGAACGGCGTCTGGTTCGCCTTCGTGCAGCCGATCTCGCTGTTCATCTACTTCGTCGGCGGCCTCGCCGAGACCAACCGGGCGCCGTTCGACCTGCCCGAGGCGGAGCAGGAGCTGGTGGCCGGGTTCCACACCGAGTACAGCGGCATGCGGTTCGCGCTGTTCTTCCTGGCCGAGTACGCCAACATGATCGTCGTCTCGGCCGTGGCGACGACGCTGTTCTTCGGCGGGTGGCTGGCGCCGTTCTCGAACGTGGCGTTCCTGAAGGCGCTCGGCCTGATCCCCGGCTGGATGTGGTTCGTCGTCAAGACGTTCGTCGTGCTCTACGTGTTCCTGTGGATCCGCGCGACGCTGCCGCGCTACCGGTACGACCAGTTGATGCGGCTCGGCTGGAAGGTCCTGATCCCGCTGGCCATCGCGAACGTGCTCGTGACGGCGGCCGTGAAAGTGGCGCTGAGCTACTAGCAGTTGCTGTGAAGTTATGGGTCTAGCCATCGCGTTCTACACGCTCGCCGCGCTGATCCTGGGGTTCGGCGTGCTCGTCGTCACGGCCCGGAACACGGTGCACAGCATCCTGTTCCTGGTGGCCGACTTCCTGTGCATCGCGGCGCTCTACGTCCTGCAGGGGGCGCAGTTCCTCGCGGTGATCCAGGTGGTCGTCTACGCGGGCGGCATCGTCGTCCTCTACCTGTTCGTCGTCATGCTGGTCGACCTGAAGCGGCCCGCCGAGGCGCACCAGGACCGGCGGCGGAGGGGCCGGCTGGGGGTCGCCTGCGCGCTCGTGGTGCTGGCCGAGCTGGTGGTGATCCTGGTCTACAAGTACGTCTCGCCGGCGGCCGCGATGGAGCCCGTGCGGGCGATGGGGACCGACAACGTGGCGCTCCTCGGGACGGCGCTCTACCAGGACTACCTGGTGCCGTTCGAGCTGGCGTCGATCCTGCTGCTGGTCGCGATGGTCGGCGCCATCGTGCTGGCACGCCGGGAACTGTAGGGGCTGGCCGTATGATGCCGATCACCCCGGTGCATTACATGGTGCTGTCGGCGGCGCTGTTCGTCATCGGCGTCGTCGGCGTGATGTTCCGCCGGAACATCATCGTGATCCTGATGTCGATCGAGTTGATGCTGAACGCGGTGAACATCAACCTGGTCGCGTTCTCCAACCTGTGGCAGAACGCCGTCGGCCAGGTGTTCGTCGTGTTCGTCGTCTGCGTGGCCGCGGCGGAGGCCGCCGTCGGGCTGGGCATCATCCTCGCGTTCTACCGGAACAAGGAAACGGTGAACATCGACGAGATGAGCCTCATGCGGTGGTAAGGGAATCATGGACCTGATCTGGCTCATTCCGCTCCTGCCCGGCCTCGGCGCGGCCGTGAACGGCATCGTCGGCATCCGCTTCTTCAGCAAGCGGACCGCGGGGATCGTCGCGTGCACGACCATGGCGCTGGCGCTCGGCCTGTCGCTGGCGGCCTTCGTCCAGCTGCTCGGCCTCGCGCCCGAGGCGCGGGTGCACGACGTCGTGCTGTTCGACTGGTTCCCGGCGACCGCCCTCGCGACGAGCGGCGGCCGGATCGGCGCGCTCCACATCCCGTGGGCGTTCCGCCTCGACCCGCTGTCGGCGATGATGATCCTGGTGGTCACCGGGATCGGGTTCCTCATCCACATCTACTCGACCGCCTACATCCACGACGAGCCGCGCGGCGGCGTGGCGCGCTACTTCGCCTACCTGAACCTGTTCTGCTTCTTCATGCTGACGCTGGTGCTCGGCGCCAACTACCTGGTCATGTTCGTCGGCTGGGAGGGCGTCGGCCTCTGCTCGTACCTGCTGATCGGCTACTGGTACGAGAAGAAGAGCGCGGCGGACGCCGGCAAGAAGGCGTTCATCACCAACCGCATCGGCGACTGGGGGTTCCTGCTCGGCGTGTTCCTGATCTTCGTCACCTTCGGCAGCTTCGACTTCCGCACGGTGGCCGCGGCGGTCTCGACGATGCCGGTCGAGACGGCGCAGTTCGGCACGCTGTCGCTCATCACGCTGCTGCTGTTTGTCGGCGCCACGGGCAAGAGCGCGCAGATCCCGCTCTACGTCTGGCTGCCCGACGCGATGGAGGGCCCGACGCCGGTGTCGGCCCTGATCCACGCGGCCACGATGGTGACCGCCGGCGTCTACATGGTCGGCCGGAACTCGCAGCTCTTCCTGCACGCGCCGATGACGATGGAGGTGGTGGCGATCATCGGCGTGCTGACGGCGCTGTTCGCCGCCACGATCGGCCTCGTGCAGACCGATATCAAGCGGGTGCTCGCCTACTCGACGGTGTCGCAGCTCGGCTACATGTTCGTCGCGATGGGCGTCGGCGCGTTCGCGGCCGGCGCGTTCCACCTGATGACGCACGCCTTCTTCAAGGCGCTCCTCTTCCTCTGCAGCGGCTCGGTCATCCACGCGATGGCGGGCGAGCAGAACATGCTGAAGATGGGCGGCCTCAAGAAGCACATGCCGATCACCTTCTGGACGATGATGATCGGCACCGTCGCCATCGCGGGCATCCCGCCGTTCTCGGGCTTCTTCAGCAAGGACGAGATCCTGCTGCAGGCGTTCCTGCACAACAAGTTCGTCTACGCCGTCGCCGCGCTCGCGGCGCTGATGACCGCGTTCTACATGTACCGCCTGATGTCGCTGACCTTCTTCGGCAGCTACCGCGGGCCCGCGTGGGAGCACGGTCACGCCGGCCAGGCGGCCGGCGCCGCGCATGCCGCGCCGGCGGGCGGCCACGGCGCGTGGCACGGGCCGCACGAGTCGCCGAAGGCGATGAGCTACGTGCTGGTGGCGCTGGCCGTCGGCGCCGTGCTGGCCGGCTTCGTCGGCGTCCCGAAGGCACTCTGGGGCGGCAACGCCATCGAGGAGTTCCTGCACCCGAGCTTCTACCCGGTGCAGGCGCTCGCCGGCCAGGAGGCCGGCGCGGCGCCGGTCGCGGCGGCGGGCGGGCTCTCGGCCGGGATCGCCGTGCCGCTCGAGCACCCGGGGGCGGACACCGAGCGCGCCGAGCCGGCCGCGTCGTCGGCCGGCCAGGAGGCCGGCGCGGCCGAAATCTCAATCGCCGGTGAGCGGGTCCTGATGGCGGTCTCGGTCCTCATCGGGCTCCTCGGCATCGGGGTGGCGTGGCGCTTCTACGTGCGCAAGCCGGAGATCGCCGCCCATCTCAAGGCGCGGTTCGCCGGGGCGCACCGGGTGCTGACCCACAAGTACTACGTGGACGAGCTGTACGACGCGACGGTCATCCAGGGCACGATGGCGAGCGCCAACGGCCTCTGGGTGTTCGACCGTAACGTCGTCGACGGGGCGGTCAACGGATCGGGCTGGCTGACGATCTTCACCTCGTGGTTCTCCGGCATCCTCGACAAGTACATCGTCGACGGGTTGGTGAACCTGGTCGGGTCGATCATGCAGGAGTCCAGCTTCGTCTTCCGCCGCCTGCAGACCGGCCTCATCCAGAACTACGCGCTGCTGATGCTGTTTGGTGTGTTCGCGTTTGTGAGCCTCTACCTGCTGCTGGTTCGGTAACGAGCTATGAATCACCTGCTGTCGTTGATCCTGTTCACGCCGCTGGTCGGCGCCGCCGTGCTGATGTTCGTGGACCAGCGCAGCGAGAACGCCATCCGCTGGATCGCGAACCTCTTCGCGTTCGCGGGCTTCCTGGTGTCGCTGCCGCTCTGGTTCTACTACGACTACACCAACCCGGCGTACCAGTTCGTCGAGCGCGCGCAGTGGATCCCGGCCATCGGCGCCGAGTACCACCTGGGCGTGGACGGCTTCGCCGTCCTGATGATCCTGCTGACGACGCTGATGGGCACGATCGCGGTGCTGTCGTCGTGGACGGCGATCAAGGAGCGGGTCAAGGAGTACTACATCTTCCTGCTCATCCTGCAGGCGGGCATGCTCGGGGCGTTCGTCTCGCTCGACTTCCTCCTGTTCTTCCTGTTCTGGGAGGTGATGCTGGTGCCGATGTACTTCCTGATCGGCATCTGGGGCAGCGACCGCCGGCTCTACTCGGCCATCAAGTTCTTCCTCTACACCCTGGTCGGCAGCGTCGTGATGCTGCTGGGCATCCTGGCGCTCTACTACAATTACACCGACCCGCAGACCGGCCAGCACACCTTCGACATCGTCCAGTTCCAGCTGCACGGCTTCGATACCAGCCTGCAGTGGTGGGTGTTCCTCGCCTTCTTCCTGGGCTTCGCGATCAAGGTGCCGATGTTCCCGTTCCACACCTGGCTGCCCGACGCCCACACCGACGCGCCGACGGCCGGGTCGGTCATCCTGGCCGCCGTCCTCCTGAAGATGGGGACGTACGGGTTCATCCGCTTCAGCCTCCCGATGCTGCCCGACGCCAGCCGCACGTTCGTGCCCATGGTGGCGGCGCTGTCGATCGTCGGCGTCATCTACGGCGCGCTGGTGGCGATGGCGCAGAAGGACTGGAAGCGGCTGGTCGCCTACTCCTCGGTCAGCCACATGGCGCTCGTGATGCTGGGGATGTTCGCCCTCAACCCGGTCGGCATCAAGGGGAGCATCATCCAGCAGATCAACCACGGCATCTCGACCGGCGCCCTCTTCCTCATCGTCGGCATCGTCTACGAGCGGCGGCACACGCGGCAGATCTCGGAGTACGGCGGGCTGTCGAAGGTGATGCCGCTCTACGCCGCGATCTTCGGCGTGATGATGCTGTCGTCGATCGGCCTGCCGTCGCTCAACGGGTTCATCGGCGAGTTCCTGATCCTCCAGGGGATCTTCATCGTCAACCGCCTGTGGGCGGCCGTGGCCGCGAGCGGCATCGTCCTGGGCGCCGCCTACATGCTGTGGCTCTACCAGCGGACGATGTTCGGCAAGATCGAGAACCCGAAGAACGAGAACCTCCACGACCTCAACCTGCGCGAGGTGGTGACGTTCGTGCCGCTCATCGTCATGGCGGTCTGGATCGGCATCTACCCGACGCCGTTCCTGAACCGGCTGAACACGTCGGTCGATCGGGTCGTCGCCCGGGTGAGCCCGCAGTACCTGCAGCAGAACGCGGCGGCCAAGCCGGCCGACTGCGAGCAGAAGGCGCCGCCGTCGAAGTGGCAGACGGCCACGTGCGGGCCCGACGAGGCCGCGCCGGCGGCGCCGGCGCCGCCGGGAGCGCCGAAGGTGCCTGAGCCCGCGGGCGCGCCGGTCAAGGCGACGGGAGGACGGTAATGCCCGCGGGACTCTCTCCCAGCGACTTCGCGGCGCTGACGCCGGAGTTCGTGCTCTGCGGGGTGGCGCTCCTGGTCCTGCTCCTCGACGCCTTCGTGCCCAGGGCGCGGCACGGGGCGATCGCCTGGGTCTCGCTGGCCGGCCTCGCCCTGACCGCCGTCGCGCTCGCGCCCTACTTCGACGAGCACACGACCGCCGCCGGCGGGATGATCGCGGTCGACGCGTTCGGGACCTTCTTCCAGTTCCTCTTCCTGCTGGCGGCCGGCCTGACGATCCTGATGTCGCCGCGCTACCTCCAGGTCGAGGGCGCCCGGCCGGGGACCTACTACTTCCTCGTGCTGACCGCCACGCTCGGCATGATGTTCATGGCGAGCGGCCTCGACCTGGTCACGATCTTCATCGGCCTCGAGACGATGGCGATCTCGTTCTACATCCTGGCGGGGTTCATCAAGCCCAACCGGCGGTCGAACGAGGCGGCGGTGAAGTACTTCCTGCTCGGGACCTTCTCGCTCGGCCTGCTGCTCTACGGGATCTCGATCCTGTACGGGCTGACGGCGACGACGAACCTCCGGCAGATCGCGACGCTGCTCGCCGGCGAGAGCCACCATCCCTGGCTGCCGCTGGCCGTGATCCTGGTCGTGGCCGGGATCGGCTTCAAGATCGCCGCGGTGCCGTTCCACATGTGGGCGCCGGACGTCTACGAAGGCGCGCCGACGCCGATCACGGCGTTCCTCTCGGTGGGGTCGAAGGCGGCGTCGTTCGCGATGCTGTTCCGGATCTTCTTCGAGGGGCTCCCCGCGGTGAACGACCAGTGGGGGCTGCTCTTCTACGCGCTGGCGATCCTGACGATGACCATCGGGAACATCGCCGCGCTGACCCAGAGCAACATCAAGCGGATGCTGGCCTACTCGTCGATCGCGCACGCCGGCTACCTGCTGGTCGCCATCGTCGCGGCCACGCGGGTGCCGCAGGTCGGCATCAAGGCCGCGCTCGTCTACCTGGTCGTCTACGCCTTCATGCAGTTCGGCGCCTTCGCCGTCGTCACCATGCTGCGGCGCCAGGACGTGATCGGCGAGGAACTCAAGGACATGAGCGGCCTCTTCCAGCGCAGCCCGCTGGCCGGGACGGCGATGCTGCTGTTCATGCTCTCGCTCGGCGGCATCCCGCCGACGGCCGGGTTCATGGGGAAGTTCTGGCTGTTCAGCGCGGCCATCGACGGCGGCTACTACTGGCTGGCGGTGATCTTCGCGCTCAACAGCGCCGTCTCGCTCTACTACTACCTGCGCGTCGTCGTCTTCATGTGGTTCAAGGGGGAGCCGACCGGGTCCGAGCCGGTCATCTCGCCCGCGATGGCCGTCCTGTTGGGGATTACAATCGTCGGGACGATCGTGATCGGGATCTACCCGGCGCCTCTGTTCCAACTGGCCAACGACGCGGCGCGGACGCTGGGCGTGGCGGGGATCTCCATGACGCTTCGCTAGTTGTCGGCGCAGGGCTGAAGCCCTGCGCTATCACCGTCAGTTCTCAGATTTCGCAGGCCCCGGTCAGTGCCCGGATAGCGCAGGCCTTCAGGCCTGCGCAGCAGAGCATGACTAGCCCTGACAAATCCTCCCTCGGCTCCATCGGCGCCTTGAGCGCCGTGGGGATCGCCTTCGTCCTCGCGGTCGTGTTCGGGTTCCTCATCGGCTACTTCCTCGACCGCTGGCTCGGGACCTCGCCGCTGTTCCTCATCCTGTTCTTCTTCCTCGGCATCGCGGCCGGCATCGTCAACGTCGTCCGCACGGCGAACGCGGTCGGCCGGGACGAGAAGCGGTGAAACCCGCCTCCGAGCCGGACCGACTGCTGAGACAATACGAGCGCGACGGCGTCGTGGCGTGCCTGGCCATGGCCGCGATCGCGCTGGCCGTCGAACGCGGCCGGCCCGACGGCGCGGCCGGCGTGCTGGCCGGCGGAGCCCTGGCGGGGTTTTCGTACCTGGCGATCAAGGGGGGCGTGGACGCCGTCCTCGCGGTGGTGTCGAAGGCGTCAGGAGCGGCCGAGATTGGCGGCACGACGGAGGCCGGGAAGGAGTCCGGAACCGGGCCCGCGCCGGCGGCCGGCCAGCGCGCCTGGCAGGTGGTGAAGTTCTTCGGAAGGTACGCTTTACTGGTCGTCGGGGCGTACGTTATGCTGGCATGTTTCCGCGTGCACCCTGTCGGCCTGCTGGCCGGGGCCACCGCGCCGTTTGTGGCCGCGGCGGTGCAGGTGATGCGCTCCAGCCGGGCGTCATCCCGCCGGAAGCACCCGTAACACCATGGAGAAACTCGAGCACCCGCTCTGGATCGTGCAACTCTTCAACGCCGTCTTCGGACCGGCCGTCGCGGCAGCGCTCCGCCCGTTCGGATTCACCTTCAAGCCGGGGCAGGAGGTCATCCCCGACTTCATCGTGATGTCGCTGGTGATCCTGGTCGGCGTCTCGGTCCTCTGCGTCATCATCCGCTCGCGCCTGAGCGTCGAGAATCCCGGCAAGTTGCAGATGGCGCTCGAGGAGGCCGTCTCCTTCCTGAACGGGATGCTGGACGACTACGTGGGGCCCAAGGGGCGGAACTACCTGTCGCTGGTCGGGACGATCTTCATCTTCATCCTGATCGGAAACCTGATGGGACTGGTGCCGGGGCTGAAGTCGCCGACGAGCAACTTCAACGTGACGCTCGGCTGCGCCCTGACCGTCTTCGTGTATTACCAGTTCCACGGGTTCAAGGAGCAGGGCGCCATCGGCTATTTCAGGCACTTCCTGGCCCCGCCTGGGGCGCCGATCTGGATCGCGCCCATCTACTTCCCGGTCGAGATCATCAGCCACTTTTCGCGGATCCTGTCGCTCTCGGTCCGGTTGTTCGGCAACATCTTCGGCGAGGATCTGGTCATCGTGATCCTGGCCAGCCTCGTCCCGTTCGTCGTCCCGCTGCCGATGATGTTCCTGGGGCTCATCACTTCGGTGCTGCAGGCCTACATCTTCGCGATGCTGACGACGATCTACCTGGCCGGCGCCGTGGTGGTCGATCACGGGTCCGACGGCCACGACTCGCACGGCGCGCAGGCGGCGGCGGAGGCTCACGCGGCCTGAGAGGCCGCGGCAGGGCGGGGCGAAGGCCCCGCACAGATCTGGTGTGCAACCGCAAGGCCGCGGCCTTGCTGAATCTCGGAGGAGGCGTTAATCGTGCGCAAATCGCAGGTGTTGTCGCTGACGGTGTTGTTCGTGGCGGCGGGGCTCGTGGCGCCGCTGTTCGCCCAGGGCGCCGTTCCGACGGTGAGTGCCGAAACGGCGAAGTGGTCGATCATCACGGCCGGGTTCGCCCTGGCGATCGCGGCGGCGTTTGGCGCGCTCGGCCAGTCGAGGGGCCTGGCCGCGGCGGCCGAGGCGACGGCGCGCAACCCCAGCGCGACTGGCGACATCCGGTTCGCGCTCATTCTCGGCCTTGTGCTGATCGAGTCGCTCGTCATCTACGTGCTGCTCGTGGCGCTGATCCTGTTCTTCGTGAAGCCGTTCCCGGTATAGCACAGGGCGCGGGCCGTTTCGACCGGCGGGAGCAGGGCGCGAAATCGCCGACCCTCCTGCCGGTCCGCTCTCCTTCCCGCCGCGAATTCCCGTGCGGATCGACCTCCTCGTGGTGTTGTGCACCCTCATCTGGGGGGGCAACTACGCCCTCGTCAAAATCGGGCTGAGGGAGATCCCGCCGCTCGGCTTCAACGCGCTGCGTCTCACGCTCGCGTCGATCCTGTTCCTTGCGATGCTGGCGTTCGCGCGCCCGGGGCCGGCGAGCGCCGGCGGTCGCCCGGCCGGCGGCCGCTGGTTCCGCTCGGCGCGCGACATCCCCTTCCGGGACTGGATGGCCATCCTCGCGCTCGGGGCGACGGGCCATTTCATCTACCAGCTCGGGTTCATCGGCGGCCTGTCGCTGACGACGGTCGCCAACAGCTCGCTCATCATCGGCTGCTCGCCGGTGGTGGTCACCGCCCTCGCGGTGGCGGCCGGGCAGGAGCGCGTGTCGAGGCGTTACTGGCTGGGGGCGGCGCTCTCGCTGGCCGGCGTCTACCTCGTGGTCGGCGCCGGGGCTGGCGTCTCGCGCGATTCGCTCGTTGGCGACCTGGTGACGCTGGGGGCCGTCTGCTGCTGGGCCGTGTATGTCATCTGGTCGCGGGCGTTGATGCAGCGGCACTCGCCGCTGGTCGTCACCGGCTACACCATGACCGTCGGGACGCTCATGTACCTTCCCTTCGGCTACCCCTCGCTGGCCGCGCTCGATTGGGGAGGCGTGTCGGCGGTCGCGTGGTCGGCGCTCGTGGCCTCGGCCGTGTTCGCGTTGTTCGTGGCGTATCTCATCTGGCACACCTCGATCCAGCGCATCGGGAACATCCGCACCGCGATGTACTCGAACCTCACGCCGATCGTGGCGCTGTGGACGGCCGTCGTCTTCCTCGGTGACCACGTGGGGCGGAGGGAAACGGCGGGAGCGGTCGCCATCCTGATTGGCGTCGCCGTCGCCCGCATGACGTCAACCGCGCCCGCCAGCCTGCCCGCCGAAGAATGACGGCCTACATGCCGATGAGCCGGCGCGGCGTGCCGACGCCGGTCACGAAATCCCACCCCGGCCCGGCCTTGTAGCTTCCGGCCGAACCCGAGGTCACGTCGAAGTAGTTCGTCGTCCCGAGGAGGCTGTAGATCCAGCTCAGTTGCAGCTGGCTGTCGCCGCGAAACGCGCCCGCGGTGTTGGTCAGGCCGGCCAGGCACGGCGCCGAGACGCTCGTGCCGCCGAAGACCAGCCACCCGACGTATCCCTGGCACGACGTGCTGTCGTACACGGCCACGCCGGTGTTCGGGTCGGCGTCGAACGAGAGGTCCGGGATCCCGCGCGCCGTGCCGGTCAGCGTCGGCACTGCGTTCTGGTAGAACGGCTTCAGTTCGTACCTGCTCGGGCCGCCGCCGCTCCCGTTCCAGCCGGTCTCGGTCGCCGTGCTCCCGTTCCCGTTCAGCGTCGTGCCGCCGGCCGCGACGACCCTGGGTGAGGCGCTCGGGTAGATCGTGGCCCCGCCCGTGTCGCCGCTCGACGCGAAGTACGCGACGCTCGAGCCGAGCGCGAAGTGCGAGTCGTACGAGGACTCGCTCGAGAACTCGCTGCCGCCCCAGCTCATCGAGACCTCGCCGGCGCCCCTGGCCTTCACGATCGACGTGGCCACGTCGACGGCCTGGAACATGCTGCCAAACGAGCTGCTCGCGGCCTCGACCAGCACGATCTTCGCGCCCGGGGCCATCGCGTGCGCCCACTCGATATCGAGCGCCGCTTCCTCCGCCCACCCGCAATTGCCACGGGGTCTGTAGCCGGCGGCGTACACGACCTGGAACACCTTGTTGGTCGAGGCGGTGGCGCTCGACGAAGGCTCGGTGGGAAGCCCGAACTGCGTGGAGAACACGTTGAAGTCCTTGAGGGCCGTCCCGTAGTCGTACGCGTCCACGATGGCGATCACCTGCGATCCTCCCGATGGCGAGCCCAGGGGATCCCCGTACACCTGCCAGATCGACAGAGGTGACCGGCCTGCGGGCGTAAACCCCGTCGTCTGTGGGAGCACGTGTATCAGGTGGTTCGTGTGAGCGAACGCGCCGCGGTCGCCCGGGCGCTCCAGGCTGCTGTCGGGCACGTGAATCCAGCCCCGGCCATCCGGCGATCCCTGCGCCGAGAGCAGGATGGCTCCGCCGGCGAACAGGGCGACCAACGTCAGAGAGTAGACGAGTCTCCGCATCATGCGCTCCTCACGAGCGTGCACGGAACTCGCTCCCCGAATGCCGCTGTCGTCGCGGCGAACCGACTCTCCGAGGAGAGCGCGGCAAGCAGAACAGGATGAGGTGATCGTAGCTCTGCGCTGAGGACTGATCAATTCCTGATTGATCAGTCCGGCGCCAACTCATCGGTTGGACGGCGTTCCCGGCAGAGCGTCTAGTCCTGCCGCAGTGCGACGATCGGGTCGACCCGGGCGGCGCGCATCGCCGGCTGGAGCGTCGCCGCGAGCGAGACGGCGACGACGATGGCCACGGCACCCAGGAAGCTCGTCGGATCCCAGGACGACACGCCGTAGAGCTGTCCCTGCAACAGGCGGTGTCCCCCGAACGCCAAGCCCGCGCCCAGCACGAGACCGATTCCCACGAGGCCCGACGACTCCCTGACCACCTGCCAGCCAAGCGTCGTCCCGGTGGCCCCGAGGGCGACCCGGACTCCGAACTCCCGCATCCGGCAGCTCACCGCGAACAGGGTCACGCCGAACAACCCCGCCGCGGCGAGCAGCAGACCGAACGTGCCGAGCACGCCCGCAATCAGCGCCGTCAGCGATTCCTCGATCCGTGCCGCGTGCATGTGTTCGCCCATCGTCTGAATCGTCATCGCCACGTAGGCGGCGTCGGAGGCCGACAACTGAGTCCGAACGGCAGCCACCATACCGGTCGGATCGCCGGTCGTCTCGACGAAGAACGTGACGCTCTCGCTCGGCAGCTGGGCGAACGGAAAGTAGAGGTACGGCTCGGTCGCTTCCCTCAGGTGATTGGTCGGGCCGTCCTCGACGATGCCGATGATCTGGCGTTCTGCGCCTGCCGTCCGCACCCATGCGCCAATCGGCGCGTGCCCGGCGCCGAAGAACCGCCGGGCGAACGCCTCGTTCACCATGACCACGAGTGTCGCCGCCGCGCCATCACCGGCCGTGAACGAGCGCCCGCGGAGCACGCGGGCGCCGGTGGTCGCGAAGTACTCCGGGCTGACCTGGTTGAAGCGGAAGGGCCGCGGCGCCTGCCCGGCGAACTCGACCGGCACGACGGCGCCGCCTCCCGAACCGCTGAGCAGCGCCCTGCGCGCGAACGCAACGCGCCGTACGCCCGGCACCGCGGCGAGCCGATCGGTCAGTGGCGCGACCCGGGTCGTGGCCTGGTCCGCCGAGTTCCAGAACCCGCCCACCAGCACCAATTGTCGGCCAGGATCCATCGCGGGCCTGATGGTGCTCACGTTCAGCAGGCTCTGCCAGAGGAGGCCGGCCACGCAGATGATCCCCGTCACGAACGCGACCTGCACCACGACGAGGGCGGGCAGCCACCGTGAGCGCCGGGTCGATCCACGCGAACCCTGGTTCGGCGACACGACGACCGACAGCGCGTCCCGGAACGGCAGCACCGTGCCGACCAGGGCGACGAGCAGCATGGCGCCGGCGCTGAAGCCGAACGTCCGCCCGTCGAAGCCGATGTAGAAGTCCACGAAACTCTCGCCGGCGAAGAGCATCGCCGGGGCGAAATCGATCAGCCATTGCGCCACGAGCACAGCCAGCCCCGTGCCGGCGGCCGACAGCAGCAGCATCTCGCTCAAGTGCTGGCGCCAGAGTGCGAAGCGGCTGGCGCCGAGCGACAGCCTGATGGCGGTCTCGCCACGCCGTTCCTCGTTCTGCGCGAGCCGCACATTGGCGACGTTGGCGGTGGCGACGAGGAGGAGGAGCAGCACGATCGCGGCGAACAACACGGAGGTGGACCGGCTGGCCGGCCGATCCGACGAGTCGAGCTTCTCGACGAATGCCGTGCGTCCAGGGGCAGGCGAGGCGCCGTCCCGGTCGACCAGCTTCAACGAGGCCTCCACGTCCTGACGCACCCGGTCTGGCGCACCCCCTGGTTTCAGGCGGCCCAGCAACTCGAAGTCCGTGTTCCGTTTGTCCTCGAGCGAATTCAGGTGCAAGAGCCCGGTGGCTGTTTTCATCGGCACGAACAGGTCCACGGCAAGGCCGCGGTTGGCGCCGGAGAACCCGGGCGAGAGGACGCCGATGACGCGCAGATCCGCGTCGTTGACGTGCAGGGGATGATCGAGGACCGTCGGATCGCCAGCCAGTGCCCGCTGCCAGTACCGGTGGCTGATGACGACCTCGTCGTCCCGCCCGGCCCTTGCGTGGAAGACCCTGCCCAGTCCCGGGGACACACCCAGCGCGTCGAAGTAGTTGTCGGAGACGTAGGACGTCAATGCCAGGTCGGTCCGGTCCCGGAGCTTCACCATCCCGACATGCCGCGACTGCGCGAGGACGTCGGACAGCCCGTGGACGCGCCTGGAAATCGCCTCGTATTCGATCCACGTGAACTGATCCGCCCGCTTCTCCTGGTCCCTGGCCCAGAGCGTCACGAGTTGCGCAGGGTCCCGAACGGGCAGCGCGCGCCAGAGCACCGCATCCAGAACACTGAAGACGGCCGCGGAGATTCCAATCGTCATCGCCAGGGAGACGACGATCAGCGCGGTGGCGCCGGGCCGGCGCCCGCAGGAACGAACGGCCAGCCTGAAGTCCGGAAAGAAGCTCGGCATGGTCAGGTTTCTGCAACCGGTGTGCCAGGCCCTCGCGCCAGCGATGCAGCCATTTCAAGGGCAGTACCGGCGGGTATGAACCCGAGTGTCCGCTTGCGGGACGTGTCGTTCGATGGCGGACGATCACCGGGCGATGCCGGACCCGCCGTCCAATGACCGAACAGACTCGCGGGCGACGGCAGGCGTCAGTATCGCGCGGTGTCCCTGATCGCCTGCAGCACGTCCCCGCTCTGCGGGAGGATGACCTCTTCGAGATCGGGGCAGTAGGCCACCGGCGTGTCGAGCGCGGCCACGCGCCGGATCGGCGCGTCGAGGTGCTCGAACAGCTCTCCGACGATCCGGGCGGCCAGCTCCGCGCCGAAGCCGCAGGTGAGCTGGTCCTCGTGGGCAACGACCACGCGGCTCGTGCGGCGCACGAGGGCGGCGATCCCTTCCCAGTCGCAGGGCGAAATCGTGCGCAGGTCGAACACCGCCGCGCTGATCCCTTCCTTCTCGGCCTGCTGGGCCGCGACGAGCGACCGCTGCACGAGGGCGCCCCACGTCAGGACGACGAGATCCTCCCCCTCCCTGACAACGGAGCCGCGCCCGAAGGGGATCGTGAAATCGGGCCCCTGGTACTCGCCCTTGTTGTAGGTCTGCCGGTAGAGGTGCTTGTGCTCGAGGAAGAGCACCGGGTCGTCGCACCGCACGGCGGTGCGCAGCAGACCCGCGGCATCGACGGCATTGGACGGGAAGGCGATGTGGAGACCCGGGCAGTGCGCGAAGATGCTCTCGCCGGACTGGCTGTGGTAGGGCGCACCGCCCTTGAGGTAGCCGCCGATCGGCACCCGCACGACCACCGGGCACGAGAAGTGGTTGCCCGACCGGTAGCGCATCATCGCCAGCTCGTCGCGCAGCTGCATCATCGCCGGCCAGATGTAGTCGAAGAACTGGATCTCGACGACCGGCTTGATGCCGCGCACCGCCATCCCCACGGCGCGGCCGATGATGTTCGCTTCGGCAAGCGGCGAGTTGAACACCCGGGCCGCCCCGAACGTCCGCTGCAGCCCGTGGGTGACCTTGAAGACGCCGCCCTTGCCGGCGACCGCCGACAGCGCCTCCTCGCGCGTCGCGTCGGCGACGTCCTCGCCGAAGATCACGATGGCCGGGTTGCGCGCCATTTCGTCGCGCAACGTCCGGTTGATGGCGGCCACCATCGTGTCGGGCCTGCCCTCGGGACGCGGCGGCGTCTCGAACGCCGCCGACGTCGGATCGACGCCGGGCGAAAAGACCCAAAGCCGAGCCGTCTCTTTCGCGGGCCTCGCCGCGGCCAGCGCCCGCTCGGCCGCCTCGTCGACCTCGCGTCCGACGGCCGCCTCCAGACGTTCGAGATCGGCCTGGGCGGCCGCCCCGTCGGCGACGAGCCGGCGGCGCATGATGCGGATCGGATCGCGCGCCGCCTCCGCCTCACGCTCGGCCGGCGTCTTGTAGAGCCGCTCGTCGTCGGAGAGGGAGTGCGAGTACGGCCTGATGACCTGCGCGTGGACGAGCGCCGGGCCCTTCCGCTCGCGTGCGTACGCGACGGCCTGTCCCATCACCCGCAGGCTCTCGGCGAAGTCGGTGCCGTCGGCGGTGAGGACGTGAAGGGCGGGGAACGAGCGAACGATCCGGGAGATGTCGCCGCCGGGTGTGGCCACTTCCTTCGGCACCGAGATGGCGTACCCGTTGTCCTCGACGAGGTAGACGACGGGCAGCCGCTTGCCGCAGGCGGTATTGAGCGACTCCCAGAACTCGCCCTCGGCCGTCGCGCCCTCGCCGAGCGACACGTACACCACTTCGTCGGCCCGCTGGCGCGTCTCCCGATCCGGGATGTCCGCCAGCCGCTGGTACAACCGGCCGGCCTCGGCGCAGCCGACCGCCTGCAGGCACTGCGTGCCCGTCGGGCTCCCCTGCGAGACGATGTTCAGGCCCTTGTGGCCCCAGTGCGACGGCATCTGCCGGCCGCCCGACGCCGGGTCGTCGCGCGCGCCGACCGACTCGAGCAGCATCTCGTACGGCGTCACGCCAAGCGCGAGGCAGAGGGCCCGATCGCGGTAGTAGGGGAAGAACCAGTCGTGGGCCGGGCGGAGGGCGAACGCCGCCGCGACCAGCACGGCCTCGTGCCCGGCGCCGCTGATCTGGAAGAAGATCCGGCTCTGGTTCTTGAGCTGGATCTCCTTGTCGTCCAGCTTCCGCGACAGGATCATCCAGCGATAGGCCGCCAGCTGCACGTCGGGCGTCAGCGTCACGCTGCCCGCGTCGCGCACCAGGGTCGGGGTGTCCATGCGGCGATCCGTTCAGGCCAAAAACCCGCGGAAACTCGGGTCATTTCATTATACCTGACCGTTCGACGCAGGCTGGCGGCTGACGGCTGACGGCATACGCCGCCGTACGGCCCGCGACTTGCGGCTTGCGGAAATTGTACGAACTGCCCGGCATTCGCCGTGGCACGTGTGGCACCGCCTTCAGCCGTCAGCCGTCAGGCGTAAGCCGGCGTGATCAGTGCACGCGGCGATCCCAGTCGTCGCGTCCGCCGTCGTGAACGTTGAACCGGCTGCGCAGCCGGTTCATCCTCCACCTGACGTAGCGGTACTTGATCTCCGCCAGCGGGTGCCCGCCCCTCGTCTTGAGGTAGAGATACCCGACGACCAGCCCGCCGAGGTGCGCGGAGTTCGCCACGCCGCCCTGGTCGCCGCCGATCGACGACATGAAGGCGATCGCGCCCATGATCAGCACGAACACCCGGGCGGGGATCGGGATGATTGCCCAGATGTAAATCGGCCGGTGCGGGAAGTACATCGCGTAGGCGACCAGCAGGCCGTAGATCGCCCCGGAGGCGCCGACGGTCAGCGACGCCCACATCATGGCGCCGATCTCTCCGGGAACGAGCGAGAGCAGGATCGTCGCCGCCGCCGCGCCGATGCCGCAGATGAAGTAGTACTTCAGGAAGAAGTCGCGGCCCCACCGGCGTTCGAGCTCGACGCCGAACATCCACAGCGCCAGCATGTTGAACAGGATGTGCGACACGCCGGCGTGCAGGAACATGTAGGTGACCGGCTGCCAGAGCCGCAGGCCGAAGACCACGGCGGCGGGCTGGAGGCCGAGCAGCGGCACGATCCCCGGCACGAGCCACGTCAGCACGAACATCCCGACGTTCGCCCAGAGCAGCAGCTTGACCGCGGGCGTCATCGCCCCGGGGCCGAACTGGTAGATCACCGTGCGCGGCGAAGAAGGGGAGTAAGGCATCGTCAGCGGCCGGCCTCGATCGCGTGTTCCCGGGGATCGTACCACAGTCGTCAGTCGGTCTTCGGCGCGAACACCCTCGCCCTGACCGCGGCGACGGCTTCCTCGAACTCCACGATCCGGAGCGCGCGCGCCGCGGCGGCGAAGACGGCCAGGCCGAGACCGATGCCGGCCGCGACGTGAGCGAGCTTGGCCAGCGTGGAGTGCCCGGGCAGCGCGAGCTCCATCCCGCGCTCGCCGGCCCACGCGGCCACCGCCATCACCGCCGCGGCGGCGGCGACCTTGCCCGTCGCGACCGCGACGCGGCGCCCGTCGATCGACCCCATTCGGCGCCGGAGCAGCCACAGCAGCGCCGCCGCGTTGAAGATCGAGGAGAGCGCCGTGCCGAGCGCGAGCCCGCGCACGCCGAGGGCTCTCACCAGCGTCACGCTGAGCACCGCGTTCACGGCCACCGAGAGGGCCCCGACCACGACGGGCGTCCGGCTGTCGCGGAGCGCGTAGAAGGTCGGCGCGGCCAGCTTGACGGTCGAGTAGCCGACCAGTCCCGGCGCGTAGCAGACCAGCGCCGCGGCCGTGCCGGCTGCCGCGGCCCCGGTGAACGACCCGTGTTCGAAGAGCAGCGCCACGATCGGCGTCGAGAGCACCATCAGCCCGACCGTGGCCGGAACGTTCAGCACCAGCATCATGCGAAGGGCGCTCGAGAAGGTGGCGCGCATGCCGTGCGGGTCCCCGCGCGCGGCGTCGCGGGAGAGCGCGGGAATGGCGGCCGTGGCGACCGAGAGGCCGAAGAGCCCGATCGGCAGGTACATCACCCGGAAGGCGAAGTTCAGGCACGAGGCCGCCCCCTCGCCCTGGCTCGTCGCCAGCATCGTGTTGACGAGGATGTTGATCTGCACGGCGGCGAGCGCCATCGTGCCCGGGCCCATCAGCGTGAGGACCTCGCGCAGGTGGGCATCGCGCCAGTCGATGCGCGGGCGGAAGCGGAACCCCTCCCGCCGCATGCCCGGCCACTGGATCGCCACCTGCCCCGCGCCGCCGACGATCGTCCCGACCGCCACGGCGAAGATCGGACGGACGCCGTACGCGCGGAACACCGGGATCAGCACGGCCATCGTCGCCAGCGTCCCGATGTTGAACATCGCCGGCGAGAACGCGGGCACGAAGAAGCGGCGCAGCGAGTTCTGCATCCCCATCAGCCCGACCGCGACGGCGATCAGCGTGAGGAAGGGGAACATGACTCTCGCCAGGGCGACGGTGAGCTCGAGCTTGCCCGGCACGACCGCGTACCGCGCCGCCGCGAAGCCCACGATCGGCGAGGCGAACAGCATGCCGACGAGCGCGAACCCGCCGGTCGCGATCAGCAAGGCGGTGATGACGAGGTTGCCCAGGCGCCAGGCCGCCGCCCGGCCCTCGACGGTGAGCACGCGCGTGAAGGTGGGCACGAAGGCCGCGCTCATCGCGCCTTCGGCGAAGAGGTCCCGCAGGAGGTTCGGGAAGCGGAAGGCGACCGTGTACGCGTCCATCTCGTTGCTGGCGCCGAACACGTAGGCCAGCGCGAGGTCGCGGACCAGCCCGAGGACCCGGCTGGACATCGTCGCCAGGCCGACCACCCCGGCCGACCGAACCAGGTGGGCTCTTCGCTGATGGGCGTGGACCGCTTCGGGCACGGCGGGAGTCGTCACCCGCCCAGCTTCCTGCGGACGAGGTCGCTGACCGCCTTGCCGTCGACCTGGGCGCCGGCCAGCTTCGCCATCACCGCCTTCATCACCTTGCCCATGTCCCTGGGCGAGGCGGCGCCCGTCTCGGCGACGGCCTCGGCGACGACGCGCTCGAGCTCGCCCGCGTCGACGACCGGCGGCAGGTAGGCCTCGAGGATGGCCAGTTCCGCCTTCTCCTTGTCCACGAGGTCCTGGCGCCCGCCGCGCGCGAACTGGTCGATCGAGTCCTTGCGCTGCTTGACCAGCATCGAGACGACCTGGAGGTCCTCGGCGTCGGTGAGTGGACGGCCGCGCTCGACTTCCCGGTTCATCAGCGCGGCTTTCAACATCCGCACGGTGGCCAGGCGCACCTGGTCGTGCGCCTTCATGGCCTCGGCCATCGTCCTGGTGACTTGTTCCACGAGCGGCATGACATCCTCCCATCCCGCGCCCCCGGCGGCGGCTCTACCGGTCCTGATCGGAATCACCGAGCGTGACGTGCCAGTCGTCGGTGCGCGTGTAGAAGTCGTCCGGCACGCGCACGGCGTTGATCTTGGCCGTGAAGGCGACGGTGGACTTCATCCCGAAGTAGCCCGAACGGCGCAGCAGCCGGCGGAACCCGGCGTGCAGCGAGAAGACGCGGATCGTGTCGGACCCGACGGCCCGCGCCTCGCGGTCCACCCAGCGCAGCAGCGTCTCGAACCCGACCCGATCGCCCGGATCGACCAGGAAGTCGACGAGCAGCGTGACGCACCCGCGCGCGTGCCGCGCGTGGCGGTACACGACGTAGCCGCAGACCGTCTCGTCCCGCTTCAGCGCCACGATCGAGTAGCGCACGTGCGGCGGTTCCACGTACTTCCAGTTCAGGTAGGCCGCGTCGCGCCTGACGGCGAGGCCGAAGGCGGGCGCGACCGCCGTCCACAGCGCCGTGAATCGTCCGTCGAAGTGCCGGATCGGTTCGACCTGCGCGCCGAGCGGCCTCGTCCGTCCGGTCAGGCGGACCACCGGCCAGCTGGCCGTCGAGACGAGCCGGTTGACCGGTGCCGGCCAATCCGGGTTGCCGAGCGCCCGGCGCGTCAGCGGTTTCACCAGCCTCGGCACGGGCCCGACGTCGGGCCAGCGCAGCTTCCGGAACAGGCCCTGCGACGCCGGCGAGAGCCCGAGGCCGAGCGACGCGCCGGCCCGCTGGTCCCACGCGCGGAGGAGCGCCTCGCCGATCCCCTGGTGCTGCCGCTCCGGCGCCACGCACACGTCCATGCCCCACGAGCCGGCGATCTCGACGCCCTTCAGCGCCAGCCGCACCGGCATGGTGGCGCACTGGCCGACGAGGCTCGGGCCTTCGCGCGCGAGCCAGATCTCGGGGCCTCCGGGCGGGTTGTTCGGGTTCTGGAGATACTGCCACTGCCAGCGCAGTTCGCCGGCGTTGGCCGCGTCGTGGCCGATCACGCGCCGGTAGAGCAGGTCGATCGCGCGGCGGTCTCCGTCCCGATAACGAACGATGTCGGCCACCCGCTCATTCTAGCCCGCATTATTCACGAACGCTGCGCGTTCGTTCACAATGCGCCGGCGGCGCCGGCCTGCTCAGGGCCGCCGGTTTCGACACCGCGCAGGGCGCGGCGCTCAAGACTCGCCCGGGCTAGTCCTGAGCGAAGGCCGTGGCACCGGGCCTGAGTCGAAGCCCGCAGGGCGGGTCATTCGGGCCTTCATGAATGACCCGGGCTCGCGCGGTCCCCGCCGAAAAAGGCTGGAGGCTTCGCGACGGATCGGACACAATGCGAGCGGCCCTCAACGTCAGGCGTCATGACCGACGGGTGTGAACTCTCGCTGATCGTGCCCACCTACAACGAGCGGGCCAACCTCGAGCCGCTCGTGTCGGGCGTCGCTTCGATCCTCGCCGCTCACCGGATCGCCGCCGAGGTGGTCGTCGTCGACGACCACTCGCCGGACGGGACCGGCGACGTCGCCGAACAGCTGGCCGCGCGGTTTCCGATGCAGGTCGTCCACCGCGAGCGGAAGCAGGGCCTCGGCAGCGCGGTGATGGCCGGCTTCGGGCGGGCCCGCGGCGAGATCCTCGGCGTCATGGACGCGGACCTGAGCCACCCGCCGTCGGTGCTGCCGGGCATGCTCGGCGCGCTCCGCACGCTCGACGCCGACATCGTGATCGGCAGCCGCTACATTCCGGGCGGGGGCGCGGCCAACTGGCCGTGGCGCAGGCTGGTCATGTCGCGACTGGCCGGTCTCCTGGCGCGACCGGTCACGCCGGTCCACGACGCGACGTCGGGCCTCTTCCTCGTCCGCCGGCGCGCCATCGAAGGCGTGCGCATCTCGGCCACCGGATTCAAGATCTGCCTCGAGCTGCTCTGCCGCGCGCGCATCGGGTCGATCGCCGAGGTCCCGTTCGTCTTCACCGACCGCGCGGTCGGCGCGAGCAAGATGTCGGTGCGCGAGGCCCTCGGCTACCTGGCCCAGCTGCGGGACTTGTACGCGCTGCGCCTGGCGGCGCCGCGCAAGCCAGCCGTCCGCTATCACCGCGTGGCGGACGCGGAGATGCGGGCCTGGGCTCGGCCCGCGGAATGACGCGCGCCCGAACGCGTCGGGACCTTTCTCTACCGGGGAATCTTGATCGGTCCGACGGGCGTGGGCGGCTGACCGGGAAGCCTCTTGCCGGGGAGCGCCGTCGCCTCTCCCGGCCGAGCGGCACCGGTCGTCGGGCTCGACGGCTGTCCCACCGCCACTCCCGGCACCTGCGACGAGGTCGGCAGCGGGGCGGCCTGCTGCCGCGTGCCGCCTTTCATCGCCTGCTCCGCCTGCCACGATTCCTGCTCAGCCTGCCAGGACCCCGGCGCCATCGGGCGGCTCGACCCGGGCCGCGTGATGTTCATCCCCCACGGCGCCTGGTAGCCGGCCGACCCATCTCCGCTCCCATCGGATGCGCCGAATCGTGCCTGGCCGGGCCGCCCGCGAGCCGCGCCGGCATTCGAAGACTGAGCCAGCTCGGCGGCAGTGGGCACGGCCGGTGCGACGCCGGGCATCAGCAGGATGCGGTCGTAGTGCGAGAGGGCGGGGGTCGGATCACGGCGGGGCGCCGCGATGTATCCGGCCGTCCCGCGCAGGATGGTCTCGAGCGCCTTGGCTTCGGGGACGTTGGTGAACTGCAGGGTGACCGGTGTGCCGCCGAGACGATCCAGGTTGGTGACGCGGACCTGCCCCAGCCGCGCCCACTCGCCGAGAATCTCGCGAGGCGACGCGTCGGTGGCCAAGAGGCTGATCCGGCCGTTTGAAAACGACAGCTTCACCTCACCGGCCCACGCCGTGCCCGCAGAGGCCAGCAGCGCCCCCGCCAGCGCCAATCGAACCAGATGTTTCACGGTGTCACCCGAATCCTGTCGCCGCGGCGGCCGTCGGGCCGCCGGACGCGGGGCGTGCGGCCACGGAGAGCGGCGACGACTTCAGCTACTCGAGCCCGCCCGGTCCCTGTCCGGGCGTCTTGATCGGCGGCGCGGGCCCCGTCGGTACTCCCGGCCGCTGCGACGAGGACGGCAGCGCCGGTTGCGCCTGGGGCGATCCGAACAGTCCCACGGCCGGCGTGTAAGGATTCCCGGGCATCCCCGGCCGCACGCCCGGCGGGTTGGGCGGCTGCGGCATGTTCGGGCCCTGATCGGGCTGGTCCTCGTCGTCTGCGTTCATCACTTGGGGCGCCGACATCACCCGGTCGCGGGCCATCGTATACGCGTTGCTCTGCGCGGGCTGTCCTGCCGTCTGCACCACCGCCGGGCGCGGGCCCGGCATCACGACGATGCGGTCGTATGTCGACAACGAGGGCTGCGGCACCGGGCGCGGGGCCGCAATGAACCCGGCCGACGAGCGGAGCAGCGTCTCGAGCGCCTGCCGTTCGGGCACGTCGGTCATCTGCAGCGTCACGGGTCCGCCGATGGCGGTCTCGCCATTGACGATCCGCGTCTGTCCGACGCGCGCCCACTCGGCGAAGATCTCCCGCAGGGTGGCATCCTTGGCGTCAAGCGTGACCAGCCCGCCGTGGATCGCCAGCTGCACCTGGCCCGCCGACGATGGCCCCGCCATCCCGACCACCAGAGCCGCCGCGACGAACGAACCCGTCCATCTCATGGGCTCACCTCTCAGGGCAGTATACGCCCGACCGGGACCTACTCGCGCCGCTCGAAGCGGAGCGCCGCGATCTGCTCGGACACCAAGCCCATCAGGAAGACGATCACGCCGAGCATGATGAGCAGGACCGAGGAGTTGGTGACGTGCGACTGCGTGGCGACGGTCCAGACCGCGTAGCCGACGCCGAGCGCGAACGACGCCAGGCTGACCGGCAGGAACACGCGCAGCGGGCTGAAGATCGTCACGACCTTCAGCACGATGAGGAAGAACCGCGTGCCGTCGCGCAGGATGTGGATCTTCGACGCGCCGACACGCGGCCGGGCCTCGACCGGTTCGAACGCCACGTTGTAGCCGGCCTTGACGAACGCCAGCGTCGTCGTCGTCGGCGTCGAGAACCGGTTCGGCAGCAGGTGGAGGAACTCTCGGAGATGCTGGCGCCGCGCGGCGCGGAACCCCGAGGTCAGGTCGGGGATGGGCCGGCCCGTCAGGTACGCGGCGAGCGCGTTCAGCGCCCCGTTGCCCATCCGTCGCGCCCAGGTCGCCTGCGTGGCGTGCGCCCGCGCCCCCACCACGAGGTCGAACTCGCCCAGTCGGGCGACCAGCCGGACGGCGTCGGACGGCTGGTGCTGTCCGTCGGCGTCGATGACGAGGACGTACTCGCCGGTCGCCGCGCGGACGCCGCTCTTGACCGACGCGCCGTTGCCCTTGTTGTAGGGATGCCTGACCACCTGCGCGCCCGCGGCGGCGGCGGCGTCCCCCGTCCGGTCGCTCGACCCGTCGTCGACGACGACAATCTGATGCCACTCCGCCGAGCGGCGCAGTCCCGACACGACCTCCGCGATGACGTCGGCCTCGTTGAAGGCCGGGATGACGACCGATGTCTGTGCGGGTGTGGCCACGCTGTCTCCACCTGGCGCGCCGCGTCCGACGGGACGCCCGCTAGGTCGCGAACCGGAAGTTGATGACGTCGCCGTCCTGCACGACGTATTCCTTCCCCTCGAGCCTGACTTCGCCGTGCTCGCGGCACGCGGCGAGCGAGCCGCGTGCGACCAGGTGCTCGAAGCGGACGACCTCGGCGCGGATGAACCCGCGCGCGATGTCGGTGTGGATCTCGCCGGCGGCGGCCTGCGCGGGGAGGCCGCGCGGGATCGACCAGGCGCGGCACTCGTCCTCGCCGGCCGTCAGGAACGAGATGTACCCGAGCAGATCGTACGTCGTGCGGATGACGCGATCGACGCCGGACTCGGCCAGGCCGAGATCGGCGAGGAACGCCCGCGCGTCGGCGGCGTCGAGCTGCCCGATCTCGAGCTCGATCTTCGCGCACACCGCGACCACCGCGGTGCGCGGGCGCGCGAGGAACGCCGTCAGCCCCGCCGCTTCCGCGGCGCGCGCGGAGTCGGCGAGCAGCGCGGTGTCGGCGTCGTCGAGGTTCACCACGAGCAGCAGCGGCTTGGCCGAGAGGAACTGGAACCCCCGGAGCATCTTCCGCTCGTCGTCGGTCATCTCGAGGCCCCTGATGGGCTGGCCGTTCTCGAGCGCGTCCTTGCAGCGGAGGATCAAGACGCGCTCGCGCTCGAGCTCGCTGGTCCGTCCCTTCTTCAGGTCGCGATCGATCCGATCGAGACGCTTCTCGGTGACGGCGAGATCGGCGAGCAGCAGCTCGTCGTCCATGGCCTGCGCGTCGGCGGCGGGATCGATGGAATCCGCGTGGTGCGTGACCGTCGGGTCGCGGAACGCGCGGACGACGTGCACGAGCGCGTCGGCGTTGCGGTACGGCGCGACGTCGAGCAGCGCCTGCGCGCCGCTCCGGCCGGGACCGGCCAGGTCGGCGAACTCGACGGTGGCCGGCGTCTTCTTCTTCGGCTTGTAGAGCTCGGCCAGCCGGTCCACGCGGGCGTCGGGCACGCGCGCCACGCCGACGACAACCTCGAGCTTGCCGTGGCCCGCCCGCGGAGCTTCGAGGTGGCTGGTCATCAGCTGGAACAGGGTGGTCTTGCCGGACGACGGAAACCCAATCAGGGCGGTTCGAAGCATGGCTTGGTGAAAATGCTATCACGCCGGCTCGAGCGTCGGCACGCCGGACGAGCCACCGTCGGTGACCCCAGGAGGCGTCATCCCCGATTTCAGGCCCACTTCGGGGCGAAAAAAACACGAAAATCTGACAACGCCTCGCGCATGGACAACTGCTTCTGTCTCTGGGAGTTGAGGACACAAGGTCTTGGGGATTGACATCCCAAAGCCCGTCACTTACCATCCGTGTGGTCCAGAGTGGAGTGAGGTGGGAGACCTGTCATGTTGCGCGGCAGTTTCACGGCGAAAATCGACGAAAAGAGCCGCCTGAAGATCCCGCGCGACTTCCTCGCCTCGATCGAGGAGCAGCACGGCCGGACGCTGTTCGTGACCAGCCTCGACGGTATCTGCGCCTGCCTCTACCCCATGACGGTCTGGACCGAGATCGAGCGGCAGCTCGGCGCCCAGGGGCTGGTGCGCGACCCCGAGGTGGACCGCTTCTTCAAACATACCAGTTTCTTCGGCCAGATGGCGGAGATTGACAACCAGGGACGGGTGCTCATCCACCCGCGACTGCGCGAACAGACGAGCATGGCCGGCGAGGTGGACGTCGTCGGCAGTTTCGATCACCTCGAGGTCTGGAACCTCGAGCGACTGAAGGCCGACCTGGCGGCGGCGCCCTTCACCGACGCCGATCGACGCGTCCTGGCGGGCCTGCTGCGCCAGGGCGGCAAGCCGGTGATTCCCTAGCCGGGGGTCGGAGCGGCCACGCCCATGCCCGAGCATGTTCCGGTGATGAGCGCCGAGGTCGTGCGGGCTCTCGATCCGGGGCGCGGCGGGCTGTTCGTCGATTGCACGCTCGGCCTCGGCGGCCACGCGGCGGCCGTGCTCGAGGCGGGCGCGCGGCGCCTGATCGGGATCGACAGGGATACCGAGGCGCTGGCCGTCGCGCGGGAGCGTCTCGCGCGGTGGAGCGGCCAGGTCGAGCTGGTGCACGCGGACTACCGCGAGATCGGCCGCGTGCTCGACGAGCGCGGGATCGGCGTCGTCGACGGCATCCTGGCCGACCTCGGCGTGTCCTCGCTGCAGTTCGACGGCGAGGGGCGCGGGTTTAGTTTTCAGCGCGACGAGCCGCTCGACATGCGCATGGACCGGTCGGCCGGCCCGACGGCCGCCGACCTGATCGCGGACATGCGCGAGGAAGACCTCGCCGACCTGATCTACCGGTTCGGCGAGGAGCGGTTCTCGCGGCGGATCGCGCGGGCGATCGTCGACGCGCGGCGCGCGGGCCCGGTCGCGACGACGGGCGCGCTCGCGGCGCTGGTGCGGCGGGCGGTGCCGCGCAAGGGATACAGCCCCATTCACCCCGCGACGCGGACCTTCCAGGCGCTGCGCATCGCGGTGAACGGTGAGCTCGAGGGGCTCGACCAGTTCGTCGACCAGGCCTGCCGGCGCCTCGCGCCGGGCGGGCGGCTGGTCGTCATCGCGTTTCACTCGCTCGAGGATCGCGTCGTGAAGCACACGCTTCGCCGGCTCGCCGCCGACGAGGCATCGTCGTTCAGGCTGCTGTCCCGGCGGGCCGTGCAGTCGTCCGACGAGGAAGTCGCGGCGAACCCGCGCTCGCGGAGCGCGAAGCTGCGGGCGGTCGAGCGGGTGGCGTGAGACACGGCCCCGGAAGGGGGAGGCGCGACATGCACGGCAGGGCACACCCCACCACCACGTTCGAGATGGACCCCGTGCTGCTTCCGCAGCAGGTCGTGCTCGAGGTCGACCGGTCGCGGCAGGTCGATTACCGGCGGTGGCTCGCGATCGGGTCCGTGGTCCTGGCGGCCGCGCTGTTCGACGGCTGGCAGCGCTCGGTGCCGGTGTCGCAGGGCTACCGGCTGGAGGAGATCCACCAGGCGCTCGCCGAGGAGGACGCGATCGGTCGCCGCCTGAACCTGGAGATCGCGTCGCTGCAGTCGCCGGCCACCATCGAGGAGCTGGCGAAGAACACGCTTCATCTCGTCTTCCCTGGACCGGACAACTCCAGGGTGATCGAGCGCATCGTGCCGCCGCCGGCTCCGCCGTCGTCGGTGGTCGCCCTGCGTTAGGAACCGGACCATGGTCGAGCCGCGCGAACCTCTCCCCTGGAGACGCACCACCGGGCCCCGCCTGGCGGTCGTCGCCGCGCTGTTCGGCGTCTTCGCCGTCGCCATCCTGGGCCGCCTCGTCTACCTGCAGGTCTTCCGGCACGCCGCGCTCGAATCCCAGGCCGAGAACCAGCAGACCAACCTCCTCGAAGTGCCGGCGCAGCGGGGCGACCTCCTCGACCGCGACGGCCGCGTGCTCGCCTACAGCATCGACGAGGACACGGTGTGCGCCGAGCCGAACAGGCTGCAGGACAAAGCCAGGACCGTGGCCAGGCTGTGCGACGCGCTGGGCGACTGCGACCAGGTCCGGCGCGCCGCGATCACCCGGGCTCTCAGCCGGAGGAAAGCGGGCGTGGACGTGCGCCGCCGGGTGAGCGCCGACCAGGCCCGCCGGGTCGCCGCGCTCGGGATCGAGGGCATCTACTTCAGGAAGGAGCCGCACCGCTGGTACCCGAACGGGCCGCTGGCGGCGGCGGTGCTCGGCTTCGTGGGGACCGACAACAAGGGACTGGCCGGCATCGAACACACCTACGACGCGATGCTGGGCGGCCGCTCGGGCCAGGTGCTGCTCGAACTCGACGCCGGCAAGCACGTGTTCAACCGGGTCGGCCAGGACCCCGTGCCCGGCGCCTCCCTCGAGCTGACGATCGACGCCTACCTGCAGCACGTCGCGGAACGCGAGCTCGCGGCGGGGGTCCGCGAGAACCACGCGGTGGGGGGCGCGGCGGTGATCATGGACCCGGCGTCGGGCGAGATCCTGGGGCTGGCGAGCTACCCCACGTTTGATCCCAACGACTACGGCACCTACTCGCCCGGGGAACAGCGCAATCGCGCCGTGCAGGACCTGTACGAGCCGGGCTCGACCTTCAAGATCGTCACCGCGTCGGCCGCGCTCGAAGAGAAGGTGATGCGGCCGACCGACATGGTCGACACTGGCGGCGGGTCGATCAGCATCCCCGGCAGGCGGCCGGTGCACGAGGCCCAGGGGCACGACTACGGCACGATCAGCTTCACCGACGTGATCGTCAAGTCGAGCAACGTGGGCGCGATCAAGATCGGGCTTCGTCTCGGCGCCGAGCGGCTCGGCCGCTACGTCGAGCGGTTCGGGTTCGGGACGAGGCTGTCTCCGGACTTCCCGGGCGAGAGCGCCGGGCTGGTCGGGCAGCCGGCGAAGTGGAGCGACAGCACGCTCGCGTCGGTGTCGATGGGGTACGAGGTCGGCGTGACGCCGCTCCAGATGGCCAGCGCGGCCAGCACCGTCGCCAACGGCGGCGAACTGGTGCAGCCGCGGATCGTCCGCGCGGTGATCGACGCGAACGGGCGCACGCCGGTGCCGCGGAAGGTGATTCGACGCGTCACCTCGCCGGAGACGGCGGCGACCATGGCCGCGATCATGGAAGAGGTGGTGACCCAGGGCACCGGGAAGCTGGCCGCGCTCCCGGACTTCACGGTGGCGGGCAAGACCGGCACGGCGAACAAGAACCTGCACGGCCGCTACCTGGAGCACGAATACAACGTCTCGTTCGTCGGCTTCGTGCCGTCACGATCCCCGGCGCTCACGATCATCGTCGTCATCGACACGCCCCGCGGGCCGAACCCGCCATTCGGCGGCTCGGTGGCCGCGCCGATCTTCCGCCGCATCGCCGAGGCCGCGCTTCGCTACCTCGGCGTCGCGCCGAGCGTCACCCCCGCGTCCCCGGTGCTCATCGCGCGCGGCGACGCCGGCCACGCGATCACCGTCGCGGCCCCGGCCGCCCCGCCGACCATCGTGCCGGCGTCGGCCCCGGCGCTCGCGGGCCAGGTGGTCCTGCCGGAACTCCGCGGCCTCAGCCTGCGCGAGGCGCTGCGCGTGCTCGCCCGGCTCGGCCTCACCCCGCGGGTCTCGGGCGAGGGCGTCGTGATCGAACAGGATCCGCAGCCCGGCACCGCGCTCGAAACCGGCGGCGCCTGCCGCCTGGCGCTCGGCCGTCCCGCCGCGGAGATCCACCCATGACGCTGGCCGACCTCCTCGCCGCGCTGGGCGACCTGGCCCCGGCCTCCGCCGGCCCGGCCGATCCCGCGGTCGCCGGCCGCGGCGTGAAAGCCATCTCTTACGACTCGCGGCGCGCGGCGCCCGGCTCGCTGTTCGTGGCGCTGAAGGGGCAGAAGCTCGACGGCGTCGAGTTCGCGGTGCAGGCGCTGGCCAGGGGCGCGATCGCGGTGGTCGCCGAGGCCCCCGCCCCGCCCGGGGTGACCTCGCCGTGGATCGTCGTGCCGGACGCGCGCCTGGCGATGGCGCGGCTCGCCGGGGCCTTCTACCACGACCCGTCGCGCGAGCTCGCCGTCGTCGGGATCACCGGGACCAACGGCAAGACGACGACGGCCTACCTGGTGAGCGCGCTGTTCGAGGCGGCCGCCGTCCGCTGCGGCATGCTGGGCACGATCGTGTACCGCACCGGCGGCGAGGACCGGCCGGCGACGAGGACCACGCCCGAGTCGGTGGACGTCCAGCAGATGCTGCGCGAGATGGTCGCGCGCGGGTGCGGCGCGTGCGCCATGGAGGTCTCCTCGCACGCGCTGTCGCAGCGCCGGGTGGACGGAACGCACTTCGCCGCCGGCGTCTTCACGAACCTCACGCGCGACCACCTGGACTTCCACGGCGACATGGAGTCGTACTTCGCGGCCAAGCGCCGGCTGTTCGATCTGCTCGGGCCGGACGCCGCCGCGGTCGTCAATCTCGACGACCCGCGAGGGGCCGCGCTCGGGGGCCTGGCCGGGCGGACGCTGACCTACGCCATCGACCGCGAGGCCGACATCCGCCCGGCGTCGCTGACCTACTCGCTCCGCGGATTCACCTGCGAGGCGACGACGCCGGCGGGCCCGATCGAGGTCCGATCGCGGCTGGTGGGCAGGCCGAACGTGTACAACGTGCTGGCCGCGATCGGCGCCGCGATCGGCTGCGGCCTTCCCGCCGAGGCCATCGCGCGGGGGCTGGCCGCGCTCGACCGCGTCCCCGGCCGCTTCCAGGTCGTCTCGGGGCCCGACGACGACGTCACGGTGGTGGTGGACTACGCCCACACCGACGACGCCCTGAAGAACCTGCTCGAGACGGCGCGGCCGCTCGCCACGGCCCGGCTCATCACCGTGTTCGGCGCCGGCGGCGACCGAGACCGGACCAAGCGCCCGCTGATGGGCGCCGTCGCCGCCCGGCTGAGCGACCTCGTGATCATCACGTCGGACAACCCGCGGAGCGAGGACCCGGCCGACATCATCGAGGAGATCAAGCGCGGCGTGGCGATGCCGTCCGAGCGCACGCGGCCCGCCGAGGCGCGCAACGGCCAGCCGAAGTACACGCCGCCGACGCCGACGCCCCACCTGGCGATCGTCGACCGCAGGCTGGCCATCGAGCGGGCGATCGGCCTCGCGCGGCCCCACGACGTCGTGGTGATCGCCGGCAAGGGGCACGAGCAGTGCCAGGTCATCGGCGACCGCGAGATCCCGTTCGACGACGTCGCCGTGGCACAGGACGCGCTCGCGCGCCGTCGCGCGGGCCGTGGGTGACGGGCGCCGATGACGTGGACGGTCGCAGATCTCCTCGGCGCGGTGGGCGGGCGGCTCCTGGCCGGCGACGCGGCGGCGACGGTACCGGGTGTGTCGATCGACACGCGGACGCTGCGGCCGGGAGACCTCTTCGTGGCGATTCGGGGCGACCGGCTCGACGGGCACGACTTCGTCGAGGCGGCGCTGGCGGCCGGCGCGTCGGGCGCGGTCATCGGCGAGCCGATGCCGGCGCTGCGGCCGGACCTGGTGTCGGGCCGCGCGCTCGTCGTCGTGGGCGACACCACGCGCGCCCTGCAGCGACTGGCCCGCTGGGTGCGGGAACGCTCCGGCGCGCGGGTGGTGGCGATCACCGGCAGCGCGGGCAAGACGACGACGAAGGACGTCACGGCGGAATTCCTCGGGCTCCGCTACCGGGTGATGCGGTCGTCGGGCAACTGGAACAACCACATCGGCCTGCCGCTGTCGCTGCTGGCGCTCGACGAGCGGACCGAGGTGGCGGTGGTCGAGCTGGGCATGAACCACGCCGGCGAGATCCGGCAACTGGTGGCGGTCGCCGAGCCCGACGTCAGGGTCTGGACGAACGTCGCCGAGGTGCACCTGGAGTTCTTCCCGTCGGTCGAGGCGATTGCCGACGCGAAGGCGGAGATCTTCGACGGGGCCACGAGGCACACCGTCCTGGTCGCCAATGCGGACGACAGCCGCGTGATGGCGCGCGTGCCGGCGTTCCCGGGCCGCGTGGTGACGTTCGGCACGTCGGTCGGGGCGGACGTGAGGGCGACGGACGTCGAGGACCGCGGCATCGACGGGACCAGCGCGCGCGTCGAGACCGCGGCCGGGACGGTTCGTCTCGACGTGCCGCTGCTCGGCGCGGGCAACCTGCGGAACGTGCTGGCCGCGGTGGCGGTGGCGGGGGAATTCGGCGTGCCGCTCGACGCGGTGGCCGGGCGGGCGCGGACGCTGCGGGCGTCGGCGCACAGGGGCGACGTCATCCGCCTCGCGCGCGGCGTGGTCGTCATCGACGACGCCTACAACGCGAACCCCGGCGCCGTGCGCGGGGTGCTCGCGGTGATGGCCGCCGAGCGCCGGTTCGCGCGCCGCGTGGCCGTGCTCGGCGAAATGCTCGAGCTCGGGGCCGGGAGCGCGGCGCTCCACGAGGCCTGCGGCCGGGCGGCCGCGGCCGCCGGGCTCGCGAGGCTCGTGACCGTCGGCGGCGACGCGGCGCGCCGGATGGGGCAGGCCGCCGTGGGCGAGGGGATGAGCGAGTCGGCCGTGACGCACGCCGCGACGAGCGTCGAGGCCGCCGAGATCGCCGCCGTGCTCGTGCAGCCGGGCGACCTCGTGCTGGTGAAGGGATCGCGCGGGATCAGGACCGAGCGCGTCGTGGAACGGCTGGCGAGCGAGTTCGCGGCGTAGCGCGCCTGGCCGAGACGGGGTGACGGGCGGGGCCGGGCGGCCCATGGGCGGGAATCGGGATGTCCGACTTTCAGGTGGCGGGCCGGCGGGTCGTGGTCGTGGGAGCCGCGCGCAGCGGGATTGCCGCCGCCGAGCTGCTCGCGCGCCGCGGCGCCAGCGTGACGCTGGCCGACCTCAAGCCGGACCTGCCGGACGCCGATCGCCTGCGCGCCGCGGGCGTCGCGACGGCGCTCGGGCCGCACGAGCCGCGGCTGTTCGGCTCGGCGGACCTCGTCGTCCTCAGCCCGGGCGTCCCGATGCGGCAGCCCGTTCTCGCCCGGGCGAGGCGCGCGAAGGTGCCGATCATCGGCGAACTGGAGCTGGCCTCGCGCCTGCTCCGCGGCCGGATCGTGGCGATCACGGGGACGAAGGGCAAGTCGACCACGACGACGCTGGTCGGCCGGATGCTCGGCGCGGCGGGGTTCGACGCGCCGGTGTCCGGGAATATCGGGTCGCCGCTCGCGGCGAAGGTCGACGCCTCCACCGAGGCGACGATCCACGTGGTCGAGGTGAGCAGTTTCCAGCTGGAGACGACGGTCACCTTCCACCCGTGGATTGCGGCGCTGCTGAACCTGTCGGCCGACCATCTCGACCGGCACGCGAGCCTGCGGGAGTACGCCGCGGCGAAGGCGCGCGTCTTCGCGAACCAGGGCGCGGACGACTGGGCGGTGGTCAACGCGGACGACCCGCCGGCGATGCGGCTGGCGGCCCGGCGCGCCAGCGCGCCGAGGCGGCTGTTCGCGCTGGACCGCGCGCTCGACGAGGGCACGGTGCTCTCGAACGGCTGGGTCGCCTGGCGCGTGAAGGGACAGGCGGACGTGCCGCTGCTGCCCGTCGGCGAGGTCCGGCTGCTCGGGCGCCACCTGCTGTCCGACGTGCTCGCCGCGTCGACGATCGCGATGCTGGCCGGCGCGCCGCCGGGCGCCATCCGGGCGGCCGTCTCGGGATTCACGGGGCTCGAGCACGCGCTCGAGCCGGTCGCGACGGTGAACGGCGTCCGGTTCGTCAACGACTCGAAGGCCACCAACGTCGAGTCGGCGCGCCGGGCGATCGAGAGCTTCGAGCGGGGCGTCGTGCCGATCATCGGCGGCCGCTACAAGGGAGGCGAGTTCCGCGACCTTCGCGACGCGCTGGTCGCGCGCGGCGCGGCGGTGGTCGCCATCGGCGAGGCGCGCGCGCTCGTGCGCGAGGCGCTGGCCGACGTCGTGCCGGTCGTGGACGCGGCGTCGATGTCGGAGGCCGTGCGGGCCGCGTTCGCGGCGGCGCCGCCGGACGGGGTCGTCGTGCTGGCGCCCGCGTGCTCCAGCTTCGACATGTTTCGGGACTACGCGGAACGGGGGCGGGTCTTCAAGCAGGAAGTGCTGAAGCTCGCCGGTGAGCATCACGGACGCCGTGAGCCGTGAGCAGTCGTCAGTCGGCCCGCGCGATTGAGAGCTGACCGCTGGGAACGCAGGCTGCCCCAGCCTGCGAGGTCGGTGTCTCATCCCCGGCTGACTGATGACTGCCCGCGGCTCACGGCCATCCGCCGTGCTTTCGGTTTCTCGGTGCGATCGGTCCCGGGGGTTAGGCCCCGGCGACACGGGGCGGGGACACAGGGCGATGGCGCGAAAGCTCAAATCCGACGCGGTGCTGTTCGGCGCCACCATGGTGCTGATCGCCATCAGCATGGCCTGGGTGTACAGCGCCTCGGTCGTGCTCGCCACCGAGAAGATGAACGATCCCTGGTACTTCGTCATCCGGCAGGGCTTCTGGGTGGCGTTCGGACTGGGCGGCCTGTTCGTGGCGATGGCGATCGACTACCGGGTCTACTGCCGCCGCACCGCGCTGCTGTGGGTGGCCGGCGTGGTGACCGTCGGGCTCGTCGCGGTGCTCTTCTGCCGGCCGATCAACGGGGCGCACCGCTGGCTGAGCGTCTTCCGGCTCGGCATCCAGCCGTCGGAGTTCGCCAAGCTCGTCGTCGTCCTGTTCGTCGCCACGGTGCTCGAGCGCCGGCTGGAGGAGCACGAATCGCTCGACCAGGGGCTCATCCAGTCGGGCGCCGTGGTGCTCGTCTTCCTGACGCTCATCTTCGTGGAGCCGGACTTCGGGAGCGCCGTCGTGCTGCTGGCCACCGCGTGCACGATGGCGTTCGTCGCGGGACTGTCGTACCGGCGCGTCTTCGCCACGATCGCCGCCCTTCCGATCCCGCTCGTCGGGATCCTGGTGCTGGAGCCGTACCGCATCCCGCGCCTGCGCGCGTACCTGAATCCGCACAGCGACCCGCTCCACACGGGATTCCAGGCGATCCAGTCGGAAATCGCCGTCGGCGCGGGCGGCCTGTGGGGCAAGGGGTTCATGGCCGGCGTGCAGAAGATGTTCTACCTGCCGGAGGCCCACTCCGACTACATCTACGCCGTGATCGGCGAGGAGTGGGGCCTGGTGGGCACCGTGCTCGTGCTGCTCTGCTTCGCGGTCATCGTCTGGCGCGGCTTCCGCGTGGCGCGCCGCGCGCCGGACGCGTTCGGCGCGCTGCTCGCCGTGGGCATCACGACCATGATCGGCCTCCAGGCCATGGTGAACATGGGGGTGGTGACCGGCATGCTGCCGGCCAAGGGGCTCCCGCTGCCGTTCGTGAGCTCCGGCGGCTCGTCGATGCTGGTGAGCCTGGTGGCGATGGGCGTGCTGCTGAACATTTCACAACGGGCGTCGGCGACGGAGTGACGAGTGCTGGGACGCACCAGGCGAGTGCATTTCGTGGGGATCGGCGGCAGCGGCATGAGCGGGATTGCCGAGCTGCTCGCCAACCTCGGGTACGCCGTGAGCGGCTCGGATGCGAAGCTCTCGCCGGTCACCGCGCGCCTCGCCTCGCTGGGCGTCCGGATCGAGGAGGGGCACGACGCGGCGCACGTCGGCGACGCCGACGTGGTCGTGTACTCGTCGGCCGTCAGGCCGACCAACGAGGAGATTGTCGAGGCCGGGAGGCGCCGCATCCCCGTCATCCCGCGCGCCGAGATGCTGGCCGAGCTGATGCGCCTCAAGTACTGCGTGGCGGTCGCCGGCGCGCACGGCAAGACGACGACCACCTCGATGATTGCGCTCGTGCTGGAACGGGGGGGCCTCGACCCGACGGCGGTCATCGGCGGGCGGCTGAGCGCCTTCGGCAGCAGCGCCAGGCTCGGCCGCGGCGAGTTCATGGTGGTGGAGGCGGACGAGAGCGACCGGTCGTTCCTGAAGCTGACGCCGTCGGTGGCGGTGGTGACCAACATCGATCACGAGCATCTCGAGAGCTACCGCGACTTCGAGGACCTGCAGCAGGCCTTCGTCGATTTCGCGAACAAGGTGCCGTTCTACGGGACCATCGTGGCCTGCGCCGACGACGCGCACCTGCGGCCGCTGCTGCCGGCGATGACGCGCCGCGTGACCACCTACGGGCTCGACGCCGCCGACGCGCACTACCGCGGCGTGGACGTGAGCGGCTCGGGGTTCGACTGGCAGTGCACCGTCGTCCGCGGCGGGGAGCCCGGCCGCGCGGTCGGAGAGCGGGAGACGCTGGGCCCGATCGTGCTGCACGTGCCGGGGCGGCACAACCTGCAGAACGCGCTGGCCGCGGTGGCGGTGGGGCTGGACCTCGGCGTGAGCTTCGAGGCGATCGCCGCCGCGCTCGGCGAGTTCCGCGGCGCGGAGCGGCGGTTCCAGGATCACGGCGAGGCCGGCGGGATCCGCGTGATCGAGGACTACGGCCACCACCCGACGGAGATCGCGGCGGTCATCGGCGCGGCTCGCGCGGCGTTCGGGCGGCGGCTCCTCGTGGTCTTCCAGCCGCACCGCTTCTCGCGCACGCGGCAGCTGATGGAGCGGTTCGGCCCGGCACTCTCGGGCGCCGACGTCGTGGTGCTGACCGACATCTACCCGGCGGGCGAGGACCCGATCCCCGGCGTCACGCTGGACGCCCTCGCGGCGGCGATCCGGCGGGACCTCCGGGGCCCGCTGCACGTCGTGCGGGACGTCGGGGACGTGCCGTCGGCCGTCGTCCGGCTGGCCAGGCCCGGCGACGTGGTGATGACGCTCGGCGCCGGCACGATCGGCGCCGCGTCGGAGGCGATCCTGGCCGGGCTGAAGGCGGGAACATCGTGAGCGCGCGCGGCGGGGCGGCGCGCGGCGGAAGATCGAGAGGCCACTGATCGTGCCCGTCACCCTTGCGGCCGATCGTCGGTTCCTGCGGGCGCCGGTCAAGCCCGGCCGGCGCCGCGCGCCGTGGCGGACCTACGTCCGCCTCGCGCTCGCGCTCGTCGCCGCCTTCGCCGCGATGGCCCTGCTGGCCTGGTGCGCGTCGGTGGTGCTCTCGGCGCCGGTGCTGCGCGTGGCGCAGGTCGAGGTGAGCGGCACCCGGCACCTGTCGAAGGGCGACGTGCTCGCGCTCGTGGACGGCCTGCGGGGCCGGAATATCGTGCGCGTCGGGCTCGACGACTACCGGCGCCGCCTCCTGGCCTCCCCGTGGGTGGCCGACGCGACGCTCGCCCGGTCGCTCCCGGCGACGATCGTGATCCGCGTCGTCGAGCGGCGCCCGCTGGCGATTGGCCGCGTGGGGGACCAGCTGTTCCTCGTGGACGAGCACGGCGACGAGATTGACGAGTACGGCCCGCAGTACGCCGAGTTCGACCTGCCGGTCATCGACGGGCTCGTGCGCGGCGGACCGCAGGAGGCCGGCGCGAACGAACTGCGCGTCCGTCTCGCGTCGAACCTGCTGAGCGAGGTGCGGACCCGCCCCGAGCTGGCGCGGCGGATCTCGCAGATCGACGTCTCGGATCCGCGCGACGCCGTCGTCATCATCGACCAGGACACGGCGCGGATCAGGCTGGGCGACGAACGGTTCCTGGAACGGCTCCAGTCGTACGTCGACCTGGCGCCGACCCTGCGCGAGCAGGTGCCGGCGATCGATTACGTGGACCTCAGGTTCGGCGACCGGGTCTTCGTCGGGTCGCAGCCGGTGGCGGTTCCGGCGCATCCCGCCGCGGCCCAGGCCGCGCCGACGGCGGCGCGGGCCGGCGGCCCGAGGCGGACGGTTGGCACGCGCGGCCGGTAGGGAGAGCGAGGGCGGGGACGAGGGACGAGGAAGTACGAGGTACGAGGTACGAAGTACGAGGTACGAAGTAGGAAGTAGGAAGTAGGAGGTACGAAGTTCGAAGTGGCACCCCGAGCGCAAGGCGCAGGGCGTGAGACGTAAGGCGCATGGGGGAAGCGGCCAGCGGGCTGGCGGCGGACTTGTCCGCCGCAGCCCGAAGGGCGTAGGTGGAGGTGGCGTGGCGCGAAAGGAACGGTACCTGGTCGGCCTCGACGTGGGCACGTCGAAGACGACGGCCATTGTCGGCGAGCCCGGCGACCAGGACACCCTGAGCATCGTCGGCATGGGCGTCGCCGAATCGACCGGCATCCGCGGCGGCCGGGTGGTGAACCTGGAGGCCGCGGTCGAGTCGATCAAGAAGGCGATCGTCGAGGCGGAGCTGACCGCCGGCATCGAGATCGACAACGTGCACCTCGCGCTCTGCGGGCTCCACGTCAAGGGGTTCAACAGCCGCGGCGTCGTGGCCCTGTCGGGGAAGAACCGCGAGATCACCCACGAGGACGTCAACCGGGCGATCGACGCGGCCAAGGCCGTGTCGCTCCCGACCGGGTGCCAGATCCTGCACGTGCACCCGCAGGACTTCGTGGTGGACGACCAGGACGGGATCCGCGACCCGGTCGGCATGACCGGCGCCCGGCTCGAGGTCAACGTCCACATCATGACCGGCAGCGTGACGGCCACGCAGAACATCGTCGCCTGCGTGAACCGGGCCCAGGTGCACGTCGTCGGGACGATTCCCGGCCAGCTCGCGGCCGCGACGGCCGTCCTGACCGACGACGAGAAGGAACTCGGCGTGGCGCTGCTCGACATCGGCGGCGGCACCACCGACCTGGCGATCTTCGAGCGCGGCAGTCTCTGGCACACGGCAGTGATCCCGGTCGGCGGCGACCACTTCACCAACGACATCGCCGTCGGCCTGCGGATGCCGATCCCGGAGGCGGAGAAGCTGAAGCGGCGCAGCGGCTGCGCGCTGTCCGGGATGGTCGAGGACGAGGAGACGATCGAGGTGGCGAGCGTCGGCGGCCGGCGGCCGCGCGTGATGGGCCGGCGGATCCTCACCGAGGTGCTGCAGCCGAGGGCCGAGGAGATCTTCCACCTGGTGTGGGACGAGATCCGGCACGCCGGCTACGAGAAGGCGCTCAACTCGGGGATCGTGCTCACCGGCGGCGGCTCCATCCTCGAGGGCCTGCCGGAGATCGCGGAGCAGATCTTCGACCTCCCGATCCGGCGCGGGCTGCCCGTTGGCATCGGCGGGGGGCTGGCCGACCACGTGAACAGCCCGGCGTTCGCGACGGCGGTCGGCCTGGCGCAGCGCGCCTACACGCTGTCGCTGCGCGAGGCGCCGGTCGAGGGCGGCGGCCCGTGGTCGTCGTTGAGCGTGAAGTTCAAGCGCTGGTGGCAGGAGTTCATCCAGTGAACGATGGAGTGCATCCGGCATGATCGAGCATCGCGAATCGCCGCCGGCGCAGGCGGCGAGGGGCCCCCGCGGCGGCCAGGGCGTGACCGCGCTGCCAGCGGACCGCGGCGCGCTGGCGCGCGGCGGGGTGTGGCTGCGCGACGGCACGGCGATCCGCATGCCGCGGCGCACGCGGCTGGCGCTGGTCCATCCGCAGATGCTGAAGGCGCAGGCGAGCAGGCCGGCGGGATCCTGATCCGCGGCCGGCGCAGGGTTCCCTGCGGCCGGCGCGGACGCGACGCGGCGGAGTCAAACCGACGGTGGTCATCCGAGGGCGAGAGACCTGGAGGCGTGAATGTCGAACGTGCAGCACCTGATTCCCGGCAGCGACGCGGTGGCGGATTCGCTGCGGATCCAATTGGGCGAGGACCCGCGCCGGCTCGGCGCGAGGATCAAGGTGATTGGCGTCGGTGGCGGCGGGAGCAACGCCGTGAACCGGATGGTGCGGACCGGCTTCAACGGCGTCGAGTTCATCGTCGCCAACACCGACGTGCAGGCGCTGCAGCAGAGCGTCGCGCCGATCAAGGTGCAGCTCGGTGAGAAGCTCACCAAGGGACTGGGCGCCGGCGCCGATCCCGCCATCGGCCGCGCCGCCGCGCTCGAGGACACCGAGCGGCTGCTCGAGGCGCTCGACGACGCCGACATGGTGTTCGTCACGGCGGGGATGGGCGGCGGCACGGGCACCGGGGCCGCCCCGGTCGTCGCCAGCCTCGCGAGCGAGATCGGGGCGCTCACCATCGCGGTCGTCACCAAGCCGTTCGTCTTCGAAGGCGGCCGGCGCAACCGGCAGGCCGAGCAGGGCCTGATCGAGCTGCGCCAGACGGTCGACAGCGTCATCACCATTCCGAACGAGCGCGTGCTCGCCGTCAACCGCACCCAGTCGCTGCTCGACGCGTTCGCCGCGGCCGACGACGTGCTGCGCCAGGCCATCCAGGGGATCTCCGACCTCATTCTCGTGCCGGGACTGATCAATCTCGACTTCGCGGACATCAAGGCGATCATGAGCGGCATGGGGGTCGCGGTGATGGGCACCGGGATCGGCGAGGGCCCGGACCGCGCGACCGAGGCGGCGATGAAGGCCGTCTCGAGCCCCCTGCTCGAGGACGCCTCGGTCGACGGCGCGCGCGGCGTCATCATCAACATCACCGGCGGGACCACGCTCGCCCTGGGCGAGGTCAGCGACGCGTCGCAGACGATCTTCAAGGCGGCCCACGAGGACGCCAACATCATCTTCGGCGCGGTCGTGGACCCGAGCCTCGGCGAGAAGGTGAAGATCACGGTCATCGCCACCGGGTTCGGTGACGGCCGGCCGGGCAGGGGAGTCCGACCCGGCGGCGACACGCCGGTCGCCATCGAGAGCTACCAGACGTGGTACGAGGATCGCCGCCATGCGGCGCCGGCCGCCGAGACCGGCTCGACCACACCGTCGATCCCGGTGCGCCGCCGATCGGTGATTTCCGTGCCCGCGCAGGCGCGCGCGGTGGTGAACGGCGAGCCGGCCGCGCCGGCGCCCGACAGCTCGACCGAGGCGAGCGCGCCGTCGCCGCTCGACGTCCCGGCCTTCCTCCGACGGCAGGGGTAGCCGCCTTCCGACCAGGCGTGCCGGGCGCCGCCGGGAGGCGGGCCCGGCGCGTGGTAGACTGAAAACACCCACGGCACACGAGACCGCCGGCGTCTCAACCTGAGCCGGCGCTCGGCCCGATCCTCGTCCGGGACTGCCATGGCCGCCTCTCTGGTCCGATGCCATGAGTTCCTGGGAACAACGCGAACGGGCGCGGGCGACGCTCTCCCGCGAGGTCGGCGCCATTCGGAAGCCGCACGCCGACCGCCTGCGCGTCGCGCTCGTGTTCCCCAACACCTATTTCGTCGGCATGTCGAACCTCGGGTTCCAGACCGTCTACCGCCTCTTCAACGAATGCGAGGACGTGGTCTGCGAGCGGGTGTTCCTGCCGCCCAGGCAGGAGCTCGCCGAGACGCTGCGGACCGGGGTCCGCCTCATCACGCTCGAGTCGCAGACCGCCGTCGCCGACGTGGACCTGATCGCCTTCTCGGTGTCGTTCGAGTGGGACTACCCGAACGTCCTGACCATGCTGCGGCTCACCGGCCTTCCCCTGCGCGCGGCGGAGCGGGACGACCGCCACCCGCTCGTGGTCCTCGGCGGGGCCACCAGCTTCCTGAATCCCGAGCCGCTCGCGCCGTTCGTCGACGTCGTCTGCGCCGGCGAGGGGGAAGTCCTCGTGCCGGCGCTGGTGGAGGCGGCCAGGTCCGGCGGCGGTCACGCCGCGATCCAGGCGCGCCTGGCGGGGCAGCCCGGGATGTACGTGCCCGCGCTCGTCGACGTGCGGTACGACCGGGACGGGCGGGTCGAGGGATTCGAGCCCGTCGCCGGGTCGGGCGCGCGAGCGCCGGTGATGAAGGCGGCGCTCCGCGCGACGGAACTGGCCGATCCGCCGGCCACCACCGTATTTTCGCCGGACACCGAGTTCGGGTCGCGTCTCCTCGTGGAAGTGGTCCGAGGCTGCGCGAACCTGTGTCGCTTCTGCTGGGCCGGGTACAACTACCTGCCCGTCAGGTCGTTCGACGCCGACCGGATCCTCCGCCTCGCCGAAGCGGCGCGCCCGCACTCCTCCCGGGTGGGCCTCGTGTCGATCGCGCTGTGCGACCACCCGGAGATCGAGCGGATCCTCGGCCGGCTCCTGGAACTGGGCTATCACATCAGCCCGGCCTCGCTCCGCCTCGACGACATCACCGCGCCCATCGTCCGCCTGCTGCACGAGAGCGGCGAGCGGTCGATCACGATCGCGCCGGAGACCGGATCGGACCGCCTCCGCCGGGTGATCAACAAGACGGTCACCAACGAGCAGATCCTGGACCGGGCCGACCTGGTGTTCGCCTCGGGCGTCGAGAACCTGAAGCTCTACTACATGATCGGCCTGCCCACCGAAACCGAAGACGACCTGGCGGCCATCCGGGACCTGACCGTCCAGCTGCGCGAGGTGATGATGAGGCACGCGCGGAGCCGCGGCACCGTCGGGCGCATCGTGGCCAGCGTGAACCCGCTCGTCCCCAAGCCCGGCACGGCCTACCAGTGGATGGCGATGGAGGCGCCGGAGGCGACCGAGCGCAAGATGCGGCGGCTGCGGCAGCTGGTGGCCGGCCTCGACAACGTCCACTTCACCATCAAGTCCGAGCGGCATTCCTTCTACCAGGCGCTGCTGTCGCTCGGCGACAGACGGGTCGCGCCGGTGATCGAGGAGGCCGAGCGCAACGGCGGACAATGGCGCGCCGCGGCGGCCGCCACCGGCGTCGATCCCGACTGGTACGTCTTCCGCGACCGCAGCCAGGACCGGGTGCTGCCGTGGGACATCATCGGCGGCGGCATGAAACCCGAGTTCCTCCGCAAGGAATTCGACCGCGGCCAGCGGGAGGAGCTGACATGGCGCAGCTCCGCCCCGATCGGGTGACCGCCGCCGCCGCACGCCCGTTGGCCGCACGCCCGTCGGTCGCCCGCCCGCCACGCGCCCGGCCGATCACTCCGCGATGGCCGCCTGCTCCTCGTGCTCGTCGTAGGCCTTGAGGATCAGGTCGCGCAGGCGGTCCTGGGCGCCTCCGTCCACGAGCGGCCGGAGGAGCGCGAAGCTCCGCCGCTCGCCGTTCACCGAGTACCTGGCGGGCCGGGAAGGTGACGCTGCGGCCGTTGCCGTTGCGCCGCTCCCACACCCCGAACCCGATGAGTTTCAGCCCGTCGAGCATGCCCTCGTTGAAGTGCAGTTCGGCGTCGGCCAGCTTGCCTGGCGGGTTGCCCCTGTCGTTGCGGTTGATCTTGACGAGCATCTTTGCCTCCCTGTTGGCGGCCCCACCCGTCGCCCGGGGCGAACTGCCGGAACGGGACGGTCCCGCGGGCGCCGGCGGTGCGAGGCGGTCGTGCCGGACAAGAGAGCAAGCGGCGTTCCCGCCGCGCAGGATCGTGCCCGACGCGCCAAGCGACTGGCCCGCCGTCGGTTGCGCGAGGCGCCCGGACCCCGGAGGCGCGGAGGCCGCGGGCCGCCGCGCCGGATGCTAACGCCGGTTGCGCCGGGAATTCACCGGGCCTCACCGAAAGGAGGCAGATCCGTGTACGATCGCGCGATGGAGATCATCGGCATCGGTCTCGACGCCGCGGAGATCCCGCGGGTCGCGGAGGTCATCGCGCGGCACGGCGACCGTTTTCTGGCCCGGATCTTCACCGACAAGGAGATCGCCTACTGCCAGGCCCATCGCCACGCCGCCCAGCACTTCGCCGCGCGGTTCGCGGTCAAGGAAGCGGCGATGAAGGCGCTCGGGACGGGCTTCGCCCATGGCGTCGTCTGGCGGGACATCGAAGTCGTCCGCGGCGACGGCCCCCCGCAACTCCAGTTGCGCGGCCCGGCCGCCGCACGCTTCGCGGCCATGGGCGGACGCACCTCGGCCATCACGATCACCCACACCGACACCCTGGCGCTGGCCCACGTCATCCTGATGGGCGAACGCTAACGCCCTTCGACACGCGACACATGACCGTTCTCGACGGATTCGCCTGGACCCGAAAGACCTGGGGACCCGCCCTGCAGGCGGGGCCTCTCGCCGAGGTGGCCGACCACTTCTTCACCACGCGTCAACTCCGGTTGCGCGGCGAGCGCGAGGCGGCCGACTGGGCCGCCGTGGCCGCCACAATCAGCGTCCCCGAGCGCCGGCTGCTGCGCCTTAACCAGGTGCACGGCCGTGACGTCGTGGTCCACCGGGCGGGGCACGGCGACCGCGACGCGAGACTGCCCGGCCCGGCGGGGCCCGGCGAGAGCACGGCGGCCGAGGAGTCCTGGCCGAAGGCCGACATCCTCATGACCGACGACCCGACGGTGGCGCTGGTCGCCCAGGCGGCCGACTGCGTGCCGGTGCTGATGGCCGACAGGCGTTCCGGGGCGGTGGCCGCCGTGCACGCCGGGTGGCGCGGGACCGCCAAGGGCGCGGCGCCCGCGGCCGTCACGGCGATGGCGCGCGAGTTCGGCGCGAGACCAGCCGATCTCGTGGCGGCCATCGGTCCCAGCATCGGCCCCTGCTGCTACGTCGTCGGGGAGGAACTGATTGACGCGTTCCGGGCGGCGGGATACGCGCGCGAGGCCGACGCGTGGTTCGCGCGCGACGACGCGGGAGCCCTTCGCCTCGACCTGTGGAAGGCGACCCGCGATCAACTGGTGGCGTCGGGCGTCGGCGATAAGTGGATCGTCCAGGCGGGCCTGTGCACGGCGAGTCACCCGGAGTGGTTCGCGTCCTACCGCCGCGACGGGCCGGGCACAGGACGTATCGCGGCGGTGATCAGATGCCGCTCATTAGTCGGCTCTCGGCTTTAGGCTCTCGGCTTTCGGCCTCGTCCGGCTGAGGGCCCAAGCCAAAAGGCTCAGGGCCCAAGGCTCACTGTTCGACGCGGTCAGAACCCGCCTCACCCGCGGTCGCTGATCGTGAGGCGCAGGGCGTGCTCAGAAAATAGCGCCGGGGCTACGCGGCCCGGTCGGTGACGGTGACGGTATAGCCGAGGGCCTCCAGTTGATGGATGCAGCGGGTGCGCGCCCGGTCACGATGGCGCCGGTCGAAGTAGTCCGCGCCGAGTTCCTGGTACTCGACGCCGTCCCGCATGATGTAGTACGCGATTTCGAGGATCTGATGGCCCACCGCGACGACTGCTTTCTTGTGCCCGCGATGCCGCATGACGCGACGGTAGCGGGCTTGGAGCGCCGTCCGGTTGGCGTGCGTGGCGCCGAGGGCACACTCGACCAGCGCGCGGCGCAGATAGCGGTTCCCTTTGCGGGTCCGGCCGGAGCGGTGCTTGCCGGCGCTCTCATCCTGGCCAGGACAGAGGGCGCCCCAGCTGCACAGGTGGGCGGCTGTGGGGAAGCGCGTCATGTCACCGCCGGTTTCGACCAGGATCGTCGTCGCCCCCTGACGGTTGATCCCCGGAATCGTATCCAGGTGCGCCAGGGTCGGCTCGAAAGGGGCAAGGAGTCGGTCGATTTCCTCGGTCAGCGTGGCCAGCGCCTCGTCGAGAAAGTCGATCTTGGCGAGGATCTGGCTGAGCAGAAACGCCTGCGCTGGGCGCACGCGTCCCTGCAGCGCCTCGCGCAGGGCCGGCAGCTTGCGGCGCAACCGCCCGCGCGCCAGGTCGGCCAGCACCGCGGGGTCCGTGGTGCCGGCCAGTACGGCCTCCACCATGGCGCGGCCCGAGGCCCCCATGACGTCCGAGACGACGCTGGTCAGCTTCAGGCCGGTCGTTTCGAGGGTCTTCTGCAGCCGCTGGACCTCCCGACTCCGCTCATCGACCTGCTTGCGTCGATAGCGGGTCAGGTCGCGCAGATCACGGATGGGCGCCGGCGGGACCAGGCTGCCGCGCAGCAAGCCGCATTCGAGCAACTGCGCCAACCACTCGCTGTCCTTGACGTCGGTCTTGCGGCCCGGGACTTGATGCACATGCCGGGTGTTGACCAGCAGCAGCGTGAAGTCGTCTTCCAGGATGTGGTAGACCGGCTTCCAGTACACGCCGGTGCTCTCAAGGGCCACGTGCGTCACCCCGAACGCCTGCAGCCAGTCATGGAGCGCCAGCAATCCGGGCACCGTCGTGGAGAAGGTCTGCGTGTGGGTCGCGCGGCCGCCGTCCGGCCCCGGGATCCGCACCGTCGCCACGACCATGCTCTTGTGTACATCCAACCCCGCGCAGCGGTCGAAGGTGATCGTCATCGCGGTAGCCTCCTGCTGGGCACTCCAGAGGAGCTCTGTGTCCGAGAGTGTGCTCGGCGTGCTCGTGGCAACAATTCGGGGTGCCTCAAGCTCCCGCGTCTCAGTAAGGCCGGACTTCGTGTACCAATGCCTAGCCGACGTCACCTGGAGTGCCGTCACAGGATAGCCATTTTCATGGGCCAGGGTGAGCCCCGGCTCATGACGCAGTAAGTCAGAATGGAACGACCGGCTCGATTCGCAGCTCGTGGGTTACGCTGCGAGTTGGTGGACTGCACAACGCAGAGCCACATGCGAAGGAGCCGGTCATGAGCACGGTACGATTTATCGGTCTCGATGTCCATGCGGAGACGATCGCGGTGGCGGTGGCGGAGCCGACCGGGGAGGTCCGGTCGCTGGGCGTGATTCCGAACCGGAGTGAGTCGATCCGCCGGTTAGTCAAGCGGCTCGGGCCAGTGGAGGGGCTGCGGGTCTGCTACGAGGCGGGGCCGACCGGGTACGTGGTGTACTGGCAGTTGGCGACGCTGGGGGTGCGCTGCGAGGTCGTCGCGCCGACGCTGGTGCCGGTGAAGGCCGGCGACCGCGTGAAGACGGATCGACGTGACGCCGAGAAGCTGGCCCGCTGCTATCGCGCCGGCGACTTGACGGCGGTGTGGGTGCCCGATGCCAGCCACGAGGCGTTGCGCGACGTGGTGCGGGCCCGAGAGGCCGCGAAGAAAGATCAGTTGCGCGCGCGGCATCGCCTCGGGAAGTTCTTGCTCCGCCACGGGCGACGCCCCGCGGAGCGGATGACGCCGTGGACGCAGCGGTATCTCCTCTGGGTCAAACAGGCCGTGCACTTCGAGCAGCCGGCGCAGGAGGCGACCCTGCTGGATTACCTCCACGAAGTGGAGCACGCGGCGACCCGGATTGAACGGCTGGAGCGAGCGATTGATGACGCGATCGTGGGGGCCCCGCCCCAGATGCGGGCGGTCATTGAGGCGCTCCAAGCGCTCCGCGGCATCGCGAAAGTGTCGGCGGTCACCATCGTCGCCGAAGTGGGCGAGCTCTCGCGGTTTGCGCGCGCGCCGCAGCTGATGGGCTACTGCGGCATGGGGGCCCGCGAAGCCTCCAGCGGCGAGCGCCACCGCCGCGGCGGGATCACCAAGACCGGCAACGCGCATGTGCGTCGCATCGTGATGGAGGCGGCCTGGGCGTATCGCCATCGCCCAGCCGTCGGCGGGGTGCTCCGCAAACGCCAGGCGACGCTCAGTCCCGAGGTGACGGCGATGGCCTGGAAGGCGCAGCACCGGCTGCACACGCGCTACCGCCGGCTGCTCGGCCGCAGCAAGTGCCAGCAGAAGGTGGTGACAGCCATCGGCCGCGAGCTCTTGGGCTTCATCTGGGCCATCGGTCGAACGGTTGAATCCGACCAGCAGCAACGGCAGCCGCTGGCCGCGTAGGGGGACGGCGAGGGGAGGAACCAGCAGCACCGGTGGCGGTCGAGGGGCACACGGAAAGGAGAATCCTCGACACGCCTATGCGGTGGGCCTCAGGGCCCAACCCGCGATGTAAGTCCGAGGTAGCTCCCGACGGATCACGATTATGCGGTTCCGACCCGCGAATATCAGAGTGATCAACCGTCGCGATAGCCGTCTCGACCGCCACCGGTGCTGCTGGTCGTCGAACGAAACGACCACGAGCTGACTTGACAGGGTCGTTCCATATCAGGCGTAAGGCGTGAGGCGTATGCCGTCCGTCGGGCTCGGCCATCGGCCTTGAGCCCTCAGCCTTCAGCCCGCGAGATCCATCGCCTCGTTCGCGAGGCGGTCAGCGTTTGCGTTCAGTTCGCGCCGCACGTGGGTGCAGCGCACCCGCGGGACGCGGGCCGCCAGCGCGCGCGCCTCGGTGAACAGCGGCAGGAGCCACGCGTTCTTGACGCGGTACAGGCCCGCCATCTGCCTGACGAGCAGCTGCGAGTCGGACCTGACCTCGAGCGACTTCACCGCGTGCTCGACCGCCCAGGTCAGCGCCGAGAGCAGGCCGCGGTACTCGGCCACGTTGTTGGTGGCGACGCCGATCGAGCCATGCCACTCCTCGACCAGCGCGCCGTGGGCGTCCTCGACGCGCACGCCGAACCCCGCCGGACCCGGGTTGCCGCGGGACCCTCCGTCGATGTGGGCCACCATCAGAGGGCGGCTCCGTCCGTGCTGTCGGCGGGCGCCTGGGCCTGCGGCGGGAAGTAGAGGATCCGCTTGCAGCTCTCGCACTGGAAGATGATCTCGTTGCGGCGCAGTTCGTTGGCCGCCTGCGGCCGTATCCGCACGTGGCAGGCGCTGCAGTAGCCGCCCTTGATCTCCGCCACCGCCGTGCCGCGCCGCTCGCGGACGGTCTCGTAGGTCCACAGCAGGGCCGACGGCACCTCGGTGACCAGGCGCGCGCGCGCCGTCGTCGTCTCCTCGAGCTGCCGCGCCATCCGGGCCGTCTCTTCCTCGATCTGCTTCCGCTCGCCCGCGATGACCGCCTTGTCGGCGGCGAGCCGCGCCTCGGCCTTCTTCTCGGTGGCCGCCAGTTCGTCGTGCTCCAGCATGCGCTCGAGGATCAGGTCCTCGAAGCGCCGCACCTCGTTCTGCGCCGCCTCGATTTCCTTCAGCATGGCCGTGTATTCCTTGTTGGTCTTCACGTCCATCAGCTGGCCCTTGAACTTGCTCAACCGGCCCTGGACCGTCGCGAGGTCCTTCTCGACGGCGCGCCGGGACGACTGGTTCTCGGCGAGCTTCGCCTTGGCCGTCTCGAGCGCCTCGGTGGCCGAGGCGAGCCGGGCGTCGAGCGACTCGACGAGTGCCGGGTGGTCGGCGATGCGGCGGCGTGCCGTCTCGGCGGCCTGGTCAATCTGCTGGAGTTGAATGAGACGGTCGAGGTCAGCGAGCATGCGTCATCAATTGGTGAAATAAAAAAGGCCCCGCCGCGCGGAGCCTGTGTGTTGGAGCGCGCCTGTGGTCGAGGCGCCGCGTGCGGCGTTTGGGATGGCGTGCAGCGTCTGGCGTGTCTGGCATTCTGGTGCTGGTGGGCCCACCAGGATTCGAACCTGGGACAGGCCGGTTATGAGCCGGCGGCTCTGACCGCTGAGCTATGGGCCCACGCCGAGCCGGCGCCGATCGCTCGACCGACCCGGGACCGGCCAGCGACAAGTCTACCTCGTGCCGCCCCTCCGGCCAAACGAATCCGAACCCGGGTGGAGCCCCCGAATGCCTTGATTATAATAGGGCTTCAGCTTGGGGAACCCGGCCGTGAACGACCTCGCGCACGAACAGACGCCCGGGCGCTGGCTGCCGGCCATCGCCGTCATGCTCAGCGCGGCGATGGAGATGCTCGACACCTCCGTCGTCAACGTCAGCCTGCGCCACATCGCGGGCTCGCTGTCGGCTAGCGTGGACGAGGCGACCTGGGTCCTCACCTCCTACATCGTGGCCAGCGCGATCATCCTGCCGATCAGCGGGTGGCTCGCGAGCTACTTCGGGCGCAAGCGCCTGCTGATGACCGTCGTGACCGGCTTCACCCTGTCGAGCCTGCTGTGCGGGATCGCCCCGACGCTCCCCGCGCTGATCTTCTTCCGCGTCGTGCAGGGGGTGACCGGCGGCGGCCTGGTGCCGCTGTCGCAGGCCGTGCTGCTCGAGGCCTTCCCGGTGGAAGAGCGGGGCAAGGCGATGGCGTTCTGGGGGCTCGGGATGATCGCCCTCCCGATCCTCGGGCCGACGATCGGCGGGTGGCTGACCGACACGTATTCGTGGCGCTGGGTGTTCTACGTCAACCTGCCCGTGGGCGCGGCCAGCCTGGTGATGATGCACTACTTCATCTCCGACCCGCCGTACATGCGGCGCGTGTCGCGGCACGTGGACGCGCTGGGGCTCGCGCTGCTCGCCGTCGGGATGGGCGCCTTCCAGATCATGCTCGACAAGGGCCAGGAGGACGACTGGTTCTCGTCCGACTTCATCGTCACGTTGCTCGTCGTCGCCATCGTCGGGCTGGCGGCGTTCGTCGTGCGCGAGCTTCGCACGCGGGAGCCGATCGTGGACTTCCACCTGTTCCGCTACACGACGTTCACGACGGGGACCTTCATCGGCGGCGTGCTCGGCTTCGTGCTGTTCGGGAGCCTCGTGCTGCTGCCGCTGTTCATGCAGGAGCTGCTCGGCTTTCCCGCGTTGACCGCGGGGCTCTGGACCTCGCCGCGCGGCATCGGCACCGTCATATTCCTGCCGATCACCGGGATGCTGCTCGGCCGGCGATGGGACCCGCGGATCCTGCTGATGAGCGGGCTCGCGCTGGCCAGCGTGGCGTTCTTCGGATACGGCGGCCTCGACCTGTCGGCGGGCGGAACCGACTTCCTGTGGCCGCAGATCATCCAGGGCGCCGGCCTGGCGATGGTGTTCATCCCGCTGACGACGATCGCGATGGATCCGATCCCGCTCGAGGCGATGGGGTTCGCGACGGCCCTCTACAGCCTGATCCGCAACATGGGCTCGAGCATGGGGATCTCGTTCGTGACGACCGAGCTGGCGCGCCGGTCGCAGCTGCACCAGGCGCAGCTGGTGGAAGGGGTGACGGCCTACAACCCGGCCGCGCAGCAGGCCATGCATGCACTCGGCCGGATGTTCGGGAACGACGGCGGTGACGGCTCGCGGCGCGCGATGGGCGTCATCTACGGCGAGACCGTCCGGCAGGCGTCGGCCATGAGCTTCCTCGACCTGTTCCACCTGCTGGGGATCCTGTTCCTCTTCATGATCCCGCTGGTGTGGATGATGCGCCGGCCGCGGCAGACGAAGGCCGCCAGGATCGCCGAGTAGGGTCGGACCCGGCCGCGCCCCGGCGCCGCGGCGATGCTAATCTCGAGGAGGAGGCCCTGTGAATTCCATCCGCCCGCACGCCGTGCTGGGTTCCGTCGTGCTCGCTCTCCTGGTGTCGGTCTTCTGTACCGCAACCCCGTCCCCGGCCGCTGAACCGCCGCTGGTCCAGCCGGCGGACCTGGTGACCGTCCTGCGATCGGCCGGAGGTCCCAAGCCGCTCATCCTCCAGGTCGGCTTCCGTGTGCTGTACCAGCAGGCGCACATCCCCGGGGCCGAGTACGTCGGACCGGCCTCGAGCCCGGAGGGGATCCAGATGCTCCGCAAGCGTGTCGAGGCGCTGCCGCGCGGGACGTCCATCGTGATTTACTGCGGGTGCTGCCCCTGGAATCAGTGCCCGGTGATCCATCCCGCCTACGACGCGCTCCGCGGGATGGGGTTCACGAACGTCAAGGCCCTCAACATCCCCCGGAACTTCGGCGTGGACTGGATGCAGAAGGGGTACCCGGTGGCGAGGGGGCAGTAGCGGCGCGCCATTCTCCGGAGGCGACACCAGCGTGAAAGGAACACGGTGAGGATTCCAGTCGGCTTGACCCTGGCGGTCTGCCTGGCGTTCGGCGTCGGGCTGCCGTCGCCGTGCGGGAGCCAGACGCCGGCGCCTGCCGAGGCGAAGGCGCTGGCGATCGGCGAGTACGCGCCCGCCTTCTCGCTCACCGACCTCGGCGGGAAGGCGCTCGATCTCGCCGCGTACCGCGGCAAAGTGGTCCTGCTCGACTTCTGGGCGACCTGGTGCGCACCCTGCCGGATCGAGATCCCGTATTTCGTCGATCTGCAGAATCGGTACCGCGACCGGGGCCTGCAGGTCGTCGGCATCTCGCTCGACGACGAGGCGGCGCCGGTTCGCGCGTTCTACCAGCAGATGAAGATGAACTACCCGGTGGCCATCGGCGACGCCGCCCTCGCCGAGCGCTACGGGGGCATCGTCGCCCTGCCCGCGGCGTTCGTCATCGGGTGCGACGGACGCATTCACGCGCAACATGCCGGCGAGGCCGAGGTGTCGATCATCGAACGGGAGATCAAGGCGGCGCTGCGGTCGCCGTCGTGCAGGCCGCCGAAGGCTGGCCAGCCAGCAGCGTTCCTGGGCGAGCGAGGCGGGCCCGCCTAGTAGAGCCACACCCGGCCGCCCCGGCGCAGCGCCGCGCCCGCCTGGGGCGTGCGCTGCTCGACGCCGAAGAGCCACTGCCGCTCGGGGCGCATGACGTACAGCCTCAGCGCCTCCGCCCGGGACCGGCCGGCGTCGCACGGCGCGCCGAGGATCTCCTGCCACGCCGCGCGCCACAACGCGGGCCTGATGTGGATGGGGTCGAAGCCATACCACGACGGCTTCAGGCGAACGAGCTTCGCGCCGCGCGCCGACGCCAGCTCCACGAGCCCCTCGTTGACGCGTGTCGCAACGTCCACGACCTGCTCGAGCGACAGCCGGCAGGATGGCACGACGACCGAACGGAACGCGTAGAACTTCAACGGCGACAGCCGGTGGACGCTCGCCAGCGGAAGATCGGTCAGCACGATATCGTTGGTGAATCGTCGAAGGCGCCCGAGGGCCTCGTCCACCCACGCGAGCACCTGCGGTGCCGAGAAGCCGTACAGCACGTCGTTCCCGACGTCGGTGACGAGCGCGCGAGTCGGCGCCGACGGCATGGTCTCGAGCTGACGCCAGATCCCGGACGCGAGGATGCCGGGCAGCCTGCGGGCGAGGAACCGGCTGTCGGCCCCGTACGACCTGCCGTGGCCCAGGGCCGCCACGACCTGGGCCTCCGGCCCCCACGCCGTCCGCGCCGTCGAGACGACGGTCTCAAAGCCCCTCGTCAGGTTGCTCGCCCCGAGCGCCACCACCCGCGCGACATCGGCTGGCATCGATTGTCTCCACGACGAGACACTCCGCTCGAGCCCGGAATGCGACAGGCCGGCGCGGGCGATCGAGCTCCGGCCCGGCCTCGGACACGAGGCGTTCTCGTGCACGGGTGCCGTCCTGGTTCAGGTTAGCACCGGACGCTCGATTCTGTCGGCCGCCGGCGGCCCGGTCCGCGGGTCACGCGCGCGGGAGGAGGGCGCCCTCGGCGATCGCGGCCCGATTGCGGTATAGTCGTCGCCGCCGGTGCTCTCCCCCCGCCATGACCGGCGCATCTCGCGACTCCATGCAGACGGCCGTCATACTTTGCGCGAAAGGAAGATCGTGATGAACCGGTTGTCGTTGTTGGGGAAGACCCTGGTCCTGCTGGTGGCGACGCCCGCCCTGGCCGCCGCCCAGTCGGCGCTCCCGCTCGAGAACACCGTGCGTGACGTGCAGCAATACGGGTTCGCGATTCACATCCTCGCGATGCTGCTGGTCGGGTTCGGCTTCCTGATGGTCTTCGCGAAGCGCTACGGCTACGGCGCCGTCACCGGCACCTACCTGGTGGTCGCCGCGGGCATCCCCGTATATGTCGGCCTGCGGTCCACGGGGTGGCTGTCGGCCGAAGCGGTCGATGCGCACACGATCAGGGCCCTGCTCCTGGCCGAGTTCGCCGTCGCCTCCGTGCTGATCGCCGCCGGCGCGGTGCTCGGCCGCGTCCGCCTCTATCAGTACGGACTGCTCGCCCTCGTCATGATCCCTCTCTACATGCTCAACGAGCGGCTGGTGCTCGACGGCGGGCTCGGATTCACGAAGGGGTTCGTCGACTCGGCAGGGTCGATCAGCATCCACGCGTTCGGCGCCTACTTCGGCCTCGGCCTCGCGGTGGCGCTCACCGGCTCGCACCAGCGCGCCGTCGAAGTGACCAACGACCCGGCCTCCAACCGTTTCTCGATGATCGGGTCGATGGTGCTGTGGCTGTTCTGGCCGAGTTTCTGCTGCGCCGTCGTGCCGCAGGGGCAATTCGCCGCGACCGCGGTGAACACGGTGCTGGCCCTGTGCGGCGCGACCGCGTCCACCTACGTCTTCAGCTCGATCTTCGGCAAGGGGAAGGTCGCGATCGGTGACGTCGCGAACGCGGCGCTGGCCGGCGGCGTGGCCATCGGCGCGACCTGCAACGTCATCCCGGCGCCGTTCGCGTTCGGCATCGGGATGGTGGCCGGCGCGGTGTGCGTCATCGGCTACGCGGTGGTCCAGCCGAGGCTGGAGCGCGCGCTGGGGATCGTGGACACCTGCGGCGTCCACAACCTGCACGGGATGCCGGGGCTGCTCGGCGGCCTGGCCGTCGTCCTCGTCGTTCCGGGGGTCGCCGGCGCCCAGGTCGCGGGCATCGCGGTCACGATGGCCCTGGCCCTGAGCGGGGGCGTCGCCTCCGGCTACCTCCTGCGCGCGACCGGCGTCAAGCAGTTCGCCTACGAGGACGGCGAGGAGTTCGCCAACATGCAGGAGCCGTCGCTGGCGGCGAGGGCGTAACTCCGCCTGTCACAACTCCAGGCGATGCTCATCGGGTGGACGGCCCAGGATGCGGGCCGTCTCACCCGCGGAGGATCCCCTCAGCGAAGCTGGGCGCGTTTCATTGACCGGCCGGCGGCTGCCACAACTCGACCTTGTGTCCCTCGGGATCGATGACCCAGGCAAACGTGCCGTACTCAGAGTCGTCGATCTTGTCGAGGACGTTGCAGCCTTCCGCTTTGAGTGCCGTGACCAGGGCGTGAAGGTCTGCTACGCGGTAGTTGACCATGAACGAAGCTGTGCCTGGAGCAAACTGTTCGCTTTCCTCCGGAGTAACCAACCAGGCGGTCGTTCCGCCTGTGGGCTTGCCATCCGCGTCGGTCCAGTCGAACGCGGCACCGCCCCACGCCTGGACATCGATGCCGAGATGAGCCTTGTACCAAGCCTGCAGCGCGGGTGCGTCCTTTGCCTTGAAGAAGATGCCGCCGATGCCGGTGACTCGCTTCATGTGAACCTCCGATGCGCGATGGCTGGGGGGCGTGTCTTCTGCGGCCTGACGCCCGAATCACGCCGCGCCACGAAGTGGCGTCGGCCTGAATGAACTGTCGGCGCGCACGGTCCTCTTCACATCACCAGCTCTCGTTCACCATCTTCCTGCGTCGGGCCAACTCCTTCCTGCTCGGCTCGGCACTCGCGAACGAACCGATCTGGATAGCGCCGCCTGGCAGGTAGGTACTCATCACAACGCCGGTGGTCGAAACCTGCGAGCGAACGAGCCGCAGCGCCGATGGCTTCGCGGTCTGGCTGAAGAGACGCTTGCCTCGCCCCAGCACTACTGGGAAAGTCCACACGTTGTACTCGTCGACCAAGGAGGCGGCCTGGAGCGTGTGAATCAGATTGCCGCTGCCGATCATCTGCAGGTCGGGGCCCGGTTGGGCCTTGAGAGCGATGATTGCCGGGACGACATCGCCGTGGAGCAGCGTCGAGTTGTTCCAGTGGAGCGCCGTCAACGTGCGCGACGCCACATATTTCTTTGCTGCATTGAGCGTCTTCGCAATCGGATGGTCGCCCGGCTGATACGGCCAGTACGCTTCGAATATCTCGTAGGTCCTGCGCCCGAGCACCAGCTCGCGGTCCTTGCCGTCGAAACCCGCTGCGGAGATGTCCATGCTCTCGTCCGCGTAGCCGAACATCCAACCGCCAAGGGTAAACGCGCCAGTGGGGTCTTCTTCCGGACCGCCGGGTGCTTGCACAATGCCGTCAAGCGACGCAAACGTCGAGACGATGAGGTGTCTCATGGACATACCCTTGTCGTGAGGCGGTGAACAAGCTGCATGTCGGGCCTCAGCTTACTGTTGCCTGACTATATCGACCGAGATCTCCACCGCCGGCGTCGTTCCTCTATTCTCGAGCCAGTGCGTGGTGTCCTTATCCTCGGGCCAGCCCACTCCCGGCCCATATTCGGTCGCCACTCCATTTCGATGGTCGGTGATCGTGCCTTGCAGGATATAGACCGTGCCTGGCCGGTCTTTATGGTTGTGAATCGGGCCGATGATGCCTCCAGGTTCGATGGTCACCATGCGCATTCGAAGCTGGCGCCCGGCCATGCCCTCGATCTCAGGGCCGAGGTCCACCGCGGCAAGCAACCTTACCGTCACACCTCTCGTCTCTGGTGCTGCCTGTTCGTTGCTCATCAGATCATCCTTCTGCGGGTCCTGGCCGCCGAACGCCGACGGTTCAGCGGCGGCGCGGAGCGCGATCGGCGGCAACCGGTTGCCGGGCGGCCTCGCCGTCATCCTCGCGCCGCGCGACCGTCCAGCCGATGCCCGCGAACACGAGTAGCGTCACTGCGGTGTACCACGCGCCCACACTGAAGGTGTTCGGCCAGCGCATCGCGATCATGACTCCACCGCCGACTCCGAAACGAGCTGGCCGTAGAACCCCCCCACATGTCGGGCTCGCATCTCCCGCTGCGCGTCGACGACGCTCATGATGAGCCCCCCAACGAATCGACCTGAGTCCGCTTCATCCGCCTGCCGGGTGGCACCGATCCCCTAACCACCCAGTCGCGACCGGATGATCGGACCCAGCGCGACGAGGCCGAGGATCGCCGCGTTCACGATCGCGCCCGCGAACGCGGCGTGCCAGTCCAGGACCGTCAGAACGAGCGACAGCACGGCGGTGCCGATGACCAGAGGAGCCCAGGCTGCGACTCCCGCGAGGAGCATCGCGCCACCCAGCACGAAGCCAACCGTGGGCAGCGCCCATACTGCGCCGAATGCTCGCATCCCCTGCTCGCCGAGCTGCCAGCGCCCGCCAAGAAGCGTCGTCTTGTACGGCAGCCCGTCGAGTCGGCCGAGTCTCGTATACACCACCGTGCCCATGAGATGAATCAGGCCGTGGAGAATCAGGAGAATCCCGAACGCGAGAAGGGCTACTCTGTGCATGGCACCATTCCCTTCAGCCCAGCCCCTCCCCTGAGTGTCCACCCAACACCTTCCAAATGAGCCGCGCGCCGCACCGGCACGATTGCACGGACAGTCCGGCGCGTCAGCTCCATTTGGTTGTTAGCCGGCGCCGCCCGCTGCTCGGACTCCGGGCCTTTGTTCGATAGGAGGCCGGGCGTCATTTCCCCCGGCGGACTCGTGCGAGAACTAACCCAACCAGAATTGCCAGAATGCTGGGCCAAAACGTCAGCATGGCCAAGATCCCGAAGGCGACCGGATTCGGGTTGGGATCGGACGTCACGCCGAGCTTCGCCAAGGCAATTATGAGGAGGAGGGGACCGCTCCCGATCAAGAGTACGAGCGCGCCAACGCGAACCAACCACCAGCGATCAAAGAACGCCATTGCGTGACTCCCCCTCTTGTCCGGGTAACGATCAGCTTCAGCCGCGCCGCCTCGTGTTCGCCCCCTGGCGGCGTCGGCTGGAAGCGCATGTTCGAGGCGGGATTCCGGTGCGTCGTGGTCTCCGCCGCGTCGCCCACCCGCCGACCCGATGGTTCGCCACGTCGGCGGTCCCGCGACAATGACCGACGCCGGCACGTGATCGGTGTCGGATGCCGACCCGCCGCTCGGAGCGACGTCACCGGGCGGGCCTGATGGTTCGCCACGGCCCGCCCGTCGCCCAGCCTCACACCTTGACCAACAACTCGAATTTGAGTTCGTCCGTGTCGTTCCGTCTTCCTCGAACATCGCTCAGGTGGAACGCCATGTTTGCCGGTCTTGGACCGGAAACCGCCCGCTCGGCCCGGCGCCAGCCGGCCCCATTCTCACCCTCCCGGACCGCCCAGGCAAGTGATTGGAGATACTTTGTGGAGATACTTGGAGATACTTGGGTTGCACGAATTCGGCGGGATCCCGGGCAGGAACTGCCGCCGGCGGTCTAACGCGCCGTTGACGTCGTCAGGACGAGAGTATCCGCTGGCGGCGCGGCGTGCGAGTCCGGCGCCGTACAAGAGAAAGGCGCCGGCATGTTCCACCGGCGCCTTGTCGATCGCCATTTCCAAGGCAGCCCTGAAGGGCTGCCCTACAGGAGATTGGCAACGCTGAAGGGTTGCCCTGTTGAAGAGGGTCGTGACCGCTCAATCATCAGAACCGACCAGACACCGTCAGCGCCGATTGACGCCCGTCAGTTCCGATTGACCCGCCCGTCCTCCGATTGACGCCCGTCGGTTCCGATTACGCTACGTCCGCCCCTCGAGGAACGCCCGCAGCTTGCGGCTCCGCGACGGGTGCCGCAGCTTGCGCAGCGCCTTGGCCTCGATCTGGCGGATGCGCTCGCGGGTGACGGCGAAGTTCTGGCCGACCTCCTCGAGCGTGTGCTCGCTGCCGTCGCCCACGCCGAACCGCATCTTGATCACCTTCTCCTCGCGCGGCGTCAGCGTCTTCAGCACCGCCTCGGTCTGCTCGCGCAGGTTCAGGTTGATCACCGCGTCGGCCGGCGACACGACGCCACGGTCCTCGATGAAGTCGCCAAGATGGCTGTCTTCCTCCTCCCCGATCGGCGTCTCGAGGGAGATCGGCTCCTGCGCGATCTTGAGGACCTTGCGGACCTTCGAGACCGGGATGTCCATCCGCTTGGCGATCTCCTCGGAGGTGGGCTCGCGCCCCAGTTCCTGCACGAGCGACCGCGACGTGCGGATGAGCTTGTTGATCGTCTCGATCATGTGGACCGGGATGCGGATGGTCCTCGCCTGGTCGGCGATCGCGCGCGTGATCGCCTGGCGGATCCACCAGGTCGCGTAGGTCGAGAACTTGTAGCCCCGGCGGTATTCGAACTTGTCCACGGCCTTCATCAGGCCGATGTTGCCTTCCTGGATCAGGTCGAGGAACTGCAGGCCGCGGTTCGTGTACTTCTTGGCGATCGACACGACCAGCCGCAGGTTGGCCTCGACCAGCTCCTTCTTCGCCTGCTCGGCCTGCGCCTCGCCGCGTCGGATGGTGTCGAGCGTGCGCCGGAGCTGCTCGGGCGTCTCCTCGAGCTCCTCCGCCTGGCGCTTGACCTCCGCCTTGATCTCCTTCTGCTTGGCGGTCGCCACCTTCTGGTCGGCTTCCTTGAGGCGGTTCTTCTTGTTCTTCGGGTTGAGCACCCGCTCGAGGTTGTCGGCCTCGCGCTGCAGCCGCTGCACGCGCTCGACCGACTCCTTGATGTCCTCGATCAGCCGGCGCTTGATCGACTCGGTGAACTCGATCGCGCGGATGTCCTGCGAGACGGCGATGCGCGCGCGCAGCGCCTTCCACCGGGCCCGGCGGTACTTCCGCTTGTCCTTCTTCGGCGTCGCCGCCAGCTTCTCGATGAGCTTGTCGTAGACCGTGCGCGCCTTGCGCACCGCCTCGATCTGGTGCAGGACCTCCCTGGTGCGCTCGGCGATCCGCTCGTCGGTGATCTCCTCGTCGTTGAAGATCACCAGCTCGCGGATGCTCCGCTCGCGCGCCTTGAGGCGGTCGCCCATCTCGATCACCTTGCGCGCCACGGTGGGCGTGCGCGAGATCGACTTGATGACGGCCAGCTTGCCGCGCTCGATCCGCTTGGCGATCTCGACCTCGCCCTCGCGGGTGAGCAGCGGGACGGTGCCCATCTCGCGCAGGTACATGCGGACGGGGTCGTTGGTCTTGTCGAGGGCGCCGGGTGTCAGGTCGAGCTCGAGCTCCTCGCCGGCCTCCTGCTTGTCCTCGCGGTACTTCTGCTCGGAGTCGACGACCTCGATCCCCGCCGTGCCGAACGTGTTGAACAGGTCGTCGAGCTCGTCGGGCGAGGTGATGTCCGATCGCAGCAGGTCGTTCACCTCGTCGTAGAGCAGGTAGCCTTTCTCCTTGCCGATGGAGATCAGCTGCCGTACCTCGTCGTATTTATCCTCGATCGACAAGGGCAGTCCTCCTCGAAATCACGTTGTTCACGCATCCGTTCCGAAGTGTCAGGCCATCCTGAGCCGGTCGATTTCCCGGCTCAGCTCCACTTTCGTCTGCAACAACTCTTCCAACTGCTCGCCCAGGCCCGCGCCCCCCGCCTGGAGGCGCTCGATCTCGCGCTGCAGGCCGGCGCGCTCCCGCTCGAAGCGCATCAGCCTCAGCTCGTTCGCCGATTCGGCCGCCGGCACGGGCCGCTCGGCCACCGCGGCGATGCCGGTGACCAGGCGCGCCTCTTCACTATTTAGACGCGCGAGCAGGGCCGACGGGATGTCGTCCGTGCCGCTTTCGTAGAGCCCCTGGGCGATTTCCAGGACCCTCCGCGTCAGCAGCATCTCGAAATCGTCAGCCCCCAGCCGCCCGAGCGCCGCCCGCGCCCCGTCCTCGTCGTGGAAGACGGCCCAGATCAGGCCCCGCTCGGCCGGCCGGATCTGCCCGAAGCTGGGCAGTTCCTTCGCCGTCAGCGTCGTCTTCCGCTCCACGGCCGCCTTGCGGATTTCCGCCCGGACCACGTCCTCGGTCACGCGCGCCTTGTGCGCCAGCCGATCGGCGAACTGGTCGCGGCCGGCCGCGTCCGGGATCTGCGCCGCGATGGGCAGCATCCGGTTCAAAAAGTCGCGCCGCACCTCGTCGCTGCCGAAATCCCTCCCCTGGGCCGCCCGGTCGATCAGGTACTCGACGTAGGGCCGCGAGGCCTTGACGAGGTCTAAGTACGCGGCGACTCCGTTCTTCCTGATAAAGCCGTCCGGGTCGTCGCCGGGCGGCAGCAGGGCGACGTTCACCAGGAACCCCTCCTGCACCAGCAGCAGCGACGACCGCTCCGCGGCCCCCTGCCCGGCGGCGTCCGGGTCGTAGCTGAGCACGACCTTCGAGGCGAAGCGCCGCATCAGGTGCGCCTGCTGCGGGGTCAGCGCCGTGCCGCACGAGGCGACCACCGTCAGGACGCCGGCCTGCAGCGCCACCGCGAAATCGAAGTACCCCTCGACCAGCACCGCGTAGCCGACGCGCCGGATGTCCGCCTTCGTCAGGTGCAGCCCGTAGAGCGTGCGGCCCTTCGAGTAGATCGGCGTCTCCGGCGAGTTCAGGTACTTCGGCTGCTGGTCGGCCTCCATCGCGCGGCCGCCGAAGGCGACCACCGAGCCGCTGTCGCGGCAGATCGGGATCATCAACCGCCCGCGGAAGCGATCGACCGTCTGCCCGTCCTCGCGCTCGACGACCAGCCCGCTCTTGACGAGCAATGGGAGGCCGAATCCCTGCTTGACGAGCGCCGACTTCATCGCCTCGCGCGAGGGAAGCGCGTAGCCGAGCCCGAGCCGTTCGATCGTCTCCCGGCTGATCCCGCGCGCCGCGAGCTGCCGGCGCGCCGTGCCGCCGGCCGCCGAGGCCAGCTGCTCCCGGAACCGGGCCGTCGCCGCCTCGTGGATCTTCAACAGCGTCTCCCGCTCGACGCTGTCGCTCTCGTCGGCCCCGGTCGTCTCGGGCACCGTCATCCCGAACTTGTGCGCGACGTGCCGCACCGCGTCCTGGAAGCCGACCTTCTCCTGCAGCTCCACGAACTTGAAGACGTCGCCGCCCGTCTGGCAGCCGAAGCAGTAGAAGAACCCCTTGTCCGCGTTCACGTGGAACGACGGCGTCTTCTCCCCGTGAAACGGGCACAGCCCCTTCCACGTCGTGCCCGCCTTCTTCAGCGGTACGTAGTCCTGCACGACCGCGACAATGTCGGCGCGGGCCCGCAGGTCGTCGATGAAGCTGTGCGGGAACAAGGCCACGTCCTGCTATTCCTTCAGCTCCACCACCGTCACGCCGCCGCCGCCCTTCTCGGGCAGCTCCTGCTGGTAGCCCGCGACCAGCGGGTGATTCCTCAGGAAGTCGGCGATCGCGCGCCGCAGCTGCCCGGTGCCGTATCCGTGAATCACGCGGACCGTCCGCTGTTCGGTCAGCAGCGTCTCGTCGAGGAACCGCTCGGTCCGCGCCAGCGCCTCGTCAACCGTGCAGCCGATCACGTTCAGGTCGGCCGTCGCCCCGTCGCCGCGCGGCTGAAGCTGCACGTGGACGTTGACGCGGCCCGTCGCCGCGGCGCCGCCGGCCCTGGCGAGCAGGCGCAAGTCGGCCACCCGGGCGCGCAGCCGCTTTCCCTGCATGTCCACTTCCGCGTCGTCCCCGTGGATGGCGGCCAGCGTGCCTTCGAGTCCGAGGCCGGCCACCGCGACGCGGTCGCCCACCGACGGCCGCGCCTCGACCGGCGCCGGCGATTCGGCGCGCGGAGCCTCGCCGCCGTGAAAGCGGGCCGCGGCCGCTTCGACCGCGAGCCGGGCCTCGAGCCGCGCCGTCCCGGCGTCGCCCGTCGAAATCGACGGGCCGCTGAGGGTCCGCTTGGCCATCTGCCGCTCGGCCTGGGCGGTCATGTCGGCCGCCTTCTTCTTCAGGTCGTCGATGACCTGGTCGATCTCCCGCCGCGCGTCGCGCAGCCGTTCGCCGAGCCGGTCCTCGGTCTTGCGGCGGACCGTCTCCTCGCGCTGCCGCAGCGTGTCCTCGCGCGCCTTCAGGCGCGACTCGGACTCGGCGATCTGCTGGCGCTCGCGCGCGACGAGCCGGCGCTCGTGGTCGAGGTCGTGCAGGCTCTGGTCGATCTTGGCCAGGTGCTCGGCCAGCTTCGCGTCGCGCTCGCTCAGGTTCTGGCGGGCCCGGGCCAGGACCGCCGCGCCGAGCCCGAGCCGGCCGGCGATCTCGAGCGCCAGGCTCCGGCCCGGCGATCCGTAGACCAGCCGGTAGCTGGGCGCGAACGACTCGGGGTCGAAGCCGAAGGCCGCCACCACCACGCCGGGCGTCGTCGTCGCGTAGGTCTTGACCGCCTCGCTGTGGCTCGTGCAAACGACCATCGCCCCGCGCGACTTGAAGTGGTCCACCACGGCCGTCGCCAGCGCGCCGCCCTCACCCGGGTCGGTGCCCGAGCCGAGTTCGTCGAACAGCATCAGCGCCGGCAGCGCCAGCATCCGGTCCATGCCGACGATGTTGGCGACGTGCCAGGAGAAGGTGCTCAGGTTGGCGGCGATCGACTGCTCGTCGCCGATGTCGGCGAACACGCTGCGGAAGACGGGCAGGCGGGATCCGGGGGCGGCCGGGATGTGCAGGCCGGCCTGCGCCATCAGCGCCAGCAGCCCCGTCGTCTTGAGCGCGACCGTCTTGCCGCCGGTGTTCGGGCCGGTGACGACCAGCACGCTGGCCGGCGGCGTCAGCAGGATGTCCACCGGGACCGGCTCGGCGGCGCGGGGCGCCCCGCCTGGCGCGCCGTTCGCGCCGGCCTGACGGGCGTCGCCGCCCTGGATCACGGTTCCGTCAGACCCTTCGGCCGGCTCGGCGTCCTCGCCGACCGAGGACAGCCGCTCGGCCACCGCGCGAATCATGAGCGGGTGCCGGGCCGAGCGGAGTTCCAGGCCGCCGTCGTTCGACATGACCGGCTCGACGCCGCCCACCACCTGCGAGAACCGCGCCTTGGCCTGCACGACGTCCAGCTCGGTCGCCGCCTCCAGCGTCCGCTGGAGATCGAGCGCCCGGCGACGGAACGCATCGGTCAGGACCAGGAGGATCCGGTGGACCTCCGCGGACTCCTGTTCTTCGAGGGCCACCACGTCGTTGTTGATTTCGACCGTGCTGAGCGGTTCGAGGTACAGGCTGGCGCCGCTCGCCGAGCTGCCGTGAATGATGCCCGGAATGGCGGACCGGTGTTCGGCGCGCACGACCAGCACGTAGCGGCCGTTGCGGTCGGTGACGATCTGGTCCTGCAGGTAGCGGGCCGTGTCCCGGCCGCGCAGGAACGATTCGAGCGTCGTCCTCAGCCGCGAGCGCTGCTTCCGCAGGCGCTCCCTGATCGAGCGCAGCTCGCTGCTCGCCTGGTCGTTGACCTCGCCACCGGCGTCGATCTTGTGGCGGATGTCGGCCACCTCGGACTTGAACGACGCGGCCGTGTCGACGAGCGAGCCCAGGAAGGCGTAGCTGCCGGCGGCACGCTTGACGGCCACGCGGGTCTGCTCGAGCGAGTCGAGGAAGTCGGCGAGGCCCAGCAGCCGGAGCGGTTCGAGCGGGCGGCCCTCGACGGCCAGGGCCGCGAGCGTGGCGCCGATGTCGGCGGGCGCCTGCAGCGGGAAGAGCCCGCCGTCGGCCAGGTAGCGCGTCCCCTCGGTGGTCGCCCCGAGCGCCTGCGCGACCCGGCGCGGGTCGGGCTGGGGGCGCAGGGCGGCGAGCCGCTCGCGACCGAGCGGGGTCGCGGCGTAACTGCGCACGACCTCGACGATGCGATGAAACTCCAGGGCTTGCTGCGCAGCTCGCTGCATATAGGGGTTGGAGGCCGGGCTGAGGCATGCCGGACGACACGTCCGCCTGTCGGCCCCTTCGGCAGAGGCAACCTCTTATGCTAGCACAAGGAGGAATCTCGCGATCTTGCGATTTGTCGAAGTCGGCTGACGGCTGACGGCGGCGTCACGGCGTCAGGCCGTCGGCCGTCGGCCATCAGCCGTCAGCCCCTCTAAAGATGATTAATCAAACTTGCAATCGTCGCGGCACCGAATCCGTTGTCGATATTTACAACAGAGACGCCGCTCGCGCAGCTGTTCAGCATCCCGAGCAGCGCAGCCACACCACCGAAGCTGGCCCCGTAGCCGATGCTGGTTGGGACGGCGATGATGGGCACGTCGACGAGGCCGCCGACCACGCTCGGCAGGGCCCCCTCCATGCCGGCGACGACGACGATCACGCGCGCCGCAGTGAGGCGATCGTGCGCGCTCAGCAGGCGGTGGAGGCCGGCCACGCCGACGTCGTACAGCCGCTCGACCTGGTTGCCCATCAGCTCGGCGGTGACCACCGCTTCCTCCGCGACGGGGCGGTCCGATGTGCCGGCCGCGACGACGAGCAGGGTCCCGTTGCCAGGCGAAATGTCCTTTTGTTGCAGCGTGATAGCCCTGGCTTCGTCGTGGAACGTCGCCTCCGGTACCCCGGCCTTGACCGCGGCGAACGCCACCTCATCTGTCCTGGTCACGAGCAGGGAATGGCCCCGGTCGACGATGCGGGCCGCGATGGCCGCGACTTGGGCCGGAGTTTTGCCTGTACCGAGAATGACCTCGGGAAACCCTTGTCTCAACGCCCGGTGGTGATCGACGCGGGCGAACCCGAGGTCCTCGAACGGCAGCGCACGCATGTACTCCATCAAGCGCCGCTCGGCCTCGGCGGCCGGGAGTGTGCCGCGGGACACCTGTTCGAGCAGGTCGCGCAGGGGTGGAAGATTCATCGAAGGCTCCGCCGACTCTTGAAGATGGTTGGTCCGGATGAGGCCTGGCAGTATAATCGACTGCTTCGCGGCGACTGAGGAACCCTGACACTATGACGCCCACTGAAACCCTAATCCTCGGGGCGTACTTCTTCATCCTGAGCATCCTGGCCGTCTACGGCTGGCACCGCTACTACCTTGTGTATCTTTACATGAAGCACAAGGGGGACAAAGTGGCGACGCCGCCTCAGCCGGAGGCGTGGCCGCCGGTCACGATTCAGCTCCCGCTCTTCAACGAGATGTACGTGGTGGACCGCCTCGTGGAGGCCGTCTGCCGGATCGACTATCCGAAGGACCAGCTCGAGGTCCAGATTCTCGACGATTCGACCGACGAGACGCAGGACATCGCGAGGCTGGCGGCGCAGCGCTTCACCGCGCAGGGCTTCGACATCAAGTACATCCACCGCGACGACCGGAACGGCTACAAGGCCGGCGCGCTCGACGCCGCCCTCCATGTGGCCCGCGGCCGCTTCGTCGCCATCTTCGACGCCGACTTCGTGCCCTCGGCCGACTTCCTGAAGCGGACGGTGCCCCACTTCGCCGACCCGAAGGTGGCCATGGTGCAGGCGCGCTGGACCCACCTGAACCAGGAGTACTCGCTGCTGACCAAGGTGCAGTCGATCCTGCTCGACGCCCACTTCGTGCTCGAGCACGGCGGGCGCAACCGGTCCGGCCGCTTCTTCAATTTCAACGGCACGGCCGGCATCTGGCGGCCCGAGGCGATCGCCGACGGCGGCGGCTGGCAGCACGACACGCTCACCGAGGATCTCGACCTCAGCTACCGCACGCAGCTCAAGGGGTGGCGGTTCGTGTTCCTGCCCGACCTCGAGGCGCCGGCCGAGGTGCCCGTCGAGATGAACGCCTTCAAGTCGCAGCAGCACCGCTGGGCGAAGGGGTCGATCCAGACCTGCCTGAAGCTGCTGCCGCACATCCTCCGGTCGGACGCGCCGTTTGAAGTGAAGGCCGAGGCGTTCATGCACCTCACGGCCAACTTCAACTACCTGCTGATGAGCATCCTGTGCCTGCTCATCTTTCCGTCGATGGTGATCCGGTACAACATGGGCTGGTACGAGATGCTGCTCATCGACGTGCCGCTCTTCTTCGCCGCGACGGCCTCGGTGGCCAACTTCTACATCGTGTCGCAGCGGGAGCTGTACCCGCTCAGCTGGAAGGCGCGGCTGAAGTACCTGCCGTTCCTCATGTCGATCGGCATCGGGCTGTCGGTCAACAACACCCGGGCGGTCATCGAGGCGCTGCTCGACAAGAAAAGCGAGTTCGCCCGCACGCCCAAGTACGGCGTGGTGCGGCGCGACACCGACGAGTGGCAGTCGAAGAAGTACCGCCAGACGGTCGCCGTCCAGCCGCTCGTCGAACTGGCGCTCGGCCTCTACTTCACCTGGACGGTGTTCTACGCGCTGGCCAACGGCATCTACGCCACCGTGCCGTTCCTGATGCTGTTCCAGGTCGGCTTCCTCTACACCGGGGTGCTCTCGGTGGTCCAGCAGTTCGCCGGCGAGCACGTGGTGCTGAAGGCGGAAGTGGCGAAGTAGGATTCAGGAATCGGGATTCGGGATTCAGGGACGGGATTCAGGATTCAGGGCAGAACGTCGAGGGGCCAGGAAACTGCCTGGCCCTTGTCGTGTACGCGTGGTCTCATCGAACCCCGGGTCCCGTGTCCTGAACCCGGACTCCCGACTCCAGACTCCTGAATCCTGACTCCCGAATCCTGCTGATATAATCCACAGATCCCGATGGACCCTCGCTTCATACGAAATTTCTCCGTCATCGCGCACATCGACCACGGCAAGTCGACGCTCGCCGACCGCTTCCTCGAGCTGACCGGCGCTGTGCAGTCGCGCGAGATGGAGGCCCAGCTGCTCGACAGCATGGACCTCGAGCGGGAGCGGGGCATCACGATCAAGGCGCACCCGGTCCGCCTCACTTACGCCGCCGACGACGGGCACAAGTACATCCTCAACCTCATCGACACGCCCGGCCACGTGGACTTCTCGTACGAAGTGACGCGGTCGCTGGCCGCGTGCGAGGGGGCGGTGCTGCTGGTCGACGCCGCGCAGGGGGTCGAGGCGCAGACGCTGGCCAACGCCTACCTGGCGGTGGACGACGGCCTCGAGATCGTGCCGGTCATCAACAAGATCGATCTCCCGGGCGCGCAGCCGGAAGAGACGCGCCGGCAGATCGAGGAGATCATCGGCCTCGACGCCAGCCACGCGATTCTCGCGAGCGCCAAGGTGGGCACCGGCGCCAGGGACGTGCTCGAGGCGATCGTCCACCTGCTGCCTCCGCCGGCCGGCGACGGCGCCGCGCCGCTCAAGGCGCTCATCTTCGACTCCTGGTACGACGCCTACCGCGGCGTGGTCATCGTCATCCGCGTCATCGACGGCGTGGTCCGGCCGGGCATGAAGGTGCGCTTCATGGCGGCGGGGCAGGAGTACCTGATCGAGGAGGTGGGCGCGTTCACGCCCAAGGCGACCCCGCTCGACGAGCTGGCCGTCGGCGAGGTCGGCTTCATCACCGCCGGCATCAAGCGGGTGGCCGACGCCAAGCTCGGCGACACGATCACCGAGGCGGCCCGGCCGACGGCCGAGCCGTTCCCGGGCTTCAAGGAACTGAAGCCGATGGTCTTCGCCGGGCTCTACCCGGTCGAGGGCCACGAGTACCCCGAGCTGCGCGACGCGCTCGAAAAGCTGCGGCTGAACGACGCGTCGTTCTTCTACGAGCCGGAGACCTCGGTCGCCCTCGGGTTCGGCTTCCGCTGCGGGTTCCTCGGCCTGCTGCACATGGAGATCGTGCAGGAGCGGCTCGAGCGCGAGTTCAACCAGGACCTGGTGACCACCGCCCCGGGCGTGCTCTACCGCGTGACGACGACCGACGGCGAGGTGCACGAGGTGGACAGCCCGGCCAAGCTCCCCGACGCCGGGCGGATCCAGAAGCTCGAGGAGCCGGTCATCACCGCGATGATCCTGACGCCGGCCGAGCACGTCGGCGGCATCCTGACGCTCTGCCAGGAGAAGCGCGGCGTCCAGAAGACGCTCGAGTACCTGGCCAGCAACCGCGTCCTCATCACCTACGAGCTGCCGTTCAACGAGGTGGTGCTCGACTTCTACGACCGGCTGAAGACGATCTCGCGCGGCTACGCGTCGCTCGACTACCACGTCACCGGCTACTGGGAGTCGAAGCTGGTCAAGCTCGACATCCTCGTCAACGGCGACCCGGTCGACGCGCTGTCGATTATCGTGCACGCGGATGCGGCCTACCAGCGGGGGCGGATGCTGGCGAGCCGGATGCGCAGCCTGATCCCGCGGCAGATGTTCGAGGTGGCGATCCAGGCGGCGATCGGCAGCCGCATCATCGCGCGCGAGTCGGTGAAGGCGCTGCGCAAGAACGTCCTGGCCAAGTGCTACGGCGGCGACATCAGCCGCAAGCGGAAGCTGCTCGAGAAGCAGAAGGAAGGGAAGCGCCGCATGAAGCGGGTCGGGAAGGTCGATATCCCGCAGGAGGCGTTCCTGGCCGTGCTCAAGGTCGACAGCGACGAGTAGGGGTCAGGGGTCAGGGATCGGGGATCAGGGATCGGGAATCAGGGAGTCGCGTGTGAAGAAACAGAAGACGACATCGTCGAAACCGTCCGCCGCGACGCCGGCCGCCCCGACGTCTCCTCGCAAGTCGACCGCCCGCGAGTACTTCGAGTCGATCGTCATCGCGGTGATCCTGGCCCTGTTCATCCGAACCTTCGTCGTCCAGGCGTTCAAGATCCCGACCGGGTCGATGGAGAACAACCTGCTCATCGGCGACCACCTGCTGGTGAACAAGTTCATCTTCGGGCCGTCGCTGGGCTCGTTCGAGCGGGCCCTGCTGCCCGAGCGGGCGATCCGCCGCGGCGACGTCCTCGTGTTCAAGTACCCGGGAAACCTGGAGCGCGACTTCATCAAGCGCGTCATCGGCCTGCCGGGCGAGACGCTCGAGATGAAGAACAAGCGCATCTACATCAACGGCAAGCTGATCGACGAGTCCTACGTGCACTTCATCGAGCCGCCCCAGAGCCCGTCCGCCTACGCCGAGGTCATCTCCTCGGACCTGAGGGAGCGCTACGGCCCGATCACGATCCCGCCCGGCAAGTACTTCATGATGGGGGACAACCGCGACAACTCCGAGGACAGCCGCTATTGGGGCCTGCTGCCGAAGGAGGACGTCAAGGGCCTGGCGGTGATGATCTACTGGTCCTACGAGTCGACGACGGCCGACTACGAGCAGACCGGGATCGGCGCGACGGTCAAGGACCTCTATACCGTCGTCACGCAGTTCTTCACGCGGACGCGGTGGAGCCGGATGTTCCGTATCGTCCACTGAAGCCGGGCTCGGGGCTATCCCCCCGGGCCCGACCGGCCGAGAAGCCAATCGACAGGCGCGTTCTCGGTATCGGGTCGCGGGTGGTGTGCCATGGTCAAGACACTCATCAAGATCGCTCTGGCGCTGCTGGTCCTCCACGGCGCGGTCCGGATCGGGAACGCGTACTGGACGTTCTACCGGTTCGAGGACGCGCTGCAGGAACTCGCGCAGTTCGGCGACCGGAAGGCCGAGGCGCAGCTTTGCGACGGCGCGATGGACGCAGCGGCCGGCTACGGCGTGCCGATCGCGGCCAACCAGTTGTTCATCCGGCGCGGGTCCGGTGCGCCGTACAACTGCCAGACCGGACCGACCGCCCCGGATGCCGGCACGCCCCAGCAGGCCGCGACGCAGCTCACCATGTACGGCGCCTACTCCGAACAGGTGCAGGTGCTGCCGGGCTACTTCCGACAGTGGGATTTCGCGCCCGAAGTGAAGGTGTGGGTCAGGCCGTAGGCCCGAGGCCAGAGGCCCAGGGCTTAAGCAAGAGGCTCAAGGCTCAGGACTCAAGGCTCAGGGCCCTCCGTACGTAGGCCGGCCCTTCAGGGCCGGCGAGGGTTCTTGGGCGTGTCCGATTCGCGGCTGCTCAGCACGACGGCCCTCCTTCACGCGTCTCGCGGTTCCTCTTTTGACACTCCCGCTCCACGCTCGTAGTCTATCGAAGATTGGGCTGGCGCTTGCCCGCGGCCAGGCCGCTCGTCGTGGCGGGTTCGGCCCTGGCGACTGACAAGGACTGGAACATGGTTCGAAGACTGTCTGGCTGGTTATGTGCCGGGCTGTGTGCCGCCATATTCACCGTTCCCACGGCCGCCGGGTCCGTTTCCGCTATCTCGAATGGGGGCAAAGCCACCGCCAGAACCCAAGTGCGGAGGCGCGAAGAAGTAGCGGTTCCCCTGTGCGGGCAGGCGGGCAGAGCTCGAGGCAAGGCTGAAAGGCCGAGGCAAGGCTAAAGCCTCTCCCTACCGAGGAACGCGTGATCTCGCCGTCAGCCGTCAGTCGTCAGCCGATCTCAGCCGCGAGTCGCCCCTCGACGAGGCTCGGGGCGACCCTGAGCTTGTCGAAGGGTCGCGAGCCGGTATCGGAGCATGTCAGGCGACGACCCGCCCGCGCTTGACGACGTGCCGGATTGCGGGGGCGCCCACGCGGATTAGATCCACCACGTCGCCGTCCACCACGACGGCGTCCATCAGCTTGCCCGGTTCGAGGCTGCCCGCCACGGCGTCGCGATCGATGGCGTAGGCGGCGTTGAGCGTCGCCCCGATGAGCGCTTCCTCGAGCGTCATCCCCATGGCGAAGCAGGCGAGCGTCATCACGAACGGCATCGACGGCGTGAAGCCGCCGCCCGGATTGAGGTCGGTGGCCAGGGCGACGGCGACGCCGTGCTCGACGAGCATGCGCGCCGGGGCGAACCGGCCGATCTTCAGGTAGAACGCGGCGGCCGGCAGCAGCGTCGCCACCACGCCGGACGCGGCCATCCGGTCGGCCGACCCCGGCGTCACGAACAGCAGGTGATCGGCCGAGCGGGCGCCGACCTCCGCGGCGACGATCGAGCCACCGCTGGCGGCGAGTTCGTCGGCGTGGATGCGCGGCCGCAGCCCGGCCTTCGCGCCGGCCTCGAGGATGAGGCGCGATTCCTCGGGCGTGTAGACCCCCGTCTCGCAGAAGACATCGCACCACTCGGCCAGGCGCCCGGCGGCCACGGCCGCGATCATCTCGCCGACGAGGAGTTCGAGATAGGCCTGGCGCCGCTCGCGGTACTCGACGGGAATCTCGTGGGCACCGAGGAAGGTCGGCACGAGGTCGATCGGCTGGTCGGCCGCGAGCCGCCCGATCGCGCGGAGCATCTTCAGCTCCGCCGCGGTTTCGAGCCCGTAGCCGCTCTTGGCCTCGGCGGTCGTGGTGCCGCAACGCAGCATCTCGCCGAGCCGCCGCCGCGCGCTTTCGACCAGCGCGTCCTCCGACGCCTCGCGGGTGGCTCTCACCGTGCCCACGATCCCGCCGCCGGAGGCGGCGATCTCGGCGTAGGTGGCGCCGGCCAGCCGGCGGCGCAGCTCGTCGCGCCGGTCGCCCGCGTAGACGACGTGGGTGTGGGGATCGACGAAGCCGGGGACGACGGTGCCTCGCGCGGCATCGAGCACGACCGCGCCGGGAGCCGCCTGCACGTCGGCGTCGAACGCCGCCTCGGTCCCGACGAAGACGATGCGCCCTTCGCGGGATGCGACGATGCCGCCGGCGATGGGGGTGACGACGGCCTGGGCGGCGCCGCGGCGCGGCGCAGGCCCGGCGCAGGTGACGACCTGGCGGGCGTTGCGGATGACGAAGTCGGCCGTGACTATGACGGTTCCTCGCCGCCCTGGCTCAGCAGGCGCTTGATCGTGGCGGCCGGCGTCTCGCCGACGGCCTGGGCCTGCGGCGTCGCCTGGGTCGCCGTCTCGGGCGGGGGCATCTGGCGCGGGCGGTGGAGCAGCACCTTGTCCTCGCGCTCCTTCAGTTCCTGTTCGCGCACGAATTCGAGGGCGTTGCGCAGCGTGGCGATCATCGCCTGGAGGCTGGTCTCGACGTCGCGGCGCCGCAGCTTGAGGCCGTCGATCTCCCGCTGGACCTCCTCGACGCGCGTCTGCGTCCTTTGGAGGACCATCTCCGCGCGGCTCTCGGCCTCTTCGACGACGCGCTTGGCGTCCTGCTCGGCGTGCTCGCGGATTTCGTCGGCCAGGCGCTGGGCCGTCAGCAGGGTGTTGCGCAGGTTGCGCTCGTGCTCGCGGTGCTCGGTCACCACCGCCTCGAGGCGGCCCAACTCCTGGTGCAGGCGGTCGGCCTCACGAAGCGCCTGTTCGTAGTCGTCGGCCACCTCGCTGAGCAGCGCGTCGACTTCGCTGCGATCGTAGCCGCGTATGGTGACCCGCAACTGGGCCTGTCGCAAATCGAGGGGGGTGACCTTCATGATCTGGCTCCTCCGCCGCCGGTGCCCGGACGCGCCGGGACGCACGCAGCCGGCGTTCATGGTATCGGCCGATCCGTCGTCGGGCTTCAGGCGCCGGCAGGGCGCGCGCGCGGCCCGAAGATGGCGGTGCCGATTCGGATCATCGTAGCACCTTCCTCGATGGCGACCTCGAAATCGTGGCTCATGCCCATCGAGAGTTCGCGGAGCTGGCCGGCCGGGACGCCGCCGCTGCAGAGCTCGTCGCGCAACTCCCGGAGGCGGCGGAAGTACGGACGGACGGCCTCGGGGTCTTCGAGATACGGTGGCAGCAGCATGAGGCCGGCCAGGCGGACGGCGCGCGCGTGGCGGGCCTCCTCGACGAGGCCCCGCACGGCCTCGAGGGCGGCACCGTGCTTGGTCGGTTCCCCGGCGAGGTCGACCTGCACGAGGATCTCCGGATCCCGGCCGGCGTCGGCGGCGGCCCGGTCCACTGCCGCGAGCAGGTCGGCGCTGTCGATCGACTGGATGCAGGCGAAGCCCGCGGCCGCCTTCCGGGCCTTGTTCGACTGGAGGTGGCCGATGAGATGCCAGCGCAGCGGGAGGTCGGCGGTGTCGCCGATCTTCTGCAGCGCCTCCTGCACGCGGTTCTCGCCGAAATCGACCTGGCCGGCGCCGGCCGCCGCGCGCACGTCGGCCGCGGGGCAGGTCTTCGAGACGGCGATGAGACGCACGTCACCAGGACGGCGGCCCGCGCGGCTGGCGGCGCGGGCCATCCGTTCGCGGATGTCGGACAGTCGCGCGGCGAGATCGGTGTCGGGTGTCACAGGGCCAATACAGCAAGAGGCCGCCAGCTGCGCGCGCAGCCGGCGGCCTCGGACCGAACCGTCAGCGGCGTCCGCTACTTCTTCAACTGCGTGACCAGGCCCTTCGCCTGGACGGCATACTGGCCGTCCGGGGCGATCTGGAGGTAGGACTCGAACTCGGTCACCGCCTCGGGCATCTTGCCGAGGTTGAGGAAGCACATCCCGAGCTGGTAGTGCGCGTTGGCGTGCTTCGGATCGAGCTTCAGCGCCTCTTCGTACAACTTCTTCGCGTCCTCGGCCTTCCCGGCGTTCCACGCGATGACGCCCTGGTTGTAGAGCGAGTCCGCGCTGCCGGCCGCGCCGGCCCCGCCGGCCCCGCCGGAGGCCGCCGCGAGCGACGCCGCCTTTTGGGTGGCTGCCAGCGCGTCTTCGAACTTCTTCTGGGCGTTGTAAACCGTCGCCAGGCCGTTGTACGCCTCGATGTAATCGGCCTTCAACTCGATGGCCTTCTTGAACGCCTCTTCGGCCTTCGCGTAGTCCTTCTTCTGCGCCTCGGCGTAGCCGATGTTGTAGTAGCAGTCGAAGCAGGTCGGGAGCATCGCGGCCGCCTCGGTGAACTTCCCGATGGCCGCGTCGTTGTCGCCCCCGCGGCTCGCCGCGACGCCTTCTTCGAACAGCGTCTTGACCGCCGCCGCCTTCGCCAGCTCCTCCTTGGTCGGACCCGCCCCGCCGGGAACCAGCTTGAACTTGACCTCGGTGGGCTCGCCCAGTTTCACGCGGCAGTCGAACGCCTGCGCCCCGACCTTGTCCTTCTCGGCGGTGATCGTGTAGTTGCCCGGGGGCAGGCCGATCTGGGTGTACTCCCCCTTCTTGTTGGACTTGGTCGTGAAGACCCGCCCGCCCGCGTCCTTGTACTCGATCGTGATCTTCGCGTCGGCCACGGGCTGGCCCTTGCCGTCGACAACCTGCCCCTTGATCATCCCCGTCGGCTGGGCGGTGGCGGGCAGCGCGACGGCGAACGCCACGAACAGGGCACAGGCCAGGAGCAGCGCGCGCCGGCCGGTAAGTACGGGAAACATCGCAATCCTCCGTCAGGTAGAGATAAGTGGGGTGGCGGCGGGGGGTACCGTCGCGCCTAGTCTACACCGAAAGCCGAGGGGGCCGCCAACGGCGGGCGTCGGGCACAATCCCCTGCGTCGGCCGGGCCTGCCGGGCCCGTCACCGCGCGAAGAACCGGGCGACGTCGTCCAACCGGGACACGACCGGAGCGGGCGGCAGCGCCTCGAGGAACCGGGCGCCGTAGCCCTTCGACCTGATCCGGGGGTCGAGCACCGCCAGGACGCCCCGGTCGCGGCGGTGGCGAATGAGGCGTCCGAGACCCTGTTCGAGCGTCAGGATGGCCAGCGGCAGCTGGTACTGCTCGAAGGCGTTGTCCCCGCGGGCGCCGATCGCCTCGATGCGCGCCGCCGTCACCGGTTCGGCCGGCGAGGCGAACGGCAGCTTGTCCACGATCACGCAGCTCAGCGCCTCGCCGACCACGTCCACTCCCTGCCAGAAGCTCGACGTGGCCAGCAGCACGGCGTTGCCAAGCGATCGGAACTGCCGCAGCAGCACGGAACGCGGCGCGCTCCCCTGCACGAGCACCGGGTAATCGAGGGTGGAGGCGAGGTCCCGCTCCACCTCGCGCAGCACCGAGTAGCTGGTGAACAGCACGAAGGCCCGCCCCTCGGTCCTCCTCAGGATCTCGAGAATCTCGCGGCTCGCCGCCCTGGCGAACATCGGCGAGCGCGGGTCCGGCATCCGCGGCGGCAGGTAGAGGATGGCCTGCTCCTCGTAGCGGAACTCGGACGGCAGCGTGATCTCTTCGGCCTCCCCCACGCCGAGCCGGCCGCGCACGTACGCGAACGAGCCGGCCACGCTCAGCGTCGCCGACGTCAGCACCGTCGCCTGCATGCGGTCGAGCAGCACTTCGCGCACGATGGTCGAGACGTCGATCGGAGACGCGCGGAGGTACACGCCGCGGCCCCTCACCTCGAGGTAGTACACGAAGTCGGGGTCGCCGGCCCTCAGCAGGAACTTCAGCGCGTCGCGGATCTCGCCGGCCCGGCGGCCGATGGCGGCCACGTCCTCAGCGGCGTCGGGGATCAGGGCGGCGACGCCCTGAACGGCGTCGAGCGCGACGGCCAGGGCCGACCCGGGACCGAGCGCGTCGGCCAGCATGTCCTCGGTGACGCGCTGCCGTTCGGGCAGCGCCCCGGGTGCGGCGCGGCCGGTCCCGGCGGCGGCCGTCTCGCCCACCCGCCTGAGCGCCCCGAAGAACGCCGCGGCCCGGTCCCGGACGTGGTCGCTCGCCCGGCGCATCTCGGCCGAATCGGCACGGCAGGCCCCGCCGGCCACCACGCGCTCGATGTCCCGCGACAGGTCCTCGAGCCGGTAGGTGCTGACGGTCATGCCGAAGTACTGCGTCGCGACGTCCTCGAGCTGGTGCGCCTCGTCGATCACCGCGACGTCGCACTCCGGGATGACCTCGCCGTAGGCGTTCTGCCGCACCGACGCGTCGGCGCACAGCAGGTGGTGGTTGACGATGACGAGATCGGATTCGGCGGCGCGCTCGCGCATCCGCGTGATGAAGCACTCGCGGTACCGGGGGCACCCAGACCCGACGCAGTTCTCCGACGAGGCGGCGATGTCCGGCCAGGCCGCGAAGTCCTCGGGCAGGTCTTCGAGCTCGGCGCGATCGCCGGTCTCGGTCCCCCCGGCCCAATCGGCGATCGTGGCGATCGCGGCGGGGTCCGCGAAGGCCATCGACATCGGGTTCTCGCGGAACTCCTCGAAGCGGTGGAGGCAGAGGTAGTTGCCGCGCCCCTTCATGCAGGTCGCCCGGAACGGGACGCCGAGCGAGGCCTCCAGCACCGGCAGGTCCTTGGTGATGATCTGCTCCTGGAGCGTCTTGGTGCCGGTGGACACCAGCACGCGCCGCCCGCTCAGGATCGCGGGGACGAGGTAGGCGAGCGTCTTGCCGGTTCCCGTCCCGGCCTCGGCGAGCAGCACCCGGCCGTTCTCGATCGTCTCGGCCACGGCGACGGCCATGGCCCGCTGGCCCGGGCGCGACTCGAACTCCGGCACCGCCCTGGCGAGCGGCCCGTCGTCGGCGAAGATCCGGGAGACCTCGGCCGACAGGTTCCCCGCGGCGGCCGACCCCGGCCTACGGGTAGACATCCTCGTGCCGATCGTCGAGCGCCGTGATCTTGTCGATCCGGCGCTGGTGCCGGCCGCCGTCGAAGGGCGTCTCGAGGAAGGTCCGCACGATGCCGAGCGCGAGGTCGGGGGGCGTGATCCGGGCGCCGAGCGTCAGGATGTTCGCGTCGTTGTGAGCGCGGCTGAGCCGCGCCGCTTCGAGGCTCTCGACCGACGCCGCGCGGATGCCGCGCACCTTGTTGGCCGAGATGGCCATGCCGATCCCGGTGCCGCAGATGAGGATCCCGCGGTCGCTCGAGCCCGAGGCGACGCGCCGGGCCACGGCCGCGGCGTAGTCGGGATAGTCCACCGAGGCTTCGCTCGTCGTCCCCAGGTCGTCGATCTCGACGCCCGAGCCGGCCAGCTGCGCCTTGATGGTCTCTTTCAGTCCGTAGCCGGCGTGATCCGATCCAATGGCGATGCGCACCTGGAGATTGTACAGGATTCAGGATTCGGGATTCAGGATTCGGGAGTCGGGAGTCGGGAGTCGGGAGTCGGGAATCGGGAGTCGGGAGTCGGGAGTCGGGAGTCGGGAGTCGTTGGGCGTCACTCCCCCTGAATCCTGACTCCTGATTCCTGAATCCTCACGAGGCCGGCCACCGGGTCTCCTCTCTCCAGATAGCGCAGGGCTTCAGCCCTGCGCTAAGCTAAGCCGATGCAACCGTCTGTCGTCGTCGCGCCGCGCGCGGAGCAGCGAATCGAGTCGGGCCATCTCTGGATCTACCGGAGCGACGTGATCGAGGTGCGCGCGAAGGGCGGGGACGTCGTCGCCGTCCTCGGGACCCGGGGCCGGCCCATCGGGCAGGCGCTCTTCAGCGACCAGTCGCAGATCGCGCTGCGCCTGCTGTCGCACCGCGCCGACCCGTTGGACGAGGCGTTCTGGCGCGGACGCCTCGAACAGGCGATCGGCTACCGCGCCAGCCTGAGGATCGACGCCACCGCCTTCCGCCTCGTCCACGCGGAGGGCGACCTGTTGCCGTCGCTCGTCGTCGATCGGTACGGCGACTACCTCGTCCTGCAGTCGCTCTCGCAGGGCGCCGAGCGGATGTTGCCGACGGTGACGAAGCTGCTGGTCGAACTGGTCGAGCCGCGCGGAATCCTGGCCCGCAACGACGTCAAGGTGCGGGCGCTCGAGGGACTCGAGCCGCGCGTCGAGGTGCTCCACGGCGAAGTCCCGCCCTCCATCACGGTGCGCGAAGGCCCGATCGAGTACGCCGTCGATCCGTGGAAGGGGCAGAAGACCGGCCTGTTCCTCGACCAGCGCGAGAACCGCGTGGCGGCGGCGGAGTACGCGCGGGGCCGGCTGCTCGACTGCTTCAGCTACCAGGGGGGATTCGCGATGCGGCTCGCGCCGCGCTGCGACGAGGTGACGGCGATCGACATCTCGGCCGAGGCCGTCGCGCGAATTACCGCCAACGCGGCGCGCAACGGCCTGCCGCAGATCGAGGCGCGGGAAGCCAACGTCTTCGACGAATTGCGCCGGCTGGAGGGGGAGGGGGAGCGGTTCGACACGATCGTGCTCGACCCGCCCGCGTTCGCCAAGAACAAGGCGTCGGTGCCGCGGGCCCTTGCGGGCTACCGCGACATCAACCTCCGGGCGCTTCGCCTGCTGAACCCCGGCGGCACGCTCGTCACCTGCAGCTGCTCGTACAACGTGGACGAGGCGACGTTCGGCCAGATCGTCCACGAAGCCGCCACCGACGCGCTCGTGCACGTGAACGTCGTCGAGAAGCGGATGCAGGGGCGCGACCACCCGGTGCTGCTCGGCGTGCCGGAGTCCTACTACCTGAAGTGCTTCATTCTTCGTCGGCTCGCTTAGAGGCCCAGGGCTCACCCCTCGACGGTGCTCGGGGTGCCCTGAGCGAGGCCGCCGTGCGCCCGAGTCGAAGGGCAGGGCTCAGGGCTCCGGGCCCCACAGCCGAGGACGGGGAGCAACGACCACTCTCCCCGTCCACCGACCCTTCCTCGAAGCCCCCGACTACTCATCGAAGCCCCCGATTGACACGCGTCAGTCCCGATTACTTCTTCAAGTACGTGTCGAAGAGCCTGAGTATCCGCTTGTACTCGTCCGCCCAGCTCGTCTCCTCGGTGAAGCTGTGATCCTCGACCGGGTAGGGCGCGACCGACCAGGATTCCTTCCTGAGCTCGATCAACCGCTGCATCAGCCGCACCGTGTCCTGGTAGAACACGTTGGTGTCCACCATCCCGTGGCAGATGAGCAGCTGGTTCTTGAGCCCCTCGGCGAAGTAGATCGGCGAGCTGCGCTTGTAGGCGTCGAGGTCGGTCTGCGGCAGGCCGAGGATTGGCGCGGTGTAGCCGTTGTTGTAATGCGACCAGTCAGCGACCGGCCGCAGGGCCGCGCCGGCCGCGAACACGTCCGGCGTCGTGAACAGCGCCATCAGCGTCATGAAGCCGCCGTAGCTGCCGCCGTAGATTCCGATCCGCTTCGCGTCCACGCCCTCGGTCGCCACCAGGAACTTCGCGCCGTCCACCACGTCGTCGAGGTCCTTGCCGCCCATGTGCTCGTAGATGCCCGTGCGCCAGTCGCGGCCGTAGCCCGAGCTGGCCCGGTAGTCGGGCGCGAGCACCACGTAGCCGCGCGAAGCCAGGAGGTGGTTGAACATGTGCTCGCGGTAGTAGCTGCCCGACCAGTACTTGTGCGCGTACTGCAGGTAGCCGGCGCCGTGGATGAACAGCACGGCCGCGTGGCGCGGGTCGCGCCGCGCGCCGACCATCTCCGGCGTGTAGAGGCGGGCGTAGACCAGCTGCCCGTCGCGCGCCTTGTAGGTGATGACCTTCGGCTCGATCCACTTGAAGGCCAGGTACTCGGCCGTCGGCGTGGTCGTCACCTGCGTGGCCTTCGCGCCGGCCGCGAACGGCATGACGAAGATCTCGGGGGGCCGGTTGATGGTGGAGAAGAGGTCCACGAGCGTCTTCTCGTCGGGCGAGACGATGACTTCGTGGCCGCCGGTCGTCGTCGTGATGCGGGTGAACGCGCCGCCGTCCACCGGGATCGTGTAGAAATGGTGCTCGCCGGGGTGCACCTCGCTCGCCGTGAAGTACACCTTGGTGCGGTCGCTCGACAGCCGCGCGCTCGAGATCTCCCACTTCCCGCTCGTCAGCGCCTTCGGCGCCGGCTTGTCGGCCGTGACGTCGAGCGTCCACAGGTGCATCCAACCGTCGCGTTCGGCCAGGTAGATGACGCGCCTGTTGTCGGGGAGCCACGTGATACCGCCGCCGCCGAACGGCCCGCCGCCGCCGCCCCCGCCGGTCGTGCCGGTCGAGACCGCTCCCTCGCGGATCCACGCGTCGTCGTGCAGGTTGTCGAGCGAGGTGGCTTTGCCGGTTGCCGGATCGATCGTGACCAGCCAGCGGTCGTGGTAGTCGTCGGACCGCACCGCCGCGAGGCAATGACTGCCGTCGTCGGAGCACTCCGGGAGGCTCCAGTCCACGAGCCTGGGCTTCGCGGCCTCGCCAGGCTTGGCGGGCTTCTCGTTGCCGGCGAACGCCGACGCGTCGGCCCACTGCGTCTTGTTGCCCTTGAGATCGAGGACGGCCAGCCGGCGGTGCGACTGCGCGTCGCCGACGTCGCTGCGTCCGTTGATCATCTCGGGATAGGCCGACTCGGTGACGTAGTTCGGCACGTCCTGGTTGCGCGCCGGGATTTCCGGCCGCTCGGTGACCGCGATGAACACGTAGCGCTCGTCGGCCGAGAGCAGCATGTCGGTGACCGTCTCCCGCGGTCCCGGGACGAAGCGGGCGATCGGCTCGGCGGGCGCGCCGCCGCCCATCCCCGCGAACCCGCCGCGGCCGCCGCGGCCGCCGCCGCCCCCGCCGCGCTGGCGCAGCTCGGCCTCGCGCCTGAGGTGCTCGATGAGGGCCATCTCCTCCTGCCGCAGCACGCGCTGGGACTCGGTGATCTGGCTCTGGTCGCCGCCGCCGCGCGCACCCTGGGCCTGGGTCCCGCGCTGCCCGGTTCCGCCCGCGGCGCCGCGCCCGGCAGCCGCGCCGGTCGAGGCCGCCCCGCCGGCGGCGGTGGCGACGTCGGTGAGCTGCACTTCGGCGGGGCCGTCCGCCGAGCCATCCAGCGTCACCAGGAACAGGTTCCCGTCGCGCATGAAGGTGACCGCCGTGTCGCCGCGCGCCCAGCGCGGGTTCGACTCGATGGCGGCCGTCTTCATGAGCTGCCGCCGCGCGCCGGAGGCCGCGTCGTGAATGACGATGTTGCCGCCCTCGGCGACGAGCAGACGCTTGCGCGCGCGGTCGAACCGCCCGGTCGGCGAGGTCGGGAGCGCGCGCGCTTCCTCGGCCGAGAGCGGCTTGAGGCCGGTGCCGTCGCGATTGACGATGTAGGTGCTCGCGCGGTCCTCGCCCGGTTTCTGCCAGGAGAAGACGATCTTCGACGAGTCGGGAAGGAAGCGCACCGCGGTGGGCGCGTTGCCCACCAGCTTGGTGCCGCTCATGATGCTGTCCACCGACAGCACGAACGGAACGGACTTGGCGGCGGGCTTCGCCGCCGGGTCCTTGGTGGTCGCTTGCTGGCCGTGGACGAGCCCCCAGCCCGCGCAGAGGAGCGTGCAGACAATCAGGAATCGACGCATACGGTACCTCGACGCAACGCGGTTATCTGGTCACCTTGATCATCACGACATCGTGGCTGGGCACCGCGGCCGAGAACGTGCCCTTCACCACTCCCAGTTCCTTCTTCGCCCAGAGATCGCGGACCTTCAGCTCCGCGTCGAACGGCAGGCCGAGTTCCTGCCACGAAATCGCCATCGTCGCCTCGGCCCGGCCGCGGTTGAGCAGGGCGATCACGCGGACGTCGCCGGGCAGGTTCTTCACCCACACCTCGAGATCGCCGTCCTTGCGGATCCGGCGTCCCTGCTGAGCCGCGTCCTGATCGACGGCGACGACTTCCTTGTTCGTCAGGATGTCACGGATCTCCGGCGTCATGCTGCGGATGTCGTTGCCGGCGACGAGCGGCGCCGACAACAGGCACCACAGGCTGAAGTGCGCGCGGTACTCGGCGACGGTCATCCCGCCGTTGCCGACCTCCAGCATGTCGGGATCGTTCCAGCCGCCCGGGCCGGCGTACTTCTCGAGGCCGACCTGCTGGTCGAGCAGCCGCGTGAAGCTGTTCCACCGATCCGAGATGTCGCCGGTGGTGCGCCAGATGTGCGCGACGCCGCGCGCCCAGGTCCACGGCTTGCTCGTACCCCATTCGCACATGCTGAAGAGGATCGGCCGCCCGGTCGCCTTGAGCGCGTCGCGCATGGTCGGGTAGGCGATCTTCGGATCGACGCCGTCGGAACTGCACCAGTCGAACTTGAGGTAGTCCACGCCCCAGGCCGCGTACTGGCGCGCGTCCTCGACCTCGAAGCCGTTGCTGCCGGGACGGCCTTCGCACGTCTTCGCGCCCGCGTCGGAGTAGAGGCCGAACTTCAGCCCCTTCGCGTGCACGTAGTCGGCCAGCGCCTTCATGCCGCTCTTGAACCGCTCCGGGTCCGGGACAATGGTTCCGCTCTTGTCGCGCCCGACCTGCCAGCAGTCGTCAATGACGATGTACTGGTAGCCGGCGTCCTTCATGCCGGAGGAGACCATCGCGTCGGCGACTTCGCGAATGAGGGTCTCGCTGACGTTGCAGCCGAACTTGTTCCAGCTGTTCCAGCCCATGGGCGGGGCCTTCGCGACGTCCATCCAGGCGACCTGGCCCTGGGCCGCGGCGGCGGCCGGCAGCGCGAGCGCGACGATCAGCGGGCCGAGCGATCGGCGGAAGAGCGGCAGTGTCATGGCGGCAACCTCCCCGGCCGGGCACTTTATCACGGGAGAAGGCTCAGGGCTCAGAGAAGCAGAGAAGTCTGGCGGGCCTGCCTCGCCGAAGCCCGAAGGGCGAAGGCGGGGGCTTGACATCCTAAACAATAAGTACTATGTTATTAGTATATGAGGCCCGCCAGCGCCACACTGACCCCGCAGGAACTCGAGCTGATGAAGATCGTCTGGCAGAAGCGCCAGGTGACGGTGCGCGACGTCTTCGAGACGCTGCTCGAGCGGCGGAAGATCGCCTACACCACGGTGATGACCATGATGCGGGTGCTCGAGCGGAAGGGGTACGTGAAGGCCAACCGCGTGGACCGCGCCTACGTGTACCGGCCGGCGCGCGCGGAACGGCAGGTCCTGCGCTCGATGGTCCGCGAGTTCGTGGACCGCGTCTTCGGCGGGTCCGCGCAGCCGATGCTCGTGCACCTGGTCGAGGACCGCCGCCTGTCGTCGAAGCAGCTGGACGAGATCGAGCGTCTCATCAGGGAGGCGGAGGAATGAACGCTCTCGCCTCGGCCAACCTGTTCGCCTGGGCCGTCCAGGCCGGCGTGATCGTGGCGGTGGCCGCGCCGCTTCCGCGGTTGCTCGGCGTGTGGTCGCCGCGCGTGCGGGCGGCGATCTGGCGCGCGGTGCTGTTGGCGAGCCTGCTGCTGCCGCTGATTCAGCCCTGGGCCGTGAGGCCCGTGCCGGCCACCGACGCGGCGACGTTGGAGGCGGGGGCGCAGGTGACGACCGCGGCCGGTGCGACGTCGGCTGCCGGGCCGCGGGCGCCCGCCGCCGCGGCCATCTCCATCCCCGCCTGGTTGTCGTCGCCGGCCGTGCTGGCGGGCCTGCTCTCGGCGGGCATCCTGCTCCGACTGGGCTGGCTGGGCCTCGGGCTGCTCACGCTCGGTCGCCTGCGCCGGTCCGCGCGCCCGCTGGAGCCGCGTCCCCGGTCGATCGTGCGCGCGTCGGAAATGGCCTGCGCCGACGCGGAGTTCCTGGTGTCGGCCACGGCCAGCCGGCCGGTCACCTGCGGGATTCGCCGCCCCGTCGTGCTCGTCCCGCGGACCTTCGCGCAGTTCCCCGAGGGGGAGCAGACGGCCATCGCCTGTCACGAGTTGATGCACGTCCGCCGCGCCGACTGGGCGTGGAACGTGGCCGACGAGGTGACGCGCGCCGTGTTCTGGTTCCACCCCGGCATCTGGTGGCTGATCAACGAAATCCAACTGGCGCGCGAACAGCTCGTGGACCGGGAGGTCGTCGTCCGACTCGGCACGAAGCAGCCGTACCTGCAGGCGCTCCTGCGCATCGCCAGGCCCGTCCCCCGTCTCGTCCTGACCCCGGCGTCCCTGTTCCTGAAGCGCGCCCACCTCAAACAGCGGGTGGCGCTGCTCGTCAAGGAGGGTTCCATGTCGAAGGCCCGTCTCGCGTGCGCCGTCCTCATCATGGCCGTCGTCGTCGTCACCGTCGGGCGCCTTGCGGTGGCGGCGGTTCCGCTGCAGCGAGCCGGCGAACCGCAGCCCGTCGCGACCGCCGCGGCACCGGACGTGGCGCTGCCGCAGCAGCAGTCGAGACCTGGCCCGCCGCCGCAGCCCGCGCCGGCGGCCGCCTGGCATCCCGAGGCCCTTCGCGTCGGCGGCGACATCAAGCCGCCGGCGAAGACCGTCGACGTGAAGCCCGTGTACCCAGCCCTGGCGCAGCAGGCGAAGGTCCAGGGCGTGGTGATCTGCAACGTCCTCGTCGGGCTGGACGGCAGGGTCCAGGACGTGCGCATCCTGCGCTCGATCCCCCTGCTCGACCAGGCGGCCCTGGACGCCGTGCGGCAGTGGGAATTCTCGCCGACGCTGCAGAACGGCAACCCGATCCCCGTCGTCATGGTCGTGACGGTGAACTTCACGCTCGACGGGTCCGCCTCGCTGGTCCACCCGGAAACGACGGCCGAATGGCATCCCGAGGCCACCCGCATCGGCGGCGACCTCAAGCCGCCGACGAAGACCGTCAATCTCTCGCCCGTCTACCCCGAACTGGCGAAGACGGCGAGAGTGCAGGGTGTCGTGATCTGCGAAATCCTCGTCGGGACCGACGGAAAGGTCGAGGACGCGCGCATCCTCCGGTCGATTCCGCTCCTCGACCAGGCGGCCCTGGACGCCGTGCGGCAGTGGGAGTTCTCGCCGACGCTGCAGAACGGCAACCCGATCCCGGTCCTCATGGTCGTCACCGTGAACTTCGTCGTTTCGACCGACCTGTCGCTGGCTCGTCAGGTGGCGGCGACCGAGTGGCATCCGGAGGCCCAGAAGATCGGCGGCGACATCAAGCCGCCGACCAGGACCCTGGACGTCAAGGCGGTCTATCCGGCGGAGGCGCAACAGGCGAAGGTGCAGGGTGTCGTGATCTGCGAGATCCTCATCGGACCCGACGGCAAGGTGAAAGACGTGCGCGTGGTGCGATCGATTCCCCTGCTCGACGAGGCCGCCGTGGACGCCGTGCGGCAGTGGGAATTCTCGCCGACGTTGCAGAACGGTAACCCGGTCCCCGTCGTCATGACCGTCACGGTGAACTTCACGCTCGAGTAGGCTGGCTGTTCCGGCCCGTTGCGTGTACCCTGTGAGGACGACCTTTCAGTCCACACACAAGGAGCGCGCGATGGCGAAGAAGGCAACCAAGTCGAGCCACGATCTGGCGATGGAGCGGCTGGCCGACGCGGTCGAGTCACTCGACGAAGTGCAGGCCCTGCTGGCCGGCGAGCCCGAGGCGTCGGAGTTCTGGATCGGCATCATCTTCTCGGCGCAGACCTCGCTGCAGCTGGTCGCCGAGATGGCGAAGGAAGCGGAGAAAGAGGCGGCGCTCGCCTCGCGGCGCCGCAAGCCGGCGGCCCGGAAGCGGCGGTAGGCGCCGGCCGACTCGCGTCAGTCGAGCCCGGGCTCGTGCTTGATCGGCGGCGGCGCCGACGGGATGGGCACGATCTGGACCACGGTCCGGAACCGCTCGGGCACGCCGTTGGGTACGGGATTCGGATAGCCGGCCATCCCGCCCCACGCGTAGTCCTTCACCGTGACGCTCGGCGGGAAGACCATCGTCTCCTCGCGGAACTTCCCGATGTCGAACTCGTGGGTGGCCGGCTCGTCGAACACCAGTTCGCCGCGCTGCTTCAGCGCCGTCTTGTACCAGGACACCACGTCGTCGAACGCCGCGTTGATGCCGAACAGGTAGTAGCGCTGGCCGCTCCCGGCGTCGAACAATCCCAGGAACACCATCGCGGGATAGAAGGGGACCCCGAGCGAGTCCTCGGTCGGCGCCTGTTCGGGCGCCGCGGGGCTCCGGGCCGGCGCCTGCGCAGCGGCCTGCGGGGCGACGGGCGGCTCCTTCGCGCCTGCCGGCGCGGCGGCGGCGAGCAGGAGGGCGACGAGGATCGGAGCGGCTGGCTGGCGCCTCATCCGACAATTATGAGACAGATCGCCGTCCTTGGCGAGACACGTCAGCCGGCCCGCGACTGGCGACTCGCGACTGGCGGCCTGCCACGGCGTGACACCGCCGTCCTTCGACGTTGCTCAGGACGGCCCTGAGCGCGGCCGAAGGGCCGCAAGTCGCAGGACGCAAGTCGTGCCTGATGCGAGAGCGCCTTCACTTGTAGGATACTGGGACCTATGGCGAACGGCATGAAGACGGCACTCCTCCTCGGGTTGATGAGCGCGCTCGTCCTGCTCATCGGCGAATCGCTCGGCGGGGCGAACGGCCTCGTGATCGCGTTCGGTGTCGCGGTGCTGATGAACTTCGCGTCCTACTGGTTCTCCGCCAAGATCGTGCTGGCGATGTACCACGCGCAGCCGGTCGGCCCGGACCACGTGCTCTACCGCGTGACCGAGCGGCTCGCGCAGCGCGCCGGCCTGCCGATGCCCAAGGTCTACGTCATCCCCGACCCGTCGCCCAACGCGTTCGCGACCGGTCGCAACCCCGCCCACGCGGCCGTGGCGGCGACCGAGGGCATCCTGCGCGTGCTCAACGAGAACGAACTCGAAGGGGTGATCGCGCACGAGTTGTCGCACGTGAGGCACCGCGACATCCTCATCAGCTCAATCGCGGCGACGATGGGGGCCGCGATCATGATGATCGCGCGCATGGCCCAGTTCGCGGCCATCTTCGGCGGCGGCCGCGACGACAACGACCGCGGCAATCCGATCGGCCTGCTGCTGACCGCGATCCTGGCGCCGCTCGCGGCGATGCTGATCCAGGCGGCCATCTCCCGGTCGCGCGAGTTCGCCGCCGACGCCGGGGCGGCCCAACTGGTCGGGAGTCCCTACGGCCTGGTGGACGCGCTCAAGAAGATCGAGGCCGTGGCGAAGCAGGTGCCGCTCGACGCGAATCCCGCGACCGCCCACATGTTCATCGTCAAGCCGTTCTCGGCCTCGGGGATGCTGGGCCTGTTCAGCACGCATCCGCCGACCGACGCGCGCATCCGCGCGCTGCTGCACACCGCGTGACCCGGTAGGGACCCGGTAGGGGTCGGAGCGGTTTTTCGCTCTCTGCAGTTTTGTAATTCAACATCGTAATCGCGAAGAACCGCTCCGACCCCTACCGGCCGTTCGGCACGGCCTAGGCGCAGGGCTGAAGCCCTGCGCTATCTGAGAGCCACCGGGCTTCAGGCGCAAGGCGCAAGGCGCAAGGCGTGAGGCGTGGCCCGCCAACCTACGAGCGCCAGAACGTGAGGGTCGGCAGCAACCCGGCCGTGAGCAGCGCCGCCAGGAAGAGCACGACATACAACACGGCCGGCACCCACGGCCGGTCGAGGCGGTCGACGATCCGTCGCAGCCAGCCGAATCGGCGAATGGCGTGAATGGCCCCCGCGGCGCCGAGGATGAAGTAGACGGGGAACAGGTAGCGATCGGCCTTCCTCCCGGCCAGCGAGAAGCCGGCGGTCAACGCGAGGCTCGACACGGCGGCGAACCACGCGCCCTGCCAGGCCGGTGACAGGAGCCGCGCCAGCGCCTCGGGGCCGCGCTGCCGCCACGGCCACGCGTCGCCGCGATTCGCCGCGCGCCAGGCCATCACGCCGGCGAACACGCTCCACGGGAACGCGTACCAGACGATGCGCCCGAGGTACCACGCGGCGGTGTAGGGCACCATCCACCACGCCAAGGCGACCGCCAGCGCGTCCGGCGGGACCTGGCGGCTCCGATAGATGGCGAGAAACGAACGGCCGGTCGCCTGCATGTAGGCGGCGTCGTAGCCCCACGCCACGAGCGCGGCGACGAGCGGCATGAGGCCGACGGCCGCCAGCGCGTGCCACGCCGGGCGCGAGCCCGGCACCTGCCGGGCCCTCGCCAGGAGCCAGATCGCGCACACCACGGGCACCGACAGCGCGAACACGCCCTTGACCAGCAGGACCAGGCCGAGGCCGGCCATCATGCCCATCGTCCAGATCGGTCGCGCGCGCGCCCGCTCGGTCGAGTACACCGCGAGCAGCAGGCCCGCGAGCAGGGCGTACTCGTGGTTCGCGCGGATGCGGAAGACGAAGGCGATCGGCAGCAACTGCAGCAGCCACGCGAGCGCCCGCGCCTCGGCCGGCTCCGCGAAGACCCGGGCGATCAGCACGACGAGCGCCAGGCTGGCCACCTGGTAGAGGACGTTGACCGCGTAGGCCGCCTGCTCGGCAGGGAAGCCGAGGCGCGCGAGCGCCGCCGGCGCGAGGAAGATGCCGACCGGGTGCTCGTAGTAGGGGGCGTCGAATCCCCAGAGCCCGCACCACTCCGGTGCGATCCAGCGGTTGACCGGCTGCTGGCTGAGGCGCGCGGCAATGCCCGCGTACAGGCGCGAGTCGGGGTCGCGCGTCGTGTAGCGGGTCGCCGCGATGAGGACGACCGAGACGACCACCGCGCCCGTCCAGGCCAGCACGGCCACGCGGGCACCGCTCGCGTTTGTCATGATCGCCACCCTCTCGCCCGGCAGGGGTCGGAGCGGTTTTTCGATCATGTCAATTCTGTAACTCAGAATTGTGATCGCCGAAAAACCGCTCCGACCCCTGGGCGTGCTCAGAGCAGATAGGCGAGTGCGAAGCCGACTTGCGCGACGAACATCATCCGGTACATGTGTGCCCACGACACATGGTTCGCTTCGACGGCGAGGTCCTCGGGCCGACGGAGCATAAGGTAGCAGACGTACACGCCGTAAATCGACATGATCGCCCCGAGCGCCTGGAGCAGCCAGAAGCGGCCCGTGAGGATCCCGGTCCACGCGCCGACCGGGATCATCAGGAACGGGACGACGAACGAGGGCGAGATCATCCAGGCCGCCCGCCGGACGCCGAACTGGATCGGCAGCGTGCGGCAGCCGCCCCGCGCGTCGCCCTCCATGTCCGCGAAGTCCTTGGTCGTCGTCGCGCCCAGCAGGAACAGCCCGAAGATCGTGCCGATGAACCAGGGCTCGAGCCCCATCACCGTCTTGACCGACGACCAGCCCGCGACCTTGAGCAGCGTGCCGCGCGGGACGGCCACCGTCAGGTTGGCCCAGACGCCGAGACGCTTGGTCCGAATCGGCGGCACCGAGTAGAGCGTCGTGATGGCCGTCGCCGCCACGACCAGCCAGAAGCACTCGTGCCGGCCGCCGGGCGCGACCAGCCAGGCCAGCAGCCACGCGGCGGCGAAGGCGAGGAGGGTGAACGTCCACGCCTCGCGGATGCTCATCCGCCCGCTCGGCAGCGGCCGCTTCGGCTTGTTCACCGCGTCGATGTCGATGTCGTAGATCTGGTTCAGGCCGTTCGAGGCGGCGTTGAGCGTGGCGGCCATGAGCGCGCCGACCAGCGGGTAGACGACGAGCCACCAGTTCCACGCCTCGCGCGGCGCCGCGCCGATCGCGGTCGCCCCGCCAGAGGCCATGCCGAGCGCCGGGGCGAACAGCGTGAACGGCCGGGCGAACTCGAGGTAGAGGCTGGCGCGGGCCCGGGCGGTCATCGCGCCACCAGCCAGGCCAGCGCCACGGCGAACGCCGCCGAGACGGCCGTGTCGATGAAGTTGAGCATGTCGTTGTCGAGCGTGCCGGACCCCTCGAGCGTCGCGCCGAGCGAGCTCTCGACAAGCGACCCCGCGGTCGCCGCGATCGTGACGAACCAGAGGCCGCTCCGGTCCACGAGACCGAGCGCCATCGCCAGCGCCGCGAGCACGAGAGCGGCGATCACGCCGGCTCCCGTCCCCTCGAGCGAGACCGCGCCGGACGTCCCCGGGCGCACGCTCCTCATCGCCGGGAACAGGTACGTGCGCCTGCCCCAGGCCTTGCCAATCTCGCTGGCCACCGTGTCGCTCGCGCCGGCGACCAGCGCCGCCGTCATCGCCAGCAGCGCCCCCTGGTGGTGGGGCGAGAGCGCCGCCAGCGCCGCCGCGAAGGCGGCGAGCCCCGTGTTGGCCACCGCGTTGCCCGGCCCGCGACGCCCGCCGCGCGCCTCGGCGATCCCGAGCACCGACTTCCTCTTCAGGCCGAGCCGCGTGGAGAGGGTCGCGAAGAGGAACGAGACGAACAGCAGCGCCCACCCCGACGGCCCGGCGCCCGCGAAGACCGCCATCCCGATGACCGCGCCGACCACCGCGCCCGAACCGGTCACCGCGCCGGCCCGCCAGCCGAGCGCGGCGACGGGCACGTTGACCAGGGCGGCGTAGGCCAGCGCCGGCGGCAGCGCCGGGCGCGCGGCCTGCCACGAGGCGGCGTCCACGAGCGCGAGGCCGCCCAGCACGATCGCCGCGCTGATCGGCACCGAGATGTTGTCGTCGAGCCGCACGCGGATCGACTCGACGCCGGCCGCGGCGATGGCCGCGACGGCCGGGGCGGCCAGCGTGAACAGCATCGGCGGCGCGGGGGAGACGGTGGGCCTCGTCCACCAGGCCAGTGCGGTGCCGGCCAGCGCGCCCGCGACGGCGAACGCCGCGGACCCGGCGACCGTCTTGTCGGGGTTCCACGGGATGGGCCGGCTTGCCACCCGCGTGCCGACCAGCGTCGCCGCGCCGTCCCCGAAGGCCATGATGCCCCACGCCGCGGCCACGAGGTCGAGACGCCTGGGGAACGCGAGGATCAGCACGAGGACCGACAGCGGGTAGAACAGGATCCCGAGCGGGTACCCTCGCGCCGCGTCACCGGGCCGGTACAGCGTCGCGCGGCCGATGCGCGGCAGCACGAGCAGGTTGAAGAGGAACGCGACAGCCGCGCACGCCGCCGCCTGCCACCAGGTGAGCACCCGCAGCAGCAGGGCGAACGACGCCATCGCCATGTGCAGCGCCTGGCGACGGGATTCCGAAAAAGGACTCACGTGCGACGCTCCGAGGGCCGCGGCTCGCCGCGGCCACCGCCAAGCTGCTCCACGAGGCGGGCGACACCCTCGCGGAGCGGCATGATCTGATACCCGAGGTGATCGACGGCCGCGGCGCTGTCCATGGCCCAGTCGTGGGCGAGAATCCTCACCGCGCCGGCCGTGACGCGCGGCGGCCGGCCCGTCAGTCTCGCCCCGAGTTCCCCGGCCGCGCCGGCGAGGCTCGCCAGCGCCACCGGCACGCGGCGCGGCAGAGGATGCCCGGTCAGCTCGCGCACGATGTCGAAGACGCGCATCTGCGGCGCGTTCTCGCCGCCCAGGTTGTAGGTCGAACCCGGCCTGCCCCGCTCCATCGCGGCGACGTGGCCCCGCGCCACGTCCTCGACCCAGGCGTACGACCAGATGCGGTCGGCGCCCACGATGCCGGGCAGCCGTCCGCGCAGGTGATCGGACACCAGCGCGCCCACCAGGTTGCCCTCGGTCAGCGTGCCCGGGCCGTAGATCACGCCCGGGTAGACCCTGACGAGCGGCGCGCCCCCGGCCGCGGCGTCTGCCGCCAGCCGGTCGGCCGCCACCTTCGTCCGCTGGTAATCGTTCCAGCAGGCCGGCGCCCCGGCGCCGTTCGGCGGCAGCGCCAGGAACGACGACGTGTAGACGATACGCCGGATCCCGGCCGACCGCGCAGCGTCGAGAACCCGCCGCAGGCCCCCGACGTTGACGTCGTCGAACTCCTCGCGGCGGGCTCGCCACAGGCTCACCAGCGCCGCCGAATGACAGACGGCGTCGCACCCGTCCACCGCCCGCGCCACCGCGGCGGCGTCCCTCACGTCGCCGTCGAGCGTCTCACCCGCCACGCCGCTCGCTGTCGCGTGCCGCGAGAACGCCACCGTGTCGTGCCCCGCGGCGCGGAAGGCCGCGACCAGGGCCCGCCCGAGATAGCCGCTCGCGCCGGTGATGAGCACTCGCATGTCGATGATGCCGCGCCGGTGACGAGCACGGGTCCGTTCGCGGATGGTCGCGCCCGGGGCGCCGAACCCCGTCTACCGTCCGTCGTACTGCCTGGAGTAATAGGCCTGGAATGCCGGGTCGCCCTGCTTGATCGGCCGCCACCACCATTCGTTCTGCCGGTACCACGCGATCGTCTCGCCGAGGCCCGCGGCGAACCCGACCTGCGGGCGCCAGCCCAGGCCGACCAGTTTCGACGTGTCGAGGCAGTAGCGGCGGTCGTGGCCGGGGCGGTCGGCCACCGGCCGGATCAGGTCCTCGGACCGGCCGAGTCCCGCGAGGATCCGCCGGGTCAGATCGAGGTTGGTGACCTCGTTGCCGCCGCCGACGTTGTACACCTCGCCCGGCTCGCCGCGCTCGATCACCAGGTCCAGGGCCCGGCAGTGATCGGCGACGTGCAGCCAGTCGCGCACGTTGAGGCCGTCGCCGTAGAGCGGCACGGCCTGGCCGTCGATCGCGTTGGTGACGAACAGCGGGATCACCTTCTCGGGAAACTGGTACGGACCGTAGTTGTTCGAGGCCCGCGTCACGATCACCGGCACGCCGTAGGTGGCGAAGTAGCTGTAGGCGAGCCGGTCGGCGCCGGCCTTGCTCGCCGCGTACGGGTTGCGGGGCTTCAGTTCGTCGGTTTCCCGGCTGGCGCCGGCCGGCACGGTGCCGTACACCTCGTCGGTCGAGATCTGGACGAACCGCCGCAGTCCCGGCGCCTCGCGCGCGGCCTCGAGCAGGACGAACGTCCCGAACACGTCGGTGCGGATGAAGTCCCCGGCCGACAGGATCGACCGATCGACGTGCGTTTCGGCCGCGAAGTGCACGACCAGATTCGACCGCGCCACCAGCGACCGGGTGACGGCCGGGTCGGTGATGTCCCCGCGCACGAACTCGTGCCGCGGGTCGTCGATGACGTCGTGCAGGTTCTCGACGCGGCCGGCGTAGGTCAGCTTGTCGAGCGTGGTGACCCGCCAGTCGGGATGGGCGGCCAGCGCGTACCGCACGAAGTTGCTGCCGATGAAGCCGGCGCCGCCGGTGACCAGGACTTCAACCATCTCGTCGGCTCCAGTCGTAAGGAAGCGTGCCATGCGGGTCGAGCCGGAACTCGTCCGGGTCGTCGTAGTCGTAGGGCTCGGTCGGCGCGTTCACGACGAGCGCCAGGCTGTCGCCGATGCCCTTCCACCCGTGGTACACGAGGTTCGGCACCTGCACCAGGGTCGGCCGCCCGGTGCCGATGAAGAACTCGTTGACGACGCCTTCGGTGGGGGAGCCGGTCCGGGTGTCGACCAGCACGAGCTTCACCATGCCGAGGACGCACGCGAAGGTGTCGGTCTGCACCTTGTGGTAGTGCCAGGCCTTCACGACGCCCGGGTAGGTGGCCGACACGTACACCTGCCCGAACTTGGTGAAGAACTCCCCGTCGTCCGCCCGGAGGATTTCCATCAGCCAGCCGCGCTCGTCGGGGATGACCTTCAGCGCCCTGGTCTTCACGCCCGCGATGCGCGGGCCTCGCGCGGCGCTCGCGTACGCCTTCGGTTCGCTCATAGGGACTCCTTCACCACCGGATGCCGACCTCGGAGTTGTCGCCCAGCATGAACCGGTAGGCCGACGGTTTCACCGGCTCGCGGTAGATGCGGACGTTCTTCCCGATCAGGCTGTCCTCGACGCGGTTCTGCAGGTCGATGACGGCGCTGCCCTCGAGGACGATGCTGTGCTCGATCTCGGCGTCGCGCACCTCGACGTCGTTCATGATCGACGTGAACGGCCCGATGTAGGCGTGCGTGATCCGGGCGCGGGCGCCGATGATGGCGGGCCCGCGCACCACGGACCGCTCGACGACGGCCCCGGCCTCGATGACCACCTTGCCCTCGACGCGCGAGGCGGCGTCGACCGTGCCGTCGATGCGCCGCGTGAGCGTGTCGAGGATCAGCCGGTTCGCCTCGAGCATGTCCTCGAGCTTCCCCGTGTCCTTCCACCAGCCCTCGACGATGCGCGGGTGCACCTGGAGGCCGTGGTCGACGAGGTCCTGGATGGCGTCGGTGATCTCGAGTTCGTTGCGCGCGCTCGGCCGGATCCGCTTCACCGACTCGAAGATCTCCGGGCCGAACAGGTAGACGCCGACCAGGGCGAGGTCGCTTCGCGGCTCCTTCGGCTTCTCGACCAGCCGGACGACGCGGCCGTCCGACAGCTCGGCGACGCCGAACATCTGCGGGTCCGGCACCCGGGTCAGCAGGATCAGCGCGGCCGGCCGCGTCGCGGCGAACTGCTCGACGAAGGGGCGGATTCCCTTGTTCAGCAGGTTGTCGCCGAGGTACATCACGAAGGGCTCGCGCCCGAGGTACGGCTCGCTCACCAGCACCGCGTGCGCCAGGCCGCGCGGCGCGTCCTGCGCGATGTAGGTCACCTCGAGGCCCCACCGGGACCCGTCGCCCACGGCGGCCCGGATCTCGGGCGCCGTGTCGCCGACGACGATGCCCACCTGGCGGATGCCGGCCTCGGCCATCGCTTCGAGGCCGTAGAAGAGCACCGGCTTGTTGGCCACCGGCACCAGCTGCTTGGCGCTCGTGTAGGTGAGGGGGCGGAGGCGCGTGCCCTTGCCTCCGCTCAGGATCAGTCCCTTCATGTGCGCTCCCTGCCCCTACTGCAGCGGCGCGCCGCCGCCGCTGCCGCCGCCGCCGAAGGTGCCGAAGAAGTTCGAGAACGTGCCGAGGCCCGCCAGCGTGAACGTGAAGTTGAACCGGCGGTCGCTGCCCAGCCCGGCGAGCACGCCCGTCTGGCCGAAGCTGTAGGTCTGGTACTCGACCGCGAACCCGCAGCACTGCGCGTTGTAGTAGCCCATGATCCGGCTCGTCAGCATCGTCGATCGGCCGAGGTCGTAGTTGAAGCTGTAACTGCCGCCCACGCGGTTGTCGTCCGACTTGAGCGTCGCCGTGCCGTTCACGAAGCGGTCGCGCTGCGGCACGCCGGCGAGCACGCTCGTCAGCCGCTCGCTGAACCCGCCCGTCAGGCGCAGCCAGCTGCGCAGCCCCACCTGCGTGTCGGCGGCGAGGCTCTGGAGCCCGGCCCGGCGCTGATCGTACTCCAGCTTGAGGCTGCCGTTCAGCTGGTCGGTGGGAGTGGCCCGTACCGTCACGCGCACCGGCGAGAGACGGCTCGGCGGCAGGCCCGAGAAGCTCGTGGAGTAATTGGAGTCGTAGAGGCTCGCCTGCGGGTTCGAGTAGTAGGTCTGCGTGAGGTCCACGCTCAGGAGTTCCTTCGCGTTCGAGGTCCCGCCGGTCTTCCGCTTCGCCATGAGGCGGTTGGTCACGCCGTAATCGACCTGCGTGGTGCCGCCCAGGACGTAGTCGGTGCCGTCGAGCGGCACGATCCGGTTGAAGTTGCCGATCCCCGTGACGTGCTGCACGTTCAGGTACGGCTCGATCGAGTGCTTCCATTTCTGGGCGAAGCCGTTGTCGGGCGTGCTCCACAGGCGCGTGAAGACGGGCCCGGTGATGCGCGACTCCGCGTCGACATACGATCGCCCGAGCGGATCGTCGACGACCGCCCCGCTGCCGTCCGGCGACAGGCTGCGCGACCAGTAGGTGCCCCGCCACGACACCGAGGAGTTGATCGTCAGGAACGACCATCTCGTGAAGGGGAACCGGACGGTCGGCATCAGGTCGGCCCGCCGCAGGCCGCGGTCGGTGACCGTCCCGGCCGACGTCGTCTCGCGCGTGAGCGTCACGTACTCGCTCGTCATCGAGAAGTAGAGCGGTGAGCCGAACAGCGGCCGTTCGTTGCGGGTGAGCGTGACGCGCGGCGTGCCGCCGGTGACCGTCGAGTCGGCGGCGTCCGAGAAGTATTCGGTGCGGTCGTACTGGCCGTTCACCGTGAACCCGCCCAGGGTGCCGCTGATGGCCCCGCTGTAGGTGCGCGTGCTGTTCGAGGCGTCATAGATGTTGGAGTTGTAGGCCTGCTGGACCGTGAGGTTGGTGAAGTAGTCGACGCTCGCGCGGACCGTCCAGCGGCGCCCGAGCGCCTGCGTCGCGTTCGCCTGCACCCGGTAGCTCAGAATCGCCGGGAACCGTGCTGACCGAGCCGTCCGTGTTCTGGATCGTCGACGAGTGCTCGGCGAGCCGGTAGAACTTGAAGAAGCCCGACGAGCCGGGGGCGGACGTGTAGCGGTACTCGGCGCCCATCCCGTTGCCGCGGCTCGAGAACCAGTCGTCGACCAGCGTGAGGTCCTGGCTGCGGTCGATCGCCCAGAAGAAGGCGTTGCTCAGCGACCAGCCGCGGTAGGTGGACGTGCCGTAGGTCGGCATCAGGAAGCCGGTGGCCCGGTCGTCCTTCGAGATCGGGAAGTAGACGGCGGGCAGGTAGAAGACCGGCACCCCCTTGGCCTCCATCACGGCGTTCCTGAGCAGGGCGTAGTGGTCGAGGCGAAGCGTCACGGTGCGCGCGGTGATCTGCCACCGCGGCGTCGGCTGCACGCACGTCGTGAACCCGCCGTGCGTGATGCGGTACCGATCGGCGCCGATCTTCTCGATCGTGTCGCCGTAGAAGTAGACGTCCGGCTCCTGGCCGCCCATCGGGTTCTTCTTCGCCTTGGTGGTGATGGTGGCGAAGCCGCTGGCGTTGTAAAAGGTGCCCAGGCGGGTCTCGGAATTGAACTCGGCCCGGTCGGCGGTGATCTGGGCGTTGCGCTGGCGGAACGTCACGTTGCCGGTCAGCACCACCCGGTGGGTGTCGGTCCAGATCTCCACGTCGTCGGCGAAGAGCGCCAGGTCGCCGCGCCGGCACTCGACCGCCCCGGACAGCTTGATGTGGTTCTTCTCGACCTGGATCCCCTTCCACTGTTGGCAGACCTCGAACCCGGTGTCGGGAGCGGCCGCCTGGCGGGCCGCTGCCGGCGCGACCGCGGCGGCGACCAGCCCCGCGACCAGGGCCGCGAGGCGGAACGGTGTTCCCGAGGACGGAAGGCGCATGCCCGTGCCAGGTTGGCCGACGGAGGTCGATGGCTGAGAACGCCGAAAGAATATCACGTGTCCGACCGGAGCCGGGCGAGCACCTCGCCGACGAGGAAGATGGAGCCGGCCGCGCAGATCGCCGGGGCGTGCCGCCAGGCCGACTCGATCGCCGACCCGACGTCGTCTTCGACGTCCAGCGTGCCGCGCCAGCCGGCGCGCCTGGCCGCCTCGGCCAGGGCGGAGGCGGAGATCGCCCGGTCGGTGCGGGCGTGCGTGACCACCAGGTGCGTGGCCGACGGGAGCAGCGGGCCGAGCGTTCCGCCGACGTCCTTGTCCTTCATGATGCCGAAGACGACCGGCAGGCCGGCCGGGTGGACCTCGCGCAGGTAGCCGGCGAGCGCGTGCGCCCCGGCCGGGTTGTGGGCCGAGTCGCAGAGGACCGTCCGCCCCGCCGGGTCGGCCAGCAGGTCGAGGCGCCCGGGCCACCGCGTGTCGGTGACGGCCGCCGCGACGGCGTCGGCCGGCACGCGCGTGCCGCACGCCTCGAGCCCCTCGAGCAGCCGCACGGCCGTCACCGCGTTGCGCACCTGGTGGCGGCCGCGCAGGGCGAGGCGAAGCGTGCCGTACTCGCGGACCGGCGTCGCGAGCGCCACCACCGGCCGGCCATCGTCGAGGCGCACGATGTCGGCGCGGACGCCGTCGCCCGCCCGGACCATCGCCGCTCCCTGCTCGGCGCAGGCGCGCTCGATGACGGCCAGCGCCTCGGGCTTGGTCTCGCCGACCACCACCGACATCCCCGGCTTGATCACGCCCGCCTTCTCGCCGGCGATCGCGGCGACGGTGCGGCCCAGGAACCGCTCGTGGTCGAGGTCGATTGTCGTGATCGCCGCCGCGCGCGGGGTCGCCACGTTGGTGGCGTCCCACCGCCCTCCCATGCCGACCTCGAGGACGCCGAAGTCGATGCCCGCCTGGCTGAACAGCTCGAAGGCCACCGCGGTGGTCACCTCGAAGAACGTCGGCTCGGTGTCCAGGCGCCCGCCGGCGCGCAGCCGCGCGACCGCCTCGCGCACCGTGCCCGCGGCGCTCACGAGGTGCGGGGTGTCGACCGGCACGCCGCCGATCGCGAACCGCTCCTCGAGGCGCACGAGGTGCGGGGAGGTGTAGAGCCCGGTGCGCAGACCCATGGCGCGCAGGCCCGTCTCGGTCATGGCCGACACCGACCCCTTGCCGTTGGTGCCGGCGACGATGACCGAGGGCCAGGCGTCTTGCGGGTTGCCGAGGGCTCCGGCGATGGCGCGGATGTTGTCGAGGCCGAACTTGATGCCCAGCTTCTCGAGGCCGAACAGGTAGGACAGGGGATCCACGACTCGCCGGTCCCGTCAGGCCCGCTTGCCCGCCGCGGCGGGCGTCGCGCCGGAGGTCGCCGGCCCGGGGCCGGCCGGGGCGGCCGCGCGCGCGCCCATGAAGGTCAGCGCCCGGGCGATCGTCGATTTCAGCTCGCGGCGGTCGACCACCATGTCGATCATGCCGTGGTCGAGCAGGAACTCGCTCCGCTGGAACCCCTCGGGCAGCTTCTGGCGGATGGTCTGCTCGATGACGCGGGGCCCGGCGAACCCGATGAGCGCCTTGGGCTCGGCGATGTTCACGTCGCCCAGCATCGCGAAGCTGGCCGTCACGCCGCCGGTCGTCGGGTCGGTGAGCACCGAGATGAACGGCAGCGCCGCGCGATCGAGCCGGGCCAGGGCGGCCGACGTCTTGGCCATCTGCATGAGCGACAGCGCCCCCTCCATCATCCGGGCGCCACCCGAGCACGACACGATGATCATCGGGGCGCGACGGTCGATCGCGCGCTCGATGGCGCGCGTCACCTTCTCGCCGACCACCACGCCCATGCTGCCGCCGATGAAGCTGTATTCCAGCGACGCGATGACCGTCTCGATCCCCTCCAGCCGGCCGATGGCCGTGACGACGGCGTCCTTCATGCCGGTGGACGCCATGCTGGACCGCAGTCGATCCTTGTAGGGCTTGGTGTCGGTGAACTCGAGCGGGTCGGTCGAGACGAGGTCGGGGTCGTGGACCTCGAACTCGCCGTCGAACAGCATCGCGAGGCGCTCGGTCGCCGTCATCCGGAAATGATGCGCGCACCGCGGGCACACCAGCAGGTTGGCCGCCAGGTCCTTGTTGTAGATCGCCTGGGCGCAGCCGGGGCACTTCACGTACAGCCCCTCGGGCACCCGGCTCGCATGGTCGGGCGGTGCCATCGGCTTGCGGGTCTTGGTGAACCAGGCCATGGATGGAGCTTACCGCATTTTGCGTTTTCCGTTATACTCGGCCCCGCCTTGGATTTCCGGTATATTGCCCTCGACGGGCCGCCCGGTGTCGGCAAGACCGCGCTCGCCGAGCGCCTGGCCTCGCACGTCGACGCGACGACGGTGCTGGAGGACACGGACAACCCGTTCCTGGCGGACTTCTACGCCGAACGGCCCGGCGCCGCCCTCCAGGCGCAGCTGTTCTTCCTGCTCAACCGGCACCGGCAGCAGGAGGCGCTGCGGCAGACGGACCTGTTCAGCCAGCTCACCATCTGCGACTACCTGTTCGAGAAGGATCGGGTCTACGCGTACCTGAATCTCGACGACAACGACCTGTTCATCTACCAGCGGCTCTACGACCTGCTGGCCCGCGACGTCTCGCTGCCGGACCTGGTGGTCTACCTCCAGGCTCCTTCCGAGCTGCTCGTCAAGCGGCTCCGCGCCCGCGACGCCGATCACGAAGGCTACAGCCCGAACCCGGCCTACGTGCAGAAGCTCAACGAGGCCTACCAGCACTTCTTCTTCCACTACGCGGCCACCCCCCTGCTCGTCGTCGAGACGTCGCAGATCGATCTGGCCGGCAGCGACGAGGTCCTGGACGACCTGCTGCGGCAGATCCGCGGGATGGGCCGGGGCACGCGGTACTACGTGCCGAGGACCAGGGAATAAGGGAGAATCTGGCGATCGGGACAAGTACGAAGTACGAAGTAGGAAGTAGGAAGTAGGAAGTACGAAGTACGAAGTACGGTAGAGCGGGCGATCGAAGCGCTGGTCGAACCGCGGAGTCAGGGGCTGACGGCGCTCGCTCCCGAGTCCGCCGGTTCGCAATCCGGCACTTCGTACTTCGTACTTCGGTACTTCGTACTTCGTACTTCGGTACTTCGTACTTCGGTACTTGGTACTTGGTACTTCGTACTTCGTACTTTGGTACTTCGTACTTCGTACTTCGTACTTCCCATCGTGGAGGCTCACCGTGAGGGTCGATCGCCTCGAACTCCGGCTGCTCCGGCTCCCGCTCGTCCGACCGTTCCGAACCAGCGTCGGGCAGACCGACGACAAGGTGTTCATCCTGGTGCGGCTGCTCGGCGACGGCCTCGAGGCCTGGGGCGAGTGCGTGGCCGGCGCGACGCCCTCCTACAGCCCCGAGACCAACGGGACGGCGTGGCATGTGCTCACCGATTTCCTCGGACCCACGCTCGTCGGTCTCGACTTCGCGCACCCGCGGGAGGTCTTCCCGGCGTTTCACGCCGTCCGCGGCCACAACATGGCGAAGGCCGCGCTCGAGATGGCGGCCTGGGATCTGTACGCCCGCCGCGAAGGGCGGCCGCTGTCGGGCGTGCTCGGCGGGGTGCGCGCGCGGATCGCGTCGGGCGTGTCGATCGGGATCCAGGAGTCGCTCGACCAGATGGCCGAGACGATCCGCCGGGAACTCGACGCCGGCTACCGCCGGGTGAAGATCAAGATCGCCCCCGGCTGGGACGTCGACGTCGTCCGCGCGGTGCGGGAGCGGTTCGGCGACATCCCGCTGATGGTGGACGCGAACGCGGCCTACACGCTCGGCGACGCCGAGCACCTGGCGGCGCTCGACGCCTTCGGCCTGATGATGATCGAGCAGCCGCTCGACGACGAAGACCTGGCCGACCACGCGCGGCTGCAGCGCCGGCTGAAGACGGCGATCTGCCTGGACGAGTCGGTGCATTCGCCGCGCGCCGCGAGGGACGCCATCGACGCGGGCGCCTGCCGGGTCGTCAACATCAAGCCGGGGCGCCTCGGCGGGTTCGCCGAGTCGATCGCCGTGCACGACCTGTGCGCGGCCGCCGGCGTCCCCGTCTGGCACGGCGGGATGCTCGAGTCGGGGATCGGCCGGGTGCACAATGTCCACCTCGCCGCGCTGCCCGGCTTCACGCTGCCCGGCGACGTGGCGGCGAGCCGGCGCTACTTCGTGCCCGATTTGGTGGAACCCGCCGTCGAGGTGGCCGGCGATGGTACGATTGCCGTACCGACCGGGCCGGGCCTCGGGGTGGCGGTCGATGCCGACCGCATCGCGCGCGCGACGCTGCGGTTCGAGGCGCTGGGCTAGTTCGCACATCCGACTTCTGACTTCGAACTTCGTACTTCGGACTTCGAACTTCGTACTTCGAGCAACTCCATGACCGGTTGTCGTTCGTTCGCCCGTGCCCGCCTCGTCCCCCTGGTTCCGGCCGTCGCCTTCCTGGCGGCCGTCGCGGCGGGGTGCGCCACCGTGCAGGCGCCGCCGCCCGTCGCCGTCCCCTCGATCACCTACGAGCAGAAGCTGTCGTGGATCCTGCGGCTCGAAGACCACCGCATCCTGCACGATCCGATCGCGCCGGACGGGTACGTCGCGCCGCGGAACTCCGCGGTGCCGGCCCAGGGCGCGGCGGTGCCGGCGCCGACGGCCGATCTCACCGAGCTCATGACCGACGCCGATTCGCGCGTCCGACGGCGGGCGGCCCTGGCGATCGGACGCGTGGGACTCGGCTCGGGCGTGAAGCCGCTGGCCGCCGCGCTCGCCCGCGATCCCGAGCCCGAGGTGCGGCAGATGGCCGCGTTCGCCCTCGGGCTGCTGCGGGACGCGTCGGCCGTCGCGCCGCTGCGCGCGGCGCTCGGCGACGCGTCGCCGCTGGTGCAGGGACGGGCGGCCGAAGCGCTGGGCGCGATTGGCGATACCGCCGGCAGCCGGGCGATCGGCGAGGTCGTGGCGGCGTCGATCAAGTCGGGCGCGCTGGCGGGTGTCGGGCCGGACGACGTCGAAGAGACGCACGCGCCGGCGGCCGAGGCGTTCCGCCTCGCGGTGCTCGCGCTGGGGAGGCTGAAGGCCTACGACACGCTGGCTTCGTCGGTCCTCGACAGGACCGGGACGCCGCTGGTGGCGTGGTGGCCGGTGGCCGCGGCGATCCAGCGGACCGAGGACCGTCGCGCGCTCGCGGTCCTGGTGTCGATGACGCGCGGACCGAGCCGGTTCGGCCGGGCGTTCGCGGCCCGCGGCCTCGGCGCCCTGAAGGACCCCTCCGCCGTCGGCGCGCTCTCGGCGCTGGCCCGGGACTGGCGCCGCGACACGCGGTCGGCGATCTCCGCCGTGAAGGCGCTCGGCGCGATCGGGGACCCGCAGTCGGGGTCCGTCCTGCTCGAACTGCTGCGCATCCCCGACCTCGACCCGCTGCTGCGCATCGAGGCGGTGACCGCGGTCGGAGCCACGCACGCCCGGGGCGCGCTCGACCCGCTGCTCGACCTGGTGTCGAGCCGGTCGGCCGCGGTGCGCGCGGCGGCGTTCCGCAGCCTCCGCGAGGTCGATCCGTCGAGCTTCCTGTTCGCGCTCTCGAGCCTCGACCCGGACCGGGACTGGAGCGTGCGGGCCGCGCTCGCCACGACGCTCGGCACGCTCGACCGCGAGACGGCGATGCCCCGGCTGTCGGCGATGCTGAAGGACCCCGACGCGCGGGTGATCCCCGCGGTGCTCGCGGCGCTGGTGAAGCTGAAGGCGCCGTCGACGGGCCAGACGCTGATCGAGTCGCTGAAGAACCCGGACCCGGCGGTGCGCAGCGCCGCCGCGGCCGGGCTCGCGTCGCTGAAGCCGCCGGGCGGGGACCGCGCGCTCCTCGACGCGTTCCACGCCGCGGCGGGCGACGACACCTACATCGCCCGCGCGGCGGCGCTCGACGCGCTGCTCGCCTACGGGCCCGAGACGGCGCGGGCCGCGCTGCGCGAGGCGCTCGCGGACAAGGACTGGGCGGTGCGCGTGCGCGCGGCGGCGCGGCTCAAGCCGCTCGAGCCGACCACCGACCCGTTTGCGGCGATCCGGCCGGCGCCGGTCACGCGTCCGCCCGGCTTCTACCAGTCGCCCGACCTGGTGTCGCCCGCCGTGTCGCCGCACGTCTACATCGACACCGCGCGCGGCACGATCGAGATCGAGATGGCCGTGCTCGACGCGCCGCTGACCTGCCTGAACTTCATGACGCTCGCCCGCCAGGGGTTCTTCACGGGCGCCACCTGGCACCGCGTCGTCCCGAACTTCGTCGTCCAGGACGGCGACCCGCGCGGCGACGGCGAGGGCGGGCCCGGCTACACGATCCGCGACGAGATCAACGAGCGTCCGTACCTGCGGGGAACGATGGGGATGGCGCTCGACTGGGCGGACACGGGCGGCAGCCAGTTCTTCCTCACGCACTCGCCGCAGCCGCACCTGGACGGGCGCTACACGGTGTTCGGGCAGATCGTGTCGGGCCTCGACGTGCTGGACCAGATCCAGCCGGGCGACGCGATCCTGCGGGTGCGTGTTTGGGATGGAAGGACGATGACGGGGCAGTAGGCGCGAACGGCTGACGGCTGACGGCTGACGACTGACGGCTGACGGCTGACGACTGACGACTGGCGACTGACGACTGGCGACTGGCGACTGACGACTGGCGACTGACAGCCGACGGACGAATCACGCGAGTCACACTGACTGCCGTCAGCCTTCAGCCGTCGGCCGTCAGCCGTCAGCCGTCAGCCGTCAGCCCGCGTCAGTACAATAAAAAAGGGGGCGACGCCCGCCCCCTCTTCTTGCGGAAGCCGAAGCTTACCGCTTCTTCCCGGCCTTCTTGGCGGGCTTCTTTGCGACCTTCTTTGCCATGTCTTTATCCCCCCCTTCGTAAGTGGAATGTGCGTAAGCTGTCGAACCGGTCGGGCACATCCGCGTGGATGCGGCCTCGAGGTTCGCGCCCCGCTTCGTCGCTCGCGCCGCGCGCGAGTCATTCCGGAATCGGGAGGCGGCGGCGTGGTGCTCTTCGCCGTTTGTCCTCCCGGCAACCTGCGGTTCAGTTCTCAAGAACCCGTCGAGGGATCACAAGGCGTGGCCTACGCCTACCTCGCTCATACTGCATGTAGATTATGGTTGAGAAAAAAAACATGTCAAGCGGAAAGTGACGTCGCGCGCCGCGATCGCGTCGTGTCGCGACGATCGATCGCGCGATCGGATCACGCGCGCGACGCGACGCGAGCCGCGTCCGGCGCGTGTGGCGCCGCGCGATCGATCGCGCGGACGCGCCGACTCGAACGGCGCCGCGCGCCGACCGTCTTCGCGCGCGGCTACTGGCGCACGGCCTGGCGCGCGCGGGCGCGGACGTTGTCCGGATCGTCGGGCGGGGCGGCGGCGATCGCGGCGCGGTACGCGTCGAGCGCGCGGGCGTGCTGCCCGAGGCGGTCGTAGGCGGCGCCGAGCTTCAGCCACGCCAGCGCGCTCGCGCCGTACGGCGCGGTCGGCCTTGCCGCGAGCACGGCCCTCAGCTCGCCGGTCGCCGCGTCGGTCTTCCCGAGCGCCACGAGCTCGGCCGCCATGCCCATCCGCGCGCGGATCTCGCTTATCTCCGGAAAGGCCACGCGGCGGGCGCGCGCGAGGTCGTACAGCGTGCGCCAGGTCTCGAGGCTCGCCGCGTGATCGCGGCGGTAGACGTCCTGCACGTTGGCGATCGACTCGAGGAACAGCGGGTTGTGCGGGTAGGACGCGTGCAGGCCCTCGAGCAGCGTCAGCGCCTCGTCCGGCTTGTGCTCGTACCAGAGATCGATCAGCTGCAGCTGGTAGTCGGCCTCGCCGCGCAGCAGCGCTCCGCGGTTGCGCGCGCGCCACATCTCCTGCAGCCCCTGCTCGCGGTTGCCGCCGGGCAGGCCCAGGAGCCAGCTCAGGATCTTGAGGATCGAGGGGGCGATGCCGGCGTAGTAGTGGTAGAGCCCGATGCCGAAGTACGCGTCCTGCAGACCGGGGTCGAGCGTGAGGGCCTGCTCGAGCGCGTCCTTGATCCGCTTGCCGTCGCGCGCCGCGGCGAGCCGCTCGCCGCGGAGCGCGTGGAACTGCACGCGCAGCCCGTAGGCCGCGCCGAGGAAGAACCAGGCGTCGGCGCGCTTCGGCTCGCGCTCGGTCCACCGCGCGACCTGGTCGATCACGCGGTCGATCTGCGACTCGAACGCCTGGTCGCTCGACCGGTCGTTGGGGTTCAACTGGATCCGCCACCAGAGGGCGTTGGCGCGCATGAGCGCGCACGTCTCCGGCGGGGCCGGGCCGCACGCCTTCGCGATCTCCGCGTCGGCGTCGTCGAACCGCGCGTCGAGGATCGCGTCGTAGCAGCGGGCGAGGGCGGGCGCGTACGGGATCGAGTCCGCCGCCGCGACGCGCGCGGCGGCGGCGAGGACGAGACAGACGAGGGCCGTCCATCGGGCGGCCCTCGACAGGCGGCGGAGGGCGGCCGCGCTACGGATGGCTCGTGCGGAAATTCTGTCTGGCGGCATGCCGCTCGAACGCCAGGTCCACCAGGCGGTCGAGCAGCGCCCGGTAGCCGAGCCCCGTGGCCTCCCACAGCTTCGGGAACATGCTGATCGTGGTGAAGCCGGGGATGGTGTTGATCTCGTTGACGTAGAGCCGCCCGGTGTCGCGCGAGAGCAGGAAGTCGACGCGGGCGAAGCCGGACGCCTCGACGGCCAGGAACGCCTCGGCCGCGAGGCGCCGGACGTCGGCGGCGGCGGCCTGGTCGAGCGGCGCCGGCACGATCGTCTTCGACTCCTCGACGTACTTGGCCTCGTAGTCGTAGAACTCGCGCGACGGCACGACCTCGCCGGGCACCGACGCCTCGGGGCGGTCGTTGCCGATGACCGAGCACTCGATCTCGCGCGCGGCCGGCACGGCGGCCTCGACGACGATCTTGCGATCGAACTCCAGCGCCAGCTCCATCGCCGCGGCCAGCTCGCCGGCGGCCTTCACCTTCGAGATGCCGACGCTCGACCCGAGGTTGGCCGGCTTCACGAACACGGGGAACGACAGCCGCCTGCCGACCGTCGCCGTCACCTCGTCGGGCGAGGCCGCCCACTGGTCGCGCCAGACGACCAGGTGCGCCACCATCGGCAGGCCGCGCGCGGCGAAGGCCGTCTTCATCATGGCCTTGTCCATCGCCACCGCCGAGGCGAGGACGCCCGACCCGACGTAGGGCACGCCGGAGAGTTCGAGCAGCCCCTGCACGGTGCCGTCCTCGCCGAACGGACCGTGCAGCACCGGGAAGATCACGTCGAGCGCCAGCCCCGCCACGTAGGCGTTCTCGCGCGCGACCGTCTCGCCGGCGGCCCGCTCGCACGTGAGCAGCGTCTCTTCGCCCGGATGCGGCACCAGGTACGCCTCGCGCCCGCCGCGCACCGGCCGCTCCGGCTCCTGGCGGGCCTTCGCGATCACGTCGCCCGCCACCACCGTCGTCGGCGGGCGGTCGGGGATCGACCAGCGGCCGTCGCGGTCGATGCGAATCGGGACGGGCTCGTAGCGCCGCTTGTCCAGGTTCGCGATCACCGACGCGGCCGACGCCAGCGAGACCTCGTGCTCGCTCGAACGTCCGCCGTAAATCACGCCAATGCGAAGTTTCCTCACGGAGTCGGCGCCCCCAGGTTGGTCACGACAGGCGGGTGGTCCGGTCACGAGGAGGCCGCGACCGCCATGCCGGCAGGCGCGCCGTCCCGATCCCGACATACTATACCGCAATGACGACGAGTTTCGGATTCCTGGTGACCGCGACCGACGGCCTCGCGCGCCGCGGCGAGATGCGGACGCCTCACGGCGTCGTGCAGACGCCCGCGTTCATGCCCGTCGGCACGCAGGGAGCGGTCAAGGGGGTCCTGCCGCGCGACCTCGCCGGCCTCGGCGCCGAGATCATGCTGTCGAACACCTACCACCTCCATCTCCGCCCGGGTGACGAGCTCATCGCCCGGCACGGGGGACTGCATCGGTTCATCGGATGGGATCGCCCGATCCTCACCGACAGCGGAGGCTACCAGGCGTTCTCGCTCGGCGCGCGGCGCACGATCGACGAGCGGGGCATCTGCTTCCGCTCGCATCTCGACGGCAGCGAGCACCTGCTGACGCCCGAGAAGGCGGCCGACATCCAGGCCAACCTCGGACCGGACATCGCGATGGTGCTCGACGAGTGCCTCGGCTACCCGGCGACGCGCGACGAGGCGGCGGCGTCGATGGAGCGGACCCTCCGGTGGGAGAAGAGGGGGAGGGACCATTTCCTTCGGTTGCAGGCTGACGGCGGACGGTGGACGGCGGACGGCGTCGAGGCGGGTGGTGGGGAGGCGGGAGGGCTGGAAGCCCGACGGGCCGAGAGCCGGCCGTCAGCCGTCAATCGTCCGCCGTCCGCCGTCAGTCGTCAGCCGTCCGCCGTCAGTCGTCAGCCGTCAGCCGTCAGTCGTCAGCCGTCCGCCGTTTGTGTCACCACCCCCGGCCAGGCCCAGTTCGGAATCGTGCAGGGCGGTACCTATATAGATATACGTGTCGCCAGCGCCCAGGCTACCGTCGATCTTGGCTTCGAGGCGTATGCCATCGGCGGGCTCAGTGTAGGGGAATTGCCCGAAACCATGTACGAGGTCGTTCAGGCGACCACCCCGCATCTGCCCGCCGACCGGCCGCGCTACCTGATGGGCACCGGCACGCCGATCGACCTGGTCGAGTCGGTGTCGCGCGGCATCGATCTCTTCGACTGTGTCATGCCCACCCGCAACGCGCGGAACGGCCAACTGTTCACGAGCGAGGGGCGGCTGAACATCAAGAACGCCCGCTACGCGGACGACCCCGCCCCGGCCGACCCGGCCTGCGGCTGCTACACCTGCCGGAACTTTTCCCGGGCCTACCTGCGGCACCTCTACATGGCCGGCGAGATCGGCGCGGCGATGCTTAACACCTTGCATAACCTCACCTTTTACCTTGACACGATGAGGCGGATTAGGGAGGCTATAGTGTTTGGCTCGCTCGAGCAGCTGAGACTGGATTACTGCCGGATCTTTGCCCGCCGGCCGGTCGACTCATGACAACACTGATTGATCGCGCGCTCACCGTCGTGGCCATGGCCGCACCGAACGACAACAGCAGCCCGTGGGCGGTGTTCCTGCCGATGGTGCTCATGCTGGCCATCGTCTACTTCGTGCTGCTGTTGCCGATGAAGCGCCGGCAGAAGAAGGTCCAGCAGTTCCTCGACGCGCTCAAGGTCGGCGACCGGGTGGTCACCAGCGGCGGCATGTACGGCACCATCGTGCGGATTGCCGACCGGTCGGTGAAGCTCCAGGTGGCGGACAAGGTGAACATCGAGATTTCCAAGGCCGCGATCTCGGGTCTGCAGGGCCAGGACCCGGTCGTGCCCGACAACTCCCAAGCATGAACAACCTTCGCTGGCGCATCCTCCTCATCGTGGTCATCATCGGGGCCTGCCTGTGGGCGATCATCCCGCCGGAGAAGAAGATCCGGCTGGGCCTCGACCTGAAGGGCGGCGTCCACCTCGTCCTTCGCGTCAACACCGACGACGCGCTCAAGCTGGAGACGGACGCGACGGCCGAGCGCGTGCGCGAAGACAGCGAGAAGGCGGGCATCGCCGGGCTCGCCGTCAAGGTGCTCGACGCGCGGGACTTCCAGGTGAGCGGCGTGCCGCCGGCCCAGGACGTGCTGTTCCGGCAGACGGCCGCCGCGAGCACGGCGAGTTTCAACCGTGAGGGGGGCGCCGAGGGCGTCAACACCTTCCGGATGAAGCCGAACGTCGCGCTCGACCTGGCGCGGCAGACGGTGACGCAGGCCGAGCAGACCATCGAGCGCCGGGTCAACGAGCTGGGCGTGACCGAGCCGCTCATCGCGCTCCAGGGCAGCAACGACGACGAACTGCTGGTCCAGTTGCCGGGCGTGACCGACGTGGAGCGCGCGAAGAGCGTCATCCAGTCCACGGCGCTGCTCGAGCTGAAGCTGGTGGAGCAGGGGCCGGCGCCGACCAAGGAGGCGCTCCTGCAGGCGACGGGCGGCCAGGTGCCGCCGAACACCGAGGTGCTGCCGGGGATCGAGGGGCGCACGGCCGCCGGCGAGCAGCCGCAGGCGGTGTTCTACCTGGTCCGCAAGGTGCCGCTCATCACCGGCCGTGAGCTGCGCGGCGCGAAGGAAGGGCCCGACCAGTACAACTCGCCCGCCGTCCACTTCTCGCTCAAGCCGGAGGCCGCCGTCAAGTTCGCCAAGGCCACCAGCGAGAACGTCAACCGCCGCCTGGCGATCGTGCTCGACAACACCGTGATCTCGGCGCCGAACATCGAGTCCCGGATCGGCGAGGAAGGGCAGATCTCCGGCAGCTTCACGATGCAGGAGGCCGAGGATCTCGCGCTCAAGCTGCGGTCCGGCGCGCTGCCCGCGTCGCTGACCTACCTGCAGCAGCGGACGATCGGCCCGACGCTCGGCGCCGACTCGATCCAATCGGGCATCATCGCCTCGCTCGCCAGCCTCGCGCTGGTCGCGCTGTTCATGCTCTTCTACTACCGGCTCTCCGGCATCAACGCCGTGGTCGCGCTCGTCTTCAACCTGATCATCCTGCTCGGCGCGATGTCCTACATCGGCGCGGTGATGACGCTGCCGGGCATCGCGGGCTTCGTCCTGACGATGGGCGTCGGCGTCGACTCGAACGTGCTGATCTTCGAGCGGATCAAGGAGGAACTGGCGTCGCAGCGCGGCGTCCGGGCCTCGATCAACACGGGGTTCAGCCGCGTCTTCCTCACCCTGATCGACACGCATCTCTCGGCGCTGATCTCGGCGGCGTTCCTGTTCCAGTTTGGCACCGGGCCGATCCGCGGGTTCGCCACCACGCTGTTCTTCGGTCTCATCTCGAACCTCTTCACGGCGACCTTCGTGTCGAAGACGCTGTTCGAAATGGTCCTGGCCGAGCGCCACTCCGACACGCTGAGCATCTAGCCATGCAGATCTTCCACAACCCGAACTTCAACTTCGTCAAGTACCGCTGGCAGGCCCTGTTCGTCTCGTGGGCGATCATCATCGCCGGCGTCGTGATGATCTGGACCAAGGGGATCCCGCTCGGCGTCGAATTCTCCGGCGGCACCCAGGTGGTGCTGCAGTTCGACGGCCAGCGCCCGGGCATCGAGCAGGTGCGCGCGGCGCTCGACAGGAACTTCCCCGGCGGCGGCCAGAACGTCGTGGTCCAGACCTACGGCACCGAGGCGCAGCGCGAGATCCTCGTGCGCGTCCCGCACACGGGCCGGGAGTCGGGCACCGAGCTGACGCGCACGGTGGACCAGATCGAGTCGGCGGTGAAGGCGGCCAACCTCGGCGCGTTCACGCCGGCCGGGACCGACGTGGTCGGCCCGGTGGTCGGCAAGGAGCTGACGAGCAAGGGCACGTGGGCGTTTGGGCTGTCGCTCTTCTTCATCCTGCTCTACCTCTGGTTCCGGTTCCAGCTGAGCTTCGCCGTCGGCGCGACGGTGGCCACCCTGCACGACATCCTGATCACGATGGCGTTCCTGATGTTCTTCCGCTACGACATGTCGCTGAACATCATCGCCGCGCTGCTCACGATGACCGGCTACTCGACCAACGACACGATCGTCATCTTCGACCGCATCCGCGAGAACCTGCGCGGCATGCGGAAGGACAACATCAAGGACATCGTCAACGTCGCGGTCAACCAGACGCTGAACCGGACGATCATCACCGGCGGCACCGCGCTGCTGTCGGTCATCGCCCTCTACTTCTTCGGCGGCGAGGTGCTCCGCGGCTTCGCCTTCACGATGATCGTGGGGATCATCACCGGCACCTACTCGAGCGTCTTCATCGCGGCGGCCATCGTCACCTTCTGGCGGCACGGCCAGGGCGGCGCCCGGATCGCCGCGTCGGCGCCGGCGCTCGCGGCGCCCAAGCCCACGGCGACCGCGCGCCAGCGCAAGGGCGCCCGCGGCGGCGCCCGCGCCTCGTAGCGGGCGACCGGGACGATGGTGCTGGTGTCTGCGATCCTGCTCGGCGTCATCCAGGGGCTGACCGAGTTCCTGCCGGTCTCGAGTTCGGCCCACCTCATCCTCGCGCGCGCGTTCTTCGGCTGGAACGGCGACCAGTTCGGCATCGCCTTCGACGTGGCGTGCCACGTCGGCACGCTGCTGGCCGTCGTCGTCTACTTCTGGTCCGACATCCTGGCGATGATCCGGGCGGTCCCCCGCCTGGGCTCGCTCGCCGGGCCGAAGCCCGACCCGGCCGCCCGGACGGCCGTGCTCATCGTCCTCGGCACGATCCCGGCGGTGGCCGTCGGCCTGACGTTCGGGAAGGTCATCGAGGAGCGGCTGCGCACGCCGGCGGTCGCGGCGGTGACGCTGGCGGCCGTCGCCTTCGCGCTCGTCGCGGTGGAGCGATGGGGCTCCAAGCGGCGGTCGGGCGCGTCGCTCGGCCTCATCGACGCGGTGGCCATCGGCTGCGCCCAGGCCACGGCCCTGGTGCCCGGCGTGTCGCGCTCGGGCGCGACGATCTCGGCCGGCATGGCGCTCGGCCTGCGGCGCGACGAGGCGGCCCGCTTCGGGTTCCTGCTGGGCGTCCCGGCCATCCTGGCCGCCGCGGTCAAGGAAGGGCTGCCACTGCTGAAGCACGGGCTCCCGCCCGGCGAGGCGACGATCTTCGCCGCCGGGATCGCGTCGTCCGGGATTGTCGGCTACGTCGCCGTCCGGCTGTTCATCCGCTATCTCTCCCGGCATACCCTGTCGGTGTTCGCGTGGTACCGGCTGGCGCTCGCGGCGTCGGTCGTGGTCTGGTGGGTGGTCCGGTAACGGCATGGCAGCACCCCAAGCGATTCTCTGGCTGCGGCGCCGGTTCATCACCGGGTTCTTCGTGGCCGTCCCGCTCATCATCAGCGTGGCGGCCATCCTGTGGGTCTTCTACCTCATCGACGACCTCATGGGACCCGTGTACGACCGCTTCCTGGGCCGCCACGTGCCGGGGCTCGGCGTGGCGACGACGGTGGCCTTCGTGCTGCTGGTCGGCGTCGTGGCGAGCAACGTGCTCGGCAAGCGGCTGCTCGCGCGCGTCGAGGGTTACCTGGAGCGGGTCCCGCTGTTCCGGACCGTCTACTCGCCGGTGAAGCAGCTGCTGACGGCGTTCTCGCCCGACAACGAGTCGGGGCTCAAGCGCGTGGTGATGGTGCAGGACGCCAGCGGCGCGGCCAGGCTCGGGTTCCTCACCAAGGAGTTCGAGACCGACCTCGGGCCCGGGAAGGGGCTGCAGGCGTGGGCCGTCGTCTACGTGCCCACCAACCACCTGTATCTCGGAGACGTGTTCGTGTACCCGTTCGACGCGCTTCGGTTCCCGGACATCAGCGTCGAGGAGGGGGTGCGGATCTTCCTCACCGGCGGGATGGCGATGGCCGACCGGATCTCGGTGGACGGCAGGGTGTCGGGGCGGCATCTGGCGTCCTAACCTCAGCTTCCCTATAATTGGCAAGTTTGTCCGCTCTCGACGACAGAACAAGAGGTGACATGAACGTGCTCTCTGTGCTCATCAAACGCGCCGGCGCCCGCGTTCGCGGCGGGCGGCGCTCGTTCGCCGCCCTCCTGGTGGCGGTCGCTGCCGTGTCCGTCCTGATGGTGCCGGTCGCCGTGGCCGCCGCCCCCGCCCCGCAGGCGGCCGAGGCGGTGGAACGCGCCGGCGGCGAGGCCTCGCTGAAGCTGCCCGACCTCGGCCAGGCCGAGTTCATGGGGATTGGCGGCCGGACGCTGCTGACCGGCGGCCTGTTCGTGTGCGTGCTGGGCCTGCTGTTCGGCCTGGTGGTGTACCGGCAGCTGAAGGCGCTGCCCGTCCACTCCTCGATGCGCGAGATCTCGGAGCTCATCTACGAGACCTGCAAGACCTACCTGCTGCAGCAGGGGAAGTTCCTCGCGATCCTCGAGCTGTTCATCGGGATCATCATCGTCATCTACTTCGGCGTCCTGCAGCACTTCGAGCCGTTCCGCGTGCTGATCATCCTCGCCTTCAGCGTCCTCGGGATCGCGGGCAGCTACGGCGTGGCCTGGTTCGGCATCCGGATCAACACGTTCGCCAATTCGCGGACGGCCTTCGCGAGCCTGCAGGGGAAGGCGTTCCCGGCCTTCGCGATCCCCCTCAAGGCCGGGATCAGCATCGGGATGCTCCTCATCAGCGTCGAGCTGTTCATGATGCTGGCCATCCTGCTGTTCGTCCCCGGCGACTACGCGGGCCAGTGCTTCATCGGCTTCGCCATCGGCGAGTCGCTCGGCGCGGCGGCCCTGCGGATCGCGGGCGGGATCTTCACGAAGATCGCCGACATCGGGTCGGACCTGATGAAGATCGTCTTCAACATCAAGGAAGACGACGCGCGCAACCCGGGCGTCATCGCCGACTGCACGGGCGACAACGCCGGCGACTCGGTCGGCCCGACGGCCGACGGCTTCGAGACCTACGGCGTCACCGGCGTCGCGCTCATCTCGTTCATCCTGCTGGCCGTGCACGACCCGAAGGTCCAGGTGCAGCTGCTGGTGTGGATCTTCGCGATGCGCGTCATGATGATCTTCACCAGCGGCTGCTCGTACCTGCTCAACGGCGTGTGGGCCAAGGCGAAGTACGGCGACGCGAAGACGATGAACTTCGAGCACCCGCTGACGACGCTGGTGTGGCTGACGTCGATCGTCTCGGTGGCGGTCACCTACGTCGTGTCGTACCTGCTGATCCCGGAGCTCGGCGACGGGACGCTGTGGTGGAAGCTGTCCACCGTCATCACCTGCGGGACGCTGGCGGGCGCGATCATCCCCGAGCTGGTGAAGGTGTTCACCTCCACCAACTCGGCGCACGTGAAGGAAGTCGTGACCTCGGCCCGCGAGGGCGGGGCGTCGCTCGACATCCTCTCCGGCCTGGTGGCCGGCAACTTCAGCGCCTACTGGCTGGGCCTCACCATCGTCTCGCTGATGGGCATCGGGTTCCTGGTCAGCACCCAGTTCCCGGCCGGGATGATGCTGGCGCCGGCGGTGTTCGCCTTCGGCCTGGTGGCGTTCGGCTTCCTCGGCATGGGGCCGGTCACCATCGCGGTGGACTCGTACGGCCCGGTGACCGACAACGCGCAGTCGGTCTTCGAGCTGTCGGTGATCGAGACGCTGCCGAACATCAAGGCGGAGCTCAAGCGGGACTACGGCTTCGACGTGAACTTCGGCGAGGCCAAGGACATGCTCGAGGCGGCCGACGGCGGCGGGAACACCTTCAAGGCGACGGCCAAGCCGGTGCTCATCGGCACGGCGGTGGTCGGCGCCACGACCATGATCTTCTCGATCATCGTCATGCTGACCGAGGGCCTGCGGCCGGAGCTGGTGGCGAACCTGTCGCTGCTCCACGCGCCGTTCCTGCTGGGGCTCGTCACCGGCGGGGCGGTGATCTACTGGTTCACCGGCGCCTCGATCCAGGCCGTCTCGACCGGCGCCTACCGGGCGGTGGAGTTCATCAAGCGGAACATCAAGCTCGACAGCAGCGAGAAGGCGTCGGTGGCCGACAGCAAGAAGGTCGTGGCCATCTGCACGCAGTACGCGCAGAAGGGGATGTTCAACATCTTCCTGACCGTGTTCTTCTCGACGCTGGCCTTCGCGTTCCTCGAGCCGTACTTCTTCATCGGCTACCTGGTGTCGATCGCGCTGTTCGGCCTCTACCAGGCGATCTTCATGGCCAACGCGGGCGGGGCCTGGGACAACGCGAAGAAGATCGTGGAGGTGGAGCTGAAGGAGAAGGGGACGCCGCTGCACGCGGCGACGGTCGTGGGCGACACGGTGGGCGACCCCTTCAAGGACACCTCGTCGGTGGCGATGAACCCGGTGATCAAGTTCACCACGCTGTTCGGCCTGCTGGCGGTCGAGTTGGCGGTGCAGTTGACGCAGCAGGTGGGGCCGACGGTGACCTGGCTGATGAGCGGCGCGTTCTTCGCCGTGTCGGTGGTCTTCGTCTGGCGGTCGTTCTACGGCATGCGGATCCCCGTGGGGGAATAGGGGCGGGCGGGGCCCGGGGGCGTTCCCGGGGTCCCGCAGCGGAAGGGGCTCGGTGGCTGAGTTTGACTTGGATTCAGGCTGGTCGATACAATGCGACGACCTCGGTCCAGCGGGCGTCCCCCGTCAAGCCTGTCCCGACCGTTCCCGATCACCCACTTTTCCATAATCGGTGTCTAATCAGTCAGGTGTGTCTTGGTCGGCCGTCTGTTGACACTCGTTTTTCGGACTCGCTATAATCGGCCGCCTTGCTGGAGAACGCACGAGCAGGAGGAGTAGACCGGTGCCACGCGACCTGTTTGGTGACGTAGTCAATCCTTCCATCAAGATCGGGAGCAAGAAGTGGTACACGGTGCCACTCTCGTTTCTCGCGCACGTGGTCTTGATCGGAGCGATCGTAATCGTGCCGCTGATGGCGGCCGATGTGCTCCCGACGCCTCCGATCATGATGGCGTTTGCCGCGCCGCCGCCGCCACCGCCACCACCACCACCACCGCCTCCGCCTCCGGCCGCGGCCGCCGCGCCGAAGGTGCAGATGGATGTCAACCCGAACGCCGCGCCCGTGCAGGCGCCGTCCCAGATCAAGCCTGAGTCCGGCCTCAACACCGGGCTCGAGGGCGTGCCGGGCGGCGTCGAGGGCGGCGTGCCGGGCGGCGTGGTCGGGGGCGTGCTCGGCGGGCTGCCGGAGGCTCCACCGCCTCCGCCGCCGCCGCAGGCGCCGGTGCGCGTCGGGGGCAACATCAAGCCGCCGACGAAGACCCGGGACGTGAAGCCGGTCTACCCGGCGATCGCGCAGTCGGCCCGCGTGCAGGGCGTGGTCATCATCGAGGCCACCATCGGACCCGATGGCAAGGTCAAGGATGCCAAGGTCCTGCGCTCGATCCCGCTGCTCGACCAGGCCGCGCTCGACGCGGTCAAACAGTGGGAATTCACGCCAACGCTCCTGAACGGCGTGCCCGTGCCGGTCATCATGACGGTGACGGTCAACTTCACGCTGCAGTAGGGTAGCGCGGAGCAGGAGACCGCGACAGCCGCGCGCAAGAATGGCCGGGCCGGACCCGGTGGCAAGTAACCCGTTCGAATACTCGGAGGATGGTCAGATGAATCTGCTCGAAATCTGGAACCAGATGGGAATGTTCGCGAAGGGTATCGCTTACGTCCTCTTCGCCATGTCTATGTTGTCGTTCGGTGTGGCCATCGAGCGTATTTTCACTTACGTGCAGGCGCGGAAGCAGTCCAAGCTGTTCGCTCCGCAGGTCGCGAAGGCCCTCAAGGAAGGCCGACTGAAGGACGCGATCGGCCTGGCCACCAAGAAGGACTACCGCTACAGCCACCTCGCCAAGGTCGTCCTCGCGGCCCTGCAGGAGTACCAGGTCCTCGCAGGAGAGCACCGACAAGATGAGCAAGGAAGACACGGTGGACACCGTCCGCCGCGCCATCCAGCGCGCCTCGGCGCTGACCGCGTCCGACCTCAAGAAGATGGTGTCGTCGCTCGCGACCATCGGCGCGACCGCCCCGTTCGTCGGGCTGCTCGGCACGGTCGTCGGCGTCATCAACGCGTTCCAGGGCATCGCGGCCACCGGGTCGGGCGGCATCGGCGCCGTGTCGGCCGGCATCGCGGAAGCGCTCGTCGAGACCGCGCTCGGGCTGCTGGTCGCCATCCCGGCGGTGTGGTTCTACAACTACCTCACCAGCCGGATCGAGTACTTCAACGTGGAGATGGACAACTCCTCGTCGGAGATGGTGGACTTCTTCATCAAGAAGGCGTAGTCGGTCGGCCCCGGTTCCACGGTCGCAGATTCGGCGGCGGGCAGGGCGCGAGCCCTGCCCGGTGTCCCGCCGCCGCGGACCGGTTCGCATGCGCCAGTCTGGCAAGTCAAGTTAGGAGATCGCCACAATGGCAATGGATGTTGGCGGCGCCAAGGGCGGATTGAAGGCGGATATCAACGTGACGCCGCTCGTCGACGTCATGCTGGTGCTGCTCATCATCATGATGCTCATCGCGCCGATGCTTCAGAAAGGCGTCGACGTCAAACTGCCCCAGGCGTCCAACGCGTCCGACAAGCCCGAGACGCAGGAGCAGACCGTCGTCGCCATCGGTGCCGACAAGCGCTTCTTCCTGAACTCGGTGCCGGTTCGCGAGGACGACCTGACCCAGAAGGTCACCGAGGCCCTCGAGGCCAAGAAAGAGAAGATCGTGCTCATCAAGGCCGACGTGGACGCGCCATACTCGGCCGTGATGGCCGCCATGGACAAGCTGCGGGCCGCTCAGATCGAGAACGTGGGTCTGATCACCGAGCGCAAGATCGGCCAGGGCTCGGGGGGAGGGCGCTGACATGGCTCACGCACACTTGCACCACGGGGCCGAGAAGAACGTCAAGGGTGAGGTCCCGCACGCCAGTGCGGACATGAACGTCACCCCGCTGATCGACGTGCTCCTGGTTCTGCTCGTCATCTTCCTGGCCGCGCTGCCGCTGAGTCAGAAGGGGATCGACATCAACCTTCCGCTCGAGACGAAAGCGGCGACCAAGACCGTGGAAACGACGGACCAGATCGTTCTCGACTACTCGGCCGACCACAAGATCTCGGTCAACAAGCAGGACATCACGATCCAGGAACTCGAGACCCGCCTGCGGGCGATCTTCGAGCAGCGCAAGGACAAGACGATGTTCATCATCGGCGCGCCGACGCTCCGGTACGGCGACATCGTCGAAGTCATCGACGCCGCGAAGGGCGCGGGCGTCGAGAAGGTCGGGATCGTCACCGAAGGCATGCGCACGGCCGCCGGCGTCCAGACCGGCGGCGGGCAGTAGGCACCGAGAAGATTCCCCGTACGTGGGCCGGCCCTTCAGGGCCGGCGAGTATGGGTTGCAGCGAGACCACCTCACGGACGGCTGGCGCTATCGGTGCGCCGGCTGTCCGTTCGCTTGTACGCCGGGCTCAGACGGCGGATGCGTCGCCCGCCGTGGGCTGTCGGCTGACGGCTGACGGCCGAGGGCTGACGGCGCTGTGACACGGCCTTCAGCCGTCAGCCTTCAGCCGTCGGCCCGCCTCAGCGTCCCCGGGGCATCCCGAACTCCGCACCCGGCTTCCACTGCGGATACCTGTCGCCCTGCGCGACCCGGTAGCCCACCATCCAGTAGAGCTGCAGGTCCTCGACGCCGCCGCTCAGGTCCCAGTCCGGCTTCACCGTGTCGGTGGGCTTGTGGTAGGCGTTGTCGAAGAAGTCCTTTCTCACCTGGAGGCCGTAGCCGGCCGGCTTGCCGATGTAGTCGTCGCCGTGGTCGGGCTCGAACGCCGGCACGCCACGGCGCGCGAACGAGAAATGGTCGGAGCGGTAGTACATGCCGCGCTCGGGCTCGGGGTCAGCTGTGAGCACGCGCCCCTGCTCGGCGGCGACCACCCGGGCGAGGTCGTCGAGGTCCGAGGCGCCGAGGCCGACGACGGTGAGGTCGCGAGTGCGACCGTGGACGTTGAGCATCTCGACGTTGACGACGGCGAGCGTCCGGTCGAGGGGGTAGAGCGGGTTGGCGGCGTAGTCCTCCGAGCCGAGCATCAGCTGCTCCTCGGCCGTCACGGCCAGGAACACGAGCGTCCGGCGCGGCTTCACCGGCAGACGCGCGTAGGCGTGCGCGATCTCGAGCAGGCCCGCCACCGCCACGGCGTTGTCCACGGCGCCGTGGTAGACCGGATCGCCGTTGAGGGGCGCGCCGATGCCGAACGCGTCCCAGTGGGCCGAGTAGAGGACGCACTCGTCCCGGACGGCCGGATCGCTCCCGGGCAGTTTCGCGACCACGTTCCGCGAGTCGATGGCCCGCACCGTGTTGCCGAGTGTCATCGACGCGAAGAGGCCGAGCGACACGGGGCGGAAGTCGCGCCCGAGCGCGGCCTGCTTCATCCGGCCGAAGTCCTTCCCCGCGCGCGAGAACAGCCGGCCGGCGGCGTCGAACGACAACCACCCTTCGACGGCCGCACGGTTCATGTTCCGGTCCGGCCGCGCGATGTCGAACTGTTCACCCACCTTCACCTGCACGACGGTGAACGGGTAGCCCGCCGGCGCCGTCTCGTGGACGATGAGCGCCCCGGCGGCGCCCATCTTCGCCGCCATCTCGAACTTGTAGGTCCAGCGGCCGTAGTAGGTCATCGCGCTGCCGCCGAACACGCGCGGATCCAGCCGAGCCGGGTCCGCGGGGTCGGGCACCGGCGGATCGCCGACCAGGAAGACGAGCGTCTTTCCCTTGAGATCGACGCCCTTGTAGTCGTCCCACTGGAATTCGGGAGCCTGCACGCCGTACCCGACGAAGACAAGTTCCGACCGGTCGAGCCTGACGGTGTCCGCCATGCGCTTCGACCAGGCGACGACGTCGTCCTTGTACGCCAGGTGGAGCGGAGGCCGGCTGTCCGGCGGGCTCCCGTCGACCACCAGCGCTGTCCTCGCGTCCGGAGTGATCCCGACCAGCGGGACGCGCTGGAAGTACGAGCCATCGGCCGCCGCCGGCTGAAGGCCGAGTCGCCGGAACTCGCCGGCGATGTAATCGACCGTCCGTTCTTCACCGCGCGTGCCCGGGGCCCTTCCCTCGAACGCGTCCGAGGCGAGGGTCCGTGTGTGGGCGAGGAGCGCGGCGGGATCGATGGACGGAAAGCCGACCCGCGATTGCCCGGCGACGGGCGCGATAGTCAGCGTCGCCGAGATCGTCATGCCGAAGAGCAGGGCAGTTGTCGACCGCATGGAACTCCCCCTGATGTGCGCCAGTCCCGATTCCTCATCGTCAGTCCCGATTGACAATCGTCAGTCCCGATTACGCAGTGTACACAAGAAAGGCCGCCCGACCCTGCGGTCGAGCGGCCCCGGGGGATGACGCGAAAGACCGACGCGGCGCCGATTACTTGCCGGTGGCCTTCTTGTTG
>CAVZMW010000002.1:0-27557 GCA_963776495.1 uncultured Acidobacteriota bacterium | reverse complement strand
CGTGTCGGCATCGACGTGCACCACCTCGCCCGAGATCGCGACGACGGTCTTCTCGGTGGCGAGGCGAATGCTCCGCTCGATCACCTCGGAGGTGTCGTGGATGACCGCGCCCGGCCTCGACCGCGGGACCAGCGTGCCGTCGGGCATCAGCGCGCGGTCGGCGAACGCCTCGCGGGCAACCCGCAATCCCATGTGTTCGGCCTGGTCGGCCCACTGCGAGCCGGCCAGCGCAATGAGGATGAGTGACGGGTCCGCTTCGAGCACCGCCTCGCCGATCGCGCGAGCGAGGTCCCCGCCCGTCACGGCCATGTTGTAGAGCGCCCCGTGGGGCTTCACGTGCTGGAGCTTCTTCGCGCGCGTGAAGGCCGTCAGCGCGCCGATCTGATACAGGAGGTCGCCGCGCACCTCGTCCGGCGTGGCGGCGAGGTTCCGGCGTCCGAAGCCCTGCAGGTCCGGAAAGCCGGGGTGGGCGCCGATCCCGACGCCGTGCGCCTCGGCCAGCCGCACCGTGCGACACATTGTCGTCGGGTCGCCGGCGTGGAAACCGCACGCGATGTTGGCGGAGGTCACGAAGCGGATCACCTCGGCGTCCAGGCCCATCTTCCACGGCCCGAAGCTCTCGCCCATGTCGCAGTTGAAATCGAAACGGGTCGCCATCGTGCGGGTCTCCTGTGCGTGCGTTTCACACGGGCTCAACTACGATTCCCGATCTCAACCACGGAGGTCACAGAGGGCACGGAGGCCTGAGGATCACGCGGGACGAGTGACTCCGGCTTCGAACGGGCGGCGCCACCGCGTAGCGGCGGCGCCAGGCGGCCGAGCGCCACGCTGCGGGAATGAACCTATCGACGGGCCACCGGGTTCAGTTCCGCAGCGTGGCGCTCGGCCTGCCGGGCCCTTCGGGCCGGCTCCGATCGAAGCCCTCGCCGTGGGGCCCTCTGTGGTCCTTGTGTGCTCCGTGGTTGCCCTCCGGGGACGTGATTCAGCGTCGCACCCTGCCTACTGCAACCCGACCGCCTGCATCCCCGGCATCGGCCAGGGCAGGATGAACCACGATTCCGCGGACCATACTACCGTGTCCTGCGGAAGCCAGGAGGGCAGACGCTGCCAGCCGATGCCTCCCGGCGCGCCGTACACGATCGCGGCAATGCGCGCGTCGGCCAGTCGTGCGACGTCCTCTGCCGAGAGCCGCATGCGCAGGGTGATACCGGCCGGCGGGGCCGGCATCACCGTGGTTCGCCACCGGCCGTCTCGGACGACTCCCTGAAGGCTGGGGTCGGCCGGCTGCACGCCCGGTGGCAGGATGAACGCGACGCCGGTACCTTCAAGCCGGGGCACCACGGTCGCTTCGACCTGCACGTCAGCCCCGCCTTCCCCCGCGACGGCCGTGCTGCGGGTGTCGACCGGCGGCGCCACCAGCCCGGTCGCGCGTGCCCGGTACCGGTGGACTCCGGACACCCGCGACAGCGGTATCGACACGTCCGGGGCCTGGCCGTCAGCCTGCCAGCCGCGCGGCGCTGAGGGGGCGGTGCCGACGGGGGCTTGGGTCCGCTCGAGGGTGCCCACCTCCCAGAGCGCCTTCTGCAGCAGCATGTCCTGCACGTAGCGGAGCCTCCGACGTTCCGGACGCTCGGCGGTGTAGGCAGGTTCGACCGCGATCACCCACGTCGATGCCACGACCGCGAGGGCCAGGAGCGACGACACCGCGCCCGGCGGGATGATCCGGCGCTCGCGGCCCAGCGTCAGGCCCGCCAAGCTCGGGCCCATCGTCGACACCGCGACGACGAAGAACGCGGAAAACAACCAGCCGGGAACCGGCGTCGGGAGCGACCCGCACAGGCCGACCAGGAACTCCAGCTGCGGCCACACCAGCGGCGCCCACAGCGTCGTCGCGACGCCTGCCGCCGCCAGACTCACCCATCGGCCTGCAGCCACCGATCGGATCGGCAGCGCCAGCACAAGGGCGGCGGCTGCGAGCAGCGGAAACGCGAACAGGTAGCCGACGCCTGGCGCCACCAGCTGCAGGAACGCGAGCAGCCCCGCCCACACCGGCAGTGCCAGCGCCCACACGCACGACGGATGGCCGGACGGAGCGATCATCACCGGCAGCGCCCTCCCAAGCAGGACGACGAGCCACAGGGCCGCGCAGGCGACAGACACGAGGAACACGAGGAACACGTTGGCCTGCGCGTACCACGGCTGGCGCAGCGCCGTACCGACCTGCAGCAGTGCGCAGCCCGCGTAGAGCGCGCCGAACAGCACCGCCGTGCCGAGCAGCGCCCACACGCTGGTGACGAGCAGCCGCACCATGCCGATCTCGGAGCGGGCAGCCATGAACGATTTGAACGCGGCCAGCAGTCCCAGCACGAACACGATGGCGGCGAGGATGCGCGTCGTGCCGCCCGAGTACGCGAGCGCCGCCCACCCGGCCACGTCGAAGTACGTCCCGTCACCCGTCGATCGCTGGCTGATGTCGAGGGTGTCGAGCTTCCTGACGAGGCTGACCGCGGTATCGCCCGTCGCTTGAATGGTGGCCGACTCGAGGCGTGCCGGGGTGTCCAGCCGGGTGTGATAGGCGAACGTGTTGCCTGTCGGCGCGAAGTTGAGGCCGGGCGGCCCGGACGGCGCGAGCACCGAGAAGTCCGTGTCGTTCGGGAGCCGGCGGTAGATCTCGGTGAACAGCGACGATCCGGACGGACGCGGCACCGATGCCGCCCAGGCGGCGGTCAGCCAGGAGTTGCCGGGGCCGGCCTGGAACAGTCGCGGCGGTCCGTTGGTGCCGACCGCTTCGAAGTTGAGGAACGCGCGCACCCGGCCGAACTCGGGGGCGTCCCGCAGGGCGCGCGCGCCCATCAGGCCGAGTTCCTCGCCGTCGGTCAGCGCGACGAGCAGGGTGTAGCGCGGGTCCAGCCGTGCCGCGAGCACGCGTCCGGCCTCCAGACAAACCGCGACGCCAAGCCCTGCGTCGGCGGCGCCGCGCGATTCGGGCGGCGAGTCGTAGTGGCTCACCAGGGCCACGCTCTCGGTCTGCCGTCCCGGCCGCGTGGCAATGATGTTGACAACGGGAGTGCTCAGGCCAGCGCCCGTGGTCGCCAGCGCCTTTTGGAGACTGACCTCGAACCCCGCTTGCCGCAGTTCGCCGACGATGTAGTCACGCGCGCGGCCGTTCGCTTCGCCGCCCGTCGGCCTCGACCCGAACGCCGTTGCCAGCATCCGAATGTGCTTGGCGGCGCGATCCGTCGAGAAGCCGGTGTCTCCGGGCGCGCCGCACCCGGGTGCAGCCGAGGAGCACGGCCAGGCACGCGGCGCCGATGCCGGCGCACATGCGCGGTCGCAACCGGGCGGTCCTGTCGAACCTCAGCATCCGGCGATTCTACGGCACGACGGCGTGCGGCGGTAGCCCCGGGCTATGCTATGCTGCGACCGCCCGACGGAGGACGCCGGGGTCGCGTTCATGGCAGGAGGCATCGATGCCGGACATTGCACGGATCCAGGGTGAGTTGAAGGCGGCGGGCGTCGACGGGTGGTTGCTCTACGACTTCCACAACCGCGACGCGATCGCATATCACGTGCTCGGGATGGACTTCGGCAAGTTCACCAGCCGGCGGTGGTTCTACTGGATTCCGGCGATCGGCGAGCCGATCAAGCTCGCGCACAAGGTGGAGTCGACCAAGCTCGACGCGCTGCCAGGCGAGAAGCGGCTGTACCTGTCCTGGAAGGAACTCCATGCCAGCCTGAAGGCCGTTCTGGGGCCGGCCAAGCACGTCGCGATGCAGGTACTCGCCGACCGCGAACATCCCCTACGTCTCGGTGGTCGACGGCGGCACCATCGACCTCGTTCGCTCGCTCGGATTCGAGGTCGTCTCGTCGGCGGGCCTCGTGCAGACCTTCCAGGCCGTGCTGGACGAGGCCGGATACCAGTCGCACCTGGCGGCCGGCGAGCGCATCCAGCGCATCAAGGACGAGGCATTCGCCTTGATTGGCGACTCGCTGCGCGCCGGCCGGACGCTGACGCAGTACGACGTCCAGCAGTTCATCGTCCGGCGCTACGGCGAGGAGGGGCTGACCTGCAAGGGCGAGTACCCGATCGTGGGCACCAACGAGCAGCCCGCCGACCCCCACTTCGAACCGACGCCGGCGAACGCGCGGCCGATCAAGCACGGCGACACGGTCCTGATCGACCTCTGGGCGAAGCTCGACGAGCCGGGCGCGGTCTTCTACGACATCACGTGGTGCGGCTTCGTGGGCCAGAACCCGCCGCGCCAAGTACGTCGAGATCTTCAAGACCGTTCGCGACGCACGGAACGCAGCGCTCGCGTTCGTCCGCGGCCGCTACGCCGAGGGGCGAAAGCTCTACGGCTGGGAAGTGGACGATGCCTGCCGCAGCGTCGTGGAGAAGGCGGGCTACGGGCCGTACTTCATCCACCGGACGGGCCACTCGATCGGCGAGGAAGTGCACGGCAACGGCGTGAACATCGACAACCTGGAGACGAAGGACGAGCGCGAGCTGGTGCCCGGCATCTGCTTCTCGATCGAGCCGGGCATCTACCTGGCCGGCGAGATGGCCGTTCGCTCGGAGATCGACGTGTTCATCACGCCGTCGGGCCAGGTGGACGTCGCGGGGAAGATGCAGGAAGAGCTGATCCTGATCTAGACATGGGGCCGCGATTCTGAGTCGGCTGCCGCCATCAGGCCGCGTCGCAGGGATCTGTCCGAGCAAACCCTTTCCCGGGTTTGCGAGCGGCAGACCCGAGACGAGGCGTTCAACGCGGCGACTCGGATTCGCGGACTCCGATGCAGGGGCGAGGCGTTTCGTCGACACGATTCTGGGAGGACACCGGTGGGCTTCTACTACCTCTACGTGATCCTGGCGTACCTGCTGGTGATGACCGGCTACAACATCTACCGGTCCCGGCAGGTCAAGTCGCAGGACGACTTCATGGTGGCGGGGCGGAGCCTCTCGCTTACCAAGATGGTGTTCACCCTGGTCTGCACGTGGATCGGGTCGGGCACGTTCATCGCGGGCGCCGAATACGCCTCGTACGCCGGCTGGAGCGCGATCTGGCAGCCGGCCGGCGCGTTCCTCGGCATCGCGATCATCTACTTCATCGCGGCCCGCATCCGGACGTTCGGCCAATACACAGTCGGCGACATCCTCGAGGCGCGCTATGGCCGGTTCGCGCGGCTGTTCGGCGCCATCGCGTTGATCATCGCCTTCACGACGATCGTCGCCTACCAGTTCCGCGCGGGCGGCTACATTCTGAACGTGGTGACGGACGGCTACATCTCGCTCGAGACGGGGCAGTTCATTACGGCCTGCTTCGTGATCCTGTTCGTGACGGTGGGCGGCATGGTGGCGGTCGCGCACACCGACCTCCCGAACGGCATCATCATCGTGTCGGCCTGCCTGCTTGCGGTGCCGTTCGTGGTGTCGGCCGCCGGCGGCTGGGCGCACGCGCACGAGATCCTGGGGCCGACCAAGTTCCAGGTGTTCGCGCAGGACTTCGGGAAGTACCCGGCGCTCAAGGGGTTCGCCTACTTCCTCTCCACGCTGCTGCTGCTGATGGGCGTGCAGTCGATGTACCAGAAGTTCTACGCGGCCAAGTCGCCGGCCGAGGCGAAGAAGGCCGTGGCCATCTGGATCGTCGGCACGATCGTCGTCGAGACCATCGTCATCGCGATCGCCGTCTACGCGTCGGTCTACAACACGGAGCACCCGCTGGGGTGGGACGGCCGGGCGCTGGTGCTGAACGCCGCGCGCTACATGGTGCCGGGACCGGTCGGCGTGCTGCTGCTGGGAGCCGCGTGCGCGGTGGTGCTGTCGACCGGCATGAACTACCTGCTGTCGTCCAGTTCGAACGTGATGCGCGACATCTATCAGGGGATGATCAACCCGAACGCCGACCCGACGAAGATGGTCGCGCTGCAGAAGGTGTTCATCGTGGTGATGGGCTTCTGCGCCTTCCTGATGATCTTCGTGCCGACTACATGAAGTCGCAGATCTCGATCCTGCAGTACGCCTACTTCGCCTACACGATGTACGGCGTCGCGGTGACGCCGGCGCTGTTCGCCGCGCTGACGTGGCGGCGCGCGACCTGGCAGGGCGGGCTGGCGTCCATCATCGGCGGCGCCGTGGCGACCGTGTTCTTCGAGTTCGTCCTGCCGTGGCTCGCGCCGGGCATCCTGAAGGGGCGACGGGCGGCAGCGACTTCTTCGGGAAGGACCCGTGGGGGATTCCCAGCATCTACCCGGCGGCGCTGATCTCAATCGGCCTGCTCGTCGTGGTCAGCCTGCTGACGCCGAAGCCGAAGCCGGAGACGCTGGAGCGGCTGTTTGGGAAGGCGTAGAGGAAACGAGGCTGAGTAGGCAGTATGCAGTAGGCGGTAGGCAGCGTGACCCGCGTGATCCACTGCCAACTGCCTGCCGTCACGCCTCGGCTGTACCCGGCGGAAGCGCCGCGCCCTCGCCGAAGAAGAACTCCTCCATCGCCCGCGCCACCATGTCCTGCGCTTCCTTCTGCCAGGGCATCAGGCGGTATTCGTTCAGGATCATCCGCATCCGGTCTTCCCAGAGCTTCCACGCGCGCGCCGACACCTGCTCGTAGATCCTCTCGCCCAGCGGGCCCGGCCAGGGCGGCTCGGCCAATCCCGGCAATTCCCGCCCGAATTTCACGCAGTGCACCATCCGCTCCCCCGTGGGGGACTCGTTCGACGCAACCATCGTCATGCCTCCGATTCCCCTGATGGTAACATGGCAGGCATGCACGATTCCGACGCGGTCGAGCCCGAGGCCCGGCACCGGGCGTGCTGGTACGGCCGGCGGACGGCGGAGTTGCCCGCCGTGCCGACCGTTCAGACGATCGAGGACGGCCAGTTGCTCTACTGCGCCCACCCGATGATGTTCCCGATCGTCGGACACGATTTCGACATCCGCAACTGCATCGGGTGCGACGTCTTCAGACCGGCCCGTGCTCAGCGCGCCTGAACCGGCGTTCGAATTCCGGCGTCTAACTGTTCAGGTGGCAAACCACTCCGGGAGTGATTTCAGGCTCTTCAGCCCTGGAGGCACAGCATGAGCGAACCAGTTCGCAAGCAACGGCGCGGATTTGCGTCGATGTCGGCCGAAAAGCAGCGCGAAATCGCCAGCAAGGGCGGGCGCGCCGCGCACGACAAGGGGACCGCTCACGAGTGGTCTTCTGACGAAGCCCGGACGGCCGGACGCAAGGGCGGCCAGGTGAGCCGCGGCGGACGCGGAAGGCTGGTCGTGCCGGCAGTCCCGAGCCATAGTCCGCCTTCGGTCGGCTTCAGTTCACCACCCGCTCCACCTCGACCCGGGCGTCGTTGAAACAGGCGCCGGCGCCGATGTCGGACAGCGTGTCCGGCGTCAGGGCCGTGCCGGTCGACCCGTTGTCGGTGCTCGAACGCCAGAGCCCTTTCGGCAGGACCACCGTGCCCGGCCGCACCGTGGGCTCGATCGAGAGGGGGCATCGGACGTCGCCCAGGTCGTTGAACACCCGAACGCTCGCCCCCTCCTCCAGACTCCGCGCCCGCGCATCGAACGGGTGCATGACCAGCGCGACGTCCTTCCGCGGCAGTTCGCCCAGCGTCGAGTTGATCGTCCGGTCGCTCGAGGGCGAGATGAGCGCGAGCGGGAACCCGCCCGACGGCGTCTCCGCAATGTAGTGGTAGAGCCCGACCGCCGACCCGCTGTCCAGCGCCTCGGGGAACACGTCAATCTTCTGGTCCGGCGTCCGCGGGAACACGTCGACGAACTGCACGGGCGCCGTGCCGAATGGAGGCGCTGGCCGCCGCTGATTGCGGAGGTCGTCGCCGGCCGTGCCCGGCAGGTTGTCCAGCACGGCGAGCATCGTCTCGAGCTCGCCCTTTGCCTCTCCTTCCGCATCGAGCCCCAGCGCCGACAGCAGCGCTTCGAAGACGTCGGGGTTCGACCGCGACTCGCCGGCCGCATCCACGACCGGCTGGACCAGCTGGAGGCTGATCGGCCCGTAGGCCCGGGCGACGTCGTAGGTTTCGAGAAACGTCGTCGCGGGCAGGACGACGTCGGCATAGGCGGCGGTGTCGGTCGTGACCTGGTCGAACACGACGGTGAAGAGATCCTCGCGCGCGAGTCCGCGCAGGATGAGGTTCTGGTTCGGGACCGTGGCGACCGGGTTGCAGTTGTAGACGAACAGCACCTTGACGGGCGGCGTCACCTCCTCGGTGAGCATCCGGCCGAGGAGGTTCATGTTCACGACTCGGGTCTCGGGCTCGTCCTCGCCAATCCACCGGTGGTCGATCGCCCAGGCGGAGGAGTTGCTCATCGCGTAGCCGCCGCCCCGCACGCCGAACTTGCCGGCGACGGCGGGGAGCGCGAGGACCGCCGCCGCCGCGCTGCCGCCGTTCCGGTTCCGCTCCAGGCCCCACCCGCATCGGATGACCGCCGGGCTCGACGCCGCGTACAGCTCGGCGAACGCCCTGAGCGTCGATGCCTGGACGCCGGCGACGGCCGCCGCGCGCTCGAACGTCCATTCGGCGGCCCGTTCTCGAAGCCGGTCGGCGCCGCGTGTGTGCGACTCCGAGGAACCCTGTCGCCGCCGCACCCGTCTCGAACAGGTGGCGGTGAAGCGCGAGCGCGACGACGAGGTCGGTGCCCGGCGTGACGGGGATGTGCAGATCCGCGTCCCTCGCGAGCGGCGTCACGCGCGGATCGACGACGACGAGCTTCGCGCCGTCCTTGCGCGCGGCCTGGATGAACGGCACGAGATGAATGCCGCTCACTGACGGGTTCGCGCCCCAGAGGACGATGAGCTTCGCGTGGCGGAAGTCCTCATAGGTGACCGACGGCATCTTCCCGTAGAGCGCCTGGGCCGCCGCGCCGGTCGGGGCCGCGCAGACGGTTCGGGCCAGCCGCGATGCGCGCAGGCGCCGGAAGAGCCGCGCGTCGGCAGTATCCTGCGTCACCAGCCCGTTCGACCCGCCGTAGTAGAAGGGCAGGATCGACTCGCCGCCCCAGGTGTCGCGCGCCTCCCGGAGGCGCGCGGCGACGAGCTCAATCGCCTCGTCCCACGTCACCCGCGAGAACGCCGAGTTGCCCTTCGGGCCGGTTCGGACGGCCGGGTGCATGATCCGCAACGGGCTCGTCACGCGCTCGCCGAACTTCCGCACCTTCGCGCAGATGAATCCGTCGGTGACCGGGTTCAGGCGCGATCCGTCGAGCGACACGACACGGCCCCCGGAAGTCGTGACCGAGAGGCTGCAGGAGTCGGGGCAGTCGAGCGGGCACGCGGTGCCGACGACGTGTTCGTGCTTGGAGTGTGACGCGGGCATCCACACAGTGTACATCCCAAGCGCTTTGTATTCCGTCCCGACCCCTGGTACCATCACCCGACTGCCCGCATGGGCGCGCGGCTCCGCGCGGAGTGCGGACGTGGGCCAGGAGGTCAGTCAGATGCGGCCGACATTCAGGATGCTGAGCGAGTCACTGGTCGAGCAGATCGTGTCCGAGGGCATGGCCCTGCTTCGGGACCCGGGCGTCCGAGTCCACAACGAGGAGGCGCGCCGGTTGCTGGCCGAGGCGGGCGCGGACGTGGACGAGGGGCGCCTCGTCGCGCGGATTCCCGAACGGATCGTCCGGCAGGCGCTCGAGACGACGGCGAAGGCGTTCGACCTGTTCTCGCGCGACGGCCAGCCGGCGGTTCACTATGGCGGCGACGACGTGCACTTCGATCCGGGTTCTGCGGCGCTCGCGATCCTCGATCCCGAGACGAACCGGCAGCGGGTGCCCGTCACGGCCGACTTCATCCGGCTGGTGAAGCTGGTCGAGCGGCTGCCCCAGATCGACGCGCAGAGCACGGCGATGGTCTGCGGCGACGTGGCGCCTGAGATTGGGGACCTCTACCGGCTCTATCTCGCGCTGAACTACATCCGCAAGCCGATTGTCACCGGCGCGTTCCGCACCGACACCTGGTGGGTGATGAAGGAGATGCTGACGGCGGTCGCCGGCGGCGCCGAGGCGCTGGCTGCGCGGCCCATCGCCGTCTTCGACGTCTGTCCGTCCCCTCCGCTGCTCTGGAGCGACCTCACCTGCCAGAACCTGATCGACTGCGCCCGCGCCGGCATCCCGGCGGAACTGGTCTCGATGCCGCTCGCTGGCGCGACGGCGCCGGTCACGCTCGCGGCGGCGGTCGTTCAGCACACGGCCGAGTGCCTCAGCGGCATCGTGATCGGCCAGCTTGCAAAGCCGGGCGCGAAAGTCGTCTGGGGCGGATCGCCGGCGGCGTTCGACATGCGCGAAGGCACCACGCCCATGGGCGATGTCGCCACGTGGATGATCGACTGCGCCTACGCCCAGGTGGGGAAGAGCCTCGGCCTCCCGACCCACGCCTACCTCGGCATGAGCGACGCGAAGGTCATCGACGTGCAGTGCGGCCTCGAGTCGGCCGGCGGCACGCTGCTCGGCGCCCTCGCCGGCGTCAACATGATCTCCGGCGCCGGCATGATGGATTTCGAGAGCTGCCAGAGTCTCGAGAAGCTGGTGATCGACGCCGAGATCATCGGGATGGCCAAGCGGCTGCTCCGGGGCATCGAACCGCGCGACGAGCCGATCGCGCTCGGGCTCTTCCAGAAGCTCGGGCACCACGCCGACTATCTGGCCGAGCCGCACACGCTGAAGTGGTTCGCGAAGGAGCTGTACCTGCCGTCGCCCGTGATCGACCGGGCGACGACGGACGGCTGGCTCAGGAAGGGCGCCACGACGGCGGCTGAGCGGGCGGTGCGAGCGCGTGCGCAGCCTGGTGGCCTCGTACCAGCAGGCGCCCGTCGCGCCGGAGCTTCGGCGCGAGCTGCGCGCCATCGCGACCCGGGCGGCGAAGTCCTTCGGCATGACGGCGCTGCCGCCGCTGCCGGACTTCGATTTGGTGTAGCACTCCGGACTGATGTGGCGCGGGGCTGAAGCCCCGCGTGGGAGCCTTATGTCAACCGAACTCCTCGCGCAGATCACGAGCAGCCTGGTGGATGGCGACCCTGGCGCGACGGTCGCGGGCACGAAGCAGGCCATCGCCGCCGGCCTCGAGCCCCTGACGATTATCGAGGGCGGGCTCGTGCCGGGCATGCGAATCGTCGGGGACAAGTACGCCTCCGGCGAGTACTTCCTGCCGAACCTCATCGTGTCGGCGAGCGGGATGAAGCAGGCGATGGCGCTGCTGATCCCCGAGCTGAAGGCCCGACGCCAGGAGCTGAAGTCGGCCGGCACCGTCGTCATCGGCACGGTGCGCGGCGATATCCACGAGATCGGGAAGTCGCTGGTGGCGACGATGCTCGCGGCGAACGGGTTCGAGGTGCACGACCTCGGCGTGGACGTCGCCGTGGACGCCTTCGTGTCCCGGGTGCGCGAAACCGGAGCCAATCTGGTCGGCCTGTCCGCGCTGCTGACGACGACGATGCGCGGGCAGAAGGACGTCATCGACGCGCTGGCGACGGCCGGCCTGCGACAGCAGGTGAAGGTCATGGTCGGCGGCGCCCCGGTGACGAAGAAGTGGGCCGACGACATCGGCGCGGACGGCTGGGCGCAGGACGCGGTCGCCGCGGTCGACCTCGCGTCGCGCCTGGTGGCTCCGGCGTAGTGATCAGTGGTCAGTTGCCAGTGGTCAGTGGATCGCGCCGAACCGCACGTGGCGTTCAAACCTGTCGGCTCTATCGCGGGCATCGTGGATGTCGCCATCGTCGGCGGCGGAGCGGCGGGCCTGGCGACGGCGATCATGTCGGCCCGGCGTCTGCCTGGCGCGCGCGTCGTCGTCTTCGACGGCGCCAGCCGCCTCGGCGCGAAGATCCTGGTGAGTGGCGGCGGCCGCTGCAACGTGACGAATCGGCAGGTCGTGGCCGCCGACTTCTGGGGCGGGGAACGGCGCTTCATCGACAGCGTTCTGCGCGCCTTCAGCGCCGCCGACGCGGTGAGGTTCTTCGAGGGCCTCGGTGTCGGCCTGCACGAGGAAGAGCACGGGAAGCTCTTTCCCGACAGCGGACGCGCGCGCACCGTTCTCGACGCGCTCGTCGCGGCCGCGCGCCAGAGTGGCGTCGAGATCCGGCTCGGCAGGCGAGTCGAGACCGTCCGGCGCGGACCTGACCGCGTCTTCGAGCTTGGCCTGGCCGACTCGTCCGCAATCGCCCGGCGCGTGGTGCTGGCCGCCGGCGGCCTGTCGCTGCCGAAGAGCGGGAGCGATGGAGGCGGCCTTGCGCTGGCGGCGGCGCTCGGGCACCGCATCGTGCCGACGACGCCAGCCCTTGCGCCGCTGGTGTTGGCCGGCGCGTTCCATCGTCCGCTCGCGGGTGTGTCGCACGACGCGGCGCTCTCGATCGCCGTCGACGGCCGGCGACCGGTCCGGCTCCGCGGCCCGCTCCTGTGGACGCACTTCGGCGTGAGCGGGCCTGTCGCGCTCGATGCCTCACGTCACTGGCATCGCGCCACGCTCGAGGGCGGCCAGGTGACCGTGCACCTGTCGTTCGTACCCGAGCGCGACTTTGCCGATGTCGAGCGCGGATTGCTCGACACGGCTGCCGCGCGGCCATCGGCCACTCTGCGCGGCGCGCTGGCGGAGTTCCTGCCCGCCGCTGTCGCCGGCGGACTCCTGCAGGCGACCGGAATCGACGCCGGGCTCCGTCTCGCGCACCTTCCGCGTGAGGATCGCCGGAGATTGGCCGGCGCGCTCGTCTCGTGGGAACTGCCGGTGACGGGGAGTCGCGGCTACGCCCACGCGGAGGCGACCGCCGGCGGCGTCGCACTCGACGACGTCGATCGCGGGACGATGGCGTCGAAGCGGTGCGAGGGGCTGTTCTTCGCCGGCGAGATGCTGGACGTGGACGGACGGCTCGGGGGATTCAACTTCCAGTGGGCGTGGTCGAGCGCGTTCGTGGCCGCGCGTGGCCTGGCTCAGTCCGTGCAGGGAGAACGACGCGATGAGTGAACGAGAAGTGGTGGGCTTCATCGGTCTCGGCCTGATGGGGCGCCCGATGGCGCTCAACCTGATCAAGGCCGGCTACACACTGGTGGTGCACAGCCGGAGCCGGGGCCCGGTCGAATCGCTGGCCCTGGCGGGCGCGCAGGTAGCGGGCAGCCCGGCCGACGTCGCGCGCGAGGCGACCGTCGTCATCACGATGGTGCCCGCCGCGCCGACGTGGAGCTGGTGCTCGCCGGCCCGAACGGCGTGTTCGAGGGAGTGCGCCCGGGCACGGTGCTGATCGACATGAGCACCATCCCGCCGGTCGTCGCGCGGCGACTGGCCGCCGAGGCGGCCTCGCGCGGCGCGACGCTGCTCGACGCCCCGGTCAGCGGCGGCGAAATCGGCGCCATCCAGGGGACGCTGTCGATCATGGTCGGCGGGGAAGCGGCTGCGCTCGAACGCGTGCGGCCGATCCTCAACGCGATGGGCAATCCCGAGCGGGTCATTCACATCGGCGAGTCCGGCGCCGGGCAGATCTGCAAGGTCTGCAACCAGATGGCGATTGGCGGCACGCTGGCGGTGGTGAGCGAGCTGATGGCGCTGGCGACCAAGGCGGGGGTGGACCCGGCCAAGGTCCGGGAGGCGCTGATGGGCGGCTTCGCGGCCAGCCGCGTGCTCGAGGTCCACGGCGAGCGGATTCTCAAGAAGAACTTCAAGCCGGGCTTCCGCGCGGGCCTCTTCGACAAGGACATGGGCATCGTGATGGAGACGGCGCGATCGCTCCAGGTGCCGGTGCCGGTGACCGCGGTCGTCGCGCAGCTGGTCGGGGCCGTGGTGGCGGCCGGTCGGGCCGACGACGACTACTCGGCACTCGCCCGGGTGCTGTTCGAGATGGCGGGACTCGGCGAATGATGCCGATCCCCGACGCCGCGCCAGGTGAGCAGGAGGTCTACGACGCCCTGGAGGCGCTGGGCATCGACTTCACCCGGTTCGCCCATCCGCCGGTGTTCACGGTCGAGGAGGCGGAGCCGTATTGGGCGGGCATCCCGGCGGCGCACTGCAAGAACCTCTTCCTGCGGAACGCGAAGGGCACGCGGCACTACCTGGTCGTCCTCGCGCACTCGAAGAAGGCGGATCTGCGCGCGCTGTCGGCGCGGCTCGGCGACGACAGGCTGAGCTTCGCGTCGGCGGACCGGCTCATGCGGTTCCTGCACCTGACGCCAGGCGCGGTGTCGCCGTTCGGCCTGATCCACGACTCGGCCAGGGACGTGATCGTGGTGCTCGACGCCGACCTGCCGGGCACCGAACGGATCGGGTTCCATCCGAACGTCAATACGGCTACGATTACGCTGCCCACGGCCGACTTCCTCCGGTTCCTGGAGGCGAGGGGGAATGTGGTGAGGCGGGTTGCGATCGCGTAGTAGGCAGTAGGCAGTAGGCAGTAGGCGGTAGGCAGCGGATCTCTTCGGGCTTCTGGATTCTGGATTCTGGCTTCATCTTCCATCTCCCGGCTGAGAGACCCGATGGCCCACGCGAGACGCCGCGCCGCCCCAACCGTCCAGCAGTTCCCGACGTCGTTCTGGACGGCGAACGTCACCGAGCTGTTCGAGCGCGCCGCCTACTACTCGATGGCGAGCTTTGTCGTCATCTATCTGGGCCAGCTCGGGTTCGGCGCCTACTGGCCCTCGACGTTGAACTCCACTGTCCTCTGGGGCCTCGTGTACTTCCTTCCGATTCTGTCTGGCACGATCGCGGACCAGATTGGATTCCGGCGCGCGCTGCTGTTTGCGTTCGTGCTGCTTGCCATTGGCTACTTCTTCATGGGGTATCCCGTGTGGTTCGGCGGGACGACGCTGGCGGGCACGATTGGCCGGGAGGTGACGGTCGGAACGCGCGACGCCGTGATGATTGTCGGCGCGATCCTGCTCATCGGGATCGGCGGGTCGGTGGTGAAGCCCTGCATCTCGGGCACGGTACAGAAGACGGCGGGTGCCCGGGCGACGCTCGGCTTCGCCATCTTCTACATGGTGATCAACATCGGGTCGCTGTTCGGCCGCGGCACCGCCTTCGTCGTCCGCAGCGGATCGGGTCTCGGCACGGTCCTGGCCGTCGTCACCCTCTGTGCCCTCGCGGCGTCCGGCATCGTCATGATCGTGTACCGGACGACAAAAGCAGAGCGGACCCAGACGCGACATCTGGGTGGCGACCGGCGGGTTCACGGCCATCGTCGCGGCTGCGGGCGGGCTGATCTACTGGATCTTCTCTGCAACAGCCGCTGAACGGGCGGGAACAACCGGGGCGAGCCTGTCCTACATCTTCGCCGTCGCCGCGGCCGCGTCGGTCGTGGCGTTCTTCGTGGTGATGCTGACATACCGTGAGCCGGCGGCGGACGCGAGCGCGCTGGCGAAGCCGAAGCGGTCGGTTGGCCGCATCCTCCTCGACATGGTCCTCGTCCTCAGGAGCGGCCGCTTCACGTTGTACCTGATCGTGATGACGGGTTTCTACTTCCTCTACAACCAGGTGTACAACGTGTTCCCGCTGTATCTGAAGAAGGTCGTCGAGACGAACCCGGCGATGGACCTCTACACCGCCGCCAACCCGTTCGTCATCGTCTGCTTCCAACTGTTGATCTCCCGGAAGTTCGGGAAGATGAAGCCGATCCGATCGATGGTGGCGGGCACGATCGTCATCGCGGTGGCCATGTTCATCAACGTCCTGCCGATCTACTCGGTGGGAGGCATTCGAGCGGTCACGGCGAACTGGCTGCCCCTGGCGTCCATCTTCTTCATCCTCACCGTGGCGCTGGTGGCGCTCGGCGAGCTCTTCACCTCGCCGCGGATGTACGAGTACATCGGCGCGCTCGCGCCGAAAGGGCAGGAGGGGCTGTTCCTCGGCTACGCGAACCTGCCGCTGGCGCTTGGCGCGATCCTGAGCGGCCCCTTCGGCGCCTACATCTTCAACGAGGTGATGAGCAAAGGCGCGACCACGAGGCCCGACGGCCTGCTCGAACTGGTGCCGGCCAACAACATGCTGGGCTGGGTGATCCTGATGGCGATCGGCTTCGCCTCGGCCGGCTCGTTGTGGCTGTTCAACCGGTGGCTGGAGAGGCAGCCGAAGGCCGCGGCATAGGCCCCTACTCGAGATCCGCGAGCCAGAGGGCGACATCGGCGTCGGACGGCATGCGCCAGTCGCCCCGCGGCGAGAGGGCGACGGAGCCGACCTTCGGGCCGTCGGGCATCACCGACCGCTTCCACTGATTCGCGAAGAACCTGGTCACGAACACGCGCAGCCACCGCCGGATGGCGGCGGCGTCGTACCGCCCTCGAAGGCCTGCTCGGCGAGCATCTGAATCTTGGCAGGCCGGCTCTCCCAGCGGGCGAAATGGTAGAGGAAGAAATCGTGGAGTTCGTACGGCCCGATGATCTCTTCGGTCTTCTGGAAGACCGTGCCCGGCTGGTCGCCGGCTATCAGTTCCGGTGAGATGGGTGTGCTCAGCACGTCGTCCAGAACCGCGCGCGCCGACGCGAACTGCGGCTGCGACGCCGCCCAGCCCACCACGTGCCGCACCAGCGTCTTCGGCACGCCGGCGTTCACGTTGTAGTGCGAGATGTGGTCGCCGTTGAACGTGTTCCAGCCCAGCGCGATCTCCGACAGGTCCCCGGTCCCGAGCACCAGCGCACGCAGCTGGTTCGCCTTGTTCATCAGGATCATCGTCCGATAGCGCGCCTGGACGTTTTCGAACGTGACGTCCTGCACCGCGCGGTCGTGCCCGATGTCCCGGAACTGCTGGAGGCACCCTTCCGTGATGTCGATGGTCTCGAGGGACACGCCGCAGGCACCCGCCAGGCGCTCGGCGTTCGAGCGGGTGCGCGAGCTGGTGCCGAAGCCGGGCATCGTGACGGCATGAATGTCCGTGCGCGGCAGGCCGAGTTCGTCGAACGCTCGAGCGGCGACGAGCAGGGCGAGCGTGGAGTCGAGCCCGCCGGACAGGCCGACGACCAGGCGGTCGATGCCGGCGTGCGACAGCCGCTTCACCAGGCCGGCGGTCTGAATCGAGAGGATCTCCTCCGTCCGCCGGTTCCGCTCCGCGTCGTCGCGCGGGATGAACGGGGCCGGGTCGAGGGCACGGCGCAGCGGCATGCCCGGGTGCGCCGGCAGCTCGACGTCTACGACCCGCCAGTCCATGGACGGGAACGCGTGAAGCGAGTCGCCGAAAGTGGTCGTGCGCTCCCGGTCCAGCCGGAGGTGCTCGATGTCCACGTCTGCGACGAGGAGGTCCCCGTCGCGAGCGAACCGGCGCGAGTCGCCGAGAATCACGCCGTTCTCGGCCACCATCGCGTGTCCGCCGAAGACGACGTCCTGGCTCGATTCGCCGGCGCCGCACGACGCATACACGTAGGCGCACAGTGCCCGGGCCGACTGCTGGGCGACCAGCGATCGGCGGTAGTCCGCCTTCCCGACCAGTTCGTTGGAGGCCGACAGGTTGACGATCAGGTGCGCGCCGTGGAGGGCCTGGAACGAGCTGGGAGGGAGCGGCCCCCACAGGTCTTCGCAGATCTCGACGCCGATGACGAGGTCGCCGCATCCTCTCGCGCGGAAGAGCAGGTCGCTGCCGACGGGGACGCACCCGGTCGGCCAGCCGCACTTCGGTCGCCACCAGGTCCCGAGCCGAGGCGAACCACCGCTCTTCGTAGTACTCCTTGTAGCCCGGGATGTAGGTCTTCGGCACCAGGCCGTGGATGCCGCCCTGGCCGACGACCGCCGCCGTGTTGAACAAGTTGCCCTCGGCCGCCAGCGGGAAGCCGACGACGAGGAGCGGCCGGATGGCTGAGGAGGCGTCCGCGAGCGCCAGCAGCGCGTCGGCGGCGCGGTCCAGGAGCAGGTGCTGGTGGAACAGGTCGCCCGCCGTATAGCTGGTCAGGCTCAGCTCGGGGAAGACGACGACCTGCGCGCCCTCCGCGCTCGGCCCGGCGGGCGAAGTCGAGGATCTGCTGCAGGTTGAAGTCGATCCCGGCGACCTTGAGCGGCGGGACCGCGGCCGCCACCCGCACGAACCCGAAATCGGGACGAGGATCAGCGCTCATAGGACGGCTCAGTCGGCAGGGCCTGCGCCTCACATGCCGATCGCAAGCCGGCTGATGAGGCGGCAGAAGTGGCCCGGTCCGCGCCTGCCTCTCGCGTGCCGGCGTGTCCGCTCACCGCTGCCAGCTGCCAGCTGGGAGCTGCCAGCTGCAGTGTTATGATACGCCATTCGTGTCGAAGTCCTCCCCCTCGACGCCGGCGGTGCTGCTGCTGCGGGCACGAGGCGTGTCGTTCTCGGAGCACAGCTACCGGTACGAGGAACGGGGAGGGACGGCGGTGGCGGCCCGCGAGCTGGGCGTGCCCGAGCACGCGGTCGTCAAGACGCTGGTGATGGAAGACGATGCCCGCGCGCCGTTGCTGGTGTTGATGCACGGCGACCGGGAAGTCTCGACGAAGAACCTGGCGCGACAGATCGGCGCCAAGGCGGTCACGCCCTGCAGCCCGGACGTGGCCACCAGGCACACAGGCTACCTCGTCGGCGGCACATCGCCGTTCGCCACGCGCAAGCGGCTGCCGGTCTACGTCGAACGGACGATCCTGGATGTGCCGACGATCTACGTCAACGGCGGGAGCCGCGGCTTCCTGCTGGGTGTGGCGCCGGCGGACGCGGTCAGGGTCCTTGGCGCGACGAGTCGTGGACGTCGCGCTCGACTATGGCTCTCGGCATTTCGACTCTGGGCCCCCGAGCGGGGTCAGACCGTGCATTCAGATGGTGTCGCAGGAGGTGACAGGCGAATCATGGCTGACGCAGAACGCGGAGCGGGAGGGACGCCGGGCGGCATCGGCGAGTTCCTGATGGGCGTCGTGATGGCCTCGGTCGGCGGCTACCTGCTGACGAGCCAGGTCCAGGTGACGACGTCGTTCTGGCATTTCTGGGGCGGCAACGCCTTCGGCCTCACGCTGCTGCCGCTGCTCGTCGGCATCGGGCTGCTGTTCTTCAACGGCCGCTCTGTCGCCGGGTGGCTGCTCACCATCGTCGGATGCGCCATCATCCTGGCCGGCATCCTGATGAACATGGACATCTACTTCCGGCAGACCAGCCTGTTCAACACGCTGGTGATGCTGGTGCTGCTCGCCGGGGGCCTGGGCCTGATTGCCCGATCGCTCCGGTCGGGCGGCGTAGCCGCCGCCCGAAGAAGGCGGCAGAATAGGTTGTTCGGAGTCATCCCGGGTCCTGGTAGCCGATGTGGCGCCCGGTGATCAGCCCGCGGTATGATCCGCGCCGGTGAGTGAAAGCCCCGACGGCTCTCATAAACGGCTCTCGCGGCGCTCGCTGGTCCGCGGCGCGTTCTGGGCGCTGGCAACGCCTGCCATCACCGCGTTCGCGTGGATGGTCTCGCGCCAGTCGCGGGCGTGGCGACAGTCCCGCGTGGTGACCATTCCCGGCGACGTCCGCGAGCCGGTCGCGTTCGTGGACGACGTCATCGTCTGCCGCAGACGACGGCGCGGTCAGCGTGTTCGCGGCGCGGTGCACGCACCTCGGCTGCAGAATCACCAGGGTCTCCGACGGGCTGCTGGTCTGTCCCTGCCACGGATCGAAGTTCCGAACGGATGGCAGCGTGGCGTCCGGCCCGGCCTCGCGACCGCTCGACCTCCTCCCTCACCAGGATCGACCCTCGGACCGGGGCGCTGACCGTCCATGTCTCCTGAACGCCCGCCGCACGCGCACGCGGCGATGGGCGCTTCGCGCGTCGTGGGGCGAACTCTCGTTCGCAGGCCTGCTCCTCGCGGTGGCGTCAGGAGTCGCGCTCGCGGTGCCCTACGATTCCGAGCGCCCCTACGACTCGCTCGCCCTCTTGCTGTTGACCAACCCGGCCGGGGCATTCTTCCGAAACCTGCACTACTGGACCGCACAGGTCTTCCTCGTCTTCACGCTGGCTCACACCTGGGACCATCTCGCGCGGTGGACCGAGTCGCGCCTGCCGCGGAGGATGTGGTGGAGGACGACGGCGTCGCTGCCGCTGGCGGCGTTCGTCATGCTCTCCGGCTTCATGCTCAAGGGCGATGCCGAAGCGCAGCAGGCGCTCCGCCTCGTCACCTCGTTGCTCGAGCAGGTGCCGGTGATCGGCCGCCTGATCTCGGTCGCGCTTGTCGGAACCGAGGGCCACCGGCAGATTCTGTACGTGCATCATGTCGCCACAGCGACGATGCTGATTTGGGCGTTCGTCGCCGAGCACGCGCGCGCGACCTGGCCACGCATGGTGGCGGTGGTCGAGGTGCTCGCGCCGGCCGCGCTCGTCAGCGTCTTTGTCTCGCCTGCGCTGCACGACGGCCTCGATCCGATCGTGAAGGGACCGTGGTACTTCCTCGGGCTCCAGGAGGCGCTGCACTGGACCCGGTGGCCGATGCTGATCGTGGCCGCGGGCGCCGCGCTGGTCGGGCTCGTGGCGGTCGTGCCTCGCCTGTCGGAACGGCGGGCGCGTGCGGCGAAGGTCGTCCTTGCCGTGACGGCGGTGGTCTACGCGCTGTTGACCGTCGTCGGCGTGTTCTTCAGAGGGGCGGACTGGGCGCTCACGCCTGCAGCCATGCCGTGGAACACAGCGGACGGCGGACGGTCTTCCGGGCTGGTTCGTCCATGGGCTCGGCCCTTGGTTGGCGCCGTTGTCCGAGGCGGCACTCGTCGATGACGTGCCGAAGGTGCTCGGGCGTCGCGAGGGATGCCTGCTCTGCCACAAGGGTGTGAGCGGGCTGTCTCGCTCGCACAGCGCCGAGGCCGTGGGCTGCGCCTCGTGCCATGACGGGAATCCGTTCAGTCTACGACAAGGCGACGGCTCATGCCGGGCTCGTCCTCGTGCCCGGGAACCTGGCGACGGCCGGGCGCGCCTGCGGAACGGCCGCGTGCCATCCGTCCCAGGTCGAACGCGTCTCGCGATCGTTGATGACGACGATGGCCGGCATCGTGTCGGTGGACCGGGCGGTGTGGGGCGGGCGCGTCGACGAACCCAGGGAGTCCGACGCACGAGCGGTCCACATCACGGCGCTTGGGTCGGACCGGCGCCGACAGCCATCTGCGGCAGTTGTGCGCCTCCTGCCACCTCGGGGCGGCGAAGACCGCGCTCGGGCCAAACGGCGAGAACTCGCGCGGCGGGGGCTGCATCGCGTGCCACCTGAGATACGGCGCCGACGCGCGCGCCGAGCTCGCGCGGTACCAGCGCGAGTTGTCGGCGAAGAGCGCGGGAATGGGCGCGGGAGAACCGACGGCACCGCGCGCGCACCCTGACGTGACGATTGCGATGGAGCGCGGGAACTGCTTCGGTTGCCACAGCCGATCGGGGAGGATCTCGACGAGCTACGAGGGATGGCACGAAGTGGGGGAGAAGGCGCGCCGAGCCGCCGCTGGACGCGGCGACGCGACGCCTGGCTGATGGACGCCTGTTCACGTTCGTGGCGCCTGATGTGCACGCGCGTGCCATGGACTGCATCGACTGCCACACGGCCCGCGAGGTGATGGGCGACGGCGTCGTCCGACTGCGGGCGTACGAGGCGCTGCGCGTGGCGTGCGAGGACTGTCATCGGCCGCCGGCCGCTGGCGAGGGATGCGGCGCACGCGCGCGTCGGCTCGGCGACGACCGTGGCGCTCGATCGGCTCGACGCCGAATCCCGGAAGATCGCGGACCTTCGCGGCCGCAACAGGCCGGGCGAGCGGTTCCTGGTGACGGCCAACGGTGGCGATCCGTTGCTGAACACCGGCCTGGACGAACGTGGTGAGGCGTGGCTGGTCGGGAAGTCGTCGGGCCAGCGCCTACCGATGAAGCCGCCGGCGACGGTGTGCCTCCAGAGCCCCGGGCACGCGCGCCTCTCCTGCATCAGCTGTCATGCGGCGTGGGCGCCGCGCTGTCCGCAGTGCCACACGTCGTTCGACGCGGGCCGCGAGGCCGTGGACCTGCTCGATGGCGGCGTGGTCAAAGGCGCCTGGGTGGAAACCGGCGGCGGGTTCAAGGCGGTGCCGCCGACGCTCGGCATCCGCACGATTCGCGCCGGCCAGACAACGCGCGAGACGGTCGACACGTTCATCCCAGGGATGGTGATGACGATCGACCGGAACGAGTCGGCCGGCGCGAAGCCTGACACCGCGTTTCGGCGCCTCTACGCGCGCTCGTTCTCGCACACGGTGGGGAAGGCGGCCCGCTCGTGCGAGTCCTGCCACGCCGACCCGGTGGCGCTCGGGTATGGCGAGGGCGCGCTCCGATACGAGCGCGACGGAACGCGGGGGCGCTGGCGATTCGCGCCGCGCTTCGCGCCCGGGCCGGACGGCCTTCCGGCAGACGCCTGGGTGGGTTTCCTCGGCGAGCGGACGGCCCGGACCTCCACGCGCGCCGACGTGCGGCCGTTCACGATCGAGGAGCAGAAGCGGATCCTCACCGTGGGCGCGTGCCTGACGTGCCACCCGCCGGACCCCACTGGACCTGCCCCGCCGCGCTTGGCAAGCCTGTGGCAGCAGGACTTCCGCACGGCCCTCACGCGGACTTCGCCCAATTGTGTGCTACCGAAGTGGTGACGAGCGAAGGCATCTTGCGATCGTGCGAACTTGCGAAGTCGCGAAGTCGAATTGCGAACTGGGAATGTTCTGGGCCGGGCGTCGGGGGCCGCCGGCCCGCGGTCTACCGTATCGTGTCGCTTGCGCCGGACTGCGACGCTGCCGAGCCCGCCGACGTGCTCCCCCGCGGCGCTGGTGCAGACGGCTGTCCGGTCTGCCTGAACAGGCCGAGGCTTTCCCACCCGTGGATCTCGCTCCAGTCGAGGAAGTCCGTGACGGCCTTCGGCACGTAGCGCGAGAGCGTCGAGGCGTGGTTCGGCGTCACAACCGGAAAGGCGACGAACAGTGCCACCGCGACGGCGATGACGGCAGGCCAGACCCAGCCTGGAGAGTGGAGACTGGACCTTCCGATCCGCTGTCCGACGATGTGCAGCGCAACGCCGAAAGCCGTCAGGACGACCAGGATGGCGAGGAGGTCGAGGGCGTATCTGGCTAAGGCGAGGATCACCGCGGCGGCGGAAACCACCAGCAGCGCTCGCACGAGACGACGCTGGCCGAAGAGCGTCGGCGGGGGCACGTAGACGGATTCCCCCATCCACCGATCGACCAAGTCGGCCGTCGGTTCACGCTCGCCATGGTCACCGCGAGTCATGATGCCGCTATTGTAAGGCCGAACCTACTTTTCCGGCGCGAAATATCCGGGCCGGCTGCGGACCATGATGCCGGCCGAGCGGGTCCTGATCTCGACGGACCGCCACTTTCCGTCTCGCGACGAGTTGGTGGAGGTGTAGCCGATGATGTACCGGTGTCGCAGGTTGTCCACGATCCGCGCGTACTGCGCTGAGAGCTCAGAGACCTCCGTCGGGAAATACGCCTGGCCGCCGGAGACCGAGGCGAGTGTCGTGAGGCGCTCCGGGTCGATCTTCGTGCCGAGGCCGACCGCGAACACGGTGACGTCGACCTCGCGCACCAGGCCCACCACTTGCTCCCACGTGCGCACGCTTCCCGGCCCGATGCCGGGGTTGTCTTCGTCTCGGCCGTCGGTCAGGACGACGATCGCCTTGCGGTTCTTGTACGGCTTCAGCATCAGCACCGAATCGCACAGGGCGTCGTACAGGGCGGTGCCCCCGTCCGCCGTGTAGCCCGCGATGGCCTGGAGCGTGGTCTCCCGCTCCTGCGAGAATCCGTGCGCCACCTTCGACTTGTCCGCGAAGGTGATGACGCCCAGCCAGTCCTCGGGGCGCAGAGTCTCGACGAACGCCGCGGCCGCCTCAACGACTTTGTCGGCGCTCTTCTTCATGCTGCCGCTCTGGTCCAGCGTCAGCACCATCGTCACCGGGGCCGTCGCCTCCTGGAAGGTGTCGATCTTCTGCTCGACGCCGTCCTCGAGGACGATGAGGTCGTCGCGGGTGACCTCGAGGAAACGGCTCTGCAGGTCCATCGCGGTGAACTCGAGTGCCGGTCGGATCGGGACGGGCTGCGGCGCGAAATAGCCGGGCCGCGCCTTGACCACGAAGTCCTGCGCCACCGTTCGCAGGCCGATCGTCCGCCACGTGCCGTCGCGCCGCTGGTTCGTCGGCGTATACGTGATCAGGTAGCGGAGCTGTGCGTCCGAGGCGAGCACGTCGTAGACGTTGAGCAGTTCGCCGGGCCGTGGCGGGAAGAAGGCGCGGCCGTTGGTCGCCTGCGCGATCGACTTCAACTCGTCGTGACCCTTCATCGAGATGCCCGCAATGCCGCCAATCCCGACGCAGTAGACCGTGATGCCAGCCGCGTTTCATCGCGGCGATCGCTTCGTCCACGGTCGAGCGGCTGTTCTCGTCGTACCCGTCGGTGATCAGCATGACGACCCGTCGGCCCTGCGTGTTGGCCAGCCGGTCGGCCACTTCGATCATCGCGTCGCGCAGCGCCGTGCCCCCTTTGGCGCTGATGGCCTTCACGGCCTCGGAGATCGTCTGCCTGTCGTTGGTCGGCCCGGTGATGGCCTTGAGCGTCAACGCGAACGGCGCGACGATGACGCGGTCGCGCGGGCGGAGGTAGGCCGCCAGGCGGCCTGCCGCCTCCTGCACGAAGTCGATGTTACGCCACATGCTCTGGCTGCTGTCCACCAGCACCGCGAACGTCGTCGGGATCGCCTCCTGCGCCACCATGTCCGGCTTCTGCGGCTTGCCATCTTCCTCGAGGACGAAATCGGGCGCCTTCATGCCCTTCACCGGCCGGCCCTTGCGCGTCGTAGATCGCGGCTTCGACCAGGACGCTGGTGACCTCGGTGGTCTCGTTCAACTCGTACGGTTCGAGCACGACCTCGTCGCGTCCGACGTCGCCGGAGGTGTCCTGCGCCTCGGCGACGATCGTGCGGCGCTCGAAGGGATTCGCGTCCGTCCATTCCACCGAGTAAGGCGGGCCGTTCGTGACGGTGCCCTGCGGCTTCCCGTCCACGCTGAACCGGACCTCGGCGATGGTCTGGCCAATGGCGGGCTTCACCTGCGCGACGATCCGGACGGTGCCGGGCGTGCCGGTACGGCCGAGCGGGGAGGTGATGCGGACGGAGACATCCGCGGCAGCCGATGGCGCCGGGAGGAGGAGGGCGAAGAGGGCGGCGACCAGCGACAGCATCTCGAGGCGACCACTGATCAGATCGTGATCACGCGTACTCCGGCGCCCGTTCGGAGTCGTCCAGGAAGTAGCTGTCGCAGGCCGACTCGAGCAGCGCCGTCGTCAGCTTTCGTTCGAGCCCGCCATAGGCGGCCAGCGCGAGCGCCTGGTTCACCAGGTCGCGCGGCTGGCAGCCGCGCAGCGCGATGTGACGCGGGCGGAAGTAGTCGCGGAGGAGCGCTTCGACCATCGCTTCGTCGAATTCCACGCCCACCGTCGCACAGTAGTTCCTGAAGATGACGAGGAAATCGCGGTGCGTCGGGCTCTCCGCGAACACCTTGTGCCGAATCCGACGGAGGAAGGCCTCGTCCACCAGTTCCGTCGGACGCACGTTGGTGGCGAACACGACGAACGTCGCGAACGGGATGTCGAACTTCAGGCCCGTCTGGAGCGTCAGGAAGTCGTGGCCGGTCTCGAGCGGCACGATCCAGCGGTTGAGCAGGTCGCGCGGCGAGCAGTGCTGGCGGCCGAAGTCGTCGATCACGAGCACGCCGCCGTTGGCCAACGCCTGCACCGGCGCGCGGTAGAAGCCGGCAGACGGGCTGAGGTTGACCTCCAGGCTGTCGAGCGTGAGTTCGCCCCCGACCACGATCGTCGGCCGCCGGCAGCGGATCCACCGGCTGTCGAAGACCGGCGCGGCGTCCAGGCGCGTGCGTCTCGCCGGAGGCCTCGGCCTTCGGATACCGCCTGGTGGGTGACCGGGTCGTAGAAGCGGATAACCGCGCCTTCGACCTCGAGGGCGTGCGGGATGGCGATGTCGCCGTCGAGGAGGCCCGATACGGCCTGGGAGATCGACCGTCTTGCCGTTGCCCGGGCGGGCCGTAGACGAACAGCGAATGGCCGCCGCGGATGGCCGGGCCCAGCTGATCGAGCACGCGGTCCGATAGAACGAGATGAGAGTAGGCGGCTCGCACCCGCTCCGGCGTGACGTCGTTGACCACCGAGTCGCGAAAGCGGCGCATGTAGCTGCGGTCCTGCTCCAGCGGGACCGGGGCCACGCCGACGTAGTGGTTGTCCCGGAAGAACAGCGCCGCGCGTTCGCGCCCGGCGTCGGTGATGCGGTACTCTGAATGCCGCGCCGCCGAGCAGCGATCCGGCGACGATCTCGCAGTGCTGCTGCCACTTCAGCTCGTCGAGCGCCGATTCGAGCACGGAGAAGGGCAGGCCGAGGCGCGCGGACAGGTCCAGGCCGCTGATCGTGCCGGCCAGGTGGAGCGTCTTGAGCACCAACTGGACCAGCAGGCCGATGTTCAGCCCGGACTCGGCCACGTTGGCCGGGGCAGGCGGCGGGTCGACGAAGCCGGGTTCAGCGGCGGCCATCGTCGTCCTCCGTTCCCGGGTTTGCGTCGGCCAGTCTGCGAGCCTGGCGGGCGCGTTCGGCCGCGAGCGCCATGCCGGGCTGGAGCGACGCGGCGCGGTGAACGCGGCGGCCGCGGCGCCGAAGCGGCCGCTGCGCCATGTGGACGATGCCCAGGTTGTAGGCCGGGGCGGCCGGGCTGCCCGTCGACCGACGAACTCACGCTCGGCGCCCTGCAGGTCGCCCTGCACGGCGTAGGCGAGCGCCAGGTTGTTGCGGGCCGGCGCCAGGTCGGGGGAGAGCGCCAGTGCCAGCCGGCAGGCGTCTGCCGGCGGCGGCGCCGTCGCCCTCGGACACCCAGGAGTAACAGAGGTTGTTCAGGGCGTAGGCGGCCTGCGGGTCGAGCGCCAGGGCGCGGCCGAACTCGGCGCGGGCCTCGCGCGGTTTGCCGAGTGACTGGAGGATGGTGCCAAGCGTGTTGTGGGCGGCGGCGGACCCTGCGGCGAAGAACACCGCGCGCGACGCGTCGGGCAGGGCCAGGCTCGGATAGCCCCAGTCGCGCCAGATTCGCGCCATGCCGTCCCACGCGGCGGCGTTCCGGGGATCGAGTTGGACGCCTGCGAGTCCTGTTCGTACGCCTGGTCCAGGATCCCGGCGGCCCGGTAGGCGTCGGCCGCCCGCGTCCGGTTCTCGGCCGTCGGCTCGGCCTTCAGACGGGCCAGCGCCTCCGCGAGGACGGGGGAAGTGCGTTCGATGGTGTCGGGTTCGACACGCGCAGGGCGCGCGGACGAGGGCGACGATGGCCGGGCCACTTCACTGTGGGCGCACCGAGGCGCACCCGGCCACCAGCAGTGTCGCGACGAGCGCGAGTCCGGCGTGTTTCATGAGGATGGGGGCACCCGACTGCCGAATCGGGCCTACTCCTTCTCTTCGCGGCGCAGCCGCGCGCGGCGGCGCGCAATATAGGCCACCAGGAGCACCGCCGCTACGGCGAGCAGAACGACATTCAACATTGCCACTCCTCCTTCGCCGGTCATGCCGACATGACACTATACGCTGAGCACCTACTACCTACCGCCAACTACCGACTGCCTACCACCAACTACCCACTG
>CAVZMW010000001.1:0-21481 GCA_963776495.1 uncultured Acidobacteriota bacterium | reverse complement strand
AGACACAAAGGGCCGATTCTGAAGCACTTACAGAGTCGGCCCTTTCCTTTTCCCGGCTCGCGTTTTCGGCCCTCATCTAACACCCATCTAACAGCTCGAAATCCACCGACAGAAACGGCGAGGGCCGGCCCCGCGCCGGCCCCTGATCTCGCGCGCGCGATCATTCACCGACGCTTTCCCTGTCCGTCGGCTTCGTTGCCGGCTCGACGGAGACCACCTCCGCCGCCGTCGTAATCACTTCCTGCTCGCTCCGGTCCAGCTTCAGCGCCGCGATCCGATCCCTCGGGACCGTGGCCGTCACGAGCACCGGATGCTTGGCGAGATACCGGACGTAGAACGGGAACCGAGCCGCGATGGTCCGGTCGAGGGACCAGCACAGCCCCGCCTCATTCACGCCTCGGTCGGCGCCGCGGTAGATCGTGACGGTCTCGGGCAGCGCCGCGAGTGCCGCCCGCTCGTCGGGCGTCATCATCTCCGGCGCGGTTCGATCGGGCACGATGATCTCGAGGAGGCCGCCTCCGGCGCGCTGGTTCTGATCACAGCTCGACCACACCTCGCCGAGCAGGGTCAACACGTCGGAACGAGAAAGACGGCGACGGGCGAGCCTCATGATCGTGACGAGCCTCGTGAAACTGTTGCAGTGCTGGTGCAGCAGCTCGCGCGCCTCATCCAGCGTCGCGGGGCCTCGTCGCCTGAGAAACGCATCGATCGTCGCTCGGGAGACGGCTCCCCCGTCCGGCCAATCGGGGAGACCGCGAGCCTTAGCCTCTTCGGCCGTGAGCTTCCTCATCGGGGGGAGAGGGCTCATCGTGCACCCCCGAGCCGGCGGCCGACCGCCACACCGAGTTCGTAGGCCGCCAGGGTCTCCATCTGTCGCTCGGCTTCGATCCCCTCGTGGTAGAGGAATGCCGCATGTCTCAGGTCGGGCGGGAGCGCGGCGTTGATTCTGTCCTCAATGTCGAGCCCCTGGTCCCTACCGAGCTGAACCACCTCGGCGCGTGCGGGGTTGGCGGACAGCATCGCATCCACCAGCTCCAGCCAGAGGTCGGCGGACGGGCCCGCGCCGATTAGTTCGGCAAAATCCGGCGGTTGGAGGCGCGAGTCGACGATCGCGGAAATCAGCGCGCGGGGTGTCCGAACGGAAGATCTCTTCGGCATGGTGGCCTCCAGGTTGAGGCCGGCTGGTCTGCTGGTAGAATACGCGGCAGGCCGCCGGCAGTTACCGCTGCGGGCGTGCTTAGGGGCGGTGTGCGGGCTGTATTCCCGTCCACCGTCCCGCCTATCCTGCGCCCAGCTCGACCCCCCTGTCAACGCTGTCTCGCAAAGGCGGCCCGCATGAATCCTTGGTGGACGCCGTTCGTCGCGTTGTTCGGTGCCGGCCTGGCGCTGATCACATTCCTCTGGAACCTCGGGCGGGAAATTCATGACCGGCGTCGCCGGGTAGCTCTTGCCGTCCCGGCCAACGACGCGATCCGGCAGGTGTAGACTTGTCTTCACCTCATCACGGATGCGCCCGACATAGCAGGGATCACACCCAATCTGGTCCGCGATCTCCCGCTGGCTTCTCTCCGGCCACGCCTTCAGCGCGAGCAGGATCGCCTGCCGCCTGAGCCTCTACGCGCCCGTTCCTGCCCTCCGCCGGCGCCGACGTCCTACGTGTCGTCCTGGTGGTCGCTCTACCTCAGGGCGCGTGACCTGGCCAGCCTCCGCGGCCGGTTGGCGGAGGTGCCGCTTGAGCGCCTGGTGGCAATCGGTCACCGTCATGGTCGGCCCCCTGTTCGACAGGCCGGGCAGCGCCGCGGATAGCGGTAGCCATGCGAGGCGTAGTCCTCGCGGTCCCGGCTTCCGAAATTGAAGTCCTCGCCGCAGACGACGCAGCGCAAGACGATCGATCCGCCGTTCGGCGTGACGGTTTCTCGCTCTCGACGTCGGGCCATGCGGCAGGGCAAACACCGCTTGGGGAGTCGCCAGGCCGGCGCGTACGGGTCGAGCTGCGCCTTCGCCTCGAGGAAATCGAGTTCCACCTGGTCAATCGTGAACGGCTTGTTACACTCGACACACACGCGGGCCGTCTCCTGGTCGCTCATCGTCGCCTCCGCGGAATCGAATAACCGCGTTCCGCGTCGCGCCCCGCCTGGTAGCGCGCCCACGCGCCGACCGGCGGATGGTGGCACACGTATCGCCAGGTCGTCGCCCGCCCGAATCTTCTGCCGCTCGAGGACGTCGCCGCGTGGCGCCAGCCGCCGTGGACTGAAGAGAGAATCGCGCGCAACCGCTCGCGAAGACTGCGCCGCGTTCTCGGCCAGCTTGATCATCATCGTCTTCCTCCCCGGGAGCCGGGCGGCCGTGGATGGAACACGCGCCGCCCAGCCCCCCGGATCGCCCGCCGGCGTGCTCCACCGGCGTTCCGCCGCGCCACGCGCCGCGGCAGACATCCATCCCACGCCCAGCTCCAGGCCAGCCACCACGCGAGAGCCTCGATGTCGCCGTCCATCTGCCGGAGCTGGTCCCGCGGCACGTCGCGCACCAGGCCCTGCAGGTTGACCGCGTGCTGCAGGGCGGTCGGGGCCTCGCTCGTGTGGCGAATCGTCCAGGCGTGCCCGATCTCATGACGCAGGGTGTCGGCGACGTCCTGGTTCTTCAGGGCGCCCGAGAGGCCGATGGGGCGCCGGTTCGGCAGCGGCCCTGAGATCCAGCCGGCCGTCGAGCGTCCCACCGCGATCGTCGCGCACTCCCGGAGCACCATATCGATCACCGGCGCCGGCAGGACGACGATCGTGTCGAGGATCACAGGCAGTAACTCGACGTCGCCGTAGTGCTTCAACTCGCGCATCACGCGCGCTCGCCGGGCCGTCAGCGGTTCCGGCGTGACCGGCTGCGCGTGCCGGGCCGTGAGCCAGGCCCGGAGCCGGGCCCGGCCCACGTTGGTCGCGACGAGCAGGCGCCGGTCCACCGCGCGGAAGACGTCGAGCCGGTCCCGAGGCCCCGTGCGGGCCGCCAGCCTCGCCCGCCACGCGGCCTCACCCGCGATGAACCGACCGCCGACCGACGCCGGCGGCCAGTTCAGGCGACGCAACATCTCGGCCGGGTCGGCACGACCGGGGATTTCATCGCGTGAGCAGCTCCGCCTTGATGTCCTCGAGCAGCCCGCACACGCGCTCGAGCAAGCCCTCGGTCGTACCGGCGTGCCGGGCCGCCGCGACGGCCTCGGCGGCACGATCCGCGTCCAGGCCCTCGCGCGGGTCCGGCGCGTCCGGGTCGGTGCGCTGCGCGGCCGCCTCGGCGCGTTCGGTGGCGCGGGCCTGCCGTTCCTGAACACCCGCCTCGGCGAGCAGGCCCCGCTGATCTCTTCGAGGTCCGCCGGGTTGAGCGGCACGGCCCCGTCACGCGCAGCTTCCCACTGCCGCTGGCCGGCCAGGTGTTGACTGCCCGCGAAGATGATCAGCGGATAGTCGAGCCCCTCGGCGCGCTGCACCGATCCGCGATGGTCGGAATCGATCGCTGCATGTCCGTCTCCTCGTGCCCGGTCCTGCCGGGCGTCTGCCGTTGAACCAAGCCGGCGGGAATCACCGGCCCCCTTCGCCCTCCGCGCCCGTCACGTCGGCCGGGTCTGTGGCCCGTGCCCGCGCAAATTCTTCGTCCGTCACCGTGGCGTGGCGCGCGAGCTCGTGGAGCGCGGCGTCAACCCGGCGGAGTAGCAAGCCCGAGACCGCTGCGGGGCCGCTCGCCGCCGCGGAGACGAGCTCCACAGCCACCGCGCTCGGGATGGCCCGCAGGCGCGTCTTGACGAACGTCGCGATGTCGGCAAACTCTCCTTCGACGCGCGCGCGCTCGATCAGCTCGCCCGCTCGGACCTTGGCCTCGCGCTCGAGCTTGAGGCGCTGCGCCCGGGCGAGGGCGGCGCGCTCGGCGCCGAGGTTCAAGGGGCCGTCGTCCTTCTCGCGGGCGGTGTCAACCCGCCACGCGACCACCTTCGCGACGTTGAACAGCGCCCGCCGCCCTCGACTTCCATGCCGCGCGACCGGGCAGCCCGCCGCCGCCCATTTCGTGACGGTCTGAGCGTTCACGTCGAACAGTTCGGCGAGCTGGCGCCGGCCGTAGAGCCGCGGGGCGCTCGTTTTCAATCGCTGGACCATAACCCATAACCCCCTTGTTGAGCTGCCCGCCCTAGCGGGATCTTGCGCGCCCGTGCCCCCGCGACTACACACGCTGGACGGAACCTAACCGTGCCCGTCTAAGTCATTGTATCTAAATGACTTACGTCCATGTTGCACCGTCCGTCTCCGACTCGCCGTGCTCTATCGCCACCTCGTAACGTCCCGCTCCGGCTCGAGCGTCCACCCTCGGCCCGGCCTCGTGTCTCTTGCATCGGGCCAGTGCACGCCCCGCCGCGTCGGCGCCGCCGTCACTGCGGACGCTCGGTCGACGGCCGGCGCCTGGTCGGTCTCGGCCGGTACATCGTCACGCTCGGCCGCCTGGTCCTCGCCTACCGCTGTCGCCGAGGTCGCCGGCGGCGCCGGAGGTCCCGGAGCAGCACCACCAGGTTGACCAGGATCGCGAGCATCAGCAGCACGCTGAGCACCGAGAAGACAATCACCATGCGCGTTCTCCCTGAACAGGTCGGCCCCTCGGCGCCGCTGGTCGGCGAGCGCGTGACACGATGGTCGACACGTTCGCGTGGCCGTCGCCGTGGGCGTGAAAGGTTTCCCGCACGACGCGCAACGGGGGCGGAGTTCGCGCAGCGCGGCCCGAACGTCCGCCGTCTCGCCAGCCACGCGCCGAGGTCGAGCCCTTCGCCTCATCACCGCCTCCGTCAGAATGGGATCTCGCTCGCCGGCGGCATCGTGGGCACTGGCTGGCGGGGCGCCGGCGCGTCGACGGCCTCAACTCGGATCGCGTCCACAGTCCGCCCTTGAAACGGAACCCGCTCGATCACGAGGCGGACACGCACGCCGTGCCAGAGTTCGTCGTCATCGCAGCCGGTGATCTGGGCGAGCCGTTGCCAATTGGTCTTGTTCAACTTCAACAGCTTGCGCGCGCCGACGAACGCCAGACACCGCTTGCGTTCGCCCCCGATCTCCTCGGTGAGCGCGCGCTCGACGGTGACGACGTGGCTCGTACCCCCGAGATCCGCGGCCGTCAAAAATCGACCCGGGAATGCCTCGTTCGCTCTCATCACCAGACTCCTTCGCATGACGGATATGACGGATTCGGGGCTGTTTTCATAACTTCTCTACCTTCTCTCTCACGAAGGGGGTTTATAGAAAGAGGGTCGAATGCGTCATAACGCCCGTAAACATTGAAGAGAATCCGTCATGAAATCCGCCTCGCCACGCCACAATAGACGGCGCCGGTCATCGTTCTGATGCGCCGCAATCGCTCGCCACACTTCCGGCCGAAGTGGTTTGCCGTTAGGCGCTCGCGCTCGCCGAGACCCGACCGCTCGGCCCAGCTCGTGTAGTGCCGATAGAGGTCGGTCGCGCCGACCTCGGCCCCTGGATCAAGCTCGCAGGCTTCCTCGAGAAACTGGCCGAGCTGGTCACAGTCGCGCCGATACGTCGCGGTCACGTCCTCGACGCCGGCGGGCGCATCCAGGCCGCGCGCTTGCCAAGCCAGACAGCCGCGCACGAGCCAGGCGAGAACCCCGGACGCCTCCGCGCGTAACGTCTCCTTGAGCCCCCGATCGTCCTCGGCGCCCTCGAATCGCTGGGTGAAGGGAATCTGTTTCAGTCGGCGCCAGAGGCCGTCGCTGTCGTCGGCCACACGGGGGAGTTCGTTCACCGAGAGCCAGTGTGGGCGAGCGCGAATTAGTGCGGAAATCTGAACCGCCGTCGACGGGGCGTGGCGGCGTGATGGGGCGGTCGCCGCAGGCGACGCCGAGGGGTGCGGTGGCTTGAACCTGACAGGCGACGTGGCCTCGAAGAGGCCGCGGCGCCCCCCCCGTGGAAGGGGCGTGGCGTTCCGACGGCCGAAGACCCATCGGTGGACGGGAGTGTCGGGCTGGGGTACGCTGCGGGGACCGCGATGAGGTGGGGACCCGGACTGATCCTCCGGGCCCCCGTGACCACCTCGAGCTCCACGCGCCGACGAGATAGTCGCCTTCTGTTGTGCCACGAATCGGCACCGGCGTCCAGTGGCCGCGGCAATCGCCGCCGGCCGCGCCATGGACGTCCCGCTCCGTCAGAAGACCTGCCACGCCTGTCACCAACTGTTTGCGATCTGCGTCGCCTGTGACCGCGGCCAGGCGTACTGCTCGGACGACTGTCGCCGGGCGGGCCGTCGGCGGAGCGTGGCGGCCGCCAAGGCCCGCCACCAGGCCAGCCAGGAGGGCCGCCTCGATCATCGCGACCATCAGCGCGCCTATCGTCGCCGCCGCCGCGTGACGGATCAGACTTCCCTCGCCCCCGCGTCAGACGCGACACTCCCTGCCATCGATGCGCCGCCGCCACGCGGCACCCCGTGCTGCGTGGTCTGCGGTCGGACGAGCCGTTGGGTGGTGCTGCACGAGTGGCGGCTCCCGCGCGCGTCGAGGAAGGAGTCCGATGATCACGCCCGAGCAACACGCCGAGATCCGGCGGCTCTATTTCGGCGAGCACTGGAAGGTCGGCACGATCGCCACCAACCTCGGCGTCCACCATGACACCGTCCGGGCGGCCATTGCCCTGGACACGCGCGCCGTGCCGCGGGGCACCTGCCGCCGCACCAAGCTCGATCCCTATCTGCCGTTTATCCGCGAGACGCTCGCGCAGTACCCGCGGCTGCGCGCGACCCGGTTGCACGCGATGCTCCAGCCCCGCGGGTATGACGGGTCGGCGGTCCAGGTCCGACGACTCGTCCGCGTCCTGCGGCCGCAAGTCACGCGGCCCTTGTACCGCCGTCTGGTCGTCCTGCCAGCCGAAGAGTCACAGGTCGACTGGGGCAGCTTCGGGAGCATTCGGATCGGTCATGGGACACGTCTGCTCTCCGGCTTCGTGATGGTGCTGTCGTACTCGCGGGCCCTCTTCGCGCTCTTCACGCTGGACCAAACGCTCGAGAGTTTTCTCCGGGGGCACGTCGCGGCGTTTGGCGCGTTTCACGGCGCCGCGCGGACCTTGGTGTACGACAACTTGAAAAGTGCCGTGCTCGAACGCCACGGCACGGCGATTCGCTTCCATCCCCGCTTGCTGGAGCTGGCGGGCCACTACCACTTTGCCGTCCGTCCCTGCACGCCGGCCCGCGGGAATGAGAAGGGGAAAGTCGAACGGCAGATCCTCTACCTCCGCGACGCCTTCTTCGCGGCGCGGACCTTTCGCGATGTGGACGATCTCAACGCCCAATTCCGACGCTGGCGTGACGAGGTCGCCCATCAGCGCCCCCATCCCGAGCAGCGCGATCGGACCGTCGCGCAGGTCTTCGCCGACGAACAGGTGCGCCTGCTGCCTCTGCCGGCCCATCCCTTCGAGACGGAACTGATGCGGCCGGTCGTCTCCGGGAAGCTCGCCTACGTCCGCTTCGACCGCAACAGCTACTCGATTCCGCACACGCACGTCCGCCGGCCCCTGACGCTGCTGGCCAGCGACACCACCGTGCGGGTCGTCGACGGCGCGGACGAACTGGCGCGACACGAGCGGAGCTATGACACCGGCCAGACGATTGAAGACCCGGCGCACGTCGAGGGCTTGGTGGCGGCGGCGCGGCAGGCCAACGTCCACACGGGCCGCGACCGCCTGCGCCTCGCCGTGCCGGCCACGGCCACGCTACTGGAGCGGCTCGCCGCGCGGGGCGAGGTGCTGCGGCTCCACACGATTCGGCTCCTGGCGCTGCTCGATGACTACGGGCCCACGGAACTCGCGAGCGCCGTCGCCCTCGGGCTCGAGCGCGGCGCGCTCGGCGCCGGCAGCATCGCCCACATTCTCGACACACGGCGCCGCCAGCGCGGCCAGCGCCCGGTCGTGCCGGTCGCCTGGCCCAATCGGCCTGGCGTCCGGGACCTCGATCTCACTCCGCCCCGCTTGGAGGCCTACGATGCGCTCAGCCGACCCGACGACGACGACGACTCTGACCGCTAACCTGCAGCGGCTCGGGCTCCCGCACACCGCCGAGCACCTCAACGACCTGGTCGCCCGCGCCACGCAGCAACGCTGGAGCCCGGTCGTCCTGCTCGAAACCCTCAGCCAGGCCGAACTCAATGAACGCGCCCGACGCCGGCTCGAACGACAACTGCGCGCCGCGCGCCTCGGCCGCTTCAAGCCGATGGCCGATTTCGAGTGGGACTGGCCCAAGCAACTGCACCGCCCGACCATCGACCGCGTCTTCACCCTCGACTTCGTCGCCAAAGGCGAGAACGTCGTGCTGGTCGGCAACCAGGGCCTCGGCAAGACGATGCTCAGCAAGAACCTGGTCCATCAGACCGTCCTCGCCGGCCACTCCGCGCTCTTCATCACCGCGTCCGACTTGCTCCTCGATCTCAACAGCCAGGACACCGCACGGGGCTTGGAGCGTCGCCTGCGCGCCTACGCCCGCCCCCATTTGCTCGCCGTGGACGAAATTGGCTACCTGGCCTACGACGCGCACGCCGCCGACCTGCTCTTCCAGATCATCAGCCGCCGCTACGAGCAACGCTCCATTGTGGTCACCACGAATCTCGTCTTCAAGGACTGGCACACCATCTTTCCCAACGCGTCGTGCGCTGTGGCCCTCGTCGACCGGCTCACGCACCACGCCGAGATCATTCGCTTGGAAGGGGACAGCTACCGACACCGAGAGGCCGAACTCACGCAGAAGAAGCGGCGCACGTCACCGTGACCGCAGGGGCCGCCGCTCGGCCCCGTCGACCAGATGTCCATATTTCCGCGTTTCTTCACGAGCGGCGACACCAGATCTTGCAGGTGGGCCGGAACGTGAACGGGTGGCCGTAGAGGTGACGCACCGTCATCCGTTCGCCGCCGGTGATGTCTTTCAGGCGTGGCGCGTGCAACCATCGCCCGTTCGTCTCGGAGGCCGTCACAAACCGCTTGCCGTCCAGGGCCGCCACGTCGGCCGGCACCGCGTTCCCTTGCTGCACCTCGAAGGCTGAGAACGGCGTCGGGTGCGCGTAGTCGCCGAGCACGTAGGAGACGGTATCGATCGCCGTGCTCTTGCCGTTGCGCCCGCGCCCGTGGTTCACCCAAAAGCACTGCTCGCGCATGTCGCCCGTGACCGAGTAGCCGAGCGAGCGCCAGACATAATCGGCCACGTCGGCATCGGGGAACACCTCATGGACGAACCGTTCCCAGCGCGCGCAGCGCGCCTCACGGTCGAAGCCGACGGCCGTCTGCATGGTGATTCGATCGTCGGGGCGGCCGTCGCGGAGTTCACCGCGTCGGAGGTCCACTACGCCATTGCGGACGCCAAGCAACCAGGGCGCCGCGTCCCAGCCCGCGCCGTCGTCGGCAAGCGGCTTCAGGCACCGGGCCAACGCCAGCATTGCCGTGAGCTTCGCGCCACGGTCGAAGCCCGTGGCCCATGCGAGCACGGCCGACTTGAGGCGCACGTCCGCCAGGTCGAGCGCCGCTCGCTGCCAACTCCGCACGGAGGCGATCGCCAGGCGCGTGATCTCCGCGTCCGCGTCCGCGAGCCAGGCGTGTCCGTTCCAGTGGAGCCAGCGCGCGCGCCGATGGTCGAAGCGGAGATCGTTGGCGTGTTCCCGCGCGAACCGTTGCGCCGCGCCGACTTCCGTGAGGGCATCCACGCCAAAGACGGGCGCCGGCTGCACGCCGAAGACTTCGACGGCGGACGGCATCGGGGCGCGTCTCATGCGGCTCGGCCATCTCGGCGGATTGCCGCCGCGGTGATGAAGTCCCGGACGATCGCCTGCAGCCGGGCGTTCTCGTCGGCCTGGCGCCGCGAGACTTGTGTGAGCCGGAAGACTTCACCCATCAGGACGATCGACCATGCGCGGAAGGTGTCGCGGTCGCTTCGGAGTTCCGCCGCGTAGTCCACCACGGCGAGTTCGTCGGCCGCGAGCTGCTCGAGCGAGCGGTCGTCCGCTTCCGGTTCGGGGTGGTGTGCTACGATTCTGTCAGTCACAAGCGTGTCCCTTGTGGCGACTGCGCCTGGTCCGAGTGCCTGCTCGAGCCGGGCGTTTCGCTGTATGGCTAGGCCACTTCCGCCGTGGAGTCGGCCGCACGTCGGGGCCCTTGGCGGCGACGCTCGACATACGCCTCGATCTCGGCGGGCAGGAATCGCCGATAGCGCCCGATCAGGAAGCTGGGCAACTCGCCGGTCTCGGCCTTCGCGTACACCCACGAGTCCGGCACGTTGAGCCGCTCGGCGACGTTCCGCACGGTCCACATCACCTGGTCCGTCATCGCGCACCTTCCGCGGTCGTCCGCGTCTTCCGCTCGGGCCCGAACAGCTCCACCTCGTTCACGCCGAAGGCGTCGGCCAGTCGGCGCCGCCATCCGGCGCCCGGCAATCGGCGCCCGTTCTCGATCGCGGACAGGTCCGACTGCGAGATCCCCGTCAGCGCCGACACGCGGGTCTGCGACCAGCCCCGCCGCGCCCGCTCTTCCTTCATCCCCATGAGGCTCCCCTTTTCGGTTGCAATCGGAATACCTAGCGGCTATAGTCTCAGGCAGCGACACGATCCATGCAAGCGAAGAATCTTGCAGGAGACACCGCATGATGAAACGCCGAAAGGTCGTGCAAGTCCCAGGGGCTGAGCGTCTCCGCTTTGCGCTCCGCCTCGTGGCCGCCGACGTCCCGCAGTTCCGCTCGCCGCAGCTCCACGCGCTGTGGCGACAGCAGCGCGCGTTCATGGGTCTGCCGCCGACGGAGGGAATCAAGGTTGTCGGGACAGCGCCGGCCGCTGCGCGTTTCGTCACGGCGCAGGACGAACGGCACCGGGCCGAGCTGCTGGCGATGCAAGCGGACGCGCGGGCCTTGCTGGCGCCGATCGCCGCGGGCGGCGCGATCACGGTGTCGCTCGCCGACGTCACCGCGACGGGCCGACTCGGCGAGCCCGACAGCCTGGCCTACCAGGGCGCACCGGTCGACGCCTTCCGCGTGGCCCTCGGGTTGTGGCTCATGAGTGGCGAGGGGCGGCAGGTGCGACCCTGCCCGGAGTGTGGGGCGCTCTTCTACCGCATCAGGCGCCAGATCTACTGCAGCGCCGTCTGCACCGACCGGGCCACCTGGAGAGCCTACCCGGCCGAGAAGAAAGCGGAGGCCCGGGCGAAATACTACGAGCAGAACAACTGGACACTCGGCGCTCGAACCGGAAGGAGGAAGGCATGACGGGCACGATCATGACGCGGACGCTCGCCGACGGATCGAAACGCTACGATGCCGTGTGGCGGGCCGACGGCAAACAGAAGTGGCGCACCTTCACTCGGCGCAAGGCCGCGGAGAAGTTCCTGGCCGGCGCCGTGAAGGCCACGCACGAGGGCACCTACCAGGACGTGACGCCGACGCTGATGGGCGCCGTGTTCGATCGCTGGCTCACGCACTCGCTGGACGTGCGGGTCAAGCAGCGCCTCCTGAAGCCCTCCACGGCCACGACCTACCGATCGATGGTGGCCACGCACCTCCGGCCGGCCTTCGGCGACGTGCGGTCCGACCAGCTCCGCGCGCGCCTCCTGGACGATTGGGCCGCGACCCGGGCCAACGACCTCGAGGCCGGCACGATGAGCCCGAAGTCCTACAACAACCTGGTCAACCTCCTGCACGTCATTCTCGCGTGGGCGAAGCATCCGGCCCAAGGCTACCTGGCGCACGATCCGATGGTCGGCCTCAGGCGCCTCCCCCGCTCGAAGATCGAGCGCCCGTATCTCGAGCCGGCCCAGATCCCGATCCTGCTCACCGCGGCGGCCGACGTCCGCGACAGCACGATCCTCGCCGTGGCCGTCTACACCGGACTCCGGCGCGGCGAGCTCTTCGGGCTCCAATGGCCCGACGTCGACTGGTCGGCCAGCCAGATCACCGTGCGTCGCTCGCTGTACCACGGCGCGGAGACGACGCCAAAGACGGCGCACTCCGCCCGCACGCTGGACATCCCGCCGAGCCTGCTCGCGTGCCTGAGCCTCTACCGCGCGTGCTTCCCCGTGCTCGGTGACGGGTACGTCTTCCGCCTGGCCGACGGGGCGCACCTCGATCCCGACAACTGGAGCAAACGCCAGCTCGCGCCGATCATGACGCGCGCCGTGGCCGCGGGCGTCCGCCGAATCGGCCTCCACGGCCTCCGCCACACCTACGCCTCGCTGCTCATCAACCAGGGCGAGTCGCTGAAGTATGTCAGCCGGCAACTCGGGCACGCGACGATCGACATCACCGCCAACCTGTACGGGCACCTGTTCCGGGAGACCGGCACGGCCGCGATGGGCCGGCTGGACGCGCGGATCGAGTCGGCCGCGGCAGGCGGAAAGGTGATCCGGATGCCCGATCGGACGGGCACGCACGGGTAGGCCATCTAACAGCCATCTAACAGACGGAGCCGAAACGAGCAGGAATGAGCAGGAATAGGGCGGAAGACAGAACGCCCGTAAGTGGTAGGCAGCACGAACGTTACGGAGCGAGCGAGAATGAGAGAGACTGAGCGGGAAACGGCCCGAGCGGGCTCATAACCCGAAGGTCCCAGGTTCAAATCCTGGCCCCGCAACCAATAAGGGCCGCTCGGTGAAACCGGGCGGCCCTTGCCACGTACGGGGCCAGGATTTGAACCGTCTGGTCTACCGCAACGCCGCCGCCTACGGCGGGGCGCTGCTTGGCCTGGCCCCGCAACCATGAAGGCCGCTCGGTGAAACCGGGCGGCCCTTGCCATGTACGGGGCCAGGATTTGAACCGTCTGGTCTACCGCAACGCCGCCGCCTACGGCGGGACGCTGCTTGGCCTGGCCCCGCAACCATGAAGGCCGCTCGGTGAAACCGGGCGGCCCTTGCCACGTACGGGGCCAGGATTTGAACCATCCGGTCTACCGCAACGCCTCCGCCTTCGGCGGGGCGTTGCTTGGCCTGGCCCCGCAACCACTGCTCAGTTCGGCCAGGATTTGAACATCCTGTTGCCGGCAACCACCCTGAGCCTGTCGAAGGGCGTTGCCGCGCTGGCCCCGCAACCACTGGTCGCCCACGAGCAGGACTTGAACCCTCTCCTTGCCGCAACGCCGCCGCCTTCGTCCCTCGACCGTGCTCGGGACGACCCTGAGCCATTCGAAGGGGTCGAAATCGTCCGGAGTTCGCCTGACGATCGGAATCCAATTCCGATAATCAGGCGCGTGCGAAACACAACAGGGCGGGCGACGTCTACGCTGGTGCGGTGGATTGCCACGGCGGCGAGCGCGGCGCTGGTTGCGGTGCTCGTCGCGGACCGCGCGCCCGTCCGCGGGGCGCAGGCTGCGGGCCAGAGGACTGCGCAGGCCCCGCCGGCTCAGGCTGCGCAGTTGACGTTTCGCGCGGGCGTCACGCTGGTCCCGATCGACGTGCGCGTGGTGGACGGCCGCGGCAACGCGGTGACGGACCTGAAGCAAGAGGACTTCACGATCCTCGAGGGCGGCGTCCCCCAGGAGATTGCGCACTTCTCCATGCAGCAGTTCGAAGGCGAGGCGCCGGAGAGCGGCGGCCTCCGGCTCGCCGACCCTTCGGCGGGCCTGCGCCCGCAGAGCCGGCGCCTGTTCCTCTTCGTGCTCGGCCGCGGGCGACTGCAGGAGCCATCCGGAGGGGTCACCGCGCTCATCGACTTCGTTCGCGCACGGCTGCTGCCGCAGGATCTCGCCTCCGTGTTTGCCTACGACCGCGCCCTGCACTTCACCGCCGATCACGAGCGCGTCGCGCAGGCCCTCGAACGCTACCGCAGGCTGCACGGCGGCATCGAATCGCGGCTGGCCCTGCAGTCGTCGGGCCTCGCCGCCGTCTATGGCAGCTCACGCATCCCCGCCGGCCTGCAAAAGGACATCGACGCGATCTTCACCGCGCCCGGCGCCGCCGGCGTCGCGAGCAGCACGCCAATCCCGGTCGGGGGCCCCGCTCGCACGGCGGACGATGCGATGAAAGCCAGCCAGCAGCGGCTCGACGCGATGGTGCTCGAGGAGCAGGCGAAGCTCGGGCCGATCCCGCCGACGCACACCGAGCTCGAGAGAACCGAGAACCAGCAGTTCTCCGACCTGCCGTTCGAGGAGTTCGTAGCCCGCAACGCGGGCACGATCCAGGACCTGGGCAAGGTCTACACGGCCATCGAGTACCTGCGCCATTTCGACGGCGAGAAGCACATCGTGCTGCTCACCGAGTTCGGTCTCAGCTTCCTGCGAGGAGACGATCTGGACCGCCTGGAAGAGGCGGCGAACGACGCCCGCGTGGTCATCGACAACTTCCAGACCGGCGGCGTTCTCGGCGGTTTCGCGGCGAACGACTTGCGCTCCCTGTCGAAGGACACCGGCGGCATCGCGTCGATCAGCCAGTACTCGTCAAAGGGCTTCGACCGGGTCGATCGGGCCACCAGGGTCGCCTACTTGCTCGGCTACTACCCCAGGACGCCGCTGGGCGACGGCAAGTACCGGAAGATCCGGGTCCGCGTAAATCGACCGGGCGTCACGGTCCTTTCCCGCCAGGGCTACTACGCCCGCGTCGCCCCGCCCGTGTTCGACCGGCGCAGCTTCCTCACCGAGAACCGCGTCGTGTCCGCCGCGATCTATCGCGGCGCCATGCGCGACATCCGCGTCGAGGCGCGCGCCACGGAAGTCGCCTCCGAGAGCGGCGGGGGCCACGACATCCTGGTGGAGGTGGTCATCGACCCGTCCAGGGTCTCGGCGGTCCCAGCCGGTGGCGTCCACGAGGGCCTCCTGGACGTGGTGGTCTTCTTCGCCGACGCCCGCAAGACGATCCTCGACGAGCGATGGAAGCAACTCGACATGAAGCTGCCGCCGCACAGTTACGAGCAGGTCATGCGGGGCGGCATACCGTGCCAGGTCCGCGTGCCGAAGAAACCTGGCATGCGGGTCGTCAAGGTGGTCGTGTACGACTACCAGGCGGACCTGCTGGGCAGCGTCGAGGTCGTGGTGAAGTAGGCGGGGGTGGCCGCCCGGTGATGCCGGGCGGCCCTGTTGGTAATATATGCTATCGTATGTAATATGCGCCGGACGACGATCTTTCTCGACGAACAGCTCGAACGAGAGCTGAAGGCGATGGCCAGGCGCTCCGACCGTCCCATGGCATCCCTCGTGCGCGAGGCCCTGGCGGACTACGTCGTCAGCGCGCGGGAGACGTCATCGAAGGCGCTGGGGTTCGTGGCGGCCGGGCGGAGCGGGCGCCAGGACACGGCGGAACGGCACGAGCAACTGCTGTGGAAGGCCCCGGCCAGGGGGCGGAAGCGCTGATGGCCATCCTCGTGGACACCGGCGTCCTGTACGCACTCGCCGACGCCGACGACCGATGGCACGAGCGCGCGCGCGCGTGGCTGGACGAGGTCTCCGACCTGCTCCTCGCGCCGGTGACCGTCGTGCCCGAAGTCGCCTATCTCCTGCACACCCGGCTCGGTCCCGCCGTCGAGAGGCGGTTCGTGCGAAGCCTCGCTACCGGCGAGCTCGACGTGGAGCCACTCAAGCCGATCGACATTCAGCGCGCGCTCGAACTGATGGGTCGCTACCCCGACCTCGGGTTCGTCGATCTCTCGATGGTCGCGATGGCAGAACGGCTCAAGGTGACCACCCTCGCCTCGACCGACCGGCGTCACCTGGCCCGGGTCACGCCTCGACACGTTCCGAGCTTCACGCTGGTTCCGTAAAGGATGGGCGCGTCTTGCGGCCGGCCAGGAGGCCGGCCCTACCGAGACCGCGCGCGGCCGGCGCAGGCGCGCCTACCGACTGGCCGCCCGGATGGCGGCGAGCAGGTCCTCGGACGGTCCGCCCTTGGTCACGAAGGCGACGGCGCCGGCCTCGCGCAGGGCGATGGCCACGTCGCTGTCCGTGTGCATGGACAGCCCGATGACCTTGATGCCCGGGTTCCTCGCCAGGATCTTCCTGGTGGCCTCGATGCCGCTCATCTCGCCCAGGTTGACGTCCATGATGACGACGTCCGGCTCCAGCTTCGCGGCGAGTTCGACGGCGGCGGGGCCGTCGGCAGCCTGGCCGACCACTTCGATGTCCGCCTCGAATCGCATCAACTCGACGAGCCCTTGGCGCACGATCTTGTGATCGTCCACGATGAGCACGCGCTGCGCAGACGTCCTGGCGCGGACGACGGCCTTGCCGATCTGCCCGTCCTCCCGTGCGGACACGCCCGCGTCAGCCAGATCCGGCTGCGCGACGGCGCCGGAGATCGTCAAGGTGATCGTGGTTCCCTTGCCGGGGGCGGTGACGATCTCCATCTCGCCGCCGAGGTGGGCCAGGCGCTGCTGGATGCTGAACAGGCCGAAGCTGACGTCTTCGGCACGGCGCTTTTCCAGTCGAACGGGATCGATGCCTCGCCCCTCGTCGTGGACGATCAGTCTCACGCGGCCATCGCCCGTCCGCAGGAGCGTGAGCTGCGCCTCCGGCACTCCGGCATGCTTCATGGCGTTGACGATCAGTTCGCGCGCGCAGTCGAAGAGCAGGACGCGCATCTCCTCGGTCGCCGGCTCGGCATGCCTGTCGGTGCGCAGCCGGACCGTGAACTGGTTCTTCTCCAGCATGCGGGAGGCCAGCCAGTTCAGGCCGCCGACGAGCCCGGCCTCGTGGAGAACGGGCGGGCTCAGCTCGACCGTCAACGAACGCGACGCGTCCAGCGCGTCCTTGAGGATGCCGTCCACCGCCTCCGCCGCGGCGCGTCGCCGCTCCGGATCGGCATCGCGGGTCAGCCGCTCCACCTGCATCCGCGCCGCGACCAGGAGCTGCTGAACGTGGTCGTGGAGGATCTTCGACAGTCGCGTTCGCTCGCGCTGCTCGGTCTGAGCCAGCTCGGTCGCCAGCGCGCGCAGCTGGAGGGCCGCCTGCCGCACCTCCGCCGTCCGCTCTGCCACGCGCTGCTCGAGCGTCTGGTTGAGTTGCCTCAGTGCCGCCTCGGCCTCCCGTAAGCTCGTCGAGTCGAAGTAATAGCAGATGACGCCGCGTTGCCCGTCCGGGAGCGTGATCTGATGAAGTTCCCACTCGTACCCTTCGACCGCTTCGACGTCCTGCCGCGGGTTGACGAACCGGGGCGAATAGTAGGGCTCACCGGTCTCGAGGGTGTGGCGGAAGGCGGCGATGATCCCCGCGGCGACGGGTTCGGGCCAGAGGATGTGCATGGCCTCGGAGAAGTCCCGCCCGATCACCGGCCGCACGTGCTGGAAGGCCCCGACCTGCGAAGCCGTGTTCATGTGCGCGATGCGGAACCGCGAGTCGATGACGTAAATGCCGAATGGGGCACGGTCGACCAGTTCTGCGAACGTCTTCTGGCTCTGAACGACCTGCGCCTCCGCCAGCTTGCGGTCCGTGATTTCGCGCGACACGGCCAGCACCGAAGCGACACTTCCGTCCGGGGCTCTCTCGGGGACGCAGCGGACCTGCCAGAACCTCGTTCCGTCCTTGGCCGGGAAGGCATCCTCCAGTTCGAGCGGCCGTCCGGTATCGAACACATGGCGAACCCGGTCCTCCCAGATGTCCGCCCGCGGGTCCGGCGTCCCCAGTTCCCGGTTGGTCCTGCCGACCACGTCGCCGGGAGCCAGGCGATACAGGCTGGCCGCCGCAGGATTCACATAGAGGTGGCGAGATTCGCGATCCATCCTATCGATGTTATCCGGTGAGTTGTCGGCCAATGCGCGGAACGTCTCGCCGCTGGACTCGACTGCGGCCTGGAGCCGCCGCTCGCTCTCACGAAGCCGGGTCTCCCGCTCGACCGCGACGGTCGTTTCGCGAAGCGTGACGAGCGTGCCGCCGACGGTGCCGTCCTCGACACGCACCGGGCTGTAGCAGAGGGTGAAGTACGCATCCTCCATGCGGCCTCGGCGGTTGATGGGAAACAGCATGTCCTCGAAGTAGCGGCTCTCGCCCCGCTGCATCACGGCGGCCAAGATCGGCTCGTTGATGTGCCACACCTCAGACCAGATCACTCGAGTCGAGCGCCCCAGCGCGGTCGGGTGCCTGTCGGCGGCAATCACGCGGTAGGCGTCGTTGTACAGCAGCAGCAGGTCGGGTCCCCAAAGCAGGGCGTTGGGATACCTGCTCTCCACGACGACGTTGACCACGGTTCTGAGCGACTGGGGCCAGTCCGCTCGAGGGCCGAGAGGACTGCTCGACCAATCGGTGCAACGAATGAGCTCGCCCAGCTCGCCTCCGCCGACGAGCCAATCCGCCGGGGTGCCCGCGGCGGGATGCGGATTCCGCCGCTGACGCTCGCGTCGTCTACCGGCCTCCAGCACGTCGCGCGTGGAACCCACACGACACCTCGATCGGGACCAGAACCGTACCTGGAATCTCGGAGAGCCTATTGGGTGAACCGGGCCAACTGAACCTGCTCATCGTAGCGCGGTTCGCATGCAGCAGGGGGGACCATCACGGCATCTTGCAACGTTCGTGATATAGTGATATATATCACTGTGACATGCACCTGGTCGTCAACCCCTCCGACGAGCTCCCCCTCTACCGCCAGATCATGCGGCAAGTCGTGGATGCGATTGCCGGGGGCCGGATCGAGAGCGGCGACAAGCTGGCTTCGCACCGCGAACTCAGCGAGCAACTGGTCATCGCCCCGCTCACCGTGAAGAAGGCGTACGACGAACTCGAAGCGCTCGGCTTCATCGAGACGCAGCGCGGTCGGGGCACCTTCGTCTCTGCCAGACCACCGCAAGTCGATCGCAGCGTTCAGCTCGGGCACCTCCAGCAGGCTTCGCGACAACTCCTCTCGCAGGCCTACCTGGCGGGACTCGGTTTTCGGGAAGTCGTGAAGGCGCTCGAAGCGGCCGACCGCGAGCTCACCCAAGGTCCGCAGGCACACCACAGAAGGGAAACACGATGACGCCCGTTCTGGAGTTCCACGACATCGAGAGGTCCTTCAAGAAAGGGACGCCGGTCCTGAACGGCGTGACGTTCACCGTGTCCGCAGGTGAAGTCGTGGGCCTTCTGGGCCGCAACGGCGCGGGCAAGACGACGCTGATCCGTCTTGCCATGGGCATGCTCTTTCCCCATGCCGGCTCGGTGCGCGTATTCGGCGCTTCTCCGACCGCCGACCCTGTCACCGTCAAGAAGCGTATCGGCTACGTCGCCGAGGAGCAGGTGCTGCCCACGGGATCGTCCATCGCCGAGTTGATCGCGCTGCACCGCTACCTGTTCCCCGGATGGGACGAGGGCCTGGAACGCGAACTCCTGGACCGGTTCCATCTGGCCGTCCGCGCCAGGGTCGGCAAGCTCAGCAAGGGTGAGGCGCGCCAGCTTGCGCTGCTCTGCGCGGTCTGCCATCGGCCCGAACTTCTGATTCTCGACGAACCGGCCGGCGGACTCGATCCCGCCGCGCGCCGCGAGTTCCTGGAGACCTCGATCCAGTTGCTGAACCGCGAAGGCACGGCGATCCTCTTCTCCTCGCACTACATGAACGACGTCGAACGCCTGGGGGGCCGTGTCGTCCTGCTCGACGATGGCAGAGTCTGGCTCGACCGCGAGTTGGACGACTTGCACGAGCGCTATTGCGTCGCCCTCATCGCGATCGACGCGATCCCCGATGCCGCGGCGTTGGAACGCCTGCCTGGCTGTGTCCGCGTGCGGCCCGTCCTCTCGGAGTGGCACGCCGTCTTCGAGGGCACGCCCGAGGCGGTTCAACGGCAATTGAACGACTCGCTCGCGCTCGACGGCATCCGCTGCGTGCGCGTCCCGCTCGAGGAGTTGTTCGTCGAACTCGTCGGCCGTCACCGTCTGTCGGAGGCATCATGATTCTCAGGCTGCTGAAGCGTGACCCTGCGTGGAAGATAGGGGTCGGCGTCGCCTCCCTGACGGTCGTGCAGTTGCTGTCGGTGGTTCCGGGTGGCCCCGACCCACACTGGACCCGACTGCTCTTCGTGCAGGCCAGCCTGATCATCGCGGTGTTCTGGTGCCCTCATCGACGCGCCACGCTCTTTGAAGCGGCGCTGCCGATCGAGGGGCGACAGCTCTTCCTGGCGCGTCTCCTCTCGCGTCTGGCGCTGGTGTGGCTGCCGGTTCTCGCCGGTATCCTCGTCGCCCTTTCTGTTCCGGACACCGGCTGGCCCGAGGTGCTGGGGATGCTGGAATGCGGGATCCTCTTCACGCTGGCGTGCCTTCTTCCGCTCTCGGTCCGCGTGCAGGAGTGCGCCATACCCGCAGGGCTGCTGGCAGCGCTTTGGACGGGCCTCGCGGCCGCGGGCGCCCTGGCCTGGCATTTCCTCCCGCCGGGTCCGTTCCTCGCGGTATTCGCGCTCGCCGGCGCGCTGATCCTTCTGAGAACGTGGTTTGCCATCCCTGCGTCCTTCCAGGTCGCTCCGATGCAGGAGGTCGGCTCGACCTCGAGTCCCCGGTCAACACGGGATGCGCAACCGCTGGCCTGGTGGCCGGTCGTGCGGTCGGCTGGTTTCGTGATGCCGCTGGGCCTCTTCGCGATGGGGGTTTATCTCGGTCGGTGGGGAGACTTGTCCGTTCCCTCTGTGGCCATCTTCGTGATCATGGCGAACGTGTACGCTCGTCAGCGGACGCGCTGGCTGTACGCCCTGCCACTCTCGTTTCGCGCCCTGGCGCTCGTCACCGTGATTCCATCGCTGGTTCTTCTTTTTGGAGCGCCGCCATCGGCATGGGCGCGACACGGCCAGGCATCGGACTACTCACTGGTGGGGGGACCGAGGAGCCAGTCGCGAACCGATGTGGACCTGGACGTCGACTTCCAGTCCTGGCATCGTGCGCGGCCGGCAAGGCGCCCGTCATCAGCTCTCCATGGGGGGAGACCGTTCACGCCACCACGTTTCGGGTCTAGGAATCACGTTCTACAACGCCTATTCGGTGGGCCGACGGACAGCCATCGCTTCGTTGAGTGGCAATTCGAACGGGCCACGCAAGCCGCGTATGGGAGGGTGATTTCCATCATGCAGTATGGTGCGGCCTCGGACGCCGGGTTGGTCCGGTCACGGCGCGGCCCCGAATGCGGATCCCCATCCTGTGGGTGGAACAGGCGCCCGGCCTGGCGCTGATGCTTGCTTATGTCTGACCGAGCGCGGACGGCGCTCGTCGCGTTTGCTTCCACCTCCCTACTCTGGACGCGATGTGCTCCCATTCGCGTCAGTGTTTGCCGCGCCGGCGATCGAAAGGATTTGGCCTTATGCGATTTATCGCATCCCGCTCGTAACGCGCTGGTCCACGCCGCGTTGCTGCACCGTCTGACCCTCTGCCCGATAAGCAACCTTTTAACGGTTTACCATCGCCCGCGCAGTGCCCGCGATAACGAAACTACTGCTGGCTGCAGAAAGAGTTGAGCAGAACCCAGGTGCCTGTTTTCATCAGTTCACTCAGCGGGTGGGCAGGCAATCAGTTCTCTCCGGCTTACTGGCTAGAACAGGTGACAAGCGCTTTGAGCGCTAGGCGCGCTCA